>NZ_CP082161.1:0-4800000 GCF_023101665.1 Bradyrhizobium sp. 195 | reverse complement strand
ACCGGCACGACGACGGTCAACGGTGGCACGCTCGTTGTCGATGGCTCGATGTCATCGAGCCTCACCACGGTGAACGCGACTGCAGCGTTGGCCGGCACCGGCACTGTGGGGGCGCTCCAAGTCAACGCGGGCGGCATTTTCTCGCCGGGTGGCGCGGGCGGGCCGGGAACCTCCATGACCGTGGCAAGCCTCACGATGCAGTCAGGGGCCCTGTTCAGTGTTTTCGTCGATCCCTCAACCTCCAGCTTTGCCAATGTGACCGGAAACGCAGCACCTAACGGCGCCATCGTGGGTGCGCATTTTGCCGCCGGCTCTTACGTCGCCAAGCAGTACATGATCCTGACTGCGAGCAGCATCGCCGGCACGTTCGATCCCACCGTGGCCAACACTGGCCTGCCGTCGGGCTTCCACACGACGCTGAGCTATGACAGCACCCATGCCTATCTGAATCTTGCGCTGAATTTCGCGCCGCCGTCCGGCAACCTCAACGGTAACCAGCAGAACGTCGGCAACGCTATCATCAACTTCTTCAACACAAACGGCACCATCCCGATGGTGTTCGGAAGTCTTACGCCCACCGGCCTAACTCAGCTCTCCGGCGAGGTCGGCAGCGCGCCGCAGCAGACGACGTTCAACGCGATGAACCAGTTCATGGGCGTGATGACGGATCCGTTCATCGCGGGCCGCGGCGATCCCGTCAGTGCGGGCGGCGCGCCGAATGCCTATACGGACGAGACAGCCCTGGCTTACGCGCGGACGCGCAAGCCGAACGACGCGCTGGCTGCGATCTACACCAAGGCCCCGATCGCGCCGTCGTTCGAGCAGCGCTGGAGCGTCTGGGCGGCGGGCTTCGGCGGCGCGCAGCAGACTGACGGCCGCACAGTGGTCGGGTCCAACACCACCACAAGCAATCTCTATGGCACCGCTGTCGGTGCGGATTATCGCATCTCCCGCGATACGCTGGTCGGCTTCGCGCTCGCCGGCGGCGGCACCAACTTCACCGTGGCGAATGCCCTCGGCGGCGGGCGATCCGACCTGTTCCAGGCCGGCGCCTTCTTCCGGCACATCATCGGGCCTGCCTACATCACCGGCGCGCTGGCCTATGGCTGGCAGGACATCACCACCGATCGCACCGTGACGGTTGCCGGCGTCGATCGCCTGCGTGCGGAGTTCAACGCCAACACATATTCCGGCCGGCTCGAGGGCGGCTATCGCTTCGTCACGCAGGGCGTCGGCCTCACGCCTTACGCCGCAGCGCAGTTCACGACGTTCGATCTGCCGGCCTATGCCGAGCAGGCCATCGTCGGCAGCAACACGTTCGCGCTGGCCTACGGCGCCAAGAGCGCCACCGACACCCGCACAGAGCTCGGCCTGCGCACCGACAAATCCTTCGCCCAGGCCGACGGCATCGTCACCCTGCGCGGGCGGCTTGCCTGGGCGCATGATTTCAATCCCGACCGTGCCATTGGCGCCACGTTCCAGACGTTGCCCGGTGCAAGCTTCGTCGTGAATGGCGCGGCCATGGCCTCGGACTCCGCGCTGGTGACAGGATCGGTCGAGAAGAAGTGGCTGAACGGGTGGTCGGCCGCCGGTACGTTCGAGGGTGAATTCTCCGGCGTCACGCGATCCTACGCAGGCAAGGGCGTGGTGCGGTACGCGTGGTGATCGCGAACGCAGGATGCGCGGCTCATCCCCGCCCGCGATACGGCGCGACGCCCTGCTCGGGCAGCCAGAGGCCCTTCGGCGCGCGGCCGGTCTGCCAGAACACATCGATCGGAATGCCGCCGCGCGGATACCAATAGCCGCCGATGCGCAGCCATTTCGGCTTGATCTCGCTCGCAATGCGCTTGCCGATCATGACGGTGCAGTCCTCGTGGAAGGCGCCGTGATTGCGGAAGCTCGCGATGTAAAGCTTGAGCGATTTCGACTCCAGCAGCCACGCCCCCGGCGCGTAGTCGATCATCAGATGCGCGAAATCCGGCTGTCCCGTGACCGGGCAGAGCGAGGTGAATTCCGGCACGGTGAAACGCACCAGATAGTCGGTGCCCTTTTGCGGATTGGGCACGCGGTCGAGCTGAGCGTCTTCCGGTGTGTGCGGCCAGTCGACCGCACGGCCGAGCTGGAGGGATTTCTTCGCCATCGTCGTCACATCCTGTGGAGCAGATCCGGACCCGGAGGGCCGCGTTAGCGCAAAGTGGGTACCGGTTTTCCGAAAGATCATGCTCAGTCAAAAAACGGCTAGAGCGCGATAAGGTCGCGCTCTAGAGGGTGCCGGGATGGACGTAAATGCCGCTGCCGTCAACCGGCGGCGAGGGTCTGGACCATGACGATCCGGTCGTTGCCGGACTCGCAGCCCCAGAGCTCGCCCGGCCTGCCGTCCAGCTGGCGCACGGCGGCATTGGCCTTGTCGCTGGCGAACACGTTGAATTTCTCCGTAGCAGGATCGAAGCGGACGATGGCGTTGGCGGAGAAGTCGGTCAGCCAGACCTTGTCCTTGTCGTCGACGAAGACGGCATAGGCGCGGGGACGCTCGCCCGGCAGCTTCCACGTCTTCCACGACCCATCGGCGGGATCGTGCACCGAGACATGGCCACTGTTCCACTCGCTGACCCAGATCCGGCTTTTCGAGTCCGACCACACGCGCCGCGAGCCCGCGCCTGGCGTCGGCGGCTCGACCATTGCGGCATTACCCGTCGCGCGATCAATCTTCGCGATGTAGCTGCCGGCGAGCGAGGCGTACCAGATATCGCCCTTGGGCGTCACCGTGATGCCGTAGGGGCCAACGCCTTTGGGCGCCCTGAACACATTCATTTCGCCAGACTTCGGCGCGAGCCGGCCGTAATAGCCGGACTGGCCGGTGAACCAATAAGTGCCTTCCTTGTCGAACACGCCGGTGTTGAGATTGGCGGAGGCGAATTTTTCCGGCAGGCGGTACAGCGTAACTTTGAGATCGGACGGATCGACCCGCGCGATCGCGTTCTGGCCGCCCTCGGTGATCCAGGGCGCGCCGTCGGGGCCGATCGTCACGCCATGCGGGGCGGCGCCCTGACCGAGGCTGACCGTCTTGAAACGGCCATCCCGGGGATCGAGTCTGCCGAGCAGGCCCTTGCCCTGCGCCGTGAACCAGACCAAACCGTCAGGGGCGGGTGCGAGATCGTGCAGGCCGATGCCCGCACTGATCGGGAAATATTTCGTCCGGAATGGGGCCTCTTGGGCAAAACCTGGGCGGGTCACCAACAGGGCGGCAGTCGAGGCGAGAAATTGGCGGCGATTCATGGCGTTACCCCGGCTGGTTCAGATTGAGGTTGGACGCGCAGATCAGTTGATTTCAAGCTTAGCCCCGGCCGCTTCACGCGTCAGTCGAAGCACGCGGTCCAAGCGTTCACATTTGCTTGCGGCCCGTGTAAGACCCGCGGCGAACCGATCAAACCTAACGAACGGAAGTGCACATCATGACCGCCATCATTGACATCATCGGCCGCGAAATCCTCGATAGCCGGGGCAATCCCACCGTCGAGGTCGATGTCGTGCTGGAGGATGGCGCGCTCGGCCGCGCTGCCGTGCCCTCCGGCGCGTCTACGGGGGCCCATGAGGCCGTGGAACTGCGCGACGGCGACAAGGCCCGCTATCTCGGCAGGGGCGTCACCAAGGCCGTCGGCGCCGTGAACGGCGAGATCTTCGAGGCCCTGAGCGGCCTCGATGTCGAGCAGCAGGCCCAGATCGACCAGATCATGATCGACCTCGACGGCACAGCGAACAAGAGCCGGCTCGGGGCCAACGCAATCCTCGGCGTCTCGCTCGCCTGCGCCAAGGCGGCCGCGAACTCGCTCGACATGCCGCTCTACCGTTATGTCGGCGGCACCTCGGCGCGCCTGTTGCCGGTGCCGATGATGAACATCATCAATGGCGGCGTGCATGCCGACAACCCGATCGACTTCCAGGAATTCATGATCCTCCCCGTCGGCGCCTCGTCCTTCGCCGAGGGGCTGCGCTACGGCGCGGAGGTCTTCCACACGTTGAAGTCCGAGCTGAAGAAGGCCGGCCACAACACCAATGTCGGCGACGAGGGTGGCTTTGCCCCGAACCTGCCGTCGGCCGATGCCGCGCTGGAGTTCGTCATGAACGCGATCGGCAAGGCCGGCTTCAAGGCGGGGAGCGATATCGTGCTCGGCCTCGACTGCGCCTCGACCGAGTTCTTCAAGGGCGGCAAATACGTCTATGAAGGCGAGGGCAAGACCCGTTCGATCTCCGAGCAGGCCAAGTACCTTGCCGACCTCGTCTCGCGCTATCCGATCGTCACCATCGAGGACGGCATGTCCGAAGACGACATGGACGGCTGGAAGGAGCTCACCGACCTCGTCGGCACGAAGTGCCAGCTGGTCGGCGACGACCTCTTCGTCACCAACGTCAAGCGCCTCGCCGATGGCATCAAGGCCGGCCGCGCCAACTCGATCCTGATCAAGGTCAACCAGATCGGCACGCTGACCGAGACGCTCGCCGCCGTCGAGATGGCGCACAAGGCCGGCTACACCTCGGTGATGTCGCACCGCTCGGGCGAGACCGAGGATTCCACTATCGCCGATCTTGCGGTCGCAACGAATTGCGGTCAGATCAAGACCGGGTCCCTTGCACGTTCCGACCGCACCGCCAAATACAACCAGCTCCTGCGCATCGAGCAGCAGCTCGGCAAGCAGGCGCTGTACGGCGGCAAGGCCGCACTGAAGGCGCTGGCATAAGCCAGCGCTTCGACTCGCGAAAAGACCGACAGGGGAGGATCGACATGAGCGATGGCAAGTCCGGACTGCAACTGCGTTCGCTGCTGAAGAAGAGCGGCGAGCTGGAATTGTCCCTCGTGGATGTCCCGACGCCGGAGCCGGCCGACGACGAGGTCGTGGTCCGCGTCGAGGCGACCCCGATCAACCCCTCCGATCTCGGGCTCCTGATCGGGCCGGCCGACATGTCGGCCGCCAAGGCCTCCGGCACGAAGGAGATGCCGGTCATCACGGCGAAAATGCCGGAGGCTGCGATGCGGATGATGGGAGCCCGGCTCGATCAGTCGCTGCCGGTCGGCAACGAGGGCGCCGGCACGGTGATCCAGACGGGCTCGTCGGATGCGGCGAAAGCCCTGATGGGCAAGACGGTGTCGATGATCGGCGGCGCGATGTACACGCAGTATCGCGTGCTGAAGGTTCGCGACGTCATGGAGCTGCCGGCGGGCACCACGGCCGCGGACGGTGCGTCCTGGTTCGTCAATCCGCTGACCGCCCTCGGCATGACTGAGACGATGCGGCGGGAGAACCACAAGGCGCTCGTGCACACGGCGGCTGCGTCCAATCTCGGCCAGATGCTCAACAAGATCTGCATCAAGGACGGCATCGGGCTCGTCAACATCGTCAGGAGCAAGGAGCAGGCCGACATCCTGCACAAGATCGGCGCCAAGCACGTCGTGGATTCCAGCGCGCCTGATTTCACGGACGATCTCACCAATGCGCTGGTCGAGACCGGCGCCACGATCGCCTTCGATGCCATCGGCGGCGGCAAGCTGGCGAGCCAGATTCTGACCGCCATGGAAGCTGCGGCCAACAAGACTGCGAAGGAATACAGCCGCTACGGCTCCAACGTGTACAAGCAGGTCTATATCTACGGCAGCCTCGACAATCGGCCGACTGAATTGAGCCGGTCCTTCGGTCTGACCTGGGGCGTCGGCGGCTGGCTGCTGACGCCGTTCCTCCAGAACATCGGTCCGGCCGAGATCGGTCGTCTGCGCCAGCGCGTCGCGTCCGAGCTCAAGACCACTTTCGCCAGTCACTACACCAAGGTGGTCTCGCTGACCGAGGCGCTCGATCTCGCCAACGTCGCCGTGTACGCCAAACGCGCCACCGGCGAAAAATTCCTCATCAACCCGAATAAATAATCGTGATCTGCAACGGCAGGTTACCGAAGGAAGGTCTTGCCTTCTGAGCGCAGCCGGAGATTATTCCGCCGCCATTGCAAGCGGAGAAACCGCGGGGCGCTCAGAAGGGGACCTCTCCATGACTGATCTCAATCGCCGTCATTTGCTCACAGGCGCCGCCGCCCTCAGCGCGGCTGCCGTATCCGGCTTCGTGCCGACCGCGGCCAATGCCTCAGTGCCGCCGACCGGCACGCAAGCGCCGGGCTTCTATCGCTACAAGGTCGGCAGCTACGAGTGCACCTCGATCAATGACGGCGCGCGCACCTTCCCGATGCCGGACAAGTTCGTCGCCAACATTCCCAAGGACGAAGCGCTGGCCGCGGGCGAAGCAGCCTACATGCCGAAGGGCATGGTCACGGTGCCGTTCAACCCGCAGCTCATCAACACCGGCTCCAAGCTGGTCCTGATCGACACCGGCAACGGCATTGCGAATCTCGAGGCGAGCAAGGGCGCGGTCGGCCGCACGCTGCAGAACCTCCAGGCTGCCGGCGTCGAGGCGAAGAACATCGACATCGTGCTGCTCTCGCATCTGCATCCCGATCACACCAACGGCATTCGCCTTGCCGACGGCGCGCTCGCATTCCCCAATGCCGAGATCATGGTGCCGGGCAAGGACTGGGAGTTCTGGACCAGCGAGGAGAACGCGGCCAAGGCCGAGTCCAATCCGATGATGAAGAACTACTTCGCCAACGTGAAGAAGACCTTCGCCGGCCTCGAGTCCAAGGTCACCAAATACGAGTGGGGCAAGGAGGTCGCGCCCGGCATCACCTCGATCGCAACCCCGGGCCACACGCCGGGCCACACCTCGTTCGCTGTCGCCTCGGGCCATGCCAAGGTGCTGATCCAGTCGGATGTCACCAACATCCCGGAATTCTTCCTGCGCAATCCCGACTGGCACGTGATGTTCGACTACGACGCCGCGCTGGCGCAGGAGACGCGCCACAAATTCTACGACATGGCGGCGGCGGAGAAGGCGACGGTGGTCGGCTTCCACTTCACGTTCCCTTCGGTCGGCCATGTCCAGAAGGACGGCGCGAAGTACCGCCTGATCCCGTCGGCGTGGAATCCGACGATCTGATCTGAATTTGACATGTGGGCGAAAGATCGGGCCGTCGCTTGGCGGCCCGATTGTTTTGAGATTGTAGCCCGGATGGAGCGAAGCGTAATCCGGGGTCGTGCCCCAAGCTATGCCGGCCCCGGATTGCGCTGCGCTCCATCCGGGCGACGGGTCCAATGTCTGCTTTCGCGAAACACAGGGTTTCCAAATCAGGCTAATTCATGCACTTGCATCCATCGATCCGGATCGCTTAAGTGCCGTCCGGCACTTCCCCTCAAGGTTTCAAGGACATCTCATGGCCTACAACATCGTCACGATCGCCGGCAGCCTGCGCAAGGAGAGCTTTTCGCTGAAGATCGCCAACGCGCTCGCCAAGCTTGCGCCTGATACCCTCAAGCTCGAGGTCATCACGCCGGCGGGCATCTCGTTCTTCAACCAGGACCTCGAGGGTGCGCCGCCCGCGGACTGGCTGGCCTTCCGCGACAAGCTCCAGAAGTCGAATGGCGTGCTGTTCATCACCCCCGAATACAACCGCTCGATTCCGGGCGTCCTCAAGAACGCCATCGACGTTGCCTCGCGCCCCTATGGCAAGAGCTCGCTCCTCGGCAAGCCGGTCGGCATCATCTCGAATTCGCCGGGACCGCTCGGCGGCGTCAGCGCGGCCAAGCATCTGCAGAACATTCTGCCGGGCATTTCCGGCTCGCTGCTCCAGCAGCCTGAAATCTACCTGAACGCCGTCGGCGATGCGTTCGATGCAAACGGAGATCTGACCAAGGACTCCCTGAAGACGGTGCTGCAGCAGTACATCAACGCCTTCGCCGCGCACGTGGCGAAACACCAGGGCTGAAGCAAAATATCCCCGCGGCCAGTCGGGAGGTCTTCAATCCTGAGGAGACCGCGAAGCGGTCGTCTCGAAGGATGGCCGCGGGGACAGCCGGGCCTGCATGGTTCGAGACGGCGCTTCGCGCCTCCTCACCATGAGGGGCGGGTGGGGCGGGGAGTGGCTCGAATTAGCACTCCCTTAACCAACCTGTCCCATCTTCCCAAGATGGTCTCCCGCGCGCGCCTGAAATCGATCCTGACCGGCCTTGCCCTCTACGCGATGGCGGCCGCCATCGTCGGCTATTTCGGCGTCAACGCCTATACCGGCAAATACGGCCTCAACGCCCGCCAGGAACTCGACCAGGAGATCATCGCCCTGACCAGCGAGCTGGCCCAGCTCAAGCGCGAGCGCGCCAGGAGCGAGCAGCGGGTGTCGCTGCTGCGATCCGAGCGGATCGACCCCGACATGCTGGACGAGCGGGCGCGCTTCCAGCTCGACTACGTCAATCCGCGCGATCTCGTTCGGATGATCCCGGCGAAGTAGCGTTTTCCGCAGCTTTTGAAAGCGACCCGAAAGCCGATGCCGAAATCCGACCACCGGGTCCGTGGCTCCTGCGAAGGTCGTAAGTCCGGAACCCACCGGTTGCCTTGACGGCAGCGCGTCAGCGGGCTCATGGCTTGCGTGGCGCTCGCCGAAGTTGACGCAGATCAATCAGGCAGCGCCCGCCCGTTCTAGTCTGCCATCCGGAGGAAACAGTGATGAATGGGACAATGCCCCGGCATCACGCGGCCCGTGTCGAGGCCGCCATCGCGTCAGGCCAGGCGGCACGATCCGCGCTCGTGGCCTCGTGGCGCCGTTCGTCCAGATTGCATCATCTCGATCCCGGCGGCCGCACCTCGCCGATGCGGCTGACCGAAGCCGAGCTGCACCAGGCGCGCGAGCGCGTCGCGCCGCTCCTGGCCGCAGCGCAAGGCGTGATGGACCGGCTCTATCAGGCCGTCGGTGCGAGCGGCTGCTGTGTGCTGCTCGCCGACGGTGAGGGCGTGCCGGTCGATCGTCGCGGTACGGCGGCGGACGACGCCACGTTTCAATCCTGGGGCCTGTGGACCGGTGCGCTCTGGAGCGAGGAGCACGAGGGCACCAACGGCATCGGCACCTGCCTCGTCGAGCAGCGTCCGCTGACGATCGACCGCGACCAGCATTTCTTCACCCGCAACACGCTTCTGAGCTGCAGCGCCGTTCCGATCTACGACCATGAGGCGGCGCTCGCGGGCGTGCTCGACGTGTCCTCCTGCCGCACCGACCGGACCGATGCATTTTCCAGTCTGATCGCGCTTGCGGCAGGCGAGGCGGCCAAGCGCATCGAGGCCGATCTGTTCCGCCGGGCCTTCGCCCATGCCCGCATCGTGCTGACGCAAGTTGCGGATGGCCAATGCGGAGGCCTCATTGCGGTCGATGCCGATGATCTCGTGATCGGCGCGACCCGCTCCGCCCGGGTGGCGCTCGGCATCGCTCCTGGCCGGGCATTGCAGCCGGTGCCGGCGGCGGATCTGCTCGGCGGCGATACTGCGCGCGATCATCTTGCCGGCGGTCAACGCGCGGTGGTGCAGCGGGCGCTGCTCCGCGCCGGCGGCAATGTGTCGGCAGCCGCCAAGGCCCTCGGCGTAAGCCGTGCCACGCTGCACCGGAAGCTGAAGCGGTTCGAATTGAACCACTAGGCCCTACGGTTTTCCCAGCCGTCATTGCGAGGAGCTCTTGCGACGAAGCAATCCAGAGTGTCTCCGCGGAGGCAGCCTGGATTGCTTCGCTTCGCTCGCAATGACGCTGTGGGAGCGGCCAGCGTTCCATCTTGCACTTGCCTCGCCCCCCGACTGTCGCAGAACTGCGACAGGTCCGCTCCACCATCGCCCCTGCCTGGGCTGACAGAAAACGCTCCCCGCATCATCGTTCGCGCAAGTCGCGAGCACGCGACGAATTGCGCAAACAGCAAACATCGGGAGTGATCAATGAACAAGGTGGAATTCCTCAGCGTCACCAAAGTCCCCTTCGCCGAACGCTACGACAATTTCATCGGCGGCAAGTTCGTCGCGCCGATATCAGGCAAATATTTCGACAACGCCTCGCCTGTGAACGGCCAAATCGTCTGCAAGATCGCGCGGTCCGACGCGCAGGACGTCGAGGCGGCCCTCGACGCGGCGCATGCGGCCAAGGCCGCCTGGGGCCGCACCAGTGTCGCCGAGCGCGCCGCGGTCCTGAACCGGATCGCCGATCGCATGGAAGAAAATCTCGAGCGTCTCGCCATCGCCGAGACCTGGGACAATGGCAAGCCGATCCGTGAGACCCGCGCCGCCGACATCCCGCTCGCCATCGATCACTTCCGCTACTTTGCCGGCGTCGTCCGCGCCCAGGAAGGCTCGATCGGCGAGATCGACCACGACACCATCGCCTATCATTTCCACGAGCCGCTCGGCGTGGTCGGCCAGATCATCCCCTGGAACTTCCCGCTGCTGATGGCCTGCTGGAAGCTCGCGCCTGCGCTCGCCGCCGGCAATTGCGTCGTGCTCAAGCCCGCCGAGCAGACCCCGGCCTCGATCATGGTCTGGGCCGAGATCATCGCCGACATACTGCCATCAGGCGTCCTCAACATCGTCAACGGCTTTGGTCTCGAGGCCGGCAAGCCGCTGGCCTCCAGCCCGCGCATCGCCAAGATCGCCTTCACCGGCGAGACCTCGACGGGCCGGCTGATCATGCAATACGCCAGCCAGAACCTCATTCCGGTCACGCTGGAGCTGGGCGGCAAGTCGCCGAACATCTTCTTCAACGACGTCACCGCGGAAGACGACGATTTCTTCGACAAGGCGATCGAAGGCTTCGTCATGTTCGCGCTGAACCAGGGCGAGGTCTGCACCTGTCCGAGCCGGGCGCTGGTGCACGCCGACATCTATGACCGCTTCATGGAGCGGGCGCTGAAGCGTGTCGCGGCGATCAAGCAGGGCGACCCGCGTGCGGCCGACACCATGATCGGCGCGCAGGCCTCGGGCGAGCAGCTCGCAAAAATCCTCTCCTATATCGACATCGGCAAACAGGAGGGTGCGAAGGTGCTGGCCGGCGGTGGACGCGCCGAGCTCGGCGGCGATCTCTCGGGTGGCTTCTACGTCCAGCCGACCGTGTTCGAGGGCCACAACAGGATGCGGATCTTCCAGGAGGAGATCTTTGGGCCCGTCGTTTCGGTCACGACGTTCAAGAACGACGAGGAAGCGCTCGAGATCGCCAATGACACGCTCTATGGCCTCGGGGCCGGTGTCTGGAGCCGCGACGCCAACCGCTGCTACCGCTTCGGCCGGGCGATCCAGGCCGGCCGGGTCTGGACCAACTGCTACCATGCCTATCCCGCGCATGCGGCGTTCGGCGGTTACAAGCAGTCGGGCGTCGGTCGCGAGACCCACAAGATGATGCTCGATCATTATCAGCAGACCAAGAATCTCCTGGTCAGCTATAGCCCGAAGAAGCTCGGCTTCTTCTGATCGGCGGTGCGGAGAGGGCGGCGCCATTTCGGCGCCGTCCGCTCTAAGGGCTGGGATTGGCGTGGCCCACATTCTTGATCCGGTCACGAATCTGCGCACGCGCGTGAGGCGCATAGATTTGTTGCCCGATCGGCGCCAAAGATTTTCCAATATTTCGACCACGTTGCACTGCGGCATAATGAAAGTCGTGCCATGTCGCCGCGGTGCTTTCCAAGGGTGTTTGACTTGGGTTAGAGAGGACGAAAGTTTTCTCTGACCCGGAATTCCTATGGCCGCACCCAAGAAAGCCGCCGCAAGCACTCCACAGGACAAGCCCGACGGCGGTTCGCCCCCGGAATTCACCAGGGAGCAGGAGCTCAAGGCGCTCCGCGACATGCTCCTGATCCGGCGGTTCGAGGAAAAGGCCGGCCAGCTCTACGGCATGGGCGCGATCGGCGGCTTCTGCCACCTCTATATCGGCCAGGAGGCCGTAGTCGTCGGCATGCAGATGGCCCTGAAGCAGGGCGATCAGGTCATCACCGGCTATCGCGATCACGGGCACATGCTCGCCACCGGCATGGACGCCAACGGCGTCATGGCCGAGCTCACGGGCCGCCGCGGCGGTTATTCCAAGGGCAAGGGCGGCTCCATGCACATGTTCAGCAAGGAGAAGCACTTTTACGGCGGCCACGGCATCGTCGGCGCCCAGGTCTCGCTCGGCACCGGACTTGCCTTCGCCAATCGCTATCGCGGCAACGACAACGTCAGCGTCACCTATTTCGGCGACGGCGCGGCCAACCAGGGCCAGGTCTATGAGAGCTTCAACATGGCGGAGCTCTGGAAACTGCCGGTGATCTTCGTCATCGAGAACAACCGCTACGCCATGGGCACCTCGGTCTCGCGCGCCTCAGCGCAGCAGGACTTCTCCAAGCGCGGCGCGTCCTTCAACATCCCCGGCAAGCAGGTCGACGGTATGGACGTCCGCGCCGTCAAGGCTGCGGGCGAGGAGGCGGCGGCCTGGTGCCGTGCCGGCAAGGGCCCCTACATCCTGGAAATGCAGACCTACCGCTATCGCGGCCACTCGATGTCCGATCCTGCAAAATATCGCACGCGCGAGGAGGTCGAGAAGGTCCGCCACGACCAGGATCCGATCGAGCAGGTGCGTAACCGCCTGCTCGCGGCCAAGGTCAGTGAGCAGGACCTGAAGGCGATCGACGCCGAGGTGCGCGACATCGTGAACGCGTCCGCCGATTTCGCCCAGCATGATCCCGAGCCGGATGCCGCCGAGCTCTGGACCGACATTTACCGCTGAACGCGCGCAAGCTTTCTTTTGGAGTCGCTATGCCAATTCAAGTGCTGATGCCCGCGTTGTCGCCCACGATGGAGAAGGGCAACCTCGCCAAATGGCTGAAGAAAGAGGGCGAGACGATCAAATCGGGCGACGTCATCGCCGAGATCGAGACCGACAAGGCGACCATGGAGGTCGAGGCGACCGACGAGGGCACGCTCGGCAAGATCCTGATCCCCGAGGGGACCGCCGACGTCGCGGTGAACACGCCGATCGCGACCATCCTCGCCGACGGCGAGAGCGCGGCGGATCTCGCTAAGGCGCCCGCGCCGGCCCAGAAGGCGGCGGAGTCCGCGCCGCCCGCCGCTGCGAAGTCCGAAGCGCCGGCACCGAAGGCTGCGCCCGCGCCGCAGGCCGTCGCCGAGCCCGATCCGGAAGTGCCTGAAGGCACCGAGATGGTGACGCAGACCATCCGCGAAGCCTTGCGCGATGCCATGGCCGAGGAAATGCGCCGCGATCCTGATGTCTTCGTGATGGGCGAGGAGGTCGCTGAGTATCAGGGCGCCTACAAGGTCACGCAAGGGTTGCTCCAGGAGTTCGGCGCCAAGCGCGTCATCGACACCCCGATCACCGAGCACGGCTTTGCCGGTGTCGGCGTCGGCGCCGCGATGACCGGGTTGAAGCCGATCGTCGAGTTCATGACCTTCAACTTCGCCATGCAGGCGATCGACCAGATCATCAACTCCGCGGCCAAGACGCTCTATATGTCCGGCGGCCAGATGGGCTGCTCGATCGTATTCCGCGGCCCGAACGGAGCGGCCGCCCGCGTCGCCGCCCAGCACAGCCAGGACTATTCGGCCTGGTATTCGAACGTTCCGGGCCTCAAGGTCGTCGCGCCTTTCTCGGCAGCGGATTACAAGGGCCTGCTCAAGGCCGCGATTCGCGATCCCAATCCGGTGATCTTCCTCGAGAACGAGGTGCTCTACGGTCACACCGGCCAAGTGCCCAAGCTCGACGATTTCGTGATCCCGATCGGCAAGGCGCGCATTGTGCGTTCGGGCAGCCACGTCAGCATCATCTCCTGGTCGAACGGCATGACCTATGCGCTGAAGGCCGCCGACGAGCTCGCCAAGGAGGGCATCGAGGCCGAGGTGATCGACCTGCGCACGCTGCGTCCGATGGACACCGAGACCATCATCAACTCGGTCAAGAAGACCGGGCGCGCCGTCACGGTGGAAGAGGGCTGGGCCCAGAGCGGCGTCGGCGCCGAGATCGCCGCGCGCATCATGGAGAACGCCTTCGACTATCTGGATGCGCCTGTCGCGCGCGTGTCCGGCAAGGACGTGCCGATGCCCTATGCCGCCAATCTGGAGAAGCTCGCGCTGCCCTCGGCGGCTGAGGTCGTCGAGGCCGCCAAAGCCGTCTGCTACAGGTAGATCATGGCGGGCCCGAAGGAGCAGCCACTGCCGCCCGACGTCATGACCCGCGATGACGCGGTCGAGATCCTGCGCGTGTTCGTGCTGGACGGCGGGCTGTCGATGGCGTTCCAGCGCGCCTTCGAGGAGCCCGACATGTGGGGCCTGCTGCTCGTCGATCTCGCCCGCCACGCCGCGCGCGCCTATGCGCGCGAGAGCGAATACACCGAAGAGGACGCCCTCAACCGGATCCTGGAGATGTTCCAGGCCGAGATCGAGCGTCCCACCGACACCGGCACCACGACGCCGCGCGGCAAGGGACACTGACCGTGGCGATCGAATCCCATCATTTCGATTTCATGCTGGAAGCGATCCGCGAGGCGGAGGCTTCGATCGCGCAGGGCGGCCTGCCGATCGGCGCCGTGCTGACGCGCGACAACAAGATCATCGCCCGCGGCCACAACAACCGCGTGCAGGAGAACAACGTGATCCTGCACGGCGAGATGAGCTGCCTGCGCGAGGCCGGCGCGATCTCGTTCCACGACACGATCATGTACACCACGCTGTCGCCATGCTCGATGTGCGCCGGTGCGCTGGCGCTGTTCAAGGTCAAGCTGGTGGTGATCGGAGAATCCGTCACCTTCGAGGGCTCGAAGGACATCCTGGACAAGTTCGGCATCCCCTGGATCGACCTTGCCGACGACCGCTCCATCACCATGATGAAGACTTGGCGTTCCAATCCTGCCAATGAGCGCCTCTGGCAAGGCGACATCGGCAACTAAACCTGGTCAGTTCGTCTTCGCTGTCGAAGACGACGTTTTGAGAAGTTCTTCGTGAGGTCAGCATGCCCATCAACATCCTGATGCCCGCTCTTTCGCCGACGATGGAGAAGGGCAACCTCGCCAAGTGGCTGAAGAAGGAAGGCGACAAGGTCAAATCCGGCGACGTCATCGCCGAGATCGAGACCGACAAGGCGACCATGGAGGTCGAGGCCATCGACGAGGGCACGATCGCCAAGATCCTGGTGCCCGAGGGCACGCAGGATGTCCCGGTCAACGACGTGATCGCGGTGCTCGCCGGCGAGGGCGAGGACGTGAAGGCGGCGGGCGCTGCGAAGCCCAGCGCTTCGGCCGCGCCTCCGAAAGCTGCTGAGGCACCCGCTGCAGCGCCGGCTCCGGCCGCTGCGCCTGCCGCGCCCAAGGCTGCGCCGCCCGCCGGAGCGCCCGCGCCGCAGGCTGCCGCGGCTCCGGCCACGCAGAAGAGCAACGGCCATGGCGGGCGCGTGTTCTCATCGCCGCTGGCGCGGCGTCTCGCCAAGGACGCCGGCATAGATGTCGGCATGGTCACCGGCACCGGCCCGCATGGCCGCGTGGTCGCACGCGACGTCGAGCAGGCCAAGTCCGGCAAGGGCCTCAAGGCTCCCGCAGCGGCGCCGTCAGGTGCGACTTCGATCGCGCCGACCATGTCGGACAAGCAGATCCTGTCGCTGTTCGAGCCGGGTTCTTACGAGGTCGTCCCGCATGACGGCATGCGCCGCACCATCGCGCAGCGCCTGACCGCCTCGATCCAGAACGTCCCGCACTTCTATCTCACCATCGACTGCGACATCGGCAAGCTGCTCGCCGCGCGCGAGGAGATCAATGCGGCTGCTCCCAAGGACAAGGAAAAGAAGCCGCTCTACAAGATCTCGGTCAACGACTTCGTCATCAAGGCGATGGCGGTCGCGCTGCAGAAGATCCCGAACTGCAACGTGAGCTGGACCGAAAGCGGCATGGTCAAGCACCATCATTCCGACGTCGGCGTCGCGGTAGCGATGCCCGGCGGCCTGATCACGCCGATCATCCGCAAGGCCGAGACCAAGACGCTCTCCACCATCTCCAACGAGATGAAGGATTTTGCCGCGCGCGCTCGTTCCCGCAAATTGAAGCCCGAGGAATATCAGGGCGGCACCACCGCCGTCTCCAATCTCGGCATGTTCGGCATCAGCCACTTCACCGCCGTGATCAACCCGCCGCATGCGACCATCCTCGCGGTCGGCACCAGCGAGGAGCGTCCCGTCGTGCGCGGCGGCAAGATCGAGATCGCGAACATGATGAGCGTGACCTTGTCCTGCGATCACCGCGCCATCGACGGCGCGCTCGGCGCCGAGCTGATCGGCGCGTTCAAGCAGCTGATCGAAAACCCCGTCATGATGATGGTCTGAGGCGGCGGCAGAGGGGGCAACCTTGCATGTCCATACCCGCTGGCCATGGATATCGCTGCTGCTCGGCGCCGTCGTCGC
The DNA here is from genome assembly GCF_023101665.1 of Bradyrhizobium sp. 195. Taxonomy (NCBI): domain Bacteria; kingdom Pseudomonadati; phylum Pseudomonadota; class Alphaproteobacteria; order Hyphomicrobiales; family Nitrobacteraceae; genus Bradyrhizobium; species Bradyrhizobium sp. 195. Next base: position 4,783,680 of record NZ_CP082161.1, on the reverse strand, counting down.
GCTCAACCCGATCGGGTTCGATTTTCTTCATTCTGCGTTCTTTGCCGGCGAGCAACTGGCACGGAACATCGCTCAGCCCATCGTGCTCACCGCGCTGGCCGTCATAGTCCTGTTGGTGGTGCTCGAATGGCTGGTGAGGTCTTTTCTGGTCAAGCGCCGCGCTCGCGGCGCCTCTTGAGTTGAACGGGAGCCGCCATGGCCGATACATCTTTCGACGTCATCATCATCGGCTCCGGCCCCGGCGGCTATGTCACCGCGATCCGCGCCGCCCAGCTCGGCTTCAAGGTCGCGATCGTCGAAAAATCCTATCTCGGCGGCATCTGCCTGAACTGGGGCTGCATCCCGACCAAGGCGCTCTTACGCTCCGCCGAGATCTATCACTACATGCAACACGCCAAGGATTACGGGCTGTCGGCTAATAACGTCTCGTTCGATCCGAAGGCCGTGGTGCAGCGCTCGCGCGGCGTCTCCAAGCGGCTGAACGACGGCGTCGGCTTCCTGATGAAAAAGAACAAGGTCAGCGTGATCTGGGGCGCGGCCTCGATCGACGCGCCCGGCAAGGTCACCGTGAAGAAGTCCGACGTCGAGGGCCCCAAGGGCTCGCTGGGCGAGGGCAGCTATCAGGCCAAGCACATCATCGTCGCGACGGGCGCGCGGCCGCGCGTGCTGCCCGGGCTCGAGCCCGACAAGAAGCTGGTCTGGACCTATTTCGAGGCGATGGTGCCGGAGCGGATGCCGAAGTCGCTGCTGGTGGTCGGCTCCGGTGCGATCGGCATCGAGTTCGCTTCGTTCTTCCACACCATGGGAAGCGACGTCACCGTCGTCGAGGTGCTGCCGCAGATCCTGCCCGTCGAGGATGCCGAGATCGCCGGCCTTGCGCGCAAGCGCCTGGAGAAGCAGGGCATCAAGATCATGTCTTCAACCAAGGTGACCAAGCTCGAGAAGAAGGCCGACAGCGTCGTTGCCACCATCGACGACGGCAAGGGCAAGCCCGTCACGACCGAGTTCGAGCGCGTGATCTCGGCGGTCGGCGTCGTCGGCAACACCGAAAATCTCGGCCTCGAAAAGCTCGGCGTGAAGACCGACCGCGGCATCATCGTCGTCGACGGCTATGGCAAGACCAACGTTCCCGGCATCTACGCCATTGGCGATGTTGCCGGCCCGCCCATGCTGGCGCACAAGGCCGAGCATGAGGGCGTGATCTGCGTCGAGGCGATCAAGGGCCTGCATCCGCATCCCATGGACAAGAACATGATCCCGGGCTGCACCTATTGCCAGCCGCAGGTGGCGTCCGTCGGCCTCACTGAAGCCAAGGCCAAGGAGAGCGGCCGAGAGATCCGCGTCGGTCGCTTCCCCTTCGTCGGCAACGGCAAGGCCATCGCGCTCGGCGAGGATCAGGGCCTCGTCAAGGTCATCTTCGACAAGAAGACCGGCCAGCTGCTCGGCGCTCACATGGTCGGCGCGGAGGTCACCGAACTGATCCAGGGCTACGTTGTTGCCATGAATCTGGAGACCACGGAAGAAGAGCTGATGCACACGGTGTTCCCGCATCCGACCCTGTCGGAGATGATGAAGGAAGCCGTGCTGGATGCCTATGGACGGGTGCTGAATATTTAACTGCTAGACCCGTCATCCTGAGGTGCTCGCGCAGCGAGCCTCGAAGGATGCGCGGCCCAGATCGAGCAGCCGGGCTCGTCGCCCTTCGAGGCCTCCGCTTCGCTCCGGCACCTCAGGGTGACGGTCAGACATTAAACAAGCAGAACAACAAAAGGGAATGAACCCATGCACGACAACGACAACCTCACCATCGAACGCCCGACCTTCGTCACCCATCTCGAATGCGCGATGGAAGGCGACCATTACGCCGCTGACCAGGTCCACAATCTCTCCAAAGCCGGCAAGCCGCTTCTCGTTCGCTACGACCTCGCTGGCGTGAAGAAGGCGCTGACCAAGGACGCGCTTAGCCAGCGTCCCGGCGACATGTGGCGCTATCGCGAGCTGCTGCCGGTGCGCAAATGCAGGGATATCGTCTCGCTCGGCGAGGTCACGACGCCGCTGATCCGGCTGCCGAAGCTCGGCAAGAAGCTCGGCGGCGGAGAGATCATCGTGAAGGACGAGGGGCGTCTGCCGACCGGCTCGTTCAAGGCGCGTGGCCTCGTGATGGCGGTGTCGATGGGCAAGGCGCTCGGCATTAAACACATGGCGATGCCCACCAACGGCAATGCCGGCGCGGCACTCGCGGCCTACGCCACGAGCTGCGGCATCAAGACCACGATCTTCTGCCCGGCCGACACGCCCGAGGTGAACGTCAGCGAGATCGAGCTGCAGGGCGCGACCGTCTACCGCGTCAACGGCTATATCGACGATTGCGGCAAGATCGTCGGCGAGGGCAAGGCCAAGGTCGGCTGGTTCGACACCTCGACGCTGAAGGAGCCGTATCGCATCGAGGGCAAGAAGACGATGGGCCTCGAACTCGCCGAGCAGCTCGGCTGGGACGTGCCCGACGTGATCTTCTATCCGACCGGCGGCGGCACCGGCCTGATCGGCATGTGGAAGGCCTTCGACGAGCTTGAGAAGATCGGCTTCATCGGAAGCAAGCGCCCGCGCATGGTCGCGGTGCAGGCCTCGGGCTGCGCGCCGATGGTGCGGGCCTATGACGCCGGCACCGAGCATGCGACGCGCTGGGAGGACGCCCACACCATTGCGTCGGGCATCCGCGTGCCGCAAGCGATCGGCGATTTTCTCATTCTGCGGGCCGTGCGCGAGAGTAAGGGCTTTGCCATCGCGGTCGATGACGACAAGATCTCGGCGGCGCTGAACGAGGTCGCACGCGAGGAGGGGCTGCTGCTGTGCCCCGAGGGCGCCGCCACCTATGCCGCCTACAAGGAGAGCCTTGCCGACGGCCGCGTCTCGAAGGGTGACCGCGTCATGCTGTTCAACTGCGCCACCGGCCTGAAGTATCCGCTGCCGCCGGTCACCCGCACGCTCGACCGCCACAAGCCGATCGATTATTCGCAGTTCTAGCGCGGCAATACGCCACGAATGATCCCTCTTCCCGTACGCGGGAAGAGCAAAAATAATATCGACATCGCTGGGGAGAAGACAATGACGAAGGCCGTCTGGGCTGCGCTGTTTGCTGTTCTCGCTGTTTCAGGCGCCGCGCGCGCCCAGGATTATCCCTCCCATCCCATCACCATCATCGTGCCTTTCTCGGCCGGCGGCCCGTCGGATGCGATGGCGCGCGTGCTCGCCGAGCGGATGCGGGTGTCGCTTGGCCAGGCCGTCGTGATCGAGAACGTCACCGGCGCGGGCGGCTCGATCGGCGTCGGCCGCGCCGTGCAATCACCGCCGGACGGCTACACCATCTCGTTCGGCCATCTCGGCACCCATGTCGCCAATGGCGCCGTCTACAAGCTGAAATACGACCTCGTCGCTGATCTCGAGCCGGTCGTGCTGCTGCCGAGCAATCCGATGATCATCGTCAGCAAGACCGCGGTGCCCGCGAACTCGCTGAAAGAGCTTCTGGAATGGCTGAAGTCGCGGCCCTCGCCGCCGACAGCGGGCACCGCCGGCGCCGGCTCCGGCAGCCACATCGCCGGCGTCTATTTCGAAAGTGTCTCCGGCATCAAGCTGCAATACGTGCCGTATCGCGGCACTGCGCCCGCGCTGAACGATCTCATCGCGGGTCAGATCGACATCATCGTCGACCAGACCTCCAACTCCATCGGCCAGGTCCGTGCCGGCACGATCCGCGCTTACGCCATCACCGATAGCAAGCGCCTGTCCTCGGCACCGGAGATCCCGACCGCAGAGGAGGCGGGCCTGAAGGGCTTCAACATGACGCTGTGGTCGGGCCTATGGGTGCCGAAGGGCACGCCGAAGGAGATCGTTGCCAAGCTCAATACTGCGGCGGTGGAGGCGCTGAACGATCCTGCGGTGAAGAAGCAGCTCGAAAACCAGGGGCTGGAGATGACACCGAAGGACCAGCTCACACCCGAAGCGCTCGGCACCCGGCAGAAGGCCGAGATCGCAAAATGGTGGCCGATGATCAAAGCGGCGAACATCAAGGTGGATTGAGGCGGACGGCGCGTGCTTCGGCCGGTATGCCGCCAAGTGATGCGATCCCATCGTGACGAGGCCGCAAATGCGGCCGTCTCGCGGGAGGGCTCGCGAGAGGCGGGATTGATCTGGCCGCTGTCACCGTCGCGATTGCCCGACCGCCGCAATCACTCCATGGTTTCGTCACCTGCTGCCAGCGCCCGGTTCAGGCATTGCATCAGATCCGAGGTGGCAAACGGCTTACCGAGGAAACAGGTCGCCCCGGCCTTGAGCGCACGCTCACGCACGCTCTCGTCCGGGAAAGCTGTGATGAAGATGAACGGCGTAGCCGAACCGTGCGCGCGCATCTGCGTCAGCAGATCGATTCCGGTCATCAACGGCATCTGGACGTCGGCGATCACGCACGATGTGTTGTTCGAATCGGTCGACCTCAAAAACTCCTCGGCGGAGGCGAATGTGTGGACGATGTACCCGCGCGATTCCAAGAGGTTGTTAACCGCGGCCCGCAAGAATGGGTCATCGTCAAGCACTGAAATGACGGAAGCCGCTGACAAGACGTCCGCTCCTCGCCCCGGATTGAGCTTGCCGTCGTGACGGCCACACCTAAACACGCAAGGTGGACCTGCCAGTCATCATTGGAAACTCATACTTAGGTTTGTACGTCGGACTTGTTGGGCCGAATCCCGAGCGCCTCGCTCATTCTCACCAGATCGGCCAACGACTTCGCGCCCATTTTCCGCATGATCTGGCCGCGATAGATTTTGACGGTGATTTCCGCCAACCCGAGCTTGGCGGCCACTTGCTTGTTCATCAGGCCGGACGTCACCAATGACAATACGTCTCGCTCCCGCGAGGACAGGGTGTCGAAGCGTGATTTGACGGTCGAGACCATCCTGTTGAGGTCGCGGCGCTCGCGGTCCCGCTCGATCGCAGCCTGGACTGCGTCCAGGATGTCCTGATCGCGAACCGGCTTTGTCAGGAAGTCGATCGCGCCGCTTTTCATGGCCCGAACGGTCATGGGAATATCGCCATGACCGGTAATGAAGATGATCGGCGTGTGAATATTTGCCTTGGCGAGGTCGGTCTGCAGGTCGAGGCCGCTCGCGCCGGGCAGGCGGATGTCGAGCACGAGGCAACTGGGGACTTCCGGCGGCTTGGCCTGGAGCAGTTGCTGTGCCGAGCCGAATGCTTCGACCTTGAGGCCGACCGACTCGAACAGATTGGTGAGCGCGCGGCGCATGGACGCGTCGTCGTCGACGATGAAGACGATTGGCTGTTCGCTTTCCTCCTGCTGCGGCGAAGGCGCACGCTCGGTCACGATGTTTCCTCTCGATGGAGGGGCAGGGTGATTTGGAAAGTTGCGCCGTGGTGCTGGTTCGGTGCGGCGGAAAGTCGTCCGCCATGGGCCTCGATGATGGAGCGGCAGATCGACAGCCCCATGCCCATGCCGGAAGCCTTCGTGGTAAAGAAGGGCATGAACAGCCGGTCTCTCGCCTGTTCACTGATGCCGACGCCGCAGTCGGAAACGCTCATCAGCACCGCGCCATCGTCGTCCGCTGCTGAACGGATCGCCAGCTCGCGCGGACGATCACGGACGCCTTCCATGGCCTCGATCCCGTTCATGATCAGGTTGATCAGGACCTGTTGCAATTGGATACGATCGCCAAAGACCCTGGGCAGTGCCGACCACAGCTCCATCCGTACCGACACGGCGTGGCTGGCCATCTCGCGCTGAACGAGCGCGACGGCCTCGCGCACGACCATGTTGGGGTCGAGCGGAACCATCTCGATGTCGGACTGCTTGGCGAGTGCCCGAACGTGACGAATCACGTCGCTGGCACGCTTGCCATCCTCGATGATCCACTCCACGGAGCGGCGGGCGGCCTTGAGATCGGGCGGATTGCGCTGGAGCCAGGCGATGCAGGCGTCGGCATTTGCGATGACGGCGGCGAGGGGCTGGTTGATTTCGTGGGCGATGGAAGCCGTCAGCTCGCCCAGTGTCGTGACCCGCGTCACATGGGCCAGCTCGGCTTGGGCCTTGCGCAGCGCGTTTTCGGCCTGATCGGCCCGGATAGCCGCAGTCACATCGGTGCAGACGCCACGATAACCCAGAAACACGCCGTCGGCGTCGAAGAACGGCTTGCCGCTGGTTCGAACGTAGATCGGCTGCCCGTTGCGGTCTTTGCTGCGATAGACTAGGTCGCGGAACGGAACGTGGGCGTCGAGCGCCGCCCGATGTTCTCGCCATTTTTCGGGTTCTAGATCTGCGTCCGGAGCGATGTCCCAACGCGTCAGTCCGATCAGGCCCGCCGGCGCGGTGATGGTATCGGAATGTTCGGATATCTGGGTCACGCGGTGGTCTGGCCCCGTCTCCCAGAACCAGTCAGACGCGGTCTCGGCATAGGCGCGAAAGCGCTGCTCGCTCTCACGAAGCCTGCGCTCTGCCTGCTTGGTGGCCGTGATGTCGGTCACTGATCCGACGAACTCCACGTGACCTCTGGGATCTCGCATCGCCCGGGCGACCGCTCTGACGTGCTTGATGGAACCGCCAGGCATCACGAGCCGGTATTCGTGGTCGTAATCTTTTCCCTCTCGGGCCGCCCGCCCCGTGGTCTTCTGCACCGCGAGCCGGTCCTCCGGATGGATCCGCTGGAGCATGAACGGGATCTCTGGCGTGGTCCCCTCGTCGCATTGGAAGATGCGAAAGGTCTCCTTGGACCAGGTGATCTCGCCGGTTGCTGACTTCCAGCCGAAACTACCGGTGTGGCTCAATTCCTGCGCCTGGGCGAGATAAGCCTCGCTCTGTCGCAGCGCATTCTCCGCTTCCTTGCGCTCGGTGATGTTCTCGCAGGCGACCAGCACGATCGGACCGCCATCGGCCCGCAGCATGGTCTTGGCATTCTCGCGCACCCATAGCACCGAGCCGTCCTTGCGCACCTTCCGGATCTCCCAGGTGTGGGACTGATCGACGGTCTCAAGGCACAGCGCGACACATGCGCGGACGAAGTCGCGATCCTCCTCGAAGAAGACATCCAGCACCGATCGGCCGATCAACTCCGCGGCCGTATAGCCCAGTTGCGCGGCGCCGAATGTGTTCACGTTGATCACGGTTCCACCCGGATCGACCATGAAGTACATGACCGGGTTGTGCTCGAAGACTTGCTGCCACTGCTTGACCGCTTCCAGCAAACCGGCGTCATCGGGCCGAATGCGCGGCTTGGCGGTAACAGCTTGCCTGATCCGGCCGGCGAGGGATTGCGCGGCAGACTTCCCGAACGTGACGGCCCGGACAGGCTTCATCGCAGACGCTCCCGGCGCTCTCTGCGTGAATACAAGTAGAGCACGTTGACGCCAGAGGAGCAATTCAGGCCAAAGTCGGATGGACATCACGACGTCGCCTTCGAATGACGGCTCGCCCTGTCCATTGCGGCGCATCAAGCACGCCATGCCGGCATGGTTTTCACGGTGACCGTGCAACCGAAACGTCGTGCGCCGTCTCGTTGAACGCGAGCGAGCGCGGAGCCCCCGGGCGGCTACGGACAAACCTAAGTATAGCTCCTCCATTCCTAGTCATGTCAACCATTTACCTCCGTACAATTGGGCGCTTCGTGCCGGTGGACTAACCTCATGACCAATCGGGAGCGTCGACCAGCCAATCGGCAAGCGGACGGGAACCGGGTCTGATGTTTGCGGCCGAGCCGCCTGATCGACAGGCGGTGATCAAGGAGAGGCCGCTGCAATTCCCGAGACGGAGCCGCGATCGCGGCAATTCACGACCCGTATGAGGTCCAAGGGAACGAACTGGCAAACGCGCAAAGCAACAGAGGGAGACAACAATGTGCGATACATCGCTACTTCCTGAGCGTCGCCTATCCGAGTCCGAACGCTGCGCTTCAAACAACGGCTGTGCGGTGTGTAGCAGCAAGTTTGGTTTGATCCGCTACTATTCGTGGCGCACTGCGCTCTGCTCCAAGAAGTGCGTCGATCGCTTCCGCACACGCCGCGAACGCGACCGCCGGTGGTTGTTCCAGGCTCAGGCCGCATGAGGCTGAATTGGAGAGCTGACATCGTTCGGTAGGTCTGATCCGGGAGCCCATTGTGTTGAACCGCTCATGCAAGCTCTTGTGCTGGTTGGTTCTCCTCGGCTCCGCGGCGACCGTCCAGGCGCAGGAGACAGGGCATGGTGCCGTTCATCGCCAGCACCCACCCCAGGACCAGGGGCTGCACGAAAAATTCTATTCGACCTGGCACATGCCCGACAATCCGAGCCTCAGCTGCTGCAACAGCGCTGACTGCTATCCGACCGACATCAAGTACATCGATGGCCGGATCCATGCACGGCGCAGGGAGGACGGGAGATACATTCTGATCCCGCCGCAAAAAGTGGAGCGAAACAGGGATAATCCCGACGGCCGAAACCATCTTTGCGCTCCACCACCCGCACTATCTCCGTTGGACAGCGTTTATTGCTTCGCTTTGGGAGGTGCCACATGAAATTCGCGTTCGTGCTGGTGAACGACCGGACCCCGTTCCGGCAGACCTGGTGCTTGCAGTGCTGCGAGCCGATCGGCGGCAGCTATCTCCGCGAGATCGCCACCCGTCTGCCTTACTGCGACTATCAGTGCTACGCGCTGTTCTGCGAGGCGCTCGCGGAAGATCGCGTGAGGGCGGCTTCATGAAATTCGTGGTGGTCAATCACGAGCCTCCATCGCACGCCGCCAGGTGCAGCACATGCTCGCGGTCACTCAGCTCCGGCTATGTCCGGCACGTGCGGACACCGCGCCGCTATTGTGACCACGATTGCTACCGGCGCGGCGAACTCGTGACGCTGTTCATGCAATGGTCGCCGCCTGGGCGCACCGGATGGGCCACCCCGCACGTCGAGCTCGCCGCTGGCAACATGATCGAGATGGTGGCCGTCTTCAGTGCCGTCTCGTGCTGGAGCTGGACGATACACGCCTGGACCTTCGCAAGAGCCTTGACCGGCGCATACTTGGACGGTCGCGATCTGATCCGGATGGAAGGAGGTGACACCTAGCTGCGCGACTGCACTCGCGTGGTAGCCGCGGCAACGTTACCTTGCAGGCGCCGCGGTCCAGCCCCGGCGGCGCCGACTAGGGAGCGGGTGCTGCGGCCGCCACGGGTGCCGTTGCGCCGACGCTTTGCGTCACCACGCGCTGATCGTTCTTCCCCGCGATCATGCCGCTGTCCTCGAACCTTGCGCGATAGACGAGGACATTCTCGATCACCCGCTGGACGTAGTTGCGCGTCTCCGACAGCGGGATGCGCTCGACCCAGTCGACCGGATCGACCTTGGGATCCCTGGGATCGCCGCGCGCCTGCACCCATTCGCGCACCCGGCCGCGGCCGGCATTGTAGCCGGCGAAGGTCATGATCTGGTTGCCGCGATATTCCGACAACAGCGCGCTGAGCTCGGCCGCGCCCATTTGCGTGTTGTAGACGGGATCGGAGACCATCTTGTCCCAATCGTAAGTCAGACCGAAGCGCTTGGCGGTATCGCGGCCGGCTTCAGGCGTCACCTGCATCAGCCCGACCGCATTGGCGGGTGACTTGTCGCGCTGGTCGAACGAGCTTTCGGTGCGCGCCACTGAATAGATCACGCTGGTCTCGATCGCGGGCGCGACCTGCTGGTGCTCGGGGATGCCGATGGTGGGAAAAGCGTAATGGTCGAGGGCGAGCCCGCGCGCCAGCGCCGACTTGCCGACCTCCAGCATCACGCGCGCATCTTTGCGCTGGCCGGCGAGTGCGCCGAGTCCTTCGAGCGCCGCGACGTCGGTGCTCTCCTTGGCGAAATCCTCGGCATAGTAGAACACCACGTCGCGCTCGCCGATGCCGTAGAGCATGTCGGCGGCGCGCACGCGCTCGTCTGCCGGCGGCGTGTCGACTGCGGCCAGTACGGGCGAGGGCGCACGCAGCTCGATGCGGTCGAGGCCGAGCTTTGCACGCGCAAGCTGGCCGTAATAGGCGGTCGGATAGCGCGATGCCGCCCGATAGCTCATGCGCGCATCCGCGGTCGCGCCCATCGCCTCGGCGGCACGGCCGCGCCAGTAATGAGCGCGCGACAGCGCGATCGGATTGGCCGAGCCTTCGTCGATGGCGGCGAAGTGCACCATCGCAGCCTTGGGATCGTCGAGGAATCGCAGCGCGATCCAGCCGCACATGAAATGATAGTCGACGCGGTAGACTTCCTTGTCCGGTACCGCGGCCGTACGGACCACATCATACGCCGTTTTGAACTTGTCCTGGTCGAGCAGCTTGCGCGCGAGCAGGCGACGCTCGCGCCACCAGGCATCGGTGTCCTGGGCCGCCATGGTGTCGGGCGCGGCGGCCAGGATCACCTCGGCCGCGTCGTCGATGCGGTCCTTCTGGAGGTGCCATTGCGCGCGGCACAGCACATAGCCGAGATCGCGGCGCGCGTCAGCCGGGACGTCCTCGAGATAATCCTTGGCCTTGCTGTCCTTGCCGGTGACGGCGGCGCAGGCCTTGACGATCGCGAGCGTATCCTCGCCGAGCCGTTTTGCGGCACGCCGCGCCCCCGAATAGTCCTTGGCGCCGAGCCGCTTGTCCATGCGGGCACGGTGATCGTCCGCGGTGAGGAGATCGCGGAACGCTTCGTAGGAATCCTCCTCGCTGCGCTCCGACAATTCGTCGGCGCGCCAGGCCTCGCGCACGAGCCGCGCGGCCCTGTCAACATCGCCCTCAGCGAGCAGCACGCGGGCGAGCGCGAACTTGCCCTTGGCGCTGGTCGGCCGGTCCATGGTGAATTTATGCACAATGGCGGCGTCGCTCTTCTCCTGCCACAGCCGTGCCTCGGCGCGCCGGCGCAGGAGCGCGCGGCTCGGCCAGTCCGGATTGGCCTCGAGGAAGGCGGCGTAGCGCTTGAAATTGGCCGTGCTCTCGGAATGGCGCAACATGAACCAGTCCGCGAGCTTCCGTCCGGCGGGGTCGGCGATGCGGTCGCGCGCCGCGCTCGCGTCGTCGGTCTTGCCCTTGCGCGCGAGATCGATTGCGTCCTTCAGGGCGGCGAGGTCGCCGGTCAGCGGCGGGGCTGCCGGCTTGTCAGACGTCGCGTCGTCGCTCTTCTTCGACTTGCGCTTGGCGTCGGCGTGCTTGCCATGCCGCGATTTGCCGGTCGCGGCATGACGCTGCTTGCCGGCTTTCGCCTCATGCGTCTTCTTCGGCGCGGACGATTTGTGACTGCTCTTGGCCGCGAGCTCGGTGGGAAGAAGGGCCATTGCGGCCACGGCAACGACACACGCGAGCGAGCGTAGGCACTGGTTCATTCCATGGTCCCCCTGCGAAACCACCACAAACCAAGGTCCGCGACGACATGCGGCTTGAGAATCAAAGCACCGACACGATGCATCAGCACCGTGTCGCATCCTCACGCTGTCGCAACAATGCGGCAAAATACGGATGAGGCAAGGGAACTTGCGCAAAGGAGAAAGGTTGGGCCCTTCAGCTTTTGTTAACGATGCGGGATCGCGCGACGGTTGTGCGCGGCTTTGAGCGTCACAGGGGCCGATTGCGCGTGTTCCCGTCGCCAAATCGGTGTATGAGTTCCCCCAATCCATCCTTTCAGCCTTTGCTCCGCGCCTATGCCGATTTTCAACCAGTCGATCCGGCGCAAGATCGTCGGGATCGCCCTCGGATTGATCGTCCTGATGCTGGTCACCGCGATCCTGTCGATGGTGATGTCGAGCCAGGTCGGCGTCCTGCTTGACGAGCTGACCAACCGCTACATCCCGGCCTATAGCCACCTGGCCCGCGCCAACATCCGCTCGCTGGAGCGGGGGCTGGCGCTGCGGCGGATGGTCATGACCAAGATGGAGGCGCCGTCGGACGAGGAGGCCTATACGGCACGCCTGCGCGAGTTCGAGCAATCGGACAGCAAGATCGAGGAGGAGGCTGAGGCCGCGCGCAAGCTCATCAACGCGATCATCGACGATTCCAGGACGCCCTCCGACAATGCCGCGCTGGCGCGGATCGATATCCGGGTAGAGACGGCCGTCACCGAGCTGCGCCGCGATCTGAATGAGGACCACGGCAGGCTGGTCAAGCAGGTCGACGCCAAACAGATGGTGGAGGCCCGCGGCACGCTGGAGCACATCGACGTGTTGCGCGACCAGTTCAACCGGAAGATCGACGCGATCCGCGCCGACATGCTGACGCAGGTCTTCGCCTCGACATCGCAGGTGATCAGCCGCCAGCACCAGGCAATGGTCATTTCGGGCGTCGTGACATTGCTTGCGGCGATCGTCGGATTTGCCTTTGCGCTCCTGGTATCCAGCGGCATCACGCGTCCGGTGCGGCTGCTGCTCGCCGGCACCCGCGAGGTCGAGGCGGGACGCTTCGACAAGACCATCACCGTCTCGACGCAGGACGAGATCGGCGAGCTCGCCGCGGCCTTCAACCGCATGACCGAGCAGCTCAGGCACAACGAGCGCATCCGCGAGACCTTCGGCCGCTACATCGATCCCAAGGTGGTGCAGGGGCTGATCGATCGGCCGGAGGTCGCGATCGACGGCGAGCGCCGGGTCATGACCATCATGTTCTGCGACATGAGCGGCTTCACCGCGATGAGCGAGGGCATGACCCCGCGCGGCCTCGTCAGGGTGATGAACCACTATTTCACGGTCATGTCCGGCCCGATCAGGGGCAATCGCGGCATCATCGACAAGTATATCGGCGATGCCATCATGTCCTATTGGGGCCCGCCCTTCATCGAGGAGGACGAGCAGGCGCTGCTCGCGGGCCTTGCCGCCATCGAAATGATCGACCAGGTGCCGGCGCTCCAGAAGCAGCTGCCCGACCTGCTCGGCATCCGCGCCATGCCCGCGCCGTGCGATTTGCGGATCGGTATCGCCACCGGCGAGGTCCTGACCGGCAGCATCGGCTCCGAATTGATGATGAGCTTTACGGTGATGGGCGATGCCGTCAACCTGGCCTCGCGGCTGGAGGCCGTCAACAAGGCCTACGGCACCCGCATCCTGATCTCGCAGGCAACCGCTGACGCGATCGGATCGCGGCTCGAACTGCGGGAGATCGATCGTTTGGCCGTCGCCGGCCAGAGCGCACCGCAGGCGATCTTCGAGGTGATGGCGAGGGCAGGTGCACTCACCGGCGCACAGGGCAGCTTGCGCACGCACTATGCCGAAGCGCTCGCCGCCTATCGCGCCCGGCGGTTCGATGAGGCGCGCGCTGCCTTCAACGCGGCGCTCGAAGCCGTCCCCGGTGACGGCCCCTCGCGCACCATGCTCGGCCGCATCGCGCAATTCGAAGCCAACCCGCCGGACGCCGGCTGGGATGGCGCCTGGCGGCTGGACAGCAAATAGGCCGCCGCACCGCAAAAATTGATTCTACTCGATAACGATGTTCGCCGTGACCTATTTCCCGGGCTTAGGTTGGATGTCCTTGAGGCGTTTGACGGGGACACGCCGATGACAGACCTTCAGAACAGACTGGAACGGTTCGAGACGCTCACCGCCGAATGCGAGCTGATTGCCAAGCTCGCCACCGACAGCACCAAACGCGAGTTCTATCTGAAGCTTTCGGAGCAGTACCGCCAATTGGCGGCGGACATGCGCCAGGCGATCGCGACCAAGGCTGCTGCCTGACGCCGGCTGCAATCCGTTCTTAATGTTTGGCGCGCATCCTTGAAGCACGCGAGCGATGGCTCGTGCTGGAAGGCCGGGGTTCGCCGCAGTGCAGCGAGCCTCGCGAGTGTCATTTGCCATGCTTGACAGGGCAATCACATGCGCCTCGTTGCCGTGATCATATTCGCGCTCATGACGGCGGCCTGCGATCAGGAGCAGGACATCACCGGCTCGACGTCGGCCTGCCCGATGCGGAACTACAGCTACAACCCCCGCGACATGAATCAGTGCGTCAATGCCTGCAAATCGTGCGATCGCGGCACCACGGTCACCTGCACGACCTCTTGCAGCCTCAAGGGCGCGCGCTGAGATCCTGACGCCTATGGCGGCTGGGAATGGCGAGCCTGAGATATCCGCTTCCAAGGAACAGGAGCTGGCGGTGCTGGGGCACCGGAACGATTCACTTGGGTTAAACATTGAAGGAGGCGGCAGGACGCGGAGTCCGATGGAAATGGGTATGCTCGATCCCGGTCGATTTCTGGTCTCGTGCTCGCATTGCGATGCCTGGCCGATGGCGGCCAATGTGAAGCGGTCGAGCTGGTGGGCGTCCCCGCACGAGGTCCGCTTTGTCTGCACGCGCTGCCGCCGCGAGGAAACCGCGATCGTCTCGGCCTCCGGCGAATTGACCCCGATCAAGCGCGTCGATGTTCCGCCTCGCGACGTCGCTGCTGCCTGGGCCCAGGCCCAGCGTTTGCGAGGGCGGACCTGACGGCGGTGACAACAGCCGCCGGTCGATTGACTCCCCGGCGGAACGACACGTAAGTTGATTGGTGACGGTTCTCCTCACGGAGATCAAAAGGGAATGTGGTGCGGGATTGTCCCAACGGGGGATTTGTCTCAACGCCACGGCTGCCCCCGCAACTGTAAGCGGTGAATCTTTCGTCCTATGCCACTGGGAATCTCGGTCCTGGGAAGGCGACGTAAGGTAACGACCCGCGAGCCAGGAGACCTGCCGTCAGCCGTGGTCACACGCGAAGATGTCGGTCGGGGAGTACAGACATTGGCTTCACCGGAGCAATCCATTGCTCTGCCGTGAAACCTCGTTCGCTGTGACGTGCCACTGACGTCATACCGAGGTCTACAACCGTGTCCCGTCTTGTCTCTGCCGCCGGGCGCCTCAGCGCCGGCCTGCTCGCGTCCGTTTCCCTCCCTTCGCTCGATCTATCCCCCGCCTTCGCCCAGCAGGCCCTTGCCGAGCAGCTGCCGCCGATCGAAGTGACCAAGCCCGACGATCAGAACCGCACCCGCGCCAGGGCGATCGGTGATGGCGAGCCGACGAAGCGCCGGGGAACCGTGAATGTCGCGTCGGCAGGCAATGGCGCCGGCTCATCCGGCTCGGGCTCCGAGGCTGTCGCCAGCAACGGCGGTATCGTCGGGGCCGCCACGACCGTCATCACGGCCGCGGATATCGCGCATTCGCCGTCGCAGACGCTAGCCGAGATCATCGCGACGCAGACCCCGGGCGCCCAGATCACGACGTTCTATGGCGGTCAAATCGGCGCGAAGACCAGCGTGGATCTGCGCGGCTTCGGCGCGTTTGCCAACGCCAACACGCTGGTGCTGGTCAACGGACGGCGGCTGAACGACGTCGACATGGCACAGGTGGACCTCTCCATCATCCCGCTCAATTCCATCGAGCGTATCGAGATCACGCGCGGCAATTCGGGAGCGGTGCTCTACGGTGACAACGCCATCGGCGGCGTGATCAACATCGTCACCAAAAACGGCGTCGGCGGACCGCCGGTGACCGCGCGCATCGAGGCCGGCTTCGGCTCGTTCAACGCCAGGCTCGGCAACGTCTCGACCTCGCTCAGTTCCGGTCCGTGGTCGACCTCGTTCTATGGCAATGCCGTCAGGACCGATGGCTATCGCGACAACAATCGCTATTCCCAGCAAAACGGCGTCGGCAATCTCAATTACTCGACACCGGGCCTGACCGCTTTTCTCACCGTCACGGGCGACAATCAGGAGCTGCGATTGCCGGGCGGGCGCACCGTCGATCCCTCGATCGGCCTCGACGAGCTCGCGGCCAACCGGCGGGGGACGAGCACGCCGTTCAACTTCGCCAACCAGCAGGGCTTTAGCGCAACAGCGGGCTTCACCAAGACCCTCGTCAACGGCGTCGATCTCATCGTCGACGGCGGCGTGCGCGACAAGAAGCAGCAGAGCGCGTTCTTCTCCAGCCCGGTGCCGGTTCCGGCCTTCTTCACGTCGACCTATGTCGAGTCCCATCTGACGACATGGTCGATCACGCCGCGGCTCAGCGTGAAGAGCCTGCTGCTCGGCATGCCGTCGCATCTCCTGACCGGCATCGACTATTACGATGCGAGCTTTCAGCAGAACCGCGGCGCCGGGCAGGGGCTCTCCTCCTGGCACAATTACGATCTCAGGCAGCAGACGGTTGCGGGCTATTTTCAGCACACATTGGGCGTGGCGCCTACGACCGACATCTCCTATGGCGCGCGGGTGCAGACCGTCAGTCTTGCGGCACGCGACAATTTCGACCCGGCGGCGCCGTTCAACGCCGACATCGGCGCGCTGCCGCTGACGAGCAACGAGACCCAATATGCGCTGCATCTCGGGGCCGAGCATCGCCTCAACGACATGGTCTCGCTGTTCGGCCGCGCCGCGCGCGCGTTCCGCACGCCCGACGTGGACGAGCGCCTGTCCTCGGGGCCTTCGTTCGATCCCCTGACCTTCGCCGCGATCCCGCAAACGTTCCAGCTCAAGACCCAGACCTCTTGGGATATCGAGGGCGGTCTGCGTATCAAAGGCGGCGGGCTGCAGTTGCAGAGCAGTCTCTATCTGATGGACCTCACCAACGAGGTCCATTTCAACCCGGTCCTGTTCTACAACACCAATCTTGATCCGACCCGCCGCTACGGCTCGGAGACCAGCCTGTCTTATCGCGTCAACGACGCTCTGCTGCTGCGCTCCGGCGTGGCCTACACCCGCGCCGTCTTCCGCGAAGGCGCCTGGGCCGGCAATGACGTGCCGCTGGTGTCGCGCTACACCGCGAGTGCGGGCGTCACCTGGAACATCTGGCAGAATTATTTGGTGCTCGATGCCACCGCGCGCTTCTGGAGCGAGCGGCGCATGGACAACGATCAGGCCGGCACCCAGAAGCCGATTCCCGCCAACGGCACGATCGACCTCAAACTCAGCGGCCAGTATGAGCGCTACTTCTGGTCGCTCAGCGTCAACAACGCGCTGAATGCGCTCTACTACGACTACGCCATCGCAAGCACCTTCACGGACGGCCGCTTCAGCGCCTATCCGCTGCCCGGTCGCACCTACCTGCTCAAGGCCGGCGCCACGTTCTAATCACATTCCCTGAAATGGATGAGCATCCGAACGAGAAAG
Source organism: Bradyrhizobium sp. 195 (assembly GCF_023101665.1). Classification (NCBI taxonomy): domain Bacteria; kingdom Pseudomonadati; phylum Pseudomonadota; class Alphaproteobacteria; order Hyphomicrobiales; family Nitrobacteraceae; genus Bradyrhizobium; species Bradyrhizobium sp. 195. Next base: position 4,766,581 of record NZ_CP082161.1, on the reverse strand, counting down.
AGATGACCCATGCCTCTCAACACCCAGCCGTCCCACGGCGACCGTTTCCGGCTTCACCCGGTCGCGCCGCGCCTTGCGCCGATGTTCTGCTTTGCGCTGCTGACGGCGTCATGCGCGCTCGCAAGTTTCGCCTTCGCCTGCGCAACGCCGTTTGCGGCCTTCGCCGTCGTTGCCGCGGCGATGCTGCCGGTGCGCCCGGCGCTGCTCGTCGTCACCGGCGCCTGGCTCGTGAACCAGACCATCGGTTACGGCGTGCTGCATTATCCGATCGATGGCAGCACCATCGCCTGGGGTTTTGTCATCGGCGCCGCTGCGCTTCTCGCGACTGCCGTGGGGTCGGCCGTGCTCCGCACGCTGCCGCAGGGCCGCACACCGCTGATGCTGGCGATCACGCTCGTCGCCGCCTACGGGACCTACGAGATCGCGCTGCTCGCCGCGACGCCGTTCCTCGGCGGTGACGGCGCCTTCACCGCCGCCATCGTCACGCGCCTCGGGCTGACCTGCGCCGTCTGGCTCGCCGGGCTCGTCGCTGCGTGCGAGATCTTTCGCCTGGTCGATCCGTTCGGCCGGAAGGGCGCAATGTCGGCCTGAGTTGTTCTTGTAGCCCGGATCGAGCGCAGCGAAATCCGGGATCCCAGCGAGTGGATCCCCGGGTATCGCTGCGCTCACCCGGGCTACAAGACCGGAGTTTGGACCTTGGCCCACCGCCGCACGGCGACCGCCGTCCAGACCGTCTCGACAAGTCCGAACGGCCAGGCGCCCTGGAGAAAGCCGTAAATCCCGCTGAGCGCGCACGCCGCCGCGAAGGCCAGCACATAATGCGGCCCGCGCGGCTCGAGCGCGTAGAACAGCAGCATCGCGCTGACCGACAGCAGCCCGAAGATCGTGATTGTGTCCATCAACTCGCTGGCGGCCTCGGCTTCTTGGCGACCCCGAGCGCGTGGAACACCGCTGGCTCCATGACCGGCCATAGCGCGGCCGTCGCAGTCAGGATGGTCGCGGCGCCCATGAGAGCCAGCACCGACGATCGAATCCTGGAGCCGGTCGTCCGCGCTCGCCAAGCGATCCAGATCCAGGCGCCGATCACTACGGCGATCGACAATATCGTCATCAGGCCGTGCGCATGGTCCAGGACGGCAATCAGGCTTCCGGCACCGGCGAGCACGATGGCGGGCAATGTGAAGGGGAGCACGCAGCACGCCGTGCAGGCCGCAGCCAAGGCCGCGGTCGTGAGTGCTGCTGCGCCGGCAGCCTTGCCGCCGCCTCGCTTGGCCTTGCCGGTGCAGCCGCATCCTGACGTCTCCGACGGCAGGTTGCAGGACGGTCCGATAACGCTCATGTGATTCTCCTCATGCTTGTGCGTCAGGGAACCGATCGCTACGCCCTCAAGCCACTTGAGGTTCAAGCGAAAAGTGAGAGCTTTCATGAGAATTGGCGTCCTCGCCAAGGCGGCCGGAGTCTCGGTCGCCACCATCCGCTATTACGAAAGCATCGGCCTGCTGGCCTCGCCGGCGCGGCAAGGCGGTCAGCGCATCTACGGCGTTGAAGACGTCAAGGCGCTCAACCTCATCCGGCATTGTCGCGATCTCGATTTCTCGATCGACGCGACGCGCGATATCGTCGCATCGGTTCAGCGGCGGCTGCCCTGCAGCGACACGAAGAGTTTTGCGGAAAGGCACCTCGGCTCGATCAGGAAGAAGATCGCCGAACTGCGCGCCCTGGAGACGACGATCGCTTCGCTGGTCACTGGTTGTGAGACAACGTGTTGCGGCAGCGCCGCGCCGGACTGCGTGATCCTGCAGCCGGGATGCGGCGGCGCGTGAGCCAGCAGCCCGGATGAGCGCAGCGATACCCGGGGGGCCGCTCGCGCGGCATCTTGCACTGTCCCGGATGTCGCTCCGCTCATCCGGGCTACGGCTCCATCACCGTCACCCCTGAGGCGCTCGCCTCTTCGGCGAGCCTCGAAGGGCGACGGCCCGGCTGTGGCATTCATCCTTCGAGGCTCCCCATGGGACGCGTTGCGTCCCATGTCTCGCACCTCAGGATGACGGGACGGGCGTCGCCCTGTGTCGCCCTCTGTCAATGCACCCGCGCAAAAATATTCCACTTTACCGAAATTCGGTTTCGGCGTATGTGTCGCTCATCCCGGCTCATCCAAGAGGGGCGATCTTGTGTCGTCACGCATCGCGAGCCGGGCTTGCGGTGGACGCGGCAGCGTCGGCATGAGAGGTGCGGGCAGGGCGGGTAGTCCCTGTGAGTCCGCGGCCGCGTGCAGACGAGCGGCGCTGCTAGGTTCGTCTCGCCTGTAAGTTTTCGGCTCCGTCGACAGGGCTGGAAAAACTGCGGCGACATGGCGGGCCGTGCGTACGGCAAAACCGTGTGGTCCTGGCCGTCGTTGCTACGGTCAAGCTTTTCGCGAAGGTGCGAGCGAGCCCAACCGGGCAGACTGCATCATCCAATTCGCGGGGTGAGGGAGGCCAGAGGAAAGTTCGGCTCCCGGGAGATCACGGCATAAGCCGTCCGACCATCGCGCAGGGAAGGCCGAGTGATCGGCACCACCTGTATGCTGCTGTGCGGTCTCCTTTGCGCATTATTCGCGCAGCAGACCGCGGGTGCCTGCCGGCACCCGGCCTTCCCTGTGCCCTCTTGGATTTGAGAGGGGGACGAGACGAAGCAAAGCTCGGGTGGTTCAAGCCGCGAGATCGAAGAGCCATGTCTGCCACCATACACGTGGTGTCATCGCCCGGCTTGACCGGGCGATCCAGTACTCCGAGACGGTCGTGATCGAACCGAGAAGCCGCGGCGTACTGGATTCCCCGCTTTCGCGGGAATGACAGCGTCACTTGGGGAAGCAACTTGTCACCTCATCCTCCGTCATTGCGAGCGCAGCGACTTGTCCGCCGAAGCCTTGGCGAAGGCGGAAGCAATCCAGAATCCCTCCGCGGCGGGACTCTGGATTGCTTCGTCGCAAGGGCTCCTCGCAATGACGGGGAGAGAGCACGTACGTCACACTCCGCTCTCGTGCCCCGGACGCAGCGCAGCGTCCCCCGGCAATGCGAAGCATTGTCCAGTGCAGCGGCGCGGTGCTGAGCCGGGGCTCATCTCGCCGAGCCCTCCCGTGTCGCCTTCTGGGTCCCGGCTCTGCGCAGCGTCACGGCGTGCCGCAGCGCGTCCGGGACCCGAGAATGCTGGAGAGAGGCCGACTCACCTGGGAATCTCGTCAGCGAACGGATGCGGGCGCGTGCCTTAGATGTGAAATCAGAGGTTGTACCTGTCATCTTCGCGGGTATCTCAGTAAGACACTCCCGTGTCTTCCCGGTAACGATTGTGCCGTCCTTGCAACACCCGGCCCGGATTTAACCCTCATCACCGGCGGTTCGCATCACCGCCGCTTTTTGGCCACACCCAACCATGAATAAAATCGCTCTAATGTTTTGGAGGTAGCGGGCAGTCCTCGACGCCACGAGAAAATCCCAAGGTCGATTCAAAATCTTGGCTCTGATTTTTCGGGTCTGAAAGGGTTGACCGGGGAAGCTGGTTTGCGATGGGCGCGAAGATTGACAAGCAGAGGCTGCCGAGCCGTCACGTGACGGAAGGCCCTGCGCGCGCGCCCCATCGGTCCTATTTCTACGCCATGGGTCTGACCACCGCGCAGATCCACCAGCCCTTCGTCGGCGTCGCCTCCTGCTGGAACGAGGCGGCTCCCTGCAACATCGCGTTGATGCGTCAGGCCCAGGCGGTGAAGAAGGGCGTGGCGTCGGCGGGCGGCACGCCGCGCGAATTCTGCACCATCACCGTGACCGACGGCATCGCCATGGGGCATGACGGCATGCGCTCATCGCTGCCGTCGCGCGAATGCATCGCCGATTCGGTCGAGCTGACCGTTCGCGGCCATGCCTACGACGCCCTTGTCGGGCTCGCCGGCTGCGACAAGTCGCTGCCGGGCATGATGATGGCGATGGTCCGTCTCAACGTGCCCTCGATCTTCATCTACGGCGGCTCGATCCTGCCCGGCACTTTCCGCGGTCAGCAGGTCACCGTACAGGACATGTTCGAGGCCGTCGGCAAGCACTCGGTCGGTGCCATGTCGGACGAGGAGCTCGACGAGATTGAGCGCGTGGCGTGTCCTTCGGCGGGCGCCTGCGGCGCGCAGTTCACCGCCAACACCATGGCGACCGTTTCCGAGGCGATCGGCCTCGCACTGCCTTACTCGGCCGGTGCGCCGGCACCGTATGAAATCCGCGACGCCTTCTGCATGACCGCGGGCGAACAGGTCATGGAGCTGATCGCCCAAAACATCCGGCCGCGCGACATCGTCACCCGCAAGGCCCTGGAGAACGCGGCTGCCGTGGTCGCAGCCTCCGGCGGCTCGACCAATGCTGCGCTGCACCTGCCGGCGATCGCGCATGAGTGCGGCATCAAGTTCGACTTATTCGACGTCGCCGAAATCTTCAAAAAGACACCATATATCGCGGATTTGAAGCCGGGCGGCCGTTATGTCGCCAAAGACATGTTTGAAGTAGGTGGCATACCGCTTCTGATGAAGACGCTGCTCGACAACGGCTTCCTGCACGGTGATTGCCTTACCGTCACGGGCCGCACGATCGCTGAAAACCTCAAGAGCGTGAAGTGGAATCCGCACCAGGACGTGGTGCACCCGGCAGACAAGCCCATTACCGTGACAGGCGGTGTGGTCGGTCTGAAGGGCAATTTGGCGCCAGAAGGTGCGATCGTGAAAGTCGCGGGAATGTCCAACCTCAGGTTCACCGGTCCGGCCAGGTGCTTCGACCGCGAGGAGGATGCTTTCGAGGCGGTCCAGAAGCGCACCTACCGCGAAGGCGAAGTCATCGTGATCCGCTACGAGGGGCCGAAGGGCGGTCCCGGCATGCGGGAAATGCTCCAGACCACCGCAGCGCTGACCGGCCAGGGCATGGGCGGCAAGATCGCGCTCATCACCGACGGCCGCTTCTCCGGCGCCACCCGGGGCTTCTGCATCGGCCATGTCGGGCCGGAAGCCGCCATTGGCGGCCCGATCGGGCTGCTCGAGGATGGCGACATCATCGAGATCGACGCGGTTGCCGGTACCCTTAACGTAAAGTTGAGCGACGCCGATCTCGCCCAGCGCAAAACCAAATGGAGCGCTCGCGCGACTAACCACACGTCGGGTGCGCTCTGGAAATATGCTCAGCAGGTTGGACCAGCGGTCGGGGGGGCAGTGACCCATCCGGGCGGCGCGTACGAGAAACAGTGCTATGCGGACATCTAGGCGTGCCATAGTTGCGTTTGTGTTGGGGGCTGCTGCGCTGGCCGCGCCGGCGCTCGCCTTCGACGGCGCCCCTGTCAACCCGAAGGACGCGACCATCCCGGTCGTGACCACCTTGCCGGGGACCGCCGCGACCGTGCGCGGCAAGGTCGCGCCGGTGGTTGTGCCTCAGGAGACCTCGCTCAGTGCGCTGCAATATGCCGCCGAGGGTGGCCACCCGATCGCGCAGTGGAAGCTCGGCCGCATGTACGCCAATGGCGACGGCGTCGCCCAGGACGACCTGCGCGCTTTCGAATATTTCACCCGGATCGCCAACGCGCATGCCGAGGACAGCCCGTCGGCGCCGCAGGCGCAGATCGTGGCCAACGCCTTCGTCGCGCTCGGCCGCTACTATCTCAGCGGCATCCCGAACTCGAAGATCAAGTCGGACCCGGAGCGGGCGCGGGAGATGTTCTCCTATGCGGCTTCCTATTTCGGCAATGCCGACGCGCAATACGATCTCGCCCGGCTGTACCTGAAGACGCCGGACGCCTCGCGTGAGGATTACCGCTATGGCGCGCGCTGGCTCGGCCTTGCCGCCCAGAAGGGCCAGCACGAGGCACAGGCGCTGCTCGGCCAGATGCTGTTCAACGGCGACCGTCTGCCGCGGCAGGCCGCGCGCGGCCTGATGTGGCTGACCCTGGCGCGCGACAGCGCCGGCATTGAAGAGACCTGGATCAAGGAAAGCTACAACCGCGCCTTCGCCAAGGCCTCCGACGACGACCGCGCCATGGCCCTCCAGATGCTGGAGCAGTGGGTGCAGGGCCGCCGGGAGTAATCTCGGTCCCGTAGGGTGGATTAGCCGAAGGCGTAATCCACCACTCGAGGCCACGCTCACGCCGCCTCGAGATCCAGATCCGCCCAAACCGGCACGTGGTCCGACGGCTTCTCCCAGCTGCGCAAATAGCTGTCGATGCCGACATTGGCGAGCCGGTCGCTCGCCTGGGGCGACAGCAGCAGATGGTCGATCCGCAGGCCCTGGTTCTTCTGCCAGGCCCCGGCCTGGTAGTCCCAGAAGGTGTAGAGCCCGGGCTCGTCGGTGACGGCCCGCAAGGCGTCGGTGAGGCCAAGGCCGAGCAGGGACTGAAAGCTCTCGCGGGTCTCGGCCTTGAACAGGGCGTCCTCGGTCCAGGCGGCGGGGTTGTGGACGTCGCGGGCATGCGGAATGACATTGAAGTCGCCTGCGAGGATCAGCGGCTCCTCGGTCTTGAGACGCTCCTTCGAATAGTCAAGAAGCCGCGACATCCATTTGAGCTTGTAGGGATATTTCTCGGTCCCGACCGGATTGCCATTAGGCAGGTAAAGGCAGGCGATGCGCAGCACGCCGCGCTTGAGCGTCACCACGCCCTCGAGGAAGCGGGCGTGGGCGTCCTCGTCGTCGCCGGCGAGGCCCGACTTGGTCTCGTCGAACCGGAGCTTGGAGAGCAGGGCAACGCCGTTGAACGTCTTCTGCCCATGCGTGACCACGTTGTAGCCGAGCGCCTCGATCTCCAGCCGCGGGAAGGCCTCGTCGATGCATTTGATCTCCTGGAGGCAGACGATGTCCGGCTGGCATTCCTTCAGCCAGGTCAGCAGGAGGTCGATCCGCTGCCGGACCGAGTTCACGTTCCAGGTGGCAACTCTGATGGTCATGTCGGCGGGCTCCGGGCAGGGGCCATGGTTAGAACAAACTGCAAACGCGCCCGTCAAGGACGCCGCAAAATCTCCCACAAAATTAACTCGGCTTAAGCAGGCAGCAGGCCATTGATCGTCAAAAGGTTCCTCGGATGGGATGGCCGGACAAGTCGATAGAGCGAACTGAGCCGCGTGACGGCCTGATCGGCGCATTCCTGTATTGGCTCGGCGGCTTCGAGATCGAGGACGGCCTGACCGCCGATCTCAGCGAGCGCGAGATCCGCCGCATCCGCGCCAAGCAGATCGACGCGGTGACGCAGCTGATCCCGGTGACGATGGCGGTAACGATGCTGAACGTCGCCATCGTGCTGATCCTGTTCTGGGGCCGGGGCTGGAACGACTTCCTCGCGATCTGGGGTCTGACGCTCGCCACCACCGCCTCGCTCGCGGTGCGCGCATGGCGGCGGTCGCATCTGAATCCGCTGCAGGAGGCCTCACCCCGCGCCGCGCAGCAGATGCTGCGGCAGGCCGTGTTCCTCGCCGCGATCTGGGGCATGCTGCCGCTCGCCTTGTTCAGCCGCATCGAGCCGACCAGCCAGCTGCTCCTGGCCTGCCTGATGGTCGGCATGATGTCGGGCGGCGCCTTCATGCTCTCGACATTCCCGCGTGCCGGCCTCGTCTATCTCGCCACCATGACGCTCGCCTGCGCCGGCGCGCTGCTGCTCTGCGGCACCGGGCCCTATCTGATGACAGCGGTGTTCCTGTTGCTGTTCGCGTTTTTCATGGCGCGCAACATCGTCTCGCAGGGCAATCTGTTCCTCGGCAATCTCAAGGCCCAGCTCGAGCTCGAGCGCCAGACTGAGATTATTTCGCTGCTGCTGAAGGATTTTCAGGAGAACGCCAGCGACTGGCTATGGCAGACCGATGCCGAAGGGCATCTGGTAGACGTGCCCGAACGGTTCGCAGACGTCGCTCAGTTGCCGCTGCCGCTGCTGAAGGGATCGCATTTCGTCGACGTGCTCGACATGTTGTGTCCCGAAGACAAAAGCGCGGCCTACAACGTCGTCGGTCTGATGGAGCAGAACGAGCCGCTGCACGAGATGAATCTGAAGGTCGTCGCCGGTGGCGAGGCGCGGCTGTGGTCGCTGACGGCCAAGCCGGCCTATGACCGCGAGGGGCAGTTCCTCGGCTATCGCGGCTTCGGGCGCGACGTGACCGAGCGCTGGCGCGCGGAAAAGGCCGAGGCCGAGAGTCGCGCCAAGTCCGACTTCCTGGCGGTGATGAGCCACGAGATCCGCACGCCCATGAACGGCGTGCTCGGGCTTGCCAGCATGCTGCTCGAAACCAACCTCGATCCGGAGCAGCGCGAGGCGGTTACCACGATCCGCGAGTCCGGCGACAATCTCCAGCGCATCCTCAACGACATTCTCGACCTGTCCAAGCTCGAGGCCGGCCGCTTCGCGTTCGAGGCGATCGACTTCGCCCCGCAGGCGCTGGTGGAGACGGTCGCAAACGTCGCGCGCGCGAGTGCCAAGAGCAAGGGGCTGGCGGTCAAGGTCGAGCTTGATCCGAACCTGCCGCCGACGCTGCGCGGCGACGTCGCGCGCATCCGTCAGGTGCTGCTCAACCTCGCCTCCAACGCGGTGAAGTTCACCGATGAAGGCGGGGTGACGATCTCTGCAACCTGCCAGGCGCGCCGTGACCTGCTGGCGACCGTCGAATGGACGGTGACCGACAGCGGCATCGGTATCGCCCCCGAGAAGCTCGGCCAGCTCTTCAGCGACTTCGCGCAGGCCGACGCCTCGATCAGCCGCCGCTTCGGCGGCACTGGCCTTGGGCTTGCGATCTCCCGGCGCATCATCGAGCAGATGGGCGGCACGATCGGCGTTACCTCGACGCCAGGGGAGGGCTCAACTTTCCGTTTCACGCTGGTGCTGCCCTGGAGCCAGGCGCAGGCCTCCGAGCAGACGGCCGGCCGCGACGAGGCCGACGAGCTCCAGGCCCGCATCGCCGGCCTCGATCGGCCGCTGAAGGTGCTGGTCGCGGAGGACGATGCGGTCAACCGCATGGTCGTGAGCAAGATGCTGGGGGCCTTCGACGTCGAGCTGCGGGTCGTCACCGACGGCACCGAGGCCGTCGCGGCGGCCTCCGAGGGCAATTACGATGTCGTGCTGATGGACGTGCGCATGCCCGACATGGACGGGCTCGCCGCCACCCGCGCGATCCGCGCGCAGGACGGGCGCTTCGAGGGCTTGCCCATCATTGCGCTGACCGCGAACGCCTTCCCCGAGGACGTCAGGATCTGCCGCGAGGCTGGCATGTCGGACTTCCTGGCCAAGCCGCTGCGCAAGCCGGCACTGGTCGCGGCATTGCTGCGCGCGCTGGACGGCCACGTGATGTCGGGGGACGCGCCGCTCCAGCCGGAGCTGTTGCCGGTCGAACTCGAGTGGACGGACGAGGAAAGGCAGATCACCGGCGCCTAAGCGCTCAGATCGAAAAACTCGTCCCGCAGCCGCAGGACGCCGTGGCGTTGGGATTGTTGACGCGGAACGAGGCGCCGATCAGGTCGTCGACGAAGTCGACCTGGGACCCCTCCAGGAACGGCTGCGAGGCGGAATCGACCAGCACCACCGCATTGTCCTGCTCGATCACGAGATCGTCGTCAGTGCGGGCACGGTCGATGTCGAACTTGTACTGGAAGCCGGAGCAGCCGCCGCCTTCGACGGAGATGCGCAGCATCGCGCCAGAGCCTTCGCCCTTGAGGATCTCCCCAATCCGGCGTGCGGCCCGATCGCTGATGGTTACGGCAGTCGTCATCGTTGGTCTCCGATCGTCCAGTGCGTCATACCCAATTCATTTGGTATCCCGCGCCCGACATAGTTAAGTGCCACCATACGCAGAATCAAATGGATAGGGACTAAATTCGCCGTGTCCGTCGGAATGGCAGCCCCCCGCGCGCCCTATGCCTGCGACCCCGATCGCAGCCGCGGCCGGTTGGTCGCCGAGCCGCCGAGCCGGACCCGCAGCCCGTTCCGCCGGGATTGCGACCGGGTGATCCATTCCACCGCGTTCCGCCGGCTGAAGTACAAGACCCAGGTGTTCGTGTTCCACGAGGGCGACCACTACCGCACCCGACTGACCCATTCGCTGGAGGTGGCCCAGATCGCCCGCGCGCTGGCCAGGCAACTCGGGCTGGACGAGGACCTCACCGAAACCCTGGCGCTGGCCCATGATCTCGGTCATCCCCCCTTCGGCCATGCCGGCGAGCGGGCGCTGGACGCTTGCCTCAAGGCGTTCGGCGGCTTCGACCACAACGCCCAGACGCTCCGCGTCGTCGCTTCGCTCGAGCACCGCTATCCTGAATTCGACGGGCTGAACCTGACCTGGGAGTCGCTGGAGGGCATCGTCAAGCACAACGGTCCGCTGACCGACCGCAGTGGTGCGCCTGTCGGGCGCTACCGCGAGCAGGGTATTCCCGTCGGAATCGCCGACTACATCAAGAGCTACGACCTCGAACTCTGGAGCTTCGCCTCACTGGAGGCTCAGGTCGCGGCCATCGCCGACGACATCGCCTATGACGCCCACGATATCGACGATGGCCTGCGCGCCGGCCTGTTCCATCTCGACGATCTCAAGGTGATGCCGCTCACCGCTGAAATCATCGCCGAGACCTCGGCGCATTATCCTGAGCTCGAAGAGCTCAGGCGCGGCGCTGAATTGGTGCGCGAGTTGATCTCGCATCTGATCGGCGCGGTGTTCGCGGAGGCGCAGAAGAACATCGCCGCGGTCAAGCCGCAGTCGGCCCAGGACGTCCGGCAGCAGAGCAGGGCGCTGATCGCGTTCCCGGCCGAGGTCGCCGAGGAAGAGGCGGCGATCAAGCGCTTCCTGTACCAGCACATGTACCGTCACAAGCGGGTGATGCGGGTGATGGGCGAGGCGGAGCAGATCCTGTTCGACCTGTTCGCCAAATACCTGAAGGAGCCGGCCGAGTTGCCGCCGGAATGGCTGCTGGGGGCGGAGGCTGACAACGAGGGCGACCGGGCCCGCCGGATCGGCAATTTCATTGCCGGAATGACCGACCGTTTCGCCCTGACCGAGCACCAGCGGCTTTTTGACTCGACCCCGGATTTGCGTTAGGCGGCGGCCATGCCCCAGACATCCTCATCCCTGCATTTGTTCGCCGACGTGCTCGCACGCGTGCACGCCGCCTGCCGTGCGCTGGCCGTGGAAGCCAACTGGCCCGAGGGCATCGATTACGCGCGCGTGGTGGTCGAGCCGCCGCGCGATGCCTCCCATGGCGACATGGCGACCAACGCCGCGATGGTGCTGGCCAAAGAGGCAAAGGCAAAGCCGCGCGATCTCGCCGAGCAGATCGCCGAACGGCTGCGCACTGATGCATTGATCGCCAAGGTCGACGTTGCCGGTCCCGGCTTCATCAATTTGACGCTCAAGCCGGCCGCCTGGGCGGAGGCGCTGCGGACCGTGCTGCGCGAGGCTGCTGATTACGGCCGCGTCCGCGGCGGCACCAAGGTCAATGTCGAGTACGTCTCGGCCAATCCGACCGGGCCGATGCACGTCGGTCATTGCCGCGGCGCCGTGTTCGGCGACGCGCTTTCGAGCCTGCTCCAGTTCGCCGGCCACGACGTCACGCGCGAATACTACATCAATGATGCCGGCGCCCAGGTCGACGTGCTCGCGCGCTCCGCCTTCCTCAGGTATCGCGAGGCGCTCGGCGAGGACATCGGTCCGATCCCCGAGGGCCTTTATCCCGGCGACTACCTCAAGCCAGTCGGCGCAGCCCTGGCGACGGAGCACGGCGACAAGCTGCTCGCGATGAGCGAGGCCGAATGGCTGCCGACGGTGCGGGCCAAGGCGATCGCGATGATGATGGACGAGATCAAGGACGATCTCGCCGCCCTCAACATCCGCCACGACGTGTTCTTCTCGGAACGCTCGCTGATCGAGACCGGCAACAACAAGGTCGCCGAAACGATCGATTTCCTGAAGGCCAAGGGCGATATCTACGAAGGCCGCCTGCCGCCGCCGAAGGGCGCCCCGGTCGAGGATTGGGAAGATCGCGAGCAGCTGCTGTTCAAGGCGACTGCTTACGGCGACGACGTCGATCGTCCGCTGATCAAGTCGGACAATTCCTACACCTACTTCGCCTCCGACATCGCCTACCACAAGAACAAGTTCGACCGCGGCTTCGCCGAGATGATCGACGTCTGGGGCGCCGACCATGGCGGCTACATCAAGCGCATGCAGGCGGCGGTGAAGGCGACGACGTCAGGCAAGGGGGCGCTCGACGTCAAGATCGTCCAGCTCGTCAAGCTGCTGCGCAACGGCGAACCGGTGAAAATGTCCAAGCGGAGCGGGGACTTCGTCACCCTGCGTGAGGTGGTGGATGAAGTCGGCCAGGACGCCGTCCGCTTCATGATGCTCTATCGCAAGAACGACGCCGTGCTCGACTTCGACCTCGCCAAGGTCATGGAACAGTCGCGCGACAACCCGGTGTTCTATGTCCAGTACGGCCATGCCCGCGGCCACTCGATCTTCCGCAACGCGCGAGCTGAGGTGTTCCCGGAACTGCCGGAGGATTCGGACAAACGCATCGCCTGGCTCAGTGAGTCGGCGGTAGAACGGTTGTCAGACCCGGTCGAGCTTGAACTTCTCAAGCGCCTCGCAATATATCCGCGCATGCTCGAGGCCGCCGCCGCGGCCCACGAGCCGCACCGAATTGCCTTTTATCTCTATGATTTAGCCAGCGAATTTCATGCACTTTGGACGAAGGGGCGCGATTTGCCCTATTTACGCTTCATTATCAATAATGATGCAGATCTAACAAAGGCGCGGCTGGCCATGGTCCAGGGCGTCGTCTCGGTTCTGGCATCGGGCCTCGCCATCCTCGGCGTCCATGCCCCGAACGAGATGCGGTAGTTTGGGGCGAACTACTTAAGGGAAATTCGGGGGTAACCGGCAGAAGCCGGATCGCTTAACTTGGTTGAAAGCCTTGTGGGTCGAAAGCCGCGCCTTGGTCGAGGGGTGCGCGGCTTTCCCGAAGGGACGCATCATCACGATGGCCGAACGATATCAGGACAGACCGTTTCCTTCCGATGACTATGGTCGCGGTGGCGACCCGCATGGCAGGACGGAAAGCGATCCCTTGGCTGAACTCGCCCGCCTGATCGGACAGACCGATCCTTTCGCCTCGCAGTCGCGCCCGCCGGCAGCGTCTCCGCCCGCGCCGAGCTATCAGGACGACGATCGACAGCACGATTATCAGCAGGACGATGCCGAGCCGGCCCCGCCGACACCGCCCGGGCCGCCCTCATGGATGCGGCGCGCCAATGTGCAGCGGGCACCCGCGCCCGAGCCTGACTATCCCGTCCCCGTGAACCCGGTCCATCCGCTGCATCGCTATTCAGCCCAGCCCGCTGCGCCCGAGCCTGATCTTCATCAGCCGCAGGCCTATCAGGATCAGGCCTATCAGGATCACGCCTATCAGGGGCAGGCCTACCAGCAGCAGGATCACGCCTACCAGCAACAAGCCCATCAGGAGCCATATCAGCAGCCCGATCCGGAGCGCTACGACGATGCGCTCTACGGCCGGCTGGAGGCAGGCAAGCAGGACTATAAGCGCGATCCGGCCTATCCCGACGATCCCTACGCCTATCAGAGCGATTATCCCGACGCGGAGCTCGAGGAGCCGAAGAAGCAGCGCGGCGGCATGATGACGGTCGCGGCGATCCTGGCGCTTGCCGTGGTCGGCACGGGCGCTGCCTTCGCCTACAAGACCTATGTCGGCTCGCCCCGCAGCGGTGAGCCGCCGATCATCAAGGCTGACAACACCCCGACCAAGATCGTGCCCGCGCCGGCGGATTCCTCGGCCAAGGTGCCGGATCGCATGGTGAGCGGCGATGGCTCCGAGAAAATCGTGCCGCGCGAAGAGGCGCCGGTCGACGTCAATGCCAAGGCGGGCGGTCCCCGCGTGGTGTTCCCGCCGTTGAACCAGAATGCGAACCCGCCGTCGGTCGCGAGCGTGTCGCCGTCCACGGTACCGCCGCCGGGCGCGGGGGTGGCTGCGAGCAACGGCACGCTGCCGAACAATTCGCCGCGCGCGATCAGGACCGTGGCCGTGAAGGGCGATCAGACCGATAGCGCCACGCCGCAATCGGCCGCTGCCGCGAGGCCCGCGCCCACGACGGCTGCACCGAAGCCTGTTGCTGCGCCCGTCGTCGCACCGGCCGCGCCGCGCAATCCGCCGACCTCGGCCAATGCCAGCGCCAACCAGCCGATGTCGCTGGCGCCGCAATCGGCACCGGCGGCTGAGCCGCCGCAGCGGATGGCTGCGACCGCCCCGACGCAAATCGCGCCCGCGAGCAGCGGCGGTGGCGGCTACATCGTGCAGGTCTCCTCGCAGCAGAGCGAGGATAGCGCCGCCGCGTCGTACCGCGTGCTTCAGAGCAAATATGGCAGCGTGCTCGGCTCCCGTTCGCCGGTGATCAAGCGCGTGGACCTCTCCGACAAGGGCAAGGGGGTCGTCTACCGCGCCTTCGCCGGGCCCTATGGTTCGGCGGAGGAGGCGACGCACGCCTGCAACAGCCTGAAGTCTGCGGGCTTGTCCGCCTGCTTCGTCCAGAGGAATTAATGGCCGTTTCCTTGACCCCCTCGCGGGTCAGGGTTAATCGGCCGTTATGAGCACGCGGGCCTTCATTACCGGCGTATCCGGAACCGAACTGACCGCCATCGAGCGGGAGTTTATCCGCGACCAGCGCCCATGGGGCTTCATCCTGTTCAAGCGCAATGTCGCAACGCCAGCTCAAGTCGCTGCTCTGGTTGCGGAATTGCGGGCGGCGGCAGGTGTTGCCGACGCGCCTGTCCTGATCGATCAGGAGGGCGGACGGGTGCAGCGGCTGGGTCCGCCGCACTGGCCGGTCTATCCGCCGGGCACCGTGTTCTCGACCTTGTACGACACTGATTCGGCGCTCGGGCTCACCGCGGCACGTCTCAGCGCACGCCTGATCGCGGCTGATCTCGCCGATCTCGGCATTACCGTGGATTGCCTGCCGCTGGCCGACGTACCGGTGCCGGGCGCCGATGCCGTCATTGGGAACCGGGCCTACGGCACTGAGCCGGCCAAGGTCGCGGCGATCGCGCGCGCCGTCACCGAAGGGCTGGAGCAGGGCGGCGTCCTGCCGGTCCTCAAACACATTCCCGGCCATGGCCGGGCCACCGCCGACACCCATTTCAAGCTGCCGACGGTGGATACGCCGAGGAACGAGCTGGAACAGACCGACTTCGCGGCGTTCAAGCCGCTTTCGGATCTGCCAATGGCCATGACTGCACATGTTGTGTTTAGCGCGGTCGATCCCGCCCATCCGGCGACGACATCTGCGACAATGATTGCTGACGTGATTCGCGGCGTAATCGGGTTCCAGGGTTTGTTAATGAGTGATGACGTGTCGATGAACGCGCTGTCGGGGAATATCGCGGAGCGAACCCGCGCGATTTTCGCGGCCGGCTGCGACGTGGCCCTGCATTGCAACGGCAACATCGAGGAGATGCGCGAGGTTGCCGGCCAGACACCAGAATTGTCCGGCCGGGCGCTGGAGCGGGCGAACGCCGCGCTCGCCGCGCGCAAGGCGCCGCAGCCGCTCGACCGCGTCGCCGCACGCACTGAGCTGGACGCATTGATCGCACGGGCAAACACGGCATCCGCATGACTGCAGAAATCTTATCGTTTGAGACCGGGCGGCCTGCAGAGCTGGCCGAGGATGAACCGGCGTTGGTGGTGGACGTCGAGGGCTATGAGGGCCCGCTCGACCTGTTGCTCGCGCTGGCTCGGAACCAGAAGGTGGACCTCGCCAAGATCTCGATCCTGGCACTGGCGGACCAATACCTCCACTTCATCGAAGCCGCGCGAAAAATCCGGCTGGAGCTTGCGGCCGACTACCTCGTCATGGCGGCCTGGCTCGCCTTCCTGAAGTCGCGCTTGCTGCTGCCGGAGCCGCCGAGCGCAGAAGGCCCGAGCGCGGAGCAGATGGCGACAGCGCTCGCCAACCGTCTGCGCCGGCTGGAAGCCATTCGCGAGGCTGCCAACCGGCTGATGAACAGGCCGCAATTGCAGCGCGACATCTTCCCGCGCGGCGAGCCCGAGCAGATCGCCGAGATCAAGCATCCGAAATACACGGCGACGCTGTACGACTTGCTCACCGCCTATGCTTCGCAGCGCCAGTCGCGCGTGCTGGCGAGCGTGCATCTGGCCAAGCGCACGGTGTGGTCGCTCGCCGAGGCGCGCGCCACGCTGGAGCGGCTGGTCGGCAGCATCAGCGAGCAGGACGATTGGGGCGTGCTCGACGACTTCCTGATCCGCCACGTCGCCGATCCGACGCAGCGCGCGACGGTGTTCGCCTCGAGCTTTGCCGCCGCGCTCGAATTGGTGCGCGAAGGTCAGCTGGAGCTGAACCAGAAAGAGGCCTTTGCCCCGATCTATTTCCGAAAGGGGCGCCCGAAACCGGTCGCGGACGCAGTTCCTGCGCCTGATGCGCCGGTCGGTTAAGTGCAAGAAGGAGAAGCTACCATGGCAAGCCTGGCTGAAGTGCGGGTAGAAGAGGCCGAGCCGATGGAGAACGAAACCCAGGCACGTCCCGAGGAACTGCGGCTGCTGGAAGCGCTGCTGTTCGCTTCGAGTGAACCGCTGGATACCGCGACGCTGGCCAAGCGCATGCCCGAGGGTGTCGACGTCAAGGCGGCGCTCGAGCAGCTCCAGGCCGATTATGCCATGCGCGGGGTGAATCTCGTTCGCGTCGCCAACAAATGGACCTTCCGCACCGCCGGCGATCTCGCCTGGCTGATGACGCGGGAGAGCACCGAGACCCGCCGCCTGTCGCGCGCCGCGATCGAGGTGCTGGCGATCATTGCCTATCACCAGCCGGTAACGCGCGCCGAGATCGAGGAGATCCGCGGCGTCGTCACCTCGAAGGGCACGCTCGACGTGCTGCTGGAGACCGGTTGGATCAAGCCGCGTGGCCGGCGCAAGACGCCCGGCCGTCCGCTGACCTTCGGAACCACCGAGGACTTCCTGTCGCAATTCACCCTGGAACAGCTCGGCGATCTGCCGGGCCTCGAGGAGCTGAAAGGCACGGGCCTGCTGGATTCGCGCCTGCCGACCGGATTCAGCGTACCGACGCCATCGGACGACCCACAGCTCCGCGAGGACGAGGATCCGCTGGAACCGGGCGACGAGCTCGATCTGGCGCTGGCGCCTGCGGTCGAGCCCGAGACCCCGGAAGAGACGCCGGACGGTGGCAAAGAGGGCGGCGGCGAGGGCGGCACCGAAGAGTGACACCCCGGCTGTTTGCGGGCTCCTGCGACCGGTTAACACTAGCAAGATTACGTAGTGCCGACAGCGAATTGGCACTGCCTTGGTCCTTGTTTTTGAGCCTTGCCAAGCCTAGGTTTCGGTGAAGATCGGCCGGGTCCCCGGCCATGCGCGTTTGGAGGGTTGCAGGATGGGTTCACTCAGCATTTGGCACTGGATCCTGGTGATCGCAGTGGTCCTGTTGCTGTTCGGCCGCGGCAAGATTTCGGATCTGATGGGCGACGTGGCGCAGGGCATCAAGGCATTCAAGAAGGGCATGCAGGACGACGACAAGCCCGCCGAGAAGCCGGAGCCGGCCAAGTCCATCGAACACAATGGCGCGCCGACTGCGGCGCGGTCCGACGTCGGCAGCAAGGCCGTCTGAGCCAGAGAACACGCGAGACGCGGCCAGCGCCCCGATCCTGCGCGCAAGGGTTGGGCCGGCTGCGGCTGTCGTGAACGGAAGACCTCATGTTCGACATCGGGTGGAGTGAACTGGTCCTCATCGGGGTCGTGGCCCTGATCGCCATCGGCCCGAAAGAGCTGCCGGGCGTGCTGCGCATGGTCGGACAGTGGTTGGGCAAAGCGCGCAAGATGGCCGCCGAATTCCAGGGCCAGTTCCAGGAAGCGATGCGCGAGGCCGAAATGGCCGACCTCAAGAAGAGCTTCGACGAGGTCAAGGAAGCCGCCACGGGATTCAATCCGCTGACCTCGCTCCAGAAGGACGTCAGCGACGCGCTGCGCGTCGATGCGCTCGACAAGCCGGCGGAGACCTCCACGACGACTGCCGCTGAACCTCCGGCGACTTCAATTGAAGCGCCGGCGACTTCAAGTGAAGCGCCGACGACGCCCACGACGCCGGAGGCCCCGACGCCCGCGACCTTCATGGAAGCCGAGGCGCATGCGGCCGCGAACGAGCCGCTCGCGATCACCCGCGAGGTCGAGCAGGCGCAGGTTGCGCAGGACACCGCGCCATCCGAAGCGATCAAGGACGCCAAAGCGTCATGAGCGACGCCGATATCGAGGCCAGCAAAGCCCCGCTGATGGACCATCTGATCGAGCTGCGTTCGCGGCTGATCAAGGCGCTGCTCGGATTCGGCATTGCTTTTATCTTCTGCTTCTTCTTCGCCAAGCAGATCTACAACGTGCTGGTGTGGCCGTTCGTGTGGATCGCGGGTCCGGAGAATTCCAAGTTCATCTACACGGCGCTGCTGGAATATTTCATCACCCAGCTCAAGCTCGCACTGTTCGGCGCCGGCTTCATCTCGTTCCCGATCGTGGCGACGCAGATCTACAAATTCGTCGCGCCGGGGCTGTACAAGCACGAGAAGCAGGCCTTCCTGCCGTATCTGGTCGCGACTCCCTTCTTCTTCGTGCTCGGCGCGGCGCTGGTCTATTTCGTCGTGCTGCCGATGCTGGTCCGCTTCTCGCTCGGCATGCAGCAGGCCGGCAGCGACGAGACCGCGCAGATCCAGCTGTTGCCCAAGGTCGGCGAATATCTGTCGCTGATGATGTCGCTGATCTTCGCCTTCGGCATCGCCTTCCAGCTTCCGGTGATCCTGACTCTGCTCGGCCGCATCGGCATCGTGACCTCGAAGATGCTGCGCGAGAAGCGTCGCTATTTCATCGTCATGGCCTTCGTCATCGCGGCCGTGCTGACCCCGCCCGACGTGCTGAGCCAGTGCTCGCTCGCGATCCCGCTGATGGCGCTCTACGAGGGCTCGATCATCGCGGTCGGGATCGTGGAAAAGAAGGCGACGGCAGCTGCGCAGGCGACCACCAGTACCGACGTCTCGACGCCGGCCAATCCGGCGGAGTAGGGCGCCGCCACACGCACCGCCGTCATTCCCCGCGCATGCGGGGAACCAGTACGCCGCGGCCGATCGTGGAATCACCGCCCTCTCTGGAATACTGGATCATCCGCCTTCGCGGATGATGTCAGCTATGCTAGGGGGAGGCGCGCTGGCGTACAACGTTTGCCGGTGTACGTTTACGCGCTGATCCAGGACCACGCCCATGCACGACATCAAATCGATCCGCGACAATCCGCAAGCCTTCGACGCCGGTCTCGCACGGCGGGGTCTGAAGCCGTTGTCGGCCTCGCTGCTCGCGATCGACGAGAAGCGGCGGGCGGCGATCCTGGCCTCCGAGCAGGCGCAGGCGCGGCGCAATGCAGCCTCCAAGGAGATCGGCGACGCCAAGAAGGCCAAGGACGAGGCCCGCGCGGCCAAGCTGATGGCGGAGGTCGCCGAGCTCAAGACCACGATGCCGCAGCTCGAGGCCGCCGCGAAGACCGCCGACGAGGAGCTGACGAAAGAGCTGTCCGCGATCCCGAACATTCCGTTCGACGAAGTACCCGACGGTGGCGACGAGCACGGCAACGTGCTGCACCACGTGTTCGGCAACAAGCGCAACTACAGCTTCGCGCCGAAGCTGCATGACGATCTCGGCACCGCGCTCGGTGACATGGATTTCGAGGCGGCGGCAAAACTCTCGGGCGCGCGTTTCGTCGTGCTCAAGAAAGGACTGGCGCGGCTCGAGCGCGCGCTCGGCCAGTTCATGCTGAATCTGCACGTCGACGAGCACGGCTATACCGAGATCAATCCGCCCCTGCTGGTGCGCAACGAGATCATGTTCGGCACCGGGCAATTGCCGAAATTCGAGGACGACCAGTTCTGGGCAATCAAGGGCGAGCTTCTCGCTGCGCCCGACCAGGAGCGACTGAGGACAGAGCGCCTCGGCCTCATCCCCACCGCGGAAGTGTCGCTCACCAATCTCGCGCGCGAATCCATCCTCGACGAGAAGCAATTGCCGATGCGGCTGACGGCATTGACGCCGTGTTTTCGTGCTGAGGCAGGCGCCGCGGGACGCGATACGCGCGGCATGATCCGTCAGCATCAGTTCACCAAGGTCGAGCTGGTTTCGATCACGACGCCGGAGACCAGCAAGGACGAGCACGAGCGGATGCTTGCCTGCGCCGAGGAAGTGCTGCGCCGGCTCGATCTGCATTACCGCGTGATGACGCTCTGCACCGGAGATATGGGTTTTTCGTCGCAAAAGACCTATGACATCGAGGTTTGGATGCCGGGCCAGGGCGAGGGCGGGGCATTCCGCGAGATCTCGAGCTGCTCGGTCTGCGGCGACTTTCAGGCGCGCCGTATGGACGCGCGCTCGCGCGGTCCCGACGGCAAGCCGCGTTTCGTGCACACGCTGAACGGTTCCGGCACCGCGCTCGGCCGTGCGCTGATCGCCGTCATGGAGACCTATCAGCAGGAGGACGGCTCGATTGCGGTCCCCGACGTGCTGCAACCCTATATGGGCGGCGTGAAGGTGATCGGGCGCGACTAAAGCGTTTTCGAGCGAAGTGGATACCGGTTCGCGTCAAGAAAACGCGTCATGACGAGAATCGCGTTGCGAAGATGGGGCGGCCGGCTATCCTGCCGGCCCGTCAACGAGAACCCCACCGTTCATGGCCTTGCACCGCGACATCTTCTGGGTCGGCAGACAATGGGCGGTGACGGCTGCCGGCATCCAGGCCGTGGACCAGCGCCTGCGCGGCGTGCTCGACATCGAGATCGCGCGGCTCTGGGACGACGATCTCGTGCAGAGCCGGCGCGCCAAGCCCGGTGTGAATGCAGCTGACTTCGACAAGGCGCTGACGGTGGCGCGCGAGCGCTTTCCGCAGGCGCCGGAATCGAACCCGTTCGTTGCGCAATTGGAAGCGCTCGGCGTGATCGAGGCGCCCGTCGTCAGCCCGGTGCTTCCGGTGATGAAGCTGCGTGCGGAGGGCAGGCTGGCGCGTTTTCTGCCGCAATGGCGCATCCGCCGGTAACAGAATTCAGCCGGAACCTGCCACCTGGGCCCCCAGCGGCCGGTTTGCCTGATCGGCCAGAGCCGGATAAGACGGCTCAGACCCCCCATTTTGGAATCGACCCTTCGCATGCGCATTCTCTGCACCAATGACGACGGCATCCACGCCCCCGGCCTCAAGGTCGTGGAGGAGATCGCGCGCGCTCTGTCCGACGATGTCTGGGTGGTTGCACCCGAGCTCGACCAATCCGGCGTGTCGCATTCGCTGTCGCTGAACGATCCGTTGCGTCTGCGCGAAGTCGGGCCCCGGCACTTTGCCGTGCGCGGCACACCGACTGACTGCGTCATCATGGGCGCGCGCCATATCCTCGGTGCCAAACTGCCCGACATCGTGCTGTCCGGGGTCAACAAGGGCCGCAACGTCGCCGAGGACGTGGTTTATTCCGGCACCATCGCCGGCGCCTTGGAGGGCACCATTCTGGGGTTGCCGTCGTTCGCGCTGTCGCAGGAGTTCAGCGTCGAGACCCGCGAGCACCCGCCGTGGGACACCGCGCGCAAGTTCGGGCCCGACATCCTGCGCAAGGTGATCGCCGCCGGTATCCCGAAGGACACCGTCATCAACGTCAACTTCCCCTCCTGCGCGCCGGAGGATGTGCTGGGCATCCGCGTCACGCGCCAGGGCAAGCGCAATCTCGGTTTTCTCAGGATCGACGAGCGCAAGGACGGCCGGGGCAATCCCTATTACTGGATCGGCTTCGAGCGCACGGCGATGATGGATACGCCGGCCGACGGCACCGATCTCGCGGCGCTTCGCGAGCACTATGTCTCGGTCACGCCGCTCAGGCTCGACCGCACCAACGAAGCGTTTTCGGAAGAGCTCAGCGCGACGCTGAAGTAGCGGCTAGCCTGTAGCCCGGATGGAGCGCAGCGAAATCCGGGGCCGGCTTCGCTTGTGGCACGATTCCCGGATTGCGCTGCGCTCCGTCCGGGCTACGGAGAATTCAGCTAGCCGCCGCGAAGGGCGGCTTCGATGGTCTTGCCGAGCGCGTCGAGCTGAAACGGCTTCTGCAGCGCCGGCCGGTCGCGGTACTGCTCGGGCAGGCCGGAGGAGCCGTAGCCGGTGGCAAAGATGAACGGGCAGCCCTTGGCCTTGATCACGTCGGCAACCGGCGAGATGACCTTGCCGTTGACGTTGACGTCGAGGATGGCGATGTCGAACTCGGTCGCCTGGGCGAGCCGCATGGCCTCGGTGATGTCGCCCGCCTCAGCCGCGACCTTGTAGCCGAGCTCTTCGAGCATGTCCGCGACCATCATCCTGATCATCACCTCGTCCTCGACGAGGAATACAGAGCGGCCGGAAAGCCCTGTCGCGGTCATGGTTGAGTCCTTGCCCATTATCAAAAACGTTCGCAGATAACACGAATTGACGCAATGCGCGTTTCGACCAACGGATGCCTGAAAATGGTTATCGCGGCTTGTCCGTGGCAAGCCAATTTGTGGTCAAATGCGTTACCCGAAGAGTATCATGAGTTCCCGAGCAGGAACACGATTCTGGCGTCCGGGCTCAACGCCCACGGGCCCCGGCAAGACAGCGTAATCAGGAAATGACCTCCAATCAGCACCCGCCGGAAAAGATGATGTTTCAGCTCACGCTGAGGCGTCGGGGCATCAGCGATCAGGCGGTGCTGCGAACCATGGAGGAGGTGCCGCGCGAACTTTTCGTCGATGAGGCCGATCGCGACGGCGCCTACCGCGACAGCGCGCTGCCGATCGCCTGTGGGCAGACCATCAGCCAGCCCTTCGTCGTGGCCTATATGACCGAGCAGCTCCAGCTCCGGAAGCAGCACCGCGTGCTCGAGATCGGGGCAGGTTCCGGCTATCAGGCGGCGGTGCTGTCGCGGCTCGCCGGCCAGGTCCTGACGGTCGAACGCTATCGCAAGCTTGCAGACGCGGCACGCGCCAGGCTCGAAAAACTGGACTGTCACAATGTCGAGGTGATGCTTGGCGACGGGCTCAATCTGCCGTCCAATATCGGCCCATTCGATCGCATCATCGTCACCGCCGCGATGGAGCAGATTCCGGAGAATTTGGTCGAGCGGCTCCAGGTTGGCGGCATCCTGATCGCGCCGGTCGGCCCGCATCAGGGCGTGCAGACGTTGATCCGCCTGACCCGCGGTGAATCCGGGATCGAGCGCAAGGAACTCGTCGAAGTCCGCTTCGTGCCGGCACTGCCCGGGGTGGCGCGGGAGCTGTAGATTTCCGGATTGGCTGTGCCGCCAACATCTTATTGGGAGGGTTAAGCCGTTATTTACTCGGCGCGTGTTTACTTAAAAGACCAGTTCTGTTGCGTACGAGTGAGTAACCATGTCCGCTGTCGCCGAGTTGCTTTACTCGCGCCGCGTACCGCAGGTCGCGGTGCTGGCGCTGATTTCCTTCAGCTTCGCAGGGTGCAGCGCCGACATGTCGTCGCGGCTGTCCCAGTCGAACTTCTCCAATCCCTTTGCCTCAGAGCAGACCGGTTCGGTGCAACAGGCACCGCCGCCGCAGCGCGAGCTGCCGCAATATTCGCGGCCGCAGACGCAGCCCGGTTATTATCAGTCGCAGCCCTTGCCGCCGCCGGCAGTGTCCGCGCCGCAATCCTATCCCGTCGCAGGTGGTGGCGGGGTGTCCGGAGGCGGGCGCGGTGTCAGCTCCTACGCGCCCCCGACGCAGCCGCATCTGGAGACCACGGCCACCGTGCCGCTGCGCTCCGTTGCTGCCGCTCAGCCGACTGGCGGGACCAAGATCATCGTCGGTACCAGCGACACGCTCGACCTGCTCGCCAAGCGCTATCGCGTTACGCCGCAGGCGATCCTTGCCGCCAATGGCTACAAGGGCCCGCGCGCGCTCTCGCCCGGCCAGCAGCTGATCATCCCGCATCCAGCCACGGCCGCTGCACCCGCGCCAGTGATGGCTCCCGTTGCGGCAGCTCCCGCTGCGAGGCCGGTTGCTACCATGGCTGCGCCATCGAGCACCCATTTCGTCAATCATGGCGACACGCTCGCCAGCATTGCCCGCAAGAACCATATTTCGTCGGCCGAGCTTGCCCGTGCCAACGGCCTCGATCCCTCGACCAAGCTCAAGCTCGGCACCAAGCTGACCGTGCCCGGTGCCAAAACCGCCGCCGTTGCAGCTCCGGTTGCTGCGGCTCCGGTCGGGGCCGCTCCGGTTGCGGGGACGCTGCAGCCGGTTGCCGCAGCTCCCGCGCCGGCCACCAAGATGGCGGCAGTTGCCGCTCCGGTGCAGAGCGCGCGCCTGGCCCAGGCCACGACGAACGTCGAAGAGAAGCCCGCCGAGACGCCGGCGAAGGCTGCGGAGACCACCAGCGCGCTGCCGACCTTCCGCTGGCCGGTGCGCGGCAAGGTGGTCACGAGCTACGGCGCCAAGACCAACGGCAAGTCCAATGACGGCATCAATCTCGCGGTGCCCGAGGGGACGCCGGTCAAGGCGGCAGAAGATGGTGTCGTCGCCTATTCCGGCAACGAGCTGAAAGGATACGGCAATTTGGTCCTGGTTCGGCATTCCAACGGCTACGTCACCGCATATGCCCATGCGAGTGAGCTGCTGGTGAAGCGCGGCGATCCGATCAAGCGCGGTCAGGTCATTGCCAAGTCGGGTCAATCCGGGGAGGTGGCGTCGCCGCAGCTCCACTTCGAGATCCGTAAGGGATCGAGTCCGGTTGACCCGCTTCAATTCCTCAACGGGGCGTGAGGCCTACGTGCCTCGACACTGACGCTGTCGTCGCCCGGCTTGACCGGGCGACCCAGTATTCCAGAGACGGTTATTGTTGAGCCGATAGGCTGCGGCGTACTGGATTCCCCGCTTTCGCGGGGAATGACAGTTGTGGATTGGGCTATAGCTTCCGCGAAAGATTCGGCTACATCGCCGTCAGCTTCACGCCCAGCCGACCCGCCAGCTCCTGCACGAACTGCCAGGCGACGCGGCCCGAGCGTGAGCCGCGGGTGGTCGACCATTCCAGCGCCTCGCGCTCCAGCGCCTCGTCGTCGACCTCAATGCCGAAATGGCTGCAATAGCCGCGCACCATGGCGAGGTATTCGTCTTGGCTGCAGCGGTGGAAGCCGAGCCAGAGGCCGAAGCGATCCGACAGCGAGACCTTTTCCTCGACGGCTTCGCCGGGATTGATCGCAGTGGAGCGCTCGTTCTCGATCATCTCGCGCGCGAGCAGATGGCGGCGGTTCGAGGTGGCGTAAAGGATGACGTTCTCGGGCCGGCCCTCGATGCCGCCTTCGAGCACCGCCTTCAGCGACTTGTACGAGGCGTCGTTGCCGTCGAAGGAGAGGTCGTCGCAGAATACGATGAAGCGGAAGGAAGAGGCCCGAAGCTGCTCCATCAACGCGGGCAGGCTCTCGATGTCCTCGCGATGGATCTCGATCAACTTCAGCTTCTCGGCCGGTTTGCGCTCCGCGTTGATGCTGGCATGCGCGGCCTTCACCAGCGACGATTTGCCCATGCCGCGTGCGCCCCAGAGCAGGGCGTTGTTGGCGGGCAGGCCACCTGCGAACCGCTCGGTGTTCTCCATCAGGATGTCGCGCATCCGGTCGACGCCCTTCAACAGGAACAGCTCGACGCGGCTGACCCGCGGCACGGCCGACAGGCGGCCGTCGGGGTGCCAGACATAGGCATCCGCCCGCTTGAACGACTCGCGCTCGACGACCGGCTTGCCCTGGGCGGAGAGGTGCGCCGCAATGGTCTCCAGCGCGCGGACGATGCGTTCCTGGGAGAGGTCTGGGGCTGGCTGAGAAGTGGCCTTGGAGGCCGTCGTGGGGCGTTTTGCCGCGACGCGGGCAGGCTTCCTGGCAGGGGTGCGGGGGCCTTTGCCGGCCGGGCTTTTGCTTGATTTTTTGGGCATGTCCGAAGTTCCTGAGAACGCAGCCTTTATCGGGCCTGAGGGCGCGCCGCAAGGTGGCCAAAAGGGCGGTCTGGCAGCGTTGCAATTGGGACAATGGCCGCTATAGTCCGCGCGAATTTGACCGAACCGGTCGCCTTTGAAGGCCTGACCGGCCTTCCCCCGTTCTCACGAGGATCGTCCGAATGCTGATTACTCCTGCGTATGCCCAGGCCGCGGGCGCCGGCGACACCAACAGCATGTTGATGTCGCTGCTGCCGTTCGCCCTGATCTTCGTGATCATGTACTTCCTGATTCTGCGCCCGCAGCAGAAGAAAGTCCGCGACCACGCCGACCTCGTGAAGAACATCCGCCGCGGCGACACCGTCGTGACCTCCGGCGGCCTCGTCGGCAAGGTCACCAAGGTCGTCGATGACGACCAGATCGAGTTCGAGATTTCCGACGGCGTGCGGGTGCGGCAGATGCGCCAGATGATCTCCGGCGTGCGCGCCAAGGGCGAGCCGGCCAAGGAATCCAAGGAAAGCGCTAAGGAAGCCGCCAAGGACGACGCCGCGTCGAAGTGAGCGCTTCCGCGAGCATCTCAAGTCTCCTGATCTGACAGGTCCAGTCGATGTTGTATTTCACGCGGTGGAAGGCGCTCGGGATTATCCTGACGGCGCTGATCGTGTGCCTCTGCGCGGTCCCGAACTTTTTCCCCGAGGCCCAGGTCAAGACCTGGCCCGCCTGGGCGCAGCGCCGGATCGTGCTCGGCCTCGACCTCCAGGGCGGCTCCTATCTGCTGCTCGAGGTCGACTCCGCCTATGTGAAGAAGGAGCGGCTGGACCAGGTTCGTGACGACGTTCGCCGGACGCTGCGCGATGCCAAGATCGGCTTCACGGGTGGCGTGACCGTGCGCAACGACGCGGCCGAGGTGCGCATCACCAAGGAATCCGACGTTCAGGCTGCGCTCGCAAAGCTGCGCGATCTGTCCCAGCCGCTGGGCGGCCTGATGGGATCCAGCGGTCAGCGCGACCTCGAGGTGTCCGATGCCGGCGGCGGGGTGATCCGTCTGACCGTCCCGCAGGCCGCAATGCTCGATCGCCTGCGTAAGACCATCGAGCAGTCGATTCAGATCGTCGAACGCCGCGTCAACGAGCTCGGCACCGTCGAGCCCGTGATCCAGCGCCAGGGCAACGACCGCATCCTGGTGCAGGTCCCCGGCCTTCAGGACCCGACTCGCCTGAAGGAATTGCTGGGCAAGACCGCCAAGATGGAATTTCGTATGGTCGACCCCTCGGTGCCGCCGGACCAGGCGCAGCAGCGCGGGTTGCCCCCTGACACTGAGTTCCTGCCGAGCGCAACGCCGCCGCCGCCGGGCTACGTGGTCAAGAAGCAGGTGCTGGTTGCGGGCGGCGATCTGACCGATGCCCAGGCCACCTTCGACCAGCGTACCAATGAGCCGGTCGTCAGCTTCAAGTTCAATACCTCGGGCGCGCGCAAGTTCGCGCAGGCCACGCAGGAGAATGTCGGGGTGCCCTTCGCGATCATCCTCGACAACAAGGTGATCTCGGCGCCCGTCATCCGCGAGCCCATCACCGGCGGCCAGGGCCAGATCTCCGGCAGCTTCACCGTGCAATCGGCCAACGATCTGGCGATCCTCTTGCGCGCCGGCGCGCTGCCGGCGCCGCTGACCGTGGTCGAGGAGCGCACCGTCGGTCCGGGCCTCGGCCAGGACTCGATCGAGAAGGGTGAGCTGGCAGCTTACGTCGGATCGATCCTCGTCATCATCTTCATGCTGCTGACCTACCGGCTGTTCGGGGTGTTCGCCAACATCGCGGTGGCCATCAACGTCGCCATGATCTTCGGCCTGTTGTCGTTGCTCAATGCCACGCTGACGCTGCCCGGCATCGCCGGCATCGTGCTCACCGTCGGCATCGCGGTCGACTCCAACGTGCTGATCTACGAGCGCATCCGTGAGGAGCTGCGCGGCGGTCGTAACGCGATTTCGGCGATCGACGCCGGCTTCAAGCGGGCGCTGGCAACCATCCTCGATTCCAACATCACAACCTTCATTGCCGCCGCGGTGCTGTTCTACATCGGCACCGGCCCGGTGCGCGGCTTTGCCGTGACGCTCGGCATCGGCATCATCACCACGGTGTTCACCGCTTTCACCATGACCCGGCTGATCGTCGCCTGGTGGGTGCGGTGGAAGCGGCCGCAGAGCGTGCCGATCTAGGAGCCTGATCGTGACTCACACCGTTCTCATCGGGCTCGGCGTCCTCATTGCCATTCTCACAGTGGTCGCAGCCCTCGGCCTGCTGCCGTCGCTGCGTATCGTCCCGGACGACACGCATTTCGATTTCACGCGCTTCCGCCGCATCAGCTTCCCGATCTCGGCGGCGCTGTCGATCGTCGCGATCACGCTGTTCTTCACCCACGGGCTGAATTTCGGCATCGACTTCCGCGGCGGCACGCTGCTGGAGGTCAGGGCGAAGTCGGGCGCCGCCGACATTGCCGCGATGCGCACCACGCTGGATTCCTTGCGTCTGGGCGAAGTCCAGTTGCAGCAATTCGGCGATGCCGCGAACGTCCTGATCCGAGTAGCCGAGCAGCCGGGCGGCGATGCCGCGCAGCAGGCAGCGGTGCAGAAGGTTCGTTCCGCACTCGGTGATTCCGTCGAGTATCGCCGCGTCGAAGTGGTCGGCCCGCGCGTTTCGGGCGAGCTGTTGGCGTTCGGCATGCTCGGCCTGATGCTCGCGATCGTCTCGATCCTGATCTATCTCTGGTTCCGGTTCGAATGGCAGTTCGCGCTGGGCGCCATGATCGCCAACGTGCACGACATCGTGCTGACGATTGGCTTCATGTCGATCAGCCAGGTCGATTTCGACCTGACCAGCATCGCCGCGCTTCTGACCATTCTGGGCTATTCGCTCAACGACACCGTCGTCATCTACGACCGCATCCGCGAAATGCTGCGTCGCTACAAGAAGATGCCGATGCCGCAGCTGCTCAACGAGTCCATCAACTCGACGCTGTCGCGTTCGATCATCACCCACTTCACCGTGACGCTCGCGCTGCTGGCGCTGCTCTTGTTCGGCGGTCACGCGATCCACAGCTTCACCGCGGTGATGATGTTCGGCGTGGTGCTGGTCGGCACCTACACCTCGATCTTCATCGCGGCCCCGATCCTGATCTATCTCGGCGTCGGCGAGCATCGCGAAGATGCGCCCGATACGGCTACGCCGTCGAAGAAAAACAAGGCATGATCCGAACCGCATGCCCTCGCACGAGTTGGCGAGGGCAGTAAGCCCATCGGACCAAGCTCATGGCCGGCGATCCCAACGCTCCCCATTTCCCGCGCTCTGCGCCGATCGAGGCCTATGGCAAGGGCGGCTTCGCCTTCGCCGGCATGTCGCATCGCGGCTCGCTGCTCTGCCTGCCGGACGCGATCTGGGCCTGGGACGTGACGGATCCCGCGAAGATCGACCGCTATTCGCTGGATCGGGTCTTCACGGCCGCCAACAGCATCGACACGCTCCTGATCGGCACCGGAACCGGGGTCTGGCTGCCGCCGCCGGCGCTGAGGCAGGCGCTCAAAGCGGTGAGGGTGGTGCTGGACACGATGCAGACCGGTCCCGCCGTGCGCACCTACAACATCATGATCGGCGAACGGCGGCGGGTCGCCGCCGCGCTGATCGCGGTGCCATGAACCGCACATGAGCAGCGCCGCTCCGCCGCCCGATTCCGTCACCTTTTGCGCCGATCTCGTGCGCAGCCATGACTTTCCGCGCTATGCAGCGACCCTGTTCGCGCCCGCCGTAGAGCGCCGCGCATTGCTGGCGCTCTACGCCTTCAATGTCGAGATCGTCCGCGTCCGCGACCAGGTGAGCCAACCCTTGCCCGGCGAAATCCGCTTCCAGTGGTGGACGGATCTGTTCTCGGGCCTGGTCCACGGCAGCGCCGAGGGCAATCCGGTGGCGGCGGAGCTGCTGCGTGCGATCCGTGATTTCGAGCTGCCGATCGAGCCGCTCTCGCTGCTGGTCGATGAGCACCAGTTCGATCTCTACAACGACCCCATGCCGACGCTGACCGCGCTGGAGGGCTATCTGGCCGCGACCTCATCGGCGTTGTTCGGTCTGGCGGCGCAGGTTCTGGGGCCGCCATCGGAGGCGGTCGAGCATCTCGCCCGTCATGCGGGACTCGCGCAGGGCATCGTGCAGGTCATTGCGAACCTGCCGCGCGACGCATCGCACCGGCAGCTGTTCCTGCCGGAGCAGGTGCTGGCGAGCCATGGCTGCCAGATGGAGGACGTGTTTGCCGGCAAGGACACGCCGAACCTCCGCGCCGTGTTGGAGCAGCTCATGGGCGAGGCGCAGCAGCATTTGACCACGGCGATGTCGCTGCTGGCGCAAGTGCCGGTCGCGGTGCGTCCGGCGTTTCTGCCGCTGAGCCAGGTCAAGGCCGATCTCAAGCGCCTGTCGCACCCCGGCCGCAACCCGTTCGCGCCGCAGCCGACGTCGCGGCTGCGCACGCTCTGGACGCTGTGGCGGGCTTCACGTTCCCGCGAATTTACCAAATAGCGGCTGGCATATCGCCTCGAACCGCCGGATGCTCTATGCTGTCCCATGGCTGAGTTGTCCCAAAGCACGTCGCCCGATCTAAGCGGTTTTCCGGTCGCGCCAGGCGACATTCATGCCGCCGCGGCCACCATCCGGGGTGCCGTCGTCGAGACGCCCTGCAGTTACAGCCGCACGCTGAGCAGCATCTGCGGCTGTGAGATCTGGCTCAAATTCGAGAACCTTCAGTTCACGTCCTCCTTCAAGGAGCGCGGCGCGCTCAACCGCCTCACCGCGTTGACGCCGGAGGAGCGTGTGCGCGGTGTCATCGCCATGTCGGCCGGAAACCACGCGCAGGGTGTTGCCTATCACGCCAAGCGGCTCGGCATTCCCGCCACCATCGTCATGCCGGTCGGCACGCCGATGGTGAAGATCGAGAACACAAGGCATCACGGCGCGGAAGTGGTCGTCACGGGCGCGACGCTGGAGGAGGCGGCCGTCTTCGCACGTCACCACGGCGAAGCTCGCGGCATGATCTTCGTCCACCCCTACGACGATCCGCTCGTGATCGCGGGGCAGGGCACCGTCGGTCTGGAGATGATGAGAGCCGTGCCGGAGCTCGATACGCTCGTCGTCCCGATCGGCGGCGGCGGCCTGATCAGCGGCATCGGCATTGCTGCGAAATCGATCAAGCCGTCACTGCGAATCCTGGGCGTCGAGGCCTGGCTCTATCCCTCGATGTACAACGCCATCCATGACGGCAATCTACCGGCGCGCGGCGATACGCTCGCCGAAGGCATCGCGGTGAAATCGCCCGGCAAGCTCACCACCGAAATCGTCCGCCGCCTCGTCGACGACATTGCGCTGGTGAACGAAGCCGAGCTCGAGCGCGCCGTTGCGACCCTGATCTCGATCGAGAAGACGGTGGTCGAGGGCGCCGGCGCCGCCGGCCTCGCCGCGCTGATGTCCGATCCCTCCCGCTTTGCCGGCCAGAAGGTCGGGTTGGTACTCAGTGGCGGCAATATCGACACGCGGCTGATCGCCTCGGTCCTCACGCGCGAGCTGGCGCGCGAGGGGCGGCTGACGCAGCTCTCGCTCGATATTCCTGATCGCCCCGGGCAGCTGGCCGCCGTTGCGGCGCTGCTGGCCGAAGCCGGCGCCAACATCATCGAGGTCTCGCACCAGCGGACGTTCTCCGACCTGCCGGCCAAGGCGACGCTGCTGCAGCTCGTCATCGAGACCCGTGACAGCGCGCATCTCGACGAAGTCATGGCAAGGCTCAGCGCATCCGGCTTGAGCGCGCGCTGCACCTGAGCGCGCGCTACGATCGCCGCGCCAATCCCGCGACGTGGTAGATCAGGCGGTCGACCTCGGCTTCAGTGTTGTAATAGTGCGGGGACGCCCGCACGACATGCGGCAACGCGCGGCGTTCGGCATCGATGCGCGTGCTCGGCGGATCGGAAGCGCCGACCGTGATGGCGGCGGCAGCGGCACTGGCGACAACGGCGTTCGCCTCGTGTCCGTCCACCGTGAAGCTGACGATGGCCCCCGGCGCGCGTCCGAGGTCGCGAATGGTGATGCCGGGAAGGGCCGCGAGGCCGCTGCGAAGACGGCCGGCAAGCAGGCGGCAGCGGTGTTCGATCGGAGCGATGCCGATCTCGAGGGCGTAGTCGACGGCCGCCCCCAGCCCAAGCCGGGCTGCGTAGTTGTTCTCCCAGGTCTCGAAGCGGCGGCCATCGTCGCGCAGCCGATACTCGTCGCGCGCAACCCAGGGCGCGGCGAAGTGATCAATCATCGGCGGCTCGAGCCGCTGCAGCATCGCCCGGCGGACGTAGAGAAAGCCGGTGCCCCGCGGGCCGCGCAGGAATTTGCGCCCCGTGGCCGACAGCATGTCGCAGCCGATCGCCTCGACGTCGACCGCCATCTGGCCGACCGCCTGGCAGGCGTCGAGCAGGTAGGCAATGCCGTGCGCCCGCGCGACCTTGCCGATCGCCGCCGCGGGATTGATCAGCCCGCCATTGGTCGGAACCCAGGTGATGGCGATGAGTTTTACACGCTCATCGATCATGCGTTCGAGCGCGTGGACGTCGAGCTCGCCGCTGGCATCGCTTGGCACCACGTCGATGACCGCGCCGGTACGTTTGGCGACCTGAAGGAACGCCACATAATTGGCGGCATATTCCGCCTCGGCGGTCAGGAGGCGATCGCCCTGGCGAAACGGAAGCGAATAGAACGCCATCTGCCAGGCAACCGTCGCATTCTCCACGAGCGCGATCTCGTCGGGCGCAGCATTCAGCAGGCGCGCCACAGAGCCGTAGACCGCTTCGAGCCGGTCGGTCTCCCGGTCGGCGGCGGCATAGCCGCCGATCTCGCTTTCAAGATCGATATGCCGCTTCATCGCCTCGACGACAGGTAACGGCATCAACGCCGCCCCGGCGTTGTGAAGATACGCATGCCGGGAGGCGGCCGGCGTGTCGGCTCGTATTTGGTCGATGTCGATCACTGACGCCTCCACTTTCTCGCAACCTGCATGTACGAACTAATGCGTCGAACAGTCTGAGCAAGATGTCAGGCCAAAGGGCTGGCCAGGCCTCAGATGCAGATGCTGAGCAGCTTGATGTGACAGTTGCTGGACTTCGGCTTGCTTGCGGGCGCGGCCTCGCGTTTCACGGCAACGAGCGGCTCCTTGTCCTTCTTCTTGCCTTTGCCCTTCGGCTCGTAATCGCCCGCGATCACCATGGCCCAGTAGGTCCGCTTGCCGCTGGCGTTCCTGGCGCTGGCGATGCCGACGCGGGAAGCGTTGTGCAGCAACAGGTTCTTGCGGTGCCCGGAGGAGTCGATCCACTGTCCCAGGGTCTTCTCGAAATTATCGTAGCCGTAGGCGATGTTCTCGGCGGCGCGGCCGGCGCCGGCCGGTGCGACACGGCGGTTGAACGGCCCGAGCGCGTCGTGGCTGAGATCGTCCTTGGCGGCCATCGCGCGGGCCTGGTCCATGGCGATGCGGTCGAGGGTGGAATCGCGGACGACGCGGACTTCACCGTGTTTGAGGCGGAAGCTGGAGATCAACTCGGCCGGAGAATCCGCCCTCGCAGGCGCGCCCGCCAGCAGCAGCAGGCCGGCGATCATTCCGCCGACCCCACGACGCATCATCGTCCACCGAGTGCCCATAACCCCACCGAGCCCAAATTGCCGGACCGCTTCTCTATCGCCAATGTGGACGCTTCAAGGCGCGGCAGCCTGTCAGCTCGTCGGCAGGTCCGCTTCGAAGTTGAAGCGGTCGCGCAGGTTTTTTCGTTGTTCCAGGATGTCCTTGAGGAAGGCGCGATCCTGGTCGTTCTTCATCATGGGCTCGATCAGGTCGAGCTGGTTCATGGCGACCAGTTGCAGGATTTCGGTCCGCGGCTTGCCGCTGGTATCGCGCGGCAGCGCGTGCACGACCTGGATGTGTTCCGGCGGCTTCGGCCCCTTCGCGGCCGTGAGCTCGTTCCGCAACTGGCCTTCGAGCGTGGCTTGATCCGCCTCGACGAAGGCATAGAGCCCGACGCCGGAGCGGCGGTCGGCAAAGGCGACGATAGCGGTGTCGCGCACGGCCGGGTTCTTGCGGATCAACTCGGTCAGCACCGGCGCATCATTGACCAGCCTGCGGCCGCCGCCCTCGCGGTCGGTGAAGTTGAACAGGCCGCGGGTGATGGCGCGATAGACCTTCTTGCCGGTGGCGAGCCACAGGCTTGCCGCGAACGATTTCTTGGCCAGGATCTTTCGCTCGCGCGGCGTCAGCGCGTCCGGCGCGTAGGAGCGCTTGTGCTTGAGCAGATGCCGAAGGTCTTCGTAGGCGAGGATACGATAGAGCCGACCGCGCCGCGCAAAGCACGCGGCGAGCTGGAAGTCGGTCACATAGGCGCGGCCGTCGCGGCCGACCAGCCAGTTCTGTTCCTTGGCAAGATCATTGTGGCAGATGCCGGCGCGGCGCAGCCGGCGCAGGGCCACCTTGGCCGAACGGAAATAGGCGAGGTCGCCATGCGGCTTTGCCAGATGCAACGCGGCGCCGTCGACGAAGCCGCGCACCAGCGCGCGGCGGCCGGCCCAGAGCAACTCGGGGCCGACGTTGAGGCCTTTGGCGAGCACCAGCGCATGCTTCTCGCGCGCGAACAGATGGCGCGCCAGCAGGAATGACCACCACGGCACCTCGTCCAGCCGGCGCAGCACCGCGTCGACCTCGCCGCTCTCGCCGCGGAAGCGCCCGCGCTCGACGGTCGAGAACACGTCGCGCTTGAGCAGCACGCCCTCGGTCCAGCGCGCCGAGAGCGTCGCGGCGTCGTCTTTGGGGAGGCTCATTGCAAACTCACGCGGCTGCGGCCATGCGCAAATGATCGGCAATCCAGCGATCGAGATCGGCGAGTGCCAGGGCGCTCATCGCCTGCTTCTTGGCCACCGTCTTCTCGTTGCCGCGCAGGCGCGTGCCGTCGGGCTTCTTCGTCGGCACGGTCGCAAGCGGCGGAAAAAGGCCGAAATTGATGTTCATCGGCTGGAACGATCGTGTCCCGGGCTCGATGGTCTCGATATGCCCGCCGGTGATGTGGCCGAGCAGAGATCCCAGCGCGGTCGTGCCCGGTGGGCTCGCCAAAGTTTCGCCGCGCGCGTCGGCCGCCGCATAGAGACCGGCGATCAGACCGACGCTGGCAGACTCCACATAGCCCTCGCAGCCCGTCATTTGCCCGGCAAAGCGCAGCCGTGGCTGCGCGCGCAGGCGCAACTGACTGTCGAGTAGCTTTGGCGAGTTGAGGAAGGTGTTGCGATGCAGGCCGCCGAGGCGGGCAAACTCAGCCTTCTCCAGACCGGGAATGGTGCGGAAGATGCGCTGCTGCTCGCCGTATTTCAGTTTCGTCTGGAAGCCGACGATGTTGTAGAGCGTGCCGAGCTTGTTGTCCTGGCGCAGCTGCACGATGGCGTAGGCTTTCGTCGCGGGATCGTGCGGATTGGTGAGGCCGACCGGCTTCATCGGGCCGTGGCGTAGCGTCTCGGGGCCACGTTCCGCCATCACTTCGATCGGCAGACAGCCGTCGAAATAGGGCGTGTTGGTCTCCCACTCCTTGAATTCGGTCTTCTCACCTGACATCAGCGCGGCGACGAAGCCATCATACTGCTCCTTGGTCATCGGGCAGTTGATGTAGTCGGCACCGGTGCCGCCGGGGCCGACCTTGTCGTAGCGTGACTGGAACCAGGCCACCGACATGTCGATGGATTCGCGGTGCACGATCGGTGCGATCGCGTCGAAGAAGGCCAGGGCGTTCTCGTCGGTCAGCTCTCGGATGGCATCGGCCAGCGGGGCGGAGGTGAGCGGGCCGGTGGCAACGATGACATTGGTCCAGTCGGCCGGAGGCAGGCCTGCGATCTCGCCGCGGGCGATCTCGATCAGGGGATGGTCGTTCAGCGCCGTAGTAACGGCCGCGGAGAAACCATCGCGGTCGACCGCAAGGGCGCCGCCGGCCGGCACCTGGTTGGCATCGGCCGCGCGCATGACCAGCGAATCGAGCCGGCGCATCTCGGCGTGCAGGAGGCCGACGGCGTTGTTGGCGGCATCGTCCGAGCGGAATGAATTGGAGCAGACCAGCTCGGCGAGCCCGTCGGTACGGTGCGCCTCGGTCATGCGGGTGGGCCGCATCTCGTGCAGCACCACGGGGACGCCGGCTTTCGCGACCTGCCAAGCCGCCTCTGAGCCGGCAAGGCCTGCGCCGATCACGTGCACAATGTTGGATAAGGATCCTGTCATGGGGCGGACAGGTAGCGCTTTTCGGCGGTCAGTGGAATCGTCGAGATCGAGTTTTCTGCCACCAGATACGACAACGCCCGCACGAGGCGGGCGCTATCGGTTCGTCCGGTGGAGGGCTGAACGATATCAGCCCTGATACTGACCGGCGGCAACGCGCGGGATGTCCGAGCGATCGAGGCCGATATCGGCCAGTTCGCGATCGCTGAGCTGGGACAGCTCGGCAACATTGCGCTGATAGTCCCGGAAGGCCTGGATCATGCGGATGAGCGAGAGCAGCATTGGTAGTCTCCTGTAGTTCGATTCAGCCCTTGCCCGGGCTTCATCGTTGAAATGAATATAGGGGAGAGTGGTGCGGTGCGAAAGTTCCGATGTTGCGATGCAGCTAAGCGAATAGCGCATAGCGCGAGTAAGGAAGACTTAACTCCTAGGCGATCCCACCCAAGCGGTAGGCTAGGCGCGCCTAGTCTTCAGCTAAAGGTCCGTGAAATCACGGGTTTAGTAGCGGATATTTGATTTTTTATCATCACGGAAATAAGTTGTCTGGCTGTCGCGGGCAAGCGGGCGCTTCAGCGTCTACACCCAAGTCCGATATGCGCTAATCGCATGAGAAAGAGAGATCCGTATATTGAATTTATGTTCATTATTTGAGTTGAATGGAGCGAAGCCGCGAGGATGAAGCGGATTCGCCACCGTAGATCTCGCGGCGGCGCTATGCCCTCCTCCAGGGTTTGTCTCGGCCAAATTCGCCTCCTTGCTGCGGGATCCGCACGCCGAGCGTGTGCTTTGATGACACGGATGTAATGAAAAACAGAATTCCTGCATGACGCTCTGCGCGGCGCGCAACATCACGCAATTCTCGCGAGGAATTTATTGCGGCAAGTTGCCGCGCCCGGAGGAAGGTGTGGTCGCAGAGTCCGGCAATGTCGCTGGGTCTGTCCTAAGAACACAAGAGAAGGAAAGTAACATCATGACGAAGTTACTCGGGGTTATCGCCATTGCCGCCGTCGCGTTCGCGGTTGCGCCGGCCCAGGCCGCCAAGCACGCCGCCATGGGCGGCTGCAGCTCGGCCAATCTGGAGAAGACGGAAACTGCGATCGAGGCCATGCCCGACGGTGACGGCAAGCTCGTCGCTCAGAAGGAGATCGCTGCGGCGCAGGATTCGCTGCTCAACGGCAAAATGGGTGCGTGCGGCGCGCATCTGAACAAGGCGATGCACGCCACCATGGGCAAGTAAACGCAACCCAAGAGAGGGCCGGTCGCCGGACGATCGGCCCTACGCGTTGTAGATGGGTCTCTAAGGAGCGCGCGCGAGCTGCGTGGCGAAATAGGCGATGGTCTTGGAATAGACCTCGCTCTTGTTCCACTGCTTGAGCACCTCGAAATTCGGACTGCCCGGCTGCCAATCCTTGCCCTTCTGCCAGCCATAGCCGGCTAGATAGTTGGCAGTGGAGGCGAGCACGTCGGGCGCGTTGTGCAAGAGGTCGCGCTTGCCGTTGCCGTCGAAATCGACCGCGTATTTCATCCAGGATGACGGCATGAACTGGGTCTGGCCGAGCTCGCCGGCCCAGGCGCCCTTCATCTCGGCTGGTGCGAGGTCGCCGCGCTGGACGATGCGCAGCGCATCCATCAGCTCGGCGCGAAACTGCTCGGCGCGCCGGCAATCATGGGCCAGCGTCGCCAGCGAGCGGATGGTCGCGAACTTGCCGGTGTTGACGCCGAAATCGGTCTCCAAGCCCCAGATCGCGACCAGCACTTCGCCGGGAACGCCATAGGTCTGCTCGATGCGCGACAGCACCGAGCCGTATTGCTTCATCCTGTTGGAGCCACGCTCCAGGCGCGGCGGCACCATGCGGCCGGAAAATTCCTCGAAGGTCTGGGTGAAGACCTTCTGCGAGCGGTCGCGGTTGAGCACGCTTTGATCCAGCGTCACGCCGGCGAGCCCCGATGCGATCGCCTGTTGTGAGATGCCCTTGGCCGCAGCGTCGGTCTTGAAGTCCGCAAGCCAGGCATCGAAATTGCTCGAACCGCACGCAACTGCGGCGGATGCTGGCTGGGCAGACAGGATTGACGCGGAGAGGGCGAAGGCTGCGAGGGCGAGACGAGAAATCGTCGAGGTCATTCGAGTAAATGAATTCCGTGAAGCGATCTGACCGGCGGGCGCAATCTCGGTCCGAACCGCGGCCAAAGCAAGGCGTGTGACAGAGCGCGATCCTGCCCGAGCCGGGGCAGGATCGCATGTCACGATATCGTCAGACGTCCGTCCGGTTACGCCAGGGGAAGAGGTTGGCCGGGAAGTCGGCAGCCGGCTTGCGCGGACGATGCGGCGGGGGCGGCACCGGACGTGCACCGGGCTCCGAGACGATCACCTTGCGGTAGAGATGCCAAGTGGCATGGCCGAGCAGGGGGATCACCACGGCAAGGCCGACGAAGGCCGGGATCGTGCCGAGCGCAAGCAGCACCGCCACGATCAGGCCCCAGACCGCCATCGGCACCGGGTTCCTCGCGACAACGCGCAGTGAGGTGCTCATCGCCTCGAACGCGCCGGCATGGCGGTCCAGCATCAAGGGGAACGACACGGCGCTAATGCAGAGCGCAGCGAGCGCGAACAGGAAGCCGGCACCACAGCCGACCACGATCAGCCACCAGCCCTGCTGCGTCGTCAGCACGCGCGTCATGAAGTCCGAGATCCCGGTCACGCCCTCATAGCCGAACGCCGCGACATATATCGCCTGCGCGGTGGCAACCCAGGTCACGAACAGCGCGAGCAGCAACGTGCCGAGGCCGAGCATCGCCCCGAACGACGGCGAGCGCAGCACCTCCATGGCATCCCAGGCGCTGGCTTCTTCATAGCGTTCGCGCCGGCTGGAGAGCTCGTAGAGACCGAGCGCTGCGAAGGGGCCGATTAGTGCGAAGCCGGCGGCAAGGGGAAACAGCAGTGGCAGCACCGAATAGCCCATCACCACGCGGGCGAGCACGAGGCCGAGCACCGGGTAGATCACGCAGAGAATGATGGCGTGGCTCGGAACGGCCTTGAAATCCTCCCAGCCGCGCCGGAGCGCGTCGTGCAGATCGGACAGCTGGATGGTTCGAATGACGGGTCCAGCCGCATCCGCGCTCTGGCCCATTGTGGGGACATTGCCCTGGTAGAAGGTGGCCATGGTCGCTAGCTCCCTTGCCGAGCGGCCGAATCCGGCGCCGGCAAACGGCGCGAGCGGCCGCCATTTTTGAGTTTCGCGATCCCGACCAGACGCGAATTCCGGAAGGCATCGCGAGCTGAACGCAAAGCGTACGCTTATTTCCGAGTCCTGTCCCTCACGCTTGGGTGAATTTCGATGTCGCAGCGCAACCTCGACGACGTCATTCGGTCGTCATTTCGCCGCAGATAAGCTGATGCTGCTCGTTGGTTCGCAGAACTTCGCGGGCGCATCGCAGTAACTTGGTCTATAAGTGCCACTCAAGGCCCTTCCAACGGATCCTTTTCGGGGAGCAGATATGAGCATTTTCGGGAAAATCATGGGCGCGATCTTCGGTGGCCAGCCGGCTTCCGCCGCACCCGCTGGTGGCGCAGCTTCGCCCGCTGGAGCGGCGCCGGGAGCATCGGCGCCGGCCGGCGCGCCCATGGCCGCGGTCGACGTCGCCGCGGTCGTCGACAAGGCGGTGGCCGCGCACAAGGGCGAGAAGCTGGAGTGGCGTACCTCGATCGTCGACCTCATGAAGGCGCTCGACATCGATTCCAGCCTTGCGGCCCGCAAGGATCTCGCCAAGGAGCTGGGCTACACCGGCGACATGAACGATTCCGCGAGCATGAACGTCTGGCTGCACAAGCAGGTAATGTCCAAGCTCGCCGCCAATGGCGGCAAGCTGCCACCGGAGATCAAGCACTGACCGACCGCCGGTCGTGCCGCAAGGGCCCGCGATCTCGCGGGCCCTTTTGCGTTCAGGCGACCAGATCCGCATCCTCCGGATGCCTGTCGAGATAGTCGACGACGAAGCCGCAGCCGGCAATCACCTTCCTGCCGTCGCGCCGGATCAAGTCCAGCGCGCCCTTGACCAGCTCGGATGCGATGCCGCGACCGCGGAGCGCGCGGGGCGTTTCGGTGTGGGTGATGACGACCGCCGTCGGCGTCAGCCGGTAATTGGCGAAGGCGATATCGCTGCCGACATCGAGTTCGAAGCGGCTCCTGTCCTTATTGTCCCGTACAGATGCGGCGGCCATGCAAGATCCTTCCGTCGTGCGTCTTACGCGTTGATCTAGGAGCCCGTCCCCGTCCTTGGCAAGGCGCAGCCAAGGGAGCTTGCCGCACGGCAGACATCTGCAAACGCGCGTGCCTGTAGCTGCAGCGCAGTATGAGAAGCCTTCCTTTCGTGAACACCATGCCTGCTCCAATATTTGCCGGCGTCGCTCTTGCAAGTTCCACGGCGGCTCCCACGTTTTCTCAAGGACATACGTCCGAATGCGGCCGGCAGGGTCGCAAGACATTCGGAGTGTCGTGACCGCCAGCCGCCGACGTGTGCCTCTGTCACAGGAGGGTACGATGTCGGACTTTGGTTTCTTGAATACTCATCGAACATGGGAAGACTGGTGCGGAATGCTGCTCGGCGCGCTCATCGTGGCTTCGCCGTGGTTTCCCATCCAGGATCAGGCGGCGATCACCGGAAACCAGACGGCGGTCCTGAATGCGGTCACAATCGGCCTGGTCGTGTTTGGCATTAGCCAGCTCGAATACGTCGCCTTGCAGCGCTGGCAAGAGGTGACGACGATCCTCGTCGGACTGTGGCTCATCGCCTCGCCTTACGCCCTCGGCTATTCCGGTGAAGGTTTTCTCCGCATCTATCACACGAGCCTCGGCGGGGCGGTGGTGCTGCTGGGCATACTCCAGCTGTGGCAGGACTGGGATCTGAATGATCAGGACATGCTCCGGCATGGATAACAGGCCGTAGAGATCGGCAGGCCCGCTGGCTATGGGCGGCGGGCCTGTGCTCTCACCTCGTCACGAGGTCCGCATAGTCCGGATGCTTTTCGATCCACGCTTTCACGAACGGGCATTGCGGGATCAGCTTCAATCCGGACGCGCGGACTTGGTCGAGTGCGCCTTGCACCAGCTTCGAGCCGACGCCCTTGCCGCCGAGCTCCTTCGGCACGTCGGTGTGCTCGAACGGGATCACATCGCCGTCGATCTTGTAGTGCTCGGTCGCAAGATGGCCTTCCACCGAGAGCTCGTAGCGGCAATGGTCCTTGTTGTTGATGACGTCGGTCATGTTGTCGACCCTCCAGCTGCCAGCCTCGCGCACCAAGTCATAACGCACGGTCGGGCCGGCCGGTTTCCGATGTTGAGGTCGTCGGTTCAATCGGTCGCTTTGGCGAGCCTGGAATCTTCGGGCTGCTGCTGCGGGCGCAGGCATCCCCGGCAGATGACCAGGGAGCGGTTGACCCTGGCATCCTGCTCAGCCTCACTGCCGTCCTGCGCTTGCCACCACTCCTTCGAATGGGGCTGAAGCCCGGCTTGCGAGCTGCTTCGCTCGGATCGGGTCGCGGTCCGTGTTGGTTGTGAGGCCGCATGCGGCCGATTGGGATCCTCGCCGGCGCCATCCCAGGCATAACGGGCAGGCTTGAAGGCGGGATCGGACGCAAGATGCGCCTGCGGCGCCACGGCACATCCGGCGAGCGCCAGCGACAACAGGAGGAGGGCAGGCGCTTTGACCATGATGCGGCACTCTGTACGCGAGAACTGAGCGAGGGTGCGCCGATCATGTTTAAAATTCCCTGAACGATTGCGACCGCGCCGGCGACCAACCCGCATGCGTTATCTGATCCTCATGCTCGCCCTGTTCGCCTCTGCCGCGCGCGCCGAGGATGCAAGGACGTTCAATCCAGCCGACTATCCGCCTGGCGTGCAGAAGGCGCTGCGCTACGCCAATGAGGAATGCACCAGTCAGGACGGCGGCGACGTGAGCTTCGCGCCTGATACGGTGCGCAGGATCGAC
This sequence comes from Bradyrhizobium sp. 195, assembly GCF_023101665.1. Classification (NCBI taxonomy): domain Bacteria; kingdom Pseudomonadati; phylum Pseudomonadota; class Alphaproteobacteria; order Hyphomicrobiales; family Nitrobacteraceae; genus Bradyrhizobium; species Bradyrhizobium sp. 195. The sequence continues at coordinate 4,724,299 of NZ_CP082161.1, read as the reverse complement.
CTCACCGGTGATGGCCGCGACGACTACATCGTCGATTTCGGCGAGACCAAATGCGGAGATCGCGAGACCACCTATTGCGGAACCGGCGGCTGCGTCATCAAGATCCTGGCGACGTTGCCAGATGGCAATCTGCGCGAGGTGTTTGACGGCTATGTCCTCCGCTACAAGATCATGGCCCCGCCGATGAAGCGCGGCGCCGCGCGAACCGTTCGCTTCGATCTGCATGGCAGCTTCTGCGGCGGCTTTGGTCCGCAGGCCTGCGTCAAGCAGAAGACCATCACGGCGACGCCGTTTGCATTCAAGCAACCGTAGGGGAGCCGTGCATCCGGCGGCCTTGCAGGCGTGCCGCTGATGGCGATAAATGGGCTGCAATGAGCGGGTGGCCAGTGTGCCGTCCGCCTTCGAAGAGGAAGCCCCATGCAGCCCCTGCGCATGTCCCGCCGCGTCATGAATCTCGCTTACATGCTGACCCAGAATGCGCGGCGGCATGGAACGCGTCCCGGCTTCGTCTGGGGAGACAAATCCTGGACCTGGCACCAGATCGACGCGCAGGTCTCGGCGCTGGCGGCGGCGCTCGCCGCGCGCGGCATCACCAAGGGCGACCGCATCCTGGTCCATTCCAAGAATGGCGACGAGATGTTCTTCTCGATGTTCGCGGCATTCCGGCTCGGCGCGGTCTGGGTGCCCACCAATTTCCGCCTGATGCCGGATGAGGTCACCTATCTCGCGCAGGCCTCCGGGGCCAAGGCATTTCTGTGCCATGTCGATTTTCCCGAGCACGCCGCGGCCGTGAAGGGCGGCGCGCTTGAGTTCACCTGGAGCATCGACGGCAAGGCCGCGTTCGGCGAGCGATCGGTTGCCGATGCCATTGCCGCGCAGGCTGGCGCCAGTATCGCGAATGCCGATGTCGAGCACGACGATCCCTGCTGGTTCTTCTTCACCTCGGGCACGACAGGGCGTTCCAAGGCGGCGGTGCTGACCCACGGCCAGATGGGATTTGTCGTCACCAACCATCTTGCCGACCTGACGCCTGGCGTCACGGAGAACGACGCCTCGCTGGTGGTGGCGCCGCTGTCGCATGGCGCCGGCGTGCATCAGCTGGTGCAGACCGCGCGCGGCGTCTGCACCGTGCTGCTGCCGACCGAGAAGTTCGACGTCAACGAGGCATTCCGCCTGATCGAGACGTATCGGGTCGCCAATCTCTTTACCGTGCCGACGATCCTGAAGATGATGGTCGAGCATCCCGGCGTCGACAAATACGACCATAGCTCGCTGCGCCACGTGATCTATGCCGGCGCGCCGATGTATCGCGAGGACCAGAAGACCGCGTTGAGAAAGCTCGGCAAGGTCATCGTGCAGTATTTTGGCCTCGGCGAGGTCACCGGCAACATCACCGTGCTGCCGGCGGCGCTGCACGATGCTGAGGATAGTCCGTATGCCAAGATCGGCACCTGCGGTTTCGAGCGCACCGGCATGCAGGTCTCGATCCAGGACGACGAAGGCCGCGAGCTCGCGGCCAACCAGAGCGGCGAGATCTGCGTGATCGGCCCTGCCGTTCTCGCCGGCTATTACGACAACCCTGAAGCCAATGCGAAGGCATTCCGCAACGGCTGGTTCCGCACCGGCGATCTCGGCCACATGGACGAGGAGGGATTCGTTTACATTACCGGCCGCGCGTCCGACATGTACATCTCCGGCGGCTCCAACATCTATCCGCGCGAGATCGAGGAGAAGATCCTGACGCATCCGGCGGTCGGCGAGGTCGCCGTGCTCGGCGTGCCCGATGCGACCTGGGGCGAGGTCGGCGTCGCCGTCTGCGTGGCGCGCGAAGGCGAGAAGCCGGTGAGCGAAGCCGAGATGGCGGCGTTCCTCTCGCCGAAGGTGCCGCGCTACAAGATGCCGAAGCGGTTCTTCTTCTGGGAGGCGCTGCCGAAATCCGGTTATGGCAAGATTCCCAAACGCATGGTGCGCGACGAGCTCGAGGCGCGTGGGCTGCTCGATCTCGACAAGACGAAAGCTGGCTGAGCGAAGGCGATGCGGAGTATCAAGCAGCCGGGCGCGGCCGTCGCGGAACGCATCCAATGGGTGGAGGCGAGGGGGCGCGCCTTCTCGTTCACGCTTCAGGCAGGTCTGCCGCTGCTGGAAGCCGCACGGCGCGGCTTTGCGGCCGAAGGTTTTACAAGCGGCGTGCTCAACTTCAGGCACGGCGCGCTGGGGCCGTTCGCCTATGTCATGCCGGCGCTGTCGAAGACCGGCGAGAACGCCGCGTTCTACAGCGACACGTTTCGGCCCGGCGGCGTGACGCGCACGAAGCTCGGCAGCATGACGCTCGGCATGCGCGCCGGCGCGCCGTTCTTTCATTGCCATGGGCTGTGGACTGAGGCTGACGGCAAGGCCAGTGGCGGCCACATGCTGCCGGACGAGACCGTCGTCGCCGAACCGTTCGAGGTCGAGGCCTTCGGTCTCGACGGTGCGATGTTCACCGCCGAGCCCGATCCCGAGACCAATTTCAAGCTGTTCGGCCCGGTGGCGGCTGAGAGCTCGCGCGCGCGCACGACCAGCCGCGCGTATCCGCTCCGGCTGCGCCCGAACCAGGATTTTGCTGGCTCGCTCGAAGAGTTCTGCCGCGCGCACGGGGTGGCGCGTGCGAAGATCCATGGCGGCGTCGGTTCGACCATCGGCGCGCGCTTCACCCATGGCGGCGTGACCGAGCCGTTTGCGACCGAGCTTGCGGTGACGGCCGGGCTGATCGCGCCCGGTCACTCTGGCGCGCCCGAAGCCGCGCTCGACGTCGCGCTGGTCGATTACACCGGCGGCCTGGCGGAGGGGCGTCTGGCCCGCGGCGATAATCCCGTGCTGATGACGATGGAGTTGGTGCTGGAGGCGCAGGACTAGCCTTGCGGTCGGGGCTTGCGCCGGGCGTATCCTGCCGGTTGCGTCGGATTGCACAAGCTGAAGGGCGATCGCAGGGGACAATGAGCAATGACGGTCAATGAGCGTTGGCGCATTTGCTTCGAATTCAGCAAGGGCGATGCCTACGAGGTAGAAATCGTCGAGTATCACAAGGGCTGACATCCATCCCGGACGGCCGCTCAAGCGCGAATTGGTTGCGCGAGGGCTGAGCGCCAACAGGCTTTCACTCGACATCGGCGTTCCCTCGGGGCGGATTACCGATATTCTGAATGGACGCAGAGGTATCTCGGCTGACACCGCGGTGCGCCTTGGTCGATATTTCGGCAACAGTCCTCAATTCTGGTTGGACTTGCAGGGGCAGTACGACATCGGTGTCGTCGAGCGGGAGAAGGGCGCGGAGATCGCTCGACGTGTGAGGCCCGCCGACGCGGCTTGATCTGCTCGCCACGTTCGTGTCCCGGACAAGCCGCAACGCGCAAGCGGTGCGGTGCAGAGCCGGGACCCAGAAGCCGCGCATATCGCTGCGACGGGCCCCGGCTCTGCAGCGCACCGCACCGGGCGATGCTTCGCATCGCCGGGGCGCTGCGCTGCGTCCGGGGCACGAGAGCGGTATTCGTCTTCATGTTCGAAACTCAATCGCACGCGCGGTTTCCCGTTCTCGCGGCGTATTCCGCCCGAGTTTTGCGGCCGTTGCCGCCCTCGAAAACGCCGAGGGCGCAGGGAAGGTCGGGTGCCGGCTGGCACCCGCGGTCCACTGTGCGAAGCGTGTGCTGAAAACAGCTGCACAGCGGCATACAGGTGAAGCCAGACATCCGGCCTTCCCTGCGCAGTGGTTTTACGGCTTATGTCGTGCTCTCCCCGGGGAGCGATGCACTATTGCCCCGTCGCCTTGCGGATGGCTGATGTTGCACGCCCGGTTGGGCCGCCACATCACCGCAACACTTGGCGCACAGACCCTGGGCGCCAGGACCACACGATTTTGCCGTACGCTGAGCGCGCCGGTCGTATGCGCGAGGGGTAACTGCTCATGGTGTGACCCGCCCTGCAACCACGCCTTGCGCCGACGCAAGCAGCGTCCACCACGTCCCATCCCGCATGTCGTGACGATCGCGATGCGCCCCTCGGCCGGGTTGGGGTGGCTTTTCTATACGATAATCCGAAATTCTGATAAAGAGAATTATTTAAACCTGATGGCGTTGACCCTCCCATCGGGTGTTTTGCCCGACAGGCAGCGCAACAGGTTGTGGGCTGTGCCGAGTGCCGCCGCAAGGGCGCCACGAACCGGTCTCCCCTCGGCCCCAAAATACGCTAGGATGACCGGAGCGCGCATTCCAAGTCGCGCATGATCAACTGGACGTATGAGGAAACGAGATGAGGGTGACGATTGGACGGCGCACGGCGGTGGCTGCGGCGCTGGCTGTGATTGGGGCGGCAGGCTTGACGGCGACCTTTGGCCCGGCGTGGGCGCATGGGCCGACTCGGCAGAAGGTGCGGGAATCCATCGAGATCAGTGCGCCGCCGGCCAAGGTCTGGGCCGCGATCTCCAATTTCCAGGACATGAGCTGGCTCCCGATCGTCACCAAGACCACGGGTGAGAAGGGCAACGAGATCGGCGCGACGCGGACGCTGACCCTGACAGGCGGCCCGACGGTCGAGGAGGAGCTCTACAAATACGAGCCCGACATGCAGAGCTACTCGTACCGGATCACCAAGGTCGACGTGAAGGTGCTGCCGGTGACCAATTATTCCTCGACCTTGACGGTGTCGCCGGCGCCCGACGGCAAGTCCAAGTTGGAATGGGCCGGCGCGTTCTACCGCGGCTTTCCCAACAACGATCCGCCGCCGGAGCTGAGCGACGAGGCCGCGGTGAAGGCGGTGAGCGAGCTCTACAAGACCGGCCTCGAGGCGCTGAAGAAGAAGATCGAGAGCGGTAGCTGATCGTGCGGGCACTGGACTTGCGGGCGCTGCTCTTGGCGGCGCTCGTTGCCAGCCTTTGCTGGGCTGGTCCCGGCAGCGCGTGCGCTGAAGAGGCGTTCGTCACCAACCAGCTCAGCGACGATCTGATGGTCGTGGACCTCGCGACCTCGCGTAGCGTGGCAACCATCGCCATCGGCGGCAAGCCGGCGGGGGTGGCCGTCAGCGCCGACGGACGCTTTGCCTATGTGACGAGCCCCGACGCCAAGGCGGTGACGGTCGTCGACGCCACCACGCGGCAGGTTGCCGGACGCATCGAGGTCGGTGGCGGGCCGCTCGGCATTGCGGTGGCGCCCGACGGCAAGTCGGTCTATGTCGCCGACTGGTATGCCGCCGCGGTGCGGGTGATCGACACGGCCTCGCGCAGCGTCACCGCCAGCATCGCGGTCGGCGCTTCGCCCTCGGGGCTGGCGGTGACGCCGGACGGCAAGCTGCTGCTCTCGGCGGACCGTGACGACGACAGCGTCTCGGTGGTGGACACCACGGCGCGTCAGCGCAAGGCGACGATCAAGGTCGGCACCCGTCCGTTCGGCGTCACCATCGACGCGGACGGCAAGCGCGCCTACACCGCCAATGTCGGCTCCGACGACGTATCCGTGATCGACATCGCGGAGATGCGCGAGATCGGGCGCGTGCCGGTCGGGATGCGGCCCTACGCGGTGGCGCTGACGCTGGGGCGTGGCTTCGTCAGTGATCAATATGGCGGCACCGTCAGCGTGTTCGACCTGGCGAGCCTGAAGCCGATCAAGCGGATCAATGTCGGCGACTATCCCGAAGGCATCAATGCAACCGCCGACGGCAAGCGCGTCATCGTCGCCTGCTGGGAGAGCAACACGCTCAGCATCATCGACGCGACTGAGCTGAAGGTGATCGGCGAGATCAAGACCGGAGACGGCCCGCGCGCGTTCGGGGCGTTTTTGCGGAAGACGGAGTAGGGCGTGTAGGGCGGATTAGCGAAGCGTAATCCGCCATCTAGCATCGACGATCGATCGGCGGATTACGCTCCGCTAATCCGCCCTACGGCACCGGGGCACAGCGTCAACACAATCTCATCCATCCGCTCGAACACGTGATCCGGCCCCAGCGCCCGCAACGCCGCCGGCGCCGCGTAACCCCAGCATACCGCGCCGCAGGCGATGCCAACGGCGCGGGCCGCGTCGACGTCGCGCACCTCGTCGCCGATCGCAATCACGTTGCCTGGCTGGACGCCCGCGCGCCGCACGACCCGGCGGAATTTCGCGGGCTTGCCGAACAGCGACGCTGCACAGTCGAAATGCGAAAACAGCGCGGCGGCATCCCCAAGCTTCTCGCGCGCATTGGCCTCGCTGTCGGAGGTCACCAGCGCCAGCTGCACGCCATTCTCGCTAAGCGTCCGCAGCATCGTCTCGACGCCCGCAAACAGCGGAATCTCGGCTGCCGCCTCCGCCTTCAGCCGCCGCGCATGCCGCGCGATCGCCGGCAGCTTCCACAAGGGTACCTCGAGCCGGGTGAGGATCTCCCGGCTCGATGCATGCCTGAGCTCTTCGATCTCCCCATCCGAGACACGACGAAAATTGAAGCGATCGGCGACATCGTTGATGGTGCGCAGGAACCACGGGAAGCTGTCGGCCAGCGTGCCGTCGAGGTCGAAGATGGCGAGGGCGTAGGGCATGGAGGAGACGGAAGAGCCAAGCGGACCTGCGCATCCCGTTCAGCCGGGGACGCGCTGACCAATGCGACGAGAGATGCTATATTTTGATCCAGAGGTGCCAGATGACGGAGCTACTGGCAAGGATTACGGTCGATCCCCAGCGTATGCATGGGCGCCCTTGTATTCGCGATCTCCGCATCACGGTCGCCGACGTCTTGGGACTGTTGTCCGCGGGACAGTCGCGTGAGAGCATTTTAGAAGACTATCCATATCTAGAAGAGGCCGACATCGACGCGGCGCTCGCCTATGCCGCCCGTCAGGTCGATCACCCGATCAGAGCGGCCAAATAGTTTGCGCTTCCTAATCGATGCTCAGCTTCCACCAGCACTCGCGGAAGCCATGCGTCGCGTTGGATGCGATCGTCTCCAAGATCGATTCCGGCGGCATGCATGCCAAGGGCTTCACGTTTTTCGCGCAGACAATGGCGTGTGGCTGACCGACCATGTGCCGCCGGAGTTTTTGGCGTGGCTTACGTCCGGGATGTCCAGACGGTCTCTTCGGTCCAGCCGAACTTGGCGAACTCGGCAGCCCGGAGTGGCGCTTCGCCTTCCGCAAAGAACTCGTCGAGTTGCGGCGGCGCGACGGTTGTCTCGGACAGCATCGCATGCGCCTGTCCCCGATGATGGATCTGGTGCTGGAAGAGATGCATGAGCAGCCGGTCGCACCGCTCGGTCTGCACGCGTGTATCGCGGTTGATCTTCACGACCTCATCGAGCCCCGCGGGCGTCAGTGCATCGCAGATGGCGATCAGGCGCTTGTCCATCGCGGCTTGCGCGGATTTCAGCGCAGTGAGGGCAGGAAACGGAACTTCGTTCTCCCAGGCTCGTGGTCCGAGCCGGCCACCCTCGAGCGCGTCGATGTAGAAGAGATCGATGACGTAGATGTGGTTCAGCGTGCGCTGCAGGCTTGGAAAGAAGCCGGTGCGGTGGGCTTCGAATTCCGGCTGGGACAGCGCGGCGCAGGCCGCGAGCAGCCGATGGTTCGCCCAGGCATTGTTGTAGGCGAAGGCGCGATAGGTTTGCACAAGTCCTGCGGACATGTCGGTTCTTCCCCGATCGTGCGTGGTTCGTCGGGCGGGATCACGATGCGTGGTCCAGCTCGTTGCGCAGGAAGAGCAGTGGCGGATTACGCTTCGCTAATCCGCCCTACGGCTTCGGTTCAGAGCAACTACTCCGCCGCCTCGCTCGTGGTCCTTCGCTTCGGCTTCCCCGCCTTCTTCAGCACCGGCGCCAGAAACTTGCCCGTATAGCTCCGCGGCGCCTTCGCGATATCCTCCGGCGGGCCCCAGGCGACGATCTCGCCGCCGCCGTCGCCGCCTTCGGGGCCGAGGTCGATGACCCAATCGGCGGTCTTGATGACTTCGAGATTGTGCTCGATGACGACGACCGTGTTGCCCTGCGCGACCAGCTCGTGCAGCACCTCCAGCAGCTTCTTGACGTCGTGGAAGTGCAGGCCGGTGGTCGGCTCGTCCAGGATGTACAGCGTGCGGCCGGTGGCGCGCTTGGACAGCTCCTTGGCCAGCTTGACGCGCTGGGCTTCGCCGCCCGAGAGCGTGGTGGCCTGCTGGCCGACATGGATGTAGTCGAGGCCGACGCGGTGCAGGGTCTGGAAGGTCTCGCGCACGCGCGGCACCGCCTTGAAGAAGTCGGCGGCTTCCTCGACGGTCATGTCGAGCACGTCGGCGATACTCTTGCCCTTGAACAGCACCTCCAGCGTCTCGCGGTTGTAGCGCTTGCCCTTGCAGACGTCGCAGGTGACGTAGACGTCGGGCAGGAAGTGCATCTCGATCTTGATGACGCCGTCGCCCTGGCAGGCCTCGCAGCGGCCGCCCTTGACGTTGAAGGAGAAGCGGCCGGGCTCGTAGCCGCGCGCCTTGGACTCGGGCAGGCCGGCGAACCATTCGCGAATCGGCGTGAAGGCGCCGGTATAGGTCGCCGGATTCGAGCGCGGGGTGCGGCCGATCGGCGACTGGTCGATATCGATGATCTTGTCGATATGCTCCAAGCCCTCGATGCGGTCGTGCGGGGCGGCGCCTTCGCTGGCGTTGTTCAGCTTGCGGGCGATCGACTTGTAGAGCGTGTCGATCAGCAGCGTCGACTTGCCGCCGCCGGAGACGCCGGTGACGGCCGTGAACAGGCCGAGCGGAATCTCGGCGGTGACGTTCTTGAGGTTATTGCCGCGCGCGTTGACCACCTTGATGGTGCGGCGATGGTTCGGCGGGCGCCGCTCCGGCACCTCGACCTCGAGCTCGCCGGTCAGGTACTTGCCGGTGAGCGATTTCGGATTGCGCATGATCTCGGCGGGCGTGCCTTCGGCGATGATGTTGCCGCCATGCATGCCGGCGCCGGGGCCGATGTCGAGGACGTGGTCGGCGAGGAGGATGGCGTCCTCGTCATGCTCGACCACGATCACGGTGTTGCCGAGGTCGCGCAGCCGCTTGAGGGTGTCGAGCAGGCGGGCGTTGTCGCGTTGGTGCAGGCCGATCGAGGGCTCGTCGAGCACGTAGAGCACGCCTGTCAGGCCAGAGCCGATCTGCGAGGCCAGGCGAATGCGCTGGCTCTCGCCGCCGGACAGCGTGCCGGAGGAGCGAGACAAGGTGAGGTAGTTGAGGCCGACGTCGAGCAGGAAGGTGAGGCGCTCGCGGATCTCCTTGAGGATGCGGCCGGCGATCTCGTTCTGCTGCGCGTTCAGCGCGTCGGGCACGGTCTCGAACCATTCGCCGGCCTTCCTGACCGACAGCTCCGAGATCTCGCCGATATGCTTGGTCCCGATCTTGACGCAGAGCGCCTCGGGCTTGAGGCGGAAACCCTTGCAGCCCTCGCATGGCACGTCGTGGAAATACTTCGCCAGCTCCTCGCGCGCCCACTCGCTTTCGGTTTCGCGATAGCGGCGGTTGATGTTGGTGATGACGCCCTCGAACGGCTTCTTGGTGTCGTAGGAACGTACCCCGTCCTCGTAGGAGAACTTGATCTCGTCCTCGCCGGAGCCATGAAGGATCGCGTTCTGCGTCTTCTTCGGCAGATCCTTCCACTTGGTGGTCAGCGTGAATTTGTAGTGCTTGCCGAGCGCGGTCAGCGTCTGCACGTAATAAGGCGAGGACGATTTCGCCCAGGGCGCGATCGCGCCCTTGCCGATCGCGAGCTCCTTGTCGGGGATCACGAGATCCTCGTCGACATGCTGCTCGACGCCGAGGCCGCCGCAGGCGGGGCAGGCGCCGTAGGGGTTGTTGAAGGAAAAGAGCCTGGGCTCGACCTCGGGAATGGTGAAGCCGGAGACCGGGCAGGCGAACTTTTCCGAGAACAGCATGCGCTCGGGACCGCTCTTGTCGTGGATCTTCGCGGTCTTCTTTTTCTCTTTCTCTTCGGCGGGTGCCGCCGCCGGCGCGTCGGCGAACTCGACGACGGCCAGGCCCTCGGCGAGCTTCAGCGCGGTCTCAAAGCTCTCGGCGAGACGCTGGCCGATGTCGGCGCGCACCACGATGCGATCGACGACGACGTCGATGTCATGCGGGAATTTCTTGTCGAGCGTCGGCGCTTCCGCCAGCTCATGAAAGGTGCCGTCGATCTTGACGCGCTGAAAGCCCTTCTTGAGCCATTCGGCGAGCTCCTTGCGGTACTCGCCCTTGCGGCCGCGCACGACCGGCGCGAGCAGATAGAGACGGGTGCCCTCGGGCAGCGCCAGCACGCGGTCGACCATCTGCGAGACGGTCTGGCTCTCGATCGGAAGGCCCGTGGCCGGCGAATAGGGCACGCCGACGCGCGCCCAGAGCAGGCGCATGTAGTCGTAGATCTCGGTGACGGTGCCGACGGTGGAGCGAGGGTTCTTCGAGGTCGTCTTCTGCTCGATCGAGATCGCCGGCGACAGGCCGTCGATCTGGTCGACGTCAGGCTTCTGCATCATCTCCAGGAACTGACGCGCGTAGGCCGACAACGATTCGACGTAGCGGCGCTGGCCCTCGGCGTAGATCGTGTCGAAGGCGAGCGAGGATTTTCCGGAGCCTGACAGGCCGGTGAACACCACCAGCTTGTCGCGGGGAATCTCGACATCGATGTTCTTGAGGTTGTGCTCGCGCGCGCCACGGATCGTAATTGCGCGCAGGCTGGAGCCCGCGTTCTGCTGGTGGCGCTTCGCCTTAATCACTTCATCCATCCGAGTTGCCCTCAAGGAGCCCAAAGGCTCGCGATCGCGCCAACGTCAAGGCGCGCTTCGCCCGGAACCGGGATCGGCGCCGATGGGGTTGGCAGCGAACGTAGGAAGAACGCGGGCGGATTTCCAGAGGGAGTTGCGAATCGTCAACGGAATGTTGGCGCGCTGGCGGCATCTGGCAGGAGCGGGGCGGGCGGAACCTCGCGGGACGTGTCCGCCCAAACAAAAAGGCCGGCGCAAGGCCGGCCTTTCGTGACGATGTGACGTCGGTAGATCGGGACTTCCGATCAATACCGGGCGACCACCGGGCCGCCAAAGGTGTAGTTGAGGCGGACGGTGCCCATGTCGACGTCCTGCTTGATACGGTCGATGCGGTCGTTGACACCGAGAATCGTGAACGAGTTGTTGCGGCGGCCCATGAACAGATGGTCGTACTCGATCGCGACGGACCAGTTCGGGGCGAAACCGAATTCCACGCCGGTGCCGACCGCGCCGCCCCAGCGCGTTTCGCTGGCGCTATCGAGGACGACGCCGCCCAGCAGACCGTTATATTTGGCGTGCGTGACGGCCGCGCCGCCCTTCACATACCAGAGCACGTTGTTCCAGGCGTAGCCGATCTGGCCGGTGAACAGGCCCAGCGCATCGATCTTGGTCTGGTTGACCAGCGCGGGCGGCCCAAGCACCAAGCTCGTATTGGAGCCCTTCAGGTTGGCCCAGTCGCCCTGAGCTTCGAGACCAAACACCCAGTTGGCCGACTGCCAGCGATAACCGACCTGGCCACCGACGACGCCGCCGGTTGCATTGTGACAGCCTTCGGGCGTGTCTGGTCCTGCAATGCCGAAGATATTGTTGACATCCCAGCAATTGCGGCTCGAGGCGCCACCGCCGTTGATGCCGATGTAGAAACCGCTCCAATTATACATTGCGATCGGCGCGACCGGAGCCTTGGTGTAGGGGCGGGCCGCCAAATCGGCCGCCGAGGCCGGTGCCAGCGCGCTGAGTACGAACAAACCGGCCGAAGCCAGCAAAATCTTCTTCATATCGATTCCCCAGTTCCGTTTCTCGTTTTTGCCTTCCAAAAAGCGGAAGAGCAGCGGACCTATGCCCGACCAATGCCATTGTTTTATACCATTGAAGCCAAAGGTTGTGTCACCCGGGCGCCACATCTCTCCAAAAACGCTGGCCAGCAAGCGGGTTGTCGCGGACAAACAAAAAGGCCGGCGCGAGGCCGGCCTTTCGTAACGCGAAGCGTTGGAGCGTTGACTTAGTACTTGGCGACCACCGGGGCGCCGAAGTGATAGTTCACGCCGACCTGCACGGTGTGGAGGTTGAGGGTGCCGGTGTTAACCGGAGCGCCGATGCCCGAGAAATAGGTCTCGCCGCCCAGGCTGCGATAGAGGTACTCGCCCTTGACCGACCACTGCGGAGCGAAGAAGGCCTCGATGCCAGCGCCGACGGTCCAACCCGAATGCCACTTGGACTCGGAGAAGGTCAGGCCAGGCGTGCCGGCGGTGATCTTGTTGTCGATCCAGGCGTAACCACCTGTGCCGTAGAACAGGACGTTGTTGACGGCCCAGCCGAGACGGCCGCGCACGGTGCCGAGCGCGTCGATGCGCGAGGTCACCGTAAACGGGACGATGGCGCCGCCAACGAGAACCGGAGTGGACGCCGAGGCGCTGACGTCGGCCCACGAGCCATCAGCCTCGATGCCGAACACGACGTTGCCGGTCTGCCAGTTGTAGCCGCCGGTGCCGCCGACGAAGCCGCCCTTCATCCGGGGGTCGCCGGAACCGCTTTCCCAGGCGCCGCCACCGACGACACCGAGATAGAAACCGGTCCAGTTGTAGACCGAAGCCATCGGAGCGATCGGAGCCTTGGTGTAGGGGCGGGCCGCGAGGTCAGCAGCCGAAGCGGGGGCCGCCAGAGCGAACAAACAGGCCGAAGCCAACAAAACCTTCTTCATTTTCAACTTAATCCCAGTCCCAGTTTCTGTTGTTGCCTTCCGCGGGCGGAAGGGCAGCGGACTCTGTGTCCAACTGACGCCGTACTTACACCACCAAAGCCGCAAGTTGTGTCTCCAAAAAGCCACAGGGTACCCAAAACGTAAGCGTGACTGACTCATCCGGCTTGCGGTCAAACGAAAAAGGCCGGCGCGAGGCCGGCCTTAGACTTCAATGATGTCAGAGGGATATCAGTACCTGGTGGTGCCCAGCCCGCCCCAGTTGAAGTGATAGTTCACGCCTGCCTTGACGGTGTGAACGGTATCGGTCCACTCGGAGCGGTTGGTGGGCACTGCGGAGTACTGGATCGTGCTGCTGCCGAAGTCGATGTAGTTGTATTCGACCTTGGCCGACCAGTTCGGAGCGAACATGTATTCCGCGCCGGCGCCGACGGTCCAACCCCAGCGGGTGTTGTTCTGGATGAAGACGTTTCCGGGGATGCCATCATAACGGTGCTGAATGTCGCCGACCGCAGCGCCACCGCTGACGAACAAGAGAGCGGGGCCGGTCGAGTAGCCGAGACGGCCCTTGATGTCGCCGAAGCCGCGGATTCTCGTGAAATAGGTGTCGCCGAGGCCGGCATTGATTTCGGCCGAACGACCGTTGATGTCAGCCCAATGATAGTCGCCCTCGATGCCGAACACCCAGTTGGCCGCCTGCCAGTTGTAGCCGAACACCCCACCGACAAAGCCGCCGGTGGTGTCGTAGTTCTGACTTCCAGCAAATATCGCCGTATTCGGAGCGCCAAAGAAGGTTTCGTCGCTGCGGCCCCAGGCACCGCCGCCCTGCACACCGACGTAGAAGCCGGTCCAGGTATAGATCGGAGCGGGCGGCGCGACCGGCGCCTTGGTATAGGGACGGGCTGCGAGGTCCGCAGCACCGGCCGGAGCCGAGACGGTCAGCGCAACCGCGCCGACGAAGCCGATCAGGATCTTCTTCATTGTAATCTCCCCAGTCGTGTCCGCCTCTCTGAGTTCCCCAAGGCGGACTATCAGGCGCGAGGCCCATTGCATCAATTCCAGGCACGACGATAGCTCGATTCTGCGGCAGAGTCCGTGCCCGGAGCGCAACAGTTGGGTGTAATCGACTTGGTCCTAACTTAATGAATGTTAAGTGGTATTTGGCATTTGTGGGAACTCGGTCTGGTTCCATCCCAATTGCCATCGCGGCGCCATTTAGATGCCATTCCGTCTCCACATTTGGCGATTGATTCCGTAGGAACAAATCTGGAACAAATTTCCGGTCGGTGCTATATAGTGGGGATAACCCTGGGGTGACGGGCTGAGCGGCGCCTGCAAGTGTATAGGGTCGCCTCAACAGGCGCAGAGGAACGCGGGTAGTGCGCTCGGCCTTTTGAATTCAGTGGCATTCGGAGTGGAGAGCGGCGATGGCGGGAAGCGTCAATAAGGTCATTCTGGTTGGAAATCTCGGCAAGGATCCTGAAATCCGCCGCACCCAGGACGGGCGGCCGATTGCGAATCTGAGCATCGCCACCTCGGAGACCTGGCGCGACAAGAACTCCGGCGAGCGCAAGGAGAAGACCGAGTGGCACCGCGTCGTGATCTTCAATGAGGGTCTCTGCAAGGTCGCCGAACAGTACCTGAAGAAGGGCGCCAAGGTTTACATCGAGGGCGCGCTCCAGACCCGCAAATGGACCGATCAGAGCGGCGTCGAGAAGTACTCGACAGAGGTGGTGCTCCAGGGCTTCAACTCGACTCTCACGATGCTCGACGGCCGCGGCGGCGGCGGTGGAGGCGGCAGCTTCGGCGATGAGCCGGGCGGCGATTTCGGCTCCTCCGGACCCGTCAGCAGCGCACCGCGCCGTCCCGTTGCCGCCGGCGGCGGTGGCCGCAACAGCGACATGGACGACGATATCCCGTTCTGAGGGCGATCGGACGATCAGGGCGCTGGCCGATTGAGCCGCGCCTTCCACGTCGTGTCAGCAAACTTTACTAATCGACAGGAAGGGCTCGGGATTTCCGGGCCCGCTTCATATTTGAGTTGAAGTCGGACGGCGCCAGCGCAAAACAGGCCGATGACATGCGCTCGCCGCGCGATCGACGAGGGTGTCAGCGGCGATTTCGGAAGGCCTGTTCCAGGGCTGTCCGAGACGCTCCCCGCAACGCCGTAAGCTATTGGAAAAATAGACGGAAAAAGCGCTTCCCTGGAGCCTGCAAGGGTGGTTATCAGGGGCTCGATGCGCTATATGATTCCCAGATAAAACCTCACCGGATTTCCCCTTGGCTGACGACGACGACAAGCCCGGCGACCAGCCGGCGCAACCCTCGGATATTCGCCCCGTCTCCATCTTCGAGGAGATGAAGAAGTCCTATCTCGACTACGCCATGAGCGTGATCGTGGCGCGGGCGCTGCCTGATGCCCGCGACGGTCTGAAGCCGGTGCACCGCCGCATCCTGTTCTCGATGAACGAGCAGGGGCACACGCCAGACAAGAAGTACGTCAAGTCCGCCCGCGTGGTCGGTGACGTCATCGGTAAGTATCATCCGCATGGCGACCAGTCGATCTACGACGCCATGGTCCGGATGGCGCAAGACTTCTCCATGCGCGTGCCGCTGATCGACGGCCAGGGCAATTTCGGCTCGGTCGACGGCGATCCCCCGGCCGCCTATCGTTACACCGAAGCCCGCCTGACAAAGGCGGCGCTGGCGCTGCTGGCCGACATCGACAAGGACACCGTCGACTTCCAGCCGAACTACGACAACAACGAGACCGAACCATCGGTCTTGCCGGCCAAGTTCCCGAACCTTCTCGTCAACGGTGCGGGCGGCATCGCGGTCGGCATGGCGACCAACATCCCGCCGCACAATCTCGGCGAGGTCATCGACGCCTGCGTCGCGCTGATCGACAACCCCGCGCTCACCATCGACGAGCTCATCAACATCGTGCCGGGACCGGATTTCCCGACCGGCGGCGTCATCCTGGGACGGCAGGGTATCCGCTCGGCCTACCACCTCGGCCGCGGCTCGATCGTGATGCGCGGCAAGGTCGCGATCGAGACCATCCGCAAGGAGCGCGAGGCGATCATCGTCACCGAGATTCCCTACCAGGTGAACAAGGCGACGATGGTCGAGCGCATCGCCGAGCTGGTCAAGGAAAAGAAGATCGAGGGCATCGGCGACCTGCGCGATGAATCCGATCGCGATGGCTACCGCGTCGTCATCGAGTTGAAGCGCGACGCCGTGCCGGATGTGGTGCTGAACCAGCTGTACAGATTCACGCCGCTGCAGACCAGCTTCGGCGTCAACATGGTGGCGCTCGACAGCGGCCGTCCGCGGATCATGCATCTGAAGGACCTGCTGGCCATCTTCGTCGACTTCGGCGAGCGGGTCGTCACGCGGCGCACCAAGTACCTGTTGGCCAAGGCGCGCGATCGCGCGCACATCCTCGTCGGTCTCGCGATCGCGGTCGCCAATATCGACGAGATGATCCGCGTGATCCGGACCTCGCCCGACCCGACCACCGCCCGCGACAGCCTGATGTCGCGCGACTGGCCCGCACGGGACGTCGAGGACATGCTAACGCTGATCGACGATCCGCGCCATCGCATCAGCGCCGACGGAACGATCCGGCTGTCGATGGAGCAGGCGAGGGCCATCCTCGACCTGCGCCTGCAACGCCTCACCGCACTCGGCCGCGACGAGATCCGCGAGGAGCTCGACAAGCTCGCGGGCGAAATCGCCGATTATCTCGACATCCTGCGCTCGCGCGACCGCGTGCTGGGCATCATCAAGACCGAGCTCGCCGAGGTGAAGGCCGAGTTCGCCACGCCGCGGCGCACCGTCATCATCGAGCAGGAAGGCGAGGTCGAGGACGAGGACCTGATTCAGCGCGAGGACATGGTCGTCACCGTGTCCCACGCCGGCTACGTCAAGCGCGTGCCACTGTCGGCCTATCGGGCGCAGCGCCGCGGCGGCAAGGGCCGTGCCGGCATGCAGACCCGCGACGAGGATTTCGTTTCGCGCCTGTTCGTGGCTTCCACGCATACGCCGGTGCTGTTCTTCTCCTCGCGCGGCCAGGTCTACAAGGAAAAGGTCTGGCGCCTGCCGATGGCCGCGCCGAACGCGCGCGGCAAGGCGCTGATCAACATCCTGCCGCTGGAGCAGGGCGAGCGCATCACCACCATCATGCCGCTGCCGGAGGACGAATCGACCTGGGGCAACCTCGACGTGATGTTCGCCACCACGGGCGGCAACGTCCGGCGCAACAAGCTGTCGGACTTCGTCGACGTCCGCCGCTCCGGCATCATCGCGATGAAGCTCGACGACGGCGAGGCGATTGTCGACGTGCAGATCTGCACGGAGCGCGACGACGTGCTGCTGACCGCCGCCGGCGGTCAGTGCATCCGCTTCCCGGTCCCCGACGTGCGCGTGTTCACCGGGCGCACCTCGATGGGCGTGCGCGGTATCGCCCTTGGCGAGGGCGACAAGGTGATTTCGCTGGCGATCCTGCGCCATGTCGAGACCACCTCGGACGAGCGTTCGGCGTACTTGAAGATGCGCCGCGCGGTCGCAGGCGAGGCCGCGGCCGAAGACACGGCCGTGGACGGCGAGGCCGAGGAGACCTCCGGCAGCTTCCAGCTGGCGCAGGAGCGTTACGCCGAGATGTCGGCGCAGGAGCAGGTCGTGCTCACCGTCTCCGTCAACGGCTATGGCAAGCGGACCTTGTCCTACGAGTACCGCACCACGGGTCGCGGCGGCAAAGGCATCGTCGCGATGAGCGTCAACAACCGCAACGGCAATCTCGTGGCGTCCTTCCCGGTTGAGGAGGCGGATCAGATCATGCTGGTCACCGACAAGGGCCAGCTGATCCGCTGCCCGGTCGAGGGCATCCGCATCGCCGGAAGATCGACGCAAGGCGTGATCGTGTTCGACACCGCCGAGGACGAGCATGTGGTGTCGGTCGAGCACATCACGGAAGAGGCGGAGAGCGGGAACGGAGCGAATGGGGAGTAAGGGTAGCCGCTCGTAGCCCGGATGGAGCCGCTGCCCGTAAAAGAGTCCCGGATTGCGCTTCGCTCCATCCGGGCTACGCACTCCCGCTAGATCTCCAGCTCCGTGCCGAACTCCACCACCTGCCGGGTCGGCACGCCGAAGAACGCGGCCGAGCGTTCGGCGTTGCGCTGGAGGAAGGCGAACACGCCTTCGCGCCAGACCCACATGCCCGGAATGTTCTCGCTGGGGATGATGGTCTCGCGTCCCACGTAATAGGTGATGTCGGAGAGATCGACGCCGGGCAACTTGCTCTGGCGGCAGACGAGCTTCAGTCCCTCATAGATCGTCGGGTTCTGCATGAAGCCGTAATGCAGGATCACGCGGGTGATGCCGGGAATGATCTCGATCATCTCGGCGCGTTCCTCGTCGGCGATGTGCGGGGATTCCTCGATCAGCACGCTGACCAGCAGCACGCGTTCGTGCAGCACCCGGTTATGCTTGACGAACTGGGTGAGCGCGAGCGGCACGCCGCGCGGTGCGGATGCCAGGAATACGGCGGTCCCGGGCAGCCTTGCGTGGCACTTGTTGACCGCGGTCTCGATCAGGTCCTCCTCCGGCTGGCGCAGCTTCGCGCGCGCGACCTCGACCAGCTTGACGCCGGAGCGCCAGGTCAGCATCAGGAAGGCGACGAGGCCGGCGAGCAGCAGCGGAAACCAGCCGCCCTCGAACAGCTTGACCGAGTTGGCCGAGAAGAAGATCACGTCGATGACGAAGAAGGCCCCATTCACGGCCACCACCAGCCAGGGCGAATAGCCCCACTGGATCGCGACCAGCGCGGCGAGCAGCGTCGTGATCGCCATCAGCAGCGACACCGCGATGCCATAGGCGCCGGCAAGCGCGTCCGACGTGCCGAAACTCAGGACCGCCCCCAGCGTGGCGGCGGCGAGCAGCCAGTTCACCAGGGGCACGTAGATCTGCCCGATTGCATTGCTCGTGTGGCGGATCTGCATGCGCGGCAGGAAGCCGAGCTGGATCGACTGCTGGGTCAGCGAGAACACGCCGGAGATGATCGCCTGCGAAGCGATCACGGTGGCGACCGCCGAGAACGCGACGAGCGGATAGTGCAGGGCGTCGGGGCAGAGCTGGAAGAACGGATTCTCGATCATGGCGGGATCGGTGATCAGCAGCGCGGCCTGGCCGAAATAGTTCAGCACCAGCGCCGGCAGACAGATAGCAAACCAGGCGAGGCGGATCGGGAAGCGACCGAAATGCCCCATGTCGGCATACATGGCCTCGCCGCCGGTCACCGCGAGAAAGGCCGCGCCGAGAATTCCGAATGAGATGTGAAAATCCTGGTGGATCAGGAATTCGAAGGCATAGAGCGGGCTGAGCGCCGCCAGTACGGCCGGCGCCTTGACGATGCCGTGGATGCCGAGCGCGGCGAGCACGACGAACCAGGCCAGCATCACCGGTCCGAAGATGCGGCCAATGAAGCCGGTGCCCTGCTTCTGCATCATGAACAGGCCGATCAGGATGGCGACGGTCACGGGCACCACGACGGGCGCGAGTGAGGGGGCATCGACCTTGAGGCCCTCGATGGCGCTGAGCACGGAGATTGCCGGCGTGATCGCGCCATCGCCATAGAGCAGGGCGGCGCCGACGAGGCCGACCACCAGGAGATGGGCGCGCCATGTGCCGGGCTGGGCATGGCGGGCGTGGAGCAGGGCGAGCAGCGCGACGATGCCGCCTTCGCCGCGATTGTCCGCGCGCAGGATCAACAGCGCATATTTCAGCGAGATGATCAGCAGCAGGGCCCAGAGGATCAGCGAGACCACCCCCAGGACGGCTTCGGGCGCGATCGTCGCGCCGTGGGCGGCCGCCTTAGCGGCTTCCTTCAGGGCGTAGAGGGGGCTGGTGCCGATATCGCCGTAGACGACGCCGAGGGCGCCCATGGTCATGGCAAGCGGCAGCGGATCTGGGTGGTGGCCGGAAGCGACTGCGGGCGTACTGGACAAGGGCGGCCCCCCAATGGGATCGCGCCCAACGGGCCATTCCGCTGGGCGCGATCATCGCCCAGTCTGCGATGAGACGTCGCAAAACTCCATCGGGATTATATGACGCGAAGCTGACAGACCCGACTACGGCATCCGGTTAGCGGTCACGAGGCGCGCCTCGCGGACATTCGCCTTGGTGCCAGCCTTGCGCAGGCACGAGGCCTCGAAATTCGGCCAGGCCTGCTGCGAGCAGTCTTTCCCGATGGCGCGGATATCGAGCCGGTCACTCTTGGCCAGCGGCTGCGGCACGCTGGCTTCGACGGTCGGGGCAAAGCCGGGCAGGAGGGTGAGGGCTGCGGCAACAGACGCAGAGAGTGCGATCGCTGAAAGAGCCTTGATCATTGACAGTCCCCTGTGATGCGGCCGCCTACGCCCAGTGTGCGGCCCGTCTTTTCGTTGGCCGGATTAGTAACCATGGCCAGTTTCCAGACGTCTTCGCGGACGCCGGAAATGGTTTCGTTCGCGCTCCGTTTTGTTTCGTGGCTGTCCCGAGGACGAAACAAACCGGCCACTGCCGACACGGCCGGCGACGATTTCGCCTGAAACGGCCAGGGAACCGGTCCGGCTTGCCGGGCCGGCCCGGGCGCGGTAGGAGGGAGCCATGCCGCGTATCGCCTTCTATCCCGGTTCCTTCGACCCCATCACCAACGGCCATCTGGACGTGGTCCGACATAGCGTGTCGCTGTGCGACCGGCTCGTGGTCGCGGTCGGGGTCCACCCCGGCAAGAAGCCGCTGTTCTCGACCGAGGAGCGGCTGAAGATGCTCGATGATGTCTGCGGGCCGGTGGCGGCGCAGGCCGGCTGCGTCCTCGAAGCGGTGACGTTCGACGACCTGTCAGTGACCGCGGCGCGCAAGCACGGTGCAACCATCATGATTCGGGGCCTGCGCGACGGCAGCGACCTCGATTACGAGATGCAGCTCGCCGGCATGAACGAGGCGATGGCGCCCGAGGTGCATACGGTCTTCCTGCCGGCCTCTCCCATGGTTCGCCCGATCACCGCCACTTTAGTCCGCCAGATCGCCGGCATGGGCGGGGATGTCTCGGCCTTCGTCCCGCCGCAGGTTGCGGCACAGCTCAAGGCAAAATTCGCCGCATAGCGGCGCGCTTCCTCTTCTCTCTGATCCGGAGTTGTCATGATCCGAATTCTCGCAGTTCTTGCCGCGCTTCTGTTCGCGGTGCCGGCGGTGGCGCAGCAATTGCCGGCGGGCCTCGACAAGGCCAATGCCATCGTCATCGACAGCACCAAGGGCCGTATCGTCATCAAGCTTCGCACCGATATCGCGCCCCAGCATGCCGAGCGGATCAAGCAGCTCGCGCGCGAGGGCTATTATAACAACGTGCCGTTCCATCGCGTCATGGACGGCTTCATGGCGCAGACTGGCGATGGCGAGAAGTTCAACGGCACCGGCGGCTCGAAATATCCGAACCTGAAGCAGGAATTCTCCAAGGTGCATTTTGCGCGTGGCATCGTCGGCATGGCCCGGCGCGGCGACAGCGTCGACAGCGCCAATTCGCAGTTCTTCATCATGTTTGCCGACGGCGGCAGCCTCGATAACCAGTACACCGTGATCGGCGAGGTCGTGCAGGGCATGGACGTCGTCGACAAGCTGAAGAAGGCACCGCCCGGCTCCGCCGGCGGCGCCGTGACCGATCCCGACAAGATGGTGAAGGTGCAGGTCGCCTCCGACATCAAATAGGAGCGGCGATGGCGCGCTGTGGTGACAAGCTCCTGCTGGTTGCCGCGGTGTTGCTGTTCGGCACCTCGGGCGCTGCCTCTCAGGATGGGCAGGTCAACACCATCCAGGACATCTTCCGGCACCTGCGTACCTGCTGGAGGCCGCCATCGCCGGCCAAGGCGCGCCCCCTCGACATCACGGTGGTCGTGAGCTTTAACCGGGCCGGAAACATTCTGGGCCATCCGAGGATTACCTATGAATCCGCGGAGGCCTCCGACAATGACCGGCTGCAATACCGGATCGCGGTGATGGAGGCGTTGCAGCGCTGCACGCCGGTGCCATTTACCGATGCAATGGCCGGCGCCGCCGCGGGGCGACCGTTCGCGATCCAGTTCCGCAACCGCAAAACGTCGCCTGACAAGACTTCACCCCCAACGCAAGAGAGACGAGCATGAGCGCCACCGAAAACACCCTGATCCTCGAGACCACGCAGGGCCCCGTCACCATCGAGATGCGCCCCGACCTCGCGCCCGGCCATGTCGCGCGCATCAAGGAGCTCGTGCGCGAGGGCTTCTATGACGGCATCGTGTTCCACCGCGTGATCGACGGCTTCATGGCGCAGACCGGCTGCCCGCAGGGCACCGGCACCGGCGGCTCCGGCAAGAAGCTGAAAGCCGAGTTCAACAAGGAGCCGCATGTGCGCGGCACCACCTCGATGGCGCGCGCCGCCAACCCCGATTCCGGCGACAGCCAGTTCTTCATCTGCTTCGACGACGCCCGCTTCCTCGACAACCAGTACACGGTGTGGGGCAAGGTCACCGAGGGCATGGAGAACGTCGACAAGATCAAGCGCGGCGAGCCGGTGCAGAACCCCGACAAGATCGTCAAGGCGCGGATGGCCGCGGACGCTGCGTAACACCTGCGCGTCGTGCCCCCGCTTCGGCGGGGGCGCGCCTAGGTATCAAACGTGCGCACCGATCTGTTCGATTTCGACCTGCCCGCCGAGCGTATTGCACTGCGCCCGGCGAGCCCGCGTGACTCCGCGAGGATGCTGGTCGTGGAGAACGGTGCGCTGCGCGACCAGACCATCGCCGACCTGCCGCAATGGCTGAAGGCGGGCGACCAACTCGTCGTCAATGACACCAAGGTGATCGCAGCGCAGCTCAGGGGCCGCCGCATCGGCCGCGAGACCGAGCCCAGGATCGAGGCGACGTTGATCAAGCGTCTCGACGGCTCGCGCTGGCAGGCGCTGGTGAAGCCCGCGAAGAAGCTTGTCGCCGGCGACCGCGTCCGCTTCGGCAATGAAGGCAAGGTCTGCCTGCTCGGCCATCTCGATGCCGAGGTCGAGGCCAAGGGCACCGAGGGCGAGGTCACGCTGTCGTTCTCGTTCCACGGCCCGGCGCTGGATCAGGCCATCGCCGATCTCGGCAGCCCGCCGCTGCCGCCCTACATCGCCTCCAAGCGCACGCCCGACGATCAGGATCTCGCCGACTACCAGACCATGTTCGCCGCGAACGAAGGCGCGGTCGCAGCGCCCACCGCGGGACTGCATTTCACACCGGCCCTGGAGCAGGTGCTGCGCGCGCGGGGCGTCGGGGTCAACCGCATCACGCTGCATGTCGGGGCAGGGACGTTCCTCCCGGTGAAGGTGGACGACACCGAAGGCCACAAGATGCATGCCGAGTGGGGCACGATCTCGGCCGAGACGGCGGAGCGCCTCAGCAGCGCGCGAAAGAACGGCGGCCGCATCATCGCCGTCGGCACGACGTCGTTGCGACTGCTTGAGAGCGCAGCGAGCGAAGATGGCGCGATCCAGCCCTTCGCGGCGGAGACGGCGATCTTCATCACGCCCGGCTATCGCTTCCGGGCGGTGGATATTTTGATGACGAACTTCCACTTGCCGAAGTCGACGCTGTTCATGCTGGTGTCGGCGTTCTCCGGGCTGGAGACGATGCAGCAGGCCTATGCGCACGCGATCGCGAATGGCTACCGGTTCTATTCGTACGGCGATGCGTGCTTGTTGTTCCGGGTAAACGACTAGTGCCGGCGCCGTAGGTGGGCAATGCGAAGCGTGCCCACGTCTTTCTTGAATATGGAGAAGAATGGTGGGCACGGCGCTTGCGCGCCTTTGCCCACCCTACTGTCCCTGTTGTTTCAGGAAACGAAGCAGGGTGGGTCAGCTGAGCGGAGGCGCGAAGCGCATCTGCTCAGCGTAACCCACCATCTTTGTTCGCGCTCGAAAGTGGTGGGTTACGGCTTCGCCTAACCCACCCTACGCACCGTCCGCTACGCCATCACCCGCTGCGGCAGCAGCTCCGCGATCTGCACCGCATTGAGCGCGGCGCCCTTCAAGAGCTGATCGGCCGCCACGAACATCGAGATCGAATGCCCTGAGGGGTCGCTGAGGTCCTTGCGGATGCGGCCGACCAGGACGTCGTCCTGGCCCGAGGCATCGATCGGCATCGGGAAGTAGTTCTTCATGCGGTCGTCGACGACCTTCACGCCGGGGGCCTGCGCCATGATGGCGCGGACCTGGTCCTCGCTGATCGGCTTCTCGCATTCGAAGGTGATCGCCTCGCAATGGGCGCGCAATACCGGCACGCGCACGCAGGTGACGCCGATGGCGATCTTCTCGTCCTCGAAGATCTTGCGGGTCTCCTTGATGACCTTGGTCTCTTCGTCGTTGTAGCCGGTCTCAGGATCGACGGCGGTGTTGTGGTTGAAGAGGTTGAAGGCGTAGGGGTGCGGCATCACATTCGGGGTGTAGACCTGCCCGTCGAGATTGGCACGGGTGGATTCGACGAGCTCCTCCATCGCCGCTGCCCCGGCGCCGCTGGCCGCCTGATAGGTCGAGATGATCACGCGCTTGATGCGGTTCTTCTGATGGATCGGCCACAGCGGCACCAGCGCGGTGATGGCGGCGCAGTTCGGATTGGCGATGATGCCCTTGTGATCCCTGATGCGGTTCGCATTGATCTCGGGAATCACCAGCGGCACGTTCGGGTCCATGCGGAAGGCGGAGGAATTGTCGACCACGACAGCGCCGGCCTTGACCGCGATAGGCGCGAACTTCTTCGAAATGCTGCCGCCGGCGGAGAACAGGGCGATATCGACACCGTCGAAAGACCGCTCGGTCAGTTCCTCGATCACGACTGACTGGCCGCGGAACGATACCGTCTTGCCGGCCGAGCGCGCGCTGGCGAGCGCCTTCAGCTTGCTGACGCGAAAGTCGCGCTTGTCCATAGTGGCGATGAATTCGGCGCCCACCGCACCGGTGACGCCGACAATCGCGACGACGGGATCGTTACTCACTTTGTCCTCCATTGAATTGAAAATTTGGGCAACAAAAAAGCCCCGGACCATCGCTGGCGGGGCTTCGGTAGAGTGGATTGCGTTCTAGTCGACGACTACGCGCGCACGCCTCCCCGGGCCCCTGAGGCCGTGGTGGTTTTGGTCGTGCGTTTGGTGGTCGTGAACATGGCGGCGACTTATGCGGGAGAGTCTTGCAGTCGTCAATGGCCTTTCGCCCCCGGTCAACGCCGGGGGGCGAACCTTGTGCCGCTATGTGGCAGTCGCTATTTCGCAGCTACTATTTCGTCCTGGCGCCCGGCGGCTCCAGGATGACCTCCTTGAGGTCGTCGCCGCTGATCACGACGATCGCAAAATTGAGCCGGCCGCGTTCGCGCACCAGCCCGCCGCTGATCGCCTTGCCCGAGGCCGCGCGTTCAGCGACCCGCACGGCATCGGCGAGGCGGTGCCTGATCGCACCGAGTGCTGCGAGGTTGTCGCGGTCCTCGTGGTCGAGCTCGGCGAGGGGCAGGGCGGCTTCCCCACCGACCAGCTCGCCGGTCGAAGCATTGATGGTGTGGCGCCAGATCCGGTCGTTGTGCAGGGTCTTCACCCGATACACCGGTACGCCGGAGGCTCCGTCGAAACTCACATCCGCCGTGGTGGCGCCGGCGTGGCGGCGTTCCGCAATCGCCATGGCCTGGCCGATCGAGATGGTCGAGCTGCGGAATCGTTCGATCTCGCGGCTGACGGCCTGGCGGTCGGCTTCGGGATCGCCATCTATGTCGCTGTGAAGAGAAGTGGGCGTGCTCGAGGTCACGATCGCCCGCGCGGGGGCGGCCAGAAGCAGCGCGGGCAAGGCGATCGCCAGCAGTCCTGAAGTCCATCGTTTGGCTGTCGTCATGCTCGAAACCCTCGGCCTACGAGTGTGCCGGATGGTCGTAAAGAATTCGCGGCCGGCCTTGGGCATCGGCCGGCCGCGGAGCGCCGCACCGGGCTGTACCCGGCACGGCGATCTCAGCGGTACGGGCCACCTTTGGGGCTGGTGAAAAAGCGGTCCGTATCGCCTATAACTAAACCATACCGTATCGTTTTATTTTGGTCAATCGAGCCGATCGCGTCTCCCGCGGGGAAAGCGCTCACCTCACGGAATTGTCAGCGGGCGGGACGGCGGCGTTGCGTGCCTTTGGCGTCCTGGAGACGGTCGGCAGGTCCCAGGGCGCCGGCCAGGAACAGCTTGATCGCCGCGCGCATGCGCTTTTCAGCGGCCTTCATCTCGAGCGCAGTTCCGAAGGTCGCCATGCGGTGGGTGTGGCCGACGACCACGTCGAGAAACACCTCGGCCGCAATGGCGGTGTCCTCGACGTCGAGCGCGCCCTGCGCCACCAGATGGTCGAAGAAGCGTGCCGTGGTGGCAACGGCCTTGAGCCAACCTTCTTCCTTGCCGAGCTTGGCGACGTCAGGGAAATTGATGGCCTGCGACGTCATCATGCGGCTGAAGGCGACGGCATCGGGACCGCAGGTGAATGTCAGCATCTCGCGTCCGATCTCGATCAGCCGTTGCTCGACCGAGATGTCCGCAAGGCTGCTGAGCTGGGTCTCCGCCGCGGCGGACAGTGGTGCAAGCCAGCGCGCGATCTCGCGCCTCAGCACGGCGGCAAACAGGCCGCGCTTGTCGCCATAGCGGGAATAGACGGTCGGCTTGCTCACCCGGGCCGCTTCGGCGACCGCGTCGAGCGAGGTCGCGTCGAAGCCGCGGTCCAGGAACAGGCGGGTGGCGACCTCGATCAGCCGCTGGTCGCGCTCGATGGCGGCACTTTTCGTCGGCCGGCCGCCGCGGGATTTCGGCACCTCGCGGCGCGCCGCTGCCGCTCTCGTCTTGGTCGCAGTCAATCCCATGCCCAATGATTCCTGCGCGTTTCCGACAATGGTCATTCGCTCTATATCGCGCAGGAGCGGAGGCGTCATCGCGAATCTGGCCGAATTGGCCGTATCGTCAACGATTTCAGCAGGGCCTCGTTCCGGCACCGGCGCTCACGGCACCGTCGAACTCCAGGCCTGGCCTGAAGCAGCCTTGTCGTATCCGTATTGATAGAGCGCCCGCATATAGGCGGTGTCGAACCCTTCCGACGGCGGCGCCGGATATTCGCGGGCGATGTAGGAGAGATGAAAGCCGAGACGGTTGCGCTTGGCGAAATCATAGGTCGAGAAGATGATCGAGCGCGTCTGCGACTGGGTGATCGCCGACAGGCTGCGCGAGGCGACATCGATGGTGCCGTTGGAGACAAGCTCGAAATTGCGTTCGATCTTCTTGTTGACGAGGATGTAGATGTCCAGCTTTGCATTGCCCGGCAGTCGGCTGCCCTGGAAAAGCAAGGCTTCCGGCAGCGTCAGCACCGGGGCGGTTACGCCGCCGTCGACATGCATCTCCTGAAACTTGCGGCCCTGGCCCTCGGCGTCGATCATGATCGGCGGAAACACCAGGGGGATGCTGGCGGAAGCCGCCATCACGTCGCGAAACAGTTTTAGCGCCTCGGGCGTTCCGACCGCGGCGATCTTGCCCATGTCCCAGATCGCGGTGCGCTGGGTGTCGAGATCGGTCGTCACCACCAACAGCTTGCGGCCCTTGGCGTTCTCGCGCGCGACTTGCGCCATGATCTCGGGCCCGACATAGCGGGCGACGAGTTCGCGCAGCCTTGTGTTGCCGAACAGGCCGGACCCGAACAGCACGCGCATGATGCTGGGATCGTTTAGGAGGCTCTCCGCGATGCCGCTGGTGTAGACCTCCTTCAGCGTGTCGTCGTATTGCGAGCCGAGGAAGGCAAAGGGCGCGATCAGGCCGCCGGTGCTCACGCCCGAGACGACCGAGAAGGCGGGACGGGTCCTGGCCGCAGTCCAGCCGTTGAGCACGCCGACGCCATAGGCGCCATCGGCGCCGCCGCCCGACAGCGCCAGATACGACTTCGTCGCGGTGCTGTTGTCCTTCTCGAAATTGAATTTGGTGACGGGCTCGTCGGCGTAGCGCCTGAGGCCATCGATATCGAGCACGCGCGAGGTGCTGGCTTCAGCGGCCGTATAGGGCGTGCGGGGCAGGGAGGTGCAGCCGGCGAGTGCCAGGCTGCACGTCAGGACCAGGAAGCCGATCAGACGAGCAGGTGTGTGCCTGATCCAGTCACGCGAGCGGCTGGAGAGATCGGTCGAACATGAGGGGAAAGGCATTGTCGGTGGATGTCGATCACGCATTGACCGCCGCCGGCAAATTCGCCCACGGCATCTCGTTCAGCCCACGATAAAACTACACGGTATCGTTTTGTTTAACAAGGGGCGCGGCGTCCATATCCGCTTTAATTGTGTCCCGGTCTGAGGCACGGGCCGTCCAGGACCGGTTGGGCGGGTTGATCAGCTTCCTCCGACACGCAATAAGCACCGCCATGAATCCCGACAATGACCTTCCCAATCACTTTGAATTGCTCGCCACTGACGGCGCCGCGCGCACCGGACGCCTGACTACACCGCACGGCGTGGTGCGGACGCCGGCCTTCATGCCGGTCGGCACCGCCGGTGCCATGAAGGGCATGCACTGGCGCGAGGTGCGCGATGCCGGCGCCGACATCGTGCTCGGCAACACCTATCACCTGATGCTGCGTCCGAGCGCCGAGCGGATCGCGGCGCTCGGCGGCCTGCAGCGGTTCACCGGCTGGAACGGGCCAATGCTGACGGATTCCGGCGGCTTTCAGGTGATGTCGCTGGCGGACCTGCGCAAGATCAGCGAGCACGCGGTCACCTTCCGCTCGCATATCGACGGTGCCAAGGTCGAGTTGTCGCCGGAGCGCTCGATCGAGGTGCAGCGCCTGCTCGGCTCCGACATCGCCATGCAGATGGACGAGTGCGTGCGGCTGCCGGCCGAGCGCGCCGACATCGACCGCGCGATGCAATTGTCGCTGCGCTGGGCCGAGCGAAGCAAGCGCGCCTTCGAGAGCGCTCCCGACGGCTACATGCTGTTCGGCATCGTGCAGGGCGGCGACATTCCCCAGCTTCGTCATGCCAGTGCGGAAGGCCTGGTCGCGATCGGCTTCCACGGCTATGCGATCGGCGGCCTTGCCGTCGGCGAGCCGCAGGAGGTGATGCTGGCGATGATCGACGAGACCGCGCCGGTGCTGCCGAAGGAGCGCCCGCGCTACCTGATGGGCGTCGGCACGCCCGACGACATCCTCGAAGCCGTGAAGCGCGGCATCGACATGTTCGATTGCGTGATGCCGACGCGCAATGGCCGGCACGGCGTCGCCTTCACGCGCTTTGGTCAGGTGAATTTACGCAATGCGCGCCACGCCGACGATCCGCGTCCGCTGGACGAGGAAAGCTCATGGCTGTCAACGCGCAACTGCGCGCGCGCCTATCTGCACCATCTCGTCAAGGCGGGCGAGACGTTGGGGGCGATGCTGCTGTCCGAAGTCAATATCGCCTATTACCAGTTCCTGATGCAGGGCATCAGGAACGCGGTCGCACAGGGAAAATTCGACGAGTTCTATCAGCGTACACGCGCGGACTGGGCGAGGGGCGACATCGCCCCGCGCTAGATCAGTTGCACAGGAAGCGGGTTTTCACCGCGTGCTTGGTCACGAAGCCATAGCCGCAATTGTCGCAGGTCCAGAGATAGCTGATCATGTGGTCCGACACGTAGGCGGATGCTTCGGCGGCGACCATGGAGTCGGCGCAGACGGGACAGGTGGGCAACTCGCTGCAACGCGGATCGCGGTTCGCCGCGACGGTCGGCAACACTTCAGCGACTGCTGACATCGTGGGACCTCCCTGCTTTAAGACGTAAGTCTAACATAAGCAGAAGGAGTTGACGAGGTCGCAACACAAATGCGTTGGCTCTCATAAAATTAGCTTCACCTCGAGGTGTCATGCTGCCGTCACCTTGCCGAACTCGCAGTCGCAACTATCGCAATGCAAACAATCCCTGTGCATTGCGATAAGTCGCCGCACTGCTTCGCGCGTCGGGACGTTCGATTACTGCGCCGCACCCTGCCGGCCGAGAGCCGGCTCGATAGCGACCGGCGTGCTGCGGTCTGAACGGAGTTTGCGCCCAAACGAGATCGAGGGGGTCTCGACGAGGGAATATGTCATCAAGCTGACAAGGATCGACGACGTCACGACCTCGGCGACGAAGACGAACCATGCCAGAGGTCCGTCGCCCGGCCAGGCGTAGTGCTGAATCCAGTCCATTGCGAACGGCGACATCAAGTAGACCGAGTAACTGATGACGCCGATGAACGCGATCGGGCGCCACGCCATCCTCTCGCCGAATGCGGCAAACACGATGAAGACGAGGGCCGCGCAGACATAGGCTGCCCCGATCGAATAGCTGTAGAAGAAATCGTCCTGGTAGATCCCGCCATAGCGTTTGCCGGACAGCGTGATGGCGAACAATACGTAGAGTGTCGTGCAGAGCGCGACATGCCGCCATCGCAGCCTTCCGCCGATGACGGTGTCGCGAATGATCTTGCCGAGGAACATCGCCGACAGGTTCAGTCCGACCTCCGTCACCATCCAGGCCGCCCTGTCCTCAACTAGGACAGCCACCGCCGTACCGACAAGAGCGGTTGCAACGACGATCGCGACGGCCGTAAGGCGCCGGTGCAGCAGTCCTGCCGCGAAGAGAACGATGCAGACAAGATAGAACAGCAGTTCGATGGTGAGCGTCCAGTAGAAGTCCCAGAGGTGAGGGACCTCCAGGAAGGACTGGAGCATCGTGAGGTTCGCGGCGATCTGCGACAGAGGATAGGTCCTGGACGTGAGCGCCTGCATCGTGACCAGCCCGATCACGATCGAGGCCCAGTAGGCCGGGTAGAGCCGGAAGAAGCGACTGATCGCGAAGTCGTTTACGGGAGATGCGCTGGCGGGAAAACTGAAGGGAATGACGAAGCCGCTGACGAAGAAGAACAGCACGACGCCGAACCGGCCGAAATTCATGTAGTAGCCGATCGCGTCGTGAAGGACCGCATGATAGGCGCCGGTCGGGTGTTCCCGCACGATCACCTCGAGAGCATGCTGGATGACCACCGCCAGGACGGCGATGCCGCGCAGGCTATCGATGAATGCCAGCCGTCTGTGCATCAGGCCTTCTCTGCGCTCCCGCCGCCCGTGATCGGCCGATCGCAACGGACGTCGCCTGCCCGGACGGCATTTGGCTAGGGCACAAGCGATGATCGGAAGGCTGCACGCCGGTCCGGCAGTTCAACACGGCAATCGTGAACGGATTGACAACGAAATCGGCTCGGGGGCGGGGCTTGGGCCTCCCGCCGGCGCCCAGACAGCCGGCCTGCCGACACAATTTTGCTATGCAGCAGAATTCCGGGCCGCCCCGCATTGTGCTTGCGCGTCGCCGCAAGCTGTCTGTAACTGCGCAACGGTCGACAGAAGCATTGTCGCCACAGGGAGTTCATCATGGACGCATCGTCCACCACGGGTGCAGCGCACCAACCCGGCCGCGGCCGGATCTACGACTCGATCGTCGAGGCCTTCGGCAATACGCCCATCGTGCGCTTGCGCCGGCTGCCCGGCATGCACGGCGTGAATGCGACCATTTTGGCAAAACTTGAATATTTCAATCCCGCCGCAAGCGTGAAGGACCGCATCGGCGCGGCCATGATCATCGCGATGGAGAAGGCGGGCATCGTCAAGCCCGACACCGTGCTGATCGAGCCGACCTCCGGCAATACCGGTATTGCGCTGGCCTTCGTGGCGGCTGCGCGCGGCTACCGCCTCAAGCTGGTGATGCCGGAATCGATGTCGATCGAGCGGCGCAAGATGCTGGCTTTTCTCGGTGCCGAACTGGTTCTGACGCCGGCGGCGCAAGGCATGAAGGGTGCGATCGCTGCCGCCGAGGAGCTGCTCAAGACGACGCCGAACTCGGTGATGCCGCAGCAGTTCAAGAACCTCGCCAATCCCGAGGTGCACCGCCGCACCACCGCGGAGGAGATCTGGAACGACACCGGCGGCAATATCGATTTCTTCGTGGCCGGCGTCGGCACCGGCGGCACGATCACCGGCGTCGGCCAGGTGCTCAAGCCGCGCAAGGCCTCACTTCGCGTCGTCGCGGTCGAGCCGGAGGAGAGCCCGGTGCTGTCAGGGGGACAGCATACGCCGCACAAGATCCAGGGCATCGGCGCCGGCTTCGTCCCTGACATCCTCGACCGCGCCGTGATCGACGAGGTCGTGAAGATCAACTCGACGAATGCGATCGAGATCTCGCGCGCGCTGGCGCGGCATGAGGGCATTCCGGGCGGCATCTCCTCGGGTGCGGCGATCGCTGCAGCACTGCAGATCGGCAAGCGGCCGGACGCCGCGGGAAAAACCATCCTGGCTATAGTGCCGTCCTTCTCCGAGCGGTATCTTTCGACGGCTCTGTTTGAGGGAATCTAGGACATGGCGGACCAACCACCGAGGCGGCCGCGCACGCTTGGCGATGCCCGGACCGAGGCGGAGGCAGCGTTCAAGAAGGTGACGGCCAAGGTCGCCGCGGCGCCGCCCAAGCAAAACACCGTTCCCGGCGTCAAGGAGCAGGTCACGCTGCGCCTCGACCAGGACGTGCTGGAGTTCTTCCAGTCCGGCGGACCGGGCTGGCAGGACCGCATCAACGAGGCCTTGCGAAAGGCCGCGGGGAAGTAGGCCTTGGTCGAATGCGTCCGAGCGTTCGGCTGGACGCTAAGACATTCGTCTTTATCCGCGTCATTGCGAGGAGCTCTTGCGACGAAGCAATCCAGAGTTCCGCCACGGAGGGATTCTGGATTGCTTCGCTGCGCTCGCAATGACGGAGTACGTGACAACACCGTCGTACCAAAGAAAAAGCCCGGCGCGAGCCGGGCTTTTGTGCTTTCAATCTCGCTTCGTCTCAGCGGCGGAACATGCCGCCCATCATGCCGCCGACGACACCGCCGACAAAGGCCGCACCGGCGGCATCACCGGGGTTGCTCCGTTGTTGGGGAGCCGGCGCGCTGCCTTGAGCAGGGGCGCTCGCGGCGCGCCGGGCTGCCTTCTGGCTGGTATCGCTCGCGGTCGCCGGGGCAGCCACGATCTCCGAGAGCAGGGCCTTGTGCTGGTGCTTGTTGAGATAGCCTGACGAGGGATAACCGCGCGCCGTCTGCCAGCGCTTGAGCACCGATCGCGTCTCGTCGTTGAATGCGCCGGTCTGCTGGGTGTCGAAGCCGAGCGCCGTGAGCCGACGCTGCACGTCGCGGCGCTTGCCCTTGTCGAGGCCGATCTGATCCTCGGTGACCTGAGTCGCCTCATCGGTGAAGGTTGCGGGATCGACGCCGGCGTTGAGAGCGCGGGTCGCGGTCGAGGGGCCGCTCTTGATCGCCGCGAGGCGCGCCAGGGCCAGCGCCTTGAACTGACCGTTCGGATAGGCGGAGAGGTAGGCGTTGAGCTCTTCCGGCTTGTTGGACTCCTTTACCGAGCGCCAATATTCGAGCTCGACACCGTCGGAGCCGGTCGCAGTCGGCACCATGCCAGAAGCGGTCGGTGCTGCATTGGCGACCTGCGTCGTCGGGGCCTGGTTGAGATAGACGGAGCCGGTCAGGTTGGTGTGGCCCCAGGGCAGCTGACCCTTGCGGGTCTCTTCATTGACCTGGGCGCGTACCGACGTCATCGCCTGCTGGATCTCGATGCCGGGCTTGGTGATGTTGTCGATCAGCGCACGCGTGAACGGGCTGTTGTTGCCCTCCTGACCGTCAAGCGCGGTCTGGCCGGGGCCGGTGGCGAACGCTATGAGGGTGCCTTCACCGGACTTCATCTCGGCAAGACCGCTCTGCACGTTGACGCTGCGTGTCGCGGCGTTCGACTTGATCTTGGCGGCGAACGGATTGTCGCGGCAGGCATCGAGGAAGACGAGCTTGACCTTGGCATCGCCCATGGTCTGCTCGAGCGTCAGGTCGATGTTGATGGCGGCACCCAGCTTGACGTCCATCTCCGACTTGATGTCGGCGTCGACGGGCAGCAGGTAGTTGGTGCCACTGACGGCGATGCCATGGCCGGCATAATAAAATAGCGCGATGTCGGAGCCCTGCGCCTTGCGGCCGAAGTCGAGCAGCTTCTCCGTCATCTGGTCGCGGCTGAGATTGGATCCTTCGATCACTTCGAACCCGACATTGCGCAGCGTGGACGCCATCGCCTTGGCGTCGATCGGCGGGTTCGGCAATTGGGCGACGTTCTTGTAGTTGCCGTTGCCGACAACGAAGGCGACGCGGCGGTCGGCCTTCGCGGCACTGACCGACAGGGCCATGCACATCAGCGAAGCGAGGAGGGTGAGATAGCGCATCTGAGATCCCCAACAGAATCGAATTGCAGGCAGCAACGAATTGGCAACGAACCTACACGAAGTGCCCGACTTCGTGCCACCAAAACGGCTAGTAGGTCGCGTCCAAACCGCTGCTGTGTGGCCGAATGTGCACGATGGAAATGCGCTCCAACGTGATCCAAATCACACGGCCACTTTGTTTTGTCGCGCGAGGCGGCGTGAGGTTCACTGCGCGCGGGCGGGAACGGCTGGTGCCGGCTTCAAATTCAGGAGGTTGCCGCACAGGATCAGCGCCGCGCCGAGCACGGTCCAGCTATCGAGTCGCTCGGAATACAGCAGCCAGCCGGCCGTCGCAGTCAGTGGAACCCGCAGGAAGTCCATGGGAACCACGATCGTCGCATCGGCGTAGCGGAGCGCGCTGGCGAGGCAGTAGTGCGAGAAAGTGCCGCAGACGCCGATGACGAACAGCCACCCCCATAAACGAGGCGACGGCCAGATCCACACAGCGAGCGTCGGCAGCAGGCCCACGACGGCCTGGACCACGATCATCCAGAACAGGATCGACAATGCGCTCTCGGTCCGCGTCAGCGACTTCGCCAGAATCATGGAAATGCTGAAGCCGATCGCGGCCCCGAGCGCGATCAGCTGGCCCGGATTGATCTCGCCGGTGGCGGGCCGCACGATCATGACGACGCCGACGATGCCGAGCACGATGGCGGCGACCTTCCAGACCGTCATGCGTTCGGACAGGAACGTTGCGGCCAGCACGGCGGTCCAGATCGGCATGGTGAATTCGATCGCGACGACTTGCCCGATCCCGATCAGAGTCAATGCGTAGAACCAGCCGAGCTGTGCGAAATAATGGACCCCGTTGCGCGCGAGGTGCTGGGGCAGGCGTTTGGTCGCGACTGCCTTGAAGCCGCCGGCGTGGTAGATTATCGGCAGGAGCAGCGTGAACCCGATGATGGAGCGTACTTCCATGATCTGGAAAACGTTCAGCTCGCGCGTGGTCTCGCGCCCGGCAACTGCCATGACCAGCATCAGCGACAGCCAGCCCGCCATCCACAATGCAGCCATCGTTTTGGACGGTGTCGCGCTCATTGGGGGCAATGCTGGAGGATGGAAGCCTGAGAGGACGGCCGGTATCGGCGACATCGCCGTCGTTTGCAACGGTCAATCTGTGGATGCAGCGATGCAGCGTGTCGTGCTAGGCATCATCGAACAACGAGAAAATCGGGAGAACTCCGCTCATGCACATCTTGCAGCCGGCCGAATGGAAGAAACCTCGCGGCTTTTCCCATGGCGTCGTGGTCGAGGGGCCGGGGCGCTGGGTGGTTCTGGCCGGCCAGACCGGTGGCGACGAGACCGGCAATTACGCACCCGACATGGCGGCGCAGGTTGCGACCGCGCTGAAGCGGATCATCAAGCTCCTGGGCGAGGCCGGCGCCGGCCCCGAGCACATCGTCCGCCTGACCTGGTACCTGACGAGCCGCAGCGAATATGAGGGTGCAGGCGCCGGCATCGGTGCCGCCTGGAAGGAAACGCTCTGGCGCAACTTCCCGCCATCGACGCTGCTCTACATCGGTGGCCTTGTGGACGAGCGGGCCAAGGTCGAGATCGAGGTCACGGCTTTCGTGCCGGGCGCATAAAAAATCGACCCGGCGGGGGCGCTGGGTCGATTGTCGTGCCGCGTGCTGAGATCTTATTTCGAAAGCGAGACGTTGGCGCCGCGGAACTGGCTGTCCGCGCGTATCGAGACGCTCTGCTTGTTGCCGCTCGTCTTCAGCGAGATGTTGGCATTGAAGCCGGCGGTGGAAGCAACCAGCTCGTAATTCCCGCCGGCGCCGCGGCCCTGGAGCGAACCGGAGATATTGCGGCTGGCCTCGGACCAGCTGCCGGCGATGGCGCCACCTTCAGACTTCACGTTAGCGCCGAGGTTGAACTTGTAGGCGTCGCTGGCGCAGGTCAGCGACATCTCCATGGTCGGCCCGATCGGAGCGTATTTGGCCCGGCAGCGGATCCGCTCGGTCGAGCCGTCGTCCAGCATGACGGTGCCACCGCCGCTCCAGCTGCCCGCCAGCGCGGCGAACGGGCCGGACTGGGCCATGCTGTCAGTGTTGGCGATCCCTGCCCCAAACAAAACGGCGGCCGCGATCAGCAGCCGCCGGTTCCGGGCGCGAGCCTCAAATGCTTTATTGGCGCGATGCCTCCCACCGCCCGCTGCACGGTATGCCTGCAGATGCTCCATTCCACTTCCCCGATCCGGCGTTGCCGCTGAGTTGACCGTTAGCATATGCACCATTGATCGAAACTTTCACAAGTCCCCCGCTACCGATGGTGCCGGAAACGTTAGCGCCAGGCGCGGTGATCTTGCCGTCGGCAACCGTCAGCATGGAGCTCGCGGTGGGTTCGCAGGAGCCGCTCTTGGTCACGATCGTGACCTGCCAGTTGCCGTCATAGGGGGTCTGGGCAAAGGCGGAGGCGGCGAGGGTGCCGGTGAAAACTGAAGCGGCACAGAACACCGCGATGCGAGCAAAACGCATAAATTCCGTCCTTGAATCTGTCTGATATGCTGTCGTTTATCTGGACCAAATGTGACGGAAATTTGTTGCGATGCCAAATCGAAAATTGTTCCTGTGGGAACAATGGTTTATTCCGGTTTTTGGCGGCGATTTCCGAAGCAGAATCAGTGCAGCTTCACGTTAAGGATAAACGTCAGAGAGGCGCCCCTAGGACAGGCTTGGCGCGGAGGTCGCGAACTGCTCGTCCTGAGTCTTGGCGGGCAGCGCCTTGTGGACCTTGGCGTAGTCGATCACGTCGGCCAGCAATTTGAGGCCGAGGGGTGCCAGCGCGCGCTCCCAGAGGTCCCGCGCCGTCTCGCCCTTCTTGACGAAGCACCAGTCCTGGGCGGCGATGGCGCCGGCGTCCATGCGGTCGGCGAGGTGATAGATCGTGCCGCCGGCGATCGGGTCGCCTTCCTTGATGGTCCATTCCACGGCGGCCTTGCCGCGATGGCGCGGCAGCAGCGAGGGGTGATAGCCGATGCCGCCGAGCTTGGCGGCGGCGAGCGCGTCCTTGCCGATCCGGGCGTGGCTGTGCGCCGTGATGATCAGATCGGTATCGGGGGCGATCTCGGCGGCCACCACCAGCTTCGGATTGGCCTGGACCACGACCTCGATGCCGGCCGCCGCGGCGGTTGCAGCGAGGCGATCCTCGGCATCGGCCACTACGACCCGGACGATCGAGACGCTGTGCTCCCGGAGCATGTTCAGGGTGGTCACGCCGAAATGGCGGGAGCCGACGAGGGTAATGCGCATGGGTGTCAGATCCGGTCTCGCAACTGCGTCATCCCCCGATAACACGTCCCGACGCCCTGTCACCACCCGCGCAGCGTTTGCGCGGGTTATCAACAGTGCGCGGAGGCGCTGGCTGCGATGAACGTCCTGATTGCGCTGCCGGCCGTTCCGGTGCTTCCATGGCGGGCATTGCACCGGTTCGGGAGCGAGCGCATGCGAAGCGCCTGGTTTTTCCTTCTCGCGGCACTGCTTGCGGCCGTTCCAGCCCATGCGGGCGGACCGTACCCGGCCGTGCCGCCCGAAACCGGGATCGCGCCGTTCGTGGGGCCGACCTGGGATAGCTATCGTTGCGCCCGAGGGCCGGTGACCAATTTCTATCACCGCGCCTATTACGGCGAGGAGCCGCCGGCGCTCTATCGCGGTTATGCTTACCGGCCGCATTACCGTTACAGCGCCTATCGCAGATGGCCGCGCACTTACTTCTGCGTCACCGACTAGCGTTGCCGCGCCGCCACGGTCGGACGAAAAGCCGGTTCCTGTGTTTCATTTTAAACAGAGATAACCTTGGTCGGCTGATAAGAGTGAGCCACCGGGGCTGGCGACATTTCAACCCGCATCCGTTTTTGAACCCGGCTTTGGCCGCTGGCGCAATCGTCAGCGGCCTTTTCATGCGCGCACCACGAAATCATCGAATGGTAACGCGATCTCAACCAGCCTGGCGTATCGACGAATCCGTCGCGGATTTGTATTGCGTACCGCGACACCGAAATGTCCCGCGGGCGTGGGTGCGCCGCGCGGGCCTTTTCGCCGGGACAGATTTCATGCCGAGCGCCATTGAGCAGATCGTCGACAGCTACGTGCGGCTGAAGAACCGCCGCGGGCTCGACGAGCTGATGATGCACAGGCAGCGGCTCGCGGTCGATCTGAAGAGCAAGTCCGGCTATGATTTCAGCCTGCCGATCGGCCAGATCGACGAGGAGATCGCGATCATCGAGGCAGGCCTCAGCCGGCTCAAGGCGGAGAATTCCACGGTGATCTAGGGCGGGCTGCGACGCCGGCTCTTGCGTGGATGGGGGGACGGCGCATCGTCGCAGTTCGAGACCGGTTCATGCGTGGTTCAGGCCGACCATGGCTCAATCCTCAGGTTGTTTCGTGGGACACGAATCCTGCTAGGCTTGTCCCCGTGAATTGGAGGAGACGTCATGATCGAGCTTGCGCTGGCTGGCCTGCTTGCCTTTGCAACCGTGCCTGCGGCATCGCCGGAGCCTATGGTGGAGCAAGTTCAGTTCAGGGGTGGCCCGGGCGGACAATGTCCGCACGGCTATGATTACAACCACTCGAACGGCCGCTGCTATCCCAACGACTATCATGCGCCGGGCATGTATACGCGGGATCCCGGGCCGGGCGAATACGGACGACGCGGCGGCCTGTGCCCGCACGGTTACGATTACAACTATTCGCAGGGGCGGTGCTATCCGAACGGCGCACGCGCTCCCGGCATGTACGGCCGATAACCCATCGCCGTGCTGAGGCGGGCGCGCTCAGTCGCGCCGGCCGCCGTCGATCACCGTGAACAGCGGCCGCGCCGGGGTCGGCTCGACCAGCAATTCCTCCACCAGCGCGGTGGCTGCATCGACATATTTGCGTGTCGGCTTGTCCAGCGGGCGCTTGGCCTCGTCGTCGAGCGCGATCTTTGCGGCTTCGACCAGCTTGCGCATGCGCGCTGCATGGTCGTCGCCCGCCGTCAGCGTGGCGCGCGCCAGCGAGCGCAGCACGAACAGCTCGCCCTCGAGGCGGAGCAGGCGGTCGTTGAGCCTGGTAAGGACGGCGTTGAGGTCGGCCATGTCTGCTGTTCGGCGCGAAGGATCCGTCCTGATTTAGCGGCGATCGGTGAACGGAGTCCAAATGGCGCCGGTGCAATTGGGCCGATCTTCCGGTCCGTCTCGGATGAACCGCGTGGCGTCATCAGGGGTGCGCGCGTGTGGACAAGCCTACCACTCGACGTCCGCCCAGCGCCTCCCGAACACGGGCGGCCTCGTCTTCACGGCTTGCCAGCCGAAGAAATGATGTTTGCCGGACCAGGCGTGCACCACGCCGCTGCAGATGCTGCATTTGAAGCTGCCGGCGTGGGCTTCGCTGTGCTCCTCCCTGGTCGCGGTGTAGTTCATGCCGCAACCCGCACAGGTGAATTGTTCGATCGTCCAGATGGTGTTGGCCATTGCGCCGAATGCTTCTTGTTGAGCTCGATCCACGGTAGTCACGGGCGTTTGCAGCGGCGTAAACCGGCGCGGGGAAATCCGGTTAATGGGCGTTAGCCAAGCCCGGCCGAGTTGCGGGCCCGTCTCGAATGCGGAGCGGTCCGAGGTGTTCCCAATCGCGGCCCCGGCGGTTCCAGTCGTCTTGACGCCGGATGCGTTGCTGGCAATAACGGCTAGGCCTCGCAAGCACCGGAAGTTGCGTTCATGCCGCAAGGAAAGCTGTGCCCGTGAAAAGTCTCCGTCAGCTCCTGACCGGAGAGGACGTCATCCAGCTCGTGATCCGGCTCGGCCTGCTCGCCCTGTTGATCATCTGGACCTTCCTGATCATCCGCCCGTTCGTGCCGATCCTGGCCTGGAGCGGAGTGCTCGCCGTTGCGTTCTATCCAGCCTTCAGCTGGGTCGCCAAAGTCCTCGGTGGCCGGCCGAAGACCGCAGCGGCGATCCTGACCCTGATCACGCTCGGCATCGTCATTGGCCCGGCGACCTGGCTGGGCATCAGCGCGGTGGACGGCGTGCGCGAGCTGGCGCAGCAGCTCGGCACGGGCGATCTGGCGCTTCAGGCGGCGCCTGAGCAGCTGAAATCGTGGCCGCTCGTCGGACCCTGGCTCTACGATCTCTGGGACCAGGCCTACACCAACATCCGTACGGTGGTGCGCGAGGTGGCGCCGTATCTCCAGCCGCTGGCGGGCCCGCTGCTTTCGCTCGCGGGCGATGCCGGCGTCGGCACGCTCCAGTTTCTGGTCTCGGTGTTCGTGGCCGGCTTTTTGTTTCCGCATGGGCCGAGGCTGGTCGCGGCCGGCCGCGGCTTCCTGTTTCGCATCGTGCCCGAGCAGAGCGAGCATTTCCTGTCGCTTGCGGGCGCGACCATCCGCGCCGTGGCCCAGGGCGTGATCGGCGTCGCGATCGTGCAGGCACTGCTCGCCGGCATCGGCTTCAAGCTCGCGGCGGTGCCGAGCGCCGGCCTTCTCGCCTTCATCGTGCTGCTGCTTTCGATCGTGCAGATTGGCGCCTTCCTCGTGCTGCTGCCGGTGATCATCTGGATCTGGACCGCCAAGGACGTCACCACGGCGCTGCTGCTCACCGTGTTTCTCGTCCTGGTCGGCTTCATCGACACCATGTTGAAGCCGCTCGTGATGGGGCGGGGCCTGACCACGCCGACCATCGTGATCTTCGTCGGCGTGATCGGCGGCACGCTCGCTCACGGCATCGTCGGCCTGTTCATCGGACCGATCATCCTGTCGGTGGCCTGGGAGATGATGATGGCCTGGATCAGGACCGAGGATCGGGCAGGGGCGGGCGAGGGCTGATCTCGCTTCGAACGGCGCGATCTGCCCGCGATGTCCCGCCGATCCCGACGGCGCGCGGCCTGTGGTCAAAGTCTGTCGCAAACTTGT
Organism: Bradyrhizobium sp. 195; assembly: GCF_023101665.1. Taxonomy (NCBI): domain Bacteria; kingdom Pseudomonadati; phylum Pseudomonadota; class Alphaproteobacteria; order Hyphomicrobiales; family Nitrobacteraceae; genus Bradyrhizobium; species Bradyrhizobium sp. 195. The sequence continues at coordinate 4,683,355 of NZ_CP082161.1, read as the reverse complement.
CTGTTCCACTAGACAAGTTACGATTGGGCCGATTCTGTTTCAATGACGGCAGCGATGGCGAAGTCTTCCAAGCTGGTTGCCGCAAGGCGCGGCAAAGTATTGTTGGTCAGACGCCGGTCGGACGGCCTGTGGATGTTCCCGGGCGGCCGCAAGCGTGCGCGCGAGTCCGACAAGGATTGCCTGCGGCGGGAGATCAGGGAGGAGCTGCCCAAGCTGAAGCTCGGCAGGATCAGCCTCTGGAAGGAAGTGAAGGCGAGGAACAAGCGCTCCGGCCGCAAGATGAGCGACGCGATCTTCATTGCCAAGACGGCCAAGGGCAGGCTGGCGATCGGCGACAAGAAGGAGATCGACCGCGCCGCCTGGCAGAAACCACGCGGCATCCGTCTGACGGCGACCTCGCGCTACATCCGCGACCGGCTGTTTCCGAGGAAGCAGAAGCGGAGATGAGCTAGTCTTCGCGTCCCGCCGATCGCGTCCGTCCAGCGAACGATCTCGATCGCGCCGCGCGCGGCTCCGGAGCAGCCAGTCTTGCCGCATTCGCCTCGCGCATCTCCTTGCGGACCTTGCGCGCATTGCGCATCGCGCGCTTGATGAAGGGATGTTGGGAGTCCTCGGCGAAGAACAGCACCACTTCGCAACTCGGACATTGCCTGGAATAGCCGTCTTGCAACCGCCCGGCGCGATCGCGAAACACGTTCTTGCACCGCGTGCACTGGATCTGGACCGAACTCATGCGTGCACAACAATGACTTTGGAAATGGATCGTCAGCTGATCGCAAATGTCTGAAGAAAGCTTGAATGGCTTCGCGGCTGGAACGCGCGCGGCCAAGCGCCGTCGGCCAGCCGCGGCCGGCGGCGGACGATACCGGTTGGAAACAGGCTGTCGGCCGTTATTGCTTGGCTGCCAGCGTGTCCAGGCACTGGTTCAGAAAGGCGGTGCGGTCCCTGGGCAGCACCTTCTCGAGGTCCGCCTTCAGCGCGCATTCGCGCTGGCGCAACTGCTCGGCCCGGCGCTTCTCGGCCGCCTCGCGGTATTCGGGAGCAACCTTGCTGGGATCGACCAGCGCTTGTGAGCGGACGGGAGCGCTCGCAAGCAGCGTGATGGCGGCGATGACAATGAATGATTTCAAATGAGCCTCCGTAAAAGGGCCATCGTAACGCGCGGCGCGTGCCCACTCAAACCGGGGGACGCGGTATCCCGCTCCGGCGTGATGGGGCCGACGACGCCGGCGCGGATCTCCAACCAGCACTTTTGGAACGACTGCGCGTGGCAGGCGTCGAATCCTGGCTCTCGGCTCATCCCCAAGCCCCCCCAAGCCCCCGGGCCGAGAGAAAACCTTCCCCACAAAGGTTGGCGACCTCGGTCCCCCGAGGTCGTTTGTTTGTTGCAAGGCGTGTGAACCAGTTCACAAACGCGCGGCCAATCCGCTGCTAAGAAGACGTCATTGCTTAACCGATTTATTTTGAACGAAACGCCCCAGCGTGGCTCCAAGCGCTGGGGCTTTTTCGTGGCTCCCTGCGCGCAGAACGTTTACAATCGCGCCAAGCGTCGCATCGACAGACGCAGATCCCGCGCCGCGCCAGTTCCGATCCATAGCTTGATCAAACAGCCCATGTGTCGGGATCGCGGCGCCGTGCCGAACGTTGCCACCAGGGGTGCGTTCGCGGGGCAAATCCCATATGCAGGGCGAGAAGTCGCCGAATCGAACATGAGGGCGGCTGGCGTTCAGTTGACGACGGTTTACGACCAGAAACGGATCCAAGTGAGGCTTAGCAAAAAGGCGCGGGTGGCCAAGACGCTCCCGAAGAAGACGCCGCCGAAGAAGGCGTTGCCAAACAAGACGACGCCAAGGAAGAGCAAAGCGGCGCAGCGCGGCACGATCTCGTCTTCGTCGCCGCTCGGCGTGCTGGCCCTCCATCTGCTTGCCCAATGGAAACAGTCTGGACCGAGCGGCATCGTTTTTCTCGCCGAGAACGAGAACAGGGCGGAGCGGCTGGGCAGTGTCATTCACGCGCTCGACCCCTCCTGTGAGGTCCTGGTGTTTCCGCGATTGAACACCTTGCCGTTCGATCAGCTGGAGCCGTCGCACGAACTCGCAGGGCGCAGGGCCTCGGTGTTGCGGCGCCTCGCAAAATCAAAGAAGCCGCTGTTTCTCGTGTCGACGGCGGAAGCCGTGATGGAGCGCCTGCCGCCGCCGGCGAGCCTGTCGCGCCTGAGCCTCAGCTTGAAGGTGGGCGGCGCGTTCTCAGAGCGCGATCTCGAGCCGCGCCTCGAGGCCTTGGGATACGATCTCGAGGACGAACCGGACTATCCGGGCGGGGCGCTGTTCCACGGGCAGACCTTCGAGATATTCCCCGCAGGCGCGCTGGGGCCGTTCCGGATCGAGCATTCGGATCGCGCGATCAAGCGGATCGTGGCGTTCGATCCGAACGAGCACAGGATCATCTTCGAGACCAAGGAGCTTGTGGTCGATCCCATGTCGGAGCGGCTTGCCGGCAAAGGCGGCAAGCGCGCGAGCCTGTTCGACTATTGCGGGCGCGCCAAATGGATCGCCGATGCGGGCGTCCCGGTGCACGCCGACGGCTGGCTCGATACCATCGAGGAGGCCGCGCCGCGCGCCGAGCGTGAGCGCGAATATCTCGCACGGCGCGATTGGAAGCAGCTCTCCAGGGGCATGAAGGTGCTGCCGCGCGCTTCGTCCTTCCAGACCATCCCGGAGTTTTCGAAGCTGACATCCTCCAGGAAGGCGCTGCGTGGTTTCGTCGAGGAGACGCGTCGGGCCGGATCGCGACTGATCCTGGTCGCGGCGCAGGAGGACGATCTGCGCGTGATGGAGCGGATGAGCGGCCTCAAGGCGCAGCGCTGCGACGATTGGGACGAGGCGACACGCGGGCGGAACGGCGAGGCGGCGCTGCTGGCCGATCTCGATGCGGGCTTCGTCGTGCCGGGAAAAAAGCCTCTCGTCGTCGTGACGGCCTCCGATGTGCTCGGCAGCCGGGCGCATCATCCGCAGCCGATGGCGCGCGCCTGGAGCGCGGCCTTCGAGCATGCCGATGTGCCCGAGCAGGGCACGGTGGTCATCCATCTCCAGCGGGGCCTCGGCGTGCTCGACGGCCTGCAGACCGTGAACACCGGCGGCGGAAGCTTGCGGGAGATGATCCGCCTGAAGTTCGCCGGCGACAATGCGGTGCTCGTGCCGCCGCCTGATCTCGCCTTGATGTGGCCTTACGCGGCGGAGCTCGGCAAGCTGGCGCTCGACAAGGCGGATGGCAGCACATGGTGGGCCCGCCGCACGTCGGCCGAGCGTGAAATCCAGGCCGCCGGCAAGGCGCTGGCCAAGCACATCAGCCAGCGCCGCCGTCGTCGCGGTGAAAAGCTGGTTCCGCCGGGATCGGCCTACGAGAAGTTCGTCGCGCGTTTCCCTTATTTCACCACGAGCGACCAGGCCAAGGCGATCGCCGACGTGCTCGACGATCTCGCCTCCGGTCATCCCATGGACCGGGTGATCTGCGGCGACGTCGGCTTCGGCAAGACCGAGGTGGCGCTGCGCGCGGCGGCCGCCGTGGTGCTGTCGGGCAAGCAGGTGGCGATCGCGGTGCCGACGACGGTGCTGGCACGCCAGCATGTCGCAACGTTCCAGAAGCGCTTTGCGCCGTTCGGCATCGAGGTCGGCAATTTGTCGCGCGCGACCTCGGGCGCGGAGCTGCGCGAGACCAGGGAGGGACTGCGCAGCGGCCGGATCAAGGTCGTGATCGGCACCCAGGCGCTCACGGGCAAGGACGTGAAGTTTGACGATCTCGGTCTCGTCATCATCGACGAGGAGCAGCATTTTGGCGCGGCCGAGAAGGCCAAGCTCTCGGGCCTCGCCAAGAACGTCCACGTGCTGATGATGAGCGCGACGCCGATCCCGCGCACGCTCGCCACTGGCCTTGCCGGCTTCCGCGACCTCAGCGTGATCGCATCGCCCCCGGTGCACCGATTGCCGGTCGCGACCCGGATCGCGCCATTGTCGGATGCGGCGATTGCCTCCGCGCTGCTGCGCGAGCAGCGCCGCCACGGCCAGAGCTTCCTGATCTGCCCGCGCATCCAGGATCTCGATCCCATGCTGGCGCGGGTGCAGGCGGTGGCGGGCGATCTTCGCATCGTATGCCTGCACGGCAGATTGGCGGCCGACGAGATCGACGACCGCATGATGAGCTTCGTCGAGGGCAGGGCCGACGTCCTGCTCGCGACCAACATCGTCGAGAGCGGTCTCGATATTCCCCGAGCGAACACCATCGTGGTCTGCTGGCCGGAGAAGTTCGGCCTCGCCCAGCTGCATCAGCTGCGCGGGCGCGTCGGCCGTGGCGGCATCCGCGCCTTCGCCCATCTCCTGACCGAGACGCAGTCCGGGCAATCCGAGAAGCGGCTGGCGGTGCTCGAAGAGTTCAGCCGGCCCGGCGCGGGCTTTGCCATCAGCGAGCGCGACCTGGACCTGCGAGGCGCCGGAGATTTGTTTTCGGAGCAGCAATCCGGCCACGTCCAGGTGTTCGGGCCCGTGCTCTACAGCCACCTCCTGAAAATGGCTTCGGAGAAGCTCGACGAGGGGCAGGCCGTGTGGGTGCCGGACCTGAACCTGCCGGTCGCGGACATGCTGCCCGAGACCTACGTGCAGTCCGAGCCGGTGCGTCTCGAACTCTATGCGCGCGCCGCAAGATGCACTGACGAGGACGACCTCGAAGACCTCGAGGAGGAAACCTCCCGCCGCTTCGGCCCGCTGCCGAAGGTCGCGCGCGACTTCTTCGCCGCAGCCAGGCTCAGGTTCGAATGCAAGCGACGCGGCATCATCCGCCTCGACGTCGGCCCTGAGGCTGCGGCCGCGACGTTCCTGCCGGGACGCTTGCGGAAGTCGCGGGGCAAGTCACTGCAACGCGACGGTGATCGCGTGGTCTATCACGCCAAGATGCAGGACGCGCCGTTCGAGCGGGTGGAGGAGCTGTTCGATCTGCTGGACGAGGCGTAGGGGCTCGCGCCCTTGTCAGCACCGATACCTTCGACTGGCAGACCTGGAACTCTTGCAGCGGCGGGCTTCTGCAACCGCGAATTCATGGCGGGAACCCGGCCTCATCATTATAGTTAATGAAGCTTGGCGATGGAGATTGTCTGATGTCCCGTGCCATCCCTCCGATCATTGTCGTGATTATCGCAACCTCATTTCTGTTCGTTCTGGCGCAAGCAGGCGGTGCAATTGCCGGGCCCGGGGGAGCGGGCATGGGGACGGGAGGGGGTAGCGCCGGCGGGTCGGCACCTTCTGGAATGGGGACGAGTGCAGGCAATGCGGGTCCCTCAGCGCCTCCAGGGATGGGGACGAAGGACACCGCCCCCGGTGGAAATCTGGGCACCGACGGCCAACCGATCAATCCGAACGTTCAGTCCGCCACGCCCGCGAGGTCGCGGGCGGCAGCCCAGGCCGCGAAAAATGCCGGGGTCGGTCACGCTCCAAATGGTCTGCCGATCGGCGCAATTGGGAGCGGCACGAGCAATGAGGATCAAATGGCGACTGTCCCCTCCCGAAACAGCTTCCGGCCGGCAACGCAGGCTCAAGGAAACACGAATGTTGGTTCAGAAGGTCCGCCAGGGAGAGGCACGAGCCTTTCGGACCGGATCAGACTGCCGCGAGCCGCACGAGCTGGGGACAAGGTGCTGGACGCCAAAGCGCAGGTCGAGCGACGAACTACTGTGTCGCCCAGACGGGTTCCGAACCCGATACGGCCAGGTTTGTAGCCTGCGAGCGAACGGGCGAAGAGACAGGATCGGCGCAATGCGTCATCGCCCACAGCCCGAACGTTGAGCTAGGTACGGCTGTCGTAGGGTGGGCAAAGGCGCGAAGCGCCGTGCCCACCATGCATCCAAGTCACGCGATCGAAGTGGTGGGCACGCTGCGCTTTGCCCACCCTACGGCGGCGGTGCTTTGCGGCAGCCAGTGTCAGCGCCTGAGGACTGCATCGCATAACCCCGTAATCGGCCGGGGTGGCCCGGCCCGTCAGCCGGCCACGTCGCTAACGTGGAATTAATCCAAAAAGCCTACAATTTTAGGCAGTTGTGTATGGGTGCTGCGTAAGGGGTGCGTCGTGACGGCGTTCCAGGGGCGGCTTCCTTTTGCTCGCTCATTGGGGTCAATGCAAATGACCACGACCTTCGAAACGGCAAGCTTCGCCGAAGAACTTGACGCTGCAGCCCTTGCTGCCGCCGCAGCAGCGCACGAACCCGCAATCCCGGAAGCTCCAGTCTCGAGCAAGAGATCCAGCCGGAAATCAGTCCTGGTCTTCTCGGTGTGCGCGTTGGCCATCAACGGCGCGGCGGCGATCTACACGTCGCCGTCTGATTTTTCCTCGCTGAATGTCGGCCGCCTGGCTGAATTGCTTCCGCGCCTGGAAGCGTCCGTGCCAAAGCCGGATCCAGTTGTCGCTGCCCTCAAGGACATTCAGGCGGCCCAGCAGCAACACACAGCGATGCTGCAGCAGAACAATCAGGCATCGGATCAGAACTCGGTTTTGCTGCAGCAGGATTCAATGTTGCTGCTGTCGCTGCGACAGAGCATCACGGACGAACGGGTCGATGTGAAGAAGATATCTTCGCAGCTGTCCACACTGATCGCGAAGGTCGACTCGCTGCAAAATACAATGATGTCGGACGTCACGTCGTCCGTTCGAAGAGCGCATGCGCGCTATGGACTGTCCGCAGCGATGCGCAAACGGCTGGTTCGGGAGCCGAAGTCGGTGGGGCCTGTTTCGGTTGGCGGCGCTCCGCTGAGTGTGCCGGCTGCGGTTTCGGCGCCAGAGAGCTAATGCGTAAGATGGGTTGAGCTCTTGCGAAACCCATAACTCGTTGCGATCGGCGTCGCTGTGATCCGCGATCGATGATCGGAGCGACACTCAAAGGGCCGCGGAGGGACCGACCGAATTGCCAGCGATGGGTTTCGCAAGCGCTCAACCCATCCTACAGGCTGTCACGGTCGTCTCACTTCAAGGCGTGATCGATCTTGTGCCCCAAATGTCCGGTGTCGTGATCGCGGCGCAACTGGCTCAGCGATGTCTCGTTCAGCTGGGCCAGGACCTCGCTGAGTGGCGTCGCATCGGGATACCCGGCGGCAAAACCCTTTCCGTAGATCTTGCGCAATGTGCCGACAAGCGTGTTGCCGTGCTTCTTGCTGATACCGCCGTCCTTGTCCCGGTGGCGGCCATCCAGGCCCTGTTCCTTCATGTGTCTCTCCCGTGCGGCGTCTTGAGCGCCTGGAGAGAAGCCTGCTCCCAAACGGGTTGACTGGCAATGGCATCGCGCGCGGCAGTTGAGGGGCGGCTTGCACCACGGCAGGAGCCAAGCGCTTCTCTCTCGTGCTTGTGAAGCCGCGAAGGATTGTGGCGAACCGATCGACGCATCAGATCACAGCGGGCGATTGCTCGATTGGAGTTGATGCGATGCGCTCTCTTTTTGCCATGGGTCTGTTGCTGGTGCTGTGCAGCTCCGCAAACGCCGCAACGGTGCATCACGCCCGCGCACGCCATCCCGCGGCGGAGCGGCCCCGCGCGAATGCGACTCCGCCGGCGCGCTTCGCCGTCCCCGGCTGGAGCGACGATGCAACGCTGCGCTGGCTGAACAACGCCTCGTCAAACGTCGGCCGAGGCGGATAGCGGCGGAAACAGGCGCCGGTGCTCGCTCGAATGGCGCCGAAGGTGGGGTGGCTAGGCGGCCTGCTCTTCAAACGAGGTGTAGACGCGGCCGCTGGGATCGACGACCTGAACGTCCCAGCACCCGTCCTGGACAAGTTCTTTGGCCTTCTTGAGGGCGGCGGTGAGTGACAGCCGCTTGAGACTGACCACGCCCGCCGTGTCGAAACCGTTGATTTCAAACATGCCGCTCCTCCGGTTTTGCTGAATCCTACACGTTTCCGGTGGGTTGTCAGCGGCTTTTTGAGGGAGGGCTCTTGGAACGGCCGCAGATGCCAAGCAATTGCAGTGTGCGGCAGTTGAGTACGTAGAGCGCGCTATCACCGCAATTCCGGCCTCACGTCAGCGGGATGGTGTCCACCCGCAGACAGGGACGGCACTGGTAGGCATGTACTGCAGGAAGCGTGAAGATGGCCGGCAGCGTCGCCAAAAACGTCATCGGCCGCCCGCACTTGGAGCAGATCAGAACGGGCGGATTGTCTTTCTCTGCGCAAATCATCGCCACAATGCCCGGAGGGGGAGGGCACAATAGGCGCCTGTTGGGTGTAGTTCATCTCGGGGTGACTACTGGACTCTATCGGAATCTGGCGCGATTTTGCGAGGAAGCGTTGGCTTCGCGTGGACGAAATCGGGACCATATGAACGGCGCGTAGGACAGGTTGCGCTCTTGCGAAACCGATCGCTGGCAATCGGTCGGTCACTCCGCGGCCCTTTGAGTTGTGCTTCGATGATCGACCGCGGATCGCAGTGACGCTGATCGCAACGAGTGATGGATTTCGCAAGAGCTCAACCCATCCTAGGCTTAACCCTGAAAGCCTGGGTACACGCGCGGAGCAGCGCGTCAGACCGCAAGAGGCGTGAAGCCGGCGCGCCGACTGATCGATAGCTCAAACATGGAGCCAGGGGCGGCGGCTGAGATAAATTGCTCCATAACCGGCCAACGGCCAGAGCAGCACGATGCGCCCTGGTTTACCGGGGTTTTCTTGTAGGACGGCGCGAGCACGAACGCTTTGAGCCCGGTGCGTATCCACGCTGTGCGCTCGGCAAGGTTCTTCCGGATGCGCTGATCGCCGGTGATCACGAGCCATACCGACGGGTCGGCACCGAGCCGCGTGATCAGTCAACGTCGGGTGTGTTGTGCGCGAATTCGCAATCCGACATGTGGCGGATGTGGCGAGCGCGATGGCCCAGCGGCGTGATCAAAGCGTCGAGCGTTCCCGCAAAGACGGGCGAGGTGCAATTATCGAAGAAGACGTTCAAGCCGCCATCTGCTGTTCAAATGCCACTGCTCGGCTCAATGAGCTTTGCGGGACCATGAACATCTTGGCAGCTTGCAATGCACTAAACTCCCGTCGTGCAGCCGTCCGGAAAGGGCCGCGAAGCAAGAGCTTCGTTGAGCGCACTATCACCGTATTCTCTCAGCACCTTGGCCGTTTTCCCGAGGCTGCGTTTGAGGACGGCTCCGGCACCAGGCGCGACAACGTTCAGCCGTGGCCTTTGGGACGGAGCAGCCTTGCGGACGACGTGGATTGTTTAGCTCCGCAACGGACTTTCCGGCGCTCTAATGCAGGACGCGCGTGGCTTCGGCCGCCTGGACCCTTTCTCTCAGGTCTTCGAGCTCATCGATCGCGTCCAGCAATCTAACCAGCTTGCGCGCGATATGCTTCAAACTGGGCCTTGGGCGTCTGGGAACACGAACTCGTTGTGCCATCGGTGCACGCCTCCATGCTTGGGAAGTCTCTATGGCAAGAGGCGCGCCAAGGCGCCGGGAGCGCGAAAACGGCCTTTAAGTAATTGATCCGGCTTTTGGTGAGCGCGCTGGGGCTCGAACCCAGGACCCCGTGATTAAAAGTCACGTGCTCTACCGGCTGAGCTACGCGCTCCCATGGCCGCTGATGGCTTGAAGAGATCGCCATCGTGGTCGGACATTCGAGAAGCATGTCTTGCCGCAACGCTAAGGACGTCGCGAGGAAAAACCGGCTGTTTCCGGATCATGCTCTCGGCCTGCGCTGTGTAGGGGGAGTGGCTGCGCAGGTCAATAGTGCGGGGCGCTGCCGAAAGTCTCGGCAGGAGCGGGGATTTGCTCGCGGTCTCTGCGGCTTAGGCCGGAATTCTCAACCCGATTGGCGGGCCGCCATCCCCGTCGAGGAGCACGTGACTTTTGATCACGAGGCCCGAACTGGGTGGGCGCCCGTCAGTTCGTCTCCCGCCGCACCTCGGTCGGCACGGCCTGCGGCGCGCCCACGGGAGGCAGCGCGACGGGGCGGAGGCCGATCAGCTCGGCGGTGCGGATCGCGCTATCGCGCCAGAACTGGAACGAGTTGATCCGGCTGAGCTCGAGGATGGCGATGGCGACGGCGGCCAGGAACGGCAGGCTTTGCAGCACCAGGACGCCGGCGAAGATGTAGATCTCTGTGATCTGGCGGTAGCTGTTGGAGGCGATCAGCACGCCGGCGCCGATCAGCAGCAGGGTGCCGATCACGGCCTCCCAGAACGCCTGGAACTCGATCGACATTCTGCTAAGGCCGCCCTTCGAGGTGCGCGCGAACGCGATGTGCTCGGTGATGAGGCCCTGCGCCACGGCGCGCGACACCGTCCACTGCACGCTCATCGCCGCGATCATGGCGCCCAGCATCTGGCCGGGCTTGATCGCGACGCGGGCGCGGTACATCGACAGGAAGTGCGCCAGCGAGACGACGAACGCGCCGATGATCGGCAGCGTCAAAATCTTGTCGGGAATGGCGATGTCGGCGAAGGCGACGATCGGCACCCAGACGAGGTTGAGCAGCGCCACCACCACGCCGAGGCTCTCGGCGCCCAGCCAGTTCAGCCAGCCGAGGCCATATTCGCGCTTCTGGTCGGATGTCAGCCGGCTCTTGCCGGGCAGGAAGTGGCGCCAGTGCTTCTTGACGATCTGCAGCCCGCCATAGGCCCAGCGATGGCGCTGCTTCTTGAAGGCCTCGTAGGTGTCGGGGAGGAGGCCCTGGCCGTAGCGGTGGTTGGTGTAATGGGTGGTCCAGCCGAGCTCCTGGATCGCAAGGCCGAGATCTGAATCCTCGCAGATCGTGTCCGACGACCAGCCGCCGGCCATGTCCATCGCGGCGCGGCGGATCAGGCACATCGTGCCGTGCACGATGACGGCGTTGAGCTCGTTGCGCTGGACCATGCCGATGTCGAAGAAGCCGGCATACTCGCCGTTCATGATGTAGTGCATGATCGACAGATCGCCGTCGCGGTGCTCCTGCGGCGCCTGCACGAGACCGACACGCGGATCGGCGAAAGCCGGCACGAGATCCCTGAGCCAGTCGGGATCGACGACATAGTCGGCATCGAGGATGCCGATGATCTCGGCGTCGGCCGCTGTGCGGTCCATCGCGATGCGCAGTGCGCCGGCCTTGAAGCCCTGCACCTTCTCGGCGTTGATGAACTTGAAGCGTTCACCGAGCGCGCGGCAATGGTCCTGGATCGGCTGCCAGAAGGCGGGATCGGGCGTGTTGTTGATGATGACGACGCATTCGTAGTTCGGATAGTTCAGCCGCGACAGCGCATCCAGCGTCTGCTTGAGCATGTCGACCGGCTCGAAGTAGGCGGGGATGTGGATCGAGACTTTCGGGTAGTAATTCTCGGGAACGTTCTCGACTGGCTTGCCCTTGCTGAGCAGCCGCTGGGGCGGCCGGCCGAAGGCGACCGCGGCGATCTCGTCGATGCGCGCCATCGCGATTAGGACCAACGGAACGAGAAGGATCATGCCGAGCGTCAGCGCGAAGGCCGAGCCGAAGATGAAGTAATGGCTGTTCCAGAACGCGAACACGGTCGCGGCCCAGGCGCCGACGCCGTTGGCGCTCGCCGACAGCAGCAAGGCCTGCTTCGCGGTGGGCTTTTCAAGCCGCAGGATCGGCAGCGACAGCAGGATGCCGACCAGCAGCGCGATGCCCATCAGCTTCCAATAGTCGGGGTTCTCGACCGGACCGGTCCAGGCGAATTTCGGCTCGCGGCTGGCGTTGAGGATGCCCCAATAGGGACCGACGCCGCCTTCGAAGAATTTCCAGGGCTGATCGATGGCTTCGACGATGTTGTATTCCATGCCGATGGCTTCGGCGCGGCTGACGAAGTTGCGCAGGATCAGCGCCTGCTGGAACGCGCCCGGATCGGCGTTGCGTAAGTTGTAGCCCTGACTCGGCCAGCCGAACTCGGCGATCACGATGCGCTTGCCGGGGAACAGGTTGCGCAAGAGGTTGTAGCGGTCGACGGCCTGGTCGACCGCCTGGTCCGAGCGGAAGTTTTCCCAATAGGGCAGCACGTGGGCGGCGATAAAGTCGACGCTGGAGCCGAGGTCGGGATTGTCGCGCCAGATGTTCCAGATCTCGCCGGTCGTGACCGGCACGCGGACCGAGCCCTTGACCTTCTTGATCATGTCGATGAGGTCTTCGACCTTCTGCTCGCCGCGGTAGATCACCTCGTTGCCGACGACGACGCCGACGACGTTGCTGTTCTTGCGGGCGAGCTCGATCGCAGCCTTGATCTCGCGCTCGTTGCGATCCTTGTCCTTGTCGATCCAGGCGCCGACGGTGACCTTGAGGCCGAACTCGGCCGCGATCGGCGGCACCAATTCCACACCGCCCGTGGACGAATAGAGGCGGATCGCGCGCGTCATGGTCGACAGCGTCTTGAGGTCGGCGCGGATTTTCTCGACGGTCGGGATGTTGTCGATATCAGGGTGGGCCGAGCCCTCGAACGGCGCGTAGGAGACGCTGGGCAACAGGCCTCTGAAATCAGGCGCGGGTTCCTTGTCGCGCAGGACTCCCCACAGCCCTGCGTGAAGCGCAGACACGAGCAACAGAACGGCGGCGACAACGCGCATCGCGGCTAAACCAAAAGGGGCTGAGGGGGCAGGGAAGCGGATCCGACCCCGAGATCCGACCAAGTCCGCGGCAAATGGAGCATACCTCTGCCGCGCGGTTTCTCAACTGTCATGGCGTCATGTCCTTATGAGGGCATGGCCTTTTCCAGAAAATGCGTGGCAGTGCCAACAGGTCTATGGCCGATCGTTCCTGAACGACAGCTGAAACGATCGCGGCTATTTCTGGGGCGCCGGCGTCGGGCTTGCCGCAGGCGAGGGGCTCGCGGCCGGCTGCGCCGCCGGCGGATTACCCGAGGCCGGTGCCGCCGGCTGCGACGCCGCGGCCGCCGCCTGCTGCGGCTGGGCCGCCGGGTTGATCCAGCAGGCGTGCACGCGGCTGTCCAGGGTCTCGGCGACCTTGGGATCGATCTGGGCGCCGAACCGGGTCAGGCAGCGGAAGGCCGCCTGGATGTGGCCGCCGGGGCAGCCGAAGCGGTCGTAGAGGTCGAGATGGCGAAACGCGGTATCGAGATCATCCCGCCACATCAGCCGTACCACGCGCCGGCCGAGCCAGACGCATTCGGGGTTGCCGCCCGGTCCGTTGATGGCCTGGGCTGCTTCGGCGAACTCGTCGGTGCGGCGCTGGTTCTGGGCGGCATCCTTGGCGGCGTCGGCGGGCTGGGCCGCGGCCTTGCCCTGGTCCGGCGCGGGCGTGCCGCTTTGGGCGGAGGCGCCACCGAGACCGGCGAGAACGAGAAGGCAGGAGACGGCCAAGGTGGCGGCGAACTGCCGCAGGACCGCATTTCGTGACTCGAACACCCGTTGCCGCATGAATTCCCCAATGTATCCGATGGCCGTCCGCGTCAGGATCCCGTGGACGCGCCGGTGATGGCGTCCAAATGGGTCTCCAATGCGGCGGAAAAGTCTTTCGGAGTCCATGACCTGTATTTGGAATTTTGTCCAGCAAAGTCACGACGCTAGGTCCCGGTCGAACCGCCGCAGCCCCATTCCTTTGGGGCAGGAGCGCATCCGCACCGGAGCACCCCCTTGGCAGACGGCGTGCAAGCAGGTAATCGACGGACCCTTCGCGGAGGACGGAACCGATTTCACTTCGTACGCCACTGGCGCTTCTGCTCGTTTCACTGGGTGCGATTGCTGCCGTGTGGTGGTGGTTGGCGACGCCGATCACGCTCGCGCGCGCCCCGATCGATCCCGCCGAGAAGGTCCAATGCGTCTCCTACGCGCCGTTCCGCGGCGAGCAGACGCCGCTGGAGGCCTGGACCCATATCGAGGCCGAGCAGATCGAGCAGGACCTGCGCCAGCTCAAGCAGATCACCGACTGCGTCCGCACCTATTCGATGGAGAACGGGCTCGACCAGGTGCCGGCGATCGCCGCCAAGGTCGGCGGGCTGAAAGTGCTGCAGGGCATCTGGCTCTCCAGCAACCGCACCAAGAATTATGAGCAGGCCGCGCTCGCCATCCGCCTCACCAAGCAATTCCCCGACATCATCACCTCGGTCATCGTCGGCAACGAGGTGCTGCTGCGCGGCGAGATGACCACGGCCGACCTTGTCTCCATCATCCGCTTGGTGAAGACGCAGGTCAGCGTGCCCGTCACCTATGCCGACGTCTGGGAATATTGGCTGAAGAACCGCGAGGTCTATGACGTCGTCGACTTCGTCACGATCCACATCCTGCCCTATTGGGAGGATTTGCCGGTCAAGGCCAAATTCGCTTCCGCCCATGTCGAGGCGATCCGCGAACGCATGGCGGTGGCGTTCCCCGGCAAGGAGATCCTGATCGGCGAGACCGGCTGGCCGAGCGAGGGGCGCATGCGCGACGGCGCGTTGCCCTCACGCGCCAACCAGGCGCGCGTCGTCTCGGAAATCCTGAGCCTTGCGAAGGCGAACAAGTTTCGCGTCAATCTGATCGAGTCCTACGACCAGCCGTGGAAGCGCAAGCTGGAAGGCACCGTCGGCGGCTATTGGGGCCTGTACGACTCGGTGCGCCGGAGCCTGAAATATCCGCCGGGCGAGCCGATCAGCAATTTCCCGTACTGGAAATGGTACATGGGCGCGGGCATGGGCCTGTCCGTGCTGGTGTTCGCGGTCGCGCTGATCACGCTGCGCCGGCGGCCGTGGACGCCGCGCTTCTCGGCCTGGCTCGGTGTCGCCATCTCGGCGACGACGGCGGGGAGCCTGCTCGGGATCGGCGCCGACAAGATGTATTACGAGAGCTACGGCATCGGCGGCTGGCTGCTCTGGGGCGCGCTGCTGCTCGCCGGCATCCTGTCGCCGATCTTCTGCGCGCAGGCGATGGTGATCGGCCGCAGCCTTCCGACCTTCCTCGATCTGCTCGGTCCGCGCGAGGGCCGCAAATGGTCGAAGCTCACCGCCGTGCTTGGCCTGACGCTCGCGGTGACAGCGGTGATCGGGGCCGCTACCGCGCTCGGCTTCGTGTTCGACCCGCGCTACAAGGATTTTCCCTACGCCTCGCTGACGATGGCGGTGGTCCCGTTTGCGCTATTGATGCTGAACCGGCCGCAGATCGGCCAGCGTCCGATCGCGGAATCGGTGTTCGCGGGCGTGCTGGCGCTCTCGGCTGTCTTTGTGCTCTTCAACGAAGGTCGCGACAACTGGCAGTCGCTGTGGACCTGCGCGATCTATCTGTTGTTCGCGCTCACGCTGTGGCGGGCGCGGGCCGAGCAAATCCAAGAATGAACAGGCCGATCGCCAGGCCCGACAGCACGACATTGTAGAGCACGATGCCGAGGCCGGCGGCGATGATGCCGACGGTGAGCAGCACGATCGATGGCCGCATCAGGTTCAGCGTCGCAACCACCAGCGCGACGATGCCGAACACCGAATTCTTGAACAGCACGGTCGAGACGGACCGCGCCTTGCAGACCAGCGTCTGAAGCCCGGCGTCACAGGCGAGGGCGACCTGCGAGAACTCGATCGCGAGATAGCGCACGTAGAGCGCACAGCCGACGGTGACGAAACCGACGACGAGCAGGAACTGCACCTGGTAGGGCGTGAGGCGGAAGGGCTTTTTTGTCATGGGGGCAATATGGTCGGGATGGCGGAACGGGGCAACAGGGGAGGCGGAAGTTTCTGTACGACCAGTGAACTGTCAACCCTGGGAGCGTTCTTGCGTCTGCCGGCTCTGTGCGGCCAGCCGACGCTCATACTTGTCGGCTAATGCAAGCAATCGCTGCTTGATATAGGGATCCGCCCGTTCGGCCAGTTCGCGCACCAACGCGAGTTGCTCTCGCAGAAACTTCGCCTCCATCATCTCCGCTCCGAATCAAATCCGTCGCGGATACTGCCGAGTTATGTCGGCCTTGATCGTATCATTTGGTACAGACTGAGCCTCAGCGGCTATTTCAGTCCCAGCCGGCGCTCGACCCAGCCGAGAACGAACAGCACGAGCAACGTGACCGCGATTGCGGCGGCGACCAGCAGCCAGGCTCCCAGCGCGCAGGCAATTCCGAGCCCTGCCGCAATCCACACGGTCGCCGCAGTCGTGAGGCCGTGAACGGTCTTCGCCTTGGCATCGTGCAGGATGACGCCTGCGCCGATGAAGCCGACGCCGGTCAGCACGCCGGCAACGACGCCCTGAATGACCCGGGAGATCGCATCCGGGTGGTCCCGCAAGTTCTGGAACTCGATCACGGAGATCGAGACCAGCGCGGAGCCGAGGGCGACCAGCGACAGGGTTCGCATTCCCACCGGCTTGTCATTCATGTCGCGGTCGATGCCGATCAGGAGGCCCGTACCCGCCGCGACGAGAAGCCTCAGCACATCATCCAGTTCGTTCATCAAATTCCGCGAGTTGTGGAAGGGTCGACGCTTGGAGCGCGTTGTGAATGAACGCAAATCTGCTGCGAAAGGGCAGCTCAGGTCCAAGCGTCCGATCGCCGCATGCAAGCAGCTTCCGCCCAGATAGGGCCGCGCCCTATCGTCTGAAGAACGAGGACAATGTCGATCCCGCGGAGGTCGACGCGGCCTCTGGCTTCGCTGGCGCCGGCTGCGCCGCAGGGGCGGGCGCGGGCTCCTCGCGCTTCGAGCGCTTTGACGAGTAGCTGCGGCGGCGCTGCGGCTTCTCGGGCTTTGCGCTGGGCGCGGGGGCGGTTTCGGCCTGCGGGACCGCGTCCTGGTTCTTCTCTGAGGTCTTCTCCTGAACCCTGTCTTGAGACTTCTCTTGTCCCTTGTCTTGCGTCTTTTCCGAGCCGCGCATCGACAGGCGCTGGCCGTCGAAGACGGTGGTTTCGCAGTGACGCTCGTTCTCGGCGAGGCTCGCGCAGAATTTTGCGGCGGCGGCGGCGTTGACGAGGGGGCCGGCACCGAGGCGGAGCTGCATGCCGAGCCCGGCGGCGCCTTCCTTGATCATGATGATCGGCCGCAGCGCTGCGACATCCGGATTGGATTTGGTCACGCCGCGCCAGAGTGCGCGCAGGCCGTCGATCGAATTGGCGCCGCCGAGATCGATCGCGAAACGCGTCTGCTGAACCGCGATCGCGGGGGATTCGCTCTCGGCTGTTTCCGGTGGCTTTGCGGCTGTGGCGACGACTTCGGTCGGGGCGGGCGCCGGCTCGGCCTTCTTCTCCGCGGCCTTCTCGATCGTCTCGGGCTGAATCAATTTTGATGCAGCCGGATCTGGCGGCGCCATGATCGACTTGGACGGCACCAGCGGAATGGTCGGCAACGCCGAATTCATGGCCGGCGATTGCTGCACGAGCGATGCGGCGGCCGCCGTCTGCGGCGGCGGGCTCGGCGGCTCCTTTGCAGAATCCTTGGACGTGTCCTTGGCGGCCTCGGTGCGCGGCTTGTCGCCGGCGGCGGCGGGCGTCGAAGCGACCGGCGCGACGCTGGGGGCGGCAGGCGCGGCATCCTTGCCGGCCTGTGGCGGCGGGGTGGTCTGCTTGGCGATGGCGCCGGTGACGGAATCGAGCCCTTGCTCCAGCACGGTGACGCGCGAATAGAGCCGGTCGCGATCGCCGTTCAGCGTCTCGATGGCGGCGGCGAGGCGGCGGGCCTCGTTCTGGCTCTCCTTGGTCAGCATCTGGAGCCGGTCGGCCTGGCGCGCAAGATCGGCAGAGGCAACCTGGTCGCGCCGCCAGCCGAGCCCGGCCTGGCTGGCGATCACCGCGATGGTGACGGCGCCCACGGCCGCCACGCCCCACGAGCCCAGCCGCCACATCATGCGGCGGTCGAACGCGCTTTCCTCGGCCACAAGTCCGGAGAACAGCCCGCCGGTCTCCTTGGTGCCGAAGGCATCCGCCAGTGGGTCGGAATCCTTTGCCATGAACGTTAAGTGCCCAGCCCCGAAGCTTCCCCGAATCAGCCAGGGAACATTAACAGGAAAACCCCATCGCACTTGAATTCCGGGCGTTTGCGGGGGTAGCAAGACGAGAGCTTTTCAGGATTCCGCCGCCCGTCGCGCCAATTGATGCAGTATCTGACAGGATTTCGATGACCGCCCGTTCCAGCCTCACGATCGTGCTCGCCGCCGGCGAAGGCACGCGCATGCGATCGAGCCTGCCCAAAGTGCTGCATCCGGTAGCTCAGCAAACGCTGCTTGCCCACGTGCTCGCCGCGGCACCCAAGGGAACCGGTACCTCGCTCGCAGTCGTGATCGGCCCCGACCACGAGGCGGTCGCGGACGAGGCGAAGCGCATCAGGCCCGATGCGCTCACCTTCGTGCAGGCCGAGCGACTCGGCACCGCGCATGCGGTGCTGGCGGCGCGTGAGGCGATCGGACGCGGCGTCGACGATCTCCTGATTGCCTTTGGCGACACGCCGCTGATCTCGGCCGAGACCTTGGCGCGGCTGCGCGCGCCGCTCGCCAGGGGCGCTGCGATTGCCGCGCTCGGCTTCCGCGCCGCCGATCCCACCGGCTATGGCCGTTTCATCGTCGAGGGCGAACGCCTGGTCGCGATCCGCGAGCAGGCCGATGCGAGCACTGAGGAGCGCAAGATCGATTTGTGCAATGCCGGCGTGATGGCGATCGACGGCCGCCGCGCGCTTCAAATCCTCGGGCAAATCGGCAATGCCAATTCCAAGGGCGAATATTATCTGACGGACGCGGTCGAAATCGTCCGCAAGCAGGGATGGGAGTCCGTGGTGATCGAGACCAGCGAGGACGAGGTACGCGGCATCAACACCAAGGCACAGCTCGCCGAGGCAGAAGCCGTCATGCAGGCGCGCCTGCGGAAAGCGGCGATGGAGGCCGGCGTCACGCTGATCGCCCCTGAAACCGTTTATCTCGCCGCCGATACCGTGTTCGGCAAGGACGTGACCATCGAGCCGTTCGTGGTGATCGGCCCCGGCGTGTCGATCGCCGACGGCACGGTGATCCATTCCTTCTCGCATATCGTGCAGACCACGCTCGGCAAGAACGTCTCGATCGGCCCCTATGCGCGGCTGCGGCCCGGCACCTCGCTCGGCGATGGCGCGCGCATCGGCAATTTCGTGGAGACCAAGGCGGCGACGCTGGAGGCCGGCGTCAAGGTCAATCACCTGTCCTACATCGGCGATGCCACCGTCGGCGCCAACTCCAACATCGGCGCCGGCACCATCACCTGCAACTACGATGGCTTCAAGAAGCACAAAACGATCATCGGGCAAGGCGCCTTCGTCGGCACCAACTCCTCGCTGGTCGCCCCCGTGAAGATCGGCAACGGCGCCTATATCGGCTCCGGCTCGGTGATCACCCGTGACGTGCCTGACGATGCCATGGCGCTCGAGCGCAACCAGCAGACCATCAGGGAAGGAGGCGCTGTGCGCTATCGCGAGATGAAGACGGGCGGGAAGAAGCCGGAGAAGTAAGCTCTATTGTGTCGCAGCATCCTCCGCCCTCATCCTGGGGGCCCTTTGGAAGCGGGCGTGTCTCTCGAAGGGTGGCCGCAGGGGAGAGGCGGGCCTTCATGGTTCGAGCTTCGCGCTCCTCGCCACGAGGGTCTTCGTCGCGGCTACTCGTCGTCGGCGAATTCGGAGAAGATCGCGCGGGTGAGACGCCAGCCGCGTGGCTTGGCGCGCTTGGCCGGCTCGCCTTCGGAGTGCTTGATGAAGAGGGGCTTGCTTTCCTTGCCGCGCTGCGGCGGTGGCCAATGTGCCAAGTGCGTGCCCGTGGTCTCGCTGGCGCGCAGGTACATCGGCGATAGACCTTTACGGTCGGACGAGCCTTTCATGGCCATACTCTCCTGGCGCGGAATCGTTGGCCAAACATATTGACAACAAGTTAACGCGCGCGGGTTAACGCCGGCCAATTCGACGCAGGCTAAGCCCGGGTTGCGGTCCTTGCTGTCTCAATCCGCAATAATTATTGAGTATATGGTTCCCTAGGAACTTCGCTAAAAACCGAGCGCGTCGTTTAGGCGATTTTTCGACGATTTGGGGGATAGTGATCCGCATGTGCGGGATTGTCGGCATTCTCGGGCGCGAACCGGTTGCAGAGCAGCTGGTGGATTCGCTCAAACGGCTTGAATATCGCGGCTACGACTCGGCGGGCGTCGCCACGCTCGAAGGCAAGCATCTCGAGCGCCGTCGCGCCGAAGGCAAGCTGAAGAATCTGGAGAAGCGGCTGGAAGCCGAGCCGCTCAAGGGCACGACCGGCATCGGCCACACCCGCTGGGCGACCCACGGCAAGCCGACCGTCAACAACGCCCATCCGCATGCGACCGAGCGCGTCGCCGTGGTCCACAACGGCATCATCGAGAACTTCCGTGAGCTGCGCGAGGAGCTCGAGAAGAAGGGCGCGGTGTTCCACACCGAGACCGACACCGAGATCGTGCTGCATCTCGTCGACAATTTGCTCACGCGCGGCAACAAGCCGGTCGAAGCCGTCAAGCTGGCGCTGGGGCGCTTGCGCGGCGCCTTTGCGCTCGGCTTCATCTTCGCCGGCGACGACGATCTGCTGATCGGCGCCCGCAACGGCCCGCCGCTCGCGATCGGCTATGGCGACGGCGAGATGTATCTCGGCTCGGATGCCATCGCGCTCGGCCCGTTCACCGACACGATCAGCTATCTCGAGGACGGTGACTGGGTCGTGCTGACGCGCAAGAGCGCAACGATCTTCGATAAGGACGGCCACGCCGTCCAGCGCGACAAGATCAGGCACGCCGCCTCGACCTCGCTGGTCGACAAGGCCAATTACCGCCACTTCATGGCCAAGGAGATCCACGAGCAGCCGGAAGTGGTCGGCCATACGCTGGCGCGGTACGTCGACATGGCCACCGAGCGCGTCTCGCTGCCGGTCAAGCTGCCCTTCGATTTCAAGAATATCCAGCGCATCAACATCACGGCCTGCGGCACCGCGAGCTATGCCGGCTACGTTGCAAAATACTGGTTCGAGCGCTTTGCGCGCCTGCCGGTCGAGGTCGATGTCGCCTCCGAATTCCGCTACCGCGAGGCGCCCTTGCGCAAGGGCGATCTGGCCATCTTCATCTCGCAGTCGGGCGAGACCGCCGACACGCTGGCGGCACTGCGCTATGCCAAGGCCGAGGGCGTGCACACGATCGCCGTCGTCAACGTACCGACTTCGACGATCGCGCGCGAAAGCGAGACCGTGCTGCAAACGCTGGCCGGCCCTGAGATCGGCGTCGCCTCGACCAAGGCCTTCACCTGTCAGCTCATGGTGCTGGCAAACCTCGCGATCGCGGCCGGCAAGGCCAGAGGCGAATTGTCCGACGAGGACGAGACCAAGCTGGTTCACGGCCTGGTCGAGGTGCCGCGCCTGATGGCGGATGCGCTCACCACCGAGCTCCAGATCGAAAAGCTGGCGCACCGGATCGCCAAGTCGAGCGACGTGCTCTATCTGGGCCGCGGCACCAGCTTTCCGCTCGCGCTCGAAGGCGCGCTGAAGCTGAAAGAGATTTCCTACATCCACGCCGAGGGCTATGCGGCCGGTGAGCTCAAGCACGGGCCGATCGCGCTGATCGACGAGACCATGCCGGTCGTCGTCATCGCGCCTCATGATCGGGTGTTCGAAAAGACGGTCTCCAACATGCAGGAGGTCGCCGCCCGCGGCGGCAACATCATCCTGATGACGGACGCGAAGGGCGCGGAAGAGGCGACCGTCGAATCCCTCGTCACCATCGTCATGCCTGATATGGCGGCGGCCTTTACCCCGATGGTTTATGCCGTCCCCGTGCAGCTGCTCGCCTATCACACCGCTGTCGTCATGGGCACCGACGTCGACCAGCCGCGTAACCTCGCGAAATCGGTGACCGTGGAATAGGCGGAGGGGATATCAACCGGTCGCGGTCTTCCAAAACCTGCAAGAAGAACCTAGCTTGTGTGCTGCGACCGACTTGGAACCCGAATGACCCCCCGCGACGATGCGCCTGCGCCTCTTGATCCCCTGCCGGAACCGCATACCGGCCTGATGGGCCGCTTCCGCAATTATTTTCTGACCGGCCTCGTCGTCACAGGGCCGATTGCAATCACGCTGTACCTGGTCTGGTGGTTCGTCACCTGGGTCGATGGCGTGGTGCGGCCGTTCGTCCCGCTCGCCTACCGGCCGGAAACCTATCTGCCGTACGTCATTCCCGGCTGGGGACTGGTTGTCGCGTTCTTCACGCTGACGCTGGTCGGCTTTCTCGCGGCCAATCTGATCGGCCGGACGCTGGTCGACGTCGGCGAAACGTTCCTCGGCCGGATCCCGGCCGTGCGCGCGATCTATCGCGGCCTGAAGCAGGTGTTCGAGACGCTGTTCTCGGGCAAGGGCTCGAGCTTCCGCAAAGTCGGCCTGGTCGAGTTTCCTTCGCCGGGCATGTGGTCGATCGTGCTGATCTCGCAATCGCCGAACGAGGACATCGCGCGCAACCTGCCGGGGCAGGAGGAGCACGTCTCGGTGTTCCTGCCATGCTCGCCGAACCCGACCACCGGCTTCTTCTTTTATGTCCCGAAGAGCAAGATCATCGAAGTCGATCTCACCGCCGAAGACGCGGCGACGCTGATCATGTCGGCCGGTGTGGTGCAGCCAGGTTCAGCGCCTGATCCGAAAAAGGCCGCGGCGCTCGCGGGCGTCGCGAATGCCGCGCGTATCGCCAATGCCTCGGCGCTTCAGCCCGAGCCTGCGAAGGTGGAGTAGGGCCATTCCGCCGCGGGATGGCGTCGGTCACGCGCGCGCTGGCATCCTCTGCTAGTCTCCTGTCGAGCCGAGCGCTTCGCTCGGCGATCGACCTGGA
This sequence comes from Bradyrhizobium sp. 195, assembly GCF_023101665.1. Classification (NCBI taxonomy): domain Bacteria; kingdom Pseudomonadati; phylum Pseudomonadota; class Alphaproteobacteria; order Hyphomicrobiales; family Nitrobacteraceae; genus Bradyrhizobium; species Bradyrhizobium sp. 195. Next base: position 4,660,616 of record NZ_CP082161.1, on the reverse strand, counting down.
GTGCATAATGTCCAAAACCATTGCGATCCTCGCGCCCGGCGCCATGGGCAGCGCCGTCGCCCGCCGCCTCAGCGAACATGGTGCGCGCGTGCTGACGTCATTGAAGGGACGCAGCGAGGCAACGCGCAAGCGCGCAGCCGACGCCGGCATGGTCGGCGCCGATGACGATGCAATCGCAGGTGCCGACATCATTCTTTCGATCGTGCCGCCGGGCGAAGCCGTCGCGCTGGCTGAACGGCTGGCGTCGCTGCTCGTCAGGCGCGAGAAGAAGCCGGTCGTGGTCGATTGCAACGCCATCAACGTCGACACCGTGTTGCGGATCGAGGAGATCATCGGCTCGGCGCAGGCCCCGTTCGTCGATGGCGGCATCATCGGATTTCCGCCGCAGCCAGGCGGCAAAAGCCCGGCCTTCTACATGTCCGGCGAGCACGCCAAAGACGTTGCGGTGCTGAAGGATCTTGGCCTCGACGTGCGGATCGTCGAAGGCCCGGTCGGCGCGGCCTCCGCGCTGAAGATGTCCTACGCCGGGATCGTCAAGGGCCTCGCCGGCATCGGCTCGGCCATGGTGGTCGCGGCGACGAAAGCGGGCGCGGCCGATGCGCTGCGCGACGAATTGGCACTGAGCCAGCCCGCGGTCCTCGCCCGGCTCGAAGTCGCGCTGCCGGACATGATCCCGAAGGCCTATCGCTGGGTCGCGGAGATGCGGGAGATTTCCGGCTTCCTTGGCCCGGATCATCCGGCCAGCCAGATCTACGAGGGGTTTGCAAAGTGGTTCGAGCATCTCGCTGAGGATGCGCAGGGCGAGGCGGTGGACGCGGGGCTGCTGAAGGCGTTTGCGGCGGGGATCGCGCGGAAGAAAGCCTGATCGTCGGGGCTCACTCGCCGTTCACTGAAACCGAGTCCAGAAAACCCTGGACGTCCCAGTCGCGTCGCAAGCGCACGACTGGGACATCAGGGCCATATTGGATGCGCTCGGCCTCGATGACCGGCACGCGCTCAGTGTTGTAGCGCCACGCCTCCTTCATCAGTTTCCAGTCGAACTGTTCGCGGCAGCCCTCGGGCAGATCGGGCCGCGTGCTGTCGCGATCGAACGTCGAGCGCCAGAGAATGCGCCACTGGCAGAGCCAGCGCGGACGGTCGATGATGACGAGCGTATCGGCGCGCGCGAGCGCCAGATCGAAAGCCAGCCCGGAGAAGCTGCCGTCGACGACCCATGCGTCGCCAGCGATCGCTTCAGTGACCCGTGCGCGAAAGCCTGGCTTGTCGGATGGCTTCCATCCCGGCCGCCAATAGAGCACGTCGAGATGCACCACCGGCAAACCGAGCTTTCGCCCGAGATTCCGGGCGAGGCTCGTCTTTCCGCTACCCTGGGAGCCAACGACGATGATCCGGCGCATGGCCGGAGGATTTCATGAAGTTGGCCGCAACGAAAGGGTAGGATTTCTGCGACGGCTCCATCCACGTCATTGCGAGCGGCGCGAAGCGATCCAGAGTCCCTCTACGGAAAGATTCTGGATTGCTTCGCTCCGCTCGCAATGACGAGAAAGAGGCGCCTCGGCTGAGGCTCAACCCGCCCCGATCAGCGGGATCGCTTCGTCGCGCTCGTAGAGATATAGCAGGCACCGCAGCGCTTCGCCGCGATCGCCCTTGAGCTTCGGATCGTCCTTGAGGATGCGCAGCGCTTCGTCTCTAGCCTGGGTGATGAGCTGGCCGTGCACCTCCGACCGCGCGATGCGGTAGCCGGGCAGGCCGCTCTGGCGCACCCCTAACACGTCGCCTTCGCCGCGCAGCTTCAGATCTTCCTCGGCGATGCGAAAACCGTCAGTGGTTTCGCGGATCACCTTCAGCCGGGCCTTCGACATCTCGCCGAGCGGCTCCGAGTAGAGCAAGATGCAGGTCGAGGCTTCCGAGCCACGCCCGATACGGCCGCGCAGCTGATGCAGCTGGGCCAGGCCAAATCGCTCGGCGTTTTCGATCACCATGATGGTCGCCGCGGGAACGTCGACGCCGACTTCGACCACGGTGGTGGCGACCAAAAGGCCGATCTCGTGGGCGGCGAACTGGCCCATCACGCGGTCCTTTTCGGTGCCCTTCATCTGGCCGTGGACGAGGCCGACACTCTCGCCGAAGCGCTTTTGCAGGCTCTCGAAGCGCTTGGTCGCGTTGGTGAGATGCTCGGTGCCCTCCGCCTCGGATTCCTCGACCAGTGGGCAGATCCAGTACACCAGCTTGCCGGACTCGAGCGCTCGGCCGACGCCCTCCATGACCTCGTTGATCCGGCTCATCGGCACCGCGCGGGTGTCGATGGGTTGGCGGCCGGCCGGCTTTTCGCGGAGCTCGGAGATGTCCATGTCGCCGAAATAAGTCAGCACCAGCGTGCGCGGGATCGGCGTTGCGCTCAGCACCAGCACGTCGACGGCTTCGCCCTTGGACGTGAGCGCGAGGCGTTCGCGTACGCCGAAGCGATGTTGCTCGTCGACGATGGCAAGCGCGAGATCATGGAAGATCACGTCGTCCTGGATCAGCGCGTGGGTGCCGACGAGGAGATCGATTTCGCCGGCTTCAAGCTGCGCCAACAGCTCGCGCCGCTCCTTGCCTTTCTCGCGCCCGGTGAGGATCGCGACCCGCATGCCGGCACGCTCGGCGAGCGGGGCGATGGTCTTGATGTGCTGGCGCGCCAGGATTTCGGTCGGCGCCATCAGCGCGGCCTGCTTGCCGACCTCGGCGACGGCGGCGGCAGCGAGCAGCGCCACCACGGTCTTGCCGGAGCCGACGTCGCCCTGGAGCAGACGCAGCATGCGCACGGGCTGTTGCAGGTCCTCGGCGATGGCGGCCGCAGCGTTGCGCTGCGAGGGCGTCAGGGCGTAGGGCAGCGCGTCGATGATCTTGTTGCGGAGATGTCCGTCGCCGGCATTGCGCACGCCGGCGGGACGGCGCAGTTGCGTCCGGATCAGGGCGAGCGCGAGCTGACCAGCCAGGAGCTCGTCAAAGGCAAGACGCGACCAGAACGGTTGGTCCGGCAGGATGTCCGTGAGCTCGACCGGCTGGTGCACGCGGGTGAGTGCCTCGGCGATCGGCGGAAAATTGCAGCGGCGGATCACCTCCGGGCTGATCCATTCCGGCAGCGCAGGCAACTTCTGCAGCGCCTGCGCGATCGCGCGGCGGAGCGAGCCGAGCGCGAGGCCCTCCGTCAGCGGATAGACGGGATCGATGCCCGAGAGGTTCGAGATCGCTTCCTCGTCCAGCACGCGGTCGGGATGCACGATCTGCGGAATGCCGTCGTACATCTGCAGCGTGCCGGAGACGTAGCGCTTCTCGCCCATAGGCAGCAGTTTTTCGACATAGCCGGGCTTGGCGCGGAAGAAGGTCAGCACGACGTCGCCGGTGTCGTCGCTGGCGTAGACCAGATACGGGGCGCGCGCGTTGCGGGGCGGGGGCGGGCGGTGGCGGTCGACCGTCACCTCCAGCGTCACCATGGTTCCCTGCACGGCGTCGCGGATTTTTGGCCGCGCGCGGCGGTCGATCACCTGGCTCGGCAGATGCAGCAACAGATCGACCAGCCGCGGCGTTTCGCTGCGGCTGAGCAGATACTGCAGCAGCTTGTCCTGCTTCGGACCGACGCCGGGCAGGCTGGTCACGGGGGCAAACAGCGGATTGAGCAGGCTGGGGCGCATCAGGCGAATCTAGGATCGTTTCGGCCCGTCATGCCCGGCTTTATGCCGGGCTTCCACGTCTTTTTTCGTGCCCGCAGGGGGCATCAGCCCATGCCAAATCGAGGGCTGACATAGCCACCCCGAGTGGCTATATCACCCCGGCCCGGCACGTCCGGGCTTTCTGCGTTTGACTGGATTTGAGACATGACGGGAACGACACGATCGAGCAACGGGCTGGACGATCGCCGCAAGCGGCTTCTGTTCCGCTGCTGGCACCGAGGCACGCGCGAGATGGACCTGATCCTCGGCCGCTTCGCGGATGCCGAGATCGGCAACCTGTCCGACGCGGAGCTGACCGAGCTGGAGACCCTGCTCGAGGTCAACGATCCCGATCTCTATGCCGCCATCACCGGCGACAAGGTGCTGCCGGCTGATGTCACCGGCGCGCTGTTTGCCCGCATCAAGGCCTATCCGATCGCGGACGGCGGCGTATGAAACAGGGAATGAAGTCTCCGGCCGAGCTCCTTGCGCCCGGCCGTGCGCTGACGCTTGCCAATGTCGCGGAAGGCGCCGAAGGCCTCGTCGTCTCCGATCTCGCCCGGGCCATTGCGGCGCGGCCGAAGAAGCCGGCGGTCAGCCTTGCGGTGGTCTGCCGCGACGGTCCGCGGATGCAGCAGCTCGAACGCGCGCTGCAGTTCTTCGCGCCCGATCTGCCGGTGCTGACTTTCCCGGCCTGGGACTGCCAGCCCTATGACCGCGTCTCGCCACATGGCGGCATCCTGGCGCAACGCCTCACCACGCTGGCACGGCTTGCGTCCCTGACGGGCAGCGACAAGCCGCTGATCGTGCTGACGACGGTGAACGCCGTCGTGCAGCGCGTGCCCGCGCGCGAGTTGGTCGCGGCGCAGGCGCTGTCGGTCGCGCCCGGCAACGTCGTGCCGATGGACACCATCGTCGCCTGGCTCGAGCACAACGGCTACAACCGCTCCTCGACCGTGCGCGAGCCCGGCGAATATGCCGTGCGCGGCGGCATCCTGGACCTGTTCCCGGCCGGCCTGGATCAGCCCGTGAGGTTCGACTTCTTCGGCGACAGCCTGGAATCGATCCGTACGTTCGATGCCGAGACCCAGCGCACGCTGCTCGACATGCGCGCGCTCGACCTGGTGCCGATTTCGGAGTTCCAGCTCGTCACCGACACCATCCGCCGTTTCCGCATGGGCTATGTCGCCGAGTTCGGCGCGCCCGAGCGCGACGATGCGCTGTACGAGGCCGTCAGCGAGGGCCGCCGCCATCCCGGCATGGAGCACTGGCTGCCGCTGTTCCAGGACCGGATGGACACGCTGTTCGACTACCTGCAAGGCGCTCCGATCGCGATCGAGCCGCAGGCCGAGGACGCCGTGCGCGAACGCTTCAAGCAGATCCTGGACTATTACGAGGCTCGCCGCGATGCCATGGAGCATCCGGGCGGCGGCGCGATCTACAAGCCGCTGCCGCCGGATCGGCTTTATCTCACCGACGAGGAGTGGACCAAGCGCGAGAGCGACATGCCGCTGGTGCGGTTGACGCAGTTCTCCGTGCCGACCGATGGCACGAGTGTCGTCGACGCCGGTGCGCGCAAGGGCCGCGACTTCGCGCCGGAGCGCAACGACACCACGGTCAACGTGTTCGAATCCGTGGTCAGCCATGTGATGGCGCTGCACGCCCAGCGCAAGAAGGTCGTGATCGCGCTCTGGAGCGAAGGCTCGCGCGACCGCATGACTTCGATGCTGCGCGACCACAAGCTGACCCACACCATCAGCGTCAACTCCTGGCGCACGGTGCAGGCCACCCCGCGCAACGAGACCATGCTCGCCGTGCTCGGCCTCGAGAGTGGTTTCGAGACCGACGAAATCGCACTCATCAGCGAGCAGGACATTCTCGGCGACCGCCTGGTGCGGCCGCGCAAGGCCAGCCGCAAGCTCGACAATTTCATCTCGGAGGTGACGAGCCTTGCCGCCGGCGACATCGTGGTCCACGTCGACCACGGCATCGGCCGCTTCGTCGGCCTGCAAACGCTGGATGTTGCCGGCGCGCCGCATGACTGTCTCGAACTGCACTATGCCGCCGAAACAAAACTGTTCCTGCCGGTCGAGAACATCGAGTTGCTGTCGCGCTACGGCTCCGACCAGACCACGGTCGAGCTCGACCGTCTCGGCGGCGGCGGCTGGCAGACCCGCAAGGCGAAACTCAAGAATCGGATCCGCGAGATCGCGGGCGAATTGATCAAGATTGCTGCCGCTCGCCATCTGCACGAGGCGCCCAAGCTTCTGGTGCAGCCCGGCCTCTACGACGAGTTCTGTGCGCGCTTCCCCTATGATGAAACCGAGGACCAGCTAGGGGCCATCGAATCCACGCTGAAGGACCTCGAACTTGGCCGTCCGATGGACCGGCTGATCTGCGGCGACGTCGGTTTTGGCAAGACCGAGGTGGCCTTGCGCGCCGCGTTTGCCGTGGCGCTCGAGGGCAAGCAGGTCGCAGTCGTGGTGCCGACCACGCTGCTGGCGCGCCAGCACGCAAGGACCTTCACGGAGCGCTTCAAGGGCTTTCCGGTGAACGTGGCGCAGGCGTCCCGCCTGATCGCGACCAAGGAGCTCAATCTGGTCAAGAAGGGCATTGCCGACGGCTCGGTCGACATCGTCGTCGGCACCCATGCGCTGCTCGGCAAGGCGATCAAGTTCCGCGACCTCGGTCTCGTTATCGTCGACGAGGAGCAGCACTTTGGCGTGACCCACAAGGAGCGGCTGAAAGCGCTTCGCTCCGAGGTGCACGTGCTGACGCTGTCGGCGACGCCGATCCCGCGCACGTTGCAACTCGCGCTCACCGGCGTCCGCGAACTCTCGATCATCGCCTCGCCCCCGGTCGATCGCCTGGCCGTGCGCACGTTCGTCGCCCCGCATGATCCGCTGATGATCCGCGAGGCATTGCTGCGCGAGCGCTATCGCGGCGGGCAGGCGTTCTACGTGGTGCCGCGCATCGACGACCTCGCCGAGGTCAAGGACTTCCTCGACAAGAACGTGCCGGAGATGAAGGTCGCGGTCGCGCACGGCCAGATGCCGCCCGCCGTGATCGAGGACATCATGACCGCGTTCTACGACGGCAAGTTCGACATCCTGCTGTCGACCACGATCGTGGAATCCGGCCTCGACATTCCCAACGCCAATACGCTGATCGTGCATCGCGCCGACATGTTCGGCCTGGCCCAGCTCTATCAGCTCCGCGGCCGCGTCGGCCGTGCCAAGCTGCGCGCCTACGCGTTGTTCACGCTGCCGGCGCAGCAGAAGATCACGGCGCAGGCCGAGCGCCGGCTCACCGTGCTGCAATCGCTGGAGACGCTGGGCGCGGGTTTCCAGCTCGCCTCGCACGACCTCGACATTCGCGGCGCCGGCAATTTGCTCGGCGAGGAGCAGTCCGGCCACATCAAGGAGGTCGGCTTCGAGCTCTATCAGTCGATGCTGGAGGAGGCGATCGTCAACCTCAAGGCCGGCGTGTCCGAGCCCGCCGCCGACCGCTGGTCGCCGTCGATCACGATCGGCATGCCCGTGCTCATTCCGGAGGACTATGTCGGCGACCTCTCGGTGCGGCTGTCGCTGTACCGGCGCCTTGCCGACCTCGACACCGAGGAGGAGATCGAGAACTTTGGTGCCGAGATGCGCGATCGCTTCGGCGTGCTGCCGGACGAGGTGCGCTACCTGTTCAAGGTCGCCGCGATCAAGGCGTTCTGCCGAAGGGCCAATGTCGGGAAGATCGATGCCGGCCCGAAGGGCGCCGTTATCGCCTTCCGCGACAATTCGTTCGCCCATCCCGATCGCCTGGTGACCTTCATCCGCAGCCACGGCCAGGCCGCCAAGGTGCGGCCCGACATGAAGGTGGTGTTCCTGCAGGACTGGGAAACGCCGGAAGAGCGTCTCGCCGGCACAACGGAGATCATGCGCCAGCTGGCGCAGCTCGCGGAAAGTAAGAAGGCGGCGTGAGGAGAGGCGAGATGCCGTAGGGTGGGCAAAGCGAAGCGTGCCCACGCGATCTATCGTCCTGGAAGCTCGTGGGCACGGCGCAAGTGCGCCTTTGCCCACCCTACGGCAGCGAGCCTGAGACTACGACGCCGCCCGTGACGCATCCGCCGACAGCCGCGCCAGCAGCGACCTTGCCGTATCCGAGGACGAGAGCGAGTCCACGCTGACGACGGGCTCGCTGCGCATCTCGTGCTTGCCGTTGGAGGTGTGCCGCATCACCGCGGAGAGGCGGCGGGCGATCATGTGGGCGGTGCGGAAGTCGGTTTCCGCAAACACGACGATGACCGAGCCGTCCTTCTGCGCCGTGCCGAAATCCATCTGCCGCATCAGGCGGCTGAGGATCCGTGCGGCATCGAGCTGGGCGCGGGAATTGCCGGGCTCGAAAGCGAAGCGTGCGACCGACAGGCCACCGCCGCGGGCCAGCGTCTGCTCGACCGCCTTGGCAAAGTCGCGGGCGAAAGCTTCCACCGTCAGCAGGCCGCTGCGCGGATCGAGCCAGCCGCCGGCATCGATTGAGCGCAGCGTGCGGCTCAATTGTGCTTCCATCGCGTGCTGGCGGATCAGGGGCAGCGCATTGGCCGCGACCCTGGCCGGCTCGCCCGGGATCAGCTCGAGATTGGGCAGGTCGTAAGTCTGGGTCAGCTGGTGCTGGGTGACGACCACGGGCAGGCTGCGGAAGCGGGTGTCCTCGGCGAGCACCGTGAGAAAGGCGTCGGTGACGCGCGCTGTAAAACCCTCGGCGAGCACGACGCCATCGAGGTCACGGGTGTTGAGATGTTTCGCGGCGGCCTCGATCGAGAGTGCGCCGACCACGCCGACGCGTTCGCCGAGCGCGACGGAGAGCGCGGGATAGGCCGCGCCCCTGCCGACCAGGAGCACTGTGGCATCGCGTGCGGGATCGCCTTGCGGCAGTGCGACCTTCACTTCCGGCAGCCGGCGGAGCACCGTGGCATGCAGCGTGCGCACGCGCAGGGCGGCGCGAAGCCGTGCGATCAGGCGGTCGGGATTGCCGCCGCGCGAGGTGAAGGGCAGGGCGTTGTGAGGCAGCGTGCCCGCCGCATCCACGGCCACGAAGGGAAGGTAGGGCGATTGGTCGGCGATCTTTCTCGAGAGCGCGGCCAAATGCGGCTCGTGTCCGCTATGCATTGCAGCGAGAATCGCGGCTGGCTGCACCTCTTCGACCGCGCGCGCCGCGCTGGCCCAGTCAATATCGACCACGGGAAACAGCCGGGCCTCGTCCAGCGCCCCGACGAAGGGCGGCCGCTCGGCATTGGACACAAACAGGATCGGGCCCGCCTGGGACATTCGGAAACTCTGATCACGCGACAGTTGCCGAGCAATCTAGTTTGGCCGCATTAATGCAGCGTCAACGTACCAGGCGAAACTGCGCCTAGACCGGCCCGGAGCGGTCGCGAAAAGCTTCGACCATCAGGGGGTTAAGGCCGAGTTCGCTGAGCGCCTCGCGGGCGCGGGCATTGTCCTGGGCGCGTCCGGCCAGCCTGTGGCCGGAAAGCCGGTCGGGCAGCGCGGTGAGCAGCGCGCCCTGGCCGAGCCGGCGGGCCCATTCCTGGAGGTCGTTGGAGAGGAAGCGGTAGCCGCCGACGGCCATGATGCCGGAGGGCGGCGCGGTGATGCAGATCGCGCCGCTCGGGCGGTCGAGCCGGGCGGCATAACCGGTGTCGACATAGTCGCGCGGCGGCTGTGCGATCAGAGTGTCGCCGACCGGCTGCGGCGGGGCATAGGCCGCGATCGGCACCATCGCGCCGCGCAGGCCGAGCGTGCCCTTCGGCGTCAGCAGGATTTCGCCGGCAATGGACGAGCCGGCCTGCTCGCGCGGGGCGCCGTGTGGCCCGGGCATCACCGCGACCGGCATGCCGTCCTCGCCGCGGCGGGCGCCGAACAGGCCGGCCTCGCCGAACAGATAGACGTCGGTCAATGGCGCATGCGGCGCGATCCAGGCATCGCTCGCCGCCACCTGCTCGGGCGCGCGCCACAGGCCGACGACGTTGCGTAAGGACGGCATCCGGGCCGCGAGGTCGGAATCGCCAAGGCGCAAGGCAAGCTGCGCCGGCGCGATCAGCACCTCGCATTCATGCTCGTTGATCTGCTGCTCCAGCACCTCGTTCTCGAAGGGATGATGCAGCGCCAGCGCGCCGCCGGAGAGCAACCATACCGCGAGCGAGGAGGCGAGGCCGGCGAACGACATCGGCGCGAACGCCGCCATCAATGTCGCGCCCTGCCTGATGTCGGCTTCCAGCGACATCGCAAGCCCGCCGGCGATCAGGCTGAAATGCGGCCGCGGCACCGGGCGAAAGCCCTCCGCCGTGACGTCGAAGGAGATCATCGCCGCCTTGCGGCCGTCCTGGATCACGGTGCGCGTGGCGCCGGGCGGGCGGGCCAGCACCTCGTCGAGCGAAGCCATGCCTTCGGGCAGATCGGTGCCGAAGCCGCAGACGTGACGGATCGAGAAGGCTTCGGCGGCCGCATGCATCGCGAGGTCGGCATAGCTGACGCCGTCGATTGTGCTCATGGTGACGATGGCGCGCGCCGCGGTGCGATTGAGCGCAGCGGTCAGTTCCGCATGCCGCCACAGCAGCGGCAGCACCGCTACGACGAGGCCGGCACGATGGGCTGCGAGCACGGTGAGCACGAACTCGACCGTGGCAGGCAATTGGATCGCAATGACGGAATTGGCCGGCAGCCCCGATTCGACGAAATAGGCCGACAGCGCCTCGATCGCCGTGTCCGCCTCGGCATAGGTCATCCGTCGTGGCTGGTGCCCGGTCACGCGGGCCTTGTTGAGGGGGTCGAGCAGCGCGGGCGCGTGCGGTTGCCGCATCAGCGTGCGCTGGAACAACGTGTCGAGCGTCGGCGATATGGCTGGCTGGTTCACGGAGTCACTTTGCTTGATGAGCGGGAGGCTGCCCCTTCGACCACCAGGTCTCCGGCAAATAGCCTGAGAGCGAGGTGGCCTTGGGCCGTTCTATCCGATTCCAGCGCGCGATCCATTGCTCGGATACGTTAAACAGGGGGATTGTGTAGAAGCCCGCGATCAAAGCGCGATCGAGGGCTCGTACCGTCGCGACGAAATCCGTATGTTCACGGGCCTCGAGCAGGGCGGCGATCATGGCATCGACCGCAGGATCCCTCGCGCCCATGTAGTTGCGAGTCCCCGGATTGTCCGCGGCGGCGCTGCCCCAGTAGAAAGATTGCTCGTTGCCGGGTGATAGCGACTGATCCCAGCGGTTCTGGATCATGTCGAACTCGAAAGCGAGCCGGCGCTGGTCGAACTGCACGGGATCGACCGACCGCACGCTCGGCTCGATGCCGGCGCGCTTGAGGTCGCGCTGGAACGCGAGCGCGATGCGCTCCTGGTCGCGGGTCGTGACCAAGATCTCGAAGGTGAAGGGCACTTTGGTCGCACGGTTGCGCAGCACGGTGCCGTGGAGTTCGTAGCCGGCCTCCGACAACAGTTTCAGCGCCGCGCGTAGCGTGGTGCGGTCACGCCCCGAGCCTTCGGTCATGGGAAGGCGGTAGCTGCCGTCCATGATGTCGGCTGGAATTCGAGCCGCGAACGGCTTGAGCAGATCGCGCTCGCGCGCATCCGCGGGGCGGCCATAGGCCGACAGGTCGGAGCCGGCGAAATAGCCGGCAACGCGCGAATAGAGGCCGAAGAAATAGTTGCGGTTGACCAGCTCGAAATCGAACAGCAGCGTCAGCGCCTGGCGCACGCGGATGTCGGCGAAGATCGGCCGCCGCGTGTTGAACACCAGGAACTCGGATGGCTGCGGCACGCCCGGCTTGATGGTGTCGCGGATCACCTCGCCGCTTTTCGCGGCCGGAAAATCGTAGCCGTCGTGCCAGCGCAGCGGCTCGTGCTCGACGCGGAAATCATAGAGGCCGCGCTTGAAGGCTTCGAACTGGCCGTTGGCCTCGCGAAAATAGTCGAGCCTGATCTCGTCGAAATTGTAGAGCCCGCGGTTGATGGGCAGGTCGCGGCCCCAATAGTCGGGATTGCGGGTGAGCGTCACGTTGGCCCCGGGCTTCACCGCCGTGACGCGATAGGGACCGGAGCCGATCGGGCTGGTCAGAGTCGTCTCCTCGAAGGTCGCGACCTCGACTGCGTGCTTGGGCAGGATCGGCATCAGGCCGAGGATCAGCGGCAACTCGCGGTCATTGGCGCCTGCGAGGTCGAAGCGGACGGTGAGGGGATCGGTCGCCTCGGCCTTGGCGACTTTGGCGTAGTACTGCCGGTGGTTCGGCCGGCCGTGGTCGCGCAGCAACTGCCAGGAGAACAGCACGTCCTCGGCCGTGACCTGCTTGCCGTCGGCGAAATGGGCGCGGGGATCGAGGCGGAACGTGACGAAGCTTCGCTCGTCGTCGGTTTCGACGCTCCTGGCGAGCAGGCCATAGAGCGTGAACGGCTCGTCATTGCCGCGCGCGAGCAAGCTCTCGACCACGTAGCTCCGCATCTGCTGCACGGCCAGTCCCCTCACGATGAAGGGATTGAGACTGTCAAAGGTTCCGAGAACACCCCAGGTCAACCGGCCGCCTTTGGGGGCATCGGGATTGACGTAGGGCATGTGGGTGAAATCGGCCGGCATCGCCGGCTTGCCGTGCATGGCGATGGCGTGCGCCTCCTCGGCCCGTGCGGCGCCTGTCGAGAGTCCCCCGCCGAGGACCAAGACAAGGGCTGAGGCCAAGACGCAAAGACGGACACCGGGGCCCTCGAAAAGGCGTTGGAACATGAACATCAGCACACGTTGATTCGAGGACCGGTAGGCCTGAATCCTATCACAGGGAATTTCACCGGGGTGCAGCTGCGGATGTGGCCAAAGGCGCTTGTCGGCATTGATCTTTTCGTCGGCCACGTTAAGAAGGCGGGCAATCGCGCAAGAGCGCCGAGCCCGTCACTTATCTGCCTCAATTGACGGGAAGAGAGCCGCGCCCAAGGCGGCTAGGTTCGGCGCTTCGGAGCGGTTCGGGCACTTCCCGTTCAGAAAGGGTTTTCCGCAATGAATTTCCGTTACTTGGCCGCGTCCGTCCGGCCGCGTGGGCGACTTCTCGCCCTGTTGACGGCGACGGCGTTGGCCGTTCCGTTTGCCGCCGAGGCCCAGACCCCGGCGCCGGCCCCGGGCGCGCCCAAGGCGGCTCCGGCTCCGAAAGCCGCTCCCAAGGCTGCTCCGAAGGCGCCGGCACCCGCAGCGTCTCCGCAGGCGCAGCAGGCTCCCGCCCAGGGCGCTCCGGCGCAGCAGGGCGCGGCCCAGCCGGCTGACCAGCAGATCCAGCTGATCTACGCCCCCTGGACCAAGTTCTGCCTCAAGGGCCAGGACGCCAACGCCAAGCAGGTCTGCTTCACCGGCAAGGACGGCCGCATCGAGTCGGGCCAGCCGGTCATCGCCGCCGTCATCATCGAGCCGGAAGGCGAGCCCAAGAAGATCCTGCGCGTGACGCTGCCGCTCGGCATGCAGCTCGTGCACGGCACCCGCATCATCGTCGACAGCAACGCACCGCTGCAGCAGCCCTATGTGATCTGCTTCCAGAACGGCTGCATGTCCGATTACGAGGCGACGCCCGAGCTCATCAACAACATGAAGAAGGGCCAGAATCTCGTCGTCCAGGCGATCAATGCCAACGGCGCGCCGCTGACCCTGCCGCTGCCGCTCGCCGGTGAATTCCAGAAGGCCTATGACGGTCCGCCGACCGATCCGAAGGTGTTCGAGGAGACCCAGAAGAAGCTGCAGGAAGAGCTTCAGAAGAAGGCGGACGAGCAGCGCAAGAAGCTCGAGCAGAGCGGTGGTGCCCCCGGTGCGGCGCCGACCGGCCAGAAGTAATCGGGCTCGAATCCCGGACATGAAAAAGGCGCTCGCAAGAGCGCCTTTTTTGCTGGCCGCTCGATGGCACGCAGTTTTCGACGGACGCCGTTTGCGGGCGCCGTTCACCTCTCCCGAGAGGTGAAGCCGAGTCCCTGGGGCTCAGTTCAGCGAGGGATTGCGCGGGCGGTAGCCGCCGTCCTTGTTCTTGATGAAGATCTCGGCCACCTGGGAATGCCGGATCGGCTCGCCGGACTCGTCCGGCAACAGGTTCTGCTCGGACACGTAGGCGACGTATTCGGACTCCGCGTTCTCTGCGAGCAGGTGATAGAACGGCTGGTCCTTGTGGGGCCGCACCTCCTCGGGGATCGACAGCCACCACTCCTCAGTGTTGTTGAATTCCGGATCGATGTCGAAGATCACGCCCCGGAACGAGAAGATCCGGTGGCGCACGACCTGTCCGATCTGAAATTTGGCGGTCCGCGCTTTAATCATTCCCCGTCGATAGACCAGGATTGTGGCCGATGCTAGTGCCCTGATCCGGAATAAACCTTCGGTTAAGGGGTGGATAGCCCCAAAATCTTCAGAAAACACTTCATCAATGGTCGATATCCTCAATCTGGCTCTACCTTATTTCGGCTTGATCTTCGTCGGATTTGCCTGCGGCAAGGTCAAATCCCTGCCGGAATCGGGCCTCGCGTGGATGAACTTCTTCCTGCTCTACGTCTCGCTGCCGGCACTGCTGTTTGCGATCATGTCCAAGACGCCGTTCTCGGAATTGAACAACCCGCCGTTCCTGGTGGCGACCACGCTGTCCACCGTTGCCGCGTTCACTTTGGCGCTGATCGTGGGCAAGGTTTTTGGCCGGCTGACATTGCGTGAGGCGACGCTCGCCGGTCTCTCCGGCGGTTACGGCAACATCGGCTACATGGGGCCCGGGCTGGCGCTCGCCGTGCTCGGGACCAAGGCTGCGGCGCCGACCGCGCTGATCTTCTGCTGCGACAGCATCTTCCTGTTCACCATCGTGCCATTGCTGATCGAGCTCTCCGACCGCGACCATCCCTCGATCGTGCACGCCTTCGGCGTCGTGCTGAAACAGATCGTGCTCAACCCGCTGATCATGTCGGCGTGTTTCGGCGCGGCCTTCGCATCGCTGCATATCGAGATGCCGGTCGCGCTCGATCGCACCATCACCTTCCTCCAGAACGCGGCCGCGCCAACCGCACTGTTCGTGCTCGGCGTGACGGTGGCGCTGCGGCCGTTCGACCGCGTCCCCTGGGAGGTGCCGGGCGTGATCGCAATCAAGCTGCTATTCCATCCGCTCGCAGCATTCGGTCTGATGCTCGCGTTCGGGCCGTTCGCACAGCCCTGGGCCGCGACCGCGGTGCTGATGGCCTCGCTGCCACCGGCGCTAAACGTGTTCGTGATCGCCCGCCAGAACGATGCCTGGATCGAGTCCGCCTCCGTCGCGGTGCTGCTCGGCACGTTTGCGTCCGTGGTCACGCTGACCAGCGTGATGTGGGCAATCCAGACCGGCCGGCTGGCGTTTCCGTGAGGCTTGGCCGCATGGCCAAGCAAAGCCCGCTTTGATCTACTATTCGGCTATCTTCGCCAGGTCGGCGTCAGGCCCTCGCGCATCGCAAAACGCCGGAGCGGGCCGATGGCGCCGAGCAGGTGCAGGCCGACAGCGCGGACCGGCTGCAGCGGCAGGAAATCGTTGAGCAGGGAGCGGTTGGCCATGTCGATCGCAAAGGTCCGGCTCAGAATGTCCGGACGCCGCGCCCGGTCGTAACGCTTGAGCACCTCGTCTGCGCCGGGATCCTGGCCCGCGGCGATGGCTTCGCCTGCGAGCCGCGCGATGTCGGCGGCATCGCGCAGACCGAGGTTGAGGCCCTGGGCACCGATCGGAGGAACCACGTGGGCGGCTTCGCCGACCAGCGCGATGCGATCGCTACCGAAGGATTTTGGACGTTCGATCGCCAGCGGAAACAGGTTGCGGCCGGGCTCGACCGTCATCCGTCCGAGGATCGAGTGGGACTGCTTCTCGATCGCGGCGGAGAGCTCCTCATCGCTTAGGCCGCGCAGGCGCTCGGCTTCCGCGGGTGCCGAAACCCAGACGATGCTGGAGCGGTCGCCGGGCAGGGGTACGAACACGCAGGGGCCGTGCGGCGTGTGGAACTCGGTCGAGACATTGCGATGCGGCCGCGTATGGCCGACGTTGAAGGTCAGCGCGGTCTGGTTCAGCTCGCGCCGCGTCACCGCAATGCCGGCGACCTCGCGGCACAGCGAACGCCGACCGTCGGCGCCGACCACGAGCCTGGCCGAGAGAAACTGTGCGGAGACTGTGCGGATCGCGACGTCGTCGGCCTCGATGACGACGCTTTCGGCCTCGTCGTCGAAACGGTCGAGATTGGGCAGCTCGGCCGCACGCTGTTCCAACGCAAGCATCAGCGAGCGGTTATCGATGTTGTAGCCGAAGGCGTCGAGCGCGATTTCGTGACAGGAGAACCGGACCTCCGGCGCCCGGAACAGCCGGCCGGTGTCATCCACGAGGCGCATGACCTCGAGCGCAGCCGCCTTGTCTTTGCAGCGCGACCAGACGTCGAGCGTCTCCAGCAGATCGACGGAGGCTCCTAACAGCGCGGTGGTGCGATTGTCGGC
The DNA here is from genome assembly GCF_023101665.1 of Bradyrhizobium sp. 195. Classification (NCBI taxonomy): domain Bacteria; kingdom Pseudomonadati; phylum Pseudomonadota; class Alphaproteobacteria; order Hyphomicrobiales; family Nitrobacteraceae; genus Bradyrhizobium; species Bradyrhizobium sp. 195. The sequence goes on along the minus strand of NZ_CP082161.1, from coordinate 4,644,440 downwards.
ATAAGGCACGCGCCGCGCCACCAGCGCGGTCCGCGCACCCGCCTGTGCCAGTGCGATGGCTGCCGCAAGTCCGGCCGGCCCACCGCCGATCACGGCAGCGTCATGGAGTGTCGATGCGTCTGTCATGGAACGACACATGACACGCCCGGCGGCAAATTCAAGTCCACTGATTTAGCCTGATTTTTCGACGAATTGTGCGACCGAGCGGCGCCATGGCGGATGTGCAAACCGGCCTCATTCTGATAGCAGAAGCCATGGACAGCCAAGAAGATTCCCTGAAGCCCACGCCCGCGATCCGCGCCGCGGCCTTCTCGGTGCACATCTTCACCGCGTTCGGCGCGGCGATCGCGCTGCTGGCGATGCTGGAGGCCGTGCGCGAGCACTGGGCGGCGATGTTTCAGTGGCTGGGCATCGCCCTGATCATCGACGCGATCGACGGTCCGATCGCGCGCCGGCTCAACGTCAAGAACGTGCAGCCGAACTGGTCGGGCGACGTGCTCGATCTCGTGGTCGATTTCGTCACCTATGTCTTCGTGCCGGCCTATGCGATCGTGGCCAGCGGGTTGCTGCTGCCGGTCGCAGCTCCCTTGCTCGGCATCGCCATCATCGTCACCAGCGCATTATATTTCGCCGATCTGCGCATGAAGGCGGACGACAATCATTTTCGCGGCTTTCCGGCGCTGTGGAATGCGGCGGCGTTCTATCTGTTCCTGCTGCACTGGCCGCCGCTGTGGTCGACCATGCTGGTGAGCGCGCTCGTCGTGCTGACCTTCGTGCCGTTCCACGTGCTGCATCCGGTCCGCGTCGTCCGGCTGCGGTGGCTGACGATGTCGCTGATCGCGATCTGGGCAGTGCTCGGCCTCTACACGCTGGAGATGGATTTCCGCGTCGGCGCCGGCGTCACCATCGTGCTGTGCGCCATCGCGCTCTGGATCAGTTTCAGCGACGCCTTGATCCGCCTGGCAAGATCCTTCGCATGATGCACCTGCTGACCAGCCCCGAAGCCTGGGCGGCGCTGCTGACATTGACGGCGCTCGAGATCGTGCTCGGCATCGACAACGTCATTTTCCTGTCGGTGATCGTTTCGCGCATCCCCGAGAAGCAGGCGCATCGCGCCCGCCAGATCGGGCTCGCGCTGGCGCTGATCTTCCGCATCATCCTGCTCAGCCTGCTGGTCTGGCTGATCGGCCTGACCGCGCCGGTGTTTTCGTTCTCGGCCTACGAGTTCTCCTGGCGCGACCTCATCCTGATCGGCGGCGGCCTGTTCCTGATCGCCAAGGCGACTCACGAGATCCACGCCGAGGTCGAAGCCGATGACGGCGAGGGGGATCAGAAGTCCGGGGGCAGCGCCTTCTTCTGGGTGATCGTCCAGATCATCGTCATCGACATCGTGTTTTCGCTGGACTCGATCATCACGGCGATCGGCATGGCGCAGGACATCGAGATCATGATCGCGGCGGTCGTGATCGCCTGCCTGATCATGTACATTTCGTCGGGACCGGTGTCGCGCTTCGTCGCGGAGCATCCGACCACCAAAATGCTGGCGCTGGCCTTCCTGGTGCTGATCGGCGTCGCGCTGGTCGCGGACGGATTCCAATTCCACATTCCGCGCGGCTACATCTATTTCGCGATCGCGTTCTCGGCGGCGGTCGAATTCTTCAACGTGCTGGCCAAACGCAATCGCAGGAAAACCGGCAGGCCGTCCGCTTAGCCGTTGCAGCTGGCGTCGAGTTGACAAGGCGGGCGCGATGCCTTTCGCTGGCCTGCAAGAAGAGGAGGTCAGGTGATGACCAAAGCCGTCCGTGTGCACAAGGTCGGAGGCCCCGAAGCCCTGGTCTATGAGAGCGTCGACGTGCCGGCGCCCGGGCCCGGCGAGGTGCGCATCCGCCAGCACGCGGTCGGCCTGAATTTCATCGACGTGTATTACCGCACCGGCCTCTACAAGGCGCCCGGACTGCCCTTCATCGCCGGCAACGAGGCCTCGGGCGAGGTGGTCACGGTCGGGCCGGGGGTGACGCACTTCCATCCCGGCGACCGCGTCGCCTACTACCACAATCTCGGCGCCTACACCGGCGAGCGCAACATCCCCTGGGAGAAGCTGGTCAAGCTGCCCGACCACATCACCCACGAGCAGGGCGCCGTGCTGATGCTGAAGGGGCTGACCGTCTGGTATCTCCTGCACAAGACTTTCAAGGTCGAGCCGCATCATCGCGTGCTGGTCCATGCCGCCGCCGGCGGCATCGGCCTGCTCGCCTGCCAATGGGCGAGGGCGCTCGGCGCTCATGTCATCGGCACCGTCGGCTCGCGCGAGAAGGCCGAGCTTGCCGAGGCCAATGGCTGCGACCACGTCATTCTCTACAACGAGGAGGACTTCGTCGCGCGCGTCAAGCAGATCAGCCGCAACGAGGGCTGCGACGTCGTCTATGACGGCGTCGGCAAGGCGACCTTTCCGGGCTCGCTGTCCTGCCTGAAGCCACGCGGCATGTTCGTCTCGTTCGGCAATGCCTCGGGCCCGGTGCCGCCGTTTGCGATCGCCGAGCTCAACAATCACGGCTCGCTGTTCGCAACGCGGCCGAAGCTCAACGACTACGTCGGCACGCGCAAGGAGCTTCTGGAAGGCGCCGACACGCTGTTCGCCGCCGTCATCAACGGCAAGCTGCACGTGCCGATCAACCACGCCTACGCGCTCAAGGACGCCGCGAAAGCGCATATCGATCTCGAGAGCCGCAAGACGACGGGCGCGTCGATCTTGAAGCCGTAGAGCACCGTCGTCTTCACTCTCGTGTCCCGGACAAGCTGCAACGCGTAAGCGTTGCGGCGCCGAGCCGGGACCCAGAAGGCGACAGGGGACGTAGTCGAGAGATGGGCCCCGGCTCAGCAGCGCACCGCCGAAGAGGGCGCTGCGCTGCGTCCGGGGCACGAGACTGGTCTTACGCCACCCGTCGTGCGGCGCCGGCCTTGGTCAAGATTCCGTCGAGACAGTCGATCATCTCGGCGATCTCTGCCTTCGCGACGTTCAGGGCAGGCATGAAGCGCAAGGTGTCGACCTGCGGGGCGTTCAGCAGCACGCCGGCTTCGAACGCTTGCGCGACGATGCCGGGCGCGATCGGCAGCTTGAGGTCGAGCGCGAGAAGCAGGCCGCGCCCCCGTACGCCGCCGAGGCCATGCCGGGCCGAGACCTTCTGCAGCTCGCTTTCGAGCAGCAGGCCGGTCTCGGTGACCTGTTTCAGGAAGTCCAATTTGCTGACCTCCTCGAGCACCGCAAGCCCTGCCGCGCACATGATCGGGTTGCCGTTGAACGTGCCGCCCTGGTCGCCGTGCTCGAAGCAGGAGGCGCGTTCTGTGGCGAGCAGGGCGGCGAGCGGCACGCCGCCGCCGATACCCTTGCCGAGCGTCATGATGTCGGGCGAAATCCCGGTGTGCTCGTAGTGGAAGAGCTTGCCGGTCCGGCCCATGCCGGTCTGGATCTCGTCGAAGATCAGCAAGAGGCCATGCGCTTCGGTCAGTGCGCGCAGATCCTGCAGGAACTGATCGCTCGCGGGCCATACGCCGGACTCGCCCTGGATCGGCTCGAGCATCACCGCGACGGTGTTGTCGTTGATCAGTCTTTCGACCGAGGCGATGTCGTTGAGCTTCGCCTTCTTGAAGCCGGCGACCTTGGGCTCGAACAGCGGCTCGAAAGCCTTTTTGCCCGAGGCCGACATCGTCGCCAGCGTTCTTCCGTGGAAGCCGCCTTCGAAGCTGATGATCTCGAACGCGCCGCCCTTGTGCAGGCTGCCATATTTCCGGGCGAGCTTGATCGCGCCCTCGTTGGCTTCCGCGCCGGAATTGGCGAAGAACACCTGGTCGAAAGCGCTGCCAGCGACGAGCGACTTCGCGAGCTTGAGGCTCGGCTCGTTGTAGAAGGCCGGGCTCGGCGTCAGCAGCCGCTTGGCCTGCGCGGTCAGCGCGTCGGCAATTGCCGGCGGCGAGTGGCCGAGACAGTTCACAGCCCAGCCCTGCACGAAATCGAGATAGCGCTTGCGACCGTCGTCCCAGAGGTAGGAGCCGGCGCCGCGGACGAACACGGCCTTGGGCCGTGCGGTGATGTCCATCAGCGCGTCATACGGATGGGTGGCGATGGTCATGTCGAACTCCTCTGGAGGCGGGTGGAAAACGGGCGCAAAAAGCAGAAAGGCCGCACCTTGCGGGTGCGGCCTTCTCGAAGACTTCAGCTGAATTCAGTGGTTCAGCGGCGTCGTCGGACATGGCGCACCCTCTCATCGTCGCGGGAGCGACGACGGAGCATTTCGGTGCGCTGGTGGGTCCGAGAGTTGATCATGGGGCGCGTCCGTACAGCCGAATGGCAGGACTTGTCAAGCGGGTGTTTTGCAAAATGCGCGTCGGGCGTGTGTCAGTCGCCGCCGATGGGCGGCTTCTTCACTGAATGCCGTAGTGCGCGAACTCATTGGCGATGCCGGCATTGATCGCTTTGGCGGCCGCAATGTCGCGCTCGCCGCCTTCGTTGTCGCCCTTCTTCCGCTTCGCAAGTCCACGGCCGTAGAGCGAGCTGTCGTAGCCGGGTTTTGCGCTCAGCGCTGCGTCATAGTCGGCGATCGCCGCGTCGAGATGGCCGAGCTTGAGCTGGGTGAGGGCGCGGCTGTCCAGCGTGTAGGGATCGTTGGGAGCCATTTTCAGCGACTGCTCGCAATCGGCCAGCGCCTCCTGCAATTGGCCGAGGATCGCGTGGGTCATGCAGCGCGAGTTGAACACGTCGGAATGGCTCGCGTTCGCCTTGATGGCGCGGTCGTAGTCCTCCAGCGCCCGCGCATAGTCGTGTTCGTTGAAATACATGTTCGCGCGGGCATAGAAATCGCGGTCGTTGTTCGGGTCGAGCTGGAGCGATTTGGCGAAATCGGCCAGCGCGCGGGCGCGGTCGCCGCGATCGCGGAAGATCCGCGCGCGGTTGCCATAAGCCGGGCCATAAATGGGATCGAGCTTGATCGACATGTCGAAATCGGCGAGGGCGCGGTCGGCCTCGCTGTGCTCGCGATAGGCCGTGCCCCGGTTGTAATAGGCGAGCGCGAATTCCGGATCGAGCTTGATGGCCTGGTCGTAGTCCGCGATCGCACGCTCGTAGTCGTTCTTGTCAATGAGGGAGTTGGCGCGATTGTTGTAGTAGTGCGGGTCGCGAGCATTCAGGCGGATGGCGCGTGTGTAGTCGGCAATGGCACGATCCTTATCACCGAGATCGTCATGGGCAATGCCCCTGTTGTACCACAGGTCGGGATGTCCAGGATTGAGCCTGATCGCACGGTTGAAGTCCGCCAGCGCGCGTGCGGCGTTCCCCTTTCGCCGAAGCATCTCGCCGCGATTGGCGAGCGCATACACATCGTTGGGACTGGCCTTGAGCATGGCCGAACAACCCTCGAAGCGCTCCTCCTCGCTGACCCCGTCGCCCTCCTCGTAGCACCATTGACGCAGCTGTGCGGCCGACGGGGATCGCGCCGCAGCGGGCGCGGACAGCGCGAGCAGGACCATGGTGAGGCCGATTGCCGACAGCTTGAACCAAATTCCTGATGTTTCGTCGAATTTCATTGTGTACCGCGCCGAAACCATTGCGTCTCTAGCGTGTTTGTGATCGAAGCACTCGACTTGGTTCGAACCGAATGCATGACGGCTCAGACCAAGAGGGACGGGACCAACCAGACAGTTTTCAGCCTTGTCCGATACGCCTTATCCGATCGACCTCGACAGCATTCGCGGCGCGTTTCCGCCGGGCATCGAAGCGCCTCCGCTGCTGGTCGACTTTGCCGCATGGCTCAACGGGCGCCCGTGGGGCAGCGTCGGCTGCTTCTCCTTGCAGGGGCAGTTCTCCGATCACGCACCGATCATCGACGGCAGTTCCCTGCGGGACAGGTTTTCGCTGTTCATGCGGCTGCCGGATGGTTCGGCCGTCGGCGGCTGGTACGGCGCAGGTCTCGACCGCGACAATCCGCCGATCGTGGGACTGGGGTCGGAGGGCGACTACGAATTGCTGGCGCCGAGCCTCGATGGTCTGCTCGCCAAACTGACGTCGCAACAATTCGACAATGCCTGGAGCGATCTCAAGCCGCATGACGAGGTCGAGTGCCAGACGGTCGAGCTCGCGCAGTGGCTCGCCGGACGACCGCATGGCGAGCCGATGACGCCGGACGACAATTCGTCCGAGCTGCCCGACTTTCGCGGCTTCGTGGAAAAGTGGAGCCGGGATCGCGAAGACTATTGGGCCAATCACCGGCTGATGGCCGAGCTCGGCTGGCGGCTGGCCGCGCATCTGCCCAAGGGCAAGAAGCCCTGGGACAAGACGCGCTTCGAGATCGCGATTGTCGGCAAGCAGTACGAGGCGCGCGTGCTCTCGCGCGGGCCCCAGCCGTTCGAGGAAGCTGCATCAATCGAATCCCTGCTGCGCGATCTGCGCGAGGAGATGCGTCGTGCGCAGCCCGAGCTTGGGCTGTGGTACGCGATGAATTTTGGGCTCTATGCGGACGGCCGCGTCATGCCCAATTTCGAATACGATGTACGCCCGACGATCGACGGCGAGCCCGCGACATTGTCCGAAGCACAGGCCGATCTCGCCCGTGCTCCGCGCCCTGAGCGCTGGGTGCCGAAATGGCTGGTTTGACGAGCGGCTCTAATTGCCGTTCTTTGCTTGCGTTGAATGTGCGGCTTAGCTTTGGCGGGCTCGACCGAGCTGCCCGCACCGTTGCCATACGACGGTGATCCGCAAGAGGTGCTGACGACAAAGATCGATAGTTCTTAGTTGTCACATTTACCCGGGTTGGCGCTGCACCAGCGACTAACCGCGGCGCTCTCCCAACCACGCGCTTTGTTTACAGCGACGCACTGATCGTAGGTGCACGTCTTGCCTTTCGCTTTTGGCTGCGATGCCTTCTGGGCCAGGGCCTGACCGGTCGTGGCGAGCCCGAGAACGAGGGCCAGAGCGATCGCACGCATGAATTCTCCTGCTTGAAATATGCAAAGAACTCTAGGTGTGACTGCACTGTTTGACAATCGGTCGGAGCGCAATTGCTACTTCGCTTTCCGAATTGGCGCGCTGCAAGTCGCATTGGGGACGGCAACCTCCGCTTGTGGATTCTTGAGAAGCCGCTATCCTCCGGTCGTTTTTTTGGGGGGATTGCTGATGAAAATTCTACGATTGAGTGTACTGGCTGCGGTCGTCTTCGCTTCGCAGTCCGCCTTGGCGCAAGTGGTCATGAAAACTGAACCGCCTCCGGGGCAGCTTGGCGCTGGGCAAGTCGTCTACGTGGAGTGTGGCCCTGGCAAGGCCAAGAAGATCACAGGGGGAAGCAACGTCAGTGCAAACGGCGTCGTCGGTCAGGGACAGCGCCGCCAATACGGGCCGTGCGTCGCGATGAAGCGTTAGCTCTGCCGCAAGGCCGATTGGTAAGGTCTCGGTTGGCCGGGCTTCGAGCAAGCTTCGATGCGACGACACTCGAGATGATTAGGTGCATGGCCTCGCGGGACTAGAAGCCTGCGACGCTGCCGTGCAGATCGTATTGGTCGGCGCGCTCGATCTTCGCGGTGACGATCTCGCCGACGCGTAAGGGGCGGCGGCTGGTGAGATAGACCGCGCCGTCGATCTCCGGCGCGTCGGCCTTGGAGCGGCCCTTGGCCACCGTTGGGCCGACCTCGTCGATGATGATCTGCTGGCGGGTGCCGACTTTGCGCTTGAGCCGGCGCGCGGAGATCTTCTGCTGGCGGGCCATCAGCGCGTTGTAGCGCTCCTGCTTGACCTCTTCCGGCACCGGGTTCTCGATTGCATTCGACGTGGCGCCGGCAACCGGCTCGTATTTGAAGCAGCCGAGGCGGTCGATCTCGGCTTCGTCCAGCCAGTCGAGCAGATAGGCGAAGTCGGCGTCGGTCTCGCCGGGGAAGCCGACGATGAAGGTCGAGCGAAGTGCGAGATCCGGACATTCCTCGCGCCAGCGCTTGATCCGCGCCAGTGTCTTGTCCTGCGCCGCCGGGCGCTTCATCGCCTTCAGCACCTCGGGGCTCGCATGCTGGAACGGGATGTCGAGATAGGGCAACACCTTGCCCTCATTCATCAGCGCGATGACCTCGTCGACATGCGGGTAGGGGTAGACATATTGCAGCCGCACCCACGCGCCGAGTTCGCCGAGCTCACGCGCGAGATCGAGGAATCTGGCGCGGACCTGGCGATCCTTCCACGGGCTCTCGGCATATTTGAGATCGACGCCATAGGCCGAGGTGTCCTGCGAGATCACCAGGAGCTCCTTGACGCCGGCACCGACCAGGCGCTCGGCCTCGCGCAGCACGTCATTGGCGGGGCGCGAGACCAGATCGCCGCGCAGCTTCGGGATGATGCAGAACGTGCAGCGGTTGTTGCAGCCTTCGGAGATCTTCAAATACGCGTAGTGGCGCGGCGTCAGCTTGATGCCCTGCGGCGGCACCAGGTCGAGATGCGGATTGTGGGCGGGCGGCAGCGCGCGGTGCACGGCATCGAGCACGCTCTCATATTGCTGCGGGCCGGTGATGGAGAGCACACCCGGATAGGCCTGCTCGATCTGCTCGGGTTCCGCGCCCATGCAGCCTGTAACGATCACCTTGCCGTTCTCGGCCATGGCCTCGCCGATCGCCGAGAGCGATTCCTGCTTGGCGCTGTCGAGGAAGCCGCAGGTGTTGACGATGACGATATCTGCCCCGTCATGCTTGCGGGCAAGCTCATAGCCCTCGGCGCGCAGGCGCGTGATGATACGCTCGGAATCCACCAATGCCTTGGGACACCCGAGCGACACGAAGCTGACCTTGGGCGCAGCCGTCTGATCCATATCCAAATCTGCCTGATTGACCGGCCTGAGCTAGTCCCAATTGCCCACAATTACAACCCTTTGCAGGTCGTTCCGGCGTGCTATGGATGAATCACCTGCCGTGAGTGAGCTATGAGCGCCGAACAGTCGCCCAAAATCGTAATCGTCGACGAAAGCCCGATCCGGGCTGCGATCCTGGAGGAGGGATTGCGGGAGGCCGGATTCACGCAAGTGGTCCATATCCGCGAGATGCAGAGCCTGCTCGCCCGTATTTATGCGGTGGACCCCGACATCATCCTGATCGATCTGGAGAACCCCAGCCGCGACGTGCTGGAGGCGATGTTCCAGGTCAGCCGCGCCGTGAAACGGCCGATCGCGATGTTCGTCGACCAGAGCGATTCAGCCTCGATCCAGGCCTCGGTCGAGGCGGGGGTATCCGCCTACATCGTCGACGGGTTGAAGAAGGAGCGCATCAAGCCGATCCTCGACCTCTGCGTGTCGCGCTTCAACGCCTTCGCCAAGCTCCAGGAAGAGCTGGAGCGCACCAAGTCGCAGCTCGAGGACCGCAAGATCATCGAACGCGCCAAGGGCATCCTGATGAAGGTGAAGGGCCTCACCGAGGACGAGGCCTATGTGCTGCTGCGCTCCACGGCGATGCGCGAGAAGAAGAAAATCGGCGAGATCGCGCAATCGATCATCACCGCGTCGGAGATGCTGAAATGACTGCTCCCCTCCGCATCGGGTTCATTCCGCTGGTCGATGCCGCAGCCCTGATCGTTGCCGTCGACAAGGGATTCACCGCTGCCGAGGGGCTCGACGTCGAGCTGGTGCGCGAAGTCTCCTGGTCCAACGTTCGCGACAAGCTCAATATCGGCCTGTTCGACGCGGCGCATCTCTTGGCGCCCGTGGCGATCGCGTCCTCGCTCGGGCTCGGCCACGTCAAGGTGCCCATCGCCGCGCCCTTCAATCTCGGTATCAACGGCAATGCGATTACGGTCTCGCCGGCGCTCCATACTGCCCTGATGGAGGAGATCGATGGCGATCGCTTCGATCCGCTCGCCACGGCGAAAGCGCTGGCACGGGTGGTCGCCAAGCGCCGCAAGGCCGGCGTGGATCCGCTCACCTTCGGCATGACCTTCCCGTTCTCGACCCATAATTACCAGCTGCGGTTCTGGATGGCCGCGGCCGGCGTCGATCCCGACGAGGACGTGCGTCTCGTTGTGTTGCCGCCGCCTTACATGGTCGACAGTCTCGCCAATGGCCATGTTGATGCATTCTGCGTCGGCGCGCCCTGGAATTCGGTCGCGGTGGATCTTGGCATCGGTCACATTCTGCATTTCGTCTCCGACATCCTGGCGCATGCCGCGGAGAAGGTGCTGGCGGTTCGCCAGGTCTGGGCCGACACGCATCCGGACGTGGTCGCCGGCCTGGTGCGCGCGGCGGTGAAGGGGGCCGAGTTCATCGAGAACCCTGCGAACCTCGCCGAGGCGGCGCATATCCTGGCGCAGCCCGAGCGGATCGGCGTCGACGCCGAAGTCATCCAGCGCACCCTGACGGGACGCCTGAAGATTTCCCCGGACGGAACCTTCCGCGAAAGCGGCCGCTACCTCCTGGTGGGGCGGGAAGAGGCGGGGTGCCCCGATCCGGTTCAGGCCGCCTGGCTCTATGCGCAGATGGTGCGTTGGGGGCAGACCGCGCTTAGCCCCGAGGGTGTCAAGACGGCGATGGCCGTGTTCAGGCCGGACCTTTACGATGCGGCCCTCGGCCGCCGGTCGCCCGAACAGGCGCCCGCGGCGTTCGGGGCATTCGCCGGCCCGGTTTTTGATCCCGACAACATCCCGGGGCATCTCGAGGCCTTCGATGTTGGGCGCTGGAAGGGCTGATTCGGGATTTGCATTGTTTTTGAGCACGCAGGTCCATCGCCTAAATATTAATCATGGTGCTCGAATTTCGTGAAAGTGCGCCGCCCGGGATTTTCAGGGCGAGCGCCTAATCAGCTGAAAAGATAGATCTTTCCATTTTGCCCAAGCTGGCACGCAACTTGAATGTTGCAGTGCGGCCAGCTTGTCACAGGTGCCTGCTGAGCCGAGTCCCGCAGCAACGAAGCTGATCGGACCGTCGGGTAGCGAAGCCGGCTCTCAGGGCCAGCCCAGTTCCTCGCGGGTCGCGCCAATGTCCGTCGATGCCACCCGGGTGGCCGCAGGAGCTTCGTTACCGACCATGAAAATCGATACGCTCGCAGTCGACTTTACCGACGAGCAGAAACGCTATCTCGAAGGCTTCACGACCGGTTTGCAGATCAGCAAGGTCGGGCGCGGTCTCGGCGGCGCCGCCGCCGGCAAGGCGAGCACCGAGCCGACGGGTCCCGATGCCGTGCACATCAAGGCGCAGGACAAGGTCATCGCGTCCGGCAAGAAGCTAGCCGACCAGGAAAAGTTCAAGCGCGACGAGCATCCGTTCGATGCCTATCCGCGGCTGCGCCAGCAGGCGCTCGACAACACGCCGCCGAGCCCGGCGGACAATTTCCGCTGGCGCTATTACGGCATCTTCTACGTCGCGCCGACGCAGGACTCCTATATGAGCCGCCTGCGGATTCCGAACGGCATCATGAAGCACTGGCAGATGTCGGGCCTTGCCGACCTCGCCGACGAGCTGTGCGGCCCCTATAGCCACGTCACGACGCGCGCCAATCTCCAGCTCCGCGAGATCCCGCCGAAGAACGCGGTGAAGCTGATCGAGGGCATCCAGGACCTCGGCCTGTGCTCGCGCGGCTCCGGCGCCGACAACATCCGCAACGTGACGGGCACGCCGACGGCGGGCATCGATCCGCAGGAAATCATCGACACGCGGCCCTATGCACGCGAATGGCACTACCACATCCTCAACGATCGCTCGCTCTACGGCCTGCCGCGCAAGTTCAACGTCGCCTTCGACGGCGCCGGCAAAATCGCCGTGCTTGAAGAGACCAACGACATCGCCTTCACGGCCTATGAGGTGAAGGACGGTTTCGGCGTCGAGCCCGGAATCTGGTTCCGGCTCGGCCTCGGCGGCATCACCGGTCACAAGGATTTTGCCAAATATTCCGGCATCATCGTCAAGCCGGAGCAGGCGACCGCTGTTGCCGACGCGATCGTGCGCGTGTTCATCGACCATGGTGACCGCACCAACCGCAACAAGGCCCGGCTCAAATATGTGCTCGACGCCATGGGCCATGACGGCTTCCTCAAGCTGGTCGAGGAACGGCTGAAGACGCCGTTCACGCGCGTGCCGGAAGAGGCGTTTCTCCCGCGCCCCGCAGCAGACCGCATGGCGCATGTCGGCGTGCACAAGCAGAAGCAGGACGGCCTCAACTGGATCGGCGTGTCGCTGACGCTTGGCAAGCTCAGCTGCGAGCAGATGCGGGGTCTTGCCAAGGTTTCGCGCGATCTCGGCGACGGCGAGATCCGGTTGACGGTCTGGCAGAACCTGCTGATTTCGGGCGTGCGCGACGAGAACGTCGATCTCGCGGTCGCGGCCATCAAGCAGATCGGGCTCGCGGTCGAAGCCTCGCACATCCGCGCCGGCCTGATCGCCTGCACCGGCAATGCCGGCTGCCGCTTCGCCGCCGCGAATACCAAGCGCCATGCCGCCGAGATCGGTGACTGGTGCGAGCCGCGCGTTGCCATGGACAAGCCGGTCAACATCCACGTCACCGGCTGCCATCATTCCTGCGCGCAGCACTACATCAGCGACATCGGCCTGATCGGTGCGCGCGTGCCTGTCAACGAGGACGACACGGTCGAGGGATATCACCTCTTCACCGGCGGCGGTTTCGGTCCCGACGCCGATGTCGGGCAGGAGGTCTATCACGACCTCAAGGCCGAGGACGCGCCGAAGACGGTCGAGGCACTGCTCAAGGCCTATATCGCCCATCGCGCGTCTGCCGACGAAACCTTCCTCTCCTTTGCGCGCCGCCATGACGGCGAAACGCTGCGCAAGCTTGCCGATGCACAGGTGTCCGCATGAACCAGATCACCCCTCCGCCCAGGCTCGACATCATTCCCGCCAGCGCACCGTTCTCCGATGCGCAGCGCTCCTGGCTGAACGGCTTCTTCGCCGGCCTGCTGTCGCCTGACGTCGCCGCGCCGCTGTCGGCGGAGCAGGGCGCCGCCGTCATGCAAGGCGCAACCGGTGACGGCGACGACGGCGAAGCGCCCTGGCACGACCAGACCATGCCGATTGCCGACCGGATGAAGCTCGCCGAGGGGCGCCCCGTGCGCCGCAAGATGATGGCGGCGATGGCGCAGCAGGATTGCGGTCAGTGCGGCTACAATTGCCATGACTATTCGGAAGCGATCGCAGGCCGTAGCGAAGCGCGGCTCAATCTCTGCGTTCCCGGCGGCAAGGAAACCGCGCGGATGCTGAAGTCGCTGTACGAGGAGCTCGACAAGGCCCCGGCGGCCAAAGCAGCGGACAAGCCGGACGCTCCGGCGCCGGCCGTGACGGTGACGATCGCAGAGCCCGGCCGCTCGCGCGACAACCCTGTTGCCGCGACCTTCCTGTCGCGCCGCCTGCTCAACAAGGGAAAGTCGGAGAAGGAAACTTATCACGTCGAGTTCGATCTTTCCGAGAGCAAGCTCGACTACGTCGTCGGCGACAGCTTTGGTGTGTTCGCGCGCAACGATGTCGGCCTCGTCGACCAGATCATCGCGCTGCTGGGCGCTTCCCACACCACCAAGGTCAACGGCAAGACGCTGCGCGAGGTGCTGATCGACGACGTCTCGCTGTCGCCGGCACCCGACACGTTGTTCGAGCTGATCTCCTTCATCACCGGCGGTGCGGCGCGCGAGAAGGCGCGGGCGCTGGCGCAGGGGGAGGATCCCGATGGTGATGCCGCAACTCTCGACGTGATGGCGGCGCTGCAGAAGTTTTCCGGCACGCGGCCGCATCCGGAGGCCTTCGTCGAAGCGCTGGAGCCGCTCCAGCCGCGGCTCTATTCGATCTCCTCCTCGCACAATGCCACGCCCGGAAAGCTGTCGTTGACGGTGGATTCCGTGCGCTACGTCATCGGCAAGCGCAAGCGTCTCGGCGTCGCCTCGACCTTCCTCGGCGAACGCATCAACGAGGGCGAGAATCTCAATGTCTACGTGCAGAAAGCGCACGGCTTCGGCCTGCCGCAGGATCCGAAGACGCCCGTCATCATGATCGGCCCCGGCACCGGCATCGCGCCGTTCCGGGCCTTCCTGCTTGATCGCAAGGCCACCGGCGCGCCCGGCAAGAATTGGCTGTTCTTCGGCCATCAGCGCAGCGATTGCGACTTCTTCTACCAGGAGGAGCTCAATGCGATGAAGACCTCGGGTCTGCTGACGCGCATGTCGCTGGCCTGGTCGCGCGACGGCGAGAAGAAGTTCTATGTGCAGGATCGCATGCGGGAGGTTGGCCGCGAGGTCTGGACCTGGCTCGCCGAAGGCGCGCATCTCTACATCTGCGGCGATGCCAAGCGCATGGCCAAGGACGTCGAGCGCGCGCTGGTCGACATCGTCGCCCAGTTCGGCGCACGTTCGACCGACGAGGCCGTCAGTTTTGTCGCCGAGCTCAAGAAGACGGGCCGCTTCCAGGCCGACGTGTACTGAGGCATGGCTGCGTAAGGTGGGTTAGCCGAAGGCGTAACCCACCAACTTCGTTCGAGAGTACGCGAGCATGGTGGGTTACGCTGCGCTAACCCACCCTACGAGAGCCGTCATCTCATTGTCATCCGCCCGGTTCCAACTGGCTTGAATCTTAACGAATAAGATTCTCGGAATCGGTCGACGAAGAGAATTTGCGCCCACGACGGGGCTTATCGAGAGAACCCGCATCGCTATTTGCACCACCATCTTGCCTCCCGCCCTGGTTGATCCCTCATAATCCCGCAAATGGGGCGTTGGAGATCGACCATGCGCGAAGTATCGGCGGAAGCCAGACTGCATTTCTACGCGCGCTCGCTCTCGCGGCAGACCCGGGCGAACGCCCATCATCTGGCGCTCTACAGCGCGTTTGCGGTTATCGCGGCCATCGTGCTCGGCTCGTTGTCGGTGCATCCGTTCTAGCGAAGTTGGACGCACTCGTAGGGTGGGCAAAGCGAAGCGTGCCCACCACCTGTCTCAATCATGCAGAGATCGTGGGCACGGCGCTGTGCGCCTTTGCCCACCCTACGGCACCTGTGATACCTCACCCGCGCTTGAACGGCGCCACCTCGATCCCCGCAGCCTTCAACGCCTGACGCAAGCCGCGCGCGATGTCGACCGCGCCCGGCGTGTCGCCATGGATGCACACCGTGTCCGTGCGCATCTTGATCACCTTGCCGGTCACCGAGACCACCGCGCCGTCCTGCACCATGCGCACCACGCGATCGGCGATCGCCTTGGCATCGTGCAGCACTGCGCCGGGCTTCTTGCGCGAGACGAGATTGCCGTCGTCCTCATAGGCGCGGTCGGCGAACACCTCGTGCACCATCGGCAGGTTGGCCGCTTCGCCGGCCTTCACCAGCTTCGAATTGGCGAGCACGACGAAGATCAGGCTGGGGTCGACCGCCCTGATGCCGGCGGCGATCGCCTTCGCCGTCATGTCGTCCTCGCAGGCGACGTTGGAGAGCGCGCCATGCGCCTTCACATGGGTGACCTTGTGGCCGGCGGCAGTCGCGATCGCCTGAAGCGCGCCGATCTGGTAGGCGACGAGGTTCTCGATCTCGGAGGCCTTCAGGCCCGCGATCGGATGCCGGCCGAAGCCGTGCAGGTCGCGGTAGCCCGGATGGGCGCCGACCGAGACGCCGCGCGCCTTCGCCAGCTCCACCGTCCGGCGCATGATGTCGGGATCGCCGGCATGGAAGCCGCAGGCGACATTGACCGAGCTTGCCAGCTCGATCATCGCGGCGTCGTTGCCCATCTCCCACGCGCCAAAACCTTCGCCGAGGTCGCAATTGAGGTCGACTGTCTTCATGGGTCCTCTCCGCCTCTGGTTTTGTTGTTGCCTTAAGGCTCCTCGGTGACCTGCCAGGTCCCGGCATCGACAGCGCTCACGGCATAGCCCGCGACGTTGGCATCGCTGAGCGCCTCGATGTTGAGTGCGACGGTGTCGGAAGAGTGCAGGCGATCGGGCAGGGTCCGGATCAGTTGCGCGAATTTCTTCGCCTCGTCCTGCGCCTCGGCCACGCTGACGGCCTTGAAGCGGAATGCCGTTCCCGCCGAGGTCTGCGCGAGGCGGCCGACGTCGGCCGTGATCACGGTTGCGATCTTTGGATAGCCGCCGGAGGTGCCGCGATCCATCATCAGGGCGATCGGCGCGCCGTTGCCGGGCACCTGGATGCTGCCGTTGACGGTGCCGTCAGAAACGATGTTGTGGCCGTGCAGATGCTTGATGGCGGGGCCCTCGAGCCGATAGCCCATGCGGTCGGAGGTCGCCGAGATCTTCCACTCGCTTCCTAGGAACAGCGCCTTGTTGGCGTCGTCGAACTCGTCGTCCTGCGGGCCCAGCACCACACGGATCGGGCCGCTCGCTGACTTCGGCAGCTCGATCCGCAGCTCCGGCGCGCCGCTCGCGGCGTCAACGGTGAACTCGTCGCCAGCCTGCAGCGGGCGCGGGTAGGGGCTGCCGAGCCCCGCGCGGGCATTGACCGCGAGACTGCCGAACACCGGCTCGCCCTTGATGGCGCCTTCGATCGCCAGATAGGTGAAGGCGCCGCCGCGGGCAAAGCCCAGCGTCAGCGTCTCGCCGTCCTTCAGCGTCACCGACGTGTCCATGGCGAGGGGGCTCCCGGCGACGTCCGCATTGCGCGGCGCGCCAGAGATCGCGACGCGCACGGCGCCGTCACGCGCGGTGAAAGAGGCGCCGAACGGGCCGATCTCGACGGCGGCCGCGAACGGCTCGTTGCCGACCAGCGTATTCGCCGCGGCCAGCGACAGTCGGTCCATCGCCCCGCTCACCGTCAAGCCGTAGCGCTGCGCGCCGAGGCGGCCGCCATCCTGGACGGAGCTTGCAGGGCCGACGCTGGCGATGACGAGCCGGCTCATGCGTCCACCTGCTCGGCGACGATCTCGCCGGCTTCCGCGGCGCGGTCCAGCTCCTCGAAGGTCTTGTGGTCGATGGCGAAGAACGTCACGCGATCACCGGGCTCGGTGAGGAAGGTCGGGTTGCGGTGGAGCTGATAGGTTCTGACAGGCGTGCGGCCGAGCAGATGCCAGCCGCTCGGCGCGGCGAGGCACTGGATCCCGGCCTGGATGCCGCCGATCGAGATCGTGCCGGCGGGCGTCAGCAGCCGCGGATTTTGCCGCCGCGACATGTGCAGGGATGTGTCGAGGCCGCTGAGATAGGACCAGCCCGGCGTGAAGCCGATCATGGCAACCTTGTAGTCGCCGCCAACATGACGGGCAACAATGTCGTCCGGCGTGGTGTTCAGCGCCTTGGCGACATCCTCGAGATCGATGCCGTGCTCGCCGCCATAGGCGACGGGAATGCGCCAGCGGCGTGCCTTGGTCACCGGCGGCAACGGCCGGGTGGCGATCGGCAGGATCTTTTCGCCGAGCGCGTCGAAACCGATCTTGTCGGGATCGTAATGCACCAGCAGCGAGCGATAGGTCGGCACGGTCTCGGTGATGCCGTCGATGGGGCTTGCCGCGAGTGTCTTGTCGAGCGCCAGCACGCGCTGGTTGGCGGTGTCATCGATCGTGCGGCTGAACTCGACCGTGACGGCGCTGTCGCCACTGGGCAGAAGGCGGGGCGGGGGAAGCGTCGCGGCCATGAGCTGTCGAAGAGCTGTCGAAAACGGGAATGCGGCCCCCGACGTGGGAGTTCCGCTTCGTCCTGCTTCGCGTAAATGCGCCCGCAAGTCCAATAAATTAATGCAAGGGGGCGCGATAAGACCTTGTTATCGCGTCGCATAACGGCTCAGCCGCCCTGCGTTATTGGTGGCCTCTTGGCCCTTGACGCAAGGGCTGCGGCTCGCAAGATGCGCGCGTTCTTTCCCGCCATCCGGAGCTCGTTGTCGTCCATGTCGCTGTCCCCCGAAGCCCGCAAGACCCTCGCCGGCATCACCACCGCCACCATCACCACGGTCCTGCTGAAGAAGGGCCTGCGCAATGTGTGGATGCGGGGCGCGCGCCCGCTGCGTCCGGGCCTGCCGCGCCTGGTGGGACCGGCCTTCACGCTGCGCTTCGTGCCGGCGCGCGAGGATCTGGCGACGCCGGAATCCTGGTCGTCGCCGATCTCGACCCGCACCGCGATCGAGGCGATGCCGGAGGGATGCATCGCCGTGGTCGATGCCATGGGCATCACCGATGCCGGCATCTTCGGCGACATTCTCTGCGCCCGCATGATGAAGCGCGGCGTCACCGCGCTCGTCACCGACGGCGTCGTGCGTGACGTCGAGGGCGTGCTCGGCACCAATCTTCCGGTGTGGTGCGACGGCTATGCCGCGCCGCCCTCCGTGGCCGGCCTGACCTTCGTCGGCTGGGGCGAGCCGATCGGCTGCGGTGGGGTTGCCGTTTTTCCGAACGACATCGTGGTCGCCGACCAGGACGGCTGCGTGCTGATCCCGCAGGCGATGCTCGATCACGTCCTCAACGAGGGCGTCGAGCAGGAGCGCATGGAAGCCTGGATCGTCAACGAGGTGAACAACGGCGCGGTGCTGCCGGGCCTCTATCCCATGAACGCCGAGACCAAGGCGCGCTACGCCGCCAGCAAGAAGTAACGGAAGCGAGGACCCCCCATGGAGATCACTGTTGCAGGCACGCGGCCGACCCGCCGCGCGCCCAAGGAAAACTTCACCGGCACCGTGTGGCAGGACCCCGTCATCATGGCGCCCGCGCCGGCACGGCTGAACTGCTCGCGCGTTGCGTTCGAGCCGGGTGCTCGCACCAACTGGCATCACCATCCGCTCGGGCAGACGCTCTACGTCATCTCCGGCGTCGGGCGCGTGCAGACCAAGGGCGGTCCGGTCAGGGAGATCCGTCCCGGCGACACTGTCTGGATTCCACCGGGCGAGTTGCACTGGCACGGAGCGTCGCCGACCAACGGCATGTGCCACATCGCCATGCAGGAAGCGCTCGACGGCGTCTACTCGACCTGGTTGGAGCCGGTCACTGACGCGGAGTATGGGGCCGCGCTGGGCTAAGGCGCCGTGTCCCGCACAAGACGCATCGCCTGAAGGCGATGCGTCGCCGATCCGGGACCCAGAATCTTCCGGCGACAACCAAGACTGCTGGGTCCCGGCTCTGCGCAGCAGCGTTGCACGCTGCAGCGCGTCCGGGACACCAGACCTCCTACATCCGCTCCGCCGTCCACGTTCCCGTGCACAGCGCGCCGCGCCAGGTGCCGGAGCCCGAGGTGCCGCTCAGTCGTCCGAAGCCGACGGCGCGCTTGATGCCGGTGCTCAGGGTGACGTTGATGCTGCCGGCGTCCGCCACGCGGCCCGACGCCGACACTGCGGTGCTGCTCGAGGCGATCTGCCCGTTGTTGATGCCGATCGCGACGGTCGCGCCGTTGCCGCAGGTCTCGCTCGATGAGGAGATGCGGACATTCCATGTGCCGTCGAAAGTGCTTGTCGCAGCATCGACCTGCGCGAGCGGGAAGGCGATGGCGACGATGGTGGCGAAGAGACCTTTGCGGAAGCCGTTCATGACACGCCTCTGTGGGTGACCATGCGGGGAACATGGCACGGGCGCGGAACCGGCGATGTGAGGGCTGTCACGCGAGCAGCAGGCTGTGTGAGGTGGCGCACCTCGCAACTGAGCGCGGGGCAAAAGCAAAGGGGCCCGGATCGCGGGCCCCTTCTTCAATCAGAACGTCGAGTCAAAACTCAATTCACGCGCGTCCAGGTCTGTCCGCCGCAGAACATGCCGCCGAAGGCGCAGCCCTGCACGCGCAGGCGATCGGTGCCCTTCATTGCGATCGTCGAATCATAGGTCGAGCCGGAGTTGGGATCGAGGATGCGGCCGGACCATTTCTGGTCCTTGTTCGGCTTCATGTTGATCAGAACCTGCTCGCCATTCTGGTTCGATTTGCTGTCGACCGAATAGCCGCACAGATTGCTGCCGCATTGCTCGATGCGGACCTTGCCTTCCTTCTCCTCGGTGAGCCAGACGCCGAGCGGTGAATTGAGATCGCGCGTGGGCGCGGCTGCGGGAGCTGGCGTGGCTGCGGCCGCCTTGGCGGGGGCTGGTGCGATGGGCGCAGGGGCGGGTGGCGGAGGCGGCGCCGGTGGCGCGACAGCCACGGTCGGGGCGGGCGGCGGCGCTGCGGCGGGCGCTGCCTGCTGCTCGACGGGAGCAGGGGCTGGAGGCGGCGCGGGCGGGGGCACAACGGCCGTATCGGCCGGCGCGTTGGTGGCGGTCGTGGTCGCCGGCGGAGCCGGCGGCGGCGCAGGAGGCGGCGCTACGGCCGCAGCCGCGGGCGCCTGCACGGCGGCGGGTGGCGCGGCAGGAGCGGGCGCAGGTGCCGGAGCAGCCGGCGCTTGCGGATCGACGGTGGCTTGCTGCGGCGCCTGCTCGTTCTTCTTGGCCTTCTTGGCCTTGCCCTGGCCGGTGTTGTCGTACACGCCCGGGATCTGCACCGTGCCGCGGTCCGGATCGATCCGGATGGTGCGCCCGCCATATTCGAAAGTGTACTGTGCTTGAGCAGCTGTACTCGCCAAAAGGAATGCGGCCGCAGCCAACAGCTTCCTCATTTCCATCTCCTGAGCAGATAGTCCCCGGACCGACGCTTACGCCCCGGCTCGATCTTCAAAAGTGATCTAGATCACTGTTCTCGGTATGAGTCGTGCTCGTGCTGACCTTGGTTCAATAACGCCGAACTCTGCCTGGAGTTGGGCGGGGGGGCGCCGCTCGGCGCCTGATCAGCGAAATTCAGCGTGCCCCGTCTACTTCCGCGGACAACCCGCATTGGCCGCCTGTTGAGCGCGAGCAAGCGCTGCGTCGTTCGCCTTGTCGGCATGAACATCGACCGAACCAACGAGGCAGGCATTTGCGCCGCTGATCGCGAACACGGAGAGCTCCTGGAGCTCCTTCTCATCGTCGTCGACCCGTCGCCAGGTGCGGATCACCGCGGCCCTTGGTACGCCGGCACGCATGATCCATTGCACCTTTCCGCCAAACGACTTGCCGGCGCCGCGCCATTGCGCGGTCGGCCCGGACACCTTCTCGATTCCGC
The DNA here is from genome assembly GCF_023101665.1 of Bradyrhizobium sp. 195. NCBI lineage: Bacteria > Pseudomonadati > Pseudomonadota > Alphaproteobacteria > Hyphomicrobiales > Nitrobacteraceae > Bradyrhizobium > Bradyrhizobium sp. 195. The sequence goes on along the minus strand of NZ_CP082161.1, from coordinate 4,623,471 downwards.
TCCGAGGCGCAATCGTGACCGATACGATGTTGCCTTCGTCGGCAAAGCGCACCACGTAACCGGCCGGACCCGGGCAGGTCCAAAGAGACCGAGCTCGTCTGTCGACTCGTCCTTGCATGCTGGCCCGGTCGCGGGTGTGAACTTCGACTGTGCGAGCGCACCGTGGACCCCGCTGATCCCGAGCACAATTACGACCGCCAATTCCCTTCGCATGTCAGTCGAACCAGGCGGCGTAGATCTTCTTGTAGCTGCCGTCTTCCATGGAAATGTGCAGCCATTGGTCGACGAAAGCCTTCAGCGCCACGTCGCGCTGGAGCCAGTAGGCCTTCTCGGAGAAGTCGAACGGTTTTTCGGGATGCACCGCGCAGAGCACGCCAGCGTGCTGCTTCTGCTGGTAGCGCGTCTCGGAGGCGTCCGTCATCATCAGATCGGCGTTGCCCTTGGCGATCTCGTCGAAGATCACGGTGTTGTCGGGGAAGACGGTGATCTCGGCGTCCTTGACATTGGCGCGTGCGAAACGCTCGTTGGTGCCGCCGGGATTGACGATCACGCGGGTGCCCTTCTTGTCGATGTCCGGAAGCGTCTGGTACTTGCCGACGTCGGCGCAGCGCGTGATCGGCGTCTTGCCCTCGCGCATGATCGGTGTCGAGAAGAAGCCCTTTTTCTGCCGGTCGAGCGTGACCGAGACGCCGCCCATGGCGATGTCGAACTGGTCGGCCTCGAAATCCTTCATCAGCTTCGGCCAGGCCGTCGGCACGAACTCGACCTTGACCCCGAGCGCCTTGCCGAGCGCTTCCGCCATGTCGACGTCGAAGCCGCTGAACTGCTGCGTCGCCTTGTCCAGGTAGGTGAAGGGCTTGTAGTCGCCAGTCATGCCGACGCGCAGAGTGCCGCGCTTGACGATCTCGTCGAGGCGCGAGGGCGCCTGCTGCGCATGGGCCGAAAGGTTTGCCAGCAACGCCACGGCCACAGCCGCCAGGATTCGAACAGCCCTTCGAACGATCATCTCTTTTCCACCCATGCCCGAGCTGTCATTGTGCAGCTCCTGACGTGTGGATTTAGACCAGATGCCCGTCGCTGGCGAGGCGCAATTGAAGGGAATTCAGAGGTGACCATCTCGATGTACGAGGCCTCGGTCGGCCTCTTCGTGCCCTACTTGCGAAATCTGTCCGCACTGCTCGACAAGGGCGTTGCCTATGCCGAGGCCCGCAAGTTCAACCCGACGGTCCTGCTCGGCATGCGAATGGCGCCGAACATGTACGATCTGGCGCAGCAGGTCGGCGAGGCCTGCCGTCATGCCACCGTCGCGCCGGCCTTGCTGGCCCAGTGCGAGCCGGTGGCGTTGCCGGTGCTGGAGCACGACATGGCCGGGCTCCAGGCGCGCATCGCGACGGCGATCGAGTTCATCGAAAGCCTGCCGCGCGCGGAGATCGATGCGGCGGCGGAACGGAATGTCTTCTTCTGAAGAACGGCACCGAGCTGCCCTTCACCGGGCGGACGCTGTTGCTGACGTTCAGCGTCCCGCAGTTCTTCTTTCACGTCACGACGGCCTACGACCTGTTGCGGCACGCCGGCGTCGAGCTGGTGAAGCGGGACTTTCTCGGTGCGCGCGAGCGCTAGAGCATGATCCGGACCCGAAGGACCGCGTTAGCGCAAAGTGCGAAGCGGTTTTCCGGAGGGATCATGCTCAAACAATAACCTAAAGCGCGATGATCGCGCTTTAGGCTTCGCCTTTGCGCTCGTAATCGGCGAGCGAGCTGCGGCCGGCGATCTCGCTGCGCAGCTCTTCGAAGCGCCGCTGCGCCTCGTCCTCCTGCGTGTCGACGAAATGCACCGCGGCCTCGCTCGTCATGGGGCCGCTGACCACGGGGACGGATTGCTCGCCGATGGTCTCGTGGACGTAGAACTGGTCGTCATCGCCGCGATGGACCGTCCATTTGAGCCGGATCGCGACCATCGGGCCGGGGCCGACCTTACTGTAGCCGTCGGCATCGGCGTGCTCCGGCACCAGCGGCTGCTCTTCGACCACTGGATGCTCTTCGATTGACGGATGCTCGTCGACTGACGGATGTTCGTCGACGACCGAATACTCGTCGACGACCTGCTGTTCGTCGGAGTCGATGTGCTCGCGCTCTCCGGCGACGACGATCTCGGTCTCGGTCTTGCGAATGACGAGAACGGGCTCGGGGTGCTCCAGGATGCTGGCGATGGTCGCCAGCGCGTGGTCGGTCGGGTCGATCTCTGACAAGGGTTCATCCTCCAGCTCGACGCGCCGGCCAGTCTGTCCCACTGCCGCCGCGCTTCCGGCTCCATTACGCGCGCTTGATTAAGGCTGAGTTGGGGCTCGATCTGCACCAAAATGGGACGCATTCTGGCCTTCCGAAGGCGGGCGGGATTGCCCGCCCGACCCCGGGTTCGTTCAGCCCAGCACATCGTGGTTGATGACGTTCTGACGGATGGGATCGCCGTCCAGCACACTCAGGATGTTGCGCGCGGTCTGCTCGCTCATGCGCTGGACCGCCTCGACCGTCACGCCGGCAACGTGCGGGGCGATGATGACGTTGGGCAGGGCGAACAGTGCATTGCTGATCGGCGGCGGCTCCGCCTCGAACACGTCGATGCCGGCGCCGGCGAGCTTGCCGGAGACCAGGGCGTCGTAAAGCGCGGCTTCCTTTACGATGCCGCCGCGTGCCGTGTTGATGAGATAGGAATTCGGCTTCATCCGGCCGATCCGCACCGCGTCAAACAAGCCGATCGTCTCCGGCGTCTTCGGGCAGTGGATGGTGACGAAATCGGCGTGAGGCAGCGCGGCATCGAAGTCAGTGACAGGTTCGCAGCCGGCGGCCTTGATCTCAGAGGCAGGCTTGTAGGGATCGTAGACCTGCACGTTCATTTCCATCGCGAGGCACCGCTTGGCGGTACGGCTGCCGATGCGACCGAAGCCGATGACCAGTACGGTCTTGCCGTAGAGATCGAACGGGAGCATGCCGAGCCGGTCCGCCCATTTGCCGTCCTTGACGCAGGCATGCAGCTCCTGCGCACGTTTGGCGAGCGTCAGCATCATGAACAGCGCCGCTTCCGCGACCGAAGGAGAGTTCGCGCTGCCCGCAACCATCAGCGGCACCTTGCGGCGGGAGAGGGCGGGCACGTCGACGGCGTCATAGCCGACGCCGATGCGGGTCACCACCTGCATGCCGCGGGACGCCTCGAGCTCGGTCTCGCCGAAAGCGGTGGCGCCGAGTGCCACGCCGTGGACCGGCGCATGGCTCTTCAGCAAGGCCTCGAAATCCCCAGCCGAGATCAGGTTCGGAAACTCGACGAGCTCGATATCGTCCCGCTGGGTGAGGAGGGCGCGTGCCCCTTGCGACAAAGTTTGCGTAACGAAAATCTTCTTCTTGTTGGTCGCCATCGTCTCCTGCCTGCGCGAGTTTCTTGGACCGGCGTCACAACACGACGCCGGTCGCCTCGTTTAGCAGGTGCATATTATTGAGGTCCATCGCCAAACGCATGGGTGCCCCGTCCTTGGCGCCGGCATTGGGATTGACGCGGCCACACACCGGCGTGCCGTCGAGACCGAAATAGACCAGCGTCTCCATTCCCATCGGCTCGGTGACGTCGAGCACGGTGTCGAAACTCTCGACGCCGGGCTCCAGATGCGCGTGCGACTCGGTGAGATGCTCGGGCCGGAGGCCGAGCAGCAGCTTGTCGGTGCGCGGCAGCGCATTGTAGCGCGCGGCACGGGCCGGCGGCAGCGCAAAGGCGATGCGGTCGGTGAGTCGGATCTGAAGCGTGCCGCCGACGTCCTCGAGCCGGCACGGCAGGAAGTTCATCGCGGGCGAGCCGATGAAGCCCGCGACGAAGCGCGTCGCCGGCTTGTGGTAGAGCTCGTTCGGCGTGCCGATCTGCTCGATCCGTCCTTTGTTCATCACCACGACGCGGTCGGCCAGCGTCATCGCCTCGACCTGGTCGTGGGTGACGTAGACCGTGGTGGTGCGCACCTTCTGGTGGACCTTCTTGATCTCGATCCGCATCTGCACGCGGAGTTTCGCGTCGAGATTGGACAGCGGCTCGTCGAACAGGAAGACCTTTGGATTGCGCACGATGGCGCGGCCCATCGCGACGCGCTGGCGCTGGCCGCCGGAGAGCTGCTTCGGCTTGCGGTCGATCAGGTCGGTGATGTCGAGGAGGCGGGCGGCTTCCGTCACCCGGGCCTTGATCTCCGCCTTGGGATAGTGCTTCAGCCGCAATCCGAACGACATGTTCTCCGCGACCGTCATGTGCGGGTAGAGCGCGTAGTTCTGGAACACCATCGCGATGTCGCGGTCTTTCGGCGGCACGTCGTTGACGACGTCGCCGCCGATCATGATGTCGCCGTCGCTGATGTCCTCGAGGCCCGCGATCATGCGCAGCGTCGTCGACTTGCCGCAGCCGGAGGGGCCGACCAACACGATGAACTCATGGTCGGCGATGTCGAGATCTATGCCGCGCACGGCTTCGACATCGTCGTAACGCTTAACTACCTTCCGCAAAGCAACGTCAGCCATCAGACATCAACCCTTTGTCGCGCCGGCGGTCAGGCCGGCAATGTAGTAGTCCATCAGGAAGGCGTAGATGACCAGCGGCGGCGCAGCGCCGAGCAGCGCGCCGGTCATGATCTGTCCCCAGTTGAACACGTCGCCCTTGATCAGCGTGGTGGTGATGCCGACCGGCAGCACGAGCTGGTCCACCGACGTCGTGAACACCAGGGGATAGAGGAACTGAGCCCAGGACACCGTGAACGCGAAGATGGTGGCGGCGATCAGCCCGGGCAGTGCGACGGGAATGAAGATCCGCGTCAGCGTCTGGAGCCAGGAGGCGCCGTCGATCAGAGCGGCCTCGTCCAGCTCCTTCGGGATCGAGGCGAAGTAGCCGATCATGATCCAGGTGCAGAACGGTACGGTCAGCGTCGGATAGATGAAGATCAGAACGTACCATCGGTTGAGCAGCGTGATGCCGGTCAGCTCCTGGACCATCCCGAGCACCTTGAACAGGGGGATGAACAGAAGGCTGTCCGGAATCAGGTAGGTGAGGAAGACGCCGGTGGCCAGTGTCGCCGATCCCCAGAACTTCATCCGGGCCAGCGCGAAGGCCGCGGGGATGCTGATCATCATGGTCACGATCACCACGATGATCGAAATGATCGACGAATTCCAGAAGAAGCGCAGAAACTGGTTCGAGCTCAACAGCTCGACATAGTTCGACAGCGTCGGATGAAACACCCACCAGGGATTGGTCGCCGCCGATATCTCCGCGCTGCTCTTGAGCGAGGTGATCAGCATGTAGATCGGCGGTGTCAGGAAGAAGATGGCGAACAGCACCAGGAAGAAATAGGACCAGCGTAGCGCCCAGGTGCGGTCTCGGCTCATGCTGCCGTATTTGACCTTGCGGGACGGTCCGGCCTTGTCGATTGCGAGCGTGCTCATCAGGCTTCGTTTCCGCGTTTGTTGACATCGCGCAGGATGAAGATCGCAGCGACCGCCAGGATCGGCACCATGAACAGAGAGACGCAGGCGCCGAGCGGAATGTCGCTGCTTTGGATGCCGACCTGGAACGCCCAGGTGGCGAACAGATGCGTCGTATCCAGCGGGCCGCCCGATGTCAGGATGCGCACGATGTCGAAATTGGCGAAGGTGACGATCAGCGAGAACAAGGTGGTGATCGCGATGATGTTGCGCATCATCGGCAAGGTGATGTGCCAGATCTTCTGCCACCAATTGGCGCCGTCGATCTCCGCGGCCTCGTACAACTGGTCGGGCACGGATTTCAGCGCGGCCAGATACATGATCATGAAGAACGGCGCCCCGTACCACACGTTGACGAGGATGACGGAGAACCGTGCCCAGAAGGTATCGCCGAGCCAGGGGATCGGCCCGACACCGAAGAAGGACAGCGTGTAGTTGAAGGCGCTGTAGGAGGGGTCGAACAGCCACAGCCAGGCCAGCGTGCTCATCGCCGGCGGGATCACCCAGGGCACCAGCAGCATGCCGCGCCATTTGCGCTGGCCCTTGGCCGGGATGTTGTGGACGAAATGCGCGACGATGAAGCCGATCAACGCCTTGAAGACCACGGCGGTGATGGCGAAGATGCAGGACTGCCGCACCACCATCCAGAACGTCTCGCGCTTGAACAGGAAAGTGAAGTTGCTGAGGCCGACGAACTTCGTCATCGCCTTGTTCAGCGTCGCGAGGTGGACCGAGTAGAGGGCGGGATAGAGCACGAGCAGCAGGATCAGGAGGATCAGCGGGAGCGTCAGGAAGAACGCAACCGTCGATTTTCGCCCGAGCGCGTTGCGCAGGCTCGATCCCTTTCGCGCGCCCGTCGTACGGGCGACGTGACCTCGCTCAACGACGACATCGGCCATGTCAGCTTCCTTAAGTCAGCTTTCTTGCAACTCTCCAACCGCGAAGCCGCCAAAGGCTCGGCTTCGCGGTCACGCGGATTGGAGGATCGGAGACGGCGGCTCACGCAACGTGGCGCGAACCGCCTCTGTCACCCCCCGGCCTAGCTCCGCATGAAGCCTTCGCACTCGCCCTCGGCCCAGGCGAGCGCCTGATCCATCGTCTCGCCGCGCGCAAAACGCAGCGCCATCTTGGTCAGCGTCGCCTGGAAGTAGATCTGCTGAGCGATCTTGGGCGGCGCGGGTGACGCCGCGATCGACAGCGTCTGATGCTTGTGCGGGTCCGGATAGTGATAGAGCGTTCCCTTCGGCGGACCTTCCTCCTCCCAGGTCTTGAACTTGTTCATGTTCGCATAGGCCGGCAGGTCATAGCCGCCGCTCACCGCGACGAATTTCTCGATCGATGATGGCGCGGACAAATGAACCAACAGGCTCTTGGCCGCCTCCTTGTTCTTGCCGAAGCTCCAGACGCCCCAGAAGTAGGGCAGGTACGGTGCAAACCGACCCTTCGGACCGGACGGGAAGCCGTGCGTCCAACACTGCTCGGCAACCTGCGGCGCATCGCGCTTGGCAACGGCCCAGGCGCTCGGCGGATTGAGGATCATCGCGCCCCGGCCGGAGATCAGCCATTTGTTGTTCGAAGCGTCGTCCCAGGACGGCGCGTCTGGCGGCAGAAACGCGATCAGCTTCTTGTAGAACTCCATGGCCTGGCGAACCTGATCGGTCTTCACCGTGATATCGCCCTTGGCGTTGACGAGCTCGGCGCCGAACGATTGGAAGATCGCGCCGGCGGTGTCGACGCTGTCGGTGGTCTCGCCGAGACCGATGCCGAACGGAACGCCGGCCTTGTGGCAAGCCTCGGCTGCCTTCAGGAAGGTCTCCATGGTCCAGTTTTCGACCTTGGGCGCGCCGCCTGCCGGATACATCTCCTGCACGTCGATGCCGGCATGCTTCTTCATGAGATCGATGCGGGAGCAGGGGCCCTTGATCTGGCTGCCGGGTGTCGCGGGCACTGCGAGCCATTTGCCGCCCGACTGCCCGAGATATTTGACGGTGCCGTTCACCTCGCCATTCTGCTTGAGCAGCGGCTCCATGACGTCGTTGAGCGGCTCGAGATTCTCGGCATAGGCCTGCGGCCACCAGCTCGGCATCTGAAGGATGTCGTGACCGGATTTGGCCTGGGCTTCGGCCGCGGCGGTCAGCTCGATCTTCTTGTTGTTGCTGGTGATGTAGTCGATGGAGACTTCGACCTTCTCCTTGGCGGCCCATTCGTTGACGAGATCGGTCGAGGCCTTGTTGGCGCCGGGTACCCAATGGTCCCAGAAGCCGATCGAGAGCTTGCCGGCGGCGTAGGCGCCTCGGACATAGGGCGCCGAGATCAGCGCCGCGGAGGACATTGCAGTGGCAGCCACAAATTGACGTCGCGTCAGTGTCTTGCGTGACATCTCGTTTCCTCGCCTGGGTGTTTGTTGTTGGAGTTTCCTCTGAGAGACTTCTTGTTGAGTTCTTGTTGTCGGATTTTCTTATTGGTGCCGTCGGCTGACGTGAACAATTCACGCAGGCCGCAGCAAATTGGTAGCGCGATCAGATCATGATTGACCGCGTCTGTCGAGAAAGCCGAACGGCTCCTCGTCTAGAACTAATGGTGTGCCCGACACCGACTTGATTGCACGTCGGGACCATGCGCCGCGCGTCAACGCAAATGTTCATTTTGCGACGCACACTTCGTGCGAGCGAGCCCTCGCACGGTCCGTGCGCAATTACGCCGCAGTTTCGAATGAGCCTGCATAACCGCTTCGCGCGAAAGACTTTTCAGGCGTGGACAGCAATCGGCCGCGTCTGGACCTTGGCGCGGCGGAAACGATAGAGTTGCAATTGGCGAGGGCTCTCGCCCGACAGGCCAGTCAGATCGACGATGGAGACGAGAATGATCAACCCGGCGCCGTCAGCGCGGCTTCACATGCGGCGATGGTTTGCGCTAGGGGCCGTGCTCGCGCTGCTGCTCGGCAACGCCGCGGCGGCCAATGCTCAAGGGCTGGTCAAAGGCGTTCAGGAAGGTGCGGCGGCCGGGAACAAGGCGGCAGGTCCGGTCGGTGGCGTGCTCGGCGGCGCAATCGGCGGCGTGGTCGGCGTCTTCACCGGCGTGCTCGGCGTCGGCAACAACAATGGCAATCAGGCCCCGGCCGCCAAGGACGCTGGCAAGGACACCGGCAAGGATGCCAAGCAGCAGGGCGCGGCCAAGGACAAGGATGCCAAGAGCGGCAAAGCGGGCAAGGGCGCCAAGGCGAGCAAGGAGGCGAAGAATGCCCCGCAGGGCAAGGACAATAAAGATGTCACGGTCCTCACCCAGCCCGGCGCGCCCCAGCAGACCGCCGAACAGATCGTCGCCAACAGCGATGCCTATATCGAGCGGATCAAGACCGAGCTGAACCTCACGCCCGATCAGGAGAAGCACTGGTATGGCTTCTCGAGCGCCATGCACTACCTGGGGCATAATGGCGCGGAGCGGCTCAACTTGCGGGTTGCGCGCGCCAAGCGGGATCCGCCCGATGACATCATCGAGCAGATGCGCAACGAGTCGCAGTTCCTGATCGACCGGGCCGCTGACCAGCGCAACGTCGCCGACGCGGCCGAGCCGCTCTTTTCGAGCCTCGATGACAAGCAGAAGCAGGTCTTCATTCAGGAGATGGTGCGCCTGAGCCACGAGCGCGGATTGGATTGATCAAGTTGAATCGGATCGGGCGCGTCTGAATTAACGGCGCCCGCCACGAATTCGTGAATCCTCTCCACAATTGATGTATGGTTACCTTTGCTAAGCTGACTGCGGGGTTGATATGGCGGACGGACTCTCCGTTTTCCTGGTCGAAGACGAGGCGTTGATCCGGATGATGATCGCCGACATGGTGGTTGAACTCGGCCACCACGTCGTTGCAGAAGCGGACAATGTGCGGGACGCCAGCGCGTTCGCCATGACCGCGCAATACGATCTGGCCATCCTCGACATCAATCTCATGGGCGTCTACGTCGATCCCGTCGCCGACCTGATCGAGCGCCGCGGCAAACCGTTCCTGTTCGCCACCGGTTACGGCCCCGAGCTGCTGCCGTCCTTGCTCCGGCGCAGGCCGATCCTGCGCAAGCCGATCGCAATGGATCAGCTCAAGGCGATGATCGATTCGATGTTTCCGGGAGCGCCTGTCAAAGCGCAGCACTAGCGACGGCGAAGGCGCCGCACTGGCGACGGCGAAGACGCCGTGCGGGGATTGCCAACGAAAATGGCCGCCCGTTAGGGGCGGCCATCTGGCGACGGACTTTGTCGCGGTCTCACATCAGGCCGGCGCCGAGGTCGATGCCGTGCGCCATCAGGCCGAACGAGGCGACCAGACCCGTGCAGCAGAACAGCAAGATGGTTTTGAAGGACGAATCGGCGAAACGCGTTTCGACGACGGCCGGCATCGCGGCGATCGAAATCATGCTCATGTTCATTGCCCCCTGTGTTGATCCTGAATTGCATCAGGTGAGGGAACTCTTAGAGCAAAAAGTTTGACGTCGGATTGCGGGAAATCGTTAATGGAATTGCAATGGTTTCCCGCGTTCGTGCCTGCCGCAGCCGGATTGCAAGTCTCAGTTGCGACCGTTCCTCAGCACGGTGGCAATGGTATGGGCCGTCATGGCCGCGCGGTCCGAGGCGCGCTGGGCGGCCAGCCGGTCTCGCGCCCTTTCCTCGATCAGGAGGTCGATCAGGGCCAGCCGCTTGTCTTCGTTGTCCGCCTCGCTCAGCAGACGGCGATAGCGGTGATAGTCGAAACCCAGATCCTGCTTACGCATGTTACGCCCCCGCAACTACGCCACACACGGTCTGATTGTTTCTCATCGGGAACATGCAGGCAAGCGCGTTCATGCGTGGAACCGCACATGCGCTGAATCAACTGTGAATACTGGAACCGGCGAGCAGAGAGCTTTCGTGCCTCAATCGACGTTGTGGTCGGCGAACATCTTCAGGCCGACGAAGCTCGCATCGGGCTTGATCACGAGCCTGGTTGGAATGTTGCGCAAATAGTCCTGGAACCGACCCTTGGCTTCGAAGCGTGCCCGGAACGCGGAGGCCATCAGGAACTCGGGAAAGCGCGGCACGATTCCGCCGGCGATATAGACACCGCCGCGGGCGCCGAACGTCACCGCGAGATTGCTGGCGACGGAGCCAAGGATGGCGCAAAACATGTCCAGCGTCGCGCGGCTGACGGGACAACTGCCCTCCAAGGCGGCCTTGGTGATGCCGGCAGCATCGCGCTGCGGCACCTGAGCGCCGTCAACCTCCGCCAAGGCTTCGTAGAGATTTTGCAGCCCGGAACCCGAGAGCGCGCCACGCTCGATAGAGACGTGGCCGAGGCGCCGGCGCAAGCACGTGATCACACGTTCCTCGCGCTCGTTCTCCGCCGGCAGCGTCGCGTGTCCGGCTTCGGTGACGACGGCCAGTCGCGCGCCATGGCGGTCGACCAGGCAGGAGACGCCAAAGCCGGTTCCGGGTCCGACCACCAGCAACGGCTCTCCGGGCAGGCCATCCTGTCCGCCTAGCGGGATCAGATCGGCAGGCTGCAATGCGGGCAGGGACCAGGCGACCACCTCGAAATCGTTGAGCACGTGGACGCTGTCGAAGCCGAGAGCCGGTTGCAGCTCGTTGCCGTCGATGACCCAGGGACTGTTGGTCATGACGCAGCGGTTGTTGGTGACGGGACCCGCGACGGCCAGCACGGCTCTTTGAGGCGGCTTGCCGCCGGACCTGCGTGCCAGGACGTCCGAGATGGCTTCCCGGACGGTCGGGAAGTCGGCGACCTTCACATAGTCAATCGGTCCGAGTTGATCGAAATCGCCGCCGCCCAATTCGCTCTGGCTCAGCGCGAAGCGCGCATTGGTGCCGCCGATATCGGCGAGAAGAATCTGTCCTGTCTTGCCGATATTCATGACTTCGCGGCTGCCACCGCCTTCCGGCGGCGCCAACCCTGTCCTCCACGCCTTTGACCCGATCCGCCCTGTCGGACAGTGCGAGAATCCGCCCTTGGATGCGCCTAGTCAACACGGACGAGGCCAAAGCGTTGCATCCCGTCCGTCATCCGGTGACCAATTCGCGCAGGCCTCGCACGGTGCCGCCGGTTGCGAAGCAGCGCGGGAAGGTCGACACTGAGGGGACGGGTCTGGCACCGGCGCGCCCGGCGCATCGAACGAGACTGGCGATGAAGATTTCCGACCGCGACGTGCTGCTGGCGATCGACGTGCAGAACGACTTCTGCACCGGCGGAGCGCTTGCCGTTCCCGGCGGCGAGAAGGTCGTGCCTGCGATCAACCGAATCGCCCAAAAATTCGCCAACGTCGTGCTGACCCAGGACTGGCATCCGCGCGACCACGTCTCGTTCGCGCCGAACCATGCGGGCAAGCAGCCGTTCCAGACCATCGAGCTCGATTACGGCACCCAGGTGCTCTGGCCGGCGCATTGCGTGCAGGGCACCTCGGGCGCCGAATTCCATCGCGATCTCGACGTCGTCAGACCGAGCCTCGTGGTGCGCAAGGGGTTTCGCCGCGGCATCGATTCCTATTCGGCACTGTTCGAGAACGACCATCGGACGGCGACGGGCCTGCTCGGGTATTTGCGCGAACGTGAGCTGAAGACTGTCTTTGTCGCCGGTCTCGCGCTCGACTTCTGCGTCCGCTTCTCGGCGGAGGATGCGCGCAAGGCGGGGTTGGAAGTGGCCGTCATCGAGGACGCCTGCCGCGGTATCGATCTCGACGGCTCGGTAGCCGCGGCCCATCAGAGTTTTCGGGACTTCGGCATCTCCGTCGTCGGCCTCGAGGCGTTTCTGTAAGGACTTGAGAAAGTCATGGTGGAAAAGATCGGCAAACAGCCGGGCGGACCGGATCATGCCCCTGACGAGCCGCTGCTCTGGCCGTTTACGGCGGCCCGGCTCGCCATGGACGCTTGCTTCTGGTGGGTCGAGCGCGGCCGGGCAGAGCAGGGTGAGCGCAAGCTGCCGTGGACGACGCCCAACAGCGTTGCGTTGGAACTCGCGACGATGCGCCTGCGCGATTGCACGCGGACGCGGTCCGGCCAGCCGGTGCTGGTCTGCGCGCCCTATGCGCTGCACCGGGCCCTGATCGCCGATTTCGCGCCCGGCCACAGCGTGGTGGGCTCCCTGCAAGACGGCGGCATTGACCGGATCTATCTCACCGATTGGCGGTCAGCTACGCCTGACATGCGCTATCTCTCGATCGACAGCTATCTTGGCGATCTCAACGTCGCCATCGACGAGATCGGCGCGCCGGTCGATCTGGTCGGCCTGTGCCAGGGCGGCTGGCTGTCGCTGCTCTATGCGGCGCGCTTCCCGGCCAAGGTGCGGCGGCTGGTGCTGGTCGGTGCTCCCGTGGACCTGTCGATCGATTCCTCGTTGTGCCGGCTCACCCGTAACGCACCCGAGATGGTCTACGACCAACTCGTCGCACGCGGCGGCGGCAACGTCAGCGGCGGGGAGATGCTCCGCTTGTGGTCCAAGGCGCCAACCCGCGACGATATCGTAGCGGCATTGCAGAGAGACCTGTCGGACGAGGAGGGTGCGGCCCTGATCGCGCGCTTCGACCGCTGGAATGCGGAGACGCTCGATCTGCCAGGCAAATATTATTTGGAGGTCGTCAACCGGGTTTTCCGGGAGAACCAGATCGCCGGCGGCAGTTTTGTTGCTCTTGGCCGTACGGTCGATCTGAACGACGTCAAGGCGCCGGTCTTCCTGCTCGCCGGGCTCGACGACGACGTCGTGCCCGCGGCGCAGGCGCTCGCCACCGCTGGCCTCCTCGGCACGCCGCCGGTCTTCATTGCGGCGGCTTCCGAGCCGAGCAACCACCTCGGCCTGTTCATGGGCGCGCGCACCCACGCGCATGCCTGGCCTCGGATCGCCGAATGGCTGCGCGACGACCTGTCCGGCGTGCTGGCCCGCAGCGCCTGAACTCGCCAGGCGCCGGGCCGGCCTTCCTGCAAATCCGTTATGCATGACGGCGGATGGCCTGCACGGGCCCCGGCCAATGGGCTACATAAGGTCCGGAGCTGCCGGCTTCGGCAGCGAAGAGATCAAGGGTACTGCGCTCGATGACTTTCCACTCGATCTACGCCCACGGATTTGCGCGCGTGGCGGCTTGTGTCACCACGTCCCATGTCGCCGATGCCTCGGCCAACGCGAAGGCCGTGCTGGCGGCAGCCAATGCCTGCCACGAGCAGTCGGTAGCGGTCGCCGTGTTTCCCGAGCTGTGCCTGTCCGGCTATGCGATCGAAGATCTGGTCAAGCAGGATCCGCTGCTCGATGCGGTCGAGCGCGGCCTTCTGGGCATCGTCGAGGCCTCCGCAGGACTGATGACGGTCGTCATCGTCGGCGCGCCGCTGCGCTTTGGTCATCGCATCTACAACTGCGCCGTGGTCATTCATCGCGGCAACATTCTCGGCGTGGTGCCGAAGACTTACCTGCCGACCTACCGCGAATTCTACGAGGGCCGGCATTTCGCCTCCGGCGCCGGCATGGTCGGAGAGACGATCTCCTTTGGCGGGCTGCATGCCCCGTTCGGCGTCGACCTCCTGTTTTCGGCCGAGGACGTGCCGGGCCTGACTATCGGCGTCGAGATCTGCGAGGACATGTGGATCCCGGTGACGCCGGCGTCCGAGCTCGCACTTGCCGGCGCGAGCGTGCTGATCAATCTCTCGGGCAGCCCAATCACGATCGGCCGTGCGCGTTCGCGCGCGCTGCTGTGTCAATCGACGTCGGCGCGTTGCCTCGCGGCTTATGTCTACTCGGCCGCCGGGGCAGGGGAATCGACCACCGATCTCGCCTGGGACGGCCAGACCTCGATCTACGAGAACGGCGTGCTGCTGGCCGAGGGCGAGCGGTTCCGCCAGGGCGGCCAGATCACCACTGCCGACATCGATCTCGACCTGCTGAGGCAAGAGCGCGCGCTGATGGGCACGTTCGACGACAATCGCCGCCAGCGCGAGGCGTTTTTCCGCAAGGTGACATTCGCGCTGAAGCCCCCGGCTGCCGACATCGGTTTCCTGCGCAAGGTCGAGCGCTTTCCGTTCGTGCCGAGCGACGAGAGCCTGCTCGAGCAGGATTGCTACGAGGCCTACAACATCCAGGTCGCTGGCCTCGTGCAGCGCATGCGCGCCACCGGCACCAAGCGCGTCGTGATCGGCGTCTCGGGCGGGCTCGATTCCACCCACGCCTTGATCGTGGCCGCCAAGGCGGTCGACCTGCTCGGGCTGCCGCGCGAGAACATCCTGGCCTATACGATGCCGGGCTTTGCCACCGGCAGCGAGAGCAAGTCCCATGCGCTGGCACTGATGCAGGCGTTGCACACGAGCTGGCAGGAGCTCGACATCCGCACCACGGCGACGCAGATGCTGAAGGACATCGGCCATCCCTTCGGCCAGGGCGAGAAGGTCTACGACGTCACCTTCGAGAACGTGCAGGCGGGCCTGCGCACGGATTATCTGTTCAGGCTCGCCAATCATCACGGCGGCATCGTGATCGGGACCGGCGATCTCTCTGAACTCGCGCTCGGCTGGTGCACCTATGGCGTCGGCGACCAGATGGCGCATTACAACGTCAACTCTGGGGTACCGAAAACGCTGATCCAACATCTGATCCGCTGGGTGATCTCGTCGAAGCAGTTCAGCGACGAGGTCAACCGGACGCTCGGCTCGATCCTGGTGGCCGAAATCTCGCCCGAGCTCGTGCCGGTCGAGGCCGGCGAGAAGCCGCAGAGCACCGAAGCGGCCGTCGGTCCGTACGAGCTGCAGGATTTCAACCTGTTCTACACGCTGCGCTTCGGCATGCGTCCGTCCAAAATCGCCTTCATGGCGCAGCATGCCTGGAAGGACGTCGCCAAGGGCGAATGGCCGCCGGCATTCCCGAACGACCGGCGCAAGGCCTATGCCCTTCCCGAGATCCGCCGCTGGCTCGAAGTGTTCCTGCGCCGCTTCTTTGCCTTCAGCCAGTTCAAGCGCTCGGCGATGCCGAACGGCCCGAAGGTCTCGGCCGGCGGGTCGCTGTCACCGCGTGGCGACTGGCGCGCGCCGTCGGATGCGAGCGCGACCGCGTGGCTCGAAGATCTCGAACGGAACGTGCCCAGCTGATCGGGGCGCGGATCGACATGGGGAGATGATCGGATGTCGGCCGGGGACAGGGCGGAAGCGGGTGGAGAGGCCGGGGTCGTCAACGGCCTCTACATCTTCGACATCGAGATGCGTGACGGCAAGCGCGGGCAGGCCAGAGGCGTGGTCGTGCTCAGTGATGGTCGCATCATGGGCGGCGACAGCTTCTTCTACTACACCGGCAGCTACACGTTCCGGAACGGCAAGTGGCGGGGCGACATGATCGTCAATCAG
Organism: Bradyrhizobium sp. 195; assembly: GCF_023101665.1. NCBI lineage: Bacteria > Pseudomonadati > Pseudomonadota > Alphaproteobacteria > Hyphomicrobiales > Nitrobacteraceae > Bradyrhizobium > Bradyrhizobium sp. 195. The sequence goes on along the minus strand of NZ_CP082161.1, from coordinate 4,607,623 downwards.
CACACCGAGGCCGTCGGCAGGATGCTTGCGTTCGGCGGCCGGGAGGTCACTTGCGGTTTCTCGGGTGACTATTCCGCCGGTGGCGCCGAGGTCGAAGGCATGGCGCTGGTCGGCAAGACCACCGTGACATTCACGGCACGCCTCACACTCAAGGACGCAATGTGAACGCGGCGTGATCGGCCCTCGTTCCTGCTCAGGAACCTTCGCACCCACAGAACGTTCGCGTCTGTTGTTGCGAATTGTCGAGGAGAGGGACCATGCGCAAGCACTTGATGTTATCGACTGCAGCTATCGGACTGATGCTCGCCTCCGGCTTCGCCTACGCCCAGGCACCCGGTGAGCGCAGAGACGAGCCGAGACGGACCGAGGAGCCGGCGAAAGGCGCCGCGCCGCAGCGCGGCGGCGCCCAAGAACGTGTTCAAGAGCGCGCGCAGGGGGCCCAGGAGCGACTGCAGGGTGCCGGCCGAGAAGAGAAGGGCGGCGCGGCCAAGCAGGAGGCGAATGACGGCAAGCGCCAGCCTGCCAATGCTGCCGAGCGCAACCAGCCGAAGGCTAGGGATCAGGCACAAGAATCGCGCGAGCCTGCGCGCGATCGCAACCGTGAAGCCGAGAGCGCGAAACCGGGACGCGACAGCAAGAGCAGCGCTGAGACGAAGCAGGACAAGTCAGCGCCGCAGAAATCAACGGCCGAGTCCGAGAAGTCCAAGACCGGCCCGGCTGGCCAGCAGAACGAGCGCACTGGGGCAACTGCCAACCAGAACGAGCGCAACCAGGCCCAGCCGCCACGCAATGCGGCCGAGCAACAGCCGGCGCAGCAGAACAACAGGCCGGCCACCGCGACGGATACGGGCCGGACGGCTCCGACCAACAATGCGCAGACCGCGCCTGGCACTTCGGGCACGCAGACCAATCAGGCCAATCAGACCACGCAGACCAACACGCAGGTCAATCAGCAGACCCAGGTGACATCCGAGAAGCAGGTGCGGATCTCTGAAACGGTCAGCCGCGCACGCCTGGCGCAGCCGGAGCGCAATCTGAACATCTCGATCCGGGTCGGCGAGACGATTCCCTCGCGGGTGCGTCTCCATCGTCTTCCGCCCGAGATCGTCTCGATTGAGCCGGAATATCGGGACTACGAGTACTTCGCGACGGATGACGAGGTCGTCATTGTGGAGCCGCGCTCGCATCGCATCGTCAGCCAGGTGCCCCGCGATCCGTCGCGGGCCCGCGCACAAATGGGCGGCGGCGCGTCGTCGACGAGCATGGCGGCAGCCGGTGGGAGCAATGTGAACTGCCAGATCATGCGGCGTGACGCCTCGGGCAATGTGGCCCAGGCAGAGCCCTCGACTGTGGGATCGACCGCGCGCACCGATTCCGTGAGCGTGATTGTCCAGATGCCCGGCGGCGGCTCGTCCGCGCCGATCGTCCTCGGCGCTCCCGCGGGCAATATCGTGGTCGCAACGCAAGGGCAGGGCGACTGCACGGTCACACTCGAGCCGCAGACACGCTAACCGAAGAACACGCTGAAACGACAACGCGCCGCCCGGATATGCCCCACCGGACGGCGCGTTGCTGCGTTCAGTCTAAAAAGTTTCGAGGTCCGGAGTGCCTAGGAGTCCGGACCTCGTCACCTTGCCCCAGCCTACAATCCCCCGCCCCATGTGGTCCCCCAACCCCATGTAGCGCGATCAGAGGGTGATGCCCGTGGAATTGGCCGCCGATCGATGTCCCGCGATGTACGCGACATCGCGATAGGCTTCCATTCCGGATCACTACGGACACGAATACCGCTTGCTAGTGTTCGTTCGGCATCGGCGCTGCGATCGCTGTTTCCTGAATCTGGAGCGCGCGGCCGGCAGGATGTCCACATCTCCGGGCGCCGCGGGACCTCGATTTCACCGGCCTGTCATTGAACTGGTCTAGCGCTGCTCCTCGTCGTCGCTGACAGAAGGAGCAAGCCATGTCGAAGCCGGTGCTGGGTGCCGCATTGTCCATCAAATCGATCCCCGCGCATCGCGACTGGCTTCTCGAAAGGCAGCGTGATCTCGAAATCCAGGATTTCTTCCGCGCGGATCTGCTCGATAGCGATTGGCGCAGCACGGCTGGCGAGATCAAGCAGATGCTCTCAGGCCATACCGGCCGGCTCGGCATCCACGGTCCGTTCTGGGGTTTCAAGATCGACAGCCACGATCCCATGATCCGCCAGGCGGTGACCAAGCGCCTGCTTCAGGGCCTGGATGCCGCCGAGTTCCTCGGCGCGACGCAGATGGTGATCCACTCGCCGTTCACGACCTGGGACCACAACAATCTCGATCTCTATCCTGACAATCGCGGCAATCTCGTCGAACGCGTCAAGGCGACGCTTGCCGAGGTGATCGCGCGCGCGGAAACCATCGGCTGCGAGGTCGTCATCGAGAACATCGAGGACAAGGATCCGCGCGACCGGGTGCGCCTCGCCAAGGCGCTCGAAAGCAGCAAGGTCCGCGTCTCGCTCGACACCGGACACGCCAACTACGCCCACATCTCCACCGACGCGCCGCCGGTCGACTATTATGTCGAGACCGCCGGCGACATGCTGACCCATGTGCATCTGCAGGACACCGACGGCTTTGCCGACCGGCACTGGGCGCCCGGCGAAGGCAACATCCCCTGGATTGCCGTGTTCCGAGCGCTGGGACGGCTGAATTCCAACCCGCGGCTGATCCTCGAGCTTCGCAATCACGACGATGTCCGCGCCGGCGCAGCCCATCTCGCCGCGCTCGGTCTCGCCGAATAACCGCATCATCCAGGGCAGGGGTTACCGCCATGAGCAAATTTACCCGTCGAACCATCCTGAAATCCGGCGGCGCGGCCGCAGGCACATTGCTCCTGCCGCGCTTTGCCATCGCGCAGGGCGACAATCGTCCGTCGGTGACGATCGCCGTGCAGAAGGTGACGAACGCCAATGTGCTCGACGTGTTGCGCGAGCAGTCCAATGTCGGCGAGCGCGTGTTCTTCTCCTCGATCTGGGAAGGCCTGATTTCCAAGAACTGGCGCGGCAACCTCGAGGCCGTGCCGGGCCTTGCCACCGAATGGCGCCGCATCGACGACCAGACCGTCGAGCTGAAGCTGCGCCAGGGCGTCAAGTTCCACAATGGCGACGAGCTCACGGCCGAAGACGTCGTCTTCACCTTCAGCCGCGAACGCATGTTCGGTGAGACCGAGGCCAAGAGCCGCTCCACGATCCAGGCCTTCGAGAAGATCCCGACGCCGCGTCCGGGCAAGGAATTGCCGCCTGATGTGCCCGCCGTCGCCCGCCGCATCTGGCCCGACCTCGTCCGCGTCGATGCCGTCGATAAATATACCGTGCGCTTCTACAACGCGACGCCCGACGTCACGATCGAGGGCCGCTTGATGCGCTACGGCTCCGACATCATGAACCGCCGCGCCTGGGAAGAATCCGCAAGCTATCTCGACTGGGCGCGCAAGCCTGTCACCACCGGTCCCTACAGGGTTGTCGAGCTCAAGCCCGACGTGTCGCTGACGCTGGAAGCCCATGACGAATATTGGGGCGGCCGCCCGCCGCTCAAGCGCATCCGCTTCCTCGAAGTGCCCGAGGTCGCGAGCCGCATCAACGGGCTGCTGTCGGGCGAATACCAGTTCGCCTGCGACATCCCGCCGGACCAGATCGCCGGCATCGAGAAGAATGCCGCGTTCGAAGTACAGGGCGGCACCATCCTTAATCACCGCCTGACCGTGTTCGACAAGAACCACGCCGTGCTCGAGAATCCGCTTGTCAGGCGCGCTTTCACCCATGCGATCGACCGCCAGGCCATCGTCGACAGCCTGTGGGCCGGCCGCACCCGCGTGCCGAAGGGGCTTCAGTGGGAATTCTACGGCGACATGTTCAACGCCGATTGGAGCGTGCCGGCGTACGATCCCAAGCTCGCGCAGGATCTGCTCAAGCAGGCCAATTACAAGGGCGATCCGATCCCCTATCGCCTGCTCAACAATTACTACACCAACCAGGTCGCGACCGCGCAGGTGCTGGTCGAAATGTGGAAGTCGGTCGGCCTCAACGTGCAGATCGAGACCAAGGAGAACTGGTCGCAGATCATGGAGCGGGCGCCGACCCGCGCGGTGCGCGACTGGTCGAACTCGGCCGCCTTCAACGATCCCGTATCCTCGCTGGTCGCCCAGCACGGGCCGAACGGCCAGCAGCAGCAGATCGGCGAGTGGACCAATGTCGAGCTGAACAAGCTCTCGGAGTTCCTGGAGACCTCGACCGACCGGCCTGCGCGCAAGAAGGCGTTCCGCCGCATGCTGGAGATCGCCGAACGCGAAGACCCCGCCTACACGGTGCTGCACCAGAACGCGACCTTCACGGCCAAGCCGAAATCGATCAAGTGGAAGGCATCGCCCGCCTTCGCGATGGATTTCCGCGCCGGCAATTTCGAGGCGTAAGCGGTGACACCGCTGGTCAGCATCCGGGACTTGTGCGTCGCCTTTGGCGGCGTGCCGGTCCTGCGCCGCGTCGATCTCGCTCTTGGCAAGGGCGAGGCCCTTGGCCTCGTCGGCGAGTCCGGATCGGGCAAGTCGGTGACGTGGCTTGCCGCGCTCGGGCTGCTGCCGCGCCATGCGCAAATCTCTGGCTCAGTGCGGCTCGAGGGGCACGAGATCCTCGGCGCGCCGGCCGCCGAGCTCGACCATGTCAGGGGCGGGCGCATCGCCATGATCTTCCAGGATCCGGCGAGCGCGCTCAATCCGGTGCTGACCATCCGCAAGCAGCTCTGCGAAGCGCTGGCGCTGCATCGGGATCTCCAAGGCAATGCAGTGAAGGCGGAAGCGCGACGGCTGCTCGATCTCGTCGGCATTCCCGACGCAGGCCGGCGGTTAGAGGCCTATCCGCACGAATTCTCCGGCGGCCAGGTTCAGCGCATCATGATCGCGATGGCGCTTGCTGGAAACCCTGATGTCTTGATTGCGGACGAGCCGACCACGGCGCTCGATGCCACCATCCAGGCGCAGATCCTGGAGCTGCTCTCGACGGTCCGCCGCGAGCTCGGCATGGCGATGGTGCTGATCAGCCACGATCTCGGCGTCGTCGCCGAGAACTGCGACCGCGTCGCCGTGATATATGCCGGCCGCATCGTCGAGGAAGCCCCCAGCAATCAGCTTTTCGCCGATCCCGTGCATCCCTATGCACAAGGTCTGATCGGCGCCCTGCCGCCGCTCGATGGCCCGCGCCGCCGGCTCACGGCCATTCCCGGCACCGTGCCAGATCCCGCGCACATGCCAGATGGCTGCGCCTTCGCGCCACGTTGCACCCTGGCGTCCGAGCCGTGCGGCCTTGCCGCGCCGACCCTGGCGCCGATCGCAAACGACCGCAGCGTTGCCTGCATCCGCGCCGAGGCCTCGCGCCGCGCGCTGCTCGGGATCGCCGCCGAATGAGCGGGCCGCTCGTCGAGGTGTCCGCGATCTCACGCAGCTATTCCATGCGCTCCGGAATGTTCGGCCGGAGCACGGCCGTCCATGCCGTCGATGGTGTGTCGCTCACCATTGCCAAAGGCGAGACGTTGGGTCTCGTCGGCGAGTCCGGCTCGGGCAAGTCGACGACGGGGCGTATCGTGCTCGGCCTCGAGCCGCCCGATTGCGGCGAGGTGAGGTTCGAGGGCGAGCCGATGGCTGCGCCGGGCACGCCGGCATGGCGCGCGCAGCGGGCTCGCATGCAGATGATCTTTCAGGACCCGCTTGGCGCACTCGACCGGCGTTTGCCGGTCGCGGAGCAAATCCGCGAGCCCCTCGACATTCACGGCGTCGGCACGCCCACGATGCGCGAGGAGCGCGTCCGCGAACTCCTGCGCGCCGTCGAGCTGACACCGGCGCATGGCGCGCGCTATCCCGGCGCGCTCTCCGGCGGCCAGCGTCAGCGCATCGTGCTGGCACGCGCGCTCGCTACGAAACCCGATTTCCTGGTTTGCGACGAGCCGGTCAGCGCGCTCGACGTCTCGATCCAGGCGCAGGTCGTGAACCTGCTCTGCGATCTCCAGGCGCAATTGTCGCTGACGCTGCTGTTCATCAGCCACGATCTGCGCGTCGTCAGGCAGATCAGCAATGTCGTCGCCGTGATGTATCTCGGCCGCATCGTCGAGATCGGCAGCGCCGACGATCTGTTCGCGCGGCCGGAGCATCCGTATACGCAGGCGCTGGTCTCGGCCTCGCCCGCGCCGGGCCGCCGCAGTGCGGGCCGCATCGTGCTCGCGGGCGATCCGCCGAACCCGGCGGCGCGTCCCCAAGGCTGCGCCTTCCATCCGCGCTGCCCGCGCGCGGTTGCGCGCTGCGCGAGCGAGGTGCCGGCTCTCTCTGCTGTCGGCGGCAACAGGCAGGTCGCCTGTCACCTCGTCACCGGCGCCGAGACGCGGGACGCCGCCTGATGGGGCGCTATTTCGCCATCCGCATTGGACGCGCGGCGCTCACGATCGTGCTCGTCGTCACTTTCGCCTTCGTCGTGCTGCGGCTCTCCGGCGATCCCGCGCTGATGATCCTGGGACCGGAAGCGCCGCCGGAGGTGCTCGCGGCGTTCCGCAAGGCCTGGGGCCTCGATGATCCCATCTGGTTTCAGTATCTCGATTATTTCGGTGCCATCGCCAAGGGCGAACTCGGTCGCTCCATGCGCGATGGCCGCCCGGCGATCGAGCTGGTGCTGGAGCGGATCCCGGCGACGCTGGCGCTGACCTTGCCGGCCTTTGCGTTCAAGGTGGCGCTCGGCGTTCCCGCCGGCATCTACGCCGCGCTGCACCGGGGCTCGGGAATCGACCGCGCCGTGATGATGACGGCGGTTGCCGGCTTCACCGTGCCGAGCTTCGTGCTGGCGCTGTTGCTCGTGCTGGTGTTCGCCGTGCAGCTCGGCTGGCTGCCCTCGGGCGGGCAGGACAGCTGGCGCCACGCGATCCTTCCCATTGCGACGCTGAGCCTCGGCGGCGCGGCCGTACTGGCGCGCTTCACCCGCAGCGCGATGCTCGAGGTGCTGGGCCAGCCCTATATCCGCACCGCTTCGGCCAAGGGCGTGCCGTGGCGCAAGGTGGTGACGTCCCATGCGCTGCCGAACGCGGCGATCCCGACCGTGACCATTCTCGGCTTCATGGTGGGCACGCTGATCGCAGGCGCGGTCGTGGTCGAGAGCGTATTTTCCTGGCCCGGAGTAGGGCGCCTGCTCGTCGTCGCCGTCGCCAACCGCGACCTCGCCGTCGTGCAATGCATCCTGCTGCTCGTCGCCATGACCATGGTGACGTCCAATTTGATCGTCGATTTCCTCTACGGCTTCCTCGACCCGCGGCTGCGCGCGAAAGGAGCCCACGCATGACCGACGCGACGCTGAAGGATACCGCGCGCCGCCGCATCAGCCTCCCCGCGATCCCGCTCTCGGTCGGGCTCGCGATCACCTGGATCGTCGCGATGCTGATGATTGCGGCCCTTGCCGAGACGATCGCGCCTTACGGCTTCACCCAGCTCGATCTGCGCAACCGGCTCGCCGCGCCCGGCAATGCCGCGCATTGGCTCGGGACGGACGAGCTCGGCCGGGACGTGCTGTCGCGGCTGCTCGTCTCGATCCGCATCTCGCTGCTGATCGCGTTCGGCGCAACCGCGATCTCGGCCGTGGTCGGCACCACGCTCGGCTTCCTCGCCGCCCATTTCCGCGGCGCCGTCGAGCAGCTCGTGCTGATGCTGACCGACTTTCAGGCCAGCATGCCCTTCCTGATCATGGCCCTCGCTGTGCTCGCCTTCTTCGGCAATTCGCTGCCGCTCTTGATCGGCCTGATGGGGCTGTTCGGCTGGGAGCGCTACGCCCGCATCGCGCGGGGTCTTGCCATCTCGGCCAACGCGCAAGGCTACGCCGCCGCGGTCAGCCAGTTAGGCGCGACGCCGCCGCGGATCTACCTCCGGCACATCCTGCCCAACATCGCCTCGACCCTGATCGTCTCAACCACGCTGGTATTCCCCGAGGTGATCCTGATGGAATCGGGCCTGTCCTTCCTCGGCCTCGGCGTGCAGCCGCCGATGACCAGCCTCGGCAACATGGTCGGCTATGGCCGCGAATACCTCACCCGGGCGCCCTGGATCATGCTGGCCCCGGCCATGACCATCGTCGTGACCACACTGGCGGTGTCCGTGATCGGCGACTGGCTGCGCGACCGGCTGGATCCGACGCTGCAGTAGGGCGCTCTCATGTCCCGGACGCGCGAAGCGCGAGCCGGGACCCAGGAGGCCACAGCACCCGCTGCCGCATGGGCCCCGGCTCTGCAGCGCAGCGTCGAAGAGACGCTGCACTTCGGCCGGGGCACGGGAGAGAGCCCGCGCCGGGAGCAGGGGAGCCCTGTCCGGCCCAAGTTCCCGTTGCGCGCGTTCCCGGCGTGCGCTATCCGGCGACAAAGGCCTGAGGCGGCTCCATATTTTCCCGCCCGGCCGGTCAAACCGAGGACGGAAACCGCCATGCCAGCCTATCGCTCCCGCACCACCACCCACGGCCGCAACATGGCGGGTGCCCGCGGCCTCTGGCGCGCGACGGGCATGAAGGACGGCGATTTCGGCAAGCCGATCATCGCCGTCGTCAACTCCTTCACCCAGTTCGTGCCCGGCCACGTCCACCTCAAGGACCTCGGCCAGCTCGTCGCCCGCGAGATCGAGCAGGCCGGCGGCGTCGCCAAGGAATTCAACACGATTGCAGTGGATGACGGCATCGCCATGGGCCATGACGGCATGCTCTACAGCCTGCCGTCGCGCGAGTTGATCGCCGACAGCGTCGAATACATGGCCAACGCGCACTGCGCCGACGGCCTCGTCTGCATCTCCAACTGCGACAAGATCACGCCCGGCATGCTGATGGCAGCGCTCAGGCTCAACATCCCCGCCGTGTTCGTCTCGGGCGGCCCGATGGAGGCCGGCAAGGTCAAGCTGCAGGGCAAGACCAAGGCGGTCGACCTCATCGACGCCATGGTGGCCGCGGCCGATTCCAAAGTCAGCGACGAGGACGTCAAGGTGATCGAGCGCTCGGCGTGCCCGACCTGCGGCTCATGCTCGGGCATGTTCACCGCCAACTCCATGAACTGCCTGACCGAGGCGCTTGGCCTCGCGCTGCCCGGCAACGGCACCGTCGTCGCGACCCATGCCGACCGCAAGCGCCTGTTCGTCGAGGCCGGTCACACCATCGTCGATCTCGTCCGCCGCTATTACGAGCAGGACGACGCATCCGTGCTGCCGCGCAACGTCGCGAATTTCAAGGCGTTCGAGAACGCGATGACGCTCGACATCGCCATGGGCGGCTCGACCAACACCGTGCTGCATCTGCTCGCCGCCGCCCATGAAGGGCAGGTCGAGTTCACCATGAAGGACATCGACCGGCTGTCGCGCCGCGTGCCCGTGCTGTGCAAGGTCGCGCCGTCGGTAGCCGACGTTCACGTCGAGGACGTGCATCGCGCCGGCGGCATCATGGGCATTCTGGGCGAGCTCGACCGCGCCGGCCTAATCGACACCTCGGTCTCGACCGTGCACGCGCCGACCATGAACGAGGCGCTGGAGCGCTGGGACATCAAGCGGACCAAGAGCGAGACGGTCCGCACTTTCTTCCGCGCCTCGCCCGGCGGCATCCCGACCCAGGTCGCCTTCAGCCAGGAGCGTCGCTACGACGAGCTCGACGCCGACCGCGAGAAGGGCGTCGTGCGCAACCTCGAGCACGCCTTCAGCAAGGACGGCGGGCTTGCCGTGCTCTACGGCAACCTCGCGCAGGACGGCTGCATCGTGAAGACCGCGGGCGTCGATGCCTCGATCCTGAAATTCGAAGGCCCCGCGCGCGTGTTCGAAAGCCAGGACGCCGCCGTTGAGGGCATTCTGGGCGGCAAGGTGGTCGCCGGCGAGATCGTGGTCATCATCTACGAAGGCCCGCGCGGCGGCCCCGGCATGCAGGAGATGCTATATCCGACGAGCTATTTGAAATCGATGGGCCTCGGCAAAGCTTGCGCGCTCGTCACCGACGGACGTTTCTCCGGGGGCTCCTCGGGCCTGTCGATCGGCCATCTGTCGCCGGAAGCGGCCGAAGGCGGCAACATCGGTCTGGTCCGCACCGGCGATCGCATCGCGATCGACATCCCGAACCGCAGCATCAGCCTGGAGGTCTCCGACGAGGAGCTAGCCAAGCGCCGCGCCGCGGAAGAGGCGAAGGGCGACGCCGCCTGGCAGCCGGCTGCGCGCAAGCGCAACGTCTCGACCGCGCTGCAGGCCTACGCCGCGCTCACCACCAGCGCCGCGCGCGGCGCGGTGCGCGAGGTGAAGCGGCGCTTGAGATAGGCGCCTGATCGGCGGCGCCACAAGGCTGGATCGATTGCTCCGGAGCGCATCGCGCTCTCCACGCGAGCTGCGCAGATGCGCCGTTGCAGGAGGAATCTGGAGCCGGGACGGAGGTTCGCAAAGAACGGCCCCCGCCTTCCGGGGCGTGGGCTATTGGGGTGGAGGCGGGAGCCGTTTGCGAAGTGGGCACCCGACGCGCGGGCTCGCCCGCCAGGCACCTTCAACTTAGTGCATTTGTCCACATCTTGCTATTTAATTTTTATTAATTCCGTTTTATTTTAGATTTAATCATGCCATCCTAGGAAAAATAACCGAAAATCCGTTTTTCCGAATCCGGCCAAAGCGGTCGCCGTGTCGAGATCCGTCCGAAACGGTCCGGATTGCCAGTATCGGAGTGAGCCATGAGTCATTCTCCATCACTCGTGCCGCAAATTACGACAGACCGGGACGTCTATCTCGTGCTCGATGATTTCGGCCGGCAGCTGGGCCGCGCCTGGTGTGAGACGGCCGAGGAGGACGCCAATCGCGCGACCCTGCTCAGACATCTCGCTGAAGGGCAATATCTCCATCCCACGCGTATCGTGGCCTTCAATACCGCGGAGGGATGGTCGCGGGATGCCACGGCCGAAATCGCCGACGAGCTGCGCCGCCGCTATGTCGAACTCGAGGAGAGCGATCCCTCTCTGCTGGAGTTCTTGGAAAGAGCAGCGAGGCGTTGAGACGCGACCATCGAAGGCGGATGAACGCTCCGCAATTGCGCTCGAACGAGGACCGCGCCCGGGCAGCGATCACGCTCTCGCTTGTCATGCGGACTTCGGATCGCGCGCGTTAATGCGCGTGGTCAATGAGTCCTTACCGGGTCGCCGCGATTGGCCGTTCGCATTAAGGATGCCCCGACGAAGTTCGGCAGAGCAAGGTTTTGCGGCGTATAATGCGCCGACCTTCGCAAATCCATTTCGGGCAACTGGGGCACCACACGCAATGTCTCGTACTCTCGCCGTTGTTTTCTCCACCGCCGTCGCCGCGATTTCCATGACGGGCGCAGCCTCCGCCGGCTGCTACAATTGCTACACGCCGCCGCCGTGCACGACCTGCTATCAGCAGCAATACGTGCAGCCGCAATACCGCACCGTCGACGAAACCGTGATGGTCTCGCCGGGCTCCGTCGTCGCGCACCGCACGCCGGCGCAGTATCGCACCGTGATGGTGCCGCAGACCGTGATGGTCGCGCCGCCCAGCGTCCAGTACCAGCGCATCCCACCGCAATACGCCACCCGCCAGCGCGTCGAGATGGTCTCTCCCGGCTATTCCTATTACGCCCCGGTGCAGATGGGCTGCGCATCCTGCGGCTACTGACGCCAAGGACGCGGCAGGCTTCGAGCGGCGCTCCTCACGGGGCGCCGTTTTCTTTTGCGTGCCGCAAAACGAGGCCCGGCTATGGAGACCAATCCTGCCGGGCCTCGCAACCGGCGACGCCCTGGGAGGTGTCGCCAGTGTCGGGATTGCCGAGACGTCGGCGCGCGGCGGCGCCGAACCTGCCGCCAAGCTAGAGGAACAGGCTGACGCTCGCCTGACAGAGGGCGGGCGGATGGGCCGGAGGCGAGGGTGCCAACTTGGCGTTGCCTTGTGCCGTCGACTGCGTTAAGCGACAGCCATTCCAGGCTTGGAAGGGTGGCCGAGTGGTTTAAGGCACCGGTCTTGAAAACCGGCGTGCCCGCAAGGGTACCGTGGGTTCGAATCCCACCCCTTCCGCCAAAAGATCAGCAAAATCAGATACTTAGCTGCCTTTATCGCCTTCAACGCACAATCCAACGTACAATGCAAAATCGGCTGCGTCGGCGTCATATGGCTCAGCTGAGTCAAATGGCCGCGACCTGTCGTGAGATGGCCGAGGACGCCGACGCGGCAACCGGCGCGGCTCTTCTCGAAATGGCCGAGACGTATCAGCAGGCAATCGAAAGGGAAGGGCGGATACTGCTCAACACCCACGACGCACAGTAGCTCGCGCTCGTTCCAAGCCACTAGGAATCGATAATTTGACTCTCGCGAGCGGCGCGTTTCGATGTCGGTATGCCTCGCCCGAAACGCCACACACCAACGCACGCAGACGGCCGGCCGCTCAAGATCACGTTCGGCGAGATGCGCAGCATGGGCCTTCGTGGTGTGCTGGTGTACTGCCACTGCGGTCGGCACATTGCCCTGGACGCCGATCGCTGGCCGGATGAGGTGCGGCTATCCGATATCGAGCCAAAGTTCGTCTGTCAGGGATGCGGAAGCCGCGGTGCCGATGTTCGGCCTGACTTCGAGCGGGGGAATCCAAAGCTTGCGATCATGGGCGCGAAGCGAGGCGCTAGCTAAGGCGGCCTCACCCGTCTATACGGGCGCATCTATAAGCCCAGCACCAGCATATATGCGAGGGCTGTTGAAAGAGCGCCCAATCCAACGATGGTGATTATGAAAACGAGGTCTGGCGCCGTCACGCTGCCCCCCTTTGGTTTCGCAAATCACCTGAATCTTACGCTTTAATCCGGCGGCTGCAACCCGGGCGACGTAAGCCATTCGGTCATGTGAGCGCCGACCTCGTTTTGTCGGGCCCTACGCAGCAAGGCTTCCCGCTGCGCTCCATGCGGGAGCTTCTTCGCTTGCTCGCGTAGGTTTTTCGCTTCTTCTGCTAGTCGCAATTCTAGCGGCGATGTCTGGCGGACCCTGCGGCGCGTTCCCATGGCCCTTCTCCATGACGAATGAACCGGCGATTTAACTGCAAATACTCGGAGCGGGTTCCTCGCAAATTGAGGCGTTCCGATTATGAATATGTTCGCGTTCGCAACCTGTTCTATGTGACTGAATTCCTTGATCTATGCCAAGAGCCGTCCCCGAGTATAGGAACGTTCCGGCAACGGAGAGCAAGGCCCGCCAGCGTGAACCGGCGGGCCGTTGAATTTGCAGTCCGATCAAACTGAACCTTCGTAGGTTCTGTGCGTCCTATCTGTATCCGGGATTTTTGCTTTCCCATCTCGGGGCTGGACGAAACACACCGCCGCCGGGACACTGTATTTCGAGCCCGGCGGCGCATCTTTTGGGGACAGCCGATTGGATCAGGCGCACTCGTTGCCCCCGATCAGCACCACTACTGGTGCCGGCTTCTGCGTTGGCTCGGGAGCCTCCAGGAAGTCGGTAACAAGCCGCTCCATCAGGCGCAGAATAATTATGGCGTCCTCATTCCCATCCGGGAGTTGGCTGGCAAGCTGGATGGCGTGGCGGCGATGCCAAGAATTTTCCTTCATGCCATCACCGTGTTGGTCCAGTCGCGATACCCGATTTGCTCCAGCAGGCCGTCGTGGTCCCCAACACCGCTCTCGGCGTGGTCTAGCTCGAGGTCTCGCCGGCCACCCGCGGCCCATCGCTCTTGGCTGTGGTAGTGGTCGAGGCTTCCGAGGGACGGCTCGTCGTCGAGATCATTCTCTGCCGGGTCGTCGTCCTCGGCTGGGCTGTCGTCCTCCAGGTCGGCTGAAATGTCGTCCTCGAGCTCGGTCATGACATAGGGGTCGGACGCATCCAGGAAGGCGATCAGCCGCTCAATCTCGGCGGATGCCTCTTTCCTGAGTCTGGCAAGGTCGCTGAGAGCCCTTGCGCGCTCCCGCTGTTGGATACCGAGGCCGGACAAAATCGCACGGGTGGAGTCCGCTGGCAGTTCTCTGACGTTTTCCATGATGGTTGGTCTTTCGGTTTGGCTTTCCACAGCCGTCGCCGGTAACAGACCGGCAGCCGGGGGGTGGAAACCAGCCGAAAGACTGGTCGGCAGCGCTTTTAAGGGTTTCCCCTCTGGACATGACGCACCGCCCCCGGCATAAAGGCCAGGTTGAGGCGCGCCGCCAAGCGCTCCTAAGCGCCTGAGGATACCCGCCAAGGTCTCCTACGCGCATTCGGGTTAGACCCCGCCAAGGGTCTCCCTATTTCGGTCCGGGTTTCCACACCCACGGGCAGTCCACCACTGATTTGGTTAAAAATCCACCCCTTTCGGGGGCGCTTCGGCGCGTCTGGCTATGAGCCAGCTTCCCATTGATTGAACGATATGACGTCAACCCATGTTTGCCGCCCGTCCGACGTCGTAGCAGCGTCCAGGCCCTCTTCCCGCAAGGGGTTGCCCACAGTCCGGTTATGCTGTGACACAAAATCCATGATCCGGCGGCGCACCTGCTCTCTGCTGATCGCCCGCCGTAGGAGTGACTCGATCACATCCTGAGCAAGGTCCATTCTCATGTCCCGCGGCAAACGACGGTCTATGAGCGACAATATCCACTCGTAGTCACCGGCTCTCATCTCAAATGGCGGGATCTCTGGGTGAGCCTCCCTCAAACTGAAGAATGCAGCATTCGCCGGCACGATTCGAAAGCGCATCAACTGACTTCTCGCCAGCGGATCGCGAGTATTCTCAATGATGAAGCGGTCGAACTCCGGATGCTCGATACGGTGTCGCTTAATGATTTTGAATGACGTGATGTACGTGCTCGTATCAAACCTGCCGCTGCCGGCAATGCGTCGCCCTTTTGTGATCTGAGTAAGATTTGCGCCACGCTCGATAGCGGCCTTCACTCGCGCCGCGATATCCGCATCCATTGGTGACGCCTTCGCCGCACTCAGCAGGCGACATGCCCGGCAGCGGCGCCGCCCGTGCGTGCCGTCAATATCGACATTGTTGCCGGTCATTGGATGAAGGCCGGAGCGGCAGTGCGTCGTCAATCGATGAACGCTGCCCTTTCGATCGAGAGCGGCCTTCGCATTCGCCACGAGTAGTGGTCGAGCCTCGGCTGCGTATTCGGGGTTAGCCTGAAGGTAGGCCTCCAGCCGCGCGGGCGTTATCGAGAACACTCGTGGCGTCTTTCCGACCCGCAAGCCCTCCATCAAGCGGGCGGCCGTCTTGTCGGTGATCCTGTGCAGCGTCACTCCCATGCTCGCCTCCACAAAGCGCAGAATTGCGCTGCGGAAGGGCGCGCCTGAGTCGGGGCCAGTCAAAGACTTCAGGGTGTCAATCCACCGCTAATAACGGCTTGCTCTCGCGCTTCGGTTGCGCTTGGAATAGGGCTAGGGGGCGGTGATGTTTAACAAGAAGACAGTTTTCATTCTCGGCGCAGGTTCTAGCGCAGAGTTCGGAATGCCGACCGGGGAAAAGCTAAAATCTGAGATTGCAGCGCTTCTGGCGCCCGGGCAGGGCGAGGAGCCGATACGCTTCAAAGAGGTTCTCAGGCGTCAGAATAAGAACTGGCCGGAGCTAATGGCTGCCGGCAGCCATGTCGCAGCCGCGCTGCCAAGCTTCTTATCCATTGACGAAGCTCTGCATTACCTTTCAGATGATCCGAACGCCGTGTTTGTTGGGAAGCATGCGATCGCGTATTCGCTTCTCCGACATGAGGCGGCATCTAAGGTTGGTTTTGATCATAACGGAAGGGTCAATCCATCTCGGTGGGGTAATACCTGGCTCTCTGAATTTCTGTCCGTAGCACTGAGTTTTGCGCGAAGGCAGGAGGCGGACGAACTCTTTTCAAACGTGACCGTCATCAACTTCAACTACGATCGCGTGCTAGAGCAGTATCTGGTGCACGCTCTACAGCATGTTGGAAGGCTAACTAAGGGCAGAGCTGAAACGCTCACGGAGAGGCTCAAGGTTGTTCGCCCCTATGGATCGCTCGGCAGACTCCCGTGGCAAGCACATCAGGCGCGCGATCTACCGTTGATTGAGTTCGGGCTAGACAACATCGATAATTCGAACCTGGCTGCTGTCAGCGCCGGATTGATGACTTACACCGAACAGGCGCACGAGCCAGAAAAAATGCAGGAAATTTCGAACGCAATGCATACAGCAGAGGTCATCATAGCGATTGGGTTCGGCTTTCATCAACAGAACATGACACTGCTGAAGAGCGCTGTGGACATTGGCAATCGTACGACCATGGTGACTGCGGCTGGCATCGATAAGGAAAATCACTCGATCCTTGTGGATCAGCTTAGGGAGTTTTTTCGCTGTGGCCGTGTCGGTGTCTTTGACAAGCGGGGCTATGAATTTATGTCCCACCTTAGGCCGATTATCTCCGCTGCCGTTTCCTGAACTGATGAGAATTTCCTGGTATGGCTCGACGCGAGCCCCGGTGGTGGTTACTCGCCGCTATGCCTTCAAGTTCGCGAAGAACCACCGCGGACGCGCATGCAATTTGTATGAGGCGAAACTCTACCACGAGGCGAACGATATTCGTCGAGAGATGCTCTGTCCGGCGCTTTGGGTTTCCCCTTGTGGTTTGCTGCTTATTCAGAGAGCCGTCGATCCTCTCAAAGAGATAATGCCCCTTCCAGAGTATTTAGAGATGGGCCGGAGGTGGCGACATGCAGCGTTGGACACTGAGCCAGATCCATTCGAGCCAAAGCCAGAGAATTGGGGATGGCTCAATGGCCGAATGGTTACTTTCGACTATTCCATAAGTGTTTTGGAAGGCGATGCCGACTAGGCCAGTGCCTGCACACCAACAGTCAATGCCTCACAGCTCCGGCCGGCACCGGCTCCTCAGCCAGAGCCACCTGGTCAAAGGCCATCCCGATCAGCCGTTGAGCCATGTCGTGCAGCAGTTCTGCGTCAACGTCGCCGCGAGCGAAGCAGACCGCCGCTGCAGCATGCAGGGCGCGGCCACAAGCGATCAAGCCCGCCAAGGTTAGCTTGGGAGCATCCGCGACCAACTGGGCCACCTCAGCGCTGGTCTGGCTGTCCAGGCCTGCAGAGGCGACCTCAACCAAGCGACGCTCGAGCATCAACGCGATTACGCCTTCGTCATGGATGTCAGCAGACATTGTTCCTGATCCTCTCTGTTTAGCCGCTGATGGATGCGCCGCAGCTCTTCCGCGCCGTCTTCCCAAGGCTTGCCGATGAAGCGAGCCCAGCGCCGGATCGTGGCGACCTCATCCGCAGTCAGTCCCGGCGTGTCGATGCGCACCGCGCATTCCGAGACGATGTTCTTGTGCTCGATCATGGCTGCGCACCATTCGGGCGAGCCGGGGGCAGGGGGCGCCGCCTCTGTCCGCTCCAGGGCCGCTTGCGCTGCAAGTCGCTCGCCCTCGTTGGGGCTCTCAAGCAGCTTCGCGATCTTCTGCCGGCGTGTGAGCATCGGAAGCCCTCGCAACTAGTTCCTGGATACGGTGATCGCGCAGAAGCACCGGCGCTGCCCCCGATACGGCCGCTCCGATCTCGGCCTCGCTGAAGCCGACGCCGGCCAGTGCATGGGAAATGGCGGCTTGCCCCTTCGTGCCGGCCGCGAGCTCTGCGATTTGCTGACAGACTGGGCTCGACAGCTTGAGAGGCGTCGGTGTCAGCCACAGTTGCTGAAGCTCTGCCCTGGTGCTGCCAAGACCTTCCAGCATGGAGACAACCCGCTCGGTATCTTCTGCTGACCAATCTGGCCGAAGCGCCTCGAAGGCTTCGACTTCAGCCGCACACTCCGCTTTCCACGCCTCATCCTCCTCCTTGCAGGCGGCTTCATAAGGCTGCCTGAGGCCAATCGCATAGCCGTACACGGCCTGGAAGTCCGGATTAGAAAGAACCGCCATGTCATCCATGCCGTCGAACAGCGGCAAGGCCCGATCAATGAAATCCGTAAGCGTCGCGTGATGCTCCAGCTGCTTGCGGGTAGCGGCAGCTCGAGCCCGCCGCAGCTCGGACAGATCAGCGAAGGGCGTCTCGATCTGCTTTGCGGCTTCAGTGACAGTGATCTCGGCTTTCTTTGACTTGCGCTCCGCAGGCACCTTGCCGATTACCCGATCGGACAGCATCGCCGCGGCGTCATCGAGCGACAACCACTTGCCCTTGGGGCTGGATACCAGGGCCGTAGACGTTCCGGTCTCTTCAGCAAAGACGGGAGCGAGGCGTTCTGCCGCCTCCGTCAGGGTTAGAGCGTTCGTCATCTAGATGTTTCCCTTGAAGGTACGGAATGCGGCGTGGCTGGAGTCGTTTAGAAACCGCTTGATGTATTTCCGATCGCGCTGCTTCATCGGCTCGGCCAGCTTGTCAAAGAACAAATTGAGAGGCAGGCGGGACACCACCTTGCCGTCGCCGAAACGCTGTCCAAGGGAGTTGTTGAAATCTTCGCTGTTCGCCGCGAGCAGATCATCTACGGGGGTCTCCGTCTTGACCACCCACGCGTTGCCGATGTCCATGAAATAGGTCACGGTGCCGTCTTCATCGCGCGAGAGGATCTTCCAATCTTCCATTCGTGCTTGCTCCGTAGAGGAGGAGCGGCCCCGTAGGGCCGCCCCAGCCGTGTTAAGGCAGATCCGCCATGGTCGGGACGGTCGTGCTGACAACATGCCCGACGACGTTCCAGTGCGTGCCATCGGCGCACTCGATCCTCACGCGCGTTCCGACGTCAGGCGTCACAACGGTTAACTTGGCATTGGAACTGCCGTTGCTTCGGACAGGCACAAGCTCGTCAGTGCCGGCGCCTGCGTCGGCGTCCATGTGGATCACGCCGCCCTTGTAGTAATTCGTGTTCGAGCCGGTGCTGATGATCCAGTTCTGGGCATCAGCGGCTGCGCCGATATAGGCGAACTCGAACCAAAGCCCCGTCTGAGGCGTCGGCAGAGTAATCGTGCAGGTCGCCGTGAGATCCGGCATGTAGTGAACCAGGCCGGAATTGTCCGGGTCCACAGTGTAGGTCGCCGCATCAGCAACCGAGATCGGAAAGTGAGTAACAGGCATGTTCGTTTTCCTTAGGTGCCGGCGGTCAGGCCGTAGGTGTCGGCAATGACGGTGGAAGCGAGCTCGTTCTTCATGACCAAGCAGAACTCAGTCACGACAGCCCGCTTTTCGGCGTCGCCGGTCTTTGCAAGCTTCTCCGTCTGCATCGCACGGAAAACGCCGCGCGCGACATAGTCCGGGTCAATGACCATCACGTTGCGAGAGGCGGAGGCGTTGAGCATTACCCGGTTCGGCACCACGGCCAGCTCGCCGAAGTCCGACAGGTACATATCCGCCGCCGCAACAATGGCGGTCTTCTTGCCGTTCGCAGCGGAGCGCTGCTGCGCAACGTTGCTGTCCGACATGAAGGTCGAGAAAACGCGCTTGTTGTACGGCGAGACCATCACCGTGGTCGGATTGCCGCCGGCGTTGTAGCAAGTGGAAATGGCGGTATCGAGCATGGTCTTGGTGAAGGCGCGCTGGGTGCCGTTGGTGGCAGCGGCCACCAGTCCGGTACCAGAACTGAAACCGCCAGAGGTGCCGGTTGCGCCACGCAAGCCGTTCGTGGACGTCGCGGACGAGATCCAGGCCGGGAAGCCTGCCGAGACGCGGCCGGTCGTCGTGCTGCCGGCAGAAGATGCCGTATTGGACACCAGCGAAAGCTCAACGTCCTTCTTGATCTCCGCGCCCATCTTGGCGAGCTGATAGCCAAGCTCAGACTTTCGGCCGGCCTTGTCTGCCTTTTCCTGAGAGTTGGAAACGATCAGGGTATCGCTCGCGATCTGGGTGAAGTTCTGAACGCGAACGGTCGGGCTCTTGGTCTGGAAGGCATAGTCGTCGCCTTCGACCTGGGCGTTCGCAGCCGGCGCGCGAAGCGCGTCCGTCTGCCAGTCATGACGAGTTGCGGAGACCGGGACAGAGCCGATCAGAGACACAAACGGGGTGTCCTTCGGCGAGATGTTGTAGACAACATCCTCCAGGTCTTCGCGGTTACCTACACGATCGTAGGTCTGCAACGTTCCGGAAACGACAGTCATTGTCAGTCTTTCATGCGTTGGGCGAGGATCGCTGCTGCGTCATCCAGTCGCCCGGTGTTCTGGAAATGCTCGAATTTCGTTCGCGCGACGCGGTCGGACCTTGCGGCCCTGTCCATGCGTCTGTTGCTCGTCAACACGGGGGCGCCTGCAACCTTGTCCTTGACCTGAGAGACCGATTTCTTGGCCTTCAGGTAGCGGGTCAGATCGCGCACGATCCGGAAATTTCGCCAATCGTTGAGCATGGTGTTGAGCTCCTCAACCGAGCAGCCGTATTCAGCCATGGTGTCGATTGCGTCTTCCTGAAATCGCCGGGCTTCCTTCGTGTTCGCCAGTTCCGGCATGTGCTCGAGCAGCTTTTCTTGCTGCTGTTGCCTCGCCAACAACTGCCGATGCACGAGATCGCGCCCTTCGGCGTCGCGTGCTGCCTTCGCAGCCTCGATTTCGTTCCGAGCGGTTTGCTGGGCATGCGCAATGATGCCCATCTTGAACTCGTAATCCGCCTGTTGGTCCTTCCAGAGCTGAGGGTCAGCATCGATCAGGCTCGGATCGGGTTGCTGAGGCAGTAGGATAGCGGCGACCACGTCTAGCGTTTGGCGCAATTCTGCGACCAGGCCTGCGTGGCGTTCGATTTGAGCGCGAACCTCCTCAAAGCGAGCTCGCTCTTCAGCGAGGGCCTGGGTTTTCGCGGTAAACGTCTTGCGGCTAATGTAGCCGCGCTTCAATTCTCGCAATGAAAGCTCGGCGCCGTCCTTGAGCGTGATCTTAGTATCATCGTTCAGGGTAGGCGGGTTCGCTTCCTCCTCCTCAACGGCTGGCGTGCGGCGTTCAACCGGGACAGCATCGTCATGGAGTTCAGACGACAAGACTTCCGCCGCGGTGGCGACGGTCAACTCGGTAGATTCACTGACGGGCGCATCTGCGCGGGCGTCGGCCTGCATTTACCAATCCTTCAAACGGTCCAAAAAGGCGGCGAGAGACACAAGGAAAGCTCTCGCCGCTTAGTCATGGACCTCGACCTGGGACGGAGATCCCACGCCAAGCTCTGAAAATCTAAACAACCCATGCTGCATCCGGAGCGGTGTAGCTCGTGCGCTCCCTCCCTACCAAGGCGAGACGGGTCGCAATGCGCTCCGCGGTCTGGCCTGGTTGCAAAACGTAACTGGCTTTCTCACCGTCAATCGGCGAGCCCTTCGCGTCTGTCAGCGTTACCGTGCTGCCATCGAAGCGATAATTGACAGCCATCACCTCGCCGGGGTCCCCGGTCTCTTCGTTCGGCCGTCGTGTCTGAGCAAGTGTCGTGTAGCGGGCAGCCCGCGGCTTGCGCGGCTTTGGCTGTTTGCTGGCGCTGTGCGCCTTGAGTTTCGCGGTCCAGGTCATCGGATCAGATGATCCTCAGAAGCTTGTTCAGAACCATGGTCGGCTGAAGAATGCCGAACGCAGCGCTCGTGCCGCCTTGCGCTGTGCCTGTGAACGTCGCGCCTGACATCGAAAATGATAGGGCAGCCTCGTTCGTTTTGGGGTAGCTGGAGTCAGCCCCGGTAGCCAGCGAGCCATGAGACGTGCCGTTCCCGATCTGGATACTGTACGGGTTCGAAGAGATGGAGCCGCCGATCGAGCCAGCCGGGGTATAGGGAGGCAAGTTAGACGTTGCGAGCTGGCGGGACTCGGAACCGCCCGTTCCGCCGAGCGTTGTGGGTCCCGTGATAAAGCTGCCAGACAACCGGCTCGCGGCGCTGCCCCCCATGTCATCCTTGCCGGCGACCACCCGCCCGCGAAGATCGGGAATGTTGAACGTGCTCGAACCATCGCCGCTGCCGTAAGTGGTCGAGATCAGCGAGAACAGCGTCGAATAAGTCGAACGCGAGATCGCCTGACCATATGGCAGCACAAAGCTCGAATTGGGCGAAGTCGAGCCGATGAAATCGATCGTGGCGCCGATCGGGATCAGGTACGGATTAGCGAATGAGTTTTGTAGATAGAAAACGCCGTTTGCGGCGTTGTAGATCACGACATAGGGCGAGCCTGCGACCAAATAGCCGGCTGGAACGTCCACGCCAGGATTTAGCTGGATCGTCTTGGCTCCGAGGGAGTCAACGTTGAGCGTGATATTCGGAGAGCCGGCCGTACTGGTTGTGTGCGGCGTGAACGCAATGACCTGCCCATTGAGCCGGGCAAGGGTGTCAAAGCTCTGGAAAGTAGAGAGGGTGTAGGCGGTCGAACTTCCACCCGTTACCGTCGCGCCTGCGATGTCGTCCGCCCACTTCTTGACGGAGGCCATCTCAGCCCGCGCGCTGTCATTGACGCTGCTGGGCGCCATTCCCTCCGCCCACCCGACGCTAGGGTCCGCGTTGGAATTGGCTGCCGCCGTCTGGGACCACCATGCAACGCCGCTCATGCGTGCTCCTGACACTTGGCGATAACGGGGTAGACGCGAAGCACCACGCCGCGCGCCGCATCGAGGCGAAGGGGTAGGGGCTTCATCCGCCAGTGCTTAGCCGGGTCGAAAGGCTCGGTGTCCTCGTTCTCGATCGGAAGCCACTCGCCGCCGTCTGGATCTTTGGCCGGCTTGAAGCTGGTCAGGATCAGCTCGCCACCCCGAACGAGGCAGTATTGCTGCTCGCCAACAGGGAAGCCCTCAGAGGCCAGCGCAGCGTCTGCAATCGATCGCAGGTAAGCCGAGACGGTCAGGCCCTTGCGCTCGGCAGCGGCCTTCAGAAGCTCCTCACGGGCATATCGAAACTCGGGCATCAGCGGCGCAGCGCTCCGTTCAAATCAGTCACCGAGAACGTAGGGCAATCGCCCGACACTCGCCACGAGATTTGTACGTAGGATTGTACGCTAATGGACGCTGCTGGAATTTATCTTTGCTTTTCTGCTTTATATCGCGCCATCAGGCAGAAGACGTTTCCGCCGGAATGATTGGTTCGCGGTCGTAACCAATCTCCGTTGCGGGTGTTGCGCCTGCGTTACCGCAACGTTGCGCGCAACGATCAGGGCCTAGCGTTGCGCTGTTGCGTTACGTTCCACCACCCTATAGGGGTGGACGTAACCGCAACACGTAACGCCCTCACGCGCGCGTAGTTGTTTCGTTTGGCTTGGCGAGGAATGGCCTCGCAGAAGTATGAATGTGCGAAGCCCACTAAGCGCGTTACGAACGGCCAACTGTCCGACATCGTAATGAAGTTCCTCAGGGAGCATCCTGAAGATCGACACCTGCCGGCGGTTCTGCTTGCAAACCGAGCTTATTACGTCGCCTTCAACTGCCGGCCGCTAGATAGTGTTTCCTCAACGCCGCCTCGATGATCCCAAAGACGGCTTCCGGCATCTCGTCCGATGGTGCGATCTGCTCAATCAGCTCTGACACCCTGGTGATGCGTGCCCATGCCTCAGGCGTAAGGTCTGCCGGCGGCTGTGCCGGTTGGTAAGTGAGTTGCGGGGGTGGCCCTGCCGGGTGTCTGTCGGCGGCTTCCGTTCGCTCCCGGCCATCAACGCTCCTCGTCCTGCCATCCACCTCCCGCATCAGATCGGCCACCGAGGCGTCAGCGCCGTCCCTGATGTCAAAGCCAATCCGGACGCTCTTGGCGCCCTTGGCCCGGGCCTCCTGGGCGGCCCTCTCGATCGCGGCGTCATATTCCGGCGTATCCCTTGGAATGAGCGTGCCGTCTTCCCTCAGCATCGGGTGGACGATCACGCGGACAGGGTCCTTCCATTGGAAGGTGTTGCCGGCCTGGACGCCAATCAGTTCGATCTTGTTGACGCTTTCGCCTTCCTGGACGTTCTGGCCTAACAACTCCATCTTGTCGCCGTAGCGCTTCGGGAACAGCCGGCTCGCGGTCCATTTCAGGCTGTCCACCTTGAGCCGGTCGCGCTGCACCTTGGCATGGTTGGCAACGGCAGAGGTCTTGCCGTCCTTGCCCTGGTCCAGGATCACGTCGCCGGACTCGTCAAAGGCGATATTCAGGATCTGCTCGGCGTAGAAGTCCATCAGGGCTTCTCGAGCCTCTGCAAAACGCTTCCGGAACTCGGGATTGGAGGCGAGCCATCGATAGACCGTGACCCGGCCGGGCATCCCTTCGTCGGCGCAGATCTTCAGTAGGCCTTGCCCGTTCACCATGCGATCGCAGATCGCGTCCACCACCTCGGGGCTGTATTCAGACGGTCTAGCCATTGTTGGCCCTCCAGATGCCGGCGTATTCGCGCACAAGGCCCTTGTCGCAGAGCTGCGACCTGACATTGTGGAGTGTGGCCCGGCGCTTCACGCCAATTCCGATTTCTCGAGCCTTATCGTTCCAGTCCTCGGTGCTTAGACCGGCCGGTCCAGCGTCACGGAGAAGACGATACATGGCCTCCTGCGTCTCACTCAGCCGCCGTTCGGGTTTTTGCGCAACTTGCGCAGAAACTTCCTCTGAGCTGACAATATTGACCGTGATCGGGTCGCCGTCCTCGTCGGTGCCGAATTGATGGAGGTCCGATTTGAAGGAAAACAGTGGGCCTTCTGGAGCATCGTTGGCTTTGGTGACGGTTGCGGTCTTGATGGTGTCGCCGCTGATCGTCACCATAACGTCGGCATCGCCCAAGATCGCGTTAGATCCGCGCGAGCCGCGGCTTTCGTCCTTGCCAGTGTGACCGACAAGCGCGACATGCGGCCCGCCATGCCCAAGTGCGTCCTTGATGCGCTGGACGTTGGCGAACACCTTGCCTTGGTCCTTGGCCTTGTCCTCGTCACCACCGCCGGCCGCTACCAGCTTGGCGAACGTGTCGAAGATCAGAAGTCCAGGGGCCGCGGAATAGTATTCTTGCCTGATATGCTCGATGGTGCGCAGAACCTTCGTGACAGCCTCGGGCGCCATAAGGTCAACTGTCTCGGCAACCAAAAAGATTGGCATCTCGTTGATTGCATCTTGATCAAGGTTGGCTCTCTCAATATGCGCGCGAAGCCGTCGCTTCACCAAGTCGCCACGTTCTAAAGCGAAATAGATCACGCAATGAAGGTCATCCACCTTTCTGCCGTGCCACGGTTCGGCATTGGCGATACAGAAAGCCAACTCTGCCATCAGAGCCGATTTCATCCCGCCAGGCGGAGCAATCCAAGCTGAGGTCTCGCCGGCAGCAATGATGCCCTTCACAAGCCAGCGCTTGCGAACCGGCGTTGATGTCAGCTTGGAAATGGGGAGGGCGGTAAAGCGTCCCGCCCTCCGGTCTGCCTCGATTGCGAGCCTGTCCAGGCGTGCATTCTCCAGGACTTGCCACGCCCGTTCGGCTTGCCGCTTCTCTACTCCATCTTTGTAAAGCTGATAGCGAAGGTCGGCAGATCCCGGATGCGTCTCCGGGAACGGGTCTTTCGGATCAATCGGCGGAACGTCGCAGTCGAATTGGTTCTCGTGCTTCATTCGGCACCCATTAATTCCGGGTACACCAAGTCGAGCGCGCCCATTTCCTCTAGCTTGGCGTCAACCTCATCTGAGGTCATGTTGCCGGCCTTCAGGGCGATACCGAGCTTGGTAGCCTCGCTGTCGAGCCATCGCGCGCGGCTGCACATGAACCGCAGTCCTGCAAGCTGCAGAAGCTTGCGGATCTTTGGATCGTTGACGGCGAGAGGGCTGACTTTCGTTTCAACCTGAAATGAAATTCGTTCGTGCATCATGCTGACGCCCTCCGCACGATCCGGCGCCTTTTCCGTTCAACTACGGGCAGGGGCTTGCCGAACACGATCGCGGCGAGCTGGTGCGCAAACGCGCGCTCCGCCATCGGATCGGCTTGAATTGGGGGCAGGGAGGCGATATTATCCGAACAGATCGAAGCGCCAGCCAGATCACATTTCGGAGCCCCGCACGCCGCCAGCGTTGCGGGGTTTCCTTTGGGGGGCTGCATCAGGCGGCAACCTCCGCGGCCGGCTTCCACTCGCCGCGCTTCCAGCGCTCGATCTCGTCCACGTCCCACGTGTGGAGGCGGATGTCAGTGCGGCTGGTGCCAGGCGGGAATTTGCCCGTGCCAATGTGCTTGTAGATCGTGGCTCTCGCCAGTCCGGTTGCTTCCATCACAGCCGGAAGCCGCAACGCCTTCTGCATCTATGGTCCCTTTCGTCTCGGGGATAGCTGTATGGCTATCCATGTGGATGACGATTGAGACCATGATGGAATCTGCGGGCGTTCGCGAACCAGACTACTCCAATAATCAAACGTCCGGCTTGGCGTCCCAGATGCTTCTCACCATGCGGCGAGACACGCCGCGATCTTTGGCGACCTGCTTGATGATAGCTTCCCGCGCGCGATAAAGACCAGGGAGCGGCATGGAGTAAAGCCTGGGCTTACCCTCCAACTTCCGTTTGTTGTCACGAATGATCTCGATCGCGTAGCGCACTTCCTCTGGAGCGTCTCCCGGGATCTTCTCGTCCGGATGGAGTGAGCCATAGTAAGAGACGATCGCGCGATGACGTTGCGGAAGATCGAGAGGATCAGCTTCGCCTTCCTCTTGCCACGACACCCCAGCGGCTTTGTTGGCGCGCTCGCCAGCTTGCTCTAGCCGCTTCTGCCAAGCAAGACGCCTGCAATCCTCGAGAATTTGAAACTCGAGCAGCGGGGATATCGTGGACGGACGACCCGCGCCCTCTCGCTTGCCTCCGCGGCTCATCGATGCGCCCCGATTGCCACCACGTTGTCACCGGCAGGCGCTTTGGCCTCGCAATAGCTCGCCCAATCCTGCATCAGGCGGACGCGCTTCTCGCGCTGGTCGCCTCGGCGGTACGCCCGCTCGGTCTTGTCGCTCACAATGTGAGCCATCGCCATTTCGGTGAGCTCGTTGGCATAGGCCGTCTGCTCGGAAGCCCAATCCTTGAAGGTTGAGCGGAATCCGTGAACGGTTGCCTTATCACCGTCATAGCCCATCTCCTTCAGGGTTTCGGCCATCGCCATATTGCTGAGGCCAGTCCCTTCCTTTGCGCCCGAGAACACGTACTCGCCGTCGCGGGGTAGGTCCGCCAGAATGGCAAGGGCACGGTCCGACAGCGGGATGACGTGATTGGGCCGACGCTTGCCTTTCTTGCCCTTCATCAACTCGCCGGGGATAGTCCACGTCTTTCCCTTTTCGTCGATCTGATCCCACTTCGCGCCGATAGTGTTGGCGGTGCGGGTGACGTTGAGGACGGTGAACTCGAGCGCTCGGGCGCTGATGCCGTCGCGCTTGCGAAGCTTCGCCATGAAGGCCGGCAACTGCTTGTAGGGCAGGGCGGCGAAGTGCTCCACAGGAGCGACCTGCGACTTGCGCGGTAAGAGCTGGTCGAGGTGCCCAATCCACCGAGCCGGGTTTTCACCTTCCCTAAGACCCAGGGCCTTGGCCCGGTCCAGCACCTTCTCGATCCGCCCGCGGACGCGGCTGGCGGTCTCGGTCTTGGTCGTCCAGATCGGCTCAAGGATCTTCATGACGTGATTGCGATCGACCAAGGCAACGGGCAGGTTGCCGATGGTCGGATAGGCGTAGGTTTCCAGCGTCGCCTCCCATTGGCTGGCGTGCTTGGCGCTTTTCCAGCCAGCTTGGTTGGCCTTGATGTAGGCTTCGGCACACTGCCGGAAGGTCGTCGTCTTGGCCTTCTGTATCTCGTGCTCAGCCACCAAAGCCAGCTTACGGGTGTTCCGCTCCTCGATCGGGTCGCGCCCTTCCACCACGATTAGCCGCTGTGCCTGCGCCAGCTTGCGAGCCCCCTTAAGGCTGACTTGATCGATATCACCGAGCCCCATCTTCCGAGCTCGGCCGCGGATCATGAATCGGAAGATCCAGCTCTTCGTGGGCTTCTCGCCCTCAGTGTATGAGGGGCTCACCTGCAAATAGAGTCCGTTCCCGTCGCCGTAGAGACCGGGCTGGATGTCGGTTTTCTTGATCCACTTGTCCGAGAGTTGGTTGACTGCTCGCCCCATAGCCCGCTCCTACGTATTAAGCTACGTACAAATCAGACGTGGAAGCTAGTGGACTTCTGGAATCCTGTATAGC
Source organism: Bradyrhizobium sp. 195 (assembly GCF_023101665.1). NCBI lineage: Bacteria > Pseudomonadati > Pseudomonadota > Alphaproteobacteria > Hyphomicrobiales > Nitrobacteraceae > Bradyrhizobium > Bradyrhizobium sp. 195. The sequence continues at coordinate 4,579,570 of NZ_CP082161.1, read as the reverse complement.
CCAAAAATGTGCGGAATCGCTGCAAAATAAGGGGTATGATGGTCGTTGGTAGACTTCTGGAGACCAGAAAGATGATCCCACCCCTTCCGCCAGTTCCCCTTCAAGTCGTTGATCTTCCAAAAACTCTGCAGTTCCAATGGCTTCCAGTTGATGGGTGCTACGGTGAGCTGCTACAGCGAGCCCATGGAAGACGTGCCTCATCCTCGACTACACAAACGCAAAAACACCTACTACCTCCGAGCGTCGTACCCCGCCGATCTGCTGCATCTGTTCAAGGGCAAGGAACGGTGGAAGTCCCTTGCGACCTCTGACTATCGCGAAGCTGTTCGGAGGGTCCGCGCCGCGAGTTCGGCTTTCGATGCCGAGATGGACCGCCTCCGGGCGACCGACGTAGGTCCACCAGCGAACCTATCTCAGCAAGAGATCGTCCGGCTGTGCGGCAAGGCTTACGAGTTCGCCATTCGGCAATGGGGAGCCCGGCCCGGCGGTCCCGTCATCTACGAGAAGTTCATCGACAAGATGGTGCGGACGGAGAGCCCGACTGAGCTGGAAGCTGAGATCGGTCCTCACCTTGCCGAACTGCTCAGTCGCTCCTCGACCGTCGGGAAGATCGACGAGGATACAAGGGCTCGGTTCCTGCCTGCCTTGCGCGACACCATCCGGGACGCCGCCACTACACTCCTGCGTCGAGCCAACAACGACTATGGCTCCGACGATCTCGTGCAGAGGTTTGGAGAGGCGCTCAAGAAGCCCGCCGGAGGTGTCAGCTTGCGGCAACTTATGGACGACTACTTGGCTGATCCCAGCGTTACGCGCGGCGAGAAGACGCTGCTCAGTTACCGCATCGTGTTCGACGCCATCGAGGAACTCATGGGACCGGACAAGCTGGTCCGAGATGTGAACCGAGCGGACTGCAAGCGAGTTCGGTCTCTGCTGCAGACGATCCCCAAGAACGCCCGGAAGGTGTATCCAGGCAAGTCTCTGCAGGAAGCCGCTCGACTGGCTAAGATCGACGGCAAGCCGCTCATGTCTGTCGGAACGATCAACTCGTATCTGATCAATCTGTCGTCGCTCTTCAACTGGGCAGTCAAAGAGGAACATGCAGATCGCAACCCCGCCGCGGATCTGCAGTTGGCCGACCCGGTCAAGGACAAGAATAAGCGCAAGCCGGTGCCATTGGGCGATCTGCCGAAGCTGTTCCAGATGCCGCTCTATACGGGCTGTGTGGACGACGAGAACGGTTACGCGAAGCGTGGCCCGAACCACCCAAGACGAGGCCGCTTCTGGGTGCCACTACTGGCGCTCTTTCACGGGCTACGGCAAGGCGAAGCATGTCAGCTCCACAAGACGGACGTTCGGCGGGTCGGAAACGTCTGGTGTCTCATGCTCTCCGAAGGGGACCCCGCCGAGATGGAAGTCGAAGATAGGAAGCGGATCAAGACCGAAGCCGGTGAGCGGTTCGTGCCACTCCACGCGGAGTTGATCGCGATGGGGTTCCTTGACTTCGTTCGGAGCTGCAATGGCGTTCGTCTGTTCCCGGAGCTGGAACGCGACAGCTACGGCTACTTCTCGACAATGTCGAAGTGGTTCGGGCGGTTCTTGGCCAAGGCTGGTGTCAAGCAGCCCCGCGTGACCTTCCATTCGCTCCGACACAACTATCGTGACGCCCTGAGCCGCGCGAGGCTGTCTCGTGACGTTATCCGAGCTTTAGGTGGATGGGCCAGCGATGGCGTGGACGATGACTATGGCGGCGATCTGGAAGCGTTCGTCTCGGTGTTGGCCGACGCCGTCGCGAAGGTGTCCTACGAGGACTTGAACCTGTCGCACCTTCACGTTTCGACCCCTCTGGCCAGAGCGGTGGCGTGATGACAGAGCAGTTGCCCAAAGCTCTCAAGAAGCAAGCCGAGCCTATCTATCGGCTGATCAGCTATGCTCGCGAACAGGACCGACTGGGCAAGGTGAAGTCCGCTCGCCACGCCTTGATCGCAGCTCGAAGGCAAATCGCCGAACAGCTTGGAGAGACCTTCGATCCCGCCGATGTGGAAGTCGAGGTCAAGAATGGTAGGCGTCGCATCAGGAAGGCCGCCGATACCGGCGAGCACCATCTGAAGGCCCTCGTCAGTTCCGCCCGGCTCTGGGATTGGACCGACTCCGACCGAGCAATCCGCGACATGAGGGCGGCACACTTCGGCTTCGGTTTCTCACACCTCCCGCTGACCGACATCGAGGCCGATCTGGTCGAGAAGGGGAACGTCCTGTTCATCCTCGCGATCTACCCCACCTTGAAGTTCTCCATCCTTCGCCGTCTGCAGACGCGGGGTGTCGAGAATGTGCAGCCTGCCGCAACATCGGCAGCTCCCGAGACCAACGAAACTCACGAATAGACCATCGAACATGCTGATCCGCGAGACCTTCGGCCCCGCCGACGCCCATCCTATGGCTCATGGAGGGGGTGATAATTCCACTTCCCTTAGTGAGGTTTTCACCCCCTTGGGGCTCGCCGAAGACGGTCTTGCCGGTGCCACCCTGAAGGCACTGCAGGGTTCCTTCGCTGGCTTCGGGCACTCACTCACAAGGGAGATGTGGGACGGGCTCGCTGCTGTTGCTGGCGTCTTGGAAACGATGGCGAACGGCACCTGCCCGAAGTCGGTGTATGTCTCCAGTCTCGATCCCGGTGTCGGCAAGACCCAGCTCCTTGTTCACTTCCTGCGAGAGTTGCTGCGGTCCCCCGACCATCGAGGAGCGTCGGCAGTCATCTGCGCCAATCGAAAGGACCAAATCCGGGCCATTGCGACGGAAGCTGGTCTTGATCAGTTCGCTGTGCTGACAGGTGACGACGATCTCAACGCAATCGCCACCGCCGATCCGAACGAAGCCCGCATCCTGTTCACCACCCACCAGATGGTCGAGGCTCGCTGCCGAAACTCGAACAGCTTCGAGGCCGTGTCCGCGTTCCACTACGATGGCCGTCCGAGGATGGTTCGCATCTGGGACGAAGCGATGCTGCCGGGGGAGCCAATGACGGTCACGCTGGACGAACTCCACACGATCCCGGCCGAGCTGCGTGGGCGTCGTCCCCGGTTCACGGCAGACCTCGACAAGATGTTCGATCAGATCGTCCAGGCGGACGAGGGGGATCGTATCGAGCTGCCAAACCTACCTCGCATTCATGAGTTCACCGAGCGGGAAGCTCGAAGGATGACCACAGGGCAGGCTGCGAAGGCCGTCGAGCTGATCTGGCCGCTGTTCGGGCGCACCGTCACCGTGAGGCGTCGCTACCGGGTCTCGATCCTCGACTACAGAGAGAGCCTCCCTGCGGATTTGCAGCCGGTCATGGTGCTGGACGCATCGGCCCGTGTCCGTGCCACTTACGATCTCTGGGAGCGGCACAGAGGCGGCATGCAGCGGTTGCCTTCCGCGACGAAGAGCTACGCAGGGCTGACCATCGACGTGTGGGATCGAGGGGGTGGTAAGGACGCCTTCTTCTACGACGCCGCGACCATAGCGGAAGGCGTAGCCAAGACGATCAAGACGAGGCCCGATGAGGATTGGCTTGTCGTCCACCACAAGGCCACAGCGGACTTCGACTTCGAGAAGTTGGTCAAGAAGCGGCTCTCCACCGGTGCGGACAACGTGAAGTTCGTGACGTGGGGGCGGCACGACGCAACTAACGACTTCGCCCGCATCCCGAACGTCATCTTGGCGGGTGTGCTGTTCAAGCCTGAGACGACCTACGAGGCCACTGGAAGGGCCTCTGCGGCGCTGCCGTCCGCCTCTGGTGCGTTTGAGTGGACTGACGAGGTCCGACGCGGCGAACACGCGCATGGCATTCTGCAGGCCCTCTGTAGGGGCTCAGTACGACACCTCCAGAATGGTTGCTGTCCTGTCAGCCGAGCATTCATCATCGCGCACAAGGGCTCAGGCATCCCCGCGCTGTTGGAGAAGATATTCCCCGGTGCATCCATCGGCGAATGGCTTCCGATACCGAAGGTTCTCAGAGGGCACACCGAAACCGCCTTCGACTACATCGTTGGCCGGATTGAGGCTGATCCGTCAGCGGTAATTGCGCCAGCCGAGGTCTACAAACACCTCGATGTAGCGAAGGACAACTTCAAGGACATTCGTCGCCACAAGGCCTTTCGTGCGGCTTTAGCGGCCTACGGCATCACCGAAACCACGGATGGAGACGATCAGCCACCGGGCTTCTGGCACCCATGCCGCTACTACTTCGGAGACGACGATGACTGACATCGCCCGGTGGAAGCGTCGCGCCGCTCGCAAGTCCGAGGTTAAGGGCCGCGCCCAAGAACCCAGCCACATGTTCAAGATGTGCCGGGTGGTCGGCTGCAAGAACACACCCCGAGCGGGAACCGGCGACGGTCTCGACACGCGCTTCTGCAGATCGCACGCAGACCACTACGCGCGGCACGGCAGTCCTTACCACGCGAGCTTCAAGGCCAGCGAGATCAACCCGTATCGTCGGGCGGCAGTCGAGTGGCTCGTGGATAATGAGGGCGACCGAGTGGTGGCGAACGCGCTCCAGCGTGTGCGCGGTCTCTACGACCGGGCGGGGCCGCACGTCGAGGCGTTTCGGCTCCGTGGCATGTCCTCTGGTGAGCGAGCGAAGGCTGCGTGGGCGCGTCTCCGGCAGCACGAGGTAGACCCTCGCATGGTGGTCGCGGCATGGCTCGCTGTCGAAGCGAAGACCGCCGCCGATCCACGTGCTGAGACCAAGAGCGAGTTCAAGCAAGTGCAGGCCGCGAAGATCGTTCACCGGCTCGCCTCGGGAAGCCACAAGAGCTGGCAGCAAGGCGGCGGCAAGACCACTGAGCTGCACGTCTACCCGGCCTCCAGAGGCAACGTCTTGCGTCATCTTGGCGAAGACATCGAACGCGCCGCAGAGATGGTCGCGGAGCGGTATGCGAAACAGCCTACCGGTGATCCTGCAGTGGCTCGTTACGGTGGCACTCTACGTGCCGCCCCGAGGAAGCTGAAGGTGCGCCGCCGAGTTGCCCGCAGCGTGTGATCTAATTGACCGCTCACGGTTCTAATTCAGATTTGGAAGTATCATAGTTTAATTCGGATCGTGGAACCGTCAGCTACACTGTCGGCATCACCGGCAACGGCTATGCCCGTAGGCGTCGGTGGCTGAGAGACCCGATTTGCGCTCCCGCCTGCATCATCAGGGAGCGAACGCCATGGGCGGAAGCAATCGGTGCTACCAATATTATTCGATAGGAGAGCTGCGGTTACCAAGCAGGTCGAAGACACTCGCAAACTCTTGGACAGTTTGAAGGACATACTGGACCGCTCCACAGTGGACACATTCTTGGGCCGGAAAACTCAAGAACCATTTCCGAAAGTACCATTTTCCCGCGACACCGAGCGCCGTTGAGCCGGGGGAAGTTTTACCATGCACCGCAAGTATCGAGCGTTACAGCAAGAGTGTCACCTTCAGGCGGCTTTGACGGGCCACGAGGAGACCCGCAAAGCGCTAAAGGAAATGGAGCGGGAGTACAAAGTCCTCGCTGATCGGCTTGAGCGTCGGCCTCTGTCAGAAGATCAGGCGGCCTCCAAAGGGACAGACGTAGGGCCCGCCCTATAGTCTCGTTGAGCAGAGAACCCGTTTGCTTTCCTCGGCAGCGCAAATCAGGCAGGTTGCTGCAAGCCCGGCGACGAGAGCCATCCCTCCAGTCGTGCCGCCTCTTCGTGCTGGCGAGCCCTCTTAATAAGCTGGTCTTTGGCATCGCCGTCCGGCATTTGCTGCGCAGCTTCCAACAGTTCATCGGCAGCTCTGTGTAACCTCTCGGACAGTGACAGGGACTGCTTCACGCGCCGTCGCTTGGCGTTCATTTGTCCACTCCATCTGTGAAGTGCACGAATAAACGCGACGTCTGCGCTGGAGTGCCTTGTTGGCTACACGAAAATTCGTGGAACAAAGTGACCGCTCCCGCGTTTGGCCGACCGAGCGTGTGCTGGGTACAACGATGTGCTGAGTGCCCACCTCGCAACTCGTACGATTTATTTTTCTCCGTGCCCGTGAGATACAGGGCGAGTGCACCAGTGCTGGATGTATTCTTGGTCGAAGACGAAGCGCTCATCCGAATGATGATCGCTGACATGATCGCAGAGCTTGGCCATCGCGTCGTCGCCGAAGCCGGGAGCATCGAAGACGCTCAGCCGATAGCCGAGGCGTCGCAGTTCGATTTTGCCATTCTCGATATCAACGTCGGAGGACACCTCATTCTGCCCATCGTCCGCGCTCTTGAGGAGCGGAAACTGCCGTTTTTGTTGGCCAGCGGTTACGCAGCGTCCGGACTGCCCGAACCTTTCCGCTCCCGCCCGATGCTGCGAAAGCCGTTCATGATCGAACAACTCGGCAAGGCTATCGACACGACCTTCGCTCTACAGCCTCACTGATGCTCGGCGCTGTTGTGTGCCAAGGCTCCACGCTTCGCAGCGGCCAAGACCCAAGCGCCCAACACCGCATTGTCAAGGTACTGAAGGGCCAGGGCGGCAACCCGCGCTTAGACAGTGACATCGGCTCCCGGATAGTCAGTGCCGAAATCTAAAAGGGCAATTCGAGGGTAGCCCTTGCGCCAGTTTCCCCCTGCCGGGGGGACGCCAGCCATGAGGCCTCCGCCGACGGCACTTCGCGCAAGGGAGCGCGTATCGGCCAGCACCTCGCGGGCGGCCCCAGCCGTGGCCGGTCGCTGGTCTACCCAGCGCATTGAGAGGTGGGGGCGTTGCCTCGCAGCTCTCTGCCCCCCGATGCCTTCCCGGCCCACGTCAGGCATTGAGAGGCCACGCTTGACCTCGGTTGATGGCCGCTCCGCTTACCTGCGTGCGGATTCCGATCGATGTCGCCCAGGATTCCGAGATGATCTCGCCCACCATTCCGATTTGAAGTCGCCCACCCGTTCCGAAATGATGTCGCCCACCATTCCGGGATGATGTCGCCCGGGTGACGAGGCCTCTTCTGGCTCCCATAGGGTCAACTCTTTCGGCTTTGCGAAGGGGACCCTGGATGCCGACGGAGAGGCTTGCGATGCGCCGTGTGCGCGATGTGATCAGAATGAAGGCGGCCGGGCTGCCGAGCCGCGAGATTGCGCGACGGGTGGGCGCGGCGCCCTCGACGGTGCGCCTGGCGCTCCGGCGGTTCGAGGCCGCGGGCTTGAGCTGGCCGTTGCCAGACGACGTCACCGACACGGTTCTGGAACTTCGCCTGTTCGCGAAGACCGGCAATGGCAACCGTCAGGGTCACCGCCGCATCGCCGAGCCCGACTGGGCGACCGTGCACCGCGAGCTCAAACGCAAGCACGTGACGCTGTCGATCCTGTGGGAGGAATATATCGCCACCGAGCCCGGCGGATACCGGTACTCGCGCTTCTGTGAGCTCTACCGCGCCTGGGAGGGCCGCCTGTCGGTGACGATGCGCCAGGCCCATGCGGCCGGCGACAAGTTGTTCGTCGACTATGCCGGCGATGGCGTGCCGGTGGTGGTCGACCGCCTGACCGGTGAGCGCAGAACGGCGCAGATCTTCGTCGCCGTGCTCGGCGCATCGAGCTTCACCTACGCGCAGGCGACGTGGACGCAGGGGCTCGCCGACTGGATCAGCGCCCATGTTGGCGCCTTCGCGGCGATCGGCGGCATACCGGCGCTGGTGGTGCCCGACAACACCAAGGTCGCGGTCATTAAGGCGAGCCTGTACGACCCGCAGATCAATCGTACCTACGCGGAGATGGCGGCGCATTACGGCACCGCCATCTTGCCGGCGCGGCCGCGCAAGCCGCGCGACAAGGCCAAGGTCGAGCAGGCCGTCCTCATCGTCGAGCGCTGGCTGCTCGGCCGCCTGCGCCATCGCACCTTCTACAGCCTGGCCGAGGTCAATGCGGCGATCGGCGAACTGCTCACGAGGCTGAATGAGGAACGGCCGATCCGGCGGCTCGGCGTGACACGCCGCCGGTTGCTCGAGGAGGTCGACCGGCCGGCGCTCAAGCCATTGCCGGCGTCCCCCTATGTCCTCGCCGAGTGGCGGATCCGCCGCGTCAGTCTCGATTACCACGTCGAGGTGGAGAAGCATTACTACAGCGTTCCGCATCGCTTCGCCCGCGCCGAGGTCGAGGTGCGGTTCACGGCCCGTACCGTCGAGATCTTCCACAAGGGCGAGCGGATCGCCGCGCATCAGCGCATGAGCGGCAATCACAAACACACCACCGTGCCGGAGCACATGGCCTCCAGCCATCGGCGCTACGCCGGCTGGACCATCGCGCGTATCCGCCAGGACGCCGCCGCGATCGGGCCGGCGACCAGCGCGTTGTGCGACCTCATTCTCGACGAGCGCTCGCACCCCGAGCAAGGCTTCCGCGCCTGCCTCGGCATCCTCAGGCTCGCCGCCTCCTATGGGCGCGAACGGCTGGACGCCGCGGCTGCGCGGGCAATCGACATCGGCGCGCGCACCTATGGCTCGGTCAAGTCGATCCTCGCCAACAATCTCGATCGGCGTTCTGCTCACCAGCGTTCCGCGGACGATGCGCCGATCCTGCATGCCAACATCCGCGGACCGCGCTACTACAATTAGGAGATCATCCCTTGCTCACCCATCCGACCCTCGACCGCCTCAACGCCCTCGGCCTCCACGGCATGGCCAAGGCCTTCGCCGACATCGAAGCCACCGGTGAGGCCGCAAGCCTCGGTCACACCGAATGGCTTGCGCTGCTGCTCGAACGTGAAGCCTCGCTGCGGCACGACAAACGGCTCGCCACTCGCCTGCGCTACGCCAAGCTGCGCCAGCAGGCGTGCGTCGAGGACATCGACTACCGCACCCCGCGCGGTCTCGACCGCCCGCTGTTCGCTAAGCTTGTCGAGGGCCGCTGGATCGACGACCACGTCAATCTCCTGATCTGCGGCCCGGCCGGCGTTGGCAAGAGTTGGCTCGCCTCGGCGCTCGGCCACAAGGCCTGTCGCGACAATCGCTCCGTGCTCTATCAGCGCGTCCCGCGACTGTTCGACGATCTGGCGCTCGCCCGCGGCGACGGCCGCCATCCACGCCTGTTGCGCGGCCTTGGCCGTGTCGATCTGCTGATCCTCGATGATTGGGGACTCGAGCCGCTCGACGCCGGTGCCCGTCACGACCTCCTGGAAATCCTCGAAGATCGCTACGGTCATCGCTCCACCATCGTCACCAGCCAGCTCCCCGTGGACCAGTGGCATCTGCTCATTGGAGATCCCACCTATGCCGACGCCGTGCTCGATCGCCTCGTCCACAATGCCCATCGGCTCGACCTCACCGGTGAGAGCCTGCGCCGAACCCGGCAATCCGCCCGAAAGACCTGAGCCCGTGGCGCTGTGGACATGCCGCTGCGCTTGGACAACGCAATCGCGTTGCCCACATGCCCACAGCAACTGCAGAAGAAGAAAAACAGGTCGAAGTCGCGATTCCAGATTGACCACGCGGCTTGACCGATGCCAGAGAACCAGCCGGCCAGAACGCCTCGCCGCTGGGCGAGATCAAATCGGAAAGGTGGGCGACATCGTCTCGGAATCCACGGGCGACTTCATATCGGTACGCCTGGGCGACTTCGTCGGAATCCGCAACCTGCGTTTCTGTTCGCGGCGGGAGAACATTCGGAAGGGTGGGCTCGGCGTGTCCTTTAGGGTATGCCCGTGCGGACAAACAAAGAGGCACCGAAAGCCGCGTCCGTTAGGGTTGACTTCGCCCAAGGGACAGCATACACAACGGACATTATCCTAACGGACAAGCGGGAGCATTCATGGCCACGATCTTCTACGCGCGAGTTTCCACCATCGATCAAACCGTCGAGCACCAACGGATAGGGGCGGAGGCGGCAGGCTTCAAGATCGACCGCGTCCTCGCGGATCATGGCGTCTCGGGCGTCAGCACTCGCCTCGCGGAACGTCCCGAGGGCAAGCGCCTCTTTGACATTCTCCGCACCGGGGATACCCTCGTCGTTCGCTGGATCGACCGCCTCGGGCGCAATTACGGAGACGTGTGCGATACCATCAGGGAGTTCATGCGACGAGGCGTCGTCATCCGCACCGTCATCAACGGGCTCACCTTCGACGGTGCAACGACGGACCCCATGCAGCAGGCTGTCAGGGACGCGCTCATTGCCTTCATGGCCGCCACCGCACAGGCCAACGCCGAGGCCATCAAGGAAGCTCAGCGAGGCGGCATCGCTCTCGCTAAGGCGACAGCGGGTGAGACGAAGTATCGAGGACGAAAGCCGACGTTCGACAAGGATCAGCTCGAAACGGTGCGCGACATGCTGGAGCAGTCGGCCGGCGTCGCGCAGATTGCCGCTGCAACGGGGCTGAGCCGACAAACGATCTATCGCATCAAGGAAGACCAGGCAGGAGCCGAAGCGGCGCTGAGGAGCTGGGCTGCTTAGGCTCGCAACTCTTAGTACATCTTTCTGGCACGATCAGTGTTTTTGCATCTGCTCACTACAAGGTAGTTGGCGGAAAGCTCGTCGCAGCGGCCGCGAGCCGAGCAACGAGGTTTTACACGGGAATTGCACATGAAAATCGAACTCTTGAATTGTGGTTCCGCTCCCCTATAGTTTTTAGCGTTTGCGATTTTGTGCACGGATTGAGACCCATGCCCAACACACCGCCCCAACCTCCGATCCCCCAAATCTCCCGGATCTATAGGACGACGCCGGCGGACTTCGAGATGATCGCTGATGCTCGCGAGGCCATACAGCGGTCGTATCGCATTCTCAACGAGAGCCGACAGCTTGCGGCCTCCCCGGACAGCCGATACTACGGCCGGCCGTCGCCATCGTTCGGTGAGCCTTACACACCTGATGCGACGGGACCGCCGGAAGCCTCAGAAATTCCAAATAAATAGCGCTTGCAAAGGCTACGCAACGCGCCCACCTTGCGCTCATCACCGGCCAAGGCTCGTCCGTAGGCGTCGGTGGCTGAGAGACAGACCGCGCTCCCGCCTTGTGCAAGGGAGGAACGCGATGGTTTCACTCAGCCTCGAAACTCAGGAACTAATTGACCGCGCCGATAGAGCGATTGAGCATTCGACACAGTTGAAGGCAGCGCGGACGCTGATCAGGGCTGAGACGAGGGGCCGTCTCTTGAAACTCGAAACGACGCGACGAACAGATGGTCCTTTGATCGGAGAGCGCAGTGGCCTGTCAGGATCATGACCGGCGAGCCTGTCGCGTCCTGATTGTTGAGGACGAATACTTCCTTGCTGCTGATCTGGAATTGGCGCTCCGCGAGGAAGGTGCACAGGTCGTTGGTCCGATAGCTGACCTCTCCGCAGCGCTTGCGCAAGTGGATCGGGACGGGTTTGACGCGGCGGTGCTCGACATCAACCTACACGATGAGCACGCCTATTCCATTGCCGACAAGCTGGTCGAGCACGGCGTCCCGTTTGTTTTTGCCACGGGCTATAGCGCGGAGGTTCTTCCCGATCGCTTTTCAGAGGTAGAGAGATTTGAGAAGCCTTACGACGTGCACGCCATAGCGAAAAAGATCGCTGAATTAGGGCGACTGCGTCGAGACCCAGTTAGTTGAACTTGGTCTCTTGCGGCGGTCTTCGTGCCGTATCCGAGGACCATTACCTCAGCGAGCCGCCGTTCGCCTTCCTTCGCCGAGTAGGCTTCAAACAGCGAGTAGATTTCACGTCGCAGTTCTCGTTCTTCTTGGGCGCGATCAAACGAGGGACACGCTGACATCGAATACGCAACATCATTCGCTTGGCCAAATTCTTGCTCTTCAGCACGGCGTTCATCATGGCAGTTGCCTCCATGAGAACGACCTATCTGTTTTGAGGCAGGACAGGGCAAGCTGTACCTTGCCCCCAAGGTCACCTGATCCGACGACACGTTCAGCAAAACAACATCCGTGACGCTGCTACAGAAATCTGCTACGGTGAAACCCGATCGCACAAAGAAAAGTGCTTTTAGATCAGCGTCTTCTGATGCCGGGTAGGCGGTCCCACCCCTTCCGCCAAAAAGTCGACTGAAGATGCCGACGCAGCATCAGGCGCGGTTCTCCTCGAAATGGCTGAGAGCTACCAGCAGGCAATTGAAAGGGAAGGCCTGCCAGCGTGAACCGGCGGGCCGCTGATGCGGCTTAATGGATAGCCTTGTCTTCTCGTTTAAGCAGCTCCAGCCGCCTTTCCAGCTCTTCCTTCTTCGCCGCGAGCCTCGCGGCGAGAACCTCATTGACGATAGTGTGAAGTTGCCACAGTTCTTCGAGAGACATGCTCTCAAACGGCTTCCCTTCCATGAATTCCCCCGACTCACAGATGGGTTGAAAGCTTGGAGTTAGTAGACGAGGACGGCAACGAGACGTGGGTTGAGTGGAAGGTTTTTTACAGCTGCTCCCGATTCTAACCGACAGCGCTAAAACGGGCCTCTTTAGCCACGGCGGCCTGCCAGCGCGAACCGCCAGCAGCCTTGCTGAAGCTGCTCCAACGTCAGTTCAGTCGATCGACTTCTCGAGCTTCCGGGCTGCCCGGAAGTCATCCATGTGCTGCAGGTTCGGCCCGTAGGCCGACTCCTTGGTGAGCAGATGGTAGATCCGGGCCACCACGGTTTGGAGATGCTTCATTCGTCCGCGCGGCATCGCCCGGGCCTTGCAAAGGGCTCGGACCGCGTGCGCTCGGAAGTAGTCAAAAGCGTCGGACATCGGGAGTTCAACGTCGCGCTCAGGGATTGGTTCTTAGCCGTGGATTTGGGAAACCCCGGTCCAAACAAGATCGCAGACCAGGAACGGTGTCGAACCTGAAAAATTGCCCCGCAGGACGTTCACAGCGGGCAACGCATGTTCTTCTTCTTCTCGAACCGGCTCGGGTGTCTCGGCTCGCTGCTGATCTCCGGCTTGATCACAGTCGCGCTGCTGTTCCTGTTCGGGGTGATCAGGTTCTGACGTCGAGCGCGGACAGCCGTTCGAGCTGAGCTGCGGGTCAGCAAGCCCCAGGAACCAGGCCCTCGCTCGCCTGTTGTTCGCACTCTCATCCACCCACGGAGTGCGCCCTTGGAAAGTACGATCATCGGAGAATTCGACACGCGCCGCGGCGCCGAGCTTGCGGTTGAGCACGTTGTGCAGGAATGCGGCGTGCCGCGAAGCGATGTCTTCGTTCAGCCCGCCGGCGGCGCGAACAGCGCGGGGACACGGCCGGCAGGCAGCGACGCCAAAGCGGCGCCGGCGCCGGAGGGCCGGCAGAAGTTGGAAGGTCCGATCGAGGTCTCCGTGGACTTTCACGGCAACGCCCCTGAGAAGATCGCAGACGTCTTGAGGGGCGCTGGCGCAAAGACTGTCCGAACCAAATAGCGGCAATCGGCGACCGTGCCGAGCGGGCGCCATGGCGCCGGCATCCACCCGCTGAACGGCCGCCCGGTCCTGAAGTCGTGGAACCCCTTGAGCGTTCAGTGCGTTTAGACGCGAATGCGAAATGCGAGGTTCACCTGCTTCAGAGTTCATCGACCCTGATCCCCGGCGACACCGTCTGGCGACGGTGCAAGACGCGGCGCGTGGCGGTTCTGAACGATGCTGCCGCTTATTTCTCGGCCCTGCGGGACGCGCTGCTGCAGGCGCAGGATCTCGTCTACATCATCGGATGGGATATCCATAGCGAGACCAGGCTGGTCGGAGCTTCCGGACATGCGGATGACGGCTTGCCGGAACAGCTTGGCCCATTCCTGCGCGCGCTGGTTCAACGGCGTCCCGCCCTGCAGATTAACATCCTCGTCTGGGACTTCGTCTCGTTTTACGCCTCCGAAAGGGAATGGAATTCCGCGGCCAAATTCACGACCGACACAGATGGTCGCGTCCGATTTCATCTGGATGCCACGCTTCCGTTTGGCTCGGCCCAACACCAGAAGATCGTCTGTGTCGACGGTTCACTGGCGTTCGTCGGCGGGCTCGATCTGACCATTAGGCGCTGGGACACGAGTGACCATCGCGCCGATCACGCATTGCGTTGCGACCCCGGGGGCAAGCCTTATCCGCCGTTTCATGATGTTCAATGCATGGTCGACGGAGACACTGCGGCGCGGCTGTTCGATCTCGCGGAGGAGCGCTGGCGCGCGGCGGGCCAACAGGTTCATGATCGGCGCGCCCAGAAGAGCATCCGGTGGCCGGCGAACGTGCCGGTCGAGGCCGAGCACTTGCCGGTGGGTATCGCCAGGACCGAGGTGGTCTGTCCTGCAGGTTCGACGATCAGGGAGGTCGAACGCTCGTTGATCGCAGCGATCCGGTGCGCGACGCGCTTCGTCTACATCGAAAATCAGTTTACCAGCGCAACCAAGTTCGCACGTGAATTGGCGGAGCAGATGCGTCGCGTGCCCATGCTTCGGGTACTCGTTGTCACGCCTAAGCTGCATTCCTCGTGGGTGGAATCCCAGGCGATGCAGAACGGTCGTGGCGCCTTCATCGACTGCTTCAGCGCGGCCGACATCGCGGATCGTATCCGCTTCGTCTACCCGGTCTCACGTAGCGGGGACACCGAAGCTGCCGTGATGGTGCACAGCAAGCTCATGATCGTCGATGACGGGATCCTGAGAATTGGCTCGGCGAACCTGAACAATCGCTCGATGGGCGCCGACAGCGAATGTGACCTCATCTTTGAAGCCTCGTCCGACGAGCACCGGGCTTTCATCGCGTCGGTCCGCCATCGCCTGATCGCCCATTTCTGCGGTGTCGACGAACGGGCCGTCGCACAAAACGAGGATCGTCTCTTTACGTTGCTGGAGGAGGTGTCGGACGCCAATGGGGCGAAGACGCTGCGACAAGTCGAGTCCTCGGTCCTGACCAGCACACTGGCCACGATGGTTCAGCCGGTTGCGGACCCTGAACGGCCTCTTCATCTGGAGCGGGCGGCATCTCGCATGTGGAACACGAAGACGATCATCGGGATCGTTTCGATAGCCGTGGCGCTTCTTGGACTGGCGATGGCCTGGTCGTACACGTCCTTGAGCGATTTCGCCAATGCGGGCCGTCTTTCGACGCTCCTGTCTGCCTACGCGCAGTCGGTCTGGGGACCGCCATTTGCGATCGCAGCCTTTGTCGTCGGCGGGTTGGTCGTGTTTCCGGTTCTCGTGCTCATTGCGGCAACCGCTGCCGCACTCGGGCCATGGCTGGGCTTCGTCAGCGCCATGGCGGGCGTCTTGCTCAGCGCTCTCATTCTTTTTGCGATCGGTCGGGTGCTCGGCCGGGAACGCCTTCAGCGTTTGCTGGGGCGGCGTGCCGCGCGCATCCAGGAACGCGTTGTCGGTAAGGGCATTCTGGCTGTCGTCGTCATCCGGATGATTCCCATCGCGCCGTTCTCGGTGGTGAACGTCGTGGCTGGTGCGAGCACGCTGCCTCTGCGCGATTTCCTGGCCGGAACTCTGCTGGGCATGACGCCCGGGATTCTCGCCATGGCAATTCTGGGCGCTCAGATCGCAGATCTGGCCAGGAATGCATCCTGGACCAACGTATTGCTGCTCGCACTGGCGTTCCTGGGCTGGCTCGCGATCTGCGCAGGCGCGCAATTCGTCGCGACGTGGCTCGCCGGGAGGCGCTGATGGCGCCGATGCGCTTCATGACGTGGAATGTGCATGGCACGTTCAATCTCAATCCGAAGTTCGATCTGGAGGGCATCTGTTCCATCGTTCACAAATGGGCTCCCGATGTCGTCGCGCTTCAAGAGGTGGATTCGCGATCGCGATCGGATGATCCGTTTGCGAAGCTGGCGAGCGTTGTCGGCGATCACCGTGTTCACGCCAAGTCGATCGTCACAGCGGATGGCGATTACGGTCAGATGCTGCTCAGCCGCTTTCCGTTCTCCAGCGTGCCGGAGATCGTGGACGTGTCGTATCGCGAGCGCGAGCCGCGCAGAGCGATTGCCACGGATCTGCTGACGCCCGCCGGCGATGTACGTGTGGTCGCCACGCATCTCGGCCTGAGTATCCACGAGCGCTATGCCCAAGCTCAGGCCCTGGCGAGCCTGGTGAAACCTGGAAGGACCGTCGTCCTCGGCGATTTCAACGATTGGTTTTGGGTCAAATCGGTGCGGCGCGTGCTCGCGCAGGTCTGCCCAAACCGGACGCGGCTGCGAACTTTCCCGTCGCGCTTGCCTCTCATGCGACTTGACCGGATCTATGCAACGTCCGACAGCCGGATCCGGAAAGTCTGGACCGACGATGAGGCGAGGGCCTATTCAGACCATTTGCCGGTGATTGCGGACATCGAGATCTCCGCCGACGGAAGATGATCTCCTCGCGGGCCTCCCGCCACTGTCTTGCCCGACGGGTCAATCGCCTCGAGCGCATGATGGAAAAGTCCTTGCCGTAGAATGGCTTGGCTACTGTGCATGGGGTTGTTTTCGCAAATTATGGGGCCGGCCCGGTGTGCCCCTCGGAGGGCAGGCGGAACTTTTTCCTCGCCGCCGCGTTCTCTTGGCATGACTGAAGACCTTTCCTTCCGACGCAAACCCCTGACCCCCGAACAGCGCCAGGCGCGCGATGCGGCACGCCGGATCGAGGCCGAAAAGGCCATGCGCGACCATGAAGTGGCGCAGAAGGCGTTTTACGCCAACAAGGAGCGGCTGAGAGCCGAGCGGCTCGCGCGCGAAGCGGCGGCGGCAAAAGACTGATCTTGCGGCTCCCGTCAGCAAATCTTCTGTGGTGATCTCCGACCGATGCTGACG
Organism: Bradyrhizobium sp. 195; assembly: GCF_023101665.1. Classification (NCBI taxonomy): domain Bacteria; kingdom Pseudomonadati; phylum Pseudomonadota; class Alphaproteobacteria; order Hyphomicrobiales; family Nitrobacteraceae; genus Bradyrhizobium; species Bradyrhizobium sp. 195. The sequence goes on along the minus strand of NZ_CP082161.1, from coordinate 4,562,892 downwards.
GCTAGTGCCGGTTAGACATCCGCGTTGCGCTCAAGGCCAGGACGAGCGCCTGGACGGCCCCTACGAAGGGCCCGCGGGGCGATCGCGCCTCGATCGCTTCGGCTGCGATGCGACAGTCCTCGGCGACCTTGAGCAGCCCGCTTCGCGTCAGGTCCATGGTGGAGAGGGCGGCCTGCTCCAGGCAGACCCGTTCAAGCCGTCGAAACTCCCGCAGCTCTTTGTTCATGCGTCAGCTCTCGGTGTGCCCCAAGCCATGCGGCGCTGAGTCTGCTTAACGAGTGGTAAACGATCTCCATCTAGCCGAGTTGGCTGGCGCCGGGCTTGTGCGAGCGATGCACGCGACCGGGCCGGGGGACACGGCAGGCTTGACGGCGTTTGGCTTCCGCCGGAAGCTTCAAATCGTCTTACACCAGCGTGAACCGCGGAGACTTTTGCACCAGCCGACCTCATCAGCGAAAGCGCAATGGAGCTGACCATGACCACGTTCGACAAGCGCGAGCAGGGCTTCGAGGCCAAATTCGTCCACGACAAGGAACTCATGTTCAAGGTCACCGCCCGGTCCAACAAGCTGCTCGGTCTATGGGCCGCAAGCCGGCTCGGCCTGAGCGGCGATGCCGCGGCAAGCTATGCAACGACGCTGGTGACGGACCATCTGGAAAACCGGACGATGGACGAGGTGCTGGACAAGGTGTCGGAGGATCTTGCCGACACGGGCCTTGCGCGCGAGCAGGTCGCGGCCAAGCTTCAGGAATGCCTGCATCAGGTCATGCAGCAGCTCGAGACCGACAGGTAAAGCGGCCGCGAGGCCTCACTCGGCGTGCTTGCGCATTCCGGACTCGCTGAGCTTGTCGACATAGGCGATGCCGATCGCCGAGAGAATGAAGGTGATGTGAATCAGGACCTGCCACATCACGCCGGTCTCGGTGAAGCCGGCGCGGTCCGAGCCGAGATTGCCGGCCTCGATGAAGGTGCGCAGCAGCGCGATCGAGGAGATGCCGATGATGGCCATGGCGAGCTTGATCTTCAGCACGCTCGCATTGACATGGCCGAGCCATTCCGGCTCGTCGGGATGGCCCTGGAGGTCGAGCCGCGAGACGAACGTCTCGTAGCCGCCGACGATCACCATTACGAGCAGGTTGGAGATCATCACGACGTCGATCAGCGCGAGCACGCTCATCATGATCTGTTGCTCGGTGAGATCGATCGCGTGCCAGGAGAGGTGCCAGAGCTCTTTCAGGAACAGCACGATATAGACGCATTGCGCCGCGATCAGTCCGAGATAGAGCGGCAGTTGCAGCCAGCGCGAGCCGAAGATGATCATCGGCAGCAGGCCCAGGCGCGGCGAGGGCGGGCGGGGCTCGGTGCGGGTCTCAGGCTCAACCGACATTCAGGCCGCATCCTCGCAATCGAAACGATCTCGCTTTCATTTAACCCGACAAGATGGCCGGCGGAAGACGCGGCCCGCGTCTCGCCTTCGGCGGATCGCGCCATTTCGTGCTAGCGTGCCTTGCGGCCATCGTGCGACGGCTGGGATCGGGAGGCGGGGAGTGAGCAGGGGCGGCTTCGGAAGATGGGGCAGCGGAATCGCGCTCGCCGGCGCGATTATGATTGGTGCCGGCTCCGCGGAGGTCTCGGCGACACCGCTGACGCCGTTTCGCTACGAGGCGCAGGCGCAGCGTCATTGTCCGCACGACAAGGTGGTCTGGCTCGATTTCACGAAAGGGGTCTACTACCGCAAGGGTCAGAAGCGGTATGGCCAGGGGTTCGACGGCAGCTTCGTCTGCCAGAACGAGGCCCGCGACAGCTTCTATCGCCGCTCCCTGCTGGGCCTGCGCTGAGCGGCGCGTGCGCCCTGACGGTGCGGCTATTTCTGACCAGCCAGCTTCACCGGTATGTGCGGGGAAGTGCTGATGACGCGGGGGCTTCCGTCCGGATAGGTGCGGTCACCGCGGATCAGGGATTCCAGAACCAGGAAAAATTTCTCGGCAAGCATTTGCGTCACCTTCGTTGGTGATGGCCTCTTGAAATGAGTCGAGGCGTCGAATGCAGAAATTCAATCAACTAAACGGGAGCGGGGCAATCCTAAGGGATTGCGGTGCTGCATCGCGGTGTAGTTGTGGTTAGAAAACGGGAAAGGCGCTGGCGGTGTTCAGGCGAAGACCAGTGCCACGAGGCTCGAGCAGAGCAGGACCAAGCCGCCGGCGGTCAATGCCAGGAAGCTGTCAGATACCAGGTCATGGTTGCGCATGGGACACCTGCCGCTCTCGTCTTCGTTGCTCGGTCGGATCGATCAAATTCGCCGAACGCGCCGTCTGGAAAGAGGTGATGCTTGCCGTTCGCGCGAGTGCCTCAGGCCCTCGTGCGGTAACCTTCAAACGCATGGGCCAGGAAGATCCCCGCGCTTACCAGACCCATCAGTGCCGAAACCGTCTCGATCATCGTTAAATTCCAAATCCCGCCCTTGCATCCGAGAAAACGCGTGCGGCCTTGCACAGTCAAAAGAATTTCGGTGAGCAGGGCGACAATGGGGTTGGAGTGAGGATTTGGCGCAACAGAATGTCCAGCCATGGCACAGCGCAGGCGCCATCGCTCCGTAGAACAACGGAAAAATGCGAACGTCCCGTTTACCATCCCGGCGGGATCGCTGTGGGCTCCCCATTTCCGCCGTGTTCGGGTTGCGTTATCGTTACTGCTTCTGACGCGGTGGTGGGCCGCTTCGGATCAAAGGACCGGACAGCGCTCCCCGTAGCCATAGCGGGTTAGGCATGCTTCCGGCGAAGTGGTATTTGGGGCGCATGGGGATCCGACGGTCAGATTCGGTTTTGCGGGCCGCGCGCGGTGTTGCGGCGGTCGCGACCTGCCTTGCGCTTGCCAATTGCGCCTCCTCCAACAAATTCGCCAGCCGCGTCGACCCGAAATACGGCGTGTCCTCGAGCCCCCGGGTCGTGGCTTTGGGTGATCCGGTCCCGAAGGGCGGCGGCACCTACCGCGTCGGCAAGCCCTATGTGGTGGCCGGCCGGACCTACGTGCCCGAAGAGGACGTCAACTACCGTGCCGAGGGCATGGCGTCCTGGTACGGCGATGACTTCCATGGCCGCCTGACCGCCAATGGCGAAGTGTTCGACATGACCTCGCTGACCGCGGCGCATCCGACCCTGCCGATGCCGTCCTATGCGCGGGTGACCAACGTGTCGAACGGCAAGTCGCTGATCGTCCGGGTCAATGACCGCGGTCCCTATCATGGCAACCGCCTCATCGATGTCTCGAACAAGGCCGCCGAACTCCTTGAGTTCAAAGGCAATGGCGTCGCCAAGGTCCGCGTCGAATATGTCGGCCGGGCGCCGCTTGAAGGCTCCGACGACCGCCAGCTTCTTGCAACCCTGCGCACTGGCGTTCCGGCGCCATCGCCCTCGATGGTTCGGGTCGCCTCCGCAAGGCCCTTCGTGCCGGAATTGCCGGGATCGAGCCGCGGCGCCATTCGTGGCGACGTGCCAATGCCGGAGGGGCGGCCCTATAATCTCGGCAACACCTCCGCCGATATGGCCTCGCTCAATGCGACCTCGGAAATGTCGGCCTCGAGCCGCAGCCGGGGCCGGGCCGTCCAGAACGCCCGCGCGGTGTCCTACGACGGGGACGGCCGCTACACCGCCGAGAACGCGCCCTCATCGGCTGACGGCGCCGCCGAGGCTCGCAACATCCTGAGCGGCCGCGGCCTCTACTAGGTTGCGTTCTCCCTCAAGAACCTCACGAGCGCCGCGTTCACCTCGTCGGGCCGTTCCTGCTGCACCCAATGGCCGGCGCCCTCGATGATCAGCTTTTGCTTCAGATTGGGCAGCACGCGCTGGAGCTCGTTGACGCGCTTGCCGCCGATCAGGCCGGTGATGACGGCGTCTCTCGAGCCAGCAATGAACAGCGAGGGCTGAAGGATCTGCGCGTCCTGCCAGGGCGCCGTCAGCTCCCAATTGCGGTCGATGTTGCGGTACCAGTTCAGCCCGCCGCGAAAGCCGGACTTGCGGAAGCTTTCGGTGAAATAGGCCAGATCAGTCTCGTTGAGCCAGCCGGGCAGGGGCTCCTCCGTGGTCGCGTGGCTGAGAAAGCCCTTGCCCTCCTGCACGAACATGGCGGCGGTGGGATCGGCGAGGCCCCGTCCCCCAAGCACGATGCGCATGGTGCGGGCAACGTCGCGCTCCAACTCGGCCTCGGCGACGCCGGGCGCCTGGAAGTACTGCCAGTAGAAATTGGTGACGCCGCCCTGGCGGAGCAGGTCGAGCGGCTTGCCGCGGCCGCGGAACGGCGGCGGCACGCTCAGACCCGCGACGGCCGTGAAGATGTCGGGCCGGAACAGCGCCGCGTGCCAGGCCACCGGCGCGCCCCAGTCATGGCCGACCACCATCGCCTTGGTCTCGCCCAGCGCCTGCACGAGGCCGACCACATCGCCGACCGTGTCGAAGATCGAGTAGGCGGCAACGTCAGGGGGCGCGGCGCTTTGGCCGTAGCCGCGCATGTCGGGGGCAACGACGTGAAACCCGGCCTCGGCGAGCACGGGGATCTGGTGGCGCCAGGAATAGGACAGCTCCGGCCAGCCATGGCACAGCACCACCAGCGGACCCTGGCCGGCTTCGCGGATGAAGAGATCGATGCCGTTGGTCTTGATCACGCGGGTGGAGGACATCGCTTTTCCGCCTTGTTTCAGGGGTTTGGTCGAGAAACATGAGGCGCCACGATAGGGGCGCGGCGAGAATCGTGCAATCTCGTGGCAGGCGTCCAACCTCGTGTTGTTCGCACCGGTTCCAGCTGTTAGAACGCCGCTCTCAGGGCTTGGCCATGGCATTTCGTCCTTCTTCGCTTCGTCGCACCCGCTTCACCGCCGGAGCGCTGTTGCGCGGGCTGATGGCGACGGTTCTGGTTGTGGGTATCGGCTGGAGTGGGGCGCTTCTGGCCGCCAACCAGAGCGTCCAGGGCGCCAAGAAGGCGGACGATACCGGCTTCGACGGCGATGCCCCGACCGCGATCCTGATCGAAGCCTCCAGCGGCAGCGTGCTGTTCGAGAAGAACGCCGACGAGCTGCGCGCGCCCTCCAGCATGATGAAGCTGATGACGGCGGAGGTGGTCTTCAATGCCATCAAGAAGGGCGACATCAAGCTGACCGACGAGTACCGGATCAGCGAGAACGCCTGGCGCCGGGGCGGCGCGCCCTCGGGCGGCTCGACCATGTTCGCCGCCATCAACAGCAAGGTCTCGGTCGACGATCTCCTGCACGGCGCGATCGTCCAGAGCGGCAACGACGCCTGCATCGCGCTCGCCGAAGCCATGGCGGGCAACGAGCGGATCTTCGCGGCCGACTTCATGACCAAGCGGGCCCGCGAGCTCGGCATGACCAGGTCGACCTTCGGCAATTCCAACGGCCTGCCCGACTCCGGCAACAAGATGACGGTGCGCGAACTCGGCATCCTCGCCCGGCACATCATCCTGGACTTCCCCGAATTCTACAAATTGTTCGGCGAGAAGGAGTACACCTGGAACAAGATCCGCCAGCCCAACCGCAATCCGCTGCTCAATTCGATGGAAGGCGCCGACGGCCTCAAGACCGGCTACACCAAGGAAGGCGGCTACGGCATGGTCGGCTCGGCGGTGCAGAACGGCACGCGGCTGATCGTCGTCGTCAACGGGCTCGAAGATCCCGAGGATCGTGCTACGGAAGCCAAGAAGATGCTGGAATGGGGTTTTCGCAATTTCGAAACCCGCACGCTGATCGCGGCCGAGCAGCCCGTCGGCTACGCCAAGGTGTTCGGCGGCGAGAGCCGCTCGGTCAAGCTCGTCGCCAAGAACCCGGTGAAGGTGATGGTGCACAAGAACGGCAGCGACAAGCTGATTGCGCGCGTCGTCTATAGCGGCCCGGTGCGGGCGCCGGTCGAGGCCGGCCAGCGGGTCGGCGTGGTCAAGGTCTGGCGGAGCGGCAACATCGCGGTGGAGACGCCGGTCTATGCGGCCGAAGCGATCGGTACCGGCTCGACCGTGCGACGTGCGATCGACGGCGCCAGCGAGCTCGTGATCGGCATGTTCCGTGCAGGCGCCGAGAAGCTCTGACCATGAGTGAGAGCGCGCCACAGCGGCCGTCCGGACGCGGACGCTTCATCACCTTTGAAGGCGGCGAGGGCACCGGCAAATCGACCCAGATCAAGAAGCTCGCCGACCGCCTCAAGGCGGCAAAGCTCCGCATCCGGGTCACGCGCGAGCCGGGCGGCTCGCCGGGTGCCGAGATCATGCGTCATCTGGTGCTGTCCGGCATGGGCAAGCTGCTCGGACCCGAAGCCGAGACGCTGCTGTTTGCCGCCGCACGTGATGACCATGTCCGCACCGTGATCCTGCCTGCGCTCAACCAGGGCACCTGGGTGCTGTGCGACCGTTTTGCCGACTCGACACGCGCCTATCAGGGCAGCCTCGGCAAGGTTCCAATCGGCCTCATCAACGCGATGCAGCGGGTCACGATCGGCGATCTCAAGCCGGACCTCACCCTCATCCTCGACCTGCCGGTTGAGATCGGCCTCCAGCGCGCCGCTGCGCGCCGCGGCAACGGCGCGCCCGACAGGTTCGAGGGCGAGAAGCTCAGTTTTCATCAGGGTCTGCGCGAGGCCTATCGCAAGATCGCTGCGGACGAACCCGCGCGCTGCGTGCTGATCGACGCCAATTCCGACCCGGATACGGTTGCGGCACGAGTCTGGACGGCGCTGCGCGATCGTCTGCTGCCCACGCCGGCCTCGGTGATTTCCGCATGAGCCCACGTCAGACCGAGCGCGAAAGCGCCAGTCCACATCCGCGCGAGACGAGCCGTCTGTTCGGCCATCGCGAGGCCGAGACGGCGCTGCTCGCGGCCTATCGCAGCGGACGCATCCCGCATGCCTGGCTGATCGGTGGCCCGCAAGGGATCGGCAAGGCGACGCTGGCCTATCGTATGGCGCGCTTCGTGCTCGCCCACGGCCAGCCGCTGGCGGAGTCCGTGCAGCGCGCCGAGAACCTTGCGATCAATGCCGATGACGCCGTGGCGCGGCAGGTTGCGGCCGGCTCGCATGGCGGCCTCTTGACGCTGGAGCGCACCGCCAACGACCGCGGCGTGATGCGCACCGTGATCACTGTAGACGAGACGCGCGAGACCATCAGCTTCTTCGGCTCGACGGCCGCCGCCGAAGGCTGGCGTGTCTGCATCGTGGACACCGTCGACGAACTCAATCCAAACGCGGCCAACGCGCTTCTTAAGATTCTCGAGGAGCCGCCGCAGCGATCGTTGTTTCTTCTGGTGAGCCACGCGCCCGCGCGCGTGCTCGCCACGATCCAGTCGCGCTGCCGCAAGCTGCGTCTGCGGCCGCTCGCCACGGATGACGTGATCGGCGCGGCGGCTTCGGCGGCAGAGCTCGATCCGAGCGATCCTGCGCTGCGCGAGGTGGCGGAGGCCTCCGAGGGCAGCGTTGCAAGGGCCCTGACACTGCTCGGCGGCGATGCCCTGAAACTTCAGCAGCGCACGGCGGCGCTGCTCGCGCGCCTGCCGCAGGTCGATCCGCGCGAATTGCACACGCTCGGCGATTCGCTCGGCACCAGCGATCGTGTCGCACTTGCCGCCTTCATCGACGGCATCGATCGCTGGATCGCGGAACGCCTGCATGCGGACGAGGCCAATGCCAACCAGAACCTGCCGCGCCTTGCGCGCCTAGCCGAGGTATGGGAAAAGATCGTCCGCGCCGCGCGCGACACCGAAACCTACAATCTGGAGCGAAAGCCCTTGGTTTTCTCGGTGTTCGGCTGGCTGGCGGACGCAACGCGCTAGAGCATGATCCGGAAAAGTGTGCAGCGGTTTTCCGAGAGGATCATGCTCAAACAATAACCGAACGCAGGTTTGTTTCCAAATTTCGAGAAGCCGGTAAAAGGAATTCGTCGTGGCAACGCGAGCTAAGAAAACCGTCAAAGCCAAGGGCAGCAAGAAAGCTGCGAAAAAAGCCACGAAGAAGGCTGTGAAGGCGCGCGCCAGCAAGGCCGTCAAGAAGACCAAGAAGGTCGCCGCCAAGAAGGGCGTGAAGAAGAGCGTCGCGAAGACGGCGAAGAAGGCCGGGAAGAAAGTCGCAAAGAAGCAGGCCGTCGCCAAGAAGACGGTAAAGAAGGCGGCCAAAAAGCCAGCCAAGGCTCCGGCGAAGAAAGTGGCCAAGAAGGCGAAGGTGAGTGCGCCTGCCGTTGCCGCTGCGCCGGCGCCTGTTGCCGTGCCCCCGAAAGCCGTGAAGCCCAAGGTCTCGAAATCCGAGATTTCAAAATCCGAGATATCAAAACCCAAGATCTCTGAACCCAAGATCTCTAAACCCAAGGCACCGCCTGCGCCGAAGCCCGTCGCAGCTCCGCAAGCCGCAGCGCCGATTGCCGCCCCGGCGCGCGACAACGTCTTCTACATCACGACCGCGATCGCCTATCCCAACGGCAGCCCGCATATCGGCCACGCTTATGAGGCGATCGCGACCGACGTGCTCGCACGTTTTGCACGGCTTGACGGCAAGGACGTGTTCTTCCTGACCGGCACCGACGAGCACGGCCAGAAAATGGTTCAGACGGCCGCCGGTGAGAACATGTCCGTCTCCTCGCTCGCCACGCGCAATGCCGGCCGCTTCAAGGAGATGGACGAGCGCCTGAACGTGTCGTTCGACCGCTTCATCCGCACCACCGAAGAGCAGCATCATCGCTCCAGCCAGGAGATCTGGCGACGCATGGAGGCGAACGGGGACATCTATGCCGACACCTATGCCGGCTGGTACTCGGTGCGCGATGAAGCCTATTACGCCGAGGACGAGACGCGCCTGAACGATGACGGCGTACGGCTCGGGCCGCAGGGCACGCCGGTCGAATGGGTCGAGGAGAAGAGCTATTTCTTCCGCCTGTCGGCGTACCAGGACAAGCTGCTGAAGCTCTACGCGGATCATCCCGATTTCATCGGGCCCGACTCCCGCAAGAACGAGGTGGTGAGCTTCGTCAGGGGAGGCCTGCGCGATCTCTCGATCTCGCGCACGACGTTCGACTGGGGCGTCAAGGTGCCCGGCGACGAAGAGCACGTGATGTATGTCTGGGTCGACGCGCTGACCAACTACATCACCGGCGTCGGCTTTCCCGACGAAGGCGACGGAAACTGGCGTTATTGGCCGGCCGACGTCCACATCATCGGCAAGGACATCATCCGTTTCCATGCGGTGTATTGGCCGGCGTTCCTGCTGTCGGCCGGGATCCCGCTGCCGAAGCGGGTCTATGCCCATGGCTTCCTGTTCAACAGGGGTGAGAAGATGTCGAAGTCGGTCGGCAATGTCGTCGATCCCTTCAACCTCGCCGACCAATATGGTGTCGACCAGATGCGCTATTTCTTTCTGCGCGAGGTGCCGTTCGGACAGGACGGCAACTACAACCACGAAGCCATCGTCGCGCGCATCAACGCCGACCTCGCCAACGATCTCGGCAACCTGGCGCAGCGTTCACTGTCGATGATCGCCAAACAGCTCGGCGGCGTATTGCCCGAGCCCGGCGAGTTCAGCGACAACGACAAGACAATCCTGGCGATGGCCGACGGCATGATCACGGCGTCACGCGAAGCCATGGCGACGCAGCAGATCCATCACTGGCTCAACGCCGTCTGGGCCGTGGTCGCGGAGGCCAACCGCTATTTCGCCGGCGAGGCGCCGTGGGCGCTCGCCAAGACCGATCCGGCCAGGCAGAAGACGGTGCTCTACGTCACCGCCGAAGTCGTGCGCCAGATCGCGATCCTGGCTCAGCCCGCGATGCCGGCCGCCTCGGGCTTGCTGCTCGACAGCCTTGGTATCCCCGAATCCGAGCGCAGCTTCGCGATGCTCGGCGGCGCCAGGCGGATCGCGCCCGGTTCGACGCTGCCGGCGCCGACCCCGGCGTTCCCGCGCTACGTCGAGCCGGCGGCCTGAAGGCGTTCGCCCGATGCTGGTCGACAGCCACTGCCATCTGGACTTTCCGGACTTTGCGGAAGATCTCGACGGGATCGTGTCGCGGGCCCGTGCGGCCGGCATCGGCCGGATGGTGACGATCTCCACGCGGGTGCGAAAGCTGAATCAGCTTCTCGCCATCGCCGAACGCTATGACGACGTCTATTGCTCGGTCGGCACCCATCCACACAACGCGGATGAAGAAGACGGAATCGCACCGGACGAATTGGTGGCGTTGACGGGGCATCCCAAGGTCGTCGCGCTCGGCGAGGCCGGGCTCGACTATTTCTACGACAATGGCGCGCCGGAGGCGCAGGCGAGGGGGTTTCGCGCCCACATCGCCGCCGCCCGCACCACCGGCCTGCCGCTGGTGATCCACACCCGCGAAGCCGACGAGGACTGCGCCCGCATCCTGGAAGACGAGGCGGCCAAGGGACCGTTTCGCGCCGTGCTGCATTGTTACACGGGCGGACGTGAGCTGGCGCTGAAGGCGGTGTCGCTCGGGCTCTATATCGGTTTCACGGGAATCCTGACCTTCAAGAAGTCGGAGACCTTGCGCGCGCTCGCGGCCGAGCTGCCGTCCGATCGGATCCTGGTCGAAACGGACTCGCCCTATCTTGCGCCGGGCAAGTTCCGGGGTAAACGGAACGAACCGGCTTATGTGGTCGAGGTCGCAAAGGTGCTGGCCGAGACTCGCGGCGTTTCGTTTGACGAGATTTCGCGCCAGACCAGCGAAAACTTCTTCCGTCTGTTCTCGAAGGTGAAAGCTTGAAACTGGGAGCCGCATGACGCTGACGCTGACGATCCTGGGCTGCGGCTCCTCCGCCGGCGTGCCGCGCCCGGCGCTCGGCTGGGGCGCCTGCGATCCCAACAATCCCAAGAACCGCCGTCGCCGTTGCTCGCTGCTGGTCGAGCGGACCTCCGAGCACGGCACCACGCGTATCGTGATCGACACCTCGCCGGACCTGCGCGAGCAATTGCTCTCAACCAATGTCGATCACATCGACGCGGTGTTCTTGACGCATGAGCACGCCGATCAGACCCACGGCATGGACGATCTGCGTTCGGTGGTGATGCACATGCGCCGTCGTATCCCGACCTACTTCAACCAGTCGACCGCCAAGGACATCCTGTCGCGGTTCTCCTATTGCTTCATCTCGCCGGAGGGCAGCGACTATCCGCCGATCCTGACGCGGCATTCGATCGAAGCGGGCGGAAGCCAGACCATTCTGGGGAAGGGCGGCGCTGTGACGCTGACGGCCTTTCTGGTCCAGCATGGCAACATTCCCGCACTCGGCTATCGCATCGGGGATGCAGCCTACACACCCGACCTCAACGACATCCCGCGCGAGAGCTGGGGGGCCCTGGAAAATCTGGACCTCTGGATCGTCGACGGCTTGCGCTACAACAGCCACGTCAGTCATTTCAGCATCAACGACGCGCTGTCCTGGATCGAACGGTTCAAGCCGAAGCGCGCGGTCATCACCAATATGACGGCCGACGTGGATTACGAGGTGATCCGGCAATCGCTGCCCGCCGGCGTCGTGCCCGCTTTTGACGGGCTGCGGCTGGAGACGCACTGAACGTGCGGTGGAAATTCCGCTGCCCGCAGGCATACTCCTTGCCTGCATCGGCTGCATCATGTTGATCTAACGTCTGAAAGACAGGCGTTGGGCAAGGGCGATATTGATGCAGGACAGGCGGCGAGCGATTTGTGACCGCCGGAGCGCCTCGTGTTGAGGATGGGGATCGCGTGACAGGGAACGACGTAACGGCAGGGGGACTGGTGCGCCGCGCTCTGGATCTCCTCTATCTCGGAGCAGGCTACGCCGCTGGCGTCTTCCTGGTTGCGATCTTTGCAATCATGATGGCCATGTCGGTCGGGCGCCAATTTGCGATCAACATTCCCGCCGGCGATGATTTCGCGTCCTGGTGCATGGCCGCGATGGCGTTCCTCGGCCTTGCGCATACCTTCAAGCGCGGAGAGATGATCCGTGTCGGCCTGCTGCTGGAACAGCTGCACGGGCGAACCAAGCAGATCGCGGAGATCGTGGCACTCGGTATCGCCACCGCCTTCATCCTGTATTTCACTTGGTATGCCGTGCAGATGACCTACGATTCCTGGCGCTTCAACGATGTGGCGCAGGGCGTCGTCGCGCTTCCGCTCTGGATTCCGCAGCTCGGTTTCGCCGGCGGACTTGCGATCCTGTCGATCGCGCTCGTCGACGAAATGATTAGCGTCATCAGTGGCAACCGGCCGAGCTACGAGAAGGGCTCGCCGGATGAGACGCCGGACGAGTTCATCGAGCGCATCTCGCAGGGCGGCGGGGGTTGACCATGGCCAATCTCGGCATGATCGAGCTGTCATTCGTCCTGCTCGTCGTCATGATCCTGCTGCTGGGAAGCGGCGTCTGGATCGCGGTTTCGCTCGGGCTCGTCGGGTTCGTGGCGATGGCGCTGACCACAAGCCTGCCGCTTGGCGCTGTGCTCGCCACCACCACCTGGAGCGCGAGCTCGTCCTGGACGCTGGCGGCGCTGCCGCTGTTCATCTGGATGGGAGAGATTCTGTTCCGCACCAAATTGTCGGAGGAGATGTTCCGGGGACTGTCACCCTGGGTGCAGTGGCTGCCGGGACGGCTCACGCATGTCAACGTCATCGGCTGCGGAATCTTTGCGGCGGTGTCGGGCTCGTCGGCGGCGACCTGTGCAACGATCGGCAAGATCGCACTGCCGGAGCTCGACAAGCGCGGCTACGACAAGGGCCTGAGCCTCGGATCACTCGCGGGCTCCGGCACGCTCGGCCTGTTGATTCCGCCCTCGATCCCGATGGTGGTTTACGCGGTTACGGCGAACGTCTCCGTGCTTCAAGTGTTTCTCGGCGGCTTCCTGCCGGGACTGCTCGTGATCGTGCTCTATTCCGGCTACATCATCATCTGGTCGCTGCTCAATCCGACGAAGATTCCGCCGCGCGATCCCCCGATGCCATTCCGGCAGAAGCTCCGCGAGTCGGCCAAGCTTGCGCCCTGTCTGCTGCTGATCCTGGCAGTCTTCCTCTCGCTCGTGCTGGGTTTCGCGACCGCCACTGAATGCGCAGCATGGGGCGTCTCAGGCGCGCTCCTGCTGGCGTGGTGGAGCGGCACGCTGACGCGCAAGAACTTCCTCGAGAGCATCATGAGCGCGACGCGCCTGACCTGCATGATCATGCTGATCCTGGCGGGCGCGGCCTACACTACGGCCGCAATGGCCTATACCGGCATTCCGGCCGCGCTCGCGACCTGGGTCCAGGGGCAGCAGCTCACGCCGGGCATGCTCGCGCTGTATCTCAGCATCATGTACATCATTCTCGGTTGTCTGATCGACGGCATCTCGATGATCGTCCTGACTGCCGTCATCGTGCTGCCGATGGTCAAGCAGGCCGGTCTCGACCTGGTTTGGTTCGGCGTCTACCTCATCATCCATGTCGAGATGGCGCAGATCACGCCGCCGGTCGGCTTCAATCTGTTCGTGCTGCAGAACATGAGCGGGCGCGATACTTTCACCGTGGCGCGAGCGGCGTTCCCGTTCTTCGTCCTGCTGCTGGCCGCCGTGTTTATCATCACTGAGTATCCGCAAATCGTGATGTTTCTGCCCAAGCTCGCTTTCCCAGACTGATCGCACCTGGTTTTCAGAATACAGTGAGGAGAAGTCCGATGATGTCTCGTTTATTCTGCGCATCCTTGATCGCCGGCGTCGTGGCGGCTGCGACACCCGCTTTGGCCCAGACCAAATGGAATCTGCCGGCAGCCTATCCAGCGGATAATCCGCACTCCGAAAACCTCGTCGCCTTCGCCAAGGACGTCGAAGCCGCCACGTCCGGAAAGCTCCTGATCACGGTTCATCCGGGCGCCTCGCTGTTCAAGGCGCCGGACATCAAGCGCGCGGTGATGACCGGGCAGGCGCAGATGGGCGAGGTGCTGCTCTCGATCCACGAGAATGAGGATCCGCTGTTCGGCATCGACGTCGTGCCGTTCCTCGCGACCAGCTTCCCGGATGCGATGAAGCTGTATCAGGCCTCCAAGCCGGCGATCGCCAAGAAGCTCGACGCGCAGGGTCTCAAGCTGCTGTTCGTCGTGCCGTGGGCCCCGCAGGGCGTCTACGTCAACAAGCCGCTCGCCTCGATCGAAGACATGAAGGGCTTGAAGTGGCGCGCCTACAATGTCGGGACCGCGCGCATTGGCGAGCTGGTCGGCGCGCAGTCGGTCACGATCCAGGCCGCGGAGCTGCCGCAGGCGCTGGCGACCGGCGTGGTGAATTCCTTCATGTCGTCGGGCGGGACGGGCTACGACGCCAAGGCCTGGGAGTCGCTGAAGTACTTCTACGACGTGCAGGCCTGGATTCCCAAGGACTACACCTTCGTCAACAAGGCCGCGTTCGATGCGCTCGACAAGCCGACCCAGGAGGCCATCCTCAAGGCGGCGGCAACGGCGGAGACCCGCGGCTGGAAGGCCTGGCAGGACAAGAGCACCTGGTACATCGATCAGCTCAAGGCGAAAGGCATGGCCGTCGAGCCGCCAAGCCCGGCGCTCAAAGCCGGATTCCAGAAGATCGGCGAACAGCTCACGGCCGACTGGCTGAAGAAGGCAGGGGCCGACGGCCAGGCGGTGGTCGACGCCTACAAGAAGATGTGAGACCGGCGAGGCCTTCCGCCCACCGCCTTGCGGCGTGTGGGCGGAAGTCTCTTCCTCGATCGTGGGGCAAGGCCACCATGCGCCGCCACTCTAGGCCGTAATCGCCTTCGCCGAACCCACCTCGTTGCGCAGCAGGAATTTCTGGATCTTGCCGGTCGAGGTCTTCGGGATGGGCCCGAACACGACGGCCTTCGGCGTCTTGAAGCCCGACATGTGGCTGCGGCAGAACGCGATGATGTCGGCTTCGCTGGCGCTGGCGCCGTCCTTCAGTTCGACGAAGGCGCAGGGCACTTCGCCCCATTTCGGATCGGGCTTTGCGACCACGGCGGCGAACAGCACGGCCGGGTGCTTGTAGAGAATGTCCTCGACCTCGACGGAGGAGATGTTCTCGCCGCCGGAAATGATGATGTCCTTGGATCGATCCTTGATGATGACGTAGCCGTGCTCGTCGAGCACGCCGAGGTCGCCGGTGTGAAACCAGCCGCCTTCGAACGCTTCCTTGGTGGCCTTCTCGTTCTTGAGATAACCCTTCATCACGATGTTGCCGCGGAACATGACCTCGCCGATGGTCTCGCCGTCGCGCGGCACCTCTTGCATGGTCTTCGGATTGATGACGGTGACGGCTTCCTCGAGCGGGTAGGGCACGCCCTGCCGGCGCTTCATGCGCGCGCGTTCGGGAGCGGGAAGCTCGTCCCAACCGGGCTGCTCCGCACAGACGGAAGCGGGGCCGTAGACCTCGGTCAGGCCGTAGACATGCGTCAGCTTGATGCCGATGCTCTCGGCGCCTTCGAGCACCGCGACCGGGGGCGCTGCGCCCGCGATCAGGCCGACGACGCGGCGGGCGGTGTTGCCTTTGGGCGCGTCGGGAGCGTTAATCAGCGTGTTGTAGACGATCGGCGCGCCGCACATGTGGGTGACGCCGTGCTGCTTGATCAGCTCGAAGATTCTGGTCGGCTCGACCTTGCGCAGGCAGACGTTGATGCCGGCTGAGGCCGCAATGGTCCAGGGAAAGCACCAGCCGTTGCAGTGGAACATCGGCAGCGTCCAGAGATAGACCGGATGCTGGCCGAGATTGCCGGCGAGGATATTGCTGACGGCGTTGAGATAGGCGCCGCGATGATGGGTGACGACGCCCTTGGGATTGCCTGTGGTGCCCGAGGTGTAGCTCAGCGCGATGGCGTCCCATTCATCGCTCGGCGCGATCGCCGCGAAGTTCGGATCGCCTTCCGCGACGGCCGCTTCATATTCGATCTCGCCGATGCGCTCGCCGCCCTTGAACGAGACGTCGTCGACGTCGACCACGAGCGGCTTGGGCCCCTTCATCTGCGCCAGCGCGTCGGTGATCACGCCTGAAAACTCGGGGTCGACCAGGATGATGCTGGCGCCGCCATGGTCGAACTGGAACGCGATCGAGGGCGCATCGAGACGGATGTTCAACGCGTTGAGCACGGCGCCCGTCATGGGGACGGCGAAATGCGCCTCGTTCATCGCCGGGATGTTCGGCAGCATCGCCGCCACGGTGTCGCCGACGCCGATGCCCTTGCGCGCGAGCCAGGACGCAAAACGCTTGCAGCGCTCATGGGTCTCAGCCCAGGTGAAGCTGCGCCCCTCGTAGACCGTGCTGACATGATCGGGATAGACGGCGGCGCTGCGCGCGAGGAAGCTCAGCGGGCTCAGCGGCACGTAGTTGGCGGGCGTCTTGTCGAGGCCGATATTGTACTGGTTCTGCTGCTCACTCATCGACGCCCTCCTTAAAACCGCGCCTCAAAGGAATCCGATCGAGATCCAGGGGAAGATCGCGACGATGATCAATCCCACCAGCAGTGCCAGCAGATAGCCCCAGATCGGCCGAATGCCCTCGGCCGGATCGACGCGTCCGATGGCGCAGGCGGCATAATAGCCGACGCCGAAGGGCGGGGCGAATAATCCGATGCCCATGGCCAGAATGATCACCATGGCGTAGTGCACCTCGTGCACGCCGACGGCCCGGGCGATCGGAAACAGCAGCGGCCCGAACAGCACGATCGCCGGGATGCCCTCCAGCACGCTGCCGAGGATGGTGAAGGCCAGGATCGAGACGGCGATGAAGGTCGCAGCTCCCCCGGGTAGTCCAGTCATGGCCGCAGCCAGCGAGCGCGAGAAGCCTGATTGCGTCAGGCCCCAGGCCATGCCGGTCGCAGTGCCGATGATCAGGAGGATCGCGCCCGACAGCGCCGCGGTCTCGACCAGCATCGGAAACAGCCGCTGCCAGTCGAACCGGCGGTAGACGAGGAGGCCGACAAGGGCGCCGTAGACGATGCCGATGGTGGAGACCTCGGTCGCGGTCGCGATGCCCTCGACGACGGCGTACCGGATCACGAAGGGCAGAGCGAGCGCGGGCAGGGCGACGACGAAGGTCTTGCCGATCTCACCACCCGTGGCGCGGCGGACGTGGCTCATGTCCTCGTGGCGGTAGCGCCACCACACCAGCATGCACAGCGTGATCGCGAGCACGACGCCGGGCAGGAGGCCGCCGGTGAACAGCGCGGCAATCGAGACGCCCGTCACCGAGCCGATCGTGATCAGCACCAGGCTCGGCGGAATGGTCTCGGTTTGGGCGCCCGTGGCCGCCAGCAGCGCGACGAGATCGCCGGGCTTGGCGCCGCGTTGTTTCATCTCCGGAAACAGCACGGGCGCGACGGCCGCCATGTCGGCGGCCTTGGCGCCTGATATGCCGGAGACCAGGTACATCGCGCCGACCAGCACGTAATGCAGGCCGCCGCGGACATGGCCGAGCAGGCTCGCCAGGAACGCCACCATGGCCCGCGCCATGCCGGTCATCTCGATCAGCAGCCCCAGGAACACGAACAGCGGCACCGAGAGCAGGATGAGGTGGCTCATGCCCTCGTCCATCCGTCCGACCAGCACCATGACGGGCGTCCGCGTGGTCAGCGCGAGATAGCCGAAGATCGCAAGGCCAAAGCCGAACGCAATGGGAACGCCGGCAAAGACGCAGAAGCCGGCGACGCCGACAAAGAAGATGACGAGGTTGAGATTGCCGAGCGGCCGCAGCAGCGGCTCCGCCAGCCAGAACAGGCCGACCAGGACGGCAACCGAAAGCACCGCGGATGCAACCATCCGGTAATCGGCCGCGCGCAGCAGCCGCAGCAAGGCGAAGGCGGCCATCAAGGCAATACCGGCCGGCAGCGCGGCAGCGCGCCACATATTCGAGATCTGGAGCGCCGGCGTGGTGATGTAGCTTTCCTCATAGGCATAATCGCCGGACGGCCAGATGATCAGCGCCAGGAACGCCAGCGCCGCAGCGGTCGCGACCAGATCGAGATAGGCCCGCATCGCCGGACCGGCGCTCGCGACGATCGCGGTCATGCGCATGTGCTCGGAGCGACGGAACGCAACCGCCGCGCCCAGCATGGCAAGCCACAGGAACAGGATCGAGGCGAGCTCGTCCGACCAGATCAGCGGCCGGTGCAGGCCATAGCGCGCGACCACGCCCGCAAACAGGATCACGATCTCGGCGACGACAAGGATCGCCGCCGGGATTTCGACGGCGAGACCAAGCACGCGCTCGATTGAATTCAGCAGCGAAGGTCGGCGAGGGGACTGCATAGCCGCCTCGCCCGCCACCTCGATCACCTCGATCTCGACATGAGCCATCCTGATACGAACCTCGACGGCCCCGACGCGTTACGACAGCTTGCCGACGGCCTTTTCCAGGAGATCCCAGGCCTGGTCGCCATATTTGCCCTTCCACTCCGCATAGAAGCCGGCAGACCTCAGCTTGTCGCGGAACGGCGCCACGGCCGGTTGATTGAAGGTCAGGCCCTTGGTCGCGAGCTCCTGCTGCAGGTTGGCATTGAGCTTGGCGGTATCGGCGCGCTCGTTGACCGCGGCGGCGTTGATGTTCTTGGCGACAATGGTGCGCACGTCCTGCGGCAGCTTTTCCCAGGCTCTGCGGTTGGCCAGGAACCAGAAGCCGTCCCACATGTGGTTGGTCAGCGAGCAGTACTTCTGCACTTCGTAGAGCTTGGCGGTCGAGATGATCGCCAGCGGGTTCTCCTGGCCTTCGACGATCTTGGTCTGCAGCGCCGAATAGACCTCGCTGAAATTGATCGAGGCGGGCGCGGCGTCGAACGCCTTGAACATCGAGGTCCACAGCGGCGACACCGGCACGCGGATCTTGAAGCCCTTGAGGTCGTCAGGACCGGTGATCGGCTTGGACGACGACGTGGTCTGGCGGAAGCCGTTGTCCCAGATCTTGTCCATGACCTCGAGGCCGGCCTTCTTGATCTCGCCGCGGACATGGGCGCCGAGATCGCCGTCCATGGCCTTCCAGACCGTGTCGTAGTCCGGAAATGCGAAGCCGATGCCGTTGATGGACGCCGCCGGCACCAGGGTCGACAGGATCAGGCCGGACAGCGTGAAGAACTCGACGCCGCCGGAGCGGATCTGGCTCAGCATGTCGGTGTCGGACCCGAGCTGGTTATTCGGGAAGATCTGGAGGTCGAACTTGCCGTTGGTCTCGGTCTTGATCGCCGCGGCCATCTCCTTGGCGCGGACGTTCAGCGGATGGGTGTCGGGCAGGTTGTTGGCGTATTTGTAGGTGAACTCGGCGCTCTGCGCGCGGGCCACATGGGGCGCACCGATGCCGCCCAGGACCGCGGTCGCGGCGGAGGCCTTGAGAAGCGTGCGTCGGGAAAAGCGCGTCGAAAAGACCATGGGTCTGCTTCCTCGGAAGGTTTGTTGTTGTTCTGAGATGCAAACCTATACGGACGGAAGGTCAGAAGGTCATCTGCGATCTCGCGAGTCCTCGCTTATTGCAGCCGGACAAGGTCACGGCAATATCGGCTTTCGGAGACATCGGCCGGATTCGAAATCTGAAAAACAACCCCATGCACAGTAGCGAGGACGAGGCTCGATGCCTTGGCCGAAGAGCGTCGCAAGCGAAGGCGTCATGGAAGGAATTCCGTCTAAATAACTGATCTGATTGTATATAAATATATTCCATAATATACCTTATGCGAATTACAGATATGGCAGTCCGACCAGTCGGCTGTGATGTAAGGCAAGCCAAAATCCCTCCTCGACGTTCTGCGAGGCGTCGCCGCAGCAGCCCTTCTCCACGACGGGCTGCGTTCAGACGGGCGCCACCGGAAGATCCGGTTGCCAATCACGACGGCGCCGCGAAGTCGTAAGAGATGCGTCCGGCGGGCAGATAGAACAGCGCGATGACGGCGCCGCCGCGGACCTCGGGATAGTGACGGCTGCCGGGATCTGGCGCGGTCCAGCCGGGTCCCTGCCAGCCCTGCAGCCCCTTCAGCTCGGCGCCCTTGTCCAGCGGGACGACCAGGTTCAGTTCCCCGTATGGATGGCCATGATACTGTCCGCGCAGCACGTCGTGGTCGTCTTCATCCTTGAAGCGACGTGGATCGGTGCTGTTCATGTAGACAGCCGTGATGCTGAACTGGAACGTTTCAGGCACCGGCTCCAGGACGCGGCTGCGCCGGTAGTTCGGGCCTTCGACCTCCTGGTTGGCTGCCCAGCCTTCCGCGACCCCGCGCTTGATCAGCCGCGCCAGGTCCTGGTAGAGCTGGCTGCCCTCGCCGTATTTCTCATTGAGCCACCGCTCCATCTCCGCGCCGGGTGTCATGTCCTTGACCTCGAGCAGAAACGGAATACTGCATTGAATCAGCTCGTCTCGGCTTCTCATGGCCTGGTCCTTTCTTCTTAGGTTTCGCTTTGTTCTTCGAAGCCCGCGAAAGACGCGAACTCCGCGAGGTCGGCGCGTGGCATCAGCCTGCTCCTGGTTGCTTCCCTGGCACGGCCAATCGAGATGCCGCACACCACCATCTGCTCCGGTGGGATCGACAGCAGCGGGCGCAGGATCCGGTGATATTTCGAGAATGTCTCTTGGGGACAGGACTGAAGCCCATGGCCCGCAGCAGCCAGCAGCACGCTCTGGACGAACATGCCGAGGTCGAGCCAGCTTCCGGCCTGCAGGCGCCGGTCGATCGTGACGATCAGGCCGACGGACGCGCCGAAGAACGCATAGTTCCTGGCGGTTTGTCTGCTCCTGGCTTCGATGTCGGTTTGAGCGATGCCAAGCGAGCCATAGAACAAGCGGCCGAACTCCTGGCGTCGCTGCAAGTAGGGTTCGGGCAGGTCGCTGGCGTAGTAGCTGTATTCCGACTTGTGCTGGTCACGGGCGGTTTCGTGCGCCTCACGCAGCGCCGTTGACACCCTGCCCCTAGCTTCGCCTGCCAGCACGTAGACGTGCCAGGGCTGGATGTTGGCACCGCTTGGCGCAAACCGCGCCACGCGCAATATCTGCTCGATGGTCCCTCGCCCAACCGGTTCGCCAGAGAAATCGCGGCATGCGAAACGGCCAGCGATGATCTCGTCGACGCAGCTCGGCGCAGCCGCGCCCTCGCTGATCATGGCTTGTTCAGGAGCGGACATCCGCCTTGCTCCATCGGCCGGAAGGCTTCCTCGCCCGGAATCGTCGCCAGCAGCTCGTAATAGTCGAACTTGTACCTGGACTGCTCGGATGACTTGACGCGGAACAGATACATGTCGCGGACCAGCCGGCCATCCTCGCGGATCCGGCCGTTTCGCGTCATGAAATCGTTCACGGGCATCTCGCGCATCTTCGCGGCGACGGCCGGCCCATCCAGCGTGCCGGCTGCCTGGACCGCCTTGAGGTAGTGCATCACGGCGCCATATGTGCCGGCGTGAATCATGGTCGGGACTTTGCTGGTCTTTGCGATAAAACGCTTCGACCACGCGCGCGTGTCTTCGTTCAGGTCCCAGTAGAATGCCGAGCTCAGCATCAGGCCTTGGGCGCTCTGGAGTCCGAGGCTGTGAATGTCGGCGATGAAGACGAGCAGACCGACCAGCTTCTGCCGCTGGGTGATGCCGAATTCGCCGGCCTGCTTGACGGCGTTGATGAAATCGCCGCCGGAGTCGGCCAGCGCGATCACGTCGGCCTTCGTGGACTGCGCCTGGAGCAAAAAGGAGGAGAAATCGGGCGTGTTGATCGGATGTTTCGCGGCACCGAGCACCTTGCCGCCCGTGGCCTCGATAACCTTACGGCTGTCGGCTTCGAGTTGCGCGCCGAGGGAATAGTCGACCGAAATGAAGAACCAGGACTTTGCGCCGAGACGCGACATCGCCCTCGTCGTTCCCTGCGAGAGGGCATAGGTATCGTAGGTCCAGTGAATCCCGGTCGGCGAACATTCGTCTCCGGTGAGGCGGGACGTGGCGGCGCCAGTGGCGAGGAATAGCTTCTTCTTGTCGCGCGTGATGCCCTGCACCGCCAGCGCGACCGCCGAATTCGGCACGTCGAGAATGGCCTCGACGTTTTCGTTTTCGATCCAGCGTCGGGCGATCGTACCTCCCACATCGGCCTTGTTCTGGTGATCTCCCGCGACGATCTGGATGCCGCGTCCGAGCACCTGACCGCCGAAGTCGTCGACGGCCATTTGCGCCGCGACCACCGAGCCCTGGCCGCCATTATCGGCGTAGAGCGAGGACATGTCGGTCAGGACGCCGAGTTTCACCGGCCGCTCCTGCGCTACGACCGGCGCCGTGAACAGCGCCAGCGCTAGTCCGAGAGCTCCGATCGACATCCCGCGGGATTTCATTGCGCGTCTCCTCCAAATCCGGCGCCGGGATCATGACGAGATCGCGAGATTGCGGAAGTGAAACTCTTGCAGAGTGATCCTGAACCGGCTTCAGATTGGTGATGCGGCATTCGAGCCCCTGCTCGGTTGCGCCGGCTGCGCGTATGGCCTTAACTGCGGCTGATCGCAATATCGCAACGGGCGCGCGATCCGCCTGCGATGGTGTCCTGCTCGTGGCTGTTTCCTTCAAGACCCTGGACCTGAACCTGCTCAAGGTCTTCGACGCCGTCATGGAGGAGCGCAGCGTGCTGCGGGCAAGCCACCGGGTTGCCCTCAGTCAATCCGCCGTGAGCCATTCGCTCGCCCGTCTGCGCGAGATGCTCGAAGACGATTTGTTCGTGCGCACGGCGACGGGCATGCAGCCGACGGCACGCGCATTGACGATGGCGCCACAGGTTCGCGAAGCCCTGCGATCTCTCGAAGCCGCGGTCGAGCAGCCGAGATTCGTGCCGGCAGATTCCACGAGGCGGTTCACCCTGGCCGCGAACGACTTCACCACGATGGTGCTGGCCTCGCCACTCCTGAAGATACTCGGCCGTGAAGCGCCGGCGATCGACCTCATCATCAAGCCGGTGACACGGATCGACCTCGCCGAGCAGATCGACCTTGGCCGGATCGACGTTGCGATCGGCGTCTTCTCGGATCCGCCGAGCCGCTTCCGGACGTCGCTATTGTTCGAGTATGACGACGTGCTGATCGTGGGGGGAAAGCACAAGCTCGGCCGGATCGACAACGCTGCTCTGGCGCGCCTGCCGCTCGTCGTTGTCTCTTTTGGCGGCGAGCAGGAGGGAGCAATCGGAGGCTTCATCTCCGAGCGTGGTCTTGCGAGGCGATCGGAGATGTATGACCGCGCCGCGCTCGAACGGGCACTGTCCGAAAGCGACCGGCCGCCGCGGATAGCCGTTTCGCTGCCGCATTTTCTTACTCTGCCCGCCCTGCTCGCGGACTCCGAATTGGCGGCTATCGTTCCGCGTCCGTTAGCGCGGGCGTTCGAACGCGCGCATGCCGTCACGACGTACGAACTGCCTTATGCCACGACGCCGGTTGAGGTCCGCTTGTTGTGGCACGAGCGTATCGAGGGTGAACCGTCGCATGACTGGCTTCACGACATCCTCCGGCGCGCGACCGAGGACCTCAGGCGCGGACGCTAGCTGAAGACGTTCTCGGTCCAGGTTCCATTTTTCATCCAGCCGTCCAGTTGGGACGCGCGCGGGTGGAGTTAGTGCTAGCCTGGACGCCGCAGTCTTGAAGAGGCCAACGATACAAGGCGGTCTCAACCGCCGCTGAAAGGAGTCCATCATGCAAGAGAACGCCGGCTGCGCAGCCCGCTTGCGCGCCATTCCATTCGATGCCGCCAAGCTTGACCGTCTGATGGACGCGGCCGGCCTCGATGTGCTGGTCGCGACCTCCAAGCACAATGTGCAGTACCTGTTGGGCGCCGAGCGCGCGATCTTCTTCGATTACATGGACGCACTCGGCGTCAGCCGCTATCTGCCGGTCCTGGTCTATCCCAAGGGCGCCCGAAAAAGCCGTCTACGTCGGCCACCGGCTGGAAACCCATCAGCGCACGGTGGCGCCGCCCTGGGTGCCGCAGGTCCGGACCGAGTCCAACGGCTCTGTCGACGCCGTCACGCGGGCTATTGACCTGATGCGCGATGCCGGCGTGCCCTTGAAGCGGGTCGGGGTCGAGCTGGCTTTCCTGCCGATGGATGCGGGCCGGGCGCTGGCCGACGCCCTGCCCGGCGCCGAGCTCAAGGACGCCCTCCTGATCCTGGAACGCTTGCGGGCCGTGAAGTCGGCGGAGGAGCTTGCGAAACTCAAGACTGCGTCCGAGCTGGTCATCGCCTCCATGCTGGAGGTGATCGCCGGGCACGGGCCGGGCACGACCAAGCAGCAATTGTCGGACGCATTACGCATCGCCGAGGCCGCGGTCTGACCTTCGAATACTGCCTGCTGGCCTGCGGCAACAGCCACAACCGGGCGCCGTCGTCGCAGCGCTGGGAGCAAGGCGACGTGCTGTCGCTGGATTCCGGCGGCAACTATCATGGCTATATCGGCGATCTCGCGCGCATGGCCGTGTTGGGCGAGCCAGATGCCGAACTCAAGGACTGCCTGGCCGAGATCGAGGTGGTGCAGCGCGCCGCCTTCGCCGCGGTCCGCCCCGGCGCCATGGGCGGCGACATCTACGTCGCCGCCGAGCGGCAGCTCGCCCAGATCAGCCAGCGCGACTGCACCGATTTCCTCGCCCACGGCATGGGTCTCGTCAGCCACGAGGCCCCTCGCCTGACCGCCACGGGTCCGGTTCCCTACGAGGACACCGACGCCCGCCTGCCGCTCGAAGCCGGCATGGTGGTGTCGATCGAGACCACGATGAAGCATCCGAAGCGCGGCTTCATCAAGCTCGAGGACACCGTCGCGGTAACGCCGACTGGCTATGAGATCTTTGGCGAAGGTGGACGCGGATGGAATTTGGGCGGGAGCGCGCGCTAGCGTAGCGGCAGCAGATCCAGCTGGCTCTGCGCCTTCTTGACGGCGGCCGCGAACCAGCTCTGGCCCGGCGCTTCCCTGGCGAAGCATTTTGTGTAGGCGTCCATCGCCTGGTCTTCCCTGGCCATGTCGCCGCGCGGGTCCTTCTTGTTGACGGGCTTCGCCATCATTTGCTTCCACACGCGCTCGCAGGCCGGGATTTCGGCTGTCTTCACGGCGTCGCTTGTGGCGATAAAGAAGACCTTGTCGCCCTTGATCGCCACGACGTCGATTTCGTCCGGCGCTCCCTTGAGCCCACCATTGCCGCGCACGCCGAGCACGGCGACCGCTGCACTCGTGCCCGCGGGCTTGGTGATCGGCAGCTCGGCATATTTGGCGAAGGCGGCGTCCTGGATCGCATGATAATAGAAGCGGTCGGACTTGAACGCTGCGCCGCTCTCCTGCGGCATGCCGTCCTCGCGATGCTCGCGCAGCCAGTGCTTGAGCAGCGTCATCGTGGTCACTACGGCTTGGGTCTTGTAGCCTTCCGAAGCGAAACTGAGCCCGTCGAGGTGGCCGAAGCCGATGTCACTCCGAAAGAGCGTATCGACGCTCGACTTGCCCTCGGCCGGAAGCCCCTTGATCGCGACCGGTCCCACCACGCCGCGCAGCACGCCTTTCAGCTCCTTCAGCGCGGCCTCATGTTGCTTGTAGATCTCGTCGCTCTCCTTGGCTTTGGAGAATTTCTCGATGTAGCGATCGCGCAGGTCGAGATAGTGCTGCTCGGGCGTGGCTGCATGGACGGGCGTCGCCAGGACGAGCAGGCTGAGCAAGGCAAGCGATTTCATTCGATGTCCGCGGGCTGGGAAGCCATTTCCAGTCTTTGGTGCAAGTGTGGAGCGGGAAGGTTCATCGGCCCGCACGGGTTTGCACCGCTTGGCTGATAGAGCCGTGCTCCCCTTAGCGAGAAATTGCCCTCAAACGAAGTCCGCGATGCGGGCGTCGAGCGCGAACATGCTCTGATAAATCTCCGGCTCGCTCGCGTGGTCCATGACGTCAGGCGCAATCTCCCCGGCCTTTTGAAGAGCGGCTTGCAAAGACGTCACGTCCAGCGCCTCGATCAGCAAAAGCCCTGCGAAAAATCCCTCGTTCTTCCGCATGCCCTTCTCCGCTGTCGGCACCGAGGTCCGCGCCTGATCGGTCGCGCCGATCTGCACGGCGGCGACCCCGTCGCAGGCGACGAGCGCCTGAGCCATTCCTTGCGGATCTCCAGGCAGCTTCTCGATCCGCAGGGCCATGATTGTTGCCCCCTCGCCCCTCCCCGCGCGCGTGACCATAACGCCCCCGCCCCGCATGAAATTGCCGAGCTTCGGCATGATGCGCTGCGACCACGGCGTCGGCGCGTTGAGGCGCGCCAGATAGGCTTCGCCATCGAGAACCTCGGGCGCTTCCAGCTCGTACAGGATGAAGAAGCGGTTGATGTCGGCCCTTGCAGCGCGATAGACACGGGCGGCCAGGAAGCCCCTGGTCGTCACGCGCTCGGTGGTGTGCTCGCGCGTCAGCCAGTGCCGGTAATCAGTCAGATCGTGCGCCTCGACGTCGCTCCAGATGGCGAGAAATCCCGCTCCGCGCATTCCACTCTCCCCTGCTCAGGACTTGCCGGCGGCCGCGAGTCCGTGAAGAGCGGCCGGGATCGTGTCGGGCAATTGTCCGATCCGCTGGACAGCTGCGAGCATCGCGGCGAGATAGCCGTATGGGCCCAGACCGCAAATGACCGCCGTGCAGGCGCTCGACGTGATCGAGTGGCGGTGAAGCTCGTCACGTGTATGGATGTTCGAGATATGCACCTCGATCTTCGGTCCTTCGAAGATCTTCAGCGCATCGATCAGCGCGATCGAGGTGAAGGAATAAGCCGCCGGGTTCATGATGATCGCATCCGCTTTCCCATGGGCGGATTGGATGAGGCTGACGAGCTCGCCTTCCATGTTGGACTGGTGGAACGAGATCGAGACACCAAGCTGATCGGCCAAGGCCTGACAGCTGGCTTCAATCTCCTTCAGCGTCGTCGAGCCATAGATGTGAGGCTCGCGGATGCCGAGAAAGTTGAGATTGGGTCCATTGAGGATCATGATCCGTGCGGTCATTTTCGTTCCTCGTGTCCTTTGCCAATGCGCGACTAACCACCAAACCACTTCGCCGGGATCGTCACCAGTCCGGGGAATAGCACCATCGCGAACAGGACGATCAATTGCGCGATCATAAAGGGCCAGACACCCTTGATGATGTCCTCCATGCTGATCTTGGAGACGCCGCAGACGACGTTGAGCACGATGCCGACAGGCGGCGTGATCAGGCCGATGGAATTGTTGATGATGAAGAGCACGCCGAAATAGACAGGGTCGATGTGCGCGGCCTTGATGATTGGCATCAGGATCGGCGTCAGGATCAGGATGGTCGGCGTCATGTCGAGCGCCGTGCCCACGACCACCACCACGACCATGATCGCGAGCATCAGGATCGTGTTGTTGCCCATGAAAGGCTTGAGGAGATCGACGACCTGCGCGGAGATTTCGGACACCGTGATCAGCCAGGACGACACCAGCGCCGCGGCGACGAGGAACATGACGACGCTGGTCGTCACCGCCGACGACACCAGAACCGCATAAACCTGCGACCATTTCAGCTCGCGGTAGACGCAGGTCGCGACGAACAACGAATAGACCGCGACCACGACGCCGGCCTCGGTCGGCGTGAAGATGCCGAAGCGCAAGCCGACGATGATGATCCCGGGGAGCATGAGCGCCCAGAAGCCGTCGATGATGGCGTGCAGGATTTCACGCAGCGAGGCCCGCGGCGGCGGCGTCAGGTCTTCCTTGCGCACGACCCAATACCAGGCGGCGCAAAGGCCCAACCCAAGCAGCAGGCCGGGGACGATGCCGGCGAGAAACAGCTTGGAGATCGACACGTTGGCGGCGACGCCGAAGATCACGAAGCCGATGCTGGGCGGGATGACCGGGCCGATCACGCCGCCGGCAGCCACGAGACCTGCCGCATAGGTCTTCTTGTGTCCCGCGGCCACCATCATCGGCACCAGCAACGCCGCGAGCGCGGCAGCGTCAGCCGCAGCAGATCCCGAAAGCGACGAGAGGATACAGGCCGCCAGGATGGTCACGTAGCCGAGGCCGCCTCTGAAGTGCCCGACCGCAACGAGGGCGACATTGACGATGCGCTTGGCCAGCCCTCCCTTGTTCATGATCTCGCCGGCGAGCATGAAGAAGGGAATCGCCATCAGCGGAAAGCTGTCCGCGCCGTTGATGACGTTCTGCGCCACGATCTGGGCGTCGAACATGTCGATTGTGCTCATCAGCGCGACGCCGCAGATGAGGAGCGCAAAGGCGATCGGCATGCCCAGCGCCATGGCGCCGAGCAGCGAGAAGGTGAACACGGCGATCGTCATGGCATGATCCGGGTGGCGCGAAGCGGATGAGCAGGCGCGATGGCGACGGACGGCATCACTGCTCCTCCGATTCCCTGACGGCGACCATGTCCTCCTCGCTCGCCTGCCCGCTGATCACCCGGTACAGGTCGTAGAGAAGGATGATTGCAGTCGAGACACCGAAGATTACGCCGACCGCATAGAAGATGCCCATCGAAAGACCCGTGGCCGGCGCCCGATCGTCGATGTTGATGATGGTCTGGCGCCAGCTGCCCGAGAGCAGCAGCCAATCGGCAAACAGCATCAGGCAATAATTGATGACGAAGCAGATGCGCTTGCCGTAAGCCGGCAGCATCCGGACCAGACTATCGACGCCCAGAT
Source organism: Bradyrhizobium sp. 195 (assembly GCF_023101665.1). Classification (NCBI taxonomy): domain Bacteria; kingdom Pseudomonadati; phylum Pseudomonadota; class Alphaproteobacteria; order Hyphomicrobiales; family Nitrobacteraceae; genus Bradyrhizobium; species Bradyrhizobium sp. 195. Next base: position 4,534,292 of record NZ_CP082161.1, on the reverse strand, counting down.
GCGCGTGCTCGCGCATCGCGACGATTGCGCCGAGGAAGGTCAACCAGACCAGCAGCCACCGCGAAAGCTCTTCGGAGATCGTGATGCCGGAGTTGAAGCCGTAGCGCAGGACGACGTTGCCGAACACCAGCACCACCATGACGGCAAGACACGCGGCAATGACGGCCTTCAGGAACGTGCAATAGAGGTCGAGAGCTCGCGCCATGCGTGACGTCCGGGCAAATCAAGGGCTGGAGCCGGCCACTCGCCGGCTCCAGCGCCTGCGTGACGAGGAAGGCGGCTACTTCACGTCCTTGCGGATGCGCTCGACCTCTTCGTTGAAGAGCTTCACCGTCTCGGCACGAAGGTTGGCCGAGATCTTTTCGACGACGGGTTGAACCGCCTTCCGCATGCGGTCGGTCTCTTCGGGAGCGATCGCATTGTACTGCATGCCCTTGGCCTGCAGCTCCGCCAAAGCCTTTTCGGTCTGAAGACGCGTCTGCTCCTTCTGGTAACCGCGGCTTTCTTCATAAGCCTCGCGCATCAGGCGCTGCTCGGTCGGCGACAGCTTGTCCCAGAATGCCTTGCTCACCAAAATGATGTTCAGGGTGAAGGTGTGATTTGTGGCGGAAACGTACTTCTGCACTTCGTAGAATTTGTTCGAGAGAATGACCGTGTAGGGATTCTCCTGACCGTCGACGGTGCGGGTCTCCAGCGCCGAATACAGCTCGCCGAACGCCATCGGGACGGGGTTCGCCTTAAAGGCGCTGAAGCTTTCGAGATAAACCGGATTCGGAATGACGCGAAGCTTGAGCCCCGCGAAGTCCTCGATCTTGGTGATCGGGCGGGTGCTGTTGGTGACGTTGCGGAAGCCGAGGCCCCAATAACCGAGGCCCGCCAGCCCCTTCGCCGGCAGCGTGTCGAGCATCGCCTTGCCGAATTTGCCGGTGCCGAGAGCATCGGCCTGCTCGGTCGAGTTGAACAGGAACGGGAAATCGATGAGGCCGAACTCGGGAATGACGGTTGCGAGCGAGGTCGTCGAGGCCGACAGCATCTCCTGGGTGCCGCCGCGTAGCGCGGATTGCTGCTGCAACTCGTTGCCAAGCTGCGAGGCCGCGAACTCGCGGACCTTCATCTTGCCTCCGCTCTTGGAGAGCAGGATCTCGGCAAACTTCTGCACGCCCTGGCTCACGGGGTGATCGGTATTGTTCAGGTGGCCCCACCTGATGGTGCGCTCCTGAATATCCTCGGCAGATGCGCCGACCGTCAGCGCCACGCAGATCGCCGTCGCAGACAGCGCCCGTACCAACAAGCTCATCGCTTCCTCCCCTATGCGAGCGAGCACGAACCGCGGCTTAAGCCGTCTTTCGCGCCCTCTGGCCATTTAGAGAACATACATGAATCTACATGTCAAATGATGATCATGGCTTCATATGATATTTTGGTAGACGTCAGGCATCTTAGGTCTGCTATATTGCTGTCAACATTGATGTTCGACCCTCCGCACGAGCGGCAGCGATCGGGAAGTGGGATCGGGAAAGCATGACGGCAGTTGAGGAACGGCCCCTGTCGGCGGGCGACAGCGGCTATCAGCGCATTCGGTCCGACATCATTTTCGGGGTGCTCACGCCATCCGGGCGTCTCAGGCTCGACGCCATGAAGGAAGATTACGGCGTCAGCATCAGCACATTGCGTGAGATCCTCAATCGTCTGACCTCCGAAGGTTTTGTGGTTGCCGAAGGCCAACGTGGATTCGAGGTGGCGCCTGTCTCGATCCAGAATCTGCGGGAGCTCGCCGAGCTGCGAATCCTGCTGGAGCACCATGCGATGGCTGAGTCGTTCCGCGCTGGCGACGTCGAGTGGGAGGGCCGCGTGGTTTCCGCCCACCACAAGCTGGCGGCCACCGAACGCACCGTCCTCGCCGAGGGCGACGATCCCGAACTCCGCAAGCGCTATGACGGCGAATTTCACCAGGCGCTGATCTCTGCTTGCGGCTCGCGCGAGTTGATGCACACCCATTCGGTCGTGTTCGACAAATACTTCCGCTATGCGCTGCTCTATCGCGGCGCCGAGACGATCAACCAGCACAAGGCCTTGCTGGACTGCGCCCTGAAGCGGGACATCAAGACGGCGAGGGCCGTCCTCACCGACCATATCAATGGCTGCGTCGCGCATGCGCTGTCCTCCTGGAAGAGCGGCTGACCGCCCGCTCCCGCCAGGAAAACTCAAGTTGTCGACGGCTGGAATAGGATTCCTGGATGACCCCGGCTACGATCCCCGCGCATCGGGTTGAGACCGCGGTCGCCAGCGCGGATATTCTCGGCGAAACGCCATTGTGGTGCGACCGGTCCCGCAAGCTGTGGTGGATCGACATCGACGGCCGGCTTCATCAATCCTTCGATCCGGCGACGGGCGCCCATCACGTCGCCTCCCATGATGGCCAATTCCTCGGCAGCCAGGCCCTGACGGCGGACGGCTCGCACCTGCTTGCGCAGGATCTGCGCCTCTCTCGTCGCGTTCCGGACAAAGCTCCTCCCGCCGAGTTCTGCGAGGTCGAACGCGGCCTGGACAACCGCCTCAACGACGGCCGCGTGGACGCCCGCGGCCGCCTGTGGATCGGCACCATGGACAATCAGTTGCATCGTCCGAACGGCTCGCTGTATCGCGTGACGGGCGACGGTGAGATGTCGCGCATCTTTGGCGACGTCATCGTCACGAACGGAATTGCGTTCTCGCCTGACAATCGCACGTTCTATTTCACGGACACGCGACGCTACTGCACCTGGATGTTCGACTTCGATGTCGATGACGGCGTGATCCGAAACAAGCGCTTGTTTGCAGACTATAGCGCTTCTCAGGAAAGACCTGACGGCGCGTGCGTCGATGCTGCCGGCGGGCTATGGACCGCCTTCTTTTCCGGCGGCCGGGTCGTGCGGTACCGGCCGGACGGGCAGATCGATACCATTATCCCGATGCCCGTGACCAATCCGACGTGCCTGTGCTTCGGAGGGAGCGATCTCAAAACGCTGTATGTCACGACGACGAGAAAGTTCCTGGATCAGCGCCAGTTGAGCATCGAGCCTCAGGCCGGTCATGTGCTTGCCATTCACGGCGTCGCGCAGGGCCTGCCGGAACATCGCTTCGTCTAGCCCTACTCCGCCGGAGTCAGTTGCCGCTCATTCAAGCGCATTGCAGCGGTCTCGCGCACGCGGACCCGGGCGCGGCGCTTGCGCCACCAGATCACGACGCCGGTGACCGAGAGCGCGGCCACCACGAGACCCATGATCGAGATCAGGATGCGGCCGAACAGGCCGACGATGCGTCCCGAATGCAACGGAAACTGCGCCTGCACGAAGATGTCGGCGGCGGTGCCGACCCATGGCAGCCGTTCACCGATCGGGCGGCCATCCTCGCTATCATAATAAAGCTGGGCCGGGCCGACGCCGCCGGCGCCGTGATCGTCGCCGGGATGGAAGAAGGCGGCGGCATAGACGCCATGGGCCGGGCCGTAATTGATCGAGCCGACCGGGATCGTCCACCCTCGCGCCTTACCGTCGGCCGCCGCGCGGGCGGCGATGTCGGCGAAGCTGACCTTGGGCTCGATGGGATTGTCGAGATCGCGATAAGGCCGCTGCTCATAGGGCGTCGGCGTGTAATTCGACACCATCTTCATCAGCGGCGAGAACACCTCGAAATAGAGATTCAGCGAGAACGCGGTGAAGGCGATGACGAACAACAGGCCCCAGGTCCACAGGCTGAAGGCGCGATGGATGTCGAAATTGATCCGGTAGGCGCTGCCGGAGGTCTTGATGGTCCAGGCCGGTGCCCAGCGAGCCCAGAAGCCGCGCTCGAGCTGGCGCGTGACGGCAGGCGCCCGCGCCGCCCTGGCGCGCCGGCGGGAGGGCAGCGTCAGATAGAAGCCGACGAAGCAATCGATGGTCCAGATGATCGCAATCACGCCGAGCACGCGCATGCCCCAGCGATCGCTGCCCCAGAACTCGGGGATATGCATCGTGTAGTGCAGCTTGTAGAGAAACGAGACGAAGTTTTCCCGCGTCACCGGCCACACCGCACCCCAATAGCGCCGGCCCAGCTCCGCGCCAGTGTTGGGGTCGAGGAAGACCTGATTGTAGTCGAGCGAGTAACGCTTGCCGGTCGCGGTATCGATCCGCGGCATGACGAAGAACCACAGCGAATGGCCCTCCTCCGGCGTCATGAAGAGGTAGACGACGCGCGCGCGGGGATCGCGCTGCTCGATCATCTTGGCAAGCTCGATCGAGGGGATCGCCGGTCCCTTGCTGGTGACGTCGAACAAATGGCTGTTCAGGACGTCATCGATCTCGTGATCCCACGAGATGATCGCGCCAGTGATGCCGGAGAAGAACAGGAATCCGGCCGTGAGCAGTCCCGCCCAGCGATGCAGCTTGCCGAATATCGCCCTCATGGTCGTCTACTCTCATCAAGCGGTCCGGCTCGCATTCGCCGTCAACCGTCCTCAGATTGAACTCACCAGCGGTACGTCAGCTTGCCGATGGCTTTCCGTCCCTCGGCATACATGCAGCCCGACAGGCTGTAGCAGGCGGCGACGTAGCGCGTGTCGGCGAGATTGGTGACGTTCAGCGACAAGCGCCAATTGTCCCTGGTATAGGCGACAAGCGCATCCAGCACGGTCGCCGATCCCACCTTGAACGTATTGGCATCATCGCCCCAGGTCGCGCCGACATAGCGAATGCCGCCGCCGAATTGAAGTCCGGCGGCCGGCCCGTTTTGGAGCGTGTAGTCGCTCCACAGCGAAGCACGGTTGAGCGGCACGGTGACCGGGGCCTTGCCGACATTGACCGGATCCTGGGTGACCATGGCATCGACATAGGCGTAGGCGGCACGCAGGTTCCAGCCGTCGGCCAGCGACATCGTGCCTTCGAGCTCGATGCCGCGCGACTTCACTTGCCCGGTCTGCTCGGCAAAGGTGCTTGCAGGCACATAGACGACGACGTTGTCACGGGTCAGGTCGAACGCGGCGATTGTGAACAGCGCGTTCCATCCGAGAGGCTGGTATTTGACACCGACCTCGTATTGCACGCCGGTCTCGGGATTGAGCATCTGTCCGGACGCACTGGTCGCAAGCACCGGCAGGAACGATTCCGAGTAGCTGAAATAGGGGGCGATGCCGTTGTCGAAATTGTACATGACGCCAGCGCGGCCGGTGAACGCCGAGGCGTCCTTCGAGCTCGACGTATTCGTCATACCGCTGTCGAGCTGTGTCGTCACGAAGTCCTGGCGACCGGCGAGCTGGAACGAGAGCCGGCCGAGCTTGATCTGATCCTGTGCATACAGCCCGACCTGCGACTGCTTGACGCCGGTGTTGTCGTACAGACCCCCGATGGCCCAGTCGTAGCTGTAGACCGGATTGAAGACGTTGATCTCCGGCGTCGACGTCGTGACGGCAAAGGCGGTGTCGCGAAACGTGGTGTTGCGATAGTCGATCCCGACCAGGGTGGTATGGCTGAGGATGCCGGTGGTGAACTTGCCCTGGAGCTGGTTGTCCACCGCGAAGGAGTTGATGTACGAGTTGCTGTAGCTGCCGAAACGCCCCAGCTGCCCTGGCGCTTCGTCGGTGTATCCGGTGCCGTAGAAGGTCTTTTCCTCGTTGTGCTGATAGGCGTAACGCAGGTTCTGCCGGAACGTAATGTTGTCGGTGAAATTGTGCGAGAGCTGGTAGCCGGCGGTCGCGATCTCGGTGTTGAAGGCGTTGAAGCTTGGCACGCCCGCGAAGAACGAGACCGGGATGGTGCGGCCGTTGTTCGGCCACACCGTGCCCGAGGCCGGCAGGAATTGCAGGCCCCACCCTGCCCGATCCCGCTGGTAGTTGGCCAGGATCGTGATGGTGGTGTCCTCGTTCGGCTTGAAGGTGACGGCGGGCGCGATGAAAACGCGGTTGTCCTTGGTGAAGTCGACCTGGGTTTCGCCATCGCGGACAACGCCGGTCAGGCGCCACAGCACGGTGCCTTCCTTGTTGGCGGGGCCGCCCATGTCGAACTGGCCCTGATAGCGGTTGAAGCTGCCGCCGGAGATCGAGACTTCGCCGAACTGCTGCGCAGTCGGCAGCTTGGTCACGTAGTTGAGGATGCCGCCCGTGCCGCTGCCGCCATACATCGCCGAGGACGGTCCCTTGAGAACCTCGAGGCGCTCGGCGCCGTAGGGATCGAGACCGTTGAAATGTACGTAGTTGCTGGAGGGAATCCGCAGGCCGTCGACGTAGAGGCCCGACATGGTTGTGTCGAAGCCGCGGATCTGCAGCGCGCCGAACCGGGTGTCAGAACCGCCATTGACGTCACCGCTGACCCCGGCGGTGTAGCGCAGTGCCTCGCCGATCGAGACCGCACCCTGGTTCCTGACCTGGTCGGTGGTGACGACGGACACCGACTGCGGCGTTTCGATCAGCGGCGTATCCGTCTTGGTCGCGGTGCCGCTCCTTGTGGCGACGAAGCCGCGCACCGGACCATTGGCGCGTTCGCCCGCGGCGCCGTCCGATGCGGCCGACTGGGCTGATGCGGCCTGCTGCGCGGGAGAGCGACGATTGGCGCGCGAGGTCCGTGTCGCCGCCCTTCGCGACGGAGCGATCGCTGCAGGACGGGCGCGCTGGGCTGGCGCATCGACGGTGACAGCGGGAATCTGCGTCTGGGCCTCCACGGAACCGAAGGGAATAACGACGGCGAATGTGCTGACCGCCCCGAGGAAGAGCATCTGGATCTGTCGACGAGGCGTGTCCTCACGCGAAGAAAGTTGAAAGTCGGTCACGTCTTGCGAGGCCCCGCGCACTGCCGGCTTTGCCGGTATCATTTTTGATGGCCCGCCCTAACGCAGGCGGTTTTGGAGCGCGATAGGAACAGCGTTAGAATCTCTCCAGACACGTGCGCAGCACGTGCGACGAATGCGCTCATCCGTGCTGCGAGGCCGCTTTCTTAGAATTGGAATATTTCCAGACTGAAGTTCGGCGGTCTGTCCCGGATACCGCATGCAATGGCTGCATCGCCTATCAGGGTTGCGACCGAGACCGAAGGCACGAGCTGTTGGACGTTACCCTGGGTTCGCGTGACAACAAGTTGCGGACGCGCCCTTTTCGCCTGCCAGCACGCTGCGGCTGTTGCGGTCCGGCGGAATATCGCCGGCCGCATTGGCCGCAAAGAAGCCGGTTGGCTTCAGCATGAAGCCGGTATATTCGACCGGCATGACCGGAAAGTCCTCGGGCTTGCAGACATGGGTGTGGCCGAACGAGTGCCACACCACGATGTCGGCATTCTCGATGTTTCGGTTCAGCGCGGCATAGCGCGGCAGGCCGTCGCCGCCCGCATGGACGTTGGGATAATCGCCGCTGGCGTATTTTTCGCTCGGGTCGAACGCGGTCACCCAGACGTGCTTCGTGGCAAAGCCGCCGCGCCTGCGCACATAGCTGCCCTCCTGCGCCAGCATCAGCGGGCTCGGATTGACGACAAGCTTGTAGGCGGGAGCATTGCCGACCGAACTGGTCTCGTTGGGATTGCTGATCTTCCAGAACCGGCCGGTCTCGCCGTTGGCGATCGCCGCTGCATCGCGCTCGCGCGACAGAACGCGCGTGGTGGTGTCGAACACGTTGCCGTGCGGATTGTCGTGGCCCCAAGGCCGCGGCACGAAGTCGTGCTCGGTGACGGTATTGCCGCCGCCGTCGAGGTCCATGTGCAGGCGCGCGTTGAAGAAGTGCTGATGCGTCGGTCCGCCCAGATTGTCGTCGACCATGCCGCCCCATTTGTATGTCTGGCCCGGCTGCACGGCGGCGGTCTGGATGATGCCGGTGAGCTTGGTCTCGAGCTGGATCGTGCCGTCCTGGTAGAGATACCAGTAGAAGCCGTAGTCGTAATTGCCGACGGTTGCGAAAAACGAGATCACGAGCCGCCGGGACCGGCGAACCTCGAACAGGCCGTTGCGGAATTCATAGTGCTTCCAGGCAATTCCGTAGTCTTCTTCATGCATGCAGATGGCGTTCTGCATGACGAAGGGCTCGCCCCTGCTGTCGGCAGCCGGCACATCGAAATAGTGGATGTTGCCGAGGCAGTCGCAGCCGAGTTCGAGCGCGTTGGCGAGCATGCCGAGGCCGTATTCGCCGGCATCGAACGCCGACTTCCAGAAATGATTGGCGGTCGGGTCGGCGTAAGGCACCACCATCTCGGTGACGCTGGCGCGATGAATCAGCGAGCGCTTGCGTGCGCCGTCCTGGTAGGCGAGCTGATGCAGCACGAGGCCCTCGCGAGGCGTGAAGCCGACGCGAAAGCTCCATTTCTGCCAGTCGACCTTCCAGCCATCGACGCGAAAGCTCGCGCCCTCGGGCTGTTCGATGTGCAGCGGCTTGAGGTCGGTGCGCGGGTCCGTGACCTCATGCGCGCCGTAGTTTCGCTTCTTGCGCGGGATCGGCACGATCGGATCCTCGTCGGTGAGGTCGATGACCTTGCCGCCGATCAGATCGACGACCGCGACAACGCCCTCGATCGGATGGGCGTAGCCGTTGTCCTGGAGGTGCTCGCGGAAATAGCTGACGGCGCGCACGATGCGGGCGCCGCGCTCGAACTCGTTGTCGAAGAAGCCCGAGGAGAACGGGTCGACCTGAACCAGCTCGATGTCCTTGTCGCTGAGCCCGCGCCGCTGCATCGCCGCACGCCAGCCGGGATCGGCCTTCACCACGGCCTCGCATTTGAAGAACTCTTCCAGCATCACCGGCGGCTGCCCATAGGGCGCCTCGCGGTTGGGGACGAGTTTGCGATCAACGATCTCGCCGCGGCCGAGATCGACGATGTGCTCGATCGCTTCCCCGGTGACGACATCCAGCGTCATCACGAAGGCGCGGCGCGGAAGCCGTGCTCCGCCCGCGGCCAGCTCCTGCTTGGTAGGCTCCTCCAGCCGCACCGTCGGGAAGCGGCAGTTCTCGGGTGAAGCCACAGCGGCGCGTACCATCGTGCAGGCGGCCGTGATCTCCGCGGCAGTCAGCGGGTCGAGCGGATATGGTGCGGCAGCTTGCGCTTGCGGTTTGGCTTTGGCGGTATCGAGCATTTTCTCTCTCCGAATATTGTGTCAGCACGCGAGGCCTGGCGCGCCGCAGCGGCAGGCTCGGTTCACCTCTCCCGCTTGCGGGAGAGGTCGCCGCGTAGCGGCGGGTGAGGGTTCTCGCCTCATTGGGAATCTCTCTGCGGAGACTCCCTCTCCCCACCCCTCTCCCGCAAGCGGGAGAGGGAGCGCAGCGAGTGCGCCGTCGCCAGCCGAACTCATCGCTCAAGCATGAGCGGGATGCGCGGTGATGGCGCGGAAGGCGGCGAACCAGCGCAGGTCGATCGGTACGTCCATCGCCTTCGGCTGCGTCGCGAGCTTGACGATGACGGTGTCCGAGTCCAGGTCGACATAGAGCAACTGGCCATGGATGCCGATCGCCGTGAGCGCGTTGCGCGACGGATCGATCGTGAACCATTTGCTGCGGTAGCGCGCGCCCGGGAAGAATTCGGCGAGATCGCCATCAGCCCAAGCCTTGGGATCGCCGTTTTCACGGATGTCGTCGATCCACCAGCCGGGCACCACCTGTTGTCCCTGGACGACGCCACGGCAACGGATCATCTCACCAAAGCGGATGAGATCGCGCGCGGTGACGGAGAGACCGCCGGCAATGCGGCCCATGCCGTGGCTATCGAGTGTCAGGGAGCCGTCTTCCTCTGCGCCCATCGGCTGCCAGAGATATTCGGACAGAATATGCTGGTATGGCATACCGCAGGCACGCTCATAGACCCAGCCGAGCACTTCGGTGTTGGGCGAGACGTAATGGAACACTTTGCCGTGCGGTTTCCCTGTCCCGCGTAGCGTGGTGAGATAGGCGCGCTGGTGACCGGCCTCGACGCCCGGCGGCGGCATGTCCCAGCCCGAGGAAAAGCGATAGCGCGCGACGTCGCCGGCGGGGTCCTCGTAATCCTCCTCGAACTTGATGGCGACGGCCATGTCGAGGAGATTGCGGACGGTGCAGCCGCCGTAGACCGAGGTCTCGAGTTCCGGCACGTAGCGCACCACCCTCGCCTCGGGATCGACCAGGCCACGTGCCGCCAGCACGCCGCCCAAGGTGCCGGCGATCGCCTTGCTGATGGAGCAGATCAGATGCGGCGTGGCCGCACTCATGCCGTCGCCATACCATTCGTGGATCAGCGTGCCCCGGTGCATCACGAGCAGCGTGTCCGCGAAGGTTTCGCGCAAGGTTGCCTCGACCGTGGTGGGCGTGCCGTCGGGCGCCGTGAAGCCGAGCTTTGCCAGCTCACGCGGCGAGCAGGTGATGGGGCTGGGATTCGCCGAGCGCTGAACCTCGGCCGTCGGCAGGACTTCGCGGGTATGGGTGAAGCCCCAGCGGATCGCGGGATAGCTGCGCCAGTTGGCGCGCGTCACCAGGGCCTCGGGCGCCGGCGGGCTGCCACGCATGATCTCGGTCGGCCGCATCTTGATCCTCCGCGAAGCGCCACCAGCGGCGATGCTGGGACGGCGAGCGAGCAAGACTGCACCCCGGGCGCCACCCGGCGTTATCGAGATCCAGCAATATTTTGCTGGACACGGGCGATGGCCATGCCCAGTCTTGGCGAAGTTCTTGCTAATTTTGCCTGGCAAATTTCGACGTGCTGTCATGGCCTTAAGCGCAACTTCTCCGATTCAAGACTCGGCTGCCAGCCTGTTCCAGGCCAGCAGCACGGACGTTGACGAGCACTGCGCCGCGCTCGGCCGCTGGCGCCTGAGCTACGACCAGATCAGCGCCGGCGCATTCAAGGGCAGTTTCACCCAGCTCGCCCTGCCCCGGCTCGACGTGTTTCGCGAAATCACCAGCCAGCAGGTCCGCCAATACGGCCAGTTGGGTGCCGGTAGCTTTGGCATCGGCCTGCCTTGGCACGGTGACGGCGAGGTCAATTGCGACGGAGCGAACGCGACGGGCGCGCAGGTGATCGCCTGCATCGATGCCGAGGTCGATATGTGCACGCCGAGGGCATTCGAGCTGCGCGGCGTCGTCGCCAGCGCGGCGCTGATCGAGCAGCTTGCCGCCAGCCTCGACATCGCGCTGCCGCGCCGCGCCTGGCATCGGTTGCAGGTGATCGAGATGGCGGAGGCGCCGGTCGCCCGGCTACGCGCGCATCTCACCGCAATTCACGAGACCATCACGACCGCACCCGGGCAGTTTGACGATCCCTCGGCACGGCAGGCGCTGGAGGATGCTCTCCTCCTGGAGATCATGGACATGCTGCCGACGGCACGGCCGAGCGATCCCGGCCGCAGCGCCGCGGCGCGCAGGCGGACCGTCGATCGCGCCCGCGAGCTGATGCACGGCAGTGGCGATCGGTCGCTGTCGTTGTTGGAGGTCTGCACGGCGGTCGGCGCCAGCCCGCGCAAGCTCGGCTATTGCTTCCAGGAGGTCTTGGGCACGAGTCCGATGCACTATTGGCGCGCGATGCGGCTGAACCGGGTTCGGCGCGACCTGAAACGCGCCGGCGGCGCCGGGACATCCGTCTACGACGTCGCCGTGCAGCACGGCTTCTGGCACTTCAGCCAGTTCTCGCTCGACTATAAGCGCCACTTCTCCGAGCTGCCCTCGGAGACGATGCGGCGGGCGAGGCGTGCCGCGTGATCCGGCTCAGTGATGCCGCAGCCGGCGATTGACCCGGCGCGCCAGATAATCGCCGGCGCTCTGAACGAGCTGCACCAGCGCGATCAGCACGACGACAACGGCCAGCATCATCTCCGGCATGAAGCGCTGATAGCCGTAGCGGATGCCGAGGTCACCCAAGCCCCCGCCGCCGACCGCGCCGACCATCGCGGAATAGCCGAGCAGACTGACCACTGCGAGCGTCAGCGCCAGCAACAGGCCCGGCAGCGCTTCGGGGATCAGCACCTTGAACACGATCTGAAGCGGCGAGGCGCCGAATGAGGACGCGGTCTCGATCAGGCCGCCATCGACCTCACGGATGGCGGCTTCGACCAGACGCGCGATGAACGGCGCCGACGCAATCGTCAGTGGCACGATCGCTGCACTCGATCCGATCGAGGTGCCGGCAATGAGGCGCGTGAACGGGATGATGGCGACGACCAGGATGATGAACGGCGTCGACCGCGTCGCATTGACGACGATGCCGAGCACGCGATTGACGATGGGAGCCGCAAACAGCTCGCCCTTGCGGCTGGTGGCGAGGAAGACGCCGAGCGGCAGGCCGAAGACAGTGCCGAGCAGTGCCGCGATGCCGACCATGTACAGGCTCTCGAAGGTCGCCTGGATGATCAGGTTGATGAGTTCAGGCGACATAGCCGAGACGCTCCGCCGGGAATTGATGTTGAGACAAAAAGGCCAGCGTCCGCGTCACGGCGTCCTCGCCGCTGGACATATCGAAGGGAATGCCGAGAACGAGCGAGCCCACATGCTGGCCGCCGATCTCGTCGATGCGGGCCGACAGCAGCGCCACGTCGAGGCCGAGCTCGCGGGCGAGCCGCGCGATCAGGGTGTCGCCCGCCCCTGCCCCGCGCACCTGGAGACGAATCACGGCCTGTCCGCCGGCCGACGGCGCCGCCACGATCCGGCTCGCCAGCGAGACGGGCAAGCTATCGCCGATGACCTCGGCCAGGAAGGATTGCGTGATCGGATGCTTCGGGTGCGTGAAGATGTCGGCGACATGGCCGCTTTCGACCACATGGCCGGCATCGAGCACCACGACTTCCTTGGCGAGCTGGCGCACCACGGACATTTCGTGGGTGATCAGCACGATGGTCACCCCGAGCTCGCGGTTGATGTTCGCCAGCAGATCGAGGATCGCGCGCGTGGTCTGCGGATCGAGTGCGGAGGTCGCCTCGTCCGACAGCAGCACGCTCGGCCGCGTCGCCAGCGCACGGGCGATGCCGACGCGCTGCTTCTGGCCGCCGGAGAGTTCTGACGGATAGCGGTCATGCTTGTCGGCGATGCCGACGAGCGCGAGCAGATCCGTGACGCGGGCCTTGATATCGGCCTTGGCCCAGCCGGCAATCTCGAGCGGCAGCGCGATGTTGTCGGCCGCGGTGCGCGACGACAGCAGGTTGAAATGTTGGAAGATCATGCCGATCGAGCGCTGCGCCAGGCGCAGCTCGCGGCCCGCCAGTGCCGAGATATCGCGGCCGTCCACGATCACGCGTCCCGTGGTCGGCTTCTCCAGCCCGTTGATGAGCCGCACCAGGCTCGACTTGCCGGCGCCGGAGCGACCAATCACACCGGTGATGGAACCGCGCGGGATGGCGAAGTCGATGTCTTGCAGCGCGTTGACGCCCGGCTTGCCCCGGTAAGCCGGATAGGTCTTCGAGATGCCGGCGAAACGGACCATCGCGTCCGGGTCAGCTGCGGCAGGAGCAATCGCTTCAGGCGGCGCTATCAGCTGTCCGACGGCGAGCGATTGATGAGCGCGTTCATGGAGATGGCCTTCATGCATAATAGTTCTTTCGCCCACCCGAAAAGGCAAATGAGAGCCGGGTCGTATCAGCGACTGGGGGGTGGAACAGCAGCAAACGCCTCAAAGGGGCGCGCGCTGCACCGCAGCACACACCATCGCCTTTTCCAGTCTTTCTTGCAATGTCAGATATTTGCGAGGAGATGGACGAAGATTCCCCAATCCCTCCCCGGAGAAGAAAATTTCTTCACCCGGGGGTCTCAGCCTCCCGCCGGGCTCATCCCATCTGCAGCCAGGGCAGCACGATCAGCAGCAGCCCGGCGAAATAGAGCAGCCCGAAGATCAGGCCAAAACCCCAGAACTGGCCCTTTCCGATAAAGCCGCTGCCGAAATACATCGGCGCGGGTCCGGTCGCGTAAGGCGAGATCACGCCCATCAGGCCGAGCGAGTACATGCAGAGCATGGCCAGCGTCGTGACCGGCAGACCGGGGATGCCCGATCCGACCGCGAGCACGACGGGCAGCACGGCGGCGGCATGCGAGGTGATGCTCGAGAAGAAATAGTGGATCCAGAAGAACAGCGCGACCAGCAGCAGCATCGCGGTCGACGGCGATAGCCCGGCGAGCGGCTTTGCGTATTCGGTCGCGAACCATTTGATGAAGCCGATCTCGTTGAGGCCGGAGGCCAGCGTCAGCAGCGAGGTGAAATAGAAAAACACCTCCCAGGCGCTCTTCTCGCTGACGATGTCGGCAAACTCGATCACGCCGGTCGCCAGCATCAGCGAGATCACGATGAACACGACGGTGGTGGCATTGACGAAGTTCGAGCCGAGGACGGGCACATGAATGTCCGGGCTCGAGCCCGCGATCCACAGGAACATCGCGAGCACGATCAGGGCGAGCATGATCCACTCATTGCGCGACATCGGGCCCATCTCGGCGAGTTCCTTCGCCGCCCATTCGGTGATCTCTGGGCTGCGTTTCACCTCGGGGCGGCACACCGCGTAGCTGAGCAGCGGCACGAGCACCATCAGGAGTATGCCGAGCGGCGCGAAGCCGAGAAACCACTGGCCCCAGCTGACCTCGACCCCGACCGTCTTCTTGGCGATCGCCAGCGCCGCCGCGTTGGGCGCAAGGGCCGTGAAGAACAGCGAGCTGGTGACGGCGGTCGCGGCAAACGCCGTCCACATCACATAGGTGCCGATCCTGCCGGCGGTCGGCCCCGGCTCGGAGCCATAGATGCGCGGAATGTTGCTGATGATGGGATAGACGATGCCGCCGCTGCGGGCGGTGTTCGACGGCGTCGCCGGCGCGAGCAGGAAGTCCGACATCGCCACCGCATAGCCAAGGCCGAGCGTGTTGCGGCCGAGCCGCTGCACCAGCACCAGGGCAATGCGCCGGCCGAGCTGGCTCTTGCGATAGCCGATCGAGAACACGAAGGCGCCGACGATCAACCAGACCGTGCTCTCGGCAAAGCCTGCCAGCATCCAGCGCAGCGACTTGGTCGGATCGGGATCGATATAGCCAGCGACGCCTGCGACCGTCAGGCCGATGAATCCGACCGCGCCAACCGGCATCGATTCCAGGATGAGCCCGGTGATGACGGCCGCGAACACCGCGAAATAGTGCCACTGATTGACGTTGAGCCCTGAGGGCACCGGCCACAGATAGATGGCCAGCCACACGACGAGCGGTGCGACCAGCTTCCAGCGAAACCCTTTTGCTTCAGGCGCCTGTGAACCAGTGGCCATGAGCCCTCCCCTCGATTGCCGTCACATCGTGCGCCCGTTGTCCGGGCTGCTTTTGTCCCTGCGCGGCGTATACGGATTGTCCGCGATGCGATCAATGGTCCGACGTCGGTTTCTACCGCCCCTTGAAGCGCGGCTTGCGGCGGGCCAGGAACGCATCGACGCCCTCCTTGTGATCCTCGCTGAAGCCAGCGAGCGCGAACTGGTCGACGTCCATGTGACTGGCGAGATCGTCAAGCGCATGTGCGAGCCGGTTGACGGTGAGTTTCGTCATCGTCACCGAGAGCGGCGGCTGCACGGCGACCTTCCGGGCGAGATCCATGGCGGCATCGAACGCATGGCCGGGATCGACGACGTGCTCCACCAGACCCCATTCATGGGCTTCCTCCGCAGAGATGCGCTGATCGGCCAGGATCACCGCCTGCTTGGTGCGGGCGGGCCCGATCAGATGCAGCATGCGCGGGATGCTCTGCCAGCTCATGTTCATGCCGAGCCCGATCTCGGGCACGCGCAGATGGGCGTTGCTCCCCATGACACGGAAGTCGAGCGCAACGGCCAGCGCCACACCGCCGCCGACGCAAAAGCCCTCGATCGCCGCAATCGTGATCTGCTCCATCTCCTGCCAGGCGTGGGTCAGACGTGGCCCGAGCTTGAGGTGGCGCCGCAGCGTGCCGAGATCCATGTCCTTGCGTGCGCGTCCCTCGGCATCCTTCAGGTCGAAGCCGGCGCTGAATGCGCTCGCGCTGCCGGTCAGCACGACGACGGAGGTCGCAGCATCATCCTCGAAGCTGCGCGCCGCAGCGGTGAGCTGGCGCAGCGCCTCCGGCGACAGCGCATTGATGCCGTCGCCGCGGTCGAAACGCACCACCGCGATCCGTCCCTCGGGCCCGAGGCCCTTTTCGATCTTCACGTAGTCCGTCACCAACGTCTCCCGATCTGCCGTGCGGCGATGCTAGCCTACATCCGGCCTCACGAATATGGGACCCGGTTGCGCCGCAACGCATACTCGACAGGCAGGGCCCATTGCCCCTATCTTCCCGACCATGAGCCACGATCACGACCATCACCACGATCACGATCATTCCGAATTGTCGGAGACCGAGCTGCGCGTGCGCGCGCTCGAGACGATCCTGACCGAAAAAGGCTATGTCGAGCCCGCCGCGCTCGATGCCATCATCCAGGCCTATGAGACCAAGATCGGCCCGCACAACGGTGCCCGCGTCGTCGCCAAGGCGTGGACCGATCCGGCCTTCAAGCAGGCTCTGCTGGAGGATGGCTCCAAAGCGATCGGCACGCTCGGCCATGTCAGCCGGGTGGGCGACCATCTCGTCGTGGTCGAGAACACGCCTGAGCGCCACAACATGGTCGTGTGCACGCTGTGCTCCTGCTACCCCTGGGAAATGCTCGGACTGCCGCCGGTCTGGTACAAGGCTGCGCCCTACCGGTCCCGTGCCGTGAAGGACCCGCGCGGCGTGCTCGCCGATTTCGACGTCGCCCTGCCCAAGGACATGGAGATCCGGGTATGGGACTCGACGGCAGAGACGCGCTTCCTGGTGCTGCCGATGCGCCCCGAAGGCACCGAAGGCTGGAGCGAGGAGCAGCTCGCCGAACTCGTCACCCGCGACTCCATGATCGGGACCGGCTTTCCCAGGACACCCGGAGCGCCCTCGTGAACGGCGTGCACGACATGGGCGGCATGGACGGGTTCGGCAAGGTCGAGCCCGAGCCGAACGAACCGATGTTCCACGAGGAATGGGAAGCCCGCGTGCTGGCGATGGTGCGCGCGATGGGCGCGGCTGGCGCCTTCAACATCGACACCTCGCGCTTCTATCGCGAGACGCTACCGCCGCATGTCTACCTGTCGAGCTCCTATTACAAGAAATGGTTCCTCGGGCTCGAGGAGATGCTGATCGAGAAGGGCTACCTCACGCGGGACGAGGTCGCCGCCGGCCATGCGATGCAGCCCGCAAAGACGCTCAAGCACGGCAAGTTCGATCTCGCGAACGTTGAGCGCATCATGGTGCGCGGCAAGTTCGCCCGCCCGGCCCCGGCTCCCGCCAAGTTCAACATTGGCGACCGCGTGCGTGCCAGGAACATCCACCCAACCACGCACACCCGCCTGCCGCGCTATGTGCGCGGCCATGTCGGTGTCGTCGAGCTCAACCACGGCTGCCACGTGTTTCCCGACACGGCGGCGATGGAGCTCGGCGAGAGCCCGCAATGGCTCTACACCGTCGTGTTTGAGGGTCGTGATCTCTGGGGCGAGGATGGCGATCCCACGCTGAAGGTCTCAATTGACGCCTTCGAGCCCTATCTGGATTCGGCCTGATGAGCGGTAGCGCCGCTGCCGCCGCGACAGCGGCGATCCCGAGCATTCCGCGCGACGACGACGGCCCGGTGTTCCGCGCGCCCTGGGAGGCGCATGCCTTCGCAATGGCGTTGACGCTGCACGAGCGCGGCGTGTTCACCTGGCCGGAATGGGCAGCCAGCCTCGCCTCCGAGATCAAGCGCGCGCAGGCTGCGGGTGATCCTGATACGGGCGAGACCTATTACCTGCACTGGCTCGCCACACTCGAAGGATTGGTCGCACGCAAGGGCGTTGCGTCGATGGACACGCTGCATCGTTATCGCGAGGCCTGGGACCACGCCGCGGACCGCACGCCGCATGGCAAGCCGATTGAGCTGCGGCCTGAGGATTTTAGGTAAGCTCCGCTCGCGCCACAATCTCGTCATTGCGAGCGCAGCGAAGCAATCCAGAATCCCTCCGCGGCGGCAGTCCTGGATTGCTTCGTCGCAAGGGCTCCTCGCAATGACGCGTTGATGGAGCGTGAGCTCTCTCCTCCGTCGTCGCCCGGCTTGACCGGGCGACCCAGTACGCCGCGGCCTCGGCCCGAGCGAGGTCTCTGGGATACTGGCTTCCCCGCCTTCGCGGGGAATGACAGCGGAGGTTGGAGCGCCCCATCAGCGCCCCGCCACGAACTCCCGCCATCCCTTCGCCCGCAGGCTGCACGCCGGACATTCGCCGCAGCCATAGCCCCAATCGTGCTGCGCGCCGCGCGTCCCGAGATAGCAGGTGTGGGAGTGCTCGCGGATGAGATCGACCAGCCCCTCGCCGCCGAGATCCTGCGCGAGTTGCCACGTAGCGGCCTTGTCGATCCACATCAAGGGCGTATGCAGCTCGAAGGATCTGGCCATGCCGAGCGAGAGCGCAGCCTGCATGGCGCGGATGGTGTCGTCGCGGCAATCGGGATAACCGGAATAGTCGGTCTCGCACATGCCGCCGACGATATGCGTGATGCCGCGCCGGTAGGCCAGCGCCGCCGCAAACGTCAGGAACACCAGATTGCGGCCGGGCACGAAGGTGTTGGGCAGGCCGTCGGCGCCCATCGCGATCGCGACGTCGCGCGTCAGCGCGGTCTCGGACACCGCCGCCAGCGTCGGGATCGACAGCGTGTGGCTCTCGCCGAGCTTTGCGGCCCAGTCTGCGCGAAGACCCTTGATGCCATCGAACAGCCGATCGCGGCAATCGAGCTCGATGGCGTGGCGCTGGCCGTAGTCGAACCCCAGCGTCTCCACCCGGGCAAAGCGGCTCAGCGCCCAGGCGAGGCAGGTGGTGGAATCCTGGCCGCCGGAGAACAGCACCAAGGCGGTTTCGGAGGAAAATGCGTCACTCATGGCCCCGCGCTTTAGCACTGTGGAACCCATCAGCCAATCGGTGGAAATCGACCCGTTGCGGACGCCTACGCTGGGAACGGCGGCCCGCTTTTGGCATAAGGCTGGGACCCAGGAGAGCGCCCCGCAATGACCCCTTCCCGCGACATATCCCGCCTGATCGAAATCATGGCGGCGTTGCGCACGCCGGTGACCGGCTGCCCCTGGGACAACCGATGTACACAAAAGTTTCAGCCAAAGAAAAAGCCGCCCGGAGGCAGCTATGACTTGGACAATCAACTGGTCAATTAGGGCGTGTACGTATTAGGACCGAGATGTCGGCTTTCGGATGCGAAGGCAAACCTAGCGTGGAGGCGGCTTGTTCCCTGATCCCACTCTTAGATGGCGGCCATACGAGTCGATTATCGACGGCATCGAACGCCCACCCTATGTTTTCGACCAAGGACTTTGGCGCGGCGTGCTCTACCTAATTGTCGTCGCACCAAATCCCAGTCGTCGCGCTTATGGCATCGAATTGTCCTGCGAGATTTATGCGGGCTTTGATGAGATGATTTACTCGGTAGCCAATCATGGTGACAGCGCAGGAATGTACGATGGGGGTGTTTACATTAAGGAAGCCAAAAGCTCCGCGCTGCTGAGCGCATATGCCGCTACCGATCCAGTCGGCCGGAAGCCACGACATTTCTCCTTCGTCGGTAGCGATTACTGCTATGAGGTGCTTGGCTTCTCGGAGCCGATGATCCGACCGTTCGACAACCCGGAAGAGGCTTATGCATGGGGGCCTTCGAGACAGGGTTCACCGTCGGATTTCCATTAGCTGTCTTTCCCGAAGCGCATGGCACCGGTGTTTGGTTGTATGGAATTTCATGACATGAAGGCTTCCCGCGATATTTCCCGCCTGATCGAGATCATGGCGGCGCTGCGCACGCCGGAGACCGGCTGTCCCTGGGACCTCGAACAGGATTTTGCGACGATCGCGCCCTATACGATCGAGGAGGCCTACGAGGTGGTCGAGGCCATCAGCCGCGGCGATCTCGACGATCTCCGTGAGGAGCTCGGCGACCTCCTGCTCCAGGTGGTGTTCCACGCCCAGATGGCTTCGGAGCAGAACGCCTTTGCTTTCGGCGATGTCGTCGAGGCCATCACGCGAAAAATGATCCGCCGCCATCCCCATGTCTTCGCCGACAAGGACGGCAATCTCGCCTCCTCTCACGTCAAGGAAGTCTGGGACCGCATCAAGGCCGAGGAGAAGGCCGAACGCGCCGCGCGCCGGCCGCCGGAAGAGACGCCGACGCACAAATCGTTGCTCGCGGGGGTGAAGGCCGGCCAGCCCGCGCTGACGCGCGCCTTGGAGCTGCAGCGCAAGGCTTCCACCGTCGGCTTCGACTGGAACGACCCACGCGCGGTGCTGGCAAAGATCCGCGAGGAAGCCGACGAGATCGAGGCCGCGCTCGACCGCAACGACAAGCAGGAGATCGCCGAAGAGACCGGCGATCTGATGTTCGCCCTCGTCAACCTCGCCCGTCATGTCGACGCCGATCCGGAAGCAGCCCTTCGCGCGACGAACGCGAAATTCGAGCGGCGCTTTGCCTATATCGAGCGGGCGCTGGAGGCACAGGGCCGGACGCTCGAACAGGCGTCGCTGGCGGAGATGGACGCGCTGTGGAATGCGGCGAAGACGGCTACGTGATGCAAGGGCGCGCCATGGAAATCAGGCAGGACGATCCGAAGGCGCCGCACGTCGCCGATCTGCTGACCCATCATCTGGAAGAGCTCCGCAGTGTCATGGGCGAGCACGCGCAAGCGCTGGATGCGAGCGGTCTGTCGGCTCCGAACGTGACGTTCTGGACCGTCTGGCACGGCGATATGCTGGTTGGTTTCGGTGCCCTGAAGCAGCTGGATAAGACACTCGGCGAAGTGAAGTCGATGCGCGCCGCGCCGGCCGCGCGTGGGACCGGGGTCGGTCGCGCGATCCTGCTCCACATCATCGGCGAAGCTCGCAAGCGAGGCTATGCGCGTCTCAGCCTGGAGACCGGCACGGCGCCGCTGCACGTTCCCGCCGTCGCACTCTACCGCAGCGTCGGCTTCGTCCCCTGCGAGCCGTTCGCCGACTACCAGGCGAGCCCGCACAACCAGTTCATGAGCCTCGACCTCGTCAATTGATCTGGTGCGTAGCCCGGATGGAGCGCAGCGCAATCCGGGGGCCAGCCGTCGAGACGCGAGATTCCCGGATTACGCTTCGCTCCATCCGGGCTACCAAGCTCCGGGCTACGCGGACAGACGAGGCACCGCGTCGAACCTGTTCACCACGATATCCCGCTTGGTCTCGTCCACCCGCACGGTCATGTCGAAGCGGCCGTCGTGCAGCTCCTTGGCCAACACCTCGGCATTGCGATGCAGCCAGGAGATGCCGGCGCCGTCGGCGGCGTCGATGGAGAGATCGAGCGTAGTGCGTTTGGCGGCGAGACGCTCCTCGATCGCCGCGAGCAATGCATCGACCCCCTCGCCCGACACGGCCGAGACCAGCATCGCCGGATGATCCTCGGGCCTGCGCGCGGCGATGTTCAAGAGCTCTTCGCGCTGCTCGGAATCGTAGCGGTCGATCTTGTTCCAGACCTCGATGATGCGGCCTGAGTCATCGGGGTTGATGCCGAGCTGGCGCAGCACGGCGTCGACGTCGCTCTGCTGCGCTTCGGCGTCCTCGTGCGAGATGTCGCGGACATGGAGAATGACGTCGGCCTCCAGCACCTCCTCCAACGTGGCGCGGAAGGCGGCGACGAGCTGGGTCGGCAGGTTGGAGATGAAACCGACCGTGTCCGACAGCATCGCCTTGCCGCCATGCGGCAGGCTCAGCGCACGCAACGTCGGATCGAGCGTGGCGAACAGCATGTCGGCCGCCTGCACGTCGGCACGCGTCAGGCGGTTGAACAGCGTCGACTTGCCGGCATTGGTGTAGCCGACCAGCGCGACGACGCGATACGGCACGCGCTGCCGGCCCGCACGATGCAGCCGACGCGTCGCCTGCACCTTCTTCAGCTCGCCCTCGAGCTTGGAGATGCGCTCCTGGATCAGGCGGCGGTCGGCCTCGATCTGCGTCTCGCCGGGACCGCCCATGAATCCGAAACCGCCGCGCTGGCGTTCGAGATGGGTCCATGAGCGCACGAGGCGCGAGCGCTGGTAGTTGAGATGCGCAAGCTCGACCTGGAGTGAGCCTTCCCGCGTCTTGGCGCGGCGGCCGAAGATTTCCAGGATCAGTCCGGTGCGGTCGAGCACCTTGGCGTGCAATTCCTTCTCGAGATTGCGCTGCTGGATCGGCGCCAGCGCGCAATCCATCACCACGAGCTCGACGTCGAGGGTCTTGATCAGCGCGGCGATCTCCTCGACCTTGCCCTTGCCGATATACGTCGCGGGCCTGATCTGGTTGATCGGCGCGATGATGGCGTCGGCAATGACGAGGTCGATCGCGCGCGCGAGGCCCGCGGCTTCATCAAGCCGGGCCTCGGCGTCACGCAAGACATGAGTTTCCGATTGCGCGTCGGCACTGCCTGCGCGCCCTCGCAAGTAGGGACCGATGACAAGCACCCGCCCCGTCTGCTTAGCCCCAGCCGACCGCGGACGGTCGGCATCCCCGTCGAAATTCCGGGGTTCCAATCAGATCACTCTCAAGCCGGCTGATCCTCGCCGCCTTCGAACAACTGAATCGGTGCGCCCGGCATGATGGTCGAGATCGCGTGCTTGTAGACAAGCTGCGAATGACCGTCGCGCCGAAGCAGCAAACAGAAATTGTCGAACCAGGTCACGATGCCCTGGAGCTTCACTCCGTTGACCAGAAAGATCGTCAGTGGCGTCTTGGTTTTGCGAACGTGATTAAGGAAGGTGTCCTGCAGGTTTTGTGCGCGGTCTGCCGCCATTTTTTTTCTCGCTTTGAGTTTCTTTTTATTGCGCCGGTTGCGGCCCTCTTTGTGATGTTCGAGGCCTCTCCCGGTTGCCGTTCCTCATGAGATCCCCCTCGGAAGGAACAGCTGTGCAATTAGAGGACAGGTGGACCTATTAGGCAAGCCGCTTCACGCGGCAAGGCGCGCCGTATTGCCCCGAAAAACTACGGAATTCGATGACTTTTCTTACCCATCCCGAGGTGTAACCGCAGCCCAGCGGCGCTAGATTCCTGTTTTGACGCGTTTTCTTTACGCGAACCGGGAATCCACTTCGCGCGAAAACGCTCTAACCGACACCGAGCGCCTTCAGCTTCCGATGCAGCGCCGAACGTTCCATGCCAACGAACTCGGCCGTTCGAGAAATATTTCCTGAAAAACGGCTGATCTGTGCAATCAAATAGTCGCGCTCGAAGACTTCGCGCGCCTCTCGCAGCGGCAGGCCCATGATGTGCTCGCCGTTGT
Source organism: Bradyrhizobium sp. 195 (assembly GCF_023101665.1). Lineage (NCBI taxonomy): Bacteria > Pseudomonadati > Pseudomonadota > Alphaproteobacteria > Hyphomicrobiales > Nitrobacteraceae > Bradyrhizobium > Bradyrhizobium sp. 195. The sequence continues at coordinate 4,511,055 of NZ_CP082161.1, read as the reverse complement.
TGCTGGTCGGCATCGCCGGCACCATGGAGCCGACGTCCTGCGGCAGCATGTCGGCCGTGATGATGACCTCCGGGCCACCCGCAGCCAGAATCATGACTCTCTCAACGTTGTTGCGGAGCTGGCGCACATTGCCCGGCCAGACATGCGATTGCAGTACCGCCATCGCATCCTGCCCGATCTGCCGCTTGGGCAGGCCGCTGCCGGCCGAAATCTGCTCCATGAAGTAGTCGATCAATTCCGGGATGTCCTCGCGCCGTTCCGACAGCGCGGGCACGCGGATCGGCACCACCGAGAGCCGATGATAGAGATCCTCGCGGAAATGGCCGGCCGCGATCTCCTCTTCGAGATTGCGCGCGGTCGATGAGATGATGCGGACGTCGACCTGCACCTTGGAGGTACCGCCGACGCGCTGGAACGACTGCTCGACCAGCACGCGCAAGATCTTGTTCTGGGTCTCGCGCGGCATGTCCGCGATCTCGTCGATGAACAGCGTGCCGCCATGGGCTTCCTCGAGCGCACCGGGCTTGCGCGCGTGTTCGCCGTTGGACTGTTCGACGCCGAACAGCTCGTGCTCCATCCGCTCGGGCGTGATCGCGGCGGCGTTGATGACGACGAAGGGACCGTCGGCACGGCCGGAGGCCGTGTGCAGCGTGCGTGCGGTCAATTCCTTGCCGGCGCCGGCGGGGCCGACGATCAGGATGCGGCTGTTGGCTTTGGCCGCACGCTCGATGGTCTGGCGCAGCTGGTTCATGCTGGGCGAACGGCCGACAAGCTGGCTGGCGCTCGGCGCCAGCTGCTTCAGCTCCTTGACCTCGCGCTTGAGCCGCGAGTTCTCCAGCGCTCTGGTCGCGACCAGGATCAGGCGATCGGCCTTGAACGGCTTCTCGATGAAGTCGTAGGCGCCGCGCTTGATCGCCGCGACGGCGGTCTCGATGTTGCCGTGGCCGGAGATCATCACCACCGGGAGGTCGGCATTGTCCTTCTTGACCTGCTCCAGCAGCTGCAGGCCGTCAAGTTTGGAGCCCTGCAGCCAGATGTCGAGGAACACCAGGTGCGGCCTGCGGTTGGCGATCTCGGCAAGTGCCGTATCGCTGTCGCGTGCGGTTCGGGTGACGAAGCCCTCGTCCTCGAGAATGCCCGCAACGAGATCGCGAATATCGGCCTCATCATCGACAATCAGAATTTCACTAGCCATGGGTTCGCGCCTGTCTTGTCAGCTGCCTGTTGAGGCTTCGATTTTCGGTGAATCATTGGTCTTTTCAGCGGGCTCTTTGGTTTCGGCCGCCGGCTCTTTTGTTTCCTGCGCCTGGTCCTTGACAGGAGCGCCGGCCTGCTCGCCGGTTGCTTCCTTGACCGCGGCCGCCGGGGCCTGCTCGGCTCCCTCGGACTTCGCAGGTTGCCCGGAGATCGCAAAGCGCATCCGCATCCAGGCGCCGCGCTGGCCCGCGCGGAAGTCGGAAGCATCCTTCAGCTCGATGCGCCCACCATGGTCTTCCAGCACGCGGCCGACGATTGCAAGGCCAAGCCCAGTGCCTTTGGCGCGCGTGGTAACATACGGTTCGAGCAGACGCGAGCGCGCAACCTTGGGCAGGCCGATGCCGTTGTCGACCACGTCGATCAGCACGTCCTCGCCTTCGCGCGACACCACGACGTCGATGCGGCCTTTTCCGAGTTCCTCCGGCGGGACCTGCTCGATCGCCTCGGTGGCGTTCTTGACGATGTTGGTGACCGCTTGGGAGATCAGCCGCCGGTCGAACTGGGCGCGCAGCGGATCCTGCTTGAACTCGGCCTCGATATCGATCTCGGGATGGGCGACCTTCATCAGGAACACCGCCTGCCGCACGGTGTCGGCGACGTCCTCGCCCTCCATCACCGGCTTAGGCATCCGCGCGAAGCGCGAAAACTCGTCGACCATGCGCCTGATGTCGTCGACCTGGCGCACGATGGTATCGGTGCACTGGTCGAAGATCTGCTTGTCCTTGGCCTCGGTGATGTCCTTGCCGAATTTGCGGCGAATGCGCTCGGCGGAAAGCTGGATCGGCGTCAGCGGGTTCTTGATCTCGTGGGCGATGCGGCGCGCCACATCGCCCCAGGCCGAGGTGCGCTGCGCCGAGACCAGCTCGGTGATGTCGTCGAGCGTGATGATGTAGCTGTCGTGCGGCTGGTTCTTCTCAGCGCTGACGCGGACTGACAGATTGCGTTCCTGCCCGTCGCGCGTGATCGTGATCTGGCCCTGCACCAGGCGCTGGGTCCCTTCCCGCGTGGTCTTCATCATCTCGTCGAGCTCGGGCAGCACGTCGGAGAGCGGATGGCCGAGCGTCTCGGATTCGGCGTGCCCGATCAGCTTCTCGGCGGAGCGGTTCAAAATGCCGACGCTGCCGGAGGCATCGACGCCGATGATGCCGGCGCTTGCCGAGGACAGCACGGCCTCGATGAAGCGGCGGCGGCTGTCGATGAGGTCACTGGCGTTGACGAGCTCGTCGCGCTGGCTGCGCAATTCCTGCGTCATCTTGTTGAAGGTCTCGCCGAGCTGGGCGAGATCGCCTTCCGACTGGTGCACCGGCACCTGGACATGGAGATCGCCGGTCGAGACCGTGTGGGCCGCATTCATCAGCCGCCGGATCGGCGAGACCAGCGAGTTGGCGAAATTGAGACCGATCAGCACCGAGGCCATCAGGATGGTCAGCGCGATCACCGCGAACATCAGCGCGAAGGCGACCTGGATGCCGAGGCGGCGCGACTCGATCTGGGCGTATTCGGCGACGCTGACCTCGGTCTGCTTGAGCTGATTGACGACGTTGGGATCAAGCGGGCGGGCGACATAGAGGAAGGTGTCGTTGAAGGCGCGAAGGCGGATCACCGCGGCAACGTAGCTCGCGTCCGGCAGCACCGCGATCTCGGGTTCGTTCTCGTTGACGTTGCTGAGGAAGTCGGGCGCCGGCGGCGAATAAGCGAGCCGCATGCCGGTCTCGGCGGATTCCAGGATGTTGGTGTTCTTGTCGATGATCATCGCGCCCGGCAGATTGCGCGAGCCGGCGCTGGCGGTGAGCATCTCGCGGAACGAGCGACGATCCTGGTCGTAGAGCGGCCGGGCGTGCGCGATGTCGTTGGCCATGCCGAGAATGTCGCCACGGATCAGCTGCGCATGGTCCTGCATGTAGGCCCGCGCGATCGTCAGCGAGTTCTGGATCACCTCCTTGGTCGGGCCGGAGAACAACCGGTCGAGGCCGCGCTCGATGGTGACATTGGCGACGACCGCGACCAGCACCGCGGGCAGCACCGCCACGATCGAGAACAGGCTGACGATCTGGACATGGAGGCGCGCCGCCGCCCTGCCCCGCCGCCGCGCCAGGATCAGCTGCCAGAGCTCGCGGACGATGATGCCGACCAGCAGCAGGATCGTGGCCGCATTGATCAGGTAGAACGAGCGGACGACTTCGGGCGTCGGCTCGATCTTGGTGAGGCCGGTCAGGACCAGGAAGGTCAGGAACGCCGAGCCCAGCGCCATGGCCACGGCAATGGGCGCCAGCCAGCGCCGCACCGACCAACGCCGGGGCTCTTCCGCTGGGGCCGTGTCAAAGTGTGCGGCCGAGGTGTCTGCGCTGGTCATTCCGGCAATGGTGGTGCTGAAAACGGGTCCGCGACGGGGCGGATACTGATGTATTCGTACCACATTGTTGCCGAATTGCGACAATTCCGCGGCGCCCGCGATGAGACGGAACGGCGCATCCACAGGCAATGCCAAATCAGCGGGAACGGAATCCGGCTATACGGGCTTGACCCCGCATGGAGAGGATCTTTCTCGCGATAATGGCTTCGGCTGTACTGCTGCTGATCGTGGCCTCCGACCTGCTGGTCAATGGCCCGGGTCTGCAGGAACGAGCTGACTTGGCCATGCTCCCAACATCAACTCGCCTGGTCAGATGAGGCGCGGCAGTGCGCCCCTGCGGCCAAATGACGAAATCGTCCCCTTTCAGCGGAACATTTAGCTCCGTGTCGGACTTCTGCTCACCGCGTCAGCCACAACGGCCAGCGCGATCCGGACAGGCTCAGCTCCGCTTTGGTAGGGGGAGCTGAGCCACCTCCGCGCAAACGCTCTTAAGCGCTTGTCGCGCCGCGTAAACGCGTTCAGCGTTTGTCGCGAGCTAGCCCCCGCTACGATAGACCTGGATATCGAGGTCCCGGATCTTCTTGCGCAGCGTGTTGCGGTTGAGGCCGAGCAGGTCGGCGGCCCGGATCTGGTTGCCGCGGGTGGCGGCGAGCGCGGCCGTGAGCAGCGGCACCTCGATCTCCTTGAGGATGCGGTGATAGAGGCCGGGCGGCGGCACGCCGTTCGGAAAGCCCTGGAAGTGCGAGGACAGATACGCCTCCACGGCGCCGCCGAGATTGTCGACACCCTGCTGCACTGCCGCACCCGGGCTGACCGTCGGCGGGGCGAGCTCGCCGTCGATGACGGAGCCCGTGATCACGTCCTGCGGATAGAGTGCCGCCAAACGCCGGGCGAGGTTTTCCAGCTCGCGCACGTTGCCGGGCCAGCGGTGCTGCTTCATCCGCTCCAGCGCCAGCGCATCGAGCTTCTTCGGCGGCAGCCCGTCCTTCTCGGCCAGCGCGAAGAAGTGACGCACCAGATCCGGCAGATCCTCGATGCGCTCGCGCAAGGGAGGCAGCCGCAGCGGCACGACGTTGAGGCGGAAGAACAGGTCTTCCCGGAACAGGCCCTGCTGGATCAGGACCCGCAGGTCCTTGTTGGAGGCCGCAACGATGCGCACGTCGGTCTTGATCGGCGTGCGGCCGCCGACGGTGGTGTATTCGCCCTGCTGCAGCACGCGCAACAGACGGGTCTGGGCCTCCATCGGCATGTCGCCGATCTCATCGAGGAAAAGCGTGCCGCCCTCGGCCTGCTCGAACCGGCCGGAGGCGCGGGTGTTGGCGCCGGTGAAGGCGCCGCGCTCATGGCCGAACAGCTCGGATTCGATGAGGTCGCGCGGGATCGCCGCCATGTTGACCGCGACGAACGGGCCGTTGCGGCGCTTGCCGTAATCGTGCAGCGCGCGCGCCACCAGCTCCTTGCCGGTGCCGGACTCGCCCGTGATCATCACGGTGAGATCGGTCTGCATCAGGCGCGCGAGCACGCGGTAGATTTCCTGCATCGCCGGCGAACGGCCGACCAGCGGGATCGCCTCCATCTCGGCGTCCTCGTCCGGCGTCGAGACGCGCTCCTTCGGCTCGGCGAGCGCGCGGCCGACGATGGCGATCAGCTCCTTGAGGTCGAAGGGCTTTGGCAGATATTCGTAGGCCCCGCGCTCGGAGGCACGGATCGCCGTCATGAAGGTGTTCTGCGCGCTCATGACGATGACGGGCAGATTAGGCCGCATCTTCTTGATCCGCGGCAGCAGGTCGAAGGCGTTTTCATCCGGCATCACCACGTCGGTGATGACGAGATCGCCTTCCCCCTGGCTGACCCAGCGCCACAGCGTTGCGGCATTGCCGGTGAGCCTGACCTCATAGCCGGCCCGGGACAGTGCCTGATTGAGAACGGTGCGGATGGCGGTATCGTCATCAGCTACGAGAATGCTACCTGCGGGCATCGTTAATCCTCATTTCGCCCCCTGTGACACAGGCGACGACTTCCCGGCAGAGTCGGCGCGACTGCTTTGATCGGCATGTTTCACCGATGTGGAATACATCGGCATCAGCACGCGGAAGGTGGTTTTGCGCGGCTGAGATTCGCATTCGATGATGCCCCCGTGATCGCCGACGATCTTGGCGACCAGCGCAAGGCCCAGCCCCGAGCCGGTCTGCTTGGTGGTCACGAAGGGGTCGAACAGATTGGGCAGAAGATCGTCCGGCACGCCTGGTCCGTTGTCCTTCACGCAGAATTCAAGCGGCAAGGATACCCGGGATTTTTGACCGGGGACTGACAGGCGCACGCCGGGGCGGAACGCGGTGGTGAGCTGGATCTCGGCGTCGGGCACGTCGATCAGGGCCTCCGCGGCGTTCTTCACGAGGTTGAGGAACACCTGGATCAACTGGTCCTGGTTCGCCAGCACCGGCGGCAGCGAGGGATCGTAATCCTCGATGAAGCGGATGTTGCGCGCAAAGCCGGACTGCGCCAGCCGCTTCACATGGTCGAGCACGGAGTGGATGTTGACGGGGCCACGCACCACGGGGCGCTCGTCGCCGAACACCTCCATGCGGTCGACCAGCGTCACGATGCGGTCGGCCTCGTCGCAAATCAAACGCGTCAGCATGCGGTCCTCGGACGAGGCCTGCTGCTCCAGAAGCTGCGCCGCGCCGCGGATGCCCGAGAGCGGGTTCTTGATCTCGTGCGCCAGCATCGCGGCCAGCGCGATCACCGAACGCGCCGCGCTGCGATGGGTGAGCTGGCGGTCCATCTTGTCGGCGATGGTGCGCTCCTGCAGCATCACCACGATATGGCCGGGCCGCTCGGTGAGCGGGGCGACGTGAAGATCGACCTGGCGATCGCCGCCCATGCGCGGCGTGCCGAGATCGACCTTGTATTCGTTGACCGGCGAGTTCGACGAGCGCACCTGGTCGATCAGCGCCAGCAACGGGCTGCCGAACGGCACCAGCTCTTTCAACGACTGCCGCTTCAGGAACTGGGTCGAGATCTCGAAGAAGGCTTCGGTCGCGATATTGGCGGCGACGATCTTGCCGTCCGGCCCGATCATGAGCACGGGATTGGGCAAGGCATCCAGTATCGCGTCGCTGTCCGACGGCCGGCGATGTTCAGCGGCTGAGCTCATGCAGCAGCGCTCCATGCGAAGTCGTCGAAGGCATCCTGCAGGGACTGGTGGACGAGGCGCGGATCCTCCGAGGTGAGGATCTTCTGGCGCCAGGATTTCAGCTTTTCGGCCGGCGCACGGCTCGCCTGCGCCGCGACATCGAGCGCCCAGCCGAGATGCTTGCGGGCGTGCCTGAGGCCGATGCGGAGACCATAGAGCGTGCAGACGCCCTCATAGAGCGTGCGGACATAATGCAGCTGGGTTTCGAGCGAGGGCGTTGGTTCCTCGATCCCTCCGTTCAGGCGGCGGCCGATCTGGCCGGGCAGCCAGGGCTGGCCCTGCGCGCCGCGGCCGATCATCACGGCATCGGCGCCGGAGGCCTCGAGGGCGGCGAGCGCCTTCTCGTAGGAGGTGATGTCGCCGTTGACGACGAGCGGAATGGCGATGGCCTCGCGCACGGCGCGGATCGCATCCCAATCGGCCTCGCCCTTGTAGAACTGGTTGCGGGTGCGGCCATGCACCGTGACGAGCTTGATTCCGGCGGCTTCCGCGCGCTGCGCCAGCTCCGGCGCGTTGCGCGTGCGATCGTCCCAGCCGAGCCGCATCTTCAGCGTCACCGGCACCTTTACCGCCGCGATGGTCGCATCGATCAGGCTGACGGCATGGTCGAGGTCGCGCATCAAGGCCGAACCGGACTGGCCGCCGGTGACGTGGCGGGCCGGGCAGCCCATGTTGATGTCGATGATATCGGCGCCTTCGGCCTCGGCGATCCGGGCGCCCTCGGCCATCCAATGCGTCTCGCAGCCGGCGAGCTGGACCACGTGCGGACCGATCCCGGTGGCTTCGCAACGCAACCGGGACATCCGGTGGCCGTTGGCGAGCTCATCACTGGCGGTCATTTCGGACACGACCAAACCGGCCCCAAGCTCGGCGGCCAACTTGCGGACGGGCGAGTCCGTCACCCCCGACATCGGCGCCAGGAAGACCGGGGTGGCGACATCAATATCGCCTATTTTCAACGGCTTAGAGCCGGATACTGCCGAACCGGTCACAGGGGTCTCGTCGACTGGGCAGCGCCTCATCGCGCGTGCCATGACCTATCTTGCGCACAATTCTTGTGCAGTCAAGCGTCATGCCTACAGTTTAGACAATTCTGCAAATCTTTCAAGTGCACTGCAGCAAAATGCTGTTTCCAACAATCCGGGGAAACCCCCTTTTTTTGCGGGCCTGTCGTGCTAGAGGCATGCGGCAATCACCCCACTCCCCGACTGTTCATCACCAATTGAGTACTTGAGTCCTATGGCGAAATCACAGCGCACCGCGGTCGTCCTCGTCGCAGCCGGGCGCGGGCTGCGGGCAGGCGCCGGCGGGCCGAAGCAATATCGCGAGATCGGCGGCGTGCCCGTGATCTACCGCGCCATGGAAGCCTTCAGCCGCCACGCGGACGTTCTTGCGGTGCAGCCGGTGGTGAACCCCGATGACGGCGCCATGTTCACGGCCGCGGTTTCAGGGCTCAGCCACGAGCCGCCGACCAATGGCGGTGCCACCCGTCAAGCCTCGGTGCTCGCCGGTCTCGAAGCCCTCGCCAAGCACAAGCCCGACATCGTCCTGATCCACGATGCCGCGCGTCCCTTCGTCTCGGACGGCGTGATCTCGCGCGCGATCGAGGCGGCCAGCCGCACTGGCGCTGCGATTCCTGTCGTTGCCGTCACCGACACCATCAAGGTCACCGGCGCGGGCGGCGATGTCGAGGACACGCCAGACCGGTCGCGCTTGCGAATCGCGCAGACGCCGCAATCCTTTCGTTTCGACGTCATCCTCGAGGCGCATCGTCGCGCGGCGAAGGACGGTCGCAGCGATTTCACCGACGATGCCGCGATTGCCGAATGGGCGGGATTGACGGTTGCAACCTTTGAAGGCGATGTTGCCAACATGAAGCTCACCACTCCCGAGGATTTCGTGCGCGAGGAAGCGCGCCTGGCTGCCCAGCTCGGCGATATCAGGACCGGCACCGGCTACGACGTGCACGCCTTCGGCGAAGGCGACCATCTCATGCTCTGCGGCGTCCGCGTCCCGCACACCAGGGGGTTTCTGGCCCATTCCGATGGCGATGTCGGCCTGCATGCGCTGGTCGACGCCATCCTCGGCGCGCTCGCCGACGGCGACATCGGCTCGCACTTTCCGCCGAGCGATGCGAAGTGGAAGGGCGCCTCCTCCGACCAGTTCCTGAAATACGCCATCGAGCGCGTCACGGCGCGCGGCGGCCGCATCGCCAATCTCGAGGTCACCATGATCTGCGAGCGGCCGAAGATCGGCCCCTTGCGCGACACCATGCGCGCACGCATCGCCGAGATTTCCGGCGTCGACATCTCCCGCGTCGCGGTGAAGGCGACCACCAGCGAGCGGCTCGGCTTCACCGGCCGCGAGGAAGGCATCGCGGCCACCGCGAGCGCCACCATCCGCCTGCCGTTTAACGAAAAGACTTGGAGCGTCTAGGTCATGGGCGGCAGCGACGCACGCGCCCTCTCCCGCTCGCTGCTCGATCTGTGCCGGATGCGCAAGCTGACGATCGCGACCGCTGAATCCTGCACCGGTGGCCTCGTCGCCGGCGCGCTGACCGATATCCCCGGCTCGTCCGACGTGATCGATCGCGGCTTCGTCACCTATTCCAACGACGCCAAGCGCGCGATGTTGGGTGTCGAGGCGGGCACGCTCACCAATTTCGGCGCGGTCAGCAAGGAAACCGCGACCGCGATGGCGATCGGCGCGCTGGAGCGTGCCGGCGTCGATCTCGCTGTCGCCATCACCGGCATTGCCGGTCCTGGCGGTGCAACGCCCGGCAAGCCGGTCGGTCTCGTGCACTTCGCAGCAGCCGCGCGCGATGGCCGGATCATTCACCGCGAGCATCGTTTCGGCGCGATCGGCCGCTCCGCCGTGCGCCAGCGCTCCGTCGTCGAGGCGTTGCGCATGCTGATGGATCTCGCCCGCGGCCCGCAAGCCCAGACCAAGCCGCGCGCCGCCGCAACCCGGCTGCGCCCGCGCGTGACCCGCTCGCCGCGCCGGCACGCGGTGAAGCGCAGGCCGCCGCGCTCGCCGCGGGGCTAAACCGAAAGCCGTTGTTCGTAGGGCGGATTAGCGAAAGCGTAATCCGCCACGTCTGTCGCCGCGGAGAGAGACTTGGCGGATTACGCCTTCGGCTACTCCGCCCTACGCGGCTCATGCGGCCGCCAATAACGCGCTGGCATGATCCAGCACACGCTGCTTGACCGCATCGGCATCGGACGGCTTCACCTTCGCACTCACGGTCAACTCCACCAGAGGCGCTGCTGGATCGGCTGCGAGCACCTTGGACACGTTGACCGACGGCGCGGTCCGCTCGTCGACGCTGGGATCCTCGCGCAATTGCTTCAGTATCTGGGCCGCCAGCGCATTGACCGATCCGGCCCTGACCGGAAACGCGACCTTGATCTCGCCCGAGCCGGGATAGGCGCTGTGGTTGATGATGGCCGCGCCCCACACCTGCCCGTTCGGCAAGAGGATCTGCGTGTTGTCGGGCGCGACCAGCTCGGTCATGAACAAGGACAGTGACCTCACCTTCCCCGCCTTGCCGGCCACCTCGACGTCATCACCGATATGAAAGGGCCGGAACAGCAGCAGCATCACGCCGGCGGCGAGATTGGAGAGCGTGCCTTGAAGCGCCAGGCCAATGGCGAGGGATGTCGCGCCCAGCACGGCGACAAGGCTCGCGGTCTGGATGCCGAAGAGCTGGAGCACGGCAATGCCGACCACCGCGAGCACACCGTAGCGCGCCAGGCTGCCCACGAACAGCGTGACGAGGGGGTCGACGCGGTGCGTGACGCTCAGCAGGCGGGTGACGAAACGCTGCATGGCGCCGGACAGATACCAGCCGATCGCAAGCAGCAGGATCGCGTAGATCGCATTCAGACCATACAGGACGAGCGAGGCTTTCAGCGTGTCGAAATTGATGGTCATGGCGGCTCCAACCCGGACAATCCGGAGAGAACTCGCAGCGGTGCGAAATGATCCCGGCAGCGGCCGAGGGAACATGGCACGCAACACTGCGTAGGGTGGATTAGCGAAGCGTAATCCACCGCTTCTGTCTCCACATCGGCAGACGCGGTGGATTGCGCCTTCGGCTAATCCACCCTACGCACCTACAAGCCCTTGCGTTGCCCGACGGGCAAAACATCCAACTGGCTGGTCAATCCGCGCAAGCGAAAATATTCGCCTTTACAGAATTTCTGATTTGTCGCAGTGTCGGGCCAACTCACCCCAGTCAGAGGGGCGTATCGCGATCGTCACGAAACGCGGGGTGAGCCGTGGTGGACGCTGGCAGCGCCGGCGCGAGAGGCATCGCAGGGCGGGCAACCGTGAGCGATAGGCCTTCGCGCACACGACCGGTGCAATCAGCGTACGGCAAAACCGTGTCGTCCTGACGCCCGGGGTCTGTGCGTCAAGTCTTGCGGTGATGTGGCGGCCCGACCGGGTACGCGCATCAGTCATCCGCAAGGCGACGGGGGCAATAGTGCATCGCTCCCCGGGGAGAGCTCGGTATAAGCCGTCAAACCACTGCGCAGGGAAGGCCGGTTGTTTGGCTTCACCTGTATGCCGCTGTGCAGCCTCTTGTAGCGCAACCTTCGCACAGTGGACCGCGGGTGCCCAGCCGGCATCCGGTCTTCCCTGCACCCTCTGACAAAGAGGGTGATGAGATGAAGCAAAGCTCGGGCGAGATGAGCCGCGAGACCGCAAACCTATGTTTGCTTTTCAAAAAACACGCAAATTTTGTCGAAATGGATCGTCGTTGCATTGCAAACCGCGACCAAACGTCGTTGATCCCTTCGGCGCTTGCGCGCAGCTATATTGGCGCAATAATGCCGCTCTACATTGTGGCCAGGAATCAACCCGGTCCTGCTTTCTGGAGGGCGACGAAAGTGTTCGCTCGCTACCCTGCTCTGGCCTTCGCCATTGCCACCTTGGCCGTCTTTGATGGCGCGGCTGCACAAACGGCCAACCAGCCGCCGGATACGATGGCGGCGCGGGTAGAGGCATGCACGCCCTGTCACGGCAACAAGGGCGAAGGCACCAGCGACGTCTATTTCCCGCGCCTCGCCGGAAAGCCCGCCGGCTATCTCTACAATCAGCTCCTCGCCTTCCGCAGCGGCCGGCGCAAATACCCGCCCATGAATTATCTGCTGGAATTTCTGCCGGATCCGTATCTGGAGGCGATGGCGGCTTATTTTGCCAGCGAGCACCCTCCGCTACCGCAGCCTGCCCCGAGCGAGGTCAGCAAGGAAGTCCTCGCTCAGGGCGAGCTGCTTGCGACCAGCGGCGACGCCGATCGAAACATACCGGCCTGCGTCAGCTGTCATGGTCCCGGCCTCACGGGCATGCAGCCCGGCATTCCCGGTCTGCTCGGTCTCCGCGCCGCCTACGTCAGCGCCCAGCTCGGCGCCTGGCGCTACGGCAACCGCACGGCGAAATCGCCCGACTGCATGCAGCTCGTCGCCGGGCATCTGACCGAGGCCGATGTTACCGCCGTTGCCGCGTGGCTGGCGACGCGGCCCGCGCCCGCGAACCCTGCTCCCGTGCCGAAAGGCACCTACGCGCTGCCATTCGGCTGCGGCAGCCAGCCCAACTGACGAGGCGGATGATGGGCTCGAAACTGTCGATCACGCTTCTCGCCCTCGCTGCGCTGACGACGGCGACACAGGCGCAGGACAAAAACAGCGACGTCGTCGCGCGTGGCGAATATCTCGCCCGCGCCGGCGATTGCACCGCCTGCCACACCGCGGCGGAAGGCCATTTGTTCGCCGGCGGCCGCGCCATGCCGACGCCGTTCGGCACCCTCTACACCTCCAACATCACGCCCGATCCTGCGACAGGGATCGGCAAGTGGAGCGCGGACGACTTCTACAAGACGATGCACAGCGGCCGTTTTCCGGACGGCGGACTGATCTATCCGGCGATGCCGTTTGCGTCCTACACCAAGGTCACCCGCGCCGACAGCGACGCGATCTTCGCGTACTTGCGCTCGATCCCGCCGGTCGTCCAGAAGAACAAGCCGCACGAACTGCGCTTCCCCTATGACAACCGCCAGCTCATCCTCGGCTGGCGCACGCTGTACTTCCGTGAGGGCGAGTTCAAGCCCGATCCGGCCAAATCGGCCGAATGGAATCGCGGCGCCTATCTGGTCGAGGGCCTCGGTCATTGCAGCATGTGCCATTCGCCGATCAACGCGCTCGGCGGCACCTCGCAATCGGACGCTTTCAAGGGCGGCCTGATCCCGATGCAGAACTGGTACGCGCCCTCGCTGACCTCCAACCGTGAGGCCGGGCTCGGCGACTGGAGCATCAAGGACATCACCGACCTGCTCCAGACCGGCGTCTCCATGCGCGGTGTGGTCTACGGCCCGATGGCCGAGGTCGTGCACAACAGCCTGCAATATCTCAGCGACGAGGACACCAGGGCGATGGCGGTGTACCTCAAGGGCATCGCGGAAGGCTCGTCGCCGCCGCCCACGGCCACGGCCCTCCCGACCACCGAGAGCAGCCTGCTGATCAGCCTTGGCAAGACCGTCTACGACAAGAGTTGCGCGAGCTGTCATGGCACGCAGGGCGAAGGCAAGCCGCCGCATTGGCCGCCGCTCGCCAACAACCAGTCGATCGAGATGCAATCGGCGGTCAATCCGATCCGCATGGTGCTCAATGGCGGCTATCCGCCGGGCACCAAGGGCAATCCGATGCCCTACGGCATGCCGCCTTTCGCAGGCCTCCTCTCCGACAACGAGGTCGCCGCCGTCGTCTCCTACATTCGCACCGCCTGGGGCAATCGCGGCACGCCGGTCTCGGCGCGCGAGGCCAACGAACTTCGCTCCGCACCGCTGAATTGAGAGGAGCCATGATCAATTCCGATCCGCCGACCAGCCCCGCCGCCGCCGACCAGGCCGTCGAGGAGGTCGTTGCGCAAGGGCCCTCCGGCGCGATCGTGCTCGCCGGCATCGCCACGGCCTGCGTGGTCGCGATGTGGCTCGCCTTTTACCTGTTCGTGTTCCTGCCCCGCGGGCCGCTACAATGAGCGCCGAGGACACCCATGGCAGCGCCGAGGTCGCGGCCCGCGTCGAGCGGCGTTGGGCCACCATTGCCGTGATCATCATCGTGATGATGGCGCTGCTGGCGGCCTTTGCCGGCATCCATCGCGCGACCATGCCGCAGCCACGCGTCGAGATCACCGATCCCTCGCGCCTGCATCTGTCCGGCGAATTCGTCGAAAGCAATCTCGGCAGCGTGCTGGAGGCCAATGGCAATGTGACCGTGCGCGCGATCGGCCAGCAATATTCCTTTACGCCGGCCTGCATCGTGGTGCCCGTGGACACGCCGATCACGCTGCGCGCCACCAGCGCCGACGTCGTGCATGGCATTCTGATCCAGGGCACCAACGTCAACACCATGCTGGTGCCCGGCTACATTTCCGAGCAGCTCATGCGCTTTACGCGGACCGGCGACTACCTGATGCCCTGCCAGGAGTTCTGCAGTTTTGGCCATGAGGGCATGTGGGGCAAGGTCAAGGTGATCGACAAGGCCGGCTTCGCGGATCGTGCGAAGGCTGGCGGGAGGCTGAGCTGTGTTGGTCAATAGGAAGCTCATCCTCGCCCATTTCTGGCTGGCCTTCGCCGTATTCGGCATCGCGCTCACGCTCGGCGCCTGGCAGATGTTCATCCGCAGCCCGATCGGCACCTGGCTGTCCAATCCCGAGCTCTATTACCGCTCGCTGACCGCGCACGGCACGGTGATGGGCTACGTCTTCCCGACCCTGGTGGCGATGGGATTCGGCTACGCCATCAGCGAGTCGGCGCTGGGGCAGCGCCTGGTCGGCGTGCGCTGGGCCTGGGCGGGCTTCTGGCTGATCGTCGCCGGCAGCATCATGGCGGTGATCCCGATCGCGCTGGGCCGCGCCTCGGTGCTCTACACCTTCTATCCGCCGCTCATCGGCAACGTCTTCTACTATCTCGGCGTCGTGCTGGTCGTGGTCGGCTCGTGGTTCTGGGTCGCGCTGATGTCGATCAATCTGCGGATCTGGCGAAAGGCCCATCCCGGCGCACCAGTGCCGCTGGCGATGTTCGCCAATGTCGCGGGTTCTTATTTGTGGGCCTGGACTGCGGTGGGCGCCGCGCTCGAGTTGCTGTTGCAGATCATCCCGGTCGCGGCGGGGCTGAAGAACACCATCGACGCCGGACTCGCCCGCATCTTCTTCTCCTGGACGCTGCACGCCATCGTCTATTTCTGGCTGATGCCGACCTACATCGCCTATTACACCATCGTTCCGCGCGCGATCGGCGGCCGGGTCTATTCCGACAGCATGGCGCGGATCTCTTTCATCCTGTTCCTGGTGGTGGCGATGCCGATCGGCATGCATCACACCTTCGCCGATCCGCAGGTCGGCGCCGGCTTCAAGTTCATCCACTCGGCCTTCACGGCGCTGGTGGCGTTGCCGACGCTGCTGACCGTGTTCACGATCTGCGCGTCGGTCGAGATCGCGGCGCGGCTGCGTGGCGGGCGCGGCATGTTCGGCTGGATCGGCGCCCTGCCCTGGGACAATCCGATGATGCTGGCGCTGGCGTTCTCCTTCGTCATGCTCGGCTTCGGCGGTGCCGGCGGCCTCATCAACATGAGCTATCAGCTCGATGCGTCGATCCACAACACGCAATGGATTACCGGCCATTTCCACCTGATCTTCGGCGGCGCCATCGTGATCATGTACTTTGCGATCGCCTATGATCTGTGGCCGCATCTGACCGGGCGCGAGCTGATCGATATCCGCCTGATGCGCAGCCAGCTCTGGCTGTGGTTCGTCGGCATGATCGTCACCACGTTCCCCTGGCACTGGGTCGGCATCTTGGGCATGCCGCGCCGCATGGCCTATTTCGACTTCGGCGATCCCGCCATCGCGCCGCAGGCGCTCTCGGTCACGTTCTCGGCGATCGGCGGCTTCATCCTGCTGGCGTCGGGCATCATGTTCATCGTCATCCTGGCGCGCGGTATGCGCGCACCTCAGGCCGACGCCGGGCCCTACCGCTTTGCGCTCGCCGTGCACGAACCGAGGACGGTGCCCGTCGCGCTCAATACGCATGCATTGTGGGTGGCGCTGATGATCGCCCTCACCCTCACCAATTACGGCTATCCGATCCTGACGCTCGCGCTGACCGAGGGCACGTCGGTGCCGGCCGTCTATGTGGGAGCGCAGTGATGAGCGCGCGCGACCTCTTCACCTTCAGCAATCCGCATTTCACGCGAGGCGTCGGCATCACCGCCGCGATCCTGATCGTGACGGCGATTGCCGGCTTCATCGTGCTGCCCTTCGCGCAGCCCTGGGTGCAATTCGCCAACGTCTGGGACGCGATCTGTAGCGCCGCCGGCGTGCCGCAGCGTGCGGCCAGCGTCACGGCGCCCGAGCAGACCAAGCGGCTGTCCGGGGTCGTGCTCACCTCGAATACGCTGTCACGCCCGAGCCAGGAGGCGATCGGCCGCGGCGCGACGCTGGCGCAGCGTTGCGCCATCTGCCACGGCCCGACCGGCATCAGCCGCGCGGATTCGCCCAATCTCGCCGGTCAGTATGCGGCTGTGATCTACAAGGAGCTGCACGATTTCCGCTCGGGTGCGCGTACCAATGCCGTGATGTCGCCGTTTGCGGTCAACCTGACCGACCAGGAGATGGCGGATCTCTCGAACTATTACGCCTATCTGCCGCGGCTTCCGGCCTACCACCCGACACCGCAACTGCCGAAACCCAACATCGTCATCTACGGCGCGCCGATGCGCGGGATCGCGCCCTGCGGCGCCTGCCATGGCAGCCTCGACAACAAGACCGGGAGCCCGTGGCTGGAGGGGCAATCCGAGGCCTACATGAAGGCGCAGCTCCAGGCGTTTGCCACAGGCGAGCGTCGCAACGACATCAGCCAGCAAATGCGCAACATCGCGCGCGCAATGACGCTCCAGGAGATCGAGCAGGCCGCGGCGTATTACGCCTCGCAGCCGCCGGATGTGGTGAAGGCGGTGGATTGAAGGGTGACGCACCGCCCCCTCCACCGTCATTGCGAGCAAAGCGAAGCAATCCAGAATGCCTCCGCGGAAGCAGTCTGGATTGCTTCGTCGCAAGAGCTCCTCGCAATGACGGTGGAGGGAGTATGCCTTACGTCGACGCCAGCTTCGGCCGCCCGTAGATCGCATCCGCCCGCTTTTCGAACGCGATGGAGAATCGCGCGAAGGCGGCATCGAACATCGAGCCCATCAGCAACGCCAGCATGCGGCTCCTGAACTCGTAGGACAGGAAGAAACCGACGTCGCAGACGCCCTCACCCTGCTCTTGGCCTTTGGGCTCGAACGTCCAGCGGTTTTCGAGATTACTGAACGGACCTTGCAGATATTCGACCAGGATTTTCAGATTTGCGCGATCCAGCGTCACCCGGCTGGTGAAGGACTCCTTGACCAGCTTGAACGACACCGTCATGTCGGCGACCAGCACCTCGGTGCCGTCGGGCTTGGCCATCCGCTGGCGCACCTTCAGCGCGCTGCACAGCGGCACGAACTCCGGATAGCGCTCGATGTCGGCGACCAGATCGAACATCTCGGAGGCGCTGTGATTGACACGGCGCTTGCTCGAAAATTTGGGCATGGCGGTTCAGCGGGCAGTCGCGGCCCGCGCGGCCTTCAGTCTCGCGAAATCCTCGCCGGCATGATGCGACGAGCGGGTGAGCGGGCTCGCCGACACCATCAGGAAGCCCTTGGTGTAGGCGACCTTTTCGTAAGAGGCGAACTCGTCCGGCGGCACATAGCGCATCACGGCGTGGTGCTTGCGGGTCGGCTGGAGATACTGGCCGATGGTCAGGAAATCGACCTCCGCCGAGCGCAGATCGTCCATCACCTGCTGCACCTCGTGGCGCTCCTCACCGAGGCCCACCATGATGCCGGACTTGGTGAAGATGGTGGGATCGAGTTCCTTGACTCGCTGCAACAGCCGGATCGAATGGAAGTAGCGCGCGCCGGGCCGCACCGTGAGATAGCGCGACGGCACGGTCTCGAGATTATGGTTGAAGACGTCGGGCTTCGCGGCAACGACCACTTCGAGCGCGCCTTCCTTGCGCAGGAAGTCGGGCGTCAGGATCTCGATCGTGGTCGAAGGACACGCAGCGCGGATGGCGCGGATCGTCTCCGCGAAATGCTGGGCGCCGCCGTCCGTGAGGTCGTCGCGGTCGACCGAGGTGATGACGACATGGGCAAGGCCGAGCTTTGCGGTCGCCTCGGCGACGTTCTGCGGCTCGGCTGCGTCCAGCGCATTCGGCAGGCCGGTCTTGACGTTGCAGAAGGCGCAGGCGCGGGTGCAGGTGTCACCCATGATCATGAAGGTGGCGTGCTTCTTGTCCCAGCACTCACCGATATTCGGGCACCCCGCCTCCTCGCACACGGTGTGCAGGCCGTTGGCGCGCACGATGTTGCGGGTGTCGGCATAGCCGCGGGTATTGGGGGCGCGCACGCGGATCCAGTCCGGCTTCGGCGGGGAAGCGGAGTCAGGCCGGTTCACCTTTTCGGGGTGGCGTGGGCGCAGCGGGTTCGAGATGGTATCGACAATAACGACCATGGGGTGTCCGGTCTGTTCAGGTCCTACCTAGTCGGTCTCGCCAGGCATCGCAACCCGGCTCGCACCGCTTCAGGGAACATGGCAGATATGGGCAATATCCTGCTCTGTTCTCAAGCGATTCTCACCTCGAATGGCTCCAATCCCGAAGACTTCGCCACCGCGGCTCGGCAAAGCCCTGAAGCGCAGCTTTTTCGATCGCAACGTCCGCGAGGTCGCTCCCGACCTGATAGGCGCCACCATGCTGGTGGACGGCGTCGGCGGGATCATTGTGGAGGTCGAGGCCTATCATCATACCGAGCCGGCGGCGCACTCCTACAACGGCCCGACGCCGCGGAACCAGATCATGTTCGGCCCGCCCGGCTTTGCCTATGTCTACCGCTCCTACGGCATCCATTGGTGCGTCAATTTCGTCTGCGAGGAGGAAGGCTCGGCCAGCGCCGTGCTGATCCGCGCGCTGGAGCCGACCCATGGGATCGCCGCCATGCGCCGCCGCCGTCATCTCCAGGATTTGCAGGCGCTGTGCTCGGGCCCTGGCAAGCTGACCGAAGCGCTCGGCATCACCATTGCGCACAACGCCCTGCCGCTGGACCGGTCGCCGATCGCGCTGCATGCGCGGACAGAGGACGTCGAGGTCGCGACCGGCATCCGGATCGGCATCACCAAGGCGGTCGAGCTGCCCTGGCGCTACGGCGTCAGAGGCTCGAAGTTTCTCAGCAAGCCGTTCCCGAAGTAGTTGTCGTTCCGGGGCAGCTCGGAGAGCCGAACTGCGGTGCGCAATTGCGCACCGGAGAACCTCGAGATTCCGGATTCGATGCTGCGCATCGCTCCGGAATGACAACCAGATCACGAAGCCTGCTTCAGCCGCTCCATGGCTTCAAGCAGCTTGGCCTTGCGGGCCAGCGCGGCCTCGCGCTTTTCGCGCTCCTCCTCGACAACCTCTTCGGCCGCATTGGCGACGAATTTCTCGTTCGCCAGCTTGGACTCGGCGCGCTTGATGTCGGCGTCGGCCTTGCCGATCTCCTTGTCGAGACGCGTGCGCTCGGCGGCGACGTCGATCACGCCCTTGAGCGGCAGCGCGGCGACCTCGCCGCGCACCAGCAGTTGGACCGCACCGTCGGGCGCACGGTCGGCGAAGGAGATGTCCGACAGCCGGGCCATGCGCTTGATGACGTCGGTCCAGCGCGGCGCGCGCTCCCTCGTTTCAGTCGAGGCGCCCGCAAGCACCAGCGCCGTCAGCGTCGCCGGCGGGATGTTCATCTCGGCGCGCACCGAACGGATCTGCGTGACGAGGTCGATCACCCAGCCGATCTCGGCTTCCGCCTTGGGATCCGTGAAGTCGGCATGGTCGAAGATCGGCAGCACCCAGGCCGGCGAGACGAGCGGATCGGTCGCCCCCGTCGTCGCAGCCAGCATCGCAAGCTGCTCCGGCGTCGGCGCGGCAGTCTTCAGCGGCCACGACGCCAGTGCGAGCAGGCCGTCGCGCTTCGCCGTGACCTCCCACAGCTCTTCGGTGATGAAGGGCATGAAGGGGTGCAGCAGCTTCAGGATCTCATCGCGCGCCCAGGCGACCATGGCGCGGGTCTCGTCCTTGGCGGGACTGTCCGGACCAAGCAGCACGGGTTTTGCGAGCTCGACATACCAGTCGCAATAGACGTTCCAGACGAAACGATAGATCGCGCCTGCCGCGTCGTTGAAGCGATAGGCTTCGATCGCCTCGGTCACCTCACGCGTGGTGTGCGCGCTCTCATGCGCGATCCAGCGGTTCAGCGTCTCCTTCGCCTTCGCCGGCTCGAAGCCTTCGGGCACGGCGCAGTGGTTCATTTCCGCAAAGCGGGACGCATTCCAGAGCTTGGTCGCGAAATTGCGATAGCCCTCGACGCGACTGGTGGCGAGCTTGATGTCGCGCCCCTGCGCCGCCATTGCGGCCAGCGTGAAGCGCAGCGCATCCGCGCCGTATTCGTCGATCAGGTTGAGCGGATCGATGACGTTGCCCTTCGACTTCGACATCTTGGCGCCCTTCTCGTCACGGACGAGGGCGTGAATGTAGATGGTCGAGAACGGCACCTCCTTCATGAAGTGCAGGCCCATCATCATCATGCGGGCGACCCAGAAGAAGATGATGTCGAAGCCGGTCACCAGCGCGTTGGTCGGGTAGTAGCGCTGCACCTCGGGGGCGTCTTCCGGCCAGCCGAGCGTCGAGAACGGCCACAGCGCCGAGGAGAACCATGTGTCGAGCACGTCCTCGTCGCGCGTGATGAAGCCTTCGCGCTTGTTGCGGTCGAGCGCCATCTCGCGGCCCTGCTCGGCCGTGATGACTTCCTGCTCGACATAATAGCCGAGCGCGTGGCTGACGGCCTCCTCCTCGGTCTCGGCGACGAACACCTTGCCGTCAGGTCCGTACCAGGCCGGGATCTGATGACCCCACCAGAGTTGGCGCGAGATGCACCAGGGCTGGATGTTCTCCATCCATTCGAAATAGGTCTTTTCCCAGTTCTTCGGCACGAACGACGTTTCGCCCGAGCGCACCGCCGCGATCGCCGGTTTCGCGAGCGTCTTGGCGTCGACGTACCACTGGTCGGTCAGATACGGCTCGATCACCGTGCCGGAGCGATCGCCGTGCGGCACCATGTTGGTGTGCGGCTCGATCCGCTCGACGAAGCCGAACGAGTCCAGCCGCTCGACGATGCGCTTACGCGCCGCGAAGCGGTCGACCTTGTGAAACTCCTCGGCGAATTGCGCGGCGCCTTCCGGCAGGTCGTGCAGGTAATCCTCGTTGTCGACGAGATCGAGACAACCTTCCCTGTCGATCACGCTGATGCGGCGCAGGCCGTGGCGATTGCCGACCTCGAAATCGTTGAAGTCGTGCGCCGGCGTCACCTTGACCGCGCCCGAGCCCTTTTCCGGATCGGAATAATCGTCGGCAACAATCTGGATCTTGCGGCCCACCAGCGGCAGGATCACGTTCTTGCCGACCAGCTTCAGATAGCGCTCATCCTCGGGATGCACGGCAACGCCGGTATCGCCGAGCATGGTCTCGGGGCGCGTGGTGGCGACGACGATGAAGCTCGAGGGATCCTCGGGATTGAACGTCTTGCCCTCGATCGGATAGCGCAGGTACCACAGGTGACCCTTCACCTCGGTCTGCTGCACCTCGAGATCGGAGATCGCGGTGAGCAGCTTGGTGTCCCAGTTCACCAGCCGCTTGTCCTTGTAGATCAAGCCGTCGCGATGCAGTTCGACGAACACCTTGATGACGGCCTTGGACAGACCCTCGTCCATGGTGAAGCGTTCGCGCGACCAGTCGCAGGAGGCGCCGAGCCGCTTGAGCTGGTTGATGATGGTGTCGCCGCTCTCGGCCTTCCACTGCCAGACCCGCTCCAGGAATTTCTCGCGGCCCATCTCGCGGCGGCCGGGCTGCTGGCGCTCCATCAGCTGACGCTCGACCACCATCTGGGTCGCGATGCCGGCATGGTCGGTGCCGGGCTGCCACAGCACGTCGCGGCCGCGCATGCGCTCGAACCGGCACAGGATGTCCTGCAGCGTGTTGTTGAGGGCATGGCCCATGTGCAGCGAGCCCGTCACGTTCGGCGGCGGGATCACGATGGTAAAGGGCACGGCGTCGCGACGGTCGGGGCGACCGGCCTTGAAGGCAAGGCTGTCCTCCCACACCACGGACATGCGGGCTTCGATATCGGCGGGCTGGTAATTTTTCTCGATCATGGGGCTGCTAGAAAGCCGCGTGTGCGGGTCAAGTCAACGGGAAGCTCAGCGGCAAAGGGCATTCGGCCCGATCCGCAGGCCGAATATGCCCTGGGAGCAGGGCTATATCGGGGCCGAACGCCCGTCTCAGCGGCCGCCGCGCGAGACTCGCTCGATTTCGGCCTTCACGATGCGTTCAACCAGGCCCGGAAGGTTGTCATCGAGCCAGGATTTCAGCATCGGACGCAGCATCTCCTTGACCAGATCCTCCAGCGTCCGCGCATTGCTGCTTAGCACCGTATGGGCCAGGGAGTTGAAGGCGGATTCGACCGCCGAGACCGTCGACTGCGCGAGGATCGGCTGCTGCGGCGGCAGCGGCGGGGCTTCGAAGTCCACCGGCGCGTAGGACGGTGGCGGCGTTGGACGCGGCGGAGGCGATTCGGCGAATTCGAGATCGTCGCGCGGCTCAACCTTGCGGAAGCTCGGTGGCGGCGGAGGCGGCGTCGGATCCATCGCCATCTCGTCGGTCAATTCGAGCACGTCGGGTTCGGGCTCAGGCTCAGGCTCGGGCGCGCGGACCTCGGGCGCAGGCGTGGCCGCATCGAGCCCCGCCAGCAGCGCGTCGATGTCGTCCTGGCTGTTTGGCGATGCTTCCGCCGCGGGTGGCGGCGCCGGTGCCGGCTTTGCGGCCGGGGCTGGAGCGGGCTTCTCGGCGGCCGGCTTGGCCGGTGCGACCTTGGATGGCGGAATGTCGTTCATCGCCTGCGGCTTTGGCGGCGCGGCCGGTGCCGCGGCTTTCTCGGGCTTGGCGGTCTCAGCCGGCGGCGGCTTGGCCTCATCGTCGGCAATAATGCGCCGGATCGAGGCCAGAATCTCCTCCATCGAGGGTTCTGTGACCTTTGCAGGCTGCGTCATCTCCGACTCCACATCATCAACGCCCTCGCATGCGCTGTTTTACACCAAGCACGACAGGATTGGCCGGTTCCGCAACGAGCGGCCCGACATTTTCGTCGCGGCAGCCCGACTTGTCCCCAGATCACGGCTCAACGTGCAGCGGTGCGTCCCTGCCCCCGGCACTCAAGCTTTACGCATACGGCATCAACGCGGGGCGAATCGACCCGCATTGTCTTGGCAAGGCTATGTCAGGGATTTTGATGATTGCAAGCAAAGCGCCGATCGGCCTCGGCTGTTCGCGAGGCCGATCGGATGACGACGGGGAATCAGCGTCCGTCAGGCGTGCGCACGCCGGCCCAGCTGTCGCGGACCTGATGGTAGTGAACGCTGGGATCATAAACCGTGGTCCCAAGGCCGAGGACCTGCGGCGCCAGACGGCCGACGGCAGCAAGGACGTTATAGGATGCAACGACCCGGTCGTGCTGCGCGGTCACCAGTGCAACGCGCGCATTGACCAGCGCCTGCTGCGCGTTGAGCACGTCGAGGGTGGTACGCTGACCGGCCTTGGCTTCTTCGCGCACGCCGTTCAGCGCGATCTCGGATGCCGTCACCTGCGCCTGCGCGGACTGCACCTGCGCCTTGCCGGCCTGCAACGAACCCCACCACTGCACCACGGTCGCACGGGTCTGGTCGCGCGTCGTTTCGAGGTTGAGACGCTGCTGCGCCAGGTTTTCCTTGGACTGGCGGATCAGCGAATATTCGCTACCGCCCTGATAAATCGGCACCGACACCTGCGCGATCGCGGATGCGTTGAACGAACGGTACTGAATCAAGGACTGTTCGTAGGACTGGGTGACAGCCGCCTGCAGGGAGACGGTCGGCAGCAGAGCGCCCTCGGCGACCTTGACCTGCAAGAAATTGACGTCGATGCCGAACATTGCAGCCGTGACGTTGGGATGTTCGACGAGGCCGAGCTCGACTGCGGCGGCAAGCGTCGCGGGCAGGAAGCGATCGACAGGCGAGCCAGGTGCAAGGTTCGTCGGCTCGTTGCCGATGATGCGGCGGAAGTTCGCGCGCGTCGTGGTGAGGTTTGCTTCCGCGGTAAGGGCCTGCGTCCTGCCGGCCGCCAGCTGTGCTTCCGATTGCGCAACGTCGGTGCGCGTCACTTCGCCGACATTGAAGCGGTCACGGGTCTGCTTCAGCGTCTGCTCGAGCACCCGCACGTTGCTGCGCTGAACTTCGAGCGTGGCCGAGTCGCGCAGATAATCCATGTAGGTCGTGGCGGCCTGGAGCAGCACGCTTTGATCGAGGCTGCGCAGCGCTTCGCGGGAGCCGGAAACCTGACTCTCCGCGGCGCGCGTCCGGTTGGCAGTCTGGTTGCCGTTGTAGAGTGTCTGGGAAGCAGTCAGGCTTGCGCTTCGGGGATAGCCTTTACCGTTGACCGGATCGCTGGTGGAGGCACTCTTGAAGTCCGAGTACTGGTAACCACCGCTCGCAGTCAGCGAGACCTTCGGGCGATAGCCCGACAAGGCCTGCGGCACGTTTTCGTCAGTCGAGCGCACCTGGGCGCGCTGTGCGTTGAGCTGCGGATTGTTCTGATAGGCGCGCACCAGTGCGGACTCGATCGTATCCGCCAAGGCAGGCGCCGGCCCGGCTAGCGACAGCAGCAGGACCGAAACCGCAGCTCCGGTGAAGAGCTTCACCCCATGCATCCCAAAAATTCCGTTCATTCTAACGCCCGGCTCGTGCCCGCGAGCTGGGTACCGTCTACGAGTGGAGTCGCTGCCCCGCTGCAACATAGGACGCGGTCAAGCGCGACGGAACCACCCCAGAGTAGTTCTCGGTGGAAACTCTTCACGTGCAGCATCCCGGCCACACTTCTGATTCAGAACGGGATTTTATGAGCTTTGAGCTGTCAGAAGACGAAGGCGGCAGTCCGCGCCAGGCCGGGAAGGACCGGAGCGGCGGCGTCAAACAGGGTCCGATGACCGAATTCACCATGGGTATGTGTCACGATCATGGCCCGGGGCGGCCTGGATTCGGCCGAAACCCCCACTAGACGCCCGCCCTCCTTCAGCTGCCCGAGCAGCGCCTCCGGCGTCACCTCGGCGGCGCCATTGAGGATAATCACGTCATAGGGAGCAGCGGAAGGATCGCCTTCGGTGCAGGCTGCGGCCTTGCAGGTCACATTGGCAAGCCCCAGGGCAGCGACGGCATCCTTGGCCTTCGCGGCCAGGGCCGAATCGCATTCCGTTGCGGTGACCTGGCGCGCCAGCTTGGCTGTCAGCGCCGCGAGGTATCCCGTGGCGCAGCCGACCACCAGCACGTTGTCACCCTCCCCGATTTCGGCGGCCTGAAGCAGCTTGCCGGTCAGCTGCGGCTTGATCAGGAAGCGCTTGTCTGCGCCCTCGCTCACGTCGAGGTCGAGATCGAGATAGGCCAGCGCCTGCCGGCCTGCCGGCACAAAGGCCTCGCGCGGAACCGTAAGCATGGCATCGAGAACACGACGGTCGGTGACGTCACTGGTGCGCACCTGGCCATCGACCATTTTGAGGCGCGCGGTCGAAAAACCGGACATTTGCGGACCCTGCAATGCGGCGATGCCGCGAACCAAAGTTGGCGGCATCTTTGGAACATGGCCGGCCAAAACGCAACGGCCGTTAGCCCTGTGGGGCCAAGGCTTTTGTGCCAAGGCTTTTGGGGCTAAGGCGTCCGCATCTTACCGCGTCAGGGGGTGGAACGGATTATTCGATCGCCACGGCGAGGCGGCCGATCAGAGCCGCGACCTCGTCCAGCCGCGCTGACTCGGGTGTCTCGACCGCACGCGCCAGACAGGCGAGACATTCGTCGTCGCTGAGCTCGGGAATGTCGGCCGGCAGAATCGAGGGGGCCATGTGGTCGACCTGGATGTCTGGCATGGGAATCAGCTCCGTAAAAATCCGGCAGTCGCGAAGCTCGATTTCAATTGAGTCGATTTGGGGCCGCCCGCATGGCGCGACGGGGCCCATGCACACATCTGCTTGAAGGCGATTCCAGCCAGGGACCCCGAACACGCTGATCAGAATTCAATGCAACAAGGTCGTGCGCCGCCTGAGGGCGCGATCACAAGTCATTGAATTTGCGGTAGAATTTGGCTCCCCGGGCTGGATTCGAACCAGCGACCATCCGATTAACAGTCGGATGCTCTACCGCTGAGCTACCGAGGAAAAGGCGAACCAGTCGTTCGCGCGCGGCTGCGTATAACAAAGCCGCTTGCGCTTGCAAAGACGAATTCGTCATCATCCGCAACGTGCCTGAGGAAGGGCCGAGCGGCCCCTCCTCCGGCCATACGGGCCAATCGTTATTCCGCGAGGAACGAGGTGGTCTTGGTGCCGGGGTCGTAGCGCAGCCGAAGCGCGGTCATCTTGCAGAGATTGACGTTCTTCCAGAGCACCGCCTGGTCGTAGCTCTGCCAGTCGACGCGGATATTCCAGACGCAGCCCTCGTCGTCCTCGTCGAACTCGACATAGGTGCTGGCCTGGTTCTGAAGCACCTTGTCGAGCTCATTGTCCCACTCGTCCAGACCATCATCCGGCGCGTTGAAGCCCAGGAATTTGATGGCATAGCCGGTCTCGTTGACGATGGTAACGTTGCGGGCGTCGGCTGCGAACGACGGCATGGCGGCGATCGAAAGACCGATCGCGATCAATCCAGACAGAAAATACTTCATGTGAAAATCCTCCGATCGAAACAGGCCTCAGCGCCTGGCGTCGATCGGCGCAGGCGCCGCGGCAACAAAAGGCGTTGCCTCGAGACACGTCCGGAGCGCGATCGAAAGGTTCAGGACACGATCGATCTGCACTCCGGGACGTTGCGCGACGCGAGACGCGCCGAGCCTGTTTATCGATTCGAATTCTCCGCAGCAATGAACGGGCATTCATAGATCGGCGGCGTTTGTCTTTTCCGGCGCCGGCGCAGGCACGGCAGCGCCATTGCTCTTCCCGGTCACGGCGCCGACCAGCGCCTGCACGGGATCATCGCCCGGCGCAAAGCCGCCCTGGCGCAGGATCTCGTCGATCATCGGACGCAGCGCGTGCACCTTGAGCAGCTCGCCGGCGAGTCCTTCGCCAAAGCCGACATTGCCTCCGCCGGCGCCGTTGCCGCCGAATGCGCCGCCGGTGTGCAGGATGCGGACGTCCTTGAGGTTGGCGATAGGCTTGACCATCTCGGCCAGCGCCGACGGCATCGTCTCGATCCGCTTCTTGGCGATCTCGAAGTCGATGACGTTGCTGCCGAGCTTGTTCTGCGCCTCGTTCTTCATGGTGATGACGGCGGCCTCGGCCTCACCGATGTTGCGGACGCCGACGGCCTTGATCTTGTTGGACTCGGCTTCGGCGGTGGCCAGCGTCTTGACGGCCTCGGCGCGATCGAGCGAAGCCTTCTTCTCGGCCTCCGCCGCAACGATCAGCTCGGTCGATTTGCGTTCGGCCTCGGTGCGCGCGGCCAGCACCTGGGTCAGACGGGCACGATCGGCGACCTCGACCGCACGCGCGGTGACGACCTTTTCCTCCGCAGAGACTGCGAGCGCTTCGGCGGCCTTGGCTTCGGTGACGGCTTCCGAGGTCTGCTTGCTCTTGGCGGCGATCTGGATCTCGTTTTCCTGTGTGGCGATCTGGATCTCGCGCTGAGCGTCGGTCTTGCGCTTGTTGATCGCCAGATCCGACTCGATCACCGCGGTTTCCTTGACCTGCTTGGCGCCGGCCTCCTTCTCGGCGACGGCTCGGTCGGTGTCGATGCGGGCATTTTCCTCGGTGAGGCGCGCGGTCTGCGTGGCGGTCGCGACCTCGGCCCGGGTGCTTGCGGTCTTGTTGGCGATGTCGCGCTCCTGGGAGAGCTCCGCTTCCTTCTTGGTCCGTTCGATCCCGAGGGTTTGCTGGCGCGCCTCGAGGTCCTTTTGCGCAATCGCCACCTCGTTGTCGCGCACAATGGCATTGCGGTCGCGCCGCCGGGTCTCGGTGACCGTCTTCAATTGGGTCAGGCCCTCGGCGTCGAAGAAGTTTTCCGGGTTGAAGAACTTGACGTCGGTCTGGTCGAGCTTTGTGAGCGACACGGATTCGAGCTCGAGGCCGTTGGATTTGACGTCGGACTCGACTGTCGCCTGCACATGCTTGACGAAGTCCGAGCGCTTCTCCTGGAGCTCGAGGATGCTCATGGTCGCCGCCACCGAGCGCAGGCCGTCGACGAATTTCGCCTCGACCTGGTTGCGCAGGGCTTCGGCGTCATTGGTCAGTGCACCCAGCGTCTGGCTCGCAAGCGCGATACTCTCATCGTCGGGGCGGACGCGCACATAGAACTCGGCCACGATGTCGACGCGCAGGCGGTCCCTGGTGATCAGGGATTCCCGCTCCTTGCGTTCCACGGTGAGCCGCAGCGTCTTCAGATTGACGCTGGCATAGGAGTGGAAGATCGGCAGGATCATGGCGCCGCCGTCGAGCACGACCTTCTTGCCACCGAGTCCGGTGCGCACGAAGGCTTCATCACGCGTGGCGCGCTTGTAGAGGATGGTGAAGACGATCCCGAGGACGACGATCAGCGCGACGCCGATCATGGCCGGGACTGCGATGTCGAACATGACTTTCTCCAATGAATGAACTGCTAGCTGCTTAGAGGTGGCTTGGACGGCTTAAGTTCATCGTCGGCCTTCACTGCGACGAAGCGGGTGCCGTCGCGGTCGACCAGTAGGACCATGGTTCCCTGCGGCAGGGGTGCTGACGACGGCGCGGCGACCGCCCAGACGAAATGGCGGTTGCCGTGGATATCGGCGACGCTGACGCGGCCGGGCGGTCCCTGGTCGAGCGGGCCGATGACGACCTCGCCGATGCGGCCGACGAGATCGCCGAGGCCGACGGCGTAGCTTTCATCCTTGGGAATGACCCGCGCGATGGCCCTGCTGGCCGCACGGACCATCGGAACCGACACCACGACGGCCCCGACCGAGGCGACCGAGGCCGGCAAGGGACCGGCCAGCATCCGCGCGATGTCCTGGATCAGAAAGCCGGTGATGGAGAACGCGCCGAGCAGGAGCAGCAGGAAGATCAAGAGCGGCACGCCGCCGACATTGATCCAGGAGATGGCGTTGATCACGCCATTGTCGCTGGGATGGCCGAAGTCGATGTTGGTGCCGAGCATTTCGCTCAGGGAAGCCCCGACCAGCATCGAGACCACCTCGATCGAGCCGACGATGAGGATCATGGCCGCCGCGATCGCGAACGGCCTGACCTCCGGTGACATGACGTGTTCGAGCAGAGCGCTCATGACGCGGTACTCAGGAGCGTGACTTCAGCCGCGCCAGCCTCGCCGCAATTTCCTTGTCGCGATGGAGCGTGCTGAGTTCGTCGATGTCGCTCGAATACGGGATGCCCGGCGGCACGCCGGTGGCTCGCGCCACCGCCCTGCCCGCCCGCAACGCCTTCGCCGCCGCAGAGCTGCCGCCCTGTTTACGGGGCGACGTCGAGGCCTGATGGCTTGCGGCCGCCTCACTCTTTTCAAGATCGGCGCGGCGCTGCTCGGCGTCCTGAAGTGCCGACAGCACCGCACGCAGCGACGTGACGCATTGCTCGATCTTCTCGTTGTTCTCGTCGATGGCGCGGGACAGCACCTCGAACTGCGCCTCCAGATCCATCTGCCGCGCGATGCCGGCGCGGGCGAGGTCGTCGCGCCCGTCGGTGATCGCCCCTTCGATCTTGGGCGCGAGATCGACCATCTCGCGCTCGATCTCGGTGCGGCGCGCGTTGAGGCGGTATTCCTCGGCACGCGCAGCGCCGAGCGCATCGCGCGCCTCGCTCTCGGCGCGCTCGATCTCGCGGATGGCCTGTCCGACCACCCCAAGCTTGTTTTTGCCTTCCGCCTGCTCGATCGCGTCATAGGCGATCCCGGCGATCAGGCGTCCGACCCGGGACAGGAAATTTTCGGGAGCGGCAGCGATGGTATCCATAGCGTTCTCCTCCTCTGGCAGACTGTTCGGCGTGACGCCGTAGTGAACTTCGAAACCGTCGTCAGTGCGGATCAGACGCGCCGGCACGCTCTGCCCCCAGCCCTCGGCATAGCCGGCATAGTCGAACGGCACGCTGAAGCGCCCTTGCACGGTCGCAATCGAAATGGTGGCCGGGCCCTTGATCTTGGCGAGCTTGTCGTCGAGCGGCAGACGACGGCCCTGCGCCGCGCGATATTCGGCGCGGTCGCGCAGGCCCAGCGTCACCAGGCGCGACGGCAGCGCGGTCTGTTTGCGGATCGGGTCGTAGGCGTGGGCATGCAGCAGCACGACGTTGGAACCGACATTGTGGCTCCGCGCGACCTCGTCGAGGATCTCCATCATGCGGTCATATGCCCTGAACGTCGCCTCCAGCGCGGCCTTGGCGGCCGGATCAGGGGCAAGCCTGTAACGCAGCGCGGACGGCGCGTTTCGGGGCGACTGGCTCATGGAAAGCACTAAAGCACCATTTTGGTGCTTTAGGAAGGGGAGCTGCGATCACATTCCGCTGATCCTTTTGCACTCTCCCATTGGTCGCCGTGGTCAGGGCGCGCGTTCAAGCCGCACGTTCACCCCTAGATCACAGCCGATCAAGACTTCTTGCACGCGCGGGTTGCAATTTGAGACGAAATGCAGGGACCGTTGGATCGACCTCACCAGGCTCCCGTGTCCCGGGTGCACCGCAGCATTCTTACGCTGCTTCGCAAAGCCGGGACCCAGGAAGCCGCACGCATGCTGCCACATGGGCTCCAGCTTTGCAGCGCATCAATTCGTGCTGCGCAGCATCGGGGCACCAGACTGAGGTTCTCGCCCGAGCTTTGCTTCATCTCCTCATGCGTAGGGTGGATTAGCCGAAGGCGCCATCCACCGCGTCTGCCGCAGTGGCAGGAGAAGAGGTGGATTACGCTTCGCTAATCCACCCTACGAACTGCACCCGGGGCTACGCGATCTGCGAGTTCGCCATGTCCCTGATCCACAGTCTGTCCGCAGCATATCCACAGGGGCCGATTTCGCGGATTCCTCAGCGGGTCGGGCGACTTGCTGCGCACAAAACCACAGGCTGCTGCGTTCAGCCGCCGGCCTGATCGAACACGCTGCGGCAGGCTTCGCTCAGGCTCGAGCGGTTGCGCCGCAGGCACGCCGTGATGGCGCGGACGTTGGGGATTTCGCCGGCGCAGAGCCGGTAGACGTCTGGCGTGCAGGCCCGGCGCTGTTCGGCCGTCCCTTGCGCGTGGGCGGCGGAGGCGAACAATGTGAGGAAGAGCCCAACCGTCGAGGCGCGGCGCGCCCGGCTCTTCACACCCGCAAACCGCAAGAACCTCGCCTTCATGACCAATCTCCTGTCTGCCCTGCCCGCCCCGGCCTGCATTGGTCGGTGTGCGAAGGGGTAGGAGAAATAAACCGCTCAGGATGTGATCTCTTTCACACTGTCGGCGCAGCGGAGGAACCTAGGATCCCCAGGGGATTTAGAAATCGCTAACCAATTGGGGCCCGATCGCCGGATCGTTAAAATGCGAATGATCAGGTCAATCGGGTAACAAACCGGCTTTGCGACATTGCGCCATCCGCGTTGTGCGAGGGTGCGATGAGAAGCGAAGCCGAATTCAATTTGCTGCTGGACGCCGTCCGGGACGCCATGGTCATTGAAGATTTCGCTGCCGCGCCGGAGAAGGAGTTCGTGCTCCGCTCGCGGAGTTTTGACGCGACGCCCAATGCGGCCAATGACAATGAGGGCGCCTGGCCTCTCCTGCCGTTTCCCGACGGCTGGTACGCGGCCTGCTGAAGGCTGCTTTCGCCGTTGATCGCAGCGCGCCCGCGGGCGTTTTGCTAGAGCTCAAACCCGGCCCGGCAACGATCAGGTCTTGACGCGATCCTCGCCATCCTGCGTCGCCCGCTCGGATGCGGCCGATGGAAAGATGCTGTCATAGATCGCGCGGGCCTCACGGATGAGACGAGCCCGCTCAAGCTCGGTTTTCGGGACAAATCGGACGATATCGCCCACGGGGTGCTCCAGCGCTCGTTGATGAAAGTCGCATCACTTCGCAGATGCGAACTCTATGCCAGCGGGCGTGAATCAGCGTTTCCAGCACGTCCCGGGCAGATCCGGTGACCGAGCCCCCTCGCACCTCGGTGGACGGCCGCACAGGATCGGCGGAACCTGCGCTGAGATCGAATTTTGCTGAAAGATCAGGGATTTGTAATGGAGGCCACGACCAGAATTGAACTGGTGTACACGGTTTTGCAGACCGTTGCGTAACCACTCCGCCACGTGGCCCCGTAAGGGCGGAGCAATATAGAGGATGCAGGGTTTAGGCAACCGCCTTCGTCCCACTTTCCCGACGAGTTTCAGCAGCTTGATGCCCGGCTTGAAGCGCTAGACCTTCGCCCCGCCCGGCCCGCCGAGATAACGGCCGAGAATCTCCTCGGTCGTGCCTGCCGCCGTAATCCGCCCCTGCTCCAGCAGGATCGCCCGGTTGCAGGTGCTCTTGATCAGTTCGACGTCGTGCGAGGCGAGCACCAGGATGCCGGCACGGGCGACGATCTCGTCGAGCCGCTGCCGCGCCTTGTTGCGGAACTGTTGGTCGCCGACGCCGATCCATTCGTCGAGCAGCACGATCTCGCCCTCGACCGCGGTTGCGACCGCGAAGATCAGGCGCAGCATCATGCCGCTGGAATAGGTGCGTAGCGGCAGATCGAGGCGGTCGCCGAGCTCGCTGAACTCGGCGATCTCCGCGCGACGCGCATCGATCTCGGCGCGCCGCGCGCCGATCACGAGGCCGCGCCGCATGATGTTCTCGTAGCCGGTTGCTTCCTCGTCGAAGCCGGCCGACAGATCGAACAGCGACAGGCAGCGGCCGAGCACATCGATGCTCCCCGCCGTCGGATGGTAGATGCCGGCGAGAACCCGCAGCAGCGTGGTCTTGCCGGCGCCATTGGCGCCGATGATGGCGAGGCGGTCGCCGGCGCGGATGTCGAGGCTGACCTCGTTCAAGGCCGTGATGAGGTGCGAGACCGCCGCCTTCCGCCGCAGCGTCACGGCGCTGACGAACCGGCTGCGCAGCGAACGATCGCGAAACGACAGCACCGGAAATGTGACCGAGACGTCGCGTAGCACGATGTGGGCCGTGGTGGTCATGCGCGCATCACAGCCAATACGCCACGCGATGGCGGTATCTTGCGTAACAGCCGAGGCCGATGACGGTCACGACGATCGCATAGACCGCCCCCAGCAGCCATTGCTCCGCAGAGGTCGGCTGCGACAATAGCGGCCGGCGCACGAGGTCGAGCAGCGTCGCAAACGGATTGCCCCACGTCAGCCAGTGAAAGGCGGTGCCGCGCACACTGTCCTCGGTCCAGATGATCGGTGTGAGAAAGAAGATGAACTGCAGGCCGCTGACGATCGCCGAACCAATGTCGCGAAAACGCGCACAGAGCATGCCGAGCGCGACCGCGCCACCGAGCAGCACGAGAAACAGGATCGCAAAGCCGGGCACCACGAGCAGCATGTTCCAGTGCAGCGGCCAGGGCATCACGACATAGAGCAGCACGACGATCACCAGGTGATGCGCGAAGATGAGGACGTTGCGCGCGATCATCTGGAGGACATGAACGATCAGCGGCGCCGGCACCGCCTTGATGAGATGACCTGACGCCACGAAGATGTTGGAGCCCTCCTGAAGCGTCGTGGCGATCAGGGTCCAGACGATCAGGCCGACCGCGAAGGACGGCAGGAAGGCGCCGATGTCCTGCTTGAACAGTGCCGCATAGACCGTGCCGACGCTCGCGATCGTCGCAGCGAGGGTCAGCGTGATCCAGAGCGGGCCGATTACGGTTCGCCGGTAGCGCAGCGAAATGTCCATCAGCGCGAGCGTGCCCCAACGATCGGGCCGCGCCGCCTGTGTCAGAATTTCCTTCGCCGCGACCTGAATTCGACTGCCCCTTCGGATGCCGCTGTCCGATGCCG
Organism: Bradyrhizobium sp. 195; assembly: GCF_023101665.1. Lineage (NCBI taxonomy): Bacteria > Pseudomonadati > Pseudomonadota > Alphaproteobacteria > Hyphomicrobiales > Nitrobacteraceae > Bradyrhizobium > Bradyrhizobium sp. 195. The sequence continues at coordinate 4,477,091 of NZ_CP082161.1, read as the reverse complement.
CAACAGGGAAGCGGATCGCGACCGGTTTCGATCGATGCCCTCAAAATGCCCGCGCCTCGCGGTGCAATCAACCGTACAGATCAAGTGGGCCGAAGTCAGGCTCGTTTGCGCCGACGGAAGTCGCGCCGGCCCTTCGGCGCAGGTTTTGGCGCCAATTCCGGCATCTCTGCCTGGACCTCGCGGTAGCGTGTCAACAGCCGTTCAAAACTCGCATGCAGCGTGTCGGCGATGTCGGGACGTCGCTCGAGACCGGCGAGAATCGTTGCCGCGGCCTCGATGGTCGAGAGCCCGTCGCTGCGCGGCTCCTTGCGCAGGCGCCCATAGCGCGAGGGATGCGCCGGGTTGAGGATCACGCGCTGGCACTTGAGCATCCAGGGATTGCGCCACCACAGTGCCTTGGCCTGGCTCCAGGTGCCGTCGAGCAGCACGACGCCTTCGAGCTTGCCCAGGATCGCGCGCTGGTTGTCCGCGACCTCGCCCTTGCGGTTGAGCGCGACGATCTCGCCTTCGGCTTCGAGATCGGCGGCACGCGCCGAGCCGAGATAGAGCACGGCCCAGCGCGCGGCATTCTCGACCGGCCGCCCCAGCGCCTTGGACAGGCTCGGCCAGGACAGGCCGACTTTCACCGTGGCATCGGCGAAATGGCGGGCGAGCAGGCGCGCGGTGCCGAGCGCCCTGTCCTGCTCCTGCGGATGCTGGAGGATCAGGAGCGACAGCCGGTTTTCAATCGGGGTGACGCTGTCGCAGATGCACAGGGGCATCGGCTTCTGGCAATGCGGGCATTCGGGGATCGGCTCGGCCGGCGCGGCGGCGATGGTTTCAGGCGGCTTCGACATGGCCGCCGCTATACGCTTGATGTGGCCCTTCAACAACCTATTCCGCGGGCGCAGCCAGCGGGCGCGGCGCGGACCGCCGCCGCAGGCGGTCGATCAGGAGGTAGATCACGGGCGTGGTGTAGAGCGTCAGGATCTGCGAGACGAACAGGCCGCCGATGATGGTGATGCCGAGCGGACGGCGCAGCTCCGTACCGGGGCCGGTCGCCACCACGAGCGGAATGCCGGCGAACAGCGCCGCCATGGTCGTCATCAGGATCGGACGGAAGCGCGCCTGGCAGGCCTCGAAGATCGCCTCCGCCGAAGACAGGCCGCGCTGGCGTTCGGCGTCGAGCGCGAAATCGACCATCATGATGCCGTTCTTCTTGACGATGCCGATCAAGAGGATGATGCCGACGAAGGCGATCACGGTCAGCGGCGTGTTGGTGAGCTGCAGGGCGAGCAGCGCCCCTAACCCGGCCGAGGGCAGCGTCGAGATGATCGTGAGCGGATGGGCGAGGCTCTCATAGAGCACCCCGAGCACGATATACATCGCCACCAGCGCGCCGAGGATCAGCAGCGGCTGGCGGCCGCTGGTCTTGGCGAAGTCGCCGGCATTGCCGTCGAAGCTGCCGCGGATGCCCTCGGGCATGTGCAGCTCCTCGACAGCCCGCTGGATGTTTTGCGTCGCCGCCTGAAGCTGCACGTCCGGCAACAGGTTGAACGAAACCGTCGTCGAGGGGAACGACTGCGAGTGATAGACCGCGAGCGCGGCAAGACCGCGCGTTGCGTGCACGACGGCCGACAGCGGCACCTGCGCATCGCCTGCGCCCGCGACGAAAATGCGCTCGAGGTTGGAGGGATCGACCTGGAATTTCGGATCGATCTCCAGCACGGTCATGTACTGGTTGCGCTGGGTGTAGATGATCGAGATCTGCCGCTGCGAGAAGGCGTTGTTCAGCGCGTTGTCGATGTCCTGAACCCTGACGCCGAGCGCCGAGGCCTTCTGGCGGTCGATCGACAAGGTCAGTTGAAGTCCGCCGGGGTCGCGGTCGCTGGAGATGTCGGTGATCCCCTCGACGCTCTCCATGCGCTTGGCGACGATCGGCGCCCACTTCTGCAGCAGACTGAGGTCGGTGCTGGTCAGCGTGTACTGGTAGTCGGAATCGCTCTGCCGCCCGCCGGCACGGACGTCCTGGGCGGCGAACATGAAGAGGCGGATTCCGGGCACGGGGTACAACGCGCGCCTGAGACGATCGATCACGACTTGCGTCGAGACGTGGTCGCGCTCCTCCGGCGGCTTCAGGCTGATATACATGATGCCGCGGTTCGAGGTCGCTCCCCCCGGCCCGCCGCCGGCGCCGACGGTCGAGCCGATGCCGGCGACGGCCGGATCCTGCATCACGATGTCGGCAAGCCGCTGCTGGAGGCCGAGCATCGACTGGAACGAGATGTCGGCCGAGGCGCGCGTGGCCCCGATGACGAAGCCGGAATCGTCGGTCGGGAAATAGCCCTTGGGGACCTTGATGTAGAGCGTCACCGTGAGGCCGATGGTGGCGAAGAACACCAGCAGCGTCGCCAGCGGGTAGTCCAGCACGGTGCGCAAGGTTCGGGTGTAGAAGGCGACGATCCGCGACAGCGAGCCCTCGATCAGCCGATCGAACAGGGTCGCCGTGCCGGACGTGGTCTGCCGGATGTAATGGGCGCAGATCATCGGCGTCACCGTGAGCGACACCAGCGTCGAAACCAGGATGGCGAAGGTCAGCGTCAGCGAGAATTCACGCAGCAGGCGGCCGACGACGCCATCCATGAAGATCAGCGGCGTGAACGCCGCGATCAGCGACAGGCTGATCGAAACCACGGTGAAGCCGATCTGCTTCGCGCCCTCCTGCGCCGCCCGGAACGGCCGCATGCCATGCTCGAGATTGCGATACATGTTCTCGATCATGACGATGGCGTCGTCGACCACGAAGCCGACGGAAATCGCGAGCGCCATCAGCGAGAGATTGTCGATCGAGAAGCCCGCGACCCACATGCCGGCGCAGGTGCCAGCCAGTGCCAGCGGCACCGAGATGCCGGCCGCAATCGTCGGCGTCAGCCTGCGCAGGAACACGAACACCACGACCATCACCAGGATCGCGGTCGCCAGCAAGGTCCATTGCATGTCGAGCACGCTGGCGCGGATCGTGCCGGTCCGGTCGACCAGGGTCGAAATCTCGACGCCGGCCGGAATCCATTGCTTCAGCTCGGGGATCAGCGCCTTCACCCGATCGACGGTGTCGATGACGTTGGCATCGCCCTGCTTGACGATCTGGATCAGCACCGCCGGCTGCTTGTTGAACCACGCGATCGAACGGGCGTTGCGGACGGAATCCTCGATGTCGGCGACGTCGGAGAGCCGCACGAAATTGCCGTTGGAGCTCTTGATGACGATGTCGCGGAACTCTTTCGCGGTGCGCATCTGCTTGTTCAGCGACAGCGTCTCGCTTTGCCGCTCGCCATTGAAGATGCCGACCGGGCCGAGTGGATTGGCATTGATGATCGCAGTCCGCACGTCGTCGGTGGCGATGCCGGCGTTCGACAGCGCGACGGGGTTGAGCTGGACCCGCACGGCCGGCTGGTCGGCGCCGGAGATCATCACATTGCCGACCCCCGGCACTTGCGAAATGCGCTGCGCCAGCACGCTGTCGGCGACGTCGTAGATTGCGGCTGCAGAGATCGTCTTGGATGTCAGCGCCAGCACGAAGACGGGCGCGCCGGCCGTGTTGGCCTTGCGGAAGCGCGGCAGCGTCGGCAGGTCGCTTGGCAGATCGACCATCGCGGCGTTGATCGCCGCCTGCACGTCGCGCGCGGCCTTGTCGATGTTGCGGCCGATGTCGAACTGGAGCTGGATGCTGGTCGAGCCGAGCGTCGAGGTCGAGGTGATCTGGTTGATGCCGGCGATCTCGCCGAGCCGCCGTTCCAATGGCGAGGCCACCGTCGCCGCCATCACGGCCGGGTCGGCGCCGGGCCGGCTGGCCGAGACGAAGATGGCGGGGAAGTCGACGTTCGGGACCGAGGCGACGGGAAGGAACTGGTAGGCGACCACACCCAGCAGGAACAACCCGATCGACAGCAGCGTGGTCGCGACCGGGCGGCGGATGAAGGGCTCCGAGATCGATGCCATCACTGCATCCCCTCGGTCGCGCCGGCAACCGGCGGGTCGCCGGATTCGGCCGGCGGCATCGCCTGCTCGAGGCGGCGGTTGATGCGGTCGAGCGCGAGATAGATCACGGGCGTCGTGTAGAGCGTCAGCAGCTGGCTCAGCAGCAGGCCGCCGATGATGGAGATGCCGAGCGGGAAGCGCAGCTCGGCGCCGGTGCCGCTCTCGATCGCGAGCGGCAGCGCGCCGAACAGCGCCGCCAGTGTCGTCATCATGATCGGGCGGAAGCGCAACAGGCAGGCCTGCACGATGGCTTCGTGCGGCGACATGCCCCGCCCGCGCTCGGCCTCGAGCGCGAAGTCGATCATCATGATCGCGTTCTTCTTGACGATGCCCATCAACAGGATGATGCCGATCAGGCCGATCACCGAAAGGTCTTGCCCGCACAGAACCAGCGCCAGGATCGCCCCGACGCCGGCCGAGGGCAGCGTCGACAGAATCGTGATCGGGTGGATGTAACTTTCATAGAGAACGCCGAGCACGATGTAGATCGTGATCACCGCGGCGAGCAGCAGCCAGGGCTGGCCGGCGAGCGCCTTGGCGAACTCGGCGGCATCGCCGGCATAGACGCCGACGATGCTGCCCGGCATGTCGATCCGGGTCTCGATCGTCTTCACGGCGTCGACGGCATCGCCGAGCGCCGCGCCCGGCGCGAGGTTGAAGCTGAGCGATACCGACGGGAACTGCGCCTGGTGCGAGATCGCCAGCGGCGCCGTGGTGCGCTTCAGGGTCGCCACGGCCGACAGCGGCACCTGGGCGTTGGGCGCGCCGGCGGTGGCGCTGGCGGCGCCCGGCAGATAAAGCTTCGACAGGATCGAGGGATCGCGCTGGTACATCGGCAGCGCCTCCAGCACCACGCGGTACTGGTTGGCCTGGCCGTAGATGGTCGAGATTTGCCGCTGTGCAAAGGCGTCGTTGAGCGTATCGGTGATTCCTTGCAGGCTGACGCCGAGCTGGCCCGCACGGGTGCGATCGACGTCGAGCTGCGCCCGCAGACCGCCCTCCTGTGCCTCCGACGAGACGTCGCGGAACAAGGGATCGCGCCGCATCTCCGTGACCAGCTTGCGCGCCCATTCGGACACCAGCGTCGCGTCGGTGCCGGTCAGCGTATACTGGTATTGCGAGCGGCTCGACTGGGTCGAAATCTGCACATCCTGCACCGGCTGGAAATAGACGGTCATGCCGGGGATGCCGGCCACCCGCTCCTTCAACCGGGTGATCACCACGCTCACATCGTCGTGCCGCTCGCCACGAGGTTTCAGCGTCATGACAAGACGCCCGACATTGGTGGTCGGGTTGACCGAGCCTGCGCCAATGACCGAGACCACGCCGGTCACATCAGGGTCGGCCTTGATGGCGTCGGCGGCCTCGCCCTGCCGCTTCTGCATCTCCGCGAACGACACGTCGGGCCCCGCTTCCGTCACCGCCGTGATCGAGGCGGTGTCCTGCAGCGGCAGGAAGCCCTTTGGCGCGACGACATAGAGGACGAGGGTCGCAACCAGCGTAGCAAAAGTCACGACCAGCGTGGCGCGCTGGCGTTCGAGCACCCACAGCAGCGTCCGGTGATAGGCCTCGACGGTGCGGTCGATGAAGCGGCTGACCGCGGCCAATCCCGGCACGGCCAGCTCCTCATGGGCGTGCTTGAGCAGGCGCGAGCACATCATCGGCGTCAGCGTCAGCGAGACCACGGCCGAGGTGACGACCGCGATCGTCAAGGTCAGCGCGAATTCGCGGAACATGCGCCCGACGAGGCCCGACATGAACAGCAGCGGGATGAAGACCGCGATCAGCGACACCGTCAGTGAAATCACGGTGAAGCCGATCTCGCTGGCGCCCTTGAGCGAGGCTTCCATCGCGCTGTCGCCGTTCTCCATGTGGCGGACGATGTTCTCGATCATGACGATGGCGTCGTCGACGACGAAGCCGGTGCCGATCGTGAGTGCCATCAGCGACAGATTGTCGAGGCTGAAGCCGGCGAAATACATGATGCCGAAGCTCGTGATCAGCGACAGCGGCAGTGCCACGCCCGCAATCACGGTTGCCCGCAGCGAGCGCAGGAACAGCAGCACCACCAGCGTCACCAGCACGACGGCAAGGACCAGCGTGAACTGCACGTCGCGCACGGAGGCACGGATGGTGACGGTGCGGTCGGAGACGATGGTGAGGTTGACGCCGGCCGGGATCGCGCGCTGCACCTTGGGGATTTCGGCGCGGATCTGGCTGACGACGTCGATCACGTTGGCGCCGGGCTGGCGCTGGATGTCGATGATGACGGCCGGCGTGCCCTGGTACCAGCCGCCGGTGCGGTCGTTCTCCAGGCCATCGACGATCTGCGCGACGTCGGCGATGGTGACCGGCGAGCCATTGCGGTAGGCGATGATGACGGGCTTGTAGGCGTCCGCCGCGGCGATCTGGTCGTTGGCCGCGATGATGTAGGATTGCTGCGCGCCGTCGAGCGAGCCTTTCGGCCCCGAGACATTGGCATTGGCGATTGCGGTGCGCAGATCCTCCATGGCGATGCCGTAGGCGGCGAGCCGCGCCAGATCCGCCTGGATACGGACGGCCGGCTTCAGCCCGCCGAGCACCGAGACGCGTCCGACGCCGGAGATCTGGCTCAGCCGTTGCGCCAGAAGCGTGTCGGCGATGTCGCTCATCGCCCGCAGCGAGATGGTGTCGGAGCGCAGCGCCAGCGTCATCACCGGCGCGTCCGCCGGATTCACCTTGGCGTAGGTCGGCGGGTAAGGCAGCGTCTTGGGCAGCACGCCCGCCGCGGCATTGATCGCAGCCTGCACGTCCTGAGTGGCGCCGTCGATGTCGCGGTTGAGGTCGAATTGCAGCGATATCTGGCTGACGCCGAACGAGCTCGTCGAGTTCATCGCCGACAGCGACGGGATCTGCCCGAGCTGCCGCTCCAGCGGCGCGGTGATCAGCGAGGCGATCACGTCGGGGCTGGCGCCGGGAAGCTGCGTCGTCACCTGCACGGTCGGGAAATCGACCTGCGGCAGCGCCGAGACCGGCAGCGCGAAATAGCCCAGCAGCCCGCCGATCAGCAGCGCGATGCCGAGCAGCGAAGTTGCGATCGGCCGTCGGATGAAGGGTTCGGAAACACCCATGGGATCTGCCTGCCGCTCAGGCGGCTGTTGTCGGGATCATGGCTGCTTGGCTCCAGATCCCGATGCCCCCGGCCCCGGTGCCGGCCCGGTCTGTCCCTTCTGGTCGCCCTCGCTGCTCTTGCGCTTGGCGCGGAACTCGCCGTCCTTGCCTTGTCCGTCCTTCTGACCTTCCTTAGCGCCTTCCTTGGCGCCGTCCTTCTTCTGGGCGTCAGGCCCGCGCGCGCGCTTGCGCGGGGCGAGATCCGCCGACGGGGTCTGGTCGTCGCGGCCGATGGTCACCTTCGAGCCATCCGACAGATTGGCAAAGCCCGTTGTGACGACCTTGTCGTTTGCCGACAGGCCGCTTGCGATCACGGCGTCATGCTCGTTCTGCTGGGTCACCGTCACCGGCTTGGCCGAGACGACATTGTCCTCGCCGATGATATAGCTGAACGTCCCGATCGGGCCGCGCTGGACGGCAGATGTCGGCACCACCAGCGCCTGCATCAACGTCTCGACTTTGAGGCGTACATTGACGAACTGACCCGGCCAGAGCTGGTAATTGGCGTTGGGAAATTCCGCCTTGAGCTTGAGCGTGCCGGTGGTCTGGTCAACCTGGTTGTCGATGCCGGTGAGCTTGCCGGTATCGATCACGGTGATGCCGTCATTGCCGAACACGTCGACCGCGAGCGCGCCTTTCGCCGCGGCGGCATTGACCCGCATGATCTGCTGCTGCGGCAGGCTGAACCACACCGCGATCGGCTGCAGCTGCGTGATCACCACGAGACCCGTGGTGTCGGAGGCGTGGATGATGTTGCCCTGGTCGACCTGGCGCAGGCCGGCGCGCCCCGAGAGCGGCGCCACGATCTTGGTGTAGCTCAGCGTCGCCGCCGCGTTGTCGATCGCAGCCTGATCGGCTTTGACCAGTGCCTCGGTCTGCGCAACCAGCGCACGCTGGGTATCCGCCTGCTGCTTGGAGCCGGCATTGGAGGCGGCGAGCTGCTCATAGCGCGTCAGGTCGATGCGCTGGTTGGCAAGCTGGGCCTGATCCTGCGCCTTCTTGGCGACCGCCTGGTCGTATTGCGCCCGATAGATCGCCGGATCGATCTCGCCAAGCACGTCACCCTTCTTGACGTCCTGTCCCTCGGTGAAATTGACCGCGATCAGCTTGCCGTCGACCTGCGAGCGCACCGTCACGGTGTTGAGCGCGCGGATCGCGCCGACGCCGTCGAGATAGACCGGAACGTCCTGTACCCGCGGGCTCGCCGCCAACACGGGCACCGGCAGATCGGGCCGCTGGTTGCGGTTGTTGGCCTGTTGCTGATGCGTGGCGATCCAGCCGAGATAACCGAGCCCGCCGAGGATGGCGAGCGTGATCAAGGTCATGACGAAGCCGCGGCCGCGCGATTTTTTCGCCGTCCCCTCTTCCGCGCCCTGCTTCGTATCCGGCTTAAAGAGCATTGACCGGTTTCTCCATTCGCGGCTCCCAGCCGCCGCCGAGCGCCTGATACAGGCTGACGATGGCGAGCAGGCGGGCCAGTTGCGCCTGTGACAGCGCGTCTTCCGCCTGGAACAGGGTCAGTTGAGTGTTGAGCACGGTCACGATGTCGGCGGTGCCGGCGCGCAATTGCTGCTCGGAGAGATCGAAGGCGCGGCGCGAGGCGACAACGACGTCGCGCTGCAATTGCAGCTTGATCGTGGTCTGCTTGATCGAGAACAGCGCATTGTCGACGTCGGCAAAGGCCTGGACGATAGTCTTGCGGTAGGTCTGGAGCAGTTCGTCCTGCCGCGCCTTGGCGAATTCGAAATTGCCGAGGATCTTGCCGCCGTCGAAGATCGGCTGGGTGGCGCTGCCGACGAGCTGGAAGAAGGCCGCATGCGGCTGGAACAGCGAGACCAGCGCCGAGCTCTGATAGCCGCCATTGCCGGTGAGCTGGATGGCGGGAAAGAACTGCGCGCGGGCGTTACCGATGTTGGCGGTCGCCGAGGCGAGCTGCGCCTCCTGCCGGCGGATGTCCGGTCGCTGCGTCAGGAGCTCCGACGGCAGGCCGGGCGTCACGCGCGGGATCGCGACCCGGTCCAGGGAGCCGCCGAGCACGCGCACGCTCTCCGGCGGGCGCGACACCAGCACGGCGAGCGCGTTGACGTTCTGATCCAGCGTCTGGCGCAGCGGCGGCACCAAGGCCTTCTGGTTGGCAAGCACGCTTTCCTGCTGGGCGACATCGAGATCGGTGCCGGTGCCGGCCTTGCGCCGTTCCCTGACGGCGTCGAGGATGCGCTGCGCGCTCGCGATGTTGCGCTGTGACGTCCTGATGCGGTCCTGCGAGGCCAGCACCTGGAAATAGGCGTTGGCGACGGCCGCCAGCGTCGTCAGCGCGACGGTGTCGCGATCGAAGCGGTTGGCGTTGGCGGTCTCCTCGGCCGTCTGCAGCGCGTCGCGGTTCTGGCCCCAGAAGTCGAGCTGATAGCTCGCGCTCAGCGAAGCCGAATAGTTAACGACTTCGCGGCCGCCGATGGACAGACCCGAGGAGCTTGCGCCCGAGGTGCGCGAATAGGTTTCCGATCCGCCCGTCGATACGCTCGGCAACAGCGCCGCGCCCGCCTGCCGCGCCTGGGCGTCGGCCTGGACGATGCGCGAGACGGCGGCGGCGATGTCGAGGTTGACGGTCTGCGCCTCTTCCATCAGCTGCGTCAGCTCTGCGGAGCGGAAGCCGCGCCACCAATCCAATGACGGCGGCGCATCGCCCTTGCCCGCGTATTTGTACTGCGTGGGAACGTCGAGGGCGGGATCGGGAAGGTCCTGGGTCAGCACGCACGCGCCCGAGCCGGCGGCGAGGCACAACACCGCGAGCCAGCGCGCCGCGCGCCGCGTCCGGGATGCAGAACCTTCGGACCGCCGCATGGCGATCGCCGGAACATCCTGTGTCACATCCACCCCCCGCCGGGCAGATCAAGCCGCCGCGCAACCGGATTAACCGATTCGCGGCGGGACAATCGGGGGGCTTTGGACAACTCGTTCACAGCGGCGGTGCTTTCTGCGGAACCTGGATGTCGATACTAGCCGGGCGCTGAACCGCGGGACAGTCCCGCAGTTGCGAGATGGACGGACCAACGCGCCGGAAGCGGATCGATGAAAATGCAAAAGGTACCTGTCTCGCAGATATTTCTCGCATTCTGAAAACATCGGGAGATGTGAACAAGCTTACCAAGATTTCATGTGATATTGCGGCCACACCGGCACCTCGGCCTTTCCATCCGGCCTCACCACGCCCCGCGCGGCTTCGGCTCGGTCGCGCCCTCCGGCCGCCATCTCACAAAGCTGTCGGTTGTCGAAAGGAATCCATGCCTCGCGCAGGTATGACTTCGGCCATCCAGGCCGCCATCGACTTTCCCTGATGTCGTCCCGACTCGCCCTTGGAAAAAAGCGGTCGTGGAGGAGCTGGTGACGACCATCATCTTCCGTGCTCTGACTGAGTTCAGTCATATCCTCCTAGTGATATCCCGCCGCGCGGCCAAGCGCATCATCGCCGGTCGCGGCGCTCGAGAATGTCGCTGTTTGGACAGGCGCTTCAGCCGGTTTCGCCGCAGCGCAAAAGCCTTCCCCTTTGCCCTCCCAAGCACTAGGTTCTGGTTAACCAGATCAACCCCCTTGGTAGCGATTTCCCCGACATGACCATTCGAAACGACGTTGTCGAAGCCATCGGCAACACCCCGCTGATCAAGCTGAAGCGCGCCTCGGAACTGACCGGCTGCACCATTCTCGGCAAGGCCGAGTTCATGAACCCCGGCCAGTCGGTCAAGGACCGCGCCGGCAAATGGATGATCCTGGAGGCCGAGAAGCGCGGCGAGCTCAAGCCCGGCGGTCTCGTGGTGGAAGCGACTGCCGGCAATACCGGCATTGGCCTGGCGGTCGTGGCGAGCGCGCGCGGCTATCGCACCCTGATCGTGATCCCGGAAACGCAGAGCCAGGAAAAGAAGGACTTCCTGAATCTGTGCGGCGCCGAGCTGATCGAGGTGCCGGCCCTGCCCTATGCCAACCCCAACAACTATCAACACGTCGGCCGGCGGCTTGCGGACGAGCTGCGCAAGACCGAGCCCAATGGCGTGCTGTTCGCAGACCAGTGGAACAACCTCGACAATGCCAAGGCACATTACGAATCCACGGGACCCGAGATCTGGGAGCAGACCGGCGGCAAGGTCGATGGCTTCGTCTGCTCGGTCGGCAGCGGCGGCACGCTCGCCGGCGCCAGCCGTTATCTGAAGGAGAAGAACAAGAACGTGAGGATCGCCTGCGCCGATCCGCACGGCGCCGGCATGTACGAATATTTCAGGACCGGCGATGCCAAGGCAACGCCCGGCGGCTCGATCACCGAGGGCATCGGCCTCAACCGCGCGACTGCGATCGTCGAGACCGCCAAGGTCGACGACGCCTATCTCATTCCCGATGCCGAAGCTGTCAGCGCCATCTACGAGTTGCTCCAGCACGAAGGCCTGTGCCTCGGCGGTTCGACCGGCATCAACATCGTGGGCGCGATGCGCCTCGCAAAACAGCTCGGGCCCGGCAAGACCATCGTCACCGTGCTGTGCGATTCCGGCAGCCGCTATCAGTCGAAGCTGTTCAACGCAGATTTCATGCGGGCCAAGAACCTTCCGGTGCCGGAGTGGCTGGAGAAGCGCAGCAACATCAAGCCGCCGTTCGTGTGATCGTTGCAGGCGCGCTCAGGCCGGGGACGCGCGTCCACAAGGTCCGCGCGGTTCGGCCGGTTTATGCGCCCTCGCCGCGTTCCGAGGCCGCGGCACAATGGTCGCGCCAGAACCGGCGATAACCCTCCTCGACCCTGCGCGTGTAGATCTCGACATTGCCGGCGGGCGAGGCTGCGATCCGTGCCGGCAGCTCTGCACGCAACTTTGCCAGATGCTCGGGCTGCGCCGCATATTTGCACGCGATCGCGGCATACCCCTCGTCATCCTCGGCGACCCAGTCATTGAGACCGACGGCAGCCACGATGGAGCCGCCGGCGCGCGACGAGGCGCCGTGGCCGAGCTTGGCCACGACCGGAACGCCTGCATAGAGGGATTCCCAGGTGCTGACGCCGCCATTTTGCGGGAAAGTATCGAGCGAAATATCGACGTTCGCAAAGGCCCGCAGATGCTCAGCGCGCTCGGACGAGCCGAGGCAGGTGATGTTCTCTTCGCCGACGCCCTGCGCCAAGAAACGCGCGAGAAGGCCATCCCGCACCAGCGGATCGTCAAGCAGCGTATGCTTGATGATGATCTTCGATCCGGTCACCTCGCGCATCACCTTCGCCCACACCCGGATGGCCTCATCCGAGATCTTGGGGATGCGATTGAAGACGCCGAAGGTCACATGGCCGTTGCGGAGCATGGGAGGCTCCGAAGCGGGCACATCCAGGATGGGATCCATCGTGATCAGGCACGGCAGATCATGAACCTTTTCGGCCAGCAGATGGCGGGCCGATTCCGGAATGAAGATCGGATCCGCGAGCAAATAATCCATGGTCTGCAGGCCGGTCCCCGTGGCGTGTCCAAAACCCGTCACCTGGATCGGAGCCGGCTTGCGGGCGAAGAGAGGGAGCCTGTTGCCGGTGGTATGCCCGGACACGTCGATCAGGATATCGACCTTGTCGGCCTCAATACGATCGGCCAGCTCGTCGTCCGAAAGCTGCGAGGCGTCGACCCAGACGTCCGCCAACGACTTGAACCTGGCGGTCATCTCGTCTCGCGTCGGAGAGCACGAATAGCAGACGATCTCGAATTGGGCGCGATCGTGATGGCGGAGCACCGGTAACAGACCGAACGCCGCCGAGTGGTACCAGAACTCTGCGGATACGTAACCGACCACGATCCGCCTGTCGGGATCGAACTGCCGGGGCGCGAGCTTCCTTTGCGGCAATCTGGCGCCGATCGCATCCCACCAGGATTTGCGCGCCGCCTGCTGGATCGCGAAGTCCGCGTCGGAGAGAAAGTCCAGAAAGTAGATTTTCCGCGCGATCAGGTCCGGCTCGCCCGGTGCGATCGCCAGGGCGGCGTCGAGATGTTCGATAGCGGCCGCGATCTCTCCCTGGTTTGCAAAACAGGAACTCAGCAGTGCGAGCGCGATCGCAGAGCGCGGATTTTCCTCGAGCAACGCCGTGCAGGCCAGGATCGCCTGCGCGGTATTTCCCAAACTCAGCGAGACTTCCGCCTTCCCCCGCAACGCCACTTCGAGCTTGGGCGAAAGCGCAAGTGCTGCGTCAAAATCCGCGGCCGCTCGTTCCGGCCGCGACAGCGCAACATTGAGCCGGCCGCGGTGCGCGAGGACCTTCGCCGAACCGGGCCTGAGCGCGAGCGCCGCTGCGAGCGCGGCTTCCGCCTCGTCGTAGTGCTTGAGCTCGATGCTGACCACGCCTTTGCCGACGAGCGCTTCGGCGTGCCGCGGCTGAAACAACAGAGCACGCTCGAAACTTTGCCTGGCCCGCTCGAACTGGCCCAGCGCCAGCTCGGCCAGGCCACGATTGCAGAGCGCATCGGCATAGTCGGGCTTCAGCTTGATCGCGCGATCGTACAGCTCGATGGCCTGCTCGGGCAGGTTCATCTGGAGCAAGGTATTGCCGAGGCCGGTCAGGGCCGGCGGAAAGTTCGGCTTCAGCGCGATCGCCTTCTCCTGACACGCGCGGGCGGCCTCAAATTTGTGAAGCGCACAGTGTACGGCAGCAAGATTGTTGTAGGCCTCGTGCGAACGCGGATCGATCGCGATCGCGCGCTCGAGCAGCTGTTGCGCCTCTTCCAGGCGCCCGCCCTGTTGCACGCTCAGGCCGAGCAGGTGCGTGGCGTCGAAATGATCCGGAACGGCTTGCACGATCTGGCGGCAGAGTGCCTCGGTCTCCGCATATCTGCCCTGGCCATAGGCGCTCGCCGCGGCGGAGATGATGGCGTCGGCCTGCTTCTTCAACTTTTTCTGCAATCGCGCATTCTGAAATGCGCGCGCGCCGGCGCTGCTCTGCAAGGTGTCTCTCCGGAAGATGGCCCGTGGCGAGTCTAACTGATTCGCGCGCCGCGACGGGCGGTCGGCGTGACCGGGGGTCCCCCCGGGATATCCCGGGGCTCACCGCAGCACCTGGCCGAGCCATCGCTTGGGGCGCCTGCCCCGCCTACGCCACCTCGCCGCGTTCCGCTGTGGCAGCACAATAATCGCGCCAGAACTGGCGGTAACCCGCTTCGAGCTCGCGCGTGTAGATCTCGACATTGCCGGCGGGCGAGGCTGCGATCTGCGCCGGCAAACCCGCGCGCAATTTCGCCAGATGCTCTGGCTGCGAGGCAAACCTGCGGGCGATCTCGACATACCCATCGTCATCTTCGGCGACCCAGTCGCCGAGGCCGACGGCGGCCACGATGGAGGCGCCGGCACGCGAGGAGGCTCCGATGCCGAGCTTGGCGACGACGGGTACGCCCTTGTAGAGGGATTCCCAGGTGCTGATGCCGCCGTTTTGCGGGAACGTGTCGAGGGAAATATCGATCTTGTCAAAGGCCATCAGGTGGTCGTCGCGCGAGGTGGTGCCAAGGCAGGTGATGTCCTCCTCCGCAATGCCCTGCGCGATGAAGCGTGCGACCAGGCTGTCGCGCAGCAGGGCATCATCGAGCAAACCATGCTTGAGGATGATCTTCGATCCCGGCACCTCCCGCATGATGCGCGACCACACGCGGATCGCATCATCCGAGATCTTGTAGATGCGGTTGAACACGCCGAAGGTGACGTAGCCGTTGCGGAGCATCGGCAGCTCGGAAGGCTGCAGATTAGTCACGGGCTCCATCGTGATCAGGCATGGCAGATCGTGGATCCTTTCGGGAAACAAATGCCGGACCGACGGTGGAATGAAAATGGGGTCGGCAAGCACATAGTCCATGGTCGGCATGCCCGTGCCCGTCGCGTGTCCGAAGCCCGTGGCCTGGATCGGGGCCGGCTTGCGCGCGAAACACTGCAGCCGGTTGCCGGTCGTGTGGCCCGAAACGTCGATCAGGATGTCGACATTGTCGGCCTGAATGCGGTCGGCGAGTTCGTCGTCCGAAAGCCCCCAAGCGTCAACCCAGACATCCGCCAGTTCCTTGAACTTGGCCGTGTACTCGTCCGCTCCGGGCCAGGAGTAGTAGCAGATGATTTCAAACTTGGCGTGATCATGATTGCGCAGCACCGGCAGCAGGGTGAGTCCCGCCGAGTGCTGCCGGAATTCGGCCGCGACATAGCCCACCACGATCCGCTTTTCCGGATCGAGCGGCCGCTTCGGCAACGTCCTTTGCGGCAGCTTGGAGCCGATCGCATCCCACCAGGATTTTCGCGCCGCCTGCTGGACCGTGAAATCGGCCTCGGGGCGGTAGTCCTGCAAGAAGATCTTTCCCCTGATCGCATCCCCGTAGTCCGGCCGGACTGCCAGCGCGCGATCGAGATATTCGATCGCAGTGTCCATCTCTCCCTGGGTCGAAAATGCGAAGCCCATCAGCGCCAATCCGATTTCGGAGCGCGGATTTTGTTCGATCAAGGCGGTGACGGCCGCAATCGCCGGCGCGGTCTTTCCCATGACGAGGCAGACTTGTGCCTTCCCTCGCAGGGCGAGTTCGAGCTTGGGCGAAACCGCAAGCGCCGCTTCGAAATCCGCAAGCGCGGGTTCCAAGCGCTGCAGCTCGTAACTGAGCCGCCCCCGCTGGGCCAGGATCCTTGGCGCGCCGGGCTTGATCGCCAGCGCCATGGCAAACTTGGCTGCGGCTTCTTCGTGGTGCCGGAGCTCCATGCTGACCATGCCGCTGCCGACGATGGCCTCGGCGTGACGCGGCTGGAACAGCAGAGCGCGATCGAAACTTTCCTTGGCGCGCTCGACTTGTCCAAGCAATATCTCGACCATGCCGCGATTGCAGAACGCATCGGCGTAGTCCGGCTTCAACTTGATGGCGCGCTCGTGCAGCTCGATCGCCTGTCCGTACAGCCCCAGATGCATCAGCGTGTTGCCGAGGTTGGTCAGTGCGACCACGAAGTTCGGCTTCAGCGCGATCGCCCTCTCCTGGCACTGCCGCGCTTCCTGGTAATTGCCGAGGTCGAAATGCACGGTCGCGAGATTGTTATGGGCATCGTGCGAGCGCGGATCGAGCGCAATCACGCGCTCGAGCAGCTGCTGCGCCTCCTCGAGGCGCCGGCCGTCATGGGCGCACATCCCGAGCAGGTGCGTGGCGTCGACATGATCCGGAAGGGCTTTCAGGATTTCACGGCACAGCGCCTCGGTCTCGGCATATCGACCCTGGCCATAGGCGCTCGCCGCAGCGGCGATGACGGCGTCGGCCTGCTTCATCAATTTCTTCTGCAATCGCGCGTTTTGGAATGCGCGCGCGCCGCCGCCGCTGCTCTGCAAGGTGTCTCTCCGGAGGATGCCCTCGGCAGAGTCTAGCTGATTCGCGAGCCCGGCCGGCCGGTCAGGGGACCAGCATCGCCCCCGGGATTTCCCGGAGCGACGCGCCTGGCCGGCTATGCCCCCTCGCCGCATTCCGAGGCGGCGGCACAATGCTCGTGCCAGAACCGGCGATAGGCCGCTTCGACCTCACGCGTGTAGAGTTCGACGTTGCCGGCAGGCGAGGCTGCGATCCGTGCCGGCAGATCCGCCCGCAACTTGGCCAGATGTGCGGGCTGCGCCGCATATTTGCATGCGATCGCGGCATAGCCGTCGTCATCCTCAGCGACCCAGTCGCCAAGGCCGACGGCCGTTACGATGGAGCCGCCGGCGCGCGACGAGGCGCCCTTGCCGAGCTTGGCGACGACCGGAACGCCCGCATAGAGGGATTCCCAGGTGCTGATGCCGCCATTTTGCGGGAATGTGTCGAGGGAGATGTCGACTTTCGCAAAGGCCAGCAGATGCTCGTGGCGCGAGGTCGAGCCGAGGCAGGTGATATTCTCTTCGGCAATGCCCTGGCCGACGAACCGCGCGATCAGTCCGTCGCGCAGCAAGGGATCGTCGAGCAGCCCGTGCTTGATGATGATCTTCGATCCCGCCACCTCACGCATCACTTTCGACCACACCCGGATCGCCTCATCCGAGATCTTGTAGATGCGGTTGAATACGCCGAACGTCACATGGCCGTTCTGGAGCATGGGAAGCTCCGAAGGCGGCACATCCAGGATCGGATCGATCGTGATCAGGCACGGCAGATCATGAACCTTCTCGGCCAGCAGATGGCGGGCAGATTCCGGAATGAAGATCGGATCCGCAAGCACGTAGTCCATGGTCTGAAGGCCCGTCCCCGTGGCATGTCCGAAGCCCGTGACCTGGATTGGGGCCGGCTTCCGGGCGAAGACAGGGAGCCTGTTGCCGGCCGTGTGCCCCGACACGTCGATCAGAATATCGATCTTGTCGGCCTCAATACGATCGGCCAGTTCGTCGTCCGAAAGCTGCGCGGCGTCGACCCAGACGTCCGCGAGAGGCTTGAATCTCCCGGTGATCTCATCCTGCAACGGCCAGCAGGAATAGCAGACGATCTCGAACCGGGCGCGATCATGATGGCGCAGCACCGGCAACAGCGCGAACGCTGCCGAGTGGTTCCTGAATTCCGACGCGACATATCCGACCACGATCCGCCTGCCCGGATCGAGCTCCCGGGGTGGCGGTGTCCGTTGCGGCAATCCGGCGCCGATCGCATCCCACCAGGATTTTCGTGCCGCCTGCTGGATCGCGAAATCGGCTTCCGGCAGATAATCCAGGATGAAGATCTTGCGTGCGATGGCATCCGCATAATCCGGCGAGATCTCGAGCGCCGCGTCGAGGTGCTCGAGCGCCGTCGCGACATCTCCCTGGTTCGCATAGCAGGCGCCGAGCAGCACGATCGCGTAATCGGACCGCGGATTGTCCTCGAGCAGGGTCTTGACGGCGGCGATCGCCTGCGTCGTGTTCCCCAACAGAAGGTTGACCTGCGCCTTGCCGCGCAGCGCGAGCTCGAGCCTTGGCGATTGCACCAGCGCCGCATCGAAGTCCACGGCCGCCTGCTCCAGCCGGTACAGGTCGAAGTTGAGCCGTCCGCGCTGCGCCAGAATCCTCGGTGAGCCCGGCTTGATCGCGAGGCCTGCCGCGAGGGCGGCTTCCGCCTCCGCGTAGTGACGAAGCTCGATGCACACCATGCCCTTGCCGGCGAGCGCTTCGGCGTGCCGCGGCTGAAACAAGAGGGCGCGATCGAAACTCTCCTTGGCGCGCTCGCACTGGCCGGTCATCAGCTCCGCCATGCCGCGATTGCAGAACGCATCGGCATAGTCCGGCCGTAGCCGGACGGCGCGTTCGTGCAGTCCGATCGCCTGCTCGCCGAGGCCGAGGTTCAGTAGCGTATTGCCGAGATTCGTCAGGGTGATCGGACAATTCGGCTTCAGCGCAATGGCCTTCTCCTGGCATGCGCGGGCGTTCTGGAATTTCTGCAGATCGAAATACACCGCCCCGAGATTGCCATGGGCATCGGGCGAGCGCGGATCGAGCGCGATTGCGCCCTCGAACAGCTGTTGCGCTTCCTCGAGCCGCCCGCCCCCATACGCACGCAAGCCGAGCAGGTGCGTGGCGTGGAAATGATCCGGAACCTCTTTCAAGATCTCGCGGCAGAGCGTCTCGGCCTCCGCAAATCTGCCCTGGCCGAGTGCCTCGACCGCGAAGGACATCACGGCGTCCGCCTGCTTCCTCAACTTCTTTGCCAATCGCGCATTCTGGTATGCGCGCGCGCCGACACTGCTCTGCAAGGTCTCTCTCCGGAGGATGGCCGAAAAGATGCAAAGCTGATTCGGATGGTGCCAAGCTGGCGGGTCGCTCAGATCGGCGAGGCCACCCGATTGCGGGTGGTCACCGCAGGATCTGGCTCAGGAACAGCTTTGTACGGGCGTGCTGAGGCGCCGCAAAGAACTCATTCGGGGTGTTGGCCTCGATGATCTGGCCGGCGTCCATGAACACCACGCGGTTGGCGACCTCGCGGGCAAAGCCCATTTCGTGGGTGACCACCAGCATGGTCATGCCCTCCCCGGCGAGGTCCACCATGGTGTCCAGCACCTCCTTGACCATCTCGGGGTCGAGCGCCGAGGTGGGCTCGTCGAACAGCATGACCTTCGGGTTCATCGTCAGGGCCCGCGCGATCGCGACCCGCTGCTGCTGGCCGCCGGACATCTGCCCCGGAAACTTGTTGGCCTGGTGCGGGATCTTGACCCGCTCCAGGAACTTCATCGCGGTCTCCTCGGCGTCCTTCTTCGGGATGTTGCGCACCCAGATCGGCGCCAGCGTGCAATTGTCCAGCACGGTCAGGTGCGGGAACAGATTGAAGCTCTGGAACACCATGCCGACTTCGCGGCGCACCGCGTCGATATGCTTGAGGTTGGGACCGAGCTCGATGCCGTCGACGACGATCTCGCCCTCCTGGAATTCCTCGAGCGCGTTGATGCAGCGGATCAAGGTCGACTTGCCGGAGCCCGAGGGCCCGCAGATCACGATGCGCTCGCCCTTCCGGACCGCGAGGTCGATGTCGCGCAGCACGTGAAAGTCGCCGTACCATTTGTTGAGGCCGGAAATCTTGACGATGGGGTCAGCCATGATGAGCTCGATCAGTTGCGGCGGTGGGCATTGAGACGATGCTCGACGAACAGCGAATAGCGCGACATTCCGAAGCAGAAGATGAAGTAGATGATCCCGGCGAAGGCGAAGCCGGTGAACGCGGTCGAGGGCGTCGACCATTTCGGATCCGAGAACGAGGCCCGGAGCGAGCCCAACAGATCGAACAGCGCCACGATCGAGACCAGCGAGGTGTCCTTGAACAGCGAGATGAAGCTGTTGACGAGGTTCGGAATGACGTGACGCAGCGCCTGCGGCAGCACGATCAGCGAGGTCGTCTTCCACCAGGACAGGCCCAGGGCTGCGGCCG
Organism: Bradyrhizobium sp. 195; assembly: GCF_023101665.1. Classification (NCBI taxonomy): domain Bacteria; kingdom Pseudomonadati; phylum Pseudomonadota; class Alphaproteobacteria; order Hyphomicrobiales; family Nitrobacteraceae; genus Bradyrhizobium; species Bradyrhizobium sp. 195. The sequence continues at coordinate 4,457,070 of NZ_CP082161.1, read as the reverse complement.
CCTCGCCCTGCCCGCGCGGGATCGCAGCGAGCCCGCCGCGGACGTTCTCGGCCTGGTAGGCGCCTGTGAACAGCGCGATGCCGATCAGCGCGCGCACCAGGCCGTCGACGGTGAAATTGCCGGGCAGGAACAGCGGCAGCATGTAGGTGGCGAAGAACAGCACGGTGATCAGAGGCACGCCGCGCCAGAACTCGATGAAGGCGATCGAGAAGATCCGGATCAGCGGAATGGTGGAGCGGCGGCCGAGCGCCAGCGCGATGCCGATCGGCAGCGAGGTGACGATGCCGGTGACGGAGACCACCAGCGTCACCAGAAGGCCGCCCCACAGATTTGTTGCCACAACGGGCAATCCGCCGTGATCGAGCCCCATCAGCTTGATGACGATGGCGATGGCGATGAAGGTGGCGACGCTCGATGCGAGAGCCCGCCCGCCGGTGCGAACGCCTCCGCCGAGGACAAACGCGATCAGGGAGACGATCGCAGCCGTGATGGCGAAATCGGTCCAGACCGATTGGCCCGTTCCCAGGAGCTGGTCACGCAGCCAGGTCAGCGGAAAGATCAGCCAATAAATCGCCGTGCCGACCAGCACGATGAAATTGCCGACAATCCAGAAGAGCGGTGCGACGGCCGACGTCTTGCTGAGAGTGAGCAGGGCCTGTCCGGCATTGACGATACTCTCGTCGAACAGCTGCAGCAGGTCAGCCGTCCAGCTCAGGCCAAAGCCCTTGATGCCGCCGCCGTGCAGCAGGAAGAAGGCGACCACGGGAAAGGCGAAGAAGAACACGCCGGCATTCAGGCCCTTTGCCGGCAGCCGGGGAACGAGCATCGGCACCAGCAGGACCACCGCTAGGACGAATGTGAGATTGACGCGCCAGCGCTCGGCCTCGGGATAGAAGCCGTAGATCAGTTGCGGCAGCTTGGCCTGGATGTAGGGCCAGCAGGCGCCGACGGCAAAGCCGGCGTTCTCCGTGAGGCATGCCGTGCGGTCCTTGCCGCTCCACACCGCATCGACCATCAGGAACCTGACGGAGGGAACGATGGTGAACCACAGCAGCAAGGCGCCAACGATCGTGAGCAGGATGTTGGTCGGCGAGTTGAACAGACGCGTCCGCATCAGCCCGACAAAGCCCGTGGTCTTCACCGGCGCAGGACGCTCGGTGAGGAGGTCCTGGCGGACGAAGCTGCTCGAGGCGATATCGCTCATGCGCCCAGACTCCGGCTGACGCGCCAACCGTAGACGCTCATGACGGCGCTGGTGAGCAGCGAGATCAGGAGATAGATGCCCATGGTCATGGCAATGATCTCGATCGCCTGCCCGGTCTGGCTCAGCGACGTGCCGGCGAACACGGAGACGAGGTCAGGATAGCCGATCGCGACCGCCAGCGACGAGTTCTTGGTGAGATTGAGGTACTGGTTGGTCAGCGGCGGCACGATGACACGCATGGCCTGCGGCACCACGATCAGCCGGAGCGTTGTGCCGCGGCTGAGGCCGAGCGAGAACCCCGCCTCCATCTGTCCCTTGTGGACGGACAGGATGCCAGCGCGCACGATCTCGGCGATGAAGGCGGCGGTATAGGTCGACAGCGCCAGCGTCAGCGCCACGAACTCCGGAATGATGCGCGAGCCGCCGGCGAAATTGAAACCCTTCAGCTGCGGCAGCTCGAAAGTGAATGGCCGACCGAACACCAGCATCGCGGCGAGCGGCAGCCCGAACAGCAGACCCAGCACATAGGGCCAGATCCGGATCATCCGCCCTTCCTGAAACAATGCGCGCCGGGCATAGAAGCGCAAGACCAGTGCCGCGACGATGCCCAGCGCCAGCATCGCCAGGAACGGCTCGAGGCCGCTCTGGCCGATCGGACTGGGAATGACGAGTCCGCGATTGCTGATGAAGGCAATGCCGAACAGCGAGATGCTCTGCCGCGGATTGGGCAAGGCCGCGAGCACCGCGAGGTACCAGAACAGGATCTGGAACAGCAGCGGCAGGTTGCGGATGATCTCGACATAGATCTCGCCGACGCGCGACAACAGCCAATTGGGCGACAGCCGGCACAGCGCGACGATGAAGCCGATCAACGTGGCGAAGACGATGCCCACCACCGAGACCACGAGTGTGTTGAGGAGACCGACCACGAAAACGCGCAGGAAAGTGTCCGAGCCGGTGTAGGGGATCAGGGTCTGGTTGACGTCGAAGCCGGCATTGTTCCGCAAGAAGCCGAAGCCAGCGGCGATGTGCTGGTTCTCGAGGTTGGCGCGGGCGTTGGAGACGATCTCGTAGCCGATCCAGCCCAGGATCGCCGCGAAGGCAAACTGGACGACGACGCCGTTCCAGCCTGCCTTGCCGCCCAGAATGCGCCGGATCTTCAGCGCGATCTGGGGCGGCGGTTGTCGGGCCTCGGTGCTCATGCCGCTGCCAGCGGGTCAGAGGCGATCAGCGGATCGGCGGCGCGTACTGGAGACCGCCCTTGTTCCAGAGATTGTTGAGACCGCGGTTGATGGCGAGGGGCGAGCCCGCGCCGACATTGCGATCGAACACTTCGCCGTAATTGCCGACCGCCTTCACGACCCGCACCACCCAGTCCTTGGTCAGTCCGAGCTGTTCGCCGAAATTGCCGTCGGTGCCGAGCACGCGCTTCAACTCGGGATTTTCCAGCTTCGCTTTCTCGTCGACGTTCTTAGAGGTCACGCCAAGCTCTTCGGCGGTGATCATCGCGAACAGGGTCCACTTCACGATGTCGAACCACTGGTCGTCGCCGTGGCGCACCATCGGGCCGAGCGGCTCCTTCGAGATGATCTCGGGGAGCACCATGTGTTCGTTGGGATTGGCGAGCTTCAGGCGATTGGCGTAGAGACCCGACTGGTCGGTGGTGAAGACGTCGCAGCGCCCGGCTTCATAGGCCTTGACGGTTTCGTCGTTGGTGCCGAACGCGATCACCTCATACTTCATGTTGTTGGCCTTGAAGTAATCGGCGAGATTCTGCTCGGTGGTAGTGCCGGTCTGCACGCAGACCGAGGCGCTGTTGAGCTCGAGCGCCGAATTCACCTTGAGCGACTTCTTCACCATGAAGCCCTGCCCGTCGTAGTAGGTCACGCCGGTGAAGTTGGCGCCGAGCGAGGTATCACGCGAGATGGTCCAGGTGGTGTTGCGCGAGAGCAGGTCGATTTCACCGGATTGCAGCGCGGTGAAGCGGTCCTTGGCGGACAGCGGCACATATTTGACCTTGGTCGCATCGTTGAAGATCGCCCCGGCGATCGCCCGGCAAAGGTCGACGTCGAGGCCGGTCCAGTTGCCCTTGTCGTCGGGCGAGGAGAATCCCGGCAGGCCCTGGCTGACGCCGCAGGACAACATGCCCCGATCCTTGATGGTCTTGAGCGTTTGCGCATCGGCGACTTGGGCAGAGAGGCCGGCGGCGAGAGCAAGGGTGAGAGCCAGGGTTACGCGTTTCATGGGCTTTGGGCCTTTCAAAGTCGTCTCAAGGAATGTTGTCTCAGGATCATCCCTGCCGGGGCCAGGCGTATCAAGACCAGCCCTGCAAGAGTCATGCTGGAAAACCTTGCCGAACACCCGCCGATCCCGGGAGGCCAATACCTTAATCCCCGCCGCAGGCGCCCGCCATCATGGCTGTGACGCAAAGTCCGGTCAGGCGATGGATCGAAGGTCGCGGCAGGCCCCTCAACATGCGGCGACTGAATAGCACCCGCGCATCTCAGAACGACTGGCGTGCCGGGTCAAGGGGTTGACGGGACTCTTCTGTGTTCTGTTATTAACGACAGCGGCCTTTCGGCCAGCCCGTCAGGCGCTAGGCCCGAGCGGAAACGCGGTTTTGAAAGCAGACGCATGGATTCCTCGCACCCCCAAGAGCAGCACGCCGAGACCCGGCTGGTCACCTCCGGCCGCGACACCAAGGCGCAGAAGGGGTTCGTCAATCCGCCGGTCTTTCACGGCTCGACCGTGCTCTACCCGACCGCCGAGGACCTGCACGCCCATCGCGGCGAGTTCACCTATGGCCGCCACGGTTCCCCCACTAGCAAGGCGTTCCAGGAGACGCTGATGGCGCTGGAGGGGCCGCAATGCGCCGGCGTCGGCATCGTGCCGTCGGGCCTGTCGGCGATCTCCACCACCCTGCTCTCGGTGCTGAAGACCGGGGACCATCTCCTGGTCTGCGACAACGTCTATCGGCCCTCGCGCAATTTCTGCAACGGCATGCTCGTGCGCTATGGCGTCGAGACCACCTATTTCGACCCGATGATCGGCGCCGGCATTGAAAAGCTGTTCAAGCCGAACACCCGCGCGGTGCTGGTGGAGGCGCCGGGCTCGCAATCGTTCGAGATGCCCGACATCCGCGCCATTGCCGAGGTCGCACATGCGCGCGATGCGCTCGTCATCGACGACAACACCTGGGCAACCCCGCTCTATCACCGCTCGCTCGAGCAGGGCGTCGATATCAGCATGCAGGCCGCCACCAAATATATCGGCGGCCATTCCGACATCATGTTCGGCACCATCTCGGCCAATGCCAAGGCCTGGCCGATGGTCGCCGAGGGCATCCGCCTGCTCGGCGTCTGCGCCGGTCCCGACGACGTCTTCCTCGCGCTGCGTGGCCTGCGCACGCTGTCGGTGCGGCTGGCGCAGCATCATCGCTCCGGGCTCGACATGGCGCGCTGGCTGGCTGGCCGGCCCGAGGTCGCGCGCGTCCTGCATCCGGGCTTGGAGACCGATCCCGGTCACGCCATCTGGAAGCGCGACTTCACTGGCGCCTCGGGCCTGTTCAGCATCGTCCTGAAGCCGGCGCCGCAGAAGGCGGTCGATACCATGCTCAACACGCTCACACTATTCGGCATGGGCTTCTCCTGGGGCGGCTTCGAGAGCCTCGCGATTCCATTCGACTGCGACGCCTATCGCACCGCGACCAAGTGGGCGCCGGGCGGCCCTACCCTGCGTCTGCACATCGGTCTCGAAAGCGTCGACGATCTCAAGGCCGATCTCGATCGCGGCTTCGCTGCCCTCAAAGCGGCAATGTGAGCCTGCTCACAAGTTATCGCGCCTGAGGACAGGGCATCGCGCGCCGGCGGACGCGCAACGCGCGCCGCGGGAACGTGACGCACTCGTAAACGTTAACGCCGATGCGCCAACAAATGGTTTGAACCTCAAGCATTTGGCGCTAGCCTCACCAATCGACTCCAATCCGGACACGGAGCATGGGAACGTTGGTTCTGCTCGATCTCATGGGCGGCGTTGCGCTGTTGTTGTGGGGCCTGCACATGGTCCACAGCGGGATCCTGCGCGCCTTCGGTCCCGACCTCAGGCGCCTGCTCGGCAAGGCGCTGAGCAACCGCGTCAGCGCCTTCGCCGCCGGACTCGGGCTCACCGCGCTGCTCCAGAGCAGCACGGCGACTGCCCTGATCACCTCTTCATTCGCCGCCGAAGGCCTCGTCAGCCTCGCCGCTGCGCTCGCCATCATGCTCGGGGCCAATGTCGGCACGACACTGATCGTGCAGGTGCTGTCGTTCAACATCGCGGCCGTCGCACCCGTGCTGTTCGTGCTCGGGCTCGTCGCCTTCCGCTCGGGCCCGCGCTCGCGGATCAAGGACATCGGCCGCGTCTGGATCGGCCTCGGCCTGATGCTGCTTTCGCTGCACATCCTGCTCGACACGCTGGCACCGGCGGAGAACGCACCCGGCGTCCGCGTCGTGATGTCCGCCATCACGGGCGATCCGGTCCTGTGCATCGTCATCGCGGCCCTCGTCACCTGGGCGGTGCATTCGAGCGTTGCCAGCGTGCTGCTGATCATGTCGCTGGCCTATTCGCAGTTCATCACGCCCGATGCGGCCCTTGCACTGGTGCTCGGGGCCAATCTCGGCAGCGCCATCAATCCCGTCTTCGAGGGTGCCAAGCGTGACGATCCCGCGAGCTATCGCCTGCCGGTCGGCAATCTCGTCAACCGCGTGATCGGGATTGCCCTCGTCCTGCCCTTCCTGGGCGCGATCGCCGAGCACATGCACGCCTGGCAGCCCGATCTCGCCAGGATGACCGCGGCATTCCACATCGCGTTCAATGTCGGCACGGCCATTATCTTCATCGGCCTGCTCGATACCATGTCGCGCCTGCTCACCCGCCTCCTGCCGGATCGCGTGCGGGAGGCCGACCCCGCCCGACCGCGCTATCTGGACGAGACCGCGCTGGAGACGCCATCGCTGGCGCTCGCCGACGCCGCCCGCGAGACCTTGCGCATGGGCGATCTCGTCGAGGTCATGCTGCGCAAGGTGATGGCCGCGATGATGACAGGCGACCGTGCGCTGGTCGACCAGGTCTCCAAGATGGACAATTTCGTCGACGGTCTCGACGAGGCGATCAAGCTCTACGTGACCAAGTTGATGCGGGGCAGCCTCGACGAGAGCGAAGGACGGCGCGCGATGGAGATCATCTCCTTCGCCATCAACCTCGAACATATCGGCGACATCATCGACAAGAGCCTGAGCGAACTCGCCACCAAGAAGATCAAGCGGCGCTTCCAGTTCTCGGCGGAAGGGGCCGACGAGCTCGCCGCCTTCCACAAGCGCACGATGGACTCGCTGCGGATCGCGTTCGGTGTCTTCATGTCGAGCGACGCCAACGAGGCGCGCAAGCTGCTGGTGGAGAAAACCGCGCTGCGCAACACCGAGCTTGCGGCGGTCGAAAGGCATCTCGACCGCTTGCGCGAGGGCCGGCCCGAGACCATCGAAACGACGTCGCTGCATCTCGACGTGCTGCGCGACCTCAGGCGCATCCACTCGCACATCTGCTCGGTCGCCTATCCCGTGCTCGACGCGGCCGGTGAGCCCTATCGCAGGACCGAGGCGGAGACAGCCGCCCTGCCCGCGTCGGGCGCGGCGTCGGCGTTGCCGCGCTAGAGCGGAATGGCTTTAGGTTGAATCAATCGCCGCGGCTCGTTCACCTCTCCCGCTTGCGGGAGAGGTCGGCGCGGCCCGGGCGATGCGAAGCATCGTCCCGCGCGCCGGGAGAGGGCCTTTCTCCTCTAGGGGATTGTCCCATTGCGGAGACACCCTCTCCCCAACCCTCTCCCGCAAGCGGGAGAGGGAGCGCACTTCCGTACGCGCTAGCGCTCAGCGATCCAGCGTCTTCGAAGCGCGGCCGCGGTTCTTCACGATCAGCATGATGTTGCGGATATAGATGATGGTCGCGAGCGATTGTCCGAGGATGATCACCGGCTCGCGCTTCACGACGCCATAGACCAGCGTCATCAGCCCGCCGCCCATCGAGCAGAACCAGAACGCCATCGGCACCACGCTGTTGCCAGCGCGCTCGCTCGCGATCCACTGCACCAGGAAGCGCGCCGTGAAGAACAGCTGCGCGACCAGGCCGAATGCCAGCCAGAAATCGAACTTGGCGACGAAGACGTCGTAGAGATAGTTGCTCAGCGCCTGACCGTATTGGATGATCATGCGTTCACCTCAGTCACATCTGGTGTCGGCTTCTTGCGGCGGATCAGCCACCACACCCCGGCGAGATCCATGATGCCGACCCACAGCCGATCGAAGAAACCGTAGTTCGACACGCCGGAATGGCGCGGCCGGTCGATCACGTCGACATAGGCGATCTCGTAGCCTTCGCGGCGGACCAGCGCCGGCAGGAAGCGATGCAGCCCGTCGAAATAGGGCATCATCAGGAAGACCTCGCGCCGGAATGCCTTCAACCCGCAGCCGGTATCCCGCGTGCCGTCCTTCAGGATGGCGTTGCGGACGCCGTTGGCCACGCGCGACTGGAATTTCTTGAAGCCGGTATCCTTGCGTCCGACGCGCTGTCCCGCAGCGAGGCCGACGCGCCCTGCTCCCTTCTCGACCGCCGAGATCAGGTCGGGCAGGAAGGCCGGATTATTTTGGCCGTCGCCGTCGAGCGTTGCCACGATCCCCCCGCGCGCCGCGCGGACGCCGCTGCGCACGGCGGCGGATTGGCCGCCTGATCTGGCGTGGCGGAGCTGGCGCAGATTGTCCCGCTGCGCCATGAGCGTCGCGAGCCGTTCGCCGGTCGCATCGGTCGAGCCGTCGTTGACGTAGATGATCTCATAGGCCCAGCGGCCGTCGAGCGCCGCACCGATCTCCGCAATCAGCGGAGCGATGTTGTCGGCTTCGTTGCGCACGGGAACGACGATGGAAACCGAAGGCTGGGAAACCGAGGGCTGGGACGACGACAAATCGAGGCTCGTGGTTGGAATGGGACTGCCCGGGGAACCGGCGCCTCCGGCAGGCAGCCGCTTTTATGGGGCGGATGCCCCGTGGGCAACCCTTTTGAGGCGGCCCGAGACCGCCCCCGCAAGAGGCACGATGGTGCCGTCGGTGCGGATGGCAAAGCCCAGCCTTCGGGCCGCGAACCAGTAGCGGACTGCCATGGCGCCGACCGTGCCGACCAGGGCACCGGCCACGACGTCGCTCGGGTGATGCGCGACCAGCACCAGCCGCGTCAGCAGGATCACGATTGCGTAAGTGAACATGAAAACGCGCAGCCGCGGCCACAATGCTGACACAGCAAACGCCAGGGCGAACGCCGCCACTGCATGGCCCGACGGCAGGCTGGCATAGGCCCCGGTCCCCTCGAACGGCACGAAGTTGAAGGGATTGGCCTTGCCGCCGACGAACGGACGGCCGCGGCCGAAGAGATATTTCAGGATCTCGGCGACGAATGCCGAGACGGCAATCGACAGAAACACAAACTGCAGCCGTGTGCCGAGTCCCAGCAGCAGCGCGCGGCGCGTCCCATGCAGCCCCGCCGCAACGAACGCCAGAACCACCAGCGTAGCCCCCAGCACCGACAACAGATACTCGTCCTTGCCGAAATCGGTGAGGATGCGGATCGGCCACAGTCCCGGCGTGCCGCGCGCCGGCATCAGCTGGATCTCGGTCTGGTCGAACGCGACCATCAGAACGATGACCAGAGCCGCGCCCGCTGCGCTGAGCCACAGTGAATGCCGAGCCAGTTTTCGCGCGGCCTCTGCGCGGCGCGAATGCGAGGGCGTGCGAACCAGCTGCGCCAGCGCCTGCCGGGACACAGCGAGCAATTGCGCGGGATAGGACGGACGCGGCGCGCTGCTGGTCGGGGCCGGCATCCTATTCGGTGCCTTCCGACCGGAAGATCGAGATCGAGATCGCGCGGCCTTGCGAGAAATTATAGCCGTCGATGCGCGTCCCGACCTTGTAGCGCAATCCGATCGCTTCGGCGCGCTGCACGAAGCTGCGCTCCGAGCGCTGCTCGATCAGCGCGAAGCGACAGCTGCCTTGCCGCAGAAAGTCCGCGGCTCCCGAGCCGTCGGTCAGCAGCGTCTGCGTGCCCGTCAGGAAGACCAGGCTCGGCTCGTGATAACCGGCAGCAGCAGCCTTCGGCCCGACGCAGGTGACATTGCGGAGCGCGCGCGCGACCTCGATGCTCGGAAACAGCGGCGTCAACGACGGCAGCACGATGCCGTACACGATCACCGCCAGCATCAGGGCCGCGACCAGCGCGTTGAGCAGCGAGCGCTCGGCGCGATTGTTGTCGTAGAGCCACCAGGCGAACAGGCCGAAGATCAGCGACGCCGCGATGAACGGCCAGGCCACGAAGGCCGGCTGCCGGGTCAGCATCACCGCGCCGACCACCGCGATGATCGAGGCGGCCGCGGGGATCGCGAACCACCAGGCTGAACCGCGCATCAGCCAGGAGCGCGACAGCACGCGCCGCTCCACCGCGCCCGCGGTGAGAATGGCGATCGCCGGATAGAGCGGCAGCACGTAATGCGGCAGCTTCGTCAGCACAGCCTCGAACACGATCCAGGATGGGATCAGCCAGGCCAGCAGAAACTGCGCGCCGGGCTCACGCCGGGCCCGCCAGACCGCGGGCGCCGCCATCGCCGCGAGCGGCGCGCCCGGCCAGAACGTGATCCAGAACAGCGCCAGGTACAGGCCGGGCGGCGCGCCATGGGATTCCTGGGCGCCGATTTTGCTCAGCATGTCGCCGCCGACGGAATCGGCGAAGAACGTTTCGCCCGCGCGCCAGAAGATCGCGACGAACCAGGGCAACACCAGCACGAGCATCCACATCAGGCCCCAGACCGGGCGCAGCCGCCACAGCCAGGAGGCATCGCGGTCCTGGATCGCGAGCGCAACGATGGTCAGTCCTGCGAACATCAGGATCAGCGGACCCTTGATCAGGATGCCGACGGCGAGCGCGGTCCAGAAGATCGCGGGCCAGCTCCAGGGCGGATGCGTCTCGTCCTCGGCGCGCTGCCAGGACAGATAGGCCCGCGCCATCGCCCCCATCGCCGCGACCACGCAAAGCAGCAGCATCGCGTCGGTCTTGGCGAGCCGTGCCTCGACGCCGAGCAGCACCGAAGCGCACATCATCAGCGCCGCCAGCACCGCGGCGCGCCGCGTGACGAAGCCGAGGGCGGCCCAATAGGTCATGAGCACTGCGCCGATCGCCCCCAGCAGCGACGGCAGCCGGTAGACCCAGATGCGCAATTCGGCCTTCGGCAGCTTGAGTGCCGATGCCGCCTCAACCGCCGCCGACTGCAACCAGTAGATGCCGACCGGCTTCTTGTAGCGGACGTCCTCCTGAAAGCGGATGTCGACGTAATCGCCGCTCTCGACCATCTGCTTAGTGGCCTGGGCGAACCGCGCCTCGTCGCGATCGATCGGCGGGATGGTGAAGAATCCCGGCAGGAACAGCAACAGCGCGCAGAGCACGAGGAAGCCGACCGCGCGCGCATGGCTGGCCGTGACGACATCGAGCATGCGCACGAGCCCGCTGCCTGGATTTGCAGGCGATTTCGACTCGCGGGGAGCTCCAAAACGAGGGCTGGGGTAGGTCTCGGCCATTGGTTCCGCTTACGCTGAAACCGCCATCGCCACAACCGCTTAAGCCGGGCTCATTGAATTCGAATGACGACTGTGTCCGCGGCGCCCGTGGCATCGATCACCGTGAGCCGCGCAAAGCCGGGACCTGGCGGATCGATCAGGCGCTGGCGGCGGCCGTCGATCTCGCCGAGTGCCGTGCCGTTAACCATGACGGTCATGGGCAGAACGCCGCCGGCAACCTTGACCGGCATCGCTGCGCTCTCCTGCCCTCCGGAGCGATCGACATCGATCCGCGAGCCGTTCAGCGGAAACTGGATGTGCAGCGCCTGCTCGCGGCCGGTCCGCACCAGTTCCCCCACCGGGCGGAACCGCTTCAGCGGCAACGGCAGCTTGGCATTGCTGGCAACCAGGGTTCCCCTCGGCGGCTTCGGTAACGGGGCCAGCGTCTTGCCGGTGCGGGCGAAGGCGTCGAACAGGATCGGCGCAGCGGCGACGCGCCCGATCAGGCCAGGGACCGGCGCGCCATCGGGCCGGCCGACCCAGACGCCGATGGTCATCCGGCCGTCGAACCCGACCGACCACGCGTCGCGATAGCCGTAGGAGGTGCCGGTCTTGAAGGCGATGCGGTTGTGAGCGGCGTTCTCCGGAGGCGGCGTGCCCAAGAGCACGTTGCCGACCTGCCAGGCCGCGACCTGATCCAGCAGCCGGAGCGGTTCGCGGTCGTCCCTGTCCGCCATGATCTCGCGCAGTGGCTTGGCGGTGCCGAGGCGGGCGAAGCCGGTGTAGAGTTGGGCGAGATCCTGCAGCGTCACGCCGACGCCGCCGAGCCCCATGGCAAGCCCGGGCGCTTCGTCCTTGGGCAGCACGAGATTGCCGCCGGCCTGCCGCAGCCGCGAGGCCAGCCGGCTGGAGCCGACGCGGTCGAGCAGCACGATCGCCGGGACGTTCAGCGACAGTTGCAGCGCCTTCCTCACCGGCACCGTGCCCTGGAAAGTCATGTCGAAATTCTCGGGGGCGTAGGAGCCGAAGCGGACGGGACGATCGTCGATCAGGCTTTCCGGATGAACGAAGCCGTCCTCGAAGGCGAGCCCGTAGATGAAGGGTTTCAGCGTCGAGCCCGGCGAGCGGATCGCGCGGGTCATGTCGACCTGCCCTGCCCGGCTCTCGTCGAAATAATCGGCTGAACCCACGCGGGCGAGCACGTCCCCGCTCTCATTGTCGACCATGATGATGCCGACGGAGATGTTCGGCCCGAGCGCAAGGGCGCGGTCGCGCGCCAGAGGCTCCAGCACTTTCTGCAAGTTCGCGTCCAGCGTCAGCTTGATGACCGGCGTGTCCTTGACCGTCGAGAGCGCGGTGTCGGAAGCGTGCGGCGCCAGGATCGGCATCGGTTTGCGCAGTTTTGGCACGGGCACGGTCTTGGCCTGCCTTGCGTCGTCGTCGCTGACCACTTGCTCCTCGACCATGCGGTCGAGCACGCGGTCGCGCGCCTTGCGCGCGGCTTCGGGATGGCGGTCGAGCCGGCGCGTTTCCGGCGATTGCGGCAGCGCGACCAGCAGTGCGGCCTCGGCCAGTGACAGGCGCTTCGGCTCCTTGCCGAGATAGCCGATCGAGGCGGCGCGGATGCCTTCGAGATTGCCGCCATAAGGCGCCAGCGCGAGATAGAGATCGAGAATCTGCTCCTTGTTCATGCTGCGCTCGATTTCGAGCGCGCGCACCATCTGCCGCAGTTTTGCATAGAGCGAGCGCTGCCGCCGCGGCTCCATCAGGCGGGCAAGCTGCATGCTGATCGTCGAGCCGCCCGAGACGATGTGGCCGCGCGTCGCAAGCTGCAAGGCGGCACGCCCCAGCGCCAGCGGGTCGATGCCGTCATGGGCGTAGAAGCGCTGGTCTTCGTAGGCCAGCAGCAGTTTCAGATAGGTCGGGTCGACGTTGGAACTGGCATCGACCGGCAGGCGCCAGCGGCCATCCGCCATCGCATAGGCACGCAGCAGCTTGCCGTTGCGATCGACGATGGTGGTCGAGACTTTCCGGGCCTCGTCAAGCGGCAGCGGACCGAGCGAGTAGACCCAGCCGACGAGGCCGAGGATGGTGAGGATGAAGGTGAGTGCAAGGGCTGAGAGAAGGGGATGGCCCCGGCCCCGCGCTCGACTGCCGTCGTTCCGGGATGGTCCGGAGGACCAGACCCGGAACCTCGAGATTCTCAGGCGCGCAATTGCGCGCCGTAGTTCGGCTCTTCGAGCCGCCCCGGAATGACGAGAGCTGTTATCACCGTGGCTCATCTCACTCACTTCGCCGCCCGCACCTCGACGTTGCCGGTGCCGGTGCGGCCGTAGCGCGAGGGATTGTACATGTCCTCGACATAGGCCTGCGGCAGCACGTATTTGCCCGGCGAGACGGCGCGCACGATATAGGCGACCGTGAAGACCGACTTGGAGTCCGAGGCACGGTCGACTGCCGCGGTGAAGCGGTCGTCGCGGAACTCGGCGTCTTCAGGCTCCTCGCCGTCCTCGATCCAGTCCAGCGTGCCGCTGTCGCCTGACGACACCAGCTTCGGGTTGTCGATCTCGAGGCCCGCGGGCAGATAGTCGGACACCATGATGTGGCCGTACTCGGGCTTGGCCTCGGTGATCTTCAGCACCACCGCGAAGCGCTGGTTCTGCTTGACCTTGCTGATGTCTGCCGGCTTGCCGTCGAGCGTGAAGTAATTGCGCTCGATCTTGAAGCCGTTCGACGCCGCCGGCTCCGGCGTCACCGGCGAGCCCGACACCGAGACCACGGCCTGCACCGGCGCATCGCCGGTGTTGGTGATCTTCAGCGGCTTGCCCTCCAGCGTCACAGCCTTGTAACTGCGATAGAGCGCGGTCTTGACCGGCTGGCCGTCCACTTCCATGGACAGGTTCTCCTTGGCGAGCGCACGTGCGGCGAGCACCAGCCACGCATTCTCCTGCGTGGAGGTGTAGGGCGTCAGCCCGCGCGCGGTCTCGACCCGCGACACCGCCTGCGTCAGCGTCGCCTTCGGCGCGTTGCCTTCGCTGGCAAGCGACACCAAAGCTGCGGCATCGCGGAGCTGCGAGCCGTAGTCGGTGCGTCCGAACTCCAGCACGGGCTTCGGCGCGAGGCTGTCGAGGGCGGCGCCATAGACCCGTTCGGCGCGGTTGCGGTCGCCGACCAGCGCCAGCGCCGCCGCGAGCTGCGACTTCGCGATCGGCGTTGCCAGGTTGGCAAGCTTGGTATCGGCGAGATAGCGGAGATCACCGATGGGCGCCGCGCCGTTGCGCGCGAGCACGTAGAGGCCGTAGGCGAGATCGCGGCCACCGTCCTTCTCCGGCTCGTTGCCGTTGACGACGGAGTTGCGGATGCGGTCGAGCGCGTTCTTGAACAGCACGTCCGGCACCACAAATCCCTTCTCGCGGGCGCGGGTCAGGAAGTCCGTGACATAGGCGTCCAGCCAGGCATCGTCGCCGCCCGCCGACCACAGGCCGAACGAGCCATTGGAGCCCTGACGAGCCAGAAGCCGCTCGATCGCGTCGCGGATGCGCTGGTCGACCTCGGTGTCCATCGCCAGATGCGCGCCGGCCGCGAGGTCGTTGACATAAAGCAACGGCATCGCGCGGCTCGTGATCTGCTCCGAGCAGCCATAGGGATAGCGGTCGAGCGCCTTGAGGATCGTCGCCGCGTCGAGCGCGGTCGACAGGCTCGCCGAGACCGAGACGCTGCCGGTGCCCGGCACGAGATCGGAGAACATGTCCGAGGTCAGCGTCAGGCTCTCACCCTTGGCCAGGGTGCGGATCGAGCGACGCGCCAGCACCTGCGTCGCGGCCTTGACTTCGAACGCATAGTGGCGCGCCAGCGTCGGGCCGTTCGGCCCCTTGATGTCGACGTCGAGCGTCGCCTGCCCCGCGGCGGTTGCGTCGACCGCGAGCGAGAACGAGTTGCGCTGCTTGGCGGCGAGCTTGACCGTGGTCGCGGGATTGCCGGTCATCTTCACCGGACCGCCCGTCTTCACGTTGATGACGTAGTCGCCGGCCTGGCCCTCCACATTGTCGATCTCGAGATTGACCGTGCCGTGGTCGCCATTGAGCAGGAAGCGCGGCAGGGTCGTGGTCAGCACCACGGGGTCGCGGATCACGACATCGGTGTTGGCGCGGCCGAGCTTGGTCGCAGTCCACGCCACCGCCATCACGCGCGCGGTGCCGGCGAACTCCGGAATGTCGAAGCTCACTTCGGCGGTGCCGTCAGCGGCGACGGTGACAATGCCCGAATACAGGGCCAGCGGCTTTTGCGCGGGCGGCGAGCCCTGGAGTTCGCCAGCGCCGGCGTCGCCGCCGGACTTGATCTGGCCGCGCGTGCCGGACATGCCGTCGATCAGCTGTCCATAGAGATCGCGGATCTCGGCACTCAGGCGGCGCTGGCCGAGATAGTAATCGTCCGGAGCCGGCGGCTTGTAATTGGTGAGGTTGAGGATGCCGACGTCGACCGCGGCGATGACGATCTTGGCGTCCTCGCCGGGATTGAGCCCGTCGAGCTTGACCGGGATCTTCAACGTCGCGTTCGGCCGGATCAACGCTGGCGGCGACAGCTTCACCTGCAGCGTGCGGGTCTGCTTGTCGATGCCGAACCATTTCAGCCCGATCGCCCGGCCCGGCATGCGCTGGGCAGCGGCATCGAGCGGACGGCGCAGCGTCGCCACGACGTAGGCACCGGTGCCCCAATCCTTGCCGATCGGGAGCTTAACCTGGGCGGTGCCTTCCTTGACGTCGATGGTCTGCGTCGTCAGCAGGCGATCGCCGAGCACGTTGATGGTCAGCTTGCCGGCGCTGCGGACATTGACCGACACCGTCATGGTGTCGCCTGAGGAATATTGCGGCTTGTCGATCGAGGTCTCCAGCAGGTCCGGCGTGTCGGCGCTGCCGTCGGAGTACCAGCCGACGTCGAACTGCACTGAGGTCACCGGGCCATCGGCCTCGTTCGACTTCACATCGAGCCGGTAGCGGCCGGGCTGGGGCGCGAGCGAAAGCCGCGTCGGCTTGTCGGCCGCAACAGTCACGTCACCGTCGGCGACGCGCGAGGTCGACTTGACCGGCTCGTACTCCCAGTAATTGTTCTGGCGATACCATTGATAGCGCGACTCCATCTCCAGGAGCTCGTAACGCAGGCCGTCGCGGCGCAGCCTCTCACCCTCGGGCGAGACGAACACGACATCGAACTCGGCCTTGTCGCCCTGGGCCACGTTCTTGTCGCCGAACAGCGGCTTGACGCCGATCTGCGCCGCGGTGGGCGCGACCGGCAGCACGATCTTGCGCTCGACGGCGCGGCCGCCGGTCTCGACCATGCGGACGAAGATCTGCGCCTCCTGCGGACGGGTCGAGGCCGGCTGCTTGTCCAGCGTCACCGGGAAAGTCGCAACGCCATTGGCGTCGGCTTCCGGCAGATTCTCCAGCGGCGTGCGCTCGTTCGAGGTGGTCTCCTCGTCGGCGACGCCGAACTGGTAGCCGGCAAAGCCCGGGCGCTCGCTCGCGGGCGCGACCAGCATGTCGCCTTCGAGCGCAAGACCCGAGGCCGGCGCGCCATAAAGGAAATGGCCGTCCGCCTTAAGCTCTACTGGAGCGTTAGCCTTGATCAGCTTGTCCTTGGCGGACAAGTCGAATTCGATCCTGTCGGGGACGTAATCCTCGACCATGAAGGTGGTCTCGCCGACCGAGGAGCCCTTCGGATCGGTGAAGGCACGCACCCGCCAGGTCCCGGTCGGCACAGCCGAATTGAGCGTCACGGCCAGTGTGCGGCCGCCGGCGCCCTGATCGGACAGCACGGCCCGGCGGAATTCGACGCCATCGGGGCGCTCGATCACCAGCGTCAGCGGCCCGCCGGAGACGGCGTTGCCCTGCCCGTCGCGCAAGAGCGCGGTGAGATAGACGGTCTCGCTGGAACGGTAGACGCCGCGCTCGGCATAAACGAAGGCGTCGGCGCCGGCAGGCACCGCGCGGCCGGAGACGCCGCGGTCGGACAGGTCGAAGGCGGAGGACTTCAGGCTGAGGAAGGCATAATCGGCCTTCTCGCCGGTCACGGTGAGCATCGCCGGCGACAGGCCGCCCTCGCCCCGGGCAAGGCCGGCTTCGAACAGCACGTGGCCGCTCTCGTCGGTCTTGCGGGTGGCCAGGATCTCGTTGTTGCGGGCAACCAGGCGCACCTCGGCCTTGCCGACCGGATCGGTCGAGGCCAGCGAGTTGACGAACACGTGGATACCGTCATTGCCGGAATAGGCCGACACGCCGAGATCGGAGACGATGAACCATTGCGTTGCGAGCTGGTACTCGTCGTCCGAGCCCGGCCCCTTGGCGGCGGCCGTCATCACATAGACGCCCGGCTGGAGCTCGCCGAGGGCCTGATCGACCGGGAATGCCGTGGTGACGTCCTGGTTCAGCGTCATCGCGGTCGCGAGCTCGCCGGTCCAAACCTTGACGCCGCGCTCGTCGCCGAGATCGCTGAGCTGATATTTCGACAGCGTCTTCTGGAAGTCGCTGTCGACCACCGTGTTGATCAGGTTGCGGTCACCGATCCGGAACACGTTGATGTTGACCGCGGGCGTGTTGACGCTAACAACGGGAATGCCGCGCTGGCCGGTCCTCGGGAGCACATAGGCCCGGCTGGTGAAGCGCACGAAGGGTTTGCGGTCGCGCACATAGACGTTGAACTCGGCCGATTTCGGCAGGCCTTCCTTCACGGTGGACGGCAGGCCGGCGCGCAAATTGATGTTGTAGCGCTCGCCGTGCTTCAGCCCGTCGACGCAGAGCTGCTTGCCTTCGGCCGACAGCGCCGGCTTGTCCTGGCCCGCCAGCGCCAGGAACGGCGCGAAGTCGGTGCGTTTTGCCAGCTCCTCCGAGAACTGGAAGCAGGCGCGCGGGCTCGCCGAATCCGAGTCCACGGTGTAGTCGAGCAGCCGGAAGCCGTGCTCATCGCGCATTTTCTCATACTGGCCGCGGACGTCGGCGACCTCGCGCATGTCGAGCGACAGCCGCAGCGCGTCCAGCGCCGGCCGCCACAATTTCCGTTCCGCCAGCGACTTGCCGAGCACGGCAAGCGCGTCGGCCTCCTCGCCCGGGTTGCCGGCCCGCTGGTAGGCAATGTAGGCCGCGGTCGAGGCGCGCTCCAGCAGGAAGGTCTGCTCGCTCGAGCTTTTCGGCGAGATCTGGAAGATCACCTTGGCGAGCCGCAGCCAATTGCCGGTATCCTCCGGCGTGGTGGCCGCGATCTGGCCGAGCACCGAGAGCCCCGTGCGGTAATCATTACGCCGGAAAGCGGCGTCGGCATCCGTCTTCAGCGTCGCATTGGTCTTGGCGACCGGCCCCGCTTCGCTCTTGATCTGCGCCTCCAGCTTGATCGCGGAATCGGCGAGATCGTCGCGCTTGAACGCTTTGTCAGCGGCTTGTGCCGCGCTAAGGCCGAGCGCCAGCGCGGCGCAGAGTGTGACGGCGCGAACAAGACCGATCATGAGGGACTCCCGGAAATCGCGGACAGCCGCCCGCAGGCGGCATGAAATGCGCGGAATGGTGACAGACTCAAGGCGATGGAACCAAAGGTGCAAATCGTCGCATTCGCCATGACAAGGCAAGCCCAGAGGAGACCGATCAAGATATTGTCGCGCACGCCGTCCTGATGGCGCAGCAATACCAGATCCGTCGACCGGCGGCCGTATCCCGGAAGCTCTTCAGCGTTACCGGCGATGTGATCCATCTCCAGTCCGCTGCCGCTCAACCCGGCACCCTGACACGCCACCGTTCCGCTTTGTCGCGGCATTGAGGAAAAGGGTTCGGTTCAGGCTTGGCGAAAGACGATATTTTTCATAATGGCATGGTAGATGAACAGCCAGCCCCCAACCGGGGCGGCTCCAGACGGTCCCGTAGCTCAACTGGATAGAGTAGCGGATTTCTACTCCGCGGGTTGCAGGTTCGAGTCCTGCCGGGATCGCCAATCTCATTTACCACTCAACCGCCCTTCACGAACGCGTGGGTCCGCTCGCCGCGGCCTTTGAACCACACAGATCAGCCCTATCTAAGCGCCGGGCGCAGTGCGCCCGATAAGGATTTTAATGCCGCCTTCCGAGTGGACAAGAATGGCTATCGCATCTGCGGTGGCGATCGTCGCGATGTCGTATTTGGCAATCGACGCAGGCGTGGTGAACACCAGCGTGGTCACGAAGCCGATCGAGGTGGCTCAAGCATCTATCATTGGCGGCGCGATGGGCCAGCATCACCTCGCCTTCGCCGTTCAGGAATGGGCGCGTCCCAGCCGCGACAACAACGAAAAGCCGCACCTGGAGCATTGCCTGGCGGTCGATTGATTGAGTCGCCCTCCTCGCCCTATCGCCAAATACTCAAGCTTCACCGCCCGCGCACTGATGGGCGTGCCACCACCGCGCAATCGCCGCGGTGAGATCGTCCCACATGTCCGTCGGCAAATCCGGGACCGTCACCCGGACGCTGTACAGATCCGTGGTCGCGTCGTGAAACCACTCGGTCGCGGCGAAGTCGAAACCGAAGCTGCCGGCGTGGCGGATCGGGAAGCCTTCTGCGCGCAGCTCGTTGCTCATGTCCTCGGCCGCCTGCCGCGCGCTCCCCTCGTCGAGGGGACGCTTGCCCCGGAGGGTGACGTAGAGACCGTGGGTGAAATGGAGTTCGGCCGATAGTGCCGGGAGCTGCGCAGCAAAATATCGAGCCATGCTTCGGCTGTTGCGCAAGATCGCCGCTACGCGCCGCTTCGTGAGGGCCAAGTAGGCCGCGCTGCCCACGAAGGGCGGGAAATGCGCCGGCAACGCCGCTCCGCCGAGAAGGCGCACCGCGTTGCGGGTCTCGGACGCGAGACGTGTGCATTCAGGGCGTCCTGCCCGCTGGGGCTCATCGTGCACGAAGACGGCCGAGCCGAGCCGGCCATATTCCGCCCCGAGCGAATCGAGCTTGTTGTGGCTTCGCACCAGCACCAGCGGAATTCCGTATCGCTGGGCCCATTTCAGGACCCGCCTGATCCGGCCCGAACGGCCGGCGAAGCAGGTCGTATCGAAAACCAGGAGATCGAGACCCGAGCCGTCACTTCGCAGCGCGGCCTCGAAAGCGCCCGCGAGGGAGCAGGAATCCAACAGAAGAATTCGCGGCGAATTCCCCGAAGTAAACGCACCGCCCAGCGGCAGGCCTAAAACCACGGGCCGCAAATGAGGAACAAAGCCCCGGATCAACTCCAGCGTCTCACCATAGGAGCCTGGAAGCACCAGGATATCAGCCTTCTCGACGATGTGCGCGGACGCCAGCAGCACGGCGGAGATTGCGGCCATGCCTGAGGCAGTATAGATCGCCGTGCTCGCGCAGCCGCAGTCGAACTCATAGAATGAAGGCCCGCGCACCGTAAGGTCGGCTCGCTGATAGTCGTAACTGAACTCGAAGGGCCCGTTGACGCGATCGGCCGTATGCGACCAGGCTGTCTCGGTCGCCTTCCAGTCGTGCAGCTCCTGCTCCGCCCTCAGCGCCGCGGTGATCTGGAATTTGGACCTGACGATATCGTCGACGGAACGCGGACGCGCCAAATCGAGCCGATGTCTCAGGCAGTCGTTCAACAGCCTGAGCTCCTCATGCTTCCGTTCCAGATAGGCCTGAATGCTCTCCATGCGCGTCTTGGCAGATCCGATCGGAGGTCAACGTGCGGAAAGCGCCTTGGGTCCAACGCCCGTCTGCTGCAACGAACAGCGGTGTCGGCAGTTGAGACCTATGCAAGGAGGACAACATGGCTGACATCAGAGAGCACATGAAAATCATCGGCAAGGACGGCGCACACGTCGGCACCGTCGATCGCGTCGAGGGCAACCGGATCAAGTTGACGCGCAAGGACAGCCCGGAAGGTCACAAGGACCATCATCACTACATCGACACCAAATATGTCGGTGCCGTCGAAGGCGATGTCGTCAAGCTTTCAGTGAATGCCGACGCCGTCCCGAAGACGGAAGCCGCCTAGACACTGAGCCCCTTCGGGGGCTTTTTGTTTGTTCACGATCCGACTCTGCTTCGTTCGCAAGGCACGAATCGCGATCACAAAATCAGGTGCGGAGCGTTCGTTAACGACTGGTTGCGTCCAGGTCGATCATGCGCTCACGAGCACGGGCCGCAGCCGATAGGCATCGATCGCAGCGTTCGACAGCAGCAGTCTGCGCCGCTCTCCTCGCAGCATCATGCGGTCGATTCTGTTCAGGATGAAGCGCGCTGCTTCCCTGTGCTCACCTGTGAGCAGGCCGGATCGATCGAGATATTTCCAGGCAATCTGGAAAGACTGTGCGCGTAATTCGGGGTCGGTCATAGCCGGCCAACGTCCGCAAGGAACGAGTGTTCCTATTTTAAGCGCAAGCGAACCGCGGCCCAATAAAATGCGAAGGCGGCGTGGAACGAGATCACGACCGGTACGTTGGAATGCACGAAATCAAGTGGTGCCGACCTCCCAGCCCCGGTCGGCTTTGAAGGGCCCCGTGCTTGTCCCCCGAGCACGGGGCCTTCTCATGCAGATCAACGGGCCGACCGACCTCGGCCTGTGATCGTCAAATTTCCCCGAGAAATGCCCTCAGTCCGCCCGCTCGTCGCGCCGATCTCGGGCGAGCTCGTGCCAGGCCAAGGCCAGCTGGATCAAGCGTTGCCGATCGACGCCTTCCGATGCCGCAGCCCGCTTCATCGCGGCCTCGGCTTCAAGCTGTGGGTCGTACTTGGTACACATGAGGTCGACTCTAGCCGGCCATCTGGACAAGCGCGTGGCAATTTCGTCCGTATGATTGCGGGGTAACGTCACGGTTTCCCGGCTGGGCGAGCGCCCGGGCACCCTCACCTCACCGTGTGCATGCGCTGATTGCGAAGCCATGAAGATGGGCTTCATTCGGACGATCTGTGAATGGCGTCACAGTCTCGGCCCTGCACCTCGGCTAAACATGGTCTCGACGCTTTCAGGAGCGCGAGGACATCGATGGTGGTTTCCGTCATGACACAAGACGCAGCAGCCTCAGCCAACGTCCCGACGCGACGACACAGGAGCGACCTGGTCGGCGTCGCCTATCTCGGCACCATCGGCATCGTGATGCTGGCCTGGATCGCCGGCCTGGTCTGGGGCGCGATTGCGTTCTTCAACTGGCTCGTGTCTTGACGCGAGGGTGATCCATCCCCCTGCAAGGCTCGCCGCCGGAATCGTGCGCTAGAACAGGCAGTGCAGCACCTGCCCAAGCTTGATCCCGCCGCAAACGATCATGGCCCAAAGCGCCAAGCTGATCTGGATTGCATCCAGCATGTCCGACGTCCCCGCGAATCATCCCGACATTTTTGTTTTGAGACTTGCGTGAGGCGGCAACGAGCGCCAGCGCCAATTTGATGCAATTACCGGCGCGCAAGAAAAAGGCGGGCCGGGGCCCGCCTCTGGTTCAATCGGCTTGGGAAACTCAGTAGCAGGCGCGGGGATCGGCCTGCACATACTGGCCGCTCGGATAGCGGTAGTAGCAAGTGCCCTGCGCCCAGTAGTAACCGGGCTGGGATGCGGCGGTGGCGCCCGCGATGGCTCCGGTTGCGCCGCCGAGAACCGCGCCGGCGGCAGCTCCTGTTGCATTGCCCGAGATCAGTCCGCCGAGCACGCCGCCGACGATGGCGCCGCCAAGCGCGCTCGCGCCAGGATCAGCCGGCGGCGGAGGCGGAGGTGGCGGCGCATAGGCCACCGGCGGCGGCGCTGGAGCGTAGGCCACCGGCACGTCGTCGTAATACTCCTCCGAGATGTAGGCGGGCGGACCCGCCATTCGCTGCGGATAATAATACCAGACACCGCCAACGTCCCACCACCAACCGGAGCGGCCGTTGTGGACTTCGTGGCGCCAGCGCCCGCCATCCCAGGCGCGACTGCCACGATAGGTGTGTCCGCCCCAGTCGCGCGTCGGCGCGGGACCGCGGGCGACATACCGTCCGGGCGGCGGGCCGCCAGCGCCGTGCGGACCAGGACCCGCATGGGGCTGGCCACCGGGCGGCGGCGCGGGCCGGGCCGCCTGCTGCGGCGGGGGGCCCTTGCGCATGTTCTGATTGTTCGGGGGCGGTGCCCCTGCGGCCGGGCCGGCCGCAGGCTGGCCGGCGTCCCTTGGGGGCCTCGCGTCCTGGGCCTGCGCCGACAGCGCGAGCAGCGACATGGCCGAAACCAAGGGAGTAATGATCTTTATGCGGCTGGACGCACTCATGCGTGCTTAACCCCCTGCTCTCTCGATTGCCGTGGTGCCTAGCGCGATAGACGATTCGCCTCGCGTCGGGCTTGATGCCGGCTGACATAGCTGACCTGCTTTGGTCGGCGAAGTCCCGTTACAAATGGTTAAGATCAGGGCATTTTTTCGGCCCAAGCGGCCCGCTGGACCGCTTCTAGCGGGCCGGCTCGATCACGTTGCAGTTGCTGCGCCCGGACATCAGGCAGTCCTGCATCTTGCTGGCCGCGGTGAGGTCCCGGGCGAGCCACCAGCCGATACCGAGGATCATGATCGCGATGATCAAGCCGGCGATCGCGCCGCGGCGGTTGTCACCGGAAGGAGGTTTCTGCTGGGATTTCGGCTTCTCGCCCGATTCGGGCTGGGATGTGGGCATGGCTACCTGGTCGCGCGGGCAAGCCGGCTTATCACCTCTGCGACGTCCCGTCACATCCCAGGTCAGCCACCTCAGCCTCGTGTCGCCCGGATCGCATCCTTGCGGGAGGTTTCGACGGCCGGGATCGCCGGGACACGCGGGGCGCAGGTCGTGAGAACGAAGGCGGTCTGGGTGCATTCCCAGCCGGCTCCCAGGACGGCACTCTCGATCGGCTGCGGACGACTGAGCAGCAGCATGGCACCGGCAACGGCTACCAGGACGAAGGCAACTACGAGCGCCTTCAGGCTTAGTCTTGAGATCGGCATACCCGTGCTCCGTATCGGGCGGACGCTAGGCCCCGCCCTCGTGGTCCCTATATGAGGGACATCACAATTCGGCAGTTTTTCCGGGCTACGAGAGATCGTCGTTGGGGGCGATTTTTCGTTGACCTGATCGGCTGCGATTATGGGTGGCTTCGCGACGCGCACCGATGTACACGCTTCTGCGTCGCGTGGCGCCCGCTATGCCCAGCCGACGTACCAACACGCAGTGATGTAGGGCTGAAAGTGAGGAAGACAAGGTTCGTTCGATGAGTGGATTCAGGGAACCAGGCTTCTCCGACCGACAAAAGGCGGCGCAGGAAGCACGCAAAAATCTTTTGAACAAGTTCAAGTCGCAGCCGGGTCACGACGATCCGGCGGTCGCCGCACGACGCGCCGAGCGCGAGGCACTCGCGGCCAAGCGCGCCGAGACAAAGGCAGCGCGCGAAGCCGAAAAGGCCGAGCAGAAGCGCGTCGCGGAGGAAGCGGCAGCCGCGGAGGCTGCGCGGATCGCCCGCGAGGCGGAAGAAGCGGTCGCCAAGCTGGCTGAAGTCGAGGCCGAGCAGAAGGCCAAGCGCGACGCCCGCTACGCCGCCCGCAAGGCCAAGCGCAAGTAACGATCACACCTCACGTTCAATTGAATTGAACTGATACCTTGCTTCCGGGGCGGTCCACACGACCGCCCCAGGAAGTTCGAGACCGCGCGTCTGCGTGTCGCAAACGCTGCAGCGCCGGTCGAAGATCAGTTCTTCTTCATCATTCCGTCGTCTTTCTTCATCCCGTCCTTCGACATGTGGTCCTTCTTCATGCCGTCGTCCTTGGACATGGTGTCCTTCTTCATCATGCCGTCCTTGGACATCGTATCCTTCTTCATCATCCCGTCATCCTTGCCCATCTTGTCCTGAGCAAAGGCTGCCGGCGCAAACGCGAGGCCAAGCGAGAGAGCGGCAGCCGAGACGCCGAGCACGATACGGGTGCGAATGGTCATGGATCATCTTCCCTTCGAGGTGGTGTTTGTCAGCGACGGACGCCGCTATTCAATTTCGACGGATGGACGACCCGCCTTGTTACGCCGCCGGCGATAAATTTTGGCGATCCGCTGCGATCCGTCGTTCGGACGAGCGGGGGCCTGCAGCGGGGAGCGGAAGTGTGCAGCGCAGCACGTCCGGCACTTGCCGCGGCATTCGGTCTCGAACTATCAGATGAGAGATCATCGGGTGAAAGACCGGCTAGGATGGACCTACGCGCCGGTCTCGGAAACCCAGACCAATCACGCCAAACAAGAACCGTTAAGAACCGCCCAAGGGATCAGATCATGTTCACGCGCCGCCATCTGCTCGCGACCGCTGTCGCCACACCCGCCATTCTCCGCTTCGGCACCGGCACCGCACAGGCCGCCACCACGCTGAAGATCTCGCACCAGTTTCCGGGGGGCACCATCGACAAGGGTGATTTCCGCGATCGGCTCTGCCGCATGTTCGCCGCCGAAGTTGCCAAGCGCAGCAATGGCGACATCGCCGCCGAAATCTATCCGAACTCCTCGCTGATCAAGACCAACGCGCAGTTCTCCGCGATGCGCAAGGGCGCGCTCGACATCTCGCTCTATCCGATGCCCTATGCCGGCGGCGAGCTGCCCGAGACCAATATCGGCCTGATGCCCGGCCTTGTGACCACCTACGACCAGGGCCTGCGCTGGAAGAAGGAGCCGGTCGGCAAGGCGCTGACCGATTTCCTCGCCGATAAGGGCATCATCCTGCTCACCTGGGTCTGGCAGGCCGGCGGCGTCGCCAGCCGCTCCAAGCCGATCGTGGCGCCAGAAGATGCCAAGGGCCTGAAGGTGCGCGGCGGCTCGCGCGAGATGGACATGGTGCTGCAGACCGCCGGCGCCTCGGTGCTGTCGGTGCCGTCGAACGAAATCTACGCGGCGATGCAGACCGGCGCCTGCGATGCCGGCATCACCTCTTCGACCAGCCTGATCTCGTTCCGTCTGGAAGAGGTCGCCAAATCCCTGACCTCGGGTGCGGGCGCCTCGTACTGGTTCATGCTCGAGCCGCTGATGATGTCCAAGGCGATCTTCGACAAGCTGCCGAAGAACCAGCAGGACATCCTGCTCACGGTGGGCACCGAGCTCGAAGCCTTCGGCCGCAAGGGCGCTCAGGACGACGACGTCGAGGTCGCCAAGGTCTACGAGAAGGCAGGCGCGAAGGTCTCGGCGCTCGACGCTGCGACCGTCGGCAAGTGGCGTGACATCGCGCGCGACACGGCGTGGAAGGATTACAGCGCCAAGACCGCGACCGCGGCAAACCTGCTCAAGCTCGCCACCGACGTTGCGGCATGAGCCACGGTCCGCTTCCGGATCGTGATGGCCCGGCAAACGCTGTCGCGGGCACAGGCCCTGCGGCAGCGATTGATCGCGGCCTTGCCGTCCTCAACACCATCATCGTGGTGTTCGCAGCGGTCGCTCTGGTCGCCGCTTGCATGATCCTGAGCTACAGCGTGCTCAGCCGCGCGCTGTTCAAGGCCGCCAATTACTGGCAGGACGAGGCCGCCGTGTTCCTGCTGGTCGGAGCGACCTTCATGACGGCGGCCTATGTGCAGCAGAACCGCGGCCATATCGGCATCGAGGCCTTCGTCGGCCTGCTGTCGCCGCTGGCGAACAAGATCCGGCTTTGGCTGGTCGACGCCGCCACGTTCCTGTTCTGCGCCTTCTTCACCTGGAAATCCTGGACACTGGCCCATGAAGCCTATGTCGACGGCCAGGTCTCCAACTCGATGTGGTCGCCGCCGCTCGCGATCCCCTATTCGCTGATGGCACTTGGCATGAGCCTGCTCTGCATCCAGATCCTCGTGCAGCTTGCGCTGCCCTTCACCGGAGCCAAGCGTCCATGAGCGTGTTCGGTATCGGCGTTGCCTACGGCGTTGCGACGTTGATGATAATGTTCTCGGGCATGCCGATCGCGTTCGCGCTCGGCGCGGTCGCGGTCGTGTTCATGGCCATCTACATGCCCTCGGCCTCTCTCGATACGGTGACGCAGAACGTCTACGAGGAAATGGCCTCGATCACGCTGCTGTCGATCCCGCTCTTCATCCTGAAGGGCGCCGCGATCGGCAAGTCGCGCGCGGGCCAGGATCTCTATTCGGCGCTGCATGCCTGGCTGCATCGCGTGCCCGGCGGCCTCGGCGTTGCCAACGTGTTCGCCTGCGCGCTGTTCGCGGCAATGGCAGGGTCCTCGCCCGCGACCTGCTCGGCGATCGGTTCGGCCGGCATCCCCGAGATGCGCAAGCGCGGCTATTCCGGCGGCTTCGCCGCAGGGATCATCGCCGCCGGCGGCACGCTCGGCATCCTGCTGCCGCCCTCGATCACCATGATCCTGTTCGCGGTCGCTGCGGAAAAGTCGCTCGGGCGGCTGTTCCTCGCCGGCATCGGCCCCGGCCTGCTGCTGGTCTCGCTGTTCGGCGCCTACGCCGTGATCCGCTTCCGCCAGGAATATGCGGCGGCCGAAGCGATCTACAAGAACGGCGGACCGGAAGCCGCGATCCTCGCCCGCGACGAGTACACGCTGGCCGAACGCTTCAGCGTGCTGCCGCGCGTCATCCCCTTCGTGCTGCTGCTGACCGGCGTCATGATCGCGCTCTATGGCGGCTACGCCACGCCGTCGGAAACCGCCGGCCTCGGCGGTCTTCTCGCTCTGGCGCTGATCGCGGCGATCTACAGCGTCTGGCGGCCGAGCGATCTCGCCCCGATCATGAAATCGACGATCCGGGAATCGACCATGCTGATGATGATCATCGGCATGTCGCTGCTCTATTCCTACGTGATGAGCTATCTGCACATCTCGCAATCGGTCGCCGAATCCATCGTCGCGATGCACCTGCCGCGCTGGGAGCTCTTGTTCGCGATCCTCGTCATGGTGGTCGTGCTCGGCTTCTTCCTGCCGCCGGTTTCGATCATCCTGATGACCGCCCCGATCATCCTGCCGCCGCTCCGCGCCGCGAACTTCGACATCATCTGGTTCGGCGTGGTCATGACCATCGTGATGGAGATGGGGCTGATCCATCCGCCGGTCGGCCTCAACATCTTCGTCATCCGCAACGTCGCGCCCGACATCCCCTTGCGCGAGGTGATCTGGGGTACCCTGCCCTTCGTGCTGCTGATGATGCTCGCGGTGCTGCTGCTGTGTTTCTTTCCGGCGATTTCGACCGGGCTGCCGGACCTGGTGATGGGGCCGGACGGAAGCAGGTAGAGGCAATCGCAACTGCCGTAGGGTGGGTTAGACCTGCGGTCGCGCAAAGCGCGGTCCGCAGGGCGTAACCCACCTCTTTTTCCGCGGAGGCACACAGTGGTGGATTACGCCTTCGGCTAACCCACCCTACGAGCTGAAATCGTAAGGCGGGCAAAGCTTCCGTAGGGTGGGCAAAGGCGCGCAGCGCCGTGCCCACCATCTTTTTATGATCAGCGAAAGGTGGTGGGCACGCTCCGCTTTGCCCACCCTACGAGAGCGGCGATTATGGCACGCTCTTCCGCCGCCCCTTCGGCGCGTTCGCCACCACCTGCAACAGATCCTTGCGCACGGCTTCGATGTGCCGCTCCAGGAAGCGGCAGGCCTCGTCAACCTTCTGCGCGCGGCAGAGCGCGATCAGATGGGCGTGCTCCTTTTCCGCCGTCCCCATCGCCTTGGTGTTGGAGAGCTGGAGGCGGGTGTAGCGGTCGCTGGTCTGGAGCAGCGACAGCACGATTGCGCGGGTGCGCGGCTGCGGGGCGTGCACGTAGAGCGCCATGTGGAAGTCGGCGTTGAGCTGCCCCCATTCACTGACATTGCGCGCCTTGATCGCCTTCTCGAAGCTTTTGTGAATCTCGTCGAGCCCCTCGAAATCCTCTGTCGTGAAACGCGGCGCCGACTGCGCCAGCAATCGCGGCTCCAGGATACGGCGGAGGTCGAAGACATCGTTGATTTCGTCCAGCGACAGCTCCGAGACGATGGCGCCCCTCTGCGGAACGATGCGCACGAGGCCTTCCGCCTCCAACTGAAACAGCGCTTCGCGAACGGGGATCCGGCTGACGCCATAGGCCTCACCGAGCGCATCCTGGCGCAGTTGCGATCCGGCCGGATAGCTACCGTCTAGGATCGCCTGGCGGAGCTGATCGACAATCGCCGCCGACAAGGTGCGATGCTTCAGAGGCTGTTTCATCTGACCTTCTGTTGTCCTTCCCGACTCGTTCGGCCGACGCGGTCCCTGTCTTGCATGTCGAGGTGCCCGGCAAAAGCCGAGCCGCCGCAAAAGAAGTGCCCGGCAAAAGCGGCGCCCTGCCGCCGAATTGATCGCAATCTCTGTTTGACTCCCAAAATGTATAAATTATACATTTGGCAATCGCACGACAAATCTTCGGGGTTGGGGCCTCTTCATGATCGAGCAGACGATGCCGACCACGCGCGCGCTCAGCGTCCGACGTACGATCGTCCGGATGTCGAGCGCCCTGCTCGCCTTCGAGCGCCTGGCGCTGATGGGTCTGATGTATCTGCTCACCGGTCTGATCCTGGTGAACGTCGTCACCCGCTACTCGCGTTTCCCGATCTACTGGATCGATGAATCCGCGGTGTATTGCGTGGTCTGGCTGACCTTCATCGGTGCTTCCGCGATGACGCGGCTGCGGCTCGACTTCGCTGTGACTATGTTGACGGAGCGTCTTTCGCCGCAGCACCAGAAGATCGCCAAGATGATCTCGACCGGCCTCGTCGTCGTGTTCGGCGTCGCCCTGATCGTGACCTGCGTGCTCTGGATGGACCCGGTTGGGCTGGCACGCGTCGGCTTCGACGGGCGCAAGCTCGCGGCTGAGACCTTCAACTTCCTCTACACCGAGCATACCCAGACGCTGAACTGGCCGACCTGGGTGATGTACCTGACGCTGCCGATCTTCGCGGTGTCGATGACCATTCATGGTCTCGCCAATCTCTTGGAAGATATCGGGCTGGTCCCGCGCACGCCACTGACGGGCTTTCAGCTCTCCGAGCTGGACGGGGTGAACTGATGATCACATCAGCGGCCTTCATGGCGTTCATGCTGGTCGGCGTGCCGATCGGGCTTTGCCTGTGCCTCGCCGGCCTCGTCTACATCGCCGCATCCGGCAATCCCGTGCTGTTCCAGTCCTATCCGCTCCAGCTCTTCGGCGGCGTCGACAGCTACGGCCTGATCGCCATCCCGCTCTTCATCCTGATCGGCGAGATCATGAATGGCGGCGGCATCACCCGGCGCATCGTCGACATGGCGATGGCCTTCGTCGGCTCGCTCAAGGGAGGGCTCGCCTACGTCAACATCCTCGCCAACATGTTCATCTCCTCGATCCTGGGATCAGCGACCGCGCAGGTGGCGATCATGGCCCAGATCATGGTCCCGGAGATGGAGAAGAAGGGCTACGACAAGACCTTTGCGGCCGGCCTCACCGCCTATGGCGGCATGCTCGGCCCGATCATCCCGCCCTCGGTGATGTTCGTGGTTTACAGCGTCCTGGCGCAGGTCTCGGTCAGCGACATGCTGATCGCCGGGATCGTGCCGGGCGTGATCCTCACGGTCATGTTCTGCCTCGTCATCGCGCTGATGGGATACATCTACAACTATCCGCGCGCGGACTATCAGACGCCGCGCCAGCGCGTCATGGCCATCCTGCGGACGTCTCCGACGCTGCTGATCCCGATCGTCATCGTCGGCACCATTCTCGGCGGCCTCGCCAACGCGACCGAATCCGCAGCCGTCGGTGCCGTCGCAGCCGCACTGGTCGGAAAGTTCTGGACCAAGGAGTTCGAGTTCTCCCAGCTGCCGCAGATGATGCTGCGTAGCGCCATCTATTCGGCGATCGTGCTGTTCCTGGTCGCGGCCGCGGCGGTGTTCTCCTGGGTCCTGATCTTCGGCAAGGTGCCGCAGGAGACGGCCGCCTGGATCCAGACCGCCGCCAAGGACCCCGTCAGCTTCATGCTGATCTGCAACGTGATCCTGCTGGTGATCGGCACTGTCATCGACGGCATTCCCGGCCTGATCATGACGGTGCCGATCCTGCTGCCGGTCGCCACCGAGGTCTATCACATCGATCCCAGGCATTTTGGCGTGGTGGTGGTGATCAATCTGGTGCTTGGCCTGCTGTCGCCGCCGGTCGGGCTCTGCTTCTTCGTCGCGGCCGCCGTCACCGGCGCCAAGCCCGGCAAGATGTTCATGGTGACGCTGCCGTTCTTCGTCATCTCCTGCGTCCTCCTCGTGCTGCTCTCGCTCTATCCGTCGCTCTCGCTGATCCTCGTCAAATAGGCCCACCTAGAAGGAAGCCCGACCATGCCGCTCTCACGCCGCCGCTTTCTCGCCGCCAGTGCCGCCGCATCGGTGTTCGCGCCGTCGCTGGCGCTCGCCCAGGCCAAGGAATTCCGCCTCGGCCTGATCACGCCGAACGGCCATTCCTGGAACAAGGCCGCGCTCAAATTCGGCGACGATCTCAAGGCGGCATCCAATGGTCGCCTGACATTGACCGTGTTCCACTCCGGCCAGCTCGGCAATGAGACCGCGATGATGCAGCAATTGCAGTCCGGCGCGCTCGACATGGGCTTCATCCAGGCCGCCGAGCTCGGCTCGCGCGTGCCGCACATCGCCGCGATCAACGCGCCCTACATCGTCCGTTCGACGCCGTCGGTCGCGAAATTCGTGCGGCATCCGGCGGCGGTGAAACTGTTCGACGTGCTGCCGCAGGAGACCGGCACGATCGGGCTCGGCTGGGGCATCACCGGCATGCGCGCGGTGTTCTCCTCAAAGGACCTGAACACGCTGGCCGACATCAAGGGCATGAAGCTGCGCATCAACCCGACGCCGGTCTATCGCGATTTCTATTCCTCGCTGGGTGCTGCGCCTACCCCGATCCCGACGCCGCAGGTGTTCGACGCGATGGCCAACGGCCAGGTCGACGGCCTCGAGGCCGATCTCGAATTCTCCTGGAACCAGCGCTTCGACAAGGTGTCGAAGGTGATCCTCCAGATGAATGCCGTCTTCATGCCGATGGCGGCCGTCGTCTCCGGCCGGGTCTGGCAGTCACTGCCGCCCGCCGACCGCGAGCTGATCACCAAGCTGGTGAAGTCGACGCTGGACGCACAGATCGACGAGCTTGCCGGCAACGAGCCGGCGTTGATCGAGAATTTCAAGAAGGCACCGATCCCGATCCGCCAGGTCGACGCCAAGGATACCGAGGCCGTCATTGCCGAATTCGACAAGATCTGGCTGCCCAAGGCCCCCGTCCTCGCCGAGCTGCGCAAGGTCGGCGCGACGCTCTAATTCCATTCGCCATCGTCTTAACAACAACCAGCGGCCCCAGCCCCCGCCGGCAATACACTTGGAGTGAACTCATGACCCGCCACGTTTCCTGGGAAGGCGTCTTCCCTGCCGTTACCACGCAATTCAATGACGACCTGTCGCTCAATATCGACGCAACTGCCAAGGTGATGGACGGGTTGATCCGCGATGGCGTCTCCGGCCTGATCGTCTGCGGCTCCGTCGGCGAGAACACGTCGCTTGAGCGCAAGGAGAAGGTCGCGATCATGGAAACCGCGAAGTCGGTCGCGGCCGGCCGCGTGCCCGTGCTGTGCGGCATCGCGGAATTCACCACCGCCTTCGCAGTCGAGACGGCCAGGGAAGCCGCGCGTGTCGGCATCGACGGCGTGATGGTGATGCCAGCCCTGGTCTATTCGTCCAAGCCGCACGAGACCGCCGCGCATTTCCGCGCCGTCGCCACCGCGACCGACCTGCCGGTGATGCTCTACAACAATCCGCCGATCTACAAGAACGACGTCACCCCCGACATCCTGGCCTCGCTGGCGGACGTCGAGACGGTCGTCTGCTTCAAGGATTCCTCCGGCGACACGCGGCGCTTCATCGACACCCGCAACATGGTCGGCGACCGCTTCGTGCTGTTCGCGGGGCTCGACGACGTCATCGTCGAGAGCGTCGCGATGGGCGCCGTGGGTTGGGTCTCGGGTATGTCGAACGCCTTCCCGCGCGAGGGCGAGACGCTGTTCCGTCTGGCCAAGGCGGGGCGCTTCGCCGAGGCGATGCCGCTCTACGAATGGTTCATGCCGCTGTTGCATCTCGACGCGCGGCCGGACCTCGTCCAGTGCATCAAGCTGTGCGAGCACATTATGGGCCGCGGCACCGCGCTGACCCGCCCGCCGCGCCTGGCGCTGCTACCGCAGGAGAAGGCTGAGGTCGAGGCCATGATGGCCAAGGCGCTCAAGAACCGGCCGCGTCTGCCGGACGTGGGGCTGAAGGCGGCTTAAGCAGGTCTCGTAGGGTGGGCAAAGCGAAAGCGTGCCCACCACCTGTCTCGATCATCGAAAGATGGTGGGCACGGCGCTACGCGCCTTTGCCCACCCTACGAAGCTGAAGTCGCGGCCCGCTTCTTCTTCGCGTTCAGCGCGGACGCCACCCGGCTCACGGGCGGCTTGCCGAGCAGGCCGCTCATCTCGTTCGTGGCCGCCAGCAGCTTCTCCATGTCGATGCCGGTCCTGACGCCCATGCCTTCGAGCATGTAGACGACGTCCTCGGTCGCGACATTGCCGGTCGCGCCCGGTGCATAGGGGCAGCCGCCGAGGCCGCCCGCGGCGGCATCGATGACGTGGACGCCCTCCTCCATCCCAGCATAGAGATTGGCGAGCGCCTGGCCGTAGGTGTCGTGGAAATGCATTGCCAGCTTGCCGGTTGGGATATTGGCGGCAACCGCGCGCAGCATCTCCTTGGCCTTGGCAGGCGTGCCGACGCCGATGGTATCGCCGAGCGAGATCTCGTAGCAGCCGAGTTCGAACAGCGTGTTCGCGAGATCGGCGACCGCCTTTGGCTTGATCTCGCCGTCGAACGGGCAGCCCAGCACGCAGGAGATATAGCCGCGCACCTTGACGCCATCGGCCTTGGCGCGCGCCAGCACCGGCTTGAACCGCTCGATGGACTCCGCGACCGTGCAATTGATATTGGCGCGGGAAAAGCCTTCGGAGGCCGCAGCGAACACCGAGACCACTTTCGCGCCGGCGGCGCGCGCGGCGTCATAGCCCTTCTCGTTCGGCACCAGCACGTGGAATTCGGCGCCCGTCACATGGGCAACGCCGCGCAGCACGGCATCCGAGCTCGCCATTTGCGGGATCGCCTTGGGCGAGACGAAGGCGCCGACCTCGACCGTATCGAGACCGGCCGCGACCAGCGCCTCGACAAAGGCGATGCGGGCCTCGACGCCGACCGGAACCTTCTCGTTCTGGAGCCCGTCGCGCGGCCCCATTTCGACGATGCGGACCTGGTCGCTCATGTCACTCTCCCGCAGGCTCGACCACGGCGAGCTCGACGCCCTCCTGCACGATGTCGCCGACCTTGCACTTGATGGATTTCAGCACGCCGGCATAGGGCGCGCGCAGCGTCTGCTCCATCTTCATCACTTCGAGCGTCAGGATCGGCGCGCCCTTCTCGAGCGTCGCGCCCTCCTCGGCCAATACCGCGACGACCGTTCCCGGCAGCGGCGCAGCGATCTTGTCCTCTCCGGCATGCTCCTCGGTCTCGCCGCCGAACGGATCGACCAAATGCAGATCGAAGCGCCCGTTGCGCGTGCGCAAGTAGAGCTCATGGCCGTCGATCACGGCTGCGACCTGCGATTTGACGCCGTCCAGCGTCAGATCGAAGCCGCCGTCCTTCGGCGCAATCGCAAACGCCAGCTCGCGGTCGCCGATCACCAGCGTCGACGGCCCGCTGCCGTAGTTCAGCGCGATCTTCTGCTCGGCTCCGTGGCCGACGCGGAAGGCAAAGCTGCGCTGGCGGCGGCCGACCGGCTGCCAGCCAAACGTCTGCCAGGGTGAATTCGCCTCCCCTTGCGCGACTTGCCGCTCATCGTTGACGATCGCTGCCACTGCCGCGCACAGCTCGAGCTCTCCGGGCGCCGGCGCGGCCTGTGTCAGAACCGCCAGCTCGCGCTCGATGAAGCCGGTGTCGATCGCATTGGTCCGCACTTTTGGATGCGTCATCAGCGCCGACAGGAAGGGGATGTTGGTGACGATGCCGCGAACGTCGGACTCTTCCAGCCCGCGATTGAGCCGCTCGATCGCGACATCCCGCGTCGGCGCCCAGGCGATCATCTTTGCGAGCATCGCGTCGTAATAGGGCGATACGCTATCACCTTCGCGATAGCCGGCATCGATACGCAAGCCACCAGTCTCCTCCGGCAACCGCCAGGTCGAGATCCTGCCGACCGACGGCATGAAGTTCTTGGTTGGGTTTTCCGCGTAGACGCGCGCCTCGACGGCGTGGCCGTTGAGCTTGATCTCGTCCTGCTTCAACGGCAGCGCCTCGCCGAAGGCGACGCGCAACTGCCATTCGACGAGGTCGATTCCGGTGATCAACTCGGTCACGGGATGCTCGACCTGGAGACGGGTGTTCATCTCGATGAAGAACACGTCCTTGCCGTCCGAGACGAATTCGATCGTGCCGGCGCCGACATAATTCACTGCGCCCGCAGCCTTTCGCGCGGCAGCGCAGACCGCCTCGCGCTGGGCAGGATTGAGCGTCGGCGACGGCGCCTCCTCGATCACTTTCTGGTGCCGGCGCTGCAACGTGCATTCGCGCTCGAACAGCGAGAGCAGATTGCCGTGGCTGTCGCCGATGATCTGCACTTCGATGTGGCGGGGATTGTCGACATATTTTTCGATCAGCATACGGTCATCGCCGAACGCGGCTTTTGCTTCCCGCTTGGCGCTGACGATCGCGGGCCCAAGTTCGTCCGCCGAGCGCACGATCCGCATACCGCGGCCGCCGCCGCCCGCGGACGCCTTCACCAGGATCGGGAAACCGACCTTCTCGGCGGCCTTCGCCAGCGTTGCATCGTTCTGCGCGTCGCCGTGATAGCCGGGCACCAGCGGCACGCCGGCCTCCTCCATCAGCGCCTTGGAGCCGGACTTCGAGCCCATCGCCGTCATCATCCCGGCGGTCGGGCCGACGAAGACGAGGCCGGCCTCAAGGCAGGCGTGCGCGAACTCCGCATTCTCCGACAGGAAGCCGTAGCCGGGGTGCACGGCTTCCGCGCCGGTCTTGCGCGCAGCCTCGATCAGCCGCTCGACATTGAGATAGCTGTCGCGGGCGCGCGCGGGCCCGAGCAGCACGGCCTCATCCGCGAGCGCGACATGCATCGCGTCGCGGTCGGCCTCGGAATAGACCGCGACCGTGCGCAGGCCCATGGCGCGGGCGGTGCGGATGACGCGGCAGGCGATCTCGCCGCGGTTGGCGATCAGGAGCGTGCGAAAACGCCGGTAGAGCTTTGAGCGGTCCATCGCATCACATCCTGAACAGGCCGAATTTCGTCGGTTCGATCGGCGCATTCGACGCCGCCGAGAGCCCAAGGCCGAGCACCAGCCGCGTGTCGGCGGGATCGATCACGCCGTCGTCCCACAGCCGGGCGGTCGCGTAATAGGGATGCCCCTGGCTTTCATATTGCGCACGGATGGGTTCGCGGAATTTATCTTCCTCTTGCTTCGACCAGCTGTCGCCCTTGGCCTCGATATTGTCGCGCCGAACTTGGCTCAGCACCATCGAGGCCTGCTCGCCGCCCATCACCGAGATGCGTGCGTTCGGCCACATCCAGAGGAAGCGCGGCGAGTAGGCGCGGCCGCACATGCCGTAATTGCCGGCGCCATAGGAGCCGCCGATCACGACGGTGAATTTCGGCACCGAGGCGGTCGCGACCGCCGTCACCAGCTTGGCGCCGTCGCGCGCGATGCCGCCGGCCTCGTATTTCTTGCCGACCATGAAGCCGGTGATGTTCTGCAGGAACACCAGGGGGATGCCGCGCTGGCAGCACAGCTCGATGAAGTGCGCGCCCTTCAGCGAGCTCTCGCTGAACAGGATGCCGTTGTTGGCGATGATGCCGACCGGGTAGCCCCAGATATGGGCAAACCCGCACACCAGCGTCGTGCCGTAGAGTTTTTTGAACTCGTCGAACTCCGAGCCATCCACCACACGCGCGATAATATCGCGCACGTCGAACGGCTTGCGACCGTCGACGGGCACCACGCCGTAGATCTCTTCCGCGGCGAACAGCGGATCACGCGGAGGATGCATGTTGAGGTTCGGCCGCGCCGAGGGCTTCAGCGTGCCGACGATGCGCCGCGCAATGCCGATCGCATGGGCATCGTTCTGGGCGTAATGGTC
Organism: Bradyrhizobium sp. 195; assembly: GCF_023101665.1. NCBI lineage: Bacteria > Pseudomonadati > Pseudomonadota > Alphaproteobacteria > Hyphomicrobiales > Nitrobacteraceae > Bradyrhizobium > Bradyrhizobium sp. 195. The sequence goes on along the minus strand of NZ_CP082161.1, from coordinate 4,420,124 downwards.
GGTCACGCCCGACTGCCTTGAATGCACGTCGGCGCCGCCGAGCTCCTCCGCGCTCACCACCTCGCCGGTCGCGGCCTTCACCAGCGGCGGGCCGCCGAGGAAGATGGTGCCCTGGTTACGCACGATGATGCTCTCGTCCGACATCGCGGGCACATAGGCGCCGCCGGCGGTGCAGGAACCCATCACGATCGCGATCTGCGGAATGCCATGGGAGGACATCTGCGCCTGGTTGTAGAAGATGCGGCCGAAATGGCGCTCGTCCGGAAAGATCTCGTCCTGCAGCGGCAGGAAGGCGCCGCCGGAATCGACCATGTAGACACAGGGCAGATTGTTCTGCCGCGCGACGTCCTGCGCGCGCAGATGCTTCTTCACCGTCATCGGATAATAGGTGCCGCCCTTGATGGTGGCGTCATTGGCAACGATCACACATTCGCGGCCCGCGATGCGCCCCACCCCGGTGACGACGCTCGCCGAATGCACGTCGCCGCCATAGAGGCCATAGGCCGCGAGCGGCGACAGCTCCAGGAACGAGGTGCCGGGATCGACCAGCAGGTCGACGCGTTGCCGTGCCAGCATCTTGCCGCGCGCGGTGTGGCGGCTGCGCGAGACCTCGCCGCCGCCACCGGCGACCTGACTGAGCTTTTCGCGCAAGTCCGCGACGAGGGCGCGCATGGCCTCGGAATTGCGCGCAAAGTCTGATGAAGACGGATCGATGCTGGAATGGAGCGGCATGATGATTCCAATGAGGTGAAAGTTTTAAGCCGTCTCGGCCATCAGCTCGCGGCCGATCAGCATGCGGCGGACCTCCGAGGTGCCGGCCCCGATCTCGTAGAGTTTTGCGTCGCGCCAGAGACGCCCCACAGGGAATTCACTGGTGTAGCCGACGCCGCCGAGCGCCTGGATCGCCTCGCCGGCCATCCACGTTGCCTTCTCCGCGGAATAAAGGATCGCAGCAGCCGCATCCTTGCGCAAGCTGCGCGCATGGTCGGCGCGGTCGCAAGCGCGGCCGACCGCATAGACATAGGCGCGCGTCGCCTGCCAGGTCGAATACATGTCGGCGAGCTTGCCTTGCATCAGCTGAAATTCGCCGATCGGCTGACCGAACTGCTTGCGCTCGTGCATGTAGGGCACCACCGCGTCCATGCAGGCCGCCATGATGCCGAGCGGGCCGCCAGAGAGCACCGCGCGCTCATAGTCGAGGCCGGACATCAGCACCTTGACGCCCTCGCCGACCTTGCCCATCACGTTCTCCTCCGGCACCTCGCATTCGTCGAAGAACAAGGGATAGGTGTTGGAGCCGCGCATGCCGAGCTTGTCGAGATGCTGGCCGTGGGTAAACCCCTTGAAGCCCTTCTCGACGAGGAAAGCCGTCATGCCGCGCGGGCCTGCCTCCGGATCGGTCTTGGCGTAGACGACCAGCACGTCGGCGTCGCCGCCATTGGTGATCCACATCTTCGAGCCGTTGAGCACGTAGCGGTCGCCGCGCTTGTCGGCGCGCAGTTTCATCGAGACGACGTCAGAACCCGCGCCGGGCTCGGACATCGCGAGCGCGCCGACATATTCGCCGGAAATCAGCTTCGGCAAATAGCGTTGGCGTTGCGCGTCGTTGCCGTTGCGACGGATCTGGTTGACGCAGAGGTTGGAATGGGCGCCATAGGACAGCCCGACCGCGGCCGAGCCGCGCGAAATCTCCTCCATGGCGACGATATGGGCGAGATAGCCCATGCTCGAGCCGCCATATTGCTCCGGCGCGGTCATGCCGAGCAGGCCGAGGTCGCCAAAGCGCTTCCAAAGGTCGGCCGGGAACAGATTAGCCTTCTCGATGTCGGCCGCGCGCGGGGTGATCTCCGCCTCCACGAAGGCGCGAAGCGTGTCGCGCAGCATGCCGACGTCTTCGCCCAGATCGAAATCGATGCTCGGGATGTTCAAGGCGATTCCTCCGTATTTTGGCCTCCGAACCTAGCGGTATCGAGGGCCGCTTGCGGTCTAAAAGGTTGCATTTTCCGCCAAACTTGGCGAGGATTTTCCTTGGGAGTTCCGATGCCTTTTCAAGCCGCAACCGCGGTTCCGCGCCGCGCCGTCACCCCCGCCGCCTTTGTCCGCGGCGTGGTTGCCGCCTACGCAAGATACGGCCGAGATCCGGCCGAGGCGCTCAGCCGGGGTCAGGTAGCGCCAGACCTTGTCAATTCTCCGGATGGGCGGGTCACGGCCGCCCAGTTCGAGGCTTTGGCAGGCCACGCCATGCGTGAGCTCGACGACGAGGCGCTGGGCTGGTTCTCACGGCGCCTGCCCTTCGGCACCTACGGCATGCTGTGCCGCGCCTCGATCACGGCGCCGACGCTCGAGATCGCGCTCAAGCGCTGGTGCCGGCATCACCGCCTGCTCACCGAGGACGTGCTGCTCAATCTCGCGGTTGGCGAAGAGACCGCTGTGGTGTCCATCGGGGCGCTGCGCGATCTCGGGCCGTTGCGCGAATTCTGCCTCGTCACCCTGCTCCGCTACGTGCTCGGCTTCTCCTGTTGGGCGGTGGATTCCGCGATTGCGCTGCGCGCGGCAGAATTCCCGTACTCCGAGCCCAGCCATGTCTCGGTCTATCCGACCATCTTTTGCCGGAACATCCGCTTTGATGCGGACTGTGCCCGCATCGTCTTCGACAAGCATTATCTGTCGCTGCCGCTCACGCGCAGCGCAGCCGATCTCGACAACATGCTCAAGGGCGCGCTCAGGCTGACCGTGCTGCCCTATCGGCGCGACCGGCTGCTGGTCGAGCGTGTCCGCCGCGTGCTCCGCAATGCGCGCGGACGTAGCCTCGGGGCCGAGGACGTCGCGAGCGAGCTTGCGCTCTCCACCCGCACCATGCATCGGCGGCTGCGCGAGGAAGCAACCTCGCTGCGCGATCTCAAGGAAGAGGCAAAGTTCGAACTGGCAAAACAGGAGCTGATGCGTGGCCGCACCCCGATCAAACGCATCGCCGAGATCGCCGGATTCCGCAACGAGAAGAGCTTTTCGCGCGCTTTCCGCAGCTGGACCGGCGCAAGCCCGCGCGAATTTCGCGGCCGCTATCGGTGAGGCGCGCAGGCCTCACGCCACCGTCTCGACGTCCGAACCGGTCAGCGCCTTGATGGCGTCTTCGAGCGCCTTGGCGTTGTCGGTCAATTGCTGCTCGGATAGCTTCATCATCTGTGCGACGCGCGCGCAGCTTCGCGACAGGAATTCGATGTTGAGCAGCCGCATGGCCTTGATGATCGTGCGATAACGTTGGACATCCGAACCGACAAGGCCGGGCCGAATGACGGTTTTTCCATCGGTCGACAGCCCCAGCGATTTGTACATCTCGCGTTCCAGGATCGGCCAATCGTCCAGCAGACGCGACATCTTCTCGCTTTCGACGTCGTCGAATGCCGCCAGAAAGTCTTCCGTACTGATATTGCCGCGTGTCCGCGATTCAACCGTCAGATCCTCGATCACGCGTGGGATCTGCTGGATCCGGCGCTCGCGCTCGTCGGACGATAGCGCGTCGGCGGAGAATTTCTGGATGATCTCGGACCTGAACCGGTATCCCATGCGGATGGCGGTCAATAGCGAGAGCAGCTTGCTCGACAATCCGGTCAGCGGCCCGCCGACCTCCTCGATCGCCAGGAATTCGCAGCGATAATCGCCATCACCCTGGACACGAGCTCGGTGCAGCAAGGTCCGGTAGCGCCGGCCGCCGCGCCCGATCAGCACGGCCTGCGGCGCAATGAACTCGTTCTCGCGCGCCGCAAGCAGTATCTGCGCGGTTTCCTCGAGCCATTTGTAGACGAAGTTCTGCCTTCCAGTTTCCGTATTTGCCAGCTTCTGGACCTTGCACCAGGGCACGGACTGCGCCTGGATGGTGAAGAGATCGCCGAGCACATTGTCGTCGCCGGTGAACTGGGCTGCAGGTGGAATCTGCCCATGGGCGAGTTCGGCGTCGGTCGCCACGAAATGCACGCGCGGATAGCCGTCGAATTCGCGAATCTCGCCGAACAGACCGCTATCCAGCTTGCCGACCAGCCCGCGCAACTCGTTGGCATCGACGTCGATGGCGTTCCTCTCGAAAATGCCGATCAACTCCCTGATGAGTTGATCCTTGCTCGTCAGCATCTGCAAGTGGCTGAGCGGACCCGGCGGGTTCACGTTCGGGCGGATCAGGCAGAAGATCCGGCGGTCGGTGGCTGCCGGTTTTGCGGCGGCAAAATATCCGGCTTCATAAAAGCACCAGGACCAGTCCTCATAGGGCGCGCCGTAGAGCAGAAACAGGCTTTGCGCTGTGCGAAGATGATGCTCGATAGAAGACCGCCATTCATTGCCGCGCGGGATGTCCTCCGAAATGAAGACATCGATTTGTCCATGCGAAGCGGTTTCAATGACCTTCTTCATCGCACGGGCTGTCCGGCCGTATTCAGACCGGTGACTGATGAAAATCGGGTTGGGAGCCATGACGCGCTTCCCCTGGGTACAATCCGGCCCATCTACAATTCGGGCGATCTCTGGGAAGCATGGACCCGTGCAGATTGCTGCTCTGTGAAGGAGTTCACACGGCCGCATCTAATTTTGCGGCCGACGTACTTACCCTTCGGCCGTGCCAGGGGCTGAGGCTTGCGCTGAGACGTGCACGCGATCTCGCGCGCCTCTCATGAATTTACGGCCCCCGAGATAAAAACCTCGGAGGCCGCAAACCCTCAAAACCGGTTTCGAATTCGGGCGTCAGTTGGAGTTGGTCTGCGCGCCGGGTCGAAGCTTGGGGCGCGACTGCGAGTGCTTCGGCTGATAAGCGAGAGAATCGTTGGTGCTCTTCGCGCCGCTCTGCGAACACACGCCGCCGATACCACCGGCCGCAGCGCGGCAGGTTTCCATCGTCGGATAGCCGCAACGATGAGCGGCCTGGGCGCCGTTGGTGATGCAGTATTCTTCCGCCTGCGCGGCCGGCGCGGTCATCATGAGAAACGCGGAGGCGAACAGCGTCGCAGCGGATGCGACGAACGTCTTCGAGGTCGAGGTCATCTTGTCTTTTCCTGCTTCAGGGTCCCACAAAAGAGTCCTCGGCATGCGACGCAGGCTGAGGGTCCACACCTTGCATCTAGGCGGCGCACTGATCCCGGCAATCACGGTCCAGCGCATTGCAGGACTTCGCAAATCACATGTCACAGTTATGTGAGTTACTAAGCTTTTATGACGGTCTACTACTTTTATGAGCCGGCACGCCGGGAGCGTGTGTCCCCTAACCCGCCGACGCGGCTGCCGCGACGTCCTGCAACGGCAGCGGGATATCCTTGGCAACCCCCAACACAGGGAAACTGCGAACGTTCTTCACATCAGGCATTGCCGCGAAATGCAGCAGCTGCCGGTGCATGCTCTCGACGCTCGGCGCCACGCATTTGAGGAGATAGTCGGTGTCGCCTGAAATCCGCCAGCACTGCTGGATGCGCGGGATCGCGGCGATCGAGCTCTCGAACGCCTCCAGCACCGGCTGGGCCTGGCTGCCGAGCTGGATCGAGACGAACGACACCACCTCATAGCCGAGCCGCCGCTCGTCGATGACCGCGCGCACCGCCCGGATCACGCCGCGGCTGAACAGCGATTTCAGCCGACGCAGGCAGTTGGGCGCGGACACGCCGACCCGCAGCGCCAGTTCGTTGTTGCGCACCCGTCCGTCCTGCTGCAGCTCGGATAATATCTTCAGATCGACGCTGTCGAGCTGGTCCCGCCCCGCCATACCCCACCTCGTTTTGGTCGTGTCACGCGGGGCAGCGAAGCATGGGGCGGAATGGGTGCCAAGGGCTTACGCGAGCAGCGGCTCCATCGTCATGGCCGGGCCCGGGCGTGACGGTTCACCAAGTCCTCGGCAGGTGGCCTAGCCGCCTGTCCCCCTCAATGCGTCCAGGGCTCGCCGCGGCGGAACGAGAAATTATCGGCATAGGCGACCGGGCGGCGGATCGAATCCTGCGGCTCGATCACCTGGTAGGCGATGCCCTTGCGCTCGCAATAGGCGATCGCCTCCTCCTTGGAGTGGAAGCGCAGCGTGATCTGCTGCTTCATGTCACCTGACGAAGTCCAGCCCATCAGCGGCTCGACCGAGCGCGGCTGCTCCGGCTCGTAGTCGAGCTGCCATTCCCTGGTCTTGGAGCGTCCGGATTGCATCGCGTTCTTGGCAGGTTTGAAAATCCGTGCGGTCATTGGCGGTCCGGCCTCTTCGTCTTTATCGTTCGATTTCGATGCGTCACGGTAGCAGTTGGTGGAAACCTCAGGGATAGTATAGAGACACCGATTGGGAACTGATCGGTGATTCCGGGGCCCCGGCCTCCTCGCCAACGGTATAGTCATTATGCTGCACCGTGACAATTGCGTACCCGCCTTCCGCGCTGGGGTCCCGCCCAGCCGCGCTGCCTCGCCGACATCAGTGTAACCGTCCCCTCCGAGAGCTCCCGTCGCATGTCCTTCCTGAACATCAATGCCACGCTCCCTGACAAAGGCCGTGACCTCAGGCTCGACCTGTTTCGCGGGGTCGCGAATTGGGCGATCTTCCTCGACCACATTCCCGACAACGTCGTGAACTGGATCACGACGCGCAATTACGGCTTTTCCGACGCCGCGGACCTGTTCGTCTTCATCTCCGGCTACACCGCCTCCTTCGTCTATGCGCGGATGATGCTGGACCGCGGCTTCCTCGTGGGCGCCACCAGGCTCACCAAGCGCGTCTGGCAGCTCTATGTCGCCCATATCATCCTGTTCGTGATCTATATCGCCTCGATCAGCTATCTGGCGCTGCGCTTCGGCGATTCCGAGATGATCAACGAGTTCAACGTCGCCGGCCTCGTCGACAACGCCACCGAGACGCTTCGCCAGGGCCTGTTCCTCCGCTTCAAGCCGCTCAATCTCGACGTGCTGCCGCTCTACATCGTGCTGATGGGGCTGTTCCCGCCGGTACTGTGGTTCATGCTGCGCAAGCCCGACCTCACGATGGTGCTGTCGATCGTGCTATGGCTGGTCGCGCGTCACTTCGGCTGGAATCTGAACGCCTATCCGGCCGGCCAGTGGTACTTCAACCCCTATTGCTGGCAGGTGCTGTTCGTGTTCGGCGCCTGGTGCGCGATGGGCGGCGCGCGCCGCTCGATGACGCTGATCAACGCGCCGGTCACGCTCTACCTCTGCCTCGGCTATCTCCTGTTCGCGCTGGTCATGACCATGGCCGGCCGCTTCCCCGCTTTCGGCGGCATGTTCCCGGAGTGGCTGTTCTCGGCCTTCAACCCGAACGACAAGACCAACCTCGCGCCCTATCGCTTCATCCACTTCGTCGTGATCGTGATCCTCGTGATCCGCTTCGTGCCGAAGGAATGGCCGGGGCTCGAATGGAAGGTGTTCGATCCCTTGATCGTCTGCGGCCAGCAGTCGCTCGCCGTGTTCTGCGTCGGCGTGTTCCTGTCGTTCGTCGGGCATTTCGAGCTCTCGATGAGCTCGGGCTCGCTGCTCGCGCAGATCTTCGTCAGCGTCGCCGGCATCGCGATCATGACGACGGTGGCCTATTACATCTCGTGGTCGAAGAAGCAGGACAAGCCGCTGAAGCCGCCGCCGCCCAAGCCGGCAGCAACCGCGGCGAAGGCGGCCTGAGCCGGCAACGCTGCCGTTCTACGCTGAAGCGCGATGTTGGCTCATTCCAGGCCCATCGCGCGTCAGGCCGCCTCCTCGCCGTCGAACTCGGTGAATTTCCTGTAGATCCAATCGCGGCCGTCATGACGCCGCCAGACCTTGCCGACCACGAGCTGCCCGTTGATCGAGCGGCGGGGCACGATCACGGTCCAGAGGTGCCAGATCTCGCTCCAGCTCGATTGCGGATCGGCGGTTTTGAAGTTGCGATCGAAAGACATGGCGCAGAACTCACAGGATACGCGCGCTGCGACGAACCGTGACCTTGTGTGAGCTCGAATTGCAGGCAGCCCATCGCAGGCCAATACCGATTTGATAACGATCGCCAAAGCGGCCGCAACAACCGCTTGTCCTTAACCTAACCGGTCAACCTTACCTCTCGTGGCTTCGGACCGGAATCGGTTGAAAGAGAGCGTCGATTTTTTTAGAGTGTTTCGTGATTTGAGATGGTCGCGCCGGGCGCGTGGCAATTTGATTGAGCGGACGTCAGATTTTGTAATTGAATTTCGAGACGATTCGTCGGGACGACCAAAATGAATTTGCACTATGCACGTCTGCGCCTGGCGCTGCGAATGGCAGCGGTCGCAAAGTCGCCGGCGCAAGAGCCGCCGCAAGCCGCCAACGACAACCAGATGATCTGGCCCTTCGTCCCGTTTCCGCCAGGCTGGCACGCCTCGGGTTGATCGGCCGGATCTGACGAAAATGGCGTCCGAAAAGCGCAACGCCGCGCAAGCGGAATATCATCGCTTGGCGGCGTCCGTTTAGACATTGGGCGCTGAAATCCCCAACACACATATGTCTATGGCGACAGCCAAAGGTTCGATGCGGCGTCGGCAATTCTGCCCCGGTCCGAGGCGCGCCGCGATCGGATCAGGGGCCGGCGCTTGCGCTTGACGCAGCCTGGGCATCGGACTTGGAGCGTGCGTTGCGCGCTCGTCGAGGTCTGGACGCTCGGTCATGCCGATGCGGGCAGAATTCTATTCTCGCGCCCTTCGCCGGACAGCAACCAATCACTGCGCGCCGCGTTGCAGCTTTTTCCCGTCTATCAGGGCATCCGAGGTGTCCGCGATCCGCGCGCGCCCGCCTGCCCTCATGTCCATGTGAGCTGGAGCGTGGCCGGTGAATTTTCGCGAACGAGCCGAAACCAATGAACAGCAGGCGGCAGGGCAAGCGTGCCACGTCGATACGCCTGAGAAACTCGCCGAGACGCCGGAGCCCGGAAGCTCTCTGCTCGCATTCTGTGGGCTCGGCCTTGCGGGGATAGCGATGCTGGCCTGGATCGGCGCCCTCGCCTGGTTCGCCTGGCGCCTGGTCAATTGGCTCTTATTCTGAACGCAGCGGCGGGAAGCTAGAAGCTCAAGCTGGCGGGCATCTGGCTCGAGAATCCCCCGGAGGGAGGTCGGGACTGGTCGGGGCAGCTGGATTCGAACCAACGACCTGCAGTACCCAAAACTGCCGCGCTACCAGGCTGCGCTATACCCCGAATGTCCGGCGAGCCCCGTCGATACACGCTTCCAAAGGCGCCAGCAAGCTTACAAACTCGCGCCAGCAAGGCTGGCAACGCCCTCGCCTGCCTGCCCTATTTGCTGCCGAACAGCGGGTGGCCGACGCGGTCGCCGGGGCGGATGCCGTATTTCTGCGCCGTTCCCGCCACCACCTCCAGCACGGCCCGGGCGGGTCCCCGGGACGAGATGATTTTCGTCGACATCGGCTCGGTGTTCTCGGCGATGCGCAGGATGCGGCCGTTGGCGCCGATGAAGATCATGTCGAGCGAGACATAGGTGTTCTTCATCCACATCGAGATTTCCTGCTCGGGATTGAAGTCGAACAGCATGCCTTTGCCGTCGGCCAATTCCTTGCGGTACATCAGGCCGGTCTGCTTCTCCTCCTCGGTCGTCGCCATTTCCACCGAGAACACCTGCACGCCGTTCTTGGTGACGATCTCCAGCGGCTGGAAGCTGGCGGCGCCCGCGGGCACGCTGGCGACTGCACAGCCGGCGATGACGAGGATGGCGGCAAGCCAGCCCTTCAGAGCGGACCAGACAGCGTTCCGATCAAGATTCATGGGGGACACTCGAGGCGTGGGACGGGAACCAGTCCTTACGCGGCGATCGCCTGAAAAGCCAGAGGCGCGCCGGCCTGCCGGCGCGCCCCTGCTCACGATTGCGGGACTCGTAATAGCGCCCTAGTCGCCGTTAGTGCGACTGCAATCCCGGCGATCCGGTCTCGGGATGGATCTCGGCCGCCATCATGCCCTTGGAGCCGGGCCCGAAGCGGACCAGGACATACTGGCCGGGCCTGAGCTCGGTCATGCCGAAGCGGCGCAGCGTCTCCATGTGCACAAAGATGTCGGGCGTACCCTCGCCGCACGTCAGGAAGCCGAAGCCGCGCAGCCGGTTGAACCATTTGACCTGGGCCCGTTCCAGTCCGCTGGTCGCGGTGACCGTGACATGGGTGCGCGGCGGAAGCATCTGCGCCGGATGGATCGCGGTCGACTCGTCCATCGAGACCACGCGGAACGCCTGGTAACCCTTCGCGCGCTGAATGCACTCGACGACGATGCGGGCGCCCTCATAGGCGGTCTGGAAGCCGTCGCGCCTAAGCACGGTAACGTGCAGGAGCACGTCCGGCCAGCCGTTGTCGGGAACGATGAAGCCGTAGCCTTTGGAGGCGTCGAACCATTTGATGACGCCATGGACTTCGACGAGATTGGCGCTGGCCTCACCCAACCCGCTGAAGGGACTGAGCGCGCTGTCGCGACCGGCGCTGCCGTGTTCGCCCGGCGCGATCCGCCCGGACGATACTCCCTGCCCGGGAACTCCGAGCTTCTTGGACTCAAATCCGTCCGACGACCCCATAACCCCGGACCCCACACTGTCATGCGACCCGCCTCAGCAGCGGTGTCGAATCACGCGTCTTTCGAGAACCTTCTCAACTGGACGCGACGCGAATCTTTCGACTCAAAAGATAACACTCCCGGTTGCGAGGCATAGACAAAAAAGAGATTCGCCGGAACCTATGAACAGCTTGCACCGCCGCGAATCAAACTGATGCCTCAATTGCCGGCAAAGGGCCCGAGCGTTTCGCCGATGTCGTGGTGGATGACGAGATCGGCGATGTCGTCCTGTTCGGTCGGCTCGCGATTGATGATCACCAGACGTGCGCCGGCGTTCTTCGCCATCATCGGAAAGCCCGCCGCCGGCCACACCACGAGCGAGGAACCGATCGCGATGAAGAGGTCGCAGGCGCGCGACAACGCGGTCGCGCGCTGCATTTCCTCGTCCGGCATCATCTGGCCGAAGGAGATCGTGGCGGTCTTCACCGGCTCGTAGCAGGCGGTGCAGTTGGGCGCGGCGCCGTCGTCGTCGAAGCGGCGCTTCACCCAGTCGAGCGGATAGGCCTGTCCGCATCCGATGCAACGCGCATAAGTAGTGTTGCCGTGAAGTTCAACCACGTGCTCGCCGGCGAAGCCGGAGGCCTGGTGCAGATTGTCGATGTTCTGGGTGATGACGGCGGGAACCTTGCCCGCGCGGTAGAGCGAGGCCAGCGCGCGATGGCCGCGGCCGGGCTTCGCCGCCACAAAGACCTCCTCCATCGCAAAACGGCGACGCCAGGATTCGTCTCGCGCCTCCTGGTTCGCGACGAATTCGTCGAACGGGATCGGACGGTTGCGCGTCCAAATTCCGCCGGGCGAACGGAAGTCGGGAATGCCGCACTCAGTCGAGATGCCGGCGCCGGTGAAGGGCACGATGGTCCTGGCCTCGGCGATCATGTCGCCGAGCCGTTCAACGCCGCTCTGAAGATCCGATGCAATCAATCGCGGCCTCCCGATTCGTTTTTGCCCTGGCAGCAACATGCGCAAGCGGCAAGATTGTTGACGCTCTTATCAAGCGCTAACGCGATGCGCTCGGCAATTTTTTCCGGCCTTCGCATATCACAATCCTGCAATGCCTCGTCCCCATTGACGCCCCATTCAGGAGGATCAATGGGTGTGTGAATGCGACTCAACACGATGCGGCGGCAGTGCTTGAGCTCAGTAGTAAAAACCGAGGGGATGGCTATGACCGAAGACGAAGAACGCAAAGCCCGTGAGCGCGACGAGATCGCCGCCCGTGTTGCCGCCTTCCGTGCCACGCAGGAAAAATTCAAGCGTGAGCGCGAGGAGTATTTCGTGTCGACGCTAGAGAACGCCCGCAAGGTCGAACGGCCCTCGCTTTGGCCGTAAGATACGTCTGATCGATGCGCATGAAAAAAGCCCGGAGCATGGCTCCGGGCTTTTCGCTTGCCACTTACCAATGGCGCCAATGGTGATGGTGCCGGTAGTAGGGTCCGCCGCCGTAATAGGCGTAGGGGCCAGACCCGTAATAGTAGCTGGGGCTGTCATAATAGCCGTAGCGGGGACCGTAATAGCCGTATGGGTGCGACGCTGCGACCGCGCCCGCGGTGATCGCGCCGGCGGCGAGGCCGAATGCGAGGCCCGGGCCGATACCGCCGCGCCCGCGCGCCTCGGCAGGCGCCGGGGCTGCAACCGCGCTCACGCCGACGGCTGCGACGGTGGCCAGAACTGCGAGTGTCTTCTTCATGCTCTCCTCCTTCGCGTCTTGCGGAGATAACGAGAAGCGCCTGCGATGGTTGCGCGCAGGATGCGGAACCGGTCGCCGCAAAATAAAGTCGATGGAGTCCGGAACGAAATCGCAGGTCGCGCATTGTCGCTTCAAGTGCGGGAGCCTCCGCCATCCGGGTAGAGGCAACAGCACGAAGCCCCGTCAGCATCTCCGCGATGCTGGCGGGGTTTTCAGTTTCACGGAGAGCAGATGGCAGCACAAGACGATTGCTGCCAGCGGGGCGAACGATGGAGGAAGGTTTGCCCTTATCTGCTTTGCTGGCCCGTATCCGCAAGATGGTTCCCAGATCCGACGATCAGCACTACGACGAGATCGTCCGCAGCTTCGGGGTCGGCGCGCTGCGCTCGCCGCCGACGCCGATGAGTGACCGCGAGCTGGCGCGGGCCATCGCCGAGTTCCTGAAAGAGCAGCCGTCGAGCGAATCCGTTGCCACCCTCGGGCGCCGGCTCGACCCCTCCTCTCCGGTCTAGTTTCTTCGCGAGGAGCAGGGAACCAGGATTGCGCGCGGACGTTGAGTCCTTTCTCACGCAGAGCGGAGAGGCCGACATGCCCGCGTGGCTCGAAGTCTTGCTCAACCTGTCCGGCTATGCCGGCTTCGTGGCGCTTGCCTCGCGCGGCACCGCGGGCCCGCAGGCGCCAGCCGACGATCGCGTCTACAGCGACGAGCGCTAATCGACGTGCGCCGCTCTAGCTGGCGTGCCCCGCATTAATTGGCGTGCGCCGCATTAGTGGGCGTGCGCCGCTTGGCCCGCCGTGCGCACCAGCCGGTCGGCCTTGACCGCAACGCGCGTGTCATCGACCTGCGGCCGCAGCGAGAAGCTGACCACCACGAAAGCGAGACAGAACAGCGTGCCGACGATGGCGACACGCCGGTAGGTGTGCCGGTCGCCTTGGTAAAAGGACGGCTCTGAAAAGGGCGTCATGATAAAATTGCTCTTGGCAAAGTCGTTTCTTGCTTCTCTTTGCCAGACACCTATCCCAAGCAGCGGCAAGCGCAACGCGATTGGGCTTTTAACCTAACCGAATAGGGTTATCGCTTTCGCGCAAAATGATCGTTAGGAGTTTGCGGAACGCGTCCAGTCACGGGCGAGCTGCTTTCCGTATCGCGCAAGGCCCAAGGATGCGATGGGCCCGCGGCTTGCCGACCGGCTTTGTTCCAGCTTCGACACCGTTTCGTTCTCAAGGAACGAATCGGAATCGAAGAAATCGGCGCGGAGCAGTTCTTAACAAACGTGCGGATGACGCGCGCGGCGATCCGATCAGGACTTATCAGGAGACGACGCATCAGGAGACGTCGATCCCGGCGGCACCTGCGGCACCGAGGGCTTGCCTTTGCGCAAACGCGGGTGCCGATCGCACCAGAACACTTTGGCGATCTCGGCGAGAAACCAGCAGGCATCCATGTCGCTCTCCATCGCCGCCCCACTCATGACGGAAGAGACATGGGGGACTGTGCGTCGCCTCACGCTGTATCGTTCTGACACGCGCGGCCGCATTGCCGCCGGCAGGTGCAACACGTTCTGCATCCGACTCCATTTCGTTCTCGAAGAACGAATCGGAGTCGGAAAAATCGGCGCGGAGTGATTCCTAACGATGGATGAAGGCGCGCGACGCAACGTCTTCAGCGGTCGTCGGCACGATCTTCGGCGACAGGAATTTCGAGACGACCGCGAACACGATGACGATCTCGCGGCAAGGTTCGCATCGAAAGCTCTTGGCGCAGATCGCAATCATCGGCTTGGCGCATCGCGGGCATGTCATGCAGGCCGAACGCTGATGGCACATGTTCGTTCCCAAGACATCAGCGGCGAATGTTTGCGGGCGATCCGGGAAACTGCCGAAGCAAGCTTCAGGTGGGTCGTGTCGTCCCCGCCCCTCGCTGCGTAAGCCGCGATCAGGCCGCGCGCTTCGTTTTGCCCTGCTGCGAGAAGCATTCCAGGATCTGGATGCGGAGCTCTTCCGCGGCCGGCCCCTCGAGCTTCCTGAGCTCGTTCCAGAGCCTGATCACTTCACGCTGCTTTTCGACGGTCATGAGTCACCTCCAAGCGATTGACCTAAGGCGGCTCACTAGAACAAAATGAGAACAAAAAGTCCAGCCCTCGCTGGGGGTTTTCCCTGGGCATTCGCGGTGAACCTTTTCGGCGCCGTGCGGACCCATGGGAGCTGGGGATTTCAGCGCCCAGTCATATGGCAGCGCCGCGGTGCACGAACATATTCGTCATCGCGGCGCTGTTGCTTTTTGGATTTTCAACTTTAAGTTAGACGTACGGCTGGCGGCCAGGCGCTGAAATCCCAACGCCGTCAGCCAGAAGAGCCCCGTGCGAAAGCGCGGGGTTTTTCTTTTGAGGCCGTCGCTGACTGCCAGAGGCGCCGATGATCTGCGAGTTCTGTGAGAACGAGATCCCGATCGGACTTTCGGCCTGCCCGGCTTGCGGGAGACCGCAGAGCGCGCCCGGTCAGGCCGACAGGCGCTCTCTGTAATTTGTCCTGATCGTCGTGGTGATGTTCGACATCGCCGTCGCCGAGCATCACCTTGTCTTTAGCCGTTGATCGTTGCGCCGGTTCATGAAAAAGCCCGTCGCAACGACCTCGGCAGCGCCCTAGACGGAATCCTTGGCCACCTTCAGCGGCGAGGCCTTGACCGACTTGCTCGCTGGCTTGGCCGCAAACTGCATCGGCTCCTTGGTGAAGGGATTGACGCCCATGCGGGCTTCGGTCGCCGGCTTGTTCACGACCGACATCTTGACGAAACCGGGAATGACGAACTCGCCGGACTCGTTGAGCTCCTTGTAGCCGACGGTGGCCATGTACTCGATTACCGACTTCACGTCGTTCTTCGACAGCTGCGTGCCCTCGGCAATTGCATCAATCAATTGAGTCTTCGTCATCTTCGCCATGTCTGAATTCCTTTTGTGCGCGCGAGCAACTCTGCTGTGGACGCGGCTTGAAGCGCGGGGACGCGCTGCTGATTTCATGCCAGAGGTCATGAAGTGACGGGGCTTAGAACCCATCGAGGCCGAAAACGCAAGCAGGGCTTCTCCGGGGTTCCCTGCTTCCTGTGCAAGATGCCGCAGGGTTATCTCTGTCCTGTTTGAACCATTCGGCGGCTGGCGCGTCTTATCATTGAAGTCCCCAAGCTTCACCCCACCAGAAGGCCCCGCTTCCCCCAGGCGGGGTTTTCGCTTTTGGGGGCATGGCAGAATGCCCCGGCTGATATAAGGGTCTGAAGTTGTCTCGTGGGGTGCTCATGAAGGTCGCTATCGTCGTCGCAGGCTTGATCGTCATTGTCGTGGCAGCCCTCGTCGCGATCCAGCCGAGCTTCCTGAAGCCTGCGTCCCTCGCCCTCGTGAAAAAGTCCGACATCTTCGGCTTCTCGCCCGGGATGACGTTCGACGAGACCAGCAAGCTCGTCAGTCAACGCCACTATCTTTGCCGCCAGAGCCGCAGCTCACATACCCTCGAATGCGACATCAACGGCGCCAAGGTCACAGTCGACAGCGACGAGGCCGACGCCAGGCACCCGATCCGGCGCGTCAATGCGACGCTGAACAATCCGGGGTCGCAGGACACTGCCGTCAAATCGATCTCCGACCAGTTCAACGCGCAAGCCATCAAGGACCGGGAGGGATGGACATGGATCGTCGGCCGCGGGCTCAAGCTGAGCTATGACGGCCTCGCCTTGAACCTGGTGGACGAGGCTGCGGGGGCCCGGCTGCGCAACGAGGACGCAAAGCGCTAGAGCATGGTCCGGACCCGGAGGGCCGCGTTAGCGCAAAGTGCGCGGTGGTTTTCCGAAAAGATCATGCTTAAACAACAACCTAAAGCGCGATGGCGATTCATCCTAATCGCATCGCGCTTTAGAGCGTGAAGGTCACCTCGGCGTGAAACTTGTGGCTCGGCTTGCCTTGTTGACACTTCAGTAACCCAACGCCGCCAAGCTCACTTCAGTATCGTTGCGTTGGAGTATCCTGACAGTGCTGGATTTTAACGAGCTGCGTGAACTTGCGGCTGATGTTCGTGTGTTTGTCGACGTCGCCGAGGACAAGGCCGAAGCGCTCAGAGCCGTCATCGCGGCCTATGATGTGGTCCTGGCGATCTTCCCCACTGACGAGGGCATGGGCCTTCACGTCATCAAGGGCAGCCAGATCCTGGACACGATTGCAAAATCACGGAGCCATGCGATTTACAGCCACACGGCCATCGCGGTCCCCGACCTGCAACACGCCCAAGCGCTCAAGCTGCTGACAGCCCCGGTCGAACAACGAATTGCGGCCTAGCTGCAAGCAGCGAAGGTGTCGGCCTCGGCTGTCGTCCCCTGGGGCTGCCGAGGTCTATCAGCGCAACCGGTTCAAGACCTGGAGCGGGATCCATGATCCCAGCACCATGAGAAGCGCAACGGCCGCGACCACGACATACTTCAGGGGATGCTGCGACGAGGCGAGCGAGCCTTCGAGGCGAAGGTACGGGAGCAGGATGTCCATCGCCATTCCGACCAGGGCAATCGCAACCAGAGCGCCAAAAGCGCTGGCAAAAACATTGACGACCCATCCGATCGCCCCGCGCCTGTTCGACCAGGCCTCGTAAATCGCGACCGCCAACATCACGACAACAAAGACCAGCATGAAGGTCATTGAGCCGCCGACGCTCGACGTCGGGCCGAAGGCCTCCAGCAGCAGCATCGCCGCCACGGCAAGCAATGTGATCGTCTTCACGACGCTCCCTCGTCAATGCTCCAGCAAAAAGACCGCAGAGCCGATCAGGATACAGCCGAGGCCGACGACAGCCGTCGCGATTTCGACGGCGTTTTCCAGGCCGAAGAACCTGACGACGGCGCTCGATGCGGCAGGCAGGCGGACATCCACGATGGCGCTGAGCAGGGCTTGAAGCATAACGATTGGTCGCGCCGTCGTCGGCAGGGTTCAACCGCCACGACCCGCGCGTTAAGTAGCTCCCGCTAGGGAATGTCTCCCACTTTCCGGCTGTCACCGATCGAGACCGGCTTGTTCAGGAAATACTCACGGTTGCCGGTCGCGGCTTCCGCGTACTGGTCGATGGCCACGATGATGGCCTGGACGTGGGCGTAGCACCACCCTTCCCGCGTTGCCTTGCGGCGAACGTCCTCGAGTGCGGCGAGGAAGGGCGATAGCTCTCTTTCGTCGTCGAACCATCGCCTGCTCACCATGTCCTCCCACCGAGCACCCTGCCCTTGGCCGCGCGCGGCTGCGCCACCTTCAGCGCGTCGCGCTGTGCGCATAGATCTTCGACCTTCGCCTCCATCCGCGACAGCAGCGCTTCGGCCGAGGCCGTCCCGAGACCCGCCCGCTGCAGCTGCAGGATGTCCTTCCTCTGCCTGCCCATCTGGATGCGCATCCGTTCGATCTCCCGCCTGACAGTGTCCAGGTCCGGCATGTTCCGCCTCGCGATTTGAATATGGCACCAAGAGAACAAAAACGGAACGAAGAGTCGAGTCCGACGTTGGACGGAAAAGGAAAAGGAGACATGCTATGGCGGACAACACCCAGAAGGACCCAAAAGACTGGGTTTCCGGCGATGATCCGATGACGGGAGCCCAGGAATCCTATCTCAAGACCCTCGCCGAGCAGGCGCACGAGAGCCCGCCGGGGGACGAGCTGACGAAGGCCGAGGCCTCCGAGCTGATCGACAAGATGCGGCAAAAGGCCGGGCTGGAGGAGTGAGCCGTAGAATTGCGGAAACCTGGTGCCGTGTGTATGCAAACGAAATTGGGAATCGAAAATGCCTTATTTCGTTTGCGCCCGCGATGGAGCGGGGCAGATCATTTTGAAGAGAGACACCAGGGAAGCGGCCGAGAAGAAGGCCGCCGAGCTCCGCGACATGGGCTATTTCGAAGTCGAGATCATCGCAAAGGGTGTCGAGAAGGCGGCGTAAGGAACGGCGCGCTGTCGGCCGAGTTGGCCCATGCATGACCAAGGAATCGCTGCAGCACCAGGCCGACCGTGCCGAAGCCCTCGCCGCCCAGACGGCGGACGGCGAAATCAGAGAAGCGCTGTTGAAAGCTGCGCAGGAATATCGGGCTCAGCTCGAGAACGGCGACGAGGACGCCGACCCGGAGTGAGGCCAGGCTTCTTGCATCAGAGCGCCGTTCGGACTCGGCGCAGCGCCCTTAGGAACAAGTCCAGCCGATCGGAATTTCACCGATTAAGCAGTGCCGGCATTCTCCCCCTTGCGTGCCGGCACTGACAGCCCCGTGGCGCCGCCGCTTGCGGGGCTGTCCTTTAGGAGGCCGTCATGAGTGACCGCACAGGCAACGAACCCGCACCGCTCGTGCTTTTCGGCGTGGCCATTCTCCCGGTCGTCGCGGTGCTGGCGTGGTTCGCGTTCTGATTTAGCCGACGATATTCCGAAGCGTACTTCGGCTCGGGAGGTAAGGGGCTGGCTCTGCGGCCTCGACGATCCACATTGGCGTACAGCGTGAATTGATGCACCGTCACCGTAATTCAACACGAGCAAGACGGGCCATGGCTTCATCATGGCCAAGAAGCCGTGCGACATGAATTTAGTGCACTGTCACCGTAATTCCGAGGAACGCCGCGCGGCTTGTTTGGCAGCATCGGCTTGATGGCAGCCCATTCGTCATCGGCGAGTTCGTAGCGCATGATTCGAATTTCCAAGTATGGGAGTTTGAATCATGGGCGTCCGGCCAAACGCAACGCTCTTGGCTGACCAAGCTCGGGCGCTTTCGGGAAGAAGCGGACGTCAACCAGCCAACATCCTCCGCTCAATCCGTCGGAAATGACCCAAAGCGGACTTGGAATCTTGCAGATCGACACTGCTTTGGGGGCACAGTGTGACTAATGTCACAGTACCGACGCTTGCGTTTCGGCAGCCTCCGCATACCCTGCGCACATATTCTCCGGGGCTACCATGGGCGCTTTTCGCTGGTCTTTATTGTCTCTTTTCATTTGGTTGACCTGTGGATCGGCTCATGCCGAGCGTCGCGTCGCTCTCGTCATTGGCAACTCTGCCTATAAGAGCGTGCCCCGTCTTTCCAACCCCATGAACGATGCGGCACTGGTCGGCGGCATGTTCAAGAAGGCAGGCTTCGACAGCGTCGAAATCAAGCTAGATGTGAGCGCCGCCGAAATGCGCAGATCGTTGCGCGACTTCGCCAACAGGACGCGCGATGCCGAGGTCGCGGTGGTGTATTACGCCGGGCATGGCATCGAGTTGGATGGCAATAATTATTTGATCCCCACAGATGCGACACTCGAAACGGACGGCGATGTCCTTGACGAAACTGTTGCGCTGGACCGTGCGCTATTCGCAGTCGAGCCCGCCAAGCAACTTCGCCTTATCATTCTCGACGCCTGCCGAGACAACCCCTTCGCTAAGACGATGAAGCGAACCGTCGCCGCGCGCGCCATCGGACGCGGCCTTGCTAAGGTGGAGCCGACCAGCCCTAACACGATGATCGCGTTCGCCGCGAAGGCAGGCTCTACTGCCTCGGACGGCGATTCTAAGAATAGCCCGTTTGCCGCCGCCCTCGTCGAGCGGCTGCCCACACCCGGCCTCGACCTGCGCAAGGCGTTTGGCTTCGTGCGCGACGACGTCTTGAAGAGCACTGGCTACAAGCAGGAGCCGTATGTTTACGGCTCGCTTGGTGGCGATGATGTCCCGCTCATCCCGACCAAGCCGGTTGCGGTTGGACCGCAGCCGAACCCGCAGGATTCGGTTCGACGCGACTATGAGCTGGCGTTGCAGATAGCCACGCGAGAGGTCTGGACGGCTTTCCTCGCGCAATACCCCGATGGTTTTTACGCCAGTCTCGCCAAGGGGCAGTTGAGCAGGATCACGGCAGAGGAAGCTCGCTCAGCAGCCGCAGAAAAAGCCCGACAGGCTGAGGATGAGAAGGCCCGTCTTGTGGCCGAGCGAGCCAAGAAGGCGGAACAGGACAAGGCCGCAGCCGCTGCCAAGGCAGCCGAGGATGCGCGGCTCGCTGCCGAGAAGGCGAAGCAGATCGAGGAAGCAAAAGCAGCGGCAGCCGAACAGCGGCGCAAGGATGCCGAAGCTGCCGTGGCAAAAGCTATGGCCGACAAGCAGGTCGCCGAGAAGGCTCAGGCAGATAGGATCGCCAAGGACAAGATGGCCGCCGAACTCAACGCCCAACAGGCGGCGGAAAAGAAGGGGCAAGCGGAGGGGGAACAGAAGGTCGCCGCGGTCACTCCGGCTGCTGCACAACCCAGCGCGTCTCCGCGGGAGACGGCAAAACTGCTTCAGTCAGAACTACGCCGGGTGGGATGTCTGGCAACGGCCGCCGACGGTGATTGGAACGCGTCTTCTCAGCGCTCGCTGACATTGTTCAACAAGTACGCCGGGACCAAGTTCGACGCCAAGCTTGCCAGCTTCGATGCGATCGACGCGATCAAGGCGAAGCCGGGCCGCGTCTGTCCGCTGGTTTGCGACCGCGGCTTCAAGGCCGACGGCGACGGCTGCGTGAAGATCACCTGTCGCGCCGGCTACCGCGTCAATGACGACAATGAATGCGAGAAGGTGCAGGAGAAAAAGCCCGTCTCGACGCGGGATGAATCGAAGGGGCGTGACGAACAGCGTAAGCAGGGCGAGTCAACACCGACACGGCCGCAAGCCAATGGCCAGATGTTCTGCAACGGAGCTGGGTGCAGGCCGGTGCGACCCGGCTGCAAGCTGGTTCCCGGTGGCGGGGGTCTACCTTCCGGCGATGGCAGATCCAAAGCGATGATGGAGGTCTGCGGGTGACGCTTTTTTGCGAACACTCAAGCCCGTCTTGAAACCGCAGGTCGCCTTCTGGCCCGTAGCTGACCGTGGCTCAGCGCGCAGCGAGGTCTGCTTCCTGAAGGTAACCCGAACAGGGCCGGCAAGCTGCTTAGAGCCGCCTTTGACCCGAAGGCGACAACCATCTCCGCTTCCGATGTGCTAGATTGAGCCCCGGTCAAATGCTCCTGGGACGACCCCATGAAGCGGCGCGAGTTCATCACGCTGATTGCTGGCGCTGCGGCATCGCCGCTCGGAGCCCACGCGCAGCGGGCCGGCCGGCGGCACCGCGTTGCGGTATTAGGACCTTTACCGCCCAGCTTCTTCGATGGGCTGGCTAGAGCCGGCTATGTCAGAGGCAGCAACCTTGAGATCGAGAGTCGTGGCGAAAGCGCGGCTGCCGTATCTTATGCCAGTGTGGCCGTTGAATTGACCCAGACAAGCCCGAGCGTGCTAGTGGCGGTCGGGGCCGAAGCAGGGCGCGCAGCACAGAAGGCAACGCAGCGCATTCCAATTGTGGTGATCGCGGACGACTTGCTTGGCAGCAAGCTTGTTGCCTCAATGCCGCATCCTGAAGGCAACACGACTGGCGTTGCCATCTTTGCTTTCCAGCTCGACGCGAAGCGATTGGAGTTACTGCATGAAGCACTGCCGGGTTCCCGTCGAATAGCTGCTCTCGCCGACCGCCTCCCGATACCAAACATGAGCGATCTCGAAAGCGCCGCCAAGAGGCTCGGCGTCGAAATCATTCCGTTCGCCGCACGATCCGAGGAAGATCTAATCCGTGTGATTGACGCCATGAAGGTCGAAGAGGTCGAGGCGATCAACGTGCTGGCCTCGCCGATATTGGCATCGAAGTTCCAGTACCTGATCCGCGATCGGCTGGCCTTCCATCGCCTGCCCGCCATTCTGCAATGGCCGGAGCAGGCGGAAGATGGCGGACTAATGGGATACGGTCCTCGGCTCAGCGCGGTCTTCGATCAATGCGCGCGGCAGGTCGCAAGACTATTACGAGGCGCAAAGGTGGCCGAGTTGCCTGTTGAGCAGCCAACAAAGTTCGAACTGGTCATCAATCTCAAGACAGCCAAAATGCTCGGCGTCGAAATGCCGCCCGTGTTACTCTCTCGTGCCGACAGGACGATCGAGTGAGTTTTCGATTTCTGCTCCTGGCCCTTCGCGTCATTTGCTGCGGTCGCATAAAGTGGTCGGGGTTGGCGCGAAGCGGACATCACCGACGATTTATGAGTACGCGTGCTAGTTCGCATCGCCGCCCGCCAACGCCGATCGGTATTGGGCCTCCTCACCCACGCATGCTCCGCCCTCTGCCCCTGCTCCCCAATTCCTGCTATCTCTCCCTCCGCCGGCCCCGCCGACCCAAACCCCGTCCATCCAGGGAGCAACAACCATGCGATACCTCCACACCATGCTGCGCGTGCGCAATCTCGATGTCGCGCTGAAGTTTTACCAGGATGCGCTGGGCTTGAAGGAGGTGCGGCGGATCGAGAACGACAAGGGGCGGTTCACGCTCGTCTTCCTCTGCTCGGCGGACGATCTCGACGCACTGAAGAAGCAGCCCTCGAGCCGCGGTGCGCCGCTGGTCGAGCTCACCTGGAATTGGGACGAGGAGAAATACGGCGAGGATCGCTTCTTCGGCCATCTCGCCTATGAGGTCGACGACATCTACGCCACTTGCGAGAAGCTGCAGAAGGCCGGCGTCACCATCAACCGTCCGCCGCGCGACGGCAACATGGCCTTCGTTCGCTCGCCGGATTTGCACTCGGTCGAGCTCTTGCAGAAGGGCGATCCGAAGCCGCCGCAGGAGCCCTGGACGTCGATGCCGAATACCGGCCACTGGTAGGCTTGCGCCGCTGGAACAAGCCCTCGCTGCCCGCGTTCACTCCACGACAATGCAATTGGAGGAGGACGCGATGGGACGAGGACTGTTGCTGTGGATGCTTGGCGTGCCGATCCCCGTGATCATTCTGTTGTGGCTGTTCTTCGGCCGCTGAGCGACGGGATCAATTTGCCGAGTTGTTTGCAATGAAAGCTCCGCCGCGTGCGGAGCTTTTTGCATGAGAGGCGCGCCGCAATCGCGCATCGCGCGTTTCAGGAAATTCCGCTATCACCCGCGCCGGTGGATTGTAGCCCGGATGAAGCGCAGCGTAATCCGGGACTGCCGCAGTCGAAGCACCCCGGATTGCGCTGCGCTCCATCCGGGCTACGGCACCGAAGAACGCCGCGGGAGACGCCTGATGCCTGACACCAAGCTGACGATCTGGGGCCGCGCCAATTCGGTCAACGTGCAGAAGGTGCTGTGGTGCCTGACCGAGCTCGCTTTACCCTATGAGCGCATCGACGCCGGCATGAGTTACGGCCGGACGCGCGAGGCCGACTATCTCGCGATGAACCCGAATGCGCGGATCCCGACGCTGGTCGAGGGCGACTTCGTGCTGTGGGAATCCAATTCGATCCTGCGCTATCTCTGCCGCGCGCATGGTCGCGGCACGCCGATCTATCCGGAGGCACCGAAGAGCCGCAGTTCGGTCGATCGCTGGCTCGACTGGACGCTGTCGACGGTGCAGCCGGTCGACCGTCCGGTGTTCTGGGGCATCGTGCGCACGGCGCCCGCCGAGCGCGACATGATCCAGGTGCAGCGCGATGCCGATGCCGCCGCCGAGGTCTGGGCCGTCGCCGACCGCCTGCTCTCCTCGCGCCGCTTCGTCGAGGGCGATGCGTTCACCCTCGCCGACATCGCGCTCGGCTGCTATGCGCGGCGCTGGCTCGGTGTCGAGGGCATCTCCCGGCCAGCGCAGCCGCATTTGACGCGCTGGCTCGCCGAGCTCGGCAAGCGGCCTGGATTTGCGCAGTTCGTCGCGCCGCCGATGTCGTGAGCAATCCGCGCGATCAATCGGCCACATCGTTCGACGATGACATGATGCCCCTGTTTTGCCCGACGCACCAACTTTATTTCTCTAAATCCTAAGTGCGGGAATGCTGAGGGTTTGCCGTGGCTTGGCTACTGTGCATGGGGTTGTTTTCGCGTTTTCGTTTTGGGCTTAGCGCCAGCCGCGCTCGACCAGCAGCACGCAGACGATCAGCACCAGCGTCACCACCGCGGTCGCCAGCCGCGCCGTCCAGCTCAGGCCGCGGCCGACCCACCACAGCAGCGCGCAATACATCAAGACGGGAACGATGAGGTCGAGGCGCAGCAGATCCGCCGGCATGGCCTTTAGCGCCTCACGGTGGTGTCGATGCTGATCGAGCCGCCGATCTTCACGCAGGTCCCGGTGCCCTCGACCATGACGAAGCGCGGACCGTAAGTCGCGCAGGAGCCGGCGCGTGCCTTGCCGGCCGCGCCCTTCAGCGGAACGGTCGCGCCCGCCTGAGGCCGCTCGGCAGGCGGCAGACGCAGGGTCTCCGCGGCGGCGGCGGATGTGGTCAGCAGCGGGATCAGGATGAGGAGCGGCCTGCGCATGTCGGCGTTCTAGCCCGGACCGGCGCTGCGCGCCATCGGGGTGGCCGCGGCCGCGATCAGATGAACTTGATGCCGGCCGATTTGCCGCGGCGCCAGACCACCTGACAGCTCCGCCCCGTACGCGCATCGCGCGCGAAGGCGAGCCGGATCACGCCCGGGAGCTGGCTGGCGTCTTCGTCCAGCGTGATCTTGGCACCCGAATCGGAGATGTCCTGGACCAGGCAGTGCCGCGCGGCGAAGCCGCCGTCGAGCGTGATCCAGGCGTGCTGCGACAGCAGCTTGCGGGCTGCGCGCTTTTTCGGCGGAGGCATTGGTGAAAGATCTCCCACTCCAGCGCTAATCAGGGAACCCTAAGAAACCGTTGAAATCGCCTCCGAATGTTCTCGGGGCCGGCGCTATCCACCGGAGCCAAAAGACCGGTCCGAACGGCTTGCCGGGAGCCAGAAAGGCCACTATACGTTCGCCGCTGCAAGCCGCCGGGCCCTGTTCGGCCGGCCAGCGGTCATGCCGGGAAACGGCCGGGCCCTGTGTTTGCTCCCTTCGTCTATCGGTTAGGACGCCACCCTTTCACGGTGGAGAGAGCGGTTCGATTCCGCTAGGGAGCGCCAGTGCGCACGCGACACCTGTCGCCTTTCCTCCCCAATTGCCACGATTTCCGCCGCAGCGGCATGAACCTTCCCGCCGCTCGCCACCGACCAATGTCAGTTGGAACCGGTCGAGCCCCATGGCGCAGCGTCACCCCGAGATTGAAGGTTCGTCCGGTGCGTCCGCAATGACACCCGACCTTCCGGCTTGGCTGGGCCATCCCCGCCAGCATTCACCGGACCGACGCGCCAAAATGATGGAGCACCTGGCACGCGCCCGATCGCTGCCGCAGCGTCAGGTCGATTCTGCGCAGGGCAAAAGCACCCAAGATATTCTCGGCGATGTCGTCGGCTACGCCATCGTGTTCGGTATTCTCGCCCTGCTCTTCCAGTCGCGCATTCCGCTCTATCTCGGCGCGTTCGTGGTCCTGACCGACGGCGAGCGCATTGAAGGCGCGTTGGCAAGGATCGGTATCCGCTTCGAGCCCGAAACGGTCGGCCCTGACATCGTCACGCGCTCCGCATTCTGGTTCGGATGGTTCGCGTTGCTCGCCGTCCTGAAAGGCGCCGTCCCCGTCTGGCTCGCATCGTCGATGCCTCCGACGGAGTCTTGGTCCTTCCTCGCCGGCATCGCCCTTCTGCTCGCCATGGTCGAAGCACTCTCGGTGCTCGCGATGCGGCGCGCCTTGCCGGCCCTGGGATTGGCGATCACCCCGAACGGCCTGATATGGACGACGGTCCAGCTCGCCATGGCCGTTGGCGCGCTGGCTTTGCTGGTGCTGTCAGGATTTCTTAGCCGCCGTGCGGAGCGGTACTAACGCACTCTCCTGACGATCTTGTGAGAACGCCCGCAGCATAACGGGTCCTTATGCCGCGCTTTCCGCAGCGCTGCGCTGATGCGCATTTACCGGAAATTTACCCCTGCTCGTGAGCGACGGTATCATTTGCTTAGAATTTGATTGCTACCGTGGAATTACGGAAACGATCCCAAACCACGATTGGCGCGCATGTCCGTCACAGAGTTCCTCCGGCAACGAGCAGTGGAAGTCACCGTGGCCGGCAGCTACTCGCTGCCGCGTTGGTACGATTGCGAGGGCAAGCTGCGCACCTTCGCCTGCCGGACCAAGCGCGTCTCGCCGTTCCGCATGATCGTGGACGTGCCCGTTGTCGGCAAGGTCGGCGAGCGCGTGACCTCCTACTTCCAGGATTTCGGCGAATTCCAGTGCACCATCAGCGCGACGCTGAAGGCGGGCTTCCTGATGGAGCTCGACATGACGCGGGCGCGGCGCGCCTGGATGTCGGAAAAGCTGACCTGGCTGGAGAAGAAGCAGAGGGACGACAGCGTCCAGGAGCTGCGGCGTGACGCGCGTTTCGTTCCGCAGGTCTCCCATACCTTCCTGACGCTCGCCGACGGCAGCATCCATCCCTGCTTCATCATCGACGTCTCCACGGCCGGCGTCGCGATATCCTGCGAGTACGACCCGCCGGTGGGAACTCCGCTTGCGGTCGGTGCCTGCGTCGGGCGGGTCATCCGCAAATTCGACAACGGCTTCGCGGTCAAATTCGCCGAAAAGCAGTCGCGGGATGACCTGGTCCGCCTCGTCGTGCGCTCGCCCCTGCAGCAGTCGGCCTGAGCCGGACCGGTCAATTTTAACTCTTCTTTAACTAAATACTGGAGGTGGAGTCCCTCGCGCGATAGGGTGTGATCCAGCACGTCCGCAATCATTGCGGGCCCCCCATATCGGAAGTCCTGGAATGTCCATCGCTGACGCCGAGCTCGTCCCGGCTGATCCCCCGCAGAACGCGTCCACCGCCACCAAGCCGCAGCTTCCACCCGGCGTCGTCACCGAGGGACCGCTCGTGCAAGCCAAGCTGCGCGAGAGCTATCTCCTGCTCGGCATCCTCTATGTCGGCGCGGTCGCCGGCATCATCTGGGCTGTCACGCAAGGTCTCGGCAAGGTCGAACTGTTCACGTTCGTCTGGATGTTCGCGCTGACCACGTTCGGCATCGGCGCAGGCATGCACCGCCTGTTCGTCCATCGCAGCTTCCGCACCGGCCCGATCATGCGGGTCTTCTTCTGCGCCATCGCCCAGATGGCGATCCAGGGCTCGATCGCCAAATGGGTCGCCAACCACCGCCGCCACCATCTTTACGCCGATGACGTCGGCGATCCCCACAGCCCGCAATTCGACGGCTTCGGCAATCGCTATGTCAGCGCGCTCAAGGGCTTCTTGCACGCCCAAGGCAGCTGGGTGTTCGACCAGGCGACCACCGACAACGAATACTACGCCAAGGACATCCTCGCCGATCCCATCGCGATGTTCTTCGTGCGCACGCGCTGGGTCTGGTACGGGATGTCGGCGGTCTTCATCCCCGGTGTGATCGGCTACACTTTCGGCGGCGTGCACACCATGATCGGCTGCGTGCTGTTCTCCGGCCTGCTCCGCGCTTATCTGCTGATCCTCACCAGCCAGCTCACCGGCTCGGTCTGCCACGCCTATGGCTATCGCCGCTTCGAGGTCGACGATGCCTCGACCAACGAGTTCGTGACCACGATCCTCACCTTCGGCGAGGGTCTGCACAACAACCATCACCGCTTCCCGCGGGACGCCTACATCTCGCACGCCTGGTGGGAGATCGATCTCAACGGCCTGATCATCCTGAGCCTGGAGAAGATCGGCCTCGTTCACGACGTCTTCCACGCCTCGCACCGTCAGCTGGAGCGGGCAGCCGAAGCAGAGGCGGCCTCGACGGCGCGCTGAACCGGCAGGCGGCGGCCAGCCTCCGGCCGTCCCGCCTCCGCATCGCCGCCCTATCGCGGCCCCATTGCGGGATCAGCCTTTGACAGTCCGTGCCTCACGCCGGACGTCGGACTTGCGATCGGGGGACCGGATGGCAGTCAACAAGATCACTTGGGACAGGGTCGGCCGGGTCACCGAGCCAGGACGCTACATGTACACGTTCGGCTGGCTCACCATCACCGCCGGCGACCTGGAAATCTGGAAGCTGTACCCCCAGGCCGCGTTCACGCTGCTGGCGCAACCGGGCGGGTTGGACGCGTCCCTTGGCGAAGAATTCCATCTCGGCGCCTTCGACGTCGCCCCGGGCGCGCCGCCGCCGTTCACCACCCATTGAGTCCCGGCTCCGAACTCGTCTGCCGGAATAGGTGCGCAGTGAATCGAAGAAACCTGCGCATTTCCTTGATCTGGCTTGCCAATCGCGCCCGGCATCAATCCCGCAGGCGTTGCCATGGATGACGAACAAGTTCTGTCATGCAATTGATTGCGCTTGTATTCTACATCTCCACGGACGATGGCAGATGAACGAAAGCTGTCGCGCTCGTTAAGCGAGCGGACAGCGAGCGCATGACACATGGTCGCATCGGCAATTGTAGATTAGCGGACCAAGGGAACCTATTTTCGGCGCCGATGTATCTGATTGAAGCGTTGCCCACCGTCATCGGAACTGCAGCCATCGCCCCGGCGCTGCTGATGCTGTGGCTTGTCATCGCCGCTGAAGAGCGCCCAGGCCCGCCCGCTCAGGTCTGGACCGCGTTCCTGCTCGGTGCCGCCAGCATCTCGCTGCTCGGCCTCGCCCGCGCTCCCTTCGCCAAGATGGTCGCAGCCCCCGACGACCCCTGGGCGGCGCTCGCCATGCATTCGATCTTCGGCGTCGCGTTGCCTGAGGAAGCCGTCAAGGTGATCGCCATCGTGATGGTCTCCTCGACCAAGCGACGAACTTTTGCCAACCCCATGGACACCGTGGTCTATGGCGCCGCGGTCGGCCTCGGCTTCGCCGCTTACGAGAACCTGGCCTATCTGGTTCAGCACGCCGAGATGTGGCGTTCGCTGGCCGCGCTGCGCAGCGTGCTGACGGTGCCGTTCCACGGCGCGCTCGGCATCATCGCGGGCGCTTATCTGACCATCGCGCGCGCCGGCACGGCGCTGGGCGCGAACCGCCACCATCGCGACTGGGCCCGGCTCTCCAGCCGCCTCTTGATCTTCGCAGGCCCGCTCGCGCTGCATTCGGCGTTCGATTTCCCCCTGCTCACCCTCCAGCGCATGCCGGACCTCGACCCCAGCTTGCGGATGTGGCTGGGGGCTGCGAGCCTCTTGATCGGCTTCAGCTCGATCGCCTTCGCCATCCGCCTGGTCCGGCGTGTCGCCCGCCACCACGCACCCCGGACCGACGTTGCGCGGGAGCGGCTCAGCCAGCTTCGCCGGATGTGGGCGCTGCTGCTTGCCGGCGGCGGCGTCGGCTTTCTCGGGCTCGCCTTCGTGCTGACCTCGATCCATCACTGGCTCATCAACCCCGAACGCAATCTGACGCTGGCCCTGATTCCGATCGGCTTCGTCTCGATCCTGCTCGGCCTTGCGCTTCTGATTGTCACAACGGCAATCTACATTCTCGGCCGCAACCGCATCCGCACCAGCGCGGAAGGTTTTTCCTCGGCGCCCGGCAGCGGTTGATCCACCGCATGGCAAGCGCGCCATGAGCGGACTAGATAGGACGCACTCCTCTCGTTTCAGGAGCTAGACGATGACATCGCCCGAGGATTTTTCACGGCTGCAATCCGTCATGAGTCAGGCGGTCAAGGCGCATTGGAAGGCTTTCCTGTTCGAAGGCATCCTGCTCGCCGTTCTCGGCGTCGCGGCGCTGATCCTGCCGCCGCTCGCAAGCCTTGCGATCGCGATCTTTCTCGGCTGGATGTTCCTGATCGGCGGTATTGGCGGGCTGATCGTCACCTATTGGGCGCGCAGCACGCCAGGCTTCTGGTGGTCGCTGGTCTCGGCCGCGCTCGCCGTGCTCGCCGGCCTGCTGCTGCTGGCCCGGCCGATGCAGGCCGTGCTGACGCTGACCATCGTGCTTGGCGCCTACTTCCTCGCGGAGGGCGTCGCCACCATCATGTACGCGCTGGAGCACCGCCGCGAGTTGAGCAGCCGCTGGTCCTGGCTCCTGATCTCGGGCCTCGTCGATATCGCGATCTCGTTCATGGTGATCACGGGGCTGCCGAGCTCGGCCGAATGGGCCATCGGCGTTCTCGTCGGTATCAACCTGCTGTTCGGCGGCGCCAGCCTGATCGGCATGGCGCTGGCGGCGCGCAACAGCAACACCTGAGGCGCCTCGTTGCCTGCCGCGCCGATTGGGGGGTGACAAGGCGCCATTGGCGCGCTATATGGCCAGCCATGATCACCGTCGCCACCAGCTATTTTTGGTACTTTAGCTACGACAGCTCGCTGGCGGCAGAAGGATCGCGCTCAATCTGAAACATTGCAGCAAACGTCCGAACAAGCCGCCAGACCTGGCGGCTTTTTTATTGGCCGGCAGGTTCTCAAAACGACAGGAGCCCGCCGTGCTGAGCACGACCGACGATCTTCGCATCCGTGAACTGAAAGAACTGAACACCCCGGAAGAGGTGATGCGGGAGGTTCCGCGCACGCTCACCGCCACCCGTGTGGTGATGGCCGCGCGCAACGCCGTCCATGCCATCCTCGCCGGCCAGGACGACCGCCTGCTAGTCGTGGTCGGCCCCTGTTCGGTGCATGACCCCAGGGCCGCGCTCGAATATGCCGAGCGCCTCGCGAGCTTGCGCGAAGACCTCGCCGATCAGCTCGAGATCGTGATGCGGGTCTATTTCGAGAAGCCCCGCACCACGGTCGGCTGGAAGGGCCTGATCAACGATCCCGATCTCGACGGCAGCTTCGACATCAACAAGGGCCTGCGGCTGGCGCGCAACGTTCTGTCGGCGGTGAACAATCTCGGTCTGCCCGCCGGCACGGAATTCCTCGACATGACGACGCCGCAATACATCGCCGACCTCGTGTCCTGGGCCGCGATCGGCGCGCGCACGACCGAGAGCCAGATCCATCGCGAGCTGGCTTCCGGGCTGTCGTGTCCGGTCGGCTTCAAGAACGGCACCGACGGCAATGTGCGGATCGCAGCGGACGCCGTGAAGTCGGCCTCGCATCCGCATCATTTCATGGCGGTGACGAAACTGGGCCGCTCGGCGATCGCCTCGACTGCCGGCAACGAGGATTGCCACATCATCCTGCGTGGCGGCAGCAAGCCGAACTATGACGCGGCAAGCATTGCGGCGGCCTGCAACGATTTGGCGAAATCCGGCGTCGCGCCGCTGGTGATGGTGGATGCGAGCCACGCCAATTCGAGCAAGAAGCCAGAGAACCAGCCGCTGGTGATGGCCGACATCGCCGGTCAGATCTCCCGCGGCGAAAACCGCATCATGGGCGTGATGATCGAGAGCAATCTCGTCGCCGGCCGCCAGGACGTGGTGCCGGGCAAGCCGCTCGCCTACGGCCAGAGCATCACCGACGGCTGTATCGACTGGCCGGCAACGGCGACCGTGCTCGAGCAGCTGGCCGACGCGGTCGAGGTCCGCCGCAACACAAGCCGCGCCGGACTGCACGAGCGCTCCGCCTAAAGCGTGGCGAGCGAAGCTTCGGATGCTTGCGCGTTTTCACCTCTCCCCAGCGGGGAGAGGTGAAAAGCCTCAGCAGCCGCGACAAATGCTCTTGATCTTGCGATCGAGCTCCGCGTCTTCCTTGTTCACGGGGCTATTCGGATTGCTCAGATTCTTCTCGCTGGGCACGTCGGCCGCGCGGGGCTGGCGGTGACCCACCGGTGCCGGCAACACCGAGCCAGAGGACGCTCCGCCGGATGTCGACCCCTTGGAGCCGCCGGTCTGTGCCACCGCCGCGCCGCCGAGCAAGACCACGAGCGATGCTGCCACCATGATCTTCTTCATGTCCGCTTCTCCATTCTCAAGCCAGCGCGCGCCCCCCAATCACCGCTCAGGTCTCGGGCGGATAGAGATGAACGTCGCCGCAATAGTCCACGATACGATAGCGCGTTTCGGCTCCCACTTCACCCGCATCGGGTGCGGTATTTTGCGGCGCCAGTACGTAGCTCGGCCCCACCGGCGACTTGCCGGCGCCGCCGGGAATGTCGATGACATAGTCCGGCTGACACAGTCCTGACACCCGCCCGCGCAACTGCCGCATCAAGTCCTGCCCCTCCGCCAGCGTCGTCCGCAGGTGCGCTGTGCCCGGCGCGAGATCGCCGTGATGCAGATAGTAGGGCTTGATCCGGCATTCGACGAAAGCTCGCATCAAATCCGACAGAGCGGCGATGTTGTCATTGACCCCGCGCAAAAGCACGGACTGGCTCACCAGCGGAATTCCGGAATCGACAAGCCGCGCGCAGGCGGCGCGCGCCGGCCCCGTCAGCTCGCGCGCGTGGTTGGCATGCACGGCCACCCAGGTGCTCGCCCCCTCGACCTTGAGCGCCGCAACCATCTCGTCGCTGATGCGCGCGGGATCGGCTACGGGCACGCGGGTGTGAAGGCGGATGATCTTGACGTGATCGATGGCCGCCAGATCGGCCATGATCTCGCTCATCCGGCGCGGCGACAGCATCAGCGGATCGCCGCCGGTCAGGATCACTTCCCAGATTTCGCGATGCGAACGGATGTAATCAATCGCCGCACGATAGGCGCTATCCGACAGCGCGTTATCCTTGCCGGGCCCTACCATCTCGCGGCGGAAGCAGAATCGGCAATAGACCGCGCAGACTTGAACGAGCTTGAACAGGACGCGGTCGGGATAGCGGTGCACGATCCCGGGAACCGGCGAATGCGGGTGATCGCCGATCGGATCGGCATTTTCGCCCGGCTGCATCTCCAATTCGTTTGCACTCGGAACGAATTGCCGCGCGATGGGATCATCCGGATCGGACGTATCGATCAGCTCGACCAGCGCCGGCGTGATGGCCACCGCATAGCGCGCGGCAACGCGTTCGAGCGTCGACAGCGCTGCTGCGGGCGCCAAACCTTCGGCGACGAGCTCGGCCGGCTCGCGCAGCGTGCGTGCAAGGTTCGTCTTCGTCATGTCTCACTTGACGTTTCATTTGCAGGCGGCGTCCACACCACCTGATCAATTCGCAATGCGCCGCTCGCCAGCATCACCAGCCGGTCGAAGCCGAGTGCAACACCGCTCGCCTCCGGCATTGCGGCCACCGCGGCCAGAAAGTCCTCATCCAGCGGATAGGCTTCGCCGTAGCGACGCTGCTTCTCCGCCATCGATGCCGTGAAGCGGTTGCGCTGCTCCTCGGCATCGGTCAGTTCCCCAAAGCCGTTGGCGAGCTCGACGCCGCACGCGTAGACCTCGAAGCGCTCGGCAACCCTGGGATCGTCAGCCTTCACCCGTGCCAGTGCCGCCTCTGGAGATGGGTATTCGAACAAAATGGTCAAACGCCCCTGCCCCAGATGCGGCTCGACATGCTCGACCAGAACCTTGCTGAAGATGTCCGACCAGGTGTCGTCCTCGGCCACACGGATCTTGCTGGCCGCCGCTTGGGCGAGCGCGGCACGGTTACCCTCGTTGCCCGAGATTGTCGACAGCAGGTCGATGCCGGCGAACCGCTCGAAGGCGCCCGCGACCGTCAGCAGTTCCGGCTCAGCGAAGGGATCGGCGGTCCGGCCACGGAAGGAGAAGGTCCCGATCCCGGTCGCTTTTGCCGCACGGGCGATCACGACAACGCAATCGGCTATGATGGCGTCATAGGGGGCGCCTGCCCGATACCATTCCAGCATGGTGAATTCGGGCAGATGCAGGTCGCCGCGCTCGCGGTCTCGGAACACCCGGGCGAGCTCGAAAATCCGCGTCTCGCCCGCAGCCAGCA
Source organism: Bradyrhizobium sp. 195 (assembly GCF_023101665.1). Lineage (NCBI taxonomy): Bacteria > Pseudomonadati > Pseudomonadota > Alphaproteobacteria > Hyphomicrobiales > Nitrobacteraceae > Bradyrhizobium > Bradyrhizobium sp. 195. The sequence continues at coordinate 4,386,308 of NZ_CP082161.1, read as the reverse complement.
GCTTCTTGCAGGCGAATTCCGGGGAGGTCCGGAGGTAACGGCTGGCACGGTTGCCGTCCGGCCGCATGATCTCGGTCCTGGGGGCATGCAGATGGGTCTCATTGCCCGGGGAGACCTGAAGGACGGAGGTTTCGACCTCCACGAACCCCTGCTCGGCGAAAAAGCCCCGTAGAGCCCCGGTAATGGCTCCCCTGGCCTGGAGGAACGGCCGACGGTCGAGGTGCCGCCCGGGCAACCAGAACGGAGAGATGGGCTTGTCCCCAACCATCAACCGGCCGCTCCCGCCCTGAGCAAAATGCTGGCATCCAACGGCAAAATCAGTATGTTGCGGCCCGAAACGGGCGCCGAGGTCCGATTTGAGGCCCCAACTCCCCCATCGATTTGACCACGTCCTGGCCCAAGCCGGGCCAAGCAAGCAGGAAATATAGCTTTGAGAGTCATCGCCAGTTCTATTCGCAAGGGCAACGTGATCGAGCAAGACGGCAAGCTTTACGTCGTCGTGAGTGCCGAGAACATCCATCCCGGCAAGGGCACCCCGGTCAGCCAGATCGAAATGCGCCGAATCTCGGACGGGGTAAAGATCTCCGAACGGTACAAGACCACCGACCAGGTCGAAAAGGCCACCATCGAAGAGCGCAACTACACCTTCCTGTATGAAGATGGCGACGGCTTCCACTTCATGAACCCCGAGACCTACGACCAGGTCCAGGTCTCCAAGGACGTCGTCGGCGACGCGGCCTCCTATCTTCAACCGGACATGACCGTCAAGCTGTCGACGCATGACGTCAACGTGGTGTCGCTGGCGCTGCCGCAGCGCGTGACGCTGGAAGTGGTCGAGACTGAGCCCGTGACCAAGGGTCAGACCGCCTCCTCGTCCTACAAGCCGGCGGTGCTCTCGAACGGCATCCGCACCACCGTGCCGCCGCACATCGCCGTCGGTACCCGCATCGTCGTGATGACCGAAGACGGCTCCTACTCCGAGCGCGCCAAGGACTAACCGAAGGGATCAGAGCAGCAGGTGCCGCCGGGGGGCGAGACAGTGGTTGGGAAGGGTTTCCGCTTCGTCTCGCTGCTTCTGGCGTCGCTTTCGTTCCTCATTGCCGCACCGCTCGCCGCGGACGAATTCCGCAGCCCCTCGCTCACGGCCCTGCGCGTCGACTGGCGCGCAGCGCTCGACCAGCTCCGCGCCGAGATCAACAGCCGCCCCCGGGTCGCCGACGATTTCATCTTCGCACCTCGCCGTTCGGTGCCACGCTACGATCCGCGCGCGACGCCCGCACTGGTGCAGCTCAACGCGGTCTCGTCGCGATTCTTCACCGGCATCACCCGCAGTCCCGTGCCGGTGCTGCTGCCGTTCGACGCCGTCGCTTACCTCGAGGCACAGCGCAACGGCGCGCCGGCGACGCTCGCGCTGTCGCGCTACCAGGCGGATTTCAATCCCGTCGACATGTTCGATGCCGGCCCCGCCGGCTATAGCGCGACCTTCTCGTTCGAGCCCGGCGCTGGTGACGGCATGCCGGGCCGCGTGTTCACGAGGCCGGTCGAAGTCCAGATCACGGGATCGGCGCTGGTCTATGACATCGCCGATCCCGCCGGCGGCAAGGGCGAGCCAGTCAAGCCGCTCGCGACGACCTATCCGGATCTGCGCAGATTCATCCGGGAAGGCTATGTACGCTACGCATTCAGCCGTTTCGGCGCCGCCTATGTCGTGTCGATCCAGTGCCTCGACAGCGTCGCAAAGCCGCGGCGGCTCGCCTGCAAGGAAGCCTATCCCGTCGCCGAGCGCTTCCTGAAGGCCCTGCGTGTCGCCGGCGGCCAGCGCATGCGGCCATTGACGGACATTGCCTCCAACATCCTCGATCGTCCGGCGGAGCGTTCACCGGACTTCAGCTATCGGCCGAGCGGCGACATCATCCCGAACACCGGCTACCGCAAGCAGGGCGGCCATCCTGACGTGATGGCGTATGCGCAGATCCGATTCCCGCTCGAGAAGGCGCCTGCGTTCGTGCGCTCGCAGTCCTACGGCAAGCGCGACAAGAGCGAAGGTCCAACCGCATATCCCTGGCGCGACAATTTCTGCGAGTCGCGCAGTTTCGAGGTCTGGCAATGCGGCGGAGGCTTTGGACATCAGGGCGAGGACATCCGCGCCGCTGACTGCCCCGCGCCCGGCGAAGGCCGCGAGCCCTGCGATCCCAAGCAACGCGGCGTCGTCGCCGTGCGTGACGCGATCGTGATCCGCGGAGCCAAGGACCAGGCCGCGACGCTTCAAGTCAACAGCCGCACCGAGCACATCCGCTTCCGCTACATGCACATGAATCCGCAGGCGCTGAACGCCGACGGCGTGGTCAATGGCCGCATTGTCACCGAGGGCGAGAAGATCGGTGTGATCTCGAACTATCTCGACCATCCGGCCGGGACATCAATGCACCTGCATTTCGACGTGCAGGTGTTCACACGCGACGGCTGGATCTGGGTCAGCCCCTACGTCACCCTGGTCTCCGCCTATGAACGCCTGATCCGCGCTCGCGGGCGCGAGGTCGGCCCGGAGATCGCTGTCACGGCGCAGCCCGTGGCACACGCGCTGCCGGAAGACGTTATCAAGCCGGACCTGCGCGAGGGATCGAGCGGCGAGGACAATTGACGGCCTGCCCGCTCCAAGGTTGGTCGATGCAAGAGCTGATGTCGCGCACACTGCAGGCTCGAACAAGCAAGGGACACGGTTGATGAGCCTCGGACTGATCGGTCTTCTCGACGATATCGCGGCGATTGCAAAGGTGGCGGCAGCCTCGCTCGACGATGTGGCGAGCCAGGCTGCCAAAGCAGGCACAAAGGCGGCTGGCGTGGTCATCGATGATGCGGCCGTCACGCCGAACTACGTCATCGGTTTTGCCTCGAAACGCGAACTGCCGATCGTCGGTAAGATTGCGATCGGATCGCTGCGCAATAAATTGCTGATCCTGCTCCCCATTGCCCTGCTGCTTGGATATTTCCTTCCCGCCGCGGTCACGCCGCTGCTCATGCTGGGCGGAGCCTTTCTTTGCTACGAGGGTGCCGAGAAGGTGCTCGAAGCCGTGATGCCGCATCATGCGCACCACCACGAAGCTCAGCTCCATCCGATCGCGTTGAATGCCCGGTCGGTCGAAGACGAGAAGGTCGCGAGCGCCATCAAGACCGATTTCATCCTGTCGGCGGAGATCATGGCGATCACGCTGGCGGCTCTCCCGGCGGGCAGCATCTGGACTCAGGCACTGGTGCTGGCGCTGGTTGGCATCTTTATCACTGTCGGAGTCTACGGCGTGGTGGCCCTGATCGTGAAAGCGGACGATGTTGGCATGGCCCTCGCGCGCTATGACAACGCCTCGATCATTGGCGGCGCGATCCGCTTGCTCGGACGCGCGCTCGTCCGCGGTATGCCCGTCTTCCTGGCGGTGCTGAGCACCATCGGAACCGCCGCCATGATCTGGGTCGGCGGCGGCATCATCCTGCATGGCATCGAAAAATACGGCCCACCCGTGGTCGGCCGCACGGTCCATGCCGCAACCGAGGCCGCTGCACATGCCCTTCCATCCATTGCCGGCATCATCGAATGGTCGGTCGAGGCGGCCATCTCAGGCGTGCTTGGGCTGCTTATCGGTGCACTTGCGATTCCGCTCGTGCAATACGGTCTCTCTCCGGCATGGAAACGGTTGAGGCGATCGTAGCTGGCCTGAAGGCAACCGGCCGTGTAGCCCGGATGGAGCGAAGCGCAATCCGGGTATTCTCGCACGGAGGCAGCGCTCCCGGATTTCGCTTCGCTCCATCCGGGCTACCGATTATTCAAGCAGGGTCGTGAGCTGCGCGCCCTCATCCGCCACGAACACCGCGATCAACTCTGCCGGCTCGGTCGCGCTGGCATTGGCGGAGACCAGATGCGTCGAGCCCGGCGGCTCGAAGAAGGACTGGCCGACGCCAAACGTCTCGACCGGACCGCCGCCGAGCTGCGACCGGATCTCGCCCTTGGTGATGTAGGCGGTGACGGATCCTGAGTGACGATGCGGACGCGAAAATCCGCCCGGGCCGTAGAACACACGCACGATGGTGACGCGCTTGCCCGGCACGTTTGGCAATGCGTAGGAGCCGATCGGCTCGACCTTGTCGAGCGGCGAACTCTCGGCCGCCGTGGCGCACAGCGGCGCCAGTGCACCTGACACACTGTCGATCGTCACCGGCAGCACCTTGCCGATCGCAAGCGCGCAGGCGAGCCCTGCGACGACCGCGAATGCCGTCGAACGTGACACCGGACGCTGCACGGCAGAATAACTTATTGCTGTCATCGTGACCCCCTCTTGTGCCGATCAGGATGCGGCAGCGTTCGCGGCCACCGGCCGCGCCGCCGGCGTCCAGCGAAACGCAGCACCAAAACGGTTCCAGACGTTGATCGAGGCGACCGCTGAGGTCAAGTACATCAACTCGGTCTCTGAAAACTCGCGGTCAGCTTCGGCGTAGTCCTCGTCGCTGACGCCGTCGGGCAGCAAGGTCAGCGCCTCCGCCCAGGCCAGCGCCGCGCGCTCGCGCGCGGAAAAGACCGGCGCCTCGCGCCAGACCGCGACCAGATGGAGCTTGTCGGCGGGAACGCCGATCCGTTCCGACAGCAGGACGTGATGCTGCACGCAGAAGGCGCAGCCGTTGATCTGCGAGGCGCGCAGCTTGACGAGCTCGATGAGCTGCTTGTCGAGGCCGGCCTTGGTTGCAAGCTGACCGAGCGCCAGAACCAAATCATAGACGTCGGGCGCGATCTTCTTGAAATCCTCGTATTCGCTGCGGGCGTGTGACATTGCGATTCACCTCGTCTTATTGTATGAATGCTTACATCTTATAAGAGCTCTTATATGTCACGCAAGTCCACAGCCGCCACAAGACCCAATAGCGCGTACAAGGCGCCCGCACCTGCCGACGAACTCGCCGTGCGGGTTCCCGCGCCGGGAGAAGGCAAGCGCGGCGAGCAAGGCTATCTCGGCTATCTCCTGCGCCAGGCCCATGCGGCGGTCCGCCTGACGATGGAACGAACGCTCGCCGATCTCGGCGTGACGTCGCCGCAATTTGCGGTGCTGACCATGCTCAATGCCTATCCGGGCCTGTCCGGCGCCGACGTCGCCCGCCTCACCTTCCTGACGCCCCAGACCGTCGGCGTCATCATCCGCAATCTCGAACGTGACGGCGCGATTCTGATGAGGCCGCATCCCGTCCACGGCCGCATCCAGCAATGGACGCTGACGCCGCGCGGTGCGACGCTGCTGAAGGCCTGCAGGGAGCGTGTGGTCGCGCTGGAGAAGCGGCTGGCGAAAGGCTTGGACAGCAAGAACGAAACGGCCATCCGGCGGTGGCTAGCTGGCATCGCAGCTGATCTGCAGGAGGACTAAGCGGGCTTCGACGCAGGCAAAGCCTAGTCGCCGCCTCCTCCGTCCCCGCCGCCGTCGCAAATGCCGAAATCGGGGAGGTCGCCACCGTCGCCGCCCTGAATGCCGCGTCCAAAGTTCTCGGCGAGGATCATCAGGATCACGACGAGCAGTCCGGCGATGAACGGCCAGGGGTTGGTATGGATGATGTCGAACAGCTCCCGCATGCGCGCATTCTGCGCAGACGAAAGCGAACCGACCGTAAAGTGACACGCTTTAAAATCGGGATATCGGCCGAACGGCGACCTAGCCGCCCTTCAAAACTTTCTTAACCTCGCCGTCGGGCCAGCTCTCGCCCGCCGCGATCACCCGCACGCGGCTGAGGTCCGTGTCATTCACCAGCACATGCGAACTCACCCGGTCGCCGCTCGGCTCCAGGTGCAGATCGGTTTCGGGCTTCCAGCTCAATGTGGTCGCAAGATCGCCTGGAAATATCTGCCATTGCGATCCGTCGTCCAGCTCGACGACATGGCTTTCCGCATGTGCGTATATCTTCATTCCACCCCGAATCTCGATGAGCAGCAGAATGGGCCCCGGCGCTCCGGCCGGGGCCGTGCTGCATCAGTCGTTGTCGTGATGAATCACGGTCTTTTCGCGATTGCCGAATTCATCTTCCTTCTTGATCACCGTGGTGCGGTCGGCGGGCTCGCGCTCCTTAATGACGGTGGTACGGTCGCGATCGCGGTCTCGCTCGCGATATTCATGGGACTGACCAACCGTCACGCCCGCCCCGACCGGGCCGACGTGAACGCCGACCTCGTCCGCGAACGCAGGCGCTGCGATGGCCGTGACCATGGCGGCGGCAAACAGATATTTCCTCATCTTGTCCTCCTCAGTATCGTGCGGAGGGAATGCAAGACTGCGACCTTTTGTTCCGGGGAAAGGCCTGTTCCGAGCGTTCCAGGAACCGGCTCACACAGGCCATGTTTCGGGCTAGAATGTGTCTATGAAACACGCTGATTCCTCGCTCCATCCGACCCGCCGCGCCCTGCTTCAATCCACACTCGGTGCGGCGGCTGTGCTCGCACTTCCGACACGCGTCCTCGCCGCACCTCCAGGCTTTGACGAATGGCGCGAGGGTTTTCGCGCGCGCGCGATGGCGAAGGGCATTTCTGCGGCGACCTGGCAGCGCGCGATGGCGCGTGTCGAGCCGGACATGAGCGTGTTCAAGCAGATGCGCAGCCAGCCGGAATTCCACGAACAGGTCTGGCAATACATCAACCGCCGCGTGTCCGACTGGCGCATCATCAACGGCAAGATCGCCCTGAAGAACAACGAGGCGCTGCTCGCGCGCATCGAGCGCGATTTCGGCGTCGAGCGCGGCACGCTGCTGGCGCTGTGGGGCGTCGAGTCCGCCTATGGCGATCCCCTGGTGCAGCAGAACCACATGACGCCGGTGTTTCCCTCGCTCGCCGCGCTCGCCTGGAATGAGCCGCGCCGCAAGGCCTATTGGGAGACCGAGCTGATCAACGCGCTGCGCATCGTCGACAAGGGCTGGAGCACGCCGGAGCAGATGCAGGGCTCCTGGGCCGGGGCCATGGGGCACTCGCAATGGATGCCGGAAGTCTGGCTCAATGTCGGCATCGACTATGACGGCGACGGCAAGGTCTCGCCGTTCGGCAAGCCCGACGACGCGCTGGGCTCGACCGCAAAATATCTCGTCAATCGCGGCAAATGGCATCGCGGCGAGCATTGGGGCTATGAGGTGCGCGCGGCCGGCAATATGAGCGGCAGCCGAACCTATGCGGCATGGCAGGCGGCCGGCGTCACCCGCGCCGACGGCCAACCGTTCCCGCAACCGAATGCATCCGCGCAGATGTGGACGCCGGTCGCGGGCGGACCGACCTTCTTGTTGGGACCGAACTTCTACTCGGTGAAGAGCTACAATCCCTCGATGAACTATGCGCTGGCGATCTGCCATCTCGGCGACCGCTGCCTCGGGGCGCCGCCTTTCATTCAACCCTTCCCCGGCTCGGAGCGCGCACTGACGCTCGCCGAGGTGCAGGAGATGCAGACGCGGCTGACCAAGGCCGGCTTCGACACCGGCGGCACCGATGGCCGCGTCGGCAACGACACCATGAAGGCGATCAAGGATTTCCAGCAGCGCGCCGGCATCACGCCGGCGGACGGCTATGGCGGGCTCAAGGTGCTGGCCAAGCTGCGGCAGGGGTCGTAGCGCGACGTCCTCTCCGCCGTCATTCCGGGGCGCGCCACTTGGCGCGAACCCGGAATCCATTTCACCGCGTCGGTTGCTGCACCATGGATTCCGGGCTCGCGCTCCGCGCGCCCCGGAATGACACGTCAATGCCGGTACTGCGGCTCCTCCGCATCGAGCTGCCGCCGGATCGCTGCGAGATGCAACCGCGCGGATTCGGAATCGCCCTCGCGCATCTGCCTGTAGGTCTCAGCCGCAATCGCGGGATCGACAGGCAGCACCTTTCGTCCCGTCGACATCGCCAGCACCTGCACCTCGGCGGCGCGTTCGAGGTAATAGAGATCGTCCCAGGCCTCCGCGATGGTCGGTGCCAGCACCATCACGCCGTGATGCTTCATGAAGACGATGTCGGCATTCCCGACGGCGGCCGCGATGCGCGCGCCTTCCTGGTTGTCGAGCGCAAGGCCGTTGTAGTCGCGATCGACCGCGGTGCGGCCATAGAACTTCAGCGCGGTCTGGCCGGCCCAGATCAAGGGATCGCCTTCGGTCATCGACAGCGCCGTGGCATAGGGCATGTGGGTGTGGAAGGCGACTTTCGCGCGCGGCAGGCGCTTGTGCATCTCGGCGTGGATGTAGAACGCGGTCGCCTCGGGCACGCCCTCGCCGTCGAGCACGTTGCCGTGGAAGTCGCAGATCAACAGCTTGGACGCGGTCAGCTCGCGAAAGGCGTAGCCGTAGGGGTTGACGAGGAACAGGTCGTCATGGCCCGGCACGACGGCCGAGAAGTGGTTGCAGATGCCTTCCTCGAAGCCATTGCGCGCCGCCATGCGGAAACAGGCCGCCAAATCCTCGCGCGCCGTGCGGATCGCATCGGTCGCCAGGTCCGGCCGGTTCGAGCGGAACGGCGCTGATGCGGGTGAGGAAGCGTGAAGGCTGTGCGCCATGCGAAGGACACCTCTGTCGGTCGAGAGCTGCCCGCGTTGTACAGGGGCTGCGCCTGCGCGTCAGCCCCTGCGCGTGCCGCCCTGCCCTGCGCGGCTCACGCCCGCCGCGGCACGCCGCCCGAGTTCATGCCACCGTCGATGACGAGCTCGCTGCCGGTGACGTAGCGCGAGGCATCGGAGGCCAGATACAGCACGCCGGAGGCGATCTCCGCGGCCTGGCCGGCGCGGCCGAGCGGCGTGACGATCTTCGCCCGCTCCTCCGGATCGATCGGCGCGTTCTGGCCGGCGCCAGTCGCGCCGGTCGGGATCTTGCCCCAGATCGGCGTATCGATGATGCCGGGATGAACCGAGTTGACGCGGATGCCGTCGCTCGCCGCCGCACATTCCATCGCGATCGACTTGGCGAACAGCCGCACGCCGCCCTTGGTCGCCGAATAGGCCGACAGCCCGGGCGAACCGCGCAGGCCCGCCAGCGACGACATCATGACGATCGAGCCCCCGCCATGCTTGCGCATCAAGGGCAGGCAATGCTTGACCGAGAGAAAGACGCCGTCCAGGTTGATCGCGTTCTGCTTGCGCCAATCAGAGAGTGTCATGTCGACGATCGAAGGCACGGCAATGCCGATTCCGGCGTTGGAGACCATGATGTCGAGCCGGTCGTAGCGCCTGGCCACTTCGGTGACGATCTCGATCCAGCGCTCCTCGCTGGTGACGTCCTGCTCCAGGAAGATCGCCTTGCCGCCGGCCTTCGTGATGCGCTTGGCGAGCTCAGGGCCGCGCAGCTCGTCGATGTCGGTGATGACGACGGTGGCGCCCTCGCGCGCGAACAGCTCGACGATGGCTTCACCGATACCCGAGGCCCCGCCCGTCACCAGCGCGACCTTGCCCTCAACCTGCCCTGCCATGTTCACTCCCTTTTTTGTTGTTTGAAGCAGTGGCTATCTAATCACGGATGGCCCCTGGTCCGGTAGCGCGACGTCGATGACGCGGAATTGCACGCGTTCGGTGCCTTGGTAGCGATCGACCGAGAGCGAGCCGGCGACATGCAGTTGCTGGCCGCGATTGGCGAGCAGCGCGTTCCCGAGCTTCTGGCCGACCGAGCGGAACGCGATGCCGTTGACGATGGCGCCGTCGCCTGACTTGAAACGCAGACGCAGATGCGCCTGGCCAACCTCGTCGGCAAAGACGAGCTGATGCGCCGGCAGCGCCAGCACGGCTTCCGGATTGCCGCTGCCGAACGGACCGGCACGGTTGAGCGTTGCCGCAAGATCGGTCGTCACCGCGCGCGCGGAGACCGCGCCATCGATATAGAGCTCGTTGACGTGGCGCGCCTCGGCGACGTCCTGCGCCAGTGCGTTTTCGAGATAGGCGCGGAATTCGGCGAGCTTCTCTTTCCGTAGCGTCACACCCGCGGCCATCGCGTGGCCGCCGCCCTTGAGCAAAATGCCGTCGGCCACCGCCTGCCGCACCGCCTTGCCGAGATCGACCCCGGCAATCGAACGGCCCGAGCCGGTGCCGATGCCGCCGGGCTCCAGAGCTATGGCGAAAGCCGGCCGCGAGAACTTCTCCTTCAGGCGGGAGGCAACGAGGCCGACGACGCCGGGGTGCCAGCCTTCGGACGCCGTCACGATGACGCCGAGCTTGTCTTCCAGCCCGATCGAGGCGAGCGCCTCGGCTTCGGCTTGCGCTTCCGCGGCCTGCTCGATGACGCGTCGCTCGCTGTTGAGGCGGTCGAGTTCGGCGGCAATCCGTGCGGCCTCGACGCCGTCGCCTTCCAGCAGCAGCCGCACGCCGAGATCGGCGCGGCCGATGCGGCCGCCGGCATTGATGCGAGGACCCAGCATGAAGCCGAGATGCCACGCCTCGGGCGGGCCGTTGAGCCGCGCCACATCCATCAGCGCGGTATGACCGACATGATCGCGGCGCCGCATCGCGATCAGCCCCTTGGCGACAAAGGCGCGGTTGAGGCCGATCAGCGGCGCCACATCCGCAACCGTGCCGAGCGCGACGTGATGCAGCATACCGAGTAGATCCGGCTCGGGCATCTCCGCGTTCCAGAAACCGCGCTGGCGCAGCTCGCGGTTGACCGCGACCAGTGTCACCAGCACGAGGCCGACGGCGGCGAGATGGCCAAGGCCGGAGAGATCGTCGAGCCGGTTCGGATTGACCAGCGCGTCGACCTCCGGCAGCTCCGTGCCGGCCTGGTGATGATCGATCACGACCACGGACATGCCGAGCCGCCTCGCTTCAGCCAGCGGCTCCATGCTGGTGGTGCCGCAATCGACCGTGACGAGCAGCGTGGCGCCCTTGGCCGCGAGCCCGCGAACCGCTTCGACGTTCGGGCCATAACCCTCAAAGATGCGATCGGGAATGTGGATCAGCGGATCGAGCCCGCAATGGCGCAGATGCCAGGCCAGCAGCGCCGCCGAGGTGGCGCCGTCGACGTCGTAGTCGCCAAAGATCGCGACCTTCTCTCCCTTCACGGCGGCATCCGCGATCCGCTTGGCGGCGGCCTCCATCTCCGTCACCGTGAACGGGTCCGGCAGAAGCTTGCGGATGGTCGGATCGAGGAAGTCCTCGACAGCGTCGATATCGACCCCGCGCCCCGCCAGCACCCGCGCCAGCAACTCCGGGAGCTGGTGGCGCTGCACGATGGCAAGCGCCTTGGCCGCCCCGCGCGCGTCGAGCCGGTCGCGCCAGAGCTTGTCGGTGAGCGAGCGCGCGACGCCCAGGAACGCCTGGGGCGCTTCGACGGGCAAGGCGGTGACAGGCGGCGTCATGATTCGAGAGCGATCTTTGGGAACTCGGAACCCCGGACGAACACGCAGAGCGTCCGGTCACTGGCGGATTGGCCGGGAATCCGCCGAACTTTGCAACGGCAGCGGCCCACAAAGCGGTGGATGGCTGCCCAACAGAGCGGAGTGACTATCATTTGGGCACCCGGCGGAACAGCAAATTAAGCAGGCGTTAGGCGGAATCTTCGAAAAAGACTTGTATTCGATCTGTAATTTGATGTTCCGGGTTCGTTGCAGATCAGACCTCATTGCCAAGGGAAATCCCCGATGTCTGCTGCGCTGGGTCTGAAAGCCAAGCCGATCGCCACCGAACCCGCTGACGATGATTCCGACATCTCCGCGCTGATCAACCGCCTGACCGCGGAGGTCAACCAGATCGCAGTCGACAAGACCAAGTCGATCCAGCAGATCACCAACCAGATGAAGATGCTGGCGCTGAACGCACTGATCGAGAGCTCGCGCGCCGGCGCGCAAGGCGCGGGCTTTGCAGTGGTCGCCCAGGAGGTGCGCGGCGTCGGCCAGCAGGTCGAAACCATCGCACGCGAGCTCGAGACACAGTTGACGAAGCGCACCGGCGATCTTGTCGCCTCGATCGAGCGCATGAGCCAGCGCTCGCGCGGCGAGCGCATGATGGATCTGTCGCTGAACGCGATCGAGCTGATCGACCGCAACCTCTACGAACGCACCTGCGACGTGCGCTGGTGGGCGACCGATTCCGCCGTGGTCGATTGCGCGGCCTCCCCCAACGCAGCGGCCGTCTCGCATGCCTCGCAGCGCCTGGGCGTGATCCTCGGGGCCTACACGGTCTATCTCGACCTCTGGCTTTGCGACCTCGACGGCAACGTCATCGCCAACGGCCGCGCCGACCGCTTCCGCGCCGTCGGCCAGAACGTTGCCCACACCAAATGGTTTCGCGAGGCGCGCAGCCTGCGCTCCGGTGACGATTATGTCGCCGGCGATGTCGAGAACCAGCCGCTGCTCGGCAACGCGCAGGTCGCGACCTATTGCGCCAGCGTCCGTGCCGGCGGCCAGGCGAGCGGCGCCCCGATCGGCGTGCTCGCCATCCATTTCGACTGGGAGCCGCAGGCCCGCGCCATCGTCCAGGGCGTGCGCATCGGCGACAGCGACCGGGCCCGCGTGCTGCTGGTCGATTCGAATTTGCGCGTCCTCGCGGCGTCCGACGGCCAGGGCATCCTCAGCGAGCGCATCTCGATCTCGCTGAACGGCCAGCGCTCAGGCTTCTATCACGACCGCAACGGTTCGCTGGTCGCCTTCCATGCGACGCCGGGTTACGAGACCTATCGGGGCCTGGGCTGGTACGGCGTGATCATCTGCGGGGCGTGAGGCCAGAAGCGGCCGACCCGCAAAAAAATCGGACGGGGGTAGCCTGCCCAATCAAAAAACTGAAAAACAACCCCATGCACAGTAGCCTGAGTGTTGTTTTGCTTGATGTTTTTTGCGCCCACCAAATCGCTTTGACTCGTCGGGCGCGGGGCTTCTGTCCCGCGTCTTTGCGTTTAGGACCACGGCGGCTCTTCGCTCGCCACGGTTGCCTCGTGGTGGATCGTTACGACACCCACCGAACGCAACCCGGTCAGCAATACAGATCTTACAGAGGCAGGATCAAATCCAATATCCTTGGCGTTTGGTGGATGTGCCTCGCTGTCCTTCAATCGGAGCGCCAAGTGCAATTTTGCTACCCAACTAGGTAGCACAGCAGGGCGGCCCCCTTCGGGACCGGGGCGCAGGCAGAGCTAGCAGGATCGCGGTCGACTCACGATCGTTGCGACCGTTGATTCAAGGGGCGGCGAGCCAGCGGTGGTTGAACGTTCCGCGTGACGCACCAACAGTCGTGAACTACGATACAGCAGGGGCTTGCTTGATCTGTTGGAGAGCAACCATGGCCTACGCGATCATTCATCACTTCCCCGGCGGCACGAAAGATCAGTACGAGAAGTCGATTGCCGCCGTGCATCCGAGTTCGGGCGCCCTTCCGGCGGGCCAGATCTTCCACACGGCCGGGCCCTCGCCCGGTGGTTGGACCGTGATCGCGGTGCACGACACGAAGGAAAGCTGGGAACGGTTCCGCGAACAGATCCTCATGCCGCGCTTGACGCAAGGCATCGAGGGGGGATTGGCCGGGCCGCCGCAGGAAACCGCATTCGAGACGCACACATTCAGCAGGTAGCGTGCATCGTCGCCAATCGGGCGGACAATCCGCACCAAGCGGCCTCTAGCCTTTGCGCGGCAGACCGAGCCGTGGCCTCATCCACTGACGGCTTGCGATTACCTTTCGCGCGGCAGGCTCGACGGGAGCAGGGTCGGTCTTGGCCCCGAGCTGAACAACGCAGCAACCGCCGCAATGTCGGCTGCCTGCGACTGACCGGACATCGTACGATGATTGCGATGACCGCCGCTTTTGACCCGTTGCGAACTATACGGTCGCGAGCCTTTCAAAGAGTTCCAGTTGCACTGTCCGTTTGACCCGCAAATACATGGTGATAGTGTTTGTCATTCGCCTCTGTCCGGAAGGACACAATGGGATGGTTTGACCGACTGTTCGGAAGGACGTCGGCGCCTGCTACCCGACTTTTTGCGAGATTTAGGCGGAAATCGCGGGCACCGACTGATCCTGATCTTCTGAAGATTGCCAAAGACCGAAGAGGGCATGTCTCGCGGAGAGCCGTGAGAGATGAATATAATCGGCTGCTGTTGGAGAAGTACGCGCACGATAAGTCTTGATGTCTAATCCGATCCAGTTGTGCCACGACGGGCAATGCTGGCGCTCGGTTAGTGTGGACAAAATTACGCGCTGACCGGGCGCGAGGACGGACACCCAGGCGGACCGGCGTTCCCGAAGTGCCCTGCGCGAGCGTCGTCATCACGCGGTACCCGTCTCGCGCGACCGTAGGCAACGTCCCCGAACGGTCCCTCTCATGAATGTCGCCTCGAAATCTCCGGAGCATTTTTTGGCAAGTCAGGCTCGTTACAGGCAAGAGTCCGCCCCATTGCTCGGTTAGGATGCGCGTCGCATCACGTTAATCGACCAGGAGCGCGAGCGGGAATGGTCCTGACCATCCCACGCTCGCACAATGCCCAGGAGACATGCCATGAAGATCGTCGTGATCGGCGGAACAGGGTTGATCGGGTCCAAGCTCGTGGCGAGGCTCAAACAGCAAGGCCACGAGGCTGTGGCAGCCTCACCGAAATCAGGCGTGAATGCCATAACCGGGGAAGGCCTCGCTGCGGCATTGGCGGGCGCGGATGTTGTCGTCGATGTCGCCAACGCGCCGTCCTGGGAGCCCGCCGCCGTGCTCGAATTCTTCGAGCGTTCGAGCAGGAATCTGGTGGCAACAGAGGCTGCTGCCGCCGTGAAGCATCACGTGGCCCTGTCAATTGTCGGGACCGACCGATCGCCCGACAACGCCTATTTTCGTGCCAAGCTCGCCCAGGAGACGATCATCAAGTCCTCCTCGGTCCCCTACTCGATCGTGCGCGCTACCCAGTTCTTCGAATTCCTCGGCGCTATTGCCGAAATGGGTGCGATCGACGGCAAGATCGTCGTTCCCTCGGCATTGTTTCAACCGATCGCTGCCGCCGACGTCGCTGCCCGCCTCGCGGAGGTCGCAACGGGCAAGCCGCTCGACGGCACGATCGACATCGCCGGTCCCGAGAAGGCTCCGTTCAACGAATTCATCGCACGCCGCCTGAAGGCATCCGGCGACACCCGTCCGGTGGTCGGAGACCCGAAGGCGCCGTATTACGGCGGTCCCATTGACGACACATCGCTGAACCCGCTCGGCGAGGCGCGGCTCGGGACGACGCCGCTCGCAACATGGCTCGCGAGCCTCTGAGACCTGCAATCACGAAAACCAACGCAGTAAAGGAGCTCCCATGCGCAGATTGCTGATCGCCACAGCGGTTTATGCCGCCTCATTGCTGACGGCCCATGCAGCCGAACCGGCGGCGTCATTGGCGAAAGTCACTGTCGTGTTCGACCAGGCACTGCCCAACGTTCCCGGCAAGAGCATGAAGGGCGTGCTGGTCGAGTATGGGCCCGGAGGCTCCTCACCCGCCCACATCCACGCCCCCTCCGCCTTCATCTATGCGACGGTCCTGGAAGGCGCGATCCGCAGCCAGGTCAATGATGGCCCCGCCAAGGTCTTTCACAAGGGAGAGAACTTCTCCGAACGGCCGGGTGATCGCCATGCCGTCAGCGCCAATGCCAGTGACACCGAGCCGGCGAAGCTGCTGGCCGTCTTCGTGGTGGACACGACCGACAAGGAGCTGACGACGCCGATCGCGAAGTAGCGTTCACCCAGGGCGCTTTCCGGTCGCCGCCATCTCTGCCGCCAGCAGCAGCGCGGCGCGGCTGGCGCCGATCGATGCGACGCCCCGTCCTGCGATGTCGTAGGCGGTGCCGTGCGCGGGCGTGCAGATCGGGAATGGAAAGCCGCCGAGCAAGGTCACGCCGCGATCGAAGCCCATCAGCTTCATCGCGATCTGGCCCTGGTCGTGATACATCGTCAGCACCGCATCGAAGGCGCCGCCCTTGGCGCGCAGAAACACAGTATCGGCGGGAAACGGCCCCTCCGCGGCGATGCCTTCGCGCTGCGCGGCCGCGACCACGGGCGCGATGATATCGATCTCCTCGCGGCCGAAATTGCCGCCGTCGCCGGCATGCGGATTGAGACCAGCAACCGCAATGCGTGGCCGCGCGAAGCCGGCCTTGCGCATGCAGGAATCGGTCAGCTCGAGCGCGCGATGGATGCGTTCGCTGGACAGTTTTGCGGCGACGTCCTTCAGCGGGATGTGGGACGTCACGCGTGCGTTCCAGAGCCGATCCAGCACATTGAATTCGCTGGCCGGAGTTTTGAGGCCGACCACCTCCGCGGAGAACGCGATCTCGTCGTCGTATTCGGCGCGGGCAAGGCGCATCGCCTGCTTGTTGAAGGGGGTGAAGCAGACGGCGTCGACACGTCCGTCGCGGCCCAGCTCAAGTGCGTGCTTGTAATTGGCCAGGGCGAACTTCCCGCCGGCAAGGGTCGCAGATTTCGGTTCGACCTGTTTGGGATCGAGATGGCCGAGATCGAGAAACAGCGCATCGCCTCGCGCCCCGCGAAGATCAACCCCCTGCTCCACTGTCGTCAGCTCCGGCCTGACGCCGGCAACGCGCGCGCCGTCGTCGAAGATGCGGCGGTCACCGATGACAACGAGCCGACTTTGGGCGCGGATGTCGTCCTGCACCGCGAGCTTCGCCGTCAGCTCCGGGCTGATGCCGGCGGGATCTCCCATTGCCAATGCAATCAGCGGCTTTGCGGTCATATGATCACCTTCTCCTGGGCGGTCGTTTCGGTTGCGGGGGATGTGGGCTTGCGCCGGATCCGCGCGAGCTGCAACACGAGCGGAAGCAGCAGAAGCGCAATGCCGGCGACGATCAGGCACGTCACCAGCTTGTTTGCAAAGAAGATACCGAGTGATCCCCTGGACATCAGCATCGACTGCCGGAACGCATCCTCGGCCTTGTCGCCGATCACGATCGCGAGCACGAGCGGCGCAAGTGGATAGAACAGCTTCTTGAAGAGATAGCCGACGATGCCGAAGCCCAGCATCATCACGACGTCAAGATAGGAGTTCGACACCGAATAGGCGCCGACGACGCAGATGATCACGATCAGCGGCGCGATCACCACGAAAGGTATCCGCATCAAGGCGGCGAAGACCGGAACGGTCAGCAGCACCAGCGCGACGGCAACGATATTGCCGACATACATCGAGGCGATCAGGCCCCAGACGAAGTCCTTCTGGTCGACGAACAGCATGGGCCCGGGATTGAGACCCCAGATCATCAGCCCGCCCATCATGACGGCCGCGGTCGCCGAGCCGGGAATACCGAGCGAGAGCATCGGCAGCAGCGCGCTGGTGCCAGCGGCATGATCGGCGGTCTCCGGCGAGATGATGCCTTCGACCTCCCCTGTGCCGAAATACCGACCGCGACGCGAGAAGCGGCGGGCGATGCCGTAACTCATGAAGGAGGCCGCGGTCGGGCCACCCGGCGTGATCCCCATCCAGCATCCGATCGCAGCGCTCCGCAGCAGCGCAATGCCATGCCGCGGCAGGCGGCCGACCGCGCGGAACACCTCGGACCAGTCGATCTTCGAGGAAACCGCGCGAGCATGAAACTCCTCTTCGACGGCAACCAGCAGCTCGCCGATACCGAACAGGCCCATCACCGCAACGACGAAGTTCACGCCCTTGACCAGTTCGTCGACCCCCATCGTGAGCCGGACGCTGCCGGACACCGTGTCGATGCCGATCGCTGCGATCGCAAAGCCGATCGCCAGCGCTACGATTGTCTTGATCGGGGCCGCGCCGCCCATGCCGACGAAGCTCGCAAAGGCCAGGAAATAGACCGCGAAATATTCAGCCGGCCCGAAGGCGAGCGCGACCTGCGCCACCCACGATGCGAGGAAGGTGATCAGGATGACGCCGATCAGCGCACCGAACGCGGCCGAGCCGAAGGCAGTGGCGAGCGCCGTGGTCGGCCGGCCGTCGCGCGCCATCGGATAGCCGTCGAAGGTGGTGGCGACCGAGGACGGCTCGCCCGGGATGTTGAACAGGATCGAGGTGACCGAGCCGCCGAACAGTGCGCCCCAATACATGCTGGAGAGCAGGATGATGGCAGACACCGGCTGCATGCCGAAGGTCAGCGGCAGCAGCAGCGAGACGCCGTTCGGCGCGCCAAGCCCCGGCAGCACGCCGACCAGAATGCCGAGCAGCACGCCAACCACCATGAGGACGAGGTGCGGCATGGTGACCGCGATGGTGAAGCCGTGCCAGAGCTCCGAGAGATTCTCCATCGGCCTCTCCGTCAGAACCCGAGCGCCGCAGCAAGCGCGCCGTGCGGCAGGCTCACCTGGAACATGCGCTCGAATACGACATAGAGCGCGAGCGCGGTCGCTGCCGCCATGGCCAGCGCGCGCGGCACGGATTGGTGCCGGGGAATCGCCAGCACCGCGAAGACATAGAGAGTCGAAGCGACGTACATGCCGGCCAGCGGGATAGCGGCGACGAAGATCGCAGCCGGCACGAACAGGCCGGCAAGCCGGCGCAACTCGATGGACGTGATGGCGATGGGGACGTTTGCCAGAGCCGCCACCGGCAGCGCGCCCCGCACCAGGTTGTAGAGACTTCCGAGCACGATGATGATGCCGGTCAGGAACGGAAACGTGCCGGCTTCCACGCCCGCGCTGGACCAGCCGATGCCGTTGTCGAGGCTCTGGACCACCACGACGACACCGAAGCTTCCGGTGAGGACAGCGGTCGCAAGTTCAAGGGCGCGGCGTGAGATCATCGGGGGCTCCGGTCGGGCTGCAAACAACGGCCAGCTATTGAGCACGTGTCCCTTCCAAGCATTCGGTGTCGTCCCGGCGAAGGCCGGGACCCATAACCCCAGGGAGGAATTTGACGAAGACTGGACGTTGAGCTCACTCCGGTACGACGATTGTGATCAATAGAGAAATCACGCGGTATGGGTCCCGGCCTTCGCCGGGACGACAGCGGAGTTTGTGGCCCGGTCCAGCCCAACGGGCCACCGCAGCTACATCGCAACCTCACTTCACCAGCCAGCCCTGCTCGCCCGCGACCTGCTTGACGTGCTCGAGGTCCTGCTTGATGAACTTGTCGAACTCGGCGCCGGTCAGGAACGTGTCGACCTGGGAGGTCTTCTCGATGTAGTCCTTCCATTCCGGCGTCGCCTGCACCTTCTTCATGAGGTCGACATAGAACGCGGCCTGGTCCGGCGTGACCTTGCCGGGCAGCCACACCGTACGCGGCTGCTCATATTGCTTGATGTCGAGCCCTTGCTCGACGCAGGTCGGGACGTCGCTCCAGCCTTCGCTTGCGGTGACCTTGGGCCCTTGCGGCAACCGTTTCGGACTGAAGACACAGAGCGGGCGCTGCGTGCCGCCGCGCCATTGCCCGAGGCTTTCGCTGGGGTTGTTGACGTGGGAATCGAGATGTCCGCCGGCGAGCTGCACGGCGGTCTCCGCGCCGCTCTTGAACGGGATATAGGTCAGCTTGACCTTGCCGGCTTTCTCGATCATCCGCGTCAGCACCTCGTCGGTGTCCTTTGACTGGGCGCCGCCCATCTTGAACTCGCCCGATGCGGCCGCCTTGAGATAATCGCCCGCCGACTTGAAGGGAGCGTCTTGCTTGACCCAGAGCAGGAACTCGTCCTGCGCCATCGCGGCGATCGGGGTGAGATCGGTGTAGTTGAAGGCGACCTTGGAGACGAGCGGCTGCTGCCAGGCGTTCGACGTCCCAAAGATCACCTTGTAGGGATCGCCGGCCGAGGCCTTGCCGTAGACGTAGCCTTCCGCACCACTGCCGCCACCCTTGTTGACAACGACGATCGGCTGCTCCGTCAGCTTGTGCTTGGTGATGATGTTCTGCACCGCGCGGGCGAGATTGTCGGTGCCGCCGCCTGGTCCGGCGGTCGCCACGAACTCGATCGGCTTTTGTGGTTGCCAGGCGGCGAGCGCCGGCATCGTGCCGGTGAGCACGGTCACGGCTGCGGAGAGCAGAAATGTTGACGTCCGACCCATGATTTCCTCCAGCTGATTTTTTGTCTTTTGTTATTTGTCTTTGGTTTTGTCGTATCCACGTCCGGTCAGGCGACGCGTTCCTCGCGTCTTCCCGAGGCCAGGACGATTGCGCCTTCTTTTGCGAGCGCTTCGATTTGCTTCTGGTCGAACCCGTGCTCGGCCAGCACCTCTCTTGTGTGCTCACCATAGACCGGTGCGCCCGACAGCACTTTGCCTGGGGTCTCCGAAAACTTCACGGGAAGCCCGATCGTCTTGACGGGACCAAGCGTGGAATGCTCGACCTCGACGACCATCTCACGCGCCAGCGTCTGCGGATCGTTCAGGGCTTCCAGCATGTCATGCACGGGGCCGCACGGCACGCCCTTCTCGTCCAATGCGGCGAGCCAATGTGCCCGCGATTTGGTGCGGAAGCGTTCGCTCAAAACCGCTTCGAGCTCCTTCAGGTTGGCCATGCGGTCGGCGCCGTTCACAAAGCGCGGATCGGCGGCGAGCTCGCTGGCGCCGAGCGCCTCCAGCATCAACAGCCAGTGCTTTTTGTTGGCGCCGCCGACCACGAGCCAGCCGTCCGAGGCCTCAAAGGCCTGATACGGCGCGTTGAGCGGATGCGCCGAGCCCATCGCGCGTGGCGCGGTGCCGGCAGCGAGCGCGATGGTCGATTGCCAATAGGTCTGCACCAGGGCGGCCTCATAAAGCGAGGTCTCGACCCATTGCCCTTCGCCGGTCTTGAGACGATGCGTAAAGGCGGCAAGGATGCCCATGCTCGCGAGCAGACCGGCGGTGATGTCCGACAGCGGCGGGCCGCATTTGACGGGCGGACCGTCGGGACGCTCGCCGGTAAAGCTCATGATGCCGCTCATGGCCTGCGCGACGAGGTCAAAACCGCGACGATGCTTGTAGGGGCCGGTGCGGCCAAACCCCGACAGCGAGCAGTAGATCAGCGCCGGGAATTCGGCGTGCAGCGCCTCATAGCCGAAGCCGAGGCGCTCCATGGCGCCGGGCGCGAAATTCTCGACCAGCACGTCGGCACCCGCGATCAGGCGACGCAGCACCTCTTTGCCGCCTTCGGTCTTCAGGTCCAGCACGATGCCGCGCTTGTTGCGGTTCATCATCAGGAAGGACGCCGCCTCGTCGCCGATCTTCGGGGGGACCGAATGGCGGGTGTCGTCGCCGTTCGGCGACTTCTCGATCTTGATGACGTCGGCGCCCATGTCGGCGAGCATCAAGGTGCAGGTCGGCCCGGCCATGACATGGGTGAGATCGATGACCTTGAGGCCGGCGAGCGGCCCGGAACGGCGGGAGGTGGATTGCGATCGATCGCTTTGCATCGGGGCGTCCTATTGGCCGCGCCATTGCGGCGCGCGCTTGTTGAGGAAAGCATCGAGCCCTTCGCGAAAATCCTGACTCGTGTAGCACATCAGAATGAGGTCCTCGCCCTCGTCCCGCGTCAGCCGCCTTTGCAGGCGGCCCACGGCCTGCTTGGTCGCATTCAGCGTCAGCGGCGCATGGCTGGCAACGAGGCGGGCCACCTCCTCAGTGCGCCAGTCGAGGGCCTGGAGATCCTCGACGACCTCGCCGAGCAGCCCCACGCTTACGGCCTCCGCGGCATCGACGAGGCGCGCGGTGAAGATGAGATCCTTGACGCGGGCAGCGCCGATGAGCGCGGTGAGACGGCTGACATTGGACATCGACAGGCAGTTGCCGAGCGTGCGGGCGATGGGAAACCCGATTTTCGCGCTTTTCGTGCCGATGCGCAGGTCGCAGGAAGCGGCAATGCCCGCCCCGCCTCCGGTGCAGAATCCGTTGATCGCCGCGATCGTCGGCACCCGGCACTGTTCGAGCGTGGTCAGCACGCGATCGATCCGGTTCTCGTAATCGATCGCGTCCTGCGGCGTCCTGAATTCGCGGAACTGGTTGATGTCGGTGCCCGAGGCGAACGCCTTGTCGCCGGCCCCGCGCAGCACCAACACCTTGATGGCGTGGTCGCGGTTGGCTTCCTCGCAGATCGCCGCGAGCCGCTCGTACATGGCGAAGGTGAAGGCGTTACGGGCCTGCGGGCGGTTGAAGGTGATCCGCCCGATGCCGTCCTTGCATTCAAAAAGGAGGTCTTCTGCCTCGACTTGCAGGTCCATTTCCTCGGCATCCTCCTGTTTTTTACATTTTTGAATGCAAAATATGAGATTTTCAAGCTGGAACTTGAAAATATCCGCTTATAAGTTCATTTTTGAATGCAAACTGAGTTCAGACCCATGCTTCATGAAGACGTCGTCGGACGCATCCGCGCCATCCTGCTTGACGGCGAAATCCCGCCGGGCGCCCGAATTCCCGAGCGTGAGCTGTGCGAGCGGCTCGAGATTTCGCGCACGCCGCTGCGCGAAGCGCTCAAGGTGCTGGCTGCGGAAGGTCTCGTGCAGCTGCTGCCGCATCGCGGCTCACGCGCGGCAAAACTGACTGACAAGGACATGCGCGACCTGTTCGAGGTCTGCCAGGGCCTGGAGGCCCTCGCCGGCGAGCTCGCTTGCGAGCGCATCACGGACGCCGCGATCGACGCGATCGCGGCCGCGCATGCGGAGATGGTGCAACATTATAGCGAGGGCGACCTGATCCAGTATTATCGCGGCAACCGCGCCATTCACGAAGCCATCGTCAACGCAGCCGGAAATCCCGTGCTCGCGGGGTTGTACACTTCCGTGACCGCACGCATCCGGCGGGCGCGCTACGTGACGCCGATGACGCCGCAGCGCTGGGCGCTCGCCGTCATGGAGCATGAGGCAATCTTGAACGCGCTTCAGCGGCGCGACGGCGCCGGCCTCTCGCATATCCTGCGCGCGCATCTCCGGCACAAGCGCGAAGAGGTGCTGCAGGCGGGCTTTGCCGAGACGGAAGGGAACGACCTCACGCTGAGAATTGCGTAAGGCGCAATTTGTGTCGCCTTGGCTGGCGGAGAGCGTGTCCACGCGTGGCTTTCCCGCACCCCAGCTCGTTCCCGCTCCGCGTGAATCTGCGCACTAATTCCACTTGCTAGCTTGTCGCGGCCGGCGCAGCATACTTTTCTGCCGACCTGCGGCCGCGTGGCCGATCGGGCCGGTCCCAACGCGCGAACAATTGCGCAAGAGAAAAGACAAAGCGGAGGAAACGCATGACAATTGATGTCTCTCGTCGGTCCCTGCTCGCACTTGGGGCGGGCCTTGGTGCTAGCCTTGGCGCCAGTGCCATGCTCGGCAGCAGCGCGTTGGCGCGGGCTCCCAAGCTCGGCACCCAGACGCCCTACTGGCACCGCTTCGTTCTCGGCGATGCCGAGGTGACCGTCGTATCCGACGGACCGTTGCCGCTCGGCGATCCCTCCGGGACCTTCACCGGCGTTCCCAAGGAAGAGGTCAAGAAGATGCTGGCCGAGAATTTCCTGTCGCCGGACAATGTCGTGCTCGAGCAGAATTCGCCGATCGTCAATACCGGCGACAAGCTCATCCTGTTCGATACCGGCATGGGCTCATCGAAGATGTTTGGCGCCACCACCGGGCGACAACAGAAGAGCATGACCGAGGCCGGCATCAAGCCGGGGGACATCGACGCCGTGGTCTGCTCGCATGCCCATATCGACCATATCGGGGGCATCGTGGATGAAGGCGGCAAGCCGCTGTTTCCCAACGCGCAGATCTACATCTCCCAGACCGACTTTGACTTTTGGACCGACGAAGGCAAGCTCGGCAGCCCGGTCAAGGACTTCGTCGTCCACGCTCGCAAGAACCTGCTCCCGGTCCGCGACCGCATCGTGTTCTTCAAGGACGGCCAGGAATTTCTTCCGGGCGTGCAGGCGTTGGCGGCGCCCGGCCACACCGTCGGCCACACCATCTTCACGGTTTCGTCGGCGGGCAAATCCTTCGCCTTCCTCGGCGACCTCTCGCACCATTCGGTGCTGTTGCTGGAGCGGCCGCGGATGGAGTTCTCCTACGACACGGATCCGAAGCAGGCGGCCGAGTCGCGCGTCAAGCTCCTGACGATGCTCGCGGCAAACAAGATCCCGGTGATGTCCTATCACTTCGCCTGGCCGGGCTACGGCCACGTCGCCAAGGCGGGCGACGGCTTCCGCTACTATCCCGAACCGATGCAGATGACATTGTAGCTCGCAAGGTGGCCGACCAAGGCAGGTCGGCCCAATCGCTCGCCTCACACCAGGTCCGGACAGCGCGGCTGTCCGGACCTTTTGCTTGCAACCGGCTCCGCGTAGCTTCGCGCCGATATATCGGTAATATCGATAATAACGGCCGATATTATTCGTTTGTCAAAACCATTCTCCTGCGTAGCTTGAGGACGCGATCACCCGCAGCCGGATGGCTGCGCCCAGAAGGGCGACGCGCCAGGAGGATTTTCGATGACGACCACGCTCGATGCATCGGGGCTGCCCTCACGCTCCCTGCTGTCGTTCCTCGATCGCGAGCACACGGTTGCAAGGCCCGGTTACAGCAGGTGGATGGTGCCGCCCGCGGCGCTCTGCGTGCATCTGTGTATCGGGCAGGCGTACGCTTTCAGCGTCTTCAACCTGCCGATGACCAAGCTGATCGGCATCACTCAATCAGCCCCGGGTGACTGGAAGCTCACGGAACTCGGCTGGATCTTCTCCATCGCGATGGTCTTCCTGGGATTGTCGGCTGCAGTGTTCGGACGCTGGGTCGAGGAAGGCGGTCCGCGGCGGGCGATGTTCACCGCCGGCGTCGCCTGGGCGAGCGCCTTCCTGATCTCGGCGCTCGGCGTCCATCTCCACAGTCTCTGGATCATCTATTTTGGCTACGGCGTGATCGGAGGCTGCGCGCTCGGCATCGGCTACATTTCGCCGGTCTCGACGCTGATGAAATGGTTTCCCGATCGGCCGGGCATGGCGACCGGCATGGCGATCATGGGCTTCGGCGGCGGCGCCCTGATCGCCTCCCCCTTCTCCGTCTGGCTGATGAGTAAGTTCGCCAGCACGACCGACGTCGGCGTCTTCGGCGCCTTCATCACGCTAGGCTGCGTCTACTTCGTCTTCATGATGGTCGGCTCCGCTATCGTCCGCGTGCCGGCGCCGGGCTGGAAGCCGGAAGGCTACGTGCCGCCGGCAACCGCCACCAAGCTGATGACGAAGAACGACGTGTTCGTCTATCAGGCGATCAAGACGCCGCAGTTCTGGCTGATCTGGCTCGTGTTGTTCTGCAACACCACCGCAGGCATCGGCGTACTCGGCCAGGCTTCGGCGATGAGCCAGGAGATGTTCCCGGGACACATCACCGCGGTCGCGGCCGCCGGTCTCGTCGGGCTGATGAGTCTTTTCAACATGGGCGGACGCTTCAGCTGGGCTTCATTGTCCGACTTCGTCGGACGCAAGAACACCTATTTCGTCTACATGGTGCTCGGCTTCGCGCTTTACGTGACCGTGCCTTACGCCGGCGCAAGCGGCAATGTCGTGCTGTTCGTGCTGTGCTTCCTGATCATCGTCAGCATGTATGGCGGCGGCTTTTCCACGGTGCCGGCCTATCTGCGCGACATGTTCGGCACGCGTTATGTCGGGGCCATCCACGGCATCCTGCTCACGGCATGGTCGATGGCCGGCATCGCCGGGCCGGTGCTCATCAACTACATCCGCGAATACAACGTCACCCATGGCGTGCCGAAGGCTCAGGCCTACAACACCACCATGTACATCATGGCCGGACTGCTCGTGGTCGGCTTTCTCGCCAATCTCTGCGTCCGCGCCGTCGACAAGCGCCATCACATGACAGACGACGACAAGGTTCTCGAACCGGCGCGCGCTTGAGGCGCGGCGAGCAAAAAGGAGCAACCATGACGACGACATCGCGAAGCGAGGCATCGTTCTCCCAGCTGCTGCCGAACTGGGTCGCCTCTCGGCTGTCCCAGACCATGGCGGCGATCAAGCCGGCATATCGCGCCAGCGAGATCGCGGCGGCGGTCGCGGCCAACAACAATCCCTCGGGGGCATGATACTATGCAGAACGCTCAGACGGCGAGGACCACACCGCTGCAATTGGCGCTGGCCTGGAGCTTTGCGGGCGTCCCCCTGCTCGCAGGCGTCATCCAGACCCTGCTCAACGCCATGAAGCTGTTTCAATAGGCAAGATCCGATGCGCCCCACGGACAGGCACCCAACGCTGCTCGGCAACGCGCGGCGGTTGAGCAGCGACAGACGCGGGTAGCTTCGAACAGGCCGTCAGCGACGCTTGCGTGTGGCATGCGCCGGCGTTTCCATCATGCGGCGGGTCTGCTCGGCGGCGAGGTCGCGCATGATCGCGATCGCGCTCTGCACGTGATCATCGGGCTGGTCGACTGAGCGGACGACATAGGCCGGCATCGAGAATTTCGGCGCCCCCGCCACCAGATGCAGGCGCCGAGCCTTGAGCAGCGGCTCGACGATACGGTACGCGAAGTAGCCGGAGCCGCCATTGGCGAGCACGTGCTCAAGGCCGAGCCAGCCGATGTTTGCCGTCAGCGCGGACCCCGCGAAATTGGGAAAGACGGCGCTGTGGCGAGCATAGAATTCCGGCCCCCAGTCGACATAGACGTAACCATCCTGCGGCTCCGGATCGCTTTTGGGGTTGGTCGAGACCAGCACAAGCTGCTCCTCGATCAGCAGCTCGACCTTGAGGCCCGGGCGGCTTTGCGGCGTGTACATCACGCCGATGTCGATGCGGCCTTCGACCAGCCCCTGCATCAACTCCGGCTCCAGCGCGCTTTCCGCGCGGATGGAGATATGCGGATTGACCTCCTGCATGCGCGGCACCCAGAGCAGCAGAAATTCCTCCCACAAACCGATACGGCCGCCGACGACGAGCGCGCCGCTAAATCCCCTGGGGATTCCAACGTCGTGTCGGGCCTGCTCGACGGTGCGAACAAGTGTCGAAGCGTGACGCTGAAACTGACGGCCCGCCGCCGTCAGCGCCGCGCCGGCCTTGTTGCGAACGAACAGCGTGCAGCCGAGCAGCTCTTCGAGCGAGTGAATCCGCGTGCTGACTGTGGACTGGCTGACGTGAAGGCGCGCGGCGGCCGTGATGAAATTGCCCGTCGCGACCACGGTCAGGAATGTACGCGCGAGCTCGGTGTCCACCGCAGTCCCCACAAATCGAAATTATCGATATGAAAGGCGGTCTCTTCAGGGATGTCAAATTGGAAAGGGCGCCAGACCGGCTCGATCCCGGATCTGAGCCGTCAAACGCGCGAGCGGCCCTCGAGGTCGTGCAACAGCCTCTTGGCATCCGCACGATCGCCGCGCTCTGGTTGACCCGCGAAGAGCTGCAATTCCTGCTGCAGCAGCGTACGTGCGCGGTCCGTCTGGCCTCTGGCGGCGAGCAGGCTCGCCAGCCCTTCGGCGGCACGCAAGCCAAACCCTCGCTGGCCACGCCGGTGGGCGAGCGCCAGGGCCAGCTCGAAATTCTGCTCCGCGAGCATGGTGTCGTTGATTTGCGCATGCGAAGCAAACCGCCCTTCGATACGTAGGCACTCGACCTCGTACCAGTAATTGCCGCCCCGCCCAAAGACGTTGCGCGCCTGATCGAGGCAACGTCGGGCGTCCGCCAGCCTGTCGACGCGGAGATAGGCCTCTGCCAGCCAGCAAAGGTAGGTGGGCAGCCAATAGACGAGGTGCGCCGTCTGCAGGAAATCACGCTGCTTCTCGAGCACATCGATGCCTTCCGCGAGGCGGCCGCTTTCGAGGTCGGCCCAACCGAGAAATGTCCGGGCCACCGAGACCCAGAGCGGCAGTTCCCGTCTGATCGCTCCATCGAGCGTGCGTTGCGCGAGCGCCCGGACGGTCTGCACGTCCCGCTCCAGCGTGTGGAGCATGCATGCATGCGCGTAGGCATAACCGAGGGTATGGGCATGCGCCAATTGCTGCGCATGGCCGAGTGCCTCCTGGCCGTGCGCGACAGCCTCGCTCACTCGGCCGACCAGCCAGCAGCAAATGCACAGGTTGGACAGGCTCGTGATCTGCACGTCGGTGCCGTAGATAACGGCCGTCGCGCGGTCGGCGGCAGCATCGTAGAGCTTGGCCGCTCGATCGAGATGGACGCACGCCTGCTCGGTCTCCCCGTCGAGCAACGACGTGCCGAGCAACCGATGGCCGACCATCCGGTCGGCCCTCGTTCCCTTTTGCTCGGCGAGCGTCAGGAAGTCGCGCGCCAGCGTGCCCGCCTCCCGGACGTTGCTTGCCACGCGCAGGTAAGACCATCTGGCGTACAGCGCCGGAAAGATGCGCGGATCGTTATCGAGGGCGCGGCAGAGCTCGATCGCACGGCTGCTCACATCGGCGACCGCGTCGGCGCCAAATCCCTGGACCGCGATCGTCGGTCCGATCAGCGCGATCTGGGCGTTCAGCTCCAGATTGTCCCGTTCAAGCCCTGCTGGAAGCCTCCTGATCTCCTCCAGCGCCATGTTGAGTTCGGCAATCGCCTCCAGATTTGCCGAACGTTCTGCTGCCTGCTGGGCCGCTTTAAGCCACATCTGTGCCGCTCGGGAGGTGCGTCCGGCCTCGGACAGATGCTGCGCGAGATAGCCGGGTTCGGTGGTGGCAACCTCCGGCAGATGGAGCTCGATCTCCTCAGCCACGCGGTCGTGAAGCTCCCGCCTTTGGCGTTTGAGAAGCGAATAATAGGCGACGTCCCGGACCAGGGCATGCTTGAAGGAGTAGACCTTTTCATCGTCATCGCGCTCAAGCCCGATCAGTCCAGACGCTCGCAGTCGCTCGAGGGCGGGATCGAGGGCGTCGTGAAGCTCGCCGGCAACGGCGGCAAGAAGCCGATGCGAAAAGCTTCGGCCAATCACTGAGGCGAGCTGCGCGACCGCCTTTGCATTGCCGAGCCGTTCCAGACGCAGCATGAGGGAATCGTAGAGCGCCGACGGCACCTCTGAAGGTCCGCTCGCGCCAGCCCTTCTGACGCCGGGATCGACCTGTCCGGTCTCGAGAGCAGCCGCCGCCAGCTCTTCCACGAACAGCGGCACACCGTCCGATCGCGCGACAATCTGCTGGAGCAACTGGCTTGGCAGTTGCTTGTCGCGTACGACCGATCCTGCGAGATCGCGGCAGTGCTCGTCGTCGAGACGTTGAAGCACGATGCGCAGGATCATCGGCGACACGTTACCGATGACTGACGCCCGGCTGGTGACCACCAGCAGGTTCCGCGTGCCACCGATCTGGCCGGCAATGCGCTCGACAATCTCGATCGTCGACGGATCGGTCCAGTGAAAATCCTCGACCAGGATCAGGCTGGCCTCGCCGCGCGTCAGCGAGATCAACAGCCGCACCGCCGCATCGCGCGTCTTCCGACGCTGCTCATGCGCGTCGGGAATTGTTGTCGGACCTGACGCCGCCGGCACCGGTAAACCGAGCATCTGACCGATCAGTGTCAACTGCTCCTCGTCGCCGCCGGACGTCGCGGCCATGAAATCACGCAGACGCGCCAAGTTCACCTCGGCGTCGTCATCCCTGCCAATGC
This sequence comes from Bradyrhizobium sp. 195, assembly GCF_023101665.1. Taxonomy (NCBI): domain Bacteria; kingdom Pseudomonadati; phylum Pseudomonadota; class Alphaproteobacteria; order Hyphomicrobiales; family Nitrobacteraceae; genus Bradyrhizobium; species Bradyrhizobium sp. 195. Next base: position 4,356,900 of record NZ_CP082161.1, on the reverse strand, counting down.
CGATGCGCTGCTCAAGCGCTCTGATGATCGGGTATAGCGGCGTGTTCTGATGCGGGCCGGAGGCCTGGATCGCCAGGATCAGGTCGTCCGGCAAAGCCGCCCTTTCGATCAGCTCCAGTGCCAGGCGCGATTTGCCGATGCCGGGCTCCCCGGTGATCTCCACCGTACGCCCCTGCCCGGTCTTCGCCAGCTCCCAGGCCTGCAGCAACTGGCCCAATTCGGTGACCCTGTCGACGAGGCGCGAGGCATTGCGATGGCGGGCGCGGTGGCCGACGCCGTCTTCCGACGTCTCGCCTGCGACGAGAAAGACCTCGACCTTCCGCGACAGGCCCTTGAGCGAACGCATGCCTAGGGGTTGCAAGGCGAATTTGCCTCGCAGCAGGCGCTTTGTCTCACCACTGATCACGAGCGAGTCGGGCTCGCCCATTTCCAGCAGCCGGAATGCGATGTTGGGTGTATCGCCGACGATCTCGGTCGCATCGTGCACGTGACCCGGCCCCGCCCTGCCGATCACCGCTACTCCCGTATGCACGCCGATCCGAACGCGAAGCGGTTCCCGGATCGCCGCGATCGCGCGCTCGCTCAACTCCCGAATTGCCCGCAACAACAGCAGACCGCAGCGTACCGCGCTCTCGGCCTCGTTTTCCGATGCGAGGGGATAACCGAACTCGGCGCGAATGCCGTCGCCGATGTAATTGACGACACTGCCGCCGGCGTTCGCGATGCACTGCGAGCTGATCGCCTGAAATTCCAACAATATCTCGCGCAAGTCCTCGGTGTCGCAGCGCTCGGAGAGGCCCGTTGAATCAACGACGTCACAGAACAAGACCGTCAGCTGACGGCGTTCGGTTGCTCTGTCGTGAGGATCGTCCATCACCCACTCCGGAATTACGACATTTCGGCGCTTTCGAGCTGTCGCCCTACCTTTTCCCGGGGGCGACAAGAGTGCGCCATTCTTCCCAAACAAGTCCACAACGCTTCCGGCGACCATCCGTCAGCCGCACTGTCTCGATCCCGCCGGGCGCAGCTTCAGCCCAGACCGGGCTTGTCGGCACGTCCACTCCCGTCCTCGGCTTCGCGCCGATCCTCACGGGCTGAGCAAATCCGCAAAGAACGGATTCAGCATGCGCCCGTGCGGATCCTGGCGTCTGACTTGCTCAGAGAACTCCGTCCATCTCGCCCCATACGCCGCCGTGACATGGTGCTTTGTGATGAACGGACTCTGGTTCAGCAGAGGAATGCCATTCCTCTTGGACGCAAACTCGTTGAACTCCTTCAAAAACCCGTCCCACGCCGGCCTGTCCGTATAGGCGTGAATGGGATCGACTGAAAAAACATCACCGTCATGCGAGTAGGACAGCAACGAATGCTCGTCCTTCCGGATGAAATAAGAACCAAGCGCCATGTTGCAGCGGAAGTCGTGCTCTTTAAAATACTTCTCGCTGAAGTCCACATAATCGCGCAGCACGTTCAGCCACTCACCGCGCGGAAATGTCCAGAATGTGAATGCATAACGCGCCGATGGCGCCGTCTCGCTGTAGTCGATCGTCTTGTCGGGATTGTACAAGGTCGCGCCGCCGACCAGGTGCAGGAACGACATCAACAGCTTGCTGCCAACGAACCAGGCGTCGAGCGACACATCCCTGAGAGGCTTGGTCGGGATGTTGCTGTCGATGAACCTGCCGACGCGGGCTTCCGTATAATTCCAGAGGGTGCGGCGGCTGGCGGCGAACAGCGATCCCAACGGTCCAACCCGGTCGGCGGGATGTCGTGTCTGAAAGTGCGCCTTTCGACCGACCGTCCAGCAGATCAGACCTCGCGACGCATCGATGATCCCATCTACTTCCTTCTCGGTCAGCTCTGCGATCGGGCGCGGCAAATAGCTGAAGTGGATCGCCTCCAGCCGCGTGATCCGAAACGTCACTTCGTAGATGACGCCGGACAAGCCGTAACTCGAGCGCATGAAGTACATCAGTTGCGGGTCTTTGTCCTGCGACGCTTCCGCCATCTCGCCGCTGGGCGTCACCCATTTGATCGCCGTGATGTACGAGCCGACCTGCCCAAACTCGCCACCATCCAGTCCGTCCTTGGTGTGGCAACAGGCGGCCGCCCCCAGCGTCATGTTCCCGATCTCGATATTGGTCAGAAACTGGAGGTTCATCGCCCGCAACGCCCGAGATGCGACAATGAACTGGAGGCCCGCTTCGGCCGTGAACGTCATGCCATGTGGGTCGATCTTGAGGATGCGGCTCATCGCGGACATGTCGATGATCGTGCCGTCCGAGGACGCGCAAGGCGTCAAGGAATGATAGCTGCCCATGGCCCGGACAGGGCTTGGGTAGCGCTCGGTATCCCTGAGGATCGATTGTATCTCCTCGACGGATCGCGGCGACACCAGTTGCGCGGGAGAGCTTGTGATCCCGCCATCATAATTGCGAACCATACTGCCCATCTGCGTCACCCCCTCGGCGGCGAAACACGCAACTTAAGATGGCTCTTCTGTCCTGCCGACGCCGGTGTCGGCCAGGTCTTCACGAGGTTGAAGCGCCTTGCCGCGCAGCTTCGCCCCGCTCGCAAATTCAGCCGGGCCGCCTGACGCAGCCTGGGCTGCATGGCATCCTATCCGAGCAAACATTCAACCGACAGGGGAAATTGTACGACGGGGCGACCGCAGCTTCCAGCACGTCGCGTTGGCAAGCGGGGCATTTTGGTGCTATTGAACAGCATTTATAGTTGCAATCCCAATTGATTTCACGCGGTTGTTTGGGAGCGTCAATGTCCCGCGAAAACGATGGTTTTGTCTTCCATCGTGGCCTGCTCCAGGCGGTCCTGGATGTCGTCTTTCGGGTCATCAACTTCTTCGTCAGATGGGACCATCTGCCGACCCTGCTCGGATCCGCCAATCTTTCGGTCTTCCGCGAAAGGTTGCGGGAGCACAACCTCCACCATACTGGTTACGGCGCGAGGCCGCCTGGCTGGAGCACCGGTAATGAGCGGTGGCGCTCCGCCGATGGCTCGTTCAACAGCCTCGACCATCCGCGCATGGGCATGGCGGGCGCCCGGTTCGGACGCAATTTCCCGCTGCCGGAATGCGCGCCGGACAGCGTAGACAACCTGCTCGAACCCAGCCCGCGCATGATTTCGATGGAATTGCTGGCGCGCGACACCTTCATTCCCGCGACCAGCCTCAATCTGTTGGCCGCCGCCTGGATCCAGTTCGAAACGCATAATTGGTTCAGTCATGGGGTTCCCGAGCCGGAAAACGAGTTCAAGATCCCGCTGAAGCCGGGCGATACCTGGCCCGAAGACGAACGGGTCGACGGCTGCATGAAGATTCGCCGGACTGTCCCCGACCGAACGCCGCGTGAACCATGGCTCGGCGCGACCCCGACATTCCGCAATCTCAACTCGCACTGGTGGGACGCCGGACAGATCTACGGCAGCGATCGCGACAGACAGATGCAGATCCGTTCCAAGGCCGACGGAAAGATCGAGGTCGGCAGCGATGGAATGCTTCCCGCCGATCCAGCTCATCCGGGCGCCGATCTCACCGGATTCAACGACAATTGGTGGGTCGGGCTCAGTCTGCTCCACAATCTCTTCGCACGTGAGCACAATGTCATCTGCGATGGCCTGAAGACACGGTATCCGACCTGGAAGGACGAGGAACTATTCCAGCGCGCACGCCTGATCAACGCGGCCCTGATCGCCAAGATCCACACCATCGAATGGACGCCGGGCATCCTCGGCCATCCTGCGCTGGACTTCAGCATGCGCGCCAACTGGTCGGGGATACCGTGCCGGGTGCTGCAAGCAGTGCTCGGCAAGAACAGCGAAGCCGCCTATGGCATCATCCGCTCCCCGACGGATCAGCATAGCGCGCCCTACGCGATGACCGAGGAATTCACTGCGGTCTATCGCCTGCACCCGCTGATCCCTGATGACATGGATGTGCGACGGATCGGCGCCGCGGGGGTTGAACACTGCAAGCTGGTCGATATGCAGGGACGCGCCTCCCGCAAGTTCATGGAGACGCACGGCTTTGTCGACCTGCTGTACTCGTTCGGCACGGCACATCCCGGCGCCATTCGCCTGCACAATTACCCCAACTTCCTCCGCCAGTTCGAAAAGGACGGCCAACCGCTGCTCGACATGGCCGCCATCGATATCATGCGCGACCGCGAGCGCGGCGTGCCGCGCTACAACCGGTTCCGCGAGCTGGTTGGCAAGAAGCGGGTCAAGACATTCGAGGAGATCACCAGCATTCCCGGCGCGGCAAAGAAGATGCGCGCGATCTACAAGGGCGACGTCGACCGCGTCGATCTGATGGTCGGGCTGTTGGCCGAGGATCTGCCGGACGGTTTTGGCTTCAGCGATACCGCCTTCCGCATCTTCATCCTGATGGCATCGCGGCGCCTCAAGAGCGACCGCTTCTTCACAGACGACTACCGGGCGGAAATCTACACCGATTTCGGTCTGGACTGGATCCAGAACAACGGAATGAAATCAGTGCTGCTGCGGCATGTGCCGCAACTCGGCCCGGCGCTCGAGGGCGTCGACAACGCCTTTGCCCCCTGGAACGTGCTGCGAGGCTCGGCGTGGCCCTCATCATGACCATTCCGGGCCTTGTCCGCCTCGCCCTCGTCCGCAAGCCGGACGAACTCCTCCGCGTCAACGATGCGGCTACGGTCACTCGCTCGCTGTCCGGCCGCGGAGGCCTGTTCAATCGCTCGGTCGCGGCAAAGCTCGCGGTTTTCCGCGGCCCCGATGGCGACATCTGGCCGGCATTTCGCGACCGGCACGATCCGCTGCGCGCTGCGCATCAGGCCTCGCTCGAATCCGCTCTTTCGAAGATCGATGCGCTGTTGCAACAGATCGCGCCGGAGATCGCCGAGCTCGGCGATTACGTCGGCGGCCGGCGCGCGCATCGCAGCAAGGGCGTCGTTGTACAGCAGGCCGTAGGCCGGCTATTCTTCCCTGACTATGTCGCGAGCGAGGAGTCCTACGCCGCCGCGCGCACGTTGCAGGCTTGGTTGTCGGCCTGGCCGCTGCGTGCAGCATGGCTCAGGCACAGCGGGGCGCTGAAGGCCGCGCTCGATCGAATCCAGGCTGCCTCGCGCGGCGACATTGCTTGCGCGCACGCGACTGCGCTCGCAATGGACAACATCGTGAAATCGATCGAGCTGATGCGCGAGCTGGCGCTCCACGGCGACAATCTGGCGAAGATCGAGCCGAAGGACGCGTCGCTTCGCACCCTGCGCGCGCCGGCGCGCGTGGTCCGCGAGGCGCGCGACGGAGACTTCATCGGTCTGATCCGGCTGCGGTCGCGGACGCTGGTCCTGCTGGCGGTCGAAAATGCCCGGCAGCAACGCGCCTCCGACCCGGGCTTCGCATTCTTTGCCGGTGCCTGGAATCAGTGTCCGGCGCACAGCCTTGTCCCGGCCTTGCTCAGCAATGTCTGGCAGGCGGCCAGGACGCGCGCGACAGCAGGCGCTTGAAGAACGCCGCGCAACGTCGTCGGCAATCGCCTCAAAGCGGAATGGAATTAGCAGGCGAGCTTATCCGCGATCCCGCCAAAGTCCTTCGCGACGATATCCCAGTTGCCGGTCGCCTCGAAATCGACCTTCTGGAGCGGTCCGTACTCTGTCGGCCGCGCCACGAAGGCGGTCTTCAGCCCGTTCTTCTGCGCAGCCGCGAGATCGCCGTTGTGGGCGGCGACCATCATCACCTCTTCCGGCTCGAGGCAGAGCAGCCGCGCGGCGCCGAGATAGGTCTCGGGATCGGGCTTGTAATGCTCGAACAGCTCGGCCGACAGGATCAGATCCCACGGCAGCCCGGCGAACTTCGCCATGTTGGTGAGCAGCGCGACGTTGCCGTTCGAGAGCGGCGAGATCACGAACTTCGCCTTCAGCCGCGTGAGGCCGGCGACGCTGTCGGGCCAGGCGTGCAGGCGGTGCCAGCCTTTGGTGAGATAATCGAGATCGGTTTCGGTGAGACCCTTGATCGAGAATTGATCGACCAGCTCTTCCAGCGAGCGGCGGTGCAGATCGTCGAGCATGACATAGCCGCGCTCGGGATGTTTGCGCACGTCGTCCATCGAGGCCATGTACATGCCGCGCCAGCCGTCGACCAAAGCGGTCCAGTCGGCGCTGATGCCGCGCTGTTTGCCCCACCACATGAAGTCTGTGATCAGGCTGGTGCGCCAGTCCACGACCGTGCCGAACACGTCGAAGACCAGGGCTTTGACGGGGGAGAGATCGGACATGCGCGCTTCCTCTGTTATTCTTGTTGTCATTCCGGGGCACGCAAAGCGCGAGCCCGGAATCCAGAGTTTGTTGCGCGAGATTCCGGGTTCGCCGGGCCGCGCCTTGCGCGGTCCCGTCGCCCCGGAATGACGGCGAGCGTCAGTCCAAATGGAACTTGGCCAGCTCGCGGTGCTCGGCCTTGATGTAGCGCACGGTGCCGGTGACGGAGCGCATCACCACCGTCTCGGTCTCGATCACGCCGTCCTTGCGGAATTTGACGCCCGAGAGCAGCGAGCCTGTGGTGACGCCGGTGGCGGCGAACAGGCAGTCGCCGCGCGCCATGTCCTCGATGCCGTAGATCATCTTGGGATCGTTGACGCCCATCTTGGCGGCGCGCTCGCGCTTCTCGTCGGAATCGAGGATGAGGCGGCACTGCATCTGGCCGCCGATGCAGCGCAGCGCCACAGCCGCGAGCACGCCCTCCGGCGCGCCGCCGGTGCCGAGATACATGTCGACGCCGGTATTATCAGGGTCGGCGCAATGGATCACGCCGGCAACGTCGCCGTCGGTGATCAGGCGCACGGCGGCGCCGGTCGAGCGCACGCTCTCGATGATGCTGGCATGGCGCGGACGATCGAGCACGAGAACCGTGATGCCGTCGGGCTGGACGCCCTTGGCCTTGGCGAGGCGGCGGACGTTGTCGGCCGGCGTCGCATCGAGATCGACGACGCCCTTGTCGTAACCCGGGCCGATCGCGAGCTTCTGCATGTAGACGTCGGGCGCGTGCAGCAGCGTGCCGCCGTCGGCCATCGCCATCGTGGCAATCGAGCCCGGCATGTTCTTGGCGCACAGCGTGGTGCCTTCGAGCGGATCGACCGCAATGTCGACCTGCGGGCCGGCATTCAGGCCAACCTTCTCGCCGATGAAGAGCATCGGCGCCTCGTCGCGCTCGCCCTCGCCGATCACGATGGTGCCCTCGATCGGGAGCTTGTTGAGCTCGCGGCGCATCGCATCCACCGCAGCCTGGTCGGCCGCCTTCTCGTTGCCGTGCCCGCGCAGCCGCGCCGACGACACCGCCGCCCGCTCCGTCACGCGCACGATCTCCAGCGTGAGAATGCGCTCGAGCAAGGCGTGCGGGGGGACTTCAATATGGGTCGACATCGGCTAACTCCTTCGAAACAGTTTTGGACAGGATTCCTTGCCCGCATTAACTCGTAACGCCCACGGTTCGTTCGACGAGCCGCCTCAGTTCTTCTCGATCCGGATCACCTGCGGCCGTCCGCTGATCACCTTGTCCTTCTGCACGGCAGCGAGCGCGCGGCGCACCGCATCCTCATGCGTCGCGTAGGTGATCAGGATGACGGGCACGGGGACCGCCTTTCCGTTGTCAGGCGCGGCGCCGCCATTGGGATGACGCTGCACGATCGACTCGATCGAAATCTTCTGCTCTGCAAGCCGCGTCGCGATCGCAGCCGCGGTGCCGGGGAAATCACGCGCCAGAAGGCGGATGTAATAGCCGCCCTCGTGCCGCTCCATCGGCGCCTTCTTGGTGTCGCGCAGTTGCGAAATGGGCCGGCCGAACGGATTGGCGCGGATACCGCGCGCGACATCGGCGATATCGGCGACGACGGCAGATGCGGTCGCAGCGCCGCCGGCACCGGGGCCGACCAGCGTGATCGGGGGGATGCCCTCTCCGTCGATCGTGACTGCATTGGTGACACCCATCACCTGCGCGATCGAGGAGGATTTTGGAACCATGGTCGGATGCACGCGCTGCTCGATACCCTTGGCGGTGCGCACCGCAACGCCGAGCAGCTTGACGCGGTAACCGAGATCGGCGGCCGCGCGCAGATCTTCCGGCGCGATGGACGAGATACCTTCGACATACACCGCGCTTTGGGCAACTTTCGTGCCGAAAGCGAGGCTGGCGAGAATGGCGAGTTTTTGCGCGGTATCGTGGCCGTCGACGTCGAAGGATGGATCGGCCTCGGCGTAGCCAAGGCGCTGCGCATCCTTCAGGCATTCGGCGAAGGACAGGCCCTCCTGCTCCATCCGGGTCAGGATGTAATTGCAGGTGCCATTGAGGATGCCGTAGACCCGGTTGATGCCAGTTCCGGCAAGACCCTCGCGTAACGTTTTGATGACAGGGATGGCGGCACCGACCGCTGCCTCGAAATTCAGCGCGCTGCCGTGCTTTTCAGCGGCTTTTGCCAGCTTGAGACCGTGCTTAGCGAGCAAAGCCTTGTTGGCGGTGACGACGGACTTGCCGGCGCTAAGCGCGGCATCGACCGCCGACAGCGCGGGATCGCCTGAGCCGCCCATCAGCTCGACGAAGCAGTCGACTTCGGGATGGGTGGCGAGGGCAAGCGGATCCTTCACCCATTCGACGCCGCGCAGATCGACGCCACGCTTCTTGGCCTTCGAGCGCGCGGTGACGGCAACGACACGGATGCCGCGGCCGCTGCGGCCCGCGAGCACGCGGGCCTGCGTTTCAATCAAACGGACCACTTCGGCGCCCACGGTGCCGAGCCCCGCTATGCCCACTTTCAGGGGTGCAACCATGATGTCTTAGAAAACCTGCCGAAGAGAACTTAACGCCGATTGGCGAGCGGAACGACGTTGTGCAACGTTTCGATGCCGCTTTCAAGGAAGCGTCGCACGCCGCGCGCGGCCTGCCTGATCCGTTGCTCGTTTTCCACCATGGCGATGCGGACATATCCTTCACCATGCTCGCCGAAGCCGACGCCGGGCGACACCGCGACGCCGGATTTCTCGACCATCAGGGTCGCGAACTGCATGCTGCCGACGCTGCGGAAGGCTTCCGGCAGCGGCACCCAGGCGAACATCGAGGCCTCCGGCGGCGGAATCTCCCAGCCGGCGCGGCCGAACGATTCAACCAGCGCATCGCGGCGCTTGCGGTAGGTGTCGCGCATCTCCTTGACGCAATCATCGGGGCCGTTCAGCGCTGCGGTCGCCGCGACCTGAACCGGCGTGAAGGCGCCGTAATCGAGGTAGGATTTGACGCGGGCGAGCGCCGCGATCACCCGCTCGTTGCCGACCGCGAAGCCCATGCGCCAGCCGGCCATCGAATAGGTCTTCGACATCGAGGTGAACTCGACGGTGACATCGATCGCACCGGGCACCTGAAGTACCGAGGGCGGCGGGTTGTTCTCGTCGAAATAGACCTCGGCATAAGCGAGATCGGACAGGATCAGGATCTCGTGCTTCTTCGCGAACGCGACGAGGTCCTTGTAGAAATCGAGGCTCGCGACATAGGCGGTGGGGTTCGACGGATAGCAGACCACGAGCGCGAGCGGCTTCGGGATCGAATGCACGATCGCCCGCTCCACCGCCTCGAAGAACTGCGGCGTCGGCTCGGAGGGCACCGAGCGGATGACGCCGCCCGCCATCAAAAAGCCGAAGGCGTGAATCGGGTAGCTCGGGTTCGGACAGAGGATGACGTCGCCGGGAGCCGTGATCGCCTGCGCCACATTGGCAAAGCCCTCTTTCGAGCCGAGCGTCGCCACGATCTGGGTGTCGGGGTTGAGCTTCACGCCGAAGCGGCGGGCGTAGTAGCCGGCTTGAGCCTTGCGCAGGCCGTTGATCCCGCGGGACGCCGAGTAGCGGTCGGTGCGCGGCTTGCCCAGCGTCTCCTTCAGCTTCTCCAGCACATGCGCCGGGGCCGGCAGGTCCGGATTGCCCATGCCGAGGTCGATGATGTCGGCGCCAGCATTCCGCGCGGCCGCCTTAGCCCGGTTGACCTGCTCGAACACGTAAGGCGGAAGGCGGCGGATGCGGTAAAATTCTTCCATGGCTCTCTGGGCTCCGGGCAACCGGTCAGGACAGAATCGGCAGGACGGACGACGATTCGGAAAGGCGCTCAGGATCGTCGTGAAAACTGCTCAAAATCAAATGCTTAGAGCAACCATCGACAACGAAGACTGAAGTCGTTCGCCCTGACTCTCGGCTGAACCGGGATCTTTTAGCACGGCAAGGCGGGGGCGCCAGCGATTACCTTGCTGCGCCTCATTTCGCGTCCTTGCCGGCAGCGGCCTGGCGATCGCGCGCGGCGGCGAGCTCGGCCTCGATCTTGGCGCGCTGCTCCAGCGGGATGGTCGCCTGATCGCGATCCGGCGGCAGGTCGTGCACCGGCAGGTAGGTGCCGGGCTCCCTGGGATGAGCCTGCGCGTCCGCAGGCGTCATGTCCGCGAGCTGGCTCGAGCAGCCGCCCATGGCGAGCGCCGCAATCAGCAGCGCGCTGCGGATCGGCAGCGTCTTTTGCAGGTCCCATAACGCCAACACTTGGGAAATCCCCTACTCGTCCCAAAGCACGGCCCCGGGCAACCTTACCCAAGACCGCGCCCAAGCTCAAACCATTGCTGCCCGAATGGCGAGAGCGAGAAAACAGCCGTTGCCCACCAAGCCGAGCGGTGCGGCCCGAATGTGACAGAACCAAGAAGATTTGTCGCAGTGCAACACATCTTCGAGAGTGTTTAACGCCAAACATGCGAGCTTCGCGGTGACGAATACGGAATGAGTCGTTACTGTTCTGCTCATGAGCATGGCCACGACCGATACGCCCAAACCCGAGACGAAGTTCGATGCGGAAGCCTTCGCGATGAATGTCGCGCGGGCGATGGAGAGCGGCGGCAAGGCGCTGGCCGCTTACCTCAAGCCGCGCGAGAGCGGCGAGGTGCAGGATCGCCCGCCAGCCGAGCTTGCGGAGGTCGTCAAGACCTTCACGTCGGTCGCCGAATACTGGCTGTCGGATACGTCCCGCTCGTCCGATCTGCAGACCAAGCTCGCCAAGGATTATCTCGACCTCTGGGGTTCGGCGGTGCGCCGTATGGCCGGCCAGGACGCCCCGCCCGCGATCGCGCCCCACCCGCGCGACAAGCGCTTTGCCGACCCGGAATGGAAATCGAATCAGTTCTTCGATTTCGTCATGCAGCTCTATCTGCTCACGACCAAATGGGCGCAGGAGCTGGTGCGCGATGCCGAAGGGCTCGATCCGCAGACGCGCCGCAAGGCCGAGTTCTACGTCCAGCAGGTCACCAATGCGCTGTCGCCGTCGAACTTCGTGCTGACGAATCCGGAGGTGCTGCGCGAGACGGTGGCGAGCAGCGGCGAAAACCTCGCGCGCGGCCTGACGATGCTTGCCGAGGACATTGCGGCCGGCAAGGGCATGCTGAAGATCCGCCAGTCCAATCCGGACAACCTCGTCGTCGGCGTCAACATGGCGACGACGCCGGGCAAGGTGATCTACCAGAACGAGACGATGCAGCTGATCCAGTATTCGCCGACCACGGAGACGGTGCTGCGCACCCCGCTCCTGATCGTGCCACCCTGGATCAACAAGTTCTACATCCTCGATCTTAAGCCGGAGAAGTCCTACATCAAGTGGTGCGTCGACCAGGGCATCACCGTGTTCGTGATCTCATGGGTCAATCCCGATAAGCGGCTCGGCAACAAGAGCTGGGAAGACTACATGAAGGAAGGCCTGCTCGCGGCGATGGACGTGATCGAGAAGGTCACCGGCGAGATGAAGGTGCACGCCGCCGGCTATTGCGTCGGCGGCACGATGCTGGCGACCACGCTGGCCTGGCTCGCCGAGAAGCGCCGCCAGCGCGTGGCGTCCGCGACGTTCTTTGCCGCCCAGGTCGACTTCACCCATGCCGGCGATCTCCTCGTGTTCGTCGACGAGGAGCAGATCGCAGCCCTCGAACAGGACATGAAGACGGCCGGCGTTCTTGAAGGCTCGAAGATGGCGATGGCCTTCAACATGTTGCGCTCAAACGATCTGATCTGGTCCTACGTCGTCAGCAACTATCTGAAGGGCCAGCAGCCGAGCGCGTTCGACTTGTTGCACTGGAATTCCGATGCAACGCGCATGACCGCGTCGAACCATTCCTATTATTTGCGCAACTGCTATCTGGAGAACCGGCTCTCCACCGGCACGATGGTGCTCGACAACACGCTGCTCGATCTCTCCAAGGTCAAGGTGCCGGTCTACAACCTCGCCACCCGCGAGGACCACATCGCGCCGGCGGAATCAGTGCTGTACGGCTCGCAGTTCTTCGGCGGCCCGGTGAAATATGTGCTGTCGGGCTCGGGCCACATCGCCGGCGTGGTCAATCCGCCGGCCTCGAACAAGTATCAGTACTGGACCAACGACAACATCAAGGACGTCAACGTCGCACAGTGGATGAAGGGCGCCGTGGAGCACAAGGGCTCGTGGTGGCCGGACTGGCGCGAATGGTTGCGCGGGATCGATCCGGAGGAAGTCCCGGCGCGCAGCGTCGGCAGCGACGCCCTGCCCCCGATCGAGGACGCGCCCGGCAGCTATGTCAGGGTCCGCGCATAGCGGAATCTTCCGCGCTTTTGTATAGACTCGCGCTCAACGCAGCGACGACAGAGGGGATCGAACCATGACGCGCGAATTGTTCTGGCTGACACTGACGGTGATCCTGACCGGGATCCTCTGGATTCCCTATATGGTCAACCGCTGTCAGGTTCGCGGCCTCGGCAGCGTAATGGCCAACCCCACTCGAAACGACAAGGCACAGGCTGAGTGGGCGACGCGGCTGATGTTCGCGCACGACAACGCGGTCGAGAACCTCGTGATCTTCGCGCCGCTGGTGTTGATCCTCAACGCGATCGATTATTCCACCAAATGGACCGTGCTCGCCTGCGCCGTCTATTTCTGGTCGCGCGTCGCGCATCTGATCGTCTACGCGCTGGGAATCCCGGTGTTCCGCACCCTCGCCTTCACCGCCGGCTTCCTCGCCCAGGCCGTGCTGGCACTGGCGATCTTCAAGGTGCTTTGATTTCGTGTCCCGGACGCGCGAAGCGCGAGCCGGGACCCAGAAGGCTGCAATTAAAACAAGCAAGAACGGGCCCCGGCTCTGCAGCGCATCACTGAAGAAGTGCCGCGCTGCGTCCGGGGCACGAGGCTGCCTTACTCCTCCGGCAATCCAAGCATCAGCCGCATGTTCTGCACGGCTGCGCCCGAGGCGCCCTTGCCGAGATTGTCGAGCCGCGCGACCAGCACGGCCTGCTGATATTTGTCGCTGGCGAAGACGTAGAGCTCGAGCATGTTGGTCTCGTTGAGGGCCTCCGGCTCGATCCGGCCGCCCTTTGACGCCTCGTTCTGGAGCGGCAACACCGAGACGTACTTTGAGCCGGCGTAGCGCTTGGCGAGCGCGGCCTGAAGGTCCGCTCCGCTCGGCTTGCCCGGCAGCGTGTCGAGCTGGAGCGGCACCGAGACCAGCATGCCCTGCCGATAGTTGCCGACCGAGGGAATGAAGATCGGCCGCCGCGTCAGGTTCGAATAGAGCTGCATCTCCGGCAGATGCTTGTGCTCGAAGCCGAGGCCGTAGAGCTCGAAGGACGGCGCGCTGCCGTCCTCGAAGCTCGCGATCATCGACTTGCCGCCGCCTGAATAGCCGCTCACCGCGTTGACGGTGACGGGATAATCGGGCGGCAACAGGCCGGCATCGACGATCGGCCGGAGCAGCGCGATCGCGCCGGTCGGATAGCAGCCGGGATTGGAGACCTTGCTGGCGGCCTTGATCTTGCTGGCCTGGTCCGGCGTCAGTTCGGGAAAGCCATAGGCCCAATCGGGCGCGACCCGATAGGCGGTGGAGGCATCCAGCACTTTCGGGCCTGAGGCGCCCATGCTGTCGACGAGCGCGACCGTCTCCTTGGCGGCATCGTCCGGCAGGCAGAGGATCACGAGATCCACCTCCTCCATCAGCGCCTTCTTGGCGGCGGGATCCTTGCGTTTGTCATCGGCGATCGTCTTCACAACGACGTCGTTCTGGAGCTTCAGCCGCTCGTTGATGCCGAGCCCGGTGGTGCCGGAGCCGCCATCGACAAAGACGGTTGCCGGTTTTTTCGCCGCGCCGGTGATCGGGGCTTTCGTGGTCTCAGCGAGGCTCATGACGCGCTCCTTTCGAGCTTGTTCGTGTCGTGTTCAAAAACTTGCGGCCTTGCCTGCCGCATCAATTGTGAGATCTGCCTGGCGTCGGCATCGCCGCCGCTGAGCGCGTTCGAGATCGCCGCATAGTCGGCGTCGGACTTGTGCTGGTTGAGCTTGAAGCTGCCTTCGACCTCTTCAACATTCATCACCAGACCCACGATCGCCTTCTTCATCGCTTCGAGCCGGCCCGCTGTCATCTTGCCCGACGTCCACGGCTTCTTCGGCAGCAGCCAGTGCTCGAACTTGTCGCTGAGCGTGTCGATCTGCACCGACAGCTCGTCATCCGACAACAGCCGCACCGGCCCGCTCAGATGCACCGACTGGTAGAGCCAAGTCGGCACCTGGTCCGGCGAGACGTACCAGTCCGGCGATACATAGGCATCGGGGCCGTTGACCGCGAGCAGCCAAGACGCATCGCCGCCCGCAAGCTTTAGCAGCGGATTGTGACGGGCGACATGAAACGCGGCCTGCGGCGTCCCATCGGCGGCGTAGGTCAGATAGAACGGCAGCGGGGAAGCGACCGGCTTCTTTCCGTCGAAAGCGCACATGGTGCCGAAGCCGCGTTCTTCGGCGAACTTCAGGCTTGCGGCGCGGTCCTGCTTGAAAAAGGGTGGCGTGTACATCGTGGTCTCCTGCTGGGCCTCCTTGGGGGCCGCCGGATCAGATCGCGCTGACAGGAGAGAGAATGCCGCGGATCGGATCCAGCGGCAAAGACGATGATCTCAAACGCGATCGACCGCCCAAACCGCAAGACTGCGGCGGCGGCGACGGGCGAACAGGATGGTCGCGGCGTTGATCATGGTGCGCGGCTATAGGGCCAGATGCGGTTCCCGTCAAGGTTTGGAGTCAGATCACCCGCCAGATCCATTCCATGATCTTGGCGAGCACATCGCCGAACAGCAGCAGCACGGCCGACCAGACCAGGGCCGAGATGAAATTGGCGGCCTGGAAACTCCAATAAGGCATCTCGAAGATGCCGGCCGCGAGCGGCACCGAGGCGCGCAGGGGACCGAAGAACCGGCCGATGAAGATGCTGGGCACGCCCCAGCTCCGCACAAAGGCCTCGCCTCTGGGCAGGAGCTCCGGATAGCGCGAGAGCGGCCACATCTGGGCGACTTTCTCCTTGTAGCGGAAGCCGAACCAGTAAGAGACCCAATCGCCCAGCGCCGCACCGAGGCCGCCGGCGATCCAGACCGGAAAGAAGCTGATGCCACTCGCTCCGATCAGCGCACCGATTCCCACCAGCGCGCCCCAGGCCGGGATCAGCAGCGAGATGAAGGCGAGCGATTCTCCGAAGGCGAGCAGGAACACGATCGGAGCCGCCCAGGCCTGGTGAACGCGCACAAAGTCGGCCAGGGCGTGCGCATACTGCTCCATCAAAAATAGCCTTCCCGCCCCGTCTCAAGGTGCTGCTGGATGAAAAAGACTGGTAAGCCAAGGACTTGTGTGACATCAAGTCACAAAACCCGGCTCCGCGCAGACCGGCAGGTCAAATTGCCGGGAATTGGAGGGGCTGCGGCGTAAAATCGCCGGGATTGGCCCTCAATCACACCGCCCGGCCCGCCCTGCGATAACCTTTCCAAGTCAGAAGTGGCATAGTCGGCCCAATCGATTCGCCGCTTATGCGGCCCTCAAAACGCATCAAGATATATGTCCAAGCAGTTGAAACCCAAAGCAAAAGACGACTTTTTCGGCGGTGACGAGCCGAAACCCCGCGCCGCCAAGGCGGCCCCGCGCGCGACCGGCGGAGAAGCCGACTACACCGCGGCCGACATCGAGGTGCTCGAAGGCCTGGAACCGGTGCGACGCCGGCCCGGCATGTATATCGGCGGCACCGATGAGAAGGCGTTGCATCATCTGTTCGCCGAAGTCATCGACAACTCGATGGACGAGGCGCTGGCCGGACACGCGACTTTCATCGGAGTCGAGCTCAGCGCAGACGGGTTCCTCACCGTCACCGACAACGGCCGCGGCATCCCGATCGATCCGCATCCGAAGTTCCCGAAGAAGTCGGCGCTCGAAGTCATCATGTGCACGCTGCATTCGGGCGGCAAGTTCGACTCCAAGGTTTACGAGACGTCAGGCGGTCTGCATGGCGTCGGCATCTCCGTGGTGAACGCGCTGTCCTCGCGTCTCGAGGTCGAGGTCGCGCGCGGCCAGAAGCTGCACCGCATGATTTTCGAGCGCGGCCATCCCAAGGGGAAGCTCGAGGACCTCGGCAAGGTCAACAACCGCCGCGGCACGCGCGTGCGCTTCAAGCCCGACACCGACATCTTCGGCGCCAAGGCTGCGTTCAAGCCGCAGCGCCTGTTCAAGATGACGCGCTCGAAGGCGTATCTGTTCGGCGGCGTCGAGATCCGCTGGAACTGCGCGCCCGACCTGCTCAAGGGCATCGAGGATGTACCGGCCGAAGCGACGTTCCACTTCCCCGGCGGCCTCAAGGACTATCTGGCGGCTGCGATCCACGCCGACACGCTGGTGCATCCCGACATCTTCTCCGGCAAGTCGGGTCGCAACGGCGCGCATGGCGCCTGCGAATGGGCGGTGGCCTGGACCGCGGATGCGGACGGCTTCCTCTCCTCCTATACCAACACCGTGCCGACGCCGGATGGCGGCACGCACGAATCCGGCTTGCGCAGCGCGCTGCTGCGCGGGTTGAAGGATCACGCCGAGCGCGTCGGCCAGGGCAAGCGCGCAGCCTCCATCACCTCCGAAGATGTGATGGTGGGCGCAGCCGTGATGCTCTCGGTGTTCGTGCGCGAGCCCGAATTCCAGGGCCAGACCAAGGATCGTCTCGCCACCGCCGAAGCGCAGCGCATCGTCGAGCAGGCGATGAAAGACCCGTTCGACCATTGGCTGTCGGGCAATCCGAACATGGCCAACAGGCTGCTCGACTTCGTGATCGACCGTGCCGAGGAGCGGCTGCGCCGCCGCCAGGAAAAGGAAACCGCGCGCAAGACCGCGGGCAAGAAGCTGCGCCTGCCCGGCAAGCTCGCCGACTGCACCGACGCGGGCACCGAAGGCTCAGAGCTGTTCATCGTCGAGGGCGACTCGGCCGGCGGCAGCGCCAAGCAGGCGCGCGACCGCAAGACGCAAGCGGTGCTGCCGCTGCGCGGAAAAATCCTCAACGTCGCTTCCGCCGGCAAGGACAAGCTGACGGCCAACGCCCAACTCTCCGACCTCGTGCAGGCGATCGGCTGCGGCCAGCTCTTGCACTACCGCGAAGAGGATCTGCGCTATCAGCGCATCATCATCATGACCGACGCCGACGTCGACGGCGCCCACATCGCTTCGCTCCTGATCACCTTCTTCTACCGGCAGATGCCGCGGCTGATCGACGAGGGCCACCTCTTCCTCGCGGTGCCGCCGCTCTACAAGCTGACCCACGGCTCGAAGTCGGTCTACGCGCGCGACGACAAGCACAAGGAGGCGCTGCTCAAGAGCGAGTTCAACGCCAATGCCAAGGTCGAGGTGAACCGCTTCAAAGGCCTCGGCGAGATGATGCCGGCGCAGCTCAAGGAGACCACCATGGATCCGAGCAAGCGCACGCTGCTCAAGGTGGTGCTGCTCGCCGACGATCGCGACACCACCGCCGATTCGGTGGAGCGCCTGATGGGAACCAAGGCCGAGGCGCGCTTCGCCTTCATCTCGGACAAGGCCGAGTTTGCCAGCGAAGAGTTGCTGGACGTCTGAGCCTTCCGGGCCGTCCACTGCGCTCAAGAGCCTCGGCGAGAAGCCGGGGCTCTTTTGTTTTGTGGGGGTCCCTTGTCGATGACGTCTGCACCCGCGGTCCGCACGGCTTTGAGCGATTCCCGGCGCCGTCACCGCGACTCGGCCAGCGACTCACGGCGCCGAGGCTGAGGCGGGATTGCATCCATTTCGGACAAAGCCGAATTTCCTAACGAAATCTTACTCGAATTCGAAATTTCAAAATCTGAACAAGCCACTGATTTTACGTAGTTATTTCCAATTTCGGGGACTGCGGCCCAAATGCCCGCTCAGCGGCGTTTTCCGGCGACTGTGCCTAGCCGGCAACAGCATTTCGGCGGGAAACGTCTATAGTCCGGGTCATCAGATGAAACGAACTTCAGCGCGCTCGCGCCTACTACGACAGACCAAGGTTGGGGATTTTGACATGAAAAAGACTTTGCTCGCTCTGACCGCTGTTGCGGCGATGACCGGTTCGGCCTCGGCCGCTGACCTTGGTGCCCGTCCCTACGTGAAGGCTCCGATGCCGGCGCCCGTCGCCAACTGGACGGGCTTCTATGTCTTCGGCGGTGGCGGCGGCGGCCTCTCCAATGCCGACCAGCATGTCCAGACCACTGTCGGCGCGGTTCCGCTGACCATCGACCAGCGTCAGGGCGGCTCCGGTTGGTTCGGCACCGTCGGCGCCGGTTACGACTGGCAGTTCAGCGGCACCTGGGTCGCCGGCGTGTTCGCTGACGGCCAGTTCGGCAGCATCCGCGCCACCATCCAGGATCCGACCATCGGCATCACCGGCAACCAGAAGCTGGAAACCTCCTGGGCCGCGGGCGTGCGCCTCGGCTGGCTGGTCGCCCCGAACGTTCTCTCCTACGTCAACGGCGGTTACTCGGGCGCCCACTTCGGCCAGACCAACTTCACGACGCTGGGCGGCACTCCCGCTGGCATCCATCTCAACAGCTACAACCGCAACGGCTGGTTCGTCGGTGGCGGTGTCGAGAACAGCCTGAACATCTTCGGCATCTCTTCGCCCGGCTGGTTCATGAAGACCGAGTATCGTTCGGCCTTCTACAACGCCAAGACTCAGGACGAACTGTTCGACGTCGGTAACGTTGCGGTTGGCAACAGCATCCGCGCCAACAGCTGGAACCAGACGATCTCGACCTCGCTGGTCTACCGCTTCAACTGGACCGGTCCGGTCGTCGCGAAGTACTGATCTGATCTCACGATCAAACGTCAAAGCCCCGGCATCGTCCGGGGCTTTTTCGTTGTGAGCGCGCCGGCAGCCAGTGCTCGCCTCCAACGACGGCACGCTGCGGTGAGCTGAGCTTCGATCACCCCACCGCATCGGTGATAGCCCTGCCCTGCGCATCGCGACGTGTGCCGGGCGTCGCCGCTGCCGGCGCCGCCATTGTAACCGAAGCAAAGCTGCGGTTACTGTGCGCCCCAAGCTTTCGAGACCGCAGCATCGTTGATGCCGCGAGTCGCGACGGAAGCGGACCGATAGGGGAATGCATGCGCAGATTTCTGCTTGTGGCAGGCCTGTTCGCCCTCGCCGTCGGGCTGCTCTGGATCGGACAGGGCACGGGCACCGTCCCCTGGCCGCGATCGAGCTTCATGGTCAACCAGCTGCAATGGGCCGGCTATGGCGCCGCCATGGCCGGCTTCGGGCTGGTGCTGATCTGGCAGAGCAACCAATAAAAGAAACCAGGGAATACAAGCATGACATCCAGCCGGTTCGATCTCCGCGGCAAGGTCGCGGTCGTAACAGGAGGCAATGGCGGCATCGGGCTCGGCATGGCGCGCGGCCTTGCCGACGCCGGCGCCGACATCGCCGTGGTCGGACGCAACGAGGCGAAGTCCAACGCAGCCACCGAAGATCTCAGGCAGCGCGGCATCAAGGCGATCGCGGTTGCGACCGACGTCACCGACAAGGCCGCAATCGAAGCCATGATCGCGCGCGTGGTCAAGGATCTCGGCCGCATCGACATCCTCGTCAACAATGCCGGCATGAGCATCCGCAAGCCGCCGCACGAGCTCGAGCTCGACGAGTGGAACAAGGTGATCGACACCAACCTCACCAGCGCCTTCCTGTGCTCGAAGCTCGCCTATCCTGCCTTGAAGGCGTCAGGCAACGGCAAGGTGATCAACATCGGCTCGATGATGTCGATCTTCGGTGCGAGCTTCGCCACCGCCTATGCGGCGAGCAAGGGCGGAATCGTGCAGTACACGCGTGCCTGCGCCAACGCCTGGGCGCCTGACAACATCCAGGTCAACGCGATCCTGCCGGGCTGGATCGATACCGACCTCACCCGGGGCGCGCGGCAGCAGGTCTCGGGATTGCACGAGCGGGTGCTGGCGCGCACGCCTGCGGGGCGCTGGGGCGACGTCGATGACTTCGCCGGCATCGCGGTGTTCCTCGCATCGTCCGCGTCGAACTTCGTCACGGGCACCGCAATCCCCATCGATGGCGGCTTCTCGGTGATGGCCTGAGGCCGGACGGCACCACGCAAAAAGAAGCCCCGGTCGAAGCCGGGGCTTTTGAATTTTGGCAGTGCTTTTCTTGATCGTTGGTCGCGTTGCGGTCGACGTGCTCAGTAGCGGGCGATGGTCGGCGCGTCGAACTTGTAGCTCGCGCGCACAACGGCCCACTGGATATCGCGCGGCTTGGCGTCGAAGGTGTAGTTGGTCGTGGTGCCGCCGAGCTGATAGGTCTGGCTGCCGAAAGCAGCGTAGTTGTACTCGAGGCCGACGATCCAGTTGCGGGTGACGCCGTATTCCCAGCCGGCGCCGACGGTCCAGCCGTTGGCCCAGTGGGTCTGACCGCCCGAACCTGCCGTGCCGACGGTGTCGCTGACCGAGAGACGGTTGTTCACGCCGGCATAGCCGCCCTTGATGTAGAAGAGGTTGTTCTGCACGGCAAAGCCGGCGCGGCCGACGACCGTTGCCAGAACGTTGGCACGCCAGGAGAACACGTCATCACCGGCGCCAAACACGGTGTTCGTGAACGAGCCCTTGTTGTTGAGGCCGGAGATCGTGCCTTCCATGCCGAACACGTAATTGTTGGCCTGCCAGTTGTAGCCGATCTGGGCACCGCCCATGATGCCCGAGTTGCGCTGACGGAAACCTTCTCCCGGAGAGAGATCGCCGAAGCCGCCGCTGTTGCCGTTGTTGATGAACTGCTCGTTGGTCCATGCGCCGCCGATGTGGCCGCCGACGTAGAAGCCGGTCCAGTTGAACAGCGGCTCGGCGTAAGCTGGCGCCTTCGTGTAGCGCGCGCCGAGATCGGCGGCGGTGGCCGCGCCCGTCGAAACAAGAGCGGTCGTGCAGGCGAAGGCGGCAATCAATTTGTTACGCATGGTACACCCCGTGTCCTTTGATGGGCGCACGGTCACAGACGGGTGTTACTAAAATTCGAATCAACAAAGTTAACGCAGCGCAGGGGCGCGCGCCGGTCCGCAAATCCGTGGGTGCTGTTGCACGCTCGCAACGTCGCACGCGCGATTTAACGCGGCGTTATCCCTACCGACTCCCAGCGCTACGATGGCGCCGCGGCTTTCGACTGCACATGCTCGGGCCGCACGCCGAGCGCAAGCAGGCGCGCCGGAATGCCCTGGAGCCACGGCAGCGCGGTGATGAGGCGCACGATCAGCGGCACTTTGAGCGGCCGATCGCCGCCTTTCAAGGCGCCACTGATGATCTTGTTCTGCACGATCACCTGCATCCGCTGCGTCATCTTCACCGGGAACTCGCGGCGACGCCTGACAGCATCGAGATCCATCTCGGACGGACAGCCGTGCTGCATCTTGTCGGCCAGCAGATTGGCGGTCGCGACCGCATCCTGCACGGCGAGATTGACGCCGACGCCGCCGACCGGCGACATCGCATGCGCGGCGTCGCCGATGCACAGCAAGCCCGGCTGCGTCCAGCGCGCCAAGCGGTTGATCGCGACGGTGAGCAGCCTGACGTCGTCGAAGCTCTTCACGTCGGCGATGCCGGACCTGAGGATCGGTGCCATGCGCACGACGTCGTCGAGCAGCGCCTGCAATCCCCTCGCCCTCACCGCGTCGTATTGTCCCTTGGCAATGAGATAGGCGCATTGCCAATAGTCGCCGCGGTCGAAGGTGACCATCATCTTGCCGGGCTCGACGCGCGCGAACACGTGTTCGGTTTCGTCGGGTTTGCGGCCGGCGCGGAACCAGAGCACGTCCATCGGCGCGCCGATCTCCTCGACGGCGAGGCCCGCGCGCTCGCGCACCGTCGAATGCCGGCCGTCGCAAGCGATGGTGAGATCGGCCTCGATGTCGAGGATGCCGTCAGGTGTTTTCGCCCGCACGCCGGCGATCGTCTCGCCGCGGCGGATCAGATCGACCGCCTCCGTGCTCATCATCACCTCGAGCGAGGCAAAGCGCCGGCCGGCCTCGCGCAGGAAATTCAGGAAGTCCCATTGCGGCATGAAGGCGATGAAAGGATATTTGGTGTGGAGCCGGCTGAGATCGGCAATGCGCACCGGCGTGCCGCCGAACAGGCCGTCCATCTTCTGCAAGCGCTGATGCGGCAGCTTCAGGAATCCGTCGATCAGGCCGAGTTCGTCCATCACCTGAAGCGTCGAGGGATGCACGGTATCGCCGCGGAAATCGCGGAAGAAATCAGCATGCTTCTCCAGCACCACGACCTCGATGCCGGCCCGTCCCAAGAGATACCCGAGCATCATGCCGGCCGGTCCGCCGCCGACAATGCAGCAGCGGACTTTCTTGGTTTTGTTCGATTGCTGGTCGGATGTCATTGCAGCCGCGATCCGAGTATCGATCAAGACGTGGCGGGCAATGTAACGCCGATTCCGGGTGATCGGCGTCTGAATTTGGATGCGGGATGTCGAACGCTGCCCGGCAGCTCAGATCACGCCGGCCCGTCTGCGACGAGAGACGCGCCCGCGTGGGCGTCCGCGTCAGGACCGCCGGTTGCCACATGCGAGGCAGCAGATAGGCCCGCACGGCGCGGGCCTATCTGGACGGGAACTGGACTATTTCTGATCCTCATTGCTGGTCCCGCTGCCCGGGCTGCCGATCGGCAACCCGTTGGGCGCATGGCCGGCACCAGCGTTCCGCGCAGCTTGCGCCGCTGTTGGCGACGTGCCGTTCGCAGTCGGCGGCTGAACGTTCGGATTGCTCTGGCTCCTGTTGGCGTTGGCCCCGGTGGTGGTGCCATGCGTCCCCATCCCTGAAGGAGCCGACGGCCCCGAATTGGCGCTGCTGGGTGATGTGCCCATTCCGGCACCTGAGCTGGCCGCAGATCCCGCACCGCCGGTACCCGTCCCTGCAGCGGCGCCGGCACTGGCACCGCCACCCGCGCCACCGCCGCCTCCGCCGCCAGCACCGCCGCCTCCCTGAGCATAAGCGAACGTCGAAAGCGCAGCGCAGGCGAAGGCTACAAGGATGGACTTGCGGATCATGGATCGTCTCCCTGGTTTGGTGGACAATCCAGGGACCCGAGGAGTTGTTCCTTTGTGCGGGCTTGCCGAACTTCTTTCGCTTCAGTCGCAGGATGCCGAAGCCGTCAGCTTTCGTCGCTCTGCCAAAAGCTCAGTGATGGTTGGACGACGAGCGCAAATCCTGCAAGGGCTTGGCTCCAAGGTGAATTTAACATGCCTCTTGAAGAACAGTTCCGTCAGTCCACTCCCACGGGGGCGCGACGCAACCGACAAGGAGCCATCATCAATTATTGCTGCGGTTCGCGCTGCGGAAACTCTTGATCTCCGAGACGCTGCCGTCGCGATAAGTCAGCTCCACCGAGACGGATTGCGTAGCGGGAGCGAGCTTCATGTAGAGCGGCATGCCGGCGGTGATCGCGCTGGGGTCGCGCATGTCGCACGGCGGCATCTTCAGCACCTGGTTGGGCACGGCGGTATCGATGCCGATCCGCACCTCGCGGATGGCGCAGCGATAGGACACGAGGTGCGTGTAGTAGACGAGCAGCCCGTTGAACTCGCGGAACGACAGCCAGCTCGTCGCAGTCATGTCGAGGATCTTGCGCTGGTCGCGGATCAGCGCGGCCTCGGGGTCGAACCTGATTGGGAACGGCCCCTGCATGTCGCCGGACTGATCGACATAGCGGACCTCGATGGTGCCCGCCTGTGCATCCGACGGCAACTCGATCGACGGGTTCGGCATGCGCTTGCGCGTGCGCGGATCGAGCGTGTCGATGAACCCGGTCTCGCGGAAATCGCCCTTGCCGGCCATGCGCCAGGAAATGCCGAGCGCCGGGTCAGCGAAGGAGAACACCACGCTCCAGCCGCCATTGTGCCGCGAGAAGCTCGCGATCGGCGCGTTGGTGGCCTCCTCCTTCGGCAGCTGCGGCACCGACACCGGCGGCAGCGCTGCGAGCTTCTGCGGCGGCGGGTCGTCCGAACGCGCGACGGCATCCTTGGCAAGGCCGCTGAGGAACACGTCGTCGACCATCTGGTCGAAATAGACAGGCACCTGCCTGTGCCTCACGGTATCGGCCATCTCGCTGACGGCCCGGCGCGTGCGCTGCGCGACCTGCACGAGATTCTCGCCGGGCTTGAGCAGCTCCTTGGCGAAGGTGCGCGTGAACACCGAATTGGGATTGGCGTCGTCGTTGGACAGACGATCGAGCGCGGTCTGGCGGGGACCTGCCGAAAACACCGAGAACACGCCTTCAGGCAATTGCGTCATCGGCGCAAGTCCGCCGGCGCCAGCGACCGCACGGGTGCCCTTGCGCTCGAACGGGTTGTTGCGGCAGGCGTCGAACACCAGGATCGACGTTCGCGCCTTCTTGTTCTGAAGGCGCTCGACGATGCGGTCGGCCAGGATGGAGGCGTCGCGCACCAGCTCTTCCTGCCCTTCGGTCGCCGACGGCACGTCGGTGGGCAGCAAATAGTTCTGACCCGCGATCTCGAAACCGTGGCCGGCGTAGAAGAAGAACGCGGTATCGCCGGGCTCGATCGCCTTGTCGAAGGCGAGCAAGGTCTCGGAGAATTGCTGCCGGCTCTGGTTCTCTGCGACCATCACGGAGAAACCGAGCTGCTTCAGCGTATCTCCCATGGTGCGGGCGTCGTTGACCGCCTTGAGCAGCTTCGGGACATTCCTGTAGTCGTTGTTGCCGACGACGAGCGCGACGCGCTTCTCGGCATAGGCGGGAAGAGCGAAGCCGCTCAGGCCCGCCACCAGGCCAAGGGCCGCCAGAATTCTGAAAAGCCGACGCGTCATCGCAAATTTCCCGTTGCAGAACGGCCGCAGGCCGCTTCCTTCGAACAGCAGTTCATTGGACCCCCTGCCGCTGTGTGATAGTCGGCCCAGGCGTAACGGCGGTTCAAGGGACCTGGGCTTTGGTTCCACGATCTGGCTATGGCAGATTCCCGCGGAATCTGCTCTTTCTAGGGCAATTGCGCTGCAAGCGGGGGCTGCCGTGTATTGGTGTACCGACGAGGTCGAGCCGAATGACCGCTTCGACTATTGGCGCGAGGTGCGCTCCAAGGGATTGTTCGGCGTCACCGCCGAGCTCGAGCGCGAACAGCGCGCGGACTTCTTCGGCGAATTCTCGCTGCGCCAGCTGGGCGGCGCCGGCCTTGTCGAGCTGAAGGCCTCACCCTACACGGTGGAGCGCAGCACGACCGACATAGCCTACGCGCCGGGCGACGCCATCTGCGTCTATCAGCAGCTCGGCAGCGGCGGCTGGTTCGGCGGTATGCGCGGAAGCGACTTCGCGATCGCCAACGGCAGTTTCGCCACCAGCCATACCGACCTGCCCTATCGCACCGCGCCGCTGGGCGCCGGGGGCTTCCACCTTCGCATCCTGAAGATCCCGCTCAGCAGCATCCCGGCGCAGGACAAGCGCATGCGCGAGCTTTCGCCTCGGACGTTCGGCGATCCGACCCTGGCGCCGCTGCTCGGGGCCTGCTTTGCCGAGCTCGGTGAAGCCTCCGCGGATCAGGGTGCCTCCGGTACGACCTCCCTCGTCCAGGCTTTGGCCCATCTGGCGCTGATCGAGCGCGGCATCGTCAGGCCCGGCAGCCGGCGCGGGCAGGCGGCGCTGCGGACCGCGCGCCTCGCGCAGGCCCGGCGCCTGATCGCGGGACACCTGCAAAATCCGGATCTGGCGCCGACGATGGTGGCTGATGAGCTCGGCGTGTCCGTGCGCCACCTGCACATGCTGTTCGAGACCGCGGAGAAGAGCTTCTCGCAGACCGTGACGGACGAACGCCTGAAACAGAGCCGCCGCCTGATGCGCGAGGCCCCCGAGCGGCTGATCGCCGACGTCGCGGCCGCCTGCGGCTTCGAGAGCCTGGCGACCTACTACCGGGTCTTCAACGCCGCCTACGGCATGGCCCCCGGTGACTTCCGGGCCCAGGGCTCGGATGGGCGTTAGCCGCCATATTGGTGGCTCCGGCCGGAGCGCGGAGCCGGGTGAAAAACCCCAGTCGCGCCCGCTATTTGGTAAAAACCTCAGGCTTTTTAGGGCCTTCCCGTGCCCGCTCCATTGACTTTGGCCGATTCCCGCCTATGTTCCGGGGCGACGCGGCTCAGATCGAAGAGCGATTCCTGAGCCTTGCGCTTTGTCCGCGTGAGTCAGCACCCCCAGCTTCTTTGAGAGCGCGCCGTTTCGGGGTGGAACGCGACAGCCTTATCACCCTCGATTCCGAACGGCGGTTTCGACCAGAGGCTCAATGTCCTTTTCAAATCTCGGACTGTCCGAAAAAGTCCTCGCCGCAGTGGCGGCCACCGGTTACACCACCCCCACCCCCATTCAGGAACAGGCGATCCCCCACGTCCTCGCACGCAAGGACGTGCTCGGCATCGCCCAGACCGGCACCGGCAAGACCGCGGCCTTCGTGCTGCCGATGCTCACCATCCTCGAAAAAGGGCGCGCCCGAGCCCGTATGCCGCGCACGCTGATCCTCGAGCCGACCCGCGAGCTCGCGGCCCAGGTCAAGGAGAACTTCGACCGTTACGGCGCCGGCCAGAAACTCAACGTCGCGCTCCTGATCGGCGGCGTCTCCTTCGGAGACCAGGATGCCAAGCTGACGCGCGGCGTCGACGTGCTGATCGCCACCCCCGGCCGCCTGCTCGACCACACCGAGCGCGGCGGTTTGCTCCTCACCGGCGTCGAGCTGCTCGTCATCGACGAAGCCGATCGCATGCTGGACATGGGTTTCATTCCGGACATCGAGCGTGTCTGCAAGCTCGTCCCGTTCACGCGACAGACCCTGTTCTTCACCGCGACCATGCCGCCGGAGATCCGGCGCATCACCGAAGCCTTCCTGCACAATCCGCAGAAGGTCGAGGTGTCCAAGCCCGCGACCACCGCCGTGACCGTCACGCAGGTCCAGGTGCCCGCCGGGCGCGAGGCGCACGAGAAGCGCGACCTGCTACGCCGCCTGCTGCGCGAAGCCAAGGATCTCAAGAACGCGATCATCTTCTGTAATCGCAAGCGTGAAGTGGCGATCGTTCACAAATCGCTTCAGAAGCACGGGTTCAGCGTCGGCGCCCTGCACGGCGACATGGACCAGTCGGCCCGCACGGCCGCACTCGAGCAATTCCGCAAGGGTGAGCTGCCGTTGCTCGTGGCCTCCGACGTCGCCGCCCGCGGCCTCGACATTCCCGAGGTCAGCCACGTCTTCAATTTCGACGTTCCCCATCACGCCGACGATTACGTTCACCGCATCGGCCGCACCGGCCGCGCCGGGCGCACCGGCACTGCGATCTCGATCGTGACGCCGCTCGACCAGAAGTCGATGGTGGCAATCGAGAAGCTGATCGGCCAGAGCATTCCGCGCGCCGAGGGCGATTTTGAAATCCACACCGAAGCCTCCGATTCGACCGAGCGTCCGCGCGAGTCGCGTGGCCGCGAACGCTCACGCGGCGGGCGCGGCAAGCCGCAGCGCGGCCGCGACCGTGAGCGCAGCCACGAGCCGCGTGGCGAGGCAAGACATACTTCCGAGGCAAGACAAGCTTCCGAGGCCGGACATGCGTCCGAAGCCAAGAGTCCTTCGGACGCAAGACAGCCCGCTGAAGCAAGGCATCGTTCCAGCGACAAGCGCAGAGCGGAGCCGCGTCACGACGCGCGCCAGCCGGCCAATACGGCGCATGTGCCGTCGATCGGCCGTCCCGAGCCCCGCCGCCAACGCGAGGCCGACACCGAGCCGGGCGATCACTCGCATCTGCCGGCGTTTCTACTGCGGCCGGTTCGCTCCCCCGCCGGGGCCTGAAGCGCGGCGCGCTCCAGGTTTCGGTTGAGCAAACCCGCCGCACAATTTTTTAGATGCATGCGTGAACGTATATTTACGGGGTGTTCACGATCGTCCGTTAGCCTACGAACATAATTTAAGCATTGCTGCGGTCGACGGCGCATCGACCGCTGTGGGGTATGTTCCGTGGTCAAGGTTCTCGACGAACACGAACGCACAATGGCGTTCGCCGAGGTAGCGCTCGGTCAGATCCGATCGCTGCGACAGACGGCAATTCCCCGCAATTACGAGATCTGGTACGTCTACGCCACCGGCTACAATGCGCCGCTCAATAAGATCGTCAACGAGACGCTGGCGCGCAGCGGCAAGCTGACTGAAGCCGATCTCGAGCAGATCTACGAGACCTATCTCTCCCACATCAAGACCACCGACCGCATCGACAAGGTCGGCGCGCGCGTCATCGGCGAGATCGACGACGTGATGAAGGTCTTGAGCGATGCGCTCGGCATGACCGGCTCCTACGATGCAAGCTTGTCGGGCGCCACCGAAAAACTCTCGTCGGCCAAGAGCCGCGATCAGATCAAGTCGATCGTCGAAACGCTGCTGCGTTCGACCAGCGAGATGCGTGAGACCAACAAGGCGCTGGAAGACCGGCTGACGCTGTCGAAGAACGAGATCAGCAATCTCCAGCAGAGCCTGGAGGCGATCCGCGCGGAGAGCCTGACCGACCCGCTCACCGGACTTGGCAACCGCAAATATTTCGATCGCATGATCGATATGGCCGTGCAGAGCGCACTCGCTTCGGGCGAGCCGCTGTCGCTGCTGCTGTTCGACATCGATCACTTCAAATCTTTCAACGATTCCTACGGCCATCTGACCGGCGACCAGGTGCTGCGGCTCGTCGGCCTTTCGCTGAAGCAGACCATCAAGGGCCAGGATATCACCGCACGCTATGGCGGCGAGGAATTCGCGGTCGTGCTGCCCAACACCGCGCTGCGTCAGGCCCTCACGGTGGCCGACCACATCCGCCGCGCGGTGATGGCGAAGGAATTGAAGAAGAAGTCCACCGGCGAGATCCTCGGCCGCGTCACCATCTCCGTCGGCGTCTCCATGCTCAAGCAGGGCGACGACACCGATGCGCTGATCGAGCGTGCGGATGCCTGCCTCTATGCCGCCAAGCGTAACGGCCGCAACCGCGTGATCTGCGAAGCCGATCCGGAATACGCGGTCGAGACCCACAGCCGGGTGGCGTAGGCTTCCGCGAGCTGCCGTAGGGTGGGCAAAGCGAAGCGTGCCCACTACCTGTCTCGATCATGGAAAGACCGTGGGCACGGCGCTACGCGCCTTTGCCCACCCTACGGCACCGCCCGCTTGACATTCTTCGGCGGCAAGCAACATCCTCCTCGCCGCCTGAGCATTGAGGACTTGTCGTCTTGCCGAACCCCCACGATTTCCATACGCCGCAACCGTCCTACACCAGGGACGAACTGCTGAGATCGAGCGAAGGCGGCTATTTCGGTCCGGGCAATGCGCAATTGCCGGCACCGCCGATGCTGATGATGGATCGCATCACGGAAATCAGCGTGGACGGCGGCACGTTCGGCAAGGGCCATATCGTCGGCGAGCTCGACATCGCACCCAGCCACTGGTTCTTCGATTGCCACTATCGCGGCGACGCGATGATGCCGCCAACGCTGGGGCTCGACGCCATGTGGCAGATGATCGGCTATTGGCTCGGCTGGTCGGGCTCGCCCGGCAAGGGCCGCGCCATCGGCGTCGGCGAAGTCGAGTGCACCGGCGAGATCACACCAAACGCCCGGCGCGTTCGCTACGAGGTCGCCATGCGCATGGTCCGCCGCGGCAAGCTGGTGCTCGGCATCGCCGACGGCCGCGTGCTTGCCGACGGCGTCTGTGTCTTCTCGGCCAAGGACATGAGAGTGGGCCTGACCAAGGCTGCGGATTGAGGTCCCGTAGGGTGGGCAAAGGCGCGCAGCGACGTGCCCACGATCTCTTTCCACAACATCCTAACCGTGGGCACGCTTCGCTTTGCCCACCCTACGCACCGTCTTCTTGACCGCCTTCTTCGCCGCCTTCTTGGCAGCAGGCTTCTTTGGCGTGGTTTTCTTCTTCGCCACTTGCTTCCGCTTCCGCGGCGTCTTCACCTTGGCACGCTGCGCGGCGGCGAGCGCCGCCCTCGCCCATTGCACCAATTCCTCGGAATCGTCGAACAGGCGCGCCGGCAGCTCCCAGTAGGAGTTGACCGTCACGGTCTTGGCACGGGTCGAATACTGGAACGGCTTTGAGCCTTCGGCTTCAAAGTCCGGGATGGTCACCACGTCGGCGCGGAAGAACAGGCCGGCGCGCAAGGCCAGCGCGAAGTTGATGCCATCGGCGGAGATGCCGTAGCCGGAGAACATCTTGCGGATGGTGACGGGGCCGAAATCGGCGAACAGGTCAGTCAGGAATTCGCGGTCCATGCGGGCGTCCCTAAGCGAGAAGGCCACCCTAGCACGCCGTCATTGCGAGCGAAGCGAAGCAATCCAGACTGCCTCAGCAGAGACAGTCTGGATTGCTTCGTCGCAAGGGCTCCTCGCAATGACCGGGAAACTACCCGTCGATCTTCGCCGGGCGCAGCTCGACCGACTCGCCGCAGCCGCAGGCGGAGATCTGGTTCGGGTTGTTGAAGACGAACTGAGCCTGCATCTTGTCGGCCTTGTAGTCCATCTCGGTGCCGAGCAGGAACAGAACGGCCTTGGGGTCGACCAGGATCTTGACGCCCTTATCCTCGACGACCTCGTCGGTCGGGCGAACGTCATGAGCGTATTCGACCGTGTAGGACTGGCCGGCGCAGCCGCCGTTCTTCACGCCGACGCGCAGGCCGACGATCTCGGAGTCCGCACGCTGGGTCAGCTCGGTGATGCGCTGGGCAGCAGCGTCCGTCAGCCGCATCACCTGCGGGCGGGGCCGCCGGGGCTTTGGTGTCGAAGCTGGTGTTGCCTGGGTCATCTTGTTTATCTGGTCCGTTGCGGAGCAAATTCAATGCTGAGTTTACGTCACCACATGTTGAGGACGAGGCGCGCCTCGTCGCTCATGCGCTCGGGCGACCACGGCGGCTCCCAGACGACCTTGACGTCGACCACGCCGACGCCGGGGACGCTGGCGACCGCGTTCTCGACCATGGTCGGCAGCTCGCCGGCGGCTGGGCAGTTCGGCGTCGTCAGCGTCATCTGAACGTCGACGGAGCGGTCGTCCTTGATCTCGACCTTGTAGATCAGGCCGAGTTCGTAGATGTCGGCCGGAATTTCCGGGTCGAACACGGTCTTGAGGCCCGCGATGATCTCGGTGGTCAGCCGCTCGGTCTCCTCCGGCGGCAGCGCCGAATGGGTTTCCATCGGACTAGCTTTGATTTCGGCCGTGTCACTCATGCGAACAAATCCCGCGCCTTCAAAAGCGCCTGTGCCAGATGATCGACTTCTTCCCGCGTATTATACATGCCGAACGAGGCCCGGCAGGTGGCCGTGACGTTGAACCACTCTAAAAGCGGCATCACGCAATGGGTGCCGGCGCGCACCGCGATGCCCTGGCGGTCGATCACGGTAGCGACATCGTGGGCGTGCGCGCCCTTGAGCTCAAAGGAGATCACCGGGCCCTTGCCCCGCGCCGTTCCGATCAACCGCAGCGAATTGATCTCGCGCAGCCGTTCCTGGGCATAGGTGGTGAGATCGTGCTCGTGGGCGGCGATGCGCTCCTTGCCGATCGAATTGACGTAGTCGATGGCGGCACCAAGGCCCACCGCCTCGACGATCGCGGGCGTGCCCGCCTCGAATTTGTGCGGGGGATCGCCATAGGTGACGATGTCGCGCGAGACCTCGCGGATCATCTCGCCGCCGCCGTTGAAGGGGCGCATCGCGACAAGATGGTCATACTTGGCCCAGAGCACGCCGATGCCGGTCGGGCCATAAACCTTGTGACCGGTGAAGACGTAGAAGTCGCAGCCGAGGTCCTGGACGTCGACCGGCAGATGCACCGCGCCCTGGCTGCCGTCGACCAGCACGGGAATGCCGCGTGCATGGGCGATCTTCACGACGTCCTTCACCGGCACGATGGTGCCGAGCGCGTTCGACATCTGCGTAATCGCGACCAGCTTGGTCTTGGCTGTCAACAGCTTCTCGAACTCGTCGATGAGGAAATTGCCCTCGTCGTCGACCGGCGCCCATTTGATCACAGCCCCCTGGCGCTCCCTCAGGAAATGCCAGGGCACGATGTTGGAGTGGTGCTCCATGATCGAAATGACGATCTCGTCGCCTTCTCCGATATTCGGGCCACCCCACGAAGACGCGACCAGATTGATCGCCTCCGTCGCGTTGCGGGTGAAGATCACCTCTTCCGTCCGGGGCGCATTGATGAACTGCGCCACCTTGGCGCGGCCGCCCTCATAGGCTTCAGTCGCAGCGTTAGCGAGGTAGTGCAGGCCGCGATGCACGTTGGCGTATTCGCTACTGTAGGCCTGCGTCATGCGATCGAGCACGGCACTCGGCTTCTGCGCAGAGGCGGCGTTGTCGAGATAGACCAGATTCTTGCCGTAGACCTGCATGGCGAGCGCCGGGAAATCCTGGCGCACGCGCGCGACATCGTAGGCGCCGTTCTTGACAGCGGGATGCGTGCTCATTGGCGCCGCTCCAGCCAACGCTCAGCAATGCCGATCACGTGCTCGCGCAAGCCGTCATCGGCAATCTGTTCGATCGCCTCGCCGACGAAGGCCTGGATCAGCAGCGCCTGGGCCTGCTTCTCCGGCAGGCCGCGCGCCTTCAGATAGAACAGTAGGCTGTCGTCGAGCGCGCCGGCGGTGGCGCCGTGGCCGCAGGAGACGTCGTCGGCGAAGATCTCGAGCTCCGGCTTGTTGTCGGCCTCGGCTTCGTCCGAGAGCAGCAGCGCACGGGTCATCATCTTGCCGTCGGTCTTCTGCGCGTCGGGACGGACGATGATGCGGCCCTGGAACACCGAATGGGCGCGGTCGTCGATCACGGCGCGGAAGACTTCGCGGCTGACGCAGTTCGGTACGGCGTGGTCGACCACCAGCGTGGTGTCGCCATGCTCGGTCTTCTGCAACAGGTTCACGCCGTTGGCGGAGAGCTCGCTACCCTCACCCGCCAGCGTGATGAAGCCCTGGAGGCGGCTGACCGCAGCGCCGGTGGTCATGTTGAAGAAGTTGAATTTTACGTTCGCGCCGATGGTGACGAAGTGCGACGACACGTTCACCGCGTCGGGCGCGTCATCCATCAGGCGGATATGAGCAACGTCGGCGTCGTCGCCGACCGAGACAAGGATGGCGTCATTGACCTGGTAGGCCTTGGCATCCGCCGAGACGAAAGTCTCAACGATGGTGACGCGAGCGCCGTTCCCGATCGTGACCTGCGAGCGGGTGAAGGACGACGCCGATGCGGCGGTCGCGATGTGAATGATCTGGATCGGCGCGGACAGCTTGGCGCCGTCGGCGATCGACAACACGACGCCGTCGGTCGCCATCGCCGCGTTCAGCGCGATCACGGCATCGGTGGACGCAGTCCTCAGCAGACCGGCATCCTTCTCCAGCGTCTCGCGCAGCGTCTTGAAGCCCGCCTCGGCGACAAGCGCCTTCACGTCGGACAGATCCGCTGCGAGCACGCCATCGACCAGCACCAGCTTGTGGGCACCGTCGATCGCATGCGCCTTCACCGCATCCGCAGCGCGTTTCAGCGCGGCCGCATCGGGCGCGGCTGCCAGCGGCAGCACCTCGCCGACCAATGCGCGCAGGTCAGTGTATTTCCATTCCTCGATCCGGCGGTGCGGCAGGCCGAGACGCTCATAGGTCTCGAACGCCTCGCGGCGCACTGCCGTGACCGCGGACGAACCCGGCAGCCGGCCCTCGGCGCTGGTGAAGAGATCGCTCACCGCGCGGCCCTTTCCGGTCTTTGCCACAGCAACGTTCATCGCAAAATTCCTTACGCGGCATCCTCGAACTGGGCGTAGCCGGACGCTTCCAGCTCCAGCGCCAGTTCCTTGCCGCCGCTCTTCACGACACGGCCCTTCGACATCACGTGCACGACGTCGGGCACGATGTAGTTCAGGAGCCGCTGATAATGGGTGATCACGACCATCGCGCGCTTGGGCGAGTGCAGCGCGTTGACGCCGTCGGCCGCAATGCGCAGCGCGTCGATGTCGAGGCCGGAATCCATCTCGTCCAGGATGCACAGGCTCGGCTCGAACAGCGCCATCTGCAGCACCTCGTTGCGCTTCTTCTCACCGCCGGAGAAGCCGACATTGACGCCGCGCTTGAGCATGTCCTGCGGAATGTTCAGCGACTTCGAGACCTCGCGAACCTTCCTGAGGAAGTCCGGGGTGGAGAACTCATCCTCGCCGCGCGCCTTGCGCTGGGCGTTCAGTGCCGTGCGCAGAAAATTCATGGTGGCGACGCCGGGAATCTCGACCGGGTACTGGAACGCCAGGAAAACGCCCTTGGCGGCGCGCATATCGGGCGACATCTCCAGGAGGTCCTCGCCCCGAAACAGGATTTGGCCGTCGGTGACCTCATAGCCGGGCTTGCCGGCGATGACGTGGGAGAGCGTCGACTTGCCGGAGCCGTTCGGCCCCATGATGGCGTGGATCTCGCCTTCGTTCACGGTCAGCGTCAGCCCGTGGAGGATCTCACGCTCCTCGACACGAACCTTCAGGTCTTTCACTTCAAGCAAAGCCATGATGTTTTTCCATCTATCCCCTCACCCTGAGGAGCGCCGGAGGCGCGTCTCGAAGGGCGAGGCCAACAATCTTTCCGGTAGCCATCCTTCGAGACGGCCGCTTGTGCGGCCTCCTCAGGATGAGGCCGAAGCTAGCCAACCGACCCTTCAAGCGAGATCGAGATCAGCTTCTGCGCTTCCACGGCGAACTCCATCGGGAGCTGCTGAAGCACGTCCTTGACGAAGCCGTTGACGACGAGGCCGACGGCCTCTTCCTGCGAAAGCCCGCGCTGGACGCAGTAAAACAGCACGTCCTCGGAGATTTTCGAGGTCGTGGCCTCGTGCTCGAACGTCGCCGACGAGTTCTTGGCTTCGATATACGGCACGGTGTGCGCGCCGCATTTGTCGCCGATCAGCAGGGAGTCGCAGGCGGTGAAGTTGCGCGCGCCGGTCGCCTTGCGATGCGCCGTCACGAGCCCGCGATAGGTGTTCTGCGATTTGCCGGCGGCAATGCCCTTGGAGATGATGCGGCTCGACGTGTTCTTGCCGAGATGGATCATCTTGGTGCCCGAATCGACCTGCTGGAAGCCGTTCGAGATCGCAATCGAGTAGAACTCGCCACGCGAATTATCACCGCGCAGGATGCAGCTCGGGTACTTCCAGGTGATCGCCGAACCGGTTTCGACCTGCGTCCAGGAGATCTTGGAGTTGTTGCCGCGGCAGTCGCCACGCTTGGTGACGAAATTGTAGATGCCGCCCTTGCCTTCCGAATTGCCGGGATACCAGTTCTGCACCGTCGAATATTTGATCTCGGCGTCGTCATGCGCGACGAGTTCGACCACGGCGGCATGCAGCTGGTTCTCGTCACGCTGCGGCGCGGTGCAGCCCTCGAGATAGGAGACGTAGGAGCCCTTGTCCGCGATGATCAGCGTGCGCTCGAACTGGCCGGTGTTGCGCTCGTTGATGCGGAAATAGGTCGACAGCTCCATCGGGCAGCGCACGCCGGGCGGCACATAGACGAACGAGCCGTCGGAGAACACCGCCGAGTTCAGCGTCGCATAGAAATTGTCCGAGGTCGGAACCACCGATCCCAGATATTTCTGCACCAGCTCGGGATGCTCGCGGATCGCCTCCGAGATCGGCATGAAGATCACGCCGGCCTTCTTCAGCTCCGCCTTGAACGTGGTTGCCACCGAGACCGAATCGAACACCGCGTCGACCGCGATCTTGCGCCGGGCCGGGTCTTCCTCGCCGGGCTTTGGCTCGACGCCCTCGAGCATGGCGACTTCCCGCAGGGGGATGCCGAGCTTTTCGTAGGTCTTCAGGATCTCCGGATCGATCTCGTCGAGCGAGGTGACCGTCTTCTTCGGCTTCGGCGCCGCGTAATAATAGAGGTCCTGGAAGTCGATCTTGGGATAGTCGACGCGCGCCCAGGTCGGCTCAACCATGGTCAGCCAACGCCGATAGGCCTCAAGCCGCCACTGGAGCATCCAGGCGGGTTCGTTCTTCTTCTGCGAGATGAACTTTACGATCTCTTCCGACAACCCCTTGGGGGCCTTCTCGGAGTCGATCAGGGTCTCAAACCCATAACGATACTGGTCGACGTCGATGCGCTTCACGCGCTCGACCGTCTCTTGTACGGCTGGCATTCCATCCTCCGCTCGCGGTTTCAAGGACCGCGGTGGATCAAACTCGAACGAGTATTACGATGTTTCTGTGCGGAAAGCACGGGCTTAGAACCGTTCAAGCCGTGTTTCATCGCTTAGTGCTTAAGTAGGCTATTACCGAGCTTTCGCCAAGCCTCTAACGCCCTGTTGATGTCATCTGGTTCCGTGGACCAGCCCAGACTGAGACGCACCGCTCCCTGGGACACCACCGGGTCAAAGCCCATGGCGGAAAGAACGTGGGACGGCTGGACCTTGCCCGAAGAACAGGCCGAACCAGAGGAAACTGCGACGCCTTCGAGGTCGAAGCCAATCACGGCGGTCTCGGCCTTGAGGGCGGGCGCGGTGAACAGGACGGTATTTGGCAACCGCTCAACCTCCTCCGAAAAGATCGTTGCGTCTGCAATTTCTCGGATGCCATTTTCCAAACGATTTCTGAGGGTTGCCATGTGCTCCGCATCCTCCCGCAGAGTCTGAAGCGCGGCCTTCACTGCCGCACCAAAGCCGGCAATGCCGGCCACATTCTCGGTTCCGGCGCGACGGTTGAGCTCCTGTCCTCCGCCCCGCAGTACCGGCTCCAGTCCAACGATTCCCTCTGCCACCACCAGGGCGCCGATCCCCTTGGGGCCGCCGATCTTGTGCGCAGAAAAAGTAGCAAGATCGGTGCCTACGTCCCTGATGTCGAACGGGATTTTGCCAAGTGCCTGGATCGCATCGACGTGTAGCAGGCCGCCAGCCTCGTGGACGATTCCTGCGACATCGGCGACCGGTTGGAGCGCGCCCGTCTCGTTGTTGGCGGCCATGACCGAAACCAGCGCCGGCGGGCCGTTATTGAGCTGGGCCTTCAGATGCTCGAGGTCCACCACGCCGGAGCGCGTGACCTGGACCAGACCGATCGTGGCACCCGGGAACCGGCCACCTGCCAGCACCGAGGCGTGCTCAACCGCCGAGACCAGCAGCCGCTCAACTGGGCCGCCGGACGGTCCACGCAGCCCCGGTGACAGGGCCAGCGCATTGGCCTCGGTTCCGGTCGAGGTGAAGACCACGTTCCGCGGCACCGCGCCGACTGCCATGGCAAGTTCGGCGCGGGCCTCCTCGACCAATCGCCGCGCCTCGCGCCCCTCGGCATGCACCGACGACGGATTGCCGACCAGATCAAAGGCCGCAGCCATCGCCGCCCGCGCCTCGGGGCGCAGCGGCGTGGTCGCGTTCCAGTCGAGATAGACACGGGTCGGCATCTCGCCCTCTTAGCACCTTTTGTCATCCGGCCAATCGGACGGCCGCGCGCATCAGGCCGGCTGGTGCTGCTCCATCCTGGCGACCGGCCGCGGCACCGCCCGCAATCCGAACAGCGGCCGCAGCCAGGCGATGCGCCGGACGAGTTCATAGGTAGCGACACATGTGAGTGCCGTTCCAATGATGACAATGGCGGCTTCGATCCCAGCCGGGAGCCCGCTGTCATGCAATTGATGCGCGATCACGATGATCGCGGTCTGATGCATGATGTAGTACGGGAAGATCGCGTCAGTCAGATAGCGGCGCACGGGGCTGTCGGCTGTGAAGTAGCGTCGCGCAAAGCCCAGCACGGCGGCGATCGCGAGCCATTGATAGCAACCATAGGCCAGGGACGCGAACCACTTCAGCCCGGGCGACGGCACGAACAGACCGGCGCGAACCAGGATGAAGGCAGAGAAGCAGGCGGCTGCAGCCACCAGTGCCGCCCAGCGATGGCGCTCGACATCGCGCCAGATCCCCTCCTGCTTCGCCAGCAGGAAGCCGAACAAGAAGGCCGTCGCGTGGTCGGCGTGGTTGTACCAGTCGCCGAACAGCGCATGCGTCGACGGGAAAGCCGGGAACAGCACCAGACGCCAGGCCGCAAACAGCAGGCAGGGCACGATCAGGAGCCATGGTCCGGCGAGCACCAGCTTCCGACCAGCCCAGTCGGCGCCAGCCGGCCATAGCGCGAGCACGCCGATCAAGGCCATTGTGTAGACCCACAGATAGACCACGAACCAGAGATGGTTCCAGGTCGGCAGCACGATGCATGGGTTCGGACAGAATTGCGCACCGAAGGCAAAGTAGTGCCTGGCGTAGAAATCGAAAAAGCCCGCGGGATAGCCGAGGCTTTCCACGATCTGGAGATAGGATTGCGGCGGCACGATCACGAGCATGCCGAAGATCAGCGGAATCAGCAGCCGCGCCGACCGTGCGCCGGCAAGCGAGGCCAGACTGGACTTGCCGAGCATGAAGCGGGTGGCAATCCCCGACACCAGGAACAGCAGCGACAGCCGCCAGGGGTTGAGGAAAAGCATCACGGGTTCAAGCCAGGTCAGCCGGTGCACGCTCTTGATGTGAAATCCCCAGGACACGTAGAGCATGCCGACGTGGTAGAAGATCAGCAGCCCGAAGGCTAAAATCCGCACCCAGTCCAGATCGATACGTCTTTCCGGGTTTTGGAATTGCTGTGGTGTTGTCATGGTTTTCTGCTCCTCGACGGGACGACAAATGCGGTTTTCGGGCCATGGCTGACACCGAAAATGCCCCGCCCACGGAGCGCGTCGAGCCGGTTTGGGATCAGAATCGGAGCCGAGGGGATGAGCCGCCGGCGGTTGGGACGAGTCGCGGGTCCCTGGGGATCAGCGGCGGCGACCGGACGATGTTCGTTGCGATTTCGGCCGTCGCGCTCGCGATCGGAATCGTCAATGCGTTTTCGGGCGCTCAGGACGCCGCCTGGCGCGGCGACAGCTACGACGTCGGCCGGCGGCTGTTCTGGGAGATGTCGAGCATCGCCGTCATCCTGCTGCTGCTGCCGATCCTGGTGCTGGCGGTCCGCCGCATGCGCCGAACACCCGGCCTCGCCGCGCGGGCAGGAATCGGGGCGATCGCCCTGCTCGGCTTCTCCGCCCTCCACATCACCGGCATGGTCTGGGTGCGGAAGCTCGTGTTCTGGCTGGCTGGAAGCGCCTACGACTTCCATTTCTCGCTCGCGACGGTCCTGTACGAATTTCGCAAGGACGCAGTGGCCGTTGTCCTGATCGCCGGCACGCTCTGGCTGTTCGAAAGCCGGCGTGAGCTGAGGAGGGCCGCGGTCGCTGCCTCGGCACCGCCCGCCCCGCAACGGTCGTCATCCCCCGAATTGATCTGGCTGCGCGACGGTACGAGCCGCATTCGCGTGGTGTCGCGCGACATAATCTGGGTCGCTTCCGCCGGCAACTACATCGAATACAGCCTCGCCGATGGCACCCAGCACCTGATTCGGGGCACGCTGGCAGCGGCAGAAAGGGAGCTGGCGCGCTTTTCCATCGTTCGCGTTCATCGGACCAAGCTTGCCAATCTCGACCGGGTGCGCGGCGTGGACTTGAAAGCTTCAGGAGATTTCGAGCTCGCCTTCGACAACGGGCAGACGCTCGGAGGCAGCCGGCGTTACCGGCCGGCGGTCGCCTCGCTCGGAGGCCGAACCGCCCCGGTGGGAATCGCCCCAGCCGATCGGCCGGAGATCCATAAACAGTCGTGATTCCAATCGGTTGATCGGTACGCTACGGCGGAGAGCCGGCCCTGCCATCTCCCGATTGAACCCAGGCAACATCCCCATAACCCGCGGCAGGTCGGGCATGACGCTGCGATGACTGGCTAAGCTCTTGAGCCCATTGAGAGATGTCGAAGAAGCTTGCTTTTTGACCCTTGCCTCGTGTTAGAAGGCGCGCGTCAGTTCACCCGCGCGCCACTCGCGCATCATCCGAGGGCGCGCCTCTCCAACCTCCATTCGTGCTTTTGTCGGCGGCAACGCTGATGGAGCCACGGTCGGGTTGATTGCGCAGGGATCACCTCCAAGGGACTCAATCAGAGACATCCATGCCTGAAGTTATTTTCACTGGCCCTGCCGGCCGCCTCGAAGGCCGCTATCACCCGGCCAAGCAGAAGAACGCGCCGATCGCGATGATCCTGCATCCGCATCCGCAGTTCCACGGCACGATGAACCATCAGATCGTGTACCAGTGCTACTACGCGTTTGCGCATCGCGGCTTCTCGGTGCTGCGCTTCAACTTCCGCGGCGTCGGTCGCAGCCAGGGCTCGTTCGACCATGGCACCGGCGAATTGTCGGATGCGGCGGCCGCGCTTGACTGGGCGCAGACCATCAATCCCGAAGCGCGCGCCTGCTGGGTCGCCGGCTTCTCCTTCGGCGCCTGGATCGGCATGCAGCTCTTGATGCGCCGTCCCGAGGTCGAAGGCTTCATCTCGATCGCACCGCCGGCCAATCTCTACGACTTCTCCTTCCTCGCGCCCTGCCCGTCGTCAGGCCTGATCGTGCACGGCGAGAAGGATGCGGTGGTGCCGCCCAAGGACGTCAACACGCTGGTCGAAAAGCTGAAGACGCAAAAGGGCATCGTGATCGACCAGCAGGTCATCCCCGGCGCCAACCATTTCTTCGACGCCAAACTCGAGCCGCTGATGGAAACCATCACGGCCTATCTCGACATGCGCCTCGCCAACGTGCGCTGAGAGACTTGTAGCGCTGGGATCTTGTAGCCCGGATGGAGCGCAGCGAAATCCGGGAAGCCTGTTGCTGCAGAAGCACCGCCCCGGATTGCGCTGCGCTCCATCCGGGCTACGCGTATCGCTCAAGCCAGTTTCAGCGCGACGATCCCCATCAAGACGAGCGCGATGCCCGCAAGCTTCATCGCGCTCAAGGTCTCGCCGAACAGTAGGACGCCCATGACGAATGTGCCGGCCGCGCCGATGCCGGTCCACACCGAATAGGCGACGCCGACCTCGAGCACCTTCAGCGCCCGCCCCAGCAGGAAGACGAAGGCAGCGAGCAGCACCAGCGAGACGATGCTCCAGCCCACACGCGTGTAACCTTCCGCGTATTTCATCGAGATCGCCCAGCCGACGTCGAGCGCGCCGGCGATCACGAGCATCAGCCAGGCCACCGACGGCGACATCGGAATGCGCTCAGGCCGCGAGCTTGAGCAGATGCGCGTCGTGACGAACAAGGAAGGCGCGCAAC
Source organism: Bradyrhizobium sp. 195 (assembly GCF_023101665.1). Lineage (NCBI taxonomy): Bacteria > Pseudomonadati > Pseudomonadota > Alphaproteobacteria > Hyphomicrobiales > Nitrobacteraceae > Bradyrhizobium > Bradyrhizobium sp. 195. The sequence continues at coordinate 4,315,380 of NZ_CP082161.1, read as the reverse complement.
AGTTGCGGATAGTCCGCGCCGACCGCGCTGCGCACGCTCGGGCGCTTCGCAAGCTCGGCGCGCCACGCCCGCACCTTCGGCACATCGCGGAAAATGCCGTGCTCGGTCAGTTCGTCGAACAGGTCGAAATAGCGGAAGACGGGCGCGAAGACCGCATCAACCAGGCTGAACGCATCGCCGGCGAAGAACGAACCTGTGCCGAGCGCAGCTTCGACACGCGCGAACTTTGCGACGAGTGCCTGGCGCTTGCTTTCGAAGATCGCGGCATCCGTAGTCGTCTCCAGGCCCCAGAGATCGCCGAGGATCGCCGAGCCGAACTCCATCCAGGCGCGGTGCTCGGCACGCTTCAGCGAGTCAGCCGGATGCAGCTTCGCGCCACCTTGCGTCTCCTCGATGTATTCGCAGATCACGTTGCTCTCGAACAGCGCGACCTCGCCCTTGTCGGTCGTCACCACCAGCACCGGCACCTTGCCGAGCGGCGAGAGCTTCAAGAACCAGTCGGGCTTGGCAGCGAGATCGATATCGATCCGCTCGAACGGGACGCCCTTTTCCTTGAGCGCGATCACGGCGCGCTGCACGTAGGGACAAAGCTTGTGGCTGATCAGTTTGAGGGTGGCGGTCATGGCGGCGATCCCGGCGTTAAATGCAATTGCATCCATATAGATGCATTTGCATGAACACGTCAAGATCGATACATCTGCATTGACCGCCTCTGATTTTCACGGCCTTGCGATTACCCCGCCCGTCATCGGCATCGGCACGCCGGTGGTCGCCGGATAGGACAGCGGCAGACCCTTCAGCCCGCGCGCCGCAAGGAAGCCGAAGGCCTGGGCCTCAATAGCGTCGGAGGCCCAGCCGAGCGTCTCGGCGGCCTCGACTGTGGCCGATCCCACCCGCTCCCGCAGCATCCGCAGCATGGTGAGGTTGCGGGCGCCGCCGCCGCAAACGATCCAGCTCCGCGGCCGCCGTGGCAACAATGGGATGATGCGCGCGATCGCCGCCGCGGTGAAGGCGGTCAGGGTCGCAGCGCCATCGGCCGGCGCGACGTCGCCGAGCTTGAGCGCAGCGAAGTCGTTGCGGTCGAGCGATTTCGGCGGGGGCGCGGCGAAGAACGGCAGCTCCAGCGCCCGCGCGATCCAGGCCTCATCGACCTTCCCGAGCGCTGCGAACTTTCCTTCCGCATCGAACGCCTGGTTCATGGTGCGGTACATGAAATCGTCGAGCAGCGCGTTGCCGGGGCCGGTGTCGCAGGCGATCAGCGTATCGTTGCCGTCGATATAGGTGATGTTGGAAACGCCGCCGATATTGACCACGACGATCGGCCCTTCGCGGTCCAGCGAATGGGCGAGCGCGCGGTGGTAGACCGGCACGAGGGGCGCGCCCTGCCCGCCCGCCTCGACGTCGGCGGCGCGGAAATCATGCATCACCGGGATATGGATCGCCCTGGCCAGCGCCGGCGCGTCGCCGATCTGCACCGTCAGCCGCTTCTCGGGGCGGTGCAGCACGGTCTGGCCGTGGAAGCCGACGATGTCGACATCCTCCGGCTTCATCCGGTTCTGGGCGAGGAAGGCGGCTACTGCCTCGGCATGCGCCTGTGTCACGGCGCGCTCGGCCTCGGCCAGCACTCCAGGCCGGGCATCGCGTTGTGGCAGTTGCACAGCCTCGGCGAGCGCCTGGCGCAGCAGATTGCGCTCAGCGGAGCTATAGGGCCGATAACCGGTTGGCCCGAACGCCTTCACCTGCTTCCCGTCGGTCTCGATCAGCGCGACATCCACCCCGTCCAGCGAGGTGCCGCTCATCAAACCGAGTGCCGTCAACATCATGGATCAGCGTCCTCAACAGACCCCCTCCGGCATGCCGATCTTGTGCCAGAGGGACACATCTTATAATGCCACAGCGCCAAGTGGCGGGCAGCAAGCGAGTTCCCTCAGAAGACCTTTAAATTGCTCCCAAAACAGTAAACCAAGAATTGTCAGGCGCGCCGACAGATGACTGCATTTAAATCGGATTTCCTCAACACCCTGCAGGAACGTGGTTTCATCCACCAGTGCTCCGATTTCGAGGGGCTGGACGCACTCGCCGCCAAGGGCGAGGCGACCGCCTATGTCGGCTACGATTGCACCGCCCGCTCGCTGCACATCGGCAATTACCTGACCATGATGATGCTGCACTGGCTCCAGGAGTCCGGCAACAAGCCGATCACGCTGATGGGCGGCGGCACTACCATGGTGGGTGATCCCTCCGGCAAGGACGAGACGCGCGCGATGCGCACCGTCACCGAGATCGAGGCCAACAAGGAATCGATCCGCGGCGTGTTCGCAAAGGTGCTGCGCTACGGCGAAGGCAAGAGCGACGCGGTCATGCTCGACAATGCGGAGTGGCTGACCAAGCTGAACTGGATCGAGATGCTGCGCGACGTCGGCCGCCATTTCTCGGTCAATCGCATGCTGACCATGGACTCCGTGCGGCTGCGCCTCGAGCGCGAGCAGGAGATGAGCTTCATCGAGTTCAACTACATGGTCTGCCAGGCCTACGACTTCGTCGAGCTCGCCAAGCGCACCGGCTGCAAATTGCAGATGGGCGGCTCGGACCAATGGGGCAACATCATCATGGGCGTCGATCTCGGCCGTCGCATGGGCACCCACCAGCTGTTCGCGCTGACGACGCCGCTGCTGACGACCGCATCGGGTGCCAAGATGGGCAAGACCGCGCAAGGCGCGGTGTGGCTCAATGCCGACCAGTTCTCGCCGTATGATTTCTGGCAGTATTGGCGCAACACCGAGGACGCCGACGTCGGCAAATTCCTGAAGCTGTTCACGACGCTGCCGATCGCTGAGATCAAGAAGCTCGAGGGGCTCGGCGGCTCGGAGATCAACGAGGCCAAGAAGGTGCTCGCCACCGAAGCGACGGCGCTGCTGCATGGCCGCGATGCCGCCAACGAAGCAGCCGAGACCGCGCGTCGCACCTTCGAGGAAGGCGCGCTCGCCGAGAGCCTGCCTACGGTGGAAATTCCGCGCGGCGAACTCGATGCCGGCCTCGGCGTGCTCAACGCTTTCGTCAAGGCCGGCCTCGTCGCCTCGAACGGCGAAGCACGCCGCCAGATCAAGGGCGGTGGCCTGCGCGTCAACGACCAACCCGTCACTGACGAGAAGCTGGCGCTGTCAGCGGCCAACCTGACGCCGGAGGGCGTGATCAAGCTCTCCTTCGGCAAGAAGAAGCACGTCCTGATCAGACCTGCATAGGCGTATGAGCTTTTCGCTGCTTGTCAGGGTGCGCCGAAGCGCGCTCCCTGACCAGCAATGGATCAGAACACGCCCGATAGGGAAACGAGCAAGGACGGCGTCACGACGACGCCGCAAGGTGCCGTGCGCGTCGCGCTCACCGTGCTTGCGCTCTGCTTCACGCTGGCCGTGCTCGGCCGCGGGCTCGGCGACAGTTTTACGGTGTTCCTGAAGCCGATCTCGGAGAGCTTCGGCTGGGACCGCGCGCAGATCGTCTCGGTCTATTCCCTCACTTGGCTCGCGAGCGGTCTCACCGCGCCCTTCGTCGGTCGTCTGTTCGACCATTCCGGACCGCGCATCGTCTATGCGCTCGGGCTGCTACTGCTCGGCGCGGCTTTCCTGATCGCGGCCCACGCCCAGCATCTCTGGCAGTTCCAACTCTCGATCGGCCTCTGCGTCGGCATCGGCGTCGCCTTCATCGGCATCGTGCCGAACTCGATCCTGCTCGGCCGCTGGTTCGGGCGCCGTCTGCCGACCGCAATGTCAGTGGTGTATTCGGCAATGGGCGGCGGCGTGCTGGCGTTGCTGCCGGCATCGCAGCTCTTGATCGACCACATCGGCTGGCGCGACACCTATCAGCTGTTCGGCTTCGCCGCGCTGGGACTGCTGGTGCCGCTGCTGCTCCTGCCTTGGCGGATGTTTTCGGCGGGCTCGCCGCACGTGACCAAGAAGACCGATCCCGACTTCGTCGACAATGGCTGGACGCTGGTGAGCGCCATGCGCCACCACGCCTTCTGGGCGCTGTTCTCGACCTTCTTCTTCACCGCCGTCGGCATGTATGCGATCGCTGCCCAGATCGTGGCCTATCTGATCGACGCCGGCTTCCCGCCGCTCCAGGCGGCGACCGCCTGGGGTTTTTCCGGCGTCGTGCTGGTGTTCGGCATGCTCGGGGTCTCCGCGCTCGACGGACTGATCGGGCGGCGGCCATCGGTGCTGCTCAGCTACGCGATCTCGATCGTCGGCATCGTCCTGCTCTGGCTGCTTCAGTATTATCCGAACGTCTTCCTGCTCGCCGGTTTCGTCGTCTGCTTCGGCAGCATGATGGGCTCGCGCGGTCCACTGATTACCGCCACCGCAATGAAGATATTCCGCGGGAAACGCGTCGGTACGATCTTCGGCACCATCTCGATCGGGAGCGGGTTGGGGTCGGCCTTCGGCTCATGGAGCGGCGGCCTTATCCACGACTTCACCCACGGTTACGATCTGCTGCTCATCTTCGCACTTGCGAGCGTGATCCTCGGAATGATTCCATTCCTGATCGTCCCCGCCTTGCGGGAGTAAGTCTCCCCGACGTAACCTGCATCCCTCGATGTCACCGGGGAATTACGGACGGCATGCGGGGAGCGGCGCGCGAAAAATTCCAAGGCAACCGGCGTGAACGGACGAACTGCGGTGTTTTGTCCGTCATGACAAAATTGTCAGCGCAAATTGACGCGGAGCCGCTTGCGGGGTCGAACTGAATACGGTCCAAGTCGCGCATTGGATGGAGGGCACAAACCAATGGACTTTAACTATCTCACTCGCTTTCAACCGGTTCTCTTGAGCCTGTTTCGTTTCATCACGGGGTTGCTGCTGTTTCAGTACGGCGTCGCCAAGATCTTCAAGTTTCCGGTGCTTCCTTACTTCGCCAACATCCCGCCGCTGATCTGGACGGCCGGCGCGCTCGAACTCGTACTCGGTGCGCTGCTGATGCTCGGCCTGTTCACCCGTCTCAGCGCTTTCATCCTCGCGGGTGAAATGGCCTTCGCCTACTTCATGGGCCACATGTTCAAGGGCGAAACGCCGGTGTTCCTGCCGCTCCTCAATGGCGGCACCGCGGCGATCCTGTTCTGCTTCGCCTGCCTCTATCTGTCGGCAGCCGGCGGCGGCTCGGTCAGTGCCGATGCGGCGATGGGTAAGAAATAGGCGCGTACGCGCCGCGCTGATGCGCCCCTGATTGACCCGCCAAGCGGGACGGCACCGGCAGACCCGGTGCCGTCTCAGCGCGCCCCCAGCACGTTCCAGATCAGGACGAGGGCCGCGACGAGCAGCACGGACATGATGATGCGGTGAGCGAATCGGTTCACTGCCACTCCGGCCGCGCTCGATCACCACCAACTTCCGACATCATTTTTCTCCGCGACCTGACCCGCCACGCGCGGCGAGGCGCGTCGGCCTGCATGTTGCGCACGCAGGTGCAGACGCCGCGCGTGGCAGCACGTCGCACGCGTCCATTCATGATTGGTAAGAACTTCATGCTACCGACGCGAGCAATAACAACCATTTCCCATCGAGGCTGCGATGAAGCTGCTGAGTCACCTCAAGATCCGCACCAAGCTTGCCAGCATGGTGTGTCTCGCCGCGCTCACGGTTGCGGCCATCATCGGGGTATCGGCCGCGCTCAGCAAGAGCCGCATGATGGAGGATCGGGTCCAGCAGATGCGGACCGCCGTCGAGCTGCTCTACAACTACGCGCAATCGCTTCAGGATGAGGTTGCCGCCGGCAAGCTGACGCTGGCCGATGCCAAGGCCCAGTTCCATCGGCGCGGCCGCCGCATGAACTTCAATGGCAACCAGGGCTACCCGGTGGTTTACAATCAGGACGGCTCCCTGGTCGTGAACGGCGCCAATCAGCAGCTCGAAGGCAAGATCACGGGGGCCAAGGACTCCAACGGCGTGCTGATCGCGGACGCCATAATCAAGGCCGGCAGCGAGACCGCGCAGGGCGGCGTGGCCTCCTATCTCTATCCCCGTCCCGGCCAGACCGAACCTGTCCGCAAGACCATATTCGCGCGCAAATTCGCGCCCTGGAACGCGACTATCAGCTACGGCCTCTACGTCGACGACATCGACGCCGACGTCCGCGCACTGACGCTTGAGCTCGGCGCGATCGGCATCGGCCTGATGCTGCTGATGGCGGCGCTATCCTGGCTGATCGCACGCGACGTGCTCGGCGCGCTCGAGCGTCAGAAGAACCGCATGCAGGAGATTTCCGAAGGCGCCATCGACAAGCCGGTCGAGGAAACCGGCCGCGGCGACGAGATCGGCCGCATGGCCGAGACTCTCGAAGTGCTGCGTCAGACGGCTTTGACGGCGCGCTCGCTGGAGGCCGAACAGGTCGCCACCAAGTCGCGGACCGAGCAGGAGAAGCGCGACGCCCTGATCTCCCTCGCCGACCGCTTCGACGCCTCCGTCGGCCAGCTCGTCGGCCTGATGGCCTCCGGCTCCGGCGAGCTCGAGACCACCGCCAAGTCCATGTCCTCGACCGCCGAAGGTACCAACCGCCGTGCCGCATTGGTCGGCTCGGCCGCCACCGAAGCCAGCCAGCGCGTCCAGACCGTCGCGGCCGCCGCCGAGGAGCTCTCCTCCTCCATCACCGAGATCAGCCGCCAGGTCGCCCAGTCAGCCGAAGTCACCGGACGCGCGGTCGACAGCGCGCGCCGCACCGACACCATCGTGCGGGCGCTCTCGGACGGCGCCCAGCAGATCGAACACGTCGCCGAGCTGATTTCCAACATCGCCGCCCAGACCAATCTGCTCGCGCTCAATGCCACCATCGAGGCCGCGCGTGCCGGCGAAGCCGGCCGCGGCTTTGCGGTCGTCGCTTCCGAGGTGAAGTCGCTCGCGAGCCAGACCGCGGAAGCCACCCGCGAGATCGGCGACAAGATCGCCCAGATCCAGGGCGCGACCAAGGAGGCAGTGGACGCGATCGGCGGCATCACCGCCACCATCGAGGAGGTCAGCCGCATCGCGACCTCGATCGGTGCGGCCATCGAAGAACAAGGCGCCGCCACCGCCGAGATCGCCCGCAGCGTCTCGCAGACCGCGGAGGCGACCAGGGAAGTCACCACCAATATCGGCGGCGTCTCCACCGCCGCCAACGAGACCGGCAACGCTGCCGGCATGGTGCTCGCGGCGGCCTCGAATCTGTCCAAGCAGGCCGAGCAGCTCTCGGGCGAAGTCGGGACGTTCCTCGCAGGCGTGCGCGCGGCGTAGGCTGCTCGTTCACCTCTCCCGCTTGCGGGCGAGGTCGGCGCAAAGCGCCGGGTGAGGGTTCTCTCCCCGTTGGGCGTCTCTCTGCGGAAACACCCTCTCCCCGACCCTCTCCCGCAAGGGGGCGAGGGAGCGCACCTTCTTCGTGGACACAATCAGATCTGATTGCCTGCAGGCTTTAACGAAGCCGTCCCGCGCTTACCGCCGCGCGAGACTACAACCGCTGGACAGCTGGCGCGTCGAGCCGGTCGAGCCGTCATTGGACTGCGAGGGGAATTCCTCGAACGGCGAGTTCTGCTTGCCGGTGTTGAACTCGAAGATCTTGCGGAACAGGCCGGGCGCCATCGCCGAGATCGGATTGACGCGCATCACGGGCGCCGCTGGCGTGCCGACCACCTCATAGGTCACGCCAATCAACCCTTCATTGTTGCCGCCGCCGAGGAAGATGCCGAACAGCGGAATCTGGCCGAAGATGTTGTTGACGCCATACATCGGCACGAAGGTGCCGCTCATGCAGACCTGATTGCCGGGATAGTCGATTGATCCCTCGATGGTGGCGCCGATCATCGGGCCCTTGACCACGCCATCGCGGATCGTGAGCGCGCCGTTCTGCCGGGTGAACTCGGCGCGGAGCGCGCTGAAGGAGACGCCGTTTCCGGTACCGTTGGGCGCGCCGGCGGCGACGCGTTCGAGCTGAGCCTCGCCCTTCACCGTGAAGTCACGGACATTGATGAGGCCCTCGCGCGACGTGTTCGGCTCCGACGTCGGCGGCTCCATCGCCACCACCATCTGGCCGCCGACCGCCTTGGTGTAGGTGTCGGTGAAGCGCAGCAGCGCGCCGGCATCGTTGGTCTGGAGGTAGATCACCTCGCGGCTGCCCTGCGCACGCCCGCCGCGCAGATCGGCCGCCACTGGCGTATCGCGGCCGATCTTGCCGCTCAGGGTAAAGGCCTTGATGGCGCCGCTGCGCTTCGACATCTTGGCATCGACGCTGCGCATCGCCTCACCATTGAAACCGGCGACGGCACCTAGCTTCACGTCGATGTCGAAGTCGACGTTCTTCATCTTGTTCTTGGAATCGTCCTTGGAATTGCCCGAAATCGCCGACTTCAGGAAGCCGCGGCCATCGAACACGTCGCCGCGCATGGTGCCCCTGATGACGCCGTCCTGACCACGCTCGGCCTTCAATGAGGTCTTGTCGCCGTCGGACGGCGAATAGGTCGGGAAGTTCACGTTCATCAGCTCGCCATTCGCGTCGACCTCGAGCGAGCCCTTGATCGAGGCGCCGCCACCTTCGATGACGATGTCCTCAAGCCGCGTCGATTGCGCCGTCGGCACGACCTTGAAGCTGGCCTTGCCTGATTTGCCCGGCAGCTTGAGCCAGCCCGGCAGGATATTGTCGAGCTTGACCGACGTCAGGTCGGCCTCGACGCCGAGCTTCGTCGTCTGGTCGGGACCGCCGGCGATCTTGCCCGACAGCTTGATCGGCAACGATCCGCTGACGGCGGGGCCGAGATCGAACCCCAATCGCGCCCGGCTTGCGTCGTCCAGCGTCGCCTGCAGTCTGACGTCAGCATCGCCTTCCGTCGGCTTGCGGTAGTCCAGCGAGGCCGCCTGGCCGTTGATCTTGACGTCGCCCTTGACCTGATAGCCTTGGTTGTTCGCGACGATCTTGAGATTGTTGGCCTCCAGCTTCTGGTTCATCACCAGCTTGTCGGCTGAGAAGCCGTTGAGGTCGGCCGTCACGGCATAGGTGGTGTCAGACTTGGTCAGCTCGCCCTTGACCGGCAGGCCGAGCTGGATGTTCGCCGTGAAGGTCCCCTTGCTGGTGTTGGGGTCGACGACGGTCGACGACAGATCGCTCAGGCGATCATTGGAGAGCATTTCGGCCGCTGCTGGCACCGGTCCCTCGACGCGAAACTTCGTTCGCGATGGCGAGGGCTTCGGGGCCATGTCCGGGACCTCGAAGGTGAAGTCGGAAATCGTGACCTTGCGGCCGGCGGGCGTATCGGCAATGCCCTGGCTGATATTCACGGTCGCGGTGCGGCCGGTCACGCGCGCCTTCAAATCGGCATCGTGCACGACAGGCATGCCGTCCACGGGACGGACCGCGACGCCGCTCGCCACGATGTTGACCGAAAGGCCGTCGTCGGGAATGGGCGGGCCCTTGCGCGGAAGGTTCTTCGTCGGCGAGTTGACGCCGATCTCGATGCGCTGAAGCGTACCGCGCTCGATCCGCTCGATCACCCATTCGCGCAACTCGGGAACGACCAGCGTCGGCCACATCCGCTTCAGCGCAGAGGCCGACATCGGCGTTCCCGCAAAGCCCAGCGTCAGCCGCGGCTCGCCGGAATAATCGATGGCACCGGTGCCTGCGACGCCGATCTCGCCATTGCTGATGTCGGCTTGCGTGAGCAGGAAGCGCTTGTGGTCGGTGTCGAAACGGAAGCCGATTGCGATGCGGTTGAAGACGAGCGGCGGCTCGTTGTCGATGCCGCCGAGCAGGATCGAACCGCCGCTGAAGCCGAGCTGCCAGTCATTGACGGTGCCGTTGGGCGGCTCGAGATGGGCCAGCAGCGTCAGGCGGTTCGCGCCCGACAATATCTTGAACGGTGCGACCAGCACCCGGCGATTGGCGTCCCACTCGACGTTGATCTCGGCCTGGTCGATCGCCATCGGATAATCTGGCGTGTCGGTGTCGATGATATGGCCCGCGCCGACCGCGATCTTGCCGCGGAAGAATGTCGGCACACCATCGCGGCCGAGCTCGCCCTTGAGCTCGCCCGTCAGCGGCAGGTCGGCCGTATAGGTGAGGTCCTTGACCCGCAGTGCCAGCAGAATGTTGGAGGTCGAGACCTTGTCGGCCTTGATGTCGACCGAGCGCACGCCGTTCTCGGCCGGCCCGATCGTGGCGCGCAGCATCCACGGGCGCGCGCCCTCCTCGCCCAGGCTCAGCGTGACGCCACCGCGGCTCGGGCGGCGCAGGCTGAGCGTGATGTTCTCAAACGACCATTTGCTGCCGCGCTGCTGATCGTCGACGATCAGATTGCCGTTCTTCAAACCGATCTCGTTGAGGTTCTGGCCGTCGAGACCGGTCATGCTCAGACTGTCGAGCCAGTCGAGGCCCTGAAGGATGCCGCTCTGTGCGGTCGCCTGAGGCGCGGCCTGAGATGGATCCTGGGTGGCGGGCTGTGTGGCGAATGGCGGCGGCGGGACGCCGTTGCGCGGGAAGGTCGGCGGCAGGCCCGCGTCCTTCTTCGAGGCGACGCCGGTTGCCAGCGGCTTTGCGGTGTCGCCAGCGGATACGGTGACAGTGCCGTCGGGCGCGATGCGGATCGCGAGCTCGGCATCGACGAGATTGAGGCTTTCCGCACGCAGATGCCCCATCAGCAGGCCCGCACCCGACAGCTTCACCTCGGCCTTCGGCGCGCTGGCGACGACGGCGTGATCGCGGTCGCGGACGATGATGTCCCGGATACGGACGGCGATGCGGATCCGGCCGGCCCGCTCGATCTGGGTGCCTCCGATCTCAACCGTGTTGCCGTGACCGATATTGTCCTCGATCGCTGCCGCCAGCCACGGCGTTGCGATGTCGAGATTGATGGGACCGGCCCCGAGCCGCCACCACAGCGCACCGAAACAGCCGACGAAGATGACGGCGAGAGTCCCGACGACAAGGACGAAACGCTTCAGCCAGCGATCGGCGGCCAGCCAGCGGCGCAACGCCCCAAACCCGTCACCGAAGCGGTGAAGGCCCGAATTGGAACGCGACAGCAGCCGGCGCGCGCGATGGCCCGCGGCCGCCTCCTGATCCGGATCCCAATCGGCGTCGTCCCATTCCTGCGGCTGTTGCTCACCGCCGCGCCGATCGAAGTCCCGATTGTAATCCTGGGGCGACTTATTCCTTGCCATTGCCTCTCGATACAGGCGCCCGTCATTGAATTGAGCGCCGCCGGGACCGCAGCCGTCCACGGGACGCGAAGCCCCCCGCGCCGGCACTGCAGCCATACCTCGAATATTCCTGCTGTTCGTCATTTCGCCCCGGGAGCGCGTTCAACGAGCAGTGGGGTAGTGCGTGGAATTCCTTGTAACCATACTCCGGCGTCATCAGACTTGCCCAGCCGAGGGCGCGATTCCGGTACGCCGGACGAGAGCTGCAATACCGCTTCGGTTGACCCGCCGAAAGCGTCGAAAGGAAGGCGTATGTCTAAGAAATCCCAAACGAAATCGTCCAAAAGGCCCTCCGGCAGTCCGACGGCTAAAAAGAAGACCCTGAAAACGCGGGCATCGAGTCAAACAAGGTCCGCGAAAACGCAGCGGACACCGGCAAGCAAATCAACCGCGAGCTTAGCAAAAGCAGGATCACACAAGACCGCGTCGAAACAGTTAAATTCCTCCAAATCAGCGCCCGCGAGCTCGAAGTCCGGCCTGGCCGAGGGCCACAAGGCCCCCGCCTTCCGGCTGCTCCGCGACGGCGGCGACGTCGTCACATTGGCCGACTATGCCGGCCAAAAGCTGGTCCTGTTCTTCTACCCCCGCGCCGACACGCCCGGCTGCACCCGGGAGGCGATCGACTTCACCCGCCTGGCCAGCGCCTTCGCGGCAGCCGGCACCGCCGTACTCGGGATCTCAGCCGATCCGTTAAAGGCCCAGGAGAAGTTTCGCGACAAGCACAGTCTCGGTGTTGCGCTCCTTTCGGACGAGCAACATGAGATGCTGGAAGCCTATGGCGCCTGGGGCGAAAAGTCTATGTATGGCAAGACCTTCCTAGGAATTCTTCGCACCACAATACTGGTCGGGGCCGATGGCAAAGTGGCCAAGATCTGGCGCAATGTGCGGGTTGACGGTCATGCCGACGCGGTGCTGGAAGCGGCAAGAAGTCTTTAACCAGTCCTTTAAATTCGCGCGTTCCCATTTCCGGAAAATTAACCATGACCGGCCCAGATTGCTGCGGCAATTAGGCCGTACGGACTCATCCGACCGGCGCGGGAGTGCCGATGTCGAAAAGTTCTGCCCAATTCTCGCAATACCCCCAACATCATCCTCACGACCACGGACGGGCCTTTCAACGCCGGCCGGCCGTCGCGGCAGCCGCAGCGATCCCCCTTCCCGCAGCCGACGACGCCTACACCATCGTCCACGCCGGCAAGCAGGTCCGCTTCGGGCCCGTGGTGTTCTGGATCGTGGTCGGAACGGTGGTGCTCCTCGGTCTATGGTCGGCGGCGACCGCCACTTATTTTGCTTTCCGTGACGACGTCCTGACCCGGCTGATCGCCCGCCAAGCCGAGATGCAGTACGCCTATGAGGACCGCATCGCCGAGCTTCGCGCCAAGGTCGACCGCACCACCAGCCGCCAGCTGCTCGACCAGGAACAGTTCGACCAGAAGCTCGACCAGATCATGAAGCGGCAGACGGCGCTGGAGTCCCGGGCCACGGCGCTCGGGGCCATGCCCGACGTGACCGGCTCTATTCCCCGCGCGACCCCGCAACGTGGCGATTCGAGCCAGATCGCGCCGAAGCCTTCGCCGATCAGCGACACCGTGATCTTCGTCGCGCCGCCGGACCGTGAGGCGCGCCTCGAATCGCGCGCGCCGGCCGTCGCGGCAGCGCCGACCAACCAGTTCGCCAAGAACCAGGGCTTCGACAATGTCCTGGTCCGGCTCACGACCTCGCTCGACCAGGTCGAGCGTCGCCAGATGGCGACGCTCAGCGCCGTCGAGGAAGGCATGGATTCACGCATGCGCCGGATGCGCGGCGTGGTTAGTGATCTCGGCCTGAATCTCGCCAATCTCGAAGCCGCCGTGCCACGCACCGCAATGGGCGGGCCGTTCGTGCCTGTCAAACTGACGGCCAATGCCGGACCGTTCGAGAAACAGCTCAACCGCATCAACATCACGCGTGCGGAGATGGATCGTCTCAACCGCACGCTGGCGCTGGTTCCCTATCGCAAGCCCGTGATCGGTGAGGTCGAGTTCACCTCCGGCTTTGGCGTCCGCAGCGATCCATTTCTCGGACGGCCCGCGATGCATACCGGGCTCGACTTCCGCGCTGCCAGCGGCGATCCGGTTCGCGTCACCGCCTATGGCAAGGTCGTTTCCGCCGGCTGGTCCGGCGGCTACGGCCGCATGGTCGAGGTCGACCACGGCAATGGGCTTTCGACCCGCTATGGCCATCTCTCCGAGATCAACGTCAAGGTCGGCGAGATCGTGAAGATCGGCCAAGTCGTCGGTCTGGTGGGGTCGACCGGTCGCTCCACCGGTCCGCATCTGCACTACGAGACCCGCATCGAGGGCGAAGCGGTCGATCCGCAGAAGTTCTTGCGCGCCGGCGTGCGCCTCAGCGCGGGCTAGCGCTGGCTCACAGCTGGCGAGTTACTGGCTGCGCTCGTGGCCGACCTCCCCGGTGATGACGTCGCCGAACAGCTCCCAGGCTTGCCCGTTGAAACGCATCAGCTGCATCTGCTCGATCGGGAAATAATCGTCCGGCGAGGTGTTGACCATGATGCCGGGTAGCATCAGGTCAGTGTGAAAATCCTTCAGGTTTGCCGCTTGCTTCATGACGTTCTCACGGGTGAGATTGTCGCCGCACTGTTTCAACACCTGTGCCATCGCCTCGGCCTGCACGTAGCCATAGACGTTGTTGGAATTGGCCTTGTCGCCATCAGGGTAATACTTGTCCATGAACGCGCGCCAGCTCACCACGGCCGGATCCTTGTCCCAGGTCGGATCGGTCGGGTCTTTCAGATAAACCGTCGAGATGATGTCTTTGGAATAGTCGAGCCCCGCGGGCTTGAGCACCGAGGCGACCGAGGTCGCGGTGTTGGCCAGGAAGAATTTCGGCTTCCAGCCGAGCTCGCCGACCTTCCGGATCGCCTGCGCCGATCCCTTCGGCGCGGCCCATGAAAAGAAGATGTCGGCGCCGGAATCGTGAAGTGCAACGATCTGCGAGTCGATCGAGGGATCGCTGACCTCGTAGGATTTGTCGGCGATGATCATGTTCGCCTTGTCGCCGAGCCCGTCCTTCAGACCCTTGAACTGGTCCTTGCCGGCGTCGTCGTTCTGCCAGAACACCGCGATCTTGCTGTTGGGGAAATGAGCGCGGATGTACTTTGCGTAGATTCTCCCCTCGCTCTGGTAGTTGGGCTGGAAGCCCATGGTCCACGGGAAATTCTTGGGGTCACCGAACTTGGTGCCGCCGGACGCGACGAAGAGCTGCGGCACCTTCTTGGCGTTCATGTATTTCATGATCGCGGAGTTCGAGGGCGTGCCGAGCGGCTGGAAGATCAGCAGCACCTCGTCGCTCTCGATCAGCTTGCGCGCCTGCTCGATCGCCTTCGGCGGCGAATAGGCGTCGTCATAGCTGATGAAATTGATCTTGCGGCCGTTGATGCCGCCCTGATCATTGATCATTCTGAAATAGGCGGCCTCGGTCTTGCCGATTACACCATAGGACGACGCCGGCCCGCTATAGGGCATGATGTTGCCGATCTTGATTTCGGTGTCGCTGGCGCCGGGGTCGTATTTCTTTTGCGCCAAAGCGTGTGTCGTGACGAGCACGCCGGCAGCAAGCATGGCAAGGGCAGCAAGGTTTTTGCGACGACTTGGCATCGTTCTCTCCCCAATGTTTTTCTAGTCTTGTTTTGCAGAGAGTGTCGCAAGGCGGCTTGCCGCTGGCAAGCGGTTCGATTTTCCGCGAAGTGAAACGCGCAGGTCCTGGGAACCTAGGTGCCGCGTCGCTGCAGGCTCATTGCGCGCCCGTCAATCACGAGCAACGCGCTGCCGATGACGATGGCGCCCGCGATCTCCCGCATCGAGATCGGCTCGCCCAGCAGCAACCATCCCAACAGAATGGCGGTGATGGGAATGAGCAGCGTGACCAGCACGACGTTGCTCGCACCTGAGCGCCGCAGGATCTGAAAGAAGACGATGTAGGCGAGCGCCGTCGAGAGGCCGGCGAGGCCAAGCACCGCAAGCCAGGTTGTGAGGCTCGGCATCGGCAGACCCCAAGGCTGCTCCACAGCACTGGCAACGAGCGCCATCATCACTGTGGACGCCATCAGCTGAAACGTTGCCGTGCCGCGCGGGGCCGAGTCCTTCAGCAATCGCCGGGCCGCCAGTGCCGCAACGCCATAGCTCAATGCGCCGCCCAGGCAGAGCAGGATTCCGAGCCCTTGCCCGGTCCTGGTCTCGATGCCCCATCCGCGCAGAATGATCACGCCGAGGAGCCCAAGCGCCACACCGGCCACGCGGCGTACCTGCAAAGCCTCCTCGCCCGCCGCCGCCATCACGAGAACCGTGAACAGCGGCGTGGTCGCGTTCAGGATCGAGGCCAGCCCGCTCGGAATGAACGTCTGGCCGATCACGATCAGCGAGAACGGGATGACATTGTTGAGCAGCCCAATCACAACGAATGGCGTCCAACCTGAGATGCTCTTGGGGAGGCCGAGCCCCTGCACGCGCAGGAGCGGCACCAGAATGGCCGCGCCAAGTGCGACGCGCAGAAACACCAGCGTCAGCGGCGGCAATTCCCGCAAAGCGGCGCCATTGAAGAAGAACGAGCCGCCCCAGAGGATCGAGAGCACCGCGAGCAGCGACCAGTCGCGCGCGTCGATCCTGTTGTCGCTTGGGGGCATGGGTCTCTCACATCGGCGGCCGAGCCCCCTCGCCTAGGACAACGCGGCGAACATTGCCACCCGATTTCCGATGAAACACCGGTTTACGAAACCGATGCCGGCAATGAACGGTGCGATCGATTTGTCCCACGCGATGCTGGCCGGCTAAGGCGTGTAACTCATAAACCCGATCAGCCCGCGCGGAGGCGGCGCCTTGTCGGTTCAGTTTTCAATAGCGGACATGGGAGGTCGCCCCGGCTGGTCGGCTAAGGGCCAAAAGGCGACATCACGGGAGCAAGTCTTCGTTGGGTTCATTCAGGCAGACCCGCCTCAATGAATGCCTCTACCATTTTCTTTCTAAGTTCAGCTTGCCGTACTCCATTCCATTCCCATTCATTGATCGTTGAACGCCGCCACTGGGAAGAAAGACGCACGCACTCCGCGACGAGCTTTCGAGCATCTTCCACTCTTCCGGCGGACACGTAACAGAAAACCGCGACGAGCCATCCTGACAAATAGTCGGGAGGAAATGCTCGTATAGATTTGTCCGCCCACGCCGCTGCTTTTTCGTATCGACCAGCGTTGCAATACCCGAAAGCAAGCCCAATCATTGTATTGAAGGTGAATGGATCGCGCGGACTAAGGCGCATGGCTTGTTCAAAGTCAGCAATAGCCGCGTCACCTTGGCCATCCCACACTCGCAAGAACCCTCTCGAACTGTACGCTCCAGCTAAATTGGGATTGGATTGGATGGCTCGATCAACCATTTCAATGCCAGCGTCATAGTCCGCGCAGCAAAAGAAAAGAGCGAAGCCGATGACATATAGAGCGAAAGCATCATCCGTGCCCAGTTCCTTTACACGTTGAGCAAGTTGCAGGAGTTGAGCATTGTCTTGGGCGTCGTCTCTGGGCCACTTGAATGCGCGTCGCCATGCTATACAAGCAGCCGCGCCTCCGAAGGCGGGCGCAAATGTCGGGTCAAGTGTCATCGAGTTGTTGAAATGACCAATAGCGGCGTCATTTTTTTCATGGCTGATTGGGAAATGTACTCGAGGTAACCCACGATAGTATTCAGTTATGGCATCAAGGTTTCCAGTGGATTTCCGACTTGCGCGCTCCATCTCAGAGCGGTCGAGTTCCGGGGCGATGGCTCCAACCACCTGCAAGGTAATTTTGTCCTGCAGATCGAAAATGTCGTCCAGTGCCCCGTCAAACCGATCTGCCCAAACGTGTGCTCCATTGGCCACATCGATTAATTGCCCAGTAATCCTCAACCGCGCTCCCGCTTTGCGGACGCTGCCTTCGAGGACATAACGCGCTCCCAGCTCTCGTCCGACCTGTTTGATGTCGACAGCCCCTCCTTTGTAAGTGAAGGACGAATTCCGGGCGATGACGAAGAGCGAGCCGAAGCGCGATAAGGCGGTGATAATGTCTTCGACCAGTCCGTCTGCGAAGTATTCCTGTTCAGCATCCCCGCTCATGTTCTGGAAGGGCAATACTGCGATGGAAGGTTTGTCAGGCAGTGAAAGAGCCTGGTCCGCCTCGACCAAAGGTTTTGTCGATGGAAGCACATCTGCTTTCTTATCGATCCTCAATCGCCAAGCCCGCATTGGCTCAGCAATGTTCTTGAGGGTTTGCGGCCCGAGGTCGTCGCAGGAAACCTCGACCTTGCCCCGGACCTGCCTATAGGCGTCGTCGGATATACAAACCCCGCCCGGCTCGGCGATGCTTTCGAGACGCGCAGCGATATTGACGCCGTCGCCAAAGATGTCGTTTTCATCAATGATGATGTCCCCGACGTGAATGCCGATCCGGACCTCAATTCTTTGTCCCTGCGGGAAAGGGGCGCTGTGGGCGGCCATGCTGCGCTGGACTTCGATGGCACCGCGCACCGCATCAACGGCGCTTGCAAACTCAACCAACATGCCGTCGCCCGTCGTCTTGACGATGCGGCCCCGGTGGGCGGCAATGGTGGGGTCAACAACGGCCTTTCTCACCGCCTTGAGCCGGGCCAGCGTGCCTTCCTCGTCGGCACCCATGAGGCGGCTATACCCTGCGACATCCGCCGCCAGCACCGCTGCCAACCGCCGTTCCACCCGTTCGGTCAAATGATGCCCCTTAGGTCGGCCATTTCATCCGAAGGATCAAAGCACGCGGTCTGTTTCCGGGCTAGGGCGGACTTCCGCAATGGGTCACAAGCCGCCGAACACCTTCAAGGTCGGAGACTTCCGCTTTGCGTTGCTAAGCTGAAGTTATGAGCACACGCCCTAGGACGGCTTCTTCGGCCGCGACACCAGCTCGATCATCCTGCCTTCATCATCGTCCGGCATCGCAGCCTTCGCCTGCGCGTAAGACTCGACCGCGGCACGCGAGACCAGCGGCTTGTCCGCCAGCAGGCTCTCCGCGAGCTTCACCGCATAGGCGGCATCCTTGTGCCGCAGCGCCGCCGTGAAGGTCGCGCCGGAAAATTCGCGGGCAACCATGCGCTTGGAGTGACGCTGCACCTGGGGGCTGGCGGCGACGCCCGCCTGGATCGATTCCAGCACAAGATTCATGTCGAGCCCGGCCTGCTCGGCGATGGCGAGGCCTTCGGCAAGCCCAGCGATCTGGATCGCGCCCATGAGATTGTTGATGAGCTTGTAGACCGTGCCGGAGCCGACCGCGCCGAAATGGCGGATGGTCGAGCCGATTGGTTCGAGATAGGGCCGCGCGCGCTCGAGATCGGCCGCGTCGGCGCCGGCCAAGAGCGTCAACTTCCCGGCTGCGGCCGCGTCTGGCAATCCGGTTACGGGACAGTCGATGTAGATCAGCCCGCGCGCGTTGAGCTCGCGGCCCATCTCGCGAGCGTGGTCGTAAGAGACGGTCGAGCATTCGATCGCGATGGTGCCTGATTTCGCGGTCTTGGCTGCGCCCTTCGGCCCGAGCCAGACTGCGCGGGAGGCTTCGTCATCGGCCACCATGGTCACGACGGCGTCGGCATCGATCGCGGCATCCTCAGGCGAGGTCGCCCAGTGCGCGCCGCGCGCGATCAGGTCGTCAGCCTTGGCCTTGCTGCGATTCCACAGCGTCACCGTGAAGCCGGCATCGAGATAGCGGCCGGCCATACCGTGGCCCATCCGTCCAAGCCCGATGAAGGCGATGCGGGACATGATCAGTCCACGTCCTCGATGTCGGCACCCGGGGTACCGAAGGCGCGTTGCGCCAAGGTCGCGGCCATGAAGTCGTCGAGCTCGCCGTTGAGAACGCCCGACGTGTCGGAGGTCTGCACGCCCGTGCGTAGATCTTTCACCATCTGGTAGGGCTGCAGCACGTAGGAGCGGATCTGGTGGCCCCAGCCGATATCGGTCTTGGCGGCCTGGTCGGCGGCGGCCTTCTCCTCGCGCTTCTTCAGCTCGATTTCGTAGAGGCGTGCGCGCAGCATGTCCCAGGCCTGGGCCCGGTTCTTGTGCTGGGAGCGGCCGGCCTGGCAGACCACGGCAACGCCGGTCGGGATGTGCGTCAGGCGCACCGCGGATTCGGTCTTGTTGACGTGCTGGCCGCCGGCACCGCCCGAGCGCATGGTATCGACGCGGACGTCGGATTCCTTGATGTCGATCTTGATGCTGTCGTCGATGACGGGAAAAACCTGCACGCTCGAAAACGAGGTGTGCCGCCGTGCGTTGGAATCGAACGGCGAGATGCGGACGAGGCGGTGCACGCCAGCTTCGGTCTTCAGCCAGCCATAGGCGTTGTGGCCCGAGACCTGGATGGTCGCGGACTTGATGCCGGCCTCTTCGCCCTCGGACTCTTCCAGGAACTCGACCTTGAAGCCGTGCGTCTCGGCCCAGCGCGTGTACATGCGCAGCAGCATCTGCGCCCAGTCCTGGCTCTCGGTGCCGCCGGCGCCGGCATGGACTTCGAGATAGGAATCGAAACGGTCGGCCTCGCCCGACAGCAGCGCTTCGAGCTCGCGCCGCGCGACTTCCTTCTTGAGGTTCTTCAGTGCAGCTTCAGCTTCCTTGACGACGCCCTCATCGCCCTCGGCTTCGCCGAGCTCGATCATGCCGATATCGTCTTCGAGCTCCTGCTCGACCTTGCCGATGCCGCCAAGCGAATCCTCCAGCGAGGTCCGCTCCTGCATCAGCTTCTGGGCCTTCTGGGGATCGTTCCAGAGGTTGGGATCTTCTGCGAGCTTGTTCAGCTCAGCGAGGCGCGCCGTCGATTTCTCGACGTCAAAGATGCCTCCTCAGCAGCCCGACTGACTGCTTGATCTCTTCTACCAACCGTTCGATTTCGGCGCGCATGTCGTTCTCGTGTCTCGCGGAATCCCGCGTGCAATTCGAGATGGGGATGTAGCGGCGGCGGCTGCAAAGCGCAACCGCCGGAACCGCGATCGTCTGTGTTATCCGGCCCTAGTAC
Source organism: Bradyrhizobium sp. 195 (assembly GCF_023101665.1). Lineage (NCBI taxonomy): Bacteria > Pseudomonadati > Pseudomonadota > Alphaproteobacteria > Hyphomicrobiales > Nitrobacteraceae > Bradyrhizobium > Bradyrhizobium sp. 195. The sequence continues at coordinate 4,295,118 of NZ_CP082161.1, read as the reverse complement.
AGCCCGCCGGTGCCGGGCCGCATGAAGAAGCCGGAATCCGGCTGCTGCTGCTGCGAGGCCGGCATCCGCCCGTCGGCGTCGGCAACGCCGATGACCGAATAATTGTCCGGCGGCGCCGTGCCCGGCTTGAAGGCTTCAAGGATGGTCCCGCCGGTTTCGCCGGGACCTGCGCGCATGCCGGTCTTGGAGACGACGCGCACGAGCTTGATGCCGGCAGGCACCTTGAACGGAACCGCGGGCTTGTCGGCGAGCGCGAGCTTGAGGAAATCGCGCGCGATGGGAGCCGCCAGATGGCCGCCGGTTGCGGCATTGCCCTTACCCAGCGGCCGCGGCTTGTCGTAGCCCATATAGATGGCGACGGCGACGTCAGGCGAGAAGCCGACGAACCAGGCGTCCTTGGCCTCGTTGGTGGTACCGGTCTTGCCGGCGACGGGCTTGCCGACTTCCTTGATGACCGTGGCCGTACCGGCCTGCACCACGCCTTCCATCAGCTCGGTGATCTGATAGGCGGTCATGGAATCCAGCACCTGCTCGCGGCGGTCGATGAGCTGCGGCTCAGGCTGGCTCTTCCAGCCGCCCGGCGCGTCGCAGCCGCGGCATTCGCGCTGGTCGTGCTTGAAGATGGTGTGGCCGTAACGGTCCTGGATACGGTCGATCAGCGTCGGCTTCACCCGGCGGCCGCCATTGGCGAGCATCGAGTACGCCGTGACCATGCGCATCGCCGTCGTCTCGCCGGCGCCCAGCGCGTAGGAGAGATAGTTCGGCAGCTCGTCATAGACGCCAAAGCGGCGGGCATATTCGCCGATCAAGGGCATGCCGATATCCTGCGCGAGGCGCACCGTCACCGTGTTGAGGGACTGCCGCAGCGCGTTGCGCAGCGTCACCGGTCCCTGGAACTTACCCGAGGAGAAGTTCTCCGGCCGCCACACGCCTGCGCCCTGCCCCTGGTCGATTTCGATGGGTGCGTCGAGCACGACGGTCGAGGGCGTATAGCCGTTGTCGAGTGCGGCCGAATAGACGATCGGCTTGAACGACGACCCCGGCTGCCGGTAGGCCTGCGTGGCGCGGTTGAACTGGCTCTGGTCGAACGAGAAGCCGCCGACCATCGCGAGCACGCGACCGGTCCACGGATCCATCGCCACCATGGCGCCGGACACTTCGGGGATCTGGCGCAGCCGGTACTGGCCTTCGACCGGCTGACCGTCCTTGTAGAGCGGATCGGCATAAATGACGTCGCCGGGCTGGAGCACCTGCGACACCGCCGTCGGCGTCTTGCCTTTGGTTCCTCCCTGCACGGCCCGCGCCCAGCGCACGCCATCGACCGTGATGATGCCGGTCTCGCGCTGCTTGCTCACGGCGCCGCCAAGCTCGCGGCTCGGTTGGAAGCCGATGCGCGCCGACTGGTCACTGGTCTCCAACACCACCGCCATGCGCCATGGCGAGATGTCGGACAGCGATTTGATCTCGGCGAGCTTCACGCCCCAATCACCCGAAATATCGAGCTTGCTCATGGCGCCGCGATAGCCCTGCTGCTCGTCATAGTTCACGAGGCCCGAGACCATGGCCTTGCGCGCCATGACCTGGATCTTCGGATCGAGCGTGGTGCGGACGGAGAGACCGCCCTCGTACAGCTTCTTCTCACCATAGCGCTCGAAGATGTCGCGACGGACTTCCTCGGCAAAATATTCGCCCGCGAAGGTATGGGCTCCGTTGGAACGGCTGGTGACGGCGAGCGGCTCCTTGCGCGCCTTGTCGGCGTCGGCCTGCTTGATCCAGCCGTTCTCGACCAGACGGTCGATCACGTAATTGCGGCGCTCGACGGCGCGGTCGCGGTTGCGAACCGGATGCAGCGTCGCCGGCATCTTCGGCAGCGCGGCCAGGTAAGACGCTTCCGCAACCGTCAGCTCGTTCACCGACTTGTCGAAATAGACCAGCGAAGCGGCTGCGATGCCGTAGGCGCCGAGACCGAGGTAGATTTCGTTCAGATACAGCTCGAGGATCTTGTCCTTCGAGTAGGTCTTCTCGATCCGCATCGCCAGCAAGGCTTCCTTGATCTTGCGGGCGAAGGAGACCTCGTTGGTCAGCAGGAAGTTCTTCGCGACCTGCTGGGTGATCGTGGAAGCGCCCTGCGGGCGGCGGTTGGAGCCGTAGTTCTGGATGTAGACAACGCCGGCGCGCGCCATGCCGGTGTAGTCGATGCCGCCATGCTCGTAGAAATTCTTGTCTTCGGCCGCCAGGAACGCGTTGATCACGAGCTTGGGCACGGCCTGGATCGGCAAATACAGCCGCCGCTCCTTGGCGTATTCGCCGAGCAGCGAACCGTCGACCGCGTGCACGCGGGTCATCACCGGCGGCTCGTAATCCTGAAGCTGAGAGTAGTCCGGCAAGTCCTTGGAGAAATGCCAGATCAGGCCTGCCACGGCCCCGACACCGACAAGGAACACCACCGTTCCCGCGGCGAACAGGAAGCCCATGAACCGCACCAGCAAGCGCATTATGTGTTTATCCGTTCAAACTCTGGATCAGCCCAGTATCAGCCCCTTGGCGCCCCAAACAGGCGCCAAATTCACGTCGCGAATTCACCGGCTTACGCAATACCATCAATGCCGGACTTAAGACGCTTGCCGAACGGGGTTCTCGCCGATTCCGGAACCCCCTGCGGCATTTTTATAAAGCGCCCGCTGTGGCCAAACTAGGGCTTTTGCGACGGGACGGAAAAACCCTTTCAGTTTGAAGACCCCCAGGGTCGCCCAATTGGGCGATCCCCGGGTCGTCAATTTGACGATCCCGAGGTCGTCAATTTGACGATCCCCGGGTCGTCAATTTGACGATCCCGCCGTGGCCAACCGCTTGGTCAAAAACCCGTCGATGGCCTGCGCCATCGAGCCCACAGCGCGGGACCGCCAGCCCTCGGAGACCAGATGCTCGAGGTCGCCCTTGTTGGAGACATAACCGATCTCGACCAGCACCGAGGGCACGTCGGGCGCCTTCAGGACCCGGAAGCCGGCCGACTTAAGCGGATGCTTGTGCATCCGCACCGTCGATTTCATTTCACCCATCAAAAGGCGAGCGAAACGGTTTGAAAAGGTGCGGGTTTCTCGCTGCGTGAGGTCGATCAGGATGTCGGCGACGTCGGTCGGCTCCTCCGCCAGGTTGAAGCCGGCGATCGCATCTGCCCGGTTTTCCGCATCCGCCAGCCGCTGGGCCTCGGCGTCGGACGCTTTGTCGGACAGCGTATAGATGGTCGCGCCCTGCGCATCGCCCTCGGCACGAGGCAGCGCATCGGCATGAATCGAGACGAACAAGGCGGCTTTGAGATTGCGAGCGATCTTGGTCCGGTCATTGAGGGGAATGAAGGTGTCGTCGTCCCGCGTCAGGACCACACGGTATTTACCGGCCTTCTCCAGCTTGTCGCGCAGCGCCAGCCCAAAGGCCAGTACCAGGTTCTTCTCGCTCTCGCCGCTCGACTGCGTGCCATTGTCGATGCCGCCATGGCCGGGATCGATCACGACCACCGGGCGGCCGTCGGCCTTCTGCTGCGCCGTTTCCGGGGCTGTCGTCGCGGGAGCCGGCGCAGGCTTCGCCTCGGCGATGGTGGACCGTAGCTCGGGACGATTTTCGGACGCGAGCGACTGCGCGAAGGCGGCCCGGTCAACCTCTTCCAGCTCCAGCACAAGCCGGGCCGGCTGGCCGTTGGCCGCCTCCACCACGTAGGACTTGGCGATCCTGGCCGGTCCCGTCAGGTCGAACACGATTCGCGAGCCGCCGGGCATGACGAGCCCGTAGCGGAACGCCTTGACCAGTCCACGCCCCCCGGCCCCTGTGCCCGCCGGCAGCTGAAAATTGACCTGCGGCACGTCAACGACGACCCGGTACGGGTCGGCCAGCGTGACGGCACGGAAGGTTATGGCCTGATCGATGTCGAGAATGAAGCGAGTCTGCTTGCCGTCGCCGGCCAGCCGGGCGGCCGAGGCAACCGGGAAATTCGCTACCGCAACAGCGGGTTGCGGCTGGCTTTCCGCCGCCCTTAGGCGCGAGGAATCAGCACATGGCAATGCTGCAGCGCACAGCAGCGCGCATCCCAGCAGAATCCGTCGATTTGTGCGGCTCGCCACCGATTCCGTGCCTCCGAGCAGCCCTTTTAACGCAATAGAACCACAGGGTTAATCCACCCTTAATGACAGAAACGCGAAACTCGCTGACTGTGACCGCCATGCGACGCTCCCTTGCACGTATGGCTCATTCCTCGTATGTACGGAATGCTGACGGCCGATATTTCCGGTTGTGTCGCATTCAGCCTCCCGGTGCATCGCCGGAACTCTCAAGGTTTGAGAATTCCAGCGTTTTCCGTTTCCCTCTAAGACCAGCGCGGTGCGCGGCAGCGAGGTGGAACGGGTCAAGCGCCGGCGGCGGACGGTCCTAGGTTACCACTCGCGTGACCGGGACAGTTCTGACAGCGACGTAACCCATTACCCGGTCCCTTGATCCCCAAGGGAGCGGTTCGTGATCCCCAAGGCGAGCGCGCTCGCGCCATGCCTGGCCAGCAGCAACTGATTGAAGGGCGGCCTCACCGCCCAATGTTTCATACGGGCCGACGCTTGATGCGCCAGACTGTGCCGACGAATTCTGAAGGACCATTCGCGACGCTGCGGAGTGAAAATCCCGCACGCCGCCTTGGTCCTGAAGCTTCCGGTCCGGCAAGGCGCGAGAGACGGCGTTTCGGCCTTCCCCTCACCCCCGAATCAGGTGGACCGTCGCGTCACCCGGCAGCGCTGATCGCGCCCACGGTGAATCGCGCCCGCCGCCGCCAAGAGTTAAGACATGCCCAACAAGATGTTGATCGATGCCACCCACCCGGAGGAGACCCGGGTCGTCGTGGTCCGCGGCAATCGCGTCGAAGAGTTTGATTTCGAGACCGCGCAACGCAAGCAACTGCGCGGGAATATCTACCTCGCCAAGGTCACAAGGGTCGAACCCTCGCTCCAGGCCGCCTTCGTCGAATATGGCGGCAACCGCCACGGCTTCCTCGCCTTCAGCGAAATCCATCCCGATTACTACCAGATTCCGGTCGCGGATCGGCAGGCGCTGATCGAGGCCGAGGAACAGGCCCATCGCGAGGCCGAGGAGGAGAGCGAGAACCGCTCCCACGGCCGCCGCCGTTCGCGCCACCGCAATTCGCGCCGCCGTGGTCATGGCGAACGCGTCCGCAGCGACATCGTCGAAGGCGCCGATCCCGCGGCCCAGCCGGTCCAGGGCGAGGCCCTGCCCGAAGGCGCTTTGCACGAGGGTGAGCACCTGCACGCCGGCGCGGAGCATCACGGCGAGCACGAAGGCCACGATCATCACGATCATGACCACGAAGGACATGATCACCAAGGACATGATCACCAAGGACATGGGCACGACGACCATCATCATGCCCAAGGTGACGATCATCACGCCCACGATCATGACGACCATGGTCATCACGGCGAGCACGATCATCACGACCACGATCATGCCGACGAGACGCCCGCGCCTGTCGCAGCAATCGGCGCCGAGCCCGTGGTCGCCACCGGGGTTGTTGCCGAGCCGGAAGAGGTTGCCTCCGAAGCACACGCAGAGGATCTCGCCGAGGCCGTGACATCAGCCGCTGAACCGGCCGACGCCGTGTACGCCGCCGGCGAGAGCGCCGAGGCTTCCCATCACGAAGCCGAAGCGGCTGCCGGAGACGACGACGCCGAGGAAGACGAAGACGACGAGGAAGCCGAAGAGGAAGTCGTCGAATCCGTCGGCGGCGACGACGTGCTGGAGGAAGTGCCGGAGCGCACCTTCCGGCCGCGCCGCCAGTACAAGATCCAGGAAGTCATCAAGCGCCGCCAGGTGATGCTGGTGCAGGTCGTCAAGGAAGAGCGCGGCAACAAGGGCGCGGCGCTGACGACCTACCTGTCGCTCGCCGGCCGCTACGCCGTGTTGATGCCGAATACCGCACGCGGCGGCGGCATCAGCCGCAAGATCACCAGCGCCCAGGACCGCTCCCGCCTGAAGGAAGTGGTGCAGGATCTCGACGTGCCCGAGGGCATGGGCATCATCCTGCGTACCGCCGGCGCCGCCCGCACCAAGCCCGAGATCAAGCGCGACTTCGAATATCTGATCCGGATGTGGGAGACGGTGCGCGACCTCACGCTGAACTCGCAAGCCCCGACCCTCGTCTACGAGGAAGGCTCGCTGATCAAGCGCTCGCTGCGCGACCTCTACAACAAGGAGATCGACGAGATCTCGGTGGCGGGTGAATCCGGCTACCGTGAAGCGCGCGACTTCATGAAGATGCTGATGCCCGCCAATGTCAGCGCCGTGAAGCAGTATCGCGACGGCCAGCCGCTGTTCTCGCGCATGGGCGTCGAGAGTCAGCTGGACGCGATGTTCTCGCCGACCGTGCAACTGCGCTCCGGCGGCTACATCGTGATCAACCAGACCGAGGCGCTGGTCTCGATCGACGTCAACTCCGGACGATCGACGCGCGAGCACCATATCGAGGACACCGCGCTCAAGACCAATCTGGAGGCGGCCGAAGAGGTCGCCCGCCAGCTTCGCTTGCGCGACCTCGCCGGCCTGATCGTCATCGACTTCATCGACATGGACGAGAAGCGCAACAACCGCGCGGTCGAACGCAAGCTGTCCGATTGCCTCAGGCAGGATCGCGCGCGCATCCAGGTCGGCCGCATCTCCCATTTCGGCCTGCTCGAGATGTCGCGCCAGCGCATCCGCGCCAGCGTGCTCGAGAGCTCGACCGATCCGTGCCCGCATTGCGGCGGCACCGGCCATGTCCGCTCGGTGTCCTCGGTGGCGCTCCAGTTGCTGCGCGGCCTCGAAGAGATCCTGATGAAGGGCGCGACCCACAATCTCGTGGTCCGCACCCGCACCGACGTCGCGCTCTATGTGCTCAACCACAAGCGCGGCCATCTGCGTGATCTCGAGAACGGCTTCAAGGTCACCCTCTCGGTGATCGCAGATCCCAGCGTCAGCGGGCCGCAGGCCTATCTCATCGATCGCGGCGAGCAGGTGCATACGCTGGAGGCCGCCAAGGCGCTGCTCGTGGCGCAGGCCGCCGCGAGCCCGCCGCCCCTGGCCGAAGAAGCTTACGACGACGAGGAGTTCGATCCGGAAACCGAATCCGAGGTCGAGACCGAGGAGACCGAAGGCCTCGCCGAGGAGCAGGCCGCAGGTGACGCCGCCTCCGAGCAGGACGGCCAGCGCCGCAAGCGCCGCCGTCGCCGCCGCGGCCGCGGTGGCCCGCGCGACGGCGAATTGCGCGAGGATGGCCCTGCCACCCTTCCCGAGGCGGCTGTTGCGGCCGGCGAAGGCGAGGACGATGCCGAGGCCGAGCAGGACGGCGAGGAAGGCGAGGAACAAGCAGCCCGTGGTGAGCAGCAGGGCAGCGGCGACCGCCGGCGCCGGCGTGGTCGCCGCGGCGGACGCCGCCGTCGCGGTGGCGCCGAAGAAGGTCTCGCCGGCTCCATCGGCGACGAGCTCGGCACCAATCAGCCATCGGAAGCTGCCGACGCGGTTGCCGATTTCGACGGCTTCGGCAGCGAGCCCGCGCCCTCGATCGTGCAAGCCGAGCACAGCGCTGAGCCGCAAGTCTCGCAGCCTGAGCCACGCGCCGAGGTGCAGACCGAGGCGCCGGCCCAGCCTGAGCCCTTTGCCGCGGAGGAAGAGCCTGCCGACGACAAGGCCGCACGGCGCCGCTCCACGGTCCGCGAAAAGGTGAGCTTCCTGTCGAGCAGCCCGAGCGAGCCGGCAACGCCGGTTGCGCAAGCGGCCGAGCCGGTCGCCGCGCCGACGCCGGCAGCTGAACCGGCGCCGGAAGCGGCAAGCGAAACGCCGGCCGCGCCGCGTCGCGCCGGCTGGTGGTCCCGCCGCTTCGGCGGCGGCGAATAAGAGGATCATCCAGATGAAACCGCCCGGCCAAACCGGGCGGTTTTGATTTGGCGAGGTAGGTTCCAATGCAGAGCGCAATCGTTCTCGGCGGTGGCATGATCGGCGTGAGTGCGGCGCTGCACCTGCAGCAGCGCGGCTGGACCGTCACGCTCGTTGATCGCAGGGAGCCGGGCCGCGAGACCAGCTATGGCAACGCCGGAATGATCCAGGCCGAAGCGGTCCGCCCCTATCCGATGCCGCGCGACCTTGCGACACTGCTGAAGATCGCGACCGGCCGCACCAACGATGTGCGCTACAGCCTGTCGTCGCTTCACCGCCATGTCGAGCCCCTGCTCCGCTACTGGTGGCACTCGGCGCCGAAGCGGCATCGCGAGGCGATCGAGGCCTGGGCACGGCTGATCGCCTACGCGACCGCAGAGCACGACATCCTCATTCGTGAAGCCCATGCCGACAATCTGATCCGCCGCGCCGGCTATCGCATGCTGCATCGCGATGCCGCTTCATTCGACCTCGCGATCAAGACGGCGGAGGAAGATCAACGCGAATTCGGCGTGAATTTTCGCGTGCTCTCCGGCAGCGAGCTTGCCAAGGCCGAGCCGATCCTGCGCGACGATCTTCCCGGCGCGATCCATTGGCTCGACACCTGGACGGTGTCCGATCCAGGGGCGCTCGTCACGGCGTATGCCGAGCTGTTCGAGCGCCTCGGCGGCACCATCGTTCTCGGGAACGCGCAGAGCCTGCGCCAGACCGCGACCGGCTGGTCCGTCGATACGGACCAGGGACGCCTCGACGCTCCCCACGCCGTCGTGACGCTCGGGCCGTGGTCGCCCGATCTGCTGCACAAGTTCGGCTATCGCATTCCGCTGGTCCGCAAGCGCGGCTACCACATGCACTACAGCGGCGGCGCCTCGCTCGACCTGCCTCTCGTCGACAAGGGCGGCGGCTACGCCATGGGGCCGATGGCCAAGGGCATCCGCATCACCACAGGAGCCGAGCTGACGAGCCCGAACGCGCTCGCAACGCCCGTGCAGCTCGCCAGCGCGGAAGGCTCCGCACGCGAGCTGATCGACCTCGGCAAGCGCGTCGAGCCCGATCCGTGGTTCGGCACCCGTCCCTGCACGCCCGACATGCTGCCGGTGCTCGGGCAAGCGCCGCGTCATCCCGGCCTCTGGATGAATTTCGGCCACGGCCACCAGGGCTTTACCCTGGGACCGGCGACCGGACGTCTGCTCGCCGAGATCATGAGCGGCGAGACGCCGGCGATTGATCCCGCGCCGTATCGGCCGGAGCGGTTCTAGTCCCAAAAGAAAAGGGCTGATCGAGGATTTCGACCAGCCCTTTTCGCTCCAAGCCCGAGGGCGCGATCAGTCCGTCGTGATCGCCGTCTCCATGTCGGTCGGATCGATCTGCTTGGAAAGGTTGGCGTTGAGCTTGTCGCGGTCGAGTTCACCCTCCCACCAGGCAACGACCACGCAGGCGACGCCGTTGCCGCACAGATTGGTCAGCGCGCGGCACTCGCTCATGAACTTGTCGATGCCGAGCACGATCGCCATGCCAGGCACGAGGCGCGGATCGACCACGGCCAGCGTCGCCGCCAGCGTGATGAAGCCCGCGCCGGTGATGCCGGAAGCGCCTTTCGACGTCAGCATCGCCACGACCAGGATCGTGGCCTGCTGGCTGAAGGAGAGATCGTAGCCGAGCGCCTGCGCGATAAAGAGCGTCGCCAGCGTCATGTAGATGTTGGTGCCGTCGAGATTGAACGAGTAACCCGTGGGCACCACGAGGCCGACCACCGACTTGGAGCAGCCGAGCCGCTCCAGCTTTTCCATCAGGGACGGCAACGCGCTTTCCGAGGACGAGGTGCCGAGCACGATCAGCAATTCGTCCTTGATGTAGGCCAGGAACTTGAAGATCGAGAACCCTGCCAGACGTGCGATGATGCCGAGCACGACGAAAACGAACAACGCCGCGGTGACATAGAACGTGGCGATCAGCCCGACCAAATTGAGGATCGCGCCGGTGCCGAACTTGCCGATCGTATAGGCCATCGCACCAAACGCGCCGATCGGCGCTGCACGCATCACGATGGAGATGACGCCGAACACGGCATGAGCGGCGTCGTCGATGAAGCTGCGGATGGTGTGGCCGCGCTCGCCGAGGCTCATGACCGCGAAGCCGAACAGCACCGAGAACAGCAGCACCTGCAGGATCTCGCCTTGTGCGAACGCGCCGACGACGGTGTCCGGAATGATGTGCAGCACGAAGTCGACGGACTTCTGACCGGCGGCCTGCTTGGCGTAGTTTGCAACGGCCGCCTCGTTGGCCGCGCCACTGCCGAAGCCCGCGCCCGGCTTCACCAGATTGCCGATGACGAGACCGATCACCAGCGCGAAGGTCGAGACGACCTCGAAATAGACCAGCGCCTTGACGCCGATGCGGCCGACTTTTTTGGCATCCTGGATATGGGCGATGCCGGAAACGACGGTGCAGAAGATGATCGGGGCGATCACCATCTTGATCAGCTTGATGAAGCCGTCGCCCATCGCCTTGATCCATTCGTTGGTGGCGAGCGAGGGCCAGAGCCAGCCGACGATGGCGCCGAGCACGATGGCGATCAGCACCTGAACGTAGAGAACCTTGTACCACGGCTTGGCGACGGGCGGCGCGACCGGCGCCCCCGCCATCGTTGTCGTCGTCATCGTTTCACTCCCCCTCAAAACGCTGGGCCAGCCAAGATCAACTTGGCCGGCCCTGTCAATCGGAACCGTTCGCTTTTGCCGGTTTACCTTCGGCGCTCGATCAGCCTGCGCGCGGCTGGCATCAACGTCGCGCCAAGCGCGTTCTTGACCAGCGAAGCCGCAACGAACGGCACGATGCCGACCTGCCAGGATTTCGCAACACCCAACCCGAGGCCGAACGCCAGCCAGCCGAAGCCGGCGGCCAGAATGACGATATGGCCTACAGCCATTGCTGCAAACAAAAGCGGCATGCTGCGATCCCAGCCGCGCTCGGCGAGCCAGCCGGTCACGAATGCGGCCGCAATGAAACCGAAAAGATATCCCGCGGTCGGGCCGAGCAGCGGTGCAATGCCACCCACCGGCCCGGCAAATACCGGCGCGCCAAGCGCGCCTTCGGCGAGGTAGGCGATCATGGTTGCGCTGCCAAGACGCCAGCCGTAGGCCGCGCCGATCATCAGCACCACCAGCGTCTGCAACGTCATGGGGACATAGGGCAGCGGCAGGCTGACCTTCGCTGATAGCGCCATCAATGCGGTGCCGAGCGCGATCAGCACGACCGCGCGCACTGCGCCAACGGTTTCGCCCGGCCGGGTCGGCCACATCAATGCGGCGAGAGAAAAATGCGGCGCAGCAACGGTCGGGGCAGATCGGTCAGACAAGATGAACTCCGGAGGTGGTCGAAAACTGGCGGCTATTTAAGCCAGTGAGCGATCCGGTCAACTGCCTCGCGCATCTCCCCGGGCGAGCGCGCATAGGAAAGACGAATGAACGAGCGGCCGTGAACGGGATCGAAATCAAGGCCGGGCGTGGCCGCGACGCGTGCCTGCTCCAGCATCTGCTTGGCGAACTCGAAACTGTCGGAGGTGAAGTCCGAGACGTCGGCATAGAGATAAAATGCACCATCGGCCGGCAGGAACTTGCTGAGGCCAGCTTTCGGCAATCCCTCGATCAAAATCCGCCGGTTCTCCTGATAGCCGTGCTTGATCGCCTCCATCTCGGCCGCACCGTCGAAGGCGGCTTCAGCGGCAATCTGCGAGAGCGACGGCACCGAGATCGACAGATTCTGCTGCAGCCGCTCGATCGGCCGCACCAGGATTTCAGGCACGACCATCCAGCCGACGCGCCAGCCCGTCATGCAAAAATACTTCGAGAACGAGTTGATCACGAGTGCGTGCTCGGAGAGTGCTGCGGCGGTGACGGCCGGAAACGCATAGTCGAGCCCGTGATAGATCTCGTCCGAGATGAAGCGGATGCCCGCGTCTTCGGCGGCCGCAATCAGACCAGCGAGCGCTTCGCGGGACATCATTGTCCCCGTCGGATTGGCGGGGCTGCCGACCAGCACGCCCTTCAACGGCGCCTTGCGATGGGCCGCAAGCAATGCCTCGCCCGTGAGCGCATGGCGCGTCTCGTTGGTGGTCTCGATCAGCACCGGCTCGCAACCGAGCGCGGTGAGGATATGACGATAAGGCGGATAACCCGGCACCGTCACGGCAACGCGGTCGCCCGGCTCGAACATCGACAGGAAAGCCAAAATGAACCCACCGGAGGATCCGGTGGTCACCACGATCCGCTCGGGGCTGACGTTACAGCCATAGGCATCGCGATAATGCCGTGCGATGCGCTCGCGCAGACTGGGGATGCCGAGCGCGGAGGTATAATCGATCCGCCCGGCCTCGAGCGCCGCATGGGCGGCCGCAATCGCGGTTTTGGGGGCGCCGGCCGCGGGCTGGCCGACCTCCATGTGGATGACATGGCCGCCAGCAGCCTCGATTCGGGCCGCCGCGGCCATGACGTCCATCACCATGAACGGGGGAACATCGCTCCGGCGGGAGGGCGCGAGCCACTGCCCCAACCGGTTCCTCAAGGTCGTATCGTGCATCGATTTCTGCTATTCGCTGGCGAACCGGTCCGTCCGGTCCGGGAAACGGGGCGCTTGCGCCCCAGACTGGCCGCATTGTACGGGTCATAAGGGGAACGGCCCGCAAGGGCATATCGCGTATCCGGTCCGCCGCCAATCGCCAAAACCAATCACGAAACTGCTTGATCAAGACCGTTTGACCCAGACCGCCTGATGTTGCTCCAAATCGCATTGCGCAAGAAGGCCTCCGCCCTCACCGCCCTCGTCATGGCTGCGGCGATCGCGCTGACGCCGTTCTCGGCCGCGCACGCGCAAGCCAAGGGGCCGCCGGTCCTGCGCGACACCGAGACCGAGCAGCTGCTGCGCGAATACACGCGCCCGATCCTGCGCGCCGCGGGCCTGGAGAAACAGAACATCCAGATGGTGATCCTGAACGACAACTCGTTCAACGCGTTCGTCGCCGACGGCCGCCGCATCTTCGTCAATTACGGCGCGATCCTTCAATCGGAAACGCCGAACCAGATCATCGGCGTGCTCGCGCACGAGACCGGGCATCTGGCCGGCGGGCACCTGTCCAAGCTGCGCGAGCAGCTCGCCGCCGCCCAGACCCAGATGATCATCGCGATGCTGCTCGGCGCCGGCGCGATCGCCGCGGGCAGCACCCAGCGCAGCAGCGCCGGCAACAACGGGCTCGCCAATGCCGGCGCCGCCGCGATCTCCGCTCCGCAGGAGGTGATCCGCCGCACGCTGCTGTCCTATCAGCGCCAGCAGGAGGAGAACGCCGACCGCGCCGGCGTGAAATTCCTGACCGCGACCCAGCAATCGCCGAAGGGCATGTACGAGACCTTCAAGCGCTTCACAGGCGAGAGCTTGTTCGCCGCGCGCGGCGCTGATCCCTATCTCCAGTCGCATCCGATGCCGGCCGAGCGCGTCGCAGCGCTCCAGGAGTTCGCAAGCTCGAGCCCCTTCTGGAACAAGAAGGACGATCCTGCGCTCCAGCTCCGCCACGACATGGTGCGCGCCAAGATCTCCGCTTTCATGGAGCGGCCGGAAACCGTGTACCGCCGCTATCCCCAAACCAACGACAGCATGCCGGCGCGCTATGCCCGCGCCATCAGCACCTATCTGCACGGGGACCTCCGAAGCGCGCTCACCCAGATCGACGCGCTGATCCAGGTCCAGCCGAACAACCCGTACTTCTACGAGGTGCGCGGCCAGGCCCTGCTTGAAAGCGGCAAGCCAGCCGAGGCGATCCCGGCCCTGCGCAAGGCGGCGCAGCTCTCGAACAATTCGCCCCTCATCGAGATGTTACTTGGGCAGGCTCTGGTTGGAACCGATAATAAGGCCTACACCGACGACGCTGTTCGGATTCTCCGCGCCGCGGTAGCGCGAGAGCCCGAGGCGGCGCTCGGCTATACCCAGCTCGCGATGGCCTATGGCCGGAAGGGCGAATATGCCGAGGCAGATCTCGCCTCGGCGCAGGCCGCTTATCTGCGCGGCGACAACAAGACCGCCCGCGAGCTAGCCACGCGCGCGAAAACCCGTTTCGCCGTCGGCACGCCCGGATGGGTCAAGGCCGACGACATCGTGGCGGCGAAGCCGCCGCGCAATTGAACATCGTGGCGGCCAAGCCGCCACGTGATGAAATGCCTAAAACGACGCCCGACACCGCGACGTCACGACGCCGAGCTTGAGTCCGCCGGGACGTTTCTCGAAACTGCTTTGGATAAGAGGATTTGCCTATGCCTTCGCTGCGCCTGCTTGCTTCTGCGTTGTTTGCGCTCGCCCTGTTCGGCGCAGCCGCGCCCGCGTCGGCCGACAGTTTCTCCGGTAGCCAGCGCACCGACATCGAGGCCATCATCAAGAACTATCTCGTGAGCCACCCCGAGGTGCTCGAGGAGGCCATGGCCGAGCTGAGCAAGCGTCAGGCCGCGGCCGAGACGCAGAAGCATGAGGCCAGCATCGCGCAAAATGCGGACGCGATCTTCAATTCGCCGCGCCAGGTCGTGCTCGGCAACAAGGACGGCGACGTCACCTTCGTCGAGTTTTTCGACTACAATTGCGGCTACTGCAAGCGCGCGATGGACGACATGCTTACGCTCATGAAGAGCGATCCAAAGCTGAAGGTCGTGCTGAAGGAGTTTCCGGTGCTGAGCCAGGGCTCGGTGGAAGCGGCCCAGGTCGCGGTCGCCGTGCGCATGCAGGATCCCTCCGGCAAGAAATATCTCGACTTCCACCAGAAGCTGCTCACCGGCCGCGGTGCCGCCGACAAGGCACGCGCACTTCAAGCAGCCAAGGAAGCCGGCCTCGACACCGCGAAGATCGAGAAGGACATCGCCAGCCCCGAGGTGCGCGCCACCATCGAGGAGAACTTCAAGCTCGCCGAAGCGATGGGCATGAACGGCACGCCGAGCTACGTCATCGGCAAGCAGATCGTGATCGGCGCCGTCGGCGTCGAAGGCCTGAAGGAAAAGATCGGCATCGCCCGCTGCGGCAAGGCAACTTGCTGAACACGTTTTACGATACTGAAAATACGAAAAGGCCGGCTGAAAAGCCGGCCTTTTTTCTTACACGGAACATTGGCGTCTTCGTGCAAAGTCATTCATCTGGCATTCAACAAACAAATGCCGCGGAACAGGCGAAGTTCCGGAACAACTGAAATCTCCTTTCGTTGTCGGCGCGGGCAATGACGCAAGAACCACGTGAGGAGAATTTCGATGTTGAACCGCTTTATGATCTCGGTTGCCGCAATCGCGCTCGTCGCGGGCACGGGACTGGCAAACGCACAGAACAGCATGGGCCGCGACAGCGGCGGTGGCGCCGGCGGCGCGCAGATGCAGCACTCGCAGCCTTCGGGTGGTGCCGCCGAACGCGGTGGATCGACGGGCCGCGACTCCGTGAGCCACGACAAGGGTACCGTCGGCCAGGCCGGCGGCTCCAGCACGATGAAGTCCGATCGCGCTTCCGAAGACAAGTCAGGCGCGATGAAGGATGAGCGTTCCTCTGGTGGCGCGATGAACAAGAACGCGGCCGAGGACAAGGCTGGTGCGACCAAGGGCCAGCGCACCGACGAACGCGCGCAGGGTCAGATGGACAAGTCCCACCAGGACAAGTCCAAGAGCATGAGCCAGGACACCAGCAAGTCCGGCTCAAAGGACCAGAAGGACATGAAGGCTGAGGGCAGCAAGAGCGGCACCTCGACCAACAACGCCGAGAACCAGAAGGGCACCGGCACGAGCACCAACCAGAACGCTCAGGGCCAGACTGGTACCAGCACCAACCAGAACGCGCAGGGCCAGAGCTCCACGTCGACCACGGTTGGCCAGGCCGGCGCAGGTGCGAAGCTCTCGACCGAGCAGCGGACCCAGATTACGTCCGTGATCCGCGAGGAGCGCGTGGCCCCGGTGACCAACGTGAACTTCTCGATCTCGGTTGGCACCCGCGTGCCGCGTGAGGGCATTACCCTTCACGCCCTGCCGTCCCGAGTCGTGACGATCTATCCGGAGTGGCGGGCGTACAAGTACGTCCTGGTCAAGGAAGAGATCGTGATCATCAATCCGGACACCTACGAGATCGTAGCCGTCCTGAACGTCTAAGGCTGCGATACCGGCAAGCTCTGGGGCGGGCAGCAATGCCCGCCCCTTTGCGGTTGGCCGGCAGCCATGGCTCAGACTGGTTAACAAGCAATTTCCGTAGCTTGCGCACAGGTTTTTGCACCTGGGATGAGGCACCTTAAGTCCCCTTGAAGGTCCTTCAAGGCTTCCCCTAGGACGCTTTGTTACCTATAACCCCGCCACGCCGAAGCACCTCTTTGCGGGATTGGAATGGCCGAACCAGCAATCGACACGATCCTCGTCCTGAACGGGCCGAACCTCAACATGTTGGGGACGCGCGAGCCGGAAAAGTATGGCCACGCCACGCTGGCCGACGTCGAGGCGCTGTGCCGGGAGACGGCGGCGACGTTCGGTCTCAAGGCCGATTGCCGGCAGTCCAACCGCGAGGGCGAGCTGATCGATTTCATCCACGAGGCGCATGCGCGCAAGATGAAGGGCATCATCGTCAATGCCGGCGGCTATTCGCACACCTCGATCGCGTTGCACGACGCGCTGCTCGCGGTGCAGATCCCGACCGTCGAAGTGCATGTGACCAACATCCATGCCCGCGAGAGCTTTCGTCACCACTCCTACACCGCGCGCGCGGCCTTCGCCTCGCTTTGCGGTTTCGGCATCGAGGGCTACCGCCTCGCCATCCAGGGCCTTGCCGCCAAGCTTGCCATCAAGCCCAAAGCCTGAAGCTCCCTCATCAAACAGAACATTCGGATCAAAGAACATGGCGCGCCAGCCAGACGACAAAGCAGCCGCAAAGTTTTCCAGCGAGGATTCCGCGCTCGTCCGCGAGCTCGCATTGCTGCTCGATGAGACCAGTCTCACCGAGATCGAGATCGAACGTGCCGGCCTGCGCCTGCGCGTCGCCCGCAACATCAGCGTTGCTGCGACCATGCCTGTGCCGATGGCAGCTGCTGCCGCCGCCCTGCCGGTAGCCTCCGCCGCGCCTGCCGCCGCCGGGCCCGATTTGTCGAAGCATCCCGGCGCGGTCAGCTCGCCGATGGTCGGCACCGCCTATTGGGCGCCTGAGCCGGGCGCCAAGCCGTTCATCGAGGTCGGCAGCAAGGTCTCGGTCGGACAGACGTTGCTGATCATCGAAGCGATGAAGACCATGAACCAGATCCCCTCGCCGCGCGCCGGCACGGTGACGCAGATCCTGGTCGAGGACGGCCAGCCGGTCGAGTACGGCGAGCCGCTGGTCATCATCGAGTGAGGGAGTGGCGAATAGCGAGTAGCGAATAGTTACTCCTGCCTGTTTCGCCATTCGCTATTGCCCATTCGCCCCCTGAGGCACCATGTTCGACAAGATCCTCATAGCCAATCGCGGCGAGATCGCCCTTCGCATCCTCAGGGCCTGCAAGGAGCTCGGGATCGCGACCGTCGCCGTGCACTCCACCGCCGACGCCGACGCCATGCATGTGCGCCTGTCGGACGAGAGCGTCTGCATCGGGCCGCCGGCATCCAAGGACAGCTATCTCAACGTTCCCGCGCTACTCGCGGCCTGCGAGATCACCGGCGCCGATGCCGTGCATCCCGGTTACGGATTCCTGTCTGAAAATGCCCGCTTCGCGGAAATCCTGTCCGAGCACAATCTCCATTTCATCGGTCCCAAGGCCGAGCACATCCGCCTGATGGGCGACAAGATCGAGGCGAAGAAGACCGCCAAGCGCCTGGGCATCCCCGTGGTGCCGGGCTCCGACGGCGCGGTCGGCCCCGACGACGACGCGATGTCAATCGCGAGACAGATCGGCTTTCCCGTGCTGGTGAAGGCTGCGGCCGGTGGCGGCGGCCGCGGCATGAAGGTCGCGCACAGCGAGGCCGACCTCCAGGTGGCGCTGTCGACGGCGGCCAACGAGGCCAAATCCGCCTTTGGCGATGCCTCCGTCTACCTCGAAAAATACCTCCAGAAGCCGCGCCATATCGAGATCCAGATCCTCGGCGACGGCCGCGGCGGCGCGATCCATCTCGGCGAACGCGACTGCTCGCTGCAACGCCGCCACCAGAAGGTCTGGGAAGAAGGCCCCTCGCCCGTCCTTGCCGCCGCCGCGCGCGCCAAGATTGGCGAAACATGCGCCAAAGCCATGCGCGAGATGAAATATCTCGGCGTCGGAACCATCGAGTTCCTGTTCGAGGACGGCGAGTTCTACTTCATCGAGATGAACACCCGCATCCAGGTCGAGCATCCCGTCACCGAGAGCATTACCGACATCGACCTCGTGCTGGAGCAGATCCGCATCGCCGCCGGCGGCGACCTGCCGGCCCGGCAGGAAGAGGTCCAGGTCATCGGCCATGCGATCGAGTGCCGCATCAACGCCGAGCATCCCCAGACCTTTCGTCCCTCGCCCGGCCGCATCCTGCAATACCATCCGCCCGGCGGGCTGGGCGTCCGGATCGATTCCGCCGTCTACCAGGGCTACACGATCCCGCCCTATTACGATTCCCTGGTCGGCAAGCTGATCGTGCATGGCAAGACCCGCGCCGAATGCCTGATGCGGCTGCGCCGGGCGCTCGACGAGATGGTGGTCGAAGGCATCGAGACCACGCTGCCGCTGTTCCGCGCGCTGGTGCGCGAAGACGACATCATCAACGGCGACTATCACATCCACTGGCTGGAACAGTACCTGGCCGGCAAGGCGGAACCCGCGCCGAGATAATCTGCCTCCCTTGGTGGAACCCTTTGGCCTCAATCGCGTTCTGGACGCTGGGGCCAGTTCCAAGGGGGCGTTTTGAACTCCACTGAATGTAGACCGGTGAACCGTCGTGAGGGCTGATGCCCAACGACGGCGCGCGCTCTGGCAGATCCTGCTATTCTCAGCGGGCCTTTTGGTGCTGACCGTGATCAGCGCCGGCTCCGTCTACCTCGTCAACAAGGCTCGGGAAGACAGCAAATGGGTGATTCATACCATCGAGGTCGAGAACCAGATCAACGCCCTGCTGCTCGAGATCCGGCGCGCAGAAAGCGGCGCCCGTGGCTTCTTGCTGACGCAGGGGGCAAATTTCCGCGACGACCATGAAAAGGCCGTGGCCGCCATCATCCCCGCCCTCGACAAGCTCACGCGCCTGAGCGGCGACAATCCAGGGCAACGCGAGAAGATCGAAAAGCTGAGCGCCGCCCTCGAAACCCGCCTCGGCCAATTCGCGCAGGAGATGACCTTCATCCAGCAGGGCGAACCAGACAAGGCCGTGGCGCTGGTCCGCGAGGCTGCGGCACAGGACACCACGACAAAGATCACCGCCGCAGCGAACGCGATGATCCAGGAGGAGGAGCGCCTGTTCCGCCTCCGAACCGCCAACTCCGACCGCAGCCAGACCCTCGCCGCCTCGATGACGGGCATCGGCTCCGGCCTCGTCGTGGTTCTGGCGCTGATCTCGATCTGGCTGGTGCGGCGCTCGGCAGTCGCCCGCGACGAGGCCGAGAACCGTCTGCGCGAGGCCTACGCCAACCTTGAGTCCGTCGTCGACGAGCGCACCGCGGACCTGCGCGAAGCCAACGACGAGATCCAGCGCTTTGCCTATATCGTCAGCCACGACCTGCGCTCGCCGCTCGTCAACATCATGGGCTTCACCAGCGAGCTCGATGAACTCGGCAACGACATCTTTCGCCGCATCGGCGGCCTCGCCCACGTCCCTGCGGACGGACCTCCATTGGCGCCCGCAGGGCCCGGCGAGATCGCGCTCGAGGGCGCCGACAAGCAACTCTCGGAGGATTTTTCCGAAGCGCTCGGCTTCATCAAGTCGTCGATCGCCAAGATGGACCGGCTGATCTCGGCGATCCTCAACCTCACCCGCGAGGGCCGGCGCGAATTCCAGCCCGTGAAGATCGACACAAGCGAGCTGATCGAGGCCATCGTGTCGACGCTGGCGCATCAGGCGGCTGAAGCGCAGGCCGAGATCCACCTCGAGCCCCTACCAAATGTCGTGAGCGACCGGCTCGCGCTCGAGCAGATCTTCTCCAACCTGATCGACAATGCGATCAAATATCTGAAGCGCGGAGTGCCCGGAGAGATCAGAATTCGCGGGCGGACCAAGCTCGGTTACGCTATCTTCGAGATCAGCGACAATGGTCGCGGCATCGACGCTAGGGATCATCAGCGGATCTTCGACCTGTTCCGCCGCGCGGGAACCCAGGACAAGCCCGGGCAGGGCATCGGACTTGCGCATGTGCGTGCACTTGTGCGTCGCCTCGGCGGCACCATGTCGGTATCATCGGAACTGAATGCGGGCAGCACCTTCACCATCACGCTGCCGATCGCCTGGAACGTAAGCAACCGGAACGCAGATCGATGACCCAGCCTGTCACCATCATCATGATCGAGGACGACGAGGGCCATGCCCGCCTGATCGAGCGCAACATCCGCCGCTCCGGCGTCAACAACGAGATCGTCTCTTTCAAGAACGGCACGGACGCGATGACGCACCTGTTCGGCGCCGACGGCTCCGGGCTCGTGCAGAAGGGCAATGCGCTGCTGATCCTGCTCGACCTCAACCTGCCCGACATGACCGGGATCGACATCCTGAGGCAGATCAAGGAAAACAAATATCTGAAGGCTTCGCCCGTGGTGGTGCTGACCACCACCGACGATTCCCAGGAAATCAAGCGCTGCTACGAGCTCGGCTGCAACGTCTACATCACCAAGCCCGTCAACTACGAGAATTTCGCCAATGCCATCCGGCAGCTCGGCCTGTTCTTCTCGGTCATCCAGGTTCCGCCCGCCGCTCCATGAATCAGCGCACACCAACACTGCTCTACATCGATGACGACGGTGCGCTGGCGCGCCTGGTCGATCGCGGCCTGACGCGGCGCGGCTACAGGGTCGTCCATGCCGCGAGCGGCGAGGAAGGCCTGGAGCGCATCCGCCGCGCGAGCGCCGAAGGCGGCATCGACGTGGTCGCGCTCGACCAGTATATGCCCGGCCTCGACGGGCTGGAGACGCTGGAGCAGATCATGGCGATCCCGGGGGCGCCACCGGTGGTGTTCGTCACGGCCTCGCAGGATTCCAACATCGCGGTCACCGCGCTGAAGGCTGGCGCGGCCGACTATCTCGTCAAGGACATCACGGGCGATTTCATCCCCCTGCTCCACGTCGCAACCGAGGGCGCGCTGCGCCAGGCCGAATTGCAGAAGGCGCGCGAGGAGGCCGAAGCCGAGATCCATGCCTCGCGTGACCGCTACGCAGCCCTTGCTGCCGAACGCGAGCTGCTGCTGCGCGAGGTCAATCACCGCGTCGGCAACTCGCTGCAGATCATCGCTTCGCTTCTGCACCTTCAGGCAAGCTCCGCCGCGCAGGACGAGGTCAAGGCGGCACTGACCAATGCGATGGGCCGCGTCGCCGCGGTCGCGCAGGTGCACCGGCGTCTCTACACCTCGCAGGATCTGAAGAGCGTGGTCCTGAACCAATATCTGGACTCGCTGCTCGAGGATCTGCGCCGCTCGGCCGAAGGCAACCGGATGTCGCGCCTGACGCTGAAGGCCGAGCCGATCGAAATCGATCCCGACCGCGCGGTCGCCGTCGGCATCATTGTCAACGAGCTGGTGATGAACGCGGTGAAATATGCCTATCCCGACGGCGCCGGCCCGATCCATGTCGAGCTGAACTCGAAAGGCGACGATCTCCTGCTGTCGATCACCGACGACGGCGTAGGCGACAACGTCAAGGCCGATCCGCGCTCCACCGGCATGGGCCAGCGCATCGTCGCGGCCATGGCCTCCAAGCTCGACGCCTCGGTCGAGCGCGATCCCGCGCATTCCGGAACCCGGATCATTCTGAAGTTCGGTCGCGCGCCCGCAAGCCCCCGCAAGACCAGCACCGCCGCCGCGAGTTGAGCTCGCGCCCTGCTGCGCACCCCATCGCAACCGCATCGCGATCCTGCTATGATTGCGAACCATGACTTCGCGCGACTCCGCTCCGTCTGAAATCACACCGGCCGTGCTGCTGCGCGCCTATGCCTGCGGCATCTTCCCGATGGCGGAAAGCGCTGACGATCCGACCCTGTTCTGGGTCGAGCCGGAGTTGCGCGGCGTCATCCCCCTCGATGGATTTCGCGTCGCCTCGCGGCTCGCGCGCACCGTGCGTTCGGATGTATTTCGCGTGACCGTCAACACCGCGTTCAAGGCGACCATCGCCGGCTGTGCCGCGCCGCAGGCCGGACGCGAGGACACCTGGATCAACAAGCGCATCCGTGACCTCTATGGCGGCCTGTACGAACTCGGGCATTGCCACAGCGTCGAGGCCTGGCAGGGCGAGGATCTCGTCGGCGGCCTGTACGGCGTAAGCCTGGGACGAGCCTTCTTCGGCGAGAGCATGTTCCACACCGCGCGCGATGCCTCGAAGGTCGCGCTGGTGCACCTCGTCGCGCGGCTCATCCATGGCGGCTTCGAGCTGCTCGATACCCAATATGTCACGGAACACCTGAAGAGCTTCGGCGCGGCCGAGATCTCGAGGCGGCGCTACACCGCACTGCTCGACAAGGCGCTCGCCGGCGAGCCCGGCGATTTCCTCAGGGTCTCGCCCGGTGAGGCAATCCCGGGCGCACGCGCGCTCGAGATCGTCGCCTCGCGGCAATAATGGACAGCTGGGTTAGCGGCCGAACGAGGGGGATTTGGCCTAGCGGCCAAACCCGGGGATGCCGAACAGACCTGGCCGCTGCTCCGGCGGCGGGGGCGGCGGCGGTGCCGGTTGCTGCTGCTGGATCGGCGGCAAGGGCTGCGGCGGACGCTGCTGGACCTGCTTCGGCGCGGCCTTCCTCTGCGCGGGCGGCGGTGGCGCAGGCTTGGTCGCGGGGTCTGGCGCGGCGGTCGCAATGGTCTGCTGCGGCTCTTTGCAGTCGGTGAGCCAGATGTCGTAGATCGGATGCTCGACGCCGTGCAGGCCGGGGCTTGCCGCGTACATCCAGCCCGAAAAGATGCGCTTCACCTCGCCCTGCAAGGTAATCTCGTCGACCTCGACAAAGGCGTCGGTGTTGGTGGCCTCCGTCGCCGGCCGCGTGTAGCAGGCGTCGGTCTTGACGCGCAGCGCGCCGAACTGGACCGTCTCGCCGATCTCCTCGTCGAAATTGATGATGCGCCCGGTGATCTTGTCGAGACCGGAGAAGGTCGCCTTCTTGTTCACGATCTTCTGGGCCGGCGGTTCGGTGACGACCTCGTCGCCCGGCTGCAGGCTCGCCGGGGTCTGCGGCACGGCGCCCGGAGCGCCCTTCTGCTGCGGCTGGCGCTGACCCGGGGCTCCCGGCGGACCGGGCGGCGCAATCGCCGCGGAGGGCGGCTGGTTCGGCGGCGCGACGGCGGAGCCCGGTGGCGGCGCCAGCGGCTGGGTCTCGACCGGCCCGGGCATCACATTCCCCTGCCGGCCCGGCGGCGGCGGCATCGGGCGCGACGGCAGCACACGGCCCTGCGGCGGCAGCTCCGGCACCTCTTCGTCGTCGTCGGGGATCTGCTGCGGTTGCGGCTGGCCACGCGGAATGTTGCCGGGCGGCCGCAGCGGCGGCGGATCGGAAAAGATCGTGCCGATCTGCGCCTGAGCCGGCGTCGCAACCGTCAGTGCGGTGGCGGCCAAAAGCGCCGCAAGACCTGTCAGGGTAATGGTTCGAAACATCTCGCGCGGCTTCAACAGCGAATCGGGCTTGTTGGACATTCTACAGGGGATACCGCCGCTCGCAGGCCCTCCGGTTAACACGGCGAATACGGCGGGGGAAGGGCGGCAACCCTGCCCTTCCCGGCCCCGTCTGGCCAGACCGGCTCGCGAATGGGATAGTCGATCACCCCTCCCCAGGGGGTGCGAGGCGGGCAGCGCCTTCCGAAAACGACATCCAACCCTGACCGGAACCCCCGAGACCGCCCGCCATGCCCGTTGTGCTCGATCCCGATGCCGCCGCCGTCTACAGGGCCTTCCAGAACGCCGGCCGCCCCGCCTACGAGACCCTGACCGCAGCGGAGGCGCGCGCCTATTATGCGCAGGCGCGCTTTGCCACCAACCCCGAGCCGCCGGCGCTCGCCCGCGTCGCAGAGCTTGCGATTCCGGCGCCGCACGGCGCCATCCCCGCCCGCCTCTACGTTCCCCAGGAGCCGCGCCGATATGATGGCCTGTCGCCGGCACTGGTGTTCTTCCATGGCGGCGGCTGGGTGATCGGCGATCTCGACTCGCACGACGTCGTCTGCCGTCAGCTCGCAGTCGAAGGCGCGCTGATCGTGATCTCGGTCGATTACCGCCTCGCACCCGAGCACAAATTTCCCGCCGCCATTGAGGACGCCATCGCCGCGACCACATGGGTCGCAGCCAACGCGCGCGAGCTCGGCATCGACGCCTCGCGCCTGTCGATCGGCGGCGACAGCGCCGGCGGCAATCTCGCCGCGGTCGTGGCGCTGGCCGCGCGCGACGGCAATGGCCCTGCGCTTGCGGGCCAGGTGCTGATCTATCCAGCCACCGATTTCGCCATGACCCATGGCTCCCACAGCGAGCCCGAGACCAGCGTGTTGCTGACGCATTCGGTGATCCGCTGGTTCCGCGACCACTACCTCAATGGCGCCGCCGACATCCATGACTGGCGCGCTTCGCCGGCGCGTGCGCAAAACCTTGCCGGACTGCCGCCTGCCTATGTGTTGACCGCCGGCGCCGATCCCCTGCGCGACGAAGGCGACGAATATGCCGAGCGGCTCAGCCAAGCCGGCGTGCCCGTGACCACCAAGCACTATCCCGGCCAGTTCCACGGCTTCTTCACGATGGGAAAATTGTTGCGAGAGGCCAATGTCGCCGTGCGCGAGATCGGCGCGTGGCTGAAGGGATTGGGCTGAAGCGCCTTTCCGCATGGCTTCTCCGCTCCAATCCATCGTCGCCCTCCCGCTGCGCGCACTGAGCTGGCTCGGCAGCCAAGGCACACGCGGAGTAGCCGCTGTCGTGTTCATCGCGGCCGCGGTGCCACCGCTCGGCGCATTGCTGCGTCCCTATCTCACCGAGGCAATCCTCTGCCTGCTCTGCATCTCGTTCATGCGGGTCGATCTGGCCGCCCTCTACGGCCATCTGCGCCGACCGGCGCTGGTTGCAACTGCCACGGCCTGGACCACGATCGGCGTGCCGCTGATCGTCGGTCTGATCGCACACGCAACCGGGCTCACGGCTCGCGCGCCCGGGCTTTCGCTCGCACTGATGCTGCAGAGCATGGCCTCACCGATGATGGCCTCCCCGGCCCTCGCCGCGCTGATGGGTCTCGATGCCACGCTCGTGCTGATCACGCTGGTGACCTCGACCGCGCTGGTGCCCTTCACGGCATCGATGTTCGCGGGCATCTTCCTCGGCGACATGCTGAGCATCACACCGCTGACGCTGGGCCTGAAACTGCTTGGCATCCTTGCAGCATCGCTGCTGGCTGCCACAGTCATCCGATGGATGTTCGGCGCCGAGGGGATCCAGCGTCACAAGACGCCGATCGACGGTCTCAACATCGTCATCCTCTTCATCTTCGCGGCCGCGATCATGGGCGACGTCGTGAGCGACCTCCTTGCACAGCCGATATTCACCATCGCCCTCGCAGCTCTGTCCTTCGCGATCTACTTCACGCTGCTCGCGATCACCACATTGCTGTTCCGCCGCATCGGCACCGAGCGTGCGCTGGCGCTCGGGCTGATGGTGTCACAGCGCAATCTCGGCCTGATGCTGGCGGCAACGGCCGGCGCATTGCCGCCCACCACCTGGCTGTATTTCGCGATGACGCAATTTCCAATTCATCTTGCGCCCTACTTGCTGATGCCGATCGCGCGGCACTTGACGCTGCGCGGAGGTGTCGAGCGGGGCGACGGCAATAGCACTAGCTAGGCGTGCATGAAGCCCAAGTCCTGCCGCCGTTGATCTACATCAAGGTCAAACCTCAACTGGCACTCAGGTTGGCTCAGCCGAGGCTTGGGCGATACCAGTCACGTTCGCAAGTGCAATGAGGAGGATCACCATGCATCAGCGAAAGGGTCTTTCGATCAGATCAGCGACAGTTCCCGGGATTGCAGCCAGCATTCTGTTGGGGCTTGCCGGAGCCACTCTCGCTCCGGCACCCGCCGAGGCGGTTATCTACTGCACTTATGTTGGCTATCCGACAGGTTGCGTCGCAAGGGCCGGCGTCGTACTTAGGCCTCGTCCGGTGGCGCGTGCTGCTGTCCGTCACAACGCCGGAGGCAATTTAAATGGGGGCGTCAATCGCGTTGGAGTGCGGCGGTAAAGGACTTGATTTACGGCCTACGAGCCTCGGCGCGGAGGCCACTTTCGTGACCTAAGTCGCTCCGGCGGATGTCGCCTCCTGGGCTCAAGCCGGACATTGGCTTGTGCTTCATCCGCATCCGCTCTTGCGCGGACCTCGCGATGCGGCGCCCTACCCCGCCCGGGCCGCGCGCCGCAGCGCCTGCGGTGGCTGGCCGAAGGCGCGGATGAAGGCGCGCCGCATGCGCTCGGGATCACGGAAGCCCGTGGCTTCCGCGACCAGCTCGATCCCCTCGCGCGAGGACTGCACGCGCTCGCGAGCGACTTCGAGCCGGAGCCGCTCGATCGCCTTGGAGGGCGTCGTGCCGGTCTCGGCGGCGAAGGCGCGGGCAAAATGCCGCGCGCTCATGCCGGCGCGATCGGCGAGGTCCTCCACCGTCAGCGGCGCGTCGAGATTTTCGCGTGCCCAAGACAACAGCGCGCCGAAGCGGCCGTTCGGCGTCTTAAACTCCAGCAGCGAGGAAAACTGCGACTGGCCGCCGCTGCGGCGATGATACAGCACGAGGTGGCGCGCGGCCTGTTGCGCGATCTCCTCGCCCTGATCCTCGTTGACCATCGCCAGCGCCAGATCGATGCCCGCGGTGATGCCGGCCGAGGTCCAGACATTGCCGTCGCGGGTGAAAATCTGGTCCGGTTCGAACTTCACCTTCGGATAGCGCGCGACGAAATCGCGCGTCCGCCCCCAATGCGTGGTGGCGCGGCGGCCGTCGAGCAGACCCGCCTCGGCGAGCACATAGGCGCCCGAGCAGACGCTCGCGACGCGTACGCCGCGCCGCGCCAGCCGCTGCACGAAGGCGCGCGTGACTTCGCAGCGCGCGGCATCCGCAACGCCCGCGCCGCCCGCGACCACGAGCGTCGTGATCGCATTCGCCGACTTGAAATCACGCGCCATCATCTCGACGCCCGATGAGCTGCGCACCGGCCCGGCATTCAGCGCCAGCACGCGGAGCGCAAGCGGCTTGCCGGCGCAGCGTGCCGCGACCTCGAACACCGAGATCGGGCCGGCCGCGTCGAGCAGCTGGAAATCCGGGAAGATCAGGATGCCGATCATAGGCCATGTCCGAAATAGAGGGAATTATGCCATTTCAGACACAAAGGCATCATGCAAATCTTCGCGCGTCAAGCTCATCTTTGGAGGACCTGCCGATGTCGTCACCGCTCCAGATCGGAATCCTGGTGTTTCCGCGCGTCACCCAGCTCGACTTCACGGGTCCCTTGCAGGTGTTTTCCATGGTGCCCGGCGCAAAGCTGCACTTGATCTGGAAGCGGATCGAGCCCGTGCCGAGCGATTCCGTGCTCATGCTGACGCCGACCACGACGTTCGTGGATTGCCCGCAGCTCGACGTGATCTGCGTGCCCGGCGGCGGCGGCACCAACGACCTGCTTAACGATGAGGAGGTGCTCGCCTTTCTGCGCAAGCAGGCCGAGGGCGCAAAATACGTGACCTCCGTCTGCACGGGATCGCTGGCGCTCGGCGCCGCCGGCCTGCTCAAGGGCTACCGCGCCGCGACCCATTGGAGCGCGATGGAGATGCTCGGCCAGTTCGGCGCCACGCCGACCAGGACGCGCGTCTGCGTCGACCGCAACCGCATCACCGGCGGCGGTGTCACCGCGGGAATCGATTTCGCGCTGACGCTGGTGTCGATCATGATCGATCGCACCATGGCGGAAGCAATCCAGCTCCAGATGGAATACAATCCCGCCCCGCCGTTCAATTCGGGCTCGCCCGACACTGCGCCGGCGGAAGTGCTGGCTCTGCTCAGGGAGCGCGGTGCGCAGAACCAGGCGCGGCGGCTTGAAGCGGTCAAGCGTGCGGCCGAGCGGGTAATGTAGCGCGCGCCGAATGATCTCGTGTCCCGGACGCGGTGCGGCGCGCAGTGACGCTCCGCAGAGCCGGAACCCAGGAAGCTACACGGTCCCTGCAAGTTGGGGCCCCGGCTCTGCAGGCACCGTCGAAGAGACGCTGCGCTGCGTCCGGGGCACGAACCGAGTCTGGTCGCACAACTGCATCAGCATCGTCATTTCGAGCGCAGCGAAGCAATCCAGAGTCTTTCCGCGGCAAAAGGTCTGGATTGCTTCGCTGCGCTCGCAATGACGGAGTATGAGGCAGCGGCATGCGTTTCTCTCGTGTCCCGGACGCGCTGCAGCGTGCAACGCTGCTGCGCAGAGCCGGGACCCAGAAAGCCACACGGTCCGTTGCGGCATGGGCCCCGGCTCTGCAGCGCACCGTCGAACAGACGCTGCGCTGCGTCCGGGGCACGAGACCTTCGTGCTGATCCCTCAAAGAAAAAGGCCGCTCGGTTTCCCAAGCGGCCTTTCCTGTCTTACGACGGCTGCACATTTCATCGGGCGATTTCGGAGCTTCCAGATCGGGGGCCTATCTCCCGATCGAGTCCTGGTCGGCGGCCGCTGCATTTCGGGACAGTCGCGAACTGTTGCCCGAACCGAACGCGATGGTCTCCCATCTCCGTAAGATGGGATTATTGAGCCGCATCGCCCGCGTTGGCGCAACGACCGTGCAACCGCCGTCCCCGCTGTTCCCATTGTCCACAGCAAGGTGCGGCGGATGCGCATGCATCCAATTTGACGATGAAGATCGCGGAGGCCGAAAGACTAGCCAGGCGTCCAGGGCTGATAGTCGCCGGTCGCCTTCGGCCGCTTGCCGCTGGCAAGGGTCGAGCCGGATGGACGATAGGCCTTTGCCGTGCCGGTGAGATTGGGCAGGTGCGGCTTTTCCCACTCGCGTGGCTGGTAGTTGGCCTCGGTCGGCGGCACATCGACGACATGATGGATCCAACCGTGCCAGGACGGCGGGATCCGGCTCGCTTCGGCATAGCCGTTGTAGACCACCCAGCGCCGCTCGAAGCCGAGGGTCGGATCGACCGCCCCGCCGCGGGTGCGATAGTAGAGATTGCCCTGCTCATCCTGGCCGACCAGCTCCCCGTACCGCTTGGTCCAGAGTTGGGTGCCAAAAGTCTGGCCATTCCACCAGGTGAAGAACTTGAGGAAGAATTGTTTCATGCGGCAAGGGCCCTGCTTCGTCGGGCCCTGATGCCATCCGGGCGGCGAAATGTCCAGTTCGGCGGGGGCCGCGGTACTCGTCCCCAAATGCGCGGCCGCAACACAAAGGCTGCCGCAAATCGGACGCGATCCGTTCATGCCGGGTACAGGGATCGCGAGCGAGGCTTCTGGTCACACGCAAACCGGCGTGATCCCAGGAACCCCAGCCCTTTCATAGGGTTTGCTTCCGGGAAAGGAGTTTGACCATGAACAGTCTGAAAGTTTTGAGCGCCGCCGCAGCGCTGGCGCTCGTTTTACCCATGACCTCCCCGAGCTTCGCACAGGGGCCCGGCGGCGGCGGCCGTGGGGGCGGTGGTGGTGCCCACATCGGCGGCGGTGGTGGCGGCGCTCACATCGGCGGTGGCGGCGGCGGCGCTCATTTCGGTGGTGGCGGTGGCGCGCGCATGGGCGGCGGCGGCTTCAGTGGCGGCGGAGCACGGATGGGCGGCGGCCCCGCGTTCCACGGAGGTGGCGGCAACTTCGCGGCCGGCCCAGCGGTACGTCCGAGCGGCGGCACGTCCTTCACCGGTGGCGTCAGCCGCAACTTTGCAGGCGGCACCTGGCAAGGCCGCAGCGGCAACTGGAACGGCGGTGGCTGGCATCACCATCATCGTCGCGGCGGATTCTGGCCCGGCTTCGCGGCGGGGGCAGCGATCGGCGGCCTCGGCTCGTACGCCTATTACGGCGGCAGCTATTACGATGATCCCTACTACTATGGCAGCTACTATGATGAGCCGACAGTGGCGGTGGTCCCCGATGGCGGCGGCGATGCAGCCTATTGCGCGCAGCGCTACAGATCCTATGACCCCGCTTCGGGCACCTATCTCGGTTATGACGGCCAGCGGCATCCCTGCCCGTAAGGCGGCCTGAACGATCGATGCGACACCTCGCAAGGGCGGCGCCGGTGATGGCCGGCGCCGCCCTTCGAGCGCGATGGTGACGCGCGGACTTATCCAAGAGCTTGGAAAAAGCAGCGACGATGTCTTGAACGGCCTCTTGCCGTTCGGATTCGTCGTGCCTTGCCCCTTCGAGTT
Organism: Bradyrhizobium sp. 195; assembly: GCF_023101665.1. Classification (NCBI taxonomy): domain Bacteria; kingdom Pseudomonadati; phylum Pseudomonadota; class Alphaproteobacteria; order Hyphomicrobiales; family Nitrobacteraceae; genus Bradyrhizobium; species Bradyrhizobium sp. 195. The sequence goes on along the minus strand of NZ_CP082161.1, from coordinate 4,264,665 downwards.
TGATTCAACCTCATCGAATCTGCTCGCAACTCGCGTGTCGCGCGCTGTCGCCCGTGCGCAGACGGCCTGAGCGGGCTCAGCCCCGTGGAACCCGCTTCATCCTATGCACCGCACCGTGCATATCTACCCTGATCCAATCCAAAATTGACCCGGTGCGCGATTCACCTGTATCACCGTCGTGGGGACTTCGATTGCTGGGAAGTGTCATGCCGCGTGTTCTCGTGGTTGATGACGATCCGATGGTCGGCGCGACCATCGAGGTCCTCCTCCAACGTCAGGGCTTCGACGTCACGCTGGCCGACGGTGGCGAAACAGGACTGGCTGCGCTGGAAGCGCAGGCCTTTGAGGTGATGCTGGTTGACATCTTCATGCCGCATATGCGCGGCTTCGAGTCCATCCGCATCTTCCATGAGCGCGCGCCGGCTACTCCGCTGATCGCGATGTCCGGCTACGCCTTCGCCTCATCCGCCTCGCCCTCTCCCGATTTCCTCCGCATGGCGCTGGAGCTCGGCGCAACGCGCTGCCTGCGCAAGCCGTTCACGCCCGAAGCGTTGCTGACCACGATCCGGGAATGCCTCACGGGCGAGAGCGCGCAGCCGAAGGACAAGAAAGAAGTCCCTTGATTCCAACGCAGCGCGTCATTCTCGGTGCTGGACTTGCCATCCTCCTGATCATCACCGCAGCCTCGATCGCCCTCGACGTCAAGTCGCGGTCCGACGCGGCGTGGATCAATCATACCGTCCAGGTGCAGAAGAAGATCTCCGATCTGCGCGTGCTGCTGCGCCGCTCCGAGAGTGCCGCGCGCGGCTTTGAACTGTACCGCAGTTCGGCCTTCAGCAGCGAATTCGAATCCGTCCACGCCCAGATCGCGCCGGCCCTCGCCGACCTCAAGCGCGGCGTGCGCGACAACCCCGATCAGGTCGCGCTCCTCGAGGGCACCGAGCCGCTGGCGCTGCGCCGGGTCGAGATCGCCGCGACCGCGATGCGCCTGCGCGCCGCGAACGACGAGGCCGGCATTGCCGCGCTCAACGGCAAGGCCGAGGGCCGCGGCCTTATGGACACGGTGATGGGCAATCTCGACCATCTGAGCGCGGAGGAAGAACGCCTGCTCGCAGCGCGCTCCCAGGATTCGCGTCGCACCGGCGTCGTGCTGCTCGGCATCGACGTCGCCGGCGCCGTGCTGATCCTGTTGCTGGTCGCGCTGGTGATGCGCGAGAGCCAGCGCGCGACGGTGCAGCTCCAGAGCACGCTGACCGAGACCACGGCCGCCAAGGAGGCACTTGCCGCGGCGGTGGCCGAACGCACGGAGCACCTGGTCACCGCGCATGACGAGCTGCGCCTGTCGGTCAACGTGCTGCAAAGTACGTTTCACAGCATGGCGGAGGCGGTGCTGGTCATCGACGCCGACGGCAATGTCCTGCTGTCCAATCCGGCCGCGGAGCGCATGCTGTTGCATCGCACCGGCATGAACCTGCGCAATCTGCGCGCGCTGTCGGACGTGTTTCAGGGCGACGGCGTCACGCCGATGAAGGCCGACGAGCTGCCCTCGGTGCGCGTGCTGCGCGGCGAGAAGTTTGAGAATCTGGAGATGATCGTCCGCCCGCACAGCGGCAATCCTCCCCGCCACCTCATGATCAGCGGCCGGCCGATGCTGGACGGACAAGGCAACATCTCCGGCGCGGTGCTGGTCTATCACGACGCGACCATGTCGCGCGAGACTGAGCGACAGCTGTACCAGTCGCAGAAGCTGGATGCGATCGGCAAGCTGACCGGCGGCGTCGCGCACGACTTCAACAACATGCTGACCGTGATCTCCGGCAACACCGAGACGCTGGTAGCGAGCCTGAAACAGCAGCCCGAGCTCCAGCGCGCGGCGCGGCTGATCGACGATGCCGCCGAGCGTTGCGCCGAGCTGATCCAGCATCTGCTCGCCTTTGCGCGCCGGCAGCCGCTGCAGCCGCGCAACGTCGAGATCAACGCTGCGATCGCGGACATCGCAAAACTCCTGCGCCCCACCCTCGGCGAGCAGATCCAGATCGAGACCGTGCTGGAACCGGGGCCGATGACCGCCCACATCGATCCGTCCCGGCTCACCAATGCCGTGCTCAACATGGCGATCAACGCGCGCGACGCCATGCCGAACGGCGGCAAGCTGCTGCTGGAGACTCACCGCGCCGTGCTGGACGAGGCCTATGCGCAGGCCAATGCCGACGTTGTGGCCGGTCCCTACGTCATGCTCGCCGTCAGCGACACCGGCACCGGCATGTCCGTGGAGACTCAGCAAAAGGCGTTCGAGCCCTTCTTCACCACCAAGGAGGTCGGCAAGGGAAGCGGCCTCGGCCTCTCCATGGTCTACGGCTTCGTCAAGCAGTCCGGCGGTCACATCAAGATCTACAGCGAAGAAGGCCACGGCACCACGATCAAGCTCTATCTGCCGCCGGGCGAAGGCACGACGGATGTCGCCGCTGCCCTCGCGCCGCAGGCCGAAGGCGGCGCCGAGACCATCTTCGTCGTCGAAGACGACAATCTCGTGCGCAACTTCGTCACCGCACAGCTCCAGAGCCTGGGCTACAGGACGGTGGCCGCGCCCGACGGCAAGGCCGCGCTCGAATTGATCGACGCCGGCGAGCCGTTTGATCTGCTGTTCACCGACGTCGTCATCCCCGGCGGCATGAGCGGGCGCGACCTCGCCGAAGAGGTGGCCAAGCGCCGGCCCGGCGTGAAGGTGCTCTACACCTCCGGCTACACCGACAACGCCATCGTCCACCACGGCAAGCTCGACGATGGCGTGATGTTGCTGACAAAGCCCTACCGCCGCAACCAGCTCGCGGAGATGATCAGGAAGGCGCTGGGCGGGGTGAGCTAACATCGTAGGATGGGTAGAGCGCAGCGAAACCCATCGTCTCGCCGCGCGGCCAGAATTGATGGGTTTCGCTGCGCTCTACCCATCCTACGGACGACACGTTGCCACGCTCACCGCGTCGCCAGCACCACGGCCGCGAGCGTAAAGACCAGCGCCGCGATCTGCCCCGGGCCCAGCGGCTCATGCAGCGCGATCGCGGAGGCGACGACGCCGATCACGGGCACCGCCATGGTGCCGATCGCAGCGACGGAGGCCGGCAGGCGGGCCAATGCTGCGAACCAGCTGACATAGGCGATGCAGAACTGCACCACCGTCGAATAGACCAGCAGCCACCAGCCGAGCGGCGTCACGTTTGACAGATGCGTGGTCTCGACTAAGAGGCCGATGATCGAGATCGGCAGGCAGCCGATCCCGATCTGCCAGGCCGCGGCTGTGATCGGCGGCAGATGGATCGGGTACCGCTTCGAGAATACCGTGCCGATGGCAAAGCCGAGCGCGCCGCACAGCGCCATGATGATTCCGGGCGCTTTCTCGACGCTGGCGGTGACGCCGTTGCCGCCCATGATCGAGGCGAGCCCGACAAAGGCCATCACCAGCCCCAGCGTGCGGAGCAGCGTCGGCCGCTCGCCCAGCACCGGCCAGGCGATGATCGAGGCCCAGACCGGCATCGTGTAGGCGATCAGCGCCGCCTCGCTCGCCGGCAGCCAGAGCAGCGCCAGGCCCATCAGCACCATCCAGCCGGTGACGTTGAGGACGGCAGCGGTGATGAGGCGCGGCCAGATGCCCGGCTCCACCTTGAGGCTCTGCCGGCGCATGACCGCCAGGCCTGCGAGCAGCAGCGCGCCCAGCACCCCGGTGACGCCACGGAGCGTCAGCGGCGGCAGCTCGGAGAGCAGGAATTTCGTCACCGGCCAATTGAAGCCCCAGCCGATCGAGGTGATGGCGAGGAACATCAGGCCGGCCGGGGCGATGCGCGGTCGCGCATCCCGGCGGGTCGAATCAAGCATGAGGGCAGTCCGGCAAAATCGAGCGCCAGCTTGGCGCGGATTCGCGGCCCAAACCACCACCGCGGCGGACATGCCTGCCCTCGGCTTCCGTAGGGCTACGTGAGTCCTGCTGACGCAACCCCATTGCCCAAAAATATACCTGCCCTGTGAACAGCGGGATGAAGCATCCGCATCACCACGGGATGCAAATTTTTTCGGTTGGGAATCCCTGAGGACTCACTGATACTTGGCTCCACAACAGGCGCGGGCTTACCCCCTGTTATCCCCCGCAATCCACCATATTTAGTATTTGATTCAGGAACTCGCACTAGTTCTTGACGGGCGCAACGGAGAGTCCTAGCTTTCGGTCCGTTCGGCGCGAGTGAGTTTGCGTCCCGCCGGCACTCCCCCAAAGGGTCTCGCAAATCGACACTCCGCCCGCCAGCCAAAGGCAGCGGATGAGGGCTTGTCTGCCCTCGGATAGCGGACTTTTCGGGCGCCAGAACGGGCCGGCAACAGGCTCGCATGGCAATTGTTGAAGTGACTGTGGGGCGTTGAACGCATGTCGGGCCCATCCCCTTGGGGGCGGATGTGTCTGGACATGCCGGCGGATGATCGATGCACGCATCGAAGAATCGCGTCGGGAGAACAAGGGCCGGGTCCACCGGCTGAACTGCGATGCCCAAGGCCGAACGGCCAAAAGGACTCGCGAAACGAAATGTCGACCCGGCACGCCTTCAACGAGGGGCGGGACCGGTCAAAGAAAAGGACGGGGCAAGACCATGCGGATTGAGCGGCGCCACACCACCCAGGGACAGTCACCTTACGCGGGAATCGATTTCCGCCTGACCACGTCGGAGATTCGCAATCCCGACGGCTCGGTCGTGTTCAAAATGGACGGCGTCGAGGTCCCGACCGAGTGGTCGCAGGTTGCCTCCGACGTGCTCGCCCAGAAATATTTCCGCAAAGCGGGCGTTGCCGCGCGCCTGAAGAAGGTCGAGGAGGAATCCGTCCCCTCCTTCCTGTGGCGCTCCGTGCCCGACACTGACGCCCTCGCCGCGCTGCCCGAGAAGGAGCGCTATGTCAGCGAACTCAGCGCAAAGCAGGTGTTCGACCGCCTCGCCGGCTGCTGGACCTATTGGGGCTGGAAGGGCGGCTACTTCACCTCGGACGAAGACGCCCAGGCCTTCTACGACGAGCTCCGCTACATGCTCGCCATGCAGATGGTCGCGCCGAACTCGCCGCAATGGTTCAACACCGGCCTGCACTGGGCCTACGGCATCGACGGTCCCGGCCAGGGCCATTATTACGTCGACCCCTTCACCGGCAAGCTGACCAAGTCCAAGTCGGCCTACGAGCATCCGCAGCCGCACGCCTGCTTCATCCAGGGCGTCGGTGACGATCTCGTCAACGAGGGCGGCATCATGGACCTCTGGGTCCGCGAAGCCCGCCTGTTCAAATACGGCTCCGGCACCGGCTCCAACTTCTCGCGCCTGCGCGGCGAAGGCGAAAAGCTTTCCGGCGGCGGCCGCTCGAGCGGCCTGATGAGCTTCCTCAAGATCGGCGACCGCGCCGCCGGCGCGATCAAGTCGGGCGGCACCACGCGCCGCGCCGCCAAGATGGTCGTCGTCGACGTCGATCACCCCGACATCGAGACCTATATCGACTGGAAGGTGAAGGAGGAGCAGAAGGTCGCCGCCCTCGTCACGGGATCCAAGATCAACCAGAAGCACCTCAAGCTGGTGCTGAAGGCCTGCGTCAACTGCGAAGGCTCGGGCGACGATTGCTTCGACCCCGAGAAGAACCCTGCCCTGCGCCGCGAGATCAAGCTCGCGCGCCGCAGCCTCGTGCCCGACAATTACATCAAGCGCGTCATCCAGTTCGCCAAGCAGGGCTACAAGGATATCCAGTTCGAGACCTACGACACCGACTGGGATAGCGAAGCCTACCTCACCGTCTCCGGGCAAAACTCCAACAACTCGGTCTCGCTGAAGGACGACTTCCTGCGCGCCGTGGAAACCGACGGCGACTGGAATCTCAACGCCCGCACCTCCAAGAAGGTGACGAAGACGCTGAAGGCGCGCGATCTCTGGGAAAAGATCGGCTACGCCGCCTGGGCGTCGGCCGACCCGGGCCTGCACTTCAACACCACCATGAACGACTGGCACACCTGCAAGGCGTCCGGTGACATCCGCGCCTCCAATCCGTGCTCGGAATACATGTTCCTGGACGACACGGCGTGCAACCTGGCGTCCGCAAACCTGCTGACGTTCTACAACACCGAGACCAAGCGCTTCGACGTCGAGGGCTACGAGCACCTCTGCCAGCTCTGGACCATCGTGCTCGAAATCTCGGTGATGATGGCGCAGTTCCCGTCGAAGGCGATCGCCGAGCTCTCCTACGAGTTCCGCACGCTCGGCCTCGGCTACGCCAATATCGGCGGCCTCTTGATGACCATGGGCCTGCCCTATGACAGCAAGGAAGGCCGCGCGCTCTGCGGCGCGCTGACCGCCGTGATGACCGGCATCACCTACAAGACCTCGGCGGAGATCGCCGCCGAGCTCGGCACCTTCCCCGGCTACAAGAAGAACGCCCAGCACATGCTGCGCGTGATCCGCAACCACCGCCGCGCCGCCCACGGCGAAGCGTCCGGCTACGAGGCGCTCAGCGTCAACCCGGTGCCGATGGACCTCGTCTCCTGCCCGCAAGCTGACCTCGTCAGCCACGCGCAGGCGGCCTGGGATGCGGCGCTCGAGCTCGGCGAGAAGCACGGCTATCGCAACGCCCAGACCACGGTGATCGCGCCGACCGGCACGATCGGCCTTGTCATGGATTGCGACACCACCGGCATCGAGCCCGACTTCGCGCTGGTGAAGTTCAAGAAGCTCGCCGGCGGCGGCTACTTCAAGATCATCAACCGCGCGGTCCCCGCAGCGCTGCGCGCGCTCGGCTATCGCGAGAGCGAGATCGCGGAGATCGAAGCCTACGCCGTCGGCCACGGCTCGCTCTCCAACGCGCCCGGCATCAACGCCTCGACCCTCAGGGCCAAGGGCTTCACCGATGAAGCCATCGCCAAGGTCGAGAAGGCGCTGCCGACCGCCTTCGACATCAAGTTCGCCTTCAACAAGTGGACCTTTGGCGAAGACTTCATCCGCGATCAGCTCGGCATCGGTGCCGAAGCCATTGCGGCTCCGGGCTTCGACCTGCTCCAGGCCGTCGGCTTCACCAAGCGCGAGATCGAGGCGGCCAACGTCCACATCTGCGGCGCGATGACGGTGGAAGGTGCCCCGCACCTCAAGGCCGAGCACTATCCGGTGTTCGACTGCGCTAACCCTTGCGGCAAGATCGGCAAGCGCTATCTGTCGGTCGAGAGCCACATCCGCATGATGGCGGCGGCGCAGCCCTTCATCTCGGGTGCGATCTCCAAGACCATCAACATGCCGAACGACGCCACGGTGGAGGACTGCAAGTCCGCCTACATGCTGTCGTGGAAGCTCGCATTGAAAGCCAACGCGCTCTATCGCGATGGCTCCAAGCTCTCCCAGCCGCTCAACTCTCAGCTCATCAGCGATGACGAGGACGAGGACGACGCGGTCGAGTCACTCTACGAGAAGCCGATGGCGGCGCGTGCCGCCCAGGTCTCGGAGAAGATCGTCGAGAAGCTGGTCGAGCGCATCATCGTGATGCGCGAGCGCGAGAAGATGCCTGACCGACGCAAGGGCTACACCCAGAAGGCGGTCGTCGGCGGCCACAAGGTGTACTTGCGCACCGGCGAATATGACGACGGCCGTCTCGGCGAGATCTTCATCGACATGCACAAGGAAGGCGCGGCGCTCCGCTCCTTCATCAACAACTTCGCCATCGCGGTGTCGCTGGGCCTGCAATACGGCGTGCCGCTGGACGAATATGTCGACGCCTTCACCTTCACCCGCTTCGAGCCGGCGGGTCCCGTGCAGGGCAACGACAGCATCAAGTACGCGACCTCGATCCTCGACTACGTCTTCCGCGAGCTCGCGGTGAGCTACATGTCGCGCTTCGACCTCGCCCATGTCGATCCGACCGAGTCGAACTTCGACGCGCTCGGCAAGGGCGTCGAGGAAGGCAAGGAGCCGGACGGCGACGCGGGCCACCACGCCTCCAAGCTGGTGTCGCGCGGCCTCACCCGCTCGCGGACCGACAACCTCGTCGTGATGCGCGGCGGCAGCGCCGCGGTCACCCAAGGCAACGACAGCGCGCCCTCCGGCGGCAGCAAGGTCACGGCCCTGGCGCACGGTGCGTCAGCCCGCGTCAGCGATGCCCTCGAAGGCGCCGTTGCCCTGAAGCAGGAAGTCCAGCACGACCTCTCGCCGACGGAAAAGCTGGAGCAGCTCCAGTGGAGCAAGGCCGGCAGCGCCGCAACGGTCGCCGTCCCCAGCAAGGCCGAGCGCCGCGCCGAGGCGAAGGCCAAGGGCTACGAGGGCGAGATGTGCTCGGAGTGCGGCAACTTCACGCTGGTGCGGAATGGGACCTGCATGAAGTGCGATACTTGCGGCAGCACGACGGGGTGTAGCTAAGCCCATTGACCGGACCGAACACTCCAACTGTATCGCCGAGGCCGCTCGTATTTGAGCGGCCTCTTGCGTTGTGCGACGAAAGCAAGGCTGAGCAATTCATTACGGGAGGAATACTATGGCTCCCGCCTAACGCGCGCGAAGAGGCTCGGAACGCGCTATTCCGACTGAAAGATGCTCGCGATGTCCCAACGGATGCAAAGATTCATTGCCGCATCCTGTTTAGCGGCGATGCGCGTCGCCGCTCGCCATTCCTGCATTTTTCGCCGGCAGACGTTCACACCTTCGTGGAAGAATGCGTGAACTTGATGCTTACGTTTGTCTTTTGGATATGGCTGACATTTGTGCCGACGCAACTGCGCAAGCAATTCTCGCCGCTCATGGCAAGCTTAACAAGAAGGCCGCGCGATTTTTGGATCTAGTGAAAGGCATGAATATCCGGACGTCGGAGTTTTGTTATCAGCAAAGAAGCGTCGGCCCATTGGAACGAAGCGGCACCTTATCGTCGGGCGAACAGGAGAAGAAGTCATGAAGTTTAGACTTCTCTATGAAGGTCCAATCGCACCACGACAGCGAGCAAGCCTTTCCGACATTCACGCGATCCGGCTAGCTCTAGCTCCCCAACTTCGCGAGCTTTGGCGGCACTCTCCTTTGCGAACCGAAGCAGAGAAGATGCTGCAGGAAGAATACGACATCCCTACAAGCAAGATCGGCATCCTTGAAACGCGCGGCACAACAGTCTTTGCACCCCTTGTTTCGAACCGCCTGGATCTTCTCTGCGAGCTTGAGATCACGTTCTTGCGACGGCAAGCACCAGGTCAACTGATCGGCGATGGTGGGGACATTGATAACCGCATCAAGACTTTCCTTGACGCCTTAGCAATGCCGCCGCCTTCACAACAGAGGCATTTCGAAAACGCAAGTTCGAGTGATCCCATTCATTGCTTGCTCCGAGACGACTCTCTAGTCACCAAACTATCGGTTGAAACCGATCGCCTTTTGAGACCCGTCGAAGGAGAACACGATTTGGTGGCAATTATCGGCACCAAGGTTACTGCGAGCCGTCTGACGTTCACAAACATGGGTCTCGTCAACTAGCTCGTAGGATGGGTAGAGCCCTTGCGAAACCCATCATTCCGCGACGGCTATTGATGGGTTTCGCTTCGCTCTACCCATCCTACGAGCTCTATCGCCGTAGTCGCAGATTGGCTCCCACTTCGATGCTCGTCGATACCCTGCCGCCAAAATTGCCTTTGTGGCTGCGTCCTTCCCTCCTAAACTCCAGACCTCACCGGCATGGGTTCCGACGGACCCGGTAGAAGCGGAGTCGAGTTATGCCCAAACCGGAAAGCTTCCCGATCGAGAAGATCTTCGTTCCCACGAAGCAGAAGAAAGCCATCAAGCCCGAGAGCGTCGCGGAGATCGCGGAAAGTATTCTGGACATCGGACAACAGGCTCCCATTTCCATTCGGCTGGACGGAGACCGCCTCGTTCTGGTCGAGGGACTGCATCGGCTCGAAGCGTGCAAGGCGCTCGGCGAGACGACCATTCTCGGTGTCCTGGTCCCGGCCGAGCTTGCTCAACACAAGCCGCAGCTCGCCGAGCGACCCGAAGTCGAGGCAGAGCGCATCAAGATGGCGCGATTGAAACAGCTGCGCCTGGAGAAGGAAGCCGCAGAGGCATCGACGGCTGCCTTGAAGGGCGCTGGCGCAACGGAAGCGTCGCGCGCCCGTCCGGCGAAAGGCGTGCGCGACAATGCGAAGGCGTCAGCGGGCCGGACTGTGAAATCGGCGCCGAAAACATTGTCGGACTGGATCACGCAGCAAAAGGGCAGCGGCGGCCGCTATTGATTGCCGGCGCGTTGCCAAAGAAGCAGCTCGTAGGATGGGTAGAGCCCTTGCGAAACCCATCATTCCGCGACGGCTATTGATGGGTTTCGCTTCGCTCTACCCATCCTACGAGCTACTCGGTTGATGCGACTGCTGGAGCTGCCGCGATCGCAAGGATCAAGGCCCGGTAGCCGCAGTGCCCAGACCGCGGCTACCTCTCCTCATCCATCAACCCGCTCGTCTCACGCCGCCTTCGCCTGCTCCGGCGATGCCGTCTCCATCGCGCGCATGTAGAGGTCGAGGAGGCTTTCGCGCTCGTCGCGCTCGTTCTTGTCTTCCTTGCGCAGCTTGATGATCTCCTTGAGGATTTTCACGTCGAAGCCGTCGCCCTTGGCTTCCGCGAAAACTTCCTTCTTCTGTTCGCTCAACTCCTGCATTTCGCTGTCGAGGTTCTCGATCCGCTCGACGAAGGAACGGATCTTGCCGCCGGGAATGGTGATGTCGGACATGGTGCCTCCTCGCTGACTGAGGTCGCGAAAATGACCGCAAAGAAATGACCAATGTGTTAACCTCGCCGCTCGCGCATTGCCCTGTGGAAAACGCCGAGGGAGCCGTTCCATGGCCGAGCTTCGCTTCGATGACGGTGCCGCCTATGAGCAGATGATGGGCGTCTGGAGCCGTTCGGTCGGCGAAGTCTTTCTCGACTGGCTGAAGCCGGCACGGGGGCTGCGCTGGATCGATGTCGGCTGCGGCAGCGGCGCCTTCACCGAGCTCATCGTTGCGCGCTGCGCCCCCAGCGACGTGCTGGGCATCGATCCCTCGGACGGACAGCTCGCCTTTGCCCGCGCGCGTCCCGGTGCGCGCGGCGCTGTGTTTCAGACTGGCGATGCCATGGCACTGCCATTTCCAGCGGCAAGTTTCGATGTCGCGGTGATGGCATTGGTTCTCGTGTTCGTGCCGGATGCAGCGAAAAGTGTCGCGGAATTGGCGCGGGTCGTTCGTCCCTGCGGCCTCGTTGCGACCTACATGTGGGACATGCTGGACGGCGGATTTCCGCTCGATCCGATCCTCAACGAGATGCGCGCGATGGGACTGACGCCGACGCGACCGCCGCATATGGAAGTCTCCACCCTTGCGGCACTCGAGGATTTCTGGAGCGCGGCCGGGCTGCTAGAGATCGAGACCCGCGAGATCACGGTGCAGCGGACGTTTGCCGATTTCGACGAGTTCTGGAACGTGGAGACCAAGGCCCCCTCCACCGCGCCCGTGATCGCGGTCATGCCGGCGGCCGATGTGGCCGCGCTCATGCGGCGCGTGCGGGCGCGTCTTCCCGCTGATGCGGACGGCCGCATCACCTACAGCGCCCGCGCGCACGCGATCAGCGGACGCAAGCCGGGCTGAGGATGTGGCGAAGATCTCGTAGGATGGGTAGAGCCCTTGCGAAACCCATCATTCCGCGACGACTATTGATGGGTTTCGCTTCGCTCTACCCATCCTACGACTGTCACCGTAACTCTACGCGCTGTTGTATCCGTCAGCACCCGAAGCTCAGTACCCTGACTTGCTCGAGCCGGTGGTTGACTTCGTGCTCGCGCCGGTGGTTTGGCCTGGAGCGTAATTCGACGCGCCGGGGCCGGCCTTCTTCGAGGCCTTCGCGTGGTGCATCTTGTGTCCAGGAGCGTAGCCGGAAGCGCCCGGCTGGCCTTTCTTGGAACCTGTTTGCTGCATCTCCTGACCTGGCGCCTTGCTCGATACGCCCTGAGCAAACACGGCCGGTGCTGTCGCCACGACAACAGCAGCAGAGAGCGCGATGATCGTTGTTTTCATGATGTCCTCCTCCCAAAAGCTCCCGCACTTGCAACGAATGGACGCAACGCCCGTTCCTCTGAATGCAAGGGTGAGCCAACGGTCGGCCCGGAGGATGAGGCTAGAGCGGCACGTCCACCGTTGCTCGGCGAGCGAAGGCGAAAGCGATACCCATCGATTGCTGCGGCGAAAGTGAAGGGTTTCGCAAAGGCCCAACCCATCCGGCCTCGCTTGATGGTGCGGAACTTATTCGACCTCCATGGCTTTGAAATGCACTGCCTCCGTTACGGATGGGCAGTGACAAGTTGAGAGGCGAAAATGTTCCTGACGGGACTTGGCGCGCTGCTCATCTTCGGCGGACTCCTGTACATGCTGCGCGCCACGATTTGGCGGGGCCCCCTTAGCGGTCGGGCTTCATCTCGACAGGTTCGCGGCACGCTGGAACCGCCTCGCCGGGGCCTGGGATTCCTTGGGATCGCATCGAACTGGCCGGGAATAGTTCTGATGGCCGCCGGCGTCGTGCTGATGGCGTCGGGCGCGAGCTTTTAAGCCCTGAATTACGCCAGTGCTGTCACCGCAACGAGGGCGACGATTGAACAGCGTAGCCCGGATGGAGCGAAGCGAAATCCGGGGTTTTGCCCCAAGCTGCGCTGGTCCCCAATTGCGCGGAGCCTGTCATCGGGCGGCGCTTCGCGCCGACCCGGTGGCTCCATCCGGGCTACAGGCAGCGCCCTCCGCCCTGCTACCGGTCCGCCATAATTTTACCTCTGCACATGCGTTGTGTCTGATAGCGGCGAGACCTATCCTTCCTGATCGGACTGCCTCCCATTGACGCCCGACCGGATGGAGAGCGCATCGGTGCCTGACACGAACGACCCCAAACCTGATACCAGCAAGCCCGATGCCCCCAAGCCGGAGGAGACGCGCGCCGAGGGCGGGTTGGCGCGGGCCTACGACCGGATCAAGAGCGCGGAGCAAGACCTGGCGCGGTTGGACCGACTGGTTTCCGGAATGGAACGCGATAGCGAGGGACAGCGGGCCTCACGCACAAGCGCCACCCCGACGGCAGCCGCCACTCCGGGAGACGGGCCGCCGAAGCCGGATGCCAAGGTTCCGAGCCCCAACGTTCCCAATACCGGGGTTCGCGATCCAGGCCTGAGGAACGATCCGGCCATGATGCGCGCCTTGGTCATTCTCGTGCTGGCGATCGGCCTGCTCGGTGCCGCTGTCGCTTCGCAATATCGCGATGAGGCCCAATCGATCGGCCAGTCGATCATGGCGCGATGGGCTCCGCCAGCCGCGAGCACGCCCCCGCAGGCGTCCGCGGTGGAAAACCAGGTGCAGCCGCCGGTCGTACTGCTGGCTGCGGCGGATGAGGCGAGCCCGTTGCCCGCGCCGCCAGTGCCCAAGGAAGCGGACAGCGCGCCGAATTCCGGTGCCATGGCGCCTGAGAAGTCGTCATCCGAGTTGGCGCAATCGCTCAAGGCCATCACCAGCGAGCTTGCGAACATCAACGACAAGCTCGAGCAACTGAAGAGCCGCAACGAGCAGACCCTGCGCGAGCAGGCCGACACCATTCGACAGCTCAAGGGGGCGCAGGAGAAGGATGCGGCGGACAATTCGCGCCTTGCCGCCCAGGTCCAGGCGCTGCAAACGCAACTGAGCGCGTCATCGGCGTCATCCGCCTCCGCAGCCGCCAAGCCCGTCGTGCGCAGCGTGGTGAACAACGATGCGGCTACGCGTGCCCGGGCGCACGTACCAGACGCCACGCCCCGGCGGCCCAGGCCGCCCCCGCGAGGCCGCTGGATGCCGCCGCCCTATATGGCGGACCCTTATTACGGCGATCCGGATTGGTGAGTTCGCAAGGCGCGGACTTGTTTCTCGCACGCGCGAGCGGATGACGGCGGTTAGCAAACGAGCGTAGCCGGACGAGCGACGTGTCCGCCGTCGCTCGAAGAGCGAAGGCGGAAGCGACATCCGGGGGGAATGCTTCGGCAGCAAAGCCCCTCAGATATCGCTCCGCTCATCCGGGCTATCAACCCAGCTACGCTCTACGCTCGCTCACCGTATCTCGCTCATCGTCACGTTGGCCGCGATCCCTGTCAGCTCGGGCTCTTGCGGCGCAAGCTCCTCATCGGAAGATGGGCCAACCGAGACTTCAGCCATTCTGCGTTTGACCTGTTCGCAGGTCTTGCGCACATCTTCGGTGAACAGCGCGCATTCTTCGATGCGCTTGAAGATCTTCCGTCCCTCTTCACGATACCCCGCCGCCGTTTCTCGCATGAAGGCGATCGCATCATGAACCTGGGCCGTCAGCGCCTCGCATTTTTGCGCCGCGTCAATCAACTCGGTCCCCATGGCCTCGATCTCTTTTGCAGCGGACTCATAGTCGCGAACGACCGCTTCTGCGCTGAGCGCACCGACGCGCGACACGCCCGCAGTGTGCTCGACATAATCAGGCAGATTAAATGAAGTAATGGAGCTCCCCGACCGGATCGACGTGATGTCCGCTTCAAGTTGGACCAAATTCACTCCGTCCCGTCTGTGCAATTGTTCGACACTTGCCATGACTGATCCTCCGATACGCGCCCAGAACCCCAAACAGCATTGGGTTTATTACGGGGATAAGTGTCGATCTACCTCGATGTATTCTTGACAGTCTCCACTTTGCCATTTTTTCCTAATCGCCAACTCCGCACGCAGAGATAACGAGCCATCGAACTTCAACTTGTCCGCGCACCGGTGGAGGACCTCACCACCAATACGGCCAGCGCCATCCTTCATAGCGCACGTATGACGGCACCAACGGCGGGCCGTAGGGATCGACCCGGTCATCCTCCGGGCGATAACGATAGCGTGGAACGATGTTATAATCCCACGGCGTCGGTCTCAGCACGGGTGCAGTTACGATGAGCCGCTCTTGCGGTGCGCGAACGACTACGGCTTTCCGCGTGCGGGCTTCGGCGCCTGATGTTGCCAGGCTGCACAGCACGAGGGCGGTTCCGAGTGCACAGGCGACGGTCATTTTTGTCATGCTTTGGTCTCCTTCGCGCGAAGAGTGCAAAAGGACGCGAGGCAAGGCAAGCGAATTTCGCGCGACTTTGCGGGGATGACCGCTAACGGCTTTGGTTGCCTCTCCATCGTCATTGCGAGAGCAGCGAAGCAATCCACAAATGTTTTCCGCGGCGGCAGCCTGGATTGCTTCGCTGCGCTCGCAATGACGGAGAGAGCGTAGCCCGGATGGAGCGCAGCGAAATCCGGGACCAGTGTGCCTTGTAACATCCCGGATTGCGCTTCGCTCCATCCGGGCTACGAAGGCTGCGAAACCTAAGCCGCATCGACGTCCTCTGGCACAGGCCCCGCAACGAGCCCGTCGAGACCGACCATCAGCAAATCGGCGATGTGCATCAGCTGGTACAGCGGAATGTCCGCCTCGCCCTTCTCGGCCAGTGCCACGAAGGCCGGCGTGACACCGATGCGCTCGGCGAGCTGGCCTTGCGTGTAGCCGCGGCTCTCGCGCGCGGCTTTGACGCGTGCGCCGATCCCGAGCCGGTGCCGGGCCTGCTCGTCCGCGGTCATCATGGCGGCCTGCTCGTCCACGCTCGCATAGCCGTCCACGAACGCGCTGCCGATCAGCCTCTCCTTGCGCCAGGCGACGCGGCAGCCCTTGCGCAGGCCGCTTGTGAAGATCAGCGTGAACTCTTCGGCAACCCATGCCGAGCTGTTGAGAGCCAGGCGCGCGCCGCTGCCGGAGACATCGCGGATCGTGCAGGGCACGCTGACGATGCTGCCGCTGCCGTTGTCGAACTCGACGATGCCGGTGCGCAGCGTGTGATGCCTGACGGCGGCGCGATGATCGCTCATGACAGCTCCCAAAAGCTTGCGGCGGCGTCGAACCGCGTGGCCGGCGCAGCCGCAATCGAGGCGAGACTATCGCAGAATTTTTTCCGCAACTCCTAAGCTTGCAGCGGTTTGGTCGCGACCGGACGCCATGGTAAAGGAATCCCTCCCGAGCGGCGCGTTGCGCCTTCCTGCTTGCCGATCACTCCCGCGCGCGGCGGAGGGCCTGCTCCAGCTTCATCCGCTGCTTGTCCCAGCGGGCCTGCTCGGCCTCGGCCCGTTCGTCGAGCGCGGCGCGCTCGGCTTCGATCTCCTCCGCCTTGGCGTCGTGCTGCCGCCTTGCCTTGTCCAGCGCCGCCTCGGCGGCGGCGACCGCCTTGTCCCGGCGTGCACGCACCTTGGCGCGGGCGGCCTCCTCCTTGCGGCGCTCGGCTTCGCGCCGCCGCTCCTCCTTCTCGAACGCAGCGGCAGCCTTGCGCGCGGCCTGACCGTCGGTCTTGCGGGATGATGTCTTTGCGGTCTTGGCCGGACGCTGCTTCGGTGTCGGCTTGTTTTTGGGTTTGCGTTTGGGCTTGGCGTCGTCATCGGCAAGATCGGTGGGCAGTTCGGCGCTCTCCGTGAAGGCGCCGTCGGATCCGACGGGCCGCCTGAGCACGATGCCCGGCTTCGCCATGGTTGCCGCGACGATGTCAGGGTCGTCAGTCTCCTTCGCCGCGCCCTGATGAAACAGGTTGGAGCTGGCGCCCCAGGCCTCAAGCGCGGCCTTCATCGAGGGCGCGGCGATCGCCTGGTCGTAGAAGCCCAGCGATGTCTGGTAGGTCTTCAGTTTCTTTGGCATGTCGCGCCGTTAGCGTAGATCGTAGCCCGGATGAGCGAAGCGATATCCGGGACTCATCCCGAAGTATATCCCGGATGTAGCTTCGCTCATCCGGGCTACCAACTACGAATTTTCCACCAGCGCATCATACCCCTGCTCGCTGAACGCCAGCAGACAAAACCCGTGCCCGAATGGATCGGCCAGCATCGCGATCCGGCCATACGGTGCATCGCACGCCGGCACTTCCAGGATCGCGCCGGCGCGCAGCGCACGTTCGACGGCAGCATCGACATCATCGACGACGACGTCGATATGCACGGGCGTCCAGTGCCGCTCGTAGCGGCGGCGATCGCTGCCGGCGCCGACCGTGCCGGCCTGCCTGGTCAGGAGATAGACCGGCGCGGGCCAGCCGAGCAGCTCGACGAAATCGGTGCCGAAGCGGCGGCCGATCGTGAGGCCGAAGGCTTCGGTGTAGAAGCTCGTAGCTTGCGCGACGTCGGGGACGTCGATGTTGAGAAGGAAGGTCATGCCGGCCTCGCGGCGGAGTTGCGCGGCGAACGTAGCCCGGATGGAGCGCAGGCGTAATCCGGGATGATGCCGCACGCTCGGCGAGATCTCGCTGACTCCATGCGGGCTACGCAGGACTCTCCTCCTTATCGGACAAGCGCCAGCATGACATCATGCCGGTGCTTTGCCCGACGGGTCAATCAATATTCGGTGTTACCGAAATGTCGAACGTTATCAAAGATGTGCCTACTGTGCATGGGGTTGTTTTCCAGATTCGATATCCGGCGGGCTGACTTGCCTCTCAGGCCGATTCACCGTGATCCTCGTTCTGTTTCGGTGATATCGCACCGGCAGGCGATGACGGCGCGCGCCGTCGGCAGCTTTCCCTTGCTTTCCTGTTCCCCGTCCTTACGGTCGCGCCGCCAACCAAGCGTCGAGACGAGAAAAGAATTAGACGAGACTTGCCATGACCGACACGATGAAGTGCCCCGCCTGCAACTCCGAGCACGCCTATCAGGATCGCGGTCTCTGGGTCTGCCCGGAATGCGGCCATGAATGGAGCGGTACGGCGGAGGCGGCCGCGGATGCGTCGCAGGACGCCGGCGTGCGCGATGCCAACGGCAACGTGCTCGCTGACGGCGACAGCGTCATCGTGATCAAGGATCTCAAGATCAAGGGCTCCTCCTCGGTCGTGAAAGGCGGCACCAAGGTGCGCAACATCCGCCTCCAGGACGCCAGCGACGGACACAACATCGCCTGCAAGATCGACGGCATTGGCGCGATGAACTTGAAGTCGGAGTTCGTGAAGAAGGCGTAGCTCGCGCTAGCTTTGCCGCTGCGCCAGATAAAACCCGCACAGCACCGTCGCGAGGCCCGCGGTCTGCAAGAGCGTCGGCGGCTCGCCGAGCAGCAGCCAGCCGGTGAGCAGCGTCAGCGCGGGCACGCAAGCCGGAAACACCGCGGCGCGGGCAACGCCAAGGCGCTGGACCGAGACGGCGAACAGATAGAGCGCCGCGGGGCCGGCGAGCACGCCCTGCGCCAGCGCCTGGATGGCGTTCTCGGTGATGCCGATCGCCGCAACATGGGCGAGGCCGACGGTCGCGACGTAGACCGGCAGCAGCAGCAGCGACAGCACGTTGATGACCAGCGCGGCCGAGACGGCGGAGACGCGCCAGTGCCGCAGAGCTGCGCCGAAGCCGGCGAACATCAATCCCGTCAGCACGAAGATCAGATCGCCCAGCACGCCGTCGGCACCGATATGGCCGATCGATTCCGCGCCGATCACGCCGAGACCGCCGACGATGACGATCGCGCCGGCAAGGCGCGAGACGGAGATATGTTCCTTCAACACGACCGCCGCGAGCAGCAGGCCGCCGAGCGTCGCGCAGGAGGGCTGGATCACGCTGCCATGGCCGAGCGGAACGAACAGGAAGCCGGTGTAGGAGATCAGCGACATCACGGGGCCGCCGAGCACCATCAGCACGAGGCCCCTGCTCCAGCCGATGCCGCAGAGATCGCCGATGCCGGCGCGCAGCACCAGCGGCAGGAACGCGATTCCCGACCAGACATAGCGATGCACCAGCAGATCGACGGGCGTGAAGCCGACCTTGAGCCCATGCCGCGTGCCGGCAAAGCCGAGCGCCCAGAACAGCGCCGCGGCAAGGCCGCAGACCACGCCGAGCAGTGCCGGCGCCGAATCGTTGTTCCGAGAAAGAGCGTCAGCGCCGCTCGTCCGCTGATCCATGGGATCAAGCCTTATGTCAGCGCGCCCATCGGCTCAACCCACGCGGCTGCAGAGCTGGCACGCGGCGCGTTCGCGTAGCCGGATGGAGCGCAGCGCAATCCCGGATGTTGCCACGAGGGACACCGCTCCCGGATTGCGCTGCGCTCCACCCGGGCTACAAGAGGGCCTGCTCATCACCCTTCCTCGCCAAACACCATCCGCCATCCCTTGCGCGTATCCATGTATTCCCGCACCTGCCTGATCCGGTCGCCCGCCACCGTGAACACGAAGCAGTAATCGTTCTCGTACGGCTTGCCGCCGGGCAATGTCGCGCGCATCCGCTCCTCCACGATCACGACATCGCCGTCGGCATAGACGCCGCGGAACGCGATATCGACGT
The DNA here is from genome assembly GCF_023101665.1 of Bradyrhizobium sp. 195. NCBI lineage: Bacteria > Pseudomonadati > Pseudomonadota > Alphaproteobacteria > Hyphomicrobiales > Nitrobacteraceae > Bradyrhizobium > Bradyrhizobium sp. 195. The sequence goes on along the minus strand of NZ_CP082161.1, from coordinate 4,245,344 downwards.
TGGAGAACATCTTGTGCATCTCCTGGGCTATGAAGCGCGCGATTTCGTGCGGTCCCGTCATGTGGTCGGTGTGATCGAGCGCGACGGCGGTGGCATTGCCCTTCGGCGCGATCCATTCGGCATCGTCGGTGAACAGTGCGGCGATGCGCATCGCATCGCGCGACGAAAAGGTCTTCCACGCATTCAGGACAATATCTTTCGGACTGGACACGATGCGCTCCCCGGCTTGCATTGAGGGCCGCCTTCTAGGCCGCGATGCGTCTAGCGGGCTCGCCACAATCGGACTCGGTCATCCCGCAGCCCTTCCGGCCCCGCCGTCATGCGCTATGATCCGGCCATGCTTAGCTTCGATGTCTGCAACGCCGCGCGCCTGCGCCGGGATCCCTGCTATGACGGCCGCTTCTTCACGGCCGTGAAGACCACCGGCATCTATTGCCGCCCGGTCTGTCCGGCCAAGCAGCCGCTGACGCGCAACGTCGCCTATTATCCGACGGCGGCGGCGGCCGAGGCCGACGGCTTCCGGCCATGCCTGCGCTGCCGTCCCGAGACTGCGCCGTTCTGCCCGGCCTGGAACGGCACGCGCTCCACGGTGGCGCGGGCCATGAAGCTGATCGATGACGGCGCGCTCGACGAAGGCTCGGTGGTCGACCTCGCGATGCGGCTCGGCATCTCCTCGCGCCATCTGGCACGCCTGTTCGAACGCCACGTCGGCGCCACGCCTCAGCAGCTCGCCAGGACGCTTCGCGTCCAGCGCGCCAAGCGTCTGATCGATGCCGGCGACGACAGCATGACCGAGATCGCATTTCAGGCCGGCTTCGGCAGCCTGCGCAGGTTCAACGCCGCCTTCGCCGAGCTCTACGGCCGCTCGCCGTCAAGCCTGCGCGCGGTGCGCACGCGGAGGGCTTAGAAAAATCCCGGGCTGAGATCGAGGCCGTATGTCTGGCTGAGCACGAACACGAACAGCGCGGCGGCGACGAACAGCGCGGCGTGCTTGAGAATGAACGCACGCGGCGAAGCGGTGGCAACAACGGCTTTCTGCGCAACGGGCATGACGGCCTCCATTATGATTTCAAAAATTGGCCGCGACGATGCGGCCGCCGCATCAAGCAACGCGACGTGCAAAGCAACTGTTAAAAGGATCACGCCCGTTATGAACGGGGATACATAACCGGCACATTCACGCGAACTTGTTTCGCGGCCGGATTCTCAATCAAGGCATCGGTGTCGTGCCGAGACATTGCACGATGCGCGCTGGCGCGAAATGCGCACGAGGCAGTTTCAACAATCCATGCCCGCGCGACATACACAAGCAGCGTCGACGTCGAAGACGTCAGGTGAGGCAGTGGATCCCGCCTCTCCGCGGAACCCACCTGCCGTCACGCGACGTCAGATCAGCGGGCAGAGCCCGTGGTGACGTCGGCGGTCTTCACCTTGCGCGGGCTGAGCACCTTCGCCTGGTGGGCCGAGGCAACCGTGGTCGGCGCAGCAGCCTTCTGCTCGACATGCGCGGCACCGAGGACGCGGACCTGCAAGGGCGAGACCGGAAATCCATTGGCCTCGTAAGTCGGCAGCTCGGCGGCGAAAGCCGCGGTGCTGCCCGCGATCGTCAGGATGGCGGCGGCGATCGACAGAGTCTTCTTGTTCATTGGTAGTGCTCCTGAGTGGAAGTGTCGGAGCATATTTAGGTGCGTTTTGCTGCGTTGCGACATGCTTTGCTGCATTGCAACGGCGCGTGCGGTGCATGGCGATATGTTTAATAGGTACAAGGCGTTGGCCGAATCACGGTCGGCCGCGACATGACGGTTTTATGGACAGTGCTCAGCCACCGAGCACGTTGCCCCAGCCATCGAAAAGATAGGCCTTCCAGGCCACGGCTCCGTCATCGCGCGTGCGGCTGGCCCGCCTGTAATCGTCGGCCTGATCTGCGGTCCAGGTGATGATCGTGTCCGTAAGGCGATCGTGCAGGATGGCCGGTTCGGTGGGATCGAAGGCGTCCATGGGACGGAGTGAGGAATGCGTCATGGGCGACCAAACGCGCCCGCCGCAACAAAGTTGCGCGCAATGCGCGGGCAAATTTTCGCCCGGGAATCGCAATGGAACCTGCGTTGCAGCTCAGCAACACCTTCCCGAAAAGCCGGTTTTCACCGATTTGCGCCATTGCGCCGCCACACCGTCCCCCGAACAATCGACGCGCTGCGTGCCTTTCCGTGCAAGACGTTTTCGTCAGACTGTTTGCATCATCGCTGTCCGGACAAGACGGGTTTCGGGCAGAACCGTTTGGAGGCAGGGATCATGAACGATCGGCGGTCTCTTTTGGTGGCGGTCACGTGCCCCTCGGCGGTGCTCGCCGGCTGGCTGGCGCTTTCCCTCTCCGCCTATGCCCCCGCCCTCATCGAGAACAGCGGCGCCAATGCGGCTGCCGTCTCGCGCGCGAAGGATCTCAGCCGGCTGGACCTCGCCGACGTGCCGCACGCTGCGGCGATCGAGGACGGCATCGCCTTGACCGCCGACATCGCGGCCGCCGTCGCCGCGGCACCGGCCCTGACGATCACTGAAGCGGTGCCCGAGACGCCCGCCCCCGCCGTCAAGCTCGCCGCGGCCGATCCGGCGTTAATACCGCCGACGGAGGCCCCAGCCGCGCCGCAGAGAGCGCCTGAACCAGAGCCCGTCGTCAGCGAGGCTACGCCGGCCGCTGCGCCGGAGCCCGTGAAACTGGCATCTGCCGATCCCACCGAAATCGTAACGACGGACGCTCTGTCCCCCGCGGCGATCGCCGGCGGCCCCGTTACGCCTGCGAGCAAGGCATCACCTCCGGCCGACACCGTCGCCGTGCTCGACGAATGCTTCGTCATGGATGCCTGCATCGATCGCTATCTCTGGACGCTCTATCAGCGCACCGCAAAGGAGGACTCGATCAAGGTCCAGGAGCGCCGCGCCGTCACCGTCAAGCGCAAGGGCAAGACAGTCACGGTGATGCGCAGCTTCACGAAGCTGGTCGATCAGGATTTCGGCTGGAAGGATCCGAAGGCGGCCGAGCACGCCGGCATGCCGATGATGGATTATGTCATCGGCGGCATGGACAAGAGCTTCAAGCGAAAGCTGTTTCGCACGCTGCTCGCCGCGGAAGCCGCCGGCCTCTCGCCCGGAATCACCAGTGCGTTCCGCGACGACTATCGCCAGTCGATCGCGAGCGGCCTGAAGGCCGCCTCCGACCGTTCCTATCATGGCGGCAGCACGCGCGGCGGCTACGGCCATGGCATGGCGGCCGATATCGTCAGCACCCAGGGGAATAACCGCGCGCAGCGCTGGGTCTCGACTGAAATCCTGTGGAAGTGGGTCGACGCCAACGGCAAGGCATACGGCATCGGCCGGCCCTATCTCGGCCGCGATCCGCCGCATGTCGGCCCCGTCGACGGCCAGGAGTACATTTCGCGCCGGGGCACGGGCGACGGAAAGCAAGTCGCCAGCGTGAAGTCCAAGAGGGTGGTGCGCGCGGCGGCCCACGCAAAACCACCAAAGGCCCAGGCCGCACGCGAGCAGAGGGGTACCGCGAAGCCGCAGAAATCGGCGCAATCGACCGGCAAGCGCGCGACCTGAGACTGTTACGTCGCGCGGCCCGGCAGCGGTACCAACCGCATCTCGGCCGTGCCGGCATCCTGCGTGCGCCCCAGCACCGCAAAAATCGTCTCGACCGCAAGCCGCACCGCGGTCTCGATCGCTTGGCCCTTGGCCAGGTGGGCCGCGATCAGACCAGTGAGGAGATCACCGGTGCCGTAGGGGCGGATGGGCAGGCGCGTCGTCGCGAAGCGCGACAACTGACCGTCGGCGCACAGGATCGTCTCCACCTGCCCCGCCGCCGTATCGGTGAGCGTACAACCGGTGGCGACGACGTCGATGCTGCCGGTCGCCGCCAGCGCCGCACACGCGGCCTGCAGGCCCTGCGCATCTGCGATCGTGAGGCCTGAGAGCAACTCAAGCTCGAACTGGTTCGGCGTCGTGAGGTTTGCTGCCGGCAGCAGCCGGTGCCGGACCACGTCCAAAATGCCGTCGGCGACGTAGACGCGGCCGTCATCGCCGATCACGGGATCGCAGAGATAGACGAGCTTCGCATTCCGCGTGAGAGCCCGCTCGACGAAATCGGCGATCACGGCGGCATTGCCCGGCGAGCCGAGATAGCCGGTCACGAGCACGGCCGCCTCGTCGACGAGCCCACGCTCTTCCACACCTTTCAGGAGATCGGCGACGAGCTCGGTCTCCAGCACCCGCCCGCGCAGGCTCGGATAGCGCGGATGGTTGGACAGCAGCGTCGTCGGTACCGCCGCAACGTTCACGCCCTCCGCCTGCATGGCATAGGCGGCTGCGCTGTTGCCGACATGGCCGTGGACCACCTGGCTTTGAATGGAGATGACGAGCATGAAAGAGGTCCGTAGGGGCTATTGTCGAGCGACGCAAGCACGGCAATCGTAGCCCGGATGGCATCCGGCGAAATCTGAAAAATTACCGGCTCCGCAACAGTTGACCAGCAATGTCATCACGCGGCGGCTTCATGCCGTATTCCGCCAACGTCGCAGGCCCGTCACTCACATGTGATACCTGCTGCCCAGCCAAAGCCAAGCGCCGCATGCTAAACATACCGCGCGGTATCTTTCTTCGCCCCGGGCTGACCATGACCTCCGCCTTCAATGCCTACGCAGCGCTCGCCCTCGCCATCATCTTCGAGGTCACGGCATCGGCCTTCCTGCAGCAATCCGCGCAGTTCACCCGCCCGTGGCCGACGCTGGCCATGGTGCTGTTTTATGTCGCCTCGTTCTACGCGCTGTCGGTCGCGATCCGCGTCATCCCCTTGAGCATCGCCTATGCGATCTGGGGCGGGGTCGGCATCATCCTGACCGCCACCGTCTCCTTCGTGCTGTTTCGTCAGATGCTGGACGCCGCGGCCTTCGTCGGAATCGCGCTGATCGTATCAGGGGTCGTGATCATCAACCTGTTCTCGCAGACCACGGCGCATTGATGCCGGAAAACCGCTACACCCGCGCCAAGCAGCCCGAGCAGGTTCGGCGCGCCCTGCTCGACCAGGCCGCTGCAATCGCCATGGACCACGGCGTCGCCGGTGTCACGGTGCAGGCGGTCGCAGCGGCGGCCGGCGTCACCAAGGGCGGGCTGTTTCACCACTTTGGCAGCAAGCAGGCGCTGATCGAGGGCCTGTTTGCCGACCTCCTGGCCCGCGTCGATGCCGAAATCGACGCCGCAGTTGAAGCCGATCCGAAGCCACGCGGCAGCTTCACGCGGGCCTATGTGAATGCGGTGTTCACGGGCAAGGCGTTTGGCTTTGCGACCCCATGGGCGGCATTGAGCATGGTCGTCGTCACCGATCCGCCGCTGCGCCGGCTCTGGAACGACTGGATCAAGGCGCGCCTGAAGCGTCATCGCACGACCGACGGCGCGCCCGATCTGCAAATGGTGCGTCTGGCCGCCGACGGCGCCTGGCTCTCCTATGTCACGACGGGACAGACGCGCATGAGCGCCGAGCTGCGCGCCGTGCACGCACGGCTGCTCACGCAGACCTATCGGCGCGGTTAGCGGAGCAAGCTACTGGCTCTGCACCGGCTTGGACGGACGCGGCGCGGATCGCGCGGGCTTCTTGGCGGACTTGGCCGCGGCGCGCGGCGGCGGCTCGTCGACCGATTCCAGATAGGCGGCAAGCATCTTGGCCGAGTCCGAGCTGGTCGCGTAATGGTCCTTCAGGAACCAGGACAACGTCAGGCTGAAGCGGCCCTTGGCGAGGCCGCGCGGACTGCGATGGCAGCTCGCACAGCCGTCAGCGAAGAGCTTGGCGGGTGACTTGCCGGCATCGAGATTTTGCGCGGCTGCAACCGTCACCGTCAGAACGATGGCGGCGGCTGCAAAAGTCATCACGGGCACGATCCGGTCGCGCCCCGGCCGAAACAGTGATGTCAAATGTCGCCCCCTCGCCCCGTCCTGAGGTCACGCCGCTGACAGCTGATCGAATTCGGGCGGTGCGTAGGCCTTGCCGTCCTGATCGGTGATGACGACCCGCCACCCCTCGCTCGCCCACACCTTCGCCTTCGCCACGATGAGCAGCCGGCTCTCGCGAGCGAAACTGTACTTCTCGTTGTCGCGTTCTGCGACCATTTTGTAGGCCAATTCGCATCCCCTTGCGTCGCCCTGCACCCAGCCTCCTCGTGGCAGCGGGCTTTGGCGGCAATTCGCCGGGAGCGTGGCAATTTGATGCCATCCGCAAAGCATAGCGCTGGCGGCCGGCAACGGCGTGCCCCACGGGAATGCGATTTCCATCCGTCGCAGGCTTGCCCCGCCTGCGACGGCATAGGGCCGACTGGATTCGTGCTGGGTCCGCCGCCGGGACGGCCCGTCACATCGGCAACGGAACCTATCGCCCCATGCCCGAGCTCCGCTAGTGCACGCGGATGATGTGGGGGCGACCGAGATCAATCAGCCCCTGCACGGCCGAGAGGCGATCGTCGAGGGCTGCGATGGTGAGCAGCAGGTTGTTGCGGCGCTCGTCGAGCATACCCATCTCGGCGCCGGTGAGCTTCGTGCTCGTCCGTTCCTTTTGGATCCCTTTGAGGGATTCCCGTAATCCGGCAATCAGGCCGGTCAGTTGTTTGGCCTCTTTCGTCATCGAACGCTTCGCGACATTTTGGCGGCGCGACTCCGCCTGGCTCTGTCTCATGTCATCCTCCCGTGCCCCGCTGCCCCGAGTGGATGCTTACAGCTTTGGGTAGACATGTTACGATCGATGAAATCTGTCCGCGAAAAACCGACTTAAATTGTCGCGACCTCGAGCTTGGCAAAGAAAAGCCCGGCACGAGGGCCGGGCTTTCCTGGCTACGCTAGTGCTTCTGATGGCCGCCGCCGGGGCCGCCGGCCGGTGCACCGCCGCCACGGGGCGCGGCGTTGATGTGGGAAGCGCCGCCGCCGGGGTGCGGCACTGCAGGTGCCGCCGCGCGCGGCGCCGGCATCTGCGCCCGGGCATTCATCGGCGAACCGTGGCTGACATTCGGCCGAGCGACGTGGGGCATCGCAGGTCGAGCCGCAGGCGCGGCCGACACGCGCGGCGCCTCATTCGCACGCGTCATCGGCTGCGCGCGCACGGCGGCGCGGCTCGCAGCATGGTCGTGCATCATGCGCCCTTGGGCCTCGCGCGGGCTACGGGTCTGCACGGCAGTGCGCTCATTCGCGATGCGCTCGCTGCGGCCGGCGCGAGTCCGGTCGGCCGCAATCGCAGCATCGCGCTTGGTGATGGCAGCGTCCGGCCGCGCCGTCCTGAGATCACGTCCGGAGATCGCCGCCCCACCCTTGCCGCGCACGCCACTGCGTTCGAGTGCGATCGCCGCGTCGCGCGTTGCTGCGCGACCGATCCGGGCCGCGCGCGGATCAATCGTCATCCGCGTCGCGACGCTCTGATGCGAGCTCCAGTAATTATTCCAATAGGCGTGGCGTCGATACCAGGAACGTCCGCCATAGTGGTGCGATAGAGATATTCGAGATATTGCGACGACACCCAGCCGCGATCGTCTGAGAAGCTGACGTCGCACCAGGCATTGCCGCGCAGGCAGCCATGGATGTTGACGCGGGCGCCCTCGGGGATGCGATCAACCAGCGGAAAACCCGTACCCGGCCCGGCGCGCAAGCCGGTCGAGACGGTGACGATGCCCGGCGCGGCCAATGCGGCCGTTGGCGCGAGCAGCAATGCGGCAAGTAAAACGGTCTTGAATTTCATGGCGTGTTCCTCCTCTTTCGAGTCGGAACGCGCAATCGGAACAGGCGTTCCGTGTGCGGAGATCTCATCCGCCGAAAGAATGAAACGCACGCTACGCGCGGTTCAATATTCATCCGCCGTTCATCGAGCGGCGCGCAAGCGACGCTCCCGAACCGTCATTTGAGCCGCAACATGAACGCGTCGAAATACGATGCTAGCCCGGCGAAATCATCGAGCGGCACCACGGTCGCAACATACTGATCGGGCCGCACCACGACCATGCAGCCGGCTGTCCGATCGATACCGCGCATTGCGAAAACGTCGTGGCCGCTCTTGAGGTCCGGACAGAACATCTTTTCGTAGTCGCACAAACCAAAGCGCCCCTTGCGCGGGAGCAGCAGTGGCGGCATCGCCTCGATGGCGAGATCGCGATGGCCCTGCTGGAACACCGCGCGCAGATCGATCACGCTGTCGATGTCGGCGCCGTCAGGCGTATATCGCCGGACCGGCGACTCCCTGACCTCGGCGAGGAAATTGCACAGCGCGCGAATGGCCGAGCCTGCGGCGACAGGATCTTCGGCGGGCGAAAACGCATAGATGCGGAAACGGCCGTCGGCCTGCGCGGCATGACCGAGATGGACCGGCTTTGCATCGGCAAGCCGGATCACCGGGGCGGAATGGAAGCGCTTGCCGATGATGAGGCCTTGCGCGAGGTGCTGATGCGACGCCGCACCGGTGAGAAGCGACGGGCTGTAATGCGTGGCCGTGCCGGCGGTGTAGCGGCCGTGCCTGACGAAATAGTCCTGCGTCTTGACGGCATCGGCGCCGCCGGTCTTGGCGGCGGAGGCGAGAATTCCCGCCCATTCGCGATCGAAATCGATCAGCTCCTTGGCGACCGCCTGGCGCTCCGCGGAATAGGAATGCAACAGCTGTGGGACGCATTGCTTGCGCAGCACCGCGGCGAGCTTCCAGCCAAGATTGAATGCGTCCTGCATCGAGACATTCATGCCCTGCCCCGCCTTCGGGCTGTGGGTATGGCAGGCATCGCCGGCGATGAACATGCGCGGCAGGCGGCTGGCGACCTCGCCCTCCGGCACGTCGTCGAACTTGTCGGTTAGGCGCTGGCCGATCTCGTAGACCGACCACCAGGCGATCTCTTTCACCTCGAGCGTATGCGGCTTCAGGATCCGTTGTGCTTTCGCGATCACTTCGTCGGCGGTGATGTTGCGGTTCGCGACGCGTTCGCCGGCCTCGAGCTTGGCGAGCTCGACATAGATGCGAACCATGTAACCGCCTTCCCGAGGAATGATCAGCAGGCTGCCGTCCTTCGCCGACTGAATCAACGACTTGAAGCGAATGTCCGGAAAATCGGTCACGGCCAGCACGTCCATCACGCCCCAGGCGTGGTTGGCGGAATCGCCGTGCAGCTCGCGGCCGATCGACTTGCGCACCGTGCTGCGGGCGCCATCGCAGCCAACGACATAACACGCCCTGATCGTCTCCATCTTTCCTTCGTTCCCGGCATCGACGCGTTCGAGCCGCACCGTCACGGCATGTTGGTCGTCACCCGCGGACTGATCGACCGCGAGGTCGATCAGGCGGCGGCTGTAATGGGGCTCCAGCTTGGCCGGCGCTTTGCGCATGACGTCGAGAAAGCCGTCGTGGATGCGCGCCTGGTTGAGGATGACGTGCGGGAATTCGGACAGCCCGTCCTCGACGTCCTGCACGCGGCCACTCCGGATGATGGTCTCGGGCGAGCGTTCGTCCGGCTTCCAGAACGTCGTCTCGTTGACCCAATAGGCCTCCTTCAGCACGCGCTCGCTGAAGCCATAGGCGTGAAACATCTCCATGGTCCGGCAGGCGATGCCGTCGGCCTGCCCGACCAGTAGCCGATCCGGCTTTTGCTCGACGATGCAGGTCTTGATGTCGGGGAATTGCGCAAGCTGGGCGGCGAGCGTGAGGCCCGCAGGGCCACAGCCGACGATAAGGACATCGACCTCGGCGGGCACGGCGCCCGCTGCGCCAGAGGCCTGAACGCGCTCGGCAGGATCGGCAATCTCGGGATCGCCCGGCTGAAATCCATTCAGATGGAATTGCATGAACCTCTCCCGTCAACGCTCTGTTTTGATATTGCTCAGTATGCTGACGATCAGTATACTTGTCAACGATCCGCACCGCCCTTGTCCAAACGGAGAATTCGGTGAAAGACAACAACGACATGCCCGGGCATCTGGCGCGCCGGTTCCAGCAGATCGCGGTCGCCGTGTTTCTGGCCGAAGTCGAAGATGCCGGCTTCGACCTGACGCCGGTGCAATATGCCGCGCTCGCGACCATCAAGGCCAATCCGGGGCTCGACCAGGTGACGCTCGCAGGATTGATCGCCTATGACCGCACCACCATCACCGGCGTGATTGATCGCCTGGTGCAGAAGAAGCTGGTCGAGCGCCGCGCCTCCAGCCGCGACCGCCGCGCCCGCGAGCTCGAGGTTACCGACGAGGGCCGGCGCACGCTGCGGAAGATCACGCCGGCCGTGGAATCGGCGCAGCGCATCATGCTGCGTGGCCTCAGCGCGAAGGAGAGCGAGGAATTGATGCGGCTGCTGCGCAAGACGATTGCGGCCGGCAACGATCTGAGCCGCGCGCCGCTCCGCGACATGCAGACATGATCCGGTATTTTTGTACGCAATTGTCGCAGCCCTCCGAAACCAGGAACTAACCTTCGGCTGTTAGGGTCGGCAACATTCTGCGCTTAACGCGCGATTAACTTTGCGGTTTGGGGGGTTCGGATGTTGAGGTTCCTCGTTGTGGCCGCGGCCCTCGCGCTCTCGACCGGACATGCGCTCGCAAACGGCCATGGCGGCGGCGATGCCCCTCCTCCGCCCAAGCCCGAGGCAACGACCGCACCGGCGAAGGTGGTCATTACCAAGCAGGGTCCCAAGCTCGTCGATCTCAAGGGCATGACGCTCTATTATTACGAGCGCGATACCACCGGCAAATCGTCGAACTGCAACGGCAAGTGCACCGAGAGCTGGGTGCCATTGCCCGCAACGACCGACGCCAGGGCCATCGGCGACTTCACCGTGATCAGCCGCGACGACGGCAGCAGGATGTGGGCATACCGCTACCGCCCGCTCTACACCTCGGCCGCCGACAAGACGCCGGGCGATGCCAACGGCAACGCGACGACGCTGCAATGGCGAATCGCTCGGCCTGAGAATTAGGACGAGAGGGGCCCGCGCGCGAGGACTAGCGCGCTGGCGTAAACTTGGCTCACCCGCGCCAGCGCGAGCCGGTCTCGGCCTGCGCGTTCTGTCCGGGCGGCAGCACCACGACCATCGAATTGAGCTTCACCCGGTCGTACAGATCGATCACGTCCTCGTTGCGCATGCGGATGCACCCTGACGAGATCGCTTGCCCAATATATTCCGGCTGGTTGGTGCCGTGGATGCGGTAGAGCGTGTCCTTGTTGCCGGCATAGAGATAGATGCCGCGCGCGCCCAACGGATTGGCGGGACCGCCGGGAACGCGCGCCGGATACGGTCCAAGCCGCGCCTGGATATCTGCCGTCGGAACCCAGTCCGGCCATTCCGCCAAGCGGCCGACCCGCGCGACGCCGGAGAACGCCATGGCTTCCTCGCCGACCGCAACGCCGTAGCGGATCGCCTTGCCTTCCGGCAGCACGTAATAGAGGTAGCGCGCGTCGGTATCGACGAGGATGGTGCCCGGCTGCTCCTTGCGGTGGTAGTCGACGACGTGACGGAGATATTGCTCCGGCACGTTCGCCTGCGCGTAAGGCGTATGCGCGAGCAACTGCCGGTCGCGCGGCGTCATGCTCGCGTCGGTCGACGGCGAAAGCGTTGCCTGCATGCAGCCGCCCAGCGGCAGCAAGGCAACAACGAACAAAGCGATTAAAGATCTTGGCACCGCCGGCCCCCGATAGCGGATAGCAGCGCCCCCAGCCTCCCCAGATGCTGCCAAAATCGTGCTGAAAACAAGGCAGCGCGGAACACGTGCGCGTGTTCGACAAAGTGGGTTCCATCACCACAAACGGCGAAGGGAGGGTCGCATCATCTCCATCCCCTCGCCTTGCTTTGGTCAAACCCGGCTGGACTCGTGCGTCATCGGCCGGGCTCGTCAGTTTGGGGGGCTCGCCTCAACAGATCGGCTCGCGCCAATGCGGACGACCAGGACTTAACACCCGGGTTTCAAACATCTGGGCTTCAAAGGAGCTGCGATGCTCGCGACGCTGAACCCTAAGCAAATCGTCGATGAGATCGTGAAGGACACGGTCAAGGACAACGATCCGCACGACGCGATTCAGATTTCGCCCGACATCGTGCTGGCCTCGCGCCCCGTCAGCGTTGCGCCGGCGCTCGCGCCTGACGTCACGACGCGTCCGGAACCGAAATTTGCGCCGGAGCCCAAATTCTCGCTAGAGCGCAAAATCTCTCTGGAGCCCAGGTTCAGTCCTGTCTCGGAGCCGCCGGCGGCGCCCCCACCCTCTGTCGATACGGCCATACGTGTCGCAGCGAGCGATGGCAGTGGCCCGCGGAAGCGATCTGCCGTGGGCAGGTGGCTGCGCGGTGCATTCGTCACGTTCCTGTTTGCGGGAGGAAGCGCAGCCGCCGCCGTGGCCTGGGAGAAGCACGGCGATACCGCCAAACAGATGCTCGCCGAATGGACCCCGGTCGTGGTGTCGCTGCTGCCGTCCACATCCTTGACCGCCACGTCGCAGACCGCGCCGGTCGCCGCCGCGCAGGCCGCAGCGCCCGTGGAGCAAGCTGCCCCGCCTGCGGCACAAGCGGCGGTCGATCCAACGGCCGATCAACCTGTAGCGCCGCCTGCGACCCAGGTTGCAGCCGCCGCGCCTGCGGCAACATCGTCGTCCGATGCAGCACAGGCGGTGCAATCGATGACGCGCGACCTCGCCGCGATGACGCAGCAGATCGAGCAGCTCAAGGCCAACATCGCCGAGTTGAAGGCCGGACAGGAGCAGATGGCGCGCGAGATGGCGAAGCCGCCCGCGCCGAAACCGACAGCTGAGGTCAAGCCTGTCGATCCGCGCGCACGCACTGCTGCGGCCCCGCCACGCGCTCCGTCACCGCCACCGGTTCGCAAACCGAAACCGGTCGTGTCGCACACTTACATGCCGGCTTATTCGCCTGCGCCGCTCGCACCTCCGCCGCCGCCGTCGCAGGCTACCGCGATGCCGCCGCCACAGGCCGCACCTGTCACCACGACTCAAGCCGTTGCCGATGACGACGGACCAATCGTGCGTCCGCCGATGCCGTTGCGCTAGCACCAGACCTCGCAACAACGCGGTGCGCTGCGACGACGTCGCGTACGCTGTCCGAGTCGGTGTCACGCGTTGAGTCCGGGCAATTACGGAAAGCGACGCGCAGGTCATCTTGCGCTCAAGAGAAAAGGCCGTCGGGATCTATGCCGGCGGCCTTCTCTTGCAGCTGCCGGTTCCCGGAGCCCGGTTCTGCTGCAATTCCATGCCCTCATGATCATGCCGACATATTTAATTAAATGTTAATGCTCCCACATGCTGCACATCATTTCTGCGCCATAAGCACAGAGATTGCGCGGCCGTTCATGTGCCAGGTATCGACTCAGTGGTACCATCCGACATGCGCTGAGACTTCCACTGAGGCTCAGCTCCTCACATCGGGGAATTCGGATGCCGTACTACTCTTTCGATCTTGTGGTTGGTGAAGAGTTCAGGAATCAGGGCGGAATCATTCTCGAAGACATCGAGGTCGCCTCGGATCGCGCCGATCAACTGGCGACCGAGCTGTCGCAGGTCAAGCCGGAGCTGCAACAGAAAGGCTGCGCGGTGCGCGTCACCGATCGCGACGACAACGAGCTCTATCGGACACCGCTTGATCCGGTGCCGGCCTGGCGACGCTGACTATTCGTCAAAGGACGGCGGTTCGAACCAGTTCGTCAGCGACAATCCACCGTCGACGACGAAGGTCGCACCGGTGACGTAACCGGACAGCTTGTTCGACAGCACCGTGAGCGCCATCGGTGCGAGGTCGTTGGCCTCGCCGAGACGCCCGAGCGGAATGTGTCGCGCCAGCGCAGGATCCGCAACGAACCCGCCGGCCGCGATCGCGCCGGGCACCAGCGCGTTGACGCGGATGCCATAGCGGCCAAACGATTTGGCCAGCTCCTTCACCAGCATCGCCATCCCCGCCTTCGCCGTCGAATAGTGCGGCAGGTTGCGCGGCGTGCCCGCATGCAGCGAGGTGAGAAACAGGAACGAGCCCGGCCGCTTCGCTGCGATCAGCCGCTTTGCGAGCTCGCGCGCCAGGTGAAAGCCGGCATCGAGATTGACGGCATGCATCTGCTGCCAGATGGTGCGATCGACCGCGAGCACATGATCGGCCTCCCGCCGCGGCGGCGATGCACTGTGGACCAAATGCGTGATCTCGCCCAATGCTGCGTCCGCGGCGGCAAGCAGTGCGTCGCAGGCATCCAGCTCGGCGAGATCGCCGACCCAGGGCACCGCCAGTTCAGGCTTCGCGCTGGCGCTGATCGCGGCGGTCACCCGCTCGGCGTTCACGTCGGCGAACACGGTCCGGACGCCCTCGCCGACCAGGGCCTGCGCGATCGCGCGGCCGATGCCGTTGCCCGCGCCGGTGACGAGTGCCGTGTCACGGGCAGGATCGAACGGCGTGCTGAACAGGCTCATGTCGCTCTCCGCGGCCGGATTTCGGGCGACGATAGCGCACCGCAGTGGGAAGCTACAAATTCGCCTCGGCACCATTGCCGAGCGGCCTGCTGGACGCTAGCCTCTCAAAAAATGGAGGAGACACCTAAGGATGCGCTACGGTTTGCTGATCGCTGGCCTGTTGCTGATCGCCGCTCCGGCCCAGGCCGATGACCACCCACGTTCGACCTACGTCACGCTGGTCTTGCAGGCCTTCGCCGCCAAGGTCGAATGTCCAGGCACGGACGTCGCCTACCAGGACCTGGTGCAGAAGGCGGAGCAGATGCACCTGCCCCAAGGCACCACCGAGAAAGTCCGCAAGGCGATTGCCTGGATGCACACCGGCGGCAAGATGGGCGAGAAGCAGGACGACGATTTGATGGCCGAGGTCGCGGTGGCCACCCAGGCGACCGATCTCAACCAGCGCCGCCTCGGCATGCCCAATTGGTGCGAGGCCCAGAAGACCAACCTCGCCGGCCTGATCCGCGCCAAGGGCGGTTAGCCGGCAGCTTTCGCGGCGTTAAGCACGCCGCGACGGAACCTGCGTTTGGCCAAAAATCGTCACATTCCTCGCCAGCATGCGGGCTTCTTCGCACAGGAGAAGCCCAAATGCGGATGACGCATCTCATTGTCGCCGGCGTGCTCGCGGTGAGCGCAGCGCTGGTCGCCCCGGCACAGGCAAAGAATTCCGACGCCCAAAAGGCCGAAGACAAAACGACCACGTCGTCTTCGTGCAGCGCCTATCAGCAGGCGCCGGACGGATCGTGGGAACAGCTCCCGTGCAAGGAGACAGGCGAGCGCGGTCAGCCGCAAACGCAGCATCGATCCCGGTCACCGGGGCCGGACCGCGAGGAACGCTGAAGGGCTTCCTATCCGGCGGTCAACTCTGGTGAGGCCCACGTATGATCTTCATGGCGTCGGCGATGTGACGCCACTCCCTGGCCTCATCGCCCTCGCCGCGGCCCTCGCAGGCCTGGGCCTGCTCGGCGGCCTTCGCGATCGCAGCAAAACCGTGCCGTTCGAGCATCTGCCGTGCAACGGTATGAATCTGGACCTCGGACATCATGGGCGCTCTCCGTCTGACGAAGCCGCGGGGCCTGGCTCGGCTCTCCGCGGTCTTCGACAACGATTTCGCCGCAAGTACCGTTCCGCCCGTCGTCGATCACGTCGGCAAGCCCGGGAACGTGAGTGTCACGAACGACAAAGGCGGCCCGCTATGCCCAGCGGACCGCCTTCTCACCCACCCCAAATGGGTCGTCGTCAGTCGCGTCCTACGCGACCGCCGCCTTCTTGCGCTCGATATCGTTGGGCACCTCGATATCGACCTCCAGGGTCGACACCTCGTCGCCGCGCTCGAGCCGCACGATGACCTTGGTCGGATCCAGCGTCACATGCTTGGACACGACCGCGAGGATCTCCTCACGCAGCACACCGAGCAGATCGGGCTGGCCGCGCATGCCGCGTTCATGGGCGAGCAGGATCTGCAACCGTTCGCGCGCGACGGGTGCGGAGGCCTTCTTGCCGCGGAGAAGCCGAAGCAGACCCATGCTCATGCAGCCCTCCGTCGCAGCAGACGATCCATGAAGCGCTTGCGCTCGGCCGGCACCTGCATCGGCACGGTGTCGCCGCACAGCCGGCGGGCCGCGTCGATATAGGCCCGCGCCGGTGCGCCGTCCGCGTTCGACAGCGTCACCGGCGTGCCGACATTGGAGGCCTTCAACACGTCCTGGCTCTCGGGGATGATGCCGAGCAGGGGCGTGGCAAGGATCTCGAGGATATCGTCGATGGTCAGCATCTCGCCGCGCGCGGCGCGCGAGGCATCGTAGCGGGTGATGAGGATGTGCTTCTCGACCCGCTCGCCCTTCTCGGCCCGCACCGTCTTGGAATCGAGCATGCCGATGATGCGGTCGGAATCACGCACTGAGGAGACTTCGGGATTGGTGACGATCACCGCCTCGTCGGCGAAGCGCATCGCCATAGAGGCGCCGCGCTCGATGCCGGCCGGGCTGTCGCAGATCACCCAATCGAAGCGGCCGCGCAGATCGTCGATGACCTTGCCGACGCCCTCTTCCGTCAACGCGTCCTTGTCGCGGGTTTGCGAGGCCGGCAGCAGCCAGAGATTCTCCAGCCGCTTGTCGCGGATCAGCGCCTGCGGCAGCTTTGCGACGCCCTGCACCACGTTGATGAGGTCGAACACGACGCGGCGTTCGGCGCCCATGACGAGGTCGAGGTTGCGCAGGCCGACGTCGAAATCGACGACGACGACCTTGTCGCCACGCTGCGCCAGCGCAGCCCCCAGCGCGGCGGTCGTCGTGGTCTTGCCGACCCCGCCCTTGCCTGATGTCACGACCAGTACCTTACTCATCTGAAATGTCTCCTTTGCTGGTCAGTTCAGTGCTGTAATTCGCATGGTATTCCCCTGCAGCCAGGCCTGCGCCGGCTTGCCGCGCAAGGCGGCGTCGATGTCGTCCGCAGTCTGGTAAAAGCCATCGATCGCAAGCAGTTCGGCCTCGATCTTCTGGCAATAGATGCGTGCGCTGGTGTGACCGTTCACGCCCGCCATGGCGCGGCCACGCAGCGCGCCGTAGATGTGGATGGAGCCGCCGGCAACGACCTCCGCACCGGAGCCGACCGAGCCCAGAATGGTGACGTCGCCTTCCGGGAAGATCACGGTCTGACCCGAGCGCACGGGGCTATCGAGCAGCAGCGAGGTCGGTTTTGCCTCGGTCTTCGCCTCGGACTTCTTGGGCGCGCTCGGCTCGACCACGCAGCTCCGCCCGCCCGAGAGCAGCGGCGGCATGGACGGCGTCAGCCGATCCTCCTCCACGCCCTCGATGCCGAGCACGCGGATGTTGCGGTCCTGCAGGCTGGTGAGCAAATGGCCGATGCCGGACTGGCTCAGATCGACCGAGGACAGGTCGATCACCACGGGCCGGCCGGCAAAGAAGCCCGGCGAGCGGGCGATGGTGGCGTCGATCTCGTGCAGCCAGTCCTGGACCGGAACCGTCGGCGTGAACACGAAGGCCACGTATGAGCGCCCGCGCAGGCGCACCATTTGGCGTTGAGATTTGACTGCAGCCTCCATAGCGGCCGACTCGTTCCCTGTTATTGAATGGTTAACGATGCGGCTGATATGGTTAACGGCCGGTTAATTTCTCCATGGGGTTACGTGGGGAGGGATGGGTTGGCTGGGCTGGCAAACAGGCTCTAGCGGCGGGCACCGCCCCCGCCCCGTCATCCTGAGGCGCGAGGCATGGGACGCAAAGCGTCCCATGGGGAGCCTCGAAGGATGCACGGCCCCGATGCAGCCGGGCCGTCGCCCTTCGAGGGCCGCTGAAGAAGCGGCCACCCCGAGCGACAACGGCTTTGCCGTTGCGCGGAGGGTGACGGGAGATAGAGTAGCGCTCGCCACCCCCAAACCGTCATTGCGAAGAGCCCTCGCGACGAAGCAATCCAGACTGCCTCCGTAGAAGCAGTCTGGATTGCTTCGCTACGCTCGCAATGACGGAGTATGCGGAGGCAGATCTGCCCGCGGCCCGTAGCCCGGATGGAGCGCAGCGCAATCCGGGAAACCTATCGCCGCAGATGCACCGTCCCGGATTACGCTTCGCTCCATCCGGGCTACAGATGCCCTACTTCTTCACCTTGCTCGCATCCATCTTGATATCAGGATCCAGCATCTTCGTCGTGAACGCTGTCGAGACGTCAAACGGTTTCTCCATGCCGAGATAGGTCTGCACCAGATCGTAATCCTTCTTCATCCGCTCGCCGTCGATCCAGCCGAGACCCTTGGTGGTGGTGAACTCGTCCGTCATCAGGAACTTGATGCGCTCCCATTGGCGCTCCTGGTTCTCCTTGTCGAGACCGGAGACCTGGTCGAGCAGCGCCTTCAGGCACGGCGTGGCGTCGGCGACGCACGCCGCAAAGGCCTTCTGCGTGACGCGTACGAAGTCTTCGACGACCTTCGGATTCTTCTGCAAGTAAGCGCCGTTGACGATCAGCGAATTGCCGTAAGGATTGAGGCCGATGTCCTTCCAGTTGACGTAGCCGAGGTCGGGCCCGAACTCGATCACCTTCAGATCGTGCTCGTTGTAGAAGTCGCTGATGATGTCGACGGTGTGGCTCTTCAGTGCCGCGATCTTCGCGGTCGGTCCGACATTGACGAAGCCGACGGAGTCGGGCGCAAGCCCCGCGGCCTTGGCGAAGGCCGGCCACATCACGCGCGAGGCATCGCCGGGCGGATTGCCGATCTTGTGGCCGGCAAAATCCTTCACCCCGTTCACGCCGTGGCTCTTCAGCCAGTAGAAGGTCTGGCCGGTATTGGCATAGACGCTCATCACGGCAACCGTGTCGGCGCCCTTGCTCTTGGCCACCAGCATGGTGGCGAGATCGGCAACGCCGAACGGCGAGCCGCCGGAGCCGACCTTGGCGGCGGAGACGCCGGAGCCCTTGCCGGTCTCGATCGTCAGGTCGATGCCGGCCTTCTCGTACCAGCCCTGCGCCTTGGCGTAATAATAGGGCGAGTGATCGGCGGTCGGCGTCCAGTTGAGGATCAGATTCACCGCCTCGCCTGCGCTCGCTGGCGCCGCCGGCACACCGAGCATCAGGGTCAAGACCAGGGCCGAGCCCGCCGCCTGCAAACGCTTCATCGCATCCCTCCTCATGCCAGCGACCCGGCTTGTCGCTCTCCGCTTGTGAGGATACCAATGCAACAAGCCCGCCTTCAACTTGTCAACTGTTTGGTTGGAAATGCCCGCAAAACGATCTGGCGACACCGTGCCACAGCGCCGCGATCCCGTCGCCACCCGCAAGAAGCTGCTGACCGCGGCGCGCCTGGAATTCGCCCGCCACGGCTTTGCCGGCGCCCGCGTCGACGAGATTGCCGAGCGCGCCGGCGTCAACAAGCAGCTCGTCTACCACTATTTCGGCGACAAGGACGCGCTCTACCTCGCCGTGCTCGAATGGGTCTATGAGGACATCCGCGAGCAGGAGCGGAAGCTCAATCTCGAAGGTCTACCGCCGGAGAAGGCGATCCGCAGGCTGATCGAAGCCTCGTTCGACCATCTGGCCGCAAACCCTGATTTCATCGTGCTTTTGAACGACGAGAACCGCGGCGGCGCCCGCCACGTCCGCGGCTCGACCCGGCTGGAGGCGATGCATTCCCCGCTGGTCAAGAGCGTCTCCCACATCCTCAACGAGGGGGTGCGCGCGGGCGCGTTCCGCAAGGGGATCGATCCGGTCCAACTCTATATCTCCATTGCAGGCCTCAGCTATTTCTTCTTCTCCAACACCCCGACGCTGTCGGCGATCTTCGGCAAGGACCTGTCGAGCCGCGCCCAGCGCCGCGCCCGCCGCCGGCACGTCGCCGATCTGGTGCTGCAGTCGCTCCGGCCCTAATCAACCAATTGGTTGAAACTTGCTCCGAGGGCGGTTAGGCTTGCGACTTGCGGCATCGCCGCCGCGCCAACAGGGAGCAATCGGTGGCAGGAGACAGCGCACGCGCTTCGCGTAGCTTTGCGATCATCCTGATCGTGCACCTCGCCGTGCTCGTGCTCTGGCAGATCGCGGTCGATGCCTTCCACGTGCCGAAATTCATCCTGCCCTCCCCGCTGGCGACGATCCAGACGCTGGGCACCGCGAGCTATGCCTGGGGCAGCAACACGCTGGTGACAGCGCTCGAGATCCTCGGCGGCTTCGCGCTCGGCGCCTTCGTCGGCGTCGCGCTCGCTGTAATCTTCAGCTGGGCGCCGCTGCTCAGCCTCGTGCTGCTGCCGCTGTTCGTGACGCTGAACATGATCCCGAAGGTCGCGCTTGGCCCGCTCTTCATCGTCTGGTTCTCCTACGGCATCGTGCCGAATATCCTGATCGCCTTCAGCATCTGCTTCTTTCCGATCCTGCTCACCACCGCGCGGGGCTTGCGCGAGGTCGAACCTGACCTGCTTGATCTCGTCAAATCGCTGCGCGGCTCGCGCTGGACGCTGTTCCGCAAGATCCAGCTGCCGGGATCGCTGCCTTACATCTTCTCCGGCATGAAGGTCGGCGCCATCCTGGCGGTCGCCGGCGCCATCGTCGGCGAGTTCATCGCCTCCGAGCGCGGGCTCGGCTACCTCATGATCCAGGTGCAGTCTTCGCTCGACACGCCCGCGATGGTGATGGCGGTCGTGCTGCTCACGCTGCTGGGCGTCGCTCTCTACGGCCTTGTGCTCGCCCTCGAACGCATGTTCGTGGTCGGCGACGCAAGACAGACCTGACAACGACAGACCTGACAACGGCAGACCCAAGGACCAAATCCATGCTGCTCACCCGCCAGACCCTGCCGAAGACCATCCCCGATATCGCTGCGCTCGACGAGCTCTTGTGCCGGCCGACCCAGGCCCTGATCGACGACCTCGCCAAGGTCGAGGGCGACATCTTGATCCTCGGCGTCGCCGGCAAGATGGGCCCGACGCTGGCAGGGCTAGCGAAGGCCGCCGCGCCGGATCGCCGGATCATCGGCGTGGCCCGCTTCAGCGACGCCGGCGTGAAGGACTGGCTGCACGCGCACGGGGTCGAAACGATCAACTGCGACCTGATGGACGAGCGCGCGATCCAATCGCTGCCGAAAGCGCCGAACCTCGTCTTCATGGCCGGTAGAAAATTCGGCGCCGAGGGCGATCTGTCGCTGACCTGGGCGATGAATGCGCACGTGCCCGCCCTGGTGGCCCAGGCCTTCCCGTCCTCGCGCATCGTGGCGTTCTCGACCGGCTGCATCTATCCCTTTGTCCCTGTCGACGGCAAAGGCTCGACCGAGGACATGGCGCCGAATCCGCCCGGCGAGTACGCGCAATCCTGCGTCGGTCGCGAGCGGATGTTCGAGCATTTCTCGCATAAGTTCGGAACGCCGGGGCGGCTGTTCCGCCTCAATTACGCGATCGATATGCGCTATGGCGTGCTGCACGATATCGCCACAAAAGTGCTCACGGGCACGCCGATCGACGTCAGCCTGGGCCATGTCAATTTCATCTGGCAGGGCGATGCGTCCGCGCAGGCGCTGCGCTGCCTCGCCCATTGCACCACCCCGACCTCGCCGATCAATGTCAGCGGCCACGAGATTTTGGCGGTCCGCGATCTCGCCGAAAAATTCGGCACGAGGTTTGGCCGCGCCCCAGTGCTGACCGGCAAGGAGGAGCCGACGGCGTGGCTGACCGACACGTCAAAGGCGGTCGAGCTGTTCGACCTGCCGGTCGTCGATACCGAGCAGCTGATCGCCTGGACCGCGGATTGGGTCTCGCGCGCGATGCCGAGCCTCGGCAAGCCCACCAAATACGAGGTGCGCGATGGCCGCTACTGACGCCCCGCCCATCCTGAAGCTCGGCATCGACGACGCGCTGGCCGGGCTGGTGCTGTCGACTGAGGCGCAATGGAACCAGACCGAGGACGATTGGCGCGTCTTCCTGCATGAAGGCGTGGTATTCGGCATTCGTGACGGTGCGCGACTGGTCGCGACCGCAGCCCTGCTGCCCTATTCCGGCAACAACGCCTGGATCAGCATGGTGCTGGTATCAGGCAAGCATCGCCGCCGTGGCTTGGCAACGCGTCTCGTCGATGCCTGCCTGCAGACGGCGCGTCAGAACGGCCTGACGAGCTGGCTCGACGCCACGCCTGACGGCGCTGCCGTCTACGGGCCATTGGGATTCACGCCGACGCTGCAATTGCGCCGCCTGAAGCTGGTAAAGCCTGCGCGAGCCGAAGCGCCGCCAACATCATCCGCAACGCTCGATGCGCTTCGTATGCGGGACCGGCGGGCCACAGGTTTCGACCGGACCGCCCTCCTCTCCGCCTTCGCACAGCGCTACGGCTCGCGCATCGTCGCCGCGAACGGCGCCATCGCGCTGGTTCGCGACGGCAGAACCGCCCGCCATATCGGCCCGCTGTTTGCCGACGACGCCGCAGCAGCTCTAGCCTTGGTTGACGCGATCGTGCGCTCCGAGACCAGTCCGCTCCTGCTCGATGCCGTCGCCTCGCAAGGCGCATTCCTGGATGGATTGACCTCAGCGGGCTGGACTGTCGAACGCCCGTTCCAGCGCATGCGGTTCGGGCCCGCCACCGTCACGGGTGAGGAAATGCCATTCGCCGTCGCCGGCCCCGAATTCGGATAGGACATCATGCACCGCAGCCAGATCAACAGCGATATCCGCAAGCTGATCGCCGACGGCACCGTGCTGCCGGCGCATCCGCTGGCGCTCACCGCCGAGCGCCAGCTCGACAAGACGCATCAGCGCGCGCTAACGCGATATTACATCGACGCCGGTTCAGGCGGCCTTGCCGTCGGCGTGCACACCACGCAGTTCGCGATCCGCGATGTCGGTCTCTACCGCCCCGTGCTCGAGCTCGCCGCCGAGACAGCAGCACACTGGACCAAGCGTCCGCTGGCAATGGTCGCAGGACTTGCAGGTCCAACCGGCCAGGCAACCGCAGAAGCCCGTACCGCGCGCGACGTCGGCTATCACGCCGGGCTGCTCAGCCTCGCCGCGATGAAGAGCGCGTCCGAGGACGAGATCATTGCCCACTGCACGGCGGTCGCCGCCGAAATCCCGCTGATCGGCTTCTATCTTCAGCCGGCCGTCGGCGGCGTCGTCCTGTCGAGCCGCTTCTGGCAGCGCTTTGCCTCGATCGACAATGTCATTGCGATCAAGATCGCGCCGTTCAACCGTTATCGGACCCTCGACGTGCTGCGCGGTGTCGCGGCGGCCGGCGCGCTCGACCGCGTCGCGCTCTACACCGGCAATGACGATCACATCCTGCTCGACCTGATGCTGCCCTTCGATCTGCGCGAGAACGGCATCACGACCCGCACCTACTTCAGGGGCGGCCTGCTCGGTCATTGGTCGGTGTGGACCGCGAGTGCGATCAAGCAGTTCGAGCGCTGCAAGGCGGCTCGGCACAAGGACAGCGTGCCGGCGGACCTGCTGGCGCTCGATGCCCGCGTCACCGACTGCAACAGCGCCTTCTTCGACGTCGCCAATAATTTCCATGGCTGCATCGCCGGCTGCCACGAGGTGCTGCGGCGCCAAGGTCTGATGCAGGGCCTGTGGTGCCTCGATCCGAACGAGGGCCTCAGCCCCGGCCAGAAGGAGGAGATCAATCGCGTCACTCGCGAGCACGCCGACCTCAGCGACGATGCCTTTGTCGCCGCGAATTTGAACAAATGGCTGGCATGAATTCCGAGCCCTTCATCAGCCTGCAAGGCGTCCGCAAGGTCTATCGCAGCGGCGGCGCCGAATTCCTGGCGGTGTCCGACGTCACCATGGACGTGCGGGAAGGTGAGTTGGTCTCGCTGGTCGGCCCGTCCGGTTGCGGCAAGACGACGGTGATGAAGATCTTGGCCGGCCTGCATGATGCCGACGGCGGTACTGTGAAGATCGGCAGTGCCAACAGCCCGTTCGACCCGACCCGCGACATCGGCATGGTGTTCCAGCAGGCACTCCTGCTGAAATGGCGCACCATCCTGGACAACGTGCTCTTGCCGGCCGAAATCGTCGGCCTGCCGATGAAGGCCGCGCGCGAGCGGGCGCGCGACCTGCTCAACCTGGTCGGGCTCGCCGGCTACGAGCAGAAATATCCGCAGCAGCTCTCCGGCGGCATGCAGCAGCGCACCGCGATCGCGCGTGCCTTCATCCACGACCCCAAGCTGATCCTGATGGACGAGCCGTTCGGCGCGCTGGACGCGCTGACGCGCGAGCAGATGAATCTGGAGATGCTGCGGATCTGGCGCGAGAGCGGCAAGACCATCATCTTCGTCACCCACTCGATCCAGGAAGCCGTGTTCCTGTCCTCGCATTGCGCCGTGCTGACGGCGGGCCCGGCGAAGATGGCCGATTATTTCCCGATCGACCTGCCCTTCCCGCGCGACCTGCCGCTGAAGACCACGGATGCGTTCGGTGCCTATGCAAGGCGGATCTACGCGAAGCTGGGGTTAGGCGCGGCGTAATTCGCCGCGGGAAAATTCTCGTAGGGTGGGCAAAGCGCAGCGTGCCCACCATTGCCAATGAAGCAAGTCATGGTGGGCACGGCGCAAGTGCGCCTTTGCCCACCCTACGAGTGTTGCATGCTCAGCTCTTGTTGCGCATCTTGCTGAGCAGGTAGTTGTCGTAAAAATTCTCCGCGATCTGCGTATAGAACAGCAACTCCTTCATATACGCGTCGTGGCTGGCCTTGGTCCGCTTGAACAGCTCGCTCTTGGCGGCGAGCTCGTTCAGATGCTCCTGGGTCGCGTTGTAGCAGGCCTCCAGCACCGGCTGCGGGAACGCCCTCAGCTCCGCGCCGTTGGCGAGCAGCCGCTTCAGCGCTGCCGGATTCACGCTGTCGTATTTCTCGAGCATCCAGGCGCCGGCCGCCGCGCCCGCCTGGTTGACGATCGCCTGGTACTGCTTGGGCAGCGAGGCCCATTTCTCGTCGTTGACGATCATGTGCAGCATGGCGCCGCCTTCCCACCAGCCGGGGAAGTAGTAGTACTTGGCGACCTTCTGGAAGCCGAGCTTCTCGTCGTCATAGGGACCAACGAACTCGACCGCATCGATCGTGCCCTTCTCCAGCGCCGGATATATGTCGCCGCCCGCGATCTGCTGCGGGACGACCCCGAGCCTTGCCAGCACATGGCCGCCCATGCCGGCGATGCGGAATTTGAGGCCCTTGAGGTCGTCGACTGTCTTGATCTCCTTGCGGAACCAGCCGCCCATCTGGGTGCCGGAATTGCCGCACAGGATCGCGTGCGCCTTGAACGGTTTGAGCGCCTCATTGGTGAGGTCGGCGCCACCGCCGAAGTGCCACCACGATTCCTGATGGCGATGGTTCATGCCGAAGGGCGCGCCGGTGGCATAGGCCAGCGCAGGCTCCTTGCCGATGTAGAAATAGAGCGGGGTCTGCGCCATCTCCACCGAGGAGGTGCTGACGGCATCGAGCGCCTGCAAGCCCGGAACGATCTCGCCGGCGCCAAAGGTCTGGATCTGGAATTTGTTGTCGGTGGCCTCGGCAATATATTTCGCGAAGGTCTGCGCCGTGCCGTAGATGGTGTCGAGCGACTTCGGGAAGCTCGAGGTCAGGCGCCATTTGATCTCGGGCGCGCTCTGCGCGATCGCAGGTGCAGCAACCAGCGTCGTCGCGCCGGCGACCACGCCGCCCCTCAGGAATGTACGGCGTTTCATGATGGGGGTTCTCCCTTGATGTCAGCTTCGAAACGGACGGCTCTGTAAACCGGCTTGGCCACGGACTTGGCTGACCGTTTGCCTGTTCCTGGTGCGGAGTTCAAGCTGCGAGAACGCATGGCGCCGCAGCCATCGGCCGCCAAAACGGCGCACCGAACCAAGGGCTTGCCGAAAGCGCCTCAGGTCTCCTGGAGAAAGACCGCGAGCGCCCGCTGTAATTCCTTGAACGCGCGCGCTCCGATCTTGCCCGCAAGCATCTTCTCGCTCTCGGCAATCGCCGGGCGCAAGCGGCCCAGCAGCGTCCCCCCGGCCGGCGTCAGATACAGCACATAGTAACGGCGGTTGATCGCGGAGGCCGAACGCTCCACCAGGCCCCGCCGCTCCAGATGATCCACCAGCCGCCCGAGCCCGGCCCGCTCGATCGACAGGGATTGCGCAATGGCGAGCTGATTGACGCCCGGATTGGCCTCGATCACTGACAGCACGGAGAACTGCGCCGGGCTGATGTCGAAGGCGGCGAGCCGCCGGCTGACATCCTTGAAGACCCAGAGCTGGGCCCGCCGGATGCGATAACCGACCGAACGGGACAGATCGTCGGAGGCGAGCAGCTTCGGCCGGGCGGGCTTTGCAGCCGCTGCAGCGCGCGGAGCGGACCGCTGCGGCTTTCCAACAGGCGCCCTGCGCGGCGCGCCCTTGGACGATCGCTTCCTGACGCCCGTCTTCTTCGGCTCCATCGACGATGATCTTTCACGCAGCGGCATCCGTCCCGGCCATCCGGGATTCGCATGTCGAGCCTATCGCAGCCGGGCCCGATCGAGAAGCCGGGCGGAGATCGCGCGCCTCGCGAGTACAGCTTCTACGACAGGTTGCGCAGCGCACTCGCGCGCCGCGTCATGTTGACACGGCAACATCGCCCGCCCTAGGATCGTGAACGCCCGCCGCAATACGAGCGGGGCCAAAGGGGGATGACGTCGTGCTTCCATCACAGATGGGCGCCGAGCTGCGTGCGCTCATGCATCGCGGTGCGGCCGACCGTGCAGCACGCATCAACGCGTTGCGTGTGCCACATCGCACGGCCGCGCCCGGCGACCGCACCGTCATCCCTGCGCCGGCTACGATATTGCCAACGACACCGACTGAACGAACACGCGCTCATGGGGGCACGCTCGTTCGACCATCATTAATGAAACTGGGAGGGACTGACATGAAACGCCTATTTCTCGCATCGACCATCATGGCCGGCTGTGCCGTTTTCGGCACGCAGGCTATTGCGCACGGATTTCCGCCGAGTGGCGTCGCGCCGCGCGCGTCCTGCACAGCGCTCACCGGGGTCACGCTGCCGAACACGCAGATCCTGAGCGCGACGCAAAAATCCGGCTATTGCAACGTGATCGGCATCATCAACAAGCGCGTCTCCGCGCAGGATCCCAACCATTTCACCTACGGCATCGGCTTCGCGCTCAACCTGCCCAACACCTGGCATGGCCGTTTCGAGATGATGGGCGGCGGCGGCACCGACGGCAGCCTCAATGCCGATCCGCAAGGCGCCGCCGGCACCGAGCTCGGCCAGGGCTGGGCTGTCGCGGCCAATGACGGCGGCCACGAAGACAGCGCCAACAATGTTGTGGGCGGACATCAGGATGACGATGTCAATGCCGGCGGCTCAGCGCATTTCGCGATCGACGCGCAAGCACGCAGGGACTACGGCTACAACGGCATCGAGAAGACCGCGACGATCTCCAAGCAGATCATCTCCTATTTCTACGGCCTCGACACCGTCTATTCCTACATCATGGGCTGCTCGAACGGCGGCCGTGACGCCATGATGGCGTCGCAGCGCTTCCCCTGGCTGTTCGACGGCGTCATCTCGCAAAATCCCGGCTTCAACCTGCCGCAGGCGGGCCTTGCGGAGGCCTGGAACGAGCAGGTGCTCGGCACGCTCGCAACCAGCACGGACGTCAACGGGCAGCCGTTCATTCCCGACACGTTTCCTGTGCAGGATCTTCAGGTGGCCTCAGCCGCGATCCTGAGTGCCTGCGACGCCCTCGATGGTCTGGTCGACGGCATCATCGACAATTATCACGCCTGCACCGCGAAGAAGGTGTATCCGGCTCTTGCCTCTTACACCTGCGGCACCGGCTCGCACGGCAGCACCCCGCATGGCGGCACCTGCCTCACCCCCGCGCAAGTGAACGCGCTCAAGAAGATCTATGCCGGGCCGGTCAACTCGAAGGGCCAACGGCTCTATTCGAACTGGTTCTGGGATGCCGGCATCTGGACGCCGCCGACCGCGCCGGGCGCGGGCTGGCAGTTGTGGAACGTCGTCACCGCCCCGGTGCCTGGTGTCAACACCGCGATCAACCTGACGCTCGGCGCAGGCGCAATCCCGATGATCTTCCAGACGCCGCCGGTCGTCACGCCCGTCAACGGGCCGAACGGCCAGGAAGCCTTCGTGTTCAAATTCAACTTCGACACCGACGCGCCGAAGATCTTCACCAAGACGGCGGCCTATCCCGAAAGCAGCATGGACTTCATGGCCGCGACCTCGAGCGATCTACGTCCGTTCAGGGCACGCGGCGGCAAGCTGATCATCTCCTCCTCCGTCAATGACGGCATCTTCTCCGGCGCCGCGATCGCCCGCTGGTATCGCGGCATGGACCGGCGCATGGGAGGACGCGCCGAGGATTTCGCGCGGCTGTTCATGGTGCCGAACATGGCCCATTGCGGGGGCGGCGCGGCCACGGCGAACTTCGCCGGCAACGAGCTCAAGGCCATCACCGACTGGGTCGAGAAAGGCATCGCGCCGGAGCGCATCGTCGCAGCCAATACCAACGCGACCTCGCCCTATCCGGCCGGCGGGCTGTTCGATCCGCGCATTGCCCAGAACTTCCCTGCCAGCGGCACGCGGCCGCTCTGCGTCTATCCGAAGATTGCCGCCTACAAGGGCAGCGGCCTGACAAACGACGCCGGCAACTTCGCCTGCATCGACGCCGGCTTCAGGCCCGGCAGGGATCATGACTATCACGACGACGACGACGACGGGCACGGCAACCACGGGCACTGATCGTCGTAATACCCGCGCTCGTAACCCGGACGCAGCGCATCGCTTCTTCAGCGGTGCGCTGCGGTGCTGGGCTCATGCTTTTCGCAATGTGGAGCCCGCGGGGCTGCGAAGGCAGCGCGTCAGAGCAGCTTCGCGCTGACGAACAGCGCGCGAACGGCGTTGGTCGCCTGCACCGCCAGCATCGCGTTACCGGCGGCGCCTTCAAGGGCCGCGACGGCGTCCTCATGCAGGGAGCGGAATTCCATCCACTCGACCGACTTGAAGTTGGTGAGGAATTGATAGGCCTGGCCGACAGTCGCGATCGCCAGCGTGTCACCGTTCAACTTGATCTTGAACGTCGTACGGAGCGGGGTCTCGGAATTTGTTGGATCACTCATGGGCTGCTTCTGGACGATGACGGCTTAACGAAGGGGAAACGGCAGCCCCGCCGCAGCAGGCGAATATCAGGAGTCGGTGCTCGCGCGCTGCGAGGCGGTCGCCGATCCGCTCAGGCTCGGCACCACGACAAGACGGTTGAACTCGCCATTGTCGTAAGCTTTGAGGAAACGATCATAGTCCTTGATCGAAACGCAGCCGTTGGAATCGCCGCGCGGCCCGAGCATGTAGTTGTGCGTGAGCAGACCGACACGGCCAAGCGCGCTGGTGCCTTCGACCGGGGTCATACGCAGCGCACGGACGCCGTGAAACAGCTTTTCGCGCGGCTTCAGATCATAGGTCGCCGGCGGCGTCGCGCCGACCATCCGCCGATCGACATGGTCGGGATCGTCCATCAGCGCGCCCAGCCCTGAATGGGCCTCCAGCGCCACGCCACTCGGCAGGTAAAGCGCCTTGGCCTTGATGTCATAGACCGCCGTCCGCGAATCGTAGCCGAGGGCGCCGAGATCCGGTGCCCTGCCGAGCAGGCCATCGCCGGGCGTCAGCGAGGCCAGCCTGATCTTGTCGGTGAATCTTTCGAAGAAGCTGCGGTTGTCGACCCTGGGACTGGTGTCGGCATAGGCCTGGCTCGAGGCGACTTGGGAGGCGAAATCGGCCTGGACCGGGCGCGAGCGCGGCATCGGAATGGCGTCGGCGCGCTGTGAGGGTCTCGCCTCCTCGGTCACGGACCGGTCGTCGTCGGTCAGGGTCGAACGCCAGTCGTCGCCCTGCAGCTTCTGGGCGAGCATCGCCTTGGCGTCGCGAAGCTTGAGCTGGACCGCATTCAGGGCGGAACGCTCCAGTGTCCGCAGGCCGAGGTCCCGGGCCGGCGGATTGCCGGACGCCGAAGCGAAACGATCTTCGAAGGACGGCGTATTGCTCGGCGGCAGCGCGGCGGAGACCAGCGGGCTCGAAGCGCCCAGATTCGAATCCCCGATGTCCGCGACCCAGGCGGCGGCGCCCAGCGCCAACGCGACGGCAGCCAGAGACAGCAAAACGCGCTCGGCCCGCCCGATACGGCGGCGCGACAACAGCCTCTCGGCGTGTCCTGCGTCGGAAACCATCAGATCCCCAAATCGACCCCCGGGGGGCCCAACCCCCACCCGGAGACTCTATACCAGCTACCACATTGGGAGCCAAAAGTTAGGCATAATCGCGGCCGGCAAGGGTCCGACTGGGCATCCCGAGGTATCCAATGACCGATCCTTTCGATCTAGACCGGTTTGTCCGGGCCCAGAACCCGGTCTTTCGCGACGTCCAGGGGGAGCTGACCCGAGGGCGGAAGCAGAGCCACTGGATGTGGTTCGTCTTCCCGCAAATCGCAGGCCTCGGCTTCAGCGCCATGTCGCAGCGCTACGCCATCGGCTCCCGCGCGGAGGCCCGGGCCTATCTCGCCCACCCGGTCCTCGGTCCGCGTTTGGTCGAATGCACCCGCCTCGTGCTCGCCGTCGAGGGGCGAACCATCAACGCCATCCTCGGGGCGCCCGATGACACCAAATTCCGCTCGTCGATGACGCTGTTCGGCGCGGTGTCCGATGAGCCCGTTTTCGGCGAGGCGCTCGCCCGCTATTTCGCAGGCGAGCGCGACGCCGCCACGCTGGAGATCCTGTCGAAGCCGGGCTAGTTCAACGCCCCTGGAAGACGGCCGCACGACGCTCGATGAAGGATTGAATGCCCTCCTTCGCGTCCGCGCTGCCGAGCACGCGGGCGCGAATCTCGGGGATGTAGGCGATCGCCGCCGCCTCGCCGCCTTCGACGTACTTGGCCGCCGCCTCCTTGGTGACCTGGATGCCGAGCGGCGCATTGCGCGCGATGATGGCGGCGAGCGCCATCGCACGCGCGACCTGCTCGCCCGCCGGCACGACCTCCTGGACGAGGCCGATCGCATGAGCGCGCTCGGCCGAAACCTCGTCGCACAGGAACAGATGGTACATCGCATCGCCCCAGCCGGCACGCGACAGGAAACGGAAATGCGCGCCGCCAAGCGGCGCAATGCCGCGCCTGGATTCCATCTGGCAGAAGCGTGAATCCGCTGCGGCCACCACGATATCACCGGCAAGCATCAGCTCGATGCCAACGGTGAAAACGATGCCCTGCACGGCGGTGATAACAGGCTTGCGACAGCGCTTGGCAAGGCCGAACGGATCGACATTGCCTTCCCTGATGTTGCGCTTCTCCGCTGAAGGCCCGAAGAATTTCGGCATGTCGAGACCGGCGGTGAAATCCCTGCCCTCGGCGCAGATCACGCCGACGCGGCAGGCCTCGTTGTCGTGCAGTTCGGTCAGCGCATCGGACAATTGCTCCATCATCACCGGCGTGAACGCGTTCTTCTTCGCGGCATTGTCGATGATGATCTTGAGAACGTGGCCGTGCACCTCGGTGCGAATTTGCCCCTCGCTCATGCGCTTCTCCCGTGATCGGTCGTTGGTGTTGGTGGCATGTCAGGCCGGCGGGTGAATCGCCGCGCGGATCGCCTTGATCCGCTCCGGCGTGAACACGCCGGTCTCGAGCAGTTGGAGGATCGAGAGCACGCCGCCCCGCGATCCCCAGCTTCCCTCGTCGATGATCTCGAAATTGACCCACCAGGTCGGCGCCGGCGTCTGCATTCCGCAGGCCTCCGCGAGCCGGGCGAGCACGTTGCGGATCACCTCGGCGCGCACCTCTGCCGGCCAGGCCGCGTTCATCACCGCAATCCTGACGGTGATGATGTCGCGCGGAGTGTCCTGATCGGACAGGAGCTGGCCGCCGATCGCCATGCAGTCGGCCGACAGTTCGCGGAAATGGACCTGAAAGCCCATTCGCGCAGCCGGCACGTGCTGGCCGATCTCGGGCTCGAGCACGGCGTCCGTCAGGGCTTCCGCGAGGCAGCGGCGCTGCGTCAGGCTGAGCCGGCCCGCGGGCGCAGTCACGGTGATGATGGTCAAAGGCCGCTTCCTCCAGAATTATGACATACGTCATATTTCAGTCTCTCTTGCTTATGTCAAGCGTCATAGTCTAGATCGGGGACACCAACCATGGGACCGCCGATGACCTCCAGCACGCGCGACAAGATGATCGCCGGCGCCGCCGATCTGATGAGCCGGCGGGGCGTCAATGCCACCAGCATGCGCGACGTCGTTCGCCACACCGCGACGCCGCGCGGCTCGATCGGTCACCACTTTCCGGACGGCAAGCGGCAATTGATCGCCGAAGCCGTGACCTTCGCCGGCAAGGAGGTGTCCACTCCCCTGGAGAAAGCCATGAACGACCGCGGCGTGATCGGCGGCTTGCGGGCCTTTGTTGCGTCCTGGCGCCGCCGGCTGGAGGCGACCGGCTTCGAGGCTGGATGCCCGGTGCTCGCCGTCGCCGTCGATCGCTATGTCGGCGAGGCCTCCGACAAGGATGATGAGGCGGCGCACCAGCATCTGCTCGACCTAGCTAACGGCGTGTTCGTCGAGTGGAAGCTGATCATGCGCGCGGCCTTGCTGCGTGAAGGGCTGGCTGCGGAACGCGCGGAGCGGCTTGCAACGCTCGTCGTCGCCGCGATCGAGGGCACGGTCGCGATGTGCCGGGCAAACCGCAGCGCGGACGCGCTCGATCTGGTTCAAGAAGAACTGGAGACTGTGCTGTCCGACGCCCTCGCCCACGCAGCCGGATAAATGGGCGCCGGTCGATCGCAGCGGGACCAGCGGCAGAGAGCGTAAACCCCGGATTAACATCGCCTGCCTATCTTCCGTGCAAATTAAGTCTCCTCCCGCGCCAATTGCCGGACAGATCATGAAAATCGGTACGCTCCTGACCTCCGCCATCGTCTCGCTCTCGACCGTGGGCGGCGGCCTCGCCGTCTACGTCGCCGTGACGAAGTACCAGACGATGGAGCGGATCACGGAAGCGGAGGGTCGGCTCGCGATCGTTCGCGCCGCCAGCGACATCCCGCGCCACCTCAATCCGGAGCGCGGCTTTTCCACCAACATCCTCTATGGCCCGGCCACCATCGACCCGGCGCAGCTCGCCGGACAGGACAAGCTGCGGAAACAGACCGACGGCGCCCGCGACAAGATGAACGCACTGCGCAAGCAGTTGCCCGGCTCCCTCGACGACGGCAACACCATCGGCGGCAACATCGACGGCATCAATTCGAAATTCACGGCGTTGCGCGAGGCCATCGACAAGGCGCTCGCAGGGCCCGCCGAGGCGCGCAAGGACGCCGCCAAGAAGATCGTCGCCGACAACGCCGTGCTCAACAGCGGCGTGACCGCACTGCTCAACGAGCAGGTCCGCCGCATGGCGATCCTGAACGGTGACGCCTACCGGCAGGCCAGCCACGCCAACACGGCGATGACGTTGCGCGACGTCGGAGGTTTCAATTCCAGCCTGCACAAGAACCTCGTCGGCGGCAACAAGCCGGCGACCGACGCCGAGAAGGCCGACATCGGCCGCTCGCAGGGCCGCAACGACCAGCTCGTGATGGCGCTGCTGGAATTGCGCGGCAATCCGGCAACTCCGGCGAACGTCGCCACAGCGCTGGAGAAATTCAATTCGATCTATGTCGAGGAGTTCGGCCGCGAGCTCAAGCTCGTCAAGGACGGAGCGATCAGCGGCAAGTACGAACACGACATGGAGACCTATTACGCCGCCACGCAGCGCGGCCTCAGCACCATCATCGAGGTCCGCGACGCCTTCTATGACAACGCCGAACAGATCCTCGCCGGCGCCTCTTCGGCCGCGCGCACCAGCTTCAGCATCGCGCTTGCAGGCCTCGCCGCCGTGTTGATCGCGAGCGTCGGCCTCATCGTGATGGTTCGCCGCCGCGTCTGCGCTCCAATCGTCAACCTGACGACGCGGATGTCGCGGCTCGCCGAGGGCGAGGTTGCGGACAGCATCCCCGGCGCCGAGCGCTCCGACGAGATCGGGGCGATGGCTGCGGCCGTTCAGGTCTTCAAGGACAACATGATTCGGGCCGACCGGCTCGCGGCCGAGAAGCAGGCCGAGAACGACGGCAAGATGCGCCGCGCACAGGCGCTCGACGAGCTCACCCGCGCGTTCGAGGCCAAGGTCACCGAGCTCGTCGGCGGCCTGTCGCGCGCCTCCTCGACCATGGAAAGCACCGCGCAGTCGATGAGCTCGACGGCGGCCCAGACCAACAGCCAGGCCGCGGTCGTCGCCGCCGCCTCCGAGCAGACCTCGACCAATGTGCAGACCGTCGCCAGCGCCACCGAAGAGCTGACCTCCTCGATCTCGGAGATCGGCCGTCAGGTCGCACAAAGCACGGAGATCGCCGCCCGCGCCGTCGACAACGCCCGCCGCACCGGCGACACCGCACGCACGCTCGCCGAGGGCGCGCAGAAGATCGGCGACGTCGTCACGCTGATCCAGAGCATCGCCGAGCAGACCAACCTGCTCGCCCTGAACGCGACCATCGAGGCCGCCCGCGCCGGCGATGCCGGCCGCGGCTTTGCCGTGGTTGCTTCCGAAGTGAAGTCGCTGGCGGGCCAGACCGCCAAGGCCACCACCGAAATCTCCGAGCAGATCACGGCGATCCAGACCGCGAGCGACGAGACCGTGGCCGCGATCCGCAACGTCGCCGACGTCATCGGCGAGATCGACCAGATCGGCACCGCGATTGCCGCGGCGATCGAGGAACAGGGCTCGGCCACCAAGGAGATCGCCCGCAGCGTCCAGGAGGCCGCCCGCGGCACCCAGGAGGTCAACACCAACATCTCCGGCGTGCAGCGTGCCGCCGACGATACGGGAGCCGCCGCCAGGGAAGTGCAGGTCGCCGCCGAGCAGCTCTCGACCCAGTCGCGCGATCTCGCCGGACAGTTCGACCGCTTCCTCGGCGAGGTCAGGGCGGCCTGAACGCAACTTCGTAGCCCGGATGGAGCGCAGCGTAATCCGGGATTTCTGACGTCATCGGCACCGCCCCGGATCGCGCTGCGCTCCATCCGGGCTACGGGACCATCAATACGGCGGCGCCTTGCGCGCCCGCTGCGCCTTGCTGGCCTCAATCCACCATTGCAGATCATCCGCAAAGCGCGGGAACGAGCGTTCCAGTGCCTTGCCGCCCTCGCCGATCGGCTCGCCGTCCTCGGACAGGGTCTGCGCGATCGGGCCGACGCCGATGGTGCTCGACACCACCACCATGCCCATCTCCGACAGCGTGCCGTGCCAGGCGGTCGCGGCGCGCGCGCCCGAGAGCCGGCCGGCCGAATAGCTCACGATCGCGGCCGGCCGCCAGAACCACTCTTCGAGGAAGTGATCGGTGAGATTCTTCAGGCCGGGCTGGATGCCCCAATTGTATTCGCCGGTGACGAAGACAAAGCCGTCGGCGCCGCGGATCTGCTCGGCCAGCTTCTCCAGGGCCTCAGGCGCCGAGCCTTTGGGATATTCCTTGTACATGCGGTCGAGCATCGGCAGGCCGATCGCCTTGGCGTCGACGAACTCAACGTCCTCGCCGCGGCCGCGCAGCCGATTGATGACGAAATTCGCAAGGCGGATGCCCATGCGGTCGGAACGGTAGGAACCGTAGAAGACGAGAATGCGATTGCTCATGGCCGGACGGTAGCAGAAACCGGCGTCCGCCGCCCTCGATTTGTCGAGCTATCGCCCGCGTCTGCGGCCCAGCGTTCGCGACGGCGTCTCGCCGAACTTCTAAATCTCAAAATTGAAACTATCGGATTTAAGGCTCAATTAAAAATTAACGGATTTAAGGCGGAATAATGATCGTTGTATAACCACATTTTTTCAACTCAGGCTCCTGCCATGATGGCAAATTCGCCTGCTGATATTCTGGTCGAGTTGGAAGACGCAGTCGCGACGTGTCCGCTGGACCGCTGCGCTCGCATCCTCTCCGGCATTTTGCAGCTGCTCACCAGCAGCCGCGACCGGCCTCAGGAATTGCTTGCCGGTGTGGTCGATGGCGTCCTGCTGCGGTTGGCAGGACGGGTCGAAGCCGGTGCGTTGATTGAAATCGGCGCGGCGATTGCCGAACTCACGGTCGCTCCGCCGCAGACCTTGCGGCGTCTTGCATCGCACAACGATCCGGGCGTGGCGTGCCCAATCCTACTCAAATCTCAAGCGCTGCAGTCGATCGATCTTGAAACGATCGCGATGTCGAGCGGCGAACCGCAACAACTCGCGATTGCTGCCCGCAAGTGCGTCGAGCCGCCGCTGGCCGAGGCGCTGATCAGGGGCGGCGGCCGCACCGTCCACCTTGCGCTCATCGGCAATCCAGGCGCGCGGTTCTCCGACGCCGCCTACGTTGCCCTTGCTGAGAAGTGCCTGACGGATGACGAGCTCACGAAGGCGCTGGCGCTCCGGCCGGACACGCCCGACACCGTCATGCGAAAGTTGCTGTCGGCCTCGCCGGCTCCAAAATCCGGCATAGTGCGGTTTCAAGCCGCAGCGGCCGCGCCGATTGTCCCCAAGCTGCCCTGCGCGGCCGCCTATGCAAGCGCGCGGCCGGAGATCGTCGCGCTCAACCGCAGCGGCAAGCTCAACGATTCCACGGTGAACCGCTTCGCGATCCGCGGCGAGACCGCCAATCTGGTCACTGCGTTATCGGTGCTTTCGGGCGCTCCCATCGAGATCGTCGAGCACATCATCACCGACGACGATTACGAGGGTCTCGTCATGGCCTGCCGTGCCTCGCGGCTGAATTGGCAGACCACGTTGGCCATCCTGAGCAACCGCTGTGGCACCAGGCTTTCTTTTGCCGAGCGCGAACGCGCGCAGCACATTTTCGAGACACTCCTTCTGTCGACCAGCCAATGGACGGTGCGATGGGGGGAAATTGCCGCAAATACCAAGGAGAGCAGTCGGGGAAATCGCGGCGCAAACACCGGAGGTAGCCGATGAAGTTCGACGGTCGCAAAGCGTCTCGCGTGAAAATGGATCACAGGCAGCCGGTCAATCTGATGGGTTCGGACGGCACTTGGCGACGCAGTTGCGTCCTGCTGGACGTGTCGCAAAGCGGTGCCAAGATCGAAGTGGAGGGCACGCTCGACGTGCTCCAGGCCAAGGAGTTCTTCATGCTACTCTCGTCAACGGGCCTCGCCTACCGGCGCTGCGAACTGGTCTGGATCGACGGCACCATGGCCGGCATCCACTTCATCACTGCTGACTGCAAGAAGAAGGCCGCAAGCGCACCAGCGCCAACGGAGAAAGCCCTTCAGAGCAAGTAGGTTCGAACATTCACTATTTTGGATCCCGACAGTCGTAAGGTCGATGTCAGACCGTGCAGCACGCGCGAACCATATCCGGCCCCGTCAATGGTGTCGGCAGTGACGGCGGCACCCGAGAGACAGGGATGGTTCGCCCCTTCCTGCATGTGCTGGCCGACACGTCCGACAAGCTCGCAGGTATCTGCTCGATCCTCCAGGAGAAATTCACTGTTGCAGGCGAGCGACTCGATGCCGATTCCAAGCTGTCGCAGACGCCCGCCGCCATCGTCATCCGCGCGGAGCTGCGCGACGTCGATAATATCACCGCCATCAAGAAGCGGGCCGACAAGCTGGCGAGGGTCAGGAAGCGCATTTTCTTGCTCGAGCACACCTCCCACGTCTGCATTTCGCAGGCCTACGCGCTCGGGGCGACGCTGGTCCTTCCCAGCACGGTGAGCCGGACCAAGCTGCTGGCGGCACTGACCGATCCGGCCGACGGGACTTCTGCTTCGTCAGGCGACACGCCACAACCGGACAACGCCGTCGAGACCGCCGCGACCGCCATCGCATCGATGTTCACGGCCGTCACACTCGGTCAAAGCCTCGATGTCGAAGGCACCAGGAAAGCCGGTCGCCAGATTGCCGATCGTATCACCCAGCATGGCCTGACGGAGTGGCTGATGACGGTGCGGCGCCACCACGAAGGAACCTATCAGCATTGCCTGCTCGTGACAGGCGTTGCCATCGACTTCGGACTGAGCCTCGGCGTCGGCAGGGCCGACCTGGAGCGTCTCTACTCGGCTGCCATGTTCCACGACATCGGCAAGGCGCAAATTCCGCTCGCCATCCTCGA
This sequence comes from Bradyrhizobium sp. 195, assembly GCF_023101665.1. Classification (NCBI taxonomy): domain Bacteria; kingdom Pseudomonadati; phylum Pseudomonadota; class Alphaproteobacteria; order Hyphomicrobiales; family Nitrobacteraceae; genus Bradyrhizobium; species Bradyrhizobium sp. 195. The sequence goes on along the minus strand of NZ_CP082161.1, from coordinate 4,207,231 downwards.
CAAGACGGGCCGCCTTGATGCCGAGGAACGCGCGCTGATCGAAACGCATCCGGCGGCCGGCTACGAATTTCTCAAGGGGCATGACGGGATCTCATCGGAGATACTCGACGCCGTTCGCCATCATCACGAGTACCTCGACGGGAGCGGCTATCCCGATGCGCTCTGCGGCGAGAGCATTGGCGACATCGTGCGGATTCTGACGATCTCGGACATTTTCGCGGCGCTGATCGAGCATCGGCATTACAAGCCGACCATGCCGCGCGCTGAGGCCTACGACGTTCTGTGCGGGATGAAAGGGAAGCTGGAAAAGGCGCTGGTCGACTCATTCAAGCAGGTCGCGCTCACGCGGTGAGCGCGGCAGACCCGTCTCGAACGCGGCCTAATGCGTCGCGCGATAACTCGCGCGGCGCGGGATGGACCGGCAGGCCAGTCCGTCGGCCAACACCTTCATGTCCTCATGCCGGCCGCTGCGAATCAGCCGGCCGAACTCTTCGGGTGTGAAAGGAAGACTTGGATCATCGTCGATCGGGTGCCGCATTCGCGGACCGAAGAACCGCCGTACCAGGCTAGCCAGCCGCCGCATGTCAATTCCCTCGCGCCAGCAACAAACCTCACAGTCTGCATATTGTTCCTCCCGCACCTTTGAGATTGCAAGAGGCCGCCGAGGACTCCGCACCAAAAAAAATTGCTAGAGAATAATCTCCTCTTCGTCGTGCTAATCGGCAAAACCCACGTAACGCACGAACTCTCCATTGTGCTCGCGGTCCGAGCGAACGGCGTTCGCAGCAAAGCCGTCGTCGGGGTAGCCCATCGCGACGCAGGTCATGATGACCTCGTCCTCCGGAATCTTCGCGACTTCACGCACGATGTCGGAGCGCATGATGCCCTGACCGTTGATGACCGAGCCGAGGCGCGATCCCACGCTGCGAGCACGATGCCGTAACAGAGCGCACCGAGATCGAAATGGCAGACCGCGCCGGGATCGAGCACGCGGTCGTGGGTCAAGACCAGCGAGACCGGCGCGTCGAACTGGCGGAAGCCACGCAGCACTCAATCCTGCCGCATCGGCTTGTCGTCGCGCGCGATCCCCATCGCGCCGAACAGTTTTTTGGCGACGTCGACCTGCCGCGTGCGGTGCACGCCCTGGTACTCGCCGTGACTGATGATGTCGCGCTTGACCTTGGCTCCGCCGACCATCTCCTCCATGTTGCGGCGGCGGACCTCTTCGAGCGGCGTGCCGGTCAGCACGTGGACATGCCAGGGCTGGGTGTTCATCGACGATGGCGCGCGTTTTGGCGCTCTCGATGATCGCCTCGATCACCGCGCGCGGCACCGGCTCGTTCTTGAAGCCACGCACGCTGCGGCGCGACTGAACCAGCGTTTCGAATTCCACTCGTGAAACCTCCTGCCCGTTCATCCGGCGTTGCGGCACACTGCCCGTTGCCGATGCGGCGGGCAAAATCTATGCTAACCCGCAAGCAAGACCAAGAACCCTGGAGGAGCCGCCATGGCCGCGCCACTTGACCCTGTCATCGCCCAGATCATTCCGCTCATGCCGATGCGCGATCCCACGGTCATGACGCCACAGAGCGCCCGCGATTCCTTGCGCCAACTGGCTGCCTCGCGCGCCGCCATCCCGCCACCGCCTGTCGATAGCGTCCAGGACATCAAGGTGAAAGGCGGCGCCAGCCCGCTCGACGCACGTGTCTACCGCGTCGGCACCACGCCCGCGCCGACCGTGGTGTTCTTCCATGGCGGCGGCTGGGTCGCGGGCGACCTCGAGACCCACGACCGGCAGGGGCGCAACCTCGCGATCGAGACCGGCGCGGTCGTCGTCTCCGTCGATTATCGCCGCCCGCCTGAAACGCGCTTTCCCGGCGCGTTCGAGGACGCCTTCGCGGCTGTGAGCGACATCTTCACCCGCGTCGCGGAATTTGGCGGCGACGCAAAACGCTTCGGCGTTGCCGGCGATAGCGCCGGCGGCAATCTCGCGGCGACCACCGCAATCGCCTGCCGCGACGCCGGCATCAAGCTCGCCGCGCAACTGCTGGTCTATCCCGTGACCGACGTCCTCGGCGGCTATGCCGATGCGCGCGAGAACGCGCGCTATCCCTCGCGTGACGAGAATGCCGAGGGCTACTTCCTGACGCGTGCGACGATGGAATGGTTTTTCGGCCATTATCTCGCCGATCCGAGCCACGCTGCGGACTGGCGCGTCTCGCCGCTGCGCGCGGGATCTCTCGCAGGTGTCGCACCCGCAATTGTGACCACCGCCTGGTTCGATCCCCTGCGCGATGAAGGCGCGGCCTATGCACGGGCGCTCGAGGCCGCCGGGGTGCGCGTGAAGCACCATGAGGGCCCCGGCCTGATCCACGGCTATTTCGGCATGGGCGATGCCTCAGACGTCGCGCGCGCCGAGGCGCAGCGCGCGCGGGCCGACTTCAAAGCGCTGCTGATGCGTGGCGCATAGGGCTTGCCACGAGGTGGGTCATCCGTAGCCCGGATGGAGCGCAGCGAAATCCGGGATTCCTGCCACGTGGGCGGTCGAGCGATGCGGTGGTCTGGCCCCGGATTACGCGGCGCTCCATCCGGGCTACAGGACTCACTCAACGCTGCGCGCCGGCGTGTCCCCAGGTTTCGTTCCAATCCTGACCGGCGGCGTCGACGACGCGGCCGTCGGCTTCAAAGAACTTGTTCGGCACCTGGAAGATCGCCAGGATCAGGGCCCCGTCCGGACACCAGGCGGCGTGCCGGCTGCCGGCCTCGCGCCAGATGAATTCGCCGGCCTTGCAGGCGATCCCCTTGGCCGGCCCCTCCTTGTCGACGAGCGCGCCTTCGATGACGTAGCTCTGCTCGATGCCGACATGCTCGTGGTCGGGGAGCACCGATCCCGGCGCAAAGCGCATCAAGGCGGTCATCAGACCCGTGCGGCGGTCGAATAGCAGCGTCTTGGCCTCGCATCCCGGAAAGCGCGTTGTCTGCCATTCCATCTCTTGAGGCCGAACCAGGTGAGAGTGCTGGTCGGCGGCTTCCTGGTGTTTCGGGATCACGGCGTCCATCACGATGCTCCGTCCAGCTAAGCTGGCCAAGCCTAGCAGGCTGGCCCACCGCCGTCAGCGAGCACTGCAACAGGCTGCAGGCCGACCGAACTCCCACTGCAAAAATCGCCGGGCGGACCGGACGACAGGCCATCATCCTGCTTGATTGCGCCACGATTCCCGGTTCCAATCCATCCGCCATTTCTGGTTTAGGGAGACACCCATGATGAAGCGGATTTTCCTGGCTGCGATCGTCGCCACCTTTGCGGCGGGCTCGGCCTTCGCGCAAGAAACCTGCGAGAGCAAGGCCGTCGGCAAGGACGGCAAGCCGCTGGCCGGCGCCGCCAAGACCTCGTTCCTGAAGAAGTGCAAGGCCGACGCCTGCACGCCCAAGGCCGTCAGCGCCGACGGTAAGCCGCTCGCCGGCGCCGCCAAGAACAGTTTTATGAAGAAGTGCGAAGTCGGCGCGTAAGGCGCTGCTTCCTTAGCGAACAATCGCTCCACGAACTCGTCATGCCCGGGCTTGTCCCGGGCATCCACGTTCTTCGCACTGCGCGAAAGATCGTGGACCGGGACAGGCCGGCCATGACGGAGGGAGTTAGTCCCTCTTGAACCGATAGTCGAACGCCCCGCCGAGTGGCTTGATCCATCCCACCGTCGGCGCCGGAAAATGCACCGGCAGGATCAGCGTGTCGGTGTGCGCCACGGACGCGAAGAATTTTCGCCGCGAGACCGCCGACTGCTTCGGATCCCAATCGGGCCTCGCCGACCAATCCGGCTCGCGGCACTGGATCTGGTGATGCATGAGATCACCCGCGACCACCGCGCGCTGGCCTTTCGAAAAGATGTTCACGCAGCAATGACAGGGCGAATGCCCAGGCGTCGGCGTCAGCGTGACGGTGTCGTCGAGCGCGTAGTCGTCGTCGACCAGCAGCGCCTGCCCCGCTTCCACGATAGGCAGACAATTGTCGCGAAACACGGTGCCGGGCGGATTGCTCCCCTTGGCGTGCTCGGCCTCCCAGGCCGCGTACTCGCCCTTGTGGAAGACGTATTTTGCGTTCGGAAACGTCGGCACCCAGCGGCCGTCGCGCAAGGTCGTGTTCCAGCCGGTGTGGTCGATATGAAGATGCGTGCAGAACACGTAGTCGATCTGCTCGAACGAGATGCCGAGCGCGAACAATTCGTTGCGCCAGCGCTCCTTGCCGGGGAAATCGAACGGCGGCGGATGGCCCTTGTCCTCGCCGGTGCAAGTGTCGACCAAAATAGTGTAGCGCGGCGTGCGCACCACGAAGGTCTGATAGGTGATCACCATCATGCCGCGCGCGGCGTCGAACACCTCCGGCTCCATCGTCGGCAGATGGCGAGCGAACACGGCCTCGTCATAGGCCGGGAAGAAATCCTGCGGCCGGCGCCACGGCCCCTCCCGCTCGATCACCGCATCGATGGTGATGTCGCCGATCCGCAGTTGTTTCATGGTGATCGCTCCTTTTATGCGAAAGCGTAGCGACCACGTCAGGCGTATTCAAGTGCGGGAACCGATTGCAAATCTCTCGATCTGGTTGTAGGCCCGGATGGAGCGAAGCGTAATCCGGCAACCGACTATTTACTCGCACGATCGCCCGCGCGGCACGAACCCGGATTACGCTGCGCTCCATCCGGGCTACCGCCCACCATTACGACCGCAACCCCGGCGCCTCCTGCCCGGTCCGCGCGACATATTCGGTGTAGCCGCCGCCGAACTGGTGGATGCCCTCCGGCGTCAGCTCCAGCACGCGGTTCGACAGCGTCGCCAAAAAATGCCGGTCATGCGAGACGAACAACATGGTGCCCTCGAAATCCGACAGCGCCGTGATCAGCATTTCCTTGGTGGCGAGATCGAGATGGTTGGTCGGCTCGTCCAGCACCAGGAAGTTCGGCGGGTCGAATAGCATCTTGGCCATCACCAGCCGCGCCTTCTCGCCGCCCGACAGCACCCGGCAGCGCTTCTCGACGTCGTCGCCGGAGAAGCCGAAGCAGCCGGCAAGCGCGCGCAAGGATCCCTGCCCCGCCGTCGGAAACTGATCCTCCAGCGACTGGAACACGGTGCGCTCGCCGTCGAGCAAATCCATGGCGTGCTGGGCGAAATAACCCAACTTGACGCTGCCGCCGACCGCCACCGTGCCCTCATCAGGCTCGCTCGCGCCCGCGACGAGCTTGAGTAGCGTCGACTTGCCGGCGCCGTTGACGCCCATCACGCACCAGCGCTCCCTCCGACGGATCATGAAATCGAGTCCGTCATAGATGCGCTTTGAGCCGTAGCCCTTGTGCACGTTCTTGAGTGCCACAACGTCCTCGCCCGAGCGCGGCGCCGGCGGAAAGTCGAATGCCACGCTCTGGCGCCGGCGCGGCGGCTCGACGCGCTCGATCTTGTCGAGCTTCTTGACCCGGCTCTGCACCTGAGCTGCGTGAGAGGCGCGCGCCTTGAAGCGCTCGATGAACTTGATCTCCTTGGCGAGCATGGCCTGCTGGCGCTCGAACTGGGCCTGCTGCTGCTTCTCGTTCTGCGCGCGCTGCTGCTCGTAGAATTCGTAGTCGCCGGTGTAGGTGGTGAGCGAGCCGGAATCGATCTCGATCACCTTGGAGATCACGCGGTTGATGAACTCGCGGTCATGCGAGGTCATCAGCAGCGTGCCTTCGTAGTCGTGCAGGAATTTTTCCAGCCAGATCAGGCTTTCGAGGTCGAGATGGTTGCTCGGCTCGTCGAGCAGCATGACGTCGGGGCGCATCAGGAGAATGCGGGCCAGTGCCACGCGCATCTTCCAGCCGCCGGAGAGTTTTCCGACGTCGCCGTCCATCATCTCCTGGCTGAAGCCGAGACCGGACAGCGCTTCGCGCGCGCGGCCGTCCAGTGCGTAGCCGTCGAGCTCCTCGAAGCGGTGCTGCACCTCGCCGTAACGGGTGATGATCTCGTCCATCTGGTCGGCCTTGTCAGGATCGGCCATGGCAGCCTCGAGCTCACGCAGCTCGGCCGCGACCTCGCTGACGGGACCTGCGCCGTTCATCACCTCGGCAACGGCGCTGTGGCCGCTCATCTCGCCGACGTCCTGGTTGAAATAGCCGATGGTGATGCCGCGGTCGGTCGAGACCTGGCCCTCGTCGGGCAGTTCCTCTCCGGCGATCATCCGGAACAATGTGGTCTTGCCCGCACCGTTCGGACCGACGAGGCCGATCTTCTCGCCCTTATTTAGGGCGGCGGAAGCTTCGATGAACAGGATCTGGTGGCCGGCTTGCTTGCTGACGTTGTCGAGGCGGATCATGAGGTCTTTTTTGGGGATTTTTGCGTTGCAGCGTCATAGGCCATGCCGCCCCCAAGGGGAAGCCCGGCGGGGTACGGAATTCCGCCATTGTCGTCTGCACGGAGCCGCGTGGCCCGCCGTGGTCGGCGCCGGAGCCATCAGGCACCGAAGGCCGCAAGACCTGCCGAGGCGGCTTGCGCATCCTGGGTCGACTGCATGCCCGAGACTCCGATCGCCCCGACCACCCTGCCGTCGCGCAGAATCGGAAGCCCGCCCTCCAGAGGCATCAGGTTGGTCATGCCAAGCAGCCGCCAGTGAAGGCCGCCATCCGCCAGCGCAGATTCGAATGCCCCGGTCGGCCGCCTGAAGTCGACGGCCGTCTTCGCCTTCTGCTGCGCCACGAGCACACTGCCATGCTGCGCCTGATCGAGGCGATACAACAGGACGAGATGGCCGCCGCTGTCAGTGACGGCGATCACCATGGGCCAGCCGTGACGTTCCGCCTCGGCACGCGCCGCATCGGCCACGCGCGTCGCCTCATCAAGCGTGATCGGATCGCCGTAGAGAGGGGTCAAGGCCGCCAGAGCGGCTTTTGCCGCGCGATTGTCTGGGTTCGTCATGGAATGGTCCTCCTCATTGCGAGCCCATTCACAACACATCTCACTTGTGATGATAATAACCGCAAATGTGGATAGATTATCTCACTTATTGGGAGATCCTCGCTGGCCTCGCTTGCTGATTACGCGGTATTTCTGGCCGTCATTGACGAGGGCAGCCTGACGGCCGCGGCAACGCGCCTTGGCCGATCGCTGCAGTCGGTCAGCCGTTCGCTTGCGCGACTTGAAGGCGATCTTGGCATGGAGCTGGTCTCGCGAACGACGCGGCGCCTGCATCCGACGCAAGCGGGTCTCGAATTTGCCGGCCGCATCCGCTTCGCGCTCACGACCATCGACGCTGCGCGTGAAGACCTGCTTGCCAGCGACCGGCGGCTTGCCGGTACCATCCGCGTGGGCACGTCGAGCCTGTTCGGCCCCGAATACGTGACTCCCATCCTGAGTCAATTCCTCACGCGGAATCCGGAGATCGACCTCGAACTTGTGCTGTCCGATGAGCGTGTCGATCTCGTCGCCGAGAAGCTCGATTTTGCCGTCCGCATCGGCAACCTGCCGGACTCGAATTTGCGGATTCGGCAGCTCGGTGGACTGAGTTGGGCCGTGTTCGCTTCACCGGCCTATCTCACCGCTCATGGACGTCCCGAGAATCCGCGAGACCTTTCCGACCACGAGTGCGTGTTGCGCGCGAGCGACGACGACCGATGGGCCTTCGGTGACAAGAGGCGGCGCGTCGAAGTTCATGGACGGTTTCGGTCGGAAAGTGCAGCAGCGCGCAACGCTGCCGTAGCCTCCGGCCTCGGCATCGGGCTCGCTCCGCTCTGGCAGGTTCGCAGGCTCATCGATCAGGGGATGGTCGAGCAAATCCTTGTCGGCCACGAGCCGCCGCCTATCCCGCTACAGATTGTCTGGCCCAAGCGAGGAGCGGGCGCGATGCCTCGACGGGTACGCGCCGCCATCGAATTCCTCGTCGCACGGCTGTCCGCCCTGCGGATATGACCTCCTGCAGCGACGCCCGCCCCTGCGTCCTCTGGGCTGACCAAGAGTCTTTTCGTCGCTTCGGTCGGAGCGTTCGGCCCGCTCTGCGAAAAACACCTCGGCGTGAGGCCGCGCGCCTCGCAGGACACGACATTACGCACCAAGGCGCGATGATAACATTGCGGCGAAACCGCACAGCGGTGCGCAACGCGAAGTATCGCGCGTGCCGCCATTCGTTGTTCCACTGTGGACGACCCGAACTATAACCATCTCCGGTCAAAACTGCGGCTCACATTCACGTCAAGCCGGCGCGTGGCCCTTCCGATCGAAGCGACAGGATGTCGCCGGCAGCAGAGCGGTTGCCTCGGGAGTGGTTCCAGGCAGGATAGCGGCTTCTCACTCAGCCACCACAACACCGCCAATCTAGCGGTGGAGATATCTATCTGCCTCGGCTAAGCAATCGGGCCAGCGAAACACATCCTCCACTTTGCAGTTTGGGCAGCGAACGCGATGTTCCTCCTTGCCGTTCTCATCCTTCCTTTCGTCGGAAGTTTTATTGCGGCTCTCTTGCGGGTCAATGCGCGCAACGCCGAGGCGTGGCTCGCCGGAGGCGTCGCACTTGCTGCATTTGTCCTCACAGCCACGGCTTATCCTGGCGTGACGAATGGCGGCGTCATCGGATGGCGAACGGAGTGGGTTGCCGAGCTCGGACTCGCGTTTGTGCTGAGACTTGACGGCTTCGCATGGGCCTTCGCCATGCTGGTCACCGGAATCGGCTTTCTGGTGGTGCTGTATGCCCGCTATTACATGTCGCCCAGCGATCCCGTTCCGCGCTTCTTTTCCCTCCTGCTCGCGTTCATGGGGGCCATGCTGGGGATCGTGCTTTCCGGCAACCTGCTGCAGCTGGTGTTCTTCTGGGAGCTGACCAGCTTGTTTTCGTTTTTGCTGATCAGCTACTGGCATCATAATTCGGCTGCAAGGGACGGCGCGCGAATGGCGCTGGTGATCACCTCGACGGGTGGACTTTGCCTGTTCGCCGGCGTGCTGCTCATCGGTCACATCGTCGGCAGTTATGACCTGGACAAGGTGTTGGCTTCCGGAGACGTGATCCGCGCGCATGCGCTTTATGTCCCCGCACTCGTGCTGATCCTGCTCGGAGCTCTGACCAAGAGCGCCCAGTTTCCGTTTCATTTCTGGCTGCCGCACGCGATGGCGGCTCCAACGCCCGTATCCGCATATCTCCATTCGGCAACCATGGTGAAGGCCGGGGTATTCCTTTTGGTCAGGCTCTGGCCGGCTCTCGGTGGAACGAACGAGTGGTTGTGGCTGGTAGGATCGGCGGGCTTGATCACATTTCTCCTGGGCGCGTTTCTCGCCGTGTTCCAACAGGATTTGAAGGGGCTCCTGGCTTACTCGACGATCAGCCATCTCGGCTTGATCACGCTCCTGACCGGGCTCGATACGCCGTTTGGGCAGATCGCGGCCATCTTCCACATCATGAACCATGCCACCTTCAAGGCGTCGCTGTTCATGGCCGCGGGCATCATCGATCACGAAACCGGCACGCGCGACATTCGCCGCTTGAGCGGTCTATGGGCATTCATGCCGATCACGGCGACCTTGGCGATGGTCGCCGCCGGCTCGATGGCGGGCGTGCCGTTGCTGAACGGATTCCTTTCCAAAGAAATGTTTTTCGCCGAAACCATCGAGATCCATGACAACTCGCTCGTCGATCGAGCGCTTCCCTATATCGTCACCGCCGCGAGCACTTTCAGCGTTGCATATTCGTTGCGGTTCATTCGCGACGTGTTCTTCGGCCCCGCTCCGGTCGGCCTTCCACGCACGCCTCACGAGCCCCCGCTCCTGATGCGATTTCCGGCCGAGCTTCTCGTGCTCGCATGTGTCGTCGTCGGTATCGCCCCCTCGTTAACCGTTGCACCCCTTCTCGATACTGCAGCTCAAGCCGTTCTCGGCTCCAAGATGCCGGAATACAGTCTGAGGATATGGCACGGCTTTACCCCCGAGCTGCTGATGAGCATCCTCGCAATGGTCGGTGGGGTGGCCGTCTATGCGATGCTGCGCTCCTACCTGCTCACCCACGAGGGACCACCCTTGCTCAGCCGCTTCAGCGGCAAGCGGGTTTTTGACTGGATGATGGTGGCATTGTCCTGGCGCCTCGCACGATGGCTTGCGAGCAATCTCGGGACGAGACATCTCCAGCCACAGTTGCGGGTCCTGGCTGGCACAGCGTTCCTCGCTGCCCTGCTACCCCTCTATTCACGCGGCATCATGCTGGCGAACCCTCTGGGCCCCGAATTCGACCTCGTCTTTGGATTGCTTTGGGCGGTCGGCGCCGCTTGCGCTATCGGCGCTGCGGTCCAGGCGAAATTCCATCGCGTCGTCGCGCTGATACTACTCGGGACCGCCGGTCTCGTGACCTGCGTCAGCTTCGTGTGGCTGTCCGCTCCCGATGTTGCGCTGACGCAGATCGTCGTCGAGACGGTCACGACGGTCCTCCTCTTGCTCGGCTTGCGATGGTTGCCGAAACGCGTTTCGCCAGCCAACTCCAAGGCATCCGGCAGGATTCGATGGCATCGCGTCCGTGACTTTGTCATCGCGCTCCTCGTCGGGATCGGGCTGGCCACGCTCGCGCTGGCGGCCATGCAGCTCCCGGATACCGACAGCATCTCGCGATACTTCGTCGAAAACGCGTATTCGAAAGGTGGCGGAACCAACGTGGTCAACGTCATCCTGGTGGACTTTCGCGGATTCGATACGTTGGGTGAGATCACGGTGCTTGCGGTCGTTGCACTGACCGTCTACGCGCTCTTGCGCCGCTTCCGTCCGGCGCCCGAGAGCATTCCCATCCCCGAACAGCAGCATGCTCAGGATACCCACGACGAAGCGCATCCAGATCGGCAGAAGGGCGACACCAAGAGAGACACGACGGCCACTGCCGCGCTGATGATGGGGCTGCTGTTTCCGGTGATCGGCGTCGTGGCGATCTTCCTGCTGTTGCGCGGGCATGACCTTCCCGGCGGAGGCTTCGTGGCCGGCGTCGCAATGGCGACCGCGTTCATCCTGCAGTACATGGCTCGCGGGACGACATGGGTGGAAGCCCGGCTCCACGTCCTGCCGGTGCGTTGGATGGGCTTCGGGCTCCTGCTGGCAGGGTCTACGGGAGCCGCCGCCTGCGTTGTCCAATACCCCTTCCTGACCTCCTACTTTGCCTATGCCGAGTTGCCTCTGGTCGGCCGCGTTCCTATGGCCAGCGCCTTCCTCTTCGACGTCGGCGTGTTCTCGCTCGTGGTCGGCGCCACGGTGCTGATGCTCATCGCGATCGCGCATCAATCGTTGCGCCGTTATGGAGCTCCACTCCAGACCGGCCAACGCCTGGCCGGTGAGCGATCTAGGGAGGAACTGGTCTGATGGAGATCGTGCTGGCGGTTGGTATCGGTACACTTGCGGCGTCCGGCGTGTGGCTCATTCTCAGGCCGCGCACGTTTCAGGTCATCATCGGACTGTCGCTGCTCTCTTACGCCGTCAATCTCTTCATCGTGGCCATGGGACGCGTGCGGACCGGAGCTCCGGTGCTCATCGCAAAGGAGATCGGAGATGCCGCCAAGCATGCTGATCCGCTCCCGCAGGCGCTCGTCCTGACTGCGATCGTCATCAGCTTTGCGACCACCGCGCTGTTCCTGGTGGTCCTCCTCGCATCGCGCGGCCTGGCACGGACCGATCATGTGGACGGTCAGGAGCCGGAAGCGTGAGCGGCGCTGCGGGTCTGATCATCGCGCCAATCATCCTGCCGCTGCTGGCAGGTGCCGGCATGCTGCTGCTCAACGGAGATAGGCACCGGGCCATCGTGGCCAGCCTCAACATCGCCGGAACCGTTGCACTCGTTTGCATCGCGGTGATCTTGCTCGGAATGTCCGATGCTGGAACCAGTATCGTCTATCGTTTGGGCAATTGGCCTGCTCCCTTCGGAATAGTCCTCGTTCTCGATCGGCTGTCCGCTCTCATGCTGCTCCTGACCAACGTCCTGGCGTTGGCCTCGGCTGTGTTCTCTCTTGCCCGTTGGCACCGAGCGGGTGCGCATTTCCATTCCTTGTTTCAGTTCCTGCTGATGGGCCTCAACGGCGCCTTTCTCACGGGCGATCTCTTCAACCTGTTCGTGTTCTTCGAACTATTGCTGGCAGCATCGTATGGCCTTCTGCTGCACGGCTCCGGCCTTGCAAGGGTGAAGGCGGGGCTGCATTACATCGTCGTGAACCTGGCGGCCTCGCTGCTGTTTCTGATCGGGGTCAGCCTGATCTACGGCGTCACCGGGACGCTCAACATGGCAGATCTTGCGGCGCGGATGCCGCAGATCGCTGCGGAGAGCCGCGGCCTGCTCGAAGCCGGTGCCGGCGTGCTGGCCGTCGCCTTCCTGCTCAAGGCCGGAATATGGCCCCTGAGCTTCTGGCTGCCGACGGCCTACGCAGCCGCCAGTCCGCCGGTGGCGTCGATCTTCGCGATCATGACGAAGGTCGGCGTGTACATCGTGCTCCGACTATCGCTGTTGCTTTTCGGCGAGGGCACCGGCGCATCGGCCGGCTTCGGCAGCGACTGGTTATTGTGGGGTGGATTGGCGACGATCGTATTCGGAGCGATCGGCACATTGGCGTCGCAGGACACCGCCCGGCTCGGCGGCTTTTCGGTGCTCGTATCCTCCGGAACCTTGCTCGCCGCGACGGGGATGGGACAAGTCGGCGTCACCAGTGGCGCGCTTTTCTACCTCGTCAGCTCGACGCTCGGCATCAGCGCGTTTTTCCTTCTCGTCGAACTCATCGAGCGAGGCCGCGAACCTGGAGCGGACGTGATCGCCGTCACCCGGGAAGCCTATGGAGAAGACGACGAGATTGAGGAAGCGGAAGAGGATGTCGGCATCGCTATCGTGGCAACGATGGGATTGCTCGGCGTCGCTTTCATCGGCTGCGCGCTGGTCATCGCCGGGCTGCCGCCGCTGTCCGGGTTCATCGCCAAATTCGCGCTGCTCGCTGCGGCTCTCAACCCGGCAGACGCGCATCGGAGCGGTGCCGTTCCCGGCAGCGGATGGGCGCTTCTCGTGGTGCTGATCCTGTCCGGTTTCGCGACGTTGATTGCGATGGCACGCGCGGGAATCCGCACCTTCTGGGCCTCGCCCGATCGCACCGTGCCGCGCGTGCGCGTGATCGAGATGGCGCCGGTCATGTTCCTGCTGATCATTTGCGCGGTACAAACGGTCATGGCCGGTCCCGTGATCCGTTTCATGCAGGCCACGGCGCAATCCCTGCACGCGCCGGCCGGCTACGTCGGCGACGTCCTGGAGACCGACGCCCAAGGTAGCCGAAAGGCGGACGGCAAATGACACGCTTCCTACCGTTTCCAATCGTAAGCTTCTGCCTGCTCGCACTATGGCTGCTGCTCAATCAGGCAGTTACGTTCGGACACATTCTCCTCGGCTGTGTCATCGCACTCGTCGGCGGCCGGATTCTCACCGTGCTGGAGTTACCGGACACGCGCCTCAGACGACCCGGCCTCATGCTGCGACTGTTGGGACTGGTGGCGGTCGACATCATCCGGTCAAATCTTGCGGTTGGGCAGATCGTTCTCGGTTTCGGACGGCGAGACCGAAGGTCGGGGTTCGTGAACATTCCTCTCGACATGCGCAATCCGTACGGGCTGGCCTGGTTGGCTTGCATCATTACATCGACCCCCGGCACGCTGTGGGTGAACTTCGATGCTCAAAAAGGTTCGTTGATGATCCATGTTCTGGACCTCGTCGATGAAGGCGAGTGGGTCCGCACCATCAAGGAGCGTTACGAACGCCATCTGCTGGAGATATTCGAATGAGCCAGCTCGTGCTGTTCTACTCGCTCGTTGCCGCGCAGGTTCTCCTGGCACTGGCTATCGGCTGCGGGGCTTTCCGCATCTTTCGCGGACCACGGGCACAGGACCGCGTCCTGGGCTTCGACACATTGTCCGTGAACGCGATGTTGCTGCTTCTGACGTTCGGGATCCGATCCGGCGAAACGCTCTATTTCGAGGCGGCTCTCGCCATGGCAATTTTCGGATTCGTTGGCACGGTCGCGCTGGCCAAGTTCCTGCTCCGCGGCGAGGTGATCGAATGAACGGCATCGAACAATTGCCGCCCTGGGCTGCTGCCCTCACGGCGGTTCTCCTTCTACTCGGCGCCTCCGTCACATTGATCGGTTCGCTCGGTCTTCTGCGGCTCAATACATTCTACGAACGGGTCCATGCGCCAACGCTAGGGACGACGCTCGGCACTGTCTTCATTGCAGTCGCTTCAATGCTCTACTTCTCGGTCCTGCAGAGCAGACCGGTGTTGCATGAAATCCTGATTGTGGGGTTTGGCGTCGTGACCACGCCTATTGCGCTGACGGTGCTGGTGGGTGCAGCCCGTTTTCGCGACACTGCCGAACGGAGTGCGCGGGTCGGCGAACCAGAGAACAATTAGGACGAGGCAGCGGCCTCACTCGCAAGCCACGCGCTGATTCCAGACAGCTCTGCAGATCGGCCAAGGCCGGCTAAATGTCGCATTTGATCTCGAGCCGCGCATGCCTACATCTAGTGCGTTGATGATGCTGGGCTTGCGCGCGAATTCGCCGCAGCTTTCAGCGGTGCGGGATGCGCTGAGGCGATTCCAAACAGAGGCAATGATGACCGAGCTGCTTCAAAACCGAACTTGTGGGAACCGGCTGCTGATCGGCCGGTAACCCGGGCGATTCCACATCGCCCGGGCGCGGCACCTCAAGGGTTCTGAACCAAGCCGGGAGTTCCTCATGTCGGTATTTTTAGCGCTGTTCGTCCTGACCGCCTGGATCATGGTCATCTGGATTTTTGATCCCGACGGATTCCGCGCGGCATTTGCGCGCCGCCCACCACCGATTCCTCGTGATGAAAACAGGTGACGTCGGGAGGTGCTTTGTCATCTTGCATCGCCGCGTCCACCGTTGCTTTCGATCGCCACACGATAGCCCGCGCATATCTCGCGGCGGGTCCGCGCGTTTCATAAGCCGCTCCTAAACCAATCGAGTTGCCACCGTTGGTAGCGCTTTCCCGCCATCGCTGGCCAATATGAGGTCCTGACATGAACATCGTCGCTGCGACGGATTTCTCGACGCGCTCACATCGCGCTCTTCGGCAGGCTGGCCTTCTGGCTCGCGCCCAGCATGCTGAGCTGCACCTTGTCCACGTCGTTGATGATGATCGGCCAGCTGATCTGGTCCACATGGAAGAGCGCGAGGCACATCGGGTGCTGATCGAGCAGATCAGCGCCGTGTCGGAGCTGCGTGATGTCAGCTGTTATCCGACCGTGATCAAGGGCCATCCTGTCGACGGAATATCGCGCGCGGCCGCAGCAGCCGGCGCGCATCTCATCGTGATGGGGGCTCACCGCAAGCAGTTTCTGCGCGATATCGTCAAAGGCACCACCATCGAACGGGTCATTCGCGGAGGAAGATATCCCGTGCTGATGGTGAACAATGAGGCGCAGCGGCGCTATGAACGGGTTCTGGTGCCGGTCGACATGTCCAAAACGTCGGCCGACGCAATTCGCGTCGCTCTATCTTCCGGGCTCCTGGAAGATGACGGAGCAACGCTTCTCCACGCCTTCTCCCCCATGGGCAAGACGCGCTTGATCAGCTCTGGTGCGAGCACCGCCGTCATCAGCGGATATGTCGAGGGCGAGCGTCACAGAGCGATGGAGGAACTGACCAATTTTCTCGTGACCAATGGGTTCGACACGCGACGATGGTCGCTTCGCATCGACGAAGGCGGACCCATGCAGGTCATAACCCGTGCCGTCGAGGAGAAGCGGCCTGACCTGCTCGTGATGGGGACGCACAGCCGATCCGGATTGCTTCGGGCACTGATCGGCAGCGTCACGGAAGAAGTCCTGCGGTCCTTGAATGTGGACGTCCTGGTCGTTCCTCCCGCCGAACTCAGGGGAGCGGAATCGAACGATCGTTCCCGCATAGAAGGTCCGACGCACACCTGAGGCCTGCGCTCACGGGTGGGACCACGAGTCCTCCCGTGTCCATCAGGATCACCGGCGATCGCTTCGGGCCCGTCCCCGCAGATGCCGGCCCGCGCGGTCGCAGGCCGCGCGTGCAGTAGCACGGCCCGCGATCCGCCCGGACTGTCTGGCAGCCTTAGCGCCGTCCCTCGATACTGCGGACGGTCGAACTCCGGGCCGCTTGTTTGGTTGGACCGCGAGTGATTTTCGGTGGATCGCTGGCGGGAAAGGTTTGCTGTAATTGCCGATCCAGTTCCTCGTCGAGCTCTCGCTTTTCACGCTGCTCCGGTGTTTCGTATTGCTTCGGCATTGATCAATCTCCGCGTTTAGCGCTTGGGTGACCGGCCGTCTGCCGCCAGAGAACTCCGGCTCCAAAGGCCTTAGGTGACGCTAGAAAGCGAGCGGAATTGAGGATTTTGCTTCGGGCCGGGCACTTTGCTGACATTGGTCGAGGCGAAGCGTGAGGCCTGCTTCATGTCAGGAGACTCTAGCTCCGCCCTTATTTGTATCCGCCCTACGCCCGCCGCATCAGCTTGAGCGAGGCCGCCAGCCGCAGGCTGCGCTTGCCGGCGAGCGCGATGCCTTCGAGCTCGCCGCTATCCGCGGTGCAGGCTCCGGAGAATCCGATCCCGACCTCGAAGCCGCCGAAGACCGGGTTTTCACCTTTCGCCGGCGTGTGCTCCTGGTTCAGCATCTCGCCCTTCCAGCGGCCGTCTGCCGAGGAATAGGAGCCGAGATAGTAGAAGAACGCATCGCCCCCGAGGATGCGTCCGTCGATCAGCAGCATCACGCCAGAGAGGCCGGCCTCGACACCATCAAGCGCGCGCAGACTCATCCCGTAGAGCCCGTTGGCGATGCCACCCTGCCCGATCGTGCCGCGCGGCGGCAGCGCCCCATCATCGAGCCGCGTGAGATTGGCCCAGAAATTGGCGCCCGGCATCGTGTTCGCACTGCCCTGAAGACGGATCTCGTTCCCGATCAGCCGGCCGCGTGCCCCGATCGAGGCGACGTCCGCCCCCATCAGCGGCTTGTAGTTGGGATCGTGGTTATGCCGTTCGGTAATCACCTCGGCGACGATCTCGCCGCCCTGCTCGGCATAGGTGCCAAGATGCGCGAAGCCCGAATTGCCGCCCAGCATCTTGCCGTCATGCAGGCACATGATGCTGCGCCCGAACGCATCGTTGACGCCGTATTCAACCTTGTAGAGTCCGTCGAGCAACGCCATGAACCCGCAAAATCGGAAAAGAATCGCGGGCTACCTAGCATTGCCGCCGCAGCTCGGCCATCCGGCTTTTCCGCGCAGGGGCCTTGCGGGACCCCCGCTGCCACGATGCCATCATGCCCTTGTTTTGCCCGACGGGTCAACCATCCATTTCGCTTAATCCGCAAGCAGCGATTTCAAGGGCTTGGCTACTGTGCTTGGGGTTGTTTTCGCATTTATTGTTTGCCGCAAGCTCATCAGGCGTCAGTGACGCTTGAAATACTGCACCTCGCGCTCGTGCTTCTCGGCTGCCGCACGGCTCCTGAAGGTCCCGAGGTTGCGACGCTTGCCGGTTTTCGGATTCACCTTGCGTGAGTAAAGGCGGTATTCGCCCGACGCCAGTTTGCGGATCATGTCCGTGCTCCCATGTGTCTGGACGTCAACGGCGTACGCGCGAGCCGGGTTCCGTCAAATCCTGGCTCTGCTCACTGGCTCTGGTCAGAAGCACAGCGTGGTGACGAGCTTGCCCTGCTTGTCCTTGATCGCGTAGGGGCAGCGCAGCCGCTCCAGCGCCTTCTTGGCATCCTCGTCGCCGAGCGCGGCGGCGCGCTCGTAATAGGCTTTCGCGGCGTCCTTGTCCTTCGGCCCGCCGCGGCCTTCCTGCGCGAAGGCTCCCATCCGCTCCAGCGCGCCGGGATGGTTTTGCGCGGCCGCCTTCTCGAACAGCACACGCGCCGCCACGTCGTCCTTCGCACCGCCTGCGCCTTCGGAGAGCATCAGGCCGAGCTGGTACTGCGCTTCCGCGTTGGTCTCGGCAGCCTTGCCGAGCAGCGCGCGTGCCTGCGCGGGATCGGCCGGGGCAGCACCACCTGCGCCGCCGAGCGCAGCGAGGTTGCTGACGCCGCGGGGATTGCCTGATTGCGCCGCCTTCTCGAACAGTTTGCGCGCCTGTGCTTCGTCCTTGGCGATACCGGAGCCGGTGCCATAGGCGACACCGAGCTCGACCATGGCCGCGCTCGATCCCTTGTCGGCCGCCTTGCGCCAGGCAGCGATCGCCTCCGCCGTCTGCCGGTTGGCCGCATAGGCGCGGCCGAGCGCGAACATCGCACGGCGCGAGGACGGCGCGGCCTGTTTGCAGAATTTGATCGCGGTCGCAACGTCGGCGGATGCGATCTCGCTGACGCCCCTCACGTCGGCCGGTTTGTCGGGATCGCTGGGATCGGCCGCCACGCGATCGCACAGAACGAGATCGGCCGATTGCGCATGTGCAGTCAGGGGCGCGGCGAGTGCAACGAGGATGGCAACCAGACAAGTCCGCATGGACATGACGCTGCGTCTCCGTTCCGGCAAATTCAAGGCTCCAGTCCCGATTGACGCAGGACGGGCACGACTTCCGGCGATGCCAGATAGCGCAGCAGGCGGTCGGCTGCGTCGGCATGTTTTGCGTTCGCCATGCGGCCGGCGGAGAACACCGCCGGCGTCTGCAATTCGTGCGGGATCGGTCCCACCAGCTCGATGCCTTCGACCTGCTTCAGCTCGCTGATCTGCTGCACGGCGAGATCGGCCTCGCCGCTGACGAGGCGCTGCGCCGTAAAGCCTTGCTCGACGATCGTGGCCTTGGCGTTGATCTCGGCTGCGATCCCCGTCCGTACGATCAACTGGGCGAAGTAGACGCCGCTCGCGCCAAGCCGCGAATAGGCGACGGACCGCGCCGCAAGCAGCGTCTTGCGCAACGCTGCTTCGCTGCCGATGTCGGGGTGCGCCTGCCCTGCCCGTACGGCAATGCCGACATAGGAGCGTGCCAGATCGGCCGCACCGCCCGCGAGCACGCGGCCCTCTGCGATCACCTCGTCCAGCCCCTCGCGCGTGAGGATCACGAGATCGGCGGCCTCGCCGTCGCGCAAGCGCTTCAGAAGGGCCAGGGTCGGCGCGAAGTCGGCATCGACATGGATGCCTGTTTCAGCCTCGAAGTCGGAGGACAGGCTGCGCATCGCGCCCATCAAGCCGAGCGTCGAAAGCATGCGAATGTTTTCCATGAGCGAATCCCGTCCCGATCAGGCGCGGTGCATCAGCTTGAGTGCGGCGGTCAGGCGCAGGCTGCGCTTGCCGGCGAGTGCGGTCGCCTCCAGCACCGCCTCTTCCGCATCGTAGCTGCCGGAGAAGCCGATGCCGACTTCGTGGCCGCCGAAAATCGGATCGTCCTTGGCGGGCGTGTGCTCCTGGTTGAGGATCTGGCCCTTCCAGCGGCCCTTCGCGGCGGTGTAGCTGCCGAGATAATAGAACGCGGCATCGCCGCCGAGGATGCGGCCATGGTTGAGCAGCATCACGCCGGTGAGACCGCCGTCGAGACCGTCGAGCATCCGCAGATGGATGGAGTAGAGACCATCGGCGATGCCGGCTTCGCCGACGCCACCGGCGATCGGCCCCTCGTCCTCCGTGATCGGCGTCATCACCGACTGGAACGGAATGCCCGGCAGCTCCTTCAGTTCGCCCTTGAAGCGATAGAGGTCGCCATCGGCCCAGCCCTTGGCGAGCAGGGTGGCATCATCGGTGCCCGCCATGGCGCGGTAGTTCGGATCGGGGTTATGGCGGACGGTGCTGATCACGACGTCGACGCCACTGTCAGTCTTCTCGTAGGTGCCGATATGGGCGAAGGCCGAATTGCCGCCGAGCATCCTGCCGTTGCCGGCATGCATCACGCTCCGGCCGACGGCGTCGCCGAGCTGAAATCTCACCTTGTAGAAGCCTTCAAACACCAGCCGTGTCCCCGGCCCCGCGCGCATCCAGTCTCATTCTATCCCGCATTCAGAAGCAATGGACAACTTTCGCGCGCCAGAGCTCGGCGGGCACGAGAACGGCCGTCATCCAAATGCAAAAATCCGCCGGAGCCTTGCAGCTCCGGCGGATTGAGACCAACCCGGGCCAGCCCCCCAGCCCGGGCCGGGAGGATCTTATGCCGCGGCCTTCTTGTCGGCCGGCACGGACGCGATCGTCTTCAGGATCTGCGAAGCGATCTGGTATGGGTCGCCCTGCGAGTTCGGACGGCGGTCTTCCAGATAGCCCTTGTAGCCGTTGTTGACGAAGGAGTGCGGAACGCGGATCGAGGCGCCGCGATCAGCCACGCCGTAGCTGAACTTGTTCCACGGCGCGGTCTCGTGCTTGCCGGTCAGACGCTTGTCGTTGTCCGGGCCGTAGACGGCGATGTGGTCCATCAGGTTCTTGTCGAAGGCGGCCATCAGCGCCTCGAAATACTCCTTGCCGCCGACCGAGCGCATGTACTCGGTGGAGAAGTTGGCGTGCATGCCGGAGCCGTTCCAGTCGGTGTCGCCGAGCGGCTTGCAGTGGAATTCGATGTCGATGCCGTACTTCTCGGTGAGGCGCAGCATCAAATAGCGAGCCATCCACATCTGGTCGGCAGCGGTCTTGGAGCCCTTGCCGAAGATCTGGAATTCCCACTGGCCTTTGGCGACTTCCGCGTTGATGCCTTCATGGTTGATGCCGGCAGCCAGGCAGAGGTCGAGATGCTCTTCGACGATCTTGCGAGCGACGTCGCCGACGTTCGAGTAGCCGACGCCGGTGTAGTACGGACCCTGCGGAGCGGGGTAGCCCGAGGACGGAAAGCCGAGCGGACGGCCGTCCTTGTAGAAGAAGTATTCCTGCTCGAAGCCGAACCAGGCGCCGGCATCGTCGAGAATGGTGGCGCGCTTGTTGGAGGCGTGCGGGGTCTTGCCGTCGGGCATCATGACTTCGCACATCACGAGCACGCCATTGGTGCGCGCGGCGTCCGGGAAGACGGCGACCGGCTTCAGCACGCAATCGGAGCTGTGGCCTTCGGCCTGCTGGGTGGAGGAGCCATCGAAGCCCCAAAGCGGAAGCTGCTCGAGCGTCGGGAACGACGCGAATTCCTTGATCTGAGTTTTGCCGCGCAAATTCGGTGTCGGCGTATATCCGTCGAGCCAGATGTACTCGAGCTTATACTTGGTCATTGAGCCTCTCTGTAGATGATGCGAAAGGTTGGGGGCCCTGGGGCCCCCGAACGTTTTGTACCCGGCCACCATCGGCCGGCCCTTTACAAGCATTTTACGTGCCAAAAGGCCGCAGTGCGGGAGGTTTTCCACCGCGGCCGAGGTCGCCTTGCCGTGAGCAGACCGCCTCCTGCGATATGCGTCATAGCCGCGCACCTTCGCGTGTAGCTGCAGCGCAAAAACCCCGCGGAAATCGCCCGATTCTGAAGCAGACGACGCCGGACTCGAAGCTGCCGATGAAAGGCGCATCAACGTCCAGCAATTTTCGCAAAGACGACCGCCCCTGCCCCGCAACCTTTGCAATGGCCCAGGCATTAGTCACCAACAGCTTGCCTTAGGGGATGCAGACATCCGCCTGCCCACAAATTAGGCGGCAACTGATTTCCTTTTCAGCACTTTCCAATTCTGGGTGCGCGGCCGATATGGGGACTCCGGTAACCACAATCGAACGAGTCGGGCGCACCATGGAGGCTAAGGCGCTTCGACCAAGGAGAATCGCAATGATGAACAATGGTCTGAGTCATGGATCGGCAACGATCTACCAATTTCCGGTCGGGGGCCGCGCAGCTCTCGCCGGACGCCGCAATGGCGAGACTCGCCTTCCTGCCGATCACGCGCCGCTTCCCGCGAACGCCTCGATCTGCAGCGACAGCTGGTACCACCAGGACGCGGTCGACGAAGCCAAGCCGAAATGGGATCGCTGATGCCCGCGCTTGGTTTGAAACCGCCGCGCTCGCGCAAGCGCCCGTCGGCAGTTCAAAAAGGGTCGAAACAACAATGTTTCGGCCCTTTTTGATTCTCGCATGAATGACGCCGTTCAGATCACCGCGCAGGTCGCCGCCGGCCGCTTCAGATGCTTGACCGTGGTGGTCCCGGTCTTGCCGATGGTCAGCGTGATACCCGCCCCCGAATAGCGTATGCCGGAGACCGTCAGCCGCTTGGCGAGCGTGACCGGCTCGCCGTCGATCTGAAGAAAAGCGCGCTTGTCGTAATGATAGAATCCAACGATGAACTGCGTCCCGTCGCTGCAGCGATAGGTCTGGAACGTCTGCGCTGCAGCCTGCCGCGCGCCGGAAATTCCAGCTGCCAGCATGGTGACCCCCAAAAGAATGGCCTTGTGCCGGACCATGATCGCCCCCTGTAATAGACTTCAAGGACGCCGCCTCGTGCGTCCAATGGAACCATAACCGAAGCCGATCCCATGTCAGACTCCCCCGCCCGCCACCTCGCCTTGCAAGGCGCCAGCAATTTCCGCGATCTCGGCGGCTATCCGACGTCCGATGGCCGCACCACGCGCTGGCGGCACATCTTCCGCTCCAACCATCTCGGCCAGCTCACCGCCGCCGATGTCGAGATCGTCCGCGCGCTGGGCGTGCGAAGCGCGTTCGATTTCCGTGGGGTCGAGGAGCGCGCCGCCGGCGTCTGCGTCGTGAACGAGATCACGGTGCATTCGCTGCCGATCGAGCCGAGCGTCGTCGCTGCGTTGCGCGCCGAACTCGCGAGGGGCACGCTGACCGCGCCGGTCGCCCTCGAGCTCATGCGCGAGTCCTATCGCAACTATGTCCGCCACCACACGGACAGCTTTCGCAGCCTGTTCGGCCATCTCCTCGAAGATTGCGCGCCGCTGGTCATTCACTGCACCGCCGGCAAGGACCGCACCGGCTTTGCCAGCGCGCTGATCCTGCATGCGCTCGGCGTGCCCGATGACGTCATCGCCGAGGACTACCTGCTCACCAACCAACACTACAAGCGCGATGCGACGGCCGCCATCGACCTGCCGGACGACGTGCGCAATGCCATCGGCAGCGTCGAGGCTTCCTATCTCGCCGCTGCGTTCGAAGCCGTCGGCGAGGAATACGGTGATCTGGAAGCCTACTTGCGCGATGGGCTCAAGCTCGGCACAGCAGAGCGGACCGCACTGAAGGCGCGCTATCTGCAATCATAGGCCGCCGCGCTGGGAGAACGATGATGCACGACAAGGTCCTGATCGTGACAGGCGCGCGCGGCGCGCTCGGCAAGGTGGTTGCGGACCTCGCACGATCGCGCGGGGCGCGCGTGGCCAGCATCGATCATGCGCCTTCACAGGGCGCCGCGACGCCAGACCGCATCGAGATCGGAGGCGTCGACCTGTCCGATGCAATCCAGGCGAAGACAGCGGTCGATGCGGCGGCCAAGCATTTCGGCCGGCTCGATGCGCTGGTCAACATCGCCGGCGGCTTCGCGTTCGAGACCGTCGGCGACGGCGACATCAAGACCTGGCAGCGCATGTACACGCTCAATGTCCTGACCGCGCTCAACACCTCGCGCGCGGCGCTGCCGCACCTGGCCGCGTCCAAAGCCGGCCGCATCGTCAATATCGGCGCCACGGGCGCGCTCCAGGCCGGCAGCGGCATGGGGCCTTATGCGGCCTCGAAGGCAGGCGTGCATCGTCTCACCGAGGCGCTCGCCAGCGAGTGGAAGGGCAAGGTCACGGTGAACGCGGTGCTGCCGTCGATCATCGACACCAAGGCCAACCGCACCGACATGCCGAAAGCGGACTTCTCCAAATGGGTGACGCCGCAGGAACTCGCCGAGGTCATCCTGTTCCTCGCGAGCGAGGCCGCAAGCGGCGTCACCGGCGCGCTGATCCCGGTCGGCGGGCGGGTTTAGGTCCAGCTTCGCACACCTTTCCAAACCGCCCTGCATTGCTATATTTGAACGATGACAACGGAAGATATTGAGCGAGCGATCGAGCGACTCACGCCTGACGAATTGGCGCGGTTTCGTGCGTGGTTCGAGCAGTTCGACGCTGATCGCTTTGATCAGGCATTGGAGCACGGCGTCAATGCGGGCAAGCTCGATGCCCTTGCCGAGGAGGCGCTGAACGAATATCGCGCCGGCCAAACGCGCGACCTGTGAAGCACACCGCATCGACGAAATTCTGGAAGGCCTATGAGGCGCTCCCCGTCAATGTTCGACGGCTGGCCGATGCCAACTTCAAGCTCTTGAAGAGCGACTCCACGCATCCCTCGCTTCAGTTCAAACGGGTCGGACGATATTGGTCCGCTAGAGTTGGGCTTCGCTATCGTGCTTTGGCGGTTGAATCTGACGGAGCCTATGTCTGGTTCTGGATCGGCTCGCACGCAGATTACGACCGTCTCGTAAGCTGAGATCCGTCAATCCGGCACCAACAGCCGCAGATTGCCTTTGAAACGGATGCTCTGCTTGCCGGCGAGCGCCATGCCTTCGCCATAGGCGGTCTCGTCGGTGTAGGTGCCGCTGAAGCCGATGGTGACGATTTTGCGGCCCCACACCGGGCGCTCGTCGAACGAGGGCGAGTGCTCCTCATTGGTCAGCTCGCCCTTCCACTTGCCGTCAGCTGAGGTGTAGCTGCCGTAGGCGAAGAAGAATGAATCGCCGCCCCGCATGGTGCCGTCGCGCAGCACCATGACGCCCTGATTGCCGCCCTGGACAGCATCCAGCATCTGGATGCGAATGTGATAAAGCCCGTTCCTGATCGTCATCTTCATCGAGCGCCCGACTATCCCGCTCGCAAGATAACCGCACCACAGGTTCCCGATCAAATGGCGCAGAGTACCAAATCCGATCCGGGCTAGACTGCTCGCGACTGATTCTCCGACCGGACGCTCCCTTGGAAACCGCACTCTACCTGCCCGTCAAACGCTTCCTCGAAGAGCTCGGCTTCACCGTGAAGGGCGAGATCGGCGGCTGCGATCTCGTGGGCCTCAGCGCCGGCGATCCGCCGGTGGTGGTGATCGGCGAACTCAAGCTCGCCTTCAATCTCGAGCTGATCCTGCAGGCGGTCGACCGCGCGCCGGCCGGCGACGAGGTCTGGATCGCGGCAAAGATGTCGATCCGCGGCAAGGGACGCGAGAGCGACGCGCGCTATCGCAATCTCTGCCGCCGCCTCGGCTTCGGCATGCTCGGCGTCACCGATCGCGGCCAGGTCGAGGTGCTGGTAAAGCCGCCGACGGCGGCGCCGCGCCGCGAGCCGAAGGTCCGTTCGCGCCTCGTCGCTGAGCATCAGCGCCGCCAGGGCGATCCCGTGCTGGGCGGCAGTACCCGCGCGCCGATCATGACGGCCTATCGGCAACAGGCGCTGGCCTGCGCCTCGGCGCTCGCTGACGGGCCGCGGCGCGTGCGCGAATTGCGCGAACATTGTCCTGATGCCGGCAAGATCTTGCTTAACAATGTGTATGGCTGGTTTGAACGGGCGGACCGGGGAATTTACGGGCTCACCGAGGCCGGACACGCCGCCCTGAAGCGCTGGCCGCAACCACGGATTGCGATCGATGTCGGTGTCGCGTCACTACCCTGACACCCGACCGGTGCATAGCTGAGATGCCACACCAATTTCATATTGCAATGCAACATCTGTGGCACTAGGTATCCCGGCATCAGAACGAGGCCGCTATGAGCGCAGACTGGAATACCAAATATGGCACGCGGCGCGTCCGCCATGATCCGCCCACTCTGGACGAGGCGATCTTCGCCGCCATCGGCATCACCGACGATCATGAGCAGCAGGCCGAGATCGCCGCAGCCCTGATGGGGATGCCGCTCGATGTCGTGCAGGCCGAGGTGAAGAAGCAGGCGCGCACGAACAGCCGCATCACTGCGACGCGCGTGATCGCCGGTGAACAGGGTGCACAGCGCTCCGTCGTGGTCGAACGCCGCGTCGTCCGCCGTTTCGGCAACGACAAGCGCACCGGCACCTGAACCCCCGGTTCTCCACCCAATACAAAAGCGGACCGGTTTTGCCGGTCCGCTTTTTTGATTCCGGTCCTGCTTTTTTAGGTCAGGCGGCGCGATTGCCGTACATGCTGGAGATGATCTTCCAGCAGGTCGAGTTGAAGCTGAGAAGAGCGCGCCCGGCCGTAAAGGGCGAAGCCGCGAGATCGGCGAGCTCGGCCTCAGGTGTCTTGGCGAGATCAATGGTGCCGGTCGATTCGCCGTGACGGAAAGCCAGATGCGCGCCGAACTTCCTTGCGAGCGCCCGCATCGCCTGGTTCTCGGCGCCCGTGGTGATGCGCAGGCGCTTATAGCCTTTCCAGCGCGCCTCCGCGATCAGGCGGCGGAACAGCACGGTGCCGACGCCTTGGCGGCGTGCAGAGGCTTCCACGCTGAAGGCGACTTCAGGGAGAGAATCGTCTTCCTCCGGATGCAGTTCGGCCGCACCGCGGACAACGCCGTCAACGATGTAAGCGACGATCACAGTGCCATCCTCGGCACAGCGCGCGGCGTATCGCTCGATGAAGCTGTCGTCGAGAAAACCGTTGAAGCGATCGTGCCGGCTTTCGGCATCGAGTCTCAGCAGGTGATCGCGTAGAAGCGGCAATTCTTCCAGCTGGCTCAGGGTCCGCACATAGCCCGGAACGGACGGCATGCGGGTAGTGTCTTCAAGTGCCACGTCAAAACTCCTCTTGGTGTCCCTCGAGGAGGCGTTCGAATCCCTAGGTCCCCAATATTGTGCGTCGCAACATACTTTTCAAGCCGGGAACCTGCCCAAGTTTCGGGCATGAGGAACGACGAATCGTTAATGAGATCAAGGCCCCGTATTCATCCGAGGACCAGTTGGGTCTGGGTCACCACCGCGACCAGCTTGCCGTCTTCGGTTTCCAGCCGGGTGGTCCAGACCTGGGTCCGCCGGCCCCGGTGAACCGGGGTCGCAGTGGCAATGACGGTGGTTCCCTCCTTCGCCCCACCGATGAAATTGGTCTTGCTTTCCAGCGTGGTCGTTCCCTTGGCGTCGTCAGGCAGGTTGATCACGGTCGCGGCCGCGCCAACGGAATCGGCCAGCGCCATTACGGCCCCGCCATGGATGGTGTGGTGAAGCGTGCAGAGATCGGACCGGACAGTCATCCGCGCCACCACGCGGTCCTTCTCGGCCTCGACGAACTCGACGCCCTTGAGCTCGGCGAACGGCATCTTCATCGCTTTAAGTTTCTCGAGCGGCGTCATCAGATGTCCTCCCAATCCATTGTTGTGTCAGCGTGAATGGCTTCGCGTAGCAAGGCAATGACGTTCGAGGTAATGGCCGTGCAGACATCGGCTCTCGTATTTGCGCATATGCTTGTCCCATGCGCCATTTCCCGCCCCGCCGCATCGTATGCCTGACCGAAGAGACGGTTGAAACGCTCTATCTGCTCGGCGAGCAGGACCGCATCGTCGGCGTCTCCGGCTACGCCGTCCGCCCGCCGCAGGTGCGCCGGGAGAAGCCGCGGGTGTCGGCGTTCGTCTCCGCGGACATCCCGAAGATCCTGGCGCTGGAACCGGAGCTGGTGCTGGCCTTCTCGGACCTGCAGGCCGGCATCGCCGCCGACCTCGTCCGCGCCGGCATCGACGTCCACGTCTTCAACCAGCGCGACGTCGCCGGGATTCTCGCAATGATCCGGACTCTGGGCGCGCTGGTCGGTGTGTCCGCACGCGCGGAGGAACTCGCGCGAGGTTTCGAAAGGCGCCTTGCCGCGACCGCCGCAATGCCCCGCCCCTCGCCGCCACCAAAGGTCTATTTCGAGGAATGGGACGATCCGTTGATCTCGGGCATCGGCTGGGTCTCCGAGCTGATCGAGATCGCCGGCGGTGCAGATGTGTTTCCGGAGTTGCGCCATCGGCAGGCCGCGAAGGATCGCATCGTCTCGGTTGAGGCGGTGCGCGGGGCTGCGCCCGACGTGATCCTCGCATCATGGTGCGGCAAGAAGGTCGTGCCTGCCCGCATCAAGCAGCGCGATGGCTGGAATGAGATTCCGGCTGTGCGCGACGACCGCATCGTCGAGATCAAGTCACCAATCATACTGCAGCCGGGACCGGCGGCCCTGACGAATGGGCTTGATGCGATCGTGACGGCGTTGTGGGACCAGCGCCCCTGATCTCTCCGCCGTCATTGCGAGCGAAGCGAAGCAAATCAGAATCCCTCGGTGCAGGGATTATGGATTGCTTCGTCGCAAGAGCTCCTCGCAATGACGCCGTTAGAGACTGCCTCCCTCACGTCACCGCGTTTACGACCTGATATTCCGGTCGTCGCCACACCTCGCCTGAAATCACCTCCTCGATGATCTCCGCCGCCCGCACGATCTCGCTCTCGCCGATATACAGCGGCGTGATGCCGAACCGCATGATGTCAGGCGCGCGGAAATCGCCGATGACGCCACGCCCGATCAGGGCTTGCATCGCGGCATAGCCGCCGTCGAAGGCGAAGGAGACTTGCGAGCCACGGCGATCATGCGCGCGCGGGGTGACCAGCTTCAAAGACGGGCAGCGGCGTTCGACTTCGGCGATCAGCAAGTCACCGAGCGCCAGCGAGCGGGCGTGGACCTCCGCGATATCGACGCGGTCCCAGATGTCGAGCGAGGCCTCCAGCGCTGCCATCGCCAGCACCGGCGGCGTGCCGACGCGCATGCGCTCGACGCCGCCCGCGGCCGCATAGGCAAGCTCGAATGCGAAGGGTTTTGCGTGACCCATCCATCCCGACAGCGCAGCGCGCGCGCTGTCGGCGTGGCGCCGTGCGACGTAGAGGAAGGCCGGCGCGCCAGGGCCGGCATTGATGTATTTGTAGGTGCATCCCGCCGCGAAATCGGCGCCGCTTCCGGCGAGATCGACCGGCAACGCGCCGGCGGAATGCGCGAGATCCCAGACAGTGACAATACCGAGCGCATGCGCTTTCGCAGTCAGATGCGCCATGTCATGGCGGCGGCCGGTGCGGTAGTCGACCTCGGTGATGTAGAGCACCGCGACCTCCTCCGACAGCGCGGATTCGATCTCCTCCGGCGCAACCAGACGCAATTGATGGCCGCGCCCGAGCGTGGCGATCAGGCCTTCGGCCATGTAGAGGTCGGTCGGAAAGTTGCCGGTGTCCGACAGGACGATCTTGCGCGACGCATTCATGTCGAGCGCGGCGGCAAGAGCCTGATAGACCTTGAGCGACAGCGTGTCCCCGACCATCACCGAGCCGGCTTCCGCGCCGATCAGTCGCGCGATGCGATCGCCGACATGGCGCGGCTGGGCGTACCAGCCCGCGGTGTTCCAGGCGCGGATCAGCTCAACGCCCCACTCCGTCGTGATGACGCGGTTGACGCGCTCGGCAACGCCGGATGGCAGCGCGCCAAGCGAGTTGCCGTCGAGATAGATCACGCCATCCGGCAAGTCGAACAGAGCTTTTGTGTCGTCATAGACGCGGTATTTGGTCATGGCCACTTCTACAGGATCGTTCGCACGCGCCAGAGTTCGGGGAACAACTCCACCTCCAGCATGCGTTTGAGATAGCTGACACCACCGGTGCCGCCGGTACCGCGCTTGAAGCCGATGACACGCTCGACCGTGGTCACGTGGTTGAAGCGCCAGCGGCGGAAATAATCCTCGAAGTCGACCAGTTTCTCGGCAAGCTCGTAGAGCATCCAATGCGTCTCCGGCGCCTCGTAGACGACGCGCCAGGCCTGCAGCACGCCTTCGTTGAAGCTGTGGGTCTCGCGAACATCGCGAGCCAGCACCGCGGCCGGCATCTTGAGCCCGTTGCGGTCGGCGAGCCGCAGCACCTCGTCATAGAGGCTGGGTGTCGCGAGTTCGGCTTCGAGCAGCTTCGTCGTCTCCACATCGTGCTCGTGCGGCTTGAGCATGGCGTGATTGCGGTTGCCGAGCAGGAATTCGATCAGCCGGTATTGACGCGACTGAAAGCCCGAGGACTGTCCGAGCTGAGAGCGGAAGCGCGTATACTCGCTGGGCGTCATGGTGCGCAGCACGTCCCAGGCGTTGTTGAGCTGTTCGAAGATCCGCGACATCCGCGCCAGCATCTTCATTGCAGGCTGCACCTCGTCGCTGGCGATGGCGCGGCGCGCGGCGCTGAGTTCGTGGATGGCAAGGCGCATCCACAGCTCCGTGGTCTGATGCTGGATGATGAACAGCATCTCGTCATGCGCTTCGGAGAGCGGATGCTGCGCGCCGAGGATCGCATCCAGCGCCAGGTAGTCGCCGTAGGACATCCGCCGGGCGAAATCGGTCTCGGCGCCTTCGTTTGCAGGATCGTAATCGCTGGACGTCATGGGCAGGCCCTTTCGAACGATCTTCCCCTGGCTTTGCTCAGTCGAGGCCGATCAGGCGCGCGGTGATCGGCGACGACGGATCCTTCAGTCCGTCGATCACGGTAAAATGGTTCAGTCCGGGATCGACGACGAGGCGGGTCTGCACGTCAAAGCTGGTCCAGATATTGGCAATCAGATCGGACTGGCGGATGAATTCGGGCCGCTCGCCGCCACCGACCCAGGCTGTCACCGGCGAATGCCCGCGCGGCAGGTGCAGCGCCGCGCTTTCCAGCGTCGCCTCTTCCATCGTCATGCCGAGCGTCTCGTTCATGCGGGTCTTCAGCAGCGGACGCAGATCGTGCAGGCCGCTGATCGAGAGCGTGCCGGCGATACGGTTGAAGACGGCAGGCTCGAGCCGGCTGTCGTCGCACAGCATGCGCGTGACGAGATGGCCACCGGCGGAATGGCCGGCAAGCCGGATCGGACCGGAGACGAGCGAGGCCGCCTCGGCGATCGCACCAGTGATCTCGGCGGTGATGTCGGAGATGCGTGCGGCCGGCGTCAGCGTGTAGCTCGGCAACGCCACCGTCCAGCCATGGTGCCGCGCACCTTCGGCGAGATCGGTCCATGTCGACTTGTCGAACCGCATCCAGTAGCCGCCATGCACGAAGACGACGAGACCCTTGCTGTCGCCGTCGGGCAGGATCAGGTCGAGCTTCTGACGCTCGCCGGCGCCATAGGCGATGTCGGCGCGAAAGTTCCTCAGCCCGGCCCGGTAGGCCGCCGCCCGCTCCGCCCATTGCGCCGGCATCTTGTCAGAGCCGGGGATATGGGCCGAATTGGCATAAGCATCATCCCAATCGCGCATTATCACTCCCGAGGACTCGCGAACCGGCCGCCAGTCTGCCACCGGTCACTGCCGCATCCTAGTCTTTATTTTAAGCTTAAAGGATTTAGGGGACAGATAGCTGAGCGCTCCAGCCAAGGTGCCGTAGGGTGGGCAAAGCGGAGCGTGCCCACGCACTGGCTATGTCGCATAAGACTCGTGGGCACGGCGCAAGGGCGCCTTTGCCCACCCTACGAGATCGGCGACCGCAGCTATGCCTTTTCCACCCCGCACCATTCCGCGATGAACAGCGCCATCGCCTTGGTCGTCTTCTTCAGCGACTCCAGCTCGACAAATTCGTTGAAGCCGTGCATCTCGCCGCCGCTGGCGCCGAAGCACAGGCTCGGGATGCCCTCGTTGAGGCCATAGAAGCGGGTGTCGGTGAGCGCGGTGAAGACGAGGTCCTCGACCGCGCCGCCATAGACCTTGCCGAACGCTTTGCCGAACGCAGCCTCCGGCGCGGCGGCGTCGGTCAGTTCATAGCCTTCCGACAGGAAGCCCGACCATTCGACCTCCGGCGGATTGTTGGCGAGAAAGCGATGGTTGCGCGCGGCGGCCGCGACGCAAGCCAGAATTTCCTTCTGGTGATCGGCAATCGACCAGCCCGGCAACACGGCGATGCGGCAATCGACATCGCACCAGGCCGGCACGCTGGAAGCCCAGTCGCCGCCCTTGATGATGCCGGGGTTGAAGTTGATGGGATGGTTGAGCGTCTTGAAGTGCCTGTCAGCCTTGGCGCGCTCGTTCCATTCGATCTCCAGCTTCTGCAGCGCCTGGATCAAATGATAGGCGGCCATGATGGCGTTTGCGCCGGAGCCGGCGAACGCCACGTGCGTCGGATGCCCCTTCACGCGCAGGCGAAACCAGATCACGCCGACTTGCGAGCGCACCATTTTGCCGCCGGTGGGTTCCGGAATGAAGCAGGCATCCGCACGATAGCCGCGCTGAAGCGTCGAGAGCGCGCCGACGCCTGTGCTCTCCTCCTCGATCACCGACTGGAAGTGGATCCGTGCCGTCGGCCTGAAACCCGCGGCCTTGATCGCATCCAGCGCATAGAGCGCGCCGATGGTGCCGGACTTCATGTCGCAGGCGCCACGGCCGAACATCTTGCCGTCCTTGATGACGGGCGAGAACGGCGGCGTGTCCCACAATTCCAGCGGGCCAGCGGGCACCACGTCGCAGTGGCCCTGCAGGATCAGCGATTTGCCGCTGTTCGTTTGCGGACGGTAGGTGCCCACCACCGAACGTGCCTTGGAGAAATCATGCTCTATCGGGCCGAAGCCGCGCAGATCCTTGAGATCATCGACATCGATGTGCCAGTCGTCGACCTCATAGCCACGCTCGCGCAGGAGGTCGCCGATCATGTCCTGACACGGCCCCTCCGCCCCGCGGGTCGAAGGGATCGCGACGAAATCGCGTGTGGTGGCAAGCTGGGCTTCGAAGCCGGCATCGACGGCGTCGAGAATCCTCTGCTGCGTATCGGCATTCATCAGGCAACTCCAGGCATTCCAATGGTCCCAAGGAGTGCGCAAACTAACCGATTTCAGCCGTTCGGGTACTCCACTAAATAAGCATCCCGCAATGCATCTTCGAGCAGCCGGCCCTCGGAATAGCCCTTCAACGTCGCAGGGCGCGTGACGCCGTCGAGCAGGCGCGGGCAAGGTTCCGGCGCGCCGATCACGGTGCGCACCGGGATGCGTTCGGCATAAATCGGCAACGCATAGTCCTCGTCGTCGTCAGCAACACCCTTGGCGCGTATCTTGGCCGAGGCTTCCTCGATTTCCATCGCGATGAAAGACGTCGCCTTGATCTCCTGCGTGTTGCTGGCCCGAAGGCTCGCGGTGCGATCCGGGAAGAAGCGGTCGACCATCGCGATCACCGCGCGCTCCTTCTCGCTGGGATCGGCAACGAGATAGGCGGTGCCGAATGCCATCACCGCACGGTAGTCGGCGGAATGGTTGAAGCCGCAGCGCGCCAGCACAAGGCTGTCGAGATGGGCGACCGTGAGACACACGCGCTCCCCCTTGGTCTGGCTGCGCAACATCCGGCTTGCGCTCGAGCCGTGCCAGTAGAGCCTGGTGCCCTCGCGCCAGAAGAAGGTCGGCGTGCAATAGGGCTGGCCGTCGATCACGTAGGAGACATGGCAGAGCATCGAGGAATCCAGGATGCGATGAACCGTGTCGTGATCGTAGAAGCCGCGATCGTGCCGGCGCTTCACCTGGCTGCGCGCGGAGGGCGGATAGGAATTGGTGGTCTCGGTCTGGCTCACGGCCGCTCCTGATCGGATTGGAAAGATCCGGAGTAGTTGTAGCGGCGCATTTGGTCTGCGATAGTTCCAATTCCATGCAAAAAATTCCGACCAATTCTCTCCCCTCCCCGGCCAAGACCGAGCTGTCGCTCGATCTCACCGGCCCGCACGTCACGGCCGGCGCTTCAGCCGCGCATCGGCTCTATCAGGCGCTGTGTGAGATGATCGTCTCCGGCCTCGTCAAGCCTGGCGAGCCGCTGCCGCCGTCACGCACGCTGGCGAAGCAAACGGGCTTTCGGCGCAACGCCGTCGTCACCGCCTATGAGCGCCTGATCGCCGACGGCTTTGCCGAAGCCACCGTCGGCTCCGGCACCTTCGTCGCCGCGCGCATCCCTGCGCGCGCGGCCGAACCGAACAAGCCGAAGGTCATCGTCGAAACGCCCGGTCAAGGCGCGTTCGCGCTCGGCTGCACGCATATCGACGAGCGCGCGGTGCAGCGCTTCCGCGCCTTCGTCGGCCGCCGCATGCGCGCCTTCGGCGCCGAGCACCTTCACTATGGCGATCCGCGCGGCAGCCGCGAGCTGCGCGCGGCGATCGCCGAACATCTGTTGTCGGCGCGCGGGCTGCGCTGCGATCCCGATCAGATCATGCTGACGTCGGGCGCTTTGCACGCGCTGCGCATCGTGCTGAGCGCGATCCTCAAAGCGGGCGACCAGGTCTGGTGCGAGGACCCCGGCTACCCTGCCGCGCGCAAGACCTTTGCACATTGCGGCTATCGCGCCGTGCCCGTTCCCGTCGACGAGCACGGCATGCGCATCGCCAAGGGCCGCGCCGCGGCGCCGTCCGCGCGTGCGGCCTATGTCACGCCGTCGCATCAGTTTCCGCTGGGCGTGCAGATGTCGATGCCGCGGCGGCTCGAGCTTCTGGACTGGGCCAGGCAGGCCGGAGCCTTCATCCTGGAGGACGATTACGACAGCGAGTTTCGCTATGATGGCGCGCCTTTGATGTCGCTCGCCGGCATCGACCGTCTCCAGCGCGTGATTTACCTCGGCACGTTTGCCAAGACGCTGTTTCCAGGCCTGCGTATCGGCTATTGCGCCCTGCCCGAGCGCCTGATCGCGGACGTGACGGCTGCGCGCGCGGCGCTCGACCGCTTTCCGGGCACGTTGATGGAAGGCGCGGTGGCCGACATGCTCAACTCGGGCGCGTTCGCCGCAAACCTTAAGCGCGTGCGAAAACTCTATCGCGAGGCGCGCGATGTGCTGGCCGAAACGCTGGAAGCCGCATCCGATGGCGCGCTATCCGTGCCGGTGCCGTCACAAGGCCTGCATCTCGTCGCCCGGTTCGATCCCTCGGTCGACCTGTCGGTGGCCGCGCAAGCCAAGCAGGCGGGCGGCGCGGAGGGCTGGCTATTGGCCGACACCTATTCGCGCACGCGCCCTCTGCCCGGCTTCGTGCTGGGATTTTCCGGCCACGCAGTTCCACAACTCGTAGCCTCTGCCGAACGGCTCGCGCGGGAATCGCGGTCAGCCTTGCGCGCGAAAAGCAAACCGGTTCGGCGGGCATAAGCAAGCTTGGCTATTAGAATCGCTCGCCGCTCCCTACATTGCGTCATCGATTCCGGGAGCCTTCATGATGTCACTCCGCCACGCGACCTGCCTCTCGCTCCTGATCTCCATCGCGCTTGCCGCTGCGGCGCATGCCGCCACGGTCGGACGCGAGCAGGACATCGTGGATCTGAAGCTCGGCCAGCGCGTGCTGGTGGACGACGGAACCTGCCCTGCCGGACAGGTCAAGGAAGTGCGCGGCGCAAAGATGACCGACAAGGGCGTCTCGCGCACGAGCTCCTGCGTGCCGCGGCAGGGGCCGAAAACAAAATGATGGCCTGAGAACCTACTTCGCCGGATCGAACATGCATTGCAGGGTTGGCTTGGCGATCTTGGTAAAGGTCGGGCCGATCTCGCCCTGCTTGGAAGCCGGAACCCAGTCGGTCTCGATGGTGGGCACGCCGGTCTCGCTGATGCCGCGCAACAGCGCTTCGCGCAGGTCGCGATCCTCGACGGCGGCCGCGGCGTGATCGTGCAGGCAGCCGCAGACTGCCTCCGGGTGCTCCCAGCGGCCGATCATGCGCGGCGCGCACTGGCGCACGAACTCGCTGCGGGGATTCGGTAACCTGGTGGGCGCGCGCACCTGCGCCTGAGCGGCATTGATCGTCAGAACAGAGACGAACGCAGCGGCGCAAAATCGAACGATCATGACGGCCTTTATCGGCTGAATTTTCTTGTTGTCGATCAGAAGCGCGCGGCAACCACGATCGGCTGCGACGTGGTGACGGTGACCGGCGAGCCGCTGTACTGGAAGGTGCCGACGCCGGGCAGATTGCCGTCCGGCGAGCCCGCCAACGAGGAGCCGGCAACCACGAAAGCGAAAGCAAGGATGAAGCTGAGCGCGCGCATGGTCTTGTCTCCGAATTCGGTGGCCGGCGGTGCGCCGTTCGTCGTTGTGAAGCTGATAACCATGGGCGGTTTCGCCCGTGATGCGCCAAAAGCCGAAAATGGTTTCATCTCCGTGAGAATTGTTTCGTCCGGTCCGAGACGACGACACAATTCTCTGAAAACGCCAACCATTTCAGTGAGGTCTCGCCAGAGCTCAAGGTGGCCTGCCAAGTTCCCACTCCGGTGTGCGAACACACTCGACGCAGCCGCCGTCATGCTCCCGCCGCACCCGCTTCACACGCATTTTACGTTTTCCTGCGAATGCAGCGGCAAACGAAGGCTGGTCCTGTCGAACCGGGCGCGCGTCGGCTGCGACCCAAGCCATCGAAACCTGGACGCCCGGATCACCGGGCGCGCTCACTTGAGGGATGGCCATTATGGTGGCGCAAGATCGCGCAACGCCGCGCGAGGCGGACCAACCGACGGACGGCGGAGATCAACGACCCAGTCGCGTCGCCTCAGCCGGCGCGATGTCGCTGCAGTCCGGCCGCGGCTTTGAGGCCGCGCCACAAGCCTTCGTGCGGCTGACCGGCTCGCATCTTGTCAAACCGCAGGCCAGTCGCGTCATTGTCCCTGAGTAAACGCAAGCGCATCACTGTGTAAACGCAAGCGGTCAGTGTGTGAAGAACTCGTCGCACTTCTGGACGTTTGCGTCCGCCGGTCCCCAAGGCATGATCGGCACGGTCGAGGTCGAGTTCTTCGGCGAGCCCTCGATTATCCTGTCCGAATAGACCATGTAGACCAGCACGTTGCGCTTGGTGTCGCAGCCGCGCACGATCTGCATCTTCTTGAAGAACAGCGACCGGCGTTGGCGGAACATGTCGTCGCCCTGCTCCATCTTGGTCTTGAACTTGATCGGGCCGACCTGGCGGCAGGCCAGCGAAATGTCCGACACCTCCTCGGCAAGGCCGAGCCAGCCCTTGAAACCGCCCTTTTCCGGCACCGTGAAATGACAGGCGACGCCCTCGACTTCGGGATCGTCGAGGCCATAGGTCGCGAGCTTGTCGTTCGGGCTCATCCATTTGAACACGGTGGAGCGGCGGAAGATCAGATCGGGCTCGTCGGCAGCTTGGACGGACGCCGCCGGCACGGCCAGGGCCAGGAGGAATAAGGCGAGACCTTTCAAGCGGATGCCGGCAAGACCAGGGAAACGAGATGACATGAAGTTCTCCGGTAACAAGTCCCCGCAATGTAGGAACGCGTCAGCCCGACAGGAAGACGACAGGCGGGCAGAGGCGGCCGCCGTTTACCGCTCTGTGAGGCTTTTTTGCTACGTCTTGGACAAAAGTCGCTGATAGCAGAACCGCCCTGGTGGTGAACGCGTATCCCCTTTGCGAGACTAACGTTTGATTGGAATATGGATTCGAGGATGAACAGCGTGAACGGGTCGGGTTTTTCTGCCAAGCCGGCGCGGCTGTGGCGGGTCGCCATTTTGACGGCGGCGGGCGCGATCGGCGCGACCAGCCAGGCAAACGCAGCATTTTATTATTGGACGGATTATTCCGACGGATCCTATTACGCCCGGCAAAACCGGCATCCCGAGATACCGCGCCAGAAGCCGCAGAAGCGCGACGGCAAGAAAGAGGTTGTCGCCGAAAAGCAAGTCGGCGCAAAGCCACAAGGGCCGCTGGTCATCGTCGTCTCGATCGACCGGCAGAAGGTGACGGTCTACGACACCAACGGCGTGTTTGCGGAATCTCCGGTGTCCACGGGCATGAAGGGCCATTCGACGCCGATGGGTGTGTTCAGCGTCATCCAGAAGCACAAATTCCACCATTCCAACATCTACAGCGGCGCGCCGATGCCGTACATGCAGCGGATCACCTGGTCCGGCGTCGCCATGCATGCCGGCGCGTTGCCGGGCTATCCGGCCTCGCATGGCTGCATCCGCATGCCGATGGCGTTCGCGGTGAAGATGTGGAATTGGACCAGGATGGGCGCGCGCGTCATCGTCGCGCCCGGCGAGATGACGCCGCACAGCTTCTCCCATCCCCTGCTCGCCTCGGTGCGCGTGCCGCCACAGCCTGCCGCGAGCCTCGAGCCGCAGAGCAATGTCGGCGACAAGGCCGACAAGGGCGCCGCGCAGACCAAAGCCGCCGAAACCGCGTCGGTCGAGACCAAGCCCACCGAGACCAAGACGGCCAGCGCCGACAGCATGCTCGAGCTGCGCGCCTCCGTCGGCCATACCGTGATGTCGGATGTGACCACGGGCACTGCGCCAGCCCACGAGGAAGCCGCCGCCCCGGCCGACAAGGCCAAGACGGCCGAGGCAATTGACGCGGCCAAGCCGCCGTCGGAAGACAAGCCGGCTAACGAGGACAAGCCTGCCGGCAAGGCCGAGCCGGTCAAGACGGAAGCAGCGGACTCCGCAAAGACGATCGATGCACCGGCACCTGCGCTCGCCGCCTCGCCCGACGCGAAGAAGGACGAAGGCCGCGTTGCTGATCCGGCGCCGGTCGCAAAGCCGGAAGCGCCCAAGCGGACCGGCCAGATCGCCGTCTTCATCAGCCGCAAGGATTCCAAGCTCTACGTGCGGCAGAATTTTGCGCCGCTGTTCGAGGTGCCGGTCACGATCGCCACCAGCGACCGGCCGCTCGGCACCCATATCTTCACCGCCGAACTCGACAAGACCGATACCAATGCACTGCGTTGGTCGGTGGTGTCGCTGCCCGTCTCCGCCCGTTCCGCGGCACGCGAGGACGACGGCCGGCTCACGCGCCGCGAACGCGGCGCTGCCGTGATCCCCGTCGCCGCCAAGCCCGTGACTTCCAAGCCCGTGGTCACGCCGGACAGCCCGGCTGCGGCCCTCGACCGTATCTCGATCCCTGCCGACACCATGGCGAAGATCAACGAGATGCTGACGTCAGGCGGCTCCATCATCATCTCCGACCAGGGCATCAACCAGGGCGAGACCGGCGAAGGCACCGACTTCATCGTCCGCCTGTACTAGTCTGTCGCCGCGCCGGATAACGCGGTGTTGACGAGGCGGATCGCGCGGGCGGAGTAACATGCGCCCGGATCATTTCGGGGGATGCCGTCATGATGAACCGCAGGACCGTTCTCACCATGGCCCTGGCCGGCACGCTGATGCCGGTCACGCGTGCATTCGCCGATGGCGGCATGAGCCGGATCTCGGCCTATGCCTTCTCCTTCCCCGCTTTGTCCGGCGACGAGATCCGCCTGGCCGCTTTCACCGGCAAGCCGCTGCTGGTGGTCAACACCGCCTCGCTCTGTGGCTACACGCCGCAATATGCCGGCCTGCAGGAGATCTGGACCGAGTTTCGCGCCCGCGGGCTCACCGTGATCGGCGTTCCCTCGAATGATTTCGGCGGCCAGGAGCCCGGCGGCAGCAGCGAGATCACGCAGACCGCGCACCACCAATATGGTGTTACCTTCCCGGTCGCGGCCAAGGCCGTCGTGATCGGGGCAAAGGCGCATCCATTCTACAAATGGGCGGCAGAGGCGCGACCGCGGGAAGTTCCGCGCTGGAACTTCCACAAATACCTGATCGGCCGCGATGGCTATATCGCCGATGTCTTTCCGTCCGCGGTCGAACCGGCCGACACGCGAATCAAG
The DNA here is from genome assembly GCF_023101665.1 of Bradyrhizobium sp. 195. Classification (NCBI taxonomy): domain Bacteria; kingdom Pseudomonadati; phylum Pseudomonadota; class Alphaproteobacteria; order Hyphomicrobiales; family Nitrobacteraceae; genus Bradyrhizobium; species Bradyrhizobium sp. 195. The sequence continues at coordinate 4,167,825 of NZ_CP082161.1, read as the reverse complement.
ACCGCCGTCGCCAGGGTGCTGGCCGACAGTTGACGCAAGTTGCGCCCGATCCGGTTGGGCACAATTCTGGCGGGATGCCAAACAGCCGTTGCAATGGCGATAGCCCACCATCTAGGCTAGGATCGTTTGGGGCAGGATGATTTCTGCCGGAGGCGAAAAGCCGCGGCGGAACAACGGGATCAATCTCGAGGACAACACCATGCGCGTGGCGGCAGGACTGATTTTGGCAAGCGCGATATCCCTGGCCATGACCGGCGCGGCATGGTCGCAGACTCCGGCCGCAAAGCCCGCAGCCGCGACGCAAGCCGTCCCGGCAGCAACGCCGGCTGCGGCAACGCCCGCCCCGGCTCCGGCTGCCGCTCCCGCGGCAGCCGCCGCGCCAGCGGGTTTCGTCAATCCGCCCCCGCCCAAGCAAGCGCCGCAACCGGCCCGCGCGGCCTGCAACACGCCGGGCGCGCTCGGTGTCGCCCGCACCGTCGAGATCGACACCACCGGTGGCCCCGGCTTCGGCTTCGAGCATTTCAAGGACCTCGACTTCCTGCGCGACAAGGAGGTGGTGCTGACCTTCGACGACGGCCCCTGGCCCAAGAACACGCCCGCGGTGCTGAAGGCGCTCGCCGACGAATGCACCACCGGCATCTTCTTCTCGATCGGCAAGCACGCGACCTACGAGCCGGAAATCCTCAAGCAGGTCTATGCGGCCGGCCACACCGTGGGCACCCACACCTGGTCGCACGCCAATCTCAACAACAAGAAACTTACCGAAGCGCAGCGCAAGGAAGAGATCGAGAAGGGCCTGTCCGCGGTGAAGTGGGCGCTCGGCGGCATCTCGCCCTCGCCGTTCTTCCGCTTCCCGGCGCTCCAGCATCCGCCGGAGATGGTCACCTATCTCGGCAACCGCAACACCGCGATCTTCTCCTGCGATATCGACTCCTTCGACTTCAAGGCCTCGAAACCCGAGAAGGTGGTCGAGACCGTGATGAAGAAGCTCGACACCAAGGGCAAGGGCATCATCCTGATGCACGACTTCCAGAAGCACACCGCGGAGGCCCTGCCCGAGCTGCTCAAGCGCCTGAAGGCCGGCGGCTACAAGGTGGTGGCGATGCGCGCCAAATTCCCGGCATCGACGCTGCCCGAGTACGACCAGGAGCTGCTCAAGGACGCCAAGCTGCCGACGGTGAGCCAGCGCCCGGTCAACTCGGTGGTGACGACCGTTTCCGAATAGACGGCCATTGTCTTTCCGGATCGAAGGCTACGTCATCGTCTCAGCGGACGGCATGCTCGCCGACGCGGGTCACGTCATGCCCGACAGCCTGAAGTTCGAGGGCGACAAGCTGTTCTTCGAGCAGGCGCTCGATCGCGCCGCGGTGATCGTGCACGGCCGCAACTCGCATGAACAGCAGCCGAACTCGCCGAAGCGCAAGCGGCTGATCCTGACCCGCAAGATCAAGGCTCTCACCGTCGATCCGGAGATGCCGAACGCGACGCTGTGGAATCCGGAACACGCGAGCTTCGAAGATGCCTGCGACTTTGCGGACGTCGCCTCCGGCATGGTCGCCATCATCGGCGGCCCCTCCGTGTTCGACATATTCATGGGCCGTTACGACACGTTCTGGCTGTCGGAAGCTCCGCACGTGCGCCTGCCCGGCGGCGAAGGCTGTTTCGTCGGCGTGCCCCAGCGGACGCCGCACGAGGTGCTGGCGTCCCACGGGATGCAGCCGGCCGCGCCGTATCTGCTCGACGCGGCGCATGACGTCACGGTCACACCTTGGCGTAGGGCGTAGGCGCTATACGTCCCCGTAGGCGGCCTCGGCCGGGCGCGTGGTGCGGCCGTATCCCATGAGCATGAACAATGCGCCGATGATCGAGAGATTCTTGAGCGCGTCGACCACCATCTTTGCATTCTCGGGCGGCGCCTGGTTCCAGAAGTCGTCGAACAGCACGGTCGCGACCGCGACATAGATGATCAGCAGCATCGCGAAGAACCGCGCGCCGAAATTCAGCGCGATCATCAGCCCCGCGACGATCTCGAGGCCGCCGACGGCGATCGCCAGCAGCTGAGGCGTGGTCATTGCGGTCGCGGTCTCGACCTGCTTGGCGTAAGGCGCAATCACCTCAGGCACCACGACCTTGGTGGCGATGAAGTCGGCCGTCGCCTGGATAGCAAAGAGCTTGGTCGCGCCGGTGTAGATGAACAGCACGGCGAACAGGATCCGCCCGAAAGTCACGAACGCTGGCATGATCGGCCTCTTGGCAAGCTCAGAGCGCGGGGATGCTCGGCAGGATTATGAAGAGTCGTGCGCCGGTTTACAAACGGGGAAATGGAGAACTGAAAGGAATTCAAAACACGTCACACGTGCGGTGCCCCTTCTCCCCTTGTCGGAGAAGGTGGCGCGAAGCGCCGGATGAGGGGTATCTATCCGCCAATCCAATTGTGAGAGGTGCTCGCGGAGAGAAACCCCTCACCCGTCTCGCCGCTTCGCGGCGAGCCACCCTCTCCACAAGGGGAGAGGGCAAGAGCGACGCCCTTACGTGAACAACGTCGGCTGCTGCCGCGAGGCGCGCTCCTGGGCTTCCACCACGGCGACCGCCGTCATGTTGAGGATGCCGCGCGCGGTGACCGACGGCGTCAAGATATGCGCCGGGCGCGCCGGGCCGACCAGGATCGGACCGACGGGAAGCGCGTCCGCCAGCGACTTGATCATCTGATAGGCGACGTTGGCGGTGTCGAGGGTCGGCATGATCAGGATGTTGGCCTCGCCCTCCAGCTGGGAGTGCGGCAGCACCATCTTCCGCGCAGCAGCGGAGAGCGCGGTGTCGCCCTGCATCTCGCCGTCGGCCTCGATCTCCGGATGCTTGTCCTTCAACAATTGCGTCGCCCGCCGCATCTTGCGTGAGGAGTCGGTGTCATAGCTGCCGAAATCCGAGTGCGAGACGAAGGCGATCTTCGGCTTGATGTTGAAGCGCTGGACGTGGACCGCGGCGAGCGATGCGATCTCGGCGAGCTCCTCCGCGCTCGGATTGGGACGAACCTGCGTGTCGGCGATGAAGAAGGCGCCCTTGCTGGTGATCAGCAGCGCCAGCGCCGCGTAGTCGCTAATCCCAGGCGAGAAGCCGACGATCTCGCGCACATGGCGCAGATGGCTCATATAGCGGCCCTCGACGCCGCAAAGCATGGCGTCCGCCTCCCCGCGCGTGACCGCGAGCGCAGCGATCACCGTGTTGTTGGTGCGCACCACGGTGCGCGCCGCATCCGGCGTCACGCCGCGACGCCCGGCGACCTCGACATAGGACTGCACGTAGGAGCGGTAGCGCGGATCGTCCTCGGGATTGACGAGATCGAAATCCTTGCCGATGCGGATCGAGAGACCGAAGCGCTTGATGCGCGCCTCCACGACCGAAGGACGGCCGACCAGGATCGGCCGCGCCAGGTTCTCCTCCAGCACGACCTGCGTCGCCCGCAGCACGCGCTCGTCCTCGCCTTCGGCGTAGATCACGCGCACCGGCTGGGTCTTGGCCTTGGCGAACATCGGCTTCATGACGAGGCCGGAGCGGAAGGCGAAGCGCTCGAGCAGTGCGGTGTATTCGTCGAAATTGGTGATGGGCCGCGTTGCTACGCCCGACTCCATCGCCGCCTTCGCCACCGCCGGCGCGATGCGCAGAATCAACCTGGGATCAAAGGGGCTCGGGATCAGCGAACCCGGGCCGAAGCCTTGCGTCTCGCCGGTGTCGAAGCCTTGTGCAACCGCATCCGACGGCGCCTCGCGCGCGAGCTGGGCGATGGCCTCGACGGCTGCGTGCTTCATCTCCTCGTTGATGGCGCTGGCGCCGACGTCGAGCGCACCGCGGAAGATGAATGGAAAGCACAGGACGTTGTTGACCTGGTTCGGATAGTCGGAGCGCCCGGTGCAGATCATGGCATCGGGGCGCACCTTGCGCGCCTCCTCCGGCATGATCTCCGGGGTCGGGTTCGCGAGCGCCATGATCAAGGGCTTGTCGCCCATCGCCTTGGCCATCTCCGGCTTGAGCACGCCCGGCGCCGAAAGGCCGATGAAGATGTCGGCGCCGCCGATGACGTCGCCGAGTGTACGCTTGTCGGTCTTCTGCGCGTAGACCGCCTTCCAGCGGTCCATCGTGGTGTTGCGCCCCTCATGCACGAGCCCGTCGATGTCGCAGACCCAGATGTTCTTGCGCTGCGCGCCCATCGACACCAGGAGATTGAGAGTCGCGATCGCCGCGGCCCCTGCCCCCGACGCCACGATCTTGACGTCCGACAGCTTCTTACCGTTGAGCCTGAGGCCATTGGTGATGGCGGCGGCGACGATGATGGCGGTGCCATGCTGGTCGTCATGGAAGACCGGGATCTTCATGCGCTCCTTCAGCTGCGCCTCGATCTCGAAGCATTCCGGTCCGCGGATGTCTTCCAGATTGATGCCGCCGAAGGTCGGCTCGAGCGCGGCCACGGTCTCGACCACGCGGTCGATGGTATCGGCGGCGATCTCGATGTCGAACACGTCGATGCCGGCGAATTTCTTGAACAGGACGGCCTTGCCCTCCATCACCGGCTTGGACGCCAGCGGGCCGATATTGCCGAGGCCGAGCACCGCGGTACCGTTCGAGACCACGGCGACCAGATTGGCGCGGGTGGTCAGCGTGGCGGCTTCCGCCGGGTTCTTAGCGATCTCGGTGCAGGCCGCGGCAACACCCGGCGAATAGGCCAGCGCGAGGTCGCGCTGGTTGGCAAGCGGCTTGCTAGCCTGGATCTCGAGCTTCCCTGGGCGCGGCAGACGGTGATAGGCGAGTGCCGCCTGGTGGAGATCATCAGAATAGGACGACATGCGGTGTCTCGCCTCGCGTTACCGGCCTCAAAATGCACGATCCGGAGCGGCTGTCCAAGCCGACCGTATTTCCGGGTCATGGAAACGGGATGAAGCACGCCGGGTGCCCCGGTGGCAACATCCGATTGCGCGCCCATCAACAGGACGCGCGGTCAAACGCTTGAAAACCATAGCTTTCTCTGGACCGCGCGGCGTTTCGCGAATATGGCAGGTTGCGCGGTGCAAAAGAGCAATCGGAGTCATGGCATGAAGCGAATCCTGATCGGCCTGGTCGCACTCCTCGTGCTCGGCGCGGGCGGATGGTTCGGCTTCAACTTCTATGTCCAGCATCGCGCCACCGCCGAGGTCGAGGCCGCGTTCGAACGGATCCGTTCGAGCGGCGGCAAGGCGAGCCATGGCAAGGTCGGGTTCGAGCTCGCGACCCGAACGCTGACGATCGAGGATATCGCGATCGCTCCCGGCGAGCAGCCGCAGGCGCAGATCAAGATCGCCGGCATCAAGGGCACCGGCGTTCGCCTGATCGACGACAACAGTTTCTCGGCCGACAGCATCGACGTCGCGGGTTTCGAAGTCGCGCTGGACCAGGTCGGCGCCGCGAAACTGAAGGCGTCCTACAAGATCCCGCAACTCACCTTGCGTGACTATGCCGGCCCCGTTCACGCCGGCAATGCGCCGACGGGCGGCTCCCTGATCGAGATTTACCGCTATGTGCTCGATCAATACGCCAGCATCACGGCATCGTCCGTCACGGCTCCGACGCTGACGATGACCTTCGATACGAGCCGCAGCGCCGCCGGCAGCGGCGAGGTCGCCTATTCCGGCCTGGCGATCCAGAATCTCAAGCGCGGCAAGATCGATGCAATGAAGGCGGACCGCGCTGTCTTCACCATCAACGTTCCGCAACCGGGCAAGCAGGACAAGCTGACCGGCGACCTCTCCAACATCGTCGTCAACGATTTCGACGCCACCGCGATCGCCGCGGCGCTCGATCCGCAGAAGAGCGACGACGACAGCTACCATCGCGTCTACCGGCAGATCTCGGCGGGCCCCTATGTGCTCAAATCGACCCAGGGCATGCGGATGGACATCGACGGGATCACCTTCGAGGACATCGCGGTACAGCCGTCAAAATTCCGGCCGGCCGAGATCGTTGCGCTCATGCCGACGGACCGGTCGGTGGTCCCGACCGCCGCGCAATCGCGCGAGATGATGGAGAAGCTCGCCGGATTCTATGAAGGCTTTCGCATCGGCAAGATCGAGATCGGCAAGACATCCATGGGCACGCCGCAAGGGACGGCCAGGATCAATGCCGTCAAATACCGGGAGGGCGAGTTCGCGGTCGAAGGCGTCGATACGCCGTCGCCGCAAGGGCAGTTCAAGATGGAGCGTTTCGCGCTGAAATCGTTCAGCGCGGCAAACCTGATGCGCTGGGCGACAGGGCTCAGCAGCCACGGGCAGCCGCCCTCGCCCGATCAGATGCTGGGCCTGTTCCGCGTGCTCGAAGGCGCCGAGGTCAAGGGCGTGGTGGCGCCCTACAAGACCACGCGGCAGTTCGTCACCATCGACACGCTCAGCCTGAACTGGGGTCAGTTGGTCGGATCAATCCCGAGCAAGGCCAATCTGGTCGTGAAGATGGTCACGCCCACCGATCCCGCCAATCCGGCGCAGCGGCCGCTGATCATGGCGGGCGTCGACAAGCTCGCGATCAACCTCGATCTCGGCGCCGCCTGGACGGAATCGTCGGGCGCGTTTGCGCTCGCGCCCGCCACGATCGACCTCGGCAATCTCGCCAGGGCGCAGGCCCGCTTCGCGCTCGCCAACGTTCCGCGCGGCGTGTTCACGACCGATCCGGTGCAGGCCATGAGCGATGCCGGGAAGATCGAGACCGGCGCGATCGAGCTCTCGCTGCGCGACAGCGGCGCCGTCGATCTCGTCGTGGCGCAGTTCTCGCGCATGCAGAGTGTCAGCCGCGATGCCGCGCGCAGCGCCATCGTCGAGATGATCCGGGCGCAGGGCGAGAAGCTCGCGGCATCCAATCTCGATGTCAGGGCTGCGGTCGATGCGCTCGCCGGCTTCGTCGCGACGTCAGGGCAGACGCTGACCATCAAGCTGACCCCGCTCGGCAAGGTGCCGGTAGTTCAGCTCATGGATGTCCTGAACAGCGAGCCGGTCGCCGCACTGGCGCAGTTCAGGATCGAGGCGTCGACGGGATTGTAGATCGGGCTGGTGATCTGGTGTCCCGGACGCGGCGCGGCATGAAATGACGCGACGCAGAGCCGGGACCCAGAAAGCCTGATGTTCACCGAGACGTGGGCCCCGGCTCTGCAGCGCACCGCTTAAGTAGCGCTGCGCTGCGTCCGGAGCACGAGACCGAAACCGCCACACTCACTTCTGCGGCAGGTTGACCCGCACATGCAGCTCGCGGAGCTGCTTCGTGGTGGCGTCCGAGGGCGCGCCCATCAAGAGGTCCATGGCCTGCTGGTTCATCGGGAACAACGAGATCTCGCGCAGATTGTTGGTGCCGCACAAGAGCATCACAATACGGTCGACACCCGCGGCCATGCCGCCATGCGGCGGTGCGCCGTACTGGAAGGCGCGGTACATGCCGCCGAAGCGGTCGACCACTTCCTGCTCGCCGTAACCTGCGATCTCGAACGCCTTCACCATCGCTTCCGGCACGTGGTTGCGGATGCCGCCCGAGGCGATCTCGTAGCCGTTGCAGGTGATGTCGTACTGGAACGCCTTGATGGTCAGCGGATCCTGGCCCTTCAGCGCGTCGAGGCCGCCCTGCGGCATCGAGAACGGGTTGTGCGAGAAATCGACCTTCTTGTCGTCCTCGTTGTACTCGTACATCGGGAAGTCGACGATCCAGGCGAGCTCGAACCGTTCCTTGTCGGTGAGGTTCAACTCCTCGCCGACCTTGTTGCGGGCAAGGCCAGAGAATTTCCAGAACTTGTCGGGATCGCCGGCGACGAAGAAGGCGGCATCGCCCGCCTTCAACCCCAACTGTGCACGGATAGCCTCTGTGCGATCCGGACCAATGTTGTTGGCAAGCGGCCCTGCACCTTGGAGGGTCTTAATGGCCTCAATGACCTTACCTTCCTTGGCCAAGGCAGTAGCCTTGTCGGCGATGGCCCTTTCGTCTGCCTTTGACACGTCCAGAGTGTCTTCGCCCCCGCGCCACATGATGTAGCCGAGGCCGGGCTGGCCCTCTCCTTGCGCCCACGAGTTCATGCGATCGCAGAACGCACGGCTGCCGCCGCCCGCGGCCGGGATCGCCCAGACCTGGTTCTTGGGATCTTCGAGCATGCGCGCGAACACCTTGAAGCCGGAGCCGCGGAAATGCTCGGAGACGTCCTGCATCTCGATGGGGTTGCGCAAGTCGGGCTTGTCGCTGCCGTATTTGCGCAAGGCTTCCGCGAACGGAATCCGCCGCCAGCCCTTCGTCACCGGCTTGCCTTTGGCGAACTCCTCGAACACGCCGGTGATGACAGGCTCCATCGCCGCGAAGACGTCATCCTGCGTGACAAAACTCATCTCGACGTCGAGCTGGTAGAACTCGCCGGGCAGACGGTCGGCACGCGGGTCCTCGTCGCGGAAGCAGGGCGCGATCTGGAAATAGCGGTCGAAGCCCGACATCATCAGCAACTGCTTGTACTGCTGCGGCGCCTGCGGCAACGCGTAGAACTTGCCAGGATGAATGCGCGAGGGCACCAGGAAGTCGCGCGCACCTTCCGGCGAGGACGCGGTCAGGATCGGCGTGTTGAACTCGAAGAAGCCCTGTCCCTCCATGCGCCGACGCATCGACTTGATGATCTCGACGCGCGTCATGATGTTCTGATGCAGCTTTTCGCGGCGCAGATCCAGGAAGCGGTACTTCAGGCGGATGTCTTCAGGATATTCCTGGTCGCCGAACACGGGCAGCGGCAGGTCGCCGGCCGGGCCCAGCACCTCGATCTCGCTGACATAGATCTCGATCTTGCCGGTCGGCAGATCGTCATTGTCGGTGCCTTCGGGGCGGCGGCGGGCCTTACCGTCCATCCGCACCACGAATTCGGAGCGCAGCTTTTCGGCCAGCGAGAACGCCGGCGAATCCGGGTCGACCACGCACTGGGTCAGGCCGTAATGGTCGCGCAGGTCGATGAACAGCACGCCGCCATGGTCGCGGACGCGATGGACCCAGCCTGACAGGCGGACCGTCTCGCCGATGTTGCTCTCGCGGAGCGCGCCGCATGTATGTGACCGGTAGCGATGCATGGTCGTCCCAAAATCAATGTCGGATGAAGCGAATCGAACCGCCTGTCCTGGCCGGTCCGAGATTGCGGCAGGGTTTACCCGACGAGGCCGGGGGCGGCAACCAAGGGAACGGTCTGTTTTGGGCCTGAAGCGCCCATTTTTGGCCTATTGAGCCCCAAGCCTTTGCCATCGGGCGTTCCAGCCCTATCTTGAGGCCATGACGGTACATTTCCCCTTCCAGAACTCCTATTCGGCGCTGCCGGACAGCTTCTTTGCCCGCGTCGCGCCGACCCCGGTCGCGGCCCCCCGGCTGATCAAGTTGAACCGGCCGCTGGCGGCCCAGCTCGGGCTCGATCCCGATGTGCTGGAGACCCCGGAAGGCGCCGCGATCCTGGCCGGCAAGACGGTTCCCGACGGCGCCGACCCCATCGCCATGGCTTATGCCGGCCACCAGTTCGGGCAGTTCGTCCCGCAGCTTGGCGATGGCCGCGCCATCCTGCTCGGCGAGGTCATCGATCGGGACGGCGTCCGCCGCGACATCCAGCTCAAGGGATCTGGCCCCACTCCGTTCTCCCGCCGCGGCGACGGCCGCGCCGCGCTCGGGCCGGTCTTGCGCGAATACATCGTCAGCGAGGCGATGTTCGCGCTGGGCATCCCGACCACGCGCTCGCTCGCCGCCGTCGTCACCGGCGAGCACGTCATCCGCGAGACCGCCCTTCCCGGCGCGGTGCTGACCCGCGTCGCCTCGAGCCATATCCGCGTCGGCACTTTCCAGTTCTTCGCCGTCCGCCGCGATACCGAGGCGCTCCGCCGGCTCGCCGATCATGTCATCGCCCGTCATTATCCTGAGCTGCGTGACGTGGAGCGGCCCTATCACGCGCTGCTTGCCGGCGTCGTCGCGCGCCAGGCCGAGCTCGTCGCACGCTGGCTCCTGGTCGGCTTCATCCACGGCGTGATGAACACCGACAACAGCTCGATCTCGGGCGAGACCATCGATTACGGCCCCTGCGCCTTCATGGACGCCTACAATCCCGCGCAGGTGTTTTCCTCGATCGACGAGATGGGCCGCTACGCCTACGCCAACCAGCCGCGCATCGCTTTGTGGAATCTGACGCGGCTTGCCGAATGTCTGCTGCCGCTGTTCGGAGGCGAGCAGGAGAAGGCGGTCGCCGAAGCCCAGGACATTCTCGGCGCCTTCTCGGACGCGTTCAGCAATGCCTATCAAGCTGGCCTGCGCCAGAAGGTCGGCCTGTTCACGGAGCGTGACGGCGACGAGGCCCTGATCCAGGACCTGCTCGATGCCATGGCCAAGAACCAGGCCGACTTCACCCTCACCTTCCGCAAGCTCGGCGATGCCGCGGGCGATGACGCGGCCGACGTGCGCGCCCAGTTCATGGAGCCCGCGGCGTTCGACGAATGGGCCGGCCGTTGGCGCGCGCGCATCGCGCTGGAGCAGCAAGGCGCCGCCGAACGGCAAGCGGCCATGAACGCCGTCAATCCCATGTACATCCCGCGCAACCACCGCGTCGAAGCTGTGATCCAGGCTGCCGTCAACGACGACAATTACGCGCCGTTCGAGGAACTGGTGAAGGTGCTTGCAAAGCCGTATGTGGACCAGCCGGAGCATGCCGCCTACGCCGATCCGCCGCTGCCGGACCAGCGCGTGCTGCAGACGTTCTGCGGGACGTGAGGCATAAACTCGGTGCGTAGGGTGGATTAGCCGCAGGCGTAATCCACCACTTCTCTCGACACGCAGAAAGTAAAAAGGTGGATTACGCTTCGCTAATCTACCCTACGGACTGCCCGCAATCATCACGCCGGTTCTCCGAACTCGCCAACGACCTTCGTGTCACCGCCCCAATCCTCGGGAAACAATCCCGCGCGCACATCGCGGTGAAACGACGAGTACGGCCAGTCGCATACTCTCGACACGTGCCCGTGCTTGATGGGATCGTAGTAGCAATACTCGACATGGCGCGCGTAGTCGGTCTCATTGCGAATGAGGTGCTCCCAGAACCGGCGCTGCCAGATGCCGCGCTCGTTCCGCGCCGCACGGACAGCGCTCAACCGCTCGTTCGCTGGCAGTGCCTTGGCGAAGCGAGTCTTGATCAGCCGCCAGCGAACCGAGAAATCGGAGTCGCCCGGCGGTAATTGCCAAATCGCGTGCAAATGATCCGGCATAACCACAAACGCATCGATGATGAACGGATGGCTCCGGCGCGTTGCAGCGACCGCCTCCCTCAAGATCCGATCTGATCGGTCAAAAGAGTTTTCCGCCGATCAAGCAGGTTCACCGTGAAGAACCAGCATCCTCCGGTGACGAATGCGCGGCGATAATCGGACATGAACCATCAGTAACACAACTTGAGGTTAGTCACAGTGGTGGATTACGCTTCGCTAATCCACCCTACGAACCCGGCTTTTGTGGACGCGGGAACCGCTGTCATCAAACTGAAACACACGCGCTCTAACCGCGTGTCAGGGTCGTCTTGCCGGAGGCGTCCATCCTCCAACGGTCCCGACACAGCGCGCCATGCCCTTCAAATTCATCCACATCACCGACACGCATCTCGCGAACCCGGGACTGAAGCTGTACGGCCTCGACCCGCGGGCCCGGCTGGATGCTGCGATTGCCGACATCAACCAGCATCAGTCCGATGCCGCCTTCGCGGTGGTGACCGGCGACCTCACCCATTGGGGCGAGCCGGAATCCTACGCCAATTTCGCCGACGCCATGGCGGCGCTGAAGATCCCATACATCGCCATGGTCGGAAATCACGATCGCCGCGTCACCTGCCTCGACGCACTCAAGGCCGCGCCGCGCGATGCTAACGGTTTCGTGCAGGGCACACGCACCACCGAGCACGGCCTGTTCGTCTTCCTGGACACGCTGGACGAAAGCAGCCACGCCGGCGAGATGTGCGCCAAGCGCCTCGGCTGGCTCGCAAGCACGCTCGCGGCCGCGCCGGCCGACATGCCGTTCGTCGTCTTCATGCACCATCCGCCCTTCCCGGTCGGCGTCCACGCGATGGACGAAATCGGGCTGAAGCAGAGCGCTGAATTCGCCGAGGTGATTGCGCCCTATCGTTCCCGCATCAGGCACCTCTTCTTCGGCCATGTGCACCGGCCGATCTTCGGCAGCTACGGCAAGATCCCGTTCTCGACGCTGCGCGGCACCAACCACCAGGTCTGGTTCGAGCTCGACGCCGCCGCCACCGAACATCTCGCCAGCCACGAGCCGCCGGCCTATGGCGTGGTGTTGATCGACGACGAGAACCTCGTCGTGCACAGCCACGACTTCCTCGACCAGAGTCTGCGCTTCCCCTTCGAGCCTCCGGCGGGAATGGACGGCCGCGACTATGCGCTCAAGTTCCCGGCGCGGTGAAATGAGCCTCGCTGAACCCGCGGCTCTCCCGGTCGCGACCTCGGCGGCACCGCGCCTGGATGTCCTGAAGCGCCTTACCACCCGCTTCAAAGCCTCGCTGCCGGCCTATTTGCTGCTGCTGCCCTCGCTGATCTTCCTCGCGCTGTTCACCTATGGCGCGATGGGACGCGTGCTCGTCGACGCGCTCTATCAGCGCGCCACGCCCAAAGCGCCCGTCCGCTTTGTCGGTCTGGACAATGTCAGCGCCGTGCTGGCCGATCCCGCATTCACCGGCGCCGTCGTCAACAACCTCATCTACGCCGTCGGCACCGCCGTCCCGAGCATCGCCCTGGCGCTGTTGTTCGCCCTGGCGCTGTCGCGCACCAACGCCGTCAGCAGCGCGCTGCGCGCAGCGCTGTTCCTGCCAGTGTTGATCCCGATGGTCGCGGCCTCCGCGCTGTTCATGTTCGTGTTCCTGCCCAATGTCGGCCTGCTCGACTACTACATCGGCCGGTTGCTCCCGGTGCTGCCGAACTGGCTGGGCGACCCCGACATCGCGCTTTATGCGATCATGGTCATTACGATCTGGAAGAACGCCGGCTATTACATGCTGTTCTTCCTCGCCGGCCTCCAGGCCGTGCCCGAGGACGTGATGGAGGCCGCCCATCTCGACGGCGCCGGGCCTTACATGCGCCTGCGCCACATCATCCTGCCGGAGCTGAAGCCCACCTTCCTGTTCGTCATCGTGATTGCCACGCTCAACGCGGTGACGCAGGTCGACCACGTCTTCGTCATGACCCAGGGCGGGCCGTCGAATTCGACAAATCTGGTGCTGTTCTACATCTACCAGCAAGCGGTCGAGCATTACGACGTCGGCAAGGCCTCGGCGGCGACGCTGCTGACACTCGCCGCGCTGATGAGCCTCACCGCGCTCTCGTTCCGCACGATGGCGAACCGCGAGGGCGGATCATGATGCTGATCGACAGGCTCTACAAGGACGCCCCGCTCGCCACGAGAGGCGAAATCACGCCCAAGCTCGGCTTTCTGCTGACCTTGCTGCTCGCGATCGTCTGGCTCATCCCCTTTCTGTGGATGGTCGTGGCGACGCTGCGCCCGGCTTCCGACGGCATCAACGCCATGGCCGAACTGATGCCGAGCATGAAGCCGACGCTCGACAACGTCAGGGATGCCTGGGAGATCGGCGATTTCCCGCGCTATACGATCAACACCACGATCATCTGCGCCGGCATTTTGCTGGTGCAATTCGTCACCATCACGCTGGCAGGCTTTGCCTTTGCGCGCCTGAACTTCGCCGGCAAGACGCTGATCTTCTATCTGTTCCTGATGCAGCTGATGCTGGTGCCGGTGCTGCTGATCGTCCCGAACCTGTCGCTGGTGGCGCAGCTCGGCCTCTACGACACGCTTACCGGCGTGATGATGCCGTTCTTCGCCTCGGCCTTCGGCACCTTCCTGATGCGCCAGGCTTTTGAGGCCATTCCGACCGAGCTGGAAGACGCCGCCCTGATCGACGGCGCGAGCCTCATCCAGCGCATCCGCCACATCTACGTGCCGCTGTCGATGCCGAGCTTCTCGGCCTTCGCCATCATCTCCGTCACCAACCACTGGAACGACTTCCTGTGGCCGCTGATGGTGATCAATTCGCCGGACAAGCGGCCGCTCACGGTCGGCCTCTCCGTCTTCACCAAGACCGCCGAAGGCACGCAGGCCTGGGGCACCATCGCCGCCGGCACGTTGATGGTGATCGCGCCGCTGCTCGTCACGTTCCTGATCTTCCAGAAGCGCTTCATCAGCTCTTTCGTCACCTCAGGCATCAAATAGGAGATTTTCCGATGCTGTTTTCCCGCAGGCTCATGCTCGGCTTGCCATGGCAGGCACACTGGCAGGCGCCCTCGCCTTTCCGGCTCTCGCCGGCGAGGGCCCGACCGAGATCGATTTGTTCTTCCCCGTCCCCGTCGATGGCAAGCTCGCCCGCGACATGGGCTCCCTGATCAAGGAGTTCAACGAGACCCACCCGGACGTCAAGGCGACCGCTGTGTACACCGGGTCCTATGACGACACTCTGATCAAGACGCGCGCCGCGATCAAGGCCGGCAAGCCGCCGTCCGCCGTGATCATGTCCGCCAACTTCCTGCTCGACATGCAGATCGAGAACGAGCTCACCAATCTCGACGGGCTGATCAAGGCCGACGGCACCACCAAGGAGCAATTCCTCGGTCAGTTCTTCCCGGCCCTGCAAGGCAACGCGGTGATCAACCGCTCGGTGTACGGCGTGCCGTTCCACAATTCGACACCACTGCTCTACATCAATGCCGACAAGGCCAAGGAAGCCGGCCTCGACCCGAACAAGCCGCCGCAGACCTGGGCCGAGCTCACCGACTGGGCCAAGAAGCTCACCAAGCGCGAGGGCGACAAGGTGACCCAATGGGGCATCGCGATCCCCTGCGCCTATGATTATTGCGGCTGGATGATGGAAACGCTCACCATGAGCAATGGCGGGCGCTACTACAACGAGGAGTTCGGCGGCGAGGTCTATTACGACACGCCTTCGATGTTAGGAGCGCTCACCTGGTGGAACGACCTCGTCTACAAGCACAAGGTCCACGCACCCGGTGCGACGCCCGGTCCGGCCGTGAGCACGTCCTTCATCTCCGGCAATGCCGCGATGATGATGCTGTCCACGGGCTCGCTCACTTACGTGCGCGACAACGCCAAGTTCGCCTACAAGGTCGCCTTCATCCCGCGCAACGTCCGCAACGCCGTGCCGATCGGCGGCGCCTCGCTGATCGTTCCGGCAGGGCTGGAGGCTGACAAGCAAAAGGCCGCCTGGACGCTGATCAAGTGGATGACCTCGCCCGAGAAGAGCGGCTGGTGGAGCCGCGCCACCGGCTATTTCGCACCCAACATGGCCGCGTACAAGACGCCTGACATGGTCGACTTCCTGAACAAGAACCCGGACGCCAAGACCGCCGTCGAACAGCTCGACGTCGCAAAGCCGTGGTTTGCGACCTACAAGACCGTGCCGGTGCGCAAGAACCTCGAGGACGAGGTGATGCTGGTCCTCAACGGCAAGAAGCAACCGAAGGAAGCCCTCGCCGCCGCCCAGAAGGCCGCGGACGAGACGCTGAAGCCGTACAATGCGGAGACCTCGCTGAAGCTGCCGTAGCGAAGTCTTGTAGGGTGGATTAGCTTGCGGCTGCGCAAAGCGCAGTCGCGGGCGTAATCCACCAACTTCCCGACGCGGCGAACGCCCAGTGGCGGATTACGCCTTCGGCTAATCCACCCTACGGCACTGCGGCAATTCCGAGATCTTGTAGGGTGGGCAAAGGCGCAACGCGCCGTGCCCACATCCTTTCGCGATAAGCCGCAAATCGTGGGCACGCTTCGCTTTTCCCACCCTACGAAGTGACGGCACCGAGCCCGGCCCCCGTTAACCCGCCGTCCACCATCCGGCCCGGCCCGGCCGCCGGTAACCATTGGAATTAACAGACCCTCAACGCACCCCCGACAAATCTATCAATGTTTCTGGAGATTTCGCCGTGGATCTGTTGGTTTTCGAGTTCCTGGGATTGGCATTGGTCGCCATGTGCGTGGTCGTGGTGGCGCTGCCCTGCGCCCGCAAATCCTCGCACCGGGTCCGCTACGAATAGGAATTTCGTCGGAAAAAGCGATTCCGGCCCAAATGCAAGGCTCGAATTCGCATCGAGCCCCTTGACATCACAGCACTTTCGGCAGAACGGCTGATATCAAGTGTCATGGGCCGTTCATGGATTTGATTACCACCACCGCTGACCTCGCGGCTGCCTGCAGCCGGCTGGCCAAGCACCCCGTCATTACCGTCGATACCGAGTTCCTGCGCGAGACCACCTACTACCCGCTGCTGTGCGTGGTGCAGATGGCCAGCGCCGAGGAAGCGGTCGTCATCGACACCCTGGCCGAGGGGATCGACCTCAAGCCGTTCTTCGAGCTGATGGCCAACGAGAGCGTGCTGAAGGTCTTTCACGCCGCCCGCCAGGACATCGAGATCATCTGGCACCAGGCCAATATCATCCCGCATCCGGTGTTCGACACCCAGGTTGCCGCGATGGTGCTCGGTTACGGCGACAGCATCGCCTACGACGCGCTGGTCGAGAAGGTCGCCGGCCACCGCCCGGACAAGACCCACCGCTTCACCGACTGGTCGCGCCGGCCGCTGACCAAGGAGCAGATGCACTACGCGGTGTCCGACGTCACCCACCTGCGCGACGTATTCGCCGCGCTCGATGCGGACCTCAAGAAGCGCCGCCGCAGCGAATGGGTGTCCATCGAGATGGAGGTCCTCACCTCCCCCAGGACCTACGACTTCCACCCCGAGCGCGCCTGGGAACGGCTGAAGACGCGGGTGCGCAAGCCGAAGGATCTCGCGGTGCTGATGGAGGTCGCGGCCTGGCGCGAGCAGGAAGCCCAGAGCCGAGACGTGCCGCGCGGCCGGGTGCTGCGCGACGAGGCGATCACCGACATCGCGACCCACGCGCCGACCACGCTGGAAAAGCTCGCCCATCTGCGCTCTGTGCCGAAGGGTTTTGAAAAGTCCAAATGGGGCGCGGACATCGTAGCCGCAGTCGAGCGCGGGCTGGCGCGGGATTTTGCGACGCTGCCGAAGCTGGAGAAGCCGCGCAACAACAACAACGGCGCGGCGATCGTCGAGCTCCTGAAGGTGCTGCTGCGCATGACCGCCGAGCGCCACGCGGTCGCCAGCAAGGTGATCGCCACTGTCGACGATCTCGAGGAGATCGCAGCCGACGACGAGGCGGACGTCCCCGCCCTGCGCGGCTGGCGCCGCGAGCTGTTCGGCGATGCCGCGCTGAAGCTGAAGCGCGGCGAGCTGGCGCTGGCGATCGAGAAAGGCCGCGTGATCGGGGTTCAGCGGGCGTAGGCTCAGCCAACGCGGAGCGCCGGGTCGTCATCCTGAGGTGCGAGGCGCGCGGTGCAGAGCACCGTGCGCGGAGCCTCGAAGGATGAACGCCCCGCTGCGGCAGCCGGGCCGTTGCCCTTCGAGGCTCGCCGAAGAGGCGAGCACCTCCAGCGACAACCGCTTCGCCGTTGCGCGGGGGTGACGGTGATGGATTGGAGCTCGCTGCTCCCACATCGTCATTGCGAGGAGCTCTTGCGACGAAGCAATCCAGAGCCTTTCCGCGGAGGCAGTCTGGATTGCTTCGCCACGCTCGCAATGACGACGAGAGAGCCTCAAGCCGGCGTCAGCTTGGCCACTTCCGCCTTCATATCCTCCAGCACACCGGCGATCGCGGCGACCAGATCGTCGATCTGGGCCTTGGTGACGATCAGCGGCGGGCAGATGGCGATGGCGTCCAGCATGTTGCGCGAGATCACGCCGCGCTCCTGGAGCATGCGGCTGGCGATGCCGCCGACCGCACCGGGCGTCGCGGCTGCGGTCTTGCGGCCCTTGTCGAGCACGAGCTCGATCGCCGCGATCATGCCGACGCCGCGAACCTCGCCGACCAGCGGATGGCTGGTGAGCTCGCGCAAGCGGCCCTGCATGTAGCCGCCGAGCTCGGCGGCATGCGCGACCAGGCCGCGCTCTTCGATGATCTTGAGGTTTTCCAGCGCAATCGCCGAGCCGACCGGATGGCCGCCCGCGGTGAAGCCGTGGCCGAGCACGCCGATCTTGTTGCTCTCGTCAGCGATCGGCTCGAACATGCGGTCGTTCATGATGATCGCCGAGAATGGGAAATAGCTCGAGGTGATCTGCTTGGAGACCACGAGCACGTCGGGCTTGATGCCATAGGTCTCGCAACCGAACATCTTGCCGGTGCGGCCGAAGCCGCAGATCACCTCGTCCGCGACGAAGAGGATGTCGTACTTGTTCAGGACCTTCTGGATCTTGTCCCAATAGGTCGCCGGCGGCACGATGACGCCGCCCGCGCCCATCACCGGCTCGCCGAAGAACGCCGCGATCGTATCGGGCCCTTCCCTCTGGATCAGGGCGTCGAGCTCCTCCGCCCGGCGCGTCGCGAACGCCTCCTCGCTCTCGCCGGGGGCGCCGTCCTTGTAGAAATGCGGCGAGCCCGTGTGCAGGATGTTCGGCAGCGGCAGATCGAACGAGCGATGGTTGTTCGGCAGGCCCGTGAGACTGGCCGAGGCAATGGTGACGCCATGATAGGCGCGCATCCGGCTGATCACCTTCTTGCGCTGTGGCTGGCCGAGCGCGTTGGAGCGATAGGCGATCAGCTTCAACACGGTGTCGTTGGCTTCCGAGCCGGAATTGGTGAAGAACACCTTGCTCATTGGCACAGGCGCGAGCGCCACCAGCTTCTCGGCAAGGTCGATCGAGGGCCCGTGCGATTTGGCGGAGAAGGTGTGATAGAACGGCAGCGCCAGCATCTGCTTGTGCGCGGCCTCGACCAGCCGCTTCTCGTTGAAACCGAGCCCGACGCTCCACAGGCCCGCCATCGCCTCGAAATAGCGCTTGCCCGACGCATCGAAGACATAAGGACCATCACCGCGCTCGATCACCAGCGGACCGGCCTGCTGATGCGTGCGCGCGTTGGTATAGGGATGGAGCTGATAGGCCACATCCCGGGCCTCTTGCGAATTGGGCAGCATGGACATTTGCGAAGATCCTTGAAAGCGTCACGTCGCAGGCAGAGCCGGCGTCATCACTCGATGATCAACTACCTTGGCTATTGCGACAGCGCGAAGCTTGCAACGCCAATTCGTCGGCAGCAAGCGCTCAGCAGCGTTGCACAAAGCCGCATGTCGGGATTTGGGCAGCTCTCACGCCGCGTCGTCGTCATGCCCGTCATCGGCACCGGCAGCGGCTTCCCTCACCTCCACCAACGCTATCGAGAGCAGATAGACCGTCGTTGGCAGACCCAGCCTGCGCGCCGTCTCGGTGGCATGCGACAGATCGCTCGCCAGCTCCTTGAGCTCGTCTCCCCGTGACAATCTCTCACCCCGTCCGCCGGTCACGGCCGCCTACACCGCAACGGCGCCGCTGGTTCTGATCAGTTCGGCGCTGGACTGGATTGTAGCAAAGTTCCCGATGACATTCACTACCGCATGCTTGTAGGCGGCGGCATCGCTCGTACCTGGCTGCCGGCAAGCCACGGCATCAGCGACCACCTGGTAGCGATGGCTGCGGTGAAACCCGTCCACGGCAGTGGCCAGAATGGTCTCGTCCAGGGAAAAACCGATCAGAATGCAGCGTCTGGCGCGGATATTAGACATGTAGTCCACAAACCGCGACGAGCTGTAGGCGGACGGCAGCGGGTGCTCGAACGTCATCTCTCCCGGCCGCGGCTTGGTTTGCGCGATCCAATCGGTCAGCCTGGATGCCGGATTGAACCAGGCGGCCTGCGCGATGCGCTTCAGATGCATCACCGGCCACAGATTGCCGCGCCACAGCGTCAGCAGTTCCAGGCAACGCGCCGTGGTGGCGTCGCCGTCTAGGATGACGTGGCGGCGCCCGGGGGTCAGGTACTCGACCTGAAGATCCGCGCAGACCAGGATCGGCGGATCATCGTGGATAGAAGCCAGCATCGTGTTGCGCAGAGCTGCACCAATTTCAGCGGTCGGCGAGCGCGAGGTCCCGCAGCGGTGAGGACACCGCCCGCCCCGCCGAGGCGTCGAGCACGCCCGGCCGGTCCCAATCGCCCTCGGGACGGATGATCACATAGGGATCGCTGTCGAGCGTGATGGCGTCCGGGCCCGGCTCGATCTCCAGCAGCATTTCCGTGTAGGAAAAATCCGAGAAGGTGATCTTGCGATTGTGACCGAGCGGCTTGGCGCCGAAATGGGCCCAGAAATCAACCAGCCTGTCCTGCGCCTGACCGTAGATCTTGCGAAAGCCCTTGCGCTTCACGTAGTCGACGCTGGCCTGCACCAGCTTGAACGAGACGCGCGAGCGCCGGTATTGGTGACGCACCGCGAGCCGCTCCACCTTGGCGAAATCGCCGAAGAAGCGCACCCGCAGGCAGCCCGCAGGCTCGTTGCCGACGAAGCCGATGAAGTGTGCGGCGACCATGTCGTTGCCGTCGAACTCCTCCTCGAACGGACAATCCTGTTCGGCGAGATAGACCGCGGAGCGGATGGCCGTGACCAGCATGAGATCGCTGGGATCGCGCGCGAGGCGGATGGTGATGTCGCGGGAACAGGGCTTGGCGACAGGAATCCTAGTACCGTGCATCTGCAAAACTCCTTGCTTGGATGATCGCGCCAGGCATGCGCATCGGCTGCCGATGCCAGGGCCGCTCGTAGCACCAGAGATCGGGCTGGAAGCTCGGGACCGGCGCAAAGCCGGTGGCCTTCATGATGTCGCGTCCGGCCACCGTTGACGGCTGCGCATAGCAATCCGCGTTGCGAAACCTTAGCTGTCGCAGATGCGCCGCAGCCTTGCCGAGACCGGCGATACCGCGCCCCGTCGCCGCGATCGCCCAGATGTAGATGGCGGCGACGTCTTCCTTTGCGGAAGCGAGATAGTGCGTCTCGGGCGAGGTGAGACAGATCTCGTCGAGCAGCAGAGCATCGTGCCCGCGGTCATTGAGAAACAGGAAGGCCATGCCGCCGACGAGACGGCCCTTCCGGCTGAACGTCAGGATGCTCTGGGGATCGAACGTGAAGTATCGCGCAAGGTCGGCTGTCCCGATCCGCACGCCCGGCACCAGCCGGTGCGCCATCTGCGCAAGTGCGGCAATTTCGGAAAATTGCGCGCAATGGACATCGACATCCGGGCTCAGCGGCAAGGCATCGAAATCATGCCTTGCGGCAAACGAGCCCCTTTCCATACCCATATCTCGCCTCTATCGTTCAAGGCTTTCGTGCCTCGCTATGCCAATGAGCTTAGCGGCTGGAGATCAGGAGTATGCAGCAGTTATTGCACCGGGGTGCTGCGATGATGCAGCACCGTGAAGAAGCCCTGGGCGCGTCCTGGGACGATTTGAAATTGTTTTTAGCTTGCGCAAAATTTAAAAGTTTTCGCAATGCCGCCGAGGAGCTCGGGCTCACCGCCACCACGCTGATGCGCCGGATCGATCGGCTCGAAGAGAGCATCGGCTGCAAGCTGTTCCTGCGCGATCAGAGCGGGCTCACGCTCAGCGACGAAGGCACCGCGATGATCGCCGACGTCGCGCATATGGAGCGTCACGCCTTCAACGTCTTCCGCCGCGCCTCGCGATCGTCGAACGACACCTCGGGGACCGTGCGCGTCGCGGTGACGGAAGGCCCGGGCAATTTCTGGATCCTGCCGCGACTGATCGACTTCCAGAAGACCTACCGCAGGATCACCGTCGACTTGCGCTGCGCGATGGAGCAAGCTGACGTCGCGCGGCTTGAATCGGACATCGCAATCCAGCTCGAGCCGCCGACCAATCCCGATCTGATCGTCGCCAAGCTCGGCCGCCTGCACATCTATCCCTTCGTCTCCAAGGAGTACGAAAACCTCTACGGTGTGCCGACGACCCTCGCCGAGCTGAACAACCACCGCATCATCAAGCAGAGCGCGCCGCAGGTCGACGACGGCGCCTACGCCCGCGTGCTCGGGCTGAAGTCGCTCGAGGGCATCGTCGGGATCAAGACCAATTCCTCGGTCGGCGTGCTCTATGCCGTCGAGCGCGGTGCCGGCATCGGCTTCCTGCCGACGGTCTCGATCGCGCTCGGCGCGCCTCTCGTTGCCGTCGATCTCGGCGTCAGCCACCATGCCGATCTCTGGCTCACCTATCACAAGGAATTCCGAACCTCCGAGCGCCACAAGATCGTGGTCGACTGGCTGAAGAAGATCTTCGATCCCAAGTCCTATCCCTGCTTCCGCGACGAGTTCATCCATCCGAACGCGCTGGTGCCGATGATGACCGCCGCGCGCGAGGGGTTTGGATTGACGGGATATGTCGCGGCGACGCCGGCGTAAGCTTCAGCTCACCACCGGTACTCGAAGCCGACCGTGCCCTGGTGCGACGTCAGCTCGTTGCGGAACTTGCCGTCGTAATTGACGTAGAGCCGCGCCACACCGGTCAGGCTCAGCGAAGCCGAGGCGCCGGCATCCGCGCCGTAGCGGCTCTCGCCGATGCCGGGAACGACGATGCTCTGAGGTCCCAGGCTGACCTGGATCGAGCCAAGGTCCTGGTGGAAATTGTCGACGAACTTGCCGTAAGCGGACAGATCCAGGATCTTCTGGTCGATGACGAAGTAACGGCCGATCTCGGCCCCGATCATCACGCGCGCGCGTGAGAGCGCGGTCGAGCCGACATTGAGCGGTTCGAGGCCGCCGGCCTCCTGGAACGCCGCGCTGGTGGCCCGCACATATTCCAGCGCACCCTTGGGCACGATGCGCATCTGGTCCTTGGTCCAGTAATAGCTGATCTCGGTCAGCGCGCCGTCGACCGCGGCGCGATAGCTCGCGCTCGCAAGGCCAAGGCCGGTGTCGCGGCTGGAACGGACCTTGCCGAAACCGTGCACCACCGCGAAGGCCCAGGTCCACGGGCCCTTGTCGACCGAGCCGTTGAAGCCGATTTGCGTCAGGTCGAGCGTTGCCGACTGCAGCGCCAGCGGCACGTCGACGTCGGTGTGGCTCTGGTCGACGGAGAAGCCGAGATTGACGCCAGGGGCCACCCGCGCGCCAAAGCCGGCAACGCCGCCAACCGTCTTGCGCCTGTCGCCGACGAAGTCACCTTGCGCGTCGGTGCGGACCGAGATGCCGTAGCCCTCGAACCAGGTGCGGTTACGCGGATCTTCTGTGCTCGCCGACGCCCCGCCGCCGCCGGGATTGGTCCGGAACGCCCGGTTGACGCCGCCGGATGCCTGGTTGCCGAGCCGCTCCAGGAAATTGGAGCCGAGATTGAGCGCGCTGCTGCCGGTCGACTGGTCGTAGTTGGTCGACGTCGGCGACGGGACTGGGGTCGGTGACGGCGTGGGCGTCGGGATCGGCGTGGGCGTCGGGCTTTGCGCGAAGACTGGCGATGCGGCCGACATCGTCGCGACGATCGCAAACGCCATGCCGATCGCTGCCACGGCCCTACAGACGCGGTCGAGCCCGATCGTCTGCCGTGTTTCGGAGGGCTGCGAGGTGCAGCGCATGACGACTAATCCCAAAGCGGAGGGCGCCCCGCAAAAATGCAACACGAGCGGCTCGCGCATGCGGCGATTTGTGCCGAACTGCCACGGAGGGTCAACCGGTTGGCTCGTTGTCACCGAGCCTATTGCCCTCGATTGTGGTTCCGCGGCCACAGGTCGCAAATAGCAGACGATGGTACCCGCCCCCCATCTTGAAATTCGCGCGCTGCTTGCTAACGGGCGATTTTCATGTTGCAATGTTGGCCACAATCGGAATTGGCCGCGCTGTGCGTTTCGCGACGATGAGACTCGAACAGACTACCGGAAGCCCGTTTGTGGCGTGGCACGCGAAAAGCGGCCGCGTCTTTTTTATATCTAGTGGAGGAGACTAGCGATGCCGCAAAAGGGCACCGTCAAATGGTTCAACCCGACCAAGGGCTATGGGTTCATCAAGCCGAACGGCAGCGATAAGGACGTGTTCGTCCACATCTCCGCCGTCGAGCGTGCAGGACTCTCCACCCTCAACGAGAACCAGGTGGTTGAATACGACCTCGTGGAGAACCGCGGCAAAGCATCCGCGGAGAACCTCAAGGTCTCCTGATTTCTCTCAAAGCTGAATCGCGAGAGATCATGACGTTGCCCCCGGCTCTGCCGGGGGATTTTATTTGGGGCAGTGAAACGAGGGCTCGCCTGTTGCGCGGAGGGTCGTTGGACGGCGCGCGTCGGCGACATATTCCGTCATTGCGAGCGAAGCGAGCAATCCAGAATCTCTCCGCGGAACGATTCTGGATTGCTTCGTCGCAAGAGCTCCTCGCAATGACGGGGAGGCTTCAGCCCACCAGCGGCGCGACCAGAAAATTCTCCGACGCAGAGCTGCCCGCCGTCTTGCAGACGTCACCCTCGATCCGGACCTTGCCCGTCGCGAGCAGCCGCAGCGCTTCGGGATAGATGCGATGCTCGACCTCGAGGATGCGCTCGGACAGCGTATCGCCCGTGTCGTGATCGCTGACGGGAACCGCGCCCTGCATCACGATTGGACCGGCGTCAGTCTCGGGGATCACGAAGTGTACCGTCGCGCCGGACAGTTTGACGCCGGCGCGCAGGGCTTGGCCGTGCGGGTCGAGGCCGGGGAAGGACGGCAGCAGCGAGGGATGGATGTTGAGCATCCGCCCGTACCAGGCTTTTGTGAACTCGGCCGTGAACAGGCGCATGAAGCCGCCCAGACAAATCAGCTCGATACCGTGCTGGTCGAGCGCCGCCTGCAGCACCTTTTCGAAGCCGGCGCGGTCCTTGCCGAACGGCTTGCTCTCGATCACCAGCGTGTTGACGCCGCTCGCTTTGGCCCGCTCCAGGCCGAGCGCATCGGCCTTGTTCGAGATGACGAGCGAGATCTCGGCCGGGAAATCGGCTGCGGTTGCGGCCTTGATCAGCGCGGCCATGTTGGAGCCGCGGCCGGAGATCAGGATGGCGACGCGGCGCTTCATCATAGCGCCAGTCATTACAGTGCCATGTCGAGGTGACCGTTATAGACGACGCGGTGCTCGCCCTCGGCCGGAATCACGGTACCGAGCTGCGCCACCGTCTCACCGGCGTCGGTGAAGACCTCGATCACCTTGTCGACCTTGTCGGGCTCGACGATCGCGATCATGCCGATGCCGCAATTGAACGTGCGCAGCATTTCCAGCTCGGCGATGCCGGCCTGAGCGGCGAGCCATTTGAACACCGGCAGCACCGGCAGGCGCGCAAGGTCGATGCCGACGCCGAGAGTCTTCGGCAGCACGCGCGGAATGTTGTCGGTGAAGCCGCCGCCGGTGATGTGGGCGAGCCCCTTCACCGCGCCTGTCTCGCGGATCGCGCGCAGGCAGGATTTGACGTAGAGCTTCGTCGGCGTCAGCAGCGCGCCGCCGAGCGTCATCACGGGCGCGAACGGCGCCTGTGCCTCGAAGCCGAGCCCGGATTGCTCCACGATCTTGCGCACCAGCGAGAAGCCGTTGGAATGCACGCCCGACGAGGCGAGACCAATCACGGCATCGCCTGCGGCGATATCCTTGCGCGGCAGCAGCGTACCCCGCTCCGCCGCACCGACGGCAAAGCCGCCGAGGTCGTAATCGCCGTCCTTGTAGAGTCCCGGCATCTCGGCGGTCTCGCCGCCGATCAGGGCGCAGCCGGATTCGCGGCAGCCCTCCGCGACGCCCGCGACGATCGCGGCCGTGGCCTCGGGGTCGAGCTTGCCGCAGGCGAAATAGTCCAGGAAGAACAGCGGCTCGGCGCCCTGCACCACGAGGTCGTTGACGCTCATGGCGACGAGGTCGATGCCGATCCCGCCGTGCAGCCCGGTCTCGATCGCGATCTTGACCTTGGTGCCGACGCCGTCGGTGGCGGCCACCAGGACGGGGTCCTTGAATCCGGCCGCCTTGAGGTCGAACAGGCCGCCGAATCCGCCGATCTCGGCGTCGGCGCCGGGCCGTGCGGTGGCGCGCACCATCGGCTTGATCAGGTCGACCAGGCGGTTGCCCGCATCGATATCGACGCCTGAATCGGCGTAAGTGAGGCCGTTTTTGCGGTCGGTCATGCCCGATTTCCAGTGGGTTTGCGGCTGGTTACGTCGAATTCCGGGGACGCGCAATGGCTCGCATGGCGCCCCTCCGTATACTATGTAGAGATATCAACCGGTTCAGCCTCCAAAGGGCCGAATTCGAGGTCAGGCCGGGTGCCGGGAAGCGCTTTCGTGAGTATTCCGAACATCATTACCTTGGGCCGCATCATGCTGGTCCCGATCATCGTCTGGGCCATCGTGTCGAGCCAAATGGAGGTGGCGTTCGCCGTCTTCCTGATCGCCGGTATCAGCGATGCCGTGGACGGCTTCCTGGCCAAGCGCTTCAACATGACGAGCGAGCTCGGCGCCCTGCTCGATCCGCTCGCGGACAAGGCGCTGCTGGTCTCGATCTACATGGCGCTGGGCATCTGGGGCGCGATTCCGCGCTGGATCGTGATCCTGGTGGTGTCGCGCGACATCATGATCGTCGCCGCCGTGATCGTATCCTGGCTGTTCGACCGGCCGGTCGAGATGAAGCCCTCGAAGGTGTCCAAGCTCAACACCGTTGCACAGGTGTCGTTCGCCGCCTTGGTGCTGGCGGCGCTTGCCTTCGGCTTCAAGCCGGCTCCTTATGATATCATCCTGATGGGTCTCGTGACGGTCTTCACGCTCTCCTCGGTGTCACTCTATCTGGTCGAGTGGCTGCGGCACATGAGCACGATCGAGGCCAAATGAGAGCGGATGCGGCCCGCAAAAGGCCAACTCCCGCTCGATTAAGTCGAATCCTTATCCAGCAAGCCGGCACGCCGGCATGGAGCAAAGCAAGCGTGGCAGGCCGCGTCCATCCCCGACAATTGGCGTTTTCGCTTCCGCATGCGGAGAGCCTCAGCCGGGACAACTTTCTTGAAGGCCCTGCCAACGCGGCCGGTCTCGGCCTGATCGACAGCTGGCCGGAATGGCCGAACCGGATCATGTGGCTCGCCGGTCCGGAGGGAAGCGGCAAGAGCCATCTCGCCGCGATCTGGGCCGAGGTATCAGGTGCCCGCTCAACCTCGGCCAATGCACTGACTGCCACAGCCGTTCCGGGCGCGCTCGCCACCGGCGCGCTGGTCGTCGAGGATCTCAAGGTGGGGGAATTCGACGAACGCGCCCTCTTCCACCTGATGAATCTCGCCCGCGAGGACGGCGCCTACGTCCTCTTCACCGGACGTGAGGTGCCGGTCTCGCTGGAGATCGAGCTCCGCGACCTGCGCTCGCGTTTGCGCGCCGTGCCCGTGGTCGCGTTGTTGCCGCCCGACGACCAGCTCTTCCGCGGCCTGATCGTCAAATTCTGCGCCGACCGCCAGCTCGCCGTGGACGAGAGCGTGGTCGGCTACCTCGCCACCCGCCTGGAGCGGTCCTCGGCCGCCGCCCGCCAGGCCGTCGAACTGCTCGACAGCGAGGCCCTCCGGCTCGGCCGCCCTGTCACAAGGGCGCTGGCCGCCGAGCTCTTGCGGGACGCCTGATCGGCCTGCGCGGCCGCCCCCACGCCAGACCCGCTTGACGCGGCGGAGCGGCGGAACATCAATGTCATCGAAACGTCATCGCTCTAACACATGCTCCCGCCGGTTTTGCGCGTAAGTCGCAAATTGGGGCGAACTGGATGGACCGACTTCTGATGGATTCTGCGCAAGCTGTTGAAGTTAAAGAGAAAGCCCCCGAGGCCGAAGGCCTGCCGGCGATCGCATCGAGCCCCGAACGATTCATCAACCGCGAGCTTTCCTGGCTGCATTTCAACCGCCGCGTCCTGGAGGAATCGGTCAATCCGAGCCACCCCATGCTCGAACGCGTGCGATTCCTGTCGATTTCAGCGAATAACCTCGACGAATTCTTCATGGTCCGCGTCGCCGGCATCAAGGCCCAGGTGCGCGAGGGGATTGCCGAGCGCAGCCCCGACGGCCTGACGCCGTCCGAGCAGCTCGCGCTGATCAACCGCACCGTCTCGCAGCTTGCCTCCGACCAGCAGGCGATCTGGCGCGATCTGCGCGGCACGCTGGCCGACGTCGGCATCGTCCTGGTCGACGGCAAGGACGTCACCAAGGCGGAACGAACTTGGATCGAGGATTACTTCCTCAACAACGTGTTCCCGCTGCTGACGCCGCTCGCGATCGACCCGGCTCACCCCTTCCCGTTCATTCCGAGCCTCGGCTTCACGATCGCGCTCCAGCTCACGCGCGCCGCCGACGGCAAGCAGATGAACGCGCTGATCCGCATGCCCGGCAAGATCGACCGCTTCATCCGCCTGCCGACCGAGGGCAAGGCCGTCCGGCTGATCTCGCTGGAGCAGGCGACCGGCCTGTTCATCAATCGCCTGTTCCCCGGCTACAATCTCCACGGCCAGGGCGCCTTCCGCATCATCCGCGACTCCGAGCTCGAAATCGAGGAAGAGGCCGAAGACCTCGTCCGCCTGTTCGAGACTGCGCTGAAGCGCCGCCGCCGCGGGTCGGTGATCCGGCTCGAGATCGACGGAAAGATGCCGGAAGAGCTGCGCAACTTCGTGCAGCATGCGCTCTCGGCCGCCGACGACGAGGTGTTCCTGGTCGACGGTGTGCTCGCCATGAACGAGCTCTCGCAGCTCACCCGCCTCGACCGGCCCGATCTCGAATTCACCCCTTACGTGCCGCGCCATCCCGAGCGCGTGCGCGAGCATGGCGGCGACATCTTTGCCGCGATCCGGCAGAAGGACCTCGTCGTCCATCACCCCTACGAATCCTTCGACGTGGTGGTGCAGTTCCTGCAGCAGGCGACGCGCGACCCCGATGTCGTCGCCATCAAGCAGACGCTCTACCGCACCTCCAGCAACTCGCCGATCGTGCGCGCGCTCGTGGAAGCCGCCGAAGCCGGCAAATCCGTCACGGCGTTGATTGAGCTGAAGGCGCGCTTCGACGAGGAAGCCAACATCCGCTGGGCGCGCGACCTCGAACGCGCCGGCGTGCAGGTCGTCTACGGCTTCCTCGAACTGAAGACGCACGCAAAACTCTCGATGGTGGTGCGCCGCGAGGGCGGCAGCCTCACCACCTACGTCCACACCGGCACCGGCAATTATCACCCGGTCACCGCGCGCATCTACACCGACCTCTCCTACTTCACCTCCGATCCGACCATCGGCCGCGATGCCGCGCGCGTGTTCAATTTCATCACCGGCTATGCCGCGCCGAGCGATCTGGAAAAGATGGCGGTGTCGCCGCTGACCTTGCGCAAGCGCATCATCGAGCACATCCAGGGCGAGACCGCGCATGCACGGCACGGCCGGCCCGGTGCGGTCTGGATGAAGATGAACGCGCTGGTCGACCCCGACATCATCGACGCGCTCTACGAGGCCTCACAGGCCGGCGTGCAGGTCGAGCTCGTGGTGCGCGGCATCTGTTGCCTGCGTCCCGGCATTCCCGGCCTGTCCGAGAACATCCGCGTCAAGTCGATCATCGGACGCTTCCTGGAACACGGCCGAATCTACTGCTTCGGCATGGGTCAGGGCCTGCCGAGCGCCAAAGCGGCTGTGTATATCTCCTCGGCCGACATGATGCCGCGCAACCTCGACCGCCGCGTCGAGGTGCTGTGTCCGCTGCAAAATCCGACGGTGCATCAGCAGGTTCTCGAACAGATCATGGTCGCCAACCTGAAGGACAATGAGCAGAGCTGGCAATTGTTGCCGGACGGGTCCTCAACGCGTATGAAGACCGCGAAGGGCGAGGAGCCTTTCAATGTCCACAACTACTTCATGACAAATCCGAGTCTGTCTGGCCGTGGAAAGTCGCTCAAGGAATCCTCGCCGCGTCGTCTCACGCGCCGGAACGAACGCCATCAATCCTGATCAGGGATTTCCGACGTGAAGCGGCCGCGCAAGCGCGGCTCGAGCGTCGCAGTCATTGACATCGGTTCCAACTCGGTCCGTCTCGTCGTCTACGAGGGGCTGACGCGGAGCCTCATTCCGATCTTCAACGAGAAGACGCTGTGCGGCCTCGGGCGCGAGGTGCAGAGCACCGGCCTGCTCGCGCCCGACGCCGTCGACAAGGCGCTGACCTCGCTGAAGCGATTCCGCGCCTTGTGCCGCGTGATGCAGGTCGGACGCGTGTTCGCGATCGCGACCGCCGCCTGCCGCGACGCCTCCAACGGCCCCGATTTCATCGCCAAGGCCGAGCGCATCTGCGCCGTCAAGATCGAGATCCTGTCGGGTCCGCGCGAGGCGCGGCTGTCGGCACTTGGTGTGATCTCGGGCATCCATCACCCCGACGGCATCGTCGGCGATCTCGGCGGCGGCTCGCTCGAATTGATCGACGTGCGCAAGAACAGCGTGCGCAGCGGCGTGACGCTGCCGCTCGGCGGACTCGCGCTCCAGGATCTCGCACACAAATCGCTCAAGCGCGCCGATCGCATCGTGCGCGAGGCGCTCGACGAGGTGCCGCAGCTCACCGCGGGCCGCGGCCGCACTTTCTACGCGGTCGGCGGCACCTGGCGCGCGCTCGCGCGCATTCACATCATCCAGAGCGGCTATCCGCTCCAGGTGATGCACGGCTATTCGATTTCCGCGGCTGAGGCGCTCGATTTCTCGCGCCGTCTCCGGCGCCTTGCGGCCGCAGACATGCTCGCCGATATCGAGAGCGTTGCGGACGCGCGCCGCCCGCTCCTCACCTATGCGGCGCTGGTGCTCGAGCACATCATCCTCGTGGCGAAGCCGAAGACCATCGTGTTCTCGACCTTCGGCGTGCGCGAGGGCCTGCTGCACGAGAAGCTGCCGGAGGCGGAACGCAACAAGGACGGCCTGATCTGCGCTGCCGAAGAGCTGAATCAGTTGCTGTCACGCTCGGCCAAGCACGCCCGCGAGCTGATCGCCTGGACCGACCGCCTCGCGCGCGTCGTGAAGCTGCGTGAGACCGATGAGGACCGCCGGCTGCGCCACACCGCGTGCCTGCTGTCCGACATCGGCTGGCGCGTGCATCCCGATCATCGCGGCGAGCAAACACTGAGCCTCGTCGTCAACGGCAATTTCGGCGCGATCACCCACACCGAGCGCGCCTTCGTCGGGCTGTCGGTGTTCTATCGCTATGCGGGCCTGAGCGAGGAAAACCAGCCGCCGGTCACCATGCAGGAACTGCTGACGCCGGCGCAGCTCGAACGCGCGCGCCTCCTGGGCGCTGCGTTCCGCGTCGCGCATCTGATCTCAGCGGCGCGGCCGGGCGTCCTGCCAGCCACGCATTTCCGCAGCCTGGGACGCAAACTGATGCTGGTGTTCGAGCACCGCCTCGGCGATCTCGTCGCCGACCGCGTCGGCAGCCGTTTTCGCGCGCTCGCCCGGCTGGTCAGCCGCGCCGGCTCGATCGTGAGGCGGTAGCATCGGCTGAAGAAGCGCTCACCTCTCCAGCGAGGAGAGGTGACGTGTGCATCCCTCGGAAACGCCTACTCCGCCGACGCCCTGGCGTGCCGCTCGGACGATTCCAGTGCGGCGGCGCTCAGGCTGCGCCGGCGCCAGATGGTGCCGACGACCAGCACGACGACCACGCCGAGGATCGCGCAGAGATATTCGCCGCCGGCGCCGCCATGGCCGAATTGCGGCGGGATGCGCAAGGCACCGAGCATCGAGTCGAGCGAAGCACCGAACGGGCCCTCGAAGAGCGTGTGCAGCCTCGGCGCGACGCCTGGGTCGGTCGCGATCACCTCGCCCGCGATCCAGCCGAGCAGCGCAGCACCAGCCCAGACCAGGACCGGCAGCTTTTCGAGCAGCGCCATGATCAGCGCCGCACCGGCGACGATCAGCGGCACGCTGATGGCAAGGCCGAGGATCAAGAGCGGCACGCTGCCATTGGCCGCGGCGGCAACCGCGATGACGTTGTCGAGACTCATGACGATGTCGGCGACCACGACGATCTGGATGGCCTGCCATAGATGCGAGGCGGACTCGACGTCGTCCTCGTTTTCGTTTTCCGGCACCAGGAGCTTGGCCGCAATCACGATCAGCGCGAGACCGCCGACGAGCTTGAGATACGGCAGCTCCATCAGGGTCGCGACGATGCCGGTGAAGATGATCCGCAGCATCACCGCTGCGCCGGCACCGAAGATCATGCCCCACAGCCGGTGCCGCGGCGACAGGCCGCGGCAGGCGAGCGCGATCACCAGCGCGTTGTCGCCGGAGAGCAGGATGTTGATCCAGATGATCTTGCCGACCGCGATCCAGAAGGTCGGTTCGGCCATCTCGTTGCGAAACTGGGTGAAGAACGCCCCGATCGTAGCGGGATCGAAGATCTGCCAGAGCCAGTTCACAATACGTCCTTTCGCCCGTGTCGGCCTAAACTATCAGCTGATGGATCAGCCGACGATCTCGTTGCCCGAGAAGAACTGCGCGATCTCGATCGCGGCGGTCTCCGGCGCATCCGAGCCGTGCGCGGAATTCTCACCGATCGACTTGGCGTAGAGCTTGCGGATGGTGCCGTCGGCGGCCTTGGACGGATCGGTCGCGCCCATCGCATCGCGGTACTTGGCGATGGCGTTCTCGCCTTCCAGCACCTGGACCACGACCGGGCCCGAGGTCATGAACTCGACGAGCTCGCCGAAGAACGGCCGCGCCTTGTGAACGGCATAGAAGGTCTCGGCCTGTTCCTTGGTCATGCGGATGCGCTTCTGCGCGACGATGCGCAGGCCGGCCTTTTCGATCACGGCGTTGACGGCGCCGGTCAGGTTACGCGCGGTCGCGTCGGGCTTGATGATCGAGAAAGTGCGTTCGATGGCCATAATCTTGTCCTTGGGAAGAAAGCGGTGGTTGTCGAGTTGCGGGGCTTATATCGGCGCCTTTGCGATCCGGCAAGCGACCGCCGGGATGACGTCACAGGCGCTTCGCCGCAGGACCAGGGCCGGCGATTGCAGCGTGGATTACGACAATTTCACCCAGATGAACCCATTCTGAAGCCCCCATTCAGGCTTTGGTTCAGTCCGCAGGCTTAAGCTCCTTCCATCGAAACCAAAGCCTGGCCATCAGGCGGACCGTTTCGGCGGCCTTCCCATCGACGCGGATTGCCCCCGCGCCGGCAGTTCTCAGGAGATCACCATGTTGAGGAAACTTTCGCTTGCCGCTGTCGCTGCGGT
Organism: Bradyrhizobium sp. 195; assembly: GCF_023101665.1. NCBI lineage: Bacteria > Pseudomonadati > Pseudomonadota > Alphaproteobacteria > Hyphomicrobiales > Nitrobacteraceae > Bradyrhizobium > Bradyrhizobium sp. 195. Next base: position 4,134,677 of record NZ_CP082161.1, on the reverse strand, counting down.
TGCGCTGGGCGCCGCGCTGGCGCCGACCTCGGCTTCCGCCCATTGGCACGGTGGCGGCTGGCACGGCGGCGGCGGTGGCTGGCACCACGGCCGCGGCTGGGGCGGACCGCGCTTCTATGCCGGCGGCCCCGTCTCCTACGGTTATGGCGGCTGCTATGTGCGCCGGCTGGTCCCGACCCCCTGGGGACCCCGCTGGCGGATGATCAACCGCTGCTACTGAGCCCGACAGCACCTTACCAAAAGACCAAAAGGTATCTGCCCCCCACAGGTACCTTCCAAGAGGAGCCCCGGCGATCCCCCCGCCGGGGCTCCGCATTTTGAGCGGATATGGCGGCATTCATACAATTTTGACGAGAATGCCGATGATCCCCCGGAAAGGGCGAAACCATTTTGGGGGGCAATGACTTGGTACCGTGACTTTACTTTAAACACACGGAACCGCGCGATGGCTGGGCCTTTTGCCGATGACAGCGAACAGATCGACCGGCGCACCAGCCGCTCGATTTGCGATGCCGTGGGCGAACGGCTCCAGCAGAGCCTGCGGCCCGAGCCCCGGCTCCCCACACATCTCGAGCAGCTCCTCAATGAGCTGCAGCGGCGCGACCGCGACCCGCACTGAGCAGAAAAACGGGTTGCGTTTGACCCCGCCTGCGGTGACAAGGCCGCATGCTGTCCATTACCGACGTCTCCATCCGCCTCGCCGGACGCCTTCTGATTGACCAGAGTTCCGTGCAGATCACGCCCGGATCGCGCGTCGGCATGGTCGGGCGCAACGGCACCGGCAAGTCGACCCTGTTCAAGGTGATCCGCGGCGAGCTCGCGGCCGAGCACGGCTCGGTGACCCTGCCGCCGCGCTGGCGCGTCGGCAGCCTGGCGCAGGAAGCCCCGAACGGACCCGAAAGCCTGATCTCGGTCGTGCTCAAGGCGGACCTCGAACGCGACGCGCTGCTCACCGAAGCCGAGAGCGCGACCGATCCGCACCGGATCGCCGAGATCCAGACCCGCCTCGTCGACATCGACGCGCATTCGGCGCCGAGCCGTGCCGCCGCGATCCTCTCCGGCCTCGGCTTCTCCGCTGCCGACCAGCTCCGCCCCTGCGCCGAATTCTCCGGCGGCTGGCGCATGCGCGTCGCGCTCGCCGCGACGCTGTTCGCGGCCCCCGACTTGCTGCTGCTCGACGAGCCCACCAACTATCTCGACCTCGAGGGCACGCTGTGGCTGGAGGATCACCTCGCGCATTATCCGCGCACGGTGATCGTGATCAGCCACGACCGCGACCTGCTGGAGAGCTCGGTCGACCAGATCCTGCATCTGGAGCGCGGCAAGCTCACGCTCTACAAGGGCACCTATTCCTCGTTCGAGGAGCAGCGCGCCGCCCGCGAGCTGCTCGACGCCAAGCAGGTCAAGCGCCAGGAAGCCGAACGCGCCCGCCTGCAAGCCTTCGTCGACCGCTTCAAGGCCAAGGCCTCGAAAGCGCGGCAGGCTCAGTCTCGCGTCAAGATGCTGGAGCGGCTGAAGCCGATCACGGCGCTGGTCACCGAGGATGTGCGCGAGATCAGCTTCCCGGCGCCGGAGAAGATCCTGTCGCCGCCGATCATCGCGGTCGACAACGCCGCGGTCGGCTACGATCCGGCCAGCCCCGTGCTCAATCGCGTCACCCTGCGCATCGACAATGACGACCGCATTGCGCTGCTCGGCGCCAACGGCAACGGCAAGTCGACCCTCGTCAAACTGCTCGCTGGACGGCTTGCGCCTTTCTCGGGAAGAGTGACCCGCGCGGACAAGCTGTCGATCGCCTATTTCGCGCAGCACCAGCTCGACGAGCTCAACGAGGACGCCTCCGCCTACGACCATGTCCGCAAGCTGATGGGCGAGGCGCCCGAGGCAAAAGTGCGGGCGCGCGCCGGCGCGATCGGCTTCTCCGGCAAGGCGGCCGACACCAAGGTCGGCAAATTGTCGGGCGGCGAGAAGGCGCGGCTGCTGCTGGGCTTGGCCACGTTCTTCGGCCCCAACATGATCATCCTGGACGAGCCGACCAACCATCTCGACATCGACAGCCGCGCCGCGCTCGCGGAGGCCATCAACGAATTTCCCGGCGCCGTCATCATGGTCTCGCACGACCGCTATCTGATCGAGGCCTGCGCGGACCGGCTCTGGATCGTCGCCGACCGCACCGTCACCAATTACGACGGCGACCTCGACGAATACCGCCGCCTGGTGCTGTCCGCGCGCAACGGCGAGCCCGCCCCGCGCGAGCGCAGCGCGGCCAGCGAGAAGCCGCAGCGCGCAAGGTCGGACAATCGCGGCTCGCTGAAGAAGCGCATCGCCGATGCCGAAGCCGAGATCGCCCGCCTCAGCGAGATCATCACCAAGATCGACACCGCCCTCGCCTTGCCCGACATTTTTACGCGCGATCCCAAGCAGGCCGCGCAGCTGTCAAAGGCGCGCGCGAATGCAGCGGACGCATTGGCGCGCGCGGAGGAGCATTGGCTCGAGGCGAGCGCGCAGTTTGATGAGGCGGCGGGGTAGCGCCGCGCCATCAAAACCTCCAAAGCAACCCAACGCACAGCCGATGCCCAGTCTGCGGCCGGCGTCAGGCCGCGAGGAGCGCATGATGCTGGCGCAGGTGTTTCCGGAAGCGCTCGGCATAGTCTTTGACCACCGCGTCCCTGACGCTGGGACGCACCGCCAGCGCCGCCCGCCAGGCCGAGACGCGTGGAAGGTCGGCAAAGATCGCCCGCGACACCGCGGGATCGATGATGGCGAAATAGCGGAAGAGCGGGGCATAGACCGCATCGACCATGCCGAAGGTGGAGCCGGCGAAATACGGTCCCGTGCCAAGTTCCATCTCAAGTCGCTGGAGTCGCTCGCGGAACGCTGCCCCCTTGGCGTCCGCGATCGACGGGTCGGTGGCGTTGAGGAACTGCCAGGCATCGGCGAGGGTCGGAGTGGCGAACTCGATCCACCCGCGCTGCCGGGCGCGCAGCAGCGCATCGTCGGGATACATCGATGCGCCGCCCTGCGTTTCCTCGATATACTCGCAGATCACCATGCTTTCGAAGAGGATCGCGTCCTCCCCGTCGGCCTGACGCACCTTGAGCACCGGGACCTTGCCGGTCGGGGACAGCGCCAGGAACCAGCCGGGCTTGGCCGAGAGGTCGACGTTGATCCGCTCGAACGGAACGCCCTTTTCCAGCAGGACGATCGCGGCGCGTTGGACGAACGGGCAGAGCGGATGGCTGATGAGCGTCAGGCTGGGGTCGGGCATGATGGCCTCTCGATTCCAGATGAAGGAGCGACCCGAGGATCAGATCGCCTGACCACCCGAGATGTCGAAGGTGGTGCCGTTCGCCCAACCCATGTCGTCGGACAGGATGGCCGCGACCGCGCCGCCGATGTCGTCGGGCTGGCCGACACGGCCGAGCGCGATTGTCTGCGCGACAAAGGTGTTCACGTTCGCATCGTCGCGGACCACGCCGCCCAAGAAGTCGGTCGCGATGGCCCCCGGCGCGATCGCATTCACGCGGATCTGCCGCGCGCCGAGCTCGACCGCCATGAACTTGGTCAGCACCTGGATCGCCGCCTTCGCCGCCGCGTAGAGGCCATATCCCGCCATCGTGACGCGCACGAAGCCCGACGAGACATTGAGGATGCGCCCGCCGTCCGCGATCAGCGGCAGCAACTTCTGCGTCAGGAAGACCGGCCCGCGCAGGTGCGTGCCGATCAGCGAGTCGAACTGTTCCTCGGTTGCGTCGGCGAAGAGCGCGTACAGACCGTGGCCGGCGTTGTTGACAAGGAAGTCGAACCGCTCGCGGCCGAACTCTGTCTTCAGCATGTCGGCGACCGTCGCGGCAAACGCCGGGAAGCTCGCGGTATCGCTGACGTCAAGCGCGATCATCGCCGCCTTGCCCCCCAGTGCCTCGATCTCCTGGCGCAGCGTATCGGCCTCTGCCGCGCCGCTGCGATAGGTGCCGATGATGGCGACGCCGCGCCGGGCGAGGTGAAGCGCCATGTTGCGGCCGAGGCCGCGGCTGGCGCCGGTGACGAGTGCGATCTGCTTGGGCATGGTCTGTCCTTCGTGGAATGGTTTTGCCGGAAGGCGACACCGCTGCGGCGACGTTCCGATGCCAACCAGATAGGCCGCGCGGGCCGCGCGCCGCCCCGCCCAATGCTCTCAATCTATTGCCCGATTGTCTCAAGGTCTTTGCTCGTTCGAAAAACGATGCCATAGAAGGCTCATGACCGAGCATCTCCAGCCGCATCTCGACATCGCCCTGCGCCACGCGCGATCGGGGGTGACCGTTACGCCGATCCCGCGACTGGAGATCGGCGTAGGGCAAACGACCACCGGCACGTCGCCGTGCCTGTACCGCTCGATGATCTGCTTCATCCTGCAGGGGTCGAAGGATGTGGCGATCCACGACAATCTGCTGCGCTACGACTCCGCACAATATCTCGTCAGCGCGCTGGATTTGCCGCTGAGCGGCCAGATTCATGATACCGATGACGGCCGGCCCTATGTCGCGGTGTCGCTCGTCCTCGACCCCGCATTGCTGGCCGAGGTCGCGTCCACCATGCCGCCGGTGCGCGATGCCGATGCGCCCGGCAGCGGGATAGCAATCAACCCGATGACGCCACCGCTGCGCGACACGCTGCTGCGCCTGCTGGCGTTGCTCAACACGCCGGGCGACATTCCGGTTCTGGCCCCGATGGCGGAACGGGAATTGCTCTATCGTCTCCTGCAAGGACCGCAGGGGCGCCTGCTGCGCCATATCGCCCGGCCCGAGGGGGCGCTCGGCCGAATCCGGCGTGCGGTCGAATGGATTCGCGACCACCCCAACACGCGGCTGCGGATCGAGGCCCTGTGCAAGGCAAGTGGCATGAGCCGCGCCAGTCTGCACCGCCATTTCGTGGCACTGACCGGGCTAAGCCCGATCCAGTATCAGAAGCAGCTTCGATTGCAGGAGGCGCGACAACTGCTGCTCTCCGGTGACCGAACCGCGTCAGATGTAGCCTTCGCAGTAGGTTACGAAAGCGCCTCGCAATTCAGTCGCGAATATCTTCGGCAGTTCGGCGCGCCGCCGGTCCGAGACGTTCGTCAAATCAGGCGCGCAATTGGCAGCTTGTCAGTGAATTGATCGAGCATTTCCTCAATCCCGCTTCGCTCAGCAATGTCGCGCCCGAAAGACGGGTCAGACCGGACGCCTCTGGCTTCAGTCCGCGTATTGCCCGGCTGCCTTGATGATCGGCGCCCAGCGATCGATTTCACTCGTCAGCATCGCGCCCAGCGCCTCGGGCGTCGCCTTGTCCTGCGGGACCGGCTCGGTGTTGATGTCGTTGAAGCGGGCGATCAGCGTCGGATCCTTCAGCGCCGTCTGGAGCGCCGCGGTCAGCTTCTGAACGACGGCCGGCGGCGTGCCCTTCGGCGCATAGATGCCGTGCCAGACTCCCAGTTCGAACCCCTTGAGGCCCGCTTCGTCGGCCGTCGGCAGATCGGGAAGACTCTTGAGCCGTTCTTTTGTGGTGATCGCATAGGCCTTGACCTGCTTGGCCGTGATCGGGCCGGTGGTGTTCGTCGCCTGGTCGCAGGTAAGATCGATCTGCTTGCCGAGCAGATCGTTCATGATCGGGCCGTTGCCCTTGTAAGGCACCGTCGTGAGCTGCTTCTGGATCGCGGTCATGAACAGCATGCCGCAGAGATGCGATGCCGCACCTAGCCCGGCATTGGCGTAGGTCAGCTTGTCGCCTTGCTGCTGGGCGTAGGCGACCAGGTCCTTGAGCGTGTCGGCCGGAAAATCCGGACGCGCGATGATGGTCATCGGCGCGTTGGTGACGAGCCCGATCGGCGCAAAGGCCGTCTTCGTGTCATAGCTGAGATTGCGGTACAGCGTCGCGGCGGTCGAGATGCCGACATGATGGATCAGCAGCGTGTAGCCATCGCCCTGGGCGCGCGCGGCGCGGGTCGTGCCGATGGTGCCGCCGGCGCCGGTCGCGTTCTCGACGATGACCTGCTGCCCCAGGGATTTCGCCATGCCGGCCGCGGTCAGCCGCGCGATGGTGTCGGTCGGCCCGCCCGCGGCGAACGGCACCAGCATGGTGATGGTTCTCGTCGGATAGTCCTGGGCGAGCGCCGCGCCAAGCGGCAGAAGCAGAGCCGAGACGAGGGCAATGACGAACCGCATAGTTTCCTCCGGATTGTTGTTGGTGCCATCAAAGCGCATTCCGGAGCGTGGGACCATCATGAAATGCTCCGGGCCATGGAAGAGTTTGAACGAGGCCCCCCGGGCATTGAGCTTCGTCCAGCCGGGCTCAAGGCGGACTTGTTGATCAGGAATCAACAGGCAGCTCTGTTGTAGACTTGGTCAAAGCCAGAACTATCTCGCTGGTATAGGCGCGGACACCGGGAGCGACCTTCAACATACGTCGCGCAAATTCTTGGTAGTGCGCGACGTCACGACTGCGGACGAGCAGGATGTAGTCGATATCGCCCGCGATCAGCATGCATTGGATCACGCGCGGAGAAGCCATCATTCGCGCTTCGAACGTGTGCATCATCGCCTCGGTTGGCCCGTCAAGCTTGAGGCGAACGACGGTTAGCAATGGATATCCCAATGCTTCAGCAGACAGCAGTGAGATTGTGCGTTCGATAATCCCCGCGCTGCGCAGGCGGCGCACGCGCTTCAGGCACGCCGGAGGCGACAGTCCGACGTCATCTGCCAATACTTGGTTTGCAATCAAACCATCTTGCTGCAAAGACCGCAGAATTCGCCGATCGATCTCATCGAGCGCAAGGTCCTGGCCCGCGCCTGACTTTGCTTTCTGAAAGCCTTTCGGCATTTTTGCAGCTTTAGATTTCTTCATATGGACTGATTTAGGCTCGATAGCCTCCAAAATCACGCAAAAAAAGAAATCTCGGACATCAAGCAGTACGCTAATTTCGCCTCATGAATTCGCAGGCAATCAGATTGGCAAGATCGACGCCGCTCGGCCTTTCTGTGCAAGGTATCGCCTGGATGCTGTTGCTCGCTGTAATGTGGGGCCTTTCGATTCCCATTACGAAGTACGGTCTACAATCCGTTCCTCCGCTGACGCTCACCGCCATGCGGTTCGCCATTGCGGTGCTGCTGCTCTTCCTCTGCACGATCGGTAAGCCGGGGCTCGCCTTGAAGGCGCTTCCTCGCGCGGCTGCCCTCGGCGTCTTGGGAATCGGCGTCGGCCAGGTCGCCCAGGCATTTGGTATCCAGGGCACGACCGCCTCCGTCGGCACCATCATTTCAGCCACGATTCCGATCTTCGTCGTCGTGTTTGCTGCCCTCGGGCTCGGGCAGCGTGTCACAAGCCGCCAACAACTTGGCCTATTGGCCGCTTTTGCCGGCATTGGTCTGGTTGCGCTTGGACGTGGTCAGGCAACCGGTGCGGTGGCTGCATCCGGCCTGGTAGGCGCCTTTTGGATGCTGCTCTCGGCCGTCGCAATTGCTTTCTACTACGTCTGGAGCGTCGAACTTACCCGCGAGTACGAGACCGCCGCTGTAGCGGCTTGGAGCACGCTGTTCGGGTTCCTTGCGTTGATTCCATGGTGTGCCTGGGAGCTATCGCATAGCGAGCTACATCTTACAGCGGGGGTCTTTGCCGCGGCCGCTTATCTCGGAGTGGCAGTGAGCGTCGCGGGGCTATTCCTTTGGTTGTACATTCTTAGAACGGTTTCTGCCCCTGTCGCGGCCAGCGTTCAGTATCTTCAGCCCGTGTTCGGCATCGCCGCAGCGGCCGTAATGTTCGGTGACACGCTGGGACTCGTTTTCGGCGCCGGCGTCGTCTTGATACTTGTCGGTCTCGCTCTCGCAGTGGCCACCGGGCGCAAAGCCGAGGAAGCAGTGCCGAACGAATGAGCTTGATCCTACTGAAAGTGGTGTTGCCGCCCCTTCTCATTCTATCCGCCTCGTTAGCCGGACGCCGGTGGGGCGATGCAGTTGGCGGCTGGTTGGTCGGTCTGCCGCTGACCTCCGGCCCGGTGTCTGCTTTCCTTGCGGTTCAGTACGGCGCGGAATTCGCTGCAAGCGCCACTGATGGATCGCTGGTTGGCACCGCCGCGCAAGGTTGTTTCAGCCTTGGTTATGTTCTGCTGGCCCGACAAGGCTGGACAATAGCGTTGCTGGGTGGAACGATGGCCTATGCAACAGCCGGTTTTCTATTCCAACTGCTGCCACTATCGCATTGGGGAGTCTTCGTCCTTGCCCTGCTGACGCTCAGCGCGTCAGCACATCTTCTTCCCCACCGTACGCTCGTGCGCAGCATCATGGCCGCTCCATGGTGGGACCTGCCGGGGCGCATGCTGATAGCGACAGTCATCGTCGTGACCCTGACCGCAGCCGCCACATTGGTCGGCGCAAAAACAGCCGGTATCCTGGCCAGCTTTCCCGTGTTCGGCGCCGTACTGGCGGTCTTTGCGCACCGCATGAGCGGGGCCTCAGCCGCGACGCAAGTGCTGCGCGGAATGGTACTGGCCCTTTACGGCTTCGCAACGTTCTTTTTCGTTCTCGGACTTTGCCTGACAAGCCTCGGCGTCATTACCGCCTTCTTTGCAGCGATTGCCAGTACGCTCCTGGTACAGTTGGGTGCGCTCCGCTTCATTCAGCGCGGCCAGATGCTGAAGACTGCATGACCATCATTGGGTCTGATCAGGGCGTCGCCTTAGCCCTGTTGCCGGCTAGAAATCGCTTGCCCGCGCTTCTTCGATGAGATCGAGAAGATCTGGCCGGGAACACTACGTTCCGGGCCGAGGGGTCAGCTCGTCCGAAGATGCAATGACGGCACGGCCTGAGCCGTCCCGCGCTCGCGACCTACGCCTGCTTCTTCTTCGCCTTCGGCTTCGCCGCCTTCGGCACCGGCTGCGGATCGGGGTTGCCCTCGATCGAGGACAGGCGGCCGGAGGTGAAGCTGTAGATGCCCGCGCGCGGGCCGGTGGTCCAGGTCACCACGGCGACGCGCCGGCCGGCAGCATCGTTGGAGAGATTGACATTCGAGGGCGCGCCGATGCCGCGCACCACGTCGCATTCGGTGTGGCCGAGCGCGACCGTGCCGCCCATCGGCGCCGGTGCGGTCGACGATGCATTGGCATCGGCCGGCCCGGGAGGCGGCGCCATGCCGGGACAGGCGCCGTCGGCGCTGACGAGATCCTCAGCTCCCACCGGCTTGTCGGGGGTCAGCGGCGGCGACTCGATCGAGATGTTCTTGATGAAGAGACGGCCGGGCTTCTGGAACCATTCGGCGTCCTTCGACAACAGATCGGTCCCGCCCGAACAGCCCGCGATCAGCGGTGCTACGGCAGCCAACGCAACTATGAGCGACCTGGGAAGCTTTTGATGTCGCACGATAAACCAAATTCCCCGCGTGAAGGACCAGCCCTAAGCGATTGTCCCAACATCACTTTGCGGCACGAAGGTGACAAAAGCCAGCATCGCCCGAAAAGTGCAAATTATCATTAATTGCGATCGACGCTAATTCCGACGCTGCCACCGGCCCCGCTCGTCGGCCTGCCAATAGGTGACATCAAATCCGCGCGCCTTGCAATCCGTCCAGGTGCTGCGGGCGAGCGCGAGCGCATCCGGATCGTCGCCGTTGAACAGCAGCACCATGCGCGCATAGCCCTGCGCGTCCTGTGGCAACGCGGCGTTGTCGACCAGGAAGCGGACATGGGCGCCGTTGGGATTGCCCTCCTCGATCGCCAGCACGATCGGCTGATCGGCGGCATCGTTCACGCGCCATGTCGCGTGCGGCAGGAAGGAATCGTCGCGATAGGTCCATAAGTGCGCGTCGAGCGCATCGGCCCGCTCTTCCGAGGTCGACTGCACCACGACGCGCCAGCCCCGCTCGAGCGATTTCTCGAGAAGCGGCGGCAACACGTTCTCTACCGTCATGTTTTGCAGATGATAGAACAGGACTTCAGTCATCTCGGGTCATTTGCGCTCGTAATGGTCGGCGACCAGACGGTCGAGCAGACGGACACCATAGCCGCTGCCCCAGCTCTGGTTGATGTCGGTCTTCGGCGCGCCCATGGCGGTGCCGGCGATGTCGAGATGGGCCCAGGGCGTGCCGTCGACGAAACGCTGCAGGAACTGCGCCGCGGTGATCGAGCCGCCATGACGGCCGCCGGTGTTCTTCATGTCGGCGAACTGGGAATCGATGAGCTTGTCGTATTCGGGACCGAGCGGCATGCGCCAGACCTTGTCCCCACTCTCCATGCCGGCCGCCAGCAGGCGTTCGGCAAGCTCGTCATTGTTGGAGAACATGCCGGCATGCTCGGTGCCAAGCGCGACCACGATCGCGCCGGTCAGCGTCGCCAGATCCACCATGAATTTCGGCTTCACCTTCTTGGCGACGTACCAGAGCACGTCGGCCAGCACGAGGCGGCCTTCGGCGTCGGTGTTGATGATCTCGATGGTCTGGCCCGACATCGAGGTGACGATATCGCCCGGCCGCTGCGCATTGCCGTCGGGCATGTTCTCGACGAGGCCGATGGCGCCGACCACATTGGCCTTGGCCTTGCGCGCCGCCAGCGCGTGCATCAGCCCGACGACGCAGGCCGCTCCCCCCATGTCGCCCTTCATGTCCTCCATGCTGCCGGCCGGCTTGATCGAAATGCCGCCGGTGTCGAAGCAGACGCCCTTGCCGACGAAGCTGACAGGCGCCTCGCCTTTCCTGCCGCCGTCCCAGCGCATGATCACGGTACGGCTCGGCCGCGCCGAGCCCTGGCCGACGCCGAGCAGCGCGCCCATGCCGAGCTTCTGCATCGCCTTGACGTCGAGCACCTCGACCTTGACGCCGAGCTTGCGGAGCTGACTGGCGCGGCGCGCGAATTCTTCCGGGAAGAGCACGTTCGGCGGCTCGTTGACGAGGTCGCGCGCGATGACCACGCCGTCGACGACGTGGCCGGCCGCGGTAAACGCCTTCTTCGCAACACTGGCATCGCCGACCGCAAGCGAGATTTCGGCGCGCGAGCCGCCCTCCTCGCCATCCTTCTTCTTGGTCTTGTAACGGTCGAACTTGTAGGCGCGTAAGCGAAGGCCCGAGGCGATCGCAACCGCCTGCTCGCTCGTCATGGCGCCATCGGGCAGCTCCGCCATAATTGTCATGGTGGTCGTCCCGGCGGCCAGCTTGCTCGCCGCCACACCGCCGAATTTGAGGAAATCGTTCGCCTTCAGGCCGGCTGCCTTGCCGGCGCCGATCACGAGCAGACGGGTGGCTTTCACCCCTTCCGGCGCCAGGATGTCCAGCGCGGCCCCGCTTTTACCTTTAAAGGCGGCGGCGGTGGCCGCGCGCTTCACGAGTTCGACAGCGCCGCCCAGCGCCTTGGCCGTCGCCGGACCGACCTTCAGGCTGTCGTCGCAGAACACGACCAGGATGCCACGGGCGGCAGCAGACAATGGGACGAAGCCGACCTTGATGGCATCGGACATAGGTAACTCCTTCAAAAATCTTGGTCTTTTTGCCGTTCACGACCCCGACCGTGGCCCGACCTGAACGACGATTCACTGTGCCTTCCGCACTATGGGCCAGCGGCCCGGCAGATGCCAAGCACCCCCGTGGCCTCAAGGCCACAACGAGCGAAATATTAACCATATATTGAGGGTGCCACGGGGCAGCCATTTTGTTGACGGATCAAAGGGATGGTAGTGAGAGAGTGAGCTGGCGGAAGAGGCGCTGGCCAACCTTGGGGATCCCCTGATCGGGGATTGGTTGGACAGCGGAATTTCGGCCGACATGGGGCCTTGGTGGGATTCGTGCGGTAGCGCATGGGGTCGATCGATAAGTATATCTTCCGCACGACGCTGGCGTCGTTTGCGCTGGTCCTGGTCAGCCTCACCGGCGTGATCTGGATTACGCAGGCGTTGCGCGGCATCGACCTGATGACGAGCCAGGGTCAGACCATCCTCACCTTCCTCGGCATCACCAGCCTGGTCGTGCCGGCCCTGGTCCTGATCATCTCGCCGATCGCGCTGATGATCGCGATCTCGCACACGCTGAACAAGCTCGCGACCGATTCCGAGATCATCGTGATGAATGCCGCCGGCTTCTCGCCGTTCCGGCTGTTCTTTCCGTTCTTCTACGCCACCTGTGTGGTGGCGCTGCTGGTTGCCTTCATCGCCGCCTATCTCGCCCCCGACGGCATGCGCCGGATCAAGCAGTGGGATGCCGAGATCACCGCGGACGTGCTCACCAACATCCTGCAGCCCGGCCGCTTCGCCCGGCTCGACGAGAACCTCACGATCCGGATTCGCGAACGCCAGCCCGGCGGCATCCTTGCCGGCATCTTCATCGACGACCGCCGCGACCCGAACGAGCGCGTCTCGATCGTCGCCGAACGCGGCGAGGTCGTGAAGAACGAGACCGGCTCGTTCCTGGTGCTGGAAACAGGCAATCTCCAGCGCTTCGAGGCAGGCAAGCGCGATCCGGCGCTGGTGGCTTTCGGCCGCTACGGCTTCGACATGTCGAAATTCTCCAAGGGCCGCGACGTCACCCTCGGCATTCGCGAGCTCTATCTCTGGGAGCTGCTCTCGCCGTCCGAGAACGATCCCGTCTACAAGCAGATCCCCGGGCAGTTCCGCTCGGCCCTGCATGACAGCCTGCTCGCGCCGATCTATCCCTTCGCCTTTGCGGTGCTGACTTTCGCGTTCCTCGGAGCGCCGCGCACCACCCGCCAGAGCCGTAACTTCTCGATCGGCTCATCGATCATCGCGGTGTTCGGCCTGCGCATGGCGGGCTTTGCCTGCTCGGTGATGGCGGTGAAGTCGCCGGGCCCGGTGCTGCTGCAATACGCGATGGTTTTCGGCGCCATCGGCGTCGGGCTGTGGATGATCATCGGCGGCGTCGTCGTCGAGCCGCCCCCTGGCCTGATGGACGCCATCAACAGGTCGAACGCGCGCATCGCGCGGCTGTTCGGACGCCCGGCCACCGCATGAGCATGCTCACCAACACACTCGGGCGCTATTTCGCCGGCCGCTTCGTGGTTGCCGCGCTCGGCGTGTTCGCGAGCATTTTCCTGCTGCTGGTGCTGGTCGACTACATCGAGATGGTGCGCAAGACCTCAGGGCTGGCATCGGCCTCGGCGCTCATGGTGGCCCAGACCTCGCTGTTCCGGGTGCCGCAGCTTTTGGAGAAGCTGACGCCGTTCTGCATGCTGGTCGGCGCCATGACCTGCTATCTCGCCCTCTCCCGCCGGCTCGAGCTCGTGGTGGCGCGCGCCGCCGGCATCTCCGCATGGCAGTTCATCTCGCCGGCGCTCGGCAGCGCGCTCCTGATCGGGGTGATCGCCACCGTCGCCTACAATCCGATGTCAGCCAATTTGCGCGAAGCTTCCAAGCGCATGGAGGCCGAGCTGTTCGGCTCGGCGCCCGGCGGCGGCATCCAGGACGCCTCCGGCTTCTGGCTCAATCAGGTGACCAGCGACGGCCAGACCATCATCAATGCGGCGCGCAGCGAGCAGCAGGGCGTCCGGCTCACGGGGCTCACGCTGTTCCGGTTCGACCCGGAGCAGCACTTCAAGGAGCGGGTCGAGGCGCGCGAGGCAACGCTCGAGGCCGGCCGCTGGCTGTTCAAGGGCGTCCGCCGTTTCTCACTGGACTCCCCGCCGATCGACCAGGCCAGCCTGGAGATTCCGACGACCCTGACCGAGGCACAGGTCCGCAACAGCTTTTCCACCCCCGAGACTGTGTCCTTTTGGCAACTACCGAGCTACATCCGCTCTTCCGAGAGCTCAGGCTTCGCGACAGCGGGATACCGACTCCAGTATCAGAAGCTTCTGGCGCAGCCATTTTTGCTGGCTGCCATGGTGATGCTCGCGGCCTCCGTGTCGTTGCGCTTCTTCCGGATGGGCGGCGTGCAAAAGATGGTTTTGAGTGGCGTGGGCGCAGGCTTTCTGCTCTACGTTCTGTCGAAAGTGACTGAAGACTTGAGCAAGGCTGAGTTGATGCATCCGATCGCTGCGGCGTGGTTGCCTGCGGTGGTAGGCGGCCTCACCGGCTTTTTGGCCTTGTTGTATCAGGAGGACGGTTAGTGACTGCCGTCCATGGAGGGCTCGTGTCTCGTTTGACGCGTCGCACCGTAGTGCGCGCGAACGGGAGCGGCTTGTCCATCCGCAGGCTGCTGCTCGCCGTCGTCACTGCTGCCTCGCTCGGCGGGCTGATCAATGTCGCCGCCGTGGCCCCCGCCTCCGCCCAGAGCTTCACCTACAATCCGCTGCCGCCGCGTCCGAAGCCGCCCAAGGCTCCCAACGACAACCAGATGCTGGTGCAGGCGACCGAGGTCGATTACGACTACAACAATTCGCGCGTCTCGGCGGTCGGTAACGTCCAGCTGTTCTACAACGGCACCAGCGTCGAAGCCGACAGGGTCATCTACGACCAGAAGACCAAGCGGCTGCATGCCGAAGGCAACATCCGCATGACGGATGCCGACGGCAAGATCACCTATGCCGAGATCATGGATCTCTCCGACGATTACCGCGACGGTTTCGTCGATTCGCTGCGCGTGGATACCGCCGACCAGACCCGCATGGCGGCGAGCCGCGCCGACCGCTCCAGCGGCAACTACACCGTGTTCGAGAACGGCGTCTACACGGCCTGCGCGCCGTGTAAGGACGACCCGAAGAAGCCGCCGCTGTGGCAGGTCAAGGGTGCGCGCATCATCCACGACCAGCAGGAGAAGATGCTGTATTTCGAGACGGCACAGATCGAGTTCTTCGGCGTGCCGCTCGCCTACATGCCCTATTTCTCGACGCCCGACCCGACCGTGAAGCGCAAGAGCGGCTTCCTGATGCCGGGCTACTTTCCGGGCACGACGAACACCGGCTTCGGCGCCGAAGTTCCCTATTATTGGGCGATCGCGCCCGACATGGACGCAACCTTCACCCCCCGCTTCATGTCGCGGCAGGGCGTGATGCTGCAGGGTGAATTCCGGCAGCGCCTGATCGACGGCGCCTACCAGATCCGCGCCTACGGCATCGACCAGCTCGATCCCGGCGCCTTTGCGGGGCAGCCCGGCGACCGCCAGTTCCGCGGCGCCGTCGACACCAAGGGTCAGTTCGCGCTGAACGACAAATGGGTCTGGGGTTGGGACGGCGTCCTGATGTCCGACTACTATTTCTTCTCGGACTACCGGCTTTACCAGTACCGCGATCCGCTCGGCTCGTTCCTGCTGCTGCCGACGGAGGCGCTGTCGCAGCTCTATCTGACCGGCGTCGGCAACCGCAGCTTCTTCGACGCGCGCACGATGTACTGGCTGAGCTATTCGGGTAACCAGAGCCAGGTGCCGATCGTCTATCCGGTGATCGACTATTCCAACGTGCTCAACTATCCGGTCTTCGGCGGCGAGTTCAGCTACAAGACCAATTTCGTGAACATGTCGCGTGACCAGGCGGTGTTCGATCCGATCACCACGGTCGCCAACACCAGCAGCCTGTGCACGACGGCGTCGGCCGATCCGCTGGCCCGCACGCCGTCGCAGTGCCTGCTGCGCGGCTTCCCCGGCTCCTATACCCGCCTGACGGCTGAAGCGCAGTGGCGCAAATCGTTCACCGATCCGCTCGGCCAGATCTGGACGCCGTTCGCCAGCCTGCGCGCCGACGCGATCAACTCCTCGGTCTCCAACCAGCCGGGCGTGTCGAACTATCTTCCCGTCGGCGACACCCAGGCGTTCCGCCTGATGCCGACCGTGGGCCTGGAATACCGCTATCCCTTCATCAACGTTCAGCCCTGGGGATCGACCACCGTCGAGCCGATCGCGCAGATCATCATCCGGCCGAACGAGACCTATGCCGGCAAGCTCCCGAACGAGGACGCCCAGAGCATGGTGTTCGACGCCTCGAATCTGTTCAGCGTCGACAAGTTCTCCGGCTACGACCGCGTCGAGGGCGGCGGCCGCGCCAATGTCGGCGTGCAGTCCACCACGCAGTTCGACAAGGGCGGCGCGGTCAAGGTGCTGTTCGGCCAGTCCTACCAGCTGTTCGGCATGAACTCCTTCGCGGTCCAGGACACGATCAATACTGGCCTCGATTCCGGCCTGGACAAGCCGCGTTCCGATTATGTCGCGAGCGCCAGCTACTCGCCGAACAGCACCTACACGTTCAGCGTCCGCTCCCGCATGGATGAGCAGACCTGGAACGTGCAGCGCTTCGAGGCGGAGGGCCGCGCCAATTTCAATCGCTGGGCGGTCGCCGTGCTGTACGGCAATTACGCGGCCCAGCCGGAACTCGGCTATCTGACCCGCCGCGAGGGCATCCTGACCTCGGGCTCGATCAAGATCGCCACCAACTGGGTGGTGTCGGGTTCGGCGCGGTGGGACCTCGAGGCCAACAAGATCAACCAGTATGTGCTCGGTGCCGGCTATGTCGACGATTGCTTCGTGCTGGCGGCGAACTACGTAACTTCGTATAGCTATTCTGCGGGCACCGCGCCGCCCGTACTGAGCCATGCGTTCATGTTCCAGATCGGCCTGCGCACGCTGGCGACCTCGTCGACGACCAGCAGTTCCGCCGGCCTCCAGTGAACGGTTTGAAGTGCCGGCCGCGCTTGCTCCCATCACAGGCTCGACGCGGTTGACATGCGAGCGACAATCATGACGACCCCATTGCCCGTCTTCCGCCTCCTGCTCGCCATCAGTGCCGGGCTGATCCTGACCGGACTGCCCTCGCCGTCGCGCGCGCAGAACATCGTCGTCATGGTCAACGGCGATCCGATCACCGATTTCGACATCGATCAGCGCGCCAAGCTCGACCAGCTGACGTCGCAGAAGACCCCGCCCCGGCAGGAGGTCATCAACGAGCTGATCGACGACAAGGTGAAGCTCAAGGAAGGCAAGAAATTCGGGGTCGATCCCGGCGTCTCCGACGTCAACCAGTCCTACGAGGGCATGGCGCAGCGCATGCGCATCTCGCCGGAGCAGCTCACCAAGTCGCTCGAATCCAAAGGCGTCCGCCCCGAAACGCTGAAGGGCCGCATGAAGGCCGAGATGGTCTGGACCAGCCTGGTGCGCGGCCGCTTCAAGGAGAAGCTGCTCGTCGGCGAGCGCGACGTCGCGCAGGCCGTGCAGGCCCAGACCGGCGACAAGCTTCAGATCGAAGGCACCGAATACAAGATGCAGCCGATCGTGCTGATCGTGCCGCGCGGCTCGTCCGCGGCGTTCCTGGAAACACGCAAGAAGGAAGCCGAGACCTATCGCTCGCGCGTCGGAAGCTGCGAGGAAGCCAATTCGCTGTTCCGCTCGACGCCGAACGCCACCATCCGCGACACCGTCACCAAGACCACCGCTGAGCTGCCTGAGCCGCTGCGCAAGGTGCTCGACGATACGCCGATCGGCCATTTGACCGCGCCCGAGATGACCAAGAACGGCATCGAGATGGTGGTGCTGTGCGCGCGCAAGCCGACCATGATCGACACGCCGAAGAAGCGCGAGGTCCGCGAGAAGATGTATCAGGAGAAGTACGAGAAGACCCAGAAGGCCTATCTCGACGACCTCCGCAAGGCGGCGATGATCGAATATCGCAACCGCTGATGGCCCATCGCGCAGCAAAGCCGCTTCCCCTTGCCCTGACCCTGGGAGAGCCCGCCGGCATCGGTCCCGACATCACGATCGCAGCCTGGCTGAGGCGCCGCGAGCTGAACCTGCCCGCCTTCTACCTGCGCGGCGACGAGGCGCTGATCGCGCAGCGCGCCAAAGCGCTCGGCGCCGATATCAGCATCGCCGCGGTAAGCCCCGGTGAGGCCGAGGCCGCCTTCACTGACGCCCTCCCCGTGGTCGCCACCGGCGAGCGCGCGACCGCCGAGCCCGGCAAGCCCGACGCATCGAGCGCATCGGCCGCGCTCGCCTCGATCCGCCAGGCGGTTGCGGATGTCCGCGAGCGCCGCGCCGGCGCCGTCGTCACCAATCCGATCGCCAAGAGCGTGCTCTACCGCGCAGGCTTCCGTCATCCCGGCCACACCGAATACCTGGCCGAACTCGCAGCAGAGGACGGCCGGGTGCCGCAGCCGGTGATGATGCTGTGGTCGCCGCAGCTCGCCGTGGTGCCCGTGACCATCCACGTCTCGATGCGCGAGGCGCTGGCCCAGCTCACCAGTGAGCTGATCGTCTCGACCGTTCGCATTGTCGCGACCGAACTGAAATCCCGCTTCGGCATCGCGCGGCCGCGCATCGCGGTTTCCGGCCTCAATCCGCATGCCGGCGAGGACGGCTCGCTCGGGCATGAGGAGCAGACCATCATCGCGCCGGCGCTGAAAACGCTGCGTGGCGACGGCATCGCGGCAAGAGGCCCGCTACCCGCCGACACCATGTTCCACGAGGCCGCGCGCAGCACCTATGATTGCGCCGTCTGCATGTATCACGACCAGGCGCTGATCCCGATCAAGACCGTCGCCTTCGACGACGCGGTCAACGTCACGCTTGGCCTGCCCTTGATCCGCACCTCGCCCGATCACGGCACCGCCTTCGACATCGCCGGCACCGGCAAGGCCAATCCGGCCAGCCTGATCGCAGCCTTGAGGCTCGCAAGCCGCATGGCGGCTACGACCACCTGATGAGCGCGATCGACGACCTCCCGCCGCTGCGCGAGGTCATTCGCCAGCACGCGCTGTCGGCGCGCAAATCGCTCGGCCAGAACTTTCTGCTCGACCTCAATCTCACCGCCCGCATCGCCCGTGCGGCCGCTCCGCTGGAAGACTCCACCATCGTCGAGATCGGCCCCGGCCCGGGCGGGCTGACGCGGGCGCTGCTCGCGCTCGGCGCAAAGCGCGTCATCGCCATCGAGCACGACGAGCGCGCGATTCCGGCGCTTCAGGATATCTCCGCGCGCTACCCTGACAGGCTCGAGATCGTGCATGGCGATGCCATGACCTTCGATCCGCGTCCGCTGCTCGATGGCGAACAAGCGAAGATCGTCGCCAACCTGCCCTACAACATCGCGACCCAGCTTCTGATCAACTGGCTGACGACCGAGCCCTGGCCGCCCTGGTACGATCTGATGGTCCTGATGTTTCAGCGCGAGGTCGGCGAGCGCATCGTCGCGCGCGAGGACGAGGAGGCCTATGGCCGGCTCGGCGTGCTCGCCAACTGGCGCTGCGAGACCAAGATCCTGTTCGACATCGCGCCGTCCGCCTTCGTGCCGCCGCCGAAGGTCACCTCCTCCGTCGTGCGCCTCAAGCCGCGCGCAGAACCGCTGCCTTGCGATCGCAAAATGCTGGAGCAGGTCGCCGCCGCCGCCTTCGGCCAGCGCCGCAAGATGCTGCGCCAAAGCCTGAAATCGCTCGGCGTCGATCCGGCGCGGCTTGCACAAGCCGCCGGCGTCGAGGCGACGCGGCGCGCAGAGACCATTCCCATATCAGGCTTTGTTGCCATGGCCTGTGAATTGGCCAATATACGGACCGAAACAGAGCGATAATTTCGGAGGAAGAAATATGGCGCTGATGCGCAGGCAGTCCCTGGTCAAGTTCGATGCGCCCTTGTGCGAGACCATCGTCGATACGCCGAAGCCGCAAGGACGCGAGGTGCTGGTGCGCATCGAGCGCTGCGGCCTTTGCCATTCCGACCTCCACATCCAGGACGGCTATGCCGATCTCGGCGGCGGCAAGAAGCTCGACACCACGCGCGGCATGACGCTGCCCTTCACGCTCGGCCACGAGATCGCCGGCGTGGTCGACGAAGTCGGCCCGGACGTCGCCGCCGGCCTGGTCGGCACGAAGAAGGCCGTCTTTCCCTGGATCGGCTGCGGCCAGTGCCGCGATTGCGCCAATGGCGACGAGAATCTGTGCGTGAAGCAGCGCTTCCTCGGCGTTTCCATCGACGGCGGATTCGCCACCCACGTGCTGGTGCCCGACGCAAAATACCTGCTCGACTACGATCCCCTGCCCGTCAACCAGGCCGCGACGCTGATGTGCTCCGGCGTCACCGCCTATGGCGCGCTCAAGCGCCTGGTCGACCGTCCGCGCCAGCGCAACATCTTGCTGATCGGCCTCGGCGGCGTCGGCATGATGGGCCTGTCGTTCGCGCAGGCGATGTTCAAGCAGCCGATCACGGTCGCCGACCTTTCGCCGGCCGCGCGCGACACCGCGCTGAAGAACGGTGCCACAGTCGCCTATGACCCGTCCGAGCCCGACGTGATCAAGCGCATCCTGAAGGAGACCGAGGGCGGCTTCGACGAGATCGTCGATTTCGCCGGCAATGAGAAGTCGATGGCGTTTGCGGTCGCCGTCGCCGCGCGCGGCGGCAAGATCGTGGTCTCCGGCCTGATGGGCGGCCAGTTCACGCTGCCGATGGTGCAATGGGTCTACAAGCGCATGACCATCGAGGGTTTCATGGTCGGCACGCTGGCAGAGGCCCAGGAGCTGATGGCGCTGGCCCGCGCCGGCAAGATCAAGCTGACGCCGATGCGCGAGGAGCCGATGGGCGATGTCCAGAAATGGATCGACGAGCTTCGCGCCGGCAAGGTCGTCGGCCGCATCGTGCTGAAGAACTGACCCTTCGCGTGCTGCGGGCTCGGCGCAAGTCGCGCCCGCTGCACGGAACGCCTTCGGCCCCGCTGCGTTGGCAGCGCATGTCCATTCGTTGCACCGTCGAAAGCGCATTCTTCATCGCCTGGAGCTGCCTGGAGCAGAGCGGCGAGCTCGGCTCGCCGGACGAGAGCGCCAACGTCATTCTCGACGCGATCGAAGCCCAGCTCAGGACCGGCGAACGCCGGCAGCTGATGCTCGCCAACAGGGCGATCGACGCCTACCGCGCGCATGCGGCGCAACACCGATCCTCGGGGGACCGCGAAGCCCGCTTCGGGTGATGATCATCGCCGCTCTTTCGACCCGCCAGGCCGGCGGTCTCACGTAGGCGGCGGCGACTGCCGTTTCTGGTGCAGATAGGCCGGGTTGAAATCGCCGAGCCGCTGCAAGTCGCGCCATTTCAGCACGATCAGCTCGCCCTCACGCAAATCCATGGCTCCGCTGCGCCTGAGCTCGCCCAGTGTCCGGTTCACCGTCGCGATCGCCATGCCCAGCGTCTCGCCGAGCTGCGCCAGACTGATCGGTATGCGGCAACGATTGCCGCGGACGAGCTGCGCCGCGCGAGCACGGTAGAACAGCTCGCAGAACAGGTGTGCCATGCGCGCCTGCATCGGCCGGGCGCTGTTGTTTGTGATCGCCTCGCGAAAGATCGCGGCATCGAGCAGCGTCTCGCGCCAGACCGCCAGCCCAAAGCTTGGCCGCCGCCGGAACGCAATGAACAATTCGCGATGCGGGATAAAGGCGACGGAGGCCGCCCCTAGCGCGCTCAATCCGTGGTCCATCTGGTCGATGAACAGGCCCTGCGCATCCGGCAGGTCGCCGGTGAGATGGAACGCCAGATATTGCCGCCCACCGCCGCCCAGCAGATGGTAACGCGCGACCATGCCGGTGACGACCAGCACCGAATGTTCGGGTTCGTCGCCCTGACGGATGAAATCCTGGTTGGGCTCCAAATCGCGCAGCGTGAAGGTGAGCGCCCGGATTTCCGCAAGATCCTCCTCTGCGAGCGCTGTGTGCTCGCAAAGGTTCCGGATCAGCACGTCGTGGGCTTTTTCCATGGGGCCGCCAAAAATGGCGCCGGTTCTATCAAATGATCCGTCCGGCTTGGGTTCAGCGGACTAGAACGCTGGTCGGAAGCACAGGTTGCTAACCGGTTTGCGACCGTGCCGAGGCGCATCCACCCCCGTCACCCCCCGACTGCGAACGAGCCGCCCCTTTATGAGCCCTACGACGATCCTGGAGCGCATCCGCAGCCTGTTCAGGTCGGATACGAGCGAGCACCTCGACAGCATCAGCGATGCCTTGGTCGCGGGCACGCTGAAGGAGCCGGTCCGGCCGATGTCCGATCAGGAACTCGCCCGCGCCATCCGCGAGTTCCGCTCGGCGCCGGTTTCCGACGGGTCGCTTGCAAAGCTCTCGCGGCGCTTCGTCGAGGCGTCAGTGCCGCACGACGGCTGAAGCAGCAAGCGAGGCTCATGCCGCATCCGAAGTTCATCGCGCGTCTGCAGGCCATCGAAAGCCTGTCCGAGGACGAACGCCGGCAGGTCGCCGCCCTGCCCTCCACGCTGCGCCAGGTCGCCGACGGCGAGATCGTGCTGCGCCAGGGCGAGGCCGCCTCGCGCTGCGTCTTCGTCGTGAGCGGCTTCCTCTACCAGGCCCGCATCGTCGGCGACCGCAGCCAGATCCTCGCGTTCCACGTTCCCGGCGACATGCCCTGCCTGCACACGCTGCTGGTCTCGCCGATGGATGCGGACCTCGTCGGCCTCGGACCGACCATCGTCGGCACTGTCGCGCACAGCCCGCTCCGGCAGCTTCTCGACGGCTCCCACCACCTGACACGCGCGTTCTGGCGTGAGACGCTGATCGATGCGGCCATCTCGCGGCAATGGATCGCCCGCCTCGGCGCGCAGGCGGCCTTGCCCAAGGTCGCGCACCTCATCTGCGAGCTCGCCGCAAGGCTGGACGTCGTCGGCCTCCTCAACGACGGCTGCTTCCAGATGCCGATGACGCAGCGGCACGTTGCCGATGCCTGCGGACTGTCGATCGTCCACGTCAACCGCACCATCCAGGAACTGAGGCATCGTGGATTGATCGCCTGGGAGGGCAGCGAGATCGAGCTGCTGCGACCCGAGGAGCTGCGCGAGCTTGCCGATTTCAGGCCCGACTATCTGACGTGAGCGCGAATGCAAGGTCGCGGCGCTCGATCGGCTACTTCTTCTTGTCGCCTGTCCTGCGTTGTCCGGACACGCCTTTGGTTTCAGGCTGGTTTGCCCGATTGGCATTCGTCCCTGTGGTGTCCATCGTCCCTCGCTCCGTGGCACCGTTGGTGTTTTCCGGCCTGTCCATGCCCGTCTGCGGAGCCGGGCCCGTATTCTGGGCAATGACCGGGCCGGACATGGCTGCAAATGCGACCGCGGCAATGAGCGCTTTCATGGGCATCTCCCTCGTCCAATGAAAGACGTTGCCGCAGGCGAGTTGTTCCCGGTGTTCCGCCCTCGCGCGCGACTGCGGCGAACATAGCCTCACGATCGCGGTCGCACCGTCCGCCATGATCTGAGCAGCGGGCCGCTCGGTCCGGCGACCGGATCCGTCTTCGGCTTGCGGACCTTGGCGATACGCTTGACGGCGTCGGGACGCTCTCGCGTGTCGGTGCACTCGTCGTAGGTCCCGTCCTGCGGGTACGCGCCGACGACGAGAAACTCCCGGCTGGACTCGATGAGGCGGTGTCCCGTGCCTGCGGGAAGGACCAGAACATCGCCGGCCTTCACACTCAGGATCCGTCCCTTGATCCCGCCGCACTCGATTCTGGCCGTGCCGCGTGCCACGCCCATCACTTCGTGAATTTGCGAATGATAATGAACGAAGTCGTACACGGTGTCGCGCCACGACCGACCCCAGCCATTCGCATCGAACAGCGTGTCGATGATGACATCAGGGGGAAAACGCCGGTTCTTCAGGTTCACCGCGGCGCGATAGAGCAGCACTGGAAATTTCGGATTGTTCGGAATGATACCGTCGTCGCGAAAATGCAATTCTGCCGGTTTACGGGCCCGCACAAGCGCACGCAAAGTCGCCGCATCTGGATGGTGCTCCACCAGCTTCTTGGCGAAATTCTTGACCTGATCCTTGATCGGCATGGCGTCTCCTCAGCCGCAATTTCAACGACGGCGGAGGCGAGAAGTTTCCAGGGCGGAACGGGGATGAAAGCGACCGGTCTGAAACGCTCCCCTCCTCGTCGTTCATCCACAGTGCCCGCGAACGGTCCTTGGCGCCGCTCTGCGACCCGTGGCAAAACCGCAAGATCGGTCGAGCACGTCATGCCCGCGTGCGCTTTAGCTGGTGCTGCCACGGAGAACGGAACGATGACGGCGGCGCTTCAAAATTACCATGCCCGGATGCTGCGGGTGCTGGATCACATCGACCGGCATCTCGACGAGGATCTGGACCTGGACACGCTGAGCGGCGTCGCGGCCTATTCGAAATATCATTTCCACCGGCAGTTCACGGCGACCTTCGGGTTGTCCGTGCATCGCTATATCCAGCTCGCCCGCATGAAGCGCGCTTCGTACCGGTTGGCCTATAGC
Source organism: Bradyrhizobium sp. 195 (assembly GCF_023101665.1). Classification (NCBI taxonomy): domain Bacteria; kingdom Pseudomonadati; phylum Pseudomonadota; class Alphaproteobacteria; order Hyphomicrobiales; family Nitrobacteraceae; genus Bradyrhizobium; species Bradyrhizobium sp. 195. The sequence continues at coordinate 4,110,562 of NZ_CP082161.1, read as the reverse complement.
GAGGCCGAAAGCGTCACCGATATCGCGATGGATGCCGGTTACGACGCACCGGACGCCTTCGCCCGCGCCTTTCGGCAACGGCTCGGGCAATCGCCGTCGTCGTTCCGGAAGTCTCCCGACTGGGAGCCGTGGCTTGCGGCCTTCGGGCCTCTCGACAATGCCAGGAGCAAGCTCATGCAGAAGACCTTTACCAGCGACGACGTGACGATCCGCGATGTGCCGACGACGGCGATGGCGATCATGGAGCATCGGGGCGACCCGGCGACGCTTCCCGCCACCATCCAGCGCTTCATCGCCTGGCGCAAAGCCGCCGGCCTGCACCCCAGCATAAGTCCGACCTTCAATGTCTGGCGGTCCGAGCGGCGGCCAGCCTCGCCTGCCGATTATAGCGTGGACCTCTGTGTCGGAACCAACCAGCCGATCGAGCCGAACGGCGATGCGATCAAAGCCGGCGAGATTCCCGGCGGACGATGTGCGGTGCTGCGCGTCGTCGGCAACACCGACAATCTGGAGCCCGCCGCGCTCTACCTCTATCGCGACTGGCTTCCCGCCAGCGGCGAGGAAGCACGCGACTTCCCGATCTATTGCCAGCGACTGAGCTTCGTCCCTGAAGTCGGTGAGCACGAGGCGACCGCGGATTTGTTCCTGCCGCTGAAATAGCGGCCTTGGGCGGCGGGCTTGCGAGGCCACATCGATGTCATCCGCGAAGTGGCGGCTCGCCGTATCACGCGGCTGCCTCCACTCTGTCATTGCGAGGAGCCCTTGCGACGAAGCAATCCAGACTGCCGCTTCGGAGAGATTCTGGATTGCTTCGCTGCGCTCGCAATGACGATGTGGCGAGAGAGCATTCCAAAAATGACCCCGAGAGGTCGAGGCAACCGCCCGCGAGGCGTCGGGCAACACAGCGAAACACCTCGTCAACCCCTGCCAGCAAAAATATTCCACTTTCCCGAATTTCGGATTTATGGCATATACCCGCCATCCCGGCCCTTGCCAAAGGGGCGCTTCGCGATCGTCACGAGATGCGGGCCGGGCTTGCGGTGGACGCGGTAGCGCCGGCGCGACATGCTTGATGACAGGGCGGGCAACCGTGAGGCATCAGGCGGCGCGATACGACCCGGCGCGGTCACAGCGGTTTCGTTGATGCCGGGGGCGAGCACACGCAAGCCTCCAGGCATTTCGGCGGGAGCGTCCGCGGACGGAGAAGTCGTGTGGTCCTGACGCCCGGGGTCTGTGCGTCAAGTCTCAGCGGTGATGTGGCGGCCCGACCGGGCACGCGCATCGATCATCCGCAAGGCGACGGGGGCAATAGTGCATCGCTCCCCGAGGAGAGCACGAAGGACACCGTTAAAACCATCCGTGCAGGGAAGGCCGGGCGACCGGCATCACCTGTGATCCACACCGTGTGCATCTTCGTCGCGCACGGATCTCGGGTGCCGCCGGCGCCCGGCCTTCCCTGCGCCCTTTGGCCTTCATCGGGCGCCGAACGACAGCAAGCCTCGGGCGAAACGCGCCGCGAGATTGCGAAGGCGTGTCTGCAGCTACACACTCGGTGTCATCGCCCGCGAAAGCGGGTGATCCAGTATTCCAGAGGCCGCGGTGATTGAATCGGGAGGCCGCGGCGTACTGGATTCCCCGCTTTCGCGGGGAATGACTGCATCACTTGGAGAAACAAGATGCCCCCCTTGCTCCGTCATTGCGAGCGCAGCGAAGCAATCCAGAATCGTTCCGCGGAGGGATTCTGGATTGCTTCGTTCGCAAGGGCTCCTCGCAATGACAACGTCGAAAGAGGGAGCGCCACACTCGCGCTCTCGTGCCCCGGACGCAGCGCAGCGCTTCTTTAGCGGTGCGCTGCAGAGCCGGGGCCCATGCCGCAACGGAGTCCACAGCGCTGGGTCCCGGCACTGCGCAGCAGCATCAGAACGCCGCAGCGCGTCCGGGATATGAGGGTGAGTTACGCCCCGCCTCCCCCTCTCACCGCTTTTCGCCCGGCTGCGGGGCTGTTAGACTGGCGCCATTGTTTCGAGGAATTTTGATGCGCGCGAGGATTTTCAATCGCGTTTTGGGGCTGGCAGCGCTGGCGCTGCTCGTCGTCATTGCGGAGCCGGCGTCGGCAGAGAAACGCATCGCGCTCGTGGTCGGCAACTCCGCCTACAAGAACATCACGCCGCTCGACAACCCCTCCAAGGATGCGCGCCTGATGGCGGAGACGCTCAGTGCGCTCGGCTTCACGCTGGTCGGCGGACGCGCCCAACTCGATCTCGACAAGGGCGCGATGGACATCGCCGTGCAGAGCTTCGGCCAGCAGGTCCAGGGCGCCGACGTCGCGCTGTTCTACTATGCCGGCCACGGCGTCCAGGTCGCCGGCTCCAACTACCTCGTGCCTGTTAGCGCCAATCCGACGCGCGAGGCCGACGTCGATTTCCAGATGACCGACATCAATCTCGTGCTGCGCCAGATGCAGGGCTCCGGCACCCGCCTCAATCTCGTCATCCTGGATGCCTGCCGCAACAACCCGTTCGGCTCACGCGGCTTGCGATCATCGGATGGCGGCCTTGCGCAGATGCGCGCGCCGGAGGGCACGCTGATCTCCTATGCGACCCAGCCCGGCAATGTCGCGCAGGACGGCAGCGACGGTCATAGTCCGTATACGAAGGCGCTGGCGACGACGATCCGGGTCGCGGGCCTCGATGTGTTCCAGACCTTCAATCAGGTCGGCCTCGCGGTGAAGCGCGCCACCGCGGGCGCGCAGCAGCCATGGGTGTCGTCCTCGCCGATCGACGGTACCTTTTACTTCGTGCCGCCGACGCAAACTGCGCCGCCGCCGGTCGTGGCGATGCAGTCCGATCCCCTGCCAGGGGAGCGTCTGCGCGCCGATCCCGACCGCGTGCCCTTGCGCGATGCCGCGCTGCTCAGTGAGCTCAGCGAACGGCTCTACGAGCTCAATTTCGATCCTGATACCCCCGACGGCCTCACTCGCGCGATCACAAAACTCCAGCAGCGGATTTCGATGGCGCCGAATGGGGAGCCGACCGAGGGCTTGCTGCTGCGCATGCGCAAGATGGAGGATCTCAAGCCCTGGGGCTCGATCGTCTATGGGCCCGACAACAGCAAATGGGGCATCTCGTGGAATCACGCCTCGCGGCGCGCGGCGGTGGCGGATGCGCGCGGCAATTGTGCCGGCACCAAATGCCCGATCGAGCTCTCCTTCTACGGCAGAAGCTGCGGCGCCTTCGCGATCTCAGACAAATCCTGGTCGCTGGTCCAGCGCGAGGGCGTGCAGCGCGCCAGGGATGCCGCGCTTGACGAATGCGGCAAGGCTGGCAAAGCTTGCCGCATTATCGGATCCGTCTGTGCGGACGGATCCGGCCGCTGATGCCTTTTTCATTTTGGATTGTGACCATGCCCAACGCCGCCGTGCGCGCGACTGGCCTCGCCTTCGTCCTGAGCCTCGCCTTCTCCCTCCCTTCCGCCTTGGCCCAGTCCGGCAGCTCCGGCGGCTCGATCGGAAATGACGAGAAATCGCTGTCCGGCTCGCGTTCGGATCGGTCGGCCGAGCCGGCCCCGTCCGCCCGCCGGAGCAAGTCGGCCGATGAGCCGCGCTCGTCGTCGCGAAGAAGCGGCGGAGGTGGTGGTGGTGGTGGCGGCGGAGGGTTTGACGGCGCCTGGATCGTCACCAGCGTCGGCTGCGGCGGCTCGACGAGCGGCGCTGTTGTGGTCACCTCGGGCAGAGTCATCGGCGAGGGCGTGAGCGGAACCGTCAGCCCGAGCGGCTCGGTCAGCACGCGGGGCCAGGGCCAGGGCGTGGCCTTCACCGGCGCGGGCCGCCTCGCCGGCCGCAGCGGCTCCGGAACATGGCGGCGCTCCGACGGCTGCGGCGGAACCTGGACTTCAGCCAAGCAATAACGCCGGCAAAACGCCCAGCTTCGCCGCGGAACCAACGCCGCGCAGGCCCGATTCAAGCCACATCCTCTCCGGATTTGCGGCTCATTGCCACCCAAGTCTTTGATGACAAAGGGGTGGTTAAGAGTTGCGTCATGCGTAACCGGGAGACCAGGATGGGCAACCGCACCGCAAAATTCGTATCCGCGCTGGTCGGCAGCGTCATTGCCGGCCTGCCACTGGCCGCCGTGTCGCAGAACGCGCCGAACACACCGAGCACGGCCAACGCGGCCGCCGACTGCCTCGCATCGCCGAAGGGCGCCGCGCCGCAGGGGCAGCATTGGTACTATCGCCTCGAACGCACGACCAAGCGGCAGTGCTGGTATCTGCGCGCCGCCGGCGACAAAGCCTCCCAGACCGCGCAGGCGACGCCCGACGCGCAAGATACCGATTCAACCGCACCGCAATCCGCGCAGAACGCGCGTGCCGAATACGTTGCGTCGCAGACCGGAGCCGTGCCCGCCACGCCGAACACGGCCGCGCCCGCGCCGGCCGCAGCGGGTGCCCCGCGCGTCGCGCCACAGCAACAGCCGACGGCTCCCGTCGCCGACACCGCGCAGCAGCCTGCCGTCACCACGCGCTGGCCCGACGCCGCCACGCCGGCCGTCTCTCCCGCACCTCAGCCGCAGCCTGCGCCCGCCGCAGCCGCCGCGCCGCCCAGCGCGAAGCCGGCAAAGCCTCCCGCTCCGACGGCTCCGGCCGCGGTGGACGGCAGCGCCGACAAGCCGACCGGCTCGCTGCAGATGCTGCTGCTCGTGATCGGCGGCGCACTGGCGCTCGCCGGCATCCTCGCCAGCCTCATCTACCGCTTCGCCGGCGGACGCGTCCGCGCCCAGTCCGCCGACCGCCGCGGGCATTGGGACGATTGGGCGCCGCAGGACCATGACCCAAGCCGTGCGCCCTGGCTCGGTGCGACGCCGGCCGTCACGCCGCGCGCGCAGCCGGGCCCGGTCGACTTCGACGAAGCACGACCGCCGCAGACCGCGCAGCTCGCTGCATTCACCAGGGAGATCGGCAGGATCGCGGCCCAATCCGCCTCCATTCGCAACGCCGCCTCGGAGCTCGACAAGGCCGACATCTTCAACGCAGAGTTCGAGATCGAGGCATCGCCCCCGCAGTTCGCGGCCAAGGACGTCGCCAAGGACGTCGCCAAGCACGCCGATGACGAAAAGCCTGCTGCTCAAGGCGAAGCCAATCGCGATCAAGACGTGCAGGTCGAGGAAGCCGTCGACGTCGACGTGATCACCGCGATGCTGGAACGGCTGGCGAAGCAAGGGCCGCGGCTGCCGCAGCCTAGCCCTGAAGCTGACCTTGCAGACCTCGTACGAAGCCAACGAGCCCAGTCCGCCGCTCGCGCTTGAGGCGCTCGGCCTTCAGGATCGACTGCACCTCGGCGAAGGCCTCGTCGACGTCGTGGTTGATCACGATGTAGTCGTACTCGGCCCAGTGGCTCATCTCGTGGCTAGCGCGGCTCATGCGCTTGCGGATGACCTCGTCGGAATCCTGCGCGCGTGAGTGCAGGCGCTTTTCGAGATCGGCGACCGAGGGCGGCAGGATGAAGACGCTGACGACGTCGGCGCGCGCCTTTTCACGCAATTGCTGCGTGCCCTGCCAGTCGATGTCGAACAGCACGTCCTGTCCGGACGACAGCGCGGCTTCGACCGGCGCACGCGGCGTGCCGTAGCTGTTGTCGAACACGGTGGCCCATTCCAGCAGCTCGTCGGCCTTCACCATCGCGTCGAACTTGGCCTTGTCGAGGAACAAATAGTCCTTGCCGTTGACCTCGCCCGGCCGCATCGACCGCGTGGTCGCGGAGACCGACATTTTCAGGCCGGGCATGCGGTCGATCAGGAGGCGCGACAGCGTCGTCTTGCCCGCGCCCGAGGGCGAGGACAGCACGAACATCAATCCGCGCCGCTCGACACCGTCAGTTCCGTGACCGCCACTCGTCATCGATCACTCCAGATTCTGGACCTGCTCGCGGAACTGCTCGACCACGTTCTTCATGGCGAGCCCGGTATTGGTCAGCTCGATGTCGTTCGACTTCGAGCAGCAGGTGTTGACCTCGCGGTGAAATTCCTGCGCCAGGAAGTCGAGCTTGCGGCCGATCGGGCCGCCCTTGCCGATCAGCTCGCGCGCCTGCGCGATGTGCGAGGCGATGCGGTCGAGCTCCTCGCGGATGTCGGCCCTGGTGGCGATCAGGATCGCCTCCTGCATCAGGCGGTCGGAATCGAAACGGTCCGAGCTGTCGAGCAGGCTCGCGATCTGCTCGGCGAGCCTGGCCTTGATCGCCTCCGGCTTGCGGCCGGGCGAAGCTTCCGCCTTTTTCGCCAGCTGTTCGACCTCGTCCACCCGCTGGATCAGGATCTGTCCCAGCGAAGTGCCCTCGCGCTTGCGCATCGCGACGAGCTCGTCGAGGGCCTTGTCGAAGGCCTCGGCGGCAGCGGCACGGGCCGCCTTGTCCTCCTCCTCGTCGCCCTCGGGCTCGGCGACCTCGACGACGCCCTTGATGGCGAGCAGGCCGTCGATGCTCGGGGCCACCGCATCGACCTTGCCGGCGATCACCGAGGCTGCTTTCAGGACGGCGTTGAGCACGTCCTCGTTGACGCGAACCGTGGCGGCGGCATTGGCGCGCTTGACGGTGAGATTGGCGTAGACGGTGCCGCGCGACAAAAGCTCAGCGGCGCGCTTTTTGGCGTGGGCCTCGAGCTCGTCGAACCCCTGTGGCAGCCGCACCCGGAGGTCAAAGCCCTTGGCGTTGACCGACTTCAATTCCCATTCGAACGTGTACGGCCCGCTAGCGCCGTGGCTTCGGGCAAAGCCGGTCATGGACGACAGCGCCATCAGGTCAAATTCTCCAGGAACACAGGATTCGCGAGGCATCAAGCCACGCGAATCTTAAGACTATTTTGCAGGAAAGTGGAATCCGCAAAGTCCCGCAAGCAGGTCTGCAACGCGCCTAGCGCTGGACCACTGGCGGCGAAGGTTGCACCGCGCCCTGCCGCGCCGGCGCGGGATTGGCTGGGTTGGCAGGCCGTGACGGTTGCTTTTTCTGCTGGTTGGGCCGGGCCGGCGTCGTCGCTGTCGGCGTATCGGCAGGCCCGGGCGCGGCGGCAGCGGGCGGCGGCGCATCCTCGGCCGGCTCCACCGTGTCATTCTGGATCTGCTTTTCCATCGCGCGCAGCTTGGCGACGTTCTTCTGATGCGCGTCGTAAGTCTCGGTGAAGGCATGCCCGCCGGTGCCGTCGGCGACGAAATAGAGGTCGCGGGTGCGGGCTGGATTGGCGGCGGCCTCCAGCGAAGCGCGACCCGGATTGGAGATCGGGCCCGGCGGCAGGCCCTCGATCACATAGGTATTGTACGGCGAAGGCTGCGTGATCTCGCTGCGCTTGATCGGCCGGCCCAGCGTGCCCTTGCCGCCGACGAGACCATAGATGATGGTGGGATCGGACTGCAGCTTGATGCGCTGCTTCAGGCGGTTGACGAACACCGCGGCAACGCGGCTGCGCTCGTCGGGCTTGCCGGTCTCTTTTTCGACGATCGAGGCGAGCGTCACCAGCTGCTCCGGCGTCTTGACCGGAATGTCCTGATTGCGGCGCTCCCAGATCTCGGCGAGCACGCGCTTGTGCGCCTGCTGCATGCGCTGGACCACCTGATCGCGCGGGGTGCCGCGCGGGAACTTGTAGGTCTCCGGGAGCAGCGTGCCCTCGCGCGGCAACTCGCGGACGCTGCCGGTGAAGATGTCGTTGTCGGACAGGCGCGCCACGATCTGCTCGGAGGTCAGGCCCTCCGGAATCGTGACCGCATGCTGCACCACCTTGCCCTCGACGATGGTGGCGATGACGTCGCGCAAGGATGCGTTCTTCTGGAACGAATACTCACCCGGCTTGAGGTCCGAGCTCGCCTTCAAGGCGGCGACGCTGGCGATGAACACCCAGGGATTGATGTCGGTGACGCCTTCCCGGTTCAGCGTCTCGGCGATGTCACGCTTGCCTGCGCGCTGCGGGATGTTGACGATCTTGTCGTCCTTCAGCGGTCCGGGCGCCTCGAGCACCTGCCGGCCGTAATAATACACGCCGCCGGCGCCGAGCATGGCAATCAGCAGAAGGGTGATGATGGCGTTGCCGACGACCACGAAAGGATTGCGCGCACGCTCCGATCGCCTCGGCGGCGGCGGGAGTTGGTCGGGCTCGAGCGCTGCCCGCGGACTCCGGGGCGAAATGGGCGGCCTTTCACTCATCGAAACAACCTGAATCCTGCCGGTTCAATCGCGACCTGACAATCGCTTGCCCTGCCAAACGCACGCGCCCACTTCTATGACTATCGCCGAATACGGCAAAACGGTGGATTTGTCTCAAACGCAAACTAACTGGTCAAACGCCGGACGATCACCGACGCATTGGTACCGCCAAAACCAAACGAGTTCGACAGGGCGACATTGACCTCACGCTTCTTCGCCGTATGCGGCACGAGATCAATCGCAGTCTCCACCGACGGATTGTCGAGGTTGATCGTCGGCGGCACGACATTATCGCGAATCGCGAGAATGGCGAAGATCGCTTCGATCGCACCGGCGGCGCCGAGGAGATGCCCTGTCGACGACTTGGTCGAGGACATCGCAACCCTGGAGGCGGCATTGCCGAGCAGACGCTCGACCGCACCGAGCTCGATCTCGTCGCCGAGTGGCGTCGAGGTGCCGTGCGCGTTGATGTAGTCGAGATCGGACGCCGTGAGGCCTGCGCGCTTGAGCGCCGCCGACATGCTGCGGAAGCCGCCATCGCCATCGGGCGACGGCGAGGTGATGTGGTAGGCATCGCCCGACAGGCCGTAGCCGATCACCTCGGCATAGATCTTCGCGCCACGGCGCCTGGCATGCTCGAGCTCTTCCAGCACCAGGACGCCGGCGCCCTCGCCCATCACGAAGCCATCACGGTCCTTGTCGTAGGGCCGAGAGGCCTTTTCCGGGGTCTCGTTGAAACCGGTCGAGAGCGCGCGCGCGGCGTTGAAGCCGGCAATGCCGATCCGGCTGATCGGCGACTCGGCGCCGCCTGCGACCATGACGTCGGCATCGCCCAGCGCGATCAGGCGCGCGGCATCGCCGACGGCGTGTGCGCCGGTCGAGCAGGCCGTGACCACCGAATGGTTCGGCCCCTTCAGCCCATGCGCGATCGAGACGTAGCCGGAGGCGAGATTGATCAGGCGGCCCGGAATGAAGAACGGCGACACCCGGCGCGGTCCGCGCTCCTTCAAGAGGATCGCGGTGTCAGCGATGCCGCTGAGGCCGCCGATGCCGGATCCGATCATGGTTCCGGTCGCGCACTTGTCCTCTTCGGTTTCGGGGTGCCAGTTGGCGTCGTCGAGCGCCTGGCCGGCCGCGGCCATGCCGAAGATGATGAAGTCGTCGACCTTGCGCTGGTCCTTCGGCTCCATCCACTTGTCGGGATTGAAGGTGTCGTTGGTGCCGTCGCCGCGCACGACGGTGCAGGCGTATTTTGTCTGAAGATCGGAGACATCGAAGCTCTCGATCCGGCGCGCGCCGCTTTCGCCGTTGAGGATGCGTTTCCAGGTCGGTTCGACGCCGCAGCCGAGCGGCGACACCATGCCGAGACCAGTGACGACAACCCGCCTCATATCCGAAAACTCCGCATCGAAAGACTCACGGCCAATAACAAGAAACCGGCTGACCGCTGGGAAGCGGCCCGTCCGGTTTCAATGTTGTCCCCGCGAAAATGAAGAGCCTTAGCTCTTCGCGTTCTTCTCGAGAAACTTCGTGGCGTCGCCGACGGTAAGAATCGTTTCCGCAGCGTCGTCCGGAATCTCGCAACCGAATTCCTCTTCGAACGCCATCACCAGTTCGACGGTGTCCAGACTGTCGGCGCCGAGGTCGTCGATGAAGCTCGCGGCGTCGACAACCTTCTCGGGCTCAACACCAAGGTGTTCGACCACGATCTTCTTAACCCGTTCGCCAATGTCACTCATTGCTTAACCTCGTGTTGTTCCCTGTAGACCCGACCCCCCGGGACGATACGAGCCGTCGTGGTCGTGTTACTTGCCTTCGCTTACGAACTTTAGATTGGCCCCATCCTAACCGATACAGGGCCCGGCGAACGACGGCCAAGGCTCCGCATCGCCAATATACAGGGTTTCAAAAACCTGCAATGGCGTTCTTTGCCCATCCGTTGAGCGTCCGGTTATCATACTTCAATTGCCTTGACTACAAGCCTCATTTCGCTCCGGAAACGGCCGTTTGCCGCATCCCGCACCGCCGCTGTGGGCAGTGCGGGACGAAGCATCAGATCATGGCCATGCCGCCATTGACATGGATGGTTTGCCCGGTGACGTACGCCGCTTCGTTCGAACTCAGGTAGACGGCGGCCGCTGCGATGTCCTCGGGCGTGCCCAGGCGGTTGGCCGGAACCTTGGTGAGAATCGTTTCGCGCTGCTTGTCGTTGAGCGCGTCGGTCATTGGCGTCTTGATGAAGCCGGGTGCGATGCAGTTCGCAGTGACGCCGCGCTTGGCGTATTCGGCACCCAGCGTCTTGATCATGCCGATCAGGCCGGCTTTCGACGCCGTGTAGTTGCCTTGCCCGGGATTGCCGGTGACGCCGACCACCGAGGTGATGGCGATGATGCGGCCGAAGCGCTTGCGCATCATCAATTTGGTGGCGGCGCGTGCCAGGCGGAAGGTCGCGGTCAGATTGACGTTGATGACCTCCTCCCAATCCTCGTCACGCAGCTGCACGAAGAGATTGTCGCGGGTGATGCCGGCGTTGGCGACGAGGATGTCGACCTGGCCCATCGCCGCTTCCGCAGCCGGCACCAGCGCCTCGACCTCGTCGGCCTTGGAGAGATTGCAGGGCAACACGTGAGCGCGCTCGCCGAGCTTGCCGGCAAGCTCATCCAGCACCTCCTTGCGCGTTCCTGAAATCGCGACGGTGGCGCCCTGGGCGTGCAGCGCCTGCGCAATCGCGCCGCCGATGCCGCCGGTCGCGCCGGTGACGAGCGCCTTTTTGCCAGTCAGATCGAACATCGGTAACAAACTCCTCTAGGCCTGCTTCGCAGCGGCCAATGCATCCTTGGCGGCGGCAATATCGTTGGGACCGCCGACCGCGACGCCGACGGCACCGTCCGCAATGCGCTTGACGAGACCCGTCAGGACCTTGCCGGCGCCGATCTCGAAGAAACGGGTAACGCCCTGCCCTGCCATATAGGCAACCGACTCGCGCCAGCGCACGGTGCCGGTGACCTGCTCGACCAGGCGACGGCGGATCTCGTCGGGATCGGTGATGGCGCTCGCCAGCACGTTCGACACCAGCGGCGCGGCCGGCGCCTTGATCGTGACCTTCGACAGCGCCTCCGCCATGGCATCCGCGGCCGGCTGCATCAGTCTGCAATGGAACGGGGCGGACACGGGCAGCAGCATCGCGCGCTTGGCGCCCTTGGTCTTAGCGATCTCGACGGCGCGATCGACCGCGGCCTTGTCGCCTGAGACGACCACCTGTCCGCCGCCATTGTCGTTGGCGGCTTGGCAGACCTGCCCCTGGGCCGCTTCATTGGCGACCTCCATGGCGGCCTCATAGTCGAGACCAAGCAGCGCGGCCATCGCGCCCGCGCCCACCGGGACCGCCTTTTGCATTGCGAGACCGCGGATGCGAAGCAGACGGGCGGTATCCGAAATCGTCAGGCTGCCGGCCGCAGCCAGCGCCGAATATTCGCCGAGCGAGTGGCCGGCGACGAAGGCCGCGTCTCGTCCCACGGAAAATCCAGCCTCAGCCTCCAGAACGCGCAGGGTGGCGACAGACACCGCCATCAGGGCCGGCTGGGCGTTTTCGGTGAGCTGGAGGGTTTCGGCCGGACCATCCCAGATGGTCGTCGTCAGCTTCTCCCCAAGCGCGGCATCGACCTCGTCGAACACGGCGCGCGCCGCCGGAAAGGCCTCGGCCAGGGCCTTGCCCATGCCGACCGCCTGGGAACCCTGCCCCGGAAATGTGAATGCTGCCGTCATCGGCGCTCCCCTGGATCGCTCGAGCAGTTGTCTTCGAGAACCCGGCAGCCAACTACGTCCGGCCCGAGCCTTGGTTCCCGATCATGCTCCAAAGGGGGCCGTAGACACTGTCCGGGGCCGGAATGTCAAGCCAAGATGGCAGCTTCGGCAAGCATTCAACCGGAGATGCCGCTTGCTAGAATCCGCCGGCCGTCTGGTTGGCGTCGACCTCCGCCCCTGCCTGCGCGCGGCGCGCGCTATTGACCAGTTGCCCCGGACGGTCATCGCGGTTCGGCTTCGCAGTCGCAAGCCGCAGCACCGCGGCGTAGCCCGGCTGCACCTCCATGCGGCCCGCGTGCCGGCTCGCGCTCAGCAGGCGATGGACCTTCGGCAGATTGTAGCAGGGCACGTAGAACAAGAGATGATGCTCGAGGTGGTAGTTCACGTAGTAAGGCGCGATGAACAGCCGCTCCAGAAAATTGGCGCGGGTGGTGCGGGTGTTGCGCAAGGGATCGCTGCTGTCGGGCACCACGGCGTGCTCGGCGATGTTGCGGATCCGGGTGATGACCATCATCCAGGTCAGCAGCGGCACCAGCCATAGCAGCGGATAGGCCCACCACACGCCGGCGGCCGCAAGCGCGGCGAACATCACGGCATTGACGATGCATTGCGGACCCAGCTTGTCCCGGAAATGCGCCAGGCGCTGGCGCCACGGCCAGTCCTTCGAGCCGAGCGCGTTGAGCAGCTGCGCCTTGCGCTGCTGGTAGCCGGTCTGTCCGGTGATGTCGCGAATGAACTTGCGGCGGTAGCTCAGCTTCGTAATCGGAAACGGCGCCGACAGCACGAGATCGGGATCGTCCTCCTGCTGCGTGCGCGCATGGTGCTGAAGGTGGTAACGCCGGTAGCTGCGCGTCTCCGCGAACAGCGGATAAGCACAAAACCACTGGCTCAGCGTCAGATTGGTTTTTTCATCGGCGGACAGGCAGCCATGGGCACCGTCATGCATCAGGATCGAAAGGCCCAGCTGGCGCGAGCCGATGATGGCAACGGCCAGGATATAGGTGATCGGATTGGGCCACCACGCGACCAAGGCGATCGCGCCAATGATTAGCGCCCAGGCATGGGCGATCAACGCGACGCCCTTCCACGTCACGCGCTCGCGCACGTCGGCGAGTTGATCGTCGGTCAGGAAATCGCGGGCACGCATGCGTAGCGCGGTCATGGCCTAACCCTCCTCATTCGAATTGTTTGATGCCTCGCCGTCCTCGACGAGACGCAGGCGCGCGGCATCGCCCGTGGATTTCGCCTGCTCGCCGAGCACGCGAAGCATCTCGGCGCAGAGCGCCTCGGGCGAGCGGCCCATCGCATAGCCTTCGAGAATGACGCCGATGGCGACGGCCCAGAACCGCCGCGAGCTTTCGTCGGGCGCGCGCAGCGAGCGCCAGCCGTGCCGCGCCACCTGGCTCGCATAGGCGCGCGCGCCTTCGCCGTGCAGACGCTCGATCGTGCGCTCGACGAGCGGTGCAAGATCCTGGCGACGCCGCGTCAATGTCAGCGCTTCGGCGAAGAAGGCGACTGAATCGCTCGCCGTCACCGTCTGTGCCAGCGCCTGCGTGTAGTCCCACGGCGTGCGCGCCTTCAAGGCCGCCCGCTCGGTGGCACGCGCCAGATACAGCAGCTCGCGGCAGGCGCATTCGACGAACAGCGCCTCCTTGGTGCGGAAGTAATAGGTGATCTGGCTCGGGAACGCGTCCGCGGCGGCGGCGATGTCGGTGATCGCCGTGCCAGACAGCCCCCGCTCCCGAAATAGCGGGCTCGCAGCATCCAGCAGCAGCGAGCGCATCTTGCGACCGGCCGATCGTGTGGCTCGCGCGGCGTGCTTGGGGTCGCCTGCCGACGCCTCAAACGGAGCCTGGACCGATCACCCGTCATCAGCACCTCCCGACCAGTTATTTGTATGACATACAAACAAATAGGTCAAGCTGGTACGGGAGGACGGGCTCGGCCGCCCCATACCGGCATCGTCGGGCCGAAAACGGGGCGCTCCAACCTTGCCAAGTCAGCCAAAATCCGTATAAGGCGCGCATCCGCAGACCCCGGCCGGGAGCTGAACGGACGGTCTCAGCAAATCATTCGTGATTTTGGTGTGGCAGGGCCAGTCGGCCCGTCGTCCCGTGTTTCCGCCTTCTGAGCTTAATCCCAGAGTCCTTTCCGAAGGCCTCTTAAGGGCTTGACGCCGGGCGATGCGCCAACATGAGGAAAGGACCACCATGGCTCTTTATGAGCATGTTTTTCTCGCGCGTCAGGACGCGAGCACGCAGCAGGTCGAAGAGCTGACTGCGCAGATGACCGGCATCGTCGAGGGTCTCGGCGGCAAGGTCACCAAGACCGAGAATTGGGGCGTGCGCTCCCTCACCTACCGCATGAACAAGAACCGCAAGGCGCACTTCGTGCTGCTCAACATCGACGCGCCGTCCGCGGCGATCGCCGAGATCGAGCGCCAGGAGCGCATCAGCGAAGACGTGATCCGCTATCTCAGCGTCCGCGTCGAGGAGCTCGAGGAAGGCCCGTCCGCGATGATGCGCAAGGCCGACCGTGATCGCGAGCGTGACGATCGTGGCGGCGGCTTCCGCGGCGAGCGTGAAGGTGGCTTCCGTGGCGACCGCGAGGGCGGTTTCCGTGGTGGCGATCGCGACGGTGGTGGCTTCCGCGGCGACCGCGGCCCGCGCCGTCCGCGCGAAGAAGCTGAAACCACGACGACGGATGGGGAGTAAGAACAATGGCTGAAGCTGGTGCACGCCGCCCGTTTTTCCGTCGTCGCAAGAGCTGCCCGTTCACGGGCGCCAATGCTCCGAAGATCGACTACAAGGACTCCAAGCTGCTGATGCGTTACGTCTCCGAGCGCGGCAAGATCGTGCCGAGCCGCATCACGGCGGTGTCCGCGAAGAAGCAGCGTGAGCTCGCCCGCGCCATCAAGCGCGCGCGGTTCCTGGGCCTGTTGCCCTACGTCATTCGCTAACACGACCAATTCGACCGGCGGCCCTTGAGCCGCCGGTCGCGACTTTTTCGAACTCATAAGGCTTCCGGGTCGTCCGGTTGCCGATGGTTGGGGCGAGATGCCTCTAACCGCTCGAAGGGAGCGGGACAGCTGATGATGGCCTTTGTGCTGATAGCCCTGATCGCCGGCGCTGCGTCGGCCCTGATGTTCGCCTCGATCATTTCGGGCGCGCTGATCTCGCTCGTCCTGTTCTATCTTGCACCGCTGCCGCTGATGGTCGCCGCGATCGGCTGGGGACCGCTATGCGCGAGCCTCGGCGGCATCGCTGCTGCGATCGGCCTCGGCGCCCTGTTCGGCCTGCCCTATTGCATCGCCTTCGCCGTCACCGTCGCGCTGCCGGCGTGGTGGCTCGGCCATCTCGTCCTGCTCAGCCGGCCGACGGAACATGACGCGCCAGGCCCCGCCACCGAACCGCCCGCCGAGGCTCCGCTGGAATGGTATCCGGTCGGCCGCATCCTGTTGTGGCTCGCCGGCTTCGCCACGCTGACCACGATCGCAGCCCTGCTCACGCTCGGGACCGACGCCGAGACCATCCTCGGCACGCTGCGGCGCGGCCTGATGCGCCTCCTCCGGGCCACCGACCCGCAAAGCTCCGGCGAAGCCGGTCAGCTCGTCGACGCGCTGGTGCGCATCGCACCGGCCGGGGCCACCATCATCGCGATGATGACGCTGACCCTCAACCTCTGGCTCAGCGCCAAGATCACCGCGACGTCGGGCCGGCTGCGGCGTCCGTGGCCGGACATGATGACGGCGGAGCTGCCGCCGATGACGCTGGTCGCGCTCTGCATCGCGCTCGCCTTCTGCTTCACCGGCGGGCTGCTCGCGATCGTCGCGCAGATCACCGCGGCCGCGCTGATGATGGGTTATGCGCTGACCGGCTTTGCCGTGCTGCATACGCTCACCCTGGCGCTGAAGAGCCGCACGTTCTGGCTCGGCTCCACCTACGCCGTCGTGGTCGTGTTCGGATGGCCTGTGATCGCGATGGTGATCCTCGGCCTTGCGGATGCCGTGTTCGGCTTCCGCGAGCGTTTCCTGCGCAGCCGGCAGCCGCCGCCACTGCCGACCCCTTAAGTCAACCACCGGAACTGAAACCTACAAACCACTTCAAAAGGAGAACGAATATGGAAGTCATTTTGCTGGAACGCGTCAACAAGCTCGGCCAGATGGGCGAAGTCGTGAAGGTTCGCGACGGCTATGCCCGCAATTTCCTGCTCAAGCGCGGCAAGGCATTGCGCGCCACCGCCGACAACCGTTCCAAGTATGACGGCATGAAGGCCGAGCTCGAGGCCCGCAACCTCCAGGCCAAGGGCGAGGCGTCCAAGGTCGCCGAGAAGATCGAAGGCAAGAACATCATCGTGATCCGCCAGGCCTCCGAAGCCGGCCAGCTGTTCGGCTCGGTCACGGTGCGCGACATCGTCATGGCGTTCGAGGCCGACGGCGTCCACCTCGACCGTCCGCAGGTGCAGCTCGACGCGCCGATCAAGACCATCGGCAAGCACACGGTCACGGTTGCCGTTCACCCCGAGGTCGAAGTCGAGATCACCGTCACGGTCGCGCGCAGCCAGGACGAGGCCGAGCGCATCAACCGCGGCGAGGACATCTCGACCCGCAACGAGGACCGCGACGCGGCCGCCGAGGCGATCGCCGCTGCCGGCGAGTTCTTCGATCCGGAAGCCGAGCACGACGAAGCCGAGCCGGCGCCGGCCGCGGAAGAGAAGTAAGCCTCGCATTCGCGCGAGACAGCGAAGCCCGGCTGCCTCAGGCGGCCGGGCTTTTCGTTTTCACGGCGACGTCCTCGCTCAACATCGCGATCGAGGCCAGCGCCGTTGCCGTGTGCTTCTCGACACCGTCGCTGACGCAGAACACGTCGGCCGCAACCACCGATACCTGACGGCCCGGCTTGATCACCCTGGCACGGCAGATCAGTTTCTCGCCGACCGCAGGCGACAACAGATTGAGCTTGTATTCCGCCGTCAGCGCCGGCTGGCCGCGCGAGGTGGCGGCTGCGATCGTGGTGGCGTTGTCGACCAGGAAGGCGGTCACGCCGCCGTGGAAGAAGCCGTGCTGCTGCAGCAACTCCGGCCGGCGATCCACGGCAATCGTGCAGGTGCCGCGCGACAATTCCGAGAGCTCGGCGCCGACCAGGTTCATGAAGCCCTGCCGACCGACATTGGCTTGGATGTGCTCGGCAAGGGCTGCGAATTCGGGATCTGCTTCGGCGCGCATGCAGTCTCTCCTTATTGCTTGTTGATGCGATCGGGTGGCCGTAGCGCACGGATGGCGCAGGCGATCAGCGTGTCGGCCTCGCTGCGCGGATCGGTGCGGTCGCGTCCCGACAGGAAGGCGCGGCAGAAAATCTGAGCCGGGCCGATCAGCTGGCTGACGAACATCACCGGTTTCATCCGCAAGAGTTCGCCGCTTGCAACCAGTGGCGCACGCCAGCGCTCGATACCCTCGGCAAGGCGCGCATTCTGCGCGCGCTGGGCGTCGCGCAAATCCTCGCCCCACTCGCTCCGGGAAATCTCGAAGAGATAGCGCGCCTCGCGCCGGCTGGTCACGACCCAGTCGAGATGCGCCCAGATCAGGCGATCGATGCCCTGCTCTGCATCGGGCACCGGATCGAGCGCCGCGAGCACCGCGGCGTGATAGTGCTGCAAGACCTCCAGGAACAGCGCACCGGCGAGCTCTTTCTTCGAGCCGAAGGCATGAAAGAAACTGCCATTGGAGGCGCGCGCCCGGGTGCGGATCGCGGCGACTGTCGCAGCCTCGAAGCCGACGCGGTCGAACACGATCAGCCCGGCTGCCAACAGGTCGTCTCGCACGCTCGCCGTCATCGACACCTCCTAGAGCACAACTCTAGAGTAATACTCTAATCGTGGTCGCACAAGGCGGGGGCCGCGATGAACGCGGCCCCCGCTGATCGATCAAAAAATAGCTGGCTTAGCGCGAGATCGGCGGTGCCGGCGGACCGGACGACCCAGCTGGCGCTGCGGGCGGGGCCGCAGCGGTCGCGGGCGGCGCCGGCTCCTGTGGTTTGGCCGCCGGTTCGGAGCTGGCCGCAGGCGCAGCCGGCTTCGGAGCAGCCTCCTCCGCCGGCGTGGGAGCGGCCGGCTCGGCAGACTTCGCGGCGGCTGGGGCCGCCGGTGTCACCGGCGGGACCGGATCGGACCGCAGTGCCGGAGCTTCGCTGCCGCGGGGCTCGACCTTGGCGCTGTCCGGCTTGGCCTCAACCGGCTTCTCGGGCGCCTTGCCGCTGTCGGGCTTGGCCTCATCGCGGCCGGACTCGACCTTGGCCGCGTCGGGCTTTGGCTCGCTCTTCTTCTCTTCAGTGGCTGGCGCGGCGGCGTCGACCTTCGGCGCCTCCTCGGTCCCGGGCTTGCCGCGGCGCTTGCCTTTGCGACCCTCGGGCGATGCCTGTCCCTCGGGCTTGGCGCCGTCCTTCGCTCCGTCCTCGGCCGGCCGCGCTGCACGCTTCTGGCGCGCGCCCTCGGCCGCGGGAGCAGCCTCGCCGTCCGGCCTGGCGGCGTCCTGGGCGCGCGGGCGGCGGCCCTGATGCTCGCCCGCCTGTCCCGGAGCGGTGTTCGCTTCCTTCTCCCTGGCGCCGTCCTTCTTGTCCTTGCCGTCCTTGGCCTGGTAGCGCGTGTCGGTGGCCCCGTTGGAGACGAGATAGGAGGCGAGGATCCCAGCCATGTCCGAGCTCGTGGTGTAGTGCTGGCGCAGGAAGCCCGGCAGCGAACCCGGCGCAACGGACTTCAGAAGTCCGCGCGGGCTCTTGTGGCAGACATTGCAGGTCTGCGTGAAAAGCTGAGACGGGGACTTGCCGGCCTCGAGGTTGGTCGCCTGCGCAAAAACGGTATCGGCCGCGCCGAAGCCGATCAGAAGCAATACCGTCGCGAGGCTGAGCGCTCGGCTCGACATTCCCATCATCTCCATGAATTCCGAGGGGTGCAGCCGGCCTCCGGCGCGGCGGCGGGTCACCTTTTATCCGATTGAGCCGCGAATGGAAGCAGCCACCACGCGCAAGGATGTGATTAAGCGCTTTTCGAATATCGGCTGTGAACTCAGCGCAATAGCGCAACAGCCCCACCCTCCCCAGATTGAATGCAAACGCATAGGAACCGCTGCGGCGCCTGGGCGTCAGATATGAAGGCCAGGTTGTCGCATCTTTCGGGTTCGCTCGAGAGGAAATGTCGATGGACCGTTTATTGCGCAGATTCCTGTCTCAATTCATCCGCCGCGGGTCGATGACGGTGACCGGCGCAAGCGGGGTGAAATTCGCCGTCGGCGACGGGTCTGGCGTTCCGGTCGCGGTGCGCTTCGTTACCGCGGACGCCGAGCGGAAGATCCTCGTCAATCCCGAGCTCGGGCTTGGCGAGGCCTATATGGACGGCGAGTTCGTGGTCGAGCGCGGCACCATGGCTGATGCCCTCGCGATCCTGCTCGATCAACCCGACCTGTTGCCGCAATGGGCAAAACCCTGGTGGCATCTGCGCTATCTGACGCGGCATCTCAAGCAGTTCAATCCGCGCTCGCGCTCCCGCGACAACGTCGCGCATCACTACGATCTCGACGCCCGGCTCTATTCGCTCTTCCTGGACGCCGACAAGCAGTACAGCTGCGCCTATTTCGAGACGCCCAAGAGCACGCTCGACGACGCCCAGCTCGCGAAGAAACGGCACATTGCCGCCAAGCTGCTCATCAAGCCCGGCCAGCGCGTGCTCGACATCGGCTCGGGCTGGGGCGGGCTCGGGCTCTATCTCGCCGAGATGGCCCGCGCCGACGTCACCGGCATCACGCTCTCGACCGAACAATTGCAGATCGCCAATGCACGCGCCTCCGAAAAGGGCTTGACCGGCTCGGCCAGATTTCTGCTGCAAGACTATCGCGACATCGCCGGCCCGTTCGACCGCATCGTCTCGGTCGGCATGTTCGAGCATGTCGGTGCCCGCTTCTACGACACCTACTTCCAGCGCTGCGCGGAGCTCCTGAGCGAGGACGGCGTCATGCTGCTGCATTCGATCGGCCGTTCGCAGGGCCCGGACTCGACCAATCCCTGGATCGCCAAATACATCTTCCCCGGCGGCTACATCCCCGCTTTGTCGGAGGTGCTGCCGGCGATCGAGCGCGCGGGCCTGCTGGTCTGCGACATCGAGATCCTGCGCCTGCACTATGCCGCGACGCTGAAAGCCTGGCGGGAACGTTTCATGGCGCGACGCGAGGAGGCCGTGGAGCTCTACGACGAGCGTTTCGCCTTGATGTGGGAATTTTATCTCGCGGCCTGCGAGATGACGTTCCGCAAGCAGAACATGATGAACTTCCAGATCCAGCTCACCCGCCGCCAGGGCGTGGTGCCGGCGACCCGCGACTACATGCCGCGTGAGGAAGCCCGGCTGCGGGCTCGCGAAGGCACGATCAGGCCGAGACTGAAAATGGCTGGTGAATAGGTCCTAGTGACGCAGGGTCGAAATCTGGGAGGACCGGAAAAGCGCCGTTAACGCCAATTGCGCCCGCAGTTCGACCAGGATTTCGGGGGCGACAGGCTCGCGACGCACTTCGGGCCGCTCGGCGTGCTCCATGGCCGCGATCAACCCCGACAGCCAAAGCCGGCTAGCTACCTCGCTTCGCCCAATCTGGTGCTGCCGTTCTGGCCGCATCGCTTGCCTCGTTCCCTATTGGTGGACCGCGGGAGACAATTCCCTGCCCGTCCACCTGTTCCGGTCATACCCCCGAAAGAATCCGGGAAGATGTGATCCACTTCACATAAGTCTGGTCGGCCCTGGCTTAGACCGTCGCCATGAGCAAAGAGACCCAAACCTCATTCGACGTGCAGGACGACCTCCGCACCCATTACGCCCTGATCGTTACCGGCGTCGGGGCAGCTCTGGTTGCGCTGGTCTACCTTCTGCTGGTTTGAACCCGAGCCGAAAGCTCCCAGTGTGCGTCAATTCGCGCGCTCTCGGGTACGTCTGCGCGCCAATCCATTAGGTTCATTGTTTCAGGATTTTTCCATGGCACGGTCGCGGCTGCTTCCGGGCCGACCGGTTCCGCGAAAATCCGTCAAGCGCGGCGCGTGCTGCGACTGCTAATCATCCACCACTTTAACTGAGCGGTTGATAGCGGTCAGCTTTAGCTTTCGCTTTGCACCGAGGCGGCGCTTTATCCCGGCCCCGCGTCCGCCCAAGAAAATTGCTAAGCACGTCTGACCATGGTCCTGACTGATTCGAACGTTCTCAAACTCGCGCCCGACGCAGGAACTCCCGCGTATCGGAGCGCTCCGCACAATATCGAAGCGGAACAGAGCCTTCTGGGCGCGATCCTGGTCAACAACGACGCCTTCTACCGCGTCTCCGACTTCCTGGAGGCGAAGCATTTCTTCGAGCCGCTGCACCAGACGATCTTCGAGACCGCCGGCAGCCTGATCCGGATGGGCAAGATCGCGACGCCCGTCACGCTGAAGACGTTCCTACCCGCCGATACCGATGTCGGCGGCATGACCATCGGGCAATATCTTGCACGGCTCGCCGCCGAGGCGACCACCATCATCAACGCCCAGGACTACGGCCGCACGGTCTACGACCTGTCGCTGAGGCGCGACCTGATCGGCATCGGCGAGGACATGGTCAATGTCGCCTATGACGCACCGGTCGATTTCCAGCCGCGGGCGCAGATCGAGGACGCCGAGCGCAAGCTTTACGAGCTCGCCGAATCCGGCCGCTATGACGGTGGCTTCCAGAAATTCTCGCAGGCACTGGCGGTCGCGGTCGATCTCGCGGCAAAAGCGTTCCAGCGCGACGGCAAGCTGTCCGGCATCTCGACGGGCATGCGCGACCTCGACACCAAGATGGGTGGCCTGCAGCACTCCGACCTCATCATCGTCGCGGGCCGTCCCGGCATGGGCAAGACCTCGCTGGCGACCAACATCGCCTACAATGTCGCCCAGGCCTATGTGCCGGAGCTCCAGGCCGACGGCACCACGAAGGCCGCCAATGGCGGCGTGATCGGCTTCTTCTCCTGCGAAATGTCGGCCGACCAGCTCGCCACGCGTATCGTGGCCGAGCGCACCGGTGTTCCCTCCTCCCACATCCGCCGCGGCGGCATCTCGGAGGCCGATTTCGAGAAGATCCGGGAGGTCTCGATCGAGCTGCAGTCGCTGCCCTTCTACGTGGACGCCACCGGCGGCCTGTCGATCGCGCAGCTGATGGCGCGGGCGCGCCGGCTGAAGCGCCAGAAGGGCCTCGACCTGCTCGTGATCGACTACATCCAGCTGCTCTCGGGCTCGGGCAAGCGCAGCGATAATCGTGTGCAGGAAATCACCGAGATCACGACCAGCCTGAAGGCGCTGGCCAAGGAGCTCAACGTTCCCGTCATCGCGCTGTCGCAGCTCTCGCGTCAGGTCGAATCGCGTGACGACAAGCGGCCGCAGCTCTCGGATCTGCGTGAATCCGGATCGATCGAGCAGGACGCCGACGTCGTGCTGTTCGTCTACCGCGAGGAATATTACCTCGCCATGAAGGAGCCGCGCCCCGGCACGCCCGAGCACGAGAAGTGGCAGCTCGACATGAGTCTTGCGCACGGAAAAGCCGAGGTCATCATCGGCAAGCAGCGCCACGGACCGACCGGCACCGTCGATTTGGCGTTCGAGGCCTCGGTCACGCGGTTCGGCGACCTCGCGCCTGACAGTCAGGTTCCGGCTCGCAGCGGGAACGACTACTGAGTTCCTTGAACCAGAACGGCCTCTTGCGTAAAACGGCGCCATGACAATGGCGTCCGACCCGAAAACCATCTCGCAATCCGGCCTTCTCTCCGCGGAGGCCAACCAGGCTGCCGCGCTCGCAGCCTTCGGCGGCGTGCTGACAGTCGATCTCGACGCCATCATCGCCAATTGGCGCAAGCTCGAGAAGACGGCGGTGCCGGCCGAATGCTCGGCGGTGATCAAGGCCGACGCCTATGGCTGCGGCGCCGCCGAGGTCGCGCGTGCGCTGAGCAAGGCCGGCTGCAAGACCTTTTTCGTCGCCACCATCGAGGAGGCGCGCAAGGTGCGCGCGGCCGTCCCGGAGCCAACGATCTATGTGCTCGGCGGCTATTTCCAGAACACCGGCGAGCACTACGCCAAGATCAATTGCCGTCCGGTGATCGGCGACCTCAACGAGCTCGCCGAGTGGGACGTGTTCTGCCGTCGCACCGGCTGGAACGGCGGCGCGGCGGTTCACATCGACACCGGCATGAACCGGCTCGGCCTCACGCTCTCCGAAGCGCAGGCCATCATCCCCCGCATCAACGCCGGCGATCACGGCATCACGCTGGTCATGAGCCATCTGGTCTCGGCCGAGCAGCTCAACAGCCCGGTGAACGCCAAGCAGCTCGCTTCCTTCCGCGCTATCGCCAGCGAATTCTCCGGCGTGCCGGCGGCGCTCGCCAATTCCTCCGGCATCTTCCTCGGCGCGCCGTTCCAGTTCGACCTGGTACGGCCGGGGGCTGCGCTCTACGGCGTCAACCCGACGCCGGAGGCCGACAATCCGATGCAGCCGGTGGTCGATCTCAAGGCGCGCATCGTGCAGATCCGCACCATCGAGCGCGGCGAGAGCGTCGGCTATGGCGGCACCTGGACCGCGCGGCGGCCGACGAAACTGGCGATCATCGCAGCCGGCTATGCCGACGGCTATTTCCGCGCCGCCAGCTCCAATGACGGCACCCGCGGCGCCGAGGTCATCGTCGCCGGCAGGCGCTGCCCGGTCGCGGGCCGCGTCTCGATGGATCTCATCGCGATCGACATCACCGATCTACCGCCGAATGCGGCCCGGCGCGGCCATATGGTGACGCTGCTCGGCGAAGGCATCACCGTCGACGAGCTCGCGCATCATTTCGGCACCATCGGCTACGAGGTGCTGACCAGCCTCGGCCACCGCTATGCCCGGCTCTACAAGGGCGGCAATGTGGAGGAGCCGTTGGTCAAGCCGGCAGCCGCGACCGGAGCCGAGCAGCCTCCCTCACCGCCGCCGGTCGAGCAGCCGGCGGCCCCGCCGCCGCTGCCGGGCTAGTCCCGACTCTCTTGCCCCGGACGCAGCGCAATGCGCCGCGCTTCGCGGCGTAGGGCGCTGCGGCTTGTCCGGGACACGAGGCTGGGCGGCTTATTTCTTCTTCCTGCTGTCCAGCGCCGTCTTGCAGGTCGCGCTGAGCTGGTCGCGCTTGTCGTTGAGGCAGGCAATGATCTTGCCGCCGCCCGGCGCGATGCCGGCGCAGAATTTGTCGTAGTCTGCCTTGCACGCACCGCGCGGGTCGGACGATTGTGCCGACGCGAGCCCGGAGAACGCGACAGCGACGACGATAGCGGCAAAGTTCAACTTGGACATTGTATCTCCGGGTACGGAAGGCAGGAGCCGGTAGCTCTACATGAAGATCGCGACATTCAACATCAACAACATCAACCGCCGCCTGCCCAATCTCTTGGCATGGCTGCGCGCGGCGAAGCCCGATGTCGTCGCGCTTCAGGAATTGAAGGCAAGTGATGGCGAATTTCCGGCAGCCGCGATCGAAAAGGCCGGCTATGGCGCGGTGTGGTGTGGACAGAAGACCTGGAACGGGGTCGCCATCCTCGCCCGCAAGGCCGAGCCCGTTCTCACCCGCGACCGCTTGCCTGGACGGGCCGGCGATCACGAAGCCCGCTACATCGAGGCCGCCGTGCGCGGCGTCATCGTGACCAGCATCTATCTGCCCAACGGCAATCCGCAGCCGGGACCGAAATTCGACTACAAGCTCGATTGGTTCGCGCGGCTCAGGCGCCACGCGAAGAGCTTCATCAAGCAGGATCTGCCAGTGGTGCTCGCCGGTGACTACAACGTCGCGCCGACGCCGATCGACATCTATCCGACGCGCTCATGGGACAAGGATGCGCTGATCCAGCCGAAGAGCCGCGCGGCCTTTGCCTCACTGGTCGAACAAGGCTGGTGCGATGCGATCCGCGAGCTGCATCCGGCGCAGCGCATCTACACCTTCTGGGACTACAAGCGAAACCGCTGGCCGCGCGATGCGGGCCTGCGGCTCGATCATCTCCTGCTCAGCCCTGCCCTTGCCCCGCGCCTCGTCAAGGCCGGTGTCGACAGACACGCTCGCGGCGAAGAAGGTGCCAGCGATCACGCGCCGGCGTGGGTGGTGTTGAAATAAACGTGGTGCCGTAGGGTGGATTAGCCGAACGCGTAATCCTCCACTTCTCTTTCCGCGATGACCAAAGTTGGTGGATTACGCTGCGCTAATCCACCCTACGAGATCGCGCCGGATCACCGCCCGTAATACTCCTGCACCGTATCCCACGCCGCATTCTGCAGCAGCTGCGTCGTCCCTGCGTCCAACCCGATGATGGCGTAGGCATTGTCGACCGGCGAACGGCCCGTCAGCGCGGCGAACGTCACGCATGCCGCGAGATACGTGCCCGCCGGACTCGGATGTCGCTTGTCCGGCGCGTAGAGATTGAGCTCCGGCTGGAGCTTGCGCACGCGCGCGAAGGCAAGGCCCGCTGGAATGACCAGCGCATCATTGGCGTTGCCGGCGACCGTATAAGCTTCGGCCAGTTGCTCCGTCATCTCTGGCTTGTCGGCATAGGCCCAGGACATAAAAAACACCGGCCGCATGCCGTGGGCGCCGACGATCTCGCTGTCTTTTTTGGCGAAGGTCGTGAACGCGTCCTTCAATTGCGGATGGATCGGACATTGGCTGCAATCCATCATCACGACGGCGTCGTACTGCCGGCCAGGCTTGTTGAAGATGACGTTGTTCTGCTCGTCGAAGGAATAGGCGCCGAGGCCGCCCGGCCGCAGCAGATTGTCCATGTCGTGCCAATCGAGGCCGGAGCCACCGATGGTCACCATGGTGTTGCGATACACCGCCTTGTTGGCGGGATCGGCAGCCCGCTCCATGAAGGTGAGATGCCCGGGCATGCCGTTGTTGAAGTAAAAGAAGCTGTTGCCGACGAACAGCGCGGCCTTGGGGAAATCCGGTCCGAGCGAAGTCACCTTCGGCTTCGTCTGCGCCTGGACATTGAAGCACGCCGCAACGGCCAGACACATTGCAAGCATCACTCGCGCAAAGAGACGCATCATGGCATCCTCCCCCTTTTCCAGGGCAGGAACCAAATCAGCTTTTCAAAATAGCCTCAAGAGCGCGAACGTGCAGCAGACATGCGCCTGGCTCACCACAGATTCCTGCCGTCGATGACGGTGACCGGAACGGCCTCCAGATCGAAATCGTCGAACAGGCGCGCATTCACGGCGACCTTGGGATTGTCGAAGTCGGGCTTGCCGGTCGACCAGTCCGGCGATTCCGAATAGGTGCCGCAGCCGCAATTCGCGCAGAAATGATGTTTGACGGTGCGGCTGCCCCAGAGATAGGTCGCGACGTTGTCCGCGGGCGACAGCAGGCGGAACTGCGCCGGCGTGTAATAGGCCCACAGCGCGCCGCGCTTGCCGCAGAGCGTACAGGTGCAGCGCGTCACGCTGGAAGGCGCCTCCGTCACCTCGAACACCGTCTCACCGCAATGACAGCTTGCCTCGATCGGCATGACCTACTCCCCGTTTGTCAGGGGATGGTCGTAGCCGGCCCCTGCTGCCAACATGCTGTCAGTAGCGGTGAGCATCGACAAGAATCGTGAAAACAACCCCATGCACAGTAGGCGCCCCCTGTTCGATCAATGACTTACAGGTCCCCCGAACTTCCGATCCTCATGGAAGAGGTTCGCCGCCCTCGGGAGCAGCGAGAGCCTTCAGGTCGCCCCTTCATCGGGAATGTTGAGAACGGTGCCACAGGCCTTGCAATGCACGGCGTCGGCATCGTGCCTCTGGAGCCCGCATGTGGGACACGGAAATCGCACCTTGTTGGGGCTGAGGAGTGCGCGGGCGAGATTGAAGAACAATGTGACGCCGAAAATCATGATCACGACGGTGATGAGACGACCAAGCGTGCCCGGCAAGGTGATGTCACCAAACCCGGTCGTCGTCAGTGCCGTAACGGTGAAATACAGGGCGTCGGCGTAGTTATGGATCTGATCGTTGCGAAACTTCTGGGTCTCGTAAACGATCCCGGTCATGACGAATATGAAAACGGCGAGGTTCGTGACGGCGAAGATGACCTCTTCGTTGCGACGAAAGAACGGAGAATCGATGCGGAGCCTCACCAGCATCTGATAGTCGCGAAGCAGCCCCAACGTTCGCAGGATCCGGAGAAAGCCGCCCGCCTCGCCGGCTAGCGGTGCCAGGAAGGACACGATCGCAACCATGTCGGCCCACGTTGCGGGTTGAGTAAATTTTCGAAACGGATGCCGATCGACGAGGAGCCGTGCCGAGAAATCAGCAAGCAACGTTACGCCGAACAAGACATCGAGCGTCTCAACGATCTCGCTGGGCTGCAGGAAGGATGTGGCGATGATGAACAGCACCGTCACGATATCGAAGGCGAGCAGAGCGTAGCGGAAGCGGACGCCGCTCGGCGTTGCGCCCTCGTAAAGGCGGCGGACGTTGCTTCTGAGAGACGTGAGGGTCACTGAATCATGATCGCGGTTTGCATGGATGATTGCAACTCGGACAGCGCGCAAGATCGGACCAAGTCCTGTCACCCTCTGGCTGAAATGGGAACGCAGAACACGACGCGGCGTTCAGCTATCTTTTGAGGGCTAAATGCTCAAAAGCTGGCCGCGCAATATCGCGCGCACCAAACATGGAAGATCGGCGTCGTGTCGAGAATGAACGTCTTCGGCGAATAAATGCTGCCGAGATCGATTTGGAGATTCGAGCTCGCCAACCAGTTTGCCGCGAGCGCCTCGATGCCGCCGCCGACAACTCAGTCGCGATCATGCCGATAGCTCCTCGCAGAGCTGAGCGGAGGTGCGGACTGGTGATGTCGGTCGATGCGGCCATAGTGCACCGCCACCGGTGGTCCAGGGCGGGACCTGCGGCGTAGCCAACCCACGCCTTGAGAACCAAGCAACCGCAATTTTCCGACCGGGTTGACAGCGTAGCCTCTTGACCTGTGTAGCTTGGTAAGCATACTGGTCTGACCAAGATCAGACCAAAGAGACAGGGATGGAACTCAGGCGGTCCACCGACGGCGAAAAAGGGTTCGAGAAGGTGTTCGCCTTCCTGCGCGAGCGCCTGCTTGCAGGCTCGCTGAAGCCCGGCGACCGCCTGATCTCGGAACGCGAGCTCGCTACCCTGCTCGGCGTCAGCCGGCCGATCGTGCGCGAGGCATTGCGCGCCCTCACCGTGCTCGGGATCGTCGAGATCCGCGACCGCATCGGCACCGTGGTGACGCGGCCCGACGTCTCGGTGCTGAACGACTTCTTCACCTTCGCGCTGGCCCAGCAGGCGGACATGCTCGACGACGTCATGCAGGCGCGCGTCGCGATCGAATGCCAGGCGATCCGGCTCGCCTGCGAGCGCGCCAACATTGCCGATTTCGAACGGCTGCAGCGCGCGCTGGCGAAGATCGGGGAGACGATCGACGAGGCAGATGCGGGCGGCATGGCCGACTTCGACTTCCATCGCGCCATCGTGGTCGCCTCGCATTCGGAGACGCTGACGGTCCTGCACGGTTCGTTGGCGGGCCTGTTGACTCATTCGCACCGCAGCCGCCGCGAGCTGGTGCAGGCCTTCCCGTCGATGAAGACCTATCTGATCGACGATCACCGGCGCATCTTCGAAGCGGTCGTTGCGCGCGATCCGGAGCGCGCGGATGCGACGCTACGCAAGCATTTTGCCATCGGCGACGAATACCGCAGACGCGCCGTCGTCGGCGACATCGACAAGTCCAGCGCCTCGGGCTGATCGCAGACCGCCAATCGATCAAGAAGCCGATCAAACAAGAAACGGACTGATGACATGGGACGGAACGACAAGGGCAATGTCGGCTTCATCGGCATCGGCACGATGGGCCGGGAGATGGTGCGCAATCTGCTGGTGGCCGGCCACGCGGTCCGCGTCTTCGATCTAGACGAAGCCGCCCTGGCCGACAGCATCAAGGAAGGCGCGACGCGCGCCGAGAGTCCCGCCGATGCCGCGCAAAGCGCCGATATCGTCATCACCATGCTGCCCGACACGCCCCATGTCGAGGCGACCATTTACGGTGAGCACGGCCTGCTGAAATCCCCGCCTCCCGGCAAGCTCATCGTCGACATGAGCACGATCTCGCCGGTTGCCGTTCGCCGCATCCATGCCGATCTGCAAAAAGCCGGTGTCGGCTTCATCGACGCGCCGGTCTCCGGCGGCCCCGTCGGCGCCAAGAACGCTGCGCTCTCGATCATGGCCGGCGGCGATGCCGACGCCTTTGCCCAGGCCGAGCCGTTCTTCCGTGCGATGGGCACGACCATCACGCATGTCGGCGCGTCCGGCGCCGGCCAGACCGTCAAGCTCTGCAATCAGCTGATCTGCCGCATCAACATCCAGGCGATCTGCGAAGCGCTCGCGCTCGGCCGTGCCTCGGGCCTCGATCTCGATCTGCTGCGCCGCGTGCTGCTCGGTGGCTCCGCCGCCTCCTGGATGCTCGACAAGCTCGGTCCCGCGATGATCGCGGGCGACGTCTCGGCCGGCTTCCGCATCGATCTGCAGCTCAAGGACCTCCGCCTCGTGCAGGAGCACGCGCAGGCGCTGAGCGTGCCGCTCCCCGGCACCGCGCTTGTCACCAGCCAATATGTCGATGCGCGCGCACATGGCGAAGGCAGCAACGGCAACCAGGCCCTGTTCCGCGTGTACGACCGCATGACTAACCAGGTAACCGGCTGAGCCGACGGCAATGAGCCTCCAACTTGACTTTCCCGCGGTGCTGGAGCGCTGGCCGAATTTCCTGGCCGGCGCCGTCCTCACGCTGGAGCTTGCGGCCTTCGCGACGGTGCTCGGCGCCCTGCTCGGCACGCTCGCGGCGGTCGGGCGCGGCACACACAATTCGCTGATCGCGGGCGCCTGCAAGGTCTATGTCGAGACCATCCGCAACACGCCGCTGCTGGTGCAGATCTTCCTGGTCTATTTCGGTCTCGCCAGCCTCGGCTTGAAATTCTCCGCCTTCGCCGTGGCGGTGGCCGCGCTGACGATCAATGTCGGCGCCTACACCGCCGAGATCATGCGCGCGGGTTTCGAGGCGATCCCGCGCGGGCAGATCGAGGCGGCCGAAGGGCTGGCGCTGTCACGCCTGCAGATCTACTGGCACATCATCCTGCTGCCCGCGATCGAGATGGTCTATCCGGCGCTGACCAGCCAGTTCGTGCTGCTGATGCTGGCCTCCTCGGTCTGCTCGCAGATTTCGGCCGAGGAGCTCACCGCGGTTGCCAACTACATCCAGTCGGACACTTATCGGGCGTTCGAGACCTACATCATCGTCGCGGTGCTCTACGTCATCCTGTCGCTGGTGATGCGCGCCGGATTCTGGGGCCTCGGCCTCGTGCTGTTCCCGCGCCGGCGCCGGCTCGGCACGCCGTTGTGAGATGAGCATGGGCGGACATCTCAACATCAACCATCTGATGTTTTTGGGCCAGGGCGCGCTGTGGACGATCGGGCTGTCGATGATTGCGCTGATCGGCGGCGGCATCGTCGGCTTCGTGATCGCACTGGCGCGGATCTCGCCGCTCAAATCCGTGCGGATCGCCAGCGCCGTCTATGTCCAGCTCATCCAGGGCACGCCGCTGCTCGTCATCCTGTTTCTCGGCTATTTCGGCCTTGCCGCGATCGGGCTCAAGGTCTCGCCGCTCGCTGCCGCCGGCGCCTCACTGACGCTCTATGTCGCCGCCTATCTCGGCGAGATCTGGCGCGGCTGCATCCAGTCGGTGCCGAAGCCGCAATGGGAGGCCGCCGAAGGCCTCGCGCTGAGCCGGACGCAGCGCATGACGAAGGTGATCCTGCCGCAGGCGATCCGCATCGCGACGCCGCCGACCGTCGGCTTCATGGTGCAGATCATCAAGAACACCTCGCTGGCCTCCGTCGTCGGCTTCGTCGAGCTGATGCGCTCCGGCCAGATCGTCAACAACTCGCTGTTCGAGCCATTCGCCATCTACGCCATCATCGCCGTGACCTATTTCGCCATGTGCTATCCGCTGTCGCTGTTCAGTCAAAGACTGGAACGGCGGATGGGGCGTGGCAGATCCAACCTGGCGCCAGCCTGACATGCAGCAAAACCCCTCCTCCTCCGAACCGATCGTGTTGCTCCGCGACGTGCAGAAGAGCTTCGGCGCGCTCCGTGTGCTCGACGGCGTCTCGTTTGCCGTCGAACGCGGCGAGGTACTGGCGCTGATCGGCCGCTCCGGTTCCGGCAAGAGCACGGCACTGCGCTGCATCGACCGCTTCGAGAAGGTCGACGGCGGCGAGATCGTCGTCTGCGGGCACCGCGTCGACCGGCCCGATGTCGACCTGCGCGCGCTGCGCCAGGATGTCGGCATCGTGTTCCAGAGCTACAATCTGTTTCCGCACCTCACGATCGAGCAGAACATCACGCTGGCCCCCTGCGCCGTGAAGGGCATCTCCGGCTCGCAGGCCAGGGATCTCGCGCGAAAAGTGCTGGCGCAGGTCGGGCTCGAGGAGAAGCTGCATGCCTATCCCGAACAGCTCTCCGGCGGCCAGCAGCAGCGCGCCGCGATCGCCCGCTCGCTGGCGATGCAGCCGAAAGTGATGCTGTTCGACGAGGTCACGTCCGCGCTCGATCCCGAACTCACCGGCGAAGTGCTGAAGGTGATCGAGCAATTGGCGGCCGATGGAATGACCATGGTGATGGTCACCCACGAGATGGGCTTTGCCAGGGGCATCGCCGACCGGATCGTCTTCATGCACCGCGGCAAGGTCCACGAGACCGGGCCTGCTTCGATCCTGACGTCGCCGACGACGCCAGAGCTCACCCAATTCGTGGGTACTGGAAACTTAAAATCATAACAGGAGAGGAGAACTAGGGATGACCAACAAGACATTGCTGAGGACAGCGGCCGCACTGTGCTGCTTCCTCATGACGGCCGCCACGCCGGCATCGGCCGACCTGCTCGACGACATCATGAAAGCGAAGAAGATCCGCATTTCGACCGACCTCGCCATCCCGCCCTCCGGCATGATGGACAGCACCATGAAAGCCACCGGGTCCGACGTCGAAGTGGCGCAGCTGCTCGCCAAGGACTGGGGGCTCGAGCTGGAATTCATCCAGACCACCGGCGCGACTCGCATCCCGAACGTCCTCACCGGCAAGGCCGACATCATCATTTCGACCCTTTCGGTGACGCCGGACCGCGCCAAGGTGATCGACTTCACCAAGCGCTACGCAACACTGCAATCCGATGTCGGCTGCCTGAAATCATCGACCGTCAAGGACTGGCCCGACTTGAAGGACAAGTCGATCGGCGTCTCTCGCGGCACCACGCAGGACACCACCCTCTCCAACATGAAGGACAAGGACCTCAAGATCGCTCGTTACGACGACGATGCCACGATGGTGACCGCGGCCGTGTCCGGTCAGGTCGACTGTGTCGCCTCGTCCGCGACGATCATCAACCAGATCGGCGTGAAGAACCCCTCGCGCGTGTTCGAATCCAGGATTCCGCTGGCGACGTTCGACCTCGCCATTGGTCTCAAGAAAGGCGAGCAGCGCCTGATGGATAAGCTCAACGCCTGGATCACCGAGAACGTCAAAAACGGCAAGCTCAACGCAATCTACAAGAAATTCCACGGGGTCGAGCTGCCGCCCGACATGCGTAGCTGAACCAAAGAGCCGTGACAGCCGCACGGGCTGTCACGGTCAATGCAAGATCAAGAAGGACACCACATGCGTCTCGTCATCGGATCCGACCACGCCGGCTGGCCGCTCAAGCAGACCGTCATCGATCACATCCGCAAGCTCGGCCACGACATCATCGACGTAGGCTCCTATGACGACAGGCCGGTGGATTTCCCCGACATCGCGCGGGCCGTCGCGCAGAAGGTCACCTCGGGCGAAGCCGCACGCGGCATCATGGTGTGCGGCACCGGCGTCGGCGCCTCGATCGCCGCCAACAAGATGAAGGGCATCCGCGCCGCGGTCTGCCACGACGTCCATTCCGCCCATCAGAGCGTCGAGCATGACGACGTCAACGTCATGTGCATCGGCGCGCAGATCGTCGGCGCCTGGCTCGCGGTGGATCTGGTCTCGTCCTACCTCTCCGCCGAATTTTCCACGGACGAGGATTTCCGCCGCCGCGTCGAGAAGCTGCGCGTCATGGACGAACAAGGCTGACGGGCTCTCCATGATCCTGGTGTTCGGGTCGCTCAACCTCGATCTGGTCGCAGAGGTCCCGATCATTCCGGGTCCTGGCCGGACGGTGCTCGCGCCGTCCTACCAGACGCATTTCGGCGGCAAGGGCGCCAATCAGGCCGTCGCCGCCGCGCGGATCGCGGGACCTAAACGCGTGCGCATGGTGGGCCGCGTCGGCCGGGACGGATTTGGCGACAGCGCGATCGAGAACCTCCGAGCCAATGGCGTCGACGCCGATCTCGTCATCAGGACCGACGAGCCGACCGGCTGTGCGTTCATTACGGTCGATCAAGCCGGAGAGAACGCAATCACGGTGGCGAGCGGAGCCAACATGACTGCGAGCGCCGGAGATCTTGCTGCCGAGCTGCTCCATTCCGGCATCGTGCTGGTGCTTCAGATGGAAGTGCCCTTTGCGCAGGCGCTGGAAGCTGCGCGCAGAGCCGCATCGGCCTCCGGCACCGTGATCTGGAATCTCGCGCCCGTGCCGGACAAGATGACCCGGGAGATGGTGACGGCGCTTCTCGCCGTCACCGATTATCTCCTGGTCAACGAGCACGAGGCGCTCGACGCGGCCGCCGCCATCGGCCTCGCTTTCGCCGACTACGAAGCTGCAGCCGCCGGGCTTGCCAGAGCCGGCAACCTCACCTGCATTGTCACTGCCGGTGCGCAAGGCGCGCTGGCCGTGACGGCCGACGGGACCCGCCAGCGCGCCCCCGCTCCGCGCATCACGCCGGTGGATACGACCGGCGCCGGCGATACCTTTGTCGGCGCGTTTGCGGCCATGCTCGGCGAAGGCATGTCGCTGCAACGCGCGCTCGAGGTGAGCTGCGAAGCCGCCGCCTTGAAATGCCTCAAAGCCGGCGCCCAGACCGGCATGCCGATGCGCAGTGCGATAGGTTCCCTCGCCTAGCACGGATCGCCCGCAACGCTGGCCACGGCTAAACTCTCCCGATTCGTGGAGACTGCCTTGGCCTTCCTCTTCGTCCTCACCGTCGGCCTCATCGCCGGCACCATCTCAGGCATCGTCGGCACGGGATCGTCGATCATGCTGATGCCGGTGCTGGTCTATGCCTATGGGCCGAAGGAGGCCGTGCCGATCATGGCGGTGGCCTCCGTCATGGCGAATTTTTCACGGATCCTGGCCTGGTGGCGCGAGGTCGACTGGCGGGCCTGCGCCGCCTATTCGGTAACCGGCATTCCAGCCGCAGCGCTCGGCGCGCGCACGCTGCTGGCGCTGCCCTCGCGCGCCGTCGATCTCGCCATCGGCCTTTTCCTGATCGCGATGGTGCCGGTGCGGCACTTCCTGGCGCGGCACGACCTCAAGGCCAATCTCTGGCACCTCGCCATCGGCGGCGCCATCATCGGCTATCTCACCGGCATCGTGGTCTCGACCGGCCCGCTCAGCGTGCCGCTGTTCCTGTTCTATGGGCTCAGCAAGGGCGCCTTCCTCGCCACCGAAGCGGCCTCGTCGTTGGGGCTTTATCTCAGCAAGTCGGTGACGTTCGAACGCTTCGGGGCGCTGACCGCCGATGTCGCCCTGAAGGGATTGATCGCGGGTTCATCGCTGATGGTTGGCGCCTTCGTCGCCAAGCGCTTCGTGCTGCACCTGAAGCCGGAGATGTTCCGCCTGTTGATGGACGGCATCATGCTGGCGGCCGGCGTGACGATGCTGTTGAACGCATTCTGACTGCCGCCTCCGAGACATACCGCCGAGCAAAGGACCTGCATGCGCAACGTTCCCATGATCGCCGCCGCCGGAATCGTCCTCTTCGCAACATCGCCAGCGTTGGCCGCGGAGCCGTTCGACGGCTTGTGGGCCTCGACGAAAAAGGATTGCCGCGACAACGACGGCCCGGACAGCAAGACGATGATCGACCTGGACAACGTGATCAAGGGCAAGCCAGCCCCGCTGGTCGATCGCTACGAAAACCACTGCCGCATCGACCGCAAGACGCCGGCCGGTAACGGCCTCGTGCTGTCCGCCACCTGCTTCGAGTTCTGGGACGATTACACCAAGGGTGTGAACGGCAGTAAGGTCACGATCAAGCTGGCGCCGGGCGCGAACGGCACGATCAAGATCGACGGGAAATCCTACCTGCTTTGCAAGCGCAAGGACGAGTTGCCGAGAGCGCGGTAGCGAGGAACGCTTCGCACCCCCATCTCGGATCGTGCTAAGCACCTACACAGGGCAACGACTCAACACATCCATGGCCAAGAACACCCTCTCCTTCGTCTGCCAGAATTGCGGCGCGGCCTATAACCGCTGGCAGGGCAAGTGCGAGTCCTGCGGCGAGTGGAATACGCTTGCCGAGGAGGACACCAGCGGCAGCGTGCCGGTGTCGATCCGTTCCAGGCGCAAGGGGCGAACGTTCGCGCTGGAGAGCCTGGCCGGAAAGAGCCCGGACGCGCCGCGCCTGTCCTCGGGAATGAGCGAGCTCGACCGCGTCACCGGCGGCGGCTTCGTCCGCGGCTCGGTGCTGCTGGTCGGCGGCGATCCCGGCATCGGCAAATCGACGCTGCTGACGCAGGCGACCAGCCTGCTGGCGCGCGCCGGCCACCGCGTCGTCTACATCTCCGGCGAAGAGGCGGTCGCGCAGGTGCGCCTGCGCGCCGAACGTCTCGGGCTGTCGGACGCACCGGTGCAGCTCGCGGCCGAGACCTCTGTCGAGGACATCGTCTCGACGCTGTCGGAGGGCGCGGTGCCCCGGCTGATCGTGATCGATTCGATCCAGACCATGTGGACCGACACGGTGGAATCGGCGCCCGGCACGGTGACGCAGGTGCGCGCCTCGGCGCAGGCACTGATCCGTTTCGCCAAGAAGACGGGCGCGGCCATCATCCTGGTCGGCCACGTCACCAAGGACGGCCAGATCGCCGGTCCCCGCGTCGTCGAGCACATGGTCGACGCGGTGATGTCGTTCGAGGGCGAAGGTTCGCAGCAATTCCGCATCCTGCGCGCCGTGAAGAACCGGTTCGGCCCGACCGACGAGATCGGCGTGTTCGAGATGACGGGCCTGGGCCTGCGCGAAGTCACCAACCCCTCGGAACTGTTCCTGTCCGAGCGCGATCTCGGCACGCCAGGCACCGCAGTCTTTGCGGGTATCGAGGGCACCCGGCCCGTTCTGGTCGAATTGCAGGCGCTGGTGGCCCCGACCTCGCTCGGCACGCCGCGGCGAGCGGTGGTCGGCTGGGATCCAAGCCGGCTGTCGATGGTGCTGGCGGTGCTGGAGGCCCATTGCGGGGTCAAGCTGTCCGGCCACGACGTCTATCTGAACGTCGCCGGCGGCCTGCGCATCCACGAGCCGGCGGCGGATCTGGCCGCCGCGGCGGCGCTGGTGTCCTCTCTGGTTAACGCGCAGTTGCCCACGGATGCGGTCTATTTCGGCGAGATCTCGCTGTCCGGCGTGGTGCGGCCGGTGGCACAGACCCCGGCCCGGCTGAAGGAAGCCGCGAAACTCGGCTTTCAGCGTGCTGTGCTGCCCGAATCGGCCCGCGGTGAGACCGGCGGCGATGCCGGATTGACGCTGAACGCGGTCAACAGCCTGACGACATTGGTGGCCGAGATCGCCGCCCGTGGCTCCCGCCGGGGCGAATCGAACGCGCCGGCAGAGAAAAATGCCACACCGGCAAGATTCCGCCGTGGAGAGGGTTAGGTGGAGGTGACGCCGGAGGCCCCCGCCGCTATACAGCCGTCACAAAAGCAGCGTGGGATTGCGTGGTTGCGGCCTTGCCGGGAACGCCGTCTGCCCCTCTTTTAGGGCAGCGGCCAAACACCGATTCGCTAGAGCACCTTTGAAGTACGAGCGGACCAGACCAGCCGATGCCAGTTACCATCCTCGACCTGATCCTGCTCGGTGTGATGCTAATTTCGGGCCTGCTTGCCTTGGTCCGCGGCTTCATGCGCGAAATCCTGTCGATCGCAGCCTGGGGCGCCGCGGCGATCGTGACGCTGTACTCGTTCTCGAAGCTGCTGCCGACCGCAAAGACCTACTTCAATAACGACACCGTCGCGACCGTGGTCGTGATCGCCGGCGTATTTGTCGGCACCCTGGTCGTGGTCTCCGTGATTACGGTCCGGATCTCCGACATGATCCTGGATTCGCGCATCGGCGCGCTGGATCGAACCCTGGGTTTCCTGTTTGGCCTCGCTCGCGGCCTTTTGATCGTCGTGGTAGCTTACCAGTTCTTCATCTGGCTGGTTCCCGACAAGCAGCAGCCGGATTGGGTCCGCGGCGCAAAGTCCCGAACTGTGCTTGATTCGACGGGAGATTGGCTGAAGTCGCTCTTGCCGGATGACCCCGAGAACACCATCTTGAAGAGATTCAAGAAAAACAAACCAGATGATGATCAAGCTGATTCCGAGCAGCAGCCCTCGGGCAGTGGCGACGGATACAGTAAACCTGCTCGTGACAGTTTGAAGAAACTGATCGAGAAACCTGCGGCGCGTTGATTGCCCCTAAAAGAGAGGCGTGGACGAGATGCGACACCCTGACCAGGACGCCCAACTTGATCTCGATCCAAACGCCGGTCCAGGCCCGGCCGCGCTAGAGGTTCAGGACGATCTGGAAGGGGATACGCTGCGCGAGGAATGCGGCGTCTTCGGCATCTACGGTCACCCCGACGCCGCCGCCATCACCGCGCTCGGCCTGCACGCCCTTCAGCACCGCGGCCAGGAAGCCGCGGGCATCGTCTCCTACGACGGCAGCCGTTTTCACTCAGAACGCCGGCTCGGCCTCGTCGGCGACACCTTCTCCCGCCGCGAGGTGATCGACCGCCTGCCCGGCAACATGGCCGTCGGCCATGTCCGCTACTCCACCACGGGCGCCACCATCCTGCGCAACGTGCAGCCGCTGTTCGCCGAGCTCAATGCC
Source organism: Bradyrhizobium sp. 195 (assembly GCF_023101665.1). Lineage (NCBI taxonomy): Bacteria > Pseudomonadati > Pseudomonadota > Alphaproteobacteria > Hyphomicrobiales > Nitrobacteraceae > Bradyrhizobium > Bradyrhizobium sp. 195. The sequence goes on along the minus strand of NZ_CP082161.1, from coordinate 4,072,473 downwards.
GGCGGCCTTGCGGTCGCCCATAACGGCAACCTCACCAACGGCCTGACGCTGCGCCGCGAGCTCGTGCGCCACGGCGCGATGATGCAGTCGACCACCGACACCGAAGTGATCCTGCACCTGGTTGCGCGTTCCCGGCGCGGCCGCTTCATCGAACGCTATGTCGACGCGCTGCGCGAGATCGAAGGCGCCTATGCGCTGGTCTCGCTGACCAACAAGAAGCTGGTCGGCGCGCGCGATCCGCGCGGCATCCGTCCGCTGGTGCTCGGCGAGCTCGACGGCTGCCCGATCCTGACGTCCGAGACCTGCGCGCTCGACATCATCGGCGCGCGCTTCGTCCGTGACATCGAGCCGGGTGAAGTCATCGTGTTCGACGAGAACGGCCAGGACATCCACAAGCCGTTTCCGCCGATGGCGCCGCGTCCCTGCATCTTCGAATACATCTATTTCGCCCGTCCGGATTCCGTCGTGCACGGCCGCTCGGTCTACGAGGTCCGCAAGGCCTTCGGTGCGCAGCTCGCGCGCGAGAGCCACGTGCCGATCGACGTCGTGGTGCCGGTGCCGGATTCGGGCGTGCCCGCCGCGGTCGGCTACAGCCAGCATTCCGGCGTGCCGTTCGAGCTCGGCATCATCCGCAACCACTATGTCGGCCGCACCTTCATCCAGCCGACGCAGGCGATCCGCGAATCCGGCGTGCGCATGAAGCATTCGGCCAACCGCGCCGCGATCGAAGGCAAGCGCATCATCCTGATCGACGACTCGCTGGTGCGCGGCACCACCTCGAAGAAGATCGTGCGCATGATGCGCGATGCCGGCGCCAAGGAAGTGCACTTCCGCCTCGCCTCGCCGCCGATCCTCTATCCCGACTATTACGGCATCGACCTGCCCGACCGCGGCGGCCTCCTGGCCGCGACGCATTCGCTGGAGGAAATGCGCGAGATCATCGGCGCCGACTCGCTCGCCTTCCTGTCGATCGACGGCATGTACCGCGCCATGGGCGAGCCCGGCCGCGACCCCGCCAACCCAAAGTTCTCGGATCATTGTTTTACCGGTGCATATCCGACCCACCTCACCGACCAGACCCAGACCGAGCAGCAGCCGCGGCAATTGTCGCTGCTGGCCGAGGCGAGCTGACGGCGCGAGCGTGGTCGTTGTCGCCAATCTCAGGCAGCTGACATGCAGCGACACGCCATCGCTGGAAGGATTTCAGCGTGACGGGCCGTTCGGAATCTACATTTCTGCAAGGGTCGGCCCGGCTGGCGGGCCGGGCGAGGAATCTTTCGGATTCACTTTGTGCACACCGGAGTGGTTCGCGGAGAACATGAAAGACACTCATGTCCCGGGAAGACACTTCCTGTTCGTCAAGGAATACGACTACCCTGCGCTTGAGCGATACGTGCGTGGCTATTGCCAACGATGCATGGGCAACAGCTGGAAAGAGGTGGCCGAAAAGGTTGGCCTCCTCGGCTCTTGGGAATTAGAGAACTACCAGCCCTGACCCCGGTATGCGGTCGGATTTTGTCTCGACCGGGCTTGTCCCGGCCATCCACGCCTGTAAAACCCCGCCATGACAAAGCCCCTCGCTGACCGCATCGCTCTCGTCACCGGCGCCTCGCGCGGCATCGGCTATGCCACCGCACTCGCTTTGGCGAAGGCCGGGGCGCATATCGTGGCGGTGGCGCGCACGCAGGGCGGGCTGGAAGAGCTCGACGACGAGATCCGCAAACTTGGCGGCAGCGCCACGCTGGTGCCGCTCAATCTTACCGATTCCGACGGCATCGCGCGTCTCGGTGCCGGCCTGCACGAGCGCTACGGCAAGCTCGACATCCTCGTCGGCAATGCCGGCGTGCTCGGCCCCTCCTCGCCGATCGGTCATATCGAGCTGAAGAGCTTCAACGACGTGATGGCGATCAACGTGTCCGCGAACTTCCAGCTGATCCGCTGCATGGAGCCGCTGCTGAAGCAGTCCGACGCCGGCCGTGCCGTGTTCATCACCTCGGGCGCCGCCAACAAGGCCACCGCCTATGTCAGCCCCTACGCGGCGTCCAAGGCCGCGCTGGAGACGCTGGCGCGCGCCTGGGCGCAGGAGACCGCGAACACGAAGCTGCGCGTCAATCTGTTCAACCCCGGCCCGGTCCGCACCCGCATGCGCGCCACGCTGATGCCGGGCGAAGACCCGGCGACGCTCGATACGCCCGAGCAGGTCGCCGAATTGATCGTGCCGATGTGCGCGCCCGATTGGACCGAGACCGGCAAGTTCTACGATTACAAGACGCGCAACCTGATGAGCTTCCGTTCGCCGGCCTGATTGACTTGACTGCCTCCCCGCGATTGACTGCCCGCGCTTAGGCGGCAGCAAGCCGTGAAGCCAAAAAAGGGAGGTTGCCATGGCTTCATGGCATCGCGCAGATCTTGCACGTGCGCTCGCAAATGTCTCTCACGCCGTCTCCATTCTGATCGCAGCCATCGCGTTTGTGCTTCCTGGCACCGCGACCGCGGGTGACGTGCCGACCTTCGCGGTCGATCCCGCCTGGCCAAAGCCGCTGCCCAACAACTGGATCCTCGGCCAGGTCGGCGGCATCACCGTCGACTGGCAGGGCCACATCTGGGTGATCCATCGCCCGCGCTCGCTCACCGACGACGAGAAAGGCGCAAGCCTCACCCCGCCACGCTCGAAATGCTGCGTGTCGGCGCCGCCCGTGCTCGAATTCGACGTCGACGGCAATCTCCTGCGGTCCTGGGGCGGTCCAGGCCAGGGCTACGAATGGGTCGGCCGCGAGCACGGCATCGAGGTCGACGAGCGCGGCTTCGTCTGGGTCGGCGGCAATGCCGACAACGACAACGCGATCCTGAAATTCACGCTCGACGGCAAGTTCGTCGCCCAGATCGGCAAGATTGCGCCGAGCCTCGGCAGCAACGACACGACGCAGCTCGGCAAGCCCGCCGAAACCGCGATCGACAAGGGGGCGAATGAAATCTACGTCGCCGACGGCTATGGCAACCGCCGCGTCATCGTGTTCGATGCGACCACGCTCGCCTACAAGCGGCACTGGGGCGCCTACGGCAACAAGCCCGACGACGCCAAGCAGGCGCCTTACGACCCCAAGGCGCAGGTCGCACAGCAATTCGGCAATCCCGTCCACTGCGTCAAGCTCGCCAATGACGGTCTCGTCTATGTCTGCGACCGCATCAACAACCGCATCCAGGTATTCAGGAAGGACGGCAGCTTCGTGAAGGAGTTCTTCTTCGAGAAGAACACGCTCGGCAACGGCGCGGTGTGGGACATCGCGATCTGGCCCGATCCGAAGCAGACCTATCTGCTCAGCGCCGACGGCGAGAACAACGAGATCAGGGTCATCAAGCGCGAGGACGGCAGCGTGGTCGGCAGCTTCGGGCACAGCGGCCGCAACGCTGGTCAGTTCCACTGGGTGCACGCCATGGCGATTGACGCCAAGGGTAATGTCTATACCGCCGAGGTCGACACCGGAAAGCGCATCCAGAAATTCAAGCTGACATCGGACGCGCTCAAATAGCGTCTTGACGCATTTTGTCCAAAAATTAACCGAGCGATGACGCTACGACGCAGCGTCATCCGGCTTTAGGCGCATTGCCGCCGGCCGTGGGACAGGCTAGAGCCATCAGCCGGAACAAGGCTCCGCAAGAAAGCCGTCCGCATATTTGACAATGGAGGAAACCTTTCATGACGACGACGTTCGCACGCCGCTCCGCGGCCCTTCTGGCCTGTGCCGCTTTCGGTTTTGCCACATCCGCCTTTGCCCAGGACAAGACCGTCAAGATCGGCGTGCTCAACGACATGTCGAGCCTCTATGCCGACATCGGCGGCCCGAACTCCGTGGTCGCAATCAAGATGGCGGTCGAGGATTCCGGCCTGCTCAAGAAGGGCTGGAAGATCGACGTGCTCAGCGGCGATCACCAGAACAAGCCCGACGTCGGCGTCAACATCGCCCGGCAGTGGATCGACAACGATAAGGTCGATGCGATCGCGGACACGCCGAGCTCCGGCGTCGCGCTGGCAGTCAGCAACCTCGTCAAGGAAAAGAATGCGGTGCTGCTCAATTCGGGCGCGGCCACCGCGGACCTCACCGGCAAGGCCTGCACGCCGAACACGGTCTCCTATACCTACGACACCTACATGCTCGCCAACGGCACCGGCAAGGCGCTGACCAAGGCGGGCGGCGACAGCTGGTTCTTCCTCACCGCCGACTATGCGTTCGGTCACGCGCTGGAACGCGATACCAGCGCCGTCGTCACCGCCAATGGCGGCAAGGTGCTCGGCGGCGTCAAGCACCCGCTCAACACGGCGGACTTCTCGTCCTTCCTGCTCCAGGCGCAATCGTCGAAGTCCAAGATCATCGGCCTCGCCAATGCGGGCGGCGACACCACCAACGCCATCAAGCAGGCGGCCGAGTTCGGCATCGTCCAGGGCGGCCAGAAGCTCGCCGCGCTGCTGCTGTTCATCAACGATGTGCATTCGCTGGGCTTGAAGACCGCGCAGGGCCTGACCTTCACCGAATCCTTCTACTGGGACCTGAACGACAAGACCCGCGAATGGTCCAAGCGCTTCTCGGCGCTGGCCAGCAAGAACGCGATGCCGTCGATGACCCAGGCCGGCAATTACGCGATGGTGCTGCACTATCTGAAGGCGATGGAAGCGCTCGGCGGCAATCCCCATGACGGCGCCAAGGTCGTCGCCAAGATGAAGGAGCTGCCGACCGACGATCCGCTGTTCGGCAACGGCCCGCTGCGCCAGGACGGCCGCCGTCTCATCCCGGCTTACCTGTTCGAGGTGAAGAAGCCCGAGGAGTCGAAGGGACCGTGGGACTATTACAAGCAGATCGCCACGATCTCAGCGGAAGACGCCGCTAAGCCGCTCAAGGACAGCGATTGCCCGCTGGTGAAGAAGTGACCGCATAGAAACGTAGGGTGGGTTAGCCCTGCGGCCGCGCGACGCGCAGTCCGCAGGGCGTAACCCACCACTTCTCTCGCGTCACGCAAGATGGCGGATTACGCTTTCGCTAATCCGCCCTACGGTTCTGAAGGCTTGGCTCAGCCGTAGGGTGGGCAAAGCGAAGCGTGCCCACGATCCCTTTGAATGCGGAACGAGATGGTGGGCACGGCACAATGGCGCCTTTGCCCACCTTACGAAACTACGAGACCGTTCTTGTCCCGCCCAGCGTCCGCACCGCGATCGCCACGCAGACCACCATCAACGCCGCCGCGAGCAGGAACGGCGCGCCGGGCAGATGCAGCGGCGCGCTGGCGCCGATGAAATAGGAAAAGGTCAGCGTGAACAGGAACGGGCCGACGAGCTGCGAGACGCTCTGCACGCTCGCGGTCGCGCCCTGCAGCTGACCCTGCTGATCGGGCGCAACCAGCCGCGTCATCAGCGCTTGCGACGCCGCACCCGAGATGCCCCACAGCGCCAAAATGGGAATTCCGATCCAGGATAGCGGTCCGGTCGGCGCCGCGCCGAGGACCACGAAGCCGAGCGCGCCACAGCACAGGCCCAGCAGCAGCGCGTTCCGCTCGCCGAGCACGCGCACGATCGGGCCGATGGCGAGCCCCTGCACCACCATGGCGCAGATGCCGACCATGGCGAGCGTCAACCCCACCGTCTTGGAATCCCAGCCGTAGCGATAGGTCGCATAGAGCACGAAGGTCGAGGGCAGCACGACATGCGCAACCTGTGCGATGAAGTTGACGACCGACAAGGCGGAGAGCACCGCATTGGATCGCAACAGACGCAGCGCCCCGATCGGACTGGCGCTTCGCCAGCGGAACGGCGCGCGCTTGTCGGGCGCGAGCGATTCGGGCAGGACGAAGAGCCCGTAAAGCGCATTGGCGAAGCTGAGGGCTGCCGAGGCCCAGAACGGCAAGCGCGGATCGATGTCGCCGAGCAGGCCGCCGAGCGCCGGCCCCAGGATGAAGCCCGCACCGAAAGCCGCGCCAATCCTGCCGAAGACCGCCGCGCGCCGCTCCGGCGGTGTGATATCCGAGATGTAGGCGAAGGCGGTCGAGATGCTCGCCGAGGTGATGCCCGAGATCACCCGGCCGATGAACAGCCAGACCAGCGACGGCGCCAGCGCCATCAGCACGTAGTCGGCCGCGAGCCCAAAATTCGACAATAGCACCACCGGCCGCCGCCCGAAGCGGTCCGACAACGCGCCGAGCAGCGGCGAGAACACGAACTGCATCAGCGCCCAGGCGGTGCCGAACAAGCCGAAGATGCGGGCCGCATGCGCGGTGTCGTTGTCGACGAAGCTCTCGATCAGCTTAGGCAGGATCGGCATGATCACGCCGAGCGCGAGCATGTCCAGCAGGATGGTGACGAAGATGAAGGCCACCGCGCCGCGCCGGACCGGCGGCGCGCCTTGCGCTGTCGCCTGGCCGGCCTCGTTGCTCACGACGGCCGCTTGCGCTTGTGTGCGAAGGGATTGGCCTTCTCGCGCAAGGTGATGCGCACCGGCGTGCCCGGCAACTCGAACGTCTCGCGCATGGAATTGATCAGGTAGCGCAAATAGGACTGCGGCACCGCGTCCGCGCGCGAGCAGAACAGAACGAAGCTCGGCGGGCGCGCCTTGGTCTGCGTGATGTAGTTCAGCTTCAGTCGGCGGCCGGACACGGCGGGCGGCGGATTGGCCTGCACCGCCTGCTCAAACCAGCGGTTCAGCGCCGAGGTCGATACACGCCTGTTCCAGAGCGCATAGGCATCCTGGATCGCCTGCATCAGGCGATCGATGCCCTCGCCCATCAGGCCGGAGACCGCCACGATCGGCACGCCCTTGACCTGCGGCAGCAAGTGATCGGCATCGCGGCGCAGGCCCGAGATCGCGCCGCCACCCTTGCTCTCCATCAGGTCCCATTTGTTGACGGCGAGCACGACAGCTCGCCCCTCGCGCTCGATCAAATCGGCGATGCGAAGATCCTGCTCCTCGAAGCGGTTCTGCGCATCCATCATCATCACGACGACTTCGGCAAAACGCACCGCGCGCAGTGCGTCCGCGACCGAGAGCTTTTCCAGCTTCTCCTCGATGCGCGAGCGCCGTCGCAGGCCTGCGGTGTCGAACACGCGAAAATCGCGGCCCTTCCAGTTGATCTCGACCGCGATGGAATCGCGCGTGGTGCCGGCCTCCGGGCTCGTCAGCAGGCGCTCCTCGCCGAGCAGATGGTTGATCAGCGTCGACTTGCCGGCATTGGGCCGGCCGACGATGGCGACCCGGATCGGACGCGTCGCGGCCTCTTCCTCCGAGAGCGGCGCGTCGTCCTCGCTCTCGTCTTCGTCGACGGGCTCCGGCATCAGCTTGGCGAGTTCATCGTAGAGCTCGCCCATGCCCTCGCCGTGTTCGGCCGAGATCTGAATGGGATCGCCGAGGCCGAGCGCAAACGCCTCCATCGCGCCGGCATCGCCGTGCTTGCCCTCGCTCTTGTTGGCGACCAGCAGCACCGGCTTGTTGGCCTTGCGGGCAAAATCGGCGAAGGCGCGATCGGTCGGCGTGAGGCCGACGCGGGCATCGATGACGAAGAACAGCGCGTCCGCCTGCGCGATCGCGGCCTCGGTCTGCTCCTGCATGCGCGCGGTCAGCGAGCCCTTAGCGCCCTCGTCGAGGCCGGCGGTGTCGATGATGGTGAATTCGAGATCGCCGAGCCTGGCCTCGCCCTCGCGGCGATCGCGGGTGACGCCCGGCAGGTCATCGACGAGCGCGAGCTTCTGTCCGACCAGGCGGTTGAACAGCGTCGATTTGCCGACATTGGGCCGGCCGATGATGGCGATCGTGAAGGACATCGGTCATTCGTGCGCTGCCGGGGCGGCGCCTGTCAATGTAATGGAAAAATTAGCGCGAGAAGCTGCCGCTCGGCAGCGGCGCCGGGAAACCACCCTGCGACTGCTGCTGAGTGGTCTGTGTCGGTTGCGCCTGCTGGACCGGCTGATCCGGTGGCGGCGCAGTGGTGCGCTTGCGGACGATCTTGTGCTTGGGCGGCGGAGCGGCCGTGGCCGGCGCCGCCTCCGGCTGGGCCTCGCCGTCAACTTCACCCGCAGGCGCCTCAGCCGGCGCAACAGCTGCGGCGGCCGGCTGCCTCGTGTGCTTCGCCTTGGCTCCCTTCGCCGGCTTGGCCGGCTCGGTCGGCGGCTCCGCGGGCAAAGCCGCGACCGCAGGCGCATTCGGATCGGGCTGCTGATGCGCCCCCTTGTACAGATCCTTCGGGACGCCCTGCTCGAGCCCCGGCACGCCTTCCGGGAACACCGGCTTGCGGTCGCCCGGCAGCTTCTTCTTGGTGTCGAGGAAGTCGAGCATGTCGCTTGGATCAAAGCTGGAGCAGCCGCCCAGGACGCCGGTGAAGGCGATCAGGACGGCGGCTGCGATCAAGCGTGGCGTGCGGCGCATCTTGTGTCTCGTTACGTCAGAGGGCCGTCGTCAGCTCTTGGCGACGGGCGGCAGCAGGGCCTGGAGAGCCTCGGCGCGCGAGCGCAGGCCGGGCGGCGTTTCGCCGTCTTCACCAATCGCGTCGAGCCATTTGCGGGCCGCGGTCATGTCGTTGTTGCGCCAGGCGGACAGCGCCAGCATCTCGCGGGCGCTGTGGCGGAACGTCGACTTGGGCGCGGCGGATGACTCCAGCCGCTGCTGCAGGTCGGCATAGCTGGCGCTGTCGAGCAGCAGGCCGGCGGCGCGGATCTTCGCCAGATCCTGCCACTCACCGCCCACGCCGCGGTCGGCAGCAAGTTCGTCATACATCTTGGCGGCGGCCTTGGGATCGCGGTTAGCGGCCTCGGCGGCGGCGCGCAGCCGCGCCAGGGTGCGATAGCCCGACGGCGCCTTGGCGGCGAGCTCGGTGAAGGCAGCCTCCGCCTCCGCATGCTTATCCTGCTCGGACAGCTCGGCGGCCTTCTCGAAGGCGGCACCGGCTTCGGCGGCCTTCCTGGCCTCCAAATACTTATAACCCTGCCAGCCAGCGGCGGCGGCCACGACCAGCACCATCAGGGCGATGAAGACAATCGAATATTTGTCCCACAGCTTCTTGAACTGTTCGCGACGTACTTCCTCGTCGACTTCGTCAAATAATTCAGACACTTATGCTAATCCCATGCCCATCCGGGTGCGCGCGCCGAAGCGCCCGCGTCAGGAATCCCGTCCCCGCGTGGCGGCGAGGTACCCTAACGATATGGCGCTGGCAAGGCAAAGCGAGCCCGATCAAGGCGTTAACTACCCGGGAGAGCCCGGGATGGCCTGCCCGGTTCAGGCTTCCAGGAGCTCCCGCAGTTGCCGTTTCAGCACCTTGCCGTTGGCATTGCGCGGAAGTGGGTCCGCCGTGATCGCCATGGTCTCGGGAACCTTGTAGTCGGACAGGCGCTCCGCGCACCAGGCACGCAGTGCCTCGCCGGCGACGGGCGCGCGCGTCACCACCACGGCGTGAACGCGCTCGCCGAGCACCGGGCAGGCCTTGGCGATGATCGCGCTCTCGACCACGGCGGGGTGGCCGGCCAACACGGATTCGACCTCGGCCGAATAGATTTTCAGGCCGCCGCGGTTGATCATGTCCTTCTGCCGGTCGAACACACGGACGAACCCTTCCGCATCGACCGAACCGAGATCGCCGGAGTGCCAGAAGCCGGCGGTAAAGCTCTCGGCGGTCGCCTTCGGATTATTCCAATAGCCCCTGATGACGGAGGCGCTCTGGATCCAGAGTTCGCCGATCTCGCCGCGAGGCAGTTCGCGCCCGTCCGGATCCACCGCCACGATGCGCGCGCCAGGGCACGGCAGGCCGACGCTGTCGATATGGCTCTCGGTCACCTCACCCGGCATGATCGTCGAGGGTGACGTCGTCTCGGTCGCGCCGTAGCAGTTCATCAGCTTCAGGCCGGGAATCTTCGCCTTGAGCTTCTCGATGGTCGCAACCGGCATCGGCGCGCCGCCAAAACCGCCGACGCGCCAGCTCGACAGATCGTAGCTGTCGAAGTCAGGCTGAAGCAGACAGAGATTGTACATCGCCGGCACCATCACCGTGTAGGTGACGCGCTCGCGCGCGGCGAGCTTGAGGTAATCGGCCGCCTTGAACTCGGGCATGATGATCAGCGCGCCACAGCTGCGGATCATGGTCGTGATGTTGGCGACGACACCGGTGACATGGCCGAGCGGCACGGCCGCGATCGAGCGGTCCGCTGCCGTCAATTGCAGGCAGGACACGAACACCATCGAGGAATGGACGATGTTGCAATGGGCGAGCATCGCGCCCTTCGGCTTGCCTGTTGTCCCCGAGGTGTAGAGGATCATCGCGGTGTCCTCTTCGCTCACCTCGACCGGCGCCAAGGCTGGCGGGTTGTCGGCGAGCACGGCGAAGCGCGAGCGAGCCGGATCGTCGTCGATGGCGATGCGGTGGATCAGATCGGGCACGTCCTGCGCACCGGGCAGCCGCTCGGCAAGCGCAGCTTCGTGGATCAGGATCTTGGCGCCGCAATCGGCGAGGACATAGGCAATCTCCGGCTTCTGCTGGCGCGTGCTGAGCAGCACGGTCACCAGCCCCTCATGCGCGGCGGCAAACAGGAGCAGCGGAAATTCGATGCGGTTGCCGAGCAGGATGGCGACACGATCCCCCCGCTGTAATCCCAGCTTGCGAAACCCCGCCGCGATCCGCGTCGCCTGCTCCACCACCTGCCGCCAGCTCAGCCGGACATCGCCTGCGATCAGCGCCTCGCCATCGCCGTTGCGGGCGCAGGCGTCCGCAATCATCGCCCACAGGTTCGCCGGCCGGTCGCAAAAGGCCGGCACCATCCGATCGCCAAAGCGCGCCTCGAGCCGCAGCGGCGGAATCTGAGATTGCGACCAGTCCATCGGAACGTCCTCGGCTTGTCGTTTTGTCACCTTCCGCGCACGGATAGCCGGATCACGTCTTGTGCTGACCGGCTAACCGCCGATGACGGGAACGCCGATCACGACCGGATGGAACGCGAAGGCCAGCGCGAGATAGGCGACGACGCCGACCGCGACCGCGATCAGATCGTTGCTGACGCCGCCGACTGGAATCGGCGGGCCGCCGGCGTCGGTGCGATGCTTCAGCGAGATGCGATCATACACCGCCCAGCCCAGGAACGAGCCGAACAGGATGATGGAGCCGAGATCGCCGTTGGCCAAAAGATGCGCCGCCGCCCACAGCTTGACGCCGGCCAGCATCGGATGTTTCAGCGTCGCATAGATGCGGCCGCGCAAATAAGAGGCGACCACCAGGATCACCGCGGGCAGCATCAGCGCGACCGTGATGTGCTTCATCGCTTTCGGCGGATACCAGACATCGATCCAGCCGGAGCTGCGGTAATGGGCGAAGCCCCAAATGATCAGCGCGAGCCCCGCGAACGAGACCAGGGTGTAGAGGATCTTGTAGGTTCCCTCGCCCAGCCTCGCGATGGCCTGCGCGCGCGCCTTACGCTTCGTCGTGAAAATATGGGCCGCGAAGAACAGCACCAGCCCCAGGATCATCACCACCAGACCCATGACATCCCCTTGCGTCAGACCGTACTCCATCAGCTATCATCTTCACCCCGCGAAACGCAATGCATCAGTCCTTCTCGGCCAGCTTTCCGCTTCGCGCTTCGATCCAGTCTCGTCCCATCGAGATGCTCAACTTCACCAGAGGCGCGGCAATTGTGGAGAAGAGCAGCTTGATCAGATACTGGCCAATGATTGTCGGCATGACGACGCCGGTACCGTAGAATGCGATCGACACAAATATGACGGTGTCCAGCAGCTGAGCCAACATCAGGCTGAGCCATGCCGACAGCACCACGGACCTCTTGCCGAATGCCGTCCGGCGCAACCGGAGAAAGAACGACAGGTCGAAGTGCTGGCTCACCATGTAGGCGATCCAGCCTCCGATCCAGATTCGAACGGACGAGCTGACGACCGTTTCGAAATCCTGCTGGTGGTGCCAGCCTGGAGCTGGCGGGAGATAGGCGGCAAACTCGAAATAGACGGCAGACAAGGCCATGCTGAGCAAGCCCAGATTGATCACCCGCCTGGAATACTCCCTGCCGAACAGCTCAGCGATCGTGTCGACAATGATGAATGTCAGCAGATAGCTGAAGACCGTCGCACTGGCGTCCAGGCCAAAAGGCAGCGCGAACAGTTTCGAGCCGGCGACCGTGCTGGTGATCAGCAGCGACGAATGGAGTGTGAGCAGAAAGAGGAAATAGCTGGTCCTGGCGTCCATCGAATAACGGCCCCGGGGCAATCTGGCGTTGATAGGTCAAAGCTACGGGCCAGGACCCCGAAAGACAACTTCTTGTTGAATTCGGCGACCGGCGGAATATGATCTCGACATTGCAGATAGATCGGACAGTTCATTATGGCCGACAAAATCAGTTTTGATCCGAGAATACTGGATTTTCTTCGAGCCTCCCATGGCCGTTCGCAGGAGGCGATCATCGTCGAATTCCTGCAAACCGCAATCGCGATCAGCCCGGCTGCCGATGCGGGATCGGTCCTGATCGACCACCCCAAAATGGAGAGGCTGGTCCTCTTCAACGAGGACGACTTCCTGTTCGACAAGGAATTGCTGGATCCTCAAGCGCGGGCCCGCTTCCCACCGACGTTGGGCTACCGCGGCACCATCGCCGGCAATTGCTTCCGCACGGGCACGCCGACCGTCTTTTCACGCGCGCAAGGCGGCGAGTTCTACGGCGACAGCCCTATCCAGAACATGGTCTGCTTTCCGATCAAACTAGGAAAAGGCCGCGAACCGTTTGGTGTCGCTTGCTTCCATAACAATATCCAGGAAAAGGTGTTCTCCTCGGAGGATATGCGCGTTCTGGAAGCCTATACCGACATTCTTGCGCTGGCCCTGCATACGCCGCACCCGGAGCTTCAGCTCGATCGTAACGTCTTCATCGTGCATGGACGGGACGAAAGGAGCCGGCAGAAACTGGAATCGATCTTGCGCGACAACAGGGTCAATCCGAAGGTGCTGCTGCGAGAAGACAAGAATGCAGCGACGATCCTGTCGGCGCTGGAGGAACTGATCCGAACGTGCAAGGCAGGCTTCATCCTTGCCACGCCCGACGACGTGGGACGCTTGGGAAAAGCCAACGATGAACTCACGGCGCGCGCGCGCGAGAATGTCATCTTCGAGATGGGGCTACTCTTCGCCAAATTCCGCGCGTTCGACCGAGTGGCCATCCTGCTGAAGAAACCACTGAAGCTGCCATCGGATCTCCACGGGGTCACCTATGAGGAGTTCGATCAGATCGAAGACATCGAAGCCACGATCGTACGCAAGCTAAGCAACTGGAAATTGCTGAATTGAGAAGACACCTCTCACGGTGATCGAACCGCTCGGGCTGAACGCGATAGCGGGTCAGTTCGGGGATTGCCTGTTGTCGACATAGCGGATCGCAATGGGCCGGCCCGCCAGCGCGCCGGCAAGGCCGCTGGTGAACTTCAGCGGCAGACATGCGTTCAACGATGCATTGATGGCGTCGAGATAGGTCGTGCGGGTCTCGGAGGGCACGCCCGCGGTCGCGTATGTGAGGCGCGGCGGGCCGATCAGGCCGCCCGCCTTGTTGAAGCTGAAGCGCACCGACATCTGCATGCCCGCGCGAGCCTTGTCAGATGGCGGCGACCAGCAGCTGCGCAGCTCGGCGAAGAGATCGCCGATCGTGTCGAGATCGTGACCTGGCTTGCGGTATTTGGCGCGGTCGGCATCGGACGGCACGCTCTCGATCGTAAGCTGGAGGTTTTGGCCGTAGGGATAGTCGATCTCGGGAATGCAGGGGCCGGGCTCGAGCGGGCTGCAATAAGACGGCGTACAGGGCCGGCCGTCGAGCACGCTGCACGGCTCGTGCGAGAATGGGATCGGATTGATCTGGCGGGGTCGCGTGTCGGCGGTAGCGATTGATACCGCCAGCAGGAGAAGGATGAGAATGCCGCGCCACATGATGCGAGCTCGCAAGGTCATCAGTTGATGTTGGCGTTGCCTCCAACGACATCAAGCCTACCGCGGTTCACGGGCTCGCGCTTGGGGCACACTGTCGTCGTCCGGCTTGACCGGGCGACCCAGTATTCCAGAGACGACAGTGGTTGAGCCGAGAGGCCGCGGCGTACTGGATGCCCCGGTCAAGCGGGGCATGACGGCGTTGGTGTGGCTGCGAGCGAGGAAAACGTATCCGCTAGCCGAGGACGCCCATCCTACCCCTTCTTCTTGACGTCCTTGACGTTGGTGAACTCGATGCCCTCGGCGCGCTCCTTGGTGTAGCCGAGATAGAACTCGTTCCTCGCCAGGTACACGGGATCGCCGTCGACGTCGTCGGCGATGCTGGACGTGTTGGCTGCGAGGAAGGTATCGAGCTTCTTGCGGTCCTCCGAGGAGACCCAGCGCGCCAGCTGGAATTCGCTGACCTCGAACTCGACCGGCAGCGAATATTCCGCCTCGAGCCGCGCCTTCAGCACGTCGAGCTGCAGCGCGCCGACCACACCGACCAGCGCCGGCGCACCGTCGCGCGGACGGAACACCTGCACGACGCCCTCTTCCGACATCTGCTGCAGCGCTTCCTTCAGCTTCTTCGCCTTCATCGCGTCGGTGAGGCGCACGCGGCGGACGATTTCCGGCGCGAAGCTTGGCACGCCGACGAAGTTGAAATCCTCGCCCTCGGTCAGCGTGTCGCCGATGCGCAGCGTGCCGTGATTGGGAATGCCGACGACGTCGCCGGCAAAGGCCTCGTCCGCGACCGAGCGGTCCTGCGCGAAGAAGAATTGCGGACTCGACAGCGGCATGCTCTTGCCGGTGCGCACGAGCTTGGCCTTCATGCCGCGGCTGAGCTTGCCCGAGCAGAGGCGCGCGAACGCGATGCGGTCGCGATGGTTCGGATCCATGTTGGCCTGGATCTTGAACACGAAGGCGCTCATGCGCGGATCGGTGGCCTCGACCTTGCGCTGGTCGCTGTCCTGCGCGCGCGGCTCGGGCGCGAACTTGCCGAGACCTTCAAGGAGGTCGCCGACGCCGAAATTGCGCAGCGCGCTGCCGAAATAGACCGGCGTCAGATGGCCTTCGCGGAACGCGTCGAGCTCGAACGGTTTTGACGCTTCGGTGACGAGCTCGAGCTCGTCCTTGACCGCGGATGCGTCGAGATTGGCGTTGAGCTTGGCAAGCTCGGCGATCTCGATCTGCTGCGCCGCGCCGGTCTTGGCGCCGCCGCCTTCGAGCAGACGCACGCCGCCATTGATGACGTCATAGGTGCCGAGAAAGTCGCGACCGCGGCCGACCGGCCAGGTCATCGGCGTGGTGTCGAGCGCCAGCGTCTTCTCGATCTCGTCGAGCAGCTCGAACACATCGCGGCTCTCGCGGTCCATCTTGTTGATGAAGGTGATGATCGGAATATCCCGAAGGCGACACACCTCGAACAGCTTTCGGGTGCGCGCCTCGATGCCCTTGGCGGCGTCGATCACCATCACGGCGGAATCGACCGCCGTGAGCGTACGATAGGTGTCTTCCGAAAAGTCCTCGTGGCCCGGCGTGTCCAGGAGGTTGAACACGAGCCCTTCGAACTCGAAGGTCATCACCGAGGTCACGACCGAGATGCCGCGCTCGCGCTCGATCTTCATCCAGTCCGACCGCGTGTTGCGCCGCTCGCCCTTGGCCTTGACCTGGCCGGCGAGATTGATGGCGCCGCCGAACAGCAGCAGCTTCTCGGTCAGCGTGGTCTTGCCGGCGTCCGGATGCGAGATGATCGCAAAGGTGCGCCGCCGCGCCACTTCAGCGGCAAGCGGGGAACGGGCCGGCGATTCGGCGGTGGTGGTGGCGATGTCGGACATGGCGGGAGCGTGTGGCAGGGAAACTGGGCCTGATCAAGCCTCATTTGGTGATTGCGGATCCCCCCGGCCAGCCCCATATCGCCCATGGGAGGGACGGCCCTCCCGCTCATCGCCTATAGCCGCGGGGACGACCCTGCCTTGAATGGAGGGTCGTCATGGCCTGGAGCATCCTGTTCGTCGCCGGTCTTCTCGAGATTATCTGGGCGATCGGCCTGAAATATACCGAAGGCTTTACCAGGCTTGTTCCGTCCGTCGTCACGCTCGCGGCCATGGCCGGCAGCATCATCCTGCTCGGACTTGCTCTCAAGTCGCTCCCTGTCGGAACCGCTTATGCAGTCTGGACCGGCATTGGCGCCGTCGGCACCGCGACGCTGGGCATCGTCCTGCTCGGCGAGCCGGCCACGGCCCTCCGCCTTGCCAGCATCGCCCTGATCGTCGCCGGGATTGTCGGGCTGAAGCTCGTTACTTGACGAAGATCTTGACCGCCCACCAGGTCAGCGCCGCGACGATCGCCGAGGCCGGGATCGTGATCACCCAGGCGTAGACGATCGAGCTTGCGACGTTCCAGCGGACCGCCGAGACGCGGCGCGCGGCGCCGACGCCGACGATGGCACCGGTGATGGTGTGGGTGGTCGAGACGGGAACCCCGAGATAGGTCGCCATGAACAGGGTCGCGGCGCCTCCGGTCTCGGCGCAAAAGCCCTGCATCGGCGTCAATTTCGTGATGCGCAGGCCCATGGTGCGGACGATGCGCCAGCCACCCATCAGCGTGCCCAGCGCCATCGCCGCCTGGCAGGACAGCACCACCCAGAACGGCACCGAGAACTCGCTGCCGAGATGGCCCTGCGAGTACAGCAGCACCGCGATGATGCCCATGGTCTTCTGCGCGTCGTTGCCGCCATGGCCGAGCGAATAGAGCGAGGCGGAGGCAAATTGCAGAATACGGAAGGCGCGGTCGACCGCGAATGGCGTCGAGCGCACCGAGGCCCAGGACACGATCGCCACCAGAACCATCGCGAGCAAAAAGCCGACCAGCGGCGACAACACGATCGCCAGCACCGTCTTGGTCAATCCGCTCCATACCGCGGCCGAGATCCCCGCCTTGGCCATGCCGCCGCCGAGGAGGCCGCCGATTAGTGCGTGCGACGACGAGGACGGGATGCCGAGCGCCCACGTCACGAGGTTCCAGACGATGGCGCCGACGAGCGCCGCGAAAATCACCTGGGCATCGACGATCGCGGGATCGATGATGCCGGTGCCGATGGTCTGGGCGACGTGCAGCCCGAACACCATGAAGGCGACGAAATTGAAGAACGCGGCCCAGAATACCGCGAATTGCGGCCGCAGCACGCGGGTCGAGACGATGGTCGCGATCGAATTGGCGGCGTCATGCAGGCCGTTCAGGAAGTCGAACAGCAGCGCGACGGCGATCAAGCCGACCAAGACGGGAAGACCCAACGCGGCATCCACGGCGCGGCCCCTGCCCTAAACCTGCTCGATGACGATGCTGTTGATCTCGTTCGCGACGTCGTCGAAGCGATCGGCCACCTTCTCGAGATGGTCGTAGATCTCCGCGCCGACGATGAAGTCCATCGCGTTGCCGTCGCGGTGCTTGAGGAACAGCTCCTTCAGCCCGATGTCGTGGAGATCGTCGACCCGGCCTTCGAGCTTGCCCAGTTCCTCCGTGATGGCGGTCAGCATGGCCACATTCGGGCCGATCGATTGCATCAGCGGCAGCGCACGGCCGACCAGATTGGCGCAGTCGATCAGAAGCCCGCCGATCTCGCGCATCGGCGGCTCGAAGCTGCGGACCTCGAACAGCATCACGGCCTTGGCCGTCTGCTGCATCTGGTCGATGGCGTCGTCCAGCGACGTGATCAGGTTCTTGATGTCGCCGCGGTCGAACGGGGTGATGAAGGTGCGGCGCACCGCCGTCAGCACCTCACGGGTGATATTGTCGGCGTCGTTCTCGAATTGGTTGACGCGCTGGCAATAGACCGGCGTCTCCTCGCCCCCGTTCAGCATGCCCTGAAGCGCGATCGAACCCTGGATCACGGTCTGGGCATGCCGGTCGAACAGGTCGAAGAACCGTTCTTCCTTGGGCAGGAAAGCGCGAAACCATCGCATCATGGGGATAGGCTACCGGTTGGAAATGGCCCGGCCCGAGGGGCCGTCATGAAACTGTCATAGACCATTTTCGATCCGCGCGCGTGTCATCTCACGCCCGCGGAGCCGGATCATCCACCGGATTGTCGCACCAATGGAATTGGTGCGATATCAATCATTTAGAGGGATCGGCGGAAGTAATGGGCGATTTCGCCGATGACGCCGCGGCGGAAGGTGAGCACGCAGACCACGAAGATCGAGCCCTGGATCACCGTCACCCACTGGCCGAAGCCGGCGAGATATTGCTGCATGGCGATGATCACGAAGGCGCCGACCACGGGGCCGGAGACGGTGCCGAGGCCACCGACCAGCGTCATCAGCACGACTTCGCCTGACATCGACCAATGGACGTCGGTGAGCGAGGCGTTCTGCGCCACGAACACCTTCAGCGCACCGGCAAAACCGGCCAGCGTTCCCGACAGCACGAAGGCAAGGAACTTGTACTGGTCGGTCCGGTAGCCAAGCGAGATGGCCCGCGGCTCGTTCTCGCGGATCGCCTTCAGCACCTCGCCGAAAGGCGAGTTGATGATGCGGAAGATCAGCAGGAAGCCGGCGAGGAACCCGACCAGCACGACGTAATAGAGCACCGTCGGCTTGGACAGATCTAAGATGCCGAACATATGTCCCTGCGGGATGCCCTGGATGCCGTCCTCACCATGGGTAAACGGGGCCTGGAGGTAGATGAAGTACAGCAGCTGTGACAGCGCCAGCGTGATCATCGAGAAATAGATGCCCTGGCGACGGATCGAGATAAAGCCGGTGATGATCGAGAGCACGAAAGCCGCGGCGATGCCGACGAGGATGCCGAGTTCGGGCGGCAACGCCCACACTTTCAGCGCATGCGCGCTGCAATAGCCGGCGGTCCCCAGGAACATCGCATGGCCGAATGACAACAGGCCGCCATAGCCGACCAGCAGATTGAAGGCGCAGGCGAGCAGCGCGAAGCACAGCGCCTGCATCACGAAGAACGGGTAGACTCCCGTGAATGGCACCGACGCCAGCAGCAGCGCCATCAGTGTGAACGCGATCAGCTCGTCGCGCATGGCGCGAGGCGTCACCCGCAGCGTGTCGTCCGTCAGGGTTGTCATATCAGGCCGCCCTTCCCGTCAATCCCGTTGGCTTCACCAAGAGTACTAACACCATCAACACGAACACGACGGTGTTGGAGGCCTCGGGGTAGAAATACTTGGTCAGACCCTCGATCACACCGAGCGCGAAGCCGGTGATGATGGAGCCCATGATCGATCCCATGCCGCCGATCACGACCACCGCGAACACGACGATGATGAGATCCGCGCCCATCAGCGGCCGTACCTGGTTGATCGGCGCCGAGAGCACGCCCGCGAGCGCCGCAAGGCCGACGCCGAGGCCGTAAGTGAGCGTGATCATGCGCGGCACGTTGATGCCGAAGGCGCGCACCAGCGTCGGATTTTCGGTGGCGGCGCGCAGGTAAGCGCCGAGCTGCGTCTTCTCGATCAGGAACCAGGTGGCGAGACAAACCACCAGCGAGAACACGACCACCCAGCCGCGATAGACGGGTAAGAACATGAAGCCGAGATTCATGCCGCCCTTGAGCTGGTCCGGAATGGCGTAAGGCAGGCCGGACGAGCCGAAATAGTTCTGAAACACGCCCTGCACGATCAGCGCGATGCCGAAGGTCAGGAGCAGGCCGTAGAGGTGATCGAGCCCGGTCAGCCATTGCAGCATGGTCCGTTCCAGGATCATGCCGAAGATGCCGACGATGATGGGCGCCAGCAACAGCGCCCACCAATAGTTGATGCCACCGAGGTTGAGGAGGAAATAGGCGACGAAGGCGCCCATCATGTAGACCGCGCCATGGGCGAAATTGATGATGTTGAGCATGCCGAAGATCACGGCAAGCCCGAGACTGAGCAGCGCGTAGAACGAGCCGTTGATCAGTCCCACCAGTAACTGTGCGTAGAGAGCCTGCATCGGGATTAGCTTCCGCCACCAAAATGAAAGCCCGCCGGCGGCACGACCGCGCGGCGGGCCACGAGAGTTACTTCTTCACCAGCGGACAGACGCTCTCGGAGAGCGGCCGGAACGCCTGGTCCGCGGGGACGGTGCCCACCAGCTTGTAGTAGTCCCACGGCCCCTTCGACTCCGAGGGCTTCTTGACCTCGAACAGGTAGGCCGGGTGAATCTTGCGGCCATCGACCCGGATGCTGCCCTGACCGAACAGCTGATCGTCGGTCGGCATCGACTTCATCTTCTCGACCGCCTTGGCGCCGTCATGCGGATTGCCGCCCATCGCCTCCAGCGCCTTGAAGTAATGGATCAGCCCCGAATAGACACCGGCCTGCACCATCGAAGGCATCGCCTTGTTTTTCATGCGCTCGGAAAAGCGCTTGGCAAAGGCGCGCGTTCCGTCGTTGAGATCCCAGTAGAAGGTCTCGGTGAAATTGAGCCCTTGCGCCACGTTGAGGCCGAGCGAATGAACGTCGGTAATGAACAAGAGCAGTCCGGCAAGCTTCTGCCCGCCGGCAACGATGCCGAACTCGGCGGCCTGCTTGATCGAATTGGTGGTATCGCCGCCGGCATTCGCAAGTCCGACGATCTTCGCCTTCGATGCCTGCGCCTGCAAAAGGAACGAGGAGAAGTCCGACGAATTGAGCGGGTGCTTGACGCTGCCGAGCACCTTGCCGCCCGCCTTTTGCACCACCGCCGTGGTATCGCGCTCCAGCGCCGCGCCGAACGCATAGTCGGCCGTGAGGAAGTACCAGGTATCGCCGCCGGCCTTCACCAGCGCCTGACCGGTGCTGTTGGCCAGCATGTAGGTGTCATAGACCCAATGGATGGTATTCGGCGAACATTGGGCGTTCGTCAGATCCGAGGTCGCCGCACCCGTGTCGATCAGGATCGAATTCTTCTCCTTGACGACATTGTTGACCGCGAGTGCGACACCTGAGTTCAGCACGTCCATGAAGATGTCGACCTTGTCGACGTCGATCCATTGGCGCGCGATGGTGGTGGCGATATCGGGCTTGTTCTGATGGTCGGCCGAGATCAAGTCTATCTTCCAGCCCTTGGCGGCAAGCCCGGAATCCTCGATCGCCATCTGAGCGGCCAAGGTGGAGCCCACACCACCGAGGTCGGAATAAAGACCGGAATTATCAGTCAGCACGCCGATCTTGACGGTCTTGTCCTGTGCCGACGCGCCGCTCGCGACGAATCCCAACGCCATGCTGAGAAGAAGTGCAGAAAAACCCTGTTTCATAATTCCCTCCGGGAAATCCACTATTGAATGCGTCGAGGCGTCAGACGCCGAGATAGGTATGCAGCTTGTCCATGTTCGCGGACAGTTCCGAATTTGCAAAACCGTCGATCACCTTGCCGTGCTCGACGATGTAATAGCGGTCGGCCACGGTCGATGCGAACCGGAAGTTCTGCTCGACCAGGAGGATGGTGAAACCCTCCTTCTTGAGCCGCGCGATGGTGTGGCCGATCTGCTGAATGATGACGGGCGCAAGGCCCTCGGTCGGCTCGTCCAGCATCAGGAAACTGGCGCCCGTCCGCAGGATGCGCGCGATCGCCAGCATCTGCTGCTCACCGCCGGACAGCTTGGTGCCCTGGCTGTTGAGCCGCTCTTTCAGGTTCGGGAACAGGTCGAAGATCTGATCGAGCGGCAGTCCACCTTCACGGACCACCGGGGGCAGCATCAGATTCTCCCGCACGTCGAGACTGGAGAATATCCCCCGTTCTTCCGGGCAGAACGCAATGCCCATGCGCGCGATCTTGTCGGAAGTCGCTCGGATGATGTCCTGGTTGTTGAACTTCACCGAGCCGGTACGCTTGCCGATGATTCCCATGATCGACTTCAGCGTGGTCGTCTTGCCGGCGCCGTTGCGCCCGAGCAGGGTGACGACCTCGCCCGCGTTCACGTCGAAATTGATCCCGTGCAGGATGTGGGACTCGCCGTACCAGGCTTCGAGGTTGCGGACCTGAAGGATGTTTCCGCCGGTCGCAGCCTTGGCCGGAGCCTCCGCAATCGCAGTGTCAGGCATGACCGGCTCCCAGATAGGCTTCCTTGACGCGCTCGTCCTTGGTGAGCTCGCTGTAATGGCCTTGCGCGAGCACCTGCCCGCGCGTCAGCACGGTGATGATGTCGGAGAGGTTGGCCACGACGCTCAGATTATGCTCGACCATCAGGATGGTATATTTCGCGGAGATCCGCTTGATCAGCGCCGCGATCTTGTCGATGTCCTCGTGGCCCATGCCGGCCATCGGCTCGTCCAGCAACATCATCTCCGGGTCGAGCGCGAGCGTGGTTGCGATCTCCAGTGCACGCTTGCGCCCATAGGGCATCTCGACCGCAGGCGTGTTGGCAAACTCGTTGAGGCCGACATCGTTCAACAATTCGCGCGCGCGATCGTTGAAGCGGTTGAGCACCGACTTGGAGCGCCAGAAGTCGAACGAAGAGCCGTGCTGGCGCTGAAGCGCGACGCGGACGTTCTCCAGCGCAGTGAGATGCGGAAACACCGCCGAAATCTGGAACGAACGAACCAGCCCCAGGCGCGCCACGTCGGCGGGCGCCATCGCGGTGATGTCCTGGCCCTTGTACAGGATCTTCCCGGCCGACGGTTTCAGGAACTTGGTCAGAAGATTGAAGCAGGTCGTCTTGCCGGCCCCGTTCGGGCCGATCAACGCATGAATGCTGCCACGGCGAACCTTGAGCGCAACGTCGCGGACGGCGAAGAAGCCCGCGAACTCCTTGGTCAAGCCTTCCGTTTCGAGAATAAACTCATCGGCCAAACAGATTTCCCCCTGCCCGCGCTAGCTGCGTGGCTATCCTTGTTGCTTCGGCTTTCCGGAGGCCTTGGAGCCTATCCGGAACACCGCCTCCGAGCGCGGAATATGCCGGAGGTGACGGGGGTTAGGCAAGGCGGAAAGCTGAGCAGATCAGGCCTCCGGCTGGGATACAAATGCTCCCTTAGTCGGAGACGTTTTGACGTTGTGCCTGCCCGGCCTCCCGGTTCGCGAAAGCACCGGTCATCAAGCCGTCGTTAACGGTCTTTCGTCTGGCGCGCCAGTCTTCATAGAAAATTTTCCCGCAAGCTGGATCATGCGCGGGTTTTGACGTTCCGGGAATATTGTCTTGGATTTCGCAAGCGCCGCTCCTTCCGTCGTCAAGTCGATCAGACAACGTGATCTCCTGAACACGTGGCTGCGACTTTACGCGCGTCAGCAGATCGCGCCGGCGGTCTGGGAGTATCAGCCTGCGCGGCTCGAGGAAGAGCTGTCCGATCTCATCTATTACACGGTGGACGCTGCGACGCCGGCGCCGCGCCTCACCATCCAGAGCGAAAACACGCGCATCTCGCGCGCCTATGGACATACCGGCAAAGGCGTTCTGCTCGACGATTATCTCGGGCCGCGACTCGCGCCGTTCGTGGTGCCGATCTATCATGAATGCGTGGCGCGCGGGCTGCCCGTCTACAGCATTGCCGATGTCGAGGACATCTACGGGCGCGACGTCGCTTATGAACGGCTGCTGCTGCCTTTCCAGACTGACGGCACGGTCTGTCACGTCATCGCCTCGGTCAAGACCTTCTGCGAGGACGGCGGCTTCGAGATCAAGAACCTGATGCGCGGAAATGACGCGCCGCCGCGTCCGAAGCTGCGCGCGGTGATCGACCGCGAGCTGTTTCATCGGGCGCCTGGTCGCATCGCGACGGCCGAATTGGTCGAGTTCGCGGACCAGCCCGGTATCCCCACCGAGATCATCGAGCTGAACTAGCAGTCAGCCCTTCTTGCCGCCGACTTCCTTGGCATAGATGTCCGGCTTGAAGCCGACCAACAGCTTGCCGCCGATTTCCAGCACCGGCCGCTTGATCATCGATGGCTGCGCCAGCATCAGCGCCAGCGCCTTCTTCTCGCTCAAGCCGTCCTTGTCGGAATCGGGGAGCTTCTTGAACGTCGTCCCGGCGCGATTGAGCAGCGTCTCCCAACCGACCTTGTCGCTCCACTGCTTGAGCTTGTCCTTTTCCACGCCCGCCACCTTGTAGTCGTGAAACGCGTAAGGCACGCCATTTGTGTCGAGCCAGGCACGCGCCTTCTTCATGGTGTCGCAGTTCTTGATGCCGTAGATGATGTTGGGCAAGACGTTCCTCGCGCATGGCATATCGTGATGTCCGTGGCGTTGTACGAAACTCCGGTTCGCGCGACAATATTGCGAACGACGCCAACTCGCCCGAACGGACATCCCATGCACGTCACCCACGATCCCGCAGCCGCCGCCACGCCGACCATCGACTTCAACAGCTTCCTCGCGGTCGATATTCGCGTCGGGACCATCGTCGATGCCAAGCCATTCCCCGAGGCGCGCAAGCCGGCCTTTCGGCTCTGGATCGACTTCGGACCCGCAATCGGTGTGCGCAAGAGCTCGGCCCAGATCACGGAAAATCATCCGCTCGAGAAATTGGTGGGGCAACAGGTCGCGGCCGTCGTCAATTTCCCCCCGCGCCAGATCGGACCTGTTATCTCGGAGGTGCTGACACTCGGTTTCCCCGATGCCGACGGCAAGGTCGTGCTGGTGCAGCCGAGCAAGCCGGTGCCGAACGGCGGACGGCTGTTCTAGCCGCGCGATCGAGGCCCGGAGCGTCGCCTCGGCCGGGCATTCGCGAGGCCTCATCCTCCTCTTTCCCAGTCCCGGCCGGCCCGCACTTGACCAAACTCGCCCGCGGCAATAAAAATGACTGACTGATCGTTTTTTATTCTACGCGCCTTGTATAGGGCTCAGTCGTCACCAACAGAAAAATGATCATCCTGTCAGTTATTTAGGGACCGCCAAATGCCCAAGATCAGCGACAAGCAACGCGAAGGCCGGCGGCAGCAGATCCTCGAAGCGGCCCTCGCCTGCTTCTCCGAAGACGGTTTTCACCAGACCGGCATGGCCGACATCGTGAAGCGGTCCGGACTGAGCCATGGCGCGGTCTATCTCTACTTCCAAAGCAAGGACGACCTGATCGAGGCGCTCGCCGACGACCGGCATCGCCGCGAAGCCGTGCTCAATTCGGTCGCGCAAGGATCCGGCGATCCGATCGAAGGACTTCACGCCCTGATCCGCGTCTACGCGCAATGGCTGACCGACCCCGCCGGCGAAGCCCGCCGCCGTGTCGGCATCCATGGTTGGGCCGAAGCCCTGCGCAACCGCCGCGTCCGCACCAGCGTCGTCGAAGGCATCGACATGCCGCGCGCTCTGATCGTCGCGCTGGTCGAGCGCGCCCAGCACGAGGGCCTCATCCGGCGCGACCTGGGTGCGGACGCGATCGCACGCGTGCTGATCGCGATCTTCCAGGGTTTTGTGCTGCAAAAATGCTGGGGCGACGAATTCGACGTCGAGGCCTGCATGACGGCTGTCGCCGGTGTGATCGACGGCTTCCGCACGACCAGACCTGACATCAAGCGGCGAACCAGGACGTAGGCGATGTCCGGCATGCACGACCTCCTTGCTGGCGCCGGCGTCGGCCTGGTCAGCGGGTTGACATCGGGCTTCATGGGAACGAGCCCGGGTGGCGGACTCGTGATCTTCAGCGTGCTTCTGCTTGGCGCGGAGCAGCACGTCGCGCAGGGAACGTCGCTGATCACACAAATCCCACCGACGGGCCTCGCGGGCGCGCGCCGCTACTGGCAGAACGGCAATCGCAGCCCCTTGCCGTGGATCGTCTGGATCGGCATCGGCTTTCTTGTCGGCGGTGCCGGCGGCGGTTACGCCGCGGCAGCGGTTTCCGACCAGGTTCTGCAATGGACTTATGTCGCCTATCTCGTCGGGCTGATCGCCCTGCTGATCCTGCGCCGCGATCGCAAGGACGGCAGCCACGCAGCCGGCGACCAGGACCAACTGCCCTGGCTACCCCTGCTCCTCATCGGCCTGCTTGCCGGATTTTCCTCCGGCTTCATGGGCATCGGCGGAGGCCTGGCGATCACGGTCGGCCTTGCTGCGGGCCTGCGCGTGCCGCAGCATCAGGCACAGCTCGTCAGCCTCGTCTTCTCGATCATTCCAACCAACCTTCCGGCAGCCTGGATCTACTGGAGCAAGAGCCTGATGGTCGGCTGGCCGGCGATCATCGGCATTCTTGCCGGTCTTTGGATTGGCACTGATCTCGGCGCACGCATGGCCAATGGCATCAGCAAATCGGTGCTGCGCCGGGTCATGCTCGCCTTCATCTCGCTGATGGCGCTCTACATGACCCACAAGGCGCTGACCTGACCTTACGGCCGCTGCGGAATGTTCAGCCCGCGCTGCACCGCCGGACGCGCAAGCCCGCGTTCGAGCCAGGCACCGACCGATTTGAACTGGGTGAATTCGACGAGATCACTCGCGCCGTAGAAACCGATGAGATTCCGCACCCAGCCGAGCATGGAGATGTCGGCAATGGTGTAGTCGTCATCCATGAACCATTGCCGTCCCGCCAGATGCGTTTCCATCACGCCAAGCAGACGCTTGGCTTCGGCGATGTAGCGGTCACGGGGCCGCTTGTCATCAAAATCCTTGCCGGCGAATTTGTGGAAGAAGCCGACCTGGCCAAACATCGGCCCGACGCCGCCCATCTGGAAGTGCAGCCACTGAAGCGTCCGGTAACGGCGCGCGGCGTCCTCAGGCAGGAGCTTACCGGTCTTCTCGGCGAGGTATTGCAGGACCGCGCCGGACTCGAACAGCGGCATCGGCCTGCCACCAGGGCCGTTGGGATCGAGGATCGCCGGGATCTTGCCGTTCGGATTGAGCGAGAGGAACTCCGGCGTCTTCTGGTCGTCCTTGCCGAAATCGACGAGATGGACCTCGTAGGGCAGTCCGATCTCCTCCAGCATGATCGAGACCTTGACGCCGTTCGGCGTCGGCAGCGAATAGAGCTGCAGCAACTCTGGATGCTTGGCCGGCCAGCGCTTGGTGATGGGAAAGGCGGAGAGATCGGACATCGGGACCTTTGGTGCGTGAGCTGAGGCGCACCTAATCTAGGCGACGCGCGAAATGGCGCAAGTCACGATCCGCCCTCATGATCCGTCGGCAATGCCGCGCCTACGGAGGAAGTGTCGCCATCACCGTAATCGGGGTCATGGCCTCATGTTGCAGCCGATACTCGATGAACCGTTGGCCCGAGATCAGTAGTAGGGCCGTAAAGGCGACCGCGAGCATCGCGGTCGCCCATTGGCAGACGTCGTACATCGTGTTTGTCCCTCAGCATCCATTGCGTAAACGTCAGCTCGAGCGCCATGTTCCCAGCGGCTAGAAATATTGCTACTTTTTCCCGGATTATACGACGAAGCCATCCCACTGTTCCGTCCGCGCGCGCAGGGACCATCGGGCTTTCCGAGCGTTGTCGCTGGATGAACATTGAGAAGCGCGCCCTGCTCGACCACGCTGAACGCTGTCGCCGCGTCGCTGAAGATCTCGCGCATGGTGAAGCCGCGCAGCGGCTGCACTTGATGGCCGAGGCGTACGAGGAGAGAGCGGCAAGACTGGACGACGATGGCGTCTGCCTGACGCAGAGTCATCGCGGCCATACGGGAGACGGAAGCGATTGCGAGGAATGACAGGCTTCAGTAGTTGATCTCCATTCTCAGCCCTCGGGGATCAATCTCGTCGCCGCCGACGCGCTGCGTGCTGTCGCGCGCGGCGACTGCGCAGGCGCAGGCATCGATGAGATCGTCGCGGCCGATGCCGGTGCCGTGACGAAGCGTCAGCCATTTCTCGACCTTGGTGAAGCCTCGGTCTCTCAGCAGCGCAATGCGCTGGGTTCGACCGCACGGCGACGACTTCGGTTCAAGCCGCCTCTGGCCGGCGAGATTCCAGAAGATCAATTCCGGATGCGCTTCGCCGATCGTCGCTTGCCGCGTCGGCGTCATGGCATCGTCGACCTCCCTGAGCTTGTCTCTGATGTTCCAGAGCTGCGCCGACACGCCCCTGCCCTTGCCTTCGTGCTTCCAATAGTGGCGATTGGCGGCCGCCATGTCGGCAAACGTCCAGAGATCACGGCGCGCGCCGAGAAACACGGCGGGGCCGATCAATTCGCGCGCACGCAGATCGCAAAGGCGATACCCGCTCGGGTTCAATCCGATCGGCATGTCGATCGTCGCGCGCGCATGCGGCATCGCGAGCAGGCGCGTCAGGCCCGGTGAATAATCGAAGCCGTGATCGCCGCGCTCGTCGATCCAGGCTGCAACCCAGCCGAAGCGAAATCCGTCGAGGCCGAGATAGTTTGGCACGTCATGCGCCGTCATTTTCAGTTTTCGCGCGCCTCTGATTCTCTCCATTCGTGATCGCTCACGCCTCATCTCGTCAGATATTCGCGCATCAAGGCGCGGGCGCGAAGCCGGTCAGCGCGAAGCCGGCGCCGCCCAGCGCGACCAGCCACGCCATCCCGCCCGCCAGATAAACCAATGCCGCGACCGCCACCGCGACGCCCAAGGCGACCCGCACCGTCTGCTGCAGGCCGCCGATGTTCTTCCTGTAAAATGCCATCGCATCCTCGGAGATGAGGCGAGGCCAATTGCCTCGACCATCAAGAGGGCGCGGCGACCGAAAAGCATCGCGGCCGCCGACAAATTTTCGCGGATCAGCCCCCGACGGCCTGATAGGCCAGGCGCTTGAACTCGAAGAAGAACGGATTCCAAAAGCCCATGTAGCGCTGGGCCATCAGCACGCCGGCGGTATTGGCCTCAGGCAGATCCACCAATGGGTGCCGGCAAGGCCGCCCCACTGGAATTCACCGGTCGAATTCGGGGGATCGAACGGCGTCGGCGCGAAGGTGACGGCCCCGCCGAGACCAAAGCCCTTGCCGGGGATCGGACCGAGATTGGCGAAGCGGATGGTTTGGCCCGCAGGCAGCTGGTTCGTCATCATCTGCCGCAGCGTCTACGGCTTGAGCAGCGCATCCGGCCCCGGCAACAATGCCCGCACCAGCGCGAGCATGTCCGGCAGGGTCGAGACCAGACCGCCGCCGCCCGAAAGCCGCGGGAACGGCCGCCGATAGGCTTGCGGAAAAGGAAGATTGTCCGCGCGCGTGAGGCCCGGCTTCATCGGATCGAGCACATCAGCGCCATTGTAGAGCGCAACCAGCCTGCCCTGCTGCACGTCCGGAACATGGAATCCGGTGTCCGTCATACCGAGCGGATCGAAGATGCGCGCTTTCAGGAAGGCCTCGAGGGACTTGCCCGAGACGACCTCCACGACGCGGCCGAGCACGTCGGTTGCCACCGAATATTCCCAGGCCGTGCCGGGATGATACGACAGCGGCAGATCGGCGAGCTTGTCGATCATATCAGTGAGCGGCGTCAGCGGATTGAGCACGCGCGCTTCGTTATAGCCTTTGAACAGCACGGTGCCGGGATCGAAAATGCCGTAGCTGAGACCGGAAGTGTGGGTCAGAAGCTGGCGGATCGTGATCGGGCTTTTCGTCGGCTCGACGTCGGCAAGGCTCGAAGCGCCCTGCTTCAGCACCTTGCGATTGCCGAGTTGCGGCAGGAATGTCTCGACCGGGTCATCGAGCCTATACGTCCTCCCTCGACGAGGAGCATGATGGCGCAGGTGACGAAGATCTTGGTGTTGGAGAACGCGCGGAAGATATGGTCGGGCCGCAGCGCAGTGTTCGCCTCGCGGTCGGCAAAGCCGACGCATTGCTGGTCGACCACCTCGCGCCCGCGCAGCACGGCTCAGGATGCGCCCGGAATGATCTCCTGATCGACGTAGCGCTGCATCGCCGTCCGTACGGCGGAAAAATCGCTGACCCTGGCGTCCATGTGTCTCCCCGAATTTGTGGTTGGGCGGATATAGCGCGCTTTCGCAGGAAATGAACGCGCCTATTGCTGCTTCATGAACGCGGTAACGTGCAGGCATCGGCGGATGCGCATGCCCTGTCGCTGGTACAGCGCAATCGCCGACGCGTTGCTGGAAAACACGTGCAGGAACGGAATTTCCCCGCGCGCCTCGATCCCGCGCGCGACGGCCGCAAGCAACGCCTGCGCATAGCCGCGACCACGATAGTCGGGATGCACGCACACGGCCGTCATCTCGGTGAACTTGCCCGGCTTCATCCGCTCGCCAGTCATCGCGACCAATTCGTCCCCGGCGCGAATGCCGAGGAACGTGCCGAGCTCGTGGGTGCGCAGCGCAAATGGACCGGGCTTGGTCAGCTCCACCAGCGCCGTCATGGCAGGCACATCGGCCGGCCCCAGCGTGACGATCTCGGCGTCGCGCAGCGGACTGTCGGCGGGCGAGCCGATCATCTGCTCGCAGGGCCCGGCGACCACGACCTTGAAACCGGCGGGAACGTCGACTGCTTCCAGTGTGAACAGCGCAGCGACCTGCGAGCCCGACAGGAGATCACCGAGCGCGGCAAAGCTCGCCGCGGACATGTCGGCCATGTCCGCGAACGGCGTCATGTCGACGGGATAGCGCAGTGCTCGCGGGCCGCCTTCGGCCAGATGCCTGTGGCTGGTCGTCAGCGCGCTCCAGATCGGGCGATCCAGCAGCGCCTCATCGTTGTCGGACACCGGCCTAGTCCTTGTCGAAGCTGACGATGACGGCGGCGTTGGCGATGAGGATGGGGTCGTTTGCCACCTCCGTGGCCGAGGGAATCTCCAGCCCACCCTTGACCGCCGTCACGGTCACCGTGCCGTAAGGCAGCTCCTTGGCGACGGCTTCCTTGTCCACCGCTTCGGGATTAGGCACCGCGATCGTGACATCGACGAACATGTCGTTGGCGGTCTTGCCGATCATCCGGAAGAATCCGAGGCTCGAATGCCGGATGGCGTCCGACACGGCCCGCTTCGCTGCCTTGGTGGCGTCCCTGCCGTGGACGTCGACGCCCATGCCCATCTCGGTGATACAGCGAACGCGAGTCATTTCATATTCCTGTGGTTGGTTCGGTGATTGGGAGTGTCGGTGATTGAGCCGCTCGGCACAAGATCTCTCGTGTCCCGGACGCGCTGCAACGCTTTAGCGTTGCTGCGCAGAGCCGGGACCCAGGAGGCCGCAGAGTTCGCCGATGCGTGGGCCCCGGCTCTGCAGCGCACCGCCAAGAGGCGCTGCGCTGCGTCCGGGGCACGACCTCCATCGATCACGCCTTCGCCTTCTCATGCGCCCGCAGCTCGTCGACCAGTACGCGCACGTTCTCCGAATAGTCGATCGGAATCGAAACCAGATGCACGCCGCCCTCCTTGAAAGCGGCGTCGAGCGTCGTACCAAAGCTGTCGATGCTCTCGATCCGGTGGCCCTTCGCTCCATAGGCCTTCGCGTACTGGACAAAGTCCGGGTTGCCAAAAGTCATGCCGTAATCGGCAAAATGATCGACGGCCTGCTTCCAGCGGATCATGCCGTAGGCGTTGTCCTCGAGCACCAGGACGACGAGGTTGAGCTTGAGGCGGACGGCGGTCTCCATCTCCTGGCTGTTCATCATGAAGCCGCCGTCGCCGGCGACCGCAAGCACGCGGCGATCGGGATAAAGCATCGCGGCCATCATCGCCGACGGCAGGCCGGCGCCCATGGTCGCCAGCGCATTGTCGAGCAGCAGCGTGTTGGCGACGCGGGTGCGGTAGTTGCGCGCGAACCAGATCTTGTACATGCCGTTGTCGAGCGCAACGATGCCGTTCTCGGGGATCACCTGCCTGATGTCGTGCACGATGCGCTGCGGCGTCGGCGGCCAGCGCGCCTCGGTGGCGCGGTCGGCGATATGCCCTAGGATTTCTTCGCGTAACGGCAGCAGCGCCGCAGCCTGCGGCAGCTTGCCTTCGAGCCGATCGGCGAGCAGCTCCAGGCTCGGGCCGACATCGCCGACAACCTCGGCGTCCGGAAAATAGACCTGCTCGACGCTGGCCGAGGTGTAGCTGACGTGAATCACCTTCGGCCCTGATGGCCCCATGATGAAGGGCGGCTTCTCGATCGGGTCATGACCGATCGCGACGATCAGGTCGGCGGCGTCGATGGCGTCGTGGACATAGTCGCGCTCGGACAGCGCGGCGGTGCCCATGTAGAGATTGGTGCCGCCGGGCACGGTGCCCTTGCCCATTTGCGTCGTGAAGAAGGGGATGCCGGTGCGCCGCACGAAGCTTGCGATGCCGTGGGTCGAGCGCGGCCGGCTGGTTGCCGCGCCCATCATCACCAGTGGGCGCTTTGCGGCCAAAATCATCTCGGCCGCACGGTCGAGCGCGGCGCGATGGGCGACCGGGATCTCGATCGGATGGATCGGGATCACGGGAACGGCGGGCACCTCGTCGGCGGCGATGTCCTCGGGCAGCTCGAGATGCACCGGCCCCGGCCGCTCTTCCATCGCGACACGAAAGGCGTCGCGCACCACGGTCGGAATGCTGGAGGCGTTGATGATCTGCCGCGACAGTTTCGTCAGCGGCTTCATGGTCGCGACCACGTCCACGATCTGGAAGCGCGCCTGCCGGCTGCTCATGATCGGCTTTTGGCCGGTGATCAGGATCATCGGCATCGCGCCGAGATGCGCATAGGCCGCGCCCGTCGACAGGTTGAGGGCACCGGGGCCAAGCGTCGACAGGCAAACGCCGGGCTTGCCGGTCAGCCGCCCATGCGTTGCGGCCATGAAGGCGGCGGCCTGCTCGTGGCGGGTCAGGACCAACTCGATCCTGGAGGTGCGCAGCGATTCCACCACATCGAGATTCTCCTCGCCGGGAACGCCGAAGATGCGATCGACACCTTCATTCTCCAGCGCGGCGACAAACAGGTCCGATCCTTTTACCTTGCGTTCCTGCCCGCTCATGTCGTCTCCGCTTGCGGTGCTGTTTCTCGAGTTCCAGGGAGCCGGCGCATGGTAGCGGTCCGCGGCTGCGGCACAACTCACAAAGAGCGGCACACGGCATCAAGTTTGCCATTGCCGTGCGAGCCAAGCGAAACAATTGAGCGTCTTTTCGCGAGGCCGCCAGCACAGACGTTGCATGCCGCACACGGTGTGCTATCGCTCCGGCCATGCTACCCAAGACCTTCGAAACCCGCTGTCTGCGCCTGCCCGCCGTCACCAAGGTGGTGCAGTGGGAGGGCACGTCCGTGTTCAAGGTCGGCGGCAAGATGTTCGCGCTTGGCGGCGGCTTTGCTGCACGCTCCGGCGGCTACATGTTCAAGGTCTCCAACATGGCCTATGCCATGCTGATCGAGCACGGACTGGCGCGACCGGCGCCATATCTGGCACGCGCCAAATGGGTGCAGCTCGTCAGCAACAGCGCCCTGTCGGACGCCGAGCTCACCATCTATCTTGCGCACGCCCATGCGCTGATCGTGGCCAAGCTGACGCGGAAGACCCGCAAGGAACTTGGGCTCGTGTCGCTGGAGGCCGGCGCATAGCCATCCCCACGTGCAGCGCATGGATCGCTCGCGGCGACATTGAGCTTTCATCCTTCCCCGATATACTGCCGGCCCTGGATTCGATTTGGGATGTCGGCGTGGCGATTGATCTGAAAGCGGTCGAGCAACTCGCGACCGATCAATCCTCGCTCAAGGCGGCGGCCGGCCTTGCCAAGCTCGCCAAATGGTCCGGCGTCGGCGCAAGCCAGGACGGCGCACTGATCTGGGGCGAATGCGCGGGCTCCGGCGCCAATCCCTATCGCGTGATGGCCGATTTGCGCGACCTCGGCAACAAATGCACCTGCCCCTCGCGCAAATTCCCCTGCAAGCATGTGCTCGGCCTGTTGTGGCTGAATGCGGAAGCGGTCGTGCCGTTCGTGCCAGCAGACACGCCGGCCTGGGTCAGCGATTGGCTGGGGCGCCGGCGGGGCACGTCGGCCGCAAAGCCTGCAAGCAGCGCGCCGTCCACGGGCGAGAAGGATTTACGTGCCGCACGCGCCGGCGAGCTTGAGGTCGCCGAGGATCCGAAGGATGTGGCGCGGCGCGAGGCCCAGGCGGCCAAGCGCAGCGAGGACACCGAACGCGCCATTCTCGACGCACTCGATGCGCTCGAGCAATGGATCGGCGATCAGCTGCGCATGGGGCTGGCGGGCTTCATCGACGATGCAACGGCGCGGTGCCGGCGGATCGCGGCGCGGCTGGTCGACGGCAAGGCCGCGGTGCTAGCCGGCCGGATCGACGAACTGCCGTCCCGCCTGCTCGCGCTGGCCGCGGGCGATCGGCCGCGCGGCGCCGTCGTCGAGCTCGGCAAGCTGGTCCTGCTCGCGCGCGCCTTCCGCGCCACGCCGCGCGACGCCGAGATCAGGCGCGCCGTCGCCGCATCGGAAACGCGTGAAGTTGTGCTCGCGGACCCGCAGGCGCTGCGGGTCGATGCGCGCTGGGAGGTGCTGGCCGAGCAGGTCCAAACACGCCGCGACGGACTGGTGTCGCAGACGACCTGGCTGCTCAATCTCGCCGCGACCGGTCCACGCTTTGCGATGCTGCTCGACTTCTTCCCGGCAAGCGCCGGGCGGCGCGGCTCGGTCTTCACGCCCGGCGAGAGATTCCAAGCCGACCTCATTTTCTATCCATCGCAGCAGCCGCTGCGGGCCTTGCTGGTGCGGCGCGATGCGAGCGGGGAGACCCCTGCCCTGGAATGGCCAGCTCCAGACACCGCACTCAGCGACGCACTGACGCGCCCCCTGCTCGCGGAGCCCTGGGCGATCGAGACCCCGCTGCTGCTGCCGCAGGGGCGGATCGCGCGCGACGATGCCGGGCAGACGTGGTGGCGATCAGACGATGGCAAGGCGACGCTGCCGGTCGCCTCCGAAGTTGACGGTCTGCTGTGCGGCACTGAGCTCACGCGCGCAGCCGCCATCTGGTCGGGCAACCGGCTCACGATCCTGGCCGCACAATCCCCTTGGGGGCGGATCGGCAGCCATGAGTGACGTGATCAAGGCCGAAACGATCTACGACGCAATGGGTGCGGTGCTCACCCGCTGGACCATGGGCTCGGCGGCCGCGCCCGCAGCCGCGTTCTGGCGCGCCGAGCTTGGCGACGATCCCGCCGAAGCCGAGTTGCGGCTGCTTGCACTTGCGGGCCAGTTTCTCGGCACTGCGGTGACAACGGAGCCGGCCGCGGCGCTTCGAGTCCTCCCCGACATTCCCGCGCTCGCGCTGCCGACGGTGCCCGCGACCCTGCGCCCGCTCGTGCGGCGCATCCTTTCCGCCAAGAAGCAGGTCAAGGTCAAGACCGATCTCGTCCACTTCCTCGCAGCACGTGGCTGGACGACGCATCCCGCCGATTGGATGCCCGAAGCCGCTGACGATGATGCGCCCGACGTCTACGCGAAGTGGCGCGACTGGGCGGCGATCGCAGGGTCCAACAGCGCGTCACGGCGGCAGACGGACGACCGCCTCACCGCTGAGAATTGGGACGATTACTGGCCGGCGGCGCGCAAAGCGGCGTTGATCGAGCTCAGGCGCCGCGATCCGTCCGTGGCGCGCGGGGTGCTGGAGGCAAGACTTGCGGGCGAGAACGCCGACATACGATGGCGCCTGTTGTCGCTGCTGTCGGAACGTCTCTCCGACGACGATCTCACCTTCCTCGAAACCATCGCGGCGAACGATCGCGCTCCCAGGGTCAAGGCGCTTGCGACCTCGCTGCTCGCTCGTCTCGGCCGTGGTTCTGCCCCCGGCGAAGACACAACAGAGCTCGCGGGATTTTTCGCGGTGAAGACCAAGGGGTTATTGCGCCGCTCGCGGGTCGTCCAGGCCGAACCACTCAAGACACCGGCGCAATCGCTGCGCCGAAAGGCGCTGTTCGATGGCGCCGACCTCGGCTCATTTGCCGGCGCGCTCGGCCTTGCGCCGCAGGAGCTGATTGCCGCGTGGGACTGGAACGCAGACCGGGCCGCCGATGCGGCGCTGGTCGATTTGATCGTGGCGACCGGAACCGATGCGCAGGTCACCCAAGCGGCAGACGCCGTCAACGAACGCGATGCGCCCGGTCTCATCATATCGTTGGCTGAACGGCTGGCGCCTGCCGAGCGTGCAAGGCACGCCGAGGCGGCCTTGAACGCACGCGACATCCGTTTCGAGCTGGCGCAGCTGATCGCGGGAACGGCGG
The DNA here is from genome assembly GCF_023101665.1 of Bradyrhizobium sp. 195. Classification (NCBI taxonomy): domain Bacteria; kingdom Pseudomonadati; phylum Pseudomonadota; class Alphaproteobacteria; order Hyphomicrobiales; family Nitrobacteraceae; genus Bradyrhizobium; species Bradyrhizobium sp. 195. The sequence goes on along the minus strand of NZ_CP082161.1, from coordinate 4,036,508 downwards.
CGCGACTTCGGGATCCGCTGTCCGCGCCGCCAGGCAAGGCGCTGCTTGCCGCACTCCAGCGCGACGATGCAAAGCCCTCCGACAATGCAGAAGACCTTCATGCGCTGGGCCTGATCGTCTCGCGCGAGGGAGCGCGCGGCGCGCTCGAACGTCTGGCCGGCGCGGGGCTGCTGCAAGGCGACCCGCGCCTCGACATGCTGCGGCTCAACGCCGCGTTGGACGACAAGGGAGCGAAACCATGAGCGAAAAACTGCGTCTGCCCGCCGAGGAGAGTTATGCGGCGGAGTTGAAAGCGCTGGCGGCGGGCGATCAGCCTCGCCCGCCGGGCTGGGCGCTCGCGCCGCGGCAGGTCGTGACTTATCTCTTGGGCGGCAAGGCGACCGACGGCACGGTGATCACACCGAAATATGTCGGCGACCGACGGCTGATCGAGACCGCGGTTGCGACGCTTGCGACCGATCGCGCATTGTTGCTGCTCGGCGTGCCCGGCACAGCCAAATCCTGGGTCTCCGAGCATCTTGCCGCCGGCATCACCGGCGACTCCACGCTTGTGATCCAATGCACCGCGGGGACTGACGAGAACCAGGTCCGCTACGGCTGGAACTATGCCCAATTGCTCGCGCACGGACCGCGCCGCGAAGCCCTGGTTCCTACGCCGCTGATGCGCGCGATGGAGGGTGGCAAGCTCTGCCGCTTCGAGGAGCTGACGCGGATGGGCAGCGACGTGCAGGACACGCTGATCACCGTGCTGTCCGAAAAGATGATGCCGATCCCCGAGCTCAACACCGCCGTCTACGCCCAGCGCGGCTTCAACATCATCGCGACCGCCAACAACCGCGACAAGGGCGTCAACGAACTGTCCTCCGCGCTCAAGCGCCGCTTCAACGTCGTCGTGCTGCCCCTGCCCGACAGCGCCGAGGAGGAAGTGGCAATCATCGTCAAGCGCGTGGGCGAGATGGCGCAGAACCTCGACCTGCCGGCGCCGAAGAACGTCGCCGACGAGGTGGCGCGGGTGGTCTCGATCTTCCGCGAGTTGCGCTCGGGCTCGACCGAGGACGGCAAGGTCGCGTTGAAGTCGCCCTCGGGCGGGCTGTCGACGGCCGAAGCGATCGCGGTGATGATCGGCGGCATCAGCCAGGCGACCTTCTTCAACGACGGCAAGCTGACGCCGGAAACGCTCGCCAGCAACATGATCGGCGCGGTCGTGAAGGATCCGGTGCAGGACACGGCCGTGCTCGGCGAATATCTCGAGACCGTGCTGAAGAAGCGGCGCGGCTTCGAGGGCTATTATGCTTCGCTGACCGACTTGATCTGACAGACGGGCCCCGATGGCAGGCCAGGTCTCCCTCTTCGGCATCCGGCATCACGGCCCCGGCTCCGCCCGGCGGCTGGTGGAGGCGCTCGACGCGCTGAAGCCGGTCGCGGTGTTGATCGAGGGCCCGGCGGACGCATCCGAGCTGCTGCCGATGCTCGCCGACCCAGATATGGTGACGCCGGTGGCGCTGCTCACCTATGCCGAGGACGATCCGGCAAACGCCAGCTTCTTTCCCTTTGCCGACTATTCGCCGGAATACCAGGCCGCACGCTGGGCGGCGCGCCACGGCGCGATGTTGCGCTTCATCGACCTGCCGGCATCCGACCGGCTGGGCACCTCCGCCGCCGACATCGCGGAGGAAATTGCAGCGAGGGCCGACGCCGATCCGGTCAGCCACGATCCGATCGGCGCGCTCGCCACTGCCGCCGGCTATGACGATGGCGAATCCTGGTGGTCCGACGTCATCGAGGAGAATCCCGCAACGGGCCCGATCTTCGCGGCCGTCGCCGATGCGATGACGGCGCTGCGCGCGGACGAAAAATCGCTATCGGCCCGCGAGGCGGCGCGCGAAGCGCATATGCGGATCGAGATCGCGAAGGCGGCAAAGGAATGCGATGGCCCTGTCGCGGTCGTCTGCGGCGCCTGGCACGTGCCGGCGCTCACCGAGCGCCGCAGCCTTGCCGCCGATCGCGAATTGCTCAAGGGCCGGCCGAAGACGAAGATCAAGGCGACCTGGGCGCCGTGGACGGCGCCGCGCCTGTCGCGCGCCAGCGGCTATGGCGCAGGCGTGGTGGCTCCGGGATGGTGTGCACATGTCTGGGACACGCGCGAGCGTGATCGCGCCGCCGAGTGGCTCGCCAAGGTAACACGCGTGCTGCGCGATCGCGGCCACTTCGTATCGACCGCATCGGTGATCGAGGCCCAGCGCCTGGGCACGGCACTCGCGGCGTTGCGCGGCCGCCCCGCGCCGGGTTTCGCAGAGCTGCGCGAGGCGGCGATCGCCTGTCTGTGCAACGGCGAGCGCGCGATGTGGGACGACATTTCGGCCGAGCTCCTGATCGGCGCGGGTGTCGGCGCAATCCCGGCGTCGACACCGCTCGCGCCGCTGCTCGAAGATCTCCAGCGGCAGCAGAAAGCGACGCGGCTCAAGCCGGAGGCACTCGAGCGGCCGCTGACACTCGATCTGCGCAGCGAAAGCGGCTTGATGCGCTCGACGCTGCTGCATCGGCTGAACGCGCTCGATGTGCCCTGGGGACGGCTGATGGATGCCGGCCGCAGCCGCGGGACGTTTCGCGAGAATTGGCAGCTGCGCTGGGAGCCGGAATTCGCGGTCAGGCTCGTGGAAAATCTCCTGTACGGATCGACCATCTCGGAAGCCGCCGGCGGGCGCCTGATCGAAGCGATGGGCAAGGAAGCCGAGCTTGGTCCACTCGCGAGCCTGGTGCGCAACGCCATGATCGCCGACCTGTCTCGCGCCACCGAGTTCGGTATTGATGCGCTGGAAACCAAGGCGGCGCTGACGAGCGACGGTCCATCACTCCTGGCCGCACTGCCGCCGATGGCCGACATCCTGCGCTATGGCGAGGCCCGCACCGGCACGGTCGAGCATCTGGCGGCGCTGATGCCGCGCATCGTGGTGCAGGCGGCCCTCGCCCTGCCCTATGCTGCGCGCAATCTGGACGGGCCCGCGGCGGCCAAGCTGCGCAGTGCGCTCCTCGCAGCCGACGCCGCGATTCAGCTCGCTCAGATCGAGACCGATATCGTGGCGAGTTGGCGCAATGCGCTGAGCGCGCTGATGGACGACGTTCAGGCGACCCGGCTGATCGCCGGCACCGCGGCGCGGCTGCTCTACGAGGCCGAGCTTTTGACCGCCGATCATGCGGCGGACCTGCTGACACGGATGCTCTCGCCCGGCACGCCGGTCGCAGAAGCGGCCGGCTTCTTCGAAGGCTTTTTCGAGGGCGCCGGCCAGCGCCTGATCCACGATGCGACGCTGCGCGGCGCGGTCGACGCCTGGTTGATGACGCTGGACGGGGACGCCTTCACTGCCAGCCTGCCACTGTTCCGTCGCGTCTTCACGGCGCTGGACCGCACCGAGCGCCGGCGATTGATGGACGCGCTGTTCGCGCGGGGCAGCGATGGCGCGAAGGGCTACCGTCTGATTGCAGGCGCAGGAGAGATCTGGCCGGAGCATCAGGCCCGCGTGCTCGAGCTCCTCAAATCGGGAGCGGCGCGATGAGCGAGGCCGACGAACGCAGCCGCCGCTGGACGCTCGCCCTCGGCGTCGACGCCGAAGGCGCCGAAAGCAGCCCTGGCCTGTCCGCCAGCGACCGCCGCATGTCCGAGGCGCTGACGGCGCTCTATGGCGACGGCGACGACGCACCGAAGAAGGGCCGCGGCGGGCTCGGCGGCTCGGCGCCGCGCGTTGCAAAATGGCTGGGTGATATCAGGGAGTTCTTCCCCGCGCCGGTGGTGCAGGTGATCCAGAAGGACGCCTTCGAGCGCAAGGGCTTGCGCCAGATGCTGATCGAGCCCGAATTCCTTGCTACGGTCGAGGCGGATGTGAGCCTGATCGCCGACCTGGTCGCGCTCCGCGGCGTGATGCCGGAGAAGACCAAGGACACCGCGCGCATCGTGATCGTCAAGGTGGTGGCCGAGCTGATGGAGCGGCTCGAGCGGCGCACGGCGGATGCGGTCCGCGGCGCCCTGAACCGCTCGCTGCGCACCAACCGTCCGCGCTTTGCCGACATCGACTGGCCGCGCACCATCAAGGCCAATCTGCGCCATTACCAGCCGGAGCATCGCACCGTGGTGCCCGAACGGCTGATCGGATTCCTGCGCCAGCAGCGGCGCATTGTCGATCTCGACGAGGTGATCCTGTGCGTCGACCAGTCGGGGTCGATGGCGACCTCCGTCGTCTATGCCTCGATCTTCGCGGCGGTGATGGCCTCGCTGCCGGTGGTCGCGACCAAGCTCGTCTGTTTCGACACCGCGATCGTAGACCTGACCGAGGAGCTCGCCGATCCCGTTGAGGTGCTGTTCGGCGTCCAGCTTGGCGGCGGCACCGACATCAATCGCGCCGTCGCTTATTGCGAGGAGCGCATCGAACGGCCGGCGAGAGCGCATCTGATCCTGATCACCGACCTCTATGAGGGCGGCAATGCGGATGAGCTGGTCGACCGGCTGGCGCGGCTCGCAACGCGCGGGATCAACGTGATCGTGCTGCTGGCGCTGACAGACACCGGCCACCCCTCCTACAATCCCGCGCTGTCCGCCAAGGTCGCAAATCTGGGTATCCCCGTCTTCGCCTGCACGCCGGATCAATTCCCGGACCTGATGGCGACCGCGCTGAAGCGAGAAGACGTCGCCGGTTGGGCCGCCGACCAGGACATCAAGCTGATCCGGCCGGAGACGTAGGCATTCTGCTCGATCGGCTCTCGCGCGATTGACAGACGAGGATATCTGACTAAAGTCAGACATCATGCTCGATCCCGTCTCCCGCGTCCGCCGCTTCAATCGCGCCGTCACCTCTGCAGTCGGTGCACTCGATACCTCGTTCCTTGGACGCGGGCGGCCGCTGGGCGCGGCGCGGGTGCTCAATGCGATCGGACATGGGCGCTCGGACGTAGCGGAGATCCGCGATTACCTCGGACTCGATTCCGGGCTGATGAGCCGGCTGCTCCGCAGCCTCGAGGACGAAGGGCTGATCGAGACCGCCGCGCATGAGGACGATGCCCGCCGCCGGGTCGCAACGTTGACGCGTGCGGGGCGGCGCGAGTTCGCGGCCTATGAGGCGCTGTCCAATGCGCAGGCCGACGGCTTCCTCGCGCAACATTCACAACGCGAGGCGCTGCTGGCGGCGATGGACCTGATCGCCTCCACCCTTACGCGCGAGCGAATTGCGCTCGACGAGATGGATCCGCGATGCGAGGAAGCGCGTCACTGCCTCGGCGAGTACTATGCCGAGCTCGGCCGCCGCTTCAAGCAGGGCTTCGACGTCTCGCTGTCGCGCGACCCCGACGCCAAGGACATGCGCCGGCCGCGCGGCACCTTCATCGTTGCGATGTCGGACACGCTGCCGATCGGCTGCGTCGGCTTGAAGGGCACCGATCACGGCTACGCCGAGATCAAGCGTCTCTGGGTCGCACCCGCCGCGCGCGGATTGCGGCTCGGCCGGCGCCTGATGGACGCAACCGAGGATGCTGCGCGCAAGCTCGGCATCACGCTGCTGCGGCTCGATACCAACAGCGCCCTGCCCGAAGCCGGCCAACTCTACCGCACCACGGGTTGGCGCGAGATTTCGCGCTACAACGACGACCCCTACCCGGACCTGTTCTTTGAAAAGCGGCTGTGAGGTGGACCGGTTCGCGATGTCAGTGCGTTAGGATCGAAGCCGCAGGGAGCTTCGATATGTCCACAGACGGTCTCGCCGACACCTACCGCAGCTACATCGCCTGCCTGAACCGGCAGGACTGGGCGGCACTCGGACAATACGTGCATAACGAGGTTGCTCACAACGCCCGGCCGCTCGGCCTGTCAGGCTATCGCGCGATGCTGGAGCAGGATTTTCGCGACATTCCGGACCTGCGCTTTGACATCGAGCTGATGATGTCGGATCCGCCGGGGATCGCTGCGCGACTGAAGTTCGATTGCACGCCGGTCGGGTCGTTCCTGGGACTTGCCGTCAACGGGAAGCGCGTGTCCTTCGCCGAGCACGTGTTCTACGCGTTCCAGGATGGAAAGGTCCGGCAGGTCTGGTCAGTGATCGACAAGGCGACGATCGAGGCGCAACTCTGACGCTGCGCCTCGATCTCGACTTCACGCCGCGACGGGTGCCGCTTGCCCTTGCGGCTTCGCGAAGGGGCGGAATGTCATCGCCATCAGGAACGCGCCCAGGCCCATCGCCCACGAGGCAATGTAGAGCCAGGCGTAGCTGGAGAACGCATCGTAGATCAGTCCGCCGGCAAGCGGGCCGGTGGCCATGCCGAGGCTGCCGGCCATCGCGGTGCCGCCGATCACCGTGCCCATCATGCGCAGCGGAAAGTTTTCGCGAATGAGAACGGCGTAGAGCGGCATTGTGCCGGCATAGATGAAGCCGAAGACGGCCCCGACGGCGTAGAATGTTGCGAGCTGATGCGCGAAGACATAAGCGAGCGCACCGAACGCCTGGAGCAGCAGGCCCGAGACCAGTACGCGCTTGGCGCCGAACCGGTCACCCATCAGGCCGAAGGCGATGCGTCCGCCGAGGCCGGCAAACCCCTCGATGCTGTAGATCGTCACCGCCGCGACCAGCGGAATGCCGCAGCTGATCGCATAGCTGACGGTGTGGATGATCGGACCGGAATGGGTGGCGCAGCAGAAGAAATTGGTCGCGAGCAGGATCAGGAATTGCGGCGAGCGTAGCGCCTCGCCTCTCGACATCTCGCTCTGCCCGGCCCCCGCGCCCATCGGCGCGGCCGCAGCCTGCACCAGCGCCGGCGGACGGCGCACCAGGAACGAGATCGGGATCATGATGGCGCCGACCACCAGCGCCATGATCTGCATCGAGGTGCGCCAGTCGTGGCCGGAGACGAGCCAGGCCGCGAGCGGCGCCATCGTCATCGGCGCCATGCCCATGCCGGCCGACACCAGCGACACGGCGAGACTGCGCTGAGTCTCGAACCAGCCGGTGACGGCTGCCATCATCGGCGCGAAGATCGCCGCGCAGGACGCGCCGGTCAGAAGGCCGAACACGACCTGGAACGCTAGAAGCGAGGTCGCATGGCTCGCGGCGAACAGGCTGAGCGACAGCACGGCCGATCCCGTCAGCACCACCGGCAGCGGCCCGAACCGGTCCGACAGTGTGCCCCAGACCATGCTCGTGAACGCCATCGCCAGAAAGCCGATCGTCATCGCGCTGGAAATGCCCGTCACCGACCAGCCGGTGTCCTTGGCGATCGGCTGCAGGAACACCGGCAGGGAAAACATGCCGCCGATGGCGACGCAGCCGAGCAGGCCTCCGGCGGCGACGATCACCCAGCGATAGGGGGATTGAGTCATTTTGGTCTCCCGAGATGATCTTGTCTGACTGGAAGACGAATGGGAACTGCGGTGGCCGACAAGGCCAGGCAAGTTTTTGCAGACCCGGCCAACGCAAATCGCGAAAACAACCCCATGCACAGTAGCCGGCCTCTGCGCGATCAAGGACTTAACGGGCGGACGAGATGAGCCTCCGGCGGCCCGCGATAACAACCACGATTTGACTCGTCGGGCAAAACGCGAGCGTCGCGGCGTCATCCCGCCAATCCAGTTCACTGTTGCGTGACGTCCGCGATCAAGGCTCGCCGGCTGCGCTGCGGCGCCACGTGCTGACCGTGAGCCAGACCGCCGAGACCAGGAAATAGAGCGCGCCGACCGCAGCATAGCCCGCGACGTTCGCGATCGACGGAGCCGCAGGCATGGTGGCCTGGAAGATGAAGAAGCCACCTGCCAGTGCCGACTGGCCGCCGCTGAGCACCATGGCCCATTGTGCACCGAAAAGCTTCCAGCGCCGCACCGCCGTGCCGAGCTGGAGCAACCCGGACAGGATTGCCCACGCCCCGAAGATTCCGAGCACCCAGTTCATGCTCACCTGCAAGGCCAGCACGACCGCGATGGTGGTCGCAAGGCTGACCAGCACGTTCAGGCCCTGCGTGCGATTCTGGTTCAATCCGCCGCTGCAGAGCGCGTCGTGATAATTGGCCGCGGCGTCCCATGCCGGATACGCGACCAGCAGTGTTGCAGCGACGACCGCCGACGGCGCGATCCCAAAGGCCGCAATGACCCAGGCGACGGAAAACGCGGCCCGCAGGAAATAATACTGCTTCAGCCATTGCGCATGATCGGCGATGTCCGAAGTGATCTCACGATTTCTCATTGTCTTCTCCTTACCTACTAGTTGGTAGATCGTAATGCAAAAGTCGACGCAGGCGTCCTCGCGCCCTGGGTCGCGCCTTGTCCTTCAGTGTCTGGTGGAGAGCCGATCGAGCAGCGGCCGGGTGATGGTCCCGAACGTCCTGGGATCGCCATAGGCGCGCGCCGACAGCATCGCGCCGTGAACGGTCGCCATGAATCCTTCGGCCTCGACCTTAGCAGTGCTGGAAAGATGCAGCCGTCCCTTCCGCTTGCCGCGCTCCAGCACCGATGTCAGCCACGACGCCAGGAAACGGAAATGCGCGCGGACCTCCAGCGCCACCTCTTCGGGGAGGATCGGAAGCTCGCTGGCAAGCAGCGCGCAGACGCAGAAGGGTGCGGTCGCGTCCGTGATGCATGCCTCCCAATAGGCGACATAGTTTTCGAGCTGGTCGCGCGGATCCGGGATGTTGCGCTCGAGTGCCGCCAGTCCCGCCTGCGCCTCCTCGCGATAGCGCGACACCAGGGTGCGGACCAGGTCGACCTTGCTGGCGAAATGATGGTGGATGCTCGGCTTGCGAATGCCGACCACGTCGGCGATGTCGGCATAACTAAACCCGTTATAGCCGCCGGCAATGATCAGCGAGCGTGCGCAGGCCAGGATGTCGTCGGCGGTCGAGGAAACGTTGCTCATGCACGCTAGCTACCTTCCAGTTGGTAGGTTCGTCAAGAAGGGATGCTTCAATGATCCGTGAATGCTAGGAGCCTGCATGACCATTCGCCCCATCGTCCGATACCCCGACCGCCGGCTCGCGTTGCCGGCCCGCCCCGTCACCGCGTTCGACGACGACTTGCGCGAGCTTGCGGTGGACCTGCTGGAGACGATGCGCGCCGCGCCCGGGATCGGCATCACCGCGCCGCATATCGGCGTCCCCTTGCGCGTCGTCGTGCTCGAGCTCGACGCCAAGGAGGGCCCCCTCACCTACGTCAACCCGGTCATTGAATGGGCCTCACCCGAGATGATCATGCACCGCGAAGGCAGCGTCTCGATGCCCGGGGTCAACGACGAGGTGCAGCGCCACGCGCGCGTGCGCATCAGCTATCACGATCTAGACGGCAACACGCGCACCGAGGAGTCGGACGCCTTGCGCGCCGTGTGTCACCAGCACGAGATCGACCAGCTCGACGGCATGTTCTGGATCCAGCGGCTGTCACGGCTCAAGCGCGAGCGGCTGGTGAAGAAGTACGAGAAGATGTCGCGACCTTAAGGGAATCAGCGAAGCGCATCCGCCATCCGCCCGCGCCGGAGCAAGACGGATGGGCTACGCCAGCGGCCTGCGCTTTCGCGCGGCCGCTGGCAACCCATGTGTTTTCTTTGGGAGGGTGTGACGAGCTTTCCAAATGCAACTGCTCTTTCAGAGCGAGGCGATCGGACCCTTCACACGCTCAGATCATCGGGCCTTGCCGGGGACAGGCGTGTTGAGCAGCTGCTGCTCCCACAGATACGCGATGCCGCTCCCGCCGGCATGCTGGGTGATCACCTCCGTCAGCGCGGCAGCTTGATCGGTCCGAGCCCAGTCGCGCTGCCATTCGGCCGCCAGCGCCAGCCAGGTCATCATATTCGCGCCCGCCGCGATCATGCGCTGAATCGCGACCTCGTGGGCCTCCACCGAAACGGCGCCAGAGGCGTCGGTGATCACAGTTACATCCCAGCCTTCGCCGAGAGCCTGAATCGCCGGCATCGCAACGCAAATTTCGGTCCACAGGCCAGCAATGACGAGCTGCTTGCGGCCCGTTGCCTTGACTGCGTTCACCACCTTTCGATCCTCCCAGGTGTTGATGAACGTCCGGTCAAACACTTCCTGGCCGGGGAAAACGTCCGTGATCTGAGGGAAAAGGAGACCACCCCGCTCAGCGACCACGGTGGTCAGGATCGTGGGGACGCCGAAGGCCTTGGCGGCCTTGGCCAGACCGGTTGTATTGTTGATCACCATCTGAGGTTCGTGGCTGTTCACGTTCGCGAGCTGGTACGGCTGGTGGTCGATCAGAACGAGCGCCGAGTCTTCGGGACGAAGAAGCGAAGCAAGGCCGTTACGAAAAGTCATCGTTGCATCCTTTACTGCCGTTGTGAGCGGCACTGGTTTTTCCGAGACGTACGCCAGCAGCGACGTAGCCCGGCACCGAGATTGGTGTTCGCGAATGCGATACGGTAGTGTCGTGCCGCGGCACGCTGTGTCGCGGAATGAGGAACGCCGAGTTGGATATCGAAGACATCAGGACGTTCGTCGAAATCGCCGACGCCGGGGGAATTTCGGCCGCCGCGCTCCGGCTGGGCGTCGCCAAATCGATCGTCAGTCGTCGGCTTCTCCGGCTTGAAGCGGAACTTGGCGTCCAACTTCTTGCGAGAACGACCCGCGGGGCTGCGCTCACGGAGGCCGGCGTCACGTTTCGAGACCATGCAGCCAGAGTCTGCGCCGAGATCGATGCCGCGAGGGAGGCAGTTCTACCCGCCGGAGAGTTGCGCGGACGCTTGCGAGTTGCGGTGCCATTTACTTTCGGCCCGACCCACTTCGCTCCCATCCTTGCGGAAATGGCGCGGCGTCATCCCCATCTTCAGATCCACACCTGTTACAGCGATCGCTTCGTTGATCTGATCGCTGAAGGATATGATTGCGCGATACGGCTTGGCTATCTTCCGGACTCCAATCTGATCGCAAGACGCGTTGGACCCATACATGGGAAGCTTGTCGCGAGCCCGGACTACATCAAGGCCCATGGGTCGCCCGAATCGCCGGAGGAACTCGTTTCCCATGAGGCCCTCATGCAGGGCACCGAAGTGTGGCAACTCATGGATGGCGACAAGCTCCTCACGGTGCGCCCGCAGGGTCGCTTCAAGGCCGACAACGGCACAGCCCTCGTTTTCGCTGCAACGGCAGGACTCGGGATCGCCTATCTTCCCGACAGCCTCACCCATGAATACGTAGCCTCCGGCGCGCTGGTGCCGGTCATGACACGATATCCCCCGTCTCCGGCGGGTGCCTATGTGGTCCGCCCGCCGGGCCAGCATCCCGCACGGAAGATACGGGTCCTCACCGAATTGCTGATTGAGTATTGCGAGCCGGCTCTGCATCCCGCGTAACCTCGCTCCCTCACGGCCAAGTTCGCAATTTCATCAAGCCCTCTTCCCGCTCCGCTTGGTGATGGGGGCGTTGCGACGCTCGCGCTTGCCGCGCGCGATCTCGGTTGCCAGCGCGTCCAGCTTGGGCTCCCAGAAATTCCGGAACTGCCCGATCCACGAATCCACCGCGCGAAGCCCGGCAACGTCGACCGAATAAAGGCGCCTTTGCGCCTCCGCCCGAACGTTGGCAAAGCCGCTCTCTCGCAACACCTTGAGGTGCTGCGAGACCGCCGCCTGGGTGATCCCGAACTCGGCCCCGATCACCTCGACCACCTCGCCGGACGCCATTTCGTTTTGGCCGAGCAGTTCGAGGATGCGGCGGCGCACGGGATCGGCGAGGACCTCGAAGACGTGCATCAGCTTCCTGTGCCGGGATGAGCGATGTCGGGCGGCATCTCGCCGCGATAGAATGCGATGGTGCGGTCCGAGCGCTGCTTGGCCGCATCAGGATCGACCCCGCTCGCGACGTGCGCCGCCCGCCAAGACTCGCCGCTGGTCGTCATGAAGTCCTTGCCCTCCGGCGAGCCCATCCAAGCCTCGGCCGTCTCGTGGTCGACCGATGCTCCCGTCGCAACATATCGCTCCAGTCCCGCAAGAGCGAGGTCCCAACCGATCCCCACCGCACCCGGGCCGAACTGATTCCAATGATCCTCGATGATCGCGGTGTGCTCAAGCGTCAAACGCGCCTGGCTGCGTTCTGCTGCCAGCCCGACGTCGATCCAGCTGATCGCGCCGCCGAATTCCCATGTTGCCGCAAAATGCGTCGGCGGCGTGCACGCCGTGATGGTGCCGCCCGCATTGCCCTTGAGCTGGTACCTCCCGCCAAGCTGGAGGTCTCCCTCGACCGGCAAGAACCAGCGCGGAATGCGCTCGCTGCTGGTCACGGCGTCCCAGAGATCCTCGACGCTGGTGTCGTAGAGCCGCGTCAATGTCACTGCGCTCGCAGGTTTCCCGTCTTTCTCGAAGTTCTTCACCGAGCGCGTCACAAGCCCCAGGACCCTGGCGACATCGATCTGCATTGCGTTCCTCATTATCGTTGGCGCAAGGATGAATATCGGCTAACACTAATATAAGTCAATTCTAATATTCAGACGCGTTGCTGCGTCAAACCGCCTCGCGGCGTGAACAAAACACCCGCTCAGGCGTCTATCCGTCCCCACCCCGCCTGGCCAGACGGAGGGCTTTCATGGAAGTTCGCAAAATCGCCATCGCCGACGCATCGTTCGAACGCTCGCCGGGACAGGATGGCGAGATCTTCGCCGCCAATGTCATCGACCAGCGCCACGGCGGCCCGGTCACGATCGGCTTCGGCCGCTACGCGCCGAACCAGAGCCTGGACGAAAAGCTCACCGTCGACGACGTCATGCTGGTCCTGGAAGGAAAGCTCTCGGTCACGAGTAGCGGCAACACCGTCACCGCAGGTCCCGGCGAGATCGTCTACATGCCGAAGGGCGAAACGGTCACCATCCGCTCGCACGAGCAAGGCGCGGTCACCGCTTACGTCACCTATCCGCATTGGAAGGAGGCGCGTGAGTGAAGCGCGAGCGCACGAGATGGGCGTCGCTGGCGGGGCTCGACCGATCTTGCGGTTTGGGCACACTGTCGTCGTCCGGCTCGACCGGGCGACCCAGTACGCCGCGGCCCCTCGGCTCATCACGATCGCCTCTGGAATACTGGATCGCCCGATCAAGTCGGGCGATGACAGCGAGGGTAAGGCGCGAGGTCGCGTTTCGAAACCCTACCCGCCCCCCATCAGCGCCTTCGCCAGCGCCATGTAGGCCGGCAGCGTCACGGGATCGTTGGCGGCGTTGCCCGCCATGGGATGCGAGGCGTAGCGCGCGATCACCATCTCGCACCTGGGATCGATGTAGATGCCCTGGCCGTGAACGCCGCGCGCCATATAGGCGCCGTGGGCGTTGTGGCTGACCCACCATTGTCTTCAGGCACGAGAGACACTGAGGCCGGGTGCGGGAAAACCGCCCGCCCGGATCTGTGAGGGCAAAGCAGAATGGCCGAGCTACTCGACCACGATCGGTTGGCGCCACGGTTTTGCTGCCTGCCCGTCCGTTCCAGTATCGCTCTTTCCCGCTTGATGCTGAGTTATAAAAACGAATTGAGCCGGACGGGTCGTACCGGTCCTCCCCTGGTCATATCGGCAGGTTGCGTAGGTGCGACTTCATGTCGCGCAACCAATCATCGTGCGGGTCTCATCGCAATGCGTTCGACGAGCGTGGCCAATCATATGGCCGCGTGGTAGAGCCGCAGTCGCGACGTTGGAAAATCCAAAGCATTCACAACAATCATGAGTGACACAAACCGGATCGCCGCTTGAATTCACCAGGTGTATTCAGCAAGCGGCATCTTTCGTCAGGACTGCTGTCGCACAGCAATTTGGGGCACATCCCGCTCACTTTACACATTGCGCAGAACGGAGCTAACTTGTTCGGTTAAAGAATTGATAGTGCGGGAGAGCGTTATGGCGGCAGGCGTCGTTTCTCTCAGCGGTACATCAACTCAGAATCAAGCTTTGGCAGCAAACGTCACGGATGTCGATGGCGTCGCGGTGGGCGCACTCATCGCTTACCAGTGGCAGCAGTCCGCCGACAATGGCGCGACTTGGACCGACATTGCGGGGGCAACCACAAGCTCCCTGATTTTGCAGCAGGCATATGTCGGCAGGCTCGTCCGGGCTGGCGTGAGCTACACGGATGCGGCGGGAAACGCCGAGCAAGACTTCAGCCCTGCCACCGCGTCCGTCGGCAACGTCAATGATGTGGGCGTAGCGAGCATCGTTGGCACGGCGGTTCAGGGGCAAACGCTGGCAGCGAGCGTCACCGATCTGGACGGATTGGCGAACGTGGCGATCAGTTATCGTTGGCAGCAGCTGATCAACGGAAACTGGAGCAACATTTCGCAAGCGACAGGGGCGACCTATACGCTGCAAGCCGCGCAAGCCGGCCGGCAGGTGCGGGTTCGCGTAACCTACACGGACCAACTGGGCGGGTCTGAGTCCAATCGGACGAGTTCCGCCACTCCCCTGATCGTCGCGACCAATCCTGCCGGCAACGATATCGGCATCGTGTCTTTGAGTGGCACTCCGACCCAGAACCAGGTCCTCGCTGCAAACGTGACCGATGTCGACGGTCTCCCGTCGGGGACTCTCATTGGCTACCAGTGGCAGCAGAGCTCGGATGGCGGCGCCACATGGAGCAATATCGCCGGTGCAACTGCTAAGGCGCTGACGCTTAGACAAACGCAGGTTTCGAAACAGGTCCGCGCCGTCGTCAGCTACAATGACGTTGCAGGCAACGTTGAGCAGGTCGCCAGCACGGCGACGACGGCGGTCACAAACGTCAACGATGTCGGCGTCGTGGCGATAACGGGGACGCCGGTCCCAGGCCAGACCTTACAGGCTAACATCACCGATCCCGACGGATATGCGAACGCTTCCATAACGTACCGCTGGCAGCAACTTATCAATGGCACTTGGAGCAACATCGCGAATGCCACCGGCGTCACATTGGTGCTGCAGTCCGCCCAGGTCGGTCGGCAAGTGCGGGTGATCGCCAGCTATACCGACCAGCTCGGCGGAGTGGAAACCGGCCGCACGAGCGCAGCCACGCCGCTGGTCGTGACCGCCAACAATCACCCGGGCGCAGTGAGCGTCAGCGGGACGCCCACGCAGAACCAGACGTTGACGGCGGCGGTGAGCGATACGGACGGCGTGCCGGCCATCATCGCCTATCAGTGGCAGCAGAGTACGAACGGCAGCAGCTGGACCAACATCAGCGGCGCGACGGCGGGCACGCTGGTCCTTGGGCAGCTCCAGGTCGGCAACTTCGTGCGTGTCACCGCCACGTATACGGACCTCCAGGGCAGCAGCGAGACTCCGTCGAGCCCCGCGACCGCCACGGCGGTGACCAACGTCAACGACGTCGGCAACGTCGCGATCAACGGCACGGCGACCCAGAACCAGGTTCTGACGGCCAGCGTCACCGATCCCGACGGCGCGCCGGCGACAATCAGCTGTACTTGGCAGAGCAGTCCTGACGGCAACATCTGGACCAATCTCGCCGTCACCGGATCGAGCCTCACGCTCGACAGCAGCCTCGTCGGCAAGCGGATAAGGGTCACTGCCGCCTACGTCGACCCGTTAGGCGGGAACGAGAACGTGACGAGCGCGGCAACGGCACCGGTTGCGGCGCTGAATTCCGGCCCCACGAGTCTCTTCACCACCCAGACGCCTTCTCAACCGAACTTCACCGATGGGCCGGGGGTGGATTGGGAGCTCGGGGTGCGCTTCACCAGCAGCAATCCCGGACAGATCCAGGCGATCCGCTACTACAAGTCCCCTAGCGAGACCGGCACGCATACCGGGTACATCTGGTCGGCCACCGGCCAGCAACTGGCGACGGTGACGTTCACGAACGAAGGCGGATCGGGCTGGCAGCAGCAGGCGCTCGCCGCGCCGCTGACCATCACCGCCGGCACGACCTATGTGGTCTCCGTCAACACCAACAGCTACTACGCCCTGACGTCGCAGGGCTTCGCATCACCCATCACCAATGGCGGGCTGAGCGCACCGGTCGGCGCCGGCGTCTACAACGAGACCAAGGGCGCCTTCCCGACCCTCGTCTATCAAAACGAGAACTATTTCCGGGACGTCGTGTTCGTGCCAGGGTCGTCAACCCCCAACAATCACCCGGGCGCAGTGAGCGTCAGCGGGACGCCCACGCAGAACCAGACGTTGACGGCGGCGGTGAGCGATGCGGACGGCGTGCCGGCCATCATCGCCTATCAGTGGCAGCAGAGTACGAACGGCAGCAGCTGGACCAACATCAGCGGCGCGACGGCGGGCACGCTGGTCCTTGGGCAGCTCCAGGTCGGCAACTTCGTGCGTGTCACCGCCACGTATACGGACCTCCAGGGCAGCAGCGAGACTCCGTCGAGCCCCGCGACCGCCACGGCGGTGACCAACGTCAACGACGTCGGCAACGTCGCGATCAACGGCACGGCGACCCAGAACCAGGTTCTGACGGCCAGCGTCACCGATCCCGACGGCGCGCCGGCGACAATCAGCTATACTTGGCAGAGCAGTCCTGACGGCAACATCTGGACCAATCTCGCCGTCACCGGATCGAGCCTCACGCTCGACAGCAGCCTCGTCGGCAAGCGGATAAGGGTCACTGCCGCCTACGTCGACCCGTTAGGCGGGAACGAGAACGTGACGAGCGCGGCAACGGCACCGGTTGCGGCGCTGAATTCCGGCCCCACGAGTCTCTTCACCACCCAGACGCCTTCTCAACCGAACTTCACCGATGGGCCGGGGGTGGATTGGGAGCTCGGGGTGCGCTTCACCAGCAGCAATCCCGGACAGATCCAGGCGATCCGCTACTACAAGTCCCCTAGCGAGACCGGCACGCATACCGGGTACATCTGGTCGGCCACCGGCCAGCAACTGGCGACGGTGACGTTCACGAACGAAGGCGGATCGGGCTGGCAGCAGCAGGCGCTCGCCGCGCCGCTGACCATCACCGCCGGCACGACCTATGTGGTCTCCGTCAACACCAACAGCTACTACGCCCTGACGTCGCAGGGCTTCGCATCACCCATCACCAACGGCGGGCTGAGCGCACCGGTCGGCGCCGGCGTCTACAACGAGACCAAGGGCGCCTTCCCGACCCTCGTCTATCAAAACGAGAACTATTTCCGGGACGTCGTGTTCGTGCCAGGCTCCATCACCTCGTTGGCCAACAATGCAACGATCTACGTCAGCGAAGCGGCCGGCACGGCAATCATCACCGTCGTACGCTCCGGCGATCTGCAATCTCAAGCGACTGTAGAGTATACGACGAATGAGATCGGCGGTAATGGGTCGGCGCAGGCTGGATTGGACTTCATCCAACCCGCGTTCAACGGTCGAGTGAACACGGGCCAGGTCGTCTTCGGACCTGGCGAAAGCAGCAAGAGCTTCACGATCCCGATCGTGAACGATGATCTCGTCGAGGGCAGCGAAACATTCGCCGTCGGCCTTCAGAATCCTGGTTCCGGCTCCCTCGGAGTCCCTCGTACGGTGCTCGTGACCATTGTCGATAACGATTCGCCCTCCACCATCTCCATGGCGGACGCGGCCTTGAGCGTTAGTGAAAACACAGCGTCAGCGATCCTCACGCTGCTGCGCAGCGGCAGTATCGATCAACCCGCCACGATCGTCTTCGCGACCAGCAACGGCAGCGCGCTCTCGGGAGCCGACTACGCGGCTTCATCAGGCACCATCACCTTCGCCGCTGGTCAGGTCACCCAGACCATCTCGGTCCCGATCATCAACGATACCTTCCCGGAAACCGACGAGAACTTCACCGTCACCCTGAGCAATCCAACGGGTGCGGCTCTTGGCGCCCAGGCGACCACCACCGTGAGCATCCTCGATAATGACAATCTCAATCTCGGCAGTTTGGTGCGCCAGACTGCAGTGACGGGGTTGAGCGAGCCAACGGCGATCGATTGGACTCCCGACGGCCGCTATATGCTGGTTGCGCAGAAGGGCGGTGTGGTGCGCGTGGTGGATAACGGCACACTGCGGCCGACGCCGCTCATCGACCTTTCCACCAGGATAAATACGGCCGGTGATCGCGGACTGCTGGGAATCGCGATCAACCCGAATTTCGCAGCCAGCCCCTACGTTTACCTGCTCTACACTTACGATCCGCCCGAGACGGCGGGCAAGACGGGTGCGGCGGCACCCGATCAGGACGGCAACCGCCCTTCTCGACTGGTGAGGGTGACGGTCAATCCTTCCACCATGATCGCCGATCCCGCGAGCGAGGTCGTGCTGTTGGGCAAGAACAGCATCTGGACCTATACGAGCCGTCCCGACGTAAACAGCAACGGCGATCCCACCATCCCGCCTTCCGGCATCGTCAATGGCACTACGATCACGGCTCCCGCCAGCCAGATCGAGGCTGGATTACAGGACAACGATCCGGACCGGGCAGGGATACAGAATCAGAACATTCGCGATTATCTCGCGACGGATGGCGATTCGCATTCCATCGGCGCCGTTCATTTTGGCCCCGATGGCTACCTCTACGTCACCGTGGGCGACGGCTCGTCATATAACTTCGCCGATCCTCGCGCTGTACGAGTTCAGGACATCCACAATCTCTCGGGCAAGCTGTTGCGCATCGATCCGACCACGGGCGAGGGAGTGCCCGGCAACCCCTACTACCAGGCCACCGATCCAAACAGCAACCAGTCGAAAGTGTTCGATTACGGTGTCCGCAATGCTTACCGCTTCAGCTTCGACCCAATCACCAACCTGCCCGTGCTCGGAGATGTGGGTTGGAGTACCTGGGAAGAGATCAATACCGGCCCGGCAGGGTCAAATTTCGGGTGGCCTTACCTGGAAGGCCCGGGCCCGACCGCCAGCTACCAAAACCTTTCGCAGGCGATCACCTTCTACAACAATGGGAACCGCAACAATGCGTCGGACCCACCTGCCGTATTTCCCATCTTGTCGCGCAGCCACGGCGCTCCGGACAATGCCGCCGCGATCACCGCGGGAGATTTCTACAATCAGAACACCATGATCTTCGACGATGTCCTCAATGGAAATATCTACGCTGCCACATTGAACGCGAGCCGACAGGTCACCAATGTCGCGTTGATCGATTCGGGCCTGTCAGGCATCGTCGACATCCAGAAGGGGCCCGACGGTTCGCTCTACGGTGCCGATGTGTACGATGGCACGATCCGGCGATGGGTGGACTCCTCGGCCGTCTCTGCGAGCGCGCTGGGTCTCGCGGCGCCGTCGTTCTGATCGGACAGCGACTAATTCAGCCTGCGGCCTACGCCGGATGCATACTGATGAATCCTCTCTTTCCTTTCAGAGGAAGTAATGAATGTTTGCGCGCGAAGGAAGCGTGAGACCGTGGTTTCCAACCGTAGCTTTCGTCGAGGCGCACAAAAACACGAGATATTGTAACGAGGTTGGGCGGAGCGGTGATCTGCAAACAATCTGTCTGCTTTGCCTTACCTGCAGGTGCTCGGAGCTGGAGCTTTGGACGCCCAACCCTTCCATACGATCAAGCACGCCACAGTACTCTGTCGGCCTAAACGCGGTGGATTCCTGACCTCGACGGCGATTAAGTCAGGCTCACGACTTCAGCAGAGCTCTAACGCCAAAGGGACAACACGACCAAGACTACGCTAGACTGCGCTATAGCAGGCGCCGCGCTACTCCCACTCAATCGTCCCCGGCGGCTTGCTCGTCACGTCGTACACCACCCGGTTCACGCCCTTCACCTCGTTGATGATGCGCGTGGCGGTCTCGCCCAGGAACTTCATGTCGAACTGGTAGAAGTCCGCGGTCATGCCGTCGGTGGAGGTGACGGCGCGCAGGCCGACCACATAATCATAGGTGCGGCCGTCGCCCATGACGCCGACGGTCTTCACCGGAAGCAGCACGGCGAAGGCCTGCCAGATGTCGTCGTAGAGGCCGTGCTTGCGGATCTGGTCGATGTAGACGGCGTCGGCCTTGCGCAGGATGTCGAGCTTGTCGCGGGTGATGTCGCCGGGGCAGCGGATGGCGAGGCCCGGGCCCGGGAACGGGTGGCGGCCGACGAAGATTTCGGGCAGGCCGAGCTCGTAGCCGAGCTTGCGCACCTCGTCCTTGAACAGCTCGCGCAGCGGCTCGACGAGCTTCATGTTCATGCGCTCAGGCAGACCGCCGACATTGTGGTGCGACTTGATGGTGACGGAAGGTCCGCCGGTGAAGGAGACGCTCTCGATCACATCAGGATAGAGCGTGCCCTGCGCGAGGAAGTCGGCGCCGCCGATCTTCTTCGCCTCCTGCTCGAACACTTCGATGAAGAGGCGGCCGATGGTCTTGCGCTTGGTTTCGGGATCGGTGACGCCTTCGAGCTCGCCGAGAAATTGCTTCGAGGCATCCACGTGCACGAGCGGGATGTTGTAGTGGTGGCGGAACAGGTCGACCACCGTCTTGGCTTCGTCGAGGCGCAAGAGGCCGTGATCGACGAAGACGCAGGTGAGCTGGTCGCCGATGGCCTCGTGAATCAAGACGGCCGCGACCGCTGAATCGACGCCGCCGGACAGGCCGCAGATCACCTTGCCCTTGCCGACCTGGGCGCGGATCTTGGCGATCTCCTCCTCGCGGAAGGCGCGCATGGTCCAGTCGCCGGACAGGCCTGCGATCTTGCGCACGAAGTTGCGGATCAGTTTGGCGCCATCGGGCGTGTGCACCACTTCGGGGTGGAACATCAGGCCGTAATATTTGCGCTTCTCGTCCTGGATGATCGCGAACGGCGCGTTCGGCGAGGTGCCGGCGACGGAGAAGCCCGGCGGCATCTTCGTGATGCGGTCGCCGTGGCTCATCCAGACCTGGTTCTTGCCGCCCGGCGACCAGACGTCCTCGAACAGCTTACTCGGCGCCTTGACCTCGACATCGGCGCGGCCGAATTCGCGGTGATGGCCGCCCTCGACCTCGCCGCCGAGTTGGGCCGCCATGGTCATCTGGCCGTAGCAGATGCCCATCACGGGCACGCCGGAATCGAAGATCGCCTGGGGAGCGCGGGGCGAGCCGGCCTCATGCACCGATTCAGGGCCGCCGGAGAGGATCACCGCCTTGGGCTTCATCTCGTCGAAGGCGGCTTCGGCCTTGTTGAACGGGACGATCTCGCAATAGACGCCGTCCTCGCGCACCCGACGCGCGATCAGCTGCGTCACCTGGCTGCCGAAGTCGACGATGAGAATCTTGTCGTGCGCCGAGGCCACCGAGGGCGTCGACGCGGAGCGGTCGTTCTGTGCTGCTGTCATGGCCAGCAAATACGCTGGCAGCGCGCGAGCCGCAACCGCGGTGGCGGCGCGCCCACATGCTTCTTTGGGCATGGACAAAGGGATATGGGTAAGTATTATTGACCTAATATGCCCCGCTACTCAAACAGGGGCCGATCAGGGAGAACGTCATGCCACAGCACCACCAGCCATCAACGCTCACCGCGCTCGGCCGGACCTGGGTCGAGGCCTGGAACGCGCGCGACCTCGAGCGCGTGCTCGCGCTCTATGATGAGGCCGCCGTGATGACCTCGGACCGCATCCCAATGCTGGGGTTCGATGCCAGCGGCACCGTGCGCGGCAAGGACGCGCTTCGGGCTTATTGGGGCAAGGCGCTTGGGCTGTTGCCGGAGCTGCACTTCTCACTGATCGATCTGTTCGTCAGCCCCGACAGCGTCGTGGTGTTTTACGCCAACGAGCGGGGGAAGAAGATCTGCGAATATCTGCGGGTGAACGATGCGGGGCTGATCGTGCAGGGATCGGCCAATCATCTGGCGGAGTGAACGGTGCAGCCGCACTCACCGCTGTCGTTCCCCGCGAAAGCGGGGAATCCAGTACGCCGCGGCGTCTGGAATACTGGATCGCCCGGTCAAGCCGGGCGACGACAGCGAGAGTGAGGCGAGAGCACGCTGCCTCTACGCCGTCATTGCAAGGAGCCCTTGCGACGAAGCAATCCAGACTGCTTCCGCGGATGCATCACTGGATTGCTTCCGCCTTCGCCAAGGCTTCGGCGGACAAGTCGCTGCGCTCGCAATGACGGAGACTGGGGCGGCAGCGTGCGCTAAACCGACACTGCCACACTGATCCAGGACTCCCCCATGAAACTCCCCACCTCCCCCTTCACCGTCACCGACTGGAGCAAGGTCGAGGCGACCACGCATCCCGGTGAGAGCGGGCAGGCGTTTTGGCGCACGCTCAATATCGGCGATCTCCGGGTGCGGATGGTGGAGTATTCGCCGGGCTACCGGGCCGACCATTGGTGCGATCGCGGCCACGTGCTCTACGTGCTGAAGGGCGAGCTCGACAGCGAGCTGCGTGACGGGCGCAAATTCAAGCTCACGGCGGGCATGAGCTACCAGGTCTCGGATTTCGGCGACCCCGCGCACCGGTCCTCGACCGCGACCGGCGCCACGCTCTTCATCGTGGACTGACATGCATCCGGGCGCTCACTTTGCACCGCAAAATAGAAAAGTCGCGTGAGGTCCCGGGCCACGGGTGGTGCCTTGAACTGGCCCCAAATTCTCGCTATATTGTGATCATCGATACTTGGCCGAACGACTGGGCCGCTTCGCTTCGTTGCTGACGGGCGCGCACGCTTCAGATGACTTCTCCAAACATCGACTGAACAGGGCTATGGGCGCAATGCTGCGTACCGGTCCACGTGCGTACTCTCTCTAACTAACTGAAGGAAATTCCCATGGCTATGGGCACCGTGAAGTGGTTCAACACCCAAAAGGGTTATGGTTTCATCCAGCCGGACGACGGCCAGAAGGACGTGTTCGTGCACATCAGCGCCGTCGAGCGCGCTGGCCTCTCCTCCCTCAACGAGGGTCAGAAGGTCTCGTTCGACATCGTCGCCGATCGTCGCAGCGGCAAGTCGTCGGCTGACAATCTCCGCGTCGGCTAACGCCCGCGCAGCGTTCTGACCACGGACGTACCGGCAGAACGTTAGAAAAAGAAAGCCCCGCGAGCTTCGGTTCGCGGGGCTTTTGTTTTGGGGGCGTCAAACGCGGTCCGTAGGGCGGATTAGCGCAGCGTAATCCGCCACGCCTGCCGCGCCGGAGAGAGAAACGGCGGATTACGCCAGCTGCTGCGCTTCACGCAGCCGCCGGCTAATCCGCCCTACAGACTTACGCCTTCCGCAGCACCGAGACGAAGAACCCGTCGGTTCCCGTGCGCCGCGGCGTCAACAGCCAGCCCTCGTCCGACTGCAGCGCGGCCTGCCCAAAATCCTCCGCCTTGTCCCAGAGAACGCTCGCGGTCTGCTCGGGCGGCACCACCGAAAACTCGGGGTGGCGGCCGACGAAGGCCCTCACCTGCTCGCCGTTCTCTTCTGATAGCACCGAGCAGGTGATGTAGGCGATGCGGCCGCCTTGCTTCACCAGCGGCACCGCCCGCTCCAGCACCTCGGCCTGGTCGCGCAGGCGGATCTCCAGCGCGCCCGGCCGCATGCGCCATTTGGCGTCGGGATTGCGGCGCCAGGTTCCGGTTCCCGTACAGGGCGCATCGATCACGACGAGGTCCGCGGTGCCGCGGATGTCGGCCAGCGAATCGGCCTCGCCCTTGGGCGTGCGGACATCGGCATTGTGGACGCCGGCGCGCGACAGCCGTTCGTGGATCGGCGCGAGCTGGCGCTTGTCGCGGTCGGTCGCGATCAGCCGGCCCTTGCCCTGCATCAAGGCGGCGAGCGCCAACGTCTTGCCGCCCGCGCCCGCGCAGAGGTCGATCACCTGCTCGCCGGGTTTTGCCGCGGTGAATTGGGCCGCAAGCTGCGATCCCTCATCCTGCACTTCAATTCCGCCCTTGATGAAATCCTCCTCGGCCTGGATGCCGGGGTTGCGCGCATCGGCCGAAAGCTCGATGCGCAGGCCCGTTGCGGACCAAGGCGTCGGTTTCGCATGAAGATGAGCAAGCGACTGCATTGCCTTGTCGCGATTGGATTTTAGCGTGTTGACCCGCAGGTCGAGCGGCGCCCGGCTCGCCATCGCGACCGCTTCCGCCGCGCGGGTATCGCCGAACACCTTTGCAAGGTGCGGATCCAGCCATTCGGGATAGTCGCCTGCGATCGCGGCAGGCGCATCCGCGAGGGAGCGATGACTGAGCGCGCCCTCCTCGGCCTCCGTCAGCGGCGCCGGCGCAAAGCGACTGCCGTCGAACAACGCGCCCATCGTCGCCACGTCCATGTTGCGCTCGAGCCGGAGCATGCCGATCAGCCTGGCACGCGCGGTGTCGGAATCCATCAGGAACGCGCTCGAGGCGTAGCGGCGCAGCACGTCCCAGACGAGGCCGGCGATGGCGGCGCGGTCACCGGAACCGGCAAAGCGGTGCGCGGTGCCCCACTCCTTCAGCGCCTTGGCCGCGGGCACGCGGTCTTTCTCGATGGTGTCGATGAGCTCGATGGCTGCGGACAGCCGGGCAGCGGGGGTCATTCTCAATCTTTCAGATCAGCATTGGCGGGCAGGCGCCTAGATCAGCAATAAGAGCTTCAGGGCGAAGTAGATCCACATCGCCAGCATCACGAGCACGCCGGCGAGCCAGACCGTGGAGCGCCGGCCGAGATCGTTCGAGGAGACGAAGACCCCGGCATGGGCAAAGCGCGTCACCACGAACACCCAGGACATCAGCACGATGAAGAGATCGGCGCGGCGCAGCGGCAAGGCCAGCGCGATCAGGACGTAGAACAGCACCGGCAGCTCGAACTGGTTGCGGTAGCAATTGGCGATTTGTGTGGCGCCCTTGGGCCAGTTCGGCTCGCCGAGCGCAATGTCGCGGATGTTCGTCTCGCCCGCGACCAGCGTCTTGCGGCGCGCGAAGACCATGCCGATCAGAAGCGCGAAGGTGAGCCCGATCTGGACGAAGACCGGCAGCAAGACCATTTGAACGGACATCTGAGGTTTCCCATCCGGCGGGGGCCGCCGGACCGTCCATTAGCCGCCGCTCCTCGTCCTGACAATCAACCAGTTGAACCGGCCTTCCCGGTCTTGCGACCAACCACCGATCATTAAAGCGATTTCGGCCCCCTTCGGGGTCCCCAGGCGAGATGGCGCCATGACCACCCTGACCAGCCTCTGGACCGAATCCGCCGACGGCCGGCTCGGCATCCTGATGTCGGCGCTGTCAGGTATCGCGATGGCGCTCGCGGTCGCGCTGGCGATGACGGTGTACTTCCGCCTGAGCTACCGGACCTGGCGAGACGTTGCGAGGCATGGGGTTGCGACGCTCGCCGCGGTCGCCCTGTTCGCCTTCGCGGCCTACGACATGCGTCACGCCGCCCTCGCCTATCTCGGCCTCAACCCGTCCAAGCCGGCGGTCGAGTTCGAGATCCGCATGCCCCGGGAGATGCTGACGGCGGCGACCGACACCCAGATCGAGTTGCACACCGACCGAAACCAGACGCTGGCGCTGGTCGACGGCGTGCGCGACCTCTCCGACGGCCGTACGATGCTGCGCGGCGCGGTCGCGCTCAACCACCGCACCGCGGACCGCGTGCTGGTCGTGAACCTGCCCGGCAAGGGCATTTTCGAGTTCCGTCTCCGTCTGCCTGCCGAGCCGCATCGCTCCGAGCAGTTCGGTCCCTGGCACCTCGCCGACCGCATCGCCTCGCCGCTCGCCGGACCCGTGGCGCCGCAGGACGCCTACACGATCCGCTACCGCGTGCTTTAAACTTTGTTCGTTGCGATCCATGCCGGCGCCGTCATCGTTCCGACGCGCGACAATTGATACGATGATCGCATGTCCGAATTTCGTCTGACGCAGATTTCCGACACCCACCTCGGCCGGCGCTTCCCCGGCCTGGTCGCCAACTTCCATCGCGTTTGCGAGCACATCGACGCTGACAGGCCCGACCTCGTCATCAATAGCGGCGACGTCTCCTTCGACGGGCCGACCGGCCGCGATGACGTCGTCTTTGCAAAAGGCCTGCACGACGCTCTGCCCGTCGCGTGCCGTTACCTTCCCGGCAACCACGATATCGGCGATAATCCGACCGCGATCGGGCCGGCACCAAAGCCGCCGGTCAGCGAAGCGCACCGCCGGCAATTCTGCGACATCATCGGCGAAGACCATTGGGCGTTCGAGGCCGCAGGCTGGCGCTTCATCGGACTCAATTCCCTGGTGATGAATTCGGGGCTCGCCTTCGAGGCCGAGCAGTTCGACTGGCTGGCGTCCGAGATCGCGCATACGAACGGCAGGCCGGTCGCGCTGTTCCTGCACAAACCTGTGTTTCTCAACCTGCCCGACGATCCTGAAACGCCGGAGACCTCGATCCGCTACGTGCCGCAGCCGGCACGGGCCCGGCTGATCGAGATGTTCGAGCGCGTCGATCTGCGCCTCATCGCCAGCGGCCACGTGCACCAGCGGCGCGATTTCAGCTATCGCCGCACCCGCCATGTCTGGGCGCCATCGGCCGGCTTCGTCATCAACGATCAGCGCCAGGAGCGGATCGCGATCAAGGAAGTCGGCCTGGTCGAGTATAGCTTCCGACCCGACAGCTTCGAGGTCCGCCACGTCAGGGCCGCGGGCCAGGTCGATGTCGACGTCGAGGAACTCCTCGCCCAGATGGGCGGCGAGCACTAACGCGCTTGGCCGCTCAAGCGACGCTCTTGAGGTCCTGCTGGATTGCGGCGAGCAAGGATTGCAGCGCCTCGCTGTTCACCGGCTTGGCCGCCAGATCATTGGCAATGGCCCGCTTGGCAGGCTGCGCGGCCTTGACCGGACGCTTCGGGAACGGCGGCGGCGGCGCCGGCATCGCGGGTCGCGCAAAATCGCCGTCCTCCTCGGAGCGGACGAACTTGCCGTGAATGACGTCGTCGTGGCGGCCCATGACGAACATCGCCACCCAATAGCCGGCAGCAAGCAGGATAACGCAGAAAACACTGATCTCTAACATCGCAACACCCAAAATATGCGCGATGATTCAACGTCTTCGCCTTGCGGTCAATGAACCGACGGTCACACCTGCGGCTTTTGCGGAACAGGTGTGGCCGATCGGTCACTCTTTGTTATCCATACCGTCCCCTCCCTTGGAGGCGGACGCGGCGGGGTCAGGCCTTATCCGGCCCGACCCGGACCAGCTGCTTGCCGAAATTGGCGCCCTTCAGCAGCCCCATGAAGGCGCCGGGGGCGCTCTCCAGGCCCTCGGTGACGAACTCCTTGTACTTGACCTTGCCGTCGCGAACCCAGGTGGACATGTCGCGCAGGAAGTCGCCATGGCGCGCGGCGAAGTCGGAGACGATGAAGCCGCGGAAGGTCAGCCGCTTGGTCAGCGTCGCGCGCATCATGCTGGCGGCCCATTTCGGCGGCTTGGCCTCAGTGTCGTTGTAGTGCGCGATCAGGCCGCAGACCGGCACGCGGGCAAACGGGTTGAGCAGCGGGAACACCGCCTCGAACACGGCGCCGCCGACATTCTCGAAATAGACGTCGATCCCCTTGGGGCAGGCATCCTTCAGCTTGGCGGCGAGATCCGGATCGCGGTGATCGATGCAGGCATCGAAGCCGAGCTCCCTCACCACGTAGTCGCACTTGTCCTTGCCGCCGGCGATTCCAACTGCACGTGCGCCCTTGATCTTGGCGATCTGGCCGACGGCCGAGCCGACCGCGCCGGAGGCGCCGGCAACGACGACGGTCTCGCCTGCTTGCGGCTTGCCGATGTCGAGCAGGCCCGTGTACGCGGTCATGCCGGGCATGCCGAGCACGCCGACCGAAGTTGAGATCGGACCGAGCTTCGGATCGACCTTGATCAGGCCATTGCCATTGGAGATCGCGTGCGTCTGCCAGCCGGAACGGATGCGCACGATGTCGCCTTTGGCGAAGCTGGGATTGTTGGACGCCGCGACCTCGCTGACCGCCTCGCCCTCCATCACCCCGCCGATCGGCACCGGAGCTGCATAGGACGGACCATCGCTCATGCGCCCGCGCATATAGGGATCGAGCGACAGCCAGATCGTGCGCAGCAGGACTTCACCCGCCGCAGGCGTCGGGACAGCGAATTCCTCGATGCGGAAATCAGATGGCTTGGGTTCGCCGACGGGACGCGCGGCGAGAACGATGCGTTTTGCTTGGGACATGGCTTCCTCCACTTTTCTGTCATTGCGAGCGAAGCGAAGCAATCCAGCCGCGTCAATACAAAAGGACTGGATTGCTTCGTCGCAAGAGCTCCTCGCAATGACGAGCTTGTGGCACGAAGCAACCACAAACTCGCTGTCATCGCCCGACTTGATCGGGCGATCCAGTATTCCGGAGACAGTCGTGATTGAGCCGAGAGGCTGCGGCGTATTGGATGGCCCCGGTCAAGCCGGGGCATGACACCGTCGTTGAGGCAAGCGCGCCAAAATCCACGCGCTCGCGCGAGCCAAAGGGAGCGCCTAGCCCCCGCCCGGATAGTTCGGGGCTTCGCGCGTGATGGTGACGTCGTGGACGTGGCTTTCACGCAGGCCCGCGCCGGTGATGCGGACGAATTGCGCCTTGTCGTGCAGCTCCTTCATGTCACGCGCGCCGACATAACCCATCGCGGCGCGCAGGCCGCCGGCGAGCTGATGCATGACGTTGCCGACCGGGCCTTTATACGGCACCTGGCCCTCGATGCCTTCAGGCACGAGCTTCAGCGTGTCCTTGATGTCCTGCTGGAAGTAGCGGTCGGCAGATCCGCGCGCCATCGCACCGACCGAGCCCATGCCGCGATAGGCCTTGTAGGAGCGGCCCTGCCACAAGAACACTTCGCCGGGCGTCTCGTCGGTGCCGGCGAGCAGCGAGCCGACCATGGCGATGTCGGCGCCGGCGGCGAGCGCCTTGGCGAGGTCGCCGGAGAACTTGATGCCGCCGTCGGCGATGACGGGGATGTCGGCCTTCTTCGCCGCTTCCACGGCATCCATGATCGCGGTGAGCTGGGGAACGCCGACGCCGGCGACGATGCGCGTGGTGCAGATCGAGCCTGGACCGATGCCGACCTTGATGCAGTCTGCGCCCGCGTCGATCAGCGCCTGCGTGCCCTCGGTGGTGGCGACGTTGCCGGCCACGACCTGCACCGAATTGGACAGACGCTTGATGCGGTTCACCGCATGCAGCACATGACGGGAATGGCCGTGCGCGGTGTCGACGACGACGAGGTCGACGCCCGCGTCGATCAGCCGCTCGGTGCGCTCGAAGCCGGTGTCGCCGACGGTGGTGGCGGCGGCAACACGCAGGCGCCCTTGCGCGTCCTTGCAGGCAAGCGGATGGGCGACCGCCTTTTCCATGTCCTTCACGGTGATGAGGCCGACGCAGCGATATTGCTCATCGACCACGAGCAGCTTCTCGATGCGATGCTGGTGCAGCATCCGCCGCGCCTCGTCCTGGCTGACATTCTCGCGCACCGTGACGAGGCCTTCATGCGTCATCAGCTCGGAGACTTTTTGCCGGCGGTCGGTGGCAAAGCGCACGTCGCGGTTGGTGAGGATGCCGACCAGCTTGCCCGGCGTGGACTTGCCCGCGCCGGTGACGACGGGAATGCCGGAGATGCCGTGATCGCTCATCAGCTTGAGCGCGTCGTCGAGCGAGGCCTCGGGGCTGATGGTGAGCGGGTTCACCACCATGCCCGACTCGTAGCGCTTGACCTGCCGCACCTGGGCGGCCTGCCCTTCGGGATCGAAATTGCGGTGGATGACGCCGAGGCCGCCGGCCTGCGCCATGGCGATGGCCATGCGGGCTTCGGTGACGGTGTCCATGGCCGAGGCCATGATCGGGATGTTGAGCGGAATGGCGCGGGTGACGCGGGAGCGGATGTCGACCTCGCCCGGCATGACGTCCGACAGGCCCGGCTTCAGCAGCACGTCGTCGAACGTAAAGGCTTCGCGGATGCCCTGAAGTTGCACCGTGGCCATTTGCCAACTCCTTCCTGCGGCCCTGCCGCAAATGCTAATGGATGAGCGCCGCCCTCGGCGTACCTTGCGGCAACGCCGGAGAATCGGAGCCCATCGGTGGGGTTGACGCGGGTCGATAGCACGGCCGCGTGACGAATCAAAGCAATTCGGAGCGCCGGCCAGCCATGCACAGGCTTTTTACGCAAATTCGGCGGGGATAGCCCTGCGCGGCCAACCCGCCGTCATTCCGGGTTCGCGCCAAGGGGCCCGCCCCGGAATGACGGAAGAGAGGGCACCCCTGTTACGCAGGATTTAGGTGCTATGCGTCGATCCGCAATGGTCGCAGGCAGCCGGCGGTGATAAGCCGCAAACAGCCCTTCCTTCCGATTTTCATTACCAATCCGTCATGGTCGACAAGCAACGCGTCATTCCGCTGATCGTGGCCACTGCTCTCTTCATGGAGAACATGGACTCGACGGTGATCGCCACCTCGCTGCCGGCGATCGCGGCTGACATCGGCACAAGTCCGCTGACGCTCAAGCTCGCGATCACCTCCTACCTGCTGTCGCTCGCGGTGTTCATCCCGGCGAGCGGCTGGACCGCCGACCGGTTCGGCGCGCGGATGGTGTTCGCGATCGCGGTGGGCGTGTTCATGGTCGGCTCGGTCGGCTGCGCGCTATCGTCCTCGGTCACCGATTTCGTGTTCGCGCGCATCCTGCAGGGCATGGGCGGAGCGATGATGACGCCGGTCGGCCGCCTCGTGCTGCTGCGCTCGGTCGACAAGAGCGCGCTCGTCAACGCCATGGCGTGGGTGACGGTCCCGGCCCTGATCGGCCCGGTGATCGGCCCGCCGCTCGGCGGCTTCATCACCACTTACGCCTCCTGGCACTGGATCTTCCTGATCAACATCCCGATCGGGCTGCTCGGCATCTTCATGGCGCTGCGCTTCATCGATCCCATCAAGAGCGAGACGCAGGAGCCGTTCGATCTCTACGGCATGGTGCTCGCGGGTATCGGGCTTGCCGGCATCGCGTTCGGGCTCTCTGTTGCCGGACTGAACCTGCTGCCGTGGAGCACCGTCGCCGCCCTGGTCGTGGGTGGCGCGATCTCGATGACACTATATGTCCTGCACGCCCGGCGCACGGGCTCGCCGGTGCTCGACTTCTCGCTCCTGAAGCTGCCGACACTGCGCGCGGCCGTGTTCGGCGGCTTCATGTTCCGGCTCGGCATCGGCGCGCTGCCGTTCCTGCTTCCCCTGTTGATGCAGATCGGCTTCGGGCTGTCGCCGTTCCATTCCGGCCTCGTCACCTTCTCCTCCTCGCTCGGCGCCATGGGCATGAAGACGCTGGCGGCACGCCTCATCCGCACCTTCGGCTTCCGCAATCTGATGACGGTGAACGCGATCGTCAGCGCGTTCTTCCTCGCCGTCTGCGCGCTGTTCACGGTGACGACGCCGCTGCTCATCATCATGGTCATCCTGGTGGTCGGTGGCTTCTTCCGCTCGCTGGAATTCACCGCGATCAACACGGTCGCCTATGCCGACGTCGAAACCGCGCAGATGAGCCGTGCCACGACGCTCGTCAGCGTTAACCAGCAATTGGCGGTCTCGGCCGGCGTCGCGGTCGGCGCGGCCTGCGTGGAAACGACGATGTGGTTCAACCATGTCGGCGAGATCGACGCCACCGTGTTCGCGCCGGCCTTTGTCGTGATCGCGCTGACCTCGGCGGCGTCGAGCTGGTTCTTCTGGCAGATGCCCGCTGACGCCGGCCACGAGATCTCCGGCCGCAAGGCCGTGGAGATCGCGAGCCGCAAGGGCGCCGGCAAGGGTGCTGAGAAGGCGGCGGTCAAGGCGGCGAGCGAGGATACGCAGGACGTGCGGGATCAGCGGCTGGGGTAGACTCTCCTCGTCATTGCGAGCGCAGCGAAGCAATCTTTCCGCGGAGGGATTCTGGATTGCTTCGTCGCTTCGCTCCTCGCAATGACGGAGGCTACTCCTGCGCCCCGCCCCGAAACCCAGTCGCGAGCACATAGCGCTCCGAGGAATCCTGCCGGCTCGCCGCCGGTTTGACGTGGCGCACGGTGGCGAAGTCGCGCTTGAGCTGGGCGAGCAGATCGGCGTCGGCGCCGCTCTGGAAGGTCTTTGCCAGGAACGTGCCGCCGGGCTTGAGCACGTCGCAGGCAAAGGCGGCCGCGGTTTCGACGAGGCCGACGATGCGGAGCTGGTCGGTCTTGCGGTGGCCGGTGGTGTTGGCGGCCATGTCGGACATCACGATGTCGGCGCCGCCGCCCAGCATCGCGGTCAGCTTGTCGGGCGCGTCATTGTCCATGAAATCGAGCTGCGCGAACTCGACGCCGGGAATCTCCGGCATTTCCAACAGATCGATCGCGACGACCTTGCCCTTGCCTTCGGTGGAGCCGACGCGCTTGGCAGCGATCTGGCTCCAGCCGCCGGGTGCCGCGCCGAGGTCGACCACGGCCATGCCGGGCTTCAGAAACCGAAACTTGTCGTCGATCTCGAGCAGCTTGAACGCCGCGCGCGAGCGATATCCCGCCGCCTTGGCTTTGACCACATAGGGATCGTTGAGCTGCCGCTCCAGCCAAAGCTTCGACGACAATTTGCGCTTGCCGCCGGTCTTGACCTGGACGTGCAAGCGGCCGGTGGTGTCCTTGGCCATCTCACCAGCTCCTGAGCGCGCCGTCCTCGCGCATCATCTCGACCAGCATGCCTTCGCGCAGGCCCCGGTCGGCGACGCGCAGGCGCGGCAGCGGAAAGGCGCGCCTGATGGCATCGAGGATGGCGCAGCCGGCGAGCACGAGATCGGCGCGCTCGACGCTGATGCAGTTGTTGCCGGCGCGCTCCTCGTAGCTCATGCCGAGCAGCTTGTTGATCGTTGCGCTGATGTCGGAATCGTTCATCCAGATGCTGTCGATGCGGCGGCGGTCATAGCGCGCGAGGTTGAGATGGATACCGGCGAGCGTCGTCACCGTGCCTGATGTGCCCAGCAGGTGCATGCCGGCGAGATCGCCGCCATGCTCTTCCGCGAACGGCGCGACGTGGTTCGCGACCACCTCCTCCATCGCAGCATAAATCCCCGGCGTCACGTCGCGGCCGCCAAACTGCTCGGCGAGCGTCACCACACCATAGGGAATCGACATCCAGGCCTTGATGCGCGGCTCCGGATTTTCCGGGTCGCGCTCGATCCGCACCAGCTCGGTCGAGCCGCCGCCGATGTCGAACAGGATCGCGCCGCGTCCCCTGGGGTCGACCAGCGGCGAGCAGCCGAGCACGGCGAGCGCGGCCTCGGTCTCGCGGTCGATCACCTCGAGCTCGATGCCGGTCTCGGCCGCAACGCGGCTGCGAAAACCCTCCGCATTCGAGGCCGCGCGGCAGGCCTCGGTTGCAATCAGCCGCAACCGGCGCGCTTTCCGCAAATTGATCTTGTCGCGACAAATGCTGAGCGCGGCGATGGCGCGCTCGATCGCGGCATCGCTGATGCAGCCGGTCGCCGAGACACCCTCCCCGAGCCGGATGATGCGCGAGAAGGAATCGACGACGCGAAAGCCATCCTGGGTCGGACAGGCGATCAGCAGCCTGCAATTGTTGGTGCCGAGGTCCAGCGCCGCGTAGACGCCGGTTCCCGACGCCTGCGCGCCGACGGCCGGTTCGGTGGCCAACGCCACCGCCGCCATCGACCCCAGCTCACCGTGCGGCGCATGGCCGTCGCGGAGCCGCGTGTGGTCATTCATACAAACTGTCTTTCCGCGGCCGGTCGGGCCGGTCTGGAATTGCTTTTTCGCCTGAAACATTAGCAGCGCGGCGGGTATGCGCAACAACGCATCACATGGGACCATGCCCATTCGTGCGTTGTCGTGAACAGGGTGGTGGGTTATCTCAGTGGAGTCCGGTCCCCCGCTGCCGCGAAAATGCGCAAATGCCGGCTTTTCAGGTCAATTCCATGCAAGAACACACCAAATCGGCCACGCTCGAAAACGCTATTGCACTGCAAAAATATGGCGTCGGGCAGCCCGTCCGCCGCAAGGAGGACGACACGCTGGTGCGCGGCAAGGGCCGCTATACCGACGATTTCAACCTGCCCGGCCAGGCCCATGCCGTGGTCGTCCGTTCCACCCACGCCCATGGCATCATCCGCGGCATCGGCATCGATGCCGCCAAGGCAATGCCGGGCGTGCTGGGAGTGTGGACCGGCAAGGATCTCGATGCCGCAGGCTACGGCCCCTTCACCTGCGGCCTGCCGCTGAAGAGCCGCGACGGCTCGCCCCTGCTTCAGACCAACCGCCAGCCGCTCGCGACCGACAAGGTCCGCTTCGTCGGCGATCCCGTCGCTTTCGTGGTGGCCGAGACGCTGGCGCAGGCGCGCGATGCGGCCGAGGCGGTCGAGCTCGACGTCGAGCCACTGCCGGCCGTGACCGACCCCGAAGAAGCTTCCAGGCCCGGCGCGCCGCAGCTCTATGAGCACATCCCTGATAACGTCGCGCTCGACTACCATTATGGCGACATGGAGAAGGTCAACGCGGCTTTCGCCAGCGCCGCCCATGTCACCAGGATCGACATCGAGAACACCCGTGTCGCCGTGGTCTCGATGGAGCCGCGCGTCGGCCTTGCCTCCTATGAGAAGAAGACCGAGCGCTACACGCTGCAAGTGCCGACGCAGGGCGTTGCCGGCAACCGCGCCAACCTCGCCAAGAACTTGAAAGTGCCGAACGAGAAGGTGCGCATCCTCACCGCCAATGTCGGCGGCTCCTTCGGCATGAAGAACATCAACTATCCCGAATACATGTGCATCCTGTACGCGGCCAAGGCACTGGGCCGCCCGGTGAAATGGCTCGACGAACGCTCGACCGCCTTCCTCTCTGACAGCCACGGCCGTGCGCAGAAGATCCACGCCGAGCTGGCACTCGATGCCGAAGGGCATTTCCTCGCGGCCAAATTGTCCGGCTACGGCAATCTCGGCGCCTACATCACCGGCGTCGCGCCGGGGCCGCTCTCGCTCAACACCGGCAAGAATTTTTCCAGCGTCTACCGCACGCCCTTGATGGCGGTGGACATCAAGGTGGTGCTGACCAACACCACGCTGATGGGCGCCTATCGCGGCGCCGGCCGACCCGAGGCGAACTATTACATGGAGCGGCTGATCGACCGCGCCGCCGACGAGATGGGCATCAACCGGCTGACCTTGCGCAAGCGCAACTTCATCAAGCCGAACCAGATGCCGTTCCCGGCCTCCTCCGGCGTCACCTATGACAGCGGCGACTTCCAGGCCGTGTTCAACAAGGCGCTCGAAATCTCCGACCACGAGAATTTCGCCAAGCGCAAGAAGGAGAGCAGGAAGGCCGGCAAACTGCGCGGCATTGCCGTCGGCTCCTATCTCGAAGTCACGGCGCCGCCGAGCCCCGAGCTCGGCAAGATCGTGTTCGATGCCGACGGCAGCGTGCAGCTCATCACCGGCACGCTCGATTACGGCCAGGGCCATGCGACGCCGTTTGCGCAGGTGTTGTCCGAGCAGCTCGGCGTCCCCTTCGAGAGCGTGAAGCTGGTGCAGGGCGACAGCGACATCGTTCACGCCGGCAACGGCACCGGCGGCTCGCGCTCGATCACCGCCACCGGCATGGCGATCGTGGGCGCCGCCAAGCTCGTCATCGAGAAGGGCAAGCGCGCCGCGGCGCACATGCTGGAGGCCTCCGAGGCCGACATCGAGTTCGAAGGCGGTAGCTTCACCATCGCCGGCACCGACCGCAGCATCGACATCATGGAGCTGGCCAAGAAGCTGCATGACGGCAAGACGCCGGACGGCGTGCCCGACAGCCTCGACGTCGACCACACCAGCGAGCCGGTGCCCTCGGCGTTCCCGAACGGCTGCCACGTTGCGGAAGTCGAGATCGATCCGGAGACCGGCGTGGTGCAGATCGTGCGCTACAGCGCGGTCAACGATTTCGGCACGGTGATCAACCCGCTGCTGGTCGCAGGCCAGCTCCATGGCGGCGTCGTCCAGGGCATCGGACAAGCGCTGATGGAGCACATCCGCTACGACGAGAGCGGCCAGCCGATCACGGGCTCGCTGATGGACTACGCCCTGCCCCGCGCCGAGGATGTGCCGAACATGACGGTCGGCGATCACCCGGTGCCGGCCACGACCAATCCGCTCGGCAGCAAGGGCTGCGGCGAAGCCGGCTGCGCCGGCAGCCTGTCAACCGTTGTGAACGCCGTGCTCGATGCGCTCTCTGACTACGGCATCAAGCAGATCGACATGCCGCTGACCCCGGAGCGCGTGTGGCGCGCGATCCTGGAGGCGAAGGCCACGGCGGCGTAAGGGGGCGCCGTAGCCGGTCGCTCGCCATTTCCTCACACACAACTGTCATCGCCCGGCTTGACCGGGCGATCCAGTATTCCAGAGGCCTTCGTCGGAGAGCTCGCTCTGACAATAACCGCCGCAGCGTACTGGATGCCCCGGTCAAGCCGGGGCATGACATCGTTCTTGGAGTGATAAATTTTCCCCTTCCCGCGACTTACGCCACCGCCTGCTCGCGCGGCTGATAGATCGCCGTGTGCTGGCAATGCGCAAGCGGCGTCCTGCCGTTGGCGACGACGAGCGCGTCGAGCTCGACGAAGCGGTGACCCTTCTTCTCGTAGTTTGCGGTGACTTTCGCCCGCGCGGTGATCTCGTCACCGGCATGCGCCGCCGACAACAGCTGCATGCGGCTGCCGACATGGATCCACGGGCCCAAGATCGTGTTGTCCACCAACACACGGTTCATCACGCGCTGGATCAGGCCGGGATGGCCGAGCCCTTCGCGCGCGAAGATCGGGTCGGTCTCCCTGATGTCGGCGAGATAATCGGCCGCGTCCTGCCCGGCCCAGCGGCGCGGTGCCGTGCCCAGCCATTTGCCTGTCTCGAACGTCGTGGGGCTGACGGGCTTGCGCTCGGTGATCGCGGGGACCTCGACATAGTCGCGCAATGAAATCGCCGGCGCAGCCGCCGGCAGCGAGGCCGTGCCGGTGGCGCACAGCTCGGTGCGGCTGAACACCTCGATCGTCAGCAACTCATTGTGCTCGGTTGCATCGACATCGGCGGCCTCGCCATCATAGACCGGCTTGATGAAGCGCGCCTCGACCAGCCCGCGACTAAGGAAGTCGCGGCCCCAGCGGGCAATCGGCACGTGCATCATGTAGGCGAAGACATCGACGCCCGGGACCAACCCGCCGGAAAAGCCGAAGCGGCGCGCCACATTGTCGTCGTGCATCTTGTTTTCGGATTGCTTGGCGGTGTTGTAGGCCTCGACGCGCCAGGTTTCGAGCCGGTTCGGCATGATGGGCGTTCCCTGTAGTCTTGTTGTTTCGGGCCAATCGTAGGCCCCGGGGAACACGGGTCAATCCCCTCGCCTTTGCGGCCCGAATGGGGTACCACGCGGCCAATGACCGACACCCCCACCCGCATCTATGTCGACGCCGACGCCTGTCCGGTGAAGGACGAGATCTACCGCGTCGCGCTCCGGCACGGCGTGCCCGTGAGCGTCGTCGCAGGCAATTTCATCCGCGTGCCGCAGGACCCGCTGATCGAGCGCATCGCCGCGGGCGCCGGCATGGACGCCGCCGACGATTGGATCGCCGAGCGCGCCAAGCCCGGCGACGTCGTCGTGACATCGGACATTCCGCTGGCGAGCCGCTGCGTCAAGGCCGGCGCCGACGTGATCGCGCCGAACGGAAAACCGTTCACGGAGGAGTCGATCGGGATGACGCTGGCGGTGCGCAACCTCATGACGGATTTGCGTTCGGCCGGCGAAGTCACCGGCGGCCCCAGATCGTTCTCACCGCGCGACCGCTCCACCTTTCTCTCAGCGCTCGACCAGACCCTGCGCCGCATCCAGCGCCGCCGCGCTGACCAGACCGCCACCAGTCAGGGCTGATCATGGCGCCGCCGCTGATCCAGTTGAAAGACATCAGGCTGACCTTTGGCGGCACGCCGCTGCTGTCAGGCGTCGAGCTCAATGTCGCGCCATCCGAGCGCGTCTGCCTGATCGGCCGCAACGGCTCCGGCAAGTCGACGCTGCTGAAGATCGCGGCCGGCCTTGTCGAGCCCGACGGCGGCACGCGCTTCGTGCAGCCCGGCGCCACGGTTCGCTATCTGCCGCAGGAGCCCGACTTCGGCGAGCACAAGACCATCCTTGCCTATGTCGAGTCCGGTCTCGCGCCCGGCGACGACCAGCATCAGGCGCGCTATCTCTTGGAGCAGCTCGGGCTTACGGGCGATGAGAACCCGCATGATGTCTCCGGCGGCGAAGCCCGTCGCGCGGCGCTGGCCTATGTGCTGGCGCCCTCGCCCGACATTTTGCTGCTGGACGAGCCGACCAACCATCTCGATCTCGCCACCATCGAATGGCTGGAACAGGAGCTGGACAGCCGCCGCAGCGCGCTGGTGATCATCAGCCACGACCGCCGCTTCCTGACCAACCTGTCGCGTTCCACGGCGTGGCTCGACCGCGGCAAGATCAAGCAGATCGACCGCGGCTTTGCCTCGTTCGAGACTTGGCGCGACGAGGTGCTGGCGGAGGAAGAGCGCGACCAGCACAAGCTCGACCGCAAGATCGTCGACGAAGAGCACTGGCTGCGCCACGGCGTCTCCGGCCGGCGCAAGCGCAACGTCAAGCGCCTCGCCAATCTGCACACGCTGCGCGATCAGCGCCGCAACTATCGCGGCACGGCCGGCACCGCCAGTCTCGCAGCTAGCGAAGCGGAGCAGTCCGGCAAGCTGGTGATCGAGGCGAAGGGCATCACCAAGGCCTATGGCGAGCGCAAGATCGTCGAGAGTTTCTCCACCCGCATCCAGCGCGGCGACCGCCTCGGCATCATCGGGCCGAACGGCGCCGGCAAGACCACGCTGGTCAATCTGCTCACCGGCGGCATGCAGCCGGATTCCGGCACGATACGTCTCGGCGCCAATCTGGAGACGGCCACGCTCGACCAGCACCGCGAAAGCCTCGATCCCAAATCGACGCTGGCGGAGGCCCTGACCGGCGGGCGCGGCGATCAAATCATGGTCGGCGGCAAGCCGAAGCACGTCGTCGGCTACATGAAGGACTTCCTGTTCGGGCAGGAGCAGCGCGGCACTCCGGTGGAGGTACTCTCCGGCGGCGAGCGCGGCCGGCTGATGCTGGCGCGCGCGCTGGCAAAGCCCTCGAATCTCCTGGTGCTGGACGAGCCGACCAATGATCTCGACTTGGAGACCCTCGACGTGCTCGAGGAGATGCTCGGCGACTACGAGGGCACCGTGATCCTGATCAGCCACGACCGCGACTTCCTCGACCGCGTCGTGACCTCGGTGATCGCGCCGGAAGGCAACGGCAAGTGGATCGAGTATGCCGGCGGCTACAGCGACATGCTGACCCAGCGCGGCGCTGACCTGAAGCGCGAAACGGCGAAGGCGCAAGCGCCGGCCGAGAAGAAAGAGGAGCGGCCGGCCGCTCCCGCCTCCTCGTCCAAGCGCAAGCTCAGCTTCAACGAGAAGCACGCGCTGGAGACGTTGCCGAAGAGGATGGAGACTCTGCAGG
Organism: Bradyrhizobium sp. 195; assembly: GCF_023101665.1. Taxonomy (NCBI): domain Bacteria; kingdom Pseudomonadati; phylum Pseudomonadota; class Alphaproteobacteria; order Hyphomicrobiales; family Nitrobacteraceae; genus Bradyrhizobium; species Bradyrhizobium sp. 195. The sequence continues at coordinate 3,997,174 of NZ_CP082161.1, read as the reverse complement.
CCGACATCGCAAAGCTGCAGCGCGTGCTGGACGATCCCAACCTCTACGCTAGGGATCGCAGAAAATTCGACGACACCTCCGCTGCGATTGCCAAGGCGCATGAAGAATTGTCCGTCGCCGAGGAGCGGTGGCTCGAACTTGAAATGCTGCGTGAAGAAATAGAGCAGGCTTAGCGCGTATTCCGCAAAAGTGGGCACCGGTTTTGCGATCAGAATACGCGCCAACTAGAGGACTTCCATGACCACTCCCCTCGCCGCCAAGATCGCCCGCGAATACGGCACGCCCTGCGCCGTCATCGACATGGACAGGGTCGAGCGCAACATTGCGCGGATCCAGAAGGCCTGCGACGACGCCGGCATCGCCAACCGCCCGCACATCAAGACGCACAAGAACCCGACCATCGCGAAGATGCAGGTCGCGGCCGGCGCCAAGGGCATCACCTGCCAGAAGATCGGCGAAGCCGAGATCATGGCCAACGCCGGCATCGACGACATCCTGATCAGCTACAACCTCTTGGGCGAAGAGAAGATGGCGCGGCTCGGCGCGCTCCAGGCCAAGGCCAACATGACGGTCGCCGCCGACAATTCGACGGTCGTTTCCGGTCTGCCCAAGGCAGCCGCGGCGTCGGGCCGTCCGCTCTCGGTCGTGGTCGAATGCGACACGGGGCGCAAGCGCGCCGGTGTCGAGACGCCGGCCGAGGCCATTGCGCTGGCGCGCGAGATCGCCGCGTCCAAAGGACTGCAGTTCGCCGGCTTCATGCTCTATCCGACCGAGACCGGCTGGGCGGACGCGCAGAAATTCTACGACGAGGCGCTGGCCGGCGTGCGCGCGCACGGGCTCGATGCAAAAATCGTCTCGACCGGCGGCACGCCGAACCTGAAGAATCTCGGCAAGCTCAAGGGCGGCACCGAGCACCGCTTCGGCACTTACATCTACAACGACCGCATGCAGGTCGCGGCGGGCTCCGCGACCTGGGACGACTGCGCGCTCCACATCTATTCGACGGTGGTGAGCCGCGCCGCGCCCGAGCGCGGCATCCTTGATGCCGGCTCCAAGACGCTGACGACCGACACCGGCGGCCTCGACGGTCACGGCCTGATCCTGGAACACCCCGAAGCCAGGATCGCGAAGTTCGCCGAGGAGCACGGCTTCCTCGACCTGTCCCGCAGCAATACCCGCCCCAATGTCGGTGACGTCGTCCGCATCGTGCCGAACCACGTCTGCGTCGTCGTCAACATGATGGACGAGGTCGTGATGGTGCGCGGCGAGGAGATCATCGGCACGCTGCCGGTCGCCGCGCGCGGGAAGCTTCGGTAAGGGCAAACTGCCGTAGGGTGGGCAAAGCAACTTGTCCGCCGAAGCTCGGAGAGCGAAGGCGGAAGCGTGCCCACGACTTCTCGTCGTAACTGCGAAAGATCGTGGGCACGGCGCTTCGCGCCTTTGCCCACCCTACGAGTTCTACGATTTGGCGAGCCACGCCAACACACCCCTGCCCGCAGCAACCCCCGTCGTGAACGAGGCCTGCAGCAGATAGCCGCCGGTCGGCGCTTCCCAGTCCAGCATCTCGCCGGCAGCGAACACGCCCGGCTGCTTGCGCAGCATGAATTGATTGTCGAGTTCGTCGAAACTAACTCCACCGGCCGTTGAGATCGCACGATCGATCGGGGCAACGCCCGTGAGTTGAACGGGAATTGCATTGACCAGGTGCGCGAGCTCGGCCGGCGAGAACATCGCCAGCGGCCGGCCCGAGGCGATGGCGGCCTCCTGCATCAGGCCGATGCCGACCGACGACAATTGCGCAGCCTTGCGCAGAAAGTTTGCCAAGGACTGCTTGCCGCGCGTCCCCGATAGCCGCGTGGTCAGAGCGGCGGCGTGGAGGTCGGGCCGCAATGCGATCATCAGCGTCGCCTGCCCGAGACCCAGCACCGCCTCCCGCAGCTCCGCCGACAGTGCGTAGATCGCGCCGCCTTCGATGCCGCACCGCGTGATCATCGCTTCGCCGCGCACCGTGTGTGCGCCAACCGTCAGCGCCACGCCCTTGAGCGGCTGTCCCTCGAAACGGTCTCGGAAGACGTCGGACCACGCGACCGTGAAGCCGGAATTGGCTGGCCGCAGCTTTGAAATGGCAATGCCTCTTGCCGCGAGGAGTTCGACCCAGCCCCCATCCGATCCGAGCCGCGGCCAGCTCGCGCCGCCGAGCGCGAGGACCGTGGCGTCGGCGAGGACGGCCGCCTCGCCATTGGGCGTTCGAAACAGCAGCCGTCCCTCGCCGTCCCAGCCTGTCCAGCGATGGCGGAAGGCAAATCGCACGCCGCTGGCGTCGAGGCGCCGCAGCCAGGCGCGCAGCAAGGGCGAGGCCTTGAACGCCTTTGGAAAGACCCGGCCGCTGGTGCCGACGAAGGTCGGCTCGCCCAGCGCCTCGCTCCACGCCCGCAGCGCGTCGGGCGAAAACGACTCGATCGCCGTTTGCAGCCTCAGTGCCGCCTCGCGATAGCGCGCCATGAATTGCGGCAGCGGCTCGCTGTGGGTGAGGTTGAGTCCACCCCGGCCCGCCATCAGGAATTTGCGCCCCGCGGACGGCATCGCGTCATAGACGGTGACGCGGGCGCCGCCCTGCGCCAGCACCTCCGCCGCCATCAGCCCGGCGGGACCGGCGCCGATGACGGCGACGGCTGTCAGAGCTTGATCCCCGCCCGCGCCGCGGCCTGCGCCACGTATTTCTGCGTCTGCTCGAACGCACCGGTCAGCGCCTTGGCCTTCGACATGTCGCTGATCTCAGCGAAATGCGCGGCGACCGCGTCCGGCGTCCATTCGGACTCCGGCAGGTTGATGCCTTCGCTCTCCACGATCTTGATGACGGCGAAGGAGCCGGCGCCGGCGCCCATGATGGTGCGGGTCGGCGCGTCCTCGCTCAGCATGTACTCGACCGCCGGCGTGATCGCGTTCGGCTTCATCAGCTGCAGCGCCTGCGGCGGCAGCAGCTCTTCCGTCATGCGGGTCGCCGCCGTCGGCGAGATGATGTTGACGCGGATGTCGGTCTTGCGGCCTTCCTCGGCCAGCACGTTCATCAGGCCGACCATGCCGGATTTCGCCGCGCCGTAATTGGCCTGGCCGAAATTGCCGTAGAGGCCGGAGGACGAGGTGGTCAGCACGATGCGGCCGTAATTGCGGTCGCGCATGCCGGCCCAGGCCGCCTTGCAGCAATAGAAGGTGCCGACAAGGTGCACATCGAGCACCTTCTGGAAATCGGCGGCTTCCATCTTGCCAAACGACTTGTCGCGCAAAATGCCGGCGTTAGCACACAAGAGGTCCACGCTGCCCCACTCCCTGGTGGCGCGCTCGACCATGGCGGTGACCTGCTCGAAATTCGAGACGTCGGCGCCGTCGGCCATCGCGGTCCCGCCCGCTTTGCGGATCTCCTCGACCACGGCCTCCGCGGGCGACAGCGAGCCGCCGCTGCCGTCACGTGCGCCGCCGAAATCGTTGACGACGACCTTGGTGCCGCGGCTGGCCAATCCCAGCGCATGCGCTTTGCCGAGACCATTGCCCGCGCCCGTGACGATGGCGACGCGTCCGTCGAACCTGATTGCCATGAGTGAAATTCCTGCTTCTTCTTCCTTCTCCCCTTGTGGGAGAAGGTGGCATAGGCGGCCTACGGCCGCCGTACCTGAAATGGACGCCGACGCGTAGCGTCGGCTACGGCGGCGGATGAGGGGTCTCTCTCGGCAGACGCGCTTGCGGAGAGAGACCCCTCACCCGCCTCGCGTTCCGCGAGGCACCCTCTCCCACAAGGGGAGAGGGTAAAACCGCGCGTTTGACGGCTTTTTGAGCAGCGAAGCCTCGCCGGGTCAAGCCCGGCAACGACGCCTCGGGCCTACGCGAAATAGATCAGACCGAGCCAATCCGCGACCAGCGCCGGCTTGTCCTCGCCTTCGATCTCCACGGTGACATTGGTGCGGGACTGCAATTCATTCGGCTTGCGGAGCTTCGCCTCCGCCAGCACGAAACGGCCGCGGATGCGCTTGCCGGAGCGCACCGGCGAGATGAAGCGCAGCTTGTCGAAACCGTAGTTGACGCCCATCGTGGTGCCCGCAAGGGCCGGCATCACTTCATAGGACATCACAGGCAACATCGACATCGTCAGGAAGCCGTGCGCGATGGTGGTACCAAACGCGGTTTCCTTCTTCGCGCGCTCGGGATCGATGTGGATGAACTGGCGATCCTCGGTCACGTCGGCGTAGGTGTCGATGCGGGGCTGGTCGAGCAAATGCCAGGACGACACGCCGATCTCCTTGCCGACCATGGCCTGATAAGCCTCGAGCGTAATCGGCGGCGACTTCCAGATTTGGTTCACTTAGGTCTCACTCCGTGTTTTCGGCAGCTCGGGAAAATCCTCCTCGCGGAATTCCCGGCCGCGCAGCGGATCGTTGCGATCATTGTCGCGTTCGAGCCGTCGTAGCTGGACCCGGCGGATTTTGCCAGAGATCGTCTTCGGCAGTTCGGTGACGATTTCGAGGCGGCGGATCCGCTTGAACGGCGCAAGGCGGGCGTGCAGATGCTTGAAGATCGACAGCGCCGTCTCCGGCGAGCGCTCCGCGCCCGACGTCAGCAGCACGAACGCCTTGGGGATGGCAAGGCGGATCGGGTCCGGGCTCGGCACCACCGCGGCTTCCGCGACGAGCTCGTGCTCGAGCAGGACGCTCTCGAGTTCGAACGGACTGATGCGGTAATCCGACGATTTGAATACGTCGTCGGAGCGGCCGACGAAGGTGAGATAGCCCTCGTCGTCTTCGAACACGACATCGCCACTGCGATAGAGCTCACCCTCGGCGCCAGACAGCTTGCCGTCCTCGCCCTGATAGCCCTGCATCAGACCGGCCGGGCGCTCACTGCCCAGCACCAGTGCGACCTCGCCCTCCCGTGCGGGATGGCCGTCGGCATCACTGATCTGCACGCGATAGCCCGGCAGCGGCCGGCCCATCGAGCCAATTTTGATCTTCTGGCCCGGCGAATTGCCGGTCAGCGCGGTGGTTTCGGTCTGGCCGTATCCGTCGCGGATGGTGAGGCCCCAGGCCGCCCGCACCTGATCGATCACTTCAGGGTTCAGCGGCTCGCCCGCGCCGCAGACCTCGCGCAAGGCCACCTTGAACGATGCAAGATTCTCCTGGATGAACAGCCGCCACACCGTCGGCGGCGCGCACAGCGTGGTGACGCCGCAGCGGCCGATGGTGGCAAGCAGGCCTTTGGCGTCGAAGCGCGGCTGGTTGACCACGAACACGGTCGCGCCGGCATTCCACGGTGCAAAGAAACAGCTCCAGGCGTGCTTGGCCCAGCCTGGCGATGAAATGTTGAGATGGACGTCGCCGGGTTTCAGCCCGATCCAATACATGGTCGAAAGATGCCCGACGGGATAGCTGCGCTGACTGTGACGCACCAGCTTTGGTTTCGCGGTCGTGCCCGAGGTGAAATAAAGCAGCATCGGATCGTCGGCGTTGGTCGGACCGTCGGCGCTAAAACTCTCCGAAGCCGTCGCCGCCTCATCGTATGAAAGCCATCCGTCGGAGGCGGCGCCGACCACGATGCGAACGACGTTCTCCGCGCCAAGGCTAGCGAACTTCGCCACCTGATCCTGCGCGGCAACCACCGCCTTCGCCTTGCCGCGATCGAGCCGATCGCGCAGCTCGTCCGCGGTGAGCAGCGTGGTCGCGGGGATCACGACGACGCCGAGCTTCATCGCCGCCAGCATCGTCTCCCACAGCGGAACCACATTGCCGAGCAGCAGCAACAGATGATCGCCGCGCCTCAGGCCCTGCGCGCGGAGGAAGTTGGCAATTTGGTTGGAGCGCTTCGAGAGCGCTGCGAAAGAAAGCTTTGTCTGCTTGTCCTGCGCGGCATCGACAATCCAGAGCGCGGGGCGGTCCTTGGCGTCGGCATCCTTCGCAAGCTCGTCGAACCAGTCGAGCGCCCAATTGAAGGGAACCGGATCGGGCCAGCGGAAATCCCTAACCGCCGTCTCGTAATCCGTGCGGTGCTTTAGCAGAAACGCGCGCGCGTCCTGAAATGTCGTCATGATCCGGGCCCGTCGAATTGATTGTCGAACGTAGCCCGGATGGAGCGAAGCGCAATCCGGGGGCCGGTCGCGCCAAACGAGGGAACAGTCCCGGATTTCGCTTCGCTCCATCCGGGCTACGAAGCCCCGCTATCGTCCAGCGAGGCTGCGAACGTGCTTGATAATTCCGGAAAAATCCACCCCACCCTGACCGGCTGCGTCGAAAGACTGATAAATCTCCTGCGCATGCTTGCCGAGCGGCGTCGCCGCGCCGGCCGCCTTCGCGGCGTCCTGCGCCAGGGTCAGATCCTTCACCATCAGCGCCGAAGCAAAACCCGGCTTGTAGTCGTTGTTCGCCGGCGAAGTCGGCACCGGGCCCGGCACCGGGCAATAGGTCGTCAGCGACCAGCACTGGCCCGACGAGGTGGAGGCGACGTCGAACAGGGCCTGATGCGAAAGACCGAGCTTCTCGCCAAGCGCAAACGCTTCGCTGACCGCGATCATGGAGATGCCGAGGATCATGTTGTTGCAGATCTTGGCCGCCTGGCCCGCGCCGGCGCCGCCGCAATGCACGATCTTCTTGCCCATTTTCTCCAGCACCGGCTTGGCCGCCGCAAACGCCATATCCTCGCCGCCGCACATGAAGGTGAGCGTCGCGCCCTTGGCGCCGCCGGTGCCGCCGGAGACCGGTGCGTCAACTGAAAGCACGCCGCTCTTGGCGGCCAGCGCATGCGCAGCCCTCGCGCTCTCGACGTCGATGGTGGAGCTATCGATGATCAGCGCGCCCTTGGCCATCGCGGGAACGACCTCGTTCCAGACGCCGAGCACATGCTTGCCCGCCGGCAGCATGGTGACGACGACATCAGCGCCCTTCACCGCGCCGGGCGCGCTGTCGGCGATGCCGGCGCCGTCGGCCTTGGCTTGCGCGCGCGAGGCCTCGACGAGATCGAACGCCACCACCTTGTGGCCGGCCTTGACCAGATTGGCCGCCATCGGGCCGCCCATGTTGCCCAGACCAATGAATGCGATCGTCGCCATTGTCGTTTCCTCCGCTGTCGCGTTGTTAGTTGAACTTCAGCTCGTCGGCGCCGATCTCGGCGAGATACGGCGCCAGCATCTGCGGCGTCACATCCTCGATCCGTGGCGGCGACCAGTTCGGATTGCGGTCCTTGTCGATCACGGCGGCCCGCACACCTTCGCGAAAATCATCGCTGCGGAAAACCTCGAGTGCGGCGCGGTATTCGCGCACCAGACATTCTTCCAGGCTCGAGGCGGTCCGCGCGAGCCGCAACAGCTTCAGCGTCACCACCATGCCCCGCGGAGATTTTTCGTTGAGCGTCTTCAGCGTGGCCAGCGCAAATTCCGAGCCGTCCCGCTTCAGCGCAGCAAAAATGTCGTCCATGCGATCGAAGCCGAACAATGCGTCGATCGCAGGCTCCTTTGCGGCCACCGGCCCCGCGGTCTCCCCGGTCTCAAAACCGCTGATGAGCTTGCTGACATCGGCTGCGGTCACGCCCTTCCGAACTTTCGTGAGCGCCTCGCGCAGCTCCGGCCATTCAGCCGCCGGCACAACCGCATCCGCGAACTTTGCGTGGATCGCGTCGGGGCCATTCATGGTCTGGCCGGTGAGGCCAAAATAAGTGCCGATCTCGCCGGGCGAGCGCGATAGCAGCCAGGTGCCGCCGACATCGGGGAAGAAGCCGAGCCCGACCTCGGGCATGGCCAGCCTGGTGCGATCGGTGACGACACGATGGCTGGCATGGCCTGACAGCCCGACGCCGCCGCCCATCACGAGGCCGTCCATGAACGCCACATACGGCTTCGGATATTTCGCGATCCGCGCATTCATGACGTATTCCTGGCGCCAGAACCGCGCGCCGAGATCGCCGCCTTCGCGCGAGCTCTCCCAGAGGCCGCGAATGTCGCCGCCGGCGCAGAGGCCGCGCTCGCCGGCGCCTTCCAGGATGATCGCAGCGACATCAGGATCGGTTTCGAACGTGTCGAGCGCCGCGTCGATGCCGATGGACATCTCCAGCGTCATTGCGTTGATCGCCTTGGGGCGGTTGAGGCGGATCACGCCCGCCGCGCCCTCGCGACGAACGACCAAATCGCCCTCTTCCACTGCATTCATCGCGCGCCCTCGATCAGTTTGCGCGCCACGATCAGCCGCATGATTTCATTGGTGCCTTCGAGGATCTGGTGCACGCGCAGATCGCGCACGATCTTCTCGATGCCGTATTCGCTTAAGTACCCGTAGCCGCCGTGGAGCTGCAGCGCGTGGTTGGCGACCTCGAAGCCGACGTCGGTGCCGAACCGTTTTGCCATCGCGCACAGCATGGTGGCATCCGGGTCCTTGCGATCCAGCGCGGCCGCAGCGCGCCACAGGAAGGTGCGCGCAGCCTCGAGCTCGATCGCCATGTCGGCAAGGCGGAATTGCAGCGCTTGGAATTCGTCGAGCCGCTTTCCGAACGCCTTGCGCTCCTTCATGTAGGCGCGCGCCTTGTCGAGCGCGGTCTGCGCGCCGCCGAGCGAGCACGCCGTGATGTTGAGGCGGCCGCCGTCGAGGCCAGCCATCGCGATCTTGAAGCCGATGCCCTCCTCGCCGAGACGATTGGCGACGGGCACGCGCGCGTTCTCGAACAGGACGGCGCGGGTCGGCTGCGCGTTCCAGCCCATCTTGCGCTCATTGGCGCCGAACGAGACACCGGGCGTCTTGCCGTCGATGACCAGGGTCGAGATGCCGCCGGGACCGTCGCCTCCGGTGCGCACCATCGCGACCAGCAGATCAGTGCCGCCGGCGCCTGAGATGAACTGCTTTTGGCCGTTGAGGACGTAATGGTCGCCGTCACGCACGGCGCGGGTGCGCAGAGCCGCCGCGTCCGAGCCGGCGCCGGGCTCGGTCAGGCAATAGCTCGCGATCAGCTCCATGGTGCAGAGCTTTGGCAGCCACGTATGGCGCTGGGTGTCGCTGCCGAAGGCATCGATCATCCAGCTCGCCATGTTGTGGATGGAGATGAAGGCCGAGGTGGTCGGGCAGCCCGTTGCCAGCGCCTCGAAGATCAGCGCCGCGTCGAACCGCGTCATCGCGGATCCCCCGACGTCGTCGCGGATGTAGATGCCGCCCATGCCGAGCGTTGCCGCCTCGCGCATCACGTCGACGGGGAAATGCTTCTCCTCGTCCCAGCGCAGCGCGTGCGGCGCGATCTTCTCGGCCGCAAACGCGAGTGCCATGTCGCGAACTGCGATTTGATCCTCGTTCAGAGCGAATTGCATGCTGCCGCCTACCCTTTCACCCCCATCGTCATTGCGAGGAGCGAAGCGACGAAGCAATCCAGGCTGCCTCTGCGGAAAGATTCTGGATTGCTTCGCTACGCTCGCAATGACGGGCTGGGCAACAGCCCTACTTCATCAGCGGGATCGAGAATTCCGCGCCTTCCTTGACGCCGGACGGCCAGCGCGAGGTTACCGTCTTGGTCTTGGTGTAGAAGCGGACCGAGTCCGGGCCGTGCTGGTTGAGATCGCCGAAGCCGGACTTCTTCCAGCCGCCGAAGGTGTAATAGGCGATCGGCACCGGGATCGGCACGTTGATGCCGACCATGCCGACGTTCACCTTGGCCGCGAAGTCACGCGCGGCATCGCCGTCGCGGGTGAAGATGGCAACGCCGTTGCCGTAGTCATGGTCCGACGGCAGCGCCAGCGCTTCCTTGTAGTCGTGGGCCCGCACGACCGAGAGCACGGGGCCAAAGATCTCTTCCTTGTAGATCCGCATGTCCTTGGTGACGTTGTCGAACAGCGAACCACCGAGATAAAAGCCCTTCTCGTAGCCCTGCATCTTGAACCCGCGGCCGTCGACCGCGAGCGTCGCGCCTTCCTTGAGGCCGATGTCGATATAGCTCTTGACCTTCTCGACCGCCTCGCGCGTCACCAGCGGACCGTAATCGGCCGACGGATCGATCGAGGTGCCGATCTTGAGGCTCTCGACGCGCGGGATCAGCTTTTCCATCAGGCGGTCGGCCGTGACCTTGCCGACGGGGACCGCGACCGAAACGGCCATGCAGCGCTCGCCGGCCGAGCCGTAGCCGGCGCCGATCAGCGCGTCCACGGCCTGGTCCATGTCGGCGTCCGGCATGATGATGGCGTGGTTCTTGGCGCCGCCGAAACACTGGCAGCGCTTGCCGGTTTGCGCGGCGCGCTCATAGATGTACTGCGCGATCGGCGTCGAGCCGACGAAACCGACGGCCTTGATATCGGGATCGTCGAGGATGGCGTCGACCGCCTCCTTGTCGCCGTTGACGACGTTGAGGATGCCGGCCGGCAGGCCCGCCTCGATCATGAGCTCAGCGAGGAGCATCGGCACGCCGGGATCGCGCTCCGACGGCTTCAGGATGAAGGCGTTGCCGCAGGCGATCGCAGGGGCGAACTTCCACATGGGGATCATCGCCGGGAAGTTGAACGGCGTGATGCCGGCGACGACGCCGAGCGCCTGCCGCATCGAATAGATGTCGATACCGGGGCCGGCGCCTTCGGTATACTCGCCCTTCATCAAATGCGGGATGCCGCAGGCGAACTCGGCGACTTCGAGGCCACGCTGGATGTCACCCTTGGCGTCTGGCACGGTCTTGCCGTGCTCGCGCGCCAGCAGCTCGGCGAGCTTGTCGTAGTCGCGCTGCACCAGCTCGACGAATTTCATCATGACGCGGGCGCGGCGCTGCGGGTTGGTGGCGGCCCATTCCGGCTGAGCGGCACGGGCGTTCTCGACGGCGGCGCGGACCTCGGCCTTGGACGCCAGCGCGACCTTGGCCTGGACGTCACCGGTCATCGGCTCAAAGACGTCTGCCGTCCGGCCCGACGTGCCCTTCACTTCCTTGCCACCGATGAAATGTCCGACTGAACGCATGGAATGATCTCCTTGAGGCCGAGCTTGAACGCTTTGACAAATCCTATCGACCTGCATTTATTGGGATTCAAGTCTGAGATAATGCACCATAGATGTGCGAAAATGCTGGATCAAGGCGCTATCGATTGGGACGACTTCCGCTTCGTGCTGGCCATCGTGCGGGGCGGCTCGGTCTCGGCTGCGGCAAAACAGCTCGGGGTCGACCATGCCACGGTGATTCGCCGCGTCGACCGGCTGGAGAAGCACCTCTCGGCAAAGCTGTTCGACCGGCGCAAGACCGGGTATCTCCTCACCGAAGCCGGCCAGCGCGTCGCCGACAGCGCGGAAGCCATGGAATCGACCATCGTCGCCAACCAGGAGCAGGTCGGCGGCTCGGTGGCGCGGCTGACCGGAACGGTGCGGATCGGCGCGCCCGACGGGTTCGGCACCGCGTTCCTGGCGCCGCGGCTGGCGCCCTTCGCCGACCGGTATCCCGATCTCGATTTGCAGCTTGTGGCCACCGCGCGGCTGTTCAGCCTGTCCAAGCGCGAGGCCGATATCGCCATCAGCCTGACCATGCCGAAGGAAGGCCGCATCGTCGGCCGCAAGCTGCTCGACTACCGGCTTGGGCTCTATGCCGCTCCAGCCTATCTCGACCGCTTCCCTGAGATCACCTCGCGGCAGGACCTGCCGCAGCACCGCTTCGTCGGCTACATCGAGGAGCTCTTGTTCACGCCGGAGCTCGATTATCTGCCGCAGGTCTCGCCGCGGATTTCCGCGCGCTTCCGCAGCGCCAATCTGATCGCACAGCTCAATGCCACGCTCTCCGGCTTCGGCATCGCGGTGCTGCCCCACTTCATGGCGAGCGACTATCCGCAGCTGGTGGCCGTGCTGCCGGAGGAGATCTCGATCACGCGGACGTTCTGGATGCTGATGCACGCCGACAGCAAGGATCTGGCGCGGATCCGGGCGGTGGCCGATTACATCGGCGAGATCGTGGAGCGCGACCGGGCGCTGTTTGCGGGGCGATAAACAAAGGTCTCGTAGGGTGGGCAAAGCGAAAGCGTGCCCACCACCTATCGCAACCGTGAGAAATGGTGGGCACGGCGCTGAGGCGCCTTTGCCCACCCTACGGCATCTCGCCTAGTTCTGCTTCGCCTTCTTCGCAGCCGCCACCTTCGGCTCGCGCTTGGCGCCATCCAGCGCACTGTCCCTGCCCGCCTTCAACACCTCGTCCGAGAGTTCGCTCGACCCGGCAACGCGTGCCAGCAGCATGGTGCCGGCCATCGTCGCCAACATCGCGACCGCCTGCTTGCGGGCGGTCTTACGCGGCAAGTTCGGGATGTAGTCCGCCAGCAGCTCGATCATCTCGTCGAGCTTGCCGGCAAATGCCTTTCGCGTCTTGGGGCTCTCGCGGGCGATCTCGGCGCCGAGGGCGGGGATCGAGCAGCCACTGCCGGGATTGTCGCGATGCAGCGTGGAGAGATAGCTCTCCGCGACCAGCGCCAACCGCTTTTCAGGAGCGGCCTCATCAGTGAGCTTGCGCCAATGGTCCATGGAACGATCCATGGCGTAGGAGAAGGCTTCCATCACCAGCGCCTCGCGGGAATCGAAATGCGCATAGAAGCCGCCATGGGTCAGGCCGGCCTCTTTCATGAGATCGGCGACACCGATGCCGTGGGCCCCCTTCTCGCGCAGCCGCACCGAAGCTTTCTTCACGATGCGGTCGTGGGTTTCCTGCTTGTGTTCCCGGGAATAGCGCATGCGGATCTCATTGGATGTCGATGGTCATCTTATAACACGCAAACGACGCAATGGGTGCATTAATTCATGTTAAGTTGCCTCCGATCATGGAAAACGTTGCAGTTGCGTGCACCGCAAGGGCGCCCTTGCCGTCGCGGACGAAGCCCTCGGCGTAGCTGGTCTGCCGTCCCAGCTTGATCACCTTCCCTTCCGCCGAGATCAGCCCGGACCGGACCGAGAGCGGGCGCAGGAAGGCCAGCTTCAGGTCGAGAGTGACCGAGCTGTGCCCGGCTTCCAGCCGGGTCGAAATGGCGCAGCCCATTGCGGTATCGAGCAGCGCGGCGGCGGTCGCTCCGTGGATGAGACCGATGGTGTTTTCGAGATCCTCGCGCGGCTCCAGTTCCACGACGACCCGACCCGGCTCGACCGTCGCCACCGTGAAACCGATCAGTTTCGCGAAAGGCGGCGGCGGCAGCCGGCCGTCGCGAATCCCCAGCATGGCGTCCATGCCCGATAGGCCCATCGCGACTTTCGCGATCGGCCCAGGCACCTGCCACTCCACCACACGCTCGCGCCGCTGCGCGGGCGAAAACAGGTCGAGTTGATCGTTACTGGTCATGTCAGCCTCTTTATATTACTTACATCATACTATGGCGCGCACTTCGCGATGGCAACTCGATCCCCTACCCGCTTGACAAGCCGAGCGTTTCGGCCCGGAAGTGATCATGACCGGCGCGCCTCGCGCATGTCCACGAAACCTTCGAGTTCCACGATGGAAATGCTCAACACCCACTGCGGCGTGACGCGCGATGCGCGCGGCGTCGTGCATGTCGCGATCTGCAATGCCGGCTCGCTGAATATTCTGGGCTCGCCCGTCACCGACGCGGTTCGCGAGGGCCTGCAGCAGCTCTCGTCCGACCGGAGCATCCGCGTCGTGGTGCTGCGCGGCCAGAGCGAGAAGAGCATGATCGGCGGCGCCGACATCAAGGAGATGGCCAAGCTCGACCAAAAGTCCGCCGAAGCCTTCATCAGCCGCCTGCGCGATCTCTGCGAGGCGGTGCGCCAGTTCCCTGCGCCCGTGATCGCGCGCATGCCGGGCTGGTGCCTCGGTGGCGGGCTCGAGGTCGCCGCGGCCTGCGACTTCCGCATCGCCGCGCATGACGCGCATTTCGGCATGCCAGAGGTGCGCGTCGGCATCCCCTCCGTGATCCATGCCGCCCTGCTCCCGCGCCTGATCGGCTGGGCCCGCGCGCGCTGGCTGGTGATGACGGCGGAGAACATCGATGCTCCGACGGCGCTCGCCTGGGGACTGGTCGACAAGGTTGCGGTGGACGGCGGGCTCGATGCCGAGGTGGAGCATGTCGTCAAGGCTTTGCTCGAATGCGACCCCGAAGCGCTGCGGTCGCAGAAGGCGCTGCTGCGGCAATGGGAGGAACTGCCGCTGACTGAGTCGGTGAATTTGAGCGTGAAAGTGTTCGGCGAGTCGTTCCTGACCGACGAGCCGACGCGGCTGATGCAGGCGTTCGTGAATCGGAAGCGGTAGGCTGCTGCCTCTGTCTTGAAACTGCTCCGTGCCTTATCAAAAGGTGTCATGCCCCGGCTTGCCGCCTTCGCTAAAGCTCCGGCGCGCCGGGCAACTCCGCAGGCCTTGGCGGAGCCGGGACCGGGACATCCCGTACGCCGTGGCCTCTCGTATCCCAGGACAGCCTCTGGAATACGGCATCACCCGCTTTCACGGGTGATGAAAGTGTGCTGTTGGAAGCACCTCCTCCCCTCGAGCGACCAAATCTCATCTCATCACGACATTTTCTCATCCCTGCCGCGGTTGCTTTTTTTGCGCCGCATCATATGATGCCCATAATCTCAATCATCACCGCAGGGAGTTTTGTCATGGCCGAAGCCGCCGATCCCGTCGTCATCGTCTCCGCCGCCCGCACACCGCTTGGCCGCTTCATGGGCGAGCTGTCGCCGCTGGCCGCGCACAAGCTCGGATCGCATGTGATCGGCGCGGCGCTGGAGCGCGCCAAGCTTGCGCCCGAGAAGGTCGACGAGGTCTTCATGGGCTGCGTGCTGCCGGCCGGCCAGGGCCAGGCGCCCGCGCGCCAGGCCGCGCGTGCGGCGGGTCTGCCCGATGCCACGGGCGCCACCACTGTCAACAAGGTCTGCGGCTCCGGCATGAAGGCGACCATGCTGGCGCACGACATCATCCGCGCCGGCTCGGCCGAGATCGTCGTCTCCGGCGGCATGGAGAGCATGAGCAACGCGCCGTATCTCCTCGCCAAGGCACGCGGCGGCTATCGCGCCGGCCACGACCGCATCATCGACCACATGATGATGGACGGCCTCGAAGACGCCTACGAGACCGGCCGTTCCATGGGCGATTTCGGCGAGGCCACCGCGGAGGCCTACCAGTTCACCCGCAAGGACCAGGACGCCTATGCGATGGAAACGCTCAGCCGCGCTCGCAAGGCGGTCGAAGGCGGCGCGTTCAAGGCCGAGATCGCCCCGATCACGCTGACCGAGAAAGCGGGTCCCCGCATCATCGCCAATGACGAGCATCCGCTGAAGGTCGACCCCGCCAAAATCCCGGGCCTGAAAGCCGCGTTCCGCGCCAACGGCACCATCACGCCGGCGGCCTCCTCCGCCAACGCCGACGGCGCCGCCGCGCTGGTGCTGACCAAGCGCTCGCTGGCCGACCGCAATGGCCTGCCTGTCATCGCCGAGATCAAGGGCCACGCCACCCACAGCCAGGAGCCGCAATGGTTCACCACGGCACCGATCCCGGCGATCCGCAAGCTGCTCGACAAGGTCGGCTGGAGCGCGGGTGACGTCGACCTGTTCGAGATCAACGAGGCGTTTGCCGTGGTGGCGATGGCGGCACAGCGCGACCTCGGCATTCCCCGCGACAAGCTCAACATCAACGGCGGCGCCTGCGCGCTCGGTCATCCCATCGGGGCCACCGGCGCGCGGTTGATCGTGACGCTGCTGCATGCGCTGGAGGCGAACAACCTGAAGCGCGGTGTTGCGTCGCTCTGCATCGGCGGCGGCGAAGCCACGGCAATCGCGGTGGAGCGAGTGGCGCACTAACCCGCGCCATGGCCGAAATAGAGGGAAGTCTGACATTTTAGACTTCCCTTTTTTATGCGAGATTGCAACGGTCATGCGGGTCTCTTTGGGGCTCGCAAACCACCATTGAGGCGCAATGATCTCGAACTGGCTCGCGGCGGCATTGTCCCGCCGCAACATCCATTACGGCTGGGTGATGGTCGGGGTGACCTTCCTCGCCGCGCTGATCAGCGCCGGCACGGTCGGCGCGCCCGGCGTGTTCATCGTTCCGCTGCAGAACGAGTTCGGCTGGAGCACGGCCGAGATCTCCTCCGCGCTGTCGATCCGTTTCATCCTGTTCGGGCTGATGGCGCCGTTCGCGGCCGCCCTGCTCAACCGCTATGGCCTGCGCAACGTCACGCTGGCAGCGCAGTTGGTCGTCGTTTCCGCGCTGGTGCTCTCGCTCGGCATGACGCAGGTCTGGCAGCTCGTGGCGCTGTGGGGCGTCGTGATCGGCATCGGCACCGGCATGACTGCGATGGTGCTGGGCGCCACCATCGCGACGCGTTGGTTCGCCGCGCGGCGCGGGCTCGTTATCGGCATCCTGACCGCGAGTGTCGCCACCGGCCAGCTGGTGTTCCTGCCGCTGCTCGCAAGCCTCACCGAACGTTACGGCTGGCGGCTTGCGCTCGGCTTCGTCTGCATCGCGCTTGGCGTTTCGGCGCTGGCGATCCTGCTCGCGATGCGCGACCGTCCGAGCGATTTGGGCCTGCGCCCGTTCGGCGACGAAGGCACCGAGCCCCTGCCCGCCCCGCCCGCCAGCCACGGCTCGATCACGGGCGTTGCCCTCGGCACGCTGCGCGACGCTTCGAGGTCGACGACGTTCTGGATCCTGTTTGCGACGTTCTTTGTCTGCGGCGCATCCACCGCTGGCCTCGTGCAGGTGCATCTGATCCCGATGTGCCTCGATTTCGGCATCCCGCAGGTGCAGGCCGCGAGCCTGCTCGCTGCGATGGGCATGTTCGACTTCGTCGGCACCATCATATCGGGCTGGCTGTCGGACCGGTACGACAATCGCTATTTGCTGTTCTGGTACTACGGGCTGCGCGGGCTCTCCCTGCTCTTCCTGCCCTTCAGCGATTTCTCGTTCTACGGCCTCTCCATCTTCGCAGTGTTCTACGGGCTCGACTGGATCGCGACGGTTCCGCCGACGGTGCGGCTCACTGCGCAAAAGTTCGGACCCGAGCGCGCCAATCTGGTGTTCGGCTGGATCTTTGCCGGCCATCAGCTCGGCGCCGGCACCGCCGCCTTCGGCGCCGGTTTGTCGCGGACGATCTATCAGAGCTATTTGCCCGCATTCTTCATCGCCGGCGCGCTCTGCGTGTTCGCCTCGCTGATCGTGCTGGCGCTGTCGCCGCAAACCAAGCCGAAGCCGCAAGCCGCGATGGCCTAGTACCTGATCGTGGTGGTGACGCCGAACACCGCGGCGTCACCAATCCGCGATATTCCGTTCGGATCGCTCGGATTCGGAATGCCGCCCGAGGGACGGAATACATATTGGAAATAAGGCGCGATCAGCCAGCCCGGCTTGACGTGCGCCTCGTAGATCATCTCGATCAGGGTCTCGTTGCTGCGCACCGGACTCTGGACGCCGGTGAAGGCTTGTGTGTCGAGATCGAGATTTCGGGCGGTTTTCGAAATCCGCATATAGGCCATCGCCACGCCGAACCGATCGAGCGGGCGGCCCGGCGTGAAGCCGACGAAGCCGATGCCGCCATCCATGTACAGGTCGATCAGATTGCGATCCGGCGGGCTGTAGGCGATGCGGCCGAACGCCGTGACGCCGGGGAGCGAGGCCGAGGTGCTGTTCTCGGTGACCGACGGCGGCCGATAGAGCACCTGCTCGATGACCGCAAAGAGTCCGTAATTGCCACGAAGCTTTGCGGGGATGCCGCTTCCGCCGGGATCGGCGATCGACTGTCCCTGCACCGTAAAGCGCTGGCTGTCGAATGAGCCGTAATGCTTCCAGGCATCCGGCGTGAAATTACCGGCGAGCGGACGGCCGCCCATATCGATGTCGTAGCTGAAGCGGACCTGCCCGATCACCCACGGCGGATCGTTGAGGCGGAACGCCAGGCCGTGATGGTCGCGCAGCTGCGGATCGGCCTCGCCCGGCCCCGACGGATCGCCGTTGAACACCGCGCCGTAAGCGGTGATCTTGTCGGTCAGCGCGGCCTTGATGCGAATGCCGGGCACCGCGATCGGCGGCGCCGGACCGCCAGCGGGCAAGTTGGAGGCCTTGATCGCGGGCCAGCCGAAGGTGCCGTTGATGAAGAGGTCGTCGGTCTGGCTGTCGAAAAACTCGACGTCGGCAGCTTGCTGACCTGCCCTGATGTTCAGCCTGTCGTTGAAAAAGCTCTGCTCGAAATACGCATTATAGAGCCGCTGGTCCGGCAGCGCCTCGATCTCGCTGATGGTTGCGAGATTCATCGCGTAGTTGCGGCTGAGTCCCTGGCCGTAGATCACGAAGGCATTGGCGTAGAATCGCCCGCCGGTCCAGCCGACAAGCTTGTCGAGATCGGCATCGACAGAGAGATCGAGGCGGCCGAAATGGATGGCGCCGCGCTTCACGCCGCCGGAGACGTTGGCGATATTGTCCGCGATGTAGGTGGCGCCGAAATTCAGGCCCCTGCCGGCGAGGCCGTCATGCCATTGGTTGAACCATTTCGGAAACAACCATGGGGCCGCGCTCTCATCCTTGGCGCCGGCAAACGCACTGGTGTTGCCCGCCGCGCACGCCAGCACAATCGTGGCCGCGCGTCGCAACGGAGATCTCTGGGCACGCCAACTCACGATCAATACGCTACTTGAAGATGCCCGTGCGCCGCATGAAGAGATAGGCCGCCGCAACCGAGCAGGCCATCAGCACCGCCGCCCAGAGGAATCCGCTCTCGACCTCTGTCAGCGGCAGGCCCTTGGTGTTCATGCCGAAGATGCCGGTGATCAGCGTCGGCGGCAGCAATAGCGAGGTCACGATCGAGAGCGTGTGGAGATGGCGGTTGCTCTCCTCCTCATTCTTGAAGCGCAGCTCCTCCTCGAGCAGGCGGCTGCGCTCCCTGAGCTCGACGATGTCGTGGTCGAGACCATCGAGCCGCTGCGCGAGCTTGCCGGCCTGGATCCGCAAGGCAGGCGACAGGTGATCGGTGTTCTTCTGGTCGAGCCGATGAAACAGCACGCGCAGGCCGGTGAGCTGCCGGTGCAATCTCACACAAGTCCGGCGCAGGCGGCCGAGATTGCGCCGCATCTCCGGTTTTGCATCCTCGGCGAGAATCCGCTCCTCGATGTCGTCGATCTCCTGCCCGAGCTTGTCGGCCATCCTGTCAAGCGTGTCGGCGACCTCGTCGACGATCTTCTCCAGAAGATGGGCGACATTGTCGACGCGGTAACCGCCTTCGAGGACGCGGCGCGTCGCATCCGCCGAGCAGAGCGTCTGATGGCGGCCGCTGACCAGGAGACGCTCGGTCATGGCAAAGCGCAGGAACGCGGTCTCCTCTGTCGGGCTGTCGATCTCGCGCACGAGGTCGGAGAACACGCCGTAGACGCAGTGATCGATGACGTGGAGCTGCTGGAACGTATCGTTCGACAGCAATAGCTCGCGCGCGAGCGGCGGCAGCGTTGACGCCGCGATCCACGGCCGCACGCGCGCGTCGGTCAGGTTGAAATGCAGCCAGAGCCGGCCGTCATGACTGAACTCGATCGGGTGGTCGATCGGTAGCGGCTCGGCACTGCCGTCGCTGTGCAGGCGAAACGCCCAGACCAGCCCGGGAATGGCCGGTTCGGCATCCGTTGTCGCGGTGACTAACTTTGCCGGCTCCGCCATGGCCAACCCCAACCGTCCACAATGCCCCATATCCGGAAGATGGCTGACGGCATCTTCCGGACCCGCGCGGGTACTCAATTACGCCAGTGTTACAGTTTGATGATGGCGCCCTATTCCGCCGCCAACCCTGTCGCGGCCGCCTCGGCTTCCCTGATGTAGTCATGCACGACGCGGCCAAACGGCAACGTCAGGTCGGCGATGTAATGATGCGCGCCGAGACAGCGACGGACCGGGAAATCCGCCACGGGCGCGTTGACGTGCGGCACCAGATGCAGCCGACCCGGCCCCATCCAGGACCCCTTCGGCACGATATCGGTGAGGTTGATCGCGACGAGCTGGCAGACTTCGAGACGGCCATCCACGCCCGGGATCATCTTCAGATTGATCTGCGTCTTCGACAGCGTGGCGCGAGTGAGCTCACCGTTGCCGGCCATGCTCTCGTGCTTGTAACCCATCGTGCCCATGGCGACGAGCTGGCCGGCATATTCCAGCGTGCCCGTCAGCGTGTCCTTGACGATCTCGAGCTTGGGATGAGCGTACTTCTTGGGAAAGCCCCAGATCTCGCGGCCGGCCGCGATCGGCGGATCATCGTCCAAATACATCTGCGAGACGAAATTGACTTCCTCGCCATTGAGGCGCGCGGGGATGACGAGACCGGATTCGGTGTAGCTGCCGAAGCCGGATGAATCCGGCATCTTGATCCATTCGTAGTGCACGATCGGCTGGCCGATCGGCTCCAGCGGCTCAGGCAGGCCGGCGCGGATCAAGTCGGGATCGGTCTCGTAGGTGATGACGAGGAATTCGCGATTGACGAAGCGGTAGGGCCCGGCTGGATAGCTCGGCCCGGCGGCCGGCATGGACGGAAGTTTCAGCACGTCTTCCCTGCGCATCGCTGGTCTCCTCGCGTGATGCCTTCTGTGATGCCCGCCCCGGCGGCGACAGGCTTGGCGCGAATTGCTAGCGACCCTCGTTGACTGCGATGTGATGGATTTCCGTCAGGGACGTGACCTCTCGTCATTCCGCTGCAGCAGCCTTGCATGCAGTCGATGCGCGCGAGCCGGCATTGTCATCAGCGCGTCACGGCAGGACGCAATCGTTCGGGGCATGCAGGAGGCACGCCATGGACGCCCGCACGCCGCAACCGACCCATCAGACGCAACAGCCTCCCGCGCACGGCTGGCGCCCCGAGCGCTGCGATCGCGTCGCGTTGGTGCTGCAGGGCGGCGGAGCGCTCGGCGCCTACCAGGCCGGCGTCTATCAGGCGCTGCACGAGGCCGGCATCGAACCCGATTGGGTTTGCGGTGTTTCCATCGGTGCAATTAACTCTGCCATCATCGCCGGCAACAGGCCGGAGAAACGGCTGGAGGCACTGCGCACGTTCTGGGAGCGCATCACCAACCGCAAGATCTGGCACTACACGCCCGACGGCGACGACTTCCGCCAGTGGCGTAACTTCACCAGCGCGTGGATGACCTCGGCGATGGGCCAGCCCGGATTCTTCACCCCGCACCAGATCAATCCCTGGTTCAGCCCGGTCGGCGCACGCACCGCCACCAGTTACTACGACACGATGCCGCTGAAGGAGAGCCTGCTCGAGCTCGTCGACTTCGACCTCATCAACGAGAAGAAGGTCCGCTTCGCTGTCGGCGCGGTGAACGTGCTCTCAGGCAATTTCATCTATTTCGACAACGCCCATGACGAGATCGAGCCGGAGCACATCATGGCTTCCGGCGCCCTGCCCCCGGCGCTGCCGATGGTGCGGATCGGCACCGATCATTTCTGGGATGGCGGCATCGTCTCCAACACCCCGCTGCAGCACCTGCTCGACCAGGAGGACGCGCTCAATTCGCTGGTGTTCCAGGTCGACCTGTTCAGCGCGCGGGGCGTGCTGCCGCGCTCGATCCAGGACGTGATGGCCCGCCACAAGGACATCATGTATTCCTCGCGCACGCGCCACAACACCGACGTCTATCGCCGCACCCACAACCTCAAGGTCCTGCTCTACAAGGCGTTGGCCAAATTGCCGGACGAGCAGCTCTCCGAGGAGGAGCGCAAGCTCAAGGCGAGCCTGCGCAACATGCCCGAGATCGCGATCCTGCATCTGATCTACCAGCAGAAGGCCTATGAGGGCGACGCCAAGGACCACGAATTCTCGGGCACCTCGATGCGCGAGCACTGGACCAGCGGCTATGAAGACACCAAGCGCACCCTGAAGCGCCGTGACTGGATCAAGATGCCGGACGAAGGCATGGGCCTCGTGGTGCACGACGTGCATCGGGAGACGGAGAGCGCGTGAGGCGCCGTGTCCCGGACAAGCTGCGCTGCTGAGCCGCGTCCGGGGAACGAGTCTGCCCGGGTGCCTCCACGCCGTCATTGCGAGCGCAGCGAAGCAATCCAGAATCCCTCCGCCGAGACAGTCTGGATTGCTTCGCTGCGCTCGCAATGACGGAGTGCGTGGGGGCGGCGTCGCTCTTTCACATCGCATCGTCATCGCAGACACACCTTCGCGTTCTCGCGGCTCATTTCGCCCGAGCTTTGCTCTCTTCGTTGCTCCCTTCTTGAGAAAGGGCGCAGGGAAGGCCGGGCGCCGGCTGGCACCCGCGGTCCCGTGTGCGAACAAGACGCGCACGGGGTGGACTACAGGTGACGCCGGAACGACCGGCCTTCCCTGCACGGATGGATTTACGGCTTATGTCGTGCTCTCCCCGGGGAGCGATGCACTATTGCCCCCGTCGCCTTGCGGATGGCTGATGCGCGAACCCGGTTGGGCCACCGCATCACCGCAACACTTGACGCACAGACCCCGGGCGTCAGGACCACACGATTTTGCCGTCCGCGCACATCCCCACTCCTGTCCGCGACGGCTGGCGTGCGCTCGCCATCGCGGCCGAACGAGGACGCTGTCGGCGCCGTGTCGTTTCGCGCGTGCCGCTGCTCACGGGGATTCCCGCCCTGCAGCCTGCCCAGCGCGCCAACGCCGTCGCGGCCACCGCCTCCCAGCCCGCGTCCCGTGACGATCGCGAAACGCCCCTTGCGGCGGGTGGGATGCGCAAAACATACGGCATATCCGAATTCTTGTAAAGCGAATTTTGACAGAGCAGCGACGGCAGACGGAAGCGCCCGCAGGGAGCGGTCGACCAAAAGCGAGGAAACAACCCCATGCACTTTAGCCGAGATACGGGGGGATCGTGGACTTAGATCGAGGACCCGGGCCACGAAGATACCAGGACGCGGATTCATTACGGCGTTCCAAGTTTGGGAGTTTGAATCATGAGGGGCCGTCCGACCGCAACGCTCCCGGCCCAGCCCCGGTCGCCGCTTATGGGCAAAAGCGAACATCTGACCAGCCAATGATCCCGGTGCGTCCGCCGAAAAAGGACCCATGGCCGTGCCTCACGACTCCCGCCGGGGCCGCTTGTGACCCAAATCGGGACACATCGGATGATGGCGCGGCAGAAGGCCTGCCTCGTTCACCACATTTAAACCTTAAGATTCTACGAAGAACCCTCACCCACAGGCGCAAGGACATGCGAACAGCCTTTGTACAGAAGCCATCCCTGGACTTCGGGTAATGAAGGTTTGGCAGACCAGCTGCATCGTGGCGGCTCTCGCATCCGTGGGACTTTGTCTGGCCGCGGGTAACAGACTGGCCGGGACGGTACCGGATGTCATGCCGGAAGCTGCAGCGAACATAGCGGCTCCTGCGAACATCACAGCTCCTGCGAACATGGTGACACCTGCGTTGTACGAAGAGGCATCCGCCAGACTTGCGGCAGCGCTTCGGGCAGAAAGAGCAGAGCCTGGCTCGGTGACGTCAGCAGGTTCCGCGCCGTTGAGCACGGGGGCCGAGATCGTCGATGAGCCCGTCGCGCCAAAATTGGCGTCGTTGGGACAGGATATCGTCCAACCGCTGCCGGCAGCGCGCGATGCGTCAAGCGATGCTCCGAAAGCGGCGTCGACGCAGGATTTCCGCTATCTGATCTACTACGTCTGGTCCGAACTGCCGCCTGCCGAGAAACCGGCGGAGATCGTCTTGCGTGCGTTCAAGGACATTCCGGTCGGAACGCCGGCCGAAGAGATCAAACGCGCTTCCGACGCATTTGGTCTCGATTTCAATTTCATGATGGCAGTTGCAAAGATCGAATCCGGTTTCAACCCCAATCAACGCACCGGGTCGTATATTGGCCTGTTTCAGCTGAGCCACTACGAGTTCGGGAAGTTCGGCTTCGGGCAGATTCGCAATCCGCGGGACAACGCCGTTGCGGCCGCCTACAAAATCATTACCGAAGGCGTCCAGTTCGGGTGGATCACGCACCGGACGCCGGACATGAGCGATCTTTACCTGATCCATCAGCAGGGCTGGGAAGGCGCCGCTCAGCACATTAGCCGGCCCGCTCGCACCGCCTGGAAATCCATGTGCGCCACCAGCGAGGGCAAGGAGAAGGGTGAGAGGTGGTGCAAACGCGCGATTTGGGGCAATGCACTTCCGGCGTTCAAGCGCACCTGGAAATCGGTGGACAACGTGACGTCCGAGGCGTTCGTCGGTATGTGGCGCGGCCGGGTCGCCGAATTCTACACGAAATATGTGGCGACCGCCGCTGCGGCGGCAAGCCAGTAATTCCGTCGTCGGCAGGGCCTTGCCACGCTCGCATTGCCTTTAGCCGCCGTGGAGAAGTCGACCCACCTGGGTAGACCCAGTCCGCTCATGGCCCGATGGCAACGTTCAGCTGAAGCTCTGGCTTGTCCGCTTTGGGAGGCAGAGCAGATCGTGTCTTGAGCAGCTCCAATATTCCGCTTTTGACCCATTGCGGACTTCGAGTACTCGGTCTGATGGCTGGTTCCGCAGTGCCTGTTTCCGAAGTCTTGAGCTTTTGCCGTAACTACACTTAAGCCAGGTTTCTAAGCGAGATATTTACCCATGATATCTACCTAGAGTCGCACTACCGGTGGGAGATCAACATGGGCGCTTGGAAGCTTTTTGCGCTCGTCAATGTTTTGCTCGCGAGTTTCAGCCTTCGCGATCTAGGGTCGTATGACCCGGGCCAGATCATCAATTTTGCAATAGAGGTACTTTCGACTATCGGCCTTGTGCTGATGTCGTTCGAAGTGATCCTCCTTCCTCGCAAATTCTGGCGTGCGCTCGCCTGCATCGTGTTCGCGAAGTGTTTTTCCATGATCGTCGGGTGGGGCCTTGTCGAGCAATTCCCCCTAGATGGAAACGTATTGGAAGCACTCCTTGCATTCACCCTCTTTCATTTTGCCGTTGGCTATGGCCTTTGGCTGTACGGATCAGGGCACGAACAGCACGCAGACGTGCCTCAGCTTGTGAGACACTCCAGCGTCCGCGAGTGAGGCTCAATTGATGGACACCGTCTACGTGATCCTGCTGATCACGACCCTGGTTCTGGGGTTCGTTGCAACCGTCCTATGGGGGCCAGACTTCGAATGGCTTGGGCACGATGTCGAGGCCGCTTACATCTTTAAGATGGTCGCCATCGGGCTGGTCGTGTTCTTCTTAATCGCGATCACTTTCGGCCTCATCTGAGACCTGACAAGACCCGCACCGACCGTAGCGAGCGCGTGCGAAACTTCCGCTTATGATGCTGTGGACGGCTCCTCCACGGGCACGAGAGTGCCAAGGAGTGGGCGCCGTTTAAAGCTCCCACGATTCGGAGGAGCAGCCTATGCAGTCAATTTCGACGATTGGTCTGGATATCGCAAAGTCGGTCTTCCAGGTGCACGGCGTCGATGGAGCCGGTCAGGTGGTGATGCGCCGGCAGTTAAAACGCCGTTTTGTGCATTCCTTCTTTGAGAAGCTGCCGCCGTGCTTGGTGGGAATCGAAGCTTGCGCGTCATCCCATTATTGGTCCCGCGAACTGCAGGCGTTGGGGCATACAGTGCGGTTGATGCCTCCGGGTTACGTGAAGCCCTACGTCAAGCGGCAGAAGAACGATACGGCCGATGCAGAGGCGATTTGCGAGGCGGTCACGAGACCCAATATGCGGTTTGTGCCGACCAAGACAATCGAGCAACAGAGTTGCCTAATGCTTCATCGAGCGCGCCATCTTTTTATCCGGCAGCAGACTTCGGTCATCAATTCAATCCGCGCCTATCTTGCCGAGTTCGGTATCGTCGCTCCCGTCGGACGCAGAGGTGTCGAGCAACTACTGGAAGTCGTCGCCGATAAAGCCGAAGACCGGATCCCGGAGGTCGCCCGGATGTGCCTAGCCGCTCTCGGCGAACAACTGTGCGCTCTAAAGGCTCGCATCCTTGAGTTCGACCGACGCATCATAGCCTGGCATCGATCAAACGCGACGAGCCAGCGGCTTGATGTTATTCCCGGCGTCGGTCCGGCGCTGGCAACAGCGCTGGTCGCCAGCATTGCCGATCCTAAAGCCTTCCGATCCGGGCGAGACTTCTCGGCTTGGGTCGGTCTCGTGCCAAAGCAGAGCTCGAGCGGGGGCAAAGACAGGCTTGGCAGCATTACCAAGCAAGGCGATCGCTATTTGCGTAGCCTGTTCACGGCTGGCGCACTCGCGGTGATCCGCTACGCCAAGATTCACGGCCCCGATCATCGACCCTGGCTCACACGATTGTTGGCCCGGCGGCCCGCCAAGGTCGCGGCGATCGCGTTAGCCAACAAACTCGCCCGGATTGCTTGGGCGATGATGGCCAGGAACGAACGCTATCAGGAACCGGCCGCGCTGGCGGCCTAAACGAGATCGCGTCGGGCATATCCGACGTGACGTAACGGTTGGGAGGACGAACAGCACGTAATGCAGTGCCGGTCGATCCGGCGATCAGGACAACCCACATGGGCCATGGCATCTCGAATGCGTGCTTTTGACCGGGACCTGATCCGCGGAGGGCATTATGGCCAGCGGTCACGTATACCGCGCGAAAAGGCCGAACACATGGCTGCTCCGACCAATCCCTGCAGCGTGAAGATTCTTCTTGCCAACCCGGAGCCGTCCACACATGGCCCATAGTTGACCTTGCCGCACTGCCCGCCACGCGTCGGCTTGTGACCCAAAGCGGACGTTCACACGACGCGCGCAAGGAAAACGCTGGAAGGCTCCACCTCAATCAGAAACGCGTCGTTGGCGAGGCTCGGCACCCCGATCCACGTTGCGCAAGGCGGATTATCTCCGAATGTTGCCCTGAGCGCGCCACTGATCGCCTCGCTTTCGTGCAGATATTCCTGCTTGATGTAGAGGCGAAGTGCGCCGACGTCATTGAGCGTCGCGCCAACCGAAGCCAGTGCGACAGCTAGATTTTCGAGGCTCTTTTCAAGTTGACGCGCGATGTCACCGACACCAATGATTTTTCGATCGGCATCCCAAGCGACTTGGCCAGAAACATTTGCAACGTCGCCGAACGGCGTCCGGACGACTGCGACCTGAGCAAAGCCATACGGTCGACTATCAAACAATCCTGCAGCGACCTTTATGGATCGGCTCATTGTAGCTCCCTATTTGGTGCGGGCTGACGGCGCCAGAACGGAATAGCACACGACCGCGATAACGACACTTCAGCTTCTGGCCCTTCGCGACAAACTCGATCCGAAGTCTTTCCTGTCGGCAATGAGGGGCAGAGCAGCCGGGATACTCGTTCTGAGTTCTTCGATGCCTGACCCAAAGGAGACATGGGCGTTCGGCTCCCGTCTAAGGCGCTTCCACTCCCGAACGCGATTACATAGACGGTCGGTATCGAAGGGAAGCAGACATCGACACAGATGACGAGTACGCGCCCTAAATTGACACAAGTCGCAAAATGCCAGACGCGAGATCCTAACACGGACCCGGCATATTGCCCGCGAACTGCGGATAGCATTCGCGCAGTTCTTCCCGAATTCGTCCCCGGATCAATGCCAGTGTCGCCTCGTCCGGCGACGGCGTCGTGACCTCGCATTGCTCGTTATCGTACGCGAAGCCCGTCGTGCCGCGAATGTCGCGCCAATCGTAGCCGGGATGCGTGCTCTCGAGGCGAAAACGTCCCGCCTCCCGTTCGAAGGAAAACAGCGCCGCATTGGTCAGCAGCGCATGAGGCCCGCCTCGCCGATAGACCGTCTCGTCGGTGACACCCGGGGCAGACACGAAGTCGACGCGCTCAACCAGGGATCGCAGGCTATGCTCTTCACGGAACAGAATGACTCGCGGAACGAGAAAATACAGGTAGGCGGAGCCGAACGAGCCGGGCCATCTGACCGGATTGTTCGGATAGTCGCCGGTGCCGACGAGATTGATATTGCCCTGGCCGTCGATCTGGCCCCCACCGAGAAAGAAGGCGTCGAGGCGTCCCTGCGCGGCACAATCGAACAACTCCTCGGCACCCCCGGTGAAGGAATTGTGCTTGACCGACCCGAGGATCGAGACCTGCACGTGCTCCAGTCCGTCACGCTGGTTGATCGCCCGCAACAGCATCGCTCCAGCCGCCGGCATCGGCGACGATTGACCGACTGCAACATGCCGCACGCCCTTC
This sequence comes from Bradyrhizobium sp. 195, assembly GCF_023101665.1. NCBI lineage: Bacteria > Pseudomonadati > Pseudomonadota > Alphaproteobacteria > Hyphomicrobiales > Nitrobacteraceae > Bradyrhizobium > Bradyrhizobium sp. 195. The sequence goes on along the minus strand of NZ_CP082161.1, from coordinate 3,969,100 downwards.
AGCAGCCGCGAGATCGTGTAGATCATCAACTCACGGCTGGTGCATGCCTCGCTCATGCGACGCTCCTGGAGTCCCGGACGTAGGCCAAAAATCCTTCCGGCGACCGCGCCGCTCGGGCGTATTTCTCGATCTCCTGCCCGTCCCTGGGATACTCCGCGTAAAGCCCCGTCGGCCATCCACCGTTCTGAAGCTGTGCCACCGCGCTCACGTAGATCGCGGGCAAGACACCCGCGGCCATTTTCTCATCCTCGAGCAGGGACACATCGGAGATGCGCTCGACCGTCACGAACGCCTTCTTCGACGCATGGGCCAGCAGCATCGTTTCGCGCCGACGCCCCAGCCGAACGTTGCCAAACCGATCTGCTTCAGGCGCATGAAACAATGCGATGTCGGGCCGAATCGCCGAGACCACGACGATCTGCTCACCATCGTCGAACGGGTTGGACGTCACCTTCCAGTCGTCCCGTTTCTTCAAGACGTCACTGTCGATGATGCCGCGGATCGGCATGAACGGAACCCCCTTCTCCGCGGCGGTCAGGCCCGCGAACACCGCGGGACAAGTCGCGTCGCGGAGGCGAATGGATCCGTCGCGGACAGCCCGGCTGAAACAGGGCGCGCCGCCCGCCTCGCCGAGACTGACGGCGCTGGTCTCCAGCGTTGCCACGGCGCCGGCGCCGATGAGCATATCGACCTGCATGCCGCCAATCGGCGCACAGACCACATGGAGATCGCGAATGCCTCGATCGATCAGCATCCGAACCAATCCGGGGGCCGCGGCGTAGTCATCCGGCGCCAAACCAAGCTTGCACCCCGACGGAATCATCTCGGCCATCTTCTGCGGCGTCACGAAGTCTGTCATCTCTGCACCTCTCCCTCGAGTCCCAATCCGGACGCCGCAGTCACTCACGACGGCGCCTTAGTTCTTTTCCGTAAGGTCCCTCGACGCGACGTAGCCATCGCGCGTCTGCGGCAGCTTCCAGCCCAGGACTCTGCCCGCGACCAAAGTGCGCAGCACCTGAGCCGTGCCGCCGCCGATCGTGAACATGCGGACATCGCGCGCCATGCGTTCGAGCGGAAAGTCGCGCGAATAGCCGCGCGCTCCGAACACCTGCAGGGCATCGTTGACGATCTTGATCGCGGCTTCCGAGGCAAAGATCTTCGCCTGGGCGGCAAGCATCGGATCGGGAAATGCGCTGCCGCCCGGCCCGCGCGAAAGAGCCGCCGCGTGCAGCATCAGGCGCGATGCGGTCAGCTGCGTCTGCATATCGGCGAGCATCCAGTGCAGACCTTGAAACTCGCCGATCGGCCGGCCGAACTGCTCGCGCGTCTTCGCCCATGCGATGGCGTGCTCCAGTGCGCCCGCCGCAATCCCCATGGCGACCGTGCCGGCGCCGACGCGCTGACTGTTGTAGGCATTGATGAGGTCGGCAAAGCCGCGCTTGAAGCCCGATGGCGGCAGCAGCACCATGTCCGGCGTGATCTCGAGGTCCTCGAAGACGAGCTCGCCCTCGGGCATGCCGCACAGCCCCATCGTCGTTTCGCGCTTGCTGACGCGGAGCCCTTGCGCCTCGCCGCGTATGGCCAGGAAGCCGCCGACGCCCAGCTCCTCTCCGCTCTCATCGAACACGCGTGCAAAGATCAGGTGGAGACGGGATATTCCGGCGCCGGTGATCCAATGCTTCCTGCCGTTGAGCACGTAGCGATTGCCACGTTTGTCGGCTCGCGTGGTCATTCCGCTCGCATCGCTCCCCGCGTCGGGCTCCGTGATGCAAATGGCCGGCTTGTCGCCTCCGAGGACGAGATCGGCAGCGCGCTTCTTCTGCGCCTCGGTCCCATAGGCCATGACGGTCGAGATGGCGCCCATGTTGGCTTCGACCACGATGCGCGCGGAGACGGTACAGGACCGGGCGATTTCCTCGATGACCAACACCGTGTCGAGGAAGCTTCGACCCTCGCCGCCATATTCCGGCGGGATGGTCATTCCCATGAAGCGCTCGGCCTTCAGCGCCTCGACGACGTCCCATGGATATTCACGCGACTGATCGATGTCGGCAGCACGCGTGCGTATCATCCCGTTCGAGAGCGCCGCAGCCCTTTCCTGCAAGGCCAGTTGCCGGGATGAGAGTTCCATGACCGTTCTCCATTCCGCACGGACGAGCGTGTTTGCCGAAGATGTCAGTCAGCCCCGTCAGCCGCGTCCCATGCTGTAGAATTCTGGGTTCGGACGCATGCTGGTGACGTTGGCAATCCGGTTGGAGAGGCCGAAGAAGGCCGAGATCGCGGCGATGTCCCACATGTCGTCTTCCGTGAAGCCGTGCGATTTCAGAGTGGCGAAATCGGCTTCGGAAACCTTGTAGGCCTCGGTCGAGACGCGCACGGCGAAATCGAGCATCGCCTTCTGCCGATCGGTGATGTCAGCCTTGCGGTAGTTGACCGCGACCTGATCGGCGATCAGCGGATCCTTCGCGCGGATGCGCAGGATCGCGCCATGCGCGACGACGCAATACTGGCACTGATTGAGATTGCTGGTCGCAACCACGATCATTTCCCGCTCGGCCTTGGTGAGATTGCCGGGCTTGTCCATCAGCGCATCGTGATAGGCAAAGAACGCGCGAAACTCGTCCGGCCGGTGCGCGAGCACGAGAAACACGTTCGGAATGAAGCCGGACTTCTCCTGGACAGCCAGGATCCGGGCCCGGATGTCGTCCGGCATGTCGGCCAGATCAGGGACGGGAAAGCGGCTGATTGCAAGTGCCTGGGTCATGGCGATGGTTATCCTCGGTGTTAGTCAGATGGAAATCGGTACGATCACGCGTCCCCGCACCGCAGCGGCAACTCGATCAGGATCGCTCTGAAACTATTGCTCACCGTCGTGGATCCTTTTGTTTGGCCTGGATCATCGCGAGAAATCCTCGCGCGAAGACGTCGAGCGCATCGGGGCGTCTTTCCAGCTTCGCCCGCAGCACCGCACCTTCCCAGCCGATCCAGAAGAAATGCGCGAGGCTATCGCAATCGATACCCTTGGGGATGTCGCCCGTCTCCTGCGCCAAGCGGAGGCAGCGTGAGGTCCGCATCTCCCAATCCCTGAAAACGGCAGCCAGGCGCTTTCGGAACGGTTCCGGCAGCGCCCCCATCTCCTGTCCGAGATTGCCGACGAGACAGCCGCGTCGATAGCCGTAGCGAGCCATGCCCGAGCGGGCGTCTGCGATGAAATTGCGCAGGCGCTCCAGCGGAGCCCGCTCTGCATCGTCGAACCATCGATCCAGCTTGCGGGCGAAATAGGCGGCATAAGCATCGATCAGCGCGAGACCAAAAGCCTCCTTGCTGCCGAAGTAGTGATAGAACGACCCCTTCGGCACGTCGGCGGAGGCCAGGATCTCCTCCACGCCGACGGCGCTGAATCCCTTTTCAGTCAGAATCGCCAGGCCCGTGCGCAGCAAGCGGGCGCGCGGCGCGTTCGGCTGCGACTGATCCTTCGGAGGACGACCTCGTCGAGGCGGCTCTGAAACCGGGGCTTCGCTGCTCATGGAGATTAATTAGACCGATCGGTTTGGAAAATCAACCGTCGGCTGAATGCGCTGCCGAGCCTGTGCAGCGACAGTGTACCGGCGCCGCTCGCGGGTGAATGCGAGCATGCCTTGGCGGGCCTTACTTCGACGTGCGAAGGAGTGCCGCTCCCGCGGGCAATCGCATATGGGCGATTTGGCCTGTGGCCATCCTTCGAGACGCCCGCAAGGACGAGGCGCGCGCTCAACTCGCGCAAATGCCGTGTGCGATCGCCCTGCCCCGCGCCCCCGTGAGGCTAGCAGGTCTTCTGCTGCAAATGCTGGACGCAGGTGCAGGTGGTCACCCCCGTTCCATATTTCACGTCGTAATAGGGAAAGCTCGAGGAGCCGCCCGGGCCGTTGGTCGAGCAGCGCGGGAACAGATAGTAGCTGTCGGACAGCTTGATGGTGCCGGCGATGGTGAAGCCGAGGTTGGGCGTGTAGTCATAAGACACCTCGCTCAGGATGAGGGAGATGTTGGCATTGGTGGTGCCGCCTGGCGCGGTAAAAGAAGACAAGGTCATCTGCTGACCGACGGTTCGCGCGCCCGAGGAGCTTGTGGACTTGCTCCATCGCACCGTGGCATTGCCGTTGCTGTCCGTCGAGACCTGCGAGACCGTGATCGTCATCAAGGAGGAGCTGCCATTCTTGGTGGGATATGGAGCCATGATGGCACTCGCGGCCGCGAGAATGCCGTCCATCTGGGTCGTGCTAACGGCGGTGTTCTGCGTGATCATGTCGGCGACACTGTGCGCGGTCGCGCTGACCTTGACGTTCATGGCGAGCCCGTTGCCGAGCTCGACGCCACCGATATAGAGCACCAGCATGAACGGCGTCACGATGGCGAACTCCGTCGCTGCAACGGCGCGGACATCGGTCAACAGGTGCCGGGCGCGAGACGACAGGGCGGAGATCATCAGGTAGCTCCTGGCTCGTTCTGGAACGCGGCAGACGACATGATCAGCCGATTGCCGTTGCTGAGATTCGAGAGGTTGAAACCGAGCGGGCCGAGGACGACCGGCCACTCGTACATCACGCGGAGCACGACGATATCGCCGGCGTCGCCCGGATCGTACTGCCAGACATTGGAGACCTTGCCCGATGCATCGTAGGTCAGGGTCGGCAACGCCGTGTTCGCGGAATTCCACGAGGTCGCGACCTGCATGTCGATCATCAGGCCGTTGCAAGTGAACAGGATCACGACCTGGTCGCAGACCTTCTGCTTGAAAACGGCCTGCGTCATGTTCGCGGACTGAACCTGTCCAGTCATGACAAGCCGCGCCGATTGGCGCACGACGGATTCGAGCATCTGCTGGGCGAAGAAGACCAGAAACGTCTGAATGAGTGCGATGACGAGGGCGAGAAACGGCGCGGCGACGAGCGCGAACTCGACGGCCGTGGCGCCCCTGCTGTCCCGCGCGAATGCGGCGCAGCGATTGCGGCGTCTGATGATGGTCGAACCGTATCCGAACATGGCCCTTTCCCTACTTCACGAGGCTGGCCGTGCTGGACGCAACCTTGATGAACAGGTCCGTCAGAGCCTTGTTGATGTCGCCACCATTCTTGACATTTGCGTACAGGCCCGGTGACGCACAGGATTGCAGCCGTTGCGCGATCGTGCCCGTCGATGAGGACGGATTGTTGAACTGCGAGATACGGCTGGTGTACCAGCCGTCGCTCGGCAGTTCCAGGTACTCGGTGTAGAGGATCGCGATACGAATGTTTCGATTCTTGATCGTGTCGCATATCGCCGTATTAAGCGGTTGCTGGCATCGCGCAGTCGTGGAGTTGGCTGACGGAAGCGGATAGGTAGCGTTGGGGTCACAGCTGCCCCCCGACTTCGGGATGAGCTTGTCCTCGACGCCGTCGGTGACGAGGAAGACCACTTCCTGCGGCGTACCGGTCGCGCTACCGTCGCCGGGATTGGGCATGATGGTGTTGAGGTCCGTCAGCCCCTTCGAGATATCGGTGCCGTAGTCGGTGGTGTAGATGCAGCCGCCCGAACCGTTGAGAACGGGGCAGTTCTGGTGGTCGACCGTCAGGAGCTGAATGTTGCCGATCTTCGTGCCGGCCGTGGTCGGGGTGGTCAGCGTCTGGATCGTGTTCAGGGCGTAGTCGAAGGTGTAGATGGCCGCCTTGTAGGTCGTATTGTTGAGCGCCGACATGCACTGCATGACGCCGCCCGACGTGCCCGACTGAGGGCACGTCCAGGGTCCGACCATCAACTGCTTGACGGCATTGGTCACGAGATCGATCCGCAGCGTGATGTTGTTCGCGCGCGCGACCGTGAGGTTGTCCTTGTTCGTCGAGCTGGGGGCAGCGTTGTTGGGATGCGCCTCATGACAGGCGAATGCACAATTCCTCGCGTAGGTGGGTTGGGTCTTCGTGGCGAGAACCATGTTGTCGATGTCGCCCTGGGTCGCCGCCAGCGCCATCGACGGGGAATCATCCAGCAACAGGTAGAAATTCATGTTGGGCGCGCTCGACGCCTTCGCGATCGCCGAACCGGCCACCTGCCAAGTCTGCTTGCCGAGAACGCCCGGGAAATTGTTGACGGACTCCGCGGTGTAGGACACCGTGATGGTCCGCGCGAGACCGGAATCGGTGACCGTGACCGTCGGCGTCGGCGTGGCCGCCAGCCCGGGAAGATTCGCCTTGGCGGCAAAGACGGCCTTCGCGGTCTCCTTGATGGTATCGCTATTGGTCTGCGTCAGCATCGCCGGCCTCACGGCCGCGATCGCGGCCGCGTCGGCAGCCGCGTTCAACTGCTCCCGCTTGCGCAGGGCGAGCGTGTAGTCGAGCGTCATCCCCAGCAGAAAGATGATAGGAACCAGCGTCAGCGCGAAAATGATGGCGACGTTGGCCTTCCGGTCTGTCGCGAAACCGAGCACTGCGCGGCGGAGCATGAGGTTCATCCTTACTGCCGTCATTGCGGCAGCGGCCCTTTCCCTAAAACCGACGGAAGAGGTTGCCGGGAGGCGATCCCAACACTCGTCCGTCATGGGCGGAATATGTCGAGCGCTCCGTTAATCAACACTTACGGGCCATTCGCAAACCGGAACCGCACGGGATCGAGATGTCTCATATCGAGAAAGCATCATTAATGTCGCTTAAATGCGATCGCAGAGATTGGCGGTAAACGGTTAGGAACACCCGTAAAATACCGGAAGAAAGCAATTGCGCCGGCCGACCGAGCGCGCGTCCGGCGCCGGTAGCGGCGCGGCTCAAACAGGAAATCCGAAACGTCCCCTGCACGGCCGCCGGCGCAAGGCGCCCTGCTCGCCGGGCCTTGCGGGCCGGAGCCATCTTGCCGTTAGACTCCACAGCGCAAACGTGGACAATACCCGGACGCACGTTACGTGCGCAATGCACATCAAGATGCGCCCAGGGGAAATAAATGCCGGCTGCCGGTCCGTCGTCCGAACCCATCATTCCAACCGCTCCGCTGACCGCCCAAATGCGCGATTCGCTGCGCGCGATCGTCGGTGAGAAGGGCCTCATCGAGGACGAGCACGGCAAGCAGCCGTTCGTGACGGACTGGCGCGGACTGCTGGTTGGAGGGGCCGGAGCCGTCGTTCGTCCTGGCAGTACCGAGGAGGTCGCGAAGGTGGTCAGGCTCTGCCATGAACACGGGGTCGCGATCGTGCCGCAGGGTGGAAACACCGGGCTGATGGGCGGAGCCACGCCCTGGCCCGCGCACACCGGCATCGTGTTGTCGCTTGGCCGCATGAACCGCGTGCTGGACGTCGATGCCACCGGTTACACCATGACGGTCGAGGCCGGCTGCGTGCTGCAGGCTCTTCAGGAGACAGCAAGCCGGCACGACAGGTTCCTGCCCCTCAGCCTTGGCGCCCAGGGCTCGTGCATGATCGGCGGCAATCTGTCGACCAACGCCGGCGGCGTGCAGGTGCTCCGCTATGGCAATGCCCGCAATCTCGTCCTGGGCCTCGAGGTCGTGCTGCCGAGCGGCGAGGTCTGGGACGGGTTGCGTGCGCTCAAGAAGGACAATACGGGCTACGACCTCAAGCATCTCTTCATGGGCGCCGAAGGAACGCTCGGCATCATCACGAAGGCCGTGCTCAAGCTATGGCCGGCTCCCAAGGACGTCTGCACCGCGTGGCTGGCGATCCGGGATCCGCGCGCGGCGCTGGAGATCCTGTCGGAAGCCCATAGCGCATCCGAGGACAATGTCGGCTCCTGCGAGCTGATGAGCCGCGCCGCAATCGACATGGTGCTCCGCCACATCCCCGGCACGCAGGATCCGCTTCGGGCGGACACGCCATGGTACCTGCTGCTCGAATGGTCGTCCTCGCGGGCGCGCCAGGACGGAGCTGACGGCATCGCGGCGAAGATGGAGCAGTTTCTTAGCCAGCAGCTCGAGGCCGGACGCGTGATCGACGCGGTGATCGCTCAGACCGGAAGCCAATCGCAGAACATGTGGCGCATCCGCGAAAGCGTCGCCGAGGCCTCCCGCGCCGAGGGGCCGGGACTCAGCTACGACGTGTCAGTGGCCATCTCCAGGATTCCGGAGTTCATCGACCTCGGGCTCAAGGCGGTGTGCGACATTCTCCCGGCCATTCGCCCCTATCCTTTGGGGCACATCGGCGACGGCAACCTGCATTTTTCGTTCATGGGGCCGCTCGGCATGGATCAGCAGACACTGACCCAATACAAGGCCGCGATCACGCGGGCCGTGAACGATCTCATCACGTCCATGGGCGGCTCGATCTCGGCGGAACACGGCATCGGCATCGACAAGCTCGACGAGCTCAGCCACTACCGCTCGAAGACCGAGCTCGACATCATGCAAACCATCAAGCGCGCGCTCGATCCGCAGAACATCATGAATCCCGGCAAGGTGTTGCGGCTATAGTTGCGTAGGATGGGTAGAGCTCTTGCGAAACCCATCACCGCTCTCTTTGCCCGAGACATCTTGATGGGTGTCGCTCCGCTCTACCCATCCTGCGGTCCGCCAACGCTATTGCATGATCGCCGCCGCGATCTTCTCCGCCGACATCAGGACCGGGAAGTTGGTGTTGGCGCATGGCACCACCGGGAAGATCGAGGCGTCGACGACGCGCAGGCCCTGGATGCCCTTGACGCGACCTTCTGTATCGACCACCGCCATCGGATCGTCGGCCCGGCCCATGCGGCATGAGCACGAGGCGTGCCACACGCCGATCGTCGCCTTGCGCACGAAGGCTTCCAGCGCCTCGTCGTCGTTCATGACCTGATCGAAGGTAAATCCCTCGACCACGAAATTGTCGATCATGTAGTGACGCAGCGCCGCCGGCCCGTCCATCAAGGCCGCGGCGATCTTGGTCAGAATCCTGTTTTTGGTATTGACCACGCCGATCTTGCGCACCTTGTCCGTATAGGCGGCCGGGAACGGCTTGTCCGTCACCGCCTTGACCACGTCGCTCATCTGCACCGCCGCCATCTTGCGGAAGCCGCTCATCAGCCGATCGAGGTCGCGCCGGTCGGACAGGAGATTGAACTCGACGATCGGTTCTGCCGAGGGATCGCGCGAGGCAAGCTTGACCTGCCCGGTCTCGGAATAAGTCTTGTTGACGAAGGTCAAGAGCGAGCCGATCTGCTCCCCGACCCCGTGCCAGGCCGACTTGCTGAGCAGGACGACGAACATGTCGCCCTTCGGCACGCCTTCGAGCCCCGAAGAATATCGCAAACCGAGCTGCATGTGGCGCCTGGTGTGCTCGTTCATGCGCGCGCCGCGGCGGACGAAGGAGGACAGCGAGATCGAGGGATGATCCATCAGGCGCTGGCCGACGCCAGGCAAGCCCATCAGGACGGGAATGCCGAGATCCTTGAGATGACCGACCGGGCCGATGCCGGCGCGGAGCAGATGCGCCGGCGAATGGATGGCGCCGCTGGAGAGAATGATCTCGCGCCCGCGGAATTCCTGTTCGCGCCCGTCAATCATCGCCTTCACGCCGACGCACCGCGTGTCTTCGAACAGCAGCTCTCTCACTTGCGTGTTGGTGGAGATCGTGAGGTTGGCGCGCTGTCGGGTGTCGCGATCGAGATAACCCATCGCGGCCGAGACGCGTTGCTCGGCCTGGTTGGAATGCGTCACCGGAAAATAACCGTCGACGAACGCGCCGTTCTGGTCCGGCACGAACTGGTGCCCGGCCTGCTGGAACGCCTCGGCGAAGGCCTGCGAATGCCGCGTCCAGTGCTCGCGCGGAATCCGGCGAACCGGGATCTTGCCGTCCTTGCCGTGGAAGGGACCGTCGAAATCGAGGTCGCGCTCCACCTTCTTGAAGAAGGGCAGCACGTCGTTCCAGCTCCAGCCCGTAGCGCCCCGCGCGTCCCATTCGTCGTAATCGGTCGGTGCGCCGCGATTGGCCATCTGGCCGTTGATCGACGAACCGCCGCCGAGCACGCGCGCCTGCTCGTATTTGCGTAACGGAGGCCGCGCTTCATGCGGATTGTTGTGGCTGACGACCTGGGTCGTGACCTTCAGCTCGGTCCAGTGGAAGCGCGGATCGAAATAGGCGGTGCCGGGATAGCTGTCTCTGATCTCGGCCGGCTCGTTGCCGGGCGGCGTGTCCTGCCCGGCTTCGCATAGCAGGACCTTGTTGGCGCTCTTCGCCGAGAGCCGGTGGGCCAGCACGGACCCCGCCGAGCCGCCGCCCACGATGATGAAGTCGTACACGATTGGCGCTTCCTCTTGTTCTTGTTGGGGAGCTTGGCGCGGTGCTGCTTGGCCGGCAACGACAGCCGCTACCCTACGGCCTGATCGAAAAGTTCTCCGGCGGTCCCGGCTTGCGCAAGGGCTCTGCGAGCCGGGCGAACTCGCACAACAGCGAGCGCGTCTTGCGGGGATCGATGATCTCCTCGACCCAGAACTTTTCGGCCGAGCGGAACGGCGAGCGCAGCTTGTTGAGGCGCTCCTGGATTTCCTCCAGCTTCGCCGCCTTGTCCTCGGCCGCGTCGATGTCGGCGCGATAGGCGGCCTCAATGCCGCCTTCGAGCGGCAGCGAGCCCCAATAGGCCGACGGCCAGGCGTAGCGGATCGAGAAGCGGTCGGCCGGCTGATGCACGACACCCGCAACACCAAACGCGTTGCGCAGGATCACGGTGCACCAGGGCACGGTGGTCTGGTTGACCGCGGCCATGGCGCGAACGCCGTGACGGATGGTGGCGGCTTTCTCGGCATCGAGGCCGATCATGAAGCCGGGACAATCCATGAGATAGACGACCGGCAGATGGAAGGTCTCTGCGAAGTCGACCCAGCGCACCACCTTCTGGCAGGCATCCGCGGTCCAGGAGCCGCCATAGTGGAAGCTGTCGCTGGCGAGCAGCAGCACCGCCCTGCCCTCCAGCCGGGCGAGGCCGACGATGAGGGGCTTGCCGAAGTTCTTGCCGACCTCGAAGAACGAGCCCTTGTCGACGACGGACTCGATGATGGGCCGCATCTTGTAGACCTGCTTGCGGTTGCGCGGCACCACATTCAGCAGCGCCTCTTCGGAGCGCTCCGGATCGTCGGTGCAGGGCAAGGTCGGCGGCAGTTCGTAGACCGACGACGGCAAGTAAGAGAGGAAACGCCGCGCGCAGGCGAACGCTTCTTCCTCCGTGTCGACGGCATGGTCGACCGCGCCGGCGCGGGTCTGGATGTCGGCGCCGCCGAGCTCTTCCTTCGAGAGGTCCTGCCCCAGCGCCTTCACAACCGGCGGTCCGGCGACGAACATCGCGGACTTCCGCGTCATGATCGAATAGTGGCTGGACGCGAGACGCGCCGCGCCAAGCCCCGCGACCGAGCCGAGGCCGAGCGCGACCACCGGCACACGCGATAAATTCTCGGTCGTGAAGCGATACCAGCGCGTGCCGCCGATGCCTCCAGGCAGATTGGCCGCGCCCTTGGTCTCGATGGTCTTGACCGAGCCGCCGCCGCCGGAGCCTTCGATGATGCGGACGATCGGCAGACGGAAGTCGTGCGCCATCTCCTCCGCCATCAACGGCTTTGCAGAAATCGACGCATCGGCCGAGCCGCCGCGCACGGTGAAATCATCGCCGACCACCACGACGGTGCGGCCGTCGACGCGAGCGCGGCCGAACACGCAGTTCGCCGGCGTCAGTTTCTGCAGCTCGCCGCTGGAATCGTACTCACCGATGCCGGAGACGGCACCGATCTCGTGAAAGCTATTTCGATCAATGAGCTTGTCGATACGCTCCCGAACAGTCAGCCGGCCCTGGTCATGCTGTCGCTTGACCTTGTCAACGCCGCCCATCTCCCGCGCGAAGGCTTCGCGCCGGGCGAGCTCGTCGAGTTCCGGCTTCCAGTTCATTCACTCCCTCCGAATTGATCGGCTTGTTATTGTTGTGCACGGCCATGGCGACCGGCTTACGCGAGATGCGGTTGTTGAAGGCATCGCCCTCCGCGCCTTCCACCAGGCTGCCAAGCGAGCGGCCCAGCTGCAGCATCAGCGGGGCGACTTCGTCATGCAGACGCTGCTCGTCATACATCGCCGAGAGCAGACCAATCGTGATGACCACGAAGGTCTGATATTGCGGCGACCAGATCGGCACCGCGAGGCCGTTGATGTGCGGGCTCCACAGGCCGCAGGCCACGACATAGCCGCGCTCGCGCAGCATCTGCCGGTTGGCCTCGATGCGGGGCCTGAGGATCTTCGCAGCCTCGGGCGCTTCGCGCTCCATCTCCGTGATGAAGGCATCGCCGACTTCCGGCGACAACGCCGCCGTGTAGGCCGCGCCTGCTGCGGTGGAGGCCATCGAGATGCGGCTGCCGGTGCCCTCGTGCAGGCCGAGCGCAGAGGCCGAGCGCGCGAACTGGAGATAGACGAGATTGAAGCGATCGGGCACGACTAAGCCGACCGTGCCGGGAAGCTGCTCGGCAACTTCCTGCAGCCGCTGGCGGATCATGCTGCGCAGCTGTGCGCCCTTCATCATCGAAGCGCTCATCGCCACTGCGCTCGGGCCGATGCGATATTTTTGATCGCGCGGCAGATAGACCAACTGCCCCATCCGCGTCAGCGTGTGCGTGAGCCGCGACACCGTCGAGCGCGGCAGGCCGCAGCGATTCGAAATCTCGAGATTGCCGAGCCTGCTATCGTGGCCCTCGAAGCATCGCAACACGTCGAACGCGCGCGAGACCACCTGGATGACATCACCCTCACCGGCATCGCCAGCGAGCATGCCTTGCCTACTCAACCGCTCAGATCGTCGTCCCATTGTTCCCTACCGTCTGTTCCGCTCTGCGGAATTAAATTCCACTTGCAGACGACGCTACCTCAGGCATTTTGCAACGACAACAAAAAGGCGATGGCATGCCAGAAATTAAGATCGTCACCGAAGTCGCGGGACGTATCTGCGCAACTCCCGTGCAAGTTGGAGGAACCGTCGCGGATGGCGATGAAATTGTGGTGGTCGAGGCGATGAAGATGGAGATACCGGTGCCTTCGCCTGCGAACGGCACGATCACATCGCTGCTGGTGAAGCTCGACGACATCGTTGCCGAGGGACAGGCGATCGCGATCGTCGCGAGCTGAACATGCATATGTCGCAGCCTTGGTTGCGCAATCTTTGCCTAAGCCCATCCTTCGAGACGCCCGCTTCCGCGGGCTCCTCAGGATGAGGACTGCCTCTGATGCAAGATCCTCGACCTCATGGTGAGGAGCGCCGCTTGCGGCGCGTGTCGAACCATGGGCCAAGCGCTCCCTCGTCGCAAGGCACGCGACAATCTGTCGGCCTCATTCCCGCATGCGCGGTACGGCGTTGCCATCGCTTGATCGCGGTGACATGATCCGTTTGAAACAAACTCTGTTTCAAACAAAGAATGAAAATCCTCGCGGCAAACGCGGGGAATGTTGGAGGGAAACATGCTTCGTGGGCTGATCATGCTTGCGCCTGCCTTGGTGGCGGGTATTTCGTTTGCGTCTACACGCTACTCGCGCGCCGAGGACGTCAAGCTCCCGGCGACCTTGACCTTCACCGCCTATGACACCGGCACCGCCGGCTTCAAATCGCGGTCGGTGTCGGCAAGATGATGAAGGACAAATACGGCACCGACGTGCGCGTGCTCCCCGCAGGCAACGACGTCGCCCGCCTCGCGCCGCTGCGCGCCAAGCGCGCGGTCTCATCTGCGATGGGATCGGGCACCTATTTCGCACAGGAAGGCGTGTTCGAGTTCGGGTCAAAGGAATGGGGCCCGCAGCCGCTCCAGATCCTGCTCTCATCCGTCGACTGCAATTGCGGCTCGCTGGGCGTTGCCGCCGACACCGGCGTGAAGGAGTTGAAGGACCTCAAGGGCAAGCGCGTCGGCTTCGTGGTCGGCTCGCCCGCGCTGAACCAGAATTCGCTCGCGGTGCTCGCCTTCGCGGGGCTGACGCAGAAGGACGTCAAGGCTGTCGAGTTCGCGAGTTACGGCGCGATGTGGAAAGGACTGATCAACAACGACGTCGATGCCGCCTTCGGCACTACCATCACGGGCCCTGCCAAAGAGGCCGAGACTTCGCCGCGCGGCCTGATTTGGCCGCCGCTACCGGCCAAGGACAAGGAAGGCTGGGTGCGGATGCAGAAGGTCGGCTCGTTCTTCTTCCCGCAGACCGCGACCTGCGGCGCCGGCATCTCGCCGGACAAGCCGGTCGAGCTCGGCAATTACCCCTACCCGATCTTCGTCACCTACGCCTCGCAGCCGGCCGACCAGGTCTATGCGATGACCAAGGCGATGATCGTGAACTACGACGCCTACAAGGATTCCGCGCCCGGCGCCGGCGGTCTCGCGGCCGATCGCCAGACCAAGAACTGGGTGGTACCGGTGCATCCCGGCGCGGTGAAGGCTCTGAAGGAAACCGGGCATTGGAGCGATGCGCAGGAGGCCCACAACAACAAGCTGATCAAGCGGCAGGAGGTGCTCGGCGTAGCGTGGACGGAGTACGGCAAGTCCAATCCGCCATCGGATGACAAGGCCTTCCTCGACGGTTGGATGAAGGCGCGCGCGGCCGCGCTTGCGAAAGCCGACATGCCGAACGGGTTCGAGGATTAGTCTTGCAATGGGATTGAACGCCGCCGGGACGACGGTGCGCTCCCTCTCCCGCTTGCGGGAGAGGGTATCACCGCGGCGGGATTCCCCCAGAGCAGAAAACCCTCACCCGGCGCTACGCGCCGACCTCTCCCGCAAGCGGGAGAGGTGGAAGAGCACGTGGCTCCATCGATTCAACCAACGGCCATTCGCTTAGTTAGTTACCAGCCGACACCCGGGATCAATGATGTCTTCTGCTTCCACCTCCACTGCCCCGCAAGACGAGGCCAAGCGGGTCGTGTTCGACGATCCGCACGGCGCCGCCGGCAACATGCAGGAGGCGGAGGTCACGCGCGTGCGCACCCTGCGCGGCGCCTGGCGCTGGACGCTGATCGCAGCGACCGCGGCGACGATCCTGCTCTGCATCAACCAGCAATTCTCGCTGCGCTTCTTCATCGGCTACACCCAGCTCAACACCGAATATTTCTATCTCCTGATCGCGTTGATGCTGCCGTTCACCTTTCTGATCTTCCCGGGCACGGAACGCGCCCCGCTCGATCGGATTCCCTGGTACGACCTCGCCCTCTTCGTCGCGACCTTCGCCGCAGCGCTGCTGCTGATGTCGAACGTGCGCAAGGCGGCCGAGGCCGGCTGGGAGTTCGGCGGCGCGCCGAACAGCGTGATCGCCGCGGGCCTCGTGATGTGGGTGATGCTGATGGAGGCACTGCGCCGCACCGGCGGCTGGAGCCTGCTCTTGAGCGTGCTCCCCTTCACTGTCTATCCGCTGTTTGCCGAGGCCAGCTGGCTCGGCCCGTTCCGCGGCACGCAGTCGACGCTGGAGCAGGCGACCGCCTATCATGTGCTGTCGGGCGAAAGCCTGCTCGGCATCCCGATCCAGGCCTTCGCCGATACCGTGATCGGCTTCCTGGTGTTCGGCACCGCGCTGATGATGACGGGCGCCGGCAAATTCTTCATCAACCTTTCTTTCGCGATGTGCGGCACCTTCCGCGGCGGTGCCGCCAAGGTCTGTATCTTCGCCAGCGGCCTGCTCGGCATGATGTCGGGCTCGATCATCTCCAACGTTCTGACCGCCGGCACCATGACTATCCCCGTCATGAAGAAGAGCGGTTTTCGCGCGTCCTATGCCGCCGCGATCGAGGCCTGCGCCTCGACCGGCGCGGTGCTGGCGCCGCCGGTGATGGGCGCGACCGCCTTCGTGATCGCACAGTTCCTCAACGTCAGCTACGCAGAAGTCGCCGTGGCCGCGATCATTCCGGCCGCGCTCTATTATGTCGGGCTGTTCATGCAGGTCGATACCTACGCCGCGCGCCACGGGCTGAAGGGCATTCCGCGCGCCGAGCTGCCGCGGATCATGGATACGATCAAGGACGGCTGGTACTACGTCTTCGTCATCGCGCTGCTGATCGTGATGCTGCTCTATTTCAAGCGCGAGAGCCACGCGCCATTCTACGCCACCGCTCTGCTGCTGGTCCTCAACCAGCTCTTCTCCAAGGAGACGCGCTGGACGTTCGCGACGATCGGCAAATTCCTGGAGGTCAACGGGCGCACCTTCGTCGAACTGGTCGGCATCCTTGCCGGCTGCGGCCTTCTGATCGGCGCATTCTCGATGACCGGCGTGGTGTCGAGCCTTGCCAATGACCTCCTGCATATTGCCGGCGACAATCCCTTCCTGCTGCTCGGCATGTGCGCCCTCACCAGCCTCATCCTCGGCCTCGGGCTGACGACGACGGCCTGCTACATCTTCCTCGCCATCCTGGTCGCCCCCGCGCTGGAGAAGCTCGGGCTGAACAAGATGGCGGTGCACATGTTCATCTTCTACTGGGGCATGCTGTCGTCGATCACCCCGCCCGTCGCGATCGCCTCATTCGCCGCCGCAGGCATCGCGGGCTCGCCGGCGATGAAGACCGGCTGGGAATCGATGTGGGTCGGCAGCATCATCTATTTCATCCCGTTCTTCTTCGTGCTCAATCCGGCG
Source organism: Bradyrhizobium sp. 195 (assembly GCF_023101665.1). NCBI lineage: Bacteria > Pseudomonadati > Pseudomonadota > Alphaproteobacteria > Hyphomicrobiales > Nitrobacteraceae > Bradyrhizobium > Bradyrhizobium sp. 195. The sequence continues at coordinate 3,952,557 of NZ_CP082161.1, read as the reverse complement.
CTGGTGCTGCAGGGGCCGAGCCCCTACTTCGCCGGCCTTGGCTTGATGGGTCTTGCCGCGTTCGGCACGCTGTTCATCTGTGGCGGCATCCAGGGCTACCAGCCCTTCGTCGGCGATCTGCGCGGCGCCGGCGCGCTGGAATGGCCGATCCGCGTGCTGCTGGTGATCGGCGGCTTCGTGGTGGCGACGCCCGGCGGCGGAATCATGCCGCTATCGCAGCTGCAGGTGACGCTGCTCGGCCTTGCCATCCTCGTACCCACGACCTTGCTGGCCCTTCTCCTGGTCCGCCGGCAGACCATAGCGCCGGACGGGTTGCGCGCGCCCTGATTGCGTTGCACAAATGAGGCGATGAAGCCTCTCACGCCCGCCGCCTCGGCCTGGACCTGCTCGAAACCGCCTCTGCTGCGGTTTCTGGACAATTGCCTCAACGAATTCTCGGCCGAGACCTCGGGTAACGTTGCCGACTACATCCCCGAGCTGAGCAAGGCCAATCCTGCCTACTTTGGCATCAGCCTCGCGACACTGGATGGCCATGTCTACGAGGTCGGCGACTCCAGGGTGCCCTTCACCATCCAGTCGATGTCGAAGCCGTTCGTGTTCGCGCTGGCGCTGGACCTTTTGGGCGCAGGCAAGGTCGAGAGTGCGATCGGCGTCGAGCCCTCCGGCGATCCCTTCAACTCGATCCGGCTCAATTCGGAGAACCACCCGTTCAATCCGATGGTCAATGCCGGCGCGATCGCCTGCACCGGGCTGATCTACGACAGCAAGGGCGCGGCAGCCTTCGAGCAGATCCGCCTTGCTCTCGGCCGCTTTGCCGGACGCGAGCTTGCCGTGGACCAGGCCGTCTATGCCTCCGAAAGCCAGACCGGCGACCGCAACCGCGCCATCGGCTACCTGCTCAAGACCAACGCGGTGATCTCGGACAACGTCGCCGCCGTGCTCGACGTCTATTTCCGGCAATGCGCCGTGCTGGTGACCGCGCGCGACATCGCGGTGATGGCGGCAACGCTTGCCAATCGCGGGGTCAATCCGCTCACGGGCGAGCAGGTGCTGAGCGCTTACGCGATCTCGCGCACGCTTTCCGTGATGACGTCATCGGGCATGTACGACTATGCCGGCGAATGGATCTACCGCATCGGCATCCCCGCCAAGAGCGGCGTCGGCGGCGGCATTCTGGCCGCGCTCCCTGCCCGCCTCGGCCTCGGCAGCTATTCGCCGAAGCTCGACAAGCACGGCAACAGCGTGCGCGGCATCAAGGTCTGCGAGGCGCTGTCCTCGCATTACGATCTGCACATGCTCAATCGCAGCGACGATGCGCGTAACGCCGTCATCGCCGATTACGATATCGGCAAGAGTCCGTCACGCCGCGTGCGCCGGCCGCAGGAGCGCGAGATCCTGGCTGCACATGAGCAGGAGGTGCGGGTCATCGAGCTGGTCGGCACGCTGTCGCTGTCGGCCGTCGACTACGTCTCGCGCCGGCTGGCGGGACGACCGCGGCCGCAAATCGTCGTGTTCGACCTGCACCGCGTCACCTCCACCACCCGCGCCGGTGCGCGGCTCGTTGCCGAAACCTTCGAGGAGCTCGCGGCGCTGAACGTGACCGTCGTGCTGTCAGGCGTCAGGCGCACCTCCAAGGAATGGGACAGCTTGCGGGAATGGACCGCCGAGCTGAAGAACGTCCGCGACTTCTATTTGCTCGACACCGCGATCGAATGGGCCGAAGACCAGATCGTCTACCGCTATGGCGGCTCGATCGACTTTCACGAGACCACCGAGCTTGCCGAGCAGCCGCTGCTATCAGGTATGAGCGAAGAAGAGCTGACGGATCTCGCCTCGATCTGCACGATCGGAACCTTTCAGGCCGGCGCCAAGATCATCACCACGGGCGATCCCGCCGAATCCCTGTTCTTCCTGCGCAGCGGTGCGGTGCATGTCACGCTGCCCGACGGCGTGCGGCTGGCGACGCTGACCGCCGGCATGGCCTTCGGAGAGATGGCGCTGCTGGAGACGACGCGCTCGGCCGACGTCTTTGCCGACATGGCCGCGACCGCGTTCGAAGTGCCGCTGAAGGCGTTCGAACGCTTCCGCAATCAGCACCCGCGCGCCAGCGAGCGCGTCATGCGCAATCTGGCCCAGCTGTTGGCCGATCGCCTGATCGTCGCGAATGCGAGGGTGGATATTCTGACGTCGACGTAACGATTCAAGACATGATGGGATGGGCCGCGCCTGGCCGTCTACCGGCTCGCCGCCTCGCTCAGGCGTCGCTTGATCTTGGCGGTGCTTGCCTTGAGCACTTCAGATGGCTGCTGACCAGTCGCGGCACAGAGACAGGCCCAATAATAGATGACATCGCCCAGCTCATCGACGAGGCCAGCCTTGTCGAGCCAGTCATCGCGCAGGAGCTTCTTGATGTGGTCGGCGACCTCGCCGGCTTCGCTGGCAAGGCCAAGTCCAAGATAGGACAGCCGCTCGTTCGACGGATGCTCATCGACCTTCGCAATGCTCGCGGCCCAGGCCGCATATTCGTCGATCGTCATGAGCATCCCTCGCCGCGGATTTTGAATCAGCCCACCACTTCCGTCACGGGCTGCAGGTCGATCTCGAATGTCTCCAAGAACTTTGACGTCATGATGTAGAAGCCGACCGAGAGCTGGAGCTCGACCAGCGCGGCCGGCGTCAGCTTCGCTGCGATCGCCTTGAAGGTCGCATCCGCCGGCTTCTTCAGCGTCACGATCTCGTCTGTGAAGGCGAGCGCCGCGCGCTGCACCTCGTTGAAGCAGGTCGCCGCCTGCCAGTCCGCGAGCGCCTCGTTCTGCTCGTCGGTGACGCCGACATTCTTGCCGATGCGTTTGTGCGCGACGATCTCGTACGGCGCCTCGCACAAAATGCCGGTGCGGGTGATTGCGAGCTCGCGCACGATGGGGTCGAGCTCGCCCTTGTGGCGGATGGCGCCGCCCAGGCGGCAGTACTGCTCGAAATAGCTTGGGGAGTGCGCCATCATGCGGAAGATGTTGGCATTGCGATTCTTGTCGAGAATTTCGCGGGTGCGGTCGGAGGCCTTGGACGGGTCGCTGTAGTTGATGCGGGCCATGATTTTCCTGAAGTTTTCCCTGAATTTTTGATGCTTTTTGTCGTTGTCGGCGGGAGTTCTCTGAAACTCTATTCTTGCGCCGACGCAGGAGCAACATCATCGAGTCAAATTGCCGCCGCATTGCTGATCGACCTTGGAACGGTCGATATTCGCCGCGTGGGGACAAATCGCGGTGAGTACTCGCAAGTGGGGTGTTCCGAGTAAAACAATTGGCCGTCGGGTGCGCTAGCCGCACAACGATGAGTCACGCCCAAGTCTAGGGAGAAAAAGGCATGAAGGAAGCCACCAAGGGGGCGGCCTCGGGAGCGCTCGCGCATATGCTGGCGGTGACGGCGATGCTCGTCATCGCCAGCATCTTGTTCTACGGGCGTTAGCTGGAGTTTTAGAGTTTTCGTCATTCCGGGGTGGCGCCTCGCACAGCGCCAGGCCCAGAATCCCGTTCCAGGCTCGGTCCTTCGGACCGCCCCCGAATGACGGATCCCGCGAATCGCTCTCGGCAGTAGCCCGGATGGAGCGAAGCCCAATCCGGGAAAGTCTATTGCGGGGTGAGACTCCCGGATTTCGCTGCGCTCCATCCGGGCTACAGCATCCCCCACTATTTGCTCTTTGCAAAAAACGGCACGAGCCTGCCGGCGAACGGCTTGAAGCTTGCAACGACCGAATCGCCGATGGCAAGGTCATTCTCGCCATGGCCCATCATGCGAAAACCCTCGGCGCAATCGACCAGCAGGATGTTGTAGGGCACGTGGGCGCGCGTCTCTGGCGTGGCGGCACGGCAGACCAGCGAGGTCGCGTAGACCCTGCCCTTGCCGCTGGCACGCTGCTCACGCGGATCGGAGGCGCCGCACGCCGCGCAGAAGGCGCGGTGGAAATACTGCACATGGCCGCACGCGGTGCAGGTCTGGAAGGTGATGGCCTGTTCGCCCTTGGTCCAATCCGTCAGACGCCCGCTCATCGCACCCGCTCCAGGAACATGCTGACATGGGACGACAGCACACCGCCGTCGCCATGCAACAAGGCGATCGAGGCATCGCGCACCTGGCGGCCAGCCGCCCGTCCCGTCATCTGCAAATGCGCCTCGACCAGATGCGCCATGGCGCCGCCGACGCCGCAATGGCCGTAGCTGAGCAGGCCGCCATGGGTGTTCAACGGCATCGCGCCGTCGCGGCCGAAATGACCTGATCGCACGCGGGCAGCCGCCTCGCCGCGCCCGGCAAGGCCGAGGTCTTCCAGCAGCATCGCGAGCGTGATGGTGAAACTGTCGTAGATCGCCGCATAGCGCACGTCGGAGATTGCAAGGCCGGTGGCCTTCTTGGCGCGCGCGATGGAAATCTCGGCGCCGAGCTCACTGAGCGCGGGTGCGGCCGTGACATGCTGATGGGTGTGGGCTTGCGCGCAGCCGCGGATGCGGACGCCCGCCTCCCCGGTCCGCTCGCGGCTGATGACGAAGGCCGCACCGCCATCGGAGACCGGGCAGCAGTCGAGCAGTTTTAGGGGCATCGCCACCGGCTTCGAGGCCATGACGTCGGCGACGGTGATGGGATCGTGGAATTGGGCGCCGGGATGGGTGCAGGCGTGGGCGCGCATCAGCACCGCGAACTCGGCGAGATCTTCTTCCGTCACGCCATATTCGTGCATGTACCTGCTGGCGACGAGGCCGTAATAGGCGGGAATGGTCGGACCCAGCGGCACCTCGTAGTCGGGATGGCCGACCTGCGCCAGCGCCTGGATCGAGGCGTCGCGGCTCTGCCCGGTAAGACGGTTCTCGCCGGCGACGACCAGCACGTGGCGCGCGACGCCTGATACGACGAGATGATGCGCCAGCATCGTCATCGCGAGCCCCGTCGCGCCGCCAACCTGCACGGCGTGGGCATAAGCGGGACGGATGCCAAAGTGCTCGGCGAAGACGGTCGCCAGCATGATGTGGGGCGAGACGGTGGAATAGCCGCAGAGGATGCCGTCGATGTCGGATCGCTTCAGCCCGGCATCGTCAAGCGCGGCTTGCGCCGCTTGGCTCATCAGATCGAGCGAGGATGAGCCTTCATGCTTGCCGAAAGATGTGAGGCCGACGCCGGTGATGAAGCTCATGGCGCCCCTCCCTCCTCCGGCGGTGACCGCGTGACGCCATCGCGGACCATGGCGGCGATCTCGTCCTGGGAGTAGCCAACCTCGCGAAGGATCTCCGCGCCGTGCTCGTTGAGCTGGGGCGCCAGCCGCACCGGCTCGGCTTCGCTCTCCGACCACGTCGCCGTCACCTTCATGCTGCGGATCGGACCTTCCGTCGGATGGGTCACGACCGGGAAGAAGCCGGTCGCCTCCAGATGCTCATCGTGCAACATCGACGCCAGGTCGTGCATCGGCATGACCGGCACGTCGGCCTTGGTGAGCAGATCGATCCACTCGGCCGTGGTGCGCGTCTCGAAGATGCGCGCGAGCTCGGCATAGACGACGTCGATGTTGGCGGCGCGCCCCGCGAAGGTCGCGAATTTGGGATCGGCGCGAAGATCATCGCGCGCGGTCGCCTTGAAGAAATTCTCCCACTGCTTGTCGTTGTAGACGATGACGCTGAGATAGCCGTCCGAGGTCTTGTAGGGCCTCCGATCCCGCGACAGATGGCGGGCATAGCCGCCCTTGTCGAGCGGCGGCTCGTAGGTGAGCCCGCCCATATGGTCGCCCATGACGAAGCCGGCCATGGTCTCGAACATCGGGATGTCGACGCGCTGGCCACGGCCGGTGCGATCGCGGTGCACCAGGCTGGCGCAGATCGCGCCGACGGCGGTGAGGCCGACGATGCGATCGACCAGCGCATTCGGCACGTAGCGCGGCACACCGTCGCCGGTTTGCGCCATCAGCGCCGGCAGTGCGGTGGCGCCCTGGATCAGGTCGTCATAGGCGGGTTTTGCCGCATAGGGCCCGTCCTGGCCGAAGCCGAACACGCCGGCATAGACCAGGCGCGGATTGATGGCGGAGACGACATCGTAGCCGAGCTGCAGCCGCGCCATGGCCTGCGGGCGGACGTTGTAGACGAGGACGTCGGCGTCCTTCAGCAGCCGCAGCACGGCGTCCCGGCCAGCAGGCTTTTTCAGATCGAGGCAGATCGAGCGCTTGCTGCGGTTGGTGTTGAGAAACACCGGGCCCATGCCGGCGTGACGCATCGGGCCGATCAGGCGGGTGACGTCGCCGTCGAGCGATTCCACCTTGATGACATCGGCACCGTAGTCGCCGAGCATCTGGGTCGCATAGGGCCCCATCAGCACGGTGGTCATGTCGATGACCTTGATGCCCTTCAGCGGCCCCATCGTTCGCTCCCGATTGCGCAAGGGCCAAGGCGCGGCCTTGCGATTTCGGTCCAGCTAAAGGCAGCGAGGCCGCGCGCGCAAGGGCGGCCGGCGTATGGCCGCATGCGCCGCGCGGCGATATCGGCCGCTATTTCTTCTGGCGGGATTCGCGGATCTTGAGCAGCCGGTCGAGTTCGTCATTCTGCTGGCTGATGCGGTCGGCGATGCGCGACTCGTTCTGCTCGCCCGAGGCGGCCGCGGCCTGCTCGATGAGCTGGCGGATATTGTCCTCGATGATCGCGATGCGATCGTTGAGTGCGTCCATCGACAGTGAAGTTTCGTAGTCAGTGCTCATGATGCATTTCCCGCAAATCAATCAGGAGCGTAAGGTGGGCAAAACGAAGCGCGCCCACCATGATCTAGCGCAAGGGCCGTAGGGTGGATTAGCCGCAGGCGTAATCCACCAACTCTGTCTCCGCGGAGACAAAAGAGGTGGGTTACGCCAGCGGCCTGCGCTTCGCGCAGCCGCCAGCTAACCCACCCTACAAAACCTACTTCAGCGGCTCCAGCACGGAGACGTAGTTCGCCACCGCGGCGCCGCCCATGTTGAAGATGCCGCCGAGCTTGGCGTTCTTCAGCTGCATGCCCTCGGGCGCCTGCCCTGCGAGCTGCATCGCGGTCATCACATGCATGGAGACGCCGGTGGCGCCGATCGGGTGGCCCTTGGCCTTCAGGCCGCCGGACGGGTTGACCGGCAGCTTGCCGTCCTTCAGCGTCCAGCCTTCCTTGATGGCGCGGGCGCCCTGGCCCTTCGGCGTCAGGCCCATCGCTTCGTACTCGATCAGCTCGGCGACCGTGAAGCAATCATGGGTCTCGACGAAGGAGAGATCGGACAGGGTCACGCCCGCCTTTTCCAGCGCGCGCTGCCAGGCAACCGTGCAGCCCTCGAACTGCAGGATGTCGCGCTTGGACATCGGCAGAAAATCCTGGGCGTGCGCGGTGGCGCGGAAGCCGATCGACTTGGTCATGGCCTTGGCGGTCTCGGCATCGGCCAAAACCAGCGCGGCGGCGCCGTCGGAGACCAGCGAGCAGTCGGTGCGCTTCAGGGGACCGGCGACGTAAGGGTTCTTCTCGCTCTCGGCGCGGCAGAAGTCGAAGCCAAAATCCTTGCGCATCTGGGCGAAGGGATTGGCGACGCCGTTCTTGTGGTTCTTGGCCGCGATCAGCGCCAGCGCATCGGACTGGTCGCCGTATTTCTGGAAATAGGAGCTGGCGATCTTGCCGAACACGCCGGCAAAGCCGCCGACGGTGTCGCCGTCCTCAGGCAGATAGGACGCCTTGAGCAGGTTCTTGCCGATCTCCGCGCTAGGGGTGCGCGTCATCTGCTCGACGCCGACGACCAGCACGATCTTGGCGGCACCTGCGGCAATCGCGCGCAGGCCCTGGTGAACGGCGGCCGAGCCGGTCGCGCAGGCGTTCTCGACCCGGGTGGTCGGCTTGAAGCGCAGCTTCGGGTCGGCCTGGAGCACTAGGGAGGCGGTAAAATCCTGCGGCGAGAAGCCGGCGTTGAAATGGCCGAGCACGATCTCGTCGACATCGCCGGCCGAAATGCCGGCATCGGCCAGCGCCTCATTGGCAACGCGGGTGACGAGACTTTCGACGGTTTCGGTGTCGAACTTGCCGAACGGCGTATGCGCCCATCCGACGATGCTGGCGGTCATGGTCTTTTCTCCCTGGAGTCCTGTCCTGAGCTAAGTCTTAGCCCAGGGATGGCAAGACTTCACGTGGCTTTCAGGGCCTTGAGGGTGCGCTGGCAGATGGCAGTTATGCCGGCCCAGTTCCCGGCCCGGATCTCCGCCGTCGGACACAGCCAGGAACCGCCGACCGCGACCACATTGGGCTCGGCGAGCCAACTCGCCGCATTGGCTTCGCCGACCCCGCCGGTCGGGCAGAACCGCACGTTCGGGAACGGGCCACCGAGGGCGCGCAGGCCCTTGATGCCGCCGGCCTGCTCGGCCGGAAAGAACTTTGCGACATCGAGGCCGTAGGACAGTGCCATCATCAGCTCGGACGCCGTCGCGATGCCCGGCGCGAACGGCAAGGAGCTGTGCGCGGCGGCCTTGAGGAGGTCGGGTGTCAGGCCCGGGCTGATGCCGAAAGCGACGCCAAGCTTCTCGACACGGGTGAAGTCGGCCGGATTGAGGATCGTGCCGATACCAACGACCGCCTCCGGCACTTCGGCCATCATCGCCCGCGCGGCCTCGATCGCAACGGGGGTGCGCAGCGTCACCTCCAGCGTGCGGACGCCGCCGGCGACCAGTGCCCGCGCCAGCGGCACGGCATCCTGGATGCGCTCGATGGTGAGGACGGGAATGACGGTGGCGTCCCTGAACAGCGCGACGAGGTGGTTCTGTTGGGCAGTCGTGGGCATCTTGTGGATCTTTTCGTTTTACTTGGTCGCTTGGCGCGTGGCCGCCGGCCGGTGCCGCTTCTTCGGTGGCATGGCATAGCCCGGAATGATGGCGCCGGGATAGCAGATCACGAGGCTGGCGAGACGATGCCCGGCCTGGGCCGCCTCCACCGGATCCGAGCCACCTAGCCGGGCCGCGATATAGGCCGCGGCAAAGCTGTCGCCGGCCGCCGTGGTGTCAACGACGGGTTCTATCATGGGTTCGGCGCGGACCTCGTGGGTGCCGCCCGGAAAGCGCAAGAGGCTCACCGGCTCGGTCAGCCGGAACACCAGTTCGGGCGTGGGGATGCGCGCCATCAATTGCTCGTGGCTCTCGCCAGGATAGAGCGCGAGCAGGTCCTCGGTCGAGGTCAGCACGATGTCGGCGGCCGCAAACGCCGCAGCAAACACCTCGCGCGCGACATCGCGATCCGGCCACCCCCGCGCGCGGAAATTGGTGTCAAACACGAAGCGGGTGCCGAGCAGGCGCGCGCGCTTGATCGCCGTGAACAGGCGCTCGCGCCCGCCCGCGTCGTAGATCGAGAGCGTGATTGCGGAGAGATAGACGATGTCGTAGCTCGTCAGCGAGTTGAGCAGTTCGTCCGTCTCGGGCAGTTTCATCAGCTCGCGCGCCGCCGCGCTGTCGCGCCAGTGAAAGAACTGGCGCTCGCCCTTTGCATCCGTCTGGATCATGTAGAGGCCGGGCAGCTTGCCCGCCAGGCGCATGACGCGCCTCGTGCCGACGCCCTCGGCATTCCAGGCCGCGATCATTTCATCGCTGAGACCGTCATCGCCGAGCGCCGTGAGATAGTCGACCTTGACCTCGAGCCGCGCGAGGTACACCGCGGTGTTGAGCGTGTCGCCGCCGAAGCCGCGCGAATACAGGCCGCCGCCCTGCCCCTGCCCGGCAGACGCGCCGCCCTGGGCCTGCCGGAGCTCGACCATGCATTCGCCGATGCAAGCAACGCTCGCCATCATGTGACCCGCTCAGTCAGAGATCAGGCGACGAAGTTGCCGCCGAGCTCATCTTCGATGTGAATGCGGATGATGTCGTCGAACGTCTTCTCGGCGGTGGTGAAGCCGAGCTCGAGCGACCGCTTTGCGTTGAAATTGCGCGGCCAGCCGCCGACGATGCCGACGATGAAGGGATCGGGCTCGCGCTTGATGCGCGCGGCGACCTTCTCGCCCGCAACCCGCTTCAACGCGGCGATCTGCTCGCCGACCGTCGCCGACAGGCCGGGCATGGTCAGATTGCGGCGCGGGCCGACCGCGGCAAGGTCCATGGTGCCGGCGTGGAGCAGGAAGCCCACCGCGGAGCGCGGTGTGGCGTGCCAGTGACGAACGTCCTCGGAGACGGGAAGAACCGCTTCCTTGCCTGCCAGAGGTTCGCGCAGGATGTTGGAGAAGAAGCCCGATGCCGCCTTGTTGGGCAGGCCGGGCCGGATGCAGATGGTCGGCAGGCGGATGCCGATGCCGTCGAGGAAGCCACGGCGCGAATAGTCGGCGAGCAGGAGTTCGCCGATCGCCTTCTGGGCGCCGTAGCTGAGCAGCGGCGTATGGAAGAACTCGTCGCCGATCGCATCCGGGAACGGCGCGCCGAACACCGCGATCGAGGACGTGAAGACCACGCGCGGCTTGTAGCCGCCGCCCACGAGCCTGACGGCATCGAGCAGCATCCGGGTGCCGTCGAGATTGATGCGGTAGCCCTTGTCGAAATCGAGTTCGGCTTCGCCGGAGACGATGGCGGCAAGATGGAAGATCACGTCCGGGCGGCCGGCGATCAGCTTTTCGGCAGCGCCCGGCACGGCGAAATCGCCCGACACCGTCTCGACGGGGAAACCAGCCTTCTCCGGCTTCTTCGGCTCGACCACGTCGTGCATGGTCAGTTTCGTGATGTCGCTCTTGCCGAGCCGTCCGTCGCGCAACAGCCGTTCACACAATTTGCGGCCGACCATGCCGGCGGCACCCAGAACCAGAACGTGCAAGAGCTTAACTCCTTTTTATTGGCCGGAACGCGCAGCCTCCAGCGCGCTCCCATGGCAGACCCCCGCGATCACTCCTTCACGGCGCCGGTCATCGCGGACACATAATGCTCCACGAAGAAGGCGTAAAGGATGACGAGCGGCAGCGAGCCGGCCAGGGCTCCCGCCATCAGCGAACCCCAGCGGTAGATGTCACCATCCACGAACTCGTTGACGATTGCGACCGGCACCGTCTTGTTGCTGGTCGACTGCAGGAAGGTCAACGCGTAGATGAACTCGTTCCAGCACAGCGTGAAGCAGAAGATGAAGGCCGAGATCAGGCCGGGGATTGCCAGCGGCAAAACGATCTTGATCAGGATCTGCCAGCGACTCGCCCCGTCGATCAGCGCGCATTCCTCGAGCTCGAACGGGATGGTCTTGAAATAGCCCATCAGCAGCCAGGTCGAGAAGGGGATCAGGATGGTCGGATAGGTCAGAATCAACGCCAGCGGCGAGTCGAACAGACCATACTGAAACACGACGGTGGCGAGCGGAATGAACAGGATCGACGGCGGCACGAGATAGGCGAGGAAGATCAGCCCGCCGACGAGATTGGCGCCCTTGTAGCGCAAGCGCACGATGGCGTAGGCAGCCAACACCGATGCGATGATCGAGAGCACCGTGGCGCAGACCGCCACGTACATCGTGTTCCAGAGCCAGTGCGGATAGTAGCTCTCGAACAGCAGCTTGTGGAAATGCTTGAAGGTCGGATTCCAGGTCCAGAACGGGTTGTACCTGTCGAGATCGAGCAGCTGCTCGTCCGGCTTCACCGAGGTCAGCGCCATCCAGTAGAACGGAAACAACAGCACCACGACGATGATCGCGAGCGGCAGGTACAGCGTCACCATCCGGCGCGGCACCGACTGCAGATAGCTCATGCCCTCGCTGTTATCGACGCGCGCGGGCGCAGATATGACGGACTTGAGGTCGACTTTCGAGGCAGGAAGATCAGTCATTGTTTTCTCCCTGTTGCCACTTGCGACGCTGCAGGCCGAACCAGGACACCATGATCGCCGCGAGCAGGAATGGAATCATGGCGCTCGAGATCGCCGCGCCCTCGCCGAGTTGCCCGGCGATGATCGCGCGCTGGTAGGACAGCGTCGCCATCAGATGGGTGGCGTTGACGGGGCCGCCGCGCGTCATTGCCCAGATCAGCTGGAAGTCGGTGAAGGTGAACAGCACCGAGAAGGTCATCACGACGGCGATGATCGGCGTCAGCAGCGGATAGGTGATGAACCGGAAATTCTGCCAGCGTGTGGCGCCGTCGAGCGTTGCGGCCTCATAGAGCGACGGCGACACCGTCTGCAGGCCCGCGAGCAGCGTGATCGCCACGAAAGGCACGCCGCGCCAAATATTGGCGAAGATCACGCAAATGCGCGCCCAGGTCGTATCGCCGAGGAAGTTGATGTTTTGATCGATCACACCGAGATGCCTCAGCGACCAGGAGATGATCGAGAATTGGGAGTCGAAAATCCACCAGAACGCCAATGCCGAGAGCACCGTCGGCACGATGAAGGGGATGAGGACCATCGCGCGCAGCATCGCCTTGAACGGCATATTCTCGTTCAGCAGCAGCGCGAGATAGAGCCCGATCGCGAATTTGAGGGCGCTGGCGACGAAGGTGTAGAGCAGCGTGTTGAACACCGACAGCCAGAAGATGGAATCGTCCCACAGCCACTCATAGTTCTCGGTGGCGACAAAGTGCCCGACCCTGCCGATGCGGGTGTCCGTGAAGGACAGCCAGATCCCGAGCCCCAGCGGATACGCCAGGAAGAAGATCAGGAACGCCATGGCCGGCACCATGAACCAGAAGCCGAGCCAGTTGCGATTGTGTTTGAGCTGGGTCCAGGCGGTGTCCTCGCTCATTTGAGGCTTGGCCCGGGGAATTGCGACATCAGCCATGCCCGATATCCCTGATCGAAATGTTGACGAGCGGGCGGCGCGACTGCCGCCCGCTCCGTGACGCTTAGCGATAGATGCGCTTCAGCTGGCGCTCGGCTTCCGCCATCGCGCCCTTCGCATCCTTGGTGCCGGTGCAGTAGTTGGCGAACATGTCGACGACGATGAAGTCGGCGATTGCCGTTGCCGCCTTTTCGCCGACCGAACCGATACCGGCCGCCGGCAGCGTGCGCTTGGAGGCCTGCGAGAACACGGCATTCTTGGGATCGGCCTTCCAGATCGGCGCCGACTCATAGCCGTTCAAGGTCTGCGTCAGGTAGCCCTGCGCGCCGTCCAGCCACTTCTCGTAGTTCTCCTTCTCCAGCATGAAGGCGACGAAGGCCTTCGCCGCGTTCGGATATTTGGTGAAGTTGAAGGCGAGAATCGGCAGCGCAAGCTGCAGCTCGCTCGGCTTGCCGACCGGTCCGACCGGCCAGAGCGCGTGATAGGTGTCCTCGGCCAGCTCCTTCTTGCTCGCATCGGTCTTGGCGGCGACGTAGATCGAGATGCCGTTGGCCGTGCAGTAGAGCTCGCCGGCGAGGAAAGCCTTGTTGTTGGAGGAATCGTTCCAGGACGCCGTGCCCGGGATGAAGCTCTCGTACAGCGCCTTGCAATATTCCAGCGCCTTCGCCGTCTCCGGCGAATTGATGATGATCTTGTCGTTCTGGTCGACCGTGTAGGCGCCGTGGCCCCACAGCACCCAGTGCAGCCACGAATTGCCGTCACCCGACGCATGCCCGAGCGCGAAGCCGGCCGGCGTGTTGTTCGCCTTCAGCGCCTTGCACATCTCGAGGAAGCCGGGGAAATCTTTCGGGAATTCCTTGAACCCTGCCTTGTCGAGCGCCGACTTGCGGTACGTCATGTAACCGCCGTTGGTTGCAACGGGGATGCCGAGCCAGTCGTTGCCCTGCTTGCAGGTCTTGGCGGCCGCATCGGTCCAGCCACCATATTTGTTGCCGAGATAATCGGCGACGTCGTTCATCTTCAGCACTTTGGTGGGGAACAGCTGCGGCAGCGTGTGCAAGCCCCAAGCGAGATCGAGCCCGGAGCCCGTATTGGCCGCAACCGAGGCCTTTGGCTGCACGTCCTCGAAGGATTCGCTGAACACGTTCATCTCGGTGCCGGTGGCAGCCTTGAACGCCGCGACCATCGCGTTGAACGCATCGTCTTCCGCCGGCACGAAGCGCTTCCAGCGCATCACGGTCAGCTTGGCGCCGGGCTCCGCCTTCCAGGGCGCGCTCTGCGCCCAGGCCTTCGCGAAATCGAACAGCGCCGGCCCGGTGAGCATGCCGGTTGCAGCCAGTGCCGTTCCGCCCTGAAGCAGAGTCCGGCGGGTAAAGTCTTGCATGTCGTCCTCCCTGTGATGCTTTTTATTGTCTTAACTTAAACTTACGCTACGCGTTCAGGCGCTTTCCCGTCGCCTCGTCGAACAAGTGCACCAGTGACGGGTCCGGCTTCAGCCGGACCTTGTCGCCCGGGTTGAACTGGTGGCGTTCGCGGAAGACCGCGACGACCTGCTCGCCGCCGATCTTGGCGAACACTTGCGTCTCCGAGCCGGTCGGCTCGACCACGATGATCTCGGCCTCGGCGCCGTCGTCGGCGATGGTGAAATGCTCCGGCCGCACGCCGTAGACTGCGGGAAGGCCGTCGGACGCCGCGGGCGCGGTCTTGAGCGGCAGCTTGACGCCGTTCGGCCCTTCGAAGGTGGCAACGCCGTTGACGCGCACATGCCCCTTCAGGAAGTTCATCGCGGGCGAGCCGATGAAGCCGGCGACGAACTGGTTGTCCGGCTTGTCGTAGAGCTCGAGCGGCGTGCCCATTTGCTCGACGATGCCGTCATGCATGACGACGATCTTGTCAGCCATGGTCATGGCTTCGATCTGATCGTGGGTGACGTAGACGGTGGTCGTCTTCAGCCGCTGGTGCAGCTCCTTGATCTCGGTGCGCATGGCGACGCGCAGCTTGGCGTCGAGGTTGGACAAGGGCTCGTCGAACAGGAAGACCTGCGGGTCGCGCACGATGGCGCGGCCCATCGCGACGCGCTGGCGCTGACCGCCCGAGAGCTGGCGCGGATAGCGATCGAGCAGCGGCGACAGCGCGAGAATTTCGGCAGCCCGCTTGACGCGCTTGTTGATCTCGTCGGAGCCGGCATTCCGCAGCTTCAGCGAGAAGCCCATGTTGTCGGCCACCGTCATGTGCGGATAGAGCGCGTAGTTCTGGAAGACCATTGCAATGTCCCGCTCCTTCGGCTGGACATTGTTGACGACGCGGTCGCCGATCGAGATCGTGCCGGAGGTGATGTTCTCGAGACCCGCGAGCATGCGCAGAAGCGTCGACTTGCCGCAGCCGGAGGGGCCGACCAGAACGACGAACTGGCCGTCCTCGATCGGTACAGTCACGCCGTGCAGGACTTCAAAATTGCCGAACGATTTCCGCACGTCGCGGATTTGCACAGACGACATCTAGCTCCCTCCTCGAAAGTCCACGACGCCTCTAGCGCCGCGACCGTCTTGTTTTTCAGACTTCGCCGAACCAAGGCCCGACCTTAGCGGGCTATATTGTCGGCAGTTTGTGCGGTTTTGGCAATTTGTCTTTGGTTAGTCGCTGCTGGTAGCGCTGTCAACGTTCCTTTGTTTGCGGGACCGACTGTGTTATGAGCAGCAAATGGGTCGAAAACGCACCAAGTCAGGCAAAATCCGGTTGGCGGAAGTCGCCGAGCTTGCCGGCGTCAGCCCCATTACAGCGTCCCGCTTCTTTCGTAATCCGGAGGCCCTGTCGGTCGCCAAGCGGACGCGGGTCGAGAGCGCGGCCAAGGAGCTCGGCTATGTCCCGAACCTTGCGGCACGCGCACTGGCCTCGCAACGCACCGAGGTCATCGGTGTCTTGATTCCCTCTCTCACCAACAACGTGTTCTCGGACGTGCTACGCGGCATCTACGATGCGTCCGAAGGCAACCGTTACTCGATCCAATTGTCCAACACACGCTACAGCATTCTCCAGGAAGAGAAGCTGCTGCGTCTGTTTCTGGCGCAGAAGCCGGCCGGACTGATCGTTACCGGCATCGACCAGACCGCGGAATCGCGCGCGATGCTGGAGGCCGCCGACTGCCCGATCGTGCAGATCATGGAGATCGGCCCCGATCCGGTCGACATGATGATCGGCTTTTCGCACTATGATGCAGCCCGCGCAGCGGTTGCGCACCTGTTCGAACAAGGCCGCCGCAGGATCGGCTTCGTCGGCGCCCGCATGGATCCGCGGGTGCAGCGGCGGCTGGACGGATATGTCTCGGCCATGAAAGACACCGCATTGTTCGAGCAGCGCCTCGTCGTCACGACCGCGACGCCGACCTCGGTGACGCTCGGCGGCGCCCTCTTCACCGATCTGCTGGCGCGAGAGCCCGACCTCGATGCAGTGTTCTGCGCCAATGACGACCTCGCGCTCGGCGTTCTGTTCGAATGCCGGCGCCGCGAGATCGCGGTCCCCGACCAGATCGCGATCGTCGGCTTCAACGATCTCGAATTCATGGCGTCCGCCGTCCCCACCCTCACCAGCGTGCGCACCAACCGCTACGAGATGGGCAAGACGGCCGCCACCATGCTGATCGATGCGATCGACGGGCGGCGCCCGGAGCAGCCGGTGCTCGATCTCGGCTTCAAGGTGATCGAGCGGCAAAGCTCGTCGCCGCGCCATTCGGAGAGCAGGCCAGCCGTTTCAGGCGCGGGTGCGGCGAACAAAATGGTAGCGTTACCAAGTGGCCATGACTAGTATTGCACTCATGAGGAAACGCCCCGCCAGCGGGCCAGCGATCCATCATTCGCGCCGTTGGGCATCGCACAAGCCGACGCCCTAGGACGGACGCCAGTGCGTTTGCATTGCAGGAGAAGCCAATGACAAAAAAACCAACCAATGGGCACGCGCCCGCCGGCAACGGCTCAGGACGCCACCTTCGCTCGCAGGAATGGTTCAACAACCCGCACAACCCGGGCATGACCGCGCTCTATATGGAGCGCTACCTCAATTACGGCCTCACCCGCGCCGAGCTGCAGTCCGGCAAGCCGATCATCGGCATCGCCCAGACCGGCAACGACCTTTCTCCCTGCAACCGACACCATATCGAACTTGCCCACCGCGTGCGCGAGGGCATCCGCGAGGCCGGCGGCATTGCGATGGAATTCCCGACCCATCCGATCCAGGAGACCGGCAAGCGCCCGACCGCCGCGCTCGACCGCAACCTCGCCTATCTTGGCCTGGTCGAGATCCTCTACGGCTATCCGCTCGACGGCGTCGTGCTCACCACCGGCTGCGACAAGACCACGCCGGCCTGCATGATGGCGGCGGCGACCGTGAACCTGCCCGCGATCGTGCTGTCGGGCGGCCCGATGCTCAACGGCTGGCATGCCGGCGAGCGCACCGGCTCCGGCACCATCGTCTGGAAGTCGCGCGAGCGGCTCGCCGCGGGCGAGATCGACTATGAGGAGTTCATGGAGATCGTGGCCTCCTCGGCGCCCTCGGTCGGCCATTGCAACACCATGGGCACCGCTTCGACCATGAACGGGCTTGCCGAAGCACTCGGCTTCTCGCTGCCGGGCTGCGCGGCGATCCCCGCACCCTACCGCGAGCGCGGCCAGATCGCCTACGAGACCGGCAAGCGCGCCGTCGAGATGGTCTGGGAAGACCTCAAGCCTTCGGACATCCTGACCCGCAAGGCGTTCGAGAACTGCATCGTGATCAATTCGGCGATCGGCGGCTCGACCAACGCGCCGATCCACATCAACGCGCTGGCCCGCCACATCGGCGTCGAGCTCACGATCGAGGACTGGCAGAAGGTCGGCCACGACGTGCCGCTGCTGGTCAACATGCAGCCGGCCGGCTTCTATCTCGGCGAGGAATTCCACCGCGCCGGCGGCGTGCCGGCGGTGGTGCGCGAATTGATGAAGCACAAGCGCATCCATGAAGACGCGGTCACCGTCAACGGCCGCGGCATCGGCGAGAACTGCAAGGATGCGCCAAAGCCCGACAACGACGTGATCTGGGCCTACGACAAGCCGCTGGTGAAGGACGCCGGCTTCCTGGTGCTGAAGGGCAATTTGTTCGATTCCGCGATCATGAAGACCTCGGTGATCTCCAAGGAATTCCGCGACCGCTATCTCAGCAACCCGAAGGACCTCAACGCCTTCGAGGGCCGCGCCATCGTGTTCGAGGGGCCGGAGGACTATCACGAGCGGATCGACGATCCCGCGCTCGACATCGACGAGCGCTGCGTGCTGTTCATCCGCGGCACCGGGCCGATCGGCTACCCCGGTGGCGCCGAGGTCGTGAACATGCAGCCGCCCGCGGCGCTGATCAAACGCGGCATCCTGTCCCTGCCCTGCATCGGCGACGGCCGCCAGTCCGGCACCTCGGGATCGCCCTCGATCCTGAACGCCTCGCCGGAAGCTGCCGCCAACGGGGGCCTCGCGATCCTCAAGACCGGCGACAAAGTCCGCGTCGACCTCAACAAGGGCAGCGCCAACATCCTGATCTCGGACGAGGAGCTGAAGAAGCGTCACGCCGAGCTGAAGGCCGATGGCGGCTTCAAGCATCCCGAAAACCAGACGCCGTGGCAGGAGATCTATCGCAACACCGTCGGCCAGCAATCGACCGGCGCCTGCATGGAGCTCGCCACGCGCTACCAGAACGTCGCCGGCACGTTCGGCGTGGCGCGGGATAATCACTAGCAGCCACACCGTCATTGCGAGCGTAGCGAAGCAATCCAGAGATATCTCCGCGGCGACAGTCTGGATTGCTTCGTCGCACCAGTGCAAAATTGCTACGCAATTTTGTCAAGGCTCCTCGCAATGACGCTGGGTTGGCACTCGAATGAACTCAAGGGAGAAGAAAATGGCAGACCGCCTCAAGGGAAAGCGCGCCGTCATCACGGCTGCAGCGGCAGGCATCGGGCGCGCATGCGCCATCGCATTCGCGCGTGAAGGCGCAACCGTCATTGCCACCGACATCAACGAAGCGGGCATCGCTGGCTTGACCAAGGAAGGCATCGCCGAGGTCGCAAAACTCGACGTCCGCAACACTGCCGACGTCAACGCCTTTGCCAAGCGCGTCGGCAAGATCGACATCCTGCTCAATGCGGCAGGTTTCGTGCACCACGGCACCATCCTGGAGTGCTCGGAAGAGGATTTTGATTTCTCGTTCGACCTCAACGTCAAGTCGATGCACCGGACCATCAGGGCCTTCCTGCCCGAGATGCTGGCGGGCGGCGGCGGCAGCATCGTCAACATCTCGTCCTGCGCGGCGCTGCGGCCGCCGGCCAACCGTTACGTCTACAGCTCGTCCAAGGCGGCAGTATCGCTGCTGACGCGCGCGGTCGCGCTCGACTTCATCACCAAGGGCATCCGCTGCAACTCGATCTGCCCCGGCACCGTCGAGACGCCCTCGATGCTCGACCGCGCCGCCGCGCAGGGACCGCAGGGCAAGGAGATGTTCGTCTCCCGTCAGAAGATGGGCCGGCTCGGCACCGCCGAGGAAATCGCCAACATGGCGGTCTATCTCGGCAGCGACGAGAGCGCCTTCACCACCGGCGTCGACCTCGTCGTCGACGGCGGTTACATGCTCTGACGCCGGGAGATCAATCGCATGAACAAGATCGATCTCAACGGCCGCGTCGCCATCGTCACCGGCGGCGCACAGGGTTTTGGCCGCGCGATCACCGAGCGTTTTGTCGCCTCCGGCGCCAAGGTCGCGATCTGGGATTTCGATGCGGCTCTGGCTGAGAAAACCGCAAAGGAAATCGGCGATAGCGTCCGCGTGTTCAAGGTCGACGTCACCGACACCGCAGCGGTCGAGCAGGCCCGCGATGCGACGCTGGCCGCCTTCGGCAAGATCGACATCCTCGTCAACAATGCCGGCATCGCCGGAATCAACAAGCCGGTCTGGGAGACTGACCTCGAGGAATGGCGCAAGGTGCTGCGCATCAACCTCGACGGCCCCTTCATCGTCTGCAAGGCCATCGTGCCCGCGATGCTCAAACAGAAATACGGGCGCATCGTCAACATCGCCTCGATCGCCGGCAAGGAAGGCAATCCGAACGCCTCGCATTATTCGGCCTCCAAGGCCGGCCTGATCGCGCTGACGAAATCGCTCGGCAAGGAGCTCGCCGCCCACGACATCCTCGTCAATGCGGTGACACCGGCGGCCGCGAAGACGGCGATCTTCGACCAGATGACGCAGCAGCATATCGACTTCATGCTGTCGAAGATCCCGAAGGGGCGCTTCGTGCTGGTGGAAGAGCTCGCCGCGATGGTGAGCTGGCTCGCGTCGGAGGACTGCGCGTTCTCGACCGGCGCGGTGTTCGACATCTCGGGCGGTCGCGCAACCTATTGAGGACGTCATGATCCGGGAAGGTGGATGCCTGTGCGGCGCGATTCGGTTCAAGGCTGAGGGCGAGCCGCTCAACGTTCGTGTCTGCCATTGCCGCACCTGCCAGAAGGCGATGGGCTCGCCCTTCTTCGCCCGGGCGCAGTTCGACCAGCGCGCGCTGACCGTCGAAGGCGACACCGCCCGCTACGCGTCCTCCGAGAACATCGACCGCGTGTTCTGCAAGCGCTGCGGCACGCGGCTGTTCGCCTGGCGGCGTAATGGCACGCTCGCAGGCGTGTCCCTCTCCGTTTTCGACGATCGCAACGCCTTCGCGCCGACCGAGCACATATGGGTGTCGGAAAAGCCCGACTGGCTGAAGCTCGACGACGGTCTGACTCAACATCCAGGGACGATCCCGGCATAGTTGCGCGATCGCACGGCAGCGTGCTGCGGTCGGATCATTTGCGGCGTGGCATTTCGGGACAGGCCACCCTATGTTGACGTGAAGCGTCGCTGCACCGCCGGTTTGGCTGAACGGCTGCAAGGCCGCGAGCGAACCGGGACGGACGAGCCGTGAACATTTCCTTTTATGACCTGTCGGTGTGGGTGCTGCCGCTCGTGCTCGCCATCACCTTCCACGAGGCCGCGCATGCCTTCGTCGCGGACCGGCTCGGGGACAACACGGCCTCGCAGCTCGGCCGCGTCAGCTTCAATCCGCTCAGGCACATCGATCCGTTCGGCACGCTGATCCTGCCGGCGATGCTGCTGTTTGCGCATTCGCCGTTCCTGTTCGGCTACGCCAAGCCGGTGCCGGTGAATTTCCGCAAGCTCAACAACCCCAGGCTCGACATGGTCTGGGTGGCGCTGGCCGGACCCGTCACCAATATCCTATTGGCGCTCGCCGCCGCCCTCGCCTTCCATGCCCTGCCCCTGGTCCCCGCGAGCTCGGCGAAATGGGTCGCGGACAACCTCAAGAATGCCCTCGTGATCAACGCGATCCTGGCGGTGTTCAACATGATGCCGATTCCGCCGCTCGACGGCGGGCGCGTCGCGGTCGGGCTGTTGCCGCGGCCCCTCGCCGTGCCGCTGGCCCGCCTCGAGCCGTTCGGAATGCTGATCCTGATCGCACTCCTGATCCTGCTACCGCTTGCGGGGTCCCGGTTCGGTCTAAATCTTGATGTTATTTCAGCAATACTGCGAACGTTGACCGGTTATGTGATTCAGGCTGTTCTCTTCCTGACCGGCAATGCGTAGTTGAACAGCGACACCGAACACAAGCCGAAGGGCCAGAGGCCGACTTGGTCAAAGCTGCCGATATGCTGATCGCGCGACGCGCGGATACCCGCGCCCGCGCCGATTTCGCCACCTGGAAGATGATGGCCAAGCTCAACGGTTCGTCCGCGCTGCCGCCGGAGGCCCAGGAATTCCTGGCGAGCTACCAGAACCTGTTGGCGCAAATGAGCGAGGGTGAAGCCACCGAGGCCACCATCGGCGCGATCTACAAGGCCTATTATGCCGAGATGGGTGGCGCGGGAACCCCGCCGGACGTCCGCCCACGCGCGGCTGAGCCGGCCGCGGACAATGTTACCGCCTTCCGCCGCCCGGCACCGAAGCCGAAGAAGGCCGCTTCCTTCGGGGCGGCGGCGTTCGCGGGCTCCCAGAAACGGCCGCTGCCGGTGGCGCTGATCTTCGCCTGCCTGGTCGTGGTGTATGTCGGCATCAGGCTCTACTGGCGCTGAGCAGACTTCTTCGTTTTCTTCTCTTCCCGCGGCTTGAACTTGATCTCGACGGTGCGCTCGAACCGGTCGTCGGTGAGCTCGGTCGGCGGGACCGGGAAAGGATCGGATTTGTGGACCATGGAGATCGCAGCGGCATCGTAAGCCGCGTCTCCGGACGATTCCACGACATCGACCGAAACCACGTTCCCTCTGCGGTTGAGTGCGAAGCTCACCTTGGCTTTCTGGTCCTTGGGCTCCTTGCCCTCCGGGTTGACCTTGTGCGCGGCGAGATGCGCACTGATCTTGCGGTTCCAATCGGCCGTTAGCTTCAGCAGGTCTTTGCCGATGCCAAGCACCGGCGCCATGGCCTTCTCGGCCTCGCGCGTTGCGTCTTCGAAAGTCTGCCGATCCGCGGCAACCGACTTCTGGGATGCCTCCATGGCCGGCGTTTCAATCGCGGCCACCTTCGGATCGTCGTCCTGTTCCTTCTTCGGCTTGTTCTCGGTGACGATACGATCGGCATCCTCGACTTGCTGCGGCCGATCCTGCGGAAGGTCGGTCTCCTTCGTCTCGGTCTTTTGCTCAGGCAGTGCCGGGCGCTCTTCCGACTCGTCCGATTCTGTCGGCGCGAGGGGCAGATTGGCCTCCTGAACCGGAGGCGAAGTCATTTCCACCGCGAACTCCGCGCCGGCTGCCCCCAGACCGTCGCCGTCATCATCGGCTTGCAGGTGCGCCAGCGCGAGCGCTGCGCCACCCAGATGAAGCACGAGCGCCGCTACCGCGGCGAGGATCCAGAGCTTCCGGGATGGTCTGAGTTCGTCCGACATAGCGGGCCTTCTTAAGGCTGAGCGGCGCCTGCCGCAGGCGCCCCCGGAGCGCCTTCCAGCGCCACCAGTTTCACCCGCGTATAGCCGCCTGAGCGCAAGAGCTCCATGATGCCCATCAACTCCCCATACGGCACCGATTTGTCGGCGCGCAGGAAGACGTACTTGTCCTTGCTCATGTCGGACAATCCGTCGAGCGTCCCGATCAGCTCGGCCCGGTGGACCGCGTTTTCTCCGATGGCAAGCGTCAGATCGGGCTTGATGCTGAGATAGGTCGGCTTGTCCGGCTTCTTCTGCGGCGTCGCGCTGGAGGTCGGCAAGTCGATCGGCAGATCGACTGTGGAGAGCGGCGCTGCGACCATGAAGATGATCAGCAGCACCAGGATGACGTCGATGAACGGCGTAACGTTGATGTCATGCGTTTCCGAGAAATCGTCGTCGTCATCGTTGTCTGCGAGCGAAACGGCCATGGTTCACTCCGCTGCGCGCGAATGCACGCTGCCGTGGCTGCGGTCGAGATCGCGCGAGAGCAGCCGGCCCGCGGTGCCCGAGGCGCGGCTGACGAGCTCGAGATAGCCCTTCGTCACGCGCGAGAAGTGGTTGTAGATGATGACGGCGGGGATCGCGGCGACGAGGCCGATCGCGGTGGCGAGCAGCGCCTCGGCGATGCCGGGCGCAACGACAGCAAGGTTCGTGGTCTGCGACTTCGAGATGCCGATGAAGCTGTTCATGATACCCCAGACCGTGCCGAACAGGCCGACGAAGGGGGACGTCGAGCCGATGGTCGCGAGCACGCCCATGCCGATCCGGATGCGTCGTGCCTCGGCGCGCACGATCTCGGAAAAGCTGGAGGCCGCGCGCTCCTTGATGCCGGCGTCGCTGGACAGGCCGGCCGACATCCGCGCCTCGCGCAGCGCTGCCGCGAGGAAGGACGGCAAAATCCCCTCCTTGGATCCGAGCGCCATCTGCGCTTCGGCGAGGGAGCGCGTCTCAGAAATCTTCTTCAGCGCCGAACGAAGCTTAGTGGATGCGACCGACAGTTCGATCGATTTGGCGATGAAGACGGTCCAGGTCATCAGCGATGCAAAGGCGAGCCCGATCATCACCGCCTTCACGATGACGTCGGCCGACATGAACATGACCCAGGGCGACAGTTCCTTCATCGCCGGCGCGACGGCGGCCGCCGCATCGGGTTTGGCGGTGGTCGAGACGGTGGCCGCGGGGGACGCCGTCGGAGCAGCCGGGGCGGTTGCCGTCGAAGCCGAAGGCGCCGGGGCAGCAGGTGCAGTCACCGCCGGAGCCGGACCGGCCGGGACAGGCTGAGCCGCCGATTGCGCCGCTGCCGGCGGGGTTTGCGTCTGGGCGGAAACAGGAGATGCGAGCCAGGCGGCCGCCAGCATCGCGGCGGCGGCAAGGCTTGCTTTGGAGGTCATGGTCTTCATACTTCGGCCCAGTAGCGAATGAGGTTGTGATAGATACCCGTCAATTTGACCGTTTCGGGATCGTCACGCCCGAGCCGTTCCACCAGCGCCTGTATCGCGGTGTCGAGGTCAAAGATCATGCTCCGGGCTTGATCGTCCCGTATCATGCTCTGAAGCCAGAAGAAAGACGCAACCCGCGTTCCCCTCGTCACGGGGGTGACGAGATGGAGGCTGGTCGAGGGATAGAGCACGCAGTCGCCGGCTGGCAACTTCACTTCGTGCGAGCCGTAAGTGTCCTCGATCACAAGTTCGCCACCGTCGTACTCTTCCGGCTCGGCGAGGAACAGCGTGACCGACAGGTCTGTGCGGATGCGAAGGCCGGTTAGACGGTCACCGCGGATCGCATTGTCGACATGCAGGCCGAAATGGTGGCCGCTGCTCGCCGCATAGCGGTTGAACAACGGCGGGAAAATCTGGAGCGGGATTGCCGCCGCGAGGAAGCGCGGATTCGACGTCAGCGCCGAGATGATGCGGTTGCCGAGTTTTCGCGCGACTTCGCTATCGGGCGGCAGTTGCTCGTTGCGTTTGACCATCGCCGACTGCGCGCCGGCGGTGGAGCGGCCGTCCTCCCATTCGCTGGCATCCATGATGCGGCGGAAATCCGCCACATCATCCTTGCTGAGAACGCCTGGCAGGCACGTCAACATGATCAGAACTTCGCTGTGGTCACGACGTAGAACGCCCGGCCGGGCGCGACCGCCACGAACGGCACCGCGCTGCGATAGAACGAGTCGTAATAGAGCTTGTTGGTCAGGTTCTGCGCGTAGAACTTCATGGTCCAGTTCTGGTCGATCTTCTTCTCGACGAACGCATCGAAGCGCCAATAGCTCGGCAGCTCGTTGGTGTTGGCCGCAAAGGTGCCGCCGTAAACCTTCGAGCGGTACACCGCCTGCCCGCCGAGCTCCCAGCCGCCGTCGAATTTGTACTTGGTCAGCATGCTGAACGACTGGTGGGCAACGTTGGCAAGCTGCAGGCCGAGATTCGAGGCAACGCCGCTCTGCGTGACCTTCGACTGCATCAACACCAGGCCGCCAAAGATGCTCCAGCGATCGGTGATCTTGCCCTCGGCTTCGATGTCGATGCCTTGGATCCTATAGGCCGCGCCCGATGTCAGCAGGCCGGCGACGGTCTCGCGCGCGTTGTCCTTGGTGGTCTGGAACAGCGCACCGGTCACCAGCAGGTGGCGATCAGCAAGCTCCCATTTGGTGCCGAGCTCGATCGCCTTGTTGCGCTCGGGCCCGAGCAAGAGAGTCGAGTTGGGCGGAACGCCGCCGTAGTCGGTGGCGGTCGCGTCCAGTTCAGAACCGAACGGATTGGCCGAGGTCGCGTAGGCCGCATAGATGCTGCCGATCGACATCGGCTTGTAGACCAGGCCGACGTTGTAGTTCACCAGATCGGCGTTCTGCTTCACATAGCTCGCATTGTTCGACGCGCTCTGGCTATAGCCGTCGTAGCGCACGCCGCCGTTGACGATGATGGTGTCCTGCCAATTCGCGGTGTCCATCACATAGACGCTGCTGGTGTTGACACCGTAGCGCGTTGGATTTCCGACCAGCGAGGGGATGCCGAAGCCGGAGAGATTAGTGTATTGAGGCGAATACAGATTGACACCCGAGATCGCGCCGGCGCTCGTGAAGGGCGAGCCGGCCAGCTCTGCCGCGAGACCGGCGTAGCGGTCGATCGAGATGTTCTCGTTCGCATACTCGACGCCGAACACGGCGGTGTGCTTGACCCCGCCGGTGTCGAGCTTGAACGTGGCCTCGTTCTGGTTGGCCCACACGTCCACGTTCTGATACCGGCTCTGCGCGCTCGCCGTCGTGGTCCAGAGCAGCGGATTGGGGCTGGTCGTAATCGGGTTCTGCGGCAGCGTGCCGATGTAGTTGAGCACCGAGTGCTCGCCGCGCACCTTGCTCGTCAGCGTGATGGCCTCGTTGACCTTGTACTCGATGATGCCGGTGCCGAAATCCTGTCGCGCGGTCTGGAAGTCGCGGTTGAGGAAGCCGTACCAGTTTCCGCGCGGAATGCCGGCCGAGGTCACCGGGACATTGCCCTGCCTGTAAAAGGGCACGCCGAAATCGGGATAGCCGCTGAGATCGGTATGAACGTAATTAGTCGTGATCTTGATGTCGGTCGTCGGGGTGTACTTGGTCGAGATGAAGGAACCCCAGCGATTGTCTGTCACGAAATTGCGCCCGGCGACATTGGCGTCCTGGAACAGGCCGCCGGTGCGAACCGAGAAGGTCGGATCGATGACCTGGTTCACGTCGAGCGTGACGCGCTTGGTCATGTCGGTGCCGAACTCGGAATCCACGCGCTGGAAGTTGCGATCACCGGCCTGCTTGGTGACGATGTTGATGGCGCCGCCGGCGGTGCCGCGGCCGGCGTAGGAGGATGCCGGGCCGCGCAGAATTTCGATCTGCTCGGTAAAGAAGTTCTCGCGGATCGACACGGCGGGATCGCGGATGCCGTCGATGAACACGTCGTTGCGGGCGTCGAAGCCGCGGATGAAGAAGCGGTCGCCGAACGCATTGCCGCCTTCGCCCGAGCCCAGCGTCACGCCTGCGGTCGAGCGCCCGATCTCCTTCAGCGTCGTTGCGTTCTTGTCCTCGAGCACTTCCTTGCTGAGCACCGTGATGGACTTGGGGGTGTTCAGCATCTTCTCGGGAAACTTGCCCGAGGCCTGGACGTGGTCGACCTTGTAGGGCGCGGCCGGATCGGCATAGGGATTGCCGTCGGGAGCGCCTGACGGCGCAGTCGGCGCCGCCTGCTGGGCCGCCTGCTCGCGCTGCGCGGCGCGACGAAGCGCGTTGCGGGCCCGGATTTGCTCCGGCGAAGGCTTCGAGGCCGTCGGACGCGGACGCGCGACAGGAGCGTCGACCGTCACCGGCGGCAGATTCGACTGCTGCGCCTGCGCCGCGCTCGACACGGACGCCGCTGCGATCAAGCTCGCAACCGCGGAGACCTTCTTGCCGGAAACGCCCGCGAACTTTTCATTCCCCAGATCGAATGCTGCGACCGAACGCAACGACTTCGGTGCGACCACCTGCCCCATTACCAAACGCCCCATCTTCCTGTTCGCTCACTCACTTCGACGAACGATGGGTTGTTGGTATCGGCCGCAAAATAGTGGGTCAATGCGAGCGCCTCGCAAGAACCCTTGAATCAATCCAGATCAAAACAATTCTAAACTGCAGTTTGAAATCGTTCTAAACTAAGACTGGACTCATTCTAAAGACGACGCCAAATGCGTGCAATTGACGGCGTGCTTTCAGCATCAATCGCTGCTCGGCGGCTTCATCAGCGAGAACAATTCATCGACGGTTTTCTGCGCGACCGCGCGCACGCGATCGGTGTTGTCCATCCCCGCGATGTTGACGCCATTCACGACGGCCTTGATCTCGTCTCGGAAGTCGGTGAGGAAGCGCAAGGGATCGCGCTGCTCGTTGGCCACACGCGCGATCAATCCCGTGATCAGAATCTGACACGCGATCAGCTTGCCGTTCAATTCGTCCATGCTGCGCTCCCTTGTGGCGGCGCCGATATGGACGATGCCGAAATTCCTGACAACCGAAACAGCTTCCGCGGTATTTAGAACCGTTCTTGTCGCCGGCACCGAGATGCGGCTCGGCGCGGCGCCATCGAGGTTGAGCACACCGTCTGCGAGTGCCGCACAAGACTTGCCCGCGGGCCGGCCCGGCCGGGAAAATGCAGCGCTGCACAGCGCAGCGCCAGACCACTGCCCAGGGGGTGCAAAGCTTTCCAATTGTTTAGGATTCTCAACTGATAGTGCTGTTTACACTGGAACTTGGCGTGTATTATACAAACGCGGTGGAACCCTGCGATTGCCCCGTAATTCGTAGCTGAGGGCATACGAGCCGATACGAGACGACATGAAAAAGTCCCGGCCGATCCTCTGGCTTCTGATCATCGCGGCCGTGGCCTCCGCGGGTTACTATGGTTGGCAGAAATTCGGGCCTGAGGCCGGAGCAACCAAGACCGCCCAGAAGGGGCCACCCCGCCCGCCCGCCGTCCCCGTAAGCGTTGCGCCGGTTCAGAAGCTCGACTTCCCGGTCTACCTGACCGGTCTCGGCACAGTTCAGGGCTTCAACACCGTCCAGGTCCGCAGCCGGGTCGATGGTCAGATCGACAAACTCGCCTTTAAGGAAGGGCAGATTGTCCAGCAGGGCGAGCTTCTGGTCGCGATCGATCCCCGTCCGTATCAAGCCACGCTCGATCAGGCCAAGGCCAAGAAGGCGCAGGACGAGGCGAGCCTGGCCAACGCCAATCTCGAACTCCAGCGCGCCATGAAGCTCGGCGAATTCGCGACCGCCCAGCGGGTTGATACCCAGCGCTCCACAGTCGCCCAGCTCACCGCCCAGATCGCCGCCGACGAAGCCGCGATCGCCAACGCCCAGACCCAGCTCGACTACACGCAGATCAAGGCGCCGATCACGGGGGTCGCAGGGCTCCGCCAGGTCGACATCGGCAACATCGTCAACGCCTCGACGCAGACGGGCATCGTCACGATCTCGCAGGTCGAGCCGATCACCGTGATCTTCACGGCACCGGAAGACCAGCTCCCCTATATCAGCGAAGGCCAGCAGGCCGGTGCACTCAAGGTGATCGCCTTCACGACCGACGGCAAGAAGACGCTGGCCGAGGGCAAGCTCGCGGTCATCAACAATCAGGTCGACACCACCAGCGGCACCATTCGGCTCAAGGCGGTGTTCGACAACAAGGACCACACGTTGTGGCCGGGCCAGTCGGTTTCGACGCGGCTTCTGGTTCGGACCCTGAAAGACGCGACCGTGGTTCCCGATGATGCGGTCCAGCATTCGACCAATGGCCTGTACGCTTATACCGTCAATCAGGACAACAAGGCCGAAGTACACAAGATCAAGGTCAGCTACAGCATCGACGGACGCTCGGTCGTCGATGAAGGCCTGATCCCCGGGCAGCAGGTCATCACCGGCGGTCAGTTCAAGGTGCAGCCCGGAAGCCTCGTCTCCACAGCGGTGGCGAGCTCGGATCCGGCGCAGAACAAGGTTCGACAGGAATGACCGAGGGCGGGATTTCGGCACCTTTCATCCGTTATCCCATCGGCACCTCGCTGCTGATGGCCGGCATCCTGTTCGTCGGCCTCGTTGCCTACCCGCTGCTGCCGGTCGCGCCGCTGCCGCAGGTGGACTTCCCGACCATCCAGATCACCGCCAACCTGCCCGGCGGCAGCCCCGAGACGATGGCCTCGTCGGTGGCGCAGCCGCTCGAACGGCAATTCGCCCAGATCCCCGGCATCGCCCAGATGACCTCGACGAGCTATCTGGGCACGGCGTCGATCACCATCCAGTTCGACCTCAATCGCAGCATCGACGGCGCCGCCAACGACGTCCAGGGTGCCATCAACGCCGCCAGCGGCCAACTGCCGAAGAACCTGCCCTCGCCGCCGACCTACCGCAAGGTCAACCCGGCGGACGCCCCGATCCTGCTGCTGTCGGCAACCTCCGAGACGTTGCCGTTGACCAGCGTCAGCGACGCCGTCGACGCCCAGCTCGCCCAGCAGATCAGCCAGCTTTCGGGCGTCGCGCAGGTCTTCATCGGCGGACAGCAGAAACCTTCGATCCGCATTCAGGTCGATCCCGGCA
The DNA here is from genome assembly GCF_023101665.1 of Bradyrhizobium sp. 195. NCBI lineage: Bacteria > Pseudomonadati > Pseudomonadota > Alphaproteobacteria > Hyphomicrobiales > Nitrobacteraceae > Bradyrhizobium > Bradyrhizobium sp. 195. The sequence goes on along the minus strand of NZ_CP082161.1, from coordinate 3,922,762 downwards.
AGCTTGTGGCAAAGGGCCTGTCGCTGGAAGACGTGCGCAGTGCGATCGCGATCACCACGGTCGACAGCCCCAAGGGCAATATCGACGGCGAGAGGCGCGCCTATACGATCTATGCCAACGACCAGCTCACGCACTCGAAGGACTGGAACGACGTCATCATCGCCTATCGCAACGGCGGTCCGTTGCGCATCCGCGACATCGGCCAGGCGGTCAGCGCCGCCGAAGACTCCAAGCAGGCGGCCTGGGCCAACGGCAAGCGCGGCGTGTTCCTGGTGATCTTCAAGCAGCCCGGCGCCAACGTCATCGAGACCGTCGACCGCATCAAGGCCACCCTGCCGCGGCTGGTGGCGGCTATTCCGCCCGCCATCAAGATCGAGCTGATCAGCGACCGCACCACGACGATCCGTGCCGCGGTCGAAGACGTCCAGTTCACCCTGCTCCTGACCATCGCGCTCGTGGTCATGGTCATCTTCATCTTCCTGCGCAGCTTCTGGGCCACCGTGATTCCCACGGTGACGGTGCCATTGGCGTTGCTCGGCGCGTGCGCCTTGATGTGGGTGGTCGGCTATTCGCTCGACAATTTGTCGCTGATGGCGCTCACCATCGCGGTCGGATTCGTGGTCGACGACGCCATCGTGATGCTCGAGAACATCACCCGCTACATCGAGGAAGGCGACTCGCCCATGGTGGCCGCCTTCAAGGGTTCCAAGGAAATCGGCTTCACGATCGTCTCGATCAGCATCTCGCTGGTCGCGGTGCTGATCCCCCTGCTGCTGATGGGCGGCATCATCGGGCGCCTGTTCCGCGAGTTCGCCGTGGTGCTGGCGATGACCATCTTCGTCTCGATGTTCGTGTCGCTGACGCTGACGCCGATGATGGCCTCGCGCTTCCTGCGCGCGCATGGCGAGGTGACCCACGGCAAATTCTACCAATGGAGTGAGCGCGCCTTCGACGGGCTGCTGCGCGGCTACGAATACGTGCTTGACCACGCCCTGGCCTGGCGTCGCACCACGCTGGCGATCTTCTTCGCCACGCTCGGATTGTCGATCTACCTGTTCGTCCTGATCCCGAAGGGCTTCTTCCCGCAACAGGACGTCGGCCTCATCACGGCCACATCCGAAGCCTCGCAGGACATTTCGTTCAAGGAGATGGTCAGGCGCCAGGAGGAGCTCGGCAAGATCATCATGGCCGATCCCGACATTGCCAGCATTGCCATGGCGATCGGAGGCAGCGGTCGCGCCGGCAACAACGGCAATTTGTTCATCACGCTGAAGCCGCGCGACCAGCGCCAGGCTTCGGCGCAGGAGATCATCGCGCGGCTGCGTCCGCAGTTCGACAAGGTCGAGGGCGCCCGCCTCTACATGCAGGCGGCCCAGGACGTCCGGCTTGGCGGCCGGCCGACCCGTACGCAGTTCGAATTCACGCTGCAGGACGCCAATCTGGAGGAGCTCAACGAATGGGCGCCAAAGATTCTCTCCAAGATGCAGACGCTGCCGCAACTGCGCGACGTCGCGACCGACCAGCAGACGCGGGGCACCACCGTCCAGCTCAAGATCAACCGCGACACCGCCTCGCGCTACGGCATCCAGCCGCAGATGATCGACGACACGCTGTATGACGCCTTCGGGCAGCGGCAGGTTACGCAGTATTTCACTCAGCTCAACACCTACAAGGTGATCCTCGAAGTCCTGCCGGAAATGCAGGGCAGTCTCGAGACATTGAACAAGCTCTATCTGAAATCGCCGCTGACCGGCGAACAGGTGCCGCTGTCGACCTTCGCGACCTGGACCACCGATCCGGTCCGCCCGCTCTCGATCAGCCACCAAGGCCAGTTTCCGGCGATCACGATCAGCTTCAACCTCGCCCAGGGCGTCGCGCTCGGCCAGGCGACCGAGGCCGTGCAGAAGGCGATGGCCGATCTCGGAACGCCGCCGACGCTCAATTCCAGCTTCCAGGGCACCGCGCAGGCGTTCCAGCAGTCGCTCGGCACCGTGCCGCTGCTGATCCTCGCCGCGCTCGTCGTGGTCTATCTGATCCTCGGCATCCTCTACGAGAGCTACATCCATCCGATCACGATTCTGTCGACCCTGCCCTCGGCCGGGGTCGGCGCGCTGGCGATCCTGATGGCGGCCGGCTTCGACTTCAGCCTGATTGCGTTGATCGGAATCATTCTCCTGATCGGCATCGTGAAGAAGAACGGCATCATGATGGTCGACTTCGCGATCGCCGCCGAACGCGACGAGCACAAGACGCCGGCGGAATCGATCCGCCAGGCCGCGCTGCTGCGCTTCCGCCCCATCATGATGACGACGATGGCCGCGCTGCTCGGCGGCGTGCCCTTGATGCTCGGTCACGGCACCGGCGCCGAGATCCGCCAGCCGCTCGGCTACGCCATGGTCGGCGGCCTGATCGTCAGCCAGGCACTGACGCTCTTCACCACGCCGGTGGTCTATCTCTATCTCGACGAGCTCAACAACTGGTTCTCGGGCTGGGGCCGTCCGGGTGATGGTGACAGTCACGAGACGGTCGAGCACCGCACCGTCAAGGAAGCCGCCGAGTAAGCTTGCGCCGCGTCTCCTGCGACGCTACAGCGAGACCCCCGGTTCACGCCAACGTGGTTTCGCCATGCCCATGCAATCCCGATTTGTCGCCATCGCCGCCGCGGTCCTGTTATCGACGGGGTTCGCCTATGCGCAGCAAGGCGCGAAGAAGAACGCCCCTGCCCCGGCGGCACAGCCTGCGCCGGCTCCGACGCAAGCACAGGCTGACGGCGCGCCGGCGCAGCAGCCCGGCTGGATCGTGCGCTGCACCAGCGTGAGCCGCGAGGCGCCGCTCGAATGCGCGATGGAGCAGAACGCGGTGCTGACCAAGACCGGCCAAACCATTGTCCTCGTCAACATCCGCATCGCGCCCGACACCCGCACGCCGGTTGCATTGCTGCAATTGCCGCTCGGCCTCAATCTTCCCGTCGGCGCCAAGCTTCAGGTCGACGAAGGCAAGACGGTCGATCTCCAGATCCAGACCTGCGAGAACCGCGGTTGTTACGCCTCGACCCCGATCGCGGCCGACCTGCTGGGCGCTTTACGGTCGGGCAAGCAGCTCAAGGTCTCCTTCCAGAACATGGCCAAGGAGACCATCGCGATCCCGATGCCGCTCGGCGACTTCGCGGCGGCTTACGACAAGATCAAGTAAGAATTGATCGTCAGCCGATGACGTCGCTGGCCCGGAGCAGCGTGGTGAAGCCGCCGTAGATCATGCGCTTGCCGTCGAACGGCATGCCCTCCATCTTCAGCCGCGGATCTGCCATCACCTTCTTGTTGACGGCATCGCGGGTCTCCCGATCGCGGTAGACGATCCAGGCGAACACCACGACCTCGTCCTCCTTCGCCATCACCGCACGCGGAAACGAGGTGAGCTCCCCATAGGGAACGTCGTCAGCGATGCATTCGACATAATCGAGCGCACCATGCTCCATCCAGAGCGCGCAGGCGGTCGAGGACAGCGACTTGTAGGCATCGACCTTGTCCTTCGGCACGGCCAGAACGAAACCATCGACATAGGGCATCACGGATCTCCCAGGGTTGTATGACCCAAGGACGATGGAGCGCGCGGCGTTCCGACCGGGACATGCGATTTTTAGATGAGGCAAACCGTCGCGACGCGCGGCCAACGGACTTCATCGCCGCCGAGCGGCACACCGAGGGAACTGCGACCGTGGAAAAGCGCCGGAACTGGCTGGGGAACCTGGATTCGAACCAAGACAAACAGAGTCAGAGTCTGTTGTGCTACCGTTACACCATTCCCCACCGAAGAGCTTGAAATGACTAAGCTTTCTTCGGAAGTTCTGCAAGGCTGGCCGAAAGGTTTGCAAATCAGCGGCTCGCAGGCCGCTCATATAGCCGCGCTGATCTTCGCGGTCCAGTCCTTCTGTGAACATCGACAGCCTGTTCTTGCTGCGTTCGCATCAAGCCTTTCCGATAGCCTCACGCCCGTCCAATTGTCGTAAGGAATCCGGCGCCCCCTTGCGGTTATAGAAAAGCGAGCGGCGCGCCCGATCAATCCATCGCTGGACCGTGAATTCAAATGCGAGCGCGACGACCGTGGATGCGAGCAGGATGCCCAAAGTCTGAAGCAGAATTCGCCAATGGCTCACAATGTGCGGATTGGTCAGCGTGATCGGATCAAACAGCTGCAAATTGATCGCGATCTGTATGAAGAGAAAATGCGAGAGATAGACGCCATAGGAGGCGTCGCCCAATGTGGTCGACAGCGGTCCATTGACCCTCGCGAAGAGCGTCGGAATCACGATGCTGGTTGCGACAACCAGCGGCACGCCCTGAACGATGCCCCCGTGATAGTCGACGTCGGCATACACGTCGCCCAGGAGATAAAGGCTGTAGAGGCCGGCGAGCCAGTAGCCCGCACGCGTCGACCATGTCAGGCGATCCCGCAACGAGAAAAGCACAACCCCAGTGCCGAAATATCCGATCTGGCTGTAGAACGGGAAGTAAGCCCATTTCCATTCGCAGAAGTGAAGAATGACCAGCTTGATCGCGAAGGCAGCGACCACCAACCCGGCGAGCCATTTTCTGTTGAGTAGAAGCAAGGCTGGCAGTAGCGCGTAGAAGACGATTTCCGCGCTGATCGACCATGCCTGAGGAACCAAGAGATATGTGGTGCTGTGCATGGCCGAATAGAGATCGAGACCCACCAGCGACAGGTTGATCACATAGGGCCGCTCATCCGTTCGGAGAGAATCGAAGATGCCGCTCTCGTTCGCCGGGTTCCACAAATGGAGTGCGAACGTAGCGATCAGGACAGTCAGGTAGAACGGGTAGAGCCTCGCAAAGCGGCTGGCCATGAACGCAGCAGGCCGCCCCGGATAATGCCGCTCATAGGCGGCGGCCATGTAGAAGCCACTGATGATGTAGAAGACCTCTACCGCGGCCAGGCCCCCGATTGTCTGGTGGATGACGCCGAACTGGCAATGAAATCCGACGACGATCGCCGCCAGCAGAAAACGAACTGTCCCCATCAGCCCCACACCCGTTGGCCTGCGAACCTAGCCCTGCAATCGACACTGAACAAGCGGGCGCCGCGCTCGGAGCGGCCACGGTATTGCAACGGTGCAGGAATTCGGCGCGGCCGGCGCTTGCGGATCGAAGTCTGCGCGCTTGGGCGTTGCGGTTGCGAGCAGCGCCAACCGGGCCGGTCTTCACCTGCGGCAACAGCAGCGGCACATTGTCGAAGGCGCGACTAGATCACCATGTGATCGAAGTCGGCTGCGATCCCAGTGTTCGGAAAGATCCTCGCCGCCTCGGCCAGGATCTCATCGTCCTCGTATCGTCCCGACATATGAGTCAGCACGAGTTGGCGGACGTTGTTCGCGGCGGCAAAGGCGGCCGCTTCCGCCGCGGTGAGATGGCCGTAACCCCGCGCGGTTGCGGCGTCGCGATCGAGGAAGGTCGCCTCGATCACCAGCATATCTGCGTCAGCAACGTAGCTGGACAGTCCGTCGGTGGTTTCGGTGTCACCGATCACGACGAGCTTCTTGCCGCCGCTCGGCGGGCTCAGAACGTCTTCCGGATCAATCGTTCGATCGGCGATCACGACCGGCCGTCCTGCAGCCAGTTCGCCGCGCATGGGACCATCCGGGACGCCAAGCGCCGCAAGGCGATCGGGCCGAAGGTGGCGACGTGCAGGGCTTTGAAACACGAAACCAAAGCTGTCGGTGTCGCGGTGACGGACCGGAAAGCAGGCGATGGTGAAGTCGCCGGCGTCGATGACCTGTCCTTCGGCCAGGGCAGCGAATTCGACCGCGATCGGCGCCCTGCCCGCGCCCCACAGGCCGGCGAGCATCCGGATGACGATGTCGAGCGTCCCCTGCCCGCCATGAATCGTCATCATTTCGGCGCTCTGCCGCAAGCCCAGGGTTGAAAACAGTCCGGGGATGCCGAGCACGTGATCGAGATGAGCGTGCGTCAGCAGCACGCGGTCGAGCCGCCGAAAGCCGGTGCCACTGCGCAGCAATTGGCGCTGCGTGCCCTCGCCGCAATCGACCAGGATGCGCTGGCCCGCGGCTTCCACCAGGAGCGCCGGATGGTTGCGCTCCGCCGACGGAACGCTGGCCGAGGTTCCGAGAAATGTCAGGGCGAACATGGTCGTTACGTGTCCGGCGGTGGACGGGTCTCACCGCCCCCAATGCCACGCGAGCAGCAGCGCGTACAGGCCCATCGACGCCGCATAGAGCACGGCAAGGAGTGCGTAGCCCGCGATCTGGCGACTGATCGCCGCCTTCGGCCTGACCCACCAATCGAGTGCCTTGAAGGCGGCGGGCACCAGCCACCAGCCGAGCAACTGGGTGCTGACGAGATTGCCGACGAAGAGCGACAGCCAGATTGGCACGCCGTTTCTGTCGATCAGCGGCGCGCTGACAAAATAGCCCCAGAGATAGACCACGGGATAGAGCACCAACAGCACGATGAGGTTGCTCTTCCAGATCAGGCTTGGGCTCTGCTCCGGAGCCTGGGCTTTGCCGGCCGGGAACCAGAAATTGAAGCCGTAGCTCGCCCGCTTCACGTTCATGCCAGCGTTGAAGCGCTCGCCTTCACTCAGCAGCGTCTGCCGCAACGGCGAGTCGAGCCATGCGTTGAGGTTGGCATCGCTGTCGAACGTCAGAATGACGATCCACTCGTCGTGAAGGCCCGGAATTGGCCGTTCGATCTTGTGGCGCAAGAACCCCTTGAACTCGGCCTCCGCGGCCTGGATGCGCTGCTGCCATTTGAGAAACGCGTCCTCGAGCCCATCCGGCACAATGAAGGAGATGACGGCGGAGACCGCATTGTCACGCTGGACGCCGCTGTCGGGCAGGATATGGACGTCCTCCGAACCGACGAAGAAGCGCTGCACCTCGCCGATCCGCCGCGTCCGCTCCTCGCTTTGAAGCCAGGCGCGCGCTGCAGCCGGGCTTGCGAAACGCAAGACAGTCACCCAATCAACATGGGCCGGCGGCCGCGGCGGCACGACCTCCTGCCCCAGGAAGCCGGGCCAGGCCTTGAGTGCCTCGCCGACCTCGCCATTCCAGCGCGCGAACGCGGCAAAGCCGTCATCGGCGATGCGGCGCTGGATGACGAGGGCGACCGGCTGTCCGGCCGTATCCGGAGATGCGCTCATCGGCGTCCGTCCGCTTCAGTTCTTCTTGTAGAGGCGCTTGCCCATCACCCAGGTCTCGTCGACGCAGCGATCGTCGCCGACCATCATGACGGCGAACAGCATGCTCGCGGCCTCATCCATCGTGCGCGGGCCGGCGCCATCGGCGATCAGCGACTGATGCCACGCTTGCGCGACTTGCCCGCCATTCGGATCGAGCGCGACGAAATCGGCCTCCTTGCCGGGCTCGAAATTGCCGAGCTTGTCGTCGATATAGAGGCCTTCGGCGCCGCCGAGCGTGATCGACCAGAAGCCGCGATAAGGCGAGAGCTTGTTGCGCTCGGCCTCCGCAAGATCCTTGCGCGTGGGATCGATGCTGCCGTCGAGCAGCGTGTTGTTGCACATGCCGACCTTGTAGGCGTCGTCGAGCACCGAGATCATCGAGAAGCGGTTGCCGCCGCCCACATCGGTGCCGAACGACATCTTGACGCGATGCTCCGGATCGGTGGCGCGGCCGAGGCGGAACAGGCCACTGCCGAGGAACAGGTTCGAGCACGGGCAGAACACCACAGCGGCGCCCTTCTTCGACATGCGGCGAAACTCGTTGTTCGAGAGATAGACGCCGTGACCGCCGGAGAATTTCGGACCGACCAGGTCGAACTTCTCGTAGACGCCGAGATAGTCCTGGCAGTCCGGATGCTCGACCAGCACGCCGCTGCATTCGGCCGGGTTCTCGGAGATGTGGGTGTTGACCCAGCAGTCCGGATGCTCGTGCTTGAGGCGCTGGCACGCTTTCAGCAACTCCGGCGAGGCGCCGAAGGCGAAGCGCGGCGTGATGGCGTAGAGGTTGCGGCCCTTGTTGTGATACTCTGCGATCAGCCGCTTGCTGTCGCGATAGAAATTCTCGGGCGTATCGATGAAATCGGCGGGCGCGTTGCGATCGATGCCGGTGAGGCCCGCGATCACGCGCATGTTGCGGCGGGCTGCTTCCTCGAACAACTCCTCGGTTGAAACAGGCGAGGAGCTCGTGAAGGCCTGGCAAGTGGTGGTGCCGGACGCCAGCAGCGCGTCGAGGAAGCGCTTCACGCCCTCGCGCGCATAGTTGCGGTCCCGGTATTTGAGCTCTTCCGGATAGACCCACTTCTGGAGCCACGGCAGGAGCTGCTCGCCGTAAGCACCGAGCACGCGGGTCTGCGGCAGATGGATGTGGCCGTCGATGAAGCCGGGGACGATGATGCGATCCTTGATATGGGTGATCTCGACGCCGGGGTGCGCGTCAGCGATGGTCTCGTAGGGACCGAATGCCTTGATGACGCCGTCCGTGACGACCATGAGGCCGTCCTGGTGAAACCGCGCGGCGGCCTGCTCGTTGCCGACATGCTTCCAGGGATCGTCGACGAAGTCGAAGAACGTGCCGCGAATACCGACCGTGGTCATGATGTGGTTCCTTCCTTAAGTCTGTGTGGCGTGGCGCACCGCAGGCAACGAGATCGCGAGCAGCGTGCCCGCAACGGCGCAGAGGCCGAGATAGAGCCATCCGATCGGCGCCTGCGTCGCTTCGGGCAATACCGCCGTGATCGCCATGGAGCCGCTCACCGCGAGATAGCAGAGCGCGCTGATGAGGCCGCCGATCAGGCCGTGGTCGCGCTCGAACAGGCCGAGGGCCATGCCGTACATCATCGGACACAGCACGCCGCAGCCGCCGAGCACCAGCGCGCCGCCGATTGTGATCGACACGAAATCGAGACCGATGGTCATGCCTGTTACGGTCAGGACCGCCGAGCCGGCGAGAAACAGCGCGAAGGCGCCAAAGCCGAGCATCCGGGCCGGCATGAATCGCGCAAAATGCGCGCAGCCGAGTTCGCCGGCGAGATTGACGCCGCCAAGGCCGAGCGCGACGAGGCCGTAGATGGCCGCGGAATAACCGAGGCCGGTCTGGTAGAAGAACGGCGCGACGACGCCGAATGCCAGCTGCGCGCTCGCTGCTGCGGCAAACACCAGGACGAAAGCCAGGAAGCCCGGACGGCGCAGCGCATCGCGCAGGATGCCGGCCGTGCGGCGCGGATCGAACGGTGCCCGCCGATCAGCGGGCAACGTTTCGGGAAGAAGGAATACGACGATGGCGGCAACGATCGCCGCGGCAACGGCGATGATGACGAAGACGCCGCGCCATGACGTCAGCTCGACGATGAAGCCGCCGGCCGCGGGCGCAAGCACAGGTGCGAGCCCCCACGCAGCGCCAAGCAGGCCGGAGATCGCCGTGAGCTCACGACCGCGAAAGCAGTCGGCCGCAACCGCATAGGCGACGACGAGGCAGGTGCAGCCGCCGACGCCTTGCAGGAAGCGCAAGCCAAGCAGCAGCGAGGCGCTGGTGGCGAGCGCACAGGCGATGCTCATCGCGATCAGCACCGACAGCCCCGCGAGCAAGACCTTGCGACGGCCGAGCGTGTCGGAGGCGATGCCGACCGGCACCAGCGCCAGACTCATGCCGAGCATATAGGCGGTGACGGTGTTCTGCATCGAGGCCGCGTCAGTGGCGAGATCCATCACCATCTGCGGCAGGCCGGGCGTGTAGGCATCGAGCGGAATCTGGCTGAACGGCACGACGCACAACAGGATCGGCACGATCCCACCCCTGGCGCGACCGGCGTCCGAAGCGAGTGCAGTCATGGATTACGCCCCTCGGTTCCCGCGGGCCCCGTCTTTTCGTGCGCGCAATAGGAGGCGACGATGCGGGTTGCGGACATTGTCTCGCGGAGCCTGCCAGAACTGTGTGTAAGAATTCTTAGGAGCGCCCGTATCGAGACGGCCTCTGCCGGCTGATGCTCTGGCCCGGGACCGCCAAACAAAAACGCGAAAACAACCCCATGCAAAGTACAAATCATTGAAGAATCTCGCGCCGCACGGCGCGTGGCCTGCCAGCGCGGACGTTTGACACGTCGGGCAAAGCAGGCGCAGAACTGCATGATGGCCGCTTGTCAGTTCCGCCCTCGCGCCGATCCGTTAACGGGTCGGAAGGCATAGCTGCTTTGGAGCCCGGCCTGCGCATCGGTGCCGCCGGCAAGCAGATCTGGTGCCCATTGCGCCGCCTCCTCATCCCGCTTTCAAAATTGCATGTTCGGGGCCCGGATCGCTTTGCATCCGGAAGTCTCGACACGGCGATGGAATCCAACGGAGTTCGTGATGACCGCTGATGGTGCTGAGTGGGACTATGGTTCGATCAGCAAACTTCTGGGCGCCTTGCGCGCGGGCAAGATGTCTGCGTCGGAGCTGCTCGAACATACGATCGCGCGCATCGAGGCGCTGGACGGGCGGATCAACGCGATCATCGTTCGCGATTTCGATCGAGCGAGAGACGCCGGGCGCGCCGCTGATGCTGCGCTTGCGCGCGGCGAGCGGCTGCCGCTGCTCGGCATTCCGGTGACCCTCAAGGAACCGTTCAACGTTGCCGGCCTGCCGACGACCTGGGGCTTTCCGCATTTCAGGGATTTTCAACCGAGCGAGGTTGAAGGCGGCGGGCGCCGTCATCATCGGCAAAACCAATATCCCGATCGGGCTCAGGGATTTCCAGAGCTATAACGAAATCCACGGGACGACGAACAATCCGTGGGACCTCGGCCGGTCGCCCGGCGGCTCCTCGGGCGGATCGGGCGCGGCGCTGGCCGCGGGCTTCGGTCCGCTCTCGATCGGCTCGGATATCGGCGGCTCGATCCGCGTGCCTGCGCATTTCTGCGGTGTGTTCGGACACAAGCCGAGTCTCGGCCTGGTGCCGCTGCGCGGATACGGTCTGCCGCCGGCACCACCCGTTCCCGGCCACGGCGATCTGGCTGTCGTCGGGCCGATGACGCGCACGGCTTCGGACCTTGCGCTGGCGCTCGACGTGATCGCCGGCCCCGACGAGACGCGCGAGGGGATCGGCTATCGCCTTAAGCTGCCCGCCCCGCGGCATGACAATCTCAGGGATTTCAGGATCCTCGTGATCGATACCCATCCGCTGATGCCGACGGGCGACGCCGTACGTTCTGCCGTTGGGCGATTGGCCGACCGGCTCGACGGATCGGGCGCACGGGTCGCGCGCGCGAGCACGTCGTTGCCCGACCTCGCCGCCTCCGCGCGGCTTTACATGAAACTGTTGAACGGGGCGCGGAGTCCGCGCCTGACACCGGCCGCCCTCGCGGAGGCGCAAGAAGGTGCCGCAGCACTCGCGCCCAACGACCGCAGCCTGCAAGCCGAGCGCGCTCGCGGCTGGGGGATGCTCCATCGCGAATGGCTCGCGACTGACGCGGCCCGCCTGCAGCTACAACAGAAGTGGTATCAGTTGTTCCGCGAGTTCGACGCGGTGATCTACCCGTGCGCAGCGGTGCCGGCCTTTCCGCAGGACCAGTCCGAACCGTTCGACGCGCGACAGCTCGACATCGACGGCAAGCTCTACAATTACGCCGATGCATGCTTCATCTGGGCCGACCCCGCCTCGACCTGCGGGCTTCCTGCAACCGCCGTTCCGATCGAGCGCACGCCTTCGGGCCTGCCGATCGGCGTCCAGATCATCGGGCCGTACCTGGAGGACCGGACGACGATTGCACTGGCCGGGCTGATCGAGCGCGAGTTCGGTGGCTTCGTCGCGCCGCCGGGGCTGCCTGCCAAATAATACGCCGCGATGGGCTAAGGCTGATGACCGAGCCTCACGATCATCTTCGGGTGACGTTCACTCAAGGCTTTCAGCTGGAGCAAACTTTTTCGTTCGCTGTCCCGTTCGAACGTGAAACTTCCGGGCTCAACGCCATGCTCCCAGCCCCAGCACGTGTGGCAAGCGTCGCCCGTAAAAAGAACCGGCCCCGCCGGTGTGCGGGCCAGATAGGAGACATGACCCGCAGTATGCCCCGGGGTCAGAATCGCAAACAACGAACTGTCGCCGAAGACATCAATCACGCCTTCCAATTTCCCGCCCGGGTCCTTCGTGAACTGAAACTCCTGAATTGCCGGCCTGCCATCAAAGAAACGATTCACCATTCCCTGAACGACAACGTTCTCGAACTTCTCCTCCCCAGCCTCGCCGGGACCCGTGTAAAACGGAACGTCTTTTGGAACGTCAGGCATTCCGGAGATATGATCGAAATGGAGATGGGTTATGAATACGCCTTTGAGCGGAACGCCTTGCGATATGATGGCCGACAAGGCGTCTTCTTTGACCTGAAGCTTGTCCATCTTCGCAAAATTTCTCAGCACCCATGGCACACCGACGCTCTCGGGATGCTCGGCAAACTGCTTTGAAACACCCGTATCGATCATGAAAAAGCCCTCTGTGGGGTGCCGCACGAGATGCGTATAGATCTGGATAGGCTCCTCGTGATCCACGAGCGCCGCCTGAACGGCTTTCGGATCTTTCAGATTGATCAGTCCCGATAGATCGGCTTTCCAGTCGGAGCTCGCAACCGTTCTGACCGCGATCGGTCCCGGCTCATCGATCAAGGCTTCCATGGCCGACGAACTGATCGGCTTGCCAAGGTTGGCTATCACAGTTTGATGGGTTGTCTGCGACCAGCCGGAAAAGCTGATGAAAGCAGCACCAGAGAGCGCAATGATGATGAATCCAGCAACAGCAAGGGATCGTGATCGACGGAGCATGATGATCGGTTTTCCTCATTTCTGATCCCGCTTTTGCCCTGGACGGAGAGAATGGCAATCGTCTAAATTCCTATGCCGCCATACATATATGGATGGCATCGGACGATGCTGAGGAGTGAACGTGGACCTCCAATGGGATGATCTCCGGATCTTTCTCGCCGTTGCGGATGCCGGCAGCCTGAGCGGCGCCGCGCGACGCCTCAAGGTGAGCCAGCCCACTTTGAGCCGGAGGATTGCGGAGATGGAGTACGAGCTGGGCGAGCCGCTCTTCGTCCGCAAGAACCAGGGCATCTCCCTGACCAAGACCGGAAGAAGACTGCTTCCCGCCGCTCAAGGCATGGCGCAATGGGCGACGGAAGCCAATCGCTCGCTCGACGCGAAGAACTCGCCCGTGAGCGGCCGCGTGCGCATCACCGCGGCACCATCGTTTGCCTTTGATTTCTTGGCCCCGATCTCGGAGAAGCTCCGGACAAAGCATCCGCAGATCACCCTCGAGGTTTTGGCCAGCATGGAACGCTTGAATCTCTCGCGCGGCGAGGCGGACATCGCGCTCAGGCGATATCCGTCCGATGATTCCGATCTGATCGCAGTCGATGAAGTTGTCGTTCCGATCGGGGTCTACGCGAGCCGGGACTACGCTCGCAGGCTGCCCGCAAGGTACGATTTCCGAGACCTCGACTGGATCGCGTGGGCGGGTGAGCGCGAGATGCTGAGCCCGAATCCGGAGCTCGCGGCCAGGATCCCCGACTTTCGTCCCGCTTTCACATCTGACGACTACAGTGTCCAGGTCGCGGCCTGCCAAGCCGGTGTCGGCGCGATGATCCTTCTGAAGACAGCCCATCGGCTCAAGCGACCGGGCGAGCTCGTGGAGCTCAAGCTCGAACTTCCAACTTCGCTCCGCGCCGAACTCACGATCATCTGCCACAAGCGTATGGCGGATCTCCCGAAGGTCAGGATCGTCCTAGACCTGCTCAGGCAAGAGTTTGCCGAACTGAGGAAGAACAAGGTCACGAAAAATTCTCGAACCGAGTCCACCGCAATCCCAAAGCAGGCAAGGAATTAAGAGAAAGGCTGGCCCAAACGCGCCGCCTGCCGCCACTATCCGTGTCGAGACTTTACTGTGACCTATCCGTTGCCCGACTGCGCCTCGACCGCCTGCACCGCTACGCTCGCCACTTGCCGTAGCGCTTCGCGATCCGCGCCGGATGACGCCATGACCCCCATGCCGACAGACACGGCCAAGACATAACGTGCGAGCGCGGCGGGATCGGAGTTCGGCTTCAGATCGCCTTCGGCTTTGGCGCGGATGAAGCGGTCGCGGAGTTGATCTTCGTTCTCCGCGCGACGAGCGGCGAGCTCGAACGGGACGTTCTCGGAGCCGGTGCCACAGGCGATGCCGCCCTGCACGAGCAGGCAACCGGGCGGATTGGCGGGATCGGTCTGCTTGTCGGCGATGCCCATCAGCATCCGCTCGGCGACGTCGCGGGCGGTCGGTGCGGCGACCACCTCGTCCATCCAGACACCGCGCAGCTTGCTGTAGCGGTCGAGCGCCGCTTTGAGCAGGCCTTCCTTGTTGCCGAAACAGGCATAGAGGCTCGGGGGATTGATGCCCATGGCCTCGGTCAGCTGCGCGATGGTGGCGCCCTCATAGCCATGGCGCCAAAACACTTCCATCGCCTGGTCCAACGCCATTTCGGCGTCGAATTCGCGGGGGCGTCCCATGCCCATGTGCCTGTCTCCTCGGGATCGGCGGTCCGTATCAGCTAACGCCGGATCCTATCTATTTGTTCTAGCTTTCTTTTTCTTGTGTCTTCCCATTGTCGCGGTATCGGCGTACAATTTTCTTAGTGAATGATACATAAGTATCTTGCACTGCGAGATCCAGCTCCACATCTGTAGTGAACACTACATATCTGGAGCGCGCAAATGCACCCCACTCAAAATACCTCCCATGCCGGCCGCCTTCGCCGCCTCCTCAGCGGCGTCGCCATCGTTGGCGTCCTTGCCGTGGCCGGTACGGTCGCGGCCAGCCACTATTTTCGGCCGGCCCAGGCAACCGCAACAGCCGCCGCGGCTGAACAGGCGGTGCCCGTCACTGTCGCCATGATCGAGCCGCGGCAAACCGCTCTGTGGGACGACTTCTCCGGCCGATTGGAGGCCATCAACCGCGTCGAGCTCCGCCCACGCGTCGCCGGCGCAATCCTTGCGACCAAGTTCACTGAAGGCGCGCTGGTGAGGGCCGGCGACGTCCTGTTCAAGATCGACCCGGCGCCTTACGCCGCAGAGGTCGACAAGGCCAACGCCCAGCTCGAGGCGGCGAAGGCGCGCGTGGTGTTCACCACCAGCGAGGTCGAACGCGGCGCGCAGCTTGTCGGCAACGCCGTCGTGACACGCCGCGATTTCGATCAGCGCGAGAACGCCAACCGCGAAGCGATCGCCAACGTGAAGGCGGCCGAGGCGACGCTCCAGACTGCAAAGCTCAACCTCGACTACACCGAGGTGCGCGCGCCCGTGGACGGCCGCGTCGGCAAGATCGAGGTCACCGTCGGCAATCTCGTCGCTGCCGGCACCGCCTCCCCGGTGTTGACCTCGCTGGTCTCGGTCAATCCGATCTATGCCTCGTTCGATGCGGATGAGGAGATCGTGCTGCGTGCGCTGAACTCGATTGCGGACGCCACAGGCCAGCGCGGCAAGCTCGACCAGATTCCGGTGGAGATGACGACCTCCGGCGGTCTCTCGGCGAAAGGCCATATCCAGCTCATCGACAACCAGGTCAACGGCCAGAGCGGCACGATCCGCGTCCGCGCGGTCTTCCAGAACGAGGACGGGCGTCTCATCCCCGGCCAGTTCGCCCGCGTGCGTATGGGTCAGCCGAAGCAGCAGACGCTGGTGATGATCGACGAGCGCGCGATCGGCACCGACCAGGACAAGAAGTTCGTGATGGCGGTCGGCGACGACAGCCGGGCGGTCTACCGGCCGGTCACGCTCGGCGGCGCCGTGGACGGGTTGCGCATCGTGACGGACGGCCTGAAGTCAGGCGACCGCATCGTCGTCAACGGCCTGCAGCGTGTGCGTCCGGGCGCCCTGCTCAAGACCGAGGTCGCCGCAATGGGTGCGCGTGGGCAGCAAGCGGCTTCCAACCACAGCAACCAGGACGTGGTGCAACGCTAAGACCCATCGTCATTCCGGGGCTCGCACAGCGAGAACCCGGAATCTCGAGATTAAGATGCTCCGACCACATCACCTCTGGATTCCGGGTTCGCGCTTCGCGCGCCCCGGAATGACGGCGGAGCTGTGTGGCGACGAGCAAGATACTGCGCAGGGGCAAAGCCATGAATCTCTCAAAGTTCTTCATTGATCGTCCGATTTTTGCAGGCGTTCTCTCGGTCCTGATCTTCCTCGCCGGCCTGATCTCGCTGTTCGCGATGCCGATCTCGGAATATCCCGATGTGGTGCCGCCGTCCGTCGTGGTCCGCGCCACCTATCCCGGCGCCAATCCCAAGGTGATCGCGGAGACGGTGGCAACGCCGATCGAAGAGCAGATCAACGGCGTCGAGAACATGCTCTACATGTCGAGCCAGGCGACCACTGACGGCGCGATGACGCTGACGGTGACGTTCCGGCTCGGCACCGATCCCGACAAGGCCACGCAGCTGGTGCAGAACCGCGTGCAGCAGGCCGAGCCGCGCCTGCCCGCTGTGGTGCGCCAGCTCGGCATCATCACCAAGAAGTCGTCGCCCGATCTCACCATGGTCGTTCACCTGCTGTCGCCGAACGGCCGCTACGACATGACGTATTTGCGCAACTACGCCGTGCTCAACGTCAAGGATCGCCTGGCGCGGATCGACGGCGTCGGCGACGTGCAGCTCTATGGCGCTGGCGACTATTCCATGCGGGTCTGGGTCGATCCGCAGAAGGCCGCCGAACATGGACTGACCGCGAGTGACATCGTGCGGGCGATCCAGGCGCAGAACGTCGAGGCCGCCGCCGGCGTGGTCGGTTCCTCCCCGAACGTTGCGGGCATTGATCTCCAGCTCTCCGTCAACGCCGAAGGCCGGCTTGCGAACGAGGAGCAGTTCGGCGACATCGTGGTCAAGACCGGTGCACGCGGCGAAGTCGTGCGCTTGCGCGACGTCGCGCGCATCGAGCTTGGCGCCTCCGAATACGGCCTGCGCTCGCTCCTCGACAACAAGCAGGCGGTGGCGATCCCGATCTTCCAGGCGCCCGGCTCCAACGCGCTGCAGATCTCCGACAATGTCCGGGCCACCATGGCGGAGATCAAGAAGAACATGCCCGAGGGCGTGTCCTACCAAATCGTCTACGATCCCACCCAGTTCGTGCGCTCCTCGATCGAGGCGGTGATCCACACGCTGCTCGAGGCGATCGCGCTGGTGGTGCTGGTCGTGATCCTGTTCCTGCAGACCTGGCGCGCCTCGATCATCCCGCTGCTGGCCGTGCCGGTGTCGATCGTCGGCACGTTTGCCGTGATGCACGTGTTCGGCTTCTCCATCAATGCGCTGAGCCTGTTCGGCCTCGTGCTCGCGATCGGCATCGTCGTCGACGACGCCATCGTCGTGGTCGAGAACGTGGAGCGCAACATCGGGGCCGGGCTGTCGCCGCGTGATGCCACTTATCAGGCGATGCGCGAGGTCTCGGGGCCGATCATCGCGATCGCCATGGTGCTGATCGCGGTGTTCGTGCCGCTCGCCTTCATCTCCGGCCTCACCGGGCAGTTCTACAAGCAGTTTGCGCTGACGATCGCGATCTCGACCGTGATCTCGGCCGTCAACTCGCTGACGCTGTCGCCGGCGCTGTCGGCGCTGCTACTTAGGGGACACAACGAGCCGAAGGACAGGCTGACGCTCATCATGGAAAAGAGCCTTGGCTGGTTCTTCCGCGGCTTCAACAAGGCTTTTACGCGCTCCTCGGAAAATTACGGCGGCAGCGTCACCAGGGTAATCTCCGGCAAGGCCGCGGTGATGGGCCTCTACGCGGTGCTGGTCGGCCTCACCGCCCTCCTGTTCCAGCAGGTACCGAGCGGCTTCGTGCCGGGCCAGGACAAGCAATATCTGGTTGGCTTTGCCCGCCTGCCCGACGGTGCCACGCTCGACCGTAGCGAAGAGGTGATCCGCAAGATGAGCGACATCGCGCTGACCCAGCCCGGCGTCGAGAGCTCGGTCGCCTTCCCCGGCCTGTCGATCTCCGGCTTCACCAACTCCTCCAATGCCGGCATCGTGTTCTCGACATTGAAACCGTTCGACGAGCGCAAGGATGCGGCCCTGAGCGGGAATGCAATCGCGGCTGATCTGAACAAGAAATATGCCGGCATCCAGGAAGCCTTCATCGCCATGTTCCCACCGCCGCCGGTCAACGGCCTCGGCACCATCGGCGGCTTCAAGCTGCAGATCGAGGACCGCGCGGGTCTCGGCTATGAGGCGCTGAACGAGGCGACCAAGGCGTTCATGGCGGCGATGCAGAAGGCGCCGGAGATCGCCGGCGTGTTCTCGAGCTTCCAGGTCAACGTACCGCAGCTGTTCGCCGACATCGATCGCACCAAGGCGCTGCAGTTGGGGGTGCCCGTGCCGGAAGTGTTCAACACGCTGCAGATTTATCTCGGGTCCTACTACGTCAACGACTTCAACAAGTTTGGCCGCACCTATTCCGTCCGCGTCCAGGCTGACGCACCGTTCCGCGCCCGTGCCGACGACATCAGGCAGTTGAAGGTGCGCTCGTCCTCCGGCGACATGGTGCCGTTGTCGGCGCTGCTCACAATCCGCCAGAGCGCGGGGCCGGAGCGCGCGATCCGCTACAATGGGTTCCTGTCGTCCGACATCAACGCGGCAGCGGCACCTGGCTTTTCATCGGGCCAGGCGCAGGAGGCGGCGACGCGGATTGCGGCGGAGGTGCTTCCGCCCGGCTTTGCCTTCGAATGGACCGACCTGACCTATCAGGAGTTCATCGCCGGCAATTCCGGCCTCTGGGTGTTCCCGCTGGCGATCCTGCTGGTGTTCCTGGTGCTGGCCGCGCTCTATGAGAGCCTGACACTGCCGCTCTCGATCATCATGATCGTGCCGATGGGCCTGCTCGCTGCGATGTTCGGCGTCTGGATCTCGAAGGGAGACAACAACGTCTTCACCCAGATCGGGCTTATCGTGCTCGTGGGACTTTCGGCCAAGAACGCGATCCTGATCGTCGAATTCGCGCGCGAGCTCGAATTCGCAGGACGCACGCCGATCCGGGCCGCGATCGAAGCGAGCCGCTTGAGGCTGCGCCCGATCCTGATGACGTCGATGGCGTTCATCATGGGCGTGCTGCCGCTGGTGCTCTCGACTGGCGCGGGCTCGGAGATGCGGCGCGCCATGGGCGTTGCCGTGTTCTCCGGCATGATCGGCGTCACCGTGTTCGGCCTGTTCCTGACGCCGGTGTTCTATGTGCTGCTGCGGACCGTCACCGGCATGAAGCCGCTGACGCATCACGGCAGCGACACCAGCGCGGCGCCGGTCCAGAGCGCGAGCCATTAAAGCGGAATAGCTTTAAGTCGATCGATCGGCCGCGGGCTCGTTCCGACCTCTCCCGCTCGCGGGAGAGGTCGGCGCGAAGCGCCGGGTGAGGGTTCTTTCCTCTGGGGGAGTGTCCCCACGCGGAGACAGCCCTCTCCCCCCCACCCTCTCCCGCAAGCGGGAGAGGGAGCGCACGTGCGTTGTAGCAACCAAACTTGATCGCACCACGCACTAGCCCGCTCATTGCCGTCGCCCTGTCGGCTTCAAAGCCGGCATCGGCAATCTATTTCCGGTTCTCCTCGCAGAACTTCAACGCCGCCAGCGCTTCGCCGGCACGCGGCATCTGCATCTCGATACTGTCGTCGTCATCGTCCTCGAAATCGAGTGTGAGGCGTTTGGCCTTCGACAGGCGATCCATCATCGACTGGTCGTACTCGAAGATGCCGCGCACGGTAGTCTTGTCCATGACCTCCCACTTTGCCTTCTTCATGATGTCCGCATCGTCAGTACCGACATCGGCCCGAAGGATCTCGCCGACCTTCTCCCATTCCCAGCCATCGTAGATCATCACGATCACGATCGCCTTCTCGGAATAGGTGATCACGATGACGTAGTCGCGGTTCTCGTCATCCTTGTCCTTGTAGCCGCGGCTCGCATTGCAGTGCGTATCCTGCGTACGCTTCTCGATAGTCCAGTCGCCGACCTTGGATTGTTGCGCAAGCGCCGGCCCGGCGCCTAAGGCGCCCGCGGCGAGCAAAACGGCAAGAAGGGATCGTTTCATGTCAGCCTCCAGCGGTTCCCCGGGCTGAGATGACCACCTCTACGGGAGACCCGCAAGGGCCGGCGCCGGCTGCAAGAGAGTGCAAAGTCCTGTCCCGCGGCGGCATTTGGCGGGCTCCGCAGCGCACAAACCCGCCCCGGGGTTCCCCCGCGAAACCGCATTCCCGATGCGACGAAACACGCCTGAAACAGATCGCCGGTTAAGTGGTTGTCAAAATAAATACAGGGACGGCCACCATGCAGTTCTTACTCGACCTGATCTACGAATATTCCTGCTGCCAAAACCTCGTTGCCCAGCCAGCGTGGGAGGACGAGCAATGATCGAGCTGATCTCCGCCCTGCTCGCCCTTTGCAGCGTCGGCGTCTTCGCGGCGCATGCGTTGGACGCCTACCGCACGACGCACTCTTGACCGCTCCGCAATTTCCGGCGCTAGAACGGCCGCCGGTAAAAATGCTCCGAATGCGTGGCCGGCGGAAACCGGTTGGCGAGCGCCAGCGCGCCCCTTTCGTCGGTCTCGAGGGCGATCTTTTGCGCCAGCATTACGTCGCCCGGCACCAGGAAGCCTGACGGGACGAAGCACCATCCCATCGTCGCCCGGCCTTCACCATCGATTTCGTGGACGTTGGCGGCGGTGCCGTAGTGAATGCGATAAGTCTTGCCCGTGCCGCCGCCGACGACGTCGAAATACCGGTGCTCCTCGAATTGCGCGCGTTGTGCGGGCGAGAGCCATTCGAAGAGCAGCCGGCGGCCGCGCGCATCCGGCGTGTTCTCGCCGAAGAACCGCCGATAGAGTTCGCGCAGCGCATGCAGGCGCGCACGCGCCGGGGCGCGGAGCCAAACTGCCGCAATCATGAGCAGCTCAGATCAACCGCCGACCAGGCGGGGATAGAACAGTGTTTCCTGCGCGGTCGGATCGAACGATCGGATACGGGTCACCTCGCCCGGCCCGGTTCGCAGCGCGGCGGTGAAGCCGGCGCCGGTCAGCTCCCGAAAGCGCCGTTCGGCTCGCGCCAGCGCTTCGGCATTGCCAGGATCAAACTCGTGGCGCGTATCGCCCGTCTGATCCAAAACGATTTGGGTTGCCATCGTGAGTCTCCTCATGCCTAGCCCCGAACCTCATCAAAGCAAACGTCGTGCCGTCAGTTCCAGATGGCAACAACTTTCTCATGCCGGCGCATCACGCCTTGCTGAACGATTTAACGCGAGGCCGCGGTCCCTCCGCCTTCGTCGATCTGCCGGCCCATCAATGCGATGGCCTTCTGATAGACGCCGGCGGCATTCCAGGCCTCGATCGCGGCGAAATTCGGCTCGCCCGGCTGGTACCCGGCTCCCGCGCGCCAGCCATGAGCCCTCAGGAAATTCGCCGTCGAGTTCAGTGCATTGGCCGCAACTTCGAGATTACCGGTGCCATAGGCCAGGATGTTCTTGGGCATGAACTGGGTCTGGCCGACCTCGCCGTGCATGGAGCCGCGGGTCGCGCCCGACAGCGTGCCGCGGTCGATCAGCTTCAGGGCGGCGTAGAGCTGGTCGGTGAAGAATTCGGGGCGGCGGCAGTCATAGGCAAGGGTTGCGATCGACGACAACATGTTCTGGTTGCCACGCTGGCTGCCGAAACCGGTCTCCATGCCCCAGATCGCGATCAGGGGTCCGGGCGGGACGCCATAACGCTGCTGGATGGAAGCGAACAAGGCAGCCTGCGACTGCTTGAGCTGCCGCCCCTTGGCGACGATGGTGGTGGCGCCGCGCTTGGCGAGGAACTGGTCGAGCGTCAGCTGGAAGCTGCGCTGGCCGCGGTCGGCCGCGATGGTAGCGCTGGCGTAGTTGGTCTGCATCAGCGCCGCGAGCGCAGTCTGGCCGACGCCCTTGCCTTGCGCCTCGGCACTGAACTCCCGCTTCCAGGTCTCGAACCCCGCCGGCGAGCTGCCGCATTGCGCAGCCTCGGCGGTGGGCGCAAGGCAACCGAACAGCGCCATCGCGCCAACAATAGCTCCCGCAGCGGCCCTGCCCCTGATCATACCTGTCTCCCGTCCTGTACCGATCGGCGCCAATCCTACCCGGGCGAACGCGCCGACTCCATGGCCTGATCATAGGACAATTCGAGGCCTTCCAGATTGCCTTCCTTCCGCCATTTGTCGAGCAGCCGCAGGAATGCCACCGGCCCGCGCCAATATTGGCTGTTTCTTGCCGCGATCGGATCGAACACGCCTTCGTTGTTGTAGTAGCCAGGCGTGCATTCGGCCAGATAGGTCTGGCGGCCGAGCGCTGCCCTGACGACCTCGTCCACCCAGGCATTCTCGCCCACGAGCGTCGGCTCGAGCGTCCGCGCTTTGCGCTTGCGCGCTTCAGTGAGCACGTAGGCGATGTGCTGCGATTGCTCGTCGATGATGTGCGGGAAATTGGCGCTCTGGCCCGCCTGCACCGTGACGATCAGAAAGCAGTTCGGGAAGCCGCGGCTGTAGAAGCCATGCATCGTCTTGACGCCATCCTGCCAGCGCTCGGACAGGCTGACGCCGCCACGGCCATAGACCTCGAAGCCCATGCGGCGGGCATAATCGGTGCCGACCTCGAAACCGCTGGCGTAGATCAGGCAGTCGAGCTCGTAGGCCTTGCCGCCAGCCACGACGGCATTCTCGGTGATGCAATCGACCCCCCGCCCCATAGTGTCGACGAGATGCACGTTGGGACGATTGAAGGTGTCGAGATATTCGTCGTGAAAGCAGGGCCGCTTGCAGAACGCCTTGTACCAGGGCTTGAGCGCTTCCGCGGTCGCCTCGTCCTTGACGACCGCATCGACGCGGGCGCGGATCTCCTCCATCTTGCGGTAGTCGGCCTGCTCGATGACCTTCAGCGCCTCCTCCATCGAGGTCACCGGTTGCGGCTGACGACGCGGCGCCAGCAGGATCTCGCCGAGCAGGCCGGTCCAGCCGTCCTCCACCAGGTCCCGTTCGAACGGCTCGCCTGATATCACCGAGGTGAAATTGTCCATGCGCTGGCGCTGCCAGCCGGGCGCAAGGCTCTGCGCCCAGCCCTGATCGGTCGGCCGGTCGTCGCGCACGCCGATCGCCGACGGCGTCCGCTGGAAGACATAGAGCTCCTTCGCCGAACGGCCGAGATGCGGCACGCATTGCACGGCGGTGGCGCCGGTGCCGATGATGCCGACGCGCTTGTCGGCAAGGCCGGCCAAATCACCATCCGCGTTGCCGCCGGTATAGCTGTAATCCCAACGGCTGGTATGAAAGCTGTGGCCCTTGAAGGTCTCGATGCCGGGTATGCCCGGCAGCTTCGGCCGGCTGAGCGGACCTCCAGCGAGAATGACGAAGCGTGCACGGATGCGATCGCCGCGATCGGTCTCGACCAGCCAACGCGCCGCCTGCTCCTGCCACACCATCCGCGAGATGACGGTCTGAAACAGTGCGCGCTCGTAGAGACCGAAATGACGGCCGATGCGGCGGGAGTGCTCGTAGATCTCCGGTGCCCGGGCGTATTTGCGCACCGGCATGTAGCCGGTCTCTTCCAGCAGCGGCAGGTAGATGTAGCTCTCGGTATCGCAGGCAGCGCCAGGATAACGATTCCAGTACCAGGTGCCGCCGAAGTCGGCAGCCTTTTCCACGATGCGGAAATCATCGACGCCGGCCTCGCGCAAGCGCGCGCCACAGAGAAGACCGCCGAAGCCGCCGCCGACGACCAGCACTTCAGTCTCTTCACTGATGGGTGCGCGCGCAAATCCGGGATCGGCCCAGGGGTCGTCGAGGTAGTGGCCGAAATCACCGGCTACCTCGACATACTGAGCCTTGCCTTCGGCCCGCAAACGGCGGTCGCGCTCGTCGCGATAGCGCGCGCGCAGAGCCGCAATATCGACCGTAGGTTCGCCGGCTGCACCGGTCTTGTGTCTTTCCGCTGACATGCAATTCCTCCACGGAGAGCGCTGCTTCGCCGGCAGCTCGGATCAGTTAGCCCCGAAAAAGCGACGCATGCAATCGCGTCCCATCTTTTTGCGTGAACGCCACGCGACGTTCCGCTAACCTCAAGCGCAAATCACAAGCGTACGCCACGCAACGACGTGGCTCAGGAGGAGACCATGCAGGGATTGATGATGGACATGCCGCTTCTGATCAGCGGTTTGATCCAATTTGCCGCGGACTATCACGGCGAAGCCGAGATCGTCGCGCGCGAGATCGAGGGCGACATTCATCGCTACACCTACGCGGACGCTCATCCGCGCATCAAGCGCATGGCGCTGGCGTTGAAGCGGCTCGGCATGAATCCCGGCGATCGCGTCGGCACGCTGGCCTGGAATACCCATCGTCATTTCGAGATGTTCTACGCCGCGCCGGGCATGGGCTATGTGCTGCACACCGTGAACCCGCGGCTGTTTCCCGAACAGCTGGTCTACATCATCAATCACGCCGAAGACCGCCTGCTGTTCATCGACCGCGCCACGCTGCCGCTCGTCGAGGCGATCGCGCCGCAGCTGAGGACGATCGAGGCTTACGTCGTGATGTCATCGCGCGAGCGCATGCCCGAGACCAAGCTTGCCAACGTGCATTGCTACGAAGAGCTTCTGGACAGGGAGGACGACGCCGGCTTCACTTGGCCGGAGTTCGACGAAAAGTCCGCCTCCACGATCTGCTACACCTCGGGGACCACGGGCAACCCCAAGGGCGTGATCTATTCGCACCGCGCCGCGATCCTGCAGACCATGACCTGCTGCAATTTCGACTTCCTGCCGGGACATGTCGAAGGCGTGCGCGAAGTGATGATGCCGATGGCGCCTCTCTTCCACGGCAATGGCTGGAACATGCCATTCACCGCGCCCTATACCGGCTCGAAGCTGGTGCTGCCCGGCCGCAACTACGAACCCGACAAGCTCTATGAACTGCTCGAAGGAGAGAAGGTGACGCTATCGGCGGGTGTGCCGAGCTTCTGGCTGATCCTGCTTGACTGGCTGGGCCGCACCGGCAGCAAGTTCTCGACGTTGCGCGCAACATTGTCGTCAGGCTCGGCGCCGCCGCGCGCGATGATCGAGAAGCTGAAGCGCGACTATGACATCGACTATATCCAGGCCTGGGGCATGACCGAGGCCCTGGGCTGCTCGATGCCGGGCTTGCGGCCGGGCTCGGAGCATCTCGGCGACAAGGAGAAGTTCGACCGGCGCCAGGTCTCGGGCCGCGCCTGTTTCGGCACGGCCTTGCGCATCGTCGACGATGCCGGCGTTGAGCTGCCGCGCGACGGCAACACCGTCGGTCATCTGCGCGCCCGCGGGCCGTGGGTTGCGTCGGGCTACATGAAGCTCGACGAAGGCCTCGACCGCGACGGCTGGCTGATCACCGGCGATATGGCCGTGATCGATCCTCAAGGCCATGTCACGCTGACCGACCGCTCCAAGGACGTCATCAAGTCCGGCGGCGAATGGATCTCCTCGATTCAACTCGAGGACGTTGCCTTGTCCCATCCCGATGTGCTGCAGGCCGCCGTGGTCGCGATCAACCATGAGAAATGGCAGGAGCGCCCCCTGCTCCTCGTCGTCCGCAAAAAGGGCGCGACGGTCGACGGCAAGACCCTGCTCGACCACATGCGCCCGAAGATCGCGAGCTGGTGGATGCCGGACGCCGTCGAATTCCTCGACGAATTTCCGATGACGGGGACCGGCAAGGTGCTGAAGTCGGCCCTGCGCGAGAAATTCAGGGAGTACCGCGTCGCGTGAAGCTCGGCGATCGCGCACGGGCCTGTCCGTGCGCGATCGTCTTCATCTTTTGGTAGATTTGGAGGCGATATAGCGAAATGTCGCTAATCCCCTATCGAGGACACCATGGCGTTTTCCGGATTGGGCCTGCATCTCGGCAATCTATCACGCCTGTCGAATGCGCAGACGCGCTCGATCAGCCCCGAGAACTTCACCGGCGAGAAGGGCAAGGGCGGCACGTCCGTCGACGGCCCCGCCGCGCGCCAGGCGCGCGATCTCGGACAGGGCTGGAAGGTCTCGCCCTATGTCGTCATCGATCCGGGCACGACCTTCACGCTCGCCGACATCCAAGGTCAGGGCGCGATCCAGCAGATCTGGATGACGCTGGCGCGCGGACGGCTGCGCCACTCCATTCTGCGCATCTACTGGGACGACCAGGAACAGCCGAGCGTCGAATGCCCGGCGGGCGATTTCTTCGCCTGCGGATGGGAAGAGTTCGCGCAAGTGTCCTCGCTCGCCGTTTGCGTCAACCCCGGCCGCGCCTTCAACTGCTATTGGGAAATGCCGTTTCGCAAGCGTGCGCGCTTTACGCTGGAGAACCGCAGCGAGGAGCAGCTCACGGTCTACTACCAGATCAACTACGCCCTGACCGACGTGCCCGAGGATTGCGGCTATTTCCATGCGCAGTTCCGTCGCACCAATCCGCTGCCTTACAAGGAGGTCTACACCATCCTCGACGGCATCAGCGGCGCCGGCCATTATGTCGGCACCTACATGGCCTGGGGCGTCAACAACAACGGCTGGTGGGGCGAAGGCGAGATCAAGTTCTTCATCGACGGCGATGGCGAATTCCCGACGATTTGCGGCACCGGCACCGAGGACTATTTTTGCGGTGCCTACAATTTCGATCCCCATGTCGCGCATGGCGGCCAGGGACAATCGCGCTACCAGGAATTCACCACGCCCTATGCCGGCCTGCCGCAGGTGATCCGCCCCGATGGCGTCTACAAATCGCAGCAGCGCTTCGGCCTCTATCGCTGGCACATCCCCGATCCCGTGCGCTTCCGCTCCGATTTGCGGGTGACGATCCAGGCGCTGGGCTGGCTGCCCGGCGCGAAGGACGGAAAATACCTTCCCTTGCAGGACGACATCGCCTCGGTCGCGTTCTGGTACCAGACGCTGCCGACCGCGCCCTTCCGCAAGTTGCCCGGCCCGGACTATCTCGAAATCGGCTGAACCTGCGGCCGATCGACCAAGGAGACCAGAGATGCTCTACCCGATGTCGCCTAAAGTCGTCGAGCTCAAGCGTAGGCTCGAAAGCTTCATGGACCGGCACATCTATCCGAACGAGGAGCGGTTCTATCGCGAGGCGGAGGAGCTCGGGCCGTGGAAGGTCTATCCCGTCGTCGAAGAGTTGAAGCCGCTGGCGCGCAAGGAAGGCCTCTGGAATCTGTTCCTGCCGGAATCCGGCCATGGCGCGGGCCTGACCAATCTCGAATATGCCCCGCTCTGCGAGGTGATGGGCCGCTCGCACCTTGCGCCGGAGGTGTTCAACTGCTCGGCGCCCGATACCGGCAACATGGAGGTGCTGGAGCGCTATGGCACCGAGAAGGACAAGGAGCGCTGGCTGAAGCCACTGCTCGCGGGCGAGATCCGCTCCTGCTTCGCCATGACGGAGCCTGCGGTCGCATCGTCCGATGCGACCAACATCGAAAGCTCGATCGTGCGCGACGGCGACCATTACGTGATCAACGGGCGCAAATGGTACACGACCAACGCGACAGATCCCCGCTGCAAGATCTGCATCTTCATGGGCAAGACCGATCCCGACAATCCCGACCGGCACAAGCAGCAATCGATGATCCTGGTGCCGATGGAGACATCAGGCATCGAGGTGAAGCGCGCCCTGCCCGTATTCGGCTTCTACGGCGTGCCCGACCGCGCCTCCGAGGTCGTCTTCACCAATGTGCGCGTGCCCCGGGAAAACATGTTGCTCGGCGAGGGCCGCGGTTTCGAGATCGCGCAGGGCCGCCTCGGTCCCGGCCGAATCCACCACTGCATGCGGCTGATTGGCCTCGCCGAACGCACGCTGGAGAAGATGTGCCGCCGCGTGCGCAGCCGCGTCGCCTTCGGCAAGCCGGTCTCCGAGCAGACGGTGACGCAGGAGCGCATTGCGGAAGCCCGCCTCATGATCGAGCAGGCCCGCCTGCTGACGTTGAACGCGGCCTACGCGATGGACACGGTCGGCAACAAGGTGGCGAAGGCCGAGATCGCGATGATCAAGGTCGCCGTACCCAACATGGCCTGCCAGATCATCGACTGGGCGATCCAGGCCCATGGCGGCGGCGGCACCTCGAACGATTTCGGTTTGACCCAGGCCTACGCCACCGCGCGGTTGCTGCGGCTTGCCGACGGCCCGGACGAGGTTCACAGGAACCAGATCGCGCGGTTCGAACTGAAGAAATATTCGAACGCCTAGGCAATTCGATGGCCCTTCCCGATCCCGACATCCGTCGCACCTGGCTCTTCGGGCCCGGAGCGGATCGCGCTGCGCATGCGAAGATGCTGGAGAGCGACGCGGATGCTCTCATCGTCGATCTCGAGGACTTTACGCCTCCCGCACGACGCGGCGAGGCACGCGGACTGCTCGACGGTTTCGTGAAAGAATGTCGCCGGCGGCAACGCCTTGCCGCCATCCGCATCAATGCCCTGGAGACCGATGGGCTGCTGGATCTTGCGGCAGCCATGACGGCGCGTCCCGACGTCGTCGCCTATCCCATGAGCGACAGGGCGGCCCAAATGCATGCCCTGGACGCAGCGATCTCGCATTGGGAAAACCAGCTCGACCTCGACAAAGGCAGTACGGAAATCCTTCCCGTCTGCGAGACGGCGTTGGGAGTTATCGAGGTCCGCGCGATGGCCGCAGCCAGCTCCCGCGTTCGTTGTGCGCTCCTTGGAGCCGAGGACCTGGCCAATGATCTATGTGCCGAGCGGGGCGCGGATGGCCTCGAGCTCGAGTATGCTCGAAAGCGCTTCATAGTGGAAGCACGTGCAGCAAACATCGAACCGATCGATGCACCCTATACGTTCAGCGACGTCGGAGGCGCCGTTCGCGAGGCAACTCTATCCCGTCGCCTCGGTTACCGTAGCAAATCCCTGGTCCTGCCCGAGCATGCGAAGTGCCTCAATGATGTATTCACGCCGGGAGCTGGCGAGATCGCGCACGCCGACGCAATCGTCGCGGGCTTCGACGCGGCACGCAGCCGAGGCGAAGATCGCGCGCTGGTGAATGGCCTGTGGGTGGAAGTGCCGACCTATCGCAACGCATGTAGGCTGTTGGGACGCGCGCGTCGCCTGGGTGCGCTTCCGAGCGCGCCCTAGTTCAGCACCTCGACCGTCATGCCGCCCGATTGCGGCAGGCCGCCCTCGCCTCAGTTCACCACGTACACATCAGGATCTGCGCTCCAGCTCGGCTTCTTGAAGGCATTGCGCAGGGCCGACGACATCGGGACGTTGTAGTTGAGGCCGTTCGGCGGCGTCGGCGATTGCAGCCATTTCTTATAGAGCACCTCGATCTCCGGGCTGGCATAGAGCTCCGCCGTCGCGCGATCGGCGAGCGCCTTGAACGGCGCGTCCTCTCGCCGCAGCATGATGCCGTAAGGCTCGGGCTTCGAGAACGCCTCCTCGCTGATCATGTAGGCTTGCGGCTCCTTGGAGCGCGCGATCGCAACCGCCAGCTGCACGTCATCGAGTGCGTAGGCCTGGGCGCGATCGGTTTCCAGCAGCAGGAAGGCTTCGGCCTGGTCCTTGGCCGGCATCACATTGATGCCGAGGTTGCGTTCCGTATTGACCTTGGCGAGTTGCGTCAGGTTGACCGAGCCAGCCACGGCCGTGACCGCCTTGCCCTTGAGATCGTCGATGGTGTTGATCTTTGCGGCCTTCTTGGCTGCAAATCGCGTCGCACTGAGGAAATGCGTGTTGGTGAAGGCGACCTGCTTCTGGCGATCGGCGTTGTTCGTGGTCGCCGAACAATGCAGATCGAGCGTGCCGTTGACCATCAGGGGAATCCGGTTCGACGACGTCACGGCGAGCGTGTCGACGGCGATGTCGGGCATGCCCAGCTGTTTCTTCACGGCATCGACGATCTTGAGGCAGATGTCCATGGCAAAGCCGACCGCCTTCTGGTTGCCATCCAGATAGCTGAAGGGGACCGAGGCCTCCTGATAGCCGAGCGTGATCTTCTTGGTCTCCTTGATCTTCTGGAGCGTGCCCGACAGATCTTCGGCTGAGGCCGCGCCGGCAAGACATGTGAGGGCCACGATAACGGTAGCTAGACGCATCGGCTGCTCCTAAGGGGCTCGCGCCTCCATGCCGGGCGCAGTCACGGCTTTTGATAGCGCAGGCGCGCTCCAGCCGCCAGACGTGCCTGCGCCTATCAGCTATCACAGCTTTCGATATGACGAGCGGCCGCTCGTTTGCGCCGAAGGGGTCTCGCCCGAACAGCGCAATGGCTGCTACGCCTCGATGCCGCGCTGGACCAGGATGCGCTCGGCACTGTCGTTCCAGACGTCCATCTTGGTGATCTTGCCATTGCGCACCACGAAGCGGTCGACGTAACGGTTGCCCTCGAAAGGTGTCCCATCCATCCATTCGCCGTAGAGCGTGCCCACGCTGTAAACCACGGTCTCGCCGTCGCCGGGGCAGACATCGAACCGGTCCATCTTCTTCTTGACCCAGCGGTAGCGCTTGGCGTTGAAGCCGGTCGGGCCGCGCGGATGATCGAACTCGCGCCCGCCGGTGAAGGTGATCACGGTGCCCGGCGCCATATAGGCCGCCGCAGCGTCCGGATCCGGGATCATCGATGCCGTGAGATAGGCCTCCACAATCGCGGCGTCGGACATTGGTGGGGCTTCGCCTCTTGCGGCAACGGACATGGCTGGTTCTCCCGGGATTCGCGGAATACTAGCGCCAGTCTCGTAAAATCCATGCATATATTTTGAACATCTGCCCCGCTACACTGCCGACAATCTGGAGCCGCCGATCCCGGCTGATTGCTCTAAATTCTGTCCGCAAGAGCCATGATCACCCAGCCCGCCTTCGACCTGATCTTTCGTAACGCACTGTTGCGATCATCCGCCGCGCCCGTCGACATCGGCGTGAAAGCCGGCCGGATCGCCGCGATCGAGCCGAAGCTCGCCTGTGAAGCGGTCGAGGTCGATATCGGCGGGCACCTGGCCCTGCCAGGTTTCGTCGACACCCACATTCATCTCGACAAGGCCTGCCTGCTCGACCGCTGCGGGCACAATCACGGCAGTCTCAGTGACGCCATCCGGGCCGTGTCGGCAATGAAACGCGATTTCACCATCGAGGACGTCTACGCCCGCGGCGCCAAGGTGCTTGAACGCGCGATCGTGCATGGCACGACGCGCATGCGCACACATGTGGAAATCGATCCACGGATCGGCCTGCGGAGCTTCGAGGCGGTGAAGGCGCTGCGGCGCGACTACGCCTGGGCGATCGACCTGTCGCTCTGCGTCTTCCCGCAGGAAGGCCTGACCAACGATCCCGGAGCTGAGAACCTGCTGGTCCAGGCCTTGCGTGACGGCGGCGACGTGATCGGAGGCTGTCCTTATACCGACACCGACCCGAATGCGCACCTCGAGCGCATCTTCGATCTCGCGCAGGAGTTCGACGTCGATGTTGACCTCCATCTGGATTTCGATCTCGATCCCTCCTGGTGGCATCTCGACGAAGTCTGCCGGCAGACCGAGCGGCGCAACTATCAGGGACGGGTCGCGATCGGCCATGCGACAAAACTCTCGGCCCTGCCCCCGGAGCGGATGAAGGCTGCCACCGCGCAACTCGCAACAGCCGGCATCGCCGTCACCGTACTGCCCGCGACCGATCTGTATCTGATGGGGCGCGAAGCCACCCACAACGCGCCTCGCGGGTTGACACTCGCCCACAGGCTCGCGGGCGACGGCGTCGTGTGCTCGATCGCGACCAACAATGTGCTCAATCCCTTCACGCCGTTCGGCGACGCCTCGCTGCTGCGGATGGCAAACTTCTACGCCAACGTCGCGCACGCCTCGGTGAGGGATTTCGACACCTGCCTCGATCTCGTGACCGAACTGCCGGCGCGGCTGATGAACCTCGACGACTACGGTATCAAGCTCGGCAATCCCGCCGATCTCGTCGTGCTCGATACCAAGAACAGCCGCTTCGCCATCGCCGAGCTGCCCGATATCGTGATGGGCTTCAAGAGCGGCCGACAGACATTCGCGCGGCAACGGCCCGCTCTGTTCCGGCCCGGGAGCTGAATGCGTTCCTGGGTCGAACTTCCAACGGTAACATCGTCGGGAACACAGCTGATCATCGGACCGTTTCGTTCCCGTTTCACAGCCGATTCCGGCTCAAGATCCGAGTCCGGTAGAATCCCGGACCGTAGCTGTGCGCATTGAACAAGAGGCCGTCCGGATCATACTAAGGGGGCGCTCTGAACCATCTGGGTTCAGTCGGGAAGTATATATGTTCAACGCATTCAGTAGCATCGATTATCGCTCCATTCGGGCCAACACGCCCGCGGAAACGGCCGTCAAGCGGCTGACTGGAATCGGCGAAGTGCTATCCGGCCTCGATATCTCGGCGATCCACACGCAAGCCGACATGACCCGCGCGCTCTTGGCGCTCGATACGGCCGACAAGTGCATCCGCATGATCCTCACGGAGTTCCGCACCGCGCCCGCCAGGGAGCAGGTCGTCCGCAAGGCCAAGAGCCTGGTCGACTTGATCGAGCGCGCCCGCGACGAAATCTCGAACTATCGCGACGCCTGCACGGTCTTGAGCTGAACGCACGCGTTCGGCGTCAACGCTTGATCTTCGCCAGTATCCGATCTGCCTCGGTACGCCAATCGGCGCTGCGAGCGAACTCCCTGGCGCCCCTGGGGCCAAACAGCCCTTCATCGGCGAGATCGGCGACCCACGCCTGACGCTCGGCGGTGCCCTCCGCAGACCATGGCGTCAGCCCTGCCTCGCGCACGGTCTCGGCGACCTCACGCACTTCTTCGGCACGTCGGCGGCCGTGCTCGATCACACGCTGGAAGAAATAGGCGCCCTGCGTCTCCCAATTGATGGCGGGAAACGTCTCCGCGAGCGAGGCCAGCACCGCATCCTCGACCCCATAGGCGCGCGCGGTCGTAAAGCTCTCGATGACCATGGCCTCGAGGCCCTTGATCATGATGCTGCGGCACATCTTCACTGCCGAAGCCACGCCGAGCTTGTCGCTCGTAACCTTCGCGGCAAAGCCGATCGCGTTCAGAAGCGGCTCGATCTCCCTCGCGCCGGGACCGCCGAGCAGCAGCGGCACCTTGATGCGATAAGGCGGCACCGAGGTCATCACCGCGCCCTCGACATACCGGCCGGCAGCGCCATCGATCAGTGCCGCCGCGCGCTGCTTGGCGCCTGGAGAGGCCGAGTTGAAATCGAGGAACCAGGTGCCCTGGTTGATCGCAGCCGCACAGGCCTTCGCCACCGGCACAGCCTGGCTGGCGGTGACCGCGGAGATAATCAAATCGCATTTCGCGGCCAACTCGGTATGAGAGATTGCGAGCGTCACCCCGAATTTCGCCGCATGCTCTTTCAGCGGTGCCCCCTGCTCGCCACCGAGCTTGATATCATAGGCAGCGAGTTTGATGTCCTGCTGGCGCAAATCCTCGGCCAAAATCCTGCCGACCTCACCATACCCGACCAGCCCGATCCGCCATCGCTTCGGATCCGCCATCAGTCCAATCCTCGCGTTGTCGCGTCGAACAGCTCCTCGACCGCATAGCGGCGCGGGATCAGCGCCTGCTGGAATGCGTAGCCGACAATCAGCTCGAGCGGCTTCCTGTTCGCCTCTACTCCGAACGGGAGGAGATCCGGCGAGGCTGCGGGCCCCATCCGCTCTTTATTGCGCTTGAGAAGATCATAGATGCCTGCGACCACGTCGGGGCGCGATTTCGCGAGCTGCTCAGTCACGACCACGAGATGGTTGACCGGCACGACGCTGCGCCGGGCATACCATTTGGCAGCTTCTGCAGCGGGATCGGAAAATAAGGGCTTTAGCTTCGGATCGTTCGAGGCCTCGCCGAGGACCGCGTCGAGCTCGCCGTCGAGCAGCATCTGCAGGATCTTCTTGTCCTTCGGGGCACGCTCGGTGGTGTCGACATATTCGGCGACGTGCGGATCCTCGAAGGTGATCCAGCGGATCTTGTCGAGGTTCACGCCATAGTCGTTGGCGAGGATCCCCCTGATCCAGGCGCCGGTCGTGGTCGTGAACGAGCGGATGCCGACGCGCTTGCCTTCGAGATCGGACGGTCCGAGCGGTCCCCGCGCGGGATTGTAGAGCGCGTAGGAATGCTGGAAACGGCCGAGCATGGTCGCCGGCAGGAGCACAAGCGGCTTGCCATGCGCCTTCGCCATCAGAAAGGTGACGATCGCCATCTCGCAGACGTCGAAGGCCTGCTCCCGCACCATCGGCTTGAACGCGGTGTTGGTCGGCGTGTACTCGATGAAGTCGAGATCGAAGAGCTCGGGGCGGAGCTCTCCATTCTTCACCGCCTGGACGTGGGGGTGACTGCCGAGCACGGCCTTCAGCTTGAGACGATCCATCTACTCGCTCCGCCTCTCGTCGCTCTCAGACGTCCTCGGGGTTATCGACGTAGACGAGACCCGCCTTCGCCAGCGCTTCCCGCATGCTGTACATGTCGAGGCCGAGCTCGCCCGAGGCGAGCCGCGTGCGCTTGCCGCCTTCGTCCGCGTTGCGCTTCTTCGCCTTCTCAGCTACTTCGGCGGCATACCGCTTCGGCACCACGACGACGCCATCGTCGTCGGCCACGACGACGTCGCCGGGATCGACGCTAACGCCGGCGCAGACCACGGGAATGTTGACCGAGCCGAGCGTCGCCTTGACCGTGCCCTTGGCCGAGACCGCGCGCGACCATACCGGAAACTTCATCTCGTGCAGCGCTTTGACGTCGCGGCAGCCTGCGTCGATGATCAGGCCCTGCACGCCCCTCGCCTGGAGCGAAGTCGCCAGCAGCTCGCCGAACATGCCGTCGGTATTGTCGGTGGTGCAGCCCACGACGAGGATGTCCCCCTTCCTGCATTGCTCGACCGCGACATGGATCATCCAATTGTCGCCGGGCTGCGCCAGCACGGTGACGGCAGGCCCCGCAATTGCCGCGCCCGACCAGACCGGTCGCAAGTAAGGCTTCATCAGGCCGACGCGCCCATAGGCCTCGTGCACGGTCGAGACGCCGTATTCCGCCATGCCGGCCGGTCAGCACGCTTGATGTTACGAACGACGACCGGCTTCATGCCAGCTCCTCCGCGACGGTCGGAAACAGGCGCTGATAGGCTTCGCCATAGGTCATGGGCACGCCGGTGTTGCGGCTGCCCTGAATGCCGCGATTCAGCGCGACGCGCTCGTAATAGCCCCAGAGATGTTTCTGCGCGGCCAGGATCTGGAACGCCTCGTATTTCTCCTTCCAGACCTCGTCGATCTTGAGGAGCAGGTCGGGCTTGTAATTGCACTGCTCGGGCTGGTGCGGCTCGAACAGGAACACCGGCGGCGCCGAATATTTATACTGCGCGCCGGGCTTGTGGCCCATCGCCTGCGCGACCACACGCGTCTCCTGCGCGAAATGCGCCGCATTAGGATGGTCGAAATTATAGGGGTCTTCGAGCGCATGCGTCAGCACGAAGCTCGGGTTGAGCTCGCGGTAGATGTCGACCATGCGGTCGAAATGCGCTTCAGTGAGCTTCAGCGGATAATCGCCGCAGTCGAAGAATTCGATCTCGGCGCCCAAAAGCTTCGCCGCCCGCTCCGCCTCGTCCTTGCGCCCGGCCTTGACCGATTCCAGCGTCGCGCCCTTCTCCTTCCAGGCGAACTGGCTTTCGCCGCGCTCGCCGAAGGACATGCAGACGATCTTCATGCGATAGCCCTTCTTCGCATGCAGCGCGATGGCGCCCCCGGCGCGCCAGACGAAATCGCCGGGGTGGGCGGTGATCACGAGACCTGTTTTCATGGGACACTCCTTTCGTTCGTATGCATCCCGCGCAGCTTGTCGGTCTTCAGCAACGTCATCGGTCGAACCCGAACAAGCGCGCGGGATTGTCGACCAAGATCTTCTGCTGCAACTCCGGCTCCGGCGCGAACAGCGGAATGAGGTCGACGAGATCGCCGTCGTTCGGCATCACCTTGACGTTGGGATGCGGCCAGTCCGTGCCCCAGATGACGCGGTCGGCAGCGGTCTCGACGATTTTTCGTGCGAACGGCACCGCATCCGTGAACGGCGGACCGCTCGAGGACACCCGCTCCGAGCCGCAGATCTTGACCCAGCATTTCTCGTCGCGCTGCATCAGCTCGATCAGGATCTCGAACGGGAGCTGGTCGAGCCCGTCGGACGCCTTCACCCGTCCCATATGGTCGATGGTGTAGCTCAGCGGCAGCTTCGCCAGCATGTCGGTATAGTCAGGCAGGTCGATCGCGTCGAAATGCAGGTCGATGTGCCAGCCGAGCGGCGCGACCATGGCGATGACGCGATCGAACACACCCTTGTCGGGCACGCCGCCGAGATGGCGGACGAAATTGAAGCGGCAGCCGCGAAAGCCGCCCTCGTGCAGCACGCGAAGCCCGCGTTCGGTGATGGTGTCGTCGATATTGGCAACCGCCCGATAGGCGCCATTGCTCTGCGCAATGGCATCGAGGGCCACCGTGTTGTCGGTGCCGTGCACGCTGGCATTGACGATGACGGCACGCTCGACGCCAAGCCTGGCATGCAGCGTGCGGAAATCCTCCAGCGGCGCATCCGGTGGTGTGTAGGAGCGACCGGGCGCATAAGGGTACTTCGCGCCGGGACCGAAGATGTGACAATGCGCATCACACGACAGCTTCGGCAGCTTGAACTTCGGCGCGCGCGTATTCGGGTCGGGCGGCGGAATGGTCGGAGTGTACATCATCGTCATCAGGTGAACCGCCGAAGCGAGACGCTCGTTCAAGTCTTGCTGCTGACGACCGGCCGCCGCGGCGCCGGCGCGGCCTGATCCAGAGCCGGCGCCTGGAACGCGGCAACGGTGGCCTGCACCAATTGCTCGATGGCGTTGGCGGGATCACTGCCGTCGGCCGCACCGCGCGACAGGCGCGAGACGCGGTCCGGCGTCACCAGTGAATAATAGAGTGCGCCGAGCAGGAAGTGGCTGCGCCAGACGATATCGGTGCGGGGGATATGCGGCAGGCTCTCGTGGATCGCATCGATGAAGGCGTGGCTGGTGTCGTCGAAGGTCTGCGCGATGATTTTTCGCGCGACCTCGTTGCCTTCGGCCGACATCACGGCGCGCAGCCGCGTGAAGCGCGCCCCGCCGCCGGCGAGATCGCTGCCGGAGGTGAAGGCCGGCACCACATAGGCGCGCACGATCGCCTCCAGGCGGTCCTGGAGATCGCGCACGCGCCTTGCGGCCGCGAGCAGTTCGGAACGGCGCAGGTTCATCGGACCGCAATGGCGCCGGTAGATCTCCAGCAGCAGACCGTCCTTGGTCTTGAAATGGTAGGTCACGCTGCCGGGATTGGCCCCGGCGGCCACCGCGATGTCGCGCACCGAGACGGCATTGAAGCCGTTGATGGCGAACAGCTCCTCGGCCGCGGCGAGGATCGCCTCGCGCATGTTCGGCTTGCGGGCCGATTCCTTGCTGGTGGGCTTGCGTACCATGTCATTTGTACTATCGTACAAAAGATCAGGTCTCGTCAACAAAAACCATGGGCAGTGTCCAGGACGGTTTGGAGACCGTCGCAAGGATGCGAGTGCCTGCAAGGAGTGCTGGGAAAAATGCTGGGTTTGAACAAGAGAATTGGCGGTTTGGTGCTGAGCGCCGGTCTGCTGCTGGCGGGCGGCGCGCAGGCCGCCGACAATTATCCGAGCAAGCCGGTCCACATCCTGGTCCCCTACGCGGCCGGCGGCGCGGTCGATGTACTCGCGCGCACGCTGGGACAGGCACTCGCAAAAACCTGGGGCCAGCAGCCGGTGGTCGACAATCGTCCCGGCGCCGGCGGCATCGTCGCCTCGCAGGCGCTGACGCAGGCCGCGCCTGATGGTTACACGCTGATCCTGGTCGCGAGCGGTCATCCGCTCAACCAGTTCATCTATCCGAGCGTGCCTTACGACACATTCAAGGACTTTACCGCGATCACCGAAGTCGCTTCCTCACCGCTCGCGATCGTCGTGGCCAAGGACAGTCCCTACAAGACACTCGGCGATCTCCTGGCTGCTGCGAAGAAGGAGCCGGACAAGCTCTCCTACGGCATGTCAGGCAACGGCACCTCGGCGCATCTGGCTGGCGAACTGTTGAAGCATATGTCCGGCACCAAGATCGTCGCGATCCCCTACAAGGGCGGCGCGCCCGCGCTGACGGCCGTGATCGCCGGTGAGATCCCGCTTAGCATCAATCCGCTCGCCGAAGCGATCGGCCAGCTCGAAGGCGGCCCGGTGCGTGCGCTCGCGGTGACTTCGGCCGAGCGCTCCAAGGCGCTGCCCAACGTTCCGACGATCGCGGAAGCCGGCATATCCGGCTATGACGTCTCGGTCTGGTGGGGCGTCCTCGGCCCGGCAA
This sequence comes from Bradyrhizobium sp. 195, assembly GCF_023101665.1. Classification (NCBI taxonomy): domain Bacteria; kingdom Pseudomonadati; phylum Pseudomonadota; class Alphaproteobacteria; order Hyphomicrobiales; family Nitrobacteraceae; genus Bradyrhizobium; species Bradyrhizobium sp. 195. The sequence goes on along the minus strand of NZ_CP082161.1, from coordinate 3,884,379 downwards.
AGATGCCGCCCGAGATCGTGGCAAAGCTCGAGACCGATCTCAAGGCGGCGCTGCAGGATGCGAATGTGCTGTCGACGCTCGGCAAGATCGGCGCAACGCCGGTCGGCTCAACGCCCAAGGAGTTTGACGCCTATATGCACGCCGAGGCGACCAAATGGGAGCCGGTGCTGAAGGCTGCCAACATCCGCGCGCAGTGAGGCTGTTCAGAAGCAAGCCGCGTCAGCTATGTGCACGCGCGCGCATCTTCTCCGGCGGCGCAGTGCCTCGCATGAAATCGGCATCATCGCCTCCGCCCGACGGGATCAGGATCGCCCGCTCGCGCGGCAACGCCTCCGGCATCTCGTCACGAATGAAGGCCACGAGCTTCTCCCTGATCTCGCAGCGCAGGTCCCACGACTGCGGCGCGTTCCTCGCGCTGACCAGTGCCCGCAGCTCTATGGTGCGCGAGTCCGCGTCAATCACCTGGAGATTGACCACCGCACCGTCCCAGAGCTTGGACTGCTTCACTGCCTCTTCCAGCCAGCGTCGAATGCGCGGGACGTCGGCACGATAGTCGACGTGAAGCGCGATCACGCCGATCAAGGATGCGGTGTCGCGGGTCCAGTTCTGGAACGGTTTTTCGATGAAGTAGGACAGCGGCACCACCATGCGGCGCCAGTCCCACAGCCGGATCACGACATAGGTCGCGGTGATATCCTCGACCCATCCCCACTCGTTCTCGATGATCACCGCGTCCTCGATGCGGATCGGCTGGGTGATGGCGATCTGCAAGCCCGCAATCAGATTGCTGAGCAGCGGCCGTGCGGCCAGACCGACGATGATACCAGCGGCGCCGGCGGAGGCGAACAGGCTGACGCCGTATTGCCGGACCGAGTCGAACGTCATCAGCGCGGTCGACACCGTGATGATGACGATGATGGTGTCGGTGACGCGCTTGAACACGCGGACCTGCGTGACGTGCTTGCGGGCGACGAAATTCTCGGTGACGTCGCGAAAGTTCTGCAGATAGCGCGCCGCACTCATGTCGACGATCCGGATCGAGATCCAGCCGATCAGCGCGATGACAGCCACCACGAACAGCCGCATCAGCGGCGTGCGGATCGTGTCGTCGAGCGGCGCGAGCGGAAGCACCAATGCGACCGCGCCAAGACACAACGCCAACTGAGCTGGGCCCGTCGTGCGCTCGATGAACACGCTGAGGAGCGGCAGACGAGTTCCGAAGGCGCGATTGAGAAGCCAGGCCGCAAGCCGATGGAGGGCAAGGGCCAGCAGAACCGCGCCGAGCACCAGGCTGAGGCCGACAAACCACGACGGTATCCAGCCGAACATCCTGTCGATGTCGGCCAGGAGGGCCTGCCAATTCATTGCTGTCCCCGTCTTTGCATTCGCGTAGCCGGCTCAACGCCTCCCGGCCGGCTTCGCTCCCCCGCCCTGTGCAACGCAGCATTCCACAGGTGCAACCGTTGCCGAACTGGACTAGTTTGGGGCAGTCATGACTCGACGTAGCGGCAGCGCCGATCTTCCCTTGCACACCGGACGGGTTCCGCCGTGGCTGGCAAGCCGCATGGCCTCGCTGGGGTCGATCGTCACGCAGGCGATTGTGCATCATTATGGCCGCGATGCGTTCCTCCAGCGGCTGTCCCATCCGTTCTGGTTCCAGTCATTCGGCGCCGTCATGGGAATGGACTGGCACTCCTCGGGCATCACGACCTCCGTGATCGGCGCACTGAAGCGCGGGCTCGGGCCGCTCCAGGACGAGCTCGGGATCTATGTCTGCGGCGGCCGCGGTCAGCATTCGCGCAAGACGCCGGATGAGTTGATGCAACTCGGCGACCGCGTTGGATTCGACGGCGCAAAGCTGACCCGCGCCAGCCGCTTGGTGGCGAAGGTCGACAGCGCGGCCGTGCAGGACGGCTTCGACCTCTATCTCCACGGCTTCTTCGTTACCGCCGACGGCAAATGGACGGTGGTGCAGCAGGGCATGAATGGCGACAAGCGGCAGGCACGACGCTATCACTGGCATTCCGAGGCCCTGAAGAGCTTCGTCGATACGCCGCATTGCGCGATTGACGGGCCGCAACAGGGGGAGATCGTCAATCTCACCGACCATCGCGCCGACATCTCGCGCAGCGCGCAGCTCGATCTCCTAGGGGATCTCGGCCCCGATCGCATCGTCTCCGAATTCGAGCGGCTCATGGGGACCGTGCCCGAGCCGGCACAGGCCATGCTGCCGCACCTGATCATGCCGGCGCATCACGATGTCAGGCCCAAGGACGTGTTCGCGCGCCGCCTGCACGGCACGCTGGCCGCCGCAGCCGAGCGCAGCCCGGTCGATTTTCCGGAACTGCTGCTGACGCCGGGCGTCGGCGCGCGCACTGTGCGCTCGCTGGCGATGGTCGCCGAGGTCGTGCACGGCGCGCCCTATCGTTTCAAGGATCCCGCGCGTTTCTCGCTCGCCCATGGCGGCAAGGACCGGCATCCCTATCCCGTCCCGATCAAGGTCTATGACGAAACAATCCGCGTGCTGAAGGGCGCAATCCAGAGCGCGAAGCTCGGACGTGACGAGGAGATGCAGGCGATCAAGCGCCTCGACGACCAGGCGCGGCGGCTGGAACGCACGGCGCGCGGGCCGTCGGTCGAGGCCTACATCGCCGGCGAGCGCGCGGCGTCGCCAGATCTCGACGGTCGCTCCGTATTCGGCTGGGAGCGCGACCTCGCGCCGACAAAAAAGCGGACCGGCTGAACACCGGTCCGCAAGTTCAGCGGAGAACGCTCTCAGGTTTCGTCAGCCTCCGGCTTCTCGTCGAGCCGGTTGGCTGCGTGGTCCTGATATTGCTCGGTCTGGATGGACTTGCCGTCCATGCCGCGAATATCCGAATGCTGCTTCTTGTCGCGGTTGGACAGCACCATGTTGTCGCCGATCATCTCCTTGGGTATGTTGGTCAATGCGCCGGTGCCGTCGCCTTTGCCATGCATGCCGGATCTGAAGTGCGTTTTGCTGCCGTGCCCACCTGGCATCGGTTTCTCCTCTTACAGTGTTCTTCGTTAGTGCTTCCGTTGCGGGCCTTGCACCAAATCTCCATCACCTGCTTCCGCCCTTGCCGGCCTCATCGTGCGCGTGATGGGAGTCGTGTTCGCCTCCGCCACCCGAGACGCGGCTGTGGCTGCGCTGTGAATCATCCGCAGGCGGCTTCTTCACCTCCAACGGCGCCTTCGCGTTCTCATGTGATGCGCCGGGGCCGCCCTGGCGAATGCTGTTTGGTGTCTTGGTGGATGTCGACATGGAATGTCGCCTCCTCAGCGGTCTTGCTGGTATCCCTGATTGGTCGTGTTCTGCTTGATGTTGCCCTGCTCTCCCTGCTGGTCCGGATTTTCCGCGCGCTGTTGGCCGCGCGGGCCCTGATCAGACGGCATTTGCTTGGGGTCGCCAGTTCCCTTCCGGCTCTGATTGTCCGGCGGAACATTCGGCATTCTGCTGGTCATGATCCAACCTCCGTGAGATCTGGAAACCTCGGGCACGGAGCCTGTTCGGTGGCGCGCCCGCGGTCCCGGTGAACAACAGCAAGCGCTGCGCACCGTTCCTGGCGGAACACAATCAGCGACGATTTGCCGAAGCAGAAAGCTCAGTCCGCCCGCGCGAGGGAACGATCAACTATCATCCCTTCAGGCGCGGTACGTGTCCCGTGAGCCTCTGGCGTGACGGGAAGCTTTGCGATGGCACGAAGGCCCGGCCGCCTGCGCCAGTGGACCTGCGCTGGATCGACGGCGAGGCCGAGTTTCGGCCATCGCGCGAACAGCGCCTCCAGCGCGCAGGCCGCCTCCATTCGCGCCAGCTGATGGCCGAGGCAGAAATGGATTCCTGTTCCGAACGAGAGATGACGGTTCGGCTTGCGTTCGAGATCGAGGATTTCCGGACGATCATGCATCGCCGGATCCATGTTTGCTGCGGCGAGCATCACCATGACGCGATCGCCCTTCTTCAGGCGCACGCCTTCGACTACGACATCCCGCCGCACATAGCGCGGCTTGGAGAATTGCACCGGCGAAACAAAGCGCAGGAACTCCTCCACCGCGAGCCCAACGCGGCTCCAGTCCTGCTCCAACCAGTCGCGCAGGCCGGGACTTCTGAGGAGCTCATAGGCGGAACCGCTGATGAGATGCGTGGTCGTCTCGGAGCCGGCTGCAAGCAGCAGAAACACCATCGAGACCATCTCATCCGGCGTAATCTGGCCGCCCTCGCGCTCGACCTGCACCAGCTCGGCAATCAGGCCTTCGCCGCCCTGCGCACGCGCGATCTGCAATTGCCGTTCGAGATAGGCGCGCATCTTGCGGAACGCGAACAGCAGGCGGAAGAAACTGACGACATTGGTCAGCGAGGACATCGCGTTGGCCCAGGCGATGAATTTTTGACGATCGGCCAAGGGCAGGCCCAGGAGCTCGGAGATCACCGCGAGCGGCAGGATGCGCGCGTAGCGCTGCACGAGATCGGCAGGATCTTCATTCGCGAACAGCTCGCCCGCGAGACCGTCGGCGATGGCCCGTATGCGAGGCTCCATCGCGACGATCGCGCGACGACGAAAGGCCTCGTCCACGATGCTGCGCAGCCTCGTATGATCCGGCTCGTCCATCGTCAGCATGTTATTGGCGATGGTCCTGACATATCTCGGCATCCACCAGCGCAGACCGGCGACGTCGCCGTCCTCCTTGCGCAGCGTGAAGCTCGCGCCGTCCTTCAGAACCTGCGCGGTGGCGTCATGGGTCGTGGTGATCCAGACGTCGCCGACGAGAGGAAATCGTGTCGCGACCACGGGGCCGGACCTGCGCAGTGTCTCAATCGCCTTTGGTGGATCGCGAAAGAAGGCCTCGCTGGTGAAATCGAGGCGCACTGTCATGGGATCACCGGAGTGATTGCTGGTGTTGCGCCCAGATAGTATACGCGGGCCAGCGCACAAGGGGCGGAACTAGCGCGAGAAGACGACGGCCTATCCGCGTCCCGGCGAGCGCTGGCCGGTCTTGCGCTGCTGCTGCGTGTAGGCGTCCCAATGGCTCCAGCTGCCATTGCTGAGGCTTTGCAGGTCGGTGCCGAGTGGTCTGCGCGTGCGCTTGTCGTGATCAGCGACCACGCGCTCGGACTGCGCGATCTTGCGCTTGAGTTCCGCAATCGCCTTCTGGGTCTGGCCGTTCCGCTTCGAGGACGCGATCTCGCCCATCGTGAAGCGCGCAGTCTCGAGCGCCTTCAACTCGGCGCGGTTCTTCTTCAACTGGACCCGGTGCCAGGCGATGTTGCTGTCGCTGTCCGCAACCATGTGGGAACTCCGCTGATTCGTTCCCACATAGTATCGTGTGCCGAATCGACGCCGCAACGGGCGCCCGGTGGCGGAAATGCGGCCTTATTGCGAGACGATTCCGCGCCTAGCGCTCGGCGAAGGCCTTTTCGACGACGAATTGGGCCGGTTCGCCGTGGTTGCCCTCGATAAAGCCGCGCTCGCCCAGCAGCACGCGGGTATCCGCCACCAGCGCCGGGCTGCCGCAGATCATAACGCGGTCGTGGGCGGCTTCCAGGGCCGGCAGGCCGATGTCGGCGAACAGCTTGCCCGAGGTGATGAGATCGGTGATGCGGCCGCGGTTGCGGAAGGGATCGCGCGTCACGGTCGGATAGTAGATGAGCTGCTCGCGGATGTACTCGCCGATCAGCTCGTCCTTCGGCAGCGTCTCGTTGATCATCTCGCCATAGGCAAGCTCTTTGACGTGACGGCAACCGTGCAGCAGCACGACCTTCTCGAACCGCTCGTAGGTCTCGGGGTCCTTGATCACGCTCAGGAACGGCGCCAGGCCCGTGCCGGTGCCGATGAGGTAGAGGTTGCGCCCCTCCTCGAGGTTGTCGATCACCAGCGTGCCGGTCGCCTTGCGGCTGACGATGATCTCGTCGCCTTGCTTCAGATGCTGGAGCCGCGAGGTCAGCGGGCCATCCGGCACCTTGATCGAGAAGAACTCGAGCGTGTCCTCGTAATTGGCACTGGCGACGCTGTAGGCCCGCAGCAGCGGCTTCTCGCCGACCTTGAGCCCGATCATGGTGAATTCGCCGTTGCGGAAGCGGAAGGTCGGGCTGCGGGTGGTCTTGAAGGAGAACAGCGTGTCGGTCCAGTGGTGGACGCTCAAAACGCTTTCCTGATTGAAATTGCTCATCTCACCTATCCGTGTCGCGTCAATTGCGGTTTTCGAGGCGGGCAGCTATGCGTCGTTTGTACACGATCATTCGTGTACTAATGAATAATCCTGCTTGCTCCCGGGGTCAAGGCTGCCCAAGATCGGAAGCGTTGCAGTTAGGAATAAGGAGCTCCTTCCATGGCGCATGACGCACCCCAGGCCACCGGACCTTCGAAGCTCGTGGTCCGGAATATCGGCCTGATCCTGTCCGGCGCCCTGGAAAAGCCGATCCTGGACGGCGACACCATTGTCGCCGAGAACGGCAAGATCACCGCGATCGGCCGCTTCAAGGACCTCAACACCGAAGGCGCGACCACTATCGTCGAGGCGAACGGCACCACGGTCGCGCCCGGCCTGATCGACAGCCACGTCCACCCGGTCGCGGGCGACTGGACGCCCCGGCAGAACCAGATCGGCTGGATCGACAGCAATTTACATGGCGGCGTCACCACGATGATCTCGGCCGGCGAAGTACACATGCCCGGCCGCCCGCGCGACGTCGTCGGTCTCAAGGCAATGGCGATCTTCGCCCAGCGCGCATTCTGGAATCTGCGGCCTGGCGGCGTGAAGGTTCACGCTGGCGCGCCGGTGATCGAATGCGAGATGGTCGAGGAAGATTTCAAGGAGCTCGCCGCCGCCGGCGTCAAGCTGCTCGGCGAAGTCGGCCTCGGCGGCGTCAAGGACGGCCCGACCGCGCGAAAGATGGTCGGCTGGGCGCGCAAATATGGCATCCGGAGCACGATCCATACCGGCGGCCCCTCGATCCCCGGCTCCGGCCTGATCGACAAGGACGTGGTGCTGGAGGCCGACACCGACGTCGTCGGCCACATCAACGGCGGCCACACGGCGCTGCCGGACGACCAGATCCGCTGCATCTGCGAGGGCTGCAAGCGTGGCCTCGAGCTCGTGCACAACGGCAATGAACGCTCGGCGCTGTTCACGCTGCGCACCGCGCGCGAGATGGGCGACCTTCACCGGGTCATCCTCGGCACCGATGCGCCCGCCGGCTCCGGCGTGCAGCCGCTCGGCATCTTGCGCATGGTCTCGATGCTGTCCTCGCTCGGCGATCTGCCGGCCGAGATCGCGTTTTGTCTCGCCACCGGCAACACGGCGCGGATGCGCGAGCTCGACTGCGGCCTGATCGAAGTCGGCCGCTCCGCCGATTTCGTCATCATGGACAAGGCCCAGCACTCGCCGGGCAAGAACATCCTGGAGAGCGTCCAGCTCGGCGATCTCCCGGGCATCGGCATGACCATCATCGACGGCATCGTGCGCACCCAGCGCAGCCGCAACACCCCGCCCGCCGGCAAGGTGCCGGAGGTCGTGGCGAAGTGACGCGGCCGGGGCGGCGCGCTGTGGCCGCTCGAAGACGTTGAACTGGTCTCCTGCCTGCTGCGTCTAATGCGGACAGCCCGGCAAGGGCCGTGCGTTGCTGGAGCGTCGAGGAGACATGAAGAGTTCATCGCGGATTGCCGCCGGCGTCGCCGGTGCGGTGGCGGGCTATGTCGCGATCTTTCTGCTGTTTTCTCTCCTCGATCTCGGCAACCGGGCGGACCCCATCACATCGGGCCTGTTGGCCCTGTTCGTGTACTCTCCGATCGGCGCGATCGGCGGCGCGGTGCTCGCCAGCTGGCTGGTATCGCGTCCAGGCAAGAGCGCAAGCAATGGAGGCGTCGCGCGCAACAGCCTGAAGTCGCTCGGCGTCGTCGCCCTCCTCTGCGTCGCAGCTGCCGGCACTTATCTTGTTTACGCATATGCGACAGCAACGCCCTGGCTCAACCCTAACGCGGCTAATCCCCTTCTCGTGTTTGAGGTTCGTCTTCCGCCTGGCATTGCAGCGCCGACCTCACCGCAAACCATTGCCATCGAATTGCAAACCGACATCAACACCATGCCCGCCGAGCTGGCGCCAGCCGGCTTCCGTCGTGATGGCGAGCAAGCGGTCATCACGGGCGAAGTCGAACTCGCCTTTCGAACCTCGCACCGGCAACTCGCCGTGAACATCGAGGGACAGCCAAGCCGGATCTACCCGATCGGATTGTCGGCCAGAGCGCCCCATACGCCGGAATTCGGAACGTGGCGGCGCCTCAGCGATGGAAGCGAGATCCGCTATCGGGCGAAATGGCCCGGAAAAAGCTGATCGACCCGGTCAGCGCCGCCTCGGGATTTCACAACGCACATAGAATTGCCGCTTGGCCTGTCCGACCGGACCGTTCTCGATCACCAGCCGGCCATCCGCAGCGACCGAGATCCTGGGATTGGAGCGAAACTTCTCGCCCTCGCCTTCGCAGGCGAGCCGATCTCACGCGCTTTGGCATCGAGCACGGCGCGGGGTGACTGCGAGCCATTAGCACAAGGCCCGTGATCCACAGCCCTGATGCTGGTTGGCATTGCTAAGCGCTCGCCCACGAAACTGCTCGGGGCTCAGTACTTGGCAACCACTGGACTGCTACCAAACCTGTAGTTCAATCCAACTCGGGCGACATGATCTCGGACATCGCTGACCAACGTGCTAGCGGTGAAGCCTGGAGCAATGACGGTCTGTGAGATCGAGCCGAGATCCAGGTAGAGATACTCGGCCTTGACGCTCCAATTGCCCAGGAGTGCGGCCTCGACGCCACCACCAAGGGTCCAGCCGGCCTTCCTGTTGGTAAACTGCGAGGTGGCGTTTAGCGGGGGACTTTGCTGGTTCACTGTGGTTTTGATTTCACCGAAAGCAGCGCCACCTGTGACGTAGAACAAGGCTGGACCCGACGCGTATCCAAGTCGGCCACGCACCGTGGCGAACCAGGATACTTCCTGGGTGAAGTTCTGATACAAGAAACCCGCCGTGGGCTGACACAGCCGGCAGATAGTGTCGCGCTGGTCGGTCCCCTGGATGTCACCTTCCAGACCGATCACGGCGGCTCCCGATTGCCAATTGTAACCAATCTGGCCGCCACCGAGCACGCCGTCAGGCCCGATGGTAAGGCGGTCCGTGAGAACGCCGGCGAACGCCTGGGTCGTTGCATTGCGCCCGACGCCATAGCCCAAATTTCCGCCGAGATAGACACCTGTCCAGTTGTAAGCCGACGCACTCGCCCCTCCGCCTGACGGGACGTAGCCCTGCCCTCCAAAGCGATAGTTCACACCTACGCGTCCGACATGATTCCGTACATCACCCGACGCCACCTGTGTGGCCGGTCCGCCAAAAGCGACCGGGATAAGCTGGACGTTCGAAACATTGCCGAAGTCCGTGTACAGGTACTCCGCTTTCGCGGTCCAGTTCCCTGCCAGTGCAGCTTCAATCCCGCCGCCTGCGACCCAACCGGTTTTCGTGTTGTTTACGATGGCCGTTGGAGCTCCAAAACAGCAATCGATAATCTGTTTGATCTGGCCGTAGGCGACACCGCCCGTCGCGTAAAACAGCACCGACCCCGCGGCATAGCCGACGCGACCACGCAGGGTACCAAACCATGGAATCTCCTGGCCAACCCCACGGCCGATCGCAACCGCGCAGCTGAAGCAGTAGGTATCGCGCTCATCGGTCCACTGCCAGTCGGCCTCAACGCCCACGACGAGACTGTTGACCTGCCAATTATAACCTCCCTGAACGCCGGCCAGCACGCCGCGGGGCGCGAGTGTCGCACGATCAGTTGGCGGGGCTCCCAGGAATGGTTCGCTCGAATTGTGGCCGACGCCGTATCCGAAATTGCCGCCAACGTAGAAGCCGGTCCAATTGTAGAGGGTCGCCGTTACCGGCGCCTTCACAGGCATCCTCCCCAAATCAGCCGCCTTGGCCGCGCCGACCAAAGACATCGTCAGCGCCGCGCCGATTAGTAGGCCCCTCATGATTCCCCGCTCCGTATTTGAGCGGATTATTATCAGATCTCTACCCAAACATGTGTGACCGCAGAGCAACATCCGAAAGGAGAAACATAGCGCCATTCGGCCACAGGGGCAGCGCCGCAGCGCCCGCGGCAGTCATCTGAGTGGCCGCTCACCGCAGCTTGTTCAACAGCGCCATCAGCGTCTCGCGCTCCTTGGCGTCGAGCGGCGCCAGGGTCTCTCGGGTGATGGCGAGCGCATTCGGCGCGACCTTCTCCGCAACCTGCTGACCGGCACGCGTGAGGCTCACCAGCAGGCGCCGTCCGTCCTCGGGATCCTGGCTGGTCTCGGTCAGGCCGCGCGCCGTCAAGCGGTCGATCACGCCCTTGATGGTGGCGACGTCCATCGCAGTCAGCCGGCCGAGCTGGTTCTGCGAGCACGGCCCGGTCTCGGCGAGTTTCGACAGTGCCGCCCATTGCGTCGGCGTCAAATTGGTGCCGATATCGCGGGCGAAGATCGAACTGTGACGCTGCCAGACCTGGCGCAGGATGAAGCCGACCTGCTCGTCGAGCACGTAAGGCGGCTTTGCCAGCTTGATGCTCTTCTTCGCCGTGACGCTTCTCGCCATCCGCTCGCAGCCCTTCCCTTTGCCGTCACAACGATAGATGCGCGTCGCGGATATCCGGACGCGCGTCGAGCTCGGCCATGGTGCCGCCGAAGCAGACGCGGCCGCGCTCGATGATGTAGGCGCGATCGGAGATCAACCGCGCGAAATGCAGATTCTGCTCGGAGACGACGATGCTGACGCCCTCCTTCTTCATGGTCAGGATGGCATCGACCATCTGTTCCACGATCTTCGGCGACAGGCCTTCCGACGGCTCGTCGAGCAGCACCAGCGACGGATTGCCCATCAGTGTGCGGGCGATGGTGAGCATCTGCTGCTCGCCACCGCTCATGCGGCCGCCCGGACGGCCCCGCATCTCGCCCAGATTCGGAAACAGTGTGAACAGCTTTTCACGGGTCCAGTGCGGAGCGTTCGGACGCTTCGGCTGGCGGCCGACTTCAAGGTTTTCCTCCACCGTCAGGTCGGTGAAGATGCGCCGCTCTTCCGGCACATAGCCCAGTCCCTCGCGGACGATCTCATGGGTCGGTTTTGCCGAGACGTCCTTGCCCTCGAACATGATGCGGCCGGTTCGTTGCGCGACGAGGCCGACGATCGAGCGGAACGTCGTCGACTTTCCGGCGCCGTTGCGCCCGAGCAGCGCCACCACCTCGCCCTCGCCGACCTCGAAGCCGATGTCGAACAGGATATGCGCCGGGCCGTAATGACTGTTGAGCCCCTCGACGGTCAGCTTCATGCCGAGGCTCCCTCGCGGTGGCGGGCATCATAGACGAGGCCTTCGCCGAGATAGACCGCCTGCACCTGCGGATTGCCGCGCACCTCGGCCGGCGTGCCTTCGGCGATCAGCGTGCCGCGATTGAGCACGATGATCCGGTCGGCGTGCTCGAACACCACATCCATGTCGTGCTCGGTGAAGAGCACCCCGATCGACTTTTCGCGGGCGATCTGCGCGGTCAGCCGCATCAGATCGACCCGCTCGCGCGGCGCCATGCCCGCGGTCGGCTCGTCCATCAGGAGCAGCTTCGGCTGGTTGGCGAGCGCCACCGCAAGCTCGAGCCGCTTGAGGTCGCCATAGGCGAGCTCGCCGCACGGACGATCCGCGTAGCCGCCCATGCCGACGAGCTCGAGCAGCCGGCCGGCCTCGCCGCGATCGAAGTTCGGTGCCGAGCCGAGGAGGTTGAACAGCTGCTTCCCGTGCGAGATCAGCGCCACCTGGACGTTCTCGCGCACGGTCATGGTGGCAAAGGTCGCGGTGATCTGGAAGGTTCGCCCGACGCCAAGGCGCCAGACCTCACGCGGCTTCCTGGCCGTAATGTCTTCGCCGAGCAGGCGAACATGGCCGGTATCGGGCTTGTTCTGGCCGTTGAGCATGTCGAAGCAGGTGCTCTTGCCGGCGCCGTTCGGGCCGATCAGCGCCAGGATCTCGCCGGCGCGCAGCGAGAACGACACGCCGCGCACGGCATGAATGCCGCCATAGGATTTGGTCAGACCTTCGACCGCAAGAAGTGGGGGTGCATCGCTCATTCGGCGGACTCGATCGGCTTGGCAAGCAAGGGGGACCCGGGCGGCGATGCTTTCTTGCGACGCTGCGCCAGCATCTCCAGCATGCCGACGATGCCCTTGGGGAAGACGACGACGATCAGCATGATGAAGCCGCCAAGCACGAGCTTCGACAGATCGGTTTGACTGACCAGCCAGATGTTCAGCGCCTTGTAGACGATGGCGCCGATCACCGCGCCCGACACCGTCTCGACGCCGCCGAGCAGCACCATGACCAGTGCATCGACCGACAGCGAGATGCCAAGATTGTCAGGGAAGACGCTGCCCTTGAGATAGGCGAACAGCGCGCCGCCGATGCCGGCTGTCGTGCCGGCGATCACGAAGGCGGTCCATTGGATGCGCTTGGCGTTGATGCCGATCGCTTCAGTGCGCAGGAGCGAGTCGCGCGTGGCCCTGAGCGCATAGCCGAACGGCGAGAACACCATGGCCCGCAGCGCGACGGTCACCAGCGCGGCGACGCCGAGCGCCAGCCAGTAGAAGTTCGACGGGCTTGCCGCCCATTTTTCCGGCCAAACGCCCAGAATGCCGTTGTCGCCGCCAGTGACACTCACCCACTGGAACGCGATCGACCAGACGATCTGCGCGAAAGCGAGCGTCAGCATTGCGAAATAGACGCCGGAGAGCTGCACGGCGAAGAAGCCGAACACGGCGGCGCCCATGCAGCCGAGCAGCGGGCCGAGCAGCAGGCAGACGATCATCGGCAGCCCCGCCATCTTGGCGAGGAAAGCGACGCCATAAGCACCGAGGCCGAAATAAGCGGCGTGGCCGAAGGACGCGAGCCCGCCGACCGACATCAGGAAGTGCAGGCTGACGGCGAAGATGACGAAAATCGCGATCTCCGAGCCGACGGTGAGCAGATAATTGCCGGCGAACAGCGGCAGCGTCGCCGCGATCAGGAGTGCCGCTAGCGCGGCGAGCCGCTCATTCGATGTCAACGGCCGCCAGGGATTGACGGTGAGACCCGGCGTCTTGCGCGCGGGCGCCTCCGGCTTGCCGAACAGGCCCCAGGGTCGCACGATCAGCACCACGGCCATCACCAGGAAGACCAGGATGATGGAAATCTTCGGGAAGATCAGGATGCCGAAGGCGTTGAGCTCGGAGACCAGCACGGCTGCGACGAAGGCGCCGACGATGCTGCCGAGGCCGCCGATCACGACCACGACGAAGACCTCGACGATGATCCGCAGATCCATGGCATGATGCACGGCATCGCGCGGGATCTGGAGCGCACCGCCGAGCGCGGCCAGGAAGACCCCGACCGCGAACACCGACGTGAACAGCCATTTCTGGTTGACGCCGAGCGCTGCGACCATATCGCGGTCCTGCGTCGCCGCGCGCACCAAGACGCCCCACCGCGTGCGCTGGAACAGCAGCCAGAGAATGCCGAGCACGACCGGGCCGAGCACGATCAGGAACAGGTCGTAGCTCGGGATGTTCTGGCCGAAGAAATCGATGGCGCCCTTGAAGCCCGGCGCGCGGCGACCAACGAGATCGTCAGGCCCCCAGATCAGCACGACGAGATCCTCGACCATCAGGGTCAGGCCGAAGGTTGCGAGCAGCTGGAACAGCTCCGGCGCATGATAGATGCGCCGGAGCAGCACCATCTCGACGAGCACGCCGATCAAGGCCACGGCAAACGCGGCCATCACGATCGCGCCCCAGAAACCGAGCGCACCCGACAGGCGCTCCGTCAGCGTGAAGGCGATGTAGGCGCCGATCATGTAGAAGGCGCCATGCGCGAAATTCACGATCCGCGTCACGCCGAAGATGATCGACAGGCCCGAGGCCACCAGAAACAGCGACGCTGCGCTGGCGAGACCGGTCAGAAACTGTACGACATAAAAGGCCATCGGCGGTCCGGGTTGGGTCTGAATTTCAGCTCTCCCCGCTCTTGCGGGGAAAGGCGTCGTGGCTTCGTAGGGTGGGTTACGCCAGCGGACTGCGCTTCGCGCAGCCGCGGGCTAACCCACCCTACGGCAGCGGAGAATCAATCCTTCGGCCGCAGCTTCTCGACTTCGGCATCGCCAGGCAGATAGTCCGCGCCCTTCTTGTAGGACGAGTCCACCATCACGCCCTTGCCGTCCTTCAGCGCGGTCTTGCCGACGAAGGCACCGAGTGTCGACTGGTGATCGATCTTGCGGAAGGTGATCTCGCCGAACGGCGACGGCACGGAGAGGCCTTCTGCCGCGGCGATCAGCTTCTCCGGATCGCTCGAGCCGGCCTTCGCCAGGATCGCAGCCGCCGACTTGATGGTCTGATAGCCGACGATCGAGCCGAGACGCGGATAGTCGTTGTACTTGGCCTGGTAGGCCTTCAGGAACGCGTCATGCTCGGGAGTCTTGATTGAGTACCAGGGATAGCCGGTGACGATCCAGCCCTCGGGCGTCTCGTCCTTGAGCGGATCGAGATATTCGGGCTCGCCGGTCAGGAAGGAGACGACCTCGCGCCCCTTGAACAGGCCGCGGGTGTTGCCTTCGCGCACGAGCTTGACGAGGTCGGCGCCGAAGGTGACGTTGAGGATCGCTTCCGGGTTGGCGGCGGCAACGGCCTGCACCACCGGGCCTGCGTCGATCTTGCCCTGCGGCGGCCATTGCTCGTCGACCCACTGGATGTCCGGGCGCTTCTCCGACATCAGCTTCTTGAACACCGCGACCGCGGACTGGCCGTATTCGTAGTTCGGCGCGATCGTCGCCCAGCGTTTGGCCGGCAGCTTGCTCGCCGCTTCCACCAGCATCGCCGCCTGCATGTAGTTGGAGGGGCGCAGACGGAATGTGTATTTGTTGCCCTTGGACCAGGTGATGGCGTCCGTCAGCGGCTCGGCCGCGAGGAAGAACACCTTCTTCTGGTTGGCGAAGTCGCTGACCGCGAGGCCGATGTTCGACAGGAACGTGCCCGTCAACATCGCAACACCCTCGCTCGACACGAGCTCGTTGGCCGCGGTCTGCGCATCCGCCGGCTTGCCGCCGTCGTCCTTGGAGATGACGACGAGCTTCTTACCATTGATGCCGCCGGCCGCGTTGACCTCCTCGACCGCGAGCTGCCATCCCTTGCGGTAGGGCTCGGTGAAGGCCGGCAGCAGCGAATAGCTGTTGATCTCGCCGATCTTGATATCCTGCGCCATGGCCGAATGAGCCATGCCACCCGCCAACAGCGCAAACGCCGCGCCGACGAAATAGTTCTTTGCTCGCATCCCAACCTCCACCGTTAAAATTATCTTAGACCGTCTTCGCCTTTGATCTCCGCAACCGTCAGCCCGCCGACGCGCGGCAAAGGCCGGCCGCTGTCGGTGACAGCGACCGCGACCATGATCTCATTGGCGCGCGGCGCGTCGTTGATCTGTACTTCCATGCCATCGAAGTGACTACGCACGAAGGCTGCGTCCTTGTGACCGAGGGGAATGTCGAGCGTGGTGCCGGGCCCGCTGCGCTTCTTCGACGACGGAATCAGCGCGGCACCCTTGGTCAGCACCTTGCGTACTGGCGCGCCCATCTTCGGGTGAAGAATTGCAGCGGCATGTTCCAGCTCGCCGTTCTCGCCGACAGCCGCGGCCTTGCCATAGCTCTGCGCCTTGGAACCGTCGATGCCGAGAGCCGCCACCGCGCGCTTCGACAGCAGCTCGCCCAGCTCCTCGCCGATCGTGATTAGCGGCGAAAGGTCTTCGACATATTGCCCCGCGAAGGGATTTTCGATCACGGCGATTGCCGCGGCTCGCCGCGTCGGCGGTGAAACTTGCCGGCCCATCTCCATCTGCGTCTCTTCGACGACGGTGACGATCTTGCGGATGATCGCGCTCATGATTGTGTCCTCAGGCTCTTCCCTGCTCAGGCATGAACCGCGTTCTCCAGCTTACGTGGGCGCGCTTCTTGCCGTTCAATATCTTTCGGTCCGATGACAAGCATATCACCACAAAGCTGCAACACCGCACCCTCGATCAAGCCGCGATCGAACAATTGGCGTGCACATTCCGCGCCAGATTCGAGTGCTGTGGCGATCTCGTCGTGCGACAACGGGCCGACGTCGCGGGTGACGAGGCGTGGACCGAGATCGCTGTCGGGCTGAAGCTCGCTGGCCGGCTGACGGATGATGGCAGGATGTCCCGGCAGATCAACGGCATTGGCGATGACCGTCGCCGCCGCATCGGCTTGCGATGCCGTTGCGGCCAGCACCGTCACCGCGTCGGCAATCCCGAGCGAAAAGCTGCGGCCATGGCGCCCGCTGGTCGCGACGCCCCGCACCGGGTCGTCCGCCTCGACCCGCAAAGCTCGCATCACGCCATCACGATCGGGCCGATCCATCAGGCCAATCGAAAAATGCTCGCTCCGGCCGAGATGAAGGGCGATGTCGCCGCCATTGTTGACATAGGCCTGATTGAGCGTCGCAGCGCCGAGCATTGCGCCGAGAATCTCCTCCGCCACGCTGCCGGCAACGGCGGCCATCGGCGTGATGAAGCAATCAGCGGCAAAGGGCGCCACCGCGGCGTGCATACGGCGCGCCGCAACGCCCCTCAGCGCAGTCCGCCCCCTGGCAGCAGCGCGCAGCTCCGGCAACTCCGCGCAGAGCTCGTCGAGCAGCCCCGTGAACCGCCGCGCCGCAGCCTCATAGGCCGCGCGCACCTCTCCTGCCTCTCCCCTCGCCCCCACGATCAGATCGATCGGTCCATCCTGCAAATGCAGCCGCCGGCCATCAGACAGCAATGCGATTTGCGGGAGCCTTGTCATGCCCGGGGTCCCGGAATTGGATTCTGCCAGGGCAATTGCCGGACATCGTCGCCCCCCTGCACCTCGGACAGCGGCTTCACATAGTCCATGTGCCCGCCGAGCGCAGCGTAGTCCGACAGCTTCATCGTGAACTCGATCGGCGCGACCAGCGCCGGCGTCGGCACATAGCCGAACGCGCCCGCCGGCATCTGCGTGACATCGACCATGTAGGTGATACCCCCGCCCGGCCAGACATAGACCGGCGCGCCGCCGCTGGTGACGCGCGTCAGCGCGTCCTTCACCGAGCGCGTCAGCCGCACCGGGTTGTCGGTCACGCCCGCGCGCAGCGAGCCGCCAGCGCCGGCCATGAACAGCACCGTGCATAGCGCCGGCTCGCAATTCTCCTGGATGCGCTCGACGGAGAATTTCAAGTCGGCAGGCATCTCGGTCTCGACCGGCTTCAGGGCCTCGTCGAGCACGTAATAGGACGAATGCTCGCCGGTGGTGGAAACCATGAGCATGGTCAGACCGGCCTTGGCCTCCTTGGCATCGAACGGCCCAAGGATCGCCAGCGGATCGGAGATGTTGGTGCCGCCCCACCCCGTGCCGGGATCGGCAACCTGGAAATAGCGGCCGGGCGTCGAGCGCCGGCCTTTCATCTTGATGCCGGTGTCGGCGATATCGAGCAGCTTCCCGGCCTGGTGTTCGCTCAGCACGCCGGTGATGTGGTCGTCAACCACGACGACCTCGTCGACCTTGCCGTGCCATTGCTTGGCGAACATGCCGATCGTCGCCGAGCCGCAGCCGACGCGCATGCGCTCTTCTTTCACGCCGTTGACGATCGGCGGCTGGCCGGCCTGCACCACCACGCTCGCGCCACCGTCGATGGTCAGCTCCACCGCCTTGCAATTGGCAAGGTCCATCAGCGTGTCGCAGGTGACGCGGCCCTCCTTCTTGGAGCCGCCGGTCAGATGATGCACGCCGCCGAGCGAGAGCATCTGCGAGCCGTATTCGCTGGTGGTGACATGGCCAACCGCCTCGCCCTGCGCGCGCACCGTCGCGGTTTCGGGGCCGAGATATCGGTCGGTGTCGATCTTCACCTTGATGCCGCAATAGGAGAAGATGCCCTCGGTGACGACAGTCACCATGTCGACGCCGTCGACCTCAGCAGAGACGATGAAGGGCGCCGGCTTGTAATCGGGATAGGTGGTGCCCGCGCCGATCGCAGTGACGAAGGTCGAGGGCTCGTGGACGATCTTGCCGTCCCAATCTTCGGTGCGGCTGAACGGGACCAGCTTGCCGCCATGTGAGACGGTGCGCTCCAGGATCACATGCGGATCGACGCGGACGAGCTTGCCCTCGTGATTGGCGTAGCGGTCGCAGGCACCCGCCGCACCCGGCTTGATGTAGCACATCACCGGACATGCATCGCAGCGGATCTTGTCGATGGCAGCGCTCGTTGTTTCCATCACCATGTGAGAAGCCGGTTATCATTCGTATACGAACGATGGTGCGCGCGCTCCGGATGGCTGTCAAGCGGCGGTGCGGCGCAAAAGATGCGGCTGGCGCATAAAACCTCATTTGCCTATCCGCTCTGTCCACAAAGAAGGCAGTCGCGCTGCAGTGCGGCATGGACGGCTTGCACGTTTGTGTACAAACGGTATCGTCGCGACGTAAATTTGCGAGCACTTGGCCGCGAGCTTGGGAACGAGGATGCCGCAGGCACCGATCCGCCTCACCGTGAACGGCAGGATCCACGAGATCGCTGCGGCGCCAGAGACGCCGCTGCTCTATGTGCTGCGCAACGACCTCGCGCTCAACGGCCCCAAATATGGTTGCGGACTCGGCGAATGCGGCACCTGCACTGTCCTGATCGACGGAGCCGCGGCCCGCTCCTGCGTGATTCCCCTGAGCGGCTGCGCCGGCCGCGACATCGTGACGCTCGAAGGGCTCGGCACGCGCGACAAGCCTGATGTGGTGCAGCAGGCCTTCGTCGACGAACAGGCCGCGCAATGTGGCTATTGTCTCAACGGCATGATCATGACCACCAAGGCGCTCCTCGCGATCAACCCGCGACCGAGCGAACAGGAGGCGCAGGCGGCGCTGCGCTACAATCTCTGCCGTTGCGGCACCCATGTCGAAATCCTGCGCGCCGTGATGCGCGCGTCGGGCCAGCTCGCCGAGGCCGGTGATTGATGACCTCCCCTGTCCCTGATGGAGCTGAGCGGCAATCCGGTTCGCTCGTCGTCGTCCGCACCGTGGACGAGGTCACATCCGAGACTTTCGTGCGCATCACCGCGGACGGATCGGTCACGGCCTATAACGGCCATGTCGATCTCGGCACCGGCATCCGCACCGCCCTCGGCCAGATCGTCGCCGAGGAATTAAATGTGTCCTTTGCGCGCGTCGTCGTGGTGCTCGGCGACACCTCTGTGGTGCCGAACCAGGGTGCGACGATCGCAAGCGAGACGATCCAAATCACCGCCGTGCCGCTGCGCAAAGCGGCCGCGCAAGCGCGTCACTTTTTGATCACGCGCGCGGCCGAGCGGCTGGAGCTGCCGGAGGCCGACCTCAGGATTGAGGACGGCCTCGTACGCGGGCACGACAATCGCAGCGTCAGCTATGGCGAGTTGATCGGCGGCGAGACGATCCGCCTCGAGCTTGCCGACGACGTCGCTGTCAAACCCGTCGGCGACTACGCCATCGTCGGTCAGTCGATGCCGCGCGTCGACCTGCCCGCCAAGGCCACGGGCGAGCTGACTTTTGTGCACGATATCCGGGTGCCCGGCATGCTGCACGGCCGTGTGGTGCGTCCGCCCTATGCCGGTGTCGATGCCGGCCCGTTCGTCGGCACCAGTCTGATCGCGGTCGATGAATCCTCGGTACGCGACGTCCCCGGCGTCATCGCCGTGGTCCGTATCGGTGATTTCGTCGGTGTCGTCGCCGAGCGCGAGGAGAATGCGATCCGCGCGGCAGAACAGCTCAAGGTCGGCTGGAAACCGACGCCCACCCTCACCGATCTCGCCGACGTCGAGACCGCGCTGCGCGCCAATCCGTCGACGCCACGCACGCTGATCGACAAGGGCGATGTCGATGCGGCGATCTCAGGCGCAGCCAAGCCGATGCAGCGCACCTATGTCTGGCCGTATCAGATGCACGCCTCGATCGGCCCGTCCTGCGCGGTCGCGGATTTTCAGGACGGCAACATCCGCGTCTGGTCGGGCACGCAGAACCCGCATGTGCTGCGCAGCGACCTTGCGCTGCTGATCGAGCGTCCTGAGAGCGAGATCGAGGTCATCCGCCTGGAGGCGGCGGGCTGCTACGGCCGCAACTGCGCCGATGACGTTACCGCGGATGCGCTGCTGCTGTCGCGCGCGGTCGGCCGACCCGTGCGCGTGCAGCTGACGCGCGAGCAGGAGCATGCCTGGGAGCCCAAGGGCACTGCGCAGCTCATCGACGTCAATGGCGGGCTCGATGCCCACGGCGGCATCGCTGCTTACGATCTCGCCACGCGCTATCCCTCGAATGCCGCACCGACGCTGGCGCTGCTGCTCACCGGCCGGATCTCGCCCGAACCGGCCGTGCTTCAGATGGGCGACCGCACCGCGATCCCGCCCTATGACTACGACCACATGCGCGTCGTCGCCCACGACATGGCGCCGATCGTGCGCGCGTCCTGGTTTCGCGGCGTCTCGGCGCTGCCGAACACCTTTGCGCATGAATCCTACATCGACGAGGCCGCAACCGAGGCCGGCGTCGACCCGATCGAATATCGCCTGCGTTACCTGAAAGACCAACGCGCGGTCGATCTCGTCAATGCGGTGGCCGAGCGCGCCGGCTGGATACCGCGCCCTGTTCGCGAGGAGAAGGACGGCGAGGTCGTGCATGGACGCGGCTTTGCCTATGCGCTCTACGTCCACAGCAAGTTTCCCGGCTATGGCGCGGCGTGGTCGGCGTGGGTCGCCGACGTCGCCGTGAACAAGTCGACCGGCGACGTCAGCGTCACGCGCGTGGTTGCGGGCCAGGATTCCGGCCTGATGATCAATCCGGACGGCGTGCGCCACCAGATCCACGGCAACGTCATCCAGTCCACGAGCCGCGCGCTGATGGAGGAGGTCTCGTTCGAGCGCGGCGCGGTGGCGGCACGCGAATGGGGCGCCTATCCGATCATCCCCTTCCCTGATGTGCCCAAGATCGACGTGCTGTTGCTGCCGCGTCAGCACCAGCCGCCGCTCGGCGTCGGCGAATCCGCGTCCGTCCCGAGCGCAGCGGCGATTGCGAACGCGATTTTTGATGCCACCGGCGTGCGCTTTCGCGAGCCACCGTTCACACCCGAGCGCATCCTGAAGGGGCTGCACGGCGGGATGCCGGCGACACCGCAAGCGTTGCCCGCGCCAGCCGCGCCGCAGCCGTCCCGCATCTGGGAAAATCCCTTCGCCAAACGCGCCAGCATCTTCACGACGATTGCGGCCGTTTGCACCGCCGCGATCGGTATCGGCGCCGCGCTTCTGCCCGGGCGCGCGATGGCGCCGATCGCACGCCCCGATGCATCAGTTTATTCTGCGGCGACCATCGCGCGCGGCCAGCAGCTTGCCGCGCTCGGCAATTGCGCGGAGTGCCACACCACGATCAATGGTGTGCTCAACGCGGGGGGCCGCGCGCTGGAAACGCCGTTCGGCATCATCCACAGCACCAACATCACGCCGGACGTCGAGACCGGCATCGGTGCCTGGTCCTATCCCGCCTTCGAACGGGCGATGCGCGATGGATTGCATCGCGACGGCCGCCAGCTCTACCCAGCCTTTCCCTACACGCATTTCGCCAAGACCAACGAGGCCGACCTTCAGGCTCTGTACGCCTACCTGATGGCGCAGCCTGCGGTGCGCGCGACGACACCGGCGAATGAACTGGCCTTCCCGTTCAACCTGCGCCCGCTGCTCGCAGGCTGGAACGCGCTGTTTCACCGGACAGAAGAGTTCAAGCCCGACCCCGCCAGATCCGAGCAATGGAATCGCGGCGCCTACCTCGTGGAGGGCCTCGGCCATTGCAGCGGCTGCCACTCGCCGCGCAATGCGCTCGGCGCCGAGCAGCGCGAATCCTATCTGGCCGGCGGCTTCGCCGAGGGCTGGGAAGCGCCGCCGCTGACCTCGCTCTCGCATGCGCCGGTCCCCTGGAGCGAGGACGAACTGTTCACTTATTTGCGCACCGGCCATTCGCGCTATCACGGCGTTGCCGCCGGCCCGATGGCGCCTGTGGTCAGGGACCTCAAAGCCCTGCCCGATCAGGACATCCGCGCGATGGCCGTCTATCTCAACTCGTTCAACGACAGCGCGGCCGAGACGCCGGGCACGCTTGCGGCACGGCTCGAAAGCGCGACCCAAGTCACCGTCGCGCCGTCCAGCGGCGCGCGCCTCTATCAGGGCGCCTGCGCCGTCTGCCACGAGGTCGGCGGTCTGCCGCTGTTCGGCAGCCGGCCCTCGCTCGCGCTCAACAGCAATCTGCACAGCGCCACGTCGGGCAATCTCGTGCAGGTGATCCTGCACGGTGTCATCGAGCCGGTGTCGAGCGATCTCGGCTACATGCCCGCCTTCAAGGGCAGCATGAGCGATGCGCAAATCGAGGAGCTCGTCACCTTCCTGCGCAGGCAGTTCGCGCCGGACAAGCCGGCGTGGACCGATGTGCGCGAAACCATCGCGCGGGTGCGCAGCTCAACCCACTAGTCATTCCGGGGCGACGCGAAGCGGCGAAGCCGGAATCCATTACCCCCGCTGGTGGTTATAGATTCCGGGCTTCCTCGCTACGCTCGGGCCCCGGAATGACACTGAATGAAACGTCGGAGTAACAGCTCTAGCCGTGCTTCTTCACGTCCACCGGCGGCGTGCCGTGGGTGTGGAAAGACTCGATCGTCTTCAGCCCCCATGCCTGGCCCTTCTTGCGCTCCTCCTCGGTCCACACGATCGGCTTCCAGTCGGGTGCGAGGATGAGACGCGCGCCGGCGTTGGCGACTTCGACGCGGTTGCCGCCGGGCTCGTAGACGTAGAGGAAGAAGGTCTGCTGGATCGCGTGCTTGTGCGGGCCGGTCTCGATGTGGATGCCGTTCTCCAGGAAGATGTCGGCGGCGCGCAGAATCTCCTCGCGGCTATCGAGCGCGTAGGTGACGTGGTGGAAGCGGCCGGGCGTGCCTGAATGATCGAGCGAATAGGCGAAATCGTAGCTCTTGTTCGACATCGTCAGCCACATCGCCGCTTCCCTTCCGTCGTTGAGCACGATCTGCTCGGTGAGGCGGCAACCGAGGTAATTCTCGAAGAACTCGCGGTTGGCCTTGATGTCGACGGCGAGGCAGTTGAGATGATCGAGGCGGCGGACGTTGACGCCGCGCGCGGGGAAGCGCTGGGCCTGGTTCTTCAGCGCCGGTTTCAGCTCGGGCGGCGCCTGATACCATTCAGTCTCGTAATAAAGCTCGACGATGTGACCGTCGGGATCGCGGCAGCGGAAGGTCGGCCCTTGCCCCATATCGCCGTCGATCCAGCCAATGTCGAAGCCGGAGCCTTTCAGCGCGGCGACGCGGCGCTCCAGCGCCTGCTGGCTGCGTGCGCGCAGCGCCATGTGCTCCATGCCCGAGGTCTTCGACGCCGTCAGCTTGAGCGAATAGCGCTCGTAATCGTCCCAGCCGCGTAAGTATACCGACTCGCCCTTTTGGCCGCTGACGGTCATGCCCATGACGTTGACGAAGAATTCCAGGCTCTCGTTCGGCTTGGGCGTCAGCAGCTCCATATGGCCGAGATGAGCAAGATCGAGGATCGGTTCGGGCTGCATGCTTTCCTCTAGGCACAGCTAGCGATCCGTCGGACCGGATCGCGCGATCGGGCGCGGGGCCGCAACGCGCCCGATTTGCCCGAAGGCGGCATCGAGCCGCCGTCTCATTTGTACTAATGTACAAATGATTAGGCCTCGTCAACAAATCAAACATGACCTTGATCGACTGACGTCCCTCTCGAAGACCAAATCCCCCGATCGGCGGACCGACTGGCCGGATGGTAAATTATTGCTTAAGTGCTTTTGGCGGCCAACGGTCTTTGGAACCGCAGCATTTTCCCGCCGATTCTGCCCAGACGGATGCAATCGGAACAAACCTCCTGACCGAATTGTCGCGGATTTAACGAAGCGGCCGCGCCTGCCGCTTAACCGTTTGTGCAGCGACGGCCGCGCATAGTCCGGGCAAATCCCTCGCTCTTGCCAGGTTCATTGATCGTGACATCCTTTGGACGCGTGATTTCGGTTCGCGGATCGCTCGCCCGGGTCGGGCTATTGGCTGAAAGCCAGATGCCGATCTCGGAAGTTCGGGCGACCGTCGGCCGCTTCGTCAGTATTCGCAGCGCCAGTTCGGTCATCGTCGCGATGATCACCGAGGTCTCCTGCGAGAACCTGTCGAGCAGCGACAGCTATATCGCGGTCGCCTCGGTCGACCTGCTCGGCGAGATCCTCAATGCCGCCGACAAGCCCAAATTCCAGCGCGGCGTCACCAACTACCCGACCATCGGGGATGCCGTCGATCTGATTACCAGCCAGGAGCTGCGCACGATCTACGCGCCGACCGGGTCGGACCAGATCAATGTCGGTTTTCTCCAGCAGGACCGCTCGGTCATCGCCTATGTCGACGTCGAGGAAATGCTGTCCAAGCATTTTGCAGTGCTGGGATCGACCGGCGTCGGCAAATCCACCGGCGTGTCACTGCTGCTCAACGAGATCCTGAAGGCGCGCCCGAACCTGCGCATCTTCCTGCTCGACGTGCACAACGAATATGGCCGCTGCTTCGGCGACCGCGCGCTGGTGCTCAACCCGCGAAACCTGAAGCTGCCGTTCTGGCTGTTCAATTTCGAGGAAATCGTCGACGTGCTGTTCGGCGGCCGCGCCGGCGTGCCGGAGGAGCTCGACATCCTCGCCGAGGTGATCCCGCTCGCCAAGGGCGTCTATACCCAGTATCAGAACGCCGACCGCATCGGCCTGAAGCGCATCGATCCCAAGCAGATCGGCTACACCATCGACACGCCGGTGCCCTATCGCCTGGTCGACCTGATGTCGTTGATCGACGAGCGCATGGGCAAGCTGGAAAATCGTTCCTCGCGCATCATCTATCACAAGCTGATCTCACGCATCGAGGCCGTGCGCAACGACCCGCGCTATGCCTTCATGTTCGACAACGCCAATGTCGGCGGCGACACCATGGCCGAAGTCATCAGCCATCTGTTCCGCCTCCCGGCGAACGGCAAGCCGATGACGGTGATGCAGCTCGCCGGCTTCCCGGCCGAGGTCATCGACTCCGTCGTCTCGGTGCTCTGCCGCATGGCCTTCGACTTCGGCCTGTGGAGCGACGGCGTCTCGCCGCTGCTGTTCGTGTGCGAGGAAGCGCATCGCTACGCCTCCGCCGACCGCAACATCGGCTTCGGCCCAACCCGCAAGGCGGTGTCGCGCATCGCCAAGGAAGGCCGCAAATACGGCGTCTATCTCGGCCTCATCACTCAGCGTCCGGCCGAGCTCGACGCCACCATCATCTCCCAGTGCAACACGCTGTTCACGATGCGGCTTGCCAACGAGCGCGACCAGGCGCTGCTCCGCGCCGCCGTGTCGGACGCCGCCGCGAACCTGCTCTCCTTCGTACCCTCACTCGGCA
The DNA here is from genome assembly GCF_023101665.1 of Bradyrhizobium sp. 195. Taxonomy (NCBI): domain Bacteria; kingdom Pseudomonadati; phylum Pseudomonadota; class Alphaproteobacteria; order Hyphomicrobiales; family Nitrobacteraceae; genus Bradyrhizobium; species Bradyrhizobium sp. 195. The sequence goes on along the minus strand of NZ_CP082161.1, from coordinate 3,858,815 downwards.
CGCGCGAAGTGCTGGCCTTCGGCGAAGGCGTCGCGCTGCCGACGCGCCTGCGCTTCAAGGAAGTGCCACCGCATCAATTGCCGCGCGGCGAAGCCACCATCTCGAGCGTACCGTCCGTCACCTCCGGCCACGACATGCATTTCGTCAGCGCCGTGCTCGAGCGCTGGCGCGGCGCCACCTCGCAGCGCGATGTGCCGAACGACCCGGTGTTCTCGGCCCCACCCGCCAAGACGATGTCCAACGTCGAGGCCCCGATGCTGCAACCCTCGATGGGGCTCGATCCGGACCGCTTCTCACTCCTGAAGAAGCCGTTGCGGTAAGGCGCGGACACCGCTTCCACAGATTCCGCTGTCATGCCCCGGCTTGACTGGGGCATCCAGTACACCGTGGCTTCTCGATTCAATCAGTTCTGTCTCTGGAATACTGGATCGCCCGATCAAGTCGGGCGATGACTGCGAGTGCGTGGCGGGCACCTCGGCACATTGAGGCCACAGCCCGCATAGACTATGTTTTGCCGGCTCCAAGCCGAACCCTCGCATGATCACATGGGACAAGTGCCGAAGAAGTGACAGGCAAGACATGACCGAGCTGGACTGGCCCGAAATTCTGCTGCGCCTGGGAGCCGCGACGCTCGCCGGCGGCGCGATCGGCCTGAACCGCGACCTGCACGGCAAGCCGATCGGGCTGAAGACGCTCGGCATCGTCGGGCTCTCCACCGCGACCGTGGTTCTGCTCGCACTGCAGCTTGCCGAACCGACCAAGGTCGCCGACGCCGCCAGCCGTGTCATCCAGGGCATCCTCACCGGGATCGGCTTTCTCGGCGCTGGCGTCATCGTGCACCAAAGCACGGGGTTTCGCGTTCGGGGCCTGACCAGCGCCGCCTGCACCTTCCTCGCCGCCTGCCTCGGCATCGTTTGCGGCGCCGGACAATGGAAGATCGTCATCGTCGCCTTGGCGCTGGCATTCATCCTGCTGACCATCGGCCGCCGCCTCGAGCGCCGGCTGCATCGGATGCTTGGCGGCAAGGACGAGGCGCACGACGTCGAAAGCGGCCCGAAAGAGCAGCACCCATAGCAGCCCGTTAGACGGGTTGCGCCGTCAGTGCGAGCGACCTGAGCGATGCCAGTAGAAGACTGCAAGCGCGACCGGCAACGAAAGTGCCAGCCACGACAGCCCATCCCAGATTCCATCTCCAACGAGTGCCAGACCGAGTCCCGCGGCGCAGACCAAGCCGACGAGGAGCGGAATCCGGAACACGTCCCAGGCACGTCTGTGATTCCGGGCCCGGTTCGGAACGTCCGCCTTCGAAACGGAAGAGAGCATGGACTAGACACCGACTGTTGCGGTCGGGCCTGCGCCGAGCGGCTTGCGGCGGACCGACGACCTTCTTCTTGCCGCCCAGAGGTAGATCCCACTGACGAGGACGATGATCGCAATCACGTCCAGCAGCGCCCAGACGATCTTCAGCGGAAGCCCGCCGTAGTCGCCGAAATGCAGCGGGCGCGAGACCTGAAGCGTCTTCAGATACCACGGCACTTCAGGCGCAACGATCGTCTTGCCGTCGTTGGCGTCGACCAGCATGGGCTGGAGCATGCGCGCCGTGAAGGGCGTGGCGCCCTTGGTCCAGACGACGAGGTGCTGCGGGCTGCCGAAGCGCGCCGACGTCGGCATCGTCACCGAGGTGACCAGGCGATCCGGGAATCTTGCACGGACGAGCTCGACAGCGGCCTGAACTGAAGGGATCGGAGCCACGGGCTTGCCCAGATGCGGCGCCAGCAACACGGGAATGAGTTGCGCCCGCCACAGGTCGAACAGCGGCGTCGCCAGCGTGTTGATCATGCCGGTGAGGCCCACCACCATCGTCCAGGTCACGGTGACGATGCCGAGGAGATTGTGGGTGTCGAGCCATTTGACGCGGGGCGACGATCGCCGGCGGATCGTACCAAAATCGAGCCGGCGCATGAACGGCCAATAGACCACGACACCGGATACGATCGACACAGCGAACACGAGCCCCATTGCCCCGAGAAACAGCTCGCCGGGCAGGCCTGCGAACATATCCTTGTGGATCCGCAACACGACATCCATGACGCCTTGATGCGGTGCCTCCTCTCCAAGCACCGTCGCCGTACGCGCATCGAGAGTCAGACGATGGAAGTTGCCCGGCGCCGGGACAGCGGTCGGAGAGACCGCAGCCGTCACCAGCGGCTCCGTCTGCTTCAGGTTGAGAAGCAGAACGTATTGCCCGGGAAACCGCGCCTGCGCCGCCGCGATCATCCGGTCGAGCGAGAGGCGCGGCGTTCCCTCCGGCATGGCGGGAGCTGCGATCTCGTCCTCGAGCAGATCGTCGATCTCGTCGTGAAAGACCAGCGGAAGGCCTGTCACGCACAGCATCAGCAGGAACAGCATGCATACCAGCGAGGTCCAGGTGTGAATGCGGGACCACAGGCGGATCGTGCGTGCGTGAACCATGGCGTCTACCAGCGATAGCTGAGCGTGCCGGTGACGGTGCGCGGGCTGGTGTACTGGCAGCCGCCCCCCGTCGTGCAAGCGAGAGTGACGCGGTCGGCGATGTTCTTCACGTTCAGCGCCAGGTTCACGCCCTTCGGCTGGCGATAATGCAGGCCGGCGTCGAACACGACGTAGCCCTCGTTGACGATGGTGTTGGTGGTGTCGGCGAAGGTCGGCCCGTTGTAACGGACGCCGCCGCCAAGACCCCAGCCGTCCCAGGTGCCGCCCTGGACCGTGTAGTCGAGATAGGCCGATGCCATCTGGCGGGCCACGAGCGTCGGCACCTTGCCGAGGTCGGCCCCGGTGCTCTGAGTCACCTTGACATCCTGATTGGTGTAGGTCGCCACGAGGTTCAGTCCGGGCACGATCTGCGCCAGCGTCTCGAACTCGATGCCGCGCGAATTGACCTCGCCGAGCTGGACCGAGAAGCCAAGATGTGATGGATCGGCCGTGAGCGAATTTTGCCGCGTCAAATCATACAGCGCCACCGTCATCAACAAGGTGCGCGATGGTTGATACTTGACGCCAACCTCGTGCTGCTGCGCCCTGGTTGGCTTGAAAGGGTTCCCCGCAAAGTCCGTGTTAGGTGTCGGCAGGAAGGACTCCGAGTAGCTGTAATAAGGCGCAACACCGGAATCGAACACGTAGGAGACCGCCCCGCGCTTGGTGAAGGCCGTGTCCTTCGTATCGGTGGTCTTGTTGGCCGCCAAGGCGTAGGTGTTCTGTTCCGAGGCGTCGTACCGTCCACCCAGCGTGAAGATCCAGTTCTGGATCTTCATCTGATCCTGCACATAGACGCCGACCTGGTCGATCGTCTGGTTCGCCGAGGGAGTGGTGAGCACAGTCGGATCGGCGATGGCCTGGTTGTAGACCGGGTTGATTTTGCTGAGCGACGGCGCATTTCCGGAATGGGTCCGGTCCGTCATGTTGAACGTCAGATAGTCGACGCCGGAGACCACCGTATGCTGAAGCGGCCCCGTGCTGAACTTGCTGATGAGGTGGTTGTCGGTCGACAGGGTGTCGATCTGCTCCTGTATGCGCATTGCGCGCCGCGGAAAGACCGTGGTCGTATCGAGCGGAGTTCCGATGAACGTCAGATAGCGATAGTCGAGCTGGGTGTGGCCGTAGCGGGCCTTCGATTCGAAGATCAGATTGTTGCTGAAGCGATGCTCGAACTGGTAGCCGACGCGTTCCTGCTCCTGATCGAACTTGTTGTAGCTGGGGTCACCGAGAAACAGCGGCAACGCAGTGATCCCGGTGACCTTGCCACCAGTCACGTGAGCCATCGACAGTGGAAAGGCATTGCCGGTCAGATCGTGGGTGTAGTCGGCGAGAATGGTCAGCGTCGTATCGTTGGTCGGCTTCCAGGTCACGGCGGGCGCGATATAGGTCCGGTTGTCCTTCACGAAGTTCGAGAAATTGGCGATCTGCGCGTCGGAATCGCGGAATACGCCGGTCAACCGGTAGAGCAGCGTGCCGTCCTTGGTCGCGGGACCACCGACGTCGAATGCACCCTGAAACCGGTCGTAATTGCCGAACTGGCCGACGATCTCGCCGAAGGCTTTTTCCGGCGGCCGCTTGCTGATGACGTCGACGAGGCCGCCCGGTGCGCCCTGCCCGTACATGACGGAGCTCGGTCCCTTGATGACGTCGATGCGTTCGAAGCCGTAGGGCTCGTTGCGGAACAGCGACAAGAAAGCGGGATCGCCGACCTCGCGCAGTCCGTCGCGATAGGCGCCGTAGCCATTGATGTCGAAGCCACGGATGAAGACGTTGTCGAAGCGCGGGTCCTTGCCGCCTGGTTGGATGGCGAGGCCCGCCACGTACTGCAATCCCTCGACCAGCGTCGTGACCGAGCGTGCGTCGAGCTGATCGCGGCTGACCACCGAAACGGATTGAGGTGTTTCGAGAATGGGCACGTCGGACTTCATCGCCGCCGAGCTGACGACAGGCACAAAGCCCCTCACCGGATCAGTACCGCGTTCCGTCGCAGCGATGGCCGATTGAGAAGCTGCCTCAGGCGCCTGTCCTGAAGCGCGCGAAGGCGCATGTCGAGAGCGTGCCGATCGCGAATTGCGCGGCGCCGTGACCTGGCGTTTGCTCTGACGACTTTGCTCGACCACGACGGGCGGAAGATCCGATGCTCCGCTTGCGCTCTGCGCTTGCGCGTTGCCGCCGAAGACGATGGCAGGGGGAAGCGCGAGAAGACCGCACAACATCGAGACGCGCCCGCGCTTCGTTGCGCGTGCGTTAGACACAAATTCCAGCATTCCCAGTCCCCGGATTTACGGGGGCGACCATGCAGAGACTCCGAACGCACAATCAAAGTGTTTTGGACATTCGTGTCGTAGAATCTATGTAGACTAGATCCGTTCTAATAGAACGGTGCCAGCGTCTCGCGCACGCCTTCCCCTGGCTGCACGAATTCCCGAGTCTCTCTCTCGGCCCCACCATGATGATGATCTGCGCGTCACACATCAGAATCGCAACCGCCGCGCCCATATCGGCTTCAGCAGCTCCAGCACCGTGAGCACCAGCAATCCCGCGCCGAGCGTGACCATGAGATCGTCGAGGTGCAGAGGACCAAAACGAAACAGGCTGGACGCCGGCGGCCAGAACAGAGCCGCCGCGAGAACGAGCGCAATCGAGAGGAATATCCAGAGCAATGCCGGGTTTGGGCGGAAGAAGGCCGACATGAAGGAGGCGCTGAAGGACCGGTTGACCAGCACCAGCGCGACGACGCAGACGACGAGCGCAATGAAGGCGAGCGTGCGCGCCTCATCGGGCGGAATGCCGGAACGAAGCGCGAGGACGAAGATCGCGGCAATCAACGCAAATGCCATGGCACCCTGGAGGATGCTCCAGCCGATCAACGCCCACGAGAACAGCTCCGCATCGGCGCGCCGCGGCGGGCGCGTCATGATATCGCGCTCCTCCCGCTCGGCTTCGAACACGAGCGAGCAGACGGGGTCGATGATCAGCTCCAGAAACGCGATGTGAACCGGACCAAGAACCAGCGGCAGCCCGAAAAGCAGGGGAAGTAGGGCAAGCCCCGCGATCGGAACATGGACGGCGAAAATGAAGGCCATCGCCTTGCGGAGATTGTCGTAGATCCGGCGCCCCAGCCGGATCGACGCAACGATGGAGCCGAAATCGTCGTCGAGCAGGACGATCGAGGAGGCCTCGCGGGCGACATCGGTGCCACGGCCACCCATCGCGATCCCGATATGGGCAGCCTTCAGGGACGGCGCGTCGTTGACGCCGTCGCCGGTCATCGCGACGATCTCGCCGTTGCGCTTCATCGCCTGAACGATCCGCAGCTTCTGCTCCGGCAGGACCCGCGCGAAGACGTTCACATTCCTGACGAGGGCTTCCAGCTCGCTGTCGTCCGCGAGCTTGATCTGCTCACCGGTCACGACCTCGTTGACGTCAAGCCCCGCCTGCCCGGCGATCGCCATCGCGGTCGCAGGATAATCGCCCGTGATCATGACGACGCGGATGCCGGCCGAGCGAGATTCGGCCACCGCCTCCGGGACCTGCGGACGAAGCGGATCGGCGAGCCCGACGAGACCAAGGAAGCGAAAAGAGAAGCCTTGCTGCGAGCTCGGCAGGCTCTCGCCATCGCAAGTCGCGGTGGCTACGCCCAACACGCGAAGACCATCCTTCGCCATCGCCGCGACAGAGTCCTGCATCGCCGCCAGCTCCGCACCGTTCAGCTTGCAGAGGCGCGCAATAGCCTCCGGAGCACCTTTCGCAGCGGCAAAGACTTCCTCGCGACGCGGCAACTGCCAAACCTGGGTCATTGCCAGCAGCTCGGGCCGCAGGCCGTAGCTGCGCAACAAGATCCGAGCGCCTCCGGTGTCGTCATCCGGCACACTCGCAAGCACGAACGCGTGCAGCGCCTTCTCCATCGGGTCGAACGGCTCTGGCGAGCTCGCCAGAACGCTGCACCGTGCCAGCTCAAAGAATTCTGCTCCCACGGAAGCCGGCTGCGGCGACGCAAGGCGCAAGCTCGTCCCGTCGCCCAGCCTCAGTTCCGCAACCGACATCCGGTTCTGCGTCAGCGTGCCGGTCTTGTCGGTGCACAGCACCGTGGCGGAGCCGAGCACCTCGATCGCGGCAGCGCGCCGCGTCAGCACGCGCGCCTTCGAGATGCGCCAGGCGCCCATCGCCATGAACACCGTGAGGACGACGGCAAATTCCTCGGGAAGCATGGACATGCCGATTGCGATGCCTCCGAGCAGCGCCTGCAGCCAATCCCCGCGCAATGTTCCGTAAAGCAGGACAGCGGCCAGGCTGATCGCCGCGCCGCCGAGAAAGCAAAGCCGCACGAGCCGTGCGGTCTGCTGTTGCAGCCGCGGCGGCTCTGTCTGCAAGCCATGCAGCGACAATCCGATCTTGCCGATCTCGCTGCGAGGGCCGGTGGCTTCGACCTCGGCCAGGCCCTCGCCTCGCACCACCAGCGAACCGGAATACACGAAGGGCAGATCATCGCCGCCCGGGCGATGCTCAGCCAAGACGGTGTCGGTGGCTGGCGTCTTGACGGCCTGCTTGCGAACCGGGACGGATTCTCCGGTCAGCAGCGACTCGTCGACCGCCAGATCATGCGCGCTGACGAGCAGCGCATCGGCCGGAATCCGATCGCCTTCGGCCAGGACGAGGAGATCGCCGCGAACGACGTCCCGGCCCGCGATCCGCCGCCGCTCCCCGTCCCTGACCACGAGCGCGCGCGGACTGGTCAGCTCTCGCAACGCTTCCAGCACACGTTCGGTGCGGGTTTCCTGCACGATCGTGATCACGACGGAGATGGCGCCGAATGCCAGGAGGAGCAGGGCCTCGCGGAGGTCGCCGAGCAGGAGATAGACCAGCCCGCCGCACAGGAGCAGCGCGAGCATCGGCTCGCGCACCACTTCTAGAACGATACGCAGCGGCGTGCGCCGTTCGGGCCGAGGCAGTTCGTTGTAGCCTTCCTGTTGCAGCCTCAGCCGAGCCTCGGTTTCGCTCAGCCCGGCCGAACCGGCGCGTTCTATCTTGCTCACGTCTTCCGCCGTAGGCTCCAGAGACTTCCAGCCCCCACGATGGCCGTCACGAGCAGGACGGCGACGAAGGTCTGGATGATGGTGAAGTTCAGGGCATCACGCGCGACGAACAGCGCGGTGACCGCGCCGGCGATGATAAAGACGATGCGAAAGAGGATGCTCATGGTCATTCTCCGATCAGCATGACCTGAAGCCCACCTCACCCTCGACACCCGGGCGCAACGCTCTTCGGCATTCATGCAGGCGGACAGTACCGGCCGGCGCCTACACGCATTTGCGGCAGGTCAAGGCGCGCCTGGGACGCGATGTCGCTGGCCCGAAAATTCCGCCGCCCTTGCGTGCTTCGAGACATGTCTGCGCACAGCACGACCGAAGATATCCGGCGAGTGACTCATCTGTGAACATGACGCCGGCGGAGAAATAAGGTTCCCGTTAGACGGGAACCTGGACGATTTCACAATCGAACACGATTTATTAAGAGTCTCACCCCCTACTGGCGCAAACACTTCGGCACAACCTCCATGACCTCCGTCGCATCCACGAACGGGGGCACGGACGAGTCGTGCCTGCTAGAGGGCGCCATCTCGTGAACCTGCGTGCATCCATCATCGCGACGTGCATCGGCACAGCATTCTTCGGGATTGGCTACGCCTGGAACTTTCAGCCCGACGTCATCAATCCCGATGAAGTATGGAGCATGTTTCAATCCGAGCATCGCAAGGCCCGAGCTGCGGTCTCTCGCATGCTAATCGAGCCGGGTTCGGCTCACTTCAGCAGCCTGCGAACGGTCGAGGCAGACGCTGCGCGATACGTATGCGGCGCCGTGAAAGCGAAGGACAAGGCCGGCCACGCCATCGATGCCGCGTTCGTTTACACCGTCGCCAGCGATTTCGCCCGGGTCGACGACAATGGCCGGATTACGTCCCAGCACTCTCCCTACACATCATGCCCAAGCGCGACCGACGTCAGGACTGCCGAACAACAATTGCCGATAGCACCCGGCGCGCTGGCGGTGGCCAAGGTCGTCGGAAAGGTCATCCCCCAATCCAGCGGCGGGACAATGGAGCAACAGCTTGGCCAGCTCGCCGCGCAGACAGCGGCTGTCGCGCCGGGATCGGGACTCTCGTCGGGCCCGGCCGGGACGGGACCGGCACTGACGCTGGCAGGGCGGCCTTCAGGCGCGGAGGTGAAGGCCGCACCGGAGAGCGAACTCACCTGGCAGGCCGATCGGCCCCCGGTCGCATGGCCGGCGCTCGCCTCGGGCCAATGCCCGGTGAAATCGGCGCAGGAGCGAACGGCCGCTGAAGCCTTGGCGCTTGCGAAGGATATCGAGGCCCGCTGGGAGCAGTCGAGAAAATTGCAGGCTGCGACGAAGCGTGTGTCATCGGAAGAGATCAAGCAAGCACGCTGCGCGCTGCTTGCGATCGATCCCGCCGACAAGGAGTATCCGCAGGCCTGGGCAGCCTTCGTGCGACTGCGGACCATCGATCGAGAACAGGCCGGTTGAAGCCATAGGCTCGCGCGGAGCAATGCAATCGCCGCGCGGCGGCGAACGCTCTAATCATCGTCCGCCGGACCGCACCTGAGAGGCGCTTTGCCGCTAGCGCTTCGCCAGCAACTCGAGTGCCGGAGCAAAGCGATCCGCGAACGTCAACGACTTGGCGTGGTGAACGGCGGCAAACGATGCCGAGATTCCCGCCGAAGCAACCGCGAGCAAGGCAATTACGAAAACCAGACGGCGCATATTCGCCTCCTGTGTGAGCTCGACTACCCGATAGAGATGGGACGGCTCTGTTTCAGGACGGTTTCGTGGACGCGGAATTTGATTTCACTCAAGCGGCTGTGATGGGATTCGGCTTATCTGGGCACGTGCCGCAACCAACTAACAATGGTCGACGTATTTTGCAGCGGATCGCCGGCCATGTCGTGAATTCTACCGCCGCGGCCCCAATCCTAAAGCGCAGCGGCGACAAGCAGCGTTCGCTGGAACGGGAGTTATCAAGGAATACTCAAATGAAAGTCGTGATCCAGAAGCTCAATGGCCTGTGGCACCTCATCGTCGGGTCGTGCCAGATCCGAACGCCCTTCCTGGACACCCAGGACCGCGCGCTGGTGATCACCTACGCCCGCCGCGCCTACCCCGGCGCCAGGATCTTCCAGCGCGACTGACGCGAGCGGCCGCGCATGATGGTCAGCTCACCAGAGGCGCGGGGTGAAGCACAACGCTATTCCTGATACCTCTAATCCTCGTCCGCCGGACCGCACCAGCCGGGCAGATAGATCGCATCCTTGCTCTTGGCCGCGGACATCCCCTTCTCGATGGCCTTGTCGAAATCGGCGTCCACCACCTTCCGCGAGAGCTTCCGGCGCAGGAAGTCGGCCCACAGAAATTCGGAGAACGGCGTGGTGTCCTTGGCGAAGCCGCCCATGCGGCGCAGTTCCCCGGCAAGGCTGCGGAACGGATCGTCCTTGAGATCGGCGATCGATTTCGGCAGGTCGCGGAACCCCCGCCGCTCGCCCTTGGCGTCGTAAGGGTAGACCCAGCGCTTGTTGTCCATGACGCCCCAGAACGCCTCGCGCTCGACCATGCGGAGGTCGCCGACGACGGTCACCAGCACCTCCTTGACGCCTTCATCATGCAGCGCGCGGCCGAGATGATGATGGTCGATCACGTAGTAGCGCTCGTCCGGACCGTAGACGACGGGGATCATGTGCTTGCCGAGCAGATCGGCCTGCTTCTTCTTGTCATGCCCGCGCCAGCGCTTGCGCTTCTCCTTGACCTCGCGCATGCCGACCGTCATCTGCGTCGGCCGGAGCAACAGGATCGGGACCGGATGCACTCTCGGCTCGCGCGCGTTCGTCGTGGTCATGGTCGAAGGCCCCTCGCATGGTTGCAACTGGCGGTCCAGGTTCCCTCGACTATGACACGGGCGTTGCGGCGACAACACGTGCTCGGAACGACGCGGAGATCACAAGCCGATGTAGACGGGAACGAAGGCGGGAAGCCCTCGGCCTCGCGATGCCCGTTATTGCAACGCAAGCCTTGGGTTTTGCCGTCGGCATGACGGCTGGTTCCGCGGTCGCTCCATACCGGCCATGCACAAATAGTGCGAGCGCACGAATGCACGCAGGCATTGAGAAGATTTTCTGCCACGCGTTCACCACCTATGCTATCTAAAACCGCTGCTTCGGAGTGATCCCCGCCCCATGAATAGCCAGCGGCCCATAAGCTCTGACGACGAGCACCGGGTGCTCCAGTTCAGGCCGCGCAACTCCCCTTCCCCGACGGCCCACCGCGGCAGCGGCACCGTGCAGCCGTTGCGCGTCGCGCCGGAACCGCTGGACCTGTCACGCTACGAGCAGCCCCGCGCCGACGACTTCCGCCATCGCATGCTCGCCAACATCGCGGCGCTGGCCTTTACCATCGCGCTGACCGCAATCGGAATTTGGCTCGCGGTCAGCATCGCCGACCTGCGCCGGACTCAGGATTGCGTGCTGATGGGCCGTCGCGACTGCGTCAAGATCACGACGCCTCATATCTAGGCCCGGTCTGCCGCCGGCCCCCGGCGAAAAGGGCTCCGGCGGGCATCCCCAGCCCCGTCTCCTCGCCTGCCCGGCTCCATTGAACTCAGGGCGGCGCTCCGATATACGGGCTTTCGACCCGGCCAGAGGGGGGTTTGAGGCGTCATCAGGGGCGCGATGCCCACCCACCGTGCCACTCTGGATAACCTGACAAATATCCGCAATATATCAAAGGCTTAGTGATGTCTTCCACATTCGATCAGGTCGCCACGATCATCGCTGAAACCTGCGACATCCCGCGCGACACGATCACGCCGGATAGTCATGCCATCGATGATCTCGGCATCGACAGCCTCGATTTCCTGGACATCGCGTTCGCGATCGACAAGCAGTTCGGCATCAAGCTGCCGCTGGAAAAGTGGACCCAGGAGGTCAACGACGGCAAAGCGACCACCGAGCAGTATTTCGTGCTGAAAAACCTGTGCGCCCGCATCGACGAACTGGTTGCGGCCAAGGGCGCGAGCGCCTAAGCGCGCGGTCATGCAACTCGAATACTTCCACATGATCGATCGCATCGTCGACCTCAAGGTCGACGAGAAGACGATCGTCGTCGAAGCCCTGGTCCCGAAGGAGAGCACCATCTTCGAGGGGCACTTCCCGGGCTACCCCTTGATGCCCGGCGTGCTCCTGATCGAATCGATGGCGCAGGCCTCGGGCTGGCTTCAGCTCGGCGTGTTCAAGTTCGAGCGCATGCCGATCCTTGCCGCCGTGAAGGAGGCCAAGGTCCGCGGCTCGGTCTATCCGGGCGATCTCATGAGCATCGAGGCGAGCCTCACGCATGAAGGCTCCGGCTACGCCATGACCGAAGCCAAGATCAGGGTCGGCGGCAAGCTGCGCGCCAACTCGGCGCTGACCTTCACGCTGATTCCCTTCCCCAATGCGGATATGCGCGGGTACATGGCGAAGGTCGCCGAGCGCGTCGGCTTTCCGCAACAGGCCCTATCGCCATGACTGACACTTCCGCGACGAAGCCAGGCCAGACCGAGGTCTGGATCACCGGCATTGGACTGGCCACCTCGCTCGGCGAGGGCCTGGACGCCAATTGGGCCGCGCTTCAGGAGAAGCGCATCAATGTCGACGAGAAGGGTTTTGCACCCTACGTCGTGCATCCCTTGATGCCTGTTACCTTCGACAGCCAGATCCCGAAGAAGGGCGACCAGCGCCAGATGGAAGCCTGGCAGCGCATCGGCACCTATGCCGCTGGCCTTGCGCTCGATTCCGCCGGGATCAAGGGCAACAAGGATATCCTGTCGAAGATCGACATGGTGGTGGCCGCCGGCGGCGGCGAGCGCGATCTCAATGTCGACACCGGCGTGCTTACCGCCGAGGCCAAGGGGGCGAACGCGCCCGGCTTCCTCAACGAACGGCTGATGAGCGATTTGCGCCCCACTTTGTTCCTGGCGCAGCTCTCCAACCTGCTCGCCGGCAACATCGCCATCGTGCATGGACTTGGCGGCACCTCGCGCACCTTCATGGGCGAAGAGGTTGCCGGCGCCGATGCCGCCCGTATCGCGCTGTCGCGCATCGCCTCGGGCGAGAGCGACATCGCGCTGATCGGCGGCTCGCACAATGGCGAGCGCAAGGACTTGCTCGTCCTCTACGAATTCGGCGACTTCAACCTGAAGGACAAGTTCGCCCCCGTGTGGGCGCGCAAGGATCATCCCGGCTTCGCGCTTGGTTCGGCCGGCGCGTTCCTGGTGCTGGAGTCGCGGGCACATGCGGAAGCGCGCGGTGCAAAGCCGTACGCGAAGCTGTCGAGCGTCGTTGCCGATCTCGCCCGGCGCAAGCAAGGTGGCGACATGACCGCGACGCTGGAGAAGCTTTGGGCCAAGTTGCCGAAGCGCGAGGGTAAGGGCGCGATCATCACGGGGGCAACCGGTGCTGAGCCGGCCACGAGCGAGGAGCGCGGTTTCCTGAAGAACCATGCGGATCTCCCGGTGCGCTCCACCGGTACGATGTTCGGCCACACCATGGAGACGCAATTCCCGCTCGGCATCGCGCTCGCCGCGATGTCGATCTCGCGCGGTGCGCTGTTCCCGCCGAACGATTCCACCGGGACCGAGATTGAAATGCAGGGAGCGCCCACCCAGATTGTGGTGGTGGGAGCCGGACACTGGCGCGGCGAAGGCATGGCGCTGGTCGAGGCAGTTAGCTAGCTCACTCGGGGGATCGACATGACTGCACCACGCGACAAACTCGGGCGCCCCGTCGTCGTCGTCACCGGCATGGGCATCATGACCTCGCTCGGCGCCGGCAAGGCCGACAATTGGGCGAAACTCGTCGCCGGAGAATCCGGCATCCGCACCATCACGCGCTTTCCGGTCGACGGGCTGAAGACCACGATGGCCGGCACTGTCGATTTCGTCAGCGTCGATCCGTTCTCCTCCACCGGCCTGTCCGAGCGGATGGCTGAGCTGGTGACCGAGGAAGCGCTCGCGCAGGCCGGCATCGGTGCCAAGGCCGACTTCCCGGGTCCCCTCTTCCTCGCGGTCGCACCGGTCGAGGTGGAATGGCCGCAGCGCCGCGAACTCGGCCGCGCCGTCGGTGCGCCCGATTTCAATTACGACGATCTGCTGCGCATCTCCGGCGGCGGCAAATACAGCGCCTATCACCACCGCTTCATGTTCGGCTCGGTGGCCGCACACCTCGCCGAGACCTTCGGCACCAAGGGCTCGCCGATCTCGCTGTCGACGGCCTGCGCCTCGGGCGCGACCTCGATCCAGCTCGGCGTCGAGGCGATCCGCCGCGGCGAGACCGATGCAGCGCTGTGTGTTGCGACCGACGGCACCGTGAATCCGGAAGCTCTGGTGCGCTTCTCGCTGCTCTCGGCGCTGTCGACCCAGAACGATCTGCCGCAGGCGGCCTCCCGCCCCTTCTCCAAGAACCGCGACGGCTTCGTCATGGCCGAAGGCGCCGGCGCCCTCGTGCTGGAGAGCTATGAGGCCGCTGTCGCGCGCGGCGCAAAAATCCTCGGCGTGATCGCTGGCTGCGGTGAGCTCACCGATTCCTTCCATCGCACCCGCTCCTCGCCCGACGGCAAGCCGATCATCGGCTGCATGAACAAGACTCTGGCCGATGCCGGCATGACGCCGGATCAGATCGACCACATCAACGCGCACGGCACTGCGACGCCTGAGAACGACAAGATGGAGTTCAACACGACCTCGGCCGTGTTCGGCGAGCTCGCGCAGAAGATTCCGGTCACCTCCAACAAGTCGATGGTCGGCCACACCATCTCGGCGGCCGGTGCAGTCGAGGCGATCTTCTCGCTACTCACGCTCGAGCATCAGCGCATCCCGCCGACGATCAACTACGAGACCCCGGATCCCACGATCCTGTTCAACGTGGTCGGCAACACGGCGCGCGACGCCCGCGTCACCGCGGTGATGTCAAATTCGTTCGGCTTCGGCGGCCAGAACGCCTCGCTGATCCTGACCCGCGAACCGGCCTGACCGGACGCATGGCGCTGATTCCCATCAGCACGAAGATTCGCGCCCGGAATGCAGCCAAGTCGGTCAGCGGAGGCCTGATCGGCGCCGCCACCGTCGGCATGCTGCGGACCACGCGCTATTTCGATCCGGTCAAGACCTCGGACTTTTTCGCGCGCGTCACCAAGACGATCGGTCCGCGCCTACGCGAGCACCGCATCGGTCGCGCCAATCTCACCGCCGCCTTCCCCGAGAAGTCGCCGGAGGAGATCGAACAGATCCTGATGGGCGTGTGGGACAATCTCGGCCGCGTCGGCGCCGAGTTCGCCCATATGGACCATGTCTGGGACTACGACCGCGACCATCCGGAGAAGAGCCGGATCGAATTGCCCACGCGCAGCATCGAGCTGTTCGACCAGATCCGTGACGACGGCAAACCGGCGCTGATCTTCGCCGCGCACCTCGCCAATTGGGAATTGCCGGCGCTCGCCGCGGTCGCGCACGGGCTGGATGCCGCGATCCTCTACCGCCGGCCGAACATCGCCTCGGCCGACCGCATCATCCAGGAGATGCGCCAGGTCAATATGGGGACGCTGATCCCGGCAGGGCGTGATGCGCCGTTGCGACTCGCGCAGGCGCTGAAGGACGGCAAGCACGTCGCCATGCTGATCGACCAGTACCTGACCGGCGGCGTCGAGGTCACCTTCTTCGGCCGAAAGACCCGCGCCAATCCGATGCTGGCGCGCCTCTTGCGCCAGATCGAATGCCCAATCCACGGCGCCCGCATCATCCGCCTGCCCGGCGGCCGCTTCACCGCCGAGCTGACCGAGGAAGTCCAGCCGGTGCGCGATGCGGACGGCAAGATCGACATCCAGGGCACGACGCAGGCGATCACGAGCGTGGTGGAAAGCTGGGTGCGCGAGCATCCCGAGCAGTGGCTCTGGCTGCATAGAAGGTGGCGGTAGTTACGTCGTCATTGCGAGGAGCCCGCGACAAAATTGCGAAGCAATTTTGCGCTGGCGACGAAGCAATCCAAAGTGCCCCCGCGGTGAGATTCTGGATTGCTTCGCTTCGCTCGCAATGACGAGTGCGATCGCTCAGCGCCCCGTCTTCACCTTGGTCCAGAGCCGATTGATGATCCGCTGCGTCGCCGGCTCGCGCGCGGTGATGACGAACAATTTTGCGAGTGTCGCCTCGTCCGGATAGATGTTCTTGTCGTTCAAAATTTTCGGATCGACCAGCTTCTGGCTGGCGAGGTTGCCGCTGGCGTAGGACAGGAAGTCCGAGTTCTTGGCGGCGACATCAGGCCGATAGAGATAGTTGATCAGCTCGTAGGCTTCCTTGACGTTCTTGGCATCCGCGGGGATCGCGAGATTGTCGAAGAACATCTGCGCGCCCTCCTTCGGGATCGCATAGCCGATCTCGATGCCGCTGCTGTTGCCCTTCTTGGCTTCGGCGGCGCGGGCGCGGGCCTGCATGATGTCGCCGGACCAGCCGACCACGAAGCAGATCTCGCCGGTGGCGAGCGCGCTGAGATATTCAGACGAGTGAAACTTGCGCACGGACGGGCGAACTTTTGCGACGATATCGGCGGCCTTCTCGAGGTCCGCCTGTTTGGTCGAGTTCGGATCGAGCCCGAGATAGTTCAGCGCCGCCGGGAAGATGTCGTCGGCGGAGTCGAGCATGTGGACGCCGCAGTCTTTGAACTTGGCGAGGTTTTCCGGCTTGAAGACGATGTCCCAGCTGTCGATCTTCGCGTCCGGCCCGAGGATCTGCTTCCGCTTGGCGACGTTGTAGCCGATGCCCGTCGTGCCCCACATGTAGTTCGCGGCGTAGTCATTGCCGGGATCGTAGGTCGCAAGATGCTTTGTCACCATCGGCCAGGCGTTGGTGAGGTTCGGCAGCTTCGACTTGTCGAGCTTCTGGAAGATGTTGGCCTTGATCTGGCGCTGCAGGAAGTATGCGGTGGGCACCACGACGTCATAGCCGGACTTGCCGGCCATCAGGCGAGTCTCCAGCGTCTCGTTGGCATCGAACGTGTCGTAGACCACCTTGATGCCGGTCTCCTTGGTGAAGGACTCCAGGACATCCGGCGCCATGTAGTTGGACCAGTTGTAGAAGTTGACGACCCGCTCCTCGGCGGTCGCCGCTTGTGAAAGGAACGTCAGCGCTGCCGCGATCGAGAGACCAAGGCCGAAACCAGAGCGGCTGACGTTCATCATCTACCTCTTGCGTCCGCGCACCGCATCCGACAGCCGCTCCAGCGCGGTGTCGAGCGTCTCGTCCTTCTTGGCGAAGCAGAAGCGCACCACCGAGGTCACGGGGTCCTGCTCATAGAAGGCCGAGACCGGGATCGCCGCCACCTTGTAGTCCTTCACGATCCGCCAGCAGAACTCGGTGTCGCTCTCGTTGAGGCCGAGCGGCGACAGATCGACGGTGAGGAAGTAGGTGCCTTGTGACTTCAGCACGGGGAAGCCGAGGCTCTCCAGCCCCTTGGCCAGGCGGTCCCTGCTTCGCGCCAGGTCCTTGCGCATCGACAGGAAGTAGTCGTCCTCCTTGCCGAGGCCGTAGGCGACAGCGGCCTGCAGGTTCGGCGCAGTGGTGAAGGTCAGGAACTGGTGCACCTTGGCGGCGACGCGCAGCAACGGCGGTGCGGCGCAGACGAAGCCGATCTTCCACCCGGTCAGCGAGAAGATCTTGCCGGCCGAGCCGACCTTGATGGTGCGATCGCGCATGCCCGGGATGGTGATCAGCGGGATGTGCTTGTGCTCGTCAAAGGTGACATGCTCCCAGACCTCGTCGCAGATCGCGATGACGTCGAACTCCTGGCAGTAGCGCGCGAGCAGCTCGAGATCCTCGCGCGGATAGACCACCGCGGACGGATTCAAGGGATTGTTGAAGAGCACCGCCTTGGTCTTTGAATTGAAGACGCTTTTCAGCATGTCCTCATTCAGACGCCAATGCGGCGGCTCGAGCCGCACCAGGCGCGGAATGCCGCCGGCCTGGCGGATAATCGGCAGGTAGGAATCATAGACCGGCTGGAAGCACACCACCTCGTCGCCGGGCTGGACCACCGCGAGGATGGCCGAGGTCAGCGCCTCAGTGCCGCCGGAGGTGACCATCACCTCGCTCATCGGATCGAGCTTGAGGCCGTGCCAATGTCCGTAATGGGTCGCGATGGCCTGGCGCAGCTCCGGCAGGCCCATCATCGAGGGATACTGGTTATAGCCGTTCAGCGAGGCGTCGGCCGCGGCGCGGCGGATGTCCTCGGGGCCGGGATCGTCCGGAAAGCCCTGGCCGAGATTAATAGCGGCATTGTCGCGCGCGGCCTGCGACATCGCCTCGAAGATGGTGACGGGAAGGTCGGCAAAAACCTTGTTCAGGGAAGCGCTTTTGGACATGGGGCCGATCAGCCGCCGACCTTGCTGGGAAGACCCGCCGCCTTCCAGCCTAGCATGCCGCCGGCCAGATGCTTGTCGTAAGGCAGGCCCGCGGCCTGCGCCGCGAGCGAGGCGGTCACCGAGCGCTTGCCTGAGCGGCAGGCGAACACGACCTCCTTGCCTTGGGGATCGGGGATCGCCTTTGGATCGAAGGTCGAGAGCGGCACCACAACGCCGTAGGGATAGGCCTCGGCTTCGACCTCGTTCGGCTCGCGCACGTCGACCAGCAGATAGCGCCCTTCCGCGACACCCTTGGAGACCTCGTCCGGGGTCAGATCCTGTACCTGGTTTGCCACATCATCCTCCAACATCGCGAGCCGTAGGCCGGGGCGTCCCCGGCGGCGGCAACCTCGCCTCTCGGCTTGTGAAAATCAAGCGCTACAAAGGCTTGAGCCGCCCGGCGCAAGTTAAAGCTAAATCGCAGCGACTTGAAGCGCGGCTTTCGGGCCCCTGCCTGGGAGACCCACTTCACCTCTCACCGCGCGTTTGGTGTCATTCCCCGCCTTGTGCGCAATTGCGCACTGGAGCGGGGAATCCAGTACGCTGCGGCTCCTCGGTTCTAGCCGCGCCGTCTCTGGAATACTGGGTCGCCCGGTCAAGCCGGGCGACGACAGCGGCGCTAGATCGTCACCTGCGTTCCAACCTCGACCACACGGCCCGAGGGTATCTGGAAATAGTCCGTGGCGTCGTTGGCGGAGCGGCTGAGCGAGATGAACAGGCGGTCCTGCCAGCGCGGCATGCCGGAATGGGCGGCTGGTTTCAGCGCCCTCCGCGACAGGAAGAACGAGGTCGACATGATGTCGAACTGCCAGCCGAGCTTGCGGGCGATCGCCAGCGCCTTCGGCACGTTGGGCGATTCCATGAAGCCGAATTTCAGCGTCACCTTGGAGAAGGTCGGTGAGATCTGCTCCAGCTTCACGCGCTCGGCCGGATCGATCCGCGGGGTCTGCGCCGTCTCGATGGTGAGAATGACATTCTTCTCATGCAGCACTTTGTAGTGCTTCAGACTATGCATCAGCGCGGTCGGCGCGCTGAGCGGGTCCGAGGTCAGGAACACGGCGGTGCCGGGCACCCGCTGCGGCGGCCGCTTCTCCAGCATCGCCACGAGGTCCGCGAGCGGGAACTCGAGCTTGCGCGACTTCTCGAACAGCAGCCGGCTGCCGCGGCGCCACGTGTACATCAGGATGATCATGAGCGCGCCGAGCGCGAGCGGCACCCAGCCACCCTCGAACACCTTGAGCAGGTTGGCCGCCAGGAAGGTCAGGTCGAGGAACAGGAACGGGGCAATCAGCGCGGCGGCCGCGAGCGGCGACCACCGCCAGACCTTCCAGATCACCACGAAGCCCATCATCGCCGTGACCACCATGGTCCCGGTCACGGAGATGCCATAGGCCGAGGCCAGCGCGCTGGAGGAGCGGAACAGCAGCACCAGCAGCACCACGGCGAGCAGCAAGAGCTGGTTGATGCGCGGGATGAAGATCTGGCCGGAATGGGCTTCAGAGGTATGACGAATTTCGAAGCGCGGCAGCAGCCCAAGCTGAATCGCCTGGCGCGTCAGCGAATAGGCGCCGGTAATGACCGCCTGGCTCGCGATGACGGTCGCCATGGTGGCGAGCACGACCATGCTGCCGCGGAAGAAACCTTGCGGGAAGAGCTGGAAGAATGGGCTGACGATCGCGCCGGGATCGCTGAGGACGAGCGCGCCCTGCCCGAGATAGTTCAGCGCCAGCGATGGCAGCACGATCGACAGCCACGCAATCTGGATCGGCCGTTTGCCGAAATGGCCGAGGTCGGCATAGAGCGCCTCGGCGCCGGTAACCGCCAGGAACACGGCGCCCAGCGTGACAAAGCCGATGATGCCGTGATGGATCATGAAGGACACGGCGTAGAGCGGGTTCAGCGCGTACAGGACTTGCGGCTGCTGGATGATGGGATGGATCGCCGCCGCCGCAATGACCGCGAACCAGACGCACATGATCGGGCCGAAGAAGGCGGCGACGCGGGCGGTTCCGCGCGACTGCACCGCGAACAGGCAGACCAGGATCACAACCGTCAGCGGCACGATATAGGGCTCGAACCGGAGCGTGACGTCCTTCATGCCCTCGATCGCCGACAGCACCGAGAGCGCCGGCGTGATCACGGCATCGCCGTAGAACAACGCGCCGGAGATGATGCCGAGCAGGACGATGGTCGTCCCGCCGGTGCCGACGGCGCGCTGGGCCAGCGCCATCAGTGCCAACGTGCCGCCCTCGCCATTGTTGTCGGCACGGAGCAGGATCACGACGTATTTGAGCGTCACCACGACGATGAGCGCCCACAGGATCAGGGAGAGCACGCCGAGCACCGCTGCCGGCGTCGGCAACCCCTCTGCGCCCGAGGCGGCCATCACCGCTTCACGGAACGCATAGAGCGGGCTGGTGCCGATATCGCCGTAGACGACGCCGATGCTGCCGAGCGTCAGCGCGCCGAAACGGGCGGTGGTGTGGGCCTCGCCATGCCCATTGGCCGCCGCCGTTTCCGGGGCGGAAATCGCTACATCGCTTGTCATGGGAGAGCCCAGTGGCCTCTAAAAATGCTTCACTGCACAATGGCGGAAGCGCGCGCGGCTTATAGTCCTGCGCTGCCGGCATAGCCTAGCCCGATTTCGGAGCTTAGCCATGCAAATTCGCATGGCTCAGGCACGGCGCGTTCTAGATGGTGACCTGGGTTCCGACTTCAACCACCCGGCCGGTGGGGATTTGGAAGTAATCCGTGGCGTCGTTGGCGGACCGGCTGAGCGCGATGAACAGATGGTCCTGCCACAGCGGCATGCCCGACTGCGCCGACGCTTTCAGCGACCTTCGCGACACGAAGAACGACGTCGACATGATGTCGAACTGCCAGCCCTGCTTGCGCGCGATCGCGAGGGCCTTGGGCACGTTCGGCTGCTCCATGTAGCCGAAGCGCAGCCGGACCTTGGAGAATTTCTCGCTGATCTTTTCCATCCGGAACCGCTCGGACAGGTCCACCCGCGGCGTGTGCGCGGTCTCGATGGTCAGGATCACGTTGTGCTCATGCAGCACCTTGTTGTGCTTGAGATTGTGCAGCAGCGCGGTCGGCACGAACGAGGGATCGCTGGTCAGGAACACAGCGGTGCCCTTGACAATATGCGGGGGCCGCTTCTCGAGGCTCCGGATCAGATCGTCGAGCGGCACCTCGATCCGGCGCGTCTTCTGGATCAGAATCCCGGAGCCCTTCCGCCAGGTCCAGATCGTCCCCGCCATGGCCACGCCGAACAGCAGTGGCACCCAGGCGCCCTCGAGCAGCTTCAGAAGATTGGCGCTGAAGAAGCTCAGGTCGACGACAACGAAGGGCACGATCACGGCAGCAGCCGTGGCGGCGCGCCAGTTCCACAATTTCCAGATCACGACGAAGCCCATGATGCCGTCGGCGACCATGGTGGTGGAGACCGCGATGCCGTAGGCCGAGGCCAGATTGCTGGGGGTGTGAAACAGCAGGACCAGCAGCATCACGCCGATCAGCAGCAGCCGGTTCACCCGCGGAAGGTAGATCTGGCCGGCATGGGTCTCGGACGTATAACGGACCTCGAAACGCGGCAGCAGGCCGAGTTGCACCGCCTGATAGACCAGCGAATAGGCACCGGTGATCACCGCCTGGCTCGCGATCACGGTCGCTGCGGTCGCAAGCCCGACCAGCGGCAGCACCAGGCCTTCGGGCACCATGCGATAGAAGGAATGCTCGATGGCGCTCGGATCGGACAGCACCAGCGCGCCCTGCCCGAAATAATTGATCAAAAGCGCGGGAAGTACGAAGAACATCCAGGCCAATTGGATCGGCTTGCGGCCGAAATGGCCGAGATCGGCATAGAGCGCCTCGCCCCCCGTCACCGCCAGGAACACCGCGCCGAGCGTCACAAGGCCGATCGTGCCGTGCGACAGCACGAACTGCACCGCGTAATAGGGATTGATCGCCGCCAGCACGGTCGGGTCGTCGGCGATATGGACCGCCCCCATCACCGCGATGACGGCGAACCAGACCACCATCACCGGCCCGAAGGCCGAGGCCACCAGCGCGGTCCCCTTGCTCTGGACCGCGAACAGCAGCACCAGGATGAGCACGGTGAGCGGCACCACGTAATGCTCGAGCGCGGGGGTTGCGAGCTTCAGGCCTTCGACCGCCGACAGCACCGAGATCGCCGGCGTGATCATGGAATCGCCGATGAACATGGAGGCGCCGACCACGCCGAGCGCGAGCAGAACCCAGCTTCGCCGCCCGAGCGCGCGCTGGCCGAGCGCCATCAGAGAAAGCGTGCCGCCCTCCCCGTTATTGTCGGCGCGCAGCAGCAGCAGAACGTATTTGGCGGTGACGACGATCAACAGCGCCCACAGGATCAGCGAGAGCACGCCCAGCACGATGACCCGCGAGACCGGCTCGCCATGGGCCGCGGCCTTGACGGCCTCGTGGAATGCATAGAGGGGCGAGGTACCGATATCGCCGAAGACGACGCCGATGCTCCCGAGCGTAAGGGCCCAAAAACCTGAGGTGACCGGTTGCCCATCCTGGGTCTCGGCCTGTGTGATGCTCGCCGTCATGAAGGTGGAAAACGCTTCTTCCCTGGAATTGATCCGGCGCCTTTCGACGCTTCCGGCGCGCCTGTCAATCAGCCCATCACCATAGCAGGCGCCCAGGCAGAAGCTGTGACACCGCAGCAACGTTCGTCGCCCGCGCGACGACATGCCTCAGGTAAAATGGTAACGCAAGAGGACATATTTTCCGAGCATGATCTGTCGGAAAACCGGTGCCCACTTTACCGGATCATGCTTAGGGCTTCAGATTCGGCGGCAGCGGCGGATCTTCGCGCATCAGGGTGATGGTCACCCGCCGGTTGGCCGCGAGCGAAGGATCGTCCGGAAACAGCGGCTGGGTGTCCGCCTTTCCGGAGACGGCGAAGATGTGCGACGGCGGCAGGCCTTCGCGTTCGAGGATCTGGCGCACGGCATTGGCGCGATCGGCCGACAGATCGAAGGCGCCGTACTCGCTGCGGGTCGGCACGAAGCCCGCCGCGGTGTGGCCGGCGATGGAGACGCGGAGCGGCGTGGCCTTGAGCGGGATCGCGAGCTTTTCGACCAGACGGCGGGTGCGGTCATAGGGCACCTTGGAGCCGTCGGCGAACATCGAGCGGCCGTCCTGGTCGACGATCTCCAGGTTGAGACCCTGCTTGGTCTCCTCAAACATGATGTGCTTGGACATCTCGGTCAGTTCCGGCATGTCCTGCAGCGCCTGGCGCAGCGAGGCCGCGGCGAGCGCGAAATTGCGGTCGACCTTGATCTTCGCCCCCGACGTGCGGTCGCGATCCTCCTGATCCGGCGTCGGCGTGTTGGAGGCGTCCTCGGGCTGGATATGGTCGACGTTCTTCAGCCGTGGGCGGGTCGGCAAACCGTCGGACTCGACGATGCCGGCATAGCGCGCTTCGCTCTGCACACCGAAGGCGTCGCGCATCGATCCTGCGACGATCTTCAGCTTGTTGGCGTCCTGCGTCGAGAATGCGACGAGCATCACGAAGAAGCTCATCATCAGGCCCATCAGGTCGGCGAAGGTCACGAACCAGCCGTGACCGCCTCCGTGCGCATCGCCGCGTTTCTTCTTGGCCATGGCTGAAAATCCCGGCGGGCGGTCTTACGCCGGCACCGGCTCGCCCTCGGCGTGACGATGCTTCTCCGGCAGGTAGGCCAGCAGCATTTCGCGCACGAGCGTCGGGCTCTTGGAGTCGCGGATCATCAGGATGCCGTCGATGATCAGGGTACGGTTGGTCTCCTCGTCCAGCAGCTTGCCGTGCAGCTTGTCGGCGATCGGCAGACAGAACAGGTTCGCAACCAGCGCGCCGTAAAGCGTGGCGAGCAGCGCGGTCGCCATGAACGGGCCGAGCTTGGACGGGTCGGTCATGTTGGCGAACATCTGCACCATGCCGATCAGGGTGCCGATCATGCCGAACGCCGGGGCGCAGTCGCCGATGGCGCGGTAGATCTTGCTGCCCTCGTCCAGGTGCATGAGGAAGTTGTCGCGGTCGCGCTCGAGATTGTCGCGGATGAAGTCAAGGTCGTAGCCGTCGGCGACGTAGCGGATGCCTTTGGCAAGGAACGGCTCGTCAGTCTCGACCTTTTCGAGACCGACAGGACCCTGCTTGCGGGCGATCTCGGCGATGCGGGCGAGCTCGTCGACGAGGTCGTGCGCCGACAGGCGGCTCATGGTGAAGGCGAACTTGGCGCCGAGCGGAAGGCCGTGCAGGAGTGCCGAGAGCGGAAAGCGGATCATGGTGGCGGAGATCGAGCCGCCGAAGATGATGATCATCGCATGTTCGGAGATGAACATGTGGAGGTCGCCGCCCATGAAGATCATCGCAGTGATGACGATGATGCCCGCCGTGAGCCCGACGCTCGTCATGATATCCATGGGATACTCCAACGCGTACGCAACAACGGCCGTCCTGGCCGCTGGCGCGGCCCAACCCCGAACCGCATCGGAAACCCTAGAGCGCCGCCCTTAAAGCCGCGTAAAGGTTAAGTTGAGCCGGCCTGCCAAACCGGGCGCAGTGCGCTCGGAGGATGCGGGCTTTGCCGATCACCGACAGGATTCTCAACGTTTTGCTAACCATGATTGGGCTGCGACGAGGCGATGAAGGCACGGCGTCCAGTTGAACAGCTGCGAGACGGTTTGCTCGTGCTCCGGATGGAGCGCTGCGGCCCTGCGCCACGGGCAAAACGATGGATGGATCTGCTATCCTGCAGCTCTGCGGCATGCTCGATCGCGGGAGCGATTTGCAATGTTGACGCTGTTCAGTCTTCTCACCGCGCTGCCTGCGGTGTTGGCGTTCCATCTGCTCGAGCCGGAACTCGTCCTGCCGGCGTTCAGCGCCCTGCTCTTTGTCGAGGCCGCCTTCGCCGTCATTGCAGCGCGGTTGATTCACGCCACCGACAGCGCAGACGACATCACCCTGTGGGACTTCGCCGGCGGCTTCACCCTCATCGGATGCGCCGCCGCCGTGTTTGGAGAACCGGATCAGGCTGCCCTGTTCCTGAGCGAACAAGGCAGCCCACGACCGGCGTCGTCGCCGTAAGCTCAGTGAATCTCCGCCGAGCGCTTCAGCGCGGCCTTCAGCTTCTCCAGCGAGAAGTCGGGGCTGCGGGCGATCTCCAGGATCGGCGTCTCGCGGCGGCCACAGAGTTCGGCGGCCTCGGGTAGCTTGGCGGCGATGTCGTGCGGGATCACGATGGCGCCGTGCAGGTCGGCGTGAATCAGGTCATCCGACTTCACGGTCATGCCGGCAACGCGCACCTCGCCGCCAAAGCTCTCGGCATGCACCCAGGCATGGGACGGGCCGATCGAGCCGGCCAGCGCCTGGAAGCCAGGGGCCCATTGCGGGATGTCGCGGATCGAACCGTCGGTGATGACGCCGAGGCAGCCGAGCGCCTTATGCACGTTGCTCTGCACCTCGCCCCAGAACGCGCCGTAGCCGACGTCAGGACCGTCGATGTCCTGGATCACCGAGATGCGCGGGCCATGGCCAGTGCCGACATATTCGTAATATTCGATGCGGCGCTGGGACTGCTCTTCCGCCGGAAGCGATGACTTCAGCACCGAGCGGATCGCGACCGTGCGGGCATAGCCGACGATCGGCGGCAAATCGGGGAACGGGCAGACCAATTGCTTGGTGGTGTAGCCGATCAGCCGACGCTCGGGCGCCACGATCTCCATGGCATTGCAGATCGTCGGCGTGTCGTAGCGGCCCAGCGCTTCGAGGACGGAAGCGGGCAGCGGCCCGGTCGCGGTATTGGTCACGGCGTTCTCTCCCAGATTAGCGGCCGCTGTTGGCGCGGTGCCGCCGGCACAGGGCGATATAGCCGAGATCGAGCCTCGACCCAACTCAGCTCGCCTTCATGGCAGATATCCGTAAGAACCGCTCAGTGCAGCCGTCCGGGCCGGTCGTCTTCCGGCGGCGGTTCCGACAAATTCGCCAGCGTCGGCGCCGAAGGTGGTGACGAGACTTCGCCTTCCGCCGGCGCCGCAGCTTCCATCGCGCGCGCCTGGTCGCGGTAGGATTTGTAGCCGAGCGGCAGGCAGAGCAGATACAGCACCGTGCCGATCGACAGCACGTGCCAGGGATAGGCGATCAGCAATGCGATGAAGACGATCACGGCGACGAACGCCGGCAGCACCAGCTCCGGCGGCACGCGCATGCGCTTGGTCTTGCCGGAGAACACCGGCAGGCGCGACACCATCAGGAAGGCGATGAGGAGCGTATAGGCCGCCGTCACCGCCGCGGGAGTGCGGCCGAGATCGAGGAACGCAACGTAGATCGGCAGCAGCACGGTGATAGCGCCGGCCGGCGCCGGCACGCCGGTGAAGAAATTGGCGGCGAAGGCCGGCTTGTTCGGATCGTCCATGGTGGCGTTGAAGCGCGCCAGACGCAGACCGCCGGAGATCGCGAACACCATCGCGGCGATCCAGCCGGCATTGCCGAGCTCATGGAGCTGCCAGAAATACAACATCAGGCCGGGCGCCACACCGAAATTGACGAAGTCAGCGAGGCTGTCGAGTTCGGCGCCGAACTTGGATTGACCCTTGATCATGCGCGCGATGCGGCCGTCGATGCCGTCGAGCGCCGCCGCGAACACGATGGCGTAGACGGCGAGCGACATCCGTCCCTCGATCGACAAGCGGATCGAGGTCAGGCCGGCGCAGATCGCCAGCAGCGTGATGACGTTGGGCACCAGCATCCGCACCGGAATCGGACGGAACCGGCGGCGGCGCGTATCGGGGTATTTGAAGTCATAGGGCGTCATCGCTGGTCCTCACCTCAAGGCGAGATATAGCAAGTCGCGTCTCCCTCCGCCATTGCGGCGGAAGCCCCCCACAGACCGACTTATTGGTTAATTGGCGCGGTAGACGCGGCTGGGGTCGTCGCCCGCAAGATCGGCCAAAATCGTCTCGCCGGCGATGGCGGTCTGCCCTTCCGAGACCAGCGCCTTGGTTCCCACAGGCAGGTAGACGTCGAGCCGCGAGCCGAAGCGGATCAGACCGAAACGCTCGCCGGTGCCGATCGCCTGGCCCTCCCTGACGAAGCAGACGATGCGCTTGGCGACAAGCCCTGCAATCTGGACCACGCCGATCCGCGCCGTCGGTGTCGAGATCACGAGCGAATTGCGCTCATTGTCCTCGCTCGCCTTGTCGAGCTCGGCATTGATGAAGAGGCCGGGGCGGTAGGCGATGCGGTCCACCCTGCCCGCGACGGGAGCGCGGTTCACGTGGCAATTGAAGACGCTCATGAAAACCGAGATGCGCGGCAACGGCCGATCGCCGAGCCCGAGTTCGGCCGGCGGCAGCGCCATGGTGATCATCGAGACGCGGCCGTCGGCCGGCGACACGACCAGCCCCTCGCGCACCGGCGTCACGCGCACGGGATCGCGGAAGAACAGCGCGCACCACACGGTCAGGATCGTGCCGATCCAGCCCAGAGGCGACCACAGCCAGAACAGGATCAGGCTTGCCAGCGCAAAGCCGCCGATGAAGGGATAGCCCTCCTTGTGGATCGGTGGGATCTGACGCTGGATCGAATCGAGAATGGACATCGCTATCTGCCGGTCGGAGTTAATGGCACGGGTCGTCGCGCGGGCTTGTTTAGGCCAGAGTTGGGACCGGAGACAAGGTCACTCCGCCGCCGCAGGCGCCGTCAGGGCGTCATTGACCGCCGGCGGCTCCCGGTTGGGAGCGTCGCCGGTGTCGGCCATCTTGGCCAGTTTCTCGCGCGCCGCCTCCGCCTCGCGCTGCCTGTTCCACATGCTGGCATAGAGGCCGCCGTGGGCGAGCAGCTTGGCGTGGGTCCCGCGCTCGGCGATGCGGCCCTGATCCAGCACGATGATCTCGTCGGCCCCAACGATAGTCGAAAGCCGGTGCGCGATCACCAGCGAGGTGCGGTTCTTCGCCACCCGGTCGAGCGCGCCCTGGATCTCGTGCTCGGTGTGGGTGTCGAGCGCCGAGGTGGCCTCGTCCAGCACCAGGATCGGCGGCGCCTTCAGGACAGTGCGCGCGATCGCGACGCGCTGCTTCTCGCCGCCGGACAGTTTGAGCCCGCGCTCGCCGACCTGGGTCTCGTAACCCTTCGGCGACAGGCGGATGAAATGGTCGATCTGCGCGAGCCGCGCCGCTTCTTCGACTTCGGCATCGCTGGCGTCCCAGCGGCCGTAGCGGATGTTGTAGCGGATGGTGTCGTTGAACAGCACGGTATCCTGCGGCACCATGCCGATCGAGGCCCGAAGTGAATCCTGCGTCACCGCGCGGATGTCCTGGCCGTCGATCAGGATCTTGCCGCCGGAGACGTCGTAGAGGCGGAACAGCAGACGCGAGATGGTCGACTTGCCCGCCCCGGACGGGCCGACGATCGCGACGGTCTTGCCGGCCGGCACCTCGAAGCTGATGCCCTTGAGGATCGGGCGCGGTGCCTCATAGGCAAAGCGCACGTCCTCGAAGCGCACGGTGCCGGCGGAGATGACCAGCGGCTGCGCATCGGGCGCGTCCTTGATCTCGGCCTCGCGGCCCAGCACATTGAACATCTTCTCGATGTCGATGATCGCCTGCTTGATCTCGCGATAGACCATGCCCATGAAGTTCAGGGGCTGATAGAGCTGGATCATCATGGCGTTGACCAGCACGAAATCGCCGACGGTGTTGGTGCCGTTGCGCACGCCGATCGCGCACATCAGCATGGTTGCGGTCAGCCCCAGCGTGAAGATCACCGCCTGGCCGGTGTTAAGCACCGCGAGTGAGGTGTAGGTGTGGACGCTCGCCTCCTCGTAGCGCGCCACCGACTTGTCGTAGCGCTGGGCCTCGCGCGCCTCGGCGCCGAAGTATTTCACGGTCTCGTAGTTGAGCAGCGAGTCGATCGCCTTGGTGTTCGCCTCGGTATCGGAATCGTTCATCTTGCGGCGGATGCCGATCCGCCACTCGGTCGCGATGTAAGTGTAGTACATGTAGAGCGTGACCGTGATCAGCGTTGCGACCACGTAGCGCCAGTCGAACTGCCAGAGCAGCACGGCCATCAGCAGCGAAACCTCGACGATGGTCGGGATCAGCTGCAGGATCACCATGCGCACGATGACCTCGATGCCCTCGCGGCCGCGCTCGAGCACGCGCGTCAGACCGCCGGTCTTGCGCTCGAGGTGGAAGCGCAGCGACAGCTCGTGCATATGGATGAAGGTGATGGTGGCGAGCTTGCGCACCGCATGCATGGCGACGCGCGCAAAGATGCCATCGCGCCATTGCGTCAGCAGCGCCATCAGGATGCGCATCGTGCCGTAGCTCACGGTCAGCAACAACGGCGAGGCGATCACCCAGAGGTGCCAATTATCAGCCTGCAGCGGCGCCGAGTTGGCGCCAGTCAGCGCGTCCGTCGCCCATTTGAAGCTGAACGGTACCGTCAACGTGATCAGCTTGGCAGCGAGCAGCAGCACAAGCGACCACACCACGCGCATCTTCAGATCGAAGCGGTCGCCCGGCCAGATATAGGGCCACAGATGCGCCAGCGTGCCCATCAACGTGGCCCGCTCCGCCGGGCCGCCGGCAGGATTGGGAACGTCGGCGCCGTCGAACGATTGAGGTTGGTCCATCAAAAAGCCTGAAATCCCGCCGGGTGCGGGCGTCACCGTGATTTACCATTTTCGCCTGTCATATAGAGCCTTCCCGATGTCAACGCACCCCGCCAGATGGCGAATCTTCGATTGTTTGTCGCCATTTACCGGTAGATTTCCGGGAGTATCGAATCACCTGAAGGGCTTGACGCCTCTTCGCTGCAATGCATCATGGTGACAATGAGCACGATCAAAACCGTCTGTGTCTATTGCGGCTCCGGCCCAGGAACCAATCCCCGCTTCACCGAAGGCGCCAAGGCGTTCGGCAAGGCGCTCGCCGAAAACGACATCCGCCTCGTCTATGGCGGCGGCTCGCTTGGCCTGATGGGTTCGGTCGCGACCTCCGTGCTCGATCACGGCGGCACCGTCACCGGGATCATCCCCGACTTCCTGCGGATGCGCGAGAACGCGCTGACGCGCGTGCAGGAGATGATCGTCACCCCCGACATGCACGAGCGCAAGCGCTTGATGTTCGAACGCTCCGACGCCTTCGTGGCGCTGCCGGGCGGCGTCGGCACGCTGGAAGAGCTGGTCGAGCAGTTGACCTGGAAACAGCTCGGCCGCCACGCCAAGCCGGTGTTGCTCGCCAACATCGACAATTTCTGGGAGCCGCTGTTCTCGCTGCTGTCGCACATGCGCCAGACCGAGTTCATCCGCGCCGGTCTTTCGGTCGACATCCTCAAGGCCGATCGCGTCGAGGAGATTCTGCCGAAGCTGAAAGCGGCCGCGGCCCAGATCGACGAGGCCGAGAAGAAGCTTGCGCCGGAAGTGGCGCGCAAGCTCTAGGGCTCTTTGTTTCGGGCAGGATCCGGAAAGCCGCTGCACGCTTTCCGGATCCTGCTCTACTCTGCCGGAAACGCCACCGCCTCGATGCGGTTGCCGTCGGGGTCGACGACGAAGGCCGCGTAGTAGCGCACGCGATCGTGCGGGCGGATGCCGGGCGCACCGTCGGAGGCCCCGCCCGCCGCGATGGCGGCGGCATGAAACGCATCGACCTCATCCGTCGTCTTCGCCCGCAGGCAGATGTGGACGCCGCTTTCCGCCGGCACACGCGCCATGGTCTCGCGCAGATTGATCCAGAACTCGGGATAGGCCTTGCCGAAGCCGACCGTCCGCGGCCGCGTGACGAGGCGTGCGAGGCCGAGGGCCGCGAGCGTGGCCTCGTAGAATTTTGCGGCGCGATCGAGATCGCTGACACCGACGGAGATGTGGTCGATCATGCCCTGCTCTCTCCTCAAATTCCGCCGTCATCGCCCGGCTTGACCGGGCGATCCAGTATTCCGAGACGCCCGAGAGCTACCGAGAAGCCGCGGCGTACTGGATACCCCGCTTTCGCGGGGTTTGACAGTCGTCGTGGGACTTACGCCGGCGCCCCCGACTTCACGAGCTTGTAGATCACCGAATCCATCAGCGCCTGGAACGAGGCGTCGATGATGTTCGGAGAGACCCCGACCGTGGTCCAGCTGTCGCCGTTCTCGTCCTCGCTCTCGATCAGAACGCGCGTGACCGCGCCGGTGCCGCCGTTGAGGATGCGCACGCGGTAGTCGATCAGCTTCAGCCCATCGATGTATTTCTGGTACTTGCCGAGGTCCTTGCGCAAGGCGACGTCGAGCGCGTTGACGGGACCGTTGCCTTCGGCGGCCGAGATCAGATGCTCACCGGCGACGTCGACCTTCACCACCGCGAGCGCCACGGTCACGCGCTCGCCGAGCGCGTTGTAGCGCTGCTCGACGTTGACGTCGAACTGTTCGACCTCGAAATAATGCGGCACCTTGCCGAGCGTGCGCCGCGCCAGCAGCTCGAACGACGCGTTGGCGGATTCATAGGCGTAGCCTTGCGCCTCGCGCTCCTTCAACTCCTCGACAAGCCGCGTCAGCTTCGGATCGCTCTTCTCGTAAGGAATGCCGGCACGGTCGAGCTCGGCGATGACGTTGGAACGGCCGGCTTGGTCTGAGACCAAGACCTTGCGGTGGTTGCCGACGGTCTCCGGCAGCACGTGCTCATAGGTCTGCGGATCCTTCAACACCGCTGAAGCATGGATGCCGGTCTTGGTGACGAAGGCACTTTCGCCGACATAAGCCGCATGCCGGTTCGGCACGCGGTTGAGCATGTCGTCGAGCGTGCGCGAGACCTTGACCAGGGTTGCGAGCTTCTCGGCGGTAACCCCGATCTCGAAAGCGTCGGCAAAATCCTTCTTCAATTTCAGCGTCGGGATCAGCGAGCAGAGATTGGCGTTGCCGCAGCGCTCGCCGAGACCGTTCAGCGTGCCCTGGATCTGCCGCGCGCCGGCGCGTACCGCGGCGAGCGAGTTGGCGACCGCCTGCTCGGTGTCGTTATGGGCGTGGATGCCGACGTGATCGCCGGGGATGTGCTTCGTCACCTCGGTGACGATGGCCTCGACCTCGTCAGGCATGGTGCCGCCATTGGTGTCGCACAACACCACCCAGCGCGCCCCGGCGTCATAAGCGGCCTTGGCGCAGGCGAGCGCAAAGCTCGAATCTTCCTTGTAGCCGTCGAAGAAATGCTCGCAGTCGAGCATGACCTCACGACCGGCGGCCTTTGCCGCCGCGACGCTGTCCCGGATCGAGGCGAGGTTTTCCTCCTTCGTCGTCTCCAGCGCCACGCGCACCTGATAAGCGGAAGACTTCGCCACGAAGCAGATCGCATCTGCCTTTGCTTCAAGGAGCCCGGCGACACCAGGGTCGTTGGAGACTGAGCGCCCGGCTCGCCGCGTCATACCGAAGGCGGTAAAGCGCGCATGATTGAGCTTCGGCTTGCTGCCGAAGAACTCGGTGTCGGTCGGATTGGCGCCGGGATAGCCGCCCTCGACATAGTCGATGCCGAGGTCGTCGAGCATCGCGGCGATGACCTGCTTGTCGGTCAGCGTGAAGTCGACGCCATTGGTCTGCGCGCCGTCGCGCAGCGTGGTGTCGAACAGATAAAGGCGCTCCTTGCTCATTGCCCCGCTCCGAGCGTCTTCTTCATGGTGGTGTTGGCGAGCCACTCATCATTCATGGTGACGCTGTTGCGCTGCTGAGCAGTGTAGCCGCGCTTGGCGAAAAAGCCCTGCGCGGTGTCGCTGGCATCGACAGAAAGGCTTGTCGCACCGCGGCCGCCGGCAAGCTTCTCCAGCGCGTCGACCAGCAGGGTCGCGATGCCCTGCCCGCTGACGGCCGGATGCACATAGAGCATGCGGATGTGGTCGTTGCCACGCAGCGAGGCGAAGCCGATGGGCGAGCCATCGAGCGTCGCAATCAGCGTCAGGTCGGAGGCGAGGTGCTTGCCGAACTCCTCGTCCTCGGCGGCCTCCATCCAGGCCTGCTGCTGCGCCTCGCTATAGTCGTCGCCGGTCAGTTCCTCGATGCTCGCGGTGAAGATCGCGGCGAGCACCGGCACGTCATCAGGCAGGAACGGCCGCAATCCGGGCTTTGGGTGTTCTTGTGCCATCCTCTTCACCACATCCCATAGAGCTTGAGCACGATCGCCACGGCGGCGCCGAGCAGCAGGATCTTCAGCGCGATGTAATAGAGCCAGTGCCGCGGGAACGGCGTGTCGGGCCGCTTCATCGCGCAACCTCCCACGTCGTCCCGTCCTTCGAGTCCTTGATCGCAACGCCCATCGCAGCGAGCAGATCGCGGATGCGGTCGGACTCCCCAAAATCCTTGCGGCTACGGGCAGCCGTCCGCTCCGCGATCAGGCGCTCGACTTCCCCGGCATCGACGCCGCTCGCCTGCTGCTTGCGGCTTTCCCACTGCCCGGCACTCTCGGACAGGAAGCCGAGCAGCCGCAACGAGCCCGCCAGAGCAGCCACATCACCACGCAGGCCGTGCAGCGCCGCAATCGCCAGCGGCGTGTTGAGATCGTCGAGCAGCGGCTCGACCACGGACGCGGCCGGCTTGCCGGGTTCGACATCCGCCGCGAGGCGATACCAGTCGTCGAGCGTCTTGGCGCTCTCCTCCAGCGACTTCATGGTCCAGTCGATCGGCGAGCGGTAATGCGTCTTGAGCATGTTCAGGCGCAGCACTTCGCCGGGCCAGTCCGCGAGCAGCTCATGGATGGTGATGAAGTTGCCGAGGCTCTTCGACATCTTCT
This sequence comes from Bradyrhizobium sp. 195, assembly GCF_023101665.1. NCBI lineage: Bacteria > Pseudomonadati > Pseudomonadota > Alphaproteobacteria > Hyphomicrobiales > Nitrobacteraceae > Bradyrhizobium > Bradyrhizobium sp. 195. The sequence goes on along the minus strand of NZ_CP082161.1, from coordinate 3,825,042 downwards.
CGCTCTCGACCTGGAGGAAGCCGTTGTGCATCCAGTAGTTCGCCATGCGCTGCTGGTGGAAGGCGCAGCAGGTCTGCGCGACCTCGTTCTCGTGATGGGGAAACACGAGATCGATGCCGCCTCCATGGATGTCGAAATGCTCGCCGAGATGCTTCCAGGCCATGGCCGAGCACTCGATGTGCCAGCCCGGACGCCCCTCAGCCTTGATGCCGGCCGGAGACGGCCATGACGGCTCGCCCGGCTTGGACGGCTTCCACAGCACGAAATCGGTGTTGCCCTTCTTGTAGGGCGCGACATCGACGCGGGCGCCGGCGACCATCTCGTCGAGCGAGCGATTGGACAGTGCGCCGTAGCGTGGCAACCCGGTCTTGTCGGCGTTCATCGCCTGCGGCGAGAACAGCACGTGGTCCTCGGCAACATAGGCAAAGCCGCCCTTGACCAACCGTTCGATGATCTCGCGCATCTCGCCGATATGCTCGGTCGCACGCGGCTCGACGCTCGGCCGCAGTGCACCGAGCGCGTCGACATCGGCGTGAAATTGCTGTCCCGTTTGCTCGGTGACCTTGCGGATCGCCTCGTTCAGCGGCAGGCCGGGAAAATCCCGCGCCGCACGGTCGTTGATCTTGTCGTCGACGTCGGTGATGTTGCGGACATATTTGACATGCGCCTCGCCATAGAGATGGCGCAGCAACCGAAACAGCACGTCGAACACGATCACCGGCCGCGCATTGCCGATATGGGCGAAGTCATAGACCGTCGGTCCGCAGACATACATGCGGACGTTCTTGGCATCGAGCGGCACAAAGGGCCGCTTTTCCCGGCTCAGCGTATCGTGAAGACGCAATTCCATGACAAACCCATCCCTTGCGGCCGGGCGTCCGAGGCTCTCAATGTTTTGAGAAAAGACGGCTCCAGCCAGCGAATCGCTAGCTCGTAATCTCGCGGCAAATGGCGCAAATGGCGAGGAGACCGTTCATGTGGAACATATGGGCTATGAGGCGCCCCCGCGTCAAGAGAGCCGCGAAACACCGTTTTATCTCCGCAAAGCGCGCTGCCCGTCATGATGGTTCATGATCCCCTAACCATTTGAGCCCATTTTGGAACCGGCGGTTCCCCTTTTTGCCCCCGGTGCTTTTTCATGCGATTCTTGCCCGCGCTCATTTTCGGCGCTTCCATCTTTGCGGCCTCCAGCGCCTTCGCCGAGAGCCGCGTCTTCATCATCGCCAACCAGGCAGACGGCTACGGCATCGACCAGTGCCTGGCCAAAAGCGACAAATGCGGCGCCTCCGCCGCCCGCACCTATTGCCAGTCACGAGATTTTGCCCAGGCATCGAGCTATCGCCGGGTCGATCCCGACGAAATTACCGGCTCTGTCCCCAAATCCGGCACAAATTGCTCCCATGGCCGTTGCGACGAATATGTCGCAATCACCTGCCAGCGCTGAATTCGCTCGGAGCTGGCGTAGCTTAGGCCCGGTGCTTTGGCACCCGAAACGACGTGACGATGCCGCAGGAAGCGGCTATGGGAGGGCGCGCTTCGGCCCTCCAAAGTCATGCCGGGCCGTGACCTCGCTAGAATGGCGGATATGCCTGAATTTTTGTCCCTGTCCCGTGCCCGCTTCCTCCTTGCCTGCACCGTGCTTTTGAGCACCGTCGTGCTCGCCGCCGGCGCTTTCGCGCAGGCCGGCCCGCCCGGACCGCCGCCTCAGCCCGGCCAGAACGGGCTCGGACCCAATCCGATGTGCGTGCGACTGGAGGGCCAGCTCGCGGCACTGGACCGTGGCGGCGGTGGTGACCCCGCGCGCGAGGAGCAGATCCGCCGTTACCAGGATTCCCAGGCCAAGCAGCAGGCCGAGCTCGATCGCGTCACCATGCAAGCCAAGCGCATGGGCTGCGATTCCTCCGGCTTCTTCTCGCTGTTCAACGGCCAGTCAGCCCAATGCGGCCCGGTCAACACCCAGATCCAGCAGATGCGCGCCAATCTGGACCAGATCACCGGCAATCTTGAGCGGCTGCGTGGCGGTGGCCCCGGCGGCTTCAGCCCGGAACGCGACAATCAGCGCCGCTCGGTGCTTGCGGCGCTGGCGCAGAACAATTGCGGCCCGCAATACGCCAACGCCGCGCAGTCGCAAGGCGGCGGCAACTTCCTGAGCAATCTGTTCGGCGGCAACAACGCGGGCAATCCGCAAGCCGTGCCGCCGTCCGATCTCGGGCCGCAATCCGGCACCTACCGCACCGTGTGCGTGCGCACCTGCGACGGCGCTTATTTCCCGGTCTCGTTTGCGACGGTGCCGGCGCGCTTCCCCGACGACGAGAAGACCTGCAAGGCGTTGTGCCCGGCCGCGGAAGCCGTGCTCTACACCCATCGCAATCCCGGCGAAGACATGAACTCCGCGGTCTCGATCGGCGGCCAGCCCTACACGGCGCTGCCGACCGCGTTCAAATTCCGCAGCGAGTTCAACCCGTCCTGCTCCTGCAAGGCCGCAGGACAGACCTGGGCAGACGCGCTGAAATCGGCCGACGACAAGGCGACCGCCGAACAGCAGGGCGACATCATCGTCACCGAGGAGAGCGCCAAGAAGATGCAGCAGCAGCGGCTCAACAAGGGCACGCCTGCCGCCAATGGCAAGAAGGGTGCAGCCTCGGCGCCGACGACAGCCACCGCGCCGGCCCCAACACCGCCGGCGGACACCGGCACGGCTGCGACGAGCTCGGAGAACAAGCCGATCCGCTCGGTCGGGCCGACCTTCCTGCCCCAGCAGCAGAAGTAGGTCGTTATTCGTTGTCATGTCCCGCGAAGGCGGCCGCCACGCGCGGCCGTTTCGCTGTTACTGCTCGCCCTCGCGGCTCCACGGAAAGAGATTGGCCGGGAAGTCCGCAGCATAGCGCTTTCCCTTCGGCGGGGGCGGCGGTTCATCCGGAGGATTCGGATTCGGCTCGACCACCCTCCGATAAAGATGCCAGGTGGCATGACCGAGCACCGGCAGGACGAGAGCGAGACCGACGAAGAGCGGCAGCGAGCCGATCACCAGCAGCGCCGCGACGATCAGCCCCCACCCCGCCATCGCAACCGGATTGGCAGCCACCGCCCGCAGCGACGTTCGGATCGCATCGATCGCCGTCGCATGCCGATCGAGCATCAACGGAAACGATACGACGCTGACGCATAGGGCCGCGACCGCAAACAGGAAGCCGACACCGCAACCGACGATGATGAGCGACCATCCTTCCGGTGTCGTCAGCACGCGGGTTGCGAAGTCAGGAATGCTTGCAGCCGCCGCGTGACCGAAGATGGCGACATAGATTGCGTTCGCGACGCCGATCCAGGCCCCGAACAGGACGAGCAGGAGCACGCCGAGCTCGAGCATGGCGCCGAACGACGGTGCACGCAGGACCTTGATCGCGTCCCATGCCTCGACCTCTTCGCCGCGCTCGCGGCGACGGCTGAGCTCGTAGAGACCGATCGCGGCAAAGGGACCGATCAAGGCAAACCCGGCCGCCAGCGGAAACAGCAGCGGAAGGACCGAATAGCCGAGGACCATCCTGAACAGGACGAGACCGAGAACGGGATAAATCAGGCATACAACGAGCGCGTGACTCGGCATCGCCTGGAAATCGTCCCAGCCCAGGCGGAGCGCCTCTCTCAGGTCGGACAAGCCGATCTTGCGAATGGGATAAGAGGCGGCCTCGCCGAACAGGTGCCGCTTTACGATGTTGTCGGAATAAAGAGTGGCCATGGACACACCCTCCTCTGCTGAAAGTCGCGGCGGCGATCGGCGCGCTTTCCGGCCACGCGTATCCGCCCTTAGGTGCGGGAGACGCGATCAAGCCGAGTACGGCAGTTCCAAGCTCAACGAGGAAGGAGCTTAGCCGGACGAAACCCGTCGCGACCTGCGCCCCAAGCTTAGCGCGCGCGAGCTGGAATGACCAGCACTCCCGGCTGAGTGAATTGTGCGGCGCATATGTTGTGCGATGCATCACATCGAGACTGCGACCGACGCGCGCCAGCTCGCACGACAACATCGCCCACGCCGTCTAAGCGCGTTGACATGCTATTGACGCCGGGTTCGCGGGGGATCATTTTAAAAGCCTGGACGCCCCCCAGCGGTCGCGACGTTTCTCTTGGATATCGCGACCGGTTGAATGGGCGAGGCAAGAGGCGCGGCGATGGCGTGCAGGCCAACGCAGCCATCGCGACAGACGTGAGCTCCGCCCCGGATTCGTATCCGCAGCCTTTGATGGCAAGGATGGATCAGGATGGCTGTCGCATTGATACTGCTCTTGGTCGCAATCGGCTCGGTGCTGTTTCACATCTACAGCCCGTGGTGGTGGACGCCGATCGCCACCAACTGGGAATATATCGACCATACCATCAACATCACGTTCTGGATCACGGGCTTCGTTTTCGTCGCCGTCATTGCGTTCATGGCCTATTGCGTCTTCCGCTTTCGCCACAAGGAGGGAAGACGGGCTGACTACAATCCCGAAAACAAAAGGCTCGAATGGTGGCTCAGTGTCGGGACCGGCGTCGGCGTCGCCGCCATGCTCGCACCCGGCCTGGTCGTCTGGCACCAGTTCGTGACTGTGCCCGCGGACGCCACCGAGATCGAAGTCATGGGCCAGCAATGGCAATGGAGCTTCCGCCTTCCCGGAAAGGATGGTCGGTTGGGCACGTCCGACGTCCGCAACATCGGCGCCGACAATCCAATGGGACTCAATCGCGACGATCCGCATGCGCAGGACGACGTCGTGATCGAGAACGGCGACCTGCACCTTCAAATCGGCAAGCCGGTCAAGGTTCTCCTCCGCTCGGTCGATGTCCTGCACGATTTCTACGTGCCCGAATTCCGGGCCAAGATGGACATGGTTCCAGGCATGGTGACCTATTTCTGGATAAAGCCGATCCGAACCGGGACGTTCGATGTTCTCTGTGCGGAGCTTTGTGGCGCTGCTCATTATCAGATGCGGGCCAAGGTCATCATCGACGAAGAACGTGAATATCACGCTTGGCTTGAGCAACAGAAGACGTTTGCAGAATTGTCGCCGGCAAAAGCCGTCGTGAAGGCGACGTACCAATCCGGCGGCAAGTAAGAAGGTGCCGCTGCGAAAATAGATCGGGTGCGTGAGACCAACTCATCGTCCCCGAAGGAAACGACCGAGGAGGTATTCTATGGTCGATGTTCCATATGATGGGATCACAGGCATTCCGCCTGCCGAAGTACCTGAAGTCGAGCTTTACCATCCCAAAAGCTGGTGGACGCGGTACGTCTTTTCGCAGGATGCCAAAGTCATCGCCATCCAGTACTCGCTGACAGCCTCCGCCATCGGGCTCGTGGCCCTGGTGCTGTCGTGGCTGATGCGGCTGCAACTGGGATTTCCAGGCACTTTCTCCTTTATCGATGCCAACCAATACCTCCAGTTCATCACCATGCACGGCATGATCATGGTGATCTATCTGCTCACCGCATTGTTCCTCGGAGGCTTCGGCAACTACCTGATCCCGCTGATGGTCGGCGCACGGGACATGGTCTTCCCCTATGTGAACATGCTGAGCTACTGGATCTATCTGCTCGCAGTCCTGGTGCTGGCTTCGACCTTCTTCGTGCCCGGCGGCCCCACCGGCGCCGGCTGGACGCTGTACCCGCCGCAAGCGATCCTCTCCGGAACGCCCGGGCAGGATTGGGGCATCATTCTCATGATGTCGTCCCTGATCCTGTTCATCATCGGCTTCACCATGGGCGGGCTGAATTATGTAGTCACGGTGCTCCAGGCGCGCACCCGCGGCATGACGTTGATGCGCCTGCCCCTGACGGTATGGGGCATTTTCACGGCGACGGTCATGGCGTTGCTGGCATTCCCTGCACTCTTCGTTGCCTCGGTCATGCTGCTGCTCGACCGTCTCCTGGGAACCAGCTTCTTCATGCCCTCGCTCGTCGAGATGGGCACGCTGTCGAAATATGGCGGCGGCAGCCCGCTGCTGTTCCAGCACCTGTTCTGGTTCTTCGGCCACCCCGAGGTCTACATCGTCGCCCTGCCCGCCTTCGGCATCGTCTCCGATCTGATCAGCACGCACGCGCGCAAGAACATCTTTGGTTACCGCATGATGGTCTGGGCGATCGTGGCCATCGGCGCGCTCAGCTTCATCGTATGGGCGCACCACATGTATGTGAGCGGCATGTTCCCGCAATTCGGGTACTTCTTCGCCACCACGACGCTCATCATCGCCATCCCCACCGCGATCAAGGTCTACAATTGGGTGCTGACCCTGTGGCGCGGCGACATTCATCTCAGGGTGCCGATGCTGTTCGCCCTCGGCTTCATCATCACCTTCGTGAACGGCGGGCTCACCGGCCTCTTCCTCGGCAACGTTGTCGTGGACGTTCCGCTCTCGGATACCATGTTCGTGGTCGCGCATTTCCACATGGTGATGGGCGTGGCGCCGATCATGGTCGTGCTCGGCGCGATCTATCATTGGTACCCCAAGGTCACCGGGCGGATGCTGAACGACGTCCTGGGCAAGTTTCACTTCTGGGTCACCTTCCTCGGCGCCTACCTGATCTTCTTCCCCATGCACTATCTCGGACTGCTCGGCGTTCCGCGCCGGTATTTCGAACTCGGGGATACGTCGTTCATCCCGCCCTCGGCCCATTCACTGAACGCCTTCATCTCCGTGGTGGCCTTGACCGTCGGCTTCAGCCAGATGGTGTTCCTGTTCAATCTTGCCTGGAGCCTGTTCAAAGGTGAGGCCTCAGGTGGCAATCCGTGGCAGGCGACGACGCTGGAGTGGCAGACACCGGAGACACCGCCCGGGCACGGCAACTGGGGCAAGGAGCTCCCGATCGTCTACCGCTGGGCCTATGACTACAGCGTCCCGGGCGCGGAGGAGGACTTCATTCCGCAGAACCAGCCACCGCGCGCGACGCAGGTCGTTCAGGGAGCAGCTTCGTGAGTGCCGTCATCCTGTTCCTGGCTGTGCTCGCGGTCATCGCCGGATGGTGGCTCTCGCAGCAGCGGCTCACGGCCAAGCCGTGGCTGGAGGAAGGCCCGATCGGTGACTTCCCCGGCGGCGATGCCATGACCTGGCCGGCAGCTAAGGTCGGACTTGGCGTGTTTCTCGCTGTCGCGAGCGTATTGTTCGTCCTCTTCATCAGCGCGTACTCGATGCGTATGAACGTGGTGGACTGGCGGGCGCTGCCGGTGCCGCGGCTGCTGTGGTTCAACACGGGCGTCCTGGTCCTGAGCAGCGTCGCGCTGCAATGGTCCTACGTTGCCGCGCGCCGCCACGATGCTGAAAGCGTCATGATCGGCCTTCTCGCGGGCGGCGCGGCTGCCGTGATCTTCCTCGGCGGACAGCTCCTGGCCTGGCAACAGCTCGGCGCGGCCGGATACTTCGTGGCATCGAATCCGGCGAACTCCTTCTTCTACCTGTTGACCGCAGTGCACGGACTGCATCTGACGGGCGGCCTGGTGGCGCTTGGCAGAACCACGACCAAGATGTGGCGTGGCGCCGGGATCGCCGACATGCGCTTGAGCGTGGAGCTGTGCGCCATCTACTGGCACTTCCTGCTCTTGGTCTGGCTTGTCCTGCTCGGGCTTCTCACGGGCTGGACCGACGATTTCGTCAACATCTGTCGCCAATTGCTGAGCTAGGGAGACGAGACCAGATGGCAGAGACTGCACTGACAAGTTCGGGCCAATCGCCTGCACGGCTTGAAGGTTGGCGGGGCATCGCCGCCGACTGGGCGTCCGATCAGCGCGCCTTCAAGAACGTGTCCTGGGGCAAGGCCATGATGTGGATCTTCCTCCTCAGCGACACCTTCATCTTCAGTTGCTTCCTGCTCTCCTACATGACGGCGCGCATGTCGACGACCGTGCCGTGGCCCAACCCGAGCGAAGTCTTCGCCCTCACCATCGCCGGCAAGCACGTTCCACTGATCCTGATCGCCATCATGACCTTCATCCTGATCAGCAGCAGCGGCACGATGGCGATGGCCGTCAATTTCGGCTACCGCCGTGATCGCGTCAGAACCGCAATCCTGATGCTGGTCACAGCGGCATTCGGCGCAACCTTCGTCGGAATGCAGGCCTTCGAATGGACCAAGCTGATCATGGAGGGCGTGCGTCCCTGGGGCAATCCGTGGGGCGCAGCGCAGTTCGGTTCAAGCTTCTTCATGATCACCGGCTTCCACGGCACCCATGTGACGATCGGTGTGATCTTCCTCATCGCGATCGCGCGAAAGGTCTGGCGGGGAGACTTCGATGTCGAAAGGCGCGGCTTTTTCACGAGCCGCAAGGGCTATTATGAGATCGTCGAGATCACCGGGCTGTACTGGCACTTCGTCGACCTCGTGTGGGTGTTCATCTTTGCATTGTTCTATCTTTGGTGAGGTCGGGCATGACAAACGCAGCTATACACATGGAAGGCCAGCTCCACGCTGCGGCGCACGGCGCAGTCGCAACAGAAGCTGTGCACGCCAAGGGGCAACAACACCCGATCAAGCTCTACCTCGTGGTCTGGGGCTGGCTGTTTGTCCTCAGCACTTGCTCCTACCTCGTCGACTACTTTGGCCTGCAAGGCTATCTCAGGTGGTCACTGATCCTGCTGTTCATGATGTTGAAGGCAGGCCTGATCGTCGCCGTCTTCATGCACATGGCCTGGGAGCGGCTGGCTCTCTCCTATGCCATCCTGCTGCCTCCGATCGCAGTGCTGGTGTTTGTGACCATCATGGTGCTCGAATCCGAGTACACGCACTTTCTTCGGGTGCTGTTCTTCGCAGCCCCGTCGTAGCACTGCGTGGGCGCAATCCCTCACCTCGCTGTCATGCCCCGCGCAGGCGGGGCATCCAGTACGCCGCGGCAGGAGTCGGTTTCAATAAAATCCGCCACGGAGTACTGGATCATCCGCCTTCGCGGATGATGACCGCGGAATGTTCGGCAAGATCGCCCGCCATGCCAAATGGCTCTAACCATCAGCCCTCGAACGCATCGATCGAGGCGCCGCTCCCGCGCGAGACCAGTGTCTCGTCCGGGGCCGGCAGAGGCTCGCCCTTGTAGCGAAAGCGGTTGGTGATGGGATATCGCCGGTCGCGGCCGAAATTCCTGGGTGTCACCTTGACGCCAGGCGCGGCCTGGCGGCGCTTGTATTCGGCGACGTTGAGCAGATGGTCGATGCGGGTGACGATGTCGCGATCGAAGCCGGCGGTAATGATCTGATCCAGCGGCTGCTCGCGCTCGACAAGCCGCTCCAGGATAGCATCGAGCACCTCGTAAGGCGGCAGCGAGTCCTCATCACGCTGGTTCTCGCGCAGCTCCGCGGTCGGCGGCCGCGTGACGATGTCGGGCGGGATCACCTCGCCGGCAGGCCCGAGCGCGCCGTCGGGCTTCCAGCCGTTGCGCAAGCTCGCCAGCCGAAACACCTGCGTCTTGTAGATATCCTTGATCGGGTTGAAGCCGCCATTCATGTCGCCATAGAGCGTGGCGTAGCCGACCGACATTTCCGACTTGTTGCCTGTGGTCACCACCATCAGGCCGGTCTTGTTGGAGATCGCCATCAGCAGCGTGCCGCGGGTGCGGGCCTGGAGATTCTCCTCGGTGATATCAGGCGGCAGATTCTTGAACAGCCCTGAGAGGATGGTCTCGAACCCGCTTACGGCTTCCGCGATCGGCAGGACCTCGTAACGGATGCCGAGATGGCCGGCGAGTTCGCCGGCGTCCGCGATCGAGTGTGCTGCCGTGTAGCGATAAGGCAGCATCACGCCGTGCACCTGATCGGCGCCGAGCGCATCGACCGCGATCGCCGCGCACAGCGCGGAATCGATGCCGCCGGAGATGCCGAGCAGCACACCGGGAAAGCCGTTCTTGGCGACGTAGTCGCGCAAGCCCAGCACGCATGCGGCGTAATCGGCCTTGTCGCCTTCGACCTGCTCCGCAATCGGCCCCGCGCAGCGCCAATCGTCGCCGTTCCGGGTAAAACGCAATGTGACGATGCTCTCTTCAAATGCCGGCAGTTGCGCCGCCAGCGAGAGGTCGCCGTTGAGCACGAAGGAAGCGCCGTCGAATACCAGCTCGTCCTGGCCGCCGACCTGGTTGAGATAGACCAGCGGTAGCCCGCTCTCGGTCACGCGCGCGACTGCAACCGACAAGCGCACATCGTTCTTGTCGCGGGCGTAAGGCGAGCCGTTCGGGACCAGAATGATCTCGGCGCCGGTCTCGGCCAGCGTCTCGACCACGTTCTCGTAGTCCTCGGACTCCTCCAGCCAGATGTCCTCGCAGATCGGCACGCCGATGCGCACGCCGCGCACGGTCACGGGACCAGCGGCAGGGCCACGTGAAAACAGCCGCTTTTCGTCGAACACGCCGTAGTTCGGCAGATTGCATTTGAAGCGCAAGCTCGCGATACGGCCGCCGTCGAGCAGTGCACAGGCATTGTAGAGCTTGCCGTCCTCGACCCAGGGGGTGCCGACCAGCATCGCCGGGCCGCCATCGGCAGTCTCGCGCGCCAGCGCCTCGATCGCGGCGCGGCAGGCAGCCTGGAAAGCCGGCTTCTGCACGAGGTCTTCCGGTGGATAGCCGGCGATGTACAATTCCGGAAACAGCACGAGATCGGCGCCGTCGGTGATAGCTCGCGCGCGCGCCGCGCGTGCCTTGGCAGCGTTGCCCTCGATGTCGCCCATGGTCGGATTGAGCTGGGCGAGCGTGACCGCGAATGCGTTGAGACGTTCGGTCATGGCGCTCCGATCCCCAAGCTAGAGGAAACCTAGGCTAGAGGAACCCCAGCCGCTCGATAATGGCGATGATCCAGAACGCGCCGGCCATCAACAGCGCCACGCCGACGGCCGCCGAACCCATGTCCTTGACCCGGCCGATCTGCTTGTCGTGGTCCATGGTCAGGCGGTCGGCGAGTTTTTCGATCGCGGTGTTAAGCAGCTCGACCGTCAGCACGAAGGCGACGGCACAGACCAGCTCGACCGCCCGCATTGCGGTCGCGCCGACCAACCAGGCGAGCGGCACCGACAGCAGGAGCGCAAAGATCTCCTCGCGGACGGCCTGCTCCGACCGAAACGCAAAGGCCAGACCGTTACGGGAATTGATCGTGGCCTTCCAGATCCGCAGCAAGGTCTTAAAGCCCCGCTGCGACCGGCATCGGCTTGGGCTTGCCGGCGCGCTCCTGCTTGAGGAGCTCCGCGACCAGGAAAGCCATGTCGATGGATTGCTCGGCATTGAGACGGGGATCGCAGACCGTGTGGTAGCGGTCGTTGAGGTCCTCGTCCGTGATCGCGCGGGCGCCGCCGAGGCACTCGGTGACGTCCTGGCCGGTCATCTCCAGATGCACGCCGCCGGCATGGGTGCCTTCGGCGGCATGGATCGCGAAGAACGACTTCACTTCGGACAGGATGCGGTCGAACGGCCGCGTCTTGTAGCCCGACGTCGATGTGATGGTGTTGCCGTGCATGGGATCGCAGGACCAGACCACTACCCGGCCCTCGCGCTTCACGGCGCGGACCATGTTCGGCAGATGCTCGCCGACCTTGTCGGAGCCGAAGCGGCCGATCAGCGTCAGCCGGCCCGGCTCGTTGTCGGGGTTGAGCACGTCGATCAGCTTCAGCAGTTCGTCCGGCTTGAGCGACGGGCCGCACTTCAGCCCGATCGGATTCTTGATGCCGCGGAAATATTCGATGTGGCCGTGATCGAGCTGGCGGGTGCGGTCGCCGATCCAGATCATGTGGCCCGAGGTCGCATACCAGTCGCCGGTGGTGGAATCGACGCGGGTCATGGCCTGCTCGTAGCCGAGCAGCAGCGCCTCGTGGCTGGTGTAGAAATCGGTGGCGCGCAGCTCGGGATGAGCCTCGAGATCGAGGCCGCAGGCGCGCATGAAGTTGAGCGCGTCCGAGATGCGGTCGGCCAGCTCCTTGTAGCGGCGGGACTGCGGTGAATCCTTGAGGAAGCCGAGCATCCATTGATGCACGCTGCCGAGGTTGGCGTAGCCGCCGGTGGCGAACGCGCGGAGCAGGTTCAGCGTCGCGGCCGACTGGCGATAGGCCATCAGCTGGCGCTGCGGATCCGGCACGCGCGCTTCCTTGGTGAAGGCGATGTCGTTGACGATGTCGCCGCGATAGCTCGGCAGCTCGACGCCATCAACCTTCTCGGTCGAGGACGACCGCGGCTTTGCGAACTGGCCGGCGATGCGGCCGACCTTCACCACCGGGACGGCGCCGGCATAGGTCAGCACCACCGCCATCTGCAGCAGCACGCGGAAGAAATCGCGGATGTTGTTGGCGCCGTGCTCGGCAAAGCTCTCGGCGCAGTCGCCGCCCTGGAGCAGGAACGCTTCGCCCGCCGCAACGCGGCCCAAAGCCTTCTTCAGATTGCGCGCCTCCCCCGCGAACACCAGCGGCGGAAAGGTCGCAAGCTGCGCCTCGACGTCGTTGAGGGCCTTGGCGTCGGGATAGTCGGGCACCTGTAGCACCGGCTTGCTGCGCCAGGACTCGGGCGTCCACCGCTCGGACATCGCAATCTCTCCGTGAAGCAAAAAGTGCAACCTGATCTGTGGGTTGCGAGGGCCGCCTTATACACAGGCTGGCCCCGCCCCGCCAGTTGTAAATCCATTTGGCACTGCAAACCCTTGCGGGGAAAGCCAAATTCGCATTTGTTGGCCGGGCGAGGAAACTGGCAGGATACCTTGCGCCCATGGACGCGGCACTGGACGACGTTTTCATCGACGAGATCAGCTTCCCGGCGACCGACGGGTATGCGCTGACCGGCACCCTGTTCCTGCCACGCGGCACCAAGCGCCATGCCGTTCTGATCAATTCGGCCACCGCGGTCCCGCGCAAAATCTACCGCGGCTTTGCCTCCTATCTCGCCCATCGCGGCTGCGCGGTCCTGACCTACGACTATCGCGGCATCGGCGATTCCCGGCTGCCGGCGATGGTCGGCTACAACCAGCCGAAATCACTGGTCGGCTTCAAAGCCTCGATGTCGGACTGGGCCGCGCTCGACGTCACCGCCGCGGTGCGCTGGATGCGAGAGCGGTATCACGCTCTGCCGCTGGCCTATGTCGGCCATTCCTTCGGCGGCCAGGCGCTGGGGCTGATCGCGAACAACACGGACATCTCACGCGCCGCGTTCGTGGCCTCGCAGGCCGCAACCTGGCGGCTGATGACGTCGCCGGAAAAATACCGCGTCTTCGCCTTCATGAATTTTGTCGGCGTGCCGCTGGCCCACGCGCTCGGTTATGCGCCGGGCTGGGCCGGCGTCGGCGAGGATCTGCCCAAGGGCGTCTTCCTGCAATGGGCCGAGTGGGTCTCGAACCCCCGCTATCTCTTCGATTCAAAGCTGCCGGCGCTGGATAATTTCGCCAAGTTCAAGGGCGAGCTGCGGGCGCTGTGCTTTTCCGACGATCCCTGGGCGACGCGACCGGCGGTCGAGCTGCTCGCGAGCGGGTTCACTGCGATCAAGCCGGAGGTGCTCAACGTCAAGCCGTCCGACGTCGGGGCCAAGACGATCGGCCATTTCGGCTTCTTCCGCCCCGACCACCGCGACACGCTGTGGCGCGGCGTGGCGGAATGGATTCAGGGCGACTAGGACACACCCTCGCGTCCTCGCGGCGCATATCGTCAGGGCTTCCGGAATGCCTTCGCGGAGACAGTCTGGATTGCTTCGTCGCAAGGGCCCCTCGCAATGACGGAGTGTGTGGCGATCGCGCGCGTCTCTCTCGTGTCCCGGACGCGCTGCAACGCCCTTCGCGTTGCTGCGCAGAGCCGGGACCCAGCAGGCCGCGCACTCGCTGATGCGTGGGCCCCGGCTCTGCAGCGCATGACTTCGTACTGCGCTGCGTCCGGGGCACGAGAGCATTGTTTGAACACGCACTATCTCAACATCGTCATTGCGAGCGCAGCGAAGCAATCTAGGAATGCACCCGCGGAGGCAGTCTGGATTGCTTCGTCGCAAGGGCCCCTCGCAATGACGGAGTGTGTGGCGATCGCGCGCGTCTCTCTCGTGTCCCGGAACGCGCTGCAACGCCCTTCGCGTTGCTGCGCAGAGCCGGGACCCAGCAGGCCGCGCACTCGCTGATGCGTGGGCCCCGACTCTGCAGCGCATCACTTCGTGCTGCGCTGCGTCCGGGGCACGAGAGCATCGTTTGAACACGCACTGTCTCAACATCGTCATTGCGAGCGCAGCGAAGCAGTCCAGGAATGCATCCGCGGAGGCAGTCTGGATTGCTTCGTCGCAAGGGCTCCTCGCAATGACGGAGCGTGTGGGGACGGCGTCGCTCATCATTCGCACTTCACCTGCTGACACACCTTCTCATCCGCAGACACAGCTTCGCATCCTCGCGGCGCATTTCGCCCGAGCTTTGCTTGGCCGCCTCACCCTCTCTTGAAAGAGGGCGCAGGGAAGACCGGAAGCCGGTTGGCTCCCATGGACCGCCATGCCAAGAGCAGACTGCGTGTGCTTCATGCATAGCGGAAAACAGGGCAACCGGGGCATCCCGGCCTTCCCTGCGCAGTGGTTGGAACGGCTTATGTCGTGCTCTCCCCGGGGAGCGATGCACTATTGCCCCCGTCACCTTGCGGATGGCTGATGCGTGTGCCCGGTCGGGCAGCCCACATCACCGCAACGCTTGACGCACAGACCCCGGGCGTCAGGACCACACGATTTCGCCGTACGCCAATTACACCGGTCGTGTGCGCGAGGTGTTTCGCTCACGGTTGCCCGCCCTGCAAAATCCTTCGCGCCGATGTCATCGGCGCCCACCGCGGCCCGGCCCGCGTTTCGTGACGATCGCGATACGCCCCTCTTCGTTGGGCCGGATTGCGGCGACACATACGCTCTTTCCGAATTTCGGTAAAGCGGAATATTTTCGCCGGCGCGCGTTGACCTACTGGTCGCGTGTTTTGCCCGTCGGGCAACACAAGGCCTTGTACCCCCGATGAGCGCCGGCCCGGGCGGCTTGAATTAACGGATGATCGTCGTCAGCGACGAGTAACGCTTGTTCGTCTTGGCCTCGCCCGCCGAGAACTGCGCAAACGCATCGCTGACGCGTGCAGCCGGCGAGGTCCCGTCTGCGAAGCGGAATTCCTTCGACCGCGGCGCGTAGAAGCTGGCGCGGTAGTAGTTGTCGTCGAACCGTACCTCGCCGACGCCGAACAATGCGTCGCAGACGAACAGGAGCGCGTAGACTCCCGCGACCGCAGCGACGACCTCCTTGAGAACAGACATTTTGATGCCCCACCCTTTTGCAGGCAGGATGCACGCTGGTTCCAAAGTCCCGGTTTAACGCCGGGCAGTTCTTGTCCGCAGGGTTTGCCGCCACTGAGCGGATTGCAGACAATTTTATCGATCTCGAACAGAGAGCCCGCCTGAACGGATCAGGCGGGCCCCAGGCTTGGCCGCTCGGAAGGTCTCAAACGGCCAGATTCATTTAGCGGTGGCCGGCCTCCTTGCGGTGGCCGCCGTCGCTGAGGCGGTCGACCCAGGCGATGCCGATTGCCGAGATGATGAAGGTCATGTGGATCAGCACCTGCCACATCACCCCGGTCTCGGTGAAATTGCTGCGCGTGGTGCCGAGATTGCCGGCCTCGATGAACGTCCTGAGCAACGAGATCGAGGAAATGCCGATGATCGCCATCGCAAGCTTGATCTTGAGCACGCTGGCATTGACGTGGCTGAGCCATTCCGGCTCGTCGGGATGGCCGCTCAGGTTCAGTCGCGAAACGAAGGTCTCATAGCCGCCGACGATCACCATGATCAGAAGGTTCGAGATCATGACGACGTCGATCAGCCCGAGCACGACCAGCATGATCTGCTGCTCGCTGGCATCGAACGAGTGCGCAACCAGGTGCCAGAGCTCTTTCAGGAACAGCAGCACATAGACGGCTTGCGCGACGATCAGGCCGACATAGAGCGGAACCTGCAGCCAGCGCGAGCCGAAGATGAGCTGGGCGAACAGGCCGAGCCGTGGCGGCACGGCCTCCGCCGAAGGTGCTTTGGGTTCGGGCGTCATGAATCACTCCGGATTGCGGAAAGAGTTGTCGCGTCAGAGACTCGCGATGACGGGAGCGAGTTCCAGCGAGCCCCGATAGATCATCTCGAACGCGACGTAAATGATGATGGCGAGACCGACATAGGCAATCCAGCGCTGTTTTTGGAGCACGCGGCCGAGCAGATCGGCGGCGACGCCCATCATGGCGACCGACAGCAACAGGCCGAAGGCGAGGATGTAGGGATGCTCGCGCGCGGCGCCCGCAACCGCAAGCACGTTGTCGAGCGACATCGAGACGTCGGCAGCGACGATCTGAACCGCGGCCTGGCCGAAGGTCTTTTGCTTCACGGGCGCGGCATCCGCGCCGCCGCCATGGTTGAACGCGAGTTGCCGCGAATGCGCCGCCTGCTCGCGCAGCTCGCGCCACATCTTCCAGCACACCCAGAGCAGCAGCACGCCGCCGGCGAGCAGCAGGCCGATCACCTGCAGGAGCTGGGTCGCGACGCCGGCGAAGACGATGCGGAGCGCAGTAGCGGCGGCGATGCCGACGATGATGGCACGGCGACGCTGCTCGGCCGGCAACCCCGCCGCGGCAAGACCGATGACGACGGCGTTGTCGCCGGCGAGCACAAGGTCGATCAGGATGACCTGAACCAGCGCGGTCAGGGCGTCGGAGGTGATGAATTCAGTCATGATTGATCATTTTTCGGTGCAGACGGCTCGAGCCATTGCGGCTTCTTCCGCTCGATCCAATCCAGGACCTTCGAACGCGAGGAGCGCAGCGCAGGCACGTCCTCGGCAAGCAGCGCGAGACCGAGCGGCAGCATCCAGACGCCGAGAATCGGCAAGAAGGAAAGCACGCCGCCGACGATCAGCAGCGTGCCCGAGGGGATTCTCACCCAGCGACTGGACGGCTTGAGCAGATAGGTGAAGGTGTCGCCCATGCGTGGCGGCAGGCGGTGGACGAGCTTGTCGAGACGCGGGTCACCGCCGGCCATCTGGCCTGTGTTGCCCTCGGTTTTCGTCGCGCGCTCGTCCGAAACTGTGCTCATGCTCACTCCTTCAAGGCGGCCTGCCGTTCGGCGCCCGCTGCACTCGGCACGACCGGCTTCGCGCGCGGCAGCACCAACGTCAGCAAGCGCAACAATTTGATCGCCTGCACTTCATGGGGATGGACGTCCTCATCCGCCGCAGCAACGCGCTCCGACAGCTCAATCAGATGGGACGAGAGCGGCAGATTCGAAACCGGCCGAAGCGTGTCGATCACGACATTGGCAAAGTCCGGCTCCTCGAGCCGTTCCGCGAGTTCATCGAATATCGCATAGAGCCGTTCATCCGGAATGTGCGGCGCCAGCTTGCGATCCCTGATGAAACGGATCACCTCGTCGCGCTCGACCGGCGAAACGCGCCGGTCGGCAACTGCAACCAGCGCCCCGACGATCACCAACGCGACCGCGGCCTGCTCGTTCAGGCTGGACGGTTCCGTGATCTCGATCTCGATCGGATTTGAGGATTTGACGGCAGACATCGTTGCTCCCTTAACTTGCGAAATGGCCGCACGGAGCTGCGATGGGGACGAATGGTCGGAGAGAACGAACAGGGGCCCGACGATCGGCCAATCCATCGCATTCGCGCGGGACAGGTCATCCGACATCACGAGGTTTGCCGACATCGTCGGCGTCCTCGCCAGAGGGGCCCGGATTCTTGTTCGCTCCAGAAATAGAGGCGGGTCTGTCGGAATCAAGGCGCCACGACTGCGACCAGCCGCCGCATCGGTTCCTTCGCGTTGCTGCACGGAGTCGGGGCACAGAAAGCACGCGAATCCGCCGCTAGATGGCCCCCGGCTCTGCAGCCGCACCGCCAAGTGGCATTGCGCGGTGTCCGGGGCACGAGGCCACCAATTCGGCGCAACTGCATCAATGCGCGACTTACCCCACCCGCTCGACCAGATGCGCACGTGATGGAGCGGGATCGAAGCGGTCGCCGAAATATTGCGTCTCGTGCGCCACCAAGCCGTCGCGGAATTCCATGATGCTCACAACATACGACGGCACCCCGTCATAGCTCAGCACGAATTCACTCACCCAGAGATCGCCGCCGCCAACGATCCGTCGAACCGTAAAGCGCTTCTGGCTCGGCTGCACCAATCGGCTCTCCTGAATGTTCCTGCGACCGCGGATGCGCTCGCCGGACTGCGGATAATCGAGCACCGCATCCTCGCGATAGATGTCATGCTCGGCCTCGAAATCATTGGCGTCCGAGACGTCCCAATGGCGCTGAAGCGCGGCCAATATGGCTTGATCGTTCATCTCGGTCTCCGATCTCGACGTCCCGCATCTTAACACCGAAGTCGCTCTGGTGGTGATCACTGCTTCGCGGCGGGAACCACGAGGCCGGCACGTCGGTTGGTGCAACTCACGACCCACCCGCCGTCTACAGGAACCTCATGTGCCGCTGGATCGCATACCGAGGCGAGACCACCTCGTTCGAACCTTACGTCACCGAACCCGAGCATTCTCTGGTCGCGCAGAGCATCCGCTCGCTTCAGTCGACGGCGGGCTCGAACGGTGACGGCTTTGGTCTGGGCTGGTACGGCGAGCATCCGGAACCGGGCCTTTATCGCGAGACGCGCCCGGCGTGGTCGGACGAGAATTTGCGCTATCTCTGCCGCCATCTGCGCTCGCATTTGTTCTTCGCCCATGTGCGCGCCGCCACGGGCACGGCGGTGACGCGGCAGAATTGCCATCCCTTTGCCTGCGGTCACTGGATGTTCATGCACAACGGATTCGTCGGCAGCTGGAACAGGCTGCGGCGCAAGGTCGAGGCGCTCATCCCCGATGCCTTTTATCCATCGCGGCTGGGCACGACCGATTCGGAAGCCGTGTTCCTGGCGATGATGGGGGCTGGCCTCGACGGCGACCCGCTCGGCGCGACGCGGCGCGTGCTGCAAGCCCTCGTCGGCCTGGTCAATGTAGGCCAGCTCCGCGAGCGGCTGCGCTTCACCAGTGCGATCGCCAACGGCAGGGATCTCTACGCCTTCCGTGTTGCGGTCAACGATGCCGCGAACACACTCTATTTCCGCGAGGACGGCGGCCAAGTCATCGTCGTGTCCGAACCCTACGACAAGGAATCGGACTGGACCGAAGTGCCGCCAAATTACGCGCTGATCGCGCGCGCATCCGAAAGCGTGAAGATTGTTCCCTTCGACCTTGCAAGTTCCGGTGAGTGGGACGCGGAACCCGCTGCGGTCAGACGGATTATCGCCCGCAGGTAGTGCCTTGCCGGGTGGCCAATGACAATTGCTTCGGACGTTTTGAAACTGCTGCGCCTTGATTCCTCTCACGACAAGCAGCACCTCGTCATTCGCTCTGCCGGCGGCGGAGGCAAGGCGGCTGAATATTCCTTCGGCATCGAGGAGGAGTACTTCCTGGCTGATCGCCGCAGCTTCGAGGTCGCGATTCAGACTCCCAACGAGCTTTTCGAATCGGCGAACTGGTCGACCGGCGGTCAGGCCATGCGCGAGATGCTGCAATCCCAGCTCGAGGTCGCCACCAACGTTCACATCGACGTCAACGACGCCCGCGAAGAGCTACGCTTCCTGCGGCGCGAAGTCGCGAACGTCGCTGCGCAATATGGGTTCGTGATCATGGCCTGCGGCACGCACCCGACAGCGGTCTGGCGTATGTCGCAGCCGAGCCCGAAGCCGCGCTATGAGGAGATGATCGAGGATCTGCGCAGCATCGGCCATCGCAACATGATGTGCGGCATGCATGTGCATGTCCAGTTGCCCGATCCCGAGAAGCGCATGGCAGTGATGCGAGCGATGCTGCCGCATCTGCCACTGTTCATCGCGCTGTCGGCATCCTCCCCGTTCTGGAATTCGCACAAGACCGGGCTGAAGGGCTACCGGCTCGCCGCCTATTCCGAGCTGCCGCGCACCGGCCTGCCGGAATTGTTCGAGACCAGGCAGGACTACGACGAATATGTCGGCGCTTTGCAGCGCTCCGGCGTGATACCCGACGAGAGCCACATCTGGTGGGCGATGCGTCCTTCGATGCGGCACCCGACACTCGAGCTTCGTGCGCCCGACACCTGCACCTTGGTCGAGGACGCCGTCGCCATCGCTTCGCTCTATCGCTGCCTGACGCGCCACCTCCATCTGCGACCTCATTTGTCGAAGGAGGTCACGGTGGTCGAACGCGCAATAGCGGTGGAGAATAAATGGCGCGCCCAGCGCTACGGAACCGATTGCATCTTTGCCTCCAAAGACGGACCGGTCACGATTTCGGAGATGCTGTCCCGAATCATCGACGACACCGCCGAGGATGCGGACGCACTGGGCTGCGCCGCCGAGATCGAGCACTGCCGGACCATTGTGGATCGCGGCAGCTCGGCGGAATTCCAGCTTCGTGCCTATCGCGAAAACGGCGACGACATCGCAGCCGTGTCACGATGGATCGCTACATCAACGATCTCAGGAACGAGCGCGCCCATCGGGCGCAGTGCCCCAGCGCCGTCATAGCGCCCGCGCAAGCTTCGCGAACGAGAACGTCATTTCTGGATTTGATACGCCGTAGAGGAATGCATGACTGACATCGCCTGGTGCGCCGGTTGCGGCCACAGCCTGGTCCCGATCCTGTCCGAGAACCGCCGCGCGCGGCCGAATTGCTTCCGGTGCGAGGGCGTCGACGCGCGGACCATGGACATGGCAAAGTGGGCGGACAGCCCGGCCGGCAAGCCGGATCGGGCCGCGCCTCACACGTTTGATTGAGACGCCCTCCCCGTCAAACCCGCGCCACCACACGCGGACGGAACACGGATTCGGCGGTGAGCGCCGCGACCGGTTTTCGCGTTGGCCGTCGCCGCGGGATGAAGAAACTGTTCACGAGGATTGGCTCCTGATCGCCGAGCGCAGTCCGCTCCTTCACGAGCAGGCTCATGACCTGGCGCATCTTGATGACCTCCTGCGCCACGAAGCTGCAGTCCTCATCACGGTTGATCTGCTCATGCACGATCGCTTCAGCTTCGCGCATGCTGACGCGGAGCGCTCTGATGGTTCTGCGGATTTCGTTGATGCGGTTGTCCATGGCTGCCTCCATCTCGGTCGCAGCATAAGAACAAAACATGAACAATCTGTCAATCGCCGCCCCGCCCCATCGCGACGTTATCGCTCATCCCAGGGACGGCATCCGCCTATCCGCCACCCGCGCCGCTGCACGTGCACTGGCGAGGCTTGCTGACAAATTAGACAGGTCCCGTCGCTGCCTCGGAAAGCGCACGCCTTCCGGCACGCGTCTGTCGGTCAAAACCAGTCATCGATCTAACCTCCCGCGCAACCACCGGATTTTTCCTGAACGGGCAACGCCCGCATCGCGGCGCCGGGCTCGCTTGCCGCTTTGCAAACCAACTGGCCCAAAATTCGCAATGACGTTGTCAGCGAAGCAACGAGGCGGAGCGGAGAACGTCATGAACGTGCATGCTGCGGGCGATCTCAAGACGACCGGCCTCACCCATCCGAACGGCGCGCCGCTTCGCCTCAACACCCAGGACTTCGTCGCAATCGATCGCGACCGGAATGCGAAGTTCGAAGCGACGTATCGCCCGCAAGCCCTTTACAATCGCGCCAACGAAGGCTTTCACGCCAACAACGAAACCTTCCTGCTCCACGAAGTCGCGACCAATCTGCCGATCTACCGTCCCGACACCGGTCCCACCGACTTCCATCTGCATCTGCCACCCGGCGGCTTTCAGCTCGTGCTGGTCACCTCGGGCGCCTTCACCTTCGACTATGACGGGCGCTTCTACAATGTCGGCCCCGGCGCGGTGATGCTGCAAAGCGCGATCGTGCATCGCCAGCTCTTCTACACCTGGTCAGGATTGTCGACCGAAGAGAATCTGAAGACGCCGCAGACGGTGGTGCCGGATCCGATCTCGATGGGCTATTCGGGCAAATTCCTCGAAGCCTTCATCACCGATCCCACGACCTTTCCGAATCCGACCATCGTGGGTCCCGATCAGATCGTTGAAGCCGAAACGCCGCGCATAGCCTGGAGCCATCCGCTGCACGATCGCCAGGCCAATGCCGGCTTCTGGCTTCAGGATCCCCTGGCGCTGGATGCACTGTTCAAGCCGCTCGCGAACGGCTCGATCAAAGCGGCGCTGCCGGTTTACGTCCGCGATGTCGGCATCGAGGCCCCGAGCGGCCAGCTCGTCACCGGCCACATCATCGCAACCGACCCGCGCGGCCAGTCGCTCCTGCCGAAGAGCACATCGGCTGTCGCCGACGCCACCTGTTTTGCCAAGGGCGAAGTTGCGATCTATCGTGTCATCCGCGGCACGGCGGAGTTCAAGAACAAGGCCGGTGAGACGTTTGAGCTTGCGGCTGGTGATGTCGTGACGGCCGGCAAGAATGCGATCAGCCTCATTGGCGTGGGTGACAACACCCAGGTCCTCCGGCTCGGCCTTCTCAAGGGCATGAACGAGTTGCGAAGCTGGACGCCGACGCAGCGCGACGAGATCGACGGTCTCGCCGGCCAGATCATCACGCAGAGGGACATTCGTCCGCTCCGCACCGAAGGCAAGCCGGTCGGATATCTCTACGGTTAGGAGAGGCCCTACTCCGCCGCCTGACGCACATGGCGCGCGGTCGGGGCGCGCATCGTCACCAACTCCTCGGCCGCGGTCGGATGCAGCGCAATCGTCGCGTCGAAATCGGCCTTGGTCGCCTTCATCTTCACCGCGATCGCGACGACTTGCGTGATCTCGGCCGCGGCATCGCCGACGATATGGCAGCCGAGCACGCGATCGGTCGCGCCATCGACGACGAGCTTCATCAGCACGCGGGTGTCGCGGCCGGACATCGTCGCCTTGATCGGGCGGAACGAGGTCTTGTAGATGTCGACGTGGCTGAATTGCGCGCGCGCCTCGGTTTCCGTCAAACCGACCGTGCCGACCTCCGGCTGCGAGAACACGGCGGTCGGAATGTTGGCGTGATCGACCCTGACCTCGCGCTTGCCGAACACGGTGTCGGCGAAGGCGTGGCCCTCGCGGATCGCGACCGGCGTCAGGTTGAAACGATGGGTGACGTCGCCGATCGCGTAAATGCTGTCGACCGAGCTCCTGGAGAAATGGTCGACCGCGATGCCGCCATTCTTCGGGTTGATGGCAACACCGGCCTTCTCCAGCCCGAGATTGGCCACCGCCGGATGGCGACCGATCGCGAACATCACCTGGTCGGAGGCGAGGCTCGATCCGTTCGACAGATGCGTGGTGAATTCCTCGCCGTGGCGGTCGACCTTGCTCACCGTGCAGCCGGTGAGAATGGTGATGCCCTGCTTCTCCATCTCGGCACGAACATGGGTCCGGACATCCTCGTCAAAACCGCGCAAGATGTTGTCACCGCGATAGATCACGGTGACGTCGGAGCCGAAGCCGGCGAAGATGCCGGCGAATTCCAGCGCGATATAGCCGCCGCCCTGGATCACGATCCGCCGCGGCAGCTTTTTCAGGTGGAACGCCTCGTTTGAGGAGATCACGTGCTCGATGCCGGGAATCGAGGCGCCGTGGTTGGGCGCGCCGCCGGTGGCGATCAGGATGTATTTCGCCGTGATCTTCCTGTCGTTCTCGAGCAGGCGGACGGTGTGCTTGTCCTCGATCACCGCGCGGCTCTTGACGATTTGCGCGCCCGACTTCTCGACGTTGGTCGTGTAGGCCGCCTCCAGCCGCGCGATCTCCTTGTCCTTGTTGGCGATCAGCGTCGCCCAGTCGAAGCTGGCGGGCGGAACGGTCCAGCCGAAACCGGCGGCGTCCTCGAGCTCGTGACGGAAATGCGAGCCGATCACGAACAGCTTCTTCGGCACGCAGCCGCGGATCACGCAGGTGCCGCCCATGCGGTACTCTTCCGCGATCGTCACGCGCGCGCCGTATCCGGCCGCGATACGGGCGGCACGCACGCCGCCCGAGCCGCCGCCGATGACGAAGAGGTCGACGTCGAATTCAGCCATTGTCCACTCCGACCTCTTTCAGGAACTATCGATCAGGTAGGATCGATCAGATCTCCTTGCCACGCTTGCGCATCTCGGCGCGGAAGGCCCCCATCACCGTCTCGGCGAAGTTCTGCGCCCAGGAGTTCATGAAGGCCATGCTGAGCCCGATGGCGCGCGGCTCGGCGTCGATCAGCTTCTTGCCCAGCGGCGACTTGTAGAAGACGACGAGGTCCTTGAGCTCCTGCTCGGTGAACTCGCTGGCATAGATCTGCGCCATGCCTTCGCCGATCTCGTTCTGGCGTCCCTGGAGCTGCTGCGCCACGATCGGAGCGACCTCGTTGAGGT
Source organism: Bradyrhizobium sp. 195 (assembly GCF_023101665.1). NCBI lineage: Bacteria > Pseudomonadati > Pseudomonadota > Alphaproteobacteria > Hyphomicrobiales > Nitrobacteraceae > Bradyrhizobium > Bradyrhizobium sp. 195. The sequence goes on along the minus strand of NZ_CP082161.1, from coordinate 3,800,728 downwards.
CCTTCTGATAGTTCAGGTTCTGCTGGGTCAGCGCGATCTTGGTCTTCTCGACGAGCCCGGGCACGGCGCCGGCATACATCGCATTGGCGTTCTTGATCTGCAAAATCTCCTTGGCTGCCGCGATCGCCGCGGGCGAGGCCTTCGGCTGGGCAGGCGCGGCGGCAGCCTTCGGCTGGGCAGGCTGCTGCGCCACGGCCGGGACGGCCGCGAGGGCCAATCCTGCAGCAAGGGTCGCGGCCGGCAAAAATCTCAAAACACTCTTCATTCCTGGTCTCCTTTCGGCTTGCGCCGTTCAATCACGCGAATTCCCTCGCCACCCGCCAGAACAGCGGAGCTGGCCAAGCCGATGAACAAGCCATGCTCGACCACGCCGGGGATGGCGCTCAACGCCTTGGCGAGACCGGGTGGATCCACAATACGTCCGAGATGGGCATCGAGGATCCAGTGGCCGCCATCGGTGACGAAAACGTGGCCGTCCTTGTCCCCTCCCTTGGCCTTGCGGACCGCCATTTGCCCGGAAACGCCGCATTCGGCAAATGCCTTCTCGATCGCCCGTCGCGTCGCCCCGAGGCCGAACGGGATCACCTCGACCGGCAGCGGAAAGCGGCCGAGCGTCGGTACCCATTTGGTGTCATCGGCAATCACGATCATGCGATCCGAAGCGGCCGCCACGATCTTCTCGCGCAGCAGTGCGCCGCCGCCGCCCTTGATCAAATTGAGGTCCGGATCGATCTCGTCGGCGCCGTCGACGGTGATGTCGAGATGGTCGATCTCATCGAGCGTGGTCAGCGGCACGCCGCAGCGCTCCGCATCCGCCCGCGTCGCTTCCGAAGTGGGCACGCCGATCACCTTGAGGCCGGCGGCGCAGCGCTCGCCGAGCAGCTCGACGAAATGCTTGGCGGTCGAGCCGGTGCCGAGCCCGAGCTGCGTGCCGTCCCGCACCTCCTCGAGCGCGCGCGCCGCGGCCTGCCGCTTCAACTGGTCCATGTTCACCTGTGCGCCCGCCTCTGAATCCGGAAGATGTGCCGCCGATCGTGGCCACTTTCGGCGGCCTATGTAGCCTCGTTTTTCTCGCGGGAACAGGCCTATAAGGTGATCTTATGGGCCCGCCCCTTGCGTGGACACGACCGGGCCGGTAGCGCTTGGACCATGACCTCCCCTCACACCATCGTCTTCGATCTCGACGGCACGCTTGTGGATACGGCGCCCGACCTGATCACCGCCCTGAACTACGTGCTCGACCGCGAAGGGCTGCCGCCCGTGCCGATGGCCTCGGCCCGCAACATGATCGGCGCCGGCGCCCGCAAGCTGATCGAACGGGGGTTGGAAGCGGAGGGCCGCACCGTCACCCCCGCCGACATGGACCGGATGACGGCGGATTTCATCGGCTATTATGCCGATCATATCGCGGTCGAATCCCGCCCCTTCGAGGGGCTCGAGGCCGCGCTCGACCATTTTGCAGCCCAGGGCCATCGCCTCGCGGTATGCACCAACAAGCTGGAATGGCTCTCCAAGCGCCTGCTGGACCAACTCGACCTCAGCCGCCGCTTTGCCGCGATCTGCGGCGCGGACACGTTTGGCGTTCAGAAACCCGACCCGACCATCTTTCGCGAGACCGTGGCGCGCGCCGGCGGCGCGGTCAAAGCCAGCATCATGGTCGGCGACGCCGGAACCGATGTCGGGGTGGCCCGGCGGGCCGGGGTACCGGTGATTGGGGTCAGCTTCGGCTACACGGACGTGCCGATTGTCGAGCTGAAGCCGGACCGGCTGATCCATCACATGCGCGACCTGCCGGCCGCGGCCAGCAGCCTGATGACCGCATAGCGCCTATCAAGCCACTGGAATTGCCTGTTATCCCGCCAATCGCCCGCATTAACCATTCATTAACTATGCGCAGGGCGCCGGTTGCCTGCCCCAAACGACGCCCCTAAGGTCCGCGCGGGTTGATGTGGCGGTTCGTCGCAGTTGAAGTGGATGGGTCATGCGTCGTGGCATCGCGGTTGCGTTAGCGGGAGCGGGTCTGTTGGGAGCGGCAAGTCTTGGTGGCTGCTCTTCGATGTCCTGGGACATGTTCAAATCGGCCCCGCCGACGATCCAGGTCCGGCTCGAATCCAATCCTCCGGGTGCCGACGCCACGACCTCGCTAGGTCAGGGCTGCAAGACCCCCTGCTCCGTCTCGGTTCCCGCCCCTGACGCCCCCTTCACGGTCGCTTTCGCGCTGCCCAAGTTCCAGCCTGCGAGCGTCCCGGTGAATGTGATCAAAAATCCCGGGGATTTCACCACACCCGCCTCGGTGACCACAGACCCGAATCCAGTGTTTGCGGAACTGCAGCCAGCCACCGCGCCAAAACCGGTTCGCAAGCCGCACCGGCCCAGGAAGCCCAAGGCGGCCGCGGTCGCGCCTGCCGCAGCACCGGCTGAGGCCGCCGCTCCGGCCGCGGCCTCGCCGTTCCCCGATCCAAACGCCGGCAGGCGCTGATCTACGTATACCACCCGATTGTCCTCGCCGCGTCCGATGCTTAGATTGCGTCCCGAGCACCGCTGAAGCAAAGGTGCGCCCGTCGCCGCAAGTGACAAGGCCTCTCGCATGAACGGATCCGCCGCGCTGTCCACCCCGATGACCGATCCGTTCGGGCGGACCATCAGTTATTTGCGCGTTTCCGTCACCGATCGCTGCGACCTGCGCTGTTTCTACTGCATGTCGGAAGACATGACGTTCCTGCCCAAGGCGAACCTGTTGACGCTGGAGGAACTCGACCGGCTCTGCTCGGCTTTCATCGCCAAGGGCGTCAGGAAGCTGCGGCTCACCGGCGGCGAGCCGCTGGTCCGGCGCAACGTGATGACGCTGGTGCGCTCGTTGTCGCGGCATCTTTCCAGCGGCGCCCTGCACGAGCTGACGCTGACCACCAATGGCACCCAGCTGGCGAAACACGCCGGCGAGCTCGCCGATTGCGGCGTCCGCCGCATCAACGTTTCGCTCGACACGCTCGATCCCAAGAAGTTTCGCGAGATCACCCGCTGGGGCGAGATCGACAAGGTGCTGGAAGGCATCGAGGCCGCGCGCGCCGCAGGACTTGCCGTGAAGATCAACGCGGTGGCGCTGAAGAACCTCAACGAGGACGAGTTGCCCTCGCTGATGCGCTGGGCCCACGGAAAGGGCATGGGCCTGACGCTGATCGAGGTCATGCCGATGGGCGAGATCGGATCGGGACGGATCGACCAATATCTGCCGCTGTCGCTGGTGCGTGCGCGCCTCGCCCAGCAATTCACGCTGACGGATCTGGCCGAGAGCACCGGCGGTCCCGCCCGCTATGTCAGCGTCGCCGAGACCGGCGGCAAGCTCGGCTTCATCACGCCGATGACGCACAATTTCTGCGAATCCTGCAACCGGGTTCGCATTACCTGCACGGGAACGCTGCACACCTGCCTCGGCCACGAGGATGCCTCGGACTTGCGCAAACCTCTGCGTGCATCCGATGACGACATGCTGCTTGCGGATGCGATCGACCACGCCATCGGCCTCAAGCCCAAGGGCCACGATTTCATCATCGACCGCCGCCACAACCGTCCCAGCGTCTCCAGGCACATGAGCGTCACCGGCGGCTGAGGTCGCCGCGCTGCGGCTTTATTTCCCTGAACTATCAACCAAGTTCCAATTGACGGCCCGCGCGCCCGCTGTTTTGGTGCGACAGCCTCATGCCTGCGCGGCGAGACAAGCCCACGCGCGCGCCCGGCAAGTCCGGGCGGCCGCGGCACAATCGGGGAGGACCCATCGTTGCAAGCGCTCCTGAAGTTGAGCCAAGGGATTGACGCGTTCACGCGCTGGACGGGCAAACGCCTGGCGTGGCTGATCGTGGCCGCCGTCATCATCTCGGCGGTCAATGCGATCGTCCGCAAGACGTTCGATACGTCCTCCAATTCGTGGCTCGAGCTGCAATGGGTGCTCTTCAGCATCGTGTTCCTGCTCTGCTCGCCCTGGACGCTGCTCGACAACGAGCACATCCGCATCGACATCGTGAACAACGCGCTGCCGAAGACGCTCCGCAACGTGATCGACGTGGTCGGCCACCTTTTCTTCCTGATTCCGTTGTGCATCGTCATGATCATCACCGGCGTGCCGTTCTTCCAGCGCTCGTTCCACATCAACGAGCAATCCGGCAATGCCGGCGGTCTGCCGCAATGGCCCGCCAAATCCCTGATCATGATCGGGTTCGCTTTCCTGCTCGTTCAGGGCATCTCCGAGCTGATTAAGCGAATTGCGATCATGCGCGGATTGATGCCGGATCCCCATGAATCGCAGGTGTCGGCGCTGGAGGCGGAAGTCGAGCATCTCGTCGAAGCGATCGAGAAGAAATAGCCGTTGGCGACGGTTCAGGGGGAATCATGACCGCATTCATCATCGCCAATATGGCGCCCATCATGTTCGCGTCGCTGGTCGTCGTGCTGCTGCTCGGCTATCCCGCGGCATTCTCGCTCGGCGCCGTCGGCCTGTTCTACGCCGTGATCGGCGTCGAACTCGGTCAATTCCACCCCGACTTCCTCCAGGCGCTTCCGGAGCGGGTCTACGGCGTGATGAACAATGACACGCTGCTGGCCATTCCCTTCTTCACCTTCATGGGACTGGTGCTGGAGCGGTCGGGCATGGCCGAGGACCTGCTCGACACGATCGGCCAATTGTTCGGCACCATCCGCGGCGGCCTTGCCTATGCCGTGATCTTCGTCGGCGCGCTTCTGGCCGCGACGACGGGCGTGGTCGCGGCATCCGTGATCTCGATGGGTTTGATCTCGCTGCCGATCATGTTGCGTTACGGTTATGATCGCCGCGTGGCATCCGGTGTCATCGCCGCGTCCGGCACGCTCGCGCAGATCATTCCGCCCTCGCTCGTCCTGATCGTGATGGCCGACCAGCTCGGCAAGTCCGTCGGCGACATGTACGAGGGCGCCTTCATCCCGGGCCTCGTACTCGCCGGCCTCTACGCCGTCTACGCTTTCCTCGTCAGCATGATCTTCCCGAAAGCCACGCCCGGCCTGCCGAAGGAAGCCATCGGATTCCGCGAGAACGACGGCAGCCGTGGCCTCGCCTCGCTCGGTGTGCTGTTCCTGGCGAGCTGCGTATTCGGCTGGTTCATGATGCGCAACTCCGAGACGCACGGCGCCGATTACGTCGTGCTCAGCATGTTCTTCGGCATCATCTTCGCGTTCGCCGTCGCCGTGGTGAACTGGGTCATCGACAAGCTGACCGGCTTCCGCTTCCTCTCGAAGATGGCGCAGCAGACCACCTTCGTGATGGTGCCGCCGCTGTTCCTGATCTTCCTGGTTCTCGGCACGATCTTCATCGGCATCGCGACCCCGACCGAAGGCGGCGCGATGGGTGCCGCCGGCGCCCTCATCCTCGGTGCCGCGAAGCGGCGGCTGAGCTGGGACCTGATCCGGCAAGCCACGGAATCAACCGCCAAGCTGTCGGCCTTTGTCGTGTTCATTCTCGTCGGCGCCCGCGTGTTCTCGCTCACCTTCTACGGCGTCAACGGACACGTCTGGGTCGAGCACCTGCTCACCTCCCTGCCCGGCGGCCAGGTCGGCTTCCTGATCTTCGTCAATGCGTTCGTGTTCGTGCTGGCCTTCTTCCTCGACTTCTTCGAGCTGGCCTTCATTGTCATCCCGCTGCTCGGACCTGCCGCCGAGCACCTCGGCATTGACCTGATCTGGTTCGGCGTCATTCTCGGCGTCAACATGCAGACCTCGTTCATGCATCCGCCGTTCGGCTTCGCATTGTTCTATCTCCGGTCGGTCGCGCCGAAGGATCGATACACCGATCGCGTCACCGGCAAGCGGATGGACCCTGTCACCACGGGCCAGATCTATTGGGGCGCGGTGCCATTCGTCGTCATCCAGATCATCATGGTCGCGCTGGTGATCGCGTTCCCGTCGATGGTGATGCACTACAAGGGCGTCCAGTCGAACATCGATCCCAGCACCATCAAGATCGAGGTGCCGCAGATCGAGCTGCCGCCACTGGATCTCGGGCCGCCGCAGAAGTAAGCGGGGCGAGCTTTTTTCCTTCTCCTCTTGTGGGAGAAGGTGGCATAGGCGGCCTTTGGCCGCCGTTCTAACGTGGACGCCGAAGCAAAGCTTCGGCTATGGCGCCGGATGAGGGGTTCTCTCCCCTCGCGATACTGCACATGGGGATAGAGACCCCTCACCCCGCTTCGCTTTCGCGAAGCCACCCTCTTCCACAAGGGGAGATGGTACACCACTCGTGACAAGCACCGGAAACGCAGGCATACCGGGTCATCCTCAACCCTAGGGATGGCCGCTCATGCCCCGATTGCACCCTGCTCCATCGCTCGTCGGCGCGCTGGTCGCCTCACTCTGGCTGACATGCGCCGCAACGATGGTGCACGCCGAACCGATCGCCGATGTCCATACGCTGGCGCAAAAGGAGCAGCAGCCGCTGCTCGACACGCTGCGCGATCTCGTCGACATCGAATCCGGTAGCAAGGACATCGAAGGCCTGAACCAGATTGCCGAGCGCGTTGCCGGCCAGCTCAAGCAGCTCGGCGGCACGGTCGAGATCCTGCAACCCACCGACATCTATCGCCTCGACGACACCCCCGAGAAGATCGGACCGGCCGTGCACGCCGTATTCAAGGGCACGGGCAGCAAGAAGATCATGCTGATCGCCCACATGGACACGGTGTACCTGAAGGGCATGCTGAAGGACCAGCCTTTCCGCATCGACGGCGACAAGGCCTACGGCCTCGGTATTGCCGACGACAAGCAAGGCGTCGCGCTCGTTCTCCATACCGTGGCGTTGCTGCAGAAACTGAGCTTCAGGGATTTCGGCACGCTCACGGTGTTCACCAACGGCGACGAGGAGATCTCCTCGCCGGGCTGGCGCAGCACGATCACCCGCCTCGCCTCGGATCAGGACGCGGTATTCTCGTTCGAAGGCGGCGGGACCGACGGCACGCTGCGCCTCGCCACCAGTGGCATCGGCTCGGCCTATCTCACCGTGCGGGGCAAGTCCTCGCATGCGGGTGCGCGGCCGGAGGGCGGCGTGAATGCGCTGTACGAGCTCTCGCACCAAGTGCTGCAGATGAAGGACCTGTCAAAACCGGAGCAAGGCCTGAAGTTGAACTGGACGGTCTCCAAATCAGGCACCAACCGCAACGTGATCCCTGCGGACGCCACCGCCCAGGCCGATGCGCGTGCGCTCAAGGTGTCAGACTTCGACGAGCTGGAGAAGGTGCTGCAGGACAAAATCAAGAATCGCCTGTTGCCCGACTCCAAGGTCGACCTGAAGTTCGAGGTGCGTCGCCCGCCGCTCGAAGCCAACGAGATCTCGCGCCGCGTAGCGGCCTACGGCAAGACGATCTATGGGGAGATCGGAATGTCCCTCAAGGTCGACGAGAAGGCGACCGGGGGCGGTACTGACGCAGCGTTCGCCGCGCTGAAGGCCAAAGGAGCCGTGGTGGAGGGCATGGGCCTGTCGGGCTTCGGCGCGCATTCCAACGATGCCGAATATGTGCAGCTCGACAGCATCGTGCCGCGGCTGTATCTGGCAACGCGCATGATCATGGACCTGTCGAACGGCAAGCTGAAATAGCGGCGGCACCTTCCCTTCTCCCCTTGTGGGAGAAGGTGGCGCGAAGCGCCGGATGAGGGGTCTCTCTCCGCCCACTCAACTGACATTGGACCCGCGGAGCGAGACCCCTCACCCGTCTCGCCGCTACCGCGGCGAGCCACCCTCTCCCACAAGGGGAGAGGGAAAGGAGACCGTCCTGTCCGCCAGCCGAAACCGCAGCGTGAACTCGGCGCCGCCGCCGGGGAGGTTCGCCACCGCGACCGTGGCCGCATGATCATCCGCCACCGCGCGCACGATCGAGAGCCCCAGCCCCGCGCCGTCGCTGCGCCGGCGGTCGGCACGCCAGAAACGCTGGAAGATCAGCTCGCGCTCGGCCTCAGCGATCCCCGGGCCGCAATCGCGCACGCGCACTGAGCCGTCCTCGTCCACCTCGACGTCGACGGTGGTGTCCTTCGCGGTAAATTTGATGGCATTCTCGGCCAGATTGAAGATCGCACGCTGGAGCATCTCCGAATTGCCGTGGATCTTGACCGGCGCGTCGGTCCCCCTCAGCGCAATGTCCTTGTGCTGGCTGATCGCGAACGGTGCGATCGAGGCGACCACATCGGCACAGACGGCGCGCAAATCCGCGGTCTCGCCGGGATCTAGCACCAGGGTGTCGAGCTCGGCGATCTCCAGGAGCTGGGCGACGAGCCGGCTCATGGCTTCGATGTCGGCATGCAGCGCCTGCCGTGCCGCGCGATCGTCAAGCGTCTCGATCCGCGTGCGCAGGATCGTGAGCGGCGTACGCAATTGATGCGCGGCATCCGCCGTGAACTGCCGTTGCAACCGAAAGCCGTCCTCGAGGCGGTCGAGCGCCTGGTTGACGGCGGTGACGAGCGGCAAGATCTCGCGGGGGATCTGTTCCGTCGGCAAGCGGATATCGGTGCGGGACGGACCGATATTGCTGGCCTCCTCGGAGGCCTTCCACAGCGGCGCGATCGCACGGCGGAAGATGATGATGTCGGTGGCTAGCAGGACCAGCAGGATCGGGATGGTGATCCAACCCACCCGCCGGAAGAAGTTCGAAACGATGTCGTCGATGATGACGTCGCGATGCGCGAGGTCCTCGGCGACCTGGACGCGCACCGTCTTGCCGTCGATGTCCCGGGTGACCGCGGCGCCGGAAATGCTTTCCGACGAGCGCGCTGCAGCCGCGGCGGAGCGCGGGTGCGAGGAGAACAGCAAGCGGCCCTCGGCATCGCGAATGTCGTACTGATAGCGGCCGTAAGCGTCCGAGTAGAGCCCCTTGAGGCTGTCGGGCAGAGTGAACGTCATGAGGCCATCCGGCTGCGCAACGATGCGCTGCGCCAGCACTTCGGCCTGGGCCCGCATGGCATCGCGATGCAGCTGGTCGATCTCGGAATTGAGCAGCCAGAACAGTACCAGCGGCAGGAAGATCGCGACCACCGCCACCGCCAGGATGTGCAGGAACACGATGCGCCAGATCAGCGATTTGAACGTCGGCGACCTGCCATAGGACCCGGCATAGGATCCGACGTTAGATCCGACCCGGGCCACGCTATTTCTCCACGTCCATGAGATAGCCGACGCCGCGGATGGTATGGATCACGACCTTGGCGCCGTGTTCAGCGAGCTGCTTGCGCAACCGCGAGACATAGACCTCGACGGCGTTGGAAGCGACCTCGCCGTCCAGCCCGAAGATGTGGTCCTCGACGTTCTTCTTCGGCACCACCCGCCCCTGCCGGCGCAGCAGGATCTCGAGCACCGAAGTCTCGCGCGCAGAGATGATCCGCGGCTGGTCGTCGACGAAAATCTGGCGGCTCTCGGTGTCGTAGACGAGGTTGGCGAGACTGAGCGAGCGGCCGAGCAGCTGGCCGGGCCGGCGCAGGATCGCCTCCAGCCGCGCCACCAGCTCCTCCATCGCGAACGGCTTTGCGAGATAGTCGTCGGCGCCGCTGCGCAGGCCGCTGACCCGGTCCTGCAGGCCGCCGCGCGCAGTCAGCACCAGCACGGGGAGCGGTTCCATCTTGAGGCGCAGCTCGCGCAACACCGACAGACCGTCGCCGTCGGGCAGCCCGAGGTCGAGGATCATCGCAGCATAGCTGACACTGCTCACCGCCTCGCGCGCCTCGGCCGCGCTGCCCACGATGTCGCTCTGGTAGCCGGCCGCCGCCAGCCCGCCCGCGACGAGCCGCGACAACTCGGCATTGTCCTCGACGATCAGAAGGCGCATCGCATATCTGCCGAACAACTCCGGTGTCACCCTACGGCCCGCGCCGCACTCCGCTCTCTTCCACCATTCGTCCGGTTTCGGCCAGCAAAAAGGCAGGTCTTGCCCGCCTTTCGCGCGCCGTCAGCCTCCTGTAAGCATTGCGCATCGGCCGAACTCCCGCTATCGGCACAATGCGTCTCAGCCAAGTGCCCCTCCGTTTCGCCGCCATCATTGACGCAAATGCGCTTGAGTCCAGCGGATTGCCGCCTTTAGGCCTGTTCATCGGGATACCACCGCGCGATCAGGAACGAGCTGGCCGCTGCGCCGGCGAGCAAGCACGCCATCACGAGAATGCTGGTGGAAGATGAGATCAGACCGCTCTCTTGAGCGCTGATCGCGGCGGTGCCAATTGTCAGGTAGCCCCCGGTCACGACAAAGCTCGATACGGCCCGCAAGACAGCGCACCGCGTCACCGGCCTATAGTTGAGGAATTCAAGGAGCAACGGCCCGCAGGTGACTCCAAGCGCAAGGATCCACCCACAGATCAGCGTCGGTACGTGAAAGAGATCGGTCAGACCGGGAGACAAGGCGCCACCTGGGGCTTCCGGAGTTTGACGTCCTCGACCGAAATCCGGTTCAAATATCTCGGCCCATAAGGGATCGGCAGGCTTTTGGAGACCTGCGTCCGCCAAGAGAACACGACAACGCCCCGGTGCTTTCGCGCCGGGGCGTTGCCTGCGAGAGACGACGTGATCAGCTCTGCGAGCGCCGCGCCATGAAGATGTCGTAGCCGACCTCGGCGACCTGGAACCAGGCGTAGCCGTCGCTCGTGAACTTGGCGAGGGAGTCGTGCACCTTCTTGAAGTTGGGGTTGGTCGCGCCGACCTCGGCGTGCAGCTCCTTGGCGGCCTTGTGGCAGGCATCCATGATCGACGGCGAGAACGGGTGCAGCTTGGTGCCGCCCGCGAGCAGCTTCTTCAACGCCAGCGGATTGGCGGTGTCGTAGCGCGCCATCATGTAGTTGTTGGCGTAGTGGCCGGCCTGCTCCAGCACGCTCTGGTAATATTTCGGCAGCGCGTTCCATTTGTCGAGGTTGACGAAAGCAAGCAGCATCGGTCCGCCTTCCCACCAGCCGGGATAGTAATAGTGCGGCGCGATCTTGTAGAAGCCGAGCTTCTCGTCGTCATAAGGGCCGACCCATTCGGCGGCGTCGATGGTGCCCTTCTCCAGCGCGGGATAGATGTCGCCGCCGGCGAGCTGCTGCGGCACCACACCGAGCCTCTGGAGCACGCGGCCGGCAAAGCCGCCGACACGGAATTTCATGCCCTTGAGATCGTCGGGCGTGTTGACCTCTTTCCTGAACCAGCCGCCCATCTGACAACCGGTGTTGCCCGCGAGCAGCGAGACGACGTTGTAGCTCTTGTAGAACTCATTGAGGACATCGCGCCCGCCGCCCTGCATGTACCAGGCCTGGTTGATGCGCATGTTGGGACCGAACGGCACGGCCGAGCCGAAGGTGAAGGTCGGATCCTTGCCGAAATAGTAGTATGAGGCGGTGTGGCCGATTTCGCAGGTGCCGTTCTGCACGGCGTCGAGCACCTGCAGGCCCGGCACGATTTCGCCGGCCGCGAAGATCTGGATCTGGAATTTGTTGTCGGTCGCCTCAGCGACCATCTTGCACATCATCTCGGCGCCGCCAAACAGCGTGTCGAGCGACTTGGGCCAGCTCGTCGGCATCCGCCATTTGATTTCCGGCATCGATTGCGCGATCGCGGGAGCCGCGAGCGTGGCGGCGCCGGCCGCGCCAAGTCCTGTGACCTTGATGAAGTCTCTTCTCTTCATGATTTCCTGCCCTGATGGATCGTGATTGTGAGCCTTCTTGCCGAGGCTTGGCGCCAGCATGACGCAAGGCGAGACCGAATGCCATCCCGATCGCACTGCGGCAAACAAAAAGCCCGGCCTCCATGGGAGGCCGGGCTTTCCGGTGTTGCGACTTTAGACCTAGGTGATCAGCCGCGCGTGCGCGAGCGGATCATGAAGCTGTCGTAGGTATATTCGGCAACCTGCCACCACAGATATTCGTCGGAGCGGTAGGCCTGCATGGCGTCGATCGACTTCTTGAAGTCGGCGTTCTTGCCCGAGATGTCGGCCCAAAGCTCGTTGGTCGCCTTGAGGCAGGCTTCCAGCACTTCGTTGGTGAAGGGACGAAGCTGGGTGCCGCCGGCAACCAGACGCTTCAGCGCCGCCGGGTTCTGCATGTCGTAGCGCGCGGCCATCCAGGTGTTGGCATTGGCTGTCGCGTTGGTGAGGATCGCCTGGTAGTTCTTCGGCAGCGCATTGAACTTTTCCAGGTTGGCGAAGGCATGGACGGTGGGACCGCCTTCCCAGAAGCCCGGATAATAGTAGTACTTGGCGACCTTGGCGAAGCCGAGCTTCTCGTCATCGTAGGGGCCGACCCACTCGGCCGCATCGATGGTGCCCTTTTCAAGCGCCGGATAGATGTCGCCGCCGGCGAGCTGCTGCGGCACCACGCCGACCTTCTGGAGCACCTGGCCGGCAATGCCGCCGATGCGCATCTTGAGGCCGGAGAGGTCGGCAACGGTCTTGATCTCCTTGCGAAACCAGCCACCCATCTGAGTGCCGGTGTTGCCGCACGGGAAGCCGACCACGTTCGACTTCTTGAAGAACTCGTTGGCGAGCTCGTTGCCGCCGCCCTGATAGAGCCACGAATTCTGCTGGCGCGCATTGAGGCCGAACGGCACCGAGGCGAAGATCGCGAAGGTCGGGTCCTTGCCGACGTAATAATAGGACACCGTATGGCACATCTCGACCGTGCCGCTGGAGGTCGCATCGAGCGCCTGCAGACCGGGAACGAGCTCACCGGCGGCGAACACCTGGATCTGGAATTTGTTGTCGGTCATCTCGGCGACGTATTTCGCCACCTGCTCGGCACCGCCATAGATGGTATCGAGCGACTTCGGGAAGCTCGAAGTCAGGCGCCACTTGATCTCGGGCGAGGACTGCGCGATCGCCGGCGAGGCCACTGCGGTCGCCGCCGCGCCTGCTGCCGACACTTTCAGAAAATCACGACGCTTCATCTTCAGGTCTCTCCTTGCTGGGGCGTTTCCCCTTGACTTCTCTTCTTGCCGCCGCTCATTCCGGCGACGCGTTAGGGCCGCGTCGCCGAAGGGGCTTGACTGCCGTGGCCTTTAACACGGAAGCCCCGCTTGCGGAACGCGACAATGGCATGACGGGGCTCTACGAAAGTCGCATCTCCCCAAAGAAATGAGGAGGCGCGCCGCGGGCGGCCGATTCAGGCCGCCGCGATGACACCCTTGATCTGGTCCCGGACCTGCCCTGCAATGGCGCGGTAGATCGCCGCATGGGGACCGTCCGGCTCGCTATCGACGACGGGATTGCCGGCATCCGAGCTGGCGCGAATCGCCATGTGCAGCGGGATCTCGCCGAGGAACGGTACCTCGAGCTTCTCGGCCTCGTGCCGCGCCCCGCCATGGCCGAAAATGTCCGACTTGGTGCCGCAATGCGGGCACTGGAAGTAGCTCATGTTCTCGACGATGCCGAGCACCGGCACGTTGACCTTCTTGAACATGGCAAGTCCCCGCCGCGCATCGATCAGGGACAGGTCCTGTGGGGTCGAGACGATCACGGCACCCTTCAGCGGCACGTTCTGCGCCAGAGTGAGCTGGGCATCGCCGGTGCCCGGCGGCATGTCGACGACGAGAACGTCGAGCTTGCCCCATTCGACATCGCGCAGCATCTGCGTCACCGCCGACATCACCATCGGACCGCGCCAGATCATCGCGGTCTCCTCCTCCACCAAAAAGCCGATCGACATGATGGCAAGGCCGAAGCGCCGGAGCGGAATCATTTTGCGCTCGTCGTTCAGCTCCGGCTTGTCGTGCAGGCCGGTCAACCGCGGCACCGAGGGGCCGTAGATGTCGGCATCGAGCAACCCGACCTTCAGGCCGAGGTCCCGCAGACCCAGCGCCAGGTTCAGCGCGGTGGTCGACTTGCCGACGCCGCCCTTGCCGGAGGCGACTGCGATCACCGCGGCAACGCCGGGGATCTCCGACTGCCGCGCCATGGGCGATTGGGCGCCGCCCTGCGGTGGCGGCTTGTGGGCATGGACCGGCTGCACACCCGGCGCGCCGCGGCTGGGTTGCGGAGGCGGTGGAGGTGCGGAGCCCGGCTTGCGCTCGGCGGTCAGCGCCACCATGACGGTGGTGACGCCGGGAATGGTGCGCACGGCGGCCTCGGCCTCGGCCCGGATGGATTCCCAGGCCCTGGCCTCGGCGGCGTCGACATTGATCGAGAAGAACACCTTGCCGTCGGACGCGCTGATGGCGCTCAGCACATTGGCATTGGTGAGCGCGACCCCGCGCGGCGACTTGATCCTGGTCAGGATGTCGAGAACCTGTTGCTGCGTCACGCTCAAAGCGCATCTCCTGAACGGAGCCTGATCCGGACCCGGAGGGCTGCGCCAGCGCAAAGCGTGGAGCGGCTTTCCGGCAAGGTCATGCTCGAGACTCTAGGATGCCCCATTAGAGCGGAAACGCCCAAAAGGCTACTGCCTGCCGATATCGTCAGCCATCTCGGCAGGCGCGGCCCCCTGCTCCCTGGCAGCCTCGTAGTTCAGCTCGATCATGACCCCGTTGGGGTCGTGAACGAAGATCTGCCAGAGGTCGCCGCCGGGCACCTGGCGGGAGTCGAACTTCATCCCCTTGGATGTCAGCCGCTGCTTCATGCCGTCAAAGCCGCGGCTGACGAAGGCGACGTGGTGGACAACGCCGGAGTCAGGCTTTTGTGGCTCAGCCGTCGCAGAAATATCGACGAGATGCACCACCGGTTTACCCTCGCTGTACATCCAAGCGCCGGGAAAGGCGAAGTTCGGCCGGGCGCCTTTTTCCAGGCCCAGCACATCCTCGTAGAAGCGGACGGTCTCGGCCAGATTACGGGTCCGGATGTTGAAATGATCGAGGACGCCAACGCTCACGCCGCCCATGCTCTCGCTCCCTTTTTCGAAGTTCTTAGGTCCCGCCATCCTAGCACAGGGGGCCGTCAAACGAAGCCGTTGCCCTCCCGGCTCAACGGTTTATGGTGCGCCTCCGGCCCGCCCTCGCAGCGGAACTCCGAGGATGCCGCCCGGCGCCCTCGCCCGGATACAACCGTAAAACTCAAGCTACGGACAAGGTACCACACATGGCTAAAGTCGCTTTCCTCGGTCTCGGCGTCATGGGCTTCCCCATGGCCGGACACCTCGTCAAAAAAGGGGGCCATGAGGTCACCGTCTACAACCGCACCGCGGCCAAGGCGAAGGAATGGGCGGACAAGTTCGGCGGCAAGACCGCGGTGACCCCGAAGGCCGCCGCCGAAGACCAGGATTTCGTGATGTGCTGCGTCGGCAACGACAACGATCTGCGCGCGGTCACGATCGGCCCCGACGGCGCCTTCGCCGGCATGAAGAAAGGTGCGACCTTCGTCGATCACACCACCGCCTCCGCCGAGGTCGCACGGGAGCTGGACGCAGCCGCCACCAAGGCCGGCTTCAAATTCGTCGATGCGCCGGTCTCCGGCGGCCAGGCCGGCGCCGAGAACGGCGTGCTGACGGTGATGTGCGGCGGCACGCAGGATGCCTATTCCGGCGCCGAGCCGATCATCACAGGCGCCTATGCGCGGATGTGCAAACTGCTCG
Organism: Bradyrhizobium sp. 195; assembly: GCF_023101665.1. Classification (NCBI taxonomy): domain Bacteria; kingdom Pseudomonadati; phylum Pseudomonadota; class Alphaproteobacteria; order Hyphomicrobiales; family Nitrobacteraceae; genus Bradyrhizobium; species Bradyrhizobium sp. 195. Next base: position 3,785,215 of record NZ_CP082161.1, on the reverse strand, counting down.
GGCCCGCAGGAAGCGGCCAACTCACGAAGATGGTCAACCAGATCTGCATCGCCGGTCTGGTGCAGGGTCTCTCCGAGGGTATCCACTTCGCCAAGAAGAGTGGCCTCGACGTCGCCGCAGTGATCGAGACCATCTCCAAGGGCGCGGCGCAGTCCTGGCAGATGGAAAATCGCTACAAGACTATGAACGACGACAAATACGATTTCGGCTTCGCGGTCGAATGGATGCGCAAGGACCTCTCGATCTCGCTGGCTGAAGCCCGCCGCAACGGCGCGACCCTTCCGGTGACCGCACTCGTGGACCAGTTCTACGCCGAGGTCGAGAAGATGGGCGGCAAGCGCTGGGATACGTCGAGCCTGCTCGCGCGCCTGCAACGCTGAGAGCGCGTGACGGTCGCTGCCGGGCAGCCGCGACCGTCACCACCTTGACGCTGCGCGACGCCGCCTCAAGGCCTGACAAGCGCAAATTGAGCCGAAGAACGAATTCCGGGGGGGACCGATTTGCTGAGCGCGATAGCCGCCGTTTTCATCGTTGCGTATGCAGCCATCGCGCTCGAACACCCGCTCGGCGTCAACAAGAGCGCTTCGGCTCTCCTGGGGGCGGGCCTGCTCTGGACCATCTATGCGATGTCCGTCGGCGACGCCTCGCTCGTCAACCACCAGCTCGACGAATCCGTCGCATCGACCGCGCAAATCGTCTTCTTCCTGATCGGCGCCATGACGATCGTCGAGGTGATCGACGCCCACAACGGCTTCGAAGTCATCACCTCGATCATCCGCACCACGAAGCAGACCACTCTGATGTGGATCATCGGCTTCGTGACGTTCTTCCTGAGCTCGATCCTCGACAATCTGACAACCACCATCGTGATGATCTCGCTGATCCAGAAGCTGATCGGCAACAAAAACGACCGCCTGCTGTTTGCGTCCATCATCGTGATTGCCGCCAATGCCGGCGGCGCCTGGACCGTGATCGGCGACGTCACGACGACGATGCTCTGGATCGGGGGCCAGATCACGCCTGTCAGCATCATGAAGGCGGTGTTCCTGCCGTCACTGCTCAATTTGCTGATACCGCTGCTCATCATCGGCTACTCCGTTAGGGGGAAGGACATCGGTCCGCCCCTGCAGCGGGAAGCGCAGGCTCTCAGAGTCGATCTGTTCGAGCGCAACCTGATGTTCTATCTCGGGCTCGGTACACTGGTCGCGGTCCCGGTTTTCAAGGCCGTGACGCACCTTGCCCCCTTCATGGGCATCCTGTTCGGGCTGGGGATCCTCTGGCTGGTCGGCGAGATCGTTCACCGCCACAAGGACGAGGATGCGCGTCGCCCCCTCACCCTCGCCCATGCGCTGACCCGCATCGACATGAGTTCCATCGTGTTCTTCGTCGGCATCCTCATGGCCGTCGCGTGCCTGGAGCACGCCCGCGTCCTCGAGGTGTTGGCCAAATGGCTCGATGCCACGGTCGGTCGTCTCGACATCATCGTCATCCTGCTCGGCCTCTTGAGCGCCATCATCGACAACGTGCCGCTCGTCGCGGCAACGATGGGCATGTACAATCTGACGCAATATCCGCCGGACAGCTTCATCTGGGAGTTCATCGCCTATTGCGCCGGCACTGGCGGCTCGATCCTGATCATCGGCTCGGCCGCGGGCGTTGCCGCCATGGGACTCGAGAAGATCGAGTTCTTCTGGTACGCCCGCCGCATCGCAGGTCCCGCGCTCGTGGGATATCTGGCGGGAGCGGTGGTATACATCGTACAGTATGCGGCGCTGCATTGATCGGCACGGCCGAGATCCAAATTAACGCCGGGTTAACGTAATTCTTTAGCTCCTTAAGTCACCTCTTAAGGATTTCTTGCCAGAGATAGAGAATGCAGAAGGCCCGCGTCCGGCGTGGGCAGGAATCGTGTTGCTTGATGAGTAACCCCGCTGAAAAGCCCGAGGTTGTGGAGCTTCCGGCCGAGCCGGTGAGCGCTCCATCGGCGAGCAGCCGAAGGGCTGCGGCGCAGCGGGTGCGCGAGGCCCGCGACAAGTTAACATCGACCAGCGGAACCCGGCCGGCCTTCGACGCCGAGATGCTGCGCCAATACGCCCAGACGCGGCTATCGGCTTCCTACGTCGTGATGCTGCTGGTGGTCGCAACCGGCGTGCTGTTCGGGCTGTGGATGCAGCCGATCCCGGCCGCAGCCTGGACCGCGGGCATGCTCTGCATCCACAGCGCCATGATCCGCAGTTGCCGGCGGTTCCTGCTCGAGCCCAGCTCTCCTGCCGCAACACGGGCATGGCGGACGCGCTTCGTCGTGCTCGACCTGCTCTATGGCCTGTGCTGGATGGCGATCCTGATCCATCCCGTGCTCGACATGGTCACGGAAACGCTGATGATGTTCCTGATGCTGCTGGTGATCGCAGTATCGAGCATGCTCGCCGCCAATCTGCCGATCGCAGCCCTTGCTGCCACCGCGCCGGTCGCGGTCGCAATGGCGCTGAGCTTTGCGATGACCGGCTCGCTGGACAATTACGTCCTGGCGGCGCTGGCGCTCGCCGCCGAAGGCTACTTCGTGCTGCTGGCGCATCGCCTGCATTCCTCCACCTTCGCCACGCTGGAAGCACGCGCCGAGAAGGACGCGCTGATCGGCGAGCTCGAACAGGCCAAGGCGATCTCGGACGAAGCGCGCCATCGCGCCGAATCCGCCAACGTCGCCAAGTCGCGCTTCCTCGCGCAGATGAGCCACGAGCTGCGCACGCCGCTGAATGCCATCCTCGGTTTCTCCGAGGTGATGAAGAGCGAGATCTTTGGCGCACATGCGGTGCCGGTCTACAAGGAATATTCCGCCGATATCCATAATTCCGGCGTGCACCTGCTCAACCTCATCAACGAGATCCTCGATCTGTCGCGGATCGAGGCCGGCCGCTACGAGCTGAACGAGGAAGCGGTGTCGCTGGTCGGCATCGTCGCCGACTGCCATCATCTGATGAAGCTGCGTGCCTCGAGCCGCGGCATCACCATCCACGAAGTGTTCGAGCAGGCCATGCCGCGGCTCTGGGCCGACGAGCGCGCGATCCGCCAGGTCGTGCTCAATCTGCTATCCAACTCGATCAAGTTCACCCCGCAGGGCGGCGAGATCTGGCTCAAGGCCGGCTGGACCGCTTCGGGCGGACAATATCTCTCTGTAAAGGATTCCGGCTCCGGCATTCCCGAGGACGAGATCCCGGTCGTGCTCGCCTCGTTCGGCCAGGGCTCCAACTCGATCAAGTCGGCCGAACAGGGCGCCGGTCTCGGTCTGCCGATCGCCAAGAATCTGATCGACCTGCATGGCGGCACGTTCACGCTGAAATCCAAGCTGCGCATCGGCACCGAGGTGATCGTCACCTTCCCGCCGGAGCGCGTCATGAGCGCGCTTGCACCGCTGTCGGATGATTCTCCGCCGCTCCAGCCGGAGAGTTCCGTACTGCCCGACGAGAAGCGCCGGCCGCGCCACAAGCCGATCATGAGCGCAGGCACGGGCTCGTAACCAGATGCTTGCAGACATGCCCGACAATCCCCCACTATGTCCGAATGAGCAAAGAAACGCCGTGCGTCGCGGTCTGCATGATCGATCCCAGGACCAAACTATGCTTCGGCTGCGGCCGAACCTTGCCCGAGATCGCGCGCTGGCACGCCATGGAAAGCGCGGACCGGCTCGCGGTCATGGCCCTGCTGCCGACACGCATGACGGAAGCTGGACTTGTGCCGATCGTGGGATCTCCGAAACGCACCTGACCGGCCTGCGCGCCTCCGGAGGCGCGCAATGATCCGCTTCCTGCTCGTTCTCGTCATGCTCGCCGGCACGGCAGGTGCGGTCGTCGCCTATGGCGATCCCGATCAGATCGCGCGCGCCAGCCACAAGGTCTCGCACATTTTTCGCGGGCAGACGGCGACGCCCGCCCCCGCCGTGCAGATCCCACGCGGTCAGGGCGGCGAATTTGCGCTGCGTGCGAAGATCAACGGTGTCGCAGCGCCGATGGTGATCGATACCGGTGCGACATCGGTCGTGCTGACCTGGGAAACCGCGAAAGCAATCGGGCTGCCGCTCGAGATGCTCGAATACGACGTCGATCTCGAAACCGCCGGTGGTCATACCAAGGCAGCTCGCCTCACGCTGGAGCGCCTCTCCGTCGGCCATCTGGTTGAAAAATCGGTGCCGGCCCTCGTCGTTCAGCGCGGGCAGATGAAGACCAATCTGCTCGGCATGAGCTTCCTCGACCGCCTGGAAAGCTGGGGCGTCCGCGCCGACAAGCTGATGCTCACGGGCTATCCCGAGCTTCAGAGCGGCCACCGCCGCTCGCGCACGGCGATCGACTAAAGCGCGATGCGATCAGGATGGATCGCCATCGCGTTTTAGGTTGTTGTTTAAGCATGATCTCCGCGCAAACGCGTTCCGCGTTTGTCGCGAGGGAAAACCGCTGCGCACTTTTCCGCATCATGCTTTAGCCGACTTACGCCGCCTCGGCCGGCACGCGTGCACCGACGCGCGCGATCGCATCGCGCAGCACTTCGAGGCCGGCGCCCGGCTTCACGCCCTGCTCTGCGAGATGGCGACGGAAGGCCCGTGCGCCGGGCACGGCGTGGAATGCGCCGACGAAATGCCGCGTGATCGCATGCAGCCGCGTGCCGCGCGCGAGCTGCTGCTCGATATAGGGCATCATCGCCTCGAGCGCGTCCTGCATGGATCCATGCGGGGCCGCTTCGCCGAAGATATCGGAATCGACAGCGAGCAGCCGCCACGGCTCCTGATAGGCGGCCCGGCCGAGCATCACGCCGTCGACATGTTCCAGATGCGCCTTCGCCTCGTCGAGCCCAGGAATGCCGCCATTGATGATCACGGGCACACCGGGCATTGCGCGCTTGAGGCGATAGACGCGCTCATAGTCGAGCGGCGGGATGTCGCGGTTCTCCTTCGGAGACAAACCGTTGAGCCAAGCCTTGCGGGCATGCACGATCAGCGCGTCGCAGCCGGCGTCGACCACCCCGCGCGCAAGCGCATCGAGCGCAACCTCCGGATCCTGGTCGTCAATGCCGATACGGCACTTCACCGTGACGGGAACGGCGACTGCGCGCTTCATTGCTTCGACGCACCTTGCCACCAGCTCCGGCTCCGCCATGAGGCAGGCGCCGAAGCGGCCGTCCTTCACGCGATCGGACGGGCAACCAACGTTGAGATTGATCTCGTCATAGCCGAACGCCTCGCCGATCGCCGCCGCCTGCGCGAGCTCGCGCGGATCCGAGCCACCAAGCTGAAGTGCGACCGGATGCTCGATCGCGTCGAACCCGAGCAGCCGCTCCCGGTCGCCATGAATGATGGCGCCAGTGGTCAGCATCTCGGTGTAGAGCAGCGCCCGCCGCGTCAGATGACGATGGAACACCCGGCAGTGCCGGTCAGTCCAATCCATCATGGGGGCGACGGAAAAGCGATAGTCCTGCGAATTCAATTTGTTACCGTATATTCTTCAACATCCGCCCCGTTATACTATTTCCGCGAAAATAGTATAGCCGGTGGGCGCGCGCGGTCGTCAAGCCGTCCGTAACCACGGTAACAAGCGATATATGACTTCGCCCTCTCTCCCAATCCACCAACAAGCAGACGGCATTATGGGGGAATCGCAACCGGAAGAGCAGTGTCGATCAGTAGTGAATTGGATTTCGACACCCCTGTCCGGTAATTGAAAAACCTGAGCCTTCGCTCCGATCCATCGTGCGTCAATTTGTGCCAGCCCGCATGTAGCAGCGGCAATTTGGGCAAGCTCCAGGAATTACCAGCACACCGCTCTCGCAGCGCAATTCATGACGGCCCACAACTGCCAGCAATCGCTCTGCAATTGGATCAATCGCTCTGGGGCGGCGCTGCGCCGACCCCCTACCATCACTGTATCGACGTCAACGGTAGATGGAAGGACACGTGATGATCTGGAAGAATCTCGTCAACCAATCTGCGACCCTTGCATCACGGCCTAGAGTCCTCACCACCACCTTCATGTGCGCCCTTTCAGCGACGGTACGCTTCGCTTCGACAGGCGATGAAGGAGCGAAGATCCCGGCGGAGCCGGCTCATAGGCGAAATCTCCTGGTCTCGATCATGACCAGGGACAGTGTTCCGATCTTCTGCATGGGCTGGAGGCCGAAACCCGCCCAGCCGCTTGTGTTTCAACGCCCGAAAGCCTGCCGCGCCTGGCCGCTTTAGCAAGACGCCGGAGGTATCGTCATGATCCGGAACCCAACCGGCGGCGCCACGCCCGGGGCGATCGTCGCTACGCTGAAAGCGATGACCGTTGGCTCGCCAAAAGCACGCGCCAGCTTTGCCAGAGGCCGCTGCGTCCGGGGGACGTATATCCCGTCGGATCGGGCGGAGGAAATCACGAAGTCCCGGAGTTTCACTGCCGCGTCACGCGTGCTGGCGCGCTTCTCCGTGGACGGCGGCAATCCACGCATGCCAGGCGCAGATGATCCCGTGCTGCGCGGGTTTAGCTTCAGGCTCGGAGACATCAACCATCATTCCGACATTCTCACACAGAGCGCTCCCATTCACTATGCGAGGACTGCCGCGCAGATGTTGGCATATTTGAAGGCTCGCGTTCCCGGACCGGACGGACGGCCCGATCCGGAGAAACTCAGGGCATTCTCCGCGGCCAATTCCGAGACGCTGCATCAGGCCACCTACCTGGCCGCCCATCCGCTTCCCGCAAGCTTTGCCGATACCACCTACTGGGCCGTACACGCCTTTCCCGCGACAAATCGGAGTGGCGAGACTCAATTCATCAAATTCAAGGTCGTGCCGGTCGGCAGTCAAGCCGCACCGACCGAAGACACGACCGAAACAAAACCTGAAGGCCTCCTGCAGGACGATTTGGAAAGCCGGATCGCGGCGCGCGACATCCGGTTCAGCCTGATGGCGGTGCTGGGTCGTGCCGGAGACCCTTTACTGGACGTCACGATCCGATGGCCGGAAGAGGACCACCGGGAGACGGTGCGGCTCGGGACAATCGTGATCACGGCAATTGAAGCCAACGAAGCGTGCAATGCATCGGCCTTCAATCCGGCAAACCTCGCCGAGGGCATCGGGTATCCTCCCGACGAGATCTTTGCGGTCCGCCGCGCCGCCTACACGATCTCACGGGCTAGGCGCCGCTGATCGAAGGATCAGCTTTCGCTCTCCCCGGTGCCCTGCGTTTCGCGGCGCCACGCCGCGGGGCTGGCGCCGACTTGCGCCGAAAACACCCGCGTAAAGTGGCTTTGATTGGCAAACCCGGCCGAGATCGCAATTTCGGACAGCGACAGGTCTCGCGCGGTCATCAACTGCTTGGCCGCGTTCACACGCTGGCGCAGCAGCCATTGGTGCGGCGGCAGGCCGGTCGAGATGCGAAACGCGCGCGAAAAATGGCTGACCGAGAGGCCAAACTCGGCCGCGATCTGTGGCAATGAAAGCGTCCCGCCGAGGTCGGAGTCGAGCCGTTCGCAGGCGCGCTTTATCTGCCATGGGGCGAGACCGCCACGAGACAGCGCGCGGATGGTTCGCAGCCCGCCATAGGTTTGCGCGGCATGCGCGGTAAATGCGAGCATCGCGTAATCGATGAAGAGCTGGTTGGTCTCGGCCGGCCGACGCAACGCTTGCAGTAGCGTCCCCCCAATATGACGGATGATCGGATCGTCATGACCGGTACCGAGCTGCGAGGGGAGTTCACCGACGCGCGGCGCGTTGAACTGCTCAGAGATAGAGTTGAGCGCCGAGCGCGGCAGATAGAAAATAAGGAAATGTAACGGTTGGTTGATGATGAAACTCGGATTTTTCTTCATGTCGTACAGATGCGTCGAGCCCGCACGAATATCGATCTTTGTGGCAGGCCCGCCGCGCTCCCAGCGTTCGGCGTTGGGGTAATCGTAAAGTTTCAGGCCGACCATATAAGCATCCTGAATATCCATCTGGCCGGAAGGGCCTTCCACCGGGTTATCATCCAGCACCTCGGTAACCGCGATCTCGGCATTGCGCAGCGAACGCGTGATCAACGAGGACGGTTGACGCTCGAGATGAAGGTACCGTTGAACATTCTGACCGTAGAGACCGTTCTGTTTCATATGGACCGGCTCCTCGAGTAGAGTTGCACCATACGCGCGATCGCGATCGACCAGAGGTCACGACCATTGAGCGGATCACGAAGCAGCCGTCGGGGCGGCCGGTGATCACATTTGATCTTCGGAGCCACCAAGTCTCTCGCGGCGCCACGCCGCCGGGCTTTCGCCGACTTGCGCCGAAAACACCTTCGTAAAGTGGCTTTGATTGGCAAATCCGGCCGATATCGCAATCTCCGACAACGGCAGGTCCCGCACGGTGGTCATCAACCGTTTGGCCGCCTCCACGCGCTGGCGCAGCAGCCATTGGTGCGGCGGCAGGCCGGCCGAGATGCGAAACGCGCGCGAAAAATGACCGACCGAAAGGCCAAACTCGGCCGCGATCTGTTGCAGTGAAAGCGTCCCGCCGAGGTCGGCGTCGAGCTTTTCGCAGGCACGCTTCATCTGCCACGGGGGCAGACCGCCGCGAGCCGGCCCGTTTGTGCTCTGCATCCCGCCATAGGCCTGGGCAATATGCGCGGTGAACGCCAGCATCATGTGATCGATGAAAAGCTGGTTGGCTTCGGCCGGTCGACTGAGCCCTTGCAGCAGCAACGCTCCGATATGACGCATGACCTTGTCATCATGTCCGACGCCGAACTGGCAGGCGAGGTCGCCAACAGGCGGCGTCCCGGATTCCTTGGCGATGCGGTCGAGCGCCGAACGCGGCAGATAGAAGTGGAGAGAATGAAACGGCTTGTCGATGATGAAACCCGGATCGCTCCTGAGATCATACAGATATGTCGTACCCGCTTTGACATCCGCCTTCCCGACGCACTTGCCGTTATCCCAGAGCTCGCAGTCTGGGTAATCGTGAAGCTTCAGGCTGACGAAATAGGCCTCATCGGCCACGGAGCCGGAACGACCCGGTACCGGATTATCAACCTGGGTTTCGGTGACCGCGAGTTCGATGCCGCGCAGTGAACGCGTGATCAGAGAGGGGGGTGCATCCCTCAGATGCAACTGCTGCCTGACCCTCTGCCCGAAGGTGCTCGCCTGTACCATTTGTTCGGACCATTCGCGGGGTTTTATCGGGCCGCCCAACTCGCTGCCGCCACCATCTCGCGGCACATTATCCGGTATCCGAGTGCGGAGGTCTAGATTGGCGCCGGCGCGAAACGCGATTGTGAGCATCGGAGCCGTGACTGTCACAAAGCGATTTTGTGGAGCGATTTCAACATCCAACCCACATGATTGCAGATCTTCGCCTTCCCTCCAATAAATGGCGCGCCGCGACGTTTGAGTAGAATCAGACAAGGTGCGGCCGTTTTGGGAAAGACCCCGTAGTCCTACGCGCCTAGAACGCCGCGGAGAACTCGCGACGCCCCGCGGTACCGGCACAAGCAAACGGTGGCTTTACGCCAGCCGCAGTCACTCCCGGCGACGCGAGTGCACATCTCCTCTGAAGGCGTACCTCCATGAGCGAACCGATCCCGCGTGATTCTGCGCATGAAAATCCGTCGGGCGCTTCCCGTGCGAGCCAAGGCCAATTACGGAATGCCGAACAGCGTTCCGCCGATGTGGAGATGGCGCGCGTCCTCAACACCGAACCGGTCCGCATGGCTTTGGACCCCTCCGGTGCCGCGATCGCCCACTGGAAGCATGACCCGTTGCACGATGTCGTCGAGCCCATGAGCGACCACGTCATCATGGCCTACAATGGCTCGGTGCAGCACGTGGAGCGCCGCTCCGGAAGATCGATCGCGAAGGGAACGTTCCGCGTTGGCGCCGTAATCATCATTCCGGAAGGATCAAGCTCGCGGTGGGATATTCCGAAACCCGTGGATGTCGTTCAGCTCTATCTGCCGACCACAACGCTCGAGCGCGTTGCCCGCGAATCCGACACGGCCACCGCGATCGACCTTCTGGAGCGAACGGGGCACCCTGATCCCGTTACATCCCGATTGCTCCTGAGCGCGGCCGACGGGCTGGAGGGCAACTCCGCCCTCGACACGCTGTTTAGGCATCAGCTCATCGACCTGCTCGCCACGCGTCTCCTGGCTACGCACACCGCCTCGCCGACCGCGTTTCAGCCGACCATCGGCGGGCTTTCGCCAAAGGTTCTGCTTCGCGCCATCGAACGCTTGCGCTCCGACAGCGATGCCGACGTCTCGCTTGCGGCTCTCGCTTCGGACGCCGGCCTGTCGCGGTCCCACTTCTGCCGCGCGTTCAAGGAAAGTACCGGACTCTCCCCTCATGCCTGGCTGCGGCAATACCGCCTCGAGCAAGCCATGAACATGCTGCGCGACACCGACACATCGATCGTGTCGGTGGCGGCCGAGCTTGGCTATGCCTCGCAGACGGCATTCGCGGCCGCCTTCAGGCGGTTGACCGGAGAAACCCCGAGCGATTGGCGACGACACATGCGTTAGCAGCCATCGCTCTGCAGGCAACAAGATGACCAAACATGACGACAGCTCAATGAGCACCCCGACTCTGCACGATGCTGCGCAGGAAGCTAGGCCGCGTCTTTCCCAGGCTCGCCAGCCCACATTGCCGGTCGCCGATCTGCGTCCTGCCGATGTGGAGATGGCGCGTGTCCTCAAGACTGCGCCGCTTCGCATGGCTTCAGACTCGACCAATGGCGCCATCGCGCATTGGAAGCATGGGGCTCTGCACGATGTGGTCGAGCCCATGACTCACCACGTCATCATGACTTATCCTACCGGCGTTCAGCGCCTGGAGCGGCGTACCGGGAAATCGGTCGCGATTGGAACGGCGCGTTCCGGCGTGGTGACGATCATTCCGGCTGGTTCAAGCGCAAGATGGGATATCCCCGGCGCCGTCGACGTCATCCAGCTCTATCTCCCGCAAACCACGCTTGAACGTGTTGGTCGCGAAGCCGACGTGCCCAGTCCCGGCCATCTTCTGGAACGGACGGGGCATCCCGATCCCGTTACATCCGGATTGCTGATGAGTGCGGCCGACGTGCTGGGAGGCAGCGCGCTCCTGGATGCCTTGTTCAGGCAGCAACTGACGGATCTCGTGGCGACGCGAATCCTGGCCGCCCATAGCGGCACGCCAATCATGTTCGAGCCGATCACGGGCGGGCTGTCGGCCCGTGCTCTGCAACGCGCGATTGAACGCCTGCGCTCGGACAGCGACGGTGACATATCTCTGGCCAAGCTTGCGTCGGATGCCGGCCTGTCGCGCTTCCACTTCTGTCGTGCCTTCAAGGAGAGCACCGGCCTCTCGCCGCACGCCTGGCTGCGCCAGCAGCGGCTCGAGCGGGCCATGAACATGCTGCGCGAAACCGACGTGTCGATCGAGTTGGTGGCCGTAGAGCTCGGTTACGCTTCGCAAACGGCATTCGCCGCGGCGTTCAAGAAACTGACCGGCGAAACCCCGAGCGATTGGCGACGGCGCATGCGGTAGCAGCAATCTCTCTGCAATCGCGGCAATCGCGCTGGCGCGGTCGCAGCTTCGATCCCGTAGATTTGCGGTATCGAACATCGACAACGGACGGAGACGAACAATGGCCTGGAAGCACTGTGTCGCCCTCCTTGCAATCATGCCGCGACGTCGGGTCATCGCCACCGCGCTGGTGTACGGACTGTCGCTCAGCGTGCGCTTCACCTCGGCGACGGGGGAGGAAGTCGAAATTCCGGCACCGATAGCAGCGTCGATCATGACCAGAGCCGGGGCCTCCATCTTCCACGATGACTGGCCCTTGAGGCCCAGCGAGTCGATCGCCTTTCAGTTCCGCCGGCCGACGGTTTCCCGCGGCTGTCACGCAGCGTGCGAGCGTCCTTCCATGATAACGCCGGACTGCAGCGCCCCGTAGGCGCTCGACGAATCTATTTTCACGCCTTCGCGTCATCGCCGATTGCGACAAGCCATTCCGGATGCCGGAGCGGCAACGGTGACGCGCGAGTCCGAGAAGTCAAATCAGAGGAGTAGACCCTATGCGACTAGTCATCATCGGCGCCGGCTTCGCCGGCATGTACGCCGCCCTTTCCGCCGCCCGCCTGCGCGACATCCAGGGCGTTTCGCCCGAAGGGCTCGAGATCGCGCTGGTTTCGCCAGAGCCGACGCTCGTCGTCCGCCCGCGGCTCTATGAACCGAAGCCCGAGACCCTGACCGCACCGCTCCTGGATGTCCTCAAGGCCATCGACGTTGCCTATGTGCAGGGCAGCGCAGAGACAATCGACACCCAGTCGCGCGTGGTGGGAATCGTCGCCGCGAAAGGCGCGAAGAAGAGCCTGTCCTACGACCGGCTGGTGGTGGCGACCGGCAGCCGGCTGGCTCGTCCGAATATTCCGGGCCTTGCCGAACATGGTTTCAGCGTCGACCAGCTCGACGATGCGATTGCCCTTGACCGGCATCTGCACGGTCTGGCTGACCGGCCGGCATTGAACGGACGCGACACCGTCGTTGTGGCCGGCGGCGGGTTCACCGGCATCGAGGCGGCGACCGAGTTGCCAACGCGGATTCGCGCCATTTTCGGCAAGGACGTCAAGCCGCGCGTCATCATCGTCGACCGCAACAGCGCGATCGCTCCCGCCATGGGCGAAGGCCCCCGCCCGCTCATCGAGGACGCCCTGCACAAGCGCGGAGTGGAGACTCGGCTCGGTGTCGGTGTCACCTCGCTCGATAAATCGGGCGTCACGTTGACGTCAGGCGAACACATCGAGGCCGAGACCGTGATTTGGGCGGGCGGCATTCGCGCGGCTCCGTTGACCGCACAGGTACCTGCCGAGCGCGACAATTCCGGCCGGCTGCTGGTCGACCGTGATTTGCGCGTGCCGTCGGTACCCGGCGTCTTTGCCACCGGCGATGCCGCCCGCGCCGCCTGCGACGATGACGGCAATTACGCGCTGATGTCGTGCCAGCACGCCACGCGAATGGGCGCCTTTGCCGGTCACAACGCCGCCACAGAACTGCTCGGCGTTCCGACCAAACGCTACCATCAGGAGAAATACGTCACCTGCCTCGACCTCGGCGAAGCCGACGCGGTGTTCACCCGCGGCTGGGAGCGCGAGGTGACGATGGTCGGCGAGACCGCCAAGAAGACCAAGCAGGAGATCAACACCGTCTGGATCTATCCGCCGAAGGCCGAGCGCGCCGCCGCCCTTGCCTCGGCCGATCCGGAGCGTGTCGGCGATGTAAGCGGCTTCTTCTAGACCCTCACGCTAAGCAGGCCGCGCTCCGCGCTGGCTGCACGGCCTGCCCGAACAAGACCAGCCAGCACCCAACCATGTAACAGGAGAGAAACATGAACCTGCACGACCCCTCATACACCGGCAACAAGGCGCCCGATGAATTGGTCCCCTCGCGCTACGCGCTGCGGATCGGCGAGATTGACGTGATGGTGGTCAGCGACGGAGTGCTGACTCTGCCGGGCGCGATGTTGGCGCACAACGCGGCACCGGCCGTCCGCGAGGCCTGGCTGAAAGACAATTTCCTGCCACCGGACGCGTTCGATTGGGCGCTCAACGTGGTCGTCGTGCGCAGCGGCGGCCGGACCATCCTCATCGACGCCGGGATGGGCGCGGAGTTTCCCCTGCCTCGGGCCGGGCAACTGATCCATCGACTGGAAGCGGCCGGCATCGATCTCGCATCCGTGACCGACGTGGTGCTTACCCACATGCACATGGATCACGTCGGCGGGCTGCTTGTCGAAGGCGTGAAGGAGCAACTGCGTCCGGACCTGCAGATCCACGTGGCGGCCGCCGAGATCAAGTTCTGGGAAGCGCCCGATTTCTCTCGCGTCTCGATGCCGGACGGTCTCCCGGATGCGCTTCGCACGACGGCCAAACGGTTCGCGAAAGAGTACCGCAGCCAGCTTCGGCTCTTCGAGGATGAGCACGAAGTGGCGCCGGGCGTGGTCATACATCGCACCGGCGGTCACACCCCCGGGCACAGCATCGTCCGCCTGACATCCGGCGGCGACCGGCTGACGTTCGCTGGCGACCTCGTGTTCGCAGTCGGGTTCGAACACCCCGACTGGCACAACGGCTTCGAACACTACCCGGAGGAAGCGGCTCGCGCCCGCACCAGCCTTTTGCGCGAGCTGGCGGAAACCGGCGGGCTGCTGGTGGCCACGCATATGCCGTTCCCATCCGTGGGCCACGTGGCCGTAGCCGGCGACGCCTTTCGTTGGGTGCCGGCCCTCTGGGACTACTGATCGTTTGTCGGCTTAGCCCCGATAAGCGTGCGCAGCAAGCGCTTCATCCGATACGGGCCGCGTTTCCCGCGCCAGAGCGCGGCCCGCGCAACATCGATCAACCTGGAGCCCGACCGCGATGAAACACGAGACCGTGCGAACGAAGGCCTTCGCCATGCCGCTGACGAATCCGGCTTTTCCACCCGGCCCGTACCGCTTCGTCAACCGCGAATACTTCATCATCCAGTATCGCACCGATCCCGAGGCTTTGCGCCGGATCGTGCCGGAGCCACTCGAACTCACCGAGCCGGTGGTGAATTACGAGTTCATCCGCATGCCCGACTCGACCGGCTTCGGCGACTACACCGAAAGCGGTCAGGTCATCCCGGTGTCCTGGCGAGGCCAGGCCGGCAGCTTCACGCACCAGATGTTTCTCAACGACCATCCGCCCATCGCCGGCGGGCGTGAACTTTGGGGCTTCCCCAAGAAACTTGCGCAGCCAAAACTCGCCGTCGAGACCGATACGCTGGTCGGAACCTTGAACTACGGTTCGGTCCGCGTTGCCACCGGTACCATGGGCTACAAACACCGCACGCTCGACGCTGATCTGGAGGCCCGAAAGCTCGCTGGCCCCAACTTCCTGCTCAAGATCATTCCCCATGTCGACGGCACGGCACGCATCTGCGAACTGGTGCGCTACCACCTCGAAGACATCACCGTGAAAGGCGCATGGACCGGGCCCGCGGCGCTGGACCTGTGTTCGCATGCCCTGGCTCCCGTCGCCGAGCTGCCGGTGCTTCAGGTCCTGTCGGCCAAGCACCTCGTTGCCGACCTGACGCTGGGACTTGGCACTGTCGTCCACGACTACCTTGCACCTGGCGCCGCCGTGCGCGGATCCGGGTCCAAAGTTCTGATCGAAGCGAATGTCGGCTGATCGGATCGGCCATCATGCAAGGAGTCCTGGCAATGCTGAACGTGATACGTGAACAGACTAGTCCCGCGCCGCAACAGCAGTGCAATGTGCTGCCCTATGATGTCGTCGCTCTCGTGCTGCAAGGCGGCGGCGCGCTCGGGGCCTATCAGGCCGGCGTCTATGAGGGCCTGCATGAGGCTGGCATCCGGCCGAACTGGCTGGCCGGCATTTCGATCGGCGCGCTCAACGCCGCCATCATCGCGGGCTCGCCTGAAGGCGAGCGGGTACAGCGGCTGCGCGAATTCTGGGAGACCATCTGCGCCTTCTCGATCGAGTGGCCCGCCGGCGAAGGGCTCGCCAACGCCTTGCCCTTTGCGTTCGACATCAGCTCGGTGCGCAACGCGATGGCGGCGACGCGGGCCCTGGTGCAGGGCCAGCCCGGCTTCTTCAAGCCACGTTTCCCTTCACCGCTCTGGTCCCCGTTCTCGGGCGATGCGGCGACGAGCTTCTACGACACGGCACCGTTGCAACAGACGCTGGAGCGCCTCGTCGACTTCGACCGCTTGAACTCGGGCGAAATGCGCGTCAGCGTCGGCGCAGTCAACGTCCGCACCGGCAACCTGACCTATTTCGACACCGCCGAACGCCGTCTGGGACCGAAGCATTTCATGGCGTCAGGCGCCCTGCCGCCGGGATTCCCCGCGGTCGAAATTGAAGGCGAGCACTATTGGGATGGCGGTGTCGTCTCCAACACGCCCCTTTCCCGCGTGCTGTCCGGCGAGCCGCGCGACACGCTGACGTTCCAGATCGATCTCTGGTCGGCGATGGGTCGCGTTCCCCGCGACATGATGGAGGTGTCGAGCCGGCAAAAGGACATTCAATATTCCAGTCGGACGCGGGCCATTACGGACCACATGACGCGGATGCAGAAGATGCGTCAGGCATTGCAGCGGACGATGGAGAAACTGCCGACAAGTGCAAAGAACGACCCGGAAATCCGAGCCATTGCCGATCTGGCCCGCCACAGCTCCTACAACATCATCCACCTGATCTACCAGTCCAAGATCTACGAGGGTCACTCCAGGGACTACGAGTTCGGGTTGAGCGCGATGCGCACGCATTGGCAGAGCGGACTGGATGACATCCGCCGCACGCTGGCCGAGCCGCGGCGTCTCGATCGGCCGCCACCTGAGCTCGGCATGGTCACCCACGACATCCATCGTCGGGACTGAGCTTTAACGCATCCTGCAGATTTGGGAGAACGCCATGTCGACACTTGCCTATACCGATGAGCAAAAAGCCAAAGCCAGCCTTCGCCCCTCACGGCAGGCAATCAAACGTGCCGCCCTGGCGTTGGCGGCGGCGCTCGGCGTCGCAGCCGCCGTCGATTTCGGCCACTACTACCTCACCACCGGCCGCTATCTTGAAACGACCGACGACGCCTATGTCAAAGCCGATTCCACGATCGTCGCGCCGAAGGTTTCGGGTTATATCGGCGAAGTCCTCGTTACCGATAACGAGCCGGTCAAGGCCGGGCAATTGCTGGCGCGAATCGACGATCGCGATTTCAGGGCCGCGGTCGATCAGGCCCGCGCCGACGTCGCGGCGTCGGATGCAGCGGTGCGTAACCTCAATGCGCAGATCGAATTGCAGGAACCTGTCATCCAGCAGCAGGCTGCTCTGGTCGAGGCCAGCGAAGCCGGGCTGAAGTTCGCGCGGGAAGAACAGGCCCGCTACGACGGCTTGATGAAGTCGGGTTCCGGCACCATTCAGCGCGCACAGCAGACCGACGCGGCGCTACGCGAGAAGTCCGCTCAGTTGATCGGCGAGAAGTCGGCATTGATCGCCGCCAACAAGCGGATCGAGGTACTCGCCACCGAACGCGCCAAGGCGGCGGCTCAACTCGACCGTGCCCGCGCGGTCGAGCAACAGGCGGCGCTGAACCTCTCCTATACGCAGATCACTGCCCCCGTGGCAGGCACCGTCGGCGCGCGCTCGCTACGCGTGGGCCAGTTCGTGCAGGCCGGCACGCAGTTGATGGCGGTAGTGCCGCTCGATGCCGTGTATGTCGTCGCCAATTTCAAGGAGACCCAGCTCACCCATGTGCGAAACGGTCAGCCGGTCGAACTGTCCATCGACGGTTTCCACGGCACCAGGCTGCGGGGCCGTGTCGACAGCCTCTCGCCGGCCAGCGGCCTCGAATTCGCGCTGCTGCCGCCCGACAACGCCACCGGCAACTTCACCAAGATCGTGCAGCGCGTGCCGGTCAAGATCGTGCTCGACGATCACGATCTGAAAGGCCTGCTGCGTCCGGGCATGTCGGCCGAGCCCACCGTCAACACCAAGTCGGCAGCCGTTGCCGCGCGTGAAGCGAAAAGGCGCCTCGCCTCGCGCGGCCCGAGCGCCACGGCTGAATGAATCCGGGTCGTGGACAGTGTCATGAGCACGCTGCAAACCGCCGCCGATGCAAATCCCGCCGGTGAAGGCCGGACAACGGCGGCGCCGGCGGCTCCCGCCGTCTCCGCAAAAACCTGGATCGCGGTGGTCGGCGCCACGCTCGGCGCCTTCATGGCGGTGCTCAACATCCAGATCGTTAACGCCTCACTCGCCGACATTCAGGGCGCGATCGGCGCTGGAACCGACGACGGCGGCTGGATCTCGACCTGGTACCTGATCGCTGAGATCGTGGTAATCCCGCTCTCCGGCTGGCTTGCCCAGGTATTCTCGATCCGGGTGTATCTTCTCACTAACGCGATCCTGTTTCTGCTGTTCTCGGCGGCCTGCGCACTGGCGCAAAACCTGCCGCAGATGATCGTGCTGCGCGCCGTGCAGGGCTTTACCGGCGGTGTGCTGATCCCGATGGCGTTCACGCTCATCATCACGCTGCTGCCGAAGGCGAAGCAGCCGATCGGGCTCGCGCTGTTTGCAATCTCCGCGACGTTCGCCCCCGCGATCGGCCCCACGATCGGCGGCTATCTGACCGAGAACTGGGGCTGGGAATATATTTTCTACGTCAACCTGGTGCCCGGCACGGTGATGATTGCGATGCTGTGGTTCTCGCTTGAGCCGGCACCGATGAACCTGTCGCTGCTCGGCGAAGGCGATTGGCCGGGCATCGTTACCATGTCGATCGGCCTGTCCGCGCTGCAGACGGTGCTGGAGGAGGGCAACAAGGACGACTGGTTCGGTTCGCCCTTCATCTTCAGAATGTCGATTATCGCCGCGGTCGCACTGTCTGCCTTCCTGTGGATCGAATTGACAGCGAAGAAACCGTTGCTAAATCTGCGCCTGCTGGCCCGCCGCAATTTCGGCTTCGGCATCCTCGCCAACTTCCTGCTCGGCATCGCACTGTACGGCTCGGTGTTCATCCTGCCGGTCTATCTGTCGCGTATCCAGGGCTACAACGCTGAACAGATCGGCATGGTGCTGGCCTGGACCGGGCTGCCGCAATTGCTGTTCATCCCGCTGGTGCCGCAACTGATGCGGCGTTTCGATGCCCGGATCATCATCGGTATCGGCTTTGCGCTGTTCGCGGCCTCCAACTTCATGAACGTCCACATGACCAATGACTACGCCACCGACCAGTTGTTCTGGCCCAACGTCGTTCGTGCGGTAGGCCAGGCCTTCGTGTTCGCACCGCTGTCGGCCGTCGCTACTGCGGGCATCGAGGCGGAAAACGCGGGCTCGGCCTCGGGCCTGTTCAACATGATGCGCAACCTCGGCGGCGCCGTCGGCATCGCACTGTTGCAGACATTGCTCACCAAGCGCGAGCAGTATCACTCCAACGTCCTGATGCAGTCGGTCTCGATGCTGGAGCAGGCGACGCAGGCGAGGGTCGAGAAGCTGACGCAATATTTCATCAGCCACGGCGTGATCGATCGCAGCGACGCTGCCCACCGGGCTTATGTCGCGATCGGCAGGGTCGTGCAGAAGCAGGCGTTCATCCTCGCCTTCAGCGACATGTTCTTCCTGCTCGGTGCCGCGCTGATCGTGGCACTCGCGGCCTCCATGATGCTGAAGAAACCCGGCCAGCTCGATGCCGGCGGCGCCCACTGATCATCGTTTCAACCCACACCTCAAGGCAGGCGTCGAAAGCAATTCCGATGTTGAAGGACAAGGTGGCCATCATCACCGGCTCGACCAGCGGCATTGGCCTGGGAATTGCGCGAGAACTGGCGCGGCTCGGCGCTGACCTCGTCCTGAACGGGTTCGGCGAACCAGGCGAGATCGAGGCGATCCGCAACGGTATCGAGAGCAACCACGGCGTGCGCGCCGTCTACGACGGTGCCGACATGTCGAAGGCAGATGCGGTGCGCGGATTGATTTCGGCGACGGTCGAGCGATTCGGTCGTCTCGACATCCTGGTGAACAATGCCGGCATCCAGTTCACCGCCCCGGTCGATGAGTTCCCGACCGCCAAGTGGGATGCAATCCTGGGAATCAATCTGTCGGCCGCGTTCCACAGTATTGCGATAGCGGTGCCCCAGATGAAAAAGCAGCGTTGGGGACGGATCGTCAACATCGCCTCCACCCATGGCCTCGTCGCTTCAACACACAAAGCCGCCTACGTCGCCGCCAAGCACGGGCTGGTCGGCCTGACCAAGGTGGTCGGCCTGGAGACGGCCGGAAGCGGCGTTACCTGCAATGCGGTCTGCCCCGGCTGGGTGCGAACGCCTCTGGTTGAAAAGCAAATCAGCGACATCGCCGCGCAACGCGGCATCAGTCAACAGCAAGCCGTCGAGGAGTTGCTGTCCGAGAAACAACCGTCGCTCGATTTTGCTTCCCCAGAGCAACTTGGAGGCACCGTCGCCTTTCTGTGTTCACCGGCAGCGGACCAGATCACGGGAACAACGATCTCCGTCGATGGTGGCTGGACCGCGCAATAGCCGGGGCTGGCTGAGCCATGGCGCGGACCGTCAAGATAGGAGCAGCCAAAAAATGACTATGCTGGTGAGAGACTCCCGCGCCTTCGCAAGGACACCGGACGCAGCGGATGACGCAGCAGAGCTGTCGCGGCTTCAGGCTCGGCTGCCGCTGTTGCTCAGCATGATCGCCGGAATGGTCGACGCCACCGGCTTCTTCACCCTGGGTCATGTCTTCACTGCGCATGTGACCGGCAATATCGTACTGGCCGCCGGCGTGGCCGTGGACGGCGGCTCGTTTCACTGGGCGCAGCTATTGGCTATTCCGGTCTTCATGCTGGCGCTGGGGAGCGTCTGGCTGGTTGCGCAGGCTTCGCACCGGCATGGTCCAAGCCTCGCGCGGCTGTTGCTGCTGGTTCAATTTCTGCTGCTTGCCGCACTCCTGATCTTTTGCGTCACTACCAAGGCATCGGCCGACCCGGTCGGACTGCTGGCCGGCACGGCCGCAATGATCGCGGTGGCCGCCATGGCCTGCCAGTACGCCCTGCTCCGCCTGGCGGTGCCCGGCGCGATCTCGACGGCGGTGATGACCGGCAATCTGGCCAACGCGGTCTTGTCAACGATGGACTTGCTGACCGACCGACATCCCTTGCTGCCGCACGATTCGACCCCGCTGAATCGCTCGCTGGGTCGCCTGTTCGGATTCGTCTTCGGATGTGTCGTTGCAGCAGCAGCAACTTCACTGGCAGGAGATTGGGCCTGGTCCCTTCCGGCCGCACTGGCCGCTGTTGCGATCGCGGTGCGTTAGCGGCTGCCGGCGAGGCTGCAATCGCGCCCAGCTATCCCTTCGCCCGCACAGCCAATGAGGCCGGCGCTGCAAGCAGCGGGATTTTCGAATATATCGTGACGTCGTCCTGACCGAGTGCACCTGATCGCCCGAGGCGCCTATTCACAAGGCTTGCTCCCGTTGGCTGTAGCGAGATTTTTCTTGATCTCCCG
The DNA here is from genome assembly GCF_023101665.1 of Bradyrhizobium sp. 195. Lineage (NCBI taxonomy): Bacteria > Pseudomonadati > Pseudomonadota > Alphaproteobacteria > Hyphomicrobiales > Nitrobacteraceae > Bradyrhizobium > Bradyrhizobium sp. 195. The sequence continues at coordinate 3,764,193 of NZ_CP082161.1, read as the reverse complement.
GTGCACACGTCGTGCACACACCACCTTCTAAGCGATTGAAAAGCTTGATCTCTCGGTCCAATCCATCATCGGCCAATTTGAGCTAACCGGCGCCGAGGGGGTCAAAATAGAACAAGTCAAGGATAGCCAATGCTGCGGAGTGTTACCGCTTTTGCCCTTACCAAGTTCGCTCATCGCGCCATTGACGGGAATCCGTTGAGTCACCTGTTACGCTCAACTTGTCTCATGCACACGGTCGCTTTCACCTCTCCCTCAAGCTCTCCTGCCGATACCTCAACAGCGGCGACATCACATACTCCATGATCCGCCGCCGTCCCGTCTTGATCTCCACCGTCACCGCCATGCCGGGTGCAAGGTTCCTCGCTGCTGGAGCCGCGCGGCACGATCATCATCAGTTGCTGCGCCGGCCATCCACATCAGCCGCCAAAAGCCGCCTGGGCCTCGGGAAGATCCCAGATCTTGCCGATCGCAGCCGTCCCTGCCGATGTTATCGCGGCCTCATCGCCACGAACGTAGCGACCGGCGTCGATGAGCACGCAGCCATCGACCATGACCATATCGATGTTGGCGCGGTTGGCCAGCGCAACCAGTGCGCGCCTGACATCGAAGAGCGGCTGCAAATGCGGATGGGTGAGATCGACGACCGTGAGATCGGCGGTCGCACCCGGCGCAATCCTGCCGAGATCCGGCCGCTTGATGACGTCGGCCGCGGTTGCGGTGATCGACTCAATCAGTTCAGGCGAGTTGGCAACATCAGCGCACTGCGACACGATCTTGGAGATCAGTGAGGCTGCGTTGAGCTCGCCGAGCAAATCCATGTTGTAGCCGTCGGTGCCGACGACGGTCCGCACGCCATGCTCGGCAAAGCGGCTGAACGCGGCCGTGACGCCGGCGCGCGCAAACACGCGCGGGCAATTCAGCACAGTGGCCCCGCGCGCCGCCATCAATTTCAGATCGTCATCGGTCGACGCGATGCAGTGCGCCGCCAACAAGTCCGGCGCCAGGAGACCAAGCCAGTCGAGATATTGCGCCGGCGTGCGCCCCCCATAGCGCTTGCCAATGGTCTCGACCTCGGCGCGGCTCTGCGCCAGATGCGTCGTGATGGGAACACCGAGTTCGCGCGCACGCTCCGCACAGGCTTTCAAGAGATCCGGACCGCAGGTGTCGGTCGCATGCGGGCTCATGGCGAGACTGATGCGCCCGTCGCCACAACCGTTCCAGCGCTGATACTGCGCGTCCCAGGTCGCCATATCGGCTGCGCCGTCGTCGCCGGCATAGCGGACCACGCCGTCCGCACCGGCCTTGGCGTCGGAGGTTGAGAACAGATAGGGCGCCCCGTAGAAACGGATACCCATCTCTTCCGCCGCGTCGAACATTTCCGGAATCGTGTTGCGGAACGGCTCCATCACCGTAGTTGCGCCACCCTTCAGGAGCTGGAGGATGCCGAGGCGCGCCACCGAAAGCCGCTCCTCCCTCGTCAACAGGTCAGCGCCACGCTTCGTCAGCGGCAGAAGCACCGTGTACACAATGCTCTGATTGTTGCGGCGCCCGTTGCCATCCTCGGTGTGGCTGCGCGCTACTGCCTCGCTAAAGCAGTGATTGTGCAGGTTCATTAGGCCCGGCAACACCAAGCGGCCGGGTTTGTCATAAATCTGCTCCGCGGCGGGACGATCGCGCGTAACCGCGGCGATCTTCCTGTCTTCGATCAACACCCAATGATCGCGCAGGACATGCTGCACGCCGTCCTTGTGTGACAGCACATAGCTACCGAAGATCGCGATCGTGCTCATGCGGGGCGTACGTTCCAGAAGACGGCGGTGCCGTCGAGAATGCCGGTAATGCTCTTGCGGTAGGCGGTCGGCTGCTTGTACTGGCCGATCGGAATATAGGGAATCTCCTCGAAAGCCAGCGCCTGGATCTCACGGCAGATTCGCTGCTGCTCGGCGAGATCGGAGGCTGCCAGCCATTGGCTGCGCAACGCCGCCATCTTGTCGCTCTTGTACCAGCCGGCCACCTTGCCCTCACCGCGCAGGTTGGTATTGCCAGCGGGATTGAGCCAGTCGATGCCTTGCCAGTTGGCGACCGCCGCGCTCCAGCCGCCCTGCCCGATCGGCTCCTTCTTGAGCTGCCGTTGCAGCACGACGGCGAAATCGAGGCCGGCATACTCGACGTTCATCCCGGCCTTTCGCAAGCTGTCGACCGCAATCTCGCCCAACGGTTTCTGGGCCAGCGAATTGGTCGGGACGAGCAGCACGATCTTCTCGCCATTGTAGCCGGCAGCCGCCAGGTCTGCCTTAACCTTGGCGTAATCGCGGAGCCCGCGGAAGACGTCGAGCCCGACATCGCTTGCCATCGGCGTATCCGGCGCAAAGAAGCCGATCGGCGAGTATTGGTGGGCGGGAGCGGTGCCTGCCACGGCCGTCATGAAAGAGGACTGGTCGATCGCGCCGAGCAACGCCCGGCGGACGGCGGGATTGTCGAACGGCGGCTGCAGATGATTGAGGCGCAGCATGCAAGTGTAGCCTCTGGGATCGAGGATCCGCGTCTCGACATCCTCGGCCGCTCGCAGCACCGGCAATAGATCGTGCGGCGTGGTCTCCTGCCAGTCCTGCTCGCCGGTCTGGAGCGCGGCAACGCCGGTGCCGGCATCCGGCGTGGTGGTCCAGACCACGCGGTCGAAATGCACGATCTTCGGGCCGGCGGTCCAGTCCGGCTTGCCTTCGGCGCGTGGCTGATAGCGGTCGAACTTTGCGTAAGCATTGCGCGCGCCCTGCACGCGCTCGTCGGCGAGGTAGCGGAACGGACCGCTGCCGATGACTTCGGTCAGCGGCTTGAACGGATCCTGGCTCGCCAGCCGCTCCGGCATCATGAAGCAGGCATTGATCGCGGCCTTGCCGAGCGCCTGCGGCAGGAGCGGAAACGGCCGCTTGAGGCGGAAGCGGATGGTGCGGTCGTCAGCCCCCGACAGCTCGTCAGTCGCTTCCATGAGCTCGCCGCCAAACCCGTCTCGCGCCGCCCAGCGGCGGATGCTCGCGACGCAATCGCGTGCCAGGACCTTTTCTCCGTCGTGCCAGAACAGGCCATCCCGCAGGGTGAGATCCCACTGCCGGCCGTCGCTCGAGACGACATGGCCCGACAGCATCTGCGGCGAGACCTGAAGCGAGGAGCTGATGCCATAGAGCGTGTCGTAAACCATGAAGCCGTGGTTTCGCGACACTTGCGCGGTCGAATATATTGGATCGACGAAGGCAAGATCGATCACTGGAATGAAGCGCAGCGTGGTCTGCGTTTCGGCACGCACGATCCCCGGCAGCGACAGCGCCGGCACGGCGGCTGCGGCCTTGAGCAGTGAGCGACGGGACACAGGCATCGAAACAAACCTCCTAGGACGCAAAGCGGGCGAGGCGGCCGATCGGCGCGCCCAGCACCTCGTCGTCGCGCATGACGATGTGGCCGCGCACGATGGTGCCGAGCGGCCAGCCGGTGATTGGCTTGCCGGCAAACGGCGTCCAGCCGCAGGGCGAAACGATCCAGGACTCCTCGATGGTCCGCTTCGCCTTCATGTCGACCAGCGTGAAATCGGCATCGTAACCGGCGGCGAGCCGTCCCTTGCCGACAAGGCCGTAGACGCGCGCGGGACCCGCCGCCATGAGGTCGACGAGTCGCGCCAGCGACAGCCGGCCGGCATTGACGTGATCGAGCATCACAGGAACGAGCGTCTGCACGCCGGTCAGCCCCGCGGGACAATCGGGCCAAGGCAATTCCTTGGCGGCGCGCGAATGCGGCGCGTGATCCGAGCCGATGGTGTCGACGACGCCGTCGCGCAACGCGGCCCAGCTCGCCTCGCGGTGGCGCTCGCCCCGGATCGGTGGATTCATCACGCCAAAACCCTTGAGCGTGTCGTAACAGTCCGGCGCGACCTGCGTCAGATGATTGACGAGCACCTCGACAGTCGCGATGTCGCGATGTTCGCGCAAATAGCCGAGCTCTTCCGCGGTCGAGACGTGGAGGATGTGCGCCGGACGGCCGGTCTTGCGCGCCAGCGCCATCAGGCGGCGGGTGCCGAGAAAGGCGCACTCCTCGTCACGCCACTCCATATGCGATCGATGCGGCATGCCGCGCGAGAACATCGGCTTGCGCGCCTGCAGGCGATACTCGTCCTCGCTGTGGAAGGCGATGCGGCGGCGGCCTGCGCGCATGAGCTTTTCGAGATGCTCATCGTCTTCCACAAGCAGAGAAGCGGTCGAAGATCCCGCGAACACTTTGATGGCGCAAACGCCAGCTTCGCTTTCGAGATGCGCAAGCTCGCCGATATTGGTCTTGGCGCCGGCGATGTAGAGGCCGATGTCGCACCAGCTGTGCTCTTCGGCATAGCCTCGCTTCCAGTCGAGCCGCTCCTGATCGATGATCGGCGGGTTGGTGTTGGGCATGTCGAACAGCGTGGCGATGCCGCCGAGCACGGCGCCGCGCGTGCCCGTGCCGAGCGTCTCCACCTTGGCATCGCCGGGGTCACGCAGATGGACGTGGCTGTCGATCAGGCCGGGCAGCACGTGAAGGCCGCGAGCATCGATCACGTGATCGGCGGTGTCGGCCGATGTCGCCGACAGTGTCGCGATCAGGCCACCGGCAATACCGACGTTTGATGTCTCCTCGCCCCAGGGCGTGACGCAGGTGCCGTTCCGGATCAGGAGATCATAATGCATCGTCTGCTCTCATTGTCTCAACAGGACCGCGCCGACGGCGGCGGCGACCGCCTGCTGCGCCGGCTCGACCACGGGCACGCCGATTGCCTGCTCGAGCGCGGAGCGATGCGAGGCCATGCCGGCGCAGCCCATCACCACGACGTCGGCGCCGCGCTGCGTAACCAGCGCACGGCCCGCCTCGATGAGGCGCTCTCGGATATCGGCGCCCGCCGTTTCCGCGGCGCTGGCGCCCACCGACCAGCTTCCGGCATAGCGGGCATCCAACCCCATCTGCCGCACCATGCGCTGCTGGCGTCGGATGCTTTGCGGCGATAGCGCGATGATGCCGAACCGCTCGCCGAGGGTCAACGCCCGCAAAATACCCCATTCGGCGATGCCCATGACGGGACGGCCGCCTGCGGCTTCGCGGACCGCATGCAGGCCGGGATCGCTGAAGCAGGCGATGACGAAAGCATTCGCATCCTCCCGCGCGACGCGGTTCACCAACGGCATGACGACGCTGTCCGCGTCACGCTGCGAGGTGATGCTGGGCGGTCCTTCGGGAAGGCTCACGACCAGTATCTCCGGCCCGCCCGGGATCCGCAACGGCGCCACCGCCTCGTCGATCGCCGCCGTGACCGAAGCCGAGGAGTTCGGATTGATGATCAGGATGCGGCGACGGCTCGATGTCATGACTTGGCTCAAGCAGCTTGGCTCAACGATTGCCCGCTTCGTGGCGCTGGAAGTTTGCGGCAATATCGCGACCGGTTGTGATCCAGAGATCGGGACAGGATTTTGCGTAAGTCAGGAATTCGCGCAACAGCCGAAGCCGCATGGGACGCCCGCTGCATTGCGGATGCAGCACGGTCGTCACCATTGCACCCCAGTCCCTGACCTCGTCGAGTTCGTCCTTCCAGATCGAGAGCACGTGCTCCTTGGGGAAGATTGAGCGCGGGCTGAACCGCGCCGAGAGGCCATGCATCCAGTCGTCGTAGCTCGCAGTGACCGGCAACTCGATCGTGCCCGGCTTGCCGTCAGCGAGGCGATGGCGATACGGCCGGACGTCGTCGCGGAACGACGAAGTATAGACGATGCCGTGGCGCACCAGCGCTTTGCGCAGCTCTTCAGTGAATTCGCCGTAAGGCGCGCGATAGCCGATCGGCTTGACGCCAAGCCGGCGCTTCAGCACCTCGAAGCCGCGCTCGAGCTCTTCCTCGATCCAGGGATCGCCGGGATCCGGCAGGAGATGATGATAGCCGTGATGGCCGATCTCGTGGCCGGCCTTGATGATCGACTCGGCCATCGCCGGATGCGCATCGACCGACCACCCGGTGACGAAGAACGTCGCCTTCAGCTCGAGCTGGTCGAGCAGCTCCAGAAGCTTGGGCGTGCCGACACGCGCTTCATAACCACCATAGCTCATGGTGATCAGGCGCTGCGCGTGAACTGCATCCTTGCTGGTCCAGGCACTTTCCGCGTCCACATCGAACGACAGGAACATCGCCGACGTATAAGGCTTTGGCCAGGGATAGTCGGGTGCGGGATCGGCGGTGTTGGCCGGGGTGAGCGGGATGCTCGCAAGTGCCTTACTGTCCAGCATTGATAGTCGCCTTCTCAATCCCGTTATCGGTCAACTTCCATTTCGCAAGCAACGCACGATAGGTGCCATCCGCGATCAGCGCATCGACCGCCTGCGCCATCGCCTCTTGCAATGTCTTCTCCTTGATGGGCAGCGCGATTCCGGTGAGCTGCTGCGCGATGGTCTCGCCGACCGGCGCGTAGACGCCGGGTTCGAGATCCATGAGATAGGGCAGCGTCTCGTTGCCCTGCACGGCGGCATCGATACGGCCTTGCCTGAGCTGGTTGCGGGCATCGCCCGAGCCGTCTGTGCCTACGAAGACGATCGGATTGCTGGCACAGTTCTTCTCGCTCCATGCCGCAATCTGCGCCGGGAACGAGGTGCGGCGGCTGGCGCCGACCTTCTTGCCGCAGAGCGCAGCCATGTCCTTGAACTCGGTCGCGCGGGACTGCTGCACGAAGAAGCGTGGACCGCTGCGCAGGTAATCGACGAAGGTCGCTGTCTCGTGCCGGCTCGCATAGTCTGTGAAGCCCGACAGCACCGCATCCACCCGTCCCGTCGAGATCGACGGCATGAACTCGGCGAAGCTGGTCTCCTGCCATTCAATCTTGACGCCGAGCTTGCGGCCGATCGCCTCCCCGAGATCGACGTCAAAGCCGGAGAGCGCATTGGTGGCGGGATCGCGAAACTCCATGGGCGGATAGTTCGGAACCAGCGCGACCTTGAGGCTGCCGCGTTTGGCGATCTCCGGCGGCAGCTCGATCGCCCTTGCCGAAACACCCGCGGCCAGCAACAGTGCCGCCGCAACAACAAGTCTCTTCATCAAACCGCCCCCATATCAGATCACCGCCGAGAGAAAAGCCTTGGTGCGCGCCTCCCGCGGCGCGCCGAGAATCTCGGACGCCGGCCCCTGCTCGACGATCGCGCCGTGATCCATATAGACAACGCGGTCGGCGACCTCGCGCGCGAAGCCGAGCTCATGCGTCACCACCATCATGGTCATGCCGCTCCGCGCCAGTTCCTTCATGACCGCGAGCACCTCGCCGACGAGCTCGGGGTCGAGCGCGCTGGTCGGCTCGTCGAACAGCATCAGCATTGGCTTCATGGCCAGTGCGCGGGCGATCGCGACGCGCTGCTGCTGGCCACCGGAAAGCTGCGCAGGATAAGACTGCGCCTTAGCCGACAGCCCGACGCGCCTGAGCAGCTCGATGGCCTCTGCGCGCACCTCGTCCGGCTTGCGGCCCTGCACCTGCACCGGGCCTTCGGTGATGTTCTCCAGCGCCGTCTTGTGCGGGAACAGGTTGAAGCGCTGGAATACCATGCCGGTCTTCAGCCGCTGCTTCGCGATCTGCCGCTCGGTCAGGCGGTGCAGACGTCCGCCCTCTTCCCGCACGCCGAGCAACTCACCGGCGAGCCAGATGCCGCCACTGTCGATCGCGGTGAGCTGATTGATGCAGCGAAGCAGCGTGGTCTTGCCCGAGCCGGAAGCGCCGATCAAGCACATCACCTTCCCGGCCCAGACATCCAGCGAGACGTCCTTGAGAGCCTGAAACTCGCCAAAGGCCTTGCTGACGGAGCGGATCGCGACAAGGGGCTTTGTCATCGGACGAACTGCATGGTGCCGCGGGCAAAGCGTCGCTCGAGCAGCATCTGAAGCGGCGTCAAGATCGACACCACGAGAAGATACCAGAGACCGGCAACGATCAGGAGCTCGATCACGCGGGAATTGGCGTAGTAGATGTTCTCGGCGTTATGCAGCACCTCCGGATACTGGATGACGCTGGCGAGCGAGGTGGCCTTCACCAAGCCGATGAACTCGTTTCCGATCGGCGGGATCACCACCCGCATCGCCTGCGGCAGGATGATCCGGCGCAGCGCACGCAGCCGCCCCATGCCGATGGCCTGCGCAGCTTCGTACTGCCCGACGTCAACCGACAGCATCCCCGCCCGCATCACTTCGGACGTGTAGGCGCCCTGGTTGATGCCGAGCCCGAGCAGAGCGGAGAGAAACGGCGTCATGATGTCGACGGCCCGCGCGCTCCACAGGCCGGGAATGCCGATGGTCGGAAACACCAGCGCGAGATTGAACCACAACAGGAGCTGGAGGATCAGCGGCGTGCCGCGGAACAGCCAGGTGTAGCCGGCGGCGACCGATTTCAGCACCGGATTGGGCGAGAGACGCATGATCGCGACCACAACGCCGAGAAAGATGCCGAGCGCCATGGCGAGCACGGCCATCACCATCGTGTTGACGATGCCTTCCAGGATGACTTTGGCGGTCAGGAAGCGGCTGACGTAGGACCATTCGATCTGGCCGTTCGCGAACGCGCGGGCGATGGCGACAAGCACGAGAACGATTAGGGCCGCGCTGAACCAGCGGAACCAGTGCGGCTCGCGCGCAACATGCATCCCGGAGAGATCGGGAAATCCTTCAGCGAGGGCGGGCGCTGCCTTCATTGCGGAGCCGCGTTCATCAAGGGCTCGGCGACTGCGTTCGCGCCCAGCCCCCATTTGTCGAGGATGGCCTTGTAGCTCCCGTCGGCGATCATCGCGCTGAGCTTTTCCGTCACCACCTCGCGCAAGACGACGTCATCCTTGCGGAACATGATGCCCTGATAACCTTTGGCGAAGGGCTCGCCGACGAGGCGATATTTTCCGGCCTCCTGCGATTGGGCATATGGCAAGGTCTCGCTGCCCTGCACCGCAGCGTCGATGCGGCCCTGCTTGAGCTGGTTGCGCACGTCGATCGAATTCTCGCCGGGAACGTATTGGATGGCAGGCTTGCCGGCCGCCTCGCAATTCTGCTTGCTCCACTTGTCGATCTCGACGGGAAAGCTCGTGCTGCGCGTCGTGCCGACCTTCTTGCCACAGAGATCGGTGGCAGCCTTGGCCTCGCTCTCCGCCATCACGAAAAACTGCGGACCTGTCGTCAGATAGTCGATGAAATCCGCGGTCTCGCGCCGCGAGCTGCGGTCGGAAATGCCCGAGATGATGAAATCGGCCCGCTTGGTCTGGAGCGAGGGGATCAGCTCGGCGAAGGGCGTCTCGCTCCAGACGATCTTGAGGCCACCGAGCCGCTTGGCCAACTCGCCCGCGAGATCGATGTCGAGCCCCACGAGCTCGTTCGTCGCGGGATCACGATATTCCATCGGCGCGTAGGTCGAATTGACCGTGAGCCGCAATGTGCCGGCCTGCTTGATCTCTGACGGCAGCTCGGCCGCCTGCGCCGAACTGATGGCGAAAAGCGCCGCGAAGCCGGTGAACATCGGGAAGCGTATCATGTCAGGTCCTTGCCCGCGCCGTGAATCAATCCGCATCGAGAACGGCCGGCTCGATGACGCCGGCGCGCTCCGTGATCACTCTGTATTGCTCCGGCCGCCGGTGGGCGGCGAAGTTGAACATCTTGTCCTTCCCCTGCCGGCAGAGATCGAGATCGATGTCGGCGACGATCACCTCGTCCGCCAGGCTCGCTGCCTGCGCCACGATGCGGCCATTGGGATCGACGATGCAGGAGCCACCGATCAGCCCGGAGCCGTCCTCCTCGCCCGCCTTGGCGACCGAGATGGCCCATGTGGCATTCATGTAGGCGTTGGCCTGCGTGACGAGCATTGAATGGAAGGTGCGCAAGGAAGCATCCTCCGTGGTGCCGCCATTGGGATCATAGGCAGCTGAATTGTAGCCGATGCAGACAAGCTCGACGCCCTGAAGGCCGAGCACGCGCCAGGATTCCGGCCAACGACGGTCGTTACAGATCATCATGCCCATGATCGCGTGGCTCCAGGCCGGGCCGGCGCGAAACGCAGGAAAGCCGAGGTCACCATAGTCGAAATAGCGCTTTTCGAGCTGTTGGTAGAGCGCGCCCGGCCGCGGCTCGACCGAACCCGGCAGGTGCACCTTGCGATAGCGGCCGACAACCTCGCCGGCGCGATCGACCAGGATGGCGCAGTTGTAGCGCCGGCCGTCTGCCGTCTGCTCGGCATACCCGACATAGAAGCCAATGCGCAGCGCGCGGGCGCGATCGAACAGTTTTGCGACCTGCGGGTTCGGCATGACGCGCTCGAAATATTGGTCGAGGGCTGCGCCTTCGAGCAGCCAGCGCGGAAAGAAAGTGGTGAAGGCGAGCTCCGGAAACACCACAAGGCTCGCGCCGCGCGCGGCCGCCTCCTCCAACAAGCCAAGCATTCGGGCCAGCGTATGCTCCCGCGTATCGGCTTTTTGCGTCGGCCCCATCTGGGCGGCGGCCGCGCGAAGGACACGAACCAAGACTGCCTCCAATCTGTGCGCGCTGCTGCCTCAATAGGCGACAGAACTCTTTGATACAGCGTGCAAATCCGGCGCCATTAGGCGGAAACGCCGCTGCAAAATCAATTCGCTGTGCTATGATCTTTTGGCCAAGAGTATAATCTGGACTTATATGAACCTGCGCCAGCTCGAGATCCTGCGTGCCGTCATTCGCCACCGCACCACGGTGGCGGCAGCCGATGAGCTCGCGCTCTCGCAGCCGGCCGTCAGCAACGCCCTGAAGTCCATGGAAGCACAAGCAGGCTTTGCGCTGTTCGAGCGCGTCAACAACCGGCTGTTTCCAACCGCCGAGGCTATGGCGCTCTACAAGGAGAGCGAAGCGATCTTCGCGCTGCATGCCAAGCTCGAAAGCCGCGTGCGCGATTTGCGCGAGAATCGGTCCGGACATCTGTCGATCGTGGCGACGCCGCCGCTTGCCTATAGCATCATCCCATCGGCTCTGTCGGCCTTCCTGCGCAGTCGCTCCGAGACCCGGGTGTTCTTCGACGTCCGCCGCTACGAGGGCATCATCGAGGGCGTGCTGAGCCATGTCGCCGAGCTCGGCTTCGCGCTCGGGCTCACACATCATCCGGGCATTGCGCATGAGGTTGTGCACACCGGCGAGATGGTCTGCGTGCTGCCGCCAACACATCCGCTCGCCGCGCAGCCGATCGTCTCCGCGGCTGACCTTGTCGGCCTGCCCTTTATCGGACTCGAGCGCGGAACGCGGCTCGGCGAGGCCGTGCGCGAGAGCTTTGCCCGCGCCGGCGCGCCATTCCAATCGACCGTGGAAGTGCGCTATTGCAACACTGCCTGCGTGTTGGCGGCCGCCGGCGTCGGCGTCGCCGTGGTCGACCCCTTCTCGCCGCGGCAAAACGGCGGCAACGGCCTGGTCGTGCGGCCCTTCGCGCCGGCGACGCAGGCGGTGGCCTATATGCTATGGTCGGAAGCAGAACCCCTGTCGCGCCTCGCCAAGGCCTTCTTGAGCGAAGTGCGGCAAGCAAGCTGTTTACTGAACTGAGTGCCGGCCCGCGGCCTGATCCAGCGCCCGGTCATCGTTGAGAGGCACTGAGCACAAATTTTGCATAATACCGGGTGAAACGAGTGCCCTCATGAACCTCATCAGCCTCGACATCCGCATGCTCCGCTCGCTGATCTCCGTGGTCGAGACCGGCAGCATCACTGAGACCGCGCGACGGCTGGGCCGCACTCAACCAGCGATCACACTGCAATTGCAGCGGCTGGAGGAGCTTACCGGCAAGCAGCTGTTCGAGCATGGTGGCCGCAGGCTGACCTTGACCGACGACGGCACCACCGTCCTCACATACGCCAAGTCCATCCTGAGGTTGCATGACGAGCTGATTTCGCAACTGGCGTCGCAGGAGATCGAAGGCCAGGTCGTGCTTGGTACGCCCGACCTCTATGCGGCGTTCATGCTGCCGCAGATTCTGAGCGTGTTCCGAAAATCCTTCCCGCGCGTTCAGGTCGAGCTGAATTGCGCACTGTCGACACCGCTGGTCGGCCTCGTCAAACGCGGCGATGTCGACATCGCCCTCGTGACCCGCATGAACGACTTCACCGGCGGCCAGGTGGTGCGTCGCGAGCAGCTGGTGTGGATGACGGGCGAGCAATCCGCCGCGCACCAAGAGCGTCCGATCCCGCTGGCGCTGCTGCCGCCGGGCAACATCTACCGCGATTACGCCATCGATACGCTGGAACGCGCCAACCTGCGCTGGCGCATCGCCTGCGTCAGCGAAAGCGTCGGGGGACTACAGGCCGCGGCCTTCGCCGGCATGGCCGTCACCGTGCTCGGCCGCAGCGCGCTGGTGCCGGCGATGCGCGAGATCGGGGCCAACGAGGGCCTGCCGCCGCTGCCGAAGATCGAGCTGCTGCTCTACAAATCCAGCGGCGCAACCTCGAAGGCGGCGACCGCGCTGCACGATTATCTCGCGCACTACCTCCGCCTCGACGAAGAGCTCAGCGGCCGCGGCGCGCCGATCGAGCTGGGCTAGGCCGCTAAAAAACTCGAAAACAACCCCATGCACAGTAGAGCGGCCCTTGTTCGCAAAGGGATTTTCGCGTGCTGCTTCTCGCAGAGCCGCGCCGTCTTTTCGTTCGGTACTTGAGTTGACACGTCGGGCAAAACACCTGCACGATTGCATTAAGACCCCTTCACGGGCCCTCCACTGCCCTCACGTAGCGCCACCGGCGGCCAGAACTTCGCCCAGGGCTGCACCTGCTCGAACGCCGCCGCGATACGGAAGATCGTGGGCTCGTCGAGCCAGGGCGCGATGATCTGAAGCCCGATCGGCATGCCATCACGATCGAAGCCGCAGGGCAGCGTCGCCGCAGGGAGACCGGCAAGATTGATCGGCCAGGTAAAGGGCGACCAGCCAAGATGCAGATCGACCTTCCTGCCATCGATGGTATCGACGCCGATCTGGCCAGCCTGGAATGCAGTGACTGCAACAGTCGGCGTCACGAGGGCATCGACGCGTTCGAACAGCTTCACGAAAGCGCTGCGCGCCTGGCCACGGCGGTAGCTCGCTGTGATGTAGTCCGTGCCGCTGTAGTCACGGCCGGCACTGACAACGGCTTGGTAGTCCGTCTCAGAGCTTGCGAGGTCGGCTGCGGATTTGGTCGCGACCGCCGCAGCCTGTTCGGTGAGTGCGATCGGCTTCAGCGTATGCTCGAGAATTCCGGGATCGAGATCCGGCCCATCCATAGTGACCCGCGCGCCACAGGAATCGAGAATGGCGAGCGCCTTGTCAAACGCTGCGCACACGTCCGGGCTGACGGCGGCATAGCCGAGATCGGCGCTGGCGCCGATACGAACACCATCCAGGCGCCCAGCATTCGCATCGAAGCAGCGCCTGGACACCGGAAGACTCGCGGCATCACGCACATCGTAGCCGGCGATGATCCCGAGCGTCAGCGCAGCGTCCGAAACGGTGCGCGTGATCGGCCCGGTATGGGCAAGCGAAGCCCAGGACGGCGGCGAGAAGCCCGGCGAGCGCGGCACGAGGCCGAAGGTCGGCTTCAAGCCGAACACGCCGCAGAAGGAGGACGGCACACGGATCGAGCCGACACCGTCAGTGCCAATCGCGATCGGACCGCAGCCGGCGGCAACGCCTGCCGCCGCGCCGCCGCTCGACCCCCCACTGGTGCGACCAGGATTCCAGGGATTGCGCGTGATACCTGTGACAGGGCTATCCGCCGTCAACTTATAGCCGGACTCGCAGGTCGTGGTCTTGCAGGTAATGATCGCGCCGGCCGCCTTCAGCGCCGACACAACCGCGGCATCGTCCTCGGGCACAAAGCCTTTGTTCATCGGCGAGCCGGCATAGGCCGGCACGCCCGCGACGAAGACGAGGTCCTTGATCGTCACCGGCACGCCGGCGAGCGGCCCCTTGGCCTCACCGGCGCGCATCTCCTTCGTGAGACGGTCGGCCTCTGCCCTCGCCTGCTCGTACATGGGCGTCACAACCGCGTTGCAGGCCTCGTTCGTCGCCTGAAGCGCGGCGATGGTCTCGTCGACGACATCGCGCGGCGTGAAGGCCTTGCGCCGGTAGCCGGCCATGATGTCGGTTGCAGAAAGCGCGCCAAGGCCAGTCGGCGCCGGCGGAAAGGCCGTTCGGCCGGAACCATCAGTCATCATCAAACCCAGGAGCTAGCTGAGCGCCGCGTCGACGGCGCGCTTGGCCATCACAGTAACGAGATGCGCCCGGTAATCGGCTTCGGCATGGATGTCGGAGGTGAGGCCCTCGGTGTCGATCCTGATCGCCGCAATCGCGGACGGATCGAAATTGCCCGACAGCGCCGCCTCCATCGGCGGCACGCGGAACACGCCGGGCCCAGCACCGGTGACGGCGACGCGAACGCCATCGGCGAACTGCGCGACGAACACGCCAACCAGCGCATAGCGCGAGGCCGGAGCCTTGAATTTTGCGTAGCCGGCCTTGACCGGCACGGGGAAGCGGATCGCAGTGATGATCTCGCCCGGCTCCAACGGGGTTTCGAACAAGCCGCGGAAGAACTTGTCGGCAGCGATCTCGCGCTTACTGGTGACGACGGTGGCGCCAAGGCCGAGCACGCCGGCGGGATAATCAGCAGCCGGATCGTTGTTCGCGACCGAGCCGCCGATGGTGCCGCGACTGCGCACAGCGGGATCGCCGATCATCGAAGCCAGCGCCGCGAGGCCGGGGATTTTGGTCTGCACCAGCCTCGAGCCCGCCACCATCGCATGCGGCGTCATCGCGCCGATGGTGATGGTGGTGCCGCCGTCGGTGATACCCTTGAGGTTTGCGAGCTTCGACAGGTCGACCAGCGCCGGCGGATTGGCCAGCCGTTGCTTCAGCGTCGGGATCAGCGTCATGCCCCCGGCAACCGGCTTACTGTCCTCGATCGAGGTCAGGAGCTTGGCCGCATCCGGAATCTGGTCGGGCTGGTGATAGGCAAATGGTTTCATTGTAGTCCTCCCTATTCCGCCGCGACCGGCAGCGACGCGTTTTGCAGCAGGCGCCAGATCCGGTTCGGGGTCGCCGGCATGTCGACATGCGTGACGCCGAGGTGCGAAAGCGCGTCCACCACCGCATTGATGACGGCGGCCGGCGAGCCGATGGTGCCGACCTCGCCGCAGCCCTTCACACCCATCGGCGTGTGGGTGCAGAGCGTCGAGTGGGTTGCAACCTTCATCATCGGCAGATGATCGGCGCGCGGCATGCAGTAATCCATCAGCGAGCCCGACAGCAACTGGCCGGACCCCTCGTCATAGACCGCGTTCTCAAACAGCGCCTGGCCGACGCCCTGCACGATGCCGCCATGCAGCTGGCCCTCGACGATCATCGGGTTGATCACCGTGCCGACATCATCGACCGCGGTGTAGTTCACGAGGGTGACCGTGCCCGTTTCGGGATCGACCTCGACCTCGGCGATGTGGCAGCCGCCGGGATAGGTGAAGTTGATGGGGTCGTAATAGGCCTGCTCCTCCAGCCCCGGCTCAAGCACCTCGAGCGGATAATCGTGCGGGACATACGCGGCCCCCGCGATCTCCTCGAACGTCTTGATGCGGTCCGTACCGGCGACGGAAAACTTGCCGGCCCCGAACTGGATGTCGGCCTCGGACGCTTCGAGCAGATGCGCGGCGATCTTCTTGCCTTTGACGATCACCTTGTCCGTCGCCTTCGACAGCGCGGCGCCTCCGACGACTAGCGAGCGCGAGCCATAGGTCCCCATGCCGAACTGGACGCGGTCGGTATCACCAAACACGATGTCGACGTTGTCGAATGCGACGCCAAGCTTGTCAGAGACGATCTGGGCGAAGGTCGTCTCGTGGCCCTGCCCGTGATTATGCGTGCCGATCATGACCGTCACCTGCCCCGTCGGATGCACGCGCACCGTGGCGCTCTCGTAGAGACCGCCGCGTGCACCGAGCCGTCCGGCAAAGCGCGATGGCGCAAGGCCGCAAGCCTCGACGTAGGTGGAGTAACCGAGACCGCGGAACTTGCCTTTGCTGGCAGAAGCCGCCTTGCGCACGCCAAAGTTCTTGACGTCGGCTGCGACCAGCGCACCGTCGAGACAGCCTATGGGATCGCCGGAATCGTACTGCACCAGCACCGGTGTCTGATACGGATAGGCCTCCTTCGGGATCATGTTGCGGCGGCGGATCTCGACGCGGTCGATTCCCATCTCGCTCGCTGCGACGTCGACAATGCGCTCCAGCACAAAAGTCGCTTCGGGCCGGCCCGCGCCGCGATAGGCATCGACCGGCACCGTGTTGGTGAACACCACCTTCACGTTGCAGTAGATCGCGGGCGTGGTGTAGACGCCGCCGAGCAGCGGCCCGTAGAGATTGGTCGGGATGTTCGGTCCGAAGGTCGAGAGGTAGCCGCCCATATTGGCGAGCGTGTTGACGCGGAAGGCGAGGAATTTGCCGGTCTCGTCGAGCGCGAGCTCGGCCTCCGTGACGTGATCGCGGCCATGACGATCGGAGACGTAGCCCTCCGAGCGGCTCGCGACCCATTTTACCGGCCGCCTCACGCGCTTGGCGGCCCAGGTAATGACCGCCTCCTCGCCGTAGTGGAACTGCTTGACGCCGAACCCGCCGCCGACATCAGGCGCGACGACGCGCAGCTTGTGCTGAGGGATGTTCAGCACCAGCGCGCCCATCAGGAAACGCACGACGTGCGGGAACTGGCTCGTGGTCCACAGCGTGTAGCGATCGGTGCCCGGCTCGTATTCGGCGATCGCCGCGCGCGGCTCCATGGGATTGCCGATCAGGCGATTGTTGACAAGGCTCAGCTTGGCGACATGCGCCGCCTTCTTGAATGCGGCCTCGACCGCGCCCTTGTCGCCGAGCTCCCAATCGCAGCAGATGTTGTTCGGCACGTCGTCGAACAATTGCGGCGCGTCCGGCCTGATAGCTTCGAGCACGCCGACCACGGAGGGCAGCACCTCGTAGTCGACCTTCAAGAGTTCGGCCGCCGCATTGGCCTGCTCCGGCGTCTCCGCGACGACGAAAGCGACCATGTCGCCGACGAAGCGCACCTTGTCCTGGGCCAACATCGGAAACGGCGGCTCCTTCATCGGCACGCCTTTGGCGTCCGTGATACCCCAACCGCAGGGCAGCGATCCCAGTGCATCGTCGGCGACATCGTCGCCGGTCAGCACCGCTATGACGCCGGGCGAGGCCAGCGCTGCGCTCCTGTCGATGCCGCGCAGCGCCGCATGGCCATGCGGCGCTGCGTACGAACACGCCCGCCGTCATGCCCGGCCGCTTGATGTCGGAGACGTAGTTGCCGCGGCCGGTGAGAAAGCGCTGGTCCTCCTTCCGCTTCGGTGCGGCGCCGATGCCGATCACATTTCCCATGGTCACTCCCCCTTGGCGGCGTTCATGGCGGCAGCGCCGGCCATGACCGAGACGACGATGTTCTGGTAGCCGGTGCAGCGGCAGATGTTGCCTTCGAGGCCATGACGGACATCGGCCTCCGTCAGGTCCGGCTTCTCGGTCGCGAGCGCGACAGCGGTCATCAGCATGCCGGGCGTGCAGAAACCGCATTGCAGGCCGTGATGCTCGCGAAACGCCTCTTGCATCGGATGCATCAGGTTCGAGCCCGCCGCGCCTTGTAGGCCTTCGATGGTGAGTAGCGTCTTGCCGTCGAGCGCTGGAGCCAGCAGCGTGCAGCTCTTCACCGGCAGGCCGTCGAGATGAACCACGCAGGCGCCGCACTGACTGGTATCGCAGCCGATATGGGTGCCGGTGAGGTTGAGTTGCTCGCGCAAGAGCTCGGCGACGAGCGTTGCCGGCTCGACCTCGACAGTGGTTGGCCGTCCGTTGAGTGTGAAGGATATCTGCACGGTCATGCTCCTTTGCGCGACGGGTCTTTAGGCAAGTGGAAGCGCGCTGCCGGTGGCCCATGTGGCCATCACGACGTCGCCGACGGTGAAGGGATCTGCGAAGAAGGTCTTTTCCGGCACATAGGCCACGAACTCGTCGTCCGGCACGGTGTCGAGCATCACCTTGACGAAATAGCCCTGGTATTCGATCGCGAGCACCCGGCTCGGCAACGATGTGGTGCAGCCCGGCGGCAGGTCCCTGCCCGGCCGAACCAGCGCGACATCGTCGCGGCGCACCGCGATATCGACCTTGTCGCCGACGTTGACGCTCGGGCGAGCCTGAAGCGGCACCTCGATGCCTGAGGGCCCCGCCTGCGCAAGCGTGAAGCTGGCGCCGTTGACCTTCTCGACGTGCCCCGACAGCACATTCTGCCCGCCCATGAACTGGGCGACATAACGGTCGTGCGGATGAGCGTAGACATCGCGCGCCGGCCCGGCCTGCTTGATCTGGCCCTGCTCCATCACCACGACGAGGTCGGCGAGTGCGATCGCCTCCAGCTGGGTATGGGTGACGTGGATGAAGGTGATGCCGAGCTCCTGCTGCATCCGCCTGAGCTCCTGCCGCATCTGGACGCGGAGCTGCTCATCGAGTGCCGATAGCGGCTCGTCGAGCAGCAGCACGCGCGGCTCGGTGATCGCGGCACGCGCCAGCGCCACCCGCTGTTGCTGGCCGCCGGAGAGCTGGGCCGGCAGGCGGTCGGAGAATTGCGTCAGCCGCACCTTCTCGATCATGGCGTCGGCCGAGCGCAGACGATCGGCCTTGGACATGCCGCGCACCCGCAGGGCGAAGGCGACGTTCTCGCGCACGGTGAGATGCGGGAACAGCGCATAGGACTGGAACATCATCGCCGTGCGCCGCTGCACCGGCGCGAGGCCGACGACGTTCTGGCCGCCAATGACGATCTCGCCCGCCGTCGGATCCTCATGGCCTGCAATCATGCGCAGGATCGTCGTCTTGCCGCAGCCGGAAGGGCCGATGAAGCAGCAATAGGCGCCGTCCGCGATCTTCAAATTAACGCCGTCAACCACGTTGGTGACGCCGTCGAAGCTCTTGCAGACACCCGCCAGTTCGATATCGCCGCGATCGTTTTTCATTCCTAGCCCTTTGCCCGGCTGCCGCGCTTCTTCTGGATCAGCACGATGGTGCCGAGGCTGGCGCCAATGACGACGAAGGAGACGATAGTGGTCACCGTTCCCAGCGCGTAGAGCGAGGGCGAGGTGACGTTCAGCGTCATGCTCCAGATCTCCAGCGGCAACGTATTGAGCGAGCCCGCGGTCTGTAGACTGCGCGCAAACTCGTCATAGGACAGCGTGAAGCCGAACAGCGCGACCGCGATCAGGCCGGGCGCCAGCACCGGGATCATCACCAGCCTGATCGACTGCCACCGGCTCGCGCCGAGATCGTAAGCCGCCTCTTCCCAGGCGTGATCGAAGCGCGACATCACCGCGAACATCACGAGGACGCCGAATGGCAACGTCCAGGACAGCTGCGCGCCGAGTGCCGAGGTGTACCAGCTCGCGTTAAGCCCGAGCGCCTGGAACAGAAGCCCCGTGCCGAGGCCGAGCACGAGACCGGGCGCGACCAGGCTGCCGATCATCATGTAGAAGACGAAGGTGTCGCCCCGGAAGCGCCTGCGGAAGCCGAGGCCGGCGAGGAACGAGACCACCACCGTGATGACGGTGACGATGGCCGCGAGCTTGATCGAACGGTCGAACGAGCCCTTGACGTCGCCGGTACGCACCTGGGTGAAGAGGTCGACGAACCAGTGCAGCGACTGCCCCTTCATCGGGAATACGAGCCCGCCACGGATATCCTGGAACGACAGGACGTAGATGCAGAACATCGGGCCGTAGAGCGCGATGACGTAAGACGTAAACAACGCCGCCAACACGTAGAACGTCCACGGCCTGCCGTCCTTGCTCGGCGCGATCGCCTTGATCGTCGCGGCCGCTGCCGGCTTGGAGATATCGGTTTTGGGCATGTCGGCGAGAACCGCGCTCATCGCGTGATCTCCTGCCTCATATCGACGGTACGCAGGATCAACGAGACGATGGCGACCAGCACCAGTGTCAGCAGCACGGCGCTCGCCGCCGCGGTCGGATATTGCAGCACGCCGACATCCTCGTAGAACGCACTCACCACCGAGGCCGAGCCGCCGCCGGACATCACCTTGACCACGAAGAAGTCGCCCATCACGATCGAGACCACGAAGATGGTGCCGAGCGCGATGCCGCTCTTGGACATCGGCACCACGATCAGGCGCATGATGTCGAAGCGGCTGGCGCCGGCGTCGATCGCAGCCTCGATCAGCTTCTTGTCGATCCTCGCCATGGAGTTGAAGATCGGCACGATCATGAAGATCGTGAGCTGGTGGACATAGGCGATGACCACCGCAAGGTCGGAGAACAACAGCACCTCGAGCGGCTGGCGGATCACGCCCGCTCCTAGCAGCGCCTGGTTGATCAAGCCTTCCTTGCCGAGCAGCGGAATCCAGGAAATCATCCGGATGATGTTCGAGGTCCAGAACGGAACGGTGCAGAGCAGGAACAGGCCGATCGCCAGCAACTGGTTGCGGACGTGAAACACCAGGAAATAGGCAACGAAGAAGCCGATGATCAGCGTGAAGATCCAGGCCAGGACCGTGAACTTGATCGTCGCCAGATAGAGCTTCAGTGTCAGCGCCGAGTGCAGCACCTCGACATAGCTTGCGAGCGTGAAGCCGGGGGTGAGCCCGCCAAAGCCGTCGGTGGCGAAGAAGCTCGCACCGAGCACGACCAGGATCGGCGCCACAAAGAACGGCACCAGCACCAGGACCAGCGGCGAGACGTAGAGCCAGCCGGCCAGATTGGATCGCGATGGAGTTGGACTTTGAATTGGATTTGGCTGCATGTCAGCGAACGCCTCGATGTCGATCTCACCCGCCGGCGCGTCGCCGCGCCGGCGCCTTTCGTCAGGGAAAGCAGGTTTCAGGCCACCTTGAAGTCGTTCCAGCGCTTGTTCATGTAGGCGGCCTCGTCCATCAGCGTGTTCCAACAGGAGATGTTCTTGACGCGGTCGAGGAACGAGCCGCCGTCACGCTTGGTGCCGGCCTTCTCCATCGCGACGCCGTAGGGATCGTTGACCACCTCCGGCGCGGGCTGGCCCTCGTACCAGAAGGCCCATTCGGCCGGCGTGAGGAATTTCTTCGCGGTCGAGGGCACCGGGCTGTAATAGCCGTAGCGCGCGACGAAGCCGCCCTGCCACCCCGAGAGGTACCAATTCAGATATTCATAGGCAGCATCGAGTTTCTTGCCGGAGAGATGCTTCATCAGGCCCATGCCGTTGCACCAGCCGCGGTAGCCTTCCTTGCCGTTCTTGACGTTGACAGGCGCGTAGACGCAGGGAATTTCCTTGACGCGGACAGCCGCGACGGCGGGCGACCACATCGACTGGATGACCACCTCGCCCGCCGCCATCAGCTGCACCGACTGGTCGAAGGTGGTCCAGGTCGCGCGGAACTGGCCCTGCTTCTTCAGCTCGATCAGCTTGTTGCAGGTGAAGTCGATCTCCTCCTTGGTCATGTTGCCCTTGTTGCCGTACTTGATCAGCCCGGCACTCTCGAAGCAGAGCGCGGCGTCCATGATGCCGATCGCGGGCACGTCGAGGATCGCGGCCTTGCCCTTGAACTTAGGATCGATCAGGTCCTTCCACTCGGTCACCTCATGGCCGACGAGGTCGGGGCGATAGCCGATGGAATCGGCGTTGTAGACCTGCGGCAGGAAGGTCGCCCATTCAGTGACGCCGTCATTGAGATCGGTCGCATCGGGCTTGGCGATGTACATGGCCTCATAGGGCGAGATGCCCTGGCGCGGGATCTTGTGACCGTCGATCTCGCCTTTGGTGAAGATCGGCAGGATGTTGTCGAACTCCTTGATCTTCTTGACCTCGATGCCCTGGATCACGGCGCGCTTGGCGGCGAGCTTGGCCTGCCAGCCCTCGAGATCGGCAATATCGACCGTATTAGGCTGGCTTATGAAGCGGTTGATGGCGGCGGAGGTGTCGAGGTTTTGCATTGTCACCTTGAAACCGAGATCCTTTGCCGCCTGGTCGCCGATCGCTTTCACTACCGAATAGGACACGCCGACATGGCGCAGCTCGATGTCCTTGATCTCCTGCGCCCAGATGGTCGGGAAACCGCGGATCGCATCCGCCCCCACTGTAGCGCCAGCAACTGCCGCCGCGCCCTTCAACAACGTGCGGCGGCTCAGCTCTTTCGCAGGCCTCGCCTCCGTTCCCGCCGGATCGGAAGTGAATGTCCCCTTAGCCTCATCAGACATGGCAACCCTCGTTGGTTACGATGAACGCCCGCACCGGTCGCCATTGACCGACTGCAGATGTGATCAGTTGCGCGTGAGGCTAGGGTCGGAATTTTGCGAAGTAAAATTGGAAGTAAAAATTTGCGACATAAGCGCCACTAATGGCTCAACCCTCTGCACTTCGTCGCGGCAGGCGGCTCAGGAAGGCAGCAGGGCATAAGTACCGGTCGCTATGACGAGATAATTGTCTGGTCTTTCGTTTTGGCGAACTGTTCGAGGTCTGAGCCTGCCTTTCGAAGAAGCTCCTCGCTCTTACCTGATCAACGACGCAGCGCGATGCGCCGCAAGGGATGACTTTGGGCCTCCGCAACTGAACCTGCTGATCAACGCTTGGTAGTTCGAAGGTCCTCCGAAGGATTGGCTATGCTCGTTCGCCGACGGCCCACGCCAGTTTCAGCAAGTCTGCTCACGTTGGTCGTGGCAAGCTTTTCCTGGATTTCCCCCTGCACACGTCGTGCACACGCCGCCTTCTAACTATTTGAAAGACCTAAACTCTCGCTCCAGTCCATCATGGGTGCCGCAAGACCCGCTATGTGGCCGAGACATTCCGACGGCGCAAGGACGGCGAAAAATGGGCGCCGGCCGCCCGCGCGAAGATCCGGATCGTCCTTCAGCCTTTTCGGATTTTTCCCGCCAGTCGGTCAGCGATTTCCCCGATCTCTCTCGCTCCACCCGGAACGAGGAAGATGACAAGAAACAGCAAGGCTCCGAATACTGCGCCGGACAGACCTTTTGAGATCGCTTCAGCCATGTTGGGCACGAAGATGATGAAGGCCGCACCGACGAACGAGCCGGGCAGCCAGCCGACGCCGCCGACGACCATGCCAAGGAACAGTGATATCGCGAGCACAATTGTGTAACTGTCTGGCGCAACGAATTGAACAGCGATTGCGCCCAACCCACCGGCGACACCGGTGATCCCCGCAGAAACACCGAATGCGAGCGTTTTGTAGAGCGCGACGTTGACGCCCATGGCGGAGGCCGCGATTTCGTTATCGCGGATCGCCAAGAAGGCGCGACCTGAACGCGAGCGCAACAGGTTGACCGAGAAGATATAGATGGTGAGCGTCACGATGAGCGTGAAGTAGTAGAGCCACATGTCCTGCGACATCGGCAGGCCGAACGGGGCGTCCGGCTTGGTGACCACGAGACCCTGCACGCCTCCGGTCCACTGCTCCAGAACGAGTTTTAGGAGCTGCGGCATCGCGGTGGCAAGCGCGAAGGTAGCGAGCGCCAGGTACACGCCGGAGAGCCGAAGCGCCGGCTGGCCGAAAAGGAAGCCGATCCCGAAGCAGAGTATGCCTGCGGCAGGCAAACTGAGCGCATAGCCAATATTTAGGTGCTCCATCATCATGGCCGTGCCGTAAGCGCCGATGGCGTAGAACGCACTCTGGCCTAACGAGAACTGGCCGGAGCCCCCCGTTAGAATGTTGAGCGCCAGAACCGCAAGCCCGTAAATGAGCAGCATTGTCATCTGAAAGACGACAAAGTTCTTAGCGAACGGCGGCACGATCAATAGAATCAGCAACGCCAGGATGGAGATTCCTGTCGTGCGCGCGCTTGCTCGTGTTGGCGACACTTGGAGAATCGCTGATTTATCTTCATCAATTCTTTCGACGGCGCCCATAATTAGACTCGCTTCACTATTTCCCGGCCGAACAGGCCAGCGGGTTTGACGACCAGGACGGCGATGATCAGCGCGAGCGCGATCGGGAGTTTCAGCTCGTTGCCGACGCCGGGAATGTAGGTGCCGGCGAGGTTCTCGAAGACGCCGACCAGGAAGCCGCCGACCACCGCGCCGAACGGGCTCGACAGCCCGCCGAGCACCGCGGCGGCGAAGCCGTAGATCAGGACGCCGCCCATCATGTTGGGCTCGAGGAACACGACAGGAGCGATCAGCATGCCGGCGATCGAGCCGATCGCGGTGGCCATGCCCCAGCCGAGCGCAATCATCCAGCTCGTGTTGATGCCGACCAGGCGAGCCGATTCAGGCACCGAGGCGGCCGCGCGCATGGCAAGACCGATCCGCGTGTACTGGAAGAAGAAGTAGAGCCCGAGCAGCAGCAGCACCGTGACGCCGATCATGCCGGCCTGGTGGGTCGAGATCAGCTGGCTGCCCAGGAACGGCGCAGAACCGAACGGACTAGGGTACTCCTTGATCGTGAAGTCCCAGATCAGGCCGGCCGAGGAGTTGATGATCGCAAACAGCGCGATGAAGCCGGCGACATTGGTCAGCACCGGTGCCTTGGCGAGCGGCTTGAACAGGATGCGCTCGATCGCGATGCCGGCGACAAAGGAGAATGCCAGCGTGATGATGAAGGCGGCCCAATAGGACACGCCCCATTGCATCAGCTGCCAGGAGATGAAGGTCGAGAACATCGCCATCTCGCCTTGCGCGAAGTTGAGATGGTCGATGGCCTGGTAGATCATGACCACGGCGAGCGCCATGCAGGCATAGATCGCGCCCGTGGCGATGCCGGCCAGGACCTGGTTGGTGAACAGCTCCATTGTCCCGGCTCCCTCAGTAACCCAGATAGGATTTGCGGATTTCTTCGTTGTTCGCGATGTCCTTGGCCTTGCCCGACATCACGATGCGGCCGGTCTCGATCACATAGGCCTGGTCGGCCAGCTCGAGCGCGAGCTGGGCGTTCTGCTCGACCACCAGGATCGACACCTTGTCCTCGCGGTTGATCTTGCCGAGGATGCCGAACAGGTCGCGCACCACCAGCGGCGCAAGGCCGAAGGACGGCTCGTCGAGCAGCATCAGCCGCGGCCGCAGCATCAGCGCGCGGGCGACCGCGAGCATCTGCTGCTCGCCGCCGGACAGCGTGCCGGCCTGCTGGGTGTGGCGCTGCTTCAAGACCGGGAAATGCGCGTACATGCGCTCGATGTCGGAGACGATGCCGGCGCTGTCCTTGCGGGTGATGGCCCCGAGCTGGAGGTTCTCCTCCACCGTCATGGTGGTGAAGGTGCCGCGGCCCTGCGGCACATGAGCGATGCCGTACCGCACGATGCTCTCGGTGGAGCGGTCGTTCAGCGGCTTGCCGTCGAACTCGATGCCGCCGGTCGAGCGCACCATGTTGCAGATCGCGCGCAGCGTGGTGGTCTTGCCGGCGCCGTTGGCCCCGAGCAGCGTCACGAGCGAGCCCTCGTTGAGCGAGAAGGACAGGCCATGGAGCGCCTGGACCTGACCGTAATAGGCGCGCAGGTCCTTGACGTTGAGCAGCGTCGTCATTGGTCCTTGCTCCCGAGATAGGCCTTGATGACGTCGGGGTCGGCCTGCACCTGGGCGGGCGTGCCTTCCGCGAGCTTCTTGCCGAAGTTCAGCGCGACGACATGGTCGGCGATCGACATCACGAGGCCCATGTGGTGCTCGACCAGCAGCACGGTCATGTGACGCTCGTCGCGGATGCGGCGAATGAGGTCCCCGAGCACATAGACTTCCTCATGGTTGAGGCCGCCGGCCGGCTCGTCGAGCAGCAGGATCTTCGGATCGGCCGCCAGCGCGCGCGCCAGCTCGACGCGCTTCTGCGTGCCGAAGGGCAGGCCTGACACGACGGTGTGGGCGACGTCCTCGAGATCGAGATAGGCGAGGATCTCGTGCACCTTCTTGTTGACGCTGGTCTCGCTGCGCCGGACCCAGGCAAGCTTCAGGGAGTCGCTGATGATGTCGCTGGAGGTCTTCGAATGGGCGCCGACGCGGACGTTGTCCATCACCGACAGGTTCGGAAACAGCGCGACGTTCTGGAAGGTGCGGCCGATGCCGATCTCGGCGATCCGGTGCGGCGGCCGCGTCAGGATGCTCGCGCCTTCCATCAGGATGTCGCCGGACGACGGCTGATAAAGCCGCGAGAGGCAGTTGAACAGCGTGGTCTTGCCGGCGCCGTTGGGGCCGATCAAGCCGAGGATCTGGCCCTTGTGCATGTCAAAGGACACGCCGTTGAGCGCGATGATGCCGCCGAACACGACGCTCTTTCAACGGACGGATCATCTCAACCCCAATGCACAACGCGCGGATGCACCAAGTCGTGAAGAATGACAACGCTCACAGACGCGCCCGTCGTTCTATCAATGATCCGCTCGCTCCAACTCCGGTATCGTGCTTCGCGCACGCACTCGTACGAGACGAGCAACTGCACGCAAGGTCGATCCATCCTCAAGATGGAGCCGCTCTTTCGCAGATATGCGCTATTTGACCGAGCGATCAGCATCGTGACGGCACCAAATCGGCTTCTTGCGATTGGTGAACTGGGCAAGACGTCGAAGCCACACGTATGTGAGAAATGGCATGCCACCGTTGACCAACTGCTACGGCGCACGAGACGCTCAGGTCACTCGCGAACAACCCGGATCACGTAATTTCTTTGGCGCAAGCGCGACAGAATGCTGGCGGGGAATGACCTCGCCAACTTCTGGACTCCGAAGCAAGAAAGGCCGCTTTTCGTAATGACCGTATCGAAGACTTCCCAACGCATACTTCTCGGTATGATTGTCGGCGTTGCTTACCTCGCAAGCGCACTGCAAGATCAACGATCAAGGTGGCATCAACGGACGCAAAATCACGTTCATATCCTACGATGATGCCTACAGCCCTCCAAAAGCCGTCGAGCAAGCAAGGAAATTGATCGAGAGTGACGACGTCGTAGCCATTTTCGGTGCATTGGGCACAGCGTCCAACGCAGCGATAATTTCCTCGTGATGCAGGATCCATGGTGACGCGCGCGCTGCGGCTCTAACATCTGGACTGCGGCATCAAGGGCAACGGCGTCTCGGATGCGCCCAGATACCAGCCGCCGGCAGATTTCGCCAGGGCGGCACGAACGGTACGATAATCACGTGCTGGACAATCTGTCCGCCATATCGCGAAGCACAAACTTCTGGATCTTACCCGTCGCTGTCATTGGCATGGTTTCGACGATCTCCAGGCGCTCGGGCCAGTAGGACCTGGCCACACCCGACTCCTTCAAGAAGTCCCGCAGTTCGGTAAATGCCAGAGAGCACCCGGGCTTGAGAACGACGAAAGCACAGGGACGCTCACCGAGACGGGCGTCCTTCATTGCTACAATCGCGACTTGCCGGACCCCGGGGTGTCGATAAAGGACGTTCTCGATCTCAACTACAGGAATGTTTTCGCCGCCGCGAATTACGACATCCTTTAATCGACCTGTGATGGTGACGTAACCGTCTTGATCCAAACGCGCGAGATCGCCTGTTTCGAACCAGCCGTCCTCGTCCACGTTGTAGAGTTCCGGACGCTTTAGGTACCCCACAAACGTGCTGGTACCTCGCGTCATCAGGCGACCTGCAGTACCTGAAGGCAATTCGTGGCCCTGTTCGTCGACAACTCGCAACTGCAAACCGACGGTCGGATAGCCATCCGTCTCGTAGACCTTCTGCTCATGATCGTCAGGGCGCGTTGCGCTGACGAGAATATTCTCCGTCATTCCATAGGCCGACAGAACTCGAAAGCCTGCGTCTTCACGCGCGCGCTTGACAAGAGCACGCGGAATCGGAGCGCCTGCAGACAGAAATCCGGTCAACGGACCTGCACCACCGTTCCTTGTGCATTCTTCGACCAGGTCTGCCAAGAACGGCGTAGCACCCGTTGCAAACGTGACTCGGTTTTCTCGGATACGTTCGGGTGCGACCTGTGGATTCCAGACATCCTGTAGGACCGCCGGAGAACCGAGCACAATCGGCGCAATAACCCCGATGATGAAACCGAGCTGATGGGCGAGCGGCGTCGGGCAAAAGATCGGATCTGACTTGGTGAGCCCGAGCCTATCAATCGAGGGAAGTACGTTGCTCATCAGGGTTCTTGTCGTATGCTGAACCCCCTTTGGCTCGCCGGTGGTCCCCGAGGTATACAGCAGTTGCACCACATCGTCTGGCGAGGGGCGTCGTTCGGCAAATAATGGGAGAGCCTCTGCTGCTCCGCCAAGCAGAACCTGTTCGAAGCTGTTGGGGCCCTTCCCTCCTACTACCACCACGTGGCGCAAAGCCGGGAGGCTTGGTCTGACTCGTTGAATCAACTCCTCATGATCCGTGTCGCGGAACAGCTTCGGAATGATGACGACCTTCGACTCCGCAAGCCGAAGCATGAACGATAGCTCGCGCTCTCGAAAGATCGGCATCAGAGGATTGGTCACCGCTCCTATTCTCAGGCAGGCGAGATGAACGGCAATCAGATGCCACCAATTCGGTAGCTGCACGGATACAACATCTCCGCGCTCTATCCCGAGCCGAGTAAGGCCCGCCGCGATACGACCGACGCGCGCTCGCAGATCAGCGAATGTTAGCGTCAGTCGCGCCCCATCGCGATACCAGTGATGGACAATCGCGATATCGTCGCCGCTCTCATCCGCGACGAGATCCAAATAGTCCGTCAGAAGACGCTCATTCCATCCTGCGAGCCGATCAGATGAACACCGCTCTCGCCCGACAGTCGCCGCGCCCATACCGCCTCCCCTTTTCGTCCGTTCTTCGACTAGGGCGGCTAGGTCGGGCCGCCGGCCGCCCTACCGCCGTCAGCTAATCATTTCTCGTTGAGAATCGGCCCAAAGATTTCCCAACTCTCTCCGTTGAATCTCGTTAGCTGCGACTGCTGGATCGGGCTGTAATCCTCTGGACCCGTATCCACCTTGATTCCCGGTAAGAGCAGTCCGAGCTCTACACCCTTCAAGTTCGCGGCCTGCGCCATGATGTTCTCCCGCGTGAGATTGTCGCCGCACTGCTTCAGTGTCTGAACTAGAATCTGAGCTTCAAGGTAACCATAGACTGATTGGTCATTCAGGCTCTCTGCCGGAAGATGCTTAGCCATGAATGTCTTGAATTCTTGCATTCCTGGATCGCTGTTCCACGCTGGATCAGCGGGATCCTTGCGATAGGCCGCCGAGATAATGCCCTTGGCATTCTCCAGGCCTGCTGGCTTCAGGACCGTGTCAACCGCAATGGACGTGTTCGTGAGATACATGGCTGGCTTCCAGCCCAGCTCTGCGACCGACTTTATGGTCTGCGTCGCAAACTTGGTGATCGCGGCGATAACCAGTGTATCGGCACCGGACGCTTTGAGATTGACGATAGCTGACGCAATTGTTGGAGAGGAGACCTCGAACGACGCCTCGGCCACCAACTGCGTCTTCGCGCCGTCGCCAAGTCCCTGTTTGATTCCAGCAAGAAAATCCCGTCCGAGGTCGTCGTTCTGATAGATGATAGCGACCTTGGCGGGATGCTCCTGGGAGCGAATATGCTGACCGTAGATGTCGGCTTCCGTGTGATAGTTTGGCTGCCAACCGATCGTCCACGGAAAGCGCTTCGGGTCAGCGAATCTTTGCGCTCCTGATCCCACGAACAGTTGCGGCACCTTCTGGCGATTCATGTACGCCTGAATCGCCGAGTTTGACGCCGTCCCGATGGTACCGAATAATGCCAGGACTTCGTCGCTATCGATCAGCTTCCGGGCCTGTTCTACCGCTTTTGGCGGACTATATGCGTCATCATAAGAGATGAAGTTGATCTTGCGCCCGTTGATTCCACCACTCTCGTTGATCATCTTGAAGTAGGCGGCCTCTGTCTTCGCGATCAGGCTGTAGGCCGAGGCGGGTCCGCTATATGGCGCGATATTGCCGATCTTGATCTCGGTATCGGTAACGCCAGGCCCATACGATTTTTCGGCAGCGAACGCCGCCGACGCCATCCCAGCCACGAGCAGGAGAACGCATAGCGGTCGCGCAACTCGAGCGATCTTTCCCTTCAAAGCGCGTTTGACGTCAATAGTTCCGCGCACGGATGCCCCGATCTGAATTCCGTCGGACAGCGCACTATTCATCAGCATCTTCTTCTCTTCCTGGCTGCTAGATCATCGCATCGTGGCGCGATGGATTAGATGGAATAGGCGAGTTCAACGCCCTGCCTGATCGCGCGCATCGCGTCCAACTCTACCGCATGCTCGGCACCGCCGATGAGGTGCGGCTTGATCCCAAGACCGGTCAAATCGTCCATCAATGCAACGTTCGGCTCCTGCCCCGCGCAGATGACAACGTGATCGACCTCCAACAGGTGAGCTACGCCGTCGACGCTGTAGTGCAGTCCCTGCTCAGAGATCCTCTCGTAACTTACGCCGGCAACGATCTCGACATCTTTGTCTCGAAGCTGATTGCGCAGAATCCATCCGGTCGAAACACCGAGGCGGCTACCGGGACGTTCGCGACGACGCTGGAGAAGGGTGACCTTTCGAGGCGACTGGCGCTTGGTCGGTGGCTTCAATCCACCCGGACTATGTATTGTGGTGTCGACGCCATACTCGTCGAGAAACGCTTGCGTGGTCTGCTCGACGTCCGCAGCTCGGGTCAGCATTTCCGCTACATCGTATCCAATTCCACCGGTACCGATGATCGCGACCCGCTTCCCGATATCGACGTGACCGAGAATCGCGTCGGCATAACTGACGACGTTCGGGCGATTGATTCCTTCGATTGCGGGGAGTCGGGCCGATATTCCTGTCGCAAGAACAATCTGGTCGAATCTTCCTTTGGCAAGCGACTTGGCAGTCGCGCGAGTGCCGAGTTGGACCTCGACGCCGAGCAATTCGAGCTGCCGTCTGAAGTAGCGCAGCAATTCATTGAATTCTCCCTTCGCGGGAATCCGCCGTGCGAGAAGCATTTGTCCGCCGATTTCGCTCTGTTCTTCAAACAGAACGACGCGATGACCGCGTGCAGCCGCTGCAGTCGCCGCTGCCAAGCCGGCAGGCCCTGAGCCAACGACGGCTATTCGAGATGGCGTCGCTAATGGCTTGTTGGCATAGTCGATTTCGTACCCGGCAATAGGATTAACCAGGCACGTCGCGACCCTCTCCGAAAAGATGAAGTCAAGACAGGCCTGATTGCACGCGATGCAGGTGTTGATCTCGTCCGAGCGACTTTCTTCGACTTTCCTGACAAATTCTGGATCCGCCAGCAACGGCCTGGCCATTGAGACAAAATCGCATGCCCCATCCGACAGAAGCTCCTCCGCGAGCTCGGGCGTATTGAGGCGATTTGAAGCCACAACAGGGATGGAAACGGCACCGCGCAGTCGCTTTACCGCAAACGAAAATGCGGCGCGCGGGACGCTATATGCGATGGTCGGGACGCGGGCTTCATGCCAGCCGATCCCGGTATTCAGGACATCGGCGCCCGCGGCCTCTATCGCTTGCGCTTGCGCGTCGATCTCGTCCGCGGTCAGCCCCCCCTCGACAAGATCGACTGCGGAGATGCGATACATGATCAGGAAAGAGAACCCGAGCTTTTTCCGAATTCGCTTCACGATTTCGACCGGAAATCGCACCCGGTTTTCCAGCGAACCGCCCCAGCGATCGTGTCGATCATTGGTTCGCAGAGCGGTGAATTGGTTGATCAAGTAGCCCTCAGAGCCCATGATCTCGACACCGTCGTAGCCAGCCGCCGCGGCCAGTCGAGCGCAATCGACGAACGCTTCGATCGTCTCTTCGATCTCAGTTTCCGAAAGCGCTCTGGGCGTACGAGGATTAATCGGAGAGCGGATTTCGGAGGCGCCCACGATCCTGTCGTGCTTGGCATATCGTCCGGCATGCAAAACCTGAAGCAGGATCTTGCTCCCGTGTCGATGAACCTGATCGACAATCGCGGTATGAGGCTCCAGCTTTTGGGAGCCGTCGAGGATTGGCCCCCCTTCCTCCAACCTGCCCGCCTCGCTCGGGGCAAAGCCGCCCGTAATCACAAGGGCGACTCCCCCTGCCGCCCGGGCGGCATAGAACGCCGCCTGGCGTTCGACCGGCTTAGAGGCGTGCTCCAGGCGCGTATGCATGGACCCCATGATGACGCGATTTCGGAGGGTATGTGCTCCGACACGCATCGGTGAAAGAAGCGTTGGAAATCGTGAGCCACCTCTCGCCGGTGATTGCATGCATCCTCCTCCCATCTGACAAACCTTCGATCAATCGGACGGGACGCGCAAACAATCTGTGCCTGATCGGCCGGATCGCGCTGTAGTCCGCACATATGTGCTGAGTAACTGCGTAATCTTGACGCAAAGCCAGCACGGCAATTCAGGCCGCCGAGATGCCGCCATTCACGCTTATGGCTTGCCCTGTAATCTTCGATCCGAAAGGGCTCGACAAAAACACCGCCATTGGCGCGACGTCTTCCGGGACCGGAACTCCCAGCTTGGCTTTCGCCGAAGCCTTTTCGAAGATCTTGCGGCTTGCCTCGCCCGACATGATACGGTCGTACGATTTTGTGTTAGCGACCAAGGAGGGGGTCAGCACGTTTACCCGAATTCCTTGCCTCGAGACCTCGAGGGCAAGCGTTCGCACAAACATAATGACCGCAGCCTTCATTGCTCCAATTATTGACTCGGCAGGAGTGGCGATCTTCCCCGCGTCGGATGCAATGGCAACTATGGACCCGCCCGAAGCCATCATTGGAATCGCTCGCCGGCAGCAGGTGACAAAGCTGGTGAAGTGACCATCGATCTGCTCGCGATACGTAGCTGGATCGATCCTTGTAAAGAATTCAGGCCTTACTTGAGCGCCACCGCAGTGGACTAGGATATCTATACGTCCGATCCGCCGCTCGATCTCATCGAACATGGCCTCCTGCTGCTCGGGCACGTTCAAGTCCGCCTGAAGAAACAAGAACTCTGTTCGAGGGAACCTTACTGCCAATTCATCGCGGACTTGTGCACCGACTTCGGCGTTACGGCCGTTCAGAGCAACGATCTCCGCTCCCGACTCTGCGAGTAGACGAGCTGTCTCTCTGCCGATACCGGAAGTCGACGCCGTGACCAGCGCGATCTTCGAGTTGAACATCTGACTGAGCATACCCACTCCGCTGTCTGTGAAGGCATGGCTTTCTCAGAACAGCAAACTGACCTTGTCTCAACGCTTCCCCCGGCAATGTCACATATGTGCGATCGGCCCGCGTTGGCTTGACGATTGTCCAACGAGACATGTCCCTCTGACGCGTGGAGCATCGGCCTGACGCCGTCGAACAGTAGTGGGAGCAGTCACTTGAGCTTGACCGAGGATCAGCAATGGCTGAACGTTCGCCTGAGGCGGAATCACTTCTGTAAGTGGCTGGATCTCCGCGTGATCAGGGCTGCCGACGGTGAAATTGACATCTTCGCGCCGTGGCGCGAGGAGATTGTGTCAAATCCGGACCTTCGGTTCACCCACGGCGGCGTGCTCGCAACATTGGTAGATACAGCGGCGAGTTTTGCTATTGCGACCCGTCTTGGGCGGCCTCCTCAGACCATCGATATGCGGGTTGACTATCACGCTATGGCACAGTCCGGCGACCTTGTCGCTCGCGGCAAGATCCTGCGTCTGGGACGTACGATCGGCAGCGCGGAAGCCGCCATCTTCGATACGGCCAATAGGATGGTATCGAGCGGCAGGGCGACATTTCTCGTCGTTGAATCCAAGCCGTCGGCTACTAACGCAGCAGGCACCGGTTAACTCGCGCCTGCATCATGGCAGCAGAATGCTTGAGCCGATCGTCTCCCGAGCCTCGAGCGAGCGATGGGCTTCCGCCGCGTTCGATAGAGGAAAGAATTGCCGGAGATGTACCTTGACTGCACCTGATCCTACGATCTCAAACAGATCTTTCGCGCAACCCAGCAATCCTTCGCGCGCACGAGTAAAGGTTGCTAGTGTTCCCCTGGTCAGGCTAATCGATCCCTTTTGCCCCAGTAGCGCCAAGTCGAAGGGCGGAATAGGCCCCGACGAATTTCCATACGACACGATGTGGCCTCGCGGTCTTAGACTGTCGAGAGACCGTACGAACGTGTCTTTGCCGACGGCATCGTATACCACATCGACCATCCGGCCGTCCGTTAATCGCCGGACTTCCGCAACGACGTCCTGACGACTGTAATTGATGACATGCAGGCAGCCGTTAGCTTTCGCAACTTCGGCTTTCACATCAGTAAATGCAGTGCCAATGACGACCGCTCCGAGGGCGGCCGCCCATTGGCACAAGAAGAGGCCCACCCCGCCAGCTGCGGCATGAACGAGAACCACATCCCCGGCCGCGACATGGTGAATTTGACGCAATAGGTACTGCGCCGTCATTCCCTGCAACATCATGGCAGCCGCAGTACGATCGTCGATATTGCCGGGCAGAGATACCAGGCGATCTGCCGATATCACGCGCTCTTCACAGTAACTGCCTGAGACCGGCGCATACGCAACTCGATCTCCAACGGAGACTCCCTCTACCTCTGGTCCAATTTTTTCAACTACGCCGGCGCCTTCGTTCCCAGGAATGAACGGCAGCCGAACAGGGATCTCGCCTGTCCGCTGTAGAACCTCGACATAGTTGAGCCCGATCGCGGTATGTCTAAGTCGCACCTCTCCTGGACGGAGTGACCGCACATCAACCTTTTCCCACCGGAGACTTTCCGGACCTCCATATTCGTGTATTCGGATTGCTCGCGTCATGGGGCCGCGCGAACCTTTCTGCGCACCACCAAGGCATCGACCGCGATGATTGACGTCCCGTGACAAATGAGGGGATTCACGTCGATCTCGGAGATCTCGTCCGTCAGATCTGCCGCCAGTTCGGAGACCCGCACGATCGTATCGGCGAGCGCCTCTCGATCAACTGCCGCGCCGCCTCGGAACCCATCAAGAAGACGCTGGCCCTTCAAGGAGCTCAGTAGATTGAGTGCCTCATCACGACTAACAGGGGCGAGTTGCAGGGCAGTATCCTTGACCAGCTCGACCATCACGCCTCCGAGACCCACCAGCACCAGCGGTCCAAAAAGCGGGTCCACCCGAACCCCAATCATCATTTCGGCCCCAGGAGGGATCATCTGCTGAACCAACACACCGTTGATGCGCGGCGCGGGTTCGACGCGTGCTGCATTCACCATAATGGAATCGAACGCTACGCGCGCCTGTTCTCGATCCCTGATATTCAGCCGAATGACGCCGGCCTGGGTCTTGTGCGGAACGTCCGGCGATTCAAGCTTCATGGCGACGGGGAAGCCCAGTTCAGTTGCGATCACCTCAGCGTCTGCCGCGCTCGACGCAAGACGTTCCTGTGTGACGCGGATGCCGTAGGCCTGAAGAAGCTCCTTTGACTCGCGCTCTGTTAGAACATCCGCAGTAGCCTTTGAGATAAGTTTCCTCGAACGTTCGCCAGCATCAACCGGTGCGGTTCGAGATCGTAGGCTCTGCCCGGCCGCCAGACGCTTCTCGCGCTTCTGCCAGGCGGAAATGGCTGCGAAGCATCTGTCTACCGAGCGAAAGAGAGCAACGTGCGGCTCCAATTCCGCCTGCAGGCTGCCGGGCCCGTCGGACCAGGCAGTCATCCACGCCAAGCACATTAGCTTGCCGTGCTTGCGACCAAGTTCGGCTAAGATCTTGATCCTTTCGGCGCTGCTTTCGCTTGCCACTAGATGAGGCAGAACGAGAGCTCCGAACTCTTCATCAGTGATAAGCGCTTCACAGCACGCTGGCAGCGACTTGGGATCTGACAGGACTTGCGCCGTAACGTCACATGGGTTGCGCGCCGAGCCGAATTCCGGAATGTGCATCTTCAGGATCGCGGTCGTCTCTGCATTCGGCTGGGGCAGCGGCACATCAAACTTCTCAGCCTTGTCCGCGCAAATGATTGATGCACCGCCGGATGAAGAAACGACCGCTACGCCGGCGCCTCGCATCCGTCCGGCTTTCGCGAACAGCGCGGCGGTTTCGATCAGCGCCTCGAAATCGTGAACCACAACGATCCCGGCTCTCTCGAACATCGCCATGTATGCTGCGTTCGATCCTGCTAGTGAGCCAGTATGCGAAACGGCGGCGTGCGCCCCCTCCTCGCCTGTGGCGATTTTGTACATCACGACAGGCTTGCCATGATCCCAAGCCACAGATGCAGCATCGAAGATTCGTCGCGGATCGGACATGCCCTCGAATAGGCACGCGATGACCTTGCAGTCCGGATCCTCTGCCAGATAAGCGATATAGTCCGCCGCGTCGACGTCGCACGAGTTTCCGCTTGTGAGCACATGAGAAAAGGAGAACCCTGTCTTGACGCCCTGCAGAAGCGAGATGCCTAGCGCGCCGGACTGCGTAATTAGACCGATTCCGGCCGCTTTCTCCTCGCGCTTCGGAAGATCAGTCGGATTGAACGTCGTCGCCATGCCAAGCGTGAGGTTGTATATACCGATGCAGTTTGGCCCGATGATCGGGATACCCGATAGCCGCGCAAGCTTGGCCAACTTGTCCTGCTGAGCAATGCGGTCGGCTTTTCCGGTCTCGCTGTAGCCGGAGGCATAGATCAATATGCCGCCCGCCTTAGCTTCGATCGCGTCTTCGACCATGCTCTCGACGGACTCGCGTCCAGCCACGATGACGACGCAATCGGGCGACTTCGGAAGTGCCTTTAGCGAAGGATAGCACTTTCGGCCCAGCACTTCTTCGTATTTTTGATTTACCGGAAACACTTCGCCGTTGAATGACAGAAGATTTCGAACCGTCCGCTCTCCGAACGATCCTGGCCGGGTCGTGGCTCCGTAAACAGCGATACTACCTGGAGCCAATAGTCGGCGAAGGTCCGGATGGCGATAGAGCTGCGACGGTAGTCTTGATGCTGGCGCCTGATCCACGTTCATTGCCCTTCCACCGGTGTTGATCTCTGCTTTCGGCCTGCGCCGCTCATTGAGCGAATTCGACTATTTGCGACCGGGCCAGGACTTCAAGACGCTGGCCGTGAATGACACATCCGTGCGTTCTATATCGCGCAGCCCGTCGCAACCTGATCGCACAACCATGTCCAAATGTTCTGCAAGGCTTGCGCTCGGCTGCAAGTTGGCGAACTTAAGGGCGCGAGAGTCCTGCACGGACTCCCTCCCTAGACTTGGGCCGCCAGCTCCATGCTTGGCGGCCCTCTTTCTGCAGTTTGCACTTAGCTTTCGCTTCGCCAGAGACATAATCGACACGTATGTGACGAATGCCTCTGCGCGATTGACCCACCGCGCAACGCGCATGATGGTGCGTTCAGCGCGTCAACGGAATTCTGCGCCCGAAAGGTCAATATATCAGCTCAGCGCGATGCATGTTCGGCATTTCCGTGGGCGAAATCGGACGTTTCGTGCGGCAGGACTCCTCAATTGCGCTGGAGAAGATAATGCGCGTCACCATTGCGGATTGCGGCCAGGTTCTTCGACGGCTCACCCTCGGGCTGCTTTGCCTTTCGTTCGGATCGGGCGCTCAAGCGTCAGAGAAACGGTACGGACCTGGCGTCAGCGATACCGAGATCAGGATTGGCAACACCATGCCTTATAGCGGGCCATTGTCCGCTTACGGGCTGATTGGCCGAACTGAAGCCGCGTATTTCAAGAAGGTTAATGACGAAGGCGGCGTCAACGGCCGTACGATAAAGTTCATCAGCTACGATGACGCCTTCAGTCCGCCAAAGACGGTTGAGCAAACGCGAAAATTGATCGACAGCGACGAAGTCCTCCTCATCTTCGGCGCCACAGGAACAGCGGCCAATTCCGCGATCATGCCCTACATGAACCGGCTCAAGATTCCGCAACTGTTTGTCGCATCCGGAGCGTCAAAGTTTTCGAATCCCAAAGCGTTCCCTTGGACGATGGGCTGGATTCCCAGCTACCAGATTGAAGCGACGATCTACGCCAAACACATTCTCTCCCGCAATGCGGACGCAAAAATCGCCATCATTTACCAGCGGGACGATTTCGGGCGCGACTACCTCGATGGCCTGAAACGCGGCCTCGGAGAAAAGGCTTCCCAGCTCGTAGCTGAGGCAGGTTACGACATCACTTCCCCGACGATAACTTCTGAAATTGTCTCTCTGAAGTCGTCCGGGGCGGACACTTTGATCGTCGCCGCGTTAAGCAAATTTTCGAGCCAGACCCTTCGTACTCTCGGAGACATCGGTTGGCAGCCGCAGGTCTATCTTTCGAATACCTCGATTGCCATTGATACGGTCCTCCGACCGGCAGGACTAGACAACGCAAAGGGCGCTATCTCCGCCGCCTATCGCAAGGATCCCGAGGATCCAGCGTGGGCGAACGATGCAGGAATGATCGAATTTAAGGCCTTTATGGATAAGTACTACCCTGAGGGACCCAAGAACGACCAAACGGCGTTCGGATATCTTCAGGCGATAGCGATGGTGCAAGTGCTGAAGCAGTGCGGGGACGACCTTACGCGCGAAAGCGTGATGCGGACCGCATCGAGCCTACACGATCTCGAGCTCCCGCTTCTGATTCCTGGGATCAAGCTGAACACTTCTCCCACCGACTATTCTCCGATCAAGCAGTACAAGCTTATGAGATTTGACGGCGACCGCTGGCAGACGTTTGGAGAGGTTCGGTCGGAATGAGAACCGATCCAAAAATCGAGGCACTGTTGGATGGCCGGAATTCAGCGGTATAGTTGCAACCGTCGCTCGCGTCGTCGTCAACCCCTCCCCACCTCGTCGCGACGCAGAAGAAGTAATGAAGGATAAGACCATCTAATGGATCTCCACGAATCGAAAGACGAAGTCTCGTTGCGGGCAGAAGTCCGCGCCTTCGTTGCGGAAAATCTGCCATCCGACATTCGCGAGAAGGTGTTGGGCCTGCGGCGCGTGGGTCGCGACGATTACCTGCGATGGCAACACATTTTGCACGCTAAAGGATGGGGCGCCGTTAGCTGGCCTAAAGAGTACGGCGGCACCGGCTGGAATGCCATTTACCGGAATATTTTCGACGAAGAATGCCATATCGGCGGCGCTCCACGTCAGATTCCGATGGGGCTGACGATGCTTGCGCCCGTTCTGATGCGCTTCGGTACGGAGGAGCAGCGTCGAACGTATTTGCCCCGGATCATCACGATGGAAGACTGGTGGTGCCAGGGGTATTCGGAGCCTGGCGCGGGATCAGATCTGGCATCGCTTAAATGCCGCGCTGAACGGAAGGGTGACAACTACATCATCGACGGACAGAAGACTTGGACAACATACGCCCAGTGGGCCAACTGGATCTTCTGCTTGGTGCGTACATCGAACGAGGATCGGCCGCAGCGCGGAATTTCGTTTGTTCTGGTCGACATGAAGACACCAGGCATCACCGTGCAGCCGATCAAGACCCTTGATCAGGGGCATGATATTAATTCGGTCTTTTTCGATAAGGTCGAGGTCCCGGTAGCCAATCGCGTCGGCGACGAAGGCGCGGGTTGGGAGATCGCCAAATTTCTGCTTGGTCATGAACGTACCGGTATCGCAGGACTAGGCCTCTGCAAGCGTCTCCTGCGGCAAGTCCGCACGCAGGCGGGGCGACAGCGTTTCCGCGGCCGATCGCTGATTGAACACGATCGATTTCGCGATCGCGTGGCTCTGCTTGAGATGGAAGTCACCGCTCACGAATGGGCCATGCGTCGCCTTATGTCGCTGGAAGGGGCCGACGCTGGCGCGGTTGCTTCGGTCTTGAAAATCAGAGGATCTGAGATCCAGCAGGAGGCGACTGCCCTACTGCTTCAGTCCGCTGGACCATATGCGCTGCCTTATCTGCCGGAAGCACTCGAGTTGGGGTGGTCTGGCGAAACCGCCGGCGGCGAGGACATCAATGCACTGGCACCCGCTTACTTCGATTTCCGAAAGAGCACGATCTACGGGGGCACGAGCGAAGTACAGAAGACTATCATTGCTAAATCAATCTTGGGCTGATCATGGATTTTAAGCTTAGCGACGAACAGGAAATGCTGGCGCGAACCGTCGCGCGCTATGTGGAACGAGAATATGACATCGCCAGCCGACGAAAGTTGGCCGCCAGTCCCCTAGGGTATTCACCTCAGAACTGGGCATCGCTCGCAGAGTTGGGACTGTTGTCCTTGAACATCCCCGAAAGTGACGGGGGCATGGGTGGCGGCCCGATTGAGACCATGCTCGTTATGGAGGCATTCGGACGGGGTTTGGTTGTGGAGCCATTCCTTCCAACTGCGGTCGTGTCGGCCGCCTTGCTGGCCCGCGGAGCCAGCGAGTCGACGCGCGCTTCGCTCTTTCCCTCGATTGCGGCAGGAGAGTTGAAGGTTTGTGTTGGAACCAACGAGCCAGAAGGCGGCTTTGATCTTTCCCATGTCGCCACTAGCGCGCGCCTGGACGGAACCGGTTGGAGGATATCCGGCCGCAAGTGCGTCGTTCTTGGGGGAGATAGCGCGGACAAGTTCATCATCCCTGCCCGGACCGCAGCTGAGCTGACGGATCGCACCGGAGTAACCCTGTTCCTGGTTGACTCCAAAGCTCCCGGCCTTTCTGCACGTCCCTTTCCCACCATTGACGGAATGCGCTGCGCAGAAGTCCAACTGAAAGATGTTCCGGCTCAGGCTGTCATCGGCGAGGTGAACGAAGGCTATCCGCTGCTAGAATGGGCCGTCGATCGAGGTATTGCCGCTCTATGCGCTGAGGCGGTTGGCGCAATCGAGGCCTTGTTGCAGACGACGGCTGAGTATCTGAAAACGCGATCCCAGTTCGGTCAACCGCTGGCACGTTTTCAGGCTCTCCAGCATCGTATCGCGGATATGTTTACCGCGCTCCAGCAAGCCCGCGCTGTTGCGGTTCTGGCAGCCGCGGAAGTCGACAACCCGGACCGTGACGAGCGTCGGCGCGCCCTCGCAACCGCGAAGACCATGGTCGGTCGGGCAGGTCGTCTCGTTGGCGAACTAGCCATTCAGCTACATGGCGGAATGGGCATGACAGACGAGATGTCTGTAGGGCTCTATTTTAAGAGACTTCGCTGCATCGATATGACTTGGGGCGACAGCGACTATCACCTGGAACAATACAGCGGATTAATGCTTCCGGGATAGCGTCGCGCTTCGCCCCAGGAAACGCCTGGCTTAGCTGGCCAGGCGTAGCCGCCCTCATTAGCGCTTGCCTGGACTAGAGAAGCGGTCGTGAAAACTCCCCTCACTCAGCCGAAACGAAGCGAGAGCACTTCTCGCTGCTGATTCCACCTGTCGGAGCCGTCGGTGGGCCGCTCGTTAGCCCAAGCGGACCTTGCGACTGGCGCCAGCTGCGCTCTCCTAGAGAGCGGAAGCACCTAACAAGTCAGAGAGAGAGAGAGAGAGAGAGAGATCTCATCTGATATCTAGAGCCTTGGGGGCGCGGGCCGGCCATTCTCGGCCACTCTTG
Source organism: Bradyrhizobium sp. 195 (assembly GCF_023101665.1). NCBI lineage: Bacteria > Pseudomonadati > Pseudomonadota > Alphaproteobacteria > Hyphomicrobiales > Nitrobacteraceae > Bradyrhizobium > Bradyrhizobium sp. 195. The sequence continues at coordinate 3,722,743 of NZ_CP082161.1, read as the reverse complement.
CACCGCGTCCTATGCCGCCTTTTAGATTGGATCCCAGTTAAAGACGTCTGCCGACCTGTCAAGCTTGTAAAAGGATCCCTTCAATGCCGGCATACCGTGCTCAGCGATCGATTGCGGCGTCCAGCCTTCACTACGCTGTACCGAGCGGATCGGACTGTTCTGGCTGAAGAGGAAAATCTCGTTCATGCGCGCACCAAAAATTTGGCCCGTGACGTCCTTGGCGGAGTCGGAGATCAGATAACCGCAGAGCGGAGCAATCTTCTCTGGCCCCATCTGCTTGATCTTCTCAACGCGAGACTCGTCCCTCGGGCACGATCCCGATCGACCCTTGGCCATTTTCCTGGCCAAGCCATCAAGGCCTTGCCGTCACCTATCTGGATAGACGTGCAGGCTTGTCGGATACCCGTTGAAACTTGACGCGCTCGCGATCAAGTCAACACAGTGAGCACACCAGACATTCCGGCGACTACGACTTCGAGACCTGGCTAAGACCCATGCCTCTAGGCCATTCCCAGGATCCTGCGCGTGTCGTCATCTATCGTCTTCGAATACGGCGCCGCACCGTTCAGATCAAAGATCTGCTCCTTAGCAGCAACGAAATCCTCTATTGTCGCAATCTCGCCATTTCCAACCACGGCACCCGCGCCCTTGACGAGTTTCACTCGCGCAAAATAGCCGGCGCCGGCCGCGATGATCTCGCCCGTCGCGTCGCATTCCTCGCTACACATCCAAGCCACTGCCGGGGACACTTGCCTTGGATCCAGCTTCTTGAGCATTTGTTCGGGCAGAAGTCCCTCCGTCATCCGCGTCGCGGCAACGGGAGATATCGAGTTGATCCTGACGTTGTATTTCGCGCCCTCGGTCATGAGATTGTGCATCAAGCCAATCATGCCCGTCTTGGCCGCACCATAGTTCGACTGCCCATAGTTCCCTGCGAGCCCGGAGCCAGACGTCGTCAAGACAACTCGACCGTACTTCTGATCGATCATATGTTGCCACGCGGCTTTGGTGACATAGACCGATCCCAAAAGATGCACCTTGATGACATCGTCGAAGTCATCCAGCTCCATTTTTGAGAACGTCTTGTCGCGGAGGATTCCCGCATTGTTTACGACAATATCGATCTTCCCATAACTCTCGATGGCGGTCCGCACCATGCGTTCCGCGCCGGCACGATCAGCAACGCTATCGTAGTTGGCTATTGCCTCGCCCCCGGATTTTCTGATCTCGTCGACCACCGTATCGGCGACCGCGTTCGATCCACCTTGACCGGCGGTCGAGCCACCAGGGTCGTTCACGACGACCTTGGCGCCTCGCGATGCGAGCAACAAGGCATGGCACTTGCCAAGCCCAGCACCGGCGCCCGTCACAAGAGCGACGCGGTTGTCAAAACGAACGGCCATTGCCATACCTCAGGAAAAAAGGCTCTTAGTTTCGGAAAGCGGCGCGGCATCAGCCAATCATGCTGTATCCGCCGGAGACGGACAGCACCTGCCCGGTGATGTAGCCCGCGGCCTTGGTGGAAGATAGAAACACCACCGCACTGGCGATGTCCTCCGGACGTCCGATCTTCCTCAACGGAAGCGCCTTAGCGACCTTCTCGAGTTGATCGGCAGTGAACATGTCGTCCATCTTCGACCACATGCTGGTGCCGCCGACATCGCCGGCTTCCTTCGGAATCGTTACGCCGGGACAGACAACGTTGCAGCGGATTCCATACCTGCCATTCTCCCGGGCTACGGTCTTCATGAAGCTGTTCACGGCCGCCTTCATGCCTCCGTAGACGGCCTCCCTCGGTTCGCCCTGCCGGCTTGCGTCTGAACTGATCGAAACGATCGAGCCAGCGCTCTTCGGAATCATGATATCGAGAGCTGTCTTCGTGCAGTTCAGATTTCCAACAAAGTTGATCTTGATGATCTTCTGCCAGAATTCTGGATCTGTCTGCGTGAAGAACAGGAGTTTGTCCCAGCCGACATTGTTGACAAGGACATCGACGCCGCCAAATTTGTCCACAGCGGCTTTGAACATCGCTTGCACTTGGGCAAGATCGGTTACGTCGGTTTTTATGACTTGGCAGGTCCCGCTTCCGGCCTTGCGGGCGAGGCTCGCGGTTTTTTCAGCTTGCTCGGGATCGATATCAATCGTGATATTCGCTCCCTCGGCCGCAAAGCCGAGCACGATTTCTCGCCCAATATTTGAACCACCGCCGGTGACCACGACCGACTTTGCCTTCAGACCCAGATCCATTTTATCCGCCTTGAACACTTGGAGCCGCGGCGCACAATCCGCCGCTCCCCTTTTGTAAGGAGGCTCCGTTCTTCGTTTTCAGTCAATGCAATTCGCCAGCGATGGCACAAACCACATGACTGTGTTTTTAGCCGCTCAATTTACCTGGCGGATGGAAATTTTGGCTCGCGCTTCTCTCTGATTGCGGCCACCCCTTCCTTTGCGTCGTCGCCCAGGAAACAGAGCATTTCCAGCGCTAATGAGGCATCGAACGCAGGCTGCGCCAATCGCATCCAATTGTTGAGGGATCGCTTGGTGTACCGGATCGCCAGCTGGCTTCCCGTCGCAAGCTTGTTGGCGGTGGTCAGCGCCTTATCGAGCAGCTGGGCCCTGGGGACACAAAGACTTACCAAGCCAATTCGCTCTGCTTCTTTGCCATCCACGAATTCCGCGGTCATCAGATAGTACTTGGCCTTGGCTAGTCCGCACAGCAGCGGCCAGAGAATTACAGCGTGGTCTCCAGCCGAGACGCCCAGGCGGACATGGCCGTCGGTAATCTTCGCTTCTTCGGCCATGATGCTGATGTCCGCCATCATCGCCACCGCCAGCCCCGCTCCTACCGCTACGCCGTTGATCGCGGAAACGACGGGCTTCTCGCAGGCGAGCATATTGAATACGATGTCGCCCGCCTCCTTCATCGTGTCGGCAACCTTGTCGGGATTTCCGACGGTCTCCGCGATCCACGACAAGTCTCCGCCGGCAGAGAAGGCACGATCGCCGGCACCAGTTACGACGATGACCCGAACGGCTGGGTCATGATTGACCACGTCCCAGATCTTTGTGAGTTCCCAGTGCAGGCGGCCGTTCGTCGCATTCATGACTTCGGGCCGATTGATCGTAATGAGGAGAACCCCGTTCGCTCTATTGTCGAACTTCAGGAACTGAAAGTCGGTGTATTTCATGGTCTTTCCTTGTCGTTGATACGTAGCCTGTTGCGTCTTCAGAATGCCTCGGAGGTTTTCAGGCATCTCCAGGGATTCTTGCCCTTCGCTTGAAAGCCAATTGCGGCGCCTTCCTCCGCATTACTTCATGTTCGGCCAGCGAGCCGAGATCTGAACTCGCTCCACTGATCAGGTGTCCATTCGAGCAGCTTCTTCGTGCCGACCGCCCCACCCTCCTGAAGGGAACGTCCTCCATCAATGGTGATGCACTCGCCGTTGATGTAGCTGGAATAGTCCGACATCAAATAGGCGACGAGATTCGCGATTTCAGTGTGATCGCCAAGCCGTCGCAGGGGCACCTGCATCTCTTGCGGCGCCTCCTGAGATTGATCTGGGTACAATCGGTCCCACGCCCCTCTCGTCGGAAAAAGGCCAGGTGCGAGCGACAGTGTCCGAATGCCTTTCGGTCCCCACTCGACGGCCAGGCTCTTCATCATTGCGAGCACTCCCGCCTTGGCTGCAGCAGACGGCACTGTGAACGCTCGCCCTTGCCAAGCCGCACTCGTGACAATCGATAGAATCGTTCCCCTCGCGGACGCCTCGATCCATCGGCGGCCTGCGGCCACCGTGCAGTAGGCAGACCCATGCAGAACGATGCCCAGTACGGCATCCAACGCCCGGCTCGACAGGGTTTCGGTTCTGGCGATGAAGTTTCCGGCTGCGTTGTTTATCAGGCCGGTCAGAGGCCCCTTGCTCCAGATTGCATCGAACATGCGCTCGACCTGCTCGGCATCACGCACGTCACATTGCTCAAAGTACGCTTGTCCACCACTTGCCTGGATCTCTTCCACGGCTTTCGCCAGGACGTCTGCCTGACGACCGCAAATGACAACTTCAGCCCCCAGTTCCGCGAGCCGCCCCGCGAAGCTTCTTCCAAGGCCCGTGCCGCCTCCTGTTATGAGAATTTTTTGCCCCCGGAGAAGGCCTACCATAAACATATAAGCGCCCCCTATTTTTCCGCTGTCCGGAGCTCAGCCAATCCCCCCGCTTCCGTCAGTCGCGCGAGGTGGTGCTCGGCGTCACCTAGATACATTCCGAGGACCGTAGCGCGCTTAAAGAGTGGACCGATCGCACATTCCTCCGTCACGCCTATGCCACCGTGGAGCTGCACCGCATTGAACGCGATGAACCTGAGAGATTCTCCGACTTGAATTTTTGCCGCAGCAAGCGCTCGCCGCCGCTCTTCCGCCTTTTCGTGCTCGACCATTGCCGCAGCGTACAGGGCCATACTTCGCGCCTGCTCGAGCGCCACAAGCATGTCTGCCGCGCGATGTTGCAGAGCCTGGAATTCGGCTATTGCTTTGCCGAACTGTTTTCGGGTTTTCAGGTAGAGAACCGTTATGTTCAGCATCGACTCCATCAAGCCAACGCATTCGGCAACATTCGCTGCTTGGGCACAATCCGCTGCTCGTTCAATGACTGAGATGCTCTTCGTGCTTGCATCCAACTTAGCGTCGGCAGCGACGCACACATTCGAAAGAATGATCTCGGCACCTCGGGTACCGTCCTGCGCCACATAACTGCGTCTCGACAAGCCAGGTATCCCTGCCTCGACCAGGAACAATCCAATGCCATCCTGATCGAAGCGACTTCCAGCAACTCGCGCACTCACGATGATCCAACGTGCTTCGTCGCCAGCTACGACACCGCACTTATGCCCGACCAGCTCCCACTGTGAGCCGCTCCACTTCGCCGTCGCCTGAACGTCGGCGAGATCGTAGCGCGCACCAGGCTCTTGAAAGGCGAAGGCGATGATATCGGTGCCGTCGATGATATTTGGCACGAGCGAACGACGCTGCTCAGCCGTCGCCCCAAAGCGCAATAGAGACCCGGCAAGCACGATCGAGGCCACGTACGGGAGCGGACAAAGGTGACGACCGAGTGCCTCGGCCACAAGCATGGTTTCGATCGATGTCCCACCTAAGCCGCCGTCCTCTGGGGAGAAAGGCAGGGCAAGAAGTCCCAATTCGGCAAAGCGGGACCATGCCTCGCGATCGCTCGTCGTTCGGGATGGGTACCGCGAGGTCGTGTTGGCAAAACGACCAAGACTTTCCGCAAGTCGTTCGACATTCGCTTTAAGCAAGGTCTGCTCTTCACTCAGATCGAAATCCACCTCAGAGCTCCAACACTACTTTGGCCAGAATATTTCGTTGGATTTCGTTGGATCCACCGTAAATTGATGCAGCGCGGCTGAAGAAATAGGTCGGAGCCTTACCTTCCGCCCAGTCGTTCAAGGTTTCCACCGAAACGATCGGCTCGCTGCATTTCTCCCACTTTGCTGGAATCGTGTGGGGGCCTGCGGCCTTGAACATCAGCTCAGCGGCTCGCTGCTGCGTCTCTGCCCCCTTGATCTTTAAAATCGAGGACATCGGGTCGGGCTTCCCCTCTACGTTTGCAGTCAGCAGCCGCATCGCGGTAATTTCAATTGATTTAAGCTCCACCTCCAGGCGCACGAATTCCCGTCTGAATTCGGGATCGTCCCAAAGCGAGCCAGATCGCGTGAGTTGGCGGACGGCGAGCGCTTTTGCCTCGCGCAGGCGCGCCTTTGACAAGCCAACGCGGGCGATGCCAGCCCGCTCGTTACCCAGGAGAAATTTGGCGTACTCCCATCCTCGATTCTCCTCCCCGACAAGATTGGCCACAGGGACGCGGACGTCCGTAAAGAAGACCTCGTTCGTATGGTGTTGACCGTCGATCGTGAGGATCGGCCGAATATCGACTCCGGGAGTTCGTAGATCAACGAGAATGAAGCTGATCCCCTGCTGCTTCTTGGCTGATCGGGAGGTCCGGACCAGGAGGAATATCCAATCGGCATGATGTGCGGTCGACGTCCAGATTTTCTGGCCGTTGATGATGTAATGATCACCCCGACGTTCAGCCCACGTTGAGAGCGACGCTAGATCCGAACCTGCACCAGGCTCGGAGAACCCTTGGCAAAACCAAATATCGAGATTGGCAATGGATGGCAAAAAGCGCTTTCTCTGCTCTTCGCTACCGAACGTAGAGATGACTGGGCCAACCATCGTTGTGTTGAACGACAACGGCTCCGGAGCTGGCCACTGAGTGATCTCTTCCGCAAAGATGTAGCGCTGAACCGGGGTCCACCCCGTGCCGCCCCACTGCTGCGGCCAATGAGGGACCGCCCATCCCTTTTTGTTGAGGATTCTCTGCCATCGGACGATATCGGCTTTTTCCGCATGAGCGGCCCGCATCATCTTGCGATAGATGTCGTTCGGCAGTGAGACTTTGAGAAAGTCGCGCACTTCCCTGCGAAAGGCCTTCTCGCGATCGTCAAAATCCAACTTCATGCGCGGAACTCCGCCGCGCCCGTCAGAACATCAGTTGGGCGACGACGGAGGAGTGTTTAACATTTCGCAGATGCATTGAAGCGGCGCGCAGCCAAAAACACATATGAGTTGCCGAGCTCTCGGTGCCCGGTACTCAGCTTGGATAACCGACGGCTCGGGAAGCACGAGAAGCAAACTCCTTGACCAGGTCGCTCCAGTTTTGTCCTTCTCGACCGTAACGATCCGTGGGACCAGCGATCAAAAGCGCCGCTAATAGTGAACCATCGGATCCAAATATTGGCGCAGAAACGCCGGTCGCCCCATCGACCGCCTCTGAAATACTCACGCAAACGCCCGCGTCCCTGACCTCGGTGAGCCGTTGGCGCAGGGCGTCTGTGCTGGCTATTGTTCGCGGAGTAAGGGACTTGAGGCGGACTTTTCGAAGAAATTGCTCCCGCCATCGCTCGTCTTGAAACGCCAAGAGCACCTGACCAGCCGAAGACCCATACAGTGGCCGCGTCGTTCCGGGAGGTACCGAGTATCGGATGAGCTGCGGACTCTCGAGTACGTCCGTATACATCACCGTCTGCGCCGCGCGGTCCATGACGGCCAAGATGATCGTTTCGGGGCAACGACGTTGTAGCTCGACCATCACGCCTCGAACGACAGTCGCAAACTTTCGTGCCGACATGATATTTGAGGCAAGCACAAAGCTTTCGTTGCCGAGACTGTATCGACCGCTCGCGTGCACGAGGTAACCGGATGCAACAAGTGGTCGCAACAGGGTCAGCAAGCTGCTCTTTGGAGATTCCAATTGGTTCGCAAGCTCTGCAAGGGACAGCCCGTCAGGCGAGCGCGCAATGAAATCGAAGATACCCAACATCCGCTGCAACGAGCGAGGACCCGTCGTCGCCGCTTCTGCCTTACGCCTGCCTTTGCGTGCTCCTGGAGAGGCCCTCTCGGCACTTCGCTGCTGCAATGTGTCCATCTCGGTTCGCACCTGAAGCCTCGAAGCCCAGCGCTGCTTCTACCAGTCTAGTGAAATGACTGAACAACTGCCATTACGCAAGCCGAATTTCGTGGCGCGAAACATAAGATCGATTGGTCCCCGCCTGACGTAGTTGCAGGCAAGTCCTTCTTGGCCCGACTAAGGGGGCGACCGCTTTTCACGGCGAGCCGCAAGTTCCTCGACTATCTCGCTGGTATGCTGGCCCAGCTTGGGCGGAAATCGATGTACCGAAGCAGCGGTCTTTGAGAAGCTCGCAAAAGGCGCCATTGATACAATTTTTCCTTCCGTCGGGTGTTGGAACCGCCGGAAAAAGCCGTTCTCCGTAAGATACTGATCGTGGAAGACGTCTTGGAAATCCTCGACCGGACCATTCGGAATATCGGCCGCCGTCAGTCGCTCAAGCCAAGCACTTGTGGTATCGCTCTCGATCGCATCGGAGATTATGCCATAGAGCTCGTCGATGTTCTTGACCCGCGCCTCCAAGCGAGAATAGCGCGGATCTTCGGCGAGTTCCGGCCGATTAATGGCCACGAACAGCCGTCGCCACTGGTCATTTGTGACTGCCAGCAGCGAGATATATGAATCCCTCGTCTTGTAGGGCCGCCGATGTGGCGTCATTAAACGACCATAACCGATGCCGAGCTCGGGCTGATCGAGTACGCCGCCCCACAAGTGTTCGATCATGTTGAAGCCGACCATTGCATCCATCATTGCTACGTGGACTTCCTGGCCAACTCCCGTGCGCTCTCTCGCATAGAGCGCCATTGCGACGGATGACGCGAGGATATACCCGCACAGTTTGTCGCAAATGACGGTCGGGAGATATCGCGGCTCTCCGCCCAGTCTGTTCATTGCGGCAAGTCCCGAAGCAGCTTGGATCACGTCGTCGAAAGCCGGCCAGTCCCGCCTGGAACTATCATTTCGGTACCCACCGGCGGACGCGTATATTAGACGCGAGCTCTCTCGCGACAGCTTCTTGTAGTCAAGCTCGAGGCGCGCGGCCGCACTGGGTCGCATTGAATGAACGAAGACATCGGCCGTCCCCACCAATTCGTGTAGAGTTTTGCGATCGTCTGATTGCTTGAGATCGAGCACGATCGATCTCTTATTGCGATTCATGTTCAGAAAGAATGCGCTCATCCCGTCACTGCGGGAGGGGCCGATTCGCCTCATGTCATCGCCATGAGGCGCCTCGACCTTGATTACGTCGGCACCCATGTCGCCCAGGATCTGCGTGCTCACCGGCCCGAGGACGTTGATCGTAAGATCGATTACCCGGACCCCGGCAAGCGGCCCCGTAGGCCGATCGGGCCCCGAATCGTTATTGAGTGCCATGCCTCACCCTAACCGTTGGAGCGCGCCTTCATCATGCGAAGCGGTGTGTACTCCAAGACGACGGAGCCATCTTGCCTGCGAACGACGTTACGTGTCCGAACCAATCCCCGACCGGGCCTATTCTTGCTGCGTCGCGCTTCGATCACCTCGCATTCAACGTGAATAGTGTCCCCCGCGACGACCGGACCTTTAATGTTGAAATCCATATGCAGGAAAGCGAAGCCGGTGTGCTGCATCGTTGCCTGCACCAGCAGTCCTTCCGCAAAACAAAATACCAGAGCGCCTGGCGCCAGACGCCCCTTGATGTCGGACTCGTTCTTCAGAAATTCCAGATTTGTGAACAACACCTCTGTCATGCCGGTGCAGTTGATGAAATTGACGATATCGGGTTCGGTCACCGTCCGGCCGATCGTCTTGAATTTCCGTCCGAGCGTCGCATCCTCGAAATGCAGGCCAATTCCTAATGTTTCCATATCCGTCTCCGATTCAGAGCATGAGAGTAGTCAGCGCGGAAGCACTGATTTCGCGACTATGTTTCGCTGGATTTGATTGGTACCTTCGATGATCTGAAGCACCTTTGCGTCGCGGAAGTAGCGGTTGATCGGGTATTCATTGGAAATTCCCGATGCGCCAAAGAGCTGGACTGCATCGGTAGCGACCTTCATCGCCGTGTCCGTTGCAAAGCACTTTGCCGTTGCCGCAAGTGGCGCAAGTTGCGCCCCACGAATTCCGCGATCGACGGCGGTTGCCGCCTCGTAAGTCAAGTTGCGCGCCGCGGCGATTTGGATTGCCATGTCCGCGACCATCCATCGCACACCTTGGAAATCGGAGACCGCCTGCCCGAATGCCCGACGATTGTTGATAAACTCCACGGCATGGTCCATCGCGCCCTGCGCCAAACCAACACCACGCGCGGCCATAATTGGCCGCGAGTCGTTCAACGCCGCCATCGTAACCTTGAAACCGGTCTCCTCGTCTCCAAGGCGGTTCTCCTCGGGGATATAGGCGTCATCGAAGAAGAGAGCATGCGCGCCAACGCCGCGAGCGCCCATCTTGTCTTCCTTGGCACCAACCTCAAACCCGGGAGTGCCCTTCTCTACGATGAACATGTTGATCTTGCCGCGCGACCCGTCTTCACCCGTCCGGGCGGCCACCAACACGAAATCGGCATTGCCTGAGTTTGTGCACCAGATCTTCGAGCCGTTCAGTCGATACCCCTTACCGTCCCGCTTCGCTCGTGTTTTGATTCCCGCGACATCAGAACCACTTTGTGGCTCGGTCAGAGAAAAAGCGCCGCGCATTGTTCCGTTGGACAGCCCCGGCAGGTACTTGTCCTTCTGGGCCTTGGACCCACCCGCGAGAATGGCGCCAATCGGCACCCACTGAAGAACCAGGAGATAGGCTGTATTGTAACAAACGCGGCCAAGCTCCTCGACCGCGACGCACGCGGATAGCAAGCTGTCCGTTCCGCCGTATTCTACCGGGAAAGGCAAGGTGAACAGACCGAGGTCCTTGAGCATGTCGAACATGTCTTGAGGATATTCGGCCTTGCGATCGATATCCTGGGCACGCGGGGCGACGCGATCTTTCGCGATCCGGCGCACCAGTTCTTGCACTTGCAGTTGGTCGTCGTTGAGCCACTGACTCACGAATGTGCGCTCCATCTTCATAGTCGCCGCTTCAGGGTCATTCGTGGACGCTGCGCTTTCTTGCGTCAACGTTCGGAGAGCGATGCCGCGACTTCAACACATCCATGTCGTCTCCATCTCGACGCAGCAAAGAGCGCGAGCGAACGAAATCCAGGATCCATCCCTCTGATTTTCCTATTCAATTTGACCTCTTGACAATTCATGACCATCGTTCAGAATACAGAACGCCGTTCGGAAAACGGTCCCGGAAAACAATAACGTAGGGAGATGTCCATGAGCGCTGATGGCAACACCGCATCTTCTCAAGATGCTCAGGTGGTCAAGTCCGCTGTGCGAACGCTTGAAATTCTCGAGTATTTCGACGAAGTGCGGCAACCGCTGAACGTGGTCGGAGTCGCCGCTGCGCTTGGCTACCCTCAGTCGAGCGCCGCTGCACTGCTGCGTAGCCTGACCGCCATGGGTTATCTGCACTTCAATAGGAAGAAGCGCACTTATATGCCGACCGATCGAGTGCCGTTCCTCGGCAGCTGGATCAATCCGCCTCTTTTCGAAGATGGCGCATTGCCAAGACTCATGCGGGCAATAGGAAGGCGGACGGGGCAACTGGTCGTGCTTGCCGCGCGCAATAAAGATCTGGCTCAGTACATTCACGTCTTGAACGAGCCGTCAGCTGTTGCTCATCACATCAAGATTGGACAAAAACGACCGCTTGCCACGTCTGGCGTCGGACAAATCCTACTGAGTGCGATGGATGAAAAGGCGGTTAGGCGCCTCTATCATCGAATGAACGCGTACACGGCTTCAACCAGCGAGAAGACCGACATTCCCGAACTTCTGGCGCAACTGTCCAAGGTACGGCAGCGCGGTTACACGTTCTCGCGTAACCGCGTGGTGGAGGGGTATGGCGTCATCGCATTTCCCGTCCCAACAGCGCGATCGAATCCCCATTTGGCGCTCGGAGTCGGTGGCCTCTGCGAAACATTGCAGACGCGAGAAACGGAAATAGTCGACGCGGTCAGAGAAGAATTGAAGGCTCATTTGAAGCTGACCAGTTTAGGATTTGGTGACACGCCGCGGCTCTCCGGGCATCGGCCGCCGGCATTCACTTCGAACGAGCCAGCGAATGTCGCTGCACAACGTGTCGCCTGATCGGAGTTTTCATGGGACCGCTTTCGGGACTCAAGATCGTCGAGATGGCCGGCATTGGCCCTGGTCCGATGACAGCCATGATGTTGTCGGATATGGGCGCCGATGTGCTCCGCATCGAGCGGCAGACGGACTCCGGCCTTGGAATTCGCCGACCAGAAAAATACGACCTGTTGCTGCGTGGTCGTAAGGCATTGGCTTTGGACCTAAAGAACAAAGCCTCAATCGAGATTGTTCTCGATCTCATCGGAAGATCCGATGCCCTGATCGAGGGCTTTCGTCCCGGCGTCATGGAGCGATTGGGACTGGGGCCCGAGATTTGCCTTGAACGGAGCCCGAAGCTTGTTTTCGGCCGCATGACTGGCTGGGGACAACACGGACCGCTCGCCCAGGCAGCTGGTCACGATTTGAATTATATTGCGTTGACAGGCGCTTTGAACGCGATCGGCAGAAAGGGACAGCTGCCGGCCCCTCCGCTGAATCTGCTAGGCGACTATGCGGGTGGCGCCACCTATTTGGCCTTCGGGATCGTCTGCGCAATGATGGAGGCACAACGCTCCGGTAAGGGGCAAGTCGTCGACGCCGCAATCGTCGACGGGACAGCTCATCTCATGACAAGCATTTTTGGCATGCATGGCGCAGGCATGATGAGCCCCAGACGGGGCGAGAATGTCGTCGACTCCGGCGCGTTCTTTTATGATATCTACGAATGCGCAGATGGCAATCTGATCTCGATCGCGCCGATTGAAGGGAAATTCTACAAGGAACTCCTGGAACGGCTGGGTATTGAAGAAGCCGACCTTCCGGCACAATTCGATCGCGCCCATTGGGAGGCTGGAAGATCGGTCTTCGCGGATGTGATCAAGTCCAAGTCGCGCGACGAATGGTGCACTATCTTGGAAGGAACCGACGTTTGTTTTGCACCGGTCCTAAACCTGGACGAGGCACCTCTCCATCCGCATATGAAGTCAAGAGAGACCTTCATTGAAGTGAACGGCGTGGTGCAACCGGCTCCGGCTCCGCGCTTCAGCCGAACCGTTCCCGATCGCCCCTCGCCTCCCCGAAAGGCCGAAAATACATCTCTCGCGGAGGCACTCGATGGATGGATGACCGCAGCCGAAATTGAAGCTCTTCGGGCTACCGGGCTAACCGTTCAATCCTGAACGGACCTTCGTGCATAGGGGATCAACGCCCGCGGAACGTCGGCTTGCGTTTTTCCAAGAATGCTTTTGCCGCATCGCGATGATCTTCGCTAAGGAACAGCATTGGCTGGTAGTCGACTTCAGCAGCCAAAGCATCTTCGAGGCTGACGCAACCTCTAGCGAACACCGTTTTGGTCAGCGCCAGGGGCAGAGGCGCCACAGCCGCATATTGCTTCGCGATTTCCAATGCTTCGGCAAGCGCTTGCCCTGCAGGCACAACGCGATCGACAATCCCGATCTTCTCGGCCTGGGCCCCTTCTACAACCTCAGCCAACATGATCATCCTTTTCGCTCGAGGAGCACCAATCCTCTGCGTCAGCGTATAAAACAGTCCAATGTCGGGAATGAGCCCGATCTTGGCGAACGCAGGACAGAACTTTGCGTTTGCGGCTGCAACAACGAAGTCCGACGCAGTGGCGAGCGACAAGCCCGCACCAAACGCGTAGCCTTCCACGGCTGCGACAACGGGCTTTTCGGAACCTACGATTGCCTTTACCAGACGATGGGCTGTCTTCATCCAGGCCCTGCTGTCGAGCACTTGGCGATCGGCGGTCATTCCCGAAATGTCTCCTCCCGAACTGAACGTACCTTCTGCTCCGGTTAGGATGATTGCGCGGCACGATTTGTCGGTCGCCAACTCCTCCAATTTGGCGATGAGTTCGAGGATCAACTTACGTGAGAGAGCATTACGGGCCTTGGGATTATTTAACGTGAGAACCGCGACCGTTTCGTCAAGTTGGACTGAGATCAACTGATCCATGGGAGCGCCTCCATGCGCAGCGTGAAAATCAGATGACCTTTTCTTCTGCGGCGCGTCGGGTCAAATGCTTCCTCGACACGGTGAGGATCAATCCGCCAGTGCGCATATATGTGCGATCGTCGCATCCGCCCGTCTTAGCTGTAGGGCCCATTCAGTACGAAGGTGTAATCTCGTACGTCTGACATGTGCGAGTGGACGATGACTACCGACGAAAGCCGGCCGACGGTCCTCTATGAAGTGAAAGATCAGATTGCCACGGTGACGCTGAATAGGCCTGAGCGCCTGAACGCGATCACCGACCAGCTGACTTCTGAGCTTTACGACATCATGCACACCGCCGCCGCCGACCGCGACGTTCGTGCAATTGTTCTGACCGGCGCTGGGCGAGCGTTTTGCGCCGGCGGTGATATTGCAGGCTTCGGAAGTCAGACACCAAGCGACCTCACTACAAAACTAGCGAGGTCCTTCGACATGAACCGCCGCGCCGATTTTCAGACCCGTCACACGTATTTCCCATCCATACCAAAGCCGGTTATTGGCATGATCAATGGCGCGGCTGCGGGTCTAGGGTTGCTATACGCGCTCTTCTGCGACGTCCGCTTCGCCTCAGAAGAGGCAATCTTCAGTACGTCGTTCGCTCGCCGCGGCCTCGGCGCCGAGTATGGTATAGCATGGATCCTCGCTGAACTTGTTGGGCACGCGAATGCCCTTGATCTTCTGATCTCGTCCCGAAGGGTGGAAGGCCCCGAAGCGCAACGGCTTGGCCTCGTCAACAGAACATATCCGCTGGCCGAACTGAGGAGTGCGACCTATGCGTACGCACAAGACCTCGTAACCTGGTGTGCACCGAGTTCGATGCGCATGATGAAACGCGGAGTGTACGAAGCTTCATTCCAGACTTTGCATGAAGCAGTCATCTTGGCGAACCAGGACATGCTCCGAAGCAACGGCTCTAGCGACTTTCGCGAAGGAACAGCTAGTTTCCTCGAAAAGCGTCAGCCGCGTTTCGACAAGCCACAGTAATTGGATAGATCTAATGGATGCTCCGATGAATCTGACTTCAAACGGCCAGATATGGGCTGTCGTTCAGCATCGGCTCGATAGTTGGCGAGATGCGAAGATTGAACGCATTTCTGCTCCGGAACCCCGTCCCGGGGAGGTTCTGATCGCGACAGAGGCCGCCTCGCTCAACTTCGCTGACCTTCTCATGATGGAAGGAAAATATCAGCATAAGGCTCCTGTGCCCTTCGTACCGGGCCGCGATGCTGCAGGTACGATCCTGGCCGTTGGCGATGACGTAGAATATTTTCGCATAGGGGACCGCGTTGTCGCGACCCCGAATTGCGGTGCATTTGCCCAACAAACGATCGCCGCAGCCGCCGTCTGCCAGAAGGTCCCGGCAGGCGTTTCCATCGAAGCCGCGGCGGCTTGCGGCACCGCGATTCCAACCATCGTCGCCGCTGTTCGGCTCCGCGCTAGACTGAAGGCCGGCGAATGGGTTCTTATATCGGGTGCGGCCGGCGGTATGGGTTCTCTTGCGGTCTCTTATGTCAAAGCCTTAGGCGCACGTTCGGTCGCTCTCGTCTCGTCGGCTGAAAAAGAGCAAGTGGTTCGTGATCTGGGCGCAGACCTGGTAATTCGCACCGACAAAATGCCGGATCTCAAGGCTGGGCTTCGCACCGCCTTGGAGGCGAACAATCTCGAGGGCGTCGATGCGGCAATTGATATGGTAGGGGGAGACGCTTTTGACGCGATGATCCGGTGCATCAAGCCGGAGGGACGGTTGGTTGTAGTGGGTTTCGCCTCAGGTCAAATTCCGAAGATTGCTGCGAATTACCTCCTGCTAAAGGATATCGCCGTCATCGGCTCTTCCATCACACGATTGTTCCGAGACCGTTCTGAAGCGTTTTTGCGTCTGTGCGACGAAGCTTACGACATGGTCGCGACTGGCCGCTTGCAAGTCGCCATCGACAGCCGCCACCCGTTGGATCGCTTTATTGATGCCGCAACCCGACTCTCCGACCGCGCGGTTGCGGGCAAGGTCGTTCTGCTACCGTAGTCGATGCCAGCCTTGGCATGCCCGCCGGTCTGACGTCGCCGGAAGGTTCTTCGCACCGACGCTCCGCGCATCTTCGGAGCCGCTGACGGTCACCTGGTAAACCCTGAACCTCCCAGCTCCCGGCGATGGAACTCGGCCGTGCTGTCGACCGCCCGGTTCGTAGACGAGAGGCAGCCAACAGTCGTCGATGCGCAAGATCGGCGTCACCGATGTCGACGAGCCCGACCGGGGCTGAATTGATTAATATCCGAGATAATGCTCGCGGATGTGATCACTTTCGCGCAGCTCGGCAGCTGAGCCCTGCAGCGCGACACGCCCTCCCTCGAGCACATACGCTCGCGCTGCAACTTGCAGAGCGAGCGTGACGTCCTGCTCCACCAACAACACCGTCAGACCGGTACCGATCAACCGCCGCACCGCCTCGTAGAGCTCCCTCACTACGAGCGGAGCAAGCCCCAGCGAAGGCTCGTCGAGCACGAGGAGCTTTGGCTTCCCCATGAGGGCCCGTCCAATCGCGACCATCTGCTGCTGGCCGCCAGACATCGTCCCAGCGAGCTGACGCCTCCGTTCAGCCAAGATCGGAAACAATGAGAGCACTTCATCCATGACAGCCATGCGCTCACTGCTTTGACGCAATACTGTCCCACCGACCAAAAGGTTTTCGACGACCGTCAGGTCCGGAAAGATGTGGCGGGCTTCTGGCACCTGGATCAGACCGCGGCGCACGATGGCATGTGGTGCGCTTCCCTTGATCGATTCATCCAGGAAGCGAGCATCGCCGGAGAATCCGAGTAAGCCCGACAAGCAACGCAACAGCGTCGATTTCCCAACGCCATTTGCGCCTAGGATCGCGACCGCTTCACCGGGCGCAACGGTTACATCAACCCCGCGCAAGACCGGCAGCGATCCGTATCCGGCCGCTAGGTTCGACACTTGAAGCATAGAGTTCATGCGGCATTCCCGAGATAGGCCTCGATCACTCGCGGGTCGCGGCTGATCTCCTCGGGCGTTCCGAAGCTGATCAACTCGCCGGCGTCGAGCACAACTATGCGGTCGCAGAGAGCCATGACCGCACGAACCATGTGCTCGATAACGAGTACGGTAACGCCGTGATCGCGAATCTTTCGGATATTCTCGATCGCTTCGTCGGCCTCACGCGGCGTGAGCCCCCCAAGGGTCTCGTCCAGAAGGATGAGGCGGGGCTTTGTCGCCAAAGCACGTGCGATCTCTAGCCTGCGCTGCTCAGCGAGGGTCAGCTCAGCCGATCTGACGTCTCGTCGGTGCTCAAGATTCATTTGACCGATGATTCGATCCGCAAGAGCGACCGCCTGCCCTTCTTCGTTCCTGACGAGAGCCGAAGCCACGACGATCTCCCTGACGCTCAAACTGGGAAACGCCTGAGCGATCTGAAACGTGCGCGCCACCCCCAGATGGCACACCTCGTAGGGCGGAAGCGCCTGAATTTCCTGAGCATCGAAGCGGATGGTGCCAGATGTTGGCCTAGCGAACCCTCCCAGCATCGAGAACAGCGTTGTCTTGCCGGCGCCATTTGGCCCGATAACTCCCAGAATTTCGCCACGCCTAACGTCGAATGAGACGTCGCTAACGGCGACCAGCCCGCCGAACGCCTTCCTCAGTTTCTTCACCTCCAGTACACTAGAACCGCTCGCCTGGGAGTACACTGCCACTTCGGCAGCGTCGGCCACGGAACCTGCAGCTGGGATTCTTAATTTCCCTCGCGACATTCCCAGTCGCGACAACCCCGCAACTATCCCGCCTGGCCACAGCAAAATGACAGCGATCAACGCGACACCATAGAGCATGTGATGAAGACCACCGCCCCCATGATCTTGCAAATAAATACGCAGAAGTTCTCCGGCGGGAAACAACACCAAGGGCCCAACCAATGGTCCGAGTAGCGTCCCGGCGCCGCCTACCACAGTGAAAAGCAGAATGAAGATTGTGATCTCGATACCGAACATCGATGGTGGATCGATGAATCCGATGAACTGCGCTTGGAAGCTACCCGCGAGCGACGCCGCAAAAGCGCTGAGGGCCAACGCTTCCTGCTTGATGTAAAAGGGATTGACGCCCATCGCGGCCGCAGCGGCTTCATTGTCATGGACCGCCCGCCAAAAGAACCCCCGACGGCTCGCGTAGAGCAGCGAGACGGCTGTTAGAAGGAGACACAGCATTGCGGCTATTACAAAGAGAAATGCCCGTGGCTCAGAGAACCGAAAGTCCCACAATGACTTTCCGATCGCCTTCGCATACAGGCCGTTCGTGCCCCCAAGAGCCCGAAATCCGCCAACCCCGAATTCAAGAATGTACGAGAATGCCAAGGTCAGTAACGCGAAGACCAGGGGGCTCATGTTTCGTCTAAATGGCAGGTATCCGACCGCAAGCGCGGCTGCCGACGCGATCACCCCACCGGCCACCATGCCTATCCAAGGGCTGATACCGAATGTGGAAGCGAGATACGTCGAGACATAGCCGCCAATCCCAAAGAATGCCGCATGTCCAAACGACACTTGCCCGACGATACCGCCGATAATATTCCACGAGACGCACAGATACATCCACGTGAGCAAACCGACCGCGACGGAGATCACGTAAGATTCCGTGAATGCCGCTACGATCGCGGTGAAGACAACGATCGCCCCGATGCTGGCCACAGTCGGTCGATCAATCCGCGAAACAAGCTTTTTCATGCGTTGCTTCCGCGGCCAAACAAGCCTCTGGGGCGGAAGAGCAACGCGGCGCCAAACACCAAGTATGTGAGCGACGGTGCCGCCGGATTATTAAGCAGCGCCGCGGCCAATGATTCGATCAAGCCGATGATCAATCCACCTGCAAATGCGCCTCTTAGGTCGCCGAGACCGCCAAGGACGACAACGAGCAATGAGAGAAGGCTCAACCTGATACCGGTTGTGGGCGTGACATAGGAGAATGTCATCAAACATCCGGCCGGCACTGCGAGCATCGCGATGCAACCGGCGAAGACAAAGAGTTGAGTTCGCTTAATGTCGACGCCACATAGCCATGCCATCGTGGGATCCTGCGCCGTTGCGCGGATACGATGACCCACTTCGGTCATCGTGAGAAACGCCGAGACAAGCCCACACATCAGGAGCGAAATGATGAAACCGGCTAGTTGCGGCGCACCTATAACGATCCCACGAACGCGGTAGGACATATCCCCGAATGCCGAATTCGCATTGAATAGGTCCGCTCCAAACATCATCAGAACTGCACTTTGGATCACGAAGGACACGCCGATTGTGAGCTGGGCCTGCATAAGCGGGCTCGCTCCGAGCACAGGTTTGATGATGAATTGGAACAAGACGACGCCCAATAAACCCATTACCGGGATGAGCACGACAGCAGCTAGATACGGCGGCAGTCCGAATTGTTGATTCAAAACGACGATGCCGTACATGGCGATCATCAACAGATCGCCGTGCGCGAAGTTGAGAACGCGCATAACGCCGAATACGAGCGCGAGCGATACTGCGATCAGTGCGTAGATGCCGCCTGTCAACAACCCGGAGATCGCAGCTTGCAGCAACAGTTCGACGCTAGGCATGTCCATTGCTCACCTTAGCGGCGCTGTCGTAGACGTGGCGATATTTGATGGGAATACGGTTGCTTTGCGGCTGGCGCCTTCCTTCCATTGCGCTACGAGCGCTCGCGCACCGGTATTCCTTCCGTCGGCATCGAACTTAATGCCCCCGGGAATAGGAGTCTGATCCGAATCGAGCTCAAAGCCGCGAAGAAGCTTTTGCAAGTCTTCACGCGTGGGACTCGCCGTCCTTTCATACGCGCGTTGCAGGATCTTGCCCAACGTCACGCCACCGGCGTAGCACATGCCGACGTAACTCGACGGAAGTGCATTGAATTTCTTCCGATATTGCTCCGTCAGATGGGCAACGCGCTTTAAATCCGGGCTGAAGTAATCGATGTTGGAGAGTTTCAGCCGTTCGATGAATTTCGGATCGACGAGCTCGGGCAGGCGCGGATCACCTGGCCCGCCGCCAATTCCAACGACGTATGGGGTGAAATCGAGCTGCTGCATCGCCTTAATGCCGGCCACCACATCCTCTGTATATCCGGCCCAGACGAGGATCGTGGGTTCCTTCTCTTGCACCTTCTTCATGATAGGCAAGAGATTTCGCTCGGCACGGTTGTACGAAACTTCAATGACCGGCTTTGCCTCCGCCCTTTCCAGTAATTTCCGGACCAATTCCCCGCTATCGGTACCGCGCGGGCTGTCCTCGTAGAGCAGCGCAATCTTTTGGCCCTTGAGCTCGGCATCGCCGCCCGCGAGCAATTTCAGAAATGCGACGGTCGTATCCGCCTCGTCATTGCTGGTGATCTGCTGCGTGAAGTACCATTGATAATGCCGATTGATGATTTCGGACGAGACCGCGCTTACGTTGAAGAAGGGCGTTTGGGAGGCCTCGGCGAACTGCGCCGCAGTCGAGGTTGCCGCGCTGATATCGCAACCGACCACCAAAGGGGCCTTCTGCAACCTCACGAGCCGCTCCATTTCGCGGCGCGCAACGTCAGGCTTGCCCTGCGAGTCCGTGAACTCCACGGACAATCGTCGTCCGTTTATGCCACCAGCATCATTGATCTGCTGCACTGCAATTTCGAGACCCTTTTTGCCATCTTGCCCCAAGATCGCGAGCGAACCTGTTAGTGGCGTCAAGACGGATACGGTGATGGGGTCTGAGGCAGGTTGGGTCTGCGCCTGGACGGCCGCGGCTTGAAGTACCGCGACTATTGCAGCAACGCACGGTAAGATACTCAGCGCCCTCATGGCTTCTCCCAGAGCTAGTTGTGGTTCTTCGCGGTGTCGTTTGCGGCTTTTGAGGCAAATCCACCCGCAAACCAAGTTAAGATCGGAACGGCGGGAGCGATGAACACATACGTGTTTTCCCGCGGGGTCCGAGACCTCGGGATTCGTTACGCGAAGTTGGGACGCCGCTTTTCCTTGAAAGAGGCGAGCCCTTCCTTAGCGTCCGCTCCCAGCAGTACACGGGTCGCGGCCGCAATCTCTTCCTGCAGTCCGTCCTCGACGTTCCCCGCAAGCGCTGTAAGCGACAACGATTTCATCGTCGCGATACCTTCGCGACTGCGAGTTGCCAATGTGTTGGCATATTCCAATGCCTTGCTCGCGAGTTCGTCCGCGGACACTAGGTGTGCGATCAAGCCCCAATCTTGCGCAGTCGTCGCGTCGATCCACCGTGCGCTGAACATGAGATCGCGTGCGCGCTGAAGTCCGATCGCTCGCGGCAATCGTTGAGAGTTTCCCCAACCAGGTATCAGGCCAAATGAAGCATGCTGATCGCCGAAACGCGCAGTATCAGCTGCGAATATAACATCACATGCAACGGCAAGCTCGAGACCTCCGGCGAGGCAAAGACCCTGGACAGCAGCCACAATCGGCAGCGGGCTAGTCACGTGAATCTAAAGTTCGCCACATAAAGTCTGTTGAGCTTTGTGGCAGAAGCGTTTGACGGAAGCCAAAATCTGATCGGCTGACTTGGTCCATTTGAAGGGCTTCGGGTTTCTGTTGTGCAGGTCGATGAAGGTACGGATGTCGGTCTCGAGCTGCCTGACGGAGGTGTGAACACCTCGCTGGATCTGCTTTCTGGTGAGTTCAGCGAACCAACGCTCGATCTGATTGATCCATGACGCGGAAGTTGGTGTGAAGTGGACATGATAGTGCGGCCGGCGAGCGAGCCACGCTTTGATCCTGGGTGTCTTGTGGGTGGCGTAGTTGTCCATGACGATATGGACATCGAGGCCTTCAGGGACCTGGGCATCGATCTCTTTTAAAAACTTCAAGAATTCGACTGCCCTGTGCCGCTTGTAGCATTTGCCGATGACGAACCCCGAGGCGACGTCGAGCGCGGCAAACAGCGAGGTCGTACCGTGCCGCACATAACTGTGCGTGCGCCGTTCCGGCAGGCCAGGCATCATCGGCAAGACCGGCTGCTCGCGATCGAGCGCCTGAATCTGGCTTTTCTCATCGATGCTGAGGACGAGCGCACGGTTCGGTGGGGATAGATAAAGGCCAACGATATCGCGCACCTTGTCGACGAACAGCGGATCGCTCGACAGCTTGAATGTCTGGCTACGGTGCGGCTGCAAGCCGAACGCCGACCACATTCGGCGGATCGTGGTGTGGGAAAACCCAGTTTCCGCCGCCATCGAGCGGATCGACCAGTGCGTCGCGTCGGCTGGCGTCGTCCGCAGCGTTCGCTCGATCACGGCGGCAACCTGATCGTCGTTGATGGTGCGAGGGCGGCCAGGTCGCGCTTCGTCAAGCAGGCCATCACAGCGATCCTTCAAAAACCGGCGACGCCACTTACCAACGGTATGTTCGTGAAGGCCGAGTTCGGCAGCTACGGACTTGCTTGGCAAGCCATCCGCACACCGCAGGATCGCACGGCATCGCTCAGATAGCGACCGGGCTACGCGATGGCGACGAACTTGCCTCTCCAAATACGCCCGCTCCTGCGCACTCAGCACTAACGGCGCGATCGGCCGGCCTCGCTCACCTGCATTCGCCACTCGCACTCTCCTCTGCAGAGATTCGAGCTATCAACTAATGTGACGAACTTGCGTTCCAGATGACTAGCCTCAAAGCGACATAGCGTCTTGTGCCCAAATTCGAGGAATGCTCTTAGGGTCTCGGCTGAGCGGCCGACCTCTTCGACTTCGTCGAGTTCGGCGCCGGTACAGAAATTCTTTCCTTGTGCCAGAACGAGTATTGCCCTGACTTCAGGGTTACCTTCGAACTCGTTCAATGCACTTTCGAAACGACGGAACATTTCCAACGACAGACAATTGAAGCGATCCGGCTTTGCTAGTTCGATGATGCCGATTGCATCCTGACGCCTGTAGTTGACAGGCGACCCCTGCCCCGTTCCGTCATTCATAACTGCACAACCTTTTTGAGATGCGGTCCTATCAAAGATGATCTCGACCGAGAGGCCGCCTGAAAAGGGCTGCTGGCCAAATCACACCCATATGCGATTTGGGCAGAACGACTTGCGCGCCGAGAGGCATTCTGGGACCTCAGCGCACCCCGCGCGGAGCTTCACCTACCTTCGTCCAAATCCTGGGAGCAATCGTGACAATCAAAGGCAAGGCCTATATCGCAGGCATCTACGAACATCCGACCCGCCATGCCCCCGAGAAATCGACGGCGCAATTGCACGCCGAGGTCGCGAAAGGTGCTCTAGCTGACGCGGGGCTGAGCATCCGGGACGTGGACGGATACTTCTGCTCCGGCGACGCCCAAGGTGTGCTGAACTCTTTGGTAATGGCGGATTATCTGGGCCTGAACAAGCTGAAGCACTTTGATTCCACCGACGTGGGAGGATCAAGTTACATTGCCCATGTCGGGCACGCCGCGGCAGCGATCGCAGCCGGAAAATGCAGCATCGCCCTGATTACCTTGGCCGGAAAGCCGCGCACCGAGAAGCCCCCGGTACGGCCTGGCGGACCAGAGATTGCATTCGAAGCGGCGCTCGGCGGCATTCCGGTCAACACCTACGCGATCTGCGCAATGCGCCACATGTACGAGTACGGCACTACCAGCGAGCAGCTGGCTTGGGTCAAAGTCGCAGCCTCCCATCACGCTCAACATAACGAGAATGCCTTTCTCAGAAAGGTCGTCACGGTGGACGACGTTGTCAACTCTCCCTTGATCTCGGATCCGCTACATCGCGATGATTGTTGCGTGGTCACAGACGGTGGCGGAGCGATCATCGTGACTACTCCAGAGATCGCGAAGAGCCTGAAGCGCCCCCTGGTCCGCATCATTGGACACGGCGAATCTCAGAAGGGGCAGTACGGCGGAAAGGACATCGATCTTACGCATTCCGGAGCGGTGCGCTCGGCTCCGGCGGCATTCAGCGAGGCTGGCGTGACGCACAAAGACATCAAATACGTCTCGATCTACGACTCTTTCACGATAACCGTACTGATGCAGCTCGAAGATCTTGGATTTTGCAAGAAAGGTGATGGTGGAAAATTTGTTTCGGACGGCAATCTTATTTCTGGCGTTGGAAAGCTACCCTTCAACACTGACGGTGGCGGCATGTGCAACAATCATCCGATCAACCGTGGTGGCATTACCAAGGTGATCGAAGCCGTCCGCCAATTGCGCGGGGAGGCGCACCCGAAAGTTCAAGTCCCGAACTGCGACATCGCCCTCGCACACGGCACCGGGGGCTTCCTGGGTGTCCGTCATGGCTCCGCTACCTGCGTCTTGGAGAGAGTGTAATGTCCGAAAGAACCTATCTGGCCCCCACGCCCAATCCGGAAACAGAACCATTCTGGACAGCGGCGGCCCAAGGCAAGTTCCTGATCAAGCGCTGCAGGGAGTGCAAGGACGTCCATTACTATCCTCGCGCACTTTGCCCTTTCTGCTTGGGCGAGACCGACTGGGAGGAAAGTCGCGGCGAAGGCGTCGTCTATAGCTTCACCATCACCCGACGCTCGCCTACCGGCCCCTACAGCCTCGGATATGTGACTCTCGCGGAGGGCCCACGCATCTACACGAATTTCGTCGATTGTGATCTCGAAAAGCTCCACATTGGCGCGAAAGTGAAGGTCGTCTTCAAGGCTACAGACGGGGCCGGCCCCCCGCTGCCTCTCTTCACGCTGGCCTAATCCTGAGCAGAAAGCCCGACGGTCGAGTTTCCGGAAGGCGCACGAGAGGAGCGCACGATGCCCATCGATTATCCAGCCATCCTCGGCCTAAAGTCAGAGGGTGTGAACTACTCCTGGAGCGATCGCGAAGTCATGCTCTATGCGCTAGGCATCGGCATGGGCGCGGATCCGCTTAACGAACAGGAATTGCAGTTTGTCAACGAGGCATATGCGACCCAACGGGCACTGAAGGTCGTCCCATCCTTCGCTTCTGTATGCGTCTGGGGCGCTCGTCCTGGAT
Organism: Bradyrhizobium sp. 195; assembly: GCF_023101665.1. Taxonomy (NCBI): domain Bacteria; kingdom Pseudomonadati; phylum Pseudomonadota; class Alphaproteobacteria; order Hyphomicrobiales; family Nitrobacteraceae; genus Bradyrhizobium; species Bradyrhizobium sp. 195. The sequence goes on along the minus strand of NZ_CP082161.1, from coordinate 3,698,098 downwards.
TTATCGATCTCAATCGAGTTATGGTCGTCGACGGCGAGCGCGATATTGTCTTCCACAAGTCGATGCCCACCTCGGCGGATGTGACCGCCGATGCGCGTGTCCGCGGCGTTTACGACAAGGGCAAGGACAAAGGCGCGATCGTTCAAAATGAAGTGGTCGTCAAAGACCTCCAAGGCGAGGCGATCGCCACCATAGTCTCTTCCAGTTTTGCCCGGGGCGATGGTGGCTTCGGTGGCCCGTCCGATGGAATGCCTGAACCTCATCAGATACCTCGGCGGGCTCCTGATCAATCACTTCGGATCAGCACTCGGCAGGACCAAGCGCTAATCTATCGGCTGTCCGGCGACCGGAATCCTCTTCATAGCGATCCCGAGTTCGCGCGTCGCGCCGGTTTCCCAAAGCCAATTCTCCATGGCATGTGCACATACGGACTGACCTGCCGGGCCGTTTTGCAGAGTTATGCCGATTACGATCCTTCAGCCTTCCGGCGGCATCGCGCCCGCTTTTCAGCGCCGGTATTTCCGGGCGAAACGGTTACAGTCGATCTTTGGAAGGACGGCGGCTCGATTTCATTTGAAGCTCATGTACGCGAGCGGAACGTCACAGTCGTAAAGAACGGACATACTGAGCTCGGTTGACCCCATCGCCACAGAACTCGCCGCATGTGAGCTGCGGCCGCCATTTGATCAAACAGACTGACGGGATTAGCATGCAAGATCATCTCGATCATCAAGACATACGCGATGCAGTTGCGAAACTGTGCGCACAGTATCCCGGCTCGTACTGGCGCGATCTAGATCGCAAAATGGCCTACCCGACGGAGTTCGTCAAAGCGCTCACGCAATCGGGATACTTGTCGGTACTGATACCAGAGAACTACGGCGGCGCCGGTCTTCCCCTCTCGGCCGGAACAGCGATCCTAGAAGAAATTCATCGTTGCGGCTGCAATGCCGCAGCCTGTCATGCCCAGATGTACACCATGGGCACGGTGCTAAGGCATGGTAGCGATGCGCAAAAGCAAAAGTTTCTGCCAGGCATTGCGAGCGGAGAGCTACGGCTCCAGGCCTTCGGTGTGACCGAGCCGACTAGCGGCACCGATACGAGTTCGCTGAAGACGACAGCCCGCAAGGAAGGCGAGCACTACGTTGTGAACGGTCAGAAGATCTGGACGAGCCGGGCTGAGCATTCCGATTTGATGCTGCTGCTCGCGCGCACGAGCTCGAAGGAGAACGTAAGGAAGCGCACCGACGGGCTTTCGGTTTTTCTCGTCGATATGAAGGCGGCGCTTGGTCAGGGTCTCACGATCCGCCCCATCCGGACGATGATGAACCATTCCACCACCGAGGTCTTTTTCGACAACATGAAGGTTCCTGCTGAGAACCTTGTCGGCGAAGAGGGCAAGGGATTCCGCTACATCCTGTCGGGCATGAATGCCGAACGGATCTTGATTGCGTCCGAGTGCATTGGGGACGCCAAATGGTTCATTAAGAAGGCCACCGACTACGCAAACCAGCGTGTCCTTTTCGGCCGGCCAATCTCCCAGAACCAAGGGGTTCAATTTCCGATCGCCAAAGCTTACGCAGCGATGAGGGCAGCCGAGCTGATGGTGCGCGAAGCGACGAGGCTCTATGAGGCCGGTCTCGATTGTGGTGCCGAGGCGAACATGTCCAAAATGCTGGCCGCCGATGCATCATGGGAAGCAGCTAACGCCTGCCTACAGACCCACGGAGGCTTTGGTTTCGCAGAGGAATACGACGTCGAGCGCAAGTTCCGGGAGACTCGCCTCTATCAAGTCGCACCTATCTCTACCAACTTGGTTCTGTCCTACGTGGCAGAACACGTGCTCGGAATGACGCGCTCCTACTGAGCACAACTCGGTAGCGTAGGGCAGATCATGCGGGCGCTTGACGGCATCAAAGTAGTATCGATTGAACGGGATATTGCGGCTCCGTTCTGCACCTCGCGGTTGGCCGACGCTGGGGCTACAGTTCTCACGATCGATCACCGCAACAGCGATCTTGTCCCCTCCCCTGATGCTTCCACGCCTGAACCAATCGGCTGCCTCGCTTGGCTCAATCGCGGTAAGAGTTCGATCGCCCTCGATTTTGCAACAGAAATTGGCCGCCAAACCCTCGAACGGTTGATTGCGACCGCCGACGTGTTCATGCAAAATCTGGGGCCAGGCGCGATGGACGCGCTTGGCTTTCCGCTTGAGCGTCTATGCAGCGCTTATCCTGGGCTCATTTGCTGCAATATCTCGGCCTTCGGCGATACAGGCCCATACGCGCATCGCAGAACATCTGATAATCTGATCCAAGCTGAGAGCGGCCTGGCGTCCATTACAGGTGGCCCGGAGGAGCCTGCCGTAGCCGGCATTCCGATCATCGAATTGGCAACCGGGGCTACGGCGCATGCAGCAGTGCTTGAGGCCCTCATCGCGCGCGGGCTAACAGGGAATGGGGCCGACATTCAAATATCGATGTTTGACGTCATAGCGGACTGGCTCACTGCTCCACTCTTGAATGCAGAAGCCGGTCGCTCGCCGAAGCGCACGGGACTCGTTCATCCCTTACATGCCCCGCATGGAGTATTTCGATCCAAAGACGGAAAAAACATTCTTGTCTCAATCCGAAGCGACGGCGAATGGACCAGACTCTGCCTTGAGGTGCTCGAGGCTCCGACGCTGCCAGATGATCCACGCTTCAGAACGGCGGCTGACCGCATTCGGAACCGGCGGGCTACCGACCAGGCTGTTTCTGACGTCTTCGCGACCTATTCCAGAGGTTCGCTAGTTCGGCGATTGACCGATGCCAAGATTGCGTTCGCGGACGTGAATACGATGGCGGACTTGAGCGCCCACCCCCATCTGCGACGTGTAACGGCAGAAACGTCAGATGGTCGGGTCAGCTTTCCGGCGCCTGCCCCTATCGTCATCGGTGAGTCCCGCAACTATGGCGTTGCTCCAGGCTGGCAAAGCTCTGATCGTTCCGGCCCTCAGTTGACGGCTGCTTTCACTCTCATCGCACGCGACTGAGGCGCGGCTCGCGCTTGGATACCTGGCTTCGGCAAGAGCCAATCCAGCTGATAGAGCGACCCAACGTCAGAGACCCGGTCAACATCCGCACAACTAACAACTTGGAGCACAATGTCTCAGCAGAAGTGGATCGTGACAGCGCCGCGCAATCATGACGCCCCTTGGGCAAGAGGCGTTGGACATTGGTGGCACGGAGCTACGAGGTCGAAGAGACGACTTGCCTTTCAGAATGCCTGTTCGGACCGATTGCCGCGCCCGCATCGAGCAACCGCTCGATAGCGCGATCGTCAAGACCGGCTTCCTTCAAGACTTCGACGCTATGTTGCCCCAGTTTTAGTGGACCTCGCCGAAAACTGGTAGTTTCATTGTCGAAGCGGGTGGGAGCGTCAGCAAGAAGAAGTGATCCCTCGGTTTCATGCTCGAACTCGTGGAAGAACCCTACTTCTCGAAGATGTGGATCTTCAAGCAGGCTGTCGATCGTGTTGACTTTGGCGTTTGGTATCTCGAGCCGTGTCAGTACTTCCTCCCATTCGGCTGTCGTTCTCGCTTTCAGGCATTCGCCGGCCAGACGGTACAAATCTGCGATGTTCGTCGTGCGAGTTGCGAGAGTCAGGAAACGCGGATCTTGTTTTAGGTCAGGTCGACCTACTTCGTCAAAAGCGTCTCCACTGGACGTCGCTGTAAGCCATCACCGCGATGTAACCATCTTTGGTCTCGTGAGGCCGCCGCCATGGATTGAGCAGCCGCGTGTAGCCCGAGTGCCAGTCCTCGTCCTGAAACATCTTACCGTAAAGGTGTTCGACCAGCACGAACGAGGCCATCGTTTCGAACATTGGCATTTCGACTATGCCACCCTTGCCGGTGCGTTCACGTTTGAGAAGAGCCGCCAAGATCGAATACGCGCCGGCCAGCGCGCATGTTTTGTCGGCTATGACGGTCGGAGCGAATTTGGGACGTCCATCAGCGTCGGCCATCAACGAAGCCAACCCGCACTGCGCCTGGATGACGTCATCGTAGGCTGGTCGCCCGGAATAGGCGCCCCCCTCGCGGTATCCATAGAGACCAGCGAACACGATCTTCGGGTTGCGAGCCAGTATGCGATCCGAAGAGAGGCCAAGTTTCGTCGCTTTCTGCGGACGCATATTGTGAACGAGGACGTCTGCCTGATCGATCAGCGCATAGAGAGCCTCGAGCGCTTCCGGCTTCTTCAAATTTAGCACAATGGACCGCTTGTTTCGATTGACGCCCATGAAGAGCGCGGCCATATCCGCGCTGCGGCCCGGCCCGGTGTAGCGCGTGCTATCGCCTTCCGGGGTTTCCACTTTAACGACATCCGCCCCCATGTCGGCGAGGATTTGAGTAGCGTAGGGCCCTAAGATGACGGTCGTAAGGTCGAGTATGCGGATGCCATCAAGAGGTCCAGACATTCGATGTCTCCAGATATTATTTTGACAAGCGGATCAACGGAAACCCACAAAGACGCGGCATTGTCGCCCCTACAAGCGTGATGACGCCATCCGCGGTAAATGAACACAACCGTGCTCAATGGATGTGTGATCGGCAACCACACCACCCAGTTCTCAGACGGAAAGAAGCTTCCTCCGCGCAAAACCTCTGACGCTCGCGCGCAGATGGAGATGAGCGTTGTCATCAAACGACGAGCAGAACGGAATCATACAGCCTTTAGTTCGGCTAAGATTTCCGGAACCGCCTGGTAGAGGTCGGCGACCAGGCCGTAATCGGCGACCTGGAAGATCGGCGCGTCCTCGTCCTTGTTGATCGCGACGATCACCTTGGAGTCCTTCATGCCGGCCAGATGCTGGATGGCGCCGGAAATGCCGACGGCGACATAGAGCTCGGGGGCCACGACCTTGCCGGTCTGGCCGACCTGCCAGTCGTTGGGCGCATAGCCGGCGTCCACCGCCGCACGCGAGGCACCGACACCGGCCCCAAGCTTGTCAGCGAGCGGCTCGATGTACTTGGCAAAATTCTCGCGGCTCTGCATGGCGCGGCCACCGGAGACGATGATCTTGGCCGAGGTCAGCTCGGGACGGTCGCTCTTGGCGACTTCCTCGCCGACGAACGACGACAGGCCGGGATCGGCCGCCGCTGCCACGTTCTCGACCGCGGCGCTACCACCCTCGCCCGCTGCCGCGAAGGTCGAGGTCCGCACCGTGATGACCTTCTTGGCGTCCTTGGACTTCACGGTCTGGATGGCGTTGCCGGCATAGATCGGGCGCTCATAGGTGTCGGGGGCGACCACCTTGGTGATCTCCGAGACCTGCATGACGTCGAGCAGGGCGGCAATGCGCGGCATCACGTTCTTGAAGCGCGAGGTCGCGGGCGCGACAATCGCGTCCGGAAGCCAGCGACACGACCAGCGCGGCCAGCGGCTCGGCAAGATCGTGCGCGTAGAGGTCGCCGTCGGCGAGCAGCACCTTCTTCACGCCGGCAAGCTTGGCGGCGGCATCCGCCGCGGCCTTGGCGTTCTGGCCGGCGACCAGCACCTCGACGTCCGCGCCGAGCGCGGCAGCCGCGGTCAGGGCCTTGTTGGTCGCATCCTTGAGCGACGCATTGTCGTGTTCGGCAATCAGAAGCGTCGTCATCAGAGCACCCCGGCTTCGTTCTTGAGTTTCGACACCAGCTCGGCGACGTCCTTGACCTTGACGCCGGCCTTGCGGCCGGCCGGCTCCGTCGTCTTGACGACCTCGAGACGCGGAGCGACATCGACGCCGTAATCGGCGACGGTCTTGTCCGCGATCGGCTTCTTCTTGGCCTTCATGATGTTCGGCAGCGAGGCGTAGCGCGGCTCGTTGAGACGCAGATCGGTGGTGACGATCGCCGGTCCCTTCAGCTTCACGGTCTGGAGGCCGCCATCGACTTCGCGGGTGACCTTGAAGTCGGAGCCTTCGACCTCGAGCTTCGAGGCAAACGTCGCCTGCGACCAGCCGAGCAGCGCGGCCAGCATCTGGCCGGTCTGGTTGCTGTCGTCGTCGATCGCCTGCTTGCCGAGGATGATCAGGCCGGGCTGCTCTTCGTCCGCAATCTTCTTCAGGATCTTGGCGACCGCGAGCGGCTCGACGCTGCCTTCGGCCTTCACCAGGATGCCGCGGTCGGCGCCCATGGCAAGACCGGTGCGGATCGTCTCCGACGCCTGCGCCGGGCCGATGGAGACCACCACGACCTCGGTGGCCTTGCCGGCTTCCTTCAGGCGCAGCGCTTCCTCGACCGCGATTTCGTCGCACGGGTTCATCGACATCTTGACGTTGGCGAGTTCAACGCCCGATCCATCGCCCTTGACGCGGACCTTGACGTTGTAATCGACCACCCGCTTTACCGGCACTAAGACCTTCAATGTTACCTCTTAGAGTTCTGATCGCAGATGCGCTGCGTTAAGGCTGCCGCCGCCCATGGATGCGAAGTCGATCTGCAGGCAACCAACGAATTCAGCAAGAGCCGCGATCTCTGTCCAGGAATTTGACACATATGCGCTATCCATTCGGATCGCCGGCCTTTTCCAAGTACATCTCGTGTTTCGTCTTCAGAACGACGTATACTCGACGCGGATCTCGTTCCGAACGAGCAATCCTGGCGCGAGAACCGTCTCAACTTGAACAGCCGCGCACCGCGAGGATCAAGCGATCTTCAACATTTGAACATGAGCAGGGAGGCATCGTGACAACAGCTGAGGTACTTCGCGAAAAAGATGGCGCAGTGACGGTTCTTACATTGAATAGACCTGAACGTCAGAACGCGTGGACGTACGATCTTGGGGACCTCTATTTCGACCATCTAGATGAGGCAGACGCGGACCCAGCCGTGAGGGTCATCGTTGTGACTGGCGTGGGGCGCGGCTTCTGTGTTGGAATGGACGCCCAATCACTCGAGAAGTCGGCATCTGGAGCTCGACGACTGCCATCGAAAGGCCGTCGCATGACCCACGCTCTCACCGTGCGAAAGCCCATCATCGGCGCGATTAACGGCGGGTGCGCTGGGTTTGGACTGGTTCAGGCTCTACATTTCGACGTCCGTTTTGCAGCAGAGAGCGCTGTTTTTTCAACGGCTTTCGTGCGCCGTGGACTGAACGCCGAATACGGCTCGTCGTGGCTATTGCCTCGCATTGTCGGTCACGGCCGCGCAATGGAGCTGTTGCTATCCGGACGGCGCGTCAGCGCAAATGAAGCTGAGCGAATCGGTCTAGTTACGGCGGTACTACCCGACTCGCAATTACTCGATCATGCAATGCAATATGCTCGTGAAATCGCGGCAAACTGTTCGCCCGTCGCGATGGCGGATGCTAAGCAGCAGGTCTTCAGTGATTGGCTTTCCGATTGCACCGCGGCCGAAGATGGAGCCAAGGCACTCGGACACGCGCCAGGGCACCGCATTGATTTCGCGGAGGGCGTTGCCAGCCTCATAGAAAAGCGGCCGCCACGCTTCGCCGACCTACAGCCAAAAGGCGAGTAATCATCCGATCGACCCAAAGGCGGACAGCTTGTCCACCGCCTTTGGGTTCTTGACTATTGTGCACCGGCGACGGCGGGAAGCCTGGCCATAGCCCCAACGGCGTCGTCGATCATGCGATCGATGATCACCTCCACGGGCTCGACTTTGTCGGCAAAAATGGCTGCATGTCCCAAGTCCAGCATGCCTTTGCTCCAGTCCCCGGTCCTATAGGCCTCGCGAGCGAGGTCGCCCATGATGTGCGGCCGGTACGCCTCGAAATCAACTGTTTGGAGACGATCCAACTCGGCTGCAGCTTTTGCGCTCTCGTTGTTAAGCACACGATGGTTGTCTCGAATCGCCGTTTTGACGACAACGCTCTCAGTACCGTCCAACGTCGTGACGTGCTCCTTGTAGCTGCGGCTGATCCAGAGCTCTTCGGAAACAATCATCCGGGTTCCGAGGATAACGCCTTCCGCTCCCATTGCCAGCGCACCAACCATCTGCCGACCAGTCCCAATACCACCGCCGATCACGACTGGCACATTCACGACAGCCGGCGCATGTGCCGCCTGGACCATGGTGCCGATTTGAAACACACCGGGGTGGCCTCCGCACTCGTTCCCGACAACGATGACGGCGTCGGCTCCAGCTCGCACGGTTGCCAGAGCGTATCTGACCGCGGGCACCTTGTGCAGGACCACAATTCCGGCGTCCTTGAGCCTCGCCATCAACGGCTCCGGACTGGCACCAGCGGTTTCAACGCAGGTCACCCCCTCTTCGATCAAGATGTCGAGCTGCCTCGCAGTCTTTTCGATGCCCCCGGAGATCCTCGAGATGTAGAGATTGACCCCAAACGGCTTACCGTCTGTCAGTTGGCGACAAAGCCGCAGCTCGGAGCGGAATTGCGCGGGATCAGAAAACCCGGCGGCAACGATAAAGCCCATCGCACCGGCATTGACGCAGGCCGCTACGTATTTCGCATCTGATACGCCCGGCCCAAGACCTCCGCAGAGAATTGGATGTCGGATGCCGAGCAATTCCGTCAATCGGGTTCGAAAGGCCTGCGGACGCATTTGGTGACTAGTTTCCTGAGGTTCGATGATCCTATCGGGCTAACCCTTAGCATCCCGCGCGCGCTCAGTGACGCGAGGAGCCGCCCAATGGCCATACGATCGCACATATGTGCGATCTGGTATCTGAGGACATACCGTTTATCACTCCCCAGAAACCGTTCTGCTCTCAGCCCTTGCCTTTCGGTTTGACCGTCCTCGCACTGGGGACGTGGCCAAGCATCTTTGAGATAGTCATCGCGGCGGTTCTGACCTCGGGCACAAGTCTAGCGAGTGTCTTCCCTACGCGCTCTTTCGGAGCTCCGAGCGCGCATGCCGCAATCAGTTCGCCATTGTGATCGAAAATCGGCGCGGCGATGCCGCATCGACCAAGCTCCGATTCATCGACGTTGACGCAAACTCCCTCGCTCTTCACTTTCGCCACCTCCTGCAGGAGCGTCTTTTTCGACGTAATGGTCTTGGGCGTATAGCGCTCGAGCTCGATGGACTGAACGACATCGTTGCGCTCTTCTAGTCCCATAAACGCCAAAAACACCTTTCCAGTCGATGTCGCGTGCAGCGATCGACGCTCACCCAACCCGACAGCGTAGCGAAGCCTATGCCTGCCCTCCACCTTGTCGACGTATAGGACGGCGCGCTTGTCGCTTGCGAGTACGGCGAGGAGAACCCCTTCTCCTGTTCTTCTCGAAAGATTCTTCAGAACTGGTCGGGCAACTTCTCTCAGGTCGCGCTCTCCCAGAGTCCTCATGCTCAATTCGAAGATTTTCGTATCAAGCTGATACCGCCCGCCTTCATCCAAGCTTAGATAACCACGCTGGGTCAGCGTCTTCAGTAGAGGAAATAGACTGCTTCGAGGCGCATGAAGCTCATCGCCAAGATCGGTCAACGTGAGCCCGCTCGCCGAGTAAGCCAGCAATTCGAGCACATCGAGGACGCGACCGGCCGTTCGATGACCCTCGCGACTTGTGCTTGACGATCCGGGTCGCCTCTTCTTATTGTCCATCTGTCTTTCCTATATCCGAACTTGTTTCGTAGATACGAAACGCCACCCCGGAGTTCCGCCTACGGCGGCGTCGAGCGCGATGCAACGAAGGGGCACAACCGGGTGATCGAGCACATGAACGATAAGTATCCCGACTTGAACCTTTATGTCGACGGCAGATGGGTTCGGGGTAACGGCGAAAGTAGGCGAGCAGTCGTGAATCCGGCTGATGACTCAATCCTCGGCGAGCTCCAATACGCCAGTCGGAACGATCTCGATCGCGCAATAGAAGGGGCCGAGAGAGGGTTTTCCGAGTGGCGAACCGTTGCGCCAGCCAAACGTGCGGACATTCTCCTTACTGCCGCGCGGATTCTTCGACAGCGGAAGGATGAAATTGCGCGACTTGCTGCTCTTGAGGAGGGGCAACCGTTCGAGGAGGCCAAGAGCTACGTTCTCCGCGCTGCGGAAATTATCGAGTGGGACGCGAATGAGGCCAGGCGACTGTATGGCCGCGTTGTCCCGTCGGAATCAGGACTGCGTATGATGGTGCTACGTGAGCCCATCGGTCCGGTCGCTGCATTTACCCCGTGGAACGCGCCTGTGTTCACGCCTTGCCGCAAAATCGGTAGCGCGTTGGGCGCGGGCTGCTCGCTGATCATGAAGGGCGCCGAAGAAACGCCTGCCAGCACCGCAGCCGTTGTCCAATGCTTCGTCGAAGCAGGCCTCCCAGATGGCGCGCTCAACTTGGTATACGGAGATCCTGGGGAGATTTCCTCCTACTTGATCGCTTCGCCCACGATCCGGCTTGTTACTTTCACCGGCTCGGTTTCCGTGGGCAAGCGGCTGGCTGAGCAAGCAGCTCGTCACATGAAGCCCAGCGTCATGGAACTCGGCGGCCATGCTCCGGTCATTGTATGTGAAGATGCCGACGCAGTCGCTGCCGCTCAAAAGCTCGCTTACGTAAAGTACCGAAATGCGGGCCAAGCTTGCCTATCCCCAACGCGTTTCTGGGTCCATGACCGAGTCCACGACGCGTTTTTGGATCGCTTCGTCGCCGAGGTGTCGAAGATCAAGGTAGGCCCCGCCTTCGAGGCCGGCGTGTCCATGGGGCCGGTGGCAAATTCGCGCCGATTGGCAGCAATAGAGGGTCTCGTGATCGATGCCGTCGCTCATGGTGCACGGGTGGCGTATGGCGGAAACCGTATCGGGAATGGCGGCTGCTTTTTCGAGCCGACAGTCCTCGTCGACGTCCCCGATCAAGCACGGATCATGTCCGAGGAGCCTTTTGGTCCAGTCGCAATCATCAACCGGTTCAACGAACTTGAGCCAACAGTCTCACGCGCAAACGGACTTCCCTACGGACTTGCCGGCTATGTCTTTACGCGTTCCGCGGCGACGGCCGAGCTTCTTGCGCGGCAATTGGAATGCGGAACGATTGGAATAAACCATCTCACCGTGTCGACTTCCGGCATTCCATTCGGAGGAATCAAGGACAGCGGCTTCGGACGCGAGGGCGGCATCGAGGGAATAGAATCTTACACGATTGCCAAGACCGTTTCGCATCTAATGTGATCGCATCGAGAAAAGCGTGGAAGGAAAGAGACCGATGGCAGCTAGAAAGACCTGGTTCATCACGGGCTGTGATTCTGGAATGGGACTTGCGATCGCCGAGACAGTTTTGGAACATGGCAACGTTGCCGTTATGACGGCGTTGAATCCGGCGAATGTCGCGGGATTGCGCGAGCGCTTTCCGAATACCGCAATCTGCCACCAGCTGGATATTACAGATGGCGGATCCATCAAGCGCGTCGTCGATGCGGCGGAGACCATGACCAAAGGCATTGACGTACTCGTCAATAACGCTGGATATGGAATCCTGGGCGCGGCGGAGGAAACCACGCCAGCCGAATACCGGCCGATGTTCGAGGTAAACTTCTTTGGGCTGGCCGAGGTCACGCGCGCCGTGCTTCCGGGAATGCGGAAGCGTCGGAGAGGCCACATCTTCAACACCTCCTCTTCCGGCGGTTATGCTGCCTCCCCAGGTTTCGCGTTTTACGCGGCAAGCAAGTTTGCCGTCGAGGGGTTTTCCGACGCGCTGGCACAAGAAGTCGCAGCCTTTGGCATCAATGTCACGATCGTTGAGCCAGGTTCGACACGAACGAACTTCGCCGGGAGTTCGCTGAAGCGTCCACTGAATCCAATTCCCGACTACGAGCAATCAGCTGTATCGCTGACCGCTACGCGAATGACTGCGCGTGATGGGGCGCAGCCAGGGGACCCCAAGCGGCTTGCCAAGGCCCTGATTCAGCTTACTGACGAAAAGAACCCGCCGCTGCGTATTCCGCTTGGAGAAGATGCCATCGACCGGCTCGAGAAACGGGTCGCGACACAAGCTGCGGAGTTCCAGAAATGGAGATCCCTTTCACTATCGATCGCCTTTGACTCGCCGGCGAATCCCGTCTGAACAGCGCGCGCCTGCGCCCTGAAAAGGTATCGGTTGATCTAGATGAAAGCCATTCTTTGCGAACACTGGTGCGGACCAGAAGATCTCAAGCTGGTAGATTTGCCTGATCCTGTCCCCGCACCTGGCGAGGTCGTCATAGAGATACGAGCAGCCGCTCTGAACTTTTTCGACTTGTTGAAGATCCAGGGTCGGCACCAGATAAGGCCGGCCCTACCATTTTGTCCCGCAAGCGAATTCTCGGGCGTGATCGCGCGGGTTGGAGCGGGGGTAAGCGATCTCAAGCCGGGCGACCGTGTTTTGGCAAGAGCGGGAACCGGCGGAGCAAGCCAGCAGGCCGCCGTCGCAGCCAAACTGGTCTCAAAGATCCCTGACAATCTCGACCACGATCGAGCTGCTGGTCTGACGGCAATCTACACGACCGCACTCCACGCTCTGTCTGATCGCGGCAATGCACAAGTTGGGGAGTCGCTTGTGGTCCTTGGCGCTGCCGGAGGCACGGGCCTTGCTGCCATCGAAATAGGAAAGCTGTTGGGGTTGCGGGTCATTGCCTGCGCGTCAACCGACGGGAAGCTGGAGTTTTGCAGGGCTCACGGCGCCGACATCTTGGTAAACTACGCAAGATCCGACTTTAAGGAGAACTTGAAGCGCATTGGTGGCGAGAGAGGGATTGATCTCGTCTTCGACCCGGTCGGTGGTGATCGTAGCGAAGTCGCCCTGCGTTCGCTCGGCTACGGCGGGCGCTTCCTTGTGATTGGTTTTGCTGCGGGCGACATCCCGCGGATCCCGCTAAACCTGCCGCTACTCAAAAGTTGCGATATTCGCGGTGTCTTTCAATGGCTGTTTGAGGAGAGATTTCCCGCTCATGCACGATCCAATATGGACCAAATCATTCAGTGGGCGAGCGATGGGAAGCTGTCCTCCCACGTCCACTCGATCTTCCCGCTCGAGCGCATCAAAGACGCGCTCTCCATCCTATCCACGGGCAAAGCAATGGGAAAAGTGATCCTGCACCCGCAAGGCTGACGTTGTTTAATAGCTGCGGACATGTCGGCCGCATCAGCCTGGCGCCCTAAGAGCAACCAAGGCGTCGACAGCAACGATCTGATCACCACGGCAGATCAGCGGATTAATATCGATTTCTGCTATGCGGTCGGCCTGATCCGCGACAAATTCCGAGAATAAGGCAATCACAGTTGCAAGCGCCTCGATATCAACTGGTTTCGAGCCGCGGAAACCTTCGAGAAGGCGCCGTCCTTTTAGCATTCGCAAGAGCAGAATGGCCTCGGGCTTCGTTACCGGAGCCAGCGCCGTCACCGTATCCCTCAGCAATTCGACGAACACTCCACCAATCCCGATGATCACCAGCGGTCCAAACAGAGGATCGACTTTTGCTCCGAGCAAGATTTCGACACCATCCTTCAGCATCTGCTGAACAAGCACACCGTCGATTCGCGGTCGAGGACTGATCGCTTGGATCTTCGCTAGTATGGCGGCAAAGGCCTCGCGCACTTCGCTCTCATTCTTCAAATTGAGGTGGACGCCCCCGATCTCAGTCTTGTGCGGCAAATCCGGCGATACAATCTTGAGAACAACGGGGAAACCCAGATCCAAAGCCGCGAGCACGGCCTCTTCAGGCGTCTTTGCCAGCCGCTCTTCGACGGTGGAAATACCGTAAAGTCCCAGCAACTGCTTGGACTCGTCCTCGGTCAGAATGGCGCGTTTCGTGGCAGACAGAAATTCATGCGCGCGTAATCTTGCATCTTTTGACACGCTCTGTCGCTCTGCCGAGGCAATTCGGCGCACTGCTTCGCGCTCATGCCAAGCCTTCAAGGTCGCGCAACATCTCTCCATCGAACGAAAAAGAGGCAGATGCGGCGCCTGTTCAAATTCGGCGGCTCCTGGTCCTGTCAACCAGCCGGGCGTCCATACGACACAAAGTGGCTTGCCGGTTTCGGCAGCCAAAGCTTCAAACGCAGGTATTCGCGAGATCGCATATTCTGCCGGCATCGGGTGAGGAATAATGGCTGTACCGTATGAGTCATGGGTAAGGAATGCGCGCAAGACGTTGGTTATGACCTCCGGCTTGGCTCGTCCCACGCCCGTCATATCGCAGGGATTGTCGGCCGTCCCGAAGTCGGGAATTGAAGCCTTGAGTTGGGCCCGCAGATCTTCGTCGAGGGATGGCAGAATCAGCCCGTTCGCCTCGGCCGAATCGGCCGCCATGATGCAGATACCTCCTGAGGTACCGGCGACAGCGACCCCCTCGCATGAGGGCCTCGGTGCTTTCGCGAAGAATGCTGCAGTTTCTAAAAGGGCCTCCCAGGTGTCGACGACGATTGCTCCAGTTTTGCGCAGGAGCGCTCTGTACGCAGCTTCTGACCCGGCCAAGGAGCCTGTATGGGACATCGCCGCCCTTGCACCTCCCTCGCTCCGTGCAAGCTTCAGCACTATCAGGGGCTTGTCAGCGGCCTGCGCTACTTCGGCGGCCGCCAAAAGACGCCTTGGAGCACTATGTCCCTCGAACACGCAGGCTATCGATTTGCAATCTGGGTCTTCAGCTAGAAAAGCGATGAAGTCCGCCACATCGACATCGCAGGAATTGCCGCCTGCAAGCATATGACTGATCGAGACGCCTTGTTGGTTTGCGGTTGCGAGAGAACCGCCCATCGCGCCGGACTGGCTGACGATCCCGATCGCGGGGCCGCGTGCCGGCAGGATCTTGACCCCGCGGTTAAACATTGCAGCAAAGCCGGTCATGAAGTTGATGACGCCAATGCAGTTGGGCCCGACAAGCCGCAAGTCTGCTTCACGCGCAATTTCGGCGATACGCCGTTGCGACGAAACGCGATCGCTCCGTCCTGTCTCTGCGAAACCAGAGGAAAAGATTATCGCGCCGCCGACTTGATTATCGGCGCACTCCTTCACAACCGCCTCTACACCCTCGTACGGAACCGCGATGACGGCGCAGTCGATTTTTTCAGGCAAGGCCCGCAGACTGGGATAGCACCTGTCATTTCCGATAAGCTCGTACTTGGGATTAATCGGATACACACGACCAGCGAATCCCCGCAGATTTTCGAATGCTGAGCTGCCCAGTGCTGCAGCGTTCTGAGAAGCCCCGAAGACGGCAACTGTCTTGGGTTCAAGTAACCGGCTAAGCCGTTCGCGGCGATAGAGTCCCCGGACCAGGTCTGTCTCAGTCATTACAATCCCTACGCGATCGGCCAGTCTGCCATCAGGACGCGGCAAGCGTCCGCCCGATAATGCTACGCAGTATTTCGCGAGTACCGCCGTAGATTGAGAAGGATGGAGAAGCGAGCATCACATAGCGAAAGACATCGCCGAAGGCGCTGTCTTCCAACTCCGTCATGTCCAATATGTCGCGGGCGACTTCGGGAATCGATTGTTCGAAAATCGAACCGAGGTCCTTGACCATCGATGCCTCGACGCCCACTTCAAGACCTGCCTGAAGGGCCCCGGCGATGGAGAACGACATTCGCCGCAGTGTGGCAAGCTGCGCCGTCAAGCGACCTATCGCGATCGCCATGCGCTCAGACGACTTCGACTTGGACAGGCGTACTAGCTCTTTAAGCAAAATGCTCGCAGTTAGGAATCGCTCCGGTCCGCTCCGCTCGAATGAGAGTTCGCTCATCACCTGCTTCCAGCCAGCCCCCTCCTGGCCGATAATGGCACTGTCAGGCACAAGGCAGTCTGTGAACACGACTTCGTTGAAGTAATGATCGCCGGCGATATTCAAAATTGGTCGTATGGTTATTCCAGGCCACGACAGATCGATGAGGAACTGGCTCATGCCTTCATGTCGCTTTTCAGCTCTCGGCCGTGTCCGGCAGAGCAGTATCATATAGTGCTTTCTGTGAGCTCCAGAGGTCCAAATCTTGGTACCGTTGATTCGCCACCCGCTTCCGTCGCGTACGGCGCGGGTTCGCAAATTCGCCAGATCTGAACCGGCGTCGGGCTCGCTCATCCCGATACAAAAGAAGATTTCGCCGCGAACAAGCCACGGAAGAATCTCCTGCCGCTGCGCTTCAGTGCCATAGCGAAGAAGGAGTGGCCCGCTCTGCCGGTCGCCAGTCCAATGCGCAGCGACGGGCGCACCCGCAGCCAGCATCTCTTCGAGGACGACGTAGCGTTCAAGCATCGTACGCTCGTGTCCGCCATACTTCTTGGGCCACGTCAGCCCTATCCAACCGCGTTCAGCGACCTTTCGGCTGAATCCAGGATCAAATCCGTGCCATGTCCGCGCACGCTCGGCGGCCGGTAGGGATTCCAGCGAATCTGCAAGGAAGCTGCGCAATTCGGATCGAAGATCGTCCAGGGCAGTCGAACGGGAAGGAAGCGGAAAGAACATTGTCATTTCACCGTTTCATAAACCTGCGGCCTTTGTATTGAGATCCCATAGCTGCTCCTCGCCGGCTGCCATGATCTCAGAGCCAATACGCTTTGCCCAATACGCCTCATTGCCGAACTCGTCGCGCCAAGACCAAAGGCGCCGCGTGGATTGATGAAGAGTGTGCTCATATGTAAAGCCGATGGCCCCGTGTGTTTGATGCGAAAGTCCCGCAACAAACGGCACCGCTTCGCCGTTACGGATCTTCGCCATGCCAACGGACATACTCGGGTCTCGCGGCCAGCGGGCCAATGCGTCTATGGACATATCCGCGGCGGCGTTGGCCGCCGCTGCGTGACCTGCGAGAATCCCGAGATTTTGCTGAACTGCCGCCAGCTTGTTCAGGGGCTGCCCGAATTGGACCCGCTCGCCCGCGTATTTGATCGCGAGATCGCGCGCTTTTCCGAGCGCCCCCGCCATTTGCTGCGCTCTCAGCGTCGCACCCAGCACTAAGGCAATGTCGTCAGCGAAATCCGTCGGCAAAACCCTCACGTCGTCTTCCGGGATCAGTACATCATTGAACTTGAAGTGGCTGCGCTGCTCGCCGGCGAGGTTGTTGGCGTGGGTCACCGAATTTGCGATGGCGGGATCGACCGTCACAAGCATCGCACCTCGGTCTGTTGAAACAACCACTACAAGCCGGTGTAACCACATGCCCCAGGGCACATTTCGCAAAGATCCATTAAGAGCCCACCCTCCGCCGGGCTGCCGCTCCAGGGAGATCGAAGGGCGAGGCTCCGTTGGACCGAATCCCAGCGGACCATTCGGGACAGAGAGACCGACTTGCGCCAACAGCCAACCGGCAATGATCGTCTCTCCGAGCGGCAACGGGACGGAATGGCGGCCAAAAGCTCGTCCGAGGAAAAGTGCATTTGGCAGAGCAATTCCGGCGCCGCCACACTTGTCCGGTAGCGCCGCCCTCACGAGCCCCTGCAGTTCAGCCGCATCCCACAATTCTTGGGGCCACGTTCCCGCCTCTGAGCGGTTCACGACTTCTTTGCCGCCGTAATCGGCAAACAGCCTCTCCGCGGTGGAGAGCAACAGGTCCCGTGTCTCGATATCAGCTTCCATCGCGAGCCGCCCAACTTCCGCCACGCACCTAATCCCCGCCAGCTCTCCGTACCGATACGCCTGCGGCCGTTTCGTATATACGAATTAATTTCGTATTTCGGAACCGTCGGAAAGGAATTCGACATATATGTACGATTGGCAGCGCTCATTGGCTGAATGAGTTCAACTCGTTCGCCGTAGCGCTATCCTGACTTGGGAACGGAACCCACTCGGGAGGAAAGAAAATGAACTCAGTATTTGGCTGGCTATTGGCGGCAGCCCAGATATCGGTGGCAACCCAAGCAATTGCTGGCGAAACGAACTTCGAGGTCGGAGTAAGCGCGACCGAGATCAAGATCGGAAACTTGATGCCCTATAGCGGCCAAGCTTCGATGTACAGCGTGATTGGAAAGACCGAGGCGGCCTATTTCAAGAAGCTGAACGATGAAGGTGGGATCAACGGCCGTAAGATCACTTTCATTTCGTATGACGACGCACAAAGCCCCCCAAAGGCCGTCGAGCGTACCCGGCAACTCGTCGAGAGCGACGAAGTGTTCGCGATGTTCGGCGCAACCGGGAGCGCCGCGAACGCCGCGACCATGAAATATCTGAATTCGCGAAGCGTTCCCCAGTTATTTATTGCCGCCGGCGCCTCGAAGTTTTCAGACCCGAAGAATTTTCCGTGGACGATGGCGTGGATTCCGACCTACCGGGTCGAGTCTGCTGTTTATGGAAAATACATCGCTGATCACACCCCCGACGCAAAGGTCGCGATCCTTTATCAGAATGACGATTTCGGACGCGATCATCTTGCCGGACTCGAAGCGGGGCTGGGAAACCGGGTGGGGACGTTGCTCGTAGGAAAGGCATCGTACGAGACTAGCGAGCCCACGATCACTTCGATGGTCGTGTCCTTGAAGGCGACCGGTGCGGACACGGTAGTGATCGCGGCGCAGTCGAAATTTGCGACCCAAGCAATCAAAACGATGGCCGAGCAGTCATGGAGGCCGACAGTTTACATCAGCAATGCGTCCGTAGGCGTAAGCAGCGTACTCGCACCGGCAGGATTGCAGAACGCCAAGGGTTTCATCTCGGCCGCATATCGAAAGGACCCCGAAGATCCGGCTTGGAAGGATGACGCAGCAATGCAGGAGTTCTACGCCTTCATGGACAAGTATCTCCCAGGAGAAAAGAAGAACGATCAATCGGCATTCGGCTACTTGTCTGCCCAGACGCTTGAGTTTGTTTTGCGCCAATGCGGCAACGAGCTGACGCGCGCCAATCTGGTGAAGCAGGCCGCCAATCTGAAAGACGTCCAACTCGGCCTGCTGCTGCCCGGCATCAAGCTGAACACAAACGCAACGGACTATGTCTCGATCAAGCAGTTTCGCCTGATGAAATTTTCCGGCGAGCATTGGACGCTATTCGGTGACTTGGTGACGCCCTAAGCGAGCTGACACGCCAAGCCTCGCCGCAGGCCAGTTCATGCTCTTCGATCACTTGGGCGTAGCGTCGGCTTTGGCCGACGCTGTCGAACCGATATGGGAGCACTTTATGACCGTCACGCGAGGTTGATGCTCCCCAGAAGTCTGGAGCATGCCGCCGCCAATCAGAGGCTCCGGTCCAACAAATGCACCAGAGCCGGCCGTCGCCCCAGCGACCATGGCCCTGAGGCGTGACCGTTGAGGACCAAGAGCGTCCCGGCGGCTCTCGCCGGTCCGCCCTTTGAGGCGCTTCCGTGATAGGAGGCAGCAGGGCGGCACCGAAAGCCGAGCCCTTCCATGAAGAGTTTGGTCCCGAGGGACTTCTTGAGGAAGACCTGCTTGGGCTTCTCGGCTTTGAGGGCACGCGCGACGGCCTCTTGCAGGCGCTCAGGCACCTTCCGCTGGGCGTAGTAAGTCCCGTGTCTGTCCTTGATCAGTCCCGGCAGTCGGAGTGGCGAGCCTGTTTGATCCTCGGAGCGGACGGACGATGGTCCGCTACCGGTCGCGCCGCCGCCCGACACCGAGCTTCGGACCCGCTTGCTTGGCGGGGGGAGCTGAGTTCGATCGCCCATCAGGGTCTGCAGGTGCGCCACCGCGGCGCGTTTGGCGGCAGACCCTACCGTTTCTTGAGTTCTTGAGAGCGGCTCCCGCAGCTCTGCCGCATCGAGCATTTGCTCAGCCAGGAGCTTCTTCAGCCTGGCGTTCTCATCATCGAGGGCCTTGAGGCGCTTGGGCTCGCAGACATCCATGCCGCCGAATTTGGCCTTCCAATTGTGGAACGTCGCCTCGGAGATTCCGTGCTTTCGGGCAAGGCCGGCCGTCGAGCTGGATCGGATCGTAACGCCCTGACATCGATACGATCGCGCGCTCCATCCCGCCATCGTCATAAGAGGCATCGGATCGCACGAAAACCGAACAAAACCTCCAACCGACCTCCGAACTGAGAGCTTTCGGCTTACGGTCCCATCGTAGGCACAATAGACATGGCGGCTACCGGCTCGCGCGACGAACATACCCCGCGGGCGCAAGTGAGGAAACATACGCACATGCCTATGAATTTCTCTCGGTGTAGGACGACGCCATGGTGACGAGAGTTGCCGTTGGCTGGCGGAAGACACTGTTTTGGGTGGCTATCACGTCATTCAGGGTTTCGATGAATTCGTGCGCCAGACGAGACGGCAACAAATGACGAAATCGTACGAGCTTCCCAGCGATCTTGATCGAAGGATGAAACGGCCGCATCACCAGATCGGTTGAAGGCGTTCCCATCATCGCCAACCCGTCCAACAGCGCAAGCCCTGCGCCGGCACGCACCAACGCGCAAGCAACGGTGGATTGCGACACCTCAATTGCAACCTTCAGCGGAACGTCGGCGTCGGCAAAGATGCGGACGGCGTGGATCCCCAGGGGGAGGTGCCGGCTCAGACATATCAGCGGTTCGTGCTCGATATCAGCGGGCACGACGTGATCCTTCGATGCCAATGGATGCGTGTGCGGCATGGCGCATCCGAACTCTGTCGCCCAGAGATCGCTCACCGACACACCGGGCGCAGCAATGGAGTCGATGACTAATCCGAGGTCCGCCTGGTGGTTGGCGACATGGGCGGTGACTTGCTGCGCACTCATCGACTGGAGCGTGATCGTGACATCAGGGCGTGAGTGGCGGAATTGTGCCACCGTGTCCGGCAGCAACGCATTTGCGAAAGCTGAAATCGCCGCGATGTTGAGCACGCCCGCTCGCCCCGCCCGCAGGTCGACGGCGCGCTTCTGGACGACGTCGAAGGCCGCGAACGCGTTGACGGTTTCGGGAAACAGCGATTGCGCTTCGGGTGTCGCCAACAGCCGCTTCTTTCGCCGCAGAAATAGCGCAAACCCCAGCCGCCGCTCGGCCTGCTGCAGTGTTCGGCTGACGGCCGGCTGCGAAATATGAAGCATTTCGGCAGCAGCAGTGATGGTGCCCAATTCCATGACGCGCCGAAATACTTCAAGTTCGCGCACACTCAACATCATAACCCCAGAACATGTTTGGTACAGCTTTTGGCATTTTGAACACATGTATTCCGAGGCCACAATGGGCACGGCGGTCGGCTCAAAGCCAACCGTTCAATTTACGCCAGGTTCGTCCAAGGAACCCACCAATGAACTCGCCGCGGATTGCGACGATTACGGCATTTCCACTGGGAATTCCGTTCGACCATTGGGCCGCACCGCCGATGTTCGCCGGCCGCCCGCGCACCAGCCTCGATACCGTCCTGGTGAGAGTAACGACCGATCAGGGGACGTTGGGATGGGGCGAAGCCTATGGCAGCTTTTCGTCCGCCGTCGCTGCGGCCATCGAGCAATGGATTACACCGCTGGCGATCGGGCAAAGCGTCGACGACGTTGGACTGCCGGCGCGGATTGAACGGACATTGCACAATCTCGGCCGTGCGGGTGCCACGATCCACGCTATCAGCGGCCTCGACATCGCGCTGTGGGACATCAGGGGCAAGCTCGCGGGAGTGCCGGTCTCAACCCTGCTGGGCGGGCGGCGGCGCGACCGCATCGAGGTCTACGCATCGCTGCTGCAATACAACGGCAATACCGAGGAGATCAGCCGCGTTGTGGATCGTGCGCTCGGCGAGGGCTTTCGCCAGATCAAACTGCACGAGCGCACGGCGAAGGCCGTCGCCGCTGCCCGCGTCGCGGCGGGTCCGAACGTGCCGTTGATGGTGGATACCAATTGCGCCTGGTTGCCGGCGGAGGCAACCGCCGCCGTGACGGAAATGGCGCCATTTGATCTGCGATGGGTCGAAGAACCGATCTGGCCGCCCGAGGATTTCGCCGCCCTTGCAGCTCTCAGGCAATCGACGCGCGTTCCGACCGCCATCGGAGAGAATGCTGGCAATGCGCTGGATTTCAAGAAGATGCTCGCCACGGCGTGCGTCGATTATGTCCAGCCCAGCGCGATCAAGATCGGCGGTCTGACCGCGCTTTGGCAAATCTGCACCGAGTCGGAAGCGGCCGGAGCGACCTGCGTTCCCCACTCGCCCTATTTCGGACCGGGCTATCTTGCCACCATTCACGTGCTGGCGGCCAAGGCGAAGGTGAGCGCCCTGGAGCGATTTTACTGCGACCTTGCCTTCGACCCCTGCGGCGGCTTCGTTCCGATCGAAGCAGGCTTCCTCGCCGTGCCCGATACTCCGGGGCTCGGAGGCGATCCGAACCTGGCATTGATCGAACGATACCGGCTCTGACGGTCGCTAAAACAGGGAGGGAAATTCATGGAAAGAATCAACCGGCGTTCGCTACTGATCGGACTGACGTCCGCCGCGACAATGTCGCTCTCCAGCGCGCGCGCACAGCAGCAAGCCTATCCGCAGCGTCCCGTCCGGGTCGTCGTTCCCTATGCGGCCGGCGGCGCGTCTGATATCGTGGCGCGTCTCGTCGTCGCCGCCATGGCCGAGCAGCTCGGCCAGTCGCTGTTCGTCGACAACCGGGGCGGCGGGGCAAGCATGATCGGCACTCAGGCAATCGCCACGGCCGCGCCCGACGGCTATACGATCGGCGTTGTCGACAGCGCGTTCACCATCAATCCCAGCCTGTTCGGCGCCAAATTGCCGTACGACACCAAAAGGGATTTCACGCCAGTATCGCTGCTGGCGCGGACCTCGCTGGTGCTGGTCGTCCCGGAACCTCTTCCGGTCAACAACGTCAAGCAACTGATCACGCTCGCCAAATTAAAGCCCGGCGCGCTCAGCATGGCGACTGCCGGCCTCGGTACGGCGGTCCACCTCGGCTGCGAACAGTTCCGGCAGGAGGCCGGCATCGACGTTGTCGCGGTGCCATATCGCGGCGGCGGGCCATCGATCGTCGACCTGCTCGGCGGCAAGGTCGATTTTACGTTCAGCACCATCCCCGCCGTTCTCGAGCATGTTCGCGGCAACAAGCTGAAGGCGCTGGGAATTACGACGGGACGTAGCGCGCAACTACCTGACGTGCCCAGCATGGCAGAGGCCGGTCTGCCAAAGGTAGATGCCGCGCCGGACTTTGGAATCGTGGCGCCCGCCAATCTGCCGCCGGCGATCCTCTCCCAACTCGCCGCCGCCGCGCAGGGCGCGCTTCGATCCGACGATCTGCGCCGGCGGTTCGATGAAATCGGTTACCAATCCGTCGGCTCCACGCCACAGGAATATGCTGTCTATATCGATGCATCGATCGAGAAATGGCGCCACATCGTGACCGCCGGCAACATCAAGCCGGAGTAACGCAGAGGCTCGTTCCGAGATGGCGGTCGTCTCGATGATTGCAGAACGCCAATCACCGGGCAGCCCGGCGGATAGCTTCAGATCTCGAGCTAGCAAAGACTTCCATTTGGCCTTTAATGCACAGATTCCCTGCAGTACCGGTACGGTTGAGGTGCCATCGCGCCGACGAGTTAGATGAAGCTGGCAAATGCCTCCCGTTGGGCCGCCGTAAGGTGCAGGCCATGTTTGGTGCGCCGATCCAAAAAGTCCTGAGGCTCCTTGGCCCACTCGGTCTCGCGTAGAAACGCAGCCTCACGTTCATAAAAGTCTCCACCGAAATGCCGACCGAGATCCGCCGAGACCCGGGCCGGGCCAAGCAGTCCGCGCGCCCGCGTACCGTACAGGCGCGCATAGTGATGGATCAGCTTGCGCGGAAGGTCGGGATAGGCGATCGCAAGTTCTTTGACGAAACGATCGAAGGGGCCATTGATGTCGCCGCCCGGCAGCGGCGTGCCGGCCGTCCATTCCGGCGATATCTTCGGAAACCAGGCTTCGAGGTGGCGGAGTGCCTGCTCCGCGAGCCGGCGATAAGTCGTGATCTTGCCGCCGAAGATCGACAGCAGAGGGGGCACCTCCGGCGTGCCGTGAACCTCGAAGACATAGTCCCGCGTCACGGCCGAGGGGTTCTCGGCATTATCGTCATAGAGCGGCCGAACCCCGGAGAAAGCATGGACGACCTCGCTCCGGTGCGGCGGTGCCTTGAAGTAGCGGCTCAAGACGCCCAGCAGATAGTCGATCTCGCCCTCGTCGATCGCGACATCTTCGGCGCAGCCGTCGTAGGAAATATCCGTGGTACCGATCAGCGCGAGATCGTCCTCGTAAGGGTTGACGAAGATAACGCGGCGATCCGCGTTCTGGAGCAGATAGGCCTGCGGCCCGCTCCAGAATTTCGGCACCACCACATGGCTTCCCTTGACCAGCCGGACATTGTGCGCAGAGTTGAGGCCCGCGACGCCCTGCACGACGTCTTGCACCCAGGGACCTGCCGCATTGACGAGGGCGCGCGCGCGAACGATCTGCGTGCCGCCGTCCCCGCTCTGCATCTCCAGACACCAGACCTCCCCTTCCCGGCGCGCGCTCACTGCGCAGGTGCGCGACAGGATCTTGGCGCCGCTCTCCGCTGCATCGATCAAATTGAGGATCACGAGCCGGGCATCGTCGACCCAGCAATCCGAATATTCAAAGCCGCGGCGGAATTCGGCGCGCAGCGGCGCGCCCTCCGGCGCATGCGCGAGGTCGAGCCCGCGGCTCGCAGGTAAGCGCTTGCGGCCGCCGAGATGGTCGTAGAGGAACAGGCCGGTGCGGACCAGCCAGGCCGGCCGCTGCTCCGGCGAATGCGGCAGCACGAAGCGCATCGGCCATATGATGTGCGGGGCCGATGCGAGCAGGACCTCGCGCTCGATCAGGGCTTCGCGGACCAGGCGAAACTCATAATACTCGAGATAGCGCAGCCCACCATGCACCAGCTTGCCAGAACGCGACGAGGTGCCTTCGGCGAAATCGCCCTTCTCGCAGAGCAGGACCTTCAGACCGCGCCCCGCCGCATCGCGGGCAATACCGGCGCCGTTGATGCCACCGCCGATGATGGCGATGTCGACGAGCCCGTGATCGCTGCCCGCGTCAGGCGCAGTCATCGCTTTCCGCTGCGCTTCTTCTCAACCCGTTGCCGTGCCGCGGCCTTCGCGGCTCGCGCCTTGGCTGGCTTTGGATTCGACTTGGCCTTCAATTTAGCCTTGGGCGCCTGCAATCCGTAAGTCGAGAATCCCCTCACCGTTTCCTCGATCTCCGCCTCACTGAGAATATGCGGCGCGCCGAGCGCGAGCGAGAGATAATATTGACGCGCGATGGTCTCGAGCTCGACGGCGAGCCACATCGCCTTGTCCAGATTGGCGCCCACCGCGATCATGCCGTGATTGGCGAGCAGACAACCATTGCGGCCCTCCAGCGCTTGCAGGGCGAGTTCGGATAGCTCGGCAGTACCGTAGCGCGCATAGCCCGCGCAGCGGATGTCCTTGCCGCCGAACGCTGCCATCATGTAGTGGCAGGCGGGAATCGGCTTGCGCGTGATCGCAAGCACGGTGGCATAGGTCGAATGCGTATGCACGACGCCACCGACATCCGGCCGCCCGCGCATGATGTCGAGATGAAAGCGCCATTCGGTGGATGGCTGGAGCGATCCTTCCCAGGAGCCGTATTCGCCCTCGAGCGGCATCGACGCGATCATCTCCGGCTTCATCGCGTCATAGGGCGTCGCCGACGGCGTGATCAGCATCCGGTCTTTGTAGCGGGCGGAGATATTGCCTGACGTCCCCTGGTTCAGACCCGAGGCATTCATCCACCGGCATTTGGCGATGATCGCTTCGCGTAACTGTCGCTCCTCACGCGTCATATCGAAACACCTTTCGTCTTCAGCAAGGGTTGAGCGGTGGCTCGCCGGTGAGATAGCGGCGAACCTCTTCCGCGGCCTGATCGGCAGCTATGGTGACGGTGCGCAAGGAGGCGCCGGCGATGTGCGGCGTCAGCGTGACGTTGGGCAGTTGCAGGAGCGGCCAGTCCGGCGGCGCAGGCTCGACCGCAAACGTGTCGAGCATGGCGCCACCAAGGCGCCCCGAGGACAAGACATCGAAGAGAGCCTGGTAGTCGACCAGCGGGCCGCGCGCCGTGTTGATCAGCAACGCACCAGGTTTGATGCGCTCGAGTGCAGCGCGGTCGATAAGGCCCGTCGTCTCGGTGGTAACCCGCGCATGCAGGCTGATGACGTCGGCGCGCGCCAGCAAGTCGGCCAGGCCGACATGCGCGACGCCGTCATTGCGATCCTGCGCGCTGAGCTGGACGTAAGGGTCGGCGACCAGGATCTTGCAGCCGAACGCCTTGAGCAGCTTCACCACGCGCGTACCGATCGCGCCGTAACCGACGATGCCGACCGTCATCTCGCCGAGCTCGCGCCCGGTGCGGTCGGCCCGATAGAGATCGCCGCGCCACTCGCCACCGCGCAAGGATTCGTGGCCGCTGCGGATCAGGCGCGTCTCGGCGAGAATGGCGCCGATGGTGAACTCGGCGACTGCGCTCGCGTTGCGGCCCGGGGTGTTGACGACGATCACCCCGTGATCGCGCGTGGCCTGCATGTCGATATTGACGGGACCGCCACGCGAGACCGCAATGAATTTGAGGTTCGGCAGGCGCTCCAGCATCGACCGCGAGATCGGAGCGAGGTGCGTCACGAGCAGCGCTGCGTCGCCGATGAACTCTACGACCTCGTCCGGATCGCCCATGAACTCCTTCAGCCCATCGAGCTTGGAGCCGGCATAGCCGTGCTCCATCGGCTCGTCCGGCCAGGGCTGCTCCAGAAGGCGGATGTCGACGCCGTTGCCGCAGGCAGCCGTGATCTTGTCGGCAAAGACCGACGGCAGCATGAAGCGGTCCCCGACGATGGCAATGGAGCTAGACATGTCCGGCTCCCGTACGTAGCGCCGCGAGTTGCTTCCAGACCGGACGCGACGCCAGTCTCGCCTCCAGATAAGCCGGGAACATTTTCGCATAACGCGTGGCCAATGCGGCATCTGGCGTTTGACATTCGTTCAAATACGGTCTCACCCAATCCTCAGCACAGCTGGTCATATCGGAATAAAGGCCGGTTGCGACGGCCGCAATCATCGCAGCGCCAGCCGCCCCGGCTTCGCCGCGGCTACAGACGCGCACTTTGCATTCGAGCACAGCCCCAAGGATAGTCCCGAGCGCGCGACTGCGCGCCGCGCCGCCGGTGATCCGCACCTCGCCCGGCAGCGCGCCCATCGCGGCGTAGCAATCGCGCGCGGCGAAGGCGAGTCCTTCCATCACGGCTCGCATCAGGTCCCAATAGCCGTGGCGTGATCGCAGTCCGATGAATTGCGCGCAAGCCTCATGCGCAACGAATGGCCCGCGCTCGCCGGCATCTGAGATGAAGGGGTGAAACAAGAGCTCGCCGGCCTTCGCCGTCAATACCTTCTCGTCCAAACGCCGGATGAGATCAGAACGCGATCGCACGACGCCCTCGGCGGCCAAAAGATCACGCGCGAGATCGAGCAGCCAGTCGATATTCAGTGTTGCCGCCATATTGGACTGCATCTGGGTGTAGTGCCCAGCGACCGGGAACGGCATGGTGTAGCCGGTCGCCTCTGCATTCAGCGTGACCGCATCAGCGCTGGTTGCGAGGCGCATATGCATGCCGGTGGACCCGATGATGGTGCAGCCGACATCGGGCGAAGGATCGTAGAGGCCCGCGCCAAGCGCATTGCAGACCACGTCGACGTAGCCGAGCGAGACCGGGACGCCCTCGGGCAGTCCGGTCTCGATGGCAGCGGCGGCACTTAGCGGATATGTCGTCGTGACCCCGTCGACCACCTCGGGAAACAGAGCCGCGCAATCGGCGATGCCGATTAGCCGCGCCGTCTCCGCATCAAAGCGGCGCTTGCGGAAATCGCCGCAGGTGAAGGTCGATTCCGACGGATCGGTCGTGCGCTGGCCGGTGAGCAGGAAGTAGAGCCAATCCTTGCAGTGAAAAGCTGTCCTGGCCCGCGACAGCGTCTCGGGCGCATGCGCTCGCAGCCAAGCGAGCTGCGGCCCCTGCTGGCAGGCGTTGAGCCCGGAGCCAGTGCGCCGATAGAGGGCGGCATTGCGCTCGCTGGAGCGGATTCCTTCGACGAGGCCGGCGGCGCGGGAATCCAGCCATAGCAGCGCGGGCGCGACTGGGCGGCCGTCGTCGTCGATCAGCCAGGTGCCATCGCCCTGCCCTGTGACGGCAATGGCCGCCAGACGCTGGGAAATCTCCGGCACGGCGGCCACTAGCCCGCGCAATGCGGCGACCGTGTCGGTCCAGGTCCGCGACATGTCTTGCTCGACGTGGTGGCCGGGCGATATCGTGTATGTATTGGGCAGAGAAAAATCGCCGAGCTGCCGCCCGTCGCGCGTGAAGGCCACGGTCTTGATCAGAGACGTGCCTGCATCGATGCCGATGATCATATCGCGCTGCGGCGAGATTTGCATGGTCACCCCCCCTCCGCGTGACGAATGCAGCTGCCGTCGGCTCCGAAGATGTGAAGGTAGCGCGGCTCCAGCGCGAACGGGATGACGTCGCCCGGCCGCGCCGCGATCCGGTTCGGCGTCACCGCGATCATGAGACGGCCTGCACACTCGCCAGCGACATGCGACTGGTCACCGAGCCATTGATTGGACACGACGCGCACGCGGGCATCGCCCGTTCCGACCGCGACCTTCTGCGGGCGGATGCCGACCCGGACCCGCCTGGTCTGCCCGAGCGCCCGCCGCGCGGCCTGATCAAACGCATCACCTGGAATTGCGAACGCGATGTCGGAGCCGACCGACAGGCGGAAACCGCCATCGGCGGGTGCAACATCCGTCTCCAGCAGATTCATCGGCGGCTCACCGATGAAGCTGGCGACGAAGAGATTCGCCGGGCGGTTCTTCAATTCCCTTTCGCTGGCGAATTGCTGAAGGACGCCGTCCTCCATCACCGCGATGCGATCAGCGAGCGCGCTCGCCTCGGTCTGATCATGGGTGACGAAGATCGCCGTCATGCCGCGCTCGGCCAAAAGGCCCTTGATTCGCCCGCGCAACACGGCGCGAAGTTGCGGTTCGAGCTGGCCCATGGGCTCATCGAGCAGATAGAGGTCGGCGTCGCGCACCAAGGCACGCGCCAGCGACACACGCTGCTGCTGCCCGCCCGAGATCGCGCGCGGGAAGCTGTCCAAGATATCCTCGATCTCGACCAGCTGCGCGATCGCTTCGACCCGGCGCGATATTTCGCTGCGCGAGAGCTGCTGCGCCTTGAGTGCAAACCCGATGTTCTCGCGCACCGTCAGCGGCGGATAGAGCGAATAGCCCTCGAAGGCCATCGCCACTTTGCGCTTCGCCGGCGGCAGCTTGTCGATCCGCCGCTGCGACAGCGCGATCGCGCCCGAGGTCACGCTCTCGAAGCCCGCGATCATCCGCAAGGTCGATGTCTTGCCGCAGCCGGAGGAGCCCAAGAGAGCAACGATCTCGCCCTTCTTCACTTCCATGTCGAGCGCGCGCACGGCATGCACCGGCGGTTTGCCGCGGCTGCTGTAGACCTTGTCGACATTCTTGATTTCGAGCATGCCCATGGGTCCGCTCTCCTCACGCCGCCTGACGCCGATGCGGCAGACAAACCCGGAGCCCGGTCGCACGATCGAACAACAGTGCCGCCTCCGGCGCAAAGCGTACGAAGACGCCGTCGTCGGCAATCGCCATCGGTGAATCTGGCGGCAACGCCGCGAGCCATTCAGAGCCGTCGGCAAAGCGCAGCAGGAGCACGGCCCTTTCGTGCATGGGTGTGACCGCGACGATGCGCGCGGGAACGGCGTCTTCACTGGCTGACCGGGTGATGACGAGATCATCGGGGCGAATGCCGAGCCAACACTGACTGAGGTCGGCTGGCTGCTGATCCGCGGGATCGAGCCTGACTTTTGTCCCGGCAATTTCGGCCGTCAACGCGCCCTGCTCGGCGTGTGGTGTAACCTCGGCAAGATTGATGCTGGGATCGCCGAACAGGCGCGCCACCGCAACGGACGCCGGCTGAGCGTAAATCTCTTCGGGACGCGCGACCTGGACGAACCGGCCTTCGACCAGCACCGCTATACGGTCCGCGATCGCCATGGCTTCACGATAGTCCTGGGTGACGTAGAGCACCGCGGCGGAGCTGCGGCGCAACAGACTCGGCAGCTCAAGCCGCATTTCATAGCGAAGTTTTGCATCGACGTTGCGCAAGGGATCATCCAGGAGCAGCACCTCCGGATTGCCGATCAGCGCACGCGCCAGTGCCGTCCGCTGCTTTTGCCCGTTGGACAATTCACGCGGCATGTGACCGAGCACATGCTCGATCTTCAACAACCGGCTGATCGACGTGACCCGCGAGGCCAGCTCCCCGCCCTTGGCCTTCGCCCGCAAGCCGCTCGCGATGTTGTCGTGCGCGCTCATGTGCGGGAACAGCGCAAAGTTCTGGAAGGCCATGCCGATACCGCGCCGCTCCGGCGGCGCGCCGACGATCGATTGCCCGCCGACCAGGATGTCTCCCTCGTCGGGCTCGAACATGCCCGCGATCATACGCAGCAGCACGGTCTTGCCGCTGCCCGAAGGCCCGAATACCGCGACGATCTCGCCGGGCTCGACCGCCAGCGACAGGTTGTCGACGCAACCCGCCGCGCCGAAAACCTTGCCCACGGAATTGAGTTCGAGACGCGCCATCCTGTCAGCCTTTCACCGCGCCGAGCGAGAGCCCCTCAACCAGATAGCGTTGCGCATAGAGCGCGAGCAGCAGCGTCGGCGTGACCGAGAGGACAATGGCGGCCGCGATCTGGCCGTACTGAATGCCGGAGGCCGTGACGAAGGCAAGCGCGCCCACGGTTACCGGCTGCTTGTCGGCGGAAGCCAGGATCAGCGCGAAGACGAAATTATTCCAGCAAAAGATAAAGGACAGCAAACCTGCCGCCGCGATCCCGGGACCGGCGAGCGGCACCGCAATGCGGGTAAAGGCCTCGCGCCAGGAATGGCCGGCAAGTCGATAGGCGTGCTCGATGTCCGGAGTGATGTCCTCGAAATAGCCGCGCACGATCCACAGGATCAGGGGAAGCGCGATGAGCTGATAGACCCAGACGATGCCGAAATACGTGTCGCTAAGCCCGACCTGCTGGTAGTACAGCGACAGCGGCAGCAGCACGAGCAGAGGCGGCGCAAAGCGGAACGACAGCAGTGTGAATGCGATGCTCTCGCCCAGGCGGAACTTGAACCGCGCGAAGGCATAGGCCGCGGGCACACCGAGCAGCAAGGCCAGCAGTACCGCGGCGCTCGACAGCACGAAGCTGTTCATGAGGTTGCGCATGAAGGAGATCTCGAGATTGCCGGCCGTGGTGCGGAGCTGGCCCGAGATCAAGGCCTGGTAATTTGCGAGCGTCGGCTCGAACAGGATGTGCGGCGGAATCCGCAGGATCTGTTCATTCGTCTGGAACGACATCATGAGGATCCAGACAATCGGGAACATGAAGAAGACGAGCACCAGCGCCAGCGCCACGCCCCGAAAGATGCGGCCTGCGAGACTGGAATGATCCATTCACTGCCTCCTTCGCTTTTACGCGTGACCGTGGGCGCGTGCGCGCAGCCGCAGCCAGTTCTTGATGAAGATGTTCGACAGGATGTTGGTGATCACCCACAGGATCATCAGCAGCGCCGCCGAACGGCCGACATTGGTGTACTGGAAGAATTCGAGATAGGCCTGGACCTGGAACACCATCAGCCGGTCGCCCGGGCCGCCCTGCGTCATCGCGTAGATGATGTCGAACTGCTGGATTGAATCCAGCAGGCGAAACAGCGAGGCCGTAATGATGTAGGGCGCTAGCATGGGCAGCGTGATGCGGAAGAACACGAAGCTGGCCGGCACGCCGTCGAGCGCCGCCGCCTCGAACGGCTGCCGCGGCAGCGAGCGCAACCCAGCGAGAAGCAGGATCATGATGAAGGGCGTGTAGACCCACATGTCGACCAGCACCACCGTGAACAGCGCGCTCGACGGATCGGATGCCCATTTGAAGTCATGCACGCCGAACAGACTCACGAAATAGGACAGGATGCCGAAGCTCGGGTTGGTCATGAGCTTCCACATCAGCGCGGCGATCGCAGGTGCGGTCATCAGCGGCAGCAGCAGAGCGATCGACACCGCATTGTGAAAGCGGGTCGGTCGCCGCAACAGCAAGGCGATGCCGAGGCCGAGCAGCAGCTCGAGAACCACCGTCAGCGCGGTATAGGTGAGCGAGATGCGAAGCGTATTCCAGAAGGCGGGGTCGGAGAGGAAGTCAATGTAATTGTCGACCCCGATGAAGCCGCGCAAATACGGCAGATTCAGCCGGTAGCGCTGGAGCGAATAGACCGCCGCGGTCACGAAGGGGACGAGGATGGCGATACAGACGAGCAGAGCCGGCAGGCTCAGCAGGTAAGGCAGCATGCGCCCGCGCAGCCTCGTGGTGCGGCGCGGATGCACATTTGTCTGGGACAGCTGGACCATGCTCATGATGATACGGGATCACGCGTTGGCTTCAACACCGCCGGCCCGGATCGGGTAGACTTTCCGAACCGGCGGGTTGGCGTGGCGCGGAGGAATCGGCGCCACGCAAGGCGTCAGGACGAGGCAGTTCAACCAAGGCAAATCACCCAAGACCTGCCTGCTTGAGCTGACGGTTGATGCTGTCGGCGAGCTTGTCGAGCCCCTCGTCGACGCTGACCTCCTTGGCCACCATCTTCTGCAGGGAGGCGGCCCATTCCGTGGTCAGGTCGAAGAACAAGGGCTGGGCCGTGAAGTAGATCTTGGCGCCCGGCGACGACAAATCGTGCTGTTCGAGATAGCCGGGATAGGATTTCGCGATCCGATCGCGGAATTCGCTATCCTTCCAGACCGACGCGCGCACCGGATTGACGAAATCCATCTTGCGGGCCCCGAACAGATCGTGCTCGGTCGAGGCCGCCCATTGCATGAACAGCCAGGCCGCGTCCTTCTGCTTGGAGAAGCTGGAGAGCGCGAGCGACCAGATCCAGACGTTCGGCGTCGGCGCCTTGGCGGCGGGATTTGCCGCGAAAGGCGCGTAGCCCAGATGTCCCCTCTCCTTGTTCTCGCCGCCGTTCATGAAGTAGCCGAGAATGTCGGCGTCGAAGATCATGCCGGAGGCGCCGGCGCCGAGATCCGTGCCAACCTGATACCAGGTATAGGTCGACCAGTTCTTCGGCCCCGAGGTCTGGATCATCTTGACCCATTTCTCGTGGAACTCCTTGGAGGCCTTGGTGTTCATGGCGGCCTTCAGCTTGCCGCCTTCCATCACGAA
The DNA here is from genome assembly GCF_023101665.1 of Bradyrhizobium sp. 195. NCBI lineage: Bacteria > Pseudomonadati > Pseudomonadota > Alphaproteobacteria > Hyphomicrobiales > Nitrobacteraceae > Bradyrhizobium > Bradyrhizobium sp. 195. The sequence goes on along the minus strand of NZ_CP082161.1, from coordinate 3,664,996 downwards.
GTCCTTCTGGCCGAAATTCGAGTAGGCCGAAAGGAAGCCCGGATGGATCGTGGCCCAGGAGCGCGAGCCGCGCACGCCGACGCCGTAAGGCCCGCCCGCGTCCTTGGTGATCTTGGCGGCGACGTCGAGCATCTCGTCGAGATTCTTCGGCGGCTTGACGCCGACCTTGTCGAAGACGTTACGGTTGTAGGTGATGTTGTTGAGCTCATAGCCCCACGGAATGCACCATTGCTTGGCCTTGCCTGAGCCGAGCTCGGAGCCGGCAACGCCGTCCCATGCCGTCGAGGAACGAAGGCCTGGCAAGACGTCGTCCCAAGCAAAGGCCGGGTTTGTCTTTGCGGGGTCCTTGATGTAGGCGTTGAGATCCTCGATCCAGCCGGCCGGACCGTAGGTCCAGGTCATGTAGGCGCCGGTCATGAAGGCGTCGTACTGGTCCGACTTCGATGACAGCGCCGCCGTGACCTTGTCGAAATAGACATCCTCCGGGAAGATGTCGTAGGCGACGTTCATCCCTGTCAGCGTCTTGAAGGCTTCGATATCGCCGATCATCGCATCGACGTAAGGATGCTTGTTCAAGAGCAGCTTGACGGTCTTGCCGCTATAGGCCTTCCAGTTGAAGTCCGCCGCCATGGCCCGCGACATCGCGGCGACGTACGCCGAGTTGGCGGCTACGCCGGCGATGCCGAGCTTGGCGGCACCATCTAGCAGATCACGCCGGCTGATGCGTTTGGCGGCGTAGGAGTCGAATAGATTCTTCTCGCGATCGTACATGGGTTACCTCCCGTTATGCGCGTTTACTTCCCTTCTGATCCCTATTCTTGGTCTTGTTGTTCTTGTCCTTGCCGGATGTCGCCTCCGGCTTGTCCGTTGCGAGGGCCTGAGCGGTCGCCTCGTCGATGATGAGACCGTGCAGGAGACGGCTGCGCAGCACCGCGCGCAGTGCCGTCACTTTGGCGAGACCGCCGCCGATGGCGACGATGCGGTGTTTCCTGAGGTCTGCCGCCTCCATCGAGGTCGCGCGCGCCGACAGGTCGATGTCCAGCAGCGCGCCATCGGCGCTGAAGAAATGCCCGAGCAGGTCGGCGCAGGCACCGGCACGCTTCAGTTCGAGGACCTCGTCCGGCCTGATCATACCGCTTGAGACCAGGAAGCCCTCGGCGTGGATCTGCCCGATGCCGACGAACAAGAGCGAAGCCTTGCGCGCGAGCGCGAACACGTCCGCGATGCCGTATTGCTGCATCAGCACGGCACGGTCGGCGACCGAATTGGCGAACACCGGCACCGGCAGGAGATAGGCCTCCGCCCCGGTGCGTTCCGCCAGCCGGTGAATGACGTCGAACGGATTGGCGGCGAATTTTCGCGTCAACCCGCCCAGCAGGGAGACGAATTGCACGCCTCGCGCCGGCGTCTGCGGCAACTGCTCGATCACCGCCGCCAGTGTGCGGCCATGGCCGACGCCGATGATCTTGTCCTCGCCGCGCTCGAGGATCTGCCGCAGGAAGCTTGCGCCTTCGAGAGCGAGCGCCCTGAGCGGCAGGTCGCCCTCGCCGAGATCGGGCGCGACGCGGCAGAAGGCAAGGCCGTAGCGCTCGACGAGCGTGTTCTCCAGCGCGACGCATTCGGCCACCGGCCCTTCGACGAAGACGCGGATCATGCCCTCGCGGCTCGCCCGCGCGATCAACCGATGCGCCTTGGTGCTCTGGATGTTGAGGCGGTCGGCGACCTCGGACTGGGTCAACCCGGCGGCGAAATAAAGCCACGCCGCCCGCGTTGCGAGCGACGCCTCACCATCAATCATCGGGACCCTTTCGGAAGGTATGGCCACGCCGTAAAAGCCCCCTTGCAATTTTCTTCACGTCTTGCAAAAAATTGCAGAGACGGGTTGGAACGTCAATCCCCCAAACGTGCTGCGGTGCAATCTTGCTGCGCGCACCTTGCCGATGAATCATCGTCGGGCTGTGGAGGTCGAATGGCAGGAGTGTTCCTCGGCATCGACGTCGGAACCGGCGGCGTTCGCGCCTGCGCCGTCGATGCGCGCGGCGGCAAGCTCGGCATGGAATCGGTACCCCTCCCCGCGCCACGGCAGAATGGCCATGCGGTCGATCAGGATCCGGAACTCTGGTGGGATGTGACCGCGGCCGCGATCGGAAAGCTCCGCCGCAAGGTCGACCTCCAGGCTGTCGAGCGCGTCAGCGTCGACGGCACGTCGGGCACGCTGCTGCTGATCGACGCCGCAGGCCGGCCCTGCACGCCGGGGCTGATGTACAACGACGCGCGTGCGGCGGCCCAGGCCGCGCGCATTGCGGCCGTCGCCCCCTCGGACAGCGGCGCGCTTGGCGCGAGCAGCGCATTGGCAAAGCTGTTGTATCTGTCGGATCGCGGCGAGATCGGGCAAGCGCGCTTGGCGGTGCATCAGGCCGACTGGATCGCAGGAAGGCTCGCCGGACATCACGGCATCAGCGATGAGAACAATGTCCTGAAGCTCGGCTACGATCCCGTGACGCGCACCTGGCCGGGTTGGCTCGACGAGCTCGGCGTGTCCCGCGAGCTGCTGCCGAAGGTGCTGGTGCCAGGAACCCCGTTTGCCGTGATCGATTCCGCTGTCGCATCCGCACTGGGCCTGTCCCCGGCCGCGCACATCGCGGCCGGCACCACCGATGGTGTCGCCGCCTTCGTCGCGACGCGCGCCGATTCGCCGGGCGACGCCGTGACCTCGCTGGGAACGACGTTGGTGGTGAAGCTGCTGGCGACACGACCGATCTTCGCGGCCGATCAGGGCGTCTACTCGCACCGGCTGGGCGAGCGCTGGCTCGCGGGTGGCGCCTCCAATTCCGGCGGCGGCGCGCTGCTCGCGCATTTCACGGCCGCCGACATGGAACGATTGACACTGCAATTGCAGCCGGAGACACCAACCGGGCTCGATTACTACCCGCTTCCCAAGCCCGGCGAGCGCTTTCCAATTGCCGATCCGGCTTTGCCGGCAAGGGTTACGCCGCGCCCCTTGGACGACCACCGCTTCTTCCAGGCGCTGCTCGAAGGCATCGCGGGGATCGAAGCGCTCGCCTATCGGCGCCTAGCCGAGCTCGGTGCCCCAAAGCTGCGACGCCTTATCAGCGTTGGCGGCGGGGCGAAGAACGCGGCCTGGACCGAGATCAGGCGGCGCGCCCTCGGCGTCGCCTTGACCGTTGCCGAGGAGACGGAGGCAAGCTACGGCGCCGCGCTGTTGGCACTGCGAGGCGGGCCGCCATGACGGCCACCATCAGCGACATCGAAGGTCTCGGCACGATCGTCGGCCGCTTCGATCACGTGCTGCTCGATCAATGGGGCACGTTGCACGAAGGCAAGGCGGTCTTTCCGCTCGCGCGTGACTGCGTGTTGCGGCTGCGCGAGGCTGGCAAGCTCGTGCTCGTGCTGTCGAACTCCGGCAAGCGCGCCGGCAGCAACGCGACACGGCTTGCCTCGCTCGGCCTTCCCGCGGACGCCTATGACGGCATCCTGACATCAGGCGAAGTCACGTGGCACGGCTTGAAAGCGCGCGCGCACGAGCCCTTCATTGCGCTTGGCCGCAGCTGCTTCCTGATTACGCGCGGCGGGGACCAGGCGATCGTCGACGGGCTCGATCTCGATCTCGTCACCGACGCCGGAACAGCAGACTTCATCCTGCTCGCAGGCCTCGACGACGCGGCGGCCGAGCCCGAACACTGGCGCGCCTTCCTGACCAAAGCCGCTGCACGTGGCCTGCCAATGCTGTGCGCCAATCCCGATCTCGCGATGTTCGGCGCATCGAGATTGATTCCTGCGCCCGGTGCACTGGCCCGCTTCTACGAGGCGCTGGGCGGCCGCGTGACCTATGTCGGCAAGCCGCACGCGCCGATCTTCACGGCGGCGCTCGAGCGGCTGGGCCAGCCGGACCCATCGCGCGTGCTAATGATCGGGGACAGTCTCGACCATGACGTGGCAGGCGCCTCCCGGGCCGGCATGCTGACGCTGCTGCTCAGATCCGGCGTGCACCGCGATCAGGCACGGAGTTCTTCGAACGGAAACCTCACGCTGCGGAAGCCGGCAGTCGCCAACGTGCCGATGCCGCACTGGACGATGGACCATCTGGCCTGGTGAGAGGCGCGCGATGCAACAACAACCTGCCCTGCTCCACGAGCTTCGTCGCATGTCGGCGCGCGTCGGCCGCAACATCCTTCTGGTCCAGGGCGCCGGCGGCAATTCCTCGATCAAGCAGAATGACCTGCTCTGGGTAAAAGCCTCCGGCACCTGGCTTGCGGATGCCGAGCACAAGAACATCTTCGTGCCGGTATCGCTCGGTGCGGCGCGCGCGGCGCTCGCGCAAGGCGACGAACGGGTACCCCTCGCGCCCGGCGCCAGCACGGCCTTGCGCGCCTCGATCGAGACATCGCTGCACGCGCTGATGCCGCACCCTGTTGTGCTGCATGTGCATTCGGTCAATACCATTGCATGGGCGGTGCGGATCGATGCGCGGGAGGAATTTGCGAGCCGACTGGAAGGACTCGCCTGGCGTTGGATCGACTATCACCATCCGGGACTCTCGCTTGCCAAGGTCGTGAACGACGCACTGGCGCGAGACAAGGTGGATGTGCTGGTCCTCGGCAATCACGGGCTGGTGGTCGGCGCCGAGACCAGCGCCGCAGCAGAGGCGCTGGTGGACGAGGTCGAGAGGCGCTTAGCGCTCACGCCGCGTGGAGCCATCCCAGCGGACGATGAGGCGCTTCGCTCGATATGCGCGGGCACGGCGTATCGCCTGCCCAAAGATCCGCTTTGCCACAGCATCGCCATCGACCCTTACAGCCGCGCAATTGCGACCAGCGGTTCACTGTATCCGGATCATGTGGTTTTCCTCGGTCCGGGCTTACCCGTGCTGGAACAAGGCAAGGATCTTCACGGCTCGGCGTCGCGAGCGCTGGCGGACGGGCCGCCTCACCCGGCCGCGCTGCTTATTCCGGGCCTTGGTTGCGTTGTTCGCAAGGATGCAAGCAACGGCGCCGAGGCGATGCTAAGCTGTCTCGCCCTGGTGACCTGCCGTTTGCCTCTCACTGCGCAGGTCCGCTACCTAACTCAGAACAATGAGTCCGCGTTGGTGAATTGGGATGCCGAGCGGTATCGCCAGCAACTGACCGCAAATCGCGTCACCGACTGAACTTAACAATCCTGACTGCCGGTTACGAACCCTGCGCAGGCTCCTCGGGGTCGCCCCTATTGTCCATTACATCTATTGGCGAACGACAACACCTTTGTCGGCGTCCGAGGCGAGCGGCAATATGCGCGGAGCGTCAAATAGCGCGACGCAATATCGCGACGCGCCGGTTACGCCAGGGTCTTGGCGCCCTGCTGGATATCGCTGACACACCTCTGTCCGGCTAGATGCGGCCTCGTGGCATGCTCTTGCGTCAGGGGCGACGTAGTCGGGCCGGTCGAAATACGGAATGGCCTGCAGATAGGTCTTGGCCTCGATCAGCTTCTCGGTGCCTCGATGCAGCAGTCCGAAATGGGGATCGACGCGCGCGACGACTTCGCCGTCGAGCTCGAGCATTCTGCTTCCGATCGAAACGTCGACGCGATCACCCTAGCCGTGATCCACCGCGAGCGGCTTCACACTGGTTAATCGCGCGCCTAATCCCGAGCTTGGCGTGCTGGGGTCCGTTTGGAACGCAAGCCTCACTGGCCGCGTTCAATATCGAAATTGGAGATTTCAAATGAAGCATCGTTTGCTGATAGTTGCCGTCGCCCTGTCGTTCGTGGCAAGTTTTGGCTCTTCGACCTCCGCGGTTGCCCAGGATCGCTACTGCCTCCAGGGCCGGACTTGGGGCTATCCGGGCAATTGCCAGTTCGCCAGTTACGCTCAATGCATGGCGACCGCATCGGGCACGTACGCTTCTTGCGGCATCAATCCTCGCTATGCCTATGCACGCCGCCACAGGGGATATCGGTGATCAGCCCGACCTTCAGACTGACAACCGGGACCTGACTTGAGTGATCGGACTGAGCTGAGCGGCATCGAGATGGCGGAGCCAGAGCTCACCGCCGTTGTCTTCTCCGGCGGTCTCGGGCTCGGAGCCTTATCATGGCGGTGCGTTCGAAGCGCTCGCTTCTGTCTCGTCGCGGATCGATTGGGTGACCGGTTCATCGGCTGGTGCGATCACGGCCGCGCTGATCGCGGGAAGCCCGAGCGCCGATCAAATCCGGGCTCTCAACAGCTACTGGCGGGGCGCGGGTGGCCCAGCCGTTCCGCCGAGCGCCGGCCGCCATCTGTTCGCCTGGGGGCTGAGCTCGATCAATACGTGCGGCAACGCCGTGCTATTCGAACCGATCCTGGAATCCTCGAACCCCCTTCGCCTCTATGTGATGACCTCTTCGCTCGCGACGGTGACGTGCCCGATGGCATCGAAGCCGCAGCCGAGCGCAAGAGCGACCTGACCTTCGGCAACCATCAGGCAGTCTGCCAGCGGTTGCGGTCCCAGAATAGGTCGAGGTCGCCCTTGTGCGGGACAACGTAGTCAACAACCTCAGTGGCAGCACCAGGCCGACAGCCTCGCAACCAAGACACAGCGGATTGTGGAGCTTGAACAGCGCCGCTGCCCTCTCCCATTGTCGATCGTAGCCTCGAGCCCTCGCGCCGTTTCGCATCTCAAAAAATGCGTTTCTAAAAGCAGTCCATCTCATGGGGCAAAGCAGACTAAGGCTGTCGCATCCTAAGGCTGTTGCATCCTAAGGCCCGCTAAGGGCCAGTAGGCAACCATACTCAAATACCTCGGCAGCGAAGCAGGGACTTTGCCGTCGATGTGCTTAGCCTTGCTTTGGAAGGCGCGGCGACTTGCCCATCGCTGACTTGGAGGGCATGATTGAGGATTATGCGTAACGCCGTCCGAACGGCCAAGGCGCCGATAGGCGGTGGTGCTATTAATTTTTGACAATCGTGACTTGCGGGGGAGACTGACAATGAATCTCCGGAGGATAGCGACGACGATTTTCAATGGTGACATTCATTACGCGCTGGGCCGATTCCGGACAGTCCGTTTGGCCTATGGTGGCGCAAGGCGACTAATGGATCGCCACGTGCTGCAGCAGAACGGATGTTCGACATTGTTTCCCGACCAGAATGTCGGTCAGATTGTCGAGGCTATTTCCGAAGAGGCGGTGTTCATAGGCTTGAACCTTCCCACGCATATAGTTGGTGAAATTGACGCGTTTGCACGCACGGAGCCGCTCCACACCAATTACGATCCAAATGGCCCCACTTTCCGATATTCGGATGTCATCCGAGGCAAAGCTCCCGACGGGAGACTCGTGCCAATCGCCGAGATTCGAGAGCCGACCCGTTGTCCTGCCGTGCGGTCCATCGTCCATGATCCTGTACTACGAGCCATTGTGCGGACTTATCTGGGGCACGAACCGCGTCGAGTGATGACGATCATCAACTGGAGCTTCGCCGCCTACTTTTCCGAGGAAGAGCGCCGACGGCTGAGGCATAAAAACGTTCTCGACTACCATTATGACGTCGAGGGATACAATTTCGTTTACGCTAACTTCTATATCACCGATACCGATTGCAACTCCGGGGCGCATGTCATGATGAAGCGCTCGCATAAACGCAAGCCCCTTCGTATGCTCTTCGGCTCGGCGGCTGCAAGCGAAGCGAGTGTGCGTGAGCAATTTGGTATCGAGAACGAAATCATGATCGAAGGCGAAGCAGGCACCGGCTTCGTCCAAGACACATCATGTTTCCACCGCGCAACTCCGCCGACCCATCGCGACCGGCTCATGCTTGCTGTTCGATTTATTGATTGAACGGGGTGGACGAATGCCTGCGCGGCGGAGTGAATGCGAAGCTCTGCTCGGGGTCAAAAACCGACCTTCGATCATGCGCTAAAGGGGGGTACGCTTCCGGCGATAAGCGGACCCCACTTGACTCGACGTGGACGAACCCAGCGCAAGGGATCGGGGCCCATTCAGAGCGATTCAGAAGCGGAGTCCTAACCATCCGCCCGCCCAGATCTGCCAAACCCGGTGCAGCAGCAGCCGTATGTTGGGATCGAACTTGCTGCAGCCGATGAAGAGCGGGTGCATCCCAAGGCGTCAGCGCGAAAACGGATATCTAGCGACGAGTAGAACGCCAACCGGTTGAGAAAGTCGGTTTCTGTCAGAACGAGCGAGGCATCGTCGTCGAAGTCGCCGTGGAACTTGATGATGTGTGCCAACGGGCGGGGCGCTCGGGATGTCTTTGCATTGCTGATCTTCGCGTAAGGCCTTCTCAGGACATCGAACGCAGTCTCGAGATTGCGATCATAGTTCGTCGCGTAGATGATCGGAAAATCGAGCTCGACGATGATCCGGTGGAGCTCCGAGGTGGCGATCCTCTCTGGATCAACGCGCCAATTGCGATCGAGCCAACTGCGGAGCGGGCCAATGCTTCCACGCTGCAGCCGGTAGTACTCCGCAAGCATCTGATAGCTGCCGTGCATTCCGTCGACGACGTCGCGATCGAGACCGAGATCGTCCAGCAGATGCTCGATCAACGATTGCCAGGACGGCAATCCGACGGCCATTGAAACGCCGGCGCTGACGAACAGGACCGCTCGGCGCCGTTCTATCGCCGTCGCAAGAACATCGTGAGGGGGGCCGCTCCTCAGATGCGAGCCCTGTCGGACGTTCGTTCACTGAGCAACTGCGATGGCATACGCCCTGTTCAAGCGGGGAAAAGCTGAGCCGAACGTTTCCGACAAAGGCGGAAACGTTCGAGAAGGCCGATGAGGCTGGACTGGTTGAACACGGCGACGATCGGCCGACGCTCGAGGATGAGCTCAAGATCAAGCCGTGCTCGCCAGACCCTGAACGTCGCGACGACTCAGATCTCGACTGGATGCGGGACTAGCCGGCGTCATGCACTGCGTCAGCATCCTTTGCAGATGCTCTTGATCTTTCGGTCGGCCTCGGAGTTCCCCGAGCTTTCCGAACGGATCTGATCGTCGCCCTGCAGCGACGGGCCTGGGGTGACCGTTCCGTCGATCCGTCCGCTGTTGATGCCGCCCGCGAGATTGCCGGGTCGTCCGACGGTGGTCGAACCGCGCGGGCCGGACCCGCCGCTCGATTGAGCTGTTCCGGCTGCGTTGGTTCCTGGAGCTGTAGTGGCTCCCGCACCCCCACCGGCCCCCGAACCTCCACCTCCGCCCCCTCCCTGCGCAGTAGCAGGCTCCATCGAAGCTGCTGCGAGCATCGCAACCAAAATGAGAGCTGACCTGGTTACACGCATCGAATTCTCCTTTCGCTCAAGTCCCGGAAATTCCAGGCACCGGCATCCGCTATTCGGAGCAAATGAGTTCCTGCTGAGCTCGTTCCTGGGCTGATCGCCGCAGCTCCAACCAACGTAGCCAGCCGCAAGGAACGACGCACAGGCAGACGAACGAGCCCTGGCAGGGCAATCCCGAAAAAGAGCAGATCGACCCGGAACGACCTCCGATCGACCTGGAACGGTGGCAGAAGTCGAACACGCATTAGGTAACACGACGTGCTCGCAGCCGCCTGCGTGTTCTCAGCAAGCATCAAGGTCATGGATGATGGGCTGGAGCGGACCACTGCGATCCAGTTCGAGCGTGGCAACCGTGATCGGCAGCTTGAAGCGCCTCTTTCCTGCGCTTCCTGGATTGAGGTAGAGCACCCCGTCGGCGACGTCGATACGTACGCGGTGCGAATGGCCGGAAATCACGACGTCTATTCCAAGTTCGACCGTCCCATCCTTCAGCTCGTTCAGGTCGTGAAGGACGTAGAAGCGTCGGCCGCCGAGATGCAGCGTCTCGGTTTCCGGAAACTCTTTGGCCCACTCGTCCCGATCGACATTCCCCCGGATTGCGGTGACGGGCGCAATCCGGCGCAGGCCTTCCACAACGCCCAGAGCGCCGATATCCCCGGCATGGATGATGTGCGACACCCCGGCGAAGCAGTGTGCCACCTCCGGCCTCAGCAGTCCGTGCGTGTCGGAGATCACCCCGATCTTCATGCGAGGTCACTCATCAATGGAGGACATCTAGTGACACCCGCCCGACCTCTTCGCCGTCCTGATTCGTGACGAGGATAGAGAAGTGACGCCCCGCGAGTTCGGGCCGCTCTTTCAGGAGCCGCCCTGCAATCTCCTCCGCGACATTCAGAGCGTTGATGTCATCGGGCAAGTCGGCCCTCCTTCGTCGGCTACGGTCTTAGAATCCACAAGGTCGAAATGATAACGCGGCAAGTCAATCCCTCAAGTTCGCCCGCAGGAACGTGCGGTCCCAGGCCTTCGTTCCGAGGCGAAGGGCACGGCTGTTACCGCATCCGAGAGGAACCTGCCCGTCAGCGAGGCATTGCAGCGTCGAACCACCGGCACTCGGGAGCTGAACATGCTGGAAGAGTTGCGCGTACTTGCCCAACCGGGCGCAATTATCGCCGTTCCCCTGGTCCTGTTGCTGATGGCAGCAGGAGATGCGGCCATCGTGATCGCCGCCAAAGGCTGGCCATTCTGATCGGTTGGCGCGGTGAGGACATAGTCTCCCGGTTCACGCTCCCGATTGCCTGAACAGGAACCTTTGTAGGATGGACCGGTTCCGCCTCTGAAGCGGAGCACGCGAAGCGTCTATGCAGGTCTGGTTGCGAAGGGGTCTGGTGTTATGCATGCCCTACCTGCTGGTTGCGTGCGCCGGACGGCAGTCAGCGCTCGACCCGCAAGGGCTCCAATCCGAGCAGATCCAGCAGACGCTCTTCATCTTTCTCGCGGTCGCGGCGGTCGTATGGATCGCGGTCGTGATTGTGCTCGTCTTAAGCATGTTGCGTCGAAAGCGCCTGGCAATATCGATCGCCGCGGATCATCAAACCGAAGGAGTCAGCGAAAATCCACCCGCCAACCTCGGGCCCGATGCCATCCGGTCTCACCAAAAGCTTGTCCAGCGTCCCCGAAACACATTGAACGTAGTTGGCGGATCACACTGCGTCCCGCAGCACGAGGCGCGCGATGTTGAGCTGGTGAATCTGGCTGGTCCCCTCGTAGAGCCGGAACAGCCGCACGTCTCTGTACCAGCGCTCGATCGAGGAGTGATCGGCGATGTAGCCGGCACCGCCGAACATCTGCACGCAACGATCGGCCACGCGGCCGCACATCTCGGTCGCGAAATACTTGCACATCGACGCTTCGAGCGCGACGTCCTCGCCCCGGTCGCGCTTGCGCGCTGTTTCGAGGATCATCGATTGCGCCGCGAAGATCTCAGTGCGGCAGTCGGCGATCATCGCCTGCACCAGCTGATAGTTCGCAACCGGCTCGCCGAACTGGACGCGGCTGGTGGTGTGGCGGATGACCATGTCGAGCATCCGGATCGCCGGCCCGGTCGACAGCGCGGCCAGATGAATGCGCTGCTTGTTCAGCACATTCATGATGGTCTTGAAGCCCGCGCCCTCGCGGCCGCCGATCAGATTGGCCGCGGGCACCCGGCATTGGTTGAAATAGACGGCGCTGACGGGCGAGCCCGCCTGCCCCATCTTGCGATACGGCGAGCCGGTCACAAGGCCGGAACTGCCGCGCTCGACGATGAAAGCCGAGACGCCCGCCGCGCCCTTCGAATGCGGATCGCTTCGCGCCGTGACGGTGAAGACGTCCGCAAGTGGCGCGTTGGTGATGAAGCATTTCTCGCCGTCGAGAATGTACTGATCGCCGTCGCGGCGGGCGGTGGTCCGGACGTTCGAGGCCTCCGAGCCTGCGTCGGGCTCGGTCACGGCGAGGCAGCCGGTCCACTCGCCGCTGGCAAGGCGCGGCAGGTAGGTCTGCTTCTGCTGCTCGGTCCCGTCGGCGACGATTCCCTCTGAGCCGATGCCGGTGTTGGTGCCGACGCGGGCGCGAAAGGCGACCGAACATTGCGACAGCTCGAACGCCGCCAGGACGAGCTCCTCGGTGGTGAGCCCGGCCCCGCCATAGGCCTCCGGGATGCTCCAGCCGAAGAATCCCTCAGTGCGCATGGTGGCGACGATGTCCGTGGGGACCTCATCGCTGCTTTCAACACGCGCCTCGGCGGGAATGGCGACGTCGCGGACAAACCGGCGAACACGGTCGAGCAGCGCTTCGAAAGCAGCAGGGTCGCGGATCATGACATTGGCCTTCCGGTGCCGCTCATTCCTGGAGCGCCTCCTCGCGTCGCGCGCGGATCGTCGGTAGCATGATCAGGAGGATCGCGATCGCAGCCGCGGCCAGCAGGCTCGCCGAGAGCGGCGAGGTCAGCAGCACGGTGGCGTCGCCGCGCGACAGCACCATGGCCCGGCGGAAATTCTCCTCGATGGCAGGACCTAAAACGAGACCCAGCAACAGCGGCGCCGCCGGCAGCTGCAGCTTGATCAGGACGTAGCCGAACACACAGAACAATGCAGCCTCGTAGACCTCGAACGTTCCGCCGTTGATCGAGTAGACGCCAATCGAGCAGAACACCATGATCGCCGGGAACAGATATCGATAGGGAATGGTGAGCAGCTTCACCCACAGCCCGACCAACGGAAGATTGAGGATCAGCAGCATCAGATTGCCAACCCACATCGAGGCGATCAGACCCCAGAACAGGGTCGGGTTCTTCGTCATCACCTCCGGGCCCGGGTGGATGTTGTGGATGTTCATGGCGCCGACCATCAGGGCCATCACGACGTTGGAGGGAACGCCGAGCGTCAGCAGCGGAATGAACGAGGTCTGGGCGCCGGCATTGTTCGCCGATTCCGGTCCGGCAACACCCTCGATAGCGCCCTTGCCGAACTGCTCGGGATGCCGCGACAGCTTCTTCTCCAACGTATAGGATGCAAAAGACGACAGCACCGCGCCGCCGCCGGGCAATACGCCCAGCAGCGTGCCGAGCACCGTTCCGCGCAGCATCGCCGGCACCATGCGATGGAAATCGTCGCGGGTCGGAAACAGATTGGTGATCTTCTGCGTCACCAGTGACAACTTGTCGTCCTGCTCCAGATTCTTGACGATCTCGGCAAAGCCGAAGATGCCCATCGCCAGCGGTACGAAATCGAGGCCGTCGAACAGCTGGGGAATGCCGAACGCGAAACGCTGGCTGCCGCTGTTGAGATCAGTGCCGACGAGACTCAAGAGCATACCCAGCACGACCATGCCGATGCCTTCGATGAACGGACCGCTCGACAGCACCGAGGCGAGGATCAGGCCCAGGATCATGAGCGCGAAGAATTCCTTGGGACCGAACAGCAGCGCGGTCGCCGTCAGCGGGCCTGCAAGGGCTGCCAAGGCAAGCGTCGCCACGCATCCGGCGAAGAACGAGCCGATCGCAGCCGTCGCGAGCGCCACGCCGGCGCGGCCCTGCTTGGCCATCTGATAGCCGTCGATCGTGGTCACGACCGATGAAGACTCTCCGGGCAGATTGACGACGATGGCCGTGGTCGAGCCGCCGTATTGCGCGCCATAATAGATTCCGGCGAGCATGATCAGCGCGGCATCCGGCGGCAGCGCATAGGTGATCGGCAGCAGCATCGCGATGGTCGCGAGCGGCCCAAGGCCCGGAAGCACGCCGATCAAGGTCCCGAGCAGACAGCCGACGAAGGCGTAGAGCAGATTGGCGGGCTGGGCTGCCGTAGCAAAGCCGATCGCCAGATTGTGGAAGAGATCCATCGATCGGCTCACTCAGTTGAGAAGAGAAGGCCAGACGGGCAATGGCAACCCGAGGCCGTAGACGAAGATGGCCAGACACAGCGCGATCAGAACGGCCGTATTCGCCAGCGCACCCGTCCAGGTGAACTCGTGACTGGCCCGGCTCGACACCATGATCAGGACGAACAGGGCTCCGGCCAGGCCGAGCGGAAACAGCAGGGCGCCGAACAGGACGACGGAGCCGGTTACCCAGGCGAGTCCCTTGAAGTCCCATTTGCGCAGCACCTGCGATTCCGCGGTCGGCTTCAACGCACTGAAGATCACGACGAGACCGATGGCGGCGAGCACGATCGCGAGCAGGCGCGGGAAATATCCGGGCCCCATCTTCGCGGCCGTGCCCGCGGGATACGCCAGCGCCTCGACGAAGAAGAAGATCGCAAAGGCGAGGAACAGGGCGCCGGACGCGAAAGCCCTCTGATTGCGGATCGGTAATCCCTTCATTCCCGTCCCCCTCCCTGGGCCGATGCTTTCCCGTCCTCGCCTGCACCGGCCTTCGCAGCGCGCTCGTCGAGCGCTTCCATCAGAACCGGCACGCCGATCGCGCAGGCATGGACGCCGAGATGAGCCGTCATCTGGAGAACCTGAAGGATCTCCCGCTGCGCGATGCCGAGCCGCAGGGCGCGCCTGATCCGCACGCGCAGCCCATGCGGATTGAGCGCCGTGAAGCAGGCGTTCAACGCGATCGAGATCAGGCATTGCGAACGTTGGTCGAGACCGTCTCCGGCATGCCCGCCTGCGAGGAGATCCAGCAAAACAGTGAAATAGCCGGGATCGCGCCGCAGCCACTGCTCGCAGAAATCAGGCCAGTCCCCGAATTGTGCGACATAGGCATCACGTAGCGCGCGCTGCTCATCCGAGAGCTCGGGCTGGTCGACGTCCCGACCGACGCTCGCCAATTCCTCCGCCAGGATCCCGATGCCGAGATTGCAGCCGTCCAATCCCTGAGCCGTCGCGAGGCGGAACACGTCGACGATCTCGCGTGCCGTGGCGCCTTCCTGAAGCGCGAGGCGAAGATGGAGCGCGAGGCCGGAGCGAAACAGATGCGTCGACGAGCCGTCGAGCGCGACGTAGATCAGCTCGCACATTTTGGAAGACAGCGGTCCCGCGGCCGCGGGATAGCCTGCATATCTGCCATAGGTGTCGAGAAACCCGGGATCGAGGCGCAACAGGCCTTCCGTCCAGGGCCGCCAATAACCGCGTGCCTTGATGTAGGCCTCTTTCAGCACCTGTTGTTCCGGCGTCAGATGGGACATTGCAATCAACCGTCAGGCAATGTTGGTCAGGACGATCCCGCCATCGACGGTGAGCACCTGCGCCGAGATGAAGCTGCTCTCATCGCCCGCCAGAAAACAGATGGCTTTGGCGATGTCGTCGACCGTGCCGAGCCGGCCCAGCGGAGTCCGTTCGATCCGGCGCGCATCGAGTTCGGCGTTGCGGTTGCGCATGGTTCCTTCGGTCGGAATCGCCGAGGGCGCCACCGCGTTGACGCGGATGTTGCGCGCGCCGAGCTCGGCCGCGGCCGCGCGCGTGATGCCCATGACCCCGGCCTTGATGCCGCTGTAGACCATGCTGTTCTTGGCCGAGATCAGGCCGGCCACTGACGCCACGTTGACGATGGCGCCGCCGCGCTCGGCATCCATGACTTCGGCGGCGGCCTGGATCCCCCAGATCACCGCCTTGAAGCCGATGTTGAGCATGCGATCGACGGTTTCCGGGGCGATATCCGGAACGGATTGATAGCGGACCCAGGCCGCGTTGTTGACGAGGATGTCGAAACGTTTCTGCCCCTCCGCCAATGCAAGAACCGCCTGCCGCATGCCGTCGCGACTGGAGACGTCCTGCGTGACCGCGACCGCGTTGCCGCCTGCGGCCTTGATTGCGTCCACCGTGCTATCAACGAATTCCCGCTTCAAATCGTTGACGCCGACGATTGCGCCGCGCGCCGCGAGCTTCAGCGCGGTTGCGCGCCCGATGCCGTTTCCGGCGCCCGTGACGAGTGCGACGCGGCCCGCGAGCGTCTGATCCCTGATTTCGGTCATGGCTGTCTCCCTCACGCTCCTGCCTCGGCAAACGGAGCAATTTCCGATACGTAACGGCGGCCGAACGTCCTGATCAGGCCGCTGGCGTCGCCCTGTGCCTGGAGCGTGCGGATACGGCGCAGATGGCGATGCACCGGCACGTCCCAGGTAAAGCCCATGCCGCCATGGATCTGCAGAGCGCCCTCGCTGATCGAGCAGCCATAGGTCGCCGCTGCCAGGAACGCCGCATCGCGCTGCACTGGGCCGCCGTCGTCGGACAGGCTCCGCGTGATCGCATGACGGATGCTCTCGAGCGCGAGCTTCTGGCGCGCCAGCGCATGGCGAATGGCCTGGTTGTAAGACAGGGCGTGGCCAAACTGGCGGCGTGTCGAGGCATGCTCCTGTGCGAGCGACAGGCATGCTTCGGCCGATCCCAGGATGGCCGCGGCCCGGAGCACGGTGGCATCCGAGTTGAGCATGTCCCATGTGCCGGGCGGCAGGATCGAGCCAATGGGAACTTCGACCTTCTCCAGCCGCACCGTGTGCTCCGGCACCGTCAGATCGAGGCCCGCCGCCTCCTCCACCGCGACACCTTCGGCATCGCTCGCGATCAGCACTGAGGCGCCGTCGCTCATCCGCACCAGGATGTGGTCGACCTGCGTCGCGCAGGGCGCGCGGCCGAGCGAGCCGCTCAGCTTAAGCAACTCGCCCTCCCGTTCGGCGCGAGCCTCGCCCTGCCAGGCAATGGTGGCCAGTTTCTCGCCGGACACGATCGCGGCGGCAAGACGCGGCAGCGATGATTGCAGCACGCGGCCGACCAGAATGGTCTCCAGAAGCGGAAAGGCGAGCAATCCCGAATGCGCGGCTGCGATCACCGGCACCGCGAAACCAATCGACAGGGCCAGTCCCCCCACCTCCTCATCCGCGATGATTCCGAGCAGACCGTCACCGGCGAGATTTTGCGCCTGCTCGCGCACGCCCAAACCGGCACATGCGGTCACTGCGCGCGCCGCGGTCGCCGCGAACTCGTCGGGCTGAAGTGCTACCGCCATGCTCATCATCGTCCTCTTCGAAAACCCTTGCGACTACAATCGTTCACTAGGCGAGATATCCGCCGTCGACGGGCAGGATGACGCCATTGACATAGGACGCCATCGCCGAGGCGAGAAAAACCACCGGTCCCGCGATCTCGTCGGGCTGCCCCACACGCTTCATCGGCGTGCGCGCCATCAGGCCGGACAACCTCGCCGGATTCTCGCGGGTCATCTCGCTCATCTCGGTCGCGATGATGCCGGGCGCAACGGCGTTGACCCGAATGCCATCGCCCGCGAGATCGCGGGCCAGGGCCTGCGTGAACAGCCTCACCGCGCCTTTCGACGGAGAATAGCCGAGCGCACCATTCATGCCGCCGAAGGCCGCGACGGATACAACGTTGATGATGGAGCCGCGCGTCCTGCGCAGCGCCGGGATAAAGGCATGAACCACATTGAAGGTGCCGTTGACGTTGACGTCGAAGACCTGGCGCCAGTTCTCATGGGCGCGCGGGCTATCGATCGGCTCCCGGATGATGATGCCGGCATTGTTGACGATGACGTCGACGGGACCGACCTCCTCGTCCACACGCTTTGCCACGTCACGACACGCCGTGGCATCGGTCACGTCGAGCGAATAGGCCGCCGCTTCCTTGCCTCCGTCCCCTATCTCGCGCGCGGCCGACTCGGCGCGGTCCTGCCGTAGATCGGTCAAGACGACCCTCGCCCCGGCGGCAGCGACGCCGAGGGCGATGGCGCGTCCGATCCCCTGGCCCGCTCCCGTCACCACGACGAGACGATCCTTCAGCAGGCCCGCAGCTCCGCTCCGGCTGTCGGACATCAGCGGCTCCTTGCCGTTCGCGGCGAGACAACGCGAAGGATGACCATCACTTGCCTCGCGACAGCTGGAGGATGCGATCGGCGATGATCCCGAGCTGAATCTCGGTCGTACCGGCGTAGATCGTCTCAGCGCGGGCCTGGAGGTAGATAGCCTCGAAGCGTCGCCGCGCCACCTTGATCGCCGGGTTCTGCGGCAAGGATGCCTGCTGGAGCAGCTCGAGCGCGAGCGCGGCAAAGCGCTGATGCGATTCGCTCCAATAGAGCTTTGCAAGACTGCCGCGCGCGCCGATCTTGTCACCGCTCGCGAGCGCTTCGACGGCGGTCTCGACGTGCGCCTTCAGCACCTCGATCTCGACGGCGACCTCACCGAGCCTGACCGCGTAGTGCCTGTCCGCAACTATCGCCGACAACGCCGTATCAGCCTTGCAGGCCGAGATCAGATGTCGCAGCTCGTTCTCGAACCGCCAGGCGCGATACATGCGGTTGGTCGCACGCTCGATTTCCAGCACGCGGATCGCCGCGGCCCAGCCCTCGTCGGGCGCGCCGATCGCATCCGCTTGCGCGACCTCGACCTCGTCGAAGAAGACTTCGCAAAAGCTCTCGCGGCCGTCGATCGACTTGATCGTGCGCACGCCCACGCCCTTCGCATCCAGCGGCACCGCGAACATGGCAAGGCCGCGATGGCGGTCCTCCAGCGGTCCGGTGCGGGCGAGCACCAGGCAGCGCTGCGAGCGATATGCGCCGCTGGTCCAGATCTTCTGACCGTTGATCCGCCAACCGTCACCGCTTCGCGTCGCGCGTGTGCGGAGACCCGCAAGATCGGATCCGGCTTCGGGCTCGGAAAATCCCTGGCACCAGATGTTGCGCATCTCGAGGATCGCCGGCAGGAAGCGTCGCTTCTGCTCCTCGGTGCCGACGGCCAGAATGATCGGACCGGCGAGCTCCTTGCCGATCGAGTTGACGCTCTCCGGCATCGCAAGCCGGCCGATCTCTTGATTGGCGATGAGGTGTTCACGCAGCGAACGGCCATGCCCGCCATAGGCCTGCGGCCAGGTGATGCCGGTGAGGCCGGCGCGATACATCGCCGCCTCCCAGCCCACCGACTGCGGAAGCGAGGGCGGCGCGAATGCGGCGCTATCGCTGCGGAAGCTGGCGGGCAGATTGGCGCGCAACCAGCGATGCATCGCATCGCGATAGGCTCCGCCCGTCAGGTTCTCACCCGCGAGGGCTTGCGTCGGCACAGCTTCAACCACACTCATCGCCCGTTTCCCGTCTTCGCCGTCCGGGCCAGCGTGGCTGGCCCGGCTCCCTGTTCCCTACTGCGACTTGAGAAGATCGCAGGCGCTCTCCGATGCCGGCCGCCACGCATCCTCGGGCGCGATCGTGCCCGTGATGTCGTAATAGTCGTAGGCGTATTTGGATTCCGCCGGCGCCTTGATCCGCGCGACATAGAGCGGGCGCATGACCTGGCCATCGACCCTGATGCTGACATTCTTCATCTCGAAATCGTTGATCGGCGTGTTCTTCATCTGCCGCATCACGGCGTCGCCATCGTCCGAACCGGTGGCCGCGACAGCCTTCAGATAATGCGTGAGGGCGCTGTAGGTGGCCGCCTTGCCCTCGTTGAGAAGCTGTCCGCCGGTCGCCTCGGCATAGCGTTTGGCGAAGGCCCGGCTCTCCGGCGTCATGTCCCAGTAGAAGGGCGTCGTCAGCCGCACGTTCTGGAGATCCTTGAGGCCAATGCCATGCGTCTGGCTGATCATGAGGCCGAGAGGAACGAGCAATTGCTTCTTGGTCAGCCCGAACTCCTGTGCCTGCTTGATCGCGTTGGCGAAATCCGCGCCCGAATTGGCCAGCGCAATCGCCTTGGCGCCGCTGGCCTGCGCCGTCAGCAGAAACGACGAGAGATCCGACGAGTTGAGCGGATGCAGGACCGAGCCCACCACCTTGCCGCCGCCCGCCTCGATGAACTTGGTCGCATCCGCCTGCCACGCCTTGCCGAAGGCATAGTCCACCGTCAGGAAGAACCAGCTGTCGATACCCTGGGCGAGCAGCGCCTTCACCGTGGCTTTTGGCTGGGCATAGGTGTCGACCACCCATTGCGTCGTCATCGGCGAGCATTTGTCGTTGGTGAAGAACGAGCCCGCGGTGCCGGCCAGCATGTACGGCTTCTTGCGGTTCTTCATGATGTCCTGCACGGCAAGCGCGATCGACGAGGCCGAGCAGCCGACGATGGCATCGACACCTTCATTGTCGACCCAGCGCAGCGCGATGGCGACGCCGACATCGGGCTTGTTCTGGTCGTCGGCGATCACGAGTTCGATCTTCTTGCCACCAACTGTTCCCCCGAGATCGGCAACCGCAAGCTTTGCGGCCGCGACCGAGCCGAGGCCACAATTGTCGGCATAGGGACCGTTCTGGTCGTTCATGATGCCGATCTTGACGACGTCGCCGGAGATGCCCTGCGCGGACAGCGGCGCATTCATCAACAGCAAGGCAATCATGCTGAGCGTAGCAATCGTCGATCTCTTCACCGTTTCCTCCTGCTTTTGCTTTTTGCGTTTCCTCTGGGCCGGCTTTTGCGGCCTCTTGTGATTTGAGTTCAGTGATGCCCCCGGACGGGAGGCTTGCCGTGGGGGATCAGCAGCGCGTCGAGCGCCACGGCGCCCTCGCCCTCCGCGCGCAGCAGCAGCGGGTTGACGTCGATCTCCGCGACCGTGTCGGCATGCGCGGCGGCAAAGCGCGACAGCGCGGCAACGGCCCGGGCCGCGGCTGCGAGGTCGGCGCGCGGCCGGCCGCGCGCGCCGTCGAGCACCGCGAACGCCTTGAGCGATCGCAGCATCGTCATGGCCTGCGTCTCGCTGACCGGCGCCATCTGCACGGCGGAATCCTGGAGTATCTCCGCGAAGATGCCGCCGAGACCGACCATCACCACCGGTCCGAACACCGGATCGATGCGGCTACCGAGGATCAGTTCGGCGACGCCCTTGGCCATCGGCGCCACGATCACGCCGTCGATCGTCGCGCTGGGCGCCCTGGTGGCGACGCGATCGCGCATCTGGGCATAAGCGCGCCGACCTTCGGCTTCCGAGCCGACGCCCACGACCACCCCGCCGGCCTCTGTCTTATGCGGCAGATCGGGCGAGGCGATCTTCAGCACCACGGGAAAGCCGATCTCGGTGGCGGCACGTGCCGCCGCATCGGCATCCTGCACGAGACGTTCGGCCAGGACCGGAACGCCGGCATCGGCAAGCGCGCGCTTGGCCCCGAGTTCGTTGCGAAAGGCATCGGTTGCCAGCGGCTGCGCTCGCTCGACCGCCGCGGGCCTGTCCTGCGGACCCGTCGACGCTGCCTGCAATCGCACCAATGCAGCGATGGCTGCGCAACAACCGTCGAAGCGTTCCACCGTCGGAAAGCCAAGCCCGTGCAGCTCGGCCAGCGCATCCGCCGGACCGTCGACGCACAGGATGATCGGACGATGGGGGAATTGCGCCCGGATGTTGCGCAGCGTGTCCATATAGATCGAGCGCAGGCGCGGCAGATGCAACGAGAACGGCAGCGGCAGGATCACCGTATCGGCACGCTCGTCCGCCACGACAGCGGACATGATCTTCTCCAGAAGATCGGGCCGGCTCGACATCTGCGCGGTGGCATCGACGGGATTGCGGGCCGATGCGAACGGCACCAGATCCAGAATCCGCCGTTGCGTCTCCTGCCCGAGTTCCGGCAGCGTCAACCCGACGGCCTGCGCCGCATCCGCGATCAGCACGCCGAAACCGCCCGACGCCGTGAGGACCGCGACGCCGGGCCCTTTCGGCAGCCGGTCCGGCAGCAGGATCGATGCCGCGTGACCGAGATCGATGAGCTCGTCGATGCTGCGCACGCGCACCGCGCCGCAACGGGCAAACAACGCATCGAAGACGGCGTCCGATCCTGCCATGGCGCCGGTGTGCGAGGCTGCGGCGGCCTGGCCTGCCGCCGACGTCCCGATCTTCATGGCGATGACGGGCTTGCCGGCATCGCGCGCCTCTTCGAGCGCCGCGATCAGGCGCCCTGCGTCGCGGCAGGCTTCGAGGCAGCACAGGATGACCTTTGTGGCGGGATCACGGGCCATCCAGGCGATCCCGTCGGCGATATCGACGTCGCACTCGTTGCCCGTGGTGATGAAACGGCTGACACCGACGCCGCGCTCGCTGGCGAGGCGCATGGTGTAGCTGCCGAGATTGCCGCTCTGGGAGACGATGCCGAGCGAGCCGGCCGCCGGCATGCTGTGCTCGAGCACGATCGAGAACGTCGCGATGCTCTTCTCGGCGATACTGACGGCGCCGAGGCAGTTCGGTCCGAGCAGACGCATGCCACCGTTGCGCGCGGCAACGCGCAGCCGATCCTGCATGGTGCGCCCCTGCTCGCCAAGCTCGGCAAAACCCGACGAGAACACGACGACGCTGCGGACGCCTCGGGCGGCGCACTGCTCCACCGCCTCACCCGCACGCTCAGCGTCAACGGCGATGATGGCGAGATCCGGCGCCTCCGGCACATCAGCGACGGAGGCGTAAGCCTTGAGCCCCTGCACCATCGCGGCCTTGGGATTGACCGGATAGATATGCCCGGCATAGCCGTGCCGGCGCAGGAGATCGACCGGCCGGCCGCCGATCTTGGTCGCCTCTTGCGAGGCGCCAATGATCGCGATCGACCGCGGCGACATCAGCGCGTCGAGACCTTCTCCCGGCCGCATCTCAGCGCCCCTTGAACACCGGCGCGCGCTTCTCCAGGAACGCCATCCGCGCTTCCTTGGCATCCTCGGTCTTGGACAATGCCATCGTGATGTTCTGCTCGAAGCGATAGGCATCGCGCGGCGGCATCAGCTCGACCATGTTCGCCGCGTTCTTGGCGTACTCCATCGCGATCGGGCTCTTCGAGGCGATTTCCCGGGCGATCTTCATCGCTTCGGGGATCAGGTTTTCCTTGGTCGTGCAGGCCTCGATGATGCCGAGGCGATAGAGCTCGGCGGCCGGCACGCGATAGCCGGTGAAGAACATGCGGCGCATCAGCGAGCGACCGAACAACGTATTCAGCATGGCCGCACCACCGGCGAGCCCGACATTGATCTCGGGCATGCCGAACACGGCGTCCTCGCTGGCGTAGAAAATATCGCAGGAGGCCATCAGGCCGACGCCGGCGCCGAGCGCAACGCCGTTGATCGCCGCAATGACCGGCTTCGAGCACTCGCGGATGCAATTGCCGGTCTCGCGCGTGATCCGGTTGTGGCTGTGGAACGCGCCGATCTTCGCTGGATCCGGACGATCCTTCAGATCCGCACCGCTGCAAAACACCTTTCCGGCGCCGGTCAGGATCGCGACCCTGACGTCGCTGCGCTCGGAAATCTCGTCGAACACGGCCACGATGCGGTCGCGCATGGCGCGATCAAGCGCGTTCACGGGAGGACGGTTCAGCGTCACCAGCGCGATGTGATCCGATACTTCGAGGGTGACGATATCTGCTGACATTGGCTTCCTCCTGGACTTCTGTTCGTCTTGCTTGCGTTGATTTTGCTTGTCCTGACCGATCGGTCAGCCTTGAGCGCTGATACCACCGACTTCGATCGCTTGCAATATCCTGTTGATCTTCTATTGACCGACCGATCGGTCAGTCGTTAGATTTACAGCCAATCAAAGAAGCGACCTTGAGGAGGAACTCGCATGCCCAGGATCAGCCGGCGCCAGGCGACAAGTCTGATCGCCGGGTCCCTCGCCGCCCCGTTTGGCGCGCCCGCCATCGTGAGCGCACGCTCATCGCAGACTGTTTTCATCATCGTGCCCTACGCGCCGGGCGGCTCGATCGACAGCCTGATGCGCTCGATCGCGAAGGCGATGGCGGAAACCCTCGACCAGCCGGTCCTGGTCGACAACAAGCCCGGCGCCAACGGCATCGTCGGATCTCAATACGTGGCGCGCGCGCCCAAAGATGGATCGGTCCTGCTCGCGGGCGGCACCGGCCCGATTTCGCTGAACGTGCTGCTGCGCAAGGCCCTGCCCTACAAGCTCGAGGACTTCGCCTCCGTCGCCATGCTCTGCAACGGGCCGCTGTCGCTGACCGTCAACGCGAAGACGCCCGCCACCGACGTGAAGAATTTCGTCACCTATGCCAAGGGCCGCGACAAGCCGCTGTTCTACGCCACGCTCGGCCCTGGCAGCGTCACGCATCTGTTCGGTATCATGATGAGCAAGTCGATGGGATTTGCCGTCACCGAGGTCGCCTATCGCAACAATCCGGCCTCGATCATGGAGACGCTGTCGGGCGAATGCGATCTCAACTTTGCGACGCCCGCCGCCGTCATCGAGCACGCGCGCGGCGGCCAGCTTCGCATTCTCGCGGTCTCCTCGGACAAGCGCATGGCGAGCTTCCCGGAGATTCCGACGCTGGCTGAATCCGGCTATCCGGAGCTGACGGCTTCGTTCTGGACCGCGCTGCACGCGCCCGCGGGCACGCCGCGCGACGTCATCGCGCGGCTGAATGCGGCGGCCAACGCTGCGATGCAGAAGCCCGAGATCGCCAAGCAGCTCGAGACCGACGGCCTGATGGCCGATACTGGCGGGCCGGAGCGGCTCGACGCCCAACTGACCAAGGACGCCGCGCTCTGGGGACCGGTGATCAAGGCGCAGAACATCGTTCTGGAATGAGGCGGGGCTGCCGCCCGCCGGTCAGCGCGACTTGCGCCGGCCGGCCTTGGGCGGCTCCGCTCCGGGAAGCTCGACGAGCTCGCCGCTGCGCAGGCCGTTGAAGATCATATCGAAGAATATTCCCGCGATCTGCTCGGGCGTTGCGGACTTGTTTGGATTGTACCAGCGATGCATCCAGTTGAGCGAGGACAGGATCAGCCGACCGGTCATGGGAACATCGACCTTGCGGATTTCGCCGGCATCGATGGCTTCCTGGATCAGGCCACGCAGAAAGTTCTCGAAACGGTCGCGGCGCGTCAGCCGCTCCTTGTGCCTTTGACGATCGGGATCGTTCCAGAAGGCGGTCGTGGAGGCGATCCAGGCCCAGCGGTAGCGGCGGAAATATTCCGCTGTGGCGACCATGAAAGCGCGGATCTTCTGCGACGGCGGCCCGTCGGGAATGCGATCGCGCACGAACAGATAGAGCTCGAGCGTCGAGCCGACCGCCACGCGCGCGTAGATTTCATCCTTGTTGGAGAAATGATGGTAGAGCAGCGACTTGGAGATGCCGCAGGCGAGCGCGATGTCGCGCATCGAAGTTCCCTCGAACCCCTTGCTGGCGAACAGCCGCCCGGCCTCTGCGAGGATCTGGAGCACGCGGTCCGAGGCCTCGGCCTGGTTCGCAACGCCATCCTTCATCGTCGACAGTTCAGTCATGAGGTCCGCAATCCATTCGTCAGCCCGAGAGTCTTTAGAATGAAACTAGTTTTTCACCGACCGATCGGTCAAGCCCGACGAATCCCGCGCGAGGAACCATGAACACGGCCCGGATCACGCGCATCGGCGCAACAAAGGATCAGCTCGGCGAGAGCCCGGTGTGGGACGAGCGCCGGCAGCGCCTTTACTGGATCGACGCGCTGGCCGGATTGATCCGCACGCTTGATCCCCTCACGGGTGCGATCGAGCAGTTCAGCGTGCCCGCGCCGATCGGCTCGATGGCATTGCGAGACGATGGCGGCGCGGTACTTGCCCTGCGCAACGGATTTGCGGCTTACGATTTCGACACGCGCGCGGTGACGGAAGGTCCGTCGATCGGGCTCGACCACCCGAAGGTGCGCCTGAACGACGGCAAGGCCGATCTCTATGGACGCTTCGTGGCTGGCACGATGCATGGAGACCGCGCCGCGGACGAAGCGCCGCTCGGCGGTCTCTATCGCCTGGACGAGTCGGGTGCGCTGGAACTGCTCGAGACGGACCTCGCCGTGAGCAATGGGCCGTGCTTCGGCCCTGACGGCCGGACATTCTATCTCGCGGACAGCGCCAGGCGGATCATCTGGGCCTATGACTACAGCCAGCATGGCCCGCTTACGAACAAGCGCATTTTCGTCAACACGGAGGCGCAAGCCTCCGGTTGCGACGGAGCGACGGTCGACGCGGAAGGCCACCTCTGGTCCGTCCTCGTGCGCACCGGCAAGATCGCGCGATTTGCGCCTGATGGAAGAATCGTTCGGACAATCGACATGCCGACCCGTCATCCGACCAGCGTGACCTTCGGGGGGCCCGATCTCGATATTCTCTACGTGACGTCGATCTCGCGCAGCCACGCGCTGGCGGACGACCATCCGGACGCTGGCGGCTTGTTCGCCGTCGAAGGCCTGAGCGTTCGCGGACTGCCGGCGCACAGGTTTGCCCCGGACTAATCGGCCACTGATCGGCTCCTTGGACTACCGGGCCGATCTCTTGATCTGCTTCGGCACGTTCTCCGCCATGTAGTCCACGAAGACCCTGATCTTCTCGGGCAGATAGCTGCTCTGGAGAAACGTCGCGTAGATGCCTTCGTCGAAGGTGGAATTCGTGACCCGGAAGCCCGGCAGCAGACGTATCAGGCGCCTGCTCTTCAGCTCCTCCGCGACCGTGTAGTCGTCGAGCAGTGCGATGCCGTGCCCGGTGACGGCCAGATTACACAGCACCACGCCGTTGTTGCTGCCAAAGGACGACGGCACAGCGATCTCGCGCAGCTTGTTCCTGCGCATGAACTTCCAGACCACGTCGTCCGGGCCCATCCAGTAGGTCAGGCAATTGTGGCGGGTGATGTCCTCCGGCTCGCGCAATTTCGGCATCCGGCCGACATAGTCCGGCGACGCCACGAGAATCCGCTCGCTCCCCAGGAGCCTTCGCTGCATGAGAGCGGGGTCCGTCGGCGCCTGGATCTGGAAGTCGACGTCGAATTCGTCCTCGCGCAACTGGGGACGTCGCTCGGACAGGCGCACCTCCACCTTCAGCTCCGGATAGAGCTTCTGGAAGCCCGGGATCAGCGGCGTGAGCACCTTGATGCCGAACAGCGTCCGCGAATGCACCCGCAGCGTTCCGCGCGGCGCGGTCTGCAGCGCGAGTGCCGCGGCTTCCGCATCCTCGATGCCGTGCAGCACCTGCTCGGTCCGCTGGAAGAAGATCTTTCCGGCGTCGGTCAATCCGAGATGGCGCGTGCTGCGATTCAAGAGCTGCACGCCAAGCTGCGCCTCGAGCTCCCCGACATAGCGCGACACGGATGCCGGCGAGAGCCCGACCCGACGGCCGGCCGCGGAAAAGCTGCCCTCGCGAACGGCGCTGACGAACAATTCCATGGCCTGGAGGCGGTTCATTCGATCTTTTCAGATTTTGCAAAGGACATGCTCAGATTACGTCAATTGTTCGAAAAAGCTCAAGGCCATAAGTTGATGAGAACGCGTCGCAAGAGCGAGCGAGACAAGCAAACCGGCGGAGGACGCGACCAATGGAATTCGGCGTATTCATCCTGGCGCAGCAGCGCGGCTATCATCAAACCTCGCAGCAGGTCATCAACAATGCCGTCGAACAGACGGTTGCCGCCGAGCACGCCGGCTTCGATACGGCCTGGTATGCGGAGCACCATTTCAACAATTACAGCCTGTGCCCCTCGCCGCTGATGATGGTCGCGCATTGCGCCGGCCTGACCAAGCGGATCCGCCTCGGCTCGGCCGTCTGCGTGTTGCCGCTGTACAATCCGGCGCGGCTGCTCGGCGAGATCGGCTTTGCCGACACGGTCTCGAACGGCCGCCTCGATCTCGGCATTGGCTCAGGCTACCAAAAATTCGAGTTCGACCGCTTCGGCGTCGACCTCGACCATTCGCACGCGCTGTTCGCCGAATTCTACGACGTGCTCCAGGCCGGCATGCGCGAGCGCATCTTCTCCTATTCCGGCGAGCACCTGAAGATGCCGCCGACCGCGATCGCCGTGCGCACGGTACAAACGCCGATGCCGCCGATCTGGGTCACGTCGGGACACGGTGAGACGCTCGGCCGCGCCATTCGCGACAACCACAATCTGTTCGTCACCGCGCTGCTGAACGGCCTCGACGCCATCAAGGCCCTGCGCGAACGGCTCGAGGGGATCGCCGCCACGGAAGGCCGATCCATCGACGACACGCATTTCGGCTTCCTGCGCTGCGCCTATGCCAGCGACAATGACAGCGAGATCCAGTCGTATCTGGACAATGCGCGCTTCCAGCGCCGGCTCTCCGAGAGCCTGAAGTTCCGCCGCGCCCAGAGCGACGACGGCTATCTGATCAAGGAGGAAGCCGGACCGAACGACATGAGCCTGGAGACGATGCGCAGCAACCTGCCCGTCGGCAGCGTCAACCAGGTGATCGACCGCATGCTGGAGGAGATCAGCATCCTCAAGCCGACCCACATCGCGCTTCAGACCCAGCTCGGGGATTTCGATCAGCGCACGATGCTGCGCCAGATCGAATTGTGGGGCAGCAGGATCATTCCCGCGATCCGGAAGGAGCTGAAGTCCGGCCGCAGCAGGGTCGCGGACGAAGCGGTCTCGGCGTAAGCGCAACCGGGCGCGCGAGGTTCGGGAGGTCCATCATGGGATATCAGATGTCTCAAATGACCGATGTCCGCTCTGTCGAGGCTGCCGAATTCCGCCTGGCCATGCGCAACCTCGCCAGCGGCGTTGCGATCGTGGCGACGGGATCGGAGGCGGCACGGCGCGGGCTGACGGTCAGCTCCGTCACCTCGCTGTGCATGGATCCGCCCTGCCTGCTTGTCGGCGTCAATGCGAGCTCCGAAACGCATGCCGCCATCCTCGCCAACGGCCGCTTCGGGGTCAGCCTGCTCGGCAGGGGTCAGGAGGATCTGGCCCTGCGCTTCGCCGGCGGTGCGAAGGGCATCGACCGGTTTGCGACGGCCCCATGGGAGCAAGGCGTCCTCGACGTGCCGTTGCTCGAACCGGCGATCGGCGGATTGGAGTGCGTGCTGCACCATCACCAGATGGTCGGCACGCACGGTCTCTTCATCGGCAGGATCGTGGCCACCCGCGGCGGCAATGGCGATCCCCTGGTCAATTTCCAGGGGGCGCTGCGCGCGCTGCCGCAAGCATAGTCGCCCCTTGATGCCAATCCTGGATCAGCACTAGGCCCGCTGAAGGTGTAGGAAGGAGCGCCATTGTGATCATCGAATGCCTGGACGGCAGTGTCGTCCGACTGATCGAACCGAACGACTTCCGCAGGTTCAAGCTCGTGCTGCACGCCGGTGTCCGCACGGATACCCAGAGCTGGAACGGCATCACGCTTCTCGATGATCGTGATGCGCTCGTCTCGATCGATCTGGTCCCGGCCCTCGCGGGTCGCCCCGATGATGCAACCTGGGATCTGCAATATGCGGAGATGGTGGCCAAGGCCCGCGAGCATGGCTGGATCGATTCCGAGCGACAGGCGATCCGCGCTCACGTTGAACGAATACCTTAGTCGTCACCCGCGACATTCGTGCACGTTCTCGAACTGACCAGCGATCGCCTCGGTTCGCAGCACCCCGATCTGCCTCTGTTCGAACGCCGGCAATTACTTACGGTCGCCGTCTTCTTCACCGTGGCTTCCTTCGTCGGCTGGCGCTCGGCATCAGCATTTCCTCCGGCCAGCTGCAGCCTTGCGCGGCTTCTTGGCCGGTTAGGCGGCCCTTGCGGACGGAGGCTCCTGATCGACGCTTCGCCGCAGCGGCGCCATAGCGCCCGACGGGGCTTTTGACGACTGCGACCTCATCAGATTCAGGGCGTGGGCGGCGCGGCACACGACGGTGATCGATTGCGGCGAATGCCGGCTCACGGCGGCCTGACAGGCTGCCCGTTCGCTGCCACCGACCCCGATCAGCTACGCAAGGAATCCAGATCGGCCATCGCCGTCGAGATTCGCTCGATCATTGCGAGCGTCGTCGCCTCCGACTGCATGGCCGGCAACAAGGGCGAATGGCACAAGGTGATCGTCCACATCAGCAGCGCATGCACCATCTGCTGCCGATAGTTGAGGAAACTTCGATCGAAGTTCGGCATCGTACCTGTCAATCCCGCGAATCGGTCGAGATAGCGACGGAGCAGGTCCTTCTCCCAGTTGCGGCGGTCGTCCGGTGTCAGCGCCGCCGTCACGGCATAGGAAAAGTCCCGGGACCAATGACCGCGGGCAAGACACTGCCAATCGCACAGGCCCATCCTTCCGGCCTCGGTGCGATACCAATTGCCGATATGCACGTCGGAATGGATCAGCCCCTGCGGCTCGTTGTCGTGAACGGCAAGCGCCTGCACAGCGGCCGGCCAGACCGCATCACGCCGCGCGAGCACGCTCTTCGGGATGACGTGGGCGGCGACGTCGAACGCCTTCCGGGTGTAGTGCTCGAGGCTCATCTTTTCCGCACCGATGGTGAACCAGCGCGGATAGCTGGCCACCCACGGATACCGTGCCGAAAGCTCGCTATCGCCGTAGAAGCGCGCATGCAGTGCGGCAAGCACATCGATCATGTCCTCCGCCATCTCGCGATCGACGTAGGTCGTGGAGTTGCAAAAGCTCGCCGATTTGGTTGCGACCATGTCCTCGAGGAGAAGAATCGAGGCGTAGGTCTGACGATCAAACGCCGCGTGATAGCCGATCGGCGCTTCGATATCGAGCTGCGGCCGCAGCTGCATGTAGAAGCGACCCTCGACCCGCGCGGTGCCGTTAAAGCCGCCGATCATACGTGTGACGACGCTCGGCAGCGACTTCGTGAACATCGACCGCGGCAAGCCCGCGCGCTGGCCCGCGTCATTGTAGCTGACGATCAACTGGTGGCGCTCGTGCGTCCCGGCGCTCGCAGGCTTCACCACGACGTCGGTGACGACAGCGCCAGGACTGTCCTGGCAGAGCACGGCAGTCAGCCACTCCGGCGTGACGGCGCCCGGCGAGCACGGAACATCCTCGGCGCGGCGGGCCTTCGGTCGCACCAGCCGTTCGAAGGCCACGCGTCCGCCAATCCTGAGCGCAGCCAGTGCCGTTGCACCCGACGCAGCCATGGTCCCTCCCTTCGCCGGTAATCGGCCGCACCGCTTGCGACGCTCGCCCGACATTTCGTACGCTTACGTACTACCTGAACCACAATCGCATCGACGTCAAGGCGACTGCGGCCCTGGAATGCGGGCTCGCCAACCAACGCTCTCCCTGTTGCGGCGCGATACATTGCGCGGCCTTTGGCGGCCGACACATTCTGCATTTTCCGGCTTCCAAAATATCGTACTATAGTGTACTTATATTCCGATAATCAAGAAGCGATAGGGGAGCCAGCATGAGAACTTCGATTTTGGTGAGCGCTTCAGTCCTATTTCTAACCAGCACAGTCATGGAGGCCGGCGCCGCCGAGAAGCAATACGGCCCGGGTGTTACCGACACTGAGATCAAGATCGGCCAGACCGTTCCTTATAGCGGGCCGGCGTCCACTTTCTCGAGCTACGGCCGCGTGATGACCGGCTACTTCCAGATGCTGAACGAGCAAGGCGGGATCAACGGCAGGAAGGTCAACATGATCTCCCTCGACAACGCATTCAGCCCGCCAAAGGCCATCGAACAGACCCGCAAGCTGATCGACGACGACGGCGTTCTGGCGGAGGTCGGCACCGTGGGCACCGTTCCCAACGTTGCCGTTCAAAAGTACCTCAACCAGAACAAGGTGCCTCAGGTCTTCATCTCGGCAGGCGGCCGCCGCTTCAACGATCCGCAGAATTTTCCGTGGACCGTTCCGTTCTATCCGCCATTCGAGATGGAGGGAGCCACGTTCGGCAAGTTCATTCTCAAGAAGCTGCCGAACGCGAAGATCGCCGTGCTTTACCAGAACGACGACTATGGGAAGGACTACCTCACGGGCCTCAAGGCCGGCTTGGGCTCTGATGGGCAGGCGAAGATCGTGGCGGAAGCTTCCTATGAGCTCAGCTATCCGACGATCGACTCCGAGATCCTCAAGCTCAAGGCATCAGGCGCAGACACGCTGGTCTACTTCACGACGCCGAAATTTGCCGCCCAGGGCATCAAGAAGGCGAACGAGCTGAACTGGAAGCCGGTCCAATTCCTCGCCAGCCCGGTCAACTCGATCCAGGGCGTACTGACACCTGCCGGGCTCGACAACGTCCAGGGGGCCTATACGACCCAATTCGCCAAGCAGGCCAACGATCCCGGCTGGGCCGAAGACGCCGAGGTGAAGGATTACGTCGCCTTCATGAAGAAATGGGCCCCCAACGACAGCCCGAACGACTTCATTGCGCTGTCCGGCTACATCAATGCACAAGCCATCGCGAAAGGCCTGCAGCGATGCGGCGATAATCTGACCCGGGAGAACCTGCTCGCGCAGGCCACGAGCTTCAACAAGGAGCGGGTCGGCATGCTGCTTCCGGGAATCGAGCTCACCAACTCCAAAGAAAACTACGCCCCTTACCGCTCCTTGCGCATGGCCACTTTCGACAAAACGTCCTGGAGGCTGCTCGACGAGTAGAGGTGGCGATGGCCTGCCGCGAGACGCGGCAGGCCCTGCACGCCGACAACCCCAACGGAGACTTTCTTTGACCATCAAGGGCAAGGCGTACATCGCTGGGATTTATGAGCACCCGACCCGGCATGCGCCGGACAAATCCACCGCGCAGCTCCATGCCGAGGTTGCCAAGGGCGCGATCGAGGATGCGGGGCTGACCAAGGATGACATCGACGGCTATTTCCTCTCTGGCGATGCGCCCGGCGGCGCCTGGCCGATGGTGGATTATCTCGGGCTGAAGGTGCGCCATGTCGACAGCACTGATACCGGCGGCTGCTCCTACATCATCCATCTTGGCCACGCCGCCGAAGCGATCGCGGCGGGCAAGTGCTCGGTCGCACTTATCACGCTCGCCGGCAAGCCGCGCACCGGTCCGGCTCAGGTGCGCGCTCCGGGCGCCGAGGCCGATTTCGAGACCGCCTATGGCGCAACGACCCATAATGCTTACGGCATGTGCGCCATGCGTCACATGCACGACTATGGCACGACGAGCGAGCAACTCGCCTGGATCAAGGTCGCGGCTTCCCATCACGCACAATACAATCCGCATGCGATGCTCAAGGACGTCGTCACCGTCGAGGACGTCCTGAGCTCGCCGATGATCTCCGATCCGCTGCGCAGGCTTGATTGCTGCGTCGTCACCGACGGCGGTGGTGCGCTGATCGTGACCACGCCCGAAATTGCGAAGAGCCTGAAGAAGCCTCTCGTGCGCCTGATCGGCCATGGCGAAGCCATGAAGGGTCCGCGCGGTGGCAAGGACCTCGACCTCACTTATTCCGCCGGCGTATGGTCCGGTCCGCGTGCGTTCGAGGAAGCCGGCGTCACGCCAAAGGACATCAAATACGCCTCGATCTACGACAGCTTCACCATCACGGTGCTGATGCAGCTCGAGGATCTCGGCTTCTGCAAGAAGGGTCAGGGTGGCAAATTCGTCGCCGACGGCAACCTGATCTCGGGCGTCGGCAAGCTGCCGTTCAACACCGATGGCGGCGGCCTGTGCAGCAACCACCCCGTCAACCGCGGCGGCATGACCAAGATCATCGAGGCTGTGCGGCAGCTGCGCGGCGAGGCGCATCCGAAGGTGCAGGTTCCGAATTGCGATCTCGCCATCGCCCACGGCACCGGCGGCCTTTTGGGTGTTCGCCATGCCGCCTCGACCGCCATTCTGGAGCGTGTGTGATGAGCGAAGCGAAGAAATATCCGGCCCCGGTCACGAACCCCGAGACCGCAGCGTTCTGGGACGCAGCGAAAGAGGGTAAGTTCATGATCAAGCGCTGCACCGCCTGCGGTGAAGCGCATTTCTTCCCGCGCTCGATCTGCCCGTTCTGCTACTCCGACAAGACCGTGTGGGAGCAGGCCTCGGGCGAAGCCACGATCTACACGTGGAGCCTGATGCGGAAATCGCCGACCGGTCCTTACGCGATCGGCTACGTCACGCTGAAGGAAGGTCCGTCGGTGCAGACCAATTTCGTCGACTGCGATCTCGAAAAGCTGAAGATCGGCCAGACGGTGAAGGTGGTGTTCAAGCCCACGGATGGCGCACCGCTGCCGTTCTTCACACTGGCTTGACTTCTTCGCTTCTCGCCAAGGGTAAAGGGCACAACGACCGGGATCCTCGCTGATGCGATTCCCGGCACGCACCGATCAACTGACGATCTCCTCACGGCGCAATTCGGCAATTTTCGTGGCGGAGAGACCGAGCTCTTTGAGCACATCATCGGTATGCTGGCCGAGCGTGGGCGGGGGCAGGCCGGGGCTACGTTCCTCCCCGACAAACGTGACGGGGTGGCCGACGCAATTCAGGTGCCCCGCCGCAGGATGATCGTACTGCATCATCAACTTGTCGGCCTTTGTGTGCGGATGGTCGAGAAGTTGCGCCAGCGTATTGATGGGCGAACAGGGAATGCCGACCTCGTTGAGCGCTGCGTTCCAATGCTCGACGGTCCTGGTCGAGGTCACCGCCTGGACGTGGTGCAATGTTTCACTGCGGTGCCTGACCCGATCGGCATTGGTCCGGAATTTCGGGTCATCCACGATGGCGCTCAAACCAGCAACGGCGCAGAACTTGCGCCAGAGGTTGTCGTTGGCGACCCCGATCATGATCGGTCCGTCGGCAGCCTCGAAGGCCTGGTACGGGCATAGCGACTCATGGCTGGAGCCGCATTTGGCTGGCTGCGTTCCCCGCTCCCAAAAGGTCTGGAGATTGTAGCCGAGCAGCCCGAGTGCCGTATCGAACAATGACACCTGAATCGCCGTTCCCCTGCCCGACTTTTCCCGCGCGAACAGGCTTGCAAGTATGCCACTGAACGCATGCACGCCGGTCATCTGGTCGATCGGTGAAATCGGGCTGCGAATATAACCACCGCCATCGTCGCCCGTCATGGACATGATGCCGCTGAACGCCTGCAGGATCACATCGTAGCCGGGCGAATTCTTGAGCGGACCGGTCCGACCGAAGCCCGAGATGCTGCAATGGACCAGGCGATCATTCAGCGCACAAAGGCTCGCAGCGTCGATTCCCAGTCGCTCCGCTACGCCGGTACCGAAACTTTCGATCGCGACGTCGGCGGACTTGGCGAGCTCATGCACCAGCTTGCGCCCCTTGTCGGATTTCATGTTGATTGCGATACTGCGCTTGTTGCGGTTGGCGCTCAGAAAGACGGTACCGAGCCCAGGGACAGGAAAGGGCGGCCACCCCCGCGTCTCATCCCCCTGCCCCACCGCCTCGACCTTGATCACCTCGGCGCCGAGATCACCAAGATATTGCGCGCAGAGCGGACCTGCGAGCACCTTCGACAGATCAAGAACCTTGATCCCTTCAAGAGGTCTGGACACGACGTCTCTCCTTGTCCGAAAATCGATTAGCTCAGCCCGGCTGCAAACAGGCCGCCGAGATAGGCTGGAAAGCCCTCCTGCGTGACCAGGACATAGTCCGCAGCGCGACGCTCGGAATCGTCAAGCTGGGATCGCCAGCTCGCGGCGGCGGCCTCGGCATCCGCCAGCCGCGCGCGCAGCACTTCCTTGCCGCAGGTCCTTGGTTCGTCGTCATGCCAATAGACGTCGCCCGCGACACACCCATCGAACTCGACCTTGCGCATGTGCTCGATCCGGAAGCCGGCCCGCGCAAACGCCTCGGTCAGCTCCTTGCCACGCTCCGACTGCACGCCGAGCACCTTCGAGACGGAAGCCACGGCTTCCGTGATCTTGGGATTTGCGCCCGTCTTTTGCATCCGTTCATGATCTAGCCGGCCGAGGAACAATGTCCTGATCATGTTGCGCGGCTCGCGTCGCTGGATCAGCTTTGCGAAGATCTGCATCTCAGTCCGTATGGCCGTATCGAAGTCCTGCGGGAGCCCCCGCTCAACACAGTCGAGAATGGCGGAGGGTGCCGGATAATGGCCGAGCGTCTCGGCCAGCATCTTGCTTCGCTTCTGTCCGATGATCGCGCTCACGTGCTCTGCGTCCGCGGCCCGGCGATCCGGCCGATCCCAGGGCTGCGCCGCCTGCGGCTGCGACAGCACCCAGCGCTCGGCGGCGGTGACTTCCTCGCCCGTCGCCACCAATTCATGTGCCAGTCCGGCCGCGACCGCCGCCTGCCGGCCGATCCGCGCGCCGTCGAGCAATACAGGCAGTGCAGCCTCTATCCCGATCAGACGTGGCAAGCGCTGGGTTCCACCGCCGCCGGGCAGCAATCCGACGAGTGATTCCGGCAAGCCGAACGTCGCCTGCGGGCGATCAGCAATGACCCGGTGATGTGCAGCAAGCGCAAACTCGCAGCCGCCGCCCAAGGCAAGGCCGGCGATTGCGACCGCAACCGGCTTCCCCGCCGTCTCGAGCTTGCGCAGACCGCGGCTCAATCGAAAGAAATGATCGAAGGCGAGCTGATCGCGATCACCCGGCGGCGCCGCCATAATCATATCGTAGGCCGCCTCCAGCTCCGCCAAGTCCGCGCCTGCACAGAAGGCGGACGTTTTGCCGGAACGGATAACGACGCCCGCCACATCGCTCTGTTTCAGCCAGTCCGCAAACAGGCCAAGCTCCTCAATCGCCGCATTCGAGAATACGTTCATCGAACGTCCGGGCATGTCAAAGATGAGGTGCAGGACGTGCTGCTGCGACACTTCGATGCGAAACTGCTTCAGCTCCAGCCCGTCCGTCATCGCTCCCTCTCCCTTCCTATTACCGTTCGTTGGTGTACGATCATGATTGCGGGAATTTCTTTTCGGGTTGTACGACCCGACCAATTACTGTACACTAGCAAACTAAATCAGACAGGAAGCACTTTGACAATGATCGAACGCACGATCTTTCGCGAGGAACACGAGATTTTCCGGCTGACGGTCCGCCGCTTCGTCGAGCGCGAAATCGTGCCCTTCCACGCCCAATGGGAAGAGGATGGGATCGTCCCGCGCGATTTGTGGCTGAAAGCCGGCGCAGCCGGTCTGCTCTGCTGCACCGTGCCGGAGGAATATGGCGGCATGGGCCTCGACTATCTCTTCGACGTGGTCGTGTTCGAGGAACTGTGGCGCGCCGGCGCCAGCGGCCCCGGCTTTCTCATCCACACCGACTTGGTCGCCACCTATCTCCTGTCGTTCGGAAGCGAGGCTCAGAAGCGCAAATGGCTGCCCAAGATGGTCTCGGGCGAGGCAATCGGCTCACTGGGCATGACGGAACCTCACGCCGGCAGCGATCTGAAGGCAATCCGCACCCGCGCCACGCGTGATGGCGACGACTTCGTCATCAACGGTCAGAAGGTCTTCATCTCCAACGGTCAGCTTTGTGACTTCATCGTGCTCGCGACCAAGACCGACGGCCAGGCCGGTGCCAGGGGCGTGACCCTGTTCATCGTCGAAAGCAATCGACCCGGTTTCAAGCGCGGCCGAAATCTGGAAAAGCTCGGCATGAGGGCGCAAGATACCTCCGAGCTGTTCTTCGACAATGTCCGTATTCCCGCCAGCAACATGCTCGGCACCGAAGGTCGGGGCTTTGCGCAGATGATGACAAAACTATCGCAGGAGCGTCTGGCCCAGGCCATTCGGTCGGCGACCGTTGCCGAGACCGTCATCGACTGGACGCTGCAATATACCTCTGAACGGAGCGCCTTTGGCCAGAAGCTCGCCGATTTCCAGAATACGCAGTTCAAGCTGGCCGAGCTCAGGACCAAGGCCGCCGTCGCGCGTGTCTTCACCGACAAATGCATCGCCCTTTTCATGGAAGGCAAGCTCGATCCCGTCGACGCTGCCATGGCCAAGATGTTCACGTCAGAGCTGCACTGCGAGACGGTCGACGAATGCCTGCAGCTCTTCGGTGGCTGGGGCTATATGTGGGAATATCCGATCGCCAGGGCCTATGCCGACGCACGCGTCGTCAAGATCGCCGGCGGCTCGATTGAGATCATGAAGACGATCATCGCGCGCCAGATGTATTCGCAGCGCGGATACGACATTCAGAAGAACGGGTCGGCCTCATAGCCCCCTCGCCTTCGCCCTATCGAAGGCCGCCAAAAAAACGACAAAACGACAAGGGAGATCGATGTTGAAGGGCCTATCGGGAAAAGTGGCCGTCGTGACCGGCGGTGGACAGGGCATCGGACGAGGATTGACGCTGCGGCTGGCCGAAGAGGGCTGCAGGATCGCGATCTTCGACGTCAACCCGCAAGGCGGCGAAGAGACTGCAAGGCTCGCGCCTCAGGCCGTCATCAAGACCTATGCCGTCGATGTGGGCGATGCGGAGTCCGTCAATGCCGCGGTCGCCAAGGTCGAGGCCGAGCTCGGGCCGATCTGGCTCCTGGTCAACAACGCCGGCTGGGATCGGCCGATGCCGTTCCTGAAGACCGATCGGGAACTGTGGGACAAGATCATCCGCATCAACCTCTATGGGCCGCTCAACACCCACAAGGCGATCGCGCCGCTGATGGCCGAGCGCGGCGGCGGCCGGATCGTCAATATCGCGTCCGATGCGGCGCGCGTCGGCACCAGCGATGAGGCCGTCTACTCCGCCTGCAAGGGCGGGCTGATCTCCTTCACCAAGTCGCTCGCGCGCGAACTTGCGCGCAAGAACGTCCTGCTAAATGCCGTTTGCCCCGGCCCTACCAACACGCCAATGATGGCGGCGGTGCTTGGCGAGGGCGAGCACGCCGTGAAATGGAAGGATGCCATGCTCAGGGGCATCCCGCTCAAGCGCATGGGTGAGCCCGACGACTACGGCGGGATCGTCGCTATGCTGGCTTCCGACGACGGCAAATTCATCACCGGGCAAACCATCTCCGTCTCCGGCGGAATGAACATGATCTAACCTGCGCGAGGAAATCCCATGACCGATCCCCAACAATTCACCGACGTCATCTACGAAGTCCGCGACCGCGCCGCATGGATCATCATCAACCGGCCGAAGGTCTACAATGCCTTCCGCGCGCGCACGCTGGACGAGCTCATCCAGGCCTTCCAGCTTGCCGGCAACGATCGCAACGTTGCAAGCATCGTACTGACCGGCGCTGGCGAGAAAGCCTTCTGCACCGGCGGCGACCAATCCGCGCATGAAGGCCAATATGACGGACGCGGCGTGGTCGGCCTACCGATCGACGAGATCCAGGGCTTGATTCGCGATGTGCCCAAACCGGTGATTGCTCGGGTCAACGGCTTTGCCATCGGCGGCGGCAACGTGCTCGCAACGCTCTGCGATCTGACCATCGCCGCCGAGCACGCCCAATTCGGCCAGGTCGGCCCCAAGGTCGGCTCGGTGGACGCGGGCTGGGGAACGGCCTTCCTTGCCCGTCATGTCGGCGACAAGAAGGCGCGGGAGATCTGGTATCTGAACGAGCGCTATACCGCCGAACAGGCGCGCGAGATGGGTCTCGTCAACAAGGTCGTCCCGATGGCGCAGCTCGACGCTGCTGTGAAGGACTGGACCGACAAGCTCGCGCAGCGCTCGCCGACCGCAATTGCGCTCGCGAAGCGCTCCTTCAACGCGGATTCGGACAATATCCGCGGCATCAGCAACTTCGCGCTCCATGCCGTAAAGCTGTTCTACGACACGGCGGAATCGAAGGAAGGCGTCGCGGCGTTCAACGAGAAGCGCGATCCGGACTTCCACAAGTTTGCGCGCTAAGGCCTCTCATGGCGCCTCACAAGGTCATCATCTCCTGCGCGGTTACCGGGTCGATCCACACACCGTCGATGTCACCGCACCTACCGGTGACGCCGGCCGAGATCGCCGAATCCGCGCTCGGCGCTGCTGCGGCGGGGGCTGCAATCGTGCATCTGCACGCGCGAAATCCGGCCGACGGGCGCCCGGATCAATCGCCGGAGGCGTTCGAGCCCTTCCTGCGCGTGATCAAGCAGAGCTCCAACGTCGTCGTGAATCTCACGACCGGCGGCTCGCCCTATATGACGGTCGAGGAGCGCGTGCGTCCGGCTGCGACCTGGAAGCCGGAGGTCGCCAGCCTCAACATGGGCTCGATGAACTTCGGCCTGTTTCCGATGCTGAAGCGGTACAAGTCGTTCAAATACGACTGGGAGCCGCAGATGCTGGAGGGCTCGCATGACCTCGTCTTCCGCAACTCGTTCAAGGATATTCGCTACGCCTTGGAGACGCTCAACAACTCCGGCGCGCGCTACGAGTTCGAATGTTACGACACGAGCCATCTCTATAACCTGCACTATTTCTGGACCGAGGGGCTGGTGAAGGCCCCCCTCTTCATCCAGACGTGCTTCGGCCTGCTCGGCGGCATCGGCTCGCATCCGGACGACGTCATGCACATGAAGCGAACGGCAGATCGGCTGTTCGGCGACAACTACCGCTGGTCGGTCCTTGGCGCCGGGCGCGCACAGATGCCCGTTGCAGCGATGGCGGCGGCGATGGGCGGCAATGTCCGCGTGGGGCTCGAAGACAGTCTCTGGATTAGCGCCGGCCGCCTCGCCGAAACCAATGCGGCGCAGGTTACGCAGGTGCGCAAGATCATCGAAGGCCTCGGGCTCGAGATCGCAAGTCCCGACGAGGCCCGTGACATGCTTCAGCTCAAGGGCGGCGACAAGGTCGCGTTCTAGCTCTCAACGCTTCTAGCTCTCAACTCATGGCGGACAGACATGCTGCCCAATCGCCCCGTATTCGATGAAGAGCACGTCCTCCTGCGCGAAAGCGTCCGGCGCTTCGCCGCCTCGAAGATCGCGCCGCGTTTCCAGGAATGGGAGAAGGCCGGGATCATTGATCGCGCATTGTGGCCGGCGGCAGGCGACGCCGGCCTGCTCTGCCCCCAGGTGCCGGAGCAATATGGCGGCATCGGTGGAGATTTCCGCCACAACGCCGTCGTCATCGAAGAGCTCGCCTATTCGGGCTTCGCTGGTCCGGCCACCGACTTCTCGGTCCACAACGATGTCTGCTGCGGTTACATCCTGAGCTACGGCACCGAAGAGCAGAAGAAAAAATGGCTTCCGCGCATGATTTCGGGTGAGGCCGTATGCGCCATCGCCATGACCGAGCCGGGGACCGGCAGCGATCTCCAGGGCATTCGAACCCGCGCCGTGCGCGACGGCGACGAGTATGTCATCTCTGGACAGAAGACCTTCATTTCGAACGGCCAGATGTGCGACCTCGTCATCGCGGTGACACGTACCAATCCGGACGGCGGATCGCGCGGCATGAGCCTGATCCTCATCGAAACCGATCGGCCGGGCTTTCGTCATGGTCGCAATCTCGACAAGCTCGGCCATCTCTCTTCCGATACCTCGGAGCTTTTCTTCGATCAGGTCCGTGTTCCCGTCACCAATCTCCTTGGTTCGGAGGGTGGAGCGATGGCCGCGCTGATGAGCGAGTTGCCGCAGGAACGCTTGACAATCGCACTCCACTCGATTGCGTCGGCGCAGAAGGCGTTCGACATCACCAAGGCCTACGTCCTGGAGCGCAAGGCGTTCGGACAGGCCATCGGCTCCTACCAGAACACACGCTTCAAGCTCGCGGACCTCAAATCCGACCTTCAGGTCGGCTGGGCCTATGTCGATCAGTGCCTGAGCCAGCATATCCGTGGAGAGTTGACGACCTATGCCGCCTCGACCGCAAAATTGTGGGTCACCGAGATGCATGGGAGGCTGGTCGATCAGTGCCTGCAGTTCTTCGGCGGCTATGGCTTCATGCGCGAATACGAGATATGCCGCCTATTTGCGGACGCACGCGTACTGCGGATCTATGGCGGCACGTCGGAGATCATGCGGGAGTTGATCTCCCGCAATCTCTGACGCGTCAGTAGCTCTTCGGCAGGTCGAGCACCTTCTCCGCGATGAAGCTCAGCATGAGTTGCTCGGTAATCGGTGCGAGCCGGGTGATCGAGACTTCGCGGAACAGGCGCTCGACGTGATACTCCTTGGCATACCCGAAGCCGCCATGCGTCATAATGGCTTGCCAGGCGGCATCATGCCCAGCGCGCGCACCGAGGAATTTGGCACTGTTGGCCTCGGCGCCACACGGCTTTCCGGCATCGTAGAGCCAGGCGGCGCGCATTGCCATCAGCCACGCTGACTCGAGGTACATCCATTTCTCGGCTAGCGGGTGCTGGATGCCCTGGTTCTGACCGATCGGACGGTCGAACACGACCCGCTCCCTGGCATAGCGGGTGGCACGGCGCAACGCATCCTGCCCGATTCCGATCGCCTCGACCGCAATCAGGATGCGTTCGGGATTGAGACTGTGGAGGATGTAGGAGAAGCCCTTGCCTTCTTCGCCGATCCGATCTGCCTCGGGAATGAAGAGGCCGTCGATGAAAATGGCGTTGGAATCGACAGCCTTGCGTCCCATCTTCGGGATACGACGCACTTCAATCTTGGAGCGATCGAGATCGGTATAGAAGATGGTGATGCCGTCGGTCGGCTGCTTGCAGTCCTCGAACTTGGTCGTCCGTGTCAGCAGCATGATCTTGTTCGCGATCTGTGCAGTGGACGTCCAGACCTTTTGTCCGTGCACGCGATAGCCGCCAGGGACTTTCTCTGCGAATGTCTTGATGCGGGTGGTGTTTAGCCCGGCATCAGGCTCGGTGAAGCCGAAGCAGCATTGGTCTTCGCCCGCCACGAGGCGCGGCACCC
The DNA here is from genome assembly GCF_023101665.1 of Bradyrhizobium sp. 195. Lineage (NCBI taxonomy): Bacteria > Pseudomonadati > Pseudomonadota > Alphaproteobacteria > Hyphomicrobiales > Nitrobacteraceae > Bradyrhizobium > Bradyrhizobium sp. 195. The sequence continues at coordinate 3,622,846 of NZ_CP082161.1, read as the reverse complement.
AGCGGCGCTTCTGGTCATCGGTCCCTTTCACCACGATCGGGTGCGGCCCGAAGAGGTTGATATGCACGGCCGACGCCGACGTCATGCCGCCACCGTGGCTCGCGACTTCATGCATCATGATCGCGGCCTCGGTGACCCCCAGCCCGGCGCCGCCATACTCCTCGGGCATCGTAATGCCAAGCCAACCGGCTTCGGCCATGGCGCGATGGAATTCGCGCGGGAACTCGCCGTCGTCGTCACGCGCCAGCCAATACTCATCGTCGAACCGCGAGACGACTGCACGCACGCCTTCACGGATCGCCGCATGATCTTCGGGCACGTCGACCTGATTGGAGAATGACCTGTTATCCATTCGAATGTCCCTCCCCGACCGACGCAAGGGTACGCCGCGCCGCCACCAGATGCGGAATGTCGTACATCTTCCCGTCGATCCCGACCGTACCGACATCCGGCGCCGCGGCGAACGCCGCGACGACGCGGCGTGCGTGTACGAGATCGGCATCCGAGGGCGTGAAACAGGTATTGATGGTCGCGACTTGATCGGGGTGGATCGCGACCCGACCGATGAAGCCGTCACGGCGTGCGAGGCGGCAGCTCTCGGCGAGCCCGTCCTGATCCCTGAAGTCCGCATAGAGCGTATCCAGCGCAGCGACACCGGCCGCACCCGCGGCGAACAGGCATTGCGCGCGAGCCACCTGGTAGGGGAAGGTCCAGTTGCCGTCCGCCTCCTTGTTCGTGAGCGCACCCAAGGCCGCGCTCAGGTCTTCCGCTCCCCAGGTCATCGCAACCAGCCGCTCGTTCTTGCGCGCGTAGCCATTGAACCCAATCATGGCGGCCGGCGTTTCGGTCGCAACAACCAGCAGCTTGACGTGCCCCGGCGGAATGCCGGCCGCGACCTCCAGCACATCGACATAGTGCGAGACGAGGTCGACATCCTCGATGCCGTTGACCTTCGGGATGAGGAGACCGTCGAGTCCCGGACGAACCACCGCCGCCAGGTCTTCCAGCGTGAGGCCCGTCCCGAACGGATTAATGCGGACCAGGAATGACCAGTTGCGCGGCCGCCCGCCCAACAGCTCCTTCACGGCTCCTCGCGCAAAAGCCTTCCGCCCGGGTGCCACGGAATCCTCGAGGTCGAGGATCAGCGCATCGGCGCCGATGCCGTCCGCCTTGGCGAATTTGCGCTCGCTGTCGGCGGGCACGAAGAGAAGCGAGCGCAGCTTCATGCGGGCCTCCGCATCATCAACCCGCTTCGGCGGCAGTACACCACTTCCTCATCGCGCTGATTGAAGCCGCGATGTTCGAATGTCACGATGCCCTGCGTCGGTCGCGACTTGCTCTCCCTGACTGCAATCACTTTGGTCTCGGCCCGCAGCGTGTCACCGGCAAACACCGGTCGCGGGAATTTGGTGTCCTCCATGCCGAGATTGCCGACCGTGGTTCCCAGCGTCGTGTCCTGGACCGACAGGCCGATGATCAGGCCGAGCGTGAAGATCGAATTCATCAGGGGCTTTCCGAACTCGGTGCCCTTGGCGTATTCGTGGTCGATATGGACCGCCGCCGGATTGTAGGTCAGCGACGAGAACAGGATGTTGTCCATGTCCGTCACCGTGCGCCGGATTTCATGGACGAAGGTCTGTCCAACCGAAAACTGCTCGAAGTAAAGCCCCGCCATTGCTGCCTCTTGTCATCTATTGCAGGGTGATGCGGCGGTCGCTGCCGCCGCAATATCCTTGTCTCCCGCCCGACTTCTACCGTATACTCATATCGTACACAAGCGTACTAGTTATGAGGGAACGCTCATGTCCCGGCGCGAAAATCGACAGGTGCGGCTGACGACCCGGCCAAGCGGGATACCGCAGGCCGAACACTTCTCGCTCACGACAGAGCCCGTGACCGCACCCGGCAAAGGCGAGATCCTGGTCGAAAACCGCTATCTCTCGGTCGATCCGGCACAGCGCGGATGGGCCAATGACGAGGGGAACTACAGCGCGCCGGTGCCTCTGAACACGCCGATGCGCGCGCTCGCCGTGGGCGAGATCGTCGAAAGCAATGTGCCGGCGTTTCGGCCTGGGGAATTCGTTTACGGATGGTTTGGCTGGCAGCGCTATTGCGTCGCCACACCGGACGCCGTTCTGCGCCGCGTCGTTCCATCCGCCCTCCCGCTCAGCGCCAATCTCAGCGTGCTCGGCATGAACGGCCTGACCGCCTATCTCGCCTTTCACGGCCTCGGTGATCCCAAGCCCGACGAGCACGTGCTGGTGTCGACGGCTGCCGGCAGCGTCGGAAGCTTTGTCGGCCAGCTCGCGCGCATCGCAGGCTGCCGAGCGGTCGGCCTCACCAGCTCCGCCGACAAGATCGCGCAGGCCAAGGCCCGGTATGGCTATCAGGACATGATCAATTACCGTGAGACCGCCGACCTGGGCGCGGCGCTTCGCGCGGCATGCCCGGAAGGCAATGATATCTTCTTCGACAACACCGGCGGCGAGATCGCCGATGCCGCGATTCGGACCATGCGGCTGCGCGGACGCATCATCCAGTGCGGCACGGCCGCGAACGCGTCCTGGACGCCCGTTCCGAGCGGCCCACGCCCCGAACGCGAGGTTCTCACGCGCCGCCTGCGCTGGTCGGGCTTCATCATCTTCGATTACCTCACCGAATTCGACGCGGCTGCGGCGCGCCTCGCCGAGCTCGCGCTTGCCGGCAGGATCGTCCACGACGAGCAGATCCTCCCAGGACTGGAGCATGCCCCCGGCGCAATCGCGCAGCTCTATCGCGGTGAAAACCACGGCAAGTTGATCATCGCTGTCGACTGATCGACCGGCCGCTACGCGCTGGCCTTCCGTTTCATCACCTCGGGCAATTTCGCGCGGTGGAAGCCCTCGAAAGGCAGGCTGCGATTGTGCGGCGCGAGCTTCCATGTCGTGCGGGCATTTGGCGTCCCGCCATCGACGCGGATGCAGGATCCGGTGACATAGGCAGCTGCAGGCGACAGCAAATATGTGATTGCGGCGGATATCTCGGCCTCCGTCCCGAAGCGCTGAAGCGGCACGCCAGCGGTGAAGTCATGGAGCTTCTTCTGCATCTCCGGTGTGTAGGTATCGAACCCACTGGAGACGATGCCGCCGGGGGCGACGGCGTTGACGCGGACGCCTGAGGACGACCATTCGCACGCAGCCGTCTCGGTCAAGGTGAGCATGCCGCCGCGGGCGGCCGCCGAGTGGCCGAACTCCGGCCAGCCATGCCAGATATCGGCGATGATATTCACGATCGAACCACCATTGGCCTCCATCCAGCGATTGTAGACCTCGCGCATGAAGATGAAGCCGCCGGTCAGGTTGTTGCGCACGACGGCCTCGAAGCCTTTGGTCGAGATCGTCTTCAACGGCGCCCGGAATTGTCCCCCCGCATTGTTGACCAGGCCGTCAATGCGGCCGTAACGCGCGAGCACGGCGTCAATTGCGCCAACCACCATGGCCTCATCGCGGATGTCGCAGGCATGGCTCATCGCCTGTCCGCCGTCTTCCTCGATCTCACGCTGGACTTCGACGAGCTTTTCCATCGTTCGGCCGAGAATTGCGACATTCGCACCGAGGGCCGCAAGCTCGTGAGCGGTGCACCGTCCAATCCCGCTGCCGCCACCGGTCACGATGATGGCCTGCCCTTTGAACAGGTCCGGCCTGAACACCGACTGGTATGGCATCTCCTGTCTCCCTTGAACGTCGTGTGGTTGGCCGTCTTCTCTCTTCGGCAAGCGAGGACGGCATTGCGCGTCATGATCGTACACTTTATTACTATATGACATCAAAGACAATCACCGATGGAGAGCGAGCCCATGACGAAGCCGAGCACCATCACCGTCGAGAGCCGCGGCGCGATCGATATCCTGACGTTGAACCGTCCGGCCGAGCTCAACGCTGTCTCCCCCGATATGATCGCGGAACTGGCCGCCTATTTTATCGACCTGCACGACCGACCGACGACGCGCGTCGTGCTGTTGCGCGGCAATGGGGAACAGTTCTCCGCCGGTGCTGAACTCGGATCGGATGCGTTTGCCGCGCCCGGCAAGGGTCGGCCGCAGCGCCAACTCAAGGTGCAACAGAACTACTCCGGGGTCATCCGCCTGATGCGGTCATGTCCGCAGCCGATCATCGGGCTCGTCCACGGCGCGGCGTGTGGCGCGGGCTTCTCTTTCGTGCTCGCCTGCGACGTCCGCTTTGCGGCGCCCGACGCGAGGATGAACGCTGCCTATATCCGTATCGGTGTCGGCGGCTGTGACATGGGCTCGGGCTATCTACTGCCACGTCTCGTCGGCCTCTCAGTGGCCTCCGAGTTCCTGCTCACGGGTCGCTTCCTCAAGGCTGAACGGGCGAAAGCGATTGGGCTGGTCAGCGACATCGTTCCTGCCGAAGATCTTCTGACAAAGGGCATTGAGCTCGCCGAGGATATGTTACGTGTGTCGCCGATGGGTCTGCGCATGACCAAGCAGGCCCTCAACATGCTGATCGACGCGCCGAGCCTCGACGCGGCGCTAATGATGGAGGACCGGCAACAGGTCATCCTCCTCGAAACCAACGATCATGCGGAAGCCGTCGCCGCGTTTCGCGAGCGACGAACTCCGACCTACTCCGACCAGTGACCTACTTTACATCGGCAAACGCCGCAGCAAGCTCGCGCAGCCTGAATTTCTGGATCTTGCCGCTGGCCGTGCGCGGAAGCTCGGCGACGAGTTCAACGCGCTCCGGCCAGAACTGCTTCGCCATCCTCGCCTCGCCAAGATAGGCCTGCATTGACGTCAGATCGATCGTGCAGCCGCTGCGGGGCACGACGAACGCACAACCGCGCTCGCCGAGCCGGGCATCCGGAAAGCCGACGACCGCGACTGCGGACACCGCGGGATGCTTGTAGAGCAGATTTTCGATCTCGACGACCGGCACATTCTCGCCGCCGCGGATCAGGATGTCCTTCACCCGGCCGGAGATCCGAATGTATCCGTCCTTGTCCATGTAGGCGAGGTCGCCGGAATCGAACCAGCCGTCGCCGTCGAAGGTCGGCAACTCCGGCCGCTTGTAGTAGCCCTTGAACATCTGAGCACCTCGGACCAGCAACCGGCCCGGCTCGCCCGCAGGCACTGGATTCCCCTCGGCGTCGACGATCCTGACTTCCATCCCCTCCAGCGATCGGCCGTCCGTGCTCGCCGACTTCTCGGCCGCGCGTGACGGCTCTGTCAGCGTCCCCGACAGCACTTCCGTCATACCCCAGAGCGAACAGACCTTGAGACCGAGTTCACCGGCCGCACGCTCGATGAGAATCGACGGAATCGGCGCCCCGCCACACAGGAAGGACCGCAGACTCTTCGGCTGCGGCGAGCCATCCTTCACGGCATCACAGATGTCACTCAGGAACGGCGTCGAAGCCGCAGTATAGGTGACACCTTCACGAGCCATCAGGCTGACGCCGCGTTTGGCTTCCCAGACGTCCTGAAGGATCATCGTGCCGCCGAGATACACGGACAACAGGACGACCGCAGCATAGCCGGTCATATGGCCCACCGGAGAGGCCACCAGCAGCACGTCGCTGGAATCAAGACCGAACCGGCCTGACAATGCCTTGCAGCATGCGATCAGCGAGTTCGACGTGTGCATGACGCCCTTCGGCTCGCCGGTCGTGCCCGACGTGAACATCAGCACGGCCATGTCATCCGGGCGTAAGCCGGGCGGGAGCTCGTCTGCGCCGGCCGATAGCAGCATTCCCTCAAACCCCTGGTCGCCCTCGCCGTCGGCGACGATCACGTGCTTCAAGTGCGGCAGCTCGGCGCGCATGCCCTGCGCCATCGCCGCATAGTCGAAGCCACGGTAGCTTTTCGGCACGATGAAGACCTTCGCCTGGCAGAAGTTCAGGATGTAGACCAGCTCGCGCTCTCGCAGGATCGGCATCACCGGATTCATGACCGCGCCGATCTTGCTGCATGCGAAGGCCGTGACGACGAACTCCCACCAATTGGGTAATTGCACGGTGACCACGTCGCCGTGCCCAACGCCGAGCCGCAGCAGCGAGCTCGCGGCCCGATTGGCGAGATCATCCAGCTCCCTGTAGGTGAAACGCCGGCCCTGATCGCGATCGGCGCGGTCGGCAACTACCGCGACCTTGTCGGGAGATCTTGCAACGACCTCCGTCAGAAGCTGATCGACGGTTTTGTCCAGCCAATAGCCGGCTTGCCGAAAGTTCGTATGAGACGTGTCTCGTATGGCGGCGACCACGATCATTTCTCCCTCTACTGGTGCTCTTTCCGGCTTCGGGGCCGGATTATTCATTCGCTATGATACGTTACTGTAGCGTACGATTTCTTGCCAATGGTCGAAATTGTCGCTTCCGCTCGTATTCATCTTCCGGAAAACACCGGCTTCCGCTTCTCGACGAATGCCCTGACGCCTTCCTGCGCATCGGCCGTTCGCGACATCGCGGCGAGCGTCTGCGCCTCCTCCTCGAGCTGGCTCTCGAACGATCGATCGGCCGTTTGCGAAAACAGACGCTTGATCGCGCCAAACGCCTCCGTCGGGCCCGTCGCAAATTGCCTTGCCAGCCGCGCAGCCTCCGTCTGCACCGCAGCATCCGGAACGACGAAATCAACCAATCCAAGCGACAGCGCCGTCGCGGCATCGAGCGTCTCGCCGAGCAGGAAAAAACGTCTTGCGCGCGCGACGCCGATGCGTCGCGTGACGGTCGTGGTCGACCCACTGTCTGGGCTGAAGCCGATCCTGGAGAAAGCAGCCGAGATCTTCGCCGATTCCGCCATCACCACGAGGTCTGCCGCCGCCATCAGCGAAACGCTGCCGCCCGCGACGTTCCCATGAACCGCCGCGACGACGGGGGCTCGCATGCGCACCATCCGCGAGAGCGCTACGTGAAGATCGGCGGTCCAGGCCTTGATCGTTCCGGGCAGCGCGTCGCCCTGCTTCATAAACGCCGCGAGGTCGCCGCCCACACTGAACAGCCGCCCGCGTGCGGATAGCAGCACGGCCCTGACGTCAGTACGCTCGCTCAGTTCAGCAATCGCCAGGCCAAACTCGCGACAGAAGTCGCCGTCAATCGGATTGCCACGGGTGGGCTGATCCAGAACGATATGGACAAGACCACCGTCGATGGTGCATTCGAAACTCTTTGTCGGTATGGCCAGTCCCATCGGCTCTTCCCTTCATAACGCGCCCGAGGCGCCGGCTCCCCAGAAGCTCAGATGGAGCGCGCCTGTTTCTCTTTCTGAACCGATGCTTGAATGGATTCGCGCGCACGCTGCCAGTCGGCCGCCGATAGTTTTGAAAGGCCTGCGAAAGTGCTTGGCGCCGCCAGATGATGCCCGCCGTCGATACTGATCGTGTCACCCGTGATGTAACTCGAGCCATCCGACATCAGGAAGATCAGGAGATTGCGCAACTCGTCCATCTTGCCGAAACGGCGTAGCGGCACCTCCTCGGCCTGGGTCGCGCCGACGCCGGTCTCGGCGAGCGGATTAAGCTTGTCCCAGGCCCCCTCGGTCGGGAACGGGCCGGGCGCGATGGCATTGACGCGGATATTCTTGGGTCCCCACTCGACCGCGAGCGACATGGTCATGGCGTGTACGGCGGCCTTCGCCATCGCCGCTGGCACCACGTAGGCCGATCCGGTCCACACCCAGGTGACCAGGTTGCTAATGATGCTGCCTGGGAGGCCCGCGGCGATCCACCGCTTGCCACAGGCAAGCGAGACATAGAACGAACCATCCATCACCGTGGAGCGGACGGCCTCGTAACCGCGCGGCGACAGGCTTTCAGTGGGGGCGAGGAAGTTGGCCGCGGCGTTGTTGACAAGCCCTGTGAGTGGCCCCTCCGCCCAGATGCTCGACATCATCGCTTCGACGCTGTCGGGATCACGCACGTTGGCAAGCAGCGCGGAAACCGCCCCTCCGGACCTCTCGCCGATGTCCCGCACGGCCTGGTCGAGGACCTCTTTCCTCCGCCCGCAGATGTAGACGTGAGCACCGTGGGCGGCGAAACCGACCGACATCTCCTTGCCGAGACCTGTCCCTCCGCCCGTTACCAGGATGCGCTTTCCCTTGAGCACAGCGGGGTCGAACATGGCGACTTCCTTCCTGTGATTGAATTCCTGCCACGGGCGCCTCTGCAATCTGGTGAAGGGGCGCCTACCACCAACTAATACACTAGCGTACTGGTTTTGTAAATCTGAGGTCCCGGCAAGAAATGAGGGATTTTCGGCCGGTCCCACGACCTTTCCTTTAAAATACGCTGGTGTATGGTATTAGTTGAACCTCTACCTCCGACTCGCCTCAAGGGAAACATCGATGGTTGATCAGCCCGATTGGGATCTTCGGCTTGGATATCTCATCCATGACGTATCGCGGCTCAGGAGGATGATGTTCGATCGGGCGCTTGCGCCGCTCGGGATCACCCGCTCGCAATGGTGGGTCCTGGCGTTCATTTCCCGCAAGGATGGCCTTCCCCAGGTGCAGCTCGCCAACGAGCTCGATGTCGGCAAGGTCGCCGTCGGGGCCCTGATCGATCGACTGGAGACATCGGGCTTCGTAGTTCGGCAGGCCGATCCGGTCGACCGGCGGATCAAGCGCGTCTATGTCACCAAGCAGGCCCGCGGATTCCTCGAAAAGCTCCGGAAGGAAACCGACAAGTTCAATGCAAGAATCGTCAATGGTATCGATCGCAAGCAACTGGAAGCCGCTTCGGAAGCGCTCCTTGCGATGAAGCACAACCTTCTGGCCATGTCTGATGGCACGGAGACCGAGCGTGGAGAGGGCGAGGAGGAAGACGCGCCGCGGTCCAAAACCCGGAAAAAGCGGCGGGCGGCGGCCTGAGGCCAGCCACCCGCCTGAGGTGCTCCGGGAGGAGTCCTTGGGAAGCTCATGAGACGATGTCTCGCCCCCAGATATCGGCGTTGGGCCGCGCTTCCTGCATCAGTTTCGCCACCTGAGGGCCGAGTTCGTTGGGATCCTCGACCGGCTCAATTCCTGGCCCCGCATGCCAGCCCTCGGCAACCTTGAGGATTCCATCGCCGGCCTCGAAGACGCGACCGGTCACGTCCTTTGACTCTTCGCTCGCGAGCCAAACCACGATCGGCGCGACCCAACGCGGGTTCCGGCGCTTGATCTCCTCCTCGGTGCGCTCACGCAATCCTTCGGTCATGCGGGTTTGCGCGCGCGGCGCGATCGCATTCACGGTGATGCCGTATTGGCGCAGCTCCATCGCGCTGATGATCGTAAAGGCGGCAATACCGGCCTTGGCCGCCCCATAGTTGCTCTGGCCGACATTGCCGAACAATCCGGAGGCCGACGAGGTGTTGACCAGGCGGGCGCTGACCGGCGCGCCACGCTTCTTGGTTTCCTGACGCCAATACTGCGCGGCATGGTGAGACGGGGCGAAGGTGCCTTTGAGATGCACCTTGATCACGGCATCCCATTCCGCCTCGGTCATGTTGACCATCATGCGATCCCGCAAGATGCCGGCGTTGTTGATGAGGACGTCGAGCCGGCCGAAAGCGTCGACGGCGGCGTCAATCAGAGCCTTGGCGCCGGACCAGTCGCTGACATCGCTGCCGTTCACGATGGCTTCGCCACCGGCGCGCCTGATCTCGTCGACAACCTCTTGAGCAGGCGAGAGATCGGCGCCCTCACCCGCTGCCGTGCTGCCGAGATCGTTGACCACGACCTTGGCGCCCTGCTCCGCCAGCATCAGCGCGTATTCGCGACCAAGTCCGCGGCCGGCCCCCGTCACGATCGCGACCCGCCCGGCACATAATCCTCCCATTTGTCGTCTCCCTGCCTAATTCTTCGTTTCGCCGCTCATGACGTCGCCGAACAGATGCCAGTTCGCCCCCTCGAAGCGCATCAACTGCCATTGCTTCACCGGGGCGAAATCGCCCGGTGACGTATTCAAGCGGATGCCGGGAAGCAGCATGCCCAGTTCGACCTCTTTCAGCTGCGCCGCCCGCCGCATGACGTTCTCGCGCGTGAGATCATCGCCACACTGCTTGAGCAGATAGACGAGCGCCTGCGCCGTGTTGTAGCCGTTCACGATCAGCGTATCGCTGCGATCCGCGCTCGGAAAATACTCATCCAAAAACTGGTTGAGCTGCTTGAGGCCGGAATCGTCTTTCCATGTGGGGTCGTTCGGATCCTTGAAATACGCAGCCGAGATCACCCCCTGCGCATGCTCGAACCCTGCGGGTTTGATCACGCTACCGATCGAGGCCGACACATAGCTGAGAAGATGCAGCGGCTGCCAGCCCAGCTCCGACACCTTCTTAATTGCCTGCGCCGCGAACTTCGGTGTTGCGATATTGAACAGCACGTCGGCGCCAGTCGCCTTCAGCTTGACGAGGTGGGAATCGATCGTCGGCTCCGACACGTCGAAGGCTTCCTCCGCAACGATCATTGACCCTGCCTTGTCGCCGAGCGCTTTCCTGATCCCCCTGAGGTAGTCCTTTCCGAAATCGTCGTTCTGGAAGAAGATCGCGATCTTCGCCGCGGGCCGCTCTCGAAGCACATATCTTGCGTAGATGTAGCCCTCGGTCTCGTAGCTTGGGGTAAATCCCATGGTCCAGGGAAAGTTCTGGGGATCATTCCACTTGGCCGCCCCGCTCGACACGAACAGTTGCGGCACCTTCCTGGCGTTCAGATATTTTTGCACGGCCGAGTTGGCCGCGGTGCCGAGCGCGTTGAAGACCAGCAGAACCTCGTCGCTCTCGACCAGCCGTCTCGTCTGTTCGACCGTCTTCGGCGGCGAGTACGCGTCGTCATATGACAGGAAGACAATGCGCCGGCCGTTAACGCCTCCCTCCGCGTTGACCTTGCGGAAATACGCCTCCTCGGACTTGGCGACCATGCTGAAGGCCGATGCCGGGCCGCTATAGGGCGACGTGTTGCCGATCTTGATCTCGGTGTCGGTGACACCTGGGCCATATCGCTTCTCTCCAGCCGAGGCCTGACTTGCGTGCAGACCAACCAGGATCACCGCCGCGGCCCTGACAGCGTCGCGACCTCCTTGTCGCCCAAAAAGCCGCGTGTACAGTCCCGCGACACAGGCCGCCCGACTTGAATGGCCAGCATCCCACTCCACGGCGCCTCTCCCTCTCGCTCCCATTGCACTGCCACGGGCAAATTAGTACACTTGTGTACTATGTGATGGGGCATAGTTGCAACTGCCATTCGATCGCATCCCGATAAATCGAAGCCTCGCAATCCCGGGAGGACATCTTGAACCTCGAAGCCGTACGGAATTTCCGTTTTGAGCCAGTCACTCAGAGCTACACGCATCGCGACACCATGCTGTACGCGCTCGGCCTCGGCTTTGGTTGCGATCCACTTGACCCAGCACAGCTCGATTTCGTCTACGAGGCGGCTCTCAAGGCCGTACCATCGATCTGCTGTGTGCTCGCCCATCCCGGATTTTGGGCGAGACGGCCTGAGCTCGGCATCGATTGGTTGAAGCTCCTGCACGGCGAGCAGCACTTCGAAATTCATGCTCCGATACCTGCGGAAGGTACGGTTAGAGCCGGCTATGAGATTGTCACCGCGGCGGATAAGGGCGCGGAAAAGGGCGCGATCCTTCACCTCGTCAAGACACTCGACGACGCTGTCAGTGGACGGAAGCTGGCGACGGTTCGCAGCGTGCTGTTCCTGCGCGGCGACGGTGGATGCGGCGGCTTTGGCAATGTCCCTGCCGAACCCGCCGCCCTTCCGGAGCAGGCCCCCTGGCGGGCCAAGGACATTGCGACGCTGCCCCAGAGCGCGTTGATCTATCGGCTGAGCGGCGACTACAACCCGATACATGCCGATCCCGACGCCGCCGCACAGGCCGGCTTCGACCGCCCGATCCTCCACGGCCTGTGCACGCTCGGAATTGCAACGCGCGCGGTGATAGCCACCCTCGCGGATGGCCAGCCCGACCGTCTCCTCTCACTGTCTGCCCGTTTCAGCCGTCCGGTCTTTCCGGGGGAGACAATCCGAACGGAATTCCTCTCCGTCGGCGGCGAAATCCGCTTTCGCTCACGGGTCCTCGAACGCGATCTCGTGGTGCTTGATCGGGGAACAGTAATACTCCGCAATTGACCTACTTCTTCTCGATCTTCGCGATCGCGACGATCTCGGCCCAGCGCCGCGTATCGGCTTCCTCGAACGCCTTCAGCTCGCCGGGGCCAGCGGGAAACGGCTTTGCACCCACGGACTCGAGATATCCGGCAGTATCCTTGCTGTTGACGAAGGCCAGCACTGCCTGACTGAGCTTCGTGACGATATCGGAAGCCGTACCTGCCCGCACAAAGACACCGACCCAGGCGGTCAGCTCGGCGCCCGGCAGTCCGGCCTGCGCGAGCGTCGGAACATCGAGCATGCCAGCCGGCCGATCGCTGCTCGTCACAGCGAGAATGCGCAACCGGCGGTCCTGGATCAATCCCTGCGCACTCGCAGGATCGGCGAAGACACAGTCGATCTCGCCCGCCAGCACGTCCGTCAGAGCCTGTGGCATCCCGCGATACGGAACATGCTGCATGTTGATCCCGGCCCTCGCCTGAAACAACTCCGCAGCACCCCGGCTCGACGTGTTGCCGCTTCCAAACGAAATTGGTTTCTCGCGCGCCTTCGCCAAGGCGATGAACTCTGCAACCGTTCTTGCCGGAAACTCCGGCTTGACGGCCAGCATCATCGGAATGGTCATGATCCCGGCGACAGGCGTAAAGTCCGCAGCGGGATCATAGGGCATCGCATTGAACAGGTTGATGTTTGCCGCCTGCGTCGAGTTTGTGGTGACGAACACCGTGTAACCGTCGGCCTCGGCCTTCAGCACCGCAAGCGCGGCCAGATTGCCGTCAGCTCCCGGTTTGTTCTCGATCAGCACAGTCGCTCCGGTCTCGATGCGAATGCTTTCGGCGAGCCGCCGCGTCACTGCATCAGTCGCGCTGCCTGCGGGGAACGGCACGATGAGGTTGATGCGTCGCGAGGGATAGGTTTCCGCTGCCGCCTGCTGCCAACTGGCCGTCGCGATCAATACGGCGAGAAGGTACTGAGCGATCGCACGCCGAAATCGCATGGCTTCTCCTTGAGTGTAAGTCGCACTTGACGATACGCTCGGCGGCTCAGCCGAGCCCGTAGTTCCGATTTGTTCCGATATCGTACTCTGCTTTACAATCTACGAGAACACCCTCTGGCCGACTTCAGAAGACATCAGGCGCACGGTTCCGACTCGCCGCTCGTCGGGCTCAGTTCGACGCGGTCGGCCCTTGGAAAAAGCCCCTCGTCCAGATCAATATCCGCCGCGAAATGCATGGGATCGGCGTGGCCGCAGATCACGTCCGGAAAGTGCCAGTTCACGGTCCCCAGAACGGTCTCCCCGGCAAGTACCGCAATCTTCAGCGGATGCCTCGCACCCACGCCGCGTGCGCTCTGATAACCGTCCGCAACGCAGTAGAGCTCAATCCGCATTCTGTCCCCGGCCACGTACTGGACCGACAGCTCGATCTCGCAGAAGCCAAAGGCGGGATCATCCTGCGAGCCTCCGGCGTAGAAGTAGAAGGCGCCGATCTTGCCATGTGCGCACGGACCGAGCTTGTAGTCCTTCGGCACCTGCGGATCCGGTCGTGCCGGCGTGCGAGGCGGCAACGGGCCGAGCGAACAGAATTGGCGATAGGAATAGCATTGCCCCAATGTCTCCTCCCTATCCGAGCACAAACAGCCGCTTTGCATTGGCGGATAGCACTCCACGTTCGACAGACAGGGCCTGCTCGGCGAACTGTGCCGGCTTCTCTTGCTTGATCGTGAACGGGTAATCCGACCCAACAACGAGCCGGCCTGTCCCGACCTTGTCAGCGAGATATCGCAGCGCCGGTCCGTCGTAGAGTATCGTATCATAGTAGAAGGACCGGGCGATCTCCGTCGGATTGCTCGCGAAGAGACTCTCCAGCGGCGGCCCCATCCCATACGCGTGGCGCAATCTCGGCATCAGCCAGGGTAGTGCTCCACCGCCATGGCTGAGCAGGACTCGCAAGGCAGGAAAGCGCTCGAGCACGCCGCTGGTCATCAACGACACGGCGGCAAAGGCTGTCTCCAGGGGAAAAGCGGCCACCGCCGCAAGCTCCGGACGGCCGCCCATTCGATCAAGCCCGAGGGGATGCAGCGGATGGATCATCACCGTCAAGCCGCCCTGTTCCGCCGCGGCATAGACGTCATTCAGGCACGTATCGCCGAGCGCCATACCATCGATGTGTGTGCCGATCTCGATGCCACGCAGACCGAGCGATTTCACCTCTTCGATGCGCCGCACGGCGAGCGCAGCGTCTTGCATGGGGATCATCCCGATCCCGACAAAGTGGCCCGGATGATCTGTACATAGGGCCGCGATCCCCTCGTTAACGTGACGGCACAACGCGTCCGCGTCGGCGGTCGGGAACCAATGCGACAGTAATTCCGGCATCGGCGAGACGACCTGCACATCGATGTCGTCAATCGCCATATCGTCGAGCCGGCGGCGCGCGTCCCAGCTTCGAGAGTCGATCACCCGAAACACTTTACCCCCCACCATAACGGCGGCCGAAGCGTGGCGGATCTCGACGGAGGGCCAGAGCGGATTGCGCCCCGGTTCCGCGGGGATATGCCGCGGAACGAAATGGGTGTGGGTATCGATCGCTTCGACCAAGGCGTTTTCCCGACGGATTTCTTGCGCTGCAACCCGCGTACCCGACAGCCTTACGAAGATGCAGGTCGTCCGCTTACAAGCAGGTTGGACTGTTTTTATTATCTAGGCAACCCAATATTCGTATGCTAGTGAACAATCTAACAAGGAATGCGACGGGCAATCGCACCAAGGAGCAAAGCGAGCGTGGCGCGAACGATCAACGACATCGTGATCGCGGGAGCCGGCCAGGCCGGAGCGCGTGCTGCGGAAGCGATGCGAGCCCGCGGGTTTAGGGGTTCGATCACGATGATTGGTGAGGAGCCCCACCCGCCCTACGAACGCCCGCAGCTGTCAAAGAGCCTGCTGCAATCTTCCGATGCGCCTGTCGCCTACATCAAACAGGCCGCAGACTGGACCAGGACGCTTGATATCCGCATCGAGACTGGCGCCCTGGCGATTGATTGCGATGCCGATCGCCACATCGTGTCGACCGCAGATGGACGCAATTTCCATTTCGACAGGCTTTTGCTCGCGACAGGCACACGGCCGCGGCGGCTTCCCGCGCTGGAAGGTGCACGCATCGAGGTCCAGTATCTGCGCAGCGTCGAGGACGCGCTCCGATTTCGTCGTCACATCCAGGCCAGGTCGCAAATTGCGATCGTCGGAGGCGGCGTCATCGGCCTGGAAGCTGCTTGCGCCGCTGCCAAGAGCGGCTGCCAAGTCACTGTGATCGAGAGCGAGGAGCGTCTCCTCGCACGCGCGTTTCCGCCGCTGGTTAGCGGCCTCGTTGCCGACAGGCACCGCAGCCACGGTGTTACTTTTGTCTTCGGCGCGACGGTGACCGGAAGCACGTCGCGTTCGGTCAATCTGAGCAATGGCGCGGAGATCGCCGCCGACCTGGTTTTGGTCGGCGTCGGCGTCACCCCTTCGGCCGAACTCGGCGTCCGGCTCGGTCTGCCCGCCGCCGAGGGTATCGCCGTCGACGCCTGCGGCCGCACCGCAATGCCCGACATCTTCTGTGCGGGTGATGCCGCCCTGCAATGGAGCCGCTGTCACGGCCGCGCGGTCCGCGTCGAGACCTGGGCCAACGCCCAGAACCAGGCGATCTCCGTCGCCGCCAATATGATCGGAGAACCGAGGGAATACGACGACCCGCCCTGGTTCTGGACCGACCAATACGACCTGAACATCCAGGTCACCGGCGATATGCGCGATGCCGATCACATCGCGCGCGGCGATCCGAACAACGGACGATTTTCGATCATGGCGATGCGCGGCGCCGAGCTTGTCGGCGCGCTCTCGGTGAACGCGGCGAAGGATATGGCGATGCTGCGGCGGATCATCGCTGCCGATGCAAGGCCGCGGCGCACTGATCTGGAGGCACCGGGCTACGACCTCAGATCGGCGCTAAAACCACACTGAGATATCGAAGGAGGGACTGCAATGAATGCGTTCCAGCGAATGAACACAGCGCTGATGGTCGACGAGGCCAAGCAGATCTTCAAGGTCTCCCGACGGGCTTTCGTCGATCCGGATATTCTCGAAGCCGAGCGCATGCGCATCTTCGAAAAATGCTGGCTCTATCTCGGTCACGCTTCGGAACTTCCAAAGCCCGGCGACTTCGTCACCCGTCAAGTCGGCGGCCGCAACATTCTGTTCGCGCGCGACGCCAGGGGAGGCTTGCGGGCCATGTTCAACACATGTCCGCATCGCGGCGCACAGGTTTGCCGTGAAAAGCACGGCAACGCGAAGTCCTTCCAGTGCTTCTATCACGGCTGGGTGTTCGGGCTGGACGGTGCGTTGCGCAGCCAGCCGGGCGAGGCCTCATACGCGCCCGATTTCAAGGAGCGCAGCACGTCCAACATGCAGCAGGTGCCACGGTTCGAAACCTATCGCGATTTCTGCTTCGTGTGCTTCGACCGGAATGCCGAGGCACTCGATGTCTATCTCGGCCCGGTGAAGGAATATCTCGACATCATCGGCGACCAGGCCGAAACCGGCATGACCATCGTCGGCGGCACGCAGGAATACTCGATGCGCGCCAACTGGAAATTGCTCACCGAGAACTCGATCGACGGCTATCACGCGCTCACCACCCACGCGACCTACTTCGACTACCTCAAGGCCACCAATGGCGGCCTCGTGCCGGTGCCGCTGGAGGGCGCCGCGCGCGATCTCGGCAATGGACATGCCGTGCTGGAGTACAAGGCGCCGTGGGGACGTCCGGTCGCACAATGGGTTCCCATGTGGGGCGATGAGGGCAAGCGCGAGATTGACCGGCTCTACCAGGGACTGGTGACCCGCTTCGGCGAAGAGCGCGCCAAGCGGATCGCGCACTACAATCGCAATCTGTTCGTGTATCCCAACCTCGTCGTCAACGACATCATGGCCGTGACGATCCGCACCTATTATCCGCACGCTCCCGATTTCATGACCGTCAACGCATGGGCGCTCGCGCCACAGGAAGAGACCGACTGGGCACGCAAATACCGCCTGTTCAATTTCCTTGAATTCCTGGGCCCTGGTGGCTTCGCGACACCCGACGATGTGGAGGCGCTGGAACAGTGCCAGCGCGGCTTCCGCAACGCCACGGAAGCGCAGTGGAACGACATTTCCAAGGGGATGGGCAAGGAAACGCCGGCCTATGACGACGAGCTACAGATGCGCGCGTTCTGGTCGAACTGGAACAAGCATGTCTTCGCCGCATCGGCCTAAGGCAGGAGAGGCACATGCAGAACATCACCCGGGCCGACGTCGAGGATTTCCTGTTTGCCGAGGCCGAGTTGCTCGACGAATGGCGGCTACCGGAATGGCTCGAACTGTTCACCGAGGACGCGATCTACTACGTACCGTCGACCGACGTTCCCGCGGACTCCTCGCCCGAGAAGAACCTTTTCTATGTTGCGGACGACCGCTTTCGCCTCAGCGAACGCGTCAAGCGCCTGATGAAGCGCACAGCGCATGCCGAATTCCCGCATTCGCGCACGCGGCACCTGGTCAGCAACGTGCGGATCCGGAGCCGGAGCGACAGCGAGATGGAGGTCGCCGCCGCCTTCATCACCTATCGCACCAAGGATGGCGTCACGGATACCTATTTCGGCAGCAATCGCTACCGGCTGGTCGCCGAGAACGGGCGTTTGCGCATCAGAGAGAAGCGCTGCCTGCTCGACAGCGAAGGACTGCGCACGCAAGGGCGCGTCAGCATCATCCTCTAGGAACGTTCGATCGTGGACAAGAAGCTCATGAACAATGTCGCCGTAGTGACCGGCGCTGCAAAAGGCATCGGCCTTGCAATCGCGGAGAGGCTTGCCAGCGACGGCGCGAGGTTGATTCTGGCCGACCTCGACGAGGCAGGGCTGAAGGACGCTTCGGCACGCCTCGCCAGCCAGTTCGATGTGGAGGTCGCAAGCGAAGCCGGAGATCTCGCCGAACAAGCCGTCGCCGAGAAGACCATCCGGCTTGCGTCCGAACGGTTCGGCCGCCTCGACATCCTCGTCAACAATGCCGGCGGCGGCATTATCAAGCCGTTCGCGGAGCATACACCGGAGACGTTGAAGAGGACGATTGATCGTAATCTCTGGACGGTGCTGTGGTGCTCCTGGTATGCGGCTCCTGCGATGCGGAAGCAGCGCTACGGGCGCATCATCAATCTCGGCGCCGATTCCGTGCGCAATGGTCTCTGGGACCACGCTGCCTACAATGCGGCCAAGGGCGGCGTCCACGGCCTGACGACCGGCATGGCGCGCGAGTTCGCCAGGGATGGCATTACCGTGAACACGGTTGCTCCCTGCGCGGTGAACACGCCGCAGATGGCCGCCATCACCAAGAGCGACCCGGCACTTGCCGCCAAATTCGTCAGCGTCATCCCCATGGGGCGTCCAGCCGAAATGGAGGAAGTCGCCTCAATGGTCTCCTATCTCGCATCCGCCGAAGCATCGTTCGTGACCGGCCAGGTCATCAGCGTCAATGGCGGCAGCACCATGCTCTAGGTTCTCGCCATGCCCGAAACAGTCAATCTCTGCGCTGCCGTCGAAGTTGTCGAAGGAGAGATCAAGCAGGCTTCCCTGCCTGACGGCACCAATGTCGCGTTGTATCGCGTGGCTGGCACGATCTACGCGACGGCCGACATGTGCACCCATGGCGAGGCGTCCTTATCGGAAGAAGGCATCATCAGCGGCAAGATCGTTGAATGCACCTTCCACTTCGGAACCTTCGACGTCACTACCGGCGAGCCGACCGGCATGCCCTGCGAGATTGCCCTGAAGACATATCCCGTCACCGTCGTGGACGGGAACGTCCAGATCGAGGTCTGACATGCCATCCCGCCCCAATCGCACTCCTGCTCCGCTCAAGACCGCACGGCGGTCGCTGGCGCCGCCGCGCCGCCGGACTCAGGCCGAGCGGACCGCCGAAACGCGGCTGCGGATCCTGAAGGCGGCCGCCAATCTGATCCGGCGTCGAGGCTATGCGCGATTTCGGACCGCCGAGGTTGCGGCTGAGGCCGGCATCTCCCGTGGCGCCCAGCTCCATCACTTCCCGACCAAAGATTCCCTCGTCGTGGCCACGCTCGAATATGTGTTCGAGCAGGCGCAGATCCTCAGCCGTCGTCGCGCCGCCGCGGTAAACCGACCACGAGATCTAATCGAGGCGGTCATTGCGGACGCGAGGGAGTTCTTCTTCAGCGAGCACTTCATGGTGGCGATCGACATCGTGCTTTCGACCTCCACCGACCAGGCCGTGCGCCGGCAAATTCTCGACATCTCACGCAAGGCACGCCGTCCGGTCGAAGCAGCTTGGGCCGAGGCGCTGGTGACGGGCGGTGTGCCCGCAGCCGTCGCGGCCGATATCGTCGCACTCACCCTCGGCGTCGTCCGGGGCATGGCGTTGCGCGCACTCTGGGACAACGACCCGAAATGGTTCGACGAATTGTTCTCGGTATGGCGGCGGATGATCAAGATTTTCCTGGAATCTCAATCCACAAGGGCGCAGACGAAATGATCAACGGCCAGGCGACGCCTCTGATTACGTCCGTCTGCTATGTCCGGCTTGCGGTCAGCGAACTCCACGCCAGTGCGCGGTTCATGTCGGACGTTTTCGGCCTGCAGCGGGTTGCGGAGCATAACGGCGAGATCGCATTTCGCTCGGACGACCGCTACCGCACGGTAAGCCTCGGCAGCAATTCGAGCGAGAACGCAAGCGTCGGGATCGAAGTATGGGACGATAAGGCTCTCGAGACGATCAGCAAGCGCCTGAGTCAACTCGGCTTTGCAGTGAGAGACGCCAGCGCGGCTGAATGCAACCGCCGTTATGTCCAGTCCGCGTTGCTGACCGAAGACGCCTCGAACAACCGGATAGACTTCGTGGTGCGCCCCAGCCGTAGCGGCCGCCGCTATTTTCCGACCCGCGATGCCGGCATCGTGCAATTTCATAGCGTGGGGCTTCGTACCGCCGACCACGTCCGCGACCTCGTTTTCTGGCAAGCCGTCGGCGCCGCGGTCAGCGATTGGGTTGGCGATATCACCTACTTGCGGATCGACGGGATGCATCACCGCGTCGCGCTGTACCCGTCAACACGCAACGGACTCCTCTATGCGGCCTTCGAGGTCGAGGCACTCGATCAGATCATGCAGAACAGCTACTTCATGCAGGAAAGCCAAGTCAAGATCGTGCAAGGCCCGGGGCGAGAAGCTGCTTCGCGCCAGATCTTCCTGCACATCGAAGGTCCGGACGGTCTGATTTTTTCCTACGTCAATGGCATGTCGAAATACGGCGACAAACCGCGTCCGGCGCGGCAGTTTCCATTGACGGCAACATCTCTGTGCGAGTGGGGCAGCGAAAGCAGCGACGTACCGGAGCTCAGTGCGCTGGTCTAGAAAAACGAGGAAAACAGCATGATCCAGCTCAAGGATGTCAGCTACGTCCGGCTTGGCTCACCCGACCTGGAATCTGCGGAGAGCTTCGCAACGACCTGTCTCGGCCTGCAGATCGCCGAGCAAGGCAAGAAGGAGCTTTATCTGCGCTCCGACGACCGTGCCCACACGCTGTGCTATTCGGAAGGAGATCCGCGGAGCCAGACCGTCGGCTTCGAGGTCGAGAATGAGGCAAGCTTGCAGGATGCGGCGTCCACGCTTGAATCGCTCGGCCACCCCGTCCATGCTGGGACGGCTGATGAGGCCAGCCTTCGCAAGGTGAAGGCCTTCATCGGCTTCAGTGATCCGACCGGAAATCACGTCGAGCTGGTGGTCCGGCCCGAGCGCCACGGACGACGCTATTTCGCGAGCCGTGACGCCGGCATCACCGGCTTCAGCCATATCGGACTGAACTCGACCGATCCGGCGCGCGATGAGCAATTCTGGACTCAGGTCTGCAATGCCCGCGTCAGCGACCGCATTGGTGATATTCCCCTGATGCGGGTCAACGCCATCCACCACACTATTGCGCTGGTCCGCGCGCCGTTCGCCGGCATCCAGCACATCAACCATCAGGTCCAGAGCAGCGACGACGTGCTGCGCTCGTACTACTTTCTTCATGAGAAGCGCGTGCCGATCGTGTTCGGTCCTGGCCGGCATCCGACCTCAGGCGCCCGGTTTCTGTATTTCAAAGGACCGGATGGCATGATCTTCGAGTATTCTGTTGGCGTTGATGAGATCGAAGATGAAGCGACCCACAGGCCACGGCAATTCGGATTTGAGCCGGCCAGCTTTTGCATGTGGGGCTCCAAGCCCGCAGGCATGACGCTTCCATCCAACTGAAGAATAGAGCAGACCCATCACCGAACGGGGTGGAGCAACTTCGTAGGAGGTCACATGGATCTCGGATTGAAGGGGCGGAAGGCTATTGCATGCGCGGCAAGTCAGGGGCTGGCTTTTCCCGATCAGCCCCACTGCCGAATGGCGCAGCGCTTTTTTGTTTGCACATGGATGCAGACACCCAAGGTGGCGCCTGACGAAATCTAACGTTCCTTTTTTAGACTAAATGAGCACCCAACCATTCCTGCACCCCATCTAGATTTGCGACACCCAATAAAGGCAGCTGAATTCTACCCAAAAATACCGTTATATTTCTCATACTTACAAGCGGTCGACCAAGCGAACGATGCGGTCCCACCAAATATCTGTCAGTTCGTTTTTTGAATTATTGTTGGTGAAGTGGCCATTTCTCGTTATAACCCTCGTCCAAGGCATGGAGGGAAGCGATGACGAGCCATTCTATCGAGATAGGGGATCGCCTTGAGCCTTGAAGATCACCCCACGGTGAAGAGCGTCCGCTCCCGCAGCCGTCAGCACGTTGCCGACATCCCCGTTTCTGCGAATCTGATCAAGCAGATCGCGCGCGACTGCGGCGCCGATGATGCAGGCATCATCGAGATCAATCGCGCCGCGATCGCACCTCAGGTAAAAGTCATCCGGAAGGTCTACGGCCGCACGCGGTCCTTGCTCGCGATCGCTTGCAGCATGAATCGTGAGCCGGTCCGATCCCCTGCCCGCTCGGTCGCCAACGAGGAATTCCACGGCACCTATGATCATGCGAACGAAACTGCGCGCGCGATCGTCCGCGCGCTCGAAGAGCACGGCATCCCGGCCTGCAATTCGGTGGCCGCCTTTCCGATGGAGATGGATCTGCCACGGGTCATGATGGTCCAGCACAAGCCGATCGCCGTGGAGGCCGGGCTCGGTCGCATGGGAATCCATCGCAGCATCATCCATCCGAAGTTCGGAAGCTTCATGGTGCTCGGCACGATTCTGCTTGGACGGGAGGTCGACGCCTATGATCAGCCGATCGACTACAATCCCTGCCTGGAATGCAAATTGTGCGTCGCCGCCTGCCCGGTCGGGGCGATCAAACCGGACGGCGGCTTCGATTTCCTGTCCTGCCAGACTCACAACTATCACGACTTTCTCGGCAACTTTGCGCAGTGGGTCGAGAACGTTGCCGATTCGAAAGATGCCAAGGACTATCGCTCACGCGTGCCCCGCACCGAAACACTGAACATCTGGCAGTCGCTCTCATTCAAACCGGGCTACAAGGCCGCCTATTGCATCGCGGCCTGTCCGGCCGGCGAAGATGTCATCGGCCCCTTCCTGGAGAACCGCGACGCCCACTTTGCGGAGGTGGTCAAGCCGCTGATCGACAAAGACGAGTTCGTCTACGTGATCCGGGACACCGATGCCGAGGACACGGTCACACGGCGCTTCCCTCACAAGAAGGTGCAGTATGTCACCTCGGGCCGCTATAGCGCCAACATTCAGGGTTACCTCTTCTCCCTGTCGCTTGGTTTCCAGCGCGGCAGGGCCAAAGGGTTGGACCTTGTGACACATCTGAGCTTCACGGGAACGACGACGCTCGATGCGACGGTCATCATCAAGGACCGGAAGCTGGAGGTCGTTCCCGACCGCCATGTCGGTGACGCGGGATTGAAGGTCACGGCGGATTCCAAGGCATGGTTGAGCGTTACCAACCATGATCTCGACCTTGCCGAAGCGATCGGATCCAAACTGGTGAGCCCGAGCGATGAAAAGCTGTTTGCCGCCTTCATTCGCTGCTTCCCGATCTGAATCCGGTCGCCAAGCCGAGGTCGGCTTTCACTGAGCCGAGGTTCGGCCCCGAATGAAGCCGGCCAGCCGGTGTCATCCCGTCCACCGATCAGTGCGCGTCGAAGATCGAGATGAAAGGCTGCAAATGAGCGAAACAACGATACGGGCGGAATTGGCGGGACGGCTCTTGAGCTTCAGCGTGAGCGAGGGCGATCCGCTGGAGGCTGGTCAGGACTTCGCACTGCTCGAAGCCATGAAGATGGAGATACCGCTGACCAGCCCTGCCGGTGGTACGGTTGCAAGGCTATTGCGGCAGCCCGACGATATGCTGGCGGAGGGCGATCCGGTCATGGTGATCGTGTCAGCATGAACCAGAGGGAACTCATGGCCGATGAGCAGCCGCAGGACCGAGCAGCCGAGATCAACGAACGGCGGCGGCTCGGCAAGCTCCAGGGCGGCGACGAAGCCGTTCGCAAGCAGCATGCGAGAGGCAAGCTCACGATTCGGGAGCGGATCCTGGGCGTGCTTGACGCCGAATCTTTCAGCGAGATCGGGCCCCTGGCGGGATCAAGCGAAAGAAGCGACGCCGGAGAACTCTTTTTCACGCCGGCCAATTTCGTGCTGGGATTCGGCCGCATCGGCGGCCGTCGCTGCATCGCAGCGGGCGAAGATTACACGATGAATGCCGGCTCGCCCAATCCGGCGGGGCTGCGGAAGAGCATCTATACCGAGGAAGTTGCTTTGAGGTACCGACTTCCGCTAGTGCGCCTGCATGAAGGATCGGGAGCGAGCATCACGGGCAGCGGCGGCAAGAATGCTCACACCTTGCCGGAGCCGGTCTACGCTCCCAATCGTTTCGAATCGATGGCACGATGCCTAAACGCCGTCCCCGTCATCAGCGCGGCCCTAGGGGCGGTGGCCGGCCTTCCAGCCGGGCGCCTGGCGGCCTCGCACTACACCGTGATGACGCGGTCGGCGCAAATCCTTGCAGGTGGCCCGGCGCTGGTCGAGCGAGCCCTGGGCGTCAAGGTAACCAAGGAGGAATTGGGCGGGCCCGATGTCCACGCACGCAGTGGGCTCGTCGACGACGTAGTCGAGGATGAAAAGGCCGCGTTCGAGCGGATCCGACAATTTCTGTCCTACCTGCCGCATAACGTCTGGGAGCTGCCGCCGAAAGCACCGCCGCGGGATCCGCTGGCGGAGGCAGCCGCGGCGCTCGAGACTATCGTGCCGTCAAACCGGCGACGAACATACGACGCGCGCAAGGTCATGGACGGCATCTTCGATCAGTTCTCGATCTTCGAAATGGGCCGACGTTTCGGTCCAGGCCAGATCACCGCATTCGCCCGGTTGTGCGGTCATCCGGTCGGCGTCTTCGCGAGTGACCCGCGCCATAATGCGGGATCGTTGACCGCCGAAGGCGCGCAAAAGGTCAGGCGCTTTGTAGACTTGTGCCAACTATTTCATGTGCCGATCGTCACCTTGGTCGACGAGCCCGGATTCATGATCGGCCCGGAGGCGGAAGCTGCCGCGACCATCCGGCACGGCGCTGCGGCACTCGCTGCGGTCGCGCTTTCTACTGTGCCGTGGGCGTCGGTCATCATCCGCAAGTCGATGGGTCTTGGCGCTTACGCCCATAAACCGACGGGCACGTTCGTTCTCGCTTGGCCCTCGGCAGAGAGCGGCGCCATCCCGGTGGAAGGCGGCGTCGCCATCGCTTTCAAGCGCGAGATTGACGCCGCTCCGGACCCGGGTGCGAAACGGGCCGAGTTGGAGGAGCAGTTCGCCGCACTGCAATCGCCATTTCGTCAGGCTGAAGCCTTTGCCGTTCACGACATCATCCATCCAGTCGAAACAAGGGCACGCCTCGCCGAGTGGATCGACATGGCCGAACCGAAACTCGCGGGCGAATTGGGACCTCCCCGCTTCGGCTTCCGACCTTGAGACTTGCTAAAGCGGATGTAGGCACGTTGATCACAAGGCCGTCCTGGAGGAGCGAAAGCGACGAAGCAATCCAATTTCTCTGCCTGGCGCTCGGTTGACAACTACGAGTCACTTCAATTAACATACTTACTAGTCAATAACTAATTTCGGCAGCTGCTTGAGAGCCATACCGAGCGGACCCGAGCGACGCCGTTGGAGGAAGCAACATCGAGCGAGCTGCCATCCGAGCGTCTGTTCGAATCTTCATTTCGATCGGTGGCTGATCGAAGCCTTCGCGAAGGGGTCGGCCCGATACGTAGAGCCAGAGATTTGGCAGAAATGACTTTGATCAAACTGAAGAGCGGGCCAGGTTTATGGGACCTTTGGTATGCCAAAGCAGGTCACGGCGTGAAATCGCAGGAAGCGCGCCTTGCGTGTGACAGCCTGCTGTTCGCCATTCAGATGGCCGGCCTAGGCGTCTTCTTGGCGCCCTTTCCTCTTCTGATTTCGCTCATCGCAAACAAGCGATTGGCGGCTGTGAAGGATTGAACATGATTTCTCGTCGGAACGTGCTTTTTGGCATTGGCGGAGCGGCAGCGGGAGGGGCGCTTGCCAGCTCGCTAGGTGGGACGACGTTTTTCAACTATGGAGACGCTCCGGTAAACGTTCTTGACTATCGCGAGCTGGCAAGGACGCGCTTGCCAAAAATTGTGTTTGACTACCTCGAGGGTGGCGCGGGAGGCGAGTGGTCCTTGTTGCACAACAGGGAAATATTCGAACGCCTTGTTTTCCGTCCCAAACGGCTGCTCGACATCAGCAAACGAGACATTTCGACTGTCTTGTTTGGAAAGAAGTATGATGCACCGATCATTATTGCTCCGACCGGCTTGAATGGCGCGTTCTGGCCTAACGGGGACATCGCGTTGGCGCGAGCCGCTGAGAAGACCAACATTCCCTTTGCCTTGTCGACCGCTTCAACAGCGTCCATTGAGGACGTGGCGCAAAATGCGGGCGGGGACAAGTGGTTCCAGCTCTATGTGTTGAACAAGACGTTGTCGCAACAACTGGTAGAGCGGGCCAAGGCAGCAGGCTACTCAAAGCTCATTCTAACGGTCGATCTCGGGGTTGACGGGCTCAGAGAGCGCGACAATCGCAATGGCTTCAAGTTGCCGTTGAATTACTCATCGAGCTTGCTCGTCGATGGCCTGACGCATCCAAGCTGGGCACTCGACTTTGCAAAGCACGGCATGCCGAAGGTGGCGAACTTTACCAGAAGAGACGCTTCGGATACGGCAAGTCAGGCTGGGCAAATGAGACGAGGCCTGGACACGACCTTCAGCTGGAAAGATCTGAAGTGGCTACGCTCCATCTGGCCTCATCAGCTATTGGTCAAGGGAGTGTTGCGGCCGGACGATGCCGTGCGATGCGTCGCTGAGGGCGCTGACGGCGTAATCCTGTCAAATCACGGAGGTCGGCAGCTGGGGGACGCGATCTCCCCGCTTCAAGTCTTGGCCGAAACAAGAAGCAAGATCACACAACCGATCCTTATCGACAGCGGTTTCCGCCGCGGCGCAGACATCGTGAAGGCGCTCGCTCTTGGAGCAAACGCGGTTCAACTTGGTCGCGCGACACTCTACGGGTTGGCGGCTCGGGGCGAAATTGGCGTAACGGAAGTGCTCAACATGATGTTCGCAGAGATCGACAACACCATGGCACAAATTGGTTGCCCCTCGATTGCGGACCTCAGCACGGATTGCATCGCTGAAGATGGATTGCCTCTGGGCGCTCGCTCATGACTGGACGATCCCAGCGATCTTCTGCCGCTCTTTCCATCCGCGGCATGACCTTCGGCAGACATATGGAGCTCTAAGCGGAACCATTCTCCGATGAATAACGCCTAGCCGAATTAACCGGAGCGCGCGCGATACGTCCATCCTATTGTTCTCATGACAAACTCATTGGAGCCGCGAGGAACTGCCCGGCCCACAAGTCCCCTCGATCTACCCCGTGACGTAACCTGCCGCTGAGCGCCACAGCGGAAACAACTTCAGTCACCTCACCAACAATACATCCAAGGAGATTATCATGCACTCACGTCGAAAGCTGATGAAAGCAGGCCTTGCCGCGGCCGCCCTTGCCACTACTAAGGTCAGTGCGCAGGCTGCGGGGGAAACGGCGTCGCGGAGCAACGGGAGCGATGAACTGCCTCGCAAGCTCACCATATTGTCGATACGCCAGGACGACGGGCGCGAAACCATGGGAGTGAAGACCGCTGCCGGCGTACTCGACGTGGCCGCCGCGACCAAGCTCCTCGGATTATCGGCGCCGCTCACTTTGGAGGCGCTCCTCGTCAACGGCGGCAATGCCGAGCTGAAAACCCTCGTAGATACTGCTCTCAAGGCGCCCAACGCAAAAGCTGCATTCCTTGATGAATCGAAGATCAAGTTCGGGCGTCTATTCAACAAGCCTGGAAAGATCGTCTGCCTCGGCCTCAATTACCGAGAACACGTCGAGGAAACGGGCCAGAAACTGCCTCCTCTACCTATCCTCTTCAACAAGTACAACAACTCGCTTGCACCGCACATGGTGACGGTGCAACTTCCGCCGCGCGACGTCTGCTACAAGTTTGACTATGAGACCGAGCTGGTCGTCGTGATTGGCCGCAAGGCGCGCAATGTCCCCGTTGAGGATGCTCTGTCATACGTCGCCGGATACGCCGTAGGCAACGATTTTACATCGAGAGATCTGCAACTGGAGGTTCCCGGCGGCCAGTGGATGGTCGGCAAGACGCTCGATGATTTCGCCCCCATCGGACCATATTTCGTTTCCGCCGATCAGATCGATCCCAACAATCTGGACCTCGAGACTCGCGTGAACGGAGAAGTGCGGCAATCGTCGAACACGACGAAACTGATCTTCAATCCTCAGAAGATCATCGCGTACGCCTCCCGGCTGCTCGCTCTCGAACCGGGGGACATCATCTTCACCGGCACGCCTTCCGGCGTGATCGTCGGATATCCCAAGGAGAAGCAGGTCTGGTTGAAAGCCGGCGATAAGATCGAAAGCACGATCCAGGGACTTGGGACGCTATCGTTCACCCTCGCCTGATGATTGTGTTTGCGCTCGACGATCATAGGATGAGTGGCCATTGAGCCAATTGGGGCAGACACCGATATCGGTCCTGCAGCCAGGTTCATCAGAGCTCTTGGCCACTCATCCCAATTCCAGCACATGCCCTCGCTTCTCGGTGAAAGATCAAGATGCTTCGTTTCGACAGAGTAACGATCTCGCTTGCGGTCGTCCTGCTTTGGCTGTCGCCTTTGCACGCGCAACAGACCGGAGGCGCGCCGTCCACTTCAGCACAAAATGATCAGACGGCTCGTATGGCAGAAATTCCTTACAGCCCTCGGACGAAGATCACGGTCGAACGCCAGGGACAGGTCGTATTGATCGGCATCAACCGGCCCTACATCGACAACCGGATCGACCCAGAGGCGCTGGAAGGACTGGCGAGAGCATACTTCGACTATGATCGGGACCCGTCGCTTCGTGCCGCAGTGCTGTTCGGCCATGGCGATCGCTTTTCCAAAGGCATCGATGTCGATGCCACCAAATCGTTCGCCCAGTCAGGAAGAAAACTTCTGGACGGGCCAGGCTTCATCGACCCCACGGGTCGGATCAAGCCAAGGCTCACGAAGCCACTGATCATTGCGGTCCATGGCGACACCTGGAACTTGGCCCATGAGCTCTTCCTTGCAGCGGACATACGCGTAGCTTCGGAAGACACGGAGTTCGGCCAAGATGAAAATACGCATGGTCGATTTCCTGGAGGCGGCGCCACGATCCGCTTTCCCAGAGAAGCGGGTTGGGGAAACGCCATGCGATACATTTTGACGGGAGACCATTGGGGAGCCAAAGAGGCCTTCCGAATGGGAACCGTTCAGGTTTTGGCTCCAAACCGGGAGGCGGCTCTCACGAAGGCGATCGAAATTGCGAACAAGATCGCTGCGTCCGGTCCGCTCGGCACCAAAGCCTCTCTAGCCAGCTCCCGCATGGCGCTTGAAGACCCGGAGAGCGCGGCCATGGCCACACTTGGCGAACAATATCGTGCGCTGCTCATGACAAGGGATTTCCAGGAGGGCCGCGATGCCGAAGCGCAGAACAGACCGCCGGTTTACGAAGGGCGCTGATTGCGTCGCTCTCTCCTAGGCCGGACCTCAGCCCGGATTGCATCGCTGAAGATGGATTGCCTCTGGGCGCTCGCTCTGGACGATCCCAGCTGATCGGTCATGCGCGTCTCAGCTGATCTCATTCACGTAGTGATGATGCTTGGTCGTCGCGCGGTGCTCGCTGAGCAGCGTCAACGCGCCCGCCTGGTCGTAAGCTTCCTCGCGGATCACGAGGACGGCATTTGGGGAAGGCAGCACTAGCAGGCGACGGTCGTGTTTATCGGCAAGTTCAGCCGTGAGCTTCTCACGCACCGCCGCAATCCGAATGCCGTAAGCATCGAGCAAATGGAGGTAGAGAAGCGCGGGCACCCGGGCCGCCACATCCGGGAAATCGGGAACGCGGCGCGCAACCAGGCGAATTCGCGAATGCATCACGGGTGCTCTGCCAAGCAGTCGGATGCGGTGCAGACGGATAAGTGGCTCGCCGACAGGCTCTGCAAAGAGCGCAGCCTCTTCAGGATCGGCAGGTCCAATCTGCACCGACAGGACCTTGGGCGTGGAATGCTGCAAGGTTCCGTCCTCGCCATGCAGGCGAAAATACTGAAAGAAGAAGCGAAGACTGTGCTGCGGCGCGCGGCCGGTCACGACCGTTCCGGTCTTGCGACGGCGCACCAGCATGCCGTCACCCGTCAGATCGGCCAGAGCGCGGCGCATGGTGCCGACCGCAACTCCATACCGTGCTGCCAGCGCGACCTCGCCCGGCAAGACAGTGCCTGGGGATAATTCCCCGATGAGGATCGCCTCGGCGATCTGCCGTTTTACGTGCTCGTACAGCGGAACCGGCAGGCTCGAGGGGTCGCCGGTCGGTGCCTTTGCCTGTTTGCCGGTCACACGTGCCTCATTATTTGGAATTGACAGCAGTCGGCGTCCATCGTCTATTTCTTTATAGAATATAGAAATCGGCCGCCGCAAATGAATTCGCCTCCATCGCCGCCCGGGCCGACCTTGGCCGACAGCTTCGCCGAGATCGAACGCACCGCTGAAAGTGCGATCGACGATCTCGCGCGGATGATCGCAGTGGATACAAGTTTTCCGCCTGGCGCGGGATACGGTGCATTTGCCGCTCTGATGGAGAACGTGCTCGCAACGCTCCGCCTGGAATGTCAGCGCGTCGACGTACCCGACCATCTGTGGCGCGTCGCCGGCGGCCCAGCGCATGGCACGCGCACCAATCTCATTGCACGCCGCCGCTCCGGCAAACCGGCCCTGGGGTTGTATTTTCACATCGATACCGTGCCTGCTTCGCCCGGCTGGACAACCGATCCGCTGCGTTTGACGCGCGATGGCGATCGCCTGATCGGCCTTGGCGCCGCCGATATGAAGGGAACCATCGCCGCCGTGCTGCTGGCGCTGCGCGCCGCCGAAAGAACGGGCCTGCAGCTGGGCTACGATCCAATGCTGCTGCTCTGCACCGACGAGGAAGGCGGGCTCTATCCCGGAGTACGTTATCTCGCCGAGCAGGGCCTGCTCGAAGGGCACATCCTCAACTTCAACGGCGTCGCAGCGCCACGGATCTGGGCCGGGTGCTTCGGTCTGTTCACATTGCTGGTGAAGGTCCATGGCCGGACGGTTCATGCGAGCGAGGCCGCGCGCGCCGGGGCCGGCGCCAATGCCATCGAGGCCGCGTTGCCGATCCTCAATGCGCTTGCCGCACTAAAGCCGGAGATCGCAAAGCGCGTCTCCGCCCTGCCCGCCCCGCCAGGCGCGACGGGTCCGCTCGCCGCGCAGCTCGACATTTCCGCCGCGCATGGCGGCGAATGCGGCGGCCAGATTCCGTCGCAGTTCGAGATCCTCATCTGCCGCCGCTACGCGCCGGAGGAGGACTTCCTCGCAGCGCGCAGCGAAATCGAAAACGCGATCCGCACGGCCGCGCTCCACGCTGCGATCGAGATTGTCCTCACGGGGCACCTGATGCCGACGTCGGATCCGACCGGTCCTCACTGGCCGCGCTGGCAGGATGCACTGTCGGCCGGGTTCGGCTACGCGCCCGACGAATTCGCCAAATGGGGCGCGACGAGCTGTTCCGACTTCGGCTGGGTGCAGGCGACCGGCATGCAGGAGATCCTTCTCACGGGCCTTGGTCGCACGAACAGCCGCATTCACGCGCCCGGCGAATTCACGACGCTCACCGACATCGTCACGCTCGCGAAGTCGGTCCTCGCCTATCTGTCCGCCGAATTCCGTCCCGATCTCTCGCCCGAAGCAACCGCCATTGGCTAACTCGAGGAGCCTCTCCCATGCTGTCCGTTACCCGTCGCGTGTTTCTTGCCGGCACGGCCATCAGCCTCGTCACTCTTCCCAGGATCGCCGGCGCCGATACCCCCAAGCGCGGCGGCGTGCTGCGGATGTCGCTCGACCAGGCCGCGTCGGTGATTCACCCGATGCTGGCGCGGGTCAATCCGGAATATCTCGTTACCGAGCTGCTCTATTCCAACCTGACCCGGCTGAAGCCGGACATGACGGTCGAGCCGGACCTCGCGCTATCCTGGGAGCCAAACGAGACGCGCACCGAGTGGATCTTCAAGCTGCGCCCGGGTGTGACGTTCCACGATGGTTCGCCGCTGACGTCCGAAGACGTCGTCGCCAGCATCAAGGCTATCCTCGATCCGAAAACGGCCTCCCCCGGGCGGACCAATGTCGGGCCGATCCAGGAGGTTGCAGCGATCGATCCGCTGGCCGTCAAGTTCACGCTCTCCGGCGCCTACGCCGACCTACCGGTGGCCCTCACTTACCTCAACGCGCGGATCGTCCCGGCGAAGGTCATCGCGTCCGATCTCGCCAGGCTGTCCACCACGGCGAACGGCACAGGGCCCTTCAAGCTGGTATCCTATGAGCCCGATCGAAAGATCGTCGTCGAACGCAACGCCGCCTACTACGACCCGACGCGGCCGTACCTCGACAGCGTGGAACTGCTGGTCTATCCCGATCGCACGGCCGAAGCCTCGGCGATGATCTCAGGCGAGATCGACCTGCTTCTGACGACGACGCCTGGCGAATATGAGCGACTTGCGAAGACCGGTGGCGTCAAGGCGCTGCGCGTCCCGTCCGGCCAATTCCTCAATATCATCCTTGGATGCGATCAGAAGCCCTTCAACGACATCAGGGTTCGCCAGGCGCTCGCCCTGGCGGTCGACCGCGAGGCGACCGTCGGTTTCGTCGCCGGCGGGTACGGCACGCCGGGCAACGATACCCCCCTGAACTCCGCCTATCACTTCTACAAGAACATTCCGATGAAGAAGCCCGACATCGCCAAGGCGAAGCAGCTTCTGGCCGAGGCCGGTTATCCCAACGGTATCGATCTGACGCTGATCGCGTCCGACAAGCCGGCGACCCGCACCCAACTCGGCGTCGCGGTTCGCGAGATGGCCGCTGCGGCCGGCTTCCGCATCAACCTGCAGACAATGCCCCACGCGACCTATCTCGACCAGGTCTGGAAGAAGGGGAGTTTCTACGTCGGCTTCTACAACATGCAGCCGACGGCGGATGCGATCTTCAACCTGCTTTTTACCTCCAACGCGACCTGGAATGAGACACGCTGGAACAACAGCGCCTTCGACACAGTCATCAATGCGGCCCGTGTCGAGACCGATGAGGCGAAGCGTGCCGCGCTTTATACAAAGGCGCAGGAGATGATGAATATGGAAGTGCCCTCCGTGATCTCGGCATTCTTTGATCTTCTTGCTGCGCAGCGAGCCTATGTCGAGGGCTACACGTTGCATCCGCGCGGTTCAGTATTCCGTCTCGATCTCGTGTCGCTCGGCGCCGGCGCGCCGAAGCGCGGCTGACGCGGAGACTTCGAGTGTCGCTCGTCTGGTTTGGGCGCCGTCTGCTGCTGATGGTCTACACCGTCATCGTGGTCTCGATGCTGGTGTTCGCCATCACGCAGATTCTGCCGGCCGACGCGGCCCAGTCACTGCTCGGCGAAAACGCGACGCCGGAGATGCTGGCTGCGCTCAGGGCGAGGCTTGGGCTCGGCGCTCCGGCCTGGCAGCAATATCTGCGCTGGGCCGGCCACGTCTTCACCGGCGATTTCGGCATCTCGATGCGGACCAGCCAGCCCGTCGGACCGGAAATGCTGAGCGCGCTGTCGCGTTCGCTGCTGCTCGCGGCATCGTCCATCCTGGTCACGCTGGTCGTCGCCGTACCGCTCGGCGTGGTGGCGGCGCTGCGGCAAGGCAGGTTCGCCGACACAGGCCTCAGCCTGATCGCATATCTCGGTGTCTCGTTGCCCGAATTCGTTACTGCCACGCTGCTTGCGCTCCTGCTGGCCGACACGTTGCATTGGTTGCCGGCAACGGGCTACGTCTCGCCGCTGGAACATTTCGGGGAGGGCATTTCTCATCTGGCGCTGCCCGTGCTGACGATTTCGGTGATCCTCATCGCGCATGTGATGCGCATGATGCGCTCCGAGACGCTGGACGTGCTGAAATCGGACTATATCCGCGCAGCCCGCTTGAAGGGCCTGCCGGAACGCAGCGTGCTGTTTCGTCACGCGCTGCGCAACGCGCTGTTGCCGGTGGTGACGATCATCGCGCTCGATGTCGGCTACCTGCTCGGCGGCATCATCGTGATCGAGGAGATCTTCGCCATTCCCGGCATCGGACGGGCCCTGATGGTCGCAATCACCACGCGCGACCTGCCGTCGATCCAGGCCGGCGCTTTGATCATGGCGGCGACCTATGCGGTCACCAACACGCTTGCCGACATGGCCTATGCCCTTCTGGACCCGCGGATCCGCTATGATTGAGCTGTTCGTCCGCCTGATCCGAAGACCGCAGGGGCTCGTCGGCGTCACACTCCTGGCACTCATCGCCATTGCATGCCTGTTCGGGCCGTCGCTTGCCCCGTACGCGCCCGAGAAAATCGATTTTCTTGGCCGGTTTCGTCCACCCGGCTGGCAGAACTGGCTCGGCGCGGACCAATTCGGCCGCGACATCCTGAGCCGCCTGATGGTCGGCGCCCGGTCGACCGTGCCGATGGCTCTGATCGCGACTTTTGTCGGCAGTGCGGCCGGCGCCATCATCGGCGTCGGCTCGGCCTATCTCGGCGGCCGGACCGACGAGGCCATCATGCGCACGAACGACGCGGTGATGGCGATCCCCGGCCTTCTGCTGGCCCTGTTGCTGGTCTCGACGCTCGGCAACGGCGCCGGCAACGCCGTCATTGCCATTGCGGTGGCTTTTGCACCCGGCATGGCGCGCGTCACGCGTTCGGTTGCGCTCAACGTGCGCAATCAGGACTACGTCAAGGCGGCCATCGCGCGTGGTGAGGGCGCAGGCTGGATCATCTTCCGCGAGATGCTGCCCAACGTCATGGCGCCGATCGTGATCGAATCCACCATTCGGGTGTCCTTTGCCGTAATGCTGTTCGCAACGCTCAGCTTCCTCGGTGTCGGCGCCCAACCTCCCGCATCCGAATGGGGGCTCATGGTGGCGGATGCCCGGCAGTACATGTACCAGGCGCCGTGGGGCCTGATCGTGCCTGCCGCGGCGATCGCGCTCACCGCCATTGCCTTCAACCTGCTGGGCGATGGCCTTCGCGACGCCCTCAATCCGAAGGATGAGCGGTGATGCCGGCCCTTGCCGTCAAGAACTATACGCTGGACTACGCGACGGCTGCGGGGTCCGTGCGCGTACTGCGCGACATCTCGCTCGAGATCGCACCGGGCGAAGTGCTGGGCCTCGTCGGCGAATCCGGCTCGGGCAAGAGTTCGCTCGCCTGGGCCTTGATGCGCCACTTGCCGGACAATGCCCGCGAAATCGCAGGCTCCCTCCATCTCGGCGATACCGACCTGCAGGGCCTGAGCCCGCGGGAACTGACCAGGATCCGGGGACGCCGGCTCGGCATGGTGTTCCAGGATCCCTCGACCTCGCTCAACCCGACCCTCACCATCGGTCGGCAGGTCACGGAGACGCTGATCAGGCATCGCGGCGTGGGGCGCCGCGAAGCGGACGCGCTGGCCGTCGACCTGCTCGGACATGTCGAACTGCGCGCTCCCGCCGCGATCATGCGCCGATATCCACACGAGATCTCCGGCGGCGAAAAGCAGCGCGTCATCATTGCCACGGCATTCGGCTGCCGCCCCGACATCATCCTCTTCGACGAGCCGACCACGGCGCTCGACGTCATCACCGGTGCGCGCATCCTCGAGCTGTTCGCCCGGCTGCGGCAGGAAACCGGCGTTGCCGCACTTTATATATCCCACGACCTCGCGCTGGTGACGCGGGTTGCCGACCGGGTCGCAGTGTTGAAACGCGGCCGTCTCGTGGAGCAGGCCCCAGCCGCCGACATCTTCCGTGCCCCACGCCATGCCGATACGCAGGTCCTCGTGCAGGCGGTGCCGAGACCCGAGCGGCGCCTGGTACATGACAAGTCCAGTGACGAGATTCTTCTCTCGGCCTCGGACATCGAAGTCCAATACGGCCGCGCCGGCCTTTTCAGCCAGGTGCCGGCGCCCGCGACCAGGAGCATCGGGCTCGACGTGCGGGCCGGAGAAATCCTTGGTCTTGTCGGTGAATCCGGATCGGGCAAATCGTCGGTGGCGCGCGCGCTCACCGGTCTTGCTCGCTTCTCCGGCAAGGTCTGCTTCGCCAATCAGGTGATCACGGGCGCCCGCGACATGAACGCGGCCTATCGCCGCGATGTGCAGATCATCTTCCAGCATCCGGACTCCTCGCTCAATCCGCGCCACAAGATCGGCGAAATTCTGTCGCGCCCGCTGAAGCTCTATGGCGGAAACGCCGCCGAGATTCCCCGCCTGCTCGAACAGGTCCGCCTGCCGGCCTCCTACGCCGGCCGCTGGCCGCACCAGCTCTCAGGCGGCGAGAAGCAGCGCGTCGCCATCGCGCGGGCATTCGCCGCGCGACCGAAGCTCGTGATCTGCGACGAGATCACCGCGCCGCTGGACGTCTCGGTGCAGGCACAGATCATCGAACTGCTGCTGGCGCTGCGCGCCGCGACTGGAACCGCCTTTCTCTTCATCACCCACGATCTCAACCTCATCCGTCAGATCGCCCACCGCATCGCCGTGATGCGCCGCGGTGAAATGGTCGACCTGTTGCCGGCCGAGGATTTCGACGCAGATCACGTTCATCCCTACACGCGCGAGCTGATGGCCGCCTCCCCCGTGCCAGTCGGCTGACGACAAGGATCTTTTCTCCATGGATCACAACACCCTTCTCACGCGGATCGATGTGCCTACCGCCCTCGACCTTTTGTCAAGTATGGTGCAGCACAAGAGCTATTCAAAATCGGACGGCGAGAAGCAGCTTGCAGCCTTCATGGCCGGTCGCATGCGCGAGATCGGCCTCGACACCGAGCTCTCGCCATTCGGCGACGAAGGCCGCGTCAACGCCGTCGGCCGCTGGAAAGGCTCGGGCGGCGGCAAGAGCCTGATGTTCAACGGCCATCTCGACACCAACCCGGTGACCGAAGGCTGGACTGTCGATCCCTGGGCCGGCAAGGTCGACGAATCCTTCATCTATGGCATCGGCGTTTCCAACATGAAGGCCGGCGACGCCGCCTATTTCTGCGCCGTCAAGACGCTGATCGATGCCGGCGTCAAACTTCGGGGCGATGTCATCCTCACCTACGTCGTGGGCGAGCTGCAAGGCGGGGTCGGCACCTACTCGCTGGTCGAGCAGGGACTGCGCGCCGATTACTTCATCAATTCGGAGCCGACCGATCTGAAAGCGATGACCATGCACGCCGCGGCCTTCATGTTCATCATCGAGCTCACCGGCAACACCCGCCATCTGTCCAAGCGCGAAGAGGCGGTCGACGCGATCACGGCGGCCTGTGACCTCATCCCGCGCCTGAATGCGATGAAGTTTTCCGGCGCGCTCTCGCCGGAGCATGAGCGGATCAATCGAGTCCATGTCGGCGTCGTCCACGGCGCGCTCGGACGCGAGCTGCACGAATGGCGCACGCCTCAGGTCGCGGACTTCGTGCGGATCAAGGGCTCAGGCCGCTATGCGCCGGGGCAAACCGAGGCCGGCGCGATGACCGACATGCGCCGCGAACTCGACGCGCTCGAAGCAAGGTTTCGGGGCCTCAAGGCCGAAATCAGGTCGGAGGACCGCTCTGGAGTTCCGACCATGCCGCCGTTCGAGGTCCCGCGCACGAGCCCGATCGTGGCGGCGGTCAATCGCGCCTATCGTACGGTGCGCGGCGAAGATCAGCCGACCGGCCCCGTTGCGCCGAGCTGCTTCTACGGCACCGATGCCGGACACCTGCACTATTTCGGCAAGATGGAAGGCATCGTCTGCGGGCCCGGCGGACGTTACAACACCATGCCCGACGAACGGGTCGATATCATCGATTTCGTTGACATGATCCGCATCTACATGCTCGCCATTCTGGAGATCTGCGGATAGATGCGCTCCGACGCTCCAATCCATCATTGGGACGACGGAGAAGCGGATAGCCTTGCGATTTCAGCGCAATATCCGACATTGTGATTGGTGAGCTGTGCAAGACCGGAGCCTTGGCCATTCGTGCGCATCCAATACGGCGCGGGCGTCACGCTTCGGAGGTTAGACCAGATGCATGGCCGGCAAAGCCACCTCGAAGGTCGAGCCGTGACGACTGGATTCTGCAAGAACCAAGCTGCCGTCATACCTTTCGACGATCATGCGGCAGATCGGCAGGCCCAGTCCCATCCCTGCCCGCTTGGTCGTGAAGAACGGCTCAAAAATGCGGCCTTGGTCGTTCGGACAAATTCCCCCGCCGTTATCGCGAACGAAGAGGATAACAGCCTCGCCGTCGAGCCGTGTTCCAACGTTCAATCTGCGACCGTCGGTCAAAGCGGAGTTCACCGCTTCGATGGCGTTTTTCAGCAGGTTCAAAATCACTTGTTGCAGTTGCACGGGATCCGCACGCACCAAGGCGCCATCGACTTGAAAATCGGTCACGACCGACACTTCGTTCAACTGCAATTCGTGCTGCAGTAGCCGCAATACCTGGCGTGTGATTTCCTCAATGTTTATCGTCGCAGGTTGATCAGCGGCGTCCTTGAAAAGCCCGCGAACGCTCCTGATCGTCTCATTCACCCTTAAACTTGCTTCTTCCATATCCTTGAGAATGACGTTGATCTCGTCCAGCCGAGGAGGTTGTGCCTGAAGCATTTGGAGAGCCGTGCTTGCATTCAAAGTGATCGAGCCCAGAGGCGACCTGACTTCATGGGCGATCGCCGCGGTGGCAGCGTCGATGCTCACCAAGCGATTGGCTCGCTCACGCCGCTGCATTGTCAGGGCGCTGGCGAGCCGAGAGTAGAGCACGGTCATTTCGGTCAGCAGGACCGACAGCATGCAACTTGCGACCAGCGCAAAGCCGCGAGCCGCATACCAACCAACCGAAAAGCGAACCGAGCTCGCGACGGCTGCCACGAGGAAGTTAGGCAGCCACGCCAACAAGGTCACCATCAGCCAGAGATCAAGCACCGTTCGCCCGCGTGCAAAAAGCAGCAAGAACAAGAATGCGCCGAAAACGAACAAAGCGACGTTGATCTGATTACCGAGCCGCGTCTGCAGCGTGACACTCGTCGTGTAGAAGCTCGGCAGGTGCCCGACCCAAGTGGTCACAAGCGTCGCCGCTAGAACCACCACCCCGAACACGAACGCAAGCGTGAGCGCGATGCTGGCAGCGGGTGACCGGGGAATTGCCGCTTTCATCTCTTTCAGCAAGACGTAGGACAGCACGCACAAGGAAAACGTCGTGTGCCAAAGGACGAAGAACCAGGCCGGCGTATTGTAGCCGTCACCGATGATGCCGTTAGGTGCGTAGCCTCCCGGAAAACTCAACGTCTGCAAGAAAGCGAACGAGGCGCTGAAGAGGTATGCGCTGGCGATGGCCAGCAGCGATCGATGCGGCTGGACCGAATACTGGGCCAACAGCAGAATTGCCGTAAGCAGGTCGGCTGCGCTCAGGACGGTTTGAAGAACCGGAACGAAACTGTCGATCCTGCCGATCTGGAGATGCGCAAAAGGCGCAACTAGCGCTGCAAGAGCGATAATCACAATGGCAAGGCCAACCGCGACTGCTCGCTGTTTCGGCGTTGCGGGCATCAATGCGACTACGACAGGAAGATCCCGATCCGATGCGGGCGTGTAACGCTGCGTTTCGACGTTCAGCATGGTGGCCGCCTGTGCTCCGGCGGTTGTTGATACTGTGGTTGTTCGAGTGCGCGGCGGCCCGAAGATCAGTCCATGGCTCCCGCTCACCTGGGCAGCCTCGGGTTTTAACAGGGGACATCCTGCCACGGTGTAGTGACCGCAGCAACTGAGCTTCCAGGTGCGGGCGATGAGGCCGTTCTCGTCATCGAACCTTCCCGGTCCCCGACAAGCCTGCCGTGCAGCCTTCTGGCCTACAGTCTTGGGTTGGCCGTCAAACCCTCGACACTGAGACTTGCCGCCTAATGTGCGACAGAAGTGTCAATCGCCTGCAACCTCATTTCGCAAGCGATATTGTGATCCCGCTGAGGTTGGCGGCAAACTCCAGGCCAGCCTTCGGCCCTCGCAGGACGATCACAACCCCCTTGTCGTTGCGCAAGTGGACACCGTTCACTCCCCCGACGAGCGCCGCGCCGCCGCCAACTGAGCTGTAGGAACCCGCAAAGTCGGAGATTTCGCGGATGCCCGAAGCCCAGCCATCGAGCCGGCCGATGGTCGCGCCGGCCGTGATACCAAGGCTAATTCCGGACACTTGGAAGGGATAGTTGTGGCCGCGATAGGTCAGCACCCCGTTGCCCGCGCCAGCGCCGACGAGCAGGCCCGCCTTCACTATCTTGACCCTGACCTGGCCTGAGGCCTGCGCGAAGGACGGTGTCGCCGGAACGACCAACGCAAGGAGCGCGATCGTTCCGAGGTAAATCACCGAAGTCCTCAACAAGGCAATGCAGCGCTCAAGGTTTCTCTGCATCGACTTTCTTCCAGGTCTGGTCGGGATCAAACAAGGAGGTACGCCTGGCGACGAAGTCTGTGCGCTTGCCGAGATCCTTCTGGTAGACGGTACCGTCATGATTGACGAGGAAGGTCATCACGCCGGAATTGCCATACTCGGCAGGCCAGGCAATCAGCCCGAAGCCGCCAATCATCTTGCCTTTCACGACGTAGTTGAGTGGGCCGCCCGGCGCGTCCATCCCCTGCCCCTTCAAGATCCGAAAATAGTATCCGTGATATGGGCTCGGCCCTACACCTGCAGCTTTGTAGCCTTCGGCAGAGGCCTCCGCCGCAAGCGGACCGAGCGGGCTCGGGTCGTTGTCGTCGCGCCAGAACAGCCCATCCTTCTTGCCGGGATTGCTGACGATGCGTTGCGCGTAGACGCCGACGCCCTCACCGCGATCTTTGCCGGCATATTCATTCTGGGCGTCGACATAGGCGAGTGCGGTCTGGATCGCGTCGAGCTCGTTCCGGCCGATGCGGCGGCGGAGCACTTCGATCCGCCCCTCGTCAGTGTCGAACGCCCATCCGGACTTGGTGTTGATCAGCGGGATCGGAAACGGAAAATCGTCCGGACCCAGCATCAGGGTTGCGGTCTTGTTACCCTCCGCCTTGAGGCCATGCTTGGCGTCATACATCGACGTGAAGCGCTGGCGTATATCGTTGTCGGCAATCTCGTCACCGGAGAAGACGATGTCCTCGGCGGCCTTGCCGAGCACTTTCAGGATGTCGCCCGGCCCGCTCTTGACCGCCGCCGCAAGCGCCGCGGCAGCGTCTTCCGGCGTCTCGTACGATTGCTGGGCCTGTGACGCAGAGCCAAGCAGCGCCAGGGCCATGATGCCGGGCAGAAACGCGCGGCGTAACGATTTCAGACCGGTCATGGTGACACCTCCGCGGGGATCTTCGCGCCGCCGGCGAGCCAGTCGCGGTAGGTGCGGAATGTCAGTCCGAGCTTCTCGTAGTACACGCGCAGATATCCGTCGCTTCCGCGCGTTACGGCGTTCGGCATCACCTGCTCGACCTCCTGCGCCATGACACCGACATAGGCCTTGTCGCTGCCGACGTAGCTGAAGCGGTAATAGCCGAGGCCGTTGCCGAGATAGCCGAGCAGGACGACGTCGTGCTTCAGCGCCATATCGGAGCGCAGGCCACCACCACCGCCGCGCCCGCCTCCTCCGCCTCCACCGCGGAAGCCACCGCCGCCACCCATCGACATCCCGCCACCACCGCCACGACCGGCCATGCTCGGTCCGCCGCCGCCACCGCGGGGTATGCTGGCCATGCTGGATCGCCCACGTGCCGATGCCGCGGCCGCCGATCGGCCGGAGGAAACGTTCATCGCGCCGCCACGATTGCCGCCTCCGCCACGGTTGGCCGCACCGCCACCTGCGCGGTTAGCGGCCTTG
This sequence comes from Bradyrhizobium sp. 195, assembly GCF_023101665.1. NCBI lineage: Bacteria > Pseudomonadati > Pseudomonadota > Alphaproteobacteria > Hyphomicrobiales > Nitrobacteraceae > Bradyrhizobium > Bradyrhizobium sp. 195. The sequence continues at coordinate 3,581,148 of NZ_CP082161.1, read as the reverse complement.
GCGCGATCGCCGCCGCCCTTGCCAGCATTCTTAGCGCGGTCACCGCCGCCCTTGGCGCCCGCAGCACCGGCGCGGTCGCCCGGCCGATCGCCACGATTGCCGGCACGGTCACCCGCGCGATCTCCGGCCCGGTCACCAGCGCGATCACCCGGGCCACCACGATCACCAGCACCGTCGCCCGCGCGGTCACGCACTCCTTGATCCGGCCGCAGCACCTGGTTGCCGTCGCGGCCGCGGAAATCCATCCGGTCCGCCGCGCCAGTCTTTAGATTGTTGTTACCGAACCGCTGCTGAACATTGGCGTTGTTGTAGCGCACGCCCTGACGGTGCGCCGCATTGTGCTGCCAGCCGGTGTTAATGTTGGTGTTGCGATGGTTGACGTAGACGTTGCGGTTGCCCCAGTTGCAGCCGCCGCCCCAGTAATTGCCCCAGCGTCCGATAGCCCAGGCGGTGCCGAACGCAAGACCAGCCGCGACAACGCCTGCGCCGATATAAGAGGGATAGCCGAAATAGTAGGGCGGGTATTCCGCGTAAGGCCATGCCCCATAAACGGCGGCTGGCTCGTAATATGGCACGTACATCGTCCCGGGCTCGGCCGGTTCGATGACGACCACCTGCTTGTTCTCTTGCGTCTTGACGCTGACCTTCTGCTGCTTGGTCGTAACGAGCTTCTTGTTGTCATAGGCCTTGGTGCGCAATCGCTGGATCGCATCCATCACATCTGCCTGCTGGGCAAGAAAGGCGTCCCCGAGATTCTTGGTCCAGTCGAGCTTGTCGCTCATCATGGTCAGCACCTCTGCAGTGCTCGCCAGCGCCTTGACGCTGTCATCCCATGCCTGCTTCTCGACCTCGGCCCTGAGCGCATCGCCCTTCAGCGACTTGCGCTCCTTCAGCCAGCGATCGGCCTGCACGACTTCCAGCGGATAGGTCGAGGCCGCCAGCACATTTGCCAATAATTCGTCGGGATAGAGGGCGACCGGCGCGACTAGCGCTTCGAGCTGTTCAGGCTTCAGGAGTTCGGCGCTCGGCGGCGGCGGGCTCCCCGGCTGCGTTTGAGCTACTGGAGCTGCAGGATTGTCTGCTGTCTGCGCCGAGGCGACGACCGGCATAGCGGTCAATAGCGCAAGCGTCACCAGAGCTTTCGCACAACCACGCATCACAATCCTCCATCGAATTCGCGATTGGCAGGATCGGTCCGCGACTGGATCGTTCTTTGACAAAGATCAAAGGAAGTTCGCTCCGCCGAGGCTGGCTCAATCGCCCTGCTGCAACGCGAAGGTCGATCGCAGGATCGGAAGCTTGACCGTGAACACAGCTCCACCGGGCGGCAGATTTTCCGCCGAAACCGTTCCGTGGTGCACCTCGACGATGGTACGGACGATCGCCAGTCCCATGCCCATTCCCTGCGGCTTGGTGGTGAAGAACGGATTGAAGATCGTCTTGAGATCATCCGCCCGGACGCCGGGACCGGTGTCACGGACCCTGACCTCGGCAAAGCTCCCCGTACGACTCAGGGCCACGCTGATTTCTCGCTTGCTTGTCTGAGCCTCAGCAGTCGCATCCAGCGCATTGATGATGAGGTTGAGAAGGACCTGTTGAAGATGAATCGGGTCGCCCCGAACATAAAGCTCGCTCGTCGCGGGAGCGTAGCTCAGTACGACGCCACGTCCCTGCGCCAGATCAGCGACGAAACCCACGACCTCGCGGATGGTACTGTTCAGTTGAACGTCACGCACCTCGAAGGGAGTCTTTTTCAGCATGCTGCGCAGCCGTCGGATCACTTCGCTGGCTCGCTGGTCGTCGCGCCTGATATCAGCCAGGATCGCTCTGAGTTCATCGAGGTTGGGAGAGGCGCTCTTCAGCATGAGCTCCGCTGTCTCGGCGTTGGTCAGGATCGAGCCGAGTGGCTGGTTAAGCTCGTGCGCTATGGAAGTCGTCATCTCTCCGGCGGCCGCATAACGGCTGAGATGCGCGAGCTCCGCGAGGCGCTGCCGCGACTCGACGTCAGCCAGCCGGCGGCGGCGACGCTCGTGCAGCAATCCGCTGATCAGCCCGCCCTGGACCAGGAACACCGCTGCGATCATTGCGATCTGCCAACGATACCGCTCCCACATTCGCGGCTCGCGAAACAGAACCTCGCTTCCCGGCGGCAAATTGCTCTCGCTGATGCCCCAGCGATGAATCTCGCGCCAGTCGTATTTTGGTGGCCCGAGTTCAATTGCTTCGTATTTGATGTTGGCGGGCTTCTCCCCGCGAAGGATGCGGATAGCGGCATCGATGGTCTTCGAACTGGTCTCGCCAACCGAATGCATCGGGCCGCCGACGCTGCTCCCGCCGAAGAAGGGCTCCTGGTAGGAAAAGATCGGCGCGTTGGCGACCGCGTGCAGGCTGCGCAAGGCGATGTCGCCTTCGTGAACGATGCCTGCGGCATCGACCGACATCAGGCCCCAGAACAGTACTGTGTGGGGCGGAAGCGTTGACGCGCTCTTCAGGATCTCCTCGAACGGCAGATCCGAATACCAGATGAGGTCAAGCCGGCCCGCCAGGGGCTTTAGCTCCCGCTTCACCTCATCGATCCAGAACTTCTCGAGCGGTGAGGCACCGATGACGACGGCGACCGTCTTGGTGTCCGGCAGGACCTGAAGGATGTTGCCGAAGGCGGCCATGAAATCGTTGCGGACCGCCACGACAACGTCGTCGTCAGTAAGGTCGAGGCCGTTCACCAGCCGCTGCTCGACGACGGTCAGCACCGCCGGCGTTTTGGGGAAGAGCTTTGCGCGGTATCCCTGCACGAACCGCGCCGCGGGCGCTCCGATGCTGAGGACGATGTCGGGAGGCGCGCCCTGGTAAAGCGAGCCGAGATAGTTGACGAAGGGCGCTTCCGGCCCAGGATCGTTGAAGCGCGCAGTGAGAAGCGTGTGCTCCTGGATGTCGAGCGGCCATGGCGACTGCCGCTTGAGTTCGGCCTTGATGCTCCGCGCATATTCGCTCCAAGGCCGGAAATCCCGACCGAAGGAATGGAGCAGCAAAACCCGTTTGGGTTCATTGCGCTCGGCGGCGAGCGCCGCAGGCCGCAGAGCCCCCCAAAACAGCAGGCAAAGAATGAGCCGGGCAACCGTGATCGGCCAATCCGACTTGATCGGGGCTGTGAAGATGCGCCCGCTCATGCTTTCTCCGGAAGAGTGGCTGCCTGCCGCAGTTACTCTAACTCGAACCGGGCAGGAGCCAATCATCCCGTTGGGTTTGCCATTAACAGCGCGTGGTCACCCTGCCGTAGGCATCCACAACCTGCACACACGACGAACCATAGGCGCCAGCCGCGCCGGCCGCCGCACCAACAGCCACCGCCCGGCGCGTCGTCCTACGGGCAACGCCGGCATAGCTCATGGGGGTCAGCGGTCGCCCTACTCTCGCTTGCGCCTCCGAGACAAAGGCGCCTTCGGCAAGGTGGCGAGTCCCATTCATGAATAGTCCTGCGGCAACTGCTATTGCTGCGGATGCGTAGATGAGGATTTGTCGCGACTTGATCATTTCTTTGCTCCTGACGGAGTTCCGGGAGGGAGTTCGTCGAATTCGGCTATCGCGACGGAATCGAGACCGACCTTGGTCGCGCCCGCAGGGGCCTTGAAGATGAATGTGTCGGCATCCGCAAAAGCATCGGTCTTCCAGTCCCTGATCCGCAGCGTGTATTGGGGCGCACCTGAGAGCGTCTTGCTGGTGATCACGTATTTCCGCGGCACTGGCTTAGCACCCTGCTCGATCCAGATCTGCCAGTCGATTTCGGGGTTCCGAAAAGCAAGGTGCTCACATTCGACGCCATCGACTACGCCTTGGCCGATATGCTTGCCTTCGCTGGCGCTGGCCATTAGCTCGTCGAAAGCGTTGGAGAGGATGAGGTCGGTGCCGGGCATGCCGAGGCCCGAGCTGGCTTGCATCGTCGCGATCATCTGGTCCACCGTGCCCGGCGCCTCCGCCTGAATATAGGACTTGGCATCGTTGCCGTAGAGCGAGACCGTCTTGCCGTCATAGATCAATTCGATATCGGCATAGCCGCCGGTGCGCCTGACGCGGAGCTTGTCGGGCCGGCTCAATTTGAGCTGACCCGAGCTCGCAAACTGGATCTTCTGCAGCTCCGGCGTAATGACCTCGATGTCGCTGTCGAAGGCAGCGGACAGTGTGTTCTGCGCGCCGAGATAGTCAGTCATGGATTTCAGGAGCTTGGCTGGATCGTCAGCGCGGGCCGAAGCGGTCGCGGCAACTATCACCGCTGCTGCGGCAATCGCCGAGCTGGCGCGGCATTTTGCGCGAAGGAATTCTTTCTTCTTCATGAGGATACTCCCGTGATGGAAGCGCATTCAGGACGCACCGGTCCCTGCATTGTTGATTTGAATCAAGAAGAGCGTTGGCGGCAATTTCCGTTGCGTGTAACCGTGTCAGTGCCCGCTCAGAACCAGCGTCTTGATGGGAAGCAGCAGCGCCTGGATGCGCAGGAGCAAGGCGTGTACCAGGCCGACGCCATCGACGACATGCAGCGCGATCTTGCGGCCGGTACTGGTGCCCTCGGCAGATATTTCTTCGTGGTTGCTGGTGTAGGCATTGACGATGCAACTGCTGCCCGGCGTGACGCCGTCCAGCCCTCCCTTGTAGAGCGGCTCCAGGAACACAAGGATCGTGCCGGGACGCACGATGTTTTGCGGATCGATCAATTGCTCGCCTGCGCGGAACTGCCCGGCGGCGATATAGTCCTGCACTGTCGTGACAACCATCGGAATGATCACCCAAGGCCTGGAGATGCAGGTCGCCTCCGCCACCATGCCTTCCTTCATCACCTGGGCCTCAATCTGACCGAAGCCTGCCTGCAGAGACTTCCGGCCAGCTCCCTCGGGAACCAGCACACCGGCGGGCCGCATCAACTGGTTGACGACGTCGCCTGTGCGGATCAGGAACTGTTCGACGCGTCCGTCGATACCGGCTCGGATAAAGGTCTTGTCGAGATCGACCTGGGCTTGGGCGAGAGCAGCCTCTGCGCTCGCCTTCTGCGCAGGAATCAAAGTCGATACTTGCAGCGTCTCCGATTCCTTTACGGCTTTCGCCGCGTCCACTCCGGCCTGGCGCTGATCGACCAGAACCTGGAGCTTCTCAATATCACGCTGCGGCACGATACCGGGATTGCGGCGCTGAAGGTCGGACTTCGTGTCGAGTTCGTCCTTGGCTTGCTGATAACTGGCCTTTGCCTCCTGGATTTGGGCTTCGGCCTTGACCACATCGGATTGCGCCGCCGTCATTGATGCATCGACCTCGGCAACCTTGCGCTTTGCCGTCTCGAGCGCAGCCTGCTGCTTGGAACTATCGAGCGTGAACAGCACGTCGCCCTGCTTCACCGGCGCGCTGAAACCAACCTTGACCTCGGCCACCCGTCCCGATCCCTCAGGCAGGATCGGCACAGTGCGAAAATAGAGCGCTGCCGAGGTGGTGGACGGATGGAAGTAGAAGATCATGGTGATCAGCGAGACCGTGAGCATCAAGCAACCCGTGATGCCCCATCGCAGCTCATACCAGACCGAGAAGAAGGTGATCTCCTTGCCGAAACGTTTGCCCTGGACATACCGGCGATAGAGGTAATCTGGCAGTATTGTGAGGAGAGAGCAGAACATGAGCTCAAACATGGCTGCGCTCCTTCTCCTTCATGACGCGGGATTTTTCTTCCGGCGGCGAACCGCCCTGATCATCTGGACGCGGCGTTCCGTCCTCGGGCATCGACGATTTCGGCTCTGTCGGCTGCCCGTCAGCGATCCTCTCGACGGAGTCGGCGATGCTGCGCATTGGCGTACCGAAATCGGGAAGATCAATAAGTGCGAGCAACAAGCCAGCCACCCAGAAGACATGCATATGGGTAAAGAGCGAAATCAGACCGAGCACGGCGACAAATTCAAATTGCAGCTTCTGCGACTTGTGCGCCATCCGCTCTGGCAGGCTGTGTAATTTCCAATAGAGCGTGCCGACCCAGAACACGACGCCGATCAGGAAGATGCCCATCACCACCATCAGCGGATCCACGCCACTTCCCGGCGCGAGATAGAACGGCAGATGATGCGGAGCCATCGGATGAAGTTGCTCGCTCAACGTTCTCTCCTCATCTGAGGCATGTCCGCCTGATTTTCCAACGCAGTGTCCGCAGCGGGCTGCGGAATTGCTTGATCTGGATCAACGGCCTGAAAACGGCGCCACCTAGCGTCGCCTGAAAGCTGAAATAAAGCAACCAAGCAGGAGCCCCCTGTCATGCCCGGCATCGATGATCTCATTCCCAGTGCCACGCAGATCCGGAAGGAAGCGGCCCTCAAGGAGGCCGAGAAAGCAGACGAATATGTCCGCCTTGCCGCCGCCGCCGAAGCAGAGAAGCGGGCCCTGATTGATCGACTGACAAAGCCGTCGGGCAAGACCGAGGACGAGAAGATCAAGCTCGCTTCGACCATTATCCAGCGTGCGGTGCGAAATGGATTGACCGAGGTTCAGGTCTATCGTTTCCCCAACACGCTGTGCACGGACAAGGGCCGCGCCATCAATCAGCAGGAAAAGGGCTGGGAGAGCACCCTGACCGGCATCCCGAAGGAAATCTTCCAGCTCTGGACCGACTATCTGAAGCCGCGCGGCTATCGCATTGCCTATCAGATCATTGACTTCCCGGGCGGCATGCCGGGCGATATCGGCGTGACCATCTCCTGGGGCGATGACTAGCGAGGAAGGCAGTCAAAGGAACGGACATGGCCAAGGACGACTCCTCTGAGCGGATGAAGCGCAAGGATTACGAGAAGGAGCTGGAAAAACTCCAGGTCGAGCTGTGTCACCTCCAGGATTATGTGAGGCAGAACAAGCTCCGTGTCATCGTCCTTTTCGAAGGTCGCGACGCGGCCGGCAAAGGCGGCACGATCAAGGCGATAACCGAGAAGGTCAGCCCGCGCGTATTTCGCGTCGTGGCATTGCCGGCACCTTCGGACCGTGAGAAGACGCAGCTCTTCTTCCAACGCTACATGGAGCAGTTTCCCGCCGGCGGCGAGATCGTGATCTTCGACCGAAGCTGGTACAACCGCGCCGGCGTCGAATACGTGATGGGCTTCTGCACACCCGCCGAGCACGATCGCTTCCTGTCGCTGTGTCCGCAAATGGAAAAATACGTCATCGACGGCGGCATCATCCTGATCAAGTTCTGGCTGGAGGTCGGGATGGACGAGCAGGAACGCCGCTTCAAGGCGCGCATCGACGACCCGGTCCGGCAATGGAAACTGAGCCCGATGGACCTGGAATCGTATCGGCGCTGGTATGATTATTCGCGAGCCCGCGACCTGATGCTCCGGAAAACGAGCACGAAAGACGCGCCGTGGTATATCATCCGCTCCGACGACAAGCGCCGGGCGCGGCTGAACTGCATCGCGCATCTCCTGAAGTCCATCCCGCACAAGCCCATCAAGAAGGACAGGATCAGACTGCCGAAACGCTCCGACAAGGGGCACTATAACGACCAGGCGGGCTTGCGCGGGATGAATTTCGTCGCAGAGCAATATTGAAGATCAGGCCGCGCAATGACCGGCCCGATCGCATGACGCAGACCTGCCGACGGACCTCTAGTCGGCCCGTCAGCAGCGCGTGATATCAATACGGATACTGAGTCTGCGGACAATTGTAGTAGCCTTAAGCTCCAATTGCGGCTGCGCCGTAGGCGGCGTCGCGGCGTGAACCGCGCCGCCGCCACCGTGGAAGCCCCCCGCCGCGCATGCCCCCTCACCCCGTGAAAGCCGCACCGCCGCGACGGGCGTGGGCATCATCGGGAATCAGAGTGATCGCGAGAAGAACGAAGGCCGCAACAGCCGCGAGAATCAGTCCTCGCGTCGAGCCGCGTGTTGGGCGGTCCGACCGTGCTCCGGGTCTATTTCAAACGGATGGTCACACCGCCCACCGCCGCAGATACTTCCGCTCCGACCTTTGGCCCGGTGAGCTGAAGGATGACGCCATTGCCATTCTGGAGCTGAACGGCACCGGCGCCTGCGGCAACCGCACCGCCCGCTCCGCCCACCGCATAGGAACCCTCGATCGACGCCGGCCCCCTCAGATTGAGCGCGCGACCCACGAACTTCGTGGTCGACGCCCCAATGGTGAAACCGACGCTCATGCCAGAGACAGTGAACGGATACTTCTTGCCCCTGAGGAGCAGAACACCCTCACCGCCACCGATGCCGACGATGAAGCCGCCCTTGGTGAAGACGACCGCAACCTCACCGGTCTCGGCACGCGATGGCGTGCTGAAACCAGCGGTAGCTGCAAGCGACCCAATCAGAGCGGCGCCGATGGCAAGCTTTCTCATAACTCTTTCCCCTTAGTTATCATTGCGCCAAGATCATTGCGAAGTAGCCGAAGATGGTGAGCAGGATGCCCGAGACGGCATAGCCGACCGGGAATCCGATCCAGGGCACGGAGCTCTGGATCTCGACCGCGGCCTCACGGCACGGACCGGAATGCGACCTCGCCCCGGCCACCCCGCCCATCAGCACTGCGGGGTTGATCTTGAAGACGTGATAGCCGATCGCCCAGACGATGAAGGGCGGGACGGTGCAGGCGATGAAGCCGGCGATGAAGATCTTCAAGGCCACGGCGCCCGTGAGCTGTGAGAGCAATCCCGCTCCGGCGTTGATGCCGACGATGGCGACGAAGACGACGAGGCCGAGATCCTCCAGCACGTTGCGCGCAGCGTTGGGGGTGTTGCCGAAGAAGCGCAGCCGCGACACGGCCGAGGACACGATGACGCCAGACAGCAGCAGGCCGCCGGCATTTCCGAGGCCGATCTTGGCGCCGAAGGCCGGGAATTCGATCATCCCGATCAGGAAGCCGAGGATCATCCCGGTGGCCAGCGTCAGCAGGTCGGTGGAGGTGTTGGTGCGCGCGATGCGGCCCCACATGTCACCGAGCTCGTTGACGGCGGACTTCAGGCCGACCACAGAGACGATGTCCATTCGTTGCAACTCGGTCTTGAGACCGGCGGGTATCTGCACGCCGCCGCGCTCGACTTTGGTGACCTGCAATTGGCCGGCGATTGCCGTTTCGCGGAAAGACTCGAAGGTGCGTCCCACCATCTCCTTGTTAGTGACGAGAATGTCGGCCTGGTCCATGGGAATACCCAGGGTCTTGGCATCCGCGACCTCCGGGCCGATCAATCCCATTTTGTCGGTGAGATGCTCGGTCGAGCCGCCCAGCGCGACAATGTCGCCCTTTCGGAGGACGAGATCGGGATCGGCTCCTTGCGGCTCACCGTTGCGCCCCACGTTGACGATACGGTATTCAGGATTCATCGCGCGGAATTTTGCAATGCTCATGCCGACCTGCGCCGGATTCTCCAGCCGGTAGGCACGCAGCCCGAATTGGCGATAGCCGGTCAGGCCGCCGCCTTCGAGATCCTTGACGCCGAACTCCGCCTCGTACTGCTTCGCGGCGGCCTTTGCGTCGACGCCCCACCAGCGCGGCAAATACTTGCAGATCAGGATGATGCCGACGGTGCCCCAGATGTACGTAATGCCGTAGGACAGCGCGATCATGCCCGCGGCATCTTCGGGTTTCATGCCCTCCGGCAGCTTGACGACGCCTGATGTCACCGCCTGCTCGGCTGAACCGATCGCGGCCGACATGGTCTGTGAGCCCGCCAGCATGCCGCCGGCCGCCCCCGGCGGCAATGCGAAGAGTTTTGCAAAAATAACGACAAGCGCCAGACCAATTACGCTCGACACCGTCGCCAGGACGACAAACTTAAGTCCGTCGCCCCTCAAGCTGTTGATGAAGGACGGGCCGACCCGCAGGCCGACGCCGTACATGAAGAGATAGTAGAACAGGCTCTTCGCAAACGTGTTCAGCTCGAGCTTGACGCCGTAGATCGAGGCCCAGACCGAGAGGCCCGCGCCCACCACGATGGCGCCGGCGACCATGCCGAGGCCGTAACCCTTGATGCTGGCCCGTCCGATCCAGACGGCGAGCCCGACGACGAAGAACAGCAGCAGATAAGGATTGTGCTGCAAAAAAGAGAAGAAACCTTGCATGTTCGTCCCCTTTGCGACTTATGACGCGGCCTTGAGCTTCGGCTGCGTGCCGGGCTTCGGCTTGCCGAGTTTCGCCAAGGCCTCCGTGCGTACGAGCTTCAGGCCTTCCTTGGCGTCGTAGCCGTGAATTTCCTTCACATCGAGCTTGCGCATGAAGTCGATGGTCTCCTGGGTGATGACCTGGCCGGGCACCATGATCGGGAAGCCCGGCGGATACGGGATCACGAAATTGGCGGAGACCAGTTCGGGACCGGCCTTCAGCCGCCGGTCGATCTCGGGATCGCTGAGACGGAGATGCTCGCAACCTGCGACGTCATAGGCGGCGTAGAAGCCGGTGCGGATGTCGCCTTCGTTGGTCTTGGCGCCTGCATCGCCGCGGAAGCTCGGGTGGAAATGCGAGAAGTTCGGCAGATCAGGCACGTCCTTCATCAGGCTCGTGACCCGTGCCTCGAAGGTCTTCCTGGCATTGGCGCCGCCCTGGGCCAGACCTCGGTCAATCTCGCCTGCGACCTCGGCGAGGACGCGAATGAGATGCGCAACGTCGCTGCGGGTGTTGTTGATGTTGGACTGGACCAGGACCGAGTTGCGCGAGGTCTTGTTGACCTGGATATTATACTCGTTGGCGAGAATGCCCTTGAACTGCGTGCCGTCATAGCCGGCCATGCCGCACACCAGCGTCATGCGGGTCGGGTCGAGGCAGAACTCGTCGTCGTCCAGGCTCTTGAGCGTATTCGCCCAGTTGACGCCGGGGGCGAGAAAGTCGGTGAAGCCACTCTGGCGGTATTGTGCCGGCACCATGACGTCGGCACCGAGGATACGGAAATATTTCGAGATCAGCGGATTGTTGTTGACCGCCTGGCGGATCGCGAACGCGATTTCGATCGCATTGGCGACGAGGCCGTAGCCCTCCAGCTCCATCTGCCGCCGCGAGATGTCGAGGCTGGCGATCAGCTGCTGGTTCGGGCTGGTCGAGGCATGGGTAAACACCGCTTCCTTGAACTGCTGTTCGACCGTGTGGAATTCAACGTCCTTGACCGAAAGCATCGACCCCTGGCGGATCGCCGACATCGACTTGTGGGTCGAGTTGGTCTGGTAGACGCGCAGGCGGATTTGCCTCGGGTCGGGGATGAGCCGGGTCTTGAGCAGCACCTCGTCGGATGGATTTTTGCCGAGCTCGGTCTGCTGCTTCTCATAGGCCGCGACCGACTTCGGATCGCGCATCCACGCCTCGATCTCGTTGGCGGCGCCGAGACCGGTGCGGCGGCGCAGGAACGGCGAGAAGCGCGCGAAGCCGAACCAGGCTTCGTCCCAGAGGAAGATCAGGTCCGGCTTGATCGCGAGACATTCCTCCATTACCCGGCGGGTATTGTAGATGTGACCGTCGAAGGTGCAGTTGGTCAGGTCGAGCAGCTTGACGCGGTCGAGCCGGCCGTCGGCCTTGGCCCCGAGCAGCGCCTGCTTGATCGTCTTCAGCGGCACCGCGCCATACATCGAATATTCCGTCATCGGGAACGCTTCGACATAGAGCGGTTGCGCTCCGGCCAGCACCATTCCGTAGTGATGCGACTTGTGGCAGTTGCGATCGACGATTGCGATGTCGCCCGGCGCGAGCAACGCCTGCACCGCCATCTTGTTCGACGTCGAGGTGCCGTTGGTGACAAAAAAGACCCGGTCGGCTCCGAGCGCCCTCGCCGCCTTCTCCTGCGCCTTCTTGATGTTGCCGGTCGGCTCCAACATGCTGTCGAGGCCACCGGTGGTGGCGCTGCTCTCGGCGAGGAACAGGTTCGGGCCGTAGAATTCGCCCATGTCGCGGATCCAGTCGGACTTGAAAATGGATTTGCCGCGAGCGATCGGCAGCGCGTGGAACGTGCCGATAGGGCGCTGGGCGTATTTCTTCAGATTGTCGAAGAACGGCGTGTCGTAGCGATCCTGGATACCTTCGAGGATCGACAGGTGCAGCTCCAGAAGTTCTTCGACGGAATAGAAGATGCGGCGAACCACGTCCGCCTCGGAATTGCCGGCGAGCTCTTCCACGTCGCGGTTCGAGATCATGTAGAGATCGAGCTCGGGCCTGACGCGCTTGATGATCTGAGCGAGCCGCAGCGCCGACCCGTCGGTTTCGTCGTTCAGACCGGCTGTAGCCATGATCGAACGCAGCACCGGGGCGTTATGCCGCGAACGAAGGCCAAAGCCCTCGTTGATGATGACTGCTCCGATGTTCGGATTGAGCATCGTCGCGCAGAAGGCGTCCTCTAGGCTGCCGACGATGACGGGTTCATAGACGAAGGCATCGACGGGACGCCGCAGCTTGCGCCATTCGGCGGCGAGCGTCGGCCACTGGCCGGGTGACACACCGGTCACGATTAGGGTCTCGAAATAGGGCCGGCGCGCCGCGTGCGCGCCGAAGCTCGGCGGCACTAGTTCGGGCGCATCGCCATTGCCATCATCCTTGGCACTCCAGTCGCCAGCATGCTGGCGGAAGGATCGCGTGGCCAGCGCCTGGGCAATCCTCGTCGCAAGGGCGAACGAGGTCGCTCCGTCGCCGGCGGCGGCAGCTTCCCGCAGCGCCGCCATCAACTGCAGACCGGGATAGCCGTGAAATTCCTCGATGATGCAGAGATCGGCCAGCGCCGCATCGTAAGCCGCGCGATTGCCCACCCGCGCCCAAGTCTTCGCAGCCTCCACGAGATCACGCCAGTCGTCCGCCCGTGCCCCCGGCCCCGAAAAAAACTGGTCGATGCGCTTTTGCGCGAGTTTGGTGTCCTTGGACATGCGTCTCTCCCGATCCCTTGGAGCAAAGGTGATGCGGGATCGTGAGTACGGTGGCGGTCGCTCCATTGATCCAAGTCAACGGTCGTGCGCATTCTAATCAGCCCTGACGAGACCGTTGGCAGCGCAGCGCAACAGCGTCAGGCCCGTCTGACATCGCCCAAGACGCTGTCGAGCGAGCGTAGCCACTGGCCGCTGTCGGTCTTTTCCGCGAGCCCTTCGGCCCGTAGCAGGTCGCGGAGCTGCGCATGCGCGCCGACGATACAGAACGTGACCTCACGCGCGGCGAGTTCGTCGTACAGATCGTGCAGCATGCGCGCGCCAGCGAGATCGATATAGGGCGATGCCGAAAGGTCGCACGCCACCAGCCGGATGTCCGGCGATCGCCGGAGCGCGATCAGGACTGCCTCGAGGATCGTTCCGACATTGATATAGAGCAGCGAAGCCTCCGGGCGGAACGCGAGGATGCCGGCTAGGGGCTCGACGTCTTCGTGCCGCGCGCTGTCGGAATAGCGGCCGCTACCCGGCAGCCGGCCCAGGAATGCCACATTGGGCCGCGAGGCCCGTGCCAGCAACAGGAAGATAGATGCGATCGATGCCAGCAGGACACCCTGCAGGATGCCCAGCAGCAGCACGGAGACGAGCGCGATCGACGCGGCACAGAAGTCGATGCGGCTGACCTGCCACATCCGAAGCAGCGCGCGGATATCCACGAGCTTGTACACCGCGGCAAAGACAATGGCCGCGAGCACCGCCTTGGGCAGGTTGGTCAAGAGCCCGGTGAAGAACAGGAGGCACAGCCCCAGCGTCACCGAGCAGATCACCAGCGCCAGCGGCGTTCGTGCGCCGGCGCTGTCGTTCACTGCGGATTGCGACAGGCCGCCGGCGACGGGGTAGCCATGGCCAAAAGCGGCCGCGAGATTCGCGGCGCCCAACCCCAAAAACTCCTGCCTGACGTCGAGAGGATAGCCGTGCTTCGCTGCAAAGCTGCGGGCAGCAGAAACGCCTTCGATGTAGGCCAGCAGCACACATCCGGCGGCGAGCGGGAACAGATCGTCGAACTCCAGCAGCCCGAATGTGGGCATCCCCAGTACCGGCAGCCCCTCGGGTATCTTCCCTGTGACGGGCACACCGAGCGCCGGGAGGCCCAGCAGCGAAGCGGCCAGGATTGCCAGCGCCACGATGGTGATGCCGACCGGCTTGCCCGGCAGCAGCCGCTCTCCGAGCAGGAGCAACAACACGGCAAACGCGCCGATCGCAAGCACAAGCGGGGCGATATCGCCGAGCTGCCCCATCAGCTTGACGGCGCGGTCGAAGAAATCATGGCCGCCGCCGGCAACCCCGAGCAGGCTCGGCAACTGGCTCATGATGATGGTGAGTCCCGCACCGGCCTTGAAGCCGACCAGAATACTGTCGCTGACGAGGCAGACGAGCACACTCAGCTTGAACAGCCAGGCAATGAAGCACAGCACTGCCACGGCAAAGGCAGCAAGGCTCGCGATCTGCGCATAGCGCACCGCATCGCCGCCGGCGAGTGCGCCGACGGTGCCCGCAATCATCAGGGAGATCGCTGAGGTTGGACCGATCGCGAGTTGCCGCGATGATCCAAGCAAGGCATAGCCGATGCCTCCGAGCATGTAGCCGTAGACGCCGACCTGTGGCGGCAGGCCTGCCAGCGCAGCATAGGCGAGCGAAACCGGGATGGCGTAGGCGGCCAGGGTGATGCCGGCGACGGCGTCGGAGGGAAGCCATTCGCGCCGATAGGCAGCAAGCCAGCCGAACGGCGGAAAGAACCGTGTCCAGCCGAGGCCACGTGGCGCGTTCACGACGCCACCTCGCGGGGCGTCGCCTCGCAGCGCAGCAATACGGCGAGCAACGCAACCACGGGAATGCCGAGCGCGAGATCGGGGATGCTTTTGGTGACTAAGGCACCGATCGCCGCGCCAAAGCCAAACACGGCGCACAAGGCGGCGAAGATGCCTGAGCGGCGCAGTGTTCCGACCGCCGCGTCGCCGGATGTTACTGCAAACATATTCTCGACCGCCTGGCGCATATTGCCCGTGATCATCACGGTGCTGCAAAGGACGCCTTCGACCTTGGTGAAGATGGCGGTCTGCATCGCGGCGACGAGCGAAATACCGAGCGTACCTGCAAGATCAGGCATCCGGTTGTGCACAATGCCGATTGAAGCCAACAACAGGATCTCGATCAAGATGCTGACCGCGCCAGCTCGTTCGCCGGTGGCGCGACGGAGCCATGCCGCGATGACGATGCCCACTGTGAAGGCGAGGATCGGCGGCACGAAGTGAAGCGCCTTCGCCCAATTCCCGGCGGTCGCGTAGCCCCAGAGAAATATCAGATTGGCGGTCTGGGCGTTCGCCAATACGCCATGGATGATCCAGGTATAGGCGTCGATATAGCCGCCGGCAAACGCCAGCAGCAGCACCACCTCGACGGTCTCCTCGCGGCGCACCACGCCGGCTGCGACGTCCAGGGTGCTCATGTCAGCAATGACGGCTGTCGCAATAGCTGCATGAATTCATAGCGGCATCCCGTCGCCAACGGGGCTTGATCTGGATCAAGCAATCGCTCCGCGCCGCAAATCATATCAGGCCCAAAGCGCCGGGGGATTGCCACATGGACACCGTCAGGTGGATCATCACCACCGCTCCGGAGATATTCCTGCTGCTGGCGGTCGCCATCGGCACGATCCTCGGCCGCATTAAGGTTCGCGGCTTCTCGATAGGGACCACCGCCTGTATCCTGGTCGTCGCCGTGCTGATGGGGCAGCTCGGAACGTTCACGTTTCCGTCGCTCTTGCGCGTCATCCTGTTCAGCCTGTTCGTGTTCACGATCGGCTATCGGTCGGGACCGGAATTCTTCGCTTCCTTGAGCTTCCGCACCCTTGCCCAGGTCGCCCTGGCGCTGGTGCTGGGGGGCACGGGTCTCGCGATCGTCTTGTTGTTCGCGCACGGCTTCCGGCTCGATCCTGGCACCGCCTCCGGAATCGCGGCCGGAGCACTGACGCAATCCTCGGTCATCGGCACCGCGTCGGGCGCCCTGGCCCAGCTCGGCCTGCCCAAGGATGTGCTCAGTCAGCAGGAGGCGAACATCGCGGCGGGTTATGCCGTCACCTACGTCCTCGGCTATATCCTGACACTGCTGTTCGTCCCCTTCGTTGCCCCCAAGCTGATGGGGATCGATCTGAAGGTGGAGGCCAAGAAGCTCGAGGCGGAGCTTGCCGGCGGCGATCCGCCCAAAAGCGAAAATCTCTCCTACCGCAAGTTCCAGGCGCGCGCCTACCGCGTGACCGCAGCCGCCGGCCGCACCGTCCGGTCGATCGAGGAAGAGATCGGAAGTCGCACGGTCGTCGAGCGCATCGTCCGCGGGCGCGCGGACATCGAACCGCATCTCGAAACTGTGCTCGAAGCCGGCGACGACATCGTCCTCGCCGGTCGCACTGCTGCCATTGTCGCGGCGAAGCCGATCATCGGCACCGAGATCGATGCCGACGAGATCCTGAAGACGATGCCGGGCAACGTGCTCGAGGTGCTCGTGGACAATCGCCATCTCCATGGCCGCTCAATCCAGGAGATCGCGTCCCGCGTCGGCACCGACGCTCGGGGTGTCTTTCTACGCGCCCTCACCCGTATGGGCCGAGAGGTGCCTCTAAGCGCGGACACGCGGATCTATGTCGGCGACGTCATGACCCTGGTCGGCGGTACGCGCAACATCGAGCGTGCCGCAACGGCGATTGGCCAGATCCTACGTTCGGGCGATCGCACCGACATCGCATTTCTCGCGATCGGCATTGCGGCCGGCCTGCTCGCAGGGCTCGTCAGCTTCAGGATCGGCGGCATCGCCCTCTCGCTTGGCGGCGGCGGCGGCGCGCTGATTGCAGGCCTTTTCTGCGGCTGGCTGCGGTCGCGCAAGCCGACCATGGGAGCAATGCCGCCGGCTGCGCAGCAGACCCTGAGCGATCTCGGGCTCGGCGGCTTCATTGCGGCGATCGGGCTTGGCAACGGCGCCGCCGCCTGGGCTGCGATCCAGGCCCACGGGCTGCTTCTTGTCGGCATGGGCCTTGTCATCACCGTCGTACCTCTGATCGTCGCGACGCTGTTTGCACGTCACGTGCTGCGCATGAACCCTGTCATCACCTGCGGCGCGCTGGCCGGCGCCATGACCGTCGATGCCGCCGTGACCGGTGCCTGCGACGTCGCGGAGAGCCAGACGCCGGTGCTCGGCGTCGCCGTCCCGTACGCGGTCGGAAACGTGGTGCTGACCGTACTCGGTCCGATCATCGTGGCCGCCACCTACACCGGATGAGGAGACCCGCAATGCGGCAACCAGTCAGCCCGGCGCTCGGGTGGTTCGCGGCCATGTTGCTGGTGCTGGCCGCTTTCACGACGACCGCACGCGCGGAGAAAGATGTCTCCATCCAGGAGGAGATCTGGGCGCTGCCACTACCGCTACCAATGTTCGCCTACCTGGTGCGTCCGGTCGGCGACGGTCCGTTCCCGCTCGTCATCATGAACCACGGGGTCTCACTCAATCCGACGGACCGCAGCTTCTTTCCGTTGGTGGAATTCCGCGACGCCGCCAAATGGTTCGCAAAGCGAGGCCACCTGGTGGTGGCGCCCGTAGGGACGGGGTATGGCGCCTCGGCCATCGATATCCCCGAGCGCGGCATTTACGGCCCGTTCTTTTCCAAGGTCGGCAAGTGCACCAACCCTAATTTCCGCGACGCCGGCCTGGCAGTGGCGCAGGTCGATCTCTGGATTATCGACTATCTGGCTGCCGAGAAGCGCATTGTGCCCAAGGATGTCATTGTCGTCGGGCAATCCGCCGGCGGCTGGGCTTCCATTGCGCTGTCCAGCGTCAACCCGCCTCAGGTCAAGGCGATCATCACCTTCGCGGCCGGCCGCGGCGGCCGTGTCGACGGCAAGCCGAACAACAATTGCGCGCCGGACAAGCTCGTCGAGGCGACCGCGAATTTCGGCCGCATTTCGCGCGTGCCGATGCTCTGGATCTATATCGAGAACGACACGTTTTTCGGCCCCGATCTGTCCAAGCGCATGCACGACGCCTTCACCGCCGCGGGCGGCAGGGCCGAGTACCATCTGATGCCGCCGTTCGGCAATGAAGGACACTTCTTCATTGGTTCCCCGGACGCCATTCCGATCTGGTCGCCGCTGGTGACGAAATTTCTCGACGCGCCGCACTAGGCGCAAGGAGATGTGGCCATGGCTTATGCACGTCACTGTTTGTCGGGCTTGCTGGTCGTCGTCACTGCCGGCGTAGCGTCCTCGGCGGTCGCCGCGACACGGCAAAATTCACAAACAGCGAAGCCCGCCGAGGTGACGACCCGGGGCCAACGCGAGGCAAAGGACATCACTTATGGAGACTGGCGCAAACTCTGCTTTAGGGCGGGTGGCGCCAAGATGCTGTGCCGGACTTCAATCACGGGCACCTTCCCGACCGGTCAAACCGCCGTGCGTGTGGACCTGATCGAGCGCGAGGGCGAGCCCGTTGCCAGACTGCAATTGTTTGTTCCGGTCGGCATGTATCTGCAGTACCCTATCAAGCTGACGGTGGATCAAGGAAGCCCTTACCGCCTACCCTATAGCTGGTGCGTCACCAATGCTTGCATTGCCGCCGATGTCGCCGATCCAAAAATCGTCAAGGAGCTGGAATCAGGAAAAGTGCTGGTCCTGGAGGTCGTCGATTCCAACCTTCTGTCGCTGGCGACGTCACTTCCGCTGGCGCAATTTTCCGTCGTGCACAAGGGAGCACCGGCGCAGACGTTCGAGCAGTATGTCGATGAATAAGCGTCTCGGCCGCGCTAGATGATCCCGCCGCAGGCCCGCTCAATTGGCGCAATAAGTGAGTGCGCCGCGAAGGGCTTAGTCAGATAAGCGATACACCCTGAGTCGATCGCGGCCGCGCGGTTCGCCGCGCTGTCATTGCCGGTAATGTAGACGACGGGGGCCATCACGCCTTCGTTCGTAAGCCGCTTGCGCACCGCAATCCCGGATTGATCGCTCAAATTGATGTCGATGATGATGCAGATGACGTTTCCGAAATCATCGTGATCGAATAGCGCCTTCGCCGAGGCGAACAGCAGCGCGCCAAAACCGTGTTCTCGCAGCAGTCGCTTGATGCTCATGCGCATCGATGAATCATCATCCAGGACGAAGACGGATTCTCGGATCGGCACGATTGTCGGCCTCTTCGGTACGAAAAATATGCTGGGCGATCGTCAAACGAACGGCTTGTTCGCGAGCTAGGTCCTGCTTCGACAGCCGACGATCTCCAGCATTATTGCGCGCTTTCAGCGGCATCCTGTCAACAATCTATGTTATGCACCAACGTGCAGGTCCACCTTACGCAGACTGACAAGCGACATGGTTTTCTGCTACTTGCCCGCATCGCCGTTTGGATCGAGCATTCCCAGTCGCTCTGCGACCGAAACAAGTTCCGCGAACGAAAGCACCTGCATTTTTTCCATCACCTGATGACGGTGAGCTTTCACGGTGCGCTCGGTCGTTCCGAGCTGGTAGGCAATCTGCTTGTTGATTTTGCCACGCACCATGAGGTCGAGCACCTGACGTTCTCGCGGTGTCAGCGACGCGACCAGAGCACGAAGCGCAACGAGCTTGCCGTGCTGCGCGCGCGTCATCTCATGGCGCGACATGGCCCGCTCGACCGCGTTGATCAACTCCTCTGACGACACCGGCTTGGTCAGGAAATCTTCCGCACCGGCCTTGATGGCCCGCACGGTTGTCTGCGTATCGGCGTGCCCGGTGAGGAAGACGATCGGCAGCGTCGAACCGAGTTCGAGCAGACGCGCTTGCAGCTCCGGCCCACTCAGCCCCGGTATCTGCACGTCAAGCAGGATGCATGCCGGCTTGTCTTCGGCTGGCAAGAGATCGAGCAGATCCTGCGCAGACGCATAGGTGACGACGTCATAGCCGGCAAGCTTGAGACGGCGTTCCATCGCCGTTCGGAACGAAACGTCGTCGTCTACGACGTGAATGAGGCCGGGCAATTTTACCTCTTAGCCGCAATGTCTCCCGGATTGGCTTCTGGGGAGCCAAGTCAGCGGGAAAAGACGCAAGTGCAGTCAACTCTAGGAATGATATCAGGCATAGCGAAAATGTGCGAATTGGACAGAAGACCTTACGAAGATCCCACCCTCTCGGTGCGGACGAATTCTCATTGCGTGCACGCCTTTACCCTCACTGTCCTTTGGTACAACGCCCTTAGAGACAATGGTTTGAAATGCCTCCTTCGTCTTAAATCAACCCCGGCGGGAGTGGGACAGCGCGCATTCCTTGCGATGAAATATTCGGTTGAGACCAATTCAGCGATCAACGTTGAGGAGTTGGCCTATGCTGGTGCGCACAAAGACCGCCCCCCTGCCCCGCCCCAATTCGCTCCACGACTTCGGAATGAGGAGTGATTCGAATCCGATCATCTGTTTAAACGAATTTACATACAAAAAAGGAACGGAGGTCTACGGGGAGAAGGAGCCTGCCGACTATGTCTATCAGGTCAAGTCTGGTGCCGTACGAAGCTACAAGCTGCTGTCAGACGGTCGCCGCCAGATCGGCGCATTCCATCTTGCCGGCGACATTTTTGGCCTGGAGAACGGCAGCGAGCATCGGTTTACCGCCGAGGCGATCGTGGACACCACTGTGCAGCTCGTCAAAAGGCAAAGCCTTGAATTGGTAGCCGAAAGCGACGCGATGGTGGCGCGCAATCTGCTCAGCATGACGACAATCAATCTGCAGCACGCAGAGGACCACATGCTCCTGCTCGGTCGCAAGACGTCGCTGGAGCGGGTGGCGGCCTTCCTACTCGAAATGGACAAGCGGCTGACCGCATCCGAAGTCATGGCACTGCCGATGTCCCGGCGCGACATTGCCGATTATCTCGGCCTGACACTGGAGACCGTCTCGCGTGCGATATCGCACCTGCATGATCTCGGCGTCCTCGGCTTTATCGGCAATACCCAGCGCCAGATCGTGCTACTGGACCGGCGGGAGCTCGCCAGTCTCGATCTACAGCATTGAGCGGCAGTCTTTTCCCGGGGTGTGTCCGCCCTTGCCGGTTCACATTGTCAACGTCAAATCACCGAGCACCCGGCAGCTTGGTCATTCCGAGATCGTCGAGCGTCTTGCGCAAGACCTCGAACAGAACGGCGGTTGACCAGCCGAACATCAGGATCCCGTTCATCGCGGTCATCGGTCCCGTCAGCCGCCACTCTTGCACGGGAGTGATGTCGCCATAGCCCAGAGTGGTGTAGTTGACGAAAGCGAAATAAAGCAGGTCGCTGCCGGCAGGGGCCGCGCCGATCACGGCGTAGGTCAACGCCCAGACCAGAACCTCGATTGTGTGCGCCACCATCAGCGCCGCCGCTGTCGCAACCATCACGGCCATCAGTGGCAGCCTTGGCCGCGCAAGATACCGAAGCCCGACGGCCCGGGCGATGACGATGGCCGCAACGGTTACCAAAGCGTGGATCACGATGTTGATCACGCTGACGATTGAGCCGACCAACAATTGAACCACCACCATTTAGCAGTCCCCGGTCCCAGTCGCATTTTCGTCGGTTCCGCGACACGCCTGGAACAACTCTCGTACGCTTTGCATGTCGTGCTCTCCTTCCCAAAGCAACGATCAAATTGGCCAGACGCGTCGTTGGTCTCCATTGAGCACCGTCAGAATGGAGCGAATTCGATGCGCTGCTGGACCGCGGCAATTTTCTAGCCGCGCGTCCGTGATTTATGGTCGAGACGCGATCTCTGCGTTCTCATGCGCTTGATTTCCTCGTTAAGTTTCTCGGTCCTTTCATCGCGCCGCTGATCTTTTGATTTTGCCTGATCGCTGCTGCGCAATTTCTCAAGCGCCTTCTCTACCGAAAGCTTTGTCGTATCCGCCATTTGTGACCTCGTATCAATCGCGAGTGCCTGCGAGCCAATAGCCTTGTCCCTGCCTCACGGCAGTCTCAGTTCTTCTGTCCGAACATGCCGGTTGCCGCCTTCATAGCGGACTCGCCAGCGCTCCTCGCCTGGTCGGTCAAGGCCTGGATCTGGCCCTGAAAGAACTCGGTCTGAAGCTTGAGCGCGTCCTGAGCGTCCTTGGCTTGAACGAGCTTATCGCCAAGATCGAACGTCGCGTTGACGTTGCGCTGCATGAAACTGCAAAACTGCTTGGCCTGGTCGGCCATCGGCAGCGGCGAGGAACTGAGCCCCCTTTCCAGCAGATCAAAATACTCCGTATGGGCCTTTCTCAACCGGCCAAGGGCTTCGGTGAGCATCCCGCGGATATCCTCGGCGGATGGATTGATCTCTGCCATGACGTTGCTCCTTGTGATTATGCCGCAAGCCCCCCGAACCAGGCGCCGAAGTAGCCGGCGTAGAGAGCCGGCCGCTCGAGGTTCATCGAATGCCCGACGCCGGGCACGATCACGAGCCGGCAGTCCGGCATCGCCTCCGCCATGGCGCGAAGATCCGCGGGCAAAATCCAGCCGTCCCACTCGCCCCATAGCACCAGGTGCGAATGCCCGATATCGGGCATACGCCGATCGAGTTCGCGGCTCTCCCTCTCGCGGGTGAGATTGACAGGCGTTCCGATCCAGATTCCCTCGGAGACGCTGAAGGTCTGCTCGATGATCCGGTCGAACAGAGCTTGAATTTCGCCGAGTCCTTCCCGGAAACGGGGAATCGCATTCGGGGTCATGCTATCCGGCACGAACAACGAGGTCGCGGCGGTCGCCATCACGATCCTCGTCAGTTCCTTGCTCGCCATCATTGCCCGGAAAAGGCCGATCTGGTCGGCATCGAAGGACATGCCCAGCGGCGTGACCGGATCGAGTGCGAACACACGACCAAAGCGCCGAGGCTGCATCAGCAACATGCGGGCTGCGATGATGCCACCGGTCGAATGAGTGGCGAGGTGGCAGTATCCGATATCGAGCTTATCAAGGGCCGCCAGCATATCCAGCGCATGCTGCT
Organism: Bradyrhizobium sp. 195; assembly: GCF_023101665.1. Classification (NCBI taxonomy): domain Bacteria; kingdom Pseudomonadati; phylum Pseudomonadota; class Alphaproteobacteria; order Hyphomicrobiales; family Nitrobacteraceae; genus Bradyrhizobium; species Bradyrhizobium sp. 195. Next base: position 3,558,284 of record NZ_CP082161.1, on the reverse strand, counting down.
GCATCGAATAGTTGGCATAGTCTGCAGCGGGCTTTGGCCGATCGCTTTCGCCGCAGCCGCGCCAGTCGATCGCGACCACCCGCAGCCCGTTCGGAAACATCGGCGCGGCGAGCTCGATCCAGTCCTTGCTGGCGAGATTGCCGTGGATGAAGACGACGGTGACGTCGCCTCGTCCCCACTCCCGCCAGCCCAACTCGATTTCGCCCGCCTGCACCTTCGGCATGGACCGGCCTTATTTGTTGAGGCCAGCCGTCGGCGCCGCACCAGGCGGCGTCGGCGCGACCGGCAGGGCTGAGACCACCGCGCCCTTGATCATGCGGTCGGTGCCCTGCGGTGAGGAGGTGTCGATGGTCCCCTTGGTGACGAAATCAACCACGTCGGCGGAGAATTCCACCGGGTTGTCCGTGTGGATGAAGTGACCAGTTTCCGGATAGATCTTGAGCATCGGCCGGTTGCCGGCATTCGTCATCCGCGTCATGAAGGGCGTGATGACGTCGCGCCCGAGTTCAGTCAGACCGTTGAACGCGGGGGTCGGAATGAACGGTTCCTTGTCACCGAATGACAGGAAGATCGGCGCCTTGATCTGGGGCAGCCGCTCGTAAAGGTTCTTCGGGTCATCCTGCTGCAGCTCCGCTCCGATCGTGTAGATGTCGTAGATGAAGACGTTGCACCACTGCTCCAGCTCCTTGGGATTGCCCTTGGTCAGCCCGACGCGCTGCTCGGTGTGAAGGCGGGCATATTCGCTGTCGCTGAAGAAGTAACCGCTCTTCGCCGCCGATACCGTGCCCGTGTCCGGATCGCGCTTCTTGAAGTAGAAGAAGTCCCGGATGTTCGGTTCATCACGGGCCTTCTCAGCGGCCAGGATGCCGGTCTGGTCCCATGTCTGCCTCCACTTGTCGAAATCACGCCCGAAAGCCTCGTCGAACAGACGCGCCTTCTTGTCCTTGGCAATGGTGATCTCGCGCGGATATTCCTCGAGACCCGACGGCGCTTCGAGCGCAAGGCCTTGCACCGTGTCCGGCCAGGTCAGGGCGTAGCCCATCACAAACTGGCCACCCAGCGAGTGGCCGAGATAGGTGGCCTTCTTGACGCCGAGTTGGTTGACGACGAGGTCATAGATCACCTCGCGCATATCCTGCATCGTGCGGGCCGGGCTCTTGTCGAGATTGCCGGGACCGGACATGCCATAGTGCGGCAAATCCGGCACGATCACGCGCAGGCCGCTGCGCAACGCGTATTGCATGATATTGCCGTAGTGCCCGCCGAACGCCCCCTTGCCATGGATGATGACGAGCACTTTCGGATCCCTGTCGGTCCCGGCGTACTCGTCCATGTATCCGATTTCCCAGGAGTTGCCGCTCTTGTCCTTGGCGCCGCCGAATTTGACCGGATAGGGATAGGTCACATTGGCCTTCCAGAACGACTTCTTCGGGTCGACTTCTTCTGCGACAGCCGGCACCCGATAGTTCTTGTCGACGAATTTCTGCGCGCGATCGAGGGCCGCCACGTCATCCATGAAAGCGACGAACTTCGGATCGTTCTTGCGCTGGTTGATGATCGGAAACACGCCGTAATGAGCGACCGGGCTCTCCTGCGCGATCAGATCCGCGCCCGGCACGCGATCGACGGCCTTCTGAGCCAGCTTGAAGTTCAGCCACAGGTCATTGGTGATGTGCATCACCAGCGTCCGTGCCTGGATGCGGCCGAGATAGGGATTTATGTTGTGGGTCTCGCCCACCCGGTTGCGCCAGACGAGATCGACGGCGTCATAGAGCTTGGCGCGATTGATAACGCTCAGCGCCGCCTTCTCGTTCGGCGGGGTCCAGTAGAAGATTTCAGGCTGGACTGCGCTCCAGTTCTGGGTCGTGCGGAAGCCGAAATCATAGCCCGTCATTCCCAGGATCGACCAGCCGAACGCAACGCCCGGCATGGGATGCTTCTCCTTGGGCTGCTTGTAGTAGTCGCCATTGGTCGCCTGCCAGACCGGATCGGACTCGATGGCGGCCGTCATCATCTGGAACGTCCAGTTGCCGACGGGATCCTCGCCGTCCGACTGCGTGGTCCCGCCAATGGGCATGAGCGCGCCGATATACTCCGGATGCATCACGCCCCAGACGTAGGTCTGCGTCCCGCCCATTGAGACGCCGGTCACCAGCGCGACGCGGGCAACTTTCAGCTCGTCCCGCAGCAGCCGGTAATTGGCCTGCACCATATCGTAGTAGCTGTACTGCGGAAACTTGATGCCGAGGCCATCGGACGGCTTGCTGGCGCCCCAGGTGCCGAGCGGATCGACCATGATGACGTAGTAGCGGTCGGTGTCGATCGGCCGGCCCGGACCAATGATCGGCACGCCGCCTGACAGCGCCGCGCCCTTGACCCACTGTTCATACATATCGCTGGAATCGCCGGAATAGTAGGAATTGATCACGATGGCGTTGGTGATCTCGCCGGCTGCATTGCGCCGCGCGTTGCCGATCGCGATATATGCGGTGCGGAGCTTGCCGCCGCCGAGGGATTCGAGCGTGACGCCGCCCTCTCCTCCATTCTCCCATTTGGCGGGCGTGGACAGATCGTACTTGCCGCCCAAGCGAAAGTTGGCGATCTCATAGGTCTTCTTCAGGCCATCGTGCTGCACCTGCGACGAGCGACGCGTCAAAGGTTGCGCAAGTGCGAGATCAGTACCGATCAGCAACACGATCAGACTGACGAAGCAACGCTTCACGGCGTCTCTCCCGGTCATCATGGCACGTCCTCCTGGCGGTGTTTTGCCTAAACGCTAGGGAGCGCGACCCGAGGAGCCTTGATCTAACGCAAGGGAATCCTTCAGGAGCGGCTCAAGATCGCAGCGTCAGAACACCTGCCGGTTTTCCGCATGCCCTGCCTCAGTCTCGGCTCATACCGGATCCGCTATGAGCTCGATGGGCCGGCGAACGCGCCCGCCTATGTGCTGGTGAACGGACTCACGCAATACTCCGAGCTCTGGTCCGCCTATCGCGAGGCGCTGCTCGCGCGAGGCTTCCGCGTCGCAACCTTCGATTTGCTCGGCCAGGGCGAGTCCGACAAACCGGCACTCTTCATCAGCCAGGACGATCAGGTGACCGCGCTCCACCTGTTGATCGGTGAGCTCGGTGATGGCCCGATATTCCTGAGCGGCATCAGTTTCGGTGGGCTGATTGCGTTGCGCTACGCCATCGAGCACGGCGAGCGCATCTCCGGCCTCGTGCCAATGAGCTGCTTCGCCGAGCTCTCGCCGCAGCTGCTTCTGCTCGGCAACGCACTGCGGACCGGTCTGATTCTTGGGGGCACAAGCTATCTCCAGGACCTTCTGCTGCCGATGAACCTCTCCGACCAGTGGCTGAAGCCGCTGCTCGACAAGCTCGACAGCGTCAAGCGGCAGGGCTGGCTCGTCAACGATCTCTACGCGCTCCAGAACCTGATGGAATCGTTTCTCGATTTCGAGCCATTAACGCCGCGCCTGTCCACGATCGCCGTTCCGACAATGATCCTGAACGGCGAGTTCGACTTCCTGACGCCGCGAGCCCTGCACGAGACCCTGCGCGTCGAGATCCCCGACAGCTCGCTCGTGATCATTCCGAAAGCCTATCACGCCTTCACGCTCGAGAAGAGCGCGCTCACGGCAGACCTGCTCGCCCGCTTTGCCGATGATGTGCTCGCCGGGCGCTGGCATGGCAACAGGGCGGTCTGGATCGCGCCGGAGGAGCCCGGTGGCGAGCTTGCGCTATTTCCGGCCGATTATGATCATTTGCGCGCCATTCCTGTCCGGGCAGCGCCGCCATGAGCCGATTTCTCGGACCGCTGGATTCGGAAGGCCGGATACCATCGCATCAGCAGACACGCATCGCCGCGTTCCTGATCTCGGCTCACGGCGCCTTGGCACGACAATACGCAATCGCCCTGCCGATGCGGATCGAGGCCGCGTGGCAGACCGAATTGAACGCCCAATTCTATCGCGAGTCCGAGATTGTCTCGCTGTTGCAGCGCTCGACCTCCTGGGTGCCCGACATGGCCTTGGCCTACATGGCGGCCTCGTGGGAGACGGCCTGGCTTCCAAAGCCGGTCGAGGGGATTGTCGATCGGCCTCTCGCCCTTCCGATTGATCTTGCGACACGAGCCCATGCCATTCATGCCGGCATCCGACCGGCGGCCCTGCTGCCGGTTGACGCGAACGCCAACGATCCTTTCGTATTGGCCCTGCGCCGCATCGAATTCGAAAGCGGCCGGCTGTTGCAGGCACAAATTCTCTTGCTGAAGAGTGACAGTCTCGTGCCGTTTCGGGACGCTGTCAGCACGGCGCTGGAACGGCGTCACGCCGAGGTTCGCAAACTATGGGCGGACGCGCTTGAGAGCATCGGCATCACCGTCAGGCAGGAACGATGAGAATCCTTGACGCAGATCAATAGAGTCGGCCGACCGTCCGCCAATTTTGTCTCTCTCCGTCGCCTTCCTTTGATCGCCTGTTGACTGGAGCTCCAAACATGAAGGCCGTTTCTGTCGAAGAAGCAGTCGCGATGATCCCGGCCGGCGCGAGCGTCATGGTCGGCGGCTTCATGGGTGTCGGAACTCCGGAGCGCCTGCTTGACGAAGTGACCAGGCAGCGCAAGTCCGATCTGGCGTTGATCTGCAACGATGCTGCCATTCCGGGGAAAGGCGTCGGAAAATTATTCGACGCTGCCCTGGTCTCGCGTCTGACCGCGACGCATATCGGGCTCAATCCGAAAGCGCAGCAGCAAATGCTGGCCAATCAAATCAACGTCGACCTCGTGCCTCAGGGGACCTTTGTCGAGCGCATTCGTGCGGGGGGATGTGGACTGGGCGGCGTCCTGACGCCGACCGGCGTCGGCACGCTGGTTGCAGAAGGCAAGCGCCAGATCGAAGTCGACGGCAGGCCCTTCCTGCTCGAGACGGCATTGCGCGCGCAGTTCGCGCTTGTTCACGCCTTCCTCGCCGACTACCTCGGCAATCTCAGCTATGCACTCACCTCGCGCAATTTCAATCCGATCATGGCGATGGCCGCCGATACCGTGATCGTCACGGCGGAGCACATCGTGCCTGTTGGCGTCATCGCGCCCGACCATGTTGTCACGCCGGCGCCACTCGTCGATTACCTCATTACGAACGGGTGATCTCCATGGACGCACAGACCATCATTGCTCGACGCGTCGCCAAGGAGCTCAGGAGCGGCGACCTCGTCAACCTCGGTATCGGGATTCCGACGCTGGTCGCGAACTACGTTCCTCCCGATCTCAAGGTGTTCTTTCAGTCGGAAAACGGTTTGATCGGCACGGGGCCGATTCCGGAGCAAGGCATGGCTCATCCGACGCTAACGGACGCTGGCGGCCGCCCGATCAGCGCCCTGCCCGGCGCCAGCACTTTCGACAGCGCCATGTCGTTCGGATTGATTCGTGGCGGCCACGTCGATGTGACCGTCCTCGGCGGGCTTCAGGTCGACGCGCAGGGACATCTCGCCAACTGGATGATCCCCGGCAAGATGGTGCCGGGAATGGGCGGCGCAATGGATCTCGTCAGCGGAGCCAAGCGGGTGATCGTCGCCATGCAGCACGCGGCGAAGGGGAAATCAAAGATCGTACCCAGATGTTCGCTGCCGCTGACCTCTGCGCGGCCGGTGAACCTCGTGGTGACCGACATGGCGGTCATTGGTTTCCCGGACGGCAGGGCCACTCTGCTCGAAACCGCACCCGGCGTCGGCATCGGCGAGGTGATGGCGGTGACCGACGCTGAGCTGGTCGTTCCCGACGAAGTCCCTGAAATGAAGATCTGAGCAGGTCAGCATCATGCGCACATTCAGCGACTTCGATGAGATCAAATCCGCTGTCGGCACCGAGATCGGCGTCAGCGACTGGATCGAGGTGACGCAGGATCGCATCAATCGGTTTGCGGAAGCGACCTGCGACGAGCAATGGATCCATGTCGACCAGGAGCGCGCAAAGAAGGAGCTGCCGGGCGGAACCACGATCGCTCACGGCATGCTGTCGCTCGCGCTGGCGCCGATGTTCATCCGTTCGGTCATCGGGCTGAAGGGACTGCGCAACACTCTGAACTACGGCGCGGACAGGATACGTTATCTGGCGCCGGTACCCGCGGGTTCGAGGTTGCGCGGCCGCATCACGGTTGCCGAGGTGGAGGACGTGCCGCCGGACGGTCTCCGCGTCAACTACCATCTCGTGATCGAGGTCGAAGGCGGCAAGAAGCCCGCATGCGTCGCCGAGCTGATCGCCCTGCACTATCGCTGAACGCGCTCAGTCGATGATGTGATAGCCACCATCGATGTAGAGGACGCCGCCGGTGATCAGCTTGGCGCCGTCGAGGGCCAGGAACGCCGTCGCATTGCCGACATCGTCGATGCTGACCAGGCTGCGCGCCGGCGCCTTCGACTGCGCCTTGTCCATGAGTTCATCGAACTCGGGGATGCCTGACGCGGCACGCGTCGCCAAAGGTCCAGGCGAGATCGCGTGCACGCGGATGCCTTTCGGGCCCAGTTCGGCGGCAGCGTAGCGAACGGCGGCTTCAAGCGCCGCTTTTGCCACGCCCATGATGTTGTAATTCTCCACCACCATCTGGCTGCCATAGTAAGTCATCGTGAACAGCGTGCCGCCATTCTTCATCAGCGGCTCGGCGAGATGCGCCATCCGTAGGAACGACCAGCAGGAGACATCCATCGTCTTGAGAAAGCCGTCGCGGCCGACGTCCACGACGCGACCATGCAGCGCCTCCTTCGGCGAGAAGGCGATCGAATGCAGCACGAAATCGAGCTGCCCCCAGTCCTTCGCGATCCGCTCGAATACCTGTTCGGTCTGCCCCTCCACCATCACGTCCAGCGGCATGAAGATCGGCGCCTCCAGCGCCTGGGCCAGCGGCTCGACGTGCTTTTTAGCGCGCTCATTGAGATAGGTGACGGCAAGTTCGGCTCCAAGTGCGCGAAACGCCCTGGCGCAACCCCAGGCGATCGACTGGTCATTGGCGATACCCACGACAAGGCCCTTCTTTCCCTTCAGGGCAACCTTGGTATCCGGGAACACGGGAATCATGACACCCTCTCTTGTCTCGGGTTGGTCGACGGCTTGGTCATCAGCAGCGACAGCGTGTGTTTTGCAATCATCAATTCTTCGTCGGTCGACACGACGTAGACGGGAATGCGGCTGTCGGAGCGCGATATCCGCGTCGAATGGCGTGCGTTCTCAGCCGGATCAAGCGTAGCGCCGAGCCATCCGAGCTGCTCCACCACGCGCGCGCGAATGGTTGCGGAGTTCTCGCCGATGCCGGCCGTGAAGACGAAGGCGTCGAGGCCTTGCAGGGCGGCGGCGAGCATCCCGGCATTGAGACCGATCCGGTAGGCGAAATACTCGATCGCCAGCTTCGCATTGGCGTCCGAGCTGGCTTCCAGCTCGCGCATGTCGTTGCTGACGCCCGAGAGCCCCTTCAATCCGCAGTCGCGATAAAGAAAGTCCTGCACATTCGAGGCAGACATACCCTTCTCGGAGATCAGATATAGCACGACACCGGGGTCGAGCTGACCGGGCCGCGTTCCCATCGGAAGGCCATCAAGCGCGGTAAAGCCCATGGTGCTCTCGACGCTCTGCCCCTGGCTCATCGCACACATCGAAGCGCCACTGCCGAGATGCGCAACGATCACACGGCCCTTGGCGATATCCGGCGCGATTTGCGGCAAGGCATTGGCGATGTATTCGTAGGACAAGCCATGGAAACCGTAGCGCCGCACGCCTTCGGCATGGAGCTGATGCGGGATTGCGTAATGGTCGGCGAGCGGGCCGTGCGTACGATGAAACGCGGTGTCGAAGCAGGCCACCTGCGGAAGCGTCGGGAAGCCGGCAAGAATCGAACGGATCGGCGCCAAATTGTGCGGCTGATGCAGTGGCGCCAGCATCACGAAGCGCTCGAGACGGGCTACCACGCCATGGTCGATCAGCACGGGACGATCGTATTCCGGACCGCCATGCACGACGCGATGCCCGACAGCGATCGGATGAATGCGAAGCTCGTCCCGCAACCATTCGCCGGCGGTCCCCATTGCGGCGGGAACGTCAGGAACCGCCTCGATCGGGTAAGCGCGATCGGCGATCGGGTTGCCATTCGCGCCACTCGCCCGCAACCGTGGACGACTGCCGATGCCGTCGATCTGGCCCTTGATCTGACGCCGGAGCTTGCCCTCTCCTTCAACAGAATAGACTTGGAACTTGACGCTGGAGGAGCCTGCATTGACGACGAGGATCGTATCCATGGCGGTCACGCGGCGACTGTTGGCGAACGTTGGCGCCTGGCATTGGCATAAAGCGAGGCCACCGCGCACGATGCCATGCGCGCACGCGGCGAGTCCGCGCGCGAGGTCAGGACGACCGGAACGCGGGCACCAAGCACGAGGCCCGCACCATCGGCCTTGGCGAAATAGGCCAGATTCTTCGCCAGCATGTTCCCGGCCTCGAGGTCCGGCACGACAAGGATCTGCGCCCGGCCGGCCACTTCCGATTTGATCCCCTTGATGCGCGCGGCCTCGATATCGATCGCATTGTCGAAGGCCAGCGGTCCGTCGAGCACGCCGCCGGTGATCTGGCCGCGATCAGCCATCTTACAGAGCGCCGCGGCTTCAAGCGTCGATGGAATTTTGGAGGTCACGGTCTCGACCGCCGAAAGGATCGCCACCCGCGGCGATGCGCCGAAGCCGGCCTGAACGTAGAGATCGATCGCGTTCTGGATGATGTCTCGCTTGGCATCGAGATCCGGAAAAATGTTGATGGCCGCATCCGTCACAAACAGGGTTTCGGCATAGGCCGGCACGTCCATCACGAATACATGGCTGATGCGACGATCGGTGCGCAGGCCGCCCACTTTCGCGGTCACGGCCCGCATCAGCTCGTCGGTATGCAGGCTGCCCTTCATCAGCATTTCGCCCTTAGCCGCGTGAATAAGCTCGACGCTTTTGGCAGCCGCTTCATCGCTGTGAGCAGCGTTGACCATCTCGAAGCCGGCGATGTCGAGGCCGTGCTTTCCCGCGATATCCCTGATCCTGTTTTCAGGCCCAACCAGCATCGGGCGAATGATGCCTGCTTGCGCGCTGTCGACAGCGCCGCGCAGCGAGGTTTCGTCGCAGGGATGCACCACGATTGTCGGAAGCGGCGGAACGGCCTTTGCTGCGACGATTAGTCGATCGTACTTGCTGGGAGACTGTGTTTGCCTTGTTTCGGCTGACATGATCTGGCTCCCGGTCCTTTCAGACAGCCTTACGACGCCTTCGCTTTTGGATCGAAAGGGGCGACGTTCGACACGCCCTCCCCGGCATCGACGCCAAACAAGGCGGCGACACGCTGCAACCTTCTTGCGCGCTCGCCCGTGATGTCGCCGCTCGCGGATAGCACCTCGCTGATCGCCGTGAAGGCGGCACGCCGCTGGGCCATATCCTCGGGCAACAGCTTCCGGATGGCTTCAACGGCGCCTTCCCGGTCGATCAGCAGCATGAAGAACTGCTCTCGAACCAGCATTTTGAACTCAGGCAACGTCATCCGCGGTCCACTGTAGTCCCGGCGGATCTGGCGCAAGGCCTCGATGCTGCGCTCATCGACCATTCCCCGCGCTGAGCCGATATAGAGCAGGCTGCGGATGGCTGCCTCGCGCAGACCGCCTTCGCCGATCATCGATTTCAGCTGCGCAATCCGCGTCTCCAGCATCGCGCGATGCTCGGGCGTCATCTCGCGCCGCCGGGATGGTTCGGACTTCGGATCGATTCCGACGGCCGCCTGCAAGGCTGGAGAGCCATAGAGGTTGAGGAAGATCGTTTCGCTCAGCGCTTCCTGTGCATCGCGCCAGCTATCCAGCGCGTGCACAATCTGCTTGGACATCTGCTCTTGGAAGGCGACGAAAGGATTATCCGCGGAAGCCGGCTTGCGGTTGTCCTCGATCTCCTCGGCGGCCGACTTCACCGCCGTCATCCATGGATTTTTGCTACTGGCGGCCTCATACTGCAGCCGAAGTGGATGCAAGTTGCGCATCATGTCCGCCATCTGCGGCGTCACCATGTTCTTGATCCAGGGCCGCACGAACTTCTGGTAGGCGGCAAGGTTGAGCTCCGAGACGCGCTTGGCGGCGGCGAAGCGCCGCTCGTCCTCGGGGGAGTTGCCACCCATGGCGCGGATATCGTCGAGCGTCCGCGCCTCGCAGCGCATCACCCACTGGCCGACGACGAGATCGGAGTTCGTGGTTTCCTCGCCCTTGGCCTCGAACGTCGCTTCGTAGAGTCCCGGCGGCAGCACGTCGATCAGGTCGATATTGCTGGAGAACTCGGCGTGCTCCTTCTTTGCAACCCCGCCAGAGACGAAGATGCCGAGATGGCCGATGCTCTGGTGAACGGTGTAGACGATGGTCTGCCCATAGGCCCGGATCTCGTCGACATCGGCATAGCAATCGAGGATCCAGTTCAGCGCCTGCTGTGGCGGGGTGACATTGTCGCCTTCGGAGCAGAACACGAGAATGGGCGATCGGATATTGCGCAAGTCGACCTTCTGGCCGTCGGACATCTCGATCTTGCCCGCGGCGAGATTGTTACCGATGAAAAGCTCATCGACGATGAACTGTATTTCCTCGGCGTTGAGGTTGACGTGCCCACCCCACCAGCGTTCGAATTCGAGATAGCGGTCAGCCTCGGTGTCGACCTTGGAATAGACGTTGTACTGCTTGGTCCAGAGCGTATTCGACGGATTCTGGTTCTCGAAATTCTGTACCAGCCAGGCGCCGTCGAACTTCCCGGCGCCAAGATCGGAAGTCATCGCCGTCAGCCAGCTCCCGCCTAGCAGACCGCCGGAATAGCGCATCGGATACTTGCCGTGCACGCCGGCCCAATAGGCGAGCGGCGCCCCGGCAATAATGAGCGGTCCGAACAATTCCGGCCGTAGCGACGCCAGAATCATGACCGCCCAGCCGGCCTGGCAGTTTCCGATCACGCATGGCTTGCCGTCAGCCTTGGGATGGAGGCTGATGACCTTCTCGACGAACAACGCTTCGGCCCGTGCGATGCGCTCGATGGTTTGTCCCGGCATCGGTTCCGGCAGGAAGCCGACGAAATAGCACGGATGCCCGGCCTTCATCGCAACGCCGATCTCGCTGTCGGCCTTGAAACCGCCGATGCCCGGCCCGTGGCCGGCGCGCGGATCGACAACGACGAACGGCCGCCGCTCGGGATCAATTTCGACGCCTTTCGGCGGAATGATACGAACCAGCGCGTAGTTGACGGGCTCGTCCAGCTTGCGGCCGTCGATGATCAATTCGGCGGCATATTGCAGGACATGCGGCGCGGTCTGCGCGACATGCTCCCGGTACTGGTCGCCGCGCCGGCGCATGATGTCGAGGAACAGGACGCTCCGCTGGCCGGCATCGACCATGTATTCGACGGCCGAGGCGACAAGCCCCGACAGCGGGCCGCTTGGCACTGTAGGTTTTTCCATCGACATGTTCCGACCTCATCGTCGCGCGGTTTCATCCAAGGCACTCAGAGTTGGCCGATGTTGATTTAGGTCAACGGTCGACGATGCTTGCGGCTGCGGAACGGCGCGGTCGGTCCTGATCCAGGCCATCATGAGCTCCCAGGCCACCGACAGGATGATCGGCCCGATGAAGAGACCGACGATTCCGTGCCCCAGCGTGCCCCCGATCACGCCGATGAGGATCACGAGCGTCGGCGTCGTCAGGCCGCGCCCCATCACGAGAGGTTTCAATATGTTGTCGAGAATGCTGACGATTCCGAGAAAAAGCGTCAGCAGCAACGCCGTGGTGAGGTCTTTGTCGGTCCAGATCCAGATGATCACCGGCAGCATGATGATGGCTGCGCCGATCTGCACGACGGAGAGCAGCAGCACGAGGAAGGCAAGCAGCCCGGCAATCGGGATGCCGGCCAGCTTGAATCCGATGCCGGCCAGCAGCGCCTGGACGACTGCGATCCCGATCACGCCCTGGGATACCGCGCGAATAGTTGCGCCCGCCAGGTCCAGGAAGTGCTCGCTTTGTTCGGGCACGATCCGTGACAGGAACTCCCTGCCCGCCGTCACGAGCTGCGGTCCATAGGGAAAGAGGACGCCGGCGACCGCGACCGATAGCAGGAACTTGATCGTGCCCACGCCGGCATCGCCCGCAACGCCAAGCAGCGTGCCCGCAAAGGGCTTCAGATACGGCACAATCCGCTGCAGAACCGAACGGAGATTGGTCGAGGCCTGATCCCAGAAATCGTAGAGCTGCGTTCCAATCAGCGGCCAAGTCTTGATCGTCGCGGGCGGCGACGGAATGGCCAGATCGCCCGCCGCCAGCTCGCCGGCGAAATCTCTGATCCCGTCGACCGCGCCGAGACCGAGCCAGGCCGCCGGCCCGATGACGATCGCGAGATTGATGGCCGTGAGAATGACCGCGGCGAGCTTCGCCCGGCCGCCCAGGATCTTTGCGAGCAAAACAAAGACGGGATTGAACGCGACCGCGAGCACGAGAGCCCAGACCAGGATCGTGACGAAGGGACGGACCAGATAGAACGTCCAAACGATCAGCAGAGCGAGCAATCCGAGCCGGATCACGAGCTGGATCACGTCCTCTCCGGTGAGAAGCTGGCGAAGTGTCTTCAAGGCGGCGTCCAGGTCCAGACCATCAGCAAGCGTAGCTCGCAGCTTGGCGATGCAATCTTGATCTGGATCAAACACTCCACGGGCCGCGGGGACCTGATCAGCCGACGCCGGGCCCTATCGGAGCCTGTTTGCCTTACCGGGAGCCGTGATGTCGGACGCCGCCAACTACAGCGCACGCGAGCACTTGCCAGATGGAAGTCAGGTCGAAATCCGGGCGCTTCGCCCTGAGGATGAGTCCGGCATGCTCGCCGCAGTGGAACAGACCGGCGCCCGATCATTGCAGCGCCGGTTCTTCGCGACGAAGCACCACTTCTCCGATCGCGAACGCGCCTTCTTCATGGACGTCGATTTCAGGAATCACGTCGCGCTGGTGGCGCTTGCGACGGAAGCCGGCCAAAATGCCATCGTCGGGGGCGGCCGCTACATCGTCTTCGAACCCGGGCGTGCCGAGATGGCCTTCATGGTGGTGGACGCCTGGCAGGGACGCGGAATCGGTTCGATGCTGGCCCGTACCCTCGTTGCAATCGCTCGCAGCGCCGACCTGGCCGAGCTGACGGCGGAGGTTCTTCCGGAAAACGCCAGGATGCGCAGCGTGTTCGACAAGTTGGGCTTCGCTCCCTCAGCAAAGCTTGATCCGCACACGATTCACCTGGTGTTGAAGCTCAGCTGATGCGGAGCCGTAGAGCTATCCTTTCGCTCACCATACGAATCGTCCCTCTGCGGTCTAGCGGCATCGACGAGCCCAATCGCGCGTACATCTTTTTTGTTCGCGATATCATCCCATTCTACGACCCACATGTGGTCGATCCGTACCCAAATGGCGTCGCCCTGTATTTCAGGCCATGAAGATGCAGAAACAAACGAGGGAGATCAGCAATGTAAGCTGGGTTCTCGACCGAAGCTTAGAATGGTCACCTGGCCTTCCAACTGAAAGACGTCCCCATGGACCGGCGCTCGTTCCACAACGGCTCATTCGGCGAATTGATGAGCCCAGCAGCCCAAGCAGATCGTAAGGGGTGGGTTGTCATTCGTCATCGCAATTCCTAGGGCAACCAGCCTGCCGGCTCGATCTTCAGACCGCCATAGGCGAGCTCAGCATCGCGCCGTCGTGTTCACCATTTGTCGGCCATCCCAACGATCGCCATATGCTCGCGCTCGCCTTCGCGAACGCGTCGACGAACTCAACAGGCACACTGAATGGCCGAACATCGGCGAGTGTGGGCGAAGAAGCCGGCGACCTTCATGATCATGGACGACACCTGCACGCGCGCCTGTCCATCGCCTAAGCGAACGGGCCGTTCAACCAGAATAAGGCTGATCGCTGGTCAGGAAGCCCATGGACGCGGGCGGCAGCCTGCTCAACATCGGGCCCTCGCGGTCGCGCTCCTGCTCGTCTTTAGCCAACGATGGAACACTTCAAATCAGCACGTCATGAGGCGCGGGTAAAATGGCATGATGCGGAAGGTTATGAACGGGGGCGACCGCGTGTTCGTCCAGTGCATTAGGGATCAATTTGCCGATGACGTGAAGATCCTTTTCCTGACCGAGGGAAACGTGCGGATCGAGCGGGTTATTAACCTCAACTACCGCGACGAATGTGGGAGGAGTTGCATAGCTATCGAAGCGAAACGCGAGTTCTGCGCCGCCAATTTCGGAGGCAACTTTAGCCGGCTGTACGTGTCCCAAGGCGGTTGCAGCAGATTGCCCGGCCTGCGGCCAGTTTCCGGCGTTACTGCCATTTGCGACGCTCGGTTCGACCATCTCGGCTGCTTCCGGTGCGTCTTCAGAGTGGCGTGAATCGTGCCCGGAGTTGCCCTGCTCCACGACGGTCGACTCTTCCTCGGCTGACGCTCCCGCAACATCCAAAACCGGAGCGTGATGCTTGGCGCCATTTCCCGGTGCGAAGCCAGCTTCAGTCAACTCTGTGGCCGCGTTTGGAGGCCCCGGCTCTGAAACGTGCTGTGAGCCACCACGGCCCGTGCTGCCAGCCGCTGCGATGCTCGGCTCACCGAGATCAGCTGCGTCCGGTGCGTCTGCAGAGGCTGAGTGCCCCGAATTGCCGTGTTCCACGGCATCTGCTTCTGCCGTCTTCGCTGACCCTCGCGAAGCGTCCGAAGCGGGGGAATGATGCTCGTTGTCATTGCCGACGCCATTCCCACGTATGACGCCAGCTTCAGTCAACTCCGCTGCTGCCTTTGCAGACCCTGGCTCTGAAGCGTGCTGTGAGTTACCGCGGCCAGGGCTACCGAGGCCTGGCTCACCAGCGTCGGCTGCTTCCGGTGGTTTTGGCGAGGCTGAGTGCCCCGAATTGCCGTGCTCCACGGCATCTGCTTCCGCCGTCTTCGCTGACCCTCGCGAAGCGTCCGAAGCGGGGGAATGATGCTCGTCGTCATGGCCGACGCCATTCCCCCGTATGACGCCAGCTTCAGTCAACTCCGCTGCTGCCTTTGCAGACCCTGGCTCCGAAGCGTGCTGTGAGTTACCGCGGCCCGGCCTACCGAGGCCTGGCTCACCAGGGTCGGCTGCTTCCGGTGGTTTTGGTGAGGCTGAGTGCCCTGAATTGCCGTGTTCCACGGCATCTGCTTCTGCTGTCTTCGCTGACCCTCGCGGAGCGTCCGAAGCAGGGGAATGATGCTCGTTTTCATTGCCGACGCCATTCCCACGTATGACGCCAACTTCAGTCAACTCCGCTGCTGCCTTTGCAGACCTTGGCTCCGAAGCGTGCTGTGAGTTACCGCGGCCCGGGCTACCGAGGCCTGGCTCACCAGGGTCGGCTGCTTCCGGTGGTTTTGGCGAGGCTGAGTGCCCTGAATTGCCGTGTTCCACGGCATCTGCTTCTGCTGTCTTTGCTGACCCTCGCGGAGCGTCCGAAGCAGGGGAATGATGCTCATTATCATTGCCGACGCCATTCCCCCGTATGACGTCAGCTTCAGTCAACTCCGCTGCTGCCTTTGCAGACCCTGGCTCCGAAGCGTGCTGTGAGTTACCGCGGCCCGGGCTACCGAGGCCTGGCTCACCAGGGTCGGCTTTTGGCGAGGCTGAGTGCCCTGAATTGCCGTGTTCCACGGCATCGGCTTCTGCTGTCTTCGCTGACCCTCGCGAAGCGTCCGAAGCGGGGGAATGATGCTCATTATCATTGCCGACGCCATTCCCACGTATGACGCCAGCTTCAGTCAACTCCGCTGCAGACTCTGCCTCAGGAGCGTGCTGTGAGTTACCGCCCGCTGAGAGGCTAGAGCCACCCCCCTCATTGATGGGCTCATTCTTCGATGTGAGATTTTCAACTACCGTCGCGCTATGAACAAGCACGATCGGTGAAACATGAGGCGACCCGCCGGACCCATCAGCGCTCTCATCCGTTGTACCCGCCGAATCGCTGCTGAGGGTTCTGAACCTTGTCGCTCCCCCTAAGCCGGTCCGAGCCTGCCCGAATTCGAACCCCAAGCCGTCGTCGGCCAGAATGTTCCAAACTCCAGCGATCCCGAGTGTGCTCTCGCTCGTCCCGACAGCTGTATGGGCACTGTCCGTACTCAGAACAGTCTCATCGCTTGCGGTCGCCGAAATCAGCGCTTCTTCGAGCTGCTCCAAGGTGATCGCGACAGCCGCGCCTTCCGGCTGGCCGACGAAATCCGACTCCGCAATGGAGACAATCCCTTGCAGATGGATTTCGAGCAGGGCCCTGTCCCCGACATCAAGACTCCGATCGGTCGGGTTCACGTAGACGATCGTTTCGTTGGTTGCAGGATTGTAGATCCAAGCGAGGGTATGCGGCGGTACAGACTTGCTTGCTGCTGTCATATGAAGCCAGGCAAGCGCTCCGAAAGCCGCAAGATTGATCCTGCTCGATCCAGATGCGAAATCGAAGCCAGAGTGGGAAGAGCTCGAATTAGAGTCGATCGCGGAGCCAGAAACAACATTTTCGCCAACGTTGCCGCCCATCTGTTGATCGTGGCCATCTCCGCCAATACCGGCCTCGTGACCAGTGTCCCGTGAGCCAAAAGGTCCTTGCAGGTTGTCATCCGCAGCGCCATGACTCATTTGGCTCGAAACGCCTTCTCCAGCAACGCGCTCGTTGCCGGTGGTCCCAAGCGCGGCAGGCAGCCGCAAATCGTGCAAAGGGAAAGCCGGGGGCGAGCCGTTTACCTCATTGGTATCAGCATCGGTGATCCCGGCGAGTTTTGTGGTCGCATTCTCGGCGGTGACCACCACGAAACTGTCGATCGGCGCTTTGACCGGGTCATGCGATTGCACGGCAAGATGGGGATCATTCAGTGCGTAGATCAACGCACCGGTCAAAGTGGCGAAGGTGCCATACCCTCCGTGAATCAACGTCGAAGTGGAATTAAGCCGCGGGAATTGATGTTCCGCGGTCGGGTCGCCACAGATCTGTGGGTCGCTGGCTCCCCGCAGTAATGGCGTAGGAAGATTGGGCGTGCTCGATCCAACTGGACCGTAGTCTTTCCACGCTTTCGAGCCTACGGATTGCTCAGCCGGCCGCAGCGCTTCTACTGCCGCCGCCGGGTTCGTGACTAGGCTCGCCTTGGCAAACAAGTCCCTCTGGGTGAGCGGGGGCGTCTCGCCGGATTCCTCGACCATGAGGTATCGGAGAATAGCTCTTTTCCAGGGCTCATATTCGGCATGCTCTCGCGCGCGACCGACGCTGTCGTCATCCGGATCCACGTCGTTCGCTTCCGACGCCTTGAGTTCGTCCGCAATTGCGAACGCCAGGAACGCCAGCGCAAGATGGCCGAAGCCGGACGGGCGCTGCAACAACGCGAGGGTAGCGAGCACAGTTCTGTTGGTAATTTCGAGCTTCTGAAATATGTTGTACAGGTGTACTTTGACTGTCCCTGGGGAAACGCTTAGCTGGCGCGCGATCTCCTTGTTCGACATTCCTTCTGAGACCAGTCGTACAATTTGACGCTCCCGGTGCGTCAACAGCTCCAGCATCGTTTCAACTTTGCCGCCGCCGTCAGCTCCCTCGTCGGCTGGCAACAGATCGGATTGCTCGGGCGACACGCTGCGCTTTGTCATCAGGCGCAGTAATCGCAGCATAGTGTCGGAGGAAGCATGCTTCGAGATTACGCTGGAGGCGCCAGCAGCAATAGCTGCGGTTAGATCGTGATCTGCTTCGGACTCGGTAAACAACACCAAGCGCGTGGAGAGATTCTCAGCTTTCGCAATCGCGAGGATCTCGGGTACCGTCAGATCTGGCAGGTTGTCAGCAACAAGCGTGACATCGGGTGCCAAATTCCGAATTGCTTCGAGGCAGCTTGTTCCATCGCTGCATGATGCGACAACGTCGAAGTCCTGCTCTGCCCCGAGCACCGACTTCAGCCCCTGTAGAACGATCGGTTGTCGATCTACGATCAGAAGCCGGATCCGTCTCTGCTTCACAGACACGTCTAACATGGTCTCTGCCTCGGCCCGACCATCTATGTACTTCGGCATATGGCCGAGGCCAAGCGGGATTATTAAAATACAATTAATTGCGTACGGAAAGAGGCTTAGCGGGCCAAAAACGACCTAAAATCACAAGCTTACAGGGATGTAGGCGAGAAATATGTCATTTGACCCATGGCCATTGCCATTGCCATTGACTGGCTCGATGCTTACCGCGCGGGCGACATCGAGGCGATCTTAGAAATGCATGCCGAAGATGCCGTGGTGCACTGCGGCTGCGGGGGCGTCAAAACCATTACCGGCCACGAGGCACTTCGTGCCTATTGGATTGATCGCCTCCGAGAATATCCGGCGGGCACATTGAGCGATCTCAATCCATTGCACGAGGGGACCATTATCTCGTACGTCATCAATAGTGGTGTCATGAGTGCGCTTTTCTCGTTTGACGTTACCGGGCAGATCAAGGCGCTAGACTGCAGTCCCTCACACTAGACCTGCGGCGCGATCGTTAGAGAAAGCATGTCGAAGGACGATACGCCTCCAGCGAGAATGCCAACTTGAGGCCTCCCAGCGACTGCACGGCCCATGCGGCGCGAGCGTGTGAAGGCGCTCAAGTCTCGGCTTCAACTTGAAGCGATGCCACCTGAACTCGTCTTCAACCAGGATATTAGCGGGGCCAGATGACGAGAGCACCTATCGCCATTGCCTCCGCTGCGGCATGCGATCGTCGGGCCGCGTATGCTCGCCATTGGCCATGGGAACCATATCTTTGGTGGTCGGTTGGCTTGCTGTTGAGCTGGCACTCTGCAGAGCAGCTCGACACATCGGCATGAGTTCTAGTGCCGAACATCCGTCGGGAGCCAATCCCATGATGGACCACGCGACCAGAGTTGGTAATCGTTTGTTAGCAGGGTTGCCACCAGCGGATTTTGCTTTGCTTGCGCCTCATCTGCGGAAAGTCGTGATCGAACGCGATTCCGTGCTCGTCCGATCGGGCGAACAAATTGAACATCTTCTCTTCCCCCTCAGCGGCGCGATCGCGGCGATCACAGGGCTGCCGAACGGGCAGACAGTTGCTACGGCGATAATCGGGCACGAGGGCGCTGTGGGTTTGACGTCAGCGTTTGGTGCATCCGCCGCGCCCGCGACGGCGGTCGTCCGCATATCCGGGGCCGCGTTGCAGATCTCGCCTGCGCAATTCCTGACAGCACAACATCGCAGCCCCGCAATCGCATCCATGGTGCAGGTCTTCACGATGTCGTTGTTGACGCAACTCCAGTACACGGCGGCCTGCAATGCACTGCATTCCGTCGAAGCCCGCCTGGCGCGCTGCCTTCTTCACATCCACGATCGTGCGGATGGAGGTGATCTGCTCCCGCTGACGCAAGAAACATTGTCGGAGTTGCTGGGCGTCCGCCGCACCACTGTCACGCATGTCGTGTGCACAATGCGCGCGTCAAGGGCGTTGAAATCCAATCGGCGCGGCCAGCTCGAGATTGATCGGCCGCGGCTCGAAGCCGTGGCATGCGAGTGCTACAAGGTCATGAGCCGCAGAATCGATCGGATAGTCTCGCGCGGCGCGGTCGGGCTCGGCCATGGGGCTCCAGCGCGGCCCCCTTCCCGCTCGCCCGGTAGCCGAATAGCCGGGACAGGCTCGTAGAACCGATTCGCTTCGCGAACCACTCGCACATGCACCCTCGCGATTCAGCAAAAAAGTGCCCGAGACTCGGTCGTTACAAATCGCCCCATCCTGAGCGAGCACAAGAACTTTGCAGCGATGGCTGGCGGTGAATCAAGGCAGCTCGGCTGGCCAGATGTGCTTTCGGCCTCGCGTTTGGCCTGTCGGAGCGCAAGGCCCAACCTGGCTTTGGCCGCCTAGCAGCCCATAGGGCTCCTTCATGGGCCGAAAAGTTCTTACCGGCTGGATTCGGTTGCGCTGGAGATCCGCGTATTAGCTCCGGGGCAATCGGCCTTGCGCTTTTCCTCGTTCTCTTCGTCTGCGCAATCGACCCCACCATTTGCGCTTGGAATTCCAGAGCTGCCACCGGTTGCGAAGGGCCCTTTGGCACTGCCTCCGCCAGCACCGGACCCGCCGGTACCGCCAGATCCGCCGCCGGATGTCCCTCCGGCACGAGAAGATCCAGCAGGGCGACCGCCAGGTGCTCCCCCGCCCCCTGATGATCCGCCACTGGAACCCCCTGCCGCGGATGACCGATTATTGTCGAAGAACGACTGGCCGCTGTCGCTTTGCCTCGCCCCCTGCAAGCCGCCCGAACGTGCAATGGCTTTTGAACTCAGGGAGGTGGACAGAAGCAGCGTCATGACAGGGGGCGTCACGGCTGCAAATCTTCCGCAGGTTTTCAAAAACGCCCGCCGGTCGTCGTCTTCGTTGCCGTCTCGGGTCACGACGCGCCTCCTCGATTTAAAATATTATTTACATTATTATATATTAAATCAATTCTCAACCACTAATTTTCTTGGCCTTGTGAGAGGTTGCTGAACGTGCGTGCCTCGGACAGAAAGCCGGCAATTTCCGGTCTCTTCCCCCGTTTTTGCCAGGGCACTCTGCCGACGCGCAAATTTGAGTTGCGTTATGGCATTTAATTAGGTTAATTTTCAATTAACCGGGCGCGGGCTCGGCTACAATGGACCCTTGCGATGCCACTGGAATTCTATCGGTCCGTCCGGGACATGGAGATCTGGAGTGCGAACAGCCACGGCTTCTCGTTCGTGATCAGTTTCGGAAGCCCGGGAGGTCCGGGTTTTCACGGACGCTCCGGCTACCTGGCAAGTTGGCGTCCGCTCCACAACAACCAGGCCGCAATCAAGATTGGCGGCTCGCCCTTTCGAACGTTGGCCGAGGCCGAAGGGGCCTGCCGCAACATGATTGAGCATCTCGCAGCGCGATAGACCGCCTTTCGCAGACTCCCGAAAACGCCAGGCCCAGCCTATCAATCAGCGCTGGCCGGATCCTGACGCAAAAGATCAAGGGAATCCAACTCACCTGGCGCTGAATGCAGCTCGTTTCGCGAAATCGCCAATGCCGCAAGAACCGTACGATTGCTGATATCCAGCTTCTGAAAGATATGATGAAGATGGACCTTGATCGTACCGTCGGCAAGATTCAACCGACGCCCAATCTCCTTGTTCGATAGCCCCTCCGATACCAGCCGCATGATCTGCCGCTCCCGGTCAGTTAGCTGTGTCAGGGGCTTCTCACCGGCGTGGGGCTTCTCGCTGACGTGACCGGTGCTCGAGGCGGCTGCTTGGCGCCGGGCAGCTTTCCGCAGAGTTGCGACCAGCATCTCCACACCCGAATCTTTCGAGAGGACGATGCAGGCGCCGTCCGAGGCCAGCCTTTGTAACTCACTGTCGCCCGCCATACCGGTGAAAAAGATTATCGGAGCACGGCGGCCGACGGCCTTTGTAGGAGCGAGGATCCGCTGTCGACTGAAGTCGGGTAGTGCAGCATCGACAAGCGCGACGTCCGGCGCAAGAAATCGAATTGCCTCGATACAGCTAGCGCCATCGCTGCAAGAAGCAACGACCGCAAAATCACGCTGCGCCGCAAGAACGCTCCTAATCCCTTGCAAGACGATCGGATGTCGATCAGCGATGACAATTCTGGTACGGCGCATGCTTCCCCTGCCTGTTGCTAACAACCCCCCTTGCGGCCGTTTAATCCCACCCCCCTTTTGAGACGCGCGAATTTATAACCAGTCAGGCCCCTCACTAGCGACGCGTCTTAGGTCTGAGACACCGCCTGGCGGCAACGCTCGATGGCCGCGCTACCGTAGCTCGCCCAGAGAATGCTTGCAGCACCGTAAGAATGCGGTGCTCAACGCAAAATAAGAAACCGCAAATTCCACGAGGATATTGAAGTTTCGTCTACAATTTTTGATAGCCCCGATCTGAAAATTCACTCCAAGAATGTCATCGGTCGTACTGATCGGGGGGTTATTATTATGGTCAACATCCAACTACCTTAGCTAGTGCCGGATATTACGAACGATATATAGGGACATTCGCGATTCAAATCTAACATTCGACGAAGTTTCACTGATGCGAGGCTGTTCGTGAAGCCCTCGCTTCGGGAAGAGAGGTGAGAAAAAGTATTACTATTCATCAAAGCAACGGCAGGTAGTCAAGGACCGAACAAGGCTGCTGTTTATCGTAGCCCGTGTAGTAACCGATGAAGTCCCAGTACCGCGCTTGAAGCTGATTCGCCAATTCAGCAACTTCAATGATCGGCACGGGTCGTCGTTGGCAATGAGTAGGTGATCACATGTATTCTTCGGCGATTTTGCATCAAACACATAAGGCCCTCATCGTTCAATTCACCGAATTGCAGAACTTACGTATTCGCGTGTTGAAAGCAGAGAAGCGATTGCTCGAGCCCAAGCGACGCCCCCCCGGACGGAGGGCGCTTGGGAAGCGACCGCGCGGTCGGGGACACAGCCTCAACCGCTAGCACCAAGTACTGCACTGCACACAAGCGCCGCCACGCGCTCGGATCGCGCTTGCCCAACCCTGGTATGACCTGATAATCCCCCTCCAGTTTCGGTTCGGAAGTAGCTGGGGACGGCTTCCATGGAGAAGGGTGACTGGGCCAACTTGACCACAGCCGAGCTGTGGCGGCTTTACGATGAGGTCACGACCGTTCTCAGTCGCAGGATGACCGCGGAAAAGGCCAAGCTCGAAGAGCGGCTGCGCAAGATTGAGGGGACCGCCGTGTCGTCCCCGACCGGGGAACGTCAGCGCCGTCCGTACCCCCCGGTGCTACCGAAATACCAGAACCCGAAGAACCCCTCCGAAACCTGGTCCGGCCGCGGCAAGCAGCCCCGCTGGCTGAAAGCGCAGCTGCGCGCCGGCAAGAAGCTGAACGATCTCCTGATCAACCGCTCGTCCGCACAAAGACGCCGCCGGACCGGCTGATTCCCAGCCACACCGCGGCGGCCCAAGGGCCGCCGATTTACCTATTGTCGTCCTCTTTCCCGTTGGGGGTGCCGTCACCGCCGCCATTGCCGAAGCCGTTGTTGCCACGCACAATGCGCCCCCCTGAACTGGCTATCGCGGCCGAGGTCAGGGAAGTGGAGAGCAACAGCGTCACTGTCGGAGGAGTAACCGCGGCGAATTTTCCGCAGGTCTTCAAGAACTCACGACGATCATCGCCTTCCGCGTCGAGTTGGGTCATCGGCTCGTCCTGCTAAAATCCAGCCCGATCTTGAAGGTAGACCAAAATCATCGCCTTCTCAAATTAAATAAGTTAATCGCGCGATTTGAGTTTCGCCGGTGGCGATCACGATTTGCATCGGCTGGCAGGTGCCTTCAATCTCTCGTGCGCCAGTTCGATCGCGAGCTCGTCGCTTTATTTTGACATTTAATGTTGAACCAATTCAATAACAGCATTTAATTTGCTGGCGGATTTGGGCCTGGCTCCAAGCGCTGCAACCGTCTGCGGCATTGCATGTTGATTTCCAACTTTTGAGCGGTCTCTTTGCTCGAAGGCGATAAGCCGACGAGAGCAGTCTCCAGGCTACATTAGTTAGCTCTGACTAGGCCGGACTAGCGCAGGGCAACCAAATGCCTTAGCACCGGCAGGAATATCCCTATTGACGAAAGAGTTGGTCCCTATAATAGCCTGATTGCCGATCGTGACACCCATCTGAACCACCGAGTTCGGGCCAATGTATACGCCATCACCGATCCGAGTGGGAGCGCAATCAATTGGCTCCCTTCCGAGCGATATTGAACGATTGACCGTATGATGCGTGTAGATCTGAACGCCCGCGGAGATGGAGCACCAATCGCCGATCTGCAAATCTCCACCTGATCCATCCAGAATACATCCCGGTCCAATCCAGGTATTTCGTCCGACCTTCACAGATCCCAGTACGAGCACGTTGTCGTACATCGTGCTGCCCTCTCCAAAGCCATATGCTGCGGCGTTATCCTCGCGCTCGGTGAGAAGGTCTCCGATCGACACCCTCCGATCGAACTGCTTCCGCTTACGAACTGCGAGCGCCCTCAAGAACTCGCGCGCAAATGCGAGCCATTGATCCACACGGTCATCGGACATTCTGGGATCTCGCAACATCGGAAGCACCACCAAATTTGAACTGCTAACCGCCTAGATTCGACTGCACGAAATTCATGGTCAGGCCAAAATTAGGAACACAACTTGTCGAATTCAACAACTCAATGATCGAATAGCTTGCTCACCCGCAACACAGTCGCACAAGCGAACGGGCAGCGACATGAAGCGGAGTCCAATTGTCATATTTGACCACCGATTAGCTCACTACTGCATCATATCACGCAAGGCGCCGTAGTAGCGCACCAATGCCCGCCGCTCGTATCGATCAATCATGACCAGCTCTGGAAGCGCCCGTCGCAAGGCTTCCGAAGTGCGCGCTGGTTCAGCGCGAGGTAACAGCTTTGCCGTTCTGAGTTGACGCGACCTTGGCATTTTGCCGTTCGCGAACGCCTTGTCAATTTGCCGCATCTCCCCGGGGGCTGAAGATGACGGGCTCAATCTGGGTCACCGCAAAGGAACGGTGCAAGCGGCCCACCGAATCGCCGACTACGTCGTCCGCTCGAAACGTGGCGCTACGAATTGTCTCCCCGGGCAACCATAGTCTTTGTACAACGCTTATCGGCTGCACAGGAAAAGATTAGCCCCCATCAAAAGATTAGCCCCCATAAAGAAGGCGGTAGCCCCGGGCACGATAAGCAGTGCTATGGCGCATATTCATAAAATGCTTGTACATGTCCGCTTCGCTCCGAAAGCGATCGTTTTTGTGCAAGCGCAGCAACTGACGCGCTGGGCAAGGGCGCAAGCAGTGCAGCATGTCAAACGCTGTTGGATCACCGCGTCGGGATGGCCGAGCAGTGAGGCGCGAGCGCAAACGTCAATTACACAATGCGTATTGTTTTGTTTCTTCGGCAGAGAGCCGCCTTCCTCGACTTTTCGTGGTTACGGCAGCAATCGTTAGACCCCCTGCCTTTGGGAGCCGCTCGGTCCGCGCCTCCAGGTGTTAGCACCCCAATCGGCTTGCTTTCGAGCATCGCATCGAAGGTCAGGCCTGTGCAGTGTCATAGTGCGGCGGTGCAGCACCTTCCAAAAAACAATCGCCTGACAGATCACAGTCTTGGCCCGCCTAGGGGAGAGTTGACAGCAGAAGGTCTGCCCAGGCTCTCGCGACCTTTTGCTCTCCCGAAGCGCCGAAATGACAATCGTCGTACCGATCCAGATCGCCAAGCAAGGCGTCTGAATTAACTCCGCTTCTCAGATTGGCGGCCGGATCGGGAAGCGCCAGTTGAGCGCGCGCGACCGGGTTGTCGGCAGAATGGAAGCGCGTTCCGCCGTTGCTTGCTCCCAGGCACTTGGTTGCGATGGCAACGTATACCGGCGCCGCAACGCCAAAAGATCTCAACGAACTGACCAGCGACACAAAGCGATCGCGGTAGTCCTTCTCGTTCGTTCCCCTCACATAGTCGATCTCACCTTGGACCCAGATGACGTGCGTCACAAGATAACCCCGCTGCTGCAGCTGGCTCGCTGTGTCGGTCATGGTTCTGTTCAGATCGCCGCCGGGCCCCCAACGAGACACCTCCGCGCCGCTAATGGCCGCGGGCGCCAGTACGACCTGATCAAACGATTTGTGATCCAGCAGAAGGTTGCCGAGTTGGGTCCAATATTCGCCGCCGATGCCGTCAGATCCCAGCAGGGGCGATGCGGCGACATAGCATTGCCCATTGAAGAAATTGACAACCTTCTCTCCGTATTCCGAGCGGAACCGCTGCCCTGCGTGATTTCCAGCGTTAGACTGCCCGATCAGCAGCAGCACGGCCGTACGGTCCGTCTGCTGCGGGCAAGTGACAGCATTCTTCCGATCGCCAGATGCGAGCCGCCCCGCTTTATCAAATGTGTAGAGGTCGTGGGGAGCCGTCGCGCCCGCGCGAGTTTTCAGCGCCTGAAACAACGGGAATGGAAACAGATCGTGGCGACCGCTATACCCTCCAAGCAAAAACGTCCCGGCCAAGAAGAGAATCGCTAGTAAAAAGCTCGCGGGCGACATGTGCATTCGAACACCTACAGGGTTGGCCCCGTCGCGTTTTGGAAAATAACGGAACGATGGGTGGCGCAAAAGGGCCTTGGCAAGCAGTGCGTTATTCTGACGCTGTTTACGCGGAGGTCTCATCGAGGTTGGTCAATCGCCTGCCTGTGGTGCAGCTCAACCTGGCGGCTTGGGCGTGTCGTCTGCCGGGAATTGATCGCGGTGGCCTACAGCCCGATGAGGCCAGAGGAACGGCCGACCATCTCGCGCAGCAGGTCGGCATCACGGCCTTTCTCCACGAGCGCACGAAGGTTCATCTTCTCGTCGGTCATCGGCGGTTCCTCGACTCAGGTTGGGTGTCAGCAACGCAACCCTACCGGCGAATTGCCGGTGACCACCGCAAAGCCGTCCGTCCGCTACGGCGCTATTTGAGGCCGCGCCTGCCGACGGCTTTGCTCTACCGGGACACGACCGGTGGCCCGGTGGCTGCCTTGCCGAGGAGTTCTCGTTCAGCTATCCGCCTAAGCGCGTTTGCCGGACACTCGGCGTCAAAGATCTTGTCCTGGAGACCGGCAGTTCGAGCGTGACCGCCTTGAAAATGGGACACAGAAGTCAAAGTCGCGCCGCGAAAAGGTACTTTGCCTTGTACCCTGTCAAAGTGTCCGCAGATAGCCAAGGATCGCTTGGAGCTCTGTCGTGCTGGCCTCACCCGCGAAATCCATTCTCGTCCCAGGACAGAAATTGCCTGGCGCTTTGAGAAACTCCGCCAGGCGTTCTTCGGTCCATGTGCCTCCCACCGCGCGCAAGCTTGACGAATAATCAGGATAGCTCTCGACCGACGCGACTCGACGACCCACGATGCCGAGCAGGTCCGGTCCGATCCGATTTCCGCTGATCAACTTCGACTGATGGCAGCTACTGCACTTTTCGGCAAAAAGGGCCTCGCCCGTTGAACCTTCTCTCGGCCGCAGCGAGATCAATGATTGATCATCCGTCCATAGCAAGAGGCTGCCATCATGACCCTCGATGATATCGCGAATGCCGCTACCGATCGGGACAGCCTCGAGGTATTTGACTTGACCGCCCCGAACGCGCGCACGAAACAGCGTCGCCGCCTTGAGTGTGGCGATCAGGAGATCACCTTGCCACTGCGAAAACGCTCCGCGCTCCACCCCGACTAGATTCGAAACTGCGATCGAGGGCACCCAAGCGAACACTGGAGCTTCATAGCCCTTCTGCTCCGCTTCAGACTTGTTCAGCGGCCACGAGAACGAACCATAGTCTGTTCCATAGGTCGCGTATGGCCAGCCATAGTTTGCGCCCCGGAGCAGCCGATTGAGTTCGTCGCCGCCCTGCGGCCCATGCTCGGTCGACCATATTGTCCCAGACGGGTCAACGTAGAGGCCTTGCGGATTCCTGTGACCGGCCGTGAAGATTGTAGCGTAGCCATCACGGATGTTGATCGCAATTGTTTTACCGTACGACGCGGACGGATCCTGCGGATAAGCATGAACTGAAGCAAGCCCGTCGAAGCCAAAATCACCGACAGTCAACAGCAGCGTATCTGCGCCCAGGAGGACCATCCGGCCGCCTCCAAAATAACCGACAAACGGAATGCCGCGGCGGCGGTGCTCGCCGCGGACCGGAAGACAGGGTGTGGTTTCAAACAGAGTTTTCCATTCGGAAGAAGCTTCGCCGCGAAGAATTGCGGCGCGGTCAGACTCCAGCACGGAGACTCGTTCGGTCCAACATTCCTCAGTGGCATGCCAGTAAGGATGCGAGACGAAGATGCGGGCAACCGCTCCGACCTCCTGAACTAGCAAGCCATACGCTCTGAACCACTCGGCATTGAGAATTTCGTGTCCGACCTGCCTCCTTTGGCCTTCCTGCGGTGCATTTGCCTCAAAGCGATCTGCCCACGGACGCCCGGCAGCCGCGGAAAACGCCTCACCGTTGATGGGCACCCGGGACGGCAGTGTAGAGACGGTCACGTGGTCCACTGCTTCCCAGGAGAAGACATGGAGATGACCATCTCCGCTCACCACAAGATAACGATCGCCGATCCGGGCGAGCGCACCGCCGCGCACCGCAGATTTTGGAAACGCGTTCGAATAAGTGTGAACGTCTAGGTTGTAGAACTGAGTCTTGATCAAGGTGTTGGTGTGCAGCGCCGTGGCCTCGGGCGTAACGCGCAATGCGAACGAACCCGCGGCGGCCGCTGCCAGCAGCCCGCCAAGCGCCAAAGCTTGGTGCAGCGCCGCAGTGCCTACGAAGTACGGGGCGGGGACGAGCACCAAGGCAGACGTGAAAATGCCGAGCGTGATGGCGCGGGAATAATCGGCTTTGGCTAGGACAAACCCCAAGAAGACCACACCAAAAATCGTCGTTGTGGCCACGATGGTCCTGCCCAATCGCAACCCCGGGGATGAGGGCGGGATCAAAGGAGTATATGCGGCGCTTAGGACGAAAGACGCTATAAGACAGCCAAATGGAAGCGACTGGGCGGCGGGAAGCCGCCACAATGACGGCCCAAAACTCAATATTGGAAATAGCAAAAGCAACGCGACAGAGGTCACATACCACAAGACCAGGTAACGCCATGAGGGACGTTGGCGCCGGCAAGGATTCGCTCTAGCTCCCGTTTGCTCGAGAAGCTCGAAGCGTCTCACCACACCTTTGCGCGAAGACGGAACAATCCTCGTCTTTCGAAATTCCTCAGTTGCTATTTCAATGTTCCCCCGGAGCTCCATTTTCTGCTCTCACGTTTTAGTCATTTAACCTCTCACACCCATATTAAATTCTCGATTTTATTTTACAATTGAATTAATGGGGCAAGGGGCTGTTATACAGTACGTTTTGTGCGGAGCGATGCTGGCGCCCGCGCGCTCACGCCCCTTCCTGCCCCACCGCCGCCCAAAGCCCATTGCGACTCGGACTTTGCACGCGAACCCAGCGATAGGGCGTCCGCGACCATGGCTTGACCTGCGGCGTGAGATTGTCGAGCACGAGATCGCCGCTCCCGGTACGTACGAGCAGCACCAGATGATGTTCACCGGAACTGACGACGACTTCGCTCAATAGCAGGACGCGAGCCGGCCAGCCGCGCCGAAGCAGCTCGTGGCGCTTGCTCACCGCGTAATCGTTGCAATCGCCACGAGCGGGATTGATGATCCACGCCTCGCCCGCAAGACCGAGCTCGTTGCGGGCCGGCTCGATCGCGAGATTGACCCTGCGATTGATCTCCCGCAGCTCCGCCCATCGCTCCTCAGTCAACCGGATCGACCCGCCCCGAAAGAATCGCCGCGGACGGCATTCGGCCTCATAGCGTAGGCAAAACAAGGTGAAAGTGAGGGGCGGAAGAGCCGGACGCCCCAGCTCGATGTGCGCAGGGTCCGCTTGGGGGAGCCTTGGCACGGCGAGCAATGCCGCACCGGCCCATTGAACGCCCCCGAAGATGATCACGACGGCTGCCGCGATGACCAAGCCTGAGGTTCGCTGCATTTGCCGATCCTCCTGCGAATGGCAGATCGACGCGGACCTCGGCACCACGCTGCCGATCGCGCAGATCACCCACTTCGTTATTTAATCTATATATTTATATTTAATTGGCGAAATTAACACAAGATTATTTATCTTATTTAAACGCGATGGCCAATTCGCGTCGCGTCAGCGACGATTGCAAACCAGGAGCGAGAATGGAGCGAGAAACCGGGCAAGACCGGCCCTTTTCCTGCAAGCCGCGCGAAGCGCGATCCCAGACAACCGGCGTCGCCACCCCAAAGCGAGACGGACGGTTTTCCGGTCGCAGATTATTTTATTGATTTAATTACCCGCCATGCTCAAATCGCAAAACACAGCCCTCGCAGCAGGACTGATTTCATATGCCAATTGAGCTGCTCGTCATTGTGGGAGCTGAAGCTTCAATACTCGGCTTCGTCGTCGCGATGACCCTGCGCGCCAAGCGGATGGACGTGCTGAGCGGACGGTCGCTTGAACGATCCGTGATCTCGGCACGGCGCGACAGACACTCACCGCGGCCGATCGGTCGATGGGCGCGCGATCTACTGCGGGGTCGGGCGCAGCAAAGCTGACGCCCCAGGTATAGGGGCGCCAGCTCGCGTGCGTTTCGTCAAGCGCTGCTCACGGCTTGCACCGAGACTCAGCGCTCCTTGAATGCACGCTCCGCCTGATCGTGCAGTGGCTTGAGCAGATACGACAGCGCAGTTCGGCCAGCCGTCTTGATGAAGACCTCGACCGGCATTCCTGGCAGCAGCTTGGCCGAGCCGAGCTTCGCCAGCTCCTCCGGCTTCAGCAGGATGCGACCCGTGTAGTAACTTGTGCCGGCGCGCTGATCCTGCGTGATATCTGCCGAGACCATGCTGACCTCTCCATCGATCTCCGGAGTGGTCTTCTGGTTAAACGCAGCGAACCGCATTGTCGCGGTCTGCCCCACATAGACCTGGTCGATGTCGCGCGGGGCGAGCTTGACCTCGACGGCAAGCGAGTCCGCGTCAGGCACGATCAGCATGATTTGCTCACCGGGTGAGATGACCCCGCCGACCGTGTGGACGCTAAGCTCGTGGACGCGGCCGGTCTGTGGCGCCCTGATATCGATCCGATGCAATTGATCGACCGCCGCAGTCTTGCGCTCGCCCAGTTCGGAGAGTTTTGAGCGCGTTTCGATCAGGTCCTTGCCGACTTCCGTCCGCAGGTCCTGGTCGATCTGAATGATCTGGAGGCCGATTTCGGAGATCTTGCCTTTCGATTGCGCAATCATGCCGGCCAACTGGCTGCGCTCGCCTTCGATGCGCGCGGAGTCGCGCTCGAGGGAATTAAGCCGCGTGATCGGCACCAGATTCTTCTGCCAGAGGCTGCGCACGCCCTCCAGCTCCTGGCGGATGAATTCGACTTCCTTCTGCTTGGCCTCGGTCTGCCCCGTATAGCCCTTGATTTCGTTCTCCAACTGCGCGCTTTTCTCCTGCAACTGCGCTTTCTGGCCGCTCCTTGCCTGACGGCGAAGGTCGAACAGCTTCCGCTCCGCAGTGATGGCGCGGTTAGCCTCGGAGTTGCTCTCCTTGGCTCGGTCGAGCAGCACCTTGGGAAACACCAGCTGCTCGGCACCATCGCGCTCGGCCTCCAGACGAGCCTGGCGCGCGAGCAGTTCATCGATGCTGTTCGTGACGATCGTCGCATTGGCGAGCGTCTGAGTCTCGTCGAGACGGATCAAAACGTCGCCTGCATTGACCCGATCGCCCTGGCGCACACGCAACTCACCCACGATCCCACCCGTGGCGTGCTGAACCTTCTTGACGCTCGAATCCACCACGACCACGCCCTGGGCGATCACGGCGCCCGACAACTGGCTCGTTGTAGCCCAACCGCCGACCCCAAATGTCACCAGACCGAACATGATCATACCGACGATCATGTAACGCTGGATGGACTGCATCGCCGGCGCCACCTGTCCGTTCATCGGCTGCCTCCTTGAGCTTCCGCGACCACCTTGAGGGGCACGGGATTTCGCAAGACCTTCTTCAGGACCTCCTCTCTCTTGCCGAAGGACTGAACTCTGCCTTCCCCGAGGCACAAGACATGATCGACGCCTTCAAGCGCCTTCGGACGATGGGCGACCACGACGACGATCCCGCCGCGACGGCGCACGTTCAGGATCGCCTCGGTCAGCGCCTCCTCGCCCTCGGCGTCGAGATTGGAGGATGGCTCGTCGAGCACGACCAGGAACGGTTTGCCGTAGAACGCGCGTGCGAGCCCGATGCGCTGCCGCTGCCCCGCCGACAGCGCCAATCCTCCCTCGCCGATCTTCGTGCCGTAGCCGTCCGGAAACGAGAGGATGAGATCGTGCGCGCCCGCGGCATGCGCGGCCTCCAGAACAGCGGCGGCGGTCGCCTGCGGATCGAACCGCGCAATGTTCATTGCAACGCTGCCATCGAACAATTCCACGTCCTGAGGCAGGTACCCGATGTGCTTGCCGAGGGCGTCAGAAGACCAATGATCGAGTGCGGCATTGTCCAGCCGTATGCGGCCTCGAATGCTCGGCCATACTCCCACCAGCGCGCGTGCCAGCGTCGATTTGCCCGATCCGCTCGGCCCAATGATTCCAACCGCCTGCCCGCGCCGCAGTTGGAACGACACTTCATTGACGGTGGGCCGCTCCGAGTTCGGGGCGCCGATACAGAGATGCTCGACGGTGAGAGCTTCAACAGGAGGAGGCAATGCCAGCCGTTCTTCCTCGCTGGGGAGTAGCTTTAGCAAAGCATCGAGCCGTTGTCCCGACTGCCGCGCAGCGACGAACCCTTTCCAGTTCGCAATGGCCAGTTCGACGGGCGCCAAGGCCCGCGCGCTGAGGATCGATCCGGCGATGATGATGCCGGCCGTCGATTCCTGGTTGATGACAAGGACTGCGCCAACGGCAAGAACCAGCGACTGCAGGATGGCCCGGAAGATCTTGGAGGCGCCGCCGAGGCTGTTTGCTACATCGCTGGCCCGCTCATGAGCCGCGAGATACTTCGCGTTGACATCCTGCCAACGCAACGCCGCCTGCTGCCGCATGCCCATGGCCTGCAGAACCTCCGCATTTCGTCGGCCCTCGAGCGCGAGTGCCGTTCGCGAGACCGCGAGGCGGGAGGACGCCTTCGCCGGCCCCCGCGTCCGGGTTTCTGTGAGCATGGTAATGCCGATCAACACCAACGCGCCGGCCAGCGCAGTGACCCCAATCCAGAAGTGGAAGAGGAAGCAGACGCCGAGATAGATCGGCATCCACGGCAGATCGAACAGCGCCGTCGGCCCGCCGCTCGACAAAAAGCTGCGGACCTGATCAAGATCCCGCACCGGCTGCAGGCCGTCGCCATCAGCCCTGGTCTTCAAAGGCAGGCGCACAAGCGCGTCGAATATGCGAACGCCGAGCCTTTCATCGAAATACCGGCCGACCCGCGCGCTGATCCTGCTTCTGACGAAGTCGAGCCCACCCTGAAACAGGTAGAGGACCGCGGCCAGGACCATCAAGGCGATCAGCGTCGGTATGCTGCGCCCGGGCAGCACCCGATCATAGACTTGCAGCATGAAGAAGGAGCCGGTGAGCATGAGGAGATTGCTCATCCCGCTGAAGGCCGCGAGAGCCCAGAAAATCCGGCGGCAAGACCGCAGGAAAGCCGACATCTCTGACTGCGGCTCGTCATAATCCTTCGCCGGCTGGGATCGACCAGCAAATATCCGTTGCCGCAGGACTTCGACCGAGCGCTTTGCCCAGCCGATCAGTCGCGGCGTCCGCAGTTCGGTGTCATCCGCCAACTGTCCTCCGCCAGCCCATAGTCCTGATATGCGCAGAAGTGGAATGCGAAAAAGATTCGCAGGCGGGGGGATCACCCCCCGCCGTCTAAAGTCCATCATGGCAGCCGCCCTTGAGTCATGCCTTGTCGGAGGATCCCCCAAGAGATCCCCCGAGGCCGTTGTTGAGTACTAGTCTATGTGGTTACGCAGTCCCCTACGCGAAGTGGAAGTCGTGGCTGGTCAACGCATCCAGCTTGGTGTTCTTCAGCGTAAGCGTGTCGCTTCCCGTCGCGATCACGACGTCGGTGCCTGATTGGGCCGCGTGGGAGAGAACGCTCGCGAAACTGTCGAACACGGTCTTGCTGAACTCGACCGTATCGTGGGCAGGTCCGCGGGCAACAAAGCCCTTGATGACGTCGTTGCCGAAATTCGCGGCAAACGAGAAAGTGTCGGCCTTGCTGGTGCCAACGAAGACGTCATTGCCTGACGTGCTCGTCTGTGTGTTGCTGCCCGTCGAGCTCGACGGAGCAACCTGACTGGTGCTCGTAGACGACGTAGTTACGCTGGAAGTACCGATCTGCCCGTCACCATTGAGATCCTGGTGGAAGCTGGTCTCGAGCGATTTAAGCCCAGAGTTCGTACCCGACACGGAGCCGCCGGACGTGGAGCCGGTCAGGCTGCTGACATGAGAAACATAGTTGCCGTTGCTATCGGTGTTCCACGCCGTGTACTGACCCGTGCTCGCCTCCTTCCAGACGACCTGATAGCCCGTAGCCGTCTTCTCCGCACCAATCGGCGCCCAGGTGCCATCTGACCCCTCGACAAACTCCACGCCGTGATACTTCAGCGACGGGCCCGTCCCGGTGCTGCTGTTGAGGTAGTATTTGTCGCTACTCTCAACGAGACGTGTTGCACCAGCCGACTCGATGACCGTGCCAGCAGTTGGCGTTGGCGACGTCGGTGTGGTCGAACTGGTAGCAGCGATCTGCCCGTCACCGTTCAGATCCTGGTGGAAGGTCGTCTCGAGCGATTTAAGGCCAGAATCCGTACCGGACACCGAGCCGCCTGACGTGGAGCCGGTCAGGCTGCTGACGTGGGAAACGTAGTTGCCGTTGTTGTCGGTGTTCCAGGCCGTGTACTGACCGGTGCTCGCCTCCTTCCAGACAACCTCATAGCCCGTCGCGGTCTTCTCCGCACCAATTGGTGCCCAGGTGCCATCTGACCCGTCCACAAAATCCACGCCGTGATACTTCAGCGACGGGCCCGTCCCGGTGCTGCTGTTGAGGTAGTATTTGTCGTTACTCTCAACGAGACGTGTTGCACCAGCCGACTCGATGACCGTGCCAGCAGTTGGCGTTGGCGACGTCGGTGTGGTTGGGGATGTCGGTGTGGTTGGGGACGTCGGTGTGGTTGGGGACGTCGAAGTCCCGATGCTAGCCGCGAACGCCGTGGACGCCGCGCCGGTGTTGCCCGCCGCGTCCATTGCCTTCGCGGTGAGGCTGTGCGAACCGGCCGCAAGACCGGCCGTGGTATAGGCCCACACGCCGCTGCTGTTGGTCGTCGCGGTCCCGATCTGGGTCGTGCCGTCGAACACCTTTACGACGCTGCTCGCCTCGGCCGTGCCCGACAACACCACCTGATTTGCACTGTTCACCGTATGGCTGGCAATGGTCGGCGCAGTCGGCGCTTTGGTATCGACGGTGACGGTCAACGCAGACGACGCCGCGCTGGTCTGCCCCGACGAGTTGGTTGCCGTTGCGGTCAGCGTATGCTTCGCATCAGTCAGGACCTTTGTGATGTAATCCCAATTGCCACTTGAGTCCGCCGTCGTCGAACCGATCTGGGTCGTACCGTCGTAGAACTTGACCGTGCTGCCGGCAGCAGCGGCCCCCTTGAGCTCGATGGTACTGTCGTTGGTGATCTTGTCGCCAGCGGTGCCGCTATCGGTCGAGAAGGAGGCGATGGTCGGCGCGCCCGGCGCTGTCGTCGACGGTGGGGTCGTGGACGGTGCGGTTGTTCCCGATGAAGGCGTCCCGCTCTGGCCACCCAAATAGGTCCCGGTCACCATATTTGCGTTGTTCGATTGAGTGACGGTCCCGTGGTATGGGCCGCCGCTGCTCCCATTGTAATTTCCAACGTACTCCCAACTACCGCCGCCCCCATTGGCGCTCCCGATATTGGTCGTATCGAAGTAGTTGTTTTGAATGGTGGCCGTTCCAATCAGTCGGGAGGTATCGAGGATGATCCCGTAATTGACGTAGGAACCGTTGTTGGCAATGAACGTGTTGTTGTTGAACGACTCGGTCTGCACCCCACCCGCTGTCGAACCGCTATTGGCCGAAAAAGCGCTGATGCCTTGGGTACGCCCCTGAGCGATGGGCGTATCCTGAATGAAGGTGTTGTAGTTCACCTCAAAGCTGTTCGTATTGTGGCCCGGAAGGTTGTAGGTCTGTATCCAATCACCATGGGCGCCTGCGTTGTACCCCAATCCGGCATCTTTGATCACGTTGTACTGAACAATCCAATTCTCGCCGCCGACGTCGGAGCTCATTACAAGGTTTTGGCCCCACGCATTCTGGATCATGTTGTATTGAATCGTCGTGGTGCCTGCGCCGTCCGCCGCAATCAAGATCTGCGTCGAGCTACCCGCGCCATCGATCAGATTATTCTGAATGGTCACGTTGCTGGCATTGGGGCTCACATAGATCGGCGTGTTGCCGTTGCTCCCAACAACAAATTTGCTGTTCTCAATCGCAACGTTCGTGCCGCCGTTGACGGACACTTGCCAGCCGCCGTTCAGTGAGAAGTCGTATCCACTCAGCGTGACGTTGCTGCCACTGACGTTGATTATATGGTTTGCGCTGTCCACCGACACCCCGGCCATCGAGATAGTCGACGGCGCCTTGAGGATCGTCCCACTCGCATAACCAACGGCGTAGTCGACGCCCGCAACATTCCAGGTCGGTCGGACCGCATAGCCGCTCAGTAAGTTTGGCAGCTGCGGTGTGTTGGCAGGTGCATTGGCTGATCCGTCGTTCAGAGCCATTCAAATCCCCTAGTTCATAGTTTGAGAAGTTTGAGAAAGTTTGCTTCTCGTGCGCGCGCTCAAACCCGATCGAGCAACCCAAAGCGCGAACAGCAGGCGCGACACGAATGAGCGCTTGATGACCGTCCACCGGAGGCTTTTTTTGGACGACATCGCGGCTCCGCAAAGGTAATTTAAGTCATCCACCTCTCTATATTGAATTTAAACAACCAAACACTGGCGCTCTTCAGTGAAACAAATTCACCATTTAAAAAATAAAACTGTTTTCCAGGCCCCCTCATAAACTGCGCGACATCCGCACCGAAAATAACTGAGGCCGAAGCATTCGGCGCGAACTGACTGCAAGCAAGGAATCGGACAACTATCGTCGGGTCCAACAGCATGCCGTCCTCGCGCAACTCAATCGGCGCGTAGATGCCTTCTTCAGAGCGACTGCTTTGAGGATCGCGGCGCGTAAGTACTCGGGCGAATTAAGCCGATGTCATCTGCCATGACGAACCCGACCTCCGGTGAACCCAGGCGCCGCCCCACCGGCGAACCGTTTCGAGCCAATGAATCGGTCCTCACGCGTCCGGCCGCTTGGCGTATGGGAACGGTCGATCCTGGCCATCCCTACGGCTCCGACCACATTCCACGTCGCCGGAGCAGTGGATTAAACATCCAACTCCAACCTGCATTGACGGTTATGACCTCGCGCAAGCTCACGCTCGCCCCCATCAGGTCGCGAGCCACTGATTGTGAGCTCGCCATCTCAGTTTATCGCTCCGACAAATGGCCGCCCGGCTCGAACAACCTTACGTCGCCTACCAGGCAGCATCCCGCTTAGCCGGAGCTCAATCCCTTCTCCGCTATTGCGACGTTTTGCCTTGGCATTGGCGGCCCAGAAACCTCAAACCGTAATAACAACCCGGAGAACACGGCGACCGTCGTCCACAGTATTGCCCTTCCACCGGAATCAGACCGAACTCGGCTCACGCCATCGGTTCGCGGATCAAAACTGGAGATGCATTAGTGAGTAGCTCAAGATAATGGCTCTGCACCCCAAACAGGCTGTCCGGCAACACTCCAGCCTGTTTCAAAGTACATTTACGTTGAGCGTTTCAGCGCTTCCGGCCGCTATTAAAAAAGGTTCGATGCAAACATACTGGCACCGGTACGTGCCGGCCTCGGTGGGGGACGATTCTTAAAACTCGCATTCCGGCTTCGACCTCTGCAATACGTTCGGCTGTAACGAGACATGCTGAGCATTGGCCAACAGTACCGATGCGTTGGAGAGATGCGCCGTACGCATACGACGAGGACCGCCTGATTGACGCATGCGCGCGGGCACGGCGAGCTCTATGATGGCGTTGCGTGAAGGTCAGGCGGCCTGCTGAGCGGCGGGCTTGTCGGCTTGGCGCAGGAGCTTCCATTCCCAGGGCAGCAGTTCGTGCAGACGCGACGCGGGAAGATCGGCGATACGGGCGAGGACGTCGGCGAGCCAGGCCTTGGGATCGACGTCGTTGAGGCGACAGGTCGTGATCATCGTCAGCATGATGGCGGCACGGTCGGCGCCACGCTGGCTGCCGGCGAAGGTCCAGTTGCGCCTTCCCAATGCGATGCCCCTCAATGCGCGCTCAGCGCAATTGTTGGTCAAGCAGATCCTGCCATCGTCGAGGAAGCGGGCGAAGTCGTCCCAGCGCCTGAGCATGTAGTTCATAGGCTTCAGGACCTCGGAGGAGCGCGAGAGGGTTTCGCGCTCACGCAGCAACCAGGCGTGCATGTCCTCGAGAAGCGGCTTGCTCTTTTCCTGGCGCACGGCGCGCCGCTCGTCGGCGCCGCGGCCGTTGATGGCGCGCTCGATCTCGAACAACGCATCGAGGCGTCTGACCGCCTCCAGCGCGATCGGAGAGACCGGTTTGCCCTTCTTACCTTCCCGAGCATTTTTCTCGATGTCAGCCAGCTCGAAGAAGCCCCGCCGCGCATGGGCCAGGCAAAACGCCGGTGTGATCGGCATCGCTTTCTTTTGCGGGTCGAACAGCGGCTCGAAGCCGTTGTAGCAATCGGCTTGCAGGATACCGGCGAAGGCGGCCAGATGCTTCTGGGGGTGCTCGCCTCGTCGGTCGCTCGAGGCGTAATAGACCGCCGCCGGCGGCGCAGGCCCGGCAAAGGGCCGGTCATCCCGCACATAAGTCCAGATCCGCCCGGTCGTGCACTTGCCCTTCGCCAGGATACGGATGGTGGTGTCGTCGCCATGCAGGCGCTCGGCAGCGAGTACATGGCGTTCGATCAAGTGGAAGAGCGGCATGACGGCAAAGGTCCCGTGGCCGACCTGGTGGGCCAGTGTCGACAACGGCAGGTCGATCCCCTCGGCCTTCAAGCGCGCGCTCTGGCGGTTGAGCGGGATATGCATGCCGAACTTGTCGAACAGGATCGTCGCCAGCAATTGTGGGCCGATGAAGCCGCGCGGCGTGGCATGGAACGGCGCGGGCGGCTGGCTGATCTTCTCGCA
Source organism: Bradyrhizobium sp. 195 (assembly GCF_023101665.1). Taxonomy (NCBI): domain Bacteria; kingdom Pseudomonadati; phylum Pseudomonadota; class Alphaproteobacteria; order Hyphomicrobiales; family Nitrobacteraceae; genus Bradyrhizobium; species Bradyrhizobium sp. 195. The sequence goes on along the minus strand of NZ_CP082161.1, from coordinate 3,519,350 downwards.
ATCGCGGCAGGTGAACTTCTCGCGTACCGTCTCGATCAGCTTGAAGCGGCGCGGGATCTCCTCCAGCGTCTTGGTCACATCCTCACCGATCTTCGCCAGCCGCGATCCACCGCAGCAGGCGCAGGTCGTTGGAGCCTCAATGACGACGCGCTCGCGTTCGATGTCGTCCGGCCATGGCTTGCGCACCGGCCGCTTGCGCGTGAAGGCGCGTACGCTCTGCGCCTTTGCCGCCGCGGCCTGCGCGGCGAGCTCATCCTCGCTCGCCGTGGTGACGAGTTCTTCAAGTTCCAATTCCAACTGCTGGATCAGCCGCGCCGTGCGCTCGGAACGCGGCCCGTACAGTTCGCGTTTGAGCTTCTCGATCCGCAGCTCGAGATGCGCGATCAGCGCCTCATTGTCCGACAGCTTCGCCCGCGCGTTCGCCGCTTCGGCTTGCCAATTGATGGCTTCGGCCTGTATCCGGCTGACCTTCGCCGCGGCCGCATCGCGTTCGACCTCGACCCTCAGCCGCGCGTCGCGTTCAGCCCGCAGCGCCTCACGTTCGATCAACAGCGCCGCCTGGGCGCTGGCGAGATCCGAAGGAAGGTCATCCGGCTTCAAACTCATGAAGCCAGTGAATCAGATTTCCCGGTAGGTTCAATCGCAGAATGCTATCCAACTCGCGTTGGACGCACAGTTTCTTGAGGATTCCGCCAGTCGATCCCAGATAGCAGGTAAGAAAGCTGCGCCGGAGAGATCGTCACGGCTTCACCGGCAGCCGAAGGCCAGATGAATCTTCCTCTTTCGAGTCTTTTTGTAAACAGGCACGCTCCCTGAGAATCGTGCCAGATGATTTTTATCAGATCTGAACGGCGCCCCCTGAAGCAAAACAAATGACCCCCCCAGTGGGTCATGCTTCAAGACCTCCTGCACCTGCAAAGCCAGGCTCGGAAAGCCGCGCCGCATATCGGTATGGCCCGTCGCCAGCCATACCCGCACGCCAGAGGGGATCGGAATCATCGCAGCGCCTTCAACACCGCCGACACCAGCAAGGGCGGCGCCGACCCGCAAATCCTGATCCGTCCGCTCCCCGTCAATTCCACCACGATCACTTCACCGGACGGTGCCGCTTCCTTGATCGGCTCCGCTTCCATCGCCGCTTCCACAAAGCCCTGGTCAGCAAGGTCCTGGCGAAGCCGACGCCGCCAGGTGTAAATCAGCCCCGTTGAAATATCGTGATCCCGCGCAACCTGCGCCACACACGATCCCGGCGCAAAGGCCTCCGCAACGATCCGGCACCGCTCATCCTCGCTCCAACGCCGCCGGCGTTCCGGACCCGTCAGCACCGAAATCTGACCCATCAATCGCTCTTAAGCTCGCTCTTAAACACGTGCTTATGAGTGCTCAATCCGCCTCTCAGAACAAGGCGGCCTTCATCGTGGGCGTACGATGCGCCTGCAACAATAAGAACAGCTGATCAGGAGCTCTTCATCGCCACACCGCCAACCATTGAACTGGCTGCTTTGCCGGCCTCCACAGCAAATAGGTCCGGGCGAGGCGCGCCGGCAGAAACACTATGTTCTTCGTCGCCCCGCCGGACGGACCGACTATCCAAATGCACCAGTCGCAACTTAACTTTAAATAAAACCCAATTGCATCAAAATATAATATCGGGCAGAATGGCGCACATTGGAATAAATTCGGTCGGGCGACTTACATTAATTGCCACCCACCGATCAAACGGGCTCAAAGATGTCCGGAATCAACGAGATAGTCACGGACAACTGGTTTTGCAAAGCGACAATGAGGCAGATAAATATCTGCGAGGAAACCCGTGAGCTCAATCAGAGTGCGGCTCAAGGAGGGCTATAGTTGAGTTTTATGATGGCTAACCATAGCCGGCGCCTGATTCACTGGAGCGAATGTTTACGAGGCCGCGTCCCGAAAGACCCGGACTGGATCTCGCTTCTCGGCCTGGCGAACCAAACACTGACAACGCCTGCTTTGATGCGGTTTGCTACCCGTTTCAAAGATCAGATCCCCGAGGATGTCTACTTCTACATTGAGCAATTGTTCGAGCGCAATGTGATACGCAACAAGCGCCTAGTCGATCAGCTGACTGAGGTGGTAGGGGCAATAAACGATCGGGGCGTTATTCCCGTATTGCTAAAGGGCGCCGCTATCCTTGCGACGGCGCCTCAAGCGGACCATGGCTTAAAGCTGATGTCTGACCTCGACATCATGGTTTCGCCCGACGAGACCGAGCCGACGTTGAAGGCTCTCCTTGCCCTGGGCTACACGATCGACTATCAGCCCCTACCGGATTCGGTAGGAAATTGGCACGTAGACCTTAAAAGATTTTGTGACGTGGGCATGATTGATTTGCACCGCGCACCTCCCGGGCCCGCTTTTTTTTACCGCGCGTCAGGCGATGTGAAGCCACATTGCACCCTCACGCATATCGGCCGAGGATCGGTCTACATACCGTCTGCAACCTATCGGGCTCTGATCCTGACGGTCCACGATCAGTTTCAAGATTCCGATTATTGGAGTGGCGACATCGATCTGCGGCACCTTTTGGAATTGAGAGAACTAGCTAATTCTCCCGAAGGTATCGATTGGGATCTGCTAGCGTCTTTTGTCCCAGACAAGCTTGCGAGGAACGCCCTCGAGACTCACTTGGTCGCGCTCTATTCTCTGCTCGACGTTGACGTACCTGTTCGCATGCGCAGCCGATTTATCCCCCGCCTTCAGCACCGGCGGCGGTTGGCCCAAGCAGGATTTCCGCTATTGCGTCAGGCGCTGCTACCCATCACTGCTCTCGATTACCGCAATTATCGCAATGGGCTCGGCGCATCGACTAAAGAAAAAACGATTGTCGGCGATCGCAAATGGGCGCTCCCGAAGAGCAGTACGTTAGGCTGGCTGCTGTGGCTGTCTCACGAGCGTCGCACGGGCAAGGTCTAGCTTAGAAGTTCTACGGCTGAGCAAGGGCCAGGCGCAGCCCATCAACCTGCCCAGCGAGGCGGACTAACGGACAAAACTAATCCCTGTGCGCACCCGCGCCCGACTGTGGGGCAAACTGGGGAATCCCTTTGAGCGCAAGGTCCGCCATTTGGCCGCGCGTGTTCTTCACGCTCGCACCGTTGGGGTTGACGGCTGTCACCGGTAACAACGGTGATTTCTGTTCGGATGTGACCGTGTAACTGAAGGTAAGGGCAGTTGTGCCGGAACCTCCCGTATACGTCGCGACGCCGCCATCGCTGAGGGTAAGCGTGGGGGTGCCGCCTGAGACCGTCACTGCCGCGCTGAAGTCAAGCGTTACAATAATTACGATGGCGAAACCACCGTCGTCGCCCGAACGGGACGCAACAACTCCTCTAATTGACGTCCCATTCTGCCTGAAATAGGTCCCGGTCACCATATTTGCGTTGTTCGATTGAGTGACGGTCCCGTGGTATGGGCCGCCGCTGCTCCCATTGTAATTTCCAACGTACTCCCAACTACCGCCGCCCCCATTGGCGCTCCCGATATTGGTCGTATCGAAGTAGTTGTTTTGAATGGTGGCCGTTCCAATCAGTCGGGAGGTATCGAGGATGATCCCGTAATTGACGTAGGAACCGTTGTTGGCAATGAACGTGTTGTTGTTGAACGACTCGGTCTGCACCCCACCCGCTGTCGAACCGCTATTGGCCGAAAAAGCGCTGATGCCTTGGGTACGCCCCTGAGCGATGGGCGTATCCTGAATGAAGGTGTTGTAGTTCACCTCAAAGCTGTTCGTATTGTGGCCCGGAAGGTTGTAGGTCTGTATCCAATCACCATGGGCGCCTGCGTTGTACCCCAATCCGGCATCTTTGATCACGTTGTACTGAACAATCCAATTCTCGCCGCCGACGTCGGAGCTCATTACAAGGTTTTGGCCCCACGCATTCTGGATCATGTTGTATTGAATCGTCGTGGTGCCTGCGCCGTCCGCCGCAATCAAGATCTGCGTCGAGCTACCCGCGCCATCGATCAGATTATTCTGAATGGTCACGTTGCTGGCATTGGGGCTCACATAGATCGGCGTGTTGCCGTTGCTCCCAACAACAAATTTGCTGTTCTCAATCGCAACGTTCGTGCCGCCGTTGACGGACACTTGCCAGCCGCCGTTCAGTGAGAAGTCGTATCCACTCAGCGTGACGTTGCTGCCACTGACGTTGATTATATGGTTTGCGCTGTCCACCGACACCCCGGCCATCGAGATAGTCGACGGCGCCTTGAGGATCGTCCCACTCGCATAACCAACGGCGTAGTCGACGCCCGCAACATTCCAGGTCGGTCGGACCGCATAGCCGCTCAGCAAGCTTGGCAGCTGCGGTGTGTTGGCAGGTGCATTGGCTGATCCGTCGCTGGGTTTCACGACCGCAATGCGGGGCGTCGTCAGCGACTGGCGCGTGTTTGCATCACCTGCAACACTCGCCGAGATGGATGACATCAAGGCGATGACGATCAGCCGACAACGACAATCTGGCATGAGCATGCTCCTCAACGCCACCGAAAACCAGGCAGGATGATTGTGATAGCTGCAGGGCCCCCTTGGAACTTGCACTATTCCTTATCAAGATTGTTAGACCGGGCCTTCCGAGGGACCGATGGCTTCCAGGTGGATCTCCCTCATTGGGCGCAGAGGCGATGCGCCAGTTGCTTATTATTATGAATGCATATAATATTAAAGCAATTAAATCATTTTAAAATAATAACCCGAAAATGATGCAGTCGACATTGAGGACGAAATGGACCTGGCACGCGCGCAGAAGCCCTCGATTTCCGTCATCATCCCGCATCTGGATCAGGTAGATGGTCTTGCGGCATGCCTGGGTTCTCTACAGGCTCAAACCTTGGATAGCTCGCTGTTTGAAGTCATTGTCGTCGACAATGGCTCAACCTGTCGTCCCGAAGCCGTCACTGCACTGTTTTCCGGAGTGCGCTTGTTGTACGAACTGGAGCCCGGGCCGGGTCCGGCTCGAAATCTCGGCGTAAAATATGCCGCCGGCGACATTTTTTGTTTCATTGATGCTGACTGCCGTGCTCATCCACACTGGCTTTCCGCTATTCTCGATGCCTTCAATCGCCTTCCCAGAGGCACTATCCTCGGAGGCGATGTCCAGATCTGGCGTCAAAATCCCGAAAAGTGGGGAGCTATCGAAGCTTACGAAAGCATTTTTGGATATCGGCAAAAGTTGCACGTGGAATACTATGGCTTTTCAGGCAGTGGCAATCTGGCGGTACGCGCCGAAGATTTCCATAAAGTGGGTCCGTTTGGGGGGATTTTATTGGCTGAGGATAAAGATTGGGGGGCCCGAGCGCGGGCCCGCGGTCTCGTCTTTAAGTATATTCCACAGATGATCGTATTTCATCCGGCACGTCCGTCGCTTCGTCTATTGTGTGTTCAATGGGACCGTCTGATTCAACACACACTTACAGCAACCCGCCAGCATAAGAGTTGGAGACTACTATGGCTCGGCCGTGCGGTCGCCGTTTTCGGCTCGCCCCTCTTCGATGTAGGCGAAATTCTAACCTCCGATCGAATTGATGGATTTCTCACTCGGGTTCGGGCCTTGGGAATACTTATTGTAATTCGCTCGTATCGTGTGTGGAGGATGCTAACTCTTGTGGTATGGTCAAACCGAGGAGTTGTGTGGAATCGCAACACCCCTGTAAGCGTAGCCAAAGAATAGGTTTCTGCGCTGACGCTGCAGCTGGCGGCAACCTTTACTCTACTCATTTTGGACGAATTAATCGCTCAAGAGCGCGATCTGGAAGATCGTGACCACTGATCGCCTATCATCACCACGGCTTGGCGCTCAACGGCGAAAGCAGATCCCTATTAGTAACGCCTGGCGTCATATTCTGCCAGCGAGGCCCTAATTCCAACGCACAAGTTCAAGAACAGCCACGTTGCACCCCAAAAATGAACCGTTAGCCCAACCAAAGCAATGGTTACGACGGATAAGCTAAGCCCCGTTTGGACATTGTGCGTCCCGGGAGTCGGCGTCTTATTCAATAATGGGGAGAACATTGTCATGATCAGTAAGATGACCGCCGGAACCCCATAGCGAAGCGCCTCGAGCAACCAAAGGCTGTCGACACTCCGCAGGAAGATCCTCTCGTCTACCGAATGGCCGAGTTCTACTAAGCCGTGACCTGTAAATGGAGAATGGCTGATAATTGGCAGGGCGGCACTCCAAGTCTCGATTCGGAAAAATCCAGTTTGCGGATCCAATGTAAAGTGTATCAGCATCCACTCTATGGGATGATCGTGGACCACAGATATCATGATGATGATGCAAGCTAACGCACTCACCAGGGCTTTCCATCTCCAAGCATGTCGCTTCAGAACGTGGTCGTACAAAGAGACCGCCATAACAATACAGAAACCCAGCAATGGTCCTGATGACAGCGACAACGCACATCCAAAAGCGCAGAGGCCGACATAAAGGACACGACGAATTCCGTGTTCCGAATAAAGAAAGATCGCAGCCGCGGCGACGCAAAATGTTCCGTAATGCTCGGCGCCGTCAAATACAGAAGCCGCGCGCACCCAGCCGAAACGCTCTGCCCAGGAATTTGGTACTCCGAAACTATCCAGCGTGATGTAGCGCCCCGACACAATATCGAGTACCGCGAGCGCGACGAGCACAGGCGTGATCAATTTGAGCGCTCGGATGAACGCGAGAAAATTGGCAGGACCGAAAACAAAAGCGCGCCCGACCAAATACGCACCGAGGAGTTCAAGCGCTTCCGCGCCAACATACGGCCTAAACCCACCGCTTAACACCGACGATGCGAGCATCCAAATACTCAAGGCAGTAGCAAAGAAATCGGATGCCACGCCGTGTCGTCCGCGCGTTACCAACAGTCCAACCGCCGGGAGGATAAGTACGATCACAACGAGCCGACCTACGGTAACATTTAAGTCGCCAAGCGGAAGGAGGGTTGGAGGACAGAAGATTCCGACCAGGGCAACCAAGATGATGAAGGTGTGCTGACGCTCGGGAGAACGCTCCACCCCCTGGATGGCTGCATTGCTGACACTTCTGAACCCTGGTACGGGAACACTGGACGTAGTCATGCTAGTCAACATTAGCTGCCGCCTGTGTAGAGCCGGGTTGGTCTTTTGGTGCTCAGCATCAATGTCGCTCGGCTTCGGCGATACCCACCTCTGGGCGCGCACGGACTTCTCATATGCGCGACGGCTTCCGGGAACGAACGGCTAGCCAACACTTCAGTTGGTACCCTTAGCTATCGATCCAGTTCTGTCCGCAAAGCATCAAAGACCAGACGCATATTGTCCTCAGTCATCTGCGCGTAAATTGGCAGCAGAATCGAACGATCCTGCGCGAGCTCGGATTGGCGAAGATCATGGCGTTGCGCCGCCTTTGCGTAAGGCAGTTCGCGGTGCGAGCACATGATGCCACGTCGCGTCGCGATTCCCTTATCGAGCAAGTTTTGCATGACGATCCGCTGATTGAGACGGTCCGGAAGACGCACGCAATAGCTCTGCCAGTTGGACCTGGCCCACTCCGGTTCGGTTGGTAACCGCAGGCCTTCCAGATTGCCCAGTAGCTCGGCATATTTGGCGGCCACCGTTCGCCGGCGGCCGATCAATTCTGGAAGCCGCTCGAGCTGTCTGCGCCCAATTGCCGCCTGCATATCCGTCATTCGGCAATTGTAGCCCAGAACGACGTACTCCTCGAAGATCACGCTCGACGAGTTGTGTCGCACCGTATCCGGAACGCTCATGCCGTGCTGGCGCAGCAACTTGAACTTGCGGTCAAGCTCGGCATTCGCAGTCGTGAGCATCCCCCCCTCACCTGTCGTGATCACCTTTCGCGGATGAAAGGAAAAGCAGGCAATATCTCCATGCGGCGCGCCGATCGGCGCCCATTCCCCGTTCATCCGGATCTGCGATCCGACGGCACAAGCTGCGTCCTCGATCACGGCGACGCCGTGGCGGCGCGCTATGGCCATCAGTGCAGCCATATCACATGGCATGCCCATCTGATGGACCGCGATGATCGCGCGGGTGCGCTCGGTGATAGCTTCCTCCAGCCCGGCGCAATCCAGATTATATGTCTCTGGCTCGATATCGACAAAGACCGGAGTGGCGCCCTGATGTCGGATGACGTTTGCGGTCGCGATGAAGGAATGGCTGACCGTGATCACCTCATCGCCCCTGCCGATACCCAGCGCGGCCAAGGCGAGCTGCAGGGCGGTCGTGCAATTCGCGACCGCGCAGGCATGCGGGGCGCCGACAAGTGCGGCGAACTCGTTCTCGAACGCAGCCACCTGAGGACCTTGCGATACCCAGCCCGACAGCACCACGGCGCGCGCAGCGTCGGCTTCTTCGTCCGCAAGCAGCGGAGCTGCGATCGGGATCACGATGTCGCCACCTGGCGCTGACGATCCGAAGCGAGTTCGCGTTCTGATCGCCACCATTTCACGAGGTCGGCGAGCCCCTGCTCGAGCGAAACCGTGGTGCGGAACCCCAGCAGACGCTCGGCTTTGCCTGTCGATGCCAGCCGTCGAGGCACCGGATTGACCGAGCGTTCCGGTGCGAATTCCGGTGTCAGGCCGCGGCGTCCCATCACGGATGCAAGCGCCATCGCCAGCTCGGTCAGGCTGGTTTCGGTGCCGCTCCCGACGTTGAAGACCTCATCGGTAACCTTGGACCTGGCCGCAAGGATATTCGCGCGCGCGATGTCGCGGACGTGGACGAAATCCATGGTCTGGCGGCCGTCACCAAAGATAATGGGAGGCAATCCGGCTTCCAGCCGTTCCATCCAGCGGATCAAGACCTCGGTGTATCGCCCGTGGATGTCCATGCGGCTGCCATAGACGTTGAAGTAGCGGAACGCCACATAATCGAGACCGTGCATGTCATTATACGCGCGCAGTAGGCCTTCATTGAACGCCTTCGCGGCCCCATAGAAGGTCCTGTTGTTGTAGCAGTTCTGCCGCTCGGTTGTCGGAAACTCCTCGGCCATGCCATATACGGATGCCGAGGACGCCGCGATGATCTTCTCGATATCGTGCTTGATGCACAGCTCCAGGAGGTCGTAGGTGGCGTCCACCATAACCTCCTTGGCCAGGCGTGGCTCCGCCGCGCAGTGAGTGATGCGAAGTGCGGCCTGGTGAAACACGATGTCGGCAGCTTTCACCAAGGCTTCCATCAGTTTACGATCGCGTATGTCGCCGTGAACCAGTCTCACCGGCCCACGCCTGAGTGCGCGCCGGAGATTTTCCGGCCGGCCTCTGACCATGTTGTCGAGGGCAACGATCTCGATGCAACCCTCATCGCAGAGCAGATCGACAATGTGGGAGCCGATGAATCCTGCCCCGCCAGTGACCAGAACGCGCTTACCCTTGAGCTCAATCAAGACGCCCTCCTGTTGCAGGACCTTGTTGTGACGCTTTGTGATTGCCCGGCTTGGTTGTTGACGGCTTCGCTAGGTCGCAATGCTCCGGCGCTCCTCAACGTGGAGACAACTTCGGTCGCCCGGTCCGGCAGCAGCTCCGGATAAATGGGAAGGGAGAGAAAGTCGTTCGCAAGCATCTCGGTTACCGGCAGATCACCGGCCTGATAACCGAGTTCAGCATAGGCCTTCTGCAGATGCACCGGAATGGGATAGTGAATCCCTGCGCCGATGCTGGCGTCGCGCAATGATGTGAGCGCGTCGTCGCGCCGCTGCAATCTGATCGAATAGACATGATACACGTGGCGGGAGTGCGAGGGCGGCCGCGGACGCGCGAATGGGAGCTCAGAAAGCAGTTCGTTGTATCGTTCTGCGAGCGATCGGCGGGCCTCGGTCCAGCGTTCGAGGTAGTCCAACTTGACATTCAGTATCGCGCTCTGGATCTCGTCCATGCGATAATTGTATCCGGGAATGACGTGGTCGTATTTCGCCTCCTGCCCCCAATCCCGCAGCAGCGACACGCGGCGCGCGAATTCAGGCCGATCAGTCACGACGGCTCCCCCCTCGCCGAATGCTCCCAGATTCTTGCCCGGGTAAAAGCTGAAGCACCCCAGATCTCCGATCGAGCCTGCGCGGCGTCCCCGGTACTCCGCGCCGTGCGCCTGCGCAGCGTCCTCAATGACGACCAGACCGTAGCGCCGCGCGATCTCCATGATGGGATCCATGTCGGACATCAGGCCGTGAAGATGAACCGGCAGAATGGCTTTGGTTCGCGGTGTTATCGCCGCTTCGATCAAGCCGGGATCCATCGTCCATGTGACCGGGTCAACGTCGACGAACACGGGCTTGGCGCCGCTGTAGAGAATGGCCGCGGTAGTCGCGACGAACGTCATGGATACTGTGATGACCTCGTCACCGGGTCCGACGCCCGCCGCCAGCAAGGCAAGGTGAAGCGCCGAAGTACCGCTGTTCACCGCCCGGCAATGGGCGGTCTTGCAATAATCCGCAAAGCGTTCCTCGAAGGCTGTAACCTCGGGTCCGAGCACAAAGTGCCCGCTGCTGACAACCCTCGCCACCGCGGCGTCGATTTCCGGCTTGATCTGGCTATATTGCTCTTTCAGGTCCAGGAAGGGTATCAACATTCAAAACCTTGGATCGGGTTGAATTTATTATAGCGGTTATTTAAATCTCGTTATTCAATTTAATCAAGAATTAAATTTAGGCGGAATATATCTTAACGGTAATATGCTTTTCGACCATTTCAGCAGCCGCGACCGCTCCTGCCGCTGTCGTCGGCTGCGGGCAGAGCCCGAGCGGGAACTCCGGCGACGATGGCACCGGGCGGAATGTCCTTCGTCACCACCGCACCCGCGCCTACGCAGGCACCCGCACCGATCGTCACACCGCATAGAATGGTGGCATTCGAGCCGATAGACGCTCCCCTGCCGACATGAGTGCGCTGCAGCGTCCAGTCCGACGCTTGCTGAGGACGACCATCCGCGGTTGTCGCCTTCGGAAATTTGTCGTTCGTGAACATCACGCCATGACCAACGAACACTTCGTCCTCGATCGCGACACCCTCGCAGATGAAGCTGTGCGACGATATCTTGCAACGCGCGCCGATTTTTGCCCCCGCCTGGATCTCGACGAAAGCCCCGATCCTGGTCTCGTCGCCCACGACGCAGCCGTAGAGGTTGACCAGTTCCGGATGAAATATCCTGACGTCGCTGCCAAGTTTTACATCCTCCGTAATAGGCATCTCTGTCTCCAAACTCGCCATGACGCCTTACATGGCTGAACGCGATGGCCTCAGTTTTGGCGCAACGCGGGCCAGACCAGCTGCAAAAAAATGAAGCTGACGCAGCAGCGGATGGCCAGTCAGTAGCAGCCCAAGCCACCAGCAAAGCGCCGCAGCCAAAAATGCCAAGACCAGACCGGCAAGGGATGTCAATATTCCTGCTTCCGTTAGCGCCGCACAGCCGGCGACTCCGAGCGCAGTTGCAGCCGTGACGAAACTACTCTTCCTCAACACGCGAGCAATATCCATTGGCCTGAGGCCTATGTGCCGCCCGATGAAGAAGATCGCGACTGCAGCCTGGAACGGTAAGGTAAAAAGAGCAGATGCAGCGACAGCTTGCACATTGAAGAAGGATGCGCACAAAATTACGAGAAGCGACGGCGGAAGAGCAATGAAAGAGGAGATCAACGCGTTGCGCACGCTTCCAGCAGCTACAAGAACCGGATAACTCAAGCATCCTGCAAAAAGCGCCATGTTCGCGATGCAGAGCAGACGCACCAGAGGCACGACCTCCAGCCAAGTCTCGCCTAGCCAGACCGAGATGATCGGTCGCGCCATAATCGCCACGAACAACAGGAGTGGCCATTGCACGACCGAAAGTAGCTCGATGGCCTCGAGGTACACCGTCTTCAAGTCTTCTCCGGCTTTGCGCCTTGCGGCAATCGCCGGCAGGATGACCGGGTTCAATACCTCCGCAACGAACCTGTCAAAAACCTGAGTCAAGTTGATCGCGCGGCTGTACAGACCCACTGACGAGAAATCGAGAATTCTCGCGATGAACAGTTGAGGCGCGAGATTGTAGAACGTATTGATGACACTCACCCCGCTGGAATAGAGGCCAAAGCCGACGACCTCACGGTACTCCAGCAGGGACGGGCGCAGTGCACCGAAGTTTCGATGTCTGACCAGCAGCATGATAGCCAGGATCATATTCCCCGCGACGCCGCCCCATATGGGGGCCATGTAGCTGAAACCCGCCACCCCAAGCGCGATCGAAACCACGGCGATCGTTGCATTCGCGATGAGCCTGCAGACGGCGAGCGCGCCGAATTTCATGTCTCGGCGCAAGAGAGCGGATATGGTCCCGGAGAAGGGGAACAGCAGAAAATTCAACGCGGAAACCTCGATGCCTCTCTTCAAGCCCTCCAGCGCGAGCAATTGTGATAGCGGCCCGGCTAGGAGGAACAGGAGAACAGCAATGGCCGCCGAGATTCCGAATGTCACGGTGAAAGCCGAGCGAACGTCTGAGCGGGACAGTTCGGGCTTCTGGATCAGATAATTCGCCCCCCCGAACTCCTGAAAGGATGCTCCAATAACGGCCGTGACGGCGCTGACGAAGGCATAGACTCCGAATTCTCCTGGCGTCAGCAGGCGCGAGAGAACCGCGGTCGCAATAAAGAATAACACAACGTTGCCGTACCGGTCGGCTGCTGAAAACAAAACGGAGCGCTGTACTGAAGTCATTTTCGTTCCGAGGTACAATTGCCGGCTTTTGGACTCATACTGCTGTTCCGCTTCCTCGACCGTGTGCGAGACGCGCGCGCCGAACACGCTTGGGAAACGCCCGTACTTACCTAAACGACGAAAAATGTTGAGTTCGGTCTTCTTTCGCGGTCCCCTGGCCTTCGACCGCCTTGCCCGCCACTTTCAGCACCGACCGGCCCTCACTTCGAGTTCTATTGATCTGAGTACCTTATGGAAGGGCAGACTGATAACGTCGGGGTTCAGCCGGCAAGCGCCTTTGCCTTCCCAAGAGAGTTCAAGCGAACGGGATTGCCTTGCGCCACAATAGAGCGAGAAGCTGCCTCCAAGATCTGAACTACCTGCAATCCGGTAGTTCCGCTGGTTATAGGACTGCTTCCCTCATGGATGCTATCGATGAAATGCTGCGCTTCGATACTGAGTGCCTCGCTTGCACCCAGATGTGGCGCCCACATGTCGCCGGCTCGATAGCCGATCCGAAGCTGGTGCGCGGCTTGCGCTGACCGATCAACGGTGATGCCCTTGTCATACACCTTGATTTTTTCGGTGGGTTCAAGATCATCGTACACGATCATCTTGCGACTGCCGCCAATGAATATCTGCCTAACTTTAATTGGAGAAAGCCAATTGACATTAATGTGCGCCACACAGCTGTTTTCGAAGAATAGCGTCACATGGGCCATGTTCTCCGGTGTACCGTGAACGTGCGTCGCCCCCGTCGCCGAAACGGCGACTGGCGCTTTCTTCAAGATGTGCTGAATGATCGATACGTCGTGAACAGCGAGATCCCAGATCACGTTGACGTCATCCTGGAAGAGACCGAGGCTTGCCCGATTGCTGTTGTAATACAGGATCTCTCCCAACGCGTCTTCGCAAATGAGCTGGCGAATCTTCTGCACAGCCGGCGTGTAGACGAACGTGTGATCGACCATAAGGATTAGATTGCGCCGCTGCGCTTCCTCGATCAGTCGACCGACTTGGTCCGAGGTCCGCGCCAGCGGTTTTTCGACCAACACGTGCTTTCCTGCTCTGAGGGCCGCCATAGCAATCTCGAAATGGGTATGCGCGGGAGTTGCAATAGCGACGGCATCGATGTTCGAGCTCTCGATCACGTCACGAACTCTGGTCGTGGTCGTCGCACTCGGGTGCAGGCGCGCGCATGATGCGAGCCTTGAAGGCTGGAGATCACTAACAGCCACAAGCTCGCAGCCGTCAGTGTTCGCAAAGTTGCGCACAAGATTGGGTCCCCAATAGCCGTATCCTACCACCGCGACCCTGATTAATCGCCTTGACATCTTTCGCCTACCCTATGGACAAAGTTGCGCGCTTCTCTGCCTGTATTAAAATTAAATCGAACGATGTATTAAAATAGTATTTATAGCAAGAAGAAATTTAATTAATCTCAGCGTTAGATTCGATGCCAACTTCGAGAGCTGGCAAGCGCGCACCACTACGATCGGGCGAGATACCGCTTATTCGGTGCGAGAGGCTGGGGGGTGGGCCCCGCGAAGCCATTCAACCAGGCTGCCTTCCGCGTCTAGAGTTTTCAGTGGCCGCCGCAGTTACGGCAGCCTCCGTCCATCCATTTATCCAGCGCCACCGGTTCCGCCACACCCCGTACCACTCGAGGCCATTCTTTCGATAATCCGCTTTCCGCAGGAGGGCTGCGGCCGCTTCATAGGTCAGCCACCGTGTTAAGGGCATCAGCAAATACAACTGCCTCCCGATTTTTCGGGAAACAGACGACCAGTGTCGATCCATTAGGGTCACGCGACCGGCCAGCATCTGAATTCGGAACTCGCTCTTCTGAGGATACGAAGCCCCACCGTAATGTATGATTGTTGCAGTGGGAGTTATCTGCGGTCGCGCACCAAGTTTTTGCGCCCGAATGCATAGATCGGCCTCCTCCGCATACATGAAGAAAACCGGGTCGAAGCCGCCAAGCTCCTGCCAGAGAGCTCGATCGATCAGGAAGAAACAACCAGATACTATGTCAACCGATCGAACCGAATCACGTTTCCAATGAGGATAACCTTCTGGGTTAAAAAGCATGCTGCTCTTAAGCAAGTTCAATCCAACAGCCCAACAAAAGACACTCCACAACGTCGCATACTTCCAGCATGATGCCGGGTTCAGCGATCCATCGGCGAAGATTGTTCGCCCTCCCCATATGCGAGACTCGGGAGTTGCGCTGGCAAATTCATTCAGACGATCGATCGCGCGGTCCAGGACCACAGTATCCGGATTGATGAGCAATAGCCTGCGGCCCTGCGCAACTGTTGCTGCGATATTGTTGGCCTTCCCGAAACCAACATTCTCTGCCGAGCTAATAAGCTTGACTGTCGGAAACCGTTCTCGGATCGCTTCAGAAGAGCCATCAGTTGATGCACTATCAAACACTATCAACTCGTATTTCACGTGAGTAGTTTGCTCAAGTATGGAACGGATACATTCAATCGTCATCTGGCGAGTGTTGTGCGTGACGACAATAACACTGACATCCATTGCAAGCTCCGGTAGGGGCACAAGCGTTCTCTCCAGCTAAGCGGACCAAAAACAGACAGCGCCGTGGTGGGCGCGCATAGCCGCTGATTCCGCGACGGCCCCAATAAACGTGGTGAGAAAGTTCGGCATGCGGACCAGGACCAATGTATGCGCAACTTCTTCCTGAGCGCCTGCTCCAGCCGGATCAACAAACGGCCGCCGTACCCGTCGGAGTTGGGCGGCGAGTGCCTGCGTTAGTGACTGACTCAGGGAATGAAGCGAGAGAAAGCAGGCGCTCTCGAGCAGCTGCCCGCCTCAGAACCTCGGCGTGACGCTGGAGGCAAACGTCCGCGGAGAACCGTAGCGTGGATTCCGCGCGCAAATCATCGCGCGCCTTCCGCCAGCGGTCGCGATCCGCATAGACGGTGCATAGAGCTTCAACCAGCGCATTATGATTTACTTGTCGTTGAAACCGCGCTCGCGATATGCTGTGCCAGTCCACTGCCTCTGGATCACCCAACGGATTTCCTACAACAAATCCTCGGCTTCCGTTTTCGCCCACCTGCTCCCGTGCGCCACCCACCTCGCTCATGACAACAGGAAGTCCAGCGAAGAGCGCCTCCATAGAGGCCAAGGACCAACCTTCAAAAAAAGAGTCAAGGACGAACGCGTCTGCTGCTGCCAATACGTTGGACGCATCAGGACAGTTTCCACGCAAATTTATCCGGCTGGCGCTCGGTAACCCATCGCGGAGTCGTCGCACCTGCTCGAAGTAATTTATGTCGTCGACACGACCCGCAACCAAGAGATGCGCGCCGGGGCAGGCGAGCGCGACATCGGAAAACGCCCTAACCAGCCCGAACGTGTTCTTCTGCATGTCATATCTCGCAAGCGAGACGAAGAGGAACTCGTCGCGCAAACCTAGCCATTCGCGCGCTCGCGCTCGATCACGAAAACTAATGTGCTGGTTATCGACGCCATTGGGGATGGTAACAATACGGTTGGATAGACAGCTCGGGTTTGCCTTCATATACTGCCGCCGGACAAGTTCGCTAACAGCGACGAAACCGGCGATCTTCTCGCTTCGCAACTGCTCGCCTGACCACGTCTCACGATTGAAGAACGAATGAGCGCCGTGCAACGTCTCGATGATCGGAATGTCGGATTCAGCGGCCTGGGCGACCAACCAGTCGGGTGCCCCGTGCATGCTAATGACATCCGGACGGTTCGCCTTAAACCATCGTTGACCGTCATGGGCTGAGAGTTCGACGACCCGGACACCGTCGAGGTGCAGCGCATCGCCCGTTCCGCTGTGACGACGTTCATCAGTGGCAGTATGCACAATTGTAGTTTCGATGCCGTGTAATGGCAGGCCTCGAGCCAAAAGAGCCGCGACTCTGTCCAGTCCTCCGACATCCAGGAATGGTGTTGCGACCACGCAGCGCAAGACCGGACTCGTGCATGCGCGCATCGGGCCCGTCCTCGAGTCACTAGGAGCGCACGGAACCGTCGGCTCGAGCGTCGGGGGCGCCATCGAGCAGTCCCTTCCGGCTCCAGAAACGAGAGGACGCGACCATTCGTCCAAGCTCACGGGTCTCGTGCGTTCGTTTGCTCTTGCAAGGAGAGGACGCACAGCACCCCGAATAGCTGCCGGGACCGGCCAACTGCGGCGTTGTGCCCACAGAGACATCTCAAGCATCAAGGCTCGGCACCAAACCAACAACCTACTCATCTTTGGTTCCTGTGATCCGCGTCAGGACGGGAACGAAGCGCAGGTAGGTGAGCGCGAATCCGCACTCCGAAGCCTCCATCTGGCCCAAGCTACATTTTCGCTTTGTTTCAACGTCTTCGCTCGACATCGGGACTCGTCTCATCGCATCGTGCACACTCGGGTGAACTCTCGCCGTACCAGAAGCTAGCTCCGCGCAATCAACCTCCCCGTTGCTTCTTTGATGACCGACATTGCCCACTTGCGACCCACGGGTCCGGGAATTTTTAAGAACTTCCATACTGGCGGTACATACTGCAGCCGAGGGTCGAGATTCATTGACCAGCGAAGAAGCGGAAGACCGCTTCTAATTTGCCCCCGCCGCACAAGGTTCGTGCCCCCCTGAAACGCCCTCGCGGCCAGCATCCGGTTAGCCCGCACCGATAGACTCCGCGATATTTTCGGATGCGCTTGGAAAAACGAATCGAACGCTTTCTTGCGCTGCTGACAATCCAACAACGTCGCGGTCCAATGCGAGTTGGACATGGAAGATGGGTGACTTCTATAAATTGCTTGTACCCCATCGATGCGGACGACCGCACCATAAGCCGCCAAGCGGAGCCACATCTCCATGTCGGCGCTGTGGGGTAGCGATTCTTCATATCCGCCAACGGCCTTCTGGGCGCAAGTTCGCACTACGGCCGTTGGCGTAGATACGAAATTGACCCCGGTCGTGCACATATCCTGAATCAGATCCTGTCGCGCGAACTCGTAATTTTTCTCCACGTCAATCCGAGGAAATGGAAGACTGTCCTGCCAAACAACGGCCTTTCCATGCGTAAGCACGACCTCCGAGTCACGATCCATCACTTCGATCGCACGCGCGAGCGAACCTGGCGTCAATAAATCGTCTGCTGACAGTAGGAGAAAGTATTCGGCCGAAGCCCACGCAATGCCCTCATTATACGTACGAATATGGCCCTGGTTCTGCGGATGAGAGATGATCGAGATGCGACAATCAGCTTCGGCGAGTTTACGGGCTATGGAAAGAGTATCATCCGACGAGGCATCGTCGATGATTAGCACCCGCAGATCCCGGACGGATTGGCGCAGGATGCTGCCGACGCACGCTTCAAGAAAACGTGCGTAGTTGTAACACGGAACAACTATGTCAACCTTCACCATGCTCTCGCTTCCTGTCGCCCCACTCAACGACATCAGGAACAGGCTCGTGCTTGCCTGCGCAACATGCTCGCATTGTGTTATCCGCCAGTCCTGACAGCAGGCACGAACCATCAAAGGTCATATAGCGCCAACTCACATACCCCCTCCGACGGGTGCTCTATTCTCGACGCGAGCATGTCCCGTCTCGATAAATGTCCGAATGGTGTCGATCAGATGCGATGGTGCTTCTGCGCTAAGTCGTTCAGCCGAGCTAGCGAACTCGAGCTGATCCAGCTTATCGACCAACTCCTGTTCGTCGAATGCAACTATAATGCGGCCTTGTTCGGCGAACCTTCTAGCTGTTGCGACCTGATGGTCGTTCCGGTGCTCCCCTAAGCTCGCTCGGCGAGGCATAACTATGATCCGTTTTCCCAGTTCGAGAGCCGTAATTATCGAGCCCATGCCGGCATGTGCTACGACAAGGCTTGCCGATTCCACGCATTGCCGAAACTCGGCAGGATCAACAAACGGTTTGGCGCGGATGTGCGCGGCATAGTACTCTGATGGGCCGGTCTGAGCGAAGACATCGGTCCTTCCATGCACATCCGCCCAACCGTCAATCGTCCGGATCAAGCGGTCAAACTGTCCCTGCGTTCCAACCGTCACGAAGATCATAAGACGGAGCCTCCGTAGTAGGGGCCTTCGGGCCGCGCCAAGTGGGGCCACTGAGTTAGCCAGAGGTCGGCGCAGCGGCCGATTCTAAATCCCGACATTGAAAGCTCTTCGACGTTAGCGACGCTGTCGAGCCAGATGGTTCGAGCACCCATCATTCTTCCGAGCCGGAGCGCTAAATATCCTGGAGCGGCGCCCGTAGAAATGACGACATCTGGCCTCTCACTCCAAATGATCCGGGCGAGGCCTTGCGCGGCTTTTACAAGCCTGATCTTCGTCCAGCGATTCGCATCATTGACTACATAGAATTTATGACCAGGCACCTGCGTGCGATACGACTCGTGGACGGTAACGAAAACGACTTCACAGCCTTCGAACGCTTCCTTGATGCGCAAGAGCTGTACCCAGTGGCCTCCGCCCGAAGAGACAGCCAGCAATTTTGGACGATGGCCAGACTGCTCTAGCGAGCACCTCTCGTCATTGTGCAGCACGATACTTCGAAGCATGCGCTGGTTCCCTCTCCGGGCTTCGGAACTCCACCGAATACAATCGAACAGGATTAGAAATTATTATGTCTGTTTTCGATTTCTATATTAAATCTATTGCAACGTCAATTTAAATGTTTAATTATTTAAAACCGCGCAGCGGACATCGATCTATCAAGGTGCCTTGATGCTGAATTTAAGGTGTCGCGCCGTTGGCGGCGCCTGGAGACCTCGCCTACGAAATTCGCAGTTCTGATGTGGTGAACATATGCGCGTGACGCTTGTACTGCCCTATGCGGGTCTGAGCGGTGGCATTCGGGTCCTTTCGATTTATTCCGAGCGGCTATACCGGCGTGGACATGAGGTAACAGTCGTCTCGCAGCCGCGGACAAGAAAATCCTTATTGGGAAGCTTGAAGTCGCTAGTGCTCGGCAAGGGATGGCCGAACGAGTCAGGGACCGAGCCGTCCTTTTTCGACGGTTGTCCAGCGCGACACCATGTACTCGATACGGCAAGACCGGTGATGGATGACGACGTGCCCGATGCAGACGTGGTCTTGGCGACGTATTGGAAAACCGCGCCGGGAGTGGCCGCGCTGTCGCATCGCAAAGGGGCAAAGGCAATTCTGTTGCAGGGGTACGAGACCTCTCCAGGGCAGTGGGAACGCGCCATCGATGCAGCTTGGCGGCTACCCTTGCATAAGATCGTAGTCTCCAAATGGTTGATGGATCTCGCGCGGGATAGATTTGACGATGAGAACGTACACCTGATTTCCAACAGCGTTGATGCCGAACAATTCCATGCTGCGGCACGGGGCAAGCAGGAGAGGCCAACCGTGGGCATGCTCTATTCAACTCTACACCTGAGGGGAGTTGATGTGAGCCTGGCGGCGATCGAGAAGCTGAAAAAGCAAATGGGCAATCTGCGCGTCGTGGCTTTCGGGGCCGAGCCGGTGTCGCCCCGTCTTCCCCTGCCGGAGGGGGTCGAGTTTCACTATCGCCCGCCCCAGAGCGAACTTCGACTGCTCTACGGCCAGTGCGATGTGTGGCTGTGCGGCAGCCGGCGCGAAGGATTTCACCTTCCGATGCTAGAGGCAATGGCGTGTAGATGTCCGGTCGTTTCAACGCGCATGGGTGGGGCGACAGACGTTGTGAAAGACGGCGTCAACGGCTTTCTGGTTGAGGTGGAAAACCCGACGAAACTTGCTGAGCAGTTGAGTAGGGTGTTGAGCCTAAGCGACACGAACTGGCGGGGCATGTCCGAAGCCGCATTAGCCACGGCTATCAGCTATACTTGGGACGACGCGACTGATCTGTTGGAAAGCGCTCTTCGCGACATTATCCGCGATGCTGCGCCTCCCTCCGGAGCCGGCCGTTTATCCGTCGGCGAACATGCAGGCGCGCCGACTGCGCCCTCCCAGAGAGGGACGCAACATGCAGCCCTTCGGGGCGCCGCGGCTGATCATGCTTTGAGGGAGGCTGGATGTGACGTTTCCCACTCCTAAGAAGAACCGCAGTCTGGTGCTTGCGACCGTATTACGTGTGCGAGAGGGACTCGTCGCTTTACGACTATGGTTCCTCCGCAACATCGTCAAAATGGACATCCAACCCACGGTCAAAATATCGCTGAGGGCGAACTTGGATCTGACGAACCCGAGTGGTGTGCATATTGACCACGGGACCTATATCGCCTTCCATGCCGTTGTTCTGACACATGACATGTCGCGCTTGATCATGACTGACACTTACATCGGAAAGAATTGCTTCATTGGCGCTTACTCGATCATCTTGCCGGGGATTCGAATCGGAGATGAGTGCGTCGTGGGTAGCGGATCGGTAGTGACCGCGGATGTCCCTTCACATTCCGTCGTCGCTGGAAATCCAGCGAAAATAATCCATTCGGGAATTCGAACCGGCAAATGGGGCATTCGGGAAGGTGCCTATATACACGCGCAGGCTGTGGAGGTTGTGCCTCAGCCGGAGGCAGCACCGAAAGGTAGAAGGCCAACGACTTATGCGCCGTGAAGCAGTGTAGGGCGTCGATGCGACAAGCTGGGTTGCAACTGGCGGAGGCCGATATGAGATGACCGAGAGCACGCGTGGCGATCAATGAAGCCTTGGCAAATAGTGATGACATTTCTTGTATACTGCCTCGCAAGTGATCCCGGCGCCTTGGCTGAGGCAGGAGCCGAAGAGAGGCCTCTGACGGTGGTGGCCCTCGGCACTAGTCTCACTCACAGTGGTGGCTGGCTGAAGCCGCTCGAGACGCAACTGTCCGAGTGTCTTGATCGATCCGTCAACGTACTCAACTTCGGTCGCGACGGCGCAACATCCGATTGGGGAGTTGCCGTCTTGGAAGACGTCGTTCATGCGGGGCCTGACGTTGTACTAATTGAGTTTTCAATAAACGATGCAGCATTGACTAAGGGGACCTCACTCAGACGAAGCCGAGAGAACGTAAAAACAATTGTGTTAAGGCTTAGGGACGCCCTGCCCCGCCTCAAGATCTTTCTCATGACCATGAACCCCGCCTTTGGCCCGCGTGCGTGGATTCGTCCTCAGATTGCCGCCTACTACGATGTTTACAGAACTCTCGCTGCTGAATTGGACGTCGGATACATCGATAATTTGCCGGACTGGAACAATCTGACAGAGCTCAGAGCGCGCATTCCAGATGGCTTGCATCCAGTGCCAGAATGGGCGGGTCGTATTCTAGTGCCCACGATTGCCAGGGCAATCGCCAGCACCGAATGTGTCGAGACAAGAACGAAGCCATAGCTTCCGCAATGACAAGGGTCTAGCAGCACAGGATGCAGCGATGTGTGGAATTTTCGGGTGGGTGTTGGCCGGATCTCGACGACAGAATTACGACGCACTAGTTTCCACGACGGATTTGATGACACATCGTGGCCCCGATGGGGCGGGCTATTGGATTGGCGAGAGCGCCAACACGCTTTACCAAATCGGCCTTGGTCACCGGCGGCTTTCCATAATCGACATACAGGGCGGCGGTCAGCCGATGTGGAGCGCGGATCAGACCATCGTTCTCGTTTTCAATGGAGAACTCTATAACTACATCGAACTCCGCAAAGATCTGACAGCTCTCGGACATGTATTCCGCACGTCCTCTGATACGGAAGTCCTCATCGAGGCCTATCGGGCCTGGGGTCCCGATGCGGTTGCCCGTTTCCGAGGCATGTTCGCATTTCTGCTTTGGGACGTAAACGAACAGCGCTTGCTTGTGGCACGAGACCAGTTTGGGAAGAAGCCCATCTTCATTTCCGAAATGTCGGACGCTTGGGTTTTCAGCTCCGAGATCGAGCCGATCATGCAACTTGCGGGAGTCGATCGAAGTCTGGATCACGATGCTCTCCAGGACTACCTTTTGAATCGCTACGTTCCGGGGCCTTCCACGCTATTTCGAGCTGTAAAGAAGCTGCCGCCTGGTTGTTATGCACTGTGGCAAAGCGGCCATTTCTCCATCTCGCGCTATTATAACCCTCCGTTTGCAACTACAACTCCGGATGTCACGGATTTCAACGATGCGGTCCAACTGTTCCGAGAGACACTCGAAGACTCTGTGCGGATTCGTATGCGTAGCGACGCACCATTTGGCGCATTTTTGTCGGGCGGCCTGGATTCATCAACGATTGTTGGCATCATGGCTCGCCAGACCTCCGACAAGGTGCGCACTTTTTCTGTGGGCTTTCGAGAGGCCAAATTCTCGGAGCTCGAATTCGCACGGACGATAGCTCAGCGCTTCGATACTGACCATCACGAGGTCGTGGTTGATCCGGCCCTGTTCATGGAGCATTGGCTCACAGCTGTGTTGCGCAGGGGTGCGCCAGTGTCTGAGCCCGCCGACATTCCCATTCTCATTTTGTCGAAACTGGCCTCTCGTACAGTGAAGATGGTTCTCACAGGAGAAGGCTCTGACGAGCTAATGGGTGGGTATCCCAAACATCGTGCTGAGCGTTGGATCGAATTGTACCATCGCATCATGCCACCGGCAGTTCATGACAGTGTCATACGGCCCGCCGTCCGTGCCTTGCCCTACACGATGCGAAGAGCAAAGATCATTGGAATGGCCGCTGGGGAACGAGAGCTGACCAACAGAATGAGGGTGTGGTTTGGCGGCGTGACGATGGAGGATAGAAATGCCCTGGTTGGCCAGGCGGTGCCGTCGGAGCCCCGCGAACCGTATCCATTTTCTTTAAGAACTGGATCAACTGTGCGTCGCACGCTATTTTTCGATCAGACATCCTGGCTGCCGGACAATCTGTTGGAGCGCGGAGATCGGATGATGATGGCTGGATCCATTGAAGGACGAATGCCATTCATGGACACTAACCTGGCAGCGCTGGTCGCACGTTTTCCTGACAGATTCCTGGTTGGGAAGATCAGAGGCAAGCTCGTTTTGCGCGCAGCCATGGACAAAATATTACCCAAAGACATCCTTGTTCGTAAGAAGGTCGGATTCCGCATCCCAATCGATGAATGGTTCCGCGGACCCTATCGTGACTTTGTCCGTGACATGCTGACGAGCGATGCCTCACAGATCAACCGTATTTGCAACGGTGCAGTCATATCTCGGCTTATGAATGCACATCTCGAAGGACACGCAAACAACGAGAAAATCCTTTGGTCATTGGTGAACCTTGAGCTGTTCTTGCGGACATTCAAGCCAGCCAATATCGAGGCAACTTTGACCAGGGCGGCTTGAGCTACCGTGCAAACGACCACCGGACCACGATGCCTTGATACCGGCCCCTTTCTACCTTGGGACAGTAAAATCGGCATGTCGACAAGAGGCTCGGCAATACGGGAGAATCGCCCTCGACGGCTTCTTCGACGAAAGCGTCATTGGAAAACTCCTCGCCCACTATCCCGGAAGAGTTCGATTGTCATGAAACTCCTCGATGCCGGAATCTATGAGGAACAGAAGCTCGGTCTAGATCGAAGAACTCCCTCCTGCATTCGGCAATTCTTCAAACGGAGGCCGGACAATTGTCGTTCTCCAAGTCGGTCCCGCTAAGATGTTCCCGCCGACCGAAGGCATCCAAGAACCAAAGCGACCTACGCCAGGTCCGACGCATAACGCCGATGCGCCCGACACGACAAACATGAGATTCAAAGCCCCGGCTGGGCTCGTACTAAATCTCTTTCTATCAATCTGACCATTTATATTATATTATGCCAAAACTTAATCCCAAGCTCCCACGATTAAACGTGATATCGCAATGACAACAGTTTCTTCGCGGACTTTCGACATAGCGCGCGATTGGAAGAATTCAGACTATTACGATAAAGCGGAATCGGATGCCTGGACCGACGTGTTTTGGAAGCCGGGCACGCAATTCCGACGCCTGTTCGAGAAATTGGATATGGCCTCGACCGTCGAACTCGCGTGCGGGCATGGTCGGCATTCCGCCCGCTTGTTGAGCATCAAGCGCGAGCAGACCACGCTTCAATCGCTGGTCCTGCTGGACGTGGTCGAGGAGAACGTGCGGCACTGTAAGGAAAGGTTTTCGGATGTTTCTGAAGTAAGTGTACACACCAACAGCGGCTACGATTTCCATCCTATTGAAGATGGGTCCGTCTCAGCGATATTCTGTTTTGATGCGATGGTGCATTTTGAATTTGATGCTGTTTTTTCATACCTTCAGGATGCTTCTCGCATCCTCAGACATGGCGGCCGCGCACTATTCCACCATTCAAACTTGGACAAATACCCCGGTTCAGATTACAGCAATAATCCCCATTGCCGCAATTTTATGAGCAAGAACCTGTTTGCGCACGCTGCCAATAGATCGGGTTTGCGGGTGCTTGAGCAAATTACGATAGATTGGGACGAAGCTTCGAATTTGGACTGTCTGACGCTTGTGGAGAAGCCCTGGGATGGCTCGCTTGTGGTGGAAATACCAAGAGCACCAAACGCAAGTAGCGGGCTTCGCCACTTTAAACACAAATTGAGATCGCTCTTTGGTCACTCTCAGGCCCGACGCTAGAGCTGCCCCCATGGCCACGGAGCGCGCGCACACTAAAATCCCTGCCGTACATGCCGCGGCTCGACGGATTGAGAGCGGTCCCAGTTATTGGCGTTTTCATTGAACATTGGAAGCACCGCCGCTTTTCAAGCTCCAACCAGTTCGGTTCCTGTTTGATAGGATGCGCGAGCGTTTGGATTTGTTCGGATGTTTTAGAGCCCGGGAGCAAGACCCTATGCGCGCTCACCGGCCGAACGAACAAGGAATCTGGCTAGGCCCGGCGCTAGCTGAATTCAGTTCAATATTCCCGGATGCTTTCATCCAGGCCGCGAAGCAGAGGATAGAGGAAATATGAAATCACCGTTCGCTGTCCGACCTTCATCTCGGCGGTAACCGCCATACCGGGTATCAACTGAACGCGCTCGGACGGCAGCCGAAGGTGCGTGTCCCGCAGATCGATCAGTACGCGGTAATAGGGAGCTGACGACCTGCGCACACCTTCGGCCTTCGCCTCTGGCGAGAACGAGTCCTGACTAATGACTCCGACCTCGCCAGTAGCGGTGCCGTACTTCTGAAATGGAAATGCCTCGAACTTCACTCGTACGGCCTGCCCGACCGCCACCTGACCGATATCCCTCCCCTCCACGTTGACCTCCGCCCGGAGCGCCTCGTCCCGAGGGACCAGCACGAACAATGTCTCGGCCTCGCGGACCACCGAACCTACCGTCCGATTGGCAATGTCGAGCACCACCGCATCCGCTGGTGCGTTCAGCACGATCAGCTGCCGGCGGAGCTCCGCCTTTTTGAACTCCTCGGCAGTGCCATTGCGCTTTGGCAATGTCTCGACGAGTTCCTGATAGGCAGCGCGGCGAAACTCGGCGGCGAACACCTTCTGGTCTGCGCGGGCCTTGTCCAGCCGATGCGTGTTGTCGACGATGCTGCCGCGGACTCGCGCCAAGTTGCTTTCGACCTCCAACCGCGCATCCCGTGATAGCAGAAAGTTCAGTCTTGAACCGACCTCCTTGGCCATCAACGCATTTCGCATGGCTTCAATGGACTGCATCGTATCCAGCCGTTGGGCCAGGACCAACTCCTCGCTCTGAGCCGTTTTTAGATTGGCCTGTGCGGAGGCAATCTGCGCGTCATAGTTCTGGATCTGAAGGTCGTAGGCGGTCTTTCTCTGGAGAAATACCCTTCTTTGCAGCACCTGATCTGGATTCGTGGAATCTTCGGCGACGTACTCAGCACCGTCCAGCTCTGCCCGAAGGCGATCGATGGCGGCATCGAAACCGGCGAGCCGGCTGCGTAATTGAGCAAGATCGGCTTGAGAGAATGTCGGATCGAGGACCGCAAGCACGTCGCCGCGATTAACGGAGTCGCCGGCCTTGACCCGAATCTCCCGAACGACCGACGTTTCCAGCGGCTGTACGACCAGGTTGGGACGCGTCGTGATCAACTTGCCCTGAGCAGTCACAATCATATCAACGCGAGACACGCATGCGAATGTGACCGCCGCAGCGATCAGGGCGACGACACAATAGAGCGTGATCCGTCCCACACGCGGTGGCGTCAGCTGCTCGATCTCGGCTGCGTCTGACTGAAATTGCGCGACAATGCGAGAACCTGTGGGCGCGGACCTCAAGAGCCGGCGTCTCGTCAGTGAGCGGGACGGAAGTCCGGATCTGGCCGAGGCCGCCTCAGCTCTGGTCTTTTCAGCCGCACTCATGCGATCTGCCTCGTCTGCTGATTCCAGAGATGCCTGTAGAAGGTGCACTTCGACAGCAGTGCATCGTGACGATCCACATCGACGATCCGTCCACGGTCGATCACCAAGATCTGGCTTGCGTCCGACAGCATCGAAAGCCGGTGCGATACGATGATGACGGTCCGTCCCTCGGCGATACGTCGCAGATTGCGCCGGATGATCGCCTCGCTCTCGGAGTCGAGCGCGCTGGTCGCTTCATCGAGGATCAAGATGCGCGGGTTGACAATCAATGCCCGGGCGATCGCAAGCCGCTGCCTTTGCCCGCCCGACAGATTCGATGCCTGCTCCTCGAGCATGGTATCGAACCCTCTCGGCAGCCGCTCGATGAACTCGTCGGCTCCGGCGAGCTGGGCTGCGCTGACAACTTCGTCGAAGGTGGCATCACGCTTCACGCAAGCGATATTCTCGCGGACAGTGCCCCGGAACAGGAAATTTTCCTGGAGCACGACCCCGAGATTGCACCGCAGATGCGTGAGATCGATCTCGCGCGAATCATGGCCGTCAATCCGCAGCAATCCCTGTTGTATCGGATACATTCCCGCGATCAGTCGCGTCAGCGTCGTCTTGCCCGAACCGCTCCGGCCGACAATCCCAAAGATCGCCCCGGGAGCGATTGAAAACGTCACGTCGTCCAACGCCGGCGCACCCTCGCCATAACGGAAAGTGACGTTTTCAAACTCGATCTGTCCGGCGAAATCGGGGCGCAGTCCCTCGCGATGACCATCCCGCTCCAGCTCCTTATTCATAACCTCGCCGAGCATTTTAACCGCGAGCGCGACCTCCTGATATTCGTGAACCATGGTCACCATCTGCACCAGCGGGCCCGAAACGCGTCCCGCCAGCATGTTGAAGGCGACCAGCGCGCCGATCGTCATCTCACCGCCGAAGACGTCGAGCGCGCCCAGGGCCACGATGCCGAGCGTCATCATCTTCTCGAGAAAGCCGGTCAGCGCCTGAGCGCCCGCCGAGATCTTTTCAACGCCAAACCGCATCGATACCGATTGCGCGCAGCGATCGTCCCATGCCCTGTTCTGGCTGGGCTCCATGGCCAACGATTTCACCGTGCGCATCCCGTGCACGGTCTCGACCAGAAGAGCCTGGCGTTCGGCTTCGGCCTGATAGAGCTGGTAGAGCCGCCGTCGGAACGGTCCCATCAAAATCGCAATCACACTCCCGCTGACGGCGGTGAACGCCAGCACAACGCAGGTCAGCTTGACGCTATAGAGCGCGAGGACAGGCAGGAAGACAAACAACGAAAGCGCGTCCAAGCCGGTCAGGAAAAGCCGACCGGTCAGAAATTCGCGGATCCGCCCGGCTTGCTGCATGTGCTTGACCAGAACGCCGGCCGAGATGCGCTCAAAGAAGGTTACGGGAAGTCCCAAAAGATGCCGAAATGTCTTGGTCGCAACCCGGATGTCGATCTTGTTCGTGGCATACAGCAACAGGTAACGACGCAAAAAGCTGAATATGGCGTCGAAGGACAGCGCAATGATCGCGCCAGCCGAGAGCACGTAGAGTGTCGTGAGGCTCTCGTGCACGAGAACCTTGTCGATCACGAGTTGAAAGAAGATCGGAAGCGCCAGGCCCAGCGCATAGAGGAACACCGCAGCAATTGCGACGTCAGAAAACAGCCGCCACTCCCGCAGCATTTCGGGTACGAACCAGCGTAGCCCGAAGGGTCTCTGGCCCTGCGATGGAGAGCTCTCGCGCTTGAACAGAACGGCCTTTCCGGACCACCTGGCGCAAAAGCGGTCCGCATCGATCAGCAGGTGCTCTCCCCTTCGCTCGGCCAGAGGATCGAGGACCGTTACAGCGTCGCATTCCGGCCCAGCGCCGACCACGAGAACCCAGTTCAGGTTCGAGAGCTGGACAAGCGCCGGATAGGCTTCGCCGAGCTGGCATATCGCCTTCCAATCGAGCTGCGCCGTGCGGGCGCGAAGGCCTGCATCATGCGCCATGCGCAGCACGAGATCGGTCGAGATGCCGGTCTCGTCGACGGCATAGGCGTGCCGCAGCCGATCGGAAGGCAGATCGATGCCGTGATGGGCCGCGATCCTTGACAGGCATTCAAGGGCGGTTTGAGCAGCTCGACGCGGCTCGTCCTCCGACGAGGGCGGTTCCGGTTCGAACCTCTCGATTTCAACGGAAGTTGGCTGAGACATTTGGGGATCGTGAGCTGTCCGAGATCGATGACGCAGGCTCAACTCGCGCAGTCGCTTGCGGCGCTGCAGTCGGCGGTTTTGGCCGACTGCGCTGGACCACGCCGGCGTCCACGAGACCCTGAAGCGCGTTTTGCATCACCTCGACAGAGTTCGCGAAGGACTCCGCCGAAAAGATCAGTCTTTGGCGAAACACCTTCTTGGGCGCATTGTTGGCGTCACGTTCCGTGGGCGAGAGACTGATCAAGTCCACCCGCACGATCGACCCGCCAATTGTGACCTCATCCACCCCATCGGTATAGATTTCGGTATGCATTCCGGTTCTCCTATGCTGCGAGCTGGGGCCTGAAGAGGACGTCAACCGCGTAGCTGGTCGCGTTGAAGGTGTTGGTGGGGAAAAGGCTTCCGGATCCGTACGCATAGACGCCGTTTCCCCCGCTGGAGGCGGATGACGGGGCTGTCAGCGGTCCGTTGGTCACCGAACTGGCAAACAGGTTGGGATCGGCCGAGTAGTTTCCCGCGGTGTGATAGGACGCGATATAGGTTGTCCCCGCCGCTATCGTCACCGGCGTACTGAAATTGACCTGCTGCCAGCCGCTTGCTGTCTCGTTGGTAAAAGTGGCAGTAGCTAGCAACGTGCCAGTGCTGCTCCATAGATCGGCGACGTGTGTGCCCGTATTGTTAGCGCCTTTGTAGAAGCGCAACCCGACAATGTCGCCTGTGGTGGAGGCCTGGAATTTCATGCCAAGTTCCACCGAACTTGGATCGTTGACGGAGACAATGCTCGGCGTGGGATTGGAGCTGAACAGGCTCACGGTGCTGGACGAGGGCGCCCGGACGGTGACGCTTGCTGTTGCGCTGGCGATACCACCCCGGCCATCGGAGATGGCATAGTCGAATGAGGCCGGTCCCGTATAGCCGTTGGCTGGGGTGAACGTCACCGTGTTGTTCTGAGCGTTGAGGCTGGCGGTGCCGTTGACGGCCCCACTGACGCTTGTAATCGTCAGAGCGTCCCCGTTTGGATCGGTATCGTTTGCTAGAAGTGATGTTCCGGGAATGCTGAGGGCCACGTCTTTGGTCGCGTTGAAGCCGCTGTCGTTGTTGGCAATCGGCGGCTGGTTGGTTCCGCCGCCGGAATTGCTAAAAACGACATCCACCCAGTAATTGGTGGCATTGAACGAGCTCGTCGGAAACAGATTCCCCGTTCCATAGGTGTAGACACCATTGTTGTTCGCGGAGGCCGTAAGCGGCCCATTCGCGTGAGCCGTGGTGAAGTAGCTGGGTGTGTCGGCATAGCGGCCGTTGCTATGGTAGCTCGCAATATAGGTGGTGCCGGCCGTGATCGAGACCGGACTACTGAAAGTGACGGTTTGCCAACCGCTAGTGGTCTCGTTTGTGAAGGTGGCCGTCGCCAGAAGGGTGCCTGTGCTGCTCCAAAGTGATCCGGTATGGGTGCCGGTGTCGTTCGCGCTCTTGTAGTACCTGATGCCTGAAATCGTGCCGGCCGCGGAGGACGTAAATCGTACCCCCAAATTGACTGGTGACGTGTCGGAGTCCGATAGCACCGAGGGCGTATCGGAGGTCGAGAATAGACTGACCGTAGAGGAAGTTGTGCTCACCGCAATATTGAATGTTTCACTTGCGGAGAGGCTTCCGAGATCGGTTGCCGTGGTGTTGACGCTGACAGTCCCCACGTTTGCGGATGTCGGTGTACCGCTGAAGGTGCGGGTTGAGGTATTGAAGCTCAGCCAGGAAGGCAGCCCGGTCGCTGAGTAGGCGAGCGAATCCCCGGAATCAACATCGGTGAAGGTGCCCGCAGGCAGTGTCAGGGAGAACGCCGTGCCGACCGTCGCGGTCTGGTTGGCGGTCTGGATCGCCAGCACCGGTGCGTCGTTGGCGCCACGAATCGTGATCGTGACCGTAGACGATGATGTCGCACCGGCAGAATCGCGCATCGTGTAATTGAAGGCATCAGCCACCGTATTGGTCGAGAGCCGCAATGCCTGCACGGCCGGATCGGTTTCATTGACCGTGTAGGTGAACGCGCCCGAGGCGTTGAGGACCAAGCTGCCGTGCGCGCCGTTGAGTGACGACCCGAGCGTGCCAGACGCCGAGCCAAAGCTGACGGCGGTCACGGTCTTGGTGTCGCCGGAATCCGGATCGGTATCATTCGTCAGCACATTCCCCGTGCCGGGAGAGCCACCCGTGCCATTGTTAGTCCCACCCTTCTCCGTGGCGTCGGCGGTATCGGCGACGGCCGTCGGCGGCCCGTTGGCAGTCGTCGTCACGGCGATATTGAACGTCTCGCTCGCAGCGAGGCTTCCGAGATCGGTTGCCGTGGTGTTGACGCTGACAGTCCCCACGTTTGCGGATGTCGGTGTACCGCTGAAGGTGCGGGTTGAGGCATTGAAGCTCAGCCAGGAGGGCAGCCCGGTCGCTGAGTAGGCGAGCGAATCCCCGGAATCAACATCGGTGAAGGTGCCCGCAGGCAGTGTCAGGGAGAACGCCGTGCCGACCGTCGCGGTCTGGTTGGCGGTCTGGATCGCCAGCACCGGTGCGTCGTTGGCGCCACGAATCGTGATCGTGACCGTAGACGATGATGTCGCACCGGCAGAATCGCGCATCGTGTAACTGAAGGCATCAGCCACCGTATTGGTCGAGAGCCGCAATGCCTGCACGGCCGGATCGGTTTCATTGACCGTGTAGGTGAACGCGCCCGAGGCGTTGAGGACCAAGCTGCCGTGCGCGCCGTTGAGTGACGACCCGAGCGTGCCAGACGCCGAGCCAAAGCTGACGGCGGTCACGGTCTTGGTGTCGCCGGAATCCGGATCGGTATCATTCGTCAGCACATTCCCCGTGCCGGGAGAGCCACCCGTGCCATTGTTAGTCCCACCCTTCTCCGTGGCGTTGGCGGTATCGGCGACGGCCGTCGGCGGCCTGTTGGTGCCACTGCTGGGGACAAACACCACGTCAGCCCAGTAGTTCGAAG
This sequence comes from Bradyrhizobium sp. 195, assembly GCF_023101665.1. Lineage (NCBI taxonomy): Bacteria > Pseudomonadati > Pseudomonadota > Alphaproteobacteria > Hyphomicrobiales > Nitrobacteraceae > Bradyrhizobium > Bradyrhizobium sp. 195. The sequence goes on along the minus strand of NZ_CP082161.1, from coordinate 3,487,221 downwards.
AAGCAAACGTACTGGTCGGGAAGATACCGGCCGTGCTGGTACCACCGTAGGAATATACGCCGTTGCCGCCAGATGTGGCGGACGAAGGCGCCGTCAAACTACCGCTCGTGAAGGAATTGGCGAAGAAATTGCTCGTGGCGACATAGGCCCCGTTGGTATGATAGGAGGCGATGTAGGTTGTATTGGCGCTGATTGAGATGGGGGTGGCCAGATTGACCGTTTGCCAGCCGCTTGCTGCCGTGTTGGTGAAGCTCGCGCTGGCAAGCTTGGTACCGGTCGAGGTCCAAAGATTAACGAGGTCGGATCCACGGTCGCTCGGACTGCGATAAAATTTCAACGCGGTGATTTGACCGGCCGTGGCGGAGGTAAACTTCACGCCGACTTCAAGCGGGCTGCCATCGTTCAAGCTGGTCTGGGCCGGTACGTTGGAAGCACTGAAGAGGCTTCCTGTGCCGCTCCCGCCTGTGACGTTGACGCTGACCATGGCGGGAGTCGTCTGCATATTGACACTGTCATCCGTCGCGCGCGCCTCGATGACTCGCGTACCGGAGCTCGAAGCAACCCACGTATAGCTCCAGTTCGTCGTGCCGCTCGCCGGGTGCCACGTCGTACCGCCATCAGTGGAAACTTCGATACCGGCCACACGTCCGCCGGCGTCCGACGCTGTGCCGGTGATCGTGACCGTCTGGCCCTGGCTGATGTTGGTCCCACCTGTCGGGGAGTTGATGACAGCTGTTGGCGCGGTATGGTCGGTGGACGCTTGGGCGCTCACAAGGCCCGCCTGCAACGTTTGCGGCATAACCCCCATGTCGGCGAGGAGATTCACCATCGATTGCTGCACGGCCGAGCTGACTGGGGCGGTAAGGCCCTTGTACGGAACATATTGGTCCGACAATCCCCACGGATACATGACCGTGCCGGCACCGAAAACCAGAGCACCGCTCTCTGGATCACGGTAGAGCGTGAGGTTGTGCGTGGCCGTCCCGGGGCCGGTGGTCAATCCATTGTCCAGCAGCAAGGTGTTGACATTTCTTGTCGTCGACGACATGTCGATCAACCCGGCTGGCCGGAAGCCGTTATCCAGATCGCTGTCCCACTCGTAGCCAAGCAGGCGCGTCAGCGTTCCTCCGTTGCCACTGGCAATGCTGGTGTTCCGCCAAAAGCGCAGCTGCGACATGCTCGCCGGAACGCTGATGTTGTCGAGCGTACCGAGGTCGTCGACGGTGAAGATCGTACCGGAGAGAGAGTTTTCCGGAGTACCAGGTCCATAAACCGGATCACGAAACAGGCCCGCTCCTCCGTTAGCGGTGCCATTCGGGTCGAGTTGCGCGCCGCTCCAAATGTCCTTGTACTCGACGATCGTTCGATTGGCCGTATGGCTCGTGTCGAAGCTCGCAGCAAGCTCGATATCCCAATAGATTTCGTTGCCGCTCAAGAAGGCGAGGTCGACTCCCGCGTCGCGGGCGGCAGTGACATTCGCGAATTGCGATTGCGACCAATATTCGTCGTGGCCAGCGTCCATGTAGGCGCTGGCGTTCAGCAGCAATCCTGGACTGGTCGAGGCATCGATGCCTGAAATGTAACTGACGTCGTAGCCGTTCCGCTCCAACCAATAGATCGCCGCATATTCCTCGCCAAAAACGAAATCCGTCGGCTGAGCCTGGTTGGAGTTAACATTCATAGCGATCGGACGGTTGTAGCTAACGGCATACGCACGATCGCTATTGGTTCCGCTGGGACCTTGATACAGATTATATCCGCCCCAAGGATTGTACGCCTCCCATGTCGTGTCGCTGGTTTGGTACAAGACGTCCGAAAAGGTGCCGTCATTGCGAACGATGAACGGAATCATGTTCTGGAAGTTGCCAGTGTCGGTCGTCAGCTTCGCAAAATAGACGCCAGAAACGGCGGTGGCAGGAATCGTCCATGAATCTGTGATGGACCAATTTCCGGCATCAACGGTGTTGGTCGGATCATTAAAGAGCGGAGCCGGTTGGTTGGCAGCGCCTGTATGATGCATGCTGGTGATGAGACGCGCACCATTGCCACCGTAGTAACCAAGACGGTAGATACCGACCGTGTAACCGCTCGAGGCTGTGTCCACCTTGAAAGAGACGGTCTGTCCGGCATTGGTGCTGATCTGTGTCGCGAAGCCTTCAATCTGCGAGTCGCCCGCGTTCGCGATCGAGCCGTGGATCGCCCATGTGCTCTTCGGCGTGCCCGGTAGTTGATTCTCCGTGACAATTTTGTTACCCGCGTCGCTAAAGGTCGTCGTTCCCGATTGGGCGCCAGAGGTCGCGGTGAGTTGCAATGTGGCTCCGGTCGCTCGGCCATCAGCGGGCACCTGCCATTGCGCGGCGACTGTCCCATTGGCCAGCCCATCCATGTCGCCGATGCCGCCATCCTTGATCGTGAAGGGCGAATAGACATCGGCAATGCCGTTAGCGCCGGGCGCGCTCGATAGGTCGGCAATATTGAATGTGACCGACGCCCCCGACCCGATGTCGGCTACGGTAAACGTTGCCGTACTGCCTGGCGCGTAGTCCGCGCTGTTCGTCATGACGGACAGCGAACCTGTTGGAAGCGAATTGGCGACAGATCCGCCAGGTGTCGCGAAAGGCAGTGCAGCCTCGGCGGGGGACGGCAGAAGCGAGACCTGACTATTCAACGTCGCAGGCGTGGACGACCGATCCAGCAATCCCGAGGTAGACTGGCCTGGCATTCCCGCAATCGCATCGGGCTGTAGCTCTGTCCCGCTAGATGGCTCCACGCACAGTGGGATCCCAAGCCCCTGCAATGCGGATGGACCGTAGTGGTCGCTTGAATTCGTCCAAAGAGTGGTACCTGAGTTCAATATCGATGATGCCTGCGCCACCTCCCGGTCGGGCATGGACGAGAGCGCCGGGCCCGCTGCGTTGGGACCAACCACCAGGCTTGCCGAACTCGAGAGCAGAGCGGCCAATCTCGACTGGAACGACGGCATACCGGAGCCCCGCGTCCTGCCCAAGCCGCCACGCGACAGCAATGCAGTTGCCGCCTGACCAGCGTTGATAGCCGGCATTGCCTTGGACAGGAGATCCTCCCCGCCGACCGACTGATCTGCATTCGGCGAGATCCAAAACTGATTCAATGCCCAAGCGCCGGCGATGGGCTCCAACCATGCGCCTCGTGCGATGACATCTGGCCAGCCAGCGCCTTCTTCCAGCGAAAGGGGCTTGGTTCCTCGATCAAGGACGCTCGCCTTTTGGTTCAGCATGGCCAGCCTCTCGAAATTCACATAGCAAAGACATTTAATTTAAAAACAATAAGCCGGTCAATTCGATGATAATAATTAATTTTAATTTAATGGGCGTCAGCTCCGGTTGTCGCATCGGCAGTCGGGAGCCGTATGATTTCCTTCAGATAAATACCATAGCCGCTCTTCTCGAGCGGTTGAATCAGAGCAAGAAGCTGGTCTCGATTGATAAAGCCCTGCCGAAAGGCGACCTCCTCGAGACAAGCCACCTTCATGCCCTGTCGCTTTTCGAGCGTCTGCACGAAGGTCCCTGCATCGATAAGCGACTCGACCGTGCCCGTATCCAACCATGCAAAGCCTCGTCCCATGCGCTCGACGTGGAGAGCGCCGGCCGCGAGATAGCGCATTTGCAGATCAGTTATCTCGAGCTCTCCCCGCTGCGACGGCTTGACACGGCGGGCATATCGCACGACCCGGTTGTCGAAAAAATAGAGACCGGTGATGGCCCAGTTCGATGTCGGCTTTCTCGGCTTCTCCTCGATTTGCAGCGGACGGCCCGCCTCGTCGAATGTAACGACGCCGTATCGTTCGGGATCACGCACGTGATACGCGAACACGGTTGCGCCTTCCTCGCGGGCTGCGGCCTTGGCGAGCAGCTCGCTCAAGCCGCCGCCGAAAAAGATATTGTCTCCGAGCACCATTGCGACCCGATCGGTTCCGATGAAATCGGCACCTACGATAAACGCTTCCGCAAGCCCACCGGGACGGGGTTGTTCCGCATAACTGAGCCGAATTCCCCACTGACTTCCATTCCCGAGCAATCGTTCAAACTGGGCCCGATCTGCCGGCGTCGTAATCACCAGGATCTCGCGGATTCCTGCCAGCATCAGCGTCGACAGCGGGTAGTAGATCATCGGCTTGTCATAGACGGGCAGCAGTTGCTTGCTCACCACACGTGTGATCGGGTAGAGCCGCGTTCCGCTGCCGCCAGCCAGGACAATTCCCTTCAGCATCGGTGTCTCCTTTTCCGACAAGTTGGTCGAGACAGGTTTCGAGAGAGTGGCGCCAGGCCGGCAGTCGAATTCCAAACACGCGCTCCGCTTTGGATGAGTCCAGGCGGGAGTTTAGGGGCCTGCGCGCAGCGCAGGGATACTGCTCGGTCGTGATCGCTTCCAGCGCCGGCGGCCGCACTCCACGACGGGCTAAACCATCGAAGATTGCCTCGGCAAAGCCGTGCCAGCTCGTTGTTCCCTCGCCGGACACATGAAAGATGCCTGCCGCGGTGCGGCGATCATCGGTGACCGACCGCTCTGCGATCTTCAGGAGCGCTGCGGCCAGTTCCGCCGCTGACGTCGGGCTTCCGTGTTGGTCGCCGACGACCCTTACGATTGGACGCGTCTCGGCCAGTCGCAACATCGTCCGAACGAAGTTGCTGCCTGTTGCGCTGTAGATCCAAGACGACCTGACGACGGTCGCGAGCGGATGCGCCGCCAAAACGGCCGCCTCGCCGGCCAACTTTGATGCACCATATGTGTTCAGCGGCGCCGGCACGTCGGCTTCGTCGTAAGGCTCGCGCTTGGCACCATCAAAGACATAATCCGTCGACAAATGCACAAATGGAATGTTTCTCTGCCATGCGACATCCGCTAACGCAGCCGCACCATCGCGGTTGATACTGAAGGCTTTTCCGACTTCAGCCTCTGCCCCATCCACAGCCGTATAAGCAGCGGCATTGATGATCAAACTAGGGGCGATCGAGGCGACCGTCCTGTCGATCCCGTCCCGGACTTCTAGATCGAGCTCCTCACGTCCGAGGGCTATCGCAGACAGGCCGCGAAGAGCAGCGAGATCACGAAGGCAACTGCCCAATTGGCCATTTCGACCAGCAATCAGAATCGGTCGTTCGATCATGGCAACCTCAGTGTCGAGTGGCTGGGAGGCCAAGGCGCGCGCCATCGTAGACCATATTGCGAGCCCGCGCCCACCAGGTGCCGCTGCCCAGATACCATTCCACCGTGTCGGCGAGACCTTGTTCGAAGCTTCGGCTCGGCTGCCATCCCAGCTCGCTTCGAGCTTTAGACGCATCAATTGCGTAACGTGCGTCGTGTCCCGGACGGTCCGGCACAAACGAGATCAATGATCGCCTTGTTGCCGGCCCTGGACGTAATCGATCAAGCACGTCACAAATCTGGGTGACGACCTCCAGGTTTGAGCGTTCGCTGTCGCCGCCGAAATTGTACTTCTCTCCAGCTCTGCCCTCGAATAGCAGCCTGATCAGGCCTGCTGCGTGATCGTCGACATGAAGCCAATCGCGCACATTGCTGCCGTCGCCATAGACAGGCAATGACTTGTGCTCCATCGCGTTGAGAATCGTCAGCGGAATGAGCTTTTCCGGGAATTGGAATGGTCCGTAATTGTTCGAACAGTTCGATACGATCACTGGCAGGCCATAGGTCTTATACCAGGCGAGCGCGAGGTGGTCCGAGGCAGCCTTGCTCGCCGAATAGGGCGAGCTCGGCCGATAAGGGGTATCTTCCCGGAAGCAGTCCACCGGCCCCAACGAACCGTAGACCTCGTCAGTCGACACGTGAACGAACCTGAACTGTCTCTGCCTCTGGCTTGGAAGCCCGTCGTAATATCGTCTAGCTGCTTCCAGCAGAGTATAGGTGCCGACGATGTTGGTATTGACGAATGTTGCCGATCCGGTAATCGACCGATCGACATGGCTCTCAGCTGCCAAGTGGATGACTGCACTGGGCTCCCACTTGTAAAACAAACGAGTGATCGCTTCCTGATCGCAAATGTCGTGCTGCTCGAATCCATAGCGGCTTGTCCCCTCGATGGATGCCAGCGAGGCCAAATTGGCTGCATAGGTCAATTTGTCGACATTGATGACAGAGGCCCCGACCTCCGACACCAACTGTCGACAGACCGCAGACCCGATAAATCCCGCTCCACCGGTCACCAGGACACGCATGCCACGCCCTCTATTCAAACACTGATGCAAGCTGGTCAAAGGTGGGCAGCGCTCGATCCTTCGGTGAGAGCTGGGCCGCCGAGGCCCTCACCGGCCATTCGATCGCCAATTCGGGATCTGCCCAATAGACACCGCCGTCGTGGTCCGGGGAGTAGACCTCGTCGACTTTATAAAAGACCGTGGTTTGAGGCTCGAGCGTACAGAAGCCGTGAGCGAACCCTTTTGGAACGAGCAACTGCTCGTCACTCCCGCTATCCAGTTTGATCGAGATGTGCTTGCCGAACGTCGGCGATCGCCGCCGCAGATCGACCACCACATCGAGGATCGCTCCCCTCAGCACGCGGACCAGCTTGGCCTGCGCGAAGGGAGGCCGCTGGAAGTGCAATCCACGAACTGTCCCGACCCGCTCCGAGCAGGACTGATTGTCCTGGATGAAATCGTGAGAAATTCCCTTTTCGGCAAAATCAGAGCGGCGAAACGTCTCGCAAAAGTAGCCCCGCGAATCAGAAAAGCGCTTCGATCGGACCAGCTTGACATCCGGAATCGCCAAACTTCGCACTTCCAGCATGACCGCACGCTCCGATACGCGGCGCTATCGCCCCGGACGGTCGGCCTGATCTCCCCAATGTCTGCCCAACGGAGTAGCGCACCGAACCAGGTCCGCCTCTCTGTTCGCAACAAATATCGGGTTTAACCCGGCACCGGCCTCTCGCGGAATTAAATTCCCAGACAATTAATGCCCGAGCCATATTTAATTGGCAATACAAATTTTATCATATATATTATTTTAAATGCGGCCGCAGGTTCTAATGGCGCCTGCGGCCTTGTGCTCCCGCGCGATTGTCGACAGCCGAGAGAATTGTCCGATGCTTCAGACCAATACGCTCCAGACCGATGGGGCACGTCTACCCTCCGCCATGCCAATGCAGCCGGATCGCCAGGACGGCGCAGGCATCGGCGAGCTCATTAAATTGGCGCTCGTCTTTATACGGCGGCAATACCTCGTCATCATTTTCACCACCGTCCTGGCAGGTGCCGCCAGCCTGGTCTACCTCCGGCTGGTCTCGCCGGCCTATACCGCCCAGGTTCAGGTCCTGTTTGAAAACCCAAGGGCACAATTCCTCCAGAAGCAATCGCTACTCTCCGAACCACTCGTCGACATCACCCAGATCGAAACGCAGTTGCAGATCATCAAGTCTCAGGCAACCGCTGCGGCCGTGATCAAGCAATTGAAATTGGGCGATCATCCGGATTTCAGAGAGCCCCAGCCGCTGCAGTCCCGGCTAGTGGGCTGGCTTCGACGATGGCGATCGAATCCGTCGGAAGCTGCGCGATCTGCTGCGCCAGACCAGCCCTCAGAAGCCGCCATTGCGAGCTTTCTGGATCGCCTATCTGCAGGTCGGGTCGGCTTTAGTCACGTTATCGAAGTCGCCTTCACCTCGAGCGATCCAGCGCTAGCAGCGGAAATCTCGAACGCAATTGCCAAAGCCTACATCAACGATCAGCTCGAGGCGAAATTCGAAGCCAGTCGAACTGCCACTAGCTGGCTGCGGGAACGCTTACGAAACCTCGGTGAGGAGGCGCTGACCGCCGAACGTGCCGTCGAGGCTTACAAATCTCAGAACAACATCGTTTCGCCTGGTGGAAAGCCGATCGACGAGCAGCAGATCACGGAACTCAACACTCGGCTGGCTACCGCCCGCGCGCTGAGTTCCGAGGCTGCGGCCAAGCTGTCGCGCTACGAAACTCTGCTTGGCGCCGACCCGGCAAAACCATCCTCGATCGGCAATCTGGATGCTATCGGCTCCGACGCGATGAACAGTCCAATCATTACGTCGCTACGCCAGCAATATCTCGAACTCGCCAGGCGTGAGGCCGAGTTGTCGGCCCGCGTCGGGCGCGATCATCTGGCGGTCGTTAACGTCCGAAACAGGCTGCGTGAATTTCGCGTCTCCATTATGGACGAGGTCAAGAGACTTTCTGAGATCAGTCGCAGCGAAGCCGAACTCGCAAAGCAGCGGCAGCAAGAGATCGAAAAACGCCTGTCCGTGGCCATTGCGCAGTCGCGCCTCACGAACTCGGCAGAGCTGACGATAAGAGATCTGGAAAGTCGGGCGAAAAGCCTGCGGGCCCTCTACGACACCTTTCTTCAGCAGTACATGGGCTCGACGCAGCAGGAGACCTTCCCTATCTCGGAAACCCGGGTCATCTTCCCCGCCTCCGCCGCTCAGGTCAAGAGCAAGCCTAAGACGAAGGTCGTGCTGAGTCTCGGTCTTCTGGGTGGTCTCGCGCTGGGACTACTCCTCGGTTTCGTGAGAGACGTAATGGACCGCGTTTTCCGTACGTCTTCCCAACTCGAGGCTGCGCTTGAACTTCCGTGCCTGTCTCTCGTGCCCATCCTGAACTTGCCCAAGCAGCAGAGGCCGTCGGCCCGGCTTCAACAGTCGCAGGAAGACTCGAGCCAGCGGGTACTTTCGACCGCTCCGGACATTCATCGCGCCGTCGTAGGCATGCCTCTCTCTCGGTACACGGAGGCCATCCGTGCGATCAAGATTGCGATCGATCATAGCCCGGCGAAGACCCCCAACCAAGTGATTGGCGTGACGTCAGCTCTCCCAAATGAGGGCAAGACCACGATTGCTGCCTCCGTGGCGCAGCTCATCGGACACAGCGGGAAGAAGGTGATCATAGTGGACTGCGATCTCCGGAATCCATCGCTCTCGGCCCGTGTCGTCCCGAAGGCAGTGGATGGCATTATTGAGGTCATGAACGGTGATCGCCCACTCGAGGAGGTGGTATGGCGGGATCCGAGGACAAATCTTGCCGTTCTTCCGGCCGTTCAACGCGGGCCCGTGCTTCACTCGAGCGAACTTCTGTCCGACGGCTCGATATGCAAGCTCTTTGACCGACTGCGGCAAAGCTATGACTATGTCATTGTAGATCTTCCGCCGCTGAGCCCGCTTGTCGACGTACGGGTCACAGCGCCTCTGATCGATTGCTACGTTCTCGTCGTTGAGTGGGGACGCACCAAGATCGAGGTCGTTCAGCATGCGCTGCACACCGCCCCGACGATCTCGGACTCGCTGATCGGCGCAGTCCTGAACAAGACGGACATCAAGACGATGGCGCGCTACGACACCCAGCGAAGCGACTATTACGACGACAGTCACTATGTTCGTTATGGCCTTTCAAGCTCCTGAGCGGCCTGGCGCAATGCGCTATCGCGATTTCGCATTGGACGGCCTGCCGATCTGAGCATCCGGAGGAACGCCACGCCAGAGAGGTGACGTAGTATGCTCGTCAGGTTCATGATGCTGACGCTCGTTGTGTCCGTCGCTGCGGCTTTTGCGATGCCCGAGATCCCGCAGAAGCGAGCTCTATGCTCTGCTCTTCTCGCGACCGCGGTGCTGGCAGCCGCGGTCTTCGCCTCATCCTCCGCCATCGCGAGTCTGGTACGACGGTTGGGATTCTTTCTCATCCTCATTCTCGCTGCACCGGCGATCTACATGGCCTTCCAACTCGCTCCAATTCCTATCCACGGGATCGGCAATCCAATATGGGAGACCGCGTCAGCCGCATTGAATGCCCCGCTTGCCGAACGGCTCACGGTGGACATCCGTGCAACTATGCAGGCATTCCTGCACTACAATGCCGCCGTCGCCCTCGCGCTCGTCACGGCCGTCGTCGCGCTGGACAGACAGCGTGCGTGGCAACTCCTCTCCATGCTGGTCTCGATCGCGACGATCGTTAGTGCGTACCTGCTGTTGCGGCAGACGATTGGATCTGACGGCTTCTCGCACGGCGATACTCCTGTCCTCGCCGTGACCGGCACAGTCCCGTCAGTGCTGGGGCTGGTGCTGTCCGCAGCGATGATGGCCCGTGCGTTCGAGGAACGCCGCCGGGTCAAGCAACGCTCTTTTCGAGTGACGACCGCCCTGTCGTTCGCACTCCTCGCAACGTTTCTCTGTCTGTCGGCAATCCTAGCCAGCGGAGATGGGCCGAGAACGGTCACAGCGGCATTGCTCGGAGTGGGAATCGTGCTCGCCGCGTTCGCGATCCAGAACTGGTTCTCTGGGGTTTGGGGTATCGCGAGCGTCCTGGCCACGGCTGCAGTGTTGTTTCTGGCGGCTTTCACCCTCATGCCAATGAGGCCTAATGCCGATCTGACAGTTGCCCTGTCCGAGCACGCCCTGGTGGCGACTGAGCGGATGTTGCAGGATTCCGGCCATGCCGGCTCCGGCGCGGGAACCTACGCGGCATTGCTACCAATCCATCGCGACATTGCCGCACCGTTGTCACAAGAGCGCTCGACGGCTGCCGCGGCCATCGCAATCGAGATGGGCCGCCCCTTTCTGTTCGGCGTATTGATCGTTGCGGTGCTTAGCGCCGGGGCTTTGCTCAGATGCTCCTTGCGGCGAAGGCATGACTACGTCTACGCGGCCATTGGCGCCGGAGCTGCGGCTTCGTTGGTTGTGCTGGCCTTGGTCGAGGACGGCATTCTCGAGTTCGGCGCATCGCTGTTGGCTGCAGCGCTGTTCGGACTTGCGGTTGCCCAAAGCCAGCGTGATAAAGGCGCTGCGACCGTGCAGTCGCGTTCAACGCGGCCCGTAACTGGGCTGGACAATCCGGGCTTGGCATGCGTGCCAATACGCTCATATGGAATTGGCAATGCATCGATGCGTATTGGATTGGGCTCCGTTGCAGTCGCGCTGATCGCGCAAACGGTCTGGCTGTTCGCTCAGCCGTCGTATCCTGGTGGTTTGCCGGTTGACGCGCGTGCTGCCAATCATCCGTCGCGCCAAGCACTTCTGAGGGGGCTAGCGCCGAACTCACCGCGCAGTGATGGCGATTTGCAGTCTGGGAGACTCGCTGGCGACCCACAGCCCGCGGCCAATGGAGCGACGGCTTCAAGACCGGAGCTCGGAGTCCATCCTGCCGCGCCGACTGTACTGGCACAGGCACTGCGGTCCTCGCCATTGCGAGGAGATCTTTGGCTCATGCTTGCGCTACAGTCGAGGGAACAAAGGCCGGTCGAACACGACGTCGCGGCCTTGCTAAAACTCTCGTACTACACAGCCCCAAACGATCTGGCCCTGCTTCCGCTACGACTGACTGTCGCTCTCGGCGAGGCCTCTTTCGTCAACGAGCCTGAATTGCGTGAACTGGTGCAGCGCGACGTCAGGATTTCCTTTGCTAGGCAGCCCGCTCTCCGACCCGCTCTCATTGCTGCCTATCAATCGGCAGCGCCTGATGGGAAGGCCCTTGTGGACAATCTGATTTCGGAATGGGATTCAGCAGCTCTTCAAAGCATGCGCAAGGAAGTTCCGATTCCTTCGCCCGGAACGGATTTGCCTCTGCCAAACCGCGTCTCCGGCCGAGGGCCGCGGTAGTTCCTCTTGTTCCGGTGCAATAAGCAGGCCGCCGGGCATAGAATAACAGCGGCAAATAGCACCATTTAAATAACGAATTTTTTCTTGATACATTCAACAAATTAATAATATATTAAATACTAGTGTTGAGTGCCCCATCATGAATTTCGTGAACCGACACTTCCCCGATCGAAATGATACGGCTCGCGTCAGTCTCGAGCCATCGGCGTTCCCCAAGCATAAATGGCCCCTCCGGTATGACTGGATCGAGCATGTTGCCCTCTGTGCCGATGTCGCGACGATTTTGTTTGCAAGCGCGATCTCCACATTACTGTACCGGTTCCAAAGCGGGCAGATTGAGGGAGGCCACGGCAACGCATTTGGCGTGGCACTGGTCAGCGCAGCTTGCGTGGCTTCCGTGCTGAAGGCTCAAGGCCTTTATCGCCCGATTGAGCTCCTCGTCCTCAAGAACCAGATTCGGGCCGTCTGTGTGACGTGGGCGTCATTGCTGCTCTTGATCTGGGCCGCGTACGGCTTTGCAATTCGTCCGGGCGCATCTCAGCAAGCTGGCCCACTCTTCGCCATCCTGGGCCTGGGGTTTCTTGTAGCCGAGCGATGGGCTGTCAGGTCGCTGTTGGTGAGAGGTCTGAGCGAAAGAAGATTCGCCAGCACGAATATCATTCTAATCACCGACCAGCCGCTTTCGAAGAATGCCGGCCTGCCGGAAACCTTGGCTATGCACGGTTATTGCGTCCAGGGACGGTTCAGCCTGCCGCCGGTTGGGTTCGGTCCCGCCGGTCGCAAGCGGCTCACGTCTCGGGTAATCGACCATATTCGCAACGCCCGGCTCGACCAGGTGGTGGTCGAAGCCAGCCCGGAGCGATGGCCTGAACTGCGGGCATTTGTTGCCGAGCTGCGGGTATTGCCGTTTCCGATCATATTCGTGCCGGTCGGCACATCATCCGAATTGCTTCGGCATCCTACGCGGAATTTGGGAAGTGCCGTTTGCGTAGAATTGCAGCGCGGTCCCCTTACGCCGTTCGAGTGCGCGGCCAAGCGAATCATTGATATTCTTGGCGCGGGGCTCGCCTTGGCTGTATCCGCACCATTGCTTGCGCTTGCTGCGCTCGCAATCAAGCTGGATTCTCCCGGCCCTGTGTTCTTCCGACAACAACGCTGTGGTTTTAATGGTCGGACATTCTTGATCCGCAAGTTTCGGACCATGCATGTGCTCGAGGACGGCAGCGTGATCGTTCAGGCGACCCCCGTCGACCAACGCGTCACCCGCGTGGGCAAATGGCTGCGTCGAACTAGTTTCGATGAACTGCCGCAACTGCTGAACGTGCTCGAGGGCAGCATGTCGCTGGTGGGTCCACGTCCCCACGCCTTGGCCCACGACGGACAGTTTGACAAGCTCGTGCGAAACTACGCGTTTCGCCGCAGGGTCAGGCCAGGACTGACCGGATGGGCCCAGATCCACGGCTGCCGCGGCGCAACTCCCACGGCCTCCATGATCGAAGCACGCGTACAGTACGATCTGTGGTATATCGACAATTGGAGTCTTCGGCTGGATCTCGGAATCCTGTTGCGAACTCCGATGGAAGTATTGCGGGGCCGCAACGCCTACTAGGCTGGATCTTCGCTTAAAGCGCCGAGCTACGCCAGCCTGTCGGCGTAGCGACGCTTCACGCTCTCTGCCGAAACTTCGGAGCCGCTTCCCCTATGCGAAACTCCTCGATCCGACGGCCCGATTTCATGGCAGCAACCAACCACCGCGGCCGCTTGCCACGACCCGACCAGGTTTCAGAAGTCTGGGGGTTGCGATATTTCGGCAGCACGCGCGGATATTTGCGCCTCTGCTTGCCGGCCGGGGAGACGCCCGACTCGCTTCTTTCGGCTAACACAGCCATCCCGCCGCCGAGAACCGCCAGGCGCTTCTCCAGTTCCTGCTTTTCCGCCTTAATCCGATCCGACAAAATGCCGCTAATCTCCTCATGAAGCGACCATAGATCGTCGAGGGACATCGCTTCTAGTTCGAGCTTCTTGGTCGACATGTTGGCATCCTGTAGTTGCGCCCATTTAATATTGTCCCGGCCGGGTAATCAAGAACCAAGTGGTCGGCGTTAACAAAAAAATATGTGGAACCGAACGGCACGTTCGAGCTCCACATAACTGCGTCGCCGGTCCCAATCAAGACAAAAAAATGAACTATCCCGCTCAATTTAATAGCGGGCAAAGTAATATCACGCGCGCTACGTGCACCGACGTCTCGTCTTCAGCCAGGAATAGCAGGTCAAGCTGGCCGCGAGATCAATCTGCGACGCCGCAATCTTGGCAAATAGGATCGTCGCGCGAGCCCGCCCTGCTTCGTTCTTACTGAAATACGGCCATCAGCCCGCTGTAACCGGGAGCTTATGACCGCGATATCCCTCAGCGCGAGCCGTCGCAGCTGGATTTGTAGCTTCAAAGCCTGGATGTCGGTCAATCCAGCCGAGGGAGCGATGAACTGGCCGATGGCCGCTTGAAGGCGCCCTAAAGGGCAATCGATAACATCCAATGTTTCTCTTCGGGCCTGTAGCAAAGGCTGCCTCGCTATCATTAAAGTTGGTGAAAATAATCCTCGCAATAAATATTAAATAATATATTATTTATTTATTGTTGCGTCAATTTGAAAGACTAGCCCTGGACCGGTCGAATATTCAGCGCTCGAAAAACGATATTCGGCGTGGAGATGTCAAGGTAGTCAGGGCGTCGTCGAACGGTGACGAGAATGCTATGCATAGGCAAGATCTCGAAGCCATGGATTTCGAAGAACTATGGCTCCTCCACGAGGAGCTAACAAAGATTCTTGCTGAAAAGATCACGGCCGAAAAGCGGGAGCTGGAGAAGCGCCTGGCGCAACTCAATCAACCGGACCAAGTCGGTGGGCCCGAAAGCGGGGCGGCAGAGATGGGCCTAGGCCAGCCTCCCCGCCGCAAATACCCAAAGGTCGTACCGAAATACTTCAACCCCCTCAAACCGACGGAGACCTGGTCTGGGCGTGGCAAACAGCCGCGCTGGCTGGTCGCCGCGCTACAATCGGGGCACACGCTGGAGGAGTTCAGGATTCACGAGACCGGTGAAGCGTCCAACCGGAATACTGGTGGTCAGGAGCATTGATAGCCCTGCCACTGCAAATGCCCGCGGGTGCGAACCGTTAGATCCACTGATCCGTAACTGGCACTCGCTTAGAGCGCGGCTATTTGAATGCGTCCGCATGGGATCGGCCGCCTCACGAAGGAGCTTGCGGTTTAGACCTTCCCTGCGCGCACCGCGACGGCCGCCTTCAACAGAAACTGCAAGGTTCGCATCCTCGGCAAGGACAATCTCGACGCCAAGCAACTCGGCAAGAGCGAACAGCTGGGTTTCAACCGCGTTCGTCGTCAATTCGCCCGAGACAAGAGAGGTGAGCTCCCTCCAATCGAGGCCCTCGGCAGAATTGTTTAGATCACGCAATTCAACGAGGTGCCGTAGGTCGAGGTCGCCGAGCCAATAACCAGAGTCTTAAAATTGATCATGGATGATCAACATAAGCGCTCGGTAGGTAGGGTGGGGATAGCGGCGCGGGGACGCAATGGTTCAGCGGGTGCCCGAAGCGCTGGTAGAGGTACGCAGGGCCTGGAGCTGCCTGCTGCAGGTCGATGGTCCGACGTCCTGCGATCGATTCAGTTCGACGTGCCATCTCGGGCTTTCGGGAGGGGTCTGATGGTCGACATCGTAGCCAATTGCGCATAGAGCGGAGACTGCCGTTCTGGCTTGGTCCGGCATAACCATAATATCCAGATCAGACATTAGCCGAACGCCTCGTCGCTCCTCGGGAGCGGTCGCCAGCGTCGATGCTCCCTTGAGCATGATCGGCGTAATTTCCAGGCCGTTCATCGCAACGACGGCTTCTTCGAGCTGAGCGACGAGCCGATTGTTGCGCAGCACGTTTCGGCGGTGGATCTGGCGAATATATCCGCAGACGTCCTCGGGCAGGATCGGTGCAAATTTGTCGACAAAATCGATGAGCGCCGGCGTCGTCAGAGTCTGATTTGCGAGGCCGATCACGGACGTCCACTCGACATCGACGGGTGGCATGCCTTACAAGCAATTGCAGAGGCTCGTCAGCGCAGCGCTATGCCTTGCCATTGCATAAATCCATAAGCACGCGCCGAGCCTCCACGGCCTCGCAGTAGGTGAGTTGAAGCGATGGCGCGCCGGCGACGATCCGCTTCAAAGCGAAAAAGCCGGCCTGCGAAAGTCGTCCGTCAGCAGCAAATGCGTTCTCGATGAGCCGCTTCATCGAATCCAGTTGATCTATCGCGGTCAATTCGGCCGGACCGCTCGCGACACGGTTCAGGAAGATGATCCAGCTTGCGGAAAAGCATTGGTGGTACGCATCCGCGATGGGTACGTACCGCACCAGAACGCCGTCGGAGCGGCAATGCGTCGCATCGTACCGGTCGCCATGTAGTCGCGAGAGCAAGTCCCACGATCCTTCCTTGACGGTGAGAGCAAACGGGATTCCGCAGATCGCTCCGTCAGTTCCAACAAGCGCAACGTCATCACCGGCGTACCGAAGTCCGGCGTCCACCAACTGCAGCGTGAGGGTGGACTTTCCGGCTCCCGGTTGTCCGCATAACAATAGGCCCGCACCGTCTTTCACGAGGGAAGCGGCATGGAGGGAGAAGGTCCAGCGATTGCTTCGAATAAGTCGCTCGGTGATGTGTGCTTTGATCGTAGGGGCAAGTGCTTCGACCTGACACCTGGAGATGCTGGAATCCTCTCCGCGCCAGAGCACTTGCTCGTCGAGCATCATTGCCTCGATCGCAATGTCGTCGCCGCCGGCGCTCTGGCCCGAAACACAAAACAGCGAGCGCAGCCGTCTCAAGAGGTCCCGATTTGCAGCCCGGATCCCTATTCGGTGCCGGCCTAAATCCGCCGAGAAGGTAAAATCGGTCGGCATTCGCCAGTCGACCTCGAGCAACGCTCGATCGATCCATATATCCACAACCTGTCGCGTGAACTGGCGTGCTGAGTGCCCGTCAATACCTAACGTCCCGAGCCCCTGATGGATGTCCTCCA
Organism: Bradyrhizobium sp. 195; assembly: GCF_023101665.1. Classification (NCBI taxonomy): domain Bacteria; kingdom Pseudomonadati; phylum Pseudomonadota; class Alphaproteobacteria; order Hyphomicrobiales; family Nitrobacteraceae; genus Bradyrhizobium; species Bradyrhizobium sp. 195. The sequence goes on along the minus strand of NZ_CP082161.1, from coordinate 3,470,534 downwards.
GAGAGGCGCCTTGCGCTAGCTTACACCAGATGAATGCGCCTACTTGGTCCAGTTCAAAGATCTTCTGCCCTGTTTCGCTGAAGAGCATTGATCGACCTTCCAGCAGCGCGAACACTGCATCCGCAGCCGGTCTCAACACCATCTCGGCCGACGATCTTTCCAGCACGGCTCCAACCAATGTGAAGAACTCTGCCTCGTCCTGCAGCGACGAGGCGACGACAGCGTCTGGAAGGCTCTCGCCGCCCTCGGCAGCCCATGAAAATCAATCTGACCCGTCCGCGGCACGGCAATTCCCGTCTGCCGGGCACAAGTCACCTAATCGGTCTCGTTTCGAAACGACAATCCGGTCAGGTCATGCCAGAGCTGACCGCCCTGCCTCCTCCCTGCCGAGAAATGTTTCAATACCTGCTCTCAAAGAAAGCTCGCTCGCGCTCAACCGATGAGCATCCAGGAGGTACCGATAGGCTTCGCGATCGGCACTGCGTTCTCGCAGAATGCGCTCCTTCTCGCCAATATCCACCAACTCCGCGCGCATCTGGGTCAACTGCGGCGCATCGGGGGCGCGGTCGTACTCGCCAAAAGTTAAATCCCACATTGTCTCCTCCAGCCGAACGAAACCTGGGCGAGCTTAGCTTAAGTTGATCGGCAGCAATTAACAACGATATTTACAACACCGCCATATAACAAAATTTATTTCATATTTGAACCACGCACAAACCATCCGTTACCAAGTCAAATCGTGGCGTCCCCAAACCGGCGACAGGTAGTAAGGGAATGGCTGAATGTGCGCAGGGCTTGACGCTTTCCGATGTGACATCCCGCCGCGTCAGCCCCCGCAAAATAAATCGCTCGAACGTCGCAAACCGGACCGACAATGCGAATTTAATTGCACATTAAATGAAAAACAAAGAGTATTAACGAATTGCGTGAGGGGGAGTGAGACCGTTGGCTGATCTGTCCGACAAGAGGAAGATATTGGCTTCGTTGCGAGCGGAATATTCCGCACGAAGCCGCAGGGATTTGGACATGATAATTGCTAGGGGTCCTCCAGAAGCTTTCGGTTGAGGTCGAAGCCTCATTGCATAGGCCTGCCGGGCCAAAGCCGGCAGTATCCCAAGAATTCGCCCAGCAAGAATCCGGTCGGTTGGAGAAGCGTCGTTACGAGCAAGGTGCCCTTTGTTCGAACATCGACCCAGGTGCGATGCCCCCCAAGTAACCCGCACCGACAAGAGCGCACTCCAGCCGACCGGCCCCCTTTTATCCGTCAGACGTTTCAGGGAGCTCACATGGGTATGATTATGGTTAAGTGTCCGAAAACCGGTCGCGCGATTCCGACCGGTATCAAATCCGATCGTGAGACGTTCCTGCGAAGCATCGTGTTTTTCGGCAATACTCGTTGCCCGACTTGTCAGGCTGATCACAACTGGTTCGCTCGCGAGGCCTGGGTCGAAGAGCCAATCGTTCGGACGACGGATATCCTCGGTGCGGCTCCCTCGTGCTGATGCAGAGGCCGTTTTAGAGAGTCCGTCCAGATTCTCTCTCTTCGAGACAGGCATTTCTGTTGCGGCGCATTAGAACGCTCGAAAATATTTCCGCGTATCGTCGTAAAGCGAACGGACGGCTCGAGGATGCATCGCTTAGACGTTATTGGCACGTCATCACAATTTTGAGCTTCCCGTCGCGGATTCGAAGGCCTGTTTGGGGGTGTGGTAGTGAGTAGTGGAGTCTGCAGCCTCGCTGTTCTGCGTCACACAACGATCGAACTCGCTAGCCTGCTGGCTCAATTAAAGCGGCTCAGGGAGAGAGTACGAGGGGCGGAAGCACGGCACTCGGTAGAAAGACGGCGGTCAGCGTCGTCGCGGCACATGCAAAGGCCCCGAGCAACGAGGTATCGCACGCGCGGGATTCCCAAGCCGGTGCGTTTCTGATCACCGTCTGGCTTGATTGCAGACCACATGGATGCGCAAGCCTTATTCTCTGGAACTCCCGCAAGCCTCGTGTCCTGTCTATCCCGCTTCCACAAGCGCCGGCTTGACCTTCCTTCGATGGACTTCTCCTGATCTCCCGGTGCGCACATCGTGCACACGCCACCTTCTAACCGCTTGAGAAGCTTGAACTCGCGCTCCAATCCATCCTCGCAGCCGCCCAAAATCCATCCGCTAGATGTTATTGCGCTTTATCGTCTCACCCGGAGCGGTTGATTTTTGGGACCGACCCACGGCGCCATCTCGGCTTCGCGTCAGGCCAAGCTGCGATAGCGCTCGATACTGGAGAGATCAGGCGCGACTCCGAGCCCCGGCTCGTGGTCCAGTTCGACCGTGCCGTCCCTGACGTTGATGACCGGGCCGCAAAGCAGATCGCGCAGCGGGTTGTCATTGGCATCGACTTCCAGCCAGCCATCGCCTCCGACACCGGCAAGCAGATGCGCGGACGCCAGCAAGCCAATGCCTCCGCCGAGATAGTGCGGGCAAAACGTCTTGCCCGCCTTCAGGATGTCGCGCGCCAGCCCGGCACAGACGCTAAGGCCGCCCCATTTCGCGATATCGGGTTGAACCACGCCGAGCACATCTTCGGCCAGAACCTCCCCGAAGGCATCGAGACTCGAGATGTTTTCGCCGGCGGCAATGGGCATCTTGGCGAGTCCGTGCAGCCTGCACCATTCCTCGCGCGGGCGATCGGCGCGGATCGGCTCCTCCAGCCAGCGCAGATCGAATTCGGCAAGCCGCGGCAGCATCTCCATGGCCTGCGCGACCGACCAGCCCTGATTGGCATCGCTGGCGAGCATGCCGGCGCCGACGATTCCGCGCAGCGCGGCTAGATTGGCGAGATCGGTCTCGGCGCCGAACCCGACCTTCAGCTTCAGCGCGCGATGGCCCCGTTTGAGCGCGGCTTCCGCCGTCCGCGTGGCGCCGCCAGGATTGATGCCGCTGGCATAGACCTTGATCTTGTTCGACTGGCCGCCGAACAGCCGCCACAGCGGCAAGCGCTGGCGACGCGCGGAGAGGTCCCACAGCGCGAGATCGATGCCCGCAATTGCCTGCGCGAACGGACCGGGTTCGCCGCATTGAAGCGCCAGCACCTCGGTACCCCCCGTCAGCACCTCAAAGGCCCGAGCGGGGCTGTCGAATTTGCGCCCGACAAGCCCCGGCGCCAGCACCTCGTTGACGAGCCGGGCACGATGCTCCGCGCCTGGGGCCGGAAAGTTCGACCAGGCTTCGCCCCATCCCTCGACGCCGTCCTCGTCGATGGCGCGAACGATGACGGCGGGACGGTTGAGCATCTTGCCGAACGACGTCACCACCGGCGTCGCCAGCGGATAGCGATAGCAGAACGCCTCGATCGAGCGGATGGTGAAGCCGTCAGTCATGTTGCGGAGCCTGCGATCGGGATGAACCACGCGGAACCACTATCTCAATAGGCGCGCGCGAAGTCACCTTCCTGCTTGATATCGGCGAACACCGGAAAACGCGCCTTCCAGGGCGAGCCCTTGGCCGTGGTGAGCTTGTTGAGCCGTTCCAGCACGCCAAGACCATCCTTGCGCAGGCTCGCCGATACCGCCGCACGATCCGGAAAATTCTTCAGAACGGCGTCGAGCCAGATGGTGCGGCCGGCGAGGAAGCCGCTTGCGCCCGCGGCATAGGAGTAGTCGAGAACGCGTTCGAATTTTTCAGGGGCGGCGCCGCCCGACAGCAGCACCCAGGGGATGCTCCGTTGGCGGCAGATGTCGCCGATCGCATCGAACTCCTTCTGCGCGGCCTTCGCCTCCGCAGTGCCGTCGCGGGCCGGCAGGCCGCCCGCCGCAAGCGGGCTCTCCAGCTTGAGGAGATCGACGCAATATTCCGGCTTGGCAAACTCGCGCACGCTGTCGATGACGAGGCCTGGCAGCTTGCCGGGCGATTCCACATAGTCCGCGGTGTGGCTGGCGCTGCCGAGGAACGGATAGACCAGCAATTCAAGGACGTAGGGAATGTCGTGGCGGGCGCAGTCCTCGCCGACCTCACGGACGAAACGCTTCTGATGCTCGTTGACCGCGGCATCGGCGTCCGGCCGGTACCAGGCCAGCACCTTGACGGCGTCGCCGCCCATCGCGCGGATCTTCTCCACGCTCCAATTGGTGATCGCGCGCGACTTGCGGCCGCCCGCGGTTTCCTCGACACGGTGCTCCTCCAGCGTCATGATCAAGCCGCAGCGCGGCGGCAACAGATCGATCGCCGCGGGCACCGCGAAATTCGGGTCGAACAGCATCGAGCTGCAATGCGGCGCGAGGTTCTCGACCAGAAGACGCTTCGCCGCCGTGACGTCGGAATATTCGACCTGTTCCCGGGTGATGCCTTTTGCTTTCGCGATGGCATCGAACAAAGGCGGCCGCTGGTCCAGCGCGACCATGCGAAAGTGGCCCTCCGCGTCAGCGAGCCGTGCCAGGCCGCGGTTCTTTCCAATCGTTCTCATGGCGTCGTCCTCATGAATTCAAGACACTCGTTGATATCAGGGATTCCATTGCGGCCACCGGCGTGGCGGCATTTCATGGCGGCTGTCGCCGCCGAAAACGCCATGGTTGCGCGCACATCGAGTCCGACGCCGATCGCAAGCGCATAGGCGCCGTGGAAGACGTCGCCGGCGCCTGTGGTGTCGACGACCTCGACGGCATAGGCCGACTGCCGGTGCAGTTCGCCGGTCTCGTACCAGCTCACGCCCCCCTCGCCGCGCGTGACGGCGATGACGCGGCAGCCGAAGCGCGCGAGCGTGGTGAGAGATTCATCTTTGGCCGATCCGGCAAAGGCGGTGAGCGCGGGTTCGGAGAAGATGGCATGGTCGGTCAGCGGCAGCAGCCGTTCGAACACCTCGGCATCGGCCATGTCGCCGTCGAGCACCGTTGGAATGCCGCACCTTCGGGCTTCGCGGAACAGCGTCGCTGCGCCCCCGACCCAGCGCGGATCCGCCAGCACGGATGAAGCGCGTGCGACGGCTTCAAGCGGAAGCCAGTCCGCGGCTTCCGGATAGAGGCCGCGGAAGTTGACGATCTGGCGTTCACCGAAACTGTCTACGATGATCCCGGAGACCGACGAGCGACCCTCGGGAAACAGCCGGAAGTTCTCGACATCGACGCCTTCGGTGATGAAGGCCAATCTCATCTCATGTCCTGCGGCGTCGTTCCCTGCCCGCCCCCAGAACGCGACGGACCCGCCAAGCTTTGCTATCGCGACCGAAGCGTTGGCAGACATACCGCCGCCGAGCGTGCCGTAACCGATTGCCTTGATCTTCTCACTTCCACCCGCGAATGGACGATCGACGCGCCAGACCTGGTCGAGCGCGGACAGGCCAAGGCAGATCACATGCACCGGCCTTTCCCGCGACGCGATGTCCGCCAGCGCCGACAAATCACCGATGTCCGCCGACCCGCTCACCGCAAAACCTGCCCGTTGGAAGCATCGAACAGATGCGTCCTGCCCGGCTGCGGCCGCAAGCTGATGCGATCGCCGACCTTCGGCCGCAGCGACGGATCGACCCGCGCGATCGCGGAGACGCCGGCGAGATCGAAATGGATCAGCGTATCCGATCCAAGGGGTTCGACCAGCTTGACGTTGACGGCAATGCCGTCGGCGACCTCCGTGGTCACGGCGAAATGCTCAGGGCGAATTCCGAGCACGGCATTGCCCGCCAGCCTGAGACGGCATGCACTCTCGCCTTCCAGCGGCACCACCATCCCGCCTTGCGAGAGGATCGCGCGCTCCTGCCGCCACTCGACCGGAAAGAAGTTCATGGCGGGCGAGCCGATGAAGCCGGCGACGAACTGATTGGCGGGTCGTTCGTAAACGGTCTCGGGTGTGTCGTATTGCTGGATCGTGCCGCTCTGAAGCACCACGATCCGGTCGGCCATGGTCATGGCCTCGATCTGGTCGTGGGTGACGAAGACCATGGTGGTCTTCAGTTCCTGCGACAGTGCCTTGATCTCGGCCCGCACCTGCCCGCGCAGCTTTGCGTCGAGATTGGACAGCGGTTCGTCGAACAGGAACGCCTTGGGATTGCGCACGATGGCGCGGCCCATGGCGACGCGCTGGCGCTGGCCGCCGGAGAGCTCCTTCGGTTTACGGTCGAGATAGGGCTCGATGTGCAAGAGCGCCGCGGCGCGCTTCACGCGCGCGTCGATCTCGGCCTTCGACACTCCACGCAGCTCCAGCGCAAAGGACATGTTGTCGTAGACCTTCATGTGCGGATAGAGCGCGTAGTCCTGAAATACCATTGCGATGTCGCGGTGGGCGGCCTGCACGCCGTTGACGCGCTTGTCGCCGATATAGAGCTCTCCCGAAGAAATCGGCTCCAGGCCGGCGATGATGCGCAGCAAGGTGGATTTGCCGCAGCCGGACGGGCCGACGAACACCACGAATTCATGGTCCGCGATCTCCAGATTGAGATCGGGGATCACGGTGAAATTGCCGTAGCGCTTGACGAGGTTGCGGATCGAGATCGAGGCCATGATCGCTCAGTCCAGCGCCAGCACAGGCTTGATCAGCTCGCCCTTGGCGAAGCGGGCGAAATTCTCTGGTAGCGCCGAGAGACCGAACTCGCCGTCGACGAGGACGCGGTATTCGTCCTTGTATTTGCGCAGCAGCTCGACATTCGGCTCGAAATCGGAAATCGGGAAGTAGAAGGTCCGGATCATGTAGAAATCCTTGCGGCGAAACACCTTGCCTTCCTCGATGGTCCAGGGCGCGGCGTTCTCGCCGACCAGCACCAAGGCGCCGCGCGGCAGGACCAGGTCAATGCCGAGGTTGCGTGCGGCATGGGCACCGGAGCATTCCATGATGAGGGCAAAGCGCTTCGAGGTATCGCCGACGGGGTACGCCTTCGCACCGAGGGATTGCGCGATCTTGAGCCGTGCGGCGTTGGGATCGGCGACATGGACGTCGTCGTAGCCAAGTGCGCGGAGGGCCAGAACGACGCCGAGGCCGACAGGCCCTGCTCCCATCACGAGAACCGGCCCGGCCTCGCTTGCTGGCACCACGCGGCTGACGAAACGCACGGCGTGGCCCGACGTGCCGATGGTGTCGAGCAGCAGCGGCGCGAGACTGTCCTCGATATCGTCAGGCACCGGCAGCAGGCAATTTTCCGGCACCGGCACGTATTCGGCATAGCCGCCCGGCCTGTTCCAGCCGATCAGGCTGGAGACTTCCAGGCACATCTGGGTGTCGCCGCGCTTGCAGGCGGCGCAGCGGTCGCAGTGCAAGGGGATATAGACGGCGCAGCGCCGGCCATGCAGGCGGTGACCCGGCTGCTCGACCACGCCGAAGATCTCGTGGCCGGCGGTGAATTCGGCGCCCTTGTGCCAGAGCTTGAAGTCCGAGCCGCACAGCGCAGTGCGGGAGACGCGCACCAGCACCTCGCCTGTGCCGATTTCGGGCATCGCCACGCGCTCGATGGTGATGCGATCGTTGCCGTGGAAGACCGCGGCCTGCATGATCGAATTGGGACGGGGTGATACATTCATCAAAGACCTAGCCTTTCACCGCGCCGAGCGTCAGTCCGGAAACGAGCCAGCGCTGAACCAGGGCCGCCAGCACCAGCGGCGGCAGAGCGATCAGCGTCGCCGCAGCCATCAGGGCGCCCCATTGCGTCGAGCCTTCGCCGATGAAGTTGAAGGCCGCCGCGATCAGCGTCTTGGTGTCGCCATTGGAGAGCACCAGCGCAAACAGGAAGTAGTTCCACGAAAACACGAAGGCGAGGATCGCCGACACCGCGACGCCGGATGCCACCAGTGGCAGCGCGATGCGCCAGAGGATGCGCGTGACGCTGCATCCATCCACCTGCGCCGCCTCGAACACGCTGCGCGGGATGCCGTCGAAGGACGGCAACAGCACCCAGATCACGATCGGCAACGTGATCACGGCGTGGCTGAGGATCAGCGCGGTATAGGAGCCGATCATGCCGACCTGCCGGAACATGACGTACCACGGCAGCAGGAACAGCGTGCCGGGCGCCATGCGCGCCGCCAGCGTCAGGATCGCCGGCCAGGAAATCCGCGTCCAGGAGACGGCAAAGGCGGCGGGGATCCCAAATAGCAGCCCGAGCGCGGTCGAGCCGACGGTGACGATGAGGCTGTTGAGCGCATAGCTCAGGAATGGCGTGGTTCTCGTCAGTTCGACATAGTTTTCCAATGTCGGCGTGAAGATCAGCGCCGGCGGATAGGCGGTGACCTCGAAGGACGGCTTGAACGAGGACAGCACCATCCAGACCGTCGGGGCCATGATGATGATCCCGGCAAGCACGAGCTGCACCAGATTGAGCCAGCGGATCCAGCGGTCGGTATTGGCGGCATCGGTCATGGCGTCACCAGGCCACCGCGCCGCGCAGGCGGTTGAAGGCGAGCACGGCGCCGAACACGATCGCGGTCAGGGTCAGCATCAGGGCGCTGGCATAGCCGATGTTGAAGAACTCGAAGCCGACGCGGAAGCCGTAGATGTTGAGCGTGTTCGAGGCGTTGCCCGGGCCGCCCTGGGTGGTGATGTAGATGATGTCGAAGAAGCGCAGGAGATCGACGCTGCGCAGGATCGCCGCGGTGACGATGGTCGGAAGCAGCAGCGGCAGCGTGATGCGCTGGAAGGTCTTGAACGGCGATGCGCCGTCGATCTGCGCGGCCTCATAGACGCTCGGCGGCAGCGATTGCAGGCCGCCCAGCACGATCAAGGCGACGTAGGGGGTCCACTGCCAGCTGTCTATCAGGGCAACCGTCGGAATGACCCATGTCGGCGACGCCAGCCACTCCGACGTCGGCAGGCCGAACGCTTGCAGGATGTAGTTGGCCGCTCCCAGCGAGGGATCGAGGATCACCAGCCACATCATGCCGGCGACCACCGGCGGCATCATGAAGGGCGAGATGAACAGCGAGCGCACGATCCCCGGCAGTCGCTTGGCATGAAACAGCACCAGTGCCAGCCACACGCCGAAGACCAGCTGCAGCACCAGCGACAGCACATAGAGCGCGATCGTGACCCACAGCCCGTGCCAGAATTCGTAGTCGGAGACCAGCTTGGAATAGTTGGCAAGGCCGGCGAAGGACTGCTTGCCGGTCGAGGAGAAGTTCTGGAAGCCGAGCCAGACCGTATAGACGACGGGAAACGCGATCATGGCGACCGTGAAGATCACGGCCGGCGCGGAGAGCGCCGACATTTCCAGCTTCTGCCGGTCCTGCGCGAGTGTCGCAGCCGCATCAGACATGCGTGCGTTTCCTTGGGAGTGAGGAGATACCGGCAGGCAGCAAGCCCGCCGGCCTAGAGCCGTTACTTCTGTGCAATCAGCGCATCGAGCGCCTTGTCGGCATCCGCGCAAGCCTGCTCGATCGGCTTCTGCTTCAGGATCAGATCCTGCACCGCCTGGCCGATGAACTCGCGCGATTCCGGGTTCGCAACGATGGGATAGCCGACCTCGGATGAGCCCTTGGTGGCGAGCACGTCGAGCGCGGCCTGCCATTCCTTGCGGACCGGCTCCTCGTCGATCCACTTGCGATACTCAGGGTCCTTGGCGACAGACGGACGCGGCGGGGCAATGCCTTGTAGCGCCATCTTCTTCTGCACCTCAGGGCTGGTCGCCCATTGCACGAAATACCAGGCTGCCTCCGGCTGCTTGCTGTGCGAGGACACCGCCATGCCCCAGCCGATCGTGGTCGGCACCTGGCCGGCCTCGCCTGCCGGGAACGGCAGCAGGCCGGTGTCCTTCAGCCGGGCGCCGCCTTCCATCACCGTGCGCAGCTCATTGGACGATTCGAACGACATCGCCGCGCGGCCGCTGCGATAGAGCGCCGAAATCTGCTGGAAGCTGTAGTTCACGACGCCGGGCGGTCCGAAGTCGCGCAGCAGCCGGCTATAGGTGTCGAGCGCCTCCTTGCCCTTGGCCGAGCAGAGGTTCGACTTGCCGCTGGCGATGTAGCTGCCGCCGATATTGTGCAGCATGTTGCTGAAGGTGTAGGCGATCGCGGGCTTGAGGCCGCGCGAGACGAACGGCGTTACCGCGCTGTCGCAGGTCTTGATCTTGGCGGCGGCAGCTTCGACCTCTTTGATGGTCTTCGGAGCCTCGAGGCCGCACTTCTTGAAGATGTCGGTGCGGTAATAGAAGATCGGACCTTCGATGTTCATCGGCATGCTGGTCAGCTTGCCGCCGAAGGTCGCGGCCTTCAGTAGCGCCTGGCTCAGCCCGGCCGGGTCGTAGTCCTTGGCGACGTCGGTCTTGGCCATCGTCGTGAGATCGCCGTACCAGCCGGCGGCGGCAAACTGCTCGCCCTCGCGCGAGGGCAGCGTCATGAACACGTCGACCTCGTCGCTGTTCGCGTTCATGACGGTGACCAGACGCTGACGCATCTGCTGTTCCTGATAGCCGTCGACCTTCAGGGTCATGCCGGTCAGCTTTTCGAAATCGGCTTTGTAAGTCAGCAGCGCCTGCGCGACCGGATTGTTGTTGGCGAGAAAGGTGACGGTCTTGCCCTTGAACTTCATCCAGTCGAAATCGGCGGCATGCGCCTGCGCGCCGGCGGCGGCGATCGCGAGAACGGGCAACGCGACGTGGGTCGCGAGCATCCTGACCTTCATCGAACTCTCCTCCCGGCTGGCCGCCTTAAGTCGGCGGACCATTTTGAACATCTACGAGCACAATCTGAAAACGGTTACAAAATAGACCTCAGCCCAGCCGTGTCAAGCGATGGACAGATGGCGCAATCTGCCGCAGACTAGAGAATTATCACGACCACGCGGCGCGATCCGCAAGATGTAACGTTACATTCATGAGATTGACCAACGCCAAGTCCGTCAAACAAGGCATCCGCGCCGTCGCGGCTCGCGCTGGCGTTTCAACCGCCTCGGTCTCGCGCGCCCTCAACAATCCGGATGCGGTGAGCCCTTCCCTGCGCGCGCGGATCGAGCAGGCCATCGACGCACTCGGTTACATCCCGCATGCGCCGGCGCGCATCCTGTCGTCGCGCCGCTCGCGCACGCTTGGCGCGATCGTGCCGACGATCGACAACACGATGTTCGCGCGCGGCATCGCCTCACTGCAGCAATATCTATCGTCAGTCGGATACATGCTGTTCCTCACCACGAGCGGATATGACCTCGATGTCGAATTGCAGCAGGCGCGCAATCTGATCAGCCGCGGCGTCGACGGCCTCGTGCTGCGCGGCGATTGCCATCACGACGGATTGCGCAAGCTGCTTGCCGACAACAAAGTGCCCTTCATCAATGTCGGCATCTACCAGCCCGACAGGCCCTACCCTTGCGTCGGAACAGACAACGAAGCCGCAGCCCACCGCGCAGCAGCCCACGTCATCGAGCTCGGTCATCGCCGCATCGGAATCGTCTCGGCGCTCCAGCGCAACAACGACCGCGCCAGCGCCCGCGTCGCCGGCTTTCGCCGCGCGCTGACGGAGAACGGCCTCGAGATTCCTCCGCAATGGCACGTCGAGGTGCCCTATACGCTGGACGATGCGCGCGAGGCGGCCCGCTATCTCCTCAACCTCAAGGACCGCCCAACAGCCGTGGTGTGCGGCAACGACGTCATCGCCTACGGCGTGTTGCTCGAGGCGGAGCGCGACGGGTTCTCCGTGCCGCGCGATCTGTCGGTGGTCGGCTTCGACGACCTCGACTGGAGCCGCCATTTGCGCCCGAGCCTCACCACGATCCACGTTCCGACCGCCGAAACCTGGCAGCGCGCAGGCGAATATCTGGTGCGGAGCCTCGCCGGCGAGCAGACCATCATGCATCGCGAGATCGATTTCTCGCTGGTGGTTCGCGAATCGACGGCTCCGCCTCCGAAATCCCTGAAGTGAGACGCGTCCAATGAACTCGAACTTTTCCCTTGCACCCGGCTTTCATGCCGTCGTGATCGGCGGCGCCGGGGACATTGGCGCCGCGATCAGCAATCAGTTTTGCGATCTCGGCGCGACAGTCACCGCAACGGGCGCGAACGACGCCGATCTGGCCCGCACCCTGCTGAAGCCACGCGCGGGACTCATGCTCGCGACGCTTGATGTCACCGACGACGCCGCCGTCACGTCCTTCGCCCGCCAGCACCAGCGCGTCGACGCACTCGTTAATTGCGCCGGGATTCTCGCGCGCGACAAGGAGTTCGAGATCGAGACCTTCATGAAGGTCCTCGACGTCAATCTCACCGGCACGTTCCGCACCTGCATGGCGTTCCATCCGCTCCTCGCGCAGACGAGGGGCTCGATCGTCAACATCGCTTCGATGAATGCGACGCTGGCTCTGCCACGGATTCCTGCCTATTGCGCCAGCAAGGGCGGCGTCGTGATGCTGACCAAGGCGCTGGCTCTGAAGTGGGCCGAGGACGATATCCGCGTCAATGCCGTTGCGCCCGGCTACATCGAGACCGCGATCAATGCCGCGGGCCGCACCGATCGCGCTCACTATCAGCGCATTGCCGAACGCACCGCGTTCAAGCGATGGGGGCAGCCGGAAGATATCGCCGGTGCGGTTGCTTTCCTTTGCATGCCGGCTTCGCGATACGCGACCGGAACAGTCGTCGCGGTGGACGGAGGGTTTCTCGCGGGATGAGGCCCGTCGCGCCTACGGCCAGCTACGATTTTGCCGTACCTGGTTCGGCCATCTTGCGATGCTGCTTTGCCAGCACCTCGTTCGGGGTGACGTTGGCGACCGTGGTCTGGATCTTGTTCTTCAGCCCGGTGACGATATCGGAGTCCCCGCGCAACATCGCATCGAAGCCCGCCTTGGCGACATCGTAGGCGCCGTCCTTCTTCTCGGTGCCGACCTTGGTATCCATCATCTCGGCGCGGCGAAAGAACTCGGTGTCGGTGGCGCCGGGCATCAGGCAGGTGACGGTGACGCCGCTGTCGCGCAGTTCTTCGCGCAGCGCGAACGAGAATGAGTCCAGAAACGCCTTGCTGGCGTTGTAGGCCGCCTGGAAGCTGCCGGGCGTGAAGCCGGCGATCGAGCCCGTGATCAGGATGCGCCCGGCATTGCGCCGGAGCATCTCGTTGCCGACACGATGGATCAGATAGAGCGTGCCGGTGATGTTGGTGTCGATGAGATGCCTCACCCTGGCAAAATCCTGATCAAGGAAGGCCTTGCCGAGCCCGACGCCGGCATTGGCAAGCAGTGCGTCGATCGGCCGGTCGCCGACCGCGGCGCAGAGCTTATCGACGCCTTCGGTGGTGGAAAGATCGGCCTCGATCGGCTCGACGCTGACGCCGAGCCGGCGCAGATCGACGGCCACTCGTTCGATCTGGGGCTCGTCGGCGGCGATGACGAGGTTGAATCCTGCCTGGGCGCTGCACCGTGCGAGTTCCAGGCCGATACCGGTGGAGGCGCCGGTGACGACGGCGAGTTGATTGGCGGGCATAAGCGTATCCTCGCTTGACTGTCGATCACGTCCAATCGCTGCCCTGCTCTCTCGTTCCAAATTTGCACGCGCCGGTGCGGTGCGAGATTTGCGCGCGGCGATAGCAACCATCGTTCATTCCTGGACTTAAGTGCCAACTGGTTCAGCCCGGAGGATGGATGATGAAGGCGCTGGTTTGGCACGGCAAGGAGGATATCAGGTGCGACACCGTCACCGATCCGGAGATCCAGGACCCGCGCGACGCCATCATCAAGGTCACGAGCTGCGCCATCTGCGGATCCGACTTGCACCTGTTCCACAATTTCATCCCGGGCATGATGCCCGGTGACATCATGGGCCACGAGACCATGGGCGAAGTGGTCGAGGTCGGCTCCGGCGTCGACGGCAAGCTGAAGAAGGGCGACCGCATCGTCGTGCCCTTCACGATCATTTGCGGCGAATGCGACCAGTGCAAGCGCGGCAATTTCTCCGTCTGCGAGACCACCAACCGCAAGCGGCATCTCGCAGACAAGGTGTTCGGACACACGACCGCCGGCCTGTTCGGCTACACGCATCTGACCGGCGGCTATCCCGGCGGACAGGCCGAATATCTCCGCGTGCCCTTTGCTGACGCCACCCACATCAAGGTGCCCGCCGGCATCCCCGACGAACAGCTCCTGTTCCTCAGCGACATCTTCCCGACCGGCTGGCAGGCTGCCGTGCAATGCGACATCGAGCCGACCGACACGGTCGCGATCTGGGGCTGTGGTCCCGTGGGGCAGATGGCGATCCGCAGCGCGATCCTGCTCGGCGCCAACCAGGTGATCGCGATCGATTGCCTGCCCGAGCGGCTCAGCATGGCGGAAGCGGGCGGCGCCACCACGATCAACTTCGAGAGCGAGAGCGTCCTCGAGCGGCTCAAGGAGCTGACCGACGGCAAAGGCCCCGAAAAATGCATCGATTGCGTCGGCATGGAATCGCATGTGATGGCGTCCCTGCCCGATACGCTGCTCGACCGCGCCAAGCAGATGGTGATGGCGGAGAGCGACAGACCGCATGTGCTGCGCGAAATGATCTATGTCTGCCGCCCGGGCGGCGTGATCTCCGTCGCCGGCGTCTATAGCGGCCTCTCCGACATGCTGCCCATGGGCGCCTTCATGAACAAGGGCCTGACGATGCGAACCGGCCAAACCCACGTCAACCGGTGGACTGACGACCTGCTCCGCCGCATCGAAGAGGGCGAGATCGATCCGTCCTTCGTCATCACCCACACCGTCCCGCTCGAACAGGGACCGGAGATGTACCAGGTGTTTCGCGACAAGCGGGTCTCCTGCGTCAAGGTCGTATTGAGGCCCTGAAGGAGCAAGCCATGTTTCATTTCTCCAACATCGTCCGCACCAAGGGCGACCCGAAGATCATCGAGGGCGGCCCGAGCCTGAAACGCCCCGAAGATCAGCTCGCACGCGCGCTCGGCTGGTTCAGCATCGGTCTCGGCGTCGTCGAGTTTCTCGCGCCCCGACGCGTCACGGAAACGCTGGGCATGGAAGGCCATGAGACCATGGTCCGCGCCTTCGGCGTCCGCGAGATCCTGGCCGGGATCATGTCGCTGTCCGTCGACAAGAACGCCGGCCTATGGGCCCGCGTGGGCGGCGACGGCCTCGACGCCGCTGCGCTGCTCTCGGGGCTGACGCCGGACAATCCCAAGAAGGGCAACATCGCGTTGGCGCTGTTGATGGTCGGCGGCATCGCCATGCTCGACTACCGCGCCGCGCAGGACACCAAGCCACGACGCCCGCCGCGCGATGCACGGCGCAAGCTCTATCCCAACCGCAGCGGCTTTCCCAAGGGCATCGAGAGCGCCCGAACCGCGGCCAGGCAGATCGCAGCACAGGCCAAGCCTGACGAGGTGAAGCAAGGCAATGAGCGAGTTCAGTGACGAAGCTGCGTGGTGGCAATCCGCCGTCATCTACGAGATCGCACTGATCTCCTTCCAGGACTCGAACGGCGACGGCAAGGGCGACCTTGCCGGCCTGTTGTCTCGCATCGACTATCTGAAATGGCTCGGCGTCGACGCCGTATGGCTGACGCCGATCTACAAGAGTCCCTTCCGTGACCTCGGCTACGACATCTCCGACTATTGCTCCATCGATCCCACCTTCGGCAGCCTCGACGAGTTCGACCACCTGCTCGAAGCCCTGCACGCCGCGGATATCCGTCTGATCCTTGATCTCGTTCCCAACCACACCGCTGACGATCACGCATGGTTCGTCGAGAGCTCGAGCTCGCGCAACAGCGCCAAGGCCGATTGGTACATCTGGGCCGACGCGGCCGAGAACGGCGGGCCGCCCAATAACTGGCTGAGCCGCTTCGGCGGCAGTGGTTGGGAATGGTGCGAAGCGCGGCGGCAATATTACTATCATTCCTTCCTGGTCGAGCAGCCCGACCTCAACTGGCGCAATCCCCAGGTTCGGGCCGCGATAGCGGACGTCATGCGCTTCTGGCTCGACCGCGGCGTCGACGGCTTTCGCGTCGACGCCAGCGCGGTCCTGATCAAGGACGAGCTGTTGCGCGACAATCCGTCGAACCCGCAGGCGGAAGGCAAACCGCCGCCGCAGCGACAGACGCCCGTCTTTACCGACGACCGGCCGGAGGCGATGGACTGCATCGAGTTCATTCGGGAAGTGATCGACAGCTATTCGGGGCGAATGTTGTGCGGCGAGGTGCAGGGCAAGACTGACCGCATCGGGCACTTCTACAGCAACGACCGGCCGCGGCTGCATCTGCCGCTGAATTTCGCCCTGCTCGACTCGAAGTGGAACGCCTTGTCGCTGCAAGCGGCGATCGACGCGTATTTCAACGCCCTCCCTGAACATGCCTGGCCGGTCTGGGTGATCGGCGGCCACGACAAGCAGCGGATCGCGAGCAAGATCGGCGAGCCGCCGATGCGCTTGCTGGCGATGCTGCTAATGACGCTGCGAGGAACGCCGTTCTTTTTCATGGGCGACGAGATCGGCCGCAAACGCGTGCCCATTCCGTCCGACTGCGTCCGCGATCTTTTCGAGAGGCTGGTGCCGGGACACGGACTTTGCCGCGATCCCGAACGCGCGCCGATGCGATGGGACGGCAGCGCCGCCGGAGGATTTACCAATGGTGACCCATGGCTGCCGCTGGAGCCCGGCGGGACGCCCAACGTGGCTGAGCAACAGCGCAGCGAGCGGTCGGTGCTTGCACTGTTCCGCGCATTGATCAGGCTGAGGCACGAACATGCGTGCTTGCGTCAGGGTGGCTATGAGCCGCTGCGATCCCAGAACGATGTCCTCGCCTACAAGCGGACCGACGGCAGGACCGAAATCCTGATCGTGCTCAATATCGCCGCCGAGCCGCGGAAATGGCACTGGCTCGGTCGCGGTCGCCTGCTGATGTCGACGCATCTCGACCGGCCATCGGAAACATTGCCGGAGGCATCGATCCTGCTGCGGGGCAATGAAGGCGTGATCATTGAGCTCGAGGTCAGGTGAGGCCCACAGGAACCATCCGCCCGTCAGAGAGTCTCACCAACGCTTCCCGGCGTCCCCCCCTGCTGCCGGAAGCCGAGTGGACGAAACCGCAAGCCCCGGCGCTCCCCCTTCACGCGCCGGGGCTGCGGCATGAGCGCGGAGATAGGTCATGGGCAAGACGAAGGATCTTCAGCGACGGATCGTCGGCAAGACCAGGCAAGCCATCGGCGAGATCATCGGCGACCAGGATCTCCACGATGACGGCAAGGCGCAAGCGCAGCGCGGCCGCGACGAACAGGTCAAGCAGGCCAAGCAGGACAAGCCGAGCGAGTTGAATCCACTGAAGAAACTCAAGCAGCTCACGTGACCGCCGGTTCGCAACCGGCGCATTTCCCTGCAGCGCGGCGCGCTGACCAAAGCGCGTCGTACGTCACCGGCGAACGGCGGCGATCGCGTTGGCTCGCGGCGGCCGAACTCGGCCTGATCAGCAGCACCTTCTCGACCATCGTCAGCCAGCTCTTCGCCGCCCGGATCGGCCGCGATGCGGCGGTCGACTGGATGACGGTCGCCGCCATCCCTGCACGGGACTGGGCCATCAGTGCGGAGCCGTCGTGGCACGCGATCCTCGCCGGGATCGCCTTCCATCAATGGGCGGATTTCTCCTGGGCGCTGTTGTTCTTCGGCGTGCTCGGGCGCTGGACCGCCGATCTGCGCCCGCGGACGATCCTGTTGCTCGCACTGCCCTGGGCCGTGTTCTCTTCAAGTTTGGAATGGTTCGTGCTCGTACCGCTGTTTCCGTTCTGGCAGCCGCTGATCACGCTGCAACAGCCCTATTGGATCGGCTTGCTCGTCCACGGTTCATCGGCCGTGATGTATCCCCTGTTCGCCCGCCTGCGCTGGAGGCGTGGCCATGCGCCGGAACACGACGTCCGCTTCACCAATGCTTGGACCACAGGCGCACTCGGCGTGGTCGCAGTGCTTGGAGCAAGCGCATTGTTCGGCGGCCATGGCTACGAGTCGCCGTGGATCGGCCGTGTCAGGGATGCGGACCAGACCTATATCCGCCACATGACGGCACACCATGCGCAAGGCATCGAGCTGGCGCGGATTGCCGTCGGGCGCGCGCAGGCTCCGCATCTGCAGAAGCTCGCGATGCTGATGGTCGCGAGCCAGTCCGGCGAAAACCGGATTTTCGAGAACTGGTGGCTCAGCTGGTTCGACACCGAGATGCCCGATTGCAGCACGGAGGAACGTGCCGCCATGCCCGGCTTTCTGACGGCCGCCGAGATGCGAGAGGTCAAGACTGCGTCGCCCGATCAGTTCGATACGGTGTTCGTGGAGATGATGAGCAAGCATCACAGGGGCGCGGTCAGGATGGCAGACCAAATGTGGCACAGCCAGGGAGACCCGCGCCTGCGCATCATGGCCCATGCCATTCGTCACGAGCAGCAGGGTGAAATCGCGCTGATGCACGGCGCGAACGGCATTGCCGCCGTCACCACCGCCTTCCACAACATGCTCGGCGACAAAGTCAATTGAGCGACGGAATTTCGCGCCGAACGCGCCTCTCCTCGCTCGGCAGGCGCCTTGAGCTTTGCAAGTGCCGGGTCACGTTTCCGCGGTGCATCGGCGATACATTCGTCGACCTATCACAGGTTAATGCTCGCTCCCCACCCGATCGGCCAAGGTATGAAGCGGGCGGGCCATCGGACATCAGATGCAGGCAGGATTTGCTTTCTCCAAGCTCGCCGATCGATTGACGAGCCTTGCCGAAATATCCAGCGACGATCTCGACCTCCTCGCGGACATGCCGAGCAGCATTGCCCATTTCGGCGCCCGTCAGGCCATCCTGCGGCACGGCGACGAGACAACCCGATGCTGCCTGCTGCTGCAGGGATATCTCTCCTGGCAGAATCCGGAGAGTCCGGACGGCCAGATTACCTCGATCTGCGTTCCCGGTGACATCGCGGACCCCCACACGCTCTACCGTCCCCGCATTGACGGCAATCTGGTCGCGCTCGGCCCCGCCATCGTCGCACTCGTGCCACACCGCTTCTTTCACGAATTGGCGGCGCGCTCGCCGGCGATGTCGCGCGCCCTGCTGCTGATGCTGCTGACAGATCACGCCATCCAGCGAAACTGGACCATCAGCCTCGGCAGTCGAGACGCACTGACGCGCGTGGCGCATCTGCTCTGCGAGATCACCGTGCGCCTGCAAAGCGTAGGGCTCGCCAGGGATTTCCGGTTGTCCTCGCCCTTCACCCAGTCCGATCTCGCTGCCGCTTGCGGCATCTCCCCGGTTCACGCCAATCGCACGATACAGGAGCTGCGCCGCTGCAACCTGCTGCAATGGCGGGGCAAGACCATCGCGATCACGGACTGGCGAGGCCTGGTCCGCCTCGCTGGCTTCAACCCGGCCTATCTGAGCATGCGGTCCGGAGAGGATGCGCGGCCGCCACTCCCGAGACCGGTAGCTGCAGATGTCGCGGTTGCTTGACCACTTTCAAGGCGCACATGCAGTGCGCTGCATACGTCGACGCGGATCTGCGCAATAGGAACAAACAGCAGCGGCGCCTATTGGAGACACATCTTCTACTGTCCTCCGACACCGAGAGCTCCCATGTATCACCACGTCAAGAAGTTGATGTTCACCGTTCGCGTCGATGAGCCGGACCCCCGTTTTGGCAACATGCTGCTGGAGCAATTCGGAGGCGCCAATGGCGAACTCGCAGCTGCAATGCAGTATTCGATACAGGGCCTGAACTGCGAGGATCCCGACCGCAAGGACCTCTTGATGGACATCGGCACCGAAGAGCTCAGCCATCTGGAAGTGGTCGGCACGCTCGCGCGGATGCACCTCAAGCCCTCGAAGTTCGATCGTCAGGCCGCCGAGGCCGATCCCCTGATCGCGATCGCGGGCGGTGGCGGGGTCAATCTCTTCAACTCCCAGGGCAATGCCTGGACCGCGGACTATCTGAAGATCACCGGCGAGCTCGACGTCGACCTGCGCAGCAATATCGCGGCGGAGGCGCGGGCGAAGATCGTCTATGAGCGGCTCATCAACTTCTGCGACGACGCCGGCACCAAGGACGCGCTGCAATTCCTGATGACCCGCGAGATCACGCACATGAAGGCGTTCGCGCTGGCGCTCGAGAGCATGGGCAAGCCGTCGCTCAGCATCGGCCGTATCGCGCCGACTCCAGGCCTGGTCGATCAGTTCTTCAACGATTCGACCGGCAGCGGAGATCACGGCGAGATCGATACACGGGGGCCCTGGAACGAGGGTGGCGATTGGGTCTTCACGGACTCGCCCGCAATCCAGGCCGGCGAGCCCGGCCCCGCCACCGCCATCGTCACGGAGAGTTCGCCGCCGGTGGATGAAGCCGGTCTCGGCGATCTGCTGATCGATGAGCTCCGCGACATCCTGCATGCGGAAAAGCAGCTGACCAAGGCGCTGCCCAAAATGGCGGAAGCTGCCCGCTTCGATCAATTGCGCGAGCTGTTCGAACAGCATCTGGCAGAGACCGAGGCCCAGGTCGAGCGCATCAACGAATGCTTCGAGATGCTCGGCAAGTCCGCACGGGCCAAGCCCTGCAAGGGAATGATGGGGCTCGTCGAGGAAGGTCAGGAGATCATGGCAGAAGGCGAGGACAAGGAGGATGCGGCCGCGGACCTCGCCCTGATTGGAGCAGCGCAACGGGTCGAGCACTACGAGATCGCCGCCTACACGACGGCACGCAATCTCGCCCAGCAGCTTCGCCACAGCGCCATCGTCAGCCTGTTGTCGAAGTCGCTCGCCGAAGAGGAAAACTCAGATCAGCTCCTCAATCAGGTTGCACGATCGCTGATGTCGGTCGCGAAGATGCCGGCCGCGGTCGAGCAGACGGAATAGCCTCTCACAGCGCTCAAGGCTAAATCAGCGGAGGTCCCTGCCGCAGATTCATGTGCCGGTTGACGTCCTTGTAAAGAAGGTAGCGGAACCGGCCGGGGCCTCCCGCGTAGCACGCCTGCGGGCAGAAGGCGCGCAGCCACATGTAGTCTCCGGCCTCCACCTCGACCCAGTCCCGATTGAGACGGTAGACCGCCTTGCCTTCGAGCACGTACAAGCCGTGCTCCATGACGTGCGTCTCCGCGAACGGAATCGTGGCGCCCGGCTCGAACGTCACGATATTGAGGTGCATGTCATGGCGCATGTCGGCCGGATCGATGAAGCGTGTGGTTGCCCATCGTCCTTCCGTGCCCGGCATCGCCACGCGCTCGATCGCGTCCTCGTTGGTCGCGAACGCTTCGGGCGCGGCCAACCCCGGCACGCGCTGGTACAGCTTGCGGATCCAGTGAACCTGCGCAGGGCCCTCGCCGCGGTTGTGAATGCGCCAGGCGCAGCCGGGCGGCACATAGGCGAAGCTGCCGGGCCTCAGCTCAAATTCCTTCTCAACCAACTTGAGAGTCAGCTGGCCGCCCACGACGAACAGCGCTCCCTCGGCATCGTCGTCCGGCTCGGGCATGTCGCTTCCCCCGGTCGGCGCGATCTCCATGAGATAATGGGAGAACGTCTCGGCGAAGCCGGACAACGGTCGCGCCAGGACCCAGACACGCGTGTTGTCCCAGTGCGGCAAATGGCTGACGACGATGTCGCGTTGCACGCCGTTGGGGATGACGGCGTAGGCGTTGGTAAAGACCGCCCGGCCGCTCAGAAGGTCCGTCTGCGGCGGAAGGCCGCCCTGCGGTATGTGATAGGTTTGCGACGACATCATCAAGCCTCGTGAAAGTTACCGGTGCGATGCGATCGACCCGAGATCGAGGTGCATCGCCTCGTTCAGCCAATATTCTTCGAGATTATCGCCGTCTCCCATCCGGTCGACAACGAGGAATGAGCTTGCATCCTCGAGAACCAGCAGCGGGTGGTGCCAGCAGTTCCGGGCATAGTTTACCCCCTGGCGGCCATTTGCCACGAACGCCCGATAGCTCGATACCACCAGCGGGTCGGCGCAAACGACAACCAGCCAGTTCGCTCCGGTCAAGGGCATGAACATCTGGCTTCCGAGAGGATGACGCTCCATCAGGCGGATGGCGATCGGCACAGGCCGTTTTGACGCGACAAACCAGCTGATGTTGATCTCTCCACCTTCCGCGGCGACGTCGATATCGGCGAGTCCATTATAGCGCTCGGCATATCCCTGGTTGATCGACAGGGGCGTCATCCCCTCCGTGTCGACGACGTCTCCGAACGGAGCGAACGCCCTCTTCGTCAAAGGTTCGATCGAGAGTGTCACCATCGCCAAGCTCAAATGCCTCCAAGTTCAAAGGGTCTGCAGACCCGCGACGGAAGCCTCCGCACCGACTGGGTCGGCCCGCAGATCCTCTCCCGAAGGATCGACCTCGCCGTTCAGAATACGGTGCGCCTTGGCATGATCAAGGTCTCCCTCCCATGAGGCGACGACGACCGTCGCAACGCAGTTACCAACATAGTTGCCGAGTGCGCGGGCGATGCCGATGAACCAGTCCACCGACAAGATAAGCACCAGTCCGATCGCCGGGATGGCCGGAATGGCGGCCAGTGTCGCGGCGAGGACGACGATGGCCGAACCCGGGACGCCATGAGCACCTTTGGAGGTCAGCAACGCGACGCCCAGGATAGCCAGGAGATCGCCCGTGGCAAGCGGCGTATTCGTCGCCTGTGCAATGAAGACGGCCGCCAGGGTCAGGTAGATGGAGAACGCATCCAGATTGAACGAGTACCCGGTCGGGATCACCAGACCCACGGTCGATCGCTTGATCCCCAGCAGCTCGAGCTTTCGCATGGTCTGCGGAAGCACGCTATCGCCCGCGGCCGTCCCGAGCACGATCAACAGCTCTTCGCGCAGGTAGGCCAGCAACTTGAACAGGCTGAAGCCAGAGAGCCGCATGATCGCGCCGAGCACGACGACCACAAACAGAACCACCGCGAGATAGAACAGGGCAACGAGGCCCCCGAGCTGCTTGAGGGAACCGATGCCGTATTTCCCGACCGTGAAGGCGATCGCTCCGAAGACGCCGATCGGCGCGAGCCGGACGACGAAGTTCATCATCTTGAAGATGATCTCGTTCACCCGCTCGACGAAATCGACGACCGGCTTGGCGCGCTCGCCGCACAGTGACACGGCACAACCGAACATGATCGAGACGATCAGGACCTGCAGAACATCGCCGGAGCTGAAAGCTCCGACGAGCGTCGTCGGAATGAGCTTCATCAGGAATTCGGAGACACCCCCACCGGAGACCTGAGCCGCCGTCTGGCTGAACCCGCTGAGCGCCTTGGCGTCCAACGTCCTCGGGTCGATGTTCATTCCGGCGCCCGGCTGGAAATAATAGGCGAGCGCAATGCCGAACACCAAGGCGATGGTGGTGACGATCTCGAAATAGAGCAGCGATCGAATGCCGACCCTTCCAACCTTTGTGAGGTCACCGGCTGCTGAAATTCCGTGCACGACAACGCAGAACACGATCACGGGGACCAGCATCTTGATGAGCTTGATGAAGCCGTCACCCAGCGGCTTCATCTGCAACGCGATGTCCGGATAGGCCACGCCTAGAGCAATTCCCGCGGCGAGTGCAACGACGACCTGGAAGAAGAGTGACTTGAAGATCCTGGGCATGGCTTTCCTCGCTCGCTGGGCTTCCATCTGGCTTGGTCGGCCGGAGCCTCCGCCATTCTTGTCGTTGGCGGCGAGGTCGCCGCGTACGGAGCCTTTCGCGGCAAGACGCAGGAAGGCTCCATTGGTCATTCGTTGACCAGGTGCGACATCAAGTCCAATATATAGAGCGACACGATTGATAGGTTTTCGCTATGGATCTCCGCCAGCTCCGGTACTTCATTGCGGTTGCCGAAGAGCGCAGCTTTACGCTCGCCGCCCGGCGGCTGAACCTCTCGCAGCCCCCGCTCAGCCAGCATATCCAGTCCCTCGAGGCCGAGCTCGGGACCCAACTCCTCTACAGGACCAGCCGCAGGGTCGAGCTGACCCAGGCCGGTGAAGCCATGATGGTGCGGGGACGCGCCATCCTGCAACAGGTCAAAGTCGCCGAGGACGAGGTTCGCTCGATTGGGGCCGGCCTGATCGGAACGCTGGATGTCGGAGCGACCGGCTCCATTCTGCGCGGCCGTCTCGCAGAGCTGCTCGCGGCCTACCGGGAGGTCGCTCCACGGGTCAAGATGACGGTGCATGAGCAGGCACCCGCGCTGCAGATCGCGGCACTTCTCGGCCGCACCACCAACATCTGCCTCATTCGCGGCATTCCGGCCGAGCGCGACCTGACCAGCAAGCTTGCATGGCGGGAAGAGGTCGTTCTCGCAATGCCCGGCACCCATCGGCTGGCGCGCCGCAAGCGCATCGCCCTCGGTGACCTGGCATCGGAGGATCACGTCGTCCTCGATCCCAATAGCTCCGACTTCGCACGGTACGTGCAGACGTGCTGTGTCGATGCCGGCTTCCTGCCAAGAGTGTCCCAACAGGTCGTCGACGCCCAGTCGATCCCAAGCTTGATTGCCGCCGGTTTCGGCGTGGCACTCGTGCCGCAGTCGATTGCGCGATTCACAACGGCCGACATCGTATTCCGTCCGATCAGGCCCTCACCGCCCACGGCCGACGTGTTTCTGGTCTTCAGAGAGGACGAGACGTCGATGGTGGTGCACAATTTCGTCAAGCTGGCTCTCCGGTATCTGAATCAGCGAAAGAGTGTGGGCTAACGCCCCGGGCGGCCGATGCCGGTCGCGCTTCCTCCGCCTCGTCATTGCGAGCGCAGCGAAGCAATCCAGAATCTATTCCGTTGAGGGATTCTGGATTGCTTCGTCGCAAGGGCTCCTCGCAATGACGGAGCAAGAGTGCCGTAGGGTGGGCAAAGCGACTTGTCCGCCGTAGCTCGAAGAGCGAAGGCGGAAGCGTGCCCACGTATCTTTCGCGGCCGAGAGAGATCGTGGGCACGGCGCAAGAGCGCCTTTGCCCACCCTACGATGTCCGAGTGCGTGACAAGCAGCAAGTAGGATGGGTAGAGCGAAGCGAAACCCAACGCCTCTCATCCTCGCGGAAGCATGATGGGTTTCGCTTCGCTCTACCCATCCTACGTCATCGCAGACATGCCTTCGCAGCCTCGCGGCGCATTTCGCCCGAGCTTTGCTTGGTCGCTCCACCCTCAAGCCAAGAGGGTGCAGGGAAGGCCGGGTGCCGGCAGGCACCCGCGGTCCGCTGCGCGAATAAAGCGCAAAGGAGACCGCACAGCAGCATACAGGTGGTGCCAATCACTCGGCCTTCCCTGCGCGATGGTCGGACGGCTTATGCCGTGCTCTCCCGGGAGCCGAACTTTCCTTTGGCCTCCCTCGCCCCGCGAATTGGATGATGCAGTCCACCCGGTTGGGCTCGCTCGCATCTCCGCAAAAAGCTTGATCGTAGCAACGACGGCCAGGACCACACGGTTTTGCCGTACGCACGGCTCGCCATGTCGCCGCAGTTTTCCCAGCCCTGTCGACAAAGCCGGAAACTTACAAGCGAGACGAACCTGACAGCGCCGCTCGTCTGCACGCGGCCGCGGACTCACAGGGACTACCCGCCCTGCCCGCACCTCTCATGCCGACGCTGCTGCGTCCACCGCAAGCCCGGCTCGCGACAGTGACGACACAAGATCGCCCCTCTTGGTGAGCCGGGATGGACGACACATACGCCGAAACCGAATTTCGGTAAAGTGGAATATTTTGCGACGGAGGATTGACAGCGGCGCGACACAGACGCGATCGCGTAGCCCGGATGGAGCGCAGCGCAATCCAGGGAAGTACGAAATGCCGGGCGAGCGGCCCCGGATTACGCTTTCGCTCCATCCGGGCTGCTGACCGGCCATGGTTCTTGGTGCGACAGCGCACCAGCCGGCAAACCTAGAACGCCCCGGCGATCGTAAGCCGGAACGTCAGCGGCTCCACAGGATGCAGCACGTAGTCCATCACACCATTCTGGCAGACCGCGATCGGCGCGGCACCACCGGTGCAGAGGTTGTAGAGCGTGTCGGTCTTGAGCAGCGACCCATAGGCATAGGTGATCTGGTTCGCCCTTGTGTTGAAGAGGTTGAGCACGTCGAGCTGAAGACGCCAGCCATTGTCGATGCGGTAGCCAACGCGGCCGTTGAAGATGCTGATCGCAGAGGAGCGGAACGCGTTGTCCTCCGTCAGTGGGCTCGACGCCAGATAGCGCCAGCGCAAGGTTCCGAACCAGCCGGTCTTCTCGCCCAGCGTGACGCCGACTGATGTCACCATCGCCGGCGCGTTTGGAATGTAGTTGCCGGGCGCATTGCCTACTTGCGCCTCCGGATAGCCGGCGAGCGAGGCATAGACCTCCGCCTGCTCGCTGTCATAGCCACGGAAGCGCGCATGGGTCATTGCGAGATCGGCGTCGATGTCGATCCAGGACCTGGGCCGGTAATGGTTGGTCCATTCGAAGCCATAGCGGCGGCTGGCGCGGGTCGCCGACGTGTCGCCGGCGTCGCCGGCGAACAGGATCTCGGAATCCTGATCCAGCATGAAGACGCTGAGCGAGGTGTCGAGGCCGGGGACGATTTTGCTGCGAACACCGACCTCCGCACCCCTGGTGCGCACCAGGAGCGGCGACGGCGTGAGCCGCGTCGCGGGATCGCCGGGGTCCTCCGTCGTGGTCGCGCCGCGGGCGTCGTTGGAATGCATGCCGTAGCCAGCGCCGAGGAAGAACTCGGTCTGGCTGAATGGACCAAGCACCATCCTGAATTTCGGGCTGCCGAGCGCAGCGTCAGTGCGGCCGGAATTGTTGGCGTTGAACAGCGACGTGACGTCGGCGGCATAATAATCGCCGCGCCAACCCACAGTCGTCCTGAGCCAGTCCGTCCAGCGCACCGTGTTTTCGGCATAGACGCCGACGCTGCCCTCGCCGGCCTTGTCGCTGCGGATGTTGGAAAGAAAACCGCGCCGAAACGTGTTGGTGAGCGCGAGGTCGATCGCATCATAGCGCGATTGCAGGCCGAAGGTGGTTTGCACCGGCAGGCCGGCCAACGAACCGTTCAGCGTGCGCGCGATGTTGGCGCCGGCCATCAGGCGATCGTCGTGCTGGTGGAACTGATCGCCGAGCACGGGATCGCTGAGGAAGTAGGTGAAATTATTGAAGAGGTCGAGCTGGCTCTTCACGACATAGGCGTTGGCTTTCCACGAGCCGAGATCGTCGCTCTGCGCGATGCGGCCCGAAAGCGCAAAGCGGTTGGTATTGCCGCCGTCGCTCGGGTCTTCCGAACCGAACCGGTCGAGCAGGCCGCCAGTGATCGCGCGCTGCGGCACCTGGTCGGTCGAATTCCATTTGTTCGCATAGGCCATACCGGTGACGGAGACGCCATCGGTCGCGGTGCCCTGGCTGTAGCGCACGAGGCCGTTGAGCTTGCGCACATTGTCCGGATTGTCCCACGGGCCGTTGTAGGTGCCGATCTCGCCGGCCACGAGCAGCGAACCATCACCGACCTTCGCGGAATCCATGCCGAGCAGGCGGCGGTAGCCGAAGCTGCCGACGCTTAACTGCGCCAGTCCCTTGGTACGGTCGATCAAGCCGATATGAATGCTTCCAACGGAGGCGAAATCGCCTTCGTCGGCGAAGTACGGACCCTTGCGCACATCCACCGCGGCGATGGTTTCCGGGATCAGCCAGTTGAGATCGGCATAGCCCTGGCCATGCGCGTGGGTGCGCATGTTGACGGGAACGCCGTCGACGGTGATGGCAAGGTCGGTGCCATGGTCGAGATTATAGCCGCGCAAGAAATACTGGTTGGCTTTGCCCTCGCCGGAATGCTGCGTCACGATGAGACCGGGCACGGCTTCGAGCGCTTCGCCCGGCCGCGTGAACGGGCGTGCATTGATCTCTTCGCCGGAGATCGTGATCTCGCTCGCCATGCCGGGCTGGCCCTTCGCACCCGAGGCGACGCTGCGCACATCCTGTGCTTGCGTCGCCGCTGGATACACTGGGATGCGGTGGCCGGCCGGGAGCGGCTTGGCTGAGCGGCGCGATGCGACCGGCTTCTTGCGCGCCGCTGTCTCGCCGCCGCCGACCTGGATCGGCGGCAGCTCGCGCGAGGTGTCACGGACCTGCGCGAAGGCGCGGCCGTCATCCGCGAGCAGCACCAGGGCCGAGAGTGCCGTCAGCGCGCCGCCGCCACGGCAGAGCTCACGCCGCTTCGGTCGCATCGGCGCATTCCAGAGCTTTCGTCTCGGCCCGGTGCAGTCCGTCGGCAAAGATGCGACGATAGA
Organism: Bradyrhizobium sp. 195; assembly: GCF_023101665.1. Taxonomy (NCBI): domain Bacteria; kingdom Pseudomonadati; phylum Pseudomonadota; class Alphaproteobacteria; order Hyphomicrobiales; family Nitrobacteraceae; genus Bradyrhizobium; species Bradyrhizobium sp. 195. The sequence continues at coordinate 3,442,424 of NZ_CP082161.1, read as the reverse complement.
GCACGACCGAGACGAGCCAGGCGATTACGAACAGCGCGATGACGGCGAAGCCGACATTGGCGAGCGACTCGTTGAGGCCGTCGACCAGCGTCCAAACGCCCCCGGACAGGCCGAGCCGGTCGGCGGCCAACCCGAGCGCCTCGATGCCGCCGATCAACAGCGCGACCGCCACGGAGGCGCCGGTGATCGTGAGGTTGTACCAGAGCTTTCGCAGGGGATCGACGAACGCCCATCGATAGGCGCTCACCATCAGCGCGGAGTCGGCGGTGTCGACCAGCGCCATGCCGGAGGCGAACAGCGCGGGGAAAACCAGGATATCCGCAACCGAAGCGCCGCGTGCCGCTTCGGTTGCGGAGATGCTGAGCAGGCCGATCTCGGTCGCCGTGTCGAAGCCGAGTCCAAACAGGAAGCCGAGCGGATACATGTGCCATGGTTTTGTGACCAGGCGGAACAACGGTCCGAGCAGTCGCGCGAAGACGCCGCGATTGGCGAGCAGCCTCTCGAGGCCTTCGGCGTCGTGGACGCCCTGCTCCCGTGCAGCGCGGAACGTCCGCCACAGGCCGACGAAGATGACGAGATTGATGGCCGCGATCACGAGCAGGAACAGGGCCGACACCGACGTGCCGATGAGGCCGCCGATCTCCTTGAGCAAGCTGTCGCCGCCAAAGCTCACCACGCCGAGCGCGAGCAATATGGTCGCGGCCACGACGACGGTGGAATGGCCGAGCGCAAAATAGAGGCCGACGCTGTGCGGCGCGCCGCCCGTCTGCATCAATTTGCGCACGACGTTGTCGATGGCGGCGATGTGGTCGGCATCGACGGCGTGGCGCAGACCGAACACCCAAGCCAGCAGCGCAGTCGCCAGCACCGTCGGCCGGTCGCCGAACAGCGCGAAGGCCCAGGCCCATGCTGCGATGTTGGCGGCGATGAGCCCCCCGAACAGCACCAGCGTTCCGGATTCGACCGCCCGTAAAGTCCGCCTCACCGCTTGCTCCATCCACCCGATCCCGCAGTATGATGTTTATCAAGAACCCTCATACTGGCAAGAGCAAGAGCCGCGCCGCTTTCGCGCCTTGCGGCCGAAAAGTACAGCGAAACGGAAAGTCACCTCATTGATTCAATAGAAGATTTTTCGCCCGGCGCTCATAGCCCCGGAGCGGGATGCTCTGCTTTTATTGGCAAGCAACTATTCACTTTGACGACCAATCTGACCGGTCTGCACGCGACGGTCAGGGACATGCCTGCTGCAAGCTGCAGCGATTACATATCCACGGTCATCGACAGCAGATAGGTGCGTGGTGCTCCCAGGAAGAACGTTCCGAATGAAGCCACGCTGGACCAGTAACTCTCGCCGGTCACATTCTGGATGTTTGCGCGGAAAACCGTCTTCTTGCCGTTGATCGCCGTGGTGTAACGAGCGCCGAGGTCGAGCCGCGTCCATTCCGGAATCGGCTGCTTGTTCGCGCTGTCGACGAACTGTCTGCCGGTGTAGATGACGGCGCCGTTCAAGGTGAGATCTCTCATCCACGGCAGGTCCCACTCCGCCCCGATATTGGCCTGAATGTTCGGAACGCCGATGGGCGTGTTGCCCTGATTGGCCGCAACGGCGGTCTTCGTCAGCGTGCCATCCAGCAGCGAGATGCCTCCGAGGAGACGAACATCCGGCATGAGTTCGCCGGAGACGTTGAACTCGAGCCCGCGGACCCGTTGCTCGGCGGTCGCCGCGAAGCGCCCGGCGGACAGCTCGCCGCTCGCCTTCGATATCTCGAAGGCACTGAAGGTGGTTGCGATGCGGCCGAAGTCCACCTTGATGCCGGCTTCGTACTGCTTGGCGACGTAAGGCTGCAGCACTTCGCCGAAATTGGATGCGGTCTGAGGAGCCACATCGCCCCTAGCGAGACCTTCGACATAGTTCGCGTACAGCGAGACATTCTCCAGAGGACGGACGACGAGGCCGACCACCGGCGTGACGGCGCTCTTGTCATAGGACGACGTCAGCGTGCCGACATTGGAGGCATAGTTGTTCGCTTCGATGCCCTGGCGCCGGACACCCAAGGTCAGCAGGATGCGCTCGTCGAGCACGGACATGGTGTCCGCAATCGAAAGCCCCGTGAGCTGACTATCCGAGAGCCGGGGGCGGTCGCTGATCTCGTTGGCAAACTGAGTTGGCGCGATGGTCGGATTGTAGATGTTCGACCCGACCACACTGCCATTGGTCAGCCGCCGGTACAGCGCGTCATGGTAGACCGAGGCCTGGAAGGCAAGGGCATGGTGGACGAAGCCGGTATCGAAGCGGGCACGGAGGCCGCCATCATATGTGGTTCGGTCAATGCTCAGCCCGAAGAACTGAGGCGTAGAGTTCGTGTTGCCGTTCGCGTTGACGATGGTCGGAAGACCGAAGAATCGCTCTACATTGGTCTTGGAGCCACCGACGTCCGCAAACAGCGTAACCTGGTCGCTGAGATCGTATTCGGTCCGCAGCAACGCCGATTTGTCGGTGATGTGCGACCATTCCCAGGGCTGGTTCACATTCAAGCGGCCATCCGGTGCCTTCGGCACTTGCAGGCCGGGAGCCATGAGAAACGGACGCGACGGAGCATCGAACCGGTCGGTTTGCGCGATGAGATAGAGCCAGGACCTGAATCGCTCGCCCTGATAGTCGAGAGCCAGCGATCCGACACCTGTCGTTTCGGACTGGCGATCGATCGGCGTGTCGCCGTCGCGGAGGCTCCCGCTGGCCCGTACGCCCCATTGCTTGCCGTCGCCGTAACGTCGCGCGACATCCCAGTGACCGCCGAAGCGGGCAACCGAGCCGTAGCTTGCGGTCAAGCGGGTCAAATCCTCTTCCGCGCGCTTGGGCACGACGTTGATGACACCGCCGACGCCGCCATTGGGTGCCATGCCGGAAAGCGCGGCCGAGGGCCCCTTGAGCACTTCGATGCGCTCGACGTAGTCGGTAAAGATGCGATATGTCGGCGCGATTCCGTAAAGGCCTTCGAAAGCAAATTCACCGTTGTTGCCTTCGTTGATTGGGAATCCGCGAATGTTGAAGGAGTCCACGATACCGCCCGTCGGGTGGGAGCTTCGCACGGACGGATCGAGGATCAGGGCATCCGCACCTGTTGCCGCCTGCCGATCGCGAATGAACTTGTCCGTGTAGCTCGTCACGTTGAACGGTGACTTCATGGTGCTGGAATTGCCGAGCATTCCCAGCCGCGCGCCCTGAGCGACCTCGCCACCCGCATAGGCGGGAGCGACACCCGATTGCGGTCGCGCTGCGGCTGTTTCGACTTGCGGGGCGCCACGCGCCGGCGCGCGCCGCGAATTCGATCGGGCCCGGACATCGTTTCGCTTGGTCGGCGCACGGCGGGCCGATTGTTGCGCCGGAGCATCGACGGTCACGGGTGGAATGGAACTGCCGCCTTGTGGCGTTTGGGATCGAGCAGGCGATTCAAACCACGTGAGCAACGCAACTCCACCCAGCAGCGCCGCGCCAAATCGCGCGACCGTCTCAACTCCACCCATACGTCGCATTCCCAGAAAGCCCCTCATCGATGGCCCTCTCTAGAAAGGCGCCATGATGACGGCAACGAAAATGCGTGCGCTGCGATTTAGAATGTCTCGATCATCGCTGACTGCAGTGGAAATTTATCTGGAACGATTCCAATGGCGCTGTGCGATCGCGCGCAGAATGAAGATGCGCGGTTGGATCTGCGACAGCACGTCCCTTGCAAAATGCCGCGCGATCGAGATCACGACTCTCTTGTTGCGAGACGGGCGATGTTGAGCTGGTGAATCTGGCTGGTGCCCTCCCGGCAGGCAAGCCGGCGTGATCATTCGCGCTTGATCCCGATCGACTTGACGATGGGTGCCAGGCGGGCCAGCTCGTCCTCGACCAGGCGCTGAAACTTGTCGGGACCTGAATCGACGTCCGGCTCCAGACCTTGCGAACGATAGCTTTGCTGCAATTGTGGATCGGCCATCGCCGTACGGGTCGCAGCAGCGATCCGCTCCACGATCACATCCGGGGTCGCTCTTGGAGCGAACAAGCCAAACCAGCCGGCATAGCTGAGGCCCGGCATGCCGGATTCGATGACCGTCGGAATGTCCGGCGCGCCACTCAACCGCCGATCGCTCGTCACGGCGATCATCCGCAGCTTGCCCGCATGGTGCAATTGCAGGATCTGGCTCGAGACCACGGCAATGACCGAGGAGATCTGGCCGCTGACAAGGTCGTTGGTCGCTGGCCCCATGCCCCGATAAGGGACATGGACAAGGTCCGCCGTGAGGCCGGATTGCATCCTGAACATCTCTCCGACGAGATGATTGCCGGTGCCGACGCCCGGCGTGCCATAGGAAAGCCCGCCCGGATTGCGCCGCGCAAAAGCTGCCAGCTCCCGCAGGTCCTTGACCGGCAAGGACGGATAAACCGCGAATGCCAGCGTGCTGGTGATCAGGCGATAGATGGCGCGGAAATCGCGAACCGTGTCGTAGGCGGGCTGCGCGGAGGACAATGGAATCATCACCTGGGTGCTGCCATTGCCGAGCAGAAGCGAATAACCGTCGGCTGCGCTCTGCGCCACCGCGGCGGTGCCGATCGCGCCGCCGGCGCCGCCGATATTCTCGACATAGATCGGCCCCAGCAGCGAGCCGATCCTGTCGGCCCAGGGACGGCCGATCTGATCACCCGCGGCACCAGCCGTGTAGGGAATAACCAGCCTGATGGGGCGGGAGGGGTATTCGTCAGCGGCTGCGCCGCCGGGCCAGGCGGCCAGAGCCGAGATCCCCGCCGCCATATCGAGCAGTTCTCGCCGTGAGAGAGGGGGCATTTTCTGCATATTCGGGACTGAGCTGGTCATCATACACGAATGTGGTGCCTGGAAAACGTGCAGGACCAGCGGCTGCGGAATTAAGAATCTGGTAACGATACGAACGTGGTTGAACGCATTAATGCAAATCGCACGCCGCCAGTGTCTAGCCCGTAACGACCCTGCTATAAAACGCAGTGACGGCTCGATCGATCTTCGCGAATTGTCCGGTTTCCTTGATTGCGCATGAACAAGCTTAGCAACACGTTCGACATCTCCATCGAGCAGTCGTTCGACTTTCTGTCTTCGGAATATGCCGAGCTGTTTGGCCGCTCGGCCGCCACCGCGTTCCAGCATCCGATCTGGCTGCATTGCCTCTACACCAGGCTCGCGCCGGAAGCGGGTGCGGCACCGCTGGTCGTCGTAGTCCGCCACCGCGCGACGGGAGCCCTCGCGATGGTGCTGCCCCTGCTCCGGATCCGGCGCGGTCCGATCCGAACCGTCGAGTTCGCCGACCTGCGCGTCTCCGACTATCTGGCGCCGGTCTGTAGCCCGGAATTGTTTGCGCAACTGCTCGACGATGCGGCTGCATGCGCGCAGATTCAGCGCCTCGTTCGTCCTTTCGATCTGCTCCGCATGACCAAGCTGCCCGACGGGCGGCTTCCGATCGAAAACCTCCTGGCTGCGTCGCGCCGCGTCGCGATGGACACCAACGCCTACGCGACGGTTCTCGTCGCGCCGTTCGAGCAATGGCGGGCCAGTGCGATCGATCGCTCCTATCAGAAGGAGCTCGCAAAGAAATATCGTCAGCTCCAGAAGAAAGGCGAGCTGAGCTTCTCATGCTGCAACGACAGCGCCTCCGTAATTGAGGCCATGGAGGTGATGAAGAAGTTTCGCGGTCCGCGCTTTCAGGCCCAAGGCGACGGCGATTTGCTGCAGCGCTCCGAATATTTCGGCTTCTATTCCGACGTGGCCCTTCGTGGTCTCGGCGCCTTTGTGCGCCTCTACGCCATGACGATGGACGGCGAAGTGATCGCCGCCGTGCTCGGACTGTGCCATCGCGACAGCTTCCTCATCATCATGAGCGCCTTCGACATCGCCGGCTACAAGAGCCAGTCCTTGGGCGCGCTGATGTTCGAGCAGGTGGCGCGGGATTGTATCGAGCGCGGGGATCAGATGCTCGATTTCACCATTGGCGACGAGCCCTACAAGAAATTGTTCGGCGGACAGCCTTCGCCAATGTGGGCGGTCACGAAAGCCGGCAGCACCGCAGGCGCCGTCGCCCTGTTCGCGCTGAAACAGGCTCCGTGGCTGAAACTGGCGGCCAAGCGGCTATCGGATCTGCGGCTGCTGCCCGCCCGCACCCCAACGCCCACGCGCTGACGGACGGCGGGCGAAGCGTCGCAGGGCTCAGGCGCGCAGCGCGCCGCGAACACGTCCAAGCCAGCCCGGATGCATTTGATCGACGCGGTGTGCCCAGCTGCGCCGCAGGAAGTGCAGCCGCCGCCGGACATCCCAGCCGATATCGTCACGAGACGTCAGCGCCTGACGGAAGCGCGCCATCTTCAGGGACTGCTGGTCCGCCGCGATCTTGTCGCGATCGGAATAGAACTGCGCAATCTTCTCCTGGCCCATACCGGCGGTCATGAGCCATCGCGGCGCATATTCGGTGCAAAGACGATCGACGTCCACCAGCAGGCGCGCGACGCCCGTGCCGGCCGCGGGGCAATTGGTCTGGAACGCATCGCCGATGAGCACGATTCCGGGCTGAAGATGTCCCTCGACGACGGTCAGATCCATCACCCAGTTCTGGACCCGGTCGGTGACGCGGAAATCGCCGAGATAGGGCCGCAATCCCGGCAGCAGACGCAAGAGTGTCGCTTCCGGCTCGCGGCGCAGCTCGCGCATGATCGGATCGGTCGGGTCGCGAAACATGAAGAGATTGGCCCGCATGCCGGCGCGAACGGGAAACAGGCTGAGATAATCGATGCCGTCCGCCGTGCGCTCGCCATAGCAGGTCAGCGCCTCGAAATCGAACGGGCGACCGTCCTGGCGGGCAATCGTGAAGCCGAACGACACCGAATGGCGCTCGGCCAGCACGCGCCGCCTGATACAGAGTTTGTAGCCGAGAGCTGCCGCCATGCCCGTGGCCAGAACGACAAGGCGCGCGGTCACGCGCCGCCCGGAGGCCAATTCGATATGCTGGACATCATCGCTGCAGCTGATCGCAGTGACCTCGTCGACGATCAGGCTGGATGGATCGGGGAGCTGGCTGCGCGCCATGGCAACGAGGTCGGCATATGGAAATCCATAGGCCTGGCCGACGCTGACATCGACCACCTTGCCTTCCCGGATATTGAGCACCTGATCATATCGAGAAGCGGCCTTATCGAGCGCATCGAGGAAGCCCAGCTTGCGGAGCATCTCCAACTGATGGCCGCCGATCTTTTCGACCCGGAACTCGTCCGGATGGACCGCCCGCTTGTCGATCAGGGCGATGCGGTGCCCTGCCCGCGCCAGCACGGCCGCTGCGAGCGATCCCGCAAGGCCGCCGCCGACGATCGCGATGTCCGCGACGGTTCTCGACCCGCCAGCTGTGGCGTTCGGCTCGGTCACAGTTCTATCCGCCGTCATGATCCAGGCTCCCACGGTCAACCAAAGTCGCACGTGCAATTCTCTGGCCTGATGTCGCATCGCAGGGCCGAACGCGATCATTTCTCGATATCGAGGTTAACGGGGCGGAGAGCCTGTCGACCTGACGATAGCCGGCACGCCTCTTGCTCGGGATTCTCCGTAAATTCCGGTTTCTGGCAGCTCAGTGGCCGATCCCGGCGAGTCAGCCCGCATTCAAACGGCTGATCTCGCCTTCGGTCCGAGTCGGGCCTTGCTTGATTTGAGACAATGAGGACGACGATGTTCCACAGTGAAGCAACCGGCATGAGCGCGATGTCGCCGCCGCCGGCAGGATCCTGCACTCCGCCCATTAACACTCGCGGTTTTTCGGCATGCTAGGTTGCCGCCGATATCGGAACATGTCTCTTCAGGAGAGAGCAGCTCCTTAAAATTCCATGATCGGATCCATCCTCCAGTTCCTGCGGCGTGACGTCACGCGCGGTGTCGTCGGGACCATCCTTCTCAAGGTTGGTAGCGGCGCGCTTGCGTTTGCGTTGTTCTCGCTGGCTGCACGAACGATGTCGCCCGATGGCTTCGGCATCTTTGCGACCTGGCTTTCGGTTGCCCAGATCGCCGCCGTCGTGGGACTGGTCGGCCAGGAATCCTTGCTGGTGCGCTTCCTGAACGAGTATCAGGTCGGTGACAGGCCGGACCTCACCAAAGGTATCCTCCTGTCGAGCTTCAGGATTGCCTCGGTCGCAATGCTGATCGTGATCGCCGGGATCGCCATCGTGGCGAACATGAGAGGCGATTGGTGGCTGCTCATTCTGGCGGTGTCGGCCTACACGGCCGTGAATGCCGGAGTGATGCTGGGCAGCCAGGTCGCACGCTCGCTCGTCAGCATCCTCATGGGCGAAGGAAATCGCGAGTTCTTCTGGCGGGTCATCGTCGTCCTGTTTCTGCTCGCCATGCTGTTTGGCCATCGGCAACTCGATCCCGCCGAGTTGATCGCGGTGATGACGATTGCCATGTCGGTCGGCCTGGTTGCGCAGATCATTTCGATCGCGCGGGTGCTGCCGGATCTGCGCGGCACGGCGGCGCGCTCCGAAACGTCCCGCTGGCGGTCGAGCGCCCTTCACTTCTGGCTCGCGTCCATCCTTGAAGTCGCAAACCAGTATTTCGACGTCATCCTGGTCTACTGGATGCTGGATCCGGCGACGGCCGGTATCTACTTTGCCGCCTCGCGCCTCGCCAACATCTTCGCCATGGTGTCCGCGGCGTTGTACACTTTCGGCGCGCGCCGGCTCCCCTCGCTGTATTTCAGCAAGAACCATCGGGAGTTCGAGCGAACCTTGCGGTTGATGGCAGAAGTGACCGCGCTTTGCGTGGCCGCCGGGCTCGCCACGGTCTGGATCGGCGGCCCCTATCTCCTCAACCTGTTCGGGCCCCATTTCACCGAGCAGCATTCGGTTCTGATCGTGCTTGCGATCGGAACGGCCATCCAGGCCGCAGGCGGCCCGTCTGCTGCGATCCTGCAGCTGACCGGCCATGAACGAATCTATGTGCCCGTCGTTGCCGCCAACGTCGCGCTGCGGCTTGCGGGATTTCTCATCCTCATTCCCTGGCTCGGCGTGCTCGGCGCGGCGGTCTCGGCCACAGTATCGCTGGCGCTCGCGACCATTGCCCTGAACTTGCTCTGCCGCCGGCGCACAGGGGTGGACCCTTCGATCCTCGTGCTTTTGCGCTTCAGCGCCATAAAACGCGGCAATTATGCAGTCGGCAGCGCCGATTCCAGCGACTAGGCGTCGATCGCGCATCGGCGCGAGATCGATTGGTTAACGCGCGTTTCGCGTACCATGCGGAAACCAGCGAAATGATCGCGCGAAGGATGTCGACAGACGAGCCTCGCATTAACTCCGTTTGTTTCTAGTCGGTGTCCGCGCGATACCCGCATGGTAGGTACGGAGCCAAGAAGGTGAAGATTTCGTTTCTCTAGCGGGTCGGGATCCGTGCTCCACTATCAGCCGAACAAGGAATTGGGCGAGACGACCGCGACAGCACCCGCGCGGCCAGACGGCGGCGGACCAAAGCTGCACGTGCTTCTCGCGCAAACCCAGGCCGAGAACGCCGGTGCGCAGGAGATCTCCAGGCTGCTCGGCGCCGGGCTGACCGCGCGCGGCTACCGGGTCACCAATCTGTTCTTCTTTCGTAAATCGGAATCGTTCGACGAGCCGCCCGATACGCTCTATTGCGCGTCGAGCCGGCCCGGCAATCCGGTGGCGCTGCTGCGGATGCTGTGGACGCTCGGCCGTCATATCAGGACGATCAAGCCCGACGCCGTGCTGACGTTCCAGCATTTCGGCAACGTCATCGGCGCCGGCGTGACGCGCCTCGTCAGCCGCGCACCGGTCATCGCCAACCAGGTTTCATCCGCGCTGGCGATGAGCCGGCCGGTCCGCACCGCCGACATCGTCATGGGCAGTGTCGGCTTCTTCGACCGCATCACGCTCAATTCGCGGGACATGGAGCGCGAATATTCGCGCTACCCTGCGGCTTATCGTTCGCGCATGGTGCATGTGCCGCACGGCTTCGACGACAAGGCGCTTATCCTGTCGAAGGAGGCTGCACGACAGAAATTCAATCTACCGCCGGATCGTGTCCTGCTCGGCTGCGCGGCGCGGCTGCATCCGCACAAGCGGCTCGACATGGCGATACGTCTGTTGCCGGATCAACCGTCCTGGCATCTCGCGCTCGCCGGCCAGGGCGCCGACAAGGCCCGACTGCGGCAGTTGGCCAGCGACTTGAAGGTATCGGACCGGCTGCATTTGCTCGGGGAAATCCCCCCCAGCCGAATGGCGGATTTTCTCGCCTGCCTGGACGTGTTTGTATTCCCGACGCAGGCGGAAACCTTCGGTCTGGCTGCGGTCGAGGCTGCAAACGCCGGTGTTCCCTCCGTCGTGACCGATCTTCCCGTCTTGCGCGAAGTGTTGTCTTACGAAGGAAAACCGACTGCACTCTTCGTCGACGCCTCCGATCATACGAAGCTCGCGACAGCCGTCTCCCGGCTGCTGATGGACCAGAATCTGAGCGATGAACTGCGACAAAATGCCAAAGGCCTCAGGCTGCGCTATTCGGTAGATGCCATGGTGGAGGAATACGTTCGGATTCTCGGCCAGGTCACTTGACCTGATACGTTGGAATAGATGGGCTCGACATGATCATCGAGTTTCGCTGTGAACGAGAGCACGCGCGGCGCTGGATGGGCCGCGACATGCTGTCGATCGACGGCCAAAACGTTCCGGTGCAAATCGCGTGGGTGGCAACGGCCGAGCCGCGGCCCGCGGGTCTCGACGCCCTGTTCGAGCTCGAACGTATGGTGTTGCACAAGGGCAAGCACAGCGGCGCCAACAGGCTGAACATCGCTCCGGAACAGACGCAGGTTCGCAACCAGACGGCCGACGTGATCGTCGATTTCACCGGCGGCGCGCGCGATCCAAGCAGCTCCGCCCCGCGGTATCTCCGTCCGCTGTTCAATGGAACTGCAGGCGAAAACGCCGCCCTCGCCGCCATTCTGGCCGGCGACCTGCCGGTGATCGACATCGTCAACGAGATCGACGGTTCGGTCCTCGATCGCGGCCATCCATCCGGAGAAATTGCCGCAGGCCTCAGCGGCGCACTCGAAACCGTCATGGCGCGAACCCTGACCATGGTGGCGGCGATCCTGTCGGGACGGCCGCGCATCGTGCCGCAGTTGGCGCACCGCGCTGGAAATGGCTCGTACCGCGCACCCCTAGGCTACGTCACGCGCGGCCTTGCCGTCTCGATCGCCAAGGAGATCTATCGCCTCTGCTGCTATGCCCCGCATTGGCATATCGGATGGCGCTTCAATGAGGGCGCGGGCGTCTGGCAGACCGGAGATCTATCGGGTCCAGGCTGGAACGTTCTGGAAGATCCCGGAAACCACTTCTACGCCGATCCTTTCCCCATCACATGGCAGGGACGAACATTCGTCTTCTTCGAGGATCTCGATCACCGTGTCGGAAAAGGCATCATCTCGGCGATCGAGTTCAGTGACAGTGGACCGGTTGGCGAGGTTGTGCCGGTGCTGGAGGAGCCCTGGCATCTCTCCTATCCGTTTCTGATCGAAGACGGTGGCGAGTTGTGGATGATCCCGGAGAGTTCGACTCACGGGGATGTCGCCCTCTACAAATGCGCCCGGTTCCCGGACACATGGGAGCGACACACGACGCTCCTTTCGGACCTCGAACTCGCTGACGTCACGATCACACAGCACAACGGCCTGCATTATCTGTTCGGATCCTGGCGCGACGGAACCGGCGGCTATTCGGATTCGCTGGCGATCTATTATGCCGATCGCCTGTTGGGCCCCTGGTTGCCGCATGCCAGCAATCCAGTCCTGATCGACCGCGCAAGCACGCGGCCGGCCGGGAATTTCGTCACGCTCAATGACAAATTGTGGCGCCCGATCCAGAACTGCACCGACGGGTACGGCGCGGCGCTCGCGCTGGCGGAAGTGGTGGAACTGTCGCCGACCGCCTTCAAGCAGATCGTGCGCCATTCTCTGAGGCCGGGACCGCACTGGCCCGGCAGGAAGCTCCACACCCTGAACCGCTGCGGCCGGCTCGAGGTGATCGACGGATCCCGCGTCCAACCCAAGACCCGCGCCTTCGCGAGTAGACTTCCATCGGCGATTCAGTCTCCGCGCACCAGTTCATCCACGGCCAGTTGAGGCCACCGGCGTGATGCAAAGTAGAGCCGCGCTGTCGCTCGCATCGCGTCCGAGCGCGCGGGCAAGGACGTGCCCGATCCTTCCCGCCTTCGACGCGGCACCGCGCCAGGCCACGATCTGGTCGGGACGTATCAAAGCGAGATCGGCATCGTAGAGATCGCGCAAGGCCGCCGGCAGCGTGACGAGCTTCAAATCCACCCCGAGCGCGCGGACGGCGTCGGCGATTCCGGCATGAGCCGATGCGGCCTCGCCGAACTGGAGCAGCGTCCATTCGAACCCGAACAGGTCATACAAGGACACGCCGTCGTCCAGCCACGCATGCGGTGCGCGGCCGCCGGGACAGGCGCTGGGAACGTAGACGTTCGCAGCATCGGGCGGCGGCTGGCTGCCATCGGAGACGATGATCGGCGAGCCGTCGTAGCGCCCGCCGAAAGTCACACCGGGGATGTTGAACTCCGCACGGGCGTGCTGCTCGAGATAGACGCCTGCAATCCTTCGCGCCTCGCTGCCCTCGTCCGTGGCGTCTTCGATCTCCGGCGCCGGCGCGAACAAACCAAGGGAATCGGCAAAGCGCCGGGCATAATCGGTGTTGCGGAGCGCGACCGGGCGTCGCTCGATTTCGTAGCTGTCGAGTAGCGTTGCCGGGCTCAGACCCTTGACGACGCTTGCGAGCTTCCAGCCGAGATTGACCGCATCCTCGATCGCGGTGTTGTAGCCGAGGCCGCCGGTCGGCGTGAACAGATGCGCCGCGTCGCCGCCGAGAAGGACCCTGCCCCTTTGCATGCCGTCCGCAACCAGCGCGTGACCGGCGGTCCAGGTCAGGAAGGACAGCACCTCGCAGTCGATCGGCGCACCGCAGGCGCGCTGGAAGGCAGCCCTGGCGTCGTTGATCGTGATCGCACTCTCGTCTTCGCCTGGTCGAAGCTGCGTGTGAAATGCGAACTCGTCGCGTCCGTTCACCGATGCCATGAAGGCGCGGCGGTCGCCGTTGAAGCAATTGTACATCCAGGCCCTGGCGTGCGGGATGCTCGCATAGAAGTCCGGCGAACGGAGATAGACCGCCAGCATGCGGCCACCCATGAAATCGCGTTGCGTTCCGGTCTCGCCGCCATAGACGATCCCGAGCGATTGACGAACCATCGAGCGCGGCCCGTCGGCGCCAACGAGGAAGTCGGCGCGAACCTGAAAACGGCTGCCATCATCGAGGCGTTCGACTTCGCCCACGATGCCGTCATCGCTTTCGGCGTAACTGATCAGCCGGTGGCCATAGTTGAGCTTGATGCCGGCAAGCCGTTCGGCATGGCGGCGCAGCACCGCCTCGACATATTTCTGCGAGACCCGGTGCGGCAGCTCCGCCGCGCTCCAGGAGCCTGACATGCCCCTGATGAGCTCGCCCGCACGTGACGATGACGGCAATCGAAAACGCGCCAGTTCGTAAGCCGTGTAGCGCGTGAAGTACGCAACGTCGGTCGGATAATCGGCAGGCAGTCCTTCGCGCCTGATCTCATCAGCAAAACCCAGCCGCCGATAATGCTCCATCGAGCGCGCCTGCGTCGCGTTGGCTTGCGGATTGAACGCGGTGCCCGGCTTTTCGTCGACCAGGATCGCGGACACGCCGCGCCGGCCGAGCTCATTGGCCAGCATCAGCCCGCAGGGTCCCCCGCCCACGATGAGCACCGAGGCTGTCAGACCTGTTTCCAAGACGCTTCTCCCTACCGGCATTATCCTGCATGGTAAGGACGCCTGACGATATCGTCAAGTTGCATGACTAATCGGCATCGTCGAGCGTGTCGAACTTCGCGCCATAGAGCGCCAGCCCCTTCAGGATCGCCTCCATCGTGGCCTTGCCGAGCTCGGTACGCATCTCCTGCTCGGCGATGTCGACCGCATCGCGGAAGGCATCGAGCCATTTGTGACCGGCCCGCGTGAACATGACAATGCGCGCACGACGGTCGGTCGGGTCCGCGATGCGATCGACGAGGCCGAGCTCCGCGCATTGATCGACCAGCTCGCCCATCGCCTGCTTGCTCATCGAGGCACGGCGGGCAAGCTCTGTGAGCCGCGTCCCCTCGACGTCGAGATTGCGGGTCAGGCTGACATGCGCAATGCGCGTCTCGTCGTGTCCCCGCTCGCTCATCAATTCGAGCACGCGGCCCTCGAAGCGCCGCACCGCGTTGTTGAGCAGGCGACCGATATTGGCATGCCGCCACGCGGTGCCGGATGCGGTGCCGGATGAGATGCCGGCTGTCTTGGCTTTCACGAGATCTGCTTCCGATTCGACCGATCGAGGTTGCGCGAAGCTAACACAACAGGCGGCCTGACGCGCTCGGACAGCTGATCAGCGTGTGTTGGCGACTCTGGCGCCGCGGACGGCGTGGATCAATACGCCGCCCGTCGTTTCGTGGTTCGATCACTTCCGGCTGCGGACGGCTTACTGGGAGCGATCCGAGGTCCAGCCCTTGTACTGGGCGACGTTGTCCCTGGTCACGAGCTTGGACGGCAGCAGCTCGACGGTCGAGGCCGGCTTCTGGCCATTGAGAATGCCGACACCGACCTGCACGGCCCGCCGCGCCATGAAGAACGGGTCCTGCGAAGCCGAGGCCTGGATCTGCGGCGATTGCGGATCTTTCAGCGCCGCTTCGATATCGGGCGCGCCATCGACCGCAGTGATGACGATGCCGCTGCGGTTCTGCTGGCGAGCCGCAAGATCGGTGCCGATCGCCTGCGGATCGTTGATGGCGAAGATGGCGTCGATCTTGGGGAAACGCGTCAGATAGCCCTGCGCGACGGTGAGGCCGCCCTCGCGCGAGCCTTTGCCGTCCTGGTCGTTGGACAACACCTTGATGGCGGGATTCTTCGAGAACACGTTCTTGCAGCCCACGACACGATCGATCACGGCGGAGACTTGCGGCCCGTTCTCGATGATGACGTCGCCCTTGCCGCCCAGTTTGTCGACGATGTACTGGCACGAGATCTCGCCGGCCTGGACGTTGTTCGTGGTCACCGTCGCATCGGCGCCTTCGGCCGCGGTATCGACCGCAACGACGACGATGCCTGCGGCTTGCGCCTTCTTGATCGCCGGCCCGATAGCCTTGGGATCGCCCGGGTTCAACAGGATCAGATCGACACCGGCGGCAATGAAATTGTCGATCTGGGTCACCTGCTTGCCGAGATCGTATTCGAAGCCGACCGTCGTGATCTTCACATTGGGATTGGTCTTCTTGGCCTCGAACTCGGCGCCCTTCGACAGTGCGACGAAGAACGGGTTGCCCATCGACCCCAGCGAGACACCGATCGACTTGAGCTCCTTGGCCGAGGACGGCACGGTGCTAAGAACAAGCGCCGTCGCGGCGCCGGCGAGCATGATCGTCTTCAACATGGACTTCCTCCCTGGTCTGTCTTCGTCCCCGGCACGGCAGACCAGTTGCCGCAGCGGAATCCCGTATCACGTCATGCGCGCTCAGACGCGCGCACCGTCCTTCACGTTCTGGCAGAGCCTTGCAGCCGGTAGCGATCGAGCGCGACGGCGCCGATGATCACCAGGCCCTTGATCACGTATTGCCAGATGTCGGAAACGCCGACGAGGATCAGGCCGTTCGACAGCACGGCGATGATCAGCGCACCGACCAGCGTGCCCCAGATCGAACCGATGCCGCCGACGAAGGAGGTCCCGCCCAGGATCACGGCCGTGATCGCATCGAGCTCGTAGGATTGACCGAGCTGCAGGCCGTTGGCCGCATAGAGTCGCGCCGCCTGCATCGCGCCGCCGAGCCCGGCGAAAAGCCCGGAGATGCCGTAGACGAAGATCAGGACGGCCCAAACCTTGATGCCGGCAAGCCGCGCGGCGCTTTCATTGCCGCCCACCGCATAGATGTGCACGCCGAGTACGGTCCGGCGCAGCACCAGCCACGAGACCAGGATGACGAGCAAGGCAATCACCGAGAGCCACGGGATCGACGCGACGCCGGGGATGAGCGTGAGCGAGCCGTTGCCGATGAAGGCATAGGGAATGGAGGGATTGAAAACGGTGGTGTCGGCGCCGAGCAGCCGCGCCAGGCCGCGCACGGCGGTGAGAGAGCCGAGCGTGACGATGAAAGGCGGCAGGCGGAGCAGCGCAATCAGCGCGCCGTTGACGATACCGAAGCCCAGGCCGGTGAGCAGCGCGGCCGGCAGCCACAGCATTCCGAGCTCCGGCAGCTTGGAGAGCGTCAACCCGGCCATCGCTGAGGCCGCCAGGATCGAGCCGACCGAGAGGTCGATGCCGCCGGTGAGGATGACGAAGGTCATGCCTGCGGCGAGCACGGTGTTCACTGCGGCCTGCTGCAACACGATGCCGAGATTTTGTCCGGTGAAGAAGCGTCCCTCGGACAGGAAATGGAAGCCGATGCAGAGAATCAGCAGCACCGGGAGCATGCCGAGTGCGCCGATCAGCATCCTCACCCGCTGGCGCTTTGTCTCGGCCGCGGCACCGTTGGCCGTCGTGGTCGCGGCGGGCTGGGCCTGCGAAGCACCATTGTCAGGCATCCAGATGCTCCATCCCCGTGGCAAGCGCCATGATGTCTTCTTGTGTCAGCGGCGAATTGGGACCTCGCGTGACCTCGCCGGCCATGCGCCCGGCACGCATGACGACAACCCGGTCGCAGATGCCGATGATTTCAGGCAGATCGGACGAGATGACGAGGATGGCGGTGCCCGCCTTGGCCAGATTGTCGATGATCGAATAGATCTCCGACTTGGCGCCGACATCGACGCCACGCGTCGGCTCGTCGAGGATCAGCACCTTTGGTGCAATCGCGAGAAGCCGCGACAGCAGCAGCTTCTGCTGATTGCCGCCGGAGAGCCCGCCTGCGGGGACGGCGACATTGGCGGCGCGGATGCTGAGCCCCGCGAAGGCCCTGTCGGCGCGCTCGCGCGCCTTGTCGCGATCCAGGAACCAGCCGAGCTTCGCATCGCGCGCGAGCACCGCGAGGTTGATGTTGTCCAGACATGACATGTCCAGGAACAGGCCGAGCGCCTTGCGGTCCTCGGTCAGATAGGCGATCCCAGCCTCGAGCGCCTCACCGGGGCTGCGGATCTCGACCGGCCGTCCCTCGAGCTCGAGCCGGCCGGAGGTTTTGGGCAACGCGCCGATCATGAGATGCGCAAGCTCGGTGCGGCCGGCGCCGATCAGACCGGCAAGTCCTACCACCTCGCCCGCGTGCACGGTGAGCGAGCAACCCTTGACGCGCTGACCATCGGCCATATCGATCGCTGCGAGCACGGGATGTCCCCGCCCCGCCTCCGGATCGTGGTCCTTCTTGTAGAACGATGAGACGTCGCGCCCGACCATCAGCCGCACGATGGTGTCGGCGCGAATGTCCTGCTTGTCGAGCGAGCCGACCAGCCTGCCGTCGCGCAGCACGGTGACGCGGTCGCCGAGCGCGTAGACCTCGTCCATCCGATGCGAGATGTAGATGATAGCGAGGCCCTCGGCGCGAAGCTGGCGGATCAGCGCGAACAGCCGCGCGCTCTCGCCGGCCGACAGCGCCGTGGTCGGCTCGTCCATGATCAGGATCTTTGACCTCGCATGGAGCGCACGCGCGATCTCGACCAATTGCCGCTGGCCCATGGAGAGATGCGCCACCAGCGTCGATGGCAGGAAGTCTGCGCCCAGCCGTTTCAGGATGGGGCCGACGCCCTCGCGCATGACACCGCGCGCCAGCATTCCCGAACGCGAGATCTCGCGTCCCAGATAAATATTCTCGGCGACACTGAGATTGGGGGCGAGCGACAGTTCCTGATAGATGATGGAGATGCCTGCGTTGCGGCCGCCGAGCGGACCTTCGATCCGCACCGGGTGTCCTTCGATGCGGATCTCGCCGCCGGGATCAGGCCTGTAGGCGCCGGACAGGATCTTCATCAGCGTCGACTTGCCGGCGCCGTTCTCGCCCATCAAGGCATGCACTTCGCCGGCATAGACAGTGAGATCGACGGCACGCAGCGCTTTGATGCCAAAGAAGGATTTTGAGACCCCGCGCATCTCGAGGATCGGATCGTTCATCGTGCCTCCCGGCGCACAATGCGTTTCCCACCCGCGTCTCGATCGTTCTGTCAGCGCGGTTCACGCATTAAACAAAACGCCGCAGGCCAGAGCAATACCGAACACGCGAGAATGCAACGTCGAGGCGTGCTAGTAGCGCGGCCGATACAGTTCGCGCCACGCGGGAAGCCGCTCGGCATAAGCATCCGTCAGCCCGGCGTCAGGTTCGAACGTCTCGATGCGCTGCGGCCGCGTGCATACGACATCGATTGCCTCACCGGTGACAGCAAGCCGCCCCAATCTCGCCGCACCGAACGCCGCGCCGGTCTCACCCCCGGCAAAGCGATGGACTGGAACATTCAGCACGTTTGCCAGCACCGAGAGCCAGAACGGGGATCGCGATCCACCGCCAATGACATCCGCTTCCGCGATCGCAATGCCGGCACTCGCGAGTGCGTCGCGGCAATCGGATAGCGCGAAAGCAACGCCTTCGAGCACCGCCTGCCCGATCATCTCGCGATCGGTGCCGTGGCTCAAACCATCGAGCATGCCGCGCACGACGGGATCGTCGTGCGGCGTCCGCTCACCCGCGAGATAAGGCAGGAAGCTCACCGGCGATGGCGCCTGCGGGCGCGATCCAAGCGGCGCCAGCAACTCGGCCTCGGTGACGCCGAACAAGCGAGCGATCCAGGCGAGGCAGGAGGCGGCCGAGAGGATCGCACCAGCCTGAATCCACATGCCGGGAATGGCGTGGCAGAACGTGTGTACGATGCGATCAGGGTTTGCGGCAATCCTGTCGGTCGGTGCCAGCAAGGCACCCGAAGTTCCCAGCGACACGAAGGCGGTTCCTGGCCGGATCGCACCGATGCCGACGGCCCCTGCCGGATTGTCCCCCGCGCCGCCCGCAATGATCGGCTGCCCCGTCATGCCCCAACGCCGCGCCAGCTCGCTGCGCAGGGTCGTTGCGGGCGCGCATCCCTCGACGAGACGCGGCATGTGATCGCGCGACAGGCCGCTCGCGGCCAGTGCTGCGTCCGACCAGTCCCGGCGCGCGGCGTCGAGCCACAGCGATCCCGATGCATCCGAGACGTCCTCGATGGCCTCGCCTGATAGCACCAGGCGCAAATAGGCTTTTGGCAACAGAACGAGCCTTAACGCTGCAAAAATGTCAGGCTCATGCGCCGCGATCCAGAGCAGCTTCGGCGCGGTGAAACCCGGCATCGCCTTGTTGCCCGTCGTCGCACGCAACGCGGGCCAGCGCAGCTCCAGGATACGACACTCAAGGGCCGCGCGTCCGTCGTTCCAGAGGATGCAGGGCCGCAAGGGTCGCAAGCTCGCATCGAGCAGCGTGGCGCCGTGCATCTGGCCGGACAGTCCAATGCCTTCGACTGCCGCCAGCTCGCCGGGATGCGTTGCCTTCAGGGCGTCCAGCGTGGCGAAGGCCGCATCGATCCACTGCGCGGGATCCTGCTCATAGTAGCCGGCCTGCGGCGAAGCCGTCGTCAGCGGCCGGCTCTCGCTTGCAATTACGCGCTGGGCATCGTCGACGAGAACGGTCTTGACCGCGGAGGTGCCGAGATCGATGCCGAGATACATGAATGCTCTCCGCTTACTTCGCCGGATCGATCCAGATCCCCGGCTGCGAATGCTCGCGAATATAGCCGACCAGGAAGTCGGAGAAGACCCTGATCTTGGCGGGCAGCCTGACGCGGTTTTGATAGGCGATGTTCATGGTGAGCAGCGGCAATTCCCAGCCCATCAGGACCGGCACCAGCCGGCCGGCGGCGATATCGGCTTGAACGATATAGAGCGGCTGGATCAGGATGCCGAGCCCTGCGCGGGCTGCACCACAGATGATCTGGCCGTCATTGCTGTCGAGCGTCGGCGCGATCCGGACCGTCTGCGTCGTGCTGCCCTGGCTCAGCCGCAGCGAATAGGGATCGTTGGCGAGATTGTAGATCAGCATGTTGTGGCGGGTGAGATCGGTAGGATGCTCCGGCCGGCCGTGCTTCTCCAGGTAGGAGGGAGCTGCCGCGAGCACACGATGCATCTGGCCGATGCGGCGGACGATGATGTTGGAATCCGGCTCGTGCTCGCGCGTGCGGATCGCGACGTCGATGCCGGCTTCGATGAAGTCGAGATAGCGGTTGGCGCTGATGATCTGCACGCTGAGATCTGGATAGAGCGCGCGGAAGGCGGGCAGCATCGGCGCCAGATAGATCATCGCGAAGGACAGCGAAGACGTCACGCGCAGCATGCCCTTCGGCGACAGCGCGCGGTCGGAGACGGCGTCCTCGGCTTCGGCGAGCTCGTTCAAGAGCGTGCTGCAACGCTGCAGCAGCTCCTGCCCGGCTTCGGTCAGCCATTGCCGCCGCGTGTTGCGCTCGATCAGCCGGACGGCAAGCCGCTCCTCCAGCGCACTGAGATGGCGGCTCGCGGCCGCGTTCGACATCCGCAGAATTTCGGCAGCTTTCGAAAGACTGCCGAGTTCGGCGGTTTTGGAGAAGACCTCGAGTTGGAGCAGCCGGTCCATTTTTGCTAAAAGAGGAAAAGAGACTTACTAATTTTGACCTTTATTTCCGATTTCTGCAAGGCAAAATGAGCCCAACAAGAGAGAATGGCAGGCGAGGAAATCAGAAATGTCGGGCCCGATCAGGCACATCGTGATGTGGCGGCTGCGCGGGGAGACCTCCGAGGAGCGCTCCGCCGCCCGGGTCAAGGTCAAGACCCTGTTCGAGGGCCTCAAGGGCCGGATCGACGGCCTCACCCATATCGAAGTCGGCATGGACGTCAGCGCAGTCGATTACGCCTGCGACGTGGTCCTGTTCTCCGAATTCACCGACCAGGCCGCGCTCGCCGCCTATGCCAACCATCCGGAACATCTGCGCGTACGCGAGGCGCTGGGTGACTTGCGGATCGGGCGCTTCCAGGTCGATTATCCCATCAAAGAGACCGGCGCATGATCGGTTCGTTCACCTTCGAAAACCTGCCCTGCCGCGTCGTGTTCGGCAGCGGAACGCTGGCGAACGCGAAGGCCGAAGTTGAACGGTTCGGCGGCACCCGCGCGCTGGTGCTGACGACGCCGCAGCAGGAGGCGCAGGGCAAGAATCTTGGTGCCGCGCTCGGCGCGCTCTATGCCGGCATCTTTCCCGGCGCCACCATGCATACGCCGGTCGATGTCACGGAACGCGCGCTTGCGGCCATGAAGGCGTCCGATGCCGATTGCGTCGTCTCGCTCGGCGGCGGTTCGACCACGGGTCTCGGCAAGGCGCTGGCCTTGCGCACCGGCGTCAACCAGCTCTGCATCGCCACCACCTATGCCGGCTCGGAAATGACGCCGATCGTCGGCCAGACCGAGAACGGGTTGAAGACCACGGTGCGCGATGCGGCGATCCTGCCCGAGACCGTGATCTACGATGTCGATCTTACCCTGACGCTGCCGGTGAGCTTAGCCGCAACATCCGGCATCAACGCGATCGCCCACGCCGTCGAGGCGCTGTATGCGCGCGACACCAATCCGGTGACCTCGCTGATGGCGGAAGAAGGCATCCGCGCGCTCGCGCGCGCCCTGCCCGCGATCGCCGCCAAGTCCGACGACCGCGAGGCCCGCACCGAGGCGCTCTATGGGGCCTGGCTGTGCGGCGTCTGCCTCGGCACCGTCGGCATGGCGCTTCATCACAAGCTCTGCCACACGCTCGGCGGCACTTTTGATCTGCCGCACGCCGAGACCCACACCATCGTGCTGCCGCACGCGCTGGCCTACAACGCACCGGCGGTGCCGGACGCGATGGCGCGGATCTCGCGCGCAATCGGCTCGGCGGATGCATCACAGGGGCTCTACGACCTTGCCAAGCGACTGGGCGCGAAACTTGCGCTGCGCGACGTCGGCATGCCCGAAAGCGGGATCGACAAGGCGGCCGAGCTTGCTGTGACGAATGCCTACTGGAACCCGCGTCCGCTCGACCGCAATGCCATCCGCGACCTGATCGCACGCGCCTGGGCCGGCGAGCCGCCGGCCGCGACCAAAGCGGCGGCGTGAGGCGATGCAGCGCACGCTGATCAAATCAGCCACCGTCATCAGCATGGATGACGCGATTGGCGATCTCGCGACCGGCGACGTGCTGGTCGAGGGCAGCCGCATCGTCGAGGTGCGGCCATCGATCGATTTCGGCAGCGGCGCGGCCGACACCGAGATTGTCGACGGCAAGGGCCGCATCGTCATTCCCGGCCTGATCAACGCGCATATGCACACCTGGCAGACGGGCTTGCGCGGCTATGCCGCGAACTGGACGCTGCTGGAATATTTCCGCCGCATGCATGCCGGCCTCGCCACGGTATTCCGGCCCGAGGACATCCATATCGCCACCCTCGTCGGCGCGCTGAACCAGATCAATTGCGGCACCACCACGCTGGTCGACTGGTGCCACAACAATCCGACCCCCGATCACACTGACGCTGCCGTGCGCGGCCTGATCGAGAGCGGCATTCGCGCCGCCTTTTTCCACGGCTCGCCGAAACCTGAGCCGAAGCCGGGCGAGCCGCATTTCTCGGAGGTGCCGCATCCGCGCCGCGAGGTCGAGCGGCTGCTTGCAGGCCCCCTCGCCGATCGCGATGGCCTCGTCACATTGGGGCTCGCCATTCTCGGCCCGCATTATTCGACCCTCGACGTCGCCATGCATGACTTCCGCATGGCGCGGGAGCTGAAGCTGATCGCCTCCATGCATCAGGGCGGCGGACCGGCCAAGACTCCAGGCGGCTGGGAGAAGCTGATTGCGGCCGGCCTCGTCGGCGCGGGCATCAACATCGTCCATGGCAACGATCTGGCTGATGATCTGCTCGACCGGATGGTCGATCTCGGCGTGTCCTTCTCGGTGACGCCAGAGAACGAGATGATCCAGGGCCACGGCTTCCCGATTACCGGACGCCTGTTGAAGCGTGGCGTCCGCCCGACGATCGGCATTGACCTCGAATCCATCCTGGCCGGCGATCTCTTCTCCGCGGCCCGCATCGCGCTGTCGATGCAGCGGTCGCTCGACAATGCGGACACACGCAAAGTGAGTGGCGCCATTCCGGCAACGACCACGATCCCCGTCCGCGAGGCCCTGCGCTGGATCACGACGGAAGGCGCCCACATGCTCGGTCGCGAGCATCAGATCGGATCGCTGACGCCGGGCAAGCTCGCCGACCTCGTCATCATCAACGCCTCCGACCTCAACCTTGTCCCGGTGCACGATCCGGTTGCGACCGTCGTGATGCAGACGAGCCTCGCGAATATCGAGGCCGTGATGATCGGTGGCGCCTGGAAGAAACGGAATGGCCAATTGCTGGTTGACGGGCTGGAAACGAAGAAAGAGCTGCTGGCGCAATCCGGCCGGCGGCTGGTGCAGGACATCGAACGACAGGGACGCGCCGCCTGAAGGCGCCAACGGACAACAACAATGACAGATACTTCGAAAAACATCGCTTTCATCGGGATCGGCAAGATGGGTCTGCCGATGTCGGTGCTCGTCGCCAAGGCCGGCTACACCGTTACCGCATTCGATCAGAGCACGGCGCGGCTCGATGAGGCTCGCGCACAGGGCATTTCGATTGCGGCATCGCCGGCCGAGGCCGTGAAGGGCAAGTCCGCCGTCATCACGTCCCTGCCCGATGACACGGCCCTGTGCGGCGCGCTGCTCGGCCCCGCCGGCCTCATCGCCGCGATGGCGCCTGGAGCGATCTTGATCGAGACCAGCACCGTGAGCGTTGACGCTTCCAACGAAGTTGCGACCGCCGCGCAGGCACACGGCATCGCTTATCTTCGTGCGCCGGTCTCCGGCAATGCCAGCATCGTTCATACGGGCGCGCTGACCTGCTTCGTCTCGGGGCCGAAGGACGCCTTCGAGAACGCAAAGCCGCTGTTCGCCGCCTTCACCCGCGCGCAGACCTATCTCGGGCCGGCCGAGGAAGCGCGCTACGCAAAGCTCTCGGTCAATCTGATGATCGCCGTGTCGGCGGCGATGATGGCCGAGAGCCTGGCACTGGCGCGCAAGGGCGGCATCGCCTGGCAGGACATCTTGAAGGTGCTCGACGACAGCGCAGTGGCTTCGCCGATGGTGAAGTACAAGACCGCACCGCTGCGCAGCCGCGATTTCGAGTCCACCTTCTCCTGCAAGCAGATGGCCAAGGATCTCGACCTCATCCTCGGCGCCGGCCACGCTGTCGGCGTGCCGCTGCAGCTCGCAGCGCAGGTGCGCGAGACCTATGGCTCGCTGGTCGCACAAGGCGATGGCGACACCGACTTCATCGCGACGGTCAAGCACCTCGAACGGCTATCCGGCCTCGGCGAGCCCAAACTCTGATCGGCGGAAACACATATGCGCAATTTCAACGAGAACACGATCACCGAAGCGGTGCTGGAGCGAATCAAGGACGCGACCGATCCGCGCATCAAAGAGATTAGCGAGGCTCTGGTGCGCCACCTGCACGCCTTCGTCCGCGAGGTGCGTCCGACGCAGAAGGAATGGGAATACGGCATCGATTTCCTGACCCGCACCGGGCACATGTGCGACGACAAGCGCCAGGAATTCATCCTGCTGTCCGATACGCTCGGCGTCTCCATGCTGGTCGATGCGATCAACCACCCAGTGCCGGCGGGTGCAACCGAGACCACGGTGCTCGGCCCGTTCTTCGTCCAGGCCGCGCCGGAAAAGGACAGCGGTGCCGACATCTCCGGCCCGATGGAGGGCGATCCGATGCTGGTTACCGGCTCGGTTTCCACCGTGGACGGAAAGCCGCTCGTGGGCGCCGTCGTGGACGTCTGGCATTCCGACGATGACGGCTATTACGATGTGCAGCAACTCGACGCCATCGGCGATCTCGCGATGCGCGCGCGCTTCCACACTGACGCGAGCGGCAGATTCCATTTCTGGTCGATCAAGCCGGCCGCCTACCCCGTCCCGCATGACGGCCCGGTCGGCCAGATGCTGGAGGCGCAGGGCCGTCATCCCTGGCGCCCGGCGCATGTGCATTTCATGATCTCGGCGCCCGGCTTCGAACAGCTCGTGACCCATGTGTTCATCGCCGGCGACCAGTATCTCGACAGCGACGTGGTGTTCGGCGTCAAGGACAGCCTGATCCGGGAGTTCGTCCACCAGCCCGCCGGCCGTGCGCCGGATGGTCGCATGGTGGAGCGCGACTATTTCCACCTCAATTACGATTTCGGCCTGAAGCAGGTCGCGAGCAACGCAAGAGCCGCTTAGACTTATGCGGCGACGGACCAACAAGAGTCCGGCAACAGGGAGCAGACGGGAGCTGAGGATGGGACCGCGGGTCAGCACGGCAGCATTGGCCGATCGCCTCACAGGCATGATCGGCCCGCGCGCGAGCGTCGCGCGCGGCGTGCTCGATCAGCACGGGCAGAGCGAGTCGCATTACCGCAATTTGCCGCCCGACATCGTCGTCTTTCCCGAAACGACGCAGGAGGTCGCCGAGATCGTCAAGCTGTGCGCTGGCGCGGGCATGCCGATCGTCCCGTTCGGCGCCGGCACCTCGCTCGAAGGTAACGCGGCGTCTGTCGCCGGCGGCGTCTGCTTCGACTTCGCGCGCATGAACAAGGTGCTGGCCGTGCACGACAGCGACATGGATGTCGTGGTGCAGCCCGGCATCACGCGCAAGCAGCTTAATGCGGAGCTGCGCAACACAGGCCTGTTCTTCCCGATCGACCCCGGCGCGGATGCCTCGATCGGCGGCATGACCTCCACCCGCGCCTCCGGCACCATGGCCGTGCGCTACGGCACCATGAAGGACAACGTCATGGCGCTCGAGGTCGTGCTGGCCGATGGCCGCGTGATCCGCACCGCCCGGCGCGCGCGCAAGTCGGCGGCCGGCTACGATTTGACACGCATGTTCGTGGGCGCGGAAGGCACGCTGGGCGTCATCACCGAGATTACGCTGAAGGTGCATCCCGTCCCGCAAGCGATCTCTGCCGCCGTCTGCAGCTTTGACACGCTGCACGACGCCGTCGATACCGCGATCTCCGTGATCCAGTCCGCGATCCCCGTGGCGCGCATCGAGCTGCTCGACGAGGTCATGATACGCGGCATCAACGCCTACGCGAAACTCGGCTATCGCGAGGCGCCCACCCTGTTCTTTGAATTCCATGGGTCCGAAACCTCCGTCGCCGAACAGGCCGAGGCGGCGCAGGCGATTGCCGCCGACCACGGCGGCCATGGCTTTGCCTGGGCCAAGGCAGCGGAAGACCGCAGCCGGCTGTGGCACGCCCGCGACAACACCCTCTATGCCGGCCTCGGCCTGCGGCCCGGCGCACGCGCCGTGATCACCGATGTCTGCGTGCCGATCTCGCGGCTGGCGGAGTGCCTCACCGAGACGCGACGCGATGCCGACGAGCACGGCTTTGTCGCGCCCATCGTCGGCCATGTCGGCGACGGCAATTTCCACATGCTGATCCTGATCGACCCGGCAATGCCGGAGGAGGCCGACGGCGCCAAGGCGCTGCAGGCCCGCATGGTCGCCCGCGCTATCGCCATGGACGGCACCTGCACCGGCGAGCACGGCATCGGGCTCGGCAAGATCGATTATCTCACCGATGAACTCGGCGAGGCCGTCGATGTGATGCGGTCGATCAAGACTGCGCTCGATCCGAATGGTCTGATGAATCCCGGAAAGATCTTTGCGAGCGGAGCCAAGACATGAGCGACATGGCATGAGCGACGCGCTCCCCATCGAGGTCACCTCGCCCACGCCGCTGCTCGAGCTGCGCGGCATCAGCAAGGAATTTCCCGGCGTCAAGGCGCTGGACGACGTGTCCTTTGCCGTCTACCCCGGCGAGGTCCATATGTTGCTGGGCGAGAACGGCGCCGGCAAGTCGAGCCTGATGAAGGTGCTGTGCGGCGCCTACAGCGCCGATGCCGGCGAGTTCTACTACAAGGGTGACAAGGTCGCGATCTCCTCGACTGCCGATGCGCAGAAGCTCGGCATTGCCGTGATCTTCCAGGAATTCTCGCTGGTCCCCTATCTCGATATCGCCCAGAACATTTTCCTCGGCCGCGAGCCTGGGGGACGCATCCCCGGCACCATCGACCGCCGCAAGATCCTGGCCGATGCGAAGCGCGTGCTCGGCACGATCGGCTTCGACATCGATCCTTCGACCACCGTGGACAAGCTCGGAGTCGCGCAGCAGCAGATGGTCGAGATCGCGAAGGCGATCAGCCAGAACGCGCGCATCCTTGTCATGGACGAGCCGACCGCCGCGTTATCCGATCGGGAGACCGAGTTGCTATTCGAGCTGATCGCGCGACTGAAAGCTGACGGCGTCTCGATCGTCTACATCTCACACCGCATGGCCGAGGTGTTCGCACTCGGTGATCGCATCACCGTGCTGCGCGACGGCCGCCGCATTGACGGCGTCCGGCCCGCCGACGTCACGCCGGACCAGCTCGTGCGCATGATGGTCGGCCGCAACGTCGACATGACCTATCCGCGCAACTTCGCCGACAAGCCGGGCGAGGTGCTGCTGGAGGTCAAGGGCCTGACCTCCTCGACCGGTATCTCCGACATCAACATCGAGGTGCGCCGGGGCGAGATCGTCGGCCTGTGCGGCCTGGTTGGCTCGGGCCGCAGCGAGGTCGCGCGCGCCATCTTCGGCGCCGATCCCATCACATCGGGCGAGATCATCTTCGACGGCAAGACCATTTCCGGCGAGCCTGACCTTGCCGCCCGCCGCGGCATCGCGCTGATCCCGGAAAGTCGCAAGAGCGAGGGCCTCGCGCTGCTGCGGTCTGTGAGCGACAACCTCGTGGTGTCGGCGCTGCGGAAGCTGTTCCCGAGCGGTCTCTTCGACCAGCGTAGCGCACAGCGCACCGCCGACGGCCTGATCCGGCAGCTGCGCATTGCAACCCCGAGCGCTCGGCAGACCGTCGGCCTGCTCTCGGGCGGCAACCAGCAGAAGGTCGTGATCGGGAAATGGCTGGCGGCCGGCTCAAAGCTCTTCATCTTCGACGAGCCAACGCGCGGCATCGACATCGGCGCCAAGTCCGAGATTTTTGCCCTGATCGACCACCTGGTCGCGGAGGGCGCCGCGGCGCTGATGATCTCGTCCGAGCAGATCGAGATCTGCCACGTCTGCGACCGCGCCTATGTGATGCGCGAAGGGCGCATCGCCGGGCACCTGACGCGCAACGAACTGACCGAGGAGAACATCGTGCGACTGGGGATGCATCATGCGTGAAGCCGCGGTCGTCTCACAGCCCAACCCGCTGCAACGTATTCCCGGCGTTGCCATCGTGCTGGTGCTCCTGATCGCGCTGTTCAGCGCGATCGCGCCCGGCTTCCTGTCGGTCGCCAATCTCTCCAACGTGCTGGTGCAGTCGACCATCCTGACCATGCTCGCGTTGCCGATGACGCTGATCATCATGACCGAAGGGCTGGACCTGTCGATGGGGGCGGTGCTGACGCTGACCTCGCTCTGCGTCGCCATCGTGTCGCTCGCGACCAAATCGATGCTGCTGGGCCTCGGCGCCGGCCTGCTGGTTGGCACTGCCTTCGGCGTCGCCAACGGCTGGCTGGTCGCCATCCTGGGCATTCCGCCCTTCGTTGCGACGCTGGGCACGCTCGGCATGGCGCAGGGCCTGTCGCTGATCGTCAGCGACGGCCAGAGCGTGGTCGGTATCCCCCACAGCGTGCGCGACATCTATTCGGCGACGCTTCTCGGTGTGCCCGTGCCGATCGTGATGGCGCTCGTGACCTATGCGGCGTTCCACGGTTTGCTCTATCACACCCGCTTCGGCACCTACATCTTTGCCCTCGGTGGCAATCGCGAGGCGCTGCGCTATGCCGGTCTCTCGCCGAACAAGCTGCTGATCGCGGTCTATGCGATCGGCGGCGCCATGGCCGGCATCGCCGGCCTGTTGATGACCGCCCGGATGAATTCCGGCCACCCCACTGCCGGCCTCGGGCTCGAATTCGACGCCATCGCGGCCGTGGCCGTCGGCGGCACCTCGTTCGAGCGCGGCAATGGCTGGCTGCTCGGCACGCTGCTCGGTGTCCTCTCTGTCGGCGTGCTGCGCAACGGGCTGAACCTGATCTCGCTGCCGTCCTCGGTGCAGGTCGCAAGCGTCGGCGTGCTCGTCATCGTCGCCCTGTTCCTCGACGGCCTCAGGAGCCGCGCATGACCGACATCACCAAGGACGCCATCGCGCCGCATCGCTCCTTCCTGTCGCAGGATGCGATCCAGGTGTTCTATCGCCTGCTCGCGGCGTTTCTGATCTGCGCGGTGCTCGCCGTGCTCAGCGATTCCTTCCTGAGCCTCGGCAACATCCTCAACGTGCTGCGGCAGGCGAGCCTGACCTTCTTCATCGCCTCCGGTCTGACGCTAGTGGTCCTGACCGCCGGCCTCGATCTCTCAGTCGGCGCCAATGTCGCGCTTTCGGCCTGCATCGCCGGCACCGTGATCCACAAGACCGGCTCGCCGGCACTCGGCATCCTCACCGGACTTGCTTGCGGCGGCATCGTTGGCCTGCTCAACGGCATCATGGTCACCGCGCTGCGCATCCCCTCCTTCATCGCGACCTACGGCATGCTCTGGGTGCTGAACGGCCTCACCTATTGGTACATGCGGGCGAGACCCTGCACGGCTTCCCCGCGGGCTTCCGCCAGATCGGCAGCGGCTATCTGTTCGGCCTGCCGATCCCGGTCTATCTGCTGCTGGTGTTCCTCGGGATCGGGACATTCTTCGCACAGCGTACGATCTGGGGCCAGGAGATCTATGCGATCGGGGCCAATCCGGTCGCGGCGCGGCTCTCCGGCATTGCGGTCGCGCGGCGCCTGCTGCTGGTCTACGCGGTATCAGGCACCATGGCGGGGCTTGCCTCGATCATCTTCCTGTCGCGGCTCAATTCGGCGGAGGCCGACATCGGCGAAAGCCTGACGCTGCCCGCGATCGCGGCCGTGCTGATCGGCGGCACCTCGCTGTTCGGCGGCGTCGGCACCGTGTTCGGCACCTTCATCGGCGCGCTGATCCTGACGCTGGTGCTGAATGGCATGAACCTGCTCTCGGTCAGTGCCAACTGGCAGCCACTCGTCACCGGCATCATCGTCATTCTCGCGGTCTGGCTCGACATGAAGACGCGCCGCCGCGCGCAATGAGTTCTAGAGTTCCAAACAAGCAAAATGAGGGATGGAGGCAACATGAAACGGACACTGGGCTATCTGGCGCTGCCGCTGCTGATGGCGGCCGCGTTCACCACAGGGGCGCGCGCCGACGGCGAGACCATCGCCGTCTTCACCAAGAACCAGACCAACCCGTTCTTCCAGACGGTGCGGGTCGGCGCCGACAACATGGCGAAGACGCTGAACGCGAAGACGCTGCAGTACATTCCGACCAAGCCGGACTCGATCCCCGAGCAACTCAGCCAGATCGAGGACGTCGTGGTGAAGAAGCCGAGCGCGATCGTGTTCACGCCGGTCGACTACAAGGCGATGGTGCCCGGTGTCGAGAAGATCAACGAGGCCAAGATCCCGGTCGTCAACATCACCGACCGCTCGGCGGGCGGCAAGTTCCTGTCCTTCGTCGGCGCCGACGATTACAGCCTTGGCCTGGAGACCGCGCGCTTCCTGCTCAAGACGCTGGGCGGCAAGGGCAACATCGTCATCATCGAGGGCGTCAAGGGCTCGCTGACCAATGTCGACCGCGTCCGCGGCTTCAACGACGCGCTGAAGGAGGCTCCGGGCGCCAAGCTGCTCGCCTCGCAGCCCGGCAACTACCAGCGGCTGCAGGCGCTCCAGGTCATGGAGAACCTGATGCAGTCGAACTCGCAGATCGACGGCGTGCTGGCTGCCAACGACGCCATGGCGGTCGGGGCGATCGAGGCGCTCGACGGCGCCAACCGCAAGGCGCAGGTGATCGGCATCAACGGCACCAAGGAAGCGATCGACGCGATCAAATCAGGCAAGCTGCTCGCGAGCGGCGACTACAACGGATTCGCGCAAGGCTGCCTCGGCACCATGATGGCGATCCGCGCCTTGCGCAACCAGCCCGTCATCAACGAGATCGTGCTGAAGCCGACCGTCATCACCAAGGACAATTACCAGCCGTTCGACGTGCCGCTGGAGCAGCGGACCTGCCCGACCTTCGAGGATGCCAGCAAGCTCAGCGCCAAGTAGACAAACCGATCATATCAAGCCCGGACGGCCGTCGCGGCGGCCGTCCCAACAACTGAGCCAAGAAACGGAGACACCATGCTGTTCGCCATTCACGCCGTCGACCGCGCCGGTGCGCTGCCGACCCGGCTCGCCAATTACGATGCCCACAAGACGTTCCTGAGCGACACCTCGCGCTTCGGCATCAAGATCGTGATGTCGGGGCCGCTGGTGTCCGACGATGGCCAGACGATGATCGGCAGCCTGTTCCTGATCGAGGCGCCTGGTCGTGGCGAGGTCGAGGCCTTCAACCGCGCCGATCCCTTTGCCGCGGCCGACATCTGGGAAGAAGTCACGATCACCGGCTTCCTGCGCCGGCAAGGCTGAGGCTCGCTACGTCAAAAACGCAAAACAAACCCATGCACAGTAGAACGGGATTGTTCTTGCTGAGAAATTTCCGACGGGAATCTCGCCCTCAGTTGCTCGGCGGTGCTGCGCCGTCTTCGAGGTGACAGGCCACCCATTGCTCGGCTCCAGCCGCGCGCAGCACCGGTTCTTCGACCCGGCAGCGGTCGAAGACAAGCGGACAGCGGGTGTGGAAGCGGCAGCCCTTCGGCGGATTGATCGGGCTCGGCACGTCGCCCTTGAGGATGATGGGATTGCGCTGGGCGCCGGGCTCGGGCAGCGGCACCGCGGAGAGCAGCGCCCTGGTGTAGGGATGCCTTGGTGCGGCAAAGATCTCGCGGCGCGGGGCGACCTCGACGATCTTGCCGAGATACATCACCGCGACGCGGTGGGTCATGTGCTCGACGATCGCGAGATCATGACTGATGAACAGCAGCGCGAGGCCGAACTCGCGCTGGAGGTCCTGCAGCAGATTGACGATCTGTGCCTTGACCGAGACGTCGAGCGCCGAAACCGCCTCGTCGCAGACGATCAGTTCGGGCTCGGCCGCAAGCGCCCGCGCAATGCCGATGCGCTGGCGCTGGCCGCCGGAGAATTCGTGCGGCCTGCGGTTCAGCGCCTCGCGCGGCAGGCGGACGGTGTCTATCAGCGACGTGACCCGCACCTCGATATCTTCTGCTGATTTGGCGAGGCCGAAATTGCGGATCGGCTCGGCCAGGATGTCGCGCACGCGCATGCGCGGATTGAGGCTCGAGAACGGGTCCTGGAACACCACCTGCACGCGCCGGCGCATCTGACGCATCGTGCTCGGATGGGCGTCGTCGATCCGCTGGCCGTCGAGGATCACCTGGCCCGCGGTGATGTCGAACAGCCGCAGAATGGCGCGGCCGACCGTCGACTTGCCGCAACCGGATTCGCCGACCAGCGACAGCGTCTCGCCGCGCGCGATCTCGAAGGAGACGCCGTCGACGGCATAGACGAATTCGGACGTGCGGCCGAACAGGCCGGTCTTGACCGGAAAATGCTTCTTGAGGTCGTTGACCTGGAGCAGCGGGGGACTACTCATGCCGCGACGGCCCCCTTGGCCGCGTAGTGGCAGGCGGCGATGTGACGGGGTCCCTTCTCTTCGAGCCCCGGCGCATATTGCCGGCAGAGATCGGTCGCAAGCGCGCATCGCCCGGCGAAGACGCAGCCGGCGATCGGCTTGCGCAGATCAGGCACCTGCCCCGGTATCTCGGCGAGCCGCGTCGCGGTGCCCGCGAGCGAGGAACCGAGCTTCGGTACGGCGCCCAGCAGGCCTTGCGTATAGGGATGACGCGGCGAACGGAACAGCTCGGCCACAGGGGCTTCCTCCACCTTGCGGCCGGCATACATCACCATGACGCGCTCGGCGATCTCCGCGACGACGCCGAGATCGTGGGTGATCAGGATGATGGCCGCGCCGACCCGGCGCTTCAGATCCAGCATCAGCTTCAGGATCTGCGCCTGGATCGTCACGTCCAGCGCGGTGGTCGGCTCGTCCGCAATGAGAAGCTTGGGATTGCAGGCGAGCGCAATGGCGATCATGACGCGCTGGCGCATGCCGCCGGAGAGCTGGTGCGGATATTCGCGCACGCGGCGCTTCGGCTCGGGAATGCCGACCAGCGTCAGCATCTCGACCGCGTGCGCTTCGGCGGCTGCCTTGTCGAGGCCCTGATGGATCATCAAGGTCTCGCGGATCTGACGGCCGACGGTGAGCACCGGATTGAGGCTCGTCATCGGCTCCTGGAAGATCATCGAGATGTCGTTGCCTCGGATCGCGCGCATTTCGCGGTCGGAGAGTTGCAGCAGGTCCCTTCCCGCAAAGCGGATGGTGCCGGCGATTCTGCCCGGCGGCTCCGGGATCAACCGCATCAGCGACATCGAGGTCACCGATTTGCCGCAGCCGGATTCGCCGACGATGGCGAGCGTCTCGCCCTCGTTGACATGGAAGGACACGCCGTCGACCGCGCGGTTGATGCCGCCGGGGGTGCGGAAATGGGTCTGGAGGTTTTCGACTTCGAGCAGCGCCATCGCGATCAGCCTCGATTCATCAGAGGCTCTTGGCCATGCGCGGATCGAGCGCATCGCGAAGGCCGTCGCCGAGCAGGTTCACGGCGAGCACCGTGACGGAGAGGAAGGCCGCCGGGAAGAACACGATGTAGGGCTTGACCTGCCACAGCGCGCGGCCCTCGGCCATGATGTTGCCCCAGGACGGAATGGTCGGGGGCGTGCCCGCGCCGATGAAGGACAGGATCGCCTCGGTGATCATGGCGCTGGCGCAGATATAAGTCGCCTGCACCAGCATCGGCGCCACCGTGTTGGGCAGGATGTGGCGAAGGATGATCATGGGCGTGCGCGTGCCGCAGGCCACGGCCGCGTCCACATAGGGCTGCTCGCGCAGCGACAGCACCACGCTGCGGACGAGGCGCGAGACACGCGGGATCTCGGCAACAGTGATGGCCAGAATGACGTTGCCGACGCTGCCGCGAGTCAAGGCCATCAGCGCGATCGCCAGCAGGATCGGCGGGATCGACATCAAACCGTCCATGAAGCGCATCAGGATGCCGTCGGCCCAGCGGATGAAGCCGGAGACCATGCCGATGGCAAGGCCGGCAGCGGATGCGAAGATCGCTACTGACAGGCCGACCGTGAGCGAGACCCGCGCGCCAAACAGCACGCGCGAATAGATGTCGCGGCCGAGCACGTCGGTGCCGAACCAGAAATCGGCCGACGGTGCGCGGGTGCGTTTTGCAGGCGCGAGCGCGGTCGGATCGACCGTGCCGAGATAGGGCGCGAAGATCGCGATCAGGACCAGCGTCAGCAGCAGCGCCCCACCGATCGCAACGGTGGGATGACCGCGCAACAGCCCGATGAAGCCGCGCCGGATCGTGACCGGCCGCAAGATTTCGGGCAGTTGCGGCGCCAGGACGAGGCCGGCCGGGAGCGATTGCGGATTGACGGTGGTATCGGTCAATAGCGGATCCTCGGGTCAACGAGCGTATAAATGACGTCGATCATCAGATTGACGAGGACGTAGACGAAGCTGAACAGCAGCACGATGCCCAGGATGACGGGGTAGTCGCGGCGCAGGATCGCATCGATCGTGAGCCGGCCCAGACCGGGGATCGCGAACACGCTTTCGGTGACCACGGCGCCGCCGATCAGGAGCGCGATGCCGATCCCGATCACAGTCACGATCGGCACCGCCGCGTTCTTCAGCGCGTGAATGAACAGGATGCCGCCCTGCCCCAAACCCTTTGCCCGCGCGGTGCGGATATAGTCCTGCTGCAAGACCTCGAGCATGGCGGCGCGGGTGATGCGCGCGACCAGCGCGATATAGACGCAACCGAGCGCGATTGACGGCAGGATCAAATTCTCCAGCCACGGCCAGAAGCCTTGCGTGAGCGGCGTATAGCCCTGCACCGGCAACCATTCCAGTTCGAGCGCGAAGATGTAGGCGAGCATGTAGCCGACCACGAAGACGGGCAGCGAGAAACCGAACACGGCAAAGCCCATGATGATCCGGTCGATCAGGCTGCCGGCCTTCCACGCCGCCACCACGCCGAGCGGCACCGCCACCACGATCGTCAGCAGCAACGTGACGATCATCAGCGACAGCGTCGGTCCAAGCCGCTGTCCGATCATCGCCGACACCGGCAGGTTGGTGAAGATCGAGGTGCCGAGGTCGCCGTGCAGGATGCGCCAGACCCAGCTGCCGAACTGGATCAGGAAGGGCCGGTCGAGGCCGAGGCTCTGGCGGATGCGCTCCACATCCTCCGGGCTTGCCTGGTCGCCCGCGATCACCACGGCGGGATCACCCGGCGCGATGTAGAGCAGGCTGAACACGAACAGCGCGACGATCGCCATCACCGGCAAGGTCGCGACGATGCGACGGAGGATATAAGAGAGCATCTGGCCTCAGCGCGCGATCATGCAGACTTCGACACGCCCCAGAAGAACGGCAGCGGACCCTTGGTGATGCCCGAAACGTTCTTGCGCCATGCCGTGTAGGTCAGGAAGAAACCGGTCGGCGCGTAGACGACATCCTCGATCGCCGCCTTGTTGACCCGCCCGATCGCCGCCTTCTCTTCCTCGAGATTCTTGGCGTCGAACCAGGATGTGATCTCCTTCTCGGTGTTCGGGCTGTTGGGCCAACCGAACCAGGCCTTCTCGCCATTGGCGCGGATGGCCGTGTAGGCGGCGGGCGTGATGCAATCGGCGCCGGCATGCCAGCTGTGGAACATGTTCCAGCCGCCCTGGCCCGGCGGCGTCTTTGCGGCGCGCCGGGAGCCGACCGTGCCCCAATCGGTGGCGACGAAGTCGACATTCATGCCGAGCCTCTTCAGGAGGTCCGCGGTGACGTCGCCTTGCGCCTTCGTGATCGGCTGATCCTGCGCGACCAGGCACGTCACGGGCTGGCCGGAATAGCCGCTCTCCGCCAGCAGCTTCTTGGCGGCATCGAAGTCGCGCTTGCCCTTCAGGATCTCGCCGCCCATCTCGTTGTAGACAGGTGTGTCCGGGGTGAAGAAGCCGGGCAATGACTTCCACAATGCGTTGTCGTCGCCGACGATCGCGCGCATATAGTCTTCCTGGCTGAGCGCCATCAGCACCGCGCGCCGCGCCCGCACGTCGTTGAACGGCGCGAACAGATGGTTCATGCGGAACGAGCCGATATTGCCGAGGGGATCGCCGATATCGACGCTGATGTTCCTGTTCTTCTTCAGCACGGGCACGAGATCGGCGATCGGGTTCTCCCACCAATCGACCTCGCCGTTCTGCAACGCGGCAGCGGCAGTGGCGGGGTCCGGCATCACGATCCATTCGACACGATCGACCATGATCTGCTTGCCGCCGGCCAGCCACGACGCCTTCTCCTGCCGCGGCACGTAATCGGTGAACTTCTCGAACACCGACTTGGCGCCGGGGACCCATTCGCTCTTGGCGAACTTCATCGGACCCGAGCCGACATATTCGGTGATCTGCTTGAACGGATCGGTCTTGGCGATACGCTCGGGCATGATGAAGGAGCACGGCGCGTTGTTCTTGGCGAGCGCATAGAGCATCTTCGGAAAGGGCTGCTTCAAGACCCATTTGAAGGTGCGGTCGTCGACGGCGGTCAATTCCTGCTGGATCGCGATGATCATCAGCCCCATCGGATCGCGCGCGGCCCAGCGCGCCAGGCTCGCAACGACGTCCTTGGCCAGCACCGGCTCGCCGTCGTGGAATTTGAGGCCCGGGCGCAGCTTGAACGTCCAGATCTTGCCGTCGTCGGAGGTCTCCTCGGACTCGACCATTTGCCGCTGCGGCTGCAACTGCGCGTCGATCCCGTAGAGCGTATCCCAGACCAGCGCGGCGGCATTGCGCACGACATATTGCGTGCCCCAGATCGGATCGAAATTGGCAAGATTAGCCTGCGGCACGAAGCGCAGGGTGCGGGCCGATGCGCCTTGCGCGATGGCCGGGGCCGAGACGCCGGTCAATGCCAGACCGCCCGCGCCCGCCAGTCCCTTCAATACGGTCCTGCGATCCATGAAGTCCTCCCAGTAATGCCGTGATGCCGGCCATCGTTGGCCAAGGGCAGGTGAAACCAGAGCCCATTGGCTTGCAAATGGTATGCCACTAACCGGGCCTTCGCCAGCAGGATCTCACCGCCATTTGAACCGGCCAAGCCTCAAAGACCCGCCGCACGTTGTGACCGTGGCTGGATCGCCCGGGGTCAGGCTGTCAGGGAGCGCCGCAAGCGCCGCCAGCCGATGACGACGCCGGTCATGGAGAACGCGAACCCTAGCGCACAGAGTCCGACGATCAGGGCATCGCGCAGACGCGGGCGCGCCATGAGGATCGGGAAATCGAGTGTGTGCAGCGCGCCGTACACCCAACGATAGGCGCGCCGCGAGGCATCCAGCCGTTGCAGCAAATTGCCGTCGGCGCCGTCGATGTCGAACCAGAGGTCGCCGCAGCGCGATCGGTAGACCGGCGCGCCTTGGACGGCGGATCGAGCGGGATAGTCGTCGCTCTCGGCAACAACGGACGGTGCAGCGCAGCCCGAGGCGAGGCGCGTCGCCAATTCCTGGATGTCGCGCGCGCCGAGGAAGCCGGCGTATCCCTCATTGGGCGTCTCCGCGGCCTTGACCAGAGTCTGGCTGCCGAGAGCGATCCGGTCGCGTCGATAGACATTGCCGTTGAAGGCGAACCATTCAATCTCCCGGGCCGACGACGATATCGGCTGCCGGTCGAGCGGCGAGGCAGCCGCCCAATCCGGCGCGGCATACACCACGCCCGCTTCCGCCGAGGTCAGCTGCCCGCGCGAGAACAGCCGGCCATGATCCATGGAGAGCCAGCCGCTGAATATCCAGGTCAGCACGAACATTGTCGCCGCAAGGCCGAGGATGTGATGCAATGCGTGCCACCCGCGGTAAGGTGAGGACATACGGCGTCCGCGCACCTTGATCTGCAGGATCCCGAGCAGAGCGCCAAGCATCGCCGCAATCGATGCCAGCAGCGACAATGTCCAGACCACCCCATCCCACAGCGCCCAATTGCTCCTCAGCACCGTCGGATAGATCCAGTGCAGCACGCTGCCGACGAGATTCCAGCCCCGCTCGCTTCGCGTCGTATCCAGGACGATCTCGCCAGTGAGCGAGGAGACATAGACCTCCGTCCCGGCGGCATCGCCGAGGGCCACGCGAAACAGTGGCCGGTGGCGATCAAAGCCGTTTGGCACCGTCCACTGATCGTAATCCGCCTGCGCGAGCATCGTTACGCGTGGGGCGTCGAGCCCGCGGCTGCGGGCGTGATCCCGCGCGATGGCGAGCGCGACATCGGAAGACGTCACCCGGGCGTCCTGTCCATCGAGAGCGCGGACCGCGCGCAGATGCGACGGGCCGGAGACGACATAGACCGGCCCGTCACTTCGCTGGATCAGCCGAACGCGCACGGCATCCTTGATTGCGCTGGCGGCGACCGCATCGCGGACTGCCATGCGAACCTGCGCGCGTTCCACCGGCGCGAGGCCGGCAAACCGCTCCGCTTCCGTCAGCGACGGAAACGGAACGAAGTGCATCACGATTCCCGTCGCGAACCACATCGCGAACAGCAGGCAGAACGCGATCCCGAGCCAGCGGTGCAGCAGGATGATCGCGCTCATCATGCGTTCAGTGCCCTACCATTTGAACGCGGCCGAGAGCTCATAGGTGCGCGGCGCGCCGAGCAGGATCTGGTCGGGATAGAACGGATCGCCCCAGATCGCGTAGCGCTTGTCGGTGATGTTGCGGACGCGGAAGGTCAGGCGGGCCTGGTCGACGGCGTTGAACACCGCCTTGGGGATGTCGACGAAGGCGTAGACGTCTGCCACGGTATAGGCCTTCATCGTCACCGTGTTGGCGTCGGTGTTGTAGCGGTCGCCGACATGGCGGCCGGTGATGCCCAGCTCGACCGGCCAGGGCGTGAAGAAGCGCCAGGACGCGCCGGCATTGGCGACGATGCGCGGCACGTTCGGCGGCGTGTTGCCGGAGAACGAGCCGCCGACGAAATTGAAGTCGTCATAGCGCGCATCGACATAGGCGATATTGCCCCACAGCCGCAGCGGATCGATCGGACGGATGGCCGCCGCAAGCTCGACGCCCTTGGATTCCTGCCGCCCGGCGATGTTGAGCGCCTGCCCGCCTGCGGCGGCATAGACGTTCTTGCGCAGGATATCGTAGGCCGAGAACGACCACTCCGCCCTGTTGTCCCAGAACAGGTGCTTGACGCCGGTCTCGTAGGTGCGCGCGGTGGTGAGATCCAGCGGCTGCGTGGGTCCGAGCAGGAAGATATTGTTGGCGGAGACATCGGCGCCGGTGGCGTACTGGCTGAAGAAGGTCAGGCCGGGCACGGCCTCCCAAGTGTAGCCGATGCGCCCCGTTACGGGCGCCCAGTCCTTCGTGTACGGGAAGCCAGCGTTCACGATACCGGCGGCGTCAGTCGAGTTGCGATCGAGCCCGATATGCTCGACGCGCAGGCCGCCGACCAGCGCAAACGTCCGCGTCAGCTTCAGCCGGTCCTCGAACGACAGCGCCTCGTTGTCGATGCGCGCGGTCTGCTGCTTGGTCGTGAGCGTGCCGTAGAAGCCACGGTTGGGATCGACGAGCGAGACGTTATCGAACGGAAAGTTTGCCGCGCCCGGCCTGACGAAATCGAGATAGCTCGACGACAACGTCGTGACCAGGCGGTTGTCGAAGCCTGCGATGTTCGCGTCCCAGGTCAGATCGGTGATGTTGCCGACGAGGCGCTGGCTGTGCGCGACATAAAAGCGCTCGCGATCGACAAGGTTCGTCCCGGAGTTGAACGCCTCGACCTCATTGTTGAACCAGCTCCGTTCCGCCCCATAGCCATAGGCTTGGCTCTTCAAGGTCAGGTCGGGCGCGAGCTTCAGCTCGAAGCCGCCGCGCAGCCACACCTCCTGTGCGACGTTGCGGTTGTCGAGGACGTTGTAGTTGGTGTTGAAGGTGCGGTCGTCGATGGTGACCGCGCCGAGATTTGTTTTGTTGTAGTTCGAGATATAGTTTCCGGAAACGATCCCCGTCGTCGCATGCGAGCCGCTGAAGGCAATCGGCACCAGCGGCGCGCCCCAATAGGCCTTCGAGCGGTCTTCGCGATACTCGACCGCGCCCCAGGTCTTGAGGCTGTCGGAGATGCGGTAGTTGAGCTGGCCCGACACGTCCAGCGTCTTGGTGTTGGTGTCATCGGCAAAGCCGTTGAGCGAGGAGCGGCTGATGTCGAAGCGGTAGTCCAGGCCCTGCACATTGGTGCTGCCGCCCGAGCCGTAATGCGCGCGGAACGAGTTCAGGGAGTCCCAGGAAAAGTCCGCCTCGTTGCGCACAGGCCCGGTGTGCGGCGCCTTGGTGACGAAATTGATCGCACCGCCGGCGGCGCCCTCGCCCGAGATCAGCGAGGCCGGGCCTTTCAAGAATTCAACAGCTTCCAGATTGGCCGTGTCGGTGATCCGCGAGGTCATGTTCTGCGGACCGATCTTGATGCCGTTGTAGAGGATGTTGATCTGGCTGTTGGTAAAGCCGCGCATCGAGAACGCCGCGGGCTCGGCCGGGTTGTCGCCGGAGGTGACGCCGACCGCGCCCTGCGCCGTCTCGGACACGGTGCGATAGCCCTGCTCGCGCATGGTCTCGGCGGAGATCACCTCGACCGTTGCGGGTATCTCCCGCACCGTCAGGCCGAGCCGCGAGGCGCTTTCGGCCACGGCATTGGTGTTGAGCGGCGTTTGTACCGTCGCAGCCGGCATGGCGGGCTTGGGCGCCGCGGATGCAGTCGCCGGCCTGCGTGCGGCCGCGCGGCGCGGGCTTTGCGCGTCCCGGCCCGCCGGTTTGGCCTGCTTGCGCGACTGGGCCGGCGATACCTCGACGGGCGGCAGCGGTTCGCGCGCCGGCTGCGCCAGCGCAGCGGGCAGATCAAAAGCGGCAAAGGATGTGAGCGCAGCGGAGGCGAGCAGGAATTTTCGCGGTCGTACAATACGGATGGAAGACACGGCTTTGGACCTCGGTATGACGTCAGTGGCACGTCACAGCGAACGAGGTCTCACCTTTTGGCCCTGCAGCCGTCCGATGAAGCCGAATGCCTGTACTCCCCGACCGACATCTTCGCGTGTGACCACGGCTGACGGCAGGTCTCCTGGCTCGCGGGTCAGTACCTTGCATCGCCTTCCCGGGACCGAGATACCCAGTGGCTCGTGACGCAAGATTCGCCGCTCACAGTTGCGGGGGCAGCCACGGCATTGGGGACAACGTCCCCGCACCGCATTCCCTTTTCATCCCCTCTCGGGGAAACCGTCGCGAGCATCTAGGATTACCATCAGGACAGAGTCAATGTGCGAGTTGCGGCGTTATGGCCACAACGACCAACTTCCTTGGAGACGAGCATGGAAGGCGAGACCTTCCTCTGGCTGATACGACACGCACCCGTCGCGGGCGTAACAGGCGCCATCCACGCGGCCGACGCGCCGGCCGATCTCGGCGATCGCGCGCAGCTGGAGGCGCTACGGCAGCGGCTGCCTGGGAGCGCCGCCAGCTATGCCAGCCCGTCGCGGCGCACGGTCGAGACTGCGCGCGCGCTGGGGCTCGAACCGGAGTTGATCGGTGAATTCCGCGAGCAGGATTTCGGCGACTGGACCGGCCATCGGCACGACGAGCTCGCGGCGACCGGCGGCGAGGCCTATGCGCAGTTCTGGAATGATCCGGCTGGCGGACGGCCGCCGGCCGGCGAGAGTTTTGCGGATCAGGTCGCGCGCGTCCGGCTGGGTCTGTCGCGGATCGGGGCCGGATCGACCA
The DNA here is from genome assembly GCF_023101665.1 of Bradyrhizobium sp. 195. Taxonomy (NCBI): domain Bacteria; kingdom Pseudomonadati; phylum Pseudomonadota; class Alphaproteobacteria; order Hyphomicrobiales; family Nitrobacteraceae; genus Bradyrhizobium; species Bradyrhizobium sp. 195. Next base: position 3,400,352 of record NZ_CP082161.1, on the reverse strand, counting down.
CCCTCGTCGTGCACTCCGGCACCATCCGCGCCGCGCTCTGCATCGCGCTAGATCTCACGCCGCAAGCAGCCTTGCGCTTCGTGATCGATCCGCTGTCGCTGACTCGGATCGATCGCCTCGCGGCCGGCTGGCGCGTCGTGTCCGTCAACCAGCGGATCAGCTAGGTCTGTCAGGCACGTTGGCTTGCGCGAATGTTGCCATGCCGTTGTGGAGCGCGCAGGCGAGGCGCACCAGCGGCAGCGCGATGGCCGCGCCCGATCCCTCGCCGAGCCTGAGGTCGAGGCTGATCAGCGGTTGCACGTTCAGTGCGCGGAGCACCAGCCGGTGCCCCTGCTCCGCCGATTGATGCGAGGCTAGCTGGAACGGCTGGCACGACGGGTTCAGCCGTGCTGCGGCGAGCGCTGCCACCGACACGATGAAGCCGTCGATCAGCACGGGGATGCGGCGCTGCGCGGCCGCGATGATCGCGCCTGAGATCGCTGCGATCTCGAGCCCGCCGACGGCGCACAGAATTTCTTCGGGCGACGCACCCGCAACGCCATGCAGCGCAATCGCGGCATCGATCACGCGCGCCTTGTGTGCGCGGCCGGCCGCATCGACCCCGGTGCCGCTGCCGGCGATTTCCTCGGCACTCACGCCAAGCAGGCTCGCCGCGATCGCCGCCGAGGTCGTGGTGTTGCCGATCCCCATCTCGCCGAAGATCAGCAGATCGGGCTGATTGGTCGCCGCACGCGCAACCGCGCGCTGGCCGGCCTCGAAGGCAAACGCCAGCTCCGCAGGTTGGAGCGCAGGCTCGACGCTGAAATCGCGCGTGCCCTTGCGCGGCTTGACGGTGACGACGCCCGCCATCGTCTCATCTGCCAGCGTGCCGGCATCGACGACCTCCAGGCTGGAGCCAAGCTCGCGCGCCAGCACCGAGATGGCGGCGCCGCCGGAGGCAAAATTCGCCATCATCGCGATGGTCACTTCTTGCGGATAGGCCGAGACACCCTGCGCGACGATGCCGTGATCGCCGGCGAAGATGATGATCGGCACAAGCGCGGCGCGCGGTTGCTCGGTCGCCTGCAGGCCGGCAAGCTCGATCGCAAGCTGCTCGAGCCGGCCGAGCGCACCGGTCGGCTTTGTCAGCTGCGCCTGCCGCGCGATTGCCGCCTCGCGATGGATCGCGGAGATCTCGGGGCACTTTTGGTAGACCCATTCGGGGAGCATGCTGCCTCGCTTAACGCGCGCGCTTGAGGATGTAGCTGTCCATGATCCAGCCGTGCCGCGCGCGCGCCTCCTGCCGCGCCGCGACGATGCGCGGGCCGATCTCGGCCAACTCGCCGGACATGATGATCTGGTCGGGCATGCCGAGATAAGCACCCCAATAAATTTGAATCCCAGCTGAATCTAGCGACTGGAACGCCGTGTCGCCGTCGAGCATCACAACCACGGTGTCGACGCCCTGCGGCCAGCCGCCTTCGCGCAAGCGCCGCCCCGTCGTGACCAGAAAAGGCTCGCCGATATCATTGAGGGGCAGTGCATGCGCCGCGCACAGCGCCTGGATCGAGGTGATACCGGGCACGACTTCAATCTTCGGCAAGGGATTGAGCCGACGCGCAATGCGCAGCGAGGAATCATACAGCGAGGGATCGCCCCAGATCAGCAGCGCGACCTTGCCCTTGCCTGCAAGATGTTTTGCGATCGTCTGCGACCAGGTCGCGGCGACTGCATCGTGCCAATCGTCCACACCCTTGCGGTAATCCGCTTCACCGGCGTCGCGCACGGGGAGATCGAACTCGGCGATTTCAGTCTTGTCGCTGGTGAGCACGTCCGCGCAGATCGTCCGCCGGAGATCGGCGAGGTCGGACTTCGCAGTTCCCTTGCGCGGGATCAGGACGAGATCGGCCGCATTGATGGCGCGGATCGCGGCGCGCGTGAGCTGGTCGGGATCGCCGCAGCCGATGCCTATCAGGGAGAGCGTGAGCATCGCGAGCGCGAAGGGCGGCGTACCGCCCTTCGCTCCCCTCAGGCCGCGTTATGCAGGCGCGGGGTGACGAGGCCGGGCGCGGTGACGCCACGCAGCGACTTCGCCAGCGCCAGCACGGCGAGATCGGCCAGCGGCTCGATCACGATGACCAGCGCATAGGAGGCCGCGAACGCCGCGATGTTAGCGAGGTTGCTCATGGCAAAACCGGAGCCATAGAGCGCCCAGAACGCCACCCAGGCGATCACGCCGGCCTGATAGGTCGTCGAGAGCGCCAGCGCCTGCCGATACTTCAAATCGACATAGGCGGTGTTACGGGCAATGATCCGCGAGGCGATCGCCTGGATCGCGAACAACGGCACGAGCAGCGTCGTGACGTTCATGCCGTATTGCGGGATGTCGGCCGGCTCAAACAACACGCCCTGGAGCAACAGGCCGAGCGCGAGGCCGAAGGCCGCAGGCGCCGCGCCGAACAGCAGGAACAACGTCGAGCCGAGGATGAAGTGCACTTCGGAGACGCCGACCGGGAAGTGCGGCAGAACCTGGAAGAAAGTGAAGACGAGGCCCGTTGTGGCGAGTGTTCGCGCCGCGAACGAGCCGACGCCCTGCTCGCGCACGGTCTCGGCTGCAAGTTTCAAGGCAACGCCGCCCGCGGCGATGCCGGTTGCGTAACTCAACACGAGCTTGGCGCCCGTCACGATTCCGGGTTCGATATGCATGGCTCAATCCCTTCCTGCCGTCACACCCGACGGCCTTGGCCTCAAAACGTGCAGGGCCGGTCTCCTGGCTCGCGGTTCACTGGGGATCTCCGGCCTTCCCGAACCTTTCGGCCCAGTGGCGGTTCGGAGCCCCTCACCGCTTACAGTCGCGGGGGCGGCTGGGGTTTTGGGCGCCGCAACTTGGTCCGCCCACCCCCATTCCCGATTATGCTCCGACGCTTTGCGCCGCGTTGAGCACCATGCCTCTCCTGTGTGCCCCTTTCGGCGAGCCTGCGTCAAGGGGCGAAGGGCGGCCGCGGCCGTCACGACGGATAATCCCCCGCCAGCGCGCCGAACAGGATCACCGCAGCCGTCGAGGCGGCGCCGCCGCGGGCAAGCTGCTCGGCAAGCTCGGCAATGGTGGTGCGGACCAGCCGCTCGTCGGGGCGGCCGAGGGATTCGGCGAACAGCGCCGGCGTATCCGCGGCGAGACCGTGCGCGATCAATTTTGCGGCAAGCGCCGGGAAGGTGCGCCGGCCCATATAGACCACGGTCGTCGCTTCAGGATCGGCCAGTGCAGCCCAGTTCAGATTCGGCGGCAGCTCGCCCGTCACGTCAGCCCCGGTCACGAACTGCACCCGGCGCGAGGTATGACGACGGGTCAGGGGAATGCCGGCTTGCGCGGCGGCCACACAGGCCGAGGTCACGCCGGGGATAATCTCATAGCCGATGCCCGCCTCGCGCAGCGTCTCCAGCTCCTCCTCGAGCCGGCCGAAAATACCGGCATCGCCCGACTTGAGCCGCACCAAGCGCACGCCTGTCGCGGCATAGTCGACCAGGAGACGATTGACATGGTGCTGCTTGGTCGAGGGTCGCCCGGCCCGCTTCCCGACTGCGACGAGATTGGCGCCGGGCCGGGCGAGATCGAGGATCGCGCCTGAGGCAAGATCGTCATAGAGCACGACGTCGGCCTCGCGCAGCCGCGCGGCGCCCTTGAGGGTGAGCAGTTCGGGATCGCCGGGGCCGGCGGAGATGAAGGAGACAAAACCGCTCACCGGTCCTCCGCGATCAGATGAAAGAACGTGCCGGTGGCAAGTCCGCGCTGTGAGCCGGTCTCGGCGATGACCGCGCCGGTCGCATCCTGCACCACGGCCAGCGGCGTGTCGGGCTGGGCGAGGATCGTCGAATAGTGGAATTCGTGGCCGCGCAGGCGCGCACCGGCCTGATGGCCCGGTATCGGCGCGGCGAGTTCGGCAAGGCGGTAGCCCAGATGCATGCGGCGTTTGGCAAAGCTCGTCTCGAGGCCAAGCAGGCCTGTCATCTCATGGCGGATACCGTCCGCGTCGGTCAAAGCGGTTCCCAGCACCATATAGCCCCCGCATTCGCCATGCACCGGCCGCGTTTCGGCAAAGGCGCGCAGGCCGCTGCGAAAGCGTGCATTGGACGCGATCCTGCCGGCATGAAGCTCGGGATAGCCGCCGGGCAGCCAGCAGATGTCGGCGCTCGCGTCAGGCGTTTCATCGGCCAGCGGCGAGAACAGCAATATCTCGGCGCCCGCCGCGCGCCAGGCCTCGAGCATATGCGGATAGACGAAGGAGAATGCGGCATCACGGGCTAGCGCGATGCGCTGGCCGGGCGGCGCCACGTTGAAGCCACTCGCCGCCGGCTGCGGCGACCAGTTGGCAGCGAAGCGCAGCACCGCGTCGAGATCGACGTGCTCGGCAACGAAGCGCGCGGCCTCGTCGATCAGCTTGCCGATCTCAGCCTGCTCTTCGGCCTGGACGAGGCCGAGATGCCGTTTCGGCAGGCTGATCTCGGCATGCCGCGGCAGCGCGCCGAACACGGCGATGCCGGCGTCAGCAAGAGCACGTCGCACCAGGTCTTCGTGGCGCGGGCTGGCGACGCGATTGAGCACGACGCCCGCAAGTCTCACGCCGGGGCGATAATCGCGAAGGCCCGCGGCGATCGCCGCCGCCGTCTGCGCCTGACCGGAGGGATCGATCACCAGCACCACCGGCCAGCCCAGCATCTCCGCGATATCGGCGGTGGCACCGGTGCCGGAGACGCCGCGCGCGGCGACGCCGTCGAACAGGCCCATCGAGCCCTCGGCAAGCACGACATCGGCATCCGCGCCGCGGATGACGAGATGCGCGATTGTCCCGCGGTCCATCGCCCAGCTATCGACGTTGACGGAGGCCCGTCCCGTGGCGGCGGCGTGAAAGGCGGGATCGATGTAATCAGGGCCGCTCTTGAAGCACTGCACGTTCAGGCCACGATTGCGCCAGGCGCGCGCGAGCGCCAGCGTCAGCGTGGTCTTGCCGACTCCGGAGGCGGGTGCGGAAATGACGAGGCTTGCTGCCATCACGACGCCTCCGGAAAGCGCGGTTCAGTGCCAACCGGCCGATAGCGACGGTCGTAGTCGGCCGCATAGAGGCGGCTCTCGTCGAAATCCGCAGCGCCAAGCGTCTTGCCGACCAGGATCAGCGCGGTGCGCTCCATTTCCGTGCCGACGGCCGCATCGAGTGTGCCGAGCGTCGCGCGGACGATGCGCTGGTCCGGCCAGCTCGCGCGCCAGACGATCGCGACCGAGCAGTCCGGGCCATAATGCGGCGTGAGCTCGGCAACGACGTTGTCGAGCAGATGGATCGACAGATGGATCGCGAGCACCGCGCCGGTTGCGGCGAATGCGGCCAGCTTCTCGCCTTCAGGCATCGCGCTGGCGCGGCCCGGCGTGCGCGTCAGCACCACCGTCTGGGCAAGTCCCGGCAGCGTGAGCTCGGTTTCGAGCGCGGCGGCGGCGGCGGAGAAGGACGGCACGCCCGGCGTGATCGAACAGGGAATGCCAAGCGCGCGCAGGCGGCGGAGCTGCTCGCCCATCGCAGACCAGATCGAAAGATCGCCGGAATGCAGGCGAGCCACGTCCTGGCCGGCCGCATGGGCGGTGGCGATCTCGGCGATGATCTCGTCGAGCGACAGGGATGCGGTGTTGACGATGCGCGCGCCAGGCGGGCAATGCGCCAACACGCCCTCCGGCACGAGCGAGCCGGCATAGAGACAGACCGGACAGGCCGCGATCAGGTCGCGGCCGCGCAGGGTGAGCAAGTCAGGCGCGCCCGGTCCTGCGCCGATGAAATGCACCGTCATGCGCCGTCTCCTTCCGCGATCGCGGCGGTCGCGGTGCGATCCTGCGAGACCACGCGTGTCGCAATCAGCCGCGCGCGCGGCCCGGCTGCTGCGAGCGCCGCGGCTTCGGCGATCGAACCCGTCCCGAATTTTTCGGCGACAAGCTTCGACTGCGTCGGCGTGTCGATGCCCGCCAGCCTATCGGCCGGGACAGCCCTGATCGGAACGCTGCATTCGCGTGCGAGCTGCTTCAACGCCTCCGCGTTGGCCTTGTCGCTGACGGTCGCAAGCGCGGCAAGGCCTTGGGCACCGCCGGCCGCCAGCAGCGCCTCGCGCAACGAGGCCAGCGTGACATCCTTCTTGAATCCGAGCCCCGCGACCTTCATCGGACCGCACTCCATTGCACCACGGGACGGGCCGCCTCCCAGGAGCGATAGCGGCCGAGCGGCGCGGCATGGGCGATCTCCACCCGCATCAGCTCGCCACCGTGGCGCTGATGCAGCTCGCCGAGCAGCGCGTCCGTCTCCAGCGTCACCGCGTGCGCAACCAGCCGCGTCCCCGGCGCAAGCGGCGACCAGATCGCATCGAACATCGCATGATCGAGACCGCCGCCGATGAAGACGGCATCTGGCGCTTCCAATCCAGCAAGAGCTTCCGGTGCCCTCCCCGAGACGACACTGATCACATGCGCCAGTCCGAACGCGGCTGCATTCTTGCGGATGTTCGCGACACGATCCTCGCGCGCCTCGATGGCGATCGCCGTCCCGCCGCACAGCGCCCATTCGACCGAGATCGAACCCGAGCCGGCGCCGATGTCCCACAGCCGTTCGCCCGGACGCGCCGCCAGCGCCGAGAGCGCGAGCGCGCGCACCGGCCGCTTGGTGATCTGGCCGTCGTGGACAAACAGATCGTCGGGTAAGCCCGAGCTGCGGGGAATGCCCTGTGCGCCCTTCGCCTCAATTGCCACGGCGACCAGGTTTGCAGTGACATCACCTGTGAATTCGCCAGCCCGATGCTCTGCGATGCCTTCGCGCGGCCCTCCGAGCGCGGCGAGCGTCCAGAATGCCGAGGCGCCCCAGCCGCGCTCGCTCAGCCATTTCGCGAGATCGCCCGCAGCCTTGCCATCGCGCACGAGGCAGATGATGCGCGCGCCCTGCGCGAGATGCGGCACGAGGCGTTCGAATGGCGCGGCGTGCAGACCGAGACAGGCCACCCCTTCCAGATGCCAACCCAGCCTCGCAGCAGCGAGCGAAAATGTCGACGGCGCCGAGTGCGCTATCCACTCGCCTGCGTCGAGCTTTTCGGCGAGGCCTGCGCCAGCGCCATGCCAGAACGGATCACCGGACGCCAGCACTGCCGTTGGACGGCCGCGACAGCTCAGCACGACATTCGCATCGAAGGGCACGGGCCATGGACGGCTGCGGCTGCCCACGCCGGCAAGTGCAAGGTGTCGTTCACCGCCGAAGACGGTTTCGGCATCATTGAGCGCCTTTCGGCTTGCCTCGGATAGCCCGGCAAGGCCATCTTCGCCGATACCGATGATGGTCAGCCAGGGATCAGCCATGACACGCGCCCTCATTCTGGGCGGAACTGCCGATGCGAGCCTGCTTGCGGCGGAGATCGCGCGCGCGGGCATCGATGCCGTCTATTCCTATGGCGGCCGCACCCGCGCGCCCGCCGACCAGCCGCTGCCGACCCGCATCGGCGGTTTTGGCGGCGTGAGCGGGCTTGCCGATTACATTCGCAGCGAACGCATCACGCATGTGATCGACGCGACGCATCCGTTCGCCGCCGAGATGAGCCGAAATGCGGTCGCGGCCTGCGCAGAAACCGATACGCCGCTGATCGCGCTGGAGCGCGCGCCCTGGACGAGGGCGACCGGCGACAACTGGATCGAAATAGCTGATGTCGCCGCCGCGGTCGCCGCGCTGCCCGAGGCGCCGGCAAAAGTGTTCCTCGCCATCGGCCGCCAGCACATCGCGCCCTTTGCGATGAAGCCGCAGCACGCCTACACGCTGCGCTTCGTCGATCCGCCCGAAGCGCCCCTGCCCTTTGCGGCCGAAATGATCGTATCGCGCGGGCCGTTCACGCTTCATAGCGAACTGGAGATGATGCGTACGCGCGGCATCGCCTGGATCGTCGCCCGCAATTCCGGCGGCGACGGCGCGCGTGCCAAGTTCGACGCGGCCCGCATGCTCGGCCTGCCCGTAATCGTGATCTCGCGGCCGGAGCTGCCCCGGCGCAGGCGGGTTGAGAGCGTCAATGACGTGATGCAGTGGCTCGGTCATTCCACCCGCCTCGGCGCATAGACCCAGCGGCCGACGCGACGCGTCTGCGAATTGCCGACGATCACCAGCGTGCGCATGTCGGCCATCTCTGGTGTCGCGTCCTTCAGCGTGACCGTCTCGATCTTCTCGTCGGCCGCGCTGACAGCGCGCGCGAAGATCACGAGGCGCTCGCCGCAACCTGCGTCCTTCAGCACCGCGAGCGCGCGGCCAAATCCTTCCGGCCGGCTCGCCGAGCGCGGATTGTACATCGCAATCGAAAAATCGGCTTCTGCGGCAAGGCGCAGCCGTTTCTCGATCATCGTCCATGGCTTGAGATTGTCCGAGAGATTGATCGCGCAAAAATCATGGCCGAGCGGCGCCCCGGCGCGGGCCGCCGCCGCCAGCATCGCGGTGATGCCGGGCAGCACGCGGATCGGCAGCTCCCGCCATTGCGGCGCCTGTTCGAGCGCCTCGAACACGGCGGAGGCCATCGCGAACACGCCGGGATCGCCGGAGGACACGACGACGACCTGCCCGCCTTCGGACGCAAGCCGCAAAGCCTCGCTGGCGCGCTGCAGCTCCTCGCGATTGTCGGAGGGATGCAGGTTAAGTCCCGGCCGCGGCGCCACACGCGCAACATAGGGCGCATAACCGAGAATGTCGGTCGCGGATTCCAGCGCGGCCGTGACCTCCGGTGTCACCAGCGCATCGCTGCCCGGCCCGAGGCCCGCGATGGTCAAGGTACCAGTCATTCGGCGGCGTCCAGATGCCGGCCCTTGCCGTGAACCAGCACGATCGCGAAATAGGGACAGTCGGCGCCGTCGATCTCGGCGAGCCGAACCACGCGCTCGCCCGGCATGGTGCCGCGTTCGACCAGCCAGGCATCGTCCAGCCGGCCGGCGGATGCGAGCGCGCGGCGCACCTTTGCGAGATTGCGGCCGGTCTTCATGACGACGAGCGCATCGGAATCGCGCATGCGCCGCTCGAGCTCGTCTTCAGCCAGCGTGCCCATCAGCACCGTCGTCACGTCATCGCCGAGCGCGATCGGTTGCCCGACGCCGTTCCAGCAGCCGACCATGCCGGGAATGCCGGCGATCACCTCGATCTCGACCCGGCCTTGCAGGCGCGTGTGCAGGTGCATGAACGAGCCGTAGAAGTAGGGATCGCCCTCGCAGAGCACGACGACATCGACCGCGCGCGCAAGCCGCGCCAGGCGCTCGGCCCATTCGTCGTAGAAGCCGGCGAGCAGCTGGACGTACTCCACGCTGTCGAAGGCGATCTCCGTCGTAACAGGATATTCCATGGGGTATTCGATGACGTCCGTCGCCAGCATGCCGTCGACGATGCGGCGCGCCTGGCCCGGCCGGCCCTTCTTGCGAAAATAGGCCACGTGCTTCGCGCCGCGCACCGTCCGGTCCGCGCGCACGCTCATCATATCAGGATCGCCAGGGCCGAGACCGCAGCAGATGATGCGTCCCATCGCTATTCGCTCCGGCTCGCCAGGGCATTCACGGCGGCCACCGTGATCGCGGAGCCGCCGAGGCGGCCCTCGACCGTCAACGCGGGTACCGGCGGATCGGCCATCAGCGCAGCCTTGGATTCGGCGGCGCCGACGAAGCCGACGGGGCAGCCGATGATCGCCGCCGGCCGCGGGCAGTCGCGGTCCTCCAGCATGTTGAGCAGATGAAACAGCGCAGTCGGCGCGTTGCCGATCGCCACGATCGCGCCATCGAGATGCGGCCGCCACAGCTCCAGCGCCGCGGCCGAGCGCGTATTGCGCATCGATTGCGCCAGCGCGGGAACCGCGGCATCGCCGAGCGTGCAGATCACCGCGTTCGCCGCGGGAAGCCTTGCGCGCGTAATCCCTTCCGAGACCATGCGCGCGTCGCACAGGATCGGCGCACCCTTCTGCAAGGCCGCGCGCGCGGTGGTCGCCATATCAGGCGTGAAGCGGATATGCGCCTCGAGGCCAACCATGCCGGCGGCATGGATCATCCGCACCACGACCTGCTCTTCGTCAGGCGAAAAGCGCGCAAGGTCCGCCTCGGCGCGGATGGTCGCGAAGGACTGACGATAGATCGCCGCGCCATCGGTTTCGTAAGTGTGCGGCATCAGTGCCCTCCGACCAGAATGGAGGGATCGCTGACGATATCGGCGCCGTTGAGGCCGCGCAGGACCGGCTCATCACGCGTCGAGCCGTCGCGGACGAGATCGAAGCCGGCGCCTGTCGCGACCAGCGTGATTGCGGCCGCGCCGGAATGGGCACAGCCCTTGCCACAGCCGGAAACGTGGAGGCGGGCATCGGCGGCGATGCGCGGCGCGAGCGCCGCGGCCAGTGCGCGCGTATCGGCATGGGCTTCGCGGCAGCGCGGCGCGCCGCTGCAGGCGATGACGCGCAGCGCGGGGTCGAAGGGCTCGGTAATGAGGCCCGCCGCGCTCGGCATCTCGCGCTTGCCCTCGCTCAGCACCATCCGCCAGGGCGTCATGCGCAGCGCATGTCCGCAACTGGCGAATTGATGCAGTGTCGTGTGCAGCATCTGCCCGAACGCGACGCCGACCATCACGCCTTGCGGATAGTGCCCGGGCCGCAACGCCGCCATCACGGGCGCGGGCTCGGTCTCGCCGCGCAGCGATTGAGGCAACGCCGCTCCGGAGGCAATGTGGGCGGCCATGCGCCCTCGCCCGCTCCTCGCGCCGCCGGAGACCAGGAACCAGCTTGCGAGCGCCAGCGCCGTGCTGACGGCCTCGCCGCGAGCGACGGAGCGGCCGAGGCTTGCACCATCGGCCCGCACCAGGAGACGGCCCGACCGATCGCGCTCGATGCGTATGTCGGCGGAATCGCCGGCGAGCACCCGCGATCTTCCGTCATCGATGGCGAAGCCGAACTTGGTGGGAAGCGCCAGGCCGCTGTCGGCGAGCGCCTCCTCCAGCTCGGCGGCGAGCGACTGGGTTTGGTCGCCGCCGCTCCAGAACGGCATCACCACAATATTGCGCCGGGCTTCGATATCGGCGTCGGGATCGAGCAGTGCAAGTTGCGCAAGGCCCTCGAGCAGCGGCCGATGGCTTTGCTCGCTGACGCCGCGGATCTGCAGATTGGCGCGGCTCGTCACGTCGATCAGACCATTGCCGTGTTGCCCGGCGAGTTCGGCAAGCCCCGTGATTTGTGGTGCCTCAAGGCGCCCACCGAACGGACGCACGCGGACCACGAGCCCGTCCCCCGATTGCATCGGCCGCAGCGCGCCGGGACACCAGCCCTTGACCGCAGACGCGCTCATGATGCCTCCCGCAGTGCTGCCGCGATCGAATTGCGGCGCGTTTGCCAGAGTGCCGCATCGTGCAAGCGCGCAAAACAGGTTTCCATCGCGGCGAGAGCGTGCGGATTTTCACGCGCCATGAAGGCGCGGACGTCATCATTGCCGAGCGTCGCATCGTAGTAGAGATCGAACAGATGCGGCGGCACGGCGCCGGCAAGATGCGCGAATGCGGCCATGTGCTCCAGCGTCGCCGTGATCTCGGCGGCACCACGAAAACCGTGACGCATCATGCCGGCGATCCAGGCCGGATTGGCGGCGCGCGCCCGGACGACACGGGAGATTTCCTCGGTCAGCGTGCGCGCGTGCGGCTGTTCGGGACACGTCGTGTCGAGGTGATAGAGCGATGGTCCTGCCGCGCCGAGATGCGCTGCAGCCGCGGCAACGCCGGCTTCATGCGCGGCATAGTCGGCGGCGAGCAGCAGATCGGTTTCCGGCAAGTCCTGGACGTGGACAAAGGCGTCGGCCGAGGCGAGCCGCGCCTCGATGCCGGCGCGATCGGGCTGCATCTCGCCATCGGCCGAGAATGCCCAGGACGATGCCGACAGCCAGGCTTCGCCGGCGGCATCGCGCGTCTCCGCCGTGAACGCATCGGGGATCGCCGACAGACCAACGCCGTATTGTCCGGGGCGCGGCGCAAACACGCGGGAGGCGCGGTGGCGGTACGGATTCTCATCGCCCTCTCCCTCGCGCGTTGCGAGCGCCTCGGCAGCGGCCTCGAACAATTGCGCAAGGCCTGAGAAGACATCGCGGAAAAGGCCGGAGACGCGCAGCGTGACGTCGATGCGGGGCCGGCCCAGCTCGGCCGGCGCGATGATGTCGTAGCCGGTGACGCGGCCGGAGGCGTAATCCCAGCGCGGCGCGAGGCCCGCCAGATGCAGCGCCATCGCAAACTCCTCGCCGGCGGTGCGCATCGTCGCCGAACCCCAGAGATCGACGACGAGGCCTTTCGGCCAGTCACCGTGATCCTGCAGGTGACGGCGCAGCAACTCTTCGGCGAGCCTGATGCCTTGCGCATGCGCCGATGGCGTCGGCACCGCGCGCGGATCGACGGCAAAGAGATTGCGCCCGGTGGGCAGCACGTCCTGGCGGCCGCGATAGGGCGAGCCCGACGGACCCGGCGCGACACGCTGGCCTGCGAGCGCGGAACGCAGCGCATCCCGCTCGGCGTCACCGCAGACGCCGCGGCCGAACACGTGCAAGCCATCGCCAAACTGGCTTTCCTTGAGATCGCAGACGAAGCGGTCGATCCGCGGAATGGCTTCGGCCGGTGCGGCCGAAGCATCCAGACCGAGATCGTCTTCGAGGCCCGCGGCGCGGGCCTCGTCACGGATCGCAGCGATCAGCCGCTGGCGACGCGCGGGATCGAGACCGTCGGCGGTCGAGTATTCGTCGAGGAGACGTTCGAGCCGGCGCAGCCCTTCCGGCACCGCAGACTTTTCCAGCGGCGGCGGCAGATGGCCAATCGTCACCGCGCCGATACGCCGCTTGGCCTGCGCGGCCTCGCCGGGATCGTTGACGATGAAGGGATAGATGATTGGGAGATCGCCGACCAGCGCTTCCGGCCAGCAGCGCGATGACAGCGCCACGGATTTTCCGGGCAGCCATTCCAGCGTGCCATGCGCGCCCATGTGCACGACTGCATCACAGGCCTGCTGCCGAAGCCAGAGATAGAACGCGACATAGGCGTGGCGCGGCGTACGGGCGAGATCGTGATAGTCGGCATCGCGCGTCGTCGCATCGCCGCGCTCGGGCTGGACGGCGACAACAGACTGACCGCATTGGATCGCAGCGAAGTGGAACGCGCCGTCGCGACAGCTCGGATCATCCTCCGGCACGCCCCAGGCTTGCGCGAGATCATCCTGCAAGACTTGCGGCAGGCGCGAAAGCGCCACGCGATAGTCGGCAACGCGCCAGGTCAGTTGCCGCTTGAGCAGCGTTTCGCCGAGCGCATGGACCGGCGCAACATCGAAACCGACCTCCGCAAGATCAGACAGCAAGGCCTCGACAGACGCCAGCGCATCGAGACCGACGGCGTGCGCGATCTGGTGCGGGCGTCCCGGATAGTTCGAGAGCACGAGTGCCAGCCGCTTCTCACCGGCGGGCTTCTCCACAAGGCGTCGCCAGGCAGCGACGCGTCCGGCGACAGCCCTCACGCGCTCCTCGTCGGGCCTGTGCGCCAGATGCGAGAATTGCAGATCGGGATCGCGCTCGGCCGCCGACTTGAAGCTCACCACGCCCGTGAACAGCCGACCGTCGACCTCGGGCAGCACGACATGCATCGCAAGATCGCCGGGCGAGAGGCCACGCAGCGACTCCGCCCAGTCCTCGCGCCGCGCCGTGGAAAGTGCGACCTGGAACGCCGGACACGATGCAGCGTCGAACGCCGTCGTGCCGTCGTCGCTGAGGGCCGAGAACGCCGTCGCGTTGATGATCGCGGCCGGAGGATTTTGCGCGAGATAGGCGCGCAGCCAGTCGGCGACGCCCGCAGCCTTCAGCGAGGTGACGAACACGCCACAGGCGTCAAAGCCCTTCTCGCGCAGCGCGGCGATCAGCGCATCGACCGGGCCCGTGTCCGCGGCGGTGAGATAGGAGCGATAGAACGTGACCAGTGCGCGCGGCTTTCCCTCGTCACCCACCGGCGCGGCAATGACGCCGCGCGCGGGATCGTAGAAACCCATCTCAGGCACGCTCATCTCGCCGATAACAGGACCGGCATAGAGACCCGAGGCCAATGCCAGTTGCGCAATCGCGGCTTGGGCGGCGACCGGGCCGCCCATGTCGCAGAGCACCTTGAGGCGGCGCAGCGTCGAGACCGGCAGAGTCGAATATGCATCGAGCCGCGTGTCGTCACGGCCATCGGCCGGCAGCACGGCAAGGACGATGCCGCGATCCTTCGCCAATTGATGCAAGGCAGCCAGCCCATACGCCCAGTAGGACTCCCCGCCGATCAGGCGCACCAGAATCCCCCGCGCCTGCGACAGCGTGCGCTCGACATAGGTGTCGACCGAGAGCGGGTGCCGCAGTTCCGCGAGATTGGCGAGCCGCAGCGACGGCAGGCTGCCCTGGCCGCGCCTCCAGCCGGCGGCGAACGCGGCGAGATCGGAATCCGAATACGAGAGCACCACGAGATCGGCCGGGTCCTGGCCGATGTCCCTTGGCGTCGCGGTCTCCTCCAGACCGCGGCTCTCGCGGAAGACGACGTGCATCAGATGCCGAGTCCTACCTTGATGGCAGCCTCATCGATATCACCGTGCTCGCCGATCACGACGAGCTTCGACTGCCTGTGACCTGCGCCCCAGGGCTTGTCGAACTGGTGGCGCACGCGCTCGCCGACCGCCTGCAACAACAGGCGCATCGGCTTGCCCGCGACCGCGATATAGCCCTTGGCCCGCAGCACGTTCTGCTCGCGCGCCAGCCTCTGCACCGATGCGACCAGCGCATCGATGTCGGCGACCTCAGGCAGATCGATTACGACGGAGGCGAAGTCGTCATGCTCGTGCTCCTCCTCGCCGTCATGGTGCGAGGGGCGCGCGGCGAGATCGTTCTCGGCGGCGGCGCCGAGGCCGAGGATGAGGCGCGCATCGATCGCGCCGTCGGTGACAGGGAGCATCGGCACGCGGCGCGGCATCTCGGCCGTGATCGCGGCCTTGGCGGCTTCAATACCGGCGGCGCCCGCGAGATCGGCCTTGGTCAGCAGCACGATGTCGGCGCAGGCGATCTGGTCCTCGAACACTTCCGACAGCGGCGTCTCGTGATCGAGATTTTCGTCCGCCGCGCGTTGCGCTTCGACGGCGTCAGGATCCGGCGCAAAGCGGCCGGCCGCGACAGCCTCGGCATCGGCCAGCGCGATCACACCGTCGACCGTGATGCGCGAACGGATCTCCGGCCAGTCGAACGCCTTCAGCAGCGGTTTTGGCAGCGCCAGGCCCGAGGTCTCGATCAGGATGTGATCAGGCCTTACCGGCCGCGCCAGCAGTTTTTCCATGGTCGGAATGAAATCGTCGGCAACCGTGCAGCAGATGCAGCCATTGGCGAGCTCGACGATATTCTCTTCCGGGCAGTTTGCGTCGGCGCAAGACTTCAGGATTTCGCCGTCGACGCCCTCGCTGCCGAACTCGTTGACGAGGACCGCGAGCTTCTTGCCGTTTGCATTGGTGAGCAGATGCTGGATCAGCGTGGTCTTGCCGGAGCCGAGAAAACCCGTGACCACCGTCACAGGGACTTTTGCGAGCGAGTTCATTCGGCGGCCTCCGGCACGACGGCAACAGGGGGAATGCGGGCAAGCGACTGCTTGCGGAAGATCTCGGGACGGCTGCGCCATGGCACGATTCCGTCGGGCGCCGCCGCATAGGCCGCAGCGCCCGCGACCACGTCCTGCGCATTGGCATCCGAGAGGCGGCCATAAACATAGGACCAACGGCCGGGCGCGCTGAGCGCCACGGAACAGCCCTGGCTGCAGGCCGACAGGCATTCGACGGGAACCACATTGACGCCGTCGGGCACGCCGGCGTCGAGGATCGCACCATGCAGGCGTTTTCCGGGCGTGGTCTCGCCCTCGCCGGGCGTCTCGCCGGCACGGCAGGTGATGCAGACGTGAAGTGTGACGGTCATCGCCTCTTCCAGATAATAGCGGGAGGCGATGAGGCACACGGACCATTCCCCAGAAGGCCCGTTTCCCCGTCGCGGAACACCCCGTCCGCCGGTCCAAAACTCGTCCGCGCTGGCAGGTCTCCCGGCTTGCGGAGCAGGGTCTTGCCCTTCGATCCCCGCCTTCCCGATTCCAAAGGGAATCAGTGGCTTCGGGCATCTCTCCGGTCACGGTCGCGGGGGCGGCTGCAGTTTGGACCCAAATCTTGCCGATTCGGACCCTATCGCATTCCCTCTTCGCCTGTCATAGGACAGGAACCAACGCCGGGCCACCATTTGCCGGTGGCCGCCTCTTGTCAAGCCGAAGGACCGGGACCGATGACGCCTGAACCGGATACCCAAACAGCCGAGGAAACCGACGCCCGGCACGCCCAGAAAATGGCGAAGAAGAAGGCCGCCCGCGACAAGATCATGGCGACCAAGAGCGGCGAAAAGGGACTGATCATCGTCCACACCGGCGCCGGCAAGGGCAAGTCGTCCTCGGCCTTCGGCATGATCGTCCGCTGCGTCGCCCATGGCTTCCCCTGCGCGGTCGTGCAGTTCATCAAGGGTGCCTGGGATACCGGCGAGCGGCGCCTGCTGACCGGCCATTTCGGCGACCTCTGCCAGTTCCACGCGATGGGCGAAGGCTTTACCTGGGAGACGCAGGACCGCGCCCGCGACATCGCCGCGGCGCGCGCCGGCTGGGAGAAGGCCAAGGAGCTGATCCTCGACGAGAGCTTGCGCATGGTCGTGCTCGACGAGATCAACATCGCGCTGCGCTACGACTATCTCGATATCGCCGAGATCGTCGAATTCCTGACGACGCAAAAGCCTGCGATGACCCATGTCGTGCTCACCGGGCGCAACGCCAAGGACGAGCTGATCGAGATCGCCGATCTCGTCACCGAGATGACCCTGGTCAAGCATCCCTTCCGCTCCGGCATCAAGGCGCAGGCCGGCGTCGAGTTCTGAATTCTATGGCGCGCACATTGATGATCCAGGGGGCCGGCTCGGACGTGGGCAAATCGCTCATCGTCGCCGGACTCGCGCGCGCCTTCACGCAGCGCGGCCTGCGCGTGCTTCCGTTCAAGCCGCAAAACATGTCGAACAACGCGGCCGTCACCGTCGATGGCGGCGAGATCGGCCGTGCCCAAGCGCTCCAGGCGCTCGCCGCCGGCGTCGAGCCGCACACCGACATGAATCCGGTGCTGCTGAAGCCCGAGACCGATGTCGGCGCGCAGGTGATTGTCCAAGGCAAACGTATCGCGACCGCGCGGGCGCGCGACTACGCCGCGATGAAGCCGTCGCTCATGGGCGCGGTGCTGGAGAGCTTTGAGCGACTGAAGGCGCGCGCCGATCTGGTGCTGGTGGAAGGCGCCGGCAGTCCCGCCGAGGTGAACCTGCGCAAGGCCGACATCGCCAATATGGGCTTTGCCCGCAAGGCCGACGTGCCGGTCGTGCTGGTCGGCGACATCGACCGCGGCGGCGTCATCGCCCAGCTCGTCGGCATCAAGACGGTGATCGACCCCGACGATGCCGCGATGATCCAAGGTTTCGTCATCAACAAGTTCCGCGGCGATCCCACGTTATTCAAAGATGGTTATGGGCTAATCGAAACGAAGACCGCCTGGCGCGGCCTTGGTGTGCTGCCCTGGTTTGCGCGCGCCGGCGAGCTGCCGGCCGAGGACGCGCTGGGCCTGACCGACGCGCGAAAACTCGGTCAATGCAAGATCGCGTGCCTCGCGCTGTCGCGGATCGCCAATTTCGACGACCTCGATCCGCTCAAGCTCGAGCCGGGCGTCGATCTCGTGATGGTGCGCCCGGGCGAAGCGATCCCCGGTGACGTCAGGCTCGTCGTTATCCCCGGCTCAAAGTCCACCCGCGGCGATCTCGCCTTCCTGCGGGCGCAGGGCTGGGACATCGATCTCTTCGCGCATCATCGCAGGGGCGGCCATGTGCTCGGCCTCTGCGGCGGCTATCAGATGCTCGGGCGCAGCGTTGCGGACCCCGATGGGATCGAGGGCCCCGCGGGCGATACGCCAGGACTTGGGCTGCTGGATGTCGACACGGTCATGAGCCCGCAGAAGACGCTGACACGCGTCTCCGCCGTGCACGCCGCGACCGACCAGCCAATCGAAGCCTACGAGATCCACATCGGCCGCACCGACGGGCCCGATCGCGCACGGCCATTTGCGAAACTGAACGGCGAGCCGGAAGGCGCGATCTCGCGCGACGGCCGCGTGCAGGGCAGCTATCTGCACGGCCTGTTCACGTCGGACGATTTCCGCAAGGCGTTTTTGGCCAAGCTCGACATTCCCGCAGGCAAGGAGCCCTACCACGCCAGGGTCGAGAGCGCGCTCGATGCCCTCGCCGACCACATCGAGAAGCATCTCGACGTCGAAGGCCTGCTCGCGCTAGCGCGCTAGGACCTCGGCAAGGCGAGACCATTCGGCTTCGCTGCCAGGAAGCCCGAGGCGCAGCCATGTCGGCTTTTGTGCGAAGACACGCGACCAGATGTGACCATGCGCGAGCTTCTCCTGCGCGGCGAGCGCGTCGGGTGTCTCGTAGAGACGGAACAGCGGCGTGCCGCCGACCAGCCGCCAGCCTTGCGCCCGCGCCATGTCATCGAGGCGGACACAGTCTTTCGCAAGCCGCGCGGACGTGGCCTCGGCCCAGGCGTCGTCGCGCAAGGCGCGGCAGCCGATCGCGATCGCTGCCCCTGATACGGGCCAGGGACCGGACATCGCAGCAAGCCTGGCGACGTCAGCCGCATTGCCGATCGCAAACCCGAGCCGCAGTCCGGCAAGGCCATAGAACTTCCCGAACGAGCGCAGGATCAGCAGCCCCGGCCGATCCGCGTCGGACGCGAGCGACAACTGCGGAGCGGCATCGGCAAAGCTCTCGTCGATCACGAGACGGCCGACGCGCGGCAGCAGTGTCAGCAAATCCTCTGGCGAATGACCGCGGCCGTCGGGATTGTTGGGATTGACGACGATCGCCAGGTCCGCGCCTGCCAGCGCGTCGATCTCCCCGACCTCCTGGACATCCCAGCCGGCAGCCGACAACACACCGGCATATTCATTATAGGTCGGCGCGAGAATGCGCGCGCGACGGGGTGGCACGAGTTGCGGCAGCAATTGGATAGCCGCCTGCGCGCCGCCAAGTGCGACGATCGGTGCGCTGGTGCGGTACGCGTGCCGCGCGGCCTGATGCAAGGCCTCGGTCTCGGCGCGCGAGGGCAGCGCACTCCAGGCGCGCGCGCCTACCTCGCCGACGGGATAAGGCAGCCGGTTGATCCCGGTCGACAGATCGATCCAATCCTCAGCTCGTCCGCCAAAACGTTGCTGGGCCTGATCCAGATTTCCACCGTGCTCGCGCATACCCCGTTCTTTCACGCGAGGGCCAGGATCGCAAGGAGGCCTCCGAGCAGCAGCATGGCACGGCCGTAGACCGTCAATGCCTCGCCGATATCCGCGGCGCGCGGATCGCGCGCGCCCTCGTTCAGCCAGGGCTCGTCGGTGACCCTGCCGTGATAAAGGCGGGGGCCGCTGAGCCGCACACCGAGTGCGCCCGCCATGGCCGCTTCCGGCCAGCCGGCATTGGGCGAACGATGACGGCGCGCATCGCGCGTCATGCACGACAGCGCCTCGGACCGCCGCGGCGCCAGCAGCACGAACAGGAATCCGGTCAGCCGCGCCGGAACGAAATTGGCGACATCGTCGATGCGCGCCGCAGCCCAGCCGAAGGCTTCGTGGCGTTCGCTGCGATGGCCAATCATGGAGTCCAGCGTGTTGATCGCTTTGTAACCCAAAATGCCGGGCAATCCGAACAGCGCGCCCCAGAACACGGGCGCTACAATGCCGTCAGACGCGTTCTCGGCGAGACTCTCGATCGCCGCGCGCGCGATGCCGGCTTCATCGAGCGCTGCGGGATCGCGGCCGACGATGCGCGAGACCGCCTCGCGCGCGGCGGCGATGTCGCCAGCCATCAGAGGATGCGCGACGGCGGCGACGTGATCATGGAGCGAGCGCGAAGCGACCAGCGGCCAGGCCAGGATGCCGATCAGCACGATCTGGATCCAGCCCAAGGGCAGCAAGGATTGAAGCATCCAACCGAGTGCAACTGAGAGCGCAATCACGAGAAGCGCGCCAGCAACGCCCGCGCCGCGGCGTAGTGCCGGCGGATCGGCCGCACGATTCCAGCCAGTATCGACAACGCCGATCAGCCGCCCCAGCCAGGTCACGGGATGCCCGATCCGTGCGAACAGCCACGACGGCCAGCCCAAGAGGGC
The DNA here is from genome assembly GCF_023101665.1 of Bradyrhizobium sp. 195. NCBI lineage: Bacteria > Pseudomonadati > Pseudomonadota > Alphaproteobacteria > Hyphomicrobiales > Nitrobacteraceae > Bradyrhizobium > Bradyrhizobium sp. 195. The sequence continues at coordinate 3,380,064 of NZ_CP082161.1, read as the reverse complement.
ATCCACCGCCATCGCCACCACCATCGCGCCCGCAAAGTCCACACCTGCCTCCTGTCCCGCCCCTGTTGCGCAAAGCGAGGCGCGAGCGCAAGCCCCCAGCCGCCTGATTTCGGCTTTGTCTTTGGGCGCGTTTGGTGATTAGTCAGGCCACAGGAGACTTTCATGGCCGTCATCTTGATCACGGGGGGAGCGCGATCGGGCAAGAGCAAGCGTGCGGAAATGCGCACGCGCGCCTTTCCCGGGCAGCCCGTCTATGTCGCGACGGCTGAGGCGCTCGACACTGAGATGGAGGCGCGTATCGCCAAGCATCGCGCGCGGCGCGGAACCGACTGGATCGAGCGCGAGGTGCCGCTCGATCTCGTCGACGTCCTGGTCGCAACCGACGGCGGCGGCGCAAGGCTGGTGGATTGCCTGACGCTGTGGCTCTCCAACCTGATGCACGAGCAGCGTGATTGGGAACGCGAGGTGAGCGCGCTCGCCGGCACACTGCCCCGTCTGAAAAGTCCCGTCGTTTTCGTCACCAACGAAGTCGGCCTCGGCATCGTGCCCGACAACGCGCTGGCCCGCAGCTTTCGTGACGCCGCCGGGATCATGAACCAGACGATTGCCGATGTTGCCGACGAGGTCGAGTTCGTCGTTGCCGGCCTGCCGATGAAGCTGAAATGATGCCGCGTACCGAGCTTCTCAAAGACATCATTGCCGATCTCAGGATGGCGGCATCGTTCGTGACGATCCTCCCTGTGGCATCGTCGAAGCCTGCGGCGGACGGCGCGGTCGCGCGCGCAACCTGGGCCCTGCCCGTCGCGGGACTGCTGGTCGGCCTTGCCGGCGCGTTGGTCTACAAGATCGCCAGCCGGTTCGGACTGACGCCGGACCTTGCTGCCCTGCTCGCTTTGGCCACGACCGCCCTCATCACCGGCGCGCTGCATGAAGATGGCCTTGCCGACACCGCCGACGGGCTCGGCGGCGGGCGAACGCGCGAGCACAAGCTCGAGATCATGCGCGACAGCCGGATCGGGACTTACGGCGTCTGCGCGCTGATCCTGTCGTTCGGCCTGCGCTGGAGCGCGCTTGCGGCCATCGCCAATCCCTTCGCCGTCACGCTGGCGCTGTGCGCCGCGCATGTTGCTGCCCGCGCGGGCGTGCCGGCCTTCATGTCGCTGGTCCCACCCGCGCGACCTGACGGGCTTTCGGCGAGTGCGGGAGCGCCACCCGGCCGCAGCGTCGCCATTGCGTTCGCGCTTGGAACGCTCGCGCTCGCCCTCGCGTTAGGGCCGGGCAAGGCGCTGGTCGGCCTGGTTCTGCTGTCGCTCGCAGGCCTGATGCTGGCGCGGCTCGCCATCCGTCAGATCGGCGGACAGACTGGCGATATCCTCGGCGCGTTCGAGCAGCTAGGAGAGATCCTGATCCTGCTGGTTGCGGCCGCCTTCCAGATGGGGCGCTAGCTTCATGGTCGAGTTCGACGACACCTTCCGCCAGCATTTGCGCGAGCTGTTCGTGTGGCGGCGCGACGTGCGCCGCTTCCGAGCCGAAGCGCTGCCGGATGGCGCCATCGACCGCCTGATCGAGACCGCTTGCCTGTCGCCCTCGGTCGGCCTCAGCCAGCCCTGGCGCTTCGTCGTCGTCGACGATGCCGCATGCCGCCGCGCCGTGGCCGAGGACTTCAAGGCGTGCAACGCCGACGCTTTGGGTTCTTATGCCGGCGAACGCGCGGCGCGCTACGCCACACTGAAGCTGTCGGGCCTCGAGCAAGCTCCCGGCCACCTCGCCGTGTTCGCCGACAAGGCCAGCGACATCGGTCACGGCCTCGGCCGCGCGACCATGCCGGAGACCACGGAATATTCCGTGGTCGCCGCGATCACCGCGATGTGGCTCGCCGCGCGCGCTGAGAGCATCGGCCTCGGCTGGGTGTCGATCCTGAACCCGGATCGTATCCACGCGATTCTCGATGTGCCTCTTAGCTGGAAGTTCATCGCCTATCTCTGCATCGGCTATCCGGAAATCGAATGCGACCGGCCCGAGCTGGAGCAGGCCAAATGGGAACACCGGCGCGGGGCGGCGGAGTTCACGTTGAAGCGCTGATTGAGCGGCGCCTCAAGCTCGAACATCAGACGCCAGCGCACTCCATCCTCCGTCATTGCGAGCGAAGCGAAGCAATCCAGAATCCTTCCGCGGAAACACTCTGGATTGCTTCGTCGCAAGGGCTCCTCGCAATGACGGCGAGAGAGTTGCGCTCGCAACGCCGACGGCGAGAGCGGCGCAGCTTCCGGCTACGACTTGCTCCTGCCGGCCACGGCCGCCACAGGCGGCTCCGGCTTCTGGAACATCAACAGCGGCCGGAAGATGACGCGGCCATAGGCCTCGTAATGGTTCTGGGTCGACACCGCCATCTTCAGCGGCGTCGCGTAATTTGCCTCGAACGTCATGAATGATGCGTAGGTCCAGGAGAAGCCGACGCCGACGGACGCCATTTCGGTGACGCCGGGGAAGGTCGAGTACACCGCACCCCAGTCGGTGAAGATGTAGGTGTCGAAACCCCTGAGCCATTGCGACCAGTTGTAGTGCAGCTCGGCGTTGAAATAATAGCCACTGTCGCCGGAGGCCGCGTTGGAGGGATAACCGCGTACGGTGGTGGGACCGCCGATCGAGAAGATCTGATCGCCCGGCAGCAGCTTCTCCTGCGTGTACTGCCAGCTCGCCAGCACATTGGCGCTGAAGTTCTGGGGCCCCGCGGCGCTGGTCGCGATCAGCGAGCCGGTATAGGTGTTGAACGCGCGGTTATTGCCGAGCACGTAGTCGTGCCACGCGATGTAATTCACCGCCGGCGAGACCGTGATCGAATAGGTGTTGCCGGACTTGGTCACCGAGACGCCCGCCGTGGTCTTGTCGTAGTGATCGTCGGTGACGGCGACGGTGGCGAAGCGGCTGACCGTCTTGCCCTCGGTCAAGGCGGCGTTGAGCAGCACCAGCCAGTCCTGCGTCACCCAGACCGGCTGGCTGAAATTGACCGCGGCCTGGCTCGATCGACCCGTGACGTCGAGCGCGACGAACGGTCCCTGGATGATCTTGATCTTGCCTTCGGTATAGCTGACGCCGGCGCGTCCGCCCCAGGGATTGACCGGGATGCTGTAGGCAACGTTGCCGTTGAGATTGCCGTCGGAACGAACGCCGTAGAAGGTCAGGCGGTCGTCGACGCCGAACAGGCCGTGGCGCTTGTAGAAGGCTCCGCCCTCCCAACGCCCGGTGTTCTCCGCGCCCTGGTTGTCGGTAAAGAGCTGCAAGGTGTCGACCGGCGGCTCGATCACCGCGAATTGCAGGTCGGTGAGGCCGAAGCTCGTGCCGGGCTGCAGCAGCGCCTTGATCTGCACGTCGTTGGTCCGGTTGAACCAGATCACGTCGCGGTTGAGCTTGGGAACGTCGAGGACCTCGCCTTCGGGCTCCTTCACGCGATCGAGGATATAGTCGGCGCGGGTCTGCTTGTTGCCCTCGACCGTCGTCTTCTGCAGCCGGCCTTCGGTCAGCTTGACGCGGACGATTCCGCCCTTGGCGTCCTGCTCGGGCAGCGTCGCGATGCCCGTGACGATGCCGCGTGCGGCATAGACGGCATTGATGTCGGCAACGAGCTGCAACAGCGAGGCGATGTCGACGTCCTTGCCGACATACTTCTTCGCGATCTCATCCAGCTCGGCCGGCGTGATGAACTTGGACTCGTCGAACGTGACCTTGCGCAGGCGGAATTTCGGCCCGCCCGGCTTCAGGAGCTGGGACTTTTCGCGCTCGCCGCCGATCACCGCCGGCCCTGTGAGCTTGGGCGGCGCGCTCTGCTGCTCGATCTGACGGCGCTGCCGGTCGACGTCGTTCTGGATTACGCCGGGATTGATCGATTGGGCGCGCGCGGAGGCAATGCAGGACGCTGCCAGCCCGACCGCCAATGCTGCCCCCCGAATCCGCATCCCGAATCCAACTACCATGCCTCTGCGAGACGGCCAATCGCCGGCTTCGCCGTCTCGATCGCCGCGTCCTTCCAGCCCGTACGTCCCGCACGCTGACCCTTCTGGCGCAGCTTGCGCATGTCGCTGAGGCCCTCGATGTTGACGGCGGGACCGGAGCCGATGGCCTCGACCGGCCGCGGCGTCAGCAGCGCGTCGAGCCGTGCCTGGCCGGAGAGGCCGAGCAGGTAGAACGTTCCCCCGTCCTTCTTGGCGAGCCAGGTCTCGATGCTCTCTTTGCCCTCGCTGTCGACCGCGATGTTGCGCATCATGCTGGCGCCGGTGAAGGCGTTGCAGCAGGTATGAGTCGGGCTGTAATTGGTGACGGTCGCCGAGACATCGCCGGTATAGAACACCACATAGGCGTTGCTGACATTGGCGTTGCCGACCTGGCTCATGGTGAACACGCCGCCCGGCTGATAGAGCTGGAGCGACGGCCAGCTGGACGGCGCCGGCGTGCGGTTGTTGAGCAGCACCTGCTGGTGGGCTGTAGTGAGCATGAGCTGACCCGGCACATAGCCGTTCAGGATCGTCACGGCAGGCGCATCCGTCCAGAAGGTCGCGTCCACCACCCTGAACTGATTGACGATGATGCTGTCCGGGTCGATCGAGATGTTGGCGGACTTCGCGACGCCGCCATTGTAGCCGGTGATGTTCAGGATCAGCGGGATTGCCGGGTTCGACCGGATCTGCTCGCCCTTGACGTTGATCGTATCGGCCGCGAGATCGAGCTCCCGCACGACGCTGACCCAGTTGATCGTCAGGTCGCCCGACGAGGTCATCTTGACGACGTTGCCGCTGACCCGGTCGAACGAGACCGATCCGGCCACCTCGAAATGCGTATCGCCGTTGGCGGAGATCGATCCGCCGCGGAGCGAGCCGGTGTCGGACTTGACGTTGAGGCCGCCGGCATCGCCTGGGATCCCCGTCGTGGTGAGCTGGCTGAAGACGATGTCGTTTACGGCATGCAGGGTCTGCGTGCCGCCGCTGATGGCGGTGCCGACGGTGATCCCTCCGGCCGTCGCGCTGACGTCGAGCGTGCCGCCGGCCGCGAGATTATCCCAATGAACGACCGTGCCGCTCAGGACTGCGTTGCCGGTCGAGGCCGTGAGGTCATGACCGGTGTTGGTGCCTGCGGCGAGCAGCTTCGCGGAGCCGTGGGCCGAGACCGAGCCGAGTGTCGGCACGCCGCCTGACGTCACGGTCTGCGCGAGGATGAAACCGTTGTCCGCGGTGACGTTGATGCTGCCGGCATCGCCGTTGATGCCCGTCGCCGTTAGCGCGTTGAAGGTGACGTTGTCGCGGGCGCGGATGGTCTGCGTGCCGCCGCTCTGCGCGGTCTGGAGGTTGATGCTGCCCTGCCCCGCGGTCACGCCCAGCATCGTGCCGACATTGAGCACGTTCCAGTTGATCGGGCCGCCGTTGGCCGTCAGCAGGCCGGAGCCTGTGGTGGCGGCGAGCGTGTTGCCGGTGATGGTCGTGGCCGCCAACAGCGTCGCCGAGCCATGGGCCGAGACCGAGCCGAGCGTGGTCAGGCCGCCTGATGTCATCGTCTGCGCGAGGATGAAGCCGTTGTCGGCGGTGACGTTGATGCTGCCGGCATCGCCGTTGATGCCCGTCGTGGTCAACGCGTTGAAAGTGACGTTATCGCGGGCGCGAATGGTCTGCGTGCCGCCGCTCTGCGCGGTCTGGAGGTTGATGCTGCCCTGCTCCGCGGTCACGCCAAGCGTCGTGCCGACATTGAGAGCGTTCCAGTTGACCGGGCCGCCGTTGGCCGTCAGCAGGCCGGAGCCTGCGGTGACGGCGAGCGTGTTGCCGGTGATGGTCGTGGCGGCCAGCAGGCTCGCCGAACCATGGGCCGAGACCGAGCCGAGCGTCGTCACGCCGCCTGAGGTCACCGTCTGCGCCAGGATGAAGCCGTTGTCGGCGGTGACGTTGATGCTGCCGGCATCGCCGCTATTGCCGGTCGTCGCGAGCGACTTGAACGTCACATTCTGGGTCGCGTGGACCGTCTGCGAGCCGCTGCTGTCGGCGGTGCCGACGACGATGCTGCCGTTGTTCGCGATCGCGCTGAAGCTGCCGCTAGCGCCGGTCGCGGTGCCCGCCACCACCTGGTCGAGCGTCAGCCCGCCCGTGCCGACGATATCCACGCTGCCCTTCACTGCGGACAGCAGGCTCACCTCGGTGTCGGTCAGCGCCTTCAGGTAGATGTCGCCGGCGCTCGCACTGGCCGACAGCCTCGTGGCGTTGGTGGTGAAACGGCCCGTCGCGTTGCCGATTCCGTTCGATGCGCTCAGCGACACTTCGGCGCCGGCGCCGGACACGAGGAGCTTGGTCTGACCGTCGCCATTGTCGATGATCGCTCCGAGCGAGGCAACGCCGCCGGCGGTGACGATGATCGACGGGGTGTTCGAGGCGGCAGCGTAGGACAACGACGAATTCAGCTGGCCGATCGTCGCGTCACCCGTGGTGGTCACCGAGATCAATCCGGGGGCATTGATGGCCGAATAGGCGCCCATCGACAGCGTCGCGGCCACCAGCGTCACGCCGTCCGAGTTGCTGGTCGCAACCACCGGCGCCGCGCTGGTGCCGGCCGCAAAGGTCATGCCGCGATCGGCGAGCAGCTGCATCAGGCCGTTGCTGCTGATGCTGGTATTGATGGCAAGCGCGCCGCGCGCCACGTTCAGCGTCAGCGCGCCGCCGGCCGTCAGCGTCCCATAGGCGCCGCTCCTGCCGACGGCGAGGTCGCCGGTGACGGCAAGGATGCTGACGTCGCCGACCGCCGTGCCGGTCACCGCGCCGGAGATATTCACCTGCAACGGCTGGAAGGACGAGCCGTTGAAGCCGATATTGCCGCCGGCGCGCAGGTCGAGGTCGGTGCCCAGGATGTGGATCGCGCTGCGGTCCGTGAAGTCGGCCTCGGCATAGATGCTGCCGGCCGCAGTGAGCTGGATCGCATTGCCGGCGGAGATGTTGCCGAGGATGAGATCGCCGGTGGTTTGCTTCACATAGATGCCCTGTGCCGACGAGACCTGGTCGAGCTGGTCGTGGCCGGGGTCGGCAAAGGCGACCTGAAGCGCATTGGAATTGTTGGCGGGATTGCTGCCGGCGGCCCCGGGGGCACCGACATTGCCGCGCTCGGCGATCAGCGTCAGGTTGGCGATATCGCCAGAGATCACGGCGCCACCCACATTGGCGGAGATGCTGGTGACGGCGTCGAGCTTGACGTCGCCGCGGCCGGTCACCTCGATGCCGTTGGCCTGCGCCGCCGTGATCGGACCGTAATTGGCGGTGACGCCGCCGAGCGCGAGACTGTTCTTGCTGCCGAGATAGATATTGGTCAGCGCCTTGGCCGAGATCGCGATCGGGTTGTCGACGACGACGAGGTTCTGCTGCGACAGGCTGACCGTATAGGTCGTGACATGGGTCGTCGGGTCCGTCACCGCGCCGACGGTGAGTTGGCCGGGACCGGCCGAGGACAGCAATGCCCTCTGCTCCGTCGTCAGCGACGAAGCATCGACGCTGGTGAAGGTGAAGGTCTGGGGCGCGGCCGAATTGCCGACCGAGCCGCGCGGCGCATAGAGCATGACCTGGTTGGCGCTGACATTGGCGATGACGTTCTCGTCGATCGGCGGCGGCGCCGCTCCGATCGACGACGACGAGACGGTGTAGGCGAGCTGGCTCTGCGTCCACTGCGCGCCCGCGGTGATGATGCCGTAGACCCGCTCGGTCGATGCGAGCGTATAACTGTAATTCGCATCATAGGTGTTCAACGCCGTCTGCAGCGCCGTGTTGGTGGGCATGCGCTGATTGGCCGTCGAAACGCCATCGAACAGCTTCGTGAACAGCGTCGTCGAGAGTGAGCTGCCGAACACTGTCCCCAGCGGATCCGAAGGCGCGGTGCCGAGCAAGGTCGTCAGCGAGGTCTTGAGCTCGTCGCTACTGATCTTGCCGAGCAGGAACTGGTCCCTCAGGAACCGCGTCGTGGCCTCGGTCTTCATCTGCGTCGTCGTGACGTTGGCGGGATCAATGCCGAGCTTGGCCGCCACCTGCGCCCGCAGCACCGTCTGCCCCACCGAGGTCGGGTTGTAGGTGCTGCCGTTCTGGAACGCGATGTTCTTGAGCTGGAAGTAGTCGTTATAGGCCGACGTCACCATCGCCTGGTAGCTGTTGACGGCGTTGGTGGCGGCGTTGCCGCTGAGCAGATCGAGGCTCGCCCAGACGTCCTGCAGATGCTGGCTCTGCGCCTGGGTGAGACCGACCGCCGCCCGGCCGTTCAGGATGCTGGCCTGGTTGCCGTCTGAGCCGGCGGCCTCGAGGAACACCGGTCCGCCGGTCGACTGGATCGTGCCGAGGCGCAGATCGCCCTTGGACTGGATGATGTAGGTGCCGGTGGCCGAGGCGCTGTCGAGAACGCCGCCATCGACGCTGCCGCCCGCCTGAACCGTCCCCGTCGCCTGGATCACCAGCGGATTGATGTTGGTCAGGGTGCTCGCGCCGTTGACGACGGCGCTCGTCGCGCCGATCGCACCGGACGTAGAGTTAATCTCGATATTCTTGCCGATCACGACCGGGCTGGCGGGGTTGTAGGCGGAGGCCGAGTTGATGTCGCCGACCGCCGAGAGGAAGACGTTGCCCTGCGGCGTGGCGCCTGCCGAATTCACCTTGACCTGATTGATCGACAGCGACCCGACCGCCGCGATCGCGATGTCGCGATCGATCGAGCTCGCAGTCAGGTTGCCACCATAGAGCTGCACCTGGACGGGAGCCTTGTTGGTGCCGAGCGTGCCGATGCCGCCGTCACCCCGAAGCGTCACGCTCGTGCCCGAGATCACCGGGTTGTTGGCATTGGCGCCGACCGTGATGGACGAGTTGGTGCCGGTGGCGTTGAGCGTCGTCGCACCCTGAAGGTTGTTGATCGAGCCGTTGATGACGATGCCGGAGGTCGAATTGACCACGACGTCGCTGCTCCCGCCGCCGGTGAACTTGATGTTGATCGGGTTCGACGCCTTGACCGTGTTGGTCAGTGTCAGCGTCAGGTGATCATAGATCGCCTGGTACCAGTTGAACTGGGCGTCCGCGCCGCAGCACTTTTCCACGTGAGTGTTGAGTCCAACGGGGGACCCGTCCGGGTTCACCCCTCCCGCCCAGTGATAGCTGCCCGTGGCGGTGGTGACCTTCTGGTAGTTGGTGCTCTGCGTGCCCGAAACCAGACTGGTGGTACGGGTCCAGTTCTCTCCGGTGGTCTGATTGGGCGTGAAAGCCCAGCCGTAGTCGAACTGCGTGCTGGTGGTCGGACGATCCAGGGTCGCGGTGTCGACCCACTGATAGAGCATGTTCTCCTTGGTCGCGTACTGGATGCCTGACGTGCCGGTCCTGGCTGCAAGCATCGAAGCGTCGGGCGCGGCCGCATTGACGCTGTTGACCTCGTACCGCGACACCTGCTGGTTGCCCGCTGCCTTGGGATCGTAGACCCACCAGGTCGTCTTGCCCTTCAGCTGGTCGACGATCTCGACCACGCTTTGGGCGGTGGCGCCGGTATTGATGGTGTTGGTGACGAGCGCAAGGCCGCTCGTGTTGTTGACCGTGATCGTGCCGGCGCCGCCCTTGATCTCGATATTGCCCTGGGTCTGGGTGCTGTCGGTCGAGGTCGAGATGATCTTGCCGTTCAGATAGACGTAGCCGCCCGCGCCCTGCACCACGCCGTTCAGGATGAACTGGTCGGTGAGAGCGTTGTACCTGACCCCGATCTTGACGTCGTCGCTCACCGACGTCGTCACCGAGCCAGAGACGTCGTAATAGACGCCATTCCGCGCATTGGCCTGAGCCGTGGCAAAGTCCGCACCGCCATTGCGGTTCTTGAGGCCGTTCGTGCCGTAGATGGCAGCATAGGCGTCGGCGCCGATGTTGACCGAGTAATTGCTGCTCGAGCCGGCTTGGATGGTGCCGTTGATGTTGATCACCGACGCCGAGATGATGACCGCCTGGCCGGTGATGGTCCGGGTGGCCGTCGCGGTCGCCGGCGTATTCGCGGTCTTCGCCGTGATCGCATCAGGCTGGATCTGGATGACCTGGAAGAAGGCATCGCAGCCTGCACAATTGAACGGCGTCTTGTACGGACCACTATCCGCGTAAACGTTCCGGCCGTCGTAAGTCGTTTTCTCCCAAGGCGCGGTGGCAACAATGGTCGAGTTCGACGGCTGCCCCTCGATGACCTTTAGCGTAGCGACATCAGGCACGCTGCCGGCATTGGGAGTGCTGGTGTTCCCAGGCGTACCCCGGCCCACCGGCAGGAAGATCGACGAATAGAGCGAGGTGCCGTCGTAGAACGTCATCAGCATGCGGGCGGTGAAGATCGTGCTGGCGTCAGCGTTGCCGACCGGTGCATAGATGCCGCTACTGCCGCTGGCGCAGCAGTAATAGAAATATGGGTGATCGCCTCCAGAACCGATATGCGGAGCGCTCTCGTAAGCGCCGTAAGCGCCGAGATAGGTCGCCGCCGTCATCACCGCCGTCAGCGCGTCCTCCGGCCTGTTCTCGGTGCTGGCCCATTGCGAGGTGACGGCGCTGCTGCTGTCGTAGAAGCTGCCGATGCCGCCGAGGAACGTGAACGTGCCCTTGGGCACCACGATCTGGACGGTCGCGGCGCTGAGCGACTGCGATGCGACGACACTGCCGAGATTGTTGACGACCTTGAGCAGGCCGTTCGGATTGTTGACTGCGCCGTTGAAATAGATGTCGGGCGTGCGGGTCAGCACATTGCCGTTCTGGTCGATGCCCTGGCCGCTGTCGGGATCGAGGCGGTTGTAGGTGGCGGAGACGTCGATCACGGGCGAGGCGCTCGGCATCGCGGTGAAGGTCACGTTGGAGTGCGAATCCGGGTCGATATGGTCGATCTGACGGTAGGTGATGTTGCCTCCGCTCACGTCGGTGACCGTGAGGTTGCCGAGGCTCATGAAGTCGAGGCCCTTGTTCTCGATCTTGATCAAGGGCGAGCTACGCGCGATCACCGCCGGCGCCGCGGGATTGGTGCCGCTGTTTCCGGTCAGCTTCTGCGCCAGGATCGAGACGTTGCCGGCGGAGATCAGGATGTCGCCGAATGCGAAGGCGTTGCCGGGCGCGTCGGAGGTGAACGGCGCCTGCTTGATCAGCGTGTCGATCTGGCGCTGGATGTCGCCGGTCGGATCGGTGCCGGATGGCGACATCGTGGCGGGGCTCGTGGGCGTCGCCGCCGCGAGCTGAGAGCGAACTTGGGCCTCGGAGAGGCCAGTCAACGTCGCCAGCTGGTTGACCACCAGCTGGTAGGGATTGAAGTTGCCGATAGTGGTGTACTGGACCGTCTGGTGGTTCCAGCTCATCACCGGACTGAAGTGATTGACGTCGGAAACGGATTCGAGGGTCAGCGCGGAGTAAGGGCTGGTCGTGCTCAGGGTCGGCGTGCTCGCGCCGAGGTCGATCGTGATGGTCACGTCGTTGTTGATGCCCGCGACAACCAGTCCGTTGAGCGCGACATCGCCGGTTCCGCTGGTATGGCTATGGTTGTCGCTGTTCTTGGCGCTGAAGATGTCCAGATACGGGTTGTAGTTGCTGCCGTTGCCGGCCGCGGTGACCTGCCCTTGCGTTGCGCCGAGATAGATGTTTCGCGCGCCGAGCACGCTCGAGGTCGGGGCCAGGGTCAGGCTCGTGGTGTCGTCGGCATTGGCCGTGCCGCGGTAGAGCGTGGAGATCGGAATGGCAGTGTTGTTGTAGACGACCGTCGTCGCCGTCGCCTGCACGCTGCTGAAGACCGAGCCGTCGCCGGCGAGGCCGGCGTACATCGTGATGTCGCGCCAGGCCACGATCTTCGCGCCGGCGCCGACATTAACGGATTGGTTGGCGTGCACCCAGCTGTTGGTGCTGGCACCGACGCCGGCGATCGCGCCGTAGAGGCTGGCATTGGCGTTGTTCGCCGCTGCCATCTTCGCAGCCGTGCCGACATAGATCTGGCCGGCACTGAACAGCTCGCGGGCATTGATATTCACCGCAAGCGTGGCATTGGCCGTCATGTTGGATTCGGCGCCGCCGCCGGCGAAGAAGCTGGCTGTGGCGAGGCTCGCGGTGTCGTTGGTGTTCAGCGTGTTGTAGGCCTCGATGTTGATCGCGGCCGTCGAGGTCCTGGGATCGTCGTTGAGGCTCAGCACCGTGCCGGCGCCGATATTGGTGGTGACGGTCTGCGTCACAAAGGACTCGCTGAGCGCGGCTGCTCCCGAGAATGAGCCGCCGGAGCCCGAACGCGCGCCGCCGCCGCCTTGGTTGACGATGTCGTTGGCGATGACGACCATGTCGCCGGCCGCCGAATTGATGATCAGATGCGTCCCGATCTCGGCCGTGGTGGTGGAGTCGACTTCGTTCCGCGCCTTGCCGGCGGACACGCCGGCCGTGGACGCCTGATAGGCGTCGCCGCTTGCAACGTAATTCGTGGTGTGTTTGGCGTCGATGCGGAGGCCGCCGAAATAGAGCGTGTCGTCCGTCGCGCCGCCGTCGAACCGCGCATTGGTCACCGCGATCGAGCTCGTGGTGGCGACCGCCGCCGCGCCGGCATAGGTGCCGCCCGCGCCGACCTTCGCGTTGGAGAAATTGGTATCCGTGCCGGTGGCTTTGATCCAGAGGACGCCCGTGTAATTGCCGTGGTTCGCGACGTCCATATCCGCGGGCGCACCCAGATAGGCATCGGTGTGTGCGCTGGATGAGGTCTGAGCGACCGTGGCGCCGAGCGCCAAGAAGCCGGTCGAAAGGCCGGTCGCCTCGGCGTATTGGGCGCTGTCGTTTTCAGCCTCGATGGTCACGTTGGCGTTGGGCAGCCTGATCCCCGTTCCGCCATAGGCACTCACGGTCGCGTTCTGCGAGGCCTGGGCGTAGCTGCCCTGGGCGCCGATCAGCGAGCCGCCGCCGCCGGCGAGCGCCTTGGCCCAGGTCGTCGTGCCGCTGGTCGGAACCAGCGCCTTGGCACTCACGTCGAGCGCACCGCCCGAGAAGCTGACGGCGTCACCGACATCGGCCGTCACCGTGGCGCCGACCGTCGACTTTGCGATGGCGACGCCGACGGCAGCGCCACCGACCGAAACACCAATCGCCTCGCTCGACAGATTGGGCGCGATCGCCGCCGACACCAGCGTGCCGATCCCGCTCGCGGACGTCGTGATCGAGGCGCCGGCGCCGATCTCCGCCAGCACCGAGGAGTTCTCGGTGGCCTCTGCGTCCGCACCGGTGCCCGCGACGATGCCGCCGCCGAGTGCGGTTGCCGTCGTGCTCAGGGTGCCCGCCCCGGCCGCGCCAATCAGCAATTGCGAGGTGTCAATGGTGGCACCGTTCAAGACCCGCGCCACGACTGAGCTCGTTCGGCTTGCCGTCGCAACCGAAGCGCCGACGGCCACGGCACCGGCGGAGACGCCGCCGGTGAAGACCACCTGGGTCGTGGTATCCTGCGCCATGACGGCAGCGCCGGTCCCACCCGTGCCGGTGATCTGACCGCCGAGCAGCGCCATCACTGTGTTGGTGACATTGCCGACCGAGACGGCTGCGTTGGCGCCGAAGTAAAGCGCCGCACCACCGGCGATTGCCTCGGTGTCGATGGTCTTGCCGCCATAAGGTCCGGTGTTGGCGTCCTTGACGACCGCCGCAACGGAGACGGACGGCGCCGAGACGACCAGAGGCGTATCCGCGGCCACCAGCACGCCGGAGCCGTTGCGTCCGTAGTCGCTCAGATTGGCGAGCACGGTGCTGTTGACGCTGGTGTAGCCGATGCCGGCACCGATGCCGACATTCTTGGCAAAGCCCGCGCCAAGCAGATACATCTTGGCAGCGTTGGCGCTGGTCGCCCCGACATTGACCTGCGAGCCCCTGACGTTGCCGCCCGCGATCTGCGCGACCACGACGTCGTTGCCGCCGCTCAACACATTACTGACGTCGTAGGTCGAGCTGACATTGGCACTGTTCGGATTGCCGGCGGTGCCGCTCGCGACCGCGTTGCTGCCATGCGTGTTGCTGGTGCCGCTGTTCACGGACGCGATGGTGCCGCTGCCGCCCTGATTGAGCTGGCCGGTCTGTTGGCCCTGGGTGTCGGCATCGGCGGTGTTGGTGCCGATGATGATGACGCCGACGGTCGCGCCGATGCCGACGCTGCCGCCGATGCCGGCCGTCACCGCGTAGGACAGCACCTCCTTGGTGCTGAGCGCATTGACGTTGATGGCGTCCACCGAGTTCAGATTGCTGTTCCAGCTCTCGGCGATCGTCCGGCTCTTGAACACGATGACGTTGGCCGCAGCACCAACGCCGACCCCTGCCCCGCTGGCGCCGACCGCGAGCGCGCCGGCGATCTCCTTGATCGCCACGTCCTCGGTCGCGTCGATCGTCACCGCGCCGGCCGTGCCGCCCGTCACCCCTTGCAGCGTGGTGTCATAGACGCCGGCGATGGTGGTGTTGTTGGCGACCTCGATGTTGGCCATGCCGGCGATCGCCGCCGTGCCGGTCGAGAGCGCTCCGCCGATCGCATAGGCCTCGAAACGGTTCTTGGTGGTGGCCTCGACGTCGAGCGCGCCGCTCAGATTGAGCGCGGTCGTGTGCGCGGCGCCGCTGCCCTGATAGTGGAATTCGTCACCGACATAGGCCAGGGTCCGGTTCGACGAGACCTGGACCAGGAACGCCGCGCCGATCGCGGCCTGGCTGCCATAGGCGCCGGAGCCGTTGGCGGAGAAGATGCCGGTGTTGTTGTTGGCGTTCACCGTCAGTGACGAAGCCGTCAGCGCGCCGCCGTCGACATAGGCTTCCGTGGTCGCCTGGAACACGTTCAGCCCGACCGAGCCGGTGTTGAAGCCGATCGCGATCGAGGACGCATCCTGTTCCGCATTGGCCTTCACGGTGACGGCGCCGACCGTCTCGCTCGACGACTGGACGCCGCCGACCGTGGCATTGGTGATATAGGCGAAGGTCTCGCGCGACATCGTCGTCGAGATGATCGTCGCCCCACCGCCGCCGCTGCTGCCGTAGGCGATGCCGGCGCCGAACGCGCCGGAATAGGAGAAGCTCGACGCGGCCACCTCGATCTGCGGCTTGAGCGTCGACGAGGCCAGGCGCGTGTCGATGGCCGCGCTGTCGATATAGGCTCGTGTCGCGCCGCTCATCACGTTGGTGATGGGGTTGATCATGATGGCGATGCTGGAACTCGCGGCAAGCGAGGCGACGTTGGTCACGACGGCCTGGTGGGAACTCGCGACCACGGCAAGGCCGCGCACGGTGTCCTGGTTCTCGGAGAGATCGGGCGTGGTGTCGGTCGGCGCATGGGCGGTGCCGAGATCGAACGCGTGGAAGAGTGTGCCGTTGTTGACCGACAGCGTATCGGTGGTGCTGGTCCCGAGCGCGTCGACCTTGGTGTTCGCCCCGCTGATATAGGCTGCGGTGGTTCCCGTGATCTGGTTGGTCACCAGCGAACCCGCGCCGCCGGCCGCCCCCTTGCTGATCGACAGCGCACCCGCGAACACGGCGGCCTTGTCGTTGTTGCCGGCAATCACGCCGACATTGTTGGTGGCCGTGATGTCGGCCCCGTTGATGCCATTGGTGCCGGCGGCGGTGATGCTGGCGGTGACGTTGGTCCCCATCAGATTGGTGGCGACCGAACCGGCGAGGCCAACCTGCGAGGACATCGCAATGCCGACGGCGACGGTCGAGATGCTGGCGTTCGAGCTCGCGCCGACCCCGACATTGCCCGAGGCGATCAGCTTGGAGCCGGTGACGCCAGCGCTGACATTGTTGGCGATGCTGCTGTAGACGAGCGCGAGGCCGGCGGCGCTGCCTTGCGTCGAGGCGCCCGCGATCGCGGCGGTTCCTGTGATGCTGGAACTGTCGGTCGCGTTGACGGAAATGTTGCGGCCCGTGACGGACGATTGCGTCGTGCTGGACAGGTTGTTGCCGATCCCCGCCGAAACGGTATTGGAGATGCTGCTGATCGTGGTGCCGCCGACGCCGGCGAACTGTCCGGTCGCAAGACCAAAGCCGATCGTGACCGCCTGGATCTTCGAGGAGTCGACCGCACTCACACTGACATTACCGTTGCTGCCGGCCGTCATCAGGACGTTGGCGATGTAAGCCGAATGCGTGGTGGCGATGGTGTTGTAGACGATCGAGGCGCCGACATTGTTCTTGCCGGCCTGGATCAGGCCCGCAACGGAGACGATGCTGGCGCCCGGACCGTTGCCTGTCCCGTCGTTGAGCGCAGCCGCACTGAAGTCGATGCAGTTCTGCCCGCCCGTGCCGCCGGCGACCGTGCAGGTGTCCGAGGCGAGATGATTGTTGTTCGACTTCTTGACGAGGTTGCCGAGTGCCGTATCCAGCGCCGAGACTGCGCCGCTGTCTGCCAGCACCGTCACACCACCGACATTGATGTTCACCGTCGCGCCGCTGTCGATGTAGGCGGTCGTGGTTGGTGCGATCTCGCTGACGACGATCGCGCCGGCAAGCCCGTTGGATCCCGCCCCGCCCGAGGCCGCGCCGGCCGCAATCACGCTGGCGCTGTCGGCCATCACCAGCAGCGTATCGTAGTTCGAGATCGACGTGCTGCGGATGTGCGCGTCGGTCGCTTTGCCGCCGGTGGGATCGGCGATCGACGCGTAGGTCAAACCGATGCCGACGCCGGCCTGGCCGCCCGTGATATAGAGCGAGCCGCCGCCGATCGCGATGTTCGTGGTCTGGTAGGCGTCGACCTCGAGCGCGCGATTGACGCCGCTCGACTGGCCCGCGATCGTCGAGCTCTCGATATAGGCGTTGGCGCTGTCCGTGATGATGCCGACGGAGGCCGACAGCGACGCCGCATTGGATTTCGATCCCGCCACGCCGATGGCGACGACGGTCTCCGAGCCGCCATTGAGCGCCTGGACCGTCACCGAACTCTGGTTGTTCAGGGTGGTGCCGTAGATATAGGCGAGCGTCGCATTGTTCGACATCGCCGCGGCGATCGCGCCGCCGATCGCGGCGCCTTGCGCGGATGCGCCGGCCAGATTGAGCGCCGCCGAGCCGGACCCATTGTTGAGCATGGTGTCGTTCAGCGCCTGAACGATCGTCTTCGTCACCACGGTTCCGGTCGTGGTGAACTTGTTGACCGTCGCGTTCCTGATGTAGGCGCTGGTGCCGAGCGAGACGTCGCTGATCGACGAGCTGCCGGCGAGATCGATGCTGAAGCCTTCGGTGCTCGATCCCGAGGACGAACCGATCTTGCTCGCGGCCGTCGCCACGCCAGCGGTTCCCCCGGTCGCGCCGGCGCCGGCAGCGCCCGCCTTGTCGGAGAAGCTGGATGCGGCCGGCTCGGAGATCGATGCCGCGACGGCGGCCGCGGTGATGCGGCCGGACGTGGTCGCGCTGATCGTCAGATTGTCGACATTGACCGCGCCGCTCCCGCCGCTCGTACCGGCGAACGGATCGTTGGCGCTGAACGGGCCTGGGCGAATGTCGGAATGGTTGTCGCCGATATAGGCGGAGGTGTCGGCATTTGCGCCGAGATAGGCGACCGCCAATCCAACCGCCGAACCTCCGCTCGTGTTGCGGCTCATCGCGCCGGCAAGCGTCACGACCGACAGATCCTGCTGCGCCAGGATGCCGACGGTCGGGGCAAAGACGGTGGCCTGGCTCGAGATCGACGCATGCGTCGTGTTGTTCAGGAAGCCGAGCGAGGTGATGCCGTTCAGCGCCAGCGCGCCCGCGGCCTTGCCGGACGACGGCGCGACTGCGACGAACTGGTCCGACGTGATCGCGTTGACGGCGATGTCGTCCGCCGCCCGGAGCGTCGCGCGGTCCGAGACGCCGGCAATGGTGTTGGTGTTGAACTGGACGAGATTGAGCGCGCCTCCGACCGAAGAGCCGCCCGACGTGTTGCCGGTCAGGAAGCCGAGCGTGCCGACATTGCCGGCTGCGTCGATCGACGCCGTGGTCGTGGTCGCCGCGATCTGAATCGTGGCGTCGTAGGTGTGGACGTCGCCATTGTCCATTCCGGCCGCCCAGCTGCTGCCGCAGGCCGCGGTCGTGCATGTCGCCGTCAGGCTCGCGGTGCCCGCGACCCACGCCGTCGTATTGTTGTTCACGACGAAGTGGTTGAGGGAACCGGAGATGCCGATCGTGTCGCCGGCGTCCGCCGTGGCATTGGCATAGCTGGTCAGGATGTTGCCACCGACGCCGAGACTGCCGTTGAGGTGGCTCAGAACCGCGCCGAGCCCATCCCATTTCAGCCAGGTGTTGGTGATGGGCAATTCCGTGGTGGCATCGACGGCGATATTCGCCGCGTTGATCAGAGTGCCGCTGCCGACATAGGCGTTCGAATTGTGGGTGAAATTGCCCCAGGCGACGGCCGCGCTGATCGCCGTGCTCTCGCCGGACACCACGTCCTTGGTGATTGCGCTGGCCGTTGCATTGCTGCGAACGCCGCGATCGATGACGTTGCTGGCCACGGCGACATTGCCGCTGGCATAGATGCTCGGCGCGCCGCCGCTCGGATTCTGCGCGATCGCAGCGGTCGCACTCTGGGTGCTGTTGGCCAGCGAGAGCGCACCGGCGGCCTTGAAATTGAAGTTCAATGGCACCAGAGACGACATGTGGTCCTGGATGATCGACGTCGGCGCCGTGACGCTGCGCAGTCCTGTCTCGATCGCCGCGATCAGCGCCGGCAGGCCGGCGATGGACGACGCCATCGTGGAATTGCTCGTGGTATCGGAGGTGGCCTCGACCAGGACGGAGCCGTTCATCCGGTTGGCGGTATCGGTACCCAGCGATGCGCCGAGCGTCGCGGTCACCGACGTCGTGATGTCGCTGATGGCGAACGCACCGCCGACGCCGCCGCTCGCCCCGAGGCCGGGGGCCGCGACCGAGGTTGCGCTGGTCGAGAACGAATTGTTGTTGATCGCGCGCACTTTCAAGGTGCTGCCGCTCGCGTTCACCGTGCCGGCTGCGATATGCGCCCCGCTCTCGACGTTCGCGATCGTCGTCACCGAACCCTTGGAATACGCCACCGTCGGGACGATCTGCGCGCTCGTCGATGCCGCAAGCGCAGAGACGGCGATGGTGGCGTCGTTGAGGGCCTTGATCTCGAGGTTCCCGCCAGCATTGATCGTCGCGCCCGAGGCCACGTTGGTCGTGGCAGTGCCGTCGATCTTGCCGACGACGACGCCGGCTGCGACCGGCGTGAGGCTGCCGAGCAATGTGGATGCGATCGCTGGATCCGAGGCGGTCTCCGATGCATGCGCGGAGATGGTGACATCGCCACGGCCGTTGATGTCGGCATGGCTGTTGATGTTGATGGTCGCGGTTGCGCTGGCCGCGACATAGCCGCCATTGAGCCCAAGCAGCGAGGCGGCAAGCGTCGAGCCGACGAGTGCGAAATCTCCAGCCACGGAACCGTTTAGGAAACTTGACACCGCCGTCGAGGTCGCTGTGATCGAGATGGTGCCGCCGGTGATCTTGCCGTCTACCGTGATCGCGGTCGCAGCGGTGGCCTGGCCCGACAGCTTGATGTCGCTCGCCGTGGCCGTCAACGTCACATTACCGTCGGTGTAGGTGGTTCCGCCGAAATTGACCGACTGGGCCAGGATCTGCGCACCGTTCATGATCTCGATGTTCGGCGCGTCGATGATGACGTTGTTGGCGTTACCGGTCGAATGGCCGGAGCCGTCGAGACGGCGGGCATCGATCACCGCATGCGCGGCGAGCGTGATGGAATGATCAGCCTGGATGAGATAGTTGGCACCGGCGCTGAGCCCGGCGAGCGCAGCCGCGACAGAGCTGTTCGACAGCGTCACGCCGGTGTCGCCTTGCGCCGCGTCACCGACGACCAGGTCGGTCGGGTCGATCAGCAGCGTGCCCGCCTTGCCGTTGGCGGCGCTGAGGTTGACCTTGATGCCCTGGCCGATGTCGATGACCCCGTTCGCGCTGAAATCGACGAGACCGGCATTGCCGGTCTTCGCGCTGGCACTGAACTTGGCTCCACCCGCCACGATCAGGTTCTGGGCCGCCTTCAGTCGGATCTCGCCGGCATCGCCGCTCTTGCTGGCAATGTTCAGCCTGGCGTTCTTGCCGATCTCGATGTTGTTGCCGGCCTGAACGCTGATGTTGCTCGGCGTCGAGGTCTTGCTGCGCGCGGTCAGGCGTCCGTTGACCCTGGCGCTGTTGACGGCGCCGATATGGATCGAGCCGTTGCTCACCGTGATCGCGCTGGCGCTGCGCAGGCCCTTCGAATTGACCGAGGCTGCGAACTTCGCGGCGTGATCGAGATTGGCGATGTCGCGCTGGCTGGCGCCGCCGACGAAGACGTTTTGCCCGGTCAGCCGCACGCCGTCCTGGGCGTTGATGCGGCCATAGATACGGATGTTGCCGTCCGGCGAAACCGGGAACGAGCCCGCCATGAGATTGCCGACCGCCGTGCCGTTGATCGCCCCTCCCGGACCGATCAGGCTGTCGGTGAATTCGCGCGTCGGCGTCGAGACGTTGAGACTGCCGACATTGACCACGCCGCTGCGGCCGACCACGAAGCCCTTGGGATCGGCGAAGTAGACGTTACCGCCGATCGCGCCGTTCATGTAGGAGTTCAGCGTGCCGTTGACGTAAACCGGCGCGTCGCGGACGATGTTGACGAGGTTCCGCGTGCCGGTCGGCAGCTGCAGATTGACGGTGTTGCCCTGCCCGACGCTGAACTGCGAGAACGAGTTGAACGCGTTGTTGCCCGAGACCGTCGACGTCGTGACGTTGGTGACGCTGCCGGAGGTCTGCAAGGAGGTCCCGGTGCGGCCGTCGGGAACGATGACGTTCGCCGTCTGCGCCTGAAGACGGACGCTGTACACCGGCAGGAACACCATCTGCATCGCGCAGAGCAGCGACATCGAACGGAACCGCGCCAGCTTGCGCAAGCCCGGTTCGTCCTCGTCTCGCCTCACAGATGGTCCGCGCATGCCTGATCCTGTTCAGAACTGGCCGGGCGGCAGCTTGAAGATGTCGGGGCTCTTGGCGTCGGCCACGTAGAACAGCAGCAGGCTGGTCGGGGTCAGCACACGCTGGTTGTTCTCCTTGTTCTCGAACGTGCCCTGCAGCAGCAGGATTACCGAGCGGTCCTTGGCGTCGCTGCCGCGGAACATCACGATACCGCCGGCGACGGGCATGTTGACGGCGATGGAGTCGGGCTTGAAGCCTTCGCCCATGAAATGGGCGCGCAGGATGTTGGCGTTGGAGAACAGCTTCTCCGGCGTCATCGCCGCGTCGGTCCCCTTCGACCAGACGGCGCCGATCTGGATCAGCGACTTCGACTTGTAGCCGAATACATAGGAGAGCTCGGCGCTCCCGCCGTTCGGCAGCAGGTCCGGAACGGACAGCAGGATGCTGTGCGTCAGCTCGGCGGCGTTGTCCTGCGCCTTGATGGCATCGGGCTTGGCGTTGAAATCCTTCGTCATCGCCGCGCGCACATCGGCCTCGTTCATGCCGAACTTGGCGGAGCGGAAGCCATCGATCGCTTTGCTCTTGTCCTCCGCTCCTGGTGCCTCAGCCGACGGCGCTCCTGCGGCGACGGGCGTGCCGGCTGTGGCGGGAGCGCCGGCGGCAGCGGCTCTGGGTGCCGGTGCCGCCTTCTGCTTCGGCACGGCGCCCTGGGCCGCGAGCGGCCCGGCTGCAACGGAGGTGAACAGGCCGACGACGGCCGGAATGAGATAGATTTTGCGCATCGAAAACCTTCGAAAACAACTTGAAACAACGCTTCAAAAATCGGCAGCTGCGAAATGGCTTCCCCGAGCCGTCGTCGCAACCGGGACGGAAAATGTTGCAACGCCACAAGGCGTTACAAGGCGGCACGGAGCAGACAACACTCGAAACAGCGACTCTTTGGCAGCGTAGGAATACGGTATCGGGCTGCCAAACGCTGCGAATGAACATTCACAAGCGCATTTTTTGATCAATTGTGGACACCGGCCGTTCGCGCTAAGCATCCGAACTGGGGCAAGCCATCATGCAAAGGAATCCATGACCGAACGGCGTTCCGCTTTCGCGGTCGATCGCCGCGGCTTCATTCGCCTTGTGGGCGCAACCACCGCAGGATGGACGGTGCTCGGCGCAACGTCGGATCGCATGCGGATCGTCGCTTCCTTGACCGCATTGCGGCTCGACGACGAACTGACAAGGCGGAGCATGATCGACAGTCCGACCTCGCGCCTCGGCGGCCTCGTCGCCGGCCTGAGACAGCGCGGCTGGGTCGAAGGCGTCAACTTCCGCCTCGAACTTCGTTCGAGCTTCGGCCCACCGGAGAGGCTGAAGGCGGCCATTCAGGAGTTGCTGGACCTCAAGCCGGACGTGATCCTGACGGGGTCGACGATCGAAACCACGGCGGTCCTTGCCGCCACCAAGACCATTCCGATCGTGTTCGCGACCGCCAACGATCCGGTCGGCAATGGCTTCGTCGAAAGCCTTGCCCATCCCGGCGGCAACGTCACCGGCTTCACCAACAGCACCGCCGATATGGGCGGCAAATGGCTTCAACTCATCCGGGAGGCCGTGCCCGATCTCGCCCGCGTGGGCGTGCTGTTCAATCCCACAAGCGCGCCCCGGGCGGGACGCTTCTTCCTCGATTCGATCGAGCAGCAAGCGGCCGAATCCGGCGTGTCTGTCGTCCCTGCGCCCGTCAACACGCTTGCGGACATCGACGCAGCCGTTGGGCGCTTCGTCGAACCGCCCAAGGCGGCCATGATTGCCCTGGTCGACAGCTTCCTCGTCGTCAACCGACAGACGGTCGTTGCGGCAGCGGACAAATACCGCGTGCCCACGATCTACCCGTTCTATTATTTCATGGATGCGGGCGGGTTGATGAGCTACGGGGCGACGTTGGAGGTGCGCTCGGCCGATTACGTCGATCTCATTCTGCGCGGCACCAAGGCAGGTGATCTTCCGGTGCAGTCGCCGCGCAAATACGAGCTCCTGATCAACCGCACGGTCGCTCGCACACTGGGATTGACCATTCCGTTCACGCTGCTCGCGCGCGCCGACGAGATCCGCGAGTGAACGAGACGGTCGACCAGGGACCATTGCGGACGCCTCCCGGCCGGCTGTTCCGCAAATATCTCTACTCGATCGTCGCCCTCGCCTTTGCCGCCCTCGCCATCAACACCGGCTTCGACGTCTGGTTCTCCTATCGCGAGCAGAAGCAGCTTCTGGCGGCAACGCAGCGCGAACAGGCAGCGTCCGCCGCGATCCAGATCGGCCAGTTCGTCGGCCAGATCGAAAACCAGATCAGATGGCTCTCGCGCCTGCCGCCGGAGCTGTCGACCAACGAAGACGAGCGCCTGAACGCGATCCGTCTCCTGCGTCTCTCGCCGGCGATCGCGGAGATCGCCGAGATCGACCCGCGAGGGCGCGAGCGGGTGCGCGTGTCGCGCCGCGTCGCCGACAAGGTCGGCAGCAACGTCGACCTCTCCGCTTCCCCCGCCTTCCGCGGCGCGAATGAAAGCCGGGCCTATTACGGGCCGGTTTATTTCTTGGGCGACACTGAGCCGTACATGACGCTTGCGACACGCGGCATAGGCCGCCATCCCGACGTGATCGTCGCCGAGGTCAATCTGCGTTTCATCTGGGACCTCGTCGCCGGGATCAGGGTCGGCAACACCGGCAAGGCCTATGTGGTCGATCGCATGGGGGTCTTGATCGCGCATCCCGATCCGTGGCGGGCCCTTCAGCGTAGCGATCTCTCCGGCCATGCGGACGTCCGCGCGGCGCTCGACGGCGTAGGGCCGGCGGCAGGCGGACTGGTCAAGGAGGATCTGACCGGTCAACGCGTGCTCTCGACCTATGCGACGGTTCCCTCGCTCGGCTGGCTGGTGTTCGTCGAGCTGCCGCTCACCGAGGCCTACGCGCCGATCTACGCATCGATCGGCCGTTCGACCTTTCTCCTCGTCGTTCTCTTGGTCGGTGCGGTGCTGGTCTCTCTCTTTCTCAGCCGGCGCATGACGGGACCAATCCAGCTCCTCACGCAGGGCGCGCGGCGGATCGGCAGCGGCGATCTCGGCCTGCGGCTCGCGATCAGGACCGGCGACGAGCTGGAAGCGCTCGGCGACCAGTTCAACCGCATGGCGGCGCATCTGCGCGATTCCTACGCCACCCTCGAGCGCAAGGTGATCGAGCGCACCTCCGAGCTCGAGAAAGCGCGCGATCACGCCCTTGCCGAGCACGATGCCGCCGAGCGCGCGCGCCACGCTGCCGTGCAAGCCAACGAGACCAAATCGCGCTTCCTCGCCGTCGTCAGCCACGAGCTGCGCACGCCGCTGAACGGCGTGATGGGCGTGCTGCAATTGCTCGACGACGGCAACCTGAGTGAAGCGCAGCGGCGCCACCTCGCGACCGCCGCGGCGTCCGGCGAAACGCTGATCGCACTGGTCGATGCGGTGCTGGAATATGCCCGACTGGAGGCCAGCACCGAAACCCTGGAGCCGCGCAATTTCCGCCTCGACCAGCTCATCGACGCCGCCGCCGAGCTGATGCGCCCCCAGGCCTTCGGCAAGGGACTGACCTTCGACCTCGCCTGCGATGCATCGGTCCAAGCCTCGGTGCACGGCGACCCTGTCCGGCTCAATCGCATCCTGCTCAATCTGATCGGCAACGCCATCAAGTTCACGCCTTCAGGCGGGATCGCCGTGAACGCGGCCGCCGAGCGGCACGACGATCATATCCTGCTCCGCATCACCGTTCGCGACACCGGCATCGGCGTCGCCCCCGACATGCACGAGCGGATCTTCGAGGATTTCGTGCAGGCGGACGACAGCATCGCACGGCGGTTCGGCGGCACCGGCCTTGGCCTCGCGATCGCGCGGCGCCTCGCCCGCCTGATGCGCGGCGAGCTGACGGTTGCGAGCACACCGGGCGCGGGCAGCACGTTCACGTTCGAGGTACCGCTCGGCCTCGCCGCGAGCGGCATCGCGCAAGATGCGCTGCAACCGCCATCGCGGCAGCTCCGCGTGCTCCTGGTCGACGACGATCCCGTCAATTGCGAAGTCGGTGAAGCCATCCTGAAGAGGCTCGGCCATCTCCCCACCATCGCAAGAAACGGCTCATCGGCCGTCGCACTTGCCCGCGATCAGGCGTTCGACGTCATCCTCATGGATCTGCACATGCCCGACATGGACGGCGTGGAAGCGGCCTCGCGGATCGGCAAGCTCGGCCTGCCAAACACGCCGCGCATCATCGCCGTGACGGCGGACGGGTCGTCGAGCGCGCACGAGCGGCTCGCCGGCGCTGGCATTGTCCAGATCGTCAGCAAACCGATCCTGATCAACGCGCTGCGCGAGACGATCGAGAACGACCCGGAAGTTAAGC
Source organism: Bradyrhizobium sp. 195 (assembly GCF_023101665.1). NCBI lineage: Bacteria > Pseudomonadati > Pseudomonadota > Alphaproteobacteria > Hyphomicrobiales > Nitrobacteraceae > Bradyrhizobium > Bradyrhizobium sp. 195. Next base: position 3,354,724 of record NZ_CP082161.1, on the reverse strand, counting down.
CGGCGGCAGTGCAACTGTCCACGGGCGCATTGATCGACCGGCACTTCCTCGACGACCAGAAAGAACTGCTGGGCCAGACGCAAATCGCGAAGCTGCATCATCTGCTGCAGGAGACCAGCGACAAGCTGATCGCAGATATCACCAAAGCCGCAGCGATCGGCGATCGTAACCAGCTCGCCCGGCTCACCCATCAGCTCGGCAGCGCGACGAGCGCGCTCGGCCTCGTCCGCCTGTTCGAGCTCTGCCGCGAGGTCGAGCTGGCGGCGCCCACGATGTCGGCGCCTGAGCACCAAAATGCTGCGCGCGAACTCGCCGAACTGCAACGGGCATCCATGCAGGCGCTGGATGATGTGCTTCAACCTGCCGAGCAGCGATCGGTCTAGATTTGCTCAGATTGGGGCTCCCCAAGCGCTCTGTCCTACGGGACCGGTCTGTTGACCAAGCGGGAATAACGACTCCAGCCGGTTTTTCAGCAGGTCGCCCGGCCGGCGATGTGTTTCCGGCCGGGCCAACCCGCCATCAAGGAATCAACTCCCTTTATGCGGGTCCAGTAGCATTCGCTGTCACGAACCCGAAGTCTTAACGATGAGCTTTATGTTCAGCAGGTTGACGCCCTTGAATGGGTTCGGCGCGCTTTCGATGGTTCCGGTACCCGTGGCATTCGCATAGGCACCTGTGCCCGACAGGATTGTGTATTCGCCAGTCGATTTGCCGTCTTTGGCCGAACCGGTGTAGCGCGCCGTAATCGAGCCTTCCTCGAATGTGTAGGTGCTATAGCCGAAGAAGGGGCCTGCCCCCTTGAGCAAGTCCGAAGCATTGACGAACTCTTTCACTCCGATACGGCCATCGTTGAAGACGGCGACGCCAAAGAATTTCCCGGACACAACCGTCTGTCCTTCGACGTTTGCGGCCTCTATGACCTTGAGGTCGATCGGCTTCGTGATCAGCTTGAACTCAAGCACCCGCTCACCGGCTACGGCTGTTGACGCCGCGACGGCAAATGCCACGCCAGAAAGGAAAAAGGTGAGAGACTTCCGCATAGCTTCCTCCTGCGCTTGTTGAAATCAAGTTGAGAAGTGCTGGCGAGCTACTCGTCATGCCCCGGCTCTTCGCGGTGGCACGGGAGAGAGCCCTTGGCAGCGCCCCGGCAGCGGCTGAAGCTCTCCGTCCTAAGGCGCGAAGCCGGGACGCTTATATGAGTCACAAGCGACGGGAAGAAGTTCAGGTTTACGTTGCGGTATAATCGTATCCAGCCGACGCACGGGACTCTCAGCAAAGGCATGGTCATCATGACCTGTGCTGGTTGCCGGACTTCATCCATTCATTGGCGGGAGAGCAATTCCGAGGAACCACTGTCAACAACGTTGACAATAGAAGAATGCTTGCCGCTCCCCCTTTCAGAGGCAAATCCCCGACTGTCCGCCGTGTAGCTCGCCTTCTTGACTCATCGGGACAGATCGCTGCGAGCCCTCGCCCGGGCAGAGTCATGGCTTCACGACCCGGTCTCCGCACGTCAGCGCCCGCCAACTTCCTCCTCCCGCCCAAACCGCTCCACCAGAAAATCGATGAACAGCCTCACCTTCACCGACAAATGCCGCGTCGGCGGATACACCGCATAGAGCGCGAGTGGCGGCGCGGAATAGTCGTTCAGCACGGTGCGCAGCTCGCCATTCCGCAAAGCATCTGCCGCGATGAACTCCGGCAGCAGCGCCAGTCCCTTGCCCTTGATCGCGACGTCGCGCAGCACCTCGGCATTGTTGACGCAGAGCGACCAGGCCGGCTGGATCCAGTGATCGCCGTCCGCGCCGGTCAGCTTCCACTGATTGCCCGTGAGCAGGAAGCCGTAAGTCAGCGAGGCATGGTCGCGCAAATCCTGCGGATGCCTAGGCGTGCCGTGCCGCGCCAGGTAATCCGGCGAGGCGCAAATCATGCGCGCGACCGGCATGATCTTTCGCGCAATCAGGCTGGAGGATTCGAGTTCCGCGATCCGCAAGGTCACGTCGAAGCCGTCCTGCACGGGATCGAGCAGGTCGTCGCTGAGCACGATCTGGAGCTGAAGTTCGCCATAGCGCGCCATGAAATCGGCGAGCACGGGACCTAACCGCATCGTGCCGAACGACATCGGCGCGTTGACGCGCAGCAGCCCCCGCGGCGCCGACTGGGCCTGCGTCACCGCCTGGTCGGCGGCCTCGACCTCCGAGAGGATCACGAGCGCACGCTCGAAATAGCGCTGGCCGTTCTCGGTCGGGCTGGCGTGCCGCGTGGTCCGGTTCAGAAGTTGAACGCCGAGACTCTCCTCGAGATCGGCGATGTATTTGCTGATCGCCGAGCGCGACAGCCGCAGCTGACGGCCGGCCTCGGCAAAACTGCCGCTTTCGACGACTTTCACAAATGCCCGCAGGCTGCCGAGCTTATCCAAGGAGCAGCCTTGGCGATTGTTTCCAAATTGTAGACATAGCCGTCATATTTGCATGGATTGTCTCCAATCCAAAGCGGAACAATATCTCCGGCAGAGCAAACGCTCCCCGAGCTTTTGGAGGACGACAATGTCTGGACTGCACCATGTGACCGCGATTGCCGGCGACCCCATCCGCAATTTCGGCTTCTACACGAGGGATCTCGGCCTGCGCTTCGTCAAGAAGACGGTCAATTTCGACGATCCCGGCACCTATCACTTCTATTACGGCGATGAGGCCGGCCGGCCCGGCACCATCCTGACCTTTTTCCCGTGGGCCGGTGTATCGCCCGGACGCCGCGGCGTCGGCGAGACCCACCAGACCGCCTTCCGCGTGCCGCAGCGCTCGCTCGGCTATTGGACCCAGCGCTTTACCGAAAAGGGCATTGCCTATGAGGCGCTGGAGAAGCGCTTCGGCGAATCCGTGCTGCCGTTCTCCGATCCCGATGGCATGGCGCTCGCGCTGGTCGGCGTTCCCGGTGCCGAGAGCGAGCCCGGCTGGAGCAACGGCGACGTGCCGGCCGAGCATGCGATCCGGGGCTTCCATGGCGTGACCTTGCTGCTCGACAGCGCGGCGAGGACGGCCGCCGTCCTCACTGACGTGTTCGGCTTCAAGGAGACCGGCCGCGAAGGCTCCGTGATCCGCTTCAAGGCTCCGGGCGATGCCGAGGGCAGCGTCGTCGACATCTACGAGGCCAAGGGTTTTTTGCGCGGGCATCAGGGCGGCGGGTCGGTGCATCACATCGCCTTCCGCGCGGCTGACGATGCCGAGCAGGGCAAGATGGCGCAAAAGCTCGTGAGCAATCACGGCCTGCATCCGACCGAGCAGCGGGACCGCAACTACTTCCGCTCGATCTATTTCCGCGAACCCGGCGGCGTGCTGTTCGAGATCGCGACCGACATCCCCGGCTTCGCTGTCGACGAGCCCGTTGCGACGCTGGGACGTGACCTCAAGCTGCCTGCTTTCCTCGAGCAGCATCGCAAGCAGATCGAGGACGTGCTGCCGAATCTGGAAGAGACCGCGTCATGACTGAAACTGCATTCATCCATCGCTTCGAGCCCGCGACCCGCGCGGGCTCCCCTCCGCTCCTGCTGCTACACGGCACCGGCGGTGACGAGAACGACCTGCTCGGGCTCGGCAAGATGATCTCGCCAGGCTCCGCCCTGCTCTCGCCGCGCGGCCGCGTGCTCGAGCACGGCATGCCGCGCTTCTTCCGTCGTCTTGCCGAAGGCGTATTCGACGAGGAGGACGTGCGACGGCGTGCGCGCGAGCTCGGCGACTTCATCGCGGATGCGCGGACGCAATACGGCATCGCCGCACCGGTTGCGGTCGGCTTCTCCAATGGCGCGAACATCGCAGCCGCGCTGTTGCTGCTGAAGCCCGACGCGCTTGCAGGCGCGATCCTGCTGCGCGCCATGGTGCCGCTGTCGGATCCGCCCAAGGCCAAACTTGGAGGCAAGCCGGTGCTGCTGCTGTCCGGCCAAGCCGACCCGATCGTGACGGCGAGCAATTCGGCGAAGCTGGCGACGTTGTTGTCGGATGCCGGAGCGCGTGTCGACCACAAGGTGCTTCCGGCAGGCCACCAATTGTCGCAAGCCGACGTAACGCTGGCCCGCGAATGGATCGGCAACGTCCACGCCAAGGCAGCATGATCGAGCGGCGGCGCATCGTTTCCGAACGGTGCGCCGCAGCTTCAATCGAACCAGCCGTCAGCGGCAGAGACCATGTCGGGCAACATCACTGGGGTCAACAATGGCTCTATTAGTTTGCGGTCGCACGTCACTCAGGCCCCAATTTGACCTCGTCTGGGATGACAGCAAGCAATTGCTGACTTGGACTGGCATTGCGGATGATCCGACAAGGCCGACAATAAGCCGCGAATGCACTATCACAGAGCCTCGATCAATCATGGAGTCTTATGCACAACCAGCGCGCTGGCGCCGAATGTGACTGACGTTCGTTCCAGCGTTTAGGACTGCTTTGGGTCACAAGCGGTCCACGGCACGATGCGCTCAGAAGGGCCATCAGCGGAGGTAAGCCATCCTCACTCGATCACTTCGTCGGTGCGGGCGAGAAGCGCTGACGGTACAGCCAGGTCGAGAGCCTTTGCCGTCTTGAGGTTGACTGCCAACCACAGCTTGCTTGGAAATTCGATTGGAAGATCGCTCGGGTGCGTTCCCTTAAGGATCTTGTCCACGAAATAGCCGGCGCGACGATAGCACCAGCGCAGGTCAACGCCATAGCTCACAAGACCGTCGTGGATAACGTGCTCGCGATATCCGAAGACGGTCGGCAGCCGCTTTTCAAGGGCGATGGCGCCGATCTGCTCGCTCATGATGAGCAACAGGTTGGTCTGAAGGACCACGGCGACATCGACCCCTTCGTTCGCCAGCGCGGCGAGCGCATTCGGAATGTCCTGCGCCATGCTAACATCGGCTTCAACCACGTTGAGGCTCAAAGCCCCACATGCTGCCCTCAAGTCCCCGACTTGAGGCGGACCTTTGGGATCTTTCATGTTGCCGAGCAGCCCGACACGCCTTGCCTTCGGCACGATTTCTCGCGCGAGATCAATTTGCTTGGTCGGCAAACCCGCGATGTAGGGCTCAATGCCCGTGACATTTCCGCCCGGGCGAGCTTCGCTGGCAATCAATCCGAGATGGACCGCATCGGCAAGCGCGGGGCAGACGATCGGGATTATCGATGTTGCCTTTCGGGCAGCGACGGCTTCCAGTGTTGCTGGCGCAACGATGATATCTGGCTTGAGCAGAGCGACCATCTCCTCAATCGATGGTACCCGGTCCCGCAAAATGTCCGTTCGCCGAATGATATCGATGTTACGGCCTTGCTCGTAGCCGAAGTCAGAAAGCCCCTTAATGAAATTGCCGAACACCAAGTCTACTATGAATTGGGGCAACTTCGCCCCCGGAGGTGCAGCTCCTGCCCATGCAATGAGCGGACGTTTTCGCACGGACTGCGCGCTCGAGCCCCGACCAAATAATGTCGATCCTGCTGCAGCGCCAAAAACGCCGAGTTCGAGGAACTCCCGCCGTCGCATGTGCCCCCCTACTGGCCACGCTATTGGGTGTAAGGTTAGCACCTCGCACCGGTCAGTGGAGAATTTTTGCGAATCTCTTTTACCTGAGGCGGTATTCGCCGAAGGATAGTCGAGATGGGCCGCTAATTTTAGCAGAGGCCCCTCGCGCTGCCGCGAGGCCCCGACTCCCTCTCTGAGCCAGGGCCGCGGGCGACTGTCACGAGCGACAGCGAACTGCCGAAGTCTGCAATGAGTCAAAGGGCGACATTCCTCAAGCGAACGCGCAGGACCGCTTTACCTTTTCCAGAACAGACATCCGGATTTGGTCGTGCACGCCCTGCGGCTCACTCCGAGGGGTTCGATCTAAACGCCCGCCAACCCCGGCGGCGGTTTGCGGATGTTGGAAGCCTGCTCGTAGGCGTAGGCCAGGCGCAGCAGCTTGTGTTCGCTCCAGGCACGGCCTGCGAAGGTGATGCCGAGCGGGTAGTCGGGCGTATCCTTGTCGTCTGCTCCCGAGATGAAGCCGGCCGGCACCAAGACGCTGGGATAGCCTGCCTTGGCGGCGATCCCGCATCCTTCACTGCCGGGGAATAGCACCGCGTCGAGCTTGTGCTGGTTCATGTAGGCGTCCATGCCGCGCGTCTTGGCGGAGAGCAAATCCATGGCACGTGCCGACTTGTATTCGCGCTCGCTTAAATCGCCTCTGGTCATGTTGGCGGCGAGGAAGTGGTCCTGGCCAAAGCGCAGCGCTTGCTCCGCATGCGCTGCATTGAAGGCGATGATGTCGGCGATGCTCCTGATCTCGGTGTCGGTCGCCCAATCCCTGAGGTAGAGGTCGAGATCGCGTTTCAGCTCATAAAGGAAGACCACCGGCGGCCTCGCGACAGTGCCCTTGTGGCGGCTCAGCGGATTGCGGTTCAGCACGGCCATCGTCGTACCCGGCCCACCGATCCAGCCAGGCGTCGGTATGCTGGCGCGGACGATGACGGCGCCGAGATCTTCCAGCACCGTGATCGCGTCAGCGAGCACCTCGGCCGACCTCGGCGGCAGCTTGCCGTAATAGGGATTGTTGAGCGGGTCGGCCGGGTCGCTCGGCACGCCGATGCGCGCGCCCTTCATCGCATCCCGCATGAGGCCGGCAGTGTAATCGACCGGCCGCCTTTGCCGCTCCGTCGCGGGGTCGAGCACATCCTTGGCGGCGAGCACGTTCAGCAGCATCGCCGCGTCACGCACGGTGCGCGTCATCGGCCCTGCGGTGTCCTGGCTGTGCGCGATCGGCACGATGCCGGCGCGACTGACAAGTCCGACCGTCGGCTTGACGGTGACGAGGCCATTCTGGCTGGCAGGGTACAGCAGCGAGCCCGAGGTCTCGGTGCCGATCGAAGCCGCGCACAAGCCGGCCGCCACGGCAACCGCCGAACCCGCGCTCGATCCGCCCGGCGGCACGACCGGGATGCCGCGATCGTCGATCAGCATCGGCGCATAAGGGTTCTTCACCTGGCCCCCGAGCGACGAATAGCCCGCGGGCATGTCGACCGCGAGCATGTTCGAGAACTCGGTCAGGTTCGCCTTGCCCAGGATCACCGCGCCAGCATCGCGCAGCAGCTTGACGATTGTGGCGTCGTCTCTTGCATGCGCGCCTTCCAGCGCCAGCGAGCCCGCCGTCGTCGGCTGCTTGTCGCCCGTGGCGATGTTGTCCTTCACCAGGATCGGGATTCCGGCCAGCGGCTGCCTCGCCGATGGTTTTGTGCCGTCGAGCTTGCTTGCGATCCCAAGCGCGTCGGGGTTGAGCGCGCGCACGGCGTTGAGCGCCGGCCCGCCGCGATCGTAGGCCTCGATACGCGCGAGGTAAGCTTTGGTCAGCGCCGTCGCATTGACCCGACCGTCGGCGAGGGCTTGAGCGATATCGCTCATCGATGCGTCGTCGAGCTTGAGGGGGATCGGCACCGCGATGCCGGCCGCAGCGAGGCCAGTTGGCTTCTTCATGGCGTGCCTCGCCTGACGGCGCGTCCCGAACCATGAGGCCGCGATGTTGTCATGTTGCCAGTGTTTTGCCCGACGGGTCAACGTCCCAGCGCATCGCGCCAACCATCGCAGCGAGCAACGCGCAAGCCATTGAAATGACTATGCCCGGCTACTGTGCATGGGGTTGTTTTTCAGGTTTTGGTTTGGAGGCACGTGCTGACCCCGCCCTACTCCCAATACCACGTCGAGAAATCGTTCTCGTATTGCGGCACGTCCTTCCAGATGCCCTTCAGCTTCTTGTTCGTGATGGTGATCAGCTGCGGCTGGTACAGGTAGGCGGAGACGGCGTCGGTCGCGAGCATGCGCTGGGCGTCGCCGAGCAGCTTTGCGCGGGCGGCCTCGTCCGGCGTCGACACGATCTGCTTGTAGAGCGTGTTGAACGCCTCGTTGTTGTAGCCGAGATAATAGTCCGCCTCGGTGATCTTGACGAGATCGAACGGCTCGACATGGCTGACGATGGTGAGGTCGAAATTGTGCGGACCATTGCCGGCGAAGACCTGCGATAGCCATTGCGCCCATTCGACGTTCTCGATCTTGGCGACGATGCCGACCTTGGCGAGCTGGGCTGCGGCGATCTCGCCGCCCTGCCGCGCATAGGACGGCGGCGGCAGCTTCAGCGATAATTCGAGCGGCGTGGTGACGCCGGCCTCTGCAAGCAGCTTCTTGGCTTTCTCGGGGTCGTAGGAGTTGATGCCGGTGGTGTCGACATAGCCGAGCGCGCCCGGCACGTAGAAGCTGCCGATCGGCGTGCCGAAACCGTCGACGGCGCCGTCGATCATTGCCTTGCGGTCGATCGCGGCGAGGATGGCACGGCGGACGCGGACGTCGTCGAGCGGCTTCTTGCGGTGGTTGATCGCGACGATGGTCTTGGCCCTGGAGCCCCCGATCAGCACTGTGAAGCGCGGATCGGCCTTGAACTGCGCCATGGCGCGCTGTGCGGCGACGCGCGGGAATGCGTCGACGTCGCCCGAGAGCAGCGCGGCGGTTTGCGCCGCCGGCTCCGAGATGAAGCGGATCGTCACCTTGGACAGCTTGACCGCGGCGGCGTTGCGGTAGTCGGCCCACTTGGTCAGCGTGATCGAAGAGCCCTTGGCCCAGGCCCCGAGCTGATAGGGCCCGGTGCCGACCGGCTGCGTGATATTGGTTGCAGCGCTCTTCGGCTCGACAATCGAGCCGCCCGCCTGCCCCAGCAGGAACGGCAGGTTCGGCTCGCCATATTTCAGGGTGATCGCGACCGTATCGGCGTCCGGCGCCTCGACCTTCTCGAACGCCTGGTAGAGGCTCTTGTCCTTGTTGGTGCTGGTCGGCGCGGCGTTGCGCTCGAAGGAGAACTTCACCGCGGCGGAATCGAACGGCTCGCCATTGTGGAATTTGACGCCCTTGCGCAGCTTGAACGTATAGGTCTTCAGGTCGGGCGATGCGGTCCAGCTCTCGGCCAGCAGCGGCGAGACGGAGCCGTCCTCGTTGATCTTGGTCAGGGTCTCGTAGATATTGTAGAGCGTGACCTCGGCGATCGCGGCAGCGGCCGCATTGGTCGGATCTAGCCCCGGAGGCTCCAGCGCCATCGCCATGACGACGCTGTCCTTCTTGCTCTGCGCCAGCACGGGCAAAGGCGCCGCGATGAGCGCGGCGGCAAAGGCGACGATCGATAGTTTCCTGAACATCTCGTAACTCCCCGGCCTGCTGTCTTCGTGAGCCTACGCCAATCCTGCGCCGGACACTAACCTTCCATGGCCGGCCGCGGCAACGCCATCACGGCCTCCGCCCTGTGGCAGGCGGCAAGGTGCCCCTCGCCCATCTTGCGTAACTCAGGCGGAACCTCGCGGCAATGCTGGTCGGCGAGCGGACAGCGCGCGACATAGGGGCATCCGGTCGTGGCCGCCGATTGCGAGGCAATCGCCTGCCCCCCGCGCCGCCGCCGGCCGCCGCCGGCGCGCGCCCGCGGCACCGCGTCCAGCAGCGCTCGCGTGTAGGGATGGGCGCAACGCTCGAACAGATCTTCGGGCCGGCCCTGCTCGACGATGCGGCCGAGATACATCACCGCGACCTCGTCGCAGAGATAGTCAACGACGGCGAGATCATGGCTGATCAGGATAAAGCTCAGGCCGAATTGCTCCTGGAGGTCCTGCATCAGGTTGAGCACCTGCGCCTGCACGGAGACGTCGAGCGCGGAGACCGGCTCGTCGGCGACGATCAGCTTGGGCTGGGTGATCAGCGCGCGCGCAATGGCGATGCGCTGGCGCTGGCCGCCGGAGAATTCGTGCGGATATTTGTCCATGTCCGCATCGCGCAAACCGACCTGGCGCAGCGCGGCGGCGACACGTTCGCGGAACGTGGCGCGATCGGCCCCCTCCAGCACCGTCAGCGGCTCGGCGACGATGCGTGCGATGGTCTGGCGCGGATCGAGCGAGCCGTAAGGATCCTGGAACACCATCTGGAAATCGCGGCGGGCACGACGCAGCTCATCGGCGGAGATGCGATTGAGATCGCGGCCAAGCAGCGCGACCTGCCCCGATGTCGGCCGCTCCAGCGCCATCACCAGCCGCGCGAAGGTCGACTTGCCCGATCCGGATTCGCCAACGACGCCGAGACTCTTGCCGGCGGCAACCTGCACACTCACGCCATTGAGCGCACGCACCTGCCCCGGCGGGCGAAACAGGCTTTCCCGCGGCAGGGCGTAGCGCTGTTCGAGATCCTTCACGTCGAGAAGAGGTGCGGTGCTCATGCGATCAGCGCTCCGACGCGTTCTGCCATCGAGACATCAGTCCTGATACAGCGCACGAAGTGCCCGGGTCCGACGTCGACCATCGGTGGAAGCGCGGCGCGGCACTGATCGATCACCAGCGGACACCGGTCGGAGAAGGTGCAGCCGGAAGGCAGATCGGCGAGCTCCGGCACGGTGCCCGAGATCGTCTTCAGCCGCGTCCCCTTGCGCGCGCCGAGCTTCGGCCGGGCGCGGAACAGGCCCTGCGTATAGGGATGGCCCATGCGGCGGAACACCTCGTCGGTCGGCCCGCTCTCGACGACGGTGCCGCCATACATCACCATCATGCGCTGCACGTTCTCGGCGATGACGCCGAGATCGTGTGAGATCAGGATCATCGACATGCCGCGCTCCTCGACGAGATCGGCGATGAGGTCGAGGATCTGGCCCTGGATGGTGACGTCGAGCGCGGTGGTCGGCTCGTCCGCGATCAGCAAATCGGGCTCGCAGGCGAGCGCCATGGCGATGGTGATGCGCTGGCGCTGGCCGCCGGAAAACTGGTGCGGATAGGCATCGACGCGCCGCGCCGGGTCGGGCAGTCCGACACGGTCGAGCAAGGCGATCGCCTCGTTGCGCGCCTGCGCCGCCGAATGCCTCTTGTGACGCCGCAGCGGCTCGGCAACCTGATGCCCGATCGTGTGCATCGGATTGAGCGCCGTCATCGGCTCCTGGAAGATCATGCTGATGCGGTTGCCGCGCAGGCGGCAATAATCCGCGTCCGGCAATCGCGCGATCTCGTTGCCGTCGAGCTTGATGCTGCCCGAGACCACGGCGCTGTCAGGCAGCAGCCCCATCAGGGACATCGCAGTGACCGACTTGCCGCAACCGGACTCACCGACGAGGCCGAGCGTCTCGCCGCGCTTCAGGGCGAAGCTGACGCCGCGCACGGCTTGTGCCGGCCCGCGGCTGGTATTGAGGCGCACGCCGAGATTGGCGACCTCGATCAGCGGCATGTTGGAGCGCTCACCCATCGTCATCGTTCCCGCGCCAGTCTGGGGTCGAGCAAGTCGCGCAATCCGTCACCGAGCAGATTGAGGCCGAGCACCGCGATCGCGATCGCAGCGCCCGGATAGACCGCGAGCATCGGCGACTGGAACAGCAGCGTCTGCGCATCGTTCAGCATCCGCCCCCATGACGGTTGCGGCGGCTGCGTACCAAGGCCGAGATAGGACAAGGCGGCTTCGGCAAGGATGGCAAGCGCAAACTGGATGGTGACCTGCACGATCAGGATCGACAGGATGTTGGGCAGGACGTGCTCGATGGTGATGCGGAATTTGCCCTTGCCTGCAGCACGCGCGGCCAGCACGAATTCGCGCGCCCAGATCGCATTGGCCGAGCCGCGCGTCAGCCGGGTCAGTGTCGGGATCTGGAAGATGCCGATCGCGACGATCGAGGTCACCATGCCCGGCCCCGCGACCGCGGCGAGCATGATCGCGGACAGCACGGCCGGAAAGGCGAAGGTGAAATCGGAGAAGCGCATGATGATCTCTTCGGTCCAGCCGCGCCGGGCCGACGCGATCAGGCCGAGCGTGACGCCAAAGGTCAGACCGATGCTGACGGCGATGACACCGACCATGATGGTCGAACGGGCGCCGGCGAGCAGCAGCGAGACGATGTCGCGGCCGAAGGAATCGGTACCAAGCCAGTGCGCGGCCGAGGGCGGCCGGAGTTTTGCAGCGATGTCGATCTCGTAGGGCGACCACGGCGTCCACACTAGCGACAGCACGGCCGCGGCGAGCACCAACAGGCTCAGCGCACCACCGATCACGAAGCTGCGGTGGCGCAGCGCGCGGCGCCAGAATGTACGGGCCGGCAGCGGGCGGGTTGCAAGCGGCAGGTCAATCGTCAAGGGCTCGCTCACAGGTCGTGGACCTTGATCCGGGGATCGATGAAGGCATAGAGCACGTCGACCACGAAATTGACGATGACGACCATGGTCGCGAGCAGCATCACGCAATTGCGCACCACGATGAGGTCGCGGTTGGCGATCGACTGGAAGATCAGCCGGCCAAGGCCCGGCAGATAGAACACGTTCTCGATCACGATGGTGCCGGCGAGCAGATTGGCGAACTGCAGCCCCATCACCGTCATGACGGGGATCATGGCGTTGCGCAGCACGTGGCTCCACAGCACTTCGCGCTTGCCGAGGCCCTTCGCACGCGCCGTGCGGACGAAGTCTTCGCGCAGCACTTCGAGAACCGCCGAGCGCGTGACGCGCGCGAGGATCGCGGCCTGCACCACGGCGAGCGAGATTGCCGGCAACAGCAGCGACTTCACGCCGAGCCAGATGCCGTCCTCCCAGCCGGCAAAGCCGCCCGCCGAGAGCCATTGCAGCCGCACGGAGAACAACAGGACCAGCAGGATCGCGAACCAGAAATTCGGCAGCGCGATGCCGACCTGCGTCAGCGACATCACACCGACGTCGCCAAGCTTGTTGTGGTTGGCGGCGGTGTAGATGCCGGCGGAGAGCGCCAGCGTCACCGTGATCGTCATGGCCATGATCGCGAGCGGAAACGTCAGCACGAGCCGCTCCGCGATCAGGCTGGCCACCGGCGTGCCGTAGACATAGGAGTTGCCGAGATCGCCGGAGAGAAGTCCCTTGATCCAGTGCAAATAACGAACCGCCAGCGGCTGGTCGAGCCCGAGCTTGACGGTGAGCGCGCGGACCGCGTCCGGCGAGGCGTCGGCGCCCATCAGCATCTGCGCGGCGTTGCCGGGAAGCGCGTCGAGCACAAGGAAGATGATCAGCGAGGCGCCGACCAGCGTCGCCAGCAAGGTCAACAGACGTCGGAGGACAAAAACGCTCATGCGCGCTCGGCTTCAGGGCTCAGCTGCGGCACGATCAACATGTCCGGGCGGCTGAGGCAAGCCCTTTGCACACAAGCCCTTTGCTGCATGCCCATCTCCTCAAGCCGGCCAGCGGGACAGAAGGCCGGTCGAAGCTTCGAACAGTGCGCTCACGCGCAGCAATTCGGCATCGGCGCGGAAACGGCCGACGAGCTGGAGCCCGATCGGCAGGCCGTCGCGGCCGAAACCCGAGGGCAGGCTGACGGCGGGATGGCCGGTCATGTTGAACGGCATGGTCCAGGGGAACCAGTTCGGCCGGACGCTGTCGAAATGCCGACCATCGATTTCGATGCTGCCGAACAGGTCTTGGCTGATCGGCAGCGCAGTGCGCGTGAGGGTCGGCATCGCCAGGAGGTGCCCGCGCGCAAGCAGCGATTGCACGCGGCGGAACAGCGCGGTGCGCGCGAACATCGCCTCCTGGTAGTCGACGCCGCGGACCTCGGTAGCGAGCGCGAGCTGCTTGAGGAAAGCCTCGCTCAGCTCATCCTTGTGCTCGGCCGCGAGTTTTGCAAAGCGCGTGCGCCAGACGGTGTGGTTGATGGCGCGCCAGATCGGCTCGATATCGAAACCTTCGCCGGAGAATTCCTCGAGCTCGGCGCCGAGCCCCGCCAGCCGGTCGAGGCTCGCCTTGAAACTGCTGGCGACCTCGGCGGACACCGGACGGCCCGGCGGCGTCAGGCAATACAGGATCCGCTGTCCACGCAGATCGCCGCGCGCGGCAGCCGTGCCGACGAAATCAGGCACGGGGACGCCGATCGACCAGGGATCGCTGGGATCCTCGCCTGATATCGCCTGCATCATCAGCGCAGTGTCGGCGACGGTGCGGGTGGTCGGCGTGACATAGGTCTGGTTGCCGAACACGTCCAGCGCCTGGCTGTGCGGGATGACGCCATTGCTCTGCTTCAGGCCCACCACGCCGTTGCAGGCGGCGGGAATCCGCGTCGACCCGCCGCCGTCGGTGGCGATCGCGAGCGGCGCGATGCCACTGGCGACCGCAACAGCCGCGCCGCCGCTCGAGCCGCCGGAGGAGCGCTCCGCGCTCCACGCATTTCGGGTGCGGCCGAACAAGGGCGAGTCCGTCAGGCACTTGCTGCCGAATTCCGGCGTCGTGGTCTTGCCGATCAGGATCGCGCCTTCGCTGCGCAGCCGCGCAACCGCAACGGCATCCTCATTCGGCACATTGTCCTTGTAGGGAATGGCGCCGAAGGTGGTCTTGACGCCCTTGGTGTTGACGATGTCCTTGACGGTGACGGGGATGCCATGGAGCAGGCCGAGCGGCTCGCCCGCCATCACCTTGCGCTCCGCCCCGCGCGCCTCAGCCATCGCCTGCTCGCCACAGAGCGTGATGAAGCAGTTCAGCTCGGGCTGCAGCGCCTGGGCGCGCGCGAGCACGGCACTGAGGATCTCGACGGGGGAAATCTTCCTTGTGGCGATGAGTCCGCGCAGTTCGGTTGCAGACAAGTGGCAGGGATCGCCGTTCATCGTCACATCACGCTCCGAAGCGGGCCACCGTTGGCCCAGCCATTGACAGCCAGAATGACAGTTTTGTTAACTGACCGTCCAATACCATTTTGATCGTCAACCCATACGTTTTCGGTATGCCAATGGATCTTCGCAGGCTCCGCTATTTCGTCGCCGTCGCCGAGGCGCGCAGCGTCGGCAAGGCCGCCGAGCGGCTGCGGATGGCGCAGCCACCCCTTTCCGTCCAGATCCGCAAGTTGGAAGCCGAGATCGGCGCGCCCCTGTTCCGCCGCGGCACGCGCGGCATGGACTTGACCGAGGCAGGTCAGGCGCTGCAGGTGCGCGCCAGCGAGGCGCTGGCGCTTGCGGCCGACGGCGCGGAAGCTGCGCGTGCCGTTGCCTCCGGGCGACGCGGCCGGCTGTCGGTCGGCTACATGTTCGTGCTGGCCAATGCAGTGCTGCCGCGCCTGATCCCCGAGCTGCGCCGCTCGATTCCCGGCGTCGACCTCGACTTCGCCGAGCTCAGCGCCTCGACGCGCGAGGCGCGGCTGCTCGACCGCAGCGTCACGGTCGCGCTGTGCATGCCGGCGATCCATCAACCTGAAATCCAGGTGGCGCGGGTCGGCGCGCAACCGTTCATGCTGGCGATGCCGATCCGCTCACCGCTCGCCCGCCTTGGCGCAGTGCCGATGGCGAAATTGCAGGGCCGCTCGCTGATCGCGCTGCCGTGGCCGGACCACGACCCAGCCTCCTCCGCGGTCGCGGCCTTGCTGCGGCGGCATCACATCGTGATGCCGATTGCGAGCCGGGTGGAGACGGTGCATTCGGCGATGAGCCTGGTTCTGGCCGGTGAAGGTCTCGCCATCCTACCCGCCTGCGCGCAGCTCGGCGCACCACGCGGCATCGTGTTCAGGCCGCTGCGCGACGCCACCGACTCCATCGATATCGCAGTCTGCTGGCGGCGGGATTCTCAGAGCCCGCTGATCCGAACCTTCCTCAAATGCGCCGAGAAAGTCGTCGCGCCGCTGTGACGGGCTACAAGGGCGAGGTGATCTCACGGCTCCAGGGCGGGTCGGCGCCCGGGCGGGTGCAGGTCAGGCCGGCGCAATTGGCGGCAAAGGACAGCGCGCGGCGGAGCTCGTCCGCTCCGATGTCCTTCAATCGCGGCCGGGCAAGGCGCCCCTGCTTGTGCAGCGCGAACAGCAGCGCCGCCTGAAAGCTGTCTCCGGCGCCGATGGTATCGGCGACCTCGACCTTCGGCGCGGCGACCTCGATCGCCCCTGCCCCCCCGTGCCACGCGATCGCGCCGTTGTTGCCGCGGGTGACGACGACGAGGCTGGTGCCTTGTCTCAGCAGCGCGCTCGCTCGCTGCTCATAACGCTCGTCGCCGAAGAGGTAGGCGAAGTCCACGTCCGACATCTTGATGAGATCGGCGCTGCCGGCGAACTCGGCCATGCGCGCCAGGTAAGCCGGCTTGTCCTTCACCAAATTGGGCCGGCAGTTCGGATCGAAGGAGATCGTCGAAGAGGATTTCGCGTCTGCGATCAGCGCTTTGGTCTCGGCGGCTCCCTGGTCGTTGACGAGCGTCGTCGAGCCGACATGAACGGCCTCGACCGTATCGAAGGGAATGGACCCGCGCCGGTAGGCCCAGTTTCGCGTCGCGGTCTCGGCATCGTAAAAGGCGTAGTGCGACTCGCCTGCGACGATGCGGACAAAGGCGAGCGTGGTCTGATGGTCGCTGCGGGTGGCGAGGCGGAGGTCGACATGCGAGGCGGCAGCGTGATCCGCGATCAAGCGCCCGAACAGGTCGGTCGAGATGCCGCCGACAAAACCGGTCGGCGCGCCGAGCCGCGCCATGCCGATCGCGACGTTCAGGCATGAGCCGCCGACCGCGGGCATCACCGCCTCGCGGCCGTCGGCGTTTCGCGTCGGCACGAAATCGATCAGCGCATCGCCGCAAGCAATCAGCATTTGTCTCAACCTCTCGCGAGGTCGCGCATCGCCGCCCGGCTGCCGCGATCGACTTCGCGCAGCAGCTTGTAGACCTCGCGCTTGCGTGTGTGAAACGCTGCCATGTCAGGTGCGGTCGGCTCGCTCTTCCGTCCCAGCGCCGACATCTTGGCCATGGTCTCGCCGATCGAAGCGTAGGCGCCGCCAGCCACCGCCCCCAACATCGCAGCCCCAAGAAGCACCGGCTCTTTCGTCTGCGGCAGCGCGACGGTGAGGCCGGTGGTGTCGGCCATGATCTGCCGCACCAGCGGGCTTCGACTGGCGCCGCCCCCCATGATCATGATGCTGGAGCGCACGCCATGCGCGGCAAAGGCTTCGATCACTTCGGTGAGCCCATAGGCGAGCCCGCACAGGCCGGCAACGAACAGCCGCTCCATCGAGGCGATGTCGGTGTCAAGATCGAGCCCCGTGATCACCGCGCGCGTATCAGGGTCGGCGTAGGGCGAGCGGTTGCCGATGAACTCAGGAAGCACATGAAGGTCGCGAGCGAGCAGCGCGGCGCGGCTGACGCTGCCCGCGCGCGCGATGATGCGCCGCTCGAGGAAGTCGATGAGGTCGAGGCCATCGCTGCGCGCCGCCGCGCTCGCCTCGGCATGGCCCGGATGCGACTTGAGGAGATGGTCGATCGCTGCACCTGCCGCCGATTGGCCGCCCTCGTTGAGCCAGAAGTCCGGGACCATGCCGGAGTAATAAGGCCCCCACACGCCGGGCACGAAGCACGGCTCGCGGGTCGTCGCCATGATGCAGGCCGACGTTCCCATGATGTAGGCGAGCCGGTCGCAGACATCACTCGCCCCGCCCGTTCCGTCGCGTCCGCCGATCGCGCCGATGCCGCCGGCGTGGGCGTCGATCAGCGAGGCACCCACCGGTATGCCCGGCGACAGGCCAAGCCCGGCCGCAGCCGCGCGGGTGAGACCGGTGCCGAGCCGCGTGCCGGGGGCAACGATCT
This sequence comes from Bradyrhizobium sp. 195, assembly GCF_023101665.1. NCBI lineage: Bacteria > Pseudomonadati > Pseudomonadota > Alphaproteobacteria > Hyphomicrobiales > Nitrobacteraceae > Bradyrhizobium > Bradyrhizobium sp. 195. The sequence continues at coordinate 3,337,178 of NZ_CP082161.1, read as the reverse complement.
CGGTGCCGATGCGGGCGTATTTCTCGTTGACGAAGTCGGACAGACCGATGCGCTTGAAGAATTGCGCGCTCCAGCCGCCGCCGTCGTGGGCGAGATAGTTCCATTTGCAGGTGACGGTGCAGGTCGAGCGCTGCAGCGAGCCAGTCGCGCGCCAGGTCAAATAATCCGAGAGATCAAAGAAGTGGCCAGCGGCGTCAAAGCTCCCACGAAGGTGCCGCTTCAACCACAACAACTTCGGCATCTCCATCTCGGGCGAGATCGAGCCGCCGACATAGCGCAACACGGCGTCCTCGGTCTCGTTGATCAGCCGCGCCTCGGCGATGGCACGATGATCCATCCAGACGATGACATTGCGTTGCTTGTCGCCGGATGCGCTGACGGTGAGCGGCTCTCCTTGCGGATCCAGCACCACGAGGGAACACGTGGCGTCGAAGCCGATGCCGCCGACGCTATCGGGCGCGATGGCCGCTTCCGCCATTGCCGCCCGCACCGATGTCGTGCAGGCGTCCCAAATGTCCTGGGATGACTGCTCGACGATGTCGCCAGCCTCGTGCCAGATCCTGATCGGGTGCCGCGCGGTCGCAAGCAGAGTGCCGGCCTCGTCAAACACCCCTGCCCGCGTGCTCGTGGTCCCCACGTCGACGCCGATATACGCTCGCGGCATTGTCGCTCCAGCTTCGTCGGTTTTGACGCAAGCCTACCAGCAAGTGTAGCCGCCATCCACCAGCACGATGCTGCCGGTCATCAGGCTCGCGGCCTCCGAGCTCAAGAAAAGCACGACCGAGGCGATCTCCTCGACCTGCCCCATGCGCGCCATCGGAGTTCCACCGATCCAGGCGTCGTACATTTTGGCGTTGCTCTTCACGAAAGCGTTGAGCGGCGTCTCGATGTAGGTCGGCGCCACCGCATTGACGCGGATGCCGCGCGCGCCCCATTCGGCGGCCAGCGATTTGGTCAGATGATGCACGCCTGCCTTGGAGGCGTTGTAGAAGCATTGCTCCTGCGGCTTGTTGACGATGAAGCCGGACATCGAGCCGACATTGACGATGGCGCCGCTTTTTGCCTTCAGCATGTGCTTGCCGAATTCGCGGCAGCACCAGAAGGTGCCGTTGAGGTTGACGTCGATGACGTTGAGCCAGTGCTCGTCGGTGACGGTCTCGGCCGGGGTTTCGCTGCGGGCGATGCCGGCATTGTTGACGAGAATGTCGACCTTGCCGTGGCGGGCGACGAGGTCGTTCGCGACCTCCGCCACGCGCTTGGTGTCGGTCACGTCCATAATCGCGGTCTCGATGTCAAACCCCTTCGCCTTCAGGCTGGCTTTCGCGCTGTCGGCGACCTTGCTGTCGCGGTCGCCAATGATGACCCTGGCGCCGGCTTCAGCCAGCGCTTCCGCGCAGCCAAGGCCAATGCCCTGTCCGCCGCCGGTGATGAACGCGGTTTTGCCGTTCAGCTTGAATTTTTCCAGGTACATGGTGGTCTTTCCGTTTCTTGCCGTTTTCTTGCCGTCTCTTGTCAGCCTCGAAGCGCGTTGCCGCCCTGATCGAAGCGATGGATGCGCGCGGGGTCCGGCGCCAGCGACACACGGTCGCCGGCGTGCAAACTCAACTCGCCGATGTAGCGCGCCGTCAGCATGCCGAGCTGACCGGCATCGACGTAAAGGAAGGTGTCACTGCCGAGATGCTCGGCGACGGCGATGGTTCCCAGCCAGCCGCCGTCGCCCTCGCGCTCAATCTTGAGATGCTCCGGCCGCACGCCGATGGTGGCGGCGCCACGTTGCAAGGCGAACTCTCCGGTGACGAAGTTCATCTTGGGGGAACCGATGAAGCCGGCGACGAAGAGATTGGCGGGCCGCTCATAAAGCTCCAGGGGCGAGCCATATTGCTCGATCTTGCCGCCATTGAGCACGACGATCTTGTCGGCCATGGTCATGGCCTCGACCTGGTCGTGGGTGACATAGATCGCGGTCGTGCCAAGCTGCTTCTGGAGCCGTGTCACCTCGATGCGCATCTGCACGCGCAACGCGGCATCGAGGTTGGACAGCGGCTCATCGAACAGGAAAGCCTTGGGCTCGCGCACGATGGCCCGCCCGATCGCGACACGCTGGCGCTGGCCGCCGGAAAGCTCGCGCGGCTTGCGATCGAGATAGGGCGTGAGGTTCAGCGTCGCGGCCGCGGCCTCGACCTTGCGGTTGATCTCATCCTTGGCAAGGCCCGCCATCTTCAGACCGAAGCCGATATTGCCGCGCACGCTCATATGCGGATAGAGCGCGTAGGACTGGAACACCATCGACAGCCCGCGCTTGGCGGGCGGCGTGTCGACGACGTTCTTGCCGTCGATCAGGATTTTGCCGCCGGAGACGTCTTCGAGCCCCGCGATCAGACGCAGCAGCGTGGTCTTGCCGCAGCCGGAGGGACCGACGAACACCACAAAGGAGCCGTCGGCAATGTCGAGATCCGCGCCTTTGATGATGTGCACGGGGCCGAAGGATTTCTGTACATCCTGAAGTGTGATCTGACCCATGATCCGGCAGCCCCTTTACTTCACCGCGCCAAAGGTGAGCCCGCGCACGAGCTGCTTCTGGCTGAACCAACCGAGGACGAGAATGGGGGCGATCGCCAGCGTCGAGGCTGCCGACAATTTGGCCCAGAACAGCCCTTCCGGGCTGGAATAGGAAGCGATGAACGTGGTGAGCGGTGCAGCGTTCGAGGTCGACAGGTTGAGCGTCCAGAACGCCTCGTTCCAGGCCAGGATCAAATTGAGCAGCAGCGTCGAGGCCAGCCCCGGGATCGCCATTGGCGTCAAGACATAGACCAGCTCGCGGCCGATGGTGGCGCCGTCCATGCGCGCGGCTTCAAGGATGTCGCGCGGGATCTCCTTGAAATAGGTGAAGAGCATCCAGATCACGATCGGCAGATTACCGAGGCACAGGATGAAGACGAGACCGATGCGGGAATCGAGCAGACCGAAGCTCTTGTAGATCAGGTAGATCGGCACCAGCACGCCGACCGGCGGCATCATCTTGGTCGAGAGCATCCAGAGCAGGATGTCCTTGGTGCGCTTGGTCGGCGAGAACGCCATCGACCAGGCCGCGGGAATAGCTATCAGGAGAGCGATGAGCGTCGAGCCGCCGGCGATGATGATCGAGTTCATCGCGTGGTGCAAATAGTCGCTGCGTTCCTGCACCGTCGCGTAATTCTCGGTGGTCCAATGAAAGAACAGGAAGGATGGCGGCACGGCGAAGGCCTCGAGCTCGGTCTTGAAGCTCGCCAGGACCATCCAGAGGATCGGGAAGAAGATCAGGAAGCCGAAGAACCAAGCCCCGATCGTCGAGACCACCACCCGCTGCGTCGTCGCCATCCGTGCCATGGTCTCACGCCTCCAGATTGCGGCCGACGATGCGGACCAGGAAGAAGGCGACGATATTCGCGATCACGACCGCAACGAGGCCGCCTGCGGACGCCGTGCCGACATCGTACTGAATCAACGCCTGCGAATAGATCAGGAAAGCGATGTTGGTGGTCGATAGTCCGGGGCCGCCGCCCGTGGTGACGTAGATCTCTGCAAAAACCGTCAGCAGGAAGATGGTCTCGATCAGGATCACCACCGTGATGGGCCGCGCCAGGTGCGGCAGCGTGATGTAGATGAAGGTCGAGACGGCGCTGGCGCCGTCCATCTCGGCGGCCTCCTTCTGCTCCTCGTCGAGCGATTGCAGCGCGGTGAGCAGGATCAGAGTCGCGAACGGGAGCCATTGCCACGTCACGATCAGGATGACGGCAAACAGCGGCACGTCGTTGAACCAGTCGATCGGGGTCAGGCCGAACAGAGAGGCCAGCCAGGCGAACAGGCCGGAGACCGGGTGCATCAACAAATTCTTCCAGACCAGCGCGCTGACCGTCGGCATCACGAAAAACGGCGCGATCACCATCAGCCGCACGAAATTGCGTCCGATCACCGGCTGGTCCATCAACAGCGCCAGCGGAATGCCGAGCAGGATCGTCAGCGCCAGCACCGAGCCGACCAGCACCAGCGTGTTCTGGAGCGAAGCCAGGAAGGCGGGATCGGTGAGGAAGTAGCGGAAGTTCTCCAAGCCGACAAACGACTCGGAGCCGGGATCGAGCAGGCTGTAGTGCAAGGTCGAGAAGTAGATCGTCAGCGCCAGCGGGACGATCATCCAGATGAACAGCAGCCCGACCGCCGGCGTCAGGAGCGAGCGCGCAAGGACATGCGTCTGCCGAGTCGCCATCAACGCCTCTCCGCTGGCTGGAAGAAGGCGGCCATCCATGACTTTGGATGGCCGCAAGTCTGAGCTCAGGAGGAAGAGCTCGGGTTCACTTGATGTAGCCGGCGCGCTTCATCTCGCGCTCGGTCGCGGACTGCGCCGCGGTAAGCGCGGCATCGACCGTCATTGATCCCGCCAGCGCGGCCGAGAATTGCTGGCCGACCTGGGTGCCGATGCCCTGGAATTCGGGGATCGCGGCGTATTGCACGCCGACATAAGGCACCGGCTTCACCGTGGGCTTGTTCGGATCGGCCGCGTCGATCGAGGCCAGCGTCAGTTTCGCGAACGGGGCGACCTTCAGATATTCATCGTTCTTGTAAAGCGAGGTGCGCGTGCCTGGCGGCACGTTGGCCCAGCCCTCTTTCGACGCGACGAGCTTGGTGTAATCCTTGCTCGTCGCCCAGGCGATGAACTTCTCGGCAGCTTCCGACTTCTTGGAGCCGGCGGGGATCGCGAGGTTCCAGGCCCACAGCCAGTTGGCGTTCTTGCCGAGCCCGGTGTTGGGCGCGAGCGCGAAGCCGACCTTGTCAGCGACCTTGGAATCCTTCGGGTTGGTGACGAAGGATGCCGCGACCGTGGCGTCGATCCACATGGCGCACTTGCCGGCATTGAACAGCGCAAGGTTCTCGTTGAACCCGTTGGAGCTCGCGCCGGGAGGGCCGGCCTCCTTCATCAGATTGACGTAAGTCGTCAGTGTCGCCTTCCATTCCGGCGTGTTGAATTGCGGCGCCCACTTCTCGTCGAACCAGCGCGCACCGTAGGAATTGGCCATGGCCGAGAGGAACGCCATGTTCTCGCCCCAGCCGGCCTTGCCGCGGAGGCAAATGCCGTAGGTGCCGGCGCTCTTGTCGGTCAGCTTCTTGGCCGCATCGATCACGAAATCCCAGGTCGGCTTCTCCGGCATCTTCAGGCCGGCCTTCTCGAACAAATCGGTGCGATACATCACCATCGAACTCTCGCCATAGAACGGCGCGGCATAGAGCTTGCCATCGACGGAGACCGCATCCTTGATCTTGGGCAGGAGGTCGGCGACGTCATAATCGCCGCCGAGATTGGCGAGCGGCACCAGCCAGCCCTTCTTGGCCCAGATCGGCACCTCATAGGTGCCGATGGTGAGCACGTCGAACTGGCCGCCCTTGGTGGCGATGTCGGTGGTGACGCGCTGGCGCAGCACGTTCTCCTCGAGCGTCACCCATTTCACTGAAATGTCGGGGTTCTTGTTGGTGAATTCGGCCGTCAGCCCCTGCATGCGGATCATGTCGCCATTGTTGACGGTGGCGATCGTCAGGGTCGTTTCGGCCATCGCGGGGACGGCCAGCAAAAGTGCAGACGCGCCGCAGACGGCGCCCAGGACATGTTTCACGGTGACCTCCCACAAACTCGCGTTTTGAGCATATGCTCACGCGTTGAGCGTATGTTCAACGCAAGCGAGGGCGGTTGTCAAGCAGGTGCGCCGGCCTTTGCGCAACTTATGAGTGCTGCGGTGCGGGAGGGAACGGAAGCACGCGACGTGAAAGTGGCGGCAGTTGTCCGGAACGAGTGGCGCGGCTTGCTCCACCTCTCCCGGTTGCGGGAGAGGTCGTATCGCATCGCCAGATGCGATACGGGTGAGGGCTTTCTCCTCTTGGGGAGTCTTGCCAGCGGAGAGACCCTCTCCCCAGCCCTCTCCCGCAAGCGGGAGAGGGAGCGCAGCGGCGCAAGTGGCGAAATCGCCCCCTACCGCTCCAGGATCGCCGTTGCGGTCGTCTCGTCGGTGATCAACCCGTTGATCAGGCCCCCGCTCAGCGCCGCCGCGATCGCCACCACCTTGGCAGCACCGACCGCCGCAGCGATCGTCGTGGCCTTCGCCGGCACTTCCGGCGGAATGCTGGTGAGGCGCTTGTTGGTGCCGGATTTGAGCAGGCGGCCCTTGGAATCATAGGCCCAGCCGGTGATCTCGCCGATGGCACCCAGCCGCATCATCTCGAACAATTCGTCGCGGGTAACGAAGCCGTCGACATGGACCTGCGCCTTCTGGTCCATCTGGCCGATACCGACGAGGCGCAAATCCGCCTTGGCGGCGACCGCCTTCACCTTGGTGATCGGCTCGATGCGGACCATCTTGTTGCGCTCGTCCTCGGACGACATCAAGAACGGCAGCGGCATCGGATAGTGCCGCGCACCGGTGCGGTCTGCGAGCCGGCCGACGGTGTCGTAAAAGCTCGCCGAGCCGTCGGCGGAGATGTTGCCGACCAGCGAGACGATCTGGTGATTGGGCCGGTCGATCGGCGTCACACGCTCGACTGCGGCGCGCACCGCCCGGCCGGTGCCGAGCGCGACGATGACCGGCGTCTCCGAACGCAGCGTGGAATCGAGCAGGTTGGCGCAACGCTCGGCGATACCCGCAGTGGCTTGCGGCGCCGCCGGATCGGCCGGAACCACCTCGCAATGAACGAGATCAAAGCGCTCCTTCAGGCGCGCCGCAAGCTCCATGCAGGCGGCGATGGGATGCTCGAGCCGGAAGGTGATGAGGCGCTCGGCCAGGCACAGCGAGACCAGCCGCTGCGCCGAGGCGCGCGAGACCTGGAGCATCTTTGCGATCTCGTCCTGGGTGTGACCGGCGATGAAATAGAGCCAGCCGGCGCGCGCGGCATCGTCGAGTCGCGATCTGTCGTTCTCGGCGGCCATGCGGGCCTCACGCCTCCCGGAAGTCGATCATGCGCGAGAACACCCGGTCGGCCCCCGCGCCAGACAATATAGCCCGGCCGTCGCGTCCACGATAATGGCTGCCGCCGACAAATCCCCAGACGGTCATGCCGGCCGCCTTGCCCGCCTGCACGCCGCTGACGCTGTCCTCGATCACCAGCGTGCGCGCAGGCTGTACCCCCATCCTCTCCGCCGCGAGGAGAAACAGATCGGGCGCCGGCTTGCCGTGCCTGACCATTTGCGCGGTGTAGATCCGGTTGGCGAAATGCGTCCGCAGGCCGGTGATGTCAAGCGAGAGCGCGACGCGGTCGATGTCGCTGGATGAGGCCACGCAACACGGCACGGACAAGTCGGACATCACGCCCGCAACGCCGGGGATCGGCTGAAGCGAAGCTGCGAACGTCGTCAGCACTTGCGACTTCAAGCGCGGCAGAAATCCGTCCGGCACGACCTGCCCGAGATTGCGATAATGCTGCTCGATCGCCTTGGTGCTACGCCCCAAGAAGAGCTCGAGCGCTTGCTCTACGCTGAGCCCGATGCCGAATTCGGAGAGAACTTCCGACAGGCACCGGCAGCTCAACAGCTCGCTGTCGACGAGCACGCCGTCGCAATCGAAGATGATCAGATCGGGGCTTGACCGGCCGTGGTCCATCCAGCCATTCGATCATATACTCAATTGATGAGCAATAGCTCACTGAGAATGGTCGCCCTCAGGTTTTTCCGCCATCAATGCGCGACCTGTCGATAGATCGCCGGCAGTGCCGCGGGCAGCCGCTTGATGTTGCCGACGATGGCATAGCCGCCGCGGCCGAACAGGGTCGGGAAGTAGGATTGCGCTGTTGCGTCAACCGTGACGCCGAAGGCGGCGATGCCGAGCCGGCGCGCCTCCTGCACCGACTTGCGGGTGTCCTCGACCGCGAAGCGGCCCTCGTAATGATCGACGTCATTCGGCTTGCCGTCGGTGAGGACGATCAGCAGCTTCTTGCGCTGCGGCTGGCGAGCGAGCTCGGCGGCGGCGTGGCGCACCGCCGTGCCGATCCGCGTGTAATAACCGGGCTTCAGCGCGCCGATCCGGCGCTCCACCGCCCCGCTCATCGGCTCGCCGAAGGCCTTGACGGTTTCCAGCCGCACCCAGGAGCGCCGGCGCGAGGTGAAGGTGAGGATGCTGTGGTGATCGCCGCAGGCCGAAAGCCCGTGGGCGAGCACCAGCAGCGCCTCCTTCTCGACGTCGAGCACGCGATAGCCATCGACCCAGGCGTCCGTGGACAGCGAGACGTCGACGAGCAGCGTGACGGCGAGATCGTGCCCTTGCGGGCGCATGGCGACATGGATGCGATCGAGACCGCTGCCGCCGCTGCCGGCGCGCAAGTCGCACTGCGCTCGCACGAGCGCGTCGAGATCGAGGTCGTGTCCGTCGGCCTGGGCGCGCATCAGTTCGTGGCGCGGCCGCAACACCTCGAATCGGCGGCGCACCTGGCGGATATGCCGGCGCGTGGCGTCGTCGGGCGTCCAACTCTCACCTTGCTCGGAGGCCGCGCCCGCGAGCACGCGGCAATGATCCGGCAGATAGGAGCCGCTGCGATAGTCCCATTCGGGATAGGTGATATCCGCGTTCAGCCGCGACGCATCGAGGGCTTCCGGTGGCAGGTCGAGATCGAACTTGAACCGGCTGGCCGGCTTGCCGCTACGGCGGCTGAGCGTGATCTCCTCGAGATCGTCGGCCGCTTTCTGCGCATCCTCGTCCTCGCTGTCGTCGGCCGGACGGTCGACATTGACCATCTCGGCCATCGCGAGGATCTTCTCGAAGCGGTTGAGCACGAAAGGATCGCGGCGATTGGCATCGTCCTCGCGCTCGCGGACCGCAAAGCGCTTGCGATCGTCCTCAGTCGCGGCCTCCGCCCCCGGTGCGCACTCGTCCTCGCCGGCATTTGCGGGCGAGAGTTCTCGCGTCCAGCAATCCCCCCAGAGCGGGCACGGCAGGATCGAATGATAGCCCGGCGGCGCCTCGTCCGGCAGCGGGCCCGTCCCCATCATCGCCGGCCACAATCTGCCCGCAGGCGCCTTGCCGGCGCCGAGCAAGGCCAGCACGATCTGTTCGACCTCCTGCTCGATGCGTGGCAAGGGACGACGAGGCCGGGCCCCGGCAGTTGCTGCGGCGAGCTTCGCGTAATCAGCGACGAGCCCGGGAAATTGCGTGAGCACCCAGACCGCCGTCTCGCTCGCCCGGCGCAACACCAGAAGATCCCGCCGCAGCGGATCGGCTTCCGTGATGGTCTCGATCGGTGCGGCGGCGAACCACGCCGCAAGCCAGCGATAGAGCGCCGCGTTCAAGGCCCGGTCGGGAAAGATCGAGATGCGATCGGGGAGGAAGATGGTTGCCGCGTCGCGACCCGGCTGCTCCAATCGCTCGTCTCCGAGGCCGATGCGCTGGCGCCAGCCGAGACGGTGTCCCGATTTCCGAGCACCTGCGCTTGCGATCTGCACTCCGGTCTCGCCGCCGAGCGCGCGGAACATCACCGCGAGCCGGCCCCTCATCTCGGCAAGTGCGACGGCCTGATCGGCGTGAACCGGATAGCTCGCGGTGCCGCCGACCATCCGGTGCCAGGCGCGGCCGACCGTCTCCTCCAGTTCGAGGAAGTCCAGCATGGGCGCGGCCTCACCCGATGACGGCGCGTGCGACGTCCAGCAGCGCCGCCTTCACGTCGGAATCGTCGGTGAGCGGTTCGATCATGCCGGCCAGCACGGCATCGGCAATCGGCGTGCCCGCGGCAATCAGGGTCGCGCAATAGACCACGAGCCGGGTCGAGACGCCCTCCTCCAAATCGTGGCCCTTGAGCGCGCGCAGCCGCCCAGCCAGCCCGACCAGCGGCCGCACGCGCTCCGGCGACAGCCCGCTTTCGGCGGAAACGACGCCGATCTCCTGCTCCGGCGGCAGGAAGTCGAATTCGATGGCGACGAAGCGCTGGCGCGTCGAGGGTTTCAACGCCTTCAGCAGCGTCTGGTAGCCGGGATTGTAGGAGACCACGAGCATGAAGCTGTTCGTCGCCACCAACTCCTCGCCGGTACGTTCCAGCGGCAGGATGCGGCGATCGTCGGTCAGAGGATGCAGCACGACGGTGACGTCCTTGCGCGCCTCCACGACCTCGTCGAGATAGCAGATGCCGCCCTCGCGTACGGCGCGCGTCAGCGGACCGTCGGTCCACACGGTGTCGCCGCCCCGGAGCAGATAGCGGCCGGTGAGATCGGCGGCGGTCAGATCGTCATGACAGGCGACGGTGTGAAGCGGCAGTCCCAGCCGCGCCGCCATATGCGCAACGAAGCGCGTCTTGCCGCAACCGGTCGGCCCCTTGAGCAGCACCGGCAAACGCCTTCGCCAAGCATGCTCGAAGAGCTCGCATTCGTTTCCGGATGGAACATAGGCCGGCAACTCGGGCGTCGAGGTCACGGTGTGGAGTGCAGCTTTCATGATGTCTCTCCGGACTTTCCAGGAAGCAGGCGGCCGCGACAAACCGCGGCCGCCATTCGCGTTTACTCGGCAGGCTGCAGCGCGGCGGGAATGGCCGCCTGCTTCTCGCGGCCCGGCACCAGCACGGCCCAGACGAACATCAGCGCGGAGATCGCCACGAACACACCGGAGCCGAGCCGGACCCAATAGAACATCGCGAGCTGATCCTGCACGTCCATGTAGCCCTGACCGAGCACACGCTGCAGGTGAACCTGGACCACGCCGGCGAAGGTCAGCGCGAAGGTCATGGTCATCATCGCCGTGCACATGATCCAGAAGCTGGTCATGGAGAGCCACTGGTTATAAGGCGCACGTCCCTTGAGCTGCGGGATCGCGTAGGCCATCACCGACAAGTTCAGCATCACATAGGCGCCGAAGAAGGCGAGATGGCCGTGCGCGGCGGTGACCTGGGTGCCGTGGGTGTAGTAGTTCACCGAGGACAGCGTGTGCAGGAAGCCCCAGACGCCGGCGCCGAGGAACGCCATCACCGAGCAGCCGACCGACCACAGCAGAGCAGCGCGGTTCGGATGCTTGCGGCCGGCCTTCCAGGTCATCTGCACCGTGAAGATCACCATGGTGAAGAACGGCGCCACCTCGAGCGTGGAGAACAGCGAGCCGATCCACTGCCAGTAGCCGGGCGCGCCGATCCAGTAGAAATGGTGGCCGGTGCCGAGAATGCCCGAGAACAGCGCAAGGCCGATGATGACGTAGAGCCACTTCTCGACGACCTCGCGGTCGATGCCGTTGAGCTTGATCATCAGATAGGCGAGGATGGAGGCCATGATCAGCTCCCAGACGCCTTCGACCCAGAGATGGACGACGTACCACCAGTACATCTTGTCGACGGCAAGGTTCGCCGGGTTGTAGAAGGCGAACAGGAAGAAGATCGCGACGCCCCACAGGCCGAACAACAGGATGTTGGTGACCGTGGTCTTACGGCCCTTCAGTGCCGTCATCGTGACGTTGAACAGGAACATCAGGCAGACGACGACGATGCCGACCTTGATGATGAAGGGCTGTTCGAGGAACTCGCGGCCCTCGTGATAGTGGAAGAGATAACCGACCACGGCGACGCCGGCCGCGCCGAAGAACATCCAGAACTGGATCTTCGCCAGCAGCGGGCTATAGAGCTCGGTTTCGGTCTCTTCCGGGAGCAGGAAGTAGGTCGCTCCCATGAAGCCGATCAGCGACCATACGATCAGCGCGTTGGTGTGGATCATCCTGACGATGTTGAACGGCAGGAGGGTCGACAGCGTGTTGGGCAGGACGTAGATCGTTCCGGCGAGAAGGCCGAACACGACCTGGGCCAGGAACAGGGTCAGCGCGCCGTAGAAATACAGCATCGCGACTTTCTGGGTTTGATATTTCATCTCGGGTTCTCTCTGTCTTGAGAAGAAGGCAGCGTGCCTTGTTGTTCGAGCATGATCTCTTCGGAAAACCGCTTCACACTTTTCCGGATCATGCTCAGCCGGCCTTGTTCGGCGGCCAGCTCTGACGCTTGATCGTGCTGGTCCATTGCAGGAAGTCAGCGAGGTCGTTGAGCTCCTGGTCGGTCAGGTTGAACTGCGGCATCTGCCGCCGGCCCTCTGCGCCCGAGGGCTGCGACTGCATCCAGGCCTTCAGCGTCTCGCGCGCCGCAGCCGGATCCTCGTTGCCGCCCCAGCGATCCCAGACGTTGCCGACCTCGGGCGCGAAATAGGCGCCCTCGCCCAGCAGGGTGTGGCAATTGATGCAGGAATTCTTCTCCCAGACATGCTTGCCGCGCGCGACCGACGAGGTCAGCGTCGACGCGTCGGTGGAGGTCGTGGCCATGTAGTAATGGCTGTGCGCCGTCAGCCCTATGAAAATGGCGAAGAAGAAGGCCGAACCGCCGTAGAAGACATTTCGAGCGGCCGACTTGGTCAGGCGTTCAGCCATTGCCAATCCTTTTCCGGTTTGAGTCGTAGAGAGAAAATCAGGTGATGCTATTTATTGCCGATCCGCCGGGGTTGCTCTTTGACGAAGCGCAAGGAGCGCGTCAGATCAGGGCGACGATGGCCGAAGCAAGCCAGGCAAACAGCACGACGACGAGGACCCATGCACTCACAAGGCCCCGCCAGAGCGCCGGCGCAGAGCGAAGATCGAGGAAATCGAGCACGATGCGGCGGCCCTTCAGCGCGGCAAACGTGAGCAGCAACGCATTGGCGAACAACGGGCGCGACACCAGCGGCGGAACCAGAATGGTCGCGAGCGCAAGGCCGATCAACGTGATCCAGGCGATGTCGAGACGATCCGGAATCACGGGTGCACCAGATAGATGATCGGAAACATGACGATCCAGAGCAGATCGACCATGTGCCAGAACGCAGTGCCTGTCTCCACGTCGGCAGCCTTGGCACTGCGGGAAACTACGGCCAGGATCACGATGCCGAGGCCGACATGCAGGAGATGGAAGCCGGTCAGGAGGAAGTACAGCGTGAAGAACGAGCTCGTCTCCAGGCCGTTTCCCAACGCGATCTCGCCGGCATATTCGAACAACTTGATCGCGATGAAGAGAGCGCCAAGGACCATGGCGCCGAACAGCCAGCCGCGTGCGCGCCGGCTTTGGTCCGCCCGCGCAGCAGCCGCTCCGCGCGCGGCAGCCCAGCCACTGGTCACGAGCACAATGGTGTTGATCCCGGCCAGATGCGCGTCAAGAGTGGCCTGACCGGCCGCGAAGACCGCCGGGTGAAGCGCGCGAGCAATGACGAAGGCGCCGAGGAACAGTCCGAAGGCGGCGAGCTCGCTGAAGATCAGCACCCAGATCATGGGATCGCCGGGAAGATCTTCCAAGATTCCCCAGCCGGTTCCCTGTTGCTCGCAATCCGTCGCCGACATCTGACTTCCGCACCAAGACGCCGAACAGATATCCCACCGGCGCGACTCCGACTTTGTCGCCGCACAAATAGTGCAACCGGCCGGAGGCGCGTTTGCGCTATCGCAACGTTCCGCCCGTCCCGCCGGCATAAGTTGAATGCATCCGGCGGTTCCCCCAAAACGGCGAGCGATGCGATGAGCGATGCACAAATCGGGCTGATGACCGCGACCCCCATCATCATCGCGTTCGCCATCGCGCTCCGGCGAATGGGAGTGCTGTCGACCGTGGCAACCGTATCGGCGGTGAGCCTCTCCGTCGCGATCGCAGCGGTGCTGTTCACGACGCAGTAATTTCGCAAGGCCGGAAAGCCAAAGGCGGAAGAGTGTCAAAAATTGCGGCGAATACCATTTCTTGCGGTGAAAGGAGGTCAAGCCATTGACTTCCATCGCGGGAACCCAAAAACCTGAATCCAGGAGCGCACGGGCAGCGAAGGCTAAGCTAAGGCAGCGCCTTCCTTGTCAGGAGATCAGTTGCCGGGGACGGTCTACATTGTCGATGACGACGCTCCCTTCCGTACCGCGCTCCAACGGCAATTGGAGCAGTCCGGATACCGCGTGGTCGCCTATGCGTCGGCCGAGCAAGTGCTGGAGCGGCCGTGCAACGAAAACGAGCCCGGCTGCATCCTCCTAGATGTCCGGATGCCCGGCTTGAGTGGCCTGGCGCTGCAAAGCAGTTTGCTGGAGCTCGGCTCGAGCCTTCCGATTCTGTTTCTCACCGGCTATTGCGACGTGAGTACGACGGTAAAGGCAATCAAGGCAGGCGCCGAAGACTTCCTGATCAAGCCTGTCGAACCGGATGAACTCCTTCACGCGATCGCGCGAGCTCTGGCGCGTCACCGGTCATCGCTCGTGCTCAAACGCGAAATCGATGATCTGCGAACTCGCCTTGCAACCTTAACCCCGCGCGAACGGCAGGTATTCGTGCTCCTTGTTGGAGGGAAGATCAGCAAGCAGGTGGCTCACGAGCTCGGCACGTCGGTACGGACGATCAAGGCTCACCGCAAGAAAGTGATGGAGAAGATGAGAGCGGGAGGTCTTGCTGAACTTGTGTTGATCGGCGAACGCCTGGCGTCGGCTCGCGTGACCACTCATTGGGACGGGTGCAACTCTATGGAAAACGCGAGCCGCTTTCCCGCCGGAAAACCGTCGGTGTAACACCAACGAATTTTCGAAATACACGATTCAGCTGCGACGTATCGCTAAACCCTGCTGCTCGTGCGACGTCTTCGAGCGAGAGATCGGGCGTCGACAGCAGCAGCCCTTTCGCATGGCGGGCTCGCTCCGACAGGACGTATTGGTAGGGCGAGTGTCCAGCTGCCTCCTTGAACGTCCTGATGAAGTGGTAATGGCTCAGCCCTGCCACACCTGCCAGGTCGGATATCGAGATTTCGGTCGAGATCTGAGCATCGACAAACTCCTGAACGCGCCTCAGCTGACGCAAAGTCAGACCTCCCCGGACCTGACTCCGAGGGGAACGCTTCGGGTCCGCGGCGTGCCGTAGCTCCCACAAAAGCAACAGCCCAAGTGTCTCCGCATAGGCATGGTCGTTGATGCCGGATCCATTCACGACACTCTGGAGCTTCTGGAGCGTCGCCTTGAGATTGTCGTTCTCGAAATAAAGCGATGGAGGAATTTCCGAGATATCGTCTGCCGTGCGAACCGATTTGGCCGGGGTGAGATGCACCGCAAAGACGGACGAGACGCCGCCCTTGAAGCGATTCCAGCCCTGTACCGAAGATCCGGCCGGCACGAACGTCAGCCTGTCTCGAAGATCGGTTCGCGTCGAAGGGCTCCCTCCGTCGATCGTCGTCTCTCCCGCAGCGCGGATGGAATCATGCAACGCCAGGAAGGCCGCATCTCCCTTGACGCGAAATTCCAGCTCCGTCTGCCAAAATTGCACAAGCTCAGCGGAGAACCAGGACCACGACATCCGCTTGACTGAGGGGCGACACCGCGTCTCCGGGTGCCGCTGATGCCATTCGAGCTTCCCGTACGGCTCCAAGCTCTTTCTCCAAGGATACCCTCTGCATCGGAGACCCTGCAAATTTCCGCAGAAATCCGCAACCCTTTTTGGGCCACTTCGATCTGCTACCGCCGCTGATTGTACACGTCGATGCAGACCGCCCCCAGCAGCACCAGGCCTTTGATGACCTGCTGATAGTCGATGCCGATGCCGAGGATGGACATGCCGTTGTTCATCACGCCCATGATCATGGCGCCGACCACGGCCCCCCCGACCCGGCCTACACCGCCATAGGCCGAAGCGCCGCCGATGAAGCAGGCGGCGATAACGTCGAGCTCGAAGCCGAGCCCGGCCTTCGGGGTCGCGGTGTTGAGGCGTGCAGCGAAGACGAGGCCGGCGAGCGCGGCGAGCACGCCCATGTTGACGAAGGTGAGGAAGGTCAGCCGCTCGGTCTTGATGCCCGACAGTTTTGCCGCTTTCGCATTGCCGCCCACCGCATAGACCTGCCGGCCAATCACGGTGCGCCGGGTGACGAAGCCGTACAGGGCGATCAGGGCCGTCATGATGACCAGCACGTTCGGCAAGCCGCGATGCGAGGCGATCAGATAGGTGAAATAGAGCACCGCACAGGCGAGCAGAACGCTCTTTCCCAGGAAGAACGCATAAGGCTCGACCTCGATGCCATGCGATTGCTCACGTGACCGGCCCTTGGCGCTGGCATAGACGAGGCCGAGCGCGAGCACGGCACCGATCAGCATGGAGGTCGGATGCAGCGTGCCGGCTTCGGGCAGAAGCTCCGGAATGAAGCCGGAGGACAGCTTCTGGAACGTCGCGGGGAACGGGCCGAGTGACTGCCCCTGCAGCACCGCAAGCGCGAGCCCCTTGAACACCAGCATGCCCGCCAGCGTCACGATGAAGGACGGAATGCCGAAATAGGCCACCCAATAGCCCTGTGCCGCGCCGATGGCGGCGCCGAGCAACAGGCAGGCGATGAAGGCGAGCGTGTAGTCGACCTTGTAGGTCACCATCAGCACGGCGGCCACCGCGCCGACGAAGCCGGCGACCGAGCCGACCGAGAGGTCGATGTGGCCGGTGACGATCACCAGCAGCATGCCGAGCGCCATGATGACGATGTAGCTGTTCTGCAGCACCAGGTTCGTCAAATTGAGCGGCTGCAGCAGCGTGCCGCCGGTCATGACCTGGAAGAACAGCATGATCGCGATCAACGACATCAGCATGCCGTAGTTGCGCAAATTGTTCTTGATGAAGCTGCCGTGCCGGCGCTCTTCAGGCAGCGATACCGTCTTGTCGGTCATGGCTGCGATCCTCCCATCTCCGCGGCCGCTGGCGCGGCGTTCCCAATGTTTCGTTCGTTGCGCATGATGGCGCGCATAATCTTCTCCTGCGTCGCGTCAGGGCCCTTGAACTCGCCGACGAAGGCGCCCTCGTTCATGACGCAGATGCGGTCGCAAATGCCGAGCAGCTCGGGCATCTCCGAGGAGATCACCACGACGCCGCGGCCGGCTTCCGCCAGCTCGTTGATGATACAGTAGATTTCGTATTTGGCACCGACGTCGATGCCTCGCGTCGGCTCGTCCAGGATCAGGACCTTGGGGTCGGTCATCAGCCATTTCGACAGCACCACCTTCTGCTGGTTGCCGCCGGAGAGCTGGCCGGTCTCCTGGTAGACGTCGGAGCAGCGGATGCGCATGCGGGTGCGATAGTCGCTGGCGATCTTCAGCTCGGCGATGTCGTCGATCACCCGGCTTGGGGCGACCTGGTCGAGGCTGGCGAGCGTAATGTTCTTGCGGACGTCGTCGGCCAGGATCAGGCCGAGCTGCTTGCGATCCTCGGTGACATAGGCGAGGCCGGCGTCGATCGCGGCAGCGACACTCGGCAGCACCATCTCCCCGCCTTCGAGCCGGAGAGAGCCGCTAATCGTGGTGCCCCAGGAGCGGCCGAACAGGCTCATGGCGAATTCGGTGCGGCCGGCGCCCATCAGGCCGGCAATACCGACGACCTCGCCACGCCTGACGCTGAAATCGACATTCTTGATCACCTGCCGCTCGGGATGAATCGGATGGTACACCGACCAGTTTGCGACAGTGAGCACGGGGTCACCGATCTTCGCGTTACGCTCCGGGAAGCGGTGAGCCATATCGCGGTTGACCATGCTGCGGATGATGCGGTCTTCCTGGATCGGCTCGCTGCGGCAATCGATGCTGTCGACGGTGCGGCCGTCGCGCAGCACGGTGATGTGGTCGGCGACCTTGGCGACCTCGTTGAGCTTGTGCGAGATCAGGATCGAACCGATGCCCTGCTCGCGGAACGCCATCAGGCGTTCGAGCAGCGCGGCGCTGTCGGCCTCGTTGAGGCTGGCGGTCGGCTCGTCCAGGATCAGCATCCGCACCCGCTTGGACAGCGCCTTGGCGATCTCGACCAGCTGCTGCTTGCCGACACCGAGATCGGTGATCAGCGTATCCGGAGATTCCTTCAGGCCCACCTGCGCCAGCAGCTCACGCGTGCGCCGGTAGACCTCGTCACGGTCGATGACGCCAAGCTTGGACGGCGGATGCGACAGAAAGATGTTTTCCGCGATCGACATCAGCGGGATCAGCGCCAGTTCCTGGTGGATGATGATGATGCCGAGCGCCTCGGAATCGTTGATGTCGCGAAAGCGCCGCTCCTCGCCGTCGAAGACGATGGTGCCCTCGTAGCTTCCATGCGGGTAGACCCCGCTCAGCACCTTCATCAGCGTGGACTTGCCGGCGCCGTTCTCGCCGACGAGCGCGTGGATCTGCCCGGCGTGAACCGAGAAGTTGACGTCGCGCAGCGCCTGCACGCCGGCAAAGCTCTTGCTGACGTTGCGCATCTCCAGCATGGCGGTCATGGCATCATACCCTTAGTTCGCCGTCGTTCCGGGGCGCCCGAAGGGCGAACCCGGAACCTCGAGATTCTCTGGTGCGCAATTGCGCACCATAGTTCGATGCTACGCATCGCCCCGGAATGACCGAGCAGGACAAAATCCTACTGGAACTGCGACTTCTTGTAGTAGCCGCTGTCGACCAGAACCTTCTCCCAATTGTCCTTGTAGACCACGACCGGCTTGAGCAAATAGGACGGCACGGTCTTGACGCCGTTCTCGTAGGTCTTGGTGTCGTTGACCGTGACCTGCTTGCCGGCCAGCGCGGCATCGACCATGTCGGCGGTCACCTTGGCGAGGTCGCGGGTGTCCTTGAAGATGGTCGAATATTGATCGCCGCGCAGCACCGCCTTGATCGAGGGCACCTCGGCGTCCTGACCCGAAATGATCGGCATCGGCTGATCGGCGCTGCCATAGCCGACGCCCTTCAGTGAGGAGATGATGCCGATCGAGATGCCGTCATAGGGCGACAGCACGGCGTTGATCTTCTTGTTGCCGTAGTAGGCGCTGAGCAAATTGTCCATGCGGGCCTGGGCGGTGGCACCGTCCCAGCGCAGCGTCGCGACCTTGTCCATGCCCATCTGGCCCGAGGCGACGACAAGCTTGCCGCTGTCGATGTAGGGCTTCAGCACGCTCATCGCGCCGTTGTAGAAGAAGTAGGCGTTGTTGTCGTCAGGCGAGCCGCCGAACAGCTCGATGTTGAACGGGCCCTTGCCGTCCTTGAGACCGAGGCCCTGTACGATCGACTCAGCCTGGAGCACGCCGACCTGGAAATTGTCGAAGGTCGCGTAATAGTCGACGTTCGGCGTGCCGCGGATCAGGCGGTCGTAGGCGATCACGGTAATGCCTTTGGCCTTGGCCTGCTTGAGCACATCGGACAGCGTGGTGCCGTCGATCGCCGCGATCACCAGGGCTTTCGCGCCCTTGGTCACCATGTTCTCGACCTGCGAGAGCTGGTTCGGGATGTCGTCTTCGGCATATTGCAGGTCAGTGTTGTAGCCGCGCTCCTTCAGCACCTTGACCATGTTGTTGCCGTCGTCGATCCAGCGCGCCGACGATTTGGTTGGCATCGCAATGCCCACGGTCGCCTTGTCCTGGGCGGACGCGGTAACGCCTATCGCCATGGACGCAGCGCCGGCCAGCGCCAGCGCGAGGAATGTCGTCTTCAGTTTCAGCATGTTTTACTCCCTTGGGTGTCAGACTGTTTCTTTGTTTCATCGAGAACGTCGTCGTGGGCTGCTTTCGGGTCTCCTATGCGAGCTTGACGTCGGGCTCCGCGCGACCGCGCGCGGATGCCTCCAGTAGAAAAGTGCAACCGGCTTGCGGATCGGCGGCGCGCGCGGCCGCGTCCATATCCTGCCAGGCTGACGTGACGAGGAGGCGCGACAGATCGGGGCCGACGAAAGCGGGACAACTCGCCTGCTTTGCCGGCACGCTCAGTGAGCGCAGCCGCTCCCCTTGCGGAGAATAGACGTCGATGCGGCTCGCGCCCCAGCACGCATTCCAGATCTGCCCGTCAGCATCGCACACCGAACCGTCGAGGCCCCCGATGCCGGTGTGGCGCAGGAGCACCTCCGGCTCGCCGCGCGGCAGGCCGGTCGCAGGATTGAGCGGGACAGCGTAGAGCACCGCACGCGGGGTGTCGGTGAAATAGCCGGTGGCGCCATCCGGCGAGAAGCAGATCGAGTTGGGGATGCTGATGCCGGGAAACAGCGTCGAGATCTTGCCGCGATGGAGCGCGTAGATCGCCCCGGCCTTCGGCTCGGCCTTCTTGCCCATGGTCCCGATCCAGAACGTGCCGGACTGGTGCACGCGGCAATCATTGGAGCGCGTGGCTGGATTGTCGGCTTCGAGCGGAAGCAACAGCGTCATCACGCCGTCAACGAGCTTGCGGACGTAAAGCCCGTCCTCGGCGACGATCAACTGCCGCTCGGCATCGATGCGCCCGAGCGCACTCGCCATCCGGCCGAGCGCATGGACGCGGATGCTGCCACGGCCGAGTTGCGCCTCGAACAGCCGTCCCTCGCGGATGTCGAACCACCAGGCGGTATCGGTGGTTACGTCGTAGGTCGGACCCTCGCCGAGATGGCAGGGATCGTCCGAAAGAATCGAGGTCGGCACCTGTTCCATCATGGCGTCCTCACTCCGAAGCGATAGACCGTGTGATGGCGGTAGACTTCGCCGGGCCCAAGGCGCGGGCTCGGAAAATCCGGCCGGTTCGGCGCATCGGGCCAGATGTGCGGCTCCAGGCACATGGCGTCCGACTGCCGGATGAGCTTGCCGCCCTTCCCCGAAATCGTGCCGTCGAGATAATTGCCGGAATAGACCTGAAGGCCGGGCTGGTCGGTGAACAGCTCCATGATCCGCCCCGAGCGCGGTGCCTCCAGCCGCGCGGCCAGCGCCAGCTTGCCGTCACGGGCGAGGCAGTAGGTGTGGTCGTAGCCCCTGCCGCTCTGCAATTGCTCGTGGCTCTCGCGGATACGCGCGCCGACCGCCTGGGCGTCGCGGAAGTCGAACGGCGTGCTGGCAACGCTACGCGGCGGACCGGGCAGCGGAATCGCGGTGGGATCGATGGCAAGGAAATGCTCGGCCGCGACCGTGAGCTTGTGGTCAAGGATCGGCGTGCCGGATGTTGCGCCCTCCAGATTGAAGAAGCTGTGGTTGGTCAGGTTGACGATGGTCGGCCGGTCGGTCCGCGCCTCCATCTCAAGTGACAGCTCGGACGGGCCAGTGATGCGATAGGTCAGGCGGACGTCGAGCTTGCCGGGATAGTTCTCCTCGCCATGCGGGCTCGTATAAGTGAGCGTCACCGCGGGCTGGGCGCCGTCCTCGATCGCAGCAATCTCCCAGAGCTTGCGGTCAAAACCGTCGAGGCCACCATGCAGCGCGTTCGGACCGTTGTTGACGGGAAGCTGTATCGTTTCGCCGTCGAGCGAAAACTGTCCTTTGGCGATGCGGTTGGCGTAGCGGCCGACGGTGGCGCCCAGGAACTTGCGCTCGGCGAGGTAGCCGGCGAAGGCGTCATGGCCGAGCACGACGTCGTCATATCCGCCTTTGGCGTCCGGCGCGATCAGCGCCTGGATCACCGCGCCATGGGTGATGATGCGCGCTTCGAACCCACGCTCACCGCGCAGCACGATGCGCTCGACGTTGCGGCCGTCCGGCAGTGTTCCGAAGACATCTTTTTCGATTTTTGAGCCAGCCATGTCTAATCCACAAACGGTTCGACGACGGTGCGCCGGCCGAGCAGGAAGGCGTCGGCGACGAGGCGAAGCGGCGTCAGATCGACGTCGCTTGCGCCGGTCGCCGCGAGCTCGACGAAGCGCCGGTAGAGTCCGCGATATTCCTCATCGGGCGCCTCGGCAAGCACCTTGCCATCGACAGCCATGCGCGCACCGCCGCTCGACAAGGTCATCCGGCCCTGATCGGTTTCGACGAGGATATCCCAGCTTTGCGGCCCGGTCTGGCGAAAGTCGAACTCGGCGGTCACAGGCAGGCCGTCGATATCGGTCAGTGTCAGGTTGGCAGCGATCGGCGCCTGGCAATTGGCGGGAAAGGCCAGTTCGGCCGCGATGACGAATACCGGCTTGCGCAGGATTTTGGTCAGGATCGACAACGCGTTGATGCCGGGGTCGAACACGCCAAGGCCGCCCGGCTCCCAGATCCAGCCCTGCCCCGGATGCCAGACGCGAACGTCTTCCTTCCAGTCGATATGCACCGACGTGATGCATCGCCCAGCGAGCCATTGTCGCGCGGGCTCGACCGCCGGCGCATGTCGCGAATGCCAGGTCGCAAACAGCGTTCGCTTTGCCTCCGCCGCCATCGCGATCAGCGGATCGAGCTCGGCAACGCCGATCCCCGGCGGCTTCTCCAGCATCACATGCTTGCCGGCTTTGAGCGCCGCCGCGGCCTGGGCGCGGCGCACCTGCGGCGGCGTGCAGAGCGAGACCGCATCGACGTCCGGCCCCTTCTCCAGCAACTCCTCGATGGTGGCGAAGTGCGGCAGTCCCGGCAGCGAGGCGTTGCGGCTGGCAACCGCGGTCAGCGTCGCGCCCGGCACCGCGGCGATCGCGCCGACATGCTGGTCGCGCGCGATCTTGCCGAAGCCGACGATGGCGATGCGAAGTTCCGTCACGAATTCTCTCCAGATTCCACGGATGGCAACGTCTCGGCCGGCGCGGTCTCGATCACGGCGCCCTCGTGGCGATGCATGCCGTTGTGAATGACGAAGACCATCGCCTCCGAGGCTGCCTCGGCATCGCCCGCTGCGATGGCATCGACGATCTTCTGATGCCAGAGCAGCACGGTGTCGCGGTCCTCCAGCTCGACCGGTGCGCTGAGCAGGAACGAGGCGCGCAGAGCCGCTTCGATGACATGGCCGATCGAACGCATGAACAAATTGCCGGAGGCGCGCGCCACGGCGACGTGAAGCGCGAGATCGGCATCGGCAAAGCCGACGGAATCGGAGGCTTCAAGACGCATACGGTCCATACAGCGGCGAAGCTCGACGAGATCTTCCTCCGACCTCTGCGCCGCCGCAAGCATTGCGGCGCGCGGCTCGACAGCCAGACGTATTTCCGCAAGGTCGTTGAGGAAGCGCTTGTCGATGCCGGCGTCCAAATGCCAGGCCAGCACGTCGGCGTCGAACATGTTCCAGGCCGCGCGTTCTCGCACGACGGTGCCGACGCGCGCCTTGGTGGTGAGCAGGCCTTTGGCGACCAGGGTCTTCACGCTCTCCCGTAGCACCGGCCGCGACACGCCGAACATCGCGATCATCTCGGCATCGCCCGGCAGACGCGTTCCCTCCGCGTAGCGGCCGGCGATGATGTCGATGCCGATCGAGCGGGCGACCTCCGCATGGTTGGAGTGAGCCCGTCGCGTCGGGATGACGACGATGCGCGAGGTCATGTCGCAGCTCCCAAGCTCTTCGTTACGGGCCGGCGCGCGAGCGCGACCAACCCCTGCTGCAAGGCGATGAAGGCGAACAGCAAAACGCCGGTCGCGATCTTGGTCCACCAGCTCGACAGCGTACCGTCGAAATTGATGTAGGTCTGGATCAGGCCCTGAATCAGCACGCCGAGGAAGGTGCCGATCACCGAGCCCTGCCCGCCCGTGAGCAGCGTGCCGCCGATCACGACGGCCGCGATGGTGTCGAGCTCGACGCCGACGGCGGAGAGCGAGTAGCCGGCGCTGGTGTAGAAGGAGAACACGATGCCGGCGATCCCTGCCAGCAGGCTGGACAGCATGTAGATCTTGATCGTCATCTTGCCGACTGCAACGCCCATCAGGCTCGCGGCGGCCCGGCTGCCGCCAAGCGCATAGACATTGGCGCCGAACCGGGTGAGCTGCAGCAGCAAGGCTCCGCCGATGACGATCACGAGCATGATGAGCGCGATAGCCGTCAATCTGCCGCCGCCGGGCATCCGCAGCGCGAAGTCGGAAACCGCCGAATAGACGGGTGCCGTGATCGGCACCGATTCCGTGGACAACAGGAAGCTCGCGCCCCGCGCCAGGAACATGCCGGCGAGCGTCACGATGAACGGTGGTAGATCGAAGACATGGATCACCGTGCCCATCGCCGCGCCAAAGGCCGCCGAGAGCGCGAGAATGGCAACGAAGGCGACCAGCGGCGGCATGCCCCAGCGCTCGATCGCGAGCGCGACGAAGACGGTGGTGAATCCGATCACCGAGCCGACCGAGAGATCGATGCCGCCGGAAATGATGACGAAGGTCATGCCGGTCGCGACGATGCCGAGGAAGGCGTTGTCGGTGAGGAGATTGCCGACCACGCGGGTCGAGGCGATGTTGGGGAATTGCACCGCGCAGAGCGCAAAGCCTGCGACGAGCACGATGGCCGTGATCAGGACGGGCGGAAGGCCTTTCATGCTTTGGTCCTCCGCAGCCGCGCAACGATGCCAGCAAAACCGGTCAGCTTCGGCGATTGCAACAGCAGCACCGCGAGCACCACCACCGCCTTGACCAGCAAGTTGAATTCCGGCGGATAGCCGGACAGCAAAATTCCAGTGTTCATGGTTTGGATGATAAGTGCCCCAAGCACGGCGAGCACGAGGCTGAAGCGGCCGCCGAACAGCGAGGTGCCGCCGATCACCACGGCCAGGATCGCGTCGAGCTCGAGCCAGAGGCCCGCATTGTTTGCATCCGCGCCCATGATGTCGGCCGCCGCGATCACGCCGGCGAGCGCGGCGCAGACGCCGCACCAGACATAGACCGCCAGGATCATCGCGCGCGTGCCTACGCCGGCAAGCTCGCTCGCCCGCGCATTGCCGCCGGTCGCCTCGATCAGCAGCCCGAGCGCGGAACCGCGGACCACGACGCCGGTCAGGATCAGCATGCAAAGGGCAATCGCGACCGGCACCGGAAGGCCAAGCACCGCGCCATTGCCGAGCCAGACCAGATCCGGCGAGGAGAAGGTGACGATGCGCCCTTCGGTGATGAGCTGGGCAATGCCGCGCCCTGCCACCATGAGGATCAGCGTCGCCACGATCGGCTGCATTCCGAGCACCGCAACGAGAAATCCGTTCCACAATCCGCAGACAAGGCCCGCTCCAAGCGCGGCGGCCAGCACCACCGGCAGGCCGTGGCTATCGGCAAGGCTCGCTGCGATCGCGCCTGAGATCGCCATGACCGCGCCGACCGACAAATCGATGCCGCGCGTTGCGATCACCAGCACCATGCCCAGCGAGAGCAGTGCCACCGGCGTGCCGCGATTGAGCACGTCGATCAGGCTGCCGAACAGCCGGCCGTCCTGGAGCCGCAAATCGAAAAATTGCGGCGACACCACGCGATCGACCGCCAGGATGACGATCAGCGCCAGGATCTGGGCAAGGCCGCGGCGCGGCAGCAGCGCTGTCATGTGTGGGCCTCAAGCGCGACGGTGGCGGCATCGGCGGCGATGGCTGCGAGAATGTTGCCGACGTCGATCGCCTCGCCCGCGAGCTCCTCGACATGGGCGCGGTCGCGCAGCACCACCACGCGGTCCGAATAGGTCACGATCTCGTCCAGCTCGGAGGAGATCACGAGCAGCGCCAGACCGTCGTCGCAGAGCTCGCGGATCAGGCGGATGATCTCGGCATGCGCGCCGACGTCGATGCCGCGGGTCGGCTCGTCCAGCACCAGCAGCCGCGGCGACGTCGCGAGCCAGCGCGCCAGCAGCACTTTCTGCTGATTGCCCCCGGACAACAGGCCGACGGGGCGTTCGGGATCGGCAGGACGGATGTCGAGCATCTTGACGTAGCGGCGCGCGATCTCGTCCTGCTCTCGGCCCGACAGCGGGCGATGCAGGCCACGCTTGGCCTGGAGCGCGAGCACGATGTTCTCACGCACGGTGAGCTCGGCGACGATGCCGTCGGTCTTGCGCTCTTCCGGACAATAGCCAAAGCCGTGGCGCACGCCGTCGCGCGGCGACTGCAGCCGCACGGGCGCGCCCTCTACCCTCGCCTGCCCGCCATCGGCGCGCTCGGCGCCAAACACCAGCCGCGCCGTCTCGGTGCGGCCCGAGCCGAGCAGGCCGGCGAGACCGACGACCTCGCCATGACGCAGCTCCAGATTGAACGGCGCGACATAGCCGGCCTTGCCGTAGTTCTCGAAGCTGGCGCAGACCTCGCGTTCCCGGTGCTCGCCTGCCGAGGCTCGTGCACTGGTGGTCTCGGCCAGCTCGCGGCCGAGCATCATCCGGATCAGCTCGAGCCGCGGCAGCGAGGCGGCCTCGCGCTCGCCGACCAGGCGGCCGTTGCGCAGCACCGTAATGCGGTCGGATATCTCGTAGACCTGGTCGAGGAAGTGGCTGACGAAGACGACGCCGATACCGCGCTTTGCGAGCTGGCGCATGATGCCGAACAGGATCTCGACCTCGTGGCGGTCGAGGCTCGCGGTCGGCTCGTCCAGGATCAGCACGCGGGCGGAAAGATCGACCGCGCGGGCGATCGCGGTGATGTGCTGGATGGCGACGGAATAGCTGCCGAGCGGTGCGGCGACGTCGATATTCAGGCCGAAATCCGCCAGCAGCGCTTTGGCGCGGCGGCGCATTTCACCTTCGCGCACGATGCCGAAGCGCATCGGCTGGCGGTCGAGGAACAGGTTTTGCGCCACCGAAAGGTTCGGCAGCAAATTGACCTCCTGGTAGACGGTGGCGATGCCCGCTGCCACCGCCGCCTTGGCCGAGCGCGGCGCGATCTCGTCGCCACCGATACTGACGATGCCGGCATCGCGCGGGAACACGCCGGTGACGACCTTGATCAGCGTCGACTTGCCGGCACCGTTCTCGCCGAGCAGCGCATGGATCTCGCCGGCGCGCAGCGTGAAGGCGACCTCCTGCAACGCGCGCACGGCGCCGAAGCTCTTGCTGATCCCGCGCACCTCCAGCAGAGCCGGAGCAGGATCGGGGCTGTTCTCCATGGCGACGTCACTCCCACCGGCGCCCGCCGACATTGCGGACACCCAGCCTATTCCTTCGCGCAGCGGCTTCGAAGAGGGTGCCGGACCGCAAAGCGCGGTCCGGCGAAGCCCGCCTCAGTAACCGAGGCCCTTCTTGCTGTCGTAGATCTTCTGCGGATCGTCGGCGGCAGTATAGAGCTTGGACTCGGTCTGGATCCATTTCGGCGGAACCGTCCCCTTGTCCTTGAAGGCCGCGACGACATCGAGCGCGGGGCCTGCCATGTTCGGCGTCAGCTCGACCGTCGCATTGGCTTCGCCGGCGACCATCGCCTTGAAGATATCAGGAACCGCGTCGATCGAGACGGTGAGGACGTCCTTGCCGGGCTTGAGACCGGCCTCCTTCATCGCCTGGATCGCGCCGACCATCATGTCGTCGTTGTGCGCGTAGACCGCGCAGATGTTCTTGCCGCCGCCTTCGGCCTTGATGAAGCTTTCCATCACTTCCTTGCCCTTGGCGCGGGTGAAGTCGCCGGTCTGGCTGCGCACCACCTTCAGGTTCGCATGCTTGGCAATCGCGGTGTCAAACCCCTTCTTGCGGTTGGTGGCGACGCTGGCGCCGACCGTGCCTTGCAGCTCGACGATGTTGCAGGCTTTGGCTCCGACGGTCTTGGCGAGCCAGTCGCCGGCGACCTCGCCTTCATGCACGCTGTCAGAGGTGACGGCGGTGAGATAGAGCTCCTTGCCGGAGGGATCGATGTCACGGTCGAGCAGCACGACCGGGATCTTGGCCTCCTTGGCCTCCTTCAGCACCGAGTCCCAGCCAGTCGAGACGACGGGCGCGAGGAAGATTGCATCGACGTTCTGCGCGATGAAGGAACGGATCGCCTTGATCTGGTTCTCCTGCTTCTGCTGCGCGTCGGCGATCTTGAGATTGACCTTGCGCTTGGCAGCCTCCTGCTTGGAGACCGAGGTCTCGGCCGCGCGCCAGCCGGATTCTGATCCGATCTGCGAAAAGCCGATGGTGAGCTGGCCGGCATTGGCCGGCAGCGCGAGCAGCAACGCGGCCGTGGCGCTGGCCGCAAAGAGGGCTTTGAGGGTCATCAGGCGTGTCTCCCAAGAAATCATCTTGTGTTATCTCGGGCGCCAATAGGTAGCATGGCACCCGCAGACCGACCCCTTTGAGGCGGCGGGAGGCACTATTTCACGGAAGACGGGTTCCGACTAGTCATATTATTTGACTATTTGGAGGAAAACGCGTGGGAGCGCGGCGCGCAGTTCCATGACACGTTCAGCGCGATTTTGTTCCGCGGATGCAACGCGAAGATGAAAGAAATTTGTGAGGGTTGGGCGGTGAAGGCGGTATCCGCAGCGAAGGGATAAACACTCGCGCGAGTCTCTCCTCCCGTCATTGGGAGCGCAGCGAAGCAATCCAGGATCTTTCCGCGGAGAGACTCTGGATTGCTTCGCTGCGTTCGCAATGGCGGTGTGAAGGTAGCTTCGTCTCTATCAAGCAAGTCGACGCGTGGAGAGTCCGCTCACCCGCCACGCTTCGCGTGTCGACATCTCCCCGCAGGCGAGGAGAGGCGAAGAGTTAGACCAGCTTCCGCTGCCCCAGGTTCTTCATCAGCGCACCGATGCCGAAGGTCCAGGGCTCGCATTCGTCGCTGGTGCGCATGCGGTTGACGAGCTTGCCGAGCTGAGGCGCTGCGATGGTGACGATGTCGTCGCGCTTGTGGGTGAACCCCTGCCCCGGCGCATCGCGATCCTTGACCGGCGCGAACATCGTGCCGAGGAACAGCACGAAGCCATCAGGATATTGATGGATCTTGCCGATGGTCTGCGCGACGAGGTCGGTCGGGTCGCGACTGATCATGCTGATCGAGGAATGGCCGTCGAGGACAAAACCGTCCGGGCCCTTCACGTTCAGGCTGATGTCGAGTTTTCGCGCGTCATCGAGTGTAAAGCTGTCGTCGAACAAGCGCAGCAGCGGGCCGATCGCGCAGGAGGCGTTGTTGTCCTTGGCCTTCGACAGCAGCAGCGCCGAGCGGCCCTCGAAGTCGCGCAGATTGACGTCGTTACCGAGCGCGCCACCGACGATCTTGCCGCGGCTCGACACGAACAACACGAGCTCGGGTTCGGGATTGTTCCAGGTCGATTTCGGATGCAGCCCGGCATCCATGCCGGTGCCGACTGAAGACAAGGTCGGCGCCTTGGTGAAGACCTCTGCATCCGGACCGATGCCGACTTCGAGATACTGGCTCCAGGCGTTCTGGTCGATCAGCACCTGCTTCAGGTGCATGGCCTGGTCCGAGCCGGGCTTGAGCTTGGAGAGATCGTCGCCGATCAGCCGCGTCACCTCCTTCCGGATCGCCTCGGCCGAGGCTGGATTGCCTTTTGCCCGCTCCTCGATCACGCGCTCCAGCATGGAGATGGCGAACGTGACGCCGGCGGCCTTCAGCGTCTGGAGATCGACGGGTGCCAGCAGCCAAGGCTTGTTCGAGTCGCGCCCGTCGGGCGCCGTGTTGGCGACGATCGCCTCGAGATCGCCGATGCGCTCGCCCTTGGTCGCCGCAAGCGCCTTGGCCGGATTGTCCTCTTCGCAGAGCGCGCTGATGGTCGGAAATTTTGCGGTGACGTCGAACACGCCATCGCCGCGCACGGCGACCACCGCAGGACCATTCACCTGCGGCAGCCAGACACGGCCGGCCAGCGTTCCCCTTGTGCCATCCTCGGGGAGAAGGTCTTTAACCGTCAATGTGGTCATGGCTGGCGTCCTCGCTGCTTTTCAGACCGGCCACGTTGAACGATGGCCGATCATATTGGCGAAGACCAATAAACGTCTGGCTCCGGATGTCCAGAGCAGCGGCGAAGGGCCGCTATGCCCCTGCCCGCGCCTTTATGCGCCTGCGCGCGCTTTGCGCGCTGCGATCTGCTGCAGGGCCCAGCGGGCGTTCTTGCGCACGTCGGGATCGCCGTCGTCGGCAATGACCGCCAGGAACGCCTCGCCGTCGGGATGCGCGATCTCGCCGAGCGCGGCGGCCGCCTCTTTCCGCAGGTTCGCCTGGTCGTGGGTGATGCAATTGCCGATCGGCCGCACCGCGCACTCGATCTTCATCCGCCCGAGGCTGCGAATGGACTTCAACCGGACCTGCCAGAACTCGTCGGCAAGGCAGGCGACGAGTTGGTCGGCGGCGAGCGCCCCGTTCACGTTGAGGCCCAACGTTTCCGCCGCCATCTCGCGGACCATCCAGTCCGAATCCTTCAACGCACGCGTGATCGTCTCCGCGGCGGGCTTCATCTGCGAGAAAGCCAGCGCGCTCACGGCAGCGCGACGCACATGCGCGTCTGGATCGCTGATCAACGCGGTCAGCGCGGGAATCGATTCCTCCAGCTTCAGGAAGCCGATCACGCCGATCGCCTGCACGCGCACGGCGGCGTCTGAATCCTGAAGCGCCTCCAATGCCGGCTTCAGCGTATCCTTGCGACGCAGCTCCTTGAGCGCACGCAACGCGCCCATTCGGACGAAGGCGTGAGTATGCCGGACCAGCGGCAGGATCACATCGGCGCAGGCGGGATCCTTGAACTCGGCCATGCTGTCGGCTGCGGCCGCCGCCACGATCCTTTCGGGATCGACTAGCAGCTTCACGAGCGCACTTGCCGCCTCCGGCCCGTCGAACTCGCCCAGAGCCATCGAGACCTGCTGGCGCACGCCGGCGTCGGGATCGGCCACCATGTTGGCGAGATGCGCAACTGCGGCGGGATCGCCGGAATGGCCGAGTGCGATGATGGCGACGCGACGCTCCGCAGGATCGGCGGCTTGAAGCCGCTCGTCGGCGTCTTCGAGATCGTCGTAGGATTCGAACGGGCTCGACATGATCACCTCAACAGATAGGGAATGTTGACGGTAACGGCGCCGGTCGGACAATCCGCTTCGCAAGGCATGCAGTACCAGCACTCGTCATAGGCCATGTAGGCCTTGTTGGTCATGTCGCTGATGCGGAGCACGTCGAGCGGGCAGACGTCGACGCACACGGTGCAGCCCTTGTCCGCGATGCATTTGGCATCGTCGACGACCACCGGAACCGATGTCTGATAGGAAGCGAGGGGCATCGTTGTCTCCTGTTGTTTCGCGATGCGTCAGGCGGTGGCGCGGATGCGCTGCTTGTCGTAGAGGTCCTTCTCGTCGTCCGCGATCGGGACGACATAGGGCTCGACGGCGCGTTTCTCGCTGGTCATCTTGCCATCGCGCTTGCTCAGCAGCGTGTGACAGAACCAGTTCTCGTTGTCCTTCTCCGGAAAGTCCGTGCGCCAGTGATAGAGGCCCCAGCGGCTCTCCTCGCGGTAGAGCGAGGCGTGCGCGGCCATGTCGGCGCAGTCCATGATCGACTGCACTTCGAGCGCGCGGAGCAGCTCATGCGCGTTGCGCGCGATCATGCGCTCCTGCATGTCCTCCCTCGCTTCCGCGAGACGGCGCATGCCGAGCTCGTATTTGCGCGTGACCTTCGGCGGCTGGAGATAGTCGTTGACGAGGCGGCGGGTCTTGTACTCGACCTGGTTCGGCGGAATGCCGTCCTCGCGCTTCGTTGGCGCCATCACGCGGTCGCGCTCCCTGGCGACATCGGCGGCGTCGAACTCCGCAAAGTCGTGGTTGTCGGCGAACTCCATCGCATCGATGCCGGCGACCGAGCCGTTGGTGAAGGCACCCAGCATGTAGTTGTGCGGCACGCTCGCCATGTCGCCCGCGGCGTAGAGGCCAGGCACGGTGGTGCGCGCGTTGTCGTCGACGAACACGCCCGAGGCGCTGTGGCCGGAGCAGAAGCCGATCTCGGAGATGTGCATCTCGATCGAATCACTGCGGTAGTCGACGCCCCGTCCCTGCTGGAACAGGCCGCGTGTGGGGCGCTCGACCTTGTGCAGCGTGGACTCGATCTCCGAAATGGTGTCGGGATGGAGATGCTTGAGCTGGAGGAACACCGGGCCCTTGCCGGACAACAGCTCATTGTAGAACTCCAGCATCATTTGGCCGGACCAGTAGTCGCACTCGATGAAGCGCGAGCCCTCGTTATTCGCGGTGAAGGCGCCGAAGGGACCGGCGACATAGGCGCAGGCCGGGCCGTTGTAATCCTTGATCAGTGGATTGATCTGGTAGCATTCGAGGTTCGCGAGCGCGGCGCCGGCGTGATAGGCCATGGCGTAGCCGTCGCCGGAATTGGCGGCGTTCTCGTAGGTGCCGAACATGTAGCCGGAGGTCGGCAGGCCCAGCCGGCCGGCGGCGCCCATGCACAGGATCACGGCCTTGGCCTTGATCACCAGCATCTCGGCAGTGCGGGTGTTGACGCTGACCGCGCCTGCGATGCGACCGTCGGCGGATTTGAGCAGCCGCGTCGCCATGTAGCGATTGGAGATCAGGATGCGGGCGCGGCGAAGCTGGCGGTACAGCGCCTTCTTCACGGTCTCGCCGTTCGGCATCGGCAGCACGTAGGTGCCGATGTGGTGCACCTTCTTGACGGCGTAATCGCCGTTCTCGTTCTTCAGGAACCGGATTCCGAAACTGTCGAGCTCCTCAATAATGCTGTAGCAGTTCTGCGCGTATTTATAAACCGCCTTCTGGTCGACGATGCCGTCGTTGGCGATGGTGATTTCCTTGGTGTACTGCTCCGGCGTGGCATAGCCGGGGATCACGGCATTGTTCAGGCCGTCCATGCCCATCGAGATTGCGCCGGAGCGCTTGACGTTGGCCTTTTCGAGCAGGACGACGTTGGCCTTCGGATTCTTCAGCTTCGCCTTCAGCGCCGCCATTGGGCCGGCCGTGCCGCCGCCGATGACGAGCACATCGCAGGAAACCTCCGAAAGTCCGTCGACGATCTGATCTAGTGCCATCGCTTGCTCCTGGTTCGCCGATAGCCGGCGCCTTTGCATCAGATTTGTTCAGGGGGCTTCCCGGCGATAGCAATTAGTTGTCGCCGCGATGCGATTTGGCGCCTCAACGCTCGACGAAGGCCTTCTCAATCACGAAATGGCCGGGCTGGCTGTGATTGCCCTCGACAAAGCCGCGCGCAGAGAACATCGCGGGCAGTTCCTCGAGCATCGCCGGGCTGCCGCACAGCATGATGCGATCGGTCTCGATATCGAGGCCGGACAATCCGATGTCGTCGAACATCTGGTTGGAAGCGATCAGTTCGGTGATGCGGCCACGATTCCTGAAGGGCTCGCGAGTCACGGTCGGGTAGTAGACAAGCTTGTCGCGGATCAGCGGTCCGAAGAATTCGTGATTGCGCAGGCCATCGACGACGTGCTCGCCGTATGCCAGTTCCGAAACCTGGCGGCAGCCATGGGCGAGCACGATGGTCTCGTAGTTCTCGTAGACGTCAGGGTCCTTGATCAGGCTGGCGAAGGGTGCCAGGCCCGTTCCGGTCGAGAGCAGCAGCAGGCGTTTTCCCGGGATGAGATTGCCGGTGATCAGCGTGCCCGTCGCCTTGCGGCCGACCAGGATGATGTCGCCTTCCCTGATCTTCTGCAGGCGCGAGGTCAGCGGGCCGTCCTGCACCTTGATCGAGAAAAATTCGAGCGCCTCCTCGTGATTGGCGCTGGCCATGCTGTAGGCCCGCATCAACGGCTTGCCTTCGACCTCGAGCCCGATCATCGCGAACTGGCCATTCTGAAAACGGAAGCCGGGATCGCGCGTGGCAGTGAAGCTGAACAGGGATTCGGTCCAGTGCCTGACCGACAGAACCGTCTCCTTCTGAAATGCGCTCATGGTCTCTCCTTGGCCATCGATGGCGCCCAAGGTTTCGGAGAGAGGAGAGACCGGCAATTCGGAAGTGAGATTTCCGGTCGATTAGTTTCACATTTCGCAGGCAATGATTGAAGCGAGGGCAGACGGCCGCCGTCACATCCATCCGCGCCGGCAATTAGTTGCTATTCATGCTGTCCCGCGCCGACGTAGAAAAGAGCCGGAGGTTCGTCATGACCATGACCCTGGTGGCGCCGACCGTGGCCGACTATGAAGCAAGCGCCGATCTCGCCACGCTACTCGTCCGCACGGCACAGGACGATGCACTCAGCGTCCCCGCCGAAACACTCCGCCTGTCCTGCAAATGCGCCCATTGCACCCGCGCCCGTTTCGACGGCCGCTTTCCGGAAGCGTTTCCGGGAATTGCGATCACCGAGATCGGCGATCTCGGCTATGGGCTGAACATCGCGTTTTCGGACGGGCATAACCGGGGGATTTATCCGAAGCCGTATTTGTTGAGTTTGGCGGGGCGGTAGGGGCGCAGCCTAGAGATGCGCACCACGGCGCCGACAAACCCCGCTGTCATTCCCCGCGAAGGCGGGGAATCCAGTACGCCGTGGCCTCTCCGTATCCCATCAACGCCTCTGGAATACTGGATCGCCCGGTCAAGCCGGGCGATGACAGCTGTGTGAGCGGCAACAGGGCGCCATAAGCTCGCTTCGCAGCGACGTCCCCATCTGGCACGGACATTGCTCCTCTTTAGAACGATTTGAACGTTCCGGAGGCAGGTCATGTTGCAGGCGGCGAATGTGGTTCGTGGGATTGTTCCCGCAGCAGTCCGGCCTCCCGGCAGCTCCTCGCTGCTCCTCACCGAGAACCAGCAATGGATCGGCGGACCGCCGCCGCTGATGGACAAGCTCTCGCCGCGGGAACGGGAGCTGGTGCTGAAGCAGGGCCGCCGCAAGGTACTGAATCGCGGCCAGACGCTGTTCAGCCAGGGCGGCAAACATGACGGTATCTGGCTGATCGAGAGCGGCCGGATCCGGGTGTTCTACACCTCTCCGCTCGGGCGCGAGATCACGCTGGCCTATTGGCATGTCGGCAATTTCGTCGGTGGGCCCGAAGTGTTCGAAGGCACCGTGCATCAATGGTCCGGCGTCGCATCCAGCAATTGCAGCGTGGTGCACCTGCCCGGAAAAGGAGCTGCGCATCCTTGCCGCCGAGATCCCTAACCTTGCGATCGGCCTGATCGAAGGCCTCACCTTCAAGGGCAAATGCTATTCGGCGCTGGCCCAGATGCTGGGAACGCGCTCCATCACGCAGCGCCTCGCGCATCTGTTGCTGCACCTCGTCGAACTCTACGGGGTCGAGGACGCAGACGGCCGGGTGATCGCGGCCGCCTTCACCCATGCCGACATCGCCCACATGGTCGGGGCCACGCGGCAATGGGTCACGATCAGCCTGAAGCGCATGCAGGAGAAGGGAATCGTGCTGACCAAGCGGTCGCAGATCGTGGTCTGCCGGACCGACGTACTGGAGGAGATGCGTGGACACGCATCTGACTAGCAGAATGTGCGACCAGCACCGGTGCACAGGCAAGCGGCTTTATAGTGCAGGACTGCCCAAGGAGTATGCAATCAGCTTTTCCCGGCAACTAATCGACTGCGGCGGTCATTCCGGATTTGCCCTGTCCGGGCCCTCACTCAATCATGGCAACCACAGCACATCCAACCGAATGAGGATGAGAATGGTCCGCCATCTTCCCACGCTCTCGATCGCGATCTCGGTGACGTCGCTGGCGCTTCTGATCGCGCAGCCGGCCTCCGCGGAAACCGTCACGCTCGGCATCGGAACGCAGGACACCACGACCAACACAGTGACTGCCGGCGTCGTCATCCGCCAGCTGCGCCTCCTCGAAAAATACCTGCCAAAGGACGGCAAGTACGCCAACATCAAGTTCGAGCTGGAGTGGCAGAACTTCACCTCAGGTCCGCCCGTCACCAATGCGATGATGGCGAACAAGCTGCAGATCGGCATGATGGGCGACTATCCGCTGATCGTGAACGGCTTCACCTTCGAGAGCAATCCGGAGAGCAAAAGCCGGCTGATCGGCATCGCCGCCTACAGCCTCGAAGGCTCCGGCAACGGCCTCGTCGTTCACAAGGATTCGCCCTATTACGACCTCGCCGATCTCAAGGGCAAGCTGGTCAGCGTGCCGTTCGGCTCCGCCGCGCACGGCATGGTGCTGAAGGCGATGCAGGACCGCGGCTACACCTCCGATTTCTTCCAGCTCGTCAGCCAGAGCCCCGAGGTCGGCTCGACCAACCTGCAGGAAAAGAAGATCGACGCGCATGCCGACTTCGTCCCCTTCGCCGAGCTCCTGCCCTTCCGCGGCTTCGCGCGAAAGATCTTTGACGGCGTCGAGACTAACTTGCCGACCTTTCACGGCATCGTGGTCCGCACCGATTTCGCGGAGAAATATCCGGAAGTCGTCGTCGCCTATTTCAAGGCGGTGATCGCCGCCAACCAGTGGCTGCGCGACGATCCCAAGCTTGCCGCCGAAAAGATCCAGGAATGGACCGGCATCAACAAGGAAGTGGTCTACATCTTCCTGGGGCCCAGCGGCAACATGACCACTGATCCCACGATCAAGCCCGCTCTGATCGATGCCGCCACGGCCGACGTCAAGGTGTTGCAGAACCTCGGTCGCATGAAGGAATTCGATCCGAAGAAATGGGTCGACGACGGCTACATCCGCAAGGCCTATGCCGAGATGAAGCTCGACTACGACGCCCAGCTTGCGAGCACCAAGAACTACGAGATCTCCGGCGAGGATGCCTTCTGCAAGAAGCCGATCGCCGATCCGCGCAAGGCCGGGGAGGTCTGGGTCGACGATGCCGGCATCATGCCTTTCTCGTCCGCCGCCTGCACCCTCGGTGCGTACGCCGACTACAAGGCCAAGGGCAAGAAGATCAACGTCGCCTACGTCTTCGACACCACGCGCGGCATCAAGCTGTTCGCCGACCAGGCCTTCTTCGCGGTCGGCAATGGCGATGTGGCGCCCTTCCTGCTGAAGAAGGACGCCGAAGCCTACGCGGCCAAAGTCAACGGCAAGGTGCTCGGCTTCGATGACGCGGTGAAGGCCGCGGTCGGCGGAGGCAAGACGTGAGCAGTCCCGCCCTCGTCCGACATCCCGAGGACAGCATGCCCGCACCAGCCATCGCAGAGGCAGGCCCTGCGCCCGCCGTCGTCACCCCGCCTACGACGCCGCTTTCCACGACGCCGGCTTCCTTCGGCACACTCGCGCTACGCTGGTACCGGCTCCACCGGGCAGGCCTGCGCGCGACCGCGATCGGCGTGATTTCGCTGCTCGCCTTCCTGCTGGTCTGGCACCTGCTCACGACATATCGCGTCGTGTTCTTCGTGCGCTTCACCAACGTGCCGTCGCCGCTCGCCGTCTATGCCAGCTTCACCAAGGCGATCCACGATCCCAAATTCCTGATGCACATCGTGCTGAGCTGCCGGCGCATCTTCATCGGATTCTCGCTCGCTGCGATCGTCGGCGTGCCACTCGGCCTGATCATGGGCCGCTTCAAGCTGGTGCACGAGGTGATCTTCCCGGTGGCGGAGGTGCTGCGGCCGATTCCGGCGATCGCCTGGGTGCCGATGGCGATCATGCTGTGGCCGACCAACGAGCAGAGCATCGTCTACATCACCTTCCTCGGCTCGTTCTTCCCGATCCTCGTCAACACGCTGCATGGCATGTCGCTGGTCGATCCCGTGCTGGTGCGCGCCGCGCAATGTCTCGGCGCGCGGGAACGCTCGATCTTCCGCGAGGTGTATTTTCCGGCATCGCTGCCGCACATCTTCACCGGCCTCACCGTCGGCATGGGTGTCGCCTGGGTGTCGCTGATCGCGGCCGAGATGATCTCCGGGCAGTACGGCATCGGCTATTTCACCTGGGAAGCCTATTCGCTGGTCCAGTATGCCGACATCGCGCTCGGCATGATCGCGATCGGCGTGCTCGGCCTCGGGTCGAGCCTGCTGATCAGAGGCGCGGGGCAATTGGTGATGCCGTGGAGATCGTCATGAGCGAGATGATTACGAGTCCCCCGAAAGGCCATATCGAGGTCGAGAACTTCTCCCTCGCCTACGAGACCATCGAGGGAGCGGTGCAGGCCGTAAGCGACACGCAGATCCATGTGAAGCCCGGCGAATTCGTCTCGATCGTCGGGCCCTCGGGCTGCGGAAAGTCGACCCTGCTCAATGCGGTCGCCGGCTTCCTCAAGCCGACCACGGGAATCGTCACTGTCGACGGCGAGCGCGTGAACGGCCCCAGCGCCGAACGCGGCATGGTGTTCCAGCAATATTCGCTGTTTCCCTGGAAGACGGTGCGGGAGAACGTCGAGTTCGGCCTAAAGATGCGCGGCATGCCGCGCTCCCAGCGCGAACGGGCGGCGCGCACGCTGCTCGGGCTCGCGGGTCTCGAGGCGTTCGAGAAGCACTATCCGGAAAGGCTCTCCGGCGGCATGAAGCAGCGCGTCGGCATCGTCCGCGCGCTCGCGACCGGACCGAAAGTCCTGCTGCTGGATGAGCCCTTCGGCGCGCTCGATGCGCAGACGCGCGTCATCATGCAGCAGATCCTCACCAACATGTGGCAGCGGCTGAAGATCTCGGTGCTGTTCGTCACCCACGATATCGACGAGGCGATCTTCCTCTCCGACCGCGTCTACTGCATGACCGCGCGTCCCGGCTCGATCAAGGCGGAGATCCCGATTCCGCTGGAGCGGCCGCGGCAGCAATCGATGATGATGTCGTCGGAATTCCTGGCGCTGCGCCGCGGGCTGATGTCGCTGATCCGCGAGGAAAGCCTGAAGGCGATGGGCGGCGAGATCAACGACATGGGCATGCAGGGGCTGAGCATCGAGCTGAACGGCCATTCGCTGGCAGATGTGATCTGATTTACCTTGCCCCGCTGACGGCGATGACGGTCTCGTAGGGTGGGCAAAGCGAAGCGTGCCCACCAACTTGGTCGCACGCTGAACTGCTACGTGGGCACGGCGCTTTCGCGCCTTTGCCCACCCTACGGTAGCTTCGCGTCCGTCACTTGAACCACTGCACCAGCGCGATGCTGATCCCCAGCAGCAGCAGCAGCGACAGCGTGACCGCGGCCGTCACCCTGCCCCCGACATTGGCGAGCACGCGCACGTCGACGCCGAGGCCGAGCGCGGCCATCGACACCACCGTGAGAAAGCCGGTGATCTTCGTCACCGGGCCCACCACCGTGGCCGGCACGATCTCCAATGACCGCAGAGTCGCGAGCGCGAGGAAGCCGAGGATGAACCAGGGGACCAGACGGAAGAAGCCGACATTGGTCTTCTTGGCGTCGCTCTGCCAGCGCGAGGCGACGAGAGACAGGCCGACGACGACCGGCCCCAGCATCAGGACGCGCATGAGCTTGACCAGCGTGCCGATCTGCGTCGAGACGAGCCCCGCCGGGACCGTCGCGGCCAGCACCTGCGGCACCGCGTAGACGGTGAGGCCTGCGAGGATGCCATATTGCGTGGCGGACAATTGCAGCAGCGGGATCAGCAGCGGCAGGCCGAGCACCATCATCACGCCGAGGATCGCGGTGAAGGAGATCGAGGATGCGATCTCGTCGTTGTTGGCGCCGATGATCGGCGCCACGGCGGCGATCGCGGAATTGCCGCAGATCGAGTTGCCGCAGGCGATCAGGATCGACAGTCGTGTCGACAGACCCAGCAGACGGCTGAGGCCGAACGAGACGCAGAGCGCGATCACGACGACGGCGGCGATCGATGCGAGGAGCGCGATCCCCGAGGCTGCGATGGCGGCGAAGCTGATCGAGGCTCCCAGCAACATGACGGCGACTTCGAGGAGCTGCTTGGCGCTGAAAGCAATCCCGGCCTGCCAGCGTGGCGCCGGTTTCCAGAAGCTGCGGAGCACCATGCCGAGCAGGATCGCCATCACCAGCGCCTCGACATAGGGATGCTCGAAAACGCCAAGTTCGGCCCGCTCCAAAAGGGCCGAGACTCCGGCGACGGCTATACAGAGGAGAATTCCGGGAATCAGCGCGACGACGCGGCTAATGGCAGTCGGCTTGGAATCGGCCTGGCTGGATGCTTGATTCTGCGACACAAATCTCTCCCCGAGGAGAAGGATTTATACGCAGCGGCGTCCGATTGGGGAATAAGTTTTCGGCATATCAGGGCCGAGGGAAGTCGTCTCCTCAGCCCGGAATAAACCGCCCAGGCGAGCCTTAGAAGATCAGGCTCTTGGCGAGCGAGGCCACCCGGCTGAAGCCGTCATAGATGCCCGGCTCGAAGAAGGCCGCACGGGCGAGCACAATGCCCGCGACCAGCGACCAGAACAGTGTAGTCCCGGCCCGCAGCAGGAGCTTCGACGCGCGCGATTTCGGCTGGACGTCCGTTGCGGACACCAGCTGCTCGCCGAAGGGCTCAAATCCAGTGCGTTCCATGACCGTAGCCAATCCATCAAATTCTGATGGGAATGTCGTCGTTTCGGGCGCAAACGGCAATGGAAGCGATTGGCGTTTTTGTCCTCCGGAGGGGAAAGTCCTTCCGGCGGATACCCCGAGGGCAATGGTTTTCTTCTTCCGGCCTATTTGGACACCGGCGCCCGGCCTACAGGGCCAGATACCGCCGCCGGATGGCATCATTGGCCTTCAGCTCGTCGATTCCGGCGGCGTAGACGATCTGGCCCTTGTCGATGACCGTGGCGTGGCTGGCAAGGCCGAGGCAAAAATGCATGTTCTGCTCGGCGATCAGCACGGTCGATCCGATGCTTCGGAGCTGCCGCAACAGCTCGCCGATCCGCTGCACGATGATCGGCGCTAGTCCCTCACTCGGCTCGTCCAGCAGTAGCAGCGCAGGATTGCCCATCAGCGTGCGCGCGATCGCCAGCATCTGCTGCTCGCCGCCCGAGAGGCGCCCGGCAATACGATTACGCAGCGGCTCAAGAAGCGGAAAGACGTCATAGATGCGCTTGATCGGCCATTCGTCCTGGCCCTCGGGCCCCTTCTTCTTCCCGATGACAAGGTTGTCCTCGACCGTGTGCTCAGGAAAGATCTGGCGATCCTCCGGAACGAAGCCGAGACCGGCGCGGGCAATGGTGTGCGGCTTCAGGCCGGAGATCACCGCGCCGCGCAGGCTGACCCTGCCCCGGCGCGGCGGCGCAAGGCCCATGATCGCCTTCATGGTCGTCGACTTGCCGGCGCCATTGCGGCCGAGCAGCGCCATGGTCTCGCCCTGCCGCACCGAGAGGCCGACGCCGAACAGGATCTGGCTGGTGCCGTAGTAGACGTCGAGATCAGCGACGTCGATGACGGGAGCGCTCATGCGGCCGCTCCCGCATGTTCGGTGCCGAGATAGGCCTCGATCACGGCGCTGTTGTTGCGGATCTCATCGGGCGTGCCCGTCGCCAGGATGCGGCCGTAGCAGAGCACGACGATCTTGGGCGCGATCTTGAACACGATGTCCATGTCGTGCTCGATGAAGACGACAGTAATCTTTTGCGTCTCCCAGAGCTCGCGCACCTTGTCGATCATGCGCCAGCGCTCTTCGGGGCCCATGCCGGCGGTGGGCTCGTCCAGCAGCAGCACTTTTGGTTCGAGCACCAGCGCCAGCGCGATATCGAGCAGCTTCTGGTCGCCGTGCGAGAGCGTCGCAGCTGTGCGGTGGCGCTTTCCGGCGAGGCCCAGCAACTCCATCACGTGC
Source organism: Bradyrhizobium sp. 195 (assembly GCF_023101665.1). Taxonomy (NCBI): domain Bacteria; kingdom Pseudomonadati; phylum Pseudomonadota; class Alphaproteobacteria; order Hyphomicrobiales; family Nitrobacteraceae; genus Bradyrhizobium; species Bradyrhizobium sp. 195. Next base: position 3,296,044 of record NZ_CP082161.1, on the reverse strand, counting down.
TCAGCGCGGTCCCGCGTCTCCGGCAACGGAAAACGCTTGTGCAGCACCGCGGACGTGCGCTGGTCCGCGCTGACGGCGGCGAGCATGGTCTCCTGCACCGTCAGCGACTTGAAGATGCTGGCGACCTGAAAAGCGCGACCGATGCCGTGGCGGACGATTTCCGGTGGCGAGCGGCCGGCGAGATCGACGCCGTCGAGCAGCACCTCTCCGGAATCCGGCCTCAAGGCGCCGGTGATCAGGTTGAAGAAGGTGCTCTTGCCCGCGCCGTTCGGGCCGATCACCGCGGTCAGCGAGCCATCGGGGAAGTCGAGCGAGACGTCGTTGGTCGCCTTCACGCCGCCAAAGGACTTTGCGAGGTTGCGGATCTCCAGCATCGCTAGCGCCCCTCGCCCGCATCGCGACGGCGCGAAAACCATTCGGCGACGAAGTCGAGCAGGCCTTTGCGCAGACCCAGCGCGAAGAACAGGATGACCACACCGAGCACGATGCCGTGATACTCGGTGAAGCGCGTCACGGTGTCGTTGAGCAGCAAGAGCAGCACGGTGCCGACCATCGGGCCCAGGAAGGTCGAGACGCCGCCGAGCATATTGATGAAAATGCCCTCGCCCGAGATCGTCCAATAGGCGAATTCCGGATAAGCGCCTGATACGAACAACGCCATCACCATGCCGCCCATCGACGCGAACAGCGCCGCCAGCACGAACACGGTGAGCTTGGCGCGCCAGACGTCGATGCCAAGGAAGCTCGCCCGCGCCGCATTGTCGCGGATCATGCGCAAGGTGTAGCCGAACGGCGATTGCGCGATCTGCCGCATCGCGAGCAGGCCGAGGATCAGAAGCGCGCAGCTCGTGACATAGAGATGGACGTGATTAGAGAGATCGATGCCGAGGAACGCGGGCCTTGGAATGCCGCCACGCAGCCCCTGGTCGCCGCCGGTGAAAGAGGCCCAGGACAGGATGGTCGAGTGGATCAGCATCTGGAAGGCGAGCGTAACGAAGGCGAAATAGATCTCCTTCAGCCGCACGCAGATCGCGCCGATGACGGCCGCGATCAGCGCCGTGATCGCCAGCGTCGCGGCGAATGCGACCGGAATGGGCACAGCGATCTTCTGCATGATCAGGCCGAAGCTGTAGGCGCCAAGGCCGAAGAACATGCCATGCCCGAACGAGGTCAGGCCGGTGTATCCCACCAGCAGATTGAGTGAGGTCGCGAACAGGCCGTAACCCGAGCAGCGGATGACGAAGTCGAGCAGCGCCTTGCTGCCCGTGAACAGCGGAAGACTCGCCAGCACCGCGAAGGCGATCAGCGCGATCAGCACGTCGCGATAGCGTTGCAGCGCCATACTATGGCGCACCGGCGCCAACTGCTCGGCGCGCCCGGCCTCAAGCTCGGTCATGCCGCCTCCTTGCCAAACAGGCCGGTGGGCTTTGAGACCAGCACGATCACCATGAAAAGGTACATCAGGCCTTCCGTGAACAGGGGAAAGCCGAGCGAGCCGAACGACCTGATGAGACCAAGCAGCAGCGCGCCGATCAGCGCGCCCAGGATCGAGCCCATGCCGCCGATCACGGTCACGATGAAGGACTCGATCAGCACCGAGAATCCCATGCCGGGCGTCAGCGAGCGCACCGGTGCCGCCAGCGCGCCGGCGAGACCCGCCAGCATGCCGCCGAGCGCGAACACGCCGCCATAGATCAGGCCGGTGTTGATGCCGAGTGCGGAGACCATGCCGGGATTATGTGCGGCGGCGCGGATCACCTTGCCGATGCGGCTGCGCGACAGGCCGATGCCGAGCACGATGGCCGCAACCAGCGCGACGCCGATCAGCAGCAGATAATAAGGCGGCACCACGCCCCCGGCGATGAACAGCGGCATCACCTGAAACGCCGCCGGCATGCCCATAGACCTGAATTCGGGCCCCCAGATGATACGCACGACATCGTCGAAGATCAGCACGAAGGCGTAGCAGACGAGGAGCTGCATCAACACGTCGGCACCGTAGACGCGGCTCATGAAGACGCGTTCGAAGATCCGGCCGAGAATTGCGGTGCCGGCCGCGCCCGCCAGCATCGCCAGCGCAAAGCTTCCCGTGAGCTGATAGGCCGTCATCGCGAAATAGGCGCCGAACATGTAGAAGGCGCCGTGGCTGAAATTGACCACCTTGAGCACGCCGAAAATCAGCGTCAGCCCAACCGCAACCAGGAACAGGAGCATGCCGATGATGAGGCCGCTGGTGGTCTGCGTCACCAGACAGGCGGAGCTGGAGAGGCAGCCGGCAAGCGCGTCGAGATCCACGGGAGCACTTTCATTGCAGCGCGCCCGACACGGCGCGAGAAGCCAGACGAAGCCGGCGGAGACGGTCGTCCGCCTCCGCCCTGCGCGCGATCAGGTATAGCCCTTGCTCTTCTTCCACTCGGCCTCGAGCTCGAAGATGGTCTTCCAGTCGCCGGCCTTGACCTCGGGGACATACGGCTCCTGCGGGATCGTGGTGCCCCAGCCGATGGCGTAGCCGACCAGCGTATGATCGTCGCCGCGCATGGTCACGGTTCCGTCGGCGCCGAACGGGCACTTGATGGTGAGGCCCTTCAGCACCTCCGCGATCTTCTTGCCGTCGGCCGAGTTTGCCTTCTTCGCAGCTTCCGCCATCAGCATGATTGCGGTGGCGTTCTCCCAGGACCAGTTGGTCGGATATTCATTGTACTTCGCCTTGTAGGCATCGCCCCAGGCGGCATTCTCCGGCGTCGCCGGGAAGGTCTTGATGTAGCGGTTGCCGGAGTGGATGCCCTTGGGAAGGTTCTTCACCACGGTAAGAGCGGTGTAGTCGGCCATGTTGACGGCGAACACCTCCATCTGGCCGAACATCGCGTAGATGTTGGCTTGGTCGATGTAGGAGGTGAGATCGCCGCCCCACAGGCAGGAATAGAGCGCCTGCGGCTTGGCCTGCAGAATCTTCGTCACCACCTCGGTGTAGTCGGGCTGGAACAGCTTCGGCCAGGACTCGCTGATGATCTCGACGTCGGGCGCAAAGCGCTTGAGGTACAGGGTGAACTCGCCGGTGGTGTCGCGGCCATAGGCATAATCGGGCGAGCAGGTCGCCCATTTCTTCAAGCCTTTCGCCTTGGCGATCGCGGCGGCATAGCTGCCGCCGACGATGGAATCGTGCACGCCCTGCCGCGCGGTACGGAACGCGTTGGGGATGCGCTGCTTGGGATCCGCGGTCAACGCCGAGGTTTCCGAATTGGTGTGGATGCAGAACACGCCGAGATCGCGCGCGACCTCGTGCACCGCGAAGGCACCGGAGGAGGCTTCGGCGTCGATCATCAGCTCGCAGCCGTCGGTGTTGACGAGCTCGCGCGCGACGCGGGCGGCTTCCTGCGGCTGGCCCTTGGAGTCACGGATCACCATCTCGATCTGCCGGCCGGCGAGACCGCCGGCGGCATTGACCTTCTCGACTTCGAGCATCACCGCATTGCGCGAGGACGTACCGAGCTGCGCGACGCGGCCCGACAGAATCGTCGGCATGCCGATCTTGATGGTCTTGGCTTGCGCGCGCGCCACCCACGGCGCTGCGAACGTCATCGCACCGGCGCCCATCAGCGCCAGTGTTGAACGGCGGCTGATGCCCGGCGTGCGGGTTCTCGTCATTTTTCCCTCCCTCTTTCGGGTCGGCGTTTCCTGATCCCTGCCGGAGATCGTCTCGTCTCCGTGTTTCCAAGGATTTCAGAGGTAGGGGGTGACGTCAAGCTAAAGATGAATTATGAGTCACTATTCAGCCAGGAGCAAACGAGGCCGGCCAGGGCCCGAAAAGCAGAATGATCAACCTTTCGAGCTTCATCGCCTTCCATGCCCGGCGTACGCCGGCCCGGCCCGCGCTGAAATATCGCGGCGAGGAGATCTCCTACGCGGCGTTCGATGCGCGGGTCCGAACCGCGGCAGGCTGGCTCGCCGCGCAAGGCATCGGCGCCGGCGACGTCGTCGCCGTGCTGATGAAGAACAGCGCGGCCTTCCTGGAGCTCGTCTTCGCGACCAGCCATCTCGGCGCGGTGTTCCTGCCGATCAACTTCCGCCTCTCCCGCGACGAGGTCGGCTACATCGCCGGCAATGCCGGCGCGCGGCTTCTGATCGTTGATGAGGAATTGGCCGCGAACGCAGCGGGCGCAGGCATTGTCGTGCTCGACGAAACTGCGCAGCAGAGCATCACGCATCTTGCGGGCGATACGCCGCCCGCGCCCATGCATGTCCGTGCGCCATCCGACCTGATGCGGCTGATGTACACCTCGGGCACGACGGACCGCCCCAAGGGCGTGATGCTCACTTACGATAATTTCTACTGGAAGTCCGCGGATCAAACGATCGCGCTCGGCATCAGTGCCGAGACGCGGCTGCTCGTGGTCGGTCCGCTCTATCACGTCGGCGCGCTCGATCTACCCGGAATCGCCGTGCTCTGGCATGGCGGCTTCATTCGCATCGAGCGCAATTTCGAGCCGGAGACAGCGCTCAGCGCCATCGCAGAAGACAAGCTCAACGCCGCCTGGTTCGCGCCTGTGATGACCACCGCGATGCTGACCTGCCCGACGCGCGACCGTTACGACGTCTCCAGCCTGCAATGGGCGATCGGCGGCGGCGAGAAGACGCCGGAGATGCGCATCCGCGCCTTCTCCGCATTTTTCCGAAACGGGCGCTATATCGATGCTTATGGCCTCACCGAAACCGTTGGCGGCGACACCTTCATGGAGGCCGGCCGCGAGATCGAGAAGATCGGCTCGACCGGGCGCGCCATAGCCCATGTCGAGATCGAGATCCGCGACGAGGACGGCAGGGCGCTGCCCCCCAACGTCAACGGCGAGATCTGCCTGCGCGGTCCCAAGATCACGCGCGGCTATTGGAACGACCCGCAGAAGACGGCATCGCCCTTCTTCGGCGACTGGTTCCGCAGCGGCGACGTCGGCTATCTCGACGAGGAAGGGTTCCTGTACCTGACCGATCGCAAGAAGGACATGATCATCTCCGGCGGCGAGAACATCGCCTCCTCCGAGGTCGAGCGCGTCATTTATGAATTGCCCGAGGTGCGCGAAGTCGCGGTGATCGGCCTGCGCGACGCACGCTGGGGCGAACGGCCGGTCGCCATCGTCGTCTTGGCGGAAGGCGCCGCGCTGGAGCTCCCTGCTCTCACCGAGCACTGCCGGGCGCGCCTCGCAAGCTTCAAGGTGCCGAAAGAGCTGATCCTCCGCGACAGCCTCCCGCGTAACCCATCCGGAAAAATTCTCAAGCGCGTGCTGCGCGCTGAACTGGAGACCGTGGCATGAATCAAGGGCCAGCCACCGCGAAGGTCACAAAGCTCAACCGCGTCGAGCGCAACGCCTGGACCAAGCAGAAGATCTTCGAGGCCGCCACCAAGGTCGTCGGCAAGCATGGCTATGCCGAGGCCTCCGTCGCCCGCATCACGGAACAGGCCGGCGTGGCGCAAGGTACCTTCTACAATCATTTCGATAACCGCCAGGAACTGCTCGACCAGTTGCTGCCCAAGATCGGCCTCGACATGGTCGAGTTCATCCGCGCCCGCACCGGCACCGCGGATGCGGCGCGGCAGGAAATCGAGCGCTTTGCCGCCTTCTTCGACTTCATCCGCGAGGTGCCGGAATTTTTGCGCATCCTCAACGAAGCCGAGTTCTTCGCCCCAATCGGCTATCAGAAGCATCTCGACAACATCGCGACCGCTTATGTCCGCATCTTGCGCCGCGCGCGCCTTGCCGGCGCCATCGAGGACTTTAGCGACGAGGAGTTCGAGGCCATCGTCCACATTCTGATGGGCGCGCGCGGCTATCTCAGTCGCCGCTATTCTTATTCGGCAGGCGGCGTCACCGCCGTGCCCGACCACGTCATCTCCGCCTATCGCAAGCTGATGACGCGCGGCCTCTTCAATCCGTCCGGGGACCAGGACACGCCATGAACATCGAATCTCCGCACAAGCCGCTCGACCTTGCCTCGGCCATCGCAGAAGGCGACATCCGCTGTCTCCTGATGGTGCTGGTGCACATGACCGGCGACGCGAAATGGCTCGCGCCGCCATACTTGCCCAAGCGCGATATCCGCCTCATCCCCGATCCCGAGGCCGGCATGCCCCGGGACATCCAGGATGAGATCCGCGCCGCGGTGGTCAAGCTCTTCGCCAATGGTACGCCGAAGCCTGTCATTGCCGATCCCGGCGAAGAGCTGCTGCTGAAGATGATGCGCGCCTGCCTTGGCGAGAACGTCGCGCCGGAATATGCCCCGCTGATGCGCGAGGAGATGGGCTTTGTGGCGCGCCAGGCGCGCTGGACCAGGCGTCCTTCCGACGAAAAGCTCGCCGACCAGCATGTGCTGATCGTCGGCGCCGGCGTCTGCGCCATCGCGCTCGGCGTCGCGCTCGGCCAGCTCGGCATTCCCTACACCATCGTCGAGAAGAACGCCGAGCTTGGGGGCACCTGGTGGATCAACCGCTATCCCGGCTGCGGCGTCGACACGCCGAATCACTCCTATTCCTACTCGTTCGGCTCGGGCAATGCATGGACCCGTTATTTCTGCCAGCGCGAGGAGCTGCTCGGCTATCTCCAGAAGGTCGCCGAAGAATACGGCATTCGCGAGCATCTGCGCGTCAACACCGAGCTGACCTCGTCGCGCTGGGACGAAGGCACGCAGCGCTGGATATCCACGCTGAAAACGAAGGACGGCGAAGAGACGTTCGCATCCACCGCGCTGGTCTCGGCCATCGGCCAACTCAACGATCCCTCCCGCGCCCGTTTCAAGGGCGAGGAGGACTTCACGGGAACGATCCTGCATTCGGCGCTGTGGTCCGACGACATCAAGCTCGACGGCAAGCATGTCGCCGTGATCGGCACCGGCGCGACATCGATGCAGCTGGTGCCGTCGATCGCTGGACGTGTGGCCTCGGTCACGGTCTATCAGCGCAGCGCTCAATGGGCGCGGCCGGTGAAGGGCTATGCCGATCCGATCAGCGAGGGCGCGCGCTGGCTGCTGGCGCATCTGCCGTTCTATGTGCAGTGGTACCGCTTCAACATGTTCTGGCGCTATGGCGACGGCCTGCTGCCCTTCTTGCGCAAGGATCCGGCCTGGCCGCATCCGGAGCGCGCCGTCAACAAGGGCAATGACCGGCACCGCCAGGAACTGACCGACTTCATCCTGTCCGAGCTGCAAGACCGGCCCGACCTGATCGAGAAATGCGTGCCGACCTATCCGCCCTACGGCAAGCGCATCCTGCTCGACAACAATTGGTTCAAGACCTTGAGGCGGGACAATGTCGAACTCGTCACCGAGGCGATCGATCATTTCGATCAGGGTGGCGTCGTTACCGCCGACGGCAAGCACCGTCCCGCCGATATCATCGTGGTCGCGACCGGCTTCAAGGTGACGGAAATGGCGGCCCGCCTCAACATCAGCGGCCGCTACGGCCAGGATTTGCGCCAGGCCTGGAGCAACGACAACCCGACGGCGTTCCTCGGCCTCACCGTGCCTGGCTTCCCAAATTTCTTCTGCATGCTGGGCCCCAACTCCGGCCCCGCCCATGGCGGCAGTGTCATCTTCCAGTCGGAATGCCAGAGCCGCTACATCTCAGCCTGTCTCGCCGACATGATCGAGCAGGACGTCGCCGCCATCGACGTCCGCCAGGATGTGCTCGACGACTACGTCCGCAAGGTCGATGCCGAACACGAGGCGATGATTTGGACCCATCCCGGCATGAGCACCTATTATCGCAACTCAAGCGGCCGCGTGTTTTCGGCGATGCCCTGGCGGTTCGTCGACTACTGGCGCATGACACATGATCCGGATTTGGGGCAGTACAGGCTGACGAAGGCGTGAATTCTCAGCACTGACTCTGGCCGACGCATTAGTTACGCTGGTCCCACAGCGTCATTGCGAGCGTAGCGAAGCAATCCAGAGTCTTTCCGCGGAAAGATCCTGGATTGCTTCGCTGCGCTCGCAATGACGGAGGTTGCGGCCTCTACGCCGCCAACCCGCTTTCCACCGGCGCGAACTCCAGCCCCAGACTCTCCGCCACCGCCTTGTTGGTAATCCGCCCGCGGTGCACGTTGAGCCCGTTGCGCAGATGCGGGTTCTCCAGCACCGCGGCAAAGCCTTTGTTCGCCAGCATCAGGCCGAACGGCAGCGTCGCGTTGTTCAGCGCCTGGCTGGACGTCACCGGCACCGCGCCCGGCATATTGGCGACGCAGTAATGCACGACGCCATCCACCTCATAGGTTGGATCAGTGTGCGTGGTCGGATGCGAGGTCTCGAAGCAGCCGCCCTGGTCGATCGCGACGTCGACCAGCACGGCGCCGGGCCGCATCGATGTCAGCATCGCGCGCGTGACCAGCTTCGGTGCGCTTGCGCCCGGCACCAGCACCGCGCCGATCACGACGTCGGCGGCGAACACCTCCTCCTCGACCGCCTCGATCGTCGAAAAGCGGGTGCGCACGCGTCCGATAAAGAGATCGTCCAGCTGGCGTAGACGAGGAATCGAGCGGTCGATCACCGTCACTTCCGCACCGAGACCTGCGGCCATGCGTGCCGCCTGCGTCCCCACGACCCCGCCGCCGAGCACGACGACCCGCGCCGGCTGCACGCCCGGCACGCCGCCGAGCAGCAGCCCGCGGCCGCCGGCCGACCGCCTGAGCGCGGCGCCGGCAGCCTCGATGGCGAGGCGCCCAGCGACTTCGCTCATCGGCGCGAGCAGCGGCAGGTGACCGCTCGCGTCCGTGACGGTTTCATAGGCGATCGCGGTGCAGCCGGAGGCAACCAGGCCCTTCGCCTGCTCCGGATCCGGCGCAAGATGAAGATAGGTAAAAAGAATCTGGCTTTCTTGGAGCTTGGCCCATTCGCTCTTCTGCGGCTCCTTCACCTTCACAATCATGTCGGACTTGGCAAAGATGTCGCGGGCGCTCTCGGCAATGGTGGCCCCTGCCCGCCGATACACCTCATCGGACGCGCCGATGCCGCCGCCGGCGCCGGTCTCGACCATCACCTGGTGCCCGGCTGCAACATATTCACGGACGGCGCCCGGGGTGAGCCCGACGCGATATTCCTGCACCTTGATCTCCTTGGGCACACCGACGCGCATCTTCCGGGCTCCTTTGCCGACGCCTTGATTCTGTTCCTCATCGTAGCGACGGGGCCGGTTTGGTTTCGTGCAAATATCCGCTAGTTTCGGTCGGCCCGCGCCGGTTTCCGGCGCTGAAGCGCCCCTTCACGCTGGAAACGAAACATTGCCCCTCGACCGGAAAGACCTCGCGATCCTCGCGGAACTCACGACCAATGCGCGTGCCAGCCACACCGAGCTTGCCAACAAGGTCGGGCTATCAAGCACGGCGCTGGCACGGCGGCAGAAGGCGCTCGAGGACGAGGGCTACATCCAGGCCTACCGCGCCGCGCTCGACCTCGCCCAGTTCGGCCTCACCACAACCGTGCTGGTTCGCATCGCGCTGGAGAGCCAGAGCGACGAAGCGCTGAAGGCGTTCGAGGCGGAGGTCGTGAAATGCCCTTCCGTCGTGCGTTGCTTCCTGATGTCGGGAACCGACGACTACATCCTCATCGTGCTTGCCCGCGACATCCAGGACTTCGAGCGTATCCACCGCACCGAGCTGTCCCGACTGCCGCGCGTCGCGCGCGTGCAATCGAGTCGCGCTACGCGAAATCGTCAACCGCGCGGTGCCGACGGTGGTGTTCGGCGAGGCAAAGCGCTAGCAGCTCTCCCCTTCCGCAAACGCGACCGAGCCCATCCACGCCATTGTCATCGAATTGTCATCGAATGTGCCGAGAGCTGTGACTCTCCGCACATTCGGGACCCGACATGGACTATTTCAAGCGCTTCAACTTCCTGTTCGCCGCACCTGTGTTCGACGCCGACGACCTCGAGGGCGTCCGCTTCAACCAGATCATCGAGGAGATCCAGCGTTCCGGCTTCGAGGTGGTCCGGGCCCGCAAGCTCGAAGACGCCGAGATGGCGGTCCAGACCGATGCCGCGATCGGCTGCATGGTGGTGGACTGGGGCAAGAAGGGCCTGGAGGGCAAGACCTCGGCGCTGATCAACCTGATGCGGCGGCGCGGCCTCGACTTTCCGATCATCCTGCTGATCCGGCGCAAGCGCTTCGAGGACCTGCCGGTCGAGGTGCTCGACTTCATCGACGGCTATGTCTTCCTGTCCGAGGAGACGCCGACCTTCATCGCCAAGAACCTGATCAGTCGGCTCAAGCAATATGCCGAGACGCTCAAGACACCGTTCTTCGGCGCGCTGGTCGACTATGCCGAGGAAGGCAACCAGCTCTGGACCTGCCCCGGTCACAATGGCGGCGTGTTCTACAACCGCAGCCCGATCGGACGGGTGTTCGTCGAGCATCTCGGCGAATCCGTGTTCCGCGACGATCTCGACAATTCCGTGCTCGACCTCGGCGACCTCCTCACCCATGAAGGTCCCGCGCTGAAGGCGCAGAAGGAAGCAGCAGGGATCTTCGGGGCGGAAAAGACCTATTTCGTGCTCAACGGCACCTCGACCTCGAACAAGGTCGCGCTCGGCGCGCTCGTCACCGACGGTGATCTCGTGCTGTTCGACCGCAACAACCACAAGGCCGCCCATCACGGCGCGCTGATGATCAATGGCGGCGTCCCGGTCTACGTCCCGACCATCCGCAACGCCTGGGGCCTGATCGGCCCGATGCGCTGGGACATGCTCGACGAAAAGGCCTTGCGCGAGGCGATCCGTAACCATCCGCTGGTTGGGGATCGCGACGCCTGGCGCAAGGAGCGGCCGTTCCGCGTCGCCGTGGTCGAGCAGTGCACCTATGACGGCACCATCCACAGCGCCGAGATGATCCTGAAACGCATCGGCCATCTCTGCGAATACATCCTGTTCGACGAGGCCTGGGCCGGCTTCATGAAGTTCCACCCGCTCTATGCCGGCCGCTTTGCCATGGGCCTGTCCAATCTTCCCCCCGAGGCGCCCGGCATCATCGCGACGCAGTCGACCCACAAGCAGCTCGCCAGCTTCTCGCAGGCCTCGCAGATTCACATCAAGGACCGCCACATCCGCGGCCAGAAGCGGCGCGTCGAGCACCGCCGCTTCAACGAAAGTTTCATGCAGCACGCTTCCACGTCGCCGTTCTATCCCCTGTTCGCTTCCCTCGACGTCGGCGCGCAGATGATGAAGGGCCGCTCCGGCGAAGTGCTGTGGGACGACACGATCCGGCTCGGCATCGAGCTGCGCAAAAAGATCCGCGCAATGCGCCGGGAGTTCGAGGAGAAGGAGCAGAATCCGGATCGGCGCTGGTTCTTCGAACCCTTCGTCCCCGATCGCGTCGCCATACCCGACGTCAGCCGCCCGGGCGCTGCACACAATGTCGCCTGGGAAACGCTCTCCACCGACGAGCTCGCCACCAATCCCACGCTGTGGCAGCTCTCCCCGGACAGCAACTGGCATGGCTTCCCCGGCCTCACCGAGGGCTTTGCCATGACCGACCCGAACAAGCTGACGCTGCTGACCCCCGGCTTCGACCGCAGCACCGGGGCCTATGTCGAGCACGGCATCCCCGCGCCGGTCGTCGCGCAATATCTGCGTGAGAACCGCATCGTCCCCGAGAAGAACGACCTCAACTCCCTGCTCTTCCTGCTCACCCCCGGCGTCGAGGCGAGCAAGGCCGGAACGTTGATCTCCGGCCTCGTCGCATTCAAGCGCCTGCACGACGACAATGCGCTGCTGGCGGACGTCATCCCGGAGTTCTACCAGCGGCGGCAGGCGCGCTATGCCGGCGTGCGCCTGCGCGACCTCTGCGGCGACATGCACCGCTTCTTCCGGGCCGCCGAGGTCAGCGCGCTCCAGGCGCGGCAGTTCATGCCCGAGCACATGCCTGAGATCGCGATGTCGCCGCGCGATGCCGCGCGCTACCTGTTCAAGAACGACGTCGACTATCTGCCGATCGAGGCCATTGGGGGCCGCATCGCCACCACGCCCTTCGTGGTCTATCCGCCCGGCATCGCCACCATCGTTCCGGGCGAGCGGCTGAGCGAACGGGCCAAGCCCATGGTGGATTATCTCAAGATGTTCGAAACCTGCTTCAACACCTTTCCGGGCTTCGACGTCGAGATCCAGGGCGTCTACAAGGAGGTCGACGCGCAGGGGCGTATCGGGCTCTACACTTACGTCGTTGCCGAGTAGGTGCGAATGAACGAAACGGCAAATGCGCGTACAGACGACGAACAGGTTTTGGTCCGCACCTCACGTGAGAGCGACGTCGAGGCGATGCTGGCGATCTACCGCCATCACGTCCGCAATGGCGTGCCGCGCGACGTCGAGGGAACCGGAGCGCCTGAGCCGGACGATCTGCGCGACCGGCGCAAGAACCTGAAGCAGACCCGCCTGCCGCATCTGGTCGCGACCTTTCGCGGCGAGGTCGTCGGCTATGCCTACGCCGTGCAGTTCCGCAAGCGGCCGGCCTATCGCTACACCGCCAAGCATTCGATCTACGTTCACCACGAGCAACTCGGCCGCGGGGTCGGACGGCTGCTGCTCCGGGAATTGATCGATGCCTGTGCAGCGGCCGGCTTCCGCCAGATGATCGGCTATATCGACGCCGACAACGCGCCCTCGCTGGCGCTGCACGAAAAGTTCGGCTTCGCGCGCGCCGGCCTGCTCTGCGGCGTCGCCTATCGCCACGGCCGCTGGTCCGACACCGTCATGGTGCAGCGATCGCTCGGCGCCGGGACGACGGCGCCCCCGCCCGTCGCGGCACCCGGCCGCTAGAACTCAGGACGGAAAGTCAGCCGGTCTGACCTGGATACGGTCGGCATGCAGCGACCAATGATGCAAGGCTTGATCCTTGCAAAACTTCGCCTTGGCCCGCTCTCGCGCTTCGTCCTCATCGCAGGCGTCGATCTCGAGCGTGCCCTGACACACTTCGATCTGCCGGCCGTACTGGCCAAGCACGTCCTTCATGAACCTGACGACATAAGTTGACATGGGACCTCCTGCCTGCCCGGCGGCACTCTAATCCCATTTAGGCCGGATGCGGGAGGGGGATTTTGACGCGGATCAAAGCCAAGGGCGATTTCTCGCCCGCGGGTCGCTTCGGTTGTCCCTACCCCGGCATCACCCCGAACGCCTGCTTGAACCGCTCCGCATAAACCGGCCAGACCTCGGGATTGATGATGCGCGGCGGACGCTTGCCGTCGAGCGTATCCAGCACCTGCTCGGCCGCAATGCGGCCCATGTTCTGGCGCGCTTCGATGGTCACGCCTGCGGTGTGCGGACTCGCCAGCACGTTGTCGAACTGGAGCAGCGGATGCTCCGGTGGCGGCGGCTCCTTGGACCAGACGTCGAGGCCGGCACCGGCGATGCGCTTGTCGCGCAGGGCCTGGAGCAGCGCATCCTCGTCGTGGATGAAGCCGCGTGCCGTGGTGATGAAGTAGGCATGCGGCTGCATCAGCGCGAATTCGCGCACGCTGATCATGTTGCGGCTGCCCTTGTTGAGCGGACAGGAGATCGAGACGAAATCGGCGCGGCGCAACAGCTCGTCGAGCTCCACCTTCTCCCCGCCCCGCTCGGCCATCACCTCGGCGGTGAGATACGGGTCATAAGCCAGCACCTTCATGCCGAGCAGGCCCTTGCACAGCGCGGCGATGCGGCGGCCCACATTGCCGAGGCCGATGATGCCGACGGTCTTGTGCTCGACCTCGTTGCCGACGAGATCGTTGCGGTTGACGTCGCGGTCGCGGCGCAGGCGGCGATCCGACTGGATGATGCGCTTGGACAGCGTCAGCATCATCGCCAGCGCGTGCTCGGCAACCGAATGGGCATTGCCGCCGGACTGGTTGACGACCACGACGCCGGCTGCCGTGCAGGCCTCGACGTCGACGGGGTCGAAGCCCGCGCCGTTGCTGGAAACCAGCAGCAGCTTCGGTGCGCGCTTCAGGAAGGCGGCATCGACATGGAAATGCGGGGCGAGCTCGTCGCGGGCGGCGCCGACCTGGTAGACATGGGCAGCGCCGAGGAGCGGCGCGTAGACATCTTCAGGGCTCCCGTTCTCGATGCGATCGAGCTGGACGTCGGGCCGCGCCTTGAGGATGTCGATATAGATCGGATTGGCCAGATAATTGGAGTAGACGACACGCTTGCTGTTGACCGACATCAGGACCCTTCCGGCTCTCCAGGAATCAGCAAGGCCAGCGCGGCGCGCGCCCCCTCCGTGCTTCCTCCCAAGTTTTCGTCCCACACATATGACATGGCGGCGCCGACCACGGCAGGTCTTCTGGCGCAGATCACGGTGCCGGCCGCGACATGTTGACAATCCCGCCCGCTGCGTCAAGTTCGGCCGATTGCCGCGACGGTCAAAATCAAGAAGCATGCGCGGACCAAGGGAGAACGCAATGGCGATTGCGGAACAGCAGACTTCGCCCCAGGCGACGCAGGGGGCCGGCGAAATCAGCTGGCACGGCATCGTCCTGCAAACCCTGAAACGGAACGAGATCAGCCTCATCCCTTACGTGCCCGATCGCGTGCTGACCCCGCTGATCAAGAACCTGCACGCCGACCCCTTCTTCACCACCTTCGCCACCGCCCGCGAAGAGGAGGCGGTCGGCATCGTTTCGGGCGCCTGGATGGGCGGTCGGCGCGGCGCGGTGCTGATGCAGACCTCCGGCTTTGCCACGCTCGCCAACGTCCTGGCTTCGCTGGCGTTGCCCTATCAGATCCCGCTGATCATGTTCGTCTCCGAGCGCGGCACGCTCGGCGAGTTCAACTACGGGCAGTCGCTGGTCTGCCGCACCATGCGGCCGGTGCTGGACTCGCTGGCGCTCGAGCACCACACCATCACCCGGCTCGACGAGCTCGAATTCATCGCCGACCGCTCGATCAAGCAGGCCGTTACGACGCAGGCGCCCGTGGCGCTGATCCTCAACCCGCTGCTCACCGGCGGCAAGACCTTCGACAAGTGAGGTCGGCCAAATGAATACCGCCATGAACGCGCGAAATACCAAGGTGATGAACCGCTTCGATGTCACCTCGCGGCTGATCGCCAGGCTCAAGCACGAGGAAGCCGTGATCGGCGGCATCGGCAACACCAATTTCGACCTCTGGGCCGCCGGCCACCGCCCGCAGAATTTCTACATGCTGGGCAGCATGGGGCTCGCTTTTCCGATCGCGCTCGGCGTCGCGCTGGCGCAGCCCGACCGCCGCGTCTTCGCACTCGAAGGCGATGGCTCGCTGTTGATGCAGCTCGGCGCGCTCTCGACGATTGCGAGCCTGAAGCCGAAGAACCTCGTCATGGTCGTGATGGACAATGGCATCTACCAGATTACCGGCGCACAGCCGACACCTGCGGCAAGCGTCGCCGACATCGTTGCCATTGCCGTCGGCTCCGGCCTTTCCAACAGCGCCTGGGCCGCGGACGAGGAGGATTTCGAACGTCTGGTCGAAGCGGCGATGTCGGCCACCGAACCGAGCCTGATCGCGGTCCGCATCGACGACAAGCCCGGTGTCGGCACCACAAGGCGTGATCCCGTGCAGATCCGGGAGCGCTTCATGCACGGGCTCGGCGTGCGCGAGCCACTTTAACATTTTGTCATTAACTACACGTCGATCTGATGGGGGGACTGTACGGCCCATTGCAAATCTGTGCTAAGCGAGCCGGATGTCCATTTTGGTTCGTTCCATTGCCTGGCTGCTCGCGGCCGCCGTTACTTTCGCCACCCTCGGTCCCCCCGGCCTGCGCCCCCATTCCGACCTGGGCCAGGACGGCGAACATGCGCTTGCATTCATCCTGGTGGGACTGGCCTTCGGCCTCGCCTATCCGCGCCGGCGCCTGCCGAGCGCAGCGGCCGCGGTCGCCCTGATCGGCGTGCTCGAGCTGATGCAGTTTTGGGCACCCGGACGCCACGCCCGGCTGGAGGATTTTCTGGTCGACGCGCTCACCGCCTGCTTCGGCTTTGCGCTCGCGGCGGCGGCCGATTGGCTGCTCACGCGCCTTCGCCCAAGCTCCACCGTGGCAAGCGAAGGCCCCGCGGAGTGACGCTCCGCAGGGCCCATATTCTCAACGCTTCAGGTTAGCCGCCGATCAGTCGATAATCTTGACGACGCGGCGGGTGCGCGGCTCGACGATCACGCGGCGGTCGTTCACGACCGCATAGCGATACTCGGTGTAGTTCGGCACCGGGCGCAGCACCACGGTCGGAGGCAGCGGCTCGCCGACCACGACGCGCTCCTCCACGACAACCGAGTCACTTCGCGGGATTCCGCCGAGAATCGCATTCGGAATTTCGAGACCCGCGCCGACGGCCGCACCGACGGTGCCGCCGACCATCGCGCCGACCGGGCCACCGATATCGCCGCCCGCGCGTGCGCCATCCCTGGCGCCTTGTTCGGTCGTCGACTGGGCAAAGGCTGCGCTCGACGCCAGCAGCGACGCGGCAGCCAACGTAATCGCAAGACGGGTTTTCATGTCTAAAACCTCCAGTGATTGATATGCGCCTTCAACCACGGGGCCGGGCCGTTGTTCCGGTTCCCCGTGGCGAAAGCACACCAGATCTGGAGACGGTTACGGCGTAACAGTTCAGCCAGCGGCGATCTCGTGCCCCGCCATCAGTTCCAGCGCCCGCACCATCGCCGAATGATCCCACCCCTTGCCGCCATGCGCGGTGCAGGACGAGAACAATTGCTGCGCCACAGCCGTGCTCGGCAGCGAAAGGCCGAGCGAACGCGCACCTTCGAGCGCGAGGTTGAGATCCTTCTGGTGCAGCTCGATGCGGAAGCCGGGATCGAAATTGCGCTTCACCATGCGCTCGCCGTGGACTTCGAGGATGCGCGAGGAGGCGAATCCGCCCATCAGTGCCTGCCGCACCAGCGCCGGATCGGCTCCGGCCTTCGATGCAAACAACAGGGCCTCGCTCACCGCCTCGATCGTCAGCGCGACGATGATCTGGTTGGCAACCTTCGTCGTCTGCCCGTCGCCATTGGCGCCGACGCGGGTGACGTTCTTGCCCATCTTGTCGAAGGCCGGCTTCATGGTGTTGAACGCCCGCTCCGGCCCCCCAACCATGATGGTGAGGCTCGCGGCCTTGGCGCCGACCTCTCCGCCCGACACCGGCGCGTCGAGATAGTCAGCACCCAGCGCCTCGATCTTCTTCGCGAACTCTTTCGTCGCCAGCGGCGAGATCGAACTCATGTCGACCACGATCTTGCCCTTGGAGATGCCGCTCGCGACGCCGTCCTTGCCGAACAGCACGGCTTCCACATGCGGCGTATCCGGCACCATGATGATGACGGCGTCCGCCTCCTCCGCGACCTCCTTGGCCGATTTGCAGGCGATGCCGCCTGCAGAGATCAGCTCGGACGCGACTGGCGCGACGTCATGCAGGAGAACACGATGGCCCGCGGCCAGGAGATGACCGGCCATCGGCCGTCCCATGGTGCCAAGTCCGATGAAGCCGATGTCGATCATGTCTAATTCCTCCAGATTTGGGCTAAGTCGATCCACGCGCTCGGTGCACCTCTCCCGCTTGCGGGAGAGGTCGGCACGCAGTGCCGGGTGAGGGCTTTCTCCTCCTTGGGACTTTCTCGGCGCGCCTCAGAGATTCCCATCGTGGAGATACCCTCTCCCCAGCCCTCTCCCGCAAGCGGGAGAGGGAGCGCACCGCAACCGTGGTCTTACGTCTCAAATGTCTGCGCGGCGTGCCACGAAAGGCCTTCCAGCGTCGTGGTGAGGGGCTTGTATTCGCAGCCGATCCAGCCGCGATAGCCGATCGCATCGAGATGGCGGAACAGGAAGGGATAGTTGATCTCGCCGGTGCCCGGCTCGTGGCGGCCGGGATTGTCGGCGAGCTGGATGTGGGCGATCTGCGGCAGATATTCCTGCATGGTGCGGGCGAGATCGCCTTCCATGATCTGCATGTGGTAGATGTCGTACTGGATGAAGAGGTTATTCGACCGCACGTCCGAGATCAGCTGCACCGCCTGCTCGGTGCCGTTGAGGAAGAAGCCGGGAATGTCGAGCGTGTTGATCGGCTCGACCAGCAGCTTGATGTTCTCCCGCGCCAGCGTCGAAGCCGCAAAGCGCAGATTCCCGACCAGCGTCTCCTGAAGCTCGCGCGGATCGGCGTCAGTGGGCGCGATACCGACGAGGCAGTTGAGCTGTTCGCAATCCAGCGCCTTGGCGTAGTCGATGGCGCGGAATACGCCGTCGCGGAATTCGGCGGTGCGATCGGGCAGGATCGCGATGCCACGCTCGCCTCCCGCCCAGTTGCCCGCCGGCAGATTGTGCAGCACCTGCGTCAAGCCGTGGGCCTCGAGCTGCTCGCGCAGCTGCGCCTTTTCGAAATCATAGGGAAAGAGATACTCGACCCCGGAAAAGCCCGCCGCCTTCGCAGCACTGAAGCGGTCGAGGAACGGCATCTCGTTGAAGAGCATGGTGAGGTTGGCGGCAAACTTCGGCATGATCTTCTCTCCTATTCCGCCGGCTGCAACACGCGTGTGGTTGCGACCTCGTCGAGCGGAAGGTCCAGCACCTCCTCGAACTCGACGATGTTGTCGATCTCCGTGCCCATCGCGATGTTGGTGACGCGTTCCAGGATGAACTCGACCACCACGGGCACGCGGTGCTTGGCCATCAATTCGCGCGCGGTGGCGAATGCCGCCTGCGTGTCCTTCGGGTCAGTGACGCGGATTGCCTTGCAGCCGAGGCCTTCGGCGACCGCGACGTGGTCGACGCCGTATCCATTGAGCTCAGGCGCATTGACGTTCTCGAACGAGAGCTGGACGTGATAGTCCATGTCGAAACCACGCTGGGCCTGGCGGATCAGGCCGAGATAGGAATTGTTCACGACCACGTGGATGTAGGGCAGATTGAACTGCGCCCCGACCGCGAGCTCCTCGATCAGGAACTGGAAGTCGTAGTCGCCAGAGAGGGCCACGATCTCGCGATCCGGACACGCGGCACGCACGCCGAGCGCGGCGGGCAATGTCCAGCCGAGCGGCCCCGCCTGCCCCGCGTTGATCCAGTTGCGCGGCTTGTAGACGCCGAGGAATTGCGCGCCGGCGATCTGCGACAGGCCGATCACCGTGACGTAAGTGGTGTCGCGGCCGAACGCCTTGTTCATCTCCTCATAGACGCGCTGCGGCTTGATCGGGACGTTGTCGAAATGGCTCTTGCGCAACATCGTCTTCTTGCGATCGCGGCAGACCGCAGGCCACGCCTGGCGCTCACGGAGCCTGCCTGACCGGCGCCACTCCCTGGCGACGGTGACGAAGAGTTCGAGCGCGGCCTTGGCGTCCGAGACGATGCCGAGATCGGGATTGAACACGCGCCCGATCTGGGTCGGCTCGATGTCGACATGCACGAAGGTGCGGCCCTTGGTATAGGTCTCGACCGAGCCGGTGTGGCGATTGGCCCAGCGGTTGCCGATGCCGAGCACGAAGTCGGATTCGAGCATGGTCGCATTGCCATAACGGTGGCTGGTCTGAAGGCCGACCATGCCGGCCATCAGCACGTGATCGTCGGGGATCGCGCCCCACCCCATCAGGGTCGGGACAACAGGCACATTGGCGATCTCGGCGAACTCGACCAGCAAATCCGAAGCGTCGGCGTTGATGATGCCGCCCCCCGCGACGATCAGCGGACGCTCGGCGGCGTTGAGCATCTCGAGCGCCTTCTCGACCTGCTTGCGCGTCGCAGTAGGCTTGTAGACCGGCAGCGGCTCATAGGTCTCGTCGTCGAACTCGATCTCGGCGAGCTGCACGTCGAGCGGCATGTCGATCAGCACAGGCCCCGGCCTCCCTGAGCGCATCACATGAAACGCCTGGCTGAACACGCGCGGCACCAGCGCCGGCTCGCGCACCGTCACCGCCCATTTCGTCACGGGCTTTGCGATCGACTCGATGTCGACGGCCTGGAAATCCTCCTTGTAGAGACGCGCGCGCGGCGCCTGCCCGGTGATGCAGAGGATCGGAATGGAATCGGCGATCGCCGAATAAAGCCCGGTGATCATGTCGGTGCCGGCCGGCCCCGAGGTTCCGATGCAGACGCCGATATTGCCTGCCTTGGCGCGGGTGTAGCCCTCCGCCATGTGCGAAGCGCCCTCGACGTGTCGTGCGAGGATGTGGCGGATCGAGCCGCGCTTCTTCAGCGCCGAGTAAAGCGGATTGATCGCGGCTCCGGGAACCCCGAAGACAGTCGAGATGCCTTCCTTCTCCAGAATTCGCACGGCAGCATCGATAGCTCGCATCTTCGCCATATCGGACCTCGCTCAAGTTGCGTCAGCGAGCGAGATCATCAGACGAGCGAGATGCGATCTCAACGAGATCGATTTTATTTTCCACGATGCGGCAGCCGCAGAAAAAACGCGGCGGTCTCAATCGGTTAGATCGAGATACAGGTGAAAGCAGATCACTCGAACAGCGGCGCCAGCTCCATCTGCGGCACCAGCACGAGGCCCTTGTCGGTGATGCGAATTTCCGGAATGACCGATAGCGGAATCAAATTGAAGCCCATGTAGGGAATGGTGCAGCCGGCTTCCGCCCACTCCTTCTTCAGCGCCTTGACCTCTTCGGCGACCTCCGTGACGCGCTTGTCGGAGAGAAGGCCTGCGATCGGCAGCGGAACCAGCGCCCTCACCTTGCCGTCGGCGACGACGCAGACGCCGCCCTGCTGCGCCTTGATGGCGGATATCGCCACCTGCATGTCGCCCTCGTTGGTCCCGGCCACGATGATATTGTGGCTGTCGTGTCCGACGCTGGAGGCGACCGCGCCTCGCTTCAGGCCGAAATCCTTGAGCAGGCCATAGGCGACGTTGCCGGCCGATTTGCCGTGGCGTTCCACCACCGTGACGAAGCACAGGCCGTAGCGCGCGAACAGGTCCGGCCAGTCCTTTGCGGGCTCGATCGCCACTTTTTCATGGATCAGCGTGATGCCCGGTAGCGCGGTCTTGATCGCATTGACGGTGCAGGCCTTCACCGGCAATTCCGGCGTCAGCTTGACCTTCTCCGGAAGCTTGACGGTCGCATAGGCCGCCTTCGGATATTGATAACGCTGCGACAGCGCCTGATCGAGACGCGGCGTAATCTTGCCGCGCTCGACCACGAGCTCGCCGCCGTACCAGGTGCATTGCGGCTTGAGCTGGTCGTCCATCAGCACGAGATCGGCGCGGCGGCCGCCGCCGAGCCCGCCGATGTCGCCATCCATGCCGAAGCGGGTTGCGCCGTGCAGCGAGCCCATCGACCAGGCCTGCTCCGGCGACATGCCGGCCTTCACGGCTTCCCGCACCACCCAGTCGAGACCGAACAGCAGGAGATCGTCGGCATCGCGGTCGTCGGTGCAAACCGCCGTCCGCTTGTGCGAGGCCCCTAACTCGGTGACCGTGCGGATCGCCTGCGGCAGCGAGTGCCAGGGCGTCGTCGGTGGGCCGCCGCGCAGGAACACCCAGACGCCGGCGTCGAGCAGGTCGTCGGCGATGTCGCGGTCGATCGCTTCATGGGTATCGGTCACGCCCGATGCCGCATAGGCCGCAACAAATTCGCGGCCATAGACGTGACCAGAGACGGGACGGCCACGCTTCAGGGCGGCCGCGAGGATGGCGTGACTACGCTCGTCGCCCATCGTCACGGGCACAAAGTCCATCTTCTCGCCGAGTGCGACAGCCTCGGGCCAGCGATCGAACAGGCCGGCGATCTTGTCCGGCGTGAGGTCCCCGCCCGCCGTCTCCAGTTCCGCCGAGGTCGCCGGCACCGTGCTCGGCACCGTCAGGAAGATCGACAGCGGCGCCCGCCGCGCGTCCTCCAGCATTGCCTCGACACCGGCGACATCCATGACGTTGCCGATCTCGTGGCTGTCGCAAAAGATCGTGGTGGTGCCGTTCAGCAGCGCGGCCTCCGCATAAGCACAGGCCGTCACCATCGAGGATTCGATGTGGATGTGCGGATCGACGAGGCCAGGCGCGATGATGCCGCCGGCCGCGTCGTAAGTCGCGACACCGCTCCAGGCCTTTTTCGCCGTGCCGGCGGGCTTCACCGCGGCGATGCGGCCGCCGGTGATCCAGATCTCCCGACCGGGATGGATGCGCTCGGAATAGGTCGAGAGCACCCGCGCGCCCGTGACGACGAGATCAGGCGCGAGGCGTGCGGATGCGACGTCGGCCAGACGTCGCGTCATGCTGTGCAGCGGCGCGACGGCAAAGCGGGTGAGTTTGGTCATCGAGGCTCTCGCGTGAAATGGACAGCCCAGCGATGGTTAACCCCCGCGGCGGCAGGGGCAACTCAAATAATGCGGCATCCGTGCTTTCACATTGGGCACAGATGCCGCCGCCTTGTCAGTTCCATTAATCCTCGTTGGCCTTGAACCGCCCGAGCCCCTTCAGCACGAAGGGGGCCAGCAGCGCGATCAACGCCACCGCCAACAGCGTTGCCGAGATCGGGCTCTGCAGCAGCGTCATGGGGTCACCAAGGCTGATGGCCAGCGCGCGGCGCAGCTGGCTCTCGGCGATCGGGCCGAGGATCAGGCCCACGACGACGGGTGCGATCGGAAAATCGAACCGGCGCATCAGAAAGCCGAGCACGCCGAAACCCGCCAGCATCGACAGCTCGACCACCGATGGCTTGGCCGCGATGGTGCCCATGGTCGCGAACACGAGGATGCCGGCATAGAGCCATGGCTGCGGAATCGCGAGCAGCCGCACCCAAAGTCCGACCAGCGGCAGGTTGAGAACCAGCAGCATGACGTTGGCGATGAACAGGCTGGCGATCAGCCCCCACACGAGGTCAGGCCGTTCCGCGAACAACAGCGGTCCCGGGTTGAGGCCGTATTGCTGGAAGCCCGCCAGCATCATCGCGGCCGT
Source organism: Bradyrhizobium sp. 195 (assembly GCF_023101665.1). NCBI lineage: Bacteria > Pseudomonadati > Pseudomonadota > Alphaproteobacteria > Hyphomicrobiales > Nitrobacteraceae > Bradyrhizobium > Bradyrhizobium sp. 195. The sequence continues at coordinate 3,273,184 of NZ_CP082161.1, read as the reverse complement.
CGCCGAGGTGGGCAAGCCGAGCGTGAGCAGCGGCACCAGCGTGCCGGCGGCGGACGCGTTGTTGGCCGCTTCCGGCCCCGCCACGCCCTCAATCGCGCCCTTGCCGAACTCTTCGGGATGTTTCGTCAACCGCTTCTCGGTCGAATAGGACAGGAACGTCGGGATCTCCGCGCCGCCCGCCGGCAGCGCGCCAATCGGGAAGCCGAACATCGTGCCGCGCAGCCACGGCTTCCACGACCGCTTCCAGTCTTCTTTTGTCATCCACAGCGAGCCGCGCACCGGCTCGAGCTTCTCCTCGCTGTGGTGGCGACGCGATGCGACATAGAGCGCCTCGCCCACCGCGAACAGGCCGACCGCAAGCGTCGTCACCTCGACGCCGTCGAGCAGCTCGGGGACGCCGAACGCAAGCCGCGCCTGGCCGGTCAGCTTGTCGATGCCGACGAGGCCGAGCGTCAGGCCGATGAACAGGCTGGTCAGGCCGCGGATCGGAGAATCTCCGAAGGTCGCCGACACCGTGACAAAGGCAACGCACATCAGCGCAAAGTAATCCTCGGGGCCAAAACGCACCGCGAAATCGACCAGCCAGGGCGCGAGGAAAGCCAAGCCAATGGTGGCGATGGTGCCGGCAACGAAAGAGCCGATCGCGGAGGTCGCCAGCGCCGGGCCGCCGCGGCCGGCCTTGGCCATCTTGTTGCCTTCGAGCGCGGTCGCCATCGAGGCGCTCTCGCCGGGCGTGTTGATCAGGATCGCGGTGGTCGAGCCGCCATACATGCCGCCGTAATAAATGCCGGCGAACATGATCAGCGAGCCGCCGGGGTCGAGCTTGTAGGTGACCGGCAACAGCAGCGCGACCGTCAGCGCCGGTCCGATGCCAGGCAGCACGCCAACGGCCGTGCCCAGGAACACGCCGATCAGCGCATAGAGCAGGTTCATCGGCTGGATGGCGACGGCCATGCCGTGCGCCAGCGCCGCAAAAGTGTCCATCACAGCAGTCGCTCCAGGGGTCCGGCCGGAAGGCTCAGCGTCAGCAGGCGGTCAAATGCGAGATAGATGAGGGTCGACATAACGAGAGCGATGGCGGAATCGACCAGGACAGCTCGGCGCCCGAATGCCGCCGACGTCGTCACGAACAGCACCGAGGTCGCCAGGATGAAGCCGCCGCCGAAACCGATGATGGCGATCAGCAGCGCCAGGCCGATGAGGATCAAGACCACCGGCACGGGATCGGCGCTCTCGCGCGCCGGCAGATTGCCGCGCAGCGCGTCGACGAAATTGCCGATCGCGAGCAGGGCAAGGCCGCAGGCGACCACGACCGGCATCGCCTCCGGCCCCATGCCGTACATCGCGGTGGATGACAGGCCGCGCGCGTCAAGGACCAGCACCGCCGCGAGAACCGCGAGCAAGGCGGCGATGACGAGGCCGGCGCGATCGACGCGCCGCGGCGGCTGGGCCGGATCGCCCGAGGTCATGATTTGACCAGGCCGACCGATTTCAGCACGTCGGTGACACGCACCGTTTCCTTCTTCAGGAAGTCGGCGAAGGCATCGCCGCCGAGATAGGCGTCCTCCCAGCCCTTCTGCTTGAGGATTTCCTTCCAGGCATCCGACTTCACCATCTTCTCGACCGCATCGCTCAAGGTCTTGCGCTGCTCCGGCGTGATGCCGGGAGGTGCGACCACCGAGCGCCAATTGGCGATCACGAGGTCGATGCCTTGCTCCCTAAAGGTCGGGATGTCGCTCCCCGGGATGCGCTTCTCCGAGGTCACGCCGATCGCGCGCAGCTTGCCGGATTTGATCTGCCCTTCATATTCGCTGAGGCCCGAAATGCCTGCGGTGACCTTGCCGCCGAGGATCGCGGCGAGCGACTCGCCGCCGCCTGAGAACGGGATGTAGTTGATCTTCTTGGCGTCAGCGCCGACGGCGCCGGCGAACAGTGCGGCCATCACATGATCGACGCCGCCGGCCGAGCCGCCGGCAAAGGTGACCTTGGCGATATCGGCCTTCACCGCGGCGGCGAGATCCTGCGCATTCTTGATCGGCGAATTCGCGGGAACCACGATCACCTGGATTTCCTCGGTGAGCCGCGCGATCGGCGTCACCTGCTCCAGCGTGACCGGCGACTTGTTCATGGCGAGCGCGCCCACCATGACGAAGCCATTGACCATCATCTGGTTGCCGTCGCCCTTGGCGCCGTTGACGAACTGCGCGATGCCGACGCTGCCGCCGGCGCCCGGAACGTTGGTGACCTGCACGCTGCGCGCAACGCCCGAGGCCACCAGCGCCTGCTGCATCGAGCGAGCGGTCTGGTCCCAGCCGCCGCCGGGCGCGGCCGGCGCCATCAGCTTGAGCTCGAGCTGCTGGGCAAGGGAAGGCGTCGCTGCCGCAAGGGTCAGCGCGACGGCCGCGCCGGCAAGGCGCGCGGAAAATCGGAACATGGGGGCATCTCCAGGCTCATGCGGACGTTTGCCGCATTGTGTCGTTTGGTCGCATATCAGCCAAAACGGCCGATGCTGTCCAGTGACATCCCCCGGGGGGCGCCCGTGGTTAGAGGTGCGGCGGTATCACCCCGCCGAGCGCGGCCGTCAGCTCGGCGGCAACGTCCCGCACGATTTGTCCGATCTCCGGCAATCGCTCGTCGGTGACCCGGCTGGTCATGCCGGATACGGAGATCGCGGCCAGCGGCTCGGCCAGAGCGTTGTATACCACGGCAGCGACGCAACGCAGGCCGAGCTGCGCCTCCTCATCGTCAATCGCAAAGCCCTGCTTGCGGATCTTTCCGAGCTCCCTGAACAGATCGCTCGGCCGCACGATCGACTTCTCGGTCAACCTGGGCATGCCATGGTGCCGGATGACGGCGCTGACGTCCTCGTCGGAATAGGTCGCGAGCACCGCCTTGCCGACGCCCGAGGTCACCATAGGTACGCGGCCGCCGACCTTGGTCAGCGAGCGCATGATTTCGCGGCTCTCCATGCGGGTCAGCACGATGATGAACTCGTCGTCGACCACGGCGAGATTGGCGGTCTCGCGGGTGAGATCGCGCAGCTTGCGCAGGTACGGAATCGCCTGTGCGGAAAAATTGCGCCGCCGCGCAAAGCTCGCGCCGACCGTGAAGCTGCGCACGCCGACGTGCCATTTGGATTCGGCGCGGTCGAACTGCACGAAGCGTCGGCTTTCCAGCGTCGCCAGCAGGCGGTGCACGGTCGAGGCGGAGAGGCCGGTGCGCACGGCGAGATCGCTGAGGCGATAGCCCTCGTCGTCCTCGGCCAGCGTTTCGAGAATCGACAGCGCGCGGTCGACGGACTGCACGCCGCCGTCACGCGCCTCGTGCTCGGCCTCCGATGGAGATCGGGGCTCAAGCGATTTGCGCCGGATCACGTTCTTGCTCATCGCGACCTGCCGCCTTGGAGCTCGTCATTCCGGGATGGTCCGAAGGACCAAACCCGGAATCTCGAGGTTCCGGGTTCGATGCTTTGCATCGCCCCGGAACGACGTACCTGAAAAAATGCCGCTCCAAACTTGCCGGAGCAGCATCTTCGCCTCAGAGCAGCCCTGCCCCGCGCGCCCATTTGTACTTGGCACCTAGAACTTCGACCGGCAGCTCGGTCGAATAGGCATAGGCCGGGATGCCGTTCTGGTAGAGATATTCGGCGGCTTCCTCGACCTCGACGTCGCCGGCGAGCGAAGCAACGATCGGCTTCACAAAGCCCTTGGCCTCCATCTCCTTCTTCACCTCGACCATGTTGCGGGCGAACACCATCGGCGGGGTGACGATGGTGTGCCAGTAACCGAGGATCAGCGAATGGATGCGCTCGTCCGATAGGCCGAGCTTCACCGTGTTGACGTAGGTGATCGGCGGCTCGCCGCCGGTGATATCCACAGGATTTCCGGCAGCTCCAAACGGCGGGATGAACTTGCGGAACGCCGCGTCGAGATCCGGCGGCATCGACATCAGCGACAGGCCGTTGTCGACGCAGGAATCCGACAGCAGCACGCCCGAGCCTCCGGCACCGGTGATGATCAGCACGTTCTCGCCCTTCGGCGTCGGCAGCACCGGCACGCCGCGGGCGAATTCGAGCAGTTGCCGCAAGCTGCGGGCCCGGATCACGCCGGACTGCGCCAGGACGTCCTCGTAGATCTTGTCGTTACCGGCGAGCGCGCCGGTGTGCGAGGACGCCGCCTTCGCGCCGGCCGAGGTGCGGCCGGCCTTGAGCACGACGACCGGCTTCTTCTTGGAGACGCGTTTTGCGGCCTCCGCAAAGGCGCGGCCGTCCTTGAGGTCTTCGCAATGCTGGGCAATGATCGAGGTGTTCGGGTCCTGCTCGAAGAATGCGAGCAGATCGTCCTCATCGATGTCGGACTTATTGCCGAGGCCGACGATCGCCGAGACGCCCATCTTTGCCGAGCGTGAGAACCCGATGATCGCCATGCCGATGCCGCCCGACTGCGACGATAGCGCGGCCGAGCCCTTCACGTCGTAAGCCGTGCAGAAGGTCGCGCAGAGATTGGCGGGCGTATAGTAGAAGCCGTAGATGTTCGGCCCCATCAGGCGGATGTCGTATTTCTTGCCGACCTCGACGATCTCGGCCTGCAGCTCCGGCGCGCCCGCTTCCGCGAAGCCCGACGGAATCAGCACCGCGCCCGGGATTTTCTTCTCGCCGCATTCGGTCAGCGCTGCCGCCACGAACTTCGCGGGGATCGCGAACACGGCGGTGTCGATCACGCCCGGCACGTCCTTGACGCTCTTATAGGCCTTGTAGCCGAGGATCTCGGCGGCCTTGGGATGGATCGGATAGATGTCGCCCTTGTATCCGCCGTTGATGAGGTTCTTCATCACGGAGTTGCCGATCTTGCCGTCCTCGGCGGAGGCGCCGACCACGGCGACTGCCTTCGGCTGCATGATGCGGTTCATCGCCGCGACGATCTCTTCGGTCGGGCGCGGCTTCGGCTTCGGCACATAGGCGAAGTCGACGACGATGCGCACGTCGGCGGCGATCGCACCCTTCGCCGTCGCGAACACCGGGTTGAAGTCGAGCTCGACGATTTCAGGGAAATCGGTGACGAGCTGCGAGACTTTGACAATGACGTCAGCGAGTGCCGTGCGGTTCACCGGCTCGCCGCCGCGGACGCCCTTCAGGATTTCATGCGCCTGGATGCCGTCGAGCATCGAGAGCGCGTCTTCCTTGGTCGCGGGCGCGAGGCGGAACGTGATGTCCTTGAGCACTTCGACCAGCACGCCGCCGAGGCCGAAGGCGACCAGCTTGCCGAACGAGCCGTCGGTGATCGAGCCGACGATCACTTCGGTGCCGCCGGCCAGCATCTGCTGCACCTGGACGCCCTCGATCTTGGCGTCGGCCTTGTACTTCTTGGCGTTGCCGAGAATGGTCTCGTAGGCCTTCTCGGCATCCTCGACCGTCTTGAGGCCGACGATGACGCCGCCGGCTTCGGTCTTGTGGAGAATATCAGGCGAGACGATCTTCATCACGACGGGGAAGCCCATCGACGAGGCCATCTTGCCGGCCTCACCGGCCGACTTCGCCACGCCCTCCTTCGGCACCGGAATGCCGTAGGCGTCGCAGACCAGCTTGCCTTCCGGCGCCGTCAGGCTGGTGCGGTTGTCCGCCTTGACCTGGTCAAGCACCTTGCGGACGGCATCTTTGGAATTGGACATGTGGCTTCTCCCTTGACCTCAGTTCGTTCTTTTCTAAGCGCGCGCGTAGCGGCTGCCCGTGATGCTTGCCATTCGCCGCGCTTCGTTCCATGCCGCGGAACGGAGTGGCATAAAGCCGAGATTACTCCGCCGGCTTGGATCAAAAATGGCTGGCGATGGCATTTGGTATGCCAGAAGCCAACTTGTCAAGCCAGAGCACACCCTAGAACGCCGCAAAAAATAGCCAGCTTGACATTCTGGCATGTGGTATGCCAAAAACTTTCCCGTTAATATTCCTGTAAAAGACGACTCCCACTGGAGGAGATTCGTCGTGTCACTACGGAAACCAACCAAGGCGTTGCCGAACATGGCCGAGGCAGACATCGCAATCGTTCGTATTGCCCCGGAGAGCAGCTTCAAGAACAAGGCGTATGACGCCTTGAAGGAAGCCATCCTCAAGATGGACATCTATTCGACGCCCGAGCCGGTGATGCTCGACGAGCGCGCGCTGTCTGAGCGCCTGGGCGTCAGCCGCACCCCGATCCGCGAAGCCATCGCGATGCTCGAGCAGGATGGTTTCGTGAAGACGGTGCCGCGCCGCGGCATCATGGTGGTGCGAAGGACCAAGAGCGAGATCGTCGACATGATCCGCGCCTGGGCGGCACTGGAGAGCATGGCCGCCCGCCTCATCACCACCACCGCACGCAAGAAAGACATCACGGCGCTGCGCGACTACTTCAAGGACTTCAGCAAGGACCGGCTGCCCGAAGATCACGTCGAGGAATATTCGCGCGCCAACATCGCCTTCCACCAGGCCTTGATCTCGCTGTCGGAATCGCCGGTTCTGGTCGATCTCACCAACGACCTCCTGCTGCACGTGCGCGGCTATCGCCAGCTGACCATCGGACGCAAGGACCGCACCGCGACCTCGCTGCCCGAGCATCTCGGCATGATCGAAGCACTGGAGGCGCGCGATACCGAGCTCGCCGAGAAGCGCGCCCGCGACCACACCCTCGGCCTTGCCGCTTACGTCGAAGCGCATGGTCAGGAACTCTTCACTTAGCAACGTTCACCAGAAGGGCGAAAAACTCGCCCCACTATCTGAGACCAGGGAGACAAGGCCCATGCTGAATACCGCGACCAAGTCCGAGGCACCGGGCACCGAGCAGGAGCTGACGGATGGCTTTCATCTCGTCATCGACGCGCTCAAGCTGAACGGCATCAACACCATCTATAATGTGCCGGGTATTCCGATCACGGATTTGGGCCGTATGGCGCAGGCCGCCGGTATCCGCATGATCTCGTTCCGCCACGAGCAGAACGCCGGTTATGCGGCGGGCATCGCCGGCTTCCTCACCAAGAAGCCCGGCATCTGCCTCACCGTCTCCGCGCCCGGCTTCCTCAACGGTCTCACCGCGCTCGCGCACGCCACCACCAACTGCTACCCGATGATCCTGATCTCGGGCTCTTCGGAGCGCGAGATCGTCGACCTGCAGCAGGGCGACTACGAGGAAATGGACCAGCTCGCGATTGCCAAGCCGCTGTGCAAGGCGGCCTATCGCGTGCTGCACGCCCAGGACATCGGCATCGGCCTTGCCCGCGCCATCCGCGCCGCGGTCTCGGGCCGCCCCGGCGGCGTCTATCTCGACCTGCCGGCAAAGCTCTTCGGCCAGGTGATGAGCGCCGATGCGGGCCAGAAGTCGCTGGTCAAGGTGATCGATGCTGCGCCCGCGCAGATCCCCTCGCCCGCTTCGATCAAGCGCGCACTCGACGTGCTCAAGGCGGCGAAGCGTCCTCTGATCATCCTCGGCAAGGGCGCGGCCTACGCGCAGGCCGACGAGGAGATCAAGACCTTCGTCGAGAAGAGCGGCATCCCCTTCCTGCCGATGAGCATGGCCAAGGGCCTCCTCTCCGATACGCATCCGCAATGCGCGGGTGCTGCACGCTCCACGGTGCTGAAAGAATCCGACGTCGTCATGCTGATCGGCGCCCGGCTGAACTGGCTGCTCTCGCATGGCAAGGGCAAGAACTGGGGCGAAGCGCCCAAGAAGTTCATTCAGGTCGACATCGAGCCGCGAGAGATGGACTCCAACGTCGAGATCGTCGCGCCCGTCGTCGGCGACATCGGCTCGGTGGTCTCCGCCTTCAACCAGGCGATGGCTTCAGGCTGGACCGCCCCGCCCGCCGAATGGACCAAGGCGATTTCGACCAAGCGCGAAGAGAACGTCGCCAAGATGGCGCCGAAGCTCATGAACAACAAGTCGCCGATGGACTATCACGGCGCACTCGGCGTGCTGAAGAACGTCATCAAGGAGTATCCCGAGGCGATCCTGGTCAACGAGGGCGCCAACACGCTCGACCTCGCCCGCGGCGTCATCGACATGTACAAGCCGCGCAAGCGTCTCGACGTCGGCACCTGGGGCGTGATGGGCATCGGCATGGGCCAGGCGATCGCCGCCGCGCTCGAGACCGGCCACCCCGTGCTCGCGGTGGAAGGCGACAGCGCGTTCGGCTTCTCCGGCATGGAGGTCGAGACCATCTGCCGCTACAATCTTCCGATCTGCGTCGTCATCTTCAACAATGACGGCATCTATCGCGGCACCGACGTCAACGGCGCCAATTCCGATCCGGCGACGACGGTGTTCGTCAAGGGCGCGCGCTACGACAAGATGATGGAAGCCTTCGGCGGCATCGGCGTCAACGCGACCTCGCCCGACGAGCTCAAGCGTGCCGTCAACGAAGCGATGACCTCCGGCAAGCCGACGCTCATCAACGCGGTGATCGATCCGGCCGCGGGCTCGGAGAGCGGCCGCATCGGCAACCTCAATCCGCAGAGCGTTCTGCAGAAGAAGAAGTAACAGGCCGTCGGGTCACTCCCCGCGCAGGCGGGGAGTCCAGTATTCGCCGGACCGCATGGGTGGCGAGCACTGAGCCCAACTGAAACGACAGTGAATACTGGATGCCCGCCTTCGCGGGCATGACGGAAGCAAGTGGTAACAGGAGCAACACGATGACCAAAGCGCTCAAGGGCGTTCGCATTCTCGACTTCACCCACGTTCAGTCAGGCCCGACCTGCACGCAGCTGCTGGCATGGTTCGGCGCCGACGTGATCAAGGTGGAACGTCCGGGCGTGGGTGACATCACCCGCGGCCAGCTGCAGGACATCCCGAACGTGGACAGCCTGTATTTCACCATGCTCAACCACAACAAGCGCTCGATCACGCTCGACACCAAGAACCCCAAGGGCAAGGAAGTCCTCACCGAGCTGATCAAGAAGTGCGACGTGCTGGTCGAGAACTTCGGCCCCGGCGTGCTCGACCGCATGGGCTTCCCCTGGGAGAAGATCCAGGCGATCAACCCGAAGATGATCGTCGCCTCGATCAAGGGCTTTGGTCCGGGACCCTACGAAGACTGCAAGGTCTATGAGAACGTCGCGCAGTGCACCGGCGGCGCCGCCTCCACCACCGGCTTCCGCGACGGCCTGCCGCTCGTCACCGGCGCACAGATCGGCGATTCCGGCACCGGCCTGCATCTCGCGCTCGGCATCGTCACCGCGCTCTATCAGCGCACGCATTCCGGCAAGGGCCAGCGCGTCACGGCCGCGATGCAGGACGGCGTGCTCAACCTCGCCCGCGTCAAGCTGCGCGACCAGCAGCGCCTCGCCCATGGCCCGCTCAAGGAATACAGCCAGTTCGGCGAAGGCATTCCGTTCGGCGATGCCGTGCCGCGCGCCGGCAACGATTCCGGCGGCGGCCAGCCCGGCCGCATCCTGAAGTGCAAGGGCTGGGAGACCGATCCCAACGCCTACATCTACTTCATCACCCAGGCCCCGGTCTGGGAGAAGATCTGCGACGTGATCGGCGAGCCGACCTGGAAGACCGATCCGAACTATTCCAAGCCGGCCGTCCGCCTGCCGCGCCTCAACGAGATCTTCGCCCGCATCGAGCAGTGGACGATGACCAAGACCAAGTTCGAGGCGATGGAAATCCTCAACAAGGACGACATCCCCTGCGGCCCGATCCTGTCGATGAAGGAGATCGCGGAAGACCAGTCGCTGCGCGCGACCGGCACCGTGGTCGAGGTCGACCACCCCACCCGCGGCAAGTACATCTCGGTCGGCAACCCGATCAAACTGTCGGATAGCCCGAGCGACGTCGAGCGCTCCCCGCTGCTCGGCGAGCACACCGACGAGATCCTGCGCTCGGTGCTCGGCTTCAGCGACCACCAGGTCGCCGAGATCCACAAGTCCGGCGCCCTCGACCCGCCGCAGAAGCAGGCCGCCGAGTAAGCGGACTGATCAAAGAAAGAAGAAGGCCGCCGGTTTCGGCGGCCTTTTTGTTCGCACCGAAGGAACCGAACCGCGGGCCGGCCGTTACTCTTCGACCGGCATGCTCTCAGAAGTGCGAGCGTACCGCCTCCACGGCGAGTGACCAAACGTCACGCCAAAGACCCGCCCAACACTGAAGAAACAGCCACCCTCTCCCGCAGAGGGTGAGGAGGCAATCCATATCGGCTTGCCGGCGGGAGGCGCCTCGTCCACCGCTCGCGGGGACACGCCCATTGATCGAAGTGAGGCTGAAATGTTGAGAGATCAATCCTCTGATCGCGCCAAGCGCGAAGCCAACAAGGCGTTCAAGCCTGTCAAAGCGCAGAAGCCGATGAATGATTATGCGAAGGACCAGCACTCGTTCAACGCGAATCGCGAACGACTCAAGGCGGAGCGATTGGCCCGCGAGGCAAGGTCGAAAGACCTGTCCGGAAAAGACCTGCCGGAATAGGAAAATCCTGTCGCTGGTTACGATCTGACACCAGCACCGATGAAGGCCGCCGAAATCGACGCCTGCCCTCGGCTTGGAGCATCGAGAGAACGAGCGCGGATCGCGCTGGACCAGGACGGCGGATGCCGAAGGTTTCTTCGTGCTGTACGAGCTGGAGCAATCCGAGGTCACAGCGAAGGGACATCTCGACCGGCTCAATGGGCCGACGCCATGAGACAAACCTCCAACAAAAAATCCGACACGCCATGTCGGATCGGTGCCATCCCGGTCGTCCTCGTGACATGAATGGGCCATAGACGCCAATCTCGGGCCCATCAAACACTGAGGATAACAACCATGCCCAGCACTGTCCGCCTGCATCGCGTTCTCGCCACCAGCCCGGAGAAAGTCTATCGCGCCTTCCTCGAGGCCGATGCGATGGCGAAATGGCTTCCGCCGAACGGCTTCACCTGCACCGTGCACCATTTCGAGCCCAGGGTCGGGGGCACGTTCAAGATGTCGTTCCGGAATTTCACCACGGGCAACAGCCATTCGTTCGGCGGCGAATATCTCGAGCTCGTGCCGGGCGAACGTCTCCGCTACACCGACAAATTCGACGATCCCAATCTGCCAGGTGAGATCCAGGTCACCGTGATCCTGAAGAAGGTCTCGGTCGGCACCGAGATCGACATCACGCAGGCCGGCATCCCCGACGTCATTCCGCCGGAGGCCTGCTATCTCGGCTGGCAGGAATCGCTGCGCAATCTGGCGAAGCTGGTCGAGCCCGAGATCAACCAGTAGCGGTGAAATCAGGATCGTAGGGTGGGCAAAGCGTAGCGTGCCCACCAGTGCTCTCTCAGCCTCGGAAAGATGGTGGGCACAGCGCTCCGCGCCTTTGCCCGCCCTAGGGCACTACGACACTGTTCGACCAGTGCGCAGATTCCCCGCGCCGTCATTGCGAGGAGCCCTTGCGACGAAGCAATCCAGTATCCATCCGCGGAAACAGTCTGGATTGCTTCGCTGCGCTCGCAATGACGGAGGATGAGGAACGAGCGATCGTTACCCGCCCGCCTTCGCCCCAATTCCGCCCCCCGCCGTCCAGCGGTCCGGGTCGGGACTGTGTCCGATCAGCGCGAGGCCATAGGCGATCGACTCGAACTGGTCGCCCGACATCAGCCGTTCGTTGCCGAACCGTTCGGCGAACAATTTTCGGACGGCGGGCACAAAAGAAGTGCCGCCGGTCAAGAACACCTTCTCCACCTCGCGCGCGGTGATACCGGCCTCGCCAAGCACCTTGTCGACGGTGGCTCCCAGCCTGGCGATGTCGTCGGCGATCCAGGACTCGAAATTCTTCCGTGTGATGGCCGCGCCGATGTCGACGCCGCCGCCTTTGAAACGGAAGTCGACCTCGTCCTGCACTGAGAGCGCAACCTTGGCATCGGACACCGCGCGATACAGCGAAAAGCCGAGGTCGAGATCGACGATGGTGATGAAATCCTCGAGCAGTTCCGGCTTCAGCGCGGTGCGCGCAAGCTCCCGCAGCTCGCGCAGATCGCCGTTGCTCTTCATCATCGCCAGTTGATGCCAGCGCGCAAGGTTGGCGTAGTGGCCGCTGGGAACCGGAAGCACCTTGTCGAAGGAGCGGAAGCTCGAGCCTTTGCCCAAGCGCGGCGAGACGACGTGGTCGACGATGCGGTAGTCGAACGTGTCGCCGGCGATGCCGATGCCGGCATGGCCGAGCGGCTCGGCGCGCAGGTGACCTCCCGTTCGCGAGAAGCGCATCACGGAGAAATCGCTGGTGCCGCCGCCGAAATCCGCGACCAGCACGGTGGCATCGCGCTCCAGCCTTCGGGCAAAGGAGAACGCCGCGCCCACGGGCTCGTAGACATAGCGGGCGTGGCCGGCGCCCAGGCGCTCGAACGCGGCGCGGTAGCGCTGCATCGCCAGCGTCTCGTCGGGATTGCCGCCGGCAAAGCGCACGGGGCGGCCGACCGTAATGGTCGACGTCTCGAAGCCGAATTTGTCGCCGCCATGGCGCCCCAATGTCCGCAGGAACGCCGCCAGGATGTCCTCGAACTTGAAGCGCTGCCGGAAAACTTGCGTGGTGTTGAAGCTGCTGCTCGCAGCGAATGTCTTGAACGACTGCAGGAAGCGGTAGACGTGGCGGCCTTCGAGGAACTGCTCGATCGCCCACGGGCCGCCCTCGGCCTGGGCGCCGGCGCCCGGCCGGTCCTCCCAGAAGCACAGCGCCGACACGTAGACGCTGTGGCGCTGTCCGCCATGGTCGAAGCGGATGGCTTCGACCCGGCGGTCGTCCGCCGCGATGGCTACGACCGTATTGCTGGTCCCAAAATCGATGCCGATCGAGACGGCGGGCGAGGCGCTCGACATGAACCACTCTGACGGTTGATTGGATAAGGGGGCGGACCACTAGCCGCTTTGCATGTCCGTGCCAAGGGCCGCCCTATTGCAGTGCGGTCGAAGCTTGGCGTCGATCGCTGTGAGATCCCGCTTCGGACCGGATGATTCAGCCCGGTTTTCGGGCCTTTCGGCTGGAAAGACCCCGCAACAAGCAGGCACGGGCAATTTTATGTCCGAAACGGCCCCGTTAACCCAGCATTATGCTGCAATGCGAGGCGTTGCATGCTGCTATGCAAACAAGATCGTAGACAGTGGCATCTGGTATACATAGATTGCCGTTCGAAATGAGACAGCAATACTGACCGTCTCACGAAAGGGAATTCCGATGTCCGAGTCCGCTACCGTCGCTCTCGCCCCCTCCTCCTCGCTGTTCGCCCGCCTGATGGCCGCGATCGACAGCTTTCTGATGGCGAGCGCCGAGATTTCCAACCACAACGGCGACCTGCCGCGTTTCGGCCTGTAAGAGGGCCTTGCCCGCCCCGCCGAGCGGCGGGCCGGCAGATCCCGCAGACACTACGTTCGAGCAAATGGCCCCAAACGGGGCCATTTTGCTTTTGCGTGCCTGCTTGGCTCCACGACGTACAACTGCGACGATTGGTCCGCCGGGATTACCTGCCGATCCGATTGTTTGTCCGCTGGCATCTCGCATACCATTCGACAACGAACAATGGATTGCACAATCAAAGGTGTAAGGCGGGGAAATATAGCGCAACGCGGGAATCGGCCGAGGGGTGCATCTGCCGCGAACCTTGGCGGAACCTTAGCCGAAAGGAGCGGATGCCGCGCGTTGTTCCTGCTCCTACAGTTTCGATCGGGACCGCCATGGGAGATCGACCGCAAGGGTGACCCCAGGCACGTGAAGTGAGATGGGCTGACGCAAGCCGACAAAGAGCGGCTGCGTTCGAGGTTCGACAGGGAGAGAAACAAGATGAAGCCATTCGTTCTGAATGTCGCTCTGGCGGCAATCGCGATGTCGTGCGCCAGCAGCACTGCAAGCCGTGCGGCTTGGGAGCCGGTCCGTCCGGTCGAGTTCATCGTGCCCGCGGGCACCGGCGGCGGCGCCGATCAGATGGCACGCACCATCCAGGGCATCGTCACCAAGCACAATCTGATGAAGCAGCCGCTGGTGGTCATCAACAAGGCCGGCGGCGCGGGCGGCGAAGGCTTCCTGGATGTGAAGACGTCGTCGGGCAATCCCCACAAGATCATCATCACGCTGTCGAACCTGTTCACGACGCCGCTGGCGACGGGGATTCCGTTCAATTGGAAGGATTTGACGCCGGTGGCGATGCTGGCGCTCGACGAATTCGTGCTCTGGGTGAATGCCGAGAAGCCGTACGCCACCGTCAAGGACTACGTCGACGCGGCGAAGAAGGCACCGGCTGGCTCATTCAAGATGGGCGGCACCGGCTCCAAGCAGGAAGATCAGATCATCACGGTCGGCATCGAGAAGGCGATCGAGGCGAAGTTCACCTACATTCCCTACAAGGGCGGCGGCGAAGTCGCCGTTCAGCTCGTCGGCAATCACATCGATTCGACCGTCAACAATCCGATCGAGGCGGTCGCGCAATGGCGCGGCGGCAAGCTTCGTCCGCTCTGCGTCTTCGACGCCCAGCCGATGGCCTATGACGAGCCGATCGCCGAGGGCAAGGCCTGGAAAGATATTCCGACCTGCAAGTCGCAGGGCCTCGCAATGGAATACCTCATGCTGCGCGGCATCTTCATGTCGCCCAAGGCCACCAAGGATCAGGTCGAATATTATGTCGAGCTGTTCAAGAAGGTCCGCGCCACGCCGGAATGGCAGGATTTCATGAAGAGCGGCGCCTTCAACACGACGTTCATGGCTGGCGCCGACTACGCCAAATGGATCGAGGCGGAGGAGAAGCGCCACGAGGGCTTGATGAAGGACGCCGGTTTCCTCGCGTCGGCAAATTGACGGGAATATCGACGACGGCTGAGGACGCTGGTCGTCCTCCCGTCTGCCGTGACCGCGAAAGACCGCAATTCAGCCTGGAGGTCCCATGACTGAACGATCCGGATCCGCATCTGGCCCGGCGCACAAGACGCTGGAAATCGGCATGGCGCTGCTGATCGGCGCCTTCGGCCTGGTTGTAATCTTCGGCAGCCTGAAGGCCGGCATCAACTGGGGCGCGGAGGGTCCGCGCGCCGGCTTCTTCCCCTTCTATGTCGGCGCCGCCATCGTCGGCGCAAGCGCCATCAACGTCTGGAGCGCGCAGCGTGACGACGACGGCCGGCTGTTCGCAGAATGGGGACAGCTTCGCCAGGTCATGAGCGTCGTCGTGCCCACCGCGATCTATGTCGGCTCGATGCCGTTCATCGGCCTCTACGTCGCCTCCATGGTCTTCATCGCCTGGTTCATGCGCTGGCTCGGCGGCTATCGCTGGCTGACGGTCGCCGCGGTCGCTATCGGCATGCCGGTCGTGACCTATCTGGTTTTCGAACGCTGGTTCCTGGTCCCACTTCCCAAGGGGCCGCTCGAGGAATGGCTCGGTCTGTAACAGCTGCGCCGTCATCCCCGTTATTGCTGCAGGACGTATCGACATGGAAGAGTTGGCCAATCTGTTTCACGGCTTCGCGGTCGCCCTGCAGCCCTACAACATCATGCTGATGATCATCGGCATCACGCTGGGCGTCATCATCGGCGTGCTGCCGGGGCTCGGGGGCGCCAACGGCGTCGCCATCCTCCTGCCCCTGACCTTCAGCATGCCGCCGACATCGGCGATCATCATGCTGTCCTGCATCTATTGGGGCGCGTTGTTCGGCGGCGCCATCACCTCGATCCTGTTCAACATACCCGGTGAGCCCTGGTCCGTGGCGACCACCTTCGACGGCTATCCGATGGCGCAACAGGGCAAACCCGGCGAAGCCCTGACCGCCGCCTTCACCTCCTCCTTCGTCGGCGCGCTGTTTGCCGTCATCATGATCACGCTGGTCGCCCCCCTCGTCGCGGGCTTCGCGCTGCGATTTGGTCCGGCGGAGAAGTTCGCGGTCTACTTCCTCGCCTTCTGCAGCTTTGTCGGCCTCAGCAAGGAGCCACCGTTCAAGACCATCGCGGCGATGATGATAGGCTTTGCACTCGCGGCGGTCGGCCTCGATTCGATCACGGGACAATTGCGGCTGACTTTCGGCGTCACGGAGCTGCTCAACGGATTCGACTTCCTGATCGCCGTGATCGGCCTGTTCGGCATCGGCGAGATCCTGCTGACGATGGAGGAAGGGCTGGCGTTCCGCGGTGGCAGCGCCACCATCAACCTTCGTGTGGTCATTCAGACCTGGCGAGAGCTTCCGACCTACTGGATGACCTCGCTGCGCTCCTGCCTGATCGGATGCTGGATGGGCGTCACGCCCGCCGGCGCAACGCCGGCCTCCTTCATGAGCTACGGCATCGCCAAGCGCCTCGCCCGCCGCGGCAACAATTTCGGCAAGGGTGAGATCGAAGGCGTGATCGCGCCCGAGACGGCTGCGCACGCCGCGGGCACCTCGGCGCTGCTGCCGATGCTGTCCCTGGGCGTGCCCGGCTCCCCGACCGCCGCCGTCCTGCTCGGGGGATTGCTGATCTGGGGCCTGCAGCCCGGCCCCATGCTGTTCGTCGAGCAGAAGGAATTCGTCTGGGGCCTGATCGCGTCGATGTATCTCGGCAATCTTGCCGGCCTCATCGTCGTGCTCACCTGCGTGCCGATCTTCGCCGCGATCCTGCGCGTGCCCTTCGGCATCATCGCGCCGCTGATCCTGGTGCTCTGCGCCATCGGCGCCTATTCCGTGCACAACAGCACCTTCGACGTGATGCTGATGCTGGTGTTCGGCGTGCTCGGCTATCTGCTGAAGAAGTGCAACTACCCGCTCGCACCGCTGGTGCTCGCCATCGTGCTCGGCGACAAGGCGGAGGAAGCCTTCCGCCAATCGCTGCTGGGGTCGCAGGGCTCGCTCGACGTGTTCTTCTCCAACGGCCTCGTCAGCACCATCATGGTGCTCGGCCTGGTCGCCCTGTTCTGGTCCGCGATCCAGGAAGGCTACAGCCGGCTGCGCACGTCGATGGCGTGAGCCGCGATCCGCGCCGTCGCCAGTGCCAAACCGTCGCAGGCCGGACTTCTGGAATAAAGAATTCCAGCGAAAGTGCGCTCGTCGAACGCCCGCTGTCGGCGTGCGCGGGCGGCGCATGAGCGGGAAAATCCCCCCGCGCACCGGCTTTCCCGGCGTGTTCACGGCGTTGCCGTCCCGGTAAAAATGTCTGTTAAATCAATCGTTTGAGCAGCCCAATGGGCCGTTGCCGTCAGCACGTCGGCAGCGAGGGGCTTTACAAGCACGGCGCCATGACGCATGTGAACAGACCCGCGTTATTTCGCCGCACCTCCCCGTCCGTCGCTTGAATCTTGGCATAATGCATACCAGGATGCCCGCCAGCGCATGCATAAAAATGATCGGCGCGTTCGGGAGGGTTTTTAATGACGGACATGGTGCAGTCGGCAGCGGCCCCTGGTGTCGCGCGCGTAAGCGACGCCTATCGCTGGACGCAATTGGCGGTCGGTGTAGCGGCGATGGTGATGATCGCCAACTATCAATACGGCTGGACGTTCTTCGTCCCCGACATCCAGAAGAAATTCGGCTGGGATCGCGCGTCGATCCAATGGGCCTTTACGCTGTTCGTGCTGTTCGAGACCTGGCTGGTGCCGATCGAAGGATGGTTCGTCGACAAATACGGTCCGCGCATCGTCGTGCTCGTCGGCGGCGTGCTCTGCGCGATCGGCTGGGCGATCAACGCGCAGGCCACCACGCTCAACGGCTATTATCTCGGCATGATCATCGCGGGCATCGGCGCCGGCGGCGTCTACGGCACCTGCGTCGGCAATGCGCTGAAGTGGTTTCCGGACAAGCGCGGTCTTGCCGCGGGCATCACGGCCGCGGGCTTCGGTGCAGGCTCCGCGCTGACCGTCGCGCCGATCCAGGCCATGATTAAGGACAGTGGATTCCAGACCACCTTCCTCTATTTCGGCCTCGGCCAAGGCATCATCATCTGCATTCTCGCCTTCTTCCTGCTCGCGCCGAAAGCGGGCCAGGTGCCGAACGTGGTCGCGAATGCCAATCTGCTGCAGACCCGCCGCAACTACCAGCCGACCGAGGTGCTGCGTCAGCCGATCTTCTGGCTGATGTACTTCATGTTCGTGATCGTCGGCGCCGGCGGCTTGATGGTGACGGCAAACCTGAAGCCGATCGCGGCCGACTGGAAGGTCGACAACGTGCCGGTCACGCTGATGGCGGTGACGATGACGGCAGTGACGTTCGCGGCCACGATCGACCGCGTGCTCAACGGCCTGACGCGTCCGTTCTTCGGCTGGATCTCCGACATGATCGGCCGCGAGAACACGATGTTCATCGCCTTCGGCATGGAAGGGTTCGGCATCTGGATGCTCTACCTCTGGGGTCACGATCCGATCTGGTTCGTGCTGCTCTCGGGCTTCGTGTTCTTTGCCTGGGGTGAGATCTACTCGCTGTTCCCCTCGACCTGCACCGACACGTTCGGCGCCAAGTTCGCGACCACCAATGCCGGCCTGCTCTACACCGCGAAGGGCACCGCCGCGCTGCTGGTCCCGATCGGCAACTACATGCAGCAATCGTCGGGCACCTGGGACAGCGTGTTCATCATCGCAGCCGGCGCCAACATCCTGGCTTCGCTGCTGGCGATCGCGGTGCTGAAACCCTGGCGCAAGGTCGTGGTCGCGAAATCGACCGTCTGACGCGCTCCGCCACAGCTCTTCATCGAGCAGACGCCCGGCCTCGCGGCCGGGCGTTTTCGTTTGCGCGAGGCCTTCACCGCCCAGTGGAACTCAGATTTCTTGGCTGGAACGCCAAGTTGGGGCTTGCTTTCTGGAATATGGTATACCAAGTTCGGCGCTGCGCTTGCGACGATAAGCCACAACAATTGCGACATCAGGTCATCTTGGCAAATGATGTCGACCAGAAAAGCGCGTTGGGAGGTTCTTGATGATTTCCAGCACGGACGGCGCCGTCACGGCCGCGCCTCTTCGCACCGGTTTCCGTTGGCTTCAGCTCGGCATGGGCATCGTCTGCATGGCGATGATCGCCAATCTGCAATACGGCTGGACGCTGTTCGTCGATCCGATCGATGCGGCCCATCATTGGGGACGCGCCGCGATCCAGCTCGCTTTCACCATCTTCGTCGTCACCGAGACCTGGCTGGTGCCGATCGAGGCTTGGTTCGTCGACAAATACGGCCCGCGCATCGTCGTCATGTTCGGCGGCATTATGATCGCGCTGTCCTGGATCCTCAACTCCTACGCCGACTCGCTCACCTTGCTCTACACGGCTGCGATCATCGGCGGCATGGGCGCGGGCGCCGTGTACGGCACCTGCGTCGGTAACGCGCTGAAGTGGTTTCCGGATCGCCGCGGCCTTGCGGCCGGCGCCACCGCCGCCGGCTTCGGCGCCGGCGCCGCGCTCACCATCGTGCCGATCGCGAGCATGATCGCATCGAGCGGCTATCAGCATGCCTTCCTCACCTTCGGCATCGGCCAGGGCGTCATCGTGTTCGCGCTCGCCTTCTTCATCCAGCCGCCGCGGCTCGCGATCCCGCCGAAGAAGAAGCAGCTCAATCTGCCGCAGACCAAGATCGACTTCACCCCGCCGCAGGTGCTGCGCACCCCTATTTTCTGGGTCATGTACCTCGTCTTCGTCATGGTCGCCTCGGGCGGCCTGATGACGGCGGCACAGATCGCCCCGATCGCGCACGACTTCAAGATCGCCGACACGCCGGTCACGCTCGCCGGCTTCCAGATGGCGGCGCTGACCTTCGCGATCTCGCTCGACCGCATCCTCGATGGTTTCGGCCGCCCGTTCTTCGGCTTCGTCTCCGACACGATCGGCCGCGAGCACACCATGTTCATCGCGTTCGGCACCGCCGCGCTGATGCTCTTGACGCTGTCGGCCTACGGTCACATCCCGCTGGTCTTCGTGCTGGCGACCGCGGTTTACTTCGGCGTGTTCGGCGAGATCTACTCGCTGTTCCCCGCGACCTGCGGCGACACCTTCGGCTCGAAGTTCGCAACCACCAACAACGGCATGCTCTACACCGCCAAGGGCACCGCCTCCCTGCTCGTTCCGCTCGCGAGCGTGATCTCGGCGGCCTATGGCTGGAAGGCCGTGTTCGTGGTCGCGGTGGCCTTGAATGCGACGGCGGCGCTGATGGCGCTGTTCGTGATCAAGCCGCTGCGCCGCTCCTTCATCCTCGGCAAGGAAGCCGAGAGCACCGAGGCCGCGACCGGCAGCGCCAAGACAAGCGCAACGACCGAGACGGCGTAACCGCCGCACGCTTTCGCACGACGAGACGGGGGCGCATCGCTGCGCCCCTTTCTTTTTGTCTCGACGACAAACGTCAGCATCGCTGTCGCAAGATTTTTCGGATCATCCAATCCAGCGCTTGACGATTGGCATTATGTATACCACACTTCTTCCAACATTCACCCAGGGAGGTTGCAATGCTGGTCGGAGACATTCTGCGCAAGAAGACACCGCGCGTTGTCACGGTGCGAATGAACGAAACGGTGGGCATCGCCGCCAAGCTGATGCGCGCCAACAACATCAGCGCTCTCGTGGTCAAGGACGTGGTCCGCTCCGAGGGTAACACCGCGGTCGGCATGTTCACCGAACGCGACGTGGTGCGCGCCGTCGCCGAGCACGGCGCGAACGCCGTCAACGTCAAGGTCTCGCAGCTCGTCTCGGTGCAGCAGCTGGTGTCCTGCACCTCGAGCGACACGATCGAGCACGTCCGCCATCTGATGAATCGTCATCACATCCGCCATTTGCCCGTGATCGACGATTACAGCCTCGTCTCCGTCATCAGCATGCGCGACATCGCAGCTGCCATGGACGAGGCCATCAACGGCAAGCCGCAAGCAGCCGCCTAAGCGATACACTTCCAGCCACGGAGAGGACGCGCCCCCTCTCCCGCTTGCGGGAGAGGGTTGGGGAGAGGGTGTCTCCGCTGGGGAGACTCCCCAAGAGGACAGAGCCCTCACCCGCCGCGCTCTCCGAGCGCGTCGACCTCTCCCGCAAGCGGGGGAGGTGCAGCGGCCCCGTGGCCCCATCGATCGAACCAACTGCCAATTCGGCTCCTTCGCGAGGACTTCATGAAGATCTGCATCTACGGCGCCGGCGCGATCGGCGGATATCTCGGGGTTCAGCTCGCGCGCGCAGGCGCCGATGTCAGCCTCATCGCACGCGGCGCCCACCTTGCCGCGATGCGCGAGCGCGGCCTGACGCTGCTCGTGGGCGAGGAGACGCACACCGTACATCCGCGCTGCACCGACGATCCCGCCGAGCTCGGCGTGCAGGACTACATCATTGTCACGCTGAAGGCGCATTCGATCACCGGCGTGATCGAGAAGATGCAGCCACTCCTGGGCCCGCACACCCGCATCGTCACTGCCGTCAACGGCATCCCCTATTGGTACTTCTACAAGCACGGCGGCCAATACGAGAACTCGACGCTGGAGAGCATCGATCCCGGCGGGCGGCAGTGGCGCGAGATCGGCGCCGAGCGCGCCATCGGCTGCATCGTCTATCCCGCCACCGAGATCGAGGCGCCCGGCGTGATCCGCCACGTCTACGGCAACAATTTCCCGCTCGGCGAGCCCTCGGGTGAGATTACCTCGGACGTCACGCGCCTCGCCGATCTCTTCGTCGCCGCCGGCCTGAAGGCCCCGGTGCTCGACCGCATCCGCGACGAGATCTGGCTGAAGCTCTGGGGCAATGTCTGCTTCAACCCGATCAGCGCGCTCACGCACGCGACGCTCGACGTGATCTGCACCGATCCGGCCACGCGCTCGCTGTCGCGCGCGATCATGGTGGAGACGCAAGGCATCGCCGAGACCTTCGGAGTCAAATTCCGCGTCGACGTCGAGCGCCGCATCGAGGGCGCCCGCAAGGTCGGCGCCCACAAGACCTCGATGCTGCAGGATCTCGAGCGCGGCCGCCCCATGGAGATCGACCCGCTCGTCACCGTCGTGCAGGAGATGGGCCGCCTCACCGGCATCGCCACGCCAGCGCTCGACTCGGTGCTGGCGATGGTGACCCAGCGCGCCCGCATCGCCGGCCTCTATGACGGCGTCTCGACGCTGTCAGATCCCCGCGCATTGGCGGTGGCGTGATGACAACCGAGGTGAAAAACTGGCTGCGCTTCCGCCATGCCGGCACGACCGGTTTCGGCACGCTGACGCCATCGGGGATCAGCGTGCATGAGGGCGAGATGTTCGGCCGCAACGCCCCGACCGGCAAGAGCCTGGTGCTGTCGGAGGTCGAACTGCTCGCCCCGTGCGCACCCAGCAAGATCGTCGCGCTCTGGAACAATTTTCACGCGCTGGCCGCCAAGCTGAACCAGCCCGAGCCGCCGGAGCCGCTCTATCTGCTCAAGGCCACCACCAGCATCACGACGCCGGGTGCGGTGATCCGCCGTCCCTCTTATTACGACGGCAAGACCACCTATGAGGGCGAGCTTGGCATCGTCATCGGCAAGACCTGCGCGCGTGTCTCCCCGGGCGAAGCCGACAGCTTCATCTTCGGCTACACCTGCGTCAACGACATCACCGCCAACGACATCCTCACCAGCGATCCCACCTTCCCGCAATGGGCTCGCGCCAAGGGCATCGACGATTACGGCCCGTTCGGCCCCGTCATCACAACCGGCCTCGACCCGGCCAAGCTCGTTGTCCGCACCATCCTCAACGGCGCCGAGCGGCAGAACTACCCGATCTCCGACATGATCTTTTCGGCGCAGGAGCTGGTCAGCAAAATCTCCCACGACATGACCCTGCTCCCCGGCGACCTCATCGCCGTCGGCACCTCGGTCGGCGTCGGCGTGATGAAGGAGCCGGTGAACACGGTGACCGTCGCGATCGATGGCATCGGGGAGCTGACCAACGAGTTTCGGCTGTAACTCGTCTTTCGCAGGCACGCCTCCATCGTTTCCCGAATGATGGCCGACCAAGCCGTTTTGCCGCAGCGCGGCAAAATTGATCCTGCGCAAATCGCACCTTCCCGGCCTCCGCTATCCTCTCCGGCGACAGATCGATTTCTGATGCAAGGGAGGACGCCATGACGACTGCCGGTAATGCACTTTTGTGGACGGCTCTGTACTTTGCCCTCGCGTTCGCTGCGATCTTCGTCGTCTGGCTCGCCGACAAGATGCGCTCGAACTTCCTCGGGAAGTGATCGCGAGCACGACGCGGTAGTCCGGAAAGCGGAGCGACATCCGGGACGGGCCTTGACGTGGTCCGCATATCGCTGCGCTCATGCGGGCTACAGGCCTCGCGTCTTCGGGAAAACCCGGCAACCCACGCCGCTCTCCACTGATCGGCTGCTCGGCCAACGCCGGGCCCAGCTCGAACGCTCGCTCGCTGATGTCGAGACGGACGCCGACGGCAAAACCCTCACTGAGCGCCAGAACGCGCTGAACGATTTCGTCCTCCAGTCGCGCCAGCGCCTCGGCGCGCTACAGGAGACGCTGGCGACACTGAACGCTTTCAAAGCTGAGCTATCGAAGTCGCAGGCCGACCTCGTCCCGCTCAAGGCGCCGGTGTTCGGCATCGAGGCCATGATCGCGGACGTCGGCACCACCCGCGACCTCCTCGCGAAAACCATCGGCGAGATCGAGGCGAACGGCGACGTCACCCTCGCCTCACGCGTCGAGACGCCAAGAGCAAGCGCGAAGTCGAAGACCGCCTCGCCCGCATCTTCGACAATTTCAACGCGCTCGATGCCCTGCGCAAGGACATCGGCGGCATCTTCGCGACGATCAGGAACAGTTTGGACCGGATCGGATCAATTGCTGCGTAGGATGGGTAGAGCGCAGCGAAACCCATCATCTCTCCTCGCGCAAACAGCCGACGGGTTTCGCTGCGCTCCATCCTACAGACCCGCATCACACACCCCTCCGAAACAGCCGTACATCACATCTTCGCGCGCCAATGCCGCCGACATGCCCCGCGCACGCCGCAACTTGGTCGCATTCGGACGCCCTTCTGTGAGGCGTGTCTGGGGGCACGGCATGGCCGTGTTTGGACCAAACCTTCTAGGGGTATCGCTGTGAAGAAGATTGTAATTGCTCTGGGTGCCACGCTTGCTCTGGTGACGGCCGCGAACGCCGCGGATCTGCCGCGCCGTCAGCCCGTGCCGGCCTATCCGGCCGAGCAGGCGCCGATCGGCAAGATGCCGATTGGCAAGAGCCCGGTTGGAAAGGCCCCGATCGGCAAGGCGCCGGGCCCGGTCGCAGCGCGCTACTGACGCGCTAGCGCAAGGCGCGCAAGACCAGCGTAAGCGGCCGACAGTCGAGGGGCACAGCGTGACGAACAGACCTGATCGATCGGGATCCTGCATCCTTGCAGGGCTCGCGCTCGCGGCGATGATCGCGTGCCTGATGCCCTCGGCTTCGGCGCACGAAGCGAACAAGCGCGTTGCCGACGCCAATGCGCTTGCCACGACCGGCTCCACATCACGGCCGGCGCCGCAATCGACGCGGCGCTCCCTGGCGCGCGTGGAGAAAGGCCCGTATTACGTCGACTTCCGCGCCCGCACGGCCGCAAGCTGGGGCCATGCTTTCGTCTGGTACGGCAAGACCAGCGAGAAGGCGGTCGAGGTCGCAGGCCTCACGCCGGCGGGCGACACGCTCGCCTACGTGCTCGGTCACATCACCTTCGTGCCGTCCGAGACCGGCGCGAGCTACGGCGATCTCGATCCAGACTATCTGACCGCGAGCTATCGCGTCTATCTGAACGAGGCCGACGCCAAACGCGTGTTCGCCTATATCAAGAAACTGCAGGCGAGCTCGCCGGTCTGGAACGCCGAGACCGCCAACTGCACCGGCTTCATCGGCGACATCGCCGAGTTCATGGGCTTGCAAGTCCCCAACCGCTGGCAGCGCCCGGAAAACTTCGTCAACCGCCTCAAGGAAATGAATGGCGGCCGCCAGATGGTGCGGCTGTCGGCGGAGTAGACGCCCGTTCCAAACTCGGTGTCATTGCCCGCGAAATGTTTAGTCCGGAGACATGGCTGACACCTGTTCGGACACATCACTGACAGGTTGGCCATTGGTCAAGTCGATCGATGCGACCTGCCAGCTGGCGAAGAAGATGCCGTAATGGCCATCGCGGTCCAGCGGCCGGATGGCGAGGCGCTCGCGGGCGAAGGCCTGGGGAACCTTCCAGAAGCGCCCCTTGAAGGAGATGTAGGGTCTTGTCGATGAGACTCTGCGCACGATCTCACCGCTGTCGTATTCGACGATCGGAACGCGAGCCGGCATGGCACGGGTGCTCGGCCGGAAGCGATCGGCGGGGACGTGCATATCGAGGCCCTGGTGGGGACGTTCCAGATTGTAGACTGGCCGCCAGGCGTCGAAGGCGCGCTGGACCTCCGGCAGAGTGCGGAAGCGACGCATGGCAAGAACCTCGGCCTTCAGGGTGCAATGGAAGCGTTCGTTCTTGCCGCGCGCCTGCGGGTGACAGGGCCTGGCATGCACCACCCTGACACCGAGCTTGAGCAGCCACACCTTCAGCCCGGTCCAACGAACACCTGACGTATCGCCCCACGGTGAGCCGTTGTCGGTGTAGAAAGCCTCCGGCAGGCCGTAGCAGCGGAACGTCGTCGTCAGATGATCCTGCACGGTAAGACGCTGCTCGTCGGCGCAGGCCTTCAGGCACAGGACATAGCGCGAGTGATCGTCGACAATTGTCAGCGGATGGCATCGCGTCCCGTTGGCGAGCGGCAGGTGTCCCTTGAAGTCCATCTGCCACAGCAGGTTAGGAGCTTCCTTCTCGAAGCGATGCCCCGGATTGGGCGGTGCATTCTCGCTTGGCTTGACCCGACCGTGCCGACACAGGATCTGGTGCACCGTTGACGGCACGGGCACCGTCTGCCCGCGCCGCTTCAGGCAGTGAGCGATCTTCCGCGCTCCCCAAGCCGGATGCTTGTCCCGCACGGCCAGAACCTGTGCCTCGACCGCAGCCTCACTGCGCTTGGGCATCGCATGCGGGCAACGGCAGCGGTCGGCCAGCTCTCGATCGCCAGCCTGCCAGCGCCGCAGCCATTTGTAGCCCACGTCAGGGCTGATGTTGAACCGTCGGCACAACTCGCGCCGATTGGCGCCCTCCTGCAAAGCCAGCCGCACGAACTCGTGACGCTGATCCATTGCTGACACCTCACTCCAGGGCATGGACGGCCTCCCGAATCGGACCAATCCAGCCAATGTTGATGTGTCAGCTATGTCTCCGAACACCCGTCAGTGATCTGTCCGGGCTAAACAGAAAGCGGGCAATCCAGTATTCCAGAGACAGCAAGGCTGAAACCGACAAGCCGCGGCGTACTGGATGCCCCGGTCAAGCCGGGGCATGACAGTGTTTGGGGTGGCAACATTTTGCTCACCCGTCGGGCAAAACACCCCGCCAAAGCCCCGCCGGCGCAAATATTCCACTTTACCGAAATTCGGATTTGTCGTACAAGCGAAACACCCTGGCCCGAGACAAGGGGCGGATCGCGATCGTCACGAACCGCGGGCTGGGCAGCGATGGACGCGACGGCGTCGGGCGCGAGGCGCTTTGCAGGGCGGGAAACCGTGAGCAAAAGGGCTTTCCGCGCATACGACCCGGCGCCGACAGCGTCTTCGCATGGCTTCGGGCGTGAGCACGCGCCAGCACTCGAAGCGACATGCGAGGACGTGCGCGGACGGCCAAGTCGTGTGGTCCTGACGCCCGGGGTCTGTGCGTCAAGTCCTGCGGTGATGCGGCGACCAACCGGCGCGCGCATCGATCATCTGCATGGCGACGGGGGCAATAGTGCATCGCTCCCCGGGGAGAGCACGAAGTACGCCGTAAACCATCGCGCAGGGAAGGCCGGGCGTTCGGCCAACCTGTGGTCCACCCCGTGTGCATCTTTTCGCGCACGGACTTACGGGTGCCGCCGGCGCCCGGCCTTCCCTGCCCCCTTGTCTCGATAAGGGCGATGCAATCAAGCAAGACTCGGGCGAGATGAGCCGCGAGAGGGCGAAGGTGTGTCTGCTATTTGAAGCGTGAATTGGAGAGCGATGGCCTTGCCCCGTGCTCCGTCATTGCGAGGAGCCCTTGCGACGAAGCAATCCAGCATCCCTCCGCGGAAGGATCCTGGATTGCTTCCGCCTTGCCGAGGCTTCGGCGGACAATGCCGCGCTCGCAATGACGATGTTGAAGCAGCAACTCCGATCCATGACCGTCACCCTGAGGCGCGCGCTCGGGGGCGCATCGCGCCACTGAGCAAGCCTCGAAGGGCGACAGCCGGCTCTCGCAGCGTGGCCGCTCATCCTTCGAGGCTCCCGGCGCGATGCTAAGCATCGCGCCACTCGCACCTCAGGATGACGGAACACAGATCCCAATTATCCGCCCCGCGGAATCCCCCTCACCCCCGCATGATCGCCCTGCTCTCACCGCAAGCCGATCCAATAGACATTTTCCGACCCCGGCGGCATCCTGCCGCCATCAACCGATAACAAAGCGCCACGAGAGGCGGGGGAAACACATCATGTTGCAGACACGGTTCACCAAGCTCGTCGGCGTCGAGCACCCGATCGTCCAGGGCGGCATGCAATGGGTCGGCCGCGCCGAGCTGGTCGCCGCGGTCGCCAATGCCGGCGCGCTCGGCTTCATCACGGCGCTGACCCAGCCGACGCCGGAGGACCTCAGGAAGGAAATCGCGCGCTGCCGCGACCTCACCGACAAGCCGTTCGGCGTCAACCTCACCATCCTGCCCGCGATCAAGCCGCCGCCTTACGCCGAGTATCGCGCCGCCATCATCGAGAGCGGCATCACGGTGGTCGAGACCGCCGGCAACAAGCCGCAGGAGCATGTCGACGAGTTCAGGAAGCACGGCGTCAAGGTCGTGCACAAATGCACCAGCGTCCGCCACGCGCTCTCGGCCGAGCGGATGGGCGTCGACGCCATCTCGATCGACGGCTTCGAGTGCGCCGGCCACCCCGGCGAGGACGACACCCCCGGCCTGATCCTGATCCCGGCCGCCGCCAACAAGATCAAGATCCCGATGATCGCTTCGGGCGGCTTTGCAGATGCCCGCGGCCTCGTCGCGGCGCTGGCGCTGGGGGCCGACGGCATCAACATGGGCACGCGCTTCATGGCCACGAAGGAAAGCCCGATCCATCAGCTCATCAAGGAGAAGATCGTCGCCAATGACGAGCGCGAGACCGAGCTGATCTTCCGCACCATGCGCAACACCTCGCGCGTCGCCAGGAACGAAATCTCGACCAAGGTGGTCGCGATGGAGAAGGAAGGCGCCAAGTTCGAGGACATCCGCGAGCTCGTTGCGGGGGCCCGCGGCAAGATGGTCTACGCGACAGGCAATTCCGACGAGGGCATCTGGTCGGCCGGCCAGGTCCAGGGCCTGATCCAGGACATCCCGACCTGCGCCGAGCTCATCTCGCGCATCGTGCGCGAGGCGGAGGCGATCATTCGCGGCCGGCTGGAGGGCATGATCGTTCAGCCGCAGCGCGAAGCAGCGGAATAGTCACTTTAAGAAGCGAGAGCAATCCATGAAGGCTTACGTCTACGGCCCTGAAGGCGCTCGGATTTCCGACGTCGCTCAACCAAAGCCGAAAGGCACGCAGGTGCTGGTCAAGGTCCGCGCCTGCGGGCTCAACCGGGCTGACACCGGCATGCGCAAAGGCCACGCCCATGGCGCGGCCGGGGGCGCCGGCACCGTGCTGGGGATGGAATGGGCCGGCGAGGTCGCCGAGCTCGGGCCGGATGCCAAGGGCGTCAAGATCGGCGACCGCATCATGGGCTCGGGCGGCGCGGCATTTGCCGAATACACACTCGCCGATCACGGCCGGCTGTTCCGCGCGCCGTCGAACATGAATTTCGAGGAGGCGGCCACCCTGCCCGTCGCGCTCGCGACCATGCACAACGCCGTCGTCACCGTCGGCGGCGTGCAGCCGGGGCAGAGCGTGCTGATCCAGGGCGCCAGCTCCGGCGTCGGGCTGATGGCGATGCAGATCGCCAAGCTCAAGGGCGCGAAGTTGGTGATCGGCTCGTCGACCGATGCCGCGCGCCGTGGCCGGTTGCAGGAGTACGGCGCCGACCTCGCGGTCGACTCCTCCGACCCCAAATGGGTCGACGACGTCCTGAAGGCGACCGGCGGCGAGGGCGTCGACCTCATCGTCGACCAGGTCTCGGGCAAGGTTGCGAGCCAGAACCTTGCGGCGACCAGGGTCAAGGGCCGCATCGTCAATGTTGGCCGGCTCGGCGGCACCCATGCCGACTTCAACTTCGACCTGCACGCGGCGCGCCGCATCGACTATGTCGGCGTCACCTTCCGCACCCGCACCATCGAGGAGATCCGCGAGATCTTCGAGCAGGTCCGCAAGGACATCTGGGGCGCGGTGGAGTCGCGAAAACTGCAGCTGCCGATCGACAAGGTGTTCGCGTTCGACGACATCGACCAGGCGTTCGAGCACATGGAGGCGAACAGGCATCTGGGGAAGATCGTGGTGACGGTATGAGGCGCAGACTCGGCCAAAGCGGCGGTGCCGTAGGGTGGGCAAAGGCGCGTTAGCGCCGTGCCCACGTCCTTCTTCATGAAGGACGAGACCGTGGGCACGCTGCGCTTTGCCCACCCTACGGGACTGACGATCGACAAGGTCGTTCGCGTTCCACGACATCGACAAGGCGTTCGCGCACATGGAGGCGAACAGGCATCTGGGGAAGATCGTGGTGACGGTATGAGGCGCAGACTCGGCCAAAGCGGCGGTCCCGTAGGGTGGGCAAAGGCGCGTTAGCGCCGTGCCCACCTTTCGTCAGTGATGGATACAGATCGTGGGCACGCTGCGCTTTGCCCACCCTACGAGACTGGCGCACGCGGCCGCTCAATTCGGAAGCATTCGCAATTGCTTCGCTCCTGCAACTCACTAGCGACTACTTCTGTGGATCATCGCTTGATGTTCACCCACGCCCTGCTAAATCCCCCGCCATGACCTCCCAGCACGACAAAACCTCGGTCGCCGCGATCTCGATCTTCGCCAGCGGCGGCATGGCGGCGGCCAAGTTCGTGGTCGGGATCGCGATCGGCTCGCTCGCGCTGATCTCCGAGGCCCTGCACTCCTCGATCGACCTGATCGCGACCATCATCACCTGGGCGGTGGTGCGGGTGTCCGACAAGCCGGCGGACGAGGAGCACCATTACGGCCACGGCAAGCTGGAGAGCGTCTCGGCGCTGGGCGTCACCGCCCTGCTCTACGTGCTCGCCGGTGGCATCCTGGTCGAAGCCTATAGCCGGCTGCGCGAGGGAACCCCGCCGCCAACCATCTCGGCCGTGCCCTTCGTGGTGCTGGTGATCGACATCATCGTCAATCTTTGGCGCGCCCGCGCCCTGCACCGCGCCGCGCGCGAGACACGGAGCCAGGCGCTCGCGGCGGACGCGCTGCATTTCGCCTCCGACGTGATGGGCTCGTTCGCTGTGATCATCGGCCTGATCCTCGCCGGCCTCGGTTTCTGGTGGGGCGACGCCGCCGCGGCCGCCGCGGTCGCCGTGATGATCGCCCTGCTCGGGCTGCGCATGGCCGGCTCGACGGTGCAGACGCTGGTCGACCGCGCCCCGGAGGGCGCGCAGGAAAAGGCCACGGCCGCGATCCGGAGCGTGCCCGGCGTGATCGACGTCGAGCGGCTGCGGGTGCGCATGGTCGGCGCGACCACGTTCATCGACACCATCGCAAAGGTGCCGCGGACCTATCCGATCGACCGGGTCGAGGACATCAAGCGCAACGCGCAGACCGCCGTCGCCAAGGCGTTCGGCGATGCCGACCTCACTTTCGCTGCGGTGCCTGTCGCGCGCGACAACGAGACCGTGCGCGACCGCATCATGGTGATCGCGCGCAATTCCGGGCTCGCCATCCACCACGTCACGGTGCACGATCTCGGCGCCAAGCTGATCGTCAGCATCGACCTCGAGGTCGACGGCGGAATGCAGCTCGATGCCGCCCATGACGTCGCCAACACCCTGGAGCGTAACATCCAGGTGGAGTTCGGCGAGGACGTCGAGGTCGACGTCCACATCGAGCCATTGGAACCGGAACTGCCGTTCGGGGTCGATGCCACGCCGGAACGGGTGCGGACGATCGCCGCCGCGCTGACGGAATATGCCGCCGGCGGCGACATCCACGACATCCATAACGTCCGTGTCCGCAACACCGATGCCGGCGAGATCGTCAATTTCCACTGCCGCGCCACGCCGTCGATGAGCGTGATCAAGGTGCACGAGCATGTCGACGCGATCGAGCGCGCGTTGCGCCGCGCGTTCCCGAGCGTGAAGCGCGTCATCAGTCACGCCGAACCGCCGCGCGCGTGATGCGGCGCACGAGACGAGGAACGTGCGAGGAGTCACACGTTCTCGTTTCGGACTCCTCGCGCCCGTGACTTTGCGGACGCATGATGCGCAAACTGCGCGTGGGATAAGAATAATTTCGCGTTAACGATTCGTTGACTCTCGACAGCCCGCGAAAACTGGATTCAAATCGCTGTGATTCGGAAGCGATGTGGGGCTGCTTCCGGACTTCAGTTGCAAGCTGGTTTTCAGGGGGCCGAAGGCATGTCGCGTGCAGACGCCGCGAACGCGTGCGTCCAATCCGATTCGATCAAGGGATTGGCGCAATCGATCGCGAAACCTGCCTATCATCGGCTCTTGATCGCAGAGCCGGCGCTTCGTCGCGCCGTGCCGACGCTCATCATCGCGTTCCTGATCACGATCTGCCTCGGCGCGTTCGTGCAGGTCGTCGATCAGACGCGCCAGAAGCGCATGGTGATCCGCCACGACATCTCGGCGCTCGCCGATCTGCTCGCCGAACGCATCGACCGCCTCACCTCCGTGCGGCAGGAGCGGCTCAAGAACATCGAGAGCCTGCCGGCACTGCTGCCCGATCTGATCCCGACCTGGGGCACGGCCACGGGCCGCCACGTCATCGTCACCTCGGCCGGCATCGACCGCCGCGTTCTCGCCCGCATCCCGATCGACAGCGATCCTTCAGGCAACGACCGCCTGCTCGATGCCATTACCACGGCGCAACTGCTCGCGGCGCCGACGCGCGACGGCAACATCTCCGACATGACGCTGCCGAGCGGCAACGCCGCGATGGCGACCTCGCGGCAGATCAAGTCGATGCCCGGCTTCGTCACCGTGATCCAGGAGCGCAACGAGCCGATCTGGGGTTCGGACGCCGCGCTCTCGGTGACGCTGTCGGCGACCACCGGATTCGTCGTCCTGATCCTCGGCTTCGCCTTCCACTGGCAGTCCACCCGCGCCCGCGAGGGCGACCTCATCAACGACGCCGTGCGCGGCCGGATCGACACCGCGCTCAACCGCGGCCGCTGCGGCCTGTGGGACTGGGACCTGTCGCGCGGCCGGATCTTCTGGTCGCAGTCGATGTTCTCGATGCTCGGCCTCGACGGCCGCCACGAGCTCCTCACCTTCGGCGAGGTCAACGCGCTGGTGAAGTCCGACGACATCGACCTGTTCGCGATCGCCGACCAGCTCATCTCCGAGAAGATCGACCACATCGACCAAACCTTCCGCATGCAGCATGTCGACGGCCATTGGATCTGGCTCCGCGTCCGCTGCGAAAAGACGCGCGGGGCGACCGATTCCAGCGTGCACCTGATCGGGATTGCCGTCGACATCACTGAGCAGAAGAGCCTCGCCGAGCGCACCGTCGAAGCCGACCTCCGCCTGCGCGACGCCATCGAGACCATTCCGGAAGCCTTCGTGCTGTGGGATGCGAGCGACCGCCTGGTGCTCTGCAACTCGCACTTCCAGCGCCTGCACAAGCTGCCTGACAGCGCCGTCATTCCCGGCACCTCCTACGAGACCGTGCTCGAGGTCGGCCGCATGCCGGAGGTGCGCACCCGCCACAACGAGACAGCGAGCCAAGGCCCGGGCGCGCGCACCTTCGAAGCCCAGCTCGACGACGGCAGCTGGCTGCACATCAGCGAGCGCCGCACCAAGGACGGCGGCTACGTCTCAGTCGGCACCGACATCACCCGCATCAAGGAGCACGAGCAGAAGCTGGTCGACAACGATCTGCGCCTGCGCGCCACCGTCATCGACCTGAAACGTTCGCAAGCCGCGCTGGAGCGCCAGGCGGTCGAGCTCGCTGATCTCGCCGAGAAATACCAGCGCGAGAAGACCCGCGCCGAGGAGGCCAACCAGACCAAGTCGAAGTTCCTCGCCAACATGAGCCACGAGCTGCGCACGCCGCTCAACGCCATCATCGGCTTCTCCGAGATCATGGGCTCGGGCATGTTCGGCGAACTCGGCAGCGAAAAGTATCAGGAATACTGCCAGGACATCCTGACCAGCGGCCACTATCTGCTCGAGGTCATCAACGACATCCTCGACATGTCCAAGATCGAGGCCGGCCGCATGAAGCTCGACCTGGAAGAGCTCGACCTGGCGCAGACGCTGGCGGAATCCCTGCGCGTCGTCACCGGCCGGGCCCAGGACAAGCACCTGACACTCGATGCCGACATCGCAAAATCCATCTCCGTCGTCGCCGACCGCCGCGCCACCAAGCAGATCATCGTCAATCTGCTCTCCAACGCCGTGAAGTTCACGCCCGACGGCGGACGCATCGTGGTGCGCAGCCGGCAGCTCGACGACAGGATCGTGCTGATGATCGCCGACACCGGCATCGGCATCGCGCCGCATTCGCTGACACGGCTCGGCCGCCCGTTCGAACAGGTGGAGAGCCAGCTCACCAAGACCTATCACGGCTCGGGCCTGGGCCTCGCGATCGCCCGCTCGCTGGCGCAGCTCCATGGCGGCTCGATGCGGCTGCGCTCCAAGCTGGAGGTCGGCACCGTCGTGCGCGTGACCCTGCCGCGCGACGCCGTCAAGGCTGTGTCGGGCATATCGGCCGCAGCTTGATCCGCTACAATTGCAGCGTCGGCGCCACTTCGCGCGCGACATTGACCAGGGCTGCGATCAGCGGCGTCATCGGATCGCGCTGCGGGATCACCAGGCCGATGCTGTAATTGACCTCGGGATCGGTGATCGGGATCGAGCGCACCGTGTCGGAAAGACCGAGCGTCTCGGCGAGCTTGGCCGGCATCACGCTCGCCCAGCGCCCGGTCTTGACATGCGTGAACAGCACCAGCAGCGAGTTCGAGGTCAGCGTCGGCGTCGCCTCGGCGCCGACCGAGCGTAGCGCGCGGTCGATGATGCGGCGGTTCTGCATGTCGGGCGTCAGCAGGCATAGTGGCACCTGCCCGACCTCCGTCCATGTCACCGTCTCGCGGTCACCGAACATCGCATCCGGCGCGGTCAGGAGACGATAGCTCTCATTGTAGAGCGGAATGGTCCGCACCTTGCCGATCGGCTCGTTCTCGATATAGGTCAGCCCCGCATCGACCTCGAGATTTTCGAGCAGCCCCAGCACCTCGGACGAGGTGGTGGACTGGATGCGGAAGCGCACCTCCGGATGCCGGGCGCGGAACGGCGTCGTCAGCGCGGCGACCATGCCGAGCACGGTCGGGATCGCAGCGATGCGGATCTCGCCGGAGAGCTGATGCTTCAGCCCGTTGATCTCGTCGCGCATCGCGCGGGCATCGCCCACGATCCGCCGCGCCCAATCCAGCGCTCGCTCGCCTTCCGGCGTAAAGCCTTGGAAGCGGGACCCGCGCTGGACCAGCATCACCCCGAGGATCTCCTCGAGCTGTTTGAGTCCGGTCGACATCGTCGGTTGCGTCACGCCGCAGACCTCCGCCGCGCGTCCAAAATGACGCTCCTTCGCCAGCGCCAGCAGCAGTTCAAGCTTGTCGATCAACCGGGCGTCCCCTCGAATTCCATCGTGGCATGCAAGCTAGCACGCCGGGCCTGCGCCAACACGCAAAAACCGGCAGACCGATACAACTTTCATTGCCATTTCGCATCGATCGATTGCGGTTGCAAATCGATCCGAATTCGCAATCGCAGCACGGGACAGCTTTATTGATCTTCGAATGATTCCAACTAGTTTGCGCCAAAGGAAACGCTCAGGTTGAGAACGAAGAATGACAGCGGTTTTTGAGCCTTGGAACGAGACGCGCGGCGCCGAAATCATCGGCGAACATGCCAACCAAGAGGGTGCGACGCTGGTCATCTTGCATGCGCTACAGGAGGCATTCGGCTACGTGCCGGAGGCCGCCATTCCCATGGTGGCGCAGGCGCTCAATCTGTCGCGCGCCGAAGTGCATGGCGTATTCACGTTCTACCATGATTTCCGCCACAAGCCGGCCGGCCGTCATGTGCTCAAGCTCTGCCGCGCGGAGGCCTGCCAGGCCGCGGGCGGCGATGTGCTGGCTGCGCGCGCAGAAGCCAAGCTCGGCGTGTCGCTCGGCAACACCACGGCCGATGATCGCGTCACGCTGGAGCCGATCTACTGCCTCGGCCTGTGCGCGACGGCGCCGTCCGCGATGCTCGACGGCCGCCTGATCGGCCGCCTCGATCAGAAGCGCCTTGATGCGCTGGTCGCGGAGGCGCAACGATGAGCATGCGTCTCTACGTCTCACGTGATGCCGGTGCGTTGGCCGTCGGCGCCGACGAGGTCGCGCTGGCATTGGAGCAGGCTGCCGCGAAGCGCGGCGTGGCCATCGAGATCGTCAGGACCGGCTCGCGCGGCATGTACTGGCTGGAGCCGCTGGTCGAGGTGGCGACGCCGCAGGGCCGCATCGCCTTCGGCCCTGTCACCGAGGCCGATGTGCCTTCCCTGCTCGATGCGCTCGCCAGCAACACGCCGCATCTGCTGCGGCTGGGGGCGACCGACGAGATCCCCTGGCTGAAGCGCCAGACCCGTCTTACCTTCGCCCGCTGCGGCGTGATCGATCCGCGCTCGCTCGACGACTACCGCGCGCACGACGGTTACAAGGGACTTGAGCGCGCCCTGTCGCTCGGCACGGATGCGATCCTCACCGAAGTCACGGCATCGGGCCTGCGCGGCCGCGGCGGCGCGGGCTTTCCGACCGGCATCAAGTGGAAGACGGTCGCGCAGGCCAAGGCCGACCGCAAATTCATCGTCTGCAACGCCGACGAAGGCGACAGCGGCACCTTCGCTGACCGCATGATCATGGAGGGCGATCCCTTCCTGGTGATCGAGGGTATGACCATCGCCGGCATCACCGTCGGCGCGACCAAGGGCTACATCTATATCCGCAGCGAATATCCGCACGCGGTGGAGGCGATGAATGCCGCCATTGTAGCCGCCAAGCGCGGCGGCTATCTCGGCGACAGGATCGGCGGTTCCACGTACAGCTTCGATCTCGAAGTCCGCGTCGGTGCCGGCGCTTACGTTTGCGGCGAGGAGACCTCGCTGCTGGAAAGCCTCGAAGGCCGCCGCGGCATCGTGCGCGCCAAGCCGCCGCTGCCCGCCCATCACGGCCTGTTCGGCAAGCCGACCGTCATCAATAACGTGCTGTCGTTCGCCGCCGTCCCCTTCATCCTCGCCGAAGGCGCCAAGGCCTATGCCGATTTCGGCATGGGCCGCTCCCGCGGCACGATGCCGATCCAGCTCGCCGGCAACATCCGCCATGGCGGCCTGTTCGAGACCGCGTTCGGCGTGACGCTCGGCGAGCTCGTCGATGACATCGGCGGCGGCACGTTCACGGGCCGACCGGTCCGCGCCGTGCAGGTCGGCGGGCCCCTCGGCGCCTATTTCCCGCGCGCACTGTTCGACACGCCGTTCGACTACGAGGCCTTCGCCGCGCGTGACGGCCTGATCGGCCATGGCGGCATCGTCGTGTTCGACGACAGCGTCGACATGCGCAGGCAGGCGCGCTTCGCCATGGAGTTCTGCGCCGTCGAATCCTGCGGCAAGTGCACGCCCTGCCGGATCGGCTCGACCCGTGGCGTCGAGACCATCGAGAAGATCATCAACGGCGAGCGCGTGCACGAAAATCTCGCGCTCGTCGAGGACCTCTGCAACACCATGAAATTCGGCTCGCTCTGCGCACTCGGCGGCTTCACGCCCTACCCCGTGCTCAGCGCATTGAAGCACTTCCGAGAGGATTTCGCACCCGTGCCGACCACGCTTCAAGCCGCGGAATAGGAGAACGACAATGTCTCTGATCGAGGAAATCGACTTCGGCACGCCGGCTTCCAAATCGGAAACGATGGTGACGCTGACCATCGACGGCAATGAGGTCACAGTGCCCGAGGGCACCTCCATCATGCGGGCCGCGATGGACACCGGCCACCAGATTCCAAAGCTCTGCGCCACCGACATGGTCGACGCGTTCGGCTCCTGCCGTCTTTGCCTCGTCGAGATCGAGGGTCGCGCCGGCACGCCGGCGTCCTGCACCACGCCGGTGATGTCCGGCCTCGTCGTGCACACCCAGACCGAGCGGCTCAAGAAACTCCGCAAGGGCGTGATGGAGCTCTACATCTCCGACCATCCGCTCGACTGCCTCACCTGCGGCGCCAATGGCGACTGCGAATTGCAGGACATGGCCGGTGCAGTCGGCCTGCGCGATGTGCGCTACGGCTATGAGGGCGAGAACCACGTCTTCGCCAAGTCGGACGGTTGCAGCAACGACCACTGGATGCCGAAGGACGAGTCCAATCCCTACTTCACGTACGATCCGTCCAAGTGCATCGTCTGCTCGCGCTGCGTCCGCGCCTGCGAGGAGGTGCAAGGCACCTTCGCGCTGACCATCTCCGGCCGCGGCTTCGACAGCCGTGTCTCGCCGGGCATGAGCGAGAGCTTCCTCGGCTCCGAATGCGTCTCGTGCGGCGCCTGCGTGCAGGCCTGCCCGACCGCAACGCTGACCGAAAAGTCCGTGATCGAGATCGGCCAGCCCGAGCACTCCGTCGTCACCACCTGCGCTTATTGCGGCGTCGGCTGCACCTTCAAGGCCGAGATGCGCGGCGAGGAAGTCGTGCGCATGGTGCCCTACAAGGACGGCAAGGCCAATCGCGGCCATTCCTGCGTCAAGGGCCGCTTCGCCTGGGGCTACACCAACCACAAGGAACGCATCCTCAACCCGATGATCCGCGAAAGAATCGAGGATCCCTGGCGCGAAGTGTCCTGGGACGAAGCGTTCTCGTTTGCCGCCGCCAGGATGCGCGGGATCCAGAAGACATTCGGCCGCGACGCTATCGGTGGCATCACATCGTCCCGCTGCACCAACGAAGAAACCTATCTGGTGCAGAAGCTGATCCGTGCCGGCTTCGGCAACAATAATGTCGACACCTGCGCCCGCGTCTGCCACTCCCCGACCGGCTATGGCCTCTCGACCACGTTCGGCACCTCGGCCGGCACGCAGGATTTCGACTCGGTCGAAGACACCGACGTCGTCGTCATCATCGGTGCCAACCCGGCGTCCGCTCACCCGGTGTTCGCCTCGCGGCTGAAGAAGCGGCTGCGCCAGGGCGCCAAGCTGATCGTGATCGATCCGCGTCGCACCGAGATGGTGGAATCGCCGCACGTGAAGGCGCTGCACCTGCCCCTGATGCCCGGCACCAACGTCGCCGTCATGACCGCGCTGGCGCATGTGATCGTGACCGAAGGCCTCGCCAACGAGGCTTTCGTGCGTGAACGCTGCGACTGGAGCGAGTTCGAGGAATGGGCGGCGTTCGTCGCCCAGCCGAACAACAGCCCGGAAGCCACCGCCATCCTCACCGGCGTCAATCCGAAGGACCTGCGCGAAGCAGCCCGCACCTACGCGACCGGCGGCAATGGCGCGATCTATTACGGCCTCGGTGTCACCGAGCATAGCCAGGGCTCGACCACGGTGATCGCAATCGCCAACCTCGCGATGGTCACAGGCAATATCGGCCGTCCCGGCGTCGGCGTGAACCCGCTGCGCGGCCAGAACAACGTGCAGGGTTCCTGCGACATGGGCTCGTTCCCGCACGAGTTGCCCGGCTACCGCCACATCTCCGGCGATGCCGTACGCGACCAGTTCGAGGCGCTGTGGAACGTCAAGCTCAATCCTGAGCCGGGTCTGCGCATTCCCAACATGTTCGATGCCGCGGTCGAAGGCACGTTCATGGGGATCTACGTGCAGGGCGAGGACATCCTCCAGTCCGATCCCAACACCAGCCACGTGGTGGCGGCGCTGTCGGCGATGGAATGCGTCATCGTCCACGACCTCTTCCTCAACGAGACCGCGAACTACGCCCATGTCTTCCTGCCCGGCTCGAGCTTCCTCGAGAAGGACGGCACCTTCACCAATGCCGAGCGGCGTATCCAGCGCGTGCGCAAGGTGATGACACCGAAGAACGGCATGGCCGACTGGGAGGTCACCATCGGCCTTGCCAAGGCGATGGGCTTCGAGATGAACTACAGCCACCCGTCCGAGATCATGGACGAGATCGCAGCCCTCACTCCGACCTTTGCCGGCGTCTCCTACGCCAAGCTCGACGAGCTCGGCTCCGTGCAGTGGCCCTGCAACGACAAGGCGCCCGAGGGCACGCCGGTGATGCATATCGACGGCTTCGTCCGCGGCAAGGGCAAGTTCGTCGTGACCGAATATGTCGCAACCGATGAGCGCACCGGCCCGCGCTATCCCCTGCTGCTCACCACCGGCCGCATCCTCAGCCAGTACAATGTCGGCGCGCAGACCCGACGCACCGAGAACGTGGTGTGGCATGCCGAGGATCGCCTCGAGATCCATCCCCACGATGCCGAGCAGCGCGGCGTGCGCGAGGGCGACTGGGTGCGGCTGAAGAGCCGTGCCGGCGAGACCACGTTGCGTGCGGAAATCACCGACCGTGTCGCGCCCGGGGTCGTCTACACCACCTTCCACCATCCGGACACGCAGGCCAACGTCATCACGACGGAATATTCGGACTGGGCGACCAATTGTCCCGAATACAAGGTCACGGCGGTGCAGGTATCGCCCTCGAACGGCCCGTCCGACTGGCAGAAGGCCTATGATGCGCAGGCGCGCCAATCGCGTCGCATCGCGCCGGCCGAAGCCGCGGAGTAAGCGCATGCACGTAGCGGTCCAGGCGATCGATCGCGGAATCTGGCGCAACGGTGTGGCGTCAGAAGGAACGCGATTCATTCCGGAGGAGACACCGCTGGCGCTGACCTATAATGGCGGCACCTACGCCGTCATGATGGGAACGCCGCAGAACCTGGAGGATTTTGCCGTCGGCTTCAGCCTGAGCGAAGGCATCATCAAGTCAGTCGACGACATCAAGTCGCTCGAGATTGTTCGTCTCGATGACGGCATCGAGCTCAGGATGTGGCTGGCGCCGGAAGACGCGGCGCTCATCAGCGAGCGCCGTCGCCATGTCGCGGGACCCACCGGCTGCGGCATCTGCGGTATCGAGTCCATCGCCGAAGCCGTGCGGCCTGCGGCGGGGGTGCCGCAAGGGCAGAGCTTCACGCCGGAAGAGATCATGGCGGCGATGCAGGCGATCGCGCCGCTGCAATCGATCAATCTGCAAACCCGCGCGGTGCACGCCGCGGCGTTCTGGTCCCCCGCCGGCAACATCGTCGCGTTGCGCGAAGACGTCGGCCGCCACAACGCGCTGGACAAGCTCGCGGGCTCGCTAGCACGCAGCCGCACGGATGCGCGCGGCGGCATGGTGTTACTGACGAGCCGCGTCTCGGTCGAGATGGTGCAGAAGGCGGCCGCGATCGGCGCACCGGTGATGATCGCGGTGTCCGCGCCGACCGCGCTCGCGGTGCGCACCGCGGAAGCCGCCGGCATCACGCTGATCGCGATCGCCCGACAGGACGGATTCGAGATATTTACGCACGGCAGCCGGATCGCGGCTCGCCATGCCACGGAGGTTGCCGATGTCGCCTGACCGCCTGATCTACATGGCCAACCAGATCGGCACCTTCTTCCGCAGCCAGGGCCACGACAAGGCCGTGCCGGGAATTGCCGAGCACATCAAGAAATTCTGGGATCCCCGGATGAAGCGCGCGATCTTCGCCCATCTCGATGCCGGCGGCGCGGGCCTGGAGCCGAACGTACGCGAGGCGCTCACCTCGCTGAAGCAGGCGACGTCCCTTCCAGCAGCGCCGTAAATACGCGCCTCACCTCGCCCTGCGTTTCCTTCACGCGCGCTTCCAGCGACGAAAAGTCGGGCGCATCGCCGGCCCGCGCCATCACGCGCAGGAGGTCGGTGCCCGCGGTTTCCGGCTTGAAACGGTCGCTGACGCAGAGCCGCAGGATCTGCGTCAGGTCGTGATAGAGCCGTGCGGCGGCACGCAAGATTTCGGTCTCCGACTGCGGGAGCACGCCGAGCCTGCAGGCATTTTCCAGCACCTGCAGCGTACTGACGTCGAGAATCTCCGGCTTGTCGTGAGCGTGCACGAGCTGGAGATATTGCGCGATGAAGTCGATATCGACCATGCCGCCGGCGGCGTATTTGAGATCCCAGCAATCGCCCTCGCCCTTCTCCTGAGCGATCGCGCGCCGCATGTCGGCGACGTCGTTGGCGGTGATGGCGAGGTCGCGGCGGCGGGTCAGGACGCCGCGAATGACCCGCTCGATCCGTTCCCGGAATTCGGGCGAGGCCGACACCACGCGCGCGCGGGTCAGCGCCATATGCTCCCAGGTCCAGGCCTCGTTGGCCTGATAGTCGGCGAACGAGACGAGGCTCGAGGCAACGGGGCCGGCGCGTCCCGACGGCCGTAACCGCATGTCGATCTCGTAGAGCACGCCATAGTTGGTGCGCGTCGTGAATGCGCTGATCAGGCGCTGGGTCAAGCGGGCGAAGTAATGCGCGCCCTGAAGCGATTTCTGCCCATCGGAGTCCGGATTGTCGCTGTCGAAATCGTAGAGCAGGATCAGGTCGAGATCGGACGAGGCCGTCATCTCGCGGCTGCCGAGCCGGCCCATCGCGATGATCGCGGTCTCGTGGCCCTTGATGCGGCCGTGCTGGGCGGCAAAGCGCTCCTCAACGAGGCCATGCACGGTGTGCACGATGCCTTCGGCGACATCGGCAAAGGCCGTGCTCGCCTGCTGCGCCGAGACGGTGCCGGAGAGGATCCGCGTGCCGATCAGGAACAGGCTCTCCTGCCCGAACAGGCGCAGGCGATCGAGGAACTCTTCGTATGAGCCGGCATCCTGCACGGTCGCAGCTAGCCGTCCCGACAATTCCTGCCGGTCCGGCATGGCGCCGAAGAAGCGCGGATCGATCAGGCCGTCCATCAGCTGCGGCTGCCTTGCCAGCATCTCGCCGAGCCGCGGCGCTGCGCCCAGCACCAACGCCACCAGCGCGACGAGGTCGCGGTTCTGACCGAGCAGCGTGATCAGCCGGCCGCCGCGCTGGAGCGCACCGAGGAAATGATCGAACGCCACGACGGCGCGATCCGGTTCCTCGGCATGGGCAAGCCCGTCGATCAGGGCCGGCACGAATTCGACGAAGGCGTTCCGCGTCGCCTCATTGCGGAACACGCGATAGTCGCCCGTGACCCAGTCGCGCACCGTCTGCGCGACGGCGGCAGGCTTCTTGAAGCCGAGCGCCACGAGGTGCTGGAGCAGGCGCGGATCGTCGGGACCTGCGCTGTAGTCGAGCGCCGGCAGCTTGGCCGTGCCGGTCGGATCGTCGCCCTCGAATAGTTTTTCGTAGTGCCCCTGCACGATCTTGAGCTGCCGCAGCAAGTCGCTCGCAAAGGCTTCGCGATCCGCATAGCCGAAGAAGCGCGCGAAACGTTCGACCGCGTCCTTGTCTTCGGGCAGCGTATGGGTCTGCTCGTCGGCAATCATCTGGATGCGATGCTCGACCCGGCGCAGGAATTCGTACGCAATGGTCAGCTCGTCGCGCGCAGCGGAGGTGATCCAGTTGCTGGAGGCGAGAATGTCGAGCGCTCTCAGCGTCGGCCGCACCCGCAATTCCGGATGACGGCCGCCGGCGATCAATTGCTGGGTCTGGGCAAAAAACTCGATCTCGCGGATGCCGCCGCGGCCGACCTTGACGTTGTGCCCCTCCACCGCGACCTCGCTCTGGCCGCGATAGGTCTGCATCTGCCGCTTCATGTCGTGGACGTCGGCGAGCGCCGCGAAGTCGAGATGCTTGCGCCAGACGAAGGGCGCGATCTCGGCGAGCAACGCCTCGCCCGCCCGGGGATCGCCGGCGCAGGCACGCGCCTTGATCATCGCGGCGCGCTCCCAGGTGCGCCCTTCCCGCTCATAATAGTTCAGCGCGGCGTCCCGTGAGATAGCCACCTGGGTCGAGGACGGATCGGGCCGCAGGCGCAGATCGACGCGGAAGACGTAGCCGTCGTAGGTGCGCTGCTGCAGGATACGCGCCATGCCTTGCGTGACCCGGACGAAGAACGGCTGCGGCTCGATGTCCGCCGCCAGCGTCGTCGCATCAGGATCGAAGAACACGATGAGATCGATGTCGCTGGAATAGTTCAGCTCGCCCGCGCCCATCTTGCCCATGGCGAGCACGATCAGCCCGCAGCCCTCTTCGGGCGCCTCGGGATTGGGCGGCGAGAGCTTGCCGCGTGCGGCTTCCTGCCGCAGCAGATATTGCAGCGCCGCCTGCACCGAGGACACAGCGACCTCGGTCAGCGCCGCCGTCACCCGCATCACCGGCCATACGCCGCCGATGTCGCACAAGGCCGTCAGCAGCGCGGCCTCCGCTTTCATGCGACGAAGCAGCCGCATCACCTCGGCCTCATCCGCCGCCGCGAGCACCGCGCCCCTGGCATCCGCGATCAGCGCCGTCAGATGCGAATCCGGATCGCATTCGAGCAGCCGGATCAGGCGCAAGGCATCAGCGCGCACCAGATCGAACAGATAGGGCGAGAATTCCGCAATACCGGCCAGGATATCCCGCGCGAAGGGATGAGCCAGCAGCGCTTCGAGACGGGCCGATTGGGCCGGCTCGAGCTCGCTCAGCCAGCTTTCGAAACGTCGTTCGTCGGTTGTGGAAGCGGCAATATGGGGAGCTTCCGCAAAGCGCGCGGCCAGCCTCTCACCATGCTTGTCCGCGTTTCCCGGCGCGGAGTGGTTCATGCCACCTTCTGTGGCACATCCGGTATTGGCGGAGCAACCCTGTCGCCGGCGCCCGCGCGCGCCGGCAGCACCAGCGTGGCGACGAGACCGGGCTGGGCGTCGCCCAGCCGCAATTCGCCGCCGTGCAATGTCGCAACCGCGGAGGCGAGGCTGAGGCCGAGGCCGGAGCCCGGCAGCGTGCGGCTCGCTTCCAGCCGCACGAATCGCTCGACCGCATGCTTGCGGTCGGCCTCGGGGATGCCGGGGCCGCGATCGGTGACGCTGAGCAGCACTTGGTCGCCGTCGCGCCTCGCCTCGATCGTGATCGGCCTTGTGTCCATGCTGACCACGGTTCCGCCGGTCTGCGCCGCCGGCTTGCCGTATTTGATCGCATTCTCGACCAGATTGGCGAGCGCCTGGCTGATCAATTCGCGGTTGGCGTGAACCGGCGTCGGCTCGGCCCTGACCTTCAAGGTCATGCCGTCGTCCTCGGCGAGCGGCTCGTAGAGCTCATGGATGCCACCCGCGACCTCGGCGGCGTCGAAATCGTCCATGTTGCCGCGCGCCTGTCCGGACTCGGCGCGCGCGATCATCAGGAGCGCGTTGAAGGTGCGGATGAGACCGTCGGATTCCTCGATGGTCCGCTCCAGTGCCGCCCGGT
The DNA here is from genome assembly GCF_023101665.1 of Bradyrhizobium sp. 195. Lineage (NCBI taxonomy): Bacteria > Pseudomonadati > Pseudomonadota > Alphaproteobacteria > Hyphomicrobiales > Nitrobacteraceae > Bradyrhizobium > Bradyrhizobium sp. 195. The sequence goes on along the minus strand of NZ_CP082161.1, from coordinate 3,228,707 downwards.
AATCGGCCTCGCAGCCCGATTTCGCCAGCGCCTCCTCGGCGCGGTTGCGCAGGCGCGTCAGCGGCGTCTTGAGATCATGGGCGATGTTGTCGGAGACCTCCTTCAGCCCCGCCATCAGCGCCTCGATCCGCTCCAGCATGGCGTTGAGATTTTCGGCGAGGCGATCGAGCTCGTCGCCGCTGCGTCCCACCGGCAGGCGCTCGCTGAGGTCGCCGGTCATGATGCGCTGCGCGGTCCCCGTCATGGCGTCGATGCGTCGGAGCACGCGGCGCGCGACGAAGACGCCGCCGCCGAGGCCGAGCACCACGACGATCAGGACTGACCATTGCGCGGCCTTGGCCACGATGCCGAACAGCCGCCGCCGCTCGGCAAGGTCGCGGCCGATCAGGAGGCGGAATCCGTTTTCCAGTTCGGTGACGCGCACCAGCGCGCGATGGTCGCGGTCATCGGCGTCCTCGATGCGGCGGTAGGCGGTCTCCGACCAGCCGCGCGTCGCCATCACGCCGGGCGCCAGCGAGCCGACATTGCCGGCAATCGCCTGCCCGGTCGGCGTGGTCACGAGGTAGAGGTTGGCGCCCGGCCGCAGCGCCCGATACTCGATCGCCAGCACCAGGCCGCGCAGGCCGCGGCGGCCGTAGATCTCGGAGATCTCCGAGGTCTCGGCATTGACCGTCTGCGTGATCTCTTCAGTGATCAGCCGCCGCGTATTCCAGGCAAAATAGGCCAGCAGCGAGGCCGCGAACATCGCGAACAGCAGCAGATAGACCAGCGTGAGCCGGAACGCCGTGGTGCGGACGAGTTTACCGAATGCCGTCACGGATCATGTACCCGGCGCCGCGGATCGTGTGCAGCAGCGGCCGCTCGAAGCCCTTGTCGATCTTGGAGCGCAGCCGCGAAATGTGCACGTCGATCACGTTGGTCTGCGGATCGAAATGGTAGTCCCAGACGTTCTCCAGCAGCATGGTACGCGTCACCACCTGTCCCGCATGCTTCATGAGATATTCGAGCAGGCGGAATTCGCGTGGCTGGAGCGTCAGCTCGTCCTTGCCGCGGGCAACGCGATGGGAGAGCCGGTCGAGTTCGAGGTCGCCGACGCGGTAGAGCGTGTCCTCGGCGGGACCACCGCGGCGGCGCGACAGCACCTCGACCCGGGCGAGGAGCTCGGCGAAAGAATAGGGTTTTGGCAGATAGTCGTCGCCGCCGGCACGCAGGCCCTTGATGCGGTCGTCGACCTGTCCGAGCGCGGAGAGAATCAGCACCGGCGCCGTGTTGCCCTTGTCGCGCAGCGCGCCGATCAGCGACAGGCCGTCGCGCTTGGGCAGCATGCGATCGACCACCAGCACGTCATAATCGCCGCTCTCGGCCATGGCGAGGCCTTCCTCGCCGTCGGCGGCGTGATCGGCAATGTGTCCGACTTCGCGAAACGCCTTCACGAGGTAGTCGGCGGATTCACGGTCGTCTTCGATAATGAGCAGGCGCATCGTGCGTTCGGCGGCGGTCAAGGAGGTCAACCTTCTCTAAACATGGCGCGAGCGGCAATCGCATGCAAGCCGAGGGGGAGACTCTGGCATCGAGAAAAAGGCGGGCGGTGAAGCTGGGGGGACTCCACCGCCCTAGGCCTTCCGACGGAGGGGGGCGTAATTCCACCGGAAGGTAGATAGGGGAAGCGAAAATTACGCTGCTTCCCCGAAGGGCGCCGACGGCGGGGGCGACTGATGCCGGCGACACCCTTCATCTCAAAAACCTCCTGAGGCTTACCCCTTGGCGATGGGCACGGCGACGAAGCGCGACTGGCCGCCGCTCTTCACGCGCATCAGGACGCTGTTCTTGTTGTCGGTCCGCGCCGTACTGATGGCATCGCGGACTTCGCCGGCGGTAGCGACGCTCTTGCCGCCGACTTCGAGAATCACGTCGCCTTCCTTGAAGCCGCGTTCGGCCGCGGCGCTCTTCGGATCGACCTGGGTGACCACAACGCCTTCCTTGCCGGCACCGGCCACGGAATTGGCGGGCGCGACGGTCATCCCGAGCTTCGGCACGTCGGTGCCCTTGTTGGCACCCTTGCCGCTGTCAGTGTCGGTGTCGGCCTTGGCTTCGACCGTGTTCGGCAACTGGCCGAGTGTGAGGTTGATGACCTTGTCCTGGCCCTTGTGCAGCACGTTGAGCTTCACGGTCGCGCCGGGCGCCATGCCGCCGATGGTGCGGGCAAGCTCTCGGGCGTCCTTGACGGATTCGCCGTTCACCGAGGTGATGACGTCGCCGGACTCGATGCCCGCCTTCGCGGCCGGACCGTTGGCCTGCGGCTCCGCCACCAGCGCGCCTTCGGCCTTCTTCATGCCGAGGCTGTCGGCGATGTCGGACGTGACGGGCTGAATCTGCACGCCGATCCAGCCGCGGCTGACCGAGCCCTTGTCCTTGAGCTGGGCGACCACGCTCTTCACGGTGCTCGCCGGAATCGAGAACGCGATGCCGACGCTGCCGCCGGAGGGCGAGTAGATCGCGGTGTTGACGCCCATCACCTCGCCATTGGTGTCGAAGGCCGGACCGCCGGAATTGCCCTTGTTCACGGGCGCGTCGATCTGGATGAAATCGTCATAGGGACCGTTGCCGATGTCGCGGCCGCTCGCCGAAACGATGCCTGCGGTCACGGTGCCGCCGAGGCCGAAGGGATTGCCGACCGCGAGCACCCAGTCGCCGATCCGCGGTTTGCTGTCGGCGAGCTTGGCGAAGGGGAAGGTCGAGCTGCCCTCGACCTTGATCAAAGCAAGGTCGGTGCGCTGGTCGGTACCGATCACCTTGGCGGTGTAGGTCTTGCCGTCGTCGGTGGTGACCTCGACCTTGTCGGCGCCGTCGACCACATGGTTGTTGGTCACGGCGAAACCGTCGGCCGAGATGAAGAAGCCGGAGCCCTGACCCTGCACGACGCGGCCGCGGCCGCCACCCTTCAGACCGGGGATGCCGTCCGGACCGCCGAAGCGGCGGAAGAAGCGCTCCATCGGCGAGCCCGGCTGGAACGGCGACTGGGCGTCATCACCATCGTCATTGCTCGCGGTCTTCTCCTTGATGTTGACCTTCACCGAGATCACCGAGGGCTTCACGCGCTCGACGATGTCGGCGAAGCCGATGGGACGTTCGACCTTCCGGACCTCGTTGTTGACCTGCGCATGCGCCGGGCTCGAGAACAGGTCGGCCGGCGAGGTCGACGGGCTGAAGCCATAGACGGCCGCGCCGAGGCCGGCGACGACCGAGGCCATCAGCGCGAACTTGCGCGCAGAGAAGACCGAGCGGGTCTGCCGGTAGGACGGAAGGTTCGAAAGGTCGGGACGGTCGGTCATGCAGAGATCTCCAGGGCCTTGAAATCCATTTGGTGCCTGAGGGCGGCGCCTTACGGACCTGAAGATGGGGGCTCCCGCCTTACCGCGCGCTGGCGAGCGGGTTAAACTTTTGTAATGAAGGGACTGAGCGGATGCGGCAGTTCAGCGCAGGCGGAAAATCGTGGCCTTACAGGAACTTAATCGAGTTCCTGTGACGAGCGCGAAGGCAGCTTTTTTGGGGCTCTCAGCTCGCCCTGACGGTGACGATGAACACGTCGACTTCGCGCTTCAAGGTCGCCGCCTGCTGCGACAGGTCGACCGCAGAATCACGCGCCTCGGCGGCCATTCGGCCCGTCTCGGCGGAGGTCGAGGTGATCTGGACGATGTGATTGGAGACGTCGAGCGTGCCGCGCGCGGCGTCCTGGGCGCTGCGCGTGATCTCCTGCGTGGCGTCAATGAATCAATCCACTTCAAAAGCCGCAATGGGTAGCGAGTTTGAGCCTAGCCGAGCGTGGTCCGAAAGTGCGCTGCGACCCGATCGGCAGCCTTATGCACCGAATCAGCTTGGTCGTAAAAGTCGAAGTGCGCTCCCTCCGTCCAGTGCAATTCTTTTGGCCCGGCTAGACGTTCATGTACCTTGCGTGCTTGGTTCGGAAATGCAGCTCCATCCGAGTGAATGACAAGGGTCGGCGCGACCACGCGCGAAGCCTGCGACACAGGATCGAAGTCGAGCCAGGACTCCCATGCCATGACCGCGAAGGCGTTACGCCAGGCACGCACACCACCACCACGAGTCTGATCCATATAGTATTGGCTCGGGGTCGTGCTCACCGCGGTCTGGTCGTTGGGATCGTAGGCGGAAATGAGGTCGATGACGCCGGTCTCGTCGAAACGCTTTCGTGCCGCGCGACCTTCGGCACGGCGGCGCTCAACGCCGTCCGCTCCCTTAAAGATCATCTGCACTATTGCGGGGTCGGAGAAGAAGCCTGCCACGGTCGCCACAGCGCGCACATTTCGGTCTTCGGCCGCCGCGTAAAGGGCGGTTCCACCCGAAGTGCATATCCCTAAGAGCCCTGTACGAGATACATCGGGACGCTTCGTCAGAAAACGCAGCGCAGCCGACAAATCCACGACTTTGGAAGCCTGGTCCTCGCACTGGCGCATCGCACCGCTGCTTTCCCCGTAATTGCGGTAGTCAATAGCTAGAGCCATCACGCCGCGCAGGGCCATCTCGCCTGCGTAGATGCCGCCCATTTGCTCCTTCACGGACGTCAGGGAGCCTCCGACGGCCACCGCTGGGTAACGCCCGCTAGGTTCATAGCCCTCAGGCAGATAGAGGTGGCCAACGACGAAGCCGTCGCCGCTTGGAAAACTGACTGTCAGCGGCTTGGGTCCACTGCGTGCCTGAAGGCTCTGCGCCACGCTGGCTCCTGTCGGAAAAGAAACGGCAAGTGGGGCTGATGCCGCAGCCCCAAGGATCGCTCGACGGCTTAGGGGCATTAGCGGTCCCTTCTCTCATGCGTGGGAATATGGGCACAAGCACCGGATTTACAATGCGGAGACCGTGTCATGCCCAAGCTACGCGCTTTTCTAGCCTTCTGAGGGGCGTGTGCGGCGGCGCATCGAATTGATAGGTCCTGAGCCTAGGTCAGACGGCTACGAAGACTTCGCTTCGTCCGACATCAATGCGGCGAGACGCGCTTCTTCCTCGGGCGTGAGCGGCGGAGCTGGCACGTCCGCACCGCTTCGCGCGCGCCGGCGGATTTGCAGCCACAGCGCCAGCCCGCCGCCGATCAGCAGCAGCGGCCCGAGCAGCCACAGCAGCAGGTTCTGACGCGCGAAGCGTGGTTTCAGCAGCACGAATTCGCCGTAGCGCGCGACCAGGAAGTCGAGCACCTGCGAGTTGCTGTCGCCTGCGCCGATGCGCTCGCGCACCAAGAGCCGCAGATCGCGCGCCAGCGGTGCATCGGAATCGTCGATCGACTGGTTCTGGCAGACCATGCAGCGAAGCTCGCGCGACAATTCTCGTGCACGGGCTTCCTTGGCGGGATCCGACATGATCTCGTCGGGCTGCACCGCGTGCGCCGCAGGCAAGGCCAGCAGCATCAGCAGGGCGAACGCGGCCATCATCCGGCGCATCGGATCACTCCGCCGGCTGAAGGCGCTGCTTGGCCCGCGCCGGTTTCGGCGCGCCGACCCGCAGGCGTCGATCGGACAGCGACAGCACGCCGCCGAACGCCATCAGCACCGGCCCCCACCAGATCAGGAGCACCAGCGGCTTGTGATAGATGCGCACGGCGATGGCGCCCTCGGCGGTGGCATCGCCAAGCGAAATGTAGAGCTGGCTCGCGCCGCGCGTCAGCAGCGCGGCCTCGGTGGTCGACGAGCCGCGGGTGGTGAAGCTGCGCTTGGAGGGCGTCATGACGCTGAGGGTCTCGCCATCACGGCTGACGTTGAACTCGGCGATCATCTCGCGGTAGTTCGGGCCCTGACGCTGCAGCAACCCGTCGAGCTTCACGTCGAAGCCGGCGATGTGGGCGACGTCGTTCTGCTTCATCGTCGCGATATGTTCGCTGTTCCAGGTGGTCTCGCAGACGATTCCGATCAGCGCCACGCCGAGGCCGGCATGCGCAAACGCCGTGCCCCAGGCCGAACGCGGCAGGCCACGCGCCCGGTGCAGCACCGTTGCGAACGGCAGCCGCACGAGGCCGGTCCGCTCGACGATGTCGGTGACGGCGCCGGCGATGACGAAGATGCCAAGGCCGATCGCCAGCGGCGCCAGCGCACTGCCGCCGCGCGCCCAGCCCCAGGCAATGGCGACGGCGACGAGCCCGGCAACGCCGGCCGCGAGCAGGCGCTGCGTCACGCCGAGCAGATCGCCGCGCTTCCACGCCAGCATCGGGCCGAACGGCACGGCAAGCAGCAACAGGGTGAAAAGCGGCGCGAAGGTGAGGTTGTAGAAGGGCGCTCCGACCGACATCTTGAAGTCGGCGAGCATCTCCATCGCCAGCGGATAGAGCGTGCCGAACAGCACGACCGCGCAGGCGACCGTGAGCAGCAGATTGTTCAGGACCAGCGCGCCCTCGCGCGAGATCGGCGCGAACAGGCCGCCCTGCTTCAACGAGGTGGCGCGGCCCGCGAACAGCGCCAGGCTGCCGCCGATGAACAGGCAGAGGATCAGCAGAATGAACACGCCGCGGGTGGGATCGGTGGCGAAGGCGTGCACCGATGTGATGACGCCCGAGCGCACCAGGAAGGTGCCGAGCAGCGACAGCGAGAAGGTCAGGATCGACAACAGGATGGTCCAGACCTTCAGCGCGTTGCGCTTTTCCATCACCAGGGCGGAATGCAACAGCGCGGTGCCGGAGAGCCACGGCATCAGCGAGGCGTTCTCAACCGGATCCCAGAACCACCAGCCGCCCCAACCGAGCTCGTAATAGGCCCAGTACGAACCCATGGCGATGCCGAGCGTCAGGAAGATCCAGGCGACCAGCGTCCACGGCCGCACCCAGCGCGCCCAGGCCGCGTCGATCCGTCCCTCCATCAGCGCCGCGATCGCGAAGGAGAAGGAGATCGAGAAACCGACATAGCCGAGATAGAGCATCGGCGGATGCACGGCGAGCCCGATGTCCTGGAGCACCGGATTGAGATCGCGTCCCTCGATCGGCGGATTGGCGATGCGCAGGAACGGATTCGATGTCACGAGGATGAAGAGGTAGAAGGCGCTGGCGACCCAGGCCTGCACCGCGAGCACATGCGCGCGCAGCGACAGCGGCAGATTGTTGCCGAAAGCCGCGACCAGCCCGCCGAACAAGGCGAGGATCGCCACCCACAGCAGCATCGAGCCTTCATGGTTTCCCCACACGCCGGTGATCTTGTAGAGCAGCGGCTTCATCGAGTGGGAATTCTCGTAGACGTTGGCGACGGAGAAGTCCGAGTTCACGTGCAGCATGACGAGAGCTACGAACGAGGCACCGACGAACAGGAGCTGCGCCAGCGCCGTGGAGCGCGCCACGTTCATCAGCGCGGCATCGTGCAGGCGCGCACCGATCAACGGCACGATCGACTGGATCAGTGCGAGCCCAAGCGCCAGCACCAGCGCGTAATGTCCTGATTCCGCGATCACCGCACCGCTCCCTGCGGATTGCCCTGCGCCGTCGTGGCTTGAGTCTTGCTACCGCCCGAAGCTTTGCCGTCGTAATCGTCCTTCCAGTGCCCCTGCTTCTTCAGGGCGTCGGCGACGTCCTTGGGCATGTAGGTCTCGTCATGCTTAGCGAGCACGGTGTCGGCCTTGAACACGCCATCGGCGTCGAGCGCGCCTTCGGCGACGACGCCCTGACCCTCGCGGAACAGGTCGGGCAGGATGCCCTTGTAAGCCACCGGAAGCTTGGCGCCACCGTCGGCGACCTCGAAGGTCACCGCGAGATTGTCGCCGCGATGGAGCGAACCGGGCTGCACCAGCCCACCGAGGCGAAACCGCTTGCCGGGCTCGACATGCTTCTCGGCGACCATGGTCGGGGTCGAGAAGAACACGATGGAATCGCGCAGTGCGTTGAGCACCAGCGCGGCCGCGAGCGCGAGCACGGCGAGCGAGCCGCCGATGATGGTCATACGTCGCTGCTTGCGCGTCATGGCGTATCAATTCTCCGCTCGTCTCGTCCCGACATCGTCATCCGCCGAGCCCGAGAGTCCTGAGGCCTTCGTTGAGCTGGCGAAGCCGCTCGGCGTCGCTGGCAACCGCCTGCCGGGCGTCGGCCGATGCCCCCATGGCCTTGTCCCGTTCGCCCATCACGAGATAGGCGCGCACCAGGCGCAGCCAACTCTCGACGTCGTCGCCGTTCTGCTTCAGCCGGGTGGCCAGACGTTCGACCATGCCGCGCACCATCGCGTTGCGATCGCCTTCGGCCATTTCCTTGGAAGCAGCAATCGTTTCATCCGACAGCGCCGGCATCGTGCCGCCGCCGCCGACGCGCACCAGCGAGGACTGCACCAGGGCACGCCACGGCGCATCCGCCGGCGCCTTCGCAAGCAGCGCGCGCCAGATATTGGCAGCATCGTCCTTGCGGCCGTCCTGCTCGGCGGCGAGGCCGAGGAAATAGTTCGCCTTGGGATCGTCAAGGTTCAGGGCGCGTGCACGCTCGAATTCAGTCTTGGCCTCGGCGGTCACCACACCGCCGGCGGCGGCCGAGAGCGCTTCGCCGAGATCGGACCGGCGCTCCGCGCTCTCGCCATTGTAGGTGAGCGAGTTGCGATAGGCGCGCACCGCGTCGTCGAAACGGCCGAGCCGCTCCAGCACCGGCGCGAGCACGTTCCAACCGCGCCCGTCGGTCGGATTCTTCTCCAGATGGTCCTGGACCTGCGCCACGAGATTCTCGAGCGACTGCGCCATGCCGGACCCGGATCCGCGCTCCCGCTCCGCCAAGGGAAAGTCCTGAAGCTGGGGCGAACCGAGTGGCATGTAGACGCCGATCGCAATGAGCGGCAGGCCGGCGAGCGCCAGCACCGCCGCCGCGCGACGCCATTTGAGATTCGACGTCGGCGCCACAGCGGATTCGCTCGCGGCCGCGGCGAGCAGCCTGCGGCTGATTTCGACGCGCGCCGCCTCGGCGTCTGGCGCGGGGATCAAGCCTGCGGCGAGATCACGCTCGATCTCGGCCAACTGGTCCTTGTAAACCGCGACCTCGCTGCCCTGGTCTTGCGCGCGTCCGTTGCGGCCAAGCGGCAAGAGCACGGCGAAAATCGCCGCGACCGTCATCAGCGCGAACACGAACCATAGCGTCATCTGGCAAGCTTCCGGCAGCGCACGAACCGCGCCCATAGCTGGCTTTACACCACGGCCGGACGATGCGGCAATTGACAATTGTCAATTCGACGCGACCGCACACAGTCCCGAAACGGTGAAAATCCAACGGCTTAGCCGATTTCGAACTCCGCGCTTTGCGCGGCGTCCTCGCCGTGCCCGTTGAAGGCCTTCAGGAAGTATGTTCCCGGCTGGACTGCATCCGGCAATTTGATGCGCACCGCACCGACCGGAACCGGAGACGCAACCCTTGTGATCGTCTCGGACAGTTGCCGACCGCTCGCCTTCTCGACCACCACCACCTTGGCGCCGACCATCAGTCTTTGATACTTGGCAACAATGACGCGGTTCTCAATTTCGATGGAGCTGATAACGGGTTTCATGCGCCCACAAATAGAAGTTCCCCGGACTTGCACGGGGACCGTACGGCGCGCCACCGGCACCGTCAACCACAAATTGTGATCACGAAAATATGCGCTTGGGTCAGCTTGCGCGCGACGATTTGCGCTCGCCGGTCGCCGCGTTCTCCGCGGCCCGGCTCATCAGCGAGGCGTAATCGTCGCCGAACAGCACCTGGCAAAAGCGGATCGCGGCCTGCACCTGCTGTTGCCGATAGGTGCGGACCTTGTGATCGGCGGCGCGCAGCGACTGCACCAATTGCTCGGTCGAGCGTTCGACATACTGCTGAAGGTCGGAATAGGTGCGCAGCGTCACTTCGTTGATCGCAAGCTCGCTCGCATAGTTGCGGCAGGTCGCGACGAAATCGATCAGCGCCGCGGTTTCCTCCACCTCGGTGCCGTCGATCCGCGCCCCCGGCGGAATATCTTTCTCGGGTCGCTGGCGCAGGATGCGGCGAACGCGGCCGGGAACGCTGTCGATCTCGGATTGCAATGCATTGGAGATGTCGGCCCGGATCGAGGTCAACTGCTTGCCCCAGGCGGAATCGTTGCGCAGGTCGAGCTCGGTGCGCAGGCCGCGCACGCCGTCGTGCAACGCCTTGAGATTGCCGGCAACGTTGTCGAAATGGCCGCGCTTGATGTCCATGCGCAGGGTTGCGGCAACACAGGACAAGTCGTGCAGCGCGATCGTGACGGCGACGCCATAGGGCGTCGCCGCGACGCGGATCTCGTCGTCGGACGCAGCAATCTTGATGGCGAGGCGAATGATCTGCCACGGGGCGGTCATCCGCTGCACCACGGTCGACAGCGCGAAGGGCAGCATCTGCGGGGTCTGAAGCACCGGAATGTTGAGCGCCGACGTCACCGAGGCGATCTGGGAATCGCCGAAAGCGCGCAGGGTGCGCGGCAGCTTCTCGTTCAGGCTGGCGATGGCCTCCCGGACCTGAAGCAACGCTCCGATCGAATAGAGGTCCTCGATCACGTTGGGCGGGCCGACCCGAGCCAGCGCGCGCGACTTGTCGCCGCCGCCGGGACCCGTCAGCTCGAAAATGGCGTCCGCAGCCACCGCTTGGAGCCTCGAGGCCAGCGCCTCGACCTGCCCTGCACTGTCTGCCGGCATGCGCGCCAGCGCCGCCTCGAATTCCTTCACCTTGTCCGGGGCGCCGTCGCGGCCGAGCCATTGCCAGATCGGATGCAGCGAGGAGCGGCGAATCTGCCCGACCCGGGTCGGGGGGCCCGCCTCGACCAGGAACGGTTCCAACACCTGGAACAGCAGCCGCGACAGATCATCCGTCCGCGGCGGCGCAGCCTCGTCGGCTTCGGTCTTGCGGACGATCTTGCGCAACTGATCGAGTACGAGGGTCGCGACAGCCGTGTCCTGGCCGCGCTCCAGCGCGCGCTCGAACTCCCGCATCAGCAGGGCCTGCGCCTGCGGCGGGAGCTGCGCGAGATATTCCCTCAGCCGCTCGATCGATGTCTGGCTCATGCGCCCGGGTAATGCACGGTAAAATGGCGGACATGGGATGCGTCCGGGCGCGATCATAGGAGGGCCCACTTAAGAAGCCGTTTAGGAAGTCGGACGGAATCCCTCCGGTTGGCTTTGGCCGGGACTTGGCGAAGACGAAAAAGCGCGACGGAACAAGGGATTATACTCCCGGAAGGACCAGGTCGGCGCGCAGGCCGCCGGTCGGCGCGCCGCCGAGCGAGAGGCTGCCGCCATAGAGCGCGGCGAGGTCGGTCACGATCGAGAGCCCCAGGCCCGAGCCGGGCTTGGATTCGTCGAGCCGCTGGCCGCGCCGGGAGACCTGGGCGCGCTCGGCCTCCGACAGACCGCGGCCGTCGTCGTCGACGATGATGCGCAGACGCGGGCCGGCCCCCGCCTTGTGCGGCGTCTCCACCAGGACCTCGATGAAGACGCGCGAGGCCGCCCATTTGCATGCATTGTCGACGAGATTGCCGACCATCTCCTCCAGATCCTGGCGCTCGCCGCGAAATTTTGCCGACGGATCGGCCTTGGCTTCGACCACGATGTCGCGATCGCGATGGATCTTCTCCATGGTCCGCCGCAGCGCCTCGATGGCAGGCGCCACCTCCGTCACGGTCGCGACCACCGAGACCCGCGCGGCGATGCGCGCACGCTCCAGATGGTGGGCGACCTGGTCGCGCATCACATCCGCCTGCTCCATCACCTTGGTCGCGAAGGGATCGGCGAGGTGGGCGCCGGCCTCGTTGACGATGACCGAGAGCGGCGTCTTGATCGCATGGGCGAGATTGCCGACATGGGTGCGCGCGCGCTCCACGATCTCGCGATTGGCATCGATCAGGGCGTTGGTCTCGCGCGCCAATGGCGCGATCTCGACCGGGAATTCGCCCTCGAGCCGCTCCGCCCGCCCGGAGCGGATGTCGGCGATCGATTCGGAGATGCGTTTCAGCGGCGCCAGGCCGAAACGGACCTGGAATACGGTCGTCAGCAGCAGCACGATGCCGAGCGCGGTGAAGGTGCCGCCGAGATAATAGTCGAAGCTGCGCGTCTCGTCGAAGATCTCGGTGTCGTCGCCGGCGACGCTGACCAGAAACTTGCCGTCGGCGCCGAGATCGACGGGACGTTCGACCATGCGCAGGTTCTGCCCCTCGGGCCCGTCGACATAAGCCAGCCGAATGCCGGCGGCGGTGAGTTCGGCGCCCTGCTCTTCAAGCTTCGGCAGCTTCTTGTCCCAGAGCGAGCGCGAGGAGCGCACTTCCGGCTTTTCGGTGTCGGTCCGCGTGATCTGCCAATACCAGCCCGACAGCGGCAGCTCGAACAGGGGTTCACCAAGCGACTGGAACTGACGGTCCGGCGGCTCGTCGGGGGTCGCGACCTCGGCGATGAGGGTGCGGAGATAGAGATTGAGCCGGCGGTCGAAGGCGCGCTCGGTGGCGCTCTTGTAGACCGACGACAGCACCACGCCGGTGATGGCCAGGATCACCACGAGCCAAGCGGTCGCCGACAGGAACAGGCGGTTTGCAAGCGAACTAGCGCGCATCGGAATGATCCCGGGAGGCGCAGGATGGCGGGGCGTCAGAGCTCATGTCCGGACCAAGGCCCCTGTCGGGCTGCCCGTCAAGCCCGAACGCGTCAGGCGGTCGGCGGGGTCAGGAGATAGCCGAGGCCGCGGACGGTCTGGATGATGTCGACGTCGAGCTTCTTGCGGATGCGGCCGACGAAGACTTCGATGGTGTTGGAGTCGCGGTCGAAATCCTGGTCGTAGAGGTGCTCGACCAGCTCGGTGCGCGAGACCACGCGCCCGGAATGGTGCATCAGGTAGGCCAGAAGCCGATATTCGTGCGAGGTCATCTTGATCGGATTGCCGGAGACGCTGACCCGGCCGGTCCGGGTGTCGAGGGTAACAGGACCGCAGCTGAGTTCGCTCTGGGCATGGCCGGTCGAGCGGCGCAGCAGCGCGCGGATGCGCGCGAGCACCTCCTCGAGGTGGAACGGTTTGGGGACATAGTCGTCGGCGCCGGCGTCGAAGCCCTGCACCTTGTCGCTCCAGCGGTCGCGTGCGGTGAGGATCAGGACCGGCATGGTGCGGCCGTTGCGGCGCCAGGCCTCCAGCACCGAGATGCCGTCCTTCTTCGGCAGGCCGATGTCGAGCACGACGGCATCATACGGCTCGTTGTCGCCGAGATAATGCCCCTCCTCGCCGTCGAAGGCGCGATCGACGACATAGCCGGCGTCGGTCAGCGCCTTGGTGAGCTGGCGATTGAGATCGGGGTCGTCCTCAACAACGAGCAGGCGCACGCTTCTCTCCAGACATAGGCCGCATCAACACGGCACCAGATGAGCAATTCCGGCGTGAACCCAATATGAACGCCGGGAACCGGCCGCGTTACTTTTTGGTCATATACGATGAGTTTGCAGCCAACGCGACTGCGCCCGCCCTGCGACCGGACGAGCCGGCAGCATGGCGGGCGCAATGTGCCGCATACCGCGGCGCGCCGGAAGGTCCGCCCTTCCCGTGAATTCGGCCGTCAGGTCCGGAAGAACACGAACCAGACGACGGCGAGGATCAGGATCGCAAGTCCGGTCGAGATGGCGAGCAGCGCCGCCACCGAAGGCCCAGGCTCGCCCTGACGCGCCTCGGTCGGAGTTTCCACGATCTGATGCTGCTCTCGCGTGGTTGCCATGATGACCTCAATCTCTGGATGTCGCTTTCGATAGCCGCGACCTCCTCGCAGCCGATGTCCGAAGCCAACGCGTGATTGGATATGATGTTCCGGCTTTTGCGCTCGGATCGGGCAGCGGCAGCAGGCCCGGCGGCCGGTTAACGCAGTTGCAAGATTCAGCAACCGACCTTGCTTTGATTCGTTGTTCCCCGATGGTATCCTAGTCGTCTGTCCCTGTTGCGTTTGGAGTAGCCCATGGCCCCCCGCGCCAATTGGAAGGGTTTTCTGCGTCTGTCGCTCGTGACCTGTCCGGTTGCGCTCTATCCGGCCACTTCGGATACTGAGAAGGTCTCCTTCAACCAGATCAACCGCAAGACCGGCCACCGTATCAAGTACCTCAAGGTCGACGCCGAGACCGGTGACGAGGTGACCTCCGAGGACATCGTCAAGGGCTACAAGGTCGACACCGACACCTATATCGAGGTCACCAAGGACGAGCTCGACGACATCGCGCTCGATTCCACCCACACGATCGACATCGACGAGTTCGTGCCGAAGGCCGACATCGACAATCGCTATCTGATCCGCCCCTATTATCTCGTGCCGGACGGCAAGGTCGGCCACGACGCCTATGCCGTGATCCGCGAGACCATCCGCAGCATGGACAAGGTCGCGATCGGCCGCGTGGTGCTGACCAACCGCGAGCACATCATCGCGCTCGAGCCGCTCGAGAGCGGGCTGATGGGCACGCTGCTGCGCTATCCCTACGAGGTTCGCAGCGAGCAGGAATATTTCGACGACATTCAGGACGTGAAGCTCACCAGGGACATGCTCGACCTCGCAAAACACATCGTCGAGAAGAGGTCCGGCGCGTTCGAGCCCGAGCTGTTCGAGGACCATTACGAGTCCGCCCTGATCGATCTGATCAACAAGAAGCGCTCGGGCATGCCGATCGCAGCCAAGGCCACGCCGAAGAGCGGCGGCAACGTCATCAATTTGATGGACGCGCTGAAAAAGAGCATCGCGAACGAAAAGGACACAGCGCCCGCGGCGAAGGTCGCCAAGGAGACTGCGAAGGAGACCGCCAAGGCCAAGAAGCCAAAGAAGCGCGTCGAGGGCCAGCGCGAGATGCTGCTGCCGATATCAGGCAAGGGCGGCAAGGACGCTGCGGCGAAGACGGCGAAGGAAGCCCCGAGAAAGGCCGCCGACAAGCCGGTGCGCGCGCCGGCGCGGGCGAAGAAGGCGGGCTGACAGCATCGCATCTGCAATCACGCCGTGATGTCACCCCTCGCGGATCAGGCGGCCTGACATGCCCTGGTCGACGGCGTTCGACGATCCCGTTCGCGTGGACAACAAACGCGAGCTGCTCACGCTTCAACAGGCGGCGGACTACATCATGCACCTGCCCGAGGACGCCCAGCACGAGGCGCACTGGCAGACCGCCATCGAGACCTTGATCAAGGCAGCCGAAACCGGCGGCGGCTGGGTGATGTTCGCCCGCATTGCCATGTTGCGGGCGCTGAATGCGGGTGGCCGGCGCGGATGAGCGATGGCCGACAAACAGCCTCAACAAACCGTTAAGCGGCACTCCCTTCCCGGTGCGGCGAGCGGCCCCGCCGCGCTTCGCCGCCCCTGCCGGCGAGGGTCCGCCGATTTGAATCCATTTGGACGCACCGATGGAACCTTAATTTAATGGATGCCGTCGTATGAGCGGAGGCGCGCTCGCCCGGGCTTAATTCTTTTGGCGCGCATAAAGACTTATTCGATCTATTTACGAGTCCGATGACGACGCGACCATACGTTGGATCGGATGAACAGGAGTTGGCAATGCGTTTGCTTAGGTCGTTCCTTGCCGATGAGAATGCTGCAACCGCGATCGAGTACGGCCTGATTGCCGCGGGGATCGCGCTCGCGATCGTCACTATCGTGAACAGCACGGGCGGCGCACTGCTCAACAACAAGTTCAATTCGATCGACGCCGCGGTGAAGTAACCGGCCGGATGCGGCCATCCTGAGAGACGCCGAGCTCTCACGGTTCGCATGTTCATCTGCGGACAAACCTTCACCTTCTCGCGGCGTGTTTTGCCCGAGCTTTGCTGTCTTCTTCCGCCCTCTTCGAAAGCAAGGGCGCAGGGAAGGCCGGGCGCCGGCTGGCACCCGAAGTCCCGCGTGTGCGAGTAAACGCGCACGGGGTGGACGACAGGTGACGCCGGAACGTTCCCGGCCTTCCCTGCGCGATGGTTTTCACGGTGTCCTTCGTGCTCTCCTCGGGGAGCGATGCACTATTGCCCCCGTCGCCTTGCGGATGATCGATGCGCGCACCGGTTGGCCGCCACATCTCCGCGAGGCTTGACGCACAGACCCCGGGCGTCAGGACCACACGACTTCTCCGTCCGCGCACATCCCCATCCGCATTCCCGACGGCTGGCGTGCGCTCGCCGTCGGAGCCGAACGAAGGACGCTGTCAGCGCCGTGTCGTATCGCGCCTGTCGCTGCTCACGGGTTTCCCCGCCCTGCAGCCACATCGCGCGCCGACGCCGTCGCGGCCACCGCATCCCGGCCCGCGTCCCGTGACGATCGCGAAACGCCCCTTGTGGCGGGCGGGATGTCTCGGCTTGTACGGCAAAACCGAACTTCTGTAAATTCGAATATTTTTGCGACGGGCTATCGACCCAGCGCTGGCGTGTTTTGCCCGTCGGGCAACACAACGCTTAGTAGGCAGCAGGCCGAGCCGCAGCGAAACACGGCTGCGTGAACTGCCGTTTCGCCCTGCCCGTCCCGAAAATCAAGCGGCTCTCAAGAAAAACAGGAGCCCGTCCGAAGACTTCAGCCAAGCTGGAACTGCCATCCGGGCCTACAGACGAGATCGTCTGCCGTTCGCCCCGGCATCGCGAAAAGCGTCACGATCCCGCCGCACGGCCTATTTCGATCACGTCAAGCGAGAAGCACACATGGCTGTCACAGCGAATTTTTCCGCCGGAATCCTTACCGTCCTTGGCAACGGCAACAACAACGCGGTCACGTTGGGCCGCAATGCAGCCGGGACGATCGTCGTCAACGGCGGCGCGGTCGCGGTCAAAGGCGGCCCCGCCACGATCGTCAACACCAAGTTGATCCAGACCTTCGGCCAGGACGGCAACGACATCATCACGATCGACGAGAGCAACGGCGCGATGCCTGCGGCGAACCTGTTCGGCGGCGCCGGCAACGATAGGCTGACCGGAGGATCCGGCGGCGACATGCTGTTCGGCCAGTCCGGCAACGACACGCTGCTCGGCAAGGGCGGCAACGACCTGCTGTTCGGTGGCTCCGGCAACGACGTGCTCACAGGCGGCGACGGCAACGACCAGATGTTCGGCGAGGCCGGCAA
Source organism: Bradyrhizobium sp. 195 (assembly GCF_023101665.1). Taxonomy (NCBI): domain Bacteria; kingdom Pseudomonadati; phylum Pseudomonadota; class Alphaproteobacteria; order Hyphomicrobiales; family Nitrobacteraceae; genus Bradyrhizobium; species Bradyrhizobium sp. 195. Next base: position 3,211,682 of record NZ_CP082161.1, on the reverse strand, counting down.
CGACCGCATGATCTGGAATCCCGGCGACGACAGCGACCTGATGGAAGGCGGCGAAGGCATCGACACCGCCGAGGTGAACGGCGGCAATGGCGGCGAGACCTTCGCCATCACGGCCAATGGCTCGCGCGTGCGCTTCGACCGCGCCGATCCGGCACCGTTCTTCCTGGACATCGGCACCACCGAAAACCTCGTGGTCAATGCCGGGGGCGGCGACGACGTCATCACCGCCGCCGGCAATCTCGCCGCGCTGATCACGCTGACGATCGACGGTGGCGCCGGCAACGACACGATCCTCGGCGGCAATGGCGCGGACCGCCTGCTGGGCGGCGAGGGCAACGATTTCATCGACGGCAACCAGGGCAACGACACCGCCCTGCTGGGCGCCGGCAACGATACCTTTCAGTGGGACCCGGGCGACGGCAGCGACAAGGTGGACGGACAGGCCGGAACCGACACATTGCTGTTCAACGGCTCGAACATCGGCGAGGACATCACCCTTTCCGCCGCCAATGGCGGACGGACGCAGCTCGCCCGCAACGTCGGCGCCATCACGATGGACCTCGACAGCATCGAGACCATCACCATCAACGCGCATGGCGGCAGCGACAACATCGTCGTCAACAACCTGGCCGGAACCGATGTCAGGCAGGTCAATATAGATCTCGGATCAGCCGGCGCCGGTGACGGTGCGGCCGACACGGTGACGCTGGTGGGCACGAACGGTGCCAACGCGATTGAGGTGTCCGGCTCGGGCACCTCGGTTGCGGTCGCAGGGTTACCGGCCGCCGTAACCGTCATCAATGCGGAAGGCGCGAACGATGCGCTCCTCATCGAAGGCCTCGGCGGCAACGACACCATCTCGGCGGCCGCGCTTGCGGCCGGACTCGTGCACCTGACGATCGACGGCGGCGCCGGCAACGATACGATCCTCGGCAGCGCCGGCAGCGACACGCTGATCGGCGGCCACGGCAATGATTTCATCGACGGCAACCAGGGCAACGACACCGCCCTGCTGGGTGCCGGCACGGATGTCTTCCAATGGAATCCCGGCGACGGTAGCGACACCGTCGAGGGCGGCGCCGGCGTCGACACGCTGCGGTTTTTCGGCGCCAGCATTGCCGAGACCACCGCCGTTGTGGCGAACGGCGATCGCGCCCTGCTGACGCGCGACGTCGGCAACATCACCATGGACCTGCACGGCGTCGAGCATGTCGATGTCCACGCCTTGGGCGGCGCCGACCATATCACCGTGGGCGACCTGACCGGGACGGACGTGACGCGGGTGAACATCGACCTCGGCGGTTCGACCGGAACGCCTGACGGCGCCGTCGATACCGTCGCAACCGATGCCACCCAGGGCGCCGACGCCTTCGGCGTCAGCGGCAATGCCGGCGGCGTGACGGTATTCGGCCTGCATGCGGCCACCCACCTGACCTCCATGGACGGGGCCGATCAGCTGACGCTCAATGGCCTCGGCGGCGACGACGTCATCGACGCGAGCGGGCTCGCTGCCGGCGTGCTGCAACTGACGATCAACGGCGGAATCGGCAACGACACCGTCCGCGGCAGTCAGGGTGACGACCTGATCACCGGCGGCGACGGCAACGACGTCGCGCTGATGGGCGCGGGGAACGACACCTTCGTCTGGAATCCGGGCGACGACAACGACACGGTCGAGGGCCAGGCCGGCAGCGACACCCTGCTGTTCAACGGCGCCAATATCGCCGAAACCATCAATATCTTCGCGAACGGCGCGCGCGCCGAGCTGACGCGCGACGTCGCCGCCATCACGATGGACACGCACGGTGTCGAGACGATTGCGTTCAATGCCCGCGGCGGCGCCGACAAGATCATCATCGGTGACATGAGCGGCACCGACGTGACGCAGGTGAAGATCGATCTCGGCGCCGTCCCCGGCACCGCGGGCGGCGACGGCGCGGTCGACAACATCACAATCAACGGCACCGGGGGCGACGACGTCATCACGCTGTCGCTCAACAGCAACGGCGCGCTGGTGATCGACGGCCTGGCCAGCCAGGTCGTGATCGAGAACTTCGACTTCAACGACACCATCACCATCAACGGCCTCGGCGGCGACGACGTGATCGAGGCGTCGGGCGTCGGCCCGGGCGGGCCGCACCTTCTCTTCGACGGCGGCGCCGGTGACGACGTGCTCATCGGCAGCGCGGGCAACGACACGCTGCTCGGCGGGCTCGGCGACGACGTGCTGATCGGCGGCGGCGGCGTCGACGTGCTGGACGGAGGGCCCGGCGACAACGTCGTGATCCAGTCGTTGCTCGCTCATGCGAGCTTGCACGCGGGCACGCTTGTCTGAGCCGGCGGTCGCGAGTGTCTGAAGCGCGGCGTGACGGCGGAAAAGCGCTCCTTTCGCGCGACGGCCCTCCCATTTGCGCGGGCTTTGACGTCGATGCGAGTCCTGATATCCTTCAACACAGCGCCGCATCGACGAGCGATGCGGTCAATCGATGAACAAGAGCAGCTTGAAGGATGCGGATGAGAAGCGTGACGCTCTTGGCTCTCGGCCTCATGTTGATCGGCGTCTGGTCGCAGGACAGCGCGAGCGGGCAGACTTCGGTCGCGCCGCCGGTTTCGCTGGTTCCGCAAACTGCCTCGCCGCCGCGCGCGAACACCAAGAACTCCAGGATTCCGCCGGCGGCCTCCGGCAGAGAGGCGTCACCATCGGTCGTCGGTCAGCCGGCACCGAATTCGGCGGCCGATTACGATGGCTTCAGCGCCGCGGACGACACTGACACCCCAAGTCAGGTGACACCGCCTGTGAGATCCCGCGCCAAAAGGGACTCCAGCTCCTATCCAGAAGCAGGCAGCCTCGACCAGGAGGACGAGGCGTTGAAGCGCAAACTGACGATCTGCCGAAATTGCAAATAGCAGGCTCTTCGCCCGGATGGCGCGAGGCGAAATCCGGGGAGCAACTCCAGCGGATGCGGTTATCCCGGACTACGCCGCGCTCGATCCGAGCTATAGCAATCCGCTGCATAGCTGACTGTCGCCTGCCCACGCTTTACCCACCCGGCATTTCCTGATCCTCTCTCCCCAATCGCCGGACCAACCGGCCAAGCCTCGAGGAGAGAGACGCCATGAAGCTCGGCACCGCCATTGCGGAAATCATGAGGCGCGAGGGAATCGAGATCCTCTGCGGCTATCCGGTCAACCACCTGATCGAGCATGCGGCCAAGGCCGAGATCCGGCCCGTGATGGTGCGGCAGGAGCGCGTCGGCATCCACATGGCGGATGCGATTTCGCGGGTGACGTCGGGCCGCAGCATCGGCGCGTTCTGCATGCAGCATGGGCCGGGCGCCGAGAATGCGATGGGCGGCGTTGCGCAGTGCTTTGGCGAATCCGTGCCGGTGCTGGTGCTGCCGATGGGCTATCAGCGCCGGCTTGCGCATATCGAGCCGAACTTCAATTCCAGCGAGGCGATGAAGCCGTTCGCGAAATCGTCGGAGCCGATCATCCTCGCCGCGGAAGTCGCCAACATCTTCCGCCGCGCCTTCACGAAATTGAAGAACGGCCGCGGTGGTCCCGTGATCGTCGAAATCCCCTCCGACATGTGGAACGAGGAGGTGCCGGAGCCGCTCGACTACACGCCGGTGCTGCGCACCCGCTACGGCGCCGACCCGGTTCACGTGAAGGAAGCAGCTAATCTGCTCGTGAACGCGAAACGACCTGTGATCTATGCCGGCCAGGGCGTGCATTACGCGCAGGCCTGGCCGCAACTGAAGCGGCTCGCGGAGCGGCTGGCGATCCCTGTCACCACCAGCTTAGGGGGCAAATCGTCGTTCCCGGAAACGCATCCGCTCTCGCTCGGCTCGGGCGGCCTTGCAGTGCCGCGCGCGGTGCCGAAGTTTCTGAGCGAAGCCGACGTCATCTTCGGCATCGGCTGCTCGTTCACTGAAACAAACTTCGGCATCGCGATGCCGAAGGGCAAGACCATCATCCATTCCACGCTCGATCCCAATCATCTCAACAAGGACGTGGAGGCCAAGATCGGCCTCGTCGGTGACGCCGGCCTCGTGCTCGACGCGCTGCTGGAGGAGATCGGCAAGACCGTCACCGCGGATCGCGATGCTTCCGCCGTCGCCGCCGAGATCGCGGCCTCGCACAAGGAATGGCTGGCGAAATGGATGCCAAAACTCACCAGCAACGATGCGCCGCTCAGCCCCTATCGCGTGCTCTGGGATTTGCAGCACACCGTCGACATCGAGAACACCATCATCACGCATGATGCCGGCAGTCCGCGCGACCAGCTTTCGCCGTTCTGGAAGTCGGTCAAACCCCTCACCTATCTCGGCTGGGGCAAGACGACGCAGCTCGGCTACGGCCTCGGCCTTGCGATGGGCGCCAAGCTCGCAAAGCCCGACAAGCTCTGCATCAATGTCTGGGGCGATGCGGCGATCGGCTTTACGGGCATGGATTTCGAGACCGCGGTGCGCGAGCGCATCCCGATCATGTCGATCCTGCTGAACAATTTCTCGATGGCGATCGAGCTGAAGGTGATGCCGGTCTCGACCGAAAAATATCGCTCGACCGACATTTCCGGCGACTATGCCGCAATGGCGCGCGCCTTCGGCGGCTATGGCGAGCGGGTGTTGAGGCCGGAGGACATTGTCCCCGCGATCAAACGCGGCATCCAGAAGACGAAAGAAGGCGTCCCGGTGCTGCTGGAGTTCATCACCAGCAAGGAGACCGAGGTGTCGCGGCCGGGGACGTGAGACGGGCCGGGCCTCAGCGACACGGCCGCGGACGGCTGGCTCCGGCCGCAGAAGATGTGATAATCCGGCCCGGTGCCGCGCCTGTCGCGGCATCAAGCCGGATCAGGAATGACGCCCCCTTCCAACGAAATCGAGGAACTCGAGCGCCGATTGCAGTCGGCTGCAGCCGAGACTGCGCAGCTGCGCAGCGAGCTGGCGATTGCGCGGGATCGCCAGAGCGCGAGCGCCGAGATCCTGCGCAATATCGCGGCATCGCCCTCCGATGCCCGGCCGGTCTTCGCGGCGATTGCATCCAGCTCCAAGCGCCTGCTCGACGGCTTCTCCGCCACCGTGCTTCAATTCATCCGCGACGAGCTGCACCTCGTGGCGTTCACGCCGACCAGCCCGGAGGCGGACCAAGGGCTCGAGGCCTCGTTCCCGCGCAAGATTGCGGATTTCCCGACCTTTGCCCTGGTGCGGGGCGGCGAGACCATCCAGTTTCCCGACAGCGAAGCCGATGACGTCCCACAGCTGAACCGCGAGCTGGCGCGCCTGCGCGGCTTCCGCAGCGTGCTGTTCATGCCGCTGATGAACCGGGGCACGCCGGTCGGCATGATCAGCGTCACGCGCGCCGAGCCGGGCGCATTCGCGCCCGACCTCGTGCAGCTGCTCCAGACCTTTGCCGACCAGGCCGTGATCGCGATCGAGAATGCACGCCTGTTCAACGAGACGCGCGAAGCTCTCGAGCGCCAGACCGCCACCGCCGATATCCTGAAGGTGATGGCGGCCTCGCCCTCGGACGTGCAGCCGGTGTTCGACGCCATCGCCGCCAACGCCAACCGGCTGATCGGCGGCTTTTCCACGGCGGTGCTGCGTTATGTCGACGGCGCCGCGCACCTCGCCGCATTCACGCCGACCGATCCGGCCGGCGATCGCGTGCTCCAGGCCTCCTTTCCGGTGCCGTTCGCGCAATTCCCGCCCTACCCGCTGGTGGCCGATGGCGCGGCGGCGCAATTGCCAGACACCGAGCTCGAGCCGGCGGCGCGCGATATCGCGCGTGCGCGCGGCTATCGCAGCATGCTGTTCACGCCGCTGATGAGCGAGGGCGAGGCCCTCGGCATCATCATCGCGACGCGACGCGCGACCGGCGCGTTCGGCGATCATCACGTGCGGCTGCTGCAGACCTTCGCCGACCAGGCGGTGATCGCGATCAAGAATGTCAGCCTGTTCAACGCCACCAGGGAAGCGCTGGAACGCCAGACTGCGACCGCCGACATCCTCAAGGTGATCGCGGCCTCGCCCGCGGATGTGACGCCGGTGTTCCAGGCGATCTCCGACAGCGCCAAGGCCTTGGTCGGCGGACACTCCTCCGCCGTCACGCGCGTCATCGATGGCATGCTGCATCTGGCGGCCTTCACCACCGACAATGAGGCCGGCAACGCCGATCTGCTTAGCTCATTCCCGGCGCCGTTGTCGTCGTCAGGCATCCACAGCCGGGTGGCGACGAGCGGGGAATATGCCTTCCGCAGCGACATGCAGAACGAGCCAGACCTCACGGACGCCATGAAGGAGCTGGCGCGGACGCGAGGCTATCGCAGCATCCTCGTGGTGCCGATGCTGCGTGACGGCGTTGCGATCGGCACCATCGGCGTGACGCGGCCGGAGCCCGGTCGCTTCCCGGACAAGGCGATCAACCTGCTCAAGACCTTCGCCGACCAGGCCGTGATCGCGGTCGAGAACACGCGCCTGTTCAACGAGGTCCAGGACCGCACGCGGGAGCTTACCGAGTCACTGGAGCAGCAGACCGCGACATCGGAGGTGCTCAGCGTCATCAGCCGATCGGCCGGCGATCTCAAGCCGGTGTTCGAGGCGATGCTCAGCAAGGCAATGCAGCTCTGCGGTGCCAGTTTCGGCGTGCTCAACACCTACGATGGCACGCAGTTCCACACAGCCGCCACTTACGGTCTGCCCCCCGCCTACGATGAATTCCGGCGCAGGGCGCCCCTCAACTATGGTCCGGCCACCGCGCCCGCGCGCCTGTTGAGGGGCGAACCGTTCGTCGAAATGGTCGACCTTCTGGAGTCGGACGCCTATCGCAGCGGAGAGCCGAACCGTCGGGCGCTGGTCGATCTCGGCGGCGCGCGCTGTCTGCTCGCTGTGCCGTTGCTCCAGGACGAGCGCATGGTCGGCAACGTCATGATCTTCAGGCAGGAGAACCGACCCTTCTCGAAGAAGCAGATCACCTTGCTGAACCAGTTCGCGGCGCAAGCCGTGATCGCCATCGAGAACGCGCGGCTGCTCAGCGAATTGCGTCAGCGCACCGAGAATTTGACCGAGTCACTGCAGCAGCAGACGGCGACTGCCGACGTGCTCAAGGTTATCAGCCGCTCGGCGTTCGACTTGCAGGCTGTGCTCGATACGCTGGTCGAATCGGCGGCGCGACTATGCGAAGCCGATATGGCGGCGATTACCCGCAAGACCGGCAGCACCTATTTCCGGGCGGGCTCCTACGGCTTCCCGACCAAATTCGTCGAATATATAAGAGATCTCCCGGTCCGGCCGGACAGGCGCACGATCACGGGCCGGACTTTGCTCGGGGACAAGGTGGTCCATGTCACCGACGTGCTCGAAGACCCCGATTACTTCTTTGAAGGCCAGGAATTGAGCGGCAATCCGCGTAGCTTCCTCGGTGTGCCCTTACTGCGCGAGGGCAGCACGGTTGGCGCTATTGTTCTCGCACGTCGCGCAATCCGGCCGTTCAGCGAAAAGCAGATCGAACTCGTGACCAGCTTCGCCGACCAAGCCGTCATCGCGATCGAGAATGTGCGCCTCTTCGACGAGGTGCAGGCCCGCACGCGTGAGCTCGCCGCCTCGCTCGAGAACTTGCGCGCAGCGCAGGACCGGCTGGTCCAGACCGAAAAGCTGGCCTCGCTCGGCCAGCTCACCGCCGGCATCGCGCATGAGATCAAGAACCCGCTCAACTTCGTCAACAATTTTGCGTCGCTCTCCGCCGAATTGACCGACGAGCTGAACGAGGTGCTCGCACCCGCCGTCCTTGCGGACGATATCCGCGGCGAAGTCGACGAGCTCACGGGACTTCTGAAGGACAATCTCGAAAAAATCGTGCAGCACGGACGGCGCGCCGATTCCATCGTCAAGAACATGCTGTTGCATTCGCGCGAGGGCGGCGGCGAGCATCGCCTGAGCGACATCAACGCGCTGGTCGAGGAGAGCCTCAACCTCGCCTATCACGGCGCGCGCGCCGAGAAGCCGCAGTTCGACGTGACGCTCGAACGCGACCTCGATCCGGCTGCAGGCTCGGCCGATGTGTTCCCTCAAGAGATCACCCGGGTGTTGCTGAACCTGATCTCGAACGGATTCCATGCCGTGGCCAAGCGCAAGGCAGAGAACGAGGCGGCCGGTTACGCGCCGGTCGTGACCGCCGCGACCCGCGACCGCGGCGATCACATCGAGATCCGCATTCGCGACAACGGCACGGGCATCCCGGACGAGGTGAAGGAGAAGATGTTCAATCCGTTCTTCACCACCAAGCCGGCCGGCGAAGGCACCGGGCTCGGACTGTCGATGAGCCACGACATCGTGGTGAAGCAGCATGGCGGCACGATCGACGTCGCGACCGAGCCCGGCAAGTTTACCGAATTCAGAATCGTGCTGCCGCGCAAGAGTGGTCTGTCAGACAACGGCTGAGGATAGTTCGCCCAGTGGGTGCTTTCGGCAAACTGGCGTGGCTCATTCGGCGGCAATTGCTGTCGTTGTCCGGCGTCGGCCTCATGCTGGGTGCTCTGTTCTTCGCGGCCGCGCTGACGCCGACGCTGATCCCGCGGAGCTATCTCACGCAAGGCGCCATCGCCGGCGCCTGCTTCGGGATCGGCTATCTCGCCGGCAATGTCTGGCGCTGGCTGTGGCACTATCTCGAATTGCCCGAGCCGTCGGCGCGCCTGAGATCGACCGCAAACGCGCTGGTCGCGGCCGCCTGCCTGCTCGTCGTCATCCTTTTCCTGTGGCGGGCGGCCGGATGGCAGAACTCGATCCGCACTGTGATGAAGATGGCGCCGGTCGAGACCGCCCATCCGCTCAAGGTCTGCGTCATCGCCCTGATCACGTTCGTCGTGCTGCTGGTGCTGGCGCGGCTGTTCGCGCTTGCCGCCGGCTTCATCGCCGCGCGTACCAGGCGCGTCGTTCCGCGGAGAATCGCGAACGTCATCGGCGTGCTCGCCGCGGGTCTGTTGTTCTGGTCGATCGCCAGCAATGTCCTGATCCGCACGGCCTTCAACGCGCTCGATTCGTCATTTCGCGAAGTCGACGCCCTGCTCGAGCCCGAGCGGCCGCAGCCGACCGCGCCGGAACGGACAGGAAGTCCCGCCTCGCTGGTGAAGTGGAAGCAGCTTGGACGCATGGGGCGCAGGTTCATCGCCTCGGGGCCGACCGCAACTGAGATCAGCGCCGTTGCGCGAAGGCCCGCGAAGGAGCCCGTGCGGGTCTATGTGGGCCTTGGCGGCGCCGCGACGGCGCAAGCGCGCGCCAAGCTTGCGCTCGACGAACTCAAGCGGCAGCACGGTTTTGAACGCAAGACACTCATCGTCGTCACGCCGACCGGAACCGGCTGGATCGACCCTGCCGCGATGGACACCGTCGAATATCTCCACCATGGCGACGTCGCCAGTGTCGCGATGCAGTATTCCTATCTCAACAGTCCGCTGTCGCTGCTGTTTCAGCCCGAATTCGGTGCCGAAGCGGCGCGCGCCCTGTTCTCCGAAATTTACGGCTACTGGACGACGCTGCCGAAGGACCGACGGCCGAAGCTGTACCTGCATGGACTGAGCCTCGGCGCGATGAACTCGGAGAAATCCGCAGAGCTGTTCGAGACGATTGGCGATCCGATTGCGGGCGCACTTTGGAGCGGCGCGCCGTTCGAAAGTCGCATCTGGCGCTCGATCACCGCGAACCGCAATCCGGGCACGCCGGCCTGGCTGCCGGAATTCCGCGACGGCCGCTTCGTGCGGTTCATGAACCAGAATGGACCGACGGTACCGGCAGATGCGCCCTGGGGTCCGATGCGCGTCGTCTATCTGCAATATGCGAGCGACGCGATCACCTTCTTCGCCTATCGCGACGCCTATCGATCCCCTGACTGGATGACGGCGCCGCGCGGGCCGGATGTGTCACCGGAGCTGCGATGGTATCCGGTCGTGACCATGCTGCAGCTCGCCCTCGACATGGCAGTCGCGACCAATACGCCGATGGGCTTTGGCCACGTCTACGCGCCCGAACACTACGTCGATGCCTGGGTCGCCGTCACCGATGTCCATGATTGGTCCGCCGAGGCGCTGTCGCAGCTCAAGGCGCATCTTGCAGCGGCGGCGCGAAAGGCGGCCGAGAGCAACGTCGCAGAGGAGCCTTACGCCGATCGGGGCGGCTAGCCTACTCCGCCATCTCGACATGCTTGGTGACGGAAGGGCCAGCCAGCGGCCGCTCCTCCATCATGATCAGGCAGAGTGCGGCACTGGTCATCAGCGCGGTGGCGGCGCCGAAGACGTAACGAAACGCGTGCCGCATGTCGTCGGCGGGAATCGCGACGGCGCCTGCGGCGTGATGCTCGCCGGCCAGCGGAACGTCGATGCCGAGCGCGATCAGCAGGATGGCTGCGAAAGCGGCGACCGTGAAGGACGACATCAGCGAGCGGAAGAAGTTCAAGGCGCCGGTGATGGTGCCGACCTGCGGCCGCGCGACCGAGTTCTGTACTGAGACCACGCAGACCGGAAAGGTGGTGCCGAGGCCGAGTGCAAACGCCGCCATCAGCGTCAGCAGGCCCCATAGCGGGAGCGTTGTCAGCGTGAGGCCGAGGCCACACAGCGCGGCCCAGGACGTGCCGATGATGGCGACGCGCTTGTAGTGCTTGGCCCGCGCCATCGTACGGCCGGCGATGGCCGCACCGCAGGTCGAGACCGCCGCGAGCGGAATGAGCGCAAGGCCCGCCTCGCTGGCGCTGAGGTGATAGACGGATTCGTAATAGAGCGGGAGCTGGACCGTGAGGCCCGTGATGGCGCCGAGAGCGCAACCGCCGGCCGTCAGCCCGAACGGCACGACACGTCCGCCGAGCAGCGGCAGCGGCAGGAACGGCTCGTCGGCGCGACGGGCATGCCACACGAAGCTGACCGCGAGCGCGACGGCGCCGCCCACCATCGCCAGCACCGTCGCCGACAGCCAGGGAAACCGCGTGCCGCCCCAGGTCAGCACCAGCATGAAGACCACGGCGGAGGCCATCAGCAGGACGCCGCCGAGCCAGTCGACCTTGCGCTTGCGGTGGAATACCGGGATTTTCTTCATCTTCGGCAGCAGCAGCGCGAGCGCCGCGGCCGTCAGCGGCAGATTGATCCAGAAGATCATCGACCAGTGCAGATGCTCGGCGAACACACCCCCGATGACCGGGCCCAAGATGCCGCCGACCATCCACACGCTGGAGAAATAGGCCTGATACTGGCCGCGCTCGCGCGGGCTCACGACGTCCGAGATCACGGTCTGCACGACAGGCATGATGCCGCCGCCGCCGAGCCCCTGAAGGCCGCGGGCCAGGATCAGCATCGGCATGTTCGGCGCAATCGCGCACAGCACGGAGCCCGCGACGAACAGGCTGAGCGAGATGATGATCATGGCGCGCCGGCCGTAGATGTCGCTCAAGGTGCCGAACACCGGCGCGACCGCGGTCGAGGCGAGCAGATAGGCGGTGATGACCCAGGAGAGATTGGACACGTCCTGGAATTGGCGTCCGATGGTCGGCAGCGCGGTCGCCACAATGGTCTGGTCGAGGGCGGCCAGGAACATCGTCAGCATCAGGCTGATGACGATGGTGCGGACCTCATCCTGTGACAGCGGCGCGGGCGGCGCGATCGACGGGGCGTCATCGACGCTGATGACTTCACTCGGAAGCCGGGACAGCTCTTCGGCGATATCGTCGGGCAAAGTCTGGATATCGGCAGAACTGCTCTGCCGTTCGAACTTGTTCATCTCGATCGGACGTCGTGGGGCGGCGCAACGCCGCGAAGGATTCGTTCTACCGGAACAACATAGACGGCAAAGTCCTTCTCCGGCAGGCACCGCCGCGCATGGGTGCATCCCACCGACGCACCATCGCGTTTGCGTGAGTGACGTTCCTGGCCTCCCAGGTCCGGGCGGCTCGAGATGGCTTTAGACAGCCGCCCCCGTAAAGTCCCGGACCCTACAGGTCCAGCGGCTCGAGCAGATCGATCAGATGCGGCTTGTCGGGATTGACGATCACTACTTTCCCGGCGAGCTTGGGATTGTTCTTGAAGAGAGCGCCAAGGCTGTGTTTTGCCGGCGACCAATTCTCCCTGATCGGCTTCTTTGACGCCGGATTTTTCTTCTTTCGGGCCTTTTCCTTGGCTTGCTCCTTTTCCCAGTCTGCTTGTCGCGCGATATCGATTTCCTCGACCGGATACGTAAGGTGGATCGTGTAGTCAGCGTCGGCGCCCCGAGCCTGCAGCAGCATCTCGAGCGTGGCACGTTCGGGATTGCCATGCTCGCCATCCCCGGAGAAAACGTAGTGATCGGCCGGCACGCGGTTGAAGAAGATCGTCTCCATGTTGTTGTCGCTGCCGTGGTGCGGAACCTTCAAGAGATCAACATGCTTTTTGCCGCCCGCTTTCAATAGCCCGGCCTGCTCCATTCCCTCCAGAATCTTGTCGCCTCGGGCGTCGCCCGTCAGCAGCATCGTCTTGCCCCCGAGTTCGGCGAGGACGACGATGCTGGACAGGTTCGGAATGGATTCGTCGACGAAAGCCGCCAGCGCGGCTTCGGGCGATTTCTTTTTCTTCTCCTTTTGCGCGCGCAGCCATTTGTCATGCTCTGCCTGCAAGGCAAGCAGTTCCGGCTGCATCGGCCCAACCACCGTTATCGTCAGATCGCCGAGCGTCACTGGCTTCGCGGTTTCGGCCGCAAGGATCAGCTTGCCCTTGAATTTGTGGTTGGGCTTCCAGCCGAGGGCCCTGGCATCGTCCCGCAAGGTGCGCCCCTGCGGAATGCTGGACAGCACTTCGACCGTTTGATGCATACCCTCCTCTTCGATGTCGGCGTCGTCCCTGAGCATGCTCTTTCCGAAGCTCGCCAGCACGCTCCCGGAATCGATGCCCGCCTCACCTGCCGCAACCGTCGTCTCAACCGACGCGGTGCCGAAACCCGCCACCAGTTCATGGGGCTTGGTCTTGAGCAGATCGTCGAAACTGTTGTGCCACAGGCTGGTCACGGCGAGACGCACGTCGGGGCTGTTGGTGCGCTGCTCCCTGGTGAGGTCGAGAATTCCCTTGATGTGGTCGTCGTCGACATGGCTTACCATGACGACGTCGACCGGTAGCGCCTCCTCGCCCAGATCCCGTGTTTCGTGGATCTCTTGCAACCGCGGCTTGAGAAAGGGCTCGTACACATTCGAAGGACCGCCATCGATCAAGATCAGATGTGGATCCTGCTCCGATCCGAAATGAAGCATCAGACAATCGCCCTTGCGCGCGCGTAATACATCCAGACTGAAGAACATGTGCCGTCTCCCTAGATGGATTGAAATGCGCGCAGCACGTCGAGCATGCCGTGGCCCTGAAAACTTCGTTCGCGACCGAGATCAGTCGCGCTTTCGCACAGGATGCGCTTCACCCGCCGAGGCTGGCCGATCAGTTCCTCGTAGCGCGCGAGCAGCATCGCCGCGGCGCCACTGACGTGTGGCGCGGCCATGCTGGTACCGGATTCAGGGCCCCACTCCTGGTGATTGCCGCCGATGATACATGATTGCACCCGCTCCCCCGGCGCCACCAGATCAGGCTTGAGGCGACCATCGCCCGTCGGGCCACGGCTCGAGAAGAAGCTCACGCCATAGGTGTGCGGCCAGTTGCCGTGCGTGGACCCGACCGTGATGACGCTCTCGCTATTTCCGGGATCCGTGATGCTGAACGCGGCATAGCTTTCGAAAACGCCGCCGTCGGTTGTCGTGAGCTTCTGGAAGCCGCGATTGCCCGCCGCGGCCACGACAACGACCCCGCTCTCCACGAGCCTCTCGCATTCGTTGCACACCGGCGTGCGCCCACAGGCGTAATTGCGAACGTTGTGCGGGATCGACAGGCTGAGATTGGCGCCGTGAATCGTGATGTAGTTGTGCCGCTCGTTCACGTAGCGAATGTATTGTAGCGCGGCGATGACCGCGAATTCAGTATCATCGATGGTCTTGCCCAGAACACGGAAATCGTAGATGCGGATGTCGGGGCACATGCCGTCGGGATGGTTGGTCCTGCTTCCATCGGCGCCGATGATGCCCGCGACGTGGGTGCCATGCAGGCTGACCGGCTGCGGTGGGTTCTTGAGCGTGATCAGCTTTTCGACGACTCCCCAGTTGATGGGACGTTTTGCCCTTGCGTTCGCGGCAATCTCCTTCAGATAGTTCGACGCCGCGGCGGGTTCGATGCCGGCGGCATTCGCAATGTCCTCGAGTTCGGCCGCGGCGATGTCGTCCTCGTCGTTGCTGACGATCTCGCGAATCCTCGTGAAGTCGAACGTCTTCCTGACGCGCGATCTGTCGGGGTTGTCGTGCTCGGCGAAGGCCTCGTGGTCGGCGTCGATGCCGGAATCGAGCACCGCCCAAATGATGTTCTTGCAGTTCACGTTGAACAGGGAGTGCGCGGCATCGGCCTTCACGGCCGGCACGGAGCGGTCGAGCGCCGCCGCCGCGACGCGGTTGAGCGAGACCTGGAAGATGTAGCCTTCGCTCCCGGCTTCGTCGTCGTCGGGATCGCCCGATGCAAGCGCTTTGGGATTGGCCTGAATCACTCCGTAAAGCTCGAACATGCCCGCGATGATTTCGGGGACATGGGGCAGATAGGCGCGGAATGCCTCATCGATCTGCAGCCGCGGCAGATGCGGCACCGGCTCAGGCGGGGCGCTGCCCGGAATGGTCGGACGCTCGAGCTTGCCGATCCAATAAATCAAGCCCGCGAGCGCGATGTACCTTTCGAGTGACGTAAAGTTCTTCTGATCGTCGCCGCGCTGATCAGGCTCTCGTTGGAGCAAAGCGTGCAGGTTTGCCTGGTCGATCTTCAGTATTCTTTCCTGAAGCTTCGACTGGCTCCACCATTGCGTCAGAGGCACGAGGATGCGGAGCACTTCGTCGAAATACAGCCTCGCTCCCACGAGGCCCTGCAGATAGGCAACCTTCGCCCTCACCTTCGGCCGCTTCGATGGCGGTGGATCTTCGGCCTGGCGCTCCTGCTGGCGCAGATCTATCCCCCGCGGGATGATCTGGGCAACGGCCGCGGCGGTGACGTTCTTGTGCGGCGTTATCAGCACGTCCTGAACGAGGCCCGGATCAAGCGCATAAGCGGCCCAGACGTCACCCAACAAGGGGGAATCCTGGAGCACGCGGCGGTCGTCGACCGGACCTAACAGGATATGCTCGACGAGTTCTGCCGGAACCGAGAACTGCAGGGGCCTGTCCGCCTTGGTGGCAGCATCGCCCGGCGGAGGCTGCGTCGTGCCGGACTGCGGCTTTGCAGTCGCTGCATTTGCAGGTGCGCTCGAACCGGATGTGGCACTCTCCGTCGCGGTCGATAGGGGCGCATCTGCCGATTTCGGCGTGCCCCGGCGCGATCCACGTCCTTGCTTGCGTTGCTTTGCCACGTTCGGACCTCTGCGTCAGACCCCAGACTGCGGATAGGGAAAGGCCGGCGGCGGCCCGACCGCCGCGACATGCTTGCGCACAGCCGCATCGCAAACCGCGTAACCCCAGTTGATCAACTGTTCCTGGGTCTTCGGATCGAGCTTCTTCAGCCGCGTCGGCAACTCGGCAAGCCGCATCGTGCGATCCGGTGGACAGTTGAGTGCATCAGACAGCTGGTAATCGGCAATGTCGGTGCGGATGCCCCAATAAGCGCCCTTGCGCGTTCCCGACTTGAAGGAGTCGACGACCTGTCGCTTGCGCAGCGAACGCACCTGGTTGTCGATCAGGTTGAGAACCCTGTAGGAATGCCGCGGCCAGTCCGTCTCCGGCCGTTCCTCTTCCTGGGTCTTGCCGCCGGCATCACTGACCAGAACGGTCTGGTGCCGCTTCCATGCTGTTTCCAACCCGAGATTGTCATAGATCCCACCGTCGCTGAGAACGACGCGCGTCGTGAATGGCGGGCGTTGGAGATCGAGCCCGGTGCCCGGCACGAAGTCCGCGTCCTTGAGGCGCAGTTCGAACGGGGACAGGACCGGTGGAAACGCGGACGACGCAGCGACCGCCTGCGCCAGGGAAATCTTCGGATTCTTCACCTCGCCAACTCGGTAGTCGCGCATATAGGGCTTCATGAAACGCCAGAGAACGCCCGATTGCACATTGGTTGCGTTGATCACGAAGCGCGGCTCGTCAGGCATGTCCTGCAGCGTCTTGCCGTGAAAGAGGTGATCGTCATACGCCTCGGCGATACGGTCGCCGATGCTGCCCGGTAACAGCGCGCCCAGGATGACCGACTCGGCGTCGATTGTGACGCCGGCGAAGGCGCGCAACGGCGCGACGAATTTCGGAATGAAATCGCTGTTGACGCTGCCAGGTTTGAAACTGAGGCCGCGCCACGCCAGCGCCAACATGCCGGCAGTGATCGACCCGCCTGAAACGCTCGATATGCGCTTGACGTTCTCCAGCAGCCCCGTCTCATAGAGGCGCCAAAGGACGCCGATATGAAACACCATTGCGCGATATCCTCCGCCGGAAAGGCAAAGCGCGGTGGTCGGTTCTGGTGGCTTGCTCTCGTCGTCGGTCGGTATCGGGTGAACCGGATCAATATTCATCGGACCCCTCAAAAATTTAGGGTACCTCAATAACTTTGCAACAACCTGAATAATTACCGTCTTAAAACTACAACCAGCTTAGCGTCTCAACCCTTGAATGTGAAGTGCCTCTGCATGCGACCGCTGCGCACAGCGGCTCAGGGCCGCTTCTTCAGGCGAGCCCGCTTCGGCAGCAAGGCCGGCCATTGCACGATGTGGTCCTCGAGCTCCTCATCCGGGATCTCCTCCTCGCTGCCTTCGACCCGGCCGCGCACGGAGACGCCGGCTTCGTGCACGGTGTTGGGATCGCCTGATACCAGCGGATGCCACCAATAGAGGTCGCGGCCCTCGGCAACGAGCTTGTAGCCGCAGCTCGGCGGCAGCCAGTTCAGGGTGCGGACATTGGCCGGCGTCAGGCGGACGCAATCCGGAACCTTGTCGGAGCGATTCGGATAGTCCTTGCAGCCGCAGCTGGCACCATCGAGCAGCTTGCAGCCGATATGGGTGAAATAGATCTCGCCGGTGTCCTCGTCCTCGAGCTTGTTCAGGCAGCAGCGCCCGCAGCCGTCGCACAGGCTTTCCCATTCGGGCCCCGACATCTCTTCCAACGTCTTGGTTTTCCAGAAGAATCCTTCCTGGCCTGAAGGTCGTTTGGGAACTGCGGTCATGCGCCTCAACAAAAGTTCAATAGAGCTACGGCAACGCCATCTAGGGCGTACGGCCGGGGTGGTGCAAGCAACGCGCCTGTGAGGCCCGTAATGACCCGGGGGCAATTAGGCCTGTTGTTCAAAATCGCGAGCGTGACCATTGGTTTATGGGCTCCGCTCGGCTAGAAGGAACAGCAAGTCCCTCGGATGCTGGCCGGGCGCCTTGGGTTTGCCGCAACATTCCCCCAAGACGTCTCGATGCCGCCCCCGCCGGGTGCTTGAACGCTTTCGAAGCGAGCCTCAAGGGTTCTAGGTGCGCCAGATCATACCACCGCATTGGAAGCAGAAGGTCCGGAACTTCTTCCTGGACCTCGATGCGCGCATCGACTCCTCGCTGTTCTCCTCGGCCAAGGGCATCCGCGAGCTCTACGAACGCTACTCGACCTTCATGGACCGCTTCTATGTCGGGCGGTGGAAGCGCTGGGTGTTCATCGAGCCGCTGTCGGAAGCCGCGACCCTCGGCCTCGGCGGCCTGGTCGTGATGCTCACCCTCGCCATCCCCGCCTTCCGCGAGACCGCGGACGAGGACTGGCTGAAGAAGTCCGATCTCGCGGTGAGCTTCCTCGACCGCTACGGCAACCCGATCGGCAGCCGCGGCATCAAGCACAACGACTCGATCCCGCTGGAAGATTTTCCGGACGTGCTGATCAAGGCGACGCTGGCGACCGAAGACCGCCGCTTCTATGAGCATTTCGGCATCGACATCGCCGGCACCGCGCGCGCGCTCGTCACCAACGCCCAGGCCGGCGGCGTCCGCCAGGGCGGCTCATCGATCACCCAGCAGCTCGCCAAGAACCTGTTCCTGAGCAACGAGCGCACCATCGAGCGCAAGGTCAACGAGGCCTTCCTCGCGGTCTGGCTGGAATGGCGCCTGACCAAGAACGAGATCCTCAAGCTGTATCTCGACCGCGCCTATATGGGCGGCGGCACCTTCGGCGTCGACGGCGCGGCGCATTTCTACTTCAACAAATCGGCGCGCGACGTGACGCTGGCGGAAGCTGCGATGCTGGCCGGCCTGTTCAAGGCCCCGACCAAATACGCGCCCCACATCAACCTGCCCGCCGCCCGCGCTCGCGCCAACGTCGTGCTCGACAACCTCGTCGATGCCGGCTTCATGACCGAGGGCCAGGTGTTCGGTGCCCGCCGCAACCCCGCCTTCGCGGTCGATCGCCGCGACGAGGCTTCGCCGAACTACTATCTCGACTACGCCTTCGACGAGATGCGCAAGCTGGTCGACACGTTCCCGAAATCGTACACCGAGCGCGTCTTCGTGGTTCGTCTTGCCATGGACGCCAACGTGCAGAAGGCCGCCGAAGACGCGGTCGAGAACCAGCTGCGCCAGTTCGGCCGCGACTATCACGCGACGCAGGCCGCGACTGTCGTGTCCGATCTCGACGGCGGTATCCGCGCCATGGTCGGCGGCCGCGACTACGGCGCCAGCCAGTTCAACCGCGCCACCGATGCCTACCGCCAGCCTGGCTCCTCGTTCAAGCCCTACGTCTACACCACCGCGCTCCTGAACGGCTTCACGCCGAACTCGATCGTGGTCGACGGCCCGGTCTGCATCGGCAATTGGTGCCCGCAGAACTATGGCCATTCCTATTCCGGCTCGGTGACGCTGACGCAGGCGATCACGCGCTCGATCAACGTCGTGCCGGTGAAGCTCTCGATCGCGATCGGGCAGAAGGAACAGCCGAAGGCGCCGAACCCGGCCAAGATCGGCCGCGCCAAGATCGTCGAGGTCGCACGGCGCTTCGGCCTCAAGGCGCCGCTGCCCGACACGCCGTCGCTGCCGATCGGTTCGGACGAAGTCACCGTGCTCGAGCACGCGGTCGCCTACGCGACCTTCCCCAACCGCGGCAAGGCGGTGACGCCGCATTCGGTGCTCGAAGTGCGCACCGGCGCGGGCGACCTCGTCTGGCGCTGGGACCGCGACGGCCCGAAGCCGCGCCAGGCGATCCCCGCTTCCGTTGCCGCCGACATGGCCGGCATGATGAGCCACGTCGTCAGCGAAGGCACCGCGCGCCGCGCAGCCCTCGACGGCATTCCGACCGCGGGCAAGACCGGCACCACCAACGCGTATCGCGACGCCTGGTTCGTCGGCTACACCGGCAATTTCACCTGCGCGGTGTGGTACGGCAACGACGACTATTCGCCGACCAACCGCATGACCGGCGGCTCGCTGCCGGCACAGACCTGGCACGACATCATGCTCGCGGCGCATCAGGGCGTCGAGGTTCGGGAGATCCCCGGCATCGGCATGGGCCAGAAGCTGCCGCCGCAGCATGTCAGCAACGCGCAGGCCAATGCGGCGCCGAAGATCCTGGAGACCAAGCCGGGTCCGCCGCCGGTGCTGACCAAGCGCGGCGCCGACATCCTGGTGCGCGTCGAGAAGCTGCTGGATGACGCCGCCAAGACGGCAAAGAAATCGGCCGATGCCGACACTAAGCCGGCCGGACCGTCCTCGGCGACGAGCGCGCTCGCCTTCCCGCAGAACTATGCGGAAGAGAATGCCAACGCCTCCGTCCCGCGCAAGAACTGATCGAAACCCGTGCGGCTGATCCTGATCACATTGACGGCCCTTCTGCTCGCGACCGTGGTCGGCGTCGGCGCCACCTGGATGACGACGACGCGCGGCACCGAGATCGGCGCGCTGACCATCGGCGCCTGGACCGCGCGCCCGCGCACCGGCACCGCCGACGTCGATCCCTATTCGCGCGCGACCATCGTGCGCAACGGCGAGCTGCCGATCGGCACCGGCGACGGCGTCGCCTTCACCGCCACCACTGACGACAAGAAGAAGGCGCTCGACGGCCGCTGCGACGTCGTCGTCTCCGGCGTGACGCCGCCGGCGCGGTTCTGGACCCTGACGCTCTACGACCGCAAGGGCCACCTCGTCGCCAACTCGCTCCAGCGCTACGGCTTCACCAGCCAGGAGATCGTGCGGCAGTCCGACGGCTCGTTCGAGATCCGCATCGCCTCGCGCTCACGCGCCGGCAACTGGTTGCCGACCGGTGGCATCGAGCGCTACGCACTTATGCTGCGGCTCTACGACACCCCGGTTGGCGTGGCGACGCGCACCCAGCGCGATGCGCCGATGCCCACCATCACGACGGCGGGCTGCTCATGATCCGGCTGCTGTTCACCATCGTCGCCGGCATCGTTCTGGGCCTCGTGGTCCATCTCGTCAGCGTGCTGGCGCTGCCGCGGATCGCGACGCAGGATGCCTATTCGCGGCTGACGCCGATGACGAAACTCAACGGCGTCAGCCAGCTTCCCCTCGCCGATCCGCAGACGTCACCGATGCCGTTCATGGACCCGGCCTTTGCGCTGGCGATCTGCCGCTACGACCTCACAAGCGGGCCGATCAAGCTCACGGTGCCGGTAAGCCAGGCCTACACCTCGGTGTCGTTCTACACCCGCAACGAGATCGCCTATTACGCCATCAACGACCGCTCCGCGGGCCGCAAGGTGATCGAGCTCGACCTGATGACGGAAGCGCAGCACAACGACCTGCCGGAGGACGAAGAGGTCACCGCGGCCGACCGCCTGATCATCGATTCCCCCTCTGCCACCGGCCTGATCGTGATGAAGGCGCTCGCCCCCGAGCCCGGCCTGATGCCGCAGGCGCAGGCAACGCTTGCGGCCGCGAGCTGCGGCCCGCAGACCGAGCAGCCCGCCAAGGCCGAGGCACCGCGCGGCCGGCGGTGACGCGCGGCTGTTCGGCAGCTTCAAGACGAAAAGCGCGAAAACAACCCCATCCACAGTAGCGTGGGTATTGAAATCATTGGGCTTGTGCCGCGGAGTAGCGGCGCGAAAGCGACCGCCGCTGAACTGCGCCTTTGGACCGGATTAGCGGCAAATCGGGCTTCAACCTGACCCGCCGTCGGCGATCCTGTCGAGGTCTCTTGACCCAGATCAAACATCCCAGTGCGGCCCAAAATAGCGTTTTTGGCGCACCGCCTTGCTTGACCGAAATCGCTCCCGGACACCGATGCCCCTTCCAGCGCGCCCGATGCGCTCGCGAATGCGAGAACCAGCCTCATGGCCGCTTGCTCGCGCACTGTTCCGGATCGCCGGAATTGTGCTGCTCTGGATTGCTCCCGGGCAGGCGCATGCGCTTGAAAAAGTGTCCCTGCAGCTCAAATGGCTGCATCAGTTTCAGTTCGCCGGGTACTACGTTGCGCTCGAGAAGGGCTTTTATCGGGACGCCGGGCTTGATGTCGAGATAAGGCCCGGCGGTCCCGGCATCGATGCGACGATCGACGTTGGCTCGGGCAAGGCCGATTTTGGCGTATGCATGACGGGCGTGCTTTTGCCCCAACCCGGCCTTGCGAAGATGACCGTGCTGGGCGTGATCTTTCAGCACTCCGCGGCGAACATCCTCGTCCCCAGCCGCGCCCGCATCAACGCCCCTTCGGAACTAACCGGCCACCGCCTGATGGACGCATCAGGCAGCGACGATCTCGCCGCCATGCTCAAGCAGCAAGGCGTGGATTACGCGGCCCTGCCGCGCGTCGAGCACACGGGCAACCCGCTCGACCTGGTCGCAGGCAAGGCGGACGCGATGGTGTCGTATGTTACCAACGAGCCCTTTGTGCTCGAGCAGAACGGCATTCCCTATCGGTCGTTCACGCCGAGGACTTTTGGCTTCGACTTCTATGGCGACAATCTCTGCACCACGGAAGAATTGTCGCGTCGCAAGCCGGAGATGGTGCAGGCGTTTCTCGCCGCGAGCCTGAAGGGCTGGGAGCGGGCGCTGGCCGACAAGCAGGACACGGTCGAGCTCATCGTGCGCAAATATCCCGTGATCAAGTCGCGCGAAGCCCTGATGTTCGAGGCTGTGCGAACCGAGGCCCTGATCCAGCCCGGATTGATCAAGCTCGGCAGCCAGACGGCCGAGCGCTGGAGGGCCATCGCAAAGATTTATCAGGATCTCGGCCTGCTGCCCAAAGGCAGGTTGCCGCCTCCGCCTTTTCACGAAGCCTTTTCAGACAGGCTCGATCGCTGGATGCAGCTCGCCTCGATCGGTGCGATCCCGATACTGGCAATCGCCGGGGCCATCGGCGTATATCGCCGGTTCGGCCGGTCTACTTCCAGGCAGGTGCGATTGAGCCTCGTGATGGCCGGCCTGTTCGTATGCCTCAGCATCCCGATCCTCATCTTCATTCTCGGCTTCAATCACCAGAAGAACAGCGAAGCGATCGTATCGCTGCTGAAGGAGCAGATCGAGAAATCGCGCTTCGCCACCATCGAGAGCATCGAAAACCTGATGCGTGGCGTCAACGGCATGCTCGGACTACTCTCCGAAGCAGTGGCGGCGCAACCTTCCTTCTTCAGGACCGAGGATAGTCGCGACGCGCTCTACCGCGTTCTCACCTCGTCGAGCCAGATCGATGCCGCCTATGTCAGCTTCGAAGACGGCTATCACCGCGTCGTGACGCGCGTCGACGCGGACCGAAAACGATCCGACAGGCAAATTCCGGCGGACGCCAACTGGCATTCGAGCTATGTCGACGCATTCTCCCTGGAAAGCGATCGCAAGCGCTACCGCACGTTCTACGACACTTGGCCGCACGCAATCGCCGCTTATGACGCGCCATCCTCGCTCGACGTGCGGACGCTTCCGGGCTACGGCGCAGCGCGAGACTCCCGAGCGCTCTACGTCACCACCCCCTCGATCAACCCTGATACCGGCTATCCCATCATCTCGGCGCGCTATCCGATCTACCGCGGCGACGGCCAGTTCCTCGGCTGCGCATCCGTCAACATCACCTTCGACGTCCTCTCGCGCTATCTCGCCAAGCAGCGGCCAAGCGTGAACAGCATGACAATCATCGCCGATCCCAACGACGGCAAGGTGGTTGCCTCGTCGGAACGCGAGAAGGTCATCAGCCTTGCGACGGGCTCGCTGCAGATCGCGACGCTGGCGAACATCGACGATCCCGACGTCCGCGAGGCCTACCGGCTGCACATCGAAACCAACCGGGATGATTTCGTGTTCGACTCGCCGCGGGACGGCCGCGAGATCAGCGCGTCGTTCGCGCGCTTTCCCGAAAGCTTCGGCAGCCCGTGGCAGTCGGTCATCCTGACACCGACGAATGATTTCGTGGGGCAATTGCGCGAGACGAACCAGAAAATTGTCCTGACCATCGTCCTTTTGACGATGATCGAATTGATGCTCATCTTCCTGCTGGCCCGGCGTTTGACTCGTCCACTGGAGAAGGTCACGCGCGAACTGGAGGCCATCGAGGATCTCTCCTTCGAAAAGCGGGCCGCAACCTCCTCGAGGATCAAGGAGATTGCCCAGCTGCAGAGCGCGGCAACGCTGCTGCGGAGTTCCCTGCAGTCCTTCTCATCCTTTGTTCCGGTCGAGGTCGTGAAGGGATTGGTCAAATCAGGCATTCCCCTCGAGCTCGGCGTAGAACGACGCTGCCTGACGATTTTCTTCTCCGACATCGAGAACTTCTCGACTCTGGCCGAGCAGAAGGATTCCGATGTCTTGCTGCAGCAGATGTCCGCCTATTTCGACGTCGTGTCACGTGCAATCGGCGAGGAAGAAGGTACCGTCGACAAGTTCATCGGCGACGGTGTGATGGCATTCTGGGGCGCGCCTGCCGTTATGCCCGAGCCGGCCCTGAGTGCATGCCGTGGCGCCCTTCGGTCCCAGCACCGGATCGAAGGACTCAACGCCGGCTGGGTCGCGCAGGGGCTCCCGCCCTTCCGCGTGCGAATTGGCTTGAACACCGGCGACGTGCTGGTTGGGAATGTAGGCTCGACCGAACGTTTCAGCTATACCGCGATGGGCGATTGCGTGAATGTCGCGTCACGGCTGGAAGGGCTCAACAAACAGTTTGGTACCGCCATCTGTGTGAGCGCAAGC
This sequence comes from Bradyrhizobium sp. 195, assembly GCF_023101665.1. Classification (NCBI taxonomy): domain Bacteria; kingdom Pseudomonadati; phylum Pseudomonadota; class Alphaproteobacteria; order Hyphomicrobiales; family Nitrobacteraceae; genus Bradyrhizobium; species Bradyrhizobium sp. 195. The sequence continues at coordinate 3,187,542 of NZ_CP082161.1, read as the reverse complement.
GTCGTGAGTGCAGCGGGCGACGCCATCCTGGTGCGGCCGCTTCGCCGCGTGACGGTCAAGGGACGCGAGCAGCGGTTCATGATCTACGAGCTGCTCGGCATTGCCGGAACCGACGATCCCGAACTGAGTCCTCCGCCCGACGTCGCCCAGCGAATACGATTGACTTCGAAGGCCTCTGCCCTCTTCGAGGCCGGCAAGTTCTTCGAAGCAACCATCGCTTACCGAACGCTGCTCAGGCGATTTCCTGAGGACCCCGTCGCAAATGCGATGCTTTTGGAGCCCGAATTGCTTGTCAACGCGCAAAGCGCCGTGGAATTGCCGGAGAGGTAGGATGACATCGTCGATGCTGATGACGCGCCTGCAAGCGTCGCAAGGGGTGCCCGCCAACGCAGTCTAAACGCTAGCCGTTACTCCAGCAATTATCGGGCCGCCGCCCTATCGAAGAGGAGCTTAGTGACGCTGACAGTCCACTTCCCGAAGTCGCTTGCGGTCAAGAATGGTGATCTGGCGCTGCGTATTCCCGACAAAGTCAAGCAAACCCCCGCGACGGAGGCGCGACAGCGCACGAGAAACAGTCTCGAGTGTCAGCCCTAGATAGTCCGCAATGTCGCGCCGCGTCATCGGCAGCGCCATCACCTGTGAAGTCCGAATACGTTCATCCATTTCGACCAGGAACGTTGCGACCCTTTCAACGGAGTCCTTGCGGCCCAAAAGCAGCATATGGTCCTCCGCGTGTTTCAGATTCAAGGTCGTCATCCCGAGGAGAGTGCGTGTCACTACGGGATCTGTCTCGGCCACCCTATCGAGCGCCTCTCGCTTGATCAGACGCAGAGTCGTGTCCACAATTGCTTCGGCCGTGAAGCGGTGGGCACTTCCGTTCGCGAGCCCGAAAATGTCGCCTGCGAGGTGAAACGCGCCGATCTGGCGGCGTCCATCAGAAAGCAGCTTGTAGCTTCTCACCGCGCCGATCTTGACCTGGTAGACGTACTCGGATGGCTCCTTTTCTCCGTATATTTCGATCCCTTTCTTATAGAATATCTCGTTGAGACTAATGATCGCATCGGAGCCGCTCGTCATTCCAAAGTCGTCGAGTGTTGTATTGCGGTTCTTGCAGTCCGTGGTGATGCGCACGAACATTATATGCCTCCAAACACAACCAGCTTTGCAGCCGGTCTAACGCGATCAGGCTACCGAGGCATTCACTCAGGCGACATTGTCCCAGAGGACAATGCCCCAAAGGACAGGTTCAAAGCGCCCTCGAAACTCAGTGCAAGCGCCCTCTGAGCTTCTTGAGGATCTCTCGCAGCTCGCTCGCGTATTCCGCAATGACCTGGAAAGCCTCGTCGACCCGGCTCGGTTTCGGGACCGGCTTATCCTCACGCTCGCTTTCGAACCGCGGTGATTTCATGGGCACAAGTGAGAAGCAGCCATTCCGCAGACTGTTGAGATAGATCAACGTCTAGTCGGAGGTCGAAGATTGGTTCTGCCCGCCTGTTCGATTGCTCGCTCGATCTCGTCTGCAAGGCGCGTGAAATGATGATTTTGTCTGTCGACGAGTGGTGTCAATTGGCGGTCATTGAGGCCGCCCGCGACCCTTTGATCTGCGTCAAGACCACGTATCTGCGTTGGTCAATACAACGAGCGGAGACCTATCGATCATTTTGACGTCTCTAGCGCAGCCACTCCTTGATCTGCCGCGTCACTTCCGCGGTTGAGATGCCGTAACGGTCGTGCAACGTCGGCAGCGCGCCGGCGGCCAGGAATTCGTCGGGAAGCCCGATCTGGCGGAATGCCGGATGGACGCCCGCGCGCATCAGCAGCGCGGCCACGGCTTCGCCGAGGCCGCCGATCACGGTGTGGTTCTCGGCGACGACAACGAGGCGGCCGGGCTTGCCGGCTTCGCGCAGGATCGCCTCGGTGTCGAGCGGCTTGATCGTGGGCACGTGCAGGACAGCCGCATGGACGCGATCGTCCGACAGCGCCTTGGCCGCCTCCAGCGCACGCATGGTCATGATGCCCGAGGAGACGATCAGAACGTCGGCACCATCGCGCAGCAGCGCGGCCTTGCCGAGCTCGAAACGGTAATTGTACTCGTCGAGCACCAGCGGCACCTGGCCGCGTAACAGGCGCATGTAGACAGGCCCGCGATGCGCAGCGATAACGGGTACGATCTGCTCGATCTCGTGCGCGTCGCAGGGGTCGATCACGGTCATGTTGGGCATCGCGCGGAACAGCGCGAGGTCTTCAGCAGCCTGATGGCTCGGCCCATAGCCCGAGGTCAGGCCCGGCAGCGCGCAGGCGATCTTCACGTTGCGGTCTTCCTCCGCGATGGTCTGATGGATGAAGTCATAGGCGCGGCGCGAGGCGAACACCGCATAGGTGGTGGCGAACGGCATGAAGCCTTCGGCGGCGAGACCCGAGGCAGCGCCGAACAGAAGCTGCTCGGCCATGCCCATCTGATAGTAACGATCGGGAAAGACCTGCGCGAAGATGTGCAGATCGGTGTATTTGCCGAGATCGGCGGTCATGCCGAGGACGTCTTCGCGGCTGCGCGCGAGCTCGACCAGCGCGTGGCCGAACGGCGCCGGCCTGGTGCGCTGCCCTTCCGCCGCGATCGAGGCGATCATGGCCGACGTCGTCAGCCGCGGCTTTGCCGAAGTGGTTGGTGCGGCGGACTTCATGGCTGCTCTCCAGCGTCCAGTGCCGACAGCGCGAGCTGCCATTCATGCGGCTCGACGCGAATGAAGTGGTTCTTCTCGCGCTGCTCCAGGAACGGAACGCCCTTGCCCATCAACGTGTCGGCGACGATCATGCGGGGCTTCGGCTCGGAATGAGCCATCGCGGCATCGAAGGCGCCGACCACCGCGTCGAGATCATTGCCGTCGACCCGTTGCACGAACCAACCGAACGCCGCGAGCTTGTCCACCAGCGGCTCGAAGCCGAGCATCTGCTTGGAGGGACCATCGGCCTGCTGATTGTTGACGTCGACGATCGCGATCAGATTGTCGAGCTGGTGGTGGGCCGCCGACATGATGGCCTCCCATTTGGAGCCCTCGTCCAGCTCGCCGTCGGAGAACAGCGTGAAGATGCGCGAGGCCGACCGTTTCCGCTTCAGCCCGAGCGCCATGCCGACGGCGATGCCGAGGCCAAGGCCGAGCGAGCCGCCTGACATCTCCATGCCCGGCGTATAGGAGGCCATGCCGGACATCGGCAGGCGGCTGTCGTCGAAGCCGTAGCTTTCCATCTCCGTCTCGGGGATAAACCCGGCCTCGATCAGGGCTGCATAGAGCGCGATCGCATAATGTCCGTTCGACAGCAGGAAGCGATCGCGGCCTTCCCAGGCGGGATCTTCGGCGCGAAAACGCATGGCGTGAAAATAGGCCACCGCCAGAACGTCGGCGATGTCGAGCGCCTGGGCGATATAGCCCTGGCCCTGGACCTCGCCCATCAGCAGCGCGTTGCGGCGGATGTTGCGGGCGCGCTGGGCGAGCGTCGGCGCGTTTGCGAGCGTTGGTGTTGCCATCATCGTCTGCCCTGCTCCGCTCAGTGGATCAGCATGCCGCCGTTGACGTCGATCACGGCGCCGGTGACGTAGGCCGAGAGGTCGGAGGCGAGGAAGGTGTAGATGCCGGCGACGTCGGCGGCCTCGCCGAGCCGGCCGAGCGGAATGCCCTCGAGGATCTTCGCCCGCATCTCGTCGGTGAGCTTGCCGGCGGTGATGTCGGTGCCGATCAGGCCCGGCGTCACGCAGTTGACGCGGATGCCGTCGGGCCCGAATTCGCGCGCCATCGCCTTGGCGAGACCGAGCACGCCGGCTTTCGCCGCCGAATAATGAGGCCCGCCAAAGATGCCGCCGCCGCGCTGGGCGGAGACCGAGGACATGCAGGCGATCGAACCGCCCCTGCGCTTCTGCATGTGCGGGATCACGGCTTGCGACAGGAACAGGATGCCCTTGAGATTGACGTCCTGGATGCGGTCCCAATCTTCCGGCTTGATGTCGAGCAGCTTGACGGGCTGGGTCACGCCGGCGTTGTTGATGAGGATGTCGATCTGGCCGAATTTGGCGATGACCGCGTCGACCGCGCTGATGCAGGCCTGCTTGTTCGCGACGTCCAGGGCAAGGCCGAGATGCGGCTCGCCCACGGCCAGTTCGAGGCCGCGCGCGGCAGCTTCCGCCGCCGGGCCGTCGATGTCGAGAATGGCGACGCGGGCCCCCTCGGCCGCAAAGCGGCGGGCGGTTGCAAGCCCGATGCCGCGAGGAGACGCAGCTCCGGTGATGATGGCTGTCTTGCCGCGCAGCAGCATGATGATCCTCCCACAATGGCCTTGCCGGGCACCTGACGGTGCCGCCGTTCTTGCCGTGATTATGCGGGCGTCGGCTCATCCGACAAACGCGCCGTTGTCTTGCATGGGTGAATTTGGTTCACTTGTCGGATGTTGCTATCCAGCATTCCGATATCCGCCATCCGCGCCTTCGAGGCCGCCGCACGCACCGGCTCGTTCCGGGATGCGGCGAACGAGCTTCACCTCACGCCGAGCGCGGTTAGCCACGCCATTCGCAAGCTCGAAAGCGCGATGGGCACCGTCCTGTTCGAGCGCAGCGCCCGCGCGGTCCGGCTGACGCCGGCGGGCGAGAACCTGATGCGCCATGCCGGTGCCGCGTTCGACAATCTGCGGCGCGGCATCGAGGAGGTCGCAGGCCGCGGCCCGCAATTGCTGCGGGTGCACTGCGCCCCGAGCTTTGCCGCGCAGTGGCTCGCCCCGCGCCTCGCCCGCTTCATGGCCGCCGAACCCAGGCTCGAGGTGCGGCTCGCCGCCAACACCGAATATGCCCGGTTCAGCAACGACGATTTCGACATCGACATCGTCTATGGCCAGCCGCGGGCGGAGGGTGTCGAGGTGATTTCTCTGGGCGAAGAAACCGTGACGCCGCTGTGCGCGCCCGAGCTCGCGAAGAAAATTCGCAAGCCGAAGGATCTGCTCGACCAGGTGCTGATCCGCTCGGACGTCAAGCAGGTGCAGTGGCATCAATGGTTCACGGCCAACGGCCTCGAAGCGCCGGCCATCCACGGCATGCGCTTCGATCGCAGCTTCCTGGCGATCGCGATGGCCTCGAGCGGACTTGGCGTGACGCTGGAATCGACGCGGCTCGCCGAACGCGAGATCGCGACCAAGCTGCTGGTGGCGCCGCTTGCCGGACGTTCCACCGACATTCGCTATGTCGGCCATCATCTGGTCTTCCCCCGCGCAGGCCAGCAGCGTCGGGCCATCCGCGCCTTTACCGAGTGGATCACCCGCGAGCTTGCGGCCGGTCGCTCGGCTTGAGCAGCAGCCGCTCGCGATGGCAGCAGCTGTCAGGCGACAGTAGGACGCAATCGCAAACCGATTGTGCCATTGATGCTGCACGCCTCGGGAGCTATCGATCTGCAAAACTTGCTCTCAAACGGGAGAAACGCATGAGCACCATCACCGGCGGCTGTCACTGCGGCGCAATCCGTTACCAGATCGAAGGCGAACTGATCGTGCACGCGCTGTGCCACTGCAGGGATTGCCGGCTGCACGCCGGCGCCCCGGTCGTCGGCTGGACGATGTACGCGGAGGATGCCGTCAAGGTCACCAAGGGCGAGCCCAAAGTGTACCGGTCTTCGGAACACGTGCGGCGGCAGTTCTGCGCCGACTGCGGAACCGGCCTGTTCTACGCCAACGCCAGCATGCCTGGGATTATCGACGTGCAGAGCGCCACCAACGACGATCCCGATGCGATCCCGGCGACGATGCAGATCCAGGTTGCCGAGCGCCTGCGCTGGATGGAGCATGCGCACGAGCTGCCAACGTTCGACCGTTTTCCTCCGCAGCCGTAGCGGCGCGCCAAGCGGCTCGGCAAGCCCTTGCCTCACTCAGTTTCATTCTTGACGACGCGTTTCGGACCCGCTCCCCGCGCCCAGAGCAGCGCCAGCGGGCCCAGCGCAATTCCGCCTGCGAGAACGATGAACGCCAGGAGCCAGCCGTTTGCGTTCTGCGGTCCGCCGGCGATGTCGAGCGCAACGCCCGTCCCCCAGGCGCCCACCGCTGACAGGCCGAAGCCGACTGTCGAGTGCAAGGCCAGCGTTGCACCACGATGCTCGGTGAGGGCCGCAGCGGACATGCCGGCGGTCAACGCGCCGGAATCCGCCGGCACCGTCAGGCCGTAGATCATCAGCAGCAGCGCCAGCACCCAAGCCGGCGCCGTCGCGTTGAGCCCGATGACAAGCGCAACGCAGGCCGACGCGATCATCACGATGGTGATCGCCCGATGCCGGCCGAATTTCAGCGCGGCCTCGTTGCCAAGGATGCTGGCCGGCATCGAGATCACCGCGAAACAGAAGCTCAGCACAACGGGGCTCAACCAGGACGGTGCGCCTTGATGCGAGATGACGAAGGTCCAGAATCCGACCAGCCAGGTGCGGATACCGTAGAGCTCGAAGCAATGGGCGCCGTAGCCGAAGATGTAACCGAGCGCCTCGCGATTGGCGAAGACGGGCGCAAAATTCAGGAGGCGACCCGCTTTCGGAGCGGGCCGACGCTGCGCGATCAGAAGGCACGCGATGACCATTGCGATCGGTCCGATGCCCGTCACGAGGAAAGCGATGCGCCATCCCCAGGCATCCGCGACGAGTTGCGCAATGAGGAACGAAATGCCGACGCCGAGCGAGAAGCTCGACGTGTAGAGCGTGATCGCGCGCGAGCTGTCGCCGGCCGGCAGCCGGTCCGTGAGCGCCTTCAGTCCGGGCATGTAAGCGCCCGCGAAACCGAGGCCGGCAAGCGACCAGATCACTGTGCCCGACCAGAATCCTTGCGCGAAGATGCCGAACGCCATGGTCGCAACCCCGCTGACGATCGAGCCGCATAGAAGTACGAGCCGGGCGTCGATGCGATCGGTCAACGTCGTCAGCACGGGCACCGCGAGCATGTAGCCGAACGCATAGCCGCTCGCCATCAGGCCACCTTCGGCAGCGGACAGCCCCCAGGCCGGCATCAACTGCTGTGCTAGATTCGCCGAGAGCGTCACGTGCGGCAGCAGATTGCCGATCTGGCCGATGCACATCACCGCAATCAGTGGCCACCCGCTCAGCTTACGAATTTTCATCTCCCGTCTGGAGCGGCTCCGATGTCGTCCGATCCGCACGAAGGAGCAGAAGGGCGACGAACGCGGAGACGGAGGCTAGCGCGCTGATCCACAGCGCGCCACGGCCGATATGCTCCACCATCAGGCCGAGCAGCAGCGGCGCGAAGGCACCTGTTGCGCGCGACGGGAGTGAGATCATGCCGACACGCTTGCCGAATCCGACCGGCCCGAACAGGGTCAACGGCAGCGTGCCGCGCGCGATCGTGATGATCCCGTTGCCCGCGCCGTACAGCACCGCATAGACCGGCGCAAACAGAGCGCCTCCCGCGACCAGCGCTATCACACCGATCGGGTTCGTGAGTGTCGCCAGCCTCGCCGAGAACAGCGGGTGAAAGCGGCCGAGCCATCCTGCTTCGAGGAGACGGGCCCCGACCTGGGCAGGTCCGACCAACGCTCCCGCAAGCAAGGCCTCCCCCGGCGTTGCGCCGAACGCGACCAGCATGGTCGGCAGGATTGCCGAGACTCCCGAGCTGACGAAGCTTGCGGCTGCGAACACGTAGGCCAGCAGCACCATCGCGAACGTCTCGCTCTGGCGTCCGGCGCGTTGCCCCGATGCCGGTCCCGGTCGCGCCTCCTGATCCTGCGGCACGGCGCGCGGCAGCAAGAGGTTGAGCGGCAGCGCCACGAGGATGTGTATCAGCGCCCAAACCTCGCACGCCACGCGCCAGCCGTACTCGGAATGCAGCCAGGTCGTGAGCGGCCAACCGAGCGTGCTGGCAAAGCCGGCGATCAGGGTGATGCCCGTGATCGATTTTCGCGCGCCGGCGCCATAGATGCGGGCCAGTGTCGCAAAGGCAGCCTCATAAAGGCCCATGCCCATGCCGATCCCGAGCAGCATCCAGGCGGCGATCAGCACCACCACCCCTTGCGCAAAGGACAGCATGAGCAAGCCCGCCGCGAAGACGAGGTTCGAGATTGCAAGCAGACCGCGCCCGCCGAACGTATCGATGGCATGACCGACACGGGGACCGAGAAGGCCAGAGATGACGAGCGCGCCTGACAGCGCTCCGAACACGTAAGTCGGCGCAAGGCCAAGGTCGCGCGCGATCGGCGCAGCAAGGATGGCGGGAAGATAATAGCTCGACGCCCACGCAATGGTTTGCGTGGTGCCGAGTGCGATGATCAGGGCAAGCGGACCTGTCGCCGGGCCGCCGACAATTTGCCTCATGAGCAGCCGCAGCCGGAAGCGCCTGCCTTCTTCGCGGTCTCGTCGGCGGCGCACCACGCCGAGACATCTTCCTTGGCCGGACCGCCGCAACATCCCGCCGCAGCCCCTGACTCAACGCCGCCGCGGGTGCAGACGCCGGTCTCCGGCAACACCAGCTCGACCCGTGCCGCGGCCTTCTTGTCGCCGGCAATGTCGGCGGCGATCGAGCGGACCTGCTCGTAGCCGGTCACCATCAGAAAGGTCGGCGCCCGGCCATAGGATTTCATGCCGGCGATGTAGAAGCCCGGCTCGTCATGCGCAAGCTCGCGCGCGCCGTGGGGACGGACCGTGCCGCAGCTATGTTCGTTGGGATCGATCAGCGGCGCCAGCGCGACCGGCGCCTCGATGGCCGGGTCGAGCCGAAGCCGCAGCTCGGACAGAAATGAAAAGTCCGGACGAAAGCCCGTCGAGACGATCAACTCATCCGCAATCACGCTGCGCGCGCCGCAGCAGGCGCCGGCCGAAATCCTGAGGCGGCCTTCGGGGTTCGACAGATGCGTGACGCCGAATCCGGTCTCGACCTCGATCTTGCCGGCCGCGACGAGCGCGGCGAAGGTCGAGCCAAGCTCGCCGCGTGCGGCAAGCTGGTCGTTGCTGCCGCCGCCAAAGGCCTTTGCCGGCTCAGTGCCGCGCAAGAGCCAGACGGCCTTGGTACCGGGCACTTCGTCGGCGAGTTGCACGAGATCGATCAGCGTGCCCACGGCGGAATGGCCGGCACCGAGCACGGCGACAGTCTTCCCGGCATATCTGGCGCGATGTGTGCCCCGCACGTCCGGCATGCCGTGGGCGATGCGGTCCGCGCGCTCGCGTTCGCCGATCGCGGGCAGACCGTTGCTGCCGGCAGGGTTGGGCGAGAACCACGTGCCTGACACGTCGATGACGGCATCGGCGCGCAGCACCTCGGGACCCTTGCCGTTCTGATAGCGGATCTCGAACGGCGCCTGCTCCCTGCCCTTCGTCTTCGCCTTGTCGAAGCCGGCGCGGCTGATCGCGGTGACACGGCTCGAGGTCCGGATCGCCTCGCGCAGCGGCGTTCGCGTCGCGAGCGGCTCGAGGTAGCGCTCGATCAGCTCGCCGCCGGTCGGATAGGATTGCGGGTCCGGCGAATTCCATCCCGTCGGCGCGAGCAGGCGCGCCGCCGCCTTGTCGACATTGTATTCCCACGGCGAGAACAGCTGCACGTGCTGCCACTGACGGACGGCGTGGGCGGCCTCACCTCCGGCCTCGAGCACGATGGGAGACATGCCGCGTTCGAGCACGTGCGCGGCCGCCGCGAGACCGACGGGCCCTGCCCCGATGATCGCAACCGTCTTCTCGTTCATTCGGCTTCTCCCATTTTTCTAGAATCATGGAATAAATCGGCAAAAAAATCAGGCCGCCGTTTGCGTGCCCTTGCATTCGGCCTCGTCGGCACAACACTCCGCCGCCATGAAATCCAGCAGGCCTCGCATCGTCTCGTAGTTCGCATGACAGACCAGGCTGGTGGACTCGCGAACCTGGCTGACGAGCCCGACCGAAACCAGACTCTTGATGTGGTGCGACAGGGTCGAGGCCGGGATCTTCAGTTTTTCCTGCAAGCGGCCGACGGGCATGCCTGCGTGCCCGGCCCGGACGAGGGCCCGATAGATCTGGAGCCGGGTCCGGTTACCCAAGGCTTCCAGCCGTGCTGCTGCGTCATCGATCTTCATGGCAGTGAACATGCCCCTGGCACTCCTCCCTGTCAACGATATTTCTAGAATATTCGAAATAGTGCGCCACTGATTTCGGATTGACGCCAGGCTAATGATTCCATAAGTCTGGATATATGGAAACCGAAGAAGCCGTCCTGGCGCTCGCAGCGCTGTCCCAAGCGACCCGGCTGGAAGCTTTCCGGACCCTGGTCCGTCACGAGCCTGACGGACTTGCGGCAGGCGATCTCGCCCGCCTGCTGGAAGTCCCCCAGAACACGCTTTCGGCGCACCTGGCGATCCTGAGCCGCGCGCGCCTCGTGTCCTCCGAGCGGCACAGCCGCTCGATCATCTACCGCGCCAACCTCGGCGAATTTCGCGACATCGCGGTTTTCCTGCTGCGCGATTGCTGCGGCGGGCGCCCTGAAGTTTGCGAACCCGTCGTTCAAACCCTGCAATCCTGCTGCTCGCCGAAGCGAAAGGAGCGAAGCCGTGGCTGACCAGATCTACAACGTGCTGTTCCTGTGTACCGGCAATTCGGCCCGGTCGATCCTGGCCGAGTCGATTCTTCGCAAGGACGGCGCCGGCCGCTTTCAGGCATTCTCCGCCGGCAGCACGCCGAAAGGCGCAGTGCATCCGCTGGCCCTGCACACGCTCCAGACGATGGAGTACCCGACCGACGGAATGCGCTCGAAGAGCTGGCTCGAGTTCGCCGCGCCCGATGCGCCGGTGATGGATTTCGTCTTCACCGTCTGCGACAACGCCGCGGGTGAAGCCTGTCCGATCTGGCCGGGTCAGCCGATGACGGCACACTGGGGCATCGAAGATCCTGCCGCCGCGGAAGGCACAGACCTCGACAAGCAGGCCGCGTTCATCACGGCGTTCCGCTATCTGAAGAACCGGATCGATACGTTCGTAAGCCTTCCGCTGAGGAGCATCGACAGCCTCTCGCTCGGCACCAGGCTGCGTGAGATCGGCCGCTCTGAGGGCGCGACACATCCAACGCCGAAGGCCGGCTGATGGACAAGTTCGACCTTTCGCGCCGCCTCGCGGCCGAGGCGCTCGGCACCGGCATTCTGGTCGCCACCGTGGTCGGGTCCGGCATCACGGCGGAAACCCTGACCAAGGATGTGGCGCTTGCACTGCTCTGCAACACCTTGCCGACCGGGGCCATTCTGGTTGTCCTGATCACGGTGCTCGGTCCGATCTCCGGCGCGCACTTCAATCCGGCCGTCACCCTCGTCTTCACCGGCAAGCGCGAATTGCCTGTGAACGAGGCCGTGCTCTACGTGATCGCGCAGATCGCCGGCGGCATCGCCGGAACGCTGGCGGCGCATCTGATGTTCGGACTGCCGCTGCTCGACCTCTCGACCAAGGTCCGAACCGGAGGGCCGCAATGGTTCGCCGAAGCCGTCGCCGCGTTCGGATTGGTCGCGACGATCCTGGCCGGCATCCGCTTTCAACGGACGGCGGTGCCCTGGCTGGTGGGCCTTTACATCACGGCGGCCTATTGGTTCACGGCTTCCACGTCGTTTGCCAACCCGGCGGTCGCGATCGCAAGGTCGCTGACCAACACCTTCGCCGGCATTCGCCCCCTTGACCTGCCCGGGTTCATTCTTGCAGAGCTCTGCGGCGCGTTCGCTGGCATGCTGCTGATGAACTGGTTGCTCGGCGCCTCGCAAGCCCGAGGCTCTGTTGCAATTGCGGAGACACCTCGATGAGCGTCACGATCTATCACAACCCCGCCTGCGGCACCTCGCGCAACACGCTGGCGATGATCCGGCAGAGCGGCACTGAGCCCGTCGTCATCGAATATCTGAAGACGCCGCCCTCGCGGGACAAGCTCAAGGAACTGATCGCGGGGCTGGGCATTCCGGTCCGCGCGCTGCTGCGTGAGAAGGGAACGCCGTACAAGGAGCTCGGCCTCGACGATCCCAAATGGACCGACGAGCAACTGCTCGACGCCATGATCGCACATCCCCTCCTGATCAACCGTCCGATCGTGGTGACGGCAAAGGGCGTGCGCTTGTGCCGGCCCTTGGAGGCCGTGATCGATCTCTTGGATGATCCCGTCGGCCGCTTCGTGAAGGAAGACGGCGAAGTGGTGGAAGCGCGATAGGCTGGCTTCGCGGGAGGGCGACTACAGACGCCTCAAATGCCGGCTCGACCGAAGCGGGCTTCGTTGAGGCTCTAAAAGCCGCTGGCGGGATTCCGGCGGCATGTTAGCATCACGTTCTTGCAGGTTCGTGAGCAAACGTCATGCATCGCACAATCTCTCGTCGCGTGGTGCTTATCGGCTGCTTGGGTTTGGCAATGCAGAAGGCGGCTGCGCAGCGATCCCGGATCTGGCGCGTGGCCTACCTGGTGTCCGGGAGGGGCTCGGCCACGGCTCCCGTCATAAAGGATACACTCCGCTCCCTCGGCTACGAGGAAGGCAAGAATCTCGTTTTCGATGTTCGCGAAGCGAATGGCCGATATTCGGAACTTCCGGAATTGATGCAGCAGCTTCTCCAGTTGAAGCCCGACGTCATCATCGCCGAGGCCACTCCGGCGATCGCCGTTGCGCAGAAGGCCACATCGACCATTCCGATCGTCATGTCACCATCGACCGATCCGATCGGCTCCGGCTTCGTGAGGAGTTTCGCCAAACCCGGCGGCAACATCACCGGGGTCGCCAACATGTTCGGCGACCTCACCGCCAAGACGCTCGACATCGTTCGGCTCGTCTTCCCCGGCGTGGGGAAACTGGGAGTCCTGACGTCCAATAACCCGACCCACCCCGCGCTCTTCGAGGTTGCCCGCGAGGCTGCGGCGAAAATCGGGATTTCGGCGGATCGTTATATCGCACCAGACCCGGAGGACGTGAAGAAGGCCTATCAGGACATGAAGGCTGCCGGCTGCGACGTCGTGTATGTGCTCGCCGATCCGGTCAGACCTTCGCTTCCTTCCATCGCGCTGGAGCACCACCTGCCTTCAGTTTTTCAGGTCAACAGCTACACGGAATTGGGCGGGCTCATGAGTTACGGTCCTGACATCCTGCCGTTGTTCGTCAAGGCCGCGCACTATGTCGATCGCATATTGAAGGGTGGAAATCCTGCCGACATACCCGTCGAACAGCCAACCCAATTCCTGTTCACGATCAATCTGCGAACCGCAAAAGCGCTCGGCCTTTCAATTCCGGAAAACGTCTTGATCATGGCCGACAAGGTGATCGAGTAGCATGGCGTCCGACATTGCGAGGCCGGCTCAGATCTTCGGGATCTTCGCCCGCTCGACCACGTCGGTCCATTTGGCGATCTCGGTCTCGATCAGCTTCTTCATCTCCTCCGGCGAGCTGCCGCGGACCTCGCCGCCGACGGCGGTCTCCAGGCGCTGCTTGAGCTCGGGGTCTGCCAGCGCCGTCAGTGTCGCGGCGTTGAGTGCAGCGACGATGGCGGGCGGCGTTCCCTTCGGGGCCAACAGGCCTGCCCAGGTGCGCACGTCGTAGGCCTTGATGCCGGCTTCCTGCACCGTCGGGACATCGGGGAGCAAGGCGGTGCGTGCCGGCGAAGTCACCGCGAGGCCACGGATCGCGCCGCTCTGGATTTGCGGGGCCAGCAAAACGGGCGTGCCGACGATGACAGGAATTTCTCCACCGAGCAGCGCGGTGATGGATTGTGAATCGCCGCGATACGGCACGTGCACGATCTCGACGCCGGCGGTGGCGTTGAGCAATTCTCCTGCGAGGTGATGGGTGCTGCCGAAACCAACCGATCCGAAACTGAGCGAGCCGGGCTTTGCCTTGGCGATCGTGATGAGCTCGCCCAGTGATTTTGCCGGATAGTCGTTACGCACCGCGATGACGAGCGCGTAGTACACCAGCGTCGAGATCATCTCGAAGCTGTCGGCCGGCTGGTAGGCCAGGCTCTTGTAGGTCGCCGCGGAAATCGCATGCGCGCCGGTGACGAGGCCGAGCGTGTAACCGTCGGGCGCCGCCTTTGCGATCGCATCCGCCGCGATGTTGCCGCCGGCGCCCGGCTTGGCCTCGACGATGATCGGCTGCCCGAGCTTCTTCGACAGTCCGTCGGCGATGATGCGCGACAGCGTGTCGGCCGCGCCGCCGGCGGCAAAGCCGTGCAGCAGGCGGATCGGGCGCGACGGATAAGTGTCCGCCGACGCCGGCCCGGTTGCGAGAAAACCGCCCAGCAGAAAAATGGCCGCAGCAAGCCGCTTCATCCGACGCATGGATGCATCCTCCCTTTGATCGTTATGTCTTTGGCCGCAGCGCGTGCGGCGTTCTTCAACTCGTAGTCCGCTCGCCTAACGAGCGAACTCCGTGCATTCAGGCGATGGCGGCATGCCCCAGACGTCGCGCGGCAGCCCAACCCAGACCTTCGGCCGCTGCGGACGATCGCGATGCCACGGGCGCGGCTCGAAATAGCCGAGTTCCTCGTCCACCATCTGGTCGAGGTCGTGAAACAGCTCGACCAGGTGCCCGTCGGGATTGCGGTGATAGATCGCGGTGTTGTGGCCGGGACCATGACGCACCGGCCCCCAGAGCACGGGCAGCTTTTGCCGGGCGAGATGGTCGCAGGCCCGATGCATGTGCTCTGGGCCGCGCAGCTCGAAGGCAAGGTGATGAAGACCACGCACCGGCGCGCGCGCGAAGTTGAGCGTGTGGTGCTCGAAGCCGCTGCGCATGAAGACGAAGCGGTCCTCGATCCAGTCGGAGACCCGCAGGCCCATGACGTTCGCATAAAACTCCGCGGTCGCGCGTGGATCGGGCGTGCGAAGGGCGACATGGCCAAGCTTGCTGACGGCGAGCCCGCCGATCCGCTCCTGCGCGGGCGTCGGCGTCCAGCCCTGGATCAGCTCGAAGCGTGTCCCTTCGGGATCGATGAAGGACAGCAGCCTGGAGACGCCAGGCAGGGAATCGCTCCGAAACTCAGGCCGCAGATCAGCCCGCTTCAGTGCGGCGCCCAGCGCTTCGATCTCAACATCAGGCGATATCTCGAAGGCAATGCTGTTCAGCACCGCGTCGCCGGGCTCTATCACCAGCGAGAGCTGCTCGGAATCGCTGGCGAGGAAGATGCGGTTTCCATCGCGGCCGGCCAGGCCAAGTCCGATCACGCCGCGATAATAGTCGAGCAGCCGCTCCGGATCGGGCGAGGCGAAGGTCGCGTGCCGCAGTCGGGTGAAGCGTGCAATGGGTGCTTGTGTGCTCATCGTGCGGTCCATCCCCTCATGGAATCATGATGATCTTGCCGAGCGCGGAGCCCTGCTCCAGCAGCGTGTGGGCCTTCCTGACCTCGTCGAGCTTCAGGACCGCCGAGATCGCCGGCTTGATCGCGTTGCGGCTCAGCGCCTCAATCACGCTGCGCATCAGGGCGCGGCGGCCGTCGCGATCATGGTCGTAGATGTGGAAGGAGAAGCAGCGCACGGCCGGGCAGATGTCGAGATGGTTGCGCATCGCCGCCATCAGATTCTCTTCCGGCAATCCGGCGAAGGCGTTGTACGACAGTAGCGTGCCCCATTTGCCGAGCGCGCCGAGATAGCCGGTAAACTCGGGTCCGCAGACGTGATCGAGCACGAGGCCGACGCCCTCGCCGCCCGTCAGCTCGCGGGTGCGCGCCACCACATCTTCGCTCCGGTAGAAGATGACATGATCGGCGCCGTTCGCCTTGGCGAACGCGGCCTTCTCCTCGGTCGAGACCGTGCCGATGACGGTCATGCCGGCAAGCTTGGCCAGTTGCACCAGCGCGGTGCCGACGCCGCCGGCGGCGCCAATCACCAGCACGCTTGCGGGCGCGCGCGGATGGCGGCACTCGTGCAGCAGCGCGTAGGCGACCTGATAGTTCGACAGGCACACGGCGGCTTGCAGATCGACATTGTCCGGCAGCGCGTGAACGGCATCCGCGGGCGCGACCACGTAATCGGCGTAGCAGCCGCCGCGCTGGGCGAGGTCGCGGGCGCTGAGCAACACCTTCTGGCCGATCGCAAAGCCCTCGACGCCGGGCCCCAGCGCGGAAATGCGCCCCGCAACGTCGTTGCCGGGATTGGCCGGCAGCGGCGGCATCCATTTGTAGACGCCGCGCCGGATCAGCACGTCGGGCTGCCCGACCCCGAAGGCCTCGGCCCGGATTTGCACCTGGCCTGCGCCCGGCACAGGCACCGGCAGCTCGACCACCTCAAGTGCATCCGGCCCACCCGGCTGACGCACCAGCACTGCCCTCATGTTTTCACACTCCCCAGACCATATTTTCGAAAATCATACCGTTTACGAAAATTATTGCAAGATGGTCGTTGGCGCGGCATGTTGAGGCAACGATTCATTGGCAGAGCCATGCCCGAGAGCGCCATCCGCCCCCGCAAGGAATTCGGCAAGACCATCGCCGCCGATATCACCCATCGGCTGCGCGAGGAGATTATTGCCTGCGCGCTTCCGCCGGGCGAGCCTTTGCGCTTCGACGTGCTGCGTGAACGGTTCGGCGCAAGTTTTACGACGCTGCGCGAAGCGCTGACCGCGCTCGCCGCCGAATGCCTGGTCGACGCCCAGGAGCAGCGCGGCTTTCGCGTGGCGCCGGTCAGCCGCCAGGATCTGGTGGAGGTCACGGACGCGCGGGTGCTGGTCGAAGTGGAATTGATCCGCCGCTCGATCGAGCGGGGTGATGACGATTGGGAAATCGCCGTAATCTCGACTTTGCACAGATTAAAGCGGATCGAGCAGCGTGATCCCGAACATCCCTTGCGCGATCCCGAGTGGAAGATCGCGCACCGCCAGTTCCACCAGGCGCTGGTCTCCGCCTGCGGCTCGGCGACGCTGCTCGCCATCCGCGCCGAGCTGTTCGACCGTGCCGAACGCTACCGGCACCTGTCGGCCAATTTCCGGCCGCGCCCGCGCGACAAGGCCGGCGAGCACCAGGCGATCATGCAGGCCGCCATCTCGCGCAATGCGGATCTCGCCGTGCAGCTGATCGAGACCCATATCCGCTCGACCGCCGACAACGTCGCGACATACGCCGCTCATCTGCTCGACACCGAGTAGGCACCGGCATTTTCACGCGGGGGCTTGCGCCGCGCCAGATTTTCGAAAATAATGCGATAGATCGAAAATCGGAACCTTTGGGGCGAAACCATGAAGCTGCTGTCGTTCTTGGACGGAAATCGGGAAAGCTGGGGGGCCGTTACCGAAAACGGCGTGGTGGATCTCGGCCGCGCCCTGCCCCAATATCCTGTTCTCGCGGATTTTCTCGGCAGCGATGACTACGCGAAGCGCGACGCGATCGTCGCCGGGCACAAGCCCACGCTGGCGCTGAGCGACGTCAAATATCTGCCGGTGATCCCGCGCCCCGAGAAGATCGTCTGCGCCGTGCGCAACTATCTTGACCACCACAACGAGGCGGTGGCGTTCGGCATGAAGCGCGAGATCACCGAGTTTCCACCGATCTTCCTGCGGGTCTGGCGCTCCCAGGTTGCGCACAACGCGCCGGTGATCCGGCCAAAAGTCTCCGACAATTTCGACTGGGAGGGCGAGCTCGCGGTTGTCATCGGCAAGGGCGGCCGTCACATCAGCGAGGCCAATGCCTGGAATCACGTCGCTGGCTACTCGATCTACAACGACGTCAGCGTGCGCGACTGGCAGCGTCATGCCCAGCAGATCGCCTCCGGCAAGAACTTCGTCGGCACCGGCCCGTTCGGTCCGTGGCTGGTCACGCCGGACGAGATCGGCGATCCCACGAAATTGAAACTGGAGACGCGCGTCAACGGCGCGGTGGTGCAGTCGTCCGACACCTCGATGCTGATCTTCTCGATCCCGCGGCTGATCGAATATTGCTCCACCATTTTCGACCTCGTTCCCGGCGACGTCATCGCCACCGGCACGCCGGCCGGCGTCGGCTTCACCCGCAAGCCGCCGGTCTTCCTCAAGCCCGGCGACGTGGTGGAGGTCGAGATCGAAAATATCGGCGTGCTCAGCAATCCCGTCGTGGACGAGGCCTAGCTTCAGCATGTCGTCCTATGACATTCGCAAGACCGCGCTCGGCGTCGAGACCATCTGGCACGAGCGCGGCCCGCGGCTGGAGAAGCCGCTCCTGGTCGGCACCGCCATTGCCGTGATCCGCAATCCCTTCGCCGGACGCTATGAGCCCGACCTGATGCCGTTTCAGGCATCCTTGCGCGAGCTCGGGCACGAGCTCGCGAGCGGGCTGATCGCGCAGCTCGGCGGCGCAGACCGCATCGAAGCCTATGGCAAGGGCATCATCGTCGGCGAGGACGGCGAGCTCGAGCATGGCGCCGTCTGGCACGAAGCCGGCGGCCAAGGCATGCGCGAGGTGCTTGGCCGGCCCAAGGGTCAGCAGCCAAAGGCGATCGTCCCGGCCGCCAAGACCATCGGCGGTCCCGGCACGCGCCTGATGGTACCGCTCGGCCACATCCACGCCGCCTATGTCCGCAGCCATTTCGGCACGGCGGAGATGACGCTGTGGGATGCGCCAAGGCGTGACGAGATCGCCCTCGGGCTCGTGATGGCAACCGGCGGCCGCCCCCACGCGCGCATCGGTGGCCTTAAGGCATCCGAGATTTCCGAGCATGACGGGCAGCGCTGAGGCGCGCGCCGCGCGCTCAGTGCTCTCCGCAGCGGCAGCGCTCGTAATCGGCGGGGTCGTGGCTATTGACGATCCTCACGCGGTCGCCGTGGTTTTGCTTCAGCGCACGCAGCCGTGCCTGGTTGGCGATCCGCATGTTGCGGTCCATGTCGCCCTTGCGCTGGAACAAGCCGAGCATCAGCGGCACGCGTGGTGAAGCGTCGAGCTGGGCGTGGTGAAAATAGCTGTCGCCGGCATGCAGCAGCCATGTCCCGCCCGCGCGCACCGCGATGCCGCAATGACCGAGCGTGTGGCCGGCGAGCGGGATCATCAGGATGTCCGCCTCCTTGTCGCCGAGCGCGCGCACGCCCTGGAAGCCGAACCAGTCCTCGCCGGCTTCGCCATAGAATGTCCAGCGCGGTCCATGGCTCCATTGCCCCGTGACATAGCGCCCTTCGGGCGGCGCCGGCTTGCGCAGCACCGCCATGTCGTACTCGGCGCGATGGACGTGAATCGCGGCGTGGGGAAAGTCGGGCACGCCGCCGGCATGATCGCGGTCGAGATGCGTCAGGAGCACGTGACGCACGTCCCTGGGTGAATAGCCGAGCGCCCTCACCTGCTCAGCCGCCGTCTCGGCGGGATCGAGTTTTGGCGCGGTCTGCCGCACCCAGCGCCGCCCCAGCCGCTCGGGCGCTGCGATATCGCCGAGGCCGATACCAGTGTCGACCAGAGCGAGCCCGTCATTCGTCTCCAGCAGCAGACAGTGGCAGACCAGGCGGGCGCGCTGGAACAGACTGCCTCGACCGTTCACCAGGCGGCGGCCGATCGGGCACATCGTGCCGGTGTTCAGGTGGTGGATCTTCATCGTGTGTCCCTGCCGGAATATGAGCAGGACGTTCTTGTCATCGCATGATCCATAGGTACAATATCGAATATTAATACTATCTCTAGGCTGTTCCTATGGATATTCGCGAGCTTCGCTACTTCTCCGCCGTCTACCGCGAACGCAATCTGACCGCAGCGGCGCGCGCCTGCTTCGTATCGCAGCCTTCGATCTCGACCGCCATCACCAACCTGGAAGCTGAGCTGGGTACCACCCTGTTCATCCGGCACAGGAAGGGCGTCGCGCCCACGGCCTCGGCCGAACAGTTTCACATCCTGGCCCGCCGCATCATCGACGACACCGATGCGGCGCGCGGCCTGTTCAGGAAGCCGCGCACGAAGACCAATGTCACGCTCGGCCTGATGCGTACGCTCGACATGCCCCGAACCATCGCGCTCCTGAAGCCGCTGACGGCGCGTAGCGACGTCGCGCTCCGGCTCGTCGGCAGCGACGATCACGCCGATGCGCGCATCATCTCCAAGAGCATGCTGCGAAAGGACGAGCATTTCGTCGCACTGTGGAGCGAGCGCTACGTCGCAGCGCTGCCCCCGTCGCATCCGCTTACCCTGAAGGAGAAGCTGCGCGCGGCCGACCTCGCCGGCGTGGCCCTGATCGACCGCTGCCATTGCGAGCAGAGCGCATCTTTGGCCGCAATACGCAGCGGCGCCAGACAGTGGCGATCGCGCAGTCGGAAGACTGGGCCATCGCACTGGTCGCCGCAGGTGTCGGCATCGCCATCGTCCCGGAAGGCGTGGCGCGCGGCAATCCCGACATCGCCGTGCGCGAGATCGAGGTCAAGGTTAAGCGGGAGGTCGGCCTCGCCTACCGGGCATCAGCGCCGCTGGTGGATGCGCTGAAGGAGTTTGTCGGCAAGCTGCAGAAGCAGCGTCCGGCCCGGACGTCGCGCCGGAGTTAGCGGCCGGCTATCCGAGCAAGCCCTTCAATCCCGCGTAGATCGAGCCGACCGCGGTCGCGGCGACGCCGGCCAGCGGCCCAATGGTCTGCATGAGGTCCTGGATCAAGCGGGCGCGGCGGCGCAGCTGTTCCTCGCCGACATGTTGTCCCAGCAGGCGCGCCACGCGGAAGGCGAACGCATTCGGCTTGCCGCCCTGGGTCAGCACGCGCGGCAGCACCTGGAAGATCACGACGCTCAAGATGTTTCCGGAGACGAAGGCGAGCAGGATGCTGGCGCCGTATTCGAACACTTCCCGCCATTCGATCCAGGCTTGCGGCAGGATCGGGACATGATCGTGAATCCCCGTGACCGTCAGCATCGACAGGACGCTGACGGCCGCCGCCAAGAATGCCAGCACGAAGGCCGCCAAGGCCGAAACCCGGTGCAGCGGGTAGGCCACGAATCCGAACAGCAGCGGTACGGCGATGGACGCAATCCGAAGCGGAATCGGAGACACGTTGAAAGTGATGGTCACGAGCACGTGCGCGATCACCAGAAGAAGGGACGGTATCGCGACGTAGAGAACCGCATGCGTCGTGAAATAGCGCAGCGGATTCTTGTACCGTTCGAGCCGGACGTTGACCCGGTCGAGATCGCGCCTGAGCCTGTCCAGATCGGCGACGATCTCCTCGATCTCGAGCAAGGTCGGCCGCACCGCGCGCAGGTCGCGCGAGCAGTGCTTGCACGCGATGGCTTCGTCCTTGATCGTCTCGGCGCAGAACGGACATTCCATCGCTAACGCGAATGCCTCCGCCTCATGAAGGCCTCGGCCTCGTCCCTGGCCCGTTTCAGCTCGTCGCGCAGCTCCTCGCGCTTGCGCAGGAGATCGTCACGCTCCGCAACCAGCGTCGCGGGAACGGCGATGTCGCGCCCGCAGGACGCGCAGACAAGCGCGCCCTCCCCGGTCCCCGCCCGGCAGTAGGGACACGTCACTTGGGTGCGACCTTCAGCGTGAAGATGGTCGTGCCCGAACGGCCATCACTGTCCCTGATATCGACACGCACCACGTATTCGCCCGGGGGCAGCTCCGCATCCTGCATGTTGATGCCATCGGCCTTCACGAACGGCTTGACCCGCGAGGTCAAGTCGACATTCGGCGTCCGGAGGAAGATGATCTTGACCGATTCCGGATCGATCTTTGCCCCGCCATAGGACTGAAATTTCAATACCAGCGGTAGAGGTGAGCTCGCCGAGTCGCCCGGCGAGACGAACTCGACCTTGGGGCCGCGCATGATGCCGCGCTGATCGACGGCAACCGCGCCTTTCGGCGGCGGCAGCTTGGCTTCCTCCTCCGTGATCAATGGCGTGGCACGCGAGGGTCCCGAGAACAACAAACCTGCAGCCACGAGGCCGAGCAAGACATTCCGCTTCATTTCCCTGCACCCCTTCCCCAGTTCGTCAACGCAAGCCGCCATCGCCGATAATGGTGTAAGGCGCCCAGAACAGCGGATGCGCATAGGCAAACTCGGTCTTGCCCTCGCTGCTGAGATAGCCCGGACCATCGACGAGGGCCATCGTCGCCTGGCGCAGCGCCTCGCTGCGCGACAGCTTGGGATCATCGGCCTGCCGCTTGAACAGGTCCGTCACCAATTGCCGCGCCGACTGTGAATGCACCGACCAGTTCGTCACGAGCAGGGCGCGCGTGCCGGCGTAGAAGAACGCACGGCCGAGCCCGGAGGCCGCCTCGGCCCCTGCGCCTGCGCCGGCACCGGTGTTGCAGGCCGACAGGACGACCCAGTCCGCGTCCAGCTTGAGACCGAGGATCTCCTCCATGGTCAAGAGCCCGTCGCCGCCCTCGCCCGTCACCACCGGCGACGACAAAGCGAGTGCCGGCTGCGTCAGTCCGTTCAGCTCGCCCGGGACCAGACCGTGGGTGGCAAAGGCGAGGATCTTGAAGCCGGAGAGGTTCATGGTCTTCACCGCGCTCTCCGTCGCGCTCTTGCCGAGGAACAACACCTTCGCGGGGTCCGCCTGCAACGCCAGCGCGATCGATTTCAACTCGTCGGCCGTGTCGGGAAGTCGGGGCAAGAGACCGAGCTCGGCGCTGTCGACGCCGTCGAGCTTCGGACTATTGCGCCGCTTCAGCGGCCCGCCGCGCGTGATGTTGCCGCTGGCGTCGGCGACCTGAATCTTCTGCCCGCCGCCCTCCGCCTCGGCCTGCTGGTCGCTGTTGAAATAGGGATCGCCGAAGGCGATGAGGTCGCCGCGGCCGGACTTGCCGGCCGGCAATTGCCGCAATGTCCGCAATGCCGCCGCCGACGGCACCGTCGACACCGCATGGGTTCGCGCCAGCCACGGCACGTTGCGATAGCCGATGAAGAGCGGATCCTCGTCCGCGGCCACCTCCGCTGGTGCCGTCGGCAACAGGGACAACGGCAGCAGTCCCAGCGCGCCGTTGGTCACGACGATCAGCTTCTTGGCCGGCTTCCAGCCGCTCTCGACCGGCTTGAGCAGCAGCGCGTAGAGCTCATGGCCGAGCTTGAGGTCGAAGGGCGGAATGTCCGAGATCATCGCAGCCTGCGGCTCGAGCGCTTCGCGCAGCTTGCGGATCTTGCTCTCGATGTCGCCGATCTTGGCCTGGACGGCGGCGAACGCCACCGGCCCCGACTTCGGCACGGCCCAGACGAAGCTGCCGTTCTGGCCGAAATAGAACGACAGCATGGCCTCATCGTCGGCGAGCGTCGCGCGGATCTCGGCGACGCTCGGCGGCTTGGGCGAGACGAGATCGGCGTAGATCGGAAACTTCTGCTTGATCTCCTGGCGCGCCTTGTCGCGCTGGCCGCGCAACGCCGCGATCGAGGCCTGAATTTGTGCAACGCCCTTCTCGTCGCGCTCCGCCGCCGGAAGCGCGAGCACGTTGTTGAGGGTGCCGAGCTGAGCGTTGACCTGCTTGGTCAGGTCCTGCTCCTTGCGCACGAGCTCGGCGAGCGCAGGATCCTTTGCCGCCGCGCGCGCACTCGAGGCCGCCAGCGCCTGCTGCACCGAGCGGCCGCGGACTGCATCGGCGAGACTGAACGTCTCTTCGCCGATGTCCTTGCCGGCTCCTTCCGCCCTGCCGAGCAGCAGCAGATAGCTCTCGACGATTGTCTGCAGCCGCTGGCTGCGCGCGGCCACCACGCTCGTGTTTTCGTCATCGGCGTTTTCGTTGGCGCTCGCCATCATGACCGGAATGGCGGCCTTGAACTCCCTGATCGCATCGGCATCGCGCCGAGCGCGCATCAATCCGACCGCCAGCGTGCCGCGCGCCGAAGCGGCATCGAAATGATTTTCCCCGACACGGGCGATCTGCTTCTTCACGAGCTGCTCGGCGGCGGCAATGCCTGCGTCCAGCTGACCGGAACCATAGAGCGACAGGATCCGGGACGGATTGAGCTCGAACACCTGGCGACGCTGCGCATCCCAGCCGGCCACGGCCTTGTCGATCCGCGCGAACATCGCGTTCGCTTCGGCGTTCTGACGCCGCAGCGTCAGGATGCCGGCGAGCTGCGAGAGCAGTTGCACGGTGGTCTGCGACTCCTCGGGCACACCCACGGTCTTATTGATCTCAAGGGCGACGCGGCCGAGCTTCTCGGCCTCTTCATAACGGCCCTGGTCGACCAAAATCCCCGCCAAACCCATGACGTAGCGAGGCGTAACCGAATTGTACTTGCCGGTGTCCTTCAGGCGCGAGAGCAGCGCGCGGCGCGCGTCCACCTCGGCCTCGGCGAGCCGGCCCTGCTTCGCCTTCATGCGCGCCTGGCTCAAGACGGTGCCGTCGATCGCCTGCAGCAGAAGCGTCTCGGCCGGCGCATTCTCCGACGCCATGATCGCCTTCGTGCTTGCGCGCTTGCGCAGCTCCCCGTTGCGATAGGCGGCTTCGGCGTCGGCGAACTGACCGCGCGCCTCGAAGATCACGGCGCGAGTGAGCTCCAGCTCGCCTTCCCAGCTCTGTCCGAACTTCGCATAGGTCACTCGCCAATTGGGATGGCCGCTGGTGCGCGCCTCCTGGATCGCGGTCTGGCTGCGGCGGAGATAGGCTTCGGCTTGTGCGAGATCGCCCATCTGGATGAGCACGGCCGCAATCGCGCGGTTCGTAGTGAATTGGAAGCCCTTGGCGCCCGGCATGCTGGCCGATTCGCGCAAGAGCCTTTGCATGATCTCGAGCGCGCGCTTCGGATCGCCCGCGATAGAGTGCTGAAGCGACTGAAGCTGCAACATCCGCCCGAGCAGTAGCGGGCCGACAGCCCCGCGCCCGACCTCCACGGCCTTGTCGGCATCGGTCATCGCCTCGCCAAGCCGGCCGAGCTGCGCGCGCGCATTGGCGCGGTCGAAATAGAGCTGCGCGAGATCCTGGCGAGACTCCTTCCCACCCGGTGCCTTGTCGGCATCCGACTTCAATTCCGCGATCATTTTCTCGTCGGGCTTGTTGCCGTCGAGGATCGCCGTGATGTCCGCAATGCTGCGCGGCGGCGCGACGAACTCCTTCGGCAGCGCCGTACCTGCCTCGAGCTTGGGCGCCGCTTCCTTGGGAATCTCGACCGCGACATTGGCACGCCCATTGGCGGCATTCAGCGCGGCCAACACACAAGCCCTGACCTGAGGCTTTGCCTTGGCGCGGCAGGCTTCGAGATTGGCGCCGCCGGCGGGCCCTCCGCCGGCGCGCATGCAAGCCTGCACGATCGGCCGGCCGACCGTCATCCGGCAATTCTCGATCGCCGCTTCCTGGCTCAGCGCGGCTGCGGAGCCGGTGGACCCGAGCAGAGCTGCAAGTGCCAGCAGATGGCGGGTGGAAACGTCCAGACGGCTCTTGAACGGACGCGGGGCGTCTAAGCTCATCTCGAAGGACCTTTGAGTAAAATGACTTTGAAGAAACGAGACGATCCTATCCCGCCGGCCCGGAAGGACAAGGGCATTCAATCGGGTTCCCGAAGACCTCAAGGGTTGGGGCGGCTGCCAGACGGTTCAGGTTGATTGGCCGCGGGCCAGGGAGCCCAGCTCGACCAGGGGCCCGGACCCCGCGCTCAGCCTTTCGAGACGACCGCGCGGCCGTACGGCGGCTGCGCCGCAACCGGGGGATTGGCGGTCTGGGCGGCGAGCTCGCCGATCAGGCGGTCGGCGTCGGCGGCCATGCCGTCGGGCGCCTGGATCACCAGACGCTCCAGCGCCCAGCGGTAGGACGAGACGCGTTGCTCCAGGCATTGCTGCACCCACTGCACGATCAGCGAGTTCTCCTGCATGCGCGCGACCGCATCGTCCTTCTCCCTCGGCGAGAGCGCGGAGACGCGCGCCATGCTGGCATCACGCTTCCTGTCGAGATCGATGACGCGGATCGCGCTGGCGAAGAACGGCTCGAAGCGGGTGATGTCGTTGCGCACGTCCTCGATCAGCTGCGCATAACGCGAGGAATGCGAGCGGTGCGGCTCGTCGATCAGCGTGCGTCCGTACATGGTGCGATCGAATACGATCTTCTGACGCCAGGGCGACGGCAGCGCCTTGTAGTCGCCGAACACGCTCTTCCATGCGGGGCGCGACAGCGGCGGCTCGATCATGGGATAGGCGAGGTCGCGCAGCTGGCGCTCTTCGTCGGTGAGCTGGAACTGCGAAGGCTTCAGGCCGACGCTGGAGGTGACCTCCGCCCCCAGCCAGCGATGCATGTCGTCGCTGCGCATGCTCTCGCGGGTGCGGCCGAAATCGCCGCCGCTACAGGCCGCGAGCATCGCAGCCAGCAGCGCGAGCAGGAGCGCCGATAGGACAGACCGGATCTGGCGGATGGTGTCCGGCATTACATAAGCCTGAAATCAGCGACGGCGACGACGGCGCCCCGGCGCTGTGCCCTGCTCAGGGCCGCGATCGCCGCTGGTTTCATCTGCCTCGCGCTCGATACGGATGACAGGAAGGATCAGGATCGTTCCCATGTCCGCGCGCGGAGCGACATCCCCCGACGAGCCCACCCGGCGACCGGCCGGAAATTCAATGATGGTCCCCATGTCAGCTCTCTTCAATTGCCGCGCGACCGAACGCGCCCCTGCAACATGCAATTCATTAAGATCAGTTCATGGTTAACGGGGTGTAAACGCGGCGTTCGGACCGTAGCCGCACGGGCCGGCCGCGACGTCCCGTTGCGGCACGAGACCGCGACAAGTCGAGCGTTCGGCTTCACGCCTCGTTTTCCTTAACGAGCCTTTAAAGGAGCCTGCGATAGGCTGGCGGCGAGTATCCTTCCCAGGTCGCGTATCTCTCCATGACCAAGTCGCTGTTTCCCGGATTCGACGGGCTGATGTCCCTCTCCCGTCGCGAAGGCGTCGATGTTCGGCCGACGCTGCTGCGCGTGCTGACCGACCTTTACGTCCAGACGCGCATCCACAGCGACGACGAGCAGCGTCAGTTCACCGAGCTTGCGACACGGCTGATCGACCAGGTCGACGATGCGACGCGCGCGGCCATCAAGGCCAAGCTCGCGATCTATCCACAGACGCCCGTCCCGGTGCTGCAGAAGCTCGGACTGGTCGCCGCGCAGGAAGGTCGCAGGGTTCCACTGGCGCGCGAGATACCCACTCCCGCACCCGCGCCCGCGCCGGTCCGCACGCCCTCGGACGCCGAGCTCCGCATGGCCTCGAACATGGCGATGCAGCCGAAGGACGCCGCCGAGATCCACGACATGTTCTTCCGCGCCGGCGCATCCGAGCGCGCGCTGATCCTGCACAATCTGGCGCAGACCCCGCTGAAGGCCGCACCTCGTATTCCGACCGTGCGCACCAAGCGCGCAATCCAGATCCTGGAGATGGCAGCCATCGCGGGCGACGCCGAGAACTTCACCTTGGAGCTCGGCGACAGCCTCATCCTGCCCTCGCGCGTCGCAGCCCAGATCGTCGATGATGCCGGTGGCGAGGCGCTCGCGGTCGCGGCGCGCGCGATCGACATGCCGAGCCCGAACTTCCAGCGCATTTTGCTGTTCTTCAAGCCAGCGATCGGCACGTCCGTGAACGAGGTGTACCGGCTGTCGCGACTCTACGACCGCCTCAGCGACCGCTCGGCGCTGGTGATGCTGGCGGCCTGGCGCGGCTCGACGCTCGCGGTGACGCGGGCCAAGTATCAGCCCTCGCTGCACGACGGCGAACGCCAGCGCGCCCGCGCCGGCGCGAGCCAGACGCGGCCGGGCGTGCAGCCCGGTGCGATGCCGCCGCGCCGCACCGGCACCGACGGATCATCGGAGCGGTAGCGCAGACGGTTTAGTCCGTAGCCCGGATGGAACGCAACGAACTGCAAGCTCGTCATTGCGAGGAGCCCTTGCGACGAAGCAATCCAGAGTCCCTCCGCGGGAGCATTCTGGATTGCTTCGCTCCGCTCGCAATGACGACGGTGCAGCAGCTACGTCTTCGCCAGTTCCAGAAAATGCCGCCCGGCGCGATCCTCGGTCTCGACGATCCAGGCGTCCGGATCGAAGCGGATTTCCCTGGTCAGCCGTTCCTCGATGGTATGCTCCGGCAAGGACTGCGGCGCGACCGGCACGAAGAAGCGATCGACGGGGCGGCCATCGTCATAGACGGTCTGCGGCGCCGGCACGTAGAGCATCGCATGGCCGTCGAGCAGCGACACCTTCACGAACACCGCGCCCGCCTCCTCGGCACCGCGACGGCGGACCGCGCCGAACACGCCCTCGGTCTGGCATCGGCGCAGGTAGGCCGCGACCCATATATTTGATTTCAAACGCATGAGTCGAACGATAGGCCAGCCGCGCAGTCAGCGCCAGCCGTCGCACGCGCGTGGAAATTATTCGACGGGATGGCCGATCGCCGCACCGAGCTCGCGCAGCAGGCGGTCGGAGAGCTGGCCGGTGACCTGCATCTTGTGCTCGCGCTCGAACTTCTGGATCGCGGACTGGGTCTCGCCGCTCATCGTGCCCGTGATCTTCAAATTGCCGTAGCCAAATTCGGACAGCGCGCGCTGCACGCCGGCGATACGCCGTGCGGCCGGGCTCTGCGGCACGGGAATCGGGGCCGGCGGACGCATGGCGGACGGCGGCGTCGACGTCGTTTGCTTGACCAGATTGGTCATCGGATCGTTCGAGCGCGTCGAGGCGGTCGCTTCGACGGGTTTTTCGGGCGCCTTCTCGGCGGCGCGCTCGGCGGGTTTGGGCTCGGCGCGGAACTCCGTTGCGCGCGGTTCGAGCGGCGATGTGTCGGCGCCGACGGGGCGCGGACGCGGCAAGGGATTCGACAGGGGCACGGAGGACGGCGCGGGAAGATTGATCACCGTGCCGAACATCGGCGCGGGATGCCGGCCGGTCTGGAGGAACAGCGCATTGGCAACGATCGCACCGATCGCAGCGACGGCGACGAGGCCAGCCAGCGTGTCCTTGGGGCTGTGCAGCAGCACGCGCATGACGGGATTGCGCTCGGTCTCGACATCGACCACCGCGGCTTTGGCGCCACGGCGGCGGGGTGCGGCTTCGTCCTTGGCAGACTTCTTAGGCACTTTTCTTCACCAGAGCGGGTTGGTCCTGAGTTTGGTCATGCGACTCTTGGCGCAGCACCGGCGTCAGCGTCGCGATGTTGCTCTCGGCCGGCTTGACTTGCGGCGGCGTGTAGACGAGCGGCAGCTTGACGGTGACGGCAGTGCCCTCCCCGAGCTTGCTTTGTACCGTCAATTCGCCGAGATGCAACGCCACGAGACTCTTCACGATCGACAATCCGAGGCCGGTGCCTTCGTGACGGCGCTGATAGGTCTTGCCCGCCTGGAAGAACGGCGCGCCGATGCGCTTGAGATCATCAGGCGCGATGCCGACGCCGGTGTCGCTGACGCGCAGCGTCAGCTGCGATCCGGTCACCGCAGCGGAAACGGAAACCTGGCCGCCGCGCTCGGTGAACTTGATGGCGTTGGCGACGAGATTGAGCACGATCTGCTTGAAGGAGCGCGGATCGCCGGTCATGACGGGCAGGTCCTGCGGCGCGTCGGTGACGAGGTCGATGCCGTTCTCCCGCGCCTTCAGCGCCAGCAGATTGCAGCAATGCATCAGCGAGGCGCGCGGCGCGAACGGCTCGGACGCGATCTCGAAATTGCCCGATTCCATCTTCGACATGTCCAGGATGCCGTTGACGACCGACAGCAGATGCTGGCCGGAATCGTTGATGAGCTGGGCATATTCCTTGCGCTGGGCTGCACCTAGCATCAAGGTCTGCTCCTGCGCGATCATCTCGGAGAAGCCGATGATGGCGTTGAGCGGCGTCCGCAGCTCGTGGCTCATGGTGGCGAGGAAGCGCGTCTTGGCGGCATCGGCCGCTTCAGCGGCACTGCGCGCCTGATCCAGCGCCTGCTCGGACAGCTTGTGACCGGTGACGTCGCGCATCACGGCGACGACTTCGGCCTCGCGCGTGACGTCGCTGTGAAGATTCTGGCCCATATCCTGGTCGACCGGGCGGCAGCGCATCTCGACCCAGAGAAAATCGATCTGACCGCGCTCGGAACCATCCAACTCACGCCGCAGCCGGAACTCGACGCTGCGCACCTCACCACGCGCGGCATCGGCCAGCGCGGTGAGATAGGCCGGGCGATCGGCGACATGGACGCGGTCGAACAGGCCGTGACCGAGCAGTTGCGCTACTGATATGCCGAGCATCGCCTCCGCGGCCGGCGAGATGAACTGCACCGCGCCGTTGCGCTGATGCCGCGAGACGACGTCGCTCATGTTGCGCGCGAGCAGGCGATAACGCTCCTCCTCGCGCGACAGCAGCGCGACGCCGGTGCGCGCGAGCGATTCCGCGCCCAAGGAGAGACCCGCGGCATAGAGTGTCGCCGAAGCGACGCCGAACGCCATCAGCACGCCGCGTTCTGCGGCGCTGGTGTCTGCTGACGGCAGCCAGCCGAGCTGGCCGATGAGGATCAGGATTCCCGCACAGGACAGCGCGAGCAATGAGGCGAAGGCGGTGACGCGGCGCGAGGCCGACAGCGCCGTTTCGAGGGGAACCACGACCAGCCAGACCGCGGCGAATGATTCGATGCCGCCCGTGGTGCCCGCGACCGCCATGATCAGGCCGGCGAGCGCCAGCGACGACAGCACATGCGCGCCTTCATAGCGGCCGGTGCGCGACAGGAACCAGGATAGCAGGATCGGCGCGATCAGCCATGCGAAAGCGGCGACCTCGATCGCGCTCGGCGCGCCGCGCATCGCGAGATAGACCGGAAATGCGGCAAAAGCCGCCAGGCTGCCGAGCAGCCGCGGCGCCATGAAGGCACGATGGCGCGCTCGCATCAGCGCATCGTAACGCGCGGAGGGATGCAGCAGCGCATCGAGACAATCGCGGATGATACTCAAAACTGTCACGGGTCTCGCGCTTCGGCTCATTCGTCGGAAGACGCGCCGGAACGCCTCCTTGTCGTTGAGCCACCGTGTCAGAGCGACCTTAAACGAGTGCTAAGGCGGCGCTGCGTGCGGCCGGACGCCGGGACATCGCAGGGCTTTTTAGACGATTTGCCGACGTCTTCAGTGAGGATGGTGAACACAGGGTTTCACCCTTCCCGCTCATGGTTTCGAATTGGTGGATGCGCATGCCGGCAGAATCGCGGGCGCCGGCGTCAATTGAAAATTTACGACACCGTCGATCCCAAAGAATTTTGCGTAAATTTTCCGCGAATTAAGCTCAAGGCAATCACTTGCGATTTATCGAGAGTTGCTAGGTCCGACTTCCGCGGAGATCGCCGCGGGCGGGATCGAACGTACAGGTCGCAAGATGCGCTTTCTGCTTCGCATCACATTCTGGCTCGGGCTGGTGCTGGTGCTCCTGCCCAGGGACAAGACACCCGAATCGGACAAGCTGCCGCAGATCGGCGCCGCCGACGCGGTGCAGGCTGCGACCGCGGCCGTCTCGGACATGACCCAATTCTGCAAGCGCCAGCCGGCGGCCTGCGAGGTCGGTGGACAGGCCGCGACCATCATCGGCCAGCGCGCCCAGGACGGCGCGCGCAAGATCTACCAGATCATCAACGACAAGAAAGAGCAGATCTCCAACGACAAGAACGACAAGAACGAGAAGAACGACAAGAAGGCGCCCGACCATACCGGCTCGATCGCGATGGCCGGCGAAGGCGATGCCGTCTCGAGCGACGCGCCGCACGACACGCTGAGCCAGGACGACCTCGCACTGGAATGGCGCGGTCCGCAGCCGGCGAATTAGCGCCCAAACCCTATCGATTTCGGTCCCTCGCATCCCTATATTGGCGGGAAGCGGGAACACGGGCTAGCATGACCAACATCGACGAAATCAGGGACAATTTCGAGCTTCTGGACGAGTGGGACGACCGCTACCGGTACGTCATCGAGCTTGGCCGCACCCTGGAACCGATGCCGGAGGCGGAACATTCTGCCGAGAACAAGGTCAATGGCTGCGTCAGTCAGGTCTGGCTTCAAAAGCTGGTCGATCGCGGCAATGGCGCACCGATCCTGAAATATCGCGGCGACAGCGACGCGCATATCGTGCGCGGGCTGGTCGCGATCGTGCTGTCGCTCTATTCGGGCCGCACGCCGCAGGAGATCCTCGATACCGATGCGATCGCCGTGTTCAACGAGTTCGGCTTTCGCGATCATCTGACGCCGCAGCGCTCCAACGGCCTGCGC
Source organism: Bradyrhizobium sp. 195 (assembly GCF_023101665.1). Classification (NCBI taxonomy): domain Bacteria; kingdom Pseudomonadati; phylum Pseudomonadota; class Alphaproteobacteria; order Hyphomicrobiales; family Nitrobacteraceae; genus Bradyrhizobium; species Bradyrhizobium sp. 195. Next base: position 3,155,514 of record NZ_CP082161.1, on the reverse strand, counting down.
TCGATGGTCGAGCGCATCAAGACCGATGCGAAAGAGGCGCTGGCGGAAGCGTCGTAAAGAAGCTTCGTAGGGAGCTCCCGTAGGGTGGGCAAAGCGAAGCGTGCCCACCTTCTGAGTGTGATCGGAGGAAGCTCGTGGGCACGGCGCTTCGCGCCTTTGCCCACCCTACGAGGCCTCCCGAGCGGCGGCCATTCGCACGACCCGCACTACTTCCCCTTCTTCCGCTGCTGCTGCCCGAGGCCCATTTGCTTCGCCAGTTGCGAACGCGCCACCGCATAGTTCGGCGCGACCATGGGATAGTCGGCCGGCAGGCCCCATTTCTCGCGGTATTGCTCCGGCGTCATGTTGTACTGCGTGCGCAGATGGCGCTTCAGCGACTTGAACCGCTTGCCGTCTTCCAGGCAGACCAGATAATCGGGCGCGATCGACTTCTTCAGCGAGACCGCAGGCTTCGCCGGCTCGAGCGGCGCGGTCTCGGTGCGGCCCGACGACACCCGCACCAGGGCGCCATGCACCTGGCTGATCAGGTTCGGAATCTCCGCGGCCGGCGTCGGATTGTTGCTGAGATAGGCCGACACGATGCTCGCGGTCAGCTCGATGAAATTCTTAGCCCCGGCATCCGACATGGGCCCGCCCCCTCTCCACCTTGCGCCTTCCGGGATAGACGACGCCGAACTCTTGCCTGTCAACAATACGTTCGGCCGAAATACGACAACTGACGAGGATGAGCTGATTGCAAGTGAGGGGTGGTGCTTTCCTTGGCCGCAGCTGCCTCAGCTGCGCTGGTCGAGATGGGCGCGCAGCTCGTCGATCGAGGCAAAGCGCATCATGCCCTCCGGCATCTGCGCTTCGATCGAGCCGTCGGAATAGAGCGAATAGGCCATGCCGTCGACGATTCCGGATTTGAGCACGGTCACGGGCGGCTGCTCGACAATTGCCGGCGTCGGCTCGGGTGCAGGCGGCGGAGCGGCCTCCGCGAAGGTCGATGGCGAGCGCGCCGGCGGGCGGCGCAAGGCGGCCGGCGGCTCCGGCGGACGCATGCGGTCCGGCTTCGGCCAGGCATCGTCGAAGCTTGCTGGCGGACTATCCAGGGCCTCAGTGGGCTCCGCAGGCAGCTGCGGCGGCGCCCCCTCGGCGCCCTTCGCCTCCGCGCGCTCGCGCTCCTTGCGCGAGGTCGAGGCGAACAGGAGGTTGCGCCGGCGCGGCGCTTCCGGACTTGCCGGCGGCGTCGGGGCTTCCGGCTCCGGCGGCACCTCGACACGCGGACGCTCGCGCGCGGCGGCTTCGCTCTGCCACGGCGGCGGGCCTGCGGTGGGTGGTGGCGGTGGCGGCTCGGTCCTTGGGGCCGAGGCGGTCATCAGCTCGGGCGCAGCGGCGGCAGGCACGGCGAGGCCCGGCAGCACGGGCCTGACCCGAACCTCGGACGGAGCTCCAGCCAGCCGGCGCGCGATGCCTTTCAGCTCCATGACCACGACATGGAGACCGACCAGTAACATCCCGGTGCAGACGCCGATCGTGCCCGAGATTATGACGGGGCTGCCGAGGCTGAACTCCCTGACGGAGAAGCCAAATAGGATCGAAAGGAGGCCCGCCACGACGGCGAAAATCCCCGCGATCAACAATGCCAAGGTCATCGAACTCACCCCCGGCCGCACATCCACACGCGACCCGTCACGCCACGATACCGTCATACGGTGTTCCAGGCCAACCGGGAATTGCAACCCACGTTCCTAATGAAAAGGAAATCAGGGACTTATTCACATTCCCTTCAGCTACGGCCCATTACTGCTAGGCTGCTGTCAATGATCCGGAATTGCTGCATCGCATCAGGAATTTAGCCATAATGCCCAATTACTTGCTAATGGAACTGCGCTATAGGGAGTCCGGGGTTGAGGCCCGCGCGCGCCAGCAGGGCCAACAGGGGATTCCGGGGCACCGATAGCCATGACATCCATCACGACTTCGGCGATCGACACGCCTCAGCGGCGCTCGGTCGAACGGACTTGCGACGATCTGGCCATGCTGGTGCTGGCTGCGGTCGCCGTCATTGCCGGCTTGACCTTCCGCGACTACGGCCTCGGCTGGGACGATTATACCCACGCCGAATATGCCGACCTGTTGCTGCGCATGTTCGGTTCCGGCTTCAAGGACACCGCGGCGCTCTCCTTCGCGAATCTCTACATGTATGGCGGCGGCTTCGACATGGTCGCGGCCCTCCTGCACAAGATCATTCCGCTCGAATTGTTCGAGACGCGCCGTCTGGTCGGCGCCATCGTCGGCGTGATCGGACTTGCGGTGACGTGGCGGCTCGGCCGCCGCATCGGCGGCCCCCTTGCCGGTCTTGCCTCACTCCTGCTGCTCGCGCTGTGCCCGATCTTCTACGGCCACATGTTCATGAATCCGAAGGACGCGCCCTTCGCGGTGGCCATGATCATCCTGATGCTCGGCCTCGTCCGCCTCGCCGAGGAATATCCGCAGCCGTCGCCGCGCACGATCCTGATCGTCGGGCTCGGCGCGGGCCTCTCGCTCGGCTGCCGCGTTCTCGGCGGGCTCGCGCTGGTCTACGCCGTGCTCGGCTTCCTGCCCCTGTTCCTGGAGGAACTGCGGAGCGAGGGCCTGCGCGAATCGGTCCGCCGCTTCGCCCATGTCGTCTACGTGCTGCTGCCCGGCCTCGCGTTCGGCTATCTCGTGATGGGGCTGATCTGGCCGTGGTCGATCATGGAGCCCGGCAATCCCTTCGAGGCGCTGACCTACTTCTCGCATTTCTTCGAGAAGCCCTGGAAAGAGATGTTCGACGGCGCGATCGTGTCGGTGCCGGACATGCCCTGGTCCTACCTGCCGACGCTGTTCGCGCTGCAGCTGCCCGAGGTGATGCTGGTGCTGATGGGCGGCGCGGTGGTCAGCACCTTCGCCATGCTGCCGCGACGCGAGGTTCCGGCGCGGCGCAAGACCATCCTGCTGATGCTGACGTTAGCTGCGACCCTGCCGCTGGCGATCGCGATGGTGAAGCGGCCGGCGCTGTACAACGGCATCCGCCATTTCGTATTCGTGATTCCGCCGATGGCGGTGCTCGGCGGCGTCGCGTTCGGCTGGGCCATGGAGCGCCTGCGCGCCAATCACCGCACCTGGCAGCCCGTCGTGCTCGCCACCTTCTGCTTCGGCCTTGCGCTGTCGCTCGCCGAGATGATCCGGCTGCATCCCTATCAATACACCCACTTCAACCACATCGCCGGTACGGTGCGCGGCGCCGACGACCGCTTCATGCTGGACTATTGGGGTCTCGCGCTGAAGCAGGCCTCGGACGAATTGCGCGAGCAGATCGTCGAGCGCCAGGAGGTGCCGCCGACCAATCGCAAATGGAAGGTCGCCGTCTGCGGTCCGCAGCGCCCGGCCCAGGTCGCGCTCGGGCCCGACTTCACCATCGGCTGGGATTCCAACGCGGCCGATTTCGCGATGACGCTCGGCGAGTTCTACTGCAAGGGCCTTACCGCGCCCGTGATGGTCGAGATCAAGCGCGACGACGTGGTGTTCGCCCGCGTCTACGACATCCGCGGCCGCAGCATTTCCAGCCTGCTGTCGATCCCGGCGCCGTAGAATTTTCTCTGGAGTCGTAGCCTCGTAGCCGGATGGAGCGCAGCGAAATCCGGGTCCCCTCTCAGAGCGGCCCCGCATCTCGCTTCGCTCATGCGGGCTACGCTTGACTGCCGCGCTTCCCGCGCCTTGCTGCCAGCCCCGCCCAAGACTAGGCTCCCTCCCGCAACAACGATGTTCGGAGAGATCAGCCATGTCGCCAGCGGAAGCGCGCCTGAAGGAAGTGCCGTCTGATATGACGGAGGCTGAGTGGCAGCAACGGGTCAATCTCGCCGCCTGCTATCGCCTGGTCGCGCTGTACGGCTGGGACGATCTGGTCGACACCCATATCTCCGCGCGCGTGCCGGGCCCCGAGCATCACTTTCTCATCAACCCTTATGGGCTGATGTTCGACGAGATCACCGCGTCGAGCCTCGTCAAGGTCGATTTGCACGGCAATCAGCTGTCCGAGAGCGAATACACCATCAACCCGGCCGGCTTCACCATCCATTCGGCGATCCACGAGGTGCGCGAGGACGCGATCTGCGTGCTGCATCTCCACACCCTCGACGGCACCGCGGTGTCGAGCAGCGCGGAAGGCCTGTTGCCGCTGAACCAGACCGCCCAGCTCGTCACCCACGACCTTGCCTATCACGACTACGAAGGCATCGCGCTCGACCACGACGAGCGGCCGCGGCTGCAGAAGGATCTCGGCGACCACAACCACATGCTCTTGCGCAACCACGGCACGCTGACCGTCGGCCGCTCGGTCGCCTCCGCCTTCGAGCGCATGTATCACCTCGAGCGCGCCTGCTCGATGCAGGTGCGCACGCGCGCACTCGGCACGCCGGTCTATCCGGTCGAGGAGATTGCGATCGAGAAGAACACCGAGCTGCTCGCCAACCGCGATCGCGCCGAGCTGCGCGCCACCAACCTCGTGTGGCCGCCGCTGCTGCGCAAGCTCGACCGCGAGTTGCCGGGTTACCGGTCTTGAGATTTTGCCGATTTGGTGTAGGGTAGTGTCCAACTAACCTCTACGCCTTTTGGAATGAAACGCCGCCCAATTCCGGGCGGCGTTTTTATTTTGGGGCTTCGTAGGGTGGATTAGCCCGCGGCTGCGCGAAGCGCAGTCCGCTGGCGTAATCCACCATGTATCCGCGAATGCAGGACAAAGTTGGTGGATTACGCCTTCGGCTAATCCACCCTACGGCACCGCGGATAAAGGTCTCGTAGGGTGGGCAAAGCGCAGCGTGCCCACGTTCTTTCACGATCACTGAGAGATGGTGGGCACGGCGCGTTGCGCCTTTGCCCACCCTACGAAGTCACTTCACCTCCGCCAGCGCCGCGAGGATCCTTGCCCAGGAGCGGATCCCCTTCTGGAAGCTGCGGAGGTCGTACTTCTCGTTCGGCGAGTGGATGTTGTCGTCGTCGAGGCCGAAGCCGACCAGCAGCGAGTCGAGGCCGAGCGTGCGCTTGAAGTCGGCGACAATCGGGATCGAGGCACCGGAGCCCATCAGCACGGTCTCCTTGCCCCATTCGTCGGTGAGCGCCTTGCTGGCGGCGGCAAGCGGCTTCATGTTCCAGTCGAGTGCGACCGCGGGCGCGGCGGAATGGTCGCCGAACTCGACCTTGCAGTCGCCGGGAATGCGCGCCGTCACGTAATCGCGAAAAGCCTTGCGGATCTTTTGCGGGTCCTGCCCTTCGACCAGGCGGAACGAGACCTTTGCCGAGGCATGCGAGGGGATCACCGTCTTGGAGCCCTCGCCGATATAGCCGCCCCAGATGCCGTTGACGTCGCAGGTCGGGCGCGAGGAGGCCTGCTCGATCAGGAGGCGCCCCTTCTCGCCGGCCGGGATCGACAGGCCGATCGGCTTCAAAAACATCTCCGGCGTCAGGTTGAGCTTCTTCCATTGCTCGAGGATGTCGGGCGGCAGATCCTTTATCCCGTCATAGAAGCCGGGAATGGTGATGCGGTTGTCGTCGTCGAACAGACCGCCCAGAATTTTCGTGAGCAGCCGGATCGGATTCATCGCGCTGCCGCCGAACACGCCGGAATGCAGGTCGCGATTGGCGGCGGTGATCTTCAGCTCTTCATAGAGCAGGCCCCGCAGCGAGGTCGTGATCGCCGGCGTGTTGCGGTCCCACATGCCGGTGTCGCAAACCAGCACGTAATCGGCTTTGAACTCGTCTTTGTTGGCCTCGATGAACGGCACGAAGTTCTTCGAGCCGACCTCCTCCTCGCCTTCGATCAGGAAGGTGATGTCGATCGGCAGCGAGCCCGTCACCTTCTTCCAGGCGCGACAGGCTTCGACGAAGGTCATCACCTGGCCCTTGTCGTCCTCGGCGCCGCGCGCGACGATGATCTTGCGGCCGTCGGCATGATCGGTGACGACGGGCTCGAACGGCGGGCGGTGCCAGAGATCGAGCGGATCGACCGGCTGCACGTCATAATGGCCGTAGAAGATCACGTGCGGCCGTCCGCCCGCCCCGGTCTTGCCGACGATGGCGGGATGGCCGGCGGTCGGTCTCACCTCGGTGGCAACGCCGAGGCTCGCGATGTCCTTCGCGAGATGCTCAGCCGCCGCCTTGCAGTCCCCGGCAAAGGCCGGATCCGCGGAGATCGACTTGATCCGGAGCAGCGCGAACAGGCGCTCCAGGCTGTTGTCGAAATCCTTGTCGATGTGGTCGAGCACGGATTGAAGCTGCGCATTGGCCATGGTCGGATTCCTGAATTTGAGTCTCAAGGCGACATTTCGAGATGCTTGGGTTTTAGCGCCGTCGCAGGCTGGGAGCCAGCCGCAACCGGCGGATGGCGGATGTGCCATGCGAGCGTACCCGCAAGAACGGCGGTCGCAGCGAGGTTGTTGCCCCAGGCCTGGAGCGCAGTTGGAAACCACGGCAGCGCCAGCAGCATGAGAATGCCGGCAGCGCCGAGGGCCAGCCAGGTTCCGAGGCGCACCTCCGCCCGCTCGTCGAAGGCGGCGCGATGCATCAACACCGTCATCGGGAAGAACAGCCACATGAAGTAGTATTGCCGCGCCAGGGGCGAGGCCACCGTGATCAGGCAGAACAGGATGCCGAGCTCCTCGGCATCCGAGCGCGCCGTTCGCTGCGCTTGCCGCGGCATGATCGCGACGAAGCTGAGCCCTAGCAATGCGGACAACGCCAGCACGATCCAGTTTGCCGTCCTGTAGTCGACGTCGATGATATTCATCGTGCGCGCCGGCTTGTTGGGACTGTCCTGATTGTAGTTGATCGGGCGGACCAGGCGGTGCGTGACGGCGATCAGCGACTGGTTGACCCCCGACCAGTTCTGCTCGTCACGCTGGCCAAAGCCCTTTTCCGAGCTCGTTCCGACCATGCCCTGGTACCAGAGCGCAAGCTCGGCCGCGTTGCGCTCGAAGCCGCGGATCGGCGCCGGCACGACATAGAGAAGGATGCCGGTGAAGGCGACCGTAGCGACGACGGCCTCCCACTTGCGCCGCCAGATCAGATAAGGCAGCACCGCAATTGGAAACACCTTGATGGCGGCGGCGAGCGCGAACATGAAGCCGGCGAGCAATGACCGCTGATACCGCAAGCTCCAGAAACCGTAGAGCATCATCGCCAGCAGGACGAGGTTGGGCTGGCCGAGGTCGAACATATCGAACACGAAGGGCACGGTGACGACAGCAGGCAGCGCTTCCAGCCAGGGACCTGGCTTGCGGTCCGAGCCGGTCATGACGTGGGAGTACGTTCCGGCGTACCACCACGCCAAAGCATTCAGGATCGACAGGACGAGATAGAGCGGGATCTTGCCGAACCAACTCGGGATCGCCAGCAGGATCGCCGGGAGCGGTGGATAGATGAAGTCGAAATACTCGATGGCCGTGGCGGGATAGAATGGCTCACCCTGCAAGACCTGCTGCCCGGCCCAGTACCACAGCGGGTAATCCTTGGTCTTGCCGCTGCCGAAGATCTCGGGGACGAGCACGTCGGCGGTTAGCAGGACGCAGCAGAGCAGAAATAGCAGGTCCAGCGGGGCGCGCAGCGATAGGCGTCTGGGCGCGTCAGGCTTGGCTAACGGGGCGGGCGAGGTCACGGAGTGGTCCTGTGCGGCGGCGAACAGGACGTAGCAGACCGGCGCAGGCTTGGAGAGCCCCTCACCTGAAATTGTTGCGGTGGTGACCTCGGGCGACGGCACATGAGGTGACGAGCAAAGTGCTTGAGCTTCCACAGCGTCATGGCCGGGCTTGTCCCGGCCATCCACGACCTTTATCGCAGCACGAAGAACGTGGATGCCCGGGCCTTCGCCTCGCCGAAGCGGCTTCGGCCGCGCAGGCGGGACAAGCCCGGGCATGACGACCTTTTGGGGTCAAGCGGAATTGCCCAAAACACGGCGTTCTGCCTAGCGCCGCAGCAATCCGCCGAGCGCGCCGCGGACCAGCGTGCGACCGATCGAGCCGCCGAGCTGGCCGCCCACCGACTTGCCGATATTGGCGGCCATCCCGCCGATCACCTGGTTGGTGACCGATCGCGTCACGTCCCGCGCAATGACCTGGCCGGCCGACAGGCGGCCCCGCTTGACGTTGGTGCCGAAGATGGTGCCGACGATCGAGCCGATCTGGCCGAGGATACCGCCGCCGCTTGCGCCGGCCGGGCCGTCCACCGTTACCGCCGTGCCGGCGATGCGCTTCTGAAGGATCTCATAGGCGGACTCGGCATCGACGGCGGTGTCGTATTTGCCCTTGACGGGGCTTGCAGCCATGATCGCCTTGCGCTCATCCGGCGTGATCGGCCCGATGCGGGCCGAGGGCGGCCGGATCATCACCCGCTCCACCATCGCAGGCGTGCCGTTACCCTCGAGGAAGGACACCAGCGCCTCGCCCTTGCCAAGCTCCATGATCACCTTGGCAGTGTCGAGCTTCGGGTTGGGCCGGAAGGTCTGGGCCGCAGCGGCGACCGCCTTCTGGTCGCGCGGGGTGAAGGCGCGCAGCGCGTGCTGCACCCGGTTGCCCAATTGTCCGAGCACGCGGTCGGGCACGTCGATCGGGTTCTGAGTCACGAAGTAGACGCCGACGCCCTTAGAGCGGATCAGGCGGACCACCTGCTCGATCTTGTCCATCAGCGCCTTGGGCGCGTCGTTGAACAACAGATGCGCCTCGTCGAAGAAGAACACGAGCTTTGGCTTCGGCAGATCGCCGGCCTCGGGCAGCTCCTCGAACAGCTCCGACAACATCCACAACAGGAATGTCGCGTAAAGCCTGGGGTTCTGGAGCAGCTTGTCGGCGACCAGGATGTTGACCATGCCGCGGCCATCGCGGTCGGTCTTCATGAAGTCTTTCAGTGTCAGCGCCGGCTCGCCAAAGAATTTGGTGCCGCCCTGGTTCTCCAACACCAGGAGCTGGCGCTGGATGGTGCCGACGGTGGCCTTGGTGACGTTGCCGAACCCCTGCGCGGCCTTCTTGACGTCGGCCAGCGGGCTCTCTTCGGCATCCGCACCCTTCTTGCCGGTATCCGGCACGATGGCATCGAGCAGCGCGCGCAGATCCTTCATATCGATGAGGGTGAGTCCGGCGTCATCGGCGACGCGGAAGGCGACGTTGAGCACGCCTTCCTGCACGTCGTTCAGGTCAAGCATGCGCGCGAGCAGAAGCGGCCCCATTTCCGTGACGGTCGCCCGCACCGGATGGCCCTGCTCGCCGAACACATCCCAGAACACCGTCGAGAAGTGGTCGGGCTGGAATGTCAGCCCCATCTCGGTGGCGCGCTTGAGGATGAAGTCCGCGGGCACACCGATCTCGGAGATGCCGGAGAGATCGCCCTTGATGTCGGCCGCGAAGACCGGAACACCGGCACGCGCAAATCCTTCCGCCATCACCTGCAGCGTCACCGTCTTGCCGGTTCCGGTTGCTCCCGTGACGAGGCCGTGGCGATTGGCGAGCGCCAGCGTCAGCCAGGCCTGCTCGTCTCCCTTGCCGACGAAGATCTTGTCGTCGGTATCGCCGAGCTTGCTGTCCTGTGCGGTCATTATTCTCTCTGATCTCTCTGCCGGTTTCGCGTATTGAAACTCAAAGGCGGCAGTTCCGTAGTTTAATGCATGTCCCACGTCCATTGAAACCATTCAAAGCGCCCGACCTGCGACATTGTCGGATAGGTGCACGACATCAGCCGAAAGTAGGAACGCGGCGTTCGCAACGCGGCAATTTTTCGCCGATTCCATCTCCGCTCTTGCACCGCTGCAACACTTCTCGCGCGTTCGAAGGTGAATCGCGACGACGGCTGCGTTCATCGCTTGTATTTCACATCACACCGGCTCAAGATCGTTTTCGAAAGCAATATTCCGGCAAGCAAACCGGCTGAGGGGCGGGCCTTATGGACGAGCTGATCGGGCGGCTGGCGACAAACGCCAGCATAGATGGTGCTGTCGCTGAAAAGACCGTCGGCATCATCCTGGGCTTCCTCCGCAGTGAGGGTCCTTCCGACAGCGTGCAGGCCCTGATCGATCAGATCCCCGGAGCGGAAGCCGCGATCGAGGCGTCCAGGAGCGGCGGCGGACTGTCGCGGCTGATGGGCGGCGGCCTGATGGCGGTCGGCACGCGCCTGATGGGCCTGGGACTTGGCATGTCCGAGATTCAAAACGTCGCGCGTGAACTTTTCCGCTTCGGCCGAGACAAAATCGGAGCAGATCAGATGGGCAGGATCGTTGCGGGGACGCCGGGCCTCAGCCAGTTCGCCTGAGGCCTTGGCATTTCATATCGAGTATCATGACATATCCGATCTCCGAGATTGAGGGCCTGTCGGTCTTTGCCGCCAACAAGTTGAAGGCGCAGGGCATCCGCACCACCGATGCGCTGCTCGAGGCGGCCGGCACGGTGAAGGGCCGCAAGGCGCTTTCCGCCAAGACCGGCATCAGCGAGCAGCTGCTGCTGGAATGGGCCAACGTCTCCGACTACATGCGTATCCCCGGCATGGGCCGCGCCAAGGTCGGCCTGGTCCGCGCCGCCGGCGTCACCACCGTGCGTGAGCTCGCCTATCGGAATCCGGCAAGGCTCGCCCAGAGCATGCGTGACGCCAACGAGAAGAAGAAGCTGCTCCGCATCCTGCCTTCCGAGAAGTCGGTCGGCGACATCATCGCCCAGGCGAAGAAGCTGCAGCCGAAGATCACGTACTAGCCCACTTCCCTCTCCGTCATCCTGAGGTGCTCGCCTCTTCGGCGAGCCTAGAAGGATGCACGGCCACAGCCACATCGGCATGGAGAGAGCCGGGCCGTCGCCCTTCGAGGGCCGCTGAAGAAGCGGCCACCTCAGGGTGACGGTGCTAGAGGGCTGCTCATCCACCCCCTCCCCGCTTGACTCCCTCTCCCTGACCGCGCAAAGCCACGCGCATGAATGCCTCGCCCTCCCCATCCGTCCCGCCGGCCGGCTCGGCCGGGCTAGATGCGCTGCGGACGCTGCTGGAACGGCCCATTCCGGCGGTGATGGGCGTGCTCAACATCACCCCGGACTCCTTTTCCGATGGCGGCGAGTTCATCGCGCCCGAGCAGGCGCTCGCGCGGGCGCGGGCAATGATTGCGGACGGCGTCGACATCATCGATATCGGCGCCGAGTCCACCCGGCCCTACAAGGGCGCCAAGGCAGTCACGGCGGATGACGAGCTTGCCCGGTTGAAGCCGGTGCTGGCGGGCGTGGTTGCACTCGGCGTGCCGGTCTCGATCGACAGCATGAAGGCCGAGGTGGTGGCCTTCGCGCTCGACCAGGGCGCGGCGATCCCCAACGACGTCTGGGGCCTGCAGCGCGACGCCGCGATGGCTCCACTGGTGGCCGCGAAAGGCGTCCCCGTCATCGTCATGCACAACCGCGACGACGCCGATCCCGCCATCGACATCATCACGGACATGAAGACGTTCTTCCTGCGTTCGCTGGACATCGCCGCAAAGGCCGGCATCGCGCGCGACAGGATCGTGCTCGATCCCGGCATCGGCTTCGGCAAGACTGCCGAGCAGAGCATGACCGCGCTGGCGCGCTTACGCGAATTCGAGATGTTCGGCCTGCCGATCCTGGTCGGTGCCTCGCGCAAGCGCTTCATCGCCTCGGTGTCGCCGTCGGAGCCGAAAGAACGGCTCGCCGGCTCGATCGCCGCGCATCTGATCGCCGCGCAGCGCGGCGCAAAAATCATCCGGACCCATGACGTCGCCGAGACCTTGCAGGCCCTGCGGGTCGCGAACGCAATCGAGGGCAAGCCAGAGAACACGTAATGACCGATACGATCTTCGTCACCGGCCTGTCGATCCACGCCCGCCACGGCGTGATGGACCACGAGACCGAAGTCGGCCAGCGCTTCGTCATCGATCTCGAACTCTATACCGACCTGTCGGAGCCTTCGCGCAGCGATCGGCTCGCGGATACGGTGTCCTATGCCGACGTCGTCGCGACCACGACGGCGGCATTCAAGAACACCAATTACAAACTCTTGGAGCGCGCCGCAGGCGCAGTGGCCGACGCCATCCTGTCCAACTTCCCGCGCATCCGCGCCGTGAAGATCACCGTGCACAAGCCGCATGCGCCGATCGCCGCGATCTTCGACGATGTCGGCATCATGCTGACGCGCTCACGGCATCCCTGATGGCGAGCGTCCTGATCGCACTCGGTGGCAATGTCGGCGATGTCCGCGCGACGTTCGGCAAGGCGATCGCCCATATCTGCGGCATGGCGCAAGCCGCGCTGATCGCGCGCTCCTCGGACTATGCGACGCCGCCCTGGGGCGACGAGGATCAGGCCCCCTTCATCAACGCCTGCGTCGAGATCGAGACCGACCTCGATCCGCATGCGCTGCTGTTCGTGCTGCAGAAAGTCGAGCAGAAATTCGGTCGCACGCGTGACAAGGAACGGCGCTGGGGACCGCGCACGCTCGATCTCGACATGATCGCCTATGACGATGTCTCGTTGCAGAAGCCGGACCTGACCTTGCCGCATCCGCGCCTGTTCGAGCGCGCCTTCGTGCTGGTGCCGCTGGCCGAAATCGCGCCGGACCGCGTGATCTCGGGTATTCGTGTGCGTGACGGGCTCGCCAGCGTCTCGACGCAAGGCATTGAGCGGCTTCCGGATACCGGTTAACCAAAAACGACCGTTTGCAGGGACGGTCCGCCGTGGCAAATTCGCCTGCGAATAACGAGACGTTTGGGAGCCCCTCGCCGCATGACCTCCGTGACTGACGACCTGCCGCTGGCGGCGGATTTTCCCCAAGCAACCGTCGAAGACTGGCGCAAGCTGGTCGATGGCGTGCTGAAGGGCGCGCCGTTCGAAAAGCTAGTCGGCAAGACCTATGACGGCCTGAAGATCGAGCCGCTCTATCCGCGCACCAAGGGCATTGCGCCGGTGTTGGGGCGGCCGTTAGCTGCGCCCTGGCAAATCGTCCAGCGGATCGACCATCCCGATGCGACGGCCGCAAATGCGCAGGCATTGCAGGATCTGGAGAACGGCGCGACCGGGCTCGCTCTGGTGTTCGCCGGCGGCAGCGGCGCTCATGGGTTCGGCCTGGAACCTTCGGCCGATGCGGTCGCAAAAGTCTTGAAGGACATCCATCTCGATGCCGGCATCGGCGTCGAGCTCCAGATCGGACCGCAATCGCGGATGGCGGCGATCCATGTCGCGGAATATGTGAAGAGCAAGGGCCTGGATCCCGCCGCCTGCGACATTCGCTTCGGGCTCGATCCGCTCGCGGCCGGCGCGGTGTGGGGCCACAGTCCTTATACCTGGGAGGAGATTGCTCCGGCCGTCACCGGCGCCATCAAGGGGCTCGCCGGGCTCGGCTTTAGGGGACCGTTCGCGTCTGCCGACGGACGCGTGATCCACGACGCCGGGGGCTCGGAGGTGCAGGAGCTTGCCTTCGTGCTCGCCTGCGGCGTTGCTTACCTGCGCGCGATCGAAGGCGCCGGCATTCCCCTGGAACAGGCGCAGGGCATGGTCTATGCGCGGCTTGCCGCCGATGCCGACCAGTTCCTGACCATGGCCAAATTCCGCGCGCTGCGGCTGTTGTGGGCACGCATCGAGACGGCCTGCGGGCTGACGCCAAAACCGCTGTTCATTGCCGCCGATACGGCCTGGCGCATGCTGACGCAGCGCGACCCCTACGTGAACATGCTGCGCGCGACCATCGCGACGTTTGCGGCGGGACTCGCCGGTGCCAACGCGATCACCGTGCTGCCGCACACGCTGGCACTCGGCCTGCCCGATCCGTTCGCGCGGCGCGTGGCGCGCAACACGCAAGCCCTGCTGCTGGAGGAAAGCAACCTCGGCAAGGTCAGCGATCCCGCGGCGGGCGCGGGCGGCATCGAGACGCTGACCGCGCAGCTTTGCGATGCCGCGTGGGCGCTGTTCCGGGAGAGCGAGACAGCCGGCGGCGCCTTCGCCGCGCTTCAGCAAGGCCTGTTTCAGAGCAAGGTCGCAGCCGCGCGAAAGGCGCGTGACGCCAACATCGCCAAACGCCGAGACGTGCTGACCGGCGCCAGCGAGTTTCCCAACCTGCACGAGAGTGAAACGAGGGTGCTCAAGGCGACGCCGGTTGCGCTGACACCGTACGGTGAGCAGAAATACAAGTTCGATGCGCTGCCGCCGATCCGGCTTGCGCAACCGTTCGAGGCGCTGCGTGACAAGTCCGATGCGGCGCTCAAGTCGCGCGGCACGCGGCCAAAAGTATTTCTGGCCAATCTCGGCACGCCCGCCGATTTCACCGCGCGCGCGACCTTCGCCAAGAGCTTCTTCGAGGCCGGCGGTATCGAGGCCACGGGCAGCGAGGGCTTTGCCGATCCGGCCAAGCTGGCTGCCGCCTTCAAGGCGTCCGGCGCGGCGCTTGCCTGCCTTTGTTCCAGCGACAAGGTCTATGCGGAACACGCGGAAGCTGCGGCGAAGGCCCTGCAAAGGGCGGGCGCGCGACATATCTATTTGGCAGGCCGTCCGGCTGAGGCCGAGGCGGCACAGCGGGCCGCCGGCGTCACGGGTTTTGTTTTCGCCGGGGGCGATGCGCTTGCGACGCTGCAGGGCGCCTACCTTCGGATGGAGCAGCCATGACGGAAGCAGGTAAACCCGTTCTCACCGGCGGCTGCCAATGCGGCACGGTCCGCTTTGCGCTGACGGCTACACCGAACAAGGTGTCGATCTGCCACTGCCGGATGTGCCAGAAGGCCAGCGGCGCGCCGTTCGCCTCCTTTGCCGACATCAACAAGACGGACTTTGCCTGGACCAAGGGAAAGCCGTCGTTCTTCCGCTCCTCCACGATCGCCGAGCGCGGCTATTGCGCCGCCTGCGGCACGCCGCTGAGTTTTGGCCGCATCGACGGCGAGCGGATCGAGATCATGACCGGCGCGTTCGACCGCCCCGACCACGTGGTGCCAACGCGGCAATACGGAACTGAATCCCGGCTCGGTTGGGTCGTCGGAATCGCCAACCTGCCGAGCCAGACCACGCAGCAGAATTACGGGCCGGAGAAGATGGCGACGATCGTCAGCCATCAGCATCCGGATCATGATTAGCATAATCTGGAGCATGAAACCGGGATTAGGCCGCGATGCAGTTGGTGTTAGCCTTCTTGGCGTTCTTTCTGCTCGATTTGTTAGTCCTGCTGTTCCACGCAGTGATGTGGCTTATCACTAGAATGGTGAGGCTCATGATCAGGCCCCTCCGCCATCCGGTTCAGGAACTGATCGAACGAAACCGTAAGTTTGAGGAATCCAAGGAATGAGCCGCATTCCCAATTTCGCCGACGTCGCCTTCGAGCGCACTGCCGCCGCCCCGCCGTCAGGCAGCGCCGAGCCATGGCTGACGCCGGAGGGCATTCTGGTGAAGCCCGCTTATGGCGAGGCTGATCTTGCCGGGCTCGACTTCCTCGAGACCTATCCTGGCATCGCGCCTTACCTGCGCGGCCCCTACCCGACCATGTATGTCAACCAGCCCTGGACCGTCAGGCAATATGCCGGCTTCTCCACAGCGGAGGATTCCAACGCGTTCTACCGCCGCAACCTGGCGGCAGGACAGAAGGGCCTCTCGGTCGCCTTCGATCTCGCCACCCATCGCGGCTATGACAGCGACCATCCACGCGTCGGCGGCGACGTCGGCATGGCCGGCGTCGCCATCGATTCCATCTACGACATGCGCACGCTGTTTGCGGGCATTCCGCTCGACCAGATGAGCGTGTCCATGACCATGAACGGCGCGGTGCTGCCGATCCTCGCGCTCTATGTCGCCGCCGCGGGCGAACAGGGTGTGCCGCCGGAGAAGCTGTCGGGCACCATTCAGAACGACATTCTGAAAGAGTTCATGGTGCGAAACACCTACATCTATCCGCCGGCGCCTTCGATGCGGATCATCTCGGACATCTTCGCCTACACCTCCACGAAGATGCCGAAGTACAACTCTATTTCCATCTCCGGCTATCACATGCAGGAGGCCGGCGCGACGCAGGACCTCGAGCTCGCCTATACGCTCGCCGACGGCGTCGAATATTTGCGCGCCGGTCTTGCCGCCGGTCTCGATGTCGACCGCTTCGCGCCGCGCCTGTCGTTCTTCTGGGCGATCGGCATGAACTTCTTCATGGAAGTCGCCAAGCTGCGCGCCGCGCGCCTGCTCTGGGCCAAGCTCTTGAAGCCGTTCAACCCTAGGGATCCGCGCTCGCTCTCGCTACGCACGCACAGCCAGACCTCGGGCTGGTCGCTGACCGCGCAGGACGTCTTCAACAACGTGATGCGCACGACGGTGGAAGCGATGGCGGCCACCCAAGGCCACACCCAATCGCTGCACACCAACGCGCTCGACGAAGCGCTGGCGCTGCCGACCGATTTCTCGGCGCGCATCGCCCGCAACACCCAGCTGTTCCTGCAGCAGGAGAGCGGCACCACCCGCATCATCGATCCCTGGGGCGGCTCGTATTACGTCGAGCGGCTGACGCGTGACCTCGCCGCCAAGGCGTGGGGCCACATCCAGGAGGTCGAGGAGCTCGGCGGCATGGCCAAGGCGATCGAGGCCGGCCTGCCGAAGCTGCGCATCGAGGAAGCTTCCGCCAAGACCCAGGCCCGCATCGATGCCGGCAAGCAGGCGGTGATCGGCGTCAACAAGTACAAGCCGACCGACGAGGTGCCGATCGATATTTTGAAGGTCGACAACACCAATGTCCGGCGCTTGCAGATCGACAAGCTGACGCGGCTGAAGAGCGAGCGCAACCAGAAGGACGTCGATGCCGCGCTCGCGGCCATCACGCGTTCGGCCGGCGAAGGCAATGGCAATCTGCTCGCGCTCGCCATCGACGCGGCACGGGCGAAAGCAACCGTCGGCGAAATTTCGGACGCGATGGAGAAGGTGTTCGGCCGGCACCGCGCCGAGATCAAATCCATCACCGGCGTCTACAAGCGGGAGGCGTCCAGCATGGGCAACCAGGTCGAGAAGGTTCAGGCGCTGATCGACGCCTTCGAGGAGGCCGAAGGCCGCCGCCCGCGCATCCTGGTCGCCAAGATCGGCCAGGACGGCCACGACCGCGGCCAGAAGGTGATTGCGTCCGCCTTCGCCGACATCGGCTTCGACGTCGACATCGGGCCGCTGTTTGCGACCGCGGATGAAGCGGCACGGCAGGCGGTCGAGAACGACGTGCACATCCTCGGCGTCTCCTCGCTCGCGGCAGCGCACCTTACCGCAGTGCCCGAGTTGAAGGCCGCGCTGAAGAAGCAGGGCCGCGACGACATCATGATCATCGTCGGCGGCGTGGTGCCGCCGCAGGATTACGATGCGCTCTATGCCGCCGGCGCCGAGGCGATATTCCCGCCGGGCACCGTGATCGCGGAGGCCGCGGAGGAGCTGATCCGCAAGCTGAATGCGCGGCTTGGGCATAGCGAGGCGGCGGAGTAGCCGTCGCCGTCGATCTTCCGACAAGAAGGATTTTGCGTGATGTGTCTCGCGCCAACGTTCATGCGCGCGCTCGCTGTCGCAACGGTTTGCAGTGCGCTGTTTGGCTCCGCCCACGCAGCCGACCCCAAGCCCGACGCCGTCATCAAGACCAAGAGCATCGACGCCCGCGTCTTCCTCGACGACAGGATCAAGGCGGATGCGGCGCTCGCGGCGGACTGCCTTGCCGAAGGCAAGAAATGGCTCGACAAGAACGCGGCCGAAGCTGCCGCCTCGCGCAAAGCCGATCCGCAATTCTTTAAAGAAGGCGGCTGGGACTTCGAGCGCAAATATGAGATCCGCTCGGTGGTCGCTGACCGCTACGTCAGCGTCCTCCGCAACGACTACATGAACACCCGCGGCGCGCATCCCAACTCGGACGTGAACACGATCCTGTGGGACAAGGCCGACAACAAGCGCATCTCGATCCGGCCGTTCTTCACCGAGACCGCCGACAACGGCGCGACCATGAAGGCGATGGTGAAGGCCATCATCGTCTCGCTGACGGCCGAGAAGAAGAAGCGCGGCGCCGGCGAAACCGTGACTGACGAATGGTTCAAGGAGCTGAAGCCGAGCCTGATGAAGGTCGGCGCGGTGACGCTCGTGCCCTCGACCGAAGCGGGCAAGAGCTCCGGCCTCACCTTCCACTACCCGCCCTACGCCGTCGGTCCCTACGCCGAGGGCGAGTATGTGGCATTCGTGCCGTGGGAGATGCTGAAGCCTTACCTCACCGCGGAAGGCACGCGCATCTTCGGCGGCGCGCGGCCGAAGGGCGACGCGGAAGAGCAGTGAGCGATGGCTAACTGGCCCGAGCCAGCGTCCGCGCAAGCGAATCCGCCCAACCGGGAATCCAGGACGCAAACAGAGCTTGCCAGCGATCGGCGTCCGCAGGTTCGGTATCGAGCGCGACCGACCATTCGATCAGGGTACGGTCACCCTCGGTGATCGGACGCAGATGCATGGTGCCTTGATAGCGTGCTGGCGCCGTCCTCTGGCTTCCGTCATCCTGCGGATACGGCAGCGCTTCGAGACCGGCATAGGTCAAGGTGTGCTGCCGGTCCGAGTGATCGACCAGGCGCTGGCGGATCCAGTTTCCGAGATAGCAGAAGCGTCTGATGGCGCCGACTTCATCGCCGCGCTTGTCGTCTTCGATCACACTCTCGCTCACGCCGTCGATATAAGCGGGATAATTGTTGAAATCGCGGATCAGCGACCAGACTTCGTGGAGCGGGCGGTCCAGCACGGCGCTGTAATAGGCTTGGGTCATCGATGGCTTGCCTTTGCTTTCGTTACGCGCTCAGATTGACGGCGCGTGCGGGCAAAACCCACCCGATTTCCGACTGCCCATCCGAATGGGCATGCAGTATTCACACAACATGTCGATCTCGTTGGTAGCGCTACCTTGCGGCGGCGCTGCAAAGCCGACTAGAATGTCGCCATTGACAAGAGCGCCACGTCACGGGCGCCGCTGGGAGGCATTCAATGTCCAAGATTTCGCGCCGCACTTTTGCGGCTTCAACGGCCGCAGTCGCGGCATCCGCCGCATTCGGGTTCAAGCCCGCGCTCGCGCAAGCCTATCCGGCCCGTCCGGTCACCGTGATCGTTCCCTGGGGCGCTGGCGGCGGAACCGATGCGACCGCGCGCATTGTCGCTGCGCTGCTGGAAAAGGACCTCGGCCAGCCCTTCAACGTGGTCAACCGCACCGGCGGCTCCGGCGTGGTCGGCCATAGCGCGATCGCGACCGCACAGCCCGACGGCTACACCATCGGCATGCTCACCGTCGAAATCTCGATGATGCACTGGCAGGGCCTCACCGAGCTGACGCCGAAGAGCTACACGCCGCTGGCCCTGATGAACGAGGACCCCCCGGGCATCCAGGTCTCCTCATCCTCGCCCTACAAGACGGTCAAGGAGCTCGCCGAGGCGATCAAGGCCGCCCCTCCCGGCAAGTTCAAGGCTTCGGGCACCGGCCAGGGCGGCATCTGGCATCTGGCGCTGGTCGGCTGGATGCAGGCGATGGGCCTGCCCGCCAACCAGGTCGCCTGGGTGCCGTCGAACGGCGCAGCGCCAGCGATGCAGGATCTCGCCGCCGGCGGCCTCGACCTCACCACGTGCTCGGTGCCGGAGGCGCGTGCCATCATCGAGGCGGGCAAGGCGAAGAGCCTCGCCATCATGGCCCCCGCGCGCAATCCGGTGTTCAAGGACGTGCCGACGCTGAAGGAGGCGATGGGCATCGACTACGCAACCGGCGCCTGGCGCGGCATCGGCGCACCGAAGAACCTGCCGCCGGAGATCGCAACCAAGCTCACGGCGGCGCTGAAGAAGGTTTACGAATCCGCCGAGTTCAAGGACTTCATGAGCAATCGCGGCTTCGGCACTGTCTGGGGCGATGCCACCCAGTTCGCAGGCTTCATGGACAAGGGCGACGCCCAGATGGGCGAAGCGATGAAAGCGGCGGGCCTGAGCAAGGCGTGATTGTTCACCCCTCCTCGCGTGCGGCGGGCTATCGCTTATGAAGAAGAAGGTGGCGAGTAGCTCGCTTGCAGCCCATCCTTCGAGACGCCCGCCTCCGGCGGGCCCTCAGGATGAGGTCGCTTCTTGCGGCGAGATATCAGACCCTCATGGTGAGAAGCCCGCGAGAGCGGGCGTCTCGAACCATGCAGGCCAAGCACTTTCGGCACATGCGCTAACCCGACCCACGCGGGGAGAGGGAGCGCTTCCCCCGGAATTCTGACAGGACTTTTCTCCATGCGTCTTCCCGACTCCGTCACGGGATCGTTTCTCGTCGCGCTCGGCGCGGCGGCTGCCTATGGCGGCTGGATCTTGCCGCCGGTGCCGGGCCAGCCGGTCGGCCCCAACGTGTTTCCGCTGGTGATCGGCACGGGGCTAGCGCTGTGCGGGCTCGCGATCGTGTTCGGCATCGGCCATTCCTTCGAGGAGGAGGAAGAACTGATTCCGCTGGAGGACGGCCAGGCAGCCGCGCCGCCGCCGCAGGGCAAACTCTACGGCTTGCGCGCCCTGCTGCCGCCGGCGCTGCTGCTGTTTTACGTGGCCGCCGCCGACCGGCTCGGCTTCATCATCACCGCGGCGATCATGGTCTACATCACCTCGACCGCGTTAGGGGCCAAGTGGAAGCTGGCGCTGCCGATCGCCGCGCTCTCGCCGTTCGCCATTCACCTCATCTTCGGCAAGCTGCTCCGCGTGCCGCTGCCCGCCGGCCTGTTGCCGACGCCCTGGTAATCCCATGCTGAAAACCCTGCTTGACGCGTTCGCGCTGATCTCCACCTGGGAGGTCATCATCGCGATGTTCGCAGCCTCCGTGTACGGCCTCGTGATCGGCTCGCTGCCGGGCCTGTCGGCAACGATGGCGACCGCCCTGCTCGTCCCCGTGACCTTCTATCTGTCGCCGATCGCGGCCATCGCGACCATCGTCGCGGCGTCCTCGATGGCGATCTTCTCCGGTGACATTCCGGGCGCATTGCTGCGCATTCCCGGCACGCCCGCCTCCGCCGCCTATGCCGACGAGGCCTATGCCATGACCCGCAAGGGCCAGGCCGAGCTCGCGCTCGGCGCCGGCGTGTGGTTCTCCGCCGTCGGCGGCATCGCCGGGGTGCTGTCGCTGATGATTTTGGCGCCGCCCCTTGCCGAGATCGCGCTGTCGTTCTCGACCTACGAGTATTTCTGGCTGGCGCTGCTCGGCCTGATGTGTGCCACTCTGGTCGCGCGCTCCTCGCCGGTGAAGGCGATCGCCGGCATGTTCCTCGGCCTCTTGGTTTCCTGCGTCGGCATCGAAAACCCCGGCGGCATCCCGCGCTTCACCTTCGGCCTCACCGATCTGTTCGGCGGCATCGAGCCAATCCCGGCGCTGGTCGGCGTGTTCGCGGTGGCGCAGGTGATGCGCGCAATGCTGACGCCCGAGCCGCCGCCGCTGCCGCGGCGAAAATTCGGAAGCATCATGGCCGGCCAGTGGAGGCTGACCAAGCTGTATCACTGGCAGATGACGCGCGGGAACATCGTCGGCATCATCATCGGCGTGCTGCCGGGCGCCGGTGCCGACATGGCCGCCTGGGTCTCCTACGCGATGTCGAAACGCTTCTCCAAGGAGCCCGAAAAGTTCGGCACCGGCCATGTCGAGGGCCTGGTCGAGGCCGGCGCTAGCAACAACGCCAGCATTGCCTCGGGCTGGGTGCCCTCGTTGCTGTTCGGCATCCCCGGCGACACCATCGCCGCGATCGCGATCGGCGTGCTCTACATGAAGGGTCTCAATCCGGGCCCGACGCTGTTCACCGAGAAGGCGTCGAGCATGTACGCGATCTATTTGATGTTCATCATCGCGAACATCATGATGATCCCGCTCGGCATCGCCATGATCCGCGTCGCAGCCTATATCCTGCTGGCGCCGCGCTCGACCGTGATGCCGATCATCATGCTGTGCTGCGCGGTCGGCTCGTTCGCGATCGGCAACAACATGTTCGGCGTCGTCACCGTCGCCGCCTTCGGCGTGATCGGCTACGTCATGGAGGCGAACGGCTATCCCGTCGCCGCCATGGTGCTCGGCATCGTCATGGGCACCATGGTCGAGCAGGCCTTTGTCACCTCTCTGATCAAGTCGGACGGAAGCATCCTGCCGTTCTTCGAACGTCCGGTCGCAGCCATCCTCGCCGCCATGGCGATCGGCGCCCTGCTCTGGCCGGTGATGGTGTGGGTGTGGCGCAAGGTGAAACAGCCGCAGACGGCGGCGGCAGCATCCCGGTGATATCGGGCGGGCGGGTCTCGCCTGCCTCGCCTCGGCGTTGTAAAGCAGGGCATGACTGAGAAGAAGGCCTCGCTGGACATCAAGACCCTCGCCAAGGAGCTTCGCGCCGGCAGTCGCGCGGCTCTCGCCCGGGCCATCACGCTGGTGGAGAGCCGGCGCGGCGACCATCAGGCGCTGGCGCGCGAGCTGGTGCAGTTGCTGCTGCCCGACACCGGCAAGGCGTTTCGCGTCGGTATCACGGGATCGCCGGGCGTCGGCAAATCCACCACCATCGATGCGCTCGGCACTTACCTCATCGAACAGGGAAACAAGGTCGCCGTGCTCGCGGTCGACCCGTCCTCGGCGCGCAGCGGCGGCTCGATCCTGGGCGACAAGACGCGGATGGCGCGGCTGTCCGCCTCCAATGATGCGTTCATCCGTCCCTCACCGTCCTCGGGCACGCTCGGCGGCGTTGCGGCCAAGACGCGCGAGGCGATGCTCTTGTGCGAAGCCGCCGGCTTCGGCGTCGTGCTGGTGGAGACCGTCGGCATCGGCCAGTCCGAGACGGCCGTTTGCGACATGACCGATTTCTTCCTCGCACTTATGCTGCCCGGCGGCGGCGATGAACTGCAAGGCATCAAGAAGGGCCTGGTCGAGCTCGCCGACATGATCGCGATCAACAAGGCCGACGGCGACAACCTCAAGCGCGCCAAGATCACCGCCGCGGATTATCGAAGCGCGCTGCACATCCTCAGCCCGCGGTCCGAGCATTGGCATCCGCCGGTCGAGACCTATTCGGCGCTCACCGGCGATGGCATCGCGAAAATCTGGCAGAAGGTTTTGGATCACCGCAAGGCGATGAACGCCTCCGGCGATTTCGCCGCGCGCCGGCGCGAGCAGCAGGTGAAGTGGATGTGGTCGATGCTGGAGCAGCGGACGCTGGCACGATTGCGCAGCGAGGCGTCGGTGCGGACGAAAGTCCGGAAGATCGAGGCTGAGGTCGCCGACGGCCATCTCACGCCGGCCCTTGCCGCCGAGCAGATGTTGGAGTTGCTGCAATGAGCGAAAGACTCCGCATTCTCCTCACCGGCTTCGGGCCGTTTCCCGGCGCGCCCTATAATCCGACCCAGCCGCTGGTCGCGCGGCTTGCGCAACTGCGCCGTCCGGCGCTCGACGATGTCGCGATCTCCAGCCACATCTTCCCGGTCACCTACGCCGCGGTCGACCGGCAATTGCCGGAGGTGCTCGCGAAAGTGAGGCCGGATGCGGTTCTGATGTTCGGCCTCGCTGCGCGCACGCCTCACCTGCGGATCGAGACCCGCGCGCGCAACGCCGTCACCATGCTCTGGCCCGATGCCGCCAACACCCGCTCCAGCAAGCGCGGTATTGCCGGCCATGCGGACGCAATGACGTTCGGCCCGCACACGGCAAGACTGCTGCGCGCCGCGCGCCTGACCGGCATCGATGCACGACCCTCGCGCGATGCCGGCGCCTATCTCTGCAACTACCTAAGCTGGCGCGCGATCGAGAACGTGAAGGCGGGTGGTCCGCAGCTTGCGGCGTTCATCCATATTCCCCTGCTCGCACGCAGCGGCGCCGTGCGCCGCAAGGGGGCGCCGCGCATCACGCTGGAGGAGCTGGTGGATGCGGGCGAGGCCATGCTGATGGAGATGGTGCAGTTGGCACGGAAGCGGCGGAATGCGCAGGTTTCGTAGGGTGGGCAAAGGCGCCCTTGCGCCGTGCCCACCATCTCGTTCCATCTGCCTTCAAATCGTGGGCACGCTTCGCTTTGCCCACCCTACGGCACCTCTGTCTGCGTAAACATTTAACCCTACCGCGAACAATCCTCACGACCCCGGCCGCGCTACGCTACCTAATCCGCGCGGACGCCCGCGTCCGCCGGAGGACGCGTCATGGACCTCAATCGCCGCCATCTCATCGGAGCTTCCACCGCCGGCATCGCCGGCGCGCTCGCCATGCCGGCCGACGCCGCGCGCGCCGCGCCGCTGACGTCCCTGCTCGGCCGCGATGCCACGCAATACGGCGTCAGGCCCGGCAGCAGCGAAGATCAGACTCGCGCGCTCCAACGTGCAATCGATGAGGCCGCGCGGGCGCAGATGCCGCTGGCGTTGCCGCCCGGCGTTTATCGCAGCGGGCTGCTGCGGCTGCCGAACGGCGCACAACTGATCGGTGTGCGCGGAGCGACGAAGATTCTCTTCACCGGCGGCGCCTCGGCGATCCAGAGCGACGGCTCTGGCTCCATCGGCCTCACCGGCATCACCTTCGACGGCGGCAGCATTCCGCTGCCGACGCGGCGCGGACTGATTCACGTTCTCGGCGGACGCGACGTCCGCATCGCCGATTGCGAGATCATGAGCGCGGGCGGCAGCGGGATCTGGCTTGAGCAGGTATCCGGCGAGATCTCCGGCAATATCTTCACTGACATCGCGGTGACGGCGGTGGTGTCGTTCGATGCCAAAGGCCTCAACGTCTCCCGCAACACCATCATCGGTACCAACGACAACGGCATCGAGATCCTGCGCACCGCGATCGGCGACGACGGCACGCTGGTCACTGACAACCGCATCGAGAACATCAAGGCCGGGCCCGGCGGCTCCGGTCAGTACGGCAACGCCATCAACGCCTTCCGTGCCGGCAACGTGATCGTGCGCGGCAACCGCATCAGGAACTGTGATTACTCGGCGGTGCGCGGCAACTCCGCCTCGAACATCCACATAACAGGCAACAGCGTCAGCGACGTGCGCGAGGTCGCGCTGTATTCAGAGTTCGCCTTCGCGGCGGCAGTGATCGCCAACAACACCGTGGATGGCGCCGCCGTCGGCGTCTCCGTCTGCAATTTCAACGAAGGCGGCCGCATCGCGGTGGTTCAGGGCAATATCATCCGCAATCTGATCCCGAAGCGCCCGATCGGCACCGCGCCGGACGACGACGCCGGCGTCGGCATCTACATCGAGGCCGATTCATCGGTGACCGGCAACGTGATCGAGAACGCGCCATCCTACGGCATCGTCGCCGGCTGGGGTAAATATCTGCGCGACGTCGCGATCACGGGCAACGTGATCCGCAAGGCCCTGGCGGGTGTCGGCGTCTCCGTCGTTCCGGGCGCCGGCATCGCGCTGGTCAACAACAACATGATCTCGGAGACCCCGCGCGGCGCCGTGGTCGGCCTCGATCACGCCCGTGCAGTGACCTCGGATCTGTCAGCAGACGGCGCGCAACGGTTTGCGCAGGTGGTGCTCGGCGGGAATGCCGTGCGGCGGTAGGCGCGGCTAACAGCCGGGCCGTGCATCCTTCGAGGCTCGCTCCGCGGTGCTCTGCACCGCGAAACTCGCACCTCAGGATGACGGGATACCCTGAGGTTGTCGCATCAAAACTTGACAGCCCAAACACTGCCGTCATCCTGAGGTGCGAGACACGTGGCGCAACGCGCCACGTGGGGAGCCTCGAAGGATGATGTCGTGGGCATCTATATCTACATGCTGCGATGCGCGGATGGCTCGTTCTACATTGGAAGCGCGACCGGCGAGGACACGTCAAAGCGCGTCGATGAGCACAACGCCGGAGCTCATCCCGGATATACTTATTCGAGGCGGCCAGTCGTCCTGGTGTGGTCCGAATATTTCGATCGCATCACCGATGGCATTGCCGCCGAGCGGCAGCTCAAGGGATGGAGCCGCGCCAAGAAGGAAGCGCTGATCCGTTCCGATTGGAAGGCGGTGAGCCAGTTTGCGCGGCGTCGGGCGGGGGCGCCTCGGCGGGAGAAGTGAGCGTTGATGCGGCAGCAGACGGGCCGTGCATCACTTCGAGGCTCCCGATGGGGCGCGATGCGCCCCATCACTCGCGCCTCAGGATGACGGAACGAGAGGGGTGGCGGCCTCTGCCCTCGCCGACTTAGAACGCGTTCCTGAGCAGCGGGTACTTGGCTTCCAGCCCGTCCAGGCTGAGGGTGAATTCGACGACGCGGTCGGGGGCTGCGACGATTTCGGCCGCGGGCGGGGCGAACTGGGGCAGGAGCGCTGCCATTGCACCGGGCGCGGCGACCGGCGGCCTCACAACAGGCGCGGTGAGTGGCGCCATTGTCGCGGGCGGGGCGAGCGGTGACCTCACGGC
This sequence comes from Bradyrhizobium sp. 195, assembly GCF_023101665.1. Classification (NCBI taxonomy): domain Bacteria; kingdom Pseudomonadati; phylum Pseudomonadota; class Alphaproteobacteria; order Hyphomicrobiales; family Nitrobacteraceae; genus Bradyrhizobium; species Bradyrhizobium sp. 195. The sequence goes on along the minus strand of NZ_CP082161.1, from coordinate 3,129,171 downwards.
GGGTGCGGTGAACGGTGCCCTCGCCGCGGGGGCCCTCAGCGGCGGAATCTCGGCAGGCGCAGTGAACGAGGCCATCGCGGCAGGCGCCGCGAGCGGTGCAGGCGTGGCGAACGGCACGATCGGGGCTTCGGTGATCTCCGCCAGAACGTCCGGCTTCGGATCGAACCTGACCGGCACGGCGGTCTCGGGGGCGATGTGGACGGCCTTTGGCTGCAGGGTCTTGGGCTGCACGGTCTGCGCCTGCTGCTCGCGCGGAAACACGCGGGGCATCGTCGCCGGCGACCAACCGAATGCGGGCGTCACGCTCGCAGCCGCCTCGGCGACGTCCCCGCCGGTTGCAAGGGCGCGCCAGGTCTGGACGGCCCGCTTGGCTTCCTGGATGTTTTCGAGGAATGCGATCTCGGAATGATAACGGCGCCAGCGGCCGGTCTCGAACATTTCGGAGAGATGGTGCAGGCGCTGCTCGGCGAGAGCGCACCAGCGTGCCGCGACGTCGCGGCCAACAGCCACGGCACGGACCGACGCGAAATCAGACTCTTGGCGATGTGTCATGGACCAGCCCGTCAGGGGAAAACACGGACGCGGGGGGACGCAACGCACACGAATCAATTTAGACGCGACATGAATATTTTGTGGAAAAGTTTTGTCCTGTCCAGCAACGACACGGCTTTCGTCATCAATCACCGTAGTCGTGCGGATATTTGCTGTGTTTTCGAGTCAAGCTTCGCACAAGCATAACGGGCTTGCGGCGTGCCGGGCGAGCGGTCACGACGAACGCAGCTGCGATCCCTCAACCGCAAGCTGAACGAGCGCGAAGCCTCAAAAAGCGGATGCCAAATCGGATGGCCCCAAAAAGAAAAGACCCGTCCGGGGGGACAACCGGACGGGTCGAGCCATATGGGCGCTTGGGGTGGATGGGCGCTCGCGCCTAATATGACTGATGGGGAGGGATGACCGCTCCCACATAATTTGGTCGTGGCAGCTGGCTGAACGTTCAAAGCGGCGTTTGCTTTTTTGACCTTCGGACCGCGCGCATCTTTGTCGCAGCCGTTATCGCGCCGCCGGCCTATCCGCCTGAGAAATCGTGGATTTATCCTCGGCACTCGACAGCGAGGGCTGTTCGATCGCGCGGCTGCCGGGCGCGTCGCGACGCGTTCCGGCATCTTCACGTTTTGTTGTACCGGACGCAGCCGCCACCGGCGTCGCGCTGTCGGCGGGAATAGCCATGACCGCGGCGAACGCATCGGTCTGGCCGTCGCCGAAAAGCTCGTCACGCCCGGGGGAGCCGAGATCGCGCGCGGTCTTCGCCAGGGTCATGCGCAGCGCCTCCGGCTTCAAGGCGTGATTGCGCTCGAGCAGCAACGCCGCGACGCCGGAGACATAGGCGGCCGAGAACGAGGTTCCCGACGTCATCTGATATTTGCCGTCCGGCGCCGGCAGGAAGATGTCGACCCCGGGCGCTGCGACGGCGATGTAGTTGCCACGGTTGGACGCGGTGAACAGCCTGTCCTGCTGGTCGGTCGCGCTGACCGCGATCACGTTGGGATTGGCGGCCGGATAGAGCGGCGGCGATTTGGCGCCGGCATTGCCGGCGGCCGCAATCAGCACGAGGCCGCGCGCGGCGGTCGCCGCGATGGCGCGCTCGATCACCGCGTCCTTTGGGCCGGCAAAGCTCATATTGACGATCTGCGCGCCGTGCTCGGCGGCGTAATTCAGCGAGCGCAGGATGATGTAGGACGAACTCTCGGCGCCGCCGTTGGTGCCGCCGAAGGCACGGATCGCGATGATGCGCGCCTCGGGCGCGCTGCCCATCAGCCGGTCATGCGCCACGATCGCACCGGCGATGCCGGTGCCGTGGATGTGCGGCCCCTCGGCGCTGCCGAGCGCATCGAAATTGTCGGCGACGGAATTGGCAAGCTCGGGATGCTTGGCGTCTATGCCGGAGTCGATCACGGCAACCGTGACGTTGGCACCGTGCGCCAGCGTATGGGCCTGCGGCAGGCGGAGCTTGACCAGTGCATATTGCGCGGGATCGCCCTCGCTCGGGGTCGCCGATTTCTGGTCCTGGAGGGCATAACGGAAGTTCGGCTGGACCGAGCGCACGCTGCCGTCGGCCGCGAATTCGCGCCGCACCGTCTCGTAGGGCCGGCCGTCGGTGATGCGGAACAGACCGAACGTGGCCCCGATCAGCGGGAAGCTCTCCGAAGAGACGCGCGCCAGGCCGTGCCGGCGGGCCAGCTCGTCGGCATCGCCGGGCGACAGCGCACCATCGATCTCGGCGACGAATTCGTTGGCAAAGCTGCGCGAGGTGACCGCAACCGGGGTGTTGTTACCACGCCCCTTGCCGGCGCTTTTCTTGCCAGATTTTCCAGTGCCTTGGCCGCCTGCGATCGGCTGCCCCGTGCACTCGCCGTCAGCATCACGATAGGGTGCGCTGCAGGCCGGGTAGAGGTTCGGCGAATAGCGCGCATAGGGCAGCACCGGCGTCGTCGGCCGTATGCGCGACGTCGTGGTGTGGGGGATGGCCGCCATCGTCCGCGGGCCACGGTCGACACTGACCGCACGGGCGGCAATACTGGGGGTGATACGCGGGGCGATGCTCGGAGAGATGGTCGGCGTACGCGAGGGCACGCTGATCGTGGGCGTGCGCATAATCGCCTGCGCCTGCGCAACCTCGACGCCGAGACCGGCGGCGATCAGAAGCACAGCGCCGACCGATGAAGCGTAGGCCCTGGCACGCACCCTGCTCTCGGACTTGCCTGTCATCGGCTTAGCGGCGCGCCTAGGGCGCCGCGACGGCGAGGTTGACGAACTTCTCGCGCTGCATCTTGCCGAGCAGCGAAGCGAGCTCGTCCTGGCTCATGGCCTTGTCGAACTGGAGGCGGAACATGCCGCCCTTGGCCCCATCGACGATCGAGGCGTGGTAGCTGTCGAGCAGCCCGGTGATGTCGGCGATGCGCGCCTCGGGCGTGAAGCGCACCAGCGCGCGCGCCGGCGCAGCCGTGCTGCCAAGCTCGCGCGTGATCGGCGCGCTGGTCGAGAGCGAAGCGGTCTGGAAGGTCGCCGGCTGGTTCTTCATCAGCACGGCGCCGATGATTCCGGCCTGCAGCATGAGCACGACGGCGCCAAGGCTCGCCGACCAGGCCAGCGTGCGCGGCGACAGGCTCGCGAAGAAGGTCGCGATGCGCGCCGACAGCGGCAGCGAGCCGCTCGCCCGCGCCGGCTCGGCGTCGATCTCGGCGAACAGCTTCTGCATCGCACGCGTCGACGGAGCACCCAGGCTCTCGTTCAGATGGATGGTCTCTTCGTACTCGCCGCGGATCGCAGCATATTGCTTGGCAAGCGCGGGATCGCGCGCCAGCGCTTCCTCGACACGGCGCGCGTCACGCGCATTCAGCGTGCCGGCGGCGTGCCACGGCAGCAGCAGTTCAATTTCACTGGGCTCTTGCTCCAGCATCTTCTTGCTCAAAGCCATCATGGCCAGCCTCGCTCAATGCCGGCTGCCTTCAGCAGTTCGGCCAGTTTCTTGCGCGCATAGAACAAGCGCGTCTTCACGGTGTTCTCCGGTATCCCGACGATTTCGGCCACCTCTTCCACGGACTTCTCGTGGTAGTAGACGAGATCGACGATTTCCCGATGGTCGGGCGAGAGGCCCGTCAGACACTCCCGCAACGCCTCACTGGTATCCTTTTTCTGCACCACCGTTTCCGGATCGTCGGACGTATCCTCGATCGCGTTGGCGGCCTCTTCGTCCAGCTCGAAATCCTTCCTGCGCCGGAGCGCAGACAGGGCCTTGAATCGGGTGATTGCCAGCAGCCAGGTGGAAACGGCGGATCGGCCCTCGAACTTCCCGGCTTGACGCCAGACGTCTAGAAATACCTCGCTGATGAGGTCTTCCGCCGCCTGCTCGTCCCGCACGAGCCTGAGACCGAACCTGTAAACCCTGACATGGTGCCGCCCGTACAGCACCTGCATGGCGAGCCGGTCACCTTGGGCGATCCTGGCGATGAGGACCTCGTCCGAAGCCGCCTGTGTCACGCTCAAAGGCCGTCTCGCAAAATTGGTCGGGTCGATACGGCGGACGGTTCGACGCGGGGGGCAAAATTGTTCAGGCTACCGCAGTCGTACAGGCGCGTGTGTGATCCACCCCACATAGGCGCATTTTTCTTGTCCCACCCGCAGCCATCGGCCGCCACGATCCAGATCGGTAACATAATACTGAGATACTTCCCTGCGGAGTGCCTGTCCGGCACAGGCGGCCAGCCTCACCCGGTTCCATAGCAGCCCTGCACGACATATGTCTCGCCAAGCCGGCCTTTGGCTCGATCGCATCGCAACGGATGCCTGATCACCGGTAAAAATTCCTTCGCCGGCCTATGACCTTGTTCCGTGCTGCACGGTTCGGATTCGGTTTCCAAGGATACCAAACCTAAAGGCTTGCCACGTAGATTTTTACGCTGAGATCCACCACTGGCGGGACCATGAGCACGGCTGCGACGTCCCTTCCCGAGAGGAATGCCGCTGAGGTCGCGGATCTCGTCCTCACGCCCGAGGCAGCGACCCCCGACGTTCTGGCGCGGCGGGTCCGCCAGCGCCGCCAGATGTATATCGGCCAAGTGGCGAGCTACTCGCTGGGCGCCTCGGTCCTGCTGCTCTACGCCTATGGCGGGGCGGTCTCGATGGCCGTCCCATCGCTGTTCTGGCTCGGCGGCCTCCTGATCATCGGCACCTTCACCGTGCTGTCGGAAGCCGGCTTCGGGGACCGGTTCCAGGATCATTATCTCACCGTCTTCCAGATCTCGGCGCATATGGCGCTGCAGCTGGTGTTTCTGCTCGCAGTGCCGACGGTCGGGGTCGCGTTCCTCGCCGTGCTGTTTCTGATCTTCGCGTTTGGCACGCTGCGGATGACTTCGAGCCAGGCGATGGTCACCTGGGGCCTTGCCACCTGCGGGCTTGGCTTGGTCTTCCTGGGCTCGGACCTGCCGATCGGACTGCCGGTTACGACCCGCCTGGAGCGAACCGCCTCGATGCTTTGCTTCGTGCTGGTGATCGGCCAGTGCGCCTTCCTCGGCCTGTTCGGCGCCACCCTGCGCAAGATTCTGTACCGGCGCAGCATCGAACTGAAGGCCGCCTATCAACGCATCGAGGAACTGGCCGAGCTCGACGAACTCACCGGCTCCTACAACCGCCGCTGCATCATGCGCCTTCTCGACGTCGAGATCGAAAAGTCGCGGCAAACATCGACGCCGTGCGCGATCGCGCTGATCGATCTCGACTGGTTCAAGCGCATCAACGACGCCCACGGCCATCCCGTCGGCGACGAGGTGCTGCGCACCTTCGCGATCACCATGTTCGCCAACATCCGGCCGGCCGACAGCTTCGGCCGCTATGGCGGCGAGGAATTCCTGCTGCTGCTGCCGGACACGTCGGGCGATGCCGCGCAGCGCATGCTCGAGCGCTTGCGCAGCATCGTCGCCGATCTCGACTGGAGCGCATTCTCCCCGGGCATGCACGTAACCATTTCTGCGGGCGTCGTGACGCTGCGCGACGTCGATACTGCCGACACGTTTCTCGCGCGCGCCGACTGCGCGCTCTATTCCGCCAAGGCGCAAGGGCGCAACCGTATTGCAACGAGCTGACCAATCCATTTTCTCCCGGCAGGGCAGAAGCTGCCTCCGGACCGAACGCTCCAGGACAGGGCTATGAGATCCAAATCCGCGAAATCATCCGAGAATCTGCTCGAGGAATTGCAGGCTGCGCTTTCGCACGGCACCGTCGCGCGCCGGGTCGAGACGCTGCGCCGCGTGACCGATCTCTTCGTGGGCAACGCGGTGGATTATTCCGATGACCACATTCGCGTGTTCGACGACGTGTTCCAGTGCCTGATCGAGCAGATCGAGACGTCAGCCAGGGCGCTGCTCGCCGACCGCCTCGCACCGATCGCGGCCGCCCCGCCGAACATCATCCGCACGCTCGCGCTCGACGAGGTCGTCGAGGTCTCCGGCCCGGTGCTGTCGAAATCGGAACGGCTGGACGAGACGACTTTGATCGAAATCGCGCGCACGAGGGGCCAGGCGCATCTCAAGGCGATCTCGCTGCGACGGATGCTGTCGGAGGCGCTGACCGACGTGCTGGTGACGCGGGGCAACGAGGACGTGGTGCAGTCGACCGTCAGCAATCCCGGTGCGCGGCTCTCCGAGGGAAGCCTCACCGATCTCGTCACACGTGCCGAACGCGACGACGACCTCGCCACCTGCATCGGCCTGCGGCCGGACCTGCCGCGTCATCACTATTTGAGGCTGGTCGCCAAGGCATCCTCCAGCGTGCGCAAAAAGCTTGAGGCCGCCCATCCGGAGCTTGTGGACGAGGTGTCGAGCGTGGTCCAGGAAGCGGCCCAGCGGGTCCGCGCCGCCGCCATGACGAGGCAAACCGAGATGGCCCGTGCGCTGGTGAAGTCGCTGCACGAGGACGGCCGTCTCAACGAATTCCAGGTCACCGCGTTCGCCGAGCAGGGCAAGTTCGACGAAACCAATGCGGGGCTCGCGGCGCTCGCGGGCGTCGCGGTCGAGGCCGCCGAGACCATGATGATCGAAAGCCGCACCGAGGGCGTGATGATCCTCGCCAAGGCTGCGGGCATGTCCTGGCCGAGCGTGCGGGCCATCATCGCCATGCGCGAGAAGCTTTCAGGCGGTTCGCAGACCGACATGCTGACGCTGCGCGACGCTTACGAGGCGCTCCGCAGCTCGACCGCACAGCAGGTGCTGCGCTTCCACCGTATGCAACAGAGCACGATTCCGGCGGCCTGATGCCGGCTCGCTAGTAGCGCAGGACTTTGGATCCCACCACTGCGCCGATCGCCGTCACCAGCGCGGTCGCGATCGTGTACCAGGTCGCGACGAACAGCGGGGAATCGTCGGTGCAGTGCGAGGCATAGAGCGTCGCGGCGAGGCCGGCCGACACCAGGCCGGCGAGCGCGCCGGCGAGCGCGGGGCGCGAGGGCGCGCCATGGCGCAGGCCGAACAGCGCGCCCGCGAGCAACGGCAGCGACATAGCGGGAATCGCGAACAGGCACACCCTCGAATTCTTGCCCATCAGCCGCATCGTCATCGGCATGGCCGGCGCCATCATCGCCTCGCTGCCGATCGCAACCGCAAGCAGTCCGACCGGAAGCAGCAACAGCCAGCCCCAGCCGCGCAACAAGGCTTCCGGACGCGACAGATGCAGGCTGACGATGATCGCGGGGATCGCAAGCGATAGCGTGACCGCGAACTTCATGTCGAAGAACGGGTTGCGCATCGCGCTCATCACGTCGTGACGCACGCCGAGGAACGTCGCGAAGATCAGGATCGACAAGGGCGCGGCCACCAGCAGCGCCATGGTCAGCACGGCGCCGACGCGCGGCACGCGATGGGCGTTGTCGGCAGCGAGCGAGCGAATGAGTTGATCGGTATCCATGACTAGTGGTCCCGCAGTTTGGCAGTCAGTGCCGCAAGTCCGCGATGCAGTGCGACCCGCACCGCGCCTTCGCTCATCGAAAACTTCGCCGCCGTGTCCTTGATCGAGGCGCTCTCGACCGCGATCGACTGCAGCACGTCGCGCTGGCGCTGCGGCAGCGTGCCGAGCTGGGTTGCGACCTCGCTCGCAGAGGCCGTCTCCTGCGGCGCCTCGCCCGGGAGCGTCTCGGCGAAATCGTCAATGTTGACGAAGATGCGTTTGCCGCGTCGCCTGAGCGCATCGATCAGCTTGTTGCGGCCGATCGCGAACAGCCAGGGCGCAAAGCGGGCCTCGCTGTCCCATGTGTGCCGCTTCAGGTGCACCGCCAACAGTATCTCCTGCACGATATCCTCGGCCTGGTCCGGAGGTTGCCCGGCCCGCGCCAAGCCACGCCTCGCCGCGGCGCGCAGCACCGGCGTGACCGCCCTCAACAGGCGATGATACGCCGCATCATCGCCTGCCATGGCCGACCGCATCAGGCCGGTCCATTCGTCCTCACGTCCGCGCACGCGCGCCCCTCACCATGCAATTCGGCCGTTCGTTCAATTTGTTACGCGGGCGCCTCAAGATCACGAATTCGTGATCAACGCCGGAACTCGCAACCGATACGGCCGGAAACGTCTGCGACGGCTCATAACACCGTTCGGCTCGCCCCGCACCCGGCGGCCGGGTGCGTCGCCCCGCTTTGCCCCGTTTTCGCCCGGTGTAGCGCGAAGATTCCCCTTTTCTGCCCCGCTGTCGTCACGCCCCAGGGTCTCTGTTCGTTCCCGGGACGGGCGGAATTGGGGAGATCGTCAACATGATGAAAGCCAGCGGGCGCTCGGCGTTGATCCTTCTTGCCGGCCTTTTCGTGCTGTTCGGAGGCGTTGCACAGGCAGCGCCCGACCAAGCCACAAGCGGCAATTCGGACAGCGCGGGCAAACAGGCTGACGCGGCCAAGCCGAGCAAGCACCGGCGCCATGAATCGCGCCGCACCAATAGCAGCAAGACGGCACAGAAATCCGACAACAAGAACGACGCCCCGGCCAAGGCCGAGGAGCCGAAGGCCGACAACAAGGCCGTCAACGACATGCCGGCCTCGAGCCAGATGCCGCCGGCGGTCGCCAATGCCAATGCGCAGCTCGCCGCAGCCGATACGCCGACTGCGGCTGCCGCCTCTGCGATGACGGACCGCGCCAACGGCAATGTCCAGGCAGCGGCCGACAACACCAACGCCGCGGCTGCCGAGGGCCAAGTTGTCGCGCCCGATCAGCTCAACGACATCGACCGCGCCGTGCAACAGGACAACCCGCCGGCGCAGAAGGCGGTGATTGCCGCAACCGAGGCGCAGCCCCGGCCGGCACCGGTGATGGCGAGCAGCCAGCAGAGTTCGGCCTGGGACCAGAGCTCCCTGATCGGCAAGATCTTCATCGGCGTCGGGACGCTGCTGACCCTGGCCTCGGCCGCACGCATGTTCATGGCCTGATTGCCGGTTCCGGCAGGATGCGCGGCCCGCGCGTCCTGCGTCCCCGGCCCCCTTGAAGCCCACCGCGTCAACGGGCACATTGCACGCCCAATCAAAAGCGTGGGTGGAGCATGAGCACGTTCGAACACATCATCGTCGAAAGCATCGGTGCGGTCGGCATCATCAAGCTGAACCGGCCGAAGCTGCTCAACGCGCTCTCCTTCGGAGTCTTCCGCGAGATCGCAGCTGCCGTCGACGATCTCGAGGCCGATGAGACCATCGGCTGCATCGTAGTGACCGGCAGCGAGAAGGCCTTTGCCGCCGGCGCCGACATCAAGGAGATGCAGCCGAAGGGCTTCATCGACATGTTCTCCGAAGATTTTGCCGCGATCGGCGGCGACCGCGTCGCGCGCTGCCGCAAGCCGACGATTGCGGCGGTTGCCGGTTATGCGCTCGGCGGCGGCTGCGAGCTCGCCATGATGTGCGATTTCATCATCGCCGCCGACACCGCAAAGTTCGGCCAGCCCGAGATCACGCTCGGCACGATTCCCGGCATCGGCGGCACCCAGCGCCTGACGCGCGCGATCGGCAAGTCCAAGGCCATGGACCTGTGCCTCACCGGTCGCATGATGGATGCGGCGGAAGCCGAGCGCTCAGGCCTCGTCAGCCGCATTGTTCCCGCTGACAAGTTGATGGACGAAGTGATGGCGGCAGCCGAGAAGATCGCGTCGATGTCGCGCCCCGCAACCGCGATGGCCAAGGAAGCGGTGAACCGCGCCTTCGAGACCACGCTCGCCGAGGGCATGAGCGTCGAGCGCAACCTGTTCCACTCGACCTTCGCGCTGGAGGACCGCTCCGAGGGCATGGCAGCGTTCATCGAGAAGCGCAAGCCGGTGAACAAGAACCGGTAACGTTCGGCGAACGGTCAGGCTGGTGTAAGGCTCTGCCGCGTTCCCGCATCCCCCTGTGACGAAGCTGCAACAAGCACGGATTACATGGGGGTTTTCCCCGCGGCAGTTTGCCTGCGGGACCTCGGCTGGTTAAACAGTTAAGAGGCCACCGTCGGCGGGGGCGGACAGTCGGGTTAAGCGGGATTACATGATTGGACGTACCGCCAGAGCTGGTCGCGTGATGACGCGGCATCGATCGGGCGTAGGTCCTGTGCTTGCGACGTGGACCACGCTGGCGCTCTGTTGCGCGCTGCCCTCCGCCGCCTGGGCCGAAGCCCTGCCGGAGGCGCTGGCCAAAGCCTACCAGACCAATCCGCAGCTCAATGCCGAACGCGCGCGCCAACGCGCCACGGATGAGAACGTGCCGCAGGCCCTTGCCGGTTACCGGCCGCAGATCGTCGCGAGCCTCAGCGCCGGCCTGCAATCGGTGCGCAATCTGCTGCCCGACAACACGATCCAGACCGGCAACCTGAAGCCGTGGATCATCGGCGTCACCGTGACGCAGACCCTGTTCAACGGCTTCCGCACCGCCAACAACGTGCGGGCGGCCGAACTGCAGGTGCAGTCGGGCCGTGAGGCGTTGCGCAATGTCGGCCAGGGCGTCCTGCTCGACGCGGTGACCGCCTACACCAACGTGCTCGCCAACCAGTCGCTGGTCGAGGCGCAGCGTTCCAACGTCGCCTTCCTGCGCGAGACGCTCTCGGTCACCCAGCGCCGTCTCAACGCCGGCGATGTCACGCCGACCGACAGCGCGCAGGCCGAGGCGCGCCTCAACCGCGGCCTTGCCGATCTCAACGCCGCCGAAGTCGCGCTTGCCGTCAGCCAGGCGATCTATGCGCAAGTGATCGGCAATTCACCGTCGCAGCTTCGGCCCGCCGAGGTCGTCGACCGTTATCTGCCGAAGAGCCGCGAAGACGCCATGACGATGGCGATCCGCCAGCATCCGGCGGTGATGGCCGCCAGCTTCGACGTCGATGTCGCCTCCACCAACATCCGCATCGCCGAAGGTGCGCTGCTGCCGAGCGCCACCATCCAGGGCAGCGCCAGCAAGAGCCGCAACAACGACCCGACGCTCGGCACCTTCGCCGAGGATCAGGCCTCGATCGTCGCCAACGTCACCGCGCCGATCTACGACGGCGGCCAGGCCGCGGCGCAGACCCGGCAGGCCAAGGAGATCACGGCGCAGAGCCGGCTCGTACTCGACCAAGTGCGCAACCAGGCGCGCACGGCGGCGGTCAGCGCCTGGGTTGCCAATGAGGGCGCCAAGATCACGGTCTCGGCTTCGGAGTCCGAGGTGAAAGCCGCGACCGTCGCCCTCCAGGGCGTGCAGCGCGAGGCCGCCGGCGGTCAGCGCACGACGGTGGACGTGCTGAACTCGCAGGCCGATTTGATCCAGGCCAAGGCCCGCCTGATCGGCGCGCTGCGCGACCGCGTCATCGCCTCCTACACGCTGCTCAGCGCCACCGGCCATCTCGATGTCAAGACACTGAGCCTGAACACGCCGGATTACCTGCCCGAGGTGCACTACCACCAGGTCCGCGATGCCTGGCACGGCCTGCGCACGCCGTCGGGGCAGTAGTTTTCAATCCTCTGGCCGATGAAAAGCCGCCGCATCCACCTGATGGGCGCCTCCGGCTCCGGCGTGACGACGCTCGGCCGCGCGCTGGCGGGCCGGCTTGCGCTGCCGCATCACGACAGCGACGATTATTTCTGGCTGCCGACCGTGCCGCCCTACCAGACGACGCGCCCGGCCGCCGACCGCCTGCGCCTGATGCGCGAGATGTTCCTGCCGCGTCTCGACTGGGTGCTGAGTGGAACCGTCACCGGCTGGGGCGACGAGCTCGTCCCGTTATTTGATCTTGTTGTCTTCGTGACGACACCGCGCGAACTTCGCATGCAGCGCCTGCGTGCTCGCGAAGCTGCACATTTCGGGGCAGATGCCGTAGCGCCGGGCGGCTGGCGCCATGAGGAGACCGAAGCCTTTGTCGGATGGGCTTCACACTACGAAGCCGGCGATCGAGAGGGCCGCAGTCTCTCAAAAGATGAAGCGTGGCTCGCGGGCCTGCCCTGCCCGGTCGTGCGCGTTGACGGCTCACGCCTGCTTGCCGACCTTGTCGAGCAGCTATGCAACGAGGCACAGCGGCTGCCTGGCTGATGTGATACTTTCCGGCTCCACTGCCAAACAACAAAAGCAGGGAGAGAAATCGTGCTCAACCGACGCAGCGTCCTGCTTGCCTCCCTCGCCGCCGGAGTAGCCATGACCAACAGAGCCCACGCCCGGGCCGTGCAGCCTGCGACACCGGTCAATTTCGACGTCCCGCCGCACGCCTGCGACTGCCACACCCATATCCACGGCGATCCCGAAAAGTTTCCGTTCTTCGCTGGACGCGTCTACACGCCCGAGCCGGCCTCTCCGGAGGAGATGGCCGCACTGCACAAGGCGCTGCATGTCGAACGCGTGGTCATCGTTACCCCCAGCGTTTACGGCACCGACAATTCATCGACCCTGTTCGGCATGAAAGCCCGCGGCGCGACTGCACGCGGCGTCGCCGTGATCGACGACAAGACGCCGGAGAGCGCGCTCGACACGATGCATCAGGACGGTTTCCGCGGCACCCGCCTCAATCTCGCGACCGGCGGCGTCAACGACCCCAATGTCGGACGACCGCGCTTCACCGCCGCAGTCGAGCGCATGAAGGCGCGCGGCTGGCACGTGCAGCTCTACACCACGCTTGCCATGATCTCGGCGATCAAGGACCTCGTCGAGACCGCGCCGGTGCCCGTCGTGTTCGACCATTTCGGCGGCCTCGAAGCATCGCACGGCGTGGAGCAGCCGGGCTTCTCCGATCTCGTCGCGCTGGTGAAGTCCGGCAAGGCCTATGTCAAGATTTCGGGCGCCTACCGTTCGTCGAAGCTCGCGCCAGATTATCAGGACATGGTGCCGTACGCGCAGGCCCTGATCGCGGCCAACCCGGATCGCATCGTCTGGGGCACCGACTGGCCGCATCCGGATTCGAGCCGCGTCGAGGGACGCAAGGCAACCGACATCGCGCCGCTCTACCAGATCGACGACGGGCGCCTGCTCAATCAGCTTCCGGTATGGGCGCCGGACGCGAGCGTGCGCAAGAAGATCCTGGTCGACAACCCGGCGCGGCTCTACGGGTTCTAATAGTCAGCGCGCGCGGCGCGAGAAGAACGAGATCAGCACCGGCAAGGTCACGAGGATCACGACCGGCGCCAGCATCATGCCGGTGACGACGACGACAGCAAGCGGCTTCTGGACCTGCGAGCCGATGCCCTCCGACAGCGCCGCCGGCAGAAGGCCGACGCCGGCGACGACGCAGGTCATCAGCACCGGCCGGAGCTGAAGCTCGCCGGTGCGGATCACCGCGCTCATGCGGTCCATGCCCTCTTCGATGAGCTGGTTGAACTGCGACAGGATGATGATGCCGTCCATCACGGCGATGCCGAACAGCGCGATGAAGCCGATCGCCGCGGAGACGCTGAACGCGGTGCCTGTGATCAACAGACCGAGCACGCCGCCGAAGATCGCCATCGGGATCACGCTCATGGCCAGCAGCGTGTCGGTCATCGAGCCGAAATTGAACCAGAGCAGCACGCCGATCAGCGCCAGTGAGATCGGCACAACGAGCGACAGCCGCCGGATCGCGTCCTGGAGATTGCCGAACTCGCCGACCCAGTCCATGTGCGAGCCGGGCGGCAGCTGCACCTGGTCGGCGATCTTCTGCTGCGCCTCGCGGATCGCGCTGCCGAGGTCGCGCTCGCGCACCGAGAACTTGATCGGCAAATAGCGTTCCTGCTGCTCGCGATAGATGTAGGCGGCGCCGGAGACGAGGCTGATGTTGGCGACTTCGCTCAGGGGGATTTGCGTGACGGTGCCGTTCGGCCCCGGCGCGCCGATCCGCAAGTTCTGGATCGCCTCCGCGCTCCTGCGGTATTCCGGCGCGAGGCGGACGATGATCGGGAAGTGACGGTCGCTGCCCGGCTCATAGAGATCGCCGGCGGTGTCACCACCGATCGCGACCTTGATCGTGGCGTTGATGTCGCCCGGCGCAAGGCCATAGCGCGCCGCCTTGGCGCGGTCGATGTCGATCTGGACGGTCGGCTGCCCGAGTGAGGTGAACACTGCAAGGTCGGTGACGCCCTGCACAGTCGAGAGCACCTGCTTGATCTTGTTGGCGGTGTCGGTCAGTGCCTGCAGGTCGCTGCCGAACAGCTTGATCGAGTTCTCGCCCTTCACGCCGGAGACAGCCTCGGAGACGTTGTCCTGGAGATATTGCGAGAAGTTGAACTCGACGCCGGGAAAGCGGTCGTCGAGCTGCTTCAGCAGCTCCGCGGTCAGCTCTTCCTTGTCGCGCGTGCCGGGCCATTGGCTCACGGGCTTCAGCGGCGCGAAGAACTCGGCGTTGAAGAAGCCGGCGGCGTCGGTGCCGTCGTCGGGACGGCCGTGCTGCGACACGACGGACTCCACCTCCGGCCGGGCGCGGATCACCTTGCGCATCTCGTTGACGTAGCTGTTGCCTTCCTGGAGCGAGATGGTCGGCGGCAGCGTGGCGCGGATCCAGAGATTGCCCTCTTCCAGCTTCGGCAGGAATTCGAGGCCGAGCAGCCGGCCGAGCGCGACCGTCATCAGCACGAGGCCGACCGCACCGCCGAGCACGATGTTGCGATTGGCGACCGCCCAATTCAGCACCGGCATGTAGAGCCGGTGCAGGATCAGCATCACCTTGGTCTCAGTCTCATGGACATGCGCCGGCAGGATGATCGCGGACAGCGCCGGGGTCACGGTGAACGTCGCAAGGAGCCCGCCTGCCAGCGCGTAGGCATAGGTGCGGGCCATCGGCCCGAAGATGTTGCCCTCGACACCCGACAGCGTGAACAGCGGCAGGAAGGCCGCGATGATGATCGCCGCGGCAAAGAAGATCGAGCGCGAGACGTCGGCAGCCGCGCTGAGGATGGCGTGGCTCTTCATGCCGAACATCGTCTCGGGCGACATATGTTCGGATTCCGACATCGGCGTCGTCTGCGTCAAACGGCGGAAGATCGCCTCCACCATGATGACGGTGGCATCGACGATCAGGCCGAAATCGATCGCGCCGACCGACAGCAAATTGGCCGATTCCCCACGCAGCACCAGGATGATGACGGCAAAGAACAGCGCGAACGGGATGGTGGCGCCGACGATCAGCGCACTGCGCAGGTCGCCGAGGAAGATCCACTGCAGCAGCACGATCAGCAGAATGCCGACCACCATGTTGTGCAGCACCGTGTGGGTGGTGAGCTCGATCAGGTCGCCGCGGTCGTAGATGCGCTCGATGCGCACGCCCGGCGGCAGGATGCTGGAATTGTTGATGGTTTGAACCAGCTGGTGGACCCGCTTGATGGTCGGCGAACTCTGCTCGCCGCGGCGCATCAGGACGATGCCCTGCACGATGTCGTCGGCCTCGTCGAGGCCGGCAATGCCGAGGCGCGGCTTCTGGCCCACGGTGACGGTGGCGACGTCCTTGACCAGCACCGGATTGCCGCCTGTCTGCGCCACCATGGTATTGGCGAGATCGTCGATCGACCGGATCAGGCCGACGCCGCGCACGACGGCCGATTGCTGGCCGATATTGACGGTGTTGCCGCCGACATTGACGTTGGAATTGCCGACCGCCTGGAGCAATTGCGGCAGCGTCAGACCGTTGGCGACCAGCTTGTTGAAGTCGACCTGGAGCTCATAGGTCTTGCTCTTGCCACCCCAACCGGTGACGTCAATGACCCCCGGCACGGCGCGAAAGCGGCGCTGAAGGATCCAGTCCTGAATGGTCTTGAGATCGAGCACGCTGTAGTTCGGCGGACCGACGAGACGGTAGCGGAAAATCTCGCCGATCGGGCTGAGCGGCGAGATCTGCGGCTGCACGTTGCCCGGCAACGGCGCAAGCTGCGCCAGGCGGTTCAACACCTGCTGCAACGCCTCGTCATAGGTGTAGGCGAAGGAGAACTGGAGCTTGATGTCGGAGAGGCCGTAGAGCGAGATGGTGCGAATCGTCGTCAGATTCTTCAGGCCTGCGACCTGGGTCTCGATCGGGATCGTGATGTAGCGCTCGATCTCCTCTGCCGACAGCCCCGGGCTCTGCGTCACGATGTCGACCATCGGCGGGGTCGGATCGGGATAGGCCTCGATGTTGAGCTGGTTGAACGCGATCAGGCCGCCGATCAGCACGGCGACGAACATCCCGACCATCAGGAAGCGCCGGTTGACGGCAAGGGCGACGAGACGATCCATTCAGGTCTTCAATTTTCTTGGGTCGTCGATCAGCTGCCGGACGCCGCGCGGTCGATGAACAGGCTGCCTTTGGTGACGATCTGCTCGCCGGGTTTCAGATTGCTGGTGACCTCGACGAGATTGCCGTTGATGAGGCCGATCTTGATCTGACGCAGCTCGACCGATTTGTCCTCGCGCGCGACCCAGATACGGACCTTGTCGGCTTCATAGATCAACGCCTGCTTCGGCACCGCCGGCGCGGCGCGGTCGCCGGCCGAGTAGATCGTGACGTTGGCGAACATCTCCGGCTTGAGCAGGCCATCCTTGTTGTCGATGGTGGCGCGGACCAGCAGGCGGCGGGTGCTGGGGTCGATCGCGGCGGCGACGTAGTTGATCCTGGCGGTCAGCGGCCGGCCCGGCAGTGCCATCACGTTGACGGTGATGTCCTGGCCGATGCACACCGCGGCCGCATCGCTCTCGCGCACGAAGGCGGTGAGCCAGACGGTGGAGAGGTCGCCGATCACGAAGACCGGATCGCTGGCGCCGGAATTGACGTACTGGCCGGGGCCGATCTTGCGCTGCACGACCGTGCCCGCGATCGGCGAATAGATCGTGATCTCCCGATCGATGACGCCCTTGTCCTGGAATGCTTTGATGGTCTCGTCGGTGAAGCCAAGGATGCGCAGCTTGTTGCGCGCGGCTTCGAGCGCGGTCCCCGAGGAGCGCATGTCGTTGCGCGCCTGAACCTGGGTCGCTTCCGCCTGCTGATAATCCTTCAGCGGAATGGCATGGCCCTCATAGAGGTCCTTGGCGCGCTTGAACTGGATGTCGGAAAGCTCGAGCGCCGACTTCGCCTTGTTCTGCGAGGTCATCGCCGCGATGAAATCATTCTGGGCCTGCACCGTGTCGGCGGCCTCGATCGTGAACAGCGGTTGACCCTGCGTCAGCGTCTCGCCCGGCTTGGCCAGCAGCTTGGTGACGCGGCCCGCATAGGGCGAGAACACCGGCGTCGAACGGTCCTCGTCGACGGCGACCTTGCCCTCGGTGACATACTCGGCCCGGAAGCTCTTGGCCTTGACCGGCTCGATCGTCAGCGTCGCCCATTCGGACGGTGTCGGCGTGAAGTTCTGCGCATTTCTGCGCGACTGGCTGGAGATCTCGGAATGTTTCTTTTCCTTGCCCCCCGAAGAGAGGGAGCCGTAGGCACCGGCGCCGACAAGAGCTAGTAAAACTACGGATGTGATCACCCGTTGTTTTGTAAACACCTGCAATCGCTTGGTATTTTCAACTACCATGGAGCCCGGTCGTGTCTGCGACGATCTTGGCAGACGCCTGCCTTATCGGTCGCGCTAATAGTGCCGAATTGCGATTTCAAACAACCTAAAAAACGCTGGGCGCCTTTCGGTTTGCATTAAAATTTTGCGACGTGTCAGCTTCATGTCAGCTTCGCGCCGGCCATTGTGCCAGATGACTGCCGAGCGGCATCGCCGGACGACTCCATTGCGCCGGCGTGTTCGACAGCAGCGCCGAATGGCGCACCGCCTTCAACATGCCGAAGCCAGATGGCATGCTCTCGATGAATGCAGCATGTACGGCCTCCCCCGTAAGATCCGGGGTATTCAATCCGCCGTCGAGCCGGCCGAGATTCCAAAGCCAACGCCCGGTCTGCGCCAGCGACACGCGCACGTGCCAGCTGCCGCCGTCGCGGGCCTGACGCGCCCTGGCCATCATCGCGCCGAACGCCATCAGATAGCCGGTGGCGTGGTCGAGCATTTGCGCCGGCAATTCCTTGGGACCATCGAGGCCGGCAGCGCGCCCCTCGGCGTGATTGAATCCGGTCGTGGTCTGCACCAGGGAATCGAAGCCGCGTCGCTCGGCCCAGGGGCCGGTGTGGCCATAGGCCGACAGCGTCACATAGACAATGCCGGGATTGATCTTCGCTGCATCCTCCGGCGCGAAGCCGAGGGCGGCAAGCGCGCGCGGGCGATAGCCTTGCGAGAAGATGTCGGCATCCTCTAGCAGTTCGCGCAATCGTGCCCTGCCCGTCTCGCTCTTCAGCTCGATGAAGGTGGTGAGCTTGCCGCGGCCGGTGTCGATGGTGAGCCAGTCAATGGCGGGCAGCTCCGGCCCTGACACCAGCAGCACATCCGCGCCATGCGCGGCAAGCGTGCGGCCCGCGACAGGTCCTGCGATGACGCGGGAGAGATCGAGCACGCGAAGTCCCGAGAGCGGACGATCGTTGTTCGATGATCTCTGCGGCCACGGCTTTGGCGGGGCTTCGCCGATCTTCTCGATGGAGATCAGCGGCAATTGCGCCAGCGCACGCGCCTGTGGCGATGCGGACCATTCGTCGTAGCTCCGCATCAGGGCAACGACGCCGCCAGCCGCGTAAGCCGCAGTCTCGAAATCTTCTCCCTTCCATTGCATCAGCGCCGCCTGCACCTTGTCGCGCTCGGCCTCGCAGCCGAGCACGCTGCAGACGGCGTCGCGGTGATGCGGAAAGTTGGTGTGGCAGCGAACGAAGCGGTTGTCGCCGGTCCTGTAGACGCCGGCGATGGCGTCCCATGCCGGCGGCGGCGGTTTGTCATCGAGACGCAAATAGCGCTCGGAGCGGCATTCGGCGACGGCGTGGCAAATGTCGACGGAAACTTGCTGCGTCTCGCCACTGCGCAGTCGCCAGATTTCAGCGGCGGCGAGACCCGCCGCGGCGATGGTCGTCTGCCCGGTGACCGCGACACGAAACGAGGACGGGATTTGAGGCTCCTCGCCCGTCAACCGCACGCGGTCGAGGGCGGCGGTGTCACCGCCTGCAGAGGTCCAGATGCCCTTGAGAATGTCGGCGGGGCTTTGCATGGCCGCTTCTCTCCCTTTAGTTTTCCTGACCATCCCACGATCACAGAAAGGATTGCAATGGCCGCCATCGATCCCCTCACCGCAGGCGCCGTGTTCGTTGCAACGGCGGCCACCGACGCGGTCTATGTGATGTTCACCTCGGCCGTGATCGCGCGCAAGCGCATGTCAGCCGCGAACTGGAGCGCGGTCTGGTACATGCTCTCCTCCTACGCCGTGATCAGCTACACCGAAAACGCCTTCTATGTCGCCTTCGCCGCGATCGGCTCCTGGGCCGGCGCCTACGTCTCGCTGACCTTCCTGCACCGCCCGCCCGGCGGCCCACCGGTGGGGGCGGCGCCGGAGTGAGGACTCCCTCCACGTCATTGCGAGGAGCCCTTGCGACGAAGCAATCCAGACCGTTGCCGCAGATGCATTTCTGGATTGCTTCGCTATGCTCGCAATGACGAATTGTATAGTTCAGCATTCCTGCCGAAACAGCTACATTCTCTGCATCACAAAAAGGAGCCAAACAATGGATCTCGGTCTCAAAGGAAAGAACGCCATCGTGCTCGGCGGCACGCGCGGCATCGGGCGGGCGATTGCGGCGACGCTGGCCGGTGAAGGCACCAATGTTGCGGTGTGCGCGCGCAATGCCGATCAGGTTGCGGCAACGGTCGCGGAGCTGAAGGCGAGCGGCGTTCGCGCCACCGGCAGCCCGGTCGACGTCACGGAGGGCGCGGCGCTGAAAGCCTGGATCGAGAATGCTGCAAAGGAGCTCGGCGGCATCGACATGCTGTTCTCCAATGCCGGCGCGATGGCGCAAGGCCACGACGCCGCATCCTGGCAGCAGAATTTCCAGCTCGACGTGCTCGGCGCCGTGCATGCGTTCGATGCCGCCCGTCCGTTCCTCGAGGCCAGCGGCGAGAGCAGCGGCGATGCCGCCTTTGTGATCATCTCGTCGATCTCCGCGGCGCAAGCGGACACGGCCAGTTCCTACGGTCCGATCAAGGCCGCGCTGATCCACATGGCCAAGGGCCTCGCGCGACAACATGCAAAGAAGAAGATCCGCATCAACGTGGTCTCGCCCGGCACCGTCTATTTCAAGGGCGGCGTCTGGGAGATGATCGAGAAGAACATGCCCGAGCGCTACAACGACGCGATGAAGCGCAATCCGACCGGACGCATGGCAACGCCGCAGGACATCGCGAACGCGGCGGTGTTTTTGGCGAGCCCGGTGTCAGGGTTCACCACGGGATCGAATCTCGTCGTGGACGGCGCGATCTCGAACCGGGTGAATTTTTGAGGGGGCCGCAATCGCATCTCACCCCGTCATCCTGAGGTGCGAGGCATGGGACGCGCAGCGTCTCATGAGGAGCCTCGAAGGATGAGCGGCCCGGATGCAGCGGGGCCGTCGCCCTTCGAGGGCCGCTGAAGAAGCGGCCACCTCAGGGTGACGGTGAGAGATTGTCGGCGGGAATCCACTCAATGAAAATCCCGCGACGGCGGCAGGATGCGGACGTTGCGGGGGTGGCGGAGTTTCTGCGCTGGCATGTCCGCGAGCGCGCGAGGGTCTTCGTTGAAGGGCTCGACCAATGTGGCGCCTGCCGGCACCGGATGCTTGCGGCCCAGGGCATCGTTGGCCAATCCGACCAGATCGTGTGAGCGGTCGACCATGCGCTGGGCGATGAGATGTGTCACCTTCTCGGGGCTGCTCTGGATATAGCCCTCGACCAGGATGAGGCGCGCGCCCATCACCTCCTTACGGTACTGCTCCATGATCTTGGGCCACACCACGACATTGGCGATGCCGGTTTCGTCCTCCAGCGTCATGAATACGACGCCGCTGGCGCTGCCCGGTCGTTGCCGCACCAGCACCACGCCGGCGCAGCGGACGCGGCGCCGCTCGTTCTCATGGCTGATGGCCTTGCAGGCCACCACCCGCTCGCGCGAAAACATCTCGCGTAAAAATTCCATCGGATGGCCCTTGAGCGAGAGCCGGATGGTCTGGTAGTCCGCGACCACCTGCTCGGCGGGCGGCATCAGCGGCAGCGGCTTTGCATGCTCATCCGGCTGCTCGCGGGCGGTCGCCGTCTCGAACAGCGGCAGCGGCACGTCGTCGGGCAGCCGCCGCACCTGCCACAGTGCTTCGCGGCGGTCGAGACTGAGCGAGCGAAACGCGTCGGCATCCGCCAGCAGGATCAGCGCGCGCTTGGGCAGGCCGGTATCGCGAGCGAAATCCTCGAGCGAGGTGAAGGGTCGGCGGTTGCGGGCAGCGACGATGCGGTCGGCCCAGTCTTGTGATTTCTCCGCATTGTCATTCCGGGGCCACGCGTCAGCGTCGAACCCGGAATCCATTCCGCCAAGCGCATGCGGCCCGATGGATTCCGGGCTCGCGCTACGCGCGCCCCGGAATGACGGCTGGGAGCGCTTCAGCCGCTCCTCATCTTCATCCAGCCAATGGAAACCGTCGATCTGGCGGAAACCCAGGCGGACGGCGCAGCATTTTCCTTCAGTACTCTCCAGCGTGTTCTGCGCAAAGCTGTAGGACACGTCGATGTCGCGAATCTCGACGCCGTTCTTACGGGCATCGCCGACGATCTGCGCCGGCGCGTAAAAGCCCATGGGCTGCGAGTTGAGGAGCCCGCAGCAGAAGGCATCGGGGTGATGATACTTCAGCCATGACGAGATGTAGACGAGCTGCGCGAAGCTTGCGGCATGGCTCTCCGGAAAGCCGTAGGAGCCAAACCCCTTGATCTGGTCGAAGCAGCTCCTGGCGAAGTTGGCATCGTAGCCGCGCGCTACCATGTTGCCGATCAGCTTCTCCTCGTATTGGCCGATAGTGCCGACATTGCGGAAGGTCGCCATCGAGCGGCGCAGGCCGTTGGCTTCCTCGGAGGTGAATTTTGCTGCCTCGATGGCAATTCGCATCGCCTGCTCCTGGAACAGGGGTACGCCTTTCGTCTTGTGCAGCACCTTGTAGAGTTCGTCTGCAGGGCCATGCTCGGGCGATGGCGAGGGATAACGAACCTCCTCCAGACCATTCCGCCGCCGCAAATACGGATGCACCATGTCGCCCTGGATCGGCCCCGGCCGCACGATCGCGACTTCGATGACGAGATCGTAGAAGGTCCGCGGTTTCAGCCGCGGCAGCATGTTCATTTGGGCGCGGCTCTCGACCTGGAAGACACCGAGCGACTCCCCGGCACACAGCATGTCGTAAACCTCGGGATCGTCCTGAGGAACGCTCGCCAGCACGAAACGCTCGCCCTTGTGGTCCGCGATCAGATCAAAACATTTCCGGATGCAGGTCAGCATGCCCAGCGCGAGCACGTCGACCTTCATCATATGAAGCGCGTCGACGTCGTCCTTGTCCCATTCGATGAAGGTGCGGTCGTCCATCGCGGCGTTGCCAATGGGAACATAGGTGTCGAGCCGGTCCTGCGTCAGCACATAGCCGCCGACATGCTGGGAGAGATGGCGGGGGAATTCGATCAACTCGGTCGCAAGCTCGACAGCGAGGTTGATCATGGGATTGTTGGGATCGAGGCCGGCCTGCCTGACCTGCATGTCGTTGAGGCCCTTGCCCCAGCTTCCCCAGACGGTGTCGGCGAGCGCGGCGGTGACGTCCTCGGTCAGGCCCAGCGCCTTGCCGACGTCGCGGATGGCGCTGCGCGGGCGATAATGGATGACGGTGGCGATGATCGCGGCGCGGTGACGGCCGTAGCGGCGATAGACATATTGCATCACCTCCTCGCGCCGCGAATGCTCGAAATCGACGTCGATATCGGGCGGCTCCAGCCGCTCCTTGGAGATGAAGCGCTCGAACAACAGATCGACCTTGGTCGGATCGACCGAGGTGATGCCGAGCACGTAGCACACGGCCGAATTCGCCGCCGATCCCCGCCCCTGGCACAAAATGTTCTGGCTGCGCGCATAGTGCACGATGTCATGCACGGTGAGGAAATAGTGCGCGTATTTCAGCTCGGCGATCAGCGCGAGCTCCTTCTTGAGCGTCGCGCGCAGCTTGTCGTCGATCTCGCCGCCGAAATACTTGTCGACGCCCGCCCAGGTCAAATCCTCCAGATGCCCTTGGGCGGTCTTTCCCGGCGGCACCGGCTCGTCCGGATATTGGTATTTGAGCTGGTCGAGCGAGAAGTCGATCTTGCCCGCAAAGCGCATGGTCTCCGCGATCGCTTCAGGGAAATCGCGGAACAGCCGGGCCATCTCCCGCGGCGTCTTCAAGAACCGTTCGGCATTGGATACCAGCTTCCGTCCGACCGCCTCGATCGTGGTCTTTTCCCGGATACAGGTCAGCACGTCCTGAAGCGGACGGCGCGCGGGATGATGATAAAGCACCTCGTTGGTCGCGAGCAGCGGCACTTTTGCCTTTGCCGCGAGATCATCGAGCCCCGCCAGGCGGCGCCGGTCATCACCGCGATAGATCAGGCTCGCCGCCAGCCACACGCCCTCGGCGCGGCTCGCCTTCAGCTTGGCAAGGACATCCAGGGCCTGCGCCGGCTCGAAGCGATGCGGCAGCGTCAGGACCAGGAGCTGGCCTTCGGAAAACTCCAGAAGATCGGCGAAGGTGAGACGGCACTCACCCTTCTCGATGCGCGTGATGTCGTCGCCGCGCTTGCCCCGGGTGAGGAGCTGACAGAGCCGGCCATAGGCCGCACGGTCGCGCGGATAGACGAAAATGTCGGGGGTGCCGTCGACGAAGACGATGCGTGCGCCGATCAGGAGCTTCGGCTTGTGCACCACCTCGTCATTGTCGAGCTCATTCCAGGCCCGCACCACGCCGGCCAGCGTGTTGTGATCGGCGATGCCGATCGCGGGAAGGCCGAGCTTGCTCGCCTGATGCACATAGGCGCGTGGATCCGAACCGCCGCGCAGGAAAGAGAAGTTGGTGGTGATGCCGATCTCGGCATAAGCTGATGTGTTCATGCGAAGAGACCGTGCACATACCAGCCCGGAGGGGTGGGCTTGCCCTCGGCATCGAAGCACTCCCCCTCGTAAAGACCGTCGCGAAAAATCCAGAAGCGCAGGCCTTCGGCATCCTCGATGCGGAAATAATCCCTGGTCAGCTGCTTGCCGTCCTGCCGCCACCATTCCATTGCGATGCGCTCGGGCCCTTCCACCCGCACCACCGCATGCAACGCGCGGCGCCAGGTGAATTGATGCGGCGGCCCGTCGGGCACGCTCGCGAACGGCACCTTGATCGGCTCCGGCTTGTCGAACAGCCGCAAGGGACGCAGCGGCGGCTCGCTCTCGACACGTGCGGGCCATTCGGCCTGCATGGCGGCAGCGAGATGATGCTGCGCCGGCGCGGCCATCGCCGCACATTCGGGGATATGGGTATCCTGCGGCAGGTGCACGACGACGCGCTTTCCGCCGATACGGGCGGCGATGCGATCGATCAACGCGGCAAGCTCGTCATTGTCGTGGACATGGGCGTCGAGATCGCGCTGCTCCTGCACCACGATCTCGGTGCGGCTCGCCGACAGCCGCACCATATCGAAGCCGAAGCCGGGATCGAGGGGATCTGCGAGCGCATCGAGGCGCTCGCGGAACAGGCGGTCGATCACCGCGCTTCGCGTCACCGGACGACCGGTCTCGACCATGATCGTGCGCACCACGCCGTCGGTACGGAAGAACGCCGCCTCGAGCCGGCGCGCGCCCTTGCCTTGTTTCTCCATGGAGGCGATCAACGTGTCGGCGAGCCGCGACAGCGTCATCGCGATCGTGGTGTCGGTTGCGATCGGCTCGGCAAAGCGCTTCTCCACAATGTAATCGGGCAGCGGCTTGCGCGGATTGATCGGGGCATCGCCCTGCCCCAGCGCATGGGCGAGCAGTGTGGAGAACCGCGCGCCGAACCGCGCCGTGATTTCGCCCGGCGAGCGCGCGGCGACGTCCCCGATGGTCTTCAGGCCGGCGCGGCGCAGGCCGGTGGTGATGGCCTCGCCCGCGCCGAGCGCAGACACCGGAAACCGGTCGATCGCCGCCGCCTCTCCGCCATCGGGGACGATGCTGCTAGATGCCTGCCGCGTCAGCGTACGCGCACAGACCGACGTGCCGGCGATCGCCGCGCCGACGGCAAAGCCCTGGCGGGCAAGCGCACGAACCAGCGTCGTTAGCAGCGCAGCCTCGCCGCCGAACAGATGTGCGCAGCCGGTGATATCGAGGAACAACCCGTGCGGCGGATCGAGCGCCACCAGCGGCGTGAAGCGGTCGCACCAATCGGCGATATCGCTGAGCGTCTTCGCATCGGCGACGGTATCGGCATCGAACACTTTTAGATCCGGACACATCGCCCGCGCATTGGCCAGAGGCTGGCCGATGTACAGGCCGAGGCGCTCGGCGGCCTCGTCCAACGCATGGATCACCAGCGCATTGTTGTCCTTGATGACGACGATGCTCGGATGAGTGGATTTACCCAGTCCGGCGCTGCCAAGGAACCGCTGGATCCGGTCGATAGGCAGGCGCGGCAGCCACAGGCTGAGAATACGTCGACGGCTCACTGAACTGGCACTCATCACATTTCCATTCCATGATCCACCGGCCGCACGGGCCATGACGATTGCGCAACAGCTCGGCATCGAAGCGCGGCGCGCCCCAGATGCTCCACCCCGGGCTTGGCGGCGAATGCGCCGCGCGCAGCATCCATCGCGTCTCCGCGGTCGACGGCAAAGGCTGCGCGGCCATGCGCAGCATCAGGCCGGTGACGCCGGAGCCTTGCGCGGCCAGCGTCAGCTTGCGGCTCGCCACGAGATCGAACTGCCTGGTCTCGCCCCAGAGCTCGAGGACGACGGCGCCCAATGCATCGCAAGCAAGCGCGTCGGCCGAGGTGCGCAGCGCGCTCTCCACGTCGGCCGCGCGCACCATCACCACGCGGCGCGGATCGAGGCCGAGCTCGGCGAGCCCGCTCATCGACAGCGCGCCCGTCTCCACTTCCGAGAAATCCTGCCGCACCCACAGCAGCGGCTTGCGTGCCGTCACGCGGCTCGCAAGCCCCATGACAAACCCCGTTGCGGCCGTCCCCTGCCGCCCCTCGCAAAACACCTCGTGGATCGCCGCGCGCGCGAGCCCGCCCTTCAGGGCGGTGTCGACCTCGCCGTGGCCGAGTGCGACGCGATCATACTGATGCACGACCTCCGCCGTCTCGATGCGCTCGATCTGGCCGCGCAGGATCGCAAGCGCGCTGCTACGTGCGCCGCTCATGCTCGCCGCTCCTCAGAAATTGGGGCCGTGGTCTTCAAAAGAAGAACCAGCGGCTGGCTCATTTGTTCATGATATGTTCTAATATAAAGCTAACGGCGCCAGAAGAGTCAATCAAATTGGCGCGCCTAGGGATTCATGAGTTGAATCAAAGGGATTCCAACATGGACGTACAACGCAAGCTGGAAATTCTCGCGGACGCCGCCAAGTACGACGCGTCCTGCGCCTCCAGCGGCACGGAAAAGCGGGATTCCAGCGACGGCAAGGGCATGGGCTCGACCGCGCCCGGCATGGGAATTTGTCATTCCTACGCGCCCGACGGACGCTGCATCTCCCTGCTCAAGGTGCTGCTGACCAACGCCTGCAATTACGATTGCCTCTATTGCGTCAACCGCGCCTCCTCGAACGTGGCGCGCGCCCGCTTCACCATCGACGAACTGGTCAAGCTGACGCTCGACTTCTACCGTCGCAATTACATCGAAGGGCTGTTCCTCTCCTCCGGCATCATCCGCAGCCCCGACTACACCATGGAGCAGGTGGTCAGCGTCGCGCGCAAATTGCGCGAGGAGCATCACTTCCGCGGCTACATTCATCTGAAGACCATTCCCGAGGCTGACGACACACTGATCGCGGAAGCCGGCAAATATGCCGATCGTCTCTCCATCAACATCGAGATGCCCGAGGAAACCAGCCTGCAGCAATTCGCGCCGGAAAAGGACGTGCGTGCGATCCGCCGCACCATGGGCCGGTTGCGGCTGAAGCTCGACGAAGCCGAGGAAGACCGCAACGCGAAAACGAAAGTAAAGCGGCAACGCTTCGCACCCGCCGGACAAAGCACACAGATGATCGTCGGCGCCGACGCGGCCTCCGACCATACCATTCTCCACACCAGCGCCAATCTCTACGGCGCCTACCGGCTCCGGCGCGTCTACTATTCCGCCTTCAGCCCGATCCCTGACGCGAGCCGCGCTTTGCCTCTGGTACAGCCGCCCTTGCTGCGCGAGCATCGGCTCTACCAGGCCGACTGGCTGATGCGGTTCTACGGCTTCGACGTTGCGGAGATCGTCGACGACAGCGCCATGCTGCCGCTCGACATCGATCCCAAGCTGGCCTGGGCGCTGCGTCATCGCGACCGCTTCCCGCTCGACGTCAACCGCGCCAGCCGCGAGGAGCTTCTGCGCGTGCCGGGCTTCGGCACCAGGACGGTTGAACGCATCATCGCGACACGCCGCACCACCACGATCCGCCTCACCGATCTCGCACGGCTGCACGTCCCCCGCAACAAGGCGCTGCCGTTCATCGTCCTCAGCGATCACCGCCCCTCACCGCATCGTCTCGACGAAGCGCGGCTGGTCGAGCGGTTCAAGCCGAAGGCAACGCAACTGGGGTTTGGCTTCTGATGCAGTACGTCACCCTCGACACCGAAACCGATTTCGACGGCTGGCGCAATGCCGCGCGGACACTCGTGCTTCATCATGTGAAGCCCACCGATGTCATCTGGGCCGTGCAGGGTGGCGAAGCCGAGTTGTTCGCGCCGCCCGCGCCGTCTCCGATCCTCGAGGTGAACGACGGCACCTTCAGCGTATCCGCAAAATTCGTCGAACTCGCCCAGGCCGCAATCCTGCACCGCGACCGCCAGCGCTTTGCGATCCTCTATCGCCTGCTCTGGCGGCTGAAGGACAATCACGATCTCATCGAGGTCGCGACCGACCCTGATGTCGCGCAGGTCACGGCCATGGCGAAAGCGGTCTATCGCGACGAGCACAAGATGCATGCCTTCGTGCGCTTCCGCGAGATCGGCCGGGAACGCGAGGCGCATTACGTCGCCTGGTTCGAGCCGGAGCATCACATCGTCGAGCTCGCCGCGCCGTTCTTCGCCAGGCGCTTTGCCGACATGCCCTGGTCGATCCTGACGCCCGATTTGTGCGCGCATTGGGACGGCCATGCGCTCACGTTCACCTCAGGTGTCAGCAAAAGCGAAGCGCCGGGCGAAGATCGGCTCGAGGAAACCTGGCGGCGTTACTACGCCAGCATCTTCAATCCGGCCCGGCTCAAGGTGAAGGCGATGCAGGCCGAGATGCCAAAGAAATACTGGAGGAACCTGCCCGAGGCTTCGATCATTAAGCCTCTGATCGAGGACGCCGAGCGCATGACCGGCGCCATGATCGCCAATGCCGCAACCGATCCGCACAAGCCTCAGAGGCGGCCGGAGGCTCCAATGAAACGCAAGCTTACTGCCGACAATCTCGAAACGCTTCGCGAGGAAGCTGCGCATTGCCGCGCCTGCCATCTCTACAAGGACGCGACCCAGACCGTGTTCGGCGAAGGCCCGAAATCGGCCAACATCATGCTGGTCGGCGAGCAGCCCGGCGACAAGGAGGACCTTGCCGGCCATCCCTTCGTCGGCCCGGCCGGCCAGATGCTCGACCGTGCGCTGGAGGAGGCAGGTGTCGACCGCAAGAAGGTCTATGTCACCAACGCGGTCAAACACTTCAAATTCGTGCCGCGCGGAAAAATTCGCCTGCACCAGAAGCCGAATACGCCGGAGATCCGGGCCTGCCGGCAATGGTATGAGCGGGAAGTTTCGGCAATTCAGCCCGATCTGATCGTGGCGATGGGTGCCACCGCGGCGCAAAGCGTGTTCGGCAAGATCACCCCGATCGGCAAGACCCGCGGCCGCCTCATAGAGCTTCCCGACGGGCGCAAGGCTTTGGTGACGGTGCACCCCTCCTACTTGCTGCGGCTGCCCGATCCGGAGGCGAAGGTGCTGGAATATCAGCGCTTTGTCGAAGATTTGAAGATCGCTGCGTCATTGCAGAAGAAGTCCGCACGCGCCGCCTGAATACTGGCGGGAAAACGGTTTTCACGCGGCGGTTGTCATCCGGCCTTCAAATCCATCGCGGACAATACCCTTACTTTAAAGTTAAGGGGCGTCCAGACATGACCGATGTTGCATTCGACCGCGCGGTAGCCGATCCCGCGCCCGTCCAGCCGGCCTCGCGGCCAAATCTCGACAAGGGCTTCAATCCGCTGACGATGATCCTGTTCTTCGGCATCCTCGCCGCGGGCCTGCTGTTCGTCGCCTACAGCATCCATGCCGACATCGACGCGACCGGCACGCGGGTCACGAGCTACCTGCCCTACATCCTGCTGTTCGTCGCGCTGCTGATCGCGCTCGGCTTCGAATTCGTCAACGGCTTCCACGACACCGCCAACGCGGTGGCGACCGTGATCTACACCCACTCGTTGCCGGCCGAATTCGCGGTGATGTGGTCGGGCTTCTTCAACTTCCTCGGCGTGCTGCTCTCCTCCGGCGCGGTGGCCTTCGGCATCGTCTCGCTGCTGCCGGTCGAGCTGAT
Source organism: Bradyrhizobium sp. 195 (assembly GCF_023101665.1). Lineage (NCBI taxonomy): Bacteria > Pseudomonadati > Pseudomonadota > Alphaproteobacteria > Hyphomicrobiales > Nitrobacteraceae > Bradyrhizobium > Bradyrhizobium sp. 195. The sequence continues at coordinate 3,099,609 of NZ_CP082161.1, read as the reverse complement.
CCTCCAGGTCGGCTCCAGCGCCGGTTTCGCCATGGTGTTCGCGCTGCTGATCGCCGCGATCCTGTGGAATCTCGGCACTTGGTATTTCGGCCTGCCCGCCTCCTCGTCGCACACGCTGATCGGCTCGATCATCGGCGTCGGCGTCGCCAACGCCGTGATGCGCGGCCGCGACGGCACCTCCGGCGTAGACTGGACCAAGGCGACCGAGATCGGCTACGCGCTGCTGCTGTCGCCGCTGTTCGGCTTCATCTGCGCCGCCACGCTGCTGCTGCTGCTCAAGTTCGTCGTGCGCAACCCGGCACTCTATGCTGCGCCCGAAGGCAACAAGGCACCGCCGCTCTGGATCCGCGGCCTGCTGATCGCAACCTGCACCGGCGTCAGCTTCGCGCACGGTTCGAACGACGGCCAGAAGGGCATGGGCCTGATCATGCTGATCCTGATCGGCACCGTTCCGACGGCTTACGCCCTCAACCGCGCGCTACCGGAGTCCCAGGTCGCCCAGTTCCAGAAGACCTCCGAGGCCGCCTCCAAGGTGATCTCGACGAAAGGCGCCGGCCACAGCATCATCGGCGATCCCCGTCCGGCCGTGACGCAGTACATCACGCTGCGCCACATCAACGAGGGCACCTATCCCTCGCTCGCCGTGCTGGTGAAGGACGTCGGCGATCAGGTCGCCAAATACGGCTCGCTGAACAAGGTGCCGGCGGAAGTCGTCGGCAACACCCGCAACGACATGTACATGACGTCGGAAGCCATCCGCTTCCTGATGAAAGACAAGGAGAACGATCTCAGCAAGGACGAGGTCGCGGTGCTCAACACCTACAAGGGCTCGCTCGACTCTGCCACGAAGTTCATCCCGACCTGGGTGAAGATCGCGGTCGCCATCGCGCTCGGCCTCGGCACCATGATCGGCTGGAAGCGCATCGTCATCACCGTCGGTGAGAAGATCGGCAAGTCCCATCTCACCTACGCGCAGGGCGCCTCGGCCGAGCTCGTGGCCGCCGCCACGATCGGCGCCGCCGACGTGTTCGGCCTGCCGGTCTCGACCACTCACGTGCTGTCGTCCGGCGTCGCCGGCACCATGGCCGCGAACGGCTCGGGCCTGCAATGGTCGACCATCCGCAATTTGCTGATGGCCTGGGTTTTGACGCTGCCCTGCGCCATCGCGCTATCGGCCACGCTCTACGTGATCTTCTCGCGGATCTTCTGAGCGATCGCATTACTCTAAGACAAAGGGCCCGTGCGATGCACGGGCCCTTTTTGGTATCTGCTTCGGCTTCGGCCTTACGACGCCGCGAGCGATTCCTCGACCAGCTTGACCCAATAGGACGTGCCGTAAACGATCGCCTCGTCGTTGAAATTGTAGGCGGGGTGATGCAGGCCGGCGCTGTCGCCGTTGCCGCAGAAGATGAAGGCGCCGGGCCGCGCTTCCAGCATGTAGGCGAAATCCTCGCCGCCCATCAGCGGCGGCATCTCGTGCACATTGGCCTCGCCCGCGACTTGCCTGGCGATACGCCGCGCCACCTCGGTCTCCGCAGCGTGGTTGTTCACCACGGGATAATTGCGCTTGTAGTGCAAATCGATCTTGGCGCCGGTGATCTGCGCCACGCCCGCGACCACCTCGTGCACGCGCTTTTCGATCAGCTTGCGTACCTCCGGCGATAGGGTGCGGATGGTGCCCCTCAGCGTCGCCGTTTGCGGAATGACGTTGCGGGCATTGCCGGCGTGGAATTCGCAGATCGAGATCACGGCCGATTCCAAGGGATCGACGCTGCGCGCGACGATCGATTGCAAGGCGGTGATCACCTGCGCGCCGACCAATACGGAGTCCACGCATTTGTGCGGACGCGCGGCATGGCCGCCGAGACCTTCGATCATGATGTCGACCTCGTCGGTCGCCGCCATGATCGGACCCGGCCGGATCGCGAACGAGCCGATCGGGATGCCGGGTCCGTTGTGCATGCCGTAGACCTGCTCGATGCCGAAGCGCTCCATCAGGCCGTCCTTGACCATGGCCGCGCCGCCGGCGCCACCTTCTTCGGCCGGCTGGAAGATCACCACGGCATCGCCGGCGAAGTTGCGGGTCTCGGCGAGGTAGCGGGCGGCACCAAGCAGCATCGCGGTGTGGCCGTCATGGCCGCAGGCGTGCATCTTGCCCGGCGTCTTGGAGGCGTAAGGCAGGTTGGTCTGCTCCTCGACGGGCAGCGCGTCCATGTCCGCGCGCAGTCCGATGGACTTGAGCCCTTCGCCGGCCGGCTTGTTGCCCTTGATCACGCCGACCACCCCGGTCTGTCCGAGCCCGGTCACGACCTCGTCGCAGCCGAACTCGCGCAGGCGGTCCGCCACGAATGCTGCAGTGCGATGAACGTCGTACAGCAGCTCGGGATGCTCGTGGATGTCCCGGCGCCAGGCCTGAATATCGGGTTGAAGGTCGGCGACGCGGTTCACGATGGGCATGGAGGGTCTCAAGCTTTGTTGAAAATGCAGCCCTGTCTACCATGCAAGGGCGAGTCCACCCAACTGCCTGAGGGTCCGGGGGAGCTCTGTCCTCTCGTCATGGCCGGGCTTGTCCCGGCCATCCACGTCTGCCTATTAGGACAGAAAGCGTGTGGATGCCCGGGACAAGCCCGGGCATGACGCCTGTTTGGGTGGAAGCAGAATGCCAAGACGGCTCGAAGGTGAGTTTGACTACATTGTCGTCGGAGCCGGTACGGCGGGCTGCATCGTCGCGAACCGACTATCGGCCGATCGCAACAACCGCGTCCTCATCCTCGAAGCCGGCGGTGACGACAACTGGATCTGGTTCCATATCCCGGTCGGCTATCTCTTCGCCATCGGCAATCCGCGCTCGGACTGGATGTTCAAGACCGAGGCCGAGCCGGGCCTGAACGGCCGTTCGCTGGCCTACCCTCGCGGCAAGGTGATCGGCGGCTGCTCGGCGATCAACGCCATGATCTCGATGCGCGGACAGGCCGCCGACTACGATCACTGGCGCCAGCTCGGCATGACCGGCTGGGGCTATGACGACGTGCTGCCGCTATTCAAGCGGCTGGAAGATCACTTCCTGGGCGCGAGCGAGCATCACGGCACCGGGGGCGGCTGGCGCATCGAAGCGCCGCGGCTGTCGTGGGACGTTCTCGATGCCGTCGGCGACGCCGCCGAGGAGATGGGCATCAAGCGCATCCCGGATTTCAATATCGGCGACAACGAAGGCACCAGCTATTTCCACGTCAACCAGAAGCGTGGCCGGCGCTGGTCGTCGGCGCGCGGCTTCCTCAAGCCTGCACTGAACCGTCCGAACCTGCGGCTCGAAAAGCACGTTCTGGTCGACCGCCTCATCATCGAGCAAGGCCGCGCCGTCGGCGTGCGCTTCATTCAGAACGGCGAGATCATCGAGGCGCGGGCGAAGCGCGAGGTGATCCTCTCGGCGGGCTCGATCGGCTCGGTGCAGGTGCTGCATCGCTCCGGCATCGGACCCGCCGACTGGCTGTCGCCGCTCGGCATCGACATCGTCATGGACAAGCCCGGCGTGGGACGCAATCTGCAGGACCATCTCCAGCAGCGAGCGATCTACAAGGTCGAGGGCGTGCGCACGCTGAACGAGACCTATTACAACCTGTTCCGCCGCGGCCTGATGGGGCTCGACTACGCCTTCCGCCGCCGCGGCCCGCTGACCATGGCGCCGTCGCAGCTCGGCATCTTCACCCGCTCCGATGCGACACGTGCACGCGCCAACCTCCAGTTCCACGTGCAGCCGCTGTCGCTCGACAAGTTCGGCGATCCCCTGCACCGCTTCCCCGCCATCACGGTGAGCGCCTGCAATCTCCAGCCGACCTCGCGCGGCACCGTGCGGCTACGTTCGGCAACGCCGGACGAAAAGCCGATCATCGCGCCGAATTATCTGTCGACCGACGGCGACCGCCAGGTCGGCGCCGACGCCATCCGCACCACGCGCCGCCTGATGCAGCAGAAGGCGCTCGCCAAATATCGCCCGAGCGAATATCTGCCAGGCCCGACCGTCGGCGACGACGATGCCTCGCTGGCGAAGGCCGCCGGCGACATCGGCACCACCATCTTCCATCCCGTGGGCACTGCGAAGATGGGCGCGGTCAGCGATCCCATGGCGGTGGTGGACGAGCGCCTGCGCTTCTACGGCCTCGACGGCCTGCGCGTCGTCGATGCCTCGATCATGCCGACGATCACTTCAGGCAATACAAATACGCCGACCGCGATGATTGCCGAGAAGGGCGCGACGATGATCTTGGAGGATGCGAAGTAGCATCGCATCCCCATGATCAACCCGCACCGTTTTTCCATCGGCCCTGCCGACGCAGAGATCGCCATGTCGCAATGGGGCGAGAGCGGCAAGCCGCCTGCCCTGCTCGTGCACGGCACCGGCTTCGTCGCTGACGTCTGGGACGAGGTGGCGCGCGAGCTTGCCTCGACCTACACCGTCTATGCGCTCGACCGCCGTGGCCACGGCGCCAGCCACAAGCCTGGTGCCTATCATTTCCTGGATTATGCCGATGACATCTGCCGCGTGGTCGATGCGCTCCAGTTGAACGGCATCTACGGGATTGGCCACAGCGCGGGCGCGACCGACCTGCTGCTCGCGACGAAACGCCTGCCCGGACGTTTCACCCGCCTGTTCGTGATGGAGCCAACGGTGATGGACCCGCGCGCGGCGCGCTCCGGAGGATTGAACGACGAATCCCTTGCCCGCGTGGAAGGCACGCTGCGCCGGCGCGCCGAGTTCGACAGCGCGGATGCCGTCTTCGAGCGCTACCGCACGGCGCCGGCGTTTGCGGATTGGACCGAGACCTCGCTCCGCGCCTATGTGCGTCACGGCTTCGTGCCGCTCGACGATGGGCGAGTGCGGCTCTACTGCACGCCCGACATCGAGTCCGCGATCCTGCATCCGATCTACGAGGCGATGGAGCAGGTCTATGTCGGCGATGCCCGCGGCAATCCGTTTGGGCTTCTCGCCGAGATCGACTGCCCGGTGCGCGTCACGACCGCTGCGAAGTCGGGGCCGATCTATTGGGAGATGGCGCGACGCGCGGTGTCTCTGATTCCGCGCGTCAGCACGATGGTGTTCGAGGGTGCCGGGCATTGCGTGGCACAGGAAGTGCCAGCGGCCGTGGTGGCGGCTGTGCGGGAATTCGCAGAATAAGTCTCGTGCCCCGGACGCGGCGCAGCACGCAAGTGATGCGCCGCTGAGCCGGGGCCCATCTCACCGCGCGCGCCCGCCGCCTTCTGGGTCCCGGCTCTGCGCAGCAACGCTTGCGCGTTGCAGCGCGTCCGGGACACGAGACCCACGCCTCACGAAAACGTCATCGCAGCGGGGAATAACTCCCCCGCTCCCCCAATCATCTCCCCGAAGCCCACTTCCGGGCCAAAGGAGATGCGCGATGAGCGGACACGAACACGGCGACGACGGCGTCAGCCGCCGCAAGGTGCTGGAATGCATGACCTGGGCCGGCACCGGTGTGCTCTGGACCATCACCGGCGGCGTACCGCGCTCGCTCGGCATCATCGATTCCGCGCAAGCCGCGACCACGGCCGCGCCGGGCATGAGCTTCCTCCAGATCAGCGACAGCCATGTCGGCTTCGACAAGCCGGCCAATCCCAACGCGCTCGGCACGCTGGAGGAGGCCGTGGGCAAGATCAACGCGATGCCGGCCAAGCCGTCGTTCATGATCCACACCGGCGACATCACGCATCTGTCGAAGGCCGCCGAGTTCGACAATGCCGAGCGCATCATCGCGCAGACCAAGCTCGACGTGCATTACGTCCCCGGCGAGCACGACTTCATCGACGAGGAAGTGAAGCTCTATCGCGAGCGCTACGGCCGCGGCACCAAGGGCCACGGCTGGTATTCGTTCGATGCCGGCGGCGTGCACTTCATCGGCCTCGTCAACGTCGTCGACCTGAAGGCCGGTGGGCTCGGCAATCTCGGCGCCGAGCAGCTCGCCTGGCTCGATGACGATCTGCGCGGCAAGTCGAAATCAACACCCATCGTGCTGTTCGCACACATCCCGCTTTGGACCGTCTATCCGGAATGGGGCTGGGGCACCGAGGACGGCGGCCGTGCGCTGGAACAGGTGAAAGGCTTCGGCTCGGTCACCGTCCTGAACGGCCACATCCACCAGGTGATGCAGAAGGTCGAGGGCAACGTCACCTTCCACACCGCGCGCTCGACCGCCTTCCCGCAGCCGGCGCCGGGCTCTGCCCCCTCGCCCGGACCGATGAAGGTCGAGGACGCAAAGCTCCGCAGCATGCTCGGCGTTGCCAGCGTCAACTTCAAGCAGAACGAGCAGCGGCTCGCGATCATCGACACGCCGCTCCAGGGTTGATGCAGGAAGCCGACAATGAAGACACTCAATCGCCGCGGCTTCGGCCTCGACCTCGGTCTCGCTTTGGCCGCGGCCGTCCTGTTACCCGCAACGAAAGCCCGAGCCGACGACTTGGACGTGCATATCGACAATTTCGTGTTCCAGCCGGCCGAGCTCAAGCTCAAGGTCGGCACCACCGTGACCTGGACCAACCGGGACGACATCCCGCACACCGTGGTGTCGGCCGGCAAGTTCAGGTCCAAGACCCTGGACACCGACGACAAGTTCCCGTTCACCTTCACCGATGCGGGCGACTACAAGTATTTTTGTTCGCTGCACCCGCACATGACGGGGATGATCAAGGTTGAGTAACATCTCGAACCAAGGCATCAACGTCTTGTCCGGCCGGTGGTCCCACGCCGGCCGGGCTCGTGTGCCTTCCACCACGCATAGGGACGAAACGAAGCCGCAAGCACAACAAGAGGCAGAGCGAGGAGCGATGCCCGGCACCGACGATTTGCAGAAGGCGCAACGCTTCCGCGAAGCGGCGCTGCCCCATCTCGACGACGTCTATACGCTCGCGCGCTATCTGCTGCGCGACGCTTCCGACGCGGAAGACGCGGTGCAGGAGTGCTATCTGCGCGCGCTGAAGCATTTCGACAGCTATCGTGGTGGCCCGGCCATGAAGCCCTGGCTGTTCGCGATCCTGCGCAACGTCTGCAACGCCGAATATGCAAGACGCGCGCATCGGCCGCGCGCGATCGAGGACACGCCTGGCGCTGCCGAACAGACGCCGATCTGGCAGGAGAGCGAGGCGAACCCGGAAACCGAGGTGCTGCGCAGCCGCGATGCCGGTGCAATCCGCAAGCTGATCGAGACGCTCGCCGAGCCGTTCAAGGAAACCTTCGTGCTGCGCGAGATCAACAACCTGTCCTATCGTGAAATCGCCGAGGCCATCGGCGCCCCCGTCGGCACCGTGATGTCCCGCCTCGCCCGCGCCCGCGCCATGCTGCGCGCGGCCTGGACGGCGGAAGAGGAGCAAGCGAAATGACCTGCGACGAAGCAAGGATCCTGCTTCACGCGCTGCTCGACAACGAGCTCGATGCCGGCCATGCGCGCGAGGTCGAGGCCCATATCGCCGGCTGCCCGGACTGCGCCGCCGAATTCGCCGCACAGCGCGAGATGAAGCGCGTGCTCACTGATACCAATCTGCGCTACACCGCGCCGGCAAGCCTGCGCAGCCGGATCGAGGGGTCGCTGCCGCAAGAGCAGCGCCAGCAACCGAGCCGCCGCTCCGTGCTGCGCGGCTTTGCGATGGGCTCGGCGGTCTCCGGACTGGCCGCAACAGGCATCGTCGCATTGGTGCTGCGCCAGGACGACCAGCAGCGCATCCTGTCGGAGGTCGTCTCCGCGCATCTGCGGTCGCTTCAGGCCGGTCATCTCACCGATGTGGTCTCGACCGATCAACATACGGTCAAGCCGTGGTTCAACGGCAAGCTCGACGTCGCCCCACCCGTGATCGATCTCACCGCGCAAGGTTTCACGCTGGTCGGCGGCCGGCTTGACTATATCGACGCCCGCGCCATCGGCGCGGTCGTCTACAAGCGACGGCAACACGTCGTCAATCTGTTCGTGTCGCAAACATCGAACGCGGAACGCCGCACGCCCAAGACCGAGACCATGCAGGGTTTCAACTGCCGCCGCTGGGGCGAGCGCGGCCTGAACTTCTGGGCCGTCAGCGACATCGGCGCCGACGAGCTCGCCGAATTCGTCGACAAGTTCGAGGCGGCGATGAAGGCGAATGTGGAGGGGTAAAAAGCTTCGCCGTCATTGCGAGGAGCTCTTGCGACGAAGCAATCCAGGCTGCCTCTGCGGAGACAGTCTGGATTGCTTCGCTTCGCTCGCAATGACGATTGCCGAGATGCCTCGACGGAAAATCAGGCCGACCGCCGCACCGCGTTGTCCACCAGCGTCTTGCCGAGCGACCAGATCGCGCCGGGGACCTTGTGGCTGCCGGCGATGACGTCGTCGAAGGCGCGCTCGATCCAGCCGCAGTCTTCCTCGGTGATGGTGAGCGGCGGCAGCAGCTTGATGGTGTGGCTGCCGTGGCCGGCGACTTGCGTGAGGATCTTGTGGTCCTTGAACAGCGGCACGGTGATGAGCTGGCAGAACAAGCCCTTGTTGGCCGCCTCCAGCACGTTCCAGGAGGCGCGCAGCCGCAGCGACTTCGGCGGACCGAACTCGACGCCGATCATCAGGCCCTTGCCGCGCACTTCCTTCATCAGCTCATAGCCCGGCACCATGCGCGTCAGCGCGAGGCGCAGCTCGGCGCCTCGCTTGGCGGCGGACTCGATCAGCTTCTCGGACTCCATGACGTCGAGCGTGGCGATGCCCGCAGCCATGGCAAGATCGTTCTTGGAGAAGGTGGAGCCGTGCACGACCGCACGGTCCATCTGATTGAAGATCTTGTCGAAGATGGCCTTGCGCGTCAGCACCGCACCAACAGGCACGTGGCCGCCGGACAGTGACTTCGACAGCAGCACCATGTCGGGCTCGACGTTCCAGTGCTCGACCGCGAGGAAGCGGCCGGTGCGGCCCATGCCGGTCTGGATCTCGTCGGCGACGAACAGCGTGCCGTATTTCTTGCAGAGCGCGGCCGCGCCGGGCAGGAACTCGTCGGTGGGCATGTTCACGCCCTTGCCCTGAATCGGCTCGACGACGAAGGCCGCGACCTCGCGCGAGGCCAGCGCCTTTTCCAGCGCGGCCAGATCGTTGAACGGGATCGACGTGCAACCCGGCAGCAGCGGCTCGAAGCCGGTGCGGAAGTTCGAATCACCCGTCAGCGACAGCGCGCCATAGGTCAGGCCGTGATAGCCATGGGCGCAATAGACGATGCCGGGGCGCCCCGTCGCGCCGCGGGCGAATTTGATCGCGGCTTCGACGCATTCGGCGCCGGAATTGGCGAAGAACGCCTTGTCGAGATAGGGAACGTATTTCAGAAGCCGCTCGGCGAGCACGCCGGCGAGCACCGAGACGTCGAACTGGACGAGATTGGGCAGGTCGGCGTCGAGCACGCTCTTGAGCGCCTCGCGCATGACGGGATGATTGCGCCCGATCGCAAACACGCCAAAGCCGGACAACAGGTCGAGATAGCGCGCGCCCTCGCGGTCGTAAAGATACTGCCCCTGCCCCTTCTGGAAGCCGACATCGTAGCCGATGGTCTTGAGGACCCGAACGAACTGCTCGTTCAGATACCGATTATGCAGGGCGCTACGCTGGGCCTGACGGTCCGCGAAAAGCTCAGACATATCTGGATTTGGACTGTGCATCCGCTACATACTTCGGTTGAGGGCCGTTTCGTCAACTGAAAACGGACCGTTACTGAAAACGGTTTGTGCGGCCTTTTGCCCTTTTTCGGACCATCTTCGCAAGCACAGCTTTAGACCATGTTGCACTGCCGAGGAACTATCATGCGTTTGGCCCTTTACACCGGAATAATACTGGCCGGTGGTTACACCTGCCTGACCCCCGCGCTCGCCGCCGATCCCACGGGCGATTGGCGGGTTGCCGATGGCGTCGCCAACATTCGTGTCGCCCAATGCAATGGCAGCATGTGGGGCGCGGTTTCCTGGGAAAAACAGCCCGGCGGCCGCGACGAGAACAACCCGGATGCCTCGAAAAAGACCAGACCGACATTGGGCATGGCGACGCTGATCGACATGAAGAAGAAGCCCGGCGCCGAACAGTGGGAAGGGCAGGTCTACAACGCCAAGGACGGCCAGCTCTACAGCGCGACCATCACGCCTGTCGGCGCCGACCAGCTGGAGATCAAAGGTTGCGTGATGGGCTTCCTCTGCGGCGGCGAGACCTGGACCCGGGTTGGCCCGCCGATCCCCTCGAGCACCGCCAATGCCATGGCCAAGGGCGCGCCCAAGTCCACTGGCGCGGCGCCGAAAACCACAGGAGCGACGGTCGCAGCTGCACCTGCTCCTGCGCCCGCGGTCCCGAAGCCGGCCGGCGCAGCCAAGCCCGGTCAGAAGGGCGCCGCCGACCCGGTCGGCGACATCTGCCTACTCCCTGAGATTGCGGGGTTTGCCCATTAGGGCCGGCTGGAACAGCAGTACGGCCGCGAGCGTCGTCACCAGCGAGAGCGCCAGCAGCTTGCCCATGCTGGACGTGCCGGGATGGCTCGACAGCCACAGGCTGCCGAACGCGGTCGCCGTCGTCAGCGCGCTGAAAAAGATCGCGCGTGTCAGGCTGGTCTGGAGCAGGTTTGTCCTGCCCGAGCGCCAGGCCACGACATAATAGATCTTGAAGGCGACGCCGACGCCGAGCAGCAGCGGGAACGCGACGATGTTGGCGAAGTTGAGCGGCAGGCCGATCAACACGCAGATCTCGAGCGTCACCGCACCGGCAACCAGCAGCGGCACCAACGTCATCAGCACGTCGACGAACCGGCGGAGCGTGATCCACAGCAAGAGGCCGATCACCAGCAGCGCATAGATGCCGGCGTGGATGAACGCTTTCACCACGGTATCGCCGGATTTCAGGATCGAGACCGGCCCGCCGATCGCAGTCGGCTCGGCAACGAGCACCGCCGCCGCAAATTTTCGCAGCGTGTCGTTGTCGTTGGGATCGCCCTTGGGCAGCGCCTCGACGCGGATGATGCCGTCCTTGCTCTTCCAGGCGCTGACGAGATCGGGCGGCAGTGACTTCAGGGTGACAGGCTCGGCCTGCATCGCGGTTCTGAGCTGCTCGAACACGATCTTCATCGGCGTGACGAACACGTCCTGCGCCTTGTTGCGCGTGGCCTCGTCGCCATTGGCGAGCTTTTCGAGCGCGTCTGCCAGACGGCGCGAGGCGATCGCACCCGGGCCCTTCGCCTCACCCGCGGTCCGGCGCAGATTGTCGACCGAGGACTTCAGCGCCTCGACATTTTCCTGATCCGACGGCGCCGCGTCGATCTGGTCGGGATTGAGTGCGGGGTTCAGCACCTTGGCGCCCTGCGCGAGCAGCTTCAGCTTCGGCGGCTGGTCCTGCGGCACGAAGCTGTTGAGCGACATCACCCTGAGCACCTCAGGCACCTTCTCCAGCCTCGCCTCGACCGCCCTCGCCTGCTCTTCCGACGTGGTCATCACGTTGATCGCATTGGCGCCGGTGTTGGGATCCTTGCGCAGGTCAAGGAAGGTGGCGATGGACTCCGCATGCGGGTTGCGCAGGTTCATCGGGTTGAAGTCGAACTTCATGAAATAGAGCAGCGGCAGGCCGGCGAGCGCGAGCAGCAGCGTGCCGCCCACGACGAGCACGCGGTGCTTCTCCAGGAAGTGATCAAGCGGCGCCAGGAAGGCGTAGCCGACCGGCTCCTTCTCGCCGGGCGGGTTCAGCAGCTTCAGCATGGCCGGCAGAACGGTGATCGAAGAGAGGAACGCCACCAGCATGCCGACGCCGGCGATCTGGCCGAGCTCGGCGATGCCCTTGTAGTCGGTCGGCATGAAGCAGAGGAAGCCGGCGGCGGTCGCCATCGCCGCGAGCGACAGCGGCACCGCCGAGCGCTTGGCTGCCAGCACCAGCGCGCCCGGGAGATCGTTGTGCTTGTAGCGCTCCGAGCGATAGCGGACGCTGTACTGGATGCCGAAATCGACTCCGAGGCCGACGAACAGCACCGCGAACGCGATCGACAGCAGATTGAACGATCCGACCATCATCAGGCCGGCCGCGGTCGTCAGCGCGAGGCCGACGAACAGATTGACGAACACGGCGAAGATGATCTTCGCCGAATGCAGCGCGAGCCACAGGATGAGCAGCACGACGAGAACCGTGCCGATGCCGTTGATGACGGCCCCCTCCTGAACGGTGGCGTATTCCTCGTTGGCGATCGGGACCGGGCCGGTCAGCCGCACCCGCGCCTGGAATTTGGTCGGAAAATCCAGATCCGCGGCGGCCTTGCGGATCGCGTCGGTGGCGCCCTTGCCGGGCTCCAGCGCGTTGTAATCGAGGATCGGCTTGAACTCGATGAAGGCGCGCTTGTCGCTATCCGACAGCGGCTCGTCGCTGACGAGTTCGCGCCATGAGAAGCTCGCATGACCCTTGTTGAGCACGGTCTCGACGGTCTGCGCGATCAGGTTGAAAGGCCGCGCGGTGTTGTCGAGCTTGACCTGGCCGCGCTTGACGCCGGCAAGGCCCGTCTCCAGCGCGCCGGTCAGGCCGCGGATCGAGGGATCGCCGGCCATGATCTCGATCAGAGGCGCTGCGGATTCGAACTGGCCGGTGATCTTGCCGACCTCCTCGGTCGGCAGGAACAACAGGCCGTTCTTCTCGAAAAACTCGCCGCTGCCGAGCTGCTGCATCGACTGGAAGTTGGTCTTGTCGTCCTTCAGCTTGGCGTAGAGCGCGTCCGACGCCGCGCTGGCCATTTCGGGAGTCTTGGCCTCGACGACCGCCGTGATCGTCGCGTCGCGGTCGAAGGCCCGGTCGAACTGCTGGTCGCGCTGGCGCCAGTCCAGATTCTGGGCAATCAGCGAATTGATGTCGGTGTTGATGGCGAAGTGCTGGGACGCGTAATAGCCCGCGGCCACTGCCAGCAGGAGCCCGAGAACGACGACGAGGGAGGCAAACCGGGTGCAGGCCCTGACGATGGCAACGACGACGCTTTGCAGCACTTCTTTTCTTTCTGCGGTTAACAGCTTGCCGGAAACGCCCGCTGTTTATCGGAGTTCCCGGGCGAAACCTATTGCTGTTTTGGGCGGTGCTCGCCGCCCGGAGGTTTGAGGTAAACGGCGGAGGACCGGGGCAAAATCATGCGGGGTCGTCGGTATAGCCGGGGAGTTGAGGCGGGAAAGTGACGAAGGGCCAGGCACGAATGTCGCTGGCCGCGCACGCCTGATACCGCACTATAATACCGCAAACTTGAGCCGCGTGGGAACCCGTGGTTCATTCGACCTTTCCTTGCTGCCGATTTTTTGCCACAAAGCCTTGCGCCTCCATGCGCCGGAGCCCGATGAGGGTGGGTGGCTACCGCGTGCGCGAACCAATGGTGCGGATATTGCAACTCATTGGTCAGTTTCGGAGTGCCATCGGGGACTTACGGGAAGCGGATTGGTGCAACTTGCGTGATGGGCGTCCAATGGAAGTTTATCTGGCGCAACCGCGCGGCTTCTGCGCGGGTGTGGTGCGTGCAATCGAGATCGTGGAACGGGCGCTGGAGAAGTACGGCCCGCCCGTCTACGTGCGCCACGAGATCGTGCACAACAAATACGTGGTCGAAAGCCTGAAGGCCAAGGGCGCCATCTTCGTCGAGGAGCTGTCCGAGGTCCCGCCGAAGGCGGTCACAGTCTTCAGCGCCCATGGCGTCGCCCGCAGCGTCGAGGAAGAGGCCGCCGCGCGCGACCTTCCGGTGCTCAATGCCACCTGCCCGCTGGTCACGAAAGTTCACAATCAGGGGAAGCGCTACATCAGCAAGGGCCGCACGCTGATTCTGATCGGCCATGCCGGGCACCCCGAGGTTGAAGGCACGATGGGCCAGGTTCCCGGCCCCGTGCTGCTTGTCCAAAGTGTTCAAGAGGTTAACGCGCTGACGCTGCCGGCAGATACGCCAGTGGCCTACATCACCCAGACCACCCTGTCGGTCGACGACACAAGGGACATCATCACGGCTCTTCAGGCCCGCTTTACAGATATTCAAGGTCCGGATATCCGGGATATCTGCTATGCGACACAGAACCGCCAATCTGCGGTAAGGGACTTGAGCAAGCTGGTCGACGTGATCTTGGTGGTGGGCGCTGCCAACAGTTCGAACTCGAACCGGCTTCGCGAAATCGGCACCGAGGCCGGCGTCGCGAGTTATCTGATTGCCGACGGCAGCGAGCTCAATCCGGAGTGGTTGAAGAATGCCAGGACTGTCGGCATCACGGCCGGCGCTTCGGCGCCTGAGGTACTCGTGGATGACGTGATCGAAGCGATGCGGCGGATCGGACCGGTCAAGGTCCAGGTACTGCCGGGCCGCGAGGAAAACATCGAATTCCGGCTTCCGGCCCAACTGGCTGCGAGCTGACCCACCCGAATTGAAAAGCCCAGAAAGAAACTTGTAATGGCCATCCCCTTCTTCAAGGAAATGCGTATCGGCGGCTATTTGCTCAAGCAGAAACTGCTTGGCCGCAAACGCTATCCGCTCGTGCTGATGCTGGAGCCGCTGTTTCGCTGCAACCTCGCCTGCGTCGGCTGCGGCAAGATCGATTATCCGGACGCGATCCTCAACCGCCGCATGACCGCGCAGGAGTGCTGGGACGCGGCCGACGAGTGCGGCGCGCCGATGGTCGCCATTCCCGGCGGCGAGCCGCTGATCCACAAGGAGATCGGCGAGATCGTGCGCGGCCTCGTCGAACGCAAGAAGTTCGTCTCGCTCTGCACCAACGCGCTGCTGCTCGAGAAGAAGCTCGATTTGTTCGAGCCCTCCCCGTATCTGTTCTTCTCGGTGCATCTCGACGGCCTGAAGGACCATCACGACAAGGCGGTGTCGCAGAAGGGCGTGTTCGACCGCGCCGTCTCCGCGATCAAGGCGGCCAAGGCACGCGGCTTCACCGTCAACGTCAACGCCACCATCTTCGACGGCCATCCGGCCGAGGAGATCGCCAAGTTCCTCGACCTCACCGTCGAGCTCGGTGTCGGCGTCTCGATGTCGCCGGGCTACGCCTATGAGCGCGCGCCCGACCAGGAGCACTTCCTCAATCGCACCAAGACCAAGAAGCTGTTCCGCGACGTCTTCGCGATGGGCAAGGGCAAGAAGTGGAATTTCATGCATTCCGGCCTGTTCCTGGACTTCCTCGCCGGCAATCAGGAATACGAGTGCACGCCCTGGGGCATGCCCGCGCGCAACATCTTCGGCTGGCAGAAGCCCTGCTATTTGCTCGGTGAAGGCTACGCAAAAACCTTCAAGGAGCTGATGGACACCACCGACTGGGAGACCTACGGCACCGGCAAGTACGAGAAGTGCGCCGACTGTATGGCCCATTGCGGCTACGAGCCGACGGCTGCGACCGCCGCCCTCAACAACCCGCTGAAGGCGATGTGGGTGTCGCTGCGCGGCATCAGGACCTCTGGCCCGATGGCGCCGGAGATCGACATGAGCAAGCAGCGCCCGGCGCAGTACATCTTCTCGGCGGAAGTGCAGAAGCGCCTGTCGGAGATCCGCAAGGACGAAGCCGCCGCCGCCGCGGAGAAGGCTGCGCAGAAGGCTTCGACCGCAGCGTAAGCGGACGCAATCGACTCGCACGACGAAGGCCCGGCCGCGATCGCGACCGGGCTTTTTGATGGTGATTGAGCCACGCTATCCGCCCCGTCGTCATTGCGAGCGCAGCGAAGCAATCCAGAAGCCGCCGCCGCCGCGGAGAAGGCTGCGCAGAAGGCTTCGACCGCAGCGTAAGCGGACGCAATCAACTCTCACGACGAAGGCCCGGCCGCGATCGCGACCGGGCTTTTTGATGGTGATTGAGCCACGCTATCCGCCCCGTCGTCATTGCGAGCGCAGCGGAGCAATCCAGAATCGTTCCGCGGAGACACTCTGGATTGCTTCGCTGCGCTCGCAATGACGGAGTATGCGGCACCAGCTTGCTCTTGCCATGCGCTCTCTCCCTCGCAGACACACATCCGCGTTCTCGCGGCTTCTTTCGCCCGAGCTTTGCTGTTCGTTTCGCCCCTTGAAAGACCAGAGGGCGCAGGGAAGACCGGGCGCCGGCGGCACCCGCAAGTCCGTGCGCAACAGAAATGCACACGGGGTGGATCACAGGTGATGCCGGTCGCCCGGCCTTCCCTGCGCGGATGGTTTTAACGGTGTCCTTCGTGCTCTCCTCGGGGAGCGTTGCACTATTGCCCCCGTCGCCTCGCCGTTGATCGATGCGCGTGCCGTTTGGCTGCCACATCACCGCGAGGTTTGACGCCAGAACCCCGGGCGTCGGGACCACACGACTTCTCCGTCCGCGGACGGTTTCGGCCTGCTCGCGGGGGGCTCGCGTGTGCTCACCTCCGACGACGACCGAAACCGCTGTGACCACGCCGGGTCGTATCGCGTCGCGCCTGACTCACGGTTGCCCGCCCTGTCTTCGCCTTCCGCGCCGGCGCTACCGCGTCCACCGCACCCCAACCCGCATCTCGTGACGATCGCGAAGCGCCCCTCTGGCAGGGCCGGGATGAGCGCTCTATGCCACAAATCCGAAATTCGGTAAAGTGGAATATTTTTGCGGGAAGGGGTTGACGGGTCTTTTGGTGTTTTGCCCGACGCCTCTCGCTGGCAACTGCAAACCCTTCCGTATAAAAAGATGCAGCATCTACGCATCGCGCAAGCTAGCGAGCCCTATGCCGCCGTTCACGATCTCGCGCGCCGAGCTCGACCAGTCCCTCGATATCCTCGAAGCGGCGATGTCCCCCTTGTGAGCAGAACGCAACGCGCATGCTTCGCGACAGCGCGATCCATCCGGACCCCGAACGAAAAAGGCCCGGTCGCGCGACCGAGCCTTTTCCCTATTCTAGGGTTCGAAGACCCCGCTCAGGCCGCCTTCGATACCAGCACTTCGCTGTCGATCAGCTCCGTCCCGATCAGATAATCCCGGCAGCCGCGCAGGCTCCGCAGCGCGCGGTTGAAGTCGATGCCGGTCGAGACCAGCGCATGCAGCGTTGCCGGATTGCGCACGATGCCGCGCAGCACGGCGGCGAGATCGATCTGGCCGTTCGGCTTGATCGCGGCGCGGGCGAGCGCCGGCAGCGCACGATGGGCGGGATCGCTGATGACGCGAACCGCGGCAAAGGGCAGCCCGGCTTCAGTGGCGTAGGCAGCCGCGATGTGGCTTTCCATGTCGACGGCGGCGGCGCCGGTCTCCGAATGCAGCGCGGCCTTGCAGGAGCTCTTAGTGACCACTTCCTCGGCACCCGCAAGGCTGCCGCGCACCACGCGGCGGCGGCCCGAGGTCAGGCGGTCGATCAGGTCGTCTCCGAGCGAGAGCCCTGCGGCCCAGCGGGTGTCGCCGGACAGCACTTCGGTCGCCAGCACGACATCGCCGGAGCGCAGCGTCGGGTCGAGCCCGCCGGCCACGCCGAAGGAGATCACGCCGCGAATCGTATCAGGGTCCACCACGGTCAGAAGCGCCCGCAACTGAGCCGGGCTGCTGGATGAACAGATGACCGCCATTCCCGGCCCGGCCGCGATTCGGGCCTCCTGAACCAATCCAGTCACGATCAGTATCGGCCGCGGGTCGATGGTATTACCCACGGTAAAATAGTCCCCCGTCCCCAAAGTCACATTCCGACCCCTACCACCCTGCTGTTGGTGCTCCGCAAGTTCCGATACCGCGCCAGCGCCCACAGCGGAAAGAACTTCGGGTAACCATGATACCGTAGATAGAACACGCGGGGGAAGCCTGTGGCGGTGTACCGCTGCTCGTCCCACAGTCCTTTTTCGTTCTGTGTTGCAATCAGGTACTCCACCCCGCGGGCGACGGCCGGGTGATCAACCTCGCCTGCCGCCATGAGAGCAAGCAAGGCCCATGCCGTTTGCGAGGCGGTCGAGGGGGCAGCCTCCCATCCCCGGTAGTCAAGGCGATAGCTGACGGCGTCCTCGCCCCAGCCGCCGTCCTCGTTCTGGATCGAGGCCAGCCAGTCGGCGGCCTTCCGAATCATGGGATCGTCATGGCGGACGCCGGCCATGTTCAGGGCACAGAGCACCGACCAGGTTCCATAGATGAAGTTCATGCCCCAGCGGCCATACCAGGACCCCTCCGGGTGCTGGGTCTTCCGGAGGTAGGCAACCCCGTCAGCCACATGCTTGCTGGTCTTCTCGGTCTCGCCGAGCTGGGTCAGCATGGAAATGCAGCGCGCTGTGACGTCCTCGGTCGGCGGATCGAGCAGCGCGCCGTGGTCGGAGAACGGAATGTTGTTCAGGTAATATTCGAGATTGTTGACGTCGAAGGCGGCCCAGCCGCCGTCGTCGCTCTGCATGCCCTCAATCCACTCCCGGGCGCGGGCGATCGCGGCATCGTAGCCGGTGGCGCCGTGCTCCCGGCGCATGCGGTCCATCGACATCACCACCACGGCGGTGTCGTCGAGGTCGGGGTAATGCGCGTTGTTGTACTGGAAGGCCCAGCCGCCCGGACGCACGTCAGGCCGCTTCACCGCCCAGTCGCCCTTCACCTCGAGCTCTTGCCTCGGGATCAGCCAGTCGAGACCCTGCTTGGCCGCCGGCACAGCCTTGTCGCCGCCGGCTTCCAGCAACGCGTGGGCGGTCAGCGTCGTGTCCCAGACCGGCGAGACGCAGGGCTGGCAATAGGCCTCGTCGCCTTTGATGACGAGGAGCTTGTCGATGCCGCGGCGGGTGATCGCACGCGGCGGGAAGTTCTCGTCCTTGCCGAGCGCGTCGTACATCATGACGATGTTGGCCATCGGCGGATAGATCGCGCCCATGCCGTCCTCGCCGTTAAGCCGCTCCTCGGTGAAGGCGAGCGCCGCATCGATGGCGCGCTTGCGCAGGCTCTTGGGAAACATCGGCTCGACCATGCGCAAGATGCCGTCGAGCGCGCGGAACAGCACGAACCAGGCCATGCTCTGGTGCGGCGCCTTCGCGGTCATGCCGATCGAGCGCGGATCCTGCAGGAACAGCTCGTCGATGCCGACACCCAGCGGATTCTTCGCGCGCGGCTTCAGCGCCGCGAGCACCATCAACGGCACCATGGTGGTGCGCGCCCAATAGGAGATCTTGTTGAGGTGGAACGGCGACCAGAACGGCAGCAGCACGATCTCGATCGGCAGCACCGGCACCGCGCGCCAGGTCACCACGCCGTACATCGCAAGCAGGAAGCGCGTGAAGACGTTGCTGTTGATGGCGCCGCCGCGGGCATGGATCGCCTCGCGCGCACGCACCATGTGCGGGCTGTCTGTGGAATCGCCGATCATCTTCAGCGCGAAGTAGGCCTTCACGCTGGCGCTCATGTCGAACTCGCCGTCATGCACCAGCGGCCAGCCGCCGTGAGCGCCCTGAACGCGGCGCAGATAGTTGCCGATCTTGGCCTCGAGCACGGTGTCGACCGGCTCGGCGAGATAATGGCGCAGCAGGACGTATTCGGCCGGGATCGTGCAGTCGGCTTCGAGCTCGAACACCCAATGGCCGTCGGGTTGCTGGAAGCGGATGACGCCTTGCGTCGCCGACGCAATGCTCGATTCCAAGGCGCTTGAATCCAAGGCCTCGCGGCTGGTCGCGTTCACGGAATCCATGTCGCTCGATTGCTCCGATAGTCGATTGAAAGTTGACCGGGACATTGCCCGTCAGGGCCGCTTTGCGGCCAGAACCAGATCGGCAGCGCGATCACCGGACCGGACCGATCCCTCGATGGTTGCAGGCAACCCCGTAGCAGTCCAATCACCGGCGAGAAACAGGTTTTTCAGCGCAGTGACCGGCCCCGGACGCAGGGCATTCTGGGCCGGTGTTGCCGCAAATGTGGCACGGCGCTCACGCACGATCTGCCACGGAGGCAACTCGCCGGAAACGCCGCCGGCCTTGCAGACGTCGTTCCAGATCGCCTGCGCGAGTTCCTCGCGTGGCATGTCGACCAGACGGTCGCTATTGCTGATGGTGACGGAAAGCCGGTTCGGGAACGCAAACAGCCACTCCACGACCCCGCCGATCACGCCGAGGATCGGCGCCGAACCCGGCGGTGGGGCGATGCGGAAATGCGCATTCACGATGGCGCGGAATTCGCTCGGCGTCTTCAGCCCCGGCAGCAGGCCCGCTGCAGCGCGCGGCGGCACCGCCATCACGACGACATCGCCCTCACTGAGCTCGATCAAATCCTCGCCGCCGAAATTCAGTGCACTGGCCTTGCCGTCACTGGTCGCAAACGAGCGCAGCTCATGGCCGAGCTGAACGGTGTGGCCACGTTCCTGCAAAAACTTCACCGCCGGCTCGATCAGCACGGCGCTGAGGCCGTCGCGCGCGATCAGGGGACGGCAGGCCTGCCCGCCGGCAAGCAGCGTCTCGCGCACGATCGCACCGGCAAGCCCGGCCGAGCCCTCGGGTGGATCGACGTTGAGCGCGGCCAGCAGCAGCGGCTGCACCAGGCGCTGATAGAGCACGCCTTCGGTGGGAATGGCCTTGCCGACCAATGTCTCTTCCGACGCCCAGATCAGCGGCGCCAGCTTGAGATAATCGGTCAGCCCGGTGTCGGGCACGCGGCGGCTCTCGTCGAGCACCCAGGTCGGCAGCCGGCCGGTGCCGAGATCGATCTGCCAGCGCTGCCCGGTCTTGAGGTCGACGAAGGGAAACTGCGCGCTTTCAGGACCGACCAGCCCAGCCTCGGTGCCGATCGCGCGCGCATAGGCACGCGCATGGCTGTTGCCCGACAGCAGCAGGTGATTGCCGTTGTCGATGGTGAGATTGGTGGCGCCGTCGAAATAGGAGCGGCAACGGCCGCCGATCTGCTGCGTCGCCTCGTGCACGGCGACCTTGAAGCCGGCATTGGCGAGCCGAACGGCGGCGGAAAGGCCGGAAATTCCAGCACCGATGATGTGAGCTGTGTTTTGCATCAGATGAAAGCGTAGCGGAGCAGGATCAGGATACGTGTGACCTTTGACACACGCACCGGCTGGCGCGGCGCATTGAAACCGCGCGCAATCAGCAGATCCAGAATGGAATGATAGTATTTCGACATGATCCGCGGCGCGCGCACCGCGCGGCGCTTGTTGCGGTTCATGATCTCGTCCGACTTCTCGAAATGCATCTTCGCACGCTGTGTCAGCGGCAGGCAGACCTTCGGCAGCGCGCGCTCGGCGATCACGCGGTTCGGATCGTTGGAGGTGATGCCGGCATGCAGCAGCGCCTCGCGCGGCAGATAGAGCCGGCCGAGGCCGGCGTCCTCGTCGATGTCGCGCAGGATGTTGGTGAGCTGAAGCGCGCGGCCCAAATGATAGGCGAGCTGGATCCCGTCTTCTTCCGGCAGGCCAAATACCCGCACCGACAGCCGTCCCACGGCGCTGGCGACGCGATCGCAGTAGAGATCCAGCGTCGCCATGTCGGGCGCGCGGATGTCCTGCGGCACGTCCATCTCCATGCCGTCCACGATCGCCAGGAAATCCTCGCGCTTGAGGCCGAAGGTCTTCACCGAGGCAACGTAGTCCTTCAGCCGCGGCGGCGGATGACCCTGATAGAGCGCATCGATATCGTTGCGCCATTCCTGAAGCGCGGCGAGCCGCTCCTCGCGCGGGCCGTCGGAATCGGCGATGTCGTCGACCTGGCGGCAGAAGCTGTAGATCTGGAACATCGCTTCGCGCTGGTCATGCGGCAGGATGCGCATCGCGGCATAGAACGAGCTGCCGGATGCGGTCGAGCCATAATTGGCGCCGGGCGAGGCCGCCTCAAGCGTCATGTGCAGTCCCCGGTCTAGAAATGGCCTTGCGTCCGATCGCGCGACGGCCGACTTCGCCGATCATTCCGGCGAGGCTGAAAGTGAGCAGCTCGAACTTGTTCAGGTGCACGCGCTCGCGCAGGGGATCGCGCACCTTCAAGAGGCGCACGATGCGGTCGGCGTAGGCCTGGATCACCGAGACGTCGACGCCGAGGCGGAAATCCCGGATCTCGGCGCACAGCGACCTGCCCTCGTCGAGCAGCGCTTCGTTGCGGACGGCGAGCGCCTGCAGGCAGGCCAGCATCGCCGGCGGCGACTCTGAAAGCCCGAGCTGCTCGACGGAGGCGCCGTGTGCTGCCAGCGCATCGCGCGGCAGATAGACGCGGTTGAGCTCGCGGAAATCCTTGCCGCAATCCTGCAGATGGTTGTTGATCTGGAGGCCCGCGCAGAGCGCATCCGATGCGGCCCAGGTCGAGGTGCTCTCGCCGTGGACGTCGAGCATGAAACGGCCGACCGGCATCGCCGAATAGCGGCAATAGTGAATGACCTCGTCCCAATTCTCGTAGCGCAGCTTGGTCACGTCCATGCGGAAGGCGATGAGCACGTCGAGCGCATGGCGCGGCGCCATGCCGCGTTCGGCGAGCGCGCGGCGCAGAGTCACGGCTTCGGCCTGGGTGTCGCCGTTGCCGAGCAGCTCCGCCTCGAGCAGGTCGAGATAAGCGAGCTTCTGGTCGGGCGGCAGCGTCGCGTGATCGGCGATGTCGTCGGCGGTGCGGACGAAATTGTAGTACGCCAGGATCAGGGCGCGATGACGCGGATGAATGATCCAGGACGCGACGGGAAAATTCTCGTCGCGGTCACCCTTGCCGGATCGCAATTCGCTCGCAGAGGTCATCGAGGGCTGGTTTACAATCGTTTGGATAGAAAGGGCTTCTTCGCTCGCGGGCTCATGCCGGCGATCCGCCGCGGCCCCCATATAGGGGAATACGGCCGCAAAACCAATCCTGTCTCTCGATGGCTGCCCTTTGCGGATTGCACCCGAAAAGGCGGCCCTGGGGCCGCCTGTTCTGGGCCAGTGGCCGAGCTTACTGGTTGTGGGTCTTCAGGACCTGGTCGCAGGCCTGCGAGATCTTGGCCCGGTTCTCCTTGAGGCAGGCCAGGATGGTGAAATCGCCCTGGTCGATGACCGGACGGCAGAACTTCTGCACGTCGCGCGTGCAGGCCTTCTGCTCGGCGTCCGTGCCACGCCCTTGCTGGGCGAACGCCGCCGTCGAAACAGATGCCGACAGCAGGGTGAGAACGACGAGAAGCTTACGCATTGTATTCCTTCATTCTGACGGCAGAATCGCACCGGACCCGGACTGCACAGGGCGGATGACCGGAGCGGATTGTTCTGATGGCAAGTCGCCGCGGGAGGTGCGGCCTCAGAGAAGGCACAAGCACTGGCAAATGCGGCCAAATTGGCGCCGCGCCCACCAAATCAGGTCTTCCCTGAACCCTCATTGGCAAATGTAAGAGATTGATACTACGACATAATTCAGGGACGCTGCGTTTTACTGCATACCTGTTGCAGGGCTGCATCTCTCCGCCCCGCTTTTCCTGCCAGAAACATGCGGAAACAGCGCAAATCGGCGGATCCAGGCTTGGTGCGAGACGTTGTGAACCGCCATCTCTGGCAGCCAGGCTTTGAACCTGACACCGGCTGGGAGCACTAAACTTTCGATGTGGCGAGACGTCCTCAAGCGTAAGCGGGCGTCGTTCCAAAACGGGATATTTGAGATGACATTCTTTGGGCGATCTGGACTGGCAATCAAGGCAGCGGGCATTGGGGCGGCGCTGCTTTTCTCGGCTTCGATAGGCCACGCTCAGTCGTCCGGACCGTTTGCCGGTTTCGACGGCGCGTGGACCGGCACCGGCACGGTGTCGCTGTCCGACGGCTCCACCGAGCGCATTCGCTGCAAGGCCGACTACAAGGTCGCCGGCAGCGGCCTCAACCTGAAGCAGGCTCTGCACTGCGCCTCCGACAGCTACAAGTTCGACCTCACCAGCGACGTGACGAGCCAGGGCGAGCGCATCTCCGGCAATTGGAGCGAGTCCAGCCGCAACATCTTCGGCAATCTCCAGGGCACCGCCGGCGGCGGCCAGATCGACGTGTTCGTCGAGGCCAACGGTTTTGCCGCCAACCTCTCGCTGCGCACCAACGGCACCAAGCAGACGGTGCAGATCAGTTCCAAGGGCGAGATCCGCGGCGTCAACATCACCATGACGAAGAGCTGATCCTCTCTCTTCTCAGCCAAGAGAAATACGGCCCCCGGTTCTCGCGAGCCGGGGGCTTTTTGCTGGCACGAACTCACCAAGGCGGACTTGCCGAGATGGACCCAATTCGCAGACATCTGCTCAAGGCCGCCGGGCTCTTCGTGGCCACCCGGGCCTTCGCCAATGATCAGCAGGGAGCGAACATGCAGCCTTCACCGGTGAAGCCGCGCCATGTGCTCTGCTTCCTCGGCAGGGACGATAAACTGCTGCAGCCGCCGAAAGCGATCGCCAAGACCATCGCCGATTTCAACTTCGAGATCGACCGCACCTATTCGCAAGCCAAGTCCGATCCGCGCATGGAGCGGTCATTCGGCGTGTGCTGGGACCGCGTCTTCCCGAAAGCCTGGTCCGCGGCGGACGAGGCCGCGGTGGCCAACCACAAATCGGTCCTCTACGTGCAAAGCCCGCCGATCGATCAACAGAAGTCGGCCGCCTATGCGGCCGCCGCCTTGCTGATCGTGGACGAGATGTTCGACGCAGGCGCCATTGCGGCGAAAGGCGAAAGCGCCGGCGTCGCCCATGGCGTCGCGCGGTGGCGCAGTCTCGCCGTTCAGGCTCGCAAGGGCTCGAAGACCAGCCAGGGCCTGAAGATGACCCCCGCCGTCACGAAGGCGTGTCGTCTCGCGTTCGCCAAGCGCCCGCTAGCCGGCGATCGCTATTACGAGTCCGTCGGCTATCACCTCGTCGGCTTGCCGGAGGTTTATGTCGCGACATCGCGCGGCAGCGATCGGGACGCGGTCAAACTGATGGACGAGATCGCTGACGCCATGACCGAGCACGGCATCGAGGCCACGCTGCGCGACCGAAAGCTAACGCTGTCGCGGGAGCAGGACTACGCCGAGAGCGATTTCAAGTTCAATCCGTACGGGATCGTCCGGATCGACGCGTGAGCGGGAAAGCCGCAACCACAAGCCCGAGCAGTCCGTAGGCGCCGGCCAGGACCAGGATCAGGCCGCTGTCGCCGGCTTTGTCGATGGCAGCGCCGGTGAGCGGCCCACCCAGCATGCCGCCGACGCCGCTGCTGAGCGTGAAGGCCGCGCTGCCCGCCAGCAGCGCCGGACCGCCGAAACGATCGCCGAGCTCGGCGAGCGCAACGGTCGTCACGCCGCATGCGCATGCGCCCCAGACGAACAGAAATGCAAACAGCGCGAACGGTTCGTGGCGGACGGCAAGGGTGAGCAAGACGGCGCCGCCCGCAGCCGCAACCGAACACCCCGCCAGCACGAGCCGTCGCGGAAACCGGTCCGCAAGCCAGCCGATCGGGACCTGCAGGACCACGTTGCCGGCATTGAGCAGGGCAAGGCCGACGGCCATGGTTTGCTCGGAAAATCCGTTCCTCACCCCGAATGCCGGGAGAAAAGCGAGCGTGGCTTGATCGAACAAGCCGAAGACCCCGACCGCGACGAGAAGAACCGGCGCGCGCGGCAGGAAACTCGCGACAGAAGCGCGCTGTTCGACTGCGAAGCCGGGAAGCCGGCGCGCGAAGATTGCCGTGATTAGCGCAGCGGTCAGCAGCGCCGAAATCCCCACTGCGAAAGGTAGCCATCCTGAAGAGCCGGTAAGCGCGAGCGCGAACGGGCCTAGCGAAAAACCCGCGGCCAGGACGGCAGCATAAATTCCGACGATGCGACCGCGATAGGCTGGCGCGGCGATCTCGTTCAGCCACGCCTTGTTGACGATGTAGAAGCCTCCGATGGCGAGACCGAGCACAAACCGCGCTGGAAACCAGACCCACAGCATGGGAAAGATCGCCATCAGGACAAGCGCTGCGGCTGCGGTCAGCGCAAAACCGACGGCGGCCCTACTGCCGCCGACGCGCTGTGCAAACCGCGGCACGCAGAGCGCCGAGGTCAACAGCCCAATTGGCGTCATCGCGGCATTGGCCCCGATCAGAAGATCGCTGAATAGTTCCTTCTTGAGGACCAACGCGAGCAGCGGCGAAGACAGTCCGGTGGCAACTGCGAACACGCCGACGGTCGCGGTCACGAGCACGACCTTCTCCCAGTCCACGACAGGTTCACCGGCCCCGGTGACTGGAGCTGAACCGGCAAAGACAGGATCGCGCGAGTCGATGCGATCACCGGCGGGGTTTGGCGCAAACTGATGCTCAGGCTTGACGCGCATGCAACCCTCCCGGAGCTGCGGCTGTCACCCAAGGCGTTTCACAATCCCTCACTCGCCGCCTGTCCGCTGACAGGGACATCCCAAACGACAATCTCGCAGCCTTGGTTGAACAAGGTCGCGCAGCAAAGGTTCGTCAGCCGTGAAAAAGATCGGTCCCAAGCGCGTCTCTTGCGCTTGAGAGCCCGAAGGACGCTCCATGTGAGAGCGCGATGGCGACTAGATCGCCGGCTTGTCGGTTCCCTGCAGCTTGGCGTGCAGGTTGATCAGCCACATCGCCGTCGGCCGGAGGATGAAGAGGTCGGCGACCAGGGCCATCACCATCGAGAAGGCACTGAGCCAGCCGAACAGCCGCAGCGACGGCAGATCGGAGAACACGGTGACGACGAGGCCGCAGGCCAGCACCACCGTGGTCAGAATCAGCGCCGGTCCGACCAGCACGGTCGCCCGCTCCACCGCGAGCGCCGAGCCAACGCCCGGCTTGCTCTCGAGCCTGAGGCGATTGAGGAAGTGGATGGTGGCACTTAAGCCCAGCCCGAACGAGACGGTAAGCGCGACAACGCTGGCGAATTGCAGGCCCTCGCCCATCGCCCACAGCACCGTTCCCGACATCACGACGGGGAAGATGCCCGGCAGGATGCAGGCGAACATCACCACCCAGGAGCGGAAGGCAAGGCCGATGAAAATCGCGACCAGCGCGAATTCGACAGTGAGCCCGCGATTCAGCTTCTCGATCATGCTGGCCGAGTTGCGCGCGGCGATCGCGGCAAGACCGGTTACCGCGACCTCATAGCCGGGATGCTTCTTGCGGACGGCGTCGAGCTCGGAATCGAGCTTGTCGACGATCGGCAGAAGCTGGCTGGAATCCTTGTCCGGCACGCGGCCGGCCACCACGACCGCGTCCTGCTCGGCGTCGATGAAGCGCCGCACCAGATGCTCGGGGATGACGCTGACATATTCCTTCAGCGTCGCGACGTCGGCGCTGCCGGCCTTTTCCGCGAGCCAGCGGCGCAGGGTCTCAACCGACCAGACATTGCCGACACCGGCCGCCTTCTCCACGGTCGCATGCACGTCCGCGATGGTCTGGAGCGTCTCCGGCGAATAGAGCGATTCACCCTTCGGGAACTGGATCAGCACGTTGACTGGATTGGCGCCGGTGAGCTTGGCATCCAGCCGATCGCTGGCGGCGACCGCCTGACGCTTGTCCGGCACCTGGTCGGCGAGCCGGTAGCGCGGCTCCAGATTGGCGTAGATGACGCCGAGGCCGCCGACGAACAGCACCGCGATCAGGCTGAACAGGCCGGGCCGGCCCACCATGCGCACCGCGATCCAGTAGCAGAAATTGCGCA
This sequence comes from Bradyrhizobium sp. 195, assembly GCF_023101665.1. Taxonomy (NCBI): domain Bacteria; kingdom Pseudomonadati; phylum Pseudomonadota; class Alphaproteobacteria; order Hyphomicrobiales; family Nitrobacteraceae; genus Bradyrhizobium; species Bradyrhizobium sp. 195. The sequence goes on along the minus strand of NZ_CP082161.1, from coordinate 3,072,111 downwards.
GCGCCTGGACGCCGGCATCCGCGCTCTGGAACTTGACCGCGAACGTCTTCTCGTTGCGCACGAGCAGCACGCCGAACACCGGCACCAGCGACAGCACCGCGACCAGCGCGATGATGGTGGCGGCGAGGCCCGCCTCGCCGAACTTGCGGATCAGGTCGGAGTTGGAGAACTGGAGCGCGATGAAGGAAATGCCGGCGGTGCCGTGCGTCAGCACGCAGGCCGGTCCCACCACCAGCACTGCGTTCTTGAACGCGGTGTACTTGTCCTGGCCCGCGATCAGCCGGTCGCGCGCGGCGAAGGTGAGCTGCATCGAGTCTGAGAAACTGATGACCATGATGAGCGGCGTCATCACGTTCAGGAACATGTTGAGATTGAAATTGGCCCAGCCGAGCGCGCCGAGCGCCAGCAGGATCGCGATCATCGGCGGGAATGCCGCGGCGACCATGAACGAGATCTTGCGGAAGAAGATGATGGCGATGACGCAGCCGGCGAGGATGCCGAGGATGTTGTAGGTCAGCCCGTCGCGCTCGACCGCGTTGCGGATCTCGAGCTGCATCACCGGCACGCCGGAAAGCTGCACGTTGAGCCCGGTCTCGCTGAGATCCTCCTTCATCAGCGCGCGGATGTCGGCGACGGTCTTGGTCAGCTTGCTGGAGGCGACCACCTCCGGATCGAGCGACAGCACGATCAGCGCCAGCGTGCCGTCTTCCGACAACAGCTTGCCGCGGATGATTTCGTTGTTTTTGACGGTCTCGATGAACTTGTCGTAGTCGGCGCCCTGGGGCAGCTCGGCCGGGAACAGTGCCGCCGGCAGCTTGCCCGGCGCCGGCGCCTGGCGCGCGGAGAACAGCGAGACCAGGCCGCGCGTGCCCTCGACCAGCTGCATGTCGGTGACGAAGTCGCGCAGCTTCTCGAGATTATTCCGCGCCAGGAGGTTCTTGCCTTCGACCACGACGAGGACGTCGAATTCCTCGGCCGGGAACTTCTTTGTCACCTCTTCATATTGGTGGAATTCGCGGCTGTCGGAGCGGAAGAGCTGCGACAGCGAATCGTCGATCTTGATCCGGTGGATGCCGAACACGGCGCCGACGATCAAGACGAGCAGGACAATGCAGGAAACGATCGGCGCCCGGACTGCGATCAGCCCCAGACGCTCCAGCCCGAAGGCGATCGAGGACGTAGGTCCCTGCTCGACCTTGTCGACATGAACCTCATTCTCGCTGTGCTTTTCGAGCATGCCTTATCCAGTTCCTAAATCGACTCGGTCTTGAGAGCTTATCGCGCCCCGCGAACGGCTTGAAAACGCCATACCAATGGGAGGCTTGCCCTTTGAAAATGCGCGGGAAAATCGCCGTGGGGGGTTTAGCAGGTCAACTGGTCTTTTCGCAAGCAGGCGAAGTATGGCCGAATCGATCAAGAAGCGGCGATCTGGACCCTCGATGCCGGTCATCCGGGCGGGAATGTGCCAATTCGACGCGGCGCGCGGTCCGCGCTCTCGTCCTTCAGCGCCACGCCACTGACCTGCCGCGCCAGCCCCTCGCGGACCAGCCAGGCGATCTTGGAGGCGGCCTCGTCATAGCTGAGCCCGGCGTGGTGGATGTTGGACACGCAATTTCGCTCGGCATCGGTGCGGCCGGGCTTCGGCTCGAAAGTCAGATAGGCGCCGAGACTGTCGGGCGCCGACAGACCCGGCCGCTCGCCGATCAGCGTCGCCACCATGCGCGCGCCGAGAATCGCGCCGATCTCGTCGCCGAGCGCAACGCGCGCGCCTGAGGCGACGACGACATGGCCGACCGCGACATGGTCCCCTTCCGCGAGCAGCGGCAGCAGGCGCCTCACCAGGGCGACCGCATGGGCATGGACCGCGGCCGCGGACAGGCCGTCGCCGATCACGAGCGCGAACTGGCGAGGCGCCGCGGCCGCCTGCGCCAGAGCCTCGGCCGAGCCGGGTTCAAGCCGTCGTCCCAGATCCGGCCGCCGCAGATAGTCCCCGCGGTCGACTGCCTGGCTCCTGACCTCGGTAACAGGAAGTCCAAGCGCACCGAGATCGGCGAGCAGACGCGGCGCGTCGAAGGCGGCGTGCACGGCATCGCGGGCGCGGGCATGATCAAGCGTGAAATCGAGCAGCGCCTTGGTCGGCACGCTTGCGCCACTGCGCCCGAGCGCGACGCGCGCGGGCGTGAACGACCGCAGGTCGATGGGGGGGTGAGCCGGAACGGACTTGTCACTCATTCGGCGGGAACGGCGGCCTCGCGCAGCCGGATCGAGTAGTTCGAGGCGTTCTGCCTGCCGCTGGAGGCCGCGCGTGCAAAGGTGATGAGATGGTGCGCGATCAGGGTGCAGCCGATCAGGCCTTCGAGATCGCCGCGCTTGATGCGCCCCAGCGCGAACTTCCAGAACACGCGCTTGTAATCGCCGAGCACACCGACCTTCCAGAAGATGTTGCGCAGCATGACGAGGCCACGCCGGATGTTGCGCCAAGTCCTCATCTCGTCTGGCACCGGCATCTTGAGGCGGTGCACATAGACGTGGTCGCATTGATACTGGAAGCGCGCGTAGACCTTCTCGGGCTCGTAGGCGACGCCCATGGCGTGCTTCCAGGATGCGACGACCTCGTCATAGGGCAACAGGAAGTCGACGTTGGAATCGCGGCCGTCGTCGTCGACCAGCCGCCCCTCGCGTTCGAGCCTATCCCACAACGGGGTCTTCGGCAGCGCCTGAAGCAAATTGATCGTGAGCAGCGGAATCCGGGACTCCTCGACGAAGGCGAGCAGCGCCTCCGACGTATTCGGCTTGTCGGTGTCGAGCCCCATGATGATGCCCGAGACGACCTCCATGCCGTAGGAGTTGATGGTGCGCACGCCCTCCAGGATCGGGACCATCATGTTGTGGTCCTTCTGCATCGCCTTCAGCGCGTCGGGATCCGGCGTCTCGATGCCGCAGAAGATGGTGATGAAATAGGCCTCGCGCATCTTCTCGAGGATCTCGGGCCTCTTGGCGATGTTGAGCGTCGCCTCGCAGGCGAGCCGCACCACATAGCCGGTCCGCTTCTGCCATTCGATCAGGTGCGGCAACAGGTCCATCGCCGCCTTGCGGTTGCCGATGAAATTGTCGTCGACGAAATAGACCGTGTCAGTCATGCCGCATTCGCGCAGCCGGTCGAGCTCGGCGATGATCTGCTGCGGCGACTTGATGCGCGGGTTGCGGCCGTAGAGGCCGGGGATGTCGCAGAACTCGCACTGATAGGGACAGCCGCTCGAATACTGGATGCTGCCGAGGAAATATTTCTTCACGTCGGCAAGTTCGTAGGCCGGGATCGGAAACTCCGTCATCGGCACGCGATCCTTGGTCGTCAGCACCACTTGGCCCTCGGGGCGGGAGGTGTCGCGCGACAGGATTTCAATCAGCTGGTTGGTGGCATCGCCGAGCTCGCCGACATGGAGATAGTCGAACGACGGATAATAGTCCGGGCAGGCGCTGACCGAGGGACCGCCGAGCGCGACGGGCAGATCGAATTCATGGGCGCGGCGGCAGATGTCGTTCATCTGCTGGCGCTGGATGTGCATGCCGCTGACGAACACCGCTTCCGCCCACGCGAACTCCTCGTTCGTCGTGCGGCGAAGATTCTCGTCGACGAATTTGACCTGCCAGCCCTGCGGCAGATAGGCGGAGATCAGCAGCAGCCCCTGGGGCGGCATGAAGGCACGGACGCCGTCGGTCAGGGGATAGGAATGCTCGAACGTCCCGAACGACGAGGTGTATCGCGGAAACACGCAGAGAATCCGCCGGGCCGTCCCGTTACTTTCAGCTCGCATCTAAGCTCCCCCGCCACGCTCGACCGAATGGTGCGGAAATTGCCAGCCAGACATATAGCGTAACGCTGTCGCCGGAATTTCTCAATATTGTGGCACAAGCATAATTCCGGCAGGCGCCGATGGTTTCCTGAAGGGGAGAGTTTGACGCCTCGTACTGCCTCACGCAATCAGCCGCGAGGCAAAATCGGGCAGCAGGCCTGCATCGCGGGCAAGTCGGAAATCGGCGCCTGTAATGCCCGACCGTGCCAGCCAGTCGTCAAATTCCGGCGCGCGGCGCAAACCGAAGACGTCACGGACATAGAGCGCGTCGTGAAAAGACGTCGACTGGTAGTTCAGCATGACGTCGTCCGCACCGGGGACGCCCATGATGAAGGTGACGCCGGCGGCCGCGAGCAGCGTCAGCAGATTATCCATGTCGTCCTGGTCCGCCTCGGCATGGTTGGTGTAGCAGATGTCGATCCCGAGCGGCAGGCCGAGCAGCTTGCCGCAGAAATGATCCTCCAGTCCCGCCCGGATGATTTCCTTGCCGTCATAGAGATATTCCGGGCCGATGAAGCCGACCACGCTGTTGACCAATAGCGGGGCAAAGGCGCGGGCAACCGCATAGGCGCGCGCCTCGCAGGTCTGCTGGTCGACGCCGTGATGGGCGCCCGCCGACAGCGCGGAGCCCTGCCCGGTCTCGAAATACATCACGTTTTGCCCGACGGTGCCGCGCTTCTGCGACAGGCCGGCCTCCTGCGCCTCCTTCAGAAGCGCAAGGTCGATGCCGAAGCTGCGGTTGGCGGCCTCGGTGCCGGCGACCGACTGAAAGACGAGATCAACCGGCACGCCCTGCCCGATCAGCGACAGCGTCGTCGTGACATGGGTCAGCACGCAAGCTTGCGTCGGAATCTTCAGCCGCGCGATGATCTCGTCGAGCAGCCGCAGCAATTGCGCGATAACGGCCGGATCGTCGCTCGCGGGATTGATGCCGATGCAGGCATCGCCGGCCCCGAGCAGGATGCCGTCCAGGATCGAGGCGGTGATGCCCCTGGCATCGTCGAACGGATGGTTGGGCTGCAGCCGCGTGCTCATCCGCCCCTTCAGGCCGATGGTGTTGCGGAAGGCGGTGGTGACCTCGCATTTGCGCGCCGCCAGGATCAGGTCCTGGTTGCGCATCAGTTTTGAGACCGCAGCCGCCATCTCCGGGGCAATGCCGGGCCCGAGCGTCTTCAGGACCTCCGGCGTGGCGGCATCCGACAGCAGCCAGTCGCGGAAGCCGCCGACCGTCAGGGATGCCACCGGCGCGAAGGCCTTGGCGTCATGGCTGTCGATGACCAGGCGGGTGACCTCGTCGGCCTCATAGGGGATAACGGCTTCCTGCAGGAATTGGGCGAGCGAAACGTCGGCGAGCGCCATCCGCGCCGCGATCATCTGCTCTGCCGTGTCGGCGGCGATCCCGGCCAGCCGGTCGCCGGAGCGCGGCGGCGTCGCCTTGGCGAGCAGGTCGCGCAAATCAGGGAAAGTGTAGGTCGTGGCGTCGATGGTGTGGCGGTAGACCAAGGGCCTCTCCGGGGTTCGTCGGCCAGTGACCGACTCCAGCGCGATCTCAAGACTATACCTTCGGATCAAGACGCTGAAATATCTTACTTTCTTTCGACTAAGGGCGAAGGGGGCCAGCCCCTGCGTTAACGCCGCGTCTATCTTCGTTCTGCATAGATTTGCATCAAATTCAGACGACCGTGCTCACCGGCCGCTTCAGGCCATTCCGGGGCCCTGAACACCATGACCACTGACCAACCTGCCGCCGGCCTAGCCGGCCGCTTCACGCTCGCCACCAAGCTCTACGCGATCTTCGCGCTGTTCGCGCTGCTCACGGCGGCGATCGCGATGCTGTCCGACTACAACAGCCGCCGCGGTGCCGAGCTGACCAGCGCGATCGAGACGGCGAACGCTGCCGGGCTGAACGTCGAGCGGGTCAACTCGCTGGTCTATGCGGTCGTGATGGAGTCGCGTGGCGTCTACATGTCGACCGAGCCCGCCGTCGTGAAGAAATACGGCGAAGGCCTGCTCAAGTTCAACGCGCAGATCCTCGACGTCGTGAAGCGCTGGGAGACCATCGTCAAAGCCGACGATGCCGAGCAGTTTGCGACCTTCAAGAAGCGCATCGAGCAGTTCGTCGAGTTCCGCAAGGAGCTGGTGCGCCGCGGCGTCGAGATCAATGCGGCCGCCGGACGCGAATGGGGCGACAACGACGCCAACCGCACCGTGCGCTCCGCACTGAACAAGGACCTCGAGGCGCTGTCCAAGGTCTACGCCGAGCGCGCCAGGCAAATCGCGCGCGAGACCGAGACCAACCGCACGCTCTCCTTCGTGCTGACCTGCCTCGGCGGCGTGGCGCTGGCCCTCGTCGTGATCGGCATCGTCATCATCGCCCGCTCGATCGCCCGTCCCCTCGCTTCCATCACCGCGACCATCAAGCAGGTCGCCGACGGCGCCGAAAACATCGTGGTGCCGCACACCGGCCGCGCCGACGAGATCGGCGCGCTGGCCCGCGCCATCCAGATCTTCCAGGACGCGATGGGCCGCAACCGCAACCTCGCCTCGCAGGTCTCGCAGGACTCCGCCGCGCGCGAAGAGCGCGCCCGCCACATCGAGCAATCCGTCGAGGCGTTTGGCGAGGCGATCGGCGCGATCATGCGCGGCCTCAGCGACAACGCCTCCGTCATGCGCGAGACCGCGCAGACCATCACCCGCGTCACCGCGGATGCCAGCAGCCGCGCCGGCACGGCGGCGAATGCCACCGAGCAGGCCTCGCACAACGTCACGGCGGTGGCGGGCGCGGCCGAGGAGCTGTCGGCCTCCGTGGTCGAGATCGGCCGCCAGGTACGCCAGAGCGCCGGCGCGGTCGAGCAGACCGGCCAGCGCACCGAGAAGTCGATCTCCGAGATCGAGAGCCTTGCCGCGGCGACGCAACGCATCGACGGCGTGCTCAGCCTGATCCAGGCGATTGCCGAGCAGACCAATCTGCTCGCGCTCAACGCCACCATCGAGGCCGCGCGTGCCGGCGATGCCGGCCGCGGCTTTGCCGTCGTCGCCCATGAAGTGAAGGCGCTGGCAGGACAGACCGCGAAGGCGACCGCCGACATCAGCGAGAACGTCGCGATGATCCAGGCCTCGACCCGCAACGCGGTCGACGCCGTCCGCGAGATCGGCGGCGCGGTGCGCGAGATCAACGAGGTCACCTCGGCGATCGCCGGCGCTGTCAGTCAGCAGGACGCCGCCACCCGCGAGATCTCGTCCAACGCGCAATCGGCCGCGCAGGGCAACGAGACGCTGGTGGCTAACATCACCTCGCTCCGCGACGCCATCGGCGAGACCGACACCGCGGCCTCCTCCGTGCTGACGGCAGCAAGCAGCCTGACGGAGACCGCGGACACGCTGTCGCGCGAGGTGGAGAAGTTCTTCCAGAACCTGCGCGCAGGGTCGGCGGACGGCCGCGTCGCCAAGGCGGGATGAACCTGTGCATCCGCCGCCCGCGAGCCGGCGGTGGGCCTGTCAAAACACAAAGCTGAAAACAACCCCATGCACAGTAGCTGCGGCTAGCGATATCAATGGCTTGATCGCCGGCGTCGATTGACTGGTGATTTTACATGATATTGAGTATCTCGATCCCCCGCCGGCGCTTGGCAAGATCGACGAGCTGATCGCACTGCTGATCACGAGCCTGCAAATCCATCCGCGATAATCGCGATCCGGTGAGCCGAGGATGTCACGGCCAAGTGAACAGCCGCGATCTGCAATGGCCATCCGATGACGTTGATCTATGTCAACGAGCCTGGCGGCTTCATCCCGCGAGAATGCACAGCGCAGCAGCGACGATAGCGCTGCGCTGACATCGGCTGCGCCCGGCAAGGCCATACCGCTCAGGGTAAATCAGCAAGGGAGGACTTGAAATGCATCGTGTCGTCCTAAAACAGACTCTGTCACTTTGCGCCGCCACCCTGATTGCATCCGGCGCGCTCGCGCAAAGCGCTGCGCCGACAATGACCGAGCAGGAGGCCCACGCGATCGCAGTCGATGCCTATGTCTATTTCTACCCCGTCCTGTCGATGGACATCACGCGCAAGCAATCGACCAACGCCACGAACGAGTTCAAGGGCCCGGCGAATACTTTCGTCAATATTCCCGAGTATCCTCCGGCGAATTTCAAGGGCGTCGTGCGCCCCAACTTCGACACCCTCTATTCCGTTTCCTGGCTGGATGTGACCAGGGAGCCGGTGGTCGTTTCGGTGCCGGATACCGATGGACGTTTCTACCTGCTGCCGATGCTCGACATGTGGACCGACGTGTTCGCGTCGCCGGGCTGGCGCACGACGGGCACACGGGCCGGAACGTTCCTGGTGACACCTCAGGGCTGGCGGCCGGACCTGCGCGACAAGTTCGCTGAGGAATTCAAGCTGCCCAAGGACACCCAGCGCATCGACGCACCGACGCCCTATGTCTGGGTGATCGGCCGCACCAAGACGGACGGTCCGGACGACTACGCGGCGGTCCACAAGATCCAGTCCGGCTACCAGGTCACGATGCTGTCCGAATATGGCAAGACGCCGAAGCCGGCCGAATTCAAGCCGGATCCCAACATCGACATGAAGACGCCGCCAAAAGTGCAGGTCGATACCATGGCCGCCGGCGCGTATTTCGCCTATGCAGCCGAATTGCTCAAGCTGCACCCTCCGCACATGACCGACGAGCCGATCATCGCGCAAATGAAACGGATCGGCATCGAACCCGGAAAGAGCTTTGACATCGCCAAGCTCGATCCGGCCGTGCAGCGGGGCCTGCAAGGTGCACCGGAAGCCGCCCAGAAGCTGATGGCATGGAAGATCCCGACGCTGGCGCGTGTCGCCAACGGCTGGTCGATGAACACCGACAGCATGGGCGTCTATGGCAATTACTATCTGAAGCGCGCCATCGTCGCGCAAGTCGGGCTCGGCGCCAATCTGCCGGAGGACGCCATCTACCCGCTCAACGTCGGCGACGACTCCGGCAGGCCGCTCGATGGCGCGAACAAATACACGATCACGTTCGAGAAGGGCGCGGCTCCGCCGGTCAATGCCTTCTGGTCGATCACACTCTACGATCCGGAAGGTTTTCAGGTCGGCAACACGCTGAACCGGTTTGCGGTCAGCAGCTGGATGCCGTTCAAGTACAACGCCGACGGTTCGCTCGACCTCTATTTCCAGAATGAGAGCCCGGGAAAGGACAAGGAGGCCAATTGGCTGCCGGCACCGAAGGGACCGTTCAATCTGACCATGCGTCTCTACGGCCCGAAGTCGGAGGCACTGACCGGAAAATGGAACCCGCCGCCGGTCGCAAGGGCGGCGACAACCGTGGGCCTGTCCACCCAATGACATCGCTCCAAGCGCCGGCACTTGTCCGGCGCTCCTTCCCGGCCCAGGCGTGGCGGGGCACAGCTTACGCCGTCACCCCGCCCCGCCTGATCAGCTCCTTGCCCACCGCCGCCAGATGCACCTGGTCCGGCCCGTCGCCGATACGGATGAAGCGGGCGTAGACGTAGGCACGCGCGAGGAAGGTGTCCTGGGAGACGCCGGCGGCGCCGTGAATCTGGATGGCGCGGTCGATGACGCGCGCGGCCATGCTGGGCACCACGATCTTGGCGGCGGCGATCAAGTCGCGCGCCGCCTTGTTGCCGTTGCGGTCCATCTTGTCGGCGGCCTGCAGCGTGAGCAGACGCGCCTGCGCGATCTCGCAGAAGGAATGTGCGATGTCCTCGCGCACCGAGCCCTGCTCGGCCAGCGGCTTGCCGAAGGCCGTGCGGGAGACCGCGCGCTGGCACATCAATTCAAGTGCGCGCTGGGCGCAGCCGATCAGCCGCATGCAATGATGGATGCGGCCGGGGCCGAGCCGCCCCTGCGCGATCTCGAAGCCGCGGCCTTCGCCGAGCAGGATGTTCTCGGCGGGCACGCGGACGTTGTCGTAGACGATCTCGGGGTGGCCGCTAGGGGCGTCATCATAGCCATAGGTGAGCATGTCGCGCACGATGCGAACGCCGGGCGTGTTTTTCGGCACCAGGATCATGGATTGCTGGCGATGGCGATCGGGATCGTCGGGCGCGGTCTTGCCCATCACGATCAGGATCTCGCAATCCTCGTTCATGGCGCCTGAGGTGAACCATTTGCGGCCGTTGATGACGTAGTCGCTTCCATCGCGCTTGATGGCGCACTGGATGTTGGTTGCGTCGCTGGAGGCGACCTGCGGCTCCGTCATCGAGAATCCCGAGCGGATGCGCCCCTCCAATAGCGGCTTCAGCCAGAGCTCCTGCTGCGCCTTGGTGCCGTAATTCGCCAGCACCTCCATGTTGCCGACATCGGGCGCCGAGCAGTTGAAAACCTCGGGCGCCCAGAGAATGCGGCCCATGATCTCCTTCACGGGCGCATAGTCGAGATTGGAGAGGCCTGGTCCGTGCTCACCTGACAGAAACAGGTTCCAGAGCCCCTGCTCGCGCGCCATCTTCTTCAGGTCTTGCAGCACGGGCGGCGTCCTGTAGCGCGAAGCTTCCGGCTTCACCTGCTCGTAATAGAGCTCCTCGACCGGCTCGACATATGTCCGCATGAACTGACGGACGCGCTCCTGCAGCTCCAGCGAACGGGTGGAGTGTTGAAAGTCCATGGGGGTCTCCTGTTCGCTGGTCGCGCGTCAGTGTCGTAGTATCGTAGGGTGGGCAAAGCGAAGCGTGCCCACGCATTTTTTGCGACCGAGAGAGATGGTGGGCACGGCGCAAGGGCGCCTTTGCCCACCCTACGATTTCGAGTTCGCGGAGAGAGCTCCCGCCCTCACGTCCCGCGCAACAGCTCGCTCGCCACGATCCAGTCGTTGCCGTCGAACTGCAGCATATAGCCGTCCTTGATCGGACGGAAATCCTGCGGCGTGGTGTTGAGGGTGATGCCAGGCATCAGCAGCGACAGCGGCACGTTCTTCAGATTGGAGGCCTGCGCCATGATGTTCTCTCGCGTCAGATTGTCCTTGCACTGCCTAAGCAGCACCACCAGCGCTTCGGCAACCGTGTAGCCGTAGAGGCCGGCGACATTATTGACGTCGGCATTGGGTAGGCGCTTCTTCATGAAGTCGATATAGGCCGTCATCGCCGGATCGTCCTTGGGCGTCTCGACGAATGGCTTGAGCGCTCCGAGCGACAGCACGCCCTTGCCGGCATCGAGGCCCGCCGGCACCATCACGGTTGCCTTGTTGGCGCAGCCGCTTGCGAGGAAGCGCGTGGCCTGCCAGCCGACCTCATGCGCTTTCCGGATCGCCTGCGCGCAGGCGCGCGGCGTCACCGAATAGATCATGAAGACGTCCGCCTTGGTGTTGGCCAGCGTCAGCACCTGGGAATCGACGGTGGGATCGGTGACCTCGAAGCTCGTGGCCATCGCGATCGCCTTGTCCGCGTCGGCACCGAGCGCCTCCTTGACGCCACGAAAATATTCCTTGCCGGCGTCGTCGTTCTGATAGAGCACCGCAAACCGCGCATTCGGGTTCTTGGCGCGGGCATAGGCGACGTCGATCGCGGCTTCGCTGGTGTAGTTCGGCGCCCAGGGCAGCGCCATCGACCACGGCATGTTGGCGGGATCGTTCCACTTCGAGGCCGAGCTGATCAGGAACAGCTGCGGCACCTTGTTGCTGTTGAGATATTTTGCGATCGCCGAGCTCGGCGCCGTGCCCATGGTCGCGAAGATGAAGGCGACGCCGTCGCCCTCGACCAGCCGGCGCGCCGCCTCCATGGTCTTGGGCGGCGAGAACGCGTCGTCGAGCGAGATCAGATTGAGCTTGCGGCCATTGACCCCGCCCTTCTCGTTGACCTCGTCGAAATAGGCGGAGATCACCCTGCCCGTGATGCTGAGCGGCGAAGCCGGGCCGCTATAGGGCATGGTGTTGCCGATCTTGATCTCGGTGTCGCTGACGCCGGGACCGTAGGATTTTTGCGCGGACACGGGCGTGGACAGGCAGGCGGCAGCCAACGCTGCGGCCAGGGCCAAAGCGGCTTTCATGGTTTCTCCCCGATGATGATCGCCGCACGATCCGGTCGCGCGGCGTGCTGCTTTTGTGTCAGCACGTCAGATCAGCGGAGTTCCGCAAGGCGGTCTTGCGTCGAGTTGCTGGTAGCTAGCGACGCTGCTTCAGGCTGAAGCCCAAGGAGATCCAACCCGCGCCCGCCATGATCAGGTCGATGCCGAGGAACAGGCCGAGGATATAGACGCTGTTCACCGGCCAGCGCGCGACGATCAAGAGGCCGAGCAGCAGCGTGATGGCGCCCGAGAGCGCGACCCACACCCACGGGCTTTCGCGCTTCATGCTGAAGGCGAGAAACAGCCTGACGGCGCCCGAGGCGATCAGCGACGCGCCGAGGAAGAGCGTCAGGAGCACTGCCGCGAACAGCGGATTCTCGAAAGTCAAGAAGCCCGCGATGACATAGAGCACGCCGAGCAAGGCCCAGACGAGAAACTTGCCCCAGCTCTTCACCTGGAACGCGCCGATGATCTCGGCCGCACCGGCGACGATCATCATGGCGCCGACCACGATCACGCTCGCCACCGTCGCCATCACCACGCTGCCGAGTGCAACGAAGCCCGCGATGAGGTAGACGACGCCGAGCGCGACGATCCAGCCCCATTTGGCGTGCAGCGCCGCGATGCCCGAGCCCAGACTTGAAGGATGGGAGATATCCGAGGCACTTGTCATGACGGCCACTCCTGCATGGGAAGCCCCGCGAGCGCACGCCAGGATAGCACGGGCCACACCGGGGCGACAGCCAGCTGAGCAGTCGCCGCGGGCAGCAACATTGACGCAAATCAAGGTCGAGTGCGGCGTTTCAGGCGCGCGACCGCTCCATCTCCAGCTCGGCCTTGAGGTTGTCGAGATCGCGATAAATTGAAGCAATCGCGAGGACGCGGCCGCCCTTGCGGTACTTCAGCAGGCAGTCCTTTCCGGAAATGCTGCCATCGATCGCGATGTCGTCCAAGCTCTCGGCGTGGCCGACATAGTTGATCGGCACGTCGTAGTGCTGCGACCAGAAGAAAGGCACCGCATCGAAGCGTTCGCGCCTGCCGAGCATGTTGCGCGCCGCGGCCTGACCCTGCCGCTCCGCCACCACCCAATGCTCGACGCGGATGGTCTGCCGGGCATGCGGATCGGGCCAGCGCGCGATGTCGCCGGCCGCGAAGATACCGGACACGCTGGTCTCCAGATATTCGCTCACGCTGACGCCACGATCGGCCGCCAGCCCCGCCTGCTCGGCGAGTGCGAGGCGCGGCTTGACGCCGATGCCGACGACGACCAGGTCAGCTTCGATGACGGCGCCGCTCTTCAGCGTCGCGCGCATGCCGTCGAGGTTTTCCACCGTATCCTTCAAGTGGAAGATAACACCGTTCTCCTCATGCAGGGACCGGACGAAATCGCCCATCTCAGCGCCGAGCACTTTCTGCATCGGCCGCTCTTCCGGCGCGACCACGTGCACCTCGATCTTGCGCGCGCGCAAGGAGGCCGCAACTTCGAGGCCGATGAAGCTGGCGCCGATCACCAGCGCGCGCCTCGCACTCCCCGCGGCCTTGATGATGGCGCGGCTGTCGGCGACGGAGCGCAAGGTGTGGACATGCGGCTGGTCCGCGCCCGGAATCTGCAGTTTGACCGGCTCGGCGCCGGTCGCGAGCAGCAGCCGATCGAATGGGAGCTTGTCGCCATTGCCAAGCGTGACACTGCGCGTCTTCGCATCAATGGCGGAGACGTCGGTGTTGAGCCTGAGATCGATGCCTGCGTTCCGGTAATAGTCCTCGTCGCGCAGCGGCAACCAGTCCTCCGGCGCGTTGCCCGCGAGATAATCCTTGGAGAGGTTTGGCCGGTCGACCGGCATCGCGCCGTCGTTGCTGAGCATGGTGATGGTGCCGGCAAAGCCCTCGCGCCGGAGCGTCTCGGCGGCGGAGAAGCCAGCGGCGCCGCCGCCGACAATGACGAATTTGTCCGGCGTCGGCGCGCTGCGATGTGCGGCCGGCGGCGTCAGTGCCTCTCGCTTGCGCCGAGCGATGATGTTGTCCCGGTCGCGCGTGACCTCCCATACCGCCAGCGCGTTCAACGCTGGCGGGCGGGTGGCTTCGCCCGTGCGCAAGGAGAAGCAGGCATGATGCCAGGGACAGCGGATGGTGTCGCCCACCACCAGTCCCTCGGCGAGCGGGCCGTGATAATGGCTGCAGGCCGGCTCGATCGCAAAAATTTCGCTGCCGGCCTGCACCAGCAGGACGTCTTCCTCCCCGACGTGACCGAGCAATTTGCCGTCCTTGAACGCGGTCAGCGATACGCCTTTGGTCAGGTCCGGTCCGTGCGGCTTGTTGTTCTCGGTCATGGCGCCGTCTCCTCGAGCTAGCGCGGGTCAATCGTCCGAATTGGCGAGCCCCAATAATTCCTGGCGCGTCAGCGCATTGTCGCGGAATACACCCAGCATGCGGCTGGTGACGAGATCGGTCCCGGGCTTGTGCGCACCGCGCGTGGTCATGCAGTGATGGGTCGCCTTGATGATGACGCCGACGCCTTCGGGCTTGAGCACGTCGTTGATGGTATTGGCGATCTGTGCGGTCATCTTCTCCTGGATCTGCAGCCGTTTGGCGTAGACGTCCACCACGCGCGCAAGCTTGCTGATGCCGACGACGCGACCTTGCGGAATATAGGCGACCCAGGCGCGGCCGACGATCGGCGCCATATGGTGCTCGCAATGGCTCTCGAAGCGAACGCCGCGCAGGACGATCATCTCGTCATAGCCTTCGATCTCCTCAAAGGTCTTTTGCAGGATTTCGGTCGGATCCTGCGCGTATCCGGAAAAATACTCCTCGAAGGCGCGTGCGACCCGGTCCGGCGTCTCGCGCAGACCGTCGCGCGCGGGATCATCGCCGGCCCAGCGGATCATAGTCCGGATCGCCCGCTCGACCTCTGCCTTGTCAGGCCGTTCAGCAGGCACCTGGGCCACCGCGACACGCTCCAGCTTGCGCACTTGTGACTTCATCGAGATCCTCCCTGCAACGAGCCCGCATACAGACGCGGCCCCACAGCTTGGACGGCTGCAATCGGAAAAGGTTCCCAGGATCAGGAAAAATCGGAAGGACGACAGACAAGTCGGCCGCAAGACGAGAAACGGGCTCTATGAGGCCACTTTCCGGACGTCGATCACGGCCTGCGCCCATTCGGCCGGCCGCTCCTGCGGCAGGTTATGACCGGCATCGGTGAAGACGCGGCGCTCGAACGAGCCCTCGAACTTGCGTGCGTGATGAGCGGTGCCGGGATTGACGCCGTCGCTGTCGCCGTCGATCGCGATGGTCGGGACGCGGATCGGCGGCTGCGCGGCGAGCCTTGCCTCGATCGCTGCGTAAGCAGGATCGCCCGCGACCAGCGCATAACGGTGGCGGTAGGAATGGATCACGACATCGACGAAGTCGGTGTTGTCGAAGGACACCGCACTCCGCTCGAACGTTGTGTCGTCGAACGCCCATTTCGGCGACCACATCGACCAGAGCTGTCGCGCGAAGCCGCGCCGATCGCGCTCCAGCGCGCGGCGGCCGCGCTCGTTGTGGAAGAGATATTGATACCAGAGCGCGGCCTCCTCCGGCGGCGAGGCCGGCTCCATGGCGCGAGCGATGTTCTGGATGTTGTAGGAATTGCCGGAGACGAGACCGATCACGCGCTCCGGATAGAGCGCCGAGACCACGCAAGCGGCACGTCCGCCCCAGTCATAACCTCCCACCACTGCACGCGTGATGCCGAGCGCGTCCATGAAGGCCAGGAGATCGGCGCCGAGCGCCGCCTGCTCGCCGGAGCGCAGCGTCCCGGGAAAGCGAAACTGCGTCGGCCCATAGCCGCGCAGCCAGGGCACGAGCACGCGTGCGCCGGCTTGTGCAATGAGGGGCGCGGCCTCGGCATAGGCGTTCACGTCGTAGGGAAAGCCGTGGCCCATGATGCAGGGCCAGCCATCCGGCGCGCCGTATTCGCGATAGGCGATGTCGAGGATGTCCGTGGCGATCGTTTTTTGTTGCATGATTGCTCACGGCGTTGGGACTTCGTAGCCCGGATGAAGCGCAGCGAAATCCGGGGAACGCCCGCATCCGCGAATCCCGGATTTCGCTACGCTGCATCCGGGCTACAAGGGCGCAGATTATCTCTGCGGGCCGGACAGCGAGATGTCGCGCTCGGCGCGGAACACGTTGCTGTAGAGGTTGGCGATCCATTGCCGGCCGATCTCGGTCTTGTTGAGATAGCCGATCTCGGTCTGGATGTGGGGAGCGACGCTGTTCCAGTAGAATTGTGGATATCGGTTCACAATGTCGGCGGGCGAATCGTAGCCGAGCTGGCGATTCATGCCGACCTCTTCGAACTCGTAATACAGCGCGTTGGCCTTGCGCAGATAGTTGGGATCGCCGAGCTGGCCGATGAAGTCAGCCGCGCGCAGGATCGAGGCTTCGTCGTCATATTCCTGGCCTTCGCGGGCCGGAAAGCGCGTGCCCTCGATGGCGCGGGCAACGCGCTCGGGGTCGACTCCGGGAATATGCCGCAGCCGCCGCGTCACATAAAGCTTCGAGCGATCGACGTGATACATCATCAGGCTCGCATCCGATGCACCACGCGGCAACGAGATCTTGGTGTCGGCCGCGTCAATGACGAAGCCGTCGGAATCGTCCTCCTCGAACAGCCCGCGCACATAGCCGATGTCGTGGGCGAGGCAGGCGATCAGGACATGGACGTAGTCCTCAGCCGACAGGTGGGTATGAAGACTCCGGCCGCCGAGGATGGCCTGAGCTGCCAGCGTCACCAGCATCGTATGCTCGATATTGTGATAGAGCGCATCGCTGTTGCCGATGCATTCCATCGCGGTGCGGGTCGCGCTCTCGATGATGTTGGCGGAAGTCTCATCGTACCGGCGACGCATGAACTTACCGAGGAAGCCCTCGAGGGATTCAGCCGCCAGTCTCGGTAAGGTTATCATGGATGCAGCCCCGTCCGCCGCTGGTGTCCCACGCTCTCTCCCGACGCCTCTCTGTTCTCGACGCAAGCCAGCATAGCCCATCTTGGGCCGGCTGACCAAACCCTTGGCAACGCGATTATGGAAATATGTTACCGTTGTGCTATGCGACATCGCGGTTGCGGCAGCGGCCCGATACACCCTCGCGGCCGGCGACGGCGCGGCCAGCCCGCTTCTATTCCACCAGCAGCACGTCGACGGCGACGCCAAGCTTCTGCTTGGGCGAGCCGACGATGATGCCGTCGACGGGCGAGACGTCGGAGAAATCGCGCCCGACCGCAAGCACGATATGGTCGTTGCCAATCAGCAGATCGTTGGTCGGGTCGAAATCGACCCAGCCAAGCTCGGCCCCGCACCACAGCGACACCCAGGCATGGGTGGCATCGGCGCCTTGCAGGCGCGCCTGGCCCGGCGGCGGAATGGTGCGCAGATATCCGCTGACATAGGCCGCTGGCAGACCGAGCCCGCGCAGCCCTGCGATCATCACATGGGCAAAATCCTGGCAGACGCCGTGACGCTTGTCGAAGACCTCGCCGAGCGGCGTCGAGATCACCGTCGCCTTGGGATCGTAGCGAAACTCGGTGCGAATGCGACACATGAGATCGACCGCGCCCTCGAGGACGCCCGCGCCGGGCGCAAAGCTCAAAGCCGCGTAGGCGCTGACGGGACGCAGCACCGGCACCAGCGGGCTGGCAAAGACATACCCGACCGGCGAGGCCGGACCGAGGCTGGTCGCCTCGAAGGCGATATCGCGAACGCTCTCCCAGGACGGGCTCGAGGCATCGCGCGCCGGCGGCTGGCGCGACACCGACACGCGCGAGCGCGAGTCGATCCGCAGATTGCGATGCGCGGCCTCGATCACCACGCTCTCGGTGAGCGCGCCGAAGAAATCGCGGCGGACATTGCGCTCGGACGGGCGCGGACGGATCTCGACATGATGCGAGATCAGCTCCTGGCCGCCGCCGCTTCTGGGCTCCAGCCGCAAGGTGCAGCGGGCGAAGCTGACCGGATTCTCGTATTCGTAGGTGGTGACGTGACGGATGTCGTAGATCACGCCAGCCCCGTCAGCTTTTCCGGCCGGCTGGCATTGGGGCCATGCGGGAAGTAGTGCTGCCCGATCGCCTCGGCGAGGCTGAGCAGATCCTGTTCCAGCGCGAACAGCGTCTTGACCTCGAGCCTCTCGGCCTCAGCCGTCGCAAGCATCGCCTGCATCGCCACCGCGAGCCGTTGCGGCTTCTCGATCAGGCCGTGCTCCTTCAGGCTCGGTAGCGCGGCAATGTGCTCGTTCAGCGTCGTCACCTGGAACGCCACCGAACGCGGATTGTAGGGATCGAGCACGGCAAGGTCGCGCACCGGCGCGAGGATCGGCGCCAGCAGATAGCGCGAGCGGTAGGTGATCTGGCAATCCACCAGCGTCAGCAGGATGTCGAGATCCTCGTCGCCGGCCTCGTCATAGGCGAACTGGCGTGTGAAGCGCGTGGTGTTGATGGCGCGCTCGGTGCGGCGGCCGATGTCGAGAAAACGCCAGCCGGCGGCGCGGTTCATGTTCTCCTGTGCAAGTCCCGCAAAGCTTGCAAGCTCCTGCAAGGTCAGCTCGGCCGCGCTCAGCACGCTGTCGTCGCCCTCGACCTCATAAGCGAGGCGCTCGGCCATCTCGGTGATGACCTGCCAGGCATCGGGCGACAGCCGCTCGCGCAAGGAGGTCGCGGTGCGCTGCGCCGCGCGCACCAGCGACAGCGCCGAGCCGAAACGCGCCTCGCTCTGCAAGGCTTCGGCCACGATGCGCCCGGCGGCCTTGCGCGAGGTTTGCGAGATCGCGCCCCAGGCCACCAGCAGGCGCTGGATCCGTTCGGCCGATTGCAGCGAGGCCGCGGTGCCCTTGTTGGGCCCGCTCGGCGAGCCCAAAGCGCGCACCAGTCGCAGCGTCGCCTCGGCGCGTTCCAGATAGCGGCCGAGCCAGAACAGATTATCGGCAGCGCGACTCGGCAGCACGCCGGCGATACGGCGGATACGCACCTTGTCCGTCGCCGGCAGCAGCGTCGCGGCGGTCGCGACCTGCTTGTCGGAGACCACCCAGACGTCGGCGGCACGGGCGCCGTCGCCCATCGACACCGCGCGGGCATCCGGCTGATCGGCGATGCGGCAGAAGCCGCCGGGCATGATGGCCCAGCCGTCGGGCGTCGCCGCGGCGAACACGCGCAGCACGAAGGGGCGCGACGTGATCTGGCCCCGCTCCCACACCGGCATGGTCGAAAGCCGCACCACTTCCTGGCCGACATAATCCATGCCACGCGTGGTGATGGCGTCGACCAGGCGTTGGCGGTCGGTCGCATCCAGCTCGCTCGCGAGCACCGGGCCGTTGCTGTCGAAGCCGGGCACGCCGCGCCGGTAGGCGCCTTCGATCGCGACCTCATCGAGCCGCGACAGCACCTCCTCACGCGCGACGCGCTGGCCGCACCACCAGGTCGCGATATGCGGCATCTTCAGCTCCTCGCCGAGCAGGCGGCGGCTGAGCGCCGGCAGGAAGCCGAGCAGCGCCCGCGCCTCCAGCACGCCCGAGCCCGGCATGTTGGCGACGACGACGCCATCCTTGCGCAGCACGTCGATCAGGCCGGGGACACCGAGATGCGAGGAGGCATCGAGCTCGAGCGGATCGAGCGAATTGGAATCGACGCGGCGCAAGAGCACGTCGAGGCGCTTCAACCCGGCGACCGTGCGGATGTGGATACGGTTGTCACTGACCGCGAGATCGTCGCCCTCGACGAGGAGGAAACCGAGATAGCGCGCCAGCGTCGCGTGCTCGAAATAGGTCTCGCTGAAGCTGCCGGGTGTCAGCACGCCGATCCTGGGCTCGTCGCGGTCGGCGCGCGCACGCAGGCTGTCGCGAAAGGCCTCGAAGAACGGCGCGACGCGCGGCACGTTCATCGACTTGTAGAGATCGGAGAAGGCGCGCGAGAGCACCAGACGGTTCTCCAGCGCATAGCCCGCGCCCGAGGGCGCCTGGGTGCGGTCGCCGAGCACCCACCAGCGGCCGTCAGGCCCGCGGCCGACATCGGCGGCATAGAGCGAGAGATAGCGGCCACCCGGCGGCGGCACGCCGCAGACGGGGCGGAGATATTCGGGGCTGCCGGCGATCGCAGCCGCCGGCAGCGCGCCTTCCGCAACCAGCCGGCCTTCACCATAGATGTCGCGCAGCACGCGCTCGAGCAGCTCAGCGCGCTGGGTGATGCCGGCGCAAAGCTGCTGCCAGTCGGCCTCGTCGATCAAGAGCGGCAGATGGCTGATCGACCATGGCCGGTCGGCGCTGTCGCCGGGCGCACGGTAGGTGACGCCGGCCTCGCGAAGGTGGCGGTCGGCCATGCCGAATCGCCGCTCGATCTCGTCGGGCGCCAGCGCGCCGAAGGCATCGAAGAAGCGGCTCCAGACCGCGCGCGGGGCGCCGTCGGGGCCTAAGAACTCGTCGGGAATGCCGGGCAGGCGGCTATATTCGCGGACCCATTGCGCGAGGCGGCGCTGGCCTTCACGCTGATCTTGCGCCCTGCCCGCCTTGTCGTCCTGTTCCGCTGCGCCCTCGCCCATGCGCCTCTCCCTGCCCCACCATCATACTCATTGCAGGAGCGGGGTCCGCAAGTCGAGGGTCAGCGGAAACTCATTTGTGCGTTCCTCGGGCGGTGGCTGGACCGGTCCCGGCGTATGGCCGTGGTCCTGGAAGCGCGCCAGCCGCCGTGCCTCGGCCTCGTAGGTGTTGACCGGCTTGGTGTCGTAGCTTCGGCCGCCCGGATGGGCGACGTGATAGACGCAGCCGCCGAGCGAGCGGCCGTTCCAGCTGTCGATCAGGTCGAAGGTCAGCGGCGCGTGGACGGGAATGGTCGGGTGCAGGCCGGAGGCTGGCTGCCAGGCCTTGAAACGGACGCCGGCCACGGCCTCGGCCGACCGGCCGGTCGACGTCATCGGCAGGCGGCGACCGTTGCAGGTGACGATATGGCGGCCCTCGATAAAACCTTCCGCCTTCACCTGAAGCCGTTCAACCGAACTATCAACATAGCGCACGGTGCCGCCGGCCGAGCCCTCCTCGCCCAGCACGTGCCAGGGCTCCAGCGCCTGGCGCAATTCCAGCGTCACGCCGCCATGATGGACGCGGCCGAAGGCGGGGAAGCGGAATTCGAGCTGGGCCAGATACCATTCCGGCTCAAAGGGATAGCCCGACTGCTTCAACTCAGAAAGCACGTCAACAAAATCCTGCCAGATGAAATGCGGCAGCATGAAGCGATCGTGCAGCGCCGTGCCCCAGCGCACGAACTTGCCTTGTTGCGGCTCGCGCCAGAACCTTGCGATCAGCGCGCGGATCAGGAGTTGCTGCGCCAGCGACATACGCGGATCGGGCGGCATTTCGAGCGCGCGGAATTCGACGAGGCCGAGCCGCCCCGTGGGCCCCTCAGGCGAGTAGAGCTTGTCGATGCAGATCTCGGCGCGGTGGGTGTTGCCGGTGATGTCGACGAGCAGATGCCGGAACAGCCGGTCCACCAGCCACAGCGGCGTCTGGTAGCCCGGCGGCGGCACGTGCGAGAGCGCGATCTCGAGCTCGTAGATGCTGTCGTGGCGGGCTTCGTCGATGCGCGGCGCCTGGCTGGTCGGGCCGATGAACAGGCCGGAGAAGAAATAGGACAGCGACGGGTGCCGCTGCCAGTACAGCACCAGGCTCTTGAGCAGATCCGGCCGGCGCAAAAACGGCGAGTCCTGTGGGCTCGAACCGCCGATCACGACATGATTGCCGCCGCCGGTGCCGGTGTGGCGGCCGTCGACCAGGAAGCGGTTGGCGCCGAGACGAACTTTGCCGGCGTCCTCATAGAGGCCGGAGGTGATCTCGACGGCCTCGCGCCAGTTCCTGGCCGGCTGGATGTTGATCTCGATCACGCC
Source organism: Bradyrhizobium sp. 195 (assembly GCF_023101665.1). Classification (NCBI taxonomy): domain Bacteria; kingdom Pseudomonadati; phylum Pseudomonadota; class Alphaproteobacteria; order Hyphomicrobiales; family Nitrobacteraceae; genus Bradyrhizobium; species Bradyrhizobium sp. 195. Next base: position 3,050,325 of record NZ_CP082161.1, on the reverse strand, counting down.
GGGATCAGGTGTCACCTTGATGACTTCGATGCGTGGATCGAACGGCGGCGGATAGCCCTCGACATGAACCTGAATCTGCATCTCCTCGGCGGTGGCTTCGAGCGCGGCGACCAGTTCGAGATAATCCTCGATGCGCTCGACCGGCGGCATGAAGGCGCAGAGCACGCCGTTGCGGACTTCGACCGACATCGCGGTGCGCACCGGGACGGACGTGTTGAGATGCTCGCGCTCGACCCGCGGTGGCGCTTCCGGACGCGCCGGCAACGTGAACACCGGCAGCTTGCCCCGCGCCTCCATCGGGTCCTGCTCGACGATGTAGGGATATTGGTTGGGCGGGACATAGCCAAGCGAGCCGATCGGCAAGCGCAAGCCCAGTGGTGAATCGCCCGGCATCAGGAATAGATGATTGCGCCGGAGTTGCCAGCGCTCGCTGCGCCAGCGCGGCGGCGCGTTCCAGCGTTGCACCGGCAGCACGAAACCCCGTGGCGCGTTGAGGCCTTCGTCGAACACACGCGCCATCCGCGCGCGGGCTTCCGGATCGGACAATTTGGAGTCGGAGGGATCGACGTTGACGGGAAGCTCTGCTTCCTTCTGGAGCCAGTACGCGGTGTCCTCAAAGGCCGGCATGATGTAGCCGGGATCCAGCCCGAGCCGCAACGCCGCGCCCTCCACGAACGCCTGGGCGTCCTTGACCTCGGCGCGCCGCGGATTCTCGATCTTCGCGATCAGATCGGCATTCTTCCAGATCGGCACGCCGTCCTTGCGCCAATACAGGCCAAATGCCCAGCGCGGCAGGCTTTCGCCCGGATACCATTTGCCCTCGCCATAATGCAGCAGCCCGCCCGGCGCGAAGCGCGTGTGCAGGCGGCGGATCAGATCATCGCCAAGCGCACGCTTGGTCGGGCCGACCGCCTCGGTGTTCCATTCCGCCGCTTCGAGATCGTCGACCGAGACGAAGGTCGGTTCGCCGCCCATGGTGAGCCGCACGTCTTGGGCTGCGAGATCACCGTCGACTTGCTCGCCGAGATCGTTGAGCCGTGCCCAGGACTCGTCGGAAAACGGCTTGGTGATGCGCGGCGCCTCGCGGATGCGTTTCACGCTCATGTCGAATTCGAACTCGACCTCGGCGAAGCCGGCGCCGCCGGAGATCGGCGCGGCCGAACGATAATGCGGAGTCGCCGCGACCGGGATGTGACCCTCGCCTGCGAGCATGCCGGAGGTGGCGTCAAAGCCGATCCAGCCCGCACCCGGCAGATAGACCTCGGCCCAGGCGTGCAGGTCGGTGAAGTCGTTCTCGACTTCCGGCGGCCCCTCGATCGGATCGATGTCGGGACGGATCTGGATGAGATAGCCGGAGACGAAACGGGCGGCGAGACCGAGATGACGGAAGGTCTGGATCAAAAGCCAGGCGGAGTCGCGGCACGATCCGGCACCGGAGGAGAGCGTCTCCTCCGGCGTCTGCACGCCGGGCTCCATCCGGATGATGTAACGGACGTGCTTCTGAAGCTCGCGATTGAGATCGACCAGGAAGTTGACGGTGTTCGGGGCCTCAGGCGGGATGGTATCGAGAAATTTCGCGAACAGGCGATCGGGCTTGATGGTCTCGAGATACGGCGCGAGCTCGGTCTTCAAATCCTTAGAATACTCGAACGGAAAGCTGTCGGCATAGGGCTCGACGAAGAAGTCGAACGGGTTGACCACCGTCATCTGCGCCGTGAAGTCGACCTCGATCTTCAATTCGGTCGTCTTCTCCGGAAAGACATAACGCGCCAGCCAGTTGCCTTGCGGATCCTGCTGCCAGTTTACGAAATGGTTGGATGGCGTGACCTTGAGCGAATAGCTCAGGATCGGCGTGCGCGTATGCGGCGCCGGCCGCAGGCGGATGGTCTGCGGTCCAAGGTCGATCGGACGGTCGTATTTGTAGTGCGTGACATGATGCAATGCGACGTAGATCGACACGGGGTGCGGTGCTCCAGCAGCTTTTTTGAGCAGAACACCGGAGGTGGGTGCGATCAAGCACTAACAACGGGCAGAGGGTGCCTACGGCACGGGCGAATGGTGAGTGGCGAATGGCGAATGGCCTTTGGAGCGGCCCTATTCGCTACTCCCCACTCGCTATTCGCCCTCTCACATCGTCGCCCCTAACACCCACGGCGCGAACTCGGCGCCGCCGAAATCGAAGCTCTCGCTCTTGGTCGGCTGACCCGAGGCGGTCTTGAGGATGAGTTCGAAGATGCGCTGGCCGCATTGCTCGACGCTTTCCTCGCCTTCGAGAATGGTGCCGCAATTGACGTCCATGTCCTCTTCCATGCGCTTGTACATGGGCGTGTTGGTTGCGAGCTTGATCGAGGGCGCCGGCTTGCAGCCGAACACGCTGCCGCGGCCCGTGGTGAAGCAGACGAGATTGGCGCCGCCTGCCACCTGCCCGGTTGCTGCGACCGGGTCGTAGCCGGGCGTGTCCATGAAGACGAAACCCTTCTTGGTGATGGGCTCGGCGTAGCGCAGCACCTCGACAAGGTTGGTGGTGCCGGCCTTCGCCATCGCGCCGAGCGACTTCTCCAGAATGGTGGTGAGACCGCCGGCCTTGTTGCCGGGGCTCGGATTGGCGTTCATCTCGGCGCCTTCGCGCGCGGTGTATTCGTCCCACCAGCGCATGAGATCGACCAGCTTCTCGCCGACCTCGCGGCTGACGGCGCGACGCGTCAGCAGATGTTCGGCGCCGTAGGTCTCCGGCGTCTCCGACAGGATCACGGTGCCGCCGTGGCGCACGATGAGATCGCTGGCAGCACCGAGTGCCGGATTGGCCGACACGCCGGAATAGCCGTCCGAGCCGCCGCATTGCAGAGCGACCGTCAGCTCGCTTGCCGGCACCGTCTCGCGCTTCACCTTGTTGGCGTCGGCCAGCGCCTCGCGCACGAAGGCGATGCCTGCTTCGACCGTCTTGCGGGTGCCGCCGACCTCCTGGATGTCCATCGCGCGCAGGCGGCCGGCGAGCTTCTGCTCTTCCATCAGGCCGCCGATCTGGTTCACCTCACAGCCGAGGCCAAGCACGATGACGTGGGAGAAATTGACGTGGCGTGCGTAGCCGCCGAGCGTGCGGCGGAGCAGCGCCAGCGGCTCGTTCTGCGTCATGCCGCAGCCGGTCTTGTGGGTCAGCGCGACCACGCCGTCGACATTGGGAAAATCGGCCAGCGCATTATCGCCGGTGAATGGATTTTTCTTGAAGACGTCGGCGACGAGGCTCGCGACATGCGCGCTGCAATTCACCGAGGTGAGGATGCCGATATAGTTGCGCGTCGCGACGCGGCCGTCCGGGCGGCGGATGCCCTCGAAGGTCGCCGGCAGGTCGAAGTTCGGCGTCGGCTTGACGTCGGCGCAATAGGCATAGTCCTTGGAGAAGTCGCCCATGCCGATGTTCTGCACGTGCACGTGCTGGCCCGGCGCGATCGGGATCGTCGCAAAGCCGATGATTTGCCCGTAGCGGATCACCGGCTCGCCCACCGCGATCGGCTTGATCGCGACCTTGTGGCCGGAGGGAATGCGCTCGAGCGTGGTTACGCCGTCGGCGACCACCGTCCCCGGCGGCAGGCTGGCGCGCGCGATCAGCACGCCATCATCGGGATGCAGGCGGATGACAGGGCTGATGGTCATGGGAGATCTCCTTGGGCGAATAGTGAGTAGCGAGTGGCGAATGGAAAAAGGGAGTAGCCCTATTCGCTACTCCCCATTCGCCATTCGCGAGAGTTTTCAGGCCTTCCCGCCCGAATCCTTGCGGGTCGCATTGACCTGCATCTTGGCATAGGTGGTCATCAGGCCGACCTCGTTCGAGAGCGTCACCAGCTTGAAGCCCATGTTGATGGCACGCGTTGCGCCTTCGGCGCCGCTGCAATGGATGCCGGGGTTGAGGCCGCGCTTGCCGCACTCCTTGATGATCTTCTCGTAGATCGCGAGGATCTCGGGCTCGCTGCGGTCGAGCTTGGGTTCGAGGCCGTAGGAGAAGCCGAGATCGGACGGACCGATATAGACGCCGTCGATGCCCTCGACGTCGAGGATCGCTTCCATGTTCTCGACCGCGGTCTTGGTCTCCATCATCGGCAGCAGGATGGTGTCGGCATTCGCGGTCTTCTGATAGGAGCCCGCGGTGCCGTACATGCCGGCGCGGATCGGACCGTTGGAGCGCACGCCCTGCGGCGGATATTTGGAATAGGAGACCAGGTTCCTGGCCTCCTGCGGCGTGTTGACCATCGGGCAGATCACGCCATAGGCACCGCCGTCGAGCACCTTGCCGATGATGCCGGGCTCGTTCCAGGGCACGCGGACCATCGGAGTGACCGGATGCTTGTCCATGGCCTGGAAGCACTGCACCATCGACAGATAGTCCTGCACGCCATGCTGCATGTCGACGGTGACGCTGTCGAAGCCGCATTGCGCGATCATCTCGGCCGAGAAGCCGGAGGGAATTGCGAGCCACGCGTTGACCACGGCCTTGCCCGACTTCCAGATTTCCTTGACCTTGTTCGCCACGTTGCCTTCCTTCTTTGTTGTTTGGACCGTGTTATTTGGACCATCGTCACCATGACGAGCGCCGCGACAGCACAATCCCGCTGTTACCGCGAACCGGGTCGCCGCGCTACGCTCGCAATGGCGTAAGACCTATGCGGTCGCCCTCTGGATGCTGATCTCGCTGACGCCGACCTCGCGGGCCGCGTTCACTATCGCCGCCCGGGTGTCATCCGGCAAGGGGATGCCGTTCTGGGCGCGCTCAGCGCGGGTTTTCCGCTCGGGATCACCGGGAATCAGCACCTGATCGACCACCAACGTGGCAGCAATTTGGGCGAAAAACCCCGCTTATGTCCATGGCTCGCGGCACCCGGACGCGCATATCAGCTTTCACTCCTCGGCACTTGCCTCCTCGGCGCCGCCGAGTTCTGCAAGACTCTGTTCGAGCGCACCTAGCATGTCCTGCAATTCGGCGAGTTTGCGTGCGCCAAAGCGTCGCGTGATCTCGGCATAGATCGCCTCCGAATTCGGCGCCACCGAGGCCATCAGCTTCACCCCCTCTTTCGAGATCGAGACCATGCTGCGGCGCTGATCGGTCTTGGCGGTCTTGCGCTCGATCAGCTTGCGGGCCTCGAGATCGCGCAGGATACGTGACAGGCTCGGTCCGAGCAGGAAGGCGGTGCGCGCCAGTTCCGTGACCTCGACCGCTTCGATCGCCGCCAGCGCGCGCAGGATACGCCATTGCTGCTCGGTCAAGCCGTGCTCGCGCAGCGAGGGACGGAACTGCCGCATCACCGCTTCGCGGGCCCGCAGCAGCGACATCGGCAGCGAACGCGAGAAATCGCGCATCGGCACCTGGCGCGCGGCGGGCGCGCTTCCGTTCGCTGGATCAGCCGGTCTCTTCACCATGATGCCCTTTCAAACCGCAATACGTTTGCAGTGCAGCAAGCCGAAATTGTGTTTGACGCATTCACTTAACATGTTAAGTATCTCCCGCCACCCCAATTTGTAAGATCACAAATGGCGCTTTCCAACGACGATATCCAAGCTTGCGCGAAGCGTCTGCACCAGGCGGAGAAGACCCGCACGCAGATCCGCCAGCTCTCGCAGGACTTCCCTGACATCACCATCGCCGATGCCTACGCGATTCAGAAGGCCTGGGTCGACGTCAAGATCGCGGAGGGCCGCATCGTCAAAGGCCACAAGATCGGCCTGACCTCGAAGGCGATGCAGAGCGCACTTGATATCAACGAGCCGGATTCCGGCGTGCTGCTCGACGACATGTTCTTCGCCGATGGCGGGATCATTCCGACCGAGCGCTTCATTGCGACGCGCGTGGAAGCCGAGCTCGCCTTCGTCATGAGCAAGCGGCTCTCGGGGCCCAATTGCACGCTATTCGACGTACTCAACGCCACCGACTTCGTCGTGCCGGCGCTGGAAATTCTGGATACGCGGATCGAGCGTGTCGATCCCAAGACGAAGGCGACGCGGAAGATCTTCGACACCATCGCCGACAATGCGGCCAATGCCGGCATCGTGCTCGGCGGACGGCCGATCCGCCCGCTGGACGCCGATCTGCGCTGGATCGGCGCGCTCTGCTTCAAGAGCGGTCAGTTGGAAGAGACGGGCCTTGCCGCCGGCGTGCTCAATCATCCCGCGACCGCCGTTGCCTGGCTTGCCAACAAGATCGCGCCGCTTGGGCTGGCGCTGGAGCCTGGGCAAGTCGTGCTTGCGGGCTCCTTCATCCGTCCGATCGAGACCCGCAAGGGCGACACAATTCAGGCCGATTATGGCGCCTACGGCTCGGTCAGCTGCTACTTCGCGTAAAGCAATAAGACGACAGGGAGTGAAACCGCGATGCCGCATTTCACGATCGAATATTCGGCCAATCTCGACAGCCAGCTCGACATGAAGCTGGTGTGCGAAGTCGTGCGCAAGGCAGCGGTCGAGACCGGCATCTTCCCGCTCGGCGGCATCCGCGTTCGCGCCATCCGCTGCGAGCATTATGCGATTGCGGATGCGCGGCAGGACTACGGCTTCCTCGACATGGTGCTGCGCATCGGCGAGGGCCGCGATCTCAAGACGCGCCAGCAAGCCGGCGAGCACGTCTTCCAGGCGCTCTCCCGACTTCTCGATCCCGTCTTCGCCGCCAGAAAATTCGCCTTGTCGTTCGACATGCAGATCAACGACAAGGACACCAGCTGGAAGCGCAACAACATTCACGACGTCCTGAAAGCGGAAGCTGCAAATGGATAAGCCCAGCCCGAAAGCCGATGTATTCCAGGCCAACCGCGACCGCGTCGCGCCGCTCTTGAAGAAGCTGCGTGCCGACGGCATCGGTCACATGATCGACGGCAAGACCGTTCCCTCGACCTCGGGCGAGACGTTCGAAACCAAGTCGCCGGTCGATGGCACGACGCTCGCGAGCGTCGCGCGCGGCACCGCCGAGGACATCGACCGCGCCGCAACGGCCGCCGCGCTTGCCTTCAAGTCCTGGCGCGACATGGGCCCGGCAATGCGGAAGAAACTGCTGCATCGCGTGGCCGACGCCATCGAGGACAATGCCGAGGACATCGCGGTGCTCGAATGTATCGACACCGGGCAGGCCTATCGCTTCATGGCCAAGGCCGCGATTCGCGCCGCCGAGAATTTCCGCTTCTTCGCCGACAAATGCGCGGAGGCGCGCGACGGCCTCAACACGCCGAGCGACGAGCACTGGAATATCTCGACTCGCGTGCCGATCGGCCCCGTCGGCGTGATCACGCCGTGGAACACGCCGTTCATGCTCTCGACCTGGAAGATCGCTCCGGCGCTGGCCGCCGGCTGCACCGTCGTGCACAAGCCGGCCGAATGGTCGCCAGTCACCGCTGACATGTTGTCGAAGCTGGCCAAGCAGGCCGGCATTCCCGACGGCGTGCTCAACACCGTCCACGGCTTCGGCGAGGAAGCCGGCAAGGCGCTGACCGAGCATCCCGCCATCAAGGCGATCGGCTTCGTAGGCGAGAGCGCAACGGGATCGGCGATCATGGTGCAGGGCGCGCCGACCCTGAAGCGCGTGCATTTCGAACTCGGTGGCAAGAACCCGGTGATCGTGTTCGACGATGCCGATCTCGACCGAGCCCTCGATGCCGTCGTGTTCATGATCTACTCGCTCAATGGCGAGCGCTGCACGTCGTCGAGCCGGCTGCTGGTTCAGGCCAGCATTGCCGAGGAGTTCACGGCGAAGCTGATCGCGCGCGTGAAGGCTCTGAAGGTCGGCCATCCCCTCGATCCCGCGACCGAGATCGGGCCGCTGATCCACGAGCGGCATCTGGCGAAGGTCTGCTCCTATTTCGACGTCGCGCGGCAGGACGGCGCGACGATCGCGGTCGGCGGCAAGGCCCATGACGGCCCGGGCGGCGGCCACTATGTCGAGCCCACCCTGGTGACCGGCGCGCACGGCAAGATGCGCGTGGCGCAGGAGGAGGTGTTCGGCCCCTTCCTCACGGTGCTGCCGTTCAAGGACGAGCGGGATGCGATCGAGATCGCCAACGACATCCGCTATGGCCTCACCGGCTATGTCTGGACCAACGATGTCGGCCGCGCGCTGCGCGTTGCAGACGCGCTGGAGGCCGGCATGATCTGGCTGAATTCGGAGAATGTCCGCCACCTGCCGACGCCGTTCGGCGGCATGAAGGCGAGCGGCATCGGCCGCGACGGCGGCGACTATTCGTTCGACTTCTACATGGAAACCAAGCACGTCTCGCTGGCGCGGGGCACGCACAAGATTCAGAAGCTGGGAATTTAACGCTGGTCGTTCCGGAGCGGTGCGCAGCACCGAATCCGGAACCTCGAGATTCCGGGTCTGCGCCTTGCGGCGCATCCCGGAATGACGGGGCCTAACGAGGGGAAACGCACATGCCCGTACCGCAACACATCTTCGAGCCGCCGTTCAACATCATCCGCTCCAGCCACGTCGTGCTCGACGTGACCGATCTGAAGCTGAGCCGCGAGTTCTACGAGACCACCGTCGGCCTGCATGTCGAGGATGCCGATGACAAGGTCGTCTACCTGCGTGCCGCCGAGGAGCACCAGCATCACTCGCTGGTGCTGCGCAAGGCCGCGGTGCCCGCTTGTAACAGGCTCGGCTTCAAGGTCGGCAACGACGGGGATCTCGACAAGGCCGCCGCGTTCCTCTCCGAGAACGGTCTTAGCTACGCCTTCGTCGATCAGCCCTTCCAGGGCCGCACCCTGCAATTCACCGATCCCTTTGGCTTCCAGATCGAGCTCTATGCATCGATGGACCGGCGGCCGCATCTCTTGCGTCGTTACGACCTCTATCGGGGCTGCCACCCGCAGCGGCTCGATCATTTCAACGTCTTCGCCGCCGAGGTGCAGGACACCGTCGAGTTCTACGCACGGCTCGGCTTCCGCCTCACTGAATACGCCGAGGAGGATGGTCCGAACGGGCGCATCGCCGCCGCCTGGATGCATCGCAAGGGCAACGTCCACGACTTCGCGATCACCAATGGCAAGGGCCCTCGCCTGCACCATTTCGCCTATTGGACGCCGACGGCGATGAACATCATCCATCTCTGCGACGTCATGGCCTCCCAAGGCTTCGTCAAGAACATCGAGCGCGGCCCGGGACGCCACGGCATCTCGAACGCGTTCTTCCTCTATGTCCGCGATCCCGACGGACACCGACTCGAGCTCTACACCAGTGACTACTTCACTGGGGATCACGACCACGAGCCGCTGCGCTGGTCGCTGCGCGATCCGCGCCGCCAGACGCTGTGGGGCGCGCCTGCCCCGCGCTCATGGTTCGAGCAGGGCTCGCCATTTAGCGGTCAAGCCGTGCGTGAGCCGAAATTCGTGGCCGACGTGCTGGTGGCGGATTGATGCTCGCGACAAACTCTCTCCCTGTCGTCCCTGCGAAAGCAGGGACCCATAACCGCCGAGTGCAGTTTGGCGGAGTCTGGTCGTTCGGTACGCCTGCCGACCACATCGATAGATCACGCGGTATGGGTCCCTGCTCCGTGCGCAATTGCGCACTAGGCCGGGACGACAAGAGAGATTGCCTATGAGACTCCCTCGCCTCGCCACCTATTCCGTCAACGGTGATGTCAGCTACGGCGCCGTCCTGGAGGGCGGCATCGTCGATCTCTCCAAGCGCCATGCCAAGGATTATCCAACGCTGCGGGAAGTGATCGCGGCCGGCAAGCTAGTGAGCTTCGCGGAAGAAGCCGCCGGCCGCAAGCCCGATCACGCGCTCGGCGACATCACCTGGCTGCCGCCGGTGCCGGCACCGGAGAAGGTCATCTGCATCGGCGTCAACTATCCTGATCGTAACGCCGAGTACAAGGACGGCCAGGACGCGCCGAAATATCCGAGCATGTTCATGCGCTCGCCGCGTTCGTTCGTCGGCCACGACACGCCGCTGGTGCGCCCGCGCGCGTCCGCGCAGCTCGACTATGAGGGCGAGATCGTGCTGGTGATCGGCAAGCAAGGCCGGCATATCCCCGAGAGCACTGCGCTCGATCACATCGCGGCATTGACCCTTTGCAACGAAGGCTCGGTGCGCGACTGGCTGCGCCACGCCAAGTTCAATGTGACGCAGGGCAAGAACTTTGATTCCAGCGGCAGCCTCGGCCCATGGCTGGTGCCCTACACGACGGAAGCGCAGATCGCGGACATCAGGCTCACCACACATGTCAACGGCGAGCTCAGGCAGGACGATCGCACCAGCCGATTGATGTTCTCCTTCCGCTATCTCATCAACTATATCTCCACCTTCGCAACGCTCGTCCCCGGCGATATCATCGTCACGGGCACGCCGACCGGCGCCGGCGCCCGGTTCGATCCGCCGCGTTACCTGAAGCCGGGCGACGTCGTCGAGATCGAGGCCGAGGGCATCGGCTTGTTGCGCAACGGTGTCGTCGACGAAGCCTGATCAATAATCGAAGTGGAATAGCCAAATGACCACCCTCACCGGCGGCGAAGCGATCGTAAGCGGCCTGGTCGCCCACGGCGTCGACACCGTGTTCGGCCTGCCCGGTGCGCAGGTCTACGGCCTGTTCGACGCCTTCCATCAGGCCCAGCTCAAGGTGATCGGGGCACGGCACGAGCAGGCCTGCGGGTACATGGCGTTCGGCTATGCGCGCTCCAGCGGCAGGCCCGGCGTGTTCAGCGTGGTGCCCGGCCCCGGCGTGCTCAATGCCAGCGCGGCGCTGCTCACCGCGTTCGGCTGCAACGAGCCGGTGCTCTGCGTCACCGGTCAGGTGCCGACGCAGTTCCTCGGAAAGGGCCGCGGCCATCTGCACGAGATGCCGGACCAGCTTGCGACCTTGCGCAGCTATGTGAAATGGGCTGATAGAATCGAATATCCCGGCAACGCACCGACGGTCGTCGCGCGTGCGTTCCTGGAGATGACGTCCGGCCGCCGTGGGCCCGCTTCGGTCGAGATGCCCTGGGATATCTTCACCCAGCGCGCGGACACCGCCGCCGCACAGGTGCTGGAGCCGCTGCCTGCGCCGCAGCCCGACCCCGATATGATCAAGCAGGCGGCCGCGCTGATCAAGACCAGCAAGGCACCGATGATCTTCGTCGGCAGCGGCGCGATCGAGGCGGGCGAAGAGATCCTGGAACTCGCTGAGATGATCGATGCGCCCGTGGTCGCCTTCCGCAGCGGCCGCGGCATCGTCTCCAACGCGCATGAACTCGGCCTCACCATGGCGGCTGCCTATAAGCTGTGGCCGACAACCGACCTCATGATCGGCATCGGCACGCGGCTGGAGTTGCCGACCATGTCGCGCTGGCCGTATCGGCCTGAGGGCCTGAAGAGCATCCGCATCGACATCGATCCCGTCGAGATGCGGCGCTTCATCTCCGACACCGCCATCGTCGCCGACGCCAGGACCGCGACCGCCGATCTCACTGCTGCCGTCCGCAAGGCCGGCTACAGCAAGACCGCCGGCCGCCGCGGTGCGATCCGCGAGGCGACCACGACCGCGCAAGGGGAGATCCAGCGCATCCAGCCGCAGATGGCCTATCTCAACATCCTGCGCGAGGTGCTGCCGGCGAACGCGATCGTCACAGATGAATTGTCGCAGTTCGGCTTCGCCTCCTGGTATGGCTTCCCGATCTACGAGCCGCGCACCTTCATCACCTCGGGCTATCAGGGCACGCTCGGCTCGGGCTTCCCGACCGCGCTTGGGGCCAAGGTCGCCAATCCCGACAAGCCGGTGGTGGCGATCACCGGCGACGGCGGCTTCATGTTCGGCGTGCAGGAGCTTGCCACCGCCGTGCAGTTCAACATTGGCGTGGTGACGCTGGTGTTCAACAACAACGCTTACGGCAACGTCCGCCGCGACCAGCGCGAACGTTTTGACGGCCGCGTGGTGGCGTCGGACCTCGTCAATCCAGACTTCGTCAAGCTCGCGGAGTCCTTTGGCGTTGCGGCGGCGCGTGTCACCGCGCCGGATCAGTTCAAGGCAGCGATGGAGAAGGCGCTCGCGCATGGCGGGCCGAATCTGATTTCGATCGAAGTGACGCGGGATTCGGAAGTCAGCCCTTGGGCGTTCATTCACCCGCCGAAGCCGTAATCGAAATATCGTCGTTCCGAGACTCTTCCCTTCTCCCCTTGTGGGAGAAGGTGCCTTCCTGAAGGGAAGGCGGATGAGGGGTCTCTATCCGCGGAGACAGACCCCTCATCCGTCTCGCTGCCGCTTCGCGTCAGCGATCCACCTTCTCCCACAAGGGGAGAAGGAAGATCAGCGCGTCCTGCGGAACGTCAGGTTGATCCGCTTCCGCCCGAGCAGCGCGTGCTCGCCCTCAGTGAGCGGCGCGACGCCGTGATAGGCGAGCCTGGACGGCCCGCCCCAGACCACGACATCGCCATGCACCAGCCGGAAACGGCGCGGTTTGTCGCTGCGCGCCAGGCCGCCGAACAGGAAGGTCGCGGGCAAGCCGAGCGAGACCGAGACGATCGGCGCCGAATAGTCCAGCTCGTCCTTGTCCTGATGCAGCGACAGCCGCGTGCCGGGCTCGTAGCGGTTGACGAGGCAGGCATCGGGCGCGAAGTCTTGGAAGCCGCCCTGCTCGGCTGCGCGGCGGGCGAGATCGCGCAATACTGGCGGCATTTCGGGCCATGGCGCGCCAATTCGCGGATCGATCGGGTCATAGCGATAGCCGGTGTGATCGGTGATCCAGCCGCGCTCGCCGCAATTGGTCATCGCCACCGACATCAGGTGGCCGCCTGGCGTGGTCATCCGCCGGAACGGCGATTGCGCGACGATCGCGCGCACCGCTGAGATCAGCTCGTTCTCGATCGGCTTGACGAATCCGCGCAGCAGTACCGCGCCGTCGGCGATCTCCTCACGCGACGACTGCGCCTCGGCGACGTTGTCGAACAGGTCAGCCGTCAAGGCCTGCGCTCATTTGGCATCATGGAAGATCACACCCAGCGTGTGGCGCTGGCCGGACCTGATCCGGCTGACGCCATGGCGCATGTTAACGCGATAGCTGCCGCGTGTCCCCTGCACCGGGCGGTGATGCACGGCGAACGCGACCGCGTCGCCCTGCGCCAGCGGCACGACCTCGGCGCGGGACTGCATGCGCGGGCGCTGCTCGGTCAGCACGAACTCGCCGCCGGTGAAATCGCGCCCGGGCTCGGAGAGGAGGATCGCGACCTGGAGCGGGAACACGTGCTCGCCATAGAGGTCCTGGTGCAGGCAGTTGAAGTCGCCGGCTTCATACTGCAACAGCAGCGGCGTCGGCCGCGCCTGCCCCGCCTCGTGGCAGCGCTTGAGGAAGGCGGCGTGCGCGGTGGGATAGCTGATGTCGATGCCCATCGTCTCGTTCCAGCGGTTGGCGACGCCCTGCAGGTGCGCATAGAGCGCCGGCCGCAGCTGCGCGATCAGATCAGGCAGCGGATACGAGAAGTATTTGTATTCGCCGCGGCCGAAGCCGTGACGGCCCATGACGATGCGGCTGCGGAAGTGCGTGTCGTCAGGATAGAGCGCGGCGACGGCGCGGCATTGGTCCGGCGTCAGCAGGCCCTTCAGGATGGCGCAGCCCTGGGTGTCGAGTTCGGCGGTGACTTGGGGCCAGTCGAGGGTGTCGACATGGGCGGCGAGATCGGGGGATGGCGTTTGAGGCGATTTGCGTGCGGTCATTGTCATGGCAATTACCCTTGCAGCCCGGAGTTCACGCCGCCACCCGATTTCCGATGACTATCTCCCCGTCATTGCGAGCGCAGCGAAGCAATCTTCTCCGCGGAACCAGCCTGGATTGCTTCGTCGCGAGGGCTCATCGCAATGACGTGGAGAGATCAACCCCCACCGGCAGAGAGATCTCGTAGGGTGGGCAAAGGCGCGAAGCGACGTGCCCACGTTCTGCCGATTGCGTAGAGAGATCTTGGGCACGGCGCAAGGGCGCCTTTGCCCACCCTACGGGACCGTCGCTTTGGGCCAGCTATCCCACCACCGCTCCTGGTGTGGAGGCAGTTAGCCCCGCACCGGCAGCGTCACCACGTCGTAGCCGTGCCTGATCGTGCGTTTCAGCACGGGGTCCTCAAGCTCGAAGTCGAAGCGCTCCGCGGGGCGGATGCCGCCCTTGGCGGCGAAGGTGCCGCCGAACATGGCGCAGCCGTCGGGCAGCTTCCCGCCCGGAAAGCTGCGTGCAACGAGGTCAGCAACCGGCAGCATCGCGTCCAGCGTGCCCTCCTGGTAGAGCACGCGCTCGCCCTTGATCGTGGCCCAGGAGCGCAGGATCATCTTGTCCCAGTGGCCGATGACGTCTTCCAGCTCCCACAGCGTCGAGGCGATCGGCTTGTCGCACATCTGCTTCGAGACCGTGACGCTGTAGGCCTCGACCTTGCGGTCGGTGTGGTCGGATCCGCAGCCGACGAAAACGCGGCCCTGCCAGCCGATCAGCACGAACTCGACCTCTCCGGAGGAATCGCCGCCGGTGCATTCGATGCTGCCTTCCTGGGTCAGCCGCCGCGCCGAAGCGCGGTAATAGATCGGCGTCGAGGCCGGCGGGGCGATGCCCATCTCCTGCAGCTCTTTGATGTGCTTGTCGCGCGCGACGGGATCGCGGCCGGTCCAGCCGGCGATGACCATCTGATCGATCGCCAAGGTCAGCGGCGTGGTGGTGTCCTGGGCGTCGACGGTGAAAGTGAGGTCAAACACGAATGACGGCCTCCATGCCGGCAGCAAGTTCGAAAATGCGGTGGTCCGATCCGCCGGCGCCCGCCAGCATCAGGCCGACGGGAACATCGCCCTGGCGATGCGCAGGGATCGAGATGGCGCAACCGTCGATCATGTTGATCAGGGTGCAGTTGCGCAGCGCCCGCAGGTTCTCTTTGGTGAATGCCTTGTCGTTGGCGAGGTCGGCGATCTTCGGCGGCGTGTTGGCGGTGGTCGGCAGCACCAGCGCATCATAGGGCGCGATGTGCGCATTGACGCGGGCGATCAGCGAGCGGCGCTCGTTGAGGAGATCGATGTAATCGGCCGCGCTCTGCGCCTCGCCGCGCATGATCCGCACGGAGACTCTGGGATCGTAGACGTCGCCCTTCGCGGTGAGGAGATAGCGATGCCAGGCGTAGCTCTCGGACGCGGCAAAGCCGCCTTTGGCGTTCATCGGACCGATGTCGTGGAACTCCGCCATCTCGATGCGCTCGATGATGGCGCCATGATCGGACAGCGTCTTCAGGGCGCGTTCGAACGTCTCGGCCACCTCTGCGTCGAGCTCGTCCAGCGCGATCGTGGTCGGCACCGCGAGCCGCATGCCCTGGATCGGCCGCGGCTTCAGCGGGGCGATCGGCTCGTTCGCGAGCACCGCGTCGAGAATGGCACAGCAGCTGACCGATCGCGCCAGCGGCCCGATGCTGTCGAGCGAGAACGACAGCGGCACGGAGCCATCGAGCGGCACGCGCCGCTGCGTCGGCTTGTAGCCGACGATGCCGTTATAAGCGGCAGGAATCCGGCAGGAGCCGCCGGTGTCGGTGCCGAGCGCGCCGTGCGCCATACCATCGAGCACGGAGACCGCAGCACCCGAGGAGGAGCCGCCCGGCACATGGCCCGCGGCCCGGTTCCAGACACCCTTCGGCGTGCCGTAATGCGGATTGATGCCGATGCCGGAATAGGCGAACTCGGTCATGTTGGTGCGCCCGATCACGACGAACCCGGCCTTGCGCAAGCGCGCTACCGTCGCGGCATCCTGCTCGGCCGGTGGGGAATCGTCGAGCGCGCGCGAGCCGGCGCGCGTCACCTGGCCCTTGATGTCGAACAGATCCTTGATCGAGATCGGGATGCCGGCGTAGCGCGACGGCGCCGCCTTGGCCTTCCGTAGGCCGTCCATCGCGTCGGCGGCCGCAAGCGCTGCGTCCTTGTCGACATGGATGAAGGTACGCTGGCCTTCGCCGGCGGGATCGGCGATCCTGGCGATGCAGGCCTCGACCAGCTTGCGGGCGGTGGTGCGGCCGCTTTCGAGGTCCTCGGCGAGCCTCGCCAGTGTCGGAAAATCGGGCATGTCTGTCTCACGGAATATTGTCGCGCGCAATCTATAGCGCTGCCTCAGTTCGACACAAGCATTGTGCGCATGATGGCATGCATGCGTATTGCTGGACCGTTGACGCACCATGGTCGATTGTCGCATCAAGATCGAAACAGGCAGGCGTGAAGCCTGTCTCCTGGAGGAGCCGCCGAGATGGCCGAACCGCAGCGCGCGCGACCGAAACCGACGCCGGAGACCCAGCATTTCTGGGACGGCACGAAGGCGGGCGAATTGCGCCTGCAACGCTGCGACGCCTGCGCGCATGTCTACTTCCCGCCGCGCCCGTTCTGCCCGTCCTGCGCCTCGCGCAAGGTTTCGGTCTTCAAGGCGAGCGGCAAGGGCTTCCTCTACAGCTACGTGATCAACCATCGTCCCGCCGCGCCCGGCTTCACGCCGCCTTATGCGATCGCGGTGGTCGAGCTCGACGAGGGCCCGCGGATGATGAGCAACGTCATCGATTGCCCACAGACGCCGGAAGCGCTCGAGCTCGACATGAAGCTCGAGGTCGCTTTCCAGGCGCTCGACGACAAGATCACCCTCCCCGTCTTCCGTCCGGCGAAAGCGTAGGTCATGCGTAGCAACCAGGTTGCCGTTGTCGGCGCGGCCGAGACCACCGAGCTTGGAATCATCCCCAACGCCTCGCAGCTCCAGCTTCACGCGGACGCGGCGCTCAATGCCATTGCAGACGCCGGGCTGAAACTCTCCGACATCGACGGCTTTGCCACCGCGGTCGAAACGCCGCAGCAGGTCTGCCATTATCTCGGCGTCAAGCCGACCTGGGTGGACGGCACCTCGGTCGGCGGCTGCTCGTTCATGCTGCACGTCCGCCATGCGGCCGCAGCGATCGAGGCCGGCCTGTGCAAGACCGTGCTGATCACGCATGCCGAGAGCGGCAAGTCGATGATCGGCAAGCTGCCGCGCGCGACGCCGGCGGACAGCCTCAACGGCCAGTTCGAGGCGCCCTACGGCGTCAATGGTCCGCCAAGCATGTTTCCGATTCCCGTGCTGCGCTTCATGAAGACCTACGGCATCACGCACGAGCAGCTGGCCTCGGTCGCCGTGGTGCAGCGGGAATGGGCGGCGAAGAATCCGCGCGCGATGATGAAGGACCCGATCACCGTCGCCGACGTGCTCAACTCGCGCATGATCGCCTATCCGTTTCGTCTGTTGCAGTGCTGCCTCGTCACCGACGGCGGCGGTGCGCTGATCCTGACCTCGGCCGACCGCGCCAGGGATTTTCCGCGCAAGCCCGTCTACATCATGGGCACCGGCGAGAGCGTGGAGACGCCGATGGTCAGCCAGATGGAGACCTTCAATTCGTCGCGCGCGTTCAAGACCGCCGGGCCGCTCGCGTTCAAGGAGGCCGGCATCGCGCACGGGGATGTCGACCATCTCATGATCTACGACGCGTTCGCGCATCTGCCGCTGTTCGGCCTCGGCGATCTCGGTTTCATGCCATATGAGGAGACCGGCAAGTTCATCGCGGATGGCAACACGCGCCCCGGCGCCAAGCTGCCGCTCAACACCAATGGCGGCGGATTGAGCTACATGCATTCCGGCATGTACGGCATGTACGCGCTGCAGGAGAGCGTGCGCCAGATGCGCGGCATCGCGCCGGCACAGGTGCCGAATGCGAAGATTTCGGTGTGTCACGGCGTCGGCGGCATGTTCGCCGCGAGTGGCACGATCGTGTTTACGAACGAGAGGTAATCCACATGAGCAAATCACTGCAAGACAAGGTCATCATCGTCACCGGCGCAGGCCGCGGCATCGGGCGCGAGATCGCGCTGCTCTGTGCGGCGGAAGGCGCCAAGGTCGTGGTCAACGATCCCGGTGGCGCCTCCGACGGCGCCGGCTCGAATGCTGCACCGGCCGAGGAAGTCGTCGAGGAGATCAAGAAGCGCGGCGGCACCGCGGTCGCCAATTTCGAAAGCGTCGCAGAGGCGATTCCGGCGAGCAAGATCGTGAAGACCGCGACCGATCATTTCGGCCGGCTCGACGGTGTCGTCAACAATGCCGGCATCTTGCGCGACATGATCTTCCACAAGATGAGCGTGGAGGCGTTCGAGGCCGTCATCAAGGTCCATCTGATGGGCTCGTTCTACGTCAGCCACGCCGCCGCGCGCATCTTCCGCGAGCAGGAGAGCGGCTCCTTCGTGCACTTCACCTCGACCTCGGGCCTGATCGGCAACTTTGGCCAGGCCAATTACGCTGCCGCCAAGCTCGGCATCATCGGGCTCTCCAAATCGATCGCGCTCGACATGGGCCGCTTCAACGTCCGCTCCAACTGCGTCTCGCCGTTCGCCTGGACGCGCATGATCGGCACCATCCCGACCGAGACCGAAGCCGAGAAGGCGCGCGTCGAAAAGATCAAGCAGATGGGACCGGAGAAGATCGCGCCGATCTGCGCCTATCTGCTCTCCGACGCCGCCAAGGACGTCTCGGGCCAGATTTTTGGCGCGCGCATGAACGAACTGTTCCTGTTCAGCCAGAATCGTCCGCTGCGCTCCGTGCACCGAAGCGAAGGCTGGACACCGCAATCGATCGCGGAACACGGTATGCCGGCGCTGAAGGGCTCGTTCTACAAGCTCGACCGCTCCGCCGATATCTTTCCCTGGGATCCCGTGTAAGGACCCATCCAGCCGCATTTCAGGCATTCCTGCCCTGCGATCTCCGGTTGTCTATGTCCGGAGATCGCCCCGGTTTGCGCCTGATTGCACGCGAATGGTGGCCTCCCAATCTTGGGAGGAAACCATGACAAGAATACTGACCAACTCCGACGACACGACTGCAAGCGAGCGTGGCGGTCTCGGCCGCCGTACGCTCCTCAAGGGCGCGGCGACCGTCGCGGCATCGGCCATGCTCGCCTCGCGAGCCGACGCCCGCGACTTCGGCGCCAATGCCGAGCCGCAGCGCTATCCCGACCCCGACATCGTCGCCATCGATCCCAAGCGCTTCAAGGCCAAGGTCGGCAACACCGCGATCAAGCGGCTCTACACCGGCTGCCTCTGGGCGGAGGGGCCGGCATGGAATGCGCAGGGACAATATCTCGTCTGGAGCGACATCCCGGCCAACCGGCAGCTTCGCTATCTCGACGACGACGGCCACATCTCCGAGCAGTTCCACAAGCCGTCGAACGAGGCCAACGGCAATTCGTTCGACACCGAGGGACGCCAGCTCACCGCCGAGCGCACGCGCCTTGTCCGCTACGAGCATGACGGCTCGATCACGACGCTGGCCGAGCAGGCCAATGGCAAGCCGCTGAACGGGCCGAATGACATGGTGATGCATCCCAACGACAAGGCGATCTGGTTCACCGATCCCGGCTATGGCGCGATCAGCATCTACGAGGGCAAGCTTGCCAATACCGGCTCGCTGCAGCCCCACCAGAAGGAGGCGGTCTATCGCCTGGACACCCAGACCGGGCAGGTCGCGAAGGTCGCAGACGAGCCGTTCAAGCCGAACGGCATCGCCTTCAGCCACGACTACAAGAAGCTCTATGTCTGCGACACCGGCATCACGCATTATCCGCAAGCCGAGAACGTGGTGTGGTCCTACGACATCGACGGAGCAAAACTGTCGAACCCGAAGAAGCTGATCGACATGAAGCTCGAGGGCAAGTCGGGCTTCCCCGATGGCCTGCGCGTCGACACCGACGGCAACATCTGGGTCGGCGCCGGCTGGGTCGGACCCGGCTATGACGGCGTGCAGGTGTTCGCGCCAAACGACGGCGCGCGCATCGGGCAGATCCTCTTGCCCGAGACCTGCGCCAATGTCTGCTTCGGCGGCAAGAAGCGCAACCGCCTGTTCATGACCGCGAGCCAGTCGCTCTATGCGGTCTATGTGGAGACGCAGGGCGCGCATTTCTGTTGAGGGTCTACACCGTCATTCCGGGGCGGCTCGTAGAGCCGAACCCGGAATCTCGAGGTTCCGGGTTCGATGCTTCGCATCGCCCCGGAACGACGGTGTGAGATTACCCCGTATTCCGCAACCCCGCCGAGATCCCGTTGATCGTCAGCTGAATCCCGCGCAGCACCTGCTCGTCCGGGTTCTGGGCGCGGTGCTCCCTCAGCAGTTCGACCTGCACGTGGTTGAGCGGATCGAGATAGGGGAAGCGGTGACGGACCGATCGCTCCAGCAGCGGATTGCCCTGCAGCAGCCGGTCCTGGCCCATGATGTCGAGCAGCGTCTCGATGCAGGAATGCCATTCGCGGCGGATGCGGCCGAAGATCTTTTCGCGCAGGGCTTCGTCCGGCACCAGCTCGGCATAGCGCGAGGCGATTGCGATCGAGCTTTTCGCCAGCACCATGTCCATGTTCGACAAGAGCATGCGGAAGAACGGCCATTCCTTGTACAGCTCTTTCAGGAACGGCATGCCCTTGTCGGGATGATCCGCGATCCACTGCTCGACCGCGCTGCCGAAACCGTACCAGCCCGGCAGCATCAGGCGGCATTGTGCCCACGAGAACACCCAGGGAATCGCACGCAGATCCTCGATCGCACGGGTCTTCTTGCGCGAGGCCGGACGGCTGCCGATGTTGAGCGTTGCGATCTCGTTGATCACGGTCGATGACCAGAAATAATCGACGAAGCCGTCAGTCTCGTAGACGAGGCCGCGATAGGCTTTGAAGGCGAGGTTCGACAATTCATCCATCGCGGTCAGATATTCGCGGCGCGGCGCGCTCTGGCGCGGATTGAGCAGGCTCGCTTCCAGCGTCGCAGCGGCGAGGATTTCCAGATTGTTGCGGCCGACCTCGGCGTTGGAATATTTCGACGAGATGATCTCGCCCTGCTCGGTGATCCGGATTTGGCCGTTCACCGCACCGCCGGGCTGGGCGATGATGGCATCATAGCTCGGACCGCCGCCGCGGCCGACCGAACCGCCGCGGCCGTGGAACAGGCGCAGCCGCACGTGGTGGCGCTCGAACACCTCGACGAGACCGATCTCGGCCTTGTAGAGCTCCCAGCCCGAGGTGACGAAGCCGCCATCCTTGTTGCTGTCGGAATAGCCGAGCATGACCTCCTGCACGCTGCCGCGGCTGTCGACGAGGCGGCGGTAATCGTGCAGCGACAGCATGCGGTCCATGATGCCGGATGATGCCTGCAGATCCTCGATGGTCTCGAACAGCGGCACGATGTTGATGGCGCTGCGGCCGGAGGGATGGACGAGGCCGACCTCCTTCAAGAGCACCGCGACCTCGAGCATGTCGGACATACCCTTGCACATCGAGATGATGCATTGGGGAATGGCGTCCGAGCCGAACTTGGCATGCGCCTCCGCGGCCGCATGGAACACGTTGAGCTCGCCCATGGTCTCGTCGCTGTACTTCACGAATGGCGAGACCAGCGCGCGCGTCGAGCGCAATTCATTGGTGAGCAGCGAGATGCGCGCGTCTTCGCCGAGCGCGAGATAGGACATGCCGGGATTGGCGGCATCCATCAGCTCGGCGATGGTGCGTTCGTGCACCGCCGAGTTCTGGCGGATGTCGAGCCGTGCGAGATGGAAACCGAAGCAATCCACCGCGCGCCGGAGCAGCCGCAGCCGGCCGCGCGCGATGACTCGCGCATTGTTGGAGATCAGCGAGCGGTGCAGCACGTCGAGATCGGCCTGCAGCTCCCTGACGCTCCCGTAAGGCGCGCCCTTGCCGACCGGCCGGCGCGTGATCTCGACCTCGAGCATTTCCGCCGTCGCGGTCAGGCGCGCATAGATGCCTGACACCGCGAGGCGATAAGGCTCGCCGCTCCGGTGCGGTGAGGTATCCGGCGAGCGCTCCGCCAGGTTACGCAGCTCCTCGGAGACGTCGGCCAGATGCGCCGCGATCGACAATTCCGAGCCGAGCACGTGCAGCTCGTTGAGATAAAACTGCATCACCCGGCTCGACTGCAGCCGCAGCGTGCCGCGCATGACGTCGGCGGTGACGAAGGGATTGCCGTCGCGGTCGCCGCCGATCCAGCTGCCCATGCGCAGGAACGAGGCGAGCTCGCCCGCCGCTTGCTCGCCGCCCTCCTCGAGCCGGTCCTCCAGCGCGTTGACCAGGCGCGGCACCTCGCGCAAAAAAGTGTAATCGTAGAACGACAGGCCGTTGGAGACCTCGTCGAGCACCGTGAGCTTAGTCCGGCGGAGCAGATTGGTCTGCCACAGCGTCAGCACCTCGCGGCGAAGCTGCTCGTCGCTGGCATCTGCCTCCTCCGCGGTCAGCGCGACGCGCTCGCGACGGTCGAGCAGGCTGGCGACCTCCATCTCGCGGTCCATGGTGCTCTTGCGGCGGACCTCGGTCGGGTGCGCCGTCAGCACCGGGCTGACGAGAGCGTCCTTGAAGAACTTCCGCAGTTCCGACGCGCTCACGCCCGCACTCTTGGCATTCGCCAGCGTGCCCGCGAGCACCCCTGCCCCGCCGCTCCTTGAGGCGCCGCGTGCGCGCATCTGGCGGATGTTGTTGTGGTCCTCAGCGATGTTGGCAAGGTGCGAGAAATAGCTGAAGGCTCGCACGATCCGCAGGGTGTCCGGGATCGACATGCCGTCCAGGATCTGCTCGAGCTCGCGGCGGGCAAGCCGGTCCTCGTCGCGGTGGAACCGGATCGAGGTTTGCCGGATGCGCTCGACCAGGTCGAACACATCGGCGCCCTCCTGGTCGCGCACGGTGTCGCCGAGGATGCGCCCGAGCAAGCGGATATCGTCCCGCAGCCGCGTCTCCGCTTCCGTTGCCTGAACGTCCTCGGGACGGTTGGGGCGCTGCTCCGCGCTATCGGATGGAATGGTCTGGAGGGACATGGCTCGCTCCTCTTCAAGAGCACCTTTGGGCCCCGGTCCGAAGGAGTGTGCGATATTTTTCTACCGCAGCGCAAGATGAAGTTGGGAGCGGTGCACACTGCCGCCTAGGTGTCCCGAACGCGCTCTCTCGCTTGTCTTTGCAAACATGCCTTCGCAGCCCCGCGGCGCGTTCCGCCCGAGCTTTGCTGTCCGTTTCGCCCTCATCAAGAAGAAAGGGCGCAGGGAAGGCCGGGCGCCGGCTGGCACCCAGGGTCCGCACGCGGAAGACGCACGCGGGGTGACCACAGGTGACGCCGGGCCATCCCGGCCTTCCCTGCGCAATGGTTTTACGGCTTATGGCGGGCTCTCCCCGGGGAGCGATGCACTATTGCCCCCGTCGCCTTGCGGATGATCGATGCGCGTGCCCGGTCGGGTCGCCACATCACCGCTGAGACTTGACGCACAGACCCCGGGCGTCAGGACCACACGCTTTTGCCGTCCGCGGACGTCACTCCCCAGGCAATCGGAAGCTCGCGCGTGCTCGCCCCCAATGCCGAAAAGAAACGCTGTAACCGCGCCGTGTCGTGCCGCGGATCGTGATGGCTCACGAGCCTCGCCCGCCCTGCCATCCCGTCACGCGCCGGCGCTGCCGCGTCCATCGCATCCCGGCCTACGTATCGTGACGATCGCGAAACGCCCCTTTGACGGGCCGGATGTCTTGCGGTTTACCCGAAACAACGAATTCGGTCAATCAGAATATTTTGTGGTGGCAGTCCTTGACCTGCATGTGGCGTGTTTTGCCCGTCGGCAGCGCGAGACATGGCGTGCGTAGTTGCGTCAACAAGCTCCAGCAACAATAATCCCATCTTAGGTCGCAGGCTTATTTATATCCGGAGAGACCTTCGAGATCATGGCTGCCACACGTTGCTGTCCTCTCTAATGCGCTCGTAAGAAGCCTGAATTCCCGACCACTGCATGCCAGCCACTACTCGCCAGCCCTACATCCTTGCAGCAACCCATCTGTATGCAATTGCGAACAGGATGCCCGCGCATCCGAACGCCAAGAAGTCCTCGAAGGAATGGAAGCTGAGAGCGATCCCGAAAAGAACGTAGAGCCCGATAAGCAGTGGGTTGAGCTCATCCAAGAAAGCGGTGTCTTGTCTCTTTTCGTTCATGTCAGAATTACCTATTGAGGATACTCCTGAATTCAAGCCAGGACGTCGGGGGCAGCACCCGTTCTCCAAAGGGCGGGCAGAGTGGCAACGAGGGCTTGGTGACCTTCGAGACCATCGCTGGCTTAACTTTGCTTGATATAGGTTGGCGTAAGGTATGCGTGATACGCTCTGATGGCGCAAGTAAGAGCGCTACTTGCTTGGGAAGACGTGAAAAGACTACTAAAGCCGATATGTCTCCTTACCTGTCCTGGCGGACTAGGTACGGGGCACTGCAACTGCGTGATGCATTAGCAAGATATGGATTCGGATGGCCCTCGGCTTCTGCCTTGTCGGCCGTGATGCTTGGTGCGATAGCTGAAGCAAACGCTTGAAATCACTCAGCGCCGGGATGATGCCTTGTATTTGAAACATTGGCTCAGCCACGTTGGTGCACAGCGCTCGCTTCCGAGGTTCTGTCGCAAGGTCACGAACCGGTGCCGCTCCGCGGCATCTGCAGGTAGCTAAGCCTGTGAGGATTTCTTCGTGAAAGACGTGACTTTAGGGCTCAAGGCTGATCTAGCGAAAGGTCCTGTGTCGATTCGATCGCAGGGCTTCTTTGCATTTGCCTTCAGATTTGTTGTTCTTCTCGGTCTCACGTGTGTCCTCGGCTTCGCCGCTGCTTCAAACTCACATAGCATCGGCCTGCGCGCTATTTACATGTTTAGCGCTGCTGCAGGCGTGTTCGTGCTCCTCCTAACCTCGCTCGCAGCTCGCTCTTACGCAAAAGGGCTTCCAGAGCTAACGCTGACCTCCGAGGGCTTTATCTATCATCCGGTCTCGCCAACGCTGGTACGGTGGACAGACGTGATATCTTGCTTTGTGACAGATGTAGGATCAGCGTCGTCCGCGAAGACTTTAGTGGTCATCCTGAAGCCCGGCACGATTGAGCATCTCGAAATGTCTCGTCTTATGCGTTTGATGTATCTTCGCCAAAGCAGGTTTATGATTGGCGACGTTGACGCGCCGATCCATGAGTTAGCTGAGGTGTTCGAACGCCAGCGTAAAATTGTGCAGCAGGCCGCAAACACGAAAGTATAAAATGCATTTGTCGGCTCGCCTCCTGAAAGCCGACTTCGCAGCCCTCCGAGCGAAGGTCCGCCAAGAGGCGTCAGGCGATCATGAAGATGCCGAGTACCACGCTCACAAAGAAACCGAGTAACATGCCCGCCAAGCTCAGGAACTGATAGCCGATAATCGTATTTGCCTCTGTCTCGCTATAGCCTCCCACCCGTCGCCACATCGCGACCTGCCTGTCTCCAAAGTTTCCAACGGACATCATAAATCGAGCCGTTGAATTGGAATCCCATCGTCCAACCCTCGCTCTTGCCAACTTGATGTTCACCCAAAGAGAAATAATCGCGAAGATCACCGTCAAAAGGAACATGGGAAAGACGACGAAATCACCTCGCACTTTCATCCTCCTTCCTTACTTCCTGAGCTGAATGATAGATTATCCGCGGCACGCAGGAACTTTCGTTGCGGCTCAAAAGCGGTTGATTGACCGGAGGCAACGCAATGTTCGCTCGGGTCACCAAGCGGCAGGCGACGTGAGCACGGCAGAGCTTCGGTCTGCCACTCACTTTGGCATCAGAGCGTATCACTCATACCTTACGCCAGCCTGTATTGAGGAAAGTTAAGCCGGCAACGTACGTTCTAGCCTTGAATGCAGTCCCTTCAACGGGACAGCATCGGGCCAGGAGTCCGCGTCTACTCAATGATTCGATCAGCCCGCGCCAAGACGCTGTCCGGAATTGTAATGCCAAGCGCCGCGGCCGTCTTCAGATTGACGCCAAGCTCAAAAACCACCGGCTGTTCGACTGGGTAATCGGCCGGGTTGGCTCCTTTGATGATCCGGTCGACGTACTGCGCCACCTTCACATAGATCGCCTCGATCTTTGGATGATAACTCGCCAGCGCGCCCAGAGCCAGGAATGGGCTCGATTGGTAGACTGCCGGCAGTTTTGACTTCGCAGCCAAGCCGGAAATGGTTGGTCGCGTGACATCCCCGAGCACAAAGACGGCATCGCAGCTTTCCTGCTTCATCCTCTCAAAAGCCGCCTCAAGATCCTCGAGCGTCGGAGCAACCACCTGAACCGCCGATAATCCTAGAGTATTTGCGGCTGTTTTGGCCAATTGGTACTGTTCAGGATGCGTTGGATTGTTGGAGGTCAATACGGCAATGCGCTTCGCCGACGGGACGATTGTATGGAGGAGTTCGACGGCCTTGCCGACGGAATCGCCCACCATGTTGGCCATGCCGGTAATATTGGCGCCCGGATGGGAGAAGCTCTTGATGAAGCCCGATCCAATGGGGTCCGTCGCTGGGGCCATGATGATCGGGATGGTCGACGTTGCGCGTTGAGCTGCGGCAATGGCCGGAGTCGTGACGGCAACGATGACGTCGGGATTTAGACCAATCAACTCGGTCAAGAACGCAGGCAGACGTTCAAGCTTTCCCTCGGCGCTCCGGTCGTCGATGATGAGAGTCTGACCTTCGACATAGCCAAGACGCTTCATCTCCGCGCGAAAAACATCAAAGACCGCATGATCAGCCGGGTTCGCGAGAGAGCCCGGATAGAGATATGCGACACGCCAAACTTTTTTCCTGGTCTGGCCCGTTGCCAGAGCGGGCCAAACCAAAACTGTACTGCCCAACATTCGAATGAAGTTGCGCCGCAGCATACCTGCTCCCGAAGTTGACGAAAAATCACGCAAGCTCCTCAATCTTTGTCGCAAGAGGTGGCCTTGTACAGGGGGTGTCTTGGCGGGGTTCGGACGATGGGGCGGTGGCATCTGCACTTCCAAGGTCACCATTTAAGCCCTTGCGAAACCCATCATGTTTCGTCAGCGGCAGGCGAATTGATGGGTTTCGCTGGCGCCCTACCCATCCTACGAGCTCAATCTGTTCGCCGTCTCAATGCGCTTGGTACAGCCAGAATTTGCAATCTTGGTACTGGTTTCATGACCAGGCGCAACGCATCTACCTGCGAGTACCACGACCGAAGCGATCCCGATCGGCATTCTCAGTGGGAGCCCCGGTCAATGCAGACAGCGCAGATTGCAGACACTTCCACACCATCAGGCATTTTGTGGATAGCCGGTGCGTTCACGCTGCTCGCAACAGTTGCACCAGGAGACAATGACCGAGGAGATAAGCCCATGAAGGCGATCGTTGTAACGGAACAGGCCGCGGGAACGGCGGGGATGAAACTGGTGGACCGGCCCGAGCCGCAAGCATCGATAAACGACGTCGTTGTTCGGGTTCATGCGTCGGGGTTTGTTCCGACCGAGCTGACGTGGCCCTCGACCTGGACCGATCGCCTCGAGCGTGACCGAACACCGTCGATCCCTGGGCACGAGTTGGCTGGAGTGGTCACCGCTCTCGGATATGGCACTACGGGGTTGTCGGTAGGACAGCGGGTGTTTGGCCTCGCGGACTGGTATCGCGACGGCACGCTCGCCGAGTATGTGGCGATCGAGGCACGCAACCTGGCGCCACTCCCGGGTGACGTCGACTTCACGGTGGGCGCAAGCCTGCCGGTCTCGGGCCTAACCGCGTGGCAAGGGCTGTTCCAGCACGGTCGTCTTCAGGCGGGGCAGAGCGTCCTCGCACACGGCGCGGCCGGCGCAGTCGGTTCCATGGTGACGCAACTCGCGCGAGAGGCCGGCGCCCACGTCATCGGCTCCGGACGCGCCGCCGACCGTCAGACAGTGCTGGGCTTCGGCGCGAATGAGTTCATCGACCTCGACAACGACGCCCTGGAAGACATCGGCAAAGTCGACCTGGTGTTCGATGTCATCGGCGGCGACGTTCAGAAGCGGTCCGCAGAACTGGTTCGGGCCGGAGGAACACTGGTCACCATCGTCGGGCCCGCAGAGGCGCGCCCCTCCGACGGCCTGGCGATTGACTTTGTCGTCGAGGCCGATCGTGCCCAACTGCGTGAGATCGTCCAGCGGGTGCGGGACGGACGACTGCGGACGAACATCGGCAACGTCTCGATCTTCGACGATGCGGTCGCCGCCTTAAACCCGACCGGGCGACGCAAGGGGAATACGATCATTCGCGTTCGTCCCTGAGGGAGCATGCCCGTTGATGCACGCAGCGCGTAGGATAGGTCGAGCCCTTGCGAAACCCATCCTGTTTCGTCAGTGGCGGAGAAGTTGATGGGTTTCGCTGGCGCTCCACCCATCCTACGAGCTGTCAGGCTCGAACAGGCTGCCCGATTCCAAGAAGGTTGCCTTCGCTGTCGCGGAACCATGCGCCTCTCTCACCGACGCCCTTGCTTGTGTAATTCCCGGCTATCTCGGCGATCCCGTTCACGGTCTTCAGCCCGGGCAGGTCGTATTCCTCGAACTTGACTCCGCGCGCGCGAAGCTCCTGCACCGTTGCCTCGATGTCCTCGACTTCCCAGCCCATCTGCGTGTGCGTGCCGGATTGCGTGCCGGCCGAGATGAATATTGCAAACTCGCCGCTTGCACAGACGTAGCGCAGTCCGCCGTCGCGCTGTTCGACCGGGTCGAGCCCGAGTTTCTCGGAATAGAACGCCCGCGCCCGGTCCAGATCCTTGGCTGGAAGACGGGTGGCTACCTTCGCTTTCCCTAGCATCCTTCGCTCCTTTTGAAGTCGATAGGAGTTGAGGGCATCGTGTCCTTCAGCCAACCTCGGGCCAAAAGCGGCGCTCGCGCGGTCCGCCCGCACTTCAAGCCGGCACGATCACCTTGCCGATCGGCCAGAGCGCGATGCCGGCGAGCTTCAAATGCGCCCAGGCGAAGGGAAGGCCGATGATCGTGACCGCGAGGACTAGTGCCGTCACGAGATGGCCGAGCGCCAGCCACCAGCCGGCGAGCACGAACCAGATGATGTTGCCGATCAGCCCGAGCGGGCCGGTGCCGATATCGCTCATGCCGGTGACATCGTAGCGGCTGACCGCTCGCGAGCCGAACGGCAGCAGCGTGTAGACGGCGATGTTGAACGCCGCCCGCGCCCAGGGCAGGCCGATGATGGTGACGGCCATGATGATCGCAGCGATCAGCCAGCCGAACGCCATCCAGGCGCCGCCGATCAGGATCCAGAGGATGTTGAGAATGATGGAAACGGGAGCCATGGGATGATCCGCGAGGTCAATGGTTCCGCTTATATAGGGTCGAAATCTGTCGCTGCTAAGACGGCGGCGATGCCCCGTAGCCCGGATGAGCGAAGCGACATCCGGTCTCAACCGCTGGCACCGTCCCGGATTGCGCTGCGCTCCATCCGGGCTACAGACTCGTAGGGTGGGCAAAGGCGCGTTTGCGCCGTGCCCACGATCTGTCTCCGTAAGCGACATCTGGTGGGCACGCTTCCGCTTTGCCCACCCTTACGGCATCACCTCAGAGGCATCACCTCAGATCTTCCGTCCCGCCTGCTCCCAATAGGGATCGCGCAGGCGGCGCTTGAAGATCTTTCCCGAGTCTTCGCGCGGCAGGCCGGTGCGGATCTCGATGTGCTTGGGCACTTTGTAATCGGCCAGATGCGCCTTGAGCGCGGCGCGGACGTCTCCGGCCTCGAGCGTGATGCCCGCCTGCAGCTCCACCACCGCCATCAGCGCCTCGCCGAACTCGGCGTCGGGAATGCCGAACACGGCGCAATCCTGCACACCGGGCACGGCGTGCAGCACCGATTCGATCTCCGCCGGATAGATGTTGACGCCGCCCGAGATCACCATGTCGCGCTTGCGGTCGCAGATGAAGACGTAGCCGTCCTCGTCGATGTAGCCGACGTCGCCGGAGGTGATGAAGCCGTCGCGGTCGATCTCGGCGCGCTTCTCCGGCTTGTTGTGGTAGGTGAAATCGGCGAGCTCCGCCATGCGGGAATAGATCTCGCCGATCTCGCCGACGCCAAGCACGCGGCCGTCCTCGCCGAGGAAGCGCAGCTCGGCGCCGGGCGAGATCTTGCCGACGGTGCCGGGCTTCTTCAACGCATCCTCTGACGTCGCAAAGGTGACGGCGCTGGATTCGGTCGAGCCGTAGAATTCATAGATCACCGGTCCCCACCATTCGATCATGGCGCGCTTGACGTCCGCGGGACACGGCGCCGCGGCATGGATGACGTGGCGCAGCGAGGAGACGTCGTATTTCCTGCGCACCTCCTCCGGCAGCTTCATCAGGCGGATGAACATGGTCGGCACCATGAAGATGGTGTCGATCCTGTAACGTTCGATCAGCTCCAGGAATTCCTGCGGCTCGAACCGCGGCATCAGCACCAGCGCGCCGCCGAGCTTGCCGGCGCGGATGCCGAACGAATTCGGCGCGGAATGATAGAGCGGTCCCGGCAGGATCGCGCGGGCGCCGGGCTTCAGCCCATAGATCATCGCGCGCATGCGCTCGCCGGCCGCCTGCTGATCCGGCGTCGGCGCGTGGCGGCGGACACCCTTGGGATGGCCCGTGGTCCCCGAGGTGTAGATCATGTTCATCGGCTGCGGCACGACCGGGCCGTCATAGGGCTGATGCTGTGCGAGCCAGTATTCGAAATCGATCGCGAAGCTAGGCGTCTTTAGATGATCCGGATCGATCCTGTAGTTGGACAGGATCTCCGGCGGCGTCGGCACGCTCAGCACGGTGACGCCCTTCGGAATGGCGTCGCGCAGGGCGTGCAGCATGTCCGCATGCCCGATCAGCACCGAAGTGCCGGTGTCGTTCAGGATGTAGTCGATCTCTTCGGGCTTGAAGTGCCAGTTGATCGGCACGCCATAGGCCCCGAGCCGCATCGCGGCATAGGCGGCTTCCAGAAAAGCGATGTCGTTGCGCATCAGCATGCAGACGCAATCGCCTGGACGGACGCCGATCTTGGCGAGGCCGGCGGCGATGCGGTCGGCGCGGGCTGCGATTTCAGTGTGGGTGCGTCGGCGCTCGCCGGAGACGATGCCGAGGAAGTCGGACGTTTCGCTCATTTTTGTTTTCCGATCTTTCGTCGGGTTCGAGAATGCGGCCAAGCCTACGGTCGTCATTCCGGGATGCACCGAAGGCGCAGGCCCGGAATCCATACTCCCGATCGTAGTTATGGATTCCGGGCTCGATGCTTCGCATCGCCCCGGAATGACGGGGAGTTGCTAGTCTGCATACTTCGCCGCGCGCTTCTCCAGATTTGAGCGCACCGCTTCGGTCTGGTTCGCGCTGCCGATCAGCTTCTGCTGCTCGACCGACTCGGCGAGCAGTGCAGGACCCGGGTCCACCGAGAGATTGTTCAGCAGGCGCTTCGCCGCGCGGATCGCATCCGGGCTCTTGCCGGCGATCTCGCGCGCGACTTCGAGGGCGCTGGCGCGCGGGTCGTCGCAGATGCGCGTGGCGAGGCCGTACGTCATCGCCTCCTGCGCGGAGAAGATGCGGCCGGTGTAGGTGAGATCGCGCAAAATATCGTCGCGCACGAGCGAGGCCAGGATTGGCGTGCCAGCCATGTCAGGGATGAGGCCCCATTTGATCTCCATCACCGACATCCGCGCGTCCGCTGAGAGGAACCGCATGTCGGCGCCGAGCGAGAGCTGGAAGCCGCCGCCGAAGGCGACGCCGTGCACGGCCGCGATGACAGGCACCGGCAGCTGGCGCCAGCCCCACACCGCCTGTTGCGCGAAGTTGGCCTGGCCATGCGTCCGCTTGGTGAGATCGCGATTTTCGCCACCCGGAATTCCGTTACCGCCCTTCTCCTTCATGGCGGCAAAACGCCCCATGTCGAGCCCGGCGCAGAAGGCCCGGCCTTCGCCCGACAGCACGACCACGCGCACGCCTTTTTCCTTCGAAAGGCGGTCGGTTGCGGCGACAAGGGCCTCGAACATCGCCTGATCCAGCGCGTTCATCTTGTCCGCGCGCACCAGGCGCACGTCGGCGACGCCTTCCGAGATCGAGATCGAGACGCGCTCTTCCATGGACGAATTCTCCCCTGTTCTTGTTCAGTGCCGCTTTACAGGACGCCGGTAGCCAGATTTAGTCAATCGACCAATTAACTGACAATCCCTACGGGGGAAACAGCCATGTTCAAGGAAAATCTTCTG
This sequence comes from Bradyrhizobium sp. 195, assembly GCF_023101665.1. Classification (NCBI taxonomy): domain Bacteria; kingdom Pseudomonadati; phylum Pseudomonadota; class Alphaproteobacteria; order Hyphomicrobiales; family Nitrobacteraceae; genus Bradyrhizobium; species Bradyrhizobium sp. 195. The sequence goes on along the minus strand of NZ_CP082161.1, from coordinate 3,018,301 downwards.
GCCGGCCGGCGCATTCTCGTGACCGGCGGCGGCACAGGTCTCGGCAAGTCGATGGCGGCGCGCTTCCTCCAGCTCGGCGCCGAGGTGCACATCTGCGGCCGGCGCAAGATCGTGTGCGACGAAACCGCGACCGAGCTGATGGCCGAGTATGGCGGCCGCGTCACCAGCCACGGCGTCGACATCCGCAATGCGCTCGCGGTCGAGGAGATGGTGGAGACCATCTTCCGCGACGCGCCGCTGACCGATCTCATCAACAATGCCGCCGGCAATTTCATCTCGCGCAGCGAGGAGCTGTCGCCGCGCGGCTTCGACGCCGTCGCCAACATCGTCATGCATGGCACGTTCTACGTGACGCAAGCGATCGGCAAGCGCTGGATCGCGTTGAAGCAACCCGGCAACGTGGTGTCGATCACCACGACGTGGGTGCGCAACGGCTCGCCTTACGTGGTGCCGTCGGCGATGAGCAAGTCGGCGATCCATGCCATGACGATGTCGCTCGCAGCCGAATGGGGCCGATACGGCATCCGCCTCAACACCATCGCGCCCGGCGAAATCCCGACCGAGGGCATGAGCAAGCGCATCAAGCCCGGCGACGAAGCCGGCGCGCGCACCAAGGCGATGAACCCGATGGGCCGCGTCGGCACCATGGAGGAATTACAGAACCTCGCGGTGTTCCTGATCTCCGGCGGCTGCGACTGGATCAGCGGCGAGACCATCGCGATGGACGGCGCGCAGGCGCTCGCGATGGGCGGCAATTTCTACCAGCTCCGCGACTGGAGCGACGACGACTGGAAGACCGCGCGCGAGAGCATCATGGCGCAGAACGAAAAGGACCGGGCGAAGCGGGGGTAGTCGTGTTGCGAGTACGCGACTACGTCAGGGGCTGACGCTATCACCCCGCCCTCACCTGTCGTCCCCGCCTAGTGCGCAATTGCGCACGGGCGCGGGGACCCATAACCACAGGGAGCAGTGTGGTGCGAGACAGCAACTCCGAGTCATCGCAAAACCTCTCCCTGTGGCTATGGGTCCCGGATCTGCGCGCGCTTGAGGCGCGCTTGTCCGGGACGACAGTGTGCTCTGTGCTGTATTGCCTTCACCCGCAATTGACTCCACACTCCCAGGCATAAAAACAAGACGCCACGGGAGAAACATGTCCATACAGCCATTGGCTGACCTCGCCGAGATGGTGCGCGAGCGCGCCAAGAGCCGCGGCGATGCCATCGCCTACGAATTCGAGGGCCGCCTCACCAGCTTTGCCGAATTCGACGCCAGGACCAACAAGGTCGCCAACGCGCTTCTCGCAATGGGCGTGAGGAAGGGCGATCGCATCGCCTATCTCGGCAAGAACAGCGATCTCTATTTCGAGCTCCTGATGGGCGCCATGAAGGCTGGCGTCGTGATGGCGCCGGTGAACTGGCGGCTGGCGGGGCCCGAGGTTGCCTTCATCGTCGAAGACTGCAAGGCGCCGGTGCTGTTCGTCGGGCCGGAGTTCATCACACAGGTCCGCCAGATCAAGGACCAGCTGCCGGGCGTGCGCACGATCATCACCACCGAGGGCGGTGCGGCGGAGTGGCAGGATTTTGCGGCGTGGCGCGATGCGCAGAGCGGCAACGACCCGAAGGTTCCGATCGACAGCAGGGACATCGCGATCCAGCTCTACACGTCCGGCACCACGGGCAAGCCGAAGGGCGCGATGCTGTCGCATGCCAACTTCCTCAACCTCGTGCAATCAGGCAATGCCGAGGACAAGCCGGAGTGGAACCGGTGGTCGACCGACGACGTGTCGTTGGTCGCCATGCCGGTCTTCCATATCGGCGGCTCCGGCTGGGGCGTGATGGGCCTCTATCACGGCGCCCGCGGCGTGATCGCCCGCGAATTCGATCCAACCAAGGTGCTGGATTTCTTCGAGCAGTCGGGCATCACAAAACTGTTCATGGTGCCGGCGGCGATGCAGTTCGTGGTGCGGCAGCCGCGCGCCAGGACGGTCGATTTCTCGCGGCTGAAATACATGCTCTATGGCGCCTCGCCTATTCCGGCCGCGCTGCTGAAGGAGTGCATCGAGGTCTTCAAATGCGGCTTCGTGCAATTGTACGGCATGACCGAGACCACCGGCACCATCGTGGCGCTGCCGCCGGAGGATCACGTCGAAGGGCTGGAGCGGATGCGCTCGGCTGGCAAGGCGCTACCGGGCGTCGAGATCGCGATCCTGGATGTGGACGGCAAACCGCTGCCGCCGCGCGAGGTCGGCGAGATCGCGACGCGATCGGGCTCGAACATGGCCGGCTACTGGAATCTGCCGGAGGCGACCGCATCGACGCTGCGCAGTGACGGCTGGCTGCGCACCGGCGATGCCGGCTACATGGACGAGGACGGCTATCTCTACATCCACGACCGCATCAAGGACATGATCATCTCCGGCGGCGAGAACATCTACCCCGCCGAGGTCGAGAGCGCGTTGTGCGACCACCCCGACGTCGCTGAGGCCGCGGTGATCGGCGTGCCCGACGACAAATGGGGCGAGGCAGTGAAAGCCGTCGTGGTGATGAAGCCGGGCAAGGAGGCGAGCGCCACCGACATCATCAACTTCACCCGCGAGCGCATCGCCGGCTACAAGACGCCGAAGAGCGTGGAGTTCTTGCCGGCGCTGCCGCGGAATCCGTCGGGCAAGATTTTGCGACGGCAATTGAGGGAGCCGTACTGGGCGGGGAAGGACAGAAGAGTGAATTGATACGCGGTGCCGTAGGGTGGGCAAAGGCGCAAAGCGCCGTGCCCACCATTCTTTGATGACGAGAGAGGTGGTGGGCACGCTTCGCTTTGCCCACCCTACGATAGCGGCGCAATCAATGCTTCCCCGGCCCCATATAGCCGAACAGGAATCCCGCCACCTTGCGCATCTGGATTTCCTCGCTGCCTTCGGTGATGCGGTAGCGGCGGTGGTGGCGGTAGATGTGCTCGAACGGCTTATGGCGTGAATAGCCCATGCCGCCGTGGACCTGCATGGCGCGATCGGCGGATTCGCAGCAGAGGCGGTTTGCCCAGTAGTTGCACATGGAGACGCGGTCGGAGAGCGTGCGCTCGATCTGCTCCTCGTTGAGCTGGTCCATCTCCCAGGCGGTCTTGCGGATCAGCAGGCGCAGCATCTCGGCTTGCGTCGCAAGCTCCACCAGCGGGAACTGGATCGCCTGGTTTTCCGCCAACGCCTTGCCGAACGGCTTTCGCTCACGCGCGTATTTGACGCTCTCATTGATGCAGTAAACGGCTGCGCCGAGCGAGCTTGCCGCCTGGCGGATGCGGTTCTGATGCACGAAGCATTGCGCCAGCGACAGCCCGCGGCCGACCTCGCCGAACAGCGCATCCTCCGGCACGAACACGTCGGTAAAACTGACGCGGGGATGGTCAGTCGGCATGTTGAAGGTCCACATGTATTCTTCGACCTTCACCCCATGGCTTTTCGCCGGAACCAGGAAGCAGGTGATGCCGCGGGCATCGCCGTCATTGCCTGATGTGCGCGCGAACAGCGCGCAATGCGTGGCGACGTGCATGCCTGTCGTCCACATCTTCTCGCCGTTGATGATCCAGCCCTTGACGTTGTCGCGGGTCGCGGGCACCGCGCGCGTTTCCATGTGGGTGGCATCCGAGCCGTGATGCGGCTCCGTCAGTCCAAAGGTGATGCGGTACTTGCCCTTGATCGAGCCGTCGATCATCGCTTTCTGGTCGTCGCGGCCGTAGCGGTCGAGCATGGTGACGACGGGGAAATTGCCGACGATCGAATGCTCGTTCTGGAGGTCGTTGTGCAGGCCGAGACCCTTCGCGGCAAAATGCTCGCGGATCACGGCCATCCAGAGGTTCGAGCCGTCCTTACCGCCATATTGCTTCGGCACCGGGAAGCGCAGATGACCCGCGGCGTCGGCGAGATCCTTGGCTTTCCGCAGCAGCGCTTCCCATTCGTGCCGGGGCAGGCCGCCGTTCTCGAAATCGGTGCGCGCCCATTCGCGGCGGTGATCGAAGAAGCGGATGTTGTCGTCGGCTTCTTCCAGCGGCTTGATCTCGCGTTCGATGAAACGATCGAGCTCTCCGAGATAGGCGACGAGATCGGCAGGCAATGAGAAATCCAAGGTTCTCTCCCGGAATGATCTTGTTGTTTTGCGTTAAGACGCTAGACGCGGTCTTGCTTCGCGTGATTAAGCGGAGAAGAGCGCATCCAAGTCAAGCAAGGCGAGGCGTGCCAGACGCGCAAGGCGCACCAGCGCAATTCGATGGTGCTCAAGCGCCGCCGCGCGCTACTATGCCGGCAATATTCCTTCACAAGAAAATGCGGGAGCGCGCGATGGAGTTGAAATTCTCGACGGTGGAACGCAGGGGGCCGATCGCGATCGTCACGCTGTCGCGCCCCGAGGTCTACAACGCGCTGCACACCGATGCGCATTTCGAGCTGCAAAAGGTGTTCGACGATTTCGCTGCCGACCCGGAGCAATGGATTGCGGTCGTCACAGGCAGCGGCGACAAGGCGTTCTGCGCCGGCAACGATCTGAAGTGGCAGGCGGCGGGAGGAAAGCGCGGCTGGGACAAGGGCGGCTTTGCCGGCCTCACCTCGCGCTTCGACTGCGACAAGCCGATCATCGCCGCGGTGAACGGCGTCGCCATGGGCGGCGGCTTCGAGATCGCGCTCGCCTGCGACCTGATCATCGCCGCGGAGAATGCGACCTTCGCCCTGCCCGAGCCGCGTGTTGGCCTCGCCGCGCTCGCCGGCGGCCTGCACCGGCTGCCGCGCCAGATCGGGCTGAAGCGCGCCATGGGCATGATCCTGACCGCGCGCCATGTCAGCGCCAAGGAAGGCCAGGAGCTCGGCTTCGTCAACGAGGTGGTGCCGCAGGGCGAAGCACTCAACGCCGCGCTGCGCTGGGCCGAGACGATCGCCAAGAATTCGCCGATGTCGATCCGCGCTTCAAAGCAGGCGATCCAGAAGGGGCTCGGCGTGTCGCTGGAACAGGCGATCGAGGAGCAGCGAGAGTATCCGGCGGTGAAGGCAATGGCGGCATCGCAGGATTACATCGAGGGACCGAAGGCGTTTTCGGAGAAGCGGCCGCCGAAATGGGTGGGGAAGTAGACGGTCTTTCGCCGCCACAACGAGACGGCCCCACATCAGCGGTGTCATGCCCCGGCTTGACCGGGGCATCCAGTACGCCGCAGCCTCTCCGCATCTCACTGCCGCCTCTGGAATACTGGATCGCCCGCTTTCGCGGGCGATGACAGCAGAGAGTGTGGCGTCCGCCTACCCGTTCCGCCCCAGCTCCCGCTTGTACGACGCGTAGTTCGGCTGATCGACCGCGAGCTTGTCCATCGTGGTTGCCCACAGATGCTCGGCAAGGCCCGGTGTTGCGAGGTCGATCTCGCCTTTGGCGATGCGCTCGGCCAGCGCACGGTTGAGATCCGTCACCGAGCCGTCCTCCCCAAGCAGCAGGCGCAGACGCTCCACCTCCTTCGCATCACTCCCCTCCTCCTGCGTCAGCTGCCGCGTGACGAGGTCGAGGATGTTGATGGCGACGCGCAGCTTGAAGGCCTGGTGGCCGGAGATCAGCGGCGTGATGTCGCTGCGGAGGAAGTCGGCGACTGACTTCGTCAGCTCGAGGGGTGTCGGTTCGTCCTGCATGGTCAGCTCCCGCGCGGCGCCAGCAGCCGCAACAGATCGATTTCGGTCTCGGACGCACGGCGGCCAATCATCGCGCGTTCCATGGAATGATCCGGGCCCTCGCGAAAACGCTGCATCATGCCGCCGCACATGATGCCCCAGCGCAGCGTGCCCATCACTTCCCAGAATTTCACGCGCGCCGGATCGGCCTTGCTGCCGGCGGCCTCATACCCTGCAAACAGCTCTTCACGCGAGCCAAAGCCGCCGACCGGCTTGTCGATCTCGCCGAAACGCCAGGAGTTGACGCAGACCCAGCCGAGATCCTCCATGGGATCGCCGAGATGGGCGAGCTCCCAGTCGAGCACCGCGCGGACACCGTCGGCGCCGATGATGAGATTGCCGTTGCGGAAATCGCCGTGCACCAGCGTGGTCTCGGCCGACGGGCCGGGATCGTGGTCCCGCAGCCAGCGCAGCGCCAGCTCGAACACCGGCTTCGGCCAGTTCAGGCTGCGATAGTCGCGCTCGAACTCGGCGATCTCCTGGGTGGCGCCACGGCTGCGTAGCTCCGGCAGCTTGTCCTTTGGCAGTCGATGCAGGCCAGCGAGAATGCCGCCGATCTGCCGCGCGAGATGCGGCCGCGCCGGGGCGAACTCGTCGTCGCGCAAGATTTTGCGCGCAATGGTCTCGCCTTCGACCCGTTGCATGATGAAGCCGGTGCCGAGATCGTCCTCCGGCACCAGCACATGCATCACGCGCGGCGACGGCACGCCGGCCTCGAACGCGGTCTGCATCAGCTGCGCTTCAGCGGCAAGACCTGCCGCGCGCGTTGGCGCCGCGCCATATCCTTTCGGCGAGCGGCGCAGGATCGCGCCGATCGGCCCATCGGGATGCACGATATCGAAGCGCCAGGTTTCCTGGCTGGCGCCGCCGGACAGTTTTGCTGCTCCGGTGACGCCGGTCGCCCCCGGACACCAGCGCCGGACGCTGCGTGAAAGCTCCGCCTCGATCATTTGCCTTTGAACTGCGCGGGTCGCTTCTCCAGGAACGCGCCGACGCCCTCGCGGAAATCCTGGGTGTCGCCGGCGCGGAGCTGGCACTGGAATTCGAGGTTGAGCTGGTCCTCGAAGGAATTTTCCGGGCTGTCCCAGTAGAGCTTGCGGATCATCGACAGCGCGACCGTCGGGCCGCTGGCAAGGTCGCGCGCGAGCTTCATCGCCTCCTCCATCAGCATGCCGTCATCGTAGACGCGGTTGACGAGGCCCCATTCCAGCGCTTTTTCCGCCGGCAGCCGCTCGCCCATCAGCGACAATTCGATCGAGCGCGCCCGACCGATGAGGCGCGGCAACAGCCAGGTCGAGCCGCAATCCGGCACAAGGCCGATGCGGCGGAAGGCCTGAAGGAAGTAAGAGGAACGCGCGCACAGGATCATGTCGCCGAGCAGCGCGAAGCTCATGCCGGCGCCCGCCGCCGGACCGTTGACCGCGGTCACAATCGGGCAATGTAGATTTCGGATGCGCCGCAGAAAGGGATGAAAGCCGGTCTCGAGCGTCAACCCGGCCTTGGTCTTCTTCGACTGGTCGTTGCGGCCCTGAAGGTTCGCGCCGGTGCAGAACGCCCGCCCCGCGCCGGTCAAGACGATGCAGCGGACCTCGTCCTTTTTCTCCTCGATCGTATCGAGCGCTTCGGCGAGACCGCCCAGCATGTCCACCGAGACCGCGTTCATCACCTCCTGATGGTCGAGCTTGAGGATCGCGACCGAGCCATCGAAATCGAGCGTGACGTGTTTGAACTGCATGGTTTCCTCGTGAGTTGCGGCCCGCGTCAGTTTCGCAGGCCGGAATTCGTTTTGCCTGGGCGCATATTTGATTTTTGGCGCGGTCTTGTCCATGGTGATCAGAGCATAGCAAGCAATCTTGCGCGCAGCGGCTGATGCGCCGCACATCAAGAAGACTTGCCAAAAACAGGAAACGCGCCATGAACATCTTCGACCTCTCCGGCCGCGTGGCCGTCATCACCGGGGGCAATGGCGGCATCGGCCTCGGCATCGCGCAGGCGCTCGCGGCCCAAGGCTGCAACGTCTCGATCTGGGGGCGCAATGCTGACAAGAACAAGGCTGCTGCCGCGAGCATGGCGGGGCTATCAGGCAAGGTCGACACCCGCGTCTGCGACGTCACCGACCCAGCCTCGGTCGACGCGGCGATGAAGGCGACGCTCGACATATTCGGCCGGGTCGACGGCTGCTTCGCCAATGCCGGCATCGGCGGCGGCGGCCGGCGCTCCTTCATCGAGCGCACCGAGGAGGAATGGCGCACAATGTTTGCGACCAATCTCGACGGCGTATTCCACGCGTTCCAGGCCGCCGCGCGCCACATGACCGATCGCGCCAATGCCGGCGATTCCTTCGGCCGGCTGGTGGCGACCTCGAGTCTTGCTTCGATCTTCGGCACCGCGCGCAACGAGCATTACGCGGCAACCAAGGCCGCGATCAACGCACTGGTGCGCGCGCTGGGCGTCGAGCTCGCCCGCCACGGCGTCACCGCCAATGCGATCCTGCCCGGCTGGATCAAGAGCGACATGACCGCGGGCATCATGGCGAACGAGAAGTTCGTCGCCAACGTGATGCCGCGGATTCCGGTTCGCCGCTTCGGCGAGCCGAGCGATTTCGGCGGCATCGCCGTCTATCTGATGAGCAAGGCGTCGTCGTATCACACGGCCGATACGTTCGTGATCGACGGCGGCTATACCGCGTTTTGATTTCGATCTCGTAGCCCGGATGGAGCGAAGCGCAATCCGGGACTGAGAAAAGCAAGCAAGACCCGGATTTCGCTTCGCTCCATCCGGGCTACAACACTGAGGGGAAGCAAATGTTCTCGCACGTGATGGTCGGCACCAACGATCTCGACAAGGCCAAATCATTCTACGACAGCCTGCTGAGCACGCTCGAGGTGCGGCCGGCCAGGGTCGACGGCCACCGCATCTTCTACATCACCAAGACCGGTGTGTTCTCGGTGTCGAAGCCGATCAACGGCGAACCGGCGACCTGCGCGAACGGCGGCACGATCGGTTTTGCGTGCAGCTCGCCCGAGCAAGTCGAAGCCTGGCACGCGGCCGGTCTCGCGGCCGGCGGCAAGACCTGTGAGAATCCACCGGGCATCCGCGATGGCGGCGCGGCCGGCAAGATGTATCTCGCCTATTTGCGCGACCTCGACGGCAACAAGATCTGTGCGATGCATCGGATGCCGAACTAACCCACACGGTTGGTGTCATTCCCCGCGAAAGCGGGGAATCCAGTACGCCGCGGCTTCTCGGCCCACTCACGACGGTCTCTGGAATACTGGATCGCCCGGTCTTCGCCGGGCGATGACAGCGGAGAGTGAGGCGCGCTTGTCCGGGACGACACCTGGAGGGAGTTCTCCCCATCCCGTTCAAACAACATTTCAAACGCCTCTGCCAAATTCCATCGCATGGCATGGCTCCGCGTGAAAAATGCGCGCTCGCACTTTGGCCGCGCTGCGACTATTCTTGCGCCCAGAATGATCTCAAGCGTCCCGGGAGGAACAATGACAAAACACACCTACATTCCCCGCACCACCAACTACACCCTCAATCCCGGCGACGAGCTCAACGACCTCCGCATGTCGAACCAGGTCCGGCCGCTCTATGATCACGTCAAGAAATTTATCCGCGACACCGTCGAGCCGATGTCGATCGAGTTCGCCAAGGCCGGCGAAGGCAAGGAAGACCGCTGGAGCTTCACGCCGAAGCAGCTCGAGGTGCTGGAGAAGGCCAAGAACAAGGCCAAGCAGGAAGGTCTCTGGAACTTCTTCCTGCCGGACGACGAGACCGGCCAGGGCCTGAAGAATCTCGACTACGCCTATATCGCATCCGAGCTCGGCAAGAGCCCGCTCGCTTCGGAGAGCATGAACTGCTCGGCGCCGGACACCGGCAACATGGAGGTGCTGGAGCGCGTCGGCACCAAGGAGCAGAAGGAGAAGTGGCTGAAGCCGCTGCTCAACGGCGAGATCCGTTCGGCCTATGTCATGACCGAGCCGAACGTCGCCTCTTCCGACGCCAAGAACATCTCGACGACGGCAAAGCTCGTCGGCGACGATTGGGTCATCAACGGCGAGAAATATTACATCTCCGGCGTCGGCGATCCCCGCTGCAAGATCCTCATCGTGATGGTCAAGACCAATCCGGATGCGGCGCCGAGCAAGCAGCAGTCGCAGATCCTGGTGCCGCGCGACACGCCCGGCGTCGAGGTGCTCGGCCCCATGTACGTATTCGGCCAGGACCACGCCCCGCGCGGCCACATGCACATGCGATTCAACAATGTCCGTGTGCCCAAGGAGAACATCCTGCTCGGCGAAGGCCGCGGCTTCGAGATCTCGCAGCTCCGCCTCGGCCCCGGCCGCATCCATCACTGCATGCGCACCATCGGCAAGGCCGAGAAAGCGCTCGATCTGATGGTGCAGCGGGGCCTCACCCGCGAAGCCTTCGGCAAGAAGATCGCCCATCTCGGCGGCAACATGCAGATCATCGCCCAGGCCCGCTGCGAGATCGAAGCGATGCGGCTGATGGTGCTGAAGGCCGCCAAGGCGATGGACGTGCTCGGCAACAAAGAGGCCCGCGTCTGGGTCTCCATGGTCAAGGCCATGGTGCCCGAGCGCGCCTGCAAGATCATCGACCAGGCCATCCAGATGCACGGCGCCACCGGCATCTCGCACTGGACCCCGCTGGCCGAGATGTACCAGGACGTCCGCCATCTGCGCTTCGCCGACGGTCCGGACGAGGTGCACTGGATGGTGGTCGGCCGCCACGAGCTGAGCATGGCGTGATCGAGATGTCGTAGGGCGGATTAGCGAAGCGTGATCCGCCGAACGCCTATGGCATGAAAAGTGGCGGATTACGCCGGCGGACTGCGCTTCGCGCAGCCGCGGGCTAATCCGCCCTACGAAGGTCGTTCGACGGAAGTGCCGTAGGGTGGACAAAGGCGCGCTCTTCGCGCCGTGCCCACCATCAAGAAGTGGTGGGCACGCTTCGCTTTGCCCACCCTACGAGACCTCCCCTTGCAGGAGCGCCCATGGACTACGCCGCCAGCGACCTCACGCCACGCGAGCGCTACAAGGTGCTGACGTCCTTCATCCTGCCGCGGCCGATCGCGTGGGTGACCACGCTCGGGCCGACCGGCGTGGTCAACGCCGCCCCGTTCAGCTTCTTCAACGCGTTCTGCGAGGACCCGCCACTCTGCATGTTCGCGGCGAACCGGAAGCCTGATGGTGAGGACAAGGACACCTTCCTCAATATCCAGCGCACCGGCGAGTTCGTGGTCAACCTGGCGGACGAGCCGCTGGCCCGGGCGATGCACGAGAGCAGCGGCGATTTTCCACCTGACATCGGCGAGCCCGACTATCTCGGCCTCGAGCTTGCGCCTTCGACGAAGATCGCGGTGCCGCGACTCGCCGACACGCCCTGGGCGATGGAGTGCAAGCTCTGGAAGCTGATCGACGTCAACGACGATCGCCGCCTGATCATGGGCGAAGGCATCCACTTCCACATACGCGACGAGCTGTGGGACGACAAGGCGATGCGGGTGCATATGGATCGCTATCACCCGATCGGCCGCATGTTCGCCGACCGCTACTGCCGCACCGACGACCGCGTCGTGTTTCCGGCGGCGGAAGGCGCAAAGACCAAATAGCCGAAGCCAGGAGCGAGACGATGCCGGAATTCTTTCGCGACAACGAAGAACGCAGCCGGTTCGAGCTTGAGGTCGACGGGCCGATCGCCTTCGTGACTTACCGCAAGACCGATGGCGCGATCACGCTCGTGCACACCGAGGTGCCGCCGGAGCTCGGCGGCCGCGGCATCGGCTCGAAGCTTGGCCGCGCCACGCTGGATGCAGTGCGGGCACAGGGGCGCAAGCTCTCCGTCGAGTGCGATTTCATCCGCAATTTCATGCGCAAGGATCCCAGCTACAACGACCTCTTGGTCGATGCCGGGGATGCGCAGGCCGAGCCGCAGGCGAGCTCTCGCGCCGGCTGCTTCTGCGGAGCCGTCGAGGTCGAGGTGACCGGCAAGCCGATGTTTGCAGGCTATTGCCATTGCGCCGACTGCCAGGCGTGGTCAGCGGCGCCGATCAACGCTTTCAGCCTGTGGAAGTCGGACAGTGTGCGCATCACCAAGGGCGAGGCGGAGCTCGGGACGTTCAACAAGACCGAGCATTCCTACCGAAAATTCTGCAAACGCTGCGGCGGCCACGTCATGACCGAGCATCCGCGGATGCGGCTGATCGACGTCTACGCCAATCTGCTGAAGGGATACCGACACCAGCCAACCCTGCATGCGAACTACGCAAGCAAGATGGTGTCGGTCCGAGATAGCCTGCCGAAATATGCCGACCTGCCGGCGGAACTCGGCGGCTCCGGGGAAATGTTGCCGGATTGATCGTAGGGCGGATTAGCGAAGCGTAATCCGCCGAATCGCCAAGGGATGGCGGATTACGCCTTCGGCTAATCCGCCCTACGCACCTAGGTCGCCGGTGCGATCTTGTCCTGCGTCCTGGTCTCGAAATCGCTGGCGTCGTGCCGCTCGTGGAGCTGGCTGGCGGGATCGCCGGAGACGCGGTTGACCATGCGGCCGCGCTTCACGGCGGGGCGCTGCGCAATCCGGTCGGTCCAACGCTGCACGTTCTTGTAGTCCTGCACCGAGAGGAATTCGCCGGCGCCATAGACCAGACCCTTGGCGAGCGCGCCGTACCACGGCCATACCGCCATGTCGGCGATCGTATACTCCTTGCCCGCAAGGTATTCGTTGTCGGCAAGGCGCCGGTCGAGCACGTCGAGCTGGCGCTTGGTCTCCATCGCGAAGCGATCGATGGCGTATTCGATCTTGGTCGGCGCGTAGGCGTAGAAATGGCCAAAGCCGCCGCCGAGATAGGGTGCGCTGCCCATCTGCCAGAACAGCCAGGACATCGCTTCGGTGCGGGTCTTGATATCCTTCGGCAGGAACGCGCCGAACTTCTCGGCGAGGTAGAACAGAATCGAGCCGGATTCGAACACCCGGATTGGCTCTGGACCGGAGCGATCCACCAGCGCAGGAATCTTCGAGTTCGGGTTGATGTCGACAAAGCCGCTGCCGAACTGATCACCATTGCCGATCTTGATCAGCCAGGCGTCGTATTCGGCACCCTTGTGGCCGAGCGCCAGAAGCTCCTCCAGCATCACCGTGACCTTCACCCCGTTCGGCGTCGCCAGCGAATAGAGCTGGAAGGGATGCTTGCCGACCGGCAGCTCCTTGTCGTGGGTCGGGCCGGCGATCGGGCGGTTGATGCTGGCGAACTGCCCGCCATTCTCCTTGTTCCAGGTCCAGACTTTGGGCGGCACGTAGGCGGGGGTGTCGGTCATACGAGGGGCTCCGGCGGAAAGATGCGCCTGCATTAATTAGCCCGGGAATAGCCAATGGCAAGGGCACCGCAACGCATTGCCGGGCGGGGCAACTTCACGTTTTGTCATGGCAAGCCCCCTTCCCCGTCATTCCGGGGCGCCCGCAGGGTGACCCCGGAATCCATCGGGCCGCAGGGCTATCTGGAGAGATGGATTCCGGGTTCTCGCTGGCGCGAGCCCCGGAATGACGAGCTCACCATGGACGCCGCGGCCTGCGGATGACGCGACGCCTACACACAAGATGCCTCGCCGAATCCGGCATGTCATCGATCGGGTCGCGTCACCTTGCTTCGCCAGCGAAAGCAACGAGAACGCCAAGGCCGCCGGGAGAGAGCCATGAAATCGCCGATCTGCGACATGCTGGGCATCGAGTTCCCATTGCTGGCCTTCAGCCATTGCCGCGACGTCGTCGCCGCCGTCAGCCGCGCCGGCGGCTTCGGTGTGCTGGGTGCCACGGTGCACACGCCGGATACGCTCGAACGCGAGTTGAAATGGATCGACGATCACGTCGACGGCAAACCGTACGGCATCGACGTGCTGATTCCCGAGAACATCTCGACCTCGGGCGAGAAGGATGTCACCTGGAAGAGCCTGGAAGCGCGCGTGCCGCAGGAGCACCGCGCCTACACGCGCGACCTCCTGAAGAAATACGACATCGAGCTGACCACGACTGATGTGGACGCCAACCAGCCGCAGCCGTTCGATGGGAAGACGGCGCTGGAGCTGCTCGAGGTCTCCTTCAATCATCCGATCCGCCTGATCGCCAACGCGCTCGGCGTGCCGCCGAAGGCGATGATCGAGATGGGCAAGAAACACGGCGTGCCGGTCGCAGCGCTCGTCGGCGCCAAGGAGCACGCGCTGCGCCAGGTCGCGGCCGGTGTCGACATCCTCGTGGTGCAGGGCACCGAGGCCGGCGGCCATTGCGGCGAGGTCTCGACCATGGTGCTGGTGCCCGAGGTGATCAAGGCGATCAAAGAGATCCGCGACGTGCCGGTGCTGGCGGCCGGCGGCATCATGACCGGGCGGCAGATGGCGGCCTGCATGGCGATGGGCGCCGCCGGCGCCTGGACCGGTTCGGTGTGGCTGGCCACCGTCGAGGCCGAGACCACCGAGATTTTCCGCGAGAAGATGATCGCGGCGTCTTCGCGCGACGCGGTGCGCTCCAGGGGCCGCACCGGAAAGCCGGCGCGGCAGCTCCGCTCGGTCTGGACCGATGCCTGGGACCGCGCGCCGGACAGTCCGGGCGCGCTGCCGATGCCGCTGCAGAGCATCATCAGCCGCGATGCCTTCAACTCGATCGACCGGGCCGCGGCGAGCGGCAACGCCAAGGCGCGCGATCTCGTCAGCTATTTCGTCGGCCAGGGCGTCGGCCTGATCGACAGCGTGAAGTCGGCTGGCGCCGTGGTGCAGGAGTTCAAGGAAGATTTTGCCGAAGCCGTCGAGCACATGAATGCGCTGGTGGCGGAGTGACTCGCGGCCCATCCTTCGAGGCTCCCCAAGCGCCGCAGGCGTCGCTTGGCTCGCACCTCAGGATGACGCTTCCTCCGTAGCCGTCATCCTGAGGTGCCGTAGCGTAGCGAAGGCCTCGAAGGGCGACGGCGTGCCCGAAATCTGAAAACGTGAAGCAAGAAGAAATGACCAAGACCAACATCCCCGAAGACCGCATCCCCGTCATCGTCGGCGTCGGCGAGATCGTCGACCGCCCCAAGGAGATCAGCGACGGCCTCGAGCCGCTCGATCTGCTCGAGCAGGCGCTACGCCGTGCCGAGGCTGACGCCGGCGCCAAGCTGCTCGGCGAGGTGCAATCGCTCGACGTCGTCAACTTCCTGAGCTGGCGCTATCGCGATCCGGAGAGGCTGTTGGCGCAGCGGCTCGGCATCACGCCTGCGCATTGCTATTACGGCCCTGTCGGCGGCGAGAGCCCGATCCGCTACATCCACGAAGCCGCCAAGCGCATCGCGCGCGGCGAATGCACCGTGGCGGCCGTCTGCGGCGCCGAGGCGCAGTCGACCGCGACCAAAGCCGAGCGCGCGGGCGCGAAGCTGCCATGGACGCCGTTCGCCCATGATGTCGAGGAGCCCAAGCGCGGCGCGGCGTTCCAGAAGCCGCTGGCGGTGGAGCTCGGCGTGTTCCGTCCCGTCACCGTCTATCCGTTCTACGAGGCCGCCTCCTCCGCGCATTGGGGCCAGACGCCGCGCGAGGCGATGGCGGAATCCGGCACGCTGTGGTCCCGCTATTCGGAAGCCGCCACACAGAATCCCAATGCCTGGCTGAAGCGGCGCTATGCGCCTGAAGAGATCACGACGCCCACCGCCGACAATCGCCTGATCGCCTGGCCCTACAGCAAGCTCATGGTCGCCAACCCGAGCGTTAACATGGGCGGCGCGCTGCTGCTCACCAGCCTCGCCAAGGCGCGCGCGGCGGGGATTGCGGAAGACAAGCTGGTCTATCCGCTCGGCGGCGCCTCGGCTGAAGAGCCGCGCGACTATCTCTTGCGCGACCAGTTTTTCGAGAGTCATCCGCAGAACGCGGTGCTCAAGGCCGTGATGGATCTCGCCGGCGGCGACGGCAAGAGGTTCGACGCGATCGAGCTCTACAGCTGCTTCCCATGCGTGCCCAAGATGGCGCGGCGGACGCTCGGTCTTGGCGCCGACGTGCAGCCGACCGTGACCGGCGGCCTCACCTTTTTCGGCGCGCCGCTCAACACCTACATGACGCATGCCGCCTGCGCGATGGTGCGGCGTGTGCGCGACGGCGCCAAGCTTGGCCTGCTCTATGGCCAGGGCGGCTTCGTCACCAAGCATCATGCGCTGGTGGTGTCGAAGACGGCGCCGCGCGAGGCGCTGGCGCAGGAGACCAGTGTGCAGGCAGAGGCCGACCGTAACAAGCGCGCGGTGCCGGAGTTCGTGACGGAGGCAAACGGCAAGGGCAAGGTGGAGAGCTTCACGGTGCTCTACGGCCGTGGCGGCGATGTCGAGCACGGCGTGGTCATGCTGCGGACTAACGATGACCGGCGCACGCTGGCGCGGATCCCGGCGAGCGATAGCGCGACGCTGGCGCATCTGCTGAATATGGAGAGGACGCCGGTCGGTTCGCTCGGCGAGATCGCGATGGCCGCGGACGGCGTGCCGGAGTGGAGAGTCGCGTGATCTCGTAGGGTGGGCAAAGCGACTTGTCCGCCGTAGCTCGAAGAGCGAAGGCGGAAGCGTGCCCACGATCTCGATGCGATGGAGAAATTTCGTGGGCACGGCGCAAGAGCGCCTTTGCCCACCCTACGAGAGCTGCGTCTGGAGAGCGAGACCGCCCTAACCCTTCGGCGCCTGCTTTTCGGAGGCCGTGGCCGGCTTAGCCTTGGCGCCGACCACACGCACCACATCGCCATCGGAGAGGCCGTCCGGCGGCGCGGTGATGACGCGGTCATCCGCTGCAATGCCTGAGGCGAGCTCGATCTCGCGGCCGAGGTCGCGGGCGATGGTCACGGGCTTGAACAACACCTTGTCGTCGGGCCCGACGGTGGCAACGCGCAGGCCGATGCTGTTGAAGATTAACGCGCTGGCGGGGATGCTGAGCGGTGCGGAGTCACGCTGGAGATTCAGCTTCACGCTGGCATAGCCGCCGGGCATCAGCTCTCCGCTCGAATTGTCGAGCCCGAGCTGCATGCGCGTGGTACCGGAGGCGACGTCGACTGCCTGCGAGGAAGCTTCCACGGTCGCCTGGAAAGTCCGGTTCGGGTATTCCGGCAGCGTGATCGTCGCCTTGGCGCCGATCTTGATGGCCGGCACGTAATTCTGGGGCACGTTGACGTAGACGCGCAGCTTGGTGATGTCGGAGACCACGAACATCGCCGGGCCCGAGCCACCGCCGGCATTGATCAGCGCACCGACGTCGGTGTCGCGCGCGGTGACGACGCCGTCGAACGGCGCGGTGATCTTCTTGTAGCCGGCCAGCGCTTCCAGACGCTCGACGTTGGCCTTGCCTGAATTTACGGCGGCGTTCTTGTTGGAGAGATCGGCCGTGCGCTCGTCGATCTCCTGCGCGGAAACGAAGTTGGACGCGACCAGCGTCTTGCGCCGGTTCAGCGTGGCCTCCGACAGCCGCGCGCTGGCCTGCTGGCTGGCGAGATCGGCTCGGGCTTGCAGCAATTGCTGGTCCAGGTCCGGCGCCTCGATCTCGGCGATCACCTGCCCTGCCTTGACGCGGGCGCCGATGTCGGCGCTCCAGCTCTTGAGATAACCCGAGACGCGCGAGAAGATCGGCGCGCGGTAATAGGCCTCCAGCCGGCCCGGCAGGTCGATGGCGGCGCTGAGCGCCTTCGCGCTCGGCTGGGTCACCGCGACGCTGGGAACGGCCTGGTCGTCGGTCCACTCCTTCAGCCTGGAGCCCTGCTCTTCGCGGGCGCGGATGCCGGTGCCCACGACGAGGCCAGCCGCAATCAGCGCCACCACGCCGAAGATGCCCAGTTTCCGGCGCGAGACCGGGGAGCGGGGTTCAGTGGGCGACATGCGAGGTCTCCAATGGGGCGGCGGCTTTGGCGCCTTGCTTTTTGTGTACCATGCTGAACACCACGGGGACAAACATCAGCGTGGCGAAGGTTGCAAAGACCAGGCCGCCGATCACGGCGCGGCCGAGCGGCGCATTCTGTTCGCCGCCCTCACCCAGCCCCAGCGCCATCGGCGCCATGCCGATGATCATGGCGAGCGCAGTCATCAGCACCGGGCGGAACCGGACGAAGCCGGCTTCCAGCGCGGCGGCGACGGGATCGCCGAGCGCCTCGTAGCGCTCGCGCGCGAAGGAGATCACGAGCACGCTGTTGGCGGTGGCAACGCCCATGCACATGATGGCGCCGGTCAGCGCGGGCACCGAGAGCGTGGTCCCGGTCGTGAACAGCATCCAGACGATGCCGGCGAGCGCGGCCGGCAGGGCGGTGATGATCACGAACGGATCGGACCAGGACTGGAAGTTCACGACGATCAGGAAGTAGATCAGCACGACCGCACCCAACAAGCCGAACAAGAGGCCGGTGAAGGCGCTGTTCATGGTCTGCACCTGCCCGAGCAGCACGACGGAGGAGCCCTTCGGCACCTCCTTTGCGGTGTCGGCGATCACCTGGCGGATGTCGGCGGCAACCGCGCCGAGATCGCGGCCCGAGGTGGTCGCAAAGATCTGCACCATCGACTGGATGTCGTATTGCGAGACCACCGCGCTCGAGGCCGATCGCTTGATGTCGGCAATGCCGCCGAGGATCGGCGACTGCGCATTGCCGGCCGCCGTGATCGGCAGGGTCTGCAGCGCGCTGAGCGAGTCCATCTGGTACTGCGGCGTCTGCATCACGATCGAGTAGGACACGCCGTTGTCGGGGTTGAGGTAATAGGTCGGCGCCACCTGTGAGGAGCCGGCGAGATTGACCACAAGGCTGTTGGTGACATCGCGCTCGGTCAGCCCAACATATTGCGCGCGGGTGCGGTCGACATCGATGTTGAAGGTCGGAGCGTTCGGCGATTGCTGGATGCGCGCATCGGCAACGCCGGGGATCCTGCGGACCTTGGCGAGCAAATTGTTGGCGTAAGCGAAGTTGGCCGCAAGGTTGGCGCCGCGGATCTGCAGGTCGATCGGCGCCGGCGCGCCGAAGTTCAGGATCTGGCTGACGATGTCGGCCGGCAGGAACGCGAAGCTGACGCCGGGGAATAGCCGCGGCAGCTGCTCGCGGAGCACCTTCACGTGCTCTTCCGTCGGCTTGTGGCCTTCCCTGAGCTTGATCTGGATGTCGCCGTCCTGCGGGCCGATCACGCCGGTGTTGTTGTAGGTCATGTTGATGCCGGAGATCGGCATGCCGATATTGTCGGTCATGGTCTCGATCTCGCCCGGGATCAGCTTGCGGACCGCCTTCTGCACGTCGGCGAGCTGGTTCGCGGTCTCCTCGACGCGGGTGCCGACTTGGGTGCGGACGTGCATCAGGATGTTGCCGGCATCGACCGCGGGAAAGAAGTTGCGCCCCAAGAACGGCACCAGCGCGAAGGACACGCCGACGACGCAGATGAAGCCGATCACGAACACCGCACGGTGCGCCAGCGCGAGCCCGAGGAAGTCATGGTAGCCACCACGGATGCGCTCGAACCGCGCCTCGAAGCCGCGCTGGAACCAGACCAAGGGATTGCGCGATTTCGGCGGCCCACCCTGGTGATGGACATGCGCCTTCAACAAATAGTTCGCCATGGTCGGCACCAGCGTGCGCGACAGGATGAACGACCAGATCATCGCGAACATCACGGCTTCCGCCATCGGCACGAACAGGAAGCGCGCAACGCCGCTGAGGAAGAACATCGGCACGAACACGATGCAGATGCAGAGCAGCGACACGAAAGCCGGCGTCACGATCTGGTTGGCGCCGTCGAGGATCGACTGCTCGACCGGCTTGCCCTGCTCCAGATGGTAGTTGATGTTCTCGATGGTCACGGTGGCGTCGTCGACGAGGATGCCGACCGCGAGTGCGAGGCCGCCGAGCGTCATGATGTTGAGCGTCTCGCCGATCGCCGACAGCATGATGATGGCGCCGAGCACTGACAGCGGGATCGAGACCGCGATGATGATCGTGGAACGCCAGCTGCCGAGGAACAACAGGATCATGACGCTGGTGAGCAGCGCCGCGATCACGCCCTCGACCGCGACGCCTTGGATGGCGCCACGAACGAACACCGACTGGTCACCGATGAAGCCGATCTTGAGCGCGTCGGGGAGCTGGTCCTTGACGTCGATGACCTTCTGCTTGACGCCGGCGATGATATCGAGCGTCGAGGTCGCGCCCGCCTTCAGCACCATCATCAGCACGGAGCGGTTGCCGTCGACATGGACGATGTTCGTTTGCGGCGGATTGCCGTCGCGGACGGTGGCGACGTCGCGCACATAGACCATCGCGCCATTGACGGTCTTGATCGGCAGATTGCCGAGCTCCTCGATCCGCAGCGGCGAATTGTTGAGCTGGATGTTGTATTCGAACTGGCCGATCTTCTGGGTGCCGACCGGCGTGATCAGGTTCTGGGCCGCGAGCGCATTGGCGACGTCCTGCCCGGACAGGCCGCGGGCCTGGAGCGCGGTGGGATCGAGGTCGATCTGGACCTGACGCTGCTTGCCGCCGAACGGATAAGGGATCGCGGCGCCGGGCACGGTGACCAGCGGCGTGCGGAGCTGGTTGATGCCGATATCGGCGAGGTTCTGCTCGGTCAGGCCGTCGCCCGACAGCGCCACCTGGATGATCGGCACGGTGGACGCCGAGTAGTTCAGGATCAAGGGCGGCGTCGCGCCCGGCGGCATCTGCTTGAGCAGCGTCTGCGAGATCGCGGTGACCTGCGCGTTGGCGGTGCGGATGTCGACGTTGGGCTGGAAGAAGATCTTGATGATGCCAAAGCCGTTGTAGGAATTGGCCGTGATGTGCTCGATGTCGTTGACCGTCGTCGTCAACGCGCGCTGGAATGGCGTCGTGATGCGGCCGGACATCTGGTCCGGCGGCAGGCCGGTGTACTGCCAGACCACGCCGATCACGGGAATGCGGATGTCCGGGAAGATGTCGGTCGGGGTCCGCAGCGCCGCGAGCGGTCCGATGATCAGCAGCAGAAGCGCGAGCACGACGAACGTGTAGGGCCGGCTCAGGGCAATACGGACCAGAGCAATCATGCGCCAGGCAAATCCAGGTCAAGCGAGAACACGGAAGCCGCCCCCACGGCGATCCCCGTCCCCCTTTAACCGAGCACCGCCGGAAACGCTAATAACCAGAACTATCCTGCATTCACTTCCCTGCTACCGCACTGCGAAATCTACATCGCAGCTATGCGACCGGGCGCAGGCGACCTAAACAAGACGAGCGGCGCTTTTGGCGCCGCTCGTGGTTTGGTCGGCAGGTCGCGCGAAGGATTACGCCGCGCGCACGTTGGTCAGGAACTTGCTGACTTCGGTCTTCAGCCGGCCCGAGTCGTTCGACAGCATTTGCGCCGCCGACAGCACCTGCGAAGAGGCCGTGCCGGTCTCGGTCGCGCCGCGTTGCACGTCGGTGATGTTGGAGGAGACCTGCTGCGTGCCCTGCGCGGCCTGCTGCACGTTGCGGGCGATCTCTTGCGTCGCCGCGCCCTGCTCTTCCACCGCCGCTGCGATCGCCGACGATATCTCCGACAGACGCTCGATGGTCGAGGAGATCTCCTTGATGGCGCCGACCGAATCGTTGGTCGCCGCCTGGATGCCGGAGATCTGCTGGCCGATCTCGCCGGTCGCCTTCGCGGTCTGCTCGGCGAGCGCCTTGACCTCGGAGGCCACCACCGCGAAGCCGCGGCCGGCTTCACCGGCACGTGCGGCTTCGATGGTTGCGTTCAACGCCAGCAGATTGGTCTGGCCGGCGATGGTGTTGATCAGCTCGACGACGTCGCCGATGCGGGACGCGGCCTTGGACAGCTCGCTGACGCGTTCGGTGGTGGCGCGCGCCTGGCCGACGGCGTCGCCCGCCATCCGCGCCGATTCTTGCACCTGACGGCTGATCTCGCCGACCGACGAGGCCATCTCTTCGGTCGCCGAGGCCACCGACTGCACGTTGGTCGAGGCTTCCTCCGAAGCTCCGGCAACGGTGGTCGCCAGCCTCTGCGAGCGGTCGGCCGTCGACGTCAGCGTCGAGGCGGAGGCCTCCAGCTGGGTCGAAGCCGACGACACGGTCTGGACGATCTCGCCGATCATGGTTTCGAATTCGCGGGTGATGTTGTCGACGCGGCGGCCGCGCTCGATCTTGGCTTCGGCATCCGCGGCCGCGGCCTCGTCCGCGGCCTTCTTGGCGATGAGCGCCTCCTTGAAGATCTGGAGTACGTCGGCCATGGCGCCGATCTCCGTCTTCTCGCCGCGATGCGGGACCTCGGCGGAAAGGTCGCCCCTGCCCAGCGCCTGCATCGGCTCGACGATCGAGTTGATGCCGCTCGAGACGTCGCGAACGAGATAGAAGCTGATGCCGATACCGACGATGATGGCGGAGCCCAGGATGATCGAGACCAGCATGAAGGCGAAGGAATAGCTGTCCGCCGCGTCCTGCGCGGCTTGGTCACCGCCCTTGGTGTTGAGCTCGATGTCCTTGGTCAGAACCTCATCCGATGCGAGGCCGATCTTGTTGACGGTCTTGGTGTTCAGCTCCTGCGCCTCGTGCGGGACCTTGCCGGCCTCCTTGCGCGACAGCGCCATGACCTCGTCGGTGCCCTTCTTGTAGTCGTCCCAGAGCTTGGCCCAGTCGTTGTAGAGCTTCCGCTCCTCGGGGGAGGTGATCATCGGCTCGTACTTTGCGCGGGCCTTGACGAGTGCCTCGATCACGGTGCCGGCGGTCTTCTCGTTTGCCAGCTTGTCTTCGAGGGTCTCGGACAGCATGTGCTGGCGCACCACGTTGCGATAGGTGATCACGCTGGCGCGAAGATCGCCCAGCACCCGGACGCTCGGCATCCAGCTCGTGGTGATGTCGACGGTGTTGGCATTCATCGATCGCATTTTCATGACGGCGAGCAGACCCATGCCGGCCATCGCGACCAGCAGGAACGCCACGACACTGATAATCTTGGCGCGGATGGAAATGGTGGCAAGCATATTGGGTCTCTTTATACTGGAGCCGGCGGGCGTCCGGGAATTACGAATCAACCAAAGGGAGCAGCGCCGACATCCAACACCAGAGCACCTGAGCAGATGTTAACTACGACTCCGTACGAGTACGGAAGCCAGAAAGAAATGAATGGGCAGCTAAGAATGCCCTGCGCTCAGCGCATGAGGCCAAGCGCCTCCGTGAAAAACTCCGCGCCGCCGAAATTGCCCGATTTGAGGGCAAGCAACATCTCGCCCGCGTCCGCACCGACCGCGCGCAGGACCGGGACCCCCGGGGCGATCTCTACTCCGACGAGAAATCCAGGAATCTTCAACCGGTCGACCACGGCACCAGACGTCTCGCCGCCGGCAACGATCAGGCGCCGGACGCCGGCCTGCACCAGGCCGTCGGCGATGTCGGCCATGGCCTGCTCGATGGCATGCCCGGCCGCATCGCGGCCGTGTCGTGCCTGAACGGCGGCAACGGCTTCCGGTGTCGCGCTCGAAGCGATCAAGACCGGACCATCCGCCAGAAGCGGCCGAGCCCAGCCGAGCGCGCGCTGCGCTTCGCCCCGGCCTGAGACAATCTGCTCCGGATCGAGATGTAACACCGGCATGACGCGTTCGGCATTGGCGATCTGCTGAAGCGTCGCCTGCGAGCAGCTTCCGGCAAGGCAGGCCGCCGGTCCGCCGACCGCCGCGCCTGCCTCGCTGCTCGCAGCAGCCGATTTGACCTTGCCTGTCGACACCAGCGCGCGCGCAAGCCCGAGACCGATGCCGGAGGCACCGACCGACAAGCGATGTTCGCCGGCCACGAGGCCGATAGTCTCGAGGTCGCGGTCGAACACGGCGTCGATGATGGCGGCGCCGATGCCCTTGCCCGCGAGCTCGGCCAGCCGCGTCCGCACGGCATCCGCGCCGCGTGCCACGGTGGCGAGGTCGACGAGACCGATCTGCGTCCTGCTCTGGCGCGCCAGCACGCGCACCAGGTTGGAATCATGCATCGGGTTCAGCGGATGGTCCTTCAACGGGCTCTCGTTCAACGGCACGGCGCCGACGAAGAGGTTACCCTGGTAGACGGTGCGCCCGGTCTCCGGGAACGCCGGCGTCACCAGAACGGCAGCTTCGCCGCAGTCGGCGCGCAGCGCATCCATCACCGGGCCGATATTGCCGGCATCGGTGGAATCGAAGGTCGAACAGATCTTGAACAGCACGTGACCAGCGCCGCGGCCGCGCAGCCATGTCTCCGCCGCGCGCGAGCGCGACACGGCAAGGCCAGCCTCGATCGAGCGGCTCTTCAGCGACACCACGACGGCGTCGACCTCGGGCAGCGCCAGATCGTCCGCGGGCACGCCGATGGTCTGCACGGTGCGCAGGCCCGCGCGCGTCAGCGTGTTGGCGAGATCGGACGCGCCGGTGTAATCGTCGGCTATGCAGCCCAACGCAAGTGTCACGGCTTCACTCCAGCGTAAGGCTTGAACCAGGCGAGGCCGTCGATTGTCTTGCCCCGCGGGTTGTATTCGCAGCCGACGAAGCCGGCATAGCCGAGGCGGTCAAGCTCTTCGAACAGGAACGGATAGTTCAGCTCCTCGCCGTCGGGCTCGTTGCGCGAGGGGATGCTGGCGATCTGGATGTGGCCGATGATCGGCATCATCTCGCGCAGGCGCATGGTGACGTCGCCATGGATGATCCCGCAATGATAGATGTCGAACTGGAGCTTCAGGTTTGCAAGCCTCAGCTCCTGGATCAGGTCGCGGGCGAAGCCGAAATCGTTGAGGAAGTAGCCGGGCACGTTGCGGGCATTGATCGGCTCGATCACGATGTCGATGCCGTGGGGTGCGAAGAATTCCGCGGCCCATGCCACCGACTTGTAGAATGCTTCGATCGCCACGCGCTCGCCGCGGTTGGCAATGCCGGCCATCAAATGCAGGCGCTTGACGCCGGTCGCCTTGGCGTAGGGCAACGCCGTCTCCAGGCTCGCCTTGAGATCGGAAAAGCGCGAGGGGAGCGCCGCAAAACCCTTCTCGCCGGCATTCCAGTCGCCCGGCGGCAGGTTGAACAGTGCCTGGGTCAGGCCGTTGCGCTTGAGCCGCTCGCCAACCGCCTCCGCCGGATGATCATAGGGAAAGAGAAACTCGACCGCGGTGAAGCCGGCCTGAGCTGCGGCATCGAAGCGATCGAGGAAAGGCACCTCGGTGAACATCATCGAGAGGTTGGCGGCAAAACGCGGCATCGGAGTCCCTTTTTACTTGTCGCCGGGCAACTTGACGCCGGTGACCTGCGCATACATCCGCGCCACCGATGCGTCGTCGTCGCGGCCCATGCCGGCGGCGGCTGTCATCAAGAACATCTGGAGCGCGGCAGCGGAGACCGGCACCGGAAATCTGGCACTGCGCGCCATGTCCTGGATGATGCCGAGATCCTTGACGAAAATCTCGACGGCGCTGCGCGGCGTGTAATCGCCGTCGAGCACATGCGGCATCCGGTTCTCGAACATCCAGGAATTGCCGGCGGAGGCCGTAATCACCTCGTAGACCTTGCGGATGTCGAGGCCCTGCTTGGCCGCGAATGCCATGGCTTCGCTGGCGGCGGCGATGTGCACGCCGGCGAGCAATTGGTTGATCATCTTGAAGGCGGCACCCTGGCCCGCGGCATCACCGAGCTCGTAGAGCTTTGCCGCCATGGCATCGAGCGCGGGCCGTGCTTTGGCAAACGCGGCGGGACTGCCGGAGGCCAGGATCGTCAGCTCGCCTTGTGCAGCGCGCTGCGCCCCACCGGAGATCGGCGCATCCAGATAGTGCCGGCCCGTCGCCTCGAGCTGCTTGGCGAGGCGCCGCGCCACGTCGGGATCCATAGTGGCAGAGGATATGAAGACGCCGCCTGCGGGCATGGTCTCGGCGGCGCCGTCCTTGCCGAACAGGATCGTCTCGGTCTGCGCCGCATTGACGACGACGCTGACGACGGTATCGGCCTCCTTGGCCGCTTCGGCCGGGGTCTTCGCACCCGCGCCGCCATCCTTCACGAAGCGCGCGACGGCATCCGCCGAAACGTCGCAGCCGGTCACGGCATGGCCGGCGCGCTTCAGCGAGGTCGCCATGCCGAATCCCATCGAGCCGAGCCCGATGACGGCGATGCGCTGATTTTGTGAGGTGGAGGCGGACATATGCAACTGACCCTTGCGAACGTTTCCCGGACGGCCGGCCTTTGCGGCGGCTCGGCGAACCGATAACACGGCTTGGCCGCGCTGCCAAAGCGTGAGACAAGCGGACATGACGGCCATGAGGACTGAGAACAGCAACGAGACCAGGCTGCGCGAGGACATCTGCCGCTTCGGACGGTCGCTGTTCGAGCGCGGGCTGACGCCGGGGTTCTCCGGCAACATTAGCATCAGGCTGGACGGTGGCGGCTGGCTGGTGACGCCGACCAATGCCTCGCTCGGCTTCCTCGATCCCGCAAAGCTGTCGCGGCTCGACGATCAGGGCCGGCTGGTTTCGGGCGATGCGCCGACCAAGGAAGTTCCGCTGCACAATGCGCTCTACGACACGCGCGGGAGCGCGAGGGCGATCGTGCATCTGCACTCCACGCATTCGGTCGCGCTGTCGATGCTGCCCGAGATCGACCCGCGCGCCGCGCTGCCGCCGATGACGGCCTATTACCTGATGAAATGCGGCGCCACCGCGCTCGTGCCCTATTACCGCCCCGGCGATCCCGCGGTCGCGGACGCGATCAAGGGCTTGGCGGGGAAATATTCATCCGTGCTGCTCGCCAATCACGGCCCGGTCGTCGCCGGCGACACGCTGGAAGCCGCGGTGTTCGCGACCGAGGAGCTGGAGGAGACGGCGAAGCTGTATCTGCTGCTCCGCGGGATGAACCCGCGGTATCTGTCGCCGGAGCAGGTGACGGATCTGGTGAAGGTGTTCGGGGTGACGTTGCCGGAGCACGGGCACGGGCATTGAGCCACGTACACCGCCGTTGCGAGGATGCTGTAGGGTGGGCAAAGGCGCGCCAGCGCCGTGCCCACGTCTTTGGAAGGCGTGGGCACGCTTCGCTTTGCCCACCCTACGAAATCTTCCCTGCCGTTACAGTCCCAGATACGCCTTGCGCACGTCCGGATTGCCCCTGATCTCGGCTGCCGGCCCCTGCATCAGCACGCGGCCGGTTTGCAGGATGTAGGCGCGGTCGGCGATCTCCAGGCACTCGGCCATGCGCTGCTCGACGATCAGGACGGTCATGCCGGCGTCGCGGATGCGCTTCACGGCCTGGAAGATCTCGTCGACCAGCTTCGGCATGATGCCCTGCGACGGCTCGTCCAGCATCAACAGCCGCGGGCGCGTCATCAGCGCACGGCCAATCGCGAGCATCTGCTGCTCGCCGCCGGAGAGTGTTTCGGCGCGCTGCTCCAAACGTTCGGACAGGCGCGGAAACAGCTGGAACACGAGATCGAGCGGCCCCTCGCGGTTCGCCTCGCTTCGGTAGAGATAGCTGCCGAGGCGGAGATTGTCGCGCACCGACAGGCGCGGAAACAGGCGGCGGTTCTCCGGCACATAGGCGATGCCGGTGGCGGTGATGTGGTGCTGCGCCATGCCATCGAGGCGCTTGCCGTCGAATGTCACGGTGCCCGAGCGCGGGCGCTCGGCACCGGCGATGGATTTGAGCAGCGTCGACTTGCCCGCGCCGTTGGCGCCGGCCACGCAGACGATCTCGCCCTTCTGGACTTCGATCGAGACCGCGGAGATCGCAACCAGGCCCTGATAGGCGGTCGTGACTTCACGCACGCTGAGCATGACGATCTCCCAGATATGCGCTGATCACCTTGGGATCGCGGACGACATCGGCGGGTTTGCCCTCGACCAGCACCTTGCCGAGGTCGAGCACGATGGCGCGGTCGACCAGCGGCATCACGATCTCCATGACATGCTCGACCATCAACACGGTGATGCCGGCATCGCGCACCTTGCGCACCAGCGCGACGCCGGTCTGCGCCTCGGTCGGAGTCAGGCCGGTGAGGACTTCGTCGAGCAGCAGCAGCTTCGGTTCGGTCGCGAGCGCACGGGCGACTTCGAGGCGGCGCTTTTCGGCCGGCACGAGGTCGCTCGCCAGCACGTCGGCGCGCCCGGCAAGGCCGGTGAATTCCAGCACCTCATGGGCCTTGCGGCGGGCCTCGCGCATCACGGTGTTGCGCACGAGCGCGCCGACGATGACGTTGTCGATCACCGTCATGGTCTCGAAGCTCTTGACCACCTGGAAGGTGCGCCCGACGCCGCGCTGGCAGCGCTCGGCCGCCGGCATGCGGGTGACGTCCTCGCCGTCGAACCAGATCGATCCCTGGGTGGGCGGCAGCACGCCGGCGATGAGATTGAACAGCGTCGACTTGCCGGCGCCGTTGGGGCCGATCAGGCCGACGATCTCGCCGCGCCCGACCGAGATCGAGACATCGCTGTTGGCGACGAGGCCGCCGAAGCGCTGCCAGACGCCGCGGGTTTCGAGGAGCGGGGTCATCTTGCGGCTCCCGTCTTCTTCGGTCGCGAAAACAGGCTCAGCAGTCCCCGCGGCAAGGCCAGCGAGATCAGGACGATCAGCGTGCCGTAGACAATGAGATCGACACCGCGCCCCGAGCCGCCGAACTTGAAGCGCGTCAGCTCGGTCAGCGGGATCAGAATGGCGGCTCCTAACACCGGCCCCCACAGGGTGCCGATGCCGCCGAGCACGGCGGGCAGCGCCATCAGCAGCGAAAACTGGAAGCCCATGACGCTCTCAGGGTCGATGTAGGAGACGAACTGGGCATAGAAGCTGCCCCCCACCGCGACAAGGAAGGCGGAGACGGCGGCCGCACCCATCTTGGAATTGAACACGTCGACGCCGAGACTCTCGGCCGCATCCGGATTGTCCTTCACCGCGCGCCACCAGAATCCCCATTTGGAGTTTTCCAGCCACCAGGTGACGAACCAGGCGAGGCAGCACAGCGCCAGCGCGAAATAGAAATACGGCAGCTTGGTGCGCAGGAATTGGAATTTCAGCCAGCTGTCGCCGCGGATCGGAATGGTGATGCCCATCGCCGCACCGGCCCATTCCCAGTTGTGGAACAGCAGCAATCCGATCTCGGCGATGACGATGGTGGCGATCACGAAGTAATGGCCACGCAGGCGGAAGAAGGGATAACCGAGGCCCATCGCGATCAGCGCCGACACCACGCCGCCCGCCAGCATGCCGAACCAGGGCAGCACGCCGAACTTGGTGAACAGCAGCTCGGTGGTGTAGGCACCCAGGCCGAAATACAGCGCGTGCCCGAGCGAGATCTGCCCGCAATAGCCGGACAGGATGTTCCAGCTCTGCGACAGTCCCGCATACATCAGCGTCAGGATCAGGATGTTCTGGACGACGACGTCCTTCACGAACAACGGCGTGAGCGCGGCGATCGCGGCAAGCACCGCGGCGATGATGAGGTCGCGGCGGCGCCGCGCTGCAAAATCCTTGTCCATCAGATCGATCCGAACAGGCCGCGCGGCCGGATGAAGACGACCAGCAGATAGACCGCGTAGATGCCGACCGATTTCAACGACGGCGGGAGCACCAGGGCGGTGGTGGCTTCGACGAGGCCGACGATGATACCACCGGCAAAGGCGCCGAACACGCTGCCGAAGCCGCCGAGCGCCACGGTGACATAGGCGATCAGGGCAAAGGACGCGCCGACGTCGGGATAAATGTAGAAGAAGCTCGCCATGATCGCGCCGGCGAGGCCGACCAGCGCGGCGCCAAGGCCCCAGCCGAACGCGAACACGCGGTTCTTGTCGATGCCAACCAGTGCGACCGCACCGGGATCTTCGCGGGTGGCTTCGATCGCGCGGCCGAAATCGGTGCGGTGGATGAAGAAGTAGAGACCGGCAAAGGCCGCGATCGACACCAGCGCACCGACCAGCTGCGGCTCCGGCAGGAAGATCCCGCCAATCGAGATGGTTTTGCCGCCGAGCCAGGACTGCGGAATGCTGCGATAGTCCGGCGTGAAGAAGAACTGCGCCAGGCCGCGCATGACGATGGCAAGGCCAAAGGTCGTGAAGATCTGCACCATGCCGGCATTGGCCTTGGCCCGCATGGCGAAGCGTACAATCAAGAGATAGATCACCGCCCCGAAGATGAAGAGCCCCGCGGCGACCAATGGCGCCGACAGCAAGGGGTCGATGGCGAAGAACGCGAACAGGAAGAAGGACAGGTACATCGCGATCATCAGGAACTCGCCATGGGCGAAGTTCGTGACGTCCATCAGGCCGAAGATCAGCGCGAGGCCGACGGCGATCAGTCCGTACAGCAGGCCCATGAGCAGGCCGCTTGCGAGACTCTGGATAATGGCTTGGGCTGTCAAAAGTCGTCCCCCGTTCGAAGCGTCATCATTTGCTCCGTCATTGCGAGCGAAGCGAAGCAATCCAGAAAATGTCGCCAAGGAAGCAGTCCGGATTGCTTCGTCGCCCGCGCAAATTGCTGCGCAATTTGTCGCGGGCTCCTCGCAATGACGGTGTGGGAGCAGCCTGCTTCCTACAACGCCGGCCCCTGCCCTCCCCGAAACGTTTACTTCATCGGCCAGATCGCCTCGGCGATCGCGGCCTGCGGCGGGAAGATGGTGACGAACTTGCCGCCGACATATTGCAGCAGCACCGGGTCGGCGTCGTTGTTCTGGCCCATCTCGTCGAACTTGACGCGCTTCCAGGGCATGATGGTCTGCTCGCCCGGGATGTCGGTCGCCGCCAGCGCATCGCGGATCTTCTCGCCGTCGGTCGACTTGGCGCGGCTGATGGCGTCGGCGAGGATGATCAGGCCCATGAACTGGCGCGAGGTGAGGTCGTTGAAATCCTTGCCCGACCGCGCCTTGAACATGTCGTTGATCTTGCCGACCATCGGGCGCTTCTGCGCGAGGTCGAGCGAGAAGGTGCCGCGCGAGATCACGCCCTCGAGCTTGTCGCCGACCGCATCATAGAGCGCCTTCTCGGAGAAGCCCGCGTCCTGCGCCACGATCGCGTTCGGCTTGTAGCCGAGCTCGGCCATGGTCTTGACCAGCAGGATGCCGTCGGTGGTGTAGCTCGAGGGCATCAGCACGTCGGCATTCGCAGACTTGAGCTGCTGCACCTCGGCCGAGAGCGAGGGCGAGTTGGCGCGATACTTGATGTCGGTGACGATCTTGTAGCCGCGCTCGCCGGCGATCTTGGCCTGGGCGTTGCCGGAATCGGTTCCGAAGATGGTGTCCTCGTGGAACAGGGACAGCGTCTCGATCTTGGTGCCCTTCTTCTTCATGGCATCGAAGAAGTCGAACATCGCGGCCGAGTACATCTCGTCATGCGGCGCGGCGCGGAAGTAATATTTGAGGCCGCGGCGATGCAGGCTCGGCGAGGAATTGTCGGCGGAGACGAACGGGACCTGGTAGCGTTCGCAGATCTGGCTGACGGTCACGGCGACCGCGCTCTGATAGGTGCCGATGATGGCGCTGACCTTCTCCTGCGTGATCAGGCGCTCGGCCTCGGCGCGGCCCTTCTGCGGATCGGCCTGGTGATCGGCGAATACGAGGCGGACCTTGGCGCCGCCGAGGCCCGGCAGGCCCTCGCCCTTGCCCAGCGGCAAGTCGAAATCGGTGTCCTTGTTGATGACCTCGAGCGCGGTCTCATAGGCCTTCTGCGCATCGACGCCCTGCTGCGCGCTGCCGCCGGAGAACGGATAGATCACGCCGATCACGACTTCCGAAGTCTGTGCGCGTGCAGCGAGCGGCACCAGCGCAGCGGTGGCGGTGGCACCTAACAATACGTCGCGGCGAGTGATCGTCATGGCAGAGTCCCCTGTGACTGAATTTCGGCTGATCGAATGAAGCGATTGATGAATGCGGTAAAGCTCGAAGAAGCAGCAAACGCTGCCCACTAAATCACGGCCATGGTCCTGTTCTTGAGATCCGTCACCAGCATCAGGCCGGGCGAATGCGTAATGGCGAACGGGAGTTTCGCGGCGTTGATCACGGATTGCGGCGTCACGCCGCAGGCCCAGAACACCGGAATCTCGTCGTCGGCGACGGGCACCGGATCGCCGTAGTCGGGCTTGGCGATATCCTTGATGCCGATCAGATGCGGATGGCCGAGATGCACGGGCGCGCCGTGCACGGCCGGGTAGCGCGAGGTGATCTGCACCGCACGGATCGCGTCCGCCGGCTTGAACGGGCGCATCGACACCACCATGGGACCGGCGAACGGCCCCGCCTCGCCGCAGGCGATGTTGGTGCGATACATCGGCACGCGCACGTTCTTCTCGATGTGGCGGATCGGCATGCCCTCGTCGAGCAGCGCCTCTTCGAACGAGAAGGAGCAACCGAGCACGAAGGTGACGAGATCGTCGCGCCAATGCTTCGTCACGTCGGTCGGCTCATCCACGACCTCGCCGTCGCGCCAGACGCGGTAGCGCGGCACGTCGGTGCGAATGTCGAGGTCGGCGCCGAGCGAGGGGATGAATGGACTGCCGGCATCGGACATGCCGATGATCGGGCACGGCTTCGGGTTGAGCTGGCAGAAGCGGTGAAAGGCGCTGGCATATTCCGCCGGCAGGATCGCCAGATTGCCCTGGACGAAGCCAGGGGCGACGCCGGCGGTGGAGGCCACCAGCCCCTCGCGATAGGCGAGCCGGGCCTTGCGGCTCGGAAGGGCGTCGGGCGTTTCAGTTTGCTGCGCTGCCACCAAAACAGTCATGTAATCGACCTGCCTATAAACTCGACAAGGACAAGCCAACACCAAGCGTGCTATAAAGTCTAATCGTCGTTTCTAATCAATATCGATAAATCCAATTTATCGATTGGGAAAATCCTTCCAATGCTGGACTTCAGGTCGATCGAGACGTTCCTCTGGGTTGTGAAGCTCGGCAGCTTCCGCGGTGCCGCCCAACGGCTCAACACGACCCAGCCGGCGATCTCCCAGCGCATCGCCCAGCTGGAGCGCGAGATGGGCGTGAAGCTCCTCAACCGCGATCATCGCGTGGCCTCACCGACCCCGAGCGGCCGGCAGATGATGGTCTATGCGGAGAAGCTGATCGGCCTGCGTGCTCAGATGATGGCGGAGATCGGCGACCGCTCGGCGATGCGCGGCGTGATGCGGCTCGGCGTTGCCGAGACCATCGTGCACACCTGGCTGCCGCGCCTCGTGAAGAGCGTGAACCAGGTCTATCCGAACCTCTCGCTGGAGATCGAAGTCGACATCACGCCGAACCTCACTGCGCGCCTGCTCGCACAGGAGATCGAGCTTGCCTTCGTCGTCGGCCCTCTGTCCGCTTCCGGCGTGCACAATCGCGTGCTTGCCGATTATCCAATCGGCTTCCTCGCAAGCCCCTCGCTCGGCCTTGGCAATGGCCCGGTGACGCCGGCGGAGCTTGCGCGGTTTCCGATCATCACCTTCCCGCGCAAGACCAAGCCTTACGAGGTCGTGCGCGAGGTATTCGACCGCCCCGAGCTGCCGCCGATCCGGCTGCACGCCTCCGCCTCGCTTGCGACCGTGATCCACATGGCGGTGGAAGGGCTCGGCGTCGCCGTGATCCCCGACGCCATTGTGGAGAACGAGCTCGCCGACGGGCGGCTGCAACTGCTCGATACCGATCTTGCGATCGCACCTCTGACCTTCACCGCGAGCTGGCTCGCCTCGCCCGACGTCGTCGCCGTGGAGCGCGTCGCCGAGCTGGCTCGGCAGATTGCGCAGAGCAGCCTCGCGGTTGACGCGCCCGCGCTGGCGCGTCATTGAAACAGGCGCCGGACAAAAGAGAGAACGACCGCATGAGCCGAGCCGCCACCAATCTGCAAATCGATTCCGCCCGCCTCTGGGGCTCGATCCACGAGACCGCACAATTCGGTGCGACAGCCAAAGGCGGCGTGCGGCGGCTGACACTGAGCAACGAAGACAAGCAGGTGCGCGACTGGTTCCGCAACGCCTGCGAAGACGCCGGACTGGAAGTCCACGTCGACGCGCTCGGATCGCAGTTCGGCCTGCGCAAGGGCCGCGACATGTCGAAGCCGCCTGTCGGCATCGGCTCGCATCTCGACACGCAGCCGACCGGCGGCAAGTATGACGGCATCCTGGGAACGCTCGGCGCGCTGGAGGTGATCCGCACGCTGAACGACGCCGGTATCGAAACTGAAGCGCCGATCTGCGTGGTCAACTGGACCAACGAGGAAGGCTCGCGCTTCGCACCTGCGATGATGGCCTCCGCGGCCTACGTCGGCGACTTCACCACCGACGACATTTTGTCGCGCAAGGACGCCGAGGGCACGACCGTCGGGCAGGCGCTCGACAGCATCGGCTATCGCGGCGACAAGCCGGTCGGCTTCCA
Source organism: Bradyrhizobium sp. 195 (assembly GCF_023101665.1). NCBI lineage: Bacteria > Pseudomonadati > Pseudomonadota > Alphaproteobacteria > Hyphomicrobiales > Nitrobacteraceae > Bradyrhizobium > Bradyrhizobium sp. 195. The sequence continues at coordinate 2,984,305 of NZ_CP082161.1, read as the reverse complement.
GAAGCTCGGCTGCTTCGTCGAGCTGCACATCGAGCAGGGCCCGATCCTGGAGGCCGAAGGAAAGACCATCGGCGTGGTCGATTCCGGCCAGGGCGTGCTGTGGTATGACGGCAAGATCTCCGGCTTCGAGAGCCATGCGGGCTCGACCCCCATGCCGCTGCGGCGCGATGCGCTGGCGACACTGTCGGAGATCGTGCTGGCGATGGAGGCCATTGCCAGGAAGCACGGGCCGAACGCCGTCGGCACCATCGGCGAGGCTGTGATCGCAAATCCATCGCGCAACGTCATTCCCGGCGAGATCGCCTTCACCATGGATTGCCGCAGCGCGGACGGCGCCATCATGGACGCGCTCGATCGCGATCTGCGCGCCGCGATCGCCGAGATCTCCGCGCGCCGCAAGGTCGAGGTCAAGGTTGATCTGGTCTGGCGCAAGCCGCCGACGCATTTCGATCCCAAGCTCATTTCGGCAGTCGAGAACGCGGCGAAGACGCTCGGCTATTCCTCTCGCCGCATCACCTCCGGCGCCGGCCACGATGCCTGCAACCTCAACACCGTCATGCCTGCCGCGATGGTGTTCGTGCCCTGCAAGGACGGCATCAGCCACAACGAGCTGGAGGACGCAACGCAGCCGGATTGCGCCGCAGGCACCAACGTCCTCATGCATACCGTGCTGGCGATCGCCGGCGTCGCGTCCTGACCGGAGAGAGCCATGCGCGGAGTATTCGTCGACGCCAACGAAACCTTGGCCGTGATCATGGAGCGGCTGGAGCAGCCTGATGATCCCAAGGTGCGGATCCACAGGAATCCCGATATCAAGCCCGAGCAATATCCCGAGATCCTCGATGGGGCCGAGATCGCGATCGTCGACCACACCGCCCTGCCGACCGACGTGGCAAAGAAGTGCACCGGGCTGAAGCACGTCGTATTCCTCGGCACCGGCGCGCGCAGCTACATGAATCCGGAGGAGCTCAGCGAACTCGGCATCTCCGTGCATCTGATCAAGGGTTACGGCGACACTGCGGTCGCCGAATCCGCGATCGCGTTGATGTGGGCCTCGGCTCGTGTCATCGCGATGATGGATCGCGAGATGCGCGGCGGCAACTGGCTGCGTGAGGACGGCATGCAGCTCACCGGCAAGACGCTCGGCCTGATCGGGTTCGGCGGCATCGCCGCCGAGGTTGCGCGCATCGCATCGGGCAGCGGCATGAAGGTGATCGCCTGGAACCGCTCGCCGAAGAGCCACGCGAGCGTGGAGTTCACCGATCTCGATACGGTGCTGGCCAGAAGCGACGTCGTTTCGCTGCATCTGCTGCTCAACGACGAGACGCGCGGCATGATCACGCGCGAGAAGATATTTGCGATGAAGCGCGGTGTCATCCTCGTCAACACCGCCCGTGCCGCGATCGTCGACGAAGCGGCGATGATCGATGCGCTGAAGTCGGGCCATATCCGCCATGCCGGTCTCGACGTGTTCAACACCGAGCCCTTGCCCGGCGATCATCCGCTGACGAAGATCCCGAACGTGACTCTGTCGGCGCATTCGGCGTTCCGCACGCCGGAAGCGAGCGAGAACCTGATCGAAGCGGCATGGGTTCACTGCCGCCGGATCGTGAAATCGTAGAGTGGGTTACGGCTTCGCCTAACCCACCCTACGCTTCCCGCCAAATCGTGAAGGGACAAGAGCAACAACAATGGCCGACTATCGCACCATCAAGGCAGAGCCGCTCACCAACGCCATCCGCGCCATCGTCAAGGCCGGCGGCTCCTCGGACCGCGAGGCCGAGCTCGTGTCCACCAATCTCGTCGAGGCCAATCTCAAAGGCCACGACTCCCACGGCGTCGGCATGATCCCGCGCTATGTCCAGAGCGTCACCAACGGCGGCCTCGCCGTAAACCAGCACGTCAAGATCGTGCTCGACACCGGGCCGCTTCTCACCCTCGACGGCCTCACCGGCTACGGCCAGGTGATCGGCCATGAAGCGATGGAGCTCGCGGCCGAGCGCGCCAAGCAAAACGGCGTGTGCCTCGTCGGTCTTTCCAACTCGCACCATATCGGCCGCATCGGCCATTGGGCCGAGCAGTGCATCGACCACGGCCTCGTCTCGATCCACTTCGTCAACGTGATCTCACGGCCGATCGTGGCGCCCTGGGGCGGCAGCGATGCGCGCCACGGCACCAACCCGTTCTGCGTCGGCATTCCGCGCAGGGGCAAGGACCCGATCGTGCTCGACTTCGCCACCAGCAAGATCGCGCAGGGCAAGACCCGCGTTGCCCACAACAAGGGCGTCGAGCTTGAGGGCGGCACCATCATCGACGATGAAGGCAGGCCCACGGTCAATCCGCGCTATACCGTGATCCCGCCGTACGGCGCCATCCTGCCGTTCGGCGAGCACAAGGGTTCGGGGCTCGCGCTGGTGTGCGAAATCCTCGGCGGCGCGCTCTCCGGCGGGCAGGTGGTCAAGGGCCCGTCCGACGGCAAGTACAACGTCCTCAACGGTATGCTCTCGATTGTCATCGACCCGAGCAAGCTCGGCACCGGCGAAAACCTCGCGCGCGAGGCCGAGAGCTTCGTCGCCTGGCACACCGGCTCGCCGCCCGCAGCCGGCATCGACAAGGTCAAGATCGCGGGCGACCCCGAACGCGAAACCAGGAAGAAGCGCCTCGCCGAAGGCATTCCGGTCGATCCGACCACGTGGCAGGAGATCCTGGAGGCCGGGAAGAAGTTCGGGCTGGATCAGGCAGCAATCGAGAAGATCGCGGGCTGAACGGCGCGGGAGCACGTTCCCTTCCCTTCTCCCCTTGTGGGAGAAGGTGGCGCGAAGCGCCGGATGAGGGGTTCTATCCGCGAGCAATCGTGCAACTGATAGACGCCTGTCTCCGCGGAGACAGACCCCTCACCCGTCTCGCCGCTACGCGGCGAGCCACCCTCTCCCACAAGGGGAGAGGGAAAGTAGCACCTCAATCCACCATATCCGCGACCGCCTTGCCGCACGCTGTCGTATCCGCGTTGCCGCCGAGGTCCTTGGTGCGCAGCGTGCGTTCGGCGAGCGTGCGCTCGATCGCATCGACAATCGACTTGCCGGCTTCCTTCTCGCCGAGATGCTCGAGCATCATCGCCCCTGACCAGATCGCGCCGATCGGGTTAGCGATACCCTGGCCTGCGATATCGGGCGCCGAGCCGTGCACCGGCTCGAACACCGAGGGGAAATCGCCCTCGGGGTTGATATTGCCAGACGGCGCGATGCCGATGGTGCCGGTGCAGGCCGGGCCGAGATCGGAGAGGATGTCGCCGAACAGATTCGAGCCGACCACGACGTCGAACCAGTCCGGATGCAGCACGAAGTTCGCCGTCAAAATATCGATGTGGTACTTGTCCCACTTCACGCCCGGAAACTTCTTGGCCATCGCCTCCACGCGCTCGTCCCAATAGGGCATGGTGATGGAGATGCCGTTCGACTTGGTCGCTGAAGTCAGGTGCTTTTTCGGCCGCGACTGCGCGAGCTCGAAGGCGAACTTCAGGATGCGATCGACGCCGGTGCGGGTCATCACGGTCTGCTGCGTCACGAACTCGCGGTCGGTGTCCGGGAACATGCGGCCGCCGACGGAGGAATATTCGCCTTCCGTGTTCTCGCGCACCACCCAGAAATCGATATCGCCAGGCTTGCGGCCCGCCAGCGGCGACGGCACGCCGGGCATCAGTCGCACCGGGCGCAGGTTCACATATTGGTCGAACTCGCGGCGAAACTTGATCAGCGAGCCCCACAGCGAGACGTGGTCCGGAATCTTGGCCGGCCAGCCGACCGCGCCGAAATAGATCGCATCGTGCTTGCCGATTTTGTCCTTCCAATCGTCCGGCATCATCTGGCCGTGCTTCTCGTAATAGTCCCAGGACGAGAAGTCGAAATGGTCGAAATGCACGGCGACCCCGTGCTTCTTCGCCGCAGCCTCCAGAACGCGCAGGCCTTCGGGCATCACTTCCTTGCCGATGCCGTCGCCGGGAATGACTGCGATCCGGTATTGTTTCTTGCTCATCGAGAACGTCCTTGGTTGGTCCGGCAGCCGCCGCCTTTTGACCGCACTGCAATGGACCAAACGCGTCGGCAGTGCAACGCTGCACTGCAATGTTGACCATGGCGCGGCCAAGCGCCTACTGATTTTATCCTGTTCCTATCCTGCGAGTACCCCTCATGGATTTGCATCTGAGTGGCAAGCGTGTCCTGATCACGGGCGCGTCAAAGGGCATTGGCGCTGCCGCCGCCGAGGCGTTTGCCGAGGAAGGCGCGCACCTCCTGCTCGCCGCCCGCAGCGGCGACCAGCTCAAGGCGCTGGCCGACCGATTGCGTTCCGCACACCAGATCGACGCCGCAACGAGCATCGTCGACCTGCGCAAGGCGGAGGACGTGGCGCGGCTCGCCAGCGAAGCCGCCGACATCGACGTGCTCGTCAACAATGCCGGCGACATCCCCGGCGGTTCGATCGACAAGATCGACGAGACGACCTGGCGCCACGCCTGGGAATTGAAAGTATTCGGCTACATCAACCTCACACGGCAGATCTACGCGCAGATGAAAGCTAGAGGCGGCGGCGTCATCGTCAACGACATCGGGGCTGCCGGCGAAAAGTTCGACGCCAACTACATCTGCGGCAGTGCCGGCAATGCCGCGCTGATGGCCTTTACCCGCGCGCTCGGCGGCAAGAGTCTTGCCGACAACATCCGCGTGGTCGGCATCAATCCCGGTCCTGTCGGCACGGACCGCCACGTCACACTGCTGAAGACGAGGGCCAAGCACCAGTTCGGCGACGAGAGCCGCTACAAGGAATTCCAGAAGAGCCTGCCGCTCGGCCGCCCTGCGCATGCGCGTGAGATCGGGGATCTCATGGCGTTCCTGGCGTCGGATCGCGCCGGGTATACGTCGGGCGTGATCTATACGGTGGACGGCGGCATCAGCGCCGGGTGGGGTTAGTTTATCCGTCATTGCGAGCGCAGTGAAGCAGTCCAGGAATGTATCAGCGGGCAATAGTCCGGATTGCTTCGCTGCGCTCGCAATGACGACACAGTAAGCACAGGAGAAAAATCGTTGTCTCAAGAGCTGATCCGCGAAACCGCATGCGCCGTCGTCGACAAGCTGCGCTCCGGCGACGTCTCGCCGCTCGAACTGCTGGATACGGTAGAGCAGCGCATCAGTGAGGTCGACGGCAAGGTCAATGCACTGCCGATACTGTGCTTCGATCGCGCGCGGGACAGCGCCAAGGCGCTGATGCGGAAACCCGCCGGCGCGAGGGGGCTGCTCGCGGGCCTGCCGGTGCCGATCAAGGATCTGACCGACGTTGCGGGCGTGCTGAACACCCAGGGCTCGCCGATCTTCAAGGACAATATCCCTGCCAAGTCCGACCTCATGGTCGAGAATCTCGAAGCCAATGGCGCGGTGGTCTACGCGAAATCCAACACGCCGGAATTCGGCGCCGGCGCCAACACCTTCAACGAGGTGTTCGGCGCGACGCTCAACCCCTGGGATATTTCGAAATCCGCGGCAGGCTCCTCCGGCGGCGCGGCAGTGGCGCTCGCCACCGGCATGGCCTGGCTCGCGCAGGGCTCCGACATGGGCGGCAGCTTGCGCAGCCCGGCGGCTTTCTGCGGCATCGTCGGCATGCGGCCGAGCATCGGCCGCGTTGCGCATACGCCGAAAGCGGGCATAGATCGCAATCTCGGCGTACAGGGCCCGATGGCGCGCAATGTCGAGGATCTCGCGCTGCTGCTCGATGCCATGAGCGGCGACTATGCCGCCGATCCACTGTCGCTGCCGGCGCCCGTGATCTCGTTCCTGTCGGCGGCACAGTCGGGCAGGAAGCCGAAGCGCATCGCCTATTCGCCCGATCTCGGCATTACGCCTGTCGATCCCGAGGTGAAGGCGATCACCCGCAAGGCAGCTGAACGCTTTGCCGAGGCGGGCGCCATCGTCGAGGAGGCGCATCCGGACTGGCGCGAGGCGCATGAATGCTTCCACGTGCTGCGTGCCTTCGACTTCGCGATCAGCAAAGCGCAACTTCTCCGGACCAAACGCGACCTGCTCAAGCCCGAGGTGATCTGGAACATCGAGGAAGGCCTCAAGCTCACGGTGGAGCGGCTCGAGCGCGCCGAGGCCCAGCGCGTCGGCATGACCGCGCGGGCCGTCGAGTTCTTCAAGACCTACGATCTCTTGCTGACCCCCACCACGATCGTGCCGCCCTTCCCGATCGAGCACCGCTATGTCGCCGAATGCGCCGGCAAGAGGTTCGACAATTACGTCGAATGGCTCGGCATCGTCTACGCCATCACGCTGGCCTGCTGCCCCTCGCTGTCGCTGCCGTGCGGCTTCACGGCGTCGGGTCTGCCGGTCGGCGTGCAGGTGGTCGGAGCGCCGCGAAGCGACGCCGACGTACTCGCGGGCGCGAAGGTGCTGGAGGATATTTTGGGCCTGCGCGGCACGACGCCGATCGATCCGAAGGCGAAGAAGTAGCGGGATCCATAATGCTAGCGCGGTACCCCTCTCCCCTTGTGGGAGAGGGTGGCTCGCCGCATAGCGGCGAGACGGGTGAGAGGTATCTCTCCGCGCTGAAATCTCATCGTGGGAGTTCGCTGAAGCAACCCCTCATCCGGCGCTTCGCGCCACCTTCTCCCACAAGGGGAGAAGGAAGATCACCTTCCGCTCGTCGCTTCCAGGCTGCGGCTATAGCGCGACATCGCGAAGCAGAATACGAAATAGATCGCGGCGACGAAAATGTAGACCTCGACCGAGAACTGTTGCCACGCGGGATCAATGATCGCGGTCTTCGCCGTCGTCAGCAGGTTGAAGATGCCGATGATCAACACAAGGCTGGTGTCCTTGAAGAAGGCGATGAAGGTATTGACCAGCGGCGGGATGACATGGCGGATCGCCTGCGGCAGCACGATCAGCCGGTGCTTGCGCCAATAGGACAGCCCGAGCGCATCGGCCGCCTCGTACTGCCCGCGGGGCACGGCCTGAAGGCCACCGCGGATGACTTCGGCAAGGTAGGCGCCCGCGAACAGGATGATCGCGATCTGCGCACGCAAGAGCTTGTCGATGTTGAATCCAGCCGGCATGAACAGTGGGAACATCACGCTCGCCATGAACAACAGGCTCACCAGCGGCACGCCGCGGATCAGCTCGACATAGAGCACGCTGAGCGAGCGGATCGCCGGCAGCTTCGAGCGTCGGCCGAGCGCGACGAGGATGCCGAGCGGAAAACCGAACGCCAGCCCGAACGTCGCCAGGATCAGCGTCACCGGTAGGCCACCCCAGCGGTCCTGCGAGACGAAGGAGAGCCCGAGCACCCCGCCCCACATCAGCACGCTGATCAGCGCGAGCGCACCGATCCAGACAAGGACCAGCTCGCGCCGCCACAGCGCGCGGCGGGTAGAGAGATAGAACAGCGCGATGAACAGCAGCACCGACAGAGCCGGCCGCCACTGCTCGTCGAACGGATAGGTGCCGAACAGGATGAAACGGTATTTTTCCGGGATGATCGCCCAGCAGGCCCCGACGCCTCGCACTGCGCGGCAGGCGGCTGAGTCGTTCGCCGGCGTCAGCCAGACGGCATTGGCGATGCCCCACTGAACGAAGCTGAAGATACCCTTGGCGACCACTGCCAGCAGCACGATCGTGAGGATGCCGTTCGGGATCGACGAGAACAAATTGGCGCGGAGCCAGCGCAGCGCCGGATTGCCGGCTTGCGGTCGGCGGGCTGCGCGGGGTGCATCGGGGATGTCGGCGATCACAGTCATGATCAGCGCTCCACCAGCGCGATGCGCGCATTGTACCAGTTCATAAAGAAGCTGATGGAAAGACTGATGGTCAGGAACACGGCCATGATCAGCGCGATGGCTTCGATCGCCTGGCCGGTCTGGTTCAGCGTGGTGTTGGCGATCGAGACAACGTCCTGGTAGCCGATTGCCACCGCGAGCGAGGAATTCTTGGTCAGGTTGAGATACTGGCTCGTCATCGGCGGCACGATGACGCGCAGCGCCTGCGGCAGGATGATCTGCCGCAGCATGAAGCTGCGGCGGAGACCAAGCGCATTGGCGGCGTCCCACTGCCCGCGCGGTACGGACTGGATGCCGCTGCGCACGATCTCGGCGATGAACGCCGAGGTGTAAGTCACGAGCGCAATCAGCAGCGCGAAATATTCCGGAGCGAGCGTCAGCCCGCCAACGAAATTGAAGCCGCGCAGCTCCGGCCATTCAACCTTCCAGGACACGCCGAGCACCAACGAGAGGGCTGCGGGCAGCACAATGACAAGGCCGAGTGCAAACGGCCAGGCTGGTCGCGGCTTGCCGTCGCGCATCTGCTGCACGATGAGCTGCCTCCGGACGAGATAGAACACGGCGAACCCGAGCAGCGCGGTGCCGAGCACCCAAAGCTGCAGCGGGCCAAGCGGAATGGCCGGAAGGATCAGCCCGCGATTGGAGAGGAACACGCCCTCGATCGGCCGCCATGCCGCGCGCGCGGCCGGCAGCGCCTGCATCAGCACGTACCAGAACAGGAGTTGAAGCAGCAGCGGGATGTCGCGGAGGGTTTCGACATAGACGGCGGCGAGCCGCGACAACAGCCAGTTGGCAGACAATCGCGAGATGCCGATCAGCGTGCCCAGGATGGTCGCGAGCACGATCCCGATCACGGCGACGCGCAGGGTGTTGCCGACCCCGACGACGAAGGCCCAGAGATAGGTATCTCTCGGATTGTAGGCGAGCAAGCTGTCGGCGATGGGCATGCCGGCCTCGCGGCCAAGGAAGGCAAAGCCTGTCGTGATGCGGCGCGCCGAGAGGTTGGTGACGGTGTTGGACCAGAGGAAGGCGATCACTCCAACCGCGGTCCCGACCACCAGGACCTGCCAGAACAGGCCCATCAACTCGTTGCGCCCGAGTGCGAACAAGCGGCGGCGCGGCGGCGGTCTGGGATGATCGGCGGTCACAGCACAAAAATCCTTCTCGAATGCAGCGATTTCCGGCAGCGCACGTCAACTGTTGCACCAAACCTAGTTTCGTGCAACAAATGTTTCATGGCCGAGCCTGCGAAATCCTCGCCCCTGAGCGAACTGCGCATTGCATTGCCGTCGCTCCCGATGCGGCTGCAGGAAGTCGGTCGCTTCGTCGCCGCCAACGATTACGACGCCACCACCCGTTCGATGCGCGACCTCGCGGCGGAAGCCGGCGCCGATCCCGCCGCGTTCACGCGCCTCGCCAAGGCGATCGGCTATTCCGGCTGGGACGAGTTGCGGGCCGCGTTGACGGAAGCGCGACGGCCCTCGCAGACTTCGCCCTTCTCCGGCAGGGCGAAGCGCCGGCGTCATGGCCCCAATGCCGACGTCGCGCTCGTCATCGACAAGCTCGAGGCCGAGGCTGCCGGCCTTCCGCGCATTCCGGCCCAGCCGATTGCGGACGCCGCCCGCGCGCTGCATGACGCAAAGCGGATCTGGATCGCGGGATATCGCAGCTGCCGCAGCGTCGCGGAACTTCTGAACTACGAGCTGCGGCTGTTTCGTCCCGAGCAGGTGCAGATCGTCGGCACATCCGGCCCCGACGATCTCGATCTCGGCGCGTTCCGTCCTGGCGAAGCCGTCATTGTCGTCGGCTTCCTGCCTTACACACATGCAAGCGTCCGCGTCGCGCAGGCCGCTCATCGCAGCGGCGCAACCCTGATCGCGATTGCGGACAGCCTCTCTGCGCCAATGGCCGAGGGCGCCGATCACGTGCTGCTGTTCGAAGCCGCCTCCTCGCCCGGGTTCTTTCCGAGCCTCACCGGCGCCATCGCGATCGCGCAGTCGCTCGCCGCGGTGACGTTCTCGCTCGGCGGCGTCGCCGCGAAGAAGCGGCTAGAAAATACCGAGGCGCGGCTCAATGCCGCCTCCACCTATGTCTCGGAGAAAGGTTGACCCATGAGCGCTCGCACCAGCCGCGTGCTGCACCGTTCGTTGCGTGACACACCGCCCAAGGCGATCGGCGGCGAAGGCGTCTATCTGTTTGCCGAGGACGGGCGCCGCATCATCGATGCCTCCGGCGGGGCGGCCGTCTCCTGCCTTGGCCACCAGCATCCGCGCGTGATCGCGGCGATGGCGAAGCAGGCTTCAACGCTGGCCTATGCCCACACCGCCTTCTTCTCATCCGAGCCGGCGGAGGCCCTCGCCGAGACGCTGGTCGGGCATGAGCCGGGCGGCCTCGCCTACGCCTATTTCGTCAGCGGCGGATCGGAGGCGATCGAGGCCAGCATCAAGCTCGCACGGCAATATTTCATCGAGCGCGGCGAGCCGCAGCGGCAGCATTTCATCGCGCGGCGACAGAGCTATCACGGCAACACACTTGGTGCGCTCGCCGCCGGCGGCAACGCCTGGCGACGCGCGCCCTATGCCCCCCTGCTCTCGGCCGCCTTCAGCCACGTGACTCCGGCCTTTGCCTATCACGAGAAGCACGACGTTGAATCCGACGCGCAGTTCGTGGCGCGCCTGGCGGCGGAGCTCGAAGCTGAGTTTCAGCGGCTCGGCCCCGACACGGTCGCTGCGTTCCTCGCCGAGCCCGTCGTCGGCGCCACCGCTGGCGCCGTGACCGCGCCCGACGGCTACTTCAAGGCCATGCGCGAGATCTGCGACCGGCACGGCGCGCTGCTCATCCTCGACGAGGTCATGTGTGGCATGGGCCGCACCGGCACCACGCACGCCTGGGAGCAGGAAGGCATCGCGCCTGACATCCAGGCCATCGCGAAGGGGCTCGGCGGCGGCTACCAGCCGATCGGCGCGATGCTCGCCAGCGGCAAGATCATCGACACGATCCGCGCCGGCTCAGGCGCCTTTCAGCACGGTCATACTTATCTGGCACATCCCCTCGCCTGCGCGGCCGCACTCGCGGTGCAGGAGGTGATCCGCGAGGACCGCCTGCTCGACCGCATCAAGGAACGCGGCAAGCAGCTCGAACAGCGGCTGACCGAGCGCTTCGGCAATCACCGCCATGTCGGCGACATCAGGGGTCGTGGCCTGTTCTGGGCGATCGAGCTGGTCGAAGATCGGGCCAGCCGCACCTCGTTCGATCCCGCGCTCAAGCTCAATCATAAGATCAAGGCGGAGGCTCTCGCCAATGGGCTCGGCTGCTATCCGGGCGGCGGCACCGTGGACGGCGTGCGCGGCGACCATGTGCTGCTGGCGCCGCCTTATATCGCCTCCGCGGACGAGATCGACTTGATCGTCGACAAGCTCGGCACGGCCGTCGACAACGTGTTGCGTAGTGTCAATCACTGAGGGGAGAGTAGCATGATGAGGAAAGTGGCTATCGCAGCGGGCATGCTCGCGGCATCGACGGTTGTCGCGACGGCGGCGGCAACGCTCGACACGGTGAAGAGCCGCGGCACGCTGGTATGTGGCGTCAGCGCCGGCTTTGCCGGCTTCTCGGCGCCGGACTCGCAAGGCAACTACCGGGGTCTCGACGTCGACTATTGCCGTGCGCTCGCCGCCGGCGTGCTGGGTGATGCCAGCAAGGTGCGCTACGTCTCGCTGACCGCGCAGAACCGCTTCACCGCCCTGCAATCGGGCGAGATCGACGTGCTCTACCGCAACTCGACGCAGACATACTTGCGCGGTGTGACGCTGGGCTTGCGGCAAGGCCCGATCAACTTCTACGACGGTCAGGGCTTCGTCGTGAAGAAGGATCTGGGCGTAAAAGAGATCAAGGACCTCAAAGGCGCCACCGTCTGCGTGGCTCAGGGCACCACGCACGAAGTCACGCTCGGCGATTACGGCCGCGCCAACGGCATCGACTGGAAGCCGCTGGTGTTCGACCGCGTCGACACCATGTATCAGACCTTCTTCGGCGGCCGCTGCGATGCGATGACCCAGGACGCCTCCGCGCTCGCCGGCGCCGTGACGACCGCCGCGCCGAACCCGGCCGACTACGTCGTGCTGCCGCAGACCATCAGCAAGGAGCCGCTTGGCCCCTTCACCCGCAACGGCGACGAGGTCTGGAGCGACATCATCACCTGGCTGCATTACGGCCTGATCGAGGCCGAAGAGCTCGGCGTCACCCAGGCCAACGTCGACGAGATGGCGAAATCGCAGACACCGGCGATCCAGCGCCTTTTAGGCGCCTCCGGCGATCTCGGCTCCCGGCTCGGGCTCGACAACAAATGGCTGGTGACCGCGATCAAGGCCACCGGCAATTACGGCGAGATCTACGAGCGCAACGTCGGCAAGGCGAGCCCGCTCAAGCTCGATCGCGGCCTCAACGGCCTCTGGAGCAAGGGCGGCTTGATGTACGCGGTGCCGTTCAAGTAACATCTCGCGTCCCGGACGCGCTGCAGCTCCCGGCGATGCGACGCATCGTCCGGTCCGCTGCTGCAGAGCCGGGACCCAGCGGCCACAATGGGCCCGGCCCTGCAGCGCAATACTTCGCATTGCGCTGCGTCCGGGGCACGAAACCGAAATAGTCACGCTCAATGACGACGTCCATGCGCATTGCCCTGATCCACGCCCTCAAGCACTCCAGCGCGCCGATCGAAGCGGCGTTTGCGAAGGCGTGGCCAGAGGCGCGGCTGATGAATCTGCTCGACGACAGCCTGTCGGCGGATCTGGCGCGCGACGGAAAACTCAATGATGCGATGACCGAGCGCTTCCTGGCGCTCGGCGATTACGCAGCAGCGACCGGAGCGAACGGGATCCTGTTCACCTGCTCGGCCTTCGGCCCCTGCATCGAGGCGGTCGCGCGCGCGCATGCGCCGATGCCGGTGCTGAAGCCGAACGAAGCGATGATCGAGCGCGCGGTGACGATGGGCAGGCGCATCGGCCTGCTCTCGACCTTCCCCCCGACGCTGGTCTCGATGCCGCCGGAGTTCCCGGCCTCGGTCCAGGTGGTGCCGAAGCTTGCCGAGGGCGCGCTGGCGGCGCTCGATCGCGGCGACCGCGCCACGCATGACCGGCTGATCGTCGAAGCGTCCAGGGAGCTGCGCGATTGCGACGTCATCGCGCTGGCGCAGTTCAGCATCGCAGCGACGGCACAGCTGGTCGCGGAAGCCACTGGCCGTCCCGTCGTGACCACGCCTGACAGCGCGGTCGACAAGCTGATGAAGCTGTTGAAAGCAAAGGGCTAGGAGCCGGCCTTCTTCCGCCGCCGAGCACCCTTGATCGCAGCCGCAAGCGCGGCTTTCGTTTCGCGGACGAAATCCTCGACCAGCTCCTCGCGCGTGGCATGGGCAGCCTCGCCGGTGAACAGGCCCTGCTCTGCCAGCATCACCACGCCGTGCAACGCCGCCCAGATCTTGAGCGCCTGCCGTTCGCGCAAATAGCCGACCGCAGGCGCTTCCAGGGCTTCGATCACGAGCGAAAACGTCTCGCGCGTGGCTTCGTGCAGCTCGCTGTCCTTGGCCGCGCATGAGACGGTGCGCGACGCGAACATCAGGCGGTAGATGCCGTTGCGGCGCAGGCCGAAATCAAGAGTGACCTGCGCCAGCCGCGACAGCTTTGATTGCTTCGACGTCCCAGCCATCGCCTCGCGCATGATCGCGCTGAGTTGCCGGAATGCTTCCGCCGTCACCGCTGCAAGCAGCGCGTCGCGATCGGCAAAGTGCCGATACGGCGCAGGCTGAGAGACGCCGAGCTGCTTGGCCAGCGCCTTGATACTGATCGCCTCGGCGCCGCCCTGCTCCGCCTCGCGCAACGCGGCCTTGATCAGGGCGCCGCGGAGATCGCCATGGTGGTAGGTGTTCTCGGGCTTACGGGCGAGTTGAGAGCGCATGTTGAAGGCAAGCCTATAAGTTTGCGCTTGACAGGGAAAGCCTCTCGCGAATGTAATAGCATATAACTTAGAAGAAGCGGCGAATGCCGCCGACAATATTGACAAGAGGAACGCGCCGCCTTCGAGCCGCGTGCATACGACCGAGGAAGCCGCCATGACGGAGCGATTGAAGGTTCACGTCGATCCTGACAAATGCCAGGGCCACGCGCGCTGTAAGGCACTCGCGCCGGAACTTTTCGAGCTGGACGAATACGGCAACGCCCACGAAGCCGGTGACGGCATTGTCCCGCCGGGCCTTGAAGACAAGGCTTGGCTTGCCAAATCCAATTGCCCGGAAATCGCAATCGACGTGATCGAGGAGTAGCGCGGGCTTCCTTGTGCCCACGTGCGCGCTTCGATCACCATCCCGAGGATTCCCCCTGATATGTCCGACGTCAGCCAGCCTGTCGCCCATCCGCCGGTCACCGACTGGGTCAACGATTTCGACCACACCGACCCGCAGTGGACGGAGGATCCCTTCCCGATCTGGGACGAGCTGCGCGCCGCAAGTCCGGTCGTGCACACCGAGCGCTTCCTCGGCTGCTATATGCCGACGACCTATGAAGCCGTGCGCGAGATCGCCAACGACACCGAGCATTTCTCCTCACGCCGCATCATCGTGCGCGACGTTCGTCCAGAGGTCGCGAGGAACGCCGCTCCGCCGATCACCTCGGACCCGCCCGTGCACAAGCCGGCCAAGCAGCTCCTGCTGCCGCCGTTCACGCCGGACGCAATGAAGAAGCTGGAACCGCGGATGCGCGCGATCTGCAACGAGCTGATCGACGGGTTCATTGCCGACGGCAAGGTCGACGCCGCCGCGCGCTACAGCAAGTACATTCCGGTTCGAGCCATCGCGCACATGCTGGGCATCCCCGAGAGCGACAGCGATCTCTTCATCAACTGGATCCACATGATCCTCGAGCTCGGCATCAAGGACGAGAGCAAGCTGCTCCAGGCCGCGCAGGAGATGAGCGCCTATTTCAGCGCGCATATCGAGGAGCGCAAGACCAAGCCGACCGACGATCTCATCTCCTACCTGATGAACGCCAGGGACAAGGAGGGCAACCCGCTCGAAGACTCGCACGTCCTCGGCTCGCTGCGCCTGCTTCTGATCGCCGGCATCGACACCACCTGGAGCGCGATCGGCTCCTCGCTCTGGCATCTTGCGAAGACGCCGGCCGACCGCGAGCGGCTGCTCGCCGAGCCCGCACTGATTCCGACCGCGGTGGAGGAGTTGCTGCGCGCCTATTCGCCGGTGACGATGGCCCGCGAGGTGGTCAAGGAGACGACGATCTCGGGCTGCCCGGTCAAGGCGGGCAACATGGTGCTGCTGTCATTCCCCGCCGCAAACCGCGATCCCAAGATGTTTCCGGATGCTGACAAAGTCGTGATCGACCGCCGCGAAAATCGCCACGCTGCGTTCGGCCTCGGCATTCACCGCTGCGTCGGTTCCAACCTGGCGCGCATGGAGATGCAAGTTGCGCTGGAGGAATGGCTGAAGCGCATTCCAGATTTCGCCCTCGATCCGGCAGGCACCGTGACCTGGTCGCAGGGCACGGTGCGAGGCCCGCGCCAGTTGCCATTTTTGCTGGGAAAGGCGATGTAGGTCTTTCCAACACGGGTACGGAGAGGCTGGACGGCCATGGCTGACGACAACGAGCCGCCCGACAGCAAACTGACGCGAACCAAGGAAAAATGGGCGCGCGAGGGCCGCTTCCTCACCGGCAAGATTTCGCGTCCGGAAGATCAGCGACTGCCGCCCGGCCAGCACCTCACCAAGGACTGGCCTGTGCTCGATCTCGGGGTTGTGCCACCGGTGTCGCGCGAGCGCTGGCGGCTCGACGTTTACGGTGCGATCGAGACTCCCGTTTTCTGGACCTTTGCGGAGTTCGCTGCGCAGAAGCAGGCCCGGTTCACCTCCGACATCCATTGCGTCACCACCTGGTCGCGCTACGACAACGAGTGGGAAGGTCTCGCGACGCGCGAGCTGCTCGCGGTCTGCCAGCCCCGCGAGGATGCCCGCTTCGTAACGCTGCATTCCCATGACGGCTACACCACCAACCTCGCGCTGGAAGATTTTGCCGCCGAGGATGCGCTGCTTGCCCATAGCTGGTCCGGCCAGCCGCTGACGGAGGAGCACGGCGGCCCGGTGCGGCTGGTCGTGCCGCATCTGTATTTCTGGAAGAGCGCGAAATGGCTCCAGGCCATCGAATTCCTGACCGAGGACGCGCCAGGCTTTTGGGAGGTCCGCGGCTATCATAACCGCGGCGATCCCTGGGCCGAACAGCGCTATTCAGACGATTAGAACTCAAGCAAGAACGGGGGAAAGCCCATGCCGACGGAACGCTTTCAATTCACCGGCGAAGGCGGCCACCAGCTTGCAGCCGCGCTGGAATTGCCGGACGGCGAGCCCGCGGCTTACGCGCTGTTTGCGCACTGCTTCACCTGCGGCAAGGATACGCTGGCGGCCAAGCGCATCGCGGTCGCACTCGCAGCCAAGGGCATCGCGGCTCTGCGCTTCGACTTCACCGGGCTCGGCTCGAGCGAAGGCGATTTCGCCAATGCGACCTTTTCGTCCAACGTCGCCGATCTCGTCCGCGCCGCCGATCATCTGCGCAGCGTCCGCAAGGCGCCGTCGATCCTGATCGGCCACAGCCTCGGCGGCGCCGCCATCCTCGCGGCAGCGGGACAGATCCCGGAAGCCAGAGCGGTCGTGACCATCGCGGCTCCATCCGACCCGGCACACGTGACCGGCCTGTTCAAGGAGCATGTCGAAAACATACGCGCGCAGGGCGAGGTCGAGGTCTCGCTCGCGGGACGCCCGTTCCGCATCAAGCGCGAATTCCTCGACGACATCGTCGAGCACGAGTTGATGAAAGACATCACCGGTCTGCACAAGGCGCTCCTGGTGATGCACTCGCCGGTCGATGACACCGTCGGCATCGACAATGCGACCAGGATCTTCGTGGCAGCCAAGCACTCGAAGAGCTTCGTCTCGCTCGACCATGCCGATCATCTGCTCACCAAGCCCGCCGATGCGCTTTATGCGGCCGATGTGATCGCGGCCTGGGCCAGCCGCTACGTCGACACCGCAAAGCCCGCGAAGGCGATGGATTTGCCCGAAGCGCCGCGCCAGGTGGTGGTGCAGGAGACCCGGAAAAGCAAGTTCAACCAGACGATCACCGTCGGCCCGCACCGACTCGTTGCGGATGAGCCCGTTGCTGCCGGTGGCGAGGACGCCGGCCCCGGGCCGTACGATTTCCTGCTTGCCGGCTTAGGGGCCTGCACCTCCATGACCATGCGCCTCTATGCCGACCGCAAGTCGCTGCCGCTCGACCGCGTCACCGTCACGCTGAAGCACTCCAAGATCTACGCCAAGGACTGCGCGGAGTGCGACACACGCGAGGGCATGCTCGACCAGATTGAGCGCGACATCGCGATGGACGGCGCGCTCGATGCCGAGCAGCGCAAAAAGCTGATGGAGATCGCCGACAAGTGCCCGGTGCACCGGACGCTGACGTCGGAGATCCGCATCGTGACGAAGCCGGTGGATTAGCTCAAGCGGCCGGTGAGCGGGCTTCGGCAGCCTTAAGCGGCTGAACCCGCAGCGCGCCGCGCAGGCCTGCCGTCGTGCCGAGCAGGATGCCCGCGACTGCGACGAACGAGCCCAGTGCGAGTGTCGACATGCCGGTGAGCCCCTGCCCGATCGAACAGCCGAACGCCATCACGCCGCCAATCCCCATCAGCGCGGCGCCGCTGCCCGAGCGCAGCATATGGGGCGGAGACGAATAGCCTTCAAGCTTGAAGCGGCCCGTGGCCAGCGCCGTCGCAAGGCTGCCGGCGAAGACGCCGGCCACGGTCGCAATACCGAAGTTCAGCGCCAGGCCGGTCGAGAGCATCGCGTATTGCAGGCTGTCGGCGATCGGTGCGATGAAGGTGAGCGAGGTCACCGCGACGGGATTGAAGTCGTCGGCACCAAGATGGCCGGTGACGAACCAGCCGGCGGCAACGAGGAGACCGACGATAAGGCCCGCTGCGATCTGGCCCGGCGAGCGGCGGAACCCGGGATGCGTCAGGGCAAACAAGACCAGCGCACCGACGATGACAGCCGCAGCCAGCGCGCGAGAGAGAGGTTCGGCGAGACCGAGCGTCGCCAGCAATGACGGCAGCGAATTGGCGCCGACGGTGGTTTGCGAGGCCTGAACCAGGGCGATGCGCGCCGGCGCGATCAGGCCCTTGAGCGTCATCTGCGCAGCGATGGCGAGTACGATCACGACGACGAAGGAGCGGAGATTGCCGCGGCCGAGCAGCACCAGCGCACGCGAGCCGCAGCCGTTCGACAGCACCATGCCGTAACCGAACAGCAGGCCGCCGAGGAACAGCACCGGCACCGAAAAAGTCTGTTGCAGGTAGATCGTCTTGCCGAGATCGACCATGCCACGGCCGGCGAGGAATTGGCTTGCGGCGATCGCAACCGCGATCGCCAACGCATAGGTCCGCACCAGCCGCCCGTCCCCCTCGGCCAGCCAGCCGCGCATGCTGCTCATCAGGCAGAAACCGCTGAGCAGGCCGACGGCGCCGTAGATGAGACCGATGGCGAGGCCAGCGAGGATGACGAGAAGGGCAGATTCCATCGCTTGTTCTCAGATCTCTCGACGTTCTCCGTCATTGCGAGCGCAGCGCAGCAATCCAGTCTGTTTCCGCGGATGCATTTCTGGATTGCTTCGCCACGCTCCAATGACGGTGTGTTACGGCTTCAGGATCACCCGGTCGCGCGAGGAGCCGGCGACGGCGACGTACGCCTCCTTGGCGCGCTCCAGCGGATAGACGGCGCTCGCCTTGATCGGGAACGGTTTCAGCTGGCCGCTTGCAAAGCCAGGGCCGAGATCACGAAGCACCGCGCCAGTTGCAGCCGAGGACAAGCCCAGCGTGTCGATGCCGACATAGGTGTGCTGGCCGCGGTAGAATTCGAGAATGTTGAACTGCACGATGCGGTCGATCGCGGCGATCAGGATCTGGCGACCACGCAATGCGAGCGACTTGTGCGCCGCCTGGAAATAGGGATCGCCGACCGTGTTGAAGACAATGTCGGCGCCCTTGCCCCCGGTCAATTCGCGCACGCGCGCGGCAACCTCCGTCGCGGAGGCGTCGATCACCTCGATCGGCGCGTTGGCGTGGCCTTCGTAAGCCTCCGCCTTGCGCACCACGCCGATGACACGTGCGCCTTGCCACGTCGCGATCTGCACGGCGGCCTGGCCGACCTTGCCGTTGACACCGAACACCAACACGGTCTCGCCACTCTTCGGTACGCCGGCGCGGCGAAAGCCCTCCATCGCAGTGACGAAGGGAACGCCGATGCCGGCCGCCTCCTCCCACGACACCGCCTTCGGCTTCTCCACCACGGCGTCGGCCTCGACCACGAGGTGGCTGGCGTGGGTGCCGTCGCGGCGGATGCCGAGATCGCCGGAGGAGCCGAACACCTCGCGGCCGACCATGCCGGCCGGCCCGTCGATGACCACGCCGGAATAGTCACGGCCGGGGGTACGCGGGAATACGGCATAGGGCATCAATCCGGTCGCGGCCTTGACGTCGGACGGGTTGACCGCGGCAGCCTTCACTTCGATCAGGAGATCGTCCGGACCGCGCGTGAGCGTCTCAGGCTCAATCACCGGCGAGAGCGCAGCGGCGTTTTCGACCTTGGTGTGCAGGCGCACGCAGCGCGCTTCGACGGTTTTGGTATCGGCTGCCGACATAAAAAGACCCGGGATTTCTCGCGGCCTTGTCGCCTTTGGCGGGAGGCAAGTCAATCCGTGTCAGTCCTTGGGCCGCTTGTCGTAGAGGCGTTTGGCCTTGCCCAGCGAGCGTTCCAGCGTGGCTGGCGCGACAACCTGCACCCTGGAGCTGATGCCGATGGTGTTCTTGATGTGGGTTGAGATTCGATCGGCGTGATCGATGAGCCCTCGGCCGTCCCAGCTCTCCGGCCTCGCTTCGGCGATGATGGTCAACTCGTCCATGCGGCCTTCGCGGGTCAGCTCCAGAATGAAGTGGCCGCCGCACCAATCGGTCGCGAGCAGCACCTCCTCGATCTGGGTCGGGAACAGGTTGACGCCGCGCAGGATGATCATGTCATCCGAGCGGCCCGTCACCTTCTCCATGCGCCGCATGCCGGGGCGTGCCGTACCGGGGAGGAGCCGCGTCAGGTCGCGGGTGCGATAGCGGATCACCGGGAAAGCTTCCTTGGTGAGCGAGGTGAAGACCAGCTCGCCCTTCTCGCCGTCCGGCAGCACCGCGCCGGTCTCGGGATCAATCACTTCGGGGTAGAAATGATCCTCCCAGATATGGAGTCCGTCCTTGGTCTCGATGCACTCCTGCGCGACCCCGGGGCCGATCACCTCGGAGAGGCCGTAGATGTCGGTCGCATCCATGTCGAAGGCGTCCTCGATCTCGCCGCGCATCGCATTGGTCCAGGGCTCGGCACCGAAGATGCCGACCTTGAGCGAGCACTGGCGCGGATCGAGCCTCTGGCGCTTGAACTCGTCGAGGATCGGCAGCATGTAGCTGGGCGTCACCGTGATGATATCAGGCCGGAAGTCGTTGATGAGCTGCACCTGCCGTTCGGTCATGCCACCGGAGATCGGCACCACGGTGCAGCCGAGTTTTTCGGCGCCATAGTGGACACCGAGCCCACCGGTGAAGAGACCGTAGCCATAGGCATTGTGGATGATCATGCCGGTGCGGCCGCCGGCGGCGCGGATCGAGCGCGCCATGACTTCCGACCATGTGTCGATATCGGCTTGCGTATACCCCACGACGATCGGCTTGCCGGTCGTGCCGGAAGAGGCATGCACGCGCACCAGCTTTTCGCGTGGCACCGCGAACATGTTGAAGGGATAATTGTCGCGAAGGTCCGTCTTCACCGTGAACGGAAACTTTGAAAGATCGGAGAGCTCGCGAAAGTCGGACGGATGCACGCCGGCCCCGTCGAAGGCCTTGCGATAATGCGCGACGTTGTCATAGGCGTGCTTCAACGACCAGGCCAGCCGCTGCTTCTGCAGCGCCATGATCTCGTCGCGCGAGGCGCGCTCATGCGCGTCCATCTCGGGGCTATAGGAGCTGCCGCCTTGCTTGAGCTTCGTCAAAGCCATCCTCGCTTCCCCACAACATCGATTTGTTCTTTTCTTGATTGGTCTCTTATTGGTCCTGCGTCGGCAGCCACGTGCCGGGAATCACACGCGAGTGCCCGCGGAATTCCGCGATGACGGTATCGCCCGCGGTGACACGCACGTCGTAGATCCCGGAACGGCCCCCGCGTGTGATCTCGCGTGCCTTCGCAACGAGGCGATCGCCAAGCTTGCCCGGCTTGATGAAGGTGATCTGTCCCTGCGCCGCGACCACGCGCTCATTGTGCGAGTTGCAGGCGAACGCGAAGGCGGAATCGGCGAGCGTGAAGATGAAGCCGCCATGAGCGATGCGCTGGCCGTTGACCATGTCAGGCCGCACCGTCATCGCCAGCGTCGCAAAGCCCGGGCCGATCTCGACGATCTCCATGCCGAGACCCTTGGAGGCGTCATCCTCGGCCCACATCGCATCGGCGCAGGCGCGGGCGATATCCTCAGGCGACAGGGCGGCTTTGACGTTCACGCGCTTCTCCCGGCCAGACTTTTGCTCATGATGTTCTGCTGGTTGGCCAAAACTGTCAAACGTGGTCGTAGTCGACCACCACGCGCCCGGTCGTGGGCTTGGCCTGGCAGGTCAGGACGAAGCCTGCCTTCAGCTCCCACGGTTCCAGCGAATAATTGATGTCCATCGGCGCCTCACCCTCGACCAGTTTTGCGCGGCAGGTCGAGCACATGCCACCCTTGCAGGCGAACGGCAGATCGACGCCGGCGCGCAACGCGGCATCGAGGATCGCCTCGTCCTCGGCAACCGGAACGTCACGACGCTTCCCGTCGATGATCAGCGAGGCAATCGCCTTCGGCGGCGCGTCGGGAGCCACCACCTTCTTCGGCCGCGGCTTGCCGCCGAATTCGGAGACGAAGCGCTCGACGTGAATACGATCCTGCACGATGCCGAGCTCGCGGCAGGTCGCCTCGATATCCTCGCTCATGCCGAGGGGCCCGCAAATGTAGACATGATCGACGCTTCCCGCCGGCACCAGCGAGCGCAGCAGCACCCTCACCTTGTCGCCGTCGAGCCGGCCATGCAGGATCGGGATGTCTTGCTCCTCGCCGGAGATGACGTGGAAGATCGAGAGGCGATCGATGAAACGGTCTTTCAGTTCCTCGAGCGCCTCGAGGAACATGATGTTGTCGGTGGTGCGGTTGCCGTAGAACAGGAAGAAGCGGCTCTCAGGTTCACGCGCGAGCGTCCCCTTGACGATCGACAGGATCGGCGTGATGCCGGAACCCGCGGCAAAGCCGACATGGATGCGCGCGACGTCCGCTTGAGGGATCGCACCGAAGCGACCCGTCGGCGTCATCACGTCGAGCTCGTCGCCGCATTTCAGCTCATCCGCCGCCCAGTTCGAAAACGCGCCGCCGTCAATCTTCTTCACGGCGATGCGGATCTCGCCGTCGTCGGGGCCGGAGCAGATCGAATAGGAACGGCGCACCTCTTCTCCATCCAGCGTGGTGCGGAGCGTGAGGTATTGGCCGGGCGTGAAGACGTAATCGCGCGCGAGCTCGCCGGGGATGGCGAACGTCATCGACACGGCGTCGGCCGCCTCGCGGCGGAGATCGCTGACGGCCAGGCGGTGGAAACGCGGTGTGGCGGCTGACATCAAGGATGACCTCGTTCAGTCTTTTCCTCGTCATTGCGAGCGAAGCGAAGCAATCCAGAGTCTTTCGGCGGGGGCAGTCTGGATTGCTTCGTCGCAAGAGCTCCTCGCAATGACGATGGGGTTGGCATCGTGCGTCCTTCAATGACACTTGAAGTAATCGAAGGGTTCGCGGCAGGCCTTGCAGCGCCATAGGGCCTTGCAGGAGGTCGAGCCGAATTCGGAGAGCAGCTCGGTGTTTTCCGAGCCGCATTGCGGGCACGCCACGGCCTGCACGCCGAACAACGCGCGGCGCGAGTGTGAGGCCTGCGGCGGCGCAATGCCGTAAGTGCGCAGCTTTTGGCGGCCCTCCTCGCTCATCCAGTCGGTGGTCCAGGCCGGCGACAGCACGGTGCGGACTGTTGGACGGCTGAAACCGGCGCGCTCCAGCGCCAGCTCGATCTCCAGCGCGATCATGTTCATCGCCGGACAGCCGGAATAGGTCGGCGTGATCGCAACCTCGACACGGTCGCCGTCGAGCGCAACCTCGCGCAGCACGCCGAGATCGGCGATGGTCAAGACCGGAATCTCCGGGTCGACCACGCTCGCCGCGGCATCCCAGGCACGCTGGCGCAGCTCGCTGTCGCGGTCGAGCACCGTCACCATGTCAGCCCCGGAAAGGTGCGCTGCATCGATTGCAGCTCGGACAGGAGATGACCGAGATGCTCGCTGTGCCGGCCCACGCGGCCGCCCTGCTGCATCCAGTCGTTCTGCGGCAGCTCGAGTGTCGCCTCGCGGGCGATATCAGACACCGTCGTCAACCAACGACCCCGCAAGCTCGCGGGATCGATGGCGACACCGGCATGGATCAAGGCGCGCTCGCCCTCGTCGACGGCAAACATCTCGCCGGTGAAGGCCCAGAGATGATCGATCGCGGCTTGCGCGCGGGCGTGGCTCTCATCGGTGCCGTCGCCGAGCCGGATGATCCACTCCGAGGCGTGACGCAGGTGGTAGGCACTCTCCTTCTCCGACTTGGCGGCAATCGCGGCAAGCGTCGTGTCGCGCGATGTCATCATCGCGCGCCAATAGAGGTCGGCGAAGGCGGAATAGAAGAACTGCCGCACCAAGGTCTGGGCGAAATCGCCATTGGGCTGCTCGACCAGCAGCAAATTGCGGTACTGCCTGACGTCGCGCAGATAAGCGAGCTTGTCCTCGTCGTTATCCCCGCCTTCTGCCTTCGCTGCGTAGCTGTAGAGCTCGCGCGCCTGACCGATCAGGTCGAGCGCAATGTTGGACAGTGCCATGTCCTCTTCCAGCATCGGTGCATGTCCGCACCATTCCGACAATCTGTGACCGAGGATCAGCGCATCGTCGGCACGACGCAGCGCGCAGAGCACCAGCGGCGTTTCGGAGACCTGGATGTTGGCGATGGGCATCACATGTGCCCCACTTCCTCGGGCACCTCGTAGAATGTGGGGTGGCGATAGATCTTCGATTCCGCCGGCTCGAACATCATGCCCTTCTCGGCGGGATCGCTCGCGGTGATCGCGGTCGACGGCACGACCCAGATTGACAGCCCCTCGCCGCGGCGGGTGTAGATGTCGCGCGCGGCCTGCAGGGCCATGGTGGCGTCGCTGGCGTGCAGCGAGCCGACGTGCTTGTGCGCAAGTCCGTTGCGGCTGCGAATGAAGACTTCCCACAGCGGTGTGTTCGGCGTCGTCATCCTGATCCCCCTATTCCGCGGCTTGCGCGGTCTGGCGCTGCGCACGCTTTGCCGCGTATGCGGCTGCCGCCTCGCGCACCCAGGCGCCCTCTTCATGTGCCTTGCGCCGCGCGACCATGCGGTCGCGATTGCAGGGCCCATTGCCCGCGAGCACCTGCTTGAATTCGGTCCAGTCGATCTCGCTGTAACGCCAGTGCCCGTCCGCATCCTGAATCATGCCGGGATCTGGAATGATGAGGCCGAGATAGTGCGCCTGCGGCACCGTGGCATCGACGAATTTCTGGCGCAGCTCATCATTGGAGAACCGCTTGATCTTCCACTTCGTGGAGGTGTCGCTGTGCTGGCTGGTGGCATCAGGCGGGCCGAACATCATCAGCACCGGCCACCACCACCTGTCGAGCGCGTCCTGTGCCATCGCCTTCTGCTCGTCCGAGCCGCGGCACAGCGTCAGCATTATCTCGTAGCCCTGGCGCTGATGGAACGACTCCTCCTTGCAGACCCTGATCATCGCGCGCGCATAAGGGCCGTAAGAGCAGCGGCACAGCGGGATCTGATTCATGATCGCGGCACCATCGACCAACCAGCCGATGGTGCCGATGTCGGCCCAGGTCAGCGTCGGATAGTTGAAGATCGAGGAATATTTGGCCTTGCCCGCGAGCATGGCATCGACCAGTTCCTCGCGCGAGGTGCCGAGCGTTTCCGCGGCGGCATAGAGATAAAGTCCGTGGCCACACTCGTCCTGCGCCTTGGCGAGCAGCGCGGCCTTGCGGCGCAGGGTCGGCGCGCGCGTAATCCAGTTGCCTTCGGGCAGCATGCCGACGATTTCAGAATGGGCGTGCTGGGAGATCTGGCGGGTCAGCGTCTTGCGATAGGCCGCCGGCATCCAGTCGTTCGGCTCGATGCGCTCCTCGGCATCGATGCGGGCCTGGAACTGCGCGGCCCTGGCCGCGTCCTCAAGACCGCGATCGTCGGCCTCGGCCGTGTTCAGCGCCTGGGTATACATGCGCATCCTCCCGTTTTATTGGGAGGCAATATATAACAAGAATCACTCTATGCAAGATATTTCTGTAACATAAAATCAGATACCGAACCGCCGTTCCAGAAGCTTTCGCGCCGGCGGCAATGCCCCCCTCTCGCTGGTTCCATGGCCATCAAGCCATTGTTCGGAGGGGACAAGCAACGCGCGATAGATTTCGCCGCAGAGCTCCCGTGCCGCCCTGCCCGGCCAGTCCCCTGGCAGCAGGCTTTCCGGCAGCAGCGGATCGCGCAGCACGACGCGGCGGTAATAGTGGATCAGCAGGATACGCGCGGTGAAGGCGTCGGCCTCGGACAGATCCGTGCCACGCGCGATCGCGGCGTGAAGCGGCTCGAACGTCTTCATGAATTTCAGATAAGCGTCCGCGGTGCGGTCCAGCGGCCAGCTCGCACTAAGCAGACGGCGGCCGCTGTCATCCTCCGCCGAGACTTCGAGACGGATCGCGCCCGAGGCCTCGTCCGGCACCGGCACGCCTGACGGTGCGACCCACACGCCGGGCAGCGGACTGCCGAACCCCGCATTGCGCAGCGCTTCGCGCGAGGCGTCACGGTCCTCCCCATTGCCGATCAGGATCAGCTCGAAGCGCCCGGTCCAGTCGGACGGCGGCGGATCATAGATATGGCGCGTCGCAGCCTCGAATGTCTGTCGGCCCTTGTCGGCCAAGCGATAAAAACTGTTGCGACCGACCTTCGCGCGCGTCAGCCAGCCGTCGGCGGCAAGACGAGACATCGCGGTGCGGACGACGCCGCTGTCGATATCCAGGCCTTCAAAGAATTCCAGCAGCGTACCCAGCCACACGGAGCCGCCGCGCGGCACGATGGCATCGCCGAACACGGTGATGACGATGGAGCCGGTGCGCGACGGTTCACGCTTGAGCTGGTCGATGATGCGGGAGAGAGGATGCGCCATGCGCGAGGCATAGCGCGTTTGGTGCCGGCGCGACAATGGATGGGAGCGACTAGAGCCGGGCTCGATCCTTCGAGACGGCGCGTCGCGCCTCCTCAGGATGAGGTCTGATCGCTTCCGTGCGGCATCGCTGAGTTTCAACCCTCACGGTGAGGAGCGCGGCTAAGCCGCGCGTCTCCGGACGATGCTTCGCATCGCCGGGAGAACCACGCAGGCCCGACTATCGATGCGGATCGGGATAGACCACGCTGCGCCAGCCGCTACGGTCGAAGGGGCGCCATTGGCCTTCCTTCTGCGCGAGCCGGTCGGCCACGGCATAGACCACGGCGGGATGATGGCCCATGCCGCAATGGCTGCTTTCGACCTCGATGCTCTCGGTCTGTGCGCTCGTCCTCTCCATGCAGCCCTGCCAGGCGCAGACGCCGTCGGTGCGGCTGAAGATGGCGGTGGTCGGCACCGGCGGCGCGACGGCGAGATCGCCGCCGAACTGCGGATCGACCTCGTCGGACTTCCGCCCGCTCGCCCATTCATAGACACGCCAGGCATTGGTCGAACGGGGGTCGCCCGCAAACGGGCTGCCGAGCGTGATGACCTGGCGCACGCGCTCGGGCATCATCTTGGCGAGCTGACGCGCATAGAGGCCGCCGAGGCTCCAGCCAACCACGCTGATCTTGCGGCCATGCTTGTCGCTGAGCTCCTCGATCAGATCGACCATGGCATTCTGCACGCCCTCGCGCAGGCCGTAGTTGCGGCCCTGGCGCCAGCCGCTCACTGCATAGCCCTTGCTGGTCAGAAACGCCCGCAGCGCGCGCGTGGACGCGTCGGAGGCGACGAGGCCCGGCAGCACCAGCACCGGATGCCCATCGCCGCGCGGCGCGAGGCTCAACAGCGGCAGCGCGCCGAGGAATGCGCCGAATTCGTGGATCGCGCGGCCTTCCAGAAACATCAGAGTTCTGGACGGCGGACGCAGCGTCTGGGCAGTAGCGGTCATCAATGTTTCCCCTGGGAAGAATTCCTGAAAGGCCGCCCGCCGCGATGCCGGCAAATGGGCATGAATTCCAATGCACCGGCTTCTTGATCGTTCCGCAGCGCAACATGAATCAGCTAGGCGGCCGGTTCCCGACATTCAAGCGGGAGAGACGCGAGGCGACAATAGGCCCGTGCGTTAATGCCAGCGGCCGTCACCCAAAAGTCACAGCAATCGGAGCAGGAATTCTACGGAGTACAGCGCGAGCCCGGCGAGGCCGCCGATCAGCGAACCGTTGAAGCGGATGTATTGCAGGTCGCGCCCGATGTTGATTTCGATCAGGGAAATCAGCTGCGCCATGTCCCACGCCTTGACCTGGTCGGAGATGAAGATCGAGACGCCGCTCTTCTGGTCGGCGACGAAGCTGCGCAGCACTGCGACAAGGCCCTTGTTGATCTCGCCGCGCAGCTCGGCATCGCCGGCCAGCGCTTCGCCTGCCGCGACGAACATGCCGGCGAGATGATGTTGCAGCACCTGCGTCTCACCACTCGCACTGCGCTCGATGAAAGAACGCGTATTGGCCCATACCGTGCGGGCGAGATCGGCAAGCTCGGGCCGCGCCAACAGATCGCGCTTCAATCCATCGATGCGGTCGATATAGGCCCGATCGCTGCCGAGCCGGTCGACGAAGCTCAGCACCATGCGATCGAACTCGCCGCGGAACGGATGCTTGGGATCGCTGCGCACCTCATTGAAGAACGCCGTGGCGGACGCCACGATCTTGTTCACCAGAAATTTGTCGGCGCGATAAAGCCTGAGCAAGGTCGGCAACTCCGCACGCACCTTCTCGCGGATCATCCCCATCGTCTCTTGCTGGTTCAGCGTCTCGTGCATCACGCGCAGGAGATCGTCGAACAGGATCTGGTGCCGTCCCTCCGCTACGAAGCCGCGCAGCGTACCGGCGGCGAGCGGCGCAAGGTCGATCGCCTGGAGCTGCGAGGACATGCGGCGGATGATGAAGGTCATCAGGCCGGAGGTCTCGGTTGCGGAGACAGCCTCCGGCAGCAGGCGCAGCGCGAAGCGCGCAAGATCGTCGCTGCGCTTGCGATCGCGCAACCAGTCGGCAACGAAGGAGCCGAAGTCGATCTCCCTCAGCTTGGCCTCGACCGGGCCGGCCTCGAGGAAGTGCACCTGGATGAACTCGCCGAGCTTGTCGGCGATGCGGGCTTGGTTGCTCTGGATGATCGCGGTGTGCGGGATCGGCAGGCCGAGCGGCCGCTTGAACAGGGCAACCACGGCATACCAATCGGCGAGGCCGCCGATGGTCGCGGCTTCCGCGAAGGCGGCGATGAAGCCGAACACCGGGTGCACGTGCAGAAGAATCTTCGCGGCGATGAAGACCGCAAGCGTCGACGCCAGCACCAGCGCCGCCAGCACTTTGACGCGGCGCAGCTCCGCCGCGCGTTCGGTGTCGCCGGGGCTGACGGGGGAGAAGGTGGCCGGTGGGGTCATCACTGCATCACCCTACTCGTCATTGCGAGCGAAGCGAAGCAATCCGGAATCTTTCCGCAGGAGGACTTTGGATTGCGTCGTCACCAGCGCGAAATTGACGGCAATGCAAGAAACAAAAGGCCCGCCGAAGCGGGCCTCAAATTTCAGTTTCTACTCAGGGCGCCAGATCAGGCGGTCTTGGTGTAGACCTTGGCGAAATTGTCCTGAGCGGACTTCGCGCCGTTGGCGGCGAGCTTGCCGAAATAATCGGCGGTCGCCTTGGCACGCGAGACGAACACTTCGCCGCGGGCGCGGAGCAGACCCGACTGGATCTCGACGGCTTCGCTGACCGACTTGGCGGAGGCAAGCTTGTCGATACCGGCGAAGAACGCCTGGGCGTCGTCATAGATCGCCTGCTGGATGTTGCGGCTAATCTTGCCGGCTTCAGTGACGGACTCGGTCACCGCGTTCTCGACGGCGGCGGTCACGCGCTCGGAGCCAGCGAACACCTCGGCAGCACGGTCCTTGGCGGTGTTGGCGGACTTCTTGACGAACTCGCGGGCGGCCTCGGGAACTTCCAGGTTCTGGATGTTCTTGAATGCGTCCTTGAAGCCTTCGAAAGCGGTGTTGGTTTCGGTGGTCATTGGGGTTCTCTCCATCCTCGTTGCTCTGAGCTATGGGCTCACCCCGTCCGCATTGGCCCGGGGCCCGATCTATATGGCATAGTTAATTGTGCGATGCAATATTCTTGTTGCGGTGCGATATCACGAAATCGTGAACAGCCTTAACTGGGGCCTTCCTGGCCAGACGGGTTCCCGGGGACGTAGCCGGCCCTAGTGCTGGACCGCGCCCGGCAGCCCGTAGGCCTCCATCTGGGCCTGGACCTGCGCGATGTTGTGCCCGAGCACCACGATGTCGTGGGTTTTGCCATCGACGTCCCGGACGTGGTCCCGCAGCAGCGCCTCAGCCTTGAAGCCGAGGCTCTCGAACAGTGCGATCGCGGCCTGCTGGTCGACGGTCATCTGGACCGAGAGTTTTTCCAGGCCGGCGCCAAGCGCCAGGGCAAAGGTCTCCTGCGACAGCGCCCGCCCCACCCCCTTCCCGCGCACGTCGAGCGAAACCACCATGCGGATCTCGCCGACATGGGGCGACCAGGAGTGCGGGTCGCGCACCAGCGTGCCGCAGCCGACGACCTTGCCGTCCCTGACCGCAAGCAGGCTTGTGATCGCGCCGCGCTCGATCTCCTTGACCCAGGCCGACAGCACCTTCGGCTCGCTGATGTTGCGCGGAAGGAACAACAAGTCATGGGTCGGCAGGCCCTTGCCGAAGGCGAGCACCGCGGCCTCATCCGCGGGCGACATCAGGCGGATCTCGATATCGCCGGCGTCGGTCTTGACCTGACGCGGATAGGAACGCTGTTCGCTCATATCGATCTCTTTCCCAGCCAGGAATCCAGTTTTGGCCATAGCCGCTTCACGGCGTTGGCGCCCGCGACGAGCGAGACGTGACCGCCTTTCAGCATCACCTCTTCCTTGTCCGCAGATCCAATCTTCGCAATCAGGTGCTTTGCGGCGTCATACGGCACGATGTGATCGTGCTCGGCGACCGCATGCAGGATCGGCACCTTGATGTCTTCAAGCCTGGCGGCGCGGCCGCCGACCGACATGGTGTCGTTGAACAGCTTGTTATCCCACATCAGGTCCTTGGTGATGGTGCGGAAATATTCGCCGGCCAATGGCAGCGTGTCGGTCGCCCAGCGGTCGAACATGCGGTACGACTTGACGAACTCGTCGTTCCAGATGTTTTCCCAGAGCTGGATCTGGCTCACCGTGCGCGAGGCCGGGCGCAGCATCTCGAACGAGGACAGGATCATCTCAGGCGGCACATTGCCGATGCTGTCGACGAGACGGTCGACATCGAAATAGCGGCGGTCGGAGAAATTCGAGAACAGCTTCATCTCGCGGAAGTCGATCGGCGTGGTGAAGCAGATCAAATTCTTCATCGGCCCGTCCTTGTGGATCGAGCCGTACAGCAGCGACAGCACGCCGCCGAAGCAATAGCCGATGACGGAGACGTCCTGCTCACCGGAATCCTGCTGCACCCTGCGGATGCAGTCTGGAATGAAGTCGAGGACGTAGTCCTCCATCCGCAGGCTCTTCTCCTCCGGCCGCGGCGCGCTCCAGTCGAGCATGTAGACGTCGTAACCGCGCTTGAGCAGGAATTCGATGAAACTCTGCCCGGGAACGAGGTCGAGAATGTAGCCGCGGTTGGTGGTGGCCATCACGATCAGCACCGGCACGCGGTAGATCTCGTCCGACATCGGCCGGTAGTGATAGAGGCTCATTGTGCCGCGCGAATGCAGCACCTCTTTCGGAGTCGAGCCGAGCGTAGGGCCCGAGGTCGAGAAATATTCAACGCCCTTGATGCTTCGCTGGATCGCGCGCTGCACCTCGCTCTGGATGCGCTCCGGGATGGATGCGAAATCAAGTCCCGTCGGCGCGTTCATGTCTGCCCTCCGCCTTCGGAGGGCGGACGTTTCGTCCGTGGCGGCCGCGGCGCGCTGTCGAAGCCTTGCGAGATCCCCGAACTTGCCGCCATCTGGCTCAGCATCGACTTCATCTCGCCGATCTGGGCTTCGATCGACTGGAGCCGTTCCGCAAGGCCCGTGACCTGCTCCCGGCTGGGCAGGTTCATGGTGACGAGGTATTTCTCCATGAGCTCGCCGACCTGCTTCTGAGCACCTGCAGCAACTCCGCCCGCACGGTTCATCGCCTGTGAAAATTCCGGCGACGACATGGCCTGGTTGGCGAAAGAGTTGAACCCCTTCTCCATCTCGCCAACCATCTTCTGCCACACGGCGACGGGGTCATTGATCTTGTCGGTCATCGGCGTCCTCCTGAAATCGAGAGCTGCGATGCCCTTCTTTTCTCGCCATACCACACCGTTGCGCGGTGCCGGTCAACCGGCAAGCACACCTGCTGCTCGGCACGCCGCTTCTTTGTGGCCGGAAACCGTGCGATACAGCATCGATCAGCAGGAGGGACCGCGCCCGTGACCACCCATCAGCCGCCCCAGACCGTCCGCGCCAATGGCATCGACATCTGCTACGAGATCTTCGGCAACGACAATGCCGAGCCGCTGCTGCTGATCATGGGTCTCGGGGCGCAGATGATCCACTGGGACGATGCGTTCTGCGAGCAGCTTGCCGCGCGCGGCTTCCGCGTGATCCGCTTCGACAACCGCGACATCGGCAAGTCGAGCCATCTGACGGGCGGCAAGCGGTTGACGCCGCTCGAGCTGCTGAAGCTGCGCTTCCTCAGAATTCCCGTCGCCGCGACCTACAAACTAATCGACATGGCCAAGGACACGGTCGGGCTGATGGACGCGCTCGGCATCAAGTCGGCGCATCTGGTCGGGGCGTCCATGGGCGGCATGATCGCGCAGGAGGTGACGCTGTCGTTTCCCGAGCGCGTGCGCTCGCTGACATCGATCATGTCGACGACAGGCAATCCGCGCGTGCCGCCGCCGACGCGCGAGGCCGCCGCAATGCTGATGGCGCCGCCGCCGCGCAGCAAGGAGGAGTTCATCGTCCGCTACGGCCAGACCTGGAATATCTTGCGCGCCGGGTCCTTTCCCGAAGAAGAAGCGCTCGATCCCAGCCGGGCCGAACGGGTGTTCGCGCGCGGGCTCAATCCGGCCGGCGTCGGCCGCCAGCTCCGCGCTGTGCTTGCGTCGGGCAGCCGCAAGGAACGGCTGCATCGTGTCAAGACGCCGACGCTGGTGATCCATGGAACCGTCGATCCCCTGGTCCGTCCCGAGGGTGGCAAGGACACAGCGGAGTCAATTCCGGGCGCCAAGCTCCTGATGATCGAAGGCATGGGCCACGCGCTGCCGATGCGGTTCTGGCCAGAGATCATCGGCGCCATCGACAAGCACGCACATGGTGCTGCGGCGCAGGCGGCCTAGCTCTTCCGCGCGATCCAGATCACGTGCCGCGCGCCGCCGCCTCTTCCGGTGGCGCGGACGTTGACCTCTTTGACGTCGAAACCGGCGCGGCCGAGACGTTTGGTGAATGCCGCATTGGGCCCAGACGACCAGACAGCGAGCACGCCGCTCGGCCGCAGCGCCGTCTTCGCCGCCGCGAGCCCGCTCACATCGTAGAGCGCATCATTGCCCTTCCGGGTCAACCCTTCCGGCCCGTTGTCGACGTCAAGCAGAATGGCGTCGAAGGCCGAGCGCTGCGCGCGGATGATCTCTCCGACGTCGGTCTCTCGGATGCTCACTCGGGCATCATCGAGACTGCCGCCGAAGACCTCTGCCATCGGGCCTCGCGCCCAAGCGACGACAGATGGGACGAGCTCGGAGACCACGATCTTCGCCTTGCTTCCGAGCACGGCCAATGCCGCACGCAACGTAAAACCCATGCCGAGGCCACCGATCAGGACGACGGGTTTTGCGACCGTTTCGATCTGCTTCGCCGCGAGCGTTGCGAGCGCGGCTTCCGAGCCCGACAGGCGGTTGTTCATCAACTCGTTGGTGCCGAGCTTGATGGAAAACTCCTTGCCCCGCCGCATCAGGCGGAGCTCTTCGTCGGAGCCGGGGATTTTGGCGGTGTCGAGTTTTTCCCAGGGAATCATGGGAGTGCTTTAGCACGATCCGATTCCGTAGGGTGGGTTAGCCGAAGGCGTAACCCACCATCTTCGTTCCATATGCGCTAAAGCATGGTGGGTTACGCTTCGCTAACCCACCCTACAATCTCGCCTTATCCACCCGCCCAGACGTCCAGCACGTACCGGTTCTTCGTCCCCATCTCCTCGATCCAGAGCGCGCTTGCGGCCGCATCGCTGCCGCTCCTCTCGCGGTGGATCGCGACCAGCGCCGCCTTCACGTCGGGCTCCATCTTGCTGCCGTCGCCGCAGACATAGATGATCGCGCCCTGCTCGATCAGCGGCCAGACCTTGTCCTTCTGCGCGGCGAGCACGTGCTGCACATAGGTCTTCGGTCCGTCCGCGCGCGAGAACGCCGTGAACAGCTCGGTGATGCCGCTTGCCGCCAGCGCCTTCAGCTCCTCCGCATAGAGAAAATCCTGATCGGGGTGGCGGCAGCCGAAGAACAGCATGGATGGCCCGAGCGCCGCGCCCTTGGCCTTGCGCGCAGCGCGTTCCTGGAGGAAGCCGCGGAACGGCGCGAGGCCCGTGCCGGGGCCGATCATGATGATCGGCACTGAGGGATCGTCCGGGAGCCGGAAGCCGGCTTTGGTCTCGCGCACGGTGGCGTAGATCGCATCACCGGTGCGCCGATTGGCGAGATAGTTCGAGCAGATGCCCTTGTAGGTGCCGCGCCCGGACGCAGCCGGCCCTTCGACTACGCCGACCGTGATGCTGCAATGAGCCGCGTCGACGGACGGCGAAGACGAGATCGAGTAATAGCGTGGCGCAAGCAGCGAGAGCATTTCCAGATAGACATGGAACGGCAATTCGCAGGCCGGATATTCAAGCAGCAGATCGAACACCGATTTGCGCCTGGCCAGGATCTCGCTGCGATAACGCTCGAGTGGCTCGCCCTCCTCGCCGACGAAGGCCAGCAGCTTCGGCTTGGTGACGGGACAGCGGGTATGCTCGGCCATGATCTGGATCTGCTTGCGTGTCGCGACCTGCTGCAGCTCGACGAACTCGCTGAGCAGGCGGCCGACCGACACGGCGTCCCCGACCGGCAATTGCGCGCGGCGCCCTTCGGCGACCTGAAGCCTGATCTGGTCGGCGGGCAGGAACCCAAAGCGGCGGGCCACCGAATCCACCAGCGTCGGATCGTTGCGCGGGACGACGCTGAGGTGATCGCCGACGCGGTAGCTGACGTTGGACGGCAGCTGCACCTCGATATGACGCGTCGAGCGCTCCGACGGATTCGAGCCGTTCCTGTTCTGAAGCTCGTCATTGACCAGCACCTTCATCGCCACCGCGCCGCCTTGGGCCACGATGGTGTTGACGGCGGTCACCGCCACCGGCTCGATCGCGTAGAGCGGATCGTCCTCCGCGGTGCGGGTGAAATTCCAGTCGATGCCGAATTCCTTGGTCGCGACCTGGGCGGCAGCCGGGAACCATTTCTGGAACTGGCCGTCGAGATCGCTACGCGCATCGCCCTCGCCGCGCGGATAGATTGCGCGCGCACCGTGCGCCGACAAATGTTCGTCGATCAAGCGCGGCACCGATTGATAGGTGGCGGCCCAGTCGCTGTTGCCGCAACCGAACACGGCGTAGCGCACACCGGCAAAGGCATCCTTCGGCAGATCGCCGCCGAGCCATTTGACGAACTGCGTGGCATTGTCCGGCGGCGCACCGTTATAGGAGGCGCAGATGATCAGTACGCCGCCCTCCTGCGGCAGCTTGCCGACGTAATCGTCGAGCGGGCCGAGATGCACCGCAAAGCCGTTGATTTCGGCAAGATCGGCCATGCGCGTCGCGAGTTCCTCGGCGGTGCCGAGATTGGAGCCGTAAAGCACTAGCATCGGCGTGTTGTGGCCCGGCCGGGCCGTCGGCTGGCGCGGCGCCTTCGGCGCCGAGGACGCGGCCGCCACAGGCCCACCGTAGGCGCCCCGCTCGCGATCGGCGCGCGGACGCACCTTGATCTTGAAGCCTTCCGGCTTCATCGTCAGGGTTTCCTTCAGGTGCATCTGGTAGCGCTGGTGGTCGATCAGCTTGAAGCGCTGCAGGACCATGCCGAGCGCGAGCGCGGCCTCGTGCATGGCAAAGCCGCGGCCGATGCAGGCGCGCTGGCCGTTGCCGAATGGCTTCCAGGCATTGATTGGCCGTTTGGCCTCCGCCTCACGACTGAAGTTCTCGGGATCGAACGCATCGGGGTTCGGCCCCCAGACGCTGGGATCGCGATGCAGCGCGGTCACCAGGATCGTGGTGAAGGTGCCTTTCCTGAGCTTGTATTTGCCGCCGCCGATGGTCTCGTCGCTCAGCGGCGAGATGCCATAGGCCGGCGCGGGCGGCCACAGCCGCAGCGCCTCTTTCAGGATCTGCGTGATGTAGGTGAGCTGCGTCACCTGCTGATAGGTCGGCTTGGCGTTGACATCGGGGCCGAAGACGCGGTCGACCTCGTCGTAGGCCTTCTTGAGAATGTCCGGGTGCTTGAGCAGCGCATAGAGCGTGTAGGACAAGAGGCCACTGGTGGTCTCGTGGCCCGCGATCAGGAACGTGTTGATCTGGTAGCGGATGTTGACGTCGTCGAGCTGCTCGCCGGTCGACCGGTCGACGCCCGTCATCATCGCGGCCAGCATGTCCTTCTTGTCGTCGATCCCCTCTGCGCTCTTGCGCCGCTCGGCGATGATCTCGTCGACCATCTTGTTCATGAAGGCGACGTCCTCCGCGAGCGTCTTGCGGCGCTTCTGCATCCAGATCTGCTCGAGCGGTAGGCCACGCGTCATCATGATGGTTTCGAGCGAGCGCACCAGCGACTCGACGAAGGGATGGTAGTCGCGCCGGTAGAACGAATTGAAGCGGTACTCGAAGCCGCATAGCCCGATCGTGTCCAGCGTCAGCGCGGTCATGTCGTGGACGACATCGATCTCCTCGTCGGCGTTCAGCCGCTCCCATTTCTGGACGAGCTGCTCGGCGATATCGACCATGCTCGGGTGGTAGGACTGCATGGCGCGGTTGCCGAAGGGTTGGAGCAGGATGTTGTGCGCCTTGCTCCAGTTCGGCTCCTTGGTATCGGCCGTGAACAGCCCATCGCCGCCGACCGCGCGCACGCGCCGCAACGCGCCGCGCACCGTCTTATCGAAGCGCTTCTCGTCGGAGAGCTCGTCGACGAGATCGTGGCCGGAGACGACGACGATCGGCGAGCCCATCATGTCGAGCCAGAAGATCGGACCTAGCTCCTTGGCGAGCCGCGTCAGGTGCTGCACGGGGGCGGCCGAGTCCAGCGACAGCATATTGCCGACCACCGGCTTGGTCGGCGGATGCGGGATCGGATCCAGACGGTTCTTGGTTGACATTAAATGCGCTTCCCCTGCCTCGGTATTCAACGTCGTCATTGCGAGCGAGGCGAGGCAATCCAGAAGTGCTTCCGCGCCGGCTGGTCTGGATTGCTTCGTCGCTTCGCTGCGCCCGCAATGACGAATTAGCCAAACCGCCTTCTACGCCATTCGATCAGCTTGGCGCTGACCTCCTCCGGCTTCTCCTGCTGCGTCCAATGGCCGCTGTCGCGGACCAGATACTTTTCGAGATCGGGAATCAGCTTGTCCATGCCGTCGGCGGAGGATGGCGGCAACACCGCATCGTTCTCGGCCATGATCATCAGCGACGGCACGCGTACCGTATGATCGAGCCCTTCGGCGCGCGTCCAGTTGCGCGACATGTTGCGGTACCAGTTGATGCCGCCGGTGAAGCCGGTCCGGGTGAAGTTGTCGACGAACACCTTCTTCTCTTCCGGCGACAGGATCGGCGTACGCGGATCGTGCTTCGCGTCATAGGCTGCGATCATCTGCGGAAACGCCAGATTGACCCGCGGCGAAGCGCCGACGCCGGCAACCACTTCCTCTGCCGGCGCGTCGGGCGGACGCGGCGCCGGCTTGCGCATGAACGCATCAAAAGTCTGTTCGACGCGACTGCCGAAAATCCTGTCGGGCTCACGCGCCGGGTCCTGGAACTGCACGATGTACATCTTGTCACCGAAGCGCGCGCGCAGGAGCTCGATCGGATCGGCCCAGGCGCGGTTGGTGTGAGGCGTGTTGATGCCGACCACGCCCGCAACCCGCTCGATGTGCCGCAACGGCATCTGCCAGACGATGAAGCCGCCCCAGTCGTGACCGACGAAGATCGCCTTGTCGATATTCAGATGGTCGAGGAGCCCGACGAGGTCGCCGGTCAGGTGCTCAATGTCGTAGGCCTCGACCGGCTCGGGCCGGTCGGTTGCACCATAGCCGCGCTGGTCGGGCGCGATCACCCGAATGCCGGCTTCGCTCAATGCCTTGATCTGGTGGCGCCAGGAGAAGGCGAGCTCGGGCCAGCCGTGGCATAGCACGATCGGCGGCTTGTCGCTGACCGGGCCCGCCTCGTAATAGCCCATGCGGATTCCGTTGGTCTGCGCGAACTGGAGCGGCGGCATCTCAATCATTGACACGTTCCTACTCTGCTGCGCCCTTGATGTCAGCGGCCGGCGGCGCGTAGGCCGCCTCCAGCGCGGCGAACTCCTCCGGAAGCATGTCGCACATCACCTGCACGTGCGGAATGATGTTGGCGCCGACGATGAAGCCGAAATCGAGCTGGTCGCGATAGCTCTGCACGGTGATGTTGAGCGCCTGCCCGTGCGTCGAGATCGACACAGGAAAGATGTGCAGAAGCTCGGCGCCCGCGGCATAGAGCGTCTGTCGCGGCCCCGGCACGTTGGACACGGTGATGTTCGCGGCCGGCGGCAGCACGTCGGACAGGTTGGAGCGGCTGTAGAGCAGCGCGAGGATCTGCACCATGATCGGCGCGCCCAGCATCGAGATGTTGGAGACCTGCGGCATCAGTGCACGCAGCGGATGCGACATTTCCTTGGACTTGGTTGATTGCGCGATGATCGCCTCGAGGCGCGCCTTGGGATCGTCGATGTTGGTCGCGATCGCGCAGATCATGCCGAACACCTGGTTGTTGGCTTCGGTGTTGCCCTCCTCGCGCAGGGAGATCGGCACCGCCGCGGTCAGCGATTTTGCCGGCAGCGTGCTATATTGTTGGAGGTAACGTCGGACCACTCCGGAGGCGAGCGCCAGCACGACGTCGTTGAGCTTGCCACCAGCACGCTTCGCCAGCGCCTTGGAGCGCGACAACGAGATCGACACGCCGGCAAAACTGCGCTCCGACGAGATCGTCTTGTTCAGCATGGTCGGCGGCGACACCATGCTGGCGAGGCTCTCGCGCGACTTGGGATCGGCGACCTTGCCGAGCACCTCGGAGACGCTCTTGACCATGGTCGGGATATTACCCGCAAAGCGCACCGCGCTCTCGATCTGGTACATTGCGTTGTCGAACAGGATCGAGCCAATGTCGCTCTTTCCGGTGCGCGGCAATTGCAGGTTCTGGGCGGCCTTACCGGCGTCGAGCGGCTGATTGAACAGCTGCTGGTAGGAATCGAGCAGGTTCGCGGCGATGTCGCGCGGCTCCTGTCCAGCCTTGCTCCCCGCCGTCGGCGGATCGACCTTCCGCGGGATCGGGGAGATATCGTAGATCATGTTGGTCAGCGCCGCACCGGCGCCGCCGTCGATGGCGGCATGGTGCATCTTGGAATAGAGCCCGACCTCGTTGTCCTTCATGCCCTCGAACACGTAGAACTCCCAGAGCGGGCGGGCCCGGTTCAACAGCTTGGCGTGCATCCAGCCGACGATGCGCTCGAGCGTGGCCCGGTCGCGCGGCTGCGGCAGGCTGGCGCGGAAGATGTGGCGGTCGATGTCGAACTGATCGTCCTCCACCCAGGAGGGATGGTCGATGTCGAGCGGCGCCTTCTCCAGCCGCGCCTTCAGGATCGGCGCGATGTGCAGGCGCGAGACGATCATCGCCTTGAAGTCTTCGAAGAAGTCGCCCTTGTAGTCGTCGGGCAGGCGAAAGATCGCCATGCTCCCGACATGCATCGGCATTTCCGGCGTCTCCAGATAGAGAAACGACGCGTCCAGCGACGACAGCTTCTTCCCGTCAGCCATAGTTCCCTCCCAAGATTTGACGGGCGCCTTAGCCGGCGCTTCTCGTCAGGCGGATACTGCCTGTTCCGGCGGGGCATATGCAATGGCAAACGGCCCTGCCCGGTCAAATGGCGAGAATTCCCCCTCCGGTTGGGCCAGGCGGTCGGCCACGGCCCACAGCGCCGCGGGGTTCACCCCGAGCCCGATATGGCTCGCCAGGTGCACCTCGATGTTCTCGGCACGGTCGGAGGGACGGAGCAAGCAGGTCCGCCAGTTCACGACACCGTCGGCGCGCGAATAGATCGAGGTTGCCGGCACCGGCAGATCGCCGGCGATCGCCTCGCGCGCTACCGCAAAATCCTCGACCCGCTCGCCGGACAGCGCCTCGTAGAGCCGCGTGGCGTTGGTCGCCCGCACGTCGTTGGCAAAAGGGCTGCCGAGCGTGATGACATAGCGAACCTTGTCGGGCGCCCACAGCGCGAGATCGCGGGCATAGACGCCGCCGAGACTCCACCCGACCAGGCTGACCTTGCGCCCCGTGGCGGCATGGATTTCGACGAGACGGCTGCGCAGCGAATCCCGCATCCGCCCCAGCCCACCAAGGTTGCGGCCCATTCGCCATGCATGCGCCTCATAGCCGAGCTCGCTGAGATAGCGCCGCATCGGCATCATCGAGAGATCGCTGGCGAGAAAGCCCGGCAACGCCAGCACCGGATGGCCGTCGCCCCTGGGCGCGCGCATCAGAAGCGGCGACAGCAGCAGGCTGGCGTTGAATTCGAACAGGCCGCGAGCCTCGGCAAGCAGCAGGCCGAGGCCCGGCGGACGAAGCCGGCCTCTCTCCAGCGCCCCATCCGGCCCGGGCGACACTATTTCTTCTTGTCGCCGCTGCGCGGGCTGCCGAGACCGGCCATGGTGACGAACATGTCCTGAAACCGCTCCGCGATCTTCGGATCGAAGGTGAACCAGCTCTGG
This sequence comes from Bradyrhizobium sp. 195, assembly GCF_023101665.1. Lineage (NCBI taxonomy): Bacteria > Pseudomonadati > Pseudomonadota > Alphaproteobacteria > Hyphomicrobiales > Nitrobacteraceae > Bradyrhizobium > Bradyrhizobium sp. 195. The sequence continues at coordinate 2,943,988 of NZ_CP082161.1, read as the reverse complement.
ATCAGCGATTCCGGGGAGACCTTGTCGATGTTGGACATCATCTGTTGCTGCAGCTTGTCCATGACAGCGGTCTGCATCGGCATCACGTCAGGCAAACCGAAGAACTGGCGGGCCTCGAGGGGGGTGCAGTCGATTTCGATGTTAACTTTCATGTCCCCTCCGGAATGAGATTCGAGCGGCTCGGCGGAGTATCGCCGCGAGTTGTGGTGCGACGCAAGCTACCTGATGCAGGCGCGACATGCCCCGTCCCGCAATTGGCCAGTATGGTCAACCAAAGTCGAAAGACGCGGTCCTCCATGCCAGACGCCACGGTCAGCATTGCTGCACAGCGGCGCAACTTGGCGCGTTCCTTGCTGGAATGGCGCTTGCACCGGTCGAGAACTCTGGGCAACATGGATTAATCGGCCGGCCGAACAATCAAAAACCACCGGCACGGCGGTGTGGAGAGGGTCAAGAATGTCAGTATGTCGGAGTCTGTTTGCGGCGACGCTCGCCGGTACGTTTGCGTTGACGGTCTCGCCTGCGACCAGCCAGACGCTGCGCTATGCCAACCAAGGTGACCTGAAGTCCCTCGATCCCTATACGCTCAATGAGAGCACCACCCACGCCCATCTCGGTCACGTCTATCAAGGCCTCACCGCGCGCGACAAGGACCTCAAGATCATTCCGGCGCTGGCGGAGAGCTGGGAAACTCCGGAGCCGACCCGCTGGCGCTTCCATTTGCGCAAAGGCGTGAAATTCCACAACGGCGATCCCTTCACCGCCGACGACGTGGTGTTCTCGGCCGACCGCGTCCGCAAGAAGGGGTCCAACATGCAGACCCGCCTTGCGCCCGACGTCAAGGTCGTCAAGGTCGATGATTACACCGTCGACTTCGTTCTGCCTTCGCCCAATCCCATCCTGCATAACTCGTGGGATGTCTGGTACATCATGGACAAGAAATGGGCCGAGGCGAACAACGTCGTCGATCCGACGCCGGTGGCGGCGACCACGCCGAGCTACGCCTCGCTGCACGAGAACGGCACCGGTCCCTTCACCATCGAAAGCCATCAGCCTGGCGTCAAGACCGTATTCAAGGCCAATCCCAATTACTGGGGCAAGATGGAAGGTAACCTGAAGGAGATCGTCTTCACCCCGATCGCCTCGGACGCCACCCGCGTCGCTGCGCTGCTCTCGGGCGAAGTCGACGTCATCGAGCCGGTGCCGATCCAGGACATCTCCCGCGTCGATTCCAGCCCGAACGCCCAGGTGCTGAAGGGGGCGGAGCTGCGCACCATCTTCATCGGCTTCGATCAGATGCGCGATGAGCTGCTCTACTCCAACATCAAGGGCAAGAATCCGTTCAAGGACGTCCGCGTCCGCGAAGCCTTCTACAAGGCGATCGACATCGAGCTGATCAAGACGCGCGTGATGCGCGGGCTGTCGACACCGTCGGCCCTGATGATCGCACCGGAATTGTTCGTGCTGTCCAAGGAGTTCACACGGCCGAAATTCGACCCTGACGGCGCCAAGAAGCTCCTGACAGAGGCCGGCTATCCCGACGGCTTCGAGGTCACGATGGATTGTCCGAACGACCGTTACGTCAACGACGCTGCCATCTGCCAGGCCGTGGTCGGCATGCTTGCCCGCATCGGCGTCAAGATCAATCTTCTGGCGCAGCCGAAGGCGCAATACTTCGCCAAGGTGCTGAAGCAGGGCGGCTACCAGACCTCGTTCTACCTGCTGGGTTGGACGCCGAGCACGATGGACTCGCACAACGTGCTCTACGACATCATGGGCTGCCGCGACGATGCGAAGTCTTCGCGGGGCGAGGCCAATCTCGGCGGCTATTGCAACAAGGAGTTCGACGCCATCACCGACAAGGTGCTGGTCGAAACCGACACTGCCAAGCGCAACCAGCTGATCAAGCAGGCCTACGAAATCGGCAACAAGGACTGGTCCTACGTCCCGCTGCACCAGCAGGCGCTGGCCTGGGGCGTATCGAAAAAAGTCAACCTGCCGCAGCGCGCCGACAACCTGGTCATGTTCCATTGGGCAACCAAGAAGGAATAGCGTCAGTTGAACACGAGGTCCCGGCGGCGTCAGGCTTCCGGGACCTTTCCTTTTCCGGCTGACAGAGGCGTCAGCCGCACGCACACCCAAGGACAGTGGAAGGCATGCTCGCTTTCACTCTTCGCCGCGCCGTTCAGGCCATCGGCGTCATGTTCGCCGTCGGCATCATCGCCTTCTCGATGTTCCGTTTCGCCGGCGACCCCGTCAACCAGATCGTCTCGATCGACACGTCGGCGGCCGAACGCGAGGTCGTGCGCAAGTCGCTCGGCCTCGATGATCCCGTGCCGGTGCAGTTCGTGCGCTATTTCGCCGACGCCGCGCAATTCAAGTTCGGCGTCTCCTACCAGTTCCGCCAGCCGGTCTCGACGTTGTTGATGGAGCGTATGCCGGCCACGCTGGAACTTGCGGTCAGCGCGACCGTGTTTGCCATGGTGTTCGGCATTCTGATGGGTGTCTATTCGGCGCTCAAGCGCGACACCGTGCTCGCCAAATTGTTTCAGGCGGTTTCGCTGATTGGCATCTCGTTGCCGACTTTCCTGATCGGCATTCTGCTGATCTATCTGTTCGCGGTGACATTGGGTTGGCTGCCCTCGTTCGGTCGCGGCGAGGTGGTCAAGCTCGGCTGGTGGAGCACGGGTCTGCTCACGCTGTCGGGACTGAAGGCGCTGATCATGCCCTCGATCACGCTCGGCCTGTTCCAGATGACCCTGATCATGCGGCTGGTGCGCGCGGAGATGCTGGAAGTGCTGCGGACCGACTACATCCGCTTCGCCCGCGCTAGAGGCCTGACCACCCGCGCCATCCATTTCGGCCACGCGCTGAAGAACACGCTCATTCCCGTGATCACGGTGGCCGGACTTCAGTTTGGCTCGGTTATTGCATTTTCGATCATCACCGAAACCGTGTTCCAATGGCCGGGTATGGGACTTCTGTTCGTGCAGGCCGTGCAGAACGTCGACATCCCGATCATGGCCGCCTATCTGCTGATGGTTTCGCTGATCTTCGTCACCATCAATCTGGTGGTCGACATCCTCTACACCGTGGTCGATCCGCGCCTGCGCGCGACCGTCGGCCGCGCCACATAAGGCAGCCCTGCATGTCCGACGCAGTCGCCTCCAATTCCGACAAGCAGAGCGCGCCGCCCGCGCATGCCGGCCGCAACTGGCTCAGCCGCGCCCTCGACAGCGACATCTTCTATTCGTTCCGCCGCTCCAAGCTGACCATGGTGGCGGCGGCCATTACCGTGCTGTTCTTCCTGCTTGCGATCTTTGCATCCGCGCTCGCCGTGCAGAACCCGTTCGATCCGGCGCAGCTCCAGTTGATGAACTCACGGATCTCGCCGCTCTGGACCGCCGACGGCCAAAGCCCGTTCCTGCTCGGCACCGACGAGCAGGGCCGCGACGTGTTCTCCGCAATTCTCTACGGCATGCGCATCTCGCTGGCCGTGGGCGTCGCCGGCGTGATCTTCGCCGGCGCGCTCGGCATCGCGCTCGGCCTGATCGCCGGCTATTTCGGCGGCGCGGTCGACGGCGTGATCATGCGAATCGCCGATGTGCAACTCACCTTCCCCGCCATTCTGATCGCGCTGCTGGTCAACGGCATCGCGAAATCGATCTTTGGCAACCGACTGGACGCCAACAGCATGCTGGTGGTGCTGGTGATCTCGATCGGCCTGAGCTTCTGGGTCGGCTATGCCCGGACGGTGCGCGGCTCCGTGATGGTCGAGAAGAACAAGGACTACGTCGCCGCCGCGCAGTTGATCGGCCTGCCCGCGCCGAAGATCATGCTGCGACACGTGCTGCCCAACACGATGGGGCCGATCCTGGTCATCGCCACCATCAACCTTGCGCTGGCCATCATCACCGAGGCGACGCTATCCTTCCTCGGCGTCGGCCTGCCCGACACCATGCCCTCGCTTGGCACGCTGATCCGCATCGGCAACAATTATCTGTTCGCCGGCGAATGGTGGATCGTCGCCTTTCCCGGACTCGCGCTGGCCGGGCTGATCCTGTCGATCAACCTGCTCGGCGACTGGCTGCGCGACGCGCTCAACCCCAAACTTCGATGAGCAAAACTTTGACAAGAGCGCCTCGCCCATGACCGAGCCCGTTCTCTCCGTGCGCAACCTTCAGGTGGAGTTCGCCTCCCGCCGCGGCACGCTGCGCGCCATCGACGGCGTCTCCTTCGACATCGCCAAGGGCGAAGTGCTGGGCGTGGTCGGCGAATCCGGAGCCGGCAAATCCGTCACCGGTCTCGCCGTGATCGGCCTGATCGATCCCCCCGGCCGCATCGCCGGCGGCGAGATTCATCTGGCCGGTCAGCGCATCGACAATCTGCCGCCGGAGGAGATGCGCCGCATCCGTGGCAAGCGGATCGGCATGATCTTCCAGGATCCCCTCACCTCGCTCAATCCGCTCTACCGGGTCGGCGACCAGATCATCGAGACGATCCGAACCCACCTGAACCTGTCCGAATCCGCCGCCCGCCGCCGCGCCATCGACCTGCTCGCCGAGGTCGGCATTCCCGCGCCGGAAAAGCGCATCGACGGCTATCCGCACGAATTCTCGGGCGGCATGCGCCAGCGCGTCGTGATTGCGCTGGCGATCTGCGCCGAGCCCGAGCTGATCATCGCCGACGAGCCGACCACCGCGCTCGACGTCTCCGTGCAGGCGCAGATCATCTCGCTGATCAAGCGGCTCGGCCGCGACCACGGCACCGCCGTGATGCTGGTGACGCACGACATGGGCGTGATCGCGGAGACCTCCGACCGCGTCGCGGTGATGTATGCCGGCCGTGTCGCCGAGATCGGTCCGGTCCAGGATGTCGTCAGAAATCCGCTGCACCCTTACGCCAAGGGCCTGATGGGCGCGATCCCGACGCTGGCTGGCGACGACAAGCGCCTCATGCAGATTCCCGGCTCCATGCCGCGCCTCTCCGCGATCCCGCGCGGGTGCTCGTTCAATCCGCGCTGCGCCTTCGCATTCGACCGCTGTCGTGTTGACCGGCCGGAGCCGCTGCCACGAGGCGCGCAATCGGTCGCCTGCCATCTCTATGACAATGTGCCGGCGGAGAGCGCGGCATGAGCGCGCCCTTCGTTCAGGCCAGGGGCCTGCGTCGCGTCTTCGACGTCTCAAAACCATGGCTCAACCGCGTGCTCGAAGGCGGGCACCTCGAATATCTCAAGGCTGTCGATCACGTCGCATTCGATATCAGGAAGGGCGAGACGTTTGCGCTGGTCGGCGAATCCGGCTCGGGCAAGACCACGGTGGCGCGGATGGTCGTGGGCCTGCTGCCGCCCAGCTCCGGCGACGTCCTGATCGACGGCGTCTCGATGACGGATCCGCGGCAAGCGCCGGCACGCCGAAAGCTGCGCCGCCGCATCCAGATGATCTTCCAGGACCCCTATGCGAGCCTCAACCCGCGCTTCCGAGTGGATGCCATCATCTCCGAGCCGATCCGCGCCTTCAACCTGATCCAGGGCGAGCGCGACATCCAGGCCCGCGTCGGCGAGTTGCTCAGCCTTGTCGGCCTGCATCCCGACGACCGGCTGAAGTTTCCGCACGAATTCTCCGGCGGCCAGCGCCAGCGTATCGCGATCGCGCGGGCGCTCGCCTCCGATGCCGAGTTCATCGTCTGCGACGAGCCGACCTCGGCGCTCGACGTCTCCGTGCAGGCGCAGATTCTCAATCTGATGCGCGACCTCCAGGACAAGTTCGGCCTGACCTACATGTTCATCAGCCACAACCTCGCCGTGGTCCGCCACATGGCGAGCCGCGTCGGCGTGATGTATCTCGGCCGCATCGTCGAGATCGCGGAGGGACGCGAGCTGTTCGCCAATCCGCGCATGCCCTACACCAAGATGCTGCTCGGCGCCGTGCCTGATCTTGCCATGAGCGGCCGCCAGCGCATCCCCGTGAAGGGCGAGATCCCGAACCCGATCAATCCGCCACCCGGCTGCGCCTTCAATCCGCGCTGTCCGCTTGCGTTCGACCTCTGCCGCAAGGAGACCCCGGAACTGATCGACGGGGTCGCCTGCCACGCGGTCAACACCGCGCCGGCCCCGGCGTGACGCGCGCGTGCCATGCTGGCAGCGCATTGGCGGCGCGGCATCGCCTGTGATCAATTGCGCGTGCCGCAAATGAGGTAATCCATGGCCAGCAACGTCAATCCCGATCCGTTCACGACACGCCCCGAGATCGAGGGCACGTTCGGGGTCGTTGCTACCACGCACTGGATCGCGACCGCCGTCGGCATGGCTATTCTGGAGAAGGGCGGCAATGCCTTCGACGCCGGCGTTGCCACGGCCTTCACGCTCCAGGTGGTCGAGCCGCATCTGAACGGCCCCGGTGGCGACGTACCTGTCATCGTGCACGACGTAAAGCGTGGGCGCACCGAGGTGATCTGCGGCCAGGGCCCGGCGCCGGCGCGCGCCACCATTGCGCATTACAGGAGCGAGGGCCTCGACCTGGTGCCAGGCACCGGCCTGCTCGCGGCCTGCGTCCCCGGCACCTTCGAATCCTGGATGATGCTGCTGCGCGACTACGGAACGATGCGCGTGCGCGATGTGCTGGAGCCCGCAATCTCCTATGCCCGCGACGGCTATCCCCTGGTCGAGCGCGCATGCGCCACGATCCAGACCGTCGAGCAATTGTTCCGCAAGCACTGGCCGACCTCGGCCGCCGTGTATCTGCCGAATGGCGAAGTGCCGAAGCCCGGCACGCTGTTCACCAACAAGACGCTGGCGGCGACCTACACCCGCATTCTCAACGAAGCCGAGAGCGGCGGCGGTGGCCGCAACGCGGAGATCGAACGCGCGCGCAAGTCGTGGTCGCAAGGTTTCGTCGCCGAAGCCATCGACAGGTTCTGCCGGACGCAGGAAGTGATGGACGTCAGCGGCTCGCCACATCGCGGGGTTCTCTCGGCCGACGACATGGCGCGCTGGCAGCCGACCATCGAGGCGCCGCTGACCTACGATTATGGCCGCTACACCGTCTGCAAGGCCGGCGTCTGGAGCCAGGGTCCGGTCACCCTGCAGCAGCTCGCGCTATTGAAGGGCTTTACGCTCGACGGGCTCGATCCAACCGGGCCGGAGTTCATCCACCTCCAGATCGAATGCGCAAAGCTCGCCTTCGCCGACCGCGAAAAGTTCTACGGCGATCCGAAATTCAGCGAGATCCCGATCGGGACGCTGCTGTCGGATGCCTATAACGACGAGCGCCGCAAGCTGGTGACCGAGAAGGCTTCGCTCGATCTCCGGCCCGGCGCGGTCGAGGGCTTCGGCGGCGTGGTCAAGCTGCGCCGCGCTGAAGGCCAACGCGAAGCCGTCGGCGCGCTCGGTGCCGGTGAACCAACCGTGGGGCGCTTCGGCGAGGTGCGCGGCGACACCGTTCATTTCGACATCATCGACAAAGCCGGCAACATGGTGTCTTCGACGCCGTCGGGAGGCTGGCTGCAATCCTCCCCGATCATTCCCGAGCTGGGTTTCTGCCTCGGCAGCCGTGCGCAGATGTTCGACTTGGAAGAGAACCAACCGAGCTCGCTCGCGCCGGGCAAGCGGCCGCGCACCACGCTGTCGCCGACCATGGCGCTGCGCGACGGCGAGCCCTACCTCGCCTGGGGCTCGCCTGGCGGCGACCAGCAGGACCAGTGGATCACGCAGTTCTTCCTGCGCCACGTCCATTGCAATCTCAATCTCCAGGAAGCGATCGACGCGCCGGCCTGGCACTCCGAGCATTTCCCGATCTCGTTCTGGCCGCGCACCGCGCGCCCCGGCGTGCTCGTGGTCGAGAACCGCGTGCCCAAGGCGACCATCGAAAATCTTCGCGAGCGCGGACACATCGTGGAGGTCGGCCCCGACTGGTCGGAAGGCCGCCTCACCGCGGCCTCGCGCGTGGGTCGGCGCCGCCGCGCCGCCGCCAATCCGCGCGGCATGCAGGGTTACGCCGCGGGGCGCTGATAGGGCCGATCAGATCACCACTTCCCGCATCACGCGGCGGCAATCCATCTCGTATTCGAGATCGACCACAGGCGGCCGAGCGAAATGCCAGGTCAGGCCGGAGCGCAGCGCGCCGCGGCGCACCAGCTCGTCGGCGAGCGCGTGGTGGAAGTCGTGCACGGAATAGGCCTGCACCGCGGTCGTGTCGTTCCAGCCGAAGCCGAAGGCTGCCATCCGGTTTTCCATCTGCGAGGTCGTCGTGAAGCGCACCTTCTCCCTCAACCCCTCCGGGCTGAGATCGCGGAAGCGCACGGTGCGCTCGACATAGGTGCCGCTGCCCTCGCGCGCCTCGGCGCCACCCGCGATTACGAAGCTCGGCGTTGTCGCGCGGCTCGGGCGCGTGAAGGAGAACGCGTAGAACGACGGCTCGGACGGCGGGTCGATCTCGGGACAGACATTGCTGCGCGCCACCGGATTGGTGGTGCCGTCGAAGATGCCCCATTCGGACAGGGTCTTCACATAGTGCAGGTTGAACGCGCGAAAGCCCTCTTCGCTGAAGGCCGCGGGCGAACGCAGCTCGCAGGCACAGAACGCCGTCAGCGGACGACCTGCCTCCTGGATGAATTTTGCAGCCAGCGCGAACCCCTCCGCGAGCGGCACCAGGCGGTCGAAGCGGACGCGCTCGATCTCGTAGCCGTCGTCTGCCGCCGCGCCAGCCGAATACTGAAACACGGACGGAATGAAGCGGTAATTGCCGGCAGAGAACTCACGAACCATGGTGAACTCCTATTCAAGCTGCATGCGAATGCCTTTGGCGCCGTTGAGCAGGCGCTTCAGGTGAAAGCCGGCCAGAGAATCGTCGGCGTGCATGCCGACCAGCGCGGCAAAGGCCGGCATAGCCGCGGCATCGCCGGCCTCCATCTTGGCGAAAGCCTCCGAATACAGCGCCGTTTCCGGGGCTTCGAATTTGGCTTGTGGCAGCGGCTCGAACGCGCGCAGCGGCTCGCTGCGTCCGCGTAGCATCAGCTCCCCGACGGGGCGGCCTTGAAAATGCTCAGCCGCCTGGGCGACGCTGCCGCTGACGCAAATGCGGGTGCCCAGATGCTTGTTGGCGGCCTCCAGCCGCGCCGCGATGTTGATGGAATCCCCATACGCGGTGTAGTCGAAGAAGCGGTCGCCGCCGAAATTGCCGACCAGCGCCGGGCCGGCGTGAATGCCGATGCGGGTGGCACCGAAGGTGACGCCCACGGCGCTCTGGCGCGCGCGAAAGTCCTGCGCCCAGGCATCGAGCTCATGGGCGCAGGCGACGGCACGCGTGGCATAATCCGGCTGATCGCCGGGCGCATTGAAGAGCACCTGGATTGCATCGCCGATGACCTTTGCAACCGTGCCCTCATGTAGGAAGACGATCTCGGTCATGCCGCCGACATACTCGTTGAGCAGCTTGCCCAGCGTCTCGGGCGGCGCGCTTTCCACCAACGAGGTGAAGCCGGTAATATCGGTGAAGATGGTGGCGACATCGCGCCACTGCACTTCGATCCCCTCGCCGTCGCCGCTGGCGGCCAGACGCTTGGCAAGCTCGGGCGAGAAATGACGCGACAACGCGGCATGGGCGCGCTCGGCTTCCATCTGGCGCCGCCGCACGTCGCGCAGCATCTCCACATGGCGAATGGTCTTCTCGATCGTGGCCTCCAGATCGGCGAAATCGATCGGCTTGGTCAGGAAGTCGAAAGCGCCGCGATTCATGGCGGTGCGGATATTGCTCATGTCGCCATAGGCGGAGACGATGATGGTCGACTTCTTGTCCTCGGCCTCCTGGAGTTTCGCGAGCAGCGACAGGCCGTCCATCCTGGGCATGTTGATATCGGAGACCACCATGTCGACGTGCGGATTCTGCTCGAGCGAGGCCAGCGCATCGAGGCCGTCGCGGGCGAACATGATATCGATCTGTCCGTCGCGAATCTGCCTGCGGAACTTTTGCAGGATCAGCGCCTCGAGATCCGGCTCGTCGTCGACGAAGAGGATGGTCGCAGTCATGCGGCTTGCTCGAGCCTCGTATCGATCTCCTGCCGCAGCAGCGCAAAGTCGATCGGCTTGGTGAGGAGCCCGACGGCGCCGCGCTCGATCGCCTTGCGCCGCGTCTCGGCGTCGCCATAGGCCGTGATCATGATGACGGGAACGTCCGGATGCGCGGCACGCACCTTCGGCAGCATGTCGAGCCCGCTCATGCCGGGCATGTTGATGTCGGACAGGATCAGGATCAACGAGGGATCGCGAACCTCCGCGGCGCGCTTGAGTGCATCGGGCGCAGAGGAGGCGAACTCCATCTGGAAGCGGCCGGCGCGCAACTCGCGCCGGAACTGCTGCCGGAAAAGCGCCTCGACGTCGGGCTCGTCGTCGACAACCAGGATGTAAACGTTCACGACTTGCCTCCGGAAGTGCCGCCCGCCGCCATCGTGCGCGGCAGGGTGATGATGAATTCGGTAAATACACCTTGTGCGGTGTTCACGTCGATGGTGCCGCCGTGCTGCTTCACGACGATATCATGGCTCATGGACAAGCCGAGCCCGGTGCCCTCGCCGACCGGCTTGGTGGTGAAGAAGGGGTTGAACATCCTCTCCTTCACCTCGGGTGGAATCCCCGTGCCATTGTCGCGGATCCGGATTTCGACCCTGCCGCCGAGATCCTTGGTTGCCGCGCTCAAGGTGGGCTCGAAGGCCTCACCCGCGCTCTCCCGACGCTTGGCAGTGGCATAGAATCCGTTGGAGATCAGGTTGAGCAAGACGCGCGTGATCTCCTGCGGATAGATGTCGACCATGCCGGCAGCGGGATCCAACTCGCGCTGGAGCGTGACGTTGAAGGACGGCCGTTCCGCGCGCGCGCCGTGATAGGCGAGATTAAGGCTCTCCTCCACGACCGCATTGATGTCGACGGCGCGATGCTCGCCGGAGCCCTCGCGCGAATGCAGCAGCATGTTCCTGACGATGGAATCGGCGCGCTTGCCATGCTGCACCACCTTCTCGAGATTGCTTCTGAGCATGCCGGTCAGTTCGTCGACCTCCTGCCTGGACTTGTCGTCGAGCGCGGCCGATTGCAGGGTCTCGTTGAGCTCGTCGATCAGCTCGGTCGAGACCGCCGAGAAATTGTTCACGAAGTTAAGTGGGTTCTTGATCTCGTGGGCGATGCCGGCGGTGAGTTGGCCGAGCGAAGCCAGCTTCTCGGTCTGGACCAGGCGATCCTGGGCGGTGCGCAACTCGTCGAGCGATTGCGACAGCTCTCTGGTGCGCTCCTGGACCTCCTCAAACAACCGGACATTCTCGATCGCGATCAGGGCCTGATCGGCAAAAGTGGTGGCGAGTTCGATTTGCTTTGCACTGAACGGCCGCACCTCGTGACGCGTCAGGACGAACACCCCGATCGGTGCTCCCTCTCGCAACAGGGGCACGCCCAGCATCGTACGTACGTTGGAGCGCCTTCGAGCGGACGAGGGCGCAAATTCCGGGTCGGCCTGCACATCCGGGACATGAACGGTCTTGGCATCGAGCAGTGTACGGCCGACCACGCTTCCCCGTTCCGGCATAGACGCGAATGTCCGAAGCTTGTTTTCCTGCTCCGCGTCGAGCCCGCAGCTCGCCGCCAAATAGAAAACGCCATCGCTGGGCCGAAAGATCGTCCCCTCATCCGCGTCGCACAACCGGGCTGCCGAGCCAACAAGCGTGTTCAGCACGGTTTGCAGGTCGAACGCCGAACGGCTGATGACTTTCAGCACATCGGCGGTCGCCGTCTGCTGCTGCAAGGATTCGCTCAATTCCGCCGTCCGCTGCTCGACCTTCTTTTCCAGGTCCGCATAGGATTCCTGCAAGCGCGCGCCCATGTCGTTGAACTGGTCGGCAAGCCCTTCGAGTTCGTCGCCGGTCCGGATCGAAATGCGCTGCGAAAAGTCGCCACCGCCGATCCTTTCGGCGCCGCTGCGCAGCGCCTGAATTGGCCCGACCATGCGGCGCGCAAGGAATATCCCCGCAAGTACCGCGAAGATCGACGCCGCGAGCAGCACGATCGCGAGCCGCTGCAGCGAGGCGTAGAGCGATGCATAGGCCTCCTCGACCGGCAACTCGACGAACATGGTCCAGTGCAGCGGCTCGATTGGAGCCGATGCCGTCAAGACCTTCTGTCCCTGGATGTTGTGCGCTTCCTCGAGCGCATCGGCCATCCTGCCGCCGCCAGCATGCGCGGCGCGCACCTGTGCGAGGCCTGACATATCGGTATTGCGCAGGACCAGACTGATGTCGGGATGCGCGATCAGGCGCCCCTCCGGACCCACCACATAGGCATGTCCATGCTCGCCGACCTTGATCTGGGAGACGACGTCCCAGATCAGCTTGAGATTGACCTCGGCGATACTGACCCCTGCGTCCTTGCGCGCGCCGGCCAGTGCCAGCGTCATGTAAGGCTCGGATTCCCGGCGGAAATAGACAGATCCGTAATAGACCTTGTGCGCGACAGCCTCGGTGAACTTCGGATCACTGGACAGGTCGATCCCGCTCTCGATCGAATCCATCGCCAGCCGCGATACCCGCAGCCGTTCCTTGCCGGTTGAATCGACCTGGGCAAGCTCGGTGATGGCGGGCACCTGCCGCAGAAGCCGCAGCGCGTCGAACCGACGCTGCTCGATCGAGCCCGCCGACCACGGCAGTTGCGTGGTCCAGCCGAGCTGGCTCTCGATCTCCTTGACGAACTGACCGATCTTGGCCGCAGCCGCCTCGGCCTGCTCATGCTGGACCCGGATCAGCGAAGCCTTGTGCTCGCGATAATAGAAGAAAACCTCGAACAGGCCGTTGGCCAGCAGCGCGATGGCGACGACGGCGACGAACAGCGCAACATATTTGGTGAACAGCCGGGTCCTGAACCCCCGTCCCGCCGCCGCGCCAGTGGCAGCGCCATCCGGGGCCGCACTCGGCAGCGTCCTGGCTTGCGGGGTGTCGGGATGGAGAGAAAGGCTCATCCCGCGGAACCTAGCAAGAAGACCGGGCCTTGTCTCTCGCAAGCGCGGCAAGGCCCCCCGCCCGATGGCCGGGGCGTCGGATTGCCGATGCGGTGGCCCAACGAAAAAGGGCGGCAACGGTTTGGCCGCTGCCGCCCTGTGGTCTCGCCCGCGTGCGGCCTCAGGTCGGCCGCAGGGCCTTGGCGTCGAGGTCGAGCTCGGCAACCTGCTTGTTCCGCTCGGAATCGGCCGCCGCGCGGTGGTCGGTCGCCAGCACCACATACACCGCCGGCAGCACGAACAGCGTGAACAGGGTACCGATCGACATGCCGGCGACGACGACCAGACCAATCGAGAAGCGGCTGGCCGCGCCCGCGCCGGTCGCAGTCAAGAGCGGGATCAGGCCGGTCACCATGGCGGCCGTCGTCATCAGGATCGGCCGCAGGCGGATGCGAGCCGACATCTCGATGGCCGAGCGGCGGTCGAGCCGCTCATTGACCTGGAGCTCGTTGGCGAACTCCACCATCAGGATGCCGTGCTTGGTGATCAGGCCGACCAGGGTCAGCAGACCGACCTGGGTGTAGATGTTCATGGTAGCGACACCGAAGAACAGCGGGATCAGCGCGCCGACGATCGCCATCGGCACCGAGATCATGATCACCAGCGGGTCACGCAAGCTCTCGAACTGCGCCGCCAGCACCAGGAAGATGATGATCAGCGCGAAGCCGAAGGTGATCGCGAGCTGGTTGCCTTCCTGCACGTACTGCCGGGAGTCCGCGAGATAGTCATGGCTGAACCCTTGCGGCAGCTTCTTGGCCTCGCCTTCGAGGAAGTCGACCGCCGCTCCGACGGTCACGCCGGGCATCGGCACGGCCGAGAACGTCGCCGAATTGAGCTGATTGTAGTGCGTCAGCGAGTTCGGATCGGTCTTGGTTTGGATCGACACCACCGTCGACAGCGGAAGCTGCTGGCCGGTGTTGGTCGTCACATAGAAGCCGCCGAGCGATTCCGGCGAGAGCCGCTTGGTGCGCGGCACCTGAGGGATCACCTGGTAGGACCGGCCCTCCAGATTGAAGCGATTGACGTAGTTGCCGCCGAGCAGCACCGCGAGCGTCGCGCCGAGGTTCTGCATGTTGACGCCAAGGTCCTGCGCCTTGCTACGGTCGATCGTCACCTTCACGTTGGGCTGGTTGTAGGCAAGATCGCTGTCGGAAACGATGAACATGCCGCTCTTGCGCGCAGCGTCCTTCAGCTTCTCCATCTGCTCATAGACCGTCTGGAAGCCGGCGGTGGAGTTGATCACCATCTGCACCGGCAGGCCGCCCGGCCCGCCCGGGAGCGGCGGCAGGTTGAACGCGAAGGCCTGCACGCCCTCGATCTTGGAGAGCTCGGCCTGCACCAGCGGCTTCAGCTGGATCGACGAGCGCTTGCGCTCGTCCCAGGGCTTGAGCAGCATGCCGGCGATGCCGCCCTGCGGGCCGTTGATGCCGTTCAGCACGAAGCGCAGATCGGTCTCGGGGAACTGCTGGAATTTCTCGTCCAGTTTCTCACCGTAGAAATCGACATAATCGATGTTGGCGTATTTCGGCGCCTTGGTCACCGCGAACACGATGCCCTGGTCTTCCTCCGGCGCCAGCTCCTTTGACGTGTGCACGTAGAGGAAGCCGACCAGCCCGAGGATGGTTATCGCGAACAGGCCCGTGATGGCCTTGTAGTCGAGCGAGCGGTCGAGCCTGCGGCCATACCAGCGCGTCAGTGCGCCGAACACCTTATTGATGAACTTGGCGAAGCGGCCCTCTTCGGTGTTCTTCAGCAGCACCGAGCACATCATCGGCGACAGCGTCAGCGCGATCACGCCCGACACGATCACCGAACCGGCGAGCGTGAAGGCGAATTCGCGGAACAGCGAACCGGTGAGGCCGCCAAGGAAGCCGATCGGCGCGTACACAGCGGCGAGCGTGATGGTCATCGAGATGACGGGGCCGACGATTTCACGCGCACCTTGCAGCGACGCCTGGACCGGCGTCTTGCCCTCCTCCAGATGGCGATGGATGTTCTCCACCACGACGATGGCGTCGTCGACCACGAGGCCGATCGCCAGCACCATCGCGAGCAGAGTCAAAAGGTTGAAGCTGAATCCCAGTGCCAGCATCAGCGTGCAGACGCCGATCATCGACAGCGGGATGGTCACGACCGGGATGATGACCGAACGCAGCGAGGCCAGGAACAGGAAGATGACCACAATCACGATGATCACCGCTTCGCCCAGCGTCTTCTCGACCTCGTCGATCGAGGACTGGATGAACTTGGTCGAGTCGTAGGCGACCTTCATCTTCATCGACGGCGGCAGATTGCGCTCGAGCTCCGGGAACAGTGCGCGCACGCCCTTGACCAGCGTCAGCGGGTTGCCCTGTGGGGTCGCCTGCACACCGATGAAGATCGCGTGCTCGCCGTTAAAGGCAACGCTCGCATCCGTGCTTTGGGCTGCAAGTTCGACGGTGGCGATGTCCTCCATCCGCACGAAGCCGCCGTCCTTGGCCTTGACGATCATCTTCTTGAACTGGTTGACGTCGGTCAGGCCCGTGTTCGTCGAGACGTTCGAGACAATCAGATAGCCCTTGGTCTGGCCCGCCGCGGACTGGAAGTTGTTGGCGGTGATCGCCGCAGCGACGTCGCCCGGCGACACGTTGCGGCCGGCCATCTTCTCGGGATCGAGCCACAGACGCATTGCGAAAGTCTGGCCGCCCAAAATGTCGGCGGAAGCCACGCCATCGACGGTCGACAGCACCGGCTGCACCACACGCGTCAGATAATCCGAGATCGCCGAGCCCGAGAGCTCCTCGGACGAGAAGCCGAGATACATCACGGCCGTGGTCTGGCCCGTGGTCTTGGTGACGATGGGGTCGTTGGATTCCTTCGGGATCAGGTACTTGACCGAATTCGTCTTCGCCAGCACCTCAGTGAGCGCCTGGTTCGGATCGAAGTTCAACTTGATGTAGACCTGGATCGTCGAGGTGCCGAGCACCGAGGACGAAGTGATGTAGTCGACGCCCTCGGCGGACGCGACCGCCTGCTCGATCGGCGTCGTGATGAATCCCTGGATCAGGTCCGCGGACGCGCCCGGATAGACGGTCGTGATGTTGATGACCGTGTTCGACAGCTTGGGATATTGCCGGATCGGCAGCACCATCGCCGCGCGCAGGCCGATCAGCAGGATCAGCAGGCTGACGACGACCGACAGAACCGGGCGCTTGATGAAAATATCGGTAAGGGCCATCGCGGCGATCTCGATTTCTTTGTCACAAGAGAAGTGATCCGGCCGGGCCGGATCACTCGAATGTCATGGATCAGTAGCGCGGCGGCTGCGCCGGGATCTGCGGAACCGGGTCGGTCGAAATCGACACCGCCGCGCCCGATTGCAGCTTGAGCTGGCCGACGGCGACGACCTTGTCGCCCGCCTTCAGTCCCTTGATGATTTCGACGCGACCTTCGACCCGGCTGCCGGTCTGCACGAAGGTGCGCACCGCGGAAAGGCTGGTCTTGCCGTCCTCTTCCTTCTTCTCGGTGATCACGAATACCGAGTCGCCGTACAGCGTGTAGTCGACAGCCGTCTCTGGAACGGTGATCACGGCCGGCTTGTCCGGCAGCACCACCGTGGTGGTCACGAACATGCCGGGCTTCAGGATCTTCTCCGGATTGGCGACCGTTGCCTGCACGCGGATATTCCGGGTGTCGCTCGCGATCTGCGGCTCGATCGTGGTGATCTTGCCCTCGAAGGTGCGGCCCGGATAGGCGTCGACCTTGAGCCGGACAGTCTGCCCGACCTTGAGGCTGCCGGAATCCTTTTCGGTCACGGTGAAGTTGGCCCACAGCTCGGAAAGGTCGGTCAGCGACACGATCGCCGTACCTGCCGTCAGATATTGGCCGACCTCGACCTTGCGGACGCCGAGATCGCCGGCGAAAGGTGCGCGCACCAGTTTTTGCGAGATTAGCGCCTCGGTCTTGGCGATGCCGGCCTGCGCCTGGTCATAGGCGGCCTGCGCATTATCGACGGTGGCCTGCGGACCGAACTGGCGCGCGGCGAGCTGCTTGGCGCGATCGAGCGACAACTGCGCCACGGTCGCCTGGGCCTTGTAGTTGGCAAGGTCGCCCTGCTCCGGCGCGTCGAACAGCTGCACCAGCGGCGTGCCGGCTTCGACCCGCGTGCCCGGCTCGAACTTGATCTCGGTGACGCGGCCGTTGACGTCGGCGCTGACGTCGACCTGGTGCACGGCGACGAGGCCGCCGACTGCGGTTAGCAGGTTCGGCACCACCTCGGACTTCGCCTCCGCGGCGCTGACAGCGGTCGGCGGCGGCTTGTTGTTGGCGAAGAACTGCTTGATCATCTGGCCGCGGAAATTGTTGAACCAGACGAGGCCGCCAACAAGCACCGCGAGCAGCGTGCCGACGATGACGAACCAGAGCACCGGCCTGACCGGGCGCTTGGGAGCCTTGTTGTCGATCGGTTCGCCCGAAATCTTGTGTTCGGTTACGATGTTCATGTCATGCACTTTCTGCAATCGCCGTCCTGCCGGCATCCGCGGCCTGATTGTGGCCCAGATGCGAAGCAATTGCGGCGTCGTTAAGTCCGATACCTCTTAGGAGAAACTCATACAGCTGCCGCTCGAGGTCTTCAGCCTTGCCGTAGACGAGGCAAGGCGAAGCCGGCAGCCTGGTCAGCGCTGCGGTCATCACCGTGTGATGCGCAAACCAGAACAAGTTGAGCGGTTCGCCACTGCATAGCCGCGCGTCACCGCTAGCAACGGCACGTTCGAGCGAGGCGACGAAGACCGCCCCGATCAGCGTCTCGATCTTGGCATACAGCAAACGGGCAAATTCGCCATCATCCAAATGGCTGGTGGCCATCAGTCGCAGGCGCTGCGCCTCTTCCTGATCGGGACCATCAGCGATGTGCAGGAAATGCTGGACCATGCCGCGGATCAGCTCGACCAGGGTGGCTGTCGAAGGCTCGCGCTCGAGCAGCTCCATGAAGGCCGGATCGGCCTCGCATTCGTCGCTGAGGATTTCGGCGTAGAGCGCGGCCTTGGACGGGAAATGCTTGAACAGCAGCGCCTCGGAAATGGCTGCGGCGGCCGCCACGCTCTTCGTCGTGGTGCCGGTATAGCCATGTCGGGAAAAGCAGCGCTTCGCGGCTCCGAGGATCAATTGACGCCTCAGGTCGCTCGTCATACGCAATGAGCTCATGCTGGTGAGTAAGCACTCACCCACGCAAAAAGTCAAGCACTATGTTGCACCGCAACCTAAGTGCATTGTAAATTCAGTAGAAATTGGCCCCGCCCGCACGGGTCGCGTGCAGGACGTGAGCGCCACAGGAATCGACAGGCCCGGCCTAGATGGGCTGGAAGCCGAGCTCGCCGCGGATCCGGTTGAGGATGTAAGTCCCATCCCGGCTTGGCAAAATACGCTCCAGGCTGGCGCTGTCGATCTTCACATTGGCAAAGCGTGGCCCGGCCGAGACGTCGTGGGCGGCTTTGGCAAAGGCCTCGACCTCGGCCATGGTCGTGACAGCCTTGCTGTCTTTAATGCCGCACGCCCTGGCGACGCCGACGAGATCGGCGGCGGCCGAGGTGTGGCTGGTCTGGCCGCCAGTCTCACCATAAGCCTCATTGTCCAGCACGGCGATCGAGAGGTTGGCCGGCTTCTGCAGGCCGATAGTGGCAAGGCTGCCCATGCCCATCAGCATTTCGCCGTCGCCGGTGATGACCAATACCGGCAGCTTCGGCTGCGCCAGCGCAAGGCCGAGCCCGATCATCGCCGCGCCGCCCATGCCGCCCCAGAGATAGAAGTTGCGGGCGTGGTCGCCGGCCGCGCACATGTCGTTGGTCGAGGCACCAAGGCCGCCGATCGCAACGACGTCCTTGCGGTTCGCGAGCAGCGTGGACACCACCTGCCGGCGGTCGAGAAGATTGGCCTTGCTCATTTGATGAAAACCTTGGCGCCGATCAGGCGCTGCGACAGAAGGACGGCGGTGGGGGTGAGCGCGTTGTAGGCCTGCGAGGCGGCGGCCTCCAGCACCGCCGGCACCTCGGCCGCGTGCGAGGCGCGCAGCACCTTGACGCCGGAGAGCTCGAGCACGCCCTGCGTGGTCGATCCCATCGGCACCTGCCACGGATTGAACTCGCCCCACTCGCCGCGCATGGTCACGAGGGTGAGGAATGGAAAGCGCAGGATCGGGATCAGCGACAGCATGTTGATGCAATTGCCGACGCCGCTGGACTGCATCAGCAGCACGCCGCGCTGCCCGCCGGTCCAGGCGCCGGCGAGGAGCGCCACGCCCTCCTCCTCGGTCGTCAGAGGAATGCCCCGCATGGTTGAAGAATCCAACACGTGCTGGATCAGCTTCGAATGGCCGGCATCGGGCACATAAGGCACCTGGCGGACGTCGAAGCGCTGCAATGTTGCGAAAATTTCGTCGGGCCAATTCGGGGCCGTGTCGGGAGCGTCAGCGCGCGCGTGCATTTTCCTGTCCGGTCGGCTAGCAGTGTTCGAAGACTGTAGACGCATGCACGCGTCGATCAGAACAACAAAAACGGCATATCGGCTTTAACCGGCGAGTATAGCGGGATGAACGCAGATGCGAAGGAGTTGGCGGCAAGCTTCGACCTCGAGAAGCTGACGCCGGAGTTTTACGACAACCCTTACCCAACCTATCGTGCACTGCGGGAGAACGAGCCGGTCAAGCGCCTGCGCAGCGGCACCGTGTTCCTGACGCGCTATGACGATCTCGTCACGACCTACAAGAACACAAAATCATTCAGCTCGGACAAGAAGCGCGAGTTCGCGCCGAAATACGGCGACACGCCGCTCTACGAGCACCACACCACCAGCCTCGTCTTCAACGACCCGCCGTCGCACACCCGCGTGCGGCGCCTGATCATGGGCGCGCTGTCGCCGCGGGCGATCGCGGGGATGGAGAGCGATCTCATCAAGCTGGTCGACGGCTTGCTCGACGCCATCGCCGCCAAGGGCGCTTGCGAGCTGATCGAGGATTTCGCCGCGTCCATTCCCATCGAGGTGATCGGCAACCTGCTCGATGTTCCCCATGACGAGCGCGGGCCGCTGCGCGACTGGTCGCTCGCGATTCTCGGCGCGCTCGAACCCGTGGTGTCACCTGGCGTGGCCGCGCGCGGCAACACGGCGGTGACGGACTTCCTCGCCTATCTCGAAACGCTGGTCGCGCGCCGGCGCCAAAAGCCCGGCAATCCTGAGCGCGACGTGCTGACACGCCTGATCCAAGGTGAGGAGAATGGCGAGCGGCTGACCGAGAAAGAGCTGCTGCACAATTGCATCTTCCTGCTCAATGCCGGGCATGAGACCACCACTAATCTGATCGGCAACGGCCTCGTCGCGCTGCACAGGAATCCGGAGCAGAAGCAGCGCCTGATCGGCAGCCCCGACCTGATCAAGACCGCCGTCGAGGAGATGCTGCGCTACGAGAGCTCCAACCAGCTCGGCAATCGCATGACCACGGAGAAGGTCGAGCTCGGCGGCGTCACCCTCGATGCCGGCACGTCGGTTACGCTGTGCATTGGCGCGGCCAACCGCGACCCCGCGCAGTTTCCCGATCCTGAAAGCTTCGACATCGCGCGCACGCCGAACCGCCATCTCGCCTTCGCCACCGGCGCGCATCAATGCGCCGGCATGGCGCTGGCGCGGCTGGAGGGCGCGATCGCGATCTCGCGCTTCCTGGCGCGCTTCCCGAACTATGCCGTGAGCGGAAAGCCGGTGCGGGGCGGACGGGTCCGGTTCCGCGGCTTTTTGAGCGTGCCCTGCTTGATCGGGTGAGGCCTTCCAAAACAAAAACTGCGAACAACCCCATGCACAGTAGAGACCTGGTCGGCGAATGATGCCATGTGGTTCCGCAGAACCATCTGACATTGCGGGGCAAATCAGGCCTCGCCCGCAATCGAGCGCCTGAAGGCTTCCAAGGCGGCAGACCGATACCCAAATCAGGTTGAGAGCCCGGTGCCTGCAGCAATGGAGCGGCGACAGATGAACTCATCCGTCATTGATCTGGTCGCAACAGAAGCACGCTTTGGCGCCCAAAATTACGAGCCGATCGGGGTCGTCCTGTCCCGTGGCGAAGGTGTCTGGGTCTGGGATACCGACGGTAACCGTTATCTCGATTGCCTCTCGGCCTATTCGGCGGTCAGCCAGGGCCACTGCCACCCCAAGATCCTGGCGGCAATGGTCGAACAGGCACAAAGGCTGACGCTGACCTCAAGGGCGTTTCACAACGACCAACTCGCCTTGTTCTACGAGGAGATCGCGGCGCTCACCGGTTCCCACAAGGTGCTGCCGATGAACAGCGGCGCCGAGGCGGTGGAAAGCGCGATCAAGTCGGTCCGCAAATGGGGCTATGAGGTGAAGGGCGTGCCGGACGGCCAGGCCGAGATCATCGTCTGCGCCAACAATTTCCACGGGCGCACGCTGGGCATCGTCGGCTTTTCGACCGACCCCGAGACACGCACGCACTTCGGGCCGTTCGCGCCGGGCTTCAAGATCATCCCATTCGGCGACGCCGCGGCGCTGGAAAACGCAATCACCTCGAACACGGTTGCCTTTCTGGTCGAGCCGATCCAGGGCGAAGCCGGCGTCATCATTCCTCCAGCCGGCTATTTCACTGAGGTGCGGGAGCTCTGCACCGCCAACAACGTGATGCTGGTGCTCGACGAGATCCAGACCGGGCTCGGCCGCACCGGCAAGCTGCTCGCCGAACAGCACGAGGGCATAGAGGCGGACGTGACGCTGCTCGGCAAGGCCCTGTCCGGTGGCTTCTATCCGGTGTCGGCCGTGCTCTCGAACAACGAAGTGCTCGGGACATTGAGGCCCGGGCAGCACGGTTCGACCTTCGGCGGCAACCCGCTTGCCTGCGCGGTGGCGCGGGCGGCGATCCGCGTGCTGGTCGAGGAAGGCATGATCGAGAACGCGGCCAGGCAGGGCGCGCGCTTTCTGGAAGGTCTGAAGGACATTCGTGCCAACACGATCCGCGAAGTGCGCGGGCGCGGCTTGATGCTGGCGGTCGAGCTGCATCCCGAGGCCGGGCGCGCCCGCCGCTACTGCGAGGCGCTTCAGGGCAAGGGCATCCTTGCCAAGGATACCCATGAGCACACGATCCGTATCGCTCCGCCACTGGTGATCACGAGCGACCAGGTCGATTGGGCGCTGGAGCGGCTCGCCACCACCCTGACGCAGGATTTGTCTTGAGGCGGCCTGCGTCGGAAGATCGCAACCCCGGCCGGGGCCGACAACGAACGATTCCGCCGTCTGTGCGTTGAAATTCGTGGGCGATTACGAGCTGGGAGCCGAGATCATGCTTCCGCGTGGCGTTTGCCTGACGGCTGGTTTGGTTGGTGTCTCGATGCTGGCGGCGAGCATCGGCGCGTTCGCCCAAGGGCCCGGCCATGGACATGGAAGGGGCGGACCACCAGGCCCAGCCGCAGCACCGGCAGCGCGGCCAGCAGCACCACCGGCCATGGCCCGCCCGGCAGCACCGCCAGCCATGGCCCGTCCGGCGGCGCCGCCAGCCATGGCGCGTCCCGCCGCGCCGGCCTTCCATCCACCTTCCATGCCGCAGCGACCGGCCATGGCGCCACGTCCGGCGCCGCACATCGCTTCGCCGCCACCGCGTCCGAGCCCGCATTTCAGCGCCCCGCGAGCCGCCCCGCAGGTGGCGGCGCCCCGGCGCGAATTCCATCGGGCGCCGGTAGCGCCGCAACGTCCGGCCATGGCGCCGCGGCCGACACCGCATATCGCCGCCCCTTCTCGCCCAAGTGCACCCCCGGCCGTGAGCGAGCGATCGGGACCGCCGCGCGAGATGCTTTCGCGCCAATCCGCGGAACGCCAAGACCGAATCGACCGCTTGCAGCGACGGGTGCAGCAATTGCAATCGCAGAAGCCGGAAGGCGCAAGGGCGCAACACCAGCAGCAACGGTTGCTGCAGTCGCAGAGCCGCCTTCTTGAGCGCGAGCAACGCGTCCAACAGCGCTCGCAGCACGTCGAGCAGCGGCAGCGCGAGATGCTGTCGCGCCAGACGACGGAGCGCCAGACCCGAATCGATCGCCTGCAGCAGCGCGTTCAGCAATTGCAGTCGCAAAAGGTGGAAGGCGCACGAGCGCAACGCGAGCAGCAGCGGATGCTCCAGACCCAGAACCGCTTGCTTGATCGTGAGCAGCGCGCCCAGCAAGGTGACCTGGCGCGCCAGCAGCGGCTCGGACTGCAGGCTCCGGCCGCGCGCGCTTCGGCTCTTGCGGCCGCCACGCAGGCCGCCGAGCGCGGACGATTTGCCGAGCGCTTCCGCGCGCAGACTACTCCGCAGACCCAAGCGGCCCTGCTCGCCCGTCAGAGCGGTTGGGCGCCGCGGCAGGCCTGGCGTCACCGCCATCCCGCGGTGTTCGTGGCGTGGCTCGGTCCCGTGTTCTGGCCTTACGCCTATTCCGACATTTTTGACTACACGTTCTGGTCTTACGCTTACGAGCCCGGCTATTGGGCGTATGCCTATGACGACTTCGTCGACACCGTGTTCTGGGGTGGTGACGGCCCCTATTCCGCCTATGCCAGCATCAACCCCAATGACGATGCGCAAGCCGGCGGCGGCCGCGCACGTCCGCGCGCCAGCGTGAGCCCGCAGACGCTACGGCAATTGTGCGGCACACCGGACAAGGGCGTGACCGCCTGGCCGCTCGACGATATCGCGCGGGCGGTGCGGCCGGCGCCGGAACAACGCGCACTGCTCGACGAGTTGAAGACCGCGGCGGCCAACGCTGCCGATGTGTTCAAGGACTCCTGCGCTGAGACCTATGCGCTAACCCCGCCTGGCCGCCTGCGCGCCATGATGAACCGCATCAGCGCGACGCTGGAAGCCGTCAAGATCGTGCGGCCAGCCCTGGAGAAGTTCTACAACTCGCTCAGTGACGAACAGCAGGCCCGCTTCAACGCGCTTGGCCCCAATGTCGGCGAGCGCTCGTCACAGCCACAGGAAGCCAGCACCGAAGCCTGCGGCGATCCCAAGTCCGGGCTGACCCAGCTGCCGATCCAGAAGATCGAGGCCGTGCTCCACCCGGCAGGCAAGCAAAAGGAGGCGCTCGACC
The DNA here is from genome assembly GCF_023101665.1 of Bradyrhizobium sp. 195. NCBI lineage: Bacteria > Pseudomonadati > Pseudomonadota > Alphaproteobacteria > Hyphomicrobiales > Nitrobacteraceae > Bradyrhizobium > Bradyrhizobium sp. 195. Next base: position 2,919,870 of record NZ_CP082161.1, on the reverse strand, counting down.
GCCTCGGCGAAGCCACGGCGAAGGGCGTTGAGGGCCTACAAGCGGCCTGTCCGAACGATGTGCCTCTGACGCCGGTCGGACGGCTGGAGGCGATGCAGCACCGGCTCGAGGCCATGCTGACGGCCGCCAAGCTGGTCGAACCTGGGCTGGACGAATTCTATACCACGCTGAGCAGCGAGCAGAAGGCGCGCTTCAACACGCTGCAGCAGGTCGCAAGCCCGTAAGGGCAGCGCGCCCGTGACTTACACCACCGTCTTATGGCGCGTGATGCAGGTGCGGAGCACCTCGTCCATCGACTTGCCCCACCACTCGTTGGAGAATATCTCGATCTCGGAATAACCGGCAAAGCCCTGCGCTTCGACCGCTTGACGCACCGATTTTATGTCGATGACACCGTCGCCCATCATGCCGCGGTCGTTGAGGATGTCCTTGGTCGGCACCAGCCAGTCGCAGACATGGAAGGCGAGCAGGCGGTCCTTGCCGGCGCGCGCGATCTGGCCCATCAGCTCCGGATCCCACCAGATGTGATAGACGTCGAGCGCAACGCCGAGCATGCCACTGCGGGCAGGATCGAGCCGGTCACAGATGTCGAGCGCCTGCTTCGTCGTGTTCACGCAGGCGCGGTCGGCCGCATAGGCCGGATGCAGCGGCTCGATCGCCAGCGGCAGGTTTGCCTGTTTGGCGTAGTCGAGCATGTCGGCAAGCGCTTCCTCGACCTGCCCACGCGCCGCCACGATGTCCTTCGAGGCCTCGCTGCCCGGCCGCGAATATTGCGGCAGGCCGCCGACGACGAGGACGATGCAGGGTGCGCCCAGCGCCTTGGCTTCATCGACGCAGCGCTTGTTGTCGTCGCGCACCTCGCTCCGGCGCGAGGCGTCCGAGGTGAACATGCCGCCGCGGCAATAGCCCGACAGATCGAGGCCGGCATCGCGCACCGCACGCGCGGCACGCTCGAGACCGACGGATGCGACCTGATCGCGCCAGGGATCGATGGCGCGGATGCCATGCTTCGCACAGGCATCGATGATCTCGACGAGGTCACCCTGCTTGCGGACGGTCGCCGTGTTCAGCGACAGCCAGCGGTGGTCGGACGAAAAATCGCGCATCAGGATTCGATACCGTGGGTGGCGAGCACGGTCTTCATCCGCTGCGTCGCGAGTTCAGGATTGGCGAGCAGGCCGGCTTTGTCGGCCAGACGGAACAGTTCAGCCAGATGCAGCGTCGAGCGCGTGCTCTCCTGTCCCCCGACCATGGTGAAATGGTCCTGATGGCCGTTGAGATACGCCATGAACACGACGCCCGTCTTGTAGAAGCGCGTCGGCGCCTTGAAGATGTGGCGCGACAGCGGCACGGTCGGCCCCAGCACGTCGTGGAAGCCGGCTTCGTCGCCGGCCGCAAGCCGCGACAGCGCGTAAGACGCCGCCGGCGCGATCGCGTCGAAGATGCCAAGCAGCGCATGCGAAAAGCCTTCGCTGTCGCCGGCGATCAGCTCGGCATAGTTGAAGTCGTCGCCGGTGTACATCTTGATGCGCCTATCCAGGCGCCGGCGCATGTCGATCTCGCGCTGCTTGTCCAGGAGCGAAACTTTGACGCCGTCGACCTTGGCGGCGTTGCCGTTGATGATCGCGACGGCCGTGTCCATGGCCTTGTCGAGATCCTTGGTGCCCCAATAGCCCGACAGCGCCGGATCGAACATGTCGCCGAGCCAATGGATGATCACGGGCTCGCGAACTTGCGACAGCACCCGATCATAAACCTTCGCATAGTCGTCGGCGTTGCGGCCAAGCTTCGCCAGCGCGCGCGACGCCATCAGAATGATACGACCGCCGACCTTCTCGACCGCCGAGACCTGCTCCTCATAGGCGCGGATCACGTCGTCGAGGCTCCTGGCATCCTCCACCGCGAGATGATCGGTGCCGGCACCGGAGAACACCAGCGCGTTGCGCCGCTTGGCGGCGGCGACCGAACGTGTGATCAGCTCCAGCGAAGTCGGCCAGTCCAGGCCCATGCCACGCTGCGCGGTATCCATGGCTTCGGCAACGCCGAGGCCGAGGTCCCAGACGTGCTCGCGAAAGGCGATGGTCTTGTCCCAGTCGACGGCGACCGACAGCCAAGGATCGTTGTCGGCGAAGGGATCGGCGACCGTGTGCACGGCGGAGAAGGCGATGCGGTTCAGCGGCCCTTCGAGCTTTGCGGGGAACGTGCGCGAGGCCGCAAGCCGGTAGGTCTCGATCGAGCGATCGGCTTTCGGCAGCTTGAGCGACAATGACGACATTGAAGAAGCAGGCTTGGGCTGGACGGGCTTGTTCATGATTTTCAGACCTCTCCGTCATTGCGAGGAGCGAAGCGACGAAGCAATCCAGAGTCTTTCCACAGAGGCAGACTGGATTGCTTCGCTTCGCTCGCAATGACGACATCATAAGCATCGAAATTGTCAGACCTTGATCGGGGCGACGTCGATCCAGCGCCGCTCCTTCCAGCTCTTCAGCGCGCATTCGGCGAGCTGCACGCCCTTGACGCCTTCGAGCAGCGTGAATTTGTAGGGCGCATCCTCGTAGACGTGGCGGATGAACATCTCCCACTGCTCCTTGAAGCCGTTGTCGTAGGTGACGTTGTCGGGCAACTTCTGCCAGTCGCCGTAGAAATCATGCAGCCGCTTCTCGTCGGGATTCCAGACCGGACGGGGCGTCGCCTGGCGGGCCTGGATCATGCAATCGGTGAGGCCCGCGACCGCCGAGCCATGGGTGCCGTCGACCTGGAAGGTGACGAGGTCGTCGCGATAGACACGGGTCACCCAGGACATGTTGATGTGCGCGATGACGCCACCATCGAGCTGGAAGGTGGCGTAGGCGGAATCGTCCGCGGTCGCCTTGTACTTCTTGCCCTGCTCGTCGAAGCGCTCGGGGATGTCGGTGTTGCCGATGCAGACCACGCTCTGGACGTTGCCGAACAGGTTGTCGAGCACGTAGCGCCAGTGGCAGACCATGTCGAGAATGATGCCGCCGCCGTCCTCGTCGCGATAGTTCCAGGACGGGCGCTGCGCCTCCTGCCAGCCGCCCTCGAACACCCAATAGCCGAACTCGCCGCGCACCGAGAGGATGCGGCCGAAGAAGCCGGAATCGCGCAGGAACGCAATCTTCTTCAGGCCGGGTAGGAACAGCTTGTCCTGCACGGTGCCGTGCTTGACGCCCTTGGCGTTGGCTAGCTTCACGACCTCGAGCGCCTCCTCGAAGTTCGTCGCGATCGGCTTCTCGCAATAGACGTGCTTGCCGGCGTTGATGGCCTGGGTCAGCAGACCAGGGCGCGCCTGCGTAGTCGCGGCATCGAAGAACATGGTGTCGTTCTTGTCAGCGAGCGCGGCATCGAGGTCGGTGCTCCAACGCGTGATGTTGTAGCGCTTGGCGAGCGCCTCGACCTTCTCGGCGCTGCGGCCGATCAGGATCGGGTCGGGCATGACGCGATCGCCGTTCTTCAAGCGGACACCGCCCTGGTCGCGGATCGCGACGATCGAGCGGATCAGATGCTGGTTGAGCCCCATGCGGCCGGTGACGCCGTTCATGATGAGGCCGAGGCGTTGGGTGGTCATGCCGTTTGCTCCTGAAGTGATTTCGGCTGTTCGAGCGGGCGCAGCGCCGACCAGTCCGGATGAACCGAGGTCGCGAAGCCCGTTGTGTGAAGCGATCCCGTCAGGAGATCGCCGTTGTGAATGGCGAGGCGGATGCCCTGCCCGGCGTCGGCATAGAGATCGGGATGCGCGGCCGCGAAGGCTTGCGCTTCGGCGAGAGGCGTCTCGCCAAAACCGTCGACATAGTGGTGGCCGTTGCGCTCGGCGTGGGTGACGCCGATGAAGGCACCGAGCGCGAAATCCTGCTGCACGGCAAGGCCCGCCTGACAGGTGAGGTCCTCGCCGGTCACGAAGAACCTTTCGCCGCCCGCGCTCCACTTCGCCGCGCGCGTCGCGTTGACGATGGACTTGTACAGCCCCTTGCAGGACTTCGAGGAAATGCCGCAATAGCCCAGCGCCCGCGCCGCCGGGAACGCATCGTAGGAATCGTCAGCTTCATCGATGATGAAGCCATGCGAAGCCAGCGAGCCGAGCGGCGATTGCCGCGTGATGTCGCGCGGCATCGGCTGCTCGACATAGAGCAAGCGCGAGGCGATCGGCCGCAATGCGAGATCATGATCGAGCCGGTCCATCAGCGCGCCCAGCACGGCAAGATCGGCGTACTGCTCGTTGGCGTCGAGCGTCACCTTGGTGTCGCGCCCGAGCGTATCCAGCTCCTTGCCGATCCGCACCAGCCGCGCCGCATCGGCCACAGGATCGCCCGACAGCTTCAGCTTGAAGTAATTTGCCCCGGCGTTTTCATGGGCATCGGCAACACCGCCCTCGCCGTCGACGGTATCATCGAGGCCGACGGTATGCCTGATGGCAACACGGGGCAGCGGCTTGCGGCCGGAGAGTAACGTGTTGATATCCCTCTCGCTCAGGTCAGGAGACAGCCGCGCGTCGATGCCGGCAATGTTGGCGGCCATCCCGTCGAAGAAGCTGGTCTCGACGCCGCGCAGCAGCGCATCGAGGATCGCCTTGTCGATCTCCGCCGGACCATAGGCCGCCGCAAGCGCCGGAATGTTCTTTTTTGCACAGGTCGCGACCTGGGCACCAATGCACGAGGCATGAAGGTCAAACGCCGTCAGAAATCCCGTCCGCGCCAGATAAAGCCCGCGCGCGATGTCCAGCGACTGCCGCAGGCCGTCGACCGTCTGCGCCGGCAACAGCTCCGGCCGCTTGTCGAACCATTTTGGCACCAGCAACTCGGCGCTGGCGCCGACGGCGACGCCCCTTCCCTCGACCTCGATCTCGACCCGCACGAACAGCTGCGGCGTCGCGTTGATGGTGACAGCGCCGAAGCGGAACGGCCGCGCGAACTGCACGGGACGTTCGAAAAAGGAGATGTCTCGCAGCTTCAGGCGGGGTGACATGGTCTAACAACAAAGCGAGGGGAATTTGTTTCGAGCAGTGGTGCCGCGGGCAACGCGCCTATCCCGCTCGCGGGAGAGGTCGGCACGAAGTGCCGGGTGAGGGTTCTATCCTCTTGGGGAGTCTTGCCAGCGGAGACACCCTCTCCCCAACCCTCCCCCGCAGGCGGGGGAGGGAGCGCACCGTTCGTGCGGCTGATCACAGCGAATCCCATCGCCCTTAATCCAATGCACCTTGCGAGAAAAAGTGCTTGCGGATGCGTTGCACGAGCTCGGTGAAAACAGGGTCGGCCATCACGTCGAGCGAGCGCGGGCGCGGCAGCGGCACGTCGTAGATCGCGGCGATCGCGCCGGGGCGCTCGGTCATGACCAGCACGCGGTCGGCCAGGAACACGGCCTCGGGGATCGAGTGCGTGATCAGCAGCACCGTCTTCCTCGTCTCGCGCTGGATCCGCATCAATTCGACATTCATGCGCTCGCGCGTCAGCGCATCGAGCGCGCCGAACGGCTCGTCCATCAGCATGATCTTCGGGTCGTGCACCAGCGCGCGGCAGATCGAGGCGCGCTGCTGCATGCCGCCGGAGAGCTGCCAGGGCAGCTTCTTCTCGAACCCTTCCAGCCCGACCAGCTTCAGCAGCGCCTTCGCGCGATCGAGGTATTTTTGCCGCGGCAGCCGCTTCATGTCGATCGGCAGCATCACGTTGCCGAGGATGTTGCGCCACGGCAGCAGCAGCGCATTCTGGAACACGATGCCGACATTGCCGTGCGGCGTCGTCACCTTCTCACCCTCGACCAGGATCTCGCCCGTGGTCGGCGGCAGCAGGCCCGAGATCAGCTTGAGCAGCGTGGACTTGCCGCAGCCCGAGGGGCCGACCACGACGAAGAACTCGCCGTCATTGATGTGGAAGTCGAGCGGCCGCAGCGAGGGCACGTCGCCATCGCGCGTCCGGTAGGTCTTGGACACGCCTGACAGCTTGATGCCCGACGCATCGCCGGCAGCCCGGTCGCTCACCAGTCTCAGATGTGCGGCCGGCTGCGCGGTTTCACTCATGACTGTCGCAGGTTTCACGAGCCACTCTTCGGCAGATAGTCGTTGGTGTAGAAGGCCTTCGGGTTCTCCTTGGCCTTGGCGTCGAGACCGCCATATTCGACCATCAGATTGACCGAGTCCGTCATGTTCTGGTCGGTGACCTGGAACGGCCGCTTGCTCTTGGTTTCCGCAGTCCGGTAGAGCGGAATGGTCAGCTCAAAGCCCTGCGTCAGCGTGTCGATCTTGCCGCCCTTGGGATTGGCATCGAGGATCGACTGTGCCGCGGCCTTCGGCTCCTTCTCGGCGGCTTCGACCGCCTTGGTCGTCGCCGACATGAAGCGGCGGACGAGATCGGCATTGGCCTTCACATAGTCGGCGTTGGCGATGATGCCTGACGACACCATGTTGATGCCGTAGTCCGCGAACTTGATTGGGTAAACGTCCTTGCCGGTGGCGTCCTTGATCTTCATCGACTGGTCCATGACGTAGCCGAGCAGCAGATCGGCCTGGCCGTTGATGACGGCGTTGAGCTTGGTCTGGCCGTCGCCGGCAACGGTTTTGAAGTCGCTTTCCTTCAGGCCGGTCTTCTTCAGGAACAGCGGCCAGATCTGGGTCATGGAATCGGCCGGCGTGATCGCGACCGTCTTGCCCTTGATGTCCTCGGGCTTTTTGATGTTCTTGTCGGCGAAGCCCATGGCGGACATCGGTGAGGTCTGGAGCAGCACGCCGGTCGCAACCACGGGCGCCCCCTTGATTGCGGCGCGCATCATGGTGGGCACGTCGACATAGCCGAAGTCGGCGGTCTTGGCGGCGACGGCCTGCGTGGTCGCGGCCGAGCCGCGGCCTTCCTGGATCTCGAGGTCGATGCCTTCGGCGGCGTAAATGCCCTTGGCCTTGCCGTAATAGAACGGCGCGTGCTCGCCATAGACATACCAGTTCAGCATCAGCACGACCTTGTCGGCCGCCTGCGCCGGCATGGCCGCGAAGGTCATCAGCACCGCCGAGACAGCCCCTATCCACCGCTTCATCGTTACTCTCCCTTTGCCGTTGTTGCGTCGGCCGTTGATGGCCGTTCGTTGATTCACTTCAGAGCCGAAGTACTTAAGAGGCGAAAATCACGTCCTCACGCTGGCTGACATGCCAGGGAATGATCAGCTTCTCGATCCGGTCGACGACCCAGAACAGGACGACACCGAGCAGCGCGAGAATGACGAGGGCCGCGAACATCGTCGGCAGGTCGAACGTGCCGATCGAACGCTGCATCACGTAGCCGATGCCGGAATTGGAGCCGACGAATTCGCCGACGACGGCGCCGACCACGGCGAGCGTCACCGACACTTTGAGGCCGGAGAAGATCGCAGGCAGCGCATGCGGCAGATTCACCGCACAAAACACCTGGAAGCGGCTGCCCTGCATCGCACGGGCGAGATCGACCATGTCGGGGTCGACCGACTTGAAGCCCTGAACGGCGGAGACGACCACCGGGAAGAAGCCGAGCAGGAATGCCGAGATGACTTTGGGAATGATGCCGAAGCCGAACCAGACCACGAACAGCGGCGCGATCGCGATCTTCGGCACGGATTGCGAGAACACCAGCAGCGGATAGACGTAGCTCTCCACCGTCTTGGACCCCGCGATCAACATCGCGACGGGAATGCCGAACAGAGCGGACAGCGCGAAACCGCAGACGGTCGCATAGGTCGTCGGCCAGGACTGGCGCAGCAGTTCCGGCCATTCCGTGCGCAGCACCGCGACGACATCGAGGGGCGCCGGGATCTGGTAGGCGGGAATCCTGAACAGCCGGATCGAAAGATCCCAGGCGACCACGATGAAGACCAGGAACAAAAACGGCCGAATCCAGGCCGCATTCAGCATCCTGGACACTGCACCTTGCTGCTTCAGCTCGGCCAATTTTCACTCCCGGCATTCTTGTCGTTGGCGGAGAAATTAACCCGTTGGATAAATACTGTCCAGAGCTTTCCCTGTGACGTTTTGCGGCGGGTTCCTGGCTGTGGAGGATGGCCGCACTGTTGCTTCCGTGTCCCGGACGCGCTGCAACGCGAAGCGTTGCTGCGCAGAGCCGGGACCCAGGGGCCGCGTGTTCCACAGCGACAGGGGCCCCGGCTCTGCAGCGCACCACTTCGTGCTGCGCCGCGTCCGGGGCACGAGATCGCCCGGCCTCGGTGTCATTCCCTGCGAAAGCGGGGAATCCAGTACGCCGGGCTTCTCGTATTGACGATAAGCGCCTCTGGAATACTGGATTGCCCGCTTTCGCGGGCAATGACGGCGGAGATTGTGGAAACAGCGGACAGTTCCGTCCACCGGCGTGCAGCAGACCGCTACACCGTCTGCGCCACCGCGCTCCGCGCCTTCGGCGCTTTCGCGATCTCGAACAGCGCGACCGACTGTCCCGTCAGCGCCGCCAGCACGAGGCCCACCATGTGTGCCAACCGCTCGTCCTTGGCCTTCCTATCCAGGAGATCGCGGCCGAAGATCACGCTGAGGGTCGCCGAGTTCGAGAGATAGAAGAAGCACAGCCCTGCGATGGAGATGTAGAGCTGCACCGGATCGACCGAGACCTGGAAGTCGCCGCTGTCGACGCCGCGGCGCACCACGGTGCGGATCATCTCGACGAAGGGCGAGTGCATCGACTTGACCTTGGTCGACTTCTTCAAGTGCTTTGCCCGCGCGAGGTTCTCGGTCTGGAGCAGCGACAGGAATTCGGGATTGCGCAGGAAGTAATTCCAGGTGAACTCGATCAGGCGCCTGATGGCCTCCGGCGGCTCGAGATGTTCGAGATCGAGCCCGCGCTCCTCGCTGCGGATCTTGTCATAGGCGCCTTCCAGCACCGCCAGATAAAGCTCGTCCTTGTTGCCGACGTGATAATAGAGCATGCGCTTGTTGGCGCCGGCCTTGGCCGCGATGCGGTCGACGCGCGCGCCGGCAAGGCCATGGGCGGAAAATTCCTGCTTGGCGGCTTCGAGAATGCGCAGCCGCATCCCCTCGGGATCACGCTGCCATTTCAGAGTTCGCTTTGCTGTCGCCAAACCGGGGTGCTCGCTGGGTGCTCTAGTGACGCATGTAACACGCGCACGGGCGTTTGAGAACGATCTCGTGCCCGGACGCAAGCCTCGTAGGGTGGGCAAAGGCGCACTTGCGCCGTGCCCACGTCTTCTATCAAGCCACCAGCACGTGGGCACGCTACGCTTTGCCCACCCTACAGGGGTCTTCGAGAGGAGAGAGCGCCCCTCAATCCGCCGGCTTCGGCGAGCGCTCCAGCAGCACCGTCTGAATCCCGCAGGTGCCGTTCCGCACGGTCATGATCCGCGTGCCGGGCTTGCGGCCGTTGCGGACCTCGGTGACGTCGAGGCCTGCAGCGATCAGGCGGGCGCGCGTTGCGTCGATGTCGGCGACGCGCCAGCTCAGGCCCCACAGACGGTCATGCGTGAGGTCACCGCCGGCGACGGGCCGGCGCACCACCTCGACGATGAGGTCGCCGCAGCGGAAGAACATCAACTGGCCCCAATCCTGGTGCGAGCGGTCGAGCGCCAGGTCGAGGCCGAGCCGCGCGCCGTAGAGCGCGGCGGCGCGTTCGGAATCCTCGGTGGTGATCACGACATGGTCGAGCGCCTCGATCGGCGCGATGTCGGTCGCCGGGGAGAGCGGGCGCTCATCGGCCAATTCGAGGAAGAACATGCGCACGCCGCGCGTGAGCTCCGTGGCGGCACGCGTGCGCTTCCAGTGCAAGACGTTGCCGGATTCAGCGTCGCTGCTTTCGACCTCGGCGACCGGATCGGGGCTCAACGCCACCCGTTCCAGCCGCCGGTGCATCCTGCCGATGTCTGCGACACGAAAGCACAGGCTGGCGAGCACGCCTTCCTGGTCGCCGAGCAGTGCCCGCATGCGATCCGCGGTCACGCTGAAGCCGCTCGGCGCCATCAGTTCGATCGTCATGTTGCCGAGGGTGAACAGCACCCGGTCGGCGCCCTCCCCCGAATTCTGCCAGGCCGGCGCGCGGGCGAGCAGCGTCTGGTAGGCCGCCTTGGCCGCACCGATGTCGCTCACCAGAACGACGATGTGATCAAGCCCGGTGATCATCCTGCACCCATTTGATCGACTTGGAACCCACGGACCGAAAGACGGCGTTTGTCCGGGCTTGGCATTGGCCTGACATGGTCGTATTCCGGCAACATGCTGACCTCAAGCGCTCCGGGCGGCAGTTTTGCGAATAATTTCAGCGTCCCTCCGGAGCGGAACCGGTGCTAGAGTAATCCCGCCGGCCGGGACCACAAGCGCATCACGGACAAGCAATGCAGGCTCTCTTCATCGGACAGACCTATATCGACGTCGTCTTCATCACCGACCACATGCCGACCGGCGACGAGAAACACGTGGCATCGGACTACGCGGTCTCTTTCGGCGGCAACGCGGTGACAGCGGCTTTCTGCTGCGCCAAGCTCGGCATCGTGCCCGATCTGATCGCCACCGCGGCCAATGACTGGCTGGGGCGCATGTTCCAGGACATGTGCGCGAAATACGCGATCTCGCTGCACGGGCGGAAGGTGAACCAGTCCTCGCTCTCCTTCATCATGCCCAAGGACGGCAAGCGCGCCATCGTCCGCTGCCGCGACGACGAGCACATCCATCCGTTCCCGATGCTCAATCTCGGCGGCTGCCGCGCGCTGCATGTCGACGGCCACCAGCCGGATGCTGCGATCCACTACGCCAAAGTGTGCCGCGAGGCCGGTATTTTGACCTCGCTCGACGGCGGCGGCCTGCGCACCAACACGCATGAGCTGCTGGAATTCATCGACGTCGCCATCGTCGCCGAGCGCCTGTGCGAGCAGATGGACCTGACGCCGGAGAAGATGCTCGACTATCTCAAGAGCCGCGGCTGCAAGATCGGCGGCATCACCATGGGCGAGAAGGGCCTGCTCTGGTACGACGAAACCGGGACGGTCCAGGTGATGCCCGCGATGCCGATCCCGCGCGAGCGCGTGATCGACACCAACGGCGCCGGCGACGTCTTCCATGGCGCCTATGTCTATTCCTACCTCGCCCATCCCGGCAAAAGCTGGCGCGAGCATTTTGACTTTGCCCGCGCGGCCTCGACCTACAAGATCCAGCGCCTCGGCAACGAGGCCGGCCTGCCGACGCTGGTCGACATCGCCAAGGTCAGGCACGAGTTCGAGGTCAGGGTCTAGATTCAATGGGGCGCGTCTTCGTCGCCGGCAGCATCAACATGGATGTGGTGGCGACCGCCGATCGCCATCCCAAGGTCGGCGAGACCGTCGCCGGCCGGCAGGTGCTGTATTTTCCGGGCGGCAAGGGTGCGAACCAGGCGGTGGCGGCGTCACGGCTCGGTGCGCAGACCATGCTGATCGGCCGGCTGGGCAGGGATTCGTTCGGGGCCGAGTTGAGGACCTTCCTCGGCGATCAGGGGATCGATCTTGGCTCCGTCCGCGACGCGGACACGCACACCGGCACCGCGATCATCACGGTCGCCGAGGCCGACAACACCATCGTCGTCATTCCCGGCAGCAATGCCCTGGTCAGCGCGGATGATGTCGCGGATGTGCCGCTGGCGAAGGGCGATGTCGCAGTCAGCCAGTTCGAGATCCCGCTGCCGACCATCGCCGCCTTCTTCGGGCGCGCGCGCGAGGCTGGCGTCATGACGGTGCTCAACCCGGCGCCGGCGCTAGAGATGTCAGGCGAGTTGCTCGCGCTGGTCGACATCCTCGTGCTGAACGAGACCGAGCTCGGCTTCCTCGCCGGCGTGGAACTGTCCGAGCGTGACGAGGCCGCACGGATCTTCGACGTGGCGCGGCAGCTTCAGGCGCGGCAGGATCAGACCATCTGCGTCACGCTCGGCAGGCGCGGCGTGCTCGCGCTCGCCGGGCGCGAAGAGGTCGCGGTGCCCGGGCGCGCCGTGAAGGCGGTCGATACCACCGGCGCCGGCGACTGCTTCGTCGGCGCATTAGCGGCGCAACTCGCTGACGGTGTACCCTTGCGCGCCGCCTTCACCTTCGCCAACGCCGCCGCCTCGATCAGCGTGCAACGGATGGGCGCGGGACCGTCGATGCCGACGGCCACAGAGGTCGCCGCAGCGATCACCGCAAGCTGATCACGCCAACGCGCTCTTCAGATCAAAACTTTCGTCGGCGGCCTGCTCCGCCGTGATCGAGCGGTCCATGCCCTGCAGCCTGCGGCCGAACATGTGGTCGCCGGCGCGGTTGATGGACTCGATGCCGAGCAGCTTGTCGCCCTTGTAGCAGAACGCGGAAAACGCCTTCTTGGCGGGATCGCCGCGTAGCACGACGCGGTCGTAGCCCGTGGTCAGCCCTGCAATCTGGAGCTTGTCATCGCCCTGGTCGCTCCAGAACCAGGGATGGCCGTCATAGGGCTTCCGGTCGCCGGTCAGCCGCGCCGCGAGGCAGCGGGCGTGGTCGGTGGCGTTCTGCACCGATTCCAGCCGCAGCGATCCGCCGAAGCGCGGGCTGGCGAACAGCGCGCAATCGCCGATCGCGGAGATGTTTGGGTCGGCTGTCGAGAGATATTCGTCGACGATGATGCCGGCCGCGACCGGCAATCCGGCCTCGGCCGCCAGCTCCATGTTCGGCAGCACACCGACGCCGACCACGACGAGGTCAGCGGGCAGATGCCGTCCGTCGCTCAAGGAGACGCCGGTGACCTTGCCGTTCTCGGCTTCGATCGAGGTGGCCTGCACGCCGAGATGGATGCGGATGCCGGCCTCGCGATGGCGTTGTTGAAAATGCTCCGAAACCTCCGCCGTCACCGCCCGCGCCATCACGCGCGGGGCAAGCTCGAGCACGTCGACCTCGAGGCCCTTGATCCGGGCCGTCGCAGCGAATTCCAGGCCGATGAAGCCGGCGCCGATGACCACGACCCGTGACTTCGAGGGCATGACCGCACGCAGCGCCTCGCTCTCGTCGAGAATGCGCAAATATTTCACGTCAGGCAGATTGGCATTCGGCAGATCAAGAAGCCGGTTACGCGCGCCCGTCGCCAGCACGAGGTGACCATAGGCAAACGTCTCGCCCGAGGCGAGCAGGACCTTGCGGCCCGCACGGTCGATCGACACCGCGCGGCCCGCGATCAGCTCGATGTTCTGGTCGTGGTAGAACTTCTCCGGTCGGAACATCAGGCTCTCAGGCCCGGCGGAGCCCTTGATATAGGCCTTCGACAGCGGCGGCCGCTGATAGGGCAGATGCGCCTCGTCATTGATGAGGCAGATGCGCTGCGAAAAGCCCGCCTGGCGCAGGGACGCCGCGGCCTGGTAGCCGCCATGGCCGGCACCGACGATGATCACCGAACCGTCGGTCATTGGAGCAGCCCACTTCCGGAGACACGAGCGTGACCCATGTCGTCTCCTCTTTTTCTGATTTTGATTTGCTGGCCTTACGAGGAGCCGGCGCTCGTGTCCGTTCCTTGGCAAAGGCAGACCCATTTGAGCCTATCGGTCCGCCCAGCGCAAGAGCCGCCGGGGCACTGGCGGCCCGGGGATTGTCACCTCTCGCCTTCTGCGATTTAGTTGCAGCAATGACCTCCTGCCGGGGATTTCCAAATGACCGCGCCCGCCTCCCAACCCGATGATCCCGCCCTGCTCCGGATCGACGGCCCGATCGCGACCATCACGCTCAACCGTCCCGCCGCGTTCAACTCCGTCAACCTTGCGATCGCCCAGAAGCTCGAGCAGCTCGCGGCCTCCATCGAAGGCGACGACAACATCCGCGTCGTGGTGCTCGAAGGCGAAGGCCGCGCCTTCTCGGCCGGCGGCGATCTGCAGACGATCGGGGCGGCCGCCGAAGCGGGTACGGTGACGCCGGTCGTAGGCGAGCTCCTGAAGCACTATCACGCCTTCATCGAGATCGTCAGGCGCATGCCGAAGATCTCGCTGTCGAGCGTGCACGGCTCGGCGGCCGGCGCCGGCATGGGCCTCGCCTTCGTCACTGACCTCTGCATCGCCGCTGATGATGCCAAGTTCACGCCGGCCTATGCCAAGATCGGGGTATCGCCCGACGGCGGCTCGACGGTCGGCATCGTCGGCACGGTCGGCCCCCGTCGCGCGCTGCAGATTTTTCTTGCCGAGGACAATTTCACCGCACAGCAGGCCCATGAATGGGGCCTCGTTGCCAAGGTCGTTCCCGCCGCGGAATTGAAGGCGGCGACGCGAAAGCTCGCCGAGCGTCTCGCGCAGAACCCGCCGGCCGCAATCGCCGGCACAAGGCAGCTGGTCTACCAGGCCGCCACCACCCCGGTGAAACAGCAGTTAGACGCCGAGGAGCACAAGATCATCATGGCGATGAACACGGAAGCGTTTCGCACTGCCGTGAAGAAATTCACGAGCAAGTCAAAGTGACGAGGCCCACGCGCAGCTTCTACGGCCTTCGTCACGGCGCGACCGACTGGAATCGCGAGGGCCGATTCCAGGGGCGGACCGACAATCCGCTGAACGAGGACGGCCTGCGGCAGGCGCAAGAAGCCGTGGACATGCTGCGTGGCGTCGGCATCAGCCGCATCATTGCAAGCCCCCTGGTGCGCGCGGCGCGAACGGCAGAGATCATCGCGGACGCGATCTCGGTCCCGCTTGCGATCGACGAAGGCATCATCGAGTTCGATTTCGGCAGCTTTGAGGGCCTGCCCGTCCGCGATCTGATGATCAAGCACGGTGTCAAATCAGCGACGGGCCTCGTGTCGATCCTTCCGACCGACGGCGAGAACTGGGACGCCATGGCCGAGCGTTCGCTGCGTTGCGTCTCGACCTGGCTCGAGCGTCATCCTGACGACAACCTGCTGTTCGTCTGCCACGACGCGGTGATGCAGGGCATGGCAAACGCGCTGTGCGGCAGCTACTTCAGGAATAGCCACGGCACGCCGTTCTGCTACGTGCACGAAAACACGCGATGGAGCATCGAGCAAATCGCTACTGCGGACAGATATAGCCCGTCCCCGCCGGTGACTTGAAGCAGCCGACCGATTCAGGGAGCACGTGCCGCGGCAGCCATAGCACCACGCTCGGGAAATAGATCGCAAAGGCAATCGTCGCCAGGAACACCAGGTAGATCGGTAGCGCCGCGCGTAATGCCTTGGCGAAGCTGACGCCGACGAATTTCGCCCCCATCAGCAGCACCAGCCCATAAGGCGGCGTGATCAGGCCGAAGGCGAGCGTCGCGATCAGCACCACGCCCATGTGCACGGCATTGATGTCGCCGGCTTCCGTCAGCGCGTTGACCAGGGGCATGAAGATGATGATGGTCGGCACCGGCTCGATGAAATCGCCGACGATGGTGAAGAGCAGCACCATCAACAGCATGATCAGGTGTGGATCATTGCCGGCGATCGAGGTGATCCACTCGGCTATGTAAGTCGCACCGCGCAAATAAGCCAGCATCCAGCCGAAGGCGTTGGCGGCGCCGATGGTGATCAGCGGCAGCGAGAAGATCAGGCCCGCGAGACAGAAATCGTAAGGAATCTTCTTGATATGCCCGCGGTTGAGCGCGGGGATCACGACCAGAACGATCCAGACCACCGCGACCACGCCCGCCTCCGTCGGCGTGAACCAGCCGGTCAAGATGCCCCCGAGCAGGATCACCGGGATCATCAGCGGCAGAGCGGCATCGCCGGCCGCGAACACCACCTGCTTGAGCGGCGCACGTGGCTTGCGCAGTCCGGACGGGCCGAAGAAATAGCAATAGATCATCAACCCGAAACCGATCATCATGCCCGGCACCACGCCTGCCATGAACAGGCCGGCGATCGAGACGTTGCCGACCGCGCCGTAGACCACGGCGGTGATGCTGGGCGGCACCAGCGCGGCGATGGTCGATGCGGACGCGATGATCGCCGCGATGAAGGCGGGCTCATAACCCTCGCGCTTCATCGGGCCGCCGAGCGCGCGGCTCATCACGGCGACGTCGGCGGTGGTGGAGCCCGACATCTCCGAGAAGAACATGCTGAAAACGACCACGACCTGCGACAGCCCGCCCCTGATATGCCCGACCAGCGACACCGAAAGATTGGCTATTCGCACCACGACGTTGGCCGAGCTCATGAGCTCGCCGACCAGCAGGAAGAACGGGATCGCCAGCAGCGCTTCGGAATCGACGCCATCAAAGATCTTCTGAATGATGGCGGCGAGCGAAACATCCGACAGCAGCGCGCCGATGAAGACGCCGGCCATCAGTGAGAACGGCACGGGCACGCCGAGATAGCCGAACGACAGGAAGCAGACCGTCATCAACGCCAGGACGATGGGTGCGCTCATGGTTGCACCCCCATCTGTGCGGCAGCAACGACCGGCTCCGCATCCTCGTCCGGTGGCTCGAGATGGTCGAAGCCATTGCGCAGGCCGTTGACAAGCTGCTCGATGGTGAACAGGCCGATCAGCACGCCCGACAGCGGGATGATCGCGTAAAGCGAGGCGATCGGCGTGCCCGACGGCAGACGAAAACTGCCGAAGCCGCGCAGATAATTCTGGTAGCCGTACCAGATCAGGCAGAAGGCGACGCCGAGCACGACGAGACGGATGATCACCTCGACGATCAGCCGCGAGGTGCCGTGCATCGCCTCGGAGATGGCGGTGAGATAGAGGTGGTCGTTGCGCCGCGTCGCGGCCGCCGTGCCGATAAAGATCGCGTAGATGAACAGCGTCGACGTGACCTCCTGCAGCCACAGCCAGGGATGGCCGATGGTCCGGGTCACGATGTCGGCGGTCACCGACAGCGAAAATCCGAAGCAGAGCACGCCGCAGAGGATCATCAGCGCGAGCTCGAGCCAGTCGAGCCAGCGCCATTTCAGGTGGCGTTGGCGTTGCACGAGCAGTTTGTCGGCGATGGGCATTGTTGTCCCCGGCTGCAGGTTGGCTGCACCTCTCCCGCTTGCGGGAGAGGCATAGGCCGCCTTCGGCGGCCGTTCCTTAAAGACACGCCGTGGCGAAGCCTCGGCTATGGCGGAGCGCCGGGTGAGGGCTCTCTCCTCATTGGGAATCTCTCCGCGGAGACACCCTCTCCCCACCCCTCTCCCGCAGGCGGGAGAGGGAGCGCACCGTCTTCCAGTGCGCGCTCTAATTAATCGACCGGATCAAATCCTTGATCTTCTCGGCGTGCGGGCCGAGATCCTTGGCGAGCTTGTCGAGATAGGGATCGGCGACCGCCGCGAAGCTCTTCTTGTCGACGTCCTGCACGACCTTGACGCCCATCTTCTTCAGCTTCTCGGCGGCCGTGCGCTCCAGCTCGAACGCCTTCGCGGGCTCCTTGGTGCTGATCTCGTTGGCCGCAGTCTGCACCCATTGCTTCTGTTCGGCCGAGAGGCTCTGCCAGAGCTTGTCGGAGATGAACACCAGCGCGTTGTTGGCCTCGTGCTCGGTGATGTTGAGGACCGGGGCGACCTCGTAATGCTTGTTGACGAGGTAGACGTTGATGCTGTTCTCGGCGACGTCGACGACACCGGTTTGCAAGCTGGTGTAGACGCTGCCGAACGGCATATGCACGGTCTGGGCGCCATAGGCCGGAAACATGGTGTCCTCGGTCGCGGTCGCCTGCACGCGGATCTTCGCGCCCTTGATATCGCCGACGTTATGGATCTCCTTTCTGGAGTACATGTGGCGCACGCCCTGCGAGCCGGTCGCGATCACGTGCAGGCCCTGCGTGGTCTCGTCGATCATGGCCTTGAGCGCTTCGAACACGCGGGGATCCGCCAGACCCTTGACGACGTGGTTCTCGTCGCGGAACAGATAGTGCAGAGACATCACACCGGCCTGCGGCGAGATCGTCGCGGTGTTGGCGGAGGAAATGATCGAGAATTCGACGTCGCCGGCCTTCACGAGCTGGAGCACCTGCGGCTCCTGCCCGAGCTGCGCGCCCGGATACTGGTCGATGATCATGGTGCCCTTGCTCAATTCCTTGAGCTTGTCGGCAAAGAGGTCGCCCGCGATGGAATAGCCGGTGTTGCGCGGCTGGTCATAGGCGAAGCGATAATGCTTCACCTCCTGCGCTCCGGCCCCGGTGACGAAAAGCATAGCAGCCGCAGCCGCCAACCCACGCATGGATCGTGCAATCATCGTTTCCCCCTGTGTTATCGCCCGCCGCTTGTGCGGTCTGAGCGCTCGTTCGAGTGTCGATCAGCCCTTTTCGGTCTTCTTCCCAGTCCTCTGCATGAAATCGAAGTCGCAGCCCTCGTCGGCCTGCATGATGGTCTCGTTGAACAGCCAAGCGTAACCGCGCCGGGCTTCCTCCGGCGCTGCGGCCGGCTTCAACGCGGCACGACGCCGCTCCAACTCGGCCGCATCGACCAGCAGCTCGATGCTGCGCTTGGCCACATCCAGGCTGATCAGGTCGCCGTTCTTCACCAGCGCCAGCGGCCCGCCGACAGCGGATTCCGGGGTGATGTGCAGCACGATGGTGCCGAACGCGGTACCGCTCATGCGCGCATCCGAAATGCGCACCATGTCCTTGATGCCGCCGCGCGCCAGCTTCTTCGGGATCGGCAGATAGCCCGCCTCGGGCATGCCCGGCGCTCCTTTCGGGCCGGCATTGCGCAGCACCAGCACGTCGTCGGCGGTCACGTCGAGATCTGGATCGTCGACCCGCAAGGTCATGTCCTCGACGGATTCGAACACCACGGCGCGCCCGGTGTGTTGCAACAGCTTGGGGCTCGCGGCCGATTGCTTGATCACCGCGCCGCGCGGCGCGAGATTGCCGTGCAGGACGGCAAGGCCGCCCTCCTTCTTGATCGGATTGTCGCGCGGACGGATCGCATCCTGGCCCGGCACATCCTCCGCATTGGCGACGACGTCGCGCAGCGTCTGGCCACTGATGGTCTTCGCTTCGAGATCGACGAGGTCACCGAGCTGCGCCAGCAGTTTCGGCACGCCGCCAGCGTGATGGAAATGCTCCATGTAATGTTCGCCGGACGGCTTGAGATCGACCAGCACCGGCACCTCGCGGCCAATCTGGTCGAATATCTCGAGATCGAGCCGATGCGGCGAGCGATGCGCCATCGCCGTCAGATGGATCAGGCCGTTGGTCGAGCCGCCGATCGCCTGAAGCACGACCTGCGCATTTTTGAAAGACGCCGGCGTCAGCAGCTCACTCGGCTTCGGCCCCTTCGCCTTCGCCATCTCGGCCGCCACCTTGCCGCTCGCCTCCGCCAGACGAAAACGCTCGGCGTGTGGCGCGGGAATCGTCGCGCTCATCGGCAGTGACAGGCCCATGGCTTCGATCATGCAGGCCATGGTCGAGGCCGTACCCATCACCATGCAGGTGCCGACCGATGGCGCCAAGCGCCCGTTCACCGCCTCGATCTCGGCATCGTCCATCTCGCCGGCGCGGTATTTCGCCCAGAGCCGGCGGCAGTCGGTGCAGGCGCCCAGTACCTCGCCCTTGTGATGGCCGACCACCATGGGGCCGACCGGAATAACTACGGTCGGCAGATCCGCGCTGATCGCGGCCATGACCTGCGCGGGCAACGTCTTGTCACAGCCGCCGATCACGATCACCGAATCCATCGGCTGGGCCCGGATCATCTCCTCGGTATCCATCGCCATCAAATTGCGCAGATACATCGAGGTCGGATGCGCAAAGCTCTCGGCGATCGAGATGGTGGGGAACACGAACGGCATCGCGCCCGACAGCATCACGCCGCGCTTGGCGGCTTCGATGATTTGCGGGACGTTGCCGTGGCAGGGATTGTAATCGCTATAGGTGTTGGTGATGCCGACGATCGGGCGCTCCAGCGCGTCGTCGGAATAACCCATGGCCTTGATGAACGCCTTGCGCAGGAACAACGAGAAGCCGGCGTCGCCATAGCTCGTCAGACCCTTGCGCAAGCCACTCGTCATCATGCCACTCCTCAAGTTGCCATTGTGGTACAGCCTGTCCCTAGATTGTCAATAAGATTGGTCCATATTGTCGCATTTTCTGGTTCCTGGCGTCGTTAGTAACACGAATTATTGACAATCCATCCCTTCCCTGCTCCACAGGACGGACCGGCCAGGCGCCGGAGGCTGAGGGCATGTCCGAGATTCGCACCGCAGACGCCATGCCAGTCCGGCGCGACGACCCGGACGACGTTGTCGCGCGGCTGGAAGAGGACATCATCTTCGGCCGCCTGCCGCCGGGCGCGCGCCTGACCGAAGATGCGCTGATGTCGCGCTACGGCACCTCCCGCCACTTCGTGCGCCAGGCGCTGGTTGACGCCGAGCGGCGCGGCATCGTCCGCCGCGAGAAGAACGTCGGCGCCACCGTGCGGTACTACTCGTCCGAGGAGGTCCGGCAGATCTACGAGGTCAGGGAGATGCTGACGCGGCAGGCGGCGCTGATGATCCCCCTGCCCGCACCGCAAGCCCTGATCGACGAGCTCTCCGCGCTGCAACGGCAATATTGCAGCAAGGCCGACGCGCAGGACCTGCGCGGCATCCACGAAGCCAACGACGCCTTCCACCTCGCGCTGTTCTCTGCTTGCGGCAATCCCTACCTGGTGCGCTCGCTCCAGGACTACATGAACCTGACGCTGCCGATGCGCGCGAAGAATCTCGCCGACCGCGAGGGCCTCGCGCAATCGCGGCGCCAGCACGAGATGATGGTCGAGTTGCTGAGGGGGCGCGACAGCTGGGCATTGGCACAGCTGTGTGTGGATCACATGCAGTTCAGCAAGAAGGATTATCTCAAACGCATCGCTGAGGATGAGGCGGGGCGCTAGGTGGCCAGGTTCCTGCCACGATACGAGCCGTATACGTCCGAGACGGAACGTCGCCAGCCCAGCCGCGTTGGAAGGCTTGAGCGAGATTCATTCGCCCGTCGTGCTTCGGACGGGGCAGAGTGACGATGGTCAGCCCATGGAGGACTGGCTAGCGCACGGTTTGAGCAATGAGGGTCTGCGGAGCAATGCGGGCCGGTTTGTTCATCGCATTGATTGCAGCGGCCTGGCTCGGCGGACAGGTCCAGGAGTCCCTCGCACAAACGCGACCTTCCGCTTCTCCAAGTGAACCCGGGAAAGCGTCTCCGCGAAAAGAAAGCGTCCCCAGGAAAGAAACCCGACGTTCCGCGGACCCATTTACGGTGGGTTTCGTAACCGGTACGCCGCAATGCACTGAATTCGCCATGGCTCAGGATATTGCGTCCACACTGGCCAGTGGTCAGGAGACGGGCCCTCGTGGCGAAGTCGCTTTGCGGGTTGTGCCAATCGTTGGAAACGGCGGCACCCGCAGCGTCCTGGACGTGCTCACCTTGGCAGGTGCCGACGTGGCGATCGCACCTGTTATCCTGGTCGACCGGCTCCGGGAAGCAAAGACGTTCGGAGACATCTCTGACAAGCTAACCTATATTGCCCCGCTCCATATCGAAGAGTTCCATCTCCTCGCGCGACCGGAGATCGCAAGCCTGACGGATCTTGCGGGAAAGAAGGTCAATCTCGGCGAGGACGGCAGTGCCGGTGCCGTGCTTGGCCGCGAGGTGCTGAATCGTTTGGGCGTCAAGATCAGGGAGTCGAACTTGGGACCTGAGGCCGCGCTGCACGGTCTGAGGAAGGGAGATCTCTCCGCCGCTCTGTTGGTCTCAGGAAAGCCGGTCAGCTTCCTGACGCAGGTCTCGCAACTCGATGGTATTCGCCTCCTGCCTATCCCCTACTCCAAAGAGCTGCTGCAAGAAGATTATCTGCCATCGACGCTTCGCCATCAGGACTACCCGAATATCATTGCGGCCGAAGCAAGCGTCGACACGATCGCGATCAAATCCGCTCTGTTCGCCTACAACTGGCCGAGCGGCAATGAGCGATATCGGTTGCTGGAATTCTTCGTCCAGAACTTGTTCACGCGCTTTCCTGAGTTTCTTGGCGACGCACATCACCCCAAATGGCGCGAGGTGAACCTGGCCGCGCTGCTCCCCGGATGGCGACGATTCCGACCGGCAGAGCGCTGGCTCCAGCAGCAATCCGGAGGCGAGGCCGCGCTTCGCAAGGCGTTCGGCCGGTTCCTCGAGGGAAAGCCAACCGCGAAACCGCCAGACCGCGAAGAATTGTTCCAGGATTTCCTGCGCTGGCGAGAACGCAATCCAGGCAAGTGAGCAAGCCAAACAACGGCAAACAAACCTCGGGAGGTGTCGATGCGCAAAGCGCTTGTGAGCACAGCCTTGGTCGCGTTGCTCGCCCTGATCGCCGATGTGAGGCGCCCAGCCGCCCAATTTGCCCCCTTCTGGCCATCAGCGCCGCAGACCCTTGCACCGGCCATCGCGCCACCGTCTGACCAGGTCGAACAAGCCAGGACAGCCCGCCATCGAAGCAGCAAGCCGCGCAGGAAGCACGAAGTCGTTCGTCCGCCGCCAAATCAGCGGAAGGTCGCGGAAAGAAACGGATACAAGCGGGTCAGCGATCTCGTGAACTTCCCGAAGTTCTTTCCGGGCCTTGGCATCATCTTCGTCAAGCCCGACACTTTGCCGCTGGGGCCATTCCTATGTTTCGATCGCAGGGATCGTCTGGTGGCGACCGTGTACATGGTCCCGAACAAGGACATCGACGATCACAAGTCGTTGGAGGGGGCGGGGCCAGCGCGGTCAGTTGACCACGTCAGCATCTACTTCAACCCGGGTCACCCCGGCGTGGATGTGCCGCATTACCATGTGGTGCTGTGGCATGTGACCAAAAAACAGGAAGCGCGCGTTGAAAAATGACGTCGGGCCTTTCTTGCAAGATCCGACTGCAGGGAAGAAGTGCGATGGGGTTCGCTTCGCATTGCCCATCCTACGACGGGCGTTTAGTACCGTCGCAGCAGGCCGCGATCCACGCTGGCATCGCCATAGTCGGCGCAGCCCCCTTTCGGGTCCTTGATCAAGGCCGCCCGGACGCGCCTGAACGTCCTGCCGGCCGCGTCGGACACTTCGGGGCGGAACTTGCCGGGATCGTAGCTCTCGCCATCTCGGGCCTTGATGGCCGCGGCATAGGCGTCGATCATGGCCATTGCGGCTTCGGGACTGCCGAGCAGTCGCGCGCCGAACTGAACGCTGCCGCTGCCATCGACTTCGTAGCCGTCGCATCGCTGTTCAAGCACCACGGATGCGGTGACGAGCTGGTCGAGGAAGGCCGCCTCGGCGTCGCTGAGCGATACGGCGCGCGCCGATACCGGCATGATCGCGACGAGCATTGCGACGACGGGCAGCGCGTTTTTCAAGCGCGTCCCTGACGACCGACGAAGAGTCCGTACAGGAAGAGAAGGATGATCGCGCCCACGACGCTCCCGATGAATCCGGCGCCTTCCCCGAACCGATACCATCCCACGGCCTGACCGAGATAGGTCGCAACAAACGCACCGACGATTCCCAGAACCGTCGTCAGGATGAACCCCTTGGGCTCGGATTTGTCGCCGGGCATGATGAACTTCGCGAGCAGTCCAACGATGAATCCGATGATGATCGTCCAAAGGATGCCCATGTCCATCGCTCCATTCGGTCAATTCGCGCATCAACATCCGACGGTACGCGTCATCGTTCGAAGAGCCTGACGATCCCCGAGGCAGCCTTGATCTAGATCAATGGGCAGACGCGGCCAGACCGAAAGCTGGAGCCTTTAAAGACGCTCCTCTGCGGCAAAGCATTCGAGCTCCGCGGCGCGAAGCGGATCAATGCATGGCGATCATTGGCGAGATCACGCACACCACGACCTACCGATATGCAAAGCCGGTGAGGTTCGGCACGCACCGCGCCATGTTCCTGCCGCGGCGCGGCGCCTCGACCCGGCTGCTTCGCTGGTCGGCCCGCACCAGCCTGCCGTCGAAGGTGCATTGGGTCACCGACTCCCGCTCCAATGCCGTCACGGTGATGGACTTCAGCGAGCCAGGCAGCGAATTGACTTTCACGTTCAAGGTTCGCGGCATCTATTTCGGCATCAAGGGCCTGGAGGCGTTTCCGCTGGAGGCCCGGGCCGAGGAAGTCCCCATGCAGTATACGCCGGACGAATGGACCGACCTGGCCGGGTACCTGCGTCCACATGCCGACGATATCGACGGTAGCCATGCGGCGTGGACCAAGAGCTTCGTTGCCGGCGATCAGGATCGGACCGCCGACGTGCTGCGCCGAATGCTGGCCATGTTTCGCAGCGAGTTCAGCTATCGCGGGAGAGATGCCGAAGGCACCCAGTCCCCTAGCGAAACGTTACGCACGAAATCCGGCACCTGCCGGGACTTCGCCTGGCTGATGATCGAGACGCTGCGCCGGCTCGGCTTCGCCTCACGCTTCGTCAGCGGCTATCTCTACGACGCAGCGCTCGACGGCGGTGCCGTGGGCATGACCGGCTCCGGCGCGACCCACGCATGGGTGCAGGTGTTCCTGCCCGGCGCCGGCTGGCTGGATTACGATCCGACCAACAGCTTGAGTGCCGGTTTCGACCTCATCCCGGTGGCCATAGCGCGGCATCCGGGCCAGGCCGTGCCGCTGGCCGGCTCGTGGTTCGGCGATCCCGGCGACTATCTCGGCATGTCAATCAATGTCGCCGTCAACAAGATCGGCGAGATGCTTGATCCTTCGGAGGGTTAGGCTGCCGGGAGACGCGGCGATCGCTGGCCATGGTATTCTATCGCAACAGCACAAAGGGACACGGGCTGGTCGACGCCGTCACCGTCCCATTCGAGATCATGAAGGGCAGGCTCCGGCAACTCTATGAGGGTGACACGTTCGGCTGCATCCGATTCCGCTACGCCCTGCTCGTGCTCGACATCGTCACGGTCCTGTTCATCATCGCGACGTCGTTCCTGCCGCGCAACAGGGCCGTCGAGACGCTCGATGTCCTGTTCGGTATCCTGATCCTTGCGGATTTCTCGGCGCGAATGATCATTAGCCGCCAGCCGCTGCACGACCTCGCGCGGCTGTCGACCTGGACCGACATCGTCGTCATCATCTCGTTCCTCGCGCCGCTCGCCGGGGAAGCTGGCGGCTTCCTGCGCGCATTTCGAACGTTGCGGCTGCTGCGCGACTACCAGATGGTGGCGCGCCTGCGGATCGACAGCCCGTTCTTCCGGCGCAACGAGGAAGTCGTCTTTGCCGTCGCAAATCTCGGCGTGTTCATCTTCGTGATGACAGGGATCGTCTACGAGACCCAGAAGTCCCACAACCACCAGATCGCCAACTATGCCGACGCGCTCTACTTCACGGTCACCGCACTGACCACGACCGGCTTCGGCGACGTCACCCTGCCCGGCACCGTCGGACGCCTGATCACCGTCGTCATCATGATCTTCGGCGTGACCCTTTTCCTGAATCTCGCCAAGACCCTGCTCGCGCCCTCCAAGGTGCGGTTCCCCTGCCCGGTCTGCGGTCTGCAGCGCCATGATGTCGACGCGGTGCATTGCAAGGCCTGCGGGACCGTATTGAACATTCCCGACGAAGGCCTCGACTAGGCTCCCGGCGCCAGTGCCGTCGAGCCCTCCTCACCCCGCACGCGGGGCGAGGAGCGCATGGCGGTCTACCGCTTATTCCAATCAATGATCCGGCTCACATCGCCGTCGAACTCCGCGCTGCAGAAGGCGCCGCCCTGATAGTGGTCACCGATCGGATCCGGCTTCAGCTTGGCCTGCTCGGCCATCGCGTGCGCGACGTGATCCTCAGAGCGGCCGGTGGGGCGATAGCCGAACTCGTAGGCGCGGCTGTTGTCCCACCAGGCGCGCTCGTTCAGCGAGACGCCGTAGAAGACCTCGAAATGGATGCCGGGATGCTCGAGCCCGATATGACAGAGCTGCACCAGGTCTTCCGGCTTCAGCCAGATCGAGATGCGGCGATGGTCGAGCGGCCTGTCGCCGAAATTTCCGATGCGCAGGCACGTCACCTTCAGCCCGTGCTTGTCGGCATAGAGCGCGCCGACAGCTTCGCCGAACACCTTGCTGACGCCGTAGCGGCCGTCGGGGCGCGGGGTGACGTCGGTGCCGATCTTGTGGTGGCGCGGGTAGAAGCCAACGGCGTGATTGGACGAGGCGAACACCACGCGTTTGACGCCCTTGCGGTAGGCGGCCTCGAACAGGTTATAGCAGCCGATGATGTTGGCCTGGAGAATGTCGTCCCAGGGGCCTTCGACCGAATAGCCGCCGAAATGGATGATGCCGTCGACGCCCTCGCAGATCGCCTCGCACTGAGCGAGATCGGCGAGGTCCGCCGCCTTGAATTTTTCGCTCGCTCCGAGATCGGCCGGCGGCTTGATGTCGGAGAGCAGGAGATCCGGATAGATCGGCGGCAGCAGTTTTCGCAGGCTCGTGCCGATCCCGCCCGAAGCTCCCGTCATCAAGATGCGCGGCATGTCTTTCCTCGTATGTAGCAACCGATTTGCGGCCGTAGATATCTGATGCTAGCAGACTTGGACAGAGGGAACGCAACAACGAGAATTGCACATGAACGATGCATCGTCCCATCCTCAAGGCTGGCAGCCGGCGACCTATTACCCCGATCCCGCGATAAAAGCACTGGACCCCCGCTTCGAAAAATACTGGCTGAAATTGTCGGCGGTGGAGCGGCTGACGACGGGCCTGCGCTGGGCCGAGGGACCGGTGTGGTTCGGTGATGGGCGCTATCTGCTCTGCAGCGACATTCCGAACCAGCGCATCATCAAATGGGAGGAAGAGACGGGCGCCGTCTCGGTGTTCCGCAAGCCCTCGAATTTCGCCAACGGCAACACACGCGACCGGCAGGGCCGGCTCGTCACCTGCGAGCACGGCGGGCGGCGCGTGGTGCGCACCGAATATGACGGCAGCATCACCGTACTGATGGATCAATTCAACGGCAAGCGGTTGAACTCGCCGAACGATGTCATTGTTAAATCGGACGGCTCGATCTGGTTCACCGATCCGACCTTCGGCCTGCTCGGCAATTACGAGGGCTACAAGGCCGAGCCCGAGATCGATCCGAATGTCTACCGGCTCGATCCCACGACCGGCAAAGCGACCATCGTCGCCGAGGGCGTGCTCGGTCCGAACGGGCTGTGCTTCTCGCCGGACGAGAAGATCCTCTATGTCGTGGAATCCCGCGGCGTGCCGAACCGGAAAATCCTCGCCTATGACGTCGCGGCGGACGGCACCTCGATTTCCAACAAGCGCGTCCACATCGATGCAGGTCCCGGCACGCCGGACGGCATGCGCTGCGACGTCGACGGCAATCTCTGGTGCGGCTGGGGCATGGGCGATCCCGAGCTCGACGGCGTCGTGGTGTTCGCGCCCGACGGCGTCATGATCGGCCGCATTGCGCTGCCCGAGCGCTGCGCGAACGTCTGCTTCGGCGGCGCCAAGCGCAACCGCCTGTTCATGGCGGCGAGCCAGTCGATCTACGCGCTGTATGTGAACACGCAGGGTGCGACGGGAGGATAGGCGCTTCCGCAATGACGGTCTCGTAGGGTGGGCAAAGCGAAGCGTGCCCACCACTTCTTGATGGTGGGCACGTCGCGCGAAGAGCGCGCCTTTGCCCACCCTACGAGATCTCTCCTCCGTCATTGCGAGCGAAGCGAAGCAATCCAGAATGTTTCCGCGGAGACAGTCTGGATTGCTTCGTCGCAAGAGCTCCTCGCAATGACGAAACAAAACGCCGGAGCGGTTTCCCGCTCCGGCGCCTTGTTTGTCCAACCGCTAAAGCTTACGCCGCGTTGAAGCCGGCAACCGCCTTCACTTCGAGGAAGTCCTCGAGACCGTACTTGCCCCACTCGCGGCCGTTGCCGGACTGCTTGTAGCCGCCGAACGGCGCGGTGCGGTCGTTGGGGGCGCCCTGGAGGTTGACGTTGCCCGCGCGGATCTGCCGGCCGACGCGCTTGGCGTCCTCGACCGAAGCGCCCGTGACGTAGCCGGCGAGCCCATAGGGCGTGTCGTTGGCGATGTGCACGGCTTCGGCTTCGTCCTTGGCGCCGATGATTGTCAGCACCGGTCCGAAGATCTCTTCACGGGCGATCGTCATGTCGGGGGTGACGTCGGCGAAGATGGTCGGACGGACATAGAAGCCCTTGTTGACGCCTTCGGGCAGGCCCGGGCCGCCGGCGACGAGGGTGGCGCCCTCGTCGATGCCCTTCTTGATCAGGCCCTGGATCTTGTCCCACTGGCCGCGGTTGACGACCGGGCCGATGGTGGTGCCTTCGGCGCGCGGATCACCGGCCTTGGTCTTGTCGGCGACGGCCTTCGCGATCGCGGCGACTTCCTTCATCTTGGACAGCGGCACGATCATGCGCGAGGGCGCGTTGCAGGATTGGCCGGAGTTGTTGAACATGTGCATCACACCGCCGGTCACTGCCTTCGTGAGGTCGGCGCCTTCGAGGATGACGTTCGGCGACTTGCCGCCGAGCTCCTGGCTGACGCGCTTCACGGTCGGAGCCGCGCGCTTCGCCACGTCGATGCCGGCGCGGGTCGAGCCGGTGAAGGAGATCATGTCGATGTCGGGATGCTCGCTCATGGCGGCGCCGACCTCGGGGCCGAGGCCGTTGACGAGATTGAACACGCCCTTCGGCACGCCGGCTTCATGGAGGATTTGCGCGAAGATCAGCGCCGAGGTCGGGGTGAACTCGCTGGGCTTCAGGATCATGGTGCAGCCGGCAGCGAGCGCGGGCGCGACCTTGCAGGCGATCTGGTTGAGCGGCCAGTTCCAGGGCGTGATCATGCCGACCACGCCGACCGGCTCGCGCAGCACCATGGCGGTGCCGACCGGCTCCTCGAAATGGTAGTTCTTGAGCACGTCGAGCGTGGTCATGAGATGGCCGAGGCCGGCGCCGGCCTGGAGCTTCTCCGCCATCGGCAGCGGCGCGCCCATCTCGTCGGAGACGGCAGCGCCGATCTCCTTGAGGCGGCCCTTGTAGACCTCGATCACTTTGGTGAGCAGCGCGACGCGCTCGTCACGGCTGGTCTGGGAGAAGGTCGCGAAGGCGCGCTTGGCGGCGGCGACAGCCTTGTCCACGTCGGCCTTGGAGCCCAGCGCAACCTCGTACATCGCCTCTTCCGTCGCCGGATTGACCACGGCGGTGGACTTCTTGACGGCGGGATCGACCCAGGCGCCGTCGATGTAGAATTGCATGCGATTGACCATCGTTAACCTCTTCTTGGGGGCATGTGGGGGCGTTTCGGCAGGCATCCTTGCACGAAAGCGCCGGCAATTGAACCCGCCATATGCGGGGCCAGCGTTGCGGCGGACGGAGGTTATATGAGCCGATGGCGGGAAGGTGGCAAGGTGGCCACGGCGTCATTCCGGGGCGCGGCAAAGGCGCGAGCCCGGAATCCATTTCACCACCGTCTCTGCCGGCCAATGGATTCCGGGCTCGCGCTTCGCGCGCCCCGGAATGACAGTGGGTTACCCCAACTACACCGCCATCTTCCGATGCAGCACCGGCGCGCCGGTGGTGAGGCTTTCGGCCGCATCGATGATCGCATTCGCATCGATGCCGTAGTGCCGATAGAGGTCGGCGATCGTGCCGGTCTGGCCGAACTGCTCGACGCCAAGCGCCTCGACGCGATGGCCGCGGACGCTGCCGAGCCAGCCGAGCGCGGAGGGATGCCCATCGATCACGGTCACGATGCCGCAGTCGCGCGGCAACGGCGCCAGCAACCTCTCGATGTGGCTGAGATGCTGCGCGCCGCGACGATCCCGCCGCAATCTTCGCGCGGCGGTCCAGCCTGAATGGAGACGATCAGCCGAGGTGATCGCGAGCAGGCCGATGTCGCGGCGGCTCTCGCCGATGAAGCCGGTGGCCTCGATCGCCTCCGGTGCGACCGCGCCAGTATAGGCAATCACGACTTCGGCATTCGGGCCTGGCTTGCGCAGCCAATAGGCGCCGTCGGTGACGCCCTGCGCGAGCTCAGGTGTCATGATCCGCTGCGCCTGCTCGATGCTGCGCGTCGACAGCCGCAAATAGACCGAGCCGCCTTCGCCCGGCTCGCGCTGCATGTGGTCAAATCCCCAGCCCATGATCACTGCGAGCTCGTCGACGAAGGCCGGCTCGAACGAGGCGAGGCCATCCTGCGCCATGCCGATCAGGGGCGTTGCGATCGACTGATGCGCGCCGCCTTCCGGCGCGAGCGTGATGCCCGACGGCGTCGCCGCCACCATGAAGCGCGCATCCTGGTAGCAGGCGTAGTTCAGGGCATCGAGGCCGCGCTCGATGAAGGGATCATAGAGCGTGCCGACCGGCAGCAGCCGCTCGCCGTTGATCTGGTGCGACAGGCCGAGCGCCGAGAGCATGATGAACAGGTTCATCTCGGCGATGCCGAGCTCGAGATGCTGGCCCTTTGGCGAGGCATCCCAGTTGAAGGTGGACGGAATTTTCTCGCTGCGGAATAAGTCGGCTTTTTCGGCGCTGGCGAACAGGCCGCGCCGGTTCACCCAGGGGCCGAGATTGGTCGAGACGGTGACGTCGGGCGACGTCGTGACGATGCGCTTGGCCAAGTCGCTGTCGCCACGGGCGATCTCGTTCAGCACGAGACCAAAGCCTTGCTGGGTCGACATCTGGGGCGTCGGCTTGAAGGCCAGTTGCGGGGGCACCTCGATTACAGGCGCGCTCAGGCGGCGGCCGTCCTGGTTGAACGGCACGCCCGCGAGGAACGCGTCGAGCTCGGCGGCGGATTGCGTGAGGCCTTCGTACTTGTCCCATTCACGCCCGGGCCGGATGTTCTGGCTGTCGCGATACTTTTCCATCTGGGCGACCGTCATCAGACCGGCATGGTTGTCCTTGTGGCCCTGGAACGGCAGGCCGACGCCCTTGATGGTGTAGGCGATGAAGCAGACCGGGCGATCGTGATCGATGGACTCGAACGCTTCCAGCATGCTCGCCATGTCATGGCCGCCAAGGTTCGACATCAGCGCCAGCAGCTCCTCGTCGCTGCGCTTGTCGATCAGCTCAGTGATCGCGCCCTGATCGCCGATCTCGTCATGCAGATGCTTGCGGAAGGCGGCGCCGCCCTGGAAGCACAGCGCGGCGTAGAGTGCGTTCGGGCAATTGTCGATCCAGCGCTTCAGCGCCTCGCCGCCGGGCTCGTCGAAAGCCTCACGCATCAGGCGGCCGTATTTGACGATGACCACGTCCCAGCCGAAATTGCGGAACATGGTCTCGAACTTTTCCCACAGCCCTTCGCGCACGACGGCGTCGAGCGACTGGCGGTTATAGTCGACCACCCACCAGGTGTTGCGCAGGCCGTGCTTCCACCCCTCGGCAAGCGCCTCGAAAATGTTACCCTCGTCCATCTCGGCGTCGCCGACGAGGGCAATCATCCGCCCCTCGCGGCGGTCCTTCATCCAGCCATGCGCCTTGACGTAGTCCTGCACCAGCGATGCGAACAGCGTCTGCGCGACGCCGAGGCCGACCGAGCCGGTCGAGAAATCGACGTCGTCGATATCCTTGGTGCGCGAAGGATAGGATTGCGCGCCCTTGAAGCCGCGAAAGTTCTCCAGCTTCTCGCGGCTCTGCCGGCCGAACAGATACTGGATGGCGTGGAACACCGGGCTCGCATGCGGCTTCACCGCGACGCGATCCTCAGGTTTCAGCACGTGGAAATACAGCGCCGACATGATGGTGGCCAGCGAGGCGGAGGAGGCCTGGTGACCGCCGACCTTGAGACCGTCCGCGCTGGGACGGATGTGGTTGGCATGGTGGATGGTCCACGACGACAACCACAGCGCCTTGCGGGCCAGCGCGTTCAGAGTGTCGAGGCGAGTGGTATCAACGGGCATGGCAATGCTCCCGGCAAACAGGTCCCACCGATGATACGCCCGCGGGCGGGGCCAAACTTCTCAATTTTTTGCGCCATACCCGGTGGTATTGGGATATTTTACCAACATATCGCCCAAAGGACAGGTTTCATCCCAATGTCAGAGCTCGACGCCATCGACCGAAAAATCCTCGCTTTGCTCCAGAGCGACAGCCGGCTGACCATGCAGGAGCTCGCCGACAAGGTCGGGCTGTCGGTCTCGCCCTGCCATCGCCGGGTCAAGCTGCTGGAGGAGCGCGGCGTCATCTCGCGCTATGTCGCGACCGTGGACCAGAAGGCGCTCGGCCTGCATGTCAGCGTGTTCATCTCGATCAAGCTGGCGCGGCAGAAGGAGGAGGACCTCAACCGCTTCGCGCGCGCGATCTCAAAATGGGACGAGGTGCTCGAGTGCTATCTGATGACCGGCAACCGCGACTACCTGCTCCGCGTCGTCGCTGCCGACCTCGCCTCCTACGAGACATTTCTGAAGACCAAGCTGACCCGGCTCGACGGCATCGCCTCGATCGAGTCGAGCTTTGCGCTGAGCCAGGTGAAATATTCGATCGCGCTGCCGGTGTGACCTGCTTCAGCGGGATCGGAGGGCTGTCACATGGGCGCAACAAACCCCGTCGATGGTCGTTGGTAGCACTGGCACCCTAGCCGAGAGAAAAAGCCCATGACCGCATCCGATCGCACCTCCCAAACCGCCAAGCGCGAGCGCATCATCCAGGAAATGGCCGACGACCTCGACGAAGAGCTGGAGATGGAGCTCGATGACACGCGGCTCGACGAGCTCCTGGACGAGACCGACCTGCTGGGCCCCACGGTCGACCGCAGGCTCTATTTCCGGGAGTTGCTCCGGCTCCAGGGCGAGTTGGTCAAGCTCCAGGACTGGGTCCAGAGCGAGCGCAAGAAGGTCGTGGTGCTGTTCGAGGGCCGCGACTCCGCCGGCAAGGGCGGCGTGATCAAGCGCATCACCCAGCGCCTCAATCCCCGCATCTGCCGCGTCGCGGCGCTGCCGGCGCCGAGCGAGCGCGAGCGCACGCAATGGTACTTCCAGCGCTACGTGTCGCACCTGCCGGCCGGCGGCGAGATCGTGCTGTTCGACCGCAGCTGGTACAACCGCGCCGGAGTCGAGCGCGTGATGGGCTTCTGCTCGGAGGAGGAGTACCAGGAGTTCTTCAAGTCGGTGCCTGAGTTCGAGCGGATGCTGATCCGCTCCGGCATCATCCTGGTCAAATACTGGTTCTCGATCACCGACGACGAGCAGCAGTTCCGCTTCACCATGCGCATCAAGGATCCCCTAAAGCAGTGGAAGCTGAGCCCGATGGACGTCGAGGCCCGCAGCCGCTGGGAGGCGTACACCAAGGCCAAGGAGACGATGCTGGAGTACACTCACCTGCCGGATTCGCCTTGGTGGATCGTCGATGCCGTCGACAAGAAGCGCGCCCGGCTCAACTGCATCGCGCATCTGCTCAGCCAGATCCCCTACCAGGAGGTGTCGCGCGCGCCCGTGGTGCTGCCGCCGCGCGTCCGCAACCCCGACTATCAGCGTGGTCCGGTTCCGCCGGAGATGTACGTGCCGGCGAAGTACTGAGGGAGGTCTCGTAGTTTTGTAGGGTGGGCAAAGCGCAGCGTGCCCACCCTACCAGACCGTCATCTCCACGGCTGCACGATGATCTTGGTGTGCGCTTCTGGGTTGGCAAGATCGGCAAAGGCCTTGGCGACGCCGTCGATACCGACCTCCGCGGTGACCATCGCAGCCGCATCCACCTGCCCTTCCGCGATCAGCCGTAGCGACGCCGCGAACTCCTCCGGCGTATAGCCGAGCACGTATTGGACGTTGAGCTCTTTCATGATGCCGAGCATGGGCTCGTTTCTGTCGCTCTCCATGCAGACGCCGACCACCACGATCCTCGCATCGCGCGGGGCGCCCTCGAACACCTGCTGCAGCAGGCCGGGCACGCCGACGCATTCGAAGATGATGGCGGGCTTGAGCGCCGGCAGCATGGCTTGGAACGGCGGCCGCGCCGCTTTCTCCGCGTCCGACATCTGTGCGTGCTCGGCCCAGGTCGCATAGGGCTGCGAAACCTTGGGATCGACGACGATGTCGGCGCCGAGCTTGGCCGCGAGCGCGCGCCGTGCCGGCGAATAGTCAGCAGCGACGATCGGATGCAGACCCCTAAGCTTCAGCGCCGCAATCACCGCAAGCCCGACCGGACCGCAGCCGATCACGAGCGGCACCTCGCCACCGCGAATGTTGGCCTTGGCTACAGCGTGAACACCGACCGCGAGCGGCTCAGTCAACGCGGCATGTTCGGGCGCGAGACCGTTAGGCACTTCGAGCAGCAGCGCTTCGCTGAGCAGCATCGCCTCGGCATAGCCGCCGATATTGTCGTTGGAATAGCCGATGCCCTCGATACCCCCAGGCGTCACCAGCGCCGGCAGCGAGCAGACGCGCGTGCCCGGCTTGAGCTTGCGGGTGGTACCGGCTCCGTAGTCGACGATCTCGCAGCAGAACTCGTGGCCGAACACGACGTCGCGGCTGAGATCCATCGGCTTGCGCCCGGTCTTCCGCGCCATCTCCACCATCCGTCGAGCATGCTGGCGCGCATGCAGATCGGAGCCGCAGATGCCGCAGGCGAGCGTCCTGACCAGCACCTGGCCGGGACCCGGCGTCGGCTCGGCCATCTGTCCAACGACAATCTCACCGTTCCTGAAAATCGCAGCGCGCATCCGGCTCCTCCCCTATCGTTGGAACCGTTGATAGCACAAAGCGGAACGCGCGGACTTGCGTCAGGGGTTCGGAGAACGCTCTTCCAGCACCAGCAACTGGGCCCTACGGACCCGCTCGCGATGGGCGATGTAGAGGCCGCTGGCGACGATGAAGGCGGCGCCGACGATGGTCCAGAGATCAGGCACCTCACCGAAGATGAAGAAACCCAAAATGCTGACCCAGAGCAGTTGCGTGTAGGAGAACGGCGCCAGTACCGAGGCATCGCCGTAGCGATAGGCCAGCACGATGATCCACTGGCCGACGGTGGAAGCGACGCCGATCACGATGCCGAGCCCGATCGCGGTCCAGCTCGGTGTGACCCAGACGAACGGCACCATCAGCGAGAGGATCGCAACGCCCGTCAGCGCGGAATAGGCCATGGTGGTGAGCACGGCCTCACGACCGCTCATCATGCGCGTCAGGATCAGCGCGGCAGCCCAGCAGAACGCCGAGATGATCGGGAAGAACGCGGCGGCATGAAACGCGCTCGAGCCCGGCCGCAGGATGATCAGCACGCCCGTCAGGCCGATCGCCG
This sequence comes from Bradyrhizobium sp. 195, assembly GCF_023101665.1. Taxonomy (NCBI): domain Bacteria; kingdom Pseudomonadati; phylum Pseudomonadota; class Alphaproteobacteria; order Hyphomicrobiales; family Nitrobacteraceae; genus Bradyrhizobium; species Bradyrhizobium sp. 195. The sequence continues at coordinate 2,884,859 of NZ_CP082161.1, read as the reverse complement.
TCGCGATCCAGCGGCGCATGCCCACCTTCTCGCTCAGGAAGATGATCGACAGCGCGGTGACGAACAGCGGCGAGACGAAGCCGGTGGCCGAGGCTTCCGCAATGGGGAGGAAACGCAGGCCGGTGATGAAGAACAACGAGGAGCCGAGCAGCGCGGCGCCGCGCATCAATTGCAGGCCGAGACGCTCGGTGCGCATCGCATGCAGCGGCGAGCCCGGCAGCATCACCGGCGTGAACATCAGCGCGAAGGTGACGAAGCGGATCCAGGTGATCTCGATCGACGGCAGGCTGGTCGAGAGATATTTTGCGGTGACGTCTGAGGTTCCGAGAAACACCGTCGACAACAGCACAAGCGCGATGCCCTTGAAGGGATGATCGACGCGCGCAGGCGCACGGCGAACTTCCTGCTTCTTCTCCGGCACAGGCATGGGAATACTGTCGAGCCTTGCGGCTGCAGCGGGGGGCGGTGTCACGGCTGGAACCCGGGAAATTGCGAATCGAGAACACTTGTAAAAAACGACAAATGCGCCGCGTTCACAACTTCCGAAAACAGGATGCCGATATGCGCGAGCCGCCGCGCGCGTCAATGCTCCATTAATAATAGGCGTTTGTGCATTACAGCATGGGCAGGCTGCGCGGCTTCGGCCCGCGCGGAAACGCCTCATCTAGCGCAGAAATCTCCTCTTTCGTCAGCACGAGATCGCCGGCCGCCGCGTTCTCGGCGGCATGTTCCGCCGACGACGCTTTCGGGATCGCGAACACCGTAGTCGCACGGGTGAGGAAGCTCAGCGCGACCTGGCGCGGCGTCGCACGACGCGCCTCCGCAATCTTCGCCAGCACGGCGCCGCCTTTGCTGCGCGCATCCGGGAAATCGTCATGACCAAACGGCGAATAGGCGACCACGGCGACGCCATGCTTCTCGCACCAAGGGATCACCGCGTGCTCGATCGCGCGCTCCTTCAGATGATAGAGCACCTGATTACAGGCGATGCGGCCCTCACCCGCGACCTCGAAAATCTCGTCGAGATCGTCGGCGTCGAAATTGGAAACGCCCCAGGATTTGATCTTGCCTGATGTCATCAGGTCTTCGAACGCAGCGACCGTGTCTTCCAGCGGATAGGAACCGCGCCAGTGCAGGAGATAGCAATCGAGACGGTCGGTCTTCAGCCGCTTCAGCGAGCGCTCGCAGGCGGTGATGGTTCCGCGGCGCGAGGCATTGCTCGGCAACACCTTGGAGACGAGGAACACCTCTTCGCGTCGGCCAGCGATGGCATCGGCAATGACGAGCTCCGCATCGCCATACATCTCGGCGGTATCGATGTGCGTCATGCCGAGATCGAGCCCCCGCTGAAGCGCGGCCATCGCGCGCTTGCGGTCGCCGTGGTCGAGATACCAAGTGCCCTGCCCGATAACGGAGACGTTGGCACCGGCCTTGCCGAAGGGATTTGTGTTCATGTTGGAGCTCACAGTCCGCTGATATCCGCGACCAGCACGCTGCCGGTCGACGACTCCGTGATATAGAGGCGATCCTTGCTCGCGCCACCGATCGCGACATTGGTGCAGTTCGGCCCTGCGCATGACCTGATCCGCGCGATCAGTTCACCGTTTGGGGCGAACACGAAGACGTGGCCGAGCGAGGCGTGGCCGACGAACAGGCGGCCTTTGGCATCCATGGTCATGCCATCAGGGCCGCTGGTGCCGAACAGCGAGCAGAAGCGCCCGACCTTCGACACGCTGCCATCCTTCATGAACGGTAGCCGCCACACCGCATTGTCGCGCGTCATGGCGACGAACAGGACGGTCTCGGTCGGGTCGAGCACGAGGCCGTTCGGACTGATACCGGTGTCGATGAGGCAGTCGAGCCGGCCATTCGATGCCAGCCGATAGACCCGGCCACTCGGATCGTGCAACCCGGTCTGGCCTTGATCGGTGAAATAGATGTCGCCGTTGGAGGCGAGATGCAGATCGTTGCAGCCGCGAAACGATTCCGAATTGCGCGCGGTCAGGACCGGCTTGACGCGGCTGGCCTTGGCATCGAGCTCCATGATGCCATGCATGTAGTCGGCGACCAGAACGCGGCCGTCGGATGCGATCTTCAGCCCGTTCGGCCAGCCCTCGTATTCGAGTACGAGCGACCACTCGCCATCGGGCGCGATGCGGAAGATGCGGCCGAAGGGAATATCGACGATGTAGAGATGGCTGTCCTTGTCGAAGGACGGCCCCTCGATGAAGCTGTCTGTGGCGATGCCCGGCCGGTTGGCCTCGGCCCAATCCGTCCGCACGCCCTTGCGGCGGAACTTGTCGGGCATCGCGGAGAAGAGCCTGGTCTCAATCAGGCGCGGCGGCGTTTCCAGGTACATCATTGTTGTTGTGGTTGTTGGCTGGCGGGATGCGCGGCAGCATAGGGCACAATCGAGGGCGCGTCGATTGGCGGCGGGCATGGCGCCTGACACTCACTGTCATTCCCCGCGAAGGCGGGGAATCCAGTACGCCGCGGCCTCTCGGTTCAATCACAGCCGTCTCGGCGTACTGGATCGCCCGGTCGAGCCGGGCGATGACGGCGGAGTATACGGCGGCGACCGAGAACGTCGCGCCTACCCCACCGCGCTCGCGACTTTCGCCTGCTTCACCGGTACTTCCGTCGTCGCAATCAGCCGCTTCAGCTCGGGGATGCAGGAGCCGCAATTGGTGCCGGCCTTGAGCTTGGCGCCGATCTCGGCCGCCGTGCGCGCGCCAGCGGCGATGCTGTCGCAGATGGTGCCGCGGCCGACGCCGAAGCAGGCGCAGACGATCGGCCCGGTCGAGGCTGTCCCCTCGGTCGACTTGCCCGACAGCAGCAAGCGGCGCTGATCGTCGGTGACGTGATCGGCCGCAAAGGCACTTCTGACCACCTCCCAATCGCCGGCGTCGTGCCCGGGGCCGACGAACAGGCAGGCCTCGATGCGATCGCCGGCAAACGAAGCCGCGCGATAGATGCCGCCGCCGAAATCGCGATATTCGGCGACGTCCTCGCCGGCGACGCCGCCGAGCCAGGCCGGCCAGCGCGACAGATCGGCGTTGTCGGCGAACAGATAACCGAAGCCCCCCGCCACCGTGACGCGAGCCCACAATAGGTTCGGCGGCAGATCGAGCTGCCTGCGCGACAGTGCGAAACCGCGGAAGACGTATTCGTAAGGTGCAATCGCAGCCGGCGTCGCCTTGGACTCGGGCTGGCCCGAGAACGGATCAGTGAACGACTGCACCAGCGACCCGACGCGGCCATGAGAGCTATTCATCGCGCTCCAGTGGATCGGGACGAAAAGCGCGCCGCGCTGCTGGCGGTCGCTGACCAGGGCCTTCAGGATGCAATGGCCGTAATCGGTCGTGATGCGGGCGTAGCCGTCGTGGACGATGCCGTATTTGCTGGCGTCATCGGGGTGAATCTCGACGAAGGGCTCGGGCAGGTGCGCGCCCAGCCGCTGGCTGAGGCCGGTGCGCGTCATGGTGTGCCACTGGTCGCGGATGCGTCCGGTGTTGAGTCTGAGTGGACGCGAGGCACCGGTCTCGCTGCGCAGCGACGGCACCTCCGGGGCGACGAAGCGTCCCTTGCCGTCATTGGTGAAGAAGCCGCCCTTCGCAAAGAAACGCTCGCCGGGCGCCTCGCCTTCGCGCACCGGCCACTGCACTGGCTTCAAGGCATCGAAGCCTTCGTCCGACAACTCGGTCAGCGCGCCGATGTCGAAATCGCGACTGCCCTCGTTCTCGAAGGCCGAGAGCGCGGCGTGCTCACGAAAGATATCGGCGGCGGATTTGTAATTGAAGCTGTCGCCGAAGCCGAGACGTTTGGCGGTCTCGCTCAGGATCCACCAATCGGGGCGGGCCTCGCCCGGCGCCGGCAGGAACGAACGCTGGCGCGAGATGCGGCGCTCAGAATTGGTCACCGTGCCCGACTTCTCGCCCCAGGCGAGAGCCGGCAGCAGCACATGCGGTCCGGCCTCGACCGTGTCGTTGGAGAGCACGTTCTCGGAGACCACGAACAGTTCGAGTTTCTTCAGCGCTTCGCGCACGAAATCGGCATCGGGCAGCGACACCGCCGGGTTGGTGCCCATCACCCAGAGCGCCTTGACCTCGCCGCGGTTGATGGCCTCGAACAGCTGCACCGCCTTCAACCCTTCATGGGTGGCGATGTGCGGCGCCTTCCAGAACCGCCTGACGCGATCGATGTCGGGCGGCGTGAAGCCCATGTGGGCTGCCAGCATATTGGCGAGGCCGCCGACCTCGCGCCCGCCCATCGCGTTGGGCTGACCGGTGAGCGAGAACGGCGAGGCGCCCGGCTTGCCGATGCGCCCGGTGGCGAGATGGCAATTCAGGATCGCGTTGACCTTGTCGGTGCCCTGAGCCGACTGGTTGACGCCCTGCGAGTAGAGGGTGACGACGCGCTCAGTGTCCCGGAACATCTTGAAGAAGGTGGCGACATCCTGCTCGGAGAGGCCCGTGGCGAGCGCGGTCGCGGTGACGCTGCCGGCGATGTTGCGCGCGCGCGCCAGCGCGTCATCAAAACCGGACGTGTTGTTCGCGATATAATCCCGGTCCAACGCACCATCGTCGGCGAGATGGACGAACAGGCCGGAAAACAGCGCGGTATCCGTGCCGGGCTTGAGCCCCAGGAACAGATCGACGTCATCAGCGGTGTCCGTGCGGCGCGGATCGATCACGATCATGCGCGCGCCGCGCTCCCCACGGTTCTTCAGCATGCGCTGGAACAGCACCGGATGGCACCAAGCCGCGTTCGAGCCGACGAAGACGAGCAAATCGGCCTGATCGAGATCCTCGTAGCAGCCGGGCACCGTGTCGGCGCCGAAGGCGCGGCGATGGCCGGCGACCGATGACGACATGCAGAGCCGCGAATTGGTATCGACATTCGCCGTGCCGACAAAGCCCTTCATCAGCTTGTTGGCGACGTAATAGTCCTCGGTCAGCAGCTGGCCGGAGAGATAGAACGCGACCGCGTCGGCGCCGTCGCGGGCCACGATGTGCTGCATGCGATGGGCGACGTGGTCGAGCGCATCGCTCCAGGCCACGCGCTCCAGCACGCCCTTGCAACGGATCATCGGGTAGAGCAGACGGCCTTCCAGCCCGACGGTCTCACCGAGCGCGGAGCCCTTGGAGCACAGCCGGCCGAAATTGGCGGGATGATCAGGGTCACCGGCGATCGCCGCGCCACCCTTGCCGTCGGGCGTCGCCAACACACCGCAGCCGACGCCGCAATAGGGACAGGTCGTCTTGGTGGCACGAAGCGTGGGGTCGATCGCCGTCATATCAGGCTGCTTTCGAAGGAAGCGCGAGCGCGCGGCCGAACATCATGTCGGTGCGGATGGCCGCCACCTTGTCGCGATTGCGGATCAGCTCGAGGTACCAGAGCGCATCGGCGGTATCGCCGATCAGCACGGCGCCGGTGAGCCGTCCGTCGGCGATCACGAGCTTCTTGTAGGTGCCGCGCCTGCGATCGGTCAGCACGAGGCTCTCGCTGCCCTCCCCGCCCATGAAGTCGCCCGCCGAGAACACGCTGACGCCGGAGACCTTCAGATTGGTCGAGACCACGCTGCCCTGATAGGAAGCAGGACGTCCGGCGAGATGCCGCGCCAGCATCCGCGCCTGCTCATAGGCGGGCTCGACCAGGCCATAGCAGGTGCCGCGATGCTCGGCGCATTCGCCGAGTGCGAAGATGTCGGGCGAGGACGTCTGCATGACGTCGTTGACGACGATGCCGCGATTGACCGCGATCCCCGCCTCTTTCGCCAGCGCCGCGCTCGGCTTGATGCCCGCCGCGAAGATCACGGCGTCGGCCTCGATGCGGCTGCCGTCGGCAAGCTCGACGGCTTCGACATGACCATCGCCATGGATGCGTGCGGTCGAGGCGTTGAGCAGGATGCGGATGCCTTTGCGCTCGACCAGCGTCTTGAGCAGATCGGCGGCCGACCCATCGAGCTGACGCTCCATCAGCCGGTCCATGAGGTGCAGCAGCGTCACCGGCGCGCCGGCCTTGGCGAGGCCGTAGGCTGCTTCAAGTCCGAGCAGCCCGCCGCCGACGACGACGACGCGCTTCTTCGCTGCAGCCAGCGTCAGCAACAGGTCGACATCGCGGGTGTCGCGAAAGGTGTGCACGCCGACGAGATCGGCGCCGGGCACGTTCAGCCGCAGCGGCGTCGACCCCGTGGCGAGCACGAGCTTGGAATATTCCATGCTCTCTTCGCCTTCGATCTTCAGCTCGCGGCGGCCGACATCGATTTCGGTGACGCGATAGCCGTAGCGCACCGTGACGCCGCGATGGCGCCACCAATCGGCCGGCCGGAGCTCGATCTCGTGCGAGCCGGTCTCGCCGGCCAGCACGGATGAGAGCAGCACGCGGTTGTAAGCGAGCCGCGGTTCCTCACCGATCACGGCGACCGCGTAGCGGCCGAGTGCGGTCTTGGCGAGCTCGTCGACCAGACGCGCGGCCGCCATACCGTTACCGACGATGACCAGCGGTTCACTCACGAGGCATCTCCTATTCAGCGGCCTGCGCTTGCGCGCCGTAGGCCTCGGACATCATGTAGCCGGACAGCACGCCATAGACGTCTGTCCACGCCCTCGCGAGTTCAGGCGTCCAGTCTTCACCGAGCCCCTTCTCCAGCGTCCAAAGCAGGGCCGCGCCGACCACGGGATAGTGCTCGGCCTTGGCACCATAGGCGACGTGGCGCTTGGCGAGCGTAGAGGCCGCCGGAAGAATCGAGTCGAGGTTCGACAGGCCACCGACGACGGCGGCGAGCATGCCCATCAGCTTCTTCCGCTGCTCGGTCATGTCCTCGGGAAACATTGCGCGCACGGACGGCGCCAACTCGAACAGACGATTGTAGAACAGCACCGCGGCCTGCTCCGATATCGGTGCGACCTTGGCAAAGCTCTGCTGGACGAGGGTGATCTGTTCGGACGTCATGATGTTATCCTGTCTGTTTCGGTTTGCCTTGGTGCGCGCCGTTGCGAACAAGGTTCATGGGTCAAACGTCATCAGAGAGTCTTCTCCCCGCGTACGGGGAGAAGCGAGATTCATACCAAGTATCAGACTCGCGCTCCGGCAAGGCTTGAGGCGCCTTCGCCCTGCGGGCTGCGACGCAGATAGAACCACCAGGTCAGTGCGAGGCAGGTGGCGTAGAAGGCGAGATAGATCACGAGCGCGAGCTGCGGCCCGCCGGTCAGGGCAATCGACTTGCCGAAACCGGTCGGGATCAGATAGCCACCGACGGCGCCGATAGCTCCGATGAAGCCGACCGCTGCACCGCTCTCGATGCTCGCCGTCTTGAGCGCCACCGCGCGCGCCGCATCGCCCTTGCCGCGCACCTTGAACAGGTTCTCCTCGCGGAAGATCGAGGGGATCATGCGATAGGTCGAGCCGTTGCCGATGCCCGTCGTCACGAACAGGATCAGGAACATCGACAGGAAGCCGATGAAATCCTTCTGCCCGACGAAGTAGAGCACGCCGACCGTCGCGCCCGCCATCACGATGAAATTCCAGAAGGTAATGATCGAGCCGCCGATCCTGTCGGCGAGCCAGCCGCCGAGCGGACGCGACAGCGAGCCGACCAGCGGCCCCAGGAACGCGATCGCAATCGTGACTTGCGGGAACTGCGTCTTGATCAGCAGCGGGAACGCGGCGGAGTAGCCGATGAAGGATCCGAACGTGCCGATATAGAGATACGCCATGATCCAGGTGTGCTTGCGCTTGACGATCGCGAGCTGATTCTTCACCGACGATTTCGCCGTGGTGAGATTGTTCATGAAGAACACCGCACCGAACACCGCGATCGCGATCGGCAGCACCCACATCAGGCCGGCATTCTGCAGGAAGATACCGTCGACGGGCGTTGCCTGGAACAGGTTGAACACGGCGAGCGTCATCAGGATCGGGGTCAGGAGCTGCACGCTGGAGACACCGATATTGCCGCCGGCGGCGTTCAGGCCGAGCGCCCATCCCTTCATCCGGTCAGGGAAGAAGAAGGAGATGTTGGTCATGCTGGAGGCGAAGTTGCCGCCGCCCAGACCCGCGGTCGAAGCGATCAGCAGCATCAGCCAGAACGGCGTGTCGGGCTGGCTCACGAAATAGGCAAGCGACAACGTCGGAATGAACAGGATCGCCGCACTGAAGATGGTCCAGTTGCGGCCGCCGAACGTCGTCACGGCGAACGTATAGGGAAAGCGCATCAACGCGCCGATCAGCCCGGGCACCGCGACGAGCTGGAACAGCTGGTCGGTGGTGTAGTGGAAGCCCGCCTGCGGCAGCTTGGTGGTGACGATGCTCCAGATCAGCCAGACCGAGAAGCCGATATGCTCGGCCACGATCGACCAGATCAGGTTGCGTCGCGCGATAGTCTTGCCAGTCGCATTCCAGAACGCCTCATCTTCGGGGCGCCAGTCTGAAATCCAAGTAGGATTCTTCGTCATTGAGTATCCCTTCTAGGCTCACCGCTGCGTCGTTGCAGGCTTTGCCTCCGGCTACGGAGGCACGCTCCGAGGCCAAGCCCCAGTGGCGAGTTCACGATGCTGATTGATGATTTGAGGGACGTCGTCGTTGGCGTCGCGCAAGGCATTTCAATTTCCGTGCCAATTGCGCGCACGCTGGAAATACAGGGATTTCAGGATGTTATTCGCATTGCCCGAATTGTTCGCAGGGCTTTTTCGCACGCTAAATTTGCGATTCGCTCAATCCTTGTGCGCCGCACAAGGATTGAGCTTGATGTTGATTATTTAGGCGCGGATGTTTCGCGCATTGACCTTTGGTTTACGCGGCCTCAACGAAGCGATGACGCTCGTAGAGGAATTCGAGCACGCGCTGTCGGCACTTGAGATAGGTGGCGCTGGTCGCGAGATCGAGCCGCTTGCGCGGCCGCGCCAGCGGCACCTCCAGCACCTCGCCGATGCGCGCGCTCGGTCCGTTCGTCATCATCACGATGCGGTCGGACAACAGCACGGCCTCGTCGACATCGTGGGTAATCATCAAAATGGTGTTGCCGAGCTTCTGATGCAGCGCCATCACCGAATCCTGCAGATGCGCGCGGGTCAGCGCGTCGAGCGCACCGAATGGCTCGTCGAGCAGCAGCACCTTCGGCTCCATGGCCAGCGCCCGGGCAATGCCGACGCGCTGCTTCATGCCGCCGGAGATCTCCGAGGGCCGCTTGTCCCTGGCATGGGCCATCTGCACGAGGTTGAGATTGTGCATCACCCAGGCGTCCCGCTCGGCGCGGGACTTGGTCTTGGCAAAGACCTTGTCGACGCCGAGCCTGACGTTCTCGTAGACGGTGAGCCACGGCAACAGGCTGTGGTTCTGGAACACCACGGCGCGGTCGGGCCCCGGCGAGTTGACCTCGCGGTTTTCCAGCAGCACGCCGCCGGTGGTGGCGTTTGTCAGGCCTGCGATGATGTTGAGCAGGGTCGACTTGCCGCAACCGGAATGGCCGATGATCGAGACGTATTCGCCCTTCTCGATCGTCAGGTTGATCTCCTTGAGCACCTCGGTGGTCGCGGCGCCGCGGGTAAAGACCTTGTCGATATGGTCGAGCTTCAGATAGGCGGTCATGTGCCCCTCTCCTTCAATTCTGCGCGGTGCCGCGGGTGACGACCTTGCCGAGACCCGCGATCAGGCGGTCCAGCACGAAGCCGACGATGCCGACATAGAACAGCGCCAGGATGATCTCGCTGATATGCGAGGAGTTCCAGGCGTCCCAGATGAAGAAGCCGATGCCGACGCCGCCGATCAGCATTTCAGCCGCGATGATGGCGAGCCATGACAGCCCGATGCCGATGCGCAGGCCCGTGAAGATGTAAGGCGCGGCCGCCGGGATCATGATCTTGGCGAAGAACTCGAGCGGGTTGAGCTGCACCACCGCAGCGACGTTGCGATAGTCCTGCGGGATGTTGCGGATGCCGACCGCGGTGTTGATGATGATCGGCCAGATCGAGGTGATGAAGATGACGAAGATCGCCGAAGGTTGGCCGTCACGGAACGCCGCGAGCGACAGCGGCAGCCAGGCCAGCGGCGGGATGGTGCGCAGCACCTGGAACAGCGGATCGAGCCCGCGCATCGCCCAGACTGACTGTCCGACCAGCACGCCGAGCGCGATGCCGGCGATCGCCGAGAGCGAATAGCCGAAGGCGACGCGCTGCAGGCTGGCGGAGAGATGCCAGAACAGGCCCTTGTCGATGCCGCCATGGTCGAAGAACGGATCGAGGATCAGCTCCTTGGTGTCCTTGAACACTTTTGACGGAGGCGGCAGTGCCGAGCCGGCACGGCGGCAGATCAGCTCCCAGACCAGCGTAAGCAGCGCGATCACGACCAGGGGCGGGATCACGCGCACGGCGGTCTCCCTCGCCATGCGTGCGTAGGCTTCCGTGCGCGGGGGACGCTTTGGCGTCATCGCAACGACCGGCGCGGCGCTGGCCGCAGGCGTCGCGGTCTCAATCTCAATTTTGGCGGCAGGCATATTCATCGCAATATCTCTCCGGCTGCAAAAGACGATGCGGCCGCCCAAGGGCGGCCGCTGGCTCCCTCAGACTTCGACGCGCTTGATCGCGAGCGATTTCAGATAGGCAGCCGGATTTTCCGGATCGAACAACTTGCCGTCGAAGAAAGTCTCCTTGCCGCGCGAGGTGGAGGTTGGAATGTCGGAGGCCGCGACACCGAGCGTCTTGGCCGCATCGCGCCACATGTCCTCGCGGTTGACCTTGGCGATCAGCGCCTTGCTGTCGAAGCCGGCTTCGTATTTGCCCCAGCGGATGTCCTCGGTCATGAACCAGAGGTCGTGGCTCTGGAATGGATAGGAGGCATGGTCGCGCCAGTACTTCATGATGTGCGGCGAGTTCTCGATCACCTTGCCGGGGATGCCGTAGTCGAACTTGCCCTTGGCGCGATCGGCGATGTCCTCGACCGGGCAGTTGATCCACTGCCGCTTGGCCATGATGGTGGCGAGCTCTTCCTTGTTCTCCATCTTGTCGGCCCATTGCTGCGCCTCCATCACGGCCATCAGGATCGCTTTTGCCGCCTTCGGGTTTTTGTCGACCCAGGCCGCGCGCATGCCGAGCGACTTTTCGGGATGCTTGCTCCAGATCTCGCCGGTGTTGACAGCGGTGTAGCCGATGTCCTGATGCACCAGCTGCCCGGGCCACGGCTCGCCGACGCAGAAGGCATCCATGGTGCCAACCTTCATGTTCGCCACCATCTGCGGCGGCGGCACGGTGATGGTCTCGACGTCCTTGTCGGGATCGATGCCGCCGGCGGCGAGCCAATAGCGGACCCAGAGATCATGGGTACCGCCAGGGAAGGTCATCGCCACCTTCACCGATTTGCCCTCGGCCTTCTTCTTGTCGAAGGCCACCTTGAGCGGCGCCGCATCGGCGCCGATCTTGAGGGCGGCGTATTCCTTGGCGACCGAGATGCACTGTGCATCGAGGTTGAGCCGCGCCAAAATGTACATCGGCGTCGGCTGGTTGTTCTGCGTCACCTTGCCGGCCGAGATAAGGTACGGCATCGGGGTGAGGATATGCGCGCCGTCGATGCCGTTGCCTTCCGAGCCAAGCACGAGGTTGTCGCGCGTGGTGCCCCAGGAGGCCTGCTTCTGCACGTCGGTGTCGGGCACCCCGTATTTGGCGAACAGGCCCTTGTCCTTGGCGACGAAGAGCGGGCCGGCATCGGAGAGCGCGATGAAGCCAAGCTTGGCGCCCTTGACTTCGGGGCCTGCGTCCTGCGCGAACGCGCCGGCGGGGAAATTCAGTTTTGCTGCGGCGAGAAGTGCGGCGGTCGAGCCGGTGGCTTTCAACAATTGACGGCGGCTGAGGCCCGTCTCCGAGGGCCGGCGGGTGCGCTTGGTCATAGGCAGTGTCGTCCTTTGCGTCGTTGCAGAAGTGATTGGCGTCAGTGCACACGAGCAGCCCGTCCGTCCGGCGGCGCCGTCTTTGGCGCATGCCAACGCACGACGGGGAGACCCCCGCTTGGTGGCGTCGGCAAGTCGGATGAGAAGTCTCGCGGGACGGCTTCAATGGCGTCGGCATGGAACCATTCAAGCTTTATGCCAAGCCCGTGAGCTCAGAAACTCCATAATAATCAACGCGTTATCTGCGCTGCGGCAGGCCGCCGCATGTCCGCCGCGCATGGGAAACTTGCGGTCTGCTCAATTCTTGTGCGACGCACAAAACTTGTGCAGGAGATCAAGCAAGAAGCCGACCAGCGCTGCACCGGCGGACCGCGCCGAGATCCATGCTATTGATCCCGCTAGGTTTTTCTTATCGCGGGCACGCGGCACGCAACTTGCTTCTCCTTGGACGTCAACGAAGACTGCGGCTTGCCGCATTGTTGCAGCCTCTGGCGGCTGCATTCGGAAGCTCAACTGCTTCGCGGCCCTCTCCGGCTCAGTCCTCGTGACGCGATTCCCAAGGCTTCCAAACTTTCAATAGCCCTCGTGCGCGGCAGGCCGGCCCGCACGGCCAAAGATGTTCAGTCGCGCTCTCGCCAGGGGCGTGTCGATCTCACTTACGAAGCAAAAGGAACCATTGATGTCGTATCTCGCGCCTTCGGAATTCGTCACCAAGATGGTGGATGCGGGCGAGTCCAAGATCTTCATGTCCACCCGGGATACCATCATCCGCGCCTACATGGCCGGCGCCATCCTCACGCTCGCGGCATGGTTCGCCGTCACGATCAACGTCAACACCGGCCAGCCGCTGATCGGCGCGCTCCTGTTTCCGGTCGGCTTCGTCATGCTGTACCTGCTGGGTTTCGATCTTCTGACCGGCGTGTTCGTGCTCTCGCCGCTCGCCCTGATCGACAAGCGTCCTGGCGTCACGATCGGTGGCGTGCTGCGCAACTGGGGCCTCGTCTTCGTCGGCAATTTCGCCGGCGCCTTCACCGTCGCCTTCATGATGGCCTTCGTCACCACCTTCGGCTTCTCGCAGCCGCCGGACAAGGTCGGCACGGCGATCGGAATCATCGGCGAAAGCCGGACGCTCGGCTACGCCGCCCACGGTGCGGCCGGCATGGCGACGCTGTTCCTGCGCGGCATGCTCTGCAACTGGATGGTCTCGACCGGAGTCGTCGGCGCCATGATCTCGACCTCGGTCTCCGGCAAGGTCATCGCCATGTGGATGCCGATCCTGGTGTTCTTCTACATGGTGTTCGAGCATTCCGTCGTGAACATGTTCCTGTTCCCGTCCGGCCTGCTGCTCGGCGCAAAGTTCTCCATCTTGGATTACCTGATCTGGAACGAGATCCCGACCGTGCTCGGCAACCTCGTCGGCGGCCTCGCCTTCACCGGCATGACGCTCTACACGACGCATGTCATGACCTTGCCGAAGCGCCAGGCCGACAAGGCTGCGAAGCCCCGCGTCGCGGCCTGATCGAATACGTCTCGACAAGGGAGCCTCGCCCAAGCAGGGTCAGGCTCCCTTCCCCTGGTGATGACGATGTCCCGCGGACTCCTGATCTCGGTTGGCCAGCATTCCGACAAGGGTCGCAAGCCCGTCAACCAGGACTTTCACGGCGTCCTCATTCCGGAGGAGCCGCTGCTCAGCCTGAAGGGCATCTCGGCCGTCCTCGCCGACGGCATCTCCTCTAGCACGGTGAGCCAGATCGCCAGCGAGTCGGCGGTCAAGAGCTTCCTGATGGACTATTATTGCACGTCGGAATCCTGGACGGTGAAGACGTCCGCCCGTCGTGTGCTGGATGCCACCAATTCCTGGCTGCACGCGCAGACGCGCAAGAGCCAATACGCCTATGACCGCGACAAGGGCTATGTCTGCACCCTCAGCGCCATGGTCATCAAGGCGACCACCGCGTACATCTTCCATGTCGGCGATTGCCGCATCTACCGCGTCGCCGGCAAGGCGCTCGAGCAGCTGACCGACGATCACCGCATCATCGTGTCCTCGGAGCAGACCTATCTCGGCCGCGCGCTCGGCATCAATCCGCAGCTCGAGATCGACTATCAGGCGTTCGAGGTCGAGGCCGGCGACATTTTCCTGCTGGCGACTGACGGTGCCTATGAATTCGTCGACGCGCGCTTTGTCACCAACGCGCTGAACGAGCATGCAGCCGAGCTCGACGGAGCGGCCAAGGCCATCGTCGAGGAAGCCTACCGGCGAGGCAGCGACGACAACATCACCGTCCAGATCCTGCGGATCGACGCAGTGCCTCAACGCGAGCCGGCCGGCATCTTCAGTCAGACGTCACAATTGCCGCTGCCACCGCTGCCGGAACCGCGGGCGATCTTCGATGGCTATCGGATCGTCCGGGAAATCCACGGCAGCAGCCGCAGCCATATCTACCTCGCGGTCGATCCGGAAACCGAGGAACCGGTCGCGCTCAAGCTGCCGTCGATCGACCTGCGCGACAATGCCGCCTATCTCAAGCGCTTCCTCATGGAGGAGTGGATCGCGCGCCGGATCGACAGCCCGCACGTGCTGAAGCCGCTGTCGCAGTCGAAACGGCGAGGTTATCTCTACGTTGCGACCGAATTCGTCGAAGGCCAGACCTTGAAGCAGTGGATGACCGACAATCCACGTCCCGATCTCGAAACAGTCCGTGGCCTCATCGAGCAGATCGCCGCCGGCCTGCGCGCCTTCCACCGCATGGAGATGCTGCATCAGGACCTCAGGCCCGACAACATACTGATCGACAAGACCGGCACCGCGAAGATCATCGACTTCGGATCGGTCAGGGTGGCCGGCGTCGCGGAAGCGGCACCGCCGGAGGAGGCCGACGAAATCCTGGGCACCGTCCAGTATACGGCGCCGGAGTATTTTCTTGGGCAGGGCGGCACGCCGCGCTCCGACATGTTTTCGCTGGCGGTGATCTGCTACCAGATGCTGACAGGAAAGCTTCCCTACGGCACCCAGGCTGCCAGGATCCGGCGCAAGGCGGACGTGCGCAAGCTCCGGTATCGGCCGGCCGACGATGACCGCAACGTGCCGGCCTGGGTCGACGGCGCGCTCAGGCGCGCGCTGCATCCCGATCCCTACAAGCGGCACGAGGATCTGTCCGAATTCGTCTTCGAGCTTCGCACGCCCAATCCGGCGTATCTCGACACGCGGATCACGCCGCTCCTTGAGCGCAGTCCGCTGATGTTTTGGAAGCTGACCTCGGCGGCGCTCGCCTGCGCTGTGGTCGTGCTGCTGGCGCTGCTGCACGCACGTTAGGGCCTACGGGCGGAAGCGTCAGCTTCCGCCGCCAAGCGCGGCGCAGTGATCGCCCGGGGCAATGTCGAAGATGTTGACTGACTGTGAAGTAGTTTACATCCCGGTGCTCCGGGCCTAGGCTAATATCGCGGAGGCTTCTTGCTTTGAAGGAGGCATCCAATGCTCGCGGCAATCAAATGGCACTCCCGATATAGCGCTCGCGAATGGGTGATGATGGCTGGGGCGCTTATCGGTCAACTCCGCGCACCGAATGCAAACCGACAGAACGGTGAAAGCAAGCCCCGGCGACCGCTCTGGAAACACTTCGACGACACCCATCATTGGGACTCAACCGCGGAGGAATGGGTCCCCAATCATGATCGGTGATCGTGCAACGCTTCGTACGTCGCACAGGCCGAATTCCGAGACTTCAAGATCCTCTCGCTGAGGGGCCTGTCGAGTGGTGCGATCTCGGTTCTTGGCTTTCGGTTGCTCGGACGTCTGTATCACTGACTGGCGCGATCGCCTTTAGCTCGTGCCCTACTGGGCTTGATCGTAAGCCTGCAGTATCCGGACAAAATCAGCCATGCTGGATCGATCTCGGTTTTCAGTCATGACCTCAACCTGAGCATTGGACGCGGGTTGGCGTCCCTGCCAGAACCGCGTCAAGAGATCGGCGATGTTTCTCATGGCGTACTCTCTGCACCAACCGTGGCAATAAGCATCAGTTGAGCGGCGAAGCGCCGCTAGATCGGGAGAAGCGCCGGCGGGCGTTACGCCGCCGGCCTTGTCCCGCAACTGCCGGCTCGCAGGGCCGGTTCCGCTGCTTTCACTCTGGATGTATCGGTAGCACCGAGCACCGGGTCGACGCCACCGCGCGCAGGTATCAAGCGACCATACTTAGGTAGGCCTGGGCTAGAGCATGATCCGGAAAAGTGCGTAGCGATTTTCCGGAAAGATCATGCTTCAACAACAACCTGAAGCGCGATGACGATTCTCCTCATTTCATCGCGTTTAGTGAAGGCCGTCAGGCCGGCTCCTCGGCCTTCAACCCCAGCGGTTTCGGCGCCATGCCGCCACCGGGCTTGAGGTGGAATTCGTAGGTCATCAGGTGCCACTGCCCGCTGGTCTTGGTGCCGTCGGGCATCGCGGGATCGTTGCGCGGCTCGACCTTGGCAATGAGGTCGTCCTTGACCCCGAACACGACGTCGGAATCCAGGTATTTGTCACCGTCCATGAAGACGTGGGTGATCAGCGGCTCATAGCCCTTCGCATTGACCAGGAAGTGCACATGCGCGGGGCGCATCGGATGGCGGCCGGTCTGCACGATCATCTCGCCGACCGGGCCGTCGGTCGGGATCGGATAGCTGCACGGCAAAATGGTACGGAAGAAAAAGCGGCCGTCGTCATCGGTGATGAAGCGCGCCCGCGCCGAGGCGCCGACCTCGTCATAGTTCGGCTTCTGGGAATCGTAGAAGCCGTCGTCATCGGCATGCCAGACGTCGACGGGGACATTGGCAAGCGGCTTGCCCTTGAGGTCGGTGACCCGGCTCTGCACGAACATCCGCTCGCCGGTTTGATTGTTCGGCGAGATGTCGGTGCCATGCGCTGTCACCTTGTGCTCGCCGACATAGAATGGGCCGAGCACGGTGGTCTGGGTCGCGCCGTCGCGGTCGCGATGGTTGACCGCGTCGACCAGCATGGAGACACCGAGCACGTCGGACAAGAGGATGAACTCCTGGCGGGTGTCGGTGCATTTCTGCCCGGTGCGGGTCAGGAAATCGATGGCGTAGTCCCATTCCTCGAAGGTAAGGCCGGTCTTGCTCACGTAATCGTGCAGCGACTTCACCAATTCCTGGAGCAGGAATTTCGCGCGCGGATTGGGCGTGCTGTCGAAGCTCCTAACGACGGCTTCGGTGAGATCAGTCTCGTTGAACTGCGTCATGATGGCTTGCCCTGTGTTTTTCTCGTTCGCCCCGGGGGCTCCTTGGCGGCGTTCCAGGGGCAGCCTACACCAGCCGGCCCCCCTGCGTTAAGCGCGAGCGGCTTGGAATGGGGCCGTCATTTGGCTATCAACGGACCGACAAAACTGCCCGGAGGAACTGATGCTTGCCCCTACCCCCGCCTCGCCCGAATCCGTCGGCATGTCCAAGGCCGCACTCGACCGCATCGATGCGCATCTGAAGAGCCGCTACATCGATGCCGGCCGCTTCCCGGGCACGCATCTTCTGGTCTACCGGCGCGGCAAGGTCGCGCACAGCTCGGTTCAGGGCCTTGCCGATGTCGAGCGCAAGCTGCCGGTCAAGGACGACACGATTTACCGCATCTATTCCATGACCAAGCCGCTCACCAGCGTCGCCTTCATGATGCTGGTCGAGCAGGGCCTCGTCGCCATCGACGAGCCCGTCGCCAAATACATTCCGGAATGGAAGGATCTCGGCGTATTCGTCGCCGGCACCTATCCCGGCTTCCTGACCCGGCCGCCGTCGCGGCCCATGCTGATCGTCGATCTCCTGCGCCATACTTCAGGCCTCACCTACGGCTTCCAGCAGCGCTCCAATGTCGACGCCGCCTATCGGGCCGAGAAGATCGGCGAGGTCGAGAAATCAGGCACGCTTCAAACCATGATCGAAGCTCTTGCCAAGATCCCGCTGGAATTCTCGCCGGGCGAGGCCTGGAACTACTCGGTCGCAACCGACGTGCTCGGCTATCTCGTCGGCAAGATCTCCGGCATGCCCTTCGAGCAGTTCCTTAAGTCACGCATTCTCGATCCGCTCGGGATGACCGACACCGACTTCCACGTGCCGGCCTCGAAAGCGCATCGGTTCGCGGCCTGCTATTCCGCCGATCCCGGTGGCGGCATGACCTTCCATGCCGGCCAGCGTCGCGAGGGCCTGACGCTCCAGGACGATCCGACAACGAGCTCCTTCCTGGCGCCTCCCTCTTTCATTTCCGGCGGCGGCGGCCTCTGCTCGACGGTCGCGGATTATCTCACCTTCTGCCGCGCGCTGCTCAACGGCGGCGAGCTTGGCGGTATCAGGCTGATCGGGCCGAAGACGCTGGCCCTGATGACCAGCAATCACATTCCGGGCGGACGCGCCCTGCCCGAGGTGTCACGTTCGCTGTTCTCGGAAGCAACCTACAACGGCATCGGCTTCGGCCTCGGCTTTGCCGTGACGATGCGCCCGGCCGAGACGCTGATCGCGGGCAGCCCCGGCGAATACAATTGGGGCGGCGCGGCCACGACCTCGTTCTGGATTGATCCGGCCGAAGAGCTGATCGCGATCTTCATGACGCAGGTGCTGCCGTCGAGCGCCTACCCGCTCCGCCGCGAGCTGCGCAGCATGGTCTACGCCGCGATCACCGAAAGCAACCTGTAACCAAACGAACCGATCCCGCGGCCCACGGCCGCGGGATCGCGCCATCAGACGCTCATTTGAGCATTTCCGGCACGATCAGACGCGGCAAGAACAGCGACACGCTCGGCCAGACGATGACGGCCGCGAGCACGAGCAGCATCGGGATCAGCATGATCACCGTGTCCTTCAGAGCATAGCGCAGCCGCACGCCGGCAATCGAACAGGCGATCATCAGACACAATCCGTACGGCGGCGTCACCAGCCCGAACGCCAGCGATACGATGGAAATGATCGCGAACTGGACCGGATGGAGATCGACGGACCTGGCCAGCGGCTCCAGCACCGTGCCGACGATGACGATCGCCGGGATGGCGTCGAGAAAGCAGCCCACCACCAGAAAGCAGAAGGCGATGAAGAATCCGGCTGTGACGGAGCCCATGCCCCATGTCGAGACGTTGGCCAGCAGCTCTTGCGGAATCTTGTAGTAGGCAAGCAGCCAGCCGAACGCACTTGCAGTGCCGACGCAGAACAGCGCCACGCCGGCAAGCCGCCCGGTGTCGAGCAAGGACTTGTACAATTCCCGTATGCCTGTCTCGCGATAGAAGAACGCCGACAGCCCGACGGAATACAACACCGCGACGCAGGCGGACTCGGTTGCGGTGAACCAGCCGAGCAGAATGCCCCCAACGATGATGAAGGGTGTCATCAGCGCCGGAATTGACTTCCAAATGGCGCATCGCATCTCGACCCAGCTTGTCTTCGGATAGGTCGGGTAGCCGCGGCGCACTGCATAGACGTGCACCGTCGCCATCTGCGCACCTGCGATCAGCAGGCCCGGCACGATGCCGGCCAGATACATCGCCGCAATCGAGGTCGAGATCAGCCCGCCCCACACGATCATGAGGATCGACGGCGGGATGATTACCGCCAGAACCGCCGACACCGCCGTGATGGCGATCGAGAACGAGAGATCGTAACCCTCCTTGGTCTGCGCATCGATGAAGATCTTGGACTGGCTCGCCGCATCAGCGGTGGAAGAGCCCGAGATACCGGCAAAGAACACCGACAACACGACATTGATCTGCGCCAACGATCCCGGCCAGTGCCCGACCATCGAGCGCGACAGCGCCACCAGGCGATCGGTGATGCCGCCAATGCTCATCAGGTTGGCCGTCAGCAGGAAGAACGGCACCGCGAGCAGGATGAATGAATTGTAGGCGTTGAATGTTTCCTGCGCGAGCATCATCATCGAGAGATGAGGCTCGATCAGCAGGATCGGCACGCAGGCAAGGCCGAGTGCGAAAGCAACCGGCACCCGCACGATGAGCAGGCCGATGAAGACCCCGAACAGCACCATCGCGGCCTGTCCGGCAGAAAGTACATTGCCGTTCATCGCTCTGCCCCAACCAGAATGCGCATCTCATCGATGATCTGTTCACCCGCAAAGACGATCCACGTCACGCCGGTCACGGGCCAAGCGACGTGAATCAGCCAAAGCGGCAGATCGGCCAGTTCAGAGGTCCTGTTCCAGGCGAAGCGGGTGAACTCCAGGCCGGCCATCACGAACACCAGCGCCAGTGCCAGCACGCCAAGGCGCGCCAGGATCCGCACGGCAGCCTCCGGCCGCCGCGCCAGGTCCGGCCACACATCGACCTCGAAATGCTGCGCTTCGCGCACGCCGACCATGGCTCCGATCATGATCGTCCAGACGAACAGGAAGCGCGCCATTTCCTCCGTCCAGATGTAGGACGGAATGAGGGGCGTGTAGCGTGAGATGATCTGCAGCGTGACGGGAAGGACGAGAATGCCGACGCATGTGGCCAGCAGGAATTCCAGGAATTTCGCATAGGCCGCCGTGACGCGACGCCACAGCGACGGTGTGGACGGGACGGGCATTTCAGACATTGGGACTCCGTGCGGCAGTCATCCGCCATGTCCGGGCAGGAAGCGGGGCCTGCCCGAAAATGCGTCGGCGGACAGAGCGACCTCAGACGACGTTGATCTTCTCGAAAATGCCCTCCGCACCGATTTCCTTGGCGTAGGTGGCCATCACGGGATCGGCGAGCTTCTTCATGGCGTCCCGCTCCTCGAAGGGGACGCGCTTGAGCTTGCCGGCCTTCTCGAGCGTGTCGAGCTTGACGACCTCTTCGCTGGATTCGAGCTGACGGCCGTAGTCGCCGGCCTCCTTGCCGGCCTTCATGATCGCGTCCTGTAAATCCTTCGGCAAGGTCTTCAGCGTCTTCACCGAGAAGCAGATCGGCCGGATCGACACGGCGTGCTGGGTCAGGTTGAGGTGCGGAGCCACTTCGTAGAACTTCATCGCCTCGACGCCCGCCGCCTCGTTTTCGCCGGCCGATATCACGCCGTTCTGGATCGCATTGTAGATTTCGTTATAGGCGATCACGGTCGGGCTCATGCCGACGGCCGCAAAGGTCTTCGACCAGATCGGCGCGCCCTGCACGCGGACCTTGAGCCCCTTGAGATCGGCAAGATTCTTGAGCGGCTTGTTGGCGAAGATGTTGCGGATGCCGCCGCCGGAATAACCGATCAGGACCACCTCGGCTTTCGCCGCGACTTCGTCGGCGATCGGCGCCAGGATATTGGCTTCGACGACCTTGTTCATGTGTTCGATGCCCTTGAACACGAAGGGCGCATCGATGAACGGGGCCGCCTTGGCGAAGGTCGACATGTGGGCCGGCGAGACGATGCCGTAGTCGACGGCCTTGCCCTGTGACATGTACTCGAAATATTGCTTCTCGAGACCGAGCGAGGAGTTCCTGTGCAGGGTGAAGTTGACGGGCTTGCCGTAGTACTTCTTCACCAGCTCCTCGAACCGGAGCAGCGCCCGGTTGAAGGCGTGGTCGTCGTTGAACTGGACTGCGCCGTTCAGGGTGATCGGCGCCTGCGCCCTGAGGATCGACGGCATGCCGATCGTAGCCGCCGCAGTGGTCGCACCGATACCAGCGAGAAATGACCTTCGCTTCATCGTCTCCCCTCCCTTTGATGCTCCGCCCCTGTCGCCGGGGCGTGAGCGCAGCCGGTATGCGGCTTGCGAGAGGAAGCGTATGAAAAACCTCGGCGGGACGGAAGTCATTTCGACTGCGCTGGGGGGACTCCTTCGTCGCAGGGCTCCCCCTGCACGACCTGTTGCACTGCAACTCGCGCTCGGGCTGGCGCGGGGTCCACGCTTTCAAAGATCCGAAGACTTGCGAGGTCCGAAGACTTACCGGGCCTGTGCGCTGCGCGCACAGGCCCGTTCGCCTGCTGATGCAGGCCTAGTGCATATGGCCAATCAGATAAATGCCGCCGCCGATCACAAGAACGGCCGGCACGGCCCACAAAATAAGGACTGGCATTTGTCATCCTCCTCAATTTGACGTGCAGACCTTGACGGTCTTCATGCCGCTTTCGGCTTCGGTCCGCGACTTGTAGATCATGCCCGACGGGCTCACCACGGTCATGGACGTGTCCGTCGGCTTCTTGTCGACGATGGTGCACTTCTTGGTCTTGACGTCCTGGACGACATAGAACTCGTCGGCCGCGAACGCCGGCAGGGACAATGCAGCAAGCATCAGCGCTGCGGTCGCTATTCTCAGCTTCATTTTCTCCTCCTCCAATCGCCGGGCTTCCGGCCCGGTCCGATCTAACAAACGGGAAAAAATGGCAGTTTGTTCCTATGCCAGGGAACGCTGTGCACGTATGCTGGTTGAGGAAATCGATTGATCGAGGTGTGGGTGGCCAGTTCAAAGCTGGTCGCCCTCGCCGGCGGCATGACATCGCATCGAGAGGCCCGGGTTTGCAGCTCAGCCTGGTGGCTGTCTACAGCATGTGTCTACTTCTGACCGCAATGAGCCTGAGCTGATGCGCGGGCATCCCGAACTGCGCTGCAAAATCGCAGCTCTCGGCGGCTTGCAGAATGCGAAAACCGTGGCGTCGCGCAGGTCCCGCCCGTATGGTCTTCCCAAAATCATAATCCGGCGACGCTGCGCCGGAACCGGGACGCCTGCGTTTGTCAAAGCTCACCCTGCCGGTCCGGCTCGCTCTTCTCGTCACGGGAACGATGTTGCCGCTGATCGTCTTTGCGGTTGGCATTGTCTTCTACAATTACAAGCAGGACCGAAGCGACGCGACCCGCCGCGTGCTGGAGAACGTGCGCAGCATGCGCCTCGTGCTCGATTCCGAGGTGCAGCGGATGACCGGCGGCCTGCAGGTCCTGGCGTTGACGAATTCACTGCGCAACGACGACTTCCAAAACTTTCGCCGCATCGCGCTCGGCTTCGTCGAGCAATATGGCAAGGGCGGCCTGGTGCTGATCTCCGACCGGAAAGGCCGGCTGTTGTTCTCCTCCGCAACGGAAGACACCGCAAGCCTGCCGCCACGCGGCCATCTGGAGATCATCGAAAGGGTGTTCGCGACCAGGTCGCCGCAATATTCCGACCTGTTCACAGGCGCGATCAATGGGCGGCAGGTGCTCACCGTCGAGGTTCCGGTGTTCCGCAACGGCGAGGTGATCTACGACCTCTGCTTCAGTCCACCGATCAGCATCTTTCAAGAACTGGTGGAGAAGCAGCGGCCCGACCAGCTCTGGACCGTGTCTCTGCTCGACACCAAGGGAATCATATTTGCGCGCGCGCCGAACCCCAATGAATCGTTCGGAAAGCGTGCTTCGCCCTCGCTCTATGCCGAGATGTTCGGCCGTAGCGAGGCAGCGCTCCCAACGGTGTCGCTCGACGGCGTCGCCTTGGCTGCTGCCTACACACGATCGCAACTGACGGGCTGGACGATCGCCGCCGGCGTCGACGAAGGCTCGCTGATCGCACCGCTCTGGCGCAACATCGCGATCACCAGCCTGATCGGCGGCATCCTGCTGCTGACCGGCCTGACCTTCGCGGTCAGGATGGCGACCACGATCGCGCGCGGCGAGATGCTACACAATCTCCTGATCGAGGAGCTCAACCATCGCGTCAAGAACACGCTGGCTTTGATGCAGGCGATCGCGGTGCAGACCTTCCGCAGCGCCAGCCGGGACGAGCGGACCAAGTTCGAGGGCCGGCTCGGTGCACTGGCCGAAGCGCATAACCTTCTGAGCCAGGAGAAATGGGCGGGCTCCGAACTCCGGGACGTGATCGCCCGCGCCCTTCAGCCTTTCCTTCTCAATGGTCCCGACCGCATCCGCATGGCCGGTCCCGCGGTGCCGCTGTCGCCGCGGCTCGCCGTGGTGCTGTCGATGATCGTTCACGAGATCGCCACCAACGCCGCGAAATACGGCGCGCTATCCAACGAGACCGGCCGGGTGACACTGGACTGGGAGGTCATCGCCGAAGCGCCGAAGCCGCGGCTGCGGCTGATCTGGACCGAGATCGGTGGACCGCCGGTCACGGCGCCGGTGCAGCGCGGCTTCGGCTCGCGCCTGATCGAGCGCAGCGCGCGCGATCAGCTCGGCGGCGAGGCAACCGTCGACTTCCTGCCGCGCGGCGTCGTCTGCACGGTGATCTGCACGCTTGACGAGGCGCGGTGAACGGGGAACGCCCTACCCGATCGTCTGCAGCGCCGGAAACGTCTCGAGCAGCCAGATGCTCACATTCGAGACCCCACCGGTGAGAAAGCCGATGCCGGTGATCACCATCAGCACGCCCATAGCGCGCTCGACCGTGACGAGGTGGCCCTTCATGCGCGCGAACAGCGCGGAGAACTGTTCGATCATCAGCGCGGCAATCAAGAAGGGAATGCCGAGGCCGGCGGAATAGACCGCGAGCAGGCCGGCGCCCTTCGTCACCGTGGCTTCAGCCGCGGCGATCGAGAGGATCGCGGCGAGGATCGGGCCGATGCAGGGCGTCCAGCCGAAGGCGAAGGCGAGGCCCATGATATAGGCCCCCCAGAGGCCAACAGGCTTGGGGATCGGCAGCCGGCCCTCGCGCATCAACAGGCCGATGCGCGTCAAGCCGAGGAAGTGCAGGCCCATGACGATGATGACGAGGCCGGCGAGGATCGACAGTTCGGCCGACCAGGCACGGATCAGGCCGCCGATCAGCGAGGCGCTGGCGCCGAGCGCGACGAACACCGTGGAGAAGCCAAGCACGAACAGGAGCGCCGACATCATGATCGCGCGCTTGGAGGTCGAGCCCGGCTCGTCGCTCTCGACATGCTCGATCGTGGCGCCCGTGAGATAGATCAGATACGGCGGAACCAGCGGCAGGACGCAAGGCGAGAGGAAGCTGACGAGGCCGGCAATCAGCGCCGCCGGGATCGAAACATTTTGCATGATGCCGTCTGAGCCATCTCAGGTGCCGGTAGGGCGCACGGGGGAATGCGTCCGGCCCGGAGCCGAACCGGCTCTGGTGTAGCCGATGCCGGGGAATGCGCAACAGAGGCGCACGAAACCAGAGCTCCTCCCGATGCCGTCTGCGATCACAGGTGCGGCATCGGGACGGGCACAAATCTCGCCAAAAAGCGAAACTCGGCGGCGCGGCTACTTCACCACGCGGAGCAGCGGACGCCGGGGCTGGTCCTGCGTCTGCTTGGAAGGGGACGGCGGTTCGCTCGCGGCGCTCCGCAGCATTTCGTCGCACAGCGCCTTGAGATCGGCACTGTCAATTCCTTTGAGTTTCATCCTGACGTCGAGGATGGCGATGGACAGCAGCTCGGCCGACTCACGGCTGTCGCACGCGTTGAGAACCCTGCGGCACTGCTCGAGCGTTTCCAGCACCGACTGCAACTGTTCGTCTGAATGCGACACCGGCGTTCTTTCCGTTATTTCGGCCTGCGAGACGTGGTTGTAACGACCCCTTCGGCCCCCATGGAATACCGAGGATAGCATGAGGCCGCTGCGCCTCCGAACCTGATTTCAAATGGTTTCAGCCCTGGAACCGCGATTCCGGCCAACATCGCCGCGCTGCGCAGTTGGTCATTGCCGAAGCAGTTCGGGAGAAAACGCCTGACGCGCTGTGATTGATCCGTCGAGGGAGTCGGCGCCCGCTCTCGCGCATAGTCATTCAATGCGAACAGGGCCTGCAATCCCGCAGCCATTTGACGGCTCGCAACGGAACTCACGCTACACCCCTCATCCGGGCAAATAGTCCGCCCGATTCCCCAGCCATTGGCAGCACTCCGATACCACCCCCGAGGTAGTAAGGATGACGTTCAAAACTTTACGTCCCCCAACCCGCAGTGGTTGTGGTTTGCGCCAGATTCTGCCAGTTTAGTCGCCCGAAGGAAATTGTATGCACTCCTTAGCGGAAAGGGGCGTTCATCTGGCGGAACGCCCAAAGACAAATCTCAGCGGCCTCTCTGATTGGGATACGGCCCGCATATTTCTCGAAGTCGTCCGATGCGGAAGTTTCCGCTCGGCGGCCGAGCGCTTGTCGTTGTCGATCAACGCCGTGCGCCGGCGGATCGACGATTTCGAACGCCAGACCGGCACGACGCTGTTCACCCGCGACGTCCACGGCACCCATCTGACCGATGAAGGCGCGCTGGTGGTCTCCGCCGTCGAGCGCATGGAGGCCGCCACCTTCGACGTGCTGCGCGCCAGCGATTCGATGGCCAATGCCTTGTCCGGCGAGGTTCGGGTCGCCGTTACCGAGGGGCTCGGCACATTCTGGCTCGCTCCGCGCCTGGTTGAATTCCAGCAGGCCTATCCGAAGATTCTGGTCGACCTGCATTGCGCGATGCGTTCGGCCGACGTCTCGCGTCACGAGGCCGACGTCGCCATCCATCTGTCGCGTCCCTCGGCGCTCGACATCAAGCTGGTACGGCTCGGCCGCATGCACCTGATGTTCTGGGCCTCGGAGAAATACATCGAAAAGCATGGCGCGCCGCGTTCGGCGGCGGAATTAATCAAGCATCGCCTGGTGCTGCAATTCGCCGATCAGCTCGCCGCCAAGGAATCCTTCGAGAGCTTCTTCCCGGGCGTTTCGGAACGTGACCTCCTGGTCATGAAGACCAACGTCTCGAGCGCCAACTATTGGGCCGTCGCGAATGGCGCCGGCATCGGCGTCTTCCCCAGCTATGCCATTGCGCTTGGCGGGAAGTTGATTCCACTGGAGGTCGAGCTGAACCGACCGCTGGATATCTGGTTGTCCTACCATCCCGGTAGCGGCCGTATTCCGCGCGTGCGGCACATGATTGACTGGCTGATCGAAGCTTTCAGTCCGGCTCGCTTCCCGTGGTTTAAGGAAGAGTTCGTGCACCCGCATGAATTCAAGGACTCGTATATGGGCGAACCCCTGACCCAGCTCTTCGGGGGATTTTCAACCGAAGAACAAAGGTGAGAACAGAGATGAAAGCAGCGGCGAAAAGAATGAAGCAGCGCAGTGCCGGCAAGCCCGACATTGAGCTTGGCAAGCGGATCCGTCTGCGGCGCGTCGAGATGAAGATCTCGCAGGCGGAGCTCGGCGAGAAGCTTGGCGTCAGCTTCCAGCAGGTCCAGAAATACGAGAAGGGCGTCAATCGCGTCGGCGCGGCTCGACTTCAGCAGATCGCCTCCGCCCTCGATGTGCCCGTGACCTTCTTCTACGACGGCGACAACAAGGCCCGCGAAGTCGAGAGCCTGCTGTTCCTCGACAGCGCATTCAGCCTCCGCCTCTTGCGCGCCTATAGCAAGATCAAGGACCAGACGGTGCAACGTCAGCTCGTCTCGTTGATGGAATCGATCGCAGCGAACGAAAGCTGAGATCGATCGACGGTCGGTTAGGGCCGATCTTCAATCCGCCGCGTCACGGGGCGCGGCCGGATTGAACGAGGCCGGATGAGCATATTCCGGCTCGCGCGCTTGCGCGCGGTCTTTCCGGGGCGGTTCGACCGCCCCTTTTTCTTTCGGCACGATGCTTAGGACGAAGCGCCATGCAATCGCGGAACAGGCGGATGCAGACTCGCGCGCCCCGCCCCGGTTGACCTCGCAAGCGCCCGCGCAGCACATTGCCTCTTGCACATGACAAGCGAGCGCGCGATGCCCGACATTTCCAGCACGACCGAAACACCTTACGCCGATGGCAAGATCCTCAAGCACGCAGCCAGTGGCGTCGGCGTGATCACCTTCAACAATCCCGGCAAGCGCAACGCGATGTCGCTGGAGATGTGGGAGGGATTTGGAGAGGCGCTGACGGCCTTGCGCGACGACGAGACGGTGCGCGTCGTGATCCTGCGCGGAGCCGGCGGCAAGGCGTTCGTATCGGGGGCCGATATCAGCCAGTTCGAGAAGACGCGCCATAACGCAGCCGCGTCCGAGGAATACGCCAGGCGCAGCGCCGCCCAGCGCGCGCTGCTAGCCGACTATCCCAAACCGACGATTGCCTGCATCGAGGGCTTCTGCCTCGGCGGCGGCATGCAGGTCGCGATGCTCGCCGACATTCGCATCGCCGCACACGGCAGTCAGTTCGGCATTCCCGCGGCCAGGCTCGGCATCGCCTATGGTTATGACGGGTTGAAGCATCTGGTGTCGCTGGTCGGCCCGTCCTGGGCGCGCCTGTTGATGTACACGGGCATGCGGATCGATTCCGCCGAGGCGCTGCGCATCGGTCTCGTCGAGCGCGTGTTGCCGGTCGACGAGCTCTGGGGCGAGACCATGACCATCGCGCAGACCATTTCCGAGAACGCCCCGCTCGCAATCAAGGCCGCCAAGATCACCATCGCGCAGGTGCTGAAGGACGAAAGCCAGCGCGACATGGAGGCGATCCAGGCGGTCGGCCATGCCTGCATGGACAGCGCGGATTTCCGCGAGGGCCGGCAAGCCTTCATGGAGAAACGCCGGCCCAAGTTCCAGGGGCACTGAATCTGAACCTTCATTCAGGAAGATTAAATCCGCGCGCAGCCGCACCTCGATAGCAACCAGTTGATCTGTCGCAGGTTCTCTCGCCACCAACGAGGGAGATTGCGATGAAATTCAAATTTGCTGTTCTTGGTCTCGCTGCCCTGGGCGGTGCGGCGCTCGCCTCGGGCTCGGCGTTCGCGGCAATGCCGAACGGCATTCCCCAGGCGGATCGAATCGCGAGCGGCCCGGCCGCTGACATCGATCAGGTGCGCTGGGTCTGCAACCCCTGGGGCCGTTGCTTCTGGCGTCCGAACTATTACGGCGCCTACGGCTATTACGGTGGCCCGCGCCGGTACTATGGCGGCCCGCGCTGGGGCTATGGTCACCGCCACTGGCGTCGCTGGTGAACGAAATAAAGGGGCCGCGAGGCCCCTTTTGCTTGTGGCGTTCGACTACAGCGTCGCGAGCACCGCTTTCGTGATGTCGGCCGTGCCGTTGCTGCCGCCGAACTCCATCGGCTTGATGCCGCCGGCATAGACCTGGTCCACCGCCCGCTCGATCGTCTCGCCGGCTTCCGCCGCGCTCTCGATGCCGTGCTTGTCGGCGAGCCAGTCCAGCATCATCGCCGCCGACAAGATCATGCCGGTGGGATTGGCCTTCCCCTGCCCCATGATATCGGGCGCGGTGCCGTGGCAGGGTTGGAACACGGCGTATTTGTCACCGATGTCGGCCGACGGCGCCATGCCGAGGCCGCCGATCAGGCTCGCGGTGATGTCGGAGACGATGTCGCCGAACATGTTCTCCATCACCATCACGTCGAAATCCCAGGGCCGCTTAACCAGCATCGCCGAGCAGGCATCGACATAGAGCCGGTCGGTCTTCACATCAGGATGCTTCTTCTCAATCTCGTCGAAGATGCCGCGGAAGAACGCAAACGCCTTGAACACATTCGTCTTGTCGACGCAGGTGAGCGCACCGGGCTTGCCGCGCGCCTTGCGCCGCTCCGCCAGGCGAAACGAGAACTCGAATAGGCGTTCGGAGGTTTTGCGCGTGATCACCATGGTCTCGCGCGCGTCCTCATGGGTGACGACGCCCTTGCCCATCGAGGCGAACAGGCCCTCAGTGGATTCGCGGATCACGACGAGATCGATGCCGCGCTGGTCAGCACCGACGATCGGGCTCGGCACGCCGGGAATGAGGCGCGCGGGCCGCACGCCGGCGTAGAGGTCGAAGATGAAACGCAGCTCGATCTGCGGCGCGATCTCGGTATTGTCGGGGTAGCGCACCGATGGCAGACCGCAGGCTCCGAGCAGAATCGCGTCCGCCTCCTCGCACAGCTTGATGGTGGTGTCAGGCATCGACTTGCCGGTGGCGAGATAGTTATTGGCACCAGCCGGAGCCTCGGTAAAGCGGAACCGCAAATCCGATTTCTGCTCGATCTTGCGCAGCACCTCGAGGGCCGGCGCCATGACTTCGGGACCGATGCCGTCACCGGCGAGCACGGCAATATGGAAGGCGTTGTTTGCGGACATGGGTGTTCCTGCGTGAAGGATGGTGTGGCCTCGTCATTGCGAGGAGCGCTTGCGACGAAGCAATCCAGACTATTTCCGCGGAGGGATTCTGGATTGCTTCGCTTCGCTCGCAATGACGGATGAGAGAGTCGTACTACGGCGTCAGCACCGTACGCCCGACCACCGCGCCCTGCTGCAATTGCACAAGCGCGTCGTTGGCCTTGGCGAGCGGTGCTGTCGTCACCGGGATCGGCGGCACCTTCTTGGTGCGCACGAGGTCGAGCAATTCCTGCGTCTCGCGCAAGTTTCCGACATAGCTGCCCTGGATCGTCACGGCCTTGATCGGAATCAGCGGCAGCGCCCAGGTCGCGCCGCCGCCGAACAGGCCGACGATGACGAGCTTGCCGCCCTTGGTCAGGCAGTCGAATCCGAGCTGCGTCGTCGCGGCGTTGCCGACGAGGTCAATCACTGCGCGGATCGGGCCGCCCGCCTTCTTCGCAAGCTGCTCGAGCGCATCCGGCGCCTTGGGATCGACGGTGGCGAGCGCGCCGGCCTTCTCCGCCGCCTCGCGCTTTCTGGCGTCGATATCGACCATGATCGCGCCCTTGCCGCCCATCGCCTTCAAGAGCGACAGGGCCATCAGGCCGAGGCCGCCGGCACCGAACATCACGATCGGCGTGTCGAAATGCTGCTCGACTTTCTTCAGCGCGCTGTAGGTGGTGACGCCCGAGCAGGCATAGGGCGCGGTCGTCGCTGGGTCGAGGCCCTTCAGATTGAGCAGATAGCGCGGATGCGGCACCAGCATGTGATCGGAATAGCCGCCGTCGCAATAGACGCCGAGCGAGCGCGGCGTCAGGCACATGTTCTCGTCACCCGCCAGGCACGTGGCGCATTTACCGCACCCGATCCAGGGATAGACAAGACTGACGTCGCCGAGCTTGAGGTCGCCCTGGTCGGTCGGCTTCACGTCGGGGCCGAAGGCGAGGACTTCGCCGACCGTCTCGTGCCCCATGGTCAGCGGCAGATTGATGCCGCGGTCCTTCAGCGACAGGGGCTTGCGGCCATGACCGAGATCGTAGCCGCCTTCCCAGATGTGGAGATCGCTGTGGCAGACGCCGGCCGCCTTCACCTTGATCAGCACCTGCGTGCCCGACGGCTGCGGCGTCGCCTCGTCGAACTCCTGCAGCGGCGCCTTGAAATCGGCAACCTTGAAACTCTTCATCGGCGTCCTCCCGGCATGCTTGTCGTTATCGCCCACCATGCCATGGGTGGCGTGGCGAGACAAACCGGGGTCTGTCTAGTTGACGCTGGCCGAGGATGACAAGCCGACGGAACGCAAGGCCGCATTGCTTGTTGCACGATACTCAGCTTCAGCGTGTCGCGGCCGTTTTGCCCGTCGGAATTGGCGCATCATCGGCGAGGCCGATTTCGTCGCGCAGCGCATCCGTATGCTCGCCGAGCACGGCCATCGTCCTGTCGGGCTTGGTGTCGGCGCCCGACATCCGGAACGGCAGGTTGAGCACCTGAAAGGAGCCGCCCTCGTCGCGCACCTCGGAGAAGGCCTGCCGGTGCGCGAGCTGCGGATCGGTCAGTGCCTCGGACACGGTGCGATAGGCCGAAGCCGGCACGCCGGCCGAGCCCAGCGCGGCGAGGCACGCATCGGTCGTGAGCTGCCGTGACCAGGCTTCGACACCGTCCATCATCTCGACCCAGTTCTCGCGGCGCGCGGCGTAGGTCGAGAAGCGCGGATCGGAGATCCAGGCGGGGCGGCCGATCACGCCCATCAAGCCCTGAAACGTCTTCTCGCTGGCGACAGTGATCATGACATACCCGTTTGCCGTCTCGGTTGGCCCGAACATCGGGCGCGCGGTCGGCTTCACCGTGAATTGCGAGGTCTGCAATTCGGTCAGCGTCAGCGACAGCATCGTTTCCATCATGGAGACGTCGATGTGCTGGCCAACCCCTGTCACGGTGCGCTGATAGAGCGCGGACGCGATTGCGCCGAAGCCGTAAGTGCCGGAGACGACGTCGGCATGATAGATGCCGCAAGAATCGGGGCGGCTGCGGCCGGGCTGATAGGAGAGATGCGCCATGTCGTAGCCGGAGGCCGCATGGATCACCGGCGCATAGGCCGGCAGCTCGGCCGAGGGGCCGGTCTGGCCGTAGCCCGAGATCGAGCAGTAGATCAGCTTCGGGTTGAGCGGACGCAGACTGTCGTAGTCGAGTCGCAGCCGGTGCATCACGCCGGGGCGAAAGTTCTCGACCAGGATGTCCGCGCTCGCGGCCAGCCGGCGCACCGTCTCCTTGCCGTCTTCGGACTTGAGGTCGAGCACCACGCTCTTCTTGCCGACATTGAGCTGGCCGAACGCGGTGCTGCACCCCTGGCGCAGCGGGGGTCGGGTCCGCATCGTCTCGCCTCCGTCAGTCTCGATCTTGATGACCTCGGCGCCCATGTCGGCGAGCATCCGCGTGCAATGGGGACCGGCGATCGTGGTCGAAAAATCCAGGACCCGCAGCCCCGCGAAGGCCTTTGTCGTCGTCCCCTCATGCTTATCTGCTAGCTGCATGCCTGCTTACGTCCTTGGGTCTCTTAGGAACTATCGAAGTTCTCTGTTGTTGATGCGGCGACCCTAGAGGGCGGCGGCTGAGTAGGAAAGTGTTTACCGAACGGACGCGCCGCGTGGGCGGGCTTTAAGAATTCCAGGACAACTGGACCCGTTCTTGCATAGCAGCGAACGGGATCGGAAGAGGGCAGCTGTTCTTGAGGGTCTTGTTCGTCACCACAGAGATGGACGACTTCGTCCGCGTTGGCGGACTCGGAGCCGTTTCGGCCGCCCTCCCCCGCGCCCTTCGCTCCTTTGCCGATATCCGGATCATGCTGCCCGGTTATCGCGACATCATCGAGCAACTCACGCATATTCAGATCGTTGGCCGCTGCCCCGCATTCGCGGAAATGCCGGCCTGCTCGCTCGGCCGGGCCGCGACGAAGGACGGAATGCCGGTCTACGTGCTGCTGTGCTCACAACTCTACGACCGCCCCGGCAACCCCTATGGCGACGAATCCGGGCGCGACTGGCCGGACAACGACATCCGCTTCGCGCGCCTTGCCTCGGCAGCCGCTGAGCTCGCCATGGGCAAGCTGGACAAGAATTGGGCAGCTGACCTTATCCATGCCAATGACTGGCAGGCCTCGCTTGTGCCGGCCTATCTTGCCTGGCGCGGCGCCAAGCTGCCGTCGATCCTGACCATTCACAACCTCGCCTATCAGGGCCTCTTCCCGAAGGCCTCGCTGCGGCGGATCGGCGCACCGGAAAGCTCCTTCCACATCGACGGCGTCGAATTCTACGATCAGGTCTCCTTCCTCAAGGCCGGCCTCGTCTACGCCTCGCACCTCACCACCGTCAGTGGCACTTATGCGCGGGAGATCACGACGGAGGAATTCGGCTGCGGCCTCGAGGGACTGCTTCGCGTCCGCTCCGACGCCGCCGAGCTCACCGGCATCCTCAACGGCATCGACGAGAGCTGGGACCCGCGCTCCTGCGCCCAGCTCGCCCAGCAATTCGGCGCCGGTGATTGGATCGGCAAGAAGGCCAACGCGGATTACGTCCGCAAGCAGTTCGGGCTTGCGGTCTCGCGCGGCCCGATGTTCGGCATCGTCGCCCGTCTCGTGCACCAGAAGGGCATCGACCTCGTGCTGTCGGCGGCCGACGAGATCGTCGATGCCGGCGGGCAGATCGTGGTCACCGGCTCCGGCGAGCCGGCGCTCGAGCAGGCCTTGATCGACGCGCATCGCCGCCGCCCCGACGCCATCGGCGTGGTGATCGGCTTCAACGACGCCCAGGCGCGCCGCATCTTCGCCGGCAGCGACTTCACCTTGATGCCGTCGCGCTTCGAGCCGTGCGGGCTCAGCCAGATGTACGCCCAGCGCTTCGGCTCGCTGCCGATCGGGCACCAGACCGGCGGCCTTGCCGAGACCATCACCGACGGCGAGACCGGTTTCCTGTTCTCGAAACCATCGCGCGATTCCTTCCTCGGCGGCGTGCGCCGGGCCTTCTCGGCTTTCGTTGCGCACGACCAGCTCGACACCATGCGCCGCAGCGCCATGGGACGCTCGTTCTCCTGGAGCATCTCGGCCGGCAGCTACAGCGCGCTGTACCGGAAGCTGGCGTCGGTGTGAGGCTGAACGGCGCTTCCTCACCCTCCGTCATTGCGAGGAGCGAAGCGACGAAGCAATCCAGACTGCCTCCGCGGTGACAGTCTGGATTGCTTCGCTGCGCTCGCAATGACGATGTGGAGGCGCCGCCGCTCCATCACCGTCACCCTGAGGTGGCCGCTTCTTCAGCGGCCCTCGAAGGGCGACGGCCAGGCTGCAGCAGCGGGGCCGTGCATCCTTCGAGGCTCCTGGCGTGATGCTCCGCATCGCGCCAGGAGCACCTCAGGAAGACGGGACCAAAAGCAGCGGAGGCCTTCACCCCTTCCCGCGCACATCCATCTGCGGCCGGCCGATCCACGCCCTGTTCAGACAGCGGACCATCCAATCGGGCTGCGGCTCGCCCCGCAAGCGCGCCTGCGCTTCCTGGTAGGGGCCGACATAGCGCAACCTATCAGGCAATCTTGGATAGACGCGCCTGATCCATCTCAGCGCACATTCAGCGGATCTGGTGTCGCGCTCATCGAGCTCAAACCCGAAGCCCGCGCGCAAGCGCTCCGGCAACATCCTCGCCGTGAGCGCGCGATACCAACGCGGCGGCCGCAACCACGGACGCGCGCCGCCAAAGATCTGCGCGGCGATCTCGCGTGCCGCCGGGCTGACGGTCAGCGTCTCCGATTGAGCCATCGCCGCAGTGTAGGCCGTAAAGCCCGACCAATCCACCGGCAGGTGGTCCGCCGTTAGTCCGAACAAGGCCCCGAACAGCCGGCTCTCGGTCCAGTAACGCTCGCGCTCCTCCGCCGAGAGAGGCGGCAGGACCAGATCGTGCGCCATGAGCGCGGACTCCACCAGCGTCGCATGGACCCAGCGCAGCGACGGGATGTCGTTCGCACAATAGCGAGAACCTGCAGCAAAGGGGCCGACTGTCTCGGGCATCTCGCCGGCGATCATGCCGTGGCGCCGATGCAGTTGCCGGGACGATAGCAATGCCCGGTCGAGCGAGCCGAACACCATGGCAAAGACGATGTCGAAGGTGCGGTGGAAGCGACCGATCGGATCGGCAAAGGTGTTGGAATGCTCGGCGATGGCGGCGGCGACCCAGGGATGGGCCAGTTGCAGGAGCAGCGCGCGACCGGCGCCGAGAAAGATGACCGCCTCGCGGTCCATCCGCCATGTCACCGTGTCGGGGCCGAATATGCCTGCGATCGGGTCCACCGCGTCAGCGCGGACCTGATCGAGTGCTGTTTCCAGATCCTTTTCAACGACCATTTGCGAGCCTCGCGACGAAGCCGCCGCGACGATAGCCCAGTCCGCGCGCTCGCGACATCGCCGCCGCCCATGACAAATGACGGGCGAGGCCTTCACTCCGCCGCAATCGGCATCTCGTCCGTATGCTCGTGCAGCACCACGCCGGCAAGCGGATCGAACTCGCCGATCCAGGGTTTGCGCGCCAGCACCGACCGCGTGTGAGCGTAGCCGGCATGCCAGCGCCGCGTGATCCCCGACGGACTGAAATCGATATCCTTGGTATGGGTCTCGTGCTCGAGCTGCGGCGCCAGCAGCCGCACCACATGCATGCGGGTCGGGCAGCCATAGCTCATCAGCTCCATGACCGCGGGATCGCTGCGCTCGCTCTCGGAAAGCCGCGCCGCGAGCTCGTTGATGACATGGCGCAGGCGATGGGCCTGCTGCTGTCGCACGATCTGGCTGGCGATGCGGCTGGAATATTGCACGTCCTTGTGCCGGTTCAGCACCTCCGCCATGGTGGTCGGCTCCGGTCCGATCGGATTCCACAGATGCACGGAGAAGATCAGCGAATCCCTGCGTGGATTGTCGTCGAACACCGCTTCCGTGGGCGTGTTCGACAGGATGCCTCCGTCCCAATAGAGCTCGCCGTCGATGCGCACCGCCGGGAAAGCCGGCGGCAGCGCGCCCGAAGCCATCACATGCTTCACCGACAGCTCACCGTCACGGCTGTCGAAATAGCGCATTTCGCTGGTGCCGACATGAGCCGCACCGACCGTGAGGCGCGGCGCGCAGCGATTGGCCAGATCGAAATCGACCAACTCGCTCAGCGTCCTCTCCAGCGGCGTCGTCGAATAGAAGCCGGCGTGATCGGCGCCCAGCGGATAGGAATCGCCGGCATGCGCCAGCGGGTTGGGCCGGAAGAAACCTGGGATGCCGTGGGTGACCGTCGACCAATAGGCCAGCTTCTCGTTGAAGCCGGGGAACGCGGCGCGCCAGTCCCAGACCGGCTGCTGCTCCATGCGCTTCCAGAACTCTCTCAAATGCGCGAGCCGGTTCTCCGGCGCGTTGCCCGCAATGAGGCTCGCATTGATGGCGCCGATCGAGGTGCCGATGATCCAGTCCGGCTCGATGCCGGCCTCGTGCAGCGCCTGGTAGACGCCGGCCTGGTAGGAGCCGAGCGCGCCGCCGCCCTGGAGCACGAGCACGACCTGACCCGGCAGGTCGTTGCGCTGGATGATATTCTGCGTGCCGTTCATGGTTTGCTCCTGATCAGCCTGCACTGCCTGGATAGTCACTACCGCTGCGATTTGTTACCGCGGCCCATGTTAATGCGCGGTCCAGCCGCCGTCGACCGGAAGCGCGACGCCGGTGATCGAAGTGGCCGCGTCCGTCGATAGGAACACCGCGAGCGCGCCGAGCTCCTCGACCGTGGCAAAGCGCTTGTTGGGCTTGCTGCGCCAGCAGCACGTCGCGGATGACCTGGTCGCGGGAAATGCCGTGCGCTTTGGCCTGACCGTGCGCTTCCACCAGCGGCGTATAGACGTACTGATCCCGTGACGAGCGCCACCTTGCCGGCCAGCACGCGCGGCGAAGCGGACGCCTGCGTCTTGATCGGGATATTCATGATCCAGACCTCTTCTGGGCGCGACACCGCGCCATGGGTGCAGCGAAATCTGCGGGATCACCGTGCCTTGCGGAAATGCCGGTTGGCTTCCGAGTTGATACGTCCGCGCTATCGCAGGCGGGATGTCATTTCCCGTCCCGATCGGCTAGAGTTTCCGACTGATCTTGCTGGGAGCCGATCCATGGAAATGCACCAGGTCCGCTATTTCCTTGCGGTAGCGCAGCTCTTGAACTTCACGCGCGCGGCGGAGGAGTGCAACGTGACGCAGCCCTCGCTGACGCGCGCGATCAAGCAGCTCGAGGGCGAGCTCGGCGGCGACCTGTTTCGCCGCGAGCGGCCGGCGGCGCAACTGACCGAGCTCGGCCAGCGCATGCATCCGCTGCTGAAGCAGTGCTATGACGCCGCGGCCGGCGCGCGCTCGCTCGCCTCCTCATTCAAGAGCGGAGAGGTCGGCGCGCTCCGTATCGCGTTGACGCATTCGATCGATCTGGCCTTGCTGATTCCCCACCTCAACGAGATCAGGCGGCAGTTCAACCGGCTCGAACTGCGCTTCCTGCGCGGGACGGCCCGCGAGGTCGGCGATTTTCTCAAGAAGGGAGAAGCCGAGCTCGGCATTGCCGCCGACATCGACGAAGCCTGGGACCGGCTCGACGTCTGGCCGCTGTTCACCGAGAGCTTCGAGCTCGTCGTTGGCGACCGACATCGGCTGGCCGGCCGCCGCAGCATCGAACTGGAGGATCTGCGCTCCGAGCAGTTGCTGAGCCGCACTTTCTGCGAGCACGCGCGCCGCATCTCCGCCAGCCTGCGGGAGCACGGGATCGAGCATGGCCACGAAATCTCGAGCGAACGCGATCTGATCGAGCTGGTTGAAGCCGACATCGGCGTCGCTATGGTGCCGCACACCTCGCCCCTGCCGGAAACGCTGACGCGCGCCACCGTCGCGGGGCTGGACGCCCGTCGCACCGTCAACCTTTACGGCGTGGCCGGCCGGCAGCGCACGGCGGTCGCCAACGCCGTCATGCGCATGCTGCGCGGCGCCGACTGGCGGGAGATTGCGGGGTAGCAGAGCGTTGCACTAGGCGAGACGCGCATTGCTGTGCCCTCGCCCCTTGTGGGAGAGGGTAGCGACGCTGGTAGACGCAGACACGCTTGGGTAAGGGGTATGTCTCGGCGAGCATCAGTGCATGCGGATAGATACCCCTCATCCGGCGCTTCGCGCCACCTTCAAAGTCGAGCCTCAGTTCTCCCTACCCCCGCTCTCCAGCGCCGCGAGCAGATCATCGATCTCCATGCGCTTACGGAAATCTGGGTCGACGAAGCGCGCTTTCACGATGCTGTCGCGGCCGACCACGAACACCGCCGGGATCGGCAGCATCCAGCCGTCATTGCCGTGGAATTTCGCCATCTCCTGGTAGGACAACAGGCTCTGGATCTCGGCGCCGAGCCAGATCGCGAGGTTAAGCGACAGCGCATAGCCGTTGTCGAGATCGGTCAGGATCGGAAACGGCGCGCCGAATTCAGCCTTGAGTCGCCCCGTGTATTCCTGCGTCTCCGGCATGATTGCGACGACCTGCGCCCCCATGGCCTTGATGCGGTCGAGCGCCTGGACCACGGCGCGGACATTGAGCCGGCAATAGGGACACCAATGGCCGCGGAAGAACATCACGGCAAGCGGACCGCGCTCCAGCAGCGAAGGCAGCGTGACGAGGCGCCCCTCCTCGTCCGGCAGCATGAACGGCGGCATCGCATCGCCCGGGCGCGGAGCCGACTCGCCACCGCCGTTCCCGCCCAATCTCGCCACCAGGCGATCGACTGCCTCGCCATAGGCCGGAAAGACCGCGCGGCTGGCATCGGCATAGGCGCGGAGCTGTTCGTTCAGCGTGCCGTCCATATCGCGGCAGCGCTGGAAGGCAATCCTGAGCTGTTCGGCATCGGTTGGCGAGAGAGATGTCATCTTCTGCTCCGGCATTGCATTCGGTGAATATTTGTTTCCGGGTTCGGCCGCCCGCAAGGGGCGGCCGCGATACCTGGTCCCGTTCAGTTCACGTAGAAATTGCCGGTAGGATCGAGCCGTCCCGAGGTGGAGTACAGCGATCCGTTGCTCATGAAGAAGACGGTGTTGTCTGGGACCTTCTTGGCGTTCTTCATCATTGCCTCGTGGTTCTTCTCGGCCGGCGCCATGGCCATCGCCGACATCTTGCCGGGGCCACCATAGACATAGGCCATGCCGGCCTTGAAGTCCCAGGCAGCCTCCGAGAAGGCCGAGGTGGCGATAACCGCAAACGCAGCGGTGGCGATCAAGGTCTTGGACAATTTCGGCATGGGGGGCTCCTCCGGATTGACGTGAACGCCCGCCAATCGGGCGCCCTGTCATCGGACGCCAAATGCCTCGAAAGCGGAAATGCCGTTGCCCAATCGGATCGATAGCCGCCGCACATCAACATAGCGCAGCGCTATCGCATCGAGAGCAAGCCGGCATTTCAGCATGGACGCAATCTCGATGAAGCTCCCGTCATAGCCGGCGACCAGCGGGGTTGCGGCCAACACAGGAGACCTCCCATGTCTAGGAGCCACGCCTTGTCGCGTCTGATCTGGCCGAGCCTCGCCATCGCCGGCGCGCTCACGCTCTCGGCGCAGCCGGTCGCTGCCGGCGAGTGTCCGGCCGGCAAGATCAAGCCGAACGCCCAGCAGATGGTCGACTACAAGCCGGTCGGCGTCACCGACGTGACGCTGGGCGCGATCGACCTTGGCAAGCAGCCGGCCCATATCGAGGGCCGCGAACTGCGCTTCCGCAAGCTGACCATCGAGCCCGGCGGCATCGTGCCCTGGCACAGCCACGACGATCGGCCCGCATTGATCTTCGTGCAGCAGGGCGAGATCGTCGAATACGCCTCCAACTGCGTCGATCCGATCATGCACAAGGCCGGCGATATCCGTCCCGAGGTCTACGGCACCTCGCATTGGTGGAAGAACCTCGGCAAGGAGACCGTCATTCTCTATGTCGGCGACGTCCGCAAGGATCCCAACGACCACCACATGTGACGAGCGCACCCAGCCCCAGCGCACGTTGAGGGATGTGGCCCCGGGATCCCATGCCAGGCGCCACATCCTCACAGGACAATCACGCCATGACCGATCTTTCCGCCCCGATCAAACCGGCCGCGATGACGATGGAGGCGCACTCGCCGGGTTTGGCAATGCGATCGCTCGTGATCGGCCTCACCGCATTCCTGACCGTCGTCGATCTCTTCGCGACGCAGGCGATCCTTCCTTCGCTGACGCGGCACTACAGCGTGCCGCCCGCGGCGATGGGCTTTGCCGTCAACGCCAGCACCTTCGGCATGGCCACAGCCAGTCTCGTCGTCGGCTTTTTCAGCCCGCACATCAACCGGCGGACCGGCATCCTGCTCAGCCTGGCACTGCTGGCGATCCCCACCAGCCTGCTGGCCTCGGCGCCCAATCTTGCCGTCTTCACCAGCTTGCGGGTCGCGCAGGGCCTGTGCATGGCGTCCGCCTTCGCGCTCACCCTCGCCTATCTCGGCGAGCAATGCAGCGCCATGGACGCGGGCGGCGCGTTTGCCGCCTACATCACCGGAAACGTCGCCAGCAATCTCGTCGGCCGGCTGATCTCGGCGGCGGTCGCCGACGGCTTTGGCCTCGCGTGGAATTTCTACCTGTTCGCAGCCCTGAATCTCGCCGGCGCGGCGCTGGTCTATTTCACCATCGCGCGCGTCAAACCGATGCATGCGATGACTGCGACGGAATCGCCGCTCGTCGCGATGGTTATGCATTGGCGCGATCCGCAGCTGCGCGCGGCCTACGGCATCGGCTTCTGCATCCTGTTCGCCTTCATCGGCACCTTCACCTTCGTCAATTTCGTTCTGGTCCAGCCGCCGCTATCGCTTGGCATGATGGGTCTTGGCTTCGTCTATTTCGTCTTCCTGCCCTCGGTGGCCACGACGTTGCTGGCCGGAAGGGTCGCATCGCGCCTCGGACCACGGCCGGCGATCTGGGGCTCGCTCGCCGTCGCCGGTACCGGCTTGCCATTGATGCTGTCGCCACATCTGAGCGCGGTACTCACCGGCATGGTTCTGGTCGGCGTCGGCACCTTCTTCGCCCAAGCGGCCGCCACCGGCTTCGTCGGACGGACAGCCACCGACAACCGCGGCATCGCCAGCGGCTCTTATCTGGCGTGCTATTTCTGTGGTGGCCTCGTCGGCACGGCCGTGCTCGGACGGCTGTTCGACACCTTCGGCTGGTCCGCATGCGTGGCCGGAGCAGGTTTGGCCCTCGCGGCCGCAGCTCTGCTCACGACTGGCTTGAAGCGCTAACGTTTCGCCGGGGCTTCCTGCGGCGGCTCATCGTCGGCGATGGCGCGCCAGGCGGCACCGTCGAGATCGTCGTATTGGCCGCTCCTGAGCGACCATAGGAAGGCGACGAGACCGGCACCTCCGAGCATCAGCGCCAATGGGACCAGGATGACGAGGATTTCCATCACACGATCTCCCGCGAGGCGCTGCGGGCGCGCAGCGAATTCAGCATGACCAGGATCGAGGATCCGCTCATGGCCGCAGCCGCGATCAGGGGCGTCACGACCCCGCTGATTGCAACCGGCACCGCCAGAACATTGTATCCGATCGCGAGCCAGAGGTTCTGCCGCATCAGATGCAGCGCCTTGCGCGAGGCGTCGATGGCGGCAACCACCGGAAACAGCGGCCGGCCGAGGAAGACGAGATCGGCGGTGGCCTGGCTCAGATGCGCGGCCGAAATCGGCGACATCGAGACATGGGCTGCCGCGAGCGAGGGCGCGTCGTTCATGCCGTCGCCGACCATCAGCACTTTTGCGCCGCGCCGCTTCAATTCCTCGATCCGCGCGATCTTGTCGGCCGGCGTGACGCCGGCGCGCCATTCGGGAATGTCGAGCGCGTGGGCCGCCGCCTTCACCGCCGGCTCGCGGTCGCCGGAGAGAATCTCGATGCCAATGTTGCGCGCCTTCAGCGACGCGATCACAGCCTGCGCATCCGGACGCAGGCCTTGGCGGACCGAGAGGATGAACCTGTCGCTGCCCTTGCTGAAAGCGACGATGGAGGCTTCGGGATCGACCATGGCGCTGCCGACCAGTGCCTCCGCGCGGCAGAAAGAAAGGCGGCCAAGGCGGAGCTCGACGCCGTCCAATGTCGCACGGACGCCCTGCCCGGCCTCTTCGACCGCACCGACAACAGGCGATCTGGCGCCAGCCGCTTGCGCGACGGCGGCGGCAACCGGATGATGGCTCGACAGCGCAAGGCGGCCGGCGAGCTCGAAGACATCGGCGGGAATGTCGGCGGCATTCATCACTTCGAGATCGGGCAGCGTCAGCGTGCCGGTCTTGTCGAAGATGACATGGTCGGTCTCGGCCAACCGCTCGATCGCGTCGCCGGAATTCAGCAGCACTCCGGACTTGAACATCGCACCGGAGGCGATCGTCTGCACGGTCGGAATGGCAAGCCCCAGCGCGCAGGGACAAGTGATGATCAGCACGGCAACGCCGGTCACGATCGCATCATGCCAGGACGCGCCGGCAATGACCCAGCCGAGAATGGTCAGAAATGCAGTCGCATGCACCACTGGCGCGTAGAGCCGCGAGGCGCGGTCGGCGAGACGCATGTAGCGCGAGCGGGCCTGGAGCGCGTTGTCGAGCAGCCGCGTGATCTCGGCGAGCAGCGTCGCCTCGGACGCGGCCGAGACCCGCACCCGCAGCGTGCCGGAGATGTTCATCGATCCCGCATAGACCGGCGTGCCCTGCTCGGCCGTGACATAGAGCGTCTCGCCGGTGATCAGGCTCTGGTCGATCTCCGAACGGCCCTCGATCACGGTGCCGTCGACCGCGCAGCGCTCGCCGGGCCGCAACAGCACGATGTCGCCGGGATGGATCGCGGCCACCGGCACCTGCGAGATTTCATCAGGGCCGACGAACTTCGCGGCCGTTTCCGCCTTCAGCGCCGCGAGATTGCCGGCGACGGCGCGGGTCCGCCGGCGCATATTCTGGTCGAGGAAGCGGCCGACCAGCAGGAAGGTCAGCAGCATGATCGCCGCGTCGAAATAGGCGTGCTCGGCGTGGTGGATGGTCTCGACCACGGACATGCCGAGCGCCAGGATCACGCCGATCGAGATCGGCACGTCCATGTTGGTCGTCTTTGCCGACAACGCGTGCCAGGCCGAGCGGAAGAACGGTTGGCCGGCATAGGCCGCCGCCGGCAATGCGATCAGCGCCGACAGCCAATGGAAGAAGTCGCGCTGCTCGGGTAGCATGTCCGAGACGTTGCCCGACCACACCGGGATCGACAGCATCATCACGTTCATGGTGGCGAACGCCGCGACGCCGAGGCAGCGCAGCAGGAAGCGCGATTCGGCGACCTCCGCCACCTCCGCGCTCTCTGTCTCGAACGGATAGGCCTTGTAACCGAGCTCCTCGAGGCGATCGATGAACCGGCTCGGGTCGAGCGTGCCCGCCTTCCATTCCAGCGCGACGCGGCGGTCGGTGAGATTGACGCGCGCCAGCGTGACGTCGGGAATGGCGGACAGGCCGCGTTCGATCTTCGCCATGCAGCCGGCGCAGTGAACGCCTTCGACCGCGAGATCGATGTGCTGGACACCCTCGCCCGCGGTCCGGACGTAGTGCGAGAAATCCCACGTGACGTGCATGTCGAAGTCCCTCAGTTCAGGATCACGCGATTGCGCGACAGGAACACGC
This sequence comes from Bradyrhizobium sp. 195, assembly GCF_023101665.1. Classification (NCBI taxonomy): domain Bacteria; kingdom Pseudomonadati; phylum Pseudomonadota; class Alphaproteobacteria; order Hyphomicrobiales; family Nitrobacteraceae; genus Bradyrhizobium; species Bradyrhizobium sp. 195. The sequence goes on along the minus strand of NZ_CP082161.1, from coordinate 2,841,313 downwards.
GCGTCCCCCGCGCCTCGCCCTCGATCACCAGATCCCATTGCCCGGGCGCGACGGACTCGGCATTGCCGCGATAGAGGCCGATGCCGGCCTCGGTGAGCTCGACGGCGAGATCGGCGCGCTTGTCGGTCGGCCGCTCCAGCCGTCCGCCGAATTTCAGTCCGGCGATCGGCTGACCGCCGGCATCGCGGGCTTCGACCTGGACCACGGCGCCGCCGTCGTTGCGCCGCTCGATATGGGCGTTGACCTTCCATTTGCGCAGCGCCTGGTCATGCGCCGCCGAGATCTCGCGGTCGTAGGTCAGGCCGGCGGCATAGGGGCTGTCCACATCGGTGCCGGGCAGCGTCGCGATCGCAAGCTTCATCATGGTGACGTTGACGCCGATCACGAGGCCGAAGAAAGCGACCAGCATCAGGAAGACTTTCGTTCCGGTCAACGGCTTCGGGGCGGATGCCATGGCTCACTCCAGACTCAAGGCGAGACGAAATTGTCGGTGGCGGAAGCGACCTCGCCGAGCCCGATATCGGTGACGTGGAAGCGAACGGGGACCGACTTCTCCGTGTTGTTCTCGGCCGGCGCCGTGACAAGCAGCCGCAGCTCGCTGGTGGAGTCGCGCGGTATCACGATCATCGGCCGGTCCGGCGTCACTGAATCGACGCCGATCACGTGAATGGTCGCGTTGGCCGGACCGTTCGCGTCGATCGCGATGACACGGTCGTAGCCGCTCTTGTTCAGCAGGCGCACCGTGTAGGCGTTGCGGATCGAGCCGTCGCTGAGCTTGACCGCGACCGGATTGCGATCGTGCAGGACGTTGACGTCGAGCAGGCTGCGCGTCGCCAGCGTGTAGATCATGAAGCCGCCGATGGCCGCGATAATGGCGCTGTAGACGATGGTGCGGGGCCGGACGATGCGGTAGATCGGCGCCTTGCCTTCCTGGCGGCGCTGAATGTTGATGTCGTTGTCGTAGCCGATCAGGCGCTTCGGTCGGCCGATTTTCGTCATCACGTTGTCGCAGGCGTCGATGCAGAGACCGCACTGAATGCATTCCATCTGCGGTCCGTTTCGGATGTCGATGCCGGTGGGGCAAACCGCGACGCACTGGTAGCAATCGACGCAATCGCCAACCTGCTCGCCGAGCGCGCGCAGCTCGGCAGCCTTCTTGACCGAGGTACGCTTCTCGCCTCGGTCGTAGCGATAGGTGACGTTGAGCGCCCATTCGTCGGTGAGCGCGGCCTGAATCCGCGGCCACGGGCACATATAGGTGCAGACCTGCTCGCGCATGAAGCCGGCGAGCACGTAGGTCGTCGCGGTCAGGATGCCGATCCAGATATAGGCGATCATCGGCGCCTGGAAGGTGACGAGCTCCTTTACCAGCGTCGGCGCGTCGTTGAAATAGAGCACCCAGGCGCCGCCGGTCCACCAGGCGATCAGGAGCCAGATCGAATGCTTGAGCACGATCTCGGAGATGCGCTCGAGCTTCATCGGATCGGACGATTTGTCCTTCTTCATCCGCTCGCGCCGGTCGCCCTCGATCAGACGCTCGACGGCGTAGAACAGGTCGGTCCACACCGTCTGCGGGCAGAGATAGCCGCACCAGATGCGGCCGCCGAGCGAGTTCATCAGGAACAGCGCCACCGCGGCGACGATCAACAGGCCCGTGAAGTAGTAGACCTCCTGCGGCCACAGCTCGATGAAGAAGAAATAGAAGCGGCTGTTGGGAAGGTCGATCAGCACCGCCTGGCTGGGCGCGCCGAGGCCGCGGTTCCAACGCACGAAGGGCAGGAAATAATAGACACCGAGGCAGAACGCCATCAGGCCCCATTTGATCCGGCGGAACGTGCCGGAGACGCTCTGGGGATAGACCTTCTTCCGGGCCGCGTAGAGCGGCCCGTTGTCGTCGTCCAATGTGAGGTCTTTCGGGTTCACGGTCTTGTTCATCACCTAGAGCTTTTCGAGAGGTGCGATTAAACCTAGACCCGACGCCGCCGCGTCAGTTGATCCAGCTCAAACGGGGGCATTTTTGTTCACCCCCGCCTGTTACCGGCAGGCTATTTTCCGCCGCCCAGCGAGTGGACGTAGACCGCCATCGCCTTGATGGTGGCAGGATCGAGCCGCCCTTCCCACGCTGGCATGACGCCGGCACGACCCTGGCTGATGGTCTCGATCAAAGCCGCTTCGTCGGAGCCGTACAGCCAGATCTTGTCGGTCAGGTTTGGTGCGCCCATCGACGGGTTGCCCTGGCCGCCGTCGCCGTGGCAGGCAACGCAATTCTCCGCGAAGATCTTCTCGCCCTTGGCGGCATCGAAGCCCTTGCGGGTCGGAAGGCCAGCCAGCGAGCGCACGTAGTTGGCGACCGTGACGATCTCGTCCGCCTTCAGCACGCCGTCCTTGCCGAAGGCGAGCATCTGGCCCTCATGGGCCTTGGCATGACCGGAACGCGCGCCGAACTGGATGGTCTGCATGATCTGGTCGAGCGTGCCGCCCCACAGCCAGTCGTCGTCGTTCAGGTTCGGATAGCCCTTGGCGCCGGCGCCACCAGAGCCGTGGCACGGCGCACAATTGTCGCCGAACACGGTCTTGCCCTTGGCGCGGGCGAGCGCCAGCAAGGCCGGGTCCTTCTCGATGTCGGCGAGGGAGGCCTTGCCCAGCGCCGCCATCTTGTCGCCCCGGATCTTCTCGAGGTTGGCGAGCTCGACCGCGACATCGGCGCGCGACGAATAGCCGAATAGGCCCGTGGTATTGCTGGAGATCAGCGGCCAGGCCGGATAGACGATCCAGTAGGCGACCGCCCAGACGATGGTGAGGTAGAAGCTGATCACCCACCAGCGCGGCAGCGGCGTGTTGAGCTCCTTGATCCCGTCCCATTCATGTCCGGTCGTGGACTTGCCGGTGACGGAATCGATGTCGCTATGATGATCGGTCATGATCTCTTACTCCTCCCGCAACGGCAGGTGTGCCGCTTCGTCGAACACAGCCTTGTTACGGGGCCAGAATGCGTAGGCGATGATCGCGAGAAAGATCGCGACGAACACCGGCGTCCAGATCGTGGTCACGAGGCCGGACGCGAGATTGTCGAGTGTCAGGATGGCTTTCATCGTTGATGCCTTCTCAGCGAAGATTGGCTTTCTCGTTGTAGATCTTGAAATCGACCAGCGTGCCGAGCATCTGCAAATAGGCGATCAGCGCGTCCATCTCGGTCGGCGTGCCGGCCTTGCCGTCGAAGTTGCGCACGGCCGCCTTGGCGTAGCGCTTGCTGAAGGCGTCGCTGCCGGCATTGTCGGGGTCGGCCTGCGCCTTCAGGTCGGCGCCCGCATTGGCGAGCTGGTCGTCGGTGTAGGGCGTGCCGACGGCCTTCAGCGTCTTCATGTGGTCGGCGATCGCATCGGGATCGACCTCGGTTTGGCTCAGGAACGGATAGCCCGGCATCACCGACTGCGGCACGATCGCGCGCGGGTTGGTCAGGTGGGTCACGTGCCAGTCGTCGGAATACTTTGCGCCGACGCGGGCAAGGTCGGGACCGGTGCGCTTCGAGCCCCACTGGAACGGGTGGTCGTACATGCTCTCGGCGGCGAGCGAGAAGTGGCCGTAGCGCTCGACCTCGTCGCGCAAGGGGCGGATCATCTGCGAATGGCAGAGATAGCAGCCTTCGCGGACATAGACGTTGCGCCCGGCGAGCTCCAGCGGCGTGTACGGCCTGACGCCGTCGACCGCCTCGATCGTGCTCTTGAGATAGAACAGCGGGGTGATCTCGACGAGGCCGCCGATCGCGATCACCAGCAAGATGCCGACGATCAGGACGATCGAGTTCTTTTCGAAGATTTGATGGCGTGTCCAGAACGACATGGAAGACTCCTCATTCCGCCGGCTGAAGAGCGACGGGCATCTGGGCTTCCTGTTCGCCGACGCGAACGGTCATCCAGAGATTGTAGGCCATGATCAGCGAGCCGATCAGGAACAGCCCGCCGCCGGCGGCGCGGATGATGTAGAAGGGATGCATCGCCTCGACGGTCTCGATGAAGGAATATTCGAGGAAGCCGAGCGAGGTGTAGGCGCGCCACATCAGGCCCTGGAGGATGCCGGACACCCACATCGCCGAGATGTAGAGGACGATGCCGAGGGTCGCGACCCAGAAGTGCCAGTTGACGAGCTTCAGGCTGTAGAGCCCCTTGCGATTCCAGACCCACGGCACCAGGCAGTAGAGCGCGCCGAAGGAGACGAAGCCGACCCAGCCGAGCGCGCCGGAATGCACGTGGCCGATGGTCCAGTCGGTATAGTGGCTGAGCGAGTTGACCACCTTGATCGACATCATCGGGCCTTCGAAGGTCGACATGCCGTAGAAGGCGACGGAGACCACCAGCATGCGCAGCACGGGGTCGGTGCGTAGCTTGTCCCAGGCACCCGACAGCGTCATCAGGCCGTTGATCATGCCGCCCCAGGAGGGCATCCACAGCATGATCGAGAAGGTCATGCCCAGCGTCTGCGTCCAGTCCGGCAGCGCCGTGTAGTGCAGATGGTGAGGGCCGGCCCAGATGTAGAGGAAGATCAGCGCCCAGAAGTGGATGATCGACAGCCGATAGGAATAGATCGGCCGCTCGGCGCGCTTGGGGATGAAGTAGTACATGATGGCGAGGAAGCCGGCGGTCAGGAAGAATCCGACCGCGTTATGGCCGTACCACCACTGGAACATGGCGTCCTGGATGCCGCCCCAGGCAATGTAGGACTTCGAGCCGAACACCGAGACCGGAAGCGCCGGATTGTTGCCGAGATGCAGGACGGCAATCGTCACGATGAAGGCCAGATAGAACCAGTTCGCGACGAAGATGTGCGGCTCCTTGCGCCTGATGATGGTGGCAAGGAAGACGAGGAGATAAGCGACCCAGACGATGGTCAGCCAAAGGTCGGCATACCATTCGGGCTCGGCATATTCCTTCGACTGGGTGACGCCGAGCAGATAGCCGGTGCCGGCGATCAGGATGAAGAAGTTGTAGCCGATCACGACGAACCAGGGCGCGAGGTCGCCGGCAAGGCGCACGCGGCAGGACTTCTGCACGACATAGAGCGACGTGCCGATCAGCACGTTGCCGCCGAAAGCGAAGATCACCGCGGAGGTGTGCAGCGGCCGCAGGCGGCCGAAGCTGGTCCATGGCAGATCGAAGTTCAGCGCCGGCCAGGCCAGCTGCGAGGCGATGATGAGGCCGACGAGGAAGCCCGCAATGCCCCAGAACATCGCCATCACGGCGGTGAACTTGATCGGGCCCATGTTGTAGTTGGGGCGGCCGTTGATCTCCGCCGGCGGCAGCGCCGCCGGACGATCGAAATAGCGGTTGATAATGACGAACACCGCGGCGAGGCTCGCCACCGCGCTGAGCGCGGCATGGAAGGCAAAGGGCGCATCGAGCGCCTTGGCCGAGGCGATCACGCAGAGGAAGGCGGTGACGGCGAACCCGACAGCCAGGCCGCTTTCACCTGATGTCATGGATTTGGAGATGGAGGGCTGGCTCATCGCGGATTCTCTCTCGAAAGAACACGAGGCCAGAAACCACATTCACCCTCGCGGGTAATTGATTGAAATCAAGATATGCGTTTGAGTTCGAAGTATCGCGCGGCACATTTGCGGGTCGGCACCGGTATTTTTACGGCGCAGTCCAGAACCGTAGGGTGGGCAAAGGCGCACTTGCGCCGTGCCCACCTTCTATCCAACACCGCGACAGAAATGGTGGGCACGCTTCGCTTTGCCCACCTACGGCACCGCCTCAGTCGAGCGCCGTCGCCTTGAGTGCCGCGATGACGTCCTCGCGGGCGATGATTCCGACCAGCTTCTGCACGCTATCGAGCACGATGATGCTCCTGATGCGGTGCTCGACCATGATCTGGAGCACGCGCGTGAGCCGCGTGTCGGGGCTGACATAGATGAACTCCGGCGTCATGACGTCGCCGATCTTGCGGCTCATCAGCTCGTGATAGCGCGGCAGCATCTGGCTCGGCGAGAACGCGAAGCACTTCAGGATGTCGAACTTGGTGACGATGCCGACGACCTGCCCGTCGTCCTCGACCGGATAGGAGTTGAAATCGTCGGTCTCGAACATCTCGCTCAGCGCGAGCAGATCGTGGTCGCGCCGCACCGCCTTGACGTTGCGCGTCATGTAGCCGTCGACGGTCTCTTCAAGAAATTTGTACACGGCGCGTCCTCCTCGAATGGCTTTCGGCCGGCCGTCAGTGCGACAGCAGCACGCTGCGCACCGATTGCGTGACCAGATATTCGGTGACGCCGCCGAGGATCAGCTCGCGAAACCGCGAATGACCATAGGCGCCCGCAACGATCAGGCCGACGCCAGTCTCGCCGGCGATTTTCTCCAGTTGCGCGGCGGCGGTTTCCCCTCGCACGGCTTCCGGGACGCGCGCGACCGCGGTGATGCCGTGACGGGCGAGCCAGGCGGCAACGTCGGTGACGCCGGCCATCACGGCCGAGCGATCGTCATCATGCTCCGGCACCTCGACGATGGTGACGTCCTGCGCCTTGCGCAGCATCGGCAGCGCTTCGGCCACCGCCCGCCGCGATTCCGGCGTGTCCTTCCACGCCACCAGCACGCTGCGCAGATCGAGCCATTCGGCCCGGTCGGGGACGACCAGAAGCGGGCGACCGGCCTGCATCACCAGATCCTTGGGGCTTGCGAGCGCGAACGCGTCGGAGAAGGCCGGGCTCTGTCCGCCGCTGACGACGATGTCGGCGCAGCGCGCCTGCGCCAGCACGAATCGCGCCGGAAAATCCATGGCACTGCGCCATTCCGCACGTCCGCCGCGCGTTCGCATTGCGGCGCGGAATTGCGCCTCCAGTCCGGCAAGGCGCCGCTTGACGGAGTCCTCACCCTCTTCGATCAGCGCCTGCGCCTCGGCGCCGTCGGTGAAATAGAGCGGCGGCGCGAACTGCCCGGCGGCAACCCCGACGATATCAGCCTCGAATCGCTCGGCGAGCTCGCCCGCGACCTGAAGACGCGCCTCGTTGGACTGGTCGAGCGCCAAGCTGACCATCACGGTCGCGTATGTCATCGGGATTCTCCGCACAGGCATGAACTGGCGCGAAATCTAGCCATCCCGGCGCGGGGCAGGATGAGATAGATCAAACCGCCGGGCGCCATCTCGCGGGAAATCCGCCAATGGAATCAGACATCCGAACTTGCCTCAGGCCCGGCCTTGAGGGAAAATTGCGGCCACATTCGCGGCGCCACGCCCGCAGCACGAAATTGGGAGTCTTCGCTTGTCGCCGACCCGTGTAACGCACCCGCCTGACGACGGTCGCGGCGAGCATTTCCGGGTTCGGATCGAAGGGTTCGGCGTCGGCACCTGGGATCTCGACCTCTCAACGCGGGAATTGGACTGGTCGGATACCGCCAGGAGCCTGCTCGGGATCGAACAGAATCAACCACCGGGCTACGAGCTCTTCCTGTCGCGTCTCGAGCCCAGGGATCGCGAGCGTGTGGAGGGTGCGATCAAGCGCGTCTCCAAACACGGCGGCGGCTTCGACGTGTCCTTTCGGGTCGCGAGCCCCTCCGGCAACGGGCAATGGATTCGCGCCCGGGCGGGAGTCATACGCGACGAATCCGGCGCCGCCCGTCATCTCAGCGGCATCTTTCTCGACATCGACGAGGAGAAGCAGGTCGAGGAGGCGCTGCGCACGCGCGAGAGTCACCTCCGCTCCATCCTCCACACCATTCCCGATGCCATGATCGTCATCGACGGCCACGGCATCATGCAGCTCTTCAGCACGGCGGCGGAACGCCTGTTCGGCTGGCCCGAGCACGAGGCGATCGGCCAGAACGTCAGCATCCTGATGCCGGAGCCCGACCGCACCCGCCACGACGGCTACATCGCCCGATACCGAACCACGAGCGATCCGCACATCATCGGTATCGGCCGCATCGTGACCGGCAAGCGCCGCGACGGCACGACTTTTCCGATGCACCTGTCGATCGGCGAGATGGAGTCCGGCGGCGAGCCCTATTTCACCGGCTTCGTCCGCGACCTCACCGAGCACCAGCAGACCCAGGCCCGACTCCAGGAATTGCAATCCGAGCTCGTTCACGTCTCGCGGCTGACCGCGATGGGTGAAATGGCCTCCGCGCTCGCCCACGAACTCAACCAGCCGCTGGCCGCGATCAGCAATTACATGAAGGGATCGCGGCGCCTCCTCGCCGGTAGCAGCGATCCCAACATGCCGAAGGTTGAAAGCGCGCTCGATCGCGCGGCAGAGCAGGCCTTGCGCGCCGGCCAGATCATCCGGCGCCTGCGCGACTTCGTCTCCCGCGGCGAATCGGAGAAGCGGGTCGAGAGCCTGTCCAAGCTGATCGAGGAGGCGGGCGCGCTCGGGCTCGCCGGCGCGCGCGAGCAGAACGTGCAGCTCCGCTTCAGCCTCGATCCTGACGCCGATCTCGTCCTTGCCGACCGCGTGCAGATCCAACAGGTGCTGGTCAATCTGTTTCGCAACGCGCTCGAAGCAATGGCGCAGTCACAGCGGCGCGAGCTCGTGGTCGCCAACACCCGTGTCGCTGACGACATGATCGAGGTGGAGGTCTCCGACACCGGCTCGGGCTTCCGGGACGACGTCATTCCAAACCTGTTCCAGACCTTCTTCACCACCAAAGACACCGGCATGGGCGTAGGGCTTTCCATCAGCCGCTCGATCATCGAGGCTCACGGCGGCCGCATGTGGGCCGAGAGCAACGCAGCGGGCGGAGCGACATTCCGCTTCACCTTGCCGGCAACCGACGAAAGCTGATTCATGACGACCAAGGGACATGTCTACGTCATCGACGACGACGCCGCGATGCGCGATTCGCTGAATTTCCTGCTGGATTCCGCCGGCTTCGGCGTCACGCTGTTCGACGACGCACTAGCCTTTCTCGATGCCTTGCCCGGCCTCGGCTTCGGCTGCGTCGTCTCGGACGTGCGTATGCCCGGCCTCGACGGGATCGAGCTGCTGAAGCGGATGAAGGCGCAGCAAAGCGCGTTCCCGATCCTGATCATGACTGGTCATGGCGACGTGCCGCTCGCGGTCGAGGCGATGAAGCTCGGGGCGGTCGATTTCCTGGAAAAGCCGTTTGACGACGACCGTCTCACCGCCATGATCGAGTCGGCGATCCGCCAGGCCGAGCCAGCCGCCAAGAGCGAGGCCGTCTCGCAGGACATCGCTGCCCGCGTCGCGTCCTTGAGCCCCAGGGAGCGCCAGGTCATGGAAGGGCTGATCGCGGGCCTGTCCAACAAGCTGATCGCCCGCGAATACGATATCAGCCCGCGCACCATCGAGGTCTACCGGGCCAATGTCATGACCAAGATGCAGGCGGGCAGCCTCTCGGAACTGGTCCGGCTGGCGATGCGTGCGGGCATGCTCAACGATTGAGGCAAGTCAATCTCGCGTCTCGGCGCTGTGCTAGCCTAAGCAGCATGATCGAGGTCGGTTCACATCATGAGCGGCCGTCGTCCTCAGCGCTCTGCACCGTCTATGTGGTCGATGATGACGCCGCCGTCCTGGGGTCTCTGCGGTTCCTGCTGGAGACCGACGGCTTCGTCGTGCGAACCTTCAGGAGCGGCACGGCGCTGCTCAATGTCAGCGGCGCGCCCGGACCGGACTGCTACGTCATCGACTACAAGATGCCAGACATCAACGGCATCGAGCTCGCCGGCCATTTACGCGAATCCGACCGCGACGCGCCTGTGATCCTTATCACGGGCTATCCCGACGAGAACATCTCGACCCGGGCAGCGATGGCGGGCATCAAAGACGTGGTTTTGAAGCCGCTTCTCGACGAAAACCTGGTTAGGTGCATCCGCCATGCCATCCAGGATCGTCCCCGCACCTGACCTACGGGATTCTACGTAGGTAATCGTCCTTAAGATATCGCTCGAAATTTCCGGATTGCACGATCCCGCGTAGCAATGCTCCATCACAACGGAGATGGCGCAGATGCTCACCCAGACGATCAACACCCAGGCGATCAACACCCAGATTGTTGGCAAGATTGCCCCTGCCCATCCCGTCAGCGACCAGTTCGGCGCCATAACCGGCCACGTCGGTCTGGTCGCCACGGAATTCTCCTACCGCAAGGACGAGGAGATCTATGGTGAGGACGAGCCGGCCGAATATGTCTACCAGGTCGTCACTGGTGCGGTCAGCAGCTACAAGCTCCTGTCCGACGGCCGCCGCCAGATCGGTGCCTTCCATCTTCCCGGCGACGTGTTCGGCCTCGAATCCGGCCCCACGCACCGCCTTGCTGCCGAAGCCATCATCGACACCACCGTGCGTCTCGTGAAGCGCGCGAGCCTCGAGAAGGCCGCAGGCACCGACGTTCAGGTCGCCCGCAAGCTCTGGGCGATGACCGCCTCCGAGCTGCGCCATGCCGAGGACCACATGCTGCTGCTGGGCCGCAAGACCGCGATGGAGCGCGTTGCCACCTTCCTGCTCGAAATGGACCGCCGCCTCGCCGTTGCCGGCATGATGGCGCTGCCGATGTGCCGCCGCGACATCGGCGACTATCTCGGTCTCACGCTCGAAACCGTATCGCGCGCACTGTCGCAGCTTCACGCCCAGGGCATTCTCGGTTTCTCCGGCGCCCGCCAGATCGTGCTGCGCAACCGTCAGCGCCTGCAGCATCTCGACGCCTGATCTTCCTCCTCCCTACCCACTTGGCCGGCCGAACTCGTTTCGGCCGGCCATTTTCTTTCGCCCGCGATCATGCCGTGCGCCGCGTCTCCGGCATCACGAAGAGAATCAGCAAAAGCCCCATTGCGGCCACGCCGGACAGCCCGATAAAGGCGGTCGCATTGCCGAACTTGTCGCTGACATAACCTCCGAGCACCGTGCTCAGTGACGCGCCGATGCCTGTGGCGGTGCCGACGATGCCCTGCGCCAGGTTGAAATGGCCGCTGCCGAAAGCGACGTCGGCCACGATCAGCGGAATCATCACCGCGAACACCGCCGCGGTAATACCGTCGAACACCTGCACCGCCACCAGCAGGTACGGGTCGCGCACGGTCGCAAACAGCAGACCGCGAATCATCAGCGCGCCGAATCCAATCAGAAGCAACGGCCGCCGGCCCCAGAGCTGCGCCTTGCGGCCCACCGTCGGCGACAGCAGCGCCACGATCGCTTGCGGAACGACGATGCAAAATGCAACGAGCACCGTTGCCCATTGGCTGGACCGCGCCGTCACAGCACTTGCCATCAGCGGCATCATCGCAGCGTTCGCGAGCTGCAACAGCAGCACGCTGAGGGCGAAGACAATGAGCGGACGCTGCCGGATCAGGTGCCAGATGTTGGTGTCAGCACGGTCGGCGGCTTCAGGCGGCATCTCGCCGTGACAACGCCTGATATCGACCTCCTGCTCGCGGATGCGCGAGAGTGCGATCAGGGTCGGAATTGCGAGCAGGAAGGTGACCAGGAACACCGAGCGGCTCGACAAGAGATAGCCAGCGGTGCCCATCACCGCCGCTGCGACGCCGTTGCCAAGCGAGGCAAAGCGCGCGTTGCGGCCGAGCCGCTCGCCGATCGCGAGCGGACCGACCAGGCCAAGGCTGATCGCCGCAATTGCCGGCCCCAGCACGCAGCTCGCCGCCGCGTGCAAGGTGGCCGCGGCCACCACGACGGGGAAGATCGGCATTGCCGCATAGGCCAGCGCGCAGGCGCCGATCGTCGCGATCGCCAGGCCGGCGACCAGCCGTTCCGATTTCGCGGCATCGATGATCGCCCCACCCGGCATCTGTCCGATCAACGCGACGATCCCGCCGATCGACAGGACGAGGCCGATCTCGACCTGGGTCCATTTCTGGGTGGTCAGATAGACCGCGATGAAGGGACCGAATCCGGTCTGGACGTCGGCGAGGAAGAAGATGAACCAGTCGAGGCCGCGCAGGCTCTGGCGCGACGGCGCCGGAATGCCAACGGCCGATGGCACCGCGACGTCGTCGTGTTCAACGCGGCGATCGCGATCTGCTTGGTTCGGCTTCCTCGACAACAGCACAGCCGGTCAGGCCTCCCCGCACCTCACTGGATCGCTTGCAGCGGTTGAAGGCTGCCGGACGCGCCAAGCACCACGATCGGCGTGTCTTCCTTGTATTCCGGCGCGGCCGCGACCTGCGCCTTGGTTAATTCCAGCGTGATGCTGTCCTTCTTGTTGACGATCTTGCCAAAGCGCAGTGCGTTCCAGTCCACCACGATCTTGCGACTGCCGACGCCGAGAAATCCGCCGAAATCGATGGCCGCGGCGCGGACATGGCCGCCGCGATCGACGATGACATCGACGATGCGGCCCATATCCTCACCGGCAGCACTGCGCACGTCGCGGCCGAGCACGCCGTGGGCCTCGCTCGCGCCGATGATGGTCACCGACGGCGGTGGGGCCGCGTCCTTCGGCGTAACGGGCACGGTCGAGGCCGGCGGCTGGGTCGCCGGCGCATTCGCCTCACTCGGGCCTGCGGGCGGCTCGTCTGCGGCACGCGAGGTGGCGACCGCCAGGTTCGCGGCGATGACTATGCCAACAATCAATGCTCCGATCGCACGCATGACGCTCTCCTGCGCGCCGCTAGCGCGCCAGCACGATCGAGACCTGGATCTGGCCGCGCGTGCGCAACACCTCCAGCGCCACGTCGTCGCCGTGGCGGCTGACGCGAAGATCGACGCTGGACTCGCCCAGGCGCAGATCCCGCAGGATCACCTCGTGGAGGAATGTCGGCAGATGCGGGTTGCGCAGACGAATTTCGCCGCGCGCCACGTCGAACTCGAGGCCGAGGGCCGCTTCCAGCAGTGTGAACGGCGTCGCGCTGGCCCAGGCCTGCGGCGCGCAGGCGACCGGATAGAGCGTCGGGCCGCGTCGCTTTTCGCGCCGGAAGCCGCAGAACAATTCGGGCAACCGGCGCAGGTCCATGTAGGTCGCCGCGTCGAACAGTCCCTTGAAGACATGCGCCACCGAGTGCTTGAGGCCGTAGCGCGCAAGCCCGAGCGCGATCAGCGCGTTGTCGTGCGGCCAGATCGACCCGTCGTGATAGGACATCGGGTTGTAGCGCACCTCGCCGCGCGCGACGGTGCGGATGCCCCAGCCCGAGAAGAAATGCGGCCGCATCAGATCGGCAGCGACGAGGCGGGCGCGGTCCTCGCGGATCATGCCGCTGAACAGGACCTGACCTGCGTTCGAGGTCCGCACCTTGCACGGCTGCTTCTTGCCGTCGAGGGCGAGCGCATAGGTGCCGAGCTCCTCGCACCAGAACGCCGTCTCGAAGCGCTCGGCCAGCGCCCTGGCCTCGGCCTCGAGCTTGCGCGCACGGTCCGGGTTGCCGAGCCGCAAGGCGCAACGCGCGGCGAGCTGCTTGGCGGCGTAGACGTAGCCCTGAACTTCGGCGAGTGCGATATTGCCTTCCGCGAGATGGCCGTCGGCGTGGAAGATCGCGTCATACGAATCCTTCCAACCCTGGTTGGCCAGCCCCTTTTCTGTCGCGCGCTGGTATTCGATGAAGCCGTCCTGGTCGGGATCGCCGGGACCGTCGATCCAGGCCAGTCCCGCCTCGATTGCCGGCCATAGCTCGATCAACGTGGCCTCGTCTCCGGTGCGTTCGAAATAGCTTCCGGCGAGCAGGATGAACAGCGCGGTCGAATCGACGCTGCCGTAATATTGTGAGAACGGGACCTCGCCCAACGCCGCCATCTCGCCGCCGCGCATCTCATGCAGGATCTTGCCGGGCGCGGCATCGGCGAGCGGATCAATCGCCTTGGCCTGAAAATGCGCGAGCCGGCGCAGCACGCCCTTGGCGACGCGCGGATCGACCCACAGCATCTGGAGCGCAGTGATCAGGCCGTCGCGGCCGAACGTCGTCGAGTACCAGGGAATGCCGGCATAGGGATAGCGCCCCTGAGGCGTCTCCGTCATCAGCATGTTGAGGTCGGCCATGGCCTGGCACAGCACCTCGTTGAAGATGTTGTTGGAGGTCTCGATGCTGGCGGCGCCTATCGTGGACTGGCGCATCTCGCGGCGATGGGCGAGCAAGCCCCTGAAGAAGCGCGCAGGCTTCTCCGCGATCGGCCGGTTGCAGGACACGGCGACAAACAGCGATTCCGATTCATGCGGATCCAGTTCGATCTGCCAGGTCGCGGCATTGACCGACAGCCGCGTCGGACGCGGGTCGAAATGCAGCGCCGTGGTGCGCTGGGTGTCATCGAGACCGCGATATTCGAACAGCACGTCGGTCGGCCCGAGCAATTTGCTCGTGCCGGTCCCGCGGCGCGGGCGGCGCTCGCCGCGAACCTCGAACAGATCGGCAAAATCGTTGTCGAACAGCAGCGTGAGCTCGAAGCTGGCGCGCGCGTCGCCGTGGTTCTGTACGCCGATGCGCTGATAGGCGGTGCCGCGCCACAGGAAGATCGTGCGCACGATGTGCAGCAGGTCCTTCTGAAACACCAGGCGGTCCTGACGGTAGATATCCGGATTGGTCAGATCGACGGTCAGCGCCGAATTGTCGTCGCGCAAATTGGAGCCGAGCAGCAGCGGCTGGAGATCGTCGAGTACGAGCTCCAGCCGCGCCAGATAGCGCGTGTCGTAGTGAAACAGTCCGTCCGGCCCGCCGGCGGAGGCGCCGATGTCGCCATGGCTGTCGAGCACGATGAACATGTCGTCGTGCTTGAGGGACCGCCGCGGTCGTGCTGCGGGCCCGGTCATCGGGATGTAGAACGTCTGCTCCGCGACGGCGTCCACCGTCTGCGATACGGAGATGATCTGGGTTACGGCTTCGGCTGCCATGAGCTGCTCCCCTGCGCCTTGTTTCGAAACGCAACCAACGCAAACGCGACCGTTGGATTTACGCGGCGAACTTCGCGAGCCGGCTCATCTCCTGCGTCACCAATTCTCGATAGGGGCCGTGGCCCTGCATCAGGCGGTCCGGCGCGCCGTCCTCGATGATCTTACCATTCTTCAGCACCAGCACACGGTCGAAATTGCGCAGCGTCGCGAGGCGATGCGCAATCGCGATCACCGTGCGGCCGCGCATCAGGCGCGACAGCGCCTCGCGGATGGCCTCCTCGGATTCGCTGTCGAGCGCCGCGGTGGCCTCGTCCAGCAGCAGGATCGGCGCGTCCTTCAGGAAGGCGCGCGCGATCGCGATGCGTTGACGCTGGCCGCCCGACATCTTGACGCCGCGGTCGCCGACCATGGTGTCGAGACCATCCGGCATGCTCTCGACGAAATCGCAGCGCGCGGCGATCGCGGCGCGCAGCACCTCGTCGTCGGTCGCGTTCGGGCGGCCGTAGCGAATGTTCTCGCGGATCGACCGGTGGAACAAGGAGATGTCCTGCGGCACGACGGAGATCGCCTCGCGCAGGCTCAGCTGCGTGACCTTCGAGATGTCCTGCCCGTCGATCGTGATGCTACCCTCGTCGGTATCGTAGAAGCGCTGCAGCAGCGTGAACAGCGTCGATTTGCCGCCGCCGGACTGGCCGACCAGGCCGACGCGCTGACCGGGTTGCAAGCGAAGGCTGAAGCGCTCGAAGATCTTCTCGCCGCCGGGATAGCCGAAGGTGACATTGTTGTACGCGATCGACGCGCCGCTCTTCACCAGCGGCTCCGCCTCGGGGTGATCGCGCAATTCGTGCGGCACCAGCAGCGTCGCGATCGCTTCGGTCAGACGTGCGACGTGCTGGGTGACGTCGACCAGCGCCACCGCGAGATCGCGCGTGGCGCTCAGGATGGAGATGCCAAGGGTACAGACCAGCACGACGTCGCCGGTGGTCGCTTCGCCCTTCTGCCAGAGCGTGACGGCCCAGGCCATCAGCGCGATCGTCAAAAGCACGGTCACAGCGGCATGCAACAACCGCAGCTTTTCCAGATAACGCAAGCTGCGGCTTCGTGCGGTCAGCTCCCGATTCACGGTCGCATCGAACCGCTCGTGCTCGTGGCCGATGCCGCAGAAGGCCCGCACCAGCGGCATGTTGCTGATGACGTCGATCATCTCGCCGTCGACCACGGCGGCCTTGTCGGCGAAGTCGTCATGCAGCGGCTTGCCCGCGGCGGCGAGATGGAACATCGCAACCACCATGCCGCCGGCAATCACGATCAGGCCAAGTGCCATGTAAGGGCTGACGGTTCCAATCAAGGCGATTGCCGCAATTGTGGCAATGCAGGGCGGTAGCACATTCCAGACGAACATGTTCTCGACCGTGAACACCGCGTTCGAGGTCGCCGTGATGCGGCTTGTCAGCATGCCCGGCATGCGATCAGAGAAGTAGCTCGGGGCGTGCCCCGTCAGATGACGAAATATGTCACGTCGTAAATCACCCGTGACGCGAACGAAGGTGAAGCTCGCCGTCCAGCTCGCGATCCGCCACAGGAAATTGTCGGCGGCGATCAGCGACATGAGTAAAATGAATGCCAGCCATACGCCTCCGCCCTGCGAAGGTCCCGCGGACAAGGCGTCCACAAGAGACTTGACCCCGTATTGAGTGCCTACGGAGCAGGCAACCGCTGCGACGACAGCGGCCAGGATCACCAGATGCGACGCCATTCGCATCCGAAGATAGCGCAAGACAAAGGCAAATGGCCTGCGCGCGTATCCAGAAAGGTGGTCCATATGGCTATCGCCCCGTTATGCTGGTTTTGTTTGTTACTGATCGACTGAACATCGACCTGTTCGCCTCGGTTCCGGGGCCGGGCGATCACGACATGCGGATACGGACGATCTGAGAAGATGTCGTGGCAGCATCGAGACGGTCCGCGGACGTGTCGAATATGTAACGTTCGCAGGAAGGAACTTCGCAACTGCGGGAACGTTCCCTTGTCTGGCATGCCGGTGCCGTACTGGCGGGGGTTCAACTTCATGATCGCAGAGGAGATGGTGAGATGCGCATCGCGCAGGTAGCTCCGTTGACGGAGGCTGTTCCACCCAAGCTGTATGGCGGCACCGAGCGGGTGGTGCATTGGTTGACGGAAGAGTTGGTGGCCCTTGGGCACGATGTGACTTTGTTCGCCAGCGGCGATTCGCAGACGTCAGGCAAGCTGGACGCGCTGTGGCCCCGGGCGCTCCGTCTCGACGGTTCCGTGCGCGACCCCAACGCGCTGCATATGGTGCTGCTGGAGCGGGTGCGGCAGAAATGTGACGACGAGGAGTTCGACTTCCTCCACTTCCATCTCGACTATTATCCCTGGTCCCTGTTCCACCGGCAGCCGACGCCGTTCCTGACCACGCTGCACGGCCGGCTCGACCTGCCGGAGCATCAGCCGGTCTTCAACACCTTCTCCAAGATGCCAGTGATCTCGATCTCCAATGCGCAGCGACGGCCGGTCCCGCAGGCGAATTGGGTGACGACGATTCATCACGGTCTTCCGGAGAACCTGCTGACGCCGAAGCCGGCGAAACAGGAATATCTCGCCGTGCTCGGCCGCATCGCGCCCGAGAAGGGCGTCGACCGCGCCATCAAGATCGCGACCCATTGCGGCATTCCGCTGAAGATCGCAGCCAAAGTCGATCGTGCCGATCAGGATTACTACGACGAGCTGATCCGGCCGATGATCGAGAACAATCCGCTGGTGGAGTTCATCGGCGAGATCAGCGATCACGAGAAGTCGGATTTCCTCAGCGGCGCACTCGGCCTGCTGCTGCCGATCGACTGGCCGGAGCCGTTCGGCCTCGTGATGATCGAAGCCATGGCGTGCGGAACGCCGGTCGTCGCCTTCAATCGCGGCTCGGTGCCCGAGATCATCGACGAGGGACTGACCGGCTTCGTCGTCGAGGACGTCATCAGTGCCGCGGGGGTGGTGAACCGCCTCCCGCAACTCGATCGCGCGGCGATCCGCAAGCAGTTCGAGACGCGCTTCACGGCGCGGCGCATGGCGCTGGACTATCTCGCGGCCTACCGCAGCCTCGCCGAGGAACAGGCGCCGCGGATCAAGCTGGTGAGCAGCGCGGAGTAAGGGTCGCTCTCACCTCAAGGCACACTGTCATGCCCCGGCTTGACCGGGGCATCTAGTACGCCGCGGCTTCTCGGCTCAATCAAACCGGCCTCTGGAATACTGGATCGCCCGGTCAAGCCGGGCGATGACAGCGAGGATGTGGGGCGAGTGTGCGGCGTAAAGCGCTATCCTACTTCACCGCCGCCCGCTTCGGCTCCACGATCTCAAACATCCGCGGAAATTCGTCCATCAGGCTCATCAGCTCGGCAAGCTTCATCAGGTTGCCTGACAGCTTGACCTTGCCGGCGGCCACGGCTTCCGGAAAGCTCGTCAGCTTGGCGATCACCTCATCGAGCGTCGAACGGGCGAGCGTGAAGCTGGCATCGGCGCCTTCCGCCCGCACCCCCTCGGTGTAAGTGAGCGCGCAGTTCTCCAGGTTGAGCACGAAGGTCTCGCCGGTGTCGGAGAAGCTCCAGTTCAATACGATGTGCTTGCCTTCCGCCTTCGGACCGTTGAGACGGATACCCAGCACATCCCAGAGCTGGGAGGTGCGTAGCGCGGCCAGGGTCTCGCGCGGCATTGGCGGGCGTGCCGGCACCTTCGGCATGCCCTGGCGCAATTCCTGGGCGCCGAACAGATAGGCGTTGCGCCAGGTCGCGCTTTCGGCCGCGTAGCCGAGTTGCTCCAGCGTGTCGGCAAGCAGACCGCGCGCCGCCGCATTGTCAGGCTCGGCAAAAACGAGATGGCCGAGCGCCTGCGCGACGAACCGAAACTCCCCCTTGTCGAAA
Organism: Bradyrhizobium sp. 195; assembly: GCF_023101665.1. Classification (NCBI taxonomy): domain Bacteria; kingdom Pseudomonadati; phylum Pseudomonadota; class Alphaproteobacteria; order Hyphomicrobiales; family Nitrobacteraceae; genus Bradyrhizobium; species Bradyrhizobium sp. 195. Next base: position 2,822,610 of record NZ_CP082161.1, on the reverse strand, counting down.
TCGCTGCGCGCCCGTGCGAGGATCGCATCCGCTCCGCCCATATACTCGACATATTTCTTGCCCGACTCCACCGGCGGCAGCGGATCGAGATTGACCGGATTGGCGTCGTACCAGCCGAGATATTTCTGATAGATCGCTTTCACATTATGCCGGATGTGGCCGTAATAGCCGCGGCCGTGCCAGGCGCCTTCCAGGCTCTTCGGCAGCTGGATCGTCACGGCGATCTCAGCCGCGGTGAGGCCGTGGTTCATCAGGCGGATGGTTTGGTCATGCGCGAATTTGTAGAGGTCGCGCTGCTGCCGGATCATCGTGCCGATGCGCTCAACTCCCCACACCGGCCAGTGATGCTGGCCGCACATCGCCTCGGCCTTTCCGTCCCAGAGCTGCAGGGCCTCGTTCAGGTATTTCGACCAGACCAGCGCGTCGCGCACGTCGGCGCCGCGGAACGGCAGCAGATTGTGGAAATTGTGCGTGCAGTTCTCGGCGAGGTTCAACAGCTTGTAGCGCGGGATGAAGAAGTGCATCTCCGCCGGCGCTTCGCTGTTCGGCGCCATCTGGAATTCGAATTCGACGCCGTCGATCACGCGCCTGTCGCCGGTCGCCATGATCAGGTCGGTCGGCCGCAGCAGCGCGACCGATCCCGCCGCCATCGACTTGCCGAGCCCGCAATCGACCTGCCCCCGTGCGCCCTTGGCGAGCAGCGGCCCGAACTGGTACTGCGCCCGGCGCAGCATCGCCGGTCCCGCGATGATGTTCTCGGAAACGGCGTGCTCCATGAAAAGGTTCGGTGCGATGATAGGCACTCGGCCGGTCGCCAGCGCATCCTCCAGCACGCCGCGCGCGCCACCCCAATGGTCGGTGTGCGTGTGCGTGAAGATGACGGCCGCAACGGGCTTCAGGCCCCGATGCCTGAAATAGAGATCGAGCGCGGCGCGAGCCCCTTCGATCGAGGTCAGGGTATCGACGACGATGACACCTCGGTCGCCCTCGATCAGCGTCATGTTAGCGATGTCGAGCCCGCGCACCTGGTAGACGCCGGGCACGACCTCGAACAGGCCATGCTGCATGTTGAGCCGCGACTGCCGCCACAGGCTCGGATTGACCGTGGGCGGCGCCTCTTCAGTGGACAGGAAGCCGTAAGGCGCGAGACTCCAGACCGTCCGCCCCTGCGGATTCGTGATCTCCGCATTCTCGATCGTGCCGAGAAAGCCGCGCGCGGCGTCGTCGAAATCCCGCGTGTCGGAAAACGGCAGCGCGTTCAGCATCGCCTGCTGCTGCGCGATGACGGAGGGTGTCGCGTCCTTCGGCTCGCTGCTGCGTTCTGTCACGTTAGCTCCTCCCGCCGTTTGCGCAGCATCTAACCGCATCTCGCGGGCGATTGCCATCGGCGACGGAGGATGCGTAGCCCGGATGGAGCGCAGCGCAATCCGGGAATCGCTCCGCTGGCACGGGGGCCCCGGATTACGCTGCGCTCCATCCGGGCTACGACGCTGGAGGAGGCAGCACAGGTATCCCTTCTCCCTTGTGGGAGACGGTACACCGCGTGCGCAGCTACATCCCCAGCAGTCGCGGCAGCCACAGCGACAGGCCCGGCCAATACGTGACGACCACGAGGAATCCCAGCATCGTCAACAGCCATGGCCACACCGCGACGGTGAGCTCGGTGATCCCCATCTTGGCGATGCCCGAGGCGACGTAGAGATTGAGGCCGACAGGCGGATGGCACAGGCCGACCTCCATGTTGACCGTCATCAGGATGCCGAAATGAATGGGATCGATGCCGAGCTTGATCGCGACCGGAAACAGGATCGGGGCCATGATCAGGATGATCGAGGACGGCTCCATCACGTTACCCGCCACCAGCAGCAACAGGTTGACGAGCAGCAGGAAGCCGATCCACCCCAAGCCCAGGTCGATCATCCATTGCGCGAGCGCTTGCGGCACGTTCTCGTAGGTCATCAGGAACGAGAACAGCACCGCGTTGGTGATGATGTAGAGCAGCATAGCCGAGAGGTTCGCCGATGACAGCAGAACCCGCGGCACGTCACGCAGCTTCAGATCCTTGTAGATGAACACCGCGACGATGAAGGCGTAGACCGCGCTGACGGCGGCAGCTTCGGTCGGCGTGAACAGGCCGCTGTAGATTCCGCCGATCACGATCACGATCAGCAGGATGCCCCAGATCGATTTGCGGAATGCGACGAGGCGCTCGAGGAACGTGGCCTTGCGCATCCGCGGATAATCGTTGCGCCAGGCCCGATAGAACGTCGTGGCGCCGAGCAGCGAGGCGAGCGCAAGCCCTGGCACGATACCGGCAATGAAGAGCTTGCCCACCGAGCTGTTGGTGGAGACGGCGTAGAGAACCATCGGGATCGACGGCGGGATGAGAATTCCGAGCGAGCCCGACGTCGTGATCACGCCTGCGCCGAACCGCTTCGGGAAGCCTTGCGCGACCATCGCGGGCAGGATCACCGAGCCGATCGCCACCACGGTTGCCGGCGAGGAGCCGGAGATCGCGGCAAACAACGCGCACGCGACCACTCCCGACAGCGCGAGACCGCCGTACCAATGGCCGACCAGCGAGGTCGCGAAGGTGATCATCCGCCGCGCCACCCCGCCATGGGTCAGGAAGTTGCCGGCGAGGATGAAGAACGGGATCGCCATGATCTCGAAATTCTCGATGCCGGTGAACAGCTTCAGCGCCACCGATTCCGTTCGCACGTCGGTGAGCGTGAACATGAAGCTCAGCACGGTGAGACCAAGCGCGATCGAGATCGGCATGCCCGTCAACATCAACGAGAGCAGAAGCGCGAAGACGATGAGGACGCGCAGGCCCTGCGGGAGCGTGATGATGTGGCCCGCATGTGCAAAGCACAGCGCGACGATCAGGACCGGCAGCAGCATCAGGATCCAGCCGAGCGGGCTGCGCTCGTCCCGGACGACCTGGCTGGCCGTGACCGGCGCGGGATGCACCGGATCGGCCTCGACACCCTCGACGCCAGCCACGTCGTGATGCGGCAGCTCGCCGGTGCGGTAGAACGACCAGGCCACCTGCAGGAAGCGGAAGCACATCAAGCCGGAGCCGAGCGGGATGGTGAGATACACCATCCACATCGGCGCTTCCAAATCGTTGGACTGCTGGCCGGTCTGCCACATCTGGCCGACGAAAGCGGCGCCGAAATAGGCGACGATGGCGGTGAAGAGCGCGCCGCACAGAAGCCCGAAAGTGATGACGCGGCGGCGCGATCCACCGGGAAGGATATTGACGAGCACGTCGACGCCGACATGGATGCCGGTCCGCACGCCGTAAGCGGCGCCGAACTTCGCCATCCAGATGAACATGTAGATGCAGAGCTCCTGCGCCCAGGACAGGTCGAGCGCGGCAAGCCAGACGAACGCCGCGCGCGCCGGGACGGCCAGGAAAGCCAGGTTGCGGGCTTCCGCCCATTTGGCGATGTCGATCGACAGCCCGGCGCCGTAACGGTGCAGCACGGCGACGAAGATGAGCGACGTCGCAGCCGCGATCATCGTTGCGATCAGCCATTCCTCGAGATGATCGAGAAAACGATTCAGCACACGCAGCAACTTGGTCTCCCCAGCATTGGCTCGTCTGTTCGGATGCGAAACGGCCGGGAGTGCGATCACCCCCGACCGTTGCTATTGTTCTTATCGGGCCCGGCCGTCAGTTCATCTTGACGTCGAGTTCCTTGGCGATGAGATCGAGCACTTCCTGCCCGACCCGGCCCTTCGCCCATTTGTAGGTCGGCTGCATCGCCTCCTGCCACGCCTTGCGATCGGCGTCGGTGAGGACATGCAGATTGGTCTTGCCGGTCTTCTTGATCTCGGCCAGCGCGTCCTCGTTCTCCTGGCGTGCGATCGAGTTGGTGTAGTCGGTCGCCTCCGCCATCGCCTTGTCGAGTTGGGTGCGAATATCGGGCGGCAGACCCGACCAGAACTTTGAATTGACGATGACGGCATATTGCAGATGCGCATGATAGGACACGGTGATGTCCTTCTGCACCTCGTAGAACTTCTGCGTCAAATAGTTCGACGCGGTGTTCTCGCAGCCGTCGACCACGCCGGTCTGCAGCGCCTGGTAGACTTCGGAGAACGCCATGATCTGCGGGATCGTGCCGACCAGGCGGAAATACTGGTCGGCGACCTTGGATCCCGAGATGCGGAACTTCAGGCCCTGGAAATCCGTCGGTTTTATCAACGGACGATTCGAGGAGACCATATGGAAGCCGTTGTCCCAGTAAGCAAGCCCGGTGATGCCCTTGGCCTCGAGCTTCTGGAACAGCCACTTGCCGATCGTGCCCTTGATCGCGTTGGCATAGGTCTGGTCGTCCTTGAACAGCCAGGGCAGGTCGAGCGCCTCGAATTCCTTGATGCCGAGCGGCGCGAATTTCGCGGTCGAGGGCGCAAGCATGTGCACCGAGCCGAGCTGGAGCGCCTCGATCTCCTCCTTGTCCTTGTACAGCGTGGAGTTCGGATAGACTTCGACCTTGACCTTGCCGTCGGTATACTTCTCGGCGAGCTCCTTGAACTTCAGCGCGCCCTTCCCCTTCGGGGTGTCGTTCGCGACGACGTGGCTGAACTTGATGACGATCGGAGTTTGGGCTTGCGCAACGACAGGGGCCAGAACGAGCGCGGCCGCCGCGACCGCGAGAAGCAGTTTGCGCATGAAGACCTCCCCAACAACCTCGAAAACCGGGTTCTTCTTGTTTTGCAGGTCAGTAGTGGCAGCAATCCGCAAGCCGAACAACTAGACCTAAGCCCAATTTGCCGCAGCCAAGCTAGCTTGACGAGTGCGGTCTACGCAACCCGGCCCCCGCGCCCGTTCAAGGGAAAGAGCGCTTATGTCGCATTGCGGCAGTGCATCAGCCCTTGCGCTGGGCCACCATGAAGAGACGGCGGAACGGGAATAGGGTCTGCCCCGCCGCATTCTTCGGATAGGCCTTCGCAATGCGCGCGCCATAGGCGGCTTCGAACGCGATCTTCTCGTCGCCTGCGAGCACGTCGAGGTAGCGCGTCAGCCAGGTCCCCTTGGTCCATTCCTTGACGGGATTCTCGCCTTCGAGCACTTGCAGATATTCGGTCTCCCAGATGTCGATGTTGACCGACATCGGCGCGAGAAGATCGTGATAGAAGGCCGGCCCCTCGACCGGCGGCGGCGTGACGAGATGCTCGACCTTGGGCCGCCACGGACCATCGAGCGCGGTCTCGCCGATCAGCACATGCGAGGGCGCGGTAAAATTGCGCGGCATCTGCACGGCAAGCGTGCCGCCAGGCGTCACCTTCTCCATCACCGGAAACAGTGCCGCATGATCGGGCAGCCAGTGCAGTGCGGCATTGGAATATATCAAGTCGTATGGCCTGGCGGGGCGCCAATGGCCGAGGTCTTCGTGCGACCATTCCACATCCGGCGCAGACTTGCGCCCGGCCTCGACCATCTCGGCCGAACCCTCGACGCCGGTCACGCTTGCATCCGCCCAGCGCTCTTTGATCAGTTTTGTCACGTTGCCGGCGCCCGCCCCGAGATCGGCGATCGCGCGCGGGCCAAAATCCGGAATCCGCATCAACAAGTCGACGGCGGGCCGCAGCCGGTGGCCGGAGAATTTCAGGTATTGTTGCGGATCCCAGACCATCGCCCGACGCCTTTTCTTTTTGATGTTTCCTTCGCCAAGGGTCTTGGTTACCACTGCTCGTCCCCGTCGAGCAAATCACTCCGACCGGGACAGGGCCGGAAACGAACAGCAACAAGCAAAAGCAAATAAGAGAGCGTGTGACCATGGACCTCGGGCTCAAATCGAAAACCGCTGTTGTCACCGGAGCGAGCATCGGCATCGGCCGCGCCATCGCCAAGGGCCTCGCCGCCGAAGGCGTGCGCGTCGTCGGCGTGGCACGGCGTACCGATCTGCTTGCAGAGCTGGTGCAGGAAGAAGGCTCCGGTCTGATCACGCCGTTCGAGCAGGACGTGATGGCCAAGGACGCGGCGGAAAGGATCGCGGCGTTTGCGCTCAAAGAGCTCGGCCATGTCGACATCCTCATCAACAATGCCGGCGGCAGCCGGCCGCTGCCGGTCGATGCGCCCGACAGCAAATGGGACGAGGCGATCGCGCTGAATTTCACCAGCTACCGCCGCATCGCGCATGCGCTGCTGCCGCAGATGATCGAACGCAAATGGGGCCGCATCGTCAACATCACCGGCAAGTCCGAGCCGGAAGGGCTGAATGCTGCGTTCGCCGCGAAGGCCGCCGTGCACGCCTGGGCCAAGGGCCTGTCGCGCGAGATCGGTGGGCACGGCATCACCATCAACTGCATCCCGCCCGGCCGCATCATGAGCGAGCAGATCCGCCGCAACTACGCGCCCGATTATCGCGAGCGCTTTGCCGAGGAAGAGATCCCGGTCGGCTATTGGGGCGAGCCGGAGGATCTGGCCGCACTCGCGGTGTTTCTGGCCTCGCCGGTGGCGCGCTACATCACGGGCACGGTGATCCCGGTGGATGGTGGGTTGAGGCGGTATCAGTTCTAGCAATTCACGGGATGCGTTCGGTATCACAAGGCGTGAGCGTTGCGGTCGGCCTTTCGACAGCATCCAATGAACCAAGATGGGTTTCGCAAGCGCTCTCCCCATCTTACAGGCTGCATTGCCAGAGCCCCCGATGGGCAAAGACCTAAATAGTATGATGTATGCAAGAGCCTGCCTTTGCGAGAACAGCGGCAAGCGGTTCTCCGCAGTTCTCCGCGCTTGATCTCGACTGATGCCTCTGTTTGGATAGTTTCGTTGGGGCAGTTCGTATTTCGGATAATCATGGTGGATGAAATAAATGGATATCGTCGTTCGTTGGGTGCGCGTTCACGAGAAAGCATCGTGACCGTTCACCGCACGGGAATCGGCAATCGGCTACTGGCGGCATTGCCGCCTGCGGATCTCGGCTTGCTCACGCCGTATTTCCAGAAAGTCTCGTTCGAAACCGATGCCGTCCTGGTGCGATCGGGCGATGAGCTCGACCCGGTTTATTTTCCTCATAGCGGCGCAATCGCATTCATGCTCGATATGCCGGACGGGCAATCGGTCGCAACCACCCTGATGGGACGGGAAGGCGCTTTGGCCTCGTTTTCCGTGCTCGGCCCGGCGCTTTCATCCGTAACCGCGATTGCTCGCATGGCCGGCACGGCGTCGATGATTTCCGCCGCCAAATTCAGGGCTGCCTATGCGCAAAGTACAGCCATCAGGAATGTCGTGCAGGTCCACGCCCGCGCCGTGTTATTGCAGCTCCAGCACGTAGCCGCTTGCAACGCGCTGCACCGGGTGGATGGCCGCATGGCGCGCTGGCTCCTGCAGCTTCACGACCGCGTTCCCAACGACCTCCTTCCGGTGACGCAGGAGGCGCTTGCGCAACTGCTTGGGGTGCGGCGAACGACAGTGACTCTGACGATGAGCAAGCTACGCAAGGCCGGCGCCGTCCCGTCCGACCGGCGGGGGTTTATAGAGATCGATCGGGCACGGCTCGAGAGGGTCGCATGCGATTGTTATGCGCTCATGCAGCACAACATCGACCGGATGTATTGCCAGGAATTGTCGGAACCGCAGCCTGCCGATCGGCCATTCCGGCAAAGCGTCATCGGCGCCTCCGAGGGAGCGGACGGTGAATCCAGATGTGCTTCGCGGGCCGGAAAATAGAGCAGAGGCTGCAATCGCGATGACGGTGCTCGACTGCACCCAGTCGACGAATGGTGGAGGTTCGCCCCGCCTCCAGTCGCGGCCGTCAACGAGGCGATCTGATTTAGGTCGTGGATTCCCATCCGCTGCTCCAATTGGGTAAGCGGGCCGTCATTTTCCCGAATCCGCACGGTGATCCCGGTGGATGGGGCTGGGCGGCCTCCTGAATCCACCGTCCGCGAGCGCACGCGATGTCCGGCCTCTCCGCCGGACCTCACGGCTTGACGTAGCTCCAGCCCTGCTCCTGCAGCTCCATGACGCGGACGACGCCGGATTTCACGACCGTCGCCTGTGGGATCAGGTTGATATCCTTGTTCTCCGCCTTACGCATGTTTTCCTGCGTGTTGCCGCAAGCTTTAAAGGAGATTTCGGGATGGCTCATCGCGAGCACCTCGATGCGCGGCTTTACCGGCGAGGTGTCTTCGCGCAGCATGTGAAGGCCGGGACCAAAGGTGACGACCTCGATCGACACTGGTTCACCGAGATCGCGATAGTATTGCGCGACGTTGCTCGCATTGTTGAGTGTGAGGTTCATCATCGCAGGCTCGTTGGAATTAACCTGCAGCACCAGCCGATGCGGCTTTTTCGCGCTCTCGGTTTTTGTAGCCTGAGCCATCTTCGTGTTGTTCGGAGGCTCCTGCTTGATCGCGTGATTCTGCCGCGGCTTGCTCACTTGCTTCTGTCCACCCGGATGCTTCGGGTTGCTCGCTTGACTCTTCTCGCGCGCCTGCGGGATCCACTGGTTGTCCTGCTGCGCCTGCGCGCCCGGTCCGACCAGAAACAGCATCGTCAAGCCGCTGATGACGGCCATCGCCCATTTTGGATTGATCATCTCGTGTCTCCAACTCCCTGACCATCACCTACCCGGTCTGGCGACGGCATGTGGCCATTTGCATGCAGCCGCCATTTTCTTGCGCACGTTTTCGAATCCGCTGAGCAGGAATTGCCCGTCTTGCACCGGGCCAGTGCGGGTGAAAAGGCTCACAACGATGTGACCGTCGTCGGGCAATGAGCTTAACAACTTTACGACGTCGCCCCCGAAAGCGACGCCGGAGCCGAATGACGGCGACGCTGCTGCGAATTGCATTGGCGTATCCGCATTCAGCCGAAAGGAGATGACGTATTCGTTGGCGCTGCGTGACAGCGCCGGTCCGGCGACTATGACTTCCGTGCGGCCTCTGCGGCAGTGGATTGCGAGTTGCATCGCGGCGCCATCCGAGCTGCCGACAGAAGTGGCGGTGGCGATGACGACCGGCAGATAATCCACGGGCGAAGTCGTCTCGCTCACGATCCAGCCAGCATCCTGGCTACCCCGACTGGACGGCGGAATCTTGCGCGATAAGTCTTGCAGACATTCCAGCCGGGCTTGTCCCTCCATCGCCGAACAGGCCCTAAATGTTTCCATGGGACCGCTCGTAGTTTGCGCGTAGGCGATACTGCAGGCGACGTTGAAGGCGACAGCGAGCGGAGGAGCGGCAGTCTTCATGGCCTCGCCTGTACGCTGCGCGCTTTGCGATCCAGCCATTCCTGCGCCGCTGGGAAGCGGGTGAGCCCCGGGACGGATGCCGCAAGATTGATCGACTGCCATTTCGGATCGAAGCCTGGTGCCTGCAGGCGGTCGATGCGCGAGAACAGGTAATCGACAAGGCGAGCCACGCGTTGGTAGCGATTGGAGCGTAACGGCCAGTTGAAAGCGACAAGCGCTGTCGGGACCGCGATGGTCGAGACCCGCTCACCCTGCTTGATCAGATTGGGATACTCATTGGCGTCCAAGGTCGCGGGCAGATAATAGTCCTCGAACTTCTTGTCGTAATGGATCGGGAGGAACTTGAATCCAGCCTCCCAGCGGCCTTTTACGAAGGCGTCGACGGGTTTCGACGTGATGAACACCACGGCCGACATTTCGCCTTTGCGCATCTGTTCCAGGGCAACCTGATGCGGAATGAACGTCTTATCGACATCGATCCCGAGACGGCTGAAGATCAGTGGGCCTGAATAGGCGGCCGCGGTGCCCAGGGTGTTGAAGTTCACCCTCTTGCCGACAAGATCCTGCAGGCTTGTGATTTCAGGCCGCACAAAAATGTGCAGCTCGGATGGGAAGAGATTGAGCAGATAGGTGATGCGGCTTCGGATCTGCGGTGCCTGAACCTTATACTCCTCGAGCGCGTCGGAATTGATGATGGCAGTATCGACGCCGCGCAAATAGAGCAGCGCGTTCAGATTGTCGGTGGCCCCCCGGGTGACGATCGGCAGAAGATGCAGGTCTGCTCCGTCGTCGACGACGCGAGCCATTTCTGCGGCGAGGCGGATCGGCGCGCCCTCGAGCAGGCCCCCGGCGAGCCCGACCGTCCAGGCGTTCATCCGGTCTTTTTCGTTCTCTTTCGGGAGCGGTCGGACGAGCTGTGCATCGGCCTTGGCATTTCTCCCCGTTTGCGCTTCCAGGCAGGCCGTTTGAAGCATCATCGCGACCGGCACCAAGAGCAGGAGCAACGAGCGTGACTTTGGCGCCTTGTTCATGTCGTTCCCTTCCGGCTCAGCCACCGCGAGCTTTCGTCCATCGGACTGCAAGAAGCCCATTCTCAGGGTCGCAACGCATCCAGCCGTTCCTTCGCTTCGCGAATACCGCCCCTGTGTGCCTTCGCGTAGAGTTCTCGCGCCTTGGCCGCTTCGCCGCGCGTTCCATAAGTACCCCAGGCGGATAGAACCGCCGGATCATAGGTCTCGGCGAGCATGAAACTTGCCTGCGCAATGTTTTTCTCAGCTGCGAGCTCGAGGACAATACGTGCTGCACCAATATTTCCCTGATCGAGCAGCGCCCTGGCACGCGGGATCAAACGGGCCTCCGCCTCGTTCTGAACCGCGGCGGTCGGTGGCTTCGCCACTTCCACGCTGCGCCTCGCCGGCAAAACTGGGGCGTCATTTGCTTGCTCGGCGAGGACCTGCTCACCGGTGGAGCGCCACCCCGGTGCAAGCTCTCTCTTCCCGGCCTCGGTCTTGCTCAGCTCCTGTTGCAGCGACTGCCGCAGTCCACCGATCTCTCGTTTCGCTGCCTGTCTCTGCTGCGAGGCCGCATTCTCGGCCTCGCGCAATTGCACGTTGCGGCTTTCGATCTCACGGCGCAGTTCGGCAAGTTTGCTCTCCAGCGCAGCGGCGTGCGCTTGAGCCTCTTCGAGAGCGCGGCGTTGTTGATCGGCATTGGCAGCTGCGGCCTGCGCTGCTTTGGCCTCCGTGACGAGAACGGCGTTCTTTTCCTGCTCTTGCTGCAGGGACTGCCGCAGTTCCGCAATCTCCAGCCCTGCCGCCTGGCTTTGCTCCGCGGTCGCAGCCTCCGCCATAAGCAAACGGCTAGGTATTCCGGCGAGTTCGCTCGCGAGCGCGGCGGCGCGCGACTGTGCCTCGTGGCGTTCCCGCTCCGCGCTCGCCGCTGCTGCCTGAGCGGCGTTCACCTGCCTCGCGCGGACGGCGCTATTTTCCCGCTCGCGCTGCAGAGACTGCTCTAGTTCTGCGATTTCCCGCTGCGCCGCCTCTCTCTGCTGCGCAGCCACATCCTCCGCCTTCCGCGATCCTGCGTCACGGGCATCGATCTCGCGGCGGAATTCGGCAACTTCGTTCGCAAGCGCAGCGCTGCGCGCTTGCTCCTGTTGCAGCGACTGCCGCAACTCGTCCGCCGCAGTTTTTGCCGCGTCCGCGTGCTGGACCGCCTCCTCAAGTTCCCTGCGCGCCCCGTCCAGTTCACTGGCGCGCGCATTATTGTGCAAAGCATCTCGATCGGGCCATGGCCCAGGCTGCACCATGCCTGCCGGCACCGCGTACACGGCTCCGCTCGCTTCGCGCTGAAGGAGCGCTTGCGACCCCGCCCCTATTTCCAGCCGTTGGTCGAAGCTGCCGGCGTTCTCGCCGCCGATTTGCGTCATTTCCGGAATTGCTCGTGCGCCGAAAGTGTCGAACACACCCAGTAAGGCCGCTCCAATCAGGATCGCGGGAAGCAGAATGACAGCCGCTGCGAACGGCTTGCCCAAGGGTTCTCCCTCTGCGTCAATGTCCTCAGTTTCGGGATACCAATGGGTCGGCTCGGCGTTGATTGGAGCGCCGTCTTTGGAGACCCATTTGCCCGCTTGAGGCGACCAGTGGGCGACGTCGACAGCCCCGGTCGCATCTTCCACCCAGATGTCTTCTCCGTCCCTGGGCGCAGTATCAATTGGTCGGCGCATCGATCACGCCTCTTTAGATAACGGCTAAAGCGGCGCGATTGCTCCGCCTGTTTCGCAGTTCGGCATTGAAGAAAATCCTTAGATCGAAATGACTTGGCAGGTACCGGCCTCAAAATTAAATAATTTAATAAATTATATAATTATATATTTTGGACTAAATGCGAAGTCAAATTAAGATCAGCCTGATACTGTATGCCGGTCGCCAAATCAGGCGCGTTTTGCTTCCTGTTGGCGTCGTCTTCATTGCGCAGTCGGGTCCGTTGCCGTCCGCGCCAAACCAAAGCTCGTACATCGTATGGAATATGGGCGGGGCTCGGCGAACATGCGAAGCTGACGGCGTTTTCGCAGCGTCTCGGAGTTGAGGAGTGACCGATGCGCCTTGCATTGCCCTATTTGGGAATTGGCGTCTGCTTGTCTCTTGCGACGTGGTTGGCGTTGGGGCTTGTATTCGAGTGACGGTTTTCCACCAGGAGCGTTGATCTCCACGTCGCCTATTCCGCCGGTTTCTTACCAGGCCGCATGCCGCGGCCTCGCGCAATTTATCATTCGGGACTACCCGATCTCCCGGCGCGATTTCCGCCTGCTCACGCTGCTATACCCGCCTGACGGTGTAGCCGAACGCCGATTTCGTCAGCCTGGGCTCGCCTGCTCAATCGAAGGCAATACGGTGCAGGAGGCGACCCATAGCTGGTGGAGCGCCGGCAACAATGTCGGCGACAGCGCATCCGGCATCTACCTTGCTTTCAAAGGCGGCCATTCTTGCTCGTGAGAGGCGCGCGTCCACTTCTTGCCGGGTGTCGTCAGCTTTGCCCGACCTGTCAACGTCGTCGCAACGGCGGATGTCGTCCCGTTGCAGATTGAAAAACCCTTATTGATCAAGCCCATCTCTACTGTGCATGGGGTTGTTTTCGCACTTTTTGCCGGAGCCCGCAGCCGCGGGCGGTGCGCATACACAGCATGCACGCGTGTGTCTGTGGCGGGCGGCGTGGGCGTAGTACATGCCGAAAGTCCCTTTCGGCCACGCCGCCGAAGCACCGCGCTGAGGCAATGACAACAACGCAATGACAATCACGTTACCTGCCGCAGCGCGCGAGCCCGACCACCCCATCGCCGATGGCCTCCCGGCCGCGCAGCGGCGCTGGGCGATCGCCGCGATCTTCACCGCGTTGGCGATGGCCTCGCTCGATACCGCGATCGCCAACATAGCCTTGCCTGCCATTGCCGCCGATCTGCATGTCAGTCCGGAGCAGTCGGTCTGGGTGGTCAACGTCTACCAGATCGCGCTGGTGGCGACGCTGCTGCCGCTCGGGGCGCTTGGCGAGATCGTTGGGCACCAGCGCATCTATCTCGGCGGCCTGATCCTGTTCACCATCGCCTCGCTGTTCTGCGCGGTGGCGTGGTCGCTGGACAGCCTGCTGGTCGCGCGCACCCTGCAAGGGTTGGGTGCCAGCGGCATCATGAGCGTCAACACAGCGCTGGTGCGCTTCGTCTATCCCGGAAGGATGCAGGGCCGCGGCTTCGGCCACAACGCGCTGGTGGTCGCGACCGCCTTCACCTTCGGACCCTCGATCGCCTCCGCCATCCTCGCGCTCGGCCCGTGGCCGTGGCTGTTCGCCGTCAACATTCCCTTCGGCCTGGTCGCGATCGGCATCGGCTTTGCAATGCTGCCGAAGACACCGCGCGCCGATCACGGTTTTGACTTCCTCGGCGCGATCCTGGCGTCGGCCTGCCTCGGCCTGTTCATCACCGGCATCGGCAGCGCCGCGCATAATCTGTCGCCGGTGGTTGTGGGCGTCGAGTTGGTCACGGCGCTCGCGCTCGGCTTCATCCTGACGCGCCGCCATGCCGAACATCCGGCGCCGATGCTGCCGATCGACCTGTTCAGCAGGCCGATGTTCGCGCTGTCGGCGGGGACCGCGGTGTGCTCGTTCGCGGTGCAGGGCCTCGCCTTCGTCTCGCTGCCGTTCTATTTCGAGGACGTGCTCGGCCGCTCGCAGGTCGAGACCGGCTTCTTCATGACGCCATGGCCGCTGGTGGTCGGCATCATGGCGCCGATCGCCGGGCGCCTGTCCGATCGCCATGCGGTCGGCCTGCTCGGCGGCATCGGGCTCGTGCTGCTCGGCCTCGGCATGGCGTTGCTCGCGACGCTGCCGGCCAATCCCGCCATCCTCGACATCATCTGGCGGATGGTAATCTGCGGCATGGGCTTCGGCTTCTTCCAGGCGCCGAACATGAAGGCGGTGATGTCGAGTGCTCCGCCGCATCGCAGCGGCAGCGCCTCCGGCATCGTTGCCACCGCGCGCCTGACCGGGCAGACCACGGGCGCCGCGCTCGCCGCTCTCTGCTTCGCGCTCGCCGGCCACGAGGGCGCGACATTGGCGCTGGCCCTCGGCGCGGGCTTTGCCGCGCTCGGCAGCGTGATGAGCTTTTTGCGACTGGCGGTGAAGTAAGCTCTCAAGCCAGGCGTCAAGCCGCCGTCACATCGACCGTCGCCGGCGTGGTTTCGTTGTCCAGCGCCGCCAGGCGCTCATCGATGGCAGCGATGACCTTGCGCGAGAACGGTCCGAGATGGGCATAGGCGGCGATCATCTGCACGGCAATGCGCGCGGATGTCGTGTCGCGCTTGGCGCAGTTCATGAAGGTCTGCCACAACGGTCCACGCGCCTCGGGAAGGGTGGTGACCACCTTGTGCACCGTCTCCATCGCACCGAGCTTGGCGCGGATATCGCCTTCGGCGAGCTCGTGGCGCTGCCTGGACCGGTCGAGCAGCGTCATCAGACGGTCGACGCGTCCTGCATAGGCAGCCGGGCTGTAGACGTGCTCCAGCACCCGCTTGTAGTCCGTCAGGATGTCGCGCAGCGGGCGCACCGGATCGAAATTGATCCCGGCCGTGCACTGATCCGCGCCGATGGTCGGCGCCACATCGTGGCCCGGATGCAGCCGGCCTTCGCGCTCCAGGCGGCGCGTCAGCTGCGTGTTCGGCAAAGCATAGAGCAGTCCGACCATGCTGACGGGGATCGCCGCCTCTTCGATGAAGTCGATCATGGCCTCCGCCATCGAGACTTTCTCATTGTCGAAGCCGACGATGAAGCCCGCGGTGACGAGCATGCCGGCGGCGTAGATCTTGTGGATGCTCTCGGCGATGTTGCGCCGGGTATTCTGCTTCTTGCGCATCGCGACCAGCGTCGCCGGATCCGGACTCTCGATGCCGACGAAGATGGCGAAGAAATTCGCCGCGCCCATCAACTCCAATAGCTCGGGATCATCGGCCAAATTGACCGAGGCTTCGGTCGATAATTCGAACGGATAGCCGTGGGTCCGCTGCCATTCGGCGAGCTTAGGCAGGAACTGCCGCAGCGACTTCTTGTTGCCGATGAAATTGTCGTCGACAAAGTCGAGATGACCGCGATAGCCCATCTTGTAGAGCGTCTCGAGCTCCACAAACATCTGCTCGACCGTCTTGGTCCGCGGCACGCGTCCGTAGAGCTCGATGATGTCGCAGAACTCGCAGGTGAACGGACATCCGCGGGAATATTGCACACCGAGATAGAGGTAGTCCTCGAACTTGAGCAGGTCGAAGCGCGGCACCGGCGTCTTGGTGACGTCGGCCTGGAATTTCGGCGCGGTGAAGACGCCGGACCGTTCGCCGCCCTCCCAGGCCGCGATGAATTCGTCGATGACGCTCTCGGCCTCGCCGAGCACCCGGAAGTCGGCCCGCTCATAGATGTGGGGGCTGGAGGTGGGATCGGGACCGCCGACGACCACCGGCTTGCCGGCCGCGCGGCAGAGCTCGATCAGACGCAGCGTATCGGCCTGCTGCGGCATCATTCCGCCGGTGAAGACGACGTCGGCCCAGGCGAGATCTTCGTCACCGAAGGAGGCCGTGTTGCAGTCGATCAGCCGGACCGTCCAGCTCTCGGGGAGCATGGCGGCAACGGTAATCAGGCCCAAAGGGGCGGCTGGGCGCTTCACGCCCAACACTTTGCAGGATTCGCCAAAGGTCCAGAAGGACTCTGCTGAGAACAGCGGATAGAGCATCAGCACGTTGCAGGGGGTCGGCACCTTCATGGAACTCCTTTTGGCATCGGCCTAGTGTACCAAAGCGCCCAAATCTTGCACCCCGGCAAAAGGGACAAACTGTCGCCTGGCGGAACCGTCGCGCCAAGCCACATTGTCGGCGTTCAGGGCCCCGCCAGCCGCAATTTCCGGTGGCTCACGACACCGCCCGATCCAAAAATCCTCCCGCGGCAGCGACAATCTTCGCCTGGCAACCCTCGGACTGTTGATTTGAATGGTTCCAGTTTGCCGGACACAGTGCGCCCCTGAGTTCAATCGGTGGATTGGGCCAATCAGGGGACTGCGATGGCAAACCTAACAATCAACGGAAAAACCTTCACCCTCGACGTCGAGCCGGATACGCCGCTGCTCTGGGCAATCCGCGAGAATGCCGGCCTGACCGGCACCAAATACGGTTGCGGCATTGCACAATGCGGCGCCTGCACCGTTCACATCGAAGGCATCGCCACCCGCTCCTGCGGCGTTTCGGTCAGCGAGGCCGAGGGCAAGAAGATCACCACGATCGAGGGGCTCGCCTCGGGCGATTCGCTGCACAAGGTGCAGGAAGCCTGGATCGCCCAGGACGTGCCGCAATGCGGCTATTGCCAGAGCGGCATGATCATGGCGGTGGCAGCGCTGCTGAGCGAGAAGCCGAAGCCGACCGACGCCGACATCGACGAGGCCATCACCAATATCTGCCGCTGCGGCACCTTCCAGCAGGTGCGCGAAGCGATCCACACGATCGCAAGCGCGTAAGGACCCCCCAACATGAACAAGCATATTTCGCCGCGGCTCAATCGCCGCGCCTTCGTCATTGGCACGGCCGCAGTCGGCGCCGGGCTCGCCATTGGCCTCGACATTCCCTTCGGCGGCCCCGCCGTGGTCCGCGCGGCCGATGGCTCGCCGGAGATCGGCGCCTGGGTCGTGGTCAGGCCCGATGACACCGTCGTGATTCGCATCGCTCGCTCCGAAATGGGCCAGGGCTCGCTGACCGGCCTCGCCCAGCTCGTCGCCGAGGAGCTCGAATGCGATTGGACCAAGGTCACGACCGAATATCCGACACCGGGCCAGAGCGTCGCACGCAAGCGCGTCTGGGGCGATTTCTCGACCGGCGGCAGCCGCGGCATCCGCTCCTCGCAGGACTATGTCCGCAAGGGCGGCGCCACCGCGCGCGTGATGCTGATCCAGGCCGCCGCCGACGCATGGAAAGTGCCGGCCTCCGAATGCGCAGCCGAGAACAGCGTCATCACCCATACGCCATCGGGCAAGACCACGACCTACGGCAAGGTCGCCGAGGCCGCGGCGAAGCTGACGCCGCCATCGGACGTCAAGCTGAAGGATCCGAAGGATTGGAAGCTGATCGGCAAGGGCGTGAAGCGGCTCGACACGGTCGACAAGACCACCGGCGCCATGATCTACGGCGCCGACGTCAAGCTGCCGGGCATGCTGAATGCCGCGATCAAGGACTGCCCGGTGTTCGGCGGCAAGTTGAAGAGTTTTGACCAATCCAAGATCGCCGGCATGAAAGGCGTCAAGAAGGTCGTCAAGGTCGGCGATACCGCGGTCGCGGTCGTTGCCGACACCTGGTGGCACGCCAAGACCGCGCTGGAGGCGCTGCCGATCGTCTGGGACGAAGGCGACAACGCCAAAGTTTCCAGCGAGTCGATTGCGAAGTGGCTGACCGAGGGCCTCGACGACAAGCAGCCGGCCTATGTCGGCAACAAGAATGGCGATGCCAAGGCGGCGATTGCCGGCGCGGCCAAGAAGGTCGAGGCCGTCTACTCCTATCCCTATCAGAACCACGCCACGATGGAGCCGATGAACGCCACCGCGCTCTACACCGCGGACAAATGCGAGGTCTGGTGCGGCACGCAGAATGGCGAGGCGGCGTTTGCAGCGGTGCTGGAGGCTTCCGGCTTGCCGGCCGAGAAGTGCGACGTGCACAAGGTGATGCTGGGGGGCGGTTTCGGCCGGCGCGGTCAGACCGACTATGTCCGTCAGGCGGTCCTGATCGCCAAAGAGATGCCGGGCACGCCGATCAAGCTGTTGTGGTCGCGCGAAGAGGACATGGCGCACGGCAGGTATCACCCCATCACCCAGTGCAAGTTGACCGGCGCGTTCGACGCCAACAACAATCTGGTCGCGTTGCACTACCGCCTGTCCGGGCAGTCGATCCTGTTCTCGCTTCGCCCCGAGGCGCTGCAGAACGGCATGGACCCGGCCGCATTCCAGGGCGTCGCCCAATCCGGCGAGGCCGCATTCGGCTATTCGGTGCCGAACCTGTTGGTCGAGCATGCGATGCGCAACCCGCACGTTCCGCCCGGCTTCTGGCGCGGCGTCAACGTCAATCACAACGCGATCTACATGGAATGCTTCATGGACGAGCTGGCCCAGGCCGCAGGCCAGGACCCGCTCGAATTCCGCCGCAAGCTGATGGGCAATCATCCCAAGCATCTGGCGGTGCTCAATGCGGTCGCCGAGAAGATCGGCTGGACCACGCCGGCGCCACAGGGCGTCTATCGCGGCATCGCCCAGGTCATGGGCTATGGCAGCTACGTCGCCGGCGCCGCCGAAATCTCGGTGACCGACGGCAGCAAGATCAAGGTGCATCGTATCGTCGCCTCCACCGATCCCGGCTACGTCGTCAATCCGGCGCAGGTGGAACGGCAGATCGCGGGCTCCTTCGTCTATGGCCTCTCCGCGCTGTTCTACGGCGGCTGCACCGTCAAGGACGGCAAGATCGAGCAAACCAACTTCGACACCTACAACTCGATGCGCATCAACGAGATGCCGAAGGTGGAATCGGTGATGGTGCCGAGCGGCGGGTTCTGGGGCGGTGTCGGTGAGCCGACCATCGGCGTCGCCGCGCCGGCCGTGCTGAATGCGTACTTCGCCGCGACCGGCAAGCGCATCCGCTCGGTGCCACTGCGCGACCAGAACATCACCTTTGCCTAAGAGAGCGCTGCGGCTGCCCCAACGGCAGCCGCAGCATTTTTCCGGACAAGACTCATGAATGTGCCGGTGACACGGCGGAATGCCGTCCTCGGCATCACCGTCGCGGCCACATCGCTCATCGCACCTTCGATCCTGCGCGCGCAATCGCCGGGCCGCATCGTCGTGGTCGGCGGCGGCTTTGGCGGCGCCGCCTGCGCGCGGGCGCTCAAACGCGCCGATGCCAGGTTGCAGGTCACGTTGATCGAGCCGAACAAGACCTTCATCTCCTGCCCGCTCAGCAACGCGGTGATCGCGGGCCTGCGCAAGATGGAGGCGCAACAGTTCGGCTATGACAAGCTCGCCGCCGAAGGCATCGCCGTCGTGGCACAGGCTGCAACGGCCATCGATACGCAAAAGCGTAGCGTGACGACGGCCGATGGCACGGCGTTTAGCTATGACCGCCTCGTGCTCTCGCCCGGCATCGACTTCCATCTCGAAGCCCTACCCGGCTACGACGCCGCAGCGTCGGAAAGGATGCCGCACGCCTGGAAGGCCGGTGCGCAGACGCTTTTGCTGCGCAGGCAATTAGAAGCGATGGCGGACGGCGGCACGGTCGCCATTGCAATCCCGGCCAATCCCTCGCGCTGCCCGCCTGCGCCTTATGAGCGCGCCAGCCTGATCGCGCATTACCTGAAGACGAACAAGCCACGCTCGAAAGTTCTGATCCTCGATGCCAAGGATAGTTTCTCCCAGCAGCGACTGTTCGAGACGGCCTGGAAGGAGCTCTATGGCGACATGATCGAGCGCGTCGCGCTGTCGCAAGGCGGCCGCGTGACTTCGGTTGATCCGGCGACCATGACCATCGTGACCGAGTTCGGCAACTACACGCCCGACGTCGCCAATGTGATCCCGCCGCAGCGTGCGGGACGCATCGCCGAGATCGCGGGCGCTACCGACGCCACCGGCTGGTGCCCGATCGATCCCGTGTCCTTCGAGTCGAAGCTCGTCAAGAACATTCACGTCATCGGCGATGCCTGCCTTGGCGGCGGCATTCCCAAATCGGCATCCGCTGCAAGCGCGCAAGGCAAGGCCTGCGCCGCTGCCATCGTCAGCCTGCTCACGGGCCGCGCGCCGGAACCGCCGCGGCTCATGGGCGTCTGCTACAACACTGTCGCCCCCGGTTACGGTTTTTCACTCACCGGCACCTACCAGCCAAAGGGCGACATCTTCGCCGAGGTCGAGGGCGGCGCGACCAGCCCGGTCGACGCGCCGCGCGAACTGCGGGCGCGCGAGGCCGCCGAGGCGGAGCGCTGGTTTGAAACCATCACGGCGGATACCTTTGGCTAGTAGGATGATAGGACCAAACTGCCGCCACGACCACGGTGCGCCCCCTCCCCCGCCTGCGGGGGAGGGTTGGGGAGAGGGTGTCTCGACAACGAAGACTCCCCCAGAGGAAAGAGCCCTCACCCGGCGCTGCGCTCCGACCTCTCCCGCAAGCGGGAGGGGTAAGTGGAGTTCGCGGCAGCGTCAGCCATCCCTCCTAGCATTTGCGATTGCCGCATTCATCGTCACGGGCCTCGCCTTCGCCAGCGCTGCGCGCGCGGACGAGTTCGTGCCTTACAAAATCGTCGGCGACGGCATTCCAGCCTCGCTCACGGGATCGTCCGGCGATGCCGCCCGCGGGCGCACACTGGTGCTGGCGCGCACGACGACCTGCATCCTCTGCCATTCCGGGCCCTTTCCGGAGACGCGATTCCAGGGAGACCTCGCGCCGGACCTCGCCGGCGCCGGGAACCGATGGACGGCGAGCCAGTTGCGGCTTCGACTGGTCGATGCATCGCGTTTCAACGCACAGACCATCATGCCGTCCTATTATCGCAACGACGGCTTCGTGCGCATCGGACGTAACTTCGCCGGCAAGCCGATATTGTCGGCTGCGGAGATCGAGGACATCGTGGCTTTTCTTGCAACGCTTCGCGACTAGGACTGCTCATGCCAACCACGCGACGACAATTCCTAAGCCTTGCCGGAGGCATCACTGCCGCCGGGACGATCCCGATCGTCACCCTGCGTCCACTTCAAGCCACGCCCGCGATGCTCAATACCGCGATCCGCAATGTCGTCGGCGAAGCACAATTGCGCACCGGCAGGGTGAAGCTCGACATTCCGCCACTGGTCGAGAACGGCAATACGGTGCCGATGACGGTGAGTGTCGCAAGCGCGATGACGGCCGATGACCACGTCAAGAGCATCCACGTCTTCAACGAGAAGAACCCGCAGCCGAACATCGCCAATTTCTATCTCGGCCCCTCCTCCGGCCGCCCCCAGGTCTCGACCCGGATCCGGCTCGCCGACACCCAAAAGGTGGTCGCGATCGCCCGCCTGTCCGACGACACGTTCTGGCAGGTTGCTGCCGAAATCGTCGTGACGCTGGCCGCCTGCACCGAGGAGATGAACTGATGTCAGCACTGATCAACGTTCCGGCAAGGGCCAGACGCGGCGACGTCATCGAGATCCGCACGCTGACCTCGCACATCATGGAAACCGGCTTTCGCCACACCGCGGACGGGAAGCTCGTGCCGCGCGACATCATCACCAGCTTCACCTGCCGCTACAACGGCGCCGATATCTTTCGCGCCGATCTGTTTCCGGCGATCGCGGCCAATCCATATTTGTCATTCTTCACGGTCGCCAAGGAGAGCGGCAAGTTCGAATTCGAATGGATCGGCGACAACGGCTATTCGTCCACCGCATCGGCATCGATCATTGTCGAATGAGCGTTTGGCGCGCGATAGCAGCGGCGGCATTGTTCGCCGCGGCCCCTGCCCTGCTCGCCGGTGAAATCCCGCCCGATGCGCGCCGGTCCGGCTATTCGTTCATGGGGCCCGACACGCGCGCGATGCAGGATGACGACACGGCGAATCCGGGCATGCTGTTCGTGCTGGACGGCGAGGCGCTATGGGGAAAGAAGACCGGCAATGCCGAAAAGGCCTGCGCGGATTGCCATGGCGATGCGCGCACCAGCATGAAGGGCGTCGCGGCGCGCTATCCCGCCATCGACAAGGCGCTGGCGCGCCCGGTCACGCTCGACCAGCGCATCAATCTCTGCCGCACCAATCATCAGCAGGCTACGCCTTTGCCTTACGAGAGCCGCGATCTCCTGGCGCTGTCCGCCTTCGTCGCCCACCAATCGCGCGGTGCGGCGATCGCGGCCGGCGACGATCCAGACCTCAAGCCGTTCGTGGAACACGGCCGCAACCTCTTCATGCAACGCGAGGGTCAGCTCAACCTCGCCTGCACCAATTGCCACGACGACAATTTCGACAAGCGCCTGGCGGGCGCGCCGGTCACGCAAGGACAGCCGACCGGCTATCCGCTCTACCGCCTGGAATGGCAAACGCTGGGATCGCTGGAACGGCGGCTGCGCAGCTGCATGAGCGGCGTCCGCGCACAGGTCTATGATTACGGCTCGCCCGAGCTGGTCGCACTCGAGCTCTATCTGATGTCGCGGGCGCGCGGCCTGCCGATGGAGACGCCAGCGATGCGGCCCTGATCGTCGATTAGGGCTAGGCAGGCGTGGAACGGCCGCTAGTATCCCTCCCAAAGAAAATTGAATTAGAGGGAGGGACTCAATTGGCCAACCACACCATCTCGCGCCGCACGCTGCTAGCGGGTACCGCCGCGGCCGGCGCACTCGGCCTGACCGGTTTGCCGGCCCGCGCCGAGGTCAACTGGAAGAAATACGCCGGGACCAAGCTGGAGGTGATCCTTGCCAAAGGCCCGCGCGGCGACAACCTGCAAAAGAACATCAAGGAGTTCACGGATCTCACCGGCATCCAGGTCGAATCCGAGCAGATTCCCGAACAGCAGCAGCGTCAGAAGGTCGTGATCGAGCTCACCTCGGGCCGGCCGAGCTTCGACGTCGTCCATCTCAGCTATCACGTGCAGAAGCGGCAGTTCGAGAAGGCCGGCTGGCTTGCCGACATGACGCCCTTCATGAAGGATCCGGCGCTGACCGCGCCCGATCTCGTCGAGAGCGATTTCTCGGCCGCAGGTCTGCAATACGCCAAGAACGACAAGGGCCAGATGCTGTCGCTGCCCTGGTCGGTCGATTATTTCATCCTCTACTATAACAAGGAGCTGTTCCAGAAGAAGGGCGTCGCTGTCCCCAAGACGCTGGACGAGATGGTCGCCGCGGCCGAAACGCTCACCGACGCCAAGGACGGCACCTACGGCTTCGTCGGGCGAGGCTTGCGCAACGCCAACATGACGTTGTGGACCAACTTCTTCCTCAACTATGGCGGGGAATTCCTGGACGCCAAGGGCAACATCCTCACCGACGGCCCGGAGGCGGTCGCGGCGACAAAGCTCTATCAGACGCTGCTGACGAAGGTGGCCCCGCCCGGCGTCGCCGGCTTCAACTGGATGGAGTCGATGGCTTCGTTCACGCAAGGACGCTCGGCGATGTGGATCGACGGCGTCGGCTGGGCGCCGCCGCTGGAGGATCCGGCCGCCTCGCGCGTTGTCGGCAAGGTCGGCTACACCGTCGTGCCGGCCGGACCGAAGGGCCAGTATTCGGCCACGTACGGCGACGGCATCGGCATCGCCGCGGCGAGCAAGAACAAGGAAGCCGCCTATCTGCTCTGCCAGTGGGTGGTCTCGAAGAAGCAGGGCGCGCGGCTGTTGCAGGCTGGCGGCGGCGTGCCGTTCCGCAACTCGATCCTGAACGACACCGAAGTCCAGAGCGGCGTGAAGATGCCCAAGGAGTGGCTGCAATCGGTGATCGATTCCGCCAAAATCAGCAAGCTGGGCCTTCCCGTTGTCATCCCAGTCGCCGAATTCCGCGATCTCGTCGGCGCCGCGCTGACCTCGACACTGTCGGGCGCCGATCCCGCGACCGAGCTGAAGAAGGCGCACGAACAGTACCGGCCGATCCTGGAGCGCAGCGAAAAGGCGTGAGCACGTTGACACAATCGACTCCGGCAGCGGCACGGTCCGATGCCGCGCCGGAGAAGGCCTTGCGGCCACCGTCCTACTGGCCGTTCGTGGTGCCGGCGCTGGTCGTCGTGCTCGCCATCATCATCTTCCCGTGGGTCTTCACCATCTGGATGAGCCTGAACGAGTGGAAGGTCGGCTCGGCGACTACCTTCGTTGGGTTCTCCAACTATCTGCGGCTGACGAGCGATCCCCGCTTCCTCGAGGCAGTCGGCCACACCATGGTCTACACCGTGCTGTCGGTGGTGCTGCCGCTGGCGCTCGGCACGCTCGCTGCCGTGGTGTTTCACCAGAGATTTCCCGGCCGCGGTTTTCTGCGCGGCATTTTCATCTTGCCGATGATGGCGACGCCGGTGGCGATCGCGCTGGTCTGGACCATGATGTTCCATCCGCAGCTCGGCGTGCTGAACTACCTGTTGTCACTGGTCGGGATCCCCGCGCAGCTCTGGGTCTTCCACCCCGCCACCGTCATCCCCTCGCTGGTGCTGGTCGAGACCTGGCAATGGACGCCGCTGGTGATGCTGATCGTGCTCGGGGGCCTCGCCGCGATCCCGACCGAGCCCTATGAGAGCGCGCAGATCGACGGCGCCAGCTTCTGGCAGGTGTTCCGTTTCATCACCCTGCCACTGATCATGCCGTTCCTGTTCATCGCCGGCATGATCCGCATGATCGACGCCGTGAAAAGCTTCGACATCATCTTCGCGATCACGCAAGGCGGACCGGGCTCGGCGTCGGAGACGATCAACATCTATCTCTACAGCGTCGCCTTCAGCTATTACGATCTCGGCTACGGCTCGGCGATCGCAGTGGTATTCTTCCTGCTGATCGTCCTGCTCTCGGCAGTGATGCTCTACGCCCGCCAGCGCATGCTGTGGACCGAGATCGCGAGCGGCGCATGACCTCAAGTCAAATCAACCTACGTCAGATCGTCGGCCAGATCGGCCTCTGGCTTTCGGTGTTCGTCATCGTGTCGCCGGCCATCCTGTTCTTCCTCTGGATGGCATCGCTGTCGCTCAAGTTCGAGGTCGACAACGCGGCCTATCCGCCGGTGTTCATCCCCGATCGTATCGCCTGGAAGAACTATGCCGACGTCCTCGCCTCCAACCGCTTCCTGACCTATTTCGTCAACAGCCTGATCGTGACAGGCAGCGCCACCGCGCTGGCGTTGATCGTCGGCGTCCCCGCCGGCTACGGCATCGCGCGCATGGCCGCGCATAAATCCGCGATCGTAATCCTGATCGCCCGCATCACGCCGGGCCTGTCCTACCTGATCCCACTGTTCCTGCTGTTTCAGTGGCTGGGATTGCTCGGCACGCTGGTACCGCAGATCATCATCCACCTCGTCGTGACGGTGCCGATCGTGATCTGGATCATGATCGGCTATTTCGAGACAACACCGATGGAACTGGAGGAAGCCGCCCTGATCGACGGCGCCGGCCGCTGGCAGGTGTTCCGCCATGTCGCGCTGCCGATCGCGCGGCCGGGCATCGCGGTCGCCTTCATCCTGGCCGTGATCTTCTCCTGGAACAACTTTGTGTTCGGCATCGTTCTGGCCGGGCGCGAGACCCGCACCCTGCCCGTCGCCGTCTACAACATGATCTCGTTCGACCAGTTGAGCTGGGGACCGCTCGCCGCCGCCGCGCTGATCGTCACCTTCCCGGTGCTGCTGCTGACGGTGCTGGCGCAGCGGCAGATCGTCGCCGGGCTGACGGCGGGAGCCGTCAAGGGCGGCTAAATTGCGCGACGGCAGTTGTCCGCCCGAAGAGCCTGTCCGGCACCGTCCTGATATGCTTTGATGCGTGTGGCAGGGACTGAGACGCATAGGTGCCCTGATGTACATGTTCGTTCGAAAGTACACCAAGGTTCGCTCGGTTGCGGACGCGGCTCGCCGTGCCAAGAGCGGCATCGGTCACATCCTGAGGGAATCGCCCGGCTTCAGATCCTATTACGTGCTGGACGGAGGCGACGGCGTCGGCGTCGCCGTGATGATATTCGAGGACCGCGAGAGCGCCAAAGCGGCGAACGACAAAGTGCTGGGTTTCGTTCAGGCAAGCCTGCCCGACCTCAATCTTGGAGACCCCGAGATCATCGCCGGGGACGTTCTGGTAAGTATGGAATCCAGTGCGTAAGTGTCGGTGGAGGTAGAATGTGCCGGACGACGCGATGCCGTCCGGCCGCAGATTCTTGTTGCCCCAGGTCTACTCCGCCGGCGCGGCGTGCATCTCCGGATGCGCGGCATAGGGTGCGCTGGCGCCGAGCTTACTCGCAGCAAACAGGCCAGCCGCCATCACGGCGTAAGTGAACGCCACCGCGGGCGTGACGCCAAATCCGCCGCCGATACCGACGGCCTCGCCGTGCATGAAGCCGAAATAGGTCAGGACCGCACCGACCAGCGCGAAGCCTGATGCCTTCTCGAAGTCGCGCTCGATAATGAAGACACCGATCGCCCCCAGGATGAGGCCACCAAGGATGGAGCCGCCGCCCATCACTTCCAGCCCGTGGTAGAACACGCCCTGCTGCGGCAGCGCGGCGATCGCGGCAGCCTTCACCGCGTCGGCCTTGTCGGCGGCCATGCCGCCGACGGTTGCCGCCGCATTCATGGTCGAGCCGAGCATCGTGTCGATCTGCAGCTTGGCCCAGGCGGCAAGATGCGGCGTCAGCGCCAGCACGATCGCGGGCGCGTGCTTGACCGGCGTGGTCTGGAACGCCTGCGCGCCGATGAGCATGCCGATGTAGAGCAAAATCGGCGAGATCGCGACCACGGGCACGAGCGCCAGCAGCACCGAGATGATGCCGAACCAGGACAGCACGACGACCATGACGCCGGTCGCGGCCGAATAGCCGATCCGGCCGCCCATCGCCTTCCAGCCGGGATGGCCGATATAGACCGCGTTGATGAAGGGATTGCCCATCAGGCAGCCGATCAGGCTGACGACGCCGTCGGCCGTGAGCACCCGCGTGGTCGGATATTCGTCGCCGGCGGCTTCCGCGCTCTCGACATTGTCCATGGCCTCCACGAGGTCATAGATGCCGAACGGAATGGCGGTAACGAGAATGATGCCGAGAAATTCGAAGCCGGAGAAGACGTAGCCCACTGCCGGAAGCGGCACCGAGAAGCCGAAGTTTGCGAAGGCATCACCAACGCCCTTGACGCTCAGCCCGCCGAGACCGAGGCCGAACAGGTTCGAGCCCCAGGCGATAACCATGCCGACGGCGATCGCAACGAGGCCGGCCGGAATGCCGCGCCAATACTTCACGCCGCCGAACCAGCTCACCAGGATGATGGCGAAACACACGAGACCGATCTGCGGCGTCATATACATCTCTAACGCCGGACGCATCGAGATGAAGGTGACGGAGACGCCGGCGAGCGTGCCGAGCAGAGCCGCACGCGGCGTGATCTTGCGGATGAACGGCGCGATGAAGCCACCGATCATGAGGATGAAACTCTGGAAGAACACCCAGACCAGACCCGCGGACCACCCCTTGAGCGGGTCACCGGTCTTCAGCGTGATCGGCAGCATGATGACGAAGGTGACGATGAACATGTGCGGCACGCTGACGCCCGAGGGCAGCGCGCAGACATCGTTGCGACCGGTCTTCTGGGCCAGCCGATAGGCGAGGTACGCATAGTAGAAGGTGGAGAGGCACATCATCAGCCCAAGCGCGGGCAGGATGCGGCCGAACACCAGACTGTCCGGCATCTTCAGAACGAAGCGCAGGAGGCCGGTGAGCACCAGCATGTTGACGAGGATGTTGGTGCCGAAGCCGAAAAACGCATTCCAGTCGCCCGATGTCCATAGTGCCGGCTTGAACTCGGACGTCGTGATCTCAGACTTGCCAGTCGTCCCCGTCAATGTGCTCATGACAATACCCCTATGTGGTCGAAACCTTCATTGCCTCCAGAACTGCGGCTGAATCCGTGACCCAGCCGAAGATGCCGCCCTGGGCCTTGATCATCTTCAGGCCCATCTCGTGAAACTCGGGGAAGTAGGACGCGCAGCCGTCGGAGATGACGACGCAGCGGTAGCCGCGGTCATTGGCCTCGCGCACCGTGGTGTTGACGCACACTTCGGTGGTGACGCCGCACACCAGCAGATTCTCGATGCCGTATTTCTCCAGCACGTCGGTAAGCTCGGTGGCGTAGAACGCGCCCTTGCCGGGCTTGTCGATCACGACCTCGCTGTCGAGCGGATAGAGCTCGGGAATGATGTCGTGGCCCGCCTCGCCGCGAATGAGAATGCGGCCCATCGGGCCGGGATCGCCGATGCGAAGGCTCGGCGCGCCGCGCTCGACTTTCGCCGCCGGCGCATCGGAGAGATCGGGCAGATGGCCCTCGCGGGTGTGGATCACCAGCATGCCGGTGTCGCGCGCCGCTTTCAGCACCACGCCGATCGGCTTCACCGCGCGCGCGAGCTGGCTGACGTCGTTGCCGAGCGTCTCGCCGAAGCCGCCGGGCTCCATGAAGTCGCGCTGCATGTCGATGATCACAAGCGCGGTGGCGGGCCAGTCGAGCTCGATCGGCTCAGGCTCGGCGCTGATGACGCCCAATGTCGGCTTGCTTGAACTCAGCATGACGCCCGCCCCTCGCGAGAACTGCGCCAGGAGTTCTGCAAGCGCCGTGCCATTGTGTACAATTGCGGTGGAGCGCGAGTGGCGTGGTAATTCGCTGCGTGCTCAGAAGGTTACGCCGGCGACCGACAGCTGCTTATTCCCTGTGCGACGGCTTTGCGACGTGCATTTGCTCAAAGGATGGGCGGACGTCGACACTCTCTCCGCCGTCATTCCGGGACGACGCGTAAGCGTCGAACCCGGAATCCATCGGGCCGCAGAACAGTGAGGTGAAATGGATTCCGGGCTCGCGCTACGCGCGCGCCGGAATGACGGCAGAGTGTGGTGCTACCGCCTTGTCCTATACAGCTGCCGATACTCTTCCTCATACGGCGCATAAGAGTCCTTCAGCGTCGCCATGTTCAGCAGCATGGTCGCCACCATCGTGCCCGCCTTGTCGAACACGCGCGTCTTGGCCCAGGCGCTTTCGGTGCGGCGGCTGCCGGAGAGCGCGACCACCTCGCGCTCGACCTCGTAGTCCTCGCCCTCGAAGAGCGGCCCCTGCACCAGCCTGATTTCCTGATCGGCGAACAGGCCGACCGCCGGTCCCTTTGCCGGCAGCGGATCATCCTTGGAGCGGTACTGGAACAGCACGCTCAGCATCTCCATCGGAATGATCGGTCTGCCCCAGGGATTGTCGGCGCCGGAATAGTATGGCGAGCCTTCGGTCATCACGGCGAGCTTCTGCCTGAGAGAGAACGAGTAGAGGTCGCCCATGATCTGGTCGAACGCCATTCGCACGGTCTGGCGCCTGCTGGTCTGCGCCACCTTCACGTCACGCAGGATCACGGGATCGGCGAGCGGCTTGAGCTCGGCAAGACGCGCTTCGAGCGCGGTCGCTGCGTGCGGCTCACCGACCGAGGCGGTGCCGCGCAGCACCTCCGTGCCGTCGCGCTTGACCATCTGGATCTGGCACTGGCGCGTAGCGGGCAACGGCTTTGACAGGATGGCCTGCACCTCCTCGCCTTCGTAGCAGACGCTGCGGTAATGCGCGGAGAGGCATCCCGTCTCGAGCCAGGCTCGTCCCCATAGCCGTTCACCGAGCGGTGCGAACTGGCTGAAATGGGTCGGCCCCTCGATGGTGCCGCCCTTGAAACCGAGCTTCTGTGCGGTGGCATCGTCATGGATCGAGGCGTGCGCGTCGTAAGTTTGCGCTTGCAGCATCTGGCGCGGCCGACGCCACGGCCCGATCAGCGCTTCGGCCGTTTCCGTGATCTCGGTGTCGAACGCGTTTGCAGTCATGGGTGCTCTCCACTGGAAGCCATGACTAGCAGGAGCGCCACGGATGCGGCCAGCGATATTGACTTCGACGGCCCATGCTCTTGACTGTCACAATTCGCGTCGCGCAGCCGCCAATTCCTCCCGCAGCGCAAACCCCACGCCGAATCGAGACGAGGACTTCCGAAATGACGCTGTTGCAGGTCGAGCTGGACGACAAATACCGGCTCGAATCAAAGCGGATCTTCCTATCCGGCACTCAGGCCCTGGTCCGCCTGCCCATGTTGCAGCGCGAACGAGACCGGCTTCAGGGGCTCAACACCGGCGGCTTCATTTCGGGCTATCGCGGTTCCCCGCTCGGCATGTACGATCATGCGCTGTGGCGCGCGAAGTCGCACCTTCAGCAGCAGGACATCGCCTTCGTCCCCGGACTGAACGAGGACCTTGCGGCGACCGCCGTATGGGGCAGCCAGCAGGTCGGCCTGTTTCCCGGAGCCAAGGTCGATGGCGTGTTCGGCATCTGGTACGGCAAGGGCCCCGGCGTCGACCGCTCTGTCGATGCGCTCAAGCACGCCAATGCGGCCGGCACCTCGCGGAATGGCGGCGTGCTGGCATTGGCCGGCGACGACCACGGCTGCCAGTCCTCGACGCTGGCGCATCAGAGCGAGCAGGTGTTCGCGGCGGCGCTGATCCCCGTGATCAATCCGGCGACGCTCCAGGATTATCTCGACCTCGGTCTTTACGGCTTCGCGCTATCGCGCTTCTCCGGCTGCTGGGTCGGCTTCAAGGCGATCAGCGAGACGGTCGAGAGCTCGGCCTCGATTGATAGCGACCCTGAACGTATCAAGATCGTGCTCCCAGACGATTTCGAGATGCCGCCGGGCGGCCTCAACATCCGCTGGCCGGATCCGCCGCTGGACGCCGAGAGGCGCCTGTTCGGCCCCAAGATGGAAGCGGTGCAGGCCTTCGCCCGCGCCAACCAGCTCGACCGCATCGTGCTC
The DNA here is from genome assembly GCF_023101665.1 of Bradyrhizobium sp. 195. Lineage (NCBI taxonomy): Bacteria > Pseudomonadati > Pseudomonadota > Alphaproteobacteria > Hyphomicrobiales > Nitrobacteraceae > Bradyrhizobium > Bradyrhizobium sp. 195. The sequence continues at coordinate 2,791,858 of NZ_CP082161.1, read as the reverse complement.
GATTCCAAACCGGCGCGCCTTGGCATCGTCGCGACCGGCAAGGCCTATCTCGATCTGCGCCAGGCATTGGCCGACTTGGGGATCACCGACAAGGACGCGCAGGATCTCGGCCTGCGCATCTACAAGGTCGCGCTGACCTGGCCGTTGGAGGAAAGCGGCGCGAAACGTTTCGCCGAAGGTCTCCAGGACGTGCTCGTGGTCGAGGAGAAGCGCGGCTTCATCGAAGACCAGCTGATGCGCATCCTCTACAATATCGACGCATCCAGGCGCCCGACCGTCACCGGCAAGCGCGACGAGAGTGGCGCACCACTACTGCCGAGCGAGGGCGAGCTGACGCCGACGATTGTTGCCTCCGCCCTCGTCGCTCGGCTGCGCAAGCTCGGCCATCACAGCCCGGTGCTGGAGCAGCGCCTCGCCCGGCTCGAGGCCTTTGACAACCCCGTCACCACCAGCGCGCCGATCAAGCTCGCACGCACGCCGTTCTTCTGCTCGGGCTGCCCGCACAACACTTCGACGCGGGTGCCGGAGGGCAGCCGCGCCATGGCCGGCATCGGCTGCCACGGCATGGCCCTGAGCATGCCGACCCGCCGCACCGATCTGATCTCGCATATGGGCGCCGAAGGCGTGAACTGGATCGGCCAGTCGCCCTTCACGACCGAGACCCACATCTTCCAGAACCTCGGTGACGGCACCTACACCCATTCCGGGCTGCTCGCCCTGCGCGCGGCATCGGCCGCCGGCATCAACATCACCTACAAGATCCTCTACAACGACGCCGTCGCGATGACCGGCGGCCAGCCGGCCGAAGGCGCCTTCAACGTCGCGCAGATCGCGCATCAGGTCTGGGCCGAGGGCGTCAAGCGGCTCGCGATCGTCTCGGACGATCCGACCAAGTACCCGCAAGGAAACTACTTCCCGCAAGGCGCGACCATCCACCACCGTCGCGAACTAGATGCCGTGCAGCGCGAGTTGCGCGACGTCAAGGGCCTCACGGTCGTGATCTACGACCAGACCTGCGCCGCGGAAAAGCGCCGCCGCCGCAAGCGGGGGCTCTATCCCGATCCCGCCAAGCGTGCCTTCATCAACGAGCTGGTGTGTGAAGGCTGCGGCGACTGCTCCCAGGCCTCGAACTGCGTCTCGGTTCAGCCGCTGGAGACCGAGTTCGGCCGCAAGCGCCAGATCGACCAGTCGAACTGCAACAAGGACTATTCCTGCGTCGAGGGTTTTTGCCCGAGCTTCGTGACCGTGCACGGCGGTACGCTCAAGCGCATGAAGACGTCGGCCGTCGATTCCGGACAGCTGTTCGCCGACCTGCCGCTGCCGCCGGCACGTGAGCTGGAAGGCCCCTACAACATTCTCGTCACCGGCATCGGCGGCACCGGCGTCATCACCATCGGCGCGCTGCTCGGCATGGCCGCCCATGTCGATGGCCGCGGCTGCTCGGCACTGGACTTCACGGGCCTTTCGCAGAAGAACGGCGCCGTGATGAGCCATGTCCGCATCGCCCCGAAGCCGGAGGACATCTCCGCGGTTCGCATCACCACCGGCGGCGCCGACGTCATTCTCGGCTGCGACATGATCGTCTCGGCAGGTCCCTCCGCACTCAGCCGTGCCGAGCGCGGCGTGACCAAGGCCTATATCAACGCCGATTTGCAGCCGACCGCGAGCTTCGTGCAAAACCCCGATCTCGATTTCGAGATGGGCACGATGCAGACCGTGCTGCGCGACGCCGTCGGCGACAAGAACCTCGACATCATCGATGCGACGGGCATTGCTTCAGCGCTGATGGGCGATTCCATCGCGACCAATCCCTTCATGCTCGGCTTCGCTTTCCAGAGAGGCGCGATCCCGCTGTCGCTGGAGGCCTTGCTCCGTGCCATCGAGATCAATGGCGCCGCGATCGAGATGAACAAGCTCGCCTTCACTTGGGGCCGCCTCGCCGCCCACGACATGTCGCGCGTGCGCAGCGTGCTGCAGTTTAAGGCTCGGGCTGCCGCGCCGACGAAATCGCTCGACGACATCATCGCGACCCGGGCCGGATTCCTGACCGGCTACCAGGACAAGACCTACGCCGACCGCTACCTCGCCGCGGTCGCGAAGGTACGCAAGGCGGAGAGCGCGGCGTCGCCGGCGTCCATGGAGCTGACCGAGGCCGTCGCCAAGAACCTGTTCAAGCTGATGGCCTATAAGGACGAGTACGAGGTCGCGCGGCTCTACACCGACGGCAGCTTCGCCAGGAAGGTGTCCGAGAAATTTGATGGCGATTTCCGCCTGAAATACCACCTCGCCCCGCCGATCTTCGCGAAACGCGACAAGACGACGGGTCGGCTCCAGAAACAGGAGTTCGGCGGCTGGATGATCCACGCCTTCCGCGTGCTGGCCAGGCTCAAGTTCCTGCGTGGCGGCGCATTCGATCCGTTCGGCAGAACCGAGGAGCGCCGCACCGAGCGCAAGCTGGTTGAGGATTATCTCGGCATGATCGACCAGCGGATCGTAGGGCTGCAAGCGGCGCAGATTCCGCTGCTTACGAGGCTCGCGCGCGTGCCCGAGACGATTCGTGGCTTCGGCCACGTCAAGGAAGCCAACATCAAGCAGGCCTCGGCGGAGAAGGCGCGGCTGATTGCTGAGCTCGAGAACAGCCGTTTTGCCGCGGCTGCAGAGTAGCGGGGCAGCCCGCACTCTCTCCACGTCATTGCGAGGAGCTCGCGACAAAATTGCGTAGCAATTTTGCGCTGATGTGACGAAGCAATCCAGAGCCTCACCAGACAGTCAGTGTCATCGCCCGGCTTGACCGGGCGATCCAGTACTCCGAGACGGTGCGGTTCTGCTGATAGGCCGCGGCGTACTGGATGCCCCGCTTTCGCGGAGCATGACAGCGGTGGGGTGGCTAGATCGACGTCTTGGCGGCACTCGACGCTGCTTCCCCACTCCCCTCCGCCAGATGCCGGCCCGCGATGTACCCGAACGTCAGCGCCGACCCCAACATGATGCCCGACCCCGGATAGTTCCCGTTCATGATCGAGCCCATGTCGTTGCCGCAGGCATAGAGGCCGGCAATCGGCGTGCCGTCCTCGCGCAGCACGCGCGCCCGCGCATCCACCTTCATGCCGATGGCAGTGCCGAGATCGGCCGGATGGATGCGCATCGCGAAGAACGGGGCGCGGAGAATCGGCGCGACGCAGGGATTGGGCTTGTGGCAGAGATCGCCGAGGTGGCGCTGATAGACGGTGCTGCCGCGGCCGAATTCGCCATCGCGACCTTCTTTCGCATCGGCGTTGTAGCTCGCGATCGTCGCCGTAAGAGCGGACGGTTTAACACCGATCTTGGTTGCGAGCTCTGCGATATTAGGAGCCTCGATCAACTCGCCACTCGCCACATGACGCCAATAGCCGCGCGTAAACGGCTTGATGCGACCGAGGCCGTAGGCCCACAGGAACGCGCGGTCACAGATCAGGTAGAATGGCCGGTCCGGCTCGCCATTGCCATCACGGAGCATGGCAAGCACGAATTCGTGGTACGACAGTGCTTCGTTGACGAAACGCCGGCCCGCTGCGTTGACGGCGATCACACCGGGCTTGGCGCGGTCGGTCACCATATGCGGGAACACGCCGCGGCTGCCATCAGTCCGGCGGAACAGCGAGGCCGGCACCCAAGAGGCCGGGCTGGTCGCGTCCGTGTTGAGCGCGGCGCTGACTTTGGCCGCGAGCCGAAGTCCGTCGCCCGTCACTGATGTGTTCGTCGCCGAAACAAATCCGGCTGCCGCCGGAAAAAGGCGCTTGCGCAACACAGCGTCATGCGAAAAGCCGCCGGTCGCCAGCACGACGCCGCGACGCGCGGCGATCGGCCGGTCGCGGGAGCCGTGACGGATCACCACGCCGCTGACGCGATCACCCTGCATCGAGAGATCTTCGACGTCGGCGCTGAAAAGAATTTCAACCCGCCGCGAAAGCAGCGAGGCATAGAGCCGCGCAGCAAGCGCATTGCCAAGATGCAGCGTGGTGCCGCGCGGGCTGCGCAGCCGCTGCAATGCATATTCGGAAATCAGCCGCGCCGCACGCAGGGTCGAGCGCAGCGATTTCCCCGCCTTCCGCAGGTGCGGAATGTCGAGACGATTGACCATCATCCCGCCGAACAATGTGAACTCCGGCAGCGGTGGCCGCAATCGCGCAAAGGCGGCGCCCAGCCGCGTGCCATCGAACGCAACCGGCTCCAGCACACGGCCGCCGGGCGTTGCGCCCAGCCGTTCCGGATAATAATCCGGATAGGTTTTCACCGGCTGAAGCCGCACCTCGGTGTTGGCTTCGAGATAAGCGATCACTTCGGGCCCGCGCGCGAGAAAGGCGGCGCGCAGGCCGGCATTGGCGGGCTCGGGCACCGTGCCCGACAGGTACTGCACGGCATCCGCGACACTGTCGGAGAGCCCTACCTCTTTCATTTTGGCATTGGCGGGGATCCAGACCATGCCGCCGGACCAGGCCGTGGTGCCACCGACAAAGGCGCTCTTCTCGATCACCAGCACGCGCAGGCCTTCGGCAGCGGCCACGGCCGCCGCCGTCATGCCACCGGCACCGGCGCCGATGACAATGACGTCGTAGGTCTCGTGCGCCGGCATCATGCGGCAAGGGTCGGGAAGCGAGGCATGGCACCGTCATACCCCGCCCCGACCGTGGAGCGCTAGCGTTGCGGCTTGCGCTCGATCGGGTCGATGTCGATCGCCCGCAGACGGCCGAGCCGCAGCACGTCCATGGCGAGCCGCCGGCCGATACGGTCGCGGTCGAGCACGCGGATCAAATCGTCGACGCCATTGATCTCGATGCCGTCGAGCCTGATCACGACGTCGCCGGGCAGCAGGCCCGCCTTCGCCGCCGGGCCATCCGGCTCGATCTGCGCGAGCAGCGCGCCCATCTTGTTTTCGACCCCGGCCAGCACCGCATGCCGCCGCGGCACCGGTGCGGTCTGTCCGGCGACGCCGATATAGGCGCGGCGGACATAGCCGTGGCGGATGATCTCCGACAGCACGAATTGCGCGGTGTTGCTGGCAACCGCAAAGCAGATGCCCTGCGCGCCGTTGATGATGGCGGTGTTGATGCCGATCACCTCGGCGTTCGACGACACCAGGGGACCGCCGGAATTGCCGGGATTGAGCGCGGCATCGGTCTGGATCACGTCCTCGATGGTGCGCCCGCTCACCGAGCGGATCGAGCGCCCCAGCGCCGAGACCACGCCGGCGGTCACGGTCGATTCGAAGCCGAGCGGATTGCCGATCGCGATCACCAGCTGACCGCGACGCAAGGTCTTGGAGTTGCCGAGCGCGGCATAGGGCAAATCGCGCACGCCGTTGGCGCGCAGCAGCGCAAGATCGGTGTCGGGATCGACGCCGAGCACCCGGGCATCGCCGACATGGCCCTCGACGTCCCGCAGCCGAATCTCCTTCGACGAGCCGACTACATGGCTGTTGGTGAGAACGAGTCCGTCAGGCGAGATCACGATGCCCGAGCCGAGCCCACCGCGTTCGCGGCCGTTCGGCACCTTTGGCCCGGTCTCGACGCGCACCACGGCAGGGCCGACGCGGTCGGTCACGTCGATCACGGCATTGGAATAGGCATCCAGCAGAGCCCGGTCATCGATCGGAGCAGCAGCCGCCGTTCGCGATGACGGTGCGTCATCGGCGATATCTGAGGTAATATCCAGCATGGCAAGAGTCCTTGAAGGCTCACACAGATGGTGGCCTGTTCCCTGTCGCGCAAGGTGCACGCCCGCAGCGCAGGGCTGGACTACCCAGGTGGCTAGGGCGCCCTTCTCAGGCTGACAGGTCTTGCCCTGACGGGATCGAGCAACGACCAGTCGCCGTCCGGGAGCACATGGCCCTTGGGAAACGGCGCGCGCAGCTCAAGTCCGAGCGAGTGCAGCACGCGATCGTCGCGATAATAGCATTGTAGCACGACGCGGACGAGTGTTGCGGCGGCCGCGCCGCCGTGCTCGCGAAACTCCTGCGCCACCGCATGGCGCCTGGCAGCATCGAGCCCGGCGAGCGGCTGACCTGCCAGCCGCGCCAGATGATCCAGCGCTGCCGTCACCAACTTGGTATCGCGGCCGAGCGTTGCCAGCATGTCGGCCTGGATCACGGGATCGTCGGCGCCCGGGACCTTGTACTCGTCGCTGGCGGGAACGATCATCGCGGCGATGGTGCGGAGATCATCGCGCTGCCGCGGCGTCAGGGAAAGTTGATCAGACATTGTGTCCTCTTCTGGCGCAGCGGTGAAGGTGTGCTCCCTCCCTCGCTTGCGGGGGAGGGTTGGGGAGAGGGTGTCTCCACGGAGGGAATCCCCCAGAGGAAAGAGCCCTCACCCGGCGCGTTGCGCCGACCTCTCCCGCAAGCGGGAGAGGTGCACCGAGCGCGGAGGTCGCTTCATTCTTCGTCATGTTCAGTCGAACAAATTGGCCAGGCGCTGCTTCATCTGGTCGGCGATGTACAGCGCAAGGGCCTGGATGGTGGAGGTCGGGTTCACCCCGCCCGAGGTGACGAAAATGCTGCCGTCGACAATGAAGAGGTTCTTCACGTCGTGCGTGCGCCCCCATTCGTTGACGACGGAACGCGCGGGATCGGTTCCCATCCGCGCGGTGCCGAGCAGGTGCCAACCGCCCCAGGGGATGGGCGAGTTGATGCAGATATCGGTGGCGCCTGCCGTCTCGAGGACCTCCCGGCCGCGCGCCAGCGCATGCTCCATCATCTTCCGGCTGTTCTCGCTGATCGTGTAGTCGATCTTCGGCGCGGGAATGCCGTGGCTGTCCTTCAGCACCGGATCCAGCGTGACCTGGTTGTGCTCCTCCGGCAGATCCTCGCAGATCGCGGAGAAGCCCAGCCGATGGCCGTTCAGCTTGCGGAAGACGCGATGGTGATCATCGCCCCAGGGCAGAATGCCCTTCTGCTCGCTGACGACAGCCTCGAACACCGGCCCTGCCCCACGCACGAACTGCACGCCATAGCCGCGCACGAAGCCGCGCGACAAGTCGGTGTCGTACCATTCCTTGCTCCACAGGCAGGTCGGCGGCGCGCGGTTGCTATCTGTCGGCTCCTTCACGTAACCGTAGATCTGCGCATAAGGATGGAACATCAGGTTCTTGCCGACGAGGCCTGACGTATTGGCAAGGCCGTTCGGAAAGCGCGAGGACGCCGAGTTCAGCAACAGTCGCGGCGTGCCGACGCCGTTGCAGGCGATGATGACGACATGCGCCGGCTGGAACTGCTCGACGCCGTCCTTGTCGTAATAGACCACGCCCGAAGCCATGCCGTTCTCGTCGGTGGTGATCTCGCGCACCCGGCAATGGGTGCGCAGCTCGACGCCGGCGCGGATCGCATGCGGCCAATAGGTGATGTCCGTGGAGGATTTTGCGCCTTGCGCGCAGGCCGGCGTGCAATGGCCGAGATTGATGCAGCGTGCCCGGCCTTCATAATCCATCGTCGCGACCGTCGTGTCCGACGGCCACCAGTGCCAGCCGAGCTTGTTCATGGCCTTGCCGATGATGGCGCCGGACAATCCGAGCGGCTGCTGCGGCATCGGCGGATGCGTCAGCGGCGAGAGCGGATCGCCCGACAAGCCGGACGTGCCCATCATGCGGTCATTCTCTTCGAAGAACGGGGTCAGCGCGTCGTAATCGATCGGCCAGTCCTCGGCGACGCCGTCGAGCGTCTTCACCTTGAAATCGGAAGGATGCAGCCGCGGCCAGTGCGCGGTGTGCATCACCGTCGAGCCGCCGACCGCGTTGTAGTTGACGACCTTGATCGGCGAATTGTCGTCGTTAACAGGATAGTCCTCGGGCCGGCCGCGAACGTTCGGGCTCGACGACCATTCACCGTAGAATTTCGCCTCCCAGTCCCGACCCGTGCTCGGATATTCCGCCGGGTTCATCCAGCCGCCCTGCTCCAGGCAGAGAATGTGCATCTTGGTCTCGGCCAGCGACCACGCCACCGCGGCGCCCGAAGCGCCAGCGCCGATGATCAGGACGTCCACGGGGTCTTTCATCGCAACCTTTTTCCTCCCGCCCTCGCCGCTTTCCGGGCGATTCGGCCTGCACGGTCGGCAAGGCCGCAAACGATAGGATCAGAGCGGGCGGGGAGTAAAGCCGCGAGGCCGGAATGTCGCACTTCGCAGGGTGCAGACCATTGGTATCGCCCCGTCCGAATGCTAGGAACAGGCGCCCGAGCCATCGATAGCGAGACCGTATGTCCTTCCGAAATGTCTTTGCCGCCGCCCGCGCTTTTGCGCTCGTTGGGTTTTTCGCCCTGTCCGGATTCCTGGCGTCCTCCGAGCCGGCTTCCGCGCTGACCGCCGCCGCGACGGTCCGCGACGGCAATTCCATCCAGCTTGGCGACGCCACCTATCGGCTCGACGGCGTCGACGCACCCGAGCTGGACCAGGTCTGTATCGACGATCACGCCGATCCCTGGACCTGCGGCATCGAGGCTCGTGACCAGCTGACCAAGCTGATCGGCAAGCGGACGGTGCGCTGTGACGATGTCGGGCCGGAGAAGAGTTTTGGCAAGCGGCACCGGGCGATCTGCACGGCTGAGGGCGACAAATCGACTTTGAACGAACAGCTGGTCAAGCTCGGCTTTGCTGTCGCTCGGGAGCCGATCAAAGCGAACGTCAAGCCGGCCGCGACCGAAGCCAAGACAGCCGGCGTCGGCATCTGGAAAGGCTGCTTTGTTGCACCGCAGGACTTCCGCGCCGGCAAAAAGGACGGCGCATTGCTGGGCGCTGCCTGCCGCCAGGACCGCGACAAGGAAATCCGCACCGTGCTGTTCCCGGAGGAGCTGACGATGCCGCCGAGCTGCAGCATCAAGGGCAAGCTCGCGGTACGCGCGCGCGTCACCGGCAATATCGGCATCTATCATCTGCGCGGCTGCCCAAGCTACCCGGCAACCACCAAGCCCGACCGCTGGTTCTGCTCGGAGGACGACGCTCAGGCCGCCGGCTTCCGCAAGGCCTATAATTGCCGCCGGCCAAAGTGAAAAAATCGCTCACACACCCGTGAGTGGTAGTCCGAGACCGTATTGATCCGGAATTGAACTTCATCGGGAGTTGCCGCATTGGTATGCGGACGCAAGCGCTTGCGCGTGCGTTTCCTTGGCGGCAATCCGGCTCCGGCCCGATTGTCTTGCTTGGGCGTTTCCTCCCTAGACTTGGGCCGCTTGTCATCACAAGCGGCTCTTCTTTTTAGGGCGGGTTCCATCACTGCATCCGCATGATGTGGTCCATCGGCGGCATGTTGGCGTTCAGATGCGCCATGATCCAGACCGTCCCTCCGACCACGAGGAAGACCACCAGCAGCCCGAAGGCGAGCGCCAGCACGTTGTTGGTGTTGTCCGGGCCAGTGGTGATGTGCAGGAAGAACACCAGATGCACGCCCATCTGCGCGATCGCGAGCACGATCAGCGCGACGGGGATGGACGGTTGCCAGACCAGATCGGTGCCGGCGATGAAGAACGACGTCGCCGTGAGCAGCAGCGCCAGGACAAGGCCGACGACGTAGCCGAGGATGCGGGTGCCGACACTGTGTTGCTCTTCGTCACCTGGCGCGAGATCGTGCCCGGCCGGCACATGCGTCTGATCGCTCATGCGGCGCTCCCAAGCAGGTAGACGACGGAGAACACTGCGACCCAGATGATGTCGAGCGCATGCCAGAACAGCGCAAAGCACATCATCCGGCGCAATATGTCGGCACGGAACCCCTTGGCGAACACCTGGGCCATCATGGTGAGCAGCCACAAGACGCCGGCGGAAACATGCAGGCCGTGGCAGCCGACCAGCGAGAAGAATGCGGTCAGGAACGCGCTGCGGGACGGGCCATAGCCGCGCGCGACGAGATCGGCGAATTCGCGGAACTCGAGAACGAGGAATATGAGACCGAGCACGCAGGTCACGCTCATGCCGAGATAGAACCAGAACCGGTTGCGCACATCGGCCGCGATGCTGGCCATGCCGCAGGTGAAGCTCGACAAGAGCAGGCAGACCGTCTCGATCGCGACGTTCTTCTGCTCGAAAATCTCCGAACCTTTCGGCCCATCCGCGGTCTGGCCGGACAGCACCGCGTAGGCTGCAAAGAAGCAGGAGAACATCACGATGTCCGAGAGCAGGAAGATCCAGAAGCCGTAGGCGGTCACGATCCGCTTCGACGCGGGTCCGGGATGCTCGATCACGACGCCGATGTGATGGGGATCGGCGTGCGCGTGGCCGGCTGTCGCGGTCATCGTCATCAGACGGTCCCCGCCATGCTGACAAGGCTGCGCCGCTCCTCAATATTCACGCGGTCTATCGTCGCGACCTCCTCGGCCGGGATGACGTATTCGTCGTGGTCCCGCCAGGCGAACACGACGAAGGTCGCCCACGCGCCCAAGCCGCCCAGAATCACCATCCACCAAATGTGCCAGATCAGCGCAAAGCCCATGATGGTGGCGAAGAACGCGCAGACGAAGCCGGTCGGGGAATTCCGGGGCATCTCGATATCCTGGTATTCCGGCCTGTCGCGTTCGAGCGATTGCTGTTGGGCGTGAGCCTTCATGTGCCAATAAGCGTCCTCGCCGCGCACATCCGGATTGAGGGCGAAATTGAACACGGGCGGCGGCGACGAGGTCGCCCATTCCAGCGAGCGGCCATCCCAGGGATCGCCAGTGCGGTCGCGCAGAGCCTCGCGATTGCGAATGCTGACCACGAGCTGCACGATCTGGCAGATCACGCCGATCGTCAGCACGGCCATGCCAGCGGCTGCAACGATCATCCAGGGCCGCCACGCCGCGACGTCATAATGCTGCATCCGCCGTGTCATACCGAGCATGCCGGCGATATAGAGCGGGATGAAGGTGATGAAGAAGCCGAGGAAGGTGAACCAGAACCCGGCCTTGCCCCAGCGCTCGTCGAGACGGAAGCCGAACGCCTTCGGAAACCAATATTCGAAGCCGGCGAAGGCGCCGAACAGCACGCCGCCGATGATGACGTTGTGGAAGTGCGCCACCAGGAACATGCTGTTGTGAAGCATGAAATCGGCCGGCGGCACGGCGAGCAGGACGCCCGTCAGACCGCCGATGATGAATGTCACCATGAAGCCGACCGACCACAGCATCGGCGTCGCGAAACGGATGCGGCCGCCATACATCGTGAACAGCCAATTGTAGATCTTCACGCCTGTCGGTATCGCGATGATCATGCTGGCGATGCCGAAGATGGCGTTCACGTCGGGGCCCGCACCCATCGTGAAGAAATGGTGCAGCCAGACCATGAAGGAGACGACGCAGATTGCCATGGTCGCGAGCACCATCGAGCGATAGCCGAACAGCGCCTTGCCGGAGAAGGTCGAGACCACCTCGGAGAAGATGCCGAACGCCGGCAGCACCAGGATGTAGACCTCGGGATGGCCCCAGGCCCAGATCAAATTCATGAACATCATGACGTTGCCGCCGGCCTCGTTGGTGAAGAAGTGGAAGCCGAGGTAACGGTCGAGCAAGAGCATCGCGAGCGTGGCGGTGAGGATCGGAAAGGCTGCGACGATGAGAAGATTCGAGGCCAGCGTGGTCCAGCAGAACATCGGCATGCGCAGATAGTTCATGCCTTTGGTGCGCAGCTTCAGCACGGTGGTGACGAGGTTGATGCCGGCCACCAGCGTGCCGACGCCGGATATCTGGAGCGACCAGGCGTAGTAATCGACGCCGACCCCCGGTGAATAAGACAGTCCCGACAGCGGCGGAAAGGCGAGCCAGCCGGTGCGCGCGAATTCGCCGATTACGAGCGAGAGATTGACCAGCAGCGCGCCGGTCGCGGTCAGCCAGAACCCGACCGAATTGAGCGTCGGGAACGCGACGTCGCGCACGCCGAGCTGAAGCGGCACGACGAGGTTCATCAGCCCGATCACGAAGGGCATCGCCACGAAGAAGATCATGATGGTGCCGTGCGCCGAGAAGATCTGGTTGTAGTGCTCCGGCGGCAGATAGCCCTGCGACTGATAGGCGATGGCCTGCTGGATCCGCATCATGATGGCGTCGCTGCCGCCGCGCAGCAGCATGACCGAAGCCAGCAGAATGTACATGACGCCGATCCGCTTGTGATCGACACTGGTGATCCACTCGTGCCAGAGATAGGGCAGATGTCCCTTCACCACGACCCAGACCAGCACCGCGAGGATCGCGATCAGCACCACCGCGCCCGCAATCAGCGGAATCGGCTGGTCGAACGGGATGGCCGACCAATCGAGCTTACCGAGCATCATGGCCTCCACTGTGCGGCCGGCCCGCTTCGGATGCGAGCTCCGGTCCTGGACCTGGCGGAATGTGCTGGGTCGCGATCAGGTCGAACAGGCGCGGGTCTTCGAGACGATAGGTCGGCCTGCCCTTCTCGATGCCCTGCTGCATCAGCTTCTTGTAGCTGTCCTCATTCAGCACGGCGTCAGACCTTGCCGTGGTCGCTACCCAATCGGGAAATGCGAGCGGCGAGATCACGTTGACGTCGAACATCATGTCCGGAAACCCGTCGCCCGAGAAATGCGCCGACAGTCCCTGCAGCTTGCCTTCATTGTCGGCGCGCAGGTTCAGCTTCGTCACCATGCCGTTCATGGTGTAGATCATGCTGCCCAGTTGCGGGATGAAGAACGTGTTCATCACGCTCGATGACGTCAGCTGGAAATTCAGCTCGGCACCGGCCGGCACTGTCAGCGAGTTAACAGTGGCGATGCGCTGATCCGGATAGATGAACAGCCACTTCCAGTCGAGCGAGACGGCCTGGATGCGGACCGGGCTGCCGGTGCCCGGCACGGGTGCCGCGGGATCGAGCTGATGCGAGCCGATCCAGGCGACGCCACCGAGCAGGATGACGGTGAGCGCCGGAATGGCCCACACCACCATCTCGACCCGGCCGGAATAGACGAAGTCCGGCTGAAACCGCGCGCGCGGATTGGATGCGCGAAACCAGAACGCAAATGCCAGAATCGCGACAATGGTCGGCACCACGATCACGAGCATGATGAAGACGGAATCGACCAGAATGGTGCTGTTGGCCGCAGCCACGGGCCCTTGTGGATCGAGCAGATTCATCGGCAAGCCACTGGCGGTTGGGAAGCCCCGGGACAGAGCCTAGCGCGGGAAAGGCTCCGCAACAAACGCCGCGACCTCGGAACGGTTCCGATACACCAGGGGCAGCCATGCGCGATCGGCCGGCCGCAACCTGCATTTCCACGTGATGTCAATGACATGAACGCAGGAGCCGCGCCTTCTCTCCGCGCGGGGCCGTTGCTAATCTGCACGAAAATAATGGGATGACCAGGACTCGGGTCGGGAGTGAATGAGATGCGCTTGAAGGACAAGGTTGCGATCGTCGTCGGCGCCGGCCAGAGCCCCGGCGAAGGCATGGGCAACGGCCGCGCCACTGCGCTGACCTTCGCGCGCGAGGGCGCGAACGTCTTGTGCGTCGACCATCACCTGGAGTCGGCGCAGGAAACGGTTGCGATGATCTCCGCGAAACACGGCACCGCCGCGGCCTTCAAGGCCGACGTGACCAAGGCTGCCGACATCAAGGCGATGGTGGCGGATGCACAATCGCGCTGGGGCCGGATCGACGTGCTGCACAACAATGTCGGCGTCAGTCTATCCGGCGGCGATGCCGAATTGCTGCAATTGACCGAAGAGGCGTTCGACCGCGTCGTCGCGATCAATTTGAAGAGCTGTATCCTCGCCGCGAAAGAAGTGATCCCGATCATGCGCATGCAGCGAAGCGGCGCTATCATCAACATCTCATCAATGGCGGCGATCACGACCTATCCTTACGTTGCCTACAAGGCGACGAAATCGGCGATGATCGCCTTCACCGAACAGCTCGCCTACCAGAACGCCGAATACGGCATCCGCGCCAACGTCATCCTGCCCGGCCTGATGAACACGCCGATGGCCGTCGATACCCGTGCGCGCGAATGGCACAAGACCCGCGCCGAGGTCGAAGCCGAACGCGACAGCAAGGTGCCGCTGCGAAAGAAAATGGGCACCGGATGGGACGTCGCCAACGCGGCGCTGTTCCTGGCGTCGGATGAAGCGGGCTTCATCACCGGCGTGACGCTGCCGGTGGACGGCGGGGCGAGCGTGAGACGGGGGTGAACGGAGGCGAAAGACGCTGCCCTTCCCTTCTTCCCCTGTGGGAGAAGGTGGCGCGAGCGCCGGATGAGAGGTCTGCCTCTGCACACTCAACGAGAGTTGGACTCGCGGAGAGAGACCCCTCACCCGGCTTCGCTGCCGCGAAGCCACCCTCTTCCACAAGGGGAGAGGGTTCATGGTCACTGCCGCGTGCTCGTCACCCGCCAGATTGTCCCATTGCCATCCTCCGACACCAGCAGCGATCCGTCCTTCGCAACCGCTACGCCCACTGGCCTGCCCCACACCTCCGTGTCGCTCACGACAAACCCCGTGACGAAATCCTCATACTCGCCCGTCGGCTTGCCGTCCTTCATCTTGATGCGGATCACCTTGTAGCCGGTGCGCTTCGACCGGTTCCACGAGCCGTGCTCGGCGGCGAAGGCGTCGCCCTGGTACTCGGACGGAAACTGCGTGCCTTGATAGAACGTCATACCGAGCGACGCCGAATGCGGCTGAATCAGCACATCCGGCATCGTCACCTTGTCCTTGAGGTCCGGCCGCGCGCCAGCGTGGCGCGGATCCTCGTTGTTACCGATATAGAACCATGGCCAGCCGTAGAAGCCGCCCTCCTTCACGGAGGTCACGAAATCGGGCACGAGATCGTCGCCGAGGCCGTCGCGTTCGTTGGTCGAGCACCAGGGCAGTCCGATCTGCGGCTGGATCGCAAGGCCGACACAGTTGCGGATGCCGGTGGCGTAGATCTTGCGCTCCTTGCCGTCAGGATTGAAGGCCAGCACGGCGGCGCGCTCGGTCTCGCTGGCCCAGGCCGCGCCGAGCGGTTGCGCTTTCGACCACGCCTCCATTCCGCCCGGCGGCGTGCCCATGCCTTCGGCGACGTTGCTGAGCGATCCGACCGACACCAGCATGCGCTTGTTGTCAGGCGTGAAGACGATGTCGCGGGTGGAATGGCCGCCATCATGCGGCAGGCTCGCCACGATCGTCTCGGCCTTGCCGCGCGCCTTGAGATCGCCGGCCTGATAGGGAAAGCGGACGACGCCGTCGGTGTTGGCGACATAGACCCATTGCGGGTTGTCGCCATTCGGAAAGAAGGCGATGCCGAATGGCTGCCTCAACCCGGTCGCAAACACCTCGTTGGTTGCGACCTTGCCGCTCTCTCCAGCGCGAAGCACGCGGATGGTGCCCGCCCGCGTCTCGGCGACGAGCACATCGCC
The DNA here is from genome assembly GCF_023101665.1 of Bradyrhizobium sp. 195. NCBI lineage: Bacteria > Pseudomonadati > Pseudomonadota > Alphaproteobacteria > Hyphomicrobiales > Nitrobacteraceae > Bradyrhizobium > Bradyrhizobium sp. 195. The sequence continues at coordinate 2,776,516 of NZ_CP082161.1, read as the reverse complement.
GTTCGGCGCCACCCGCACGATGCGCGGCGCGCGCAGGCCCTCGGCGAACAGCTCGATCTTGAATCCGGCCGGCACCTGAAGCTTCGCGTCCGGCGGACGCGGCACCACGCGCGACGAACTCGCCACCGAGCGTGTCGCACCGGGCCTGACCAGATCCTGCGGCCGGATCAGCCTGACCGTGCCGGGCTTGTCGGCCCGCCAATCACCATAGGCGTCCTTGCCCTGCAGCACCGGCTCGGCCTGCGCGCCAGTCGCAACCAGCAGTCCCGCGGATATCGCTACGGACAGAATTCTGCTCTTCACGTTGTCCTCCCAGCCTGCAGCCTCGAACATCGACACCACCGCGGCAGGTCCCTGCCGCATCCCTCGTCAGCTGATGCCCGCACCATGTGCATCAGGTGCAGGCCATCGTACTGGAAAACACCGCGGATAGGTGCGACACATTGTTAGGGCGGGGGTTGCGGTCATCAAAGCTGCGGCATCGCTGTCGCAATTGACGGGATGATCATGTGGGGATCCATCATATCGGAATGGGCGAGCTTGCTGCTCCGCTGGCTGCACGTGGTCGCCGCGATCGCCTGGATCGGCAGTTCCTTTTATTTCATTGCCCTCGATCTCAGCCTCAAGCCGAAGGCTGAGCTGCCCGACGGCGTGCAGGGCGAAGCTTGGCAGGTCCATGGCGGCGGCTTCTACCGGATCATGAAATATCTGGTGGCCCCGAACCAAATGCCGGAGGAGCTGACCTGGTTCAAATGGGAGGCCTACACCACTTGGCTGTCCGGATTCGCGTTGATGGTAGTGGTGTATTATCTCGAGGCCGATCTGTTCCTGGTCGACAAGTCGATCCTCGACCTCACGCCATTGCAAGCCGGCCTGTTCAGCTTGTGCAGCCTCGCGCTGGCGTGGCTGCTCTACGAGGCCGCCTGCCGCACCGGGCTTGCACAGCGCGAGCTGCCCTTTGCCATCGGCGGCTATCTGTTCCTGGTCGCGCTGACCTATGCGTTCACCCATGTGCTGAGCGGCCGCGGCGCCTTCAACCAGATCGGCGCGATCATCGGCACCATCATGGTGGCCAATGTTTTTGCCCTGATCATCCCGAACCAGAAGAAGATCGTGGCCAGCCTGATCGCCGGGCAAGCACCCGATCCAAAGCTGGGCAAGGCCAGCAAGGAGCGTTCGGTCCACAACAACTATCTGACCCTGCCGGTCGTCGTGTTGATGATCAGCAACCACTATCCCCTGCTCTACGCCACGCGCTTCAACTGGATCATCGTCGCGATCATCCTGGCGCTCGGCCCCGTGATCCGCCACTTCTTCAACGAGCGCCACGCGGGACGCAAATCGCCGTGGTGGGTGTGGGGGGTAGCGGCAATCGGCGTAATCGCGATCCTCTTCCTTTCCGCGGCCGGCCCGCGCGAGGTCAAGACAAGCGCGCTGTCGTCTCAGCCAACGCTCGCCAATGTCGAGGAGATCGTGATGTCCCGTTGCAGCATGTGCCATGCGGCCGAGCCGGTCTGGGCCGGCATTGTGACCGCGCCGAAGGGCATTTTGCTCGATGCGCCCGAGCACATCCACCGCAACATCCGCCTGATCGGCCGTGTCGCGGCCTGGTCGAGCGCGATGCCGCCGGGCAACATCACCGAGATGACCAGCGAGGAGCGTGCGATCCTTGCCGCCTATATCGAACAGGCGCGCTGACGCCACTACGCGTCGATGCCGCATTTCGCGGAATGAAATTCCATATGGCCTGTCGATTAGAAAATGACTTGACCGCTTATCCGGCGTAGACAAGACCTTGCGGTCGCCGGCGCGGCCTGAAGTCAGTTTGCATTCGCGGGGAAAGAACAGTGGCCCTCAACAACGTCATCGGGATCGACCACGCCGTGGTCATGGTGCAGGACCTCGACAAGGCCGCCGAGAACTACCGGCGGCTCGGTTTCACCGTCTCCCCGCGCGGCACGCATAGTGCGCATATGGGCACCGGCAACTACACCATCATGTTCGACCCCGACTATATGGAGCTGCTCGGCGTGCTCACTGCGACCGAGCACAACGCGCCGGCGCGGGCGTTCCTGGACAAGCACGGCGAAGGCATCGAGCGTATCGTCTTCACCGCGGTTGATTCCGCGGCGGGCGCGGAGGAGATCCGCGCGCGTGGCCTGACGCCGGTCGGCCCGACTGATTTCGAACGGCCGGTGACGCTGCCGAATGGCACGATCTCCGCGGCAAAATTCCGCACCTTCATGTGGCCGACCGCGGAAGCGCCCGGCGGCGTGCGCATCTTCGCCTGCCAGCACAAGACCCATGAGACCGTGTGGATCCCCGAGCTGATGCAGCACGCCAATGCGGCCAAGCGGATCAAGCAGACGCTGATCGCAACGCCCGAGCCGGCGCAGGAAGCCGCGCATCTCGGACGGCTGATCGACCGTGAGCCGAAGGCCGAAGTCGATGGCGCGGTCACGGTGCCCTCCGGCGGCGATCGCGCCAACTTCGTCTATTTGACGCTGGCCCAGCTCGCCAAGCGCTATCCCGGCGTACCGCTCGCCGGCCTCTCCGAGCGTGGTGGCGCGGCGCTGGTGCTCGTCAGCGGCGATCTCGCGGCAACCGAGAGGGCGCTGGGCTCGGCGGCCGTGCGCAGTGGATCTGCGATCTGCGTGCCGCCGGCCAGGGCCAACGGCACCCTGCTCGCTTTCATTGCCGGCTGATTTGAACTAATTCTTTAACGCCTGTTTACCCGGCGGCTCTAGGATTCCCGCGATCCAAGCCACCGGGGCCAGACGCATGTTCAAAGAGGGATCGCCGATCGCCTATGACGCGCCGGCCGAGTTGAAGAAGTGGCCGTCGCTGAAGGGCGAGAGGCAGAAGGACAGAGGTCCGCCATATCTCGTCTACAACGGCTCGCTGGCCGACTGCGTCCGCGAGCTGATGGGCAAGCCGATCAAAGGCATATCGCTCTACGACATCATGACGAAGCCGCAAGCCGCCTTCGACCAGACCGTGCTGTCGCCCGGCGATGCCGCCGAGATCGCGATGCGCAAGGATTTCCCCAAGGCCTAATTCGAGGACTGGTTCGCGGCGCGCGTGCCGGCCGCCTTGCCCTGCTGCTTCGCGGAGGATTCCGTTGGCGCATCGAGGAAGACGACGGGCGTGCCACGCTTGACGTTCTCGCCGAGCACGCGCGCGTCCCAATTGGTCAACCGGACGCAGCCGTGGGACGCCGACTTGCTGACCCTGTCAGGCTCCGCCGTGCCATGAATGCCGTAGCCCTGCGCCGACAAGCCAATCCAGTACGAACCCACCGGATTGTTCGGCCCCGGCTTGATCTCGAACGGCCTTTTGGATTTCACGCTCTTGAACTTGTACTCCGGATTGTAGTGGTAGGTCGGCTGCTCATTGGTGCCGGTGACCTTGAGCGTGCCCGTCGGCGTCGGGCGATCCGGACTGCCGATTGACGCCGGATAGAACGCGACCAGCCGACCAGACCCCTCGTAAGCCTTCAGCGTCGCGTGCGTCTTGTCGATCTCGATCCGAGCGATCCGCGGAAGCTCTCGTCGCGCCGGCACGTTGGCCACGGCAATTGTCTCGCCGGCTTTGTCGAACGCCTTTCCCGGATTGAGCGCCTTCAACAACTCTTCGCTCATGTGGAATTTTTCCGCGAGACCTTCGAGCGGACTGGTGTAGCTGAGCGCCTCCACCGACTTCATGTCATCGAGCTTGGCCGGCAGCTTCTTGAGAAACGGTCCCTTCACATCTGCGTCGGTGATCTTGTAGTCGACGAGGACAGAACCTTCGCTCGCTGCGTTCAGCTTGTCCCAGAGTTCAGGGGCGATCGTCTTGTCGAAGCCGACACCGTTCTGCTCGGCAAACGCCGTCAGCGCCTTCTGCGCATTTTCGCCGAGCTTGCCGTCGATCTGGCCGGGAGAGAATTGCGCGCGATCGAGCAAAATCTGAAGCTTCGTCACCGGCGCGGTGATCTTGTCCGCGGCCGGCTGCTTTTCGGGGCGCGCAGCATCATTCACCGCTCTCGCATCGAGATTGCCTGCGAGCGCCGGGCAGACGAACCACAGTGACATCACCACGCCAAGCATCCATCGCATCATGATCGTCCCGAACAATGACCCGAAAATCCGCGGGCAGTTTCTTCTTGGGAACACCGTAGTAACACCGAAGGAACCGACGAGACCGCAGCTTTGCCGCAATCGGAAGGTTAAGAACTCCCTATCGCCGGCGCATCGCTGGCCGTTCACCCACAGTTCGAGGTTGCCCCAGCAAATGCGATTTGTCGTCGCGGCTTGCGCCGCGTTTCTGATTCTGATGTGCGACCTCGATCTGTCGGCGTCGCGGCAAACATCAACTGCCGACACCGCCGTTCTCAAGAACAATCATGCCTCGCCACTTGTTCCCGTCGTCGAACTCTTCCTTGCCAGCGTGCAGGCCATCGAGCTCGCCAACGCGCGCGCGGCGTATGAGGAAACAATCGAGCCACCGCGCGCGGCCGAACCTGTCGCCGAGGGGCCGGTTTCACCGACAGACAAATTCTGCCACGCGCTTCGCGAGGCCGCCGAGGCCAGCGGCATTCCCGTGCCCTTCTTTGCCCGCCTGCTCTGGCAGGAGAGCCGCTTCAAATCCAACGAGGTCAGCCAGGCCGGCGCCCAGGGCGTCGCGCAGTTCATGCCCGGAACGGCTGCGGAGGTGGGGCTCGACGACCCCTTCGATCCGATGAAGGCGCTGCCCGCATCGGCGAAATTCCTGCGCAAGCTGCGCGACGATTTCGGCAATCTCGGCTTGGCGGCCGCCGCCTACAATGCAGGCCCGGGCCGCATCCAGAAATGGCTTGCCAAAGAGAGCGAGCTGCCGCGCGAGACGCGCGACTATGTCCGCATCATCACCGGCACCAAGGCCGAGGACTGGACCGAGCGATCCGAGGCGCTAGCGATCCGGATCGACCTGCCGCGCGAGGCGCCCTGCGAAGGTTTCGGCAGTCTCTCGAAGACAAAGGACGTCGCCTGGGTTCCGGTCAACCTGACGCCTTCGGTCACGACGATCATTCGCAAGGCCGAGCAGCTTGCCGCGCGCCAACCGACGAACCGCGCGCGCAAGCGGTTCGCCATTATGCTTCGGAAGAATGCCACGGCCCATGGCAAGGCGCGCAGCATGATCGCGGCACGCGCGGCCGGTAAGAGCGCGAAGGCCCGCGCCGTTCGCTTCGCATCACGCGAACGGCCATCGGGTTAGTGTTCGGAGCCACTCGCTTGAGTGGCTCCGACGCGCTAGTCGATTTCCTCGATCACACGGCGCTCACGAGGTTCGATGACGTAGGTCCGGGTGTCGCGGTGGATGTAGCGGTATTCCCGCAGATCCGGCGCGTCCCGATAGACCGTGCTCGGGAATTCCTCGACCTCGACGCTCTCGGGGAGACGGTCACCGACGCGGATGTCCGTGCGTACGGTGCTCCCGGTGGTCCGCGCCTCGCTCCGCCCTTCGGTGCGAGTCTTCGCATGCTTGCGGATCGCATCACGATCGCGATCGGAGAACTTGCTGGCGCTGCGCTCGCGCGTGGTCGTGGTCGCCGTGGACTGCCCCGAATACGGCAGCACCGTCACGATCTTGTAGCTCGCTGGATCGACCACGACGATCTGATCCTTGACCAGAGCAAAGCTGTAGCCGCGATATTGCGGCACGATCTCGACGACGTCAGGCGGCAGTGTCGAGAGATGAACGTCGCGCGGCACCACCGTGCCGACATTCAGCGAGAAATTGACGCTGGTCACAGGCCGAACGTTCAGGCGCGAGATCGAGGTGCTGATCTTGGTCTCCTGCTGCCGGTTGAGATTGACGTCGGTCCGCGCTGCCGCCTGCGAACCGGTGCTGGACCGCTCGCCCTGGGCCTGATTGCCGGCTGGCGCATTCGGCGCCTGCTGAGCCTGATTGGTCGGGGATGCAGCGGGCGCCTGCTGGGCCTGATTGCTGTTGGCGGGCGGCGGATTGGACCGATCCTGCGCCTGGTTGGTGTTCGCCGGCGGCGGGTTGGTGCTCTGCTGGGACGCAGGCTGGTTGCCGGTCGTGTTCGAGCTTGCCGTGCCGCTCTGCGGCGGCGAGGTGCCCGTGCTGTTCGTCGCGTTGTTAGATGTGGCGGAGCCGGAATTGGCGGCCCCGGATGGCGGCGTGGTGCTCTGCGTCGTCTGCGCCGAGTTTCCTGTCGCCGGTGATTGCTGCGGCTGTGATGTGGTCTGCTGCTTATCAGCCGCAGACGGCGCAGCGGTGGACGGCGCTGTCGAATTTGATTGGGACGGCGGGCTCTGATCGGACTTCGTCGTCGCGCCGGGCGATTGCGCAAAGGCGGCGTTCGCCAGCACCAGCCCCAATGCGGTGGTTGCCAACAGGCGGATCATGGTTCACTCCCTTTTATCAAATGAACGTTGGCTACTAACCTGCGCTAAAACAGCCGGTTCCACTTTTTCCCGAGAAAGGCGAGCCCGCTTCCGCACGGAACCTGCAAATGCCATCGAAGAGTGCCGGGATCATCGCCTATCGGAAGCGGCGGACGCTCGAGGTTCTCCTCGTTCATCCCGGAGGACCGTTTTGGCGCAACAAGGATCTCGGCGCATGGTCGATCCCGAAGGGTGAGTATGCCGACGACGAAGATGCAGAGATCGCCGCGCGGCGAGAGTTTGCCGAGGAGCTTGGACTTGAAATGTCCGTGCCGCTGACCGCGCTGGGTCAGGTCAAGCAGCGCGGCGGCAAGCTCGTTACCGCGTTCGCGGCCGAGCTCGATCCCGACGTGCGCAGCGTTCGCAGCAACAATTTCGAGATGGAATGGCCGCCGCGCAGCGGCAAACGGCAGACATTCCCGGAGGTCGATCGTGCCGAATGGTTCGCGCTCGAAGAGGCGCGTACGAGGATCAACGCAGGACAACGCCCGCTGCTCGATCGGCTGGAGCAGCTGGCCGGCGGCGAATAGCGCCTCGTGCTTGCATGCCCTGGCCGACCACCTCTTACTCGGCCTTGATGTTCGCGGCCGTCACCACGTCGGCGAGCTCTTTCGTCTCCTTGGCGATCTTGGCGGCGTAGTCGGCCGGGCTGAGCACGGACACGACGCCCTGCGAGCCGAGCTTCTGCTCGATTGCAGGATCCTTGGCAGCCGCGACGATCTCCCGGTGCAGCGTCTCCAGGATCGGCGCCGGCGTCGACTTCGGCATGAAGAAGCCGACCCAGAACGAGATGTCGAAGCCGGGATAGCCTGCTTCCGCGACGGTCGGCACGTCGGGCAGCGCCGGCAGCCGATCGGCTGACGACACCGCGAGCGCGCGCAGCTTGCCGGCCTTGACCAGCGGCACGGCGGAGAGCGGATCGAACACCGCCAGCACCTCCTGCGCGAGGATGCCGACCTCGGCGGCCGAACCGCCGCGATAGGGCACGTGGATCATCTTGGTCCCGGCCTTCTGGCTGAGCAGCTCCATGGCGAGATGGGCAAGGTTGCCGTTGCCGCCCGAGCCGTAAGCCAGGGCGCCGGGCGCGGCCTTCGCCGCTGCGACGAGATCGGCCACGGTCTTGATATCAGCCGTCTTGGGATTCTCCGGATTGACCACGAGCACAAGCGGCGCCGACACGACGGTGGTGAGCGGCGCGAAGTCGCCTTGCGGGTCGTAGCGGATGTCCTTGAACAGCGTCTTGTTGAGCGTGATGGTGGACGAGTTGCAGGCGAGCATCGTGTAGCCGTCCGCATCCGCACGCGCGACGCCTTCGGCGGCGATCATGCCGTTGGCGCCGGCGCGGTTCTCGACAACGAAGGGCTGCCCGAGCTTGCTGCTCAGGCGATCGCCGATGATGCGCGCAACGACATCGACCGGACCGCCGGCGCTGAAGCCGACCATGACCTTGACCGGCCGCACCGGGTATTTTTGCGCCACGGCCTGCGTCGACAGCGCAGAGGCGCACAATCCGGCGATGACTGCCAGCAGGCGGGCGGTTCGTTGCATTGGTTCTCTCCCCAGACCTCATCGCGCGCCGCTTGTGCAGGCTTGTTGGTGCGACGCGTGTGGAGATCATGAATAGCTATCGCGCCGGATTTCGCAATCGCGTTTCCGCGGACGCGATGCCCAAGCAATTCCGCCGCACGGCAGGTGCGGACCGCAACAAAACAAAAACGCGAAAACAACCCCATGCACAGTAGCCGGCCGCTGTCGGAACAAGGACTTACGCAGGATCTTTTTCGGATCTTGCGAATTCGATTTGACTCGTCGGGCGACACACGGGCATAATGGCATCATCGCGACATTCCGCCCTCATCCACATCGCCCCGGCCATGGGCGAGGCGAGGCGGATTCGCGTAAGCCCCTCATCAACATCTGGAAAATCGTAAACCGCCGCACGGCAGGTGCGCGGGTCGACCTCGCACAGCGAGCCCTCGCGCCTGCACGGCCCCAAGGAGACATTGACATGACGACAGCCCTGACACGCAACAGCACGAGCCCCGTCGCGGCAGACGATCGCAGCAGGCAGAGCCCGCGGATCAAGCTCACCCGACGAAGCATCGTGATCCAGCATCCCGACGCGCAGGCAGGCGAGCGGCTGATGGCCGAGGCGCTCGGCGCGGTCGACAGCGACGCGCTGCATGGCATCCTCAAGCAATTGATGAAAGCCAGCGTGATCCTAAAGAAGCCCGACGAGGACAATCTCGCCTTCATGATCTCGATGATGAAGGGCATCGCGCCCAGGGATTCCCTCGAGGCCATGCTGACCGCACAGATGGTGTCCGTTCACGTCGCCACCATGCGTTCTGCCTGCCGGCTCGCCTTCACCGAGAACCTCTCGCAGCAGGAAGGCATCTCACGCACATTGACCCGGCTGGCCCGCACCTTCTCGGCCCAGATGGAAGCCCTCAACCGCCACCGAGGCAACGGCGAGCGTCCGATCACCGTGCAGAATCTGTCGGTGCAGGACGGCGGCAGCGCGATCGTGGGGAATGTCACGCAACAGGCGAATCTGATCGCTGCCGAGCCGGCCACCGCGACAGACGCGGGACTGGTCCCTTCCCGCGAAGCCGGCGAACACGACCGGGCCGAGGCCATGCGCGGCAGCACCGCATGAGTGCCAATCACATCCGCAACACGCGCGCGATGTCGGCGAGCCCACGCTGCGGCGCCGGCACTCGCAGCGGCCTCGCCTGCCGCGCGCCGGCCATGCGCGGCAAGCTTCGCTGCCGCATGCACGGCGGTGCGCCGGGATCTGGCGCACCATGGGCAAACCGCAACGCGCGCAAGCATGGCACCTTCACACAGGAGCGGATTGCGGAGCGAAGGGCGATCCGGACGCTGCTGGGCGAGGCGGGAAAGCTGCTGATGGATTTAGATCGCGCCCCGCAAGAACGGATCAAATCATCTGACACCGAGGGCGGATGATCCAAGAACAGGCCATATGGCATGTGGTCTATTCAACCCAATGTCGGCGGCGTCCAATCTTAACGGAGGTTAGTGGAACTCAACGAAAGTTCCTCGATTCCTGCGCGTTTAGGGGCGCTGCCGTATTTAGGCTCAGAATTGTTTTGTCTCTGCGGCGGGGCGGGCTTCATCAACCTGGAGACCTGCGATGTACCGTTACGTTGCGTTTGCGTTTGCTTTTGCTTTCATTATTGCAATTTCCTCTGGCGTCGCCGATGCGCGCCCCTTCCGATCTCACCTCGCGGCGCCGCCCGAATGCAACGTCATCATGCCGTGCGACTTCTCCGGTTCGTACATGCGCGGTCGCACGACGTCGTCGCCATTTCGCGCGCCACGCGAGGTGACGGGGCGCACCGCTGCGACGCGGATTGCCACGGCGGAAGGCGCGGGCCGGATCGTCGGCGGCCGCCCTTCCGGTTGCCCACACTCCTTCTGCGGTTGCGCAGCATCGCTACGCGTGTTCGGCCGCATCGTGCCGGGATTGAATCTGGCGGCCAACTGGCTGCGCTTTCCGCGGACGTCGCCGGCGCCGGGAATGGTCGCCGCGCGACATGGTCATGTCTTCGTCCTCGAGCAACATATCTCAGGCGATGTCTGGATGGCGTATGACGGTAATTCAGGAGGCCGGGCAACACGCATTCACGCGCGTTCGTTGCGGGGCTATGTGGTGGTCAATCCGCGGACTGCGTGATCTGCGCCTGCAGAGGGTGCAAGCCAATGCTCCTGGCATGCTGGCCATGTCAGGAGCCGCCCGGGCAAACGGCGGTCCCGCGGCATGAACTGATCCCGCCGAGAACAGATGTCGCCATGCCATTACTCCGCCTTGGCACCGTCGCTCCGATCGTGTAACGCGACACGAAAGTTGCCGGGACGGGATACTCATGGAGACTGCCGCTGCCGACGACGCGGGCACCGCCACCCGCGCGCTGATCCTTGCGCTCGTCGCGTTGGCGTGCGGTCACATGCTCTCGACTCTGCTCCGCACCATTCCCGCGGTCAGCCTCGATCTCATGGCCGCAGATTTCCATCTTGAGCCGCAGACGCTGGCGAGCCTCACCTCGATCTATCCTTTCGCCTTCGCCGCGGCGCAGATCCCCGTTGGGGCGGCGATGGACCGGTTTGGCGTGCGACCGGTGTCGCTGAGCCTGCTCGTGGGGACCGTGTTCGGCGCGGTCGCGTCGGGATTTGCGACCGGCCCTGCGAGCTTCGCGGTCGGGCAGTTCATGCTGGGGGTTTCCACCTCGGGCATGCTGATGTGCCCGATGACGCTGGCAGCCAAGCAATTGTCGGCGGCGCGGTTCGGGCTGTGGTCAGGCGCGATCCTCTCGATCGGCAATATCGGCATGCTGCTGTCGTCGAGCCCGCTCGCCTTCGTGGTTGACAATTGGGGGTGGCGCGCCGGCTTCTGGATGTCCGCTCTCGGCGGAGTTGCGGTCACGCTCGCCGTGTTCGCGCTAGTGCCGAAGCAGGCGGCCGAACACAAGGACGAGTCCTCGCCGCTGTCGCAGATGATCGAGGTGCTCAGGCTCGGTCTCTCGCGTCCCTTGCGGGGCCTGATCGCGCTGGCCCTGGTGTCGCTGGCGACCTCGCTGGTGCTGCGCGGCCTGTGGGGCGGACCGTGGTTGATGCAGGTGAAGGGATTGTCGCGTGTCGAGGCCGGCAACCAGCTCGGCGCGTTCACGCTGGCGATGATCATAGGTCCGCTTCTTGTCGGCATGATCGACCGCAGGCTCGGCCGCCGCCGCGATCTGGTGGCAGGCTCGCACATGGTCGGGGCGCTGCTGCTGGCGTTGATGGCGTTCGGGGCTCCGCATTATGCGGTCTCCGCGCTGTTCGGCGTGCCGGTGATGCCGCCGCAATACGACCTCGTGCTGTTGGTGCTCATTGGTCTTGCGACGTCGGCCCAGCCGCTGCTGTTCGGCATGTCGCGGCAGCTGGTCGACGCGCAGACGACGGGCAAGGCGCTCGCGGCCGTGAACCTCGCCTTCTTTCTCGGCGCGGCCTTGATGCAATCGGTGACCGGCGCGGTGGCGGCGCTCGCTGGGCTGCCGGCCGTGCTGCTGTTCATGGCAGCGATGCTGGCAGTCGGCGTGCTGGTCTTCCTGGCCTATACGTCGCCGCTTCGCGGAACAGGCTGAGCGCTTCGCTCACGCCACCCTTGCACGCTTCCAGGCCATCATGAGGCCCGGGATCAGTACTTCGCGACCACCGGTCCGCCGAAGCGATAATTCACCCTGAGAGTTGCTTGCTCGACCGTCAGCCGCGAGCTCGCCGTCCCCGTTGCGAACACGCCGCCAAGGCCGTCGGGAACGGTGAAGGCGACGCTGCGGCTGCCGAAGTCGGTGTAGCGATATTCGCCCGCCAGGCTCCAGTTCGGGTTGAACGCCCATTCGATGCCGCCGCCGACAGTCCAGCCCCAGCGCGTCGTAGAACCGTTCGTTGCCGTGAAACTTCCCGCCGGGATGGCAATGCCCGGGCCGTTGGCGACCGTGGTCCTGGAACCGCCGATCTCGGCGACGGCGGCACCGCCGGTGACGTAGAACATCGCCCGGTCCACCGTGACGCCGGCGCGACCGCGGAAGCTGGCCATCCAGTCGATATGACCGAAATCGACCGTCACCGTCTGGGTCACCGGCGGCGCAAACGTCGGGGCACCGAAGGTGCGCGAAGCGCTGGCGCTGCTCCCGCTTAATCCGGTGCCGACCGCGTCGGCCTCCACGCCGAGCACGAACTGCTGGACCTGCCAATTGTAGCCGATCTGGCCGCCGCCGATGACACCGCTGTGGCGGCCGCCGCCAGCAAGGGTGCCAGTCTGTCCGGGAACAATCGTCAGCACGGCCGCGACCGGGGGCGCCACAGCGAAAGCAGGGAACAGCGGTCCGCCATCGCTGCCGCCGCCGCCGGGAGTCCAGGCGCCGCCGACATTGGCGCCGACATAGAATCCGGTCCAGCTGAAGATCTGCGCGGCGACCGGCGCAGGTCTCGCCTTGACCGCCATATCCGCAGCATTCGCCGCCACGACACCGAAGAATAAGGCACTTCCCGCAATGGCTGCGATCCGCATCATCGTCCTCAATACCTCTAGGCAAGTGTCAGCGTGCCGCCGCACCAAATAACACCCTAAGTTAGAGGCGAATCGCAGCCCAAGCTGTCACCGGACGGCAACATCCAGACACATTGTGTCTGCGCGACGCGATGCCCGCGCCGGCTGATCGCCTCGGCCATACGGCCCGGCCCTGGGCCGCGTCGAGGCCGTCCCGGGACCATGCGCGCCCGGCAACGCAGCGCTGGACTTCATGCGTCGAGGCCGCCTTGCACAACGGCGTGCTGCAAGGGATGCTGACAAGCATCGTGCATCAAGGGAATGAACTCATGCCTGTCGACACCAAAGCCGCCACCGACCGCCTCATGCGCTTCCTCGCCGTCGAGGGCGTGACCGGACAGGAGGCGGCGATCGGGCGGGAGCTGATGGCCGCGCTGAGGGAGAGCGGCGTGCCGGCGAAGGCGATCCGGCTCGACGATGCCAACAGCCGCATTCCCGTGCCGACCGAGACCGGCAATCTCATCGTCGACCTGCCCGGCCGCGGCGCGCTGCACAACCAGCCGCGGATCATGTTCATGACCCACATGGACACCGTGCCGCTCTGCGCCGGTGCCAAGCCGAAAAAATCCGGACGCAAGATCGTCAACGAAGCCAAGACCGCGCTCGGCGGTGACAACCGCTGCGGCTGCGGCGTGCTGGTGACGCTGGCGGCCGAGCTCGCCAAGCAGAAGCTCGATCATCCGCCGATTACGCTGTTGTTCTGCGTGCGCGAGGAGAGCGGGCTCTATGGCGCGCGCCACGTCAAGCTGGACGAGCTCGGCTCGCCCGTAATGGCTTTCAACTACGACGGCGGCTCGGCCTCCAACGTCGTCATCGGCGCGGTCGGCGCCGACCGCTGGACCGTGGAGATCTTCGGCCGCGCCTCGCATGCCGGCGTCGCGCCGGAGCGCGGCATCTCCTCGACCATGATCATGGCGCTCGCGCTCGCGGACGTGAAGGCCGGCGGCTGGTTCGGCAAGGTGGTGAAGGGCAAGCAGCAAGGCACCAGCAATGTCGGCCCCGTCACCGGCGGCGAAGGCCGCCCGGCGGGCGATGCCACCAACGTTGTCACCGACTACGTGCATGTGCGCGGCGAAAGCCGCAGCCATGACGGAAAATTCTTCAAGGAGATCACGAAAGCCTACAAGGCCGCGTTCGAGAAGGCGGCCAAGAAGGTGACGAACGCGCAAGGCAAGTCCGGCAAGGTCAAGTTCAAGGCCGAGACCGACTATTATCCGTTCCGCATGAAGGACAGCCAGCCCGTGATCAAGCGCGCGGTCGAGGCCGTATCCGCAGTCGGCGGCACTCCGAATGTCCGCACCGCCAATGGCGGCCTGGATGCCAATTGGATGGTCCGTCACGGCATTCCGACCGTGACCTTCGGCGCCGGCCAGAACGAGGCGCACACGATCGACGAATGGATCAATCTCGACGAATACGATCGAGCGTGTGCGCTGGCGGTGCAGCTTGCGACGATGCGGTGAGCATAGAGCAGCTTGTAGGATGGGTAGAGCGTTAGCGAAACCCATCGCTGCTTGCGAAGATGAAGATGATGGGTTTCGCTGCGCTCTACCCATCCTACAAACAAAAATAAAAATCGGGAGAGGAACATGCCACACATCGCAAATATCGAATCCGCCCTCTACCGGATACCCCTCCCCGTCACGCTGTCCGACTCCACGCATGGTGAGATCGCAGCGTTCGAGCTGATCACCTGCCGCATCCGTGATGCCGATGGCGCCGAAGGTGTTGGCTACACTTACACGGTGGGCCGTAACGGCGGCGCCGTCGCCGACATCCTCAAGCGCGAAATTCCGGGGCTGGTCGAGGGCCGCGAGGCCGACGACACCGAAGCGATCTGGCATCAGGTCTGGTGGGCGCTGCATTATGGCGGCCGCGGCGGGCCGGTGGTGCTGGCGCTCTCCGCGCTCGACATCGCGCTGTGGGATTTGAAGGCGCGGCGCGCGAAGCTGCCGCTGTATCAATTGCTCGGCGGCTTCGATGCGCGCGTGCCGTGCTATGCCGGCGGCATCGACCTCGATCTCTCCGTCGATGCGCTGCTCAAGCAGACCGACGGCAACCTCGCCAAGGGATTTCGCGCCATCAAGATGAAGGTCGGCCGGCCCGACCTGAAGGCCGACGTCGCGAAGGTCTCCGCGATGCGGCAGCATCTCGGCGACGGTTTTCCGCTGATGGCGGATGCCAACATGAAATGGACCGTCGAGGAAGCGATCCGCGCGGCCCGCGCGTTCGCATGCTATGACCTCACCTGGCTCGAGGAGCCGATCATCCCTGACGATGTCGCAGGCCACGCGCGCATCATGCAGGAGGGCGGTGTGCCGATCGCGGCGGGCGAGAATTTGCGCTCGCTGTGGGAGTTCAAGACCTACATCGCCAGTGGCGCGGTGTCCTATCCCGAGCCCGACGTCACCAATTGCGGCGGCGTTAGCGCCTTCATGAAGATCGCGCGCCTGGCGGAAGCCTTCAACCTGCCCGTCACCAGCCACGGCGCGCACGACATCACCGTGCATCTGCTCGCGGCCTGCCCGAACCGCTCCTATCTGGAGGCGCACGGCTTCGGGCTGGACAAGTACATCGAGCACCCGCTGGTGCTTCAGGACGGCAAGGCGCTGGCGCCGGACCGCCCCGGGCACGGCATCAGCTTCGATTGGGCGGGGCTGGCGAAGCTGGCGGCGTAGGGCGATCCGTAGCCGGAGGTGCGCCCCCTCTCCCGCTTGCGGGAGAGGGTTGGGGAGAGGGTGTCTCCGCAGTGAGATCCCCAATGACGATCGAGCCCTCTCCCGGCCTCTCCCGCAAGCGGGAGAGGTGAAGCGAAGCGCGTGGCGCAGCCGGTCTGCCCCAGCAATTACCGCAAGCTTTGCTGCACGCGAGCCATTCCAGGGCGCTTGGTGCGACCGACGAATAATCCGCTATGGTGCCCTCAACCGACATTTTGCGAGAGACCCCTGCCTTGACACCCGAGCTGCACCAGAAACTGACCGCGTGGCGCCGGCACCTGCATGCCCACCCGGAGCTGTCGCTCCAGGAGAAGGAGACCGCTGCCTTCGTGCAGGACAAGCTCACCGAGCTTGGCATTCCCTTCGAGTCGGCAATCGGCGGCCACGGCATCGTCGCGACCTTGACGCGCGGGCATGCGCAGAGCCGCGTCGGCTTGCGCGCCGACATGGACGCGCTGCCGATCACCGAGGATACCGGACTTGCCTACGCCTCCAGGACATCAGGCGTGATGCATGCCTGCGGCCATGACGGCCACACCGCCTCGCTGCTCGGCGCCGCCGCGCTGCTCGCCACCGACACCGACTGGAGCGGCACGGTCGATTTCATCTTCCAGCCGGCCGAGGAAGGCTTTGGCGGCTCGCGCGCGATGGTCGCGGCCGGGCTGTTCGACCGCTTTCCGATGGAACGGGTATTCGGCTTTCACAATTGGCCGGGCCTTGCCGCCGGCACCATCGCCGTGCATGACGGCGTCGTCATGGCCTCCGGCGGGCGCGTCATCATCACCATCGAGGGCCATGCTGGCCACGCCGGCATGCCGCATCTGACGCGCGATCCGGTGATGGCGGCCGGCCATCTGATCGTGGCGCTGCAAGCGATCACCTCCCGCAGCGTCGATCCGCTCGACACCGCGGTGCTGTCGCTCTGCACGATCGAAGGCGGCACCGCGCCGAACCAGATCGCCGGACGCGTGACCATCCGCGGCACGCTGCGGTACCACCGCGAGGCGGTCAAGGGCGTCATCCTCGACGGGATCGAGCGCACCTGCGCCGGGATCGCGACGAGCTTTGGCGTCAAGGTCACGCCCGAGATCGTCATGGGCGTCGGCGTCGTGATCAACACACCTGACGAAGCTGGCCTGGCACGCATCGCTGCGGAGAAGGTCCGGGCCGAGCTGCGCCGCGACCTCGCGCCCAGCATGGCTGGCGAGGATTTTGCCCATTATCTGCAGCAGCGGCCGGGCGCCTTCGTCTGGATCGGCAACGGCGAACTGCGCGACGGCGCCGAGCTGCACGGCCCGCGCTACGATTTCAACGACGCGATCCTGCCGGTGGCAGCGAGCTGGATGGCCGAAGTGGCCAAGGCGGCGCTGGCGTCGAACTGAAGCACGACAACATGAGACGCAGTCGCTGCAACGAGGGAGCTGCACTCCCTCTCCCGCTTGCGGGAGAGGGTTGGGGAGAGGGTGTTTCCGCAATGTGACAATCCCCAAGAGGAGAAAGCCCTCACCCGCGCCATAGGCGCGACCACTCCCGCAAGCGGGAGAGGTGAAGGAGCCCCGATCCGTTTCACGAGATCTCGCGCGGAAGCTTCCAGTCCGGCCGCGGCGCGAACGTCTCTTCCACCTGTGCGACGTGATATCCCTCCGGGAGAAGCCGGCCGCCCTCCTCGTCGGCCACGGGAACGTCGGTCACCAGCCCCTCGATCAAGGCGGCCTCCCACACCTCTTTCTCGGTGGGAAAGGGATCGCCGATCTGCTTGTTGCCTTCAAACAGCGCGTACATCGGTTCCGGTCCTGCGTTGATCAAGCTCACGAGCAACGTATCGGCGGCACGGACGTTCCTTCCGGCAAATGGCAACGGATGGCACGTGACACATGGCGCGCGTTCTGATCGGCACCTCCGGCTGGCACTACGATTCCTGGCGTGGGCCGTTCTTTCCCGAGGGCGTGACGCTGAAGCAGCAGCTCAGCTACTACGCCGGACAGTTCGACACCACGGAGCTGAACGGCGTGTTCTACCGCACGCCGACGCCCGAAGCGGTGAAAGGCTGGCGCGAGCAGACCGGCGGCGACTTCGTGTTCGCCTGGAAGGCGTCCAAATTCATCACGCATTGGAAGCGCCTGTCGGAGCGCTCCGTCAACAGCCTCGAGCTGCTGGAGGACCGCATCTCACGGCTCGGCGGCAAGGCCGGCCCCATCCTGTTCCAGTTGCCGCCGCAATTCGAGGCGAACGCCGACCGGCTCGCGTCCTTCTTCAAGCTGTTGTCGCGGAAACGGCGCTACAGTTTCGAATTCCGTCATCCGAGCTGGTATCAGCCGCGCATCCTGCGAATGCTGGCGGACGAGAACATCTCGCTCTGCCTGTCCGACCATCACGATGCGCCGGCGCCATGGAAGCGCACCGCGGATTTCGTCTATGTACGCGGACACGGGCCAAGCGGGCGCTATCACGGGCACTATACCAAGGCCGCGCTGGCGCAATGGGCCAAACGCATCAAGTCCTGGAAGCGTCAGGGCTGCGACGTCTACGTTTATTTCGACAACGACCAGAAGAGCGCGGCACCGGCCGACGCGCAGGCCTTGAAGCAATTGCTCTAGATGACACCGCCTTGCCGAAGCGCCGCGATCGCGGCCGCATCATAGCCGAGCTCGGCGAGGACGAGATCGGTGTGCTCGCCGAGTGTCGGCGGACGGCTCGCGATTTCACCCGGCGTTTCCGACAGCCTGACCGCAGCACGCGTCACCGGCGCGGGCTTCGGCAGGCCGGGATAGTCGACGTCCTGCATGAAGCCGGCCGCGCGGATGTGCGGATGATCCAGCGCCTGTTGCGGTGAGAGCACGGGCCCGGTCGGAATCATCGCCTTGCCCAGCGCATCGACGGCGTCCTGCGTGGTGCGCTCGGCGCACCAGCGCGCCATCCGCTCGCTGATGACGGGGCCGTTATTGCCGCGGCTGATGTCGTCGGCAAAGCGCGGATCGTTCAGCCACAAATCCTCCTCGCCCATCAGCCGCGCCCAGCGCTTGAACAGCGGATGGCCGGTGACCTGGCACAGCACCCAGCCGTCCCTGGTGCGGTAGATGTCGGCGGGCGCCGCGGTCTGGCCGAGATTGCCCGTCGGGACGCGGTTGACGTTGATCACCGCCTGCTCGATCAGCGTCGCATTGGTGAAGGACAGCGCGGTTGCGAGCAGCGCGCCCTCGACGATCTGCCCGCGCCCGGATTTATCGCGCTCGATCAGGGCTGCGAGCGTGCCAAACGCGCAATGCAGCGCAGTGCCGAAATCGACCCAGTTCACCGCGGCGCGAAACGGCGGATCCCCGGTGCCCGTCATGTAGACCGAACCCGACATGACCTGTCCGACACCGTCGAAACCGACGCGGTCGGACCACGGCCCCGGCCCGCCGAATGCGGTTGCCGTCGTCAGGATGATGTCGGGCTTGATCGCCTTGAGCGACTCGTAATCGAGCCTCATCGCGCGCAGGGTCTGCGGCGGCAGATTGGCGACGACGACGTCCGCGGTCGCAACCAGGCGGCGCATCACCTCCTGCCCTTCCGGCTTCATCGGATCGAGCGTGACGCATTTCTTGTTGCGGTTGACCTGGAGGAACAGCGCGCCTTCGCCGCCCTCCCCGACCGGCGCCACGAAGCGATCCTCGCTGCCCTCGCGCTTCTCGACGCGGATGACCTCGGCACCGAACTCCGCCAGCAGGGTCGCGCAATAGGGGCCCGCAATGTAGCGCCCGAAATCGAGGACGCGCACGCCCTCCAGAACTCCTCCCATCGATCCCTTCCCTGAATTTTTGGAGAGATTACAGGGAACGGCTGCCACGGCAAGGTGGCAACGGCCATCTTGCGCTGCTCTCGATATTTCATCGGTGCCCCGTTTCGGCGGGCGGAAATTCTGCTCTAATATGCACCTGTCCATCCCCCAGCCAGAGCGCCCATCCATGCCGCAACAATTCGACCGATCCGCAGAAGATCTCGGCAATGCCATCCATTTCGAGCACGTCAACATCCAGGTTCCGGATCAGCGCCTCGCCACCCTGTTCTACGTCGCAGGGCTCGGGCTCACCCGCGATCCCTATCTGATGGTGTCGGACACCAATATGTGGATCAACGCCGGACGGAGCCAGTTTCACCTGCCGAGCGGCAGGGCGCAGGTGCTGCGCGGCCATATCGGGCTGGTCATCGCGGGGCGCGAGGCGCTGCTGGCGCGGCTTGCGTCGGTCGCGAAGAAACTCGAGGGCACGGCCTTCGCCTTCGCCGAGCGCAACGACCATGTCGAGGCGATCTGTCCCTGGGGCAACCGCCTGCGCTGCTACGAGCCCGACGCCGCGCGCTTCGGGCGTATCGCGCTCGGCATTCCCTATGTCGAGTTCGACGTGCCCATGGGATCGGCGCGCGGCATCTGCGCCTTCTACCCCGAGATCATGGGCATGCCATCGGAGTTGTGGAATGGCGACGGCACGGTCGCCGCCGTGAAGACGGGCCGCAACCAGCATCTGTTGTTCCGCGAGACCGATCGGTCGCAGGGCGACTATGACGGGCATCACGTGCAGATGTACATCACCGATTTCTCCGGCCCGTATCGAAAACTCCTGGCGCGCAGACTGGTCTCCCGCGAGGACAATCAATACCAGTACCGGTTCTGCGACATCGTCGAGCTCGACAGCGGCAAACCTCTGTTCACGGTGGAGCACGAGGTGCGCAGCGCTACCCATCCAATGTTCATGCGGCCGATGGTCAATCGCAATCCGGCGCTCAATAACCGGAATTACGCGTACGGCCACGACCAGTCCCTGTGGGCGATGGGACCGGACCAGTACGAGGGCTAGTCCTCACGCCGCCGATCGATCCAGCAAGCCATGTTGGAGCGAATCGAGCAGGCGCTGCTCGCGCTCGATCCGGGCGCGATAGAGCTCGCGTTCGCTCTCGCTTCTGGCACCGGCCAGCAACATGCGATAGTGCCCGATCACCTTCTCGCTGCCGCTGATGAGGAGGTTGCGGACGTCACTCATCGTTCCGCTCCTGCAGCAGTGGACACCGATGGCATGTTCGGAAGGCTGAATGCAGCCGGGACGGCATCGCCGGTAAGAGCCTCGAGCGCGGTCTGCTCCTCGGCGAGGCGTCGTTCGATAAACTGGCGCTCAATGTCCGACAGCCTGGTCTTCAGCAAGCGTCGATAACGAGACAAATTGTTGCGGTGCGCGCGGATGCGGGCGAAATCCTGATCGAGCATCGGTCGTCACTCCTGACGGTCTTTCACGGTCCTTTTCGATTTTGCGGTGCAGGAAGAAACTATCTTCCGGCGCAAAAAATATTCAGGCGCGTTGTCCTGTCAAGACGCTGTTTCGCCGCTCCCCCGACGGCGCCGGCGGCCCCTCAAAAAAAATTTCGGGCTCCCTCTTGCAAGGTCCTTGCGCCGCTCTAATTCGTTTTTCGCCGCGAGAGCGGTGCGCCGGATGCCCAATCGGGTTCGGCGCGGGCGCCGGGCCGGGTCTTCGGACCCGCTTCCGATTCCCTGTCTTGCGCTCCTTCGTAACCATCTTGCTCTTTGGAGGACTTGGTATGAGGACCACCTTTGACTTCGCGCCGCTGTGGCGCTCCACCATCGGCTTCGATCATCTGGCCGACCTCGTCGACAGCACGCTGCGCCAGGCGGGCGAGGACAACTATCCGCCCTACAACATCGAGCGCTCCGGCGAAGACCAATACCGGATCACGCTGGCCGTGGCGGGCTTCGGCGTCAACGACATCGCCGTGACCGCCGAACAGAACGCGCTCACCATCGAGGGCCGGAAGCCCGACAGCGCCACCCGCGAATATCTCTATCAGGGTATCGCGGCGCGTCCGTTCCGCCGCGTGTTCAATCTCGCGGACTACGTCCAGGTGAAGCAGGCGGCTTTCCAGGACGGTCTCCTGGTCATCGACCTCCTGCGCGAGATTCCGGAAGCCATGAAGCCGCGCCGGATCCAGATCGCGGGGGCTGCGTCACCGCAGATCGAGCAGAAGAAGGCCGCCTAATCGCGCCCGACGCGGTCGACGTGCCTGCGACCACCAAGGCGGACGGCGACCTCCTCGCCGTCCGCCGCATCCCTTCGAAAGGAGCGTAGAGGGAGACCAGAGATGACCAACGCCAATGCGACCACGGGCGGCCTCAGCCCGCTGTTTCATCCCGCCGCGCATTATGCATCGCCGAACGCCGTCCTCGACGACGGCAAGCTCTCGACAGCGGAGAAGCGGATCATATTGTCGTCGTGGGCCTCGGACATGTACGCCGTCGAATCCCACCCGGCGCTACGCGAGATTCCGGGCATGGATCATCCGATCCGGCTTGCAGACATCCTCGCCGCGCTGCGCAAGCTCGATGACGACGACGATGACCCGCCGCCCCGCGGCGGCGTCCCGATGCGGCTGCGGCGGCCATGGGCCGCCGCAACGCCGTGATCGAAGACCGCCAGGGGATGAGTTATGGCTTCTTCTTGTTTGCTTCGACAATCGTCGCCCAAGAGTCATGGCTTGCCGCCACGAACTTCGCATACTCCGCGGGGGTGGACGTCGGGCTGATCTTCACGCCAAACTCCTTGAAGCGCTCTTCGGTGGCCGGTTCGCGCAACGCCGCCAGGAAACTGGCGTTGAGCTTGCTGACAATAGGCTCTGGGGTTCCCTTTGGGGCAAAGAGGCCGGTCCAGAAGTAAAAGTCCATTCCCAGCAGTTCCTTGGATTCACTGGCAGACTGCATGTCCGGATTGCCGATGTCGCGATCTCTGCTCATGACACCAACAGCGGAGAGGTTTCCGGTCCTAATGTACTCAAGCAGCGCAGGTAAGCCGGACACGGCGATATCTAGATGGCCGCCCAGCGCATCCTGAGCAATCTTTGCTGCGCTCGTGTAGGGAACGAACTGAATGTCGATGTTGGCGCGGCGCTTTAGATCTTCCATGGCCAGTGCCGGAAGGGACCCGGCACCAGTTGCCCCATACGCGAGCTTTCCCGGATTCTTGCGGGCGTAAGCGATGAGATCATCAAAAGACCTGATACCGAGATCTGGCTTTGCAACCAAGCCGATGCCGCTGGTACCCAGCGGGGCAATCGCCTCGAGATCGCGATAGCTGTAGTTGGTGTTGACCTCGGTCAGGGGGGCTATAACTACGTCCGATACGATACCGAGCAAAATCGTGTATCCGTCCGGTTTGGCAGCCTTGGCCACTCGGGCTACGCCGATTGTACCGCCCGCACCGGGGACGTTCTCGATGATGACGGGCTTGCCTAGTTTTGCTTCAAGCTTGGGCTGGAGGATGCGCGCAAAAACGTCAACGGTGCCGCCTGGTGCGTAGGGCACTACCAGTTTGATCGGACGGTCGGGATATTGTGCCTGAGCGATCGCGGGCAATGCCGAAAGCGACAGACCCAAAGCGCAGATTGATTTGATGAGTTGAACGAGCTTCACTTCTAACTCCCTCGATATTCTTCCCTTGAACCGATGCTAGTTTGGGGTTTCGGCCAACCAATCACCGACGAGGGAGATAATTTCATCGCTGTTCAACGTCGATCATGAGAAAATGCGTTCCCACCCGCCAGATATTCGCTGGCCCGCTGTCGATGTCCCATCCACGAACGGTTCTATGAAGTCGCACCAGATCACCAAGTGAGCGGCAATGCCGTTTCAGCAAGGGCCGTCGGCATACCGCCGGGCTCACTGCAAGAACTCTCTTTACTAGCTTCGGGCGACGCCGTGCAGCAAAGCCGCGCCTTGGTTGTGGCCAACCAGACTTATGGATCGACGAATTTTGCCGAAGGTGAATAGTCTCGTTGAAGTCACCATTCCCGAACGCTAGAAACGGCGCTATGGTGTGTCAAACAGGAATATTGCAACCATTGTTGCGTTTGAAGAATGAATTACAGCATTGAGGATCTTAAAGCCTTTTGCGCCGTAGTGCGGCTCGGACGTTTCTCTGAGGCGGCGGATGCGCTTTGCATCACTCCGTCTGCACTGAGCCGCCGCATCGCCAATATCGAGCAACGCCTGGGCGGCCAATTATTCACCCGCACGACGCGAAAAATCACACTGACGCTCACAGGCGCGGCTCTGTACAGCAAAATCCTTCCACTGTTGTCCGACCTGGATGCCAGCCTGGAAGAAGCTGCTCGCTCGGTGAAAGGCCAGTCTGGCACTCTGACCGTTGCCATGGTTGCAACAATTACCGCGTCAGTCCTGCCCGATATTCTGTCTTCATTCGGCAAAGCCTACCCGCACGTTCTGCTATATGTCCGCGACGGTACTGCTTCGAGCGTGGTCAATCTTGTCGAGCAGGGAAATGCGGATTTCGGCATTACGACACAATTGACCTTTGGCAATGCGATTCATGCCGAATCCATGGGATGGTACGACTTCCGTCTGATAGTATCGACCAAGCTGAAGAGGACTCTCGGCATCAAGGACAAAGTTTCCTGGAAGGACCTTGCTGATTTCCACGTGGTGGGCCTCAATCCTCTTAGCTCAACCCGTCAACAGATCGACGGTGAACTTTCACGTATGGGACTTAGCGTGCCCTGGCGCATTGAAGTAGAGCAGCTCTCGACGATCGTAAGTTTGGTTCGTAGCGGGCAGTATGTTTCCATTCTGCCGACCTCCTTTGATGCGCGGGCCAACGGAGTGGAAACACTTCGCATCGTAGCACCCCGCATTCAAAGACAGCTATATCTGGTAAAACGTAAAGACGCTGACTTGCTCAGCCACGCGCAACATTTCATTAATCTGGCGCGGCAGCTCATTCCTGCCGCGATTCAGAGACCACGTCGCGCTTCTGGGTAGGGTGAAATGCGTACAGCTCATAGGCTGCGCTGAAAACTAGACCGCGGCAGTGAGCGGCTCGTACGCTGTAAAATAGCCGATCCGATGGCGGCTGAGTCTAAGATGCTTTGAGGATGGCGAAGGCACGAGCCAAATGACGGTAAGCGTGCGCAGTGCTCTCTTGAAATATTCCCAGCTGTAGCCGGTGGGCGCACTTGAGATAAAAGTACGGTGTGGATGTCGAAACTTGTCGGCGTCATAGATTCCCGCCTTCCGATGCCGGCAAGTCCTCAAGCGCGAGTTGCGTGCACGGCTGTGAGAAGCCAGACGCGGCGTAAAAGCTGGAATTTTACGAGGCTGACTTGGCAGAGCGCGCGGACGTCGCGGGATGCCGTGACACAACAGGACTCGCGATCCCATACAGGAATTGATCCACGATCATGTCCGCGAACTCGGCCGGTCCAATCCCTCCCTTGGGATCATACCAGGTGTGGCTGAAGTTCAGTGTGCCAAAGAGCATCATGGCGTAGACCTTCCGCGTCCGCTTGACGATCTTCCCCTGATTGTCGAGCTGGAGAAGCAGGCCGGAAACCAGATCGACAATCTGGCGCTCAAGAGATTTGATCGTCTGTTGGTCGTCTTCAGACAGGAACGTCAGATCGTTGAGGATCAGGCGTTGTTCCTGCGGCGAACGCGCGTTGAGATCGACGATGGCGCGGATCGCTGCTCGGAACTGATCGGCCGTCGATTCATGCCTTGCGATCGCGTTCTCGACGTCCGCAATCATCTGGCGTACGTGCTCGTCCAGAATTGCGAACAGGATCGCTTCCTTCGATTCGAAGTAGTGATACAGCGCGCCGCGTGACAGCTTGCACGCTTCGGCGAGATCGGCGATCGAGGCACGCATATAGCCGTGTTCTGCGAACAGGCCGCGGGCCGCCACGATGATTCCGCGGTGAATGTCGTCGTAGTTCTCAGAGCGCGTCCGCGCCATCGGCCTCTCTCGCTCAAAACGAACGCCGCCGAATCCGGCGACTTCCGCTCCTCTATACAACCGCTTCGGCCATCGCGCTCAGCTTGTGGACACAAGTCCACCAGAACTCTAGCCGAGGCGTCCGAAAGTTTGATCCAGATCAAAAAATAATTTGAACGGCCGGTCGGATTATAATATCGTCCTATCTCGTCGGGCAAGCAATTCAGGCACGCGGGACCAACCCAGCGGCATCAGGGAGGTTGTGCGTGGACAGTCGGAAGGTCGATGCTGTCGTGATCGGGGCCGGCGCGGGCGGCCTGTGCGCTGCGGCGCGGCTGGCGCATGCCGGGCTCTACACGGTCCTGGTCGATGATCACGACAGGCTAGGCGGCCGCGCCTCAACCGAGGAGATCGACGGCTTCAAGATCAATATCGGCGCGATCGCGATCGAGTTCGGCGGCGTGTTCGAGGAGACGTTTCGCACCGTCGGCGCCCCGCTCAACATTCGCGCGCCGGAGCCGGCAAGCTCCTTCTTCATCGACGGCAAGCTGATCGATGTGGGCCGCGGCGGCTGGTCGCTCCTGCTCGGGCAACTGACCAAGCAGGCCTCCCGCATCCTCGAGAAATTCGCCGACGCCCGCTCCGGCAATCTGCCCGATGGCCGGCAATCCACCGAAGACTGGCTGAAGGGCTACACCAGCAACGCCACCGTGCATGCGCTCTTCCGCAATCTTTGTGCTGCGATCTTCGCCTGCAACGCCGCCGAGCTGCCAGCTCGCGCCTTCCTCACCTATTTCACCAGCAAGGGCGCCTTCAAGAAGTTCGGCTTCTGTCCGGAGGGAACGGTCGGCGTTTGG
The DNA here is from genome assembly GCF_023101665.1 of Bradyrhizobium sp. 195. Lineage (NCBI taxonomy): Bacteria > Pseudomonadati > Pseudomonadota > Alphaproteobacteria > Hyphomicrobiales > Nitrobacteraceae > Bradyrhizobium > Bradyrhizobium sp. 195. Next base: position 2,750,632 of record NZ_CP082161.1, on the reverse strand, counting down.
AACAGCCTTGCGACGGCGGTCAGGCGCAATGGCGAGGTCTGGCTCGGCGCACCGGCTACCCAAATCCACACGGCGAACGGACAAGTGAGCGGCGTGACCCTGGTCCGGGACGGCAAGCCGACGCGGATCGACACCGATCTCGTCGTCAGCAATGCCGGGCCGAAGGCAACCGTCGCGCTTGCCGGCGAAGCCGCCTTCCCCGCTGATTATGTCACCCGGGTCAGGAACGACCTCCGTCCGGCCGCCAACATCGTCATCAATGTCGCGAGCCGCGAGCCGCTACTGAACCACCCCGGCATCGTGACGTTCGGCAAGACGCGCCGGTTGTGCAACATGGCGAACCTCTCCGCCACTTGCCCAGAGCTAGCGCCGCCCGGCTGGCATCTCTATGTTGCCTATGCCGTGCCGGTTCCCGCGCTCGGCGAGTTCGACTCCGATGCCGAGATCGCACTTGCGCTGACGGATCTCCGCGAACAGTTCAGCAATTTCGACCAGGCCAAAATCCTCTCCATCCGCGTGATGCGCGACGACTGGCCGGCGCAACGGAGCTGCGCCGGCTACGACCTGCCGCGCGAGACCGGCATCGAGGGCCTGTGGTGCGTCGGCGATGCGGTCAAGCAATATGGCAATGGCGGCACGCAGGCCTGCGCCGAGACGGCGAAGATCGTCACCGACGCCATCCTCGCAACGCGGCCGCCCGCGGCCCAAGCGAGCCGGATCTGATCGATGCCGACCACGATCCGAACCCCGACCTCCTCCTCCGCGACGCAAGCGATGCCCGCGCCGGATTGCCTGCTCGAATTCCGCAACATCCGCATCGTCTACGATAACGCGATCGAGGCCATTCGCGACGTCTCGATTGCGGTGCCCGAAGGTGGCATCGTCGCCCTGCTCGGCTCCAACGGCGCCGGCAAGTCCACGCTGCTCAAAGCGATGTCCGGCATCCTCTACACCGAGGAGGGCGTGATCGAGAATGGCAGCATTCGCTTCAGTGGCGAGGACGTGCATCAGCTCCCGCCCGACGCGCTGGTACGCCGCGGCATCGTGCAAGTACCCGAGGGCCGTCGTGTCTTTGCTGCACTGACGATCGACGAAAATCTCCAGATGGGAGGCTACACGAGGACCGGTGCGGAGGCGCGCGAGCGTCGCGAAAAGGTATTCGCGTTGTTTCCGCGACTCTACGAACGGCGCGACCAGATAGCCGGCTACATGTCCGGCGGGGAACAGCAGATGCTCGCGATCGGCCGCGCACTCATGACCGATCCGGTCCTGCTCGCACTCGACGAGCCGTCGCTGGGGCTCGCGCCGCTGATCATAGACCGCATCTACGAGGTGATCGCCCGCCTGCGCGACGAATTGAAGATGACGGTGCTGCTGGTCGAACAGAACGCGCAGCGTGCGCTCGATATCGCCGATTATGGCTACATTCTCGAAACGGGGCGCGTCGTGCTCGACGGCACCGCCAGGAAGCTCACGGCCAATGAGGATGTCCAGGAATTCTACCTCGGCGTCTCCTCGGCCGGCCGCAAGAGCTTGCGCGAGGTCAAGCACTACAAGCGTCGCAAGCGGTGGCTGTCGTGACCGCGCTCCTTAAGGTCGAAAACCTCAGCAAGCGTTTCGGCGGCCTCCAGGCCATCGCCGACGTCAGCCTCACGGTCGCGCCCGGCGAGATCTGCAGCGTGATCGGCCCGAACGGCGCTGGCAAGACCACCCTGTTCAACATGATATCCGGCGTGCTGCGGCCGAGCGGCGGCCTGATCGTATTCGACGGCGTCGATGTTTCAACCATCTCGCCCTGGCGGTTTGCCGCCGCCGGAATCGGCCGCACCTTCCAGAACCTAGCCCTGTTCAAGCACGGTACCGTGGTCGAGAACATCCTGACCGGCCGCCACACCCATCTACGTTCCAACGTGCTTGATGCCGTCATCTTCTTCGGCCGTAGCCGCAGTGAGGAGATCGCGGCGCGGCAACGGGTCGAGCACATCATCGAATTCCTCGAGATCGAGCATGTCAGAGACGCCGTCGTCGGGACGCTATCCTACGGCCAGCAGAAGCGCGTCGAGCTTGCGCGCGCGCTCGCTTCGGAGCCCAAGATCCTGCTGCTCGACGAGATGGTCTCGGGCATGAACCAGGAGGAGACGGAGGACATCGCCCGTTTCGTGCTCGACATACGAGACGAGCTCGGCATCACCGTACTGATGATCGAGCATGAGATGCGGATCGTCATGGACATCTCCGACCGCGTCCACGTGCTCAATTTTGGCCGCAAGATTGCCGAAGGCACACCCGACGAGATCAGACACCATCCAGCCGTCGCCGAAGCCTATCTCGGCGGCAAACGTTCCGGCGCAATTGCACAGGCGGGATCGTGATGTCGACGCTCGATAGCCTCCGCTCCGCGCTTCCGCCGCTCCAGGCGGCCGCCACCCGCAGCGCGCCCGCAAGTGATGTGGCGACCTTTCGTGCCTCGCTCCGGGATGGTGCCATCACCATTCCGCAGATGCTGAGACACCGCGCCGCCGTGCATGGCGAGGCACGGGCCTTGCGCGAAAAGGATTATGGCATCTGGAACCCTTACTCCTGGCGCCACTATTACGAGACGGCGCGTGCAGTGGCGTTAGGCCTGCTGTCGCTCGGCATCAAGGCCGGCGATCGCATCGCCATCGCCGGCGAGAATACGCCGGAATGGTTTTACGCCGATCTCGGCGCGCAGATGATCGGGGCCGTGACCGTCGGTATTTATCCGACCAATCCCTGGGTCGAGCTGCAATACATCGTCAAGCATTCCGGCGCCCGTGTTGTCGTCACCGGCGACCAGGAGCAGACCGACAAAGTGCTGGACGCCATGGCCAACAATGGCGGACTGCCCGATGTCGAGGCCATCGTCTGCATCGACATGAAGGGCCTGCGGCACTACCGCCAGTCGGCGCTGATGTCGTTCGAGACCCTGTGCCAGCGCGGCTTTGCCCATGCACGTGAGACTCCGGACGCGAACGCGGCACTCGATCGCCTGATCTCGCAAGGCGCGCCCGACGACGTCTGCATCCTGGTCTACACCTCCGGCACAACCGGCCCGCCCAAGGGCGCGATGCTGACACATCGCAATCTCGTCTACGCCGCCTACACTTACGCCGAAGCCGTCGGCATCGCGGATAAGCCGTTCGAGGCCGTCAGCTATCTGCCGCTGTGCCACGTCGCAGAGCGCTGCTACGGCATGGTGACGCATCTGGTGCTCGGTGGCACGGTGAGCTTTGCCGAATCGATCGACACCGTCGCCACCAATATCCGCGAGATCGCGCCGACCTTCTTCGTCGGCGTACCGCGCATCTACGAGAAGCTGCAACAGGGCTTTCTGTTCCGGCTCGGCGAAAGCGGCAGGCTGCGGCAAGGCCTGACCAGGGCTTGCCTCGCCTGGGGTCGCACACTTTCCGACCGCCGGCAGGCAGGCAAGCAAAGCTTCATCGATCGGGCCGCTTACGGCCTGCTTTATCTCCTGATGTTCCGGAATCTGCAGCGTCACCTCGGCTTCGCCTATAGCCGTCATCGGCTCTGCGCAGGCGCATCGATCTCGCCTGAGACCCTGCGCTTCTTCGACATTATCGGCCGCCCGGTCTCGCAGGGCTATGGGCTCACCGAAAGCGGCGGCGTCGCCTTCGTCCAGTCGGCAAGCCACCACCGGATCGGCGGCTGCGGCCTGCCGCTTCCGCGGACCGAATGGAAGCTCGATGACGACGGCGAGATCCTGCTGCGCAATCCCGGTGTCTTCAAGGGCTACTTCCTCGACGAAAAGGCCTCGACGGCTTCACTCGAGAACGGGGGCTGGCTGCGCACCGGCGACATCGTCGAGGTGCTCGACAATGGCGAGATCGCCGTGGTCGACCGCAAGAAGGCCATCATCATCACCGCGGGTGGAAAGAACATCGCACCCTCCGAGATCGAGAACGCGCTGAAGGATTCCGAATTCGTCAAGGAAGCGATCGTGGTCGGCGAGGCCAAGAAGTATCTCGGCGCCATCATCCAGGTCGACTACGACAATGTCGGCCGTTGGGCGCGCGACCGGGCGCTGGCCTACACCAACTACAAATCGCTGTCGCAGCTCCCCGAAGTCCACGAGTTGGTGGAGCGCATCGTTGGCGAGACCAACAAGCGCTTTGCCCGGGTCGAGAACGTCAGGCGGTTCGCCATCCTGGAGAAGGAGCTCGACCACGACGACGGCGAGCTGACCGCCACGCAAAAGGTGCGGCGCGCCATGATCGAGAAGAAGTTCGCGCGCGAGCTCGCCATCATCTATCCGGCGGAGGACTGAATGCAGTATCTCCTGCAGCTTTTGATCTCGGGTCTCGCAATCGGCGCGATCTACGGCCTGATCGCGATGGGCTTTGCCGTCATCTACAAATCGACCGGGCTGGTCAATTTCGCGCAGGGCGAGATGACCATGATCACCGCCTATATCGCCTGGACCATCTCGACCACCGTCGGCGGAAATGTCGTCGTGGTGGCGTTCGGCGCTATCCTCGCCGCCATCCTGCTCGGCCTGATCATCGAGCGCGTCGTGATGCGGCCGATGTTGGGCGAGCCGGTGTTTGCGACCGTGATGGTGACCATCGGGCTGGCGGTGATCCTGCGCTCGGCGATCAACTTCATCTGGGACGCCTATCCGCACGGTTTGGACGTCGGAATGGGTCGCGACATCGTACGCTTCGACGGCATCGGCGTCCGCACGGGCCAGATAGCTGTCATTGCGACGCTGCTGGCGCTGCTGGCGGCGATCTGGGCGTTCTTCCGCTACAGCAAGATGGGGATCGCGATGCGCGCGGTCGCGGCCGACGATCGCACCGCGTTGCTGATGGGCATCAGCGCCAGCCGCGTTCACGCGATGGCCTGGGCGGCCTCGTCGGTCATCGCCGGCATCGGCGGCGTGTTCTTCGCCCTTTCATACGATCTGTCGCCGGCCATGTTCCAGCTCGGGCTCAAGGCGTTTCCAGCCACCATTTTGGGCGGGCTCGACGCCGTTCTCGGCTCCGGCCTCGGTGGCCTGCTCATCGGCATCACCGAAAATCTCGCCGGCGGCTATCTCGGCTCCGACATGAAGGAAATCGCGGGCTTCGCGATGATCATCGTCGTGCTCATGATCCGCCCGTTCGGCATGTTCGGCGAACGCGACATCGAGAGGGTCTAGGACGATGCGCACCGGCGATTACAAGCAGACTTATGGCGAGCTCGTCGCCCTGATCGAATCTCCGCCGATTTGGTTGTGGTCGGCGGTGCTGTTGCTGGCGCTGATCGTCGCGCCTTACGTCTTGAACGCTTATGCGCTGTCGTTCCTGATGATTATCCTGATCACGGTGACCGGCGCGCTCGGCCTCAACATCCTGACCGGCTACACCGGTCTGATCTCGCTCGGCCATGTCGGCTTCCTCGTCACCGGCGCCTATGCCTATGCCATCCTGGTAGCGAAATATCATCTGCCGCCGCTGATCGGCTTCCTCGGCGCGGGGCTCGTGCCGGCGCTGGCCAGCTTGATCGTCGGTGCGCCATCGCTGCGCCTGAAGGGCCTTTACCTCGCGATCACGACGCTCGCCTTCTCGTTCATCATCAACACGGTAATCCTGGAGATGCGCTGGCTCACCAATGGCGCCCGCGGCCTCTCCGTGCAGCGGCCGGAGATTCTTGGCATCAGCTTCGACAGCGACGCAGCCTTCACTTACCTTTGCCTTGGCGTCGCCACGCTGACCCTGTTTGCCACACTCAACATTCGCCGCAGCCGGGTCGGCCGGGCTTTTGTCGCGATCCGCGACAACGACACCGCGGCCCGTGTCATGGGCATCAACCTGCATGCCTACAAGCTGCTTGCCTTCGTCACGTCGGCCTTCATTACCGGCCTCGCCGGTGCTCTCTACGGTATCTACCTCTCCTTCGTCAGCGTCGAAGGCTTTCCGTTCCTGCTGTCGATCGAGGCTCTGGCGATCCTGATCGTCGGTGGGCTCGGGTCGGCGCTCGGCGCCGTGCTCGGGACCGTTCTGATCGTTTTGCTTCCCGAGGCTGCACGCCTCGTCTTCAGCTTCTTCAGCGCGCAGCTCGACGCGGTGTTTACGACCGGCGCACAGGAGCTGAAGAGCATGCTCTACGGCCTCGTCATCATCCTATTCCTACGCTTCCAACCGCGCGGGCTGGTCGGTGCCTGGCACGACATCAGGCGCGCATGGGTGAACTGGCCGCTGCGTTACTGACAAAGAAGATCAAAATTGGAGGGAGGACGGACAATGAGAAATCATCTGACTACCGCGTCAATCCTGCTCGCGACGACCTTGCTGGCGGGCGGCGGTGCATTTGCCGCGGAGCCCGGGATCACCGATACCGAGATCCTGATCGGCGATGTCGAACCGCTCACCGGCCCCCCGGCGCTACTCGGCGTCGCCGCCTCGATCGGTCACAAGATCGCGATCGCGGAAGCCAACAATGCCGGTGGTATCAACGGCCGCAAGATCAAGTACGTGTTGGAGGATGACGGCTACGTCACCGCGCGTACCATCCAGGGCGTCAAGAAAGTGATCGAGGTCGACAAGGTCTTTGCCATGCTTGGCATGTCCGGCTCTGGCCAGTCGATCGCCGTGATGCCCGTACTCGAGAAGGCGGGCATCCCGACCGTGATCGACGTCGCGCCGGTCAAGCTGTTGTGGGAGCCGCCGCGCAAGAACGTATTCGTCGTCGGCCAGTCCTACGAGGAAGGCATCATCCATCTCGTCAACTATCTCGCGGAGAAGAACCCCGGCAAGAAATGGGGTCTCATCACGCAGGACGACGACTACGGCATCACGGTGCGCGACGGCTTCGATTCCGTGGTCAAGTCGAAGAAACTGAAAGTCGTCTACAGCGGCAATTACAAGAAGGGCCAGCAGGATTTCTCGTCTGACATGCTCCAGCTGAAGGATTCCGGCGCCGAAGTGTTCCTGGCCGGCGGCATCATCGCGGAGAACATCGCGATGATGAAGGAACTCGAGAAGCTCAACGTCAAGCCTGTGACCGGCATCTTCTGGCCCGGCCGCATCGAGCCGGTGCTCAAGCTGATGGGGCCGGCCGGCGATGGCATCTTCGCGGTGGACTATGTCGAGCCCTTTGCCGGCGAGGCCGGCAAAGCGTTCCTCGAGAAAGCAAGGCCGCTTGTGTCGGAAGCAGAGTTCAAGGGGATCAATCGCTACACGATGAGTGGCTATGCCGCGGCCAAGGTTCTGATCGCGGCAATCGAACGTTGCGGCAAGCAGCCGACCTGGGCCTGTACGATCAGCGAGTTGGAGAAGACCAAGAATGTCGAGACCGGCGTGATGGCTCCGATCAGCTTCGGACCCGGCATCCGCTTCTCGAACCAGAAGCTGCAGATCACGCAGGCCGACACCGCTACGCTCAGCTTTAAGCCGGTGAAGTGATGACCTCCAGCGGATGGCCGAGGCAACGCCCGGTCATCCGCCTTTAAAGACGGGCCGACGCCTGGCTGCGAAGGCGGCGATACCCTCGCGCGCATCGTCGGAGCGGCTCGCGTCGACGATCGATTGCATTTCGGCTTCGAGTTGAGCGCCGAGGCTCGTTTCAAAGGATTGCCGTAGCATACGCCGCATGGCCCCAAAGGCCCGCGTCGGCCCCGCCGCCAGTTCGCGGGCAACGGCGATTGCATCGCCTTCCACCGAATCGTCCGGCACGAGGCGGGAGACCAGGCCGAATTCCAAGGCTTCCTGCGCCGACAAGCGGCGGTTCAGCAGGAACAGTTCCTGCGCCCGCCGCATGCCAACCATCCGCGGCAGAAACCAGGTGTTGCCACCGTCGGACGTCAAACCCAGCGCGCCATATCCGAGAGCAAAGCGCGCGTCGGTGGATGCGACCACGATGTCTGCAATGTAGAGGAGGCCCAATCCGCCTCCGGCCGCCGCGCCGCGCACCGCCGCAACGACTGGTGCATCGATGCTCGTCAAGCGATCGATGGCGCGATGATAACCATCGATCATGCGACGAAGCTTGCCCGGCAGCTCGGCCGACGGCGTGCCGGCAAAGAGATTGACATCCCCTCCCATGGTAAAGTTTGGTCCGTTTCCCGAAATCAGTACGGCGCGCAAGCCGGAGGTCTCGGCAATTCGCGTTGAAGCCTCTTCAAGATCCGCGGCCATCTCTTCATTGATGGCGTTGCCCTGGTCGGGCCGATTTAGCCGAAGCGTTGCAACACCATCTGCGATGTTGAGGAGAACGGTCTTGAACGGGCTCGCGGCATCATGCCAGCGGGCCGTATCGGTATATTGCTCGAGGCGCGTGATGCGATCACCCTCAAACGAGATGAGGTGCGCAAAAGAGGCGTCGAGAGAGGCTCCTCCATGCCTGCCCTCGCCACGATATCGGCCTGTCACAAGCAGGCACGCCTCTCCGACCTCGAGAAAGCGCTCCGGCTCCGCACGTGCCGCAAAATGCCGGGCAATCGCTCCCCACCCGTTGCGGCGCATCGCAGAGGAGCCCTCGTGCCGGCCACCAATGCCGAAGGGCATTCCCTCGGCGATCTCGCCAACGAAATCCGGGTGGAGCAAGGTCTCAAGCTGCTCCCTGTTTCCTGCAGCCAGGGCCGCGTAGAGCGCCCGTGCGATGTCGGAACGAGCCTTTTGCATTGACCTTCCTCCCCGCAAGATCGCCTGAGCTACATCCTCTTGGCGACTTCTTCCAGCATGACCTCGGTGGCGCCGCCGCCGATGGTCAGCACGCGCGCGTCCCGAACCATGCGCTCGATCGGCGTCCCGCGCATGAAGCCGCTGCCGCCGTGCAACTGCAGGCAGCCGTGCACGACCTCGTGAAGCACCTCGGGCGACAGCGCCTTGACCATCGACACTTCGCGCAGGCAGGGCTGCCCAGCCGAGGCGAGCTCGGCGGCGTGATAGGCAAGCTGGCGCGCGGCGGCTGCCTTGGCCGCGAGTTGGGCGAGCTTCAGTCGCACGGCCTGCTGGTTCCAGAGCGGTCCGCCGAACGCCTGCCGTGTCTTTACGTAGTTTGCCGTCAGCTCGATCGCCTTGGCGGATTCGCCGGCGCAGATGCCGCCGATGCAGATGCGCTCGTTCTGGAATGTCTCCATGATGCCGTAGAAGCCTTTGTTTTCCTCTCCGAGCAGAGCATTGGCCGGTACACGGACGTCCTGGAAGGCGATTTCAGCGGTGTCCGAGCAGAGCCAGCCATGCTTGTCGAGCTTGGTCACAGCGATGCCCGGCGTATTGCGCTCGACGATGAACAGCGAGATGCCCCGGCTGCCCTTGGCGTGCGGATCGGTACGGGCAGCGACGATCAGGATGTCGCCATAGACCGCATTGGTGATGAACATCTTGGAGCCGTTGATCACCCAGCTGTCGCCATCGCGGGTCGCGCGGGTCTTCAGGCCAGCTACGTCGGACCCGGCATCCGGCTCGGTCACTGCGATCGAGCAAATCGTCTCGCCACGGATGATTGCCGGCAGGTATTTCTGCTTCTGCTCCGGCGTACCGCGCAAAGAGATGTGCACCGCCGACATGTCGGTGTGCACCAGGATCGACGAGGTGAAGCCGCCGAAGCTCGAGCGTCCCAATTCCTCGGCGAACACCATCGAGGCCAGCGGACTCATGTCGGTGCCGCCGTACTCCGGCGCGTGACGCATGCCAAGAAATCCGAGCGCGCCCATGCGGCGAAAAATCTCGCGCGGGATCTTGCCGTCGCGCTCCCAGGCGTCACCATGCGGCACCACCTCCTTCTCGACGAAGCGACGTACCTGCTCGCGTAGCATGCGAAGCTCCTCGGGCAGATTGGGTTGCTCCGAGAATTGAAATTCAGCTTCAACAGGCTGGCGGGAACTGGATGTCATGACGTTCATTGTGCCGCCCTCCCATCTTGGATGTGAAGATGTCCGCGCAGGAATTTTGCAAGCGCCGCGATAGCTTCGCCAGCCTGCGGGATTTCCGGGAACATCTGGAACACGTGGATCATGCCATCCCAGATTTGCAGCTCGATGTTGACGGCGGCAGCTCTGGCTCTGGCAGCGAACTCGGTTGAATCGTCGCGCACCGTCTCGCGGTCGCCGACCTGGATCAGAAGCGGCGGCAAGCCGGACAAGTCGGCATAGAGCGGCGAGGCCAGCGGGTGACACGGATCGCCATCCCGGCCCAGATAGTTTTTCGCTAGTACGAGGATCATCGCGCGCTGATGGATCGGGTCGACCGTCGCGCGGTTTTCGTAGCTTGCACCTGTCGCGGCGAGGTCGGTCCAGGGCGACATCAGCACGGCGGCTGCCGGCAGATTCTCGCCGCGATCACGCAACGCCAGCATGGCGCTCAGCACGAGGTTGCCGCCGGCCGAGTCTCCCGCGAGTGCGATGTCGGGTGGTCGCAAATCCTGGTCGAGCAGGTATCGATAGGCGGCGAGCGTATCGTCCAGCGCGGCTGGAAAGCGATGCTCGGGCGCCAGGCGATAGTTGATCGCCAGGAGGCGGCAACCACAGGAGCTGGCGATTCGCGCGATCAGATCCCGGTGCGAGGCAATCGAGCCGACGCGGAAGCCGCCGCCATGGAGATAGAGGATGGCTTTCTCCTGCGGCGCGGCGGCGGGCGCGAACCACTCGCCCTCGACACCGCCGACCGAGACCTGACGGCAGGTCATCGGCACGGAGCAGCCGGCGAACGCTCCATCCCAATCGTGACGCATCTGCTCGACGCTCGTATCGCGCGTCCATTTGCGGTAGACCGACTGCAGCCGCTCGACCGCACGATCGACAGGGGTTACCGCAATATCGCTGGCCGCATCCTTCATCTCAGCCGCCGATTCCCATGCCGCCGGACACGCCGAGCGTCTCACCCGTGATGTAGGCGGCCTGGTCGGACGCCAGGAACAGCGCGGCTGCTGCAACCTCGTCCGGCTCGCCGAGCCGGCCCAGCAGGGTTGCATCGGTCATCGCTCGAAGGATCTTGTCACCACCGCGGGCGATCGCCTGCTCCAGCATTGGCGTGCGGATCGGACCGGGCGCAATCGCATTCGCCGTGATGCCGTATCGCGCGTTCTCTCGCGCCATGCTCTTGGTGAAGGCGATGACCCCGCCCTTGGCGGCGGAGTAAACCGACCCACCCTTGGACCCGAGCCGGGCGGCTTCGGATGTTATGTTGATGATGCGGCCGTACCTTGCAGCCTGCATCGCCGGCAGGACGGCCTGGGTGCAGGCCAGAACAGACGTGAGATTGACCGCGATCAGCTTTGCCCAGTCGTGCGGCGTGGTCTCGATGAAAAAGGCGTGCTGGTCGATCCCGGCATTGTTGACGAGGATGTCGAATGGGCCGTGTTGCGCCACGGCCGCCTGCACCGCGCCCGCATCGCTGACGTCGAGGCGAACAGCGGCGGCGCCGATCTGCCGCCCGACCTCGGAAGCTTGGGCCATGTCGAGGTCGGCAATCAGGACGTTGGCGCCCGCACCGACAAAGCTCTTTGCAATCGCAGCGCCAATGCCGCGCGCGCCGCCCGACACGAAGGCGCGCCGGCCGTCCAGTCGTCCGAATGGAAGCGTATCTGTCACACCTCAGCGTCCCGTGAAGATGGGCTTGCGCCGCTCGATGACGGCTGCAAGGCCCTCGCGCGCGTCCGCCATGCCGGACAGCTCTGAAACCGTGCGCGCCTCCTCGGACAGGCATTGCTCGATGCTCGTCCCGGTGCCGGCCCAGACCAGGCGCTTGGTTGCGGCAAGCGCCTTCGGCGCTCCGGCTGCGAGCTCGCGCGCCAGCGTCAGCGAGGCCTCGGTGAGCTCGCCGTCAGGAACGACCTTGGTGACGATCCCCATCTGGAGTGCCTCGGCCGCCGGGATCACCGGATTGGTGAGGAGGATCGACATCGCGCGCCGCAGGCCCACCAGGCGTGACAGCGTGACCGACACGCCCGCATCCGGCGCCATCGCAACGCGCGTTCCACCCGCGAGGAACTTCGCCGATTCGGCCGCGATGACGATGTCTGAGGCGCAGACGAGGCCGAACCCGCCGCCGCCCGCCGCAAAGCCGTGCACCGAGGCAATGACAGGTGCTTCGAGCCGCAACAAGCCGGTGACCGCATTCTGCAGATAGGCCGTCGCCTGGCGGATATAGTCCGGCAATTTCTCGCCTTTGGACGCAAAGGCGCGCACGTCACCACCGGCGCAGAAGTTCGCACCCTCGCCGCTCAGCAGTACCACGCGCAGATCGGGGTGGCCGTGACACGCCATGATGGCATCGCAGAGCGCGCTGAGAAGCTCGACGCTCATGCCGTTCGCGGCATCGGGCCGGTTGAGACGCAGATGCGCGATACCCTTGTCGATGTCGAGCAAAACAGGTCCCTTATCGATCATGGCGCGAGACCTCTCCTAGACCAGGAATGACAGTGTGTAGATCGCCTTGTCATTGTTGACGAGCACCACCTTTTTGTAAGCCATGCGCAAATCGCCATCGACATGGCGCAATCGGTACTCGTTGCGGGCGGCCCACAGCGTATCGTCACGCAAGCTCGATTCGAAGATCAGGCTGTTGCTGGCCACCGCGATGTCGCCGCCCGGCTGCTCACCCATCAGCTCGATGTTGGAAACGAGCCGACGCAGGTTCGATTGCGGCGTCTGGGTGAAATGCTTGCCCGTCATGAGCTGGCGCACGCGCAGGGCGATCCGCGAGCGGTTGTCGTAGATGATGGACATCTCCCGCTCCGGATCGATATTGGCGCCGTTGGCCGGCACCCAGTAGACGCCGTCGTCGGTCCAGAGCCTTTCCCAGGCTTCGTATTGATGTTCATCCTGCAAGCGCGCTTCGCGATTCAGGAAGGCAGTCACGGCGCCCATCAGCGTGGCGCTGCTCTCGCGCGACAGCATCAGGCGGCCTCCATCAGCTTGCGATAGTGAGCCCAGATGCCGCGCGACGGCACCTCGTCCGTGACGTGGCCGATCTTGAAACCGAGTTCGTCCCGGCGCTCGCGCTTTTCGCCGCGGCCGAGAAAAACCCATTCCGGATTGCGCGCCAGTACACCGCGATGGCAGCGTTCGTACATCTCGGAATCATCGGCAAGCAGGAAGCCGGCCGGGCCGACGGAGCCCATGGTCTGCTGGCGCAAGCGGCGGTTCAGATCAGGCGCCCCCTTGAACTGCAGCGCAGTAACGTGCTGCACGCTGTCGTCGACACCGAGCGGCTGAATGACGAACATCTGGATTTCGGCGATGAACAGGTTCGGGAAGATCATCACATGCGGCGTGCCATCGATCATGATCTCCCGTGCGGCTGTATCGCCATAAGCCGCCTTCATGCGCGCCGTGTAGTCCGGCAAGCGCTCTTCACTGGTGCCGAACCAGCTCATCGGCAGGTCGCGCTTGCGGAATTCGGGCCGCAGGTCGATCTCGGTGTGGCCATTGCCGTAGTCGCGGGTCAGTGCGGTCGAGGCACCGCCATAGAGCTTGCCGATCATGCTGTCGGCGACGCCGAAGATCGAGGTGTGGACGAAGGCCGGATGATAGCCGTCGCACTCGTTCTCCAGGATGAACTTCCAGTTCGCCTTCACGCGATGCTTGAGAAAACCGGCAGTGACTTCGACTTCGCCTTCCGGCGAGGTGCGTACCAGGCGGTCGATGGTCTCGGCGGCGCCTCCGAGATGCTCTTTCAGGGTCGGGCCTTCGGCGGCGAAGGAGCCGAACACGAACCCGCGGTGGGATTCGACGCGCGTCACCCGACCGAGCGCGAGTTCCGCCCTGTCCTGCCCCTCATATCCGTCGGGGAAGGCATAGCCAACCAGGCGGCCGTCATTGGCGAATGTCCATGAGTGGAACGGACAGGTGAAGGACCGCGCATTGCCGCGGTCATAGGAGCAGACCTGATTGCCGCGGTGCGAACAGCGGTTGAGCAGCAGGTTTACCTTGCCCTGCTCGTCGCGCGTCATGATCACGGATTGCGGACCGATTGACTTGACGACGTAGTCGTTGGCCTTGGGGACCTCACTCTCGTGGCCGACATAGACCCAGGTCCGGTACCAGATGTTCTGCAGTTCTGCCTCGAAAATGGAACGGTCGGTGTAGAGCGAGCCGTGGATCCGATCGGGGTGGATCAGCTCGTTCCATTGCGCCATCCGTCGTACGACGTTCATCGTCTGGCCTCCGACCCGAATAATAATCCGACTGACCGTTTAACTATTAGCAAAGCTGGTGCCGCACAGCAAGCCCGAATGCGTGGTCGTCGCCGTTGCACTTGATGGGGCCTCCAATTCCCAGGCCTATCGACCAGAGCCGCCGGTGATCAAAGGGCGCGGTCGGGCAGCCGGAGACGCCGCCCGCGGAAAGCCGATCATGCGGAAGACCTATCAGAGCTTAGCCGGAGGACCCTGATCGACAGGGGATCGCAAGCAGCCCCCGACCGGGCTGGCCTGGTAAGACAAACGGCACCACAATGCCGACCGGTCGAGCGCAGCCATGAACTCCCGCACCGCCTCGATGACGAGCAGTCCCGCGAAGAAAGCGTCGTTACTCCGCGTGTCCTTTTCTTTCGTCCGAAGGGTGGTCCGGGCGATCCGTCACGCCGATCTGCGCGGCAGCCATTCCGCGCAGGGGGCGACGGCGGCGGCAAGCCGGCCGGCGTCGACCAGCTCGCAGGGATTGGTGTTGCCCTGTCAGCAACATTGCAGGGATCAGCGGCAGCTGAAGCTTGAAGGCTGCGTTGTCGGCCCGCTGCCGTTCCATGTGGTCATCAGCGGATAGACACACGCCGGATAGCTCACGCTGTTATCGCGCGACACCAGCAGGATCTCCTCCGGAGCGGCACCCCTCTCGACCCAGTCTGTGAGCGCGGAGAAGAACTGATCCTGCTCGCGAGCGGGCTTCTGGTTGGCGTTGCCGGGCAGTTTCGGCAGCGGCACGGCATCGTTGCGCCCCCCGGCCGCATAGGCGCGTCCCTGAGAGGAATGCGCGACGCCGGGCAACAGGTACATGCGCATGAATTTCTGCACCTCGGCTTGGCCACCCATCGCCGCCAACACGCGCTCGTGATAGTTGACGTTGCCTGCCGGCGGAATGGCGTCGTCGGCAAGCCCGCTCCAGACGATCACTTTGCGGCCGAGGTCGCGCAGCTTGGCAAGATCGGCCTTGTCAGTGGCGAGACCCGCAAACAGCGTCGGCTGCAGGGCGACGTTCTTGTCGAAGGCATCGGCAACACCGGCATAGTCGAGTTCGAGCCATTTGTTTCGGACATTTGTGGAGCCGTTCGCGATCGGGATCGATGACGTCGCGCCGGCATCGGCGGCAAAGCGCACGTCCTGCAAGGCCAGCGCCAGAGCGTCCGTGGATGCACTCTTGACCAGGCCGGCGATCGCGGTGCCGCGCGTGAACGTCCACCAGAGCTGATTGTTGCCGAGCGACTTTCCGCTCCGAGCATCGCGGCTCTGTGCTGCGTCGACGTTGCCATCACGCGCCGCGCCGTACCAGATCTTGCCGAGCGCCCTCGCCTCGCTGGCGCTCATGCAGGTCGCCACATCATTGCTGCTGCCGGTGACGCCGGTCCCCGCCTCCCCCGCGCAAAGGGCAGTCGCATCGCGTGCAGGATCGTAATCGCACGCAAAGGGATCGAGCAGGAAGCCGAGCCCCGCCTTGTCGCAGGTCGCCACCGCGCGCTTGTTGACCGCATCCACCTTGGACGCGAAGGCGGTCGCTTCAGCCTTGTTGACTGCGGTGATGCCAAGCTCGGTCTTCATCACGATCTGCGGATAAATCGAGACGGTGCCGAATCTGGCAATGTTGAGCGCGGGCTGGGCGATCAGATAGCCGTCGTAAAGCTCCGGAAATTCCTGAGCGATCTTCATGCCCTGCCGGCCGCCTTGCGAATGGCCGTCGTAGTAGGCGAACTTGGGCGCCTTGCCGTAATAGAGATTGACTAGAGCCTTCGTCTTTACCGCCTGCTCGACCATCGCATCGACCGAAAAGCTGCGCAGCGCCTCGGCATTCACCTTGCCGTCGGACAAGAACGTGAAGGAGCCGTCCTGGTACCAGGGCTGGCCGGCATCGGTGGTGCCGGAAGCATAACCGATGTTGGCATTGACGATGGCCGGCACCTTGCTCCCGATCTTGTCGGCGTAGCGATGTCCGCCGCCGACCCAGCCGCCGCCGCCATAGTTGCGGATGCGTTCATTCCAGTTGGCGGGTGTCGGCAGCCAGACTTCGATGCCGATGCCTTCGGAATACGAGCGCGCCGACTTGTCCTTCTCCGCAGTGGCGCCAGGGCCGACCAGCAATTTGACGAGGCAGAGGTCGGCGGTCGCCGTGATCGGCGTCGGCGCGTCCGGGGCCAGCAGCTCCTCGCCCTTTTTCACCAGGCGAACGGCGACGACGCTGGTATTCTCATCAGGACGAAAAGCCTGCTTGATACCATCGTCGCACGACAGTGGCTCGGCCAGCGCAGCGGTAAGCTGGCTCGAGACTGCCAGCAGCAGAAGGGACCAGATGATTTTCCGTGGCGTAGTCGACATCGACATATCCCTCTCGATTCCCGGCCTGCAACGATAGCGCGTCGCTGACCCCGAACAATTATCCGTTTATTACCCGAACCTAACATGATGTTATTTTGTCAAATAGCTGCCGGACGCGGGGCCAGTGAAGCTTTCGATCCATGCATCGCCGCGCACCATCCGAATGTCTTTGCGGGCGCGTATCGACGCGCGTCCGCTTCTTCGTGACTTGCCTCCCTTGATCCGACAAGCTAGGCAAGCTTCAGCAGGTACGAGTTGCAGTGGAGCGTCTACGATGTCCGACCGTCCGGCGCGCGACGAGCGTCGCGAAGACTTCGTCTGGTGGACGAAGATCTCGAGCCGTTGGGCCGATTGTGATGCCTACGGACACGTGAACAATGCAACCTATTATAGCTGGTTCGACACGGCCTTGACCCTTCTGGCGATCGAGCGCGGAATTCTCCGGGCGCCAGGTCAGACGTCGATCGGGCTTTGTATCGCCAGTGAATGCGAATTCCTGGCTCCGGTCGGCTTTCCGGAAACGGTCGATATCGGCATTCGGCTGGGTCGACTGGGGAGCAGTTCGATCACGTACGAGCTTGCGATGTTTGGCGAAGCCGCCGACAAGGCATCGGCCGTCTGTAAATTCACGCATGTCTATGTCGACGCCGAAACGCGAGCGAAAGTATCGCTGACCGAAGAGCAAAGATCTGCGATTGGAGACTTGCTTCGGTATTAGCACTCGCGCGGTCGGCCCGATATTCCCGTGTATTGAAGCACGATCAGGTCGGCCGTCTCATGGCGACGGCTCAGCATCGAAAGTAACCGGGCACAATCGCCCCATACCAGTCGAGCACGCGCCGCACCCAATTGCGCTGCATCCCGCCAACTGCCTCGTTGAAATTATCATTATGAAATTCTTGAGTGTAGAATGGCTCACGGTGTCTCACAAAGCGGACACCGGAAATTGGCGTAAGAATGAATGTCAATCGAACGACTCCTATGCTGGCCTGAGCGGTCAATTCCTTAGAACGGCTTCTGCCGATCGCCCGGCATTCTCGTCATCTCCCCCCAGAAGGCTTTCTCTGAACAAGAAGCGCGACCTGCCTTGCGCCGTGCGGCACCAGGTAGATGACGAGGAACAGCATCACGCCGAACACCGCGCCGGAAAGGCCCTTGGAGATGCTCTCCGCCATGTTCGGCACGAAGATGATGAAGGCTGCACCGACGAACGAGCCGGGCAGCCAGCCGACGCCGCCGACGACCATGCCGAGGAACAGCGAGATCGCGAGGAGGAAGGTGTAGCTGTCGGGCGCCACGAACTGCACCGCAATGGCGCTCAGGCCCCCCGCCACTCCGGTGATGCCGGCGCTCACTCCGAAGGCCAGCGTCTTGTAGAGCGCGACATCCACACCCATCGCGGAAGCTGCGATCTCGTTGTCGCGGATCGCCATGAAGGCGCGGCCGGAGCGGGAACGCAGCAGGTTCACCGCGAAGATGTAGATCGCGAGCGTCACGATGAGCGTAAAGTAGTACAGCCACATGTCCTGCGACATCGGCAGGCCGAACGGCGCGTCAGGCTTGGTGACGACGAGACCCTGCACGCCGCCGGTCCAGTGCTCGATAACGTTCAGCTTGAGCAGCTGCGGCATCGCAGTTGCGAGCGCGAAGGTCGCGAGCGCCAGATAGACGCCCGACAGCCGCAGTGCCGGCTTGCCGAACAGGTAACCAAATCCGAAGCAAACCACGCCGGCGACTGGCAGCGTCAGCGCATAGTTGACGTTGAAGTGCTCCAAGAGCACTGCGGTCGTATAGGCGCCGACGGCATAGAACGCGCTCTGGCCGAGCGAGAACTGTCCGGAGCCACCGGTCAGGATGTTGAGCGCGAGCACGGCGAGCCCGTAAATCAGGAGCATCGTCATCTGGAAGATGATGAAGTTCTTGACGAAGACGGGTGCGATCAGCAGCGCCGCCAGCACCAATAGCGAGGTGCCCGTGCCCAGCGTCATGGCCCGCTTCGGAACCGCCTCGACGGCCGGGGCTTCCGTGACGACGTCTTCTGCAGCGCTCATGATCAAACTCGCTTGACGATGTGCCGGCCGAACAGGCCAGCGGGTTTGACGACCAGGACGGAGATGATCAGCGCGAGCGCGATCGGGAGTTTCAGCTCGTTGCCGACGCCGGGGATGTAGGTGCCGGCGAGGTTCTCGAAGACGCCGACCAGGAAGCCGCCGACCACCGCGCCAAACGGGCTCGACAGTCCGCCGAGCACCGCGGCGGCGAAACCGTAGATCAGCACGCCGCCCATCATGTTGGGCTCGAGGAACACGACAGGAGCGATCAGCATGCCGGCGATCGAGCCGATCGCGGTGGCCATGCCCCAGCCGAGCGCGATCATCCAGCTCGTGTTGATGCCGACCAGGCGGGCCGATTCAGGCACCGAGGCGGCCGCGCGCATGGCAAGACCGATCCGCGTGTACTGGAAGAAGAAGTAGAGCCCGAGCAGCAGCAGCACGGTGACGCCGATCATGCCGGCCTGGTGGGTCGAGATCAGCTGGCTGCCCAGGAACGGCGAAGAGCCGAACGGGGTCGGATACTGCTTGATGGTGAAGTCCCAGATCAGGCCGGCCGAGGAGTTGATGATCGCAAACAGCGCGATGAAGCCGGCGACGTTGGTCAGCACCGGTGCCTTGGCGAGCGGTTTGAACAGGATGCGCTCGATCGCGATGCCGGCGACAAAGGAGAATGCCAGCGTGATGATGAAGGCGGCCCAATAGGACACGCCCCATTGCATCAGCTGCCAGGAGATGAAGGTCGAGAACATCGCCATCTCGCCTTGCGCGAAGTTGAGATGGTCGATGGCCTGGTAGATCATGACCACGGCGAGCGCCATGCAGGCATAGATCGCGCCCGTGGCGATGCCGGCCAGGACCTGGTTGGTGAACAGCTCCATTGTCCCGGCTCCCTCAGTAACCCAGATAGGATTTGCGGATTTCTTCGTTGTTCGCGATGTCCTTGGCCTTGCCCGACATCACGATGCGGCCGGTCTCGATCACATAGGCCTGGTCGGCCAGTTCGAGCGCGAGCTGGGCGTTCTGCTCGACCACCAGGATCGACACCTTGTCCTCGCGGTTGATCTTGCCGAGGATGCCGAACAGGTCGCGCACCACCAGCGGCGCAAGGCCGAAGGATGGCTCGTCCAGCAGCATCAGCCGCGGCCGCAGCATCAGCGCGCGGGCGACCGCGAGCATCTGCTGCTCGCCGCCGGACAGCGTCCCGGCCTGCTGGGTGTGGCGCTGCTTCAGCACCGGGAAATGCGCGTACATGCGCTCGATGTCGGAGACGATGCCGGCGCTGTCCTTGCGGGTGATGGCCCCGAGCTGGAGGTTCTCCTCCACCGTCATGGTGGTGAAGGTGCCGCGGCCCTGCGGCACGTGGGCGATGCCGTACCGCACGATGCTCTCGGTGGAGCGGCTGTTCAGCGGCTTGCCGTCGAACTCGATGCCGCCGGTCGAGCGCACCATGTTGCAGATCGCGCGCAGCGTGGTGGTCTTGCCGGCGCCGTTGGCCCCGAGCAGCGTCACGAGCGAGCCCTCGTTGAGCGAGAAGGACAGGCCATGGAGCGCCTGGACCTGACCGTAATAGGCGCGCAGGTCCTTGACGTTGAGCAGCGTCGTCATTGGTCCTTGCTCCCGAGATAGGCCTTGATGACGTCGGGGTCGGCCTGCACCTGGGCGGGCGTGCCTTCCGCGAGCTTCTTGCCGAAGTTCAGCGCGACGACATGGTCGGCGATCGACATCACGAGGCCCATGTGGTGCTCGACCAGCAGCACGGTCATGTGACGCTCGTCGCGGATGCGGCGAATGAGGTCCCCGAGCACATAGACTTCCTCATGGTTGAGGCCGCCGGCCGGCTCGTCGAGCAGCAGGATCTTCGGATCGGCCGCCAGCGCGCGCGCCAGCTCGACGCGCTTCTGCGTGCCGAAGGGCAGGCCTGACACGACGGTGTGGGCGACGTCCTCGAGATCGAGATAGGCGAGGATCTCGTGCACCTTCTTGTTGACGCTGGTCTCGCTGCGCCGGACCCAGGCAAGCTTCAGGGAGTCGCTGATGATGTCGCTGGAGGTCTTCGAATGGGCGCCGACGCGGACGTTGTCCATCACCGACAGGTTCGGAAACAGCGCGACGTTCTGGAAGGTGCGGCCGATGCCGATCTCGGCGATCCGGTGCGGCGGCCGCGTCAGGATGCTCGCGCCTTCCATCAGGATGTCGCCGGACGACGGCTGATAAAGCCGCGAGAGGCAGTTGAACAGCGTGGTCTTGCCGGCGCCGTTGGGGCCGATCAAGCCGAGGATCTGGCCCTTGTGCATGTCAAAGGACACGCCGTTGAGCGCGATGATGCCGCCGAACACGACGCTGACGTCGCGAACCGCGAGCAGGGGCGATGTCCCCTGCGCGAGCTGTGCCTGCGTCATCTCGTCTCGCCCTTGTCGTTCGGCGACCTGGTGAGCGACCGCGCTCCGCAACGACCACGGCTATCCAATCCCCTCCGCTTCTCGCGCACTTTTCCCTCCTGATTGCGTCATTGTTTTTTTGGGATTTGATGTCGCAACTTGCGCATCTCCTCCAATGCCCGGTGCTCAAAAGAGCAATCGACGCGTTCCGATGTTCAGCTCAAGGTCGCAAATGCCGAGCGATCGAAAGCCATCAGTTCAGCGGCTCGTCCGTCACGCACCTTCAACAGCCATTGCGGATCCTGAAGCAGCGCCCGACCAACGGCCACGAGATCGAATTCCTCTCGGTCCAGACGACGGACCAGTTCGTCCAAGGATGCCGGTCGCGAACTCTCTCCGCCGTATGCGGCGATGAACTCACCGGTCAGCCCCACTGAGCCGACCGAAATCGTCGGCAAGCCAGTCACCTTTTTCGCCCACCCCGCGAAATTCAGATCCGAGCCCTCGAACTCCGCCTCCCAGAAGCGCCGCTGCGAGCAATGAAGAATGTCAACACCGGCTTCACGCAGAGGCATCAACCACGCCTCCAATTCGCGCGGCGTGCTGGCGAGCTTTACGGCGAAGTCCTGCTGCTTCCACTGGCTGATCCGAAGCAATATCGGGAACTCAGGGCCGACCGATTTACGCACCGCGCGCACGATGTCTGCGGCGAAACGCGCTCTTCCGGGTAGGTTTCTGCCACCATACGCATCTTCTCTGCGATTGGTCCCTTCCCAGAAAAATTGGTCGATCAGATAGCCGTGCGCTCCATGCAGCTCGACGGCATCGAAATTCGAGCGCTTGGCGGCAAGAGCGGCATCCGCGAAAGCCCGAATGGCGTCCGCGATATCCTCATCGCTCATCGGGATGCCCAGATTCTTCTCGGGTCGCGAAAGCCCCGAAGGGCTGTCGTAGGCGCCTGGAGGCTGCCAGTCTTTCTCGCGCGTGCGGACGGCGCCGACGTGCCAAAGCTGAGGCGCCATCAGTCCGCCGGCATCGTGGACTTCGTCCACGATGCGACGCCAGCCGGCGAGCTCCTGTACGCCGTGAAACCGAGGGACGTTCGGGTCGTTCAAGGAAGCCGGGCGATCAACCCCTGTGCCCTCCGAAATGATAAGTCCGACCCCGCCTTCGGCCCGGCGACGGTAGTACTGCGCTACATCTGCGGTAACTATGCCATTTGGAGAGAACGAGCGGGTCATCGGCGCCATAACGACGCGATTTGGCAGGTTCAGGCCTTTATATGTGAACGGCCGAAAAAGAACGTCGATCGCCATTTGCGCTCCAGACTCGCTCTAACCTAACGAAGTTCGGTGCGAGCGATCGATCTCGCGATTGCGAGTCGGAGTGCGCTCATCGACGATCATCACCTTCCCCCCTTTTCGGCGAATTCTTGGATTGGCTCGTTTTGCAAGGAGCGCCTCCCTATACAGTTCTAAATAAGAACCGTCAATGAAGCTTGATCAAACTTTTTCTTACCAATGGCTCCCTTAGACACTATGACGCAGTTCTTTTTTGGAATTTTTATCGAGGTCGGCTGGTCTGGCGATTTCGACTGCGCTGGTCGGGGCGTTGTGCGCGGTCTCACGAACCTGTTCGGCGACACTCTTCAAAACCGCTTGCGCGAACGCGGGTCATTGCACAGCTCGCAACGGCTCAAGGCGCCGGTCTAGCGTCGAGAGGGCCGCGATCCCGCGCGCCAAGATCCGACAACTGTCGATCCGTTCTTCGATGGTTGGTGCTGAGGTCGAGCTTCAATTACAAGAGCCATCGGCTCGTATCCGCGCTTGCTTGCACACGCGCCTTTTCTGCGACCTCTGCCAAGAGTCAAGAACCCGCGCTGGTTCGGCGAGCGCCCGCACCCAGGCGCTCCGGAGTCAAGCGTCCATTATTCTTTTCATCGTGGCCCTTTGCATTGATCGCGGTGTCAGACGATTTGAAAAGGCGGCCATTTTGTTCGAGAAGCCTGCGACCACCATAGCCTTTCCTTGCAGCAATGCCCGAATTCCGCTCGCGGCGACCGGGCGCGGCTTCATGGTGAGAAGGCGCAGCACGGCCGATGCGGTTGCGCCGGCTGCCGCATCGAAGCCCGTCGCGGTGTGCCCCGGGCAGAGACTGGTAACGACCACACCGTTTGGGCGGAGTTCGTCATGCAGGGCCTCGCCAAGCGCGAGGACATAAGCCTTGGTCGCCGCATAGGCCGCGTAGCTGGGGACGGCCTGGAAGGCCAGAAGGCTGGCGATGAGAAGGATATGTCCGGATCGCCGCTTAGCCATGTCATGGCCGAATAGATAGGTCAGCTCTGTGAGCGTTGTGATGTTGAGCTGGATCATGTTCGCGGTATGCTCGATCGGCGTGTCCAGAAAATCGCCGTGCAAGCCGAAGCCGGCATTGTTCAACAAGATGTCGACCGTCACTGACCTCGCGTCGAGACTGCTTTTCAGGCGGGTGGCCGCGCCCGGCGCGGCAAGATTGATCGCCTCGACCAGCACATCCACCCCGTATTTGCGGCGGAGATCGGAGGCAAGCCTATCCATCGGCTCTTGCCGTCGCGCCGCCAGCACGAGATTGACTTTCTGCGCCGCCAGGAGATCTGCGAATTCAAGGCCGAGGCCACTCGACGCGCCCGTGATCAGAGCCCATTTTCCGGCGAAGCTGTCCGCTGCCTCTTTCGACATCGTTCTCTTTCTAGTTTGATCCGCGAATGGGCCTCGGGCACGTTCTCAATCCGAACAACGTCCCATCCTTCAAGCGACAGCGGCGTCGCGAACCTGTTCGGCTGCGGCATCCAGAACGGCCTGAGCCAGATCGGGGTCGTTGATCATGCGCGAGAGCGTCACCGCGCCAACCATCGTCGCGAGAATGGCCATGGCCTTGCTGCGGGAGGCCTCGTCGTCAGCTCCGGCGATGAAGCGGCCGAGCACGTCGAGATGGGCTTTGATGCCCGCTTCAAATTCCGCCTTCACCTCGGGGCCCTGACGCGCGGCATCCGAGCCAAGCGCCACGATCGGGCAACCGTCCATCTTTTCTCCGCGATGGTCGCCGCTGAGGTAGAACCCGATCACCGCGCCAAGCGGATCATCGGGATTC
Organism: Bradyrhizobium sp. 195; assembly: GCF_023101665.1. Classification (NCBI taxonomy): domain Bacteria; kingdom Pseudomonadati; phylum Pseudomonadota; class Alphaproteobacteria; order Hyphomicrobiales; family Nitrobacteraceae; genus Bradyrhizobium; species Bradyrhizobium sp. 195. The sequence goes on along the minus strand of NZ_CP082161.1, from coordinate 2,726,586 downwards.
TGAGTGGCAGCATCCGTCCATCGGCCGGACGCGCTCTCCAGAGCGCGCCTGGATGCCTCGACCGCCAGATCCTCTTTGGACGCGAACTGCTTGTAGAAGGCGCCCTGGGTTAGCCCGGCACCCTTCATCAGGTCCTTGAGCCCAATGCCGTCGAAGCCGCGCTCCCTGAAGAGGCGACTGGCCACATTGATCACGGTTTGGCGGTTCTCGGCCGCCTGGGTGCGACTCACTCGCATCGTGGACCTCCATTTGGATTTCGTCCCACTTCTATATCTTATATAGAGTTCAACTGCAATCTATCAATCTCAACCCCTGGATTTGGCACTCCGCGAGGAAACCTTCGATCTGGAGATCACGCTTTCGTTATCATCCCAAAATTAGATTGCGATCGACTTCTAACTTGTGTATAGATTTCGGGCACAATCTAAAACTCAAAGGAGACAGGTCGTGAAAAAGGGTGTTGCGGTGCTCGCCGGTATTCTGGTCCCAGCCGGGGTGGCGACCTTCGTTGCTCTTGCGATTCCCTCCCATGAAGCCTCGGCCGTCAGCGACCCCAGGCAGGAGCCCCCGATGGTCCGTCTGGTCGCGGCCTCGCGGGTCAGCGGATCCGAGCGCGGTTTCACCGGGACCATCGGCGCGCGGGTGGAAAGCAATCTCGGTTTCCGCGTCGCCGGCAAGATCGTCGAACGACTGGTGAACGTCGGTGAGCAGGTCAAGTCCGGCCAGCCGCTGATGCGGATCGACGAAACCGACCTGCGCCTCGCCGTCGCAGCGAAGCGCAACGCGGTTGCCGCGGCGCGGGCCGTTGTCGTTCAGACCGACGCCGACGAGCGGCGCTACGCCAATCTGGTGAACGAGGGATGGACGTCCAAGCAGCGCTACGAGCAGGCCAAGGCCGCATCGGACACCGCCAAGGCGCAGCTCGCCGCGGCGGAAGCCGACGCAGGGGTCGCCGAGAACCAGGCGACCTATTCCGTCCTGGTGGCGGACGCGGACGGAACGGTCACCCAAACGCTGGGTGAGCCCGGCCAGGTCGTCGCCGCGGGACAAGCGGTGGTGCGGCTGGCGCAGTCCGGTCCTCGCGAAGCCGTGGTGGCGCTCCCCGAAACGATGCGGCCGGCGATCGGTTCGCTCGCCGAGGCGAGCCTGTATGGCAGCGATGGGCGCCGCTTTACCGCGCATCTGCGCCAATTGTCGGATTCCGCCGATCCCCAGACCCGCACCTATGAAGCCCGCTACGTGCTCGATGGCGAGGCCGCGGCGGCACCGCTCGGCGCGACGGTCACCATTCGGCTTGCCAGCCAGGATCAGCAGCCGGAAGTCCAGGTGCCGCTCGGAGCCGTGCTCGATGACGGCAGGACGACCGGCGTGTGGGTGTTCGACAGCGCGACCTCGACCGTACGCTTGCAGCCTGTCAAGCTTCTGCGCGTGACCAGCGAGACGGCCGTCATCTCCGGATCGAAGTCCGGTGACCAGATCGTTTCGCTCGGCGCTCATCTTCTGCACGATGGCGCGCGCGTCAAGACCGCCTCGGAAACCGGGAGCAAGTGATGAGCTTCAATCTCTCCGCCCTCGCCGTCCGCGAACGGGCCGTCACCCTGTTCTTCATCCTCCTGCTGGCAGCCGCCGGCGCCTACGCCTTCCTCATGCTCGGGCGGGCCGAGGATCCGTCCTTCACCATCAAGACCCTGACGGTCACGACGGTCTGGCCGGGCGCGACCGCGCGCGAGATGCAGGACCAGGTCGCCGAACCCCTGGAGAAGCGGATTCAGGAGCTGACCTGGTACGACCGGGTGGAGACGACGACGCGGCCGGGCTACGCCTACATGACGGTGACGCTGAAGGACAGCACGCCGCCCGCGAGCGTGCAGGAGGAGTTCTACCAGGCCCGCAAGAAGCTGGGCGATGAAGCGCGCAAGCTGCCCTCCGGCGTGCTCGGCCCCTTCGTCAACGACGAATATTCCGACGTGAGCTTCGCCCTTTATGCCCTCAAGGCCAAGGGCATGCCGATGCGCGAGCTCGCCAGGCAAGCCGAGACCATCCGTCAGGACCTCCTGCACGTGTCCGGCGTCAAGAAGATCAACATCCTCGGCGAGCGTCCCGAGCAGATCTTCGTCGAGTTTTCCTATGCCAAGCTGGCAACCCTCGGTGTGTCGGCAACGGATATCGTTGCCGCCTTGCAGCGGCAGAACACGATGACACCGGCCGGCTCGATCGACACCAAGGGACCGCAGGTCTTCATCCGGGTCGACGGCGCCTATGACAGCGTCCAGGCGATCGCCGATACGCCCATCGTCGCCGCCGGGCGGACGCTGAAGCTGTCCGACATTGCCGAGGTCCGCCGCGGCTACGAGGATCCTCCCACCTACATCATCAGGCACCAGGGTGAGCCCACCATCATGCTCGCAGCGGTGATGCAGGAGGGCTGGAATGGTCTGGCGCTCGGCAAGGCGCTGGAGGAGAGGTCCGCAGCCATCGCCCGGACGCTGCCGCTCGGGATGTCCCTGGCCAAGGTCAGCGACCAGGCCGTCAACATCACCTCGGCGGTCGACGAGTTCATGATGAAGTTCGCAATGGCGCTCGGCGTGGTGCTGCTGGTGAGCCTGCTCAGCCTCGGCTGGCGCGTCGGCATCGTGGTCGCGGCGGCCGTGCCCCTGACGCTCGCCGTCGTGTTCCTGATCATGCTGGAGACCGGCCGGTTCTTCGACCGCATCACGCTCGGCGCCCTGATCCTGGCGCTCGGTCTCCTCGTCGACGACGCCATCATCGCGATCGAGGTGATGGTGGTGAAGATGGAAGAGGGCATGGACCGCATCTCGGCGGCCGCCTATGCATGGAGCCACACCGCGGCGCCGATGCTGTCGGGAACGCTGGTGACGATCGCAGGCTTCTTGCCGGTGGGCTTCGCCCGCTCCACCGCCGGCGAATATGCCGGCAACATCTTCTGGGTCGTGGGCTTTGCCCTCATCGTCTCCTGGATCGTCGCGGTGATCTTCACGCCCTATCTCGGCGTCAAGATGCTGCCCGCGATCAAGCCGGTCGAAGGCGGTCACCACGCCATTTACGGCACGCCCAATTATCAGCGCCTGCGCGGGCTCATCACCTTCGCGGTCCGCCACAAGTTCGTGACCTGCAGCGTCGTCGCCGTCGCCTTCGCGCTGTCCGTCGTCGGCATGGGCGGCGTCAAGCAGCAGTTCTTCCCAACCTCCGACCGCCCCGAAGTGCTGGTGGAGGTTCGTCTGCCGGAAGGCACCAGCATCGAGACGACGACCGCCACCGTCGAGAAGCTCGAGGGCTGGCTGCACGATCAATCCGAGGCCAAGATCATCACGAGCTATGTCGGTCAGGGTGCGCCGCGCTTCTTCTTCGCGATGGCGCCCGAGCTGCCCGATCCGGCCTTCGCCAAGATCGTGGTCCTGACGCCTGACGCGGAAGCGCGCGAGGTTTTGAAGCACCGGCTCCGACAGGCCGTGTCACAGGGCCTTGCGGCCGAGGCCAATGTGCGCGTCACCCAGCTCGTGTTCGGACCCTATACGCCGTTCCCGGTGGAGTTCCGGGTCATGGGACCCGATCCCGCGCAATTGTATGCGATCTCGCAAAAGGCCCTCGAGATCATGCGCGGCGTTCCGGACGCGCGGCAGGCCAATCGGGATTGGGGCGATCGCACGCCCGTGCTTCGCTTCGTCCCGGATCAGGACCGGTTGAACCTGATCGGCCTGTCGCCGGCCGAGGTGGCCCGCCAGCTCCAGTTCCTCCTCACCGGCATCCCCGTGACGCAGGTTCGCGAGGACATCCGCAATGTCCCGATCGTGGCCCGCAGCGCCGGCCGCGAGCGGCTCGATCCGGCCCGTCTGGCGGATTTCTCGTTGATGAGCCGCGACGGCCGCGCGATTCCGCTCGACCAGGTCGGCCATTCGGAGATCCGGCTCGAAGAGCCGATCATGAAGCGGCGCGATCGCACGCCCGTCGTCACGATACGCTCCGATATCAATGAGGCGACCCAACCTCCGGAAGTCTCCAAGGATATCAACACCGCCCTGCAGCCGCTGATCGCATCCCTTCCGGCCGGCTATCGTATCGAGCTGGGTGGATCGATCGAAGAGGCAACCAAGGCCAACGATGCGTTGGCGACGATCTTCCCGGCCATGATTGCCGCGATGCTGATCGTCGTCATGCTGCAGGTGCGCTCGTTCTCGACGATGGCGATGGTCGTCCTGACCGGACCGCTCGGCCTCGTCGGCGTCGTGCCCGCATTGCTGCTCTTCAACCAGCCGTTCGGGTTCAACGCCATCCTGGGCCTGATTGGACTTGCGGGCATCCTGATGCGCAACACGCTGATCTTGACCGAGCAGATCAAGGAGAACCTTGCCGCCGGACTTGACGACTATCACGCCGTCATCGAAGCCACGGTGCAACGCACGCGGCCCGTGATCCTGACCGCGCTCGCCGCCGTGCTGGCCTTCATCCCGCTCACGCATTCGGTGTTCTGGGGGTCGATGGCCTACACCCTGATCGGCGGCACCGCGGTCGGAACGGTGCTGATCCTGCTGTTCCTTCCCGCGCTCTATGCCACCTGGTTCCGGATCAAGCCGACCGCAGATGATAGGCACGAGGCCTCGCACGAGAAGCCGGACGTGCGACCGGCATTGGCCGCAGAATAAAAGGGAAAGCGCGCCGTCCTTCGGCGCGCAAGAACACTGACCGCCTGAGTGCAGGAGATCACCTTGAGCAAGCTATTCACCCTTCTCTCGATTGTCTTTGCCGGCCTGGCTGGCGCAGACTACTTGAGCGTTGTGCCGGCAGCCTCGACAAACGCCCACGGATACTGTCTTCAGGACCATTCCTCAGACATGAGGACATGCAGCTTCCACACCCTCGAGCAGTGCGTCGTCGTAATTTCCGGTCGCGGTGGGAGCTGCGCTCGCAGCCCCTACCCGGCCCGGGAAGCCGCGATGGCCGTGAACTGAACCCAGGCTGGCCGCTCCATGTTCTGGCCGAGCGAGACTTCCTCGAAGCGTAGCTCGGCTGATCGACCGCTCGCATCACGCGTCCGAACGTGTTGCCTTCCGGCAGGATCACGCCGCCGATTCCCCGGGATGAGAATGCCGGCGGATGCAATTTCCCGACTACCCTCGCAGGCGCGCACGTTACAGCTGCGCTGCGTGGCTCGCGACCGCACGAATGGCCTCGATCCCATGCCAGAAATGGCCGTTGCACCCAGTCACTATTAATACTAAAGTGACTTACATTCAAAAGACAATCCAGGGGAAACGAATGCGCAAGGTTGGGATACATAACTTTCCTGAAATCGATCGGGTCGTTTACGGCAAACCTGCAGCCGAGGCGTTGAATGACGAGGCGATGCGGCTGGGAGCCAAGCGCGTTTTCCTCTTGGTCAGCCGAACCTTGAATACCAAGTCCGGTGAGATCGAGAAGATCCGGAGTGCGCTCGGCAACAAGCATGTGGTTACCTTCGATGGAATTGCGCAGCACACGACCCGCAAGCAAGCCGCCGAGGTCGCGCGTCAAGCAAGGGACGCCCAAGCTGATCTGGTCGTAGCCGTCGGCGGCGGCTCTGCAGTCGACCTCGCGAAAATCGTCATCATGGCCATGGAGCACGATATTCGCGATGAGGCAGGTTTCGACCCGTTCGTTATGGGGCCTGGCGTGCCCTTCTCTCCATTCCGTGCGCCCAAGGTGCGGCAGATCGCAGTGCCGTCGACACTGAATGGCGGCGAGTACAATGCCGGTGCGCTCGTCACGGACGAACGCACAAAGCTGAAGCAGATATTCTTCCACCCGCAGATGTCACCCGTGGCGGTCATTCTTGATCCCGACCTCAGCCTTCATACGCCCATGAACCTGTGGATGGGATCCGGGACACGCTCGATGGATCACGGCATCGAAGCCCTGTGCTCGCCGGCAGGCACGCCATTGGCGGATGAAGTGGTCTTGGCGGGCATCCGTCTTTTGCGCGAGGGTATGCTTCGCACCTTGCAGCACCCGGATGATTTGGAAGCGCGACGCCAGTCGCAACAAGGCTCATGGCTCGCCGCTTTCGGTCTGCAGGCACGCATTCCGATGGGGGCAAGCCACGGCATCGGACACGTGCTTGGCGGCACTTTCGATGTTCCTCACTATTACTGCACGCCCGTCATCATGCCGAGCCTTCTTCGGTACAACAAGGCCTTTACCGAGGACGCGCAGAAGCGCTTGGCGGCAGCCCTCGGCAGCCCTGATATGGAAGCTGGAGATGCCTTTGGCGGCTTCGTCAAAGCCCTCGGACTACCTACGCGTCTTGCCGACGTCGGCGTCGGCGAAGACAAGTTCGAGAAGATCAGCAAGATTGCGATCAATCATCGCTTCGTTCAGGCCAATCCGCGGCCGTTCAAGAGCGAAGCCGATATCATCGATCTGCTGCGAATGGCCGCTTAACTGATCGTTCTCGCGATAGGGCCGAGGTGCGTGCGATCGGCAGAGGGGCGGCTTGCGCAAGCCCCTTGCAGATGTCGATCTCGCGTGTCTTCGAGCCACTTCTATCGATAGACGGAGTGAAGATGACTGCTCTCGCTGATTTGTTTCCCGGATTTGAGTCGGTGTATGCCAAAACAAGTTCGGGGCGCATTTTTGCGCGCGTTGGCGGTAAAGGTCCGCCGCTTCTCTTGTTGCATGGATTTCCTCAAACCCATGTGATGTGGCATCATCTGGCTCCGGCACTCGCCGAGCGGTTTTCCCTCGTGATCGCTGACCTTCCGGGATACGGCGCGTCGGACGTTCCGAGCACCGACGCAGAACATACTCCTTACACGAAGCGGGCAATGGCCCGAACGATGGTCGAGGCCATGGAAACTCTCGGCCACTCTCGTTTCTCCCTAGTTGGCCATGACCGGGGAGGACGTGTCGGCTATCGTTTGGCGCTCGATCATCCCGAACGCCTTTCGCGAGCTGTCGTCCTCGACATATTGCCTACTTACAATTACTGGACGAATCTAAGCCGTGTCTCGGCGCTTCGCATCTATCATTGGACTTTTCTCGCTCAGCCTCATCCTTTACCCGAAACGCTAATCTCGCGAGACTCGGACGGGTTCTTCGGTCCCGTGTTCGCGGAGGGTTTCGATTCCCGGGCCGTAGAACACTACCTCAGCGCATTACGCGATCCGGAACGCGTACATGGCCTCTGCGAAGACTACCGAGCCGGCGCCTATGCAGACTTCGACCATGACAAGAGTGATCTTGATGCCGGGAAGAAGATTACAACGCCCCTTCATGTCATCTGGGGAAGCCGCGGCATCGCCGCAGCGGGCGCCCAACCGCTGATCATCTGGAAACATTGGGCACCGCAGGTCACGGGAGAAGCCGTCGAGGCGGGGCACTTCATGTGCGAGGAAGCTCCAGATGCCACGCAGCGAGCTATCCTGAAGTTCCTCGCCGGCTGATCAGCCAACTGGCAGCAGCGCCGACTGCCGAAGATCGGCGATACGCGGGTATCCATCGACGGCCATCAGCAAGTCCGCCTCGGCCAAGATGCATCGCAACACGTGAACGATACCCTCGACGCCATCGAGCGCGAGGCCGTAGGCATATGGCCGGCCGATGCCGACGGCCGTCGCGCCCAAAGCCAAAGCTTTGACAACATCCGTGCCTGAGCGAATTCCCGAGTCAAAAAGAACGGGCGTGTTGCCGGAGGCCCTGACGATGCCGGGCAGCAGGTCCACCGCCGCGATGCCGCTGTTTGCCTGGCGGCCGCCGTGGTTCGAGCAGTAAATGCCATCGACGCCGGCGTCGATGGCACGTCGCGCGTCATCAGGATGACAAATGCCTTTCACGATCAACGGCAGTTTCGTCAACGAGCGCAACCACGGAAGATCATCCCAGGTCAGCGGATGTCCGAAGATCGTTCCCCACTTCATGATGGCAGCAGGAACATCGCTCTCAGGCGGCTTTCCGAGACTGCCGCGAAATACAGGGTCCGAGAAATAGTTGGCGAGGGCATGCCCGCGGAGCTGAGGGAAATTTGCCTGATTGAGATCGCGCGGACGCCACCCGGTCACCCACGTATCCAAGGTCACAACGATCCCCTTGAAGCCGGCCGCCTCTGCCCGGTGGACCAAGCTCTCGGCAAGCGCACGATCGGTGGGCGTATACAGCTGGAAAAAGCCTGGCGTCTCACCGAACTCCGAAGCAACCTCTTCGAGCGGAGCGTTGCTAAAGGTTGATGCAATCATCGGCACGCCAAGCTTGCGTGCGGCCATTGCCGTTGCAATATCACCGTGTCCATCCTGCGCGCACAAACCAATGACGCCAATCGGGCACAGAAACAGGGGCGTCGGGAGTCGCATTCCGAAAAGATTGATCGATATGTCCCGCTTGGCAGCGCCGACGAACGCGCGTGGGATCAATCCCCAGCGTTCAAATGCAGATACGTTGATATTTTGGGTATGCTCATTCCCGCAGCCGCCTGCCACGTAGGATACGACCCCCGGCGGCATTGCGGCGTGGGCCCGTAACTCGAGTTCGCGAAAGTCGACCGGAAGCTTCGGCAGCACCCCGTTCAAGCCCGAACGATAGATTTCGAACTGATAGTCGCCGTAATTGACCAACCCAACCTCCCAAGGCCGTGTCATTCTGCAGAACGCAGCCGCGGATTCTCTCGTGCCCGCCGCGCCTCATACGACTTTACATGTGCATAGGCGGTACTGAGGAGGACCGGGGCCTCGCCTCCCGCGACGCGACCGAGCAGATCACCGAGAATATGATCGCCCTCGGTCGGTGCTCCTCGCTCGATATCGCGTACCATGGAGGCCATCAGTGGAGAGCCTGGCGTCGTGAGAATCGCACGCACCCGCTCGATGTAGGCCGGACGCGGTTCAAATCCTTGCTTAGCCGCGATTTCACAGGCCTCGTCAAGCAACCGCATCACCGCGCCGGACGCGCCGGCGGCTACGATGTCCCCGATCGCGGCGCGCATCAAGGAGGTCGCGCTGGCCGTGGTGGCGATCATCACCCACTTTTCCCACATGGCCTGAAGAATATTGTCGCTCAGCTCGGCGTCGAAGCCAGCGCCCGACAAGGCACCGGTGATCTCGGCGCGACGTTCAGATCGCGTTCCATTCTGTTCGCCAAAGCTCAGCGTGTGCAGATCCGTCATGTGCAAAATCTCACCGTCGGCAGAAAGCGCCGCTGAGATCGCACACTGGCCGCCGAACACGTTCTTTTCACCGAACCGGGCGTTCAGCACGTCGAGATGACGCAAGCCATTCAACAGAGGTATGATGACGGAGTTCTTGCCCACCGCGGGAGCAAACGACTCCATCGCGCCGTCAAGATCGTAGGCCTTGCAGCTCACAATGATGAGATCATACGGACCATTCAGCCGTTCGGACGTGACGGTCGGAGGCGATGCCAGGTGCAGATCGCCAACCTTGCTCTTGACCACCAGCCCGCCCTTCGCGAGCGCTTCCGCGCGCTTGGGCCGTACCAGGAACGTGACGTTGCGCCCTGCTGCCAGAAGCCTCGCGCCGAAATATCCGCCCAGAGCGCCGGCTCCGATTACCAGTATCCGCAAGTTTCATCTCCTCTTCGATGTGAAAGATCGTCGTCCCTTGTCGAAGGCACGACCTGGCGTCCGGCTCCGCAGCGCGATAGTGGCGCCTCAGTGACCGTCGCCTTGCCGGCAGGCGCGCCTAGTCCGCGGCGCTGACAAGCTTCCCAAAGGGGATCCAGCTTTTCCCGTCGAAACTCTCGAACTGAAGCGACGTCCACGCCTGGTTATTGTTCACGCTGGTATTGATGGCGCTGCCTGGGAGCGCCATCGAAGGTGAAAAGTTCCTCAAATTCCGCGCCTGTTTCATTATGTTTTCGCGCGACAGGTCATCGCCGCACTGCTGGAGGATCTTCTCGAGAATTTCCCCTTGGACGACACCGGCAATGTAAAGCGTCTCTGCCACATCGCCGCCTGGAACGTACTTGGCTAGGAGCGCACGATAGCTTTTTACCCCGGGATCGTGCTCCCATGTCGGATCCATCGGATCTTTCAGGAACGTGGTTGATACCACCCCCTTGGCGTTGTCGAGTCCTGCCGCCGCAAGCGTACCCGCTACGGACGTGGTTGAATTGATAATGACCGTCAGAGGATTCCAGCCGATTTCGCGGCTCCTACGGAGAGCCTGCGCCGTAAATTTTGGCGACCCCGCGATAAAGAACGCTTCTGCCCCCGAGCTCTTGAGCGACACGACCTGAGATTCGACGGTCGGATCAGCCGCCTCGTAGGATTTTGCCACGACCAGCTTGCCGAAATCGTCCTTCATGTAGGAGCGGAAAGCGCCGACAAAATCCTTCCCGAGATCATCGTTCTGGTAGAGGATGGCGATGCGCGAGCCCGGCATCTTTTCGGTTATGAATTTCGCATACACCCTACCCTCGGTATCGTAGCTCGGAAGCCCGGTCGTGGTGTAAGGATACTCGGCATGATTGGTGAACTTGTTTGCGCCTGAAAGAACGAAGAGGTGCGGCACCTTTTTGCTGTTCGCGTATTTCACGTTCGCGGAAATGCTTGCGGTCCCAAGCGGGCTGAACAGAAATGCGACCTCCTCGCTTTCCACCAGCTTGCGGGTCTGTTCGACAGATTTGCTCGGCGAGTAGGCATCGTCGAGTGCAATCAGCTTGATCTTGCGGCCGTTAACTCCTCCCTTGTCATTGATGAACTCGACATAGCCCATCAATGCCTTGCCTACATTGCCGAGAGCCGAGGCGGGACCACTGAACGGAAACGTCGCGCCGACCTTGATCTCCGTTGCGGTCACCCCGACTGGATCCTCGGCCGCAGCCTTCTGCGCAAAGGACACCGGCGCAATTGCAAGCATCAGCGTCGCGAGCACGGCTCTTTTCTGCCACATCGATATTTTCCCCACAATGAGACGCTCTCGGCGTCAATGGCGTTTCCATTCCGCCCCCGCATCTGACGGCGGGGTTGCGCACTTACTAAGATCGGCTTTGACTCGTCCTTGCTGTCTTCCAACAATCAATGTTCGGCAGCCTCTCGCGCGAAAATCTCGCGGTAGGCGCGCTTCAGTCTCTGTAGCGCGCACCCTTCGCATCCAGCGCGCGACGATAAGCCTCGAATGAATCTTGCCCAAAGGAGGTTTTCTCGTCGAAGCCCTTTGCAACCTCGCTCTGCATCTGGCGCGTGGTACGTTGCAAAATCTCTTCCGACAACGGCCGCCAGCTCTTGCCGAACGTTGCGGCCGCGAGCTGCACTTCGCATGCGCGTTGCAGGATCGTCATGCGGAACAGTGCCTCGGCGGCAGTCCTCCCACACGTCAGAAGACCATGATGTCTCAGGATCATGTAGTTCTTGTTGCCGAGCGATTTTACGAGACGCTCGCGCTCGCCGAGATCCGTCGAAATGCCCTCGAAATCGTGATACGCAATTTGCCCATAGAGCATCGCGCCGTAAAAGGTGTGATGCGAGAGCCCCTCTTCCGTGCACGCAACAGCCACACCGGCCGTCGTATGCGTGTGGGCAATGAAATGAGCGTCATCGCGCGCGGCATGAACCGAGGAATGGATCGTGAAGCCTGGCGCGTTGACGCGCCCCGGAAGGTCTACGACCTTGTGCCCATCAAGATCGATTTTGATGAGATTGGAGGCCGTGACTTCATTGTACGCCAAGCCAAACGAATTGATCAGAAAGTGCTTATCAGGACCCGGCACGCGGGCCGTGATGTGATTGTAGATGTGCTCGCACCAGCCTAGATCGAAAAAGACGTGATAGAGGGCAGCGAGGTCCTCGCGGACCAGCCGCTCTTCGGCGGCCACAGCACTTCGGCTGATGTTTTCAGGTGAAGTTTGGACGTTCATGCGGTCCTCCATGAACTCTTATCGTTGGCCGGCACCTCAGTTGAGCAGGTCCGGCTGTTCCTTTACGATCTTCGAGTACAGGGTCTGGAATTGAAACCACCCTGTCCTGGACGAACCGAGGATAGCGAAAGCCTGCTTGGCAGATTGTTCGGGAATGATTTTGAGAGCTTGGCCGGTTCTCGCCGCCGCCGCCTCGGCAAGTAGCTGAACCTGGCACGACCGCTCCATCGTGATGAACCACCAGACCGCCTCATCCACGCTCTGTCCGACGGTCAAAAGTCCATGGTTCTGCAAGATTGCCGCCTTGTGCGGCCCCAGCGCCTGGGCGATTTGCTGGCCTTCGTCCACTTCGACCGCCACGCCACCATAGTCTTCGTATAGAGCATGATCGTTGTAGAAAGCGCAGGCGTCCTGCGTAATCGGCTCCAGCTTCCGGGCCAGCGTCGAGAACGCCCGGCCATACGTGGAGTGCGAATGCGCCGCACCAATCGACTCCGGACGGGCCGCGTGAACGCTTGCGTGAATCGCGAAAGCAGCGGCATTGACGGGATGGTTACCCTCGACGACCTCGCCCTTGTGATTGACCCGAATGAGATCCGACGCCTTGATCAAACCGAAGCTCATCCCGAAGCCGTTCACCCAGAACGTGTCCGTGAACTCGGGGTCACGCACCGTGATGTGGCCTGCGACACCCTCGTCGAATCCGAACTTCGCAAAGAGCCTCAGTCCGGCAGCCAGCCGTTCCTTTCTGTGCTGCCTCTCTTCAGCCAAGGACTTGAAGACAGGAGGCTGTGGCAGCCCCGCACCGATCTTGGTCACGGCTCCAGCATGTTGATCCTGTGGGTGATGTTGGTTCATCGTTTTTCCTTCGTATTCAGTATGCCGCGTAAGGGCCGCGGCACAGTGACGGGGATTGTTCGACGCCGCGCTGATTAAGAGTTCAGGTTCAGCTACGGATGTCCGCTGCTGCCACTAAGCTGGCAGCAAGCAGCGAAAAGACAATTGAAATCGATTGTGGATCGTTGAACTGCGCTCAGCGCAAGAGGTCGAATGCAAGTCAACACTTTCCCCGCTGGAAAGCCTCCGCCGTTTGTGCGCGTTAGTGTGACTCCAACGTTCGCAAAGCTTGCGGCCGAACAGAAACAATCAGAATGGCTTGTCTTGTCCGATGGCCGGCGATGCCGCTGCGGAGCGAAAGCGATCAACGCCAAACGCGCTAGATAGATCAGTCTGCTTCGGCTGGTGATGCCGATCTATCGTCAGCGCGACGTCCAGGCCGGCAGGCCTCGACCTCGATACATCAACACTCGCAGACTGGTCGTCGCAGCGGCAACTCTGATGCCGCTGGTCGACGCAATTCGGAGCCATGCTGGGCACATCAAATAGCTGCGTCCCGAGATACGGATATCCCAGCGCGTCGTGTAGTTCGAGGCAGAGGCTCAGAGGTTGGCCTTAAGTCGAGCCAACAGAGGTCCCATAGGGTTGTGTTGGTCACGGAGCGTCGATTGAACGCAACTGGAAGGTCGGCGTCTGGCCCTTCTTGGAGGGATCCATGAGATAGCCGATCTGGCCTTCCACGACCCAAAGCATATTGCCGACGCGCGCGACTCCTGTTGGTCCAGCGAATTCTTTGATCGTGTCAATTTGGGCCCGATCCCCGACGATCGTGACCCTCGAAAGCGGACCGGCACCCTCCACCATCACGAACCCGGTCTTGTCTGTCCGAAGACCGTCCGGAAACTTGATTGGGCGTGATGTCTCAAGCTTCGTGACGGCGCCGGCGACTCCCGATTTGGCTTCGATGCGGAAGAGTTCGCCGCTTTGGAAGGTGTTGACGTACAAAGCTCCATCCTCTCCGAAGGCAATCCCATCAAGGCCACCCTTCAGCTTGTCGTCCTGGACCCAGATATCAAGCTCGGAAGATCCCTTCTTCAAGCGAAGGATCTGTGGCTGCAGAGTATTCGTGACGTATAGCGCGCCGTCCGGCCCAATCGCGAGATCGTTACAGAGCGAGGGTTTCGCGGGCAATTGAGCGCTGATTTTTCCCTCTCCGGTCTTGAGGTCGAATCCTTTGACGAACGAGCCTTCGATCGTGTTTGGACCTTTGACGCCGAGCGGGGTGGCATCGTTCGAACAGACCCAAAGAAGGCCTGATTTCTCGTCGGCGAGAACGCCGAATGTCGATCGCGTATCGAATGTCCCGGGCTTGATCCAGGCTTCGGCCTCGGAGGCGCCGGGCTTTGCGCGCGCGATCCCGCCGTTAGTCAAGCTGCTGACGAAGAGCGTTCCATCCGTTGTCGCTGCCAGGCTTTCGGGAAACGGGGATCCAGATGGAATCGCGATCTGCGACCGAGCCTCATTTGCAAATGAGGCCCCGGCTACGCTCACCATCGCTGCGACGGCCATTCGGGCGAGGTTTTGAAACAAGTCGGTTTTCTTGGCTGACATGCGCTCCTCCGAGTTGGTGTGTATGGTCGACGTTCAGTTCTGAGGGGTCTTGAGCCACGCTTCCCCCAAGATGGCCGGCTCGCGCGGCGGAAGATAGGTCGAACCCGCTGCCTGAAGCGGCCCGCAGGGCCGCTTCGAAGGGAGCACTACTTGCCGCGCATCGCATCGGCCGTGCTCTGGATGAAGGCCTTTAGCTTCTCCACATCGTCTGCGCTGAGCTTGCCGGTGAAATCGGGCATGCCGCGCGACATGGCCGGCCCCTTGAAGACGAACTTTTCCAGATTCTCGATGTAGGCCTTGTCCAAATAGACCAAGCTGGGCAGGTTGCCGCCAAGATGCTCCTTGCCGGGCTCGCCGTGACACAGCAGGCAGTTGCTCAGGTACAGCCCGAGGCCGGGCGCCACGTCGGCGAGGTTGTACTTGACGCCGGCGACCAGCTCACCCAGGCGATGGGCGGGAAAGTCGGGCAGAGGCGCCTTGCCGCCCACGGCGAAGGTGTACACGGTGCCCGGCGCCCGCTTTTCGCTGTGACCCGCGGATAGCCCGTACGTGCCACCCCAGCCCACCGCGATGGAAACGTACTGCTGGCCGTTCACCACATAGCTCACGGGCGCCGCCACCACGCCGCCGCCGATGGGCGTCTCCCAAAGCACTTTGCCATCGCGCGCGTCGAAGGCCATGAGGCGGCCATCCGCGGTGCCCTCGAACACCAGGTTGCCCGCAGTGGCGAGGGTGCCGCCGTTCCAGGGCGCCGAGTGCTCATGCGTCCAGGCGGCCTTCTGTTGCACAGGGTCCCAGGCGACAAGTCTGCCGAGGGTCGGGCCTTTGGGCTGCTTCGCGTTGATGAACGTGGCCAGATTCCAGCCCGTGCCGCTCTGTATCTGGCTCGGGGTGCTCTTGTTGAACTTCCAGTCCTTGTCGTCCATCAGCGTGAGAGGTATGGACTGCACCGGCATGTACACTAGGCCCGTGGAGGGGTTGAACGACATCGAATGGAAGCCGCGCGCGCCGTGCGCGCTGGGGGTGATCTCGCGCGGCCGGTCGCCCTTGCGGGCGATGGCGGTCTCGATCGGCCGGCCCTTGTCGTCGTAGCCCGTGGCCCAGTTCGCATCGACGAAGTTCTTGGCGGAGATGAACTCGCCGTTAGTGCGGTCGATCACGAAGAAGAAGCCGCTCTTCGGTGCATGCAGGATCACCTTGCGCGGCTTGCCGGCGATCGTGATATCGGCCAAGATCATCGGCGGCGTGGAGTCGAAGTCCCAGCTTTCGCCCGGCGTTTCCTGGTAGTGCCAGACGTACTGGCCGGTGTCCGGGTTGAGCGCCACGATGGAGGCAATGTACAGGTTGTCGCCGCCCGCGGGGCTGCGCTGGCTCTGCGCCCACGGCGTACCGCTGCCGGTGCCCACGTACATCAAGTTCAGTTCGGGATCGAAAGTCATCGTGTCCCAGGCATTGCCGCCGCCGCCGAACTCCCACCACTTTCCCGCCGGGTCCCACGTCTTGGCGGCCTTCGCCATCGACTCGTCCTCGAAAGGCTTGCTCGGGTCGCCGGGCACGATGAACCAGCGCCACTTCTGTTCGCCGGTGTTCGCGTCGTACGCGGTGATGTAGGCTCGGGCGCCCATCTCGGCACCGCCGTTGCCGATGATCACCTTGCCGTTGAACACGCGCGGAGCGCCGGTGATGGTGTAGCTGAACTTGTGATCGGCAATGGTGTCCTGCTCCCAGACCTTGCCGCCCGTGCTCGCATCCAGCGCGATCAGCCGACCGTCGAAGGACGCCACGAACACCTTGCCTTGCCAGAGCGCCACGCCGCGGTTGACCACGTCGCAGCAACCCTTGTAGCCCTCGTCGCGCTTCACCTGCGGATCGTAGGTCCACAGGCGCTTGCCGGTGCGCACGTCCACCGCGTGCACCACGCTCCACGATGCCGTGACGTACATGACGCCATCCACCACCAGGGGCGTGGCCTCCACGCCGCGCGTGGACTCCAGGTCGTACGACCACACCAAGCCCAAGTCTTTCACGTTGGAGGTGTTGATCCGATCCAGGCGTGAGAAGCGTGTCTCCGCGTAGTCCAGACCGTGGCTCGGCCACTCGGTTGTCGTGAGTGCATTGGCGCGGATGAATGTGCCATCGACCTTGCCCGCCGGTTTATCGGCCGACAGCGCCGCGGTGTGGGCGGTCAGCGCAAGCACGGCCAACAACGCCGCGGCCGTCCGCTGCGCGAATGCGGTTTTCATGGAATCCTCTCCTATGTTTTTTGTCGGGTGTGGTGGTCACCCGCTGAATTTTGAACTGATCGCTCGCGGTCTTTCGCCGAGCCTACGCTGGCTCAACGCCGAAGCCGAAAGGTCTGGGGGTGTTTGCTGGGCCGCGACGATGCCGGAGCAGCGCAAGCCCTTGCCCAAAAACGCCGCCCATGTCCGCGCATGACGATTCAGCTGCAAACCCTGGATTTTGCCAGCGGCCCGCGCAGGGCCGCTGGTACAAAGTCACAACCCGCCTTGCTTACATGTCTACTTCGACATTGAGCGTCAGGTCCGTGGCCGGCATCGTGAAGGCACCGTCCTCGAAGGTCGGCACTCGCATCGGGGGCCGCACGTTGGTCGATATCGCCCACTGCTCGGTGGGCTGGCCGACGGGGCTGACGTCCATCATTTGGTTGTTGTTCACGTCATGCATGATGGAAGCCGCATAGCGGCCGGGGGCAACGTCTGGGAAGCGACACGTGACTTCGGCTGCGGCCGGCACCCAGACGATCGCCTTGGTGGTTTTGGGGTTCATGGGGTATCCCTCGCTGCTGCTGTACAGCCAGCAGCCAACCTTGCCGTAAGGCGCCTCCGCGCCTTTGACCTTGATGATCAGATCACCGGCCCAGGCCGACGATGCCAGCATCGGTGTGGCCGCGAACGCGGCGAGCAGGGATGCACGAAGGAGCAACGAGTGCGAGGTGTTTGAGAACATGTGAGAGATCCTTAAAGTTAAGGGTGTGTATTGCCTCGAAAACGAGCTCAGGGAAATTCGTAGTCTCAAGCCATCTTTATGGCCTCGGCAGTCATCGGCAGTTTGCGCAGCCGCTTGGAGGTGAGCGCGGCGACCGCGTTGGCAAGGGCCGGCATGATCACGGCCGTGGCCGGCTCGCCGATGCCGCCGGGCGCCTCGGTACTGTCGACCAGCACGATGTCGATCGCCGGCACTTCATTCATGCGCACGACCGGGAACTCGTGGAAGTTGGTCTGCTGCACCCGGCCCTTTTCCAAGGTGATCTCCTGCGACAGCGCCGCGCCCATGCCGAAGATCACGCTGGACTGGATCTGCGCCTCCACCGTGTCGGGGTTGACCATGCGGCCCAGGTCGGCCGCCACGACGACTCGGTGCACCTTGACTGCGCCCTGGTCGTCCAGGCTGATCTCGGCCACCTGGGCCATGTAGGTGTTATAGGCTTCCATCAGGGCGATGCCACGGGCCCGGCCGGCGGGCAGCGGCTTGCCCCAGCCCGATTTTTCGGCTGCCAGTTTCAGCACCTCGACAAAGCGCGGCTGGTTGCCCAGCAATGACAGGCGGTACGCGTAAGGGTCTTGGCCGGCCTCCTTGGCAAGCTCGTCGATGAAGCACTCGTTGGCAAACACGTTGAGCGGGTTGCTGACCGAGCGCCAATAGCCCACCCGCAACCCCGCGTCGTGCTTGACCACGTCGTGGCGCGTCGCCGCAATTTCGTAGGGCGCGACGGCCGATTCGGTCATCGTCGGGTCCTGAACCTTGAGCGGGATGCCGAATACGCGGATGCCGACAGACTGGGAAGCCATGCGAAAGGTCATGGCCGTCGGCTTGCCGTCCGACCCCAGCGCGGCAGCGACGCGGTGCACCGCCTGCGGCCGGTAGAAGTCGTGGGTCATGTCGTCCTCGCGCGACCACAGCAGCTTGACCGGCTTGCCCACGGCCTTGGAGATCTGCGCGGCCTGAACGACGAAGTCCACTTCCTGGCGACGGCCGAAGGAGCCCCCGAGGAAGGTGGTCTCCAAGGTGACGTCCTCGGGTTTGATACCCAAGGCCTTGGCCACCGCAGTCTGCGTCAAATCTTGCCACTGCGTGGGGCCGATCAGGTGAACGCGCCCGTTGTTGTAATGCGCAGTGAAGTTCATCGGCTCCAGCGCCGCATGCGACAGCAGGTGGCTCACGTACTCAGCGCGCACCACCCGCGATGAGGCGGCGATCACGGCATTGGCGTCGCCATTCGCCTTGAACAGTTTCGGCGTGCCGCTGTCCAAAGCCGCCCGGGTGCCGGCCAGCATGGAATTGTGGTCGAGCGCGGCGCCCGCGCCCTCGTCCCACTCGATGACCAGGGCCTTGCGGGCCTGGTTGGCGCGCCACCAACTGTCGGCCACCACCGCGACGCCGTCGGGGATCTGCACCACGTCCACCACGCCAGGCATGCCTTTGGCCTTGGCCGAGTCCACGGTCTTGACAGTGCCGCCGATCACCGGGCATTGCTCGAGCGCCGCGTAAAGCATGCCGGGCAGCTTGACGTCGATCCCGAAGCGGGCCGTGCCGTTGACCTTGGCCGGCGTGTCCAGCCGCCGCGTGCTTTTGCCGACGAGACGAAAGTCCTTGGGGTCCTTCAGCGGCGGCTTCTCCGGTAGCGGCATCGTGGCCGCTGCAGCCGCGAGCTCGCCGAAACTCGCCTTGCGCCCCCCGGGGCCCGTGACGAAGCCATTGCCCGGCCGGACCTGATCGCGCGTCACCTTCCAGCGCGCGGCCGCCGCGCCGGCGAGCATCTCGCGCGCCTGCGCGCCCGCGATACGCAGGCGATCCCAGCCGTCGCGCACCGACGTGGAGCCGCCCGTCAGCTGCAGGCCGCCCACCAGCGCGTTGCCGTAAGCCTTGGCGTTGGGCGGAGCGACCTCCACCTTGATGCTGGCGAGGTCGACACCGAGCTCTTCGGCCAGCAGCATGGGCAGCGCGGTGTAGACACCCTGGCCCATCTCGGAGCGGGCGGTGATGAGGGTGATGCTGTTGTCGTCGGCGATGTGCACCCAAGCATTAAGTGTGTGCACGTTTCCGGTGGCTTTGGCATCGAGCGGACTCGGAAGACTGACACACAGCAGCAGGCCGCTGGCGACGGCCGAAGTTCTCAGGAAATCGCGGCGTGAGGGTTCGGTGAAGTTGTTCATTCGTTTTCCCCGGAAGACTCAGCCTTTGCGCATCATGATGGCTGCGTCCTTGATGGCGGCCTTCACGCGCGGATAAGTGCCGCAACGGCAGATGTTGCCGCTCATAGCCTCGTCGATGTCGACGTCGCTCGGGTTCTTGTTGTGGGCCAGCAGCGCCGCGGCGCTCATGAGTTGCCCTGACTGGCAGTAGCCGCACTGCGGCACGTCGTGCTTGATCCAGGCTGTTTGCAACGGATGGCTGTTGTCAGGCGACAGGCTCTCCACGGTGGCCACCCGCTTGCCCAGCACGGCCGACAACGGCGTCTGGCAGGAACGCACCGGCTGACCGTCGAGGTGCACCGTGCAGGCGCCGCACAAGGCCATGCCGCAGCCGAACTTGGTGCCGGTCAGGCCGATCTCGTCACGAATGACCCACAGCAAAGGGGTGTCGGGTTCGGCGCTGGCCGAAACGGCTTTGCCATTGAGATTGAATTTCACGCTCACGAACTCACCAAGCTTTCTCCCTGTTTCTAAGCGCCCAAGTTGACGGCGCTATGCCGAGCTGTTCGGGTTCGGGCACAACGACCCTGTACTTGAATCTAAATTGCGCTATGGAGCGTCGCTTGCTTCCGCTAAGCTGGAAGCAAAGCAAGTGGAACACAACTGAATTCGATTGCGGATCGTTGAACCAGGCTCACGACAAAATGTCGAATGCACCATCACCTCTCCCCCCCTTGGCAAGCCTGCGCGCATTCGAAGCTCTTGCACGCTCAGGCAGCGTGAAACTTGCTTCCGAAAGTCTGAATCTCACGCCGTCCGCGATCACGCACCAAATTCGCACGCTCGAAGCGCACTTCGGGATTCAACTGGTTCAGCGCAACGGCCGGAACATCGAACTCACTGAAAACGGGGCGATCTATGCCAGCGCCGTCCTGAGCGCCTTCAACGAATTGTTTCGCGCAAGCGACCTCTTGGAGGATAGAAAGCGGGGTCCTATCGTCCGGGTTAGCGTAACCCCTACGTTCGCGATGCTTGCTGCGCTCCCTCACCTTGAGAGATTCCGCATCGATAATCCGGGGCTTGATTTGAGACTGGAGGCCAAGAATACACTGGCCGATTTCGAGAGGGACAACATCGATGCCGCGGTCCAATTCGGCGAGCCGCCCTTCGGCAGCCTGACCTATCACAGGCTGCTCAGGTCGCGCGCTGCCCCATGCGCGGACTCGAAGCTATTGGATCGCTTCGCCCCAATTCAGCACCCGGAAGACTTGACGAAGCTGCCATTGATAAAGGTCGCCACGGCGCCAGAACTTTGGCCAAGATGGTTCGAGGAGTACGAACCACAGGTCGCCACTAAGGAACCGGACTTGGTCGGCGACAGCCTTTTGACGGCCATACAGATGGCCAGGTCATCGATGGGCGTCGTGCTGGCGCCTTTTCCCCTGATCGCCCCGCTGGTCAACAGCGGCGCCCTGACAGTCATGGCACAATGGGGCTCGAAAGGCATGCCGCTGAGGGACTTCTACTTCACCCATCGGGGGGTCGACGGCTCGTCCGAGAAGATCAAGGCCGTCCACAAATGGCTGAAGGTGGTGTCCAAGGCCCTGGAGACTGATTCAAGGAAGTTGGGCGTTTAAACAATCGAGGTTCTTGAGCGAGTTCTGTCCAAGTCCGCTATCCGGCGTATTGCACAATGACGAGTTCGCTGATTCCGCAACACAGGCCTTGTGGGTCTTCTTCACGGAAGATGCTTGGATTTTTCGCGCTTCTGCGGCCTCTTCGCATTCGCACGCTTCGTCCGCGCCGGCAATTTGCGCGGCGCTTTCGCGATTCCGAGGACCTGCGGGTCGCCGCCCAGGACATACTCGCGGGCCACGCTCATTATTTCCGATGAGAATTCCGGATGATCCACCGCCCGGGCCAACAGCAAGGCACCCACGATCTCGGATACGATGGCAATCGCTTCTCGCTTCGACGGGCCGTTCGCGTCCTCCGACAGGAGGTCGATTATCTCTCTCAGGCCGCTTGAAAACGTCCTTTTGATGCCAACACCGGCTCGCGAGGCTTCGGCACCGAGCGAGGGAAGCGCGCAACCATTCGCGACAGCGTTACGATGCCGATCCGTGAGGTAGTAGTCGACGATGCCCAAAAGCCGTTCGTCCCGACTTGAGCGATCCGCCAGCTTCCGCCATTGCTCCACCGATCCGTCCATGGCCCGGGCGAAAGCTCTTTCGATCAGATCACGACGAGATTTGAAATGGAGATAGAAGCCGCCGTGGGTCAGACCGGCAGACTTCATGAGCCCGGCGACCTTGATGCTTTCAATCCCCCGCTCGCGAATGCGCGCCGAAGCGCATTCAACGATACGGGCCGACGTTCCGGCTCCATGACCTTTCTCGTAGCGCATAATGTCTCGCCATCAACGAGCGATTGGCCGATCGAAATTCGCGACCACATCCCCGCGCCCAGTGTGCGGCCGTCCGCTGGTCCAATCGCCACCCGGCTCACCGTAATTCAACCCAGTGCAGCCCAACACGGCAAAGCTGCTGCCACACCTATTCAACAATGAATTACGCACCTCCGGCTCTGGATGATAGTCATCATCCAGAATTCACGAGGACCTCGCAATGACAAAGACTGCTGCGCCTTCGCCCGATCGCGCCGGTGCTCCGCTGCAGATGGGCCGGAACTTTGGGTCGAACGAGATCCGCAAGCGGGTGGTTCGGGCCAACGGACTGGACTTTCCAGTCCTCGAAGTCGGCGACGGCCCGCTGGTGCTATGCCTGCACGGCTTTCCCGATCATTCGCAAAGCTGGGGTCACGTCCTCGGCCGTCTCGCGCAGGAGGGATATCGGGCCGTTGCTCCGGCGCTGCGCGGTTTCTGGGCCGGTGGCGCTGCACCCGACGGATCCTACCGTGCCGCGGCCATCGGGCAGGACGTGCTCGCCCTCATCGAAGCTTTGGGCGTGGAACAGGCTTATGTCATCGGTCACGATTTTGGGGCACGGGCGGCCTATTCCGCGGCAAGTCTCGATGCGTCGCGGATCCGCAAGCTTGTAGGGCTGGCGGTCCCCTACGGGAAAGGCTTGTCGCAGGCGTTCCTGGCCGACGGCGACCAACAGCGACGAAGCTGGTACATGTTCTTCTTCCACACGCGTTTTGCCGAACCGGCCGTTCAGCTCAACAACTTCGCTTTCCTCGATCGACTTTGGCGGGAGTGGTCGCCCGGCTACACGATGCCGGCTTCGGATCGCATGGCGCTGATCGAAACGTTCAGACAACCCGGAGTCGTGCCCCAGACGCTCGCCTACTACAGGCAATTGTTTACCCCGCCGCCCGAAGCGGAAGCGCAGGCCCTCGAAGCTCGCGCGAACGGCCCGATTGCCGTCCCAACTCTTTATCTACACGGGGAGGAGGACGGCTGCATGTCAGCGCGGCTCAGCGACGACATGGCTGCAGCGTTCACGAAAGGCTTCGAACGCGTCGTGATACCCGGCGTCGGCCATTTCCTGCATCTCGAAAAGCCCGAGGCCGTTTTGAGCCACATCTTGCCTTTCCTCAAGAGCTGATGGCAAGGCGCGCCGCGCGGCCCGCCTTTCCGTTCAAACCCAGTCAGGTCCTCCAATAGGAAGATGCGATGTCCAAACCGTGTCCCATCTTGATTACCGGCGCCGGCGGAGACGTGGGCTCCATCAGCAAGACGATGATCAACATGCTCATCGAGAAGAAGCATCCGGTGCGTGCCTTCGTACGTAAAGACGACGAGAGGGCACAAGCGCTTCGAAAGCTCGGCGCCGAGATATTCGTGGGGGATCTACTCAACGTCGCTGATGTTGCGGCGGCCCTGAAGGGCTGTCGCCGGGTCTACTTCAGCATGAGCTTGAACCCCTATTACACCGACGCAACGATCTTGATGGCAGCCGCCGCGCGAGCCCAAGGCGACCTCGAGGTTTTTCTCAACATTTCCGAGTTCGAGCAGTCCTATATGGACTTCACGCGGATGACGGCCCCTTATGAGGCACGGCGGGAGTGGTTGGGAGGACTTGTCACCGACTGGTCGCCGCAGCAGAGAGCCCATTGGGCCTCCGAACAGGCTCTGAATTGGTCCGGCCTGCCGGTCGTCAATATCCGAGCAACAATGTTCGTTGAAAATCCAATTCTTGCCTGGTTTCCGCTCAAGCAGTTGCTGAGTGCGGGCGAGCTTCACCTCCCCTTCGGCAAGCACAAGATCGCCCCGATTGCCGCCTACGACGTTGCCGAGGTCTGCACCAAGATCCTCATCGATCCGTCGGCGCACGTATCGAAAACCTACGAGCTCACAGGCCCGGAGGCGAAGGACATGCAGGGCTTCGCCGAGGACTACGCCGCGACGTTGGGAAGACCCGTTTCCTACGTTCCTCAGGATCTGAACGCCTGGATCGAGGCCTACATCAATGGAGCACTGGCAACTCGCGTTCCGCACACCGCGGAGCACCTAAGGACTATCACCCGTCTGGCCGCAAGTGGACGGTATGAGGCCGTCACCGGCGAGCTCGAACATCTGCTCGGACGCGCTCCGAAGAGCTTCAGATGGGCCTTGGAGCGATCGCCCCGGCTCCTCGAAGCCGCCGGTAAAGTCTGATCGAGACAAATGCTTTCTGAAGCGACATCCCGAACCGCTCGCATGGTGGCTCGCGGCTCAGTTCCTTGCGTCTCTCGCTCCCTTCGCCGTCGACTTGCCTCCGGATTTCACTCGTTGCACCGGACGGCGGATCAAGGCCTCTGAGGCTTGCTGCAGGTGCCGGAAGCACTCATCGTGCTGCAGGCCGGGATTCAATTTCCCGCCGAGGTGGCGCAGGCCCCACCGACCAAGAGCCAATACGATGACGCCGAGCTCGCGGCCCGGATCCGTCAAGGTATAGGCAGCTCTGGGAGGGTGATCGCTGTAGAACTCGCGGCTCACGAGGCCGTGTTCCTCAAGGATCTTTAAGCGATCGGAGAGCACATTTGGAGCCATGCGGGGCAGACGCTCTTGAAGATCCTGAAAGCGCATGGTGCCAGGAAGCAAGTCCCTGATGATGAGGAGCGTCCACCGCGCGCCGACGATGTCGAGCGTACGGGCTACCGGACAAGTTACGTCGAGGCTATTTCTTGCCATCCAAATGGGTCCTAAAGTCCTTATCTTGTCTAAATATAGTCAATATTCCTGGAATTGAAACTACGCCAATGTGCGCTTGCAACACCTCCCGCGCCCGTCGATCGATCTTCGTCCTGCTGGTGACGTGAAGTTCTCCGCCCGGCTCTCATGAAGCCTGCGGCCCGCCGCCTACTTGCGCTTCACTCCTCAGCTCGCGACGCAAGATCTTCCCGACATTGCTTTTAGGAAGTTCAGACCTGAACTCGATCAGCTTCGGAACCTTGTATGGCGTCAACTGGGTCCCGGCAAAACTGACGAGTTCCTCCGCGGTCAGCTGAGGGTCGGCACGAACAACAAAGACTTTCACCGCCTCGGTGGATTTCGCGTCCGGCACGCCGATTGCGGCGCACTCCAGCACCCCTGGGTGACTCGAGATGACCGCTTCCACTTCGTTCGGATAAACATTGAAGCCCGAAACGATGATCATGTCCTTCTTGCGGTCCACTATCTTTGTGAATCCGTCGGCCGACATGACGCCGATGTCACCCGTTCGGAAGAACCCGTCGGCGGTCATCACCCGGGCAGTCTCATCAGGCCTGTTCCAGTAGCCGGACATCACCTGTGGGCCTTTTCCGCAGATCTCGCCGGCTTCTCCGATCGGGAGTTCGATTCCTTCATCGTCGCGGATCGAGATATAGGTCGATGGAAGCGGCAAGCCGATCGTGCCGGAAAACTCCGTCATGGTCGGCAGCGTGGCCGTCAGCGTCGGTGAGGTCTCGGACAGACCGTAGCCCTCGGAAAGGACACTGCCCGTCACCGCAAGCCACTTGTCCGCCACGGCCTTTTGAGTTGCCATTCCTCCACCGATCGCCATCCGCAACTGCGAAAAATCCACGTTCTTGAAGTCGGGATGGCGCAGGAGCCCATTGAACAGCGTGTTGACGGCCGGAAAACTGTGAATCCTGTATTTGCGGAGCTCCTTGACGAAGCCATCGATATCCCGCGGGTTTACGATCAGAAGATTGGCACCGCCGATCCGCACCGAGACCAAGAAGCAAACGGTAAGCGCGAAGATATGATACAGCGGCAGCGCGCACACCGTCAGCAAAGGTTCGCCTGCGGGAACACTGCGGAAAGCAGGCTCGCTCCAGGCATGAATTTGAAGGACGTTGGCCACCAAATTGCGATGGAGCAAGGTCGCTCCTTTCGAGACGCCGGTGGTGCCTCCGGTGTATTGCAGGAAGGCAACGTCGTCTGGGCCGATATCAGGCCTCTTCAACTTCATCTTCCGGCCTGCCGACAGCGCATTCTTGAACGAGACGGCGCCCGGAAGCGCATAGGCAGGGACCATCTTCTTCACCTTGCGCACGACAAGGTTTACGAGAACCCCCTTTGGACCGAGCAACTCCCCCATCGAGCAGATGACGATGTGCTTGACGTTCGTCCTTGGCAGCACCTTTTCCAAGGTCGAAGCAAAGTTCTCGAGTATGAAGATCGCTTCCGCGCCCGAATCGATCAACTGATGCTCGAGCTCTCGAGGCGTGTAGAGAGGATTGACGTTCACAACCGTGCAGCCCGCGCGCAAAGCCGCCGCACCAGCAATCGGATTCTGGAGAACGTTCGGCATCATCACCGCAACCCGGCTTCCTTTTGCCAGGCCCTTGCTCTGCAGGTAGGCGCCGATTGCACCCGACATCTCGTCGAGCTCGCGGTAGGTGACTGCCTTGTCCATGCAGATGGCCGCTTTACGGTCTCCAAATTTCGCAAAGCTCGCTTCAAACATTTCGATCAATGACGGAAATTGATCGACGTTGATATCCGCCGGCACGCCGTCGGGATAATTCTCCAGCCAAAACCGTTCCACGTTTTACCCCCCTTGGTACGGACCGACTTTGTGGCCTCGATCTGTCCGCCGAATGCGCCACAGCCTCGGTTGTCCGAGCGACGATATTAGCGCGGGACTTCAAATTCCCAAGTTCCTTTTCGGTATTGACTTTCTATTAAAATTCAAGTGACATCTGTGTCGTTCGGGAAGCGAAGCCGGGTCCGCGAGAGATCTCGCTCGGCTGACCACGTTGATCGTAAAGGGCGTATCCGCCAGGGCGCCCTTTCGTTCTCAGCGAATTGTATCGACTTGGTGACTGACAGCGGCAGGAGAAGACCGATGACGATCGCAGACTTCATAAGCAGCGAGGTCAATGCAAACGAAGTCGTGCTGTTCATGAAGGGATCGCCGAGCTCGCCGGCCTGCGGATTTTCGGCGCAGGTCGTTCGGATCCTCGATCATCTGGACGTGACGTACAAGTCGCACGACATCTACCAATCCGAGGAATTGCGGCAAGGAATCAAGGCGTATTCGGATTGGCCGACGATTCCGCAACTCTACGTGCGCGGCGAATTCGTCGGCGGCTGTGACATCGTCACGGAAATGTTCCAGTCGGGCGAATTGCAACAATTGCTGTCGCAAGAGCAGCAAGTCGCGCACTCGTCCTGAGCTAGCCGCAACAACACTAAGGCCCGCCTGCTTGGCGGGCCCTCTCATTTGTCATGGTGCCAGCGGCGCCAGCAGCTGTGGGGGCTGACCGCCCATGCGCCCGATTGCAATACTCGTTACAAGGACGTAGCTCACCTCTGGTTCGCGATTGAACGACCGGCGACTCCATTGGCGCCCCCGGAACCACAAGCCTGCTCGACCGCTATGGTGCGACTTTGGATATCCGCCATCTCACCAGGTCGTCGGCGCCCGGGCCGGCCTTCGGCCGAACATCCCTCAAGCGGACCGTCGCACCCGTATCTTCATCAACAATCGCCAGCTTCACCCGGCTGCCCCCGCTCTTGTTGATGAATTCGAGTGGAGGGCCGGCGCTCCCGGTCACTGCCCATTTGTCGCCGACCTGAGCGAGCGCCTGAATCACGAGAGCCACGTCCCAGCCTCTTATGGACAGGAAATACTCATAACGATCGGGTCCGGTCTGATAGAGACGACGCTCGATCAATCCGTTTCGTTCGAGATGTTTTAGCCGATCAGACAGGGTGGCATGGGTAATGCCGCTCGACTTCTTCAGATCCTCGTACCTGCTTACCCCCAACGAGAGGTCACGTAGGATCAAAAAGGCCCAGCGGTCTCCGACGGCGTCCAGTACGCCGGCGATAGAACACGCCATTCCTTCAAAGCTTTTCAATCGCATCCGTCATTGGCCCATTCAAGCAATCACACAAACAGAGGTACCGCATCCGAAATCTCGGAGCGACGGCAAAAAGCTCTTGCCCAAAGTCACTATTATTATTAGAGTGACTACAAGTAAAGCATCAAACTAACCGCGGGAGGAATTATGCCGGCCGTTCCGCATGAAGTGACAATCGAGATCAATGGTTCGCGCAGGACGGTGACCGTCGAGGCGCGCAGATTGCTTGTCCATCTCATCCGGGAGGATCTCGGCCTCACCGGCACGCATGTTGGGTGCGACACTTCTCAATGCGGCGCCTGTACCGTCGAGATCGATGGACAAGCGGTGAAATCCTGCACTGTCCTCGCCGTGATGGCCGATGGCACGTCCATCACGACGATCGAGGGCGTGGCCGGCGGCGGCGGTCTCGACCGTGTTCAGGCGGCGTTTCAAGATCACCACGCGCTTCAATGCGGCTTCTGCACGCCAGGTATGGTCATGGGCGTGCGGAATTTGTTGAAAGAAAACGCCAATCCCAGCGAGCGCGAGATACGACACGGTCTTGCCGGAAACATCTGCCGGTGCACTGGCTATCATAACATCGTGCGCGCCGTCGAAAGCCTCGCATCGAAGGGGGACGTGGCATGACCATTTCGACCGGAAAACGACACGTCGGCCAGCCGCTCAGGCGACGCGAGGACCACAAACTACTCGCCGGCAGGGGCCGTTACGTCGACGACATCAAGCTGCCGGGCATGCTGCACATGGCGATACTCCGATCGCCACACGCCCACGCCACGATCAGCAGCATCGATCTGTCGCATGCGAAAGCGGCGCCCGGAGTTCGCCTGGTTCTTTCCGGCGAGGCGCTTGTCGATAGGATCGGTCCTATCGTGCCCAACTGGATTATTCCCGGCAGCAAGGTGCCGGTCCGCCCGGTGATCGCGACCGACCGCGTTCGCTTCGTCGGAGAATGCGTGGCGCTGGTGGTGGCGGAGACACTGGCACAGGCCTACGATGCAGTCGGGCTGATCGAGGTCGATTACGAGGTGCTGCCCGCGGTGACCGAAGAGGCGGCCGCCGTCCAGCGGGGCGCGCCGCAGCTTCACGAGAACGTACCGGGCAACGTCACAACCCTCTATCAGGTCAAGGGGGGCGATTACACCAAGGCAAATCGGGAAGCGGATCAGGTCATCAGTCTTCGCGTCATCAATAACCGCTTGATTCCGACTTGCATGGAGACGCGCGCGATCATCGCCGCGCCAGAGCCCGACGGCACGCTCACGGTTTATATCGGCAGCCAGGTTCCTCATATGCACCGGCGCTGGATCGCGGAGACAGTCGGCATTCCCGAACATCAATTGCGCGTGGTCGCGCCCGATATCGGGGGTGGCTTCGGTGCCAAGATGCATCTGTACCCGGAAGATCTGCTCTGCCCCTATCTCGCTCGCGAATTGAACGCACCGGTGAAGTGGTGGGAGACCCGCTCGGAGAGCCATCAATCAACCAGCCACGGCCGCGCCCATACCGAGGATATCGAGGTCGCTTTCACGAACGATGGAAGGATACTCGGCCTCAAAGTCAGTACGCTTGGGAATGTCGGAGCCTATCTGTCAAACATGGCGACCGGCGGCCCTACCGTGAACACGGTCAACTTCGGAACCGGGACCTACAAGATCGACAATTACGAAGCATTTTCCCGGGTCGTCGTCACCAATACGGTGCCAGTAGACGCCTACCGCGGCTATGGCCGGCCCGAAGGAGCTTACATCGCGGAACGCGCCATCGATGCCGTGGCGCGTCATCTCAATCTCGATCAGGTGGATGTCCGACGAAAGAACCTGCTTCATTCGTCGGATTTCCCTTACCGGCCGTATGGCAGCACCGGCGTGATGTACGACAGCGGCGATTATCACGCATTGATGGACAAAGCGCTCGAGGCATTCGATTATGAAAGACGCCGTGAAGAATGCGAGCGCTTGCGCGGGACCGGCATCTACCGCGGCATTGGAGTCGCTGCCTACACGCATATGTGCGGCATGGCTCCATCACGCCGTTTGGCTCCCGGCGGGTTCAACCGCGGAGGCTGGGAAAGCGCTCGCGTCAGCATTGATTCCAGTGGCCGGGCCACTATTTACTCCGGCTCAATGAGCCAGGGGCAAGGCCATGCCACGTCGCTCTCGCAAATCGCTGCGGACGTTTTGCAAATTCCGATAGACGATATCGAGATCGTTCAGGGCGACACGCGCCAGGTGCAAGCCGGACACGGCACGTTCAACTCACGCTCCATGGCGGTCGGCGGATCGAGCGTTCATGTGTCTGCTCACCAGGTCATCGCCAAGGCCAAGAAGATCGCCGCGGGCATGTTGGAGGTGGACGAGAAGGACGTTTCCTATTCGGCGGGCGCATTCACCGTACCCGGCACCGATATCGCCCCGCTGACCTTCTCCAAGGTGGCGCGCATGGCATATGTCGGCCATCAGTTGCCCGACGGGGTGGCCCCCGGCCTCGACGAGACGGTTTTTTATGATCCTACCGGCATGGGCGCCCCGTCAGGGGTCCACCTCGCTTATGTCGAGGTCGATCCCCAGACCGGAGCGGTCGACATTCTCGACTATGTCGCGGTGGACGATGTCGGGACGTTGATCAACCCGCTTCTGGCGGCGGGCCAAATCCATGGCGGCGTCGTGCAGGGCATCGCTCAAGCCCTTTATGAAGAAGTCAGCTACGACCCCGAGAACGGCCAGCTCCTGACCGGTTCGCTGCTCGACTATGCCGTTCCG
This sequence comes from Bradyrhizobium sp. 195, assembly GCF_023101665.1. Classification (NCBI taxonomy): domain Bacteria; kingdom Pseudomonadati; phylum Pseudomonadota; class Alphaproteobacteria; order Hyphomicrobiales; family Nitrobacteraceae; genus Bradyrhizobium; species Bradyrhizobium sp. 195. Next base: position 2,696,060 of record NZ_CP082161.1, on the reverse strand, counting down.
CGCGCGGAGCACGTACCGAACATCCGATCCTTGTTTCAGGAAACGCCGTCGCCGACCAATCCGATCGGCGTGAAGGGCATCGGTGAGAGCGGCTCGATCGCTGCTCCGCCCTGCATGGTCCACGCCGTGCTCGATGCGTTGTCGCCATTCGGCATCAAACATCTCGATATGCCGCTCACACCCCCACGAATCTGGGCCGCAGTACGCAACGCACGCGCAGGAGCCGCCTGATGATCCCCGCTGCATTCGATTATGTCCGCGCGTCCTCCCTCGCCCAGGCGATCGAGCTGTTGCGCGACAATCCCGACGGAGCGAAGCTCCTGGCCGGCGGCCATACCCTGCTTCCAGCGCTGAAGTTGCGGCTGGCTTCGCCCGAACTTTTGATCGACATCGGAGGCATCTCCGAAATCAAGGGGATCGAAGTCGGCGAAACCCACGTCAAGATCGGCGCGCTTACGACCCACGCTGAGCTGTTAGCTTCCGAGCCGTTGAATCAAATATTCCCGGTCTTCCGGGAGGCAGCCAACGTTCTCGCGGATCCCCAGGTACGTAACCGCGGCACGATCGGCGGTTCGTTGGCGAATGCCGACCCGGCGGCAGACTGGCCAGCCGTCGTCTTGGCGCTGCGGGCGGAAATCGAAATCGCTGGTGCAGCCGGACGTCGCACCGTACCGGCGGAAGACTTTTTCGTCGATATCTTCACGACGGCCCTGGAGCCAGACGAAGTTCTTGCCGCTATCCGCATCCCGAGGCCAAAACCGGGCACGCGCTACACCTATCGAAAGATCCGGCATCCGGCGAGCGGGTTTGCCGTCGTAGGGGTCGCGGCAGGGGTGCAAATGCAGGGCGATATCGTCGCCGACGTTTCCATCGGCATCACCGGTGCAGCGAACCACGCCTTCGTGGGCAGGGCAGCGTCCGACTTCCTGATCGGCAAGGCTCTCTCTCAGGACAACATCGGCGAAGCCGCCAAGATGGTCGGTGATATCACCGAATGCCTCTCGGACCGATATGCACCGGCCGAATATCGCGCGGACTTGATCCGGATCGAGCTCGGCCGAGCTCTACTTGCGCTTTCCTCTTGAGACGGCACCGACCGGCTTGCCGACATTGCGGCCGCCTGAAGCGCCGCCAAATCGCGTTCGATTGAAGCGCACGGCACCCGCGCCGGGGACGATCTCGACGTCCTCGAGCCGCAAAGGCTTGCCGTCCGCTCTTTTCAGCTCCGGATATTCAATCGGACGTCCCGCCGCGCGATCGAGAAACACGACCTGCGGTCCCTCTGACTCCGCGAGCCAGTCGTCACCCCATTTCTTCAACGCAAGGTAGGCCGGAAAAAAGTCGCGGCCCTTGTCGGTGAGGACATACTCGTATCGGCCAGAATGCTCGGGCAGAGGTACCCGCCTCATAACACCGGCAGTTACGAGCTTCTTCAACCTGGCGCTCAGGATGTTGGGGGCGATTCCGACGTACATCTCGAACTCGTCGAAGCGCTTCACGCCGTAATACGCCTCCCGCAGAATCAGGATGGACCAACGATCACCGACGATTTCCATGGCTCGCGCAACGGAGCATTCCTTGTTGGCGAGACGGCCCTGCTTCGCACTGGACATAGGTTTTCACCTCCAAACCCAGCCCATACCAAATCGAGCGGGATTCGTGTATGTCCAGTACGAGCCTTTTTCGCGTGTGTTCCTCAGGCGGCCTGTCCGGGCTCGGTTTTCGTCTTGGCGGCCGCGTCGGTCTCCAAAGCGCGCCTATGGGAGACCAGAACGCCTGCCTCGCTCAAGCGCTTCAACTCTTCTTCGCTGATGCCGAGTTCGCCGAAAACCGCAAAATTGTGTTCTCCCTGGAAGGCCGGCGCTCCAATCGGCGACAATTGGTCTCCGGAAAAGTGCCACGGTCGTCCCGGCAACCGGTATTCCCCGCCGCTTCGATCTGGAACCCGTTGGACCGCGCCCCAATAGTCGCTCCACTCGGAAGATGCGAGCTCCTTGAGGGAGCGGATCTCTCCCATCGCGATTTTGGCTTCGTCGAACTGCGCATCGAGCGTCGCCATGTCGGGGAATGTCAGTATCCAGGACTGGATGATCTGGTGCAGCAGACCGAAGTTCAACCGGCGCGCGGCCGCGGTGGCGAACCGTGGATCCTCGATCAGATCGACGCGGCGCATCGCTCTCAGCCAAGACGGAAACGTCAGGCTGCCGATGATGCTCGTTGCGACGGTGAACTCTTCGCCTTGCGGCCCGATGAAGAACGAGCAGTCGGTCGCCCCCAGCACTGCCGGCTCCGCTCCGATGTCGTCGTCGGACAGATCGACGTGGGCTCGCTCGTTGACCGCCAGCAGCGTCGCCGCCATAGCTATGTCCACGTACTGGCCCTGCCCGGTCTTCTGGCGGCTGTTGAGAGCCGCGAGGATCGCGATCACTCCCTGCAACCCGGTGTAGACGTCCGCATGCGAGAGACTGTCGGTGCGCGGCTCGGTCAACGCCTCGCCGTAGTGACGAATACTGTTATGAGTGAAGCCGGCCTCGGCCTGCACGGTCGGCGCATACGCCATCCGGCTGCGCCAGGGGCCGCCCTGCCCATATCCGGTGATGGACGCGTAGATCAATTTCGGGTTTCGCTTGGACAGCGTATCGTAGTCGAGCCCGAAGAAATTCAGCGTGCCAGCGCGGAAATTCTCGACCACGACGTCCGCCGTGTCACAGAGCTTCAGCACCAACTCATAGGCCCCCGGCACGTTGAGATTGATGCTGACGTTGCGTTTGCCGGCATTCTGCTGCGCGTAATAGCCTGACATGCCGTCGGTCGACGGAAACGCGAACCGACTGACATCAGGGCTCGGCGGTTCGATCTTGATGACCTCGGCGCCGAGATCCTGCAGCGTCCTCGCGCACAAGGGGCCCGCCAGGACGCGGGAGAAATCCACGACTCGAATTCCACTGAGAGGGCCGCTCATGTCAGCGCCCCGCGAATTTTGCGAGACCAGGACCATTCTTGCGATAGGACACAAGGCCGGTCTTCAGGTCCTCCGACGCCCAAATTGGCGCCTGTACTCTCGCCATTGCTTCGTCGGCGGCCGCGACGCCCTCGTTGACTGCGATATAAGCGAGCTCCTTGGTGGCGGCATGCGCGACCGTGGGGCCCTGCGCAAACTCCTCCGCGATAGCCATCGTCGCAGCCTCCAAGGACTCCTCCGGCACAGTTAGATTGATAAGACCCCACTTCTCCAGCGTCGGTGCGTCGTAACGGCGCGCCAACATCGACATTTCCTTGGCACGCTGCGCGCCGATCCGCTGCACCTGACGCTGGATCCCGCCCAGCAACGGATGCAGCCCCAGCGTCGCCTCGACCGAGCCGATCTTTGCCGAACTAGCCGCGATGATGTAGTCGCAGGACAAAGCGAGTTCGAGCCCGCCACCCAGGCAGACACCGTGGATGCTCGCAATCAACGGAACCGGCAACAGCTCCATAAAGCGCAGGAAGTCGACGTTCGTTCGCCGCAAATTCGCGCCGCTCCGTTCGGCGTCGTCGGCCGCTACCTGCGTCTCGAAAATATCCAGATCCGCTCCGGCTGAGAAATGGCGCAACCCGCTGCGGATGACGATCGCACGGCTCCCGGCCTTCTGAGCCGCCTCAACCTGCTGAACGATCGCACTGAGGAATTTGGGGCCGAGCAAATTGTACGGCCGGTAGACCATGGTCAATACAGAGATATTTCCGCGCTCGTCGCGCGTCACCAATGCCTCTTCAGACAAAGCCGCCTCCCTGGTCGACGCCGCTCCGTAACGGCTCATTATTTTCCTATGAGACGATTGTCACATCATGACTTGCATTTTGCAAGCCTCAATTTTCAGGCGCATCCTGGCGTGCGACCCTATTTCTCAAGACGCCGATCTTCTCGACCTCGAGCTCGATCGTATCCGAATGCTCGAGGTACCATCCAAGCTCGAGACCACAGCCATTGCCGACAGTACCCGAGCCGATGAACTCACCCGGCATCAACGTCTCATCCCGTGTCACATGCGCGATGATTTCTTCGAACGAGAATAGCATGCCCTCGCTTGTGCCTCGCGAACGGGTCTCACCGTTGACGCGCGCTTCCATGGTGAGCTTGTAGGGATCGCCTATTTCATCTGGCGTCACGATCCAGGGCCCGAGCACGTTGCCGCCGTCAAAGCTCTTGCCTTTGGCTGGCCCCAGCCTGCCCTCCATCTCCACCCGCTGGGCATCGCGCGCGGAAAAATCATTGAAGATCGTGAACCCGAATATGTGATCGCGCGCGTTCGCTGCAGGGATGTTCGCGCCCCTGTTCTTGGTGATGATGCCGAACTCCAGCTCGTAGTCCATCACTTGGCTATAGCGCGGCCATCTCACAGTGGTGTTGGGGCCTCCGACGCTGAAGCGGTTCGTGATGTAGTAGATCGGCTGCTTGCGATAGACTTCCGGCAATTCAGGCAGAGGGGCGGCCTGAAGGCGGGCGAGTTCAACCGCGTCACCGGCCTTTCGCGCCTGGGCCCTGAGGTGTCCAATCGGAGCTTGAACGATGTGAACGGGAAAAGACATGCCGTCTCGCATTTGGCGCGGCTCCGGCAGCGGGGCCAAAAGTTCGGATGCGGCAACATCGAATGACAGATCCTGGTCCTGCCCGTATCGGCGGAACAGGTCCGACGCCGCATCGAGCGACGCGTCACAGTCGTCGATGAGCTCGAGCATCGAATTGAAGGCAGGATTTGCCTTGCCGGCACGTTCGGATGCGGCAGCAAGATCGAACAGCCGTGTATCGCCGCCATAAACCAAGGCGACCCTATTTCGCCCGTTCGACCGATAGGTAGCTAGTTTCAAGAGCCCCTCCCATGATCTGATATTCTCGTTGCTTAAGGCTGAGCATATCGCATGGCTATTGTTTTGCAAGCCATCTGGCCAGACGTGCAGTGGACGTGTGGCATGATCGTCACCCGGCGATCATTGACCCGAGCGCCGCGATCGATGGAGCAACATGAGCGCCAAGCCGGCGGAGCCATCGGCTCGGCGGATGCCTGCCGCAGGCCGCGAGAAGATGGGTCGTTGCGAAGCCTGCATTGCCGGCGTATAGGATTGGTATGATATGCCCCTAAATAAAGCTCGCGGCCGGTTCCGGGCCCGCATATCCCACGCGAGGAATAAACATGCAGTCCCCCATCTTGATCACCGGCGCCACTGGCACCATCGGCCATGTTGCATGCAAGCTGCTGGTCGAACGGGGCTCGAAGGTACGAGCTCTCGTCCGCAGCGAGGACGCTCGATCGGCCAAGCTGGCCAACTTAGGGGTTGAGATCGTCGTTGGCGATCTTCTCGACCTGCACGCGATGCATCGAGCGATCGAAGGTTGCGAGCGGGTCTACTTCGGTATGGCCGTTTCACCTTCATATCTGGAGGCGACCGTCAACGCCGCGGCCGTCGCGAAACACCACAAGGTAAGCGCGTTCGTGAACATCTCCCAGATGACCGTATCGCAGATGAGCATCAATTCGACGACCGACAGTCCGCAGCAAAAGCTGCACTGGCTCGCGGAACAGGCATTGAATTGGTCCGGACTACCCGTCGTACATGTCCGCCCCACGGCATTCCTGGACACCTTTTTCCTTCGACTTTCCGCGAGTTCCATCCGTGACCATCGACAAATTCGTCTACCCTTCGGAAACGGGAAGACGTCGCCGATAGCGAGTGAAGATGTCGCGCGCGTGATAGCAACCATCCTCCAAGACCCGGGCCCGCATATCGGCAAGATTTACGAACTGACGGGACCCCGGTCACAGGACATGAACGGAATTGCCGAGGAGTTCTCCAAGGCCCTGGGAGGTCCGATCACTTATGTCAACGTTCCCTGGGAGCCTTGGCGCAAGCAGTTGGAGGATAGCGGAAGATTGCCTCCCCATGCGCTTTCCCATCTCGCGACAATGGCTCTTCTCAAACAGCAGAATCGATACGACAGGTTGACCTCGGATGTCGAGAAGATCACCGGCAAGCCACCGCTTAGCGTTTACGATTTCGTTCTGCGCCACGCGGGCTTTTATACGACGGGCGGTTAGGCGGCACCGCGTCAACGCCTTCGCGGTACGTCATCGCCGGTGCACAGCAGTGCAAACGGGCACTCCGGGTCAGTTACGCCTTGCGAAACCGACCCTCGAGAATCTGATCGTCCCGTCAAATCCGATGTTTGTATATTTTACCTAGCGACTTATAATTTGATAGTCGCGACACGACCAAGCCCGGATACGGGCAACGGTCGGCAGCGATGGGTGTGTCACCACTGCCTCAAAGCTTGGAGTCCAAACATGAAGGCTTACCTCTGCAAGTTCATTCCGCCGCGGGCCGATTTTATAGCGACGATGACGGCCGACGAAGCAAAGTGGATGAAGCAGCATGGCGCGTTCTTGGACGATCTGCTCGCCAAAGGAATAGTCGTCGCGCACGGCCCCGTCATGGATCCGAGTGGCGGTTATGGCGTCTCACTCTACCAGATCGCCGACGATGAGAGCATCGAAGCGATTACCTCACAGGATCCCATCGTGAAGAACGGCGCGGGGCACTATGAGCACTTTCCGATGCGACATTTGTCGGCTCGAGGCTGAACGCCACGTCCATCACCTCCAGGATCAGGTACCGCGCAAATCTGGCGTTTGTCTCTCGGACTTGCGCAGGATGCGCGCTCCAGTACAGCGCCAACATCGGCCGAAGAAGCAGCGCGCTTCTCTTCCGGTGATCGGCGTGACTGAAGAGTGTACGACAGACTCATAAGAGAACTGGACGCTCAAAATATTGAGCGTCCAGTCCGTTCAGACCCCTACTTCCCGAGACGCGTCAGGCGATTGCGCGTGCCGGGACGGAACCCGTGCTCACACCGTCGAGGAAGCCCGTCAGCCGCTGCCGGATGATGCGTTCGGCACCGTCCATGATGCGATCGATCAATTCCTTGACGGTCGGAATATCGTTGATAAGCCCGACCACCATGCCGCAGCTCCAGGCCCCGGCATCCATGTTGCCCTCCAACATCACCTTTGGATAGACGCCGGCAACTTGGTCGAGAATATCCTCGATCTTCAGGCTGGCGCCCTTCTCGCGCTCGATCTCGATTAGCTCGCTGACGCCCTTGTTCTTCAACACGCGCTCGGTGTTGCGCAGCGCGCGCATGACGAGAACGGTGTCGAGCTCGGTCGCCTTGACCAATGCTTCCTTCACATTGTCGTGGACCGGCGCCTCCTTGGTGGCGACGAAGCGAGTTCCCATGTTCATGCCCGCCGCACCCATGGAGAGAGCCGCGACGAGGCTGCGCGCATCCGCCATGCCGCCCGACGCGACGAACGGGATCTTGAGCTCATCGGCCGCACGCGGCAGCAGGATCATGTTCGGCATGTCGTCCTCACCCGGATGGCCGCCGCACTCAAAGCCATCGACACTGACCGCGTCGCAGCCGATCTTCTCGGCCTTCAGCGAATGCCGCACCGAGGTGCACTTATGGATCACCTTGATGCCGGCGGCCTTCAGCGCCGGCATGTACTCCTCCGGGCTGCGGCCGGCGGTCTCGACCGCCTTGATGCCGCCTTCCTTGATCGCGGCGATATACTCAGGATAAGGGGGCGCGGTGAAGCTCGGCAAGAAGGTGAGATTGACGCCGAACGGCTTGTCCGTCATGTCGCGACAGCGCGCGATCTCCTTGGCCAGAAGCTCGGGCGTCTTCTGGGTGAGGCCGGTAATGAGGCCGAGGCCGCCGGCGTTCGACACCGCTGCTGCGAGTTCGGCGAACCCGACATAGTGCATCCCGCCCTGAATAATCGGATGTTCGATACCGAACAGTTCAGTGATCGCTGTCTTCACGATGATCTCCCGCAGTTCCGTTCAATGGATGATTTCGAAAAGGCCCGCCGCGCCCATGCCGCCACCGATGCACATGGTCACGACGCCGTACTTTGCCTTTCGTCGCCGCCCCTCGATCAGAAGGTGGCCGGTGAGGCGCGCGCCGGTCATGCCATAGGGATGGCCGATCGCGATCGAGCCCCCATTGACGTTGAGCTTGTTCGGGTCGATGCCGAGCTTGTCGCGGCAATAGATCACCTGAACGGCATATGCCTCGTTGAGCTCCCAGAGATCGATGTCGTCGATCTTCAGGTTGTGACGCTTCAGCAGGCGGGGGATCGCGATGACCGGGCCAATACCCATCTCGTCCGGCTCGACGCCCGCTGCAACGAAGCCGCGGAAGATGCCGAGCGGCTTGAGTCCCTTCTTGGCTGCGGCCTTATCGCTCATGATCACGCATGCCGAAGCACCGTCGGAAAGCTGGCTCGCATTGCCGGCGCTGATGGTCTTGCCCTCGAACACCGGCTTGATCTTGGCGAGGCCTTCTGCCGTCGTGTCGGGACGCGGGCCTTCGTCTTTGGCGAGGGTCACCTGTTCATAGGAGACCTGCTTGGTCTCCTTGTTGACGAGCGCCATTTTCGTCGTGATTGGAACGATCTCCTCGTCGAACCGGCCGCTCTGCAAAGCAGCTCCGACGCGGCGCTGGCTCTCGAGGCTGTATTCATCCTGCTTGTCGCGGCCGATCTTGTAGCGCTCGGCGACCGTTTCTGCCGTCTCGAGCATCGACATGTACATGTCCGGCTTCATTGCCATCAATTCATCGTCGACCATATGAAACTTGTTCATGTGCTCGTTTTGCACCAGGCTGATCGACTCGATGCCGCCGCCGATCGCGACGTCCACGCCATCCAGCATCACGGAACGTGCCGCCACGGCGATCGCCTGCAGGCCAGAGGCGCATTGCCGATCGATCGTCGTCCCGGCGACGGTCACCGGCATGCCCGCACGGATCGCCCCCTTGCGGGCCACGTTCATCACCATGGTGCCTTGCTGCATGGCGCAGCCCATCACCACGTCTTCGACTTCACCCGGGGCGATGCCGGCGCGCTTCACCGCCTCGGCCATGACGTGACCGGCCAAGGTCGGGCCCTCCGTATTGTTGAGGGATCCACGGTAGGCTTTGCCGACCGCGGTACGAGCGGTGGAAACGATTACTGCTTCTGTCGTCATACTCGCCTCTTTTCTTACGCGGCCGCGCCCAGTCGTGCATAGCGCAGGACATGGAACGCAGGGTCGCCGAACTGGATGTTGATGGAAGAGATCCGCTTGAAATAGTGGCCCACATTGAGCTCATCGGTCATACCCATGCCGCCATGCAGCTGCACAGCCTGGTCGGCGACGAATTTGGCCGCATAGCCGATCTTCGTCTTGGCGCCGGAGGCGAGCCGCGAGAGCCCGGCTTCACCGTCGCTGATGCTGAGATTGAGATGTTGCATCAGCGAGAGCGCTTCCTGATGGGCGATGAACATATCGACCATCCGATGCTGCAGCACCTGAAACGAACCGATGGTGGTGCCGAACTGCTTGCGGGTCTTCGAATATTCCAATGTGGCGGAATTCAACTCGCCAATGGCACCGACCGCTTCCGCACAGAGCGCGCCGATGGCGCGGTCGCGGCAGGCCTCCAGCGCAGCCACGCCCTCGCCTTCCTTGCCGAGCAACTGCCCACGGACATTGCGCAGACTGATCTCGGCGGCGCGCCGGCCGTCGATGGTCCTGAAGCTTTGCAGATCGACACCAGCCGCGCGGCGGTCGACCACGAACAGACTGACCCCATCGCGGTCCCGTCGATTACCCGAGGTGCGCGCGGAAATGAGGATGTAATCCGCCCAGGGCGCCGCGATCACCGCCGTCTTTCCGCCGCTCAGGACATAGGCATCGCCCTCGCGTCGCGCGGTGGTCGTCACGTCTGCGAGATCGAACCGCCCCCCCTTCTCCGTCCAGGCCAGCGTCCAGATCTTCTTGCCGTCGATGATGTCGGGGATGAAGCCCTGTTTCTGCGCGGCATCGCCTAGCCGTTCGATCAGGCCGCCGGCCAACACCACCGTCTCGACGAACGGCTCGACGACGAGATGGCGCCCGAATTCATGGGCGATGATCATGGTCGACAGCGGACCGCCGCCGAGGCCACCAGCGTCTTCCGCGAACGGTGCAGCCAGCAGGCCGAGTTCGGCGAACGCCGCCCATTGCCTGCGGCTAAAACCTTGTTCGTCGGCGACGATCTTGCGGCGCGCATCGAAATCATACTGATCGCGCAGCAGGCGCTGGATGCTGGATCGCAGCAACTCCTGCTCTTCCGTAAACTGAATGTCCATCCGACCCTCTCGATACTCTGGCTAGAGACCAAGCACAACTTTTGCGATGATGTTGCGCTGAATCTCGTTCGACCCGCCGTAGATGCTGAGCTTGCGAGAATTCAGGTACTTTTCCGACGCGGTGTGCCCGTATTCAGAGCCGGGCATGAAGTGGTTGGCGCTGACCGGATGCTCGCGCAGCGCGAGCCCGTAATTGCCGATCGCGCGATGAGTCAATTCGGTGATCTTCTGGAAAATCTCAGTGCCGCGGATCTTGAACAACGAGGCGGCCGGTCCAGGGTCGATGCCCCGCGCCATCTGAGCCACGACACGCAGCTCGGTCGCCTCGAGCGCCAGTACGTCGAGTTCCACGAGGGCGATCTCGCGCAGGAAGTCGAGATGCGCAGGATCGTCGGGCGCGACCTCGGCCTCCACGATCTGCTTTAGTTTGTTGATGTAGCGCGTCGATCGACCGATGCCGGCCATGCTGGTTCGTTCGTTGCCGAGCAGAAACTTGGCATAGGTCCAGCCCTTGTTCTCCTCGCCGATCAGGTTCTCGACGGGGACACGAACGTCCTCCAGAAAGACGTCGTTGACCTCATGGCTTCCGTCGATGGTGATGATCGGCCGCACGGTGACGCCGGGCGACTTCATGTCGATCAACAGGAAGGAGATGCCGGATTGTGGTTTCGCATTCGGATCGGTCCGCACCAGACAGAAGATCCAATCCGCATGCTGAGCGAGCGTCGTCCAAGTCTTGTGACCATTGACGATATAGTGATCGCCGTCGCGCACGGCCTTGGTGCGGACGGTTGCCAGGTCCGAGCCGGAGCCCGGCTCGGAGTAGCCCTGGCACCACCAGTCCTCGCCCGACAGGATACGCGGAAGAAACTTCTTCTTCTGGGCATCGTTGCCGAACGTGTAGATGACAGGCCCCACCATGGTGACGCTGAATGCCAAGGGCGGCAGCGTGCCGGCGCGGCTGGTCTCCTGTTCAAAGATGAAGCGGCGCGTGATCGACCAGCCGGGACCGCCGTACTCCTTGGGCCAGAGAGGCGCGATCCAGCCCTTTTTGTGCAGAATGCGATGCCAGAGCAGCGATTGCTCCTTGGTCAGGTCGGTCTCCGGATTCGGGACTCGCATTTCCGCAGGGTAGTTTTCCGCGATGAAGGAGCGCACTTCGTCCCGAAATGCGGCATCCTCTGGAGAAAGCGCCAGCTCCATACTATTTGCTCCTCACCACTTCTCGCCGAAAGGACGAATCTCCAGCTCGAACGTCCATGCGCTTTTCGGCTGCTGGTAGAGTTGCCAATAGGATGCAGCAACGGAGGACGGCGGCATCAACGCATCCGGATCGTCCAGCGCGTTTGGCCCGAGAGCCTCCAGCCGCCGCTGCCGAACCCATTCGGTATCCACACCGGAATCGATGATCAGATGCGCAACGTGGATATTTTGGGGGCCAAGCTCGCGAGCCATTGCTTGCGCGACCGCGCGAAGGCCGAATTTTGCGCTCGCAAAGGCAGCGTAACCGCTGCCGCCGCGGAGCGAAGCGGTCGCCCCCGTAAAGAAGATCTTACCGCCCCCGCGCGGCAGCATCAGGCGAGCCGCCTCGCGGCCGGCCAGAAAGCCCGAATAGCAGGCCATTTCCCAGACCTTGCGGAAAACGCGCTCAGTGGTCTCCAGAATCGGGAAGTTGACGTTCGCGCCGATGTTGAAGATGCAGACTTCCAGCGGCGCATGTTTGTCTGCATCGTTCAGGAACGAGACGATCTCGTCTTCCTTGCGAGCGTCGAGCGAACGGGCGTGAACCTCTCCGCCGGCAGCCTCGATATCCTTGACGAGCGGAGCCAACTTTTCGCCGTTACGACGGCCGGCGAAGACGGTGAACCCTTCTGCGGCAAACTTCTTGGCGATCTCGCCGCCGATGAAATCGCCGGCGCCGATGACAGCCGCGGTTGCGTTTCTCTTCTGCACGGGCGTGCTCCCTGTGAGGTTATACTTCGCTTGCGAATTAGCTTGCCGTGAACCCGCCGGACCGCGTCGTCGACGCGCTCGGCATCACGGAAAGTACATAGCGTTCTTTTTTAGAACTCGTCAATTGATATTTGAAGTTGGCGCTTCGAGGTCGCAAGGCGAACGAGGCTCCGACCTCAAACTGAACTGGATATCGAGCCTGACTGCCCGAGCACGGCAGAAGATGCGCTGTCCCGGTCCAGGGACAGATCATTCAAAGTGACCTCGCTCACGGCACGAAGTTGAAGGACATCAGCGCTGTCCTTTATCGGGGCCGCGCTTGCGTCCAAAGATATTGCCGCCGAGCTCACCACTTCACCGCGAGGGCGGCTGCTTTGGTGGTCGCGCCAGACGGCGAGCGGCTCGAAGCCCTACCTGCAAGGCTCACCGCGATCATCGCCGGCGAGCAGCGGCGAATTTCATTCATGATCGCCGAACTTCGATGCAGATATCACTTGGTCCTGGAAGTGGTCCCGCGGGTTTGTTCGACGATGGATTCCTCCACGTCTCGCAACTGATCCTTTCCGAAGAACATTTCCTTGCCGACGAAGAAAGTCGGCGAGCCGAACGCGCCCCGGCTCACGGCGTCGTTCGTCAACTCGATGAGCCGCTTCTTCACATCGTCTTCCTGCGCACGTTTTGCCACGCGATCGATATCGATGCCTGAAGAGACGAACGCGCTCCGAAAAACTTCAGGATCGTCCATTTTCTTCGGTTCTTCCCACATATGATGATAGGCGGCCCTGAAGTAGGGCTCGAACACTCCCTCGAACTGCGCCGCAACCGCGCAGCGCATCAACATGAGGGTGTTGACGGGGAAGAAGGGATTGGTGCGGAATTTCGTCACGTTATGGCGGCGAATGAACCGCTGCGTCTCGAGCGCCTGATACTCCGGCTTGTTCTTGATTCCACGAAGAGAATCGAAGGGCGACATGTTTCCGGTGGCCTTGTAGATGCCGCCAAGAAGGACCGGGACGTACTCGAATTTGGCCCCGGTTCGCTGTTCGATGCCCGGGATCGCGACCTCGGCCAAATAGGCGTTCGGACTACCGAAATCGAACTGGAATTCTACTTTCGGGGTCATGTCGGCGTCCTCCGGACAATTTTGATGATTGTGACATGGGTTTACAGTTCTATTTTTGAACTGTCAAACCGATACTCGGGCAATTTGGTCGATTTTTCCGGGGGGTATTGTTTGAGGATCAGTACCTATCTAGAATGGTATGACTTGTCGCTTCTCCGCAGATTCGTGGGAGAATGATCGGGGCTATTGGAGACCGCGGATGAAATGGAAGGAACTTGAGGAAGAGCCATGCTCAATGGCCAGGACTATCGCCGTAATCGGCGACCGATGGACGCTGCTCATCCTACGCGAATGCTTTTTGCGTACTCGCCGCTTCGAGGGATTCCAGTCCGCCTTGGGAATAACCCGCCATCTCCTTGCCGAGCGGTTGAAGAAGCTTGTCCGGCAAGGCATTCTTCGCCGAGTCCCCTATCAAGAATCGCCCAAGCGCCACGAGTACATCCTGACGCAGAAGGGCCTCGATCTCTATCCGATCATGATGGCGATCGTCCATTGGGGCGACACTCACATGGTCGACGAACGCGGTCGGCCGCTTCTGCATCAGCATCGCAACTGCGGTAAGAACTTCGACCCCGTCATGGTTTGCTCCGAGTGTGGCGAGCCGGTTTTAGCCAAAGAGGTCCATACGCATCCGGGCCCTGGTGCCAGGCGCCCCCTTGCGAAAAACGACCTGGAAGCGCCGGCCCCAAAACCCAAGGTACGACGCAAAGCAGCCTGATCACCCTGCCCTGCGAAGCCAGGCCAAGCCGCTACGCAAATGATTGAGGGGCTGACCGTTTCACCGAGATCAGCCTCCATGTTTGCCACCGGCTGGGCGCTCGATGAGTAAAAGTTCAAACTCGGATCACGTCTGGGTTCGGGGCGGAGCCGTAGAGAGATTCGACCTGGTCCGACCGGCACTTCAAGACCGCGCGTTGATTGACATACGCCTTGTCGGTGATTTCTCCGGCGGCAATTGACGGCGGCTCCTTGAGCAGCACGAACGAGTGGACCTTCTCGCTGCTGCCAACGGTCCGGTTGTACTCTTCGAGGCGATCCTTGAGGAACTGCACGACGACGGGATTGGGGTTCAGGTCGGAAGACGACTGCGAAGAGATCCGGGCCGCCTCAGTCGGGTTCAGCCAGCAAAGCAGACCGCAGCATTCTCGGTTTTCGCCTGCAATCACCACATCCGACAGCACGCCGCGGCCAGCTGACAAGATTGCGGCGCGCATGTTCCCGATCGATACCCAGGTCCCGTTCGCGAGCTTGAAGTTTTCGGAAATCCTGCCCGTAAAGCGAAGTCCCTTTTCGGGTTTCTCGGGGTCCATGAACGAGACCGTGTCGCCGATGCGATAGAAGCCTTCTTCATCAAAGGCTTGTTCCGTCAAATCCGGCCGGCCGAGATAACCCGGCGTGACGTTGGGACCCTTGACCCGCACCTCGTATGTATCGGAAACGGGAAGCAGTTTAAGCTGCAAACCGGGCGCGGGAAGGCCGATTTCCCCCGGTCGATCGGTAGCCCAATGGGTCGTACTGATCGTTGGAGCGGTTTCCGTCGTACCGTAGCCGGACATGACAGGAATCCGCCGGTCGGTGATCGATGACGTCAATCGGTAAAGACGCTCGAGCGTGTTCTGCGAGATGGCTGCGCCAGCGTAGCTTATCCTGTCCAACCGCTTCAGTATGCGCGCCCCAAGCTCGGAATCCTTCTCGATGGCGTCGCAAAGGAAATTATAGCCGGCCGGCACATTGAACATCGCGGTCGGCGAAACCTCTTGGAGATTGAGGAGCGTTTTGTGGAAGAGCTGCGGTAATGGCCGGCCGTCGTCGATGTAGAGCGTCCCTCCATTCTTGAGTATGCCGTGCAGAATGACGTTGCTTCCCATGGTGTGGTGCCATGGCATCCACTCGACCTGAACAGGCGCTTCGGACGGGGCTACCAGCAAGCTACCCATTTGTAGCGAGCTCGCCATCATGCGGTGAGTATTCAGGACGCCCTTGGGAAGGCCCGTCGAGCCCGACGTGAAGAGGACTTTTGCGACGGAATCGCAAGATACGGAGCGGGACGCGCGTTCGAAGCCTTCATAGCCACTCCTCTGCTTCGTCAGGTCGGAATAGCGCACCGTTTCGGGAGCACCGTCTACGCTGATCCAGCTTGCCGCCTTCAGTTCCGGAATGGAGCGGGCGGCGGCGAAATCGCGTCCGCTTTGCACGAATACGAACTTCGGACGCAGCACCTCTGCGATATCCTTCAGGCGCGCCAAGCCGCCAGGCATCAAGGTGTAATTCGGCGAGATCGGCGCGAAAACCAAGCCGATCGACATTGCGGCGAAAGAAATCACCGCATTCTCTATGGAATTCCCGGAGAGGATGGCAAGACTATCCGAAGGCTTCGCATCCATTTCGATCAGGCTTTGACCAACCGCCTGAACCGAGGACCAGGCCTGGCTATATGTGATCTCGTCCCACTCGCCGTTTGAATTGCGCTGAGCCAAGAAGATGCGATCGGGAGCGGCTTTCGCCCAGGTCAGCAGGAAGTCCGTGACACGCCAATCGCACTCTCCCAGCTCGAGCGGCGACTTCAAGATAAGCGTACCGTCGCTCCGACGCTGCAGTGAGACCTCTTTGGGCGCGAAGACAGGTTCGTTCGTTGACATTGAAATTGATCCCATGACTTACCGTAGGCCGACCCCGCACACTCGCGTGTGATCCGGCTTCTGATCGCCGACCATCTCGCGAAACTTGCGCGGGTGACTTATCCCAGGAGCTCGGCAGCGCATTCGATCACGCGCTGCTTTGCAGTTTTCTGCTCGAAACCGCTACTCGGATTTCGCGTCGAGCACATCTCCGAACAACTTGTACGCCGTGCCGGTCCAGCGCTGCAGCCGCATTTGAGACCACATCATGTTCGCGTTTTCACTGGTATTGACCTCAATTCCCGGCAGCGCGACGGGGACGATGGCCTGCTTGAGATTCTTTGCCTGCGCGAGAATATTCTTGCGGGAGAGGTCATTGCCGCATTGTTTCAGGATCTGCTCGAGCAGAATTCCCTGCTGATATCCGACCAGGTAGGTCCCGTTGGTGATGTCGGCGCCGGGGATATACTTCTCGAAGAACTTTCTGTAGTCCTGCATGGCAGGATCGTCCTTCCACGCCTCGTCAGCAATGTCTTTGGTGATCGTGCCGGCGATTACGCCGATCGACTTGTCGAGACCGGCCGGCGCGAGCGTGCCACCAACGGACGCGGAAGGAAAATTGATGATGATGGTCGCCTTCCATCCGATCACCGAAGCCTGCCTGATTGCCTGCGCCGCAAACTTCGGCGTCCCAGCGATCACGAGAGCCTCGGCTCCAGTGCTCTTCAGGTTCGTGATCTGTGAATCGATCGTGGGCTCGGTGACCTCGTAAGCGGCTGTCACGACCTTCCGATCGAACTCGCCGCCGAGATACGCCTTGAAAGCATTGACGTAGTCTTTGCCGAGGTCGTCGTTCTGATAGAGAATGGCGTACTTCGCGTTGGGAAGCACTTTGGTTAGATACTTGGCGTAGATCTTCCCTTCGGTATCGTAACTGACGAGACCGGTCGTCGTCAGGGGATAATTGGCGATATCCGTGAACTTGGATGAGCCGCTGATGATCGCAATGCTGGGCACGCCTTTCGCCCTGAGATACTTGGCCGTAGCCGAGATGCCGGGCGTACCAAGCTGACCGTACATGAACGATACTTCGTCGCTTTCGACCAGCTTGCGCACGTGCTCCACCGCCTTGGGTGGGCTGTATGAGTCATCGTAGGCGATGTAGTTGATCTTGCGGCCGTTGACGCCACCTCGCTCGTTCAGCGATTGGATATAGGCGATAAGACCCTTGCCCACGAGCCCGATCGATGACGCCGGTCCGCTGAAGGGGTAAACCCCGCCAATTTTGATCTCGGTATCGGAGACGCCTGGCTCTTCCGCCGCAGACGCCGGGCCGCTCAAAAGCACAGCCAGTGCTATCGCGATTTTCCATTTCGCTATCATCGATCATCCTCCCCCACGCGCGCCTGTCGGGGCACGCCAGTATGTTGGTTGACCTTCTGCTTTGCGCGCTTCCCCGCCGGTCGTCGGTTCGCACCGACCGGAGTGAGGCTAGAGGTCTAATCGGAGCATACCGTTCTTTTTTAGAACTCGTCAAGAGTCTCTGTAGGCTAAGATCTGCGACACGATCATCCGAGACCTAACCTGCCGGTCATTCCGGTCCCGATAGCTCCACGCCCAGTTCGACCAATTACTTCCGTTATCGAACTTACCGCGCTGTGCCGCGAGCGACGGCCTCAAGACGGACTGGACCGCCGCCACTCGAGCGCAGGTCGTCAAGTACTGCCAATGAAAAGCTCGATCAGCGCAATCACGGTATCGGGCGCGTCTTCCTGGCTGAAGTGTCCCGCGTGCGGAATTTTTATGATCGGCCTCCCCGGCCAAATCGCACTGAAATCGGCGATCTGCGTGTCGGGCGCGATGGCGCGATCCTTCATGCCGACAGCAAGCATCGCCGGCTTGGACTTCAAATTGTCAAGTAGCGGAAAGCCCTCAGCGAGGTAGGGCCGGATTCTGCCGAGCAGTGCATCGAGCGGAAACTCGATCGCTCCGAGACATTCTTGTTTGGTCGTGAATGGCGAACCGTAGGCCGCGAGCCAATCGGCGTTGACGACGGAGAGATCCTCCAGACCTTGAGTCTTCATGACGCTAAGGATGTTTACACCCAGATGTCCCAGCACTTCAGTGAGCGTTCCGGCCCTGTGATGATCGAGGACGAACTGGAACCACGGCGTCAGCCCCGGAGGAGCGTTGCCGTAGCCAGTAAGTGTGTTGAGCAGAAACAGCCGCTTGATGCGATCGGGATAACGTAGCGCGAACGCCGAACCGATCAATCCTCCCCAGTCCTGCACAACGAGCGTGATGTTCGTGAGATCGAGCGATTCGACCAACTTGGTGAAGTTCTCGACGTGGGTTCTGAGCGAGTATTCGCGATTTGGAGGCGTCTCGCTCTTGCCGAAACCCATATGGTCGGGAACGATCACCCTATGTGAAACCGCAAGCGGTGGGATGAAGCGGCGATAGAGATAGCCCCACGTCGGCTCACCGTGCAGACAGACGATAGGATCGCCACTCCCCTCGTCGACGTAATGCATCCGGAAACCGCTTCCTTCGAAGAAGCGAGGCTGGAAGGGCCAGGTTCCACCGAAGGTCTCGCGAGAGTCGATCATCGTTGCGCTTCAACTCGTTCTGAACGGCTTTTCACCCTTTTCCGTCGCCCGCGCCGATCATTTCCCGCGGAAAACGGCTGGACGACGTTCGATGAAGGATTGAATGCCTTCCATCATATCCTCGCTACCGAGAACGCGGTCCTTGATCTTGGGTATGTAATCGATCGCGTCTCGTTCGGCCGCCTCGATATACTTCAGCGCGGCTTGCTTTGTGACCTGTATTCCGAGCGGCGCATTTTTTACGATCGTCTGCGCCAGCGCCATGGCCCGATCGATCTGGCTTCCCGGCTCGACCACTTCCTGCACGAGGCCAATCGCGTGCGCCCGCTCGGCATTGAACTCGTCGCAAAGGAAAAGGTGATACATCGCGTCCCCCCAACCTGCGCGCGTCAGGAATCGGAAGTGAGCGCCGCCGAGAGGTGCAATTCCTCGCTTTGCTTCCATTTGGCAAAACCGGCTATCCGACGCAGCGATGACGATATCGCCGGCAAGCATCATTTCGATTCCGATCGTATAGACGATGCCCTGCACTGCCGTCACGATCGGCTTGCGGCAACGTCCCTTGAGCGCAAAAGCATCGATGTTGCTCGGAGGAATCTCGCTTTTCTCGGCGTTCGGGCCGAAGAATTTTGGCATGTCGAGACCTGACGTGAAGTCCGTTCCTTCTGCGCAAACGACGCCCGCCCAATAATCGTCGTTGCCGTCCAGAAGCGTCATGGCATTCGACATCTCCACCATCATGGCGGGTGTGAAGGAATTCTTCTTCGCTGGATTGTCGATGATGATCTTGAGGATCCGACCATGCACTTCCGTGCGGATCCGGCCCGATGGGCCCTTCTGATCGCTCATTTGTATCCTCCAGACGCGGCAACCACCGACCGCGTCGCCAAAGCCTGCTTTCTTTCTGACGAGTTGACAGCGCAGCTCGCAAGTCGGCTACAACAATCTTGTGCCAACCCTATTCAGAGGTGAATGCCGCCGCCGAGGGTTGCGCCTGCCCCGCGACGTTTACGCCTCGCGCCTCTCGTGCGCGCGGAGGAGGCTCACCTACCGAGCGTCATTTCGTCCCTCGGCAGGGGTCCCTTTCCAGACATGCGCGCCCCATTTGCGCGCATTTGAGCGCGATCAAGCTGCCTGGCGTGGCAGCCCTGCCCTGTAGGCCGCCGCTTCCGATGGCGGCCCCAGATACAGCACCCGCGTTACCCGCACCCGTGCCGCTGGTGGCCAACGCGCTGGTTGCTCATGATCGAGATGTCACGCGAACGTGACGCTCTTGTTGAGTGGCAGTTCGCGCACACGCTTTCCGGTAAGAGCAAAGATTGCGTTGGCGAGAGCAGGTGCGGCCGGTGGGACTGGCGGTTCGCCAATTCCCCGCACTTCACCCCCAAGCTCCAATCCCTTGACGATGATTTCCGGCACCTGATGGAATCTCATGGCTTCAAACAGGTGAAAGTTCGTCTGGACCGGCGCAAAGTTTTCGTAGGTGAGCTCGCAGTTCATGGCATGGCCCAAGGCCCAGATGATGCCACCCCGCACCTGCGCTTCAAAATTGACCGGGTCCAGAATGCGCCCCACATCGCAAACGGCATATACCTTGTCGATCTTGATGCCCTGAGGAGTGTCGCTCACCTCGACGACTTGGGCCATGGGCACGCCGAAGGCCACTGTCAGCGCCAGGCCTCGGGCTCGCCGGTCGCCGATTCGCGAGCCTTTCCAGGCGGAAACATCTCGCAAGGTATGCAAGACCTTCTTGGAAGGTTCATGATTGCAGAGACGAATAAGTTCCGCCATCGGATCCGCACCCGCGGCATGGATCAACTCGTCCAGGAAGGAAGCATGGTGGAAGCCATTCGCGGACGCTCCGACGGATCGCCACGGGCTGACTGGCACCATTTCTTTCGCCCGGTAACCTGTCACCCGAAAGTTCGGTATGGCGAAAGGCTGATCCCAAATGCCGTTGACGCTTGAAGCATCGGGACCGGGAGGAACGGGCGCCTGCAGACGGTTGAACCAGGAAGCTCCCATCGATTGTCCAGCCACATCGATGCTCATGCTCTCGACCATGCCATCGCGAACCGTTCCCTTGGCGCGCGAGAGCTGAATCGGGCGCGGATAGTCGTGCCCCATGTTCTCTTCACGGCTCCAGGTCATCTTGACCGGAACGCCTTCCATGGCCATCGCGAGTTCGATCGCCTGCAACGCATAGGTGTCGTCCAGTCGCGCCCCGAAGCTGCCACCGATCGGCTGAGCGTGCACGTAGATCTTCTCTTCCGGCAGTTGGGTCAGCTTCGCCGCATGCGCCTGGAGGAATACCGGGATCTGCGTTCCCGTCCAGATGTCGAGCCGCTCCTTCGTATAGAGTACAACCGCATTCATGGGCTCGAGCGGAGCGTGGGCAAGATATGGAGTCCGATACTCCGCCTCAATCGGTTTGGATGAGCCGGCCAACGCCTTCTCGACGTCTCCGTCATTGCGAAGCCGGCTGTCCAGCAGGTCTTTGGAGAACGAATTCTCCAGCACCTTCCACATTCCAGCCGAGTCGGCCGGATAAGGAGGATCGTTCCATTCGATCTTGATAGCGGCCGCGGCCTGAAAAGCTCTCCACGTGTTGTCGGCAACGACGCCCACACCGTCTTTGATCGGAACGATCTTCTTGACGCCTCTCATCTTTTCCGCGCTAGAGGCATCATATCGTTTGATCGTGCCTCCCATGCCCGGGTTGGCCCGGACGGTGGCGTACACAATCCGGTCCGGACGAATATCGATCCCATACTGTTGCGTACCGGTAGACTTGGCGACGATATCGATCCGGCGCATCTTCTTGCCGATGTAGCGCCACTCCTGTTCCGGCCGGAGGGTGACATCGGTAACCGGTGCAAGCTGCGCTGCCTCGACGGCCAGCTCCGCGTAAGTGACGGACTTGCCATCGGGCAAGATGACCTGACCGTCCCTGGTTTTCAGCTGCGATCGGGGCACGCCCGACTTTCTGGCCGCCGCCTCCTTCAATGTCTCGCGAGCGACGGCTCCCGCCATCCGAAGTTTTTGATAGCCATCGGGTACGGTGGACGATCCTCCCGTGATCTGCATGCCGAGAAGACGGCTCAACACCTCGCCACCTCCCCGCGCCCCTCGAGCCATGAGGCCATCGTCGATCGGAGAGAAGGGGAGGCTGTCGTCCATGACCCGGCTGTTGAAGTAGGCCGGATTTGGCGGACCAGGATCGATGCGAACCTTGTGCGGATCCACGTCAAGCTCTTCGGCGATCAGATGAGCTTGGATGGAATATGAGCCTTGGCCCTTGTCGGCGCGCGGAGTGATGAGTGTAACGCCCTTTGCGTCGACGCGGACGTAGGGCGTGATCGCGGCTTCACCCGCCTTGAGGTCCTTGAGCAGCGGATTGGGAGGATCCTGGCGCAATCGGTAATAGCCGAAGGCGACGCCGCCGGCGATCGCAGCGGAGCCGATCAGAAACGTGCGTCTTGCAATTGTCCTGAGCCGAGCCACGTTATTTCCCCTTCATCATCTGGGCAGCAGTTTTGACGGCGCTGTGGATGCGAGTATAAGTGCCGCAGCGACAAAGATTTCCGCTCATGGCGTCGGCGATTTCGGTGTCTGACGGATCGGGGGTTTTCGATAGCAGGGCCGCTGCAGTCATCATTTGGCCGGACTGACAATAACCGCACTGCGCAACTTGGTGCTCGATCCAAGCCTGCTGAACAATGTGCAGGTTTGCGGGAGTGCCCAGACCCTCGATTGTCGTGATGCTGCCGCGGACCTCACCAGCGTTGATCGAGCAGGAACGAACCGCGGTACCGTCGATATGAACGGTGCACGCACCGCAAAGGCCCGCCCCGCAACCGTACTTCGGCCCTGAGATACCAAGCTCGTCTCGGAGCACCCAAAGGAGCGGCATTTCCGGTTCGACATCCAGATCGTAGCGCTTACTGTTGACGGTCAACTGCATTGCGAATGCTCCTGTAGTGGCGAACAACGGCACCTGCCTGCCTCTCCAAGCACCGCGGCCGCCGGATCCGATGTGTCGAACCTGGTACGTATTCTTGACGAATAGGTCGTTACGGAGGCCTCGGCCAATTCAGAATCGAATAGCTTTGCTTTACCGCTGAATTGCCGCGAAGCGCGTTTCGGCAGAACCGTTCTACACCTTGGATTTTCGGAAGCAGTGCGCAGCACGACGCTCGGTCCCGCAGGGCCCCCTCGTCGCTCGGTCCGTCTCTCAGATAACGTCTATCATGCTTTCGGCGAACACCGACGCAAGACCAGTTCGGAGCTGTCGTGCATCGGGCGTACGGATCAGACTCGGTGCTCCAGGCCCTTAGCATCAAATCGCCAAACGAACCTCAATGAAATGGCAGTTTACCTGCCTGCACAACGTGATAGTATCATATGCCCGTAATTGGGTCCGGCGCACCGCGCGCGGGTGCACGCAGCCTTCAGATGCAGCCTTCAGATCAAGGAGACCAGCATGGCGGGACTTAAAGACCACCCGATCGCCGAACGCATACGGCTCAACCCTCCGGCACCGCCTGCAGCCCTTAGCCTCGATGCTTTGAAGGCGTTGGTCATGGAATGCGGTGCAGATGATTGCGGTATCGTCAGCCTCGATGACCCCCTGGTAAAGGACGAAGCGGTTCACGCCCGACGGGCATTCGCGGGGGCGCGATTGGCGGTGAGCATCGTGAGCAGGATGAATCGCGGTCCCATCCGTTCACCCGCGCGTTCAGCGTCCAATAACGAGTTCCACAAGATTTCTCACGAGGTCGACGATATCGCGCGCGAGCTCGTTCGGCGGCTGGAGGACATGGGCATCTCGGCGATGAACCCGCCGATGGCATTCCCCATGGAGTTCGACAAATACCCGGAACGGGGATGGGTCGTCTCACACAAGCTCATTGCCGAAGCTGCCGGCGTTGGAAAGCGCGGCATCCATCGCAGCGTCATCCATCCCAAATTCGGCAGCTTTATCCTTTTGGGCACCGTGCTGGTCGATCTCGACATAGAGGCGCCGTCGAAGCCACTCGACTACAATCCCTGCTTCGAGTGCAGGCTCTGCGTCGTCGCCTGTCCGGTCGGCGCGATCAAGCCCGATGGCTATTTCGATTTTTCTTCCTGCCTCAACCACAACTACCAGCAGTTCATGGGCGGATTCGCACAATGGATCGAGGACATCGCGGACGCGAAGTCCGCCAAGGACTACCGTGAACGCCAACCGCTGGCAGAAACAGTCAAGCGCTGGCAGAGCCTCTCGTACGGCCCCAACTACAATGCGGCCTATTGCGTCGCGGTTTGTCCTGCCGGCGAAGACGTCATGGCCGGCTACTTGTCAGACCGCAAAGCGCACGTGGAAACGATCGTCAAACCGTTGCAGGACAAAGTCGAGCCGCTGTATGTCGTCCGGGATTCCGATGCAGCAAGTCACGCCGCGAAGATGTTCCCGCACAAGTCGCTTCGGTTTGTACGCTCGAGTGCCCGGGCCTCGAGTATCGGCGCATTTCTCTTCGGAATGGGGCTTACCTTCCAGCGTAATAGGGCTAAGGGCTTGAATGCCACCTACCACTTCGTCTTCACGGGCCAAGAGCCCAAGGAGGCCACGGTGGTTATCAAAAATCAGAAGCTGACCGTCACCGACGGCCTCATTGGTACCCCGGACTTGCGCATTCAGGCGGACTCAGCCGCTTGGCTGAAGACTTTGAATGGTCAGCTCTCGGTCGTCCTGGCGCTCGCGCAGAGAAAGATTCGATTGAAGGGTCCTCTTCAACTCCTGAAGGCCTTCGGCGCCTGCTTCCCGAAATGACAAAACACTGTTGCGAGCCAAGCCGTAGGCGTGCAGCTCGGGCGCCTACTGGCCGCAGGTTCGAACCTTTTAGTTCTTTTTTAGAATTGACTAAGCCATCATCTCAATGTTTTATTCCCGCAACCTCCCGGTCCGGCCCAGGAGACGGCGAGATCTGGCTCGGACTACTTAACCGGCTGCGAAAGCGGCCGGTTTTTTTTCATTGTGTTATTCTGTGGGATGAAGGAGCCAGGCTCGTCTCGCAATCTGTAGCATCTCCGTTTCGCGAAGCTTGAGCCGGCAAACTCTCGCTTTGGATCTTGGATAATGCTGGGCCGGCGAGGCTTTCAACATCGCCGGAAGCGCGCTGAAGCCGAGCATCATGCCATTCGGTGCGGTTTCGGTTGGATCGAGACGAAAGGCCGGCGGCGAAGCAAGGCCGTCTCCCTCGTGGTCACGGCGCCAACCGAGGCGATCGAGCGCGGCTACAGGCGAGTGTCCGCCGGGGCGCCACTTCAACACTTCGATCGCGGAACGAAAAGCAAGCGTCACACAATCGATGTCGTCGACAGATCGGTCACTAACCATCTGCGCGTGATACATAACAGCTTGCAGTACCTCTTCACGCACGTGATCATGGCTGAGAGCGATAGCGGTCAAGCCGAACAGAGCGTCAAAGATCCGGAACGCGTGGCGCGCGGTGACCAACATCCTGAGATAACATTCCAAGGCAGTCGGTCCGAACGCGGCCGCCGACTTCGCTCCGGCCGCCGCCAACCATATTGTGCGCGCTCGCGTGAATCCCAGGCTAGGAGTCCACCCATTCAAGGTCGATGATTTGGCCGCTTCAGCCAACCAGTATTCAGGAGCGTCGCTGCTCATCAGGGCGAAATGAGCCATCGCGTGAGCTATTGCGCAATAGTTGCATTCACCGACACTGAATGTGGTATTGGCTTCGACCCTCGCGCGCTCACCTAAGTCTTCCAGGGCCGCCAGATAGCGAGTTGCCAGCGCATATGCCAACACTTCGATGAGAGGCGCCCATCTGCATACGGACCGGAACTCTGTTCTAGACGGAAAGCGCCCCGGAAGAGTGAGTGGCGCGAGCAAATCGAAAGCGATATCTCTGCTTTTCGATCTCAGACGATGTAGCCGGCTCCGTAAGCCTGCGGATGTCATGAGCTTGTCGATCTCGTCACCGACCAGAAAGCCGTGCTGACGAAGCGGACGCAACCTCCCGGACGAGTCAATCTCAATGGCGGCCGGGACACCCGGAATTTTCAGGACCGCTGGTCGCGCAGACTCGCCGGCCGTCCGGATGCCTTCCCATGTCGTCGGCTCCATCTCTATGGCGAGTCCGATCGCCAGTGTGTCCGCCATTCTCACGAGGTCGTCAGATCCATATGCAGCGATGATCGGACCGAAGTTATGAGACCTCTCTCTAGCCTCCTGGTTCGATCGATCCGGATACAAAGTTCGCTGCTCCAACGTCCACCTCATTGGTTTTCCTGGGAGCGTGATCCGGTCGTCGCGCATGACGAACGGATCGATTTCCGAGGATGAACCTAGGGTGAGAAAGTAGGTGTGTTTCCTGCAACCCGGTCGAGCCGCGCATTTCGAGCAGCGCCTAGTCAAAAATGAATAAGCGGTCGTTCACGACGTGCAGCCGATTTGGCCGCCGAACTGTCCTGCTTGCCAGAGCGCTTGCATCCTCTTGACAAGTTCTTTTATGGAACTTATCGAATTCTTCCAAATGGAGGCTACTCGATGAAGGTCTTAGTGCCGGTAAAGCGGGTGGTCGATTACAACGTCAAGGTCCGCGTCAAGGGCGATGGATCGGGCGTTGAACTCGCCAACGTCAAGATGTCGATGAACCCGTTCGACGAAATCGCGGTCGAGGAAGCCCTGCGCCTGAAAGAAGGTGGCAAGGCCACCGAGGTCGTGGTGGTCTCCATTGGACCGGCGCAGGCGTCGGAGACGATCCGCACCGGTCTTGCGATGGGTGCCGACCGCGGCATCCTCGTGAAGGCCGACGGTACCGTCGAGCCGCTGGCGGTCGCGAAGATTCTCAAGAAGATCGCCGACGAAGAGCAGCCGGGCCTGATTATTCTCGGCAAGCAGGCGATCGACGACGACAGCAATCAGACCGGCCAGATGCTGGCCGCGCTGCTCGGCTGGTCGCAGGCGACATTCGCCTCGAAGCTCGAGGTCGAAGGTTCTGACTTCAAGGTCACCCGCGAAGTCGACGGCGGCCTCCAGACCGTCAAGCTGAAGGGACCGGCGATCGTCACCACCGACCTGCGTCTCAACGAGCCGCGCTACGCGTCGCTGCCCAACATCATGAAGGCCAAGAAGAAGCCGATCGCGGAGAAGACCGTCGCCGATTACGGCGTCGACGCCACCGCGCGTCTCGAGGTTCTCAAGACGACGGAACCGGCGGGCCGCAAGGCGGGCGTCAAGGTCAAGGACGTCGCCGAGCTGGTGTCGAAACTCAAGAACGAAGCCGGGGTGCTCTGATGACGACGCTTCTGATTGCCGAACACGACAACGCGTCGCTGAAGGATGCGACCAACAAGGCGCTGACCGCGGCCGCCGCGCTCGGCGCGGATGTCGAGGTGCTGGTCGCCGGCGAGAACGCCAAAGCCGCGGCAGATGCGGCCGCCAAGCTCGCAGGTGTGAAGAAGGTGCTGCTCGCCGATGGCGCGCTTTACGCGCACGATCTCGCCGAGCCGCTGGCTGCGCTGATCGTCTCGCTGGCGCCCGGCTACGACGCCATCGTCGCGCCCGCGACCTCGCGCTTCAAGAACGTGATGCCGCGCATCGCAGCCCTGCTCGACGTCATGCAGGTTTCGGAGATCATCAAGGTGGTCGCGCCCGACACCTATGAGCGTCCGATCTATGCCGGCAATGCCATCCAGACGGTGAAGTCGAAGGACGCCAAGAAGGTCATCACGGTGCGTACCTCGACCTTCGCCGCCGCGGGTGAAGGCGGCAGCGCGCCCGTCGAGAGCGTGGCTGCAGCGGCCGATCCCGGCCTGTCGTCCTTCGTCGGCGAGGAAGTCGCGAAGAACGACCGCCCCGAGCTGACCTCGGCCAAGATCATCGTCTCCGGTGGCCGCGCCATGCAAAGTCGCGAGAACTTCGCAAAGTACATCGAGCCGCTCGCCGACAAGCTGGGCGCCGGCGTCGGTGCCTCGCGCGCGGCGGTCGACGCCGGCTATGCGCCGAACGACTGGCAGGTCGGCCAGACCGGCAAGGTCGTGGCCCCCGAGCTCTATGTCGCCGTCGGCATTTCCGGCGCCATCCAGCATCTGGCCGGCATGAAGGACTCCAAGGTGATCGTCGCGATCAACAAGGACGAGGACGCGCCGATCTTCCAGGTTGCCGATTACGGCCTGGTCGCCGACCTCTACCAGGCGGTTCCGGAGCTGACGGCCGAACTCGGCAAGTAATGCACGTGGCGCCAGCCCATGCACCGTTCGGCGCGCGAATGCGACCCAACGTACCCGGCAATTCCAACGGCAAACGCCGTCCAGGACGGCGATATGGAGGAGATCGATGAGCACTGTCGTAAGCCTGAAGTCCCACGACGTCGTAGGCATCGTCACCATCGATAGCCCTCCCGTCAATGCGCTCAGTGCAGCAGTACGCGGCGGCATTCTGGAGTGCGTCCAACAGGCCATCGCCGATCCCTCCATTCAGGCCATCGTGCTGACCTGCGCAGGACGGACGTTCATCGCCGGAGCCGACATCACGGAATTCGGCAAGCCTCCGAAGAAGCCGGCCCTCGATGAGGTCCTGACCGCGATTGAGAGCAGCCCGAAGCCCGTCATCGCGGCAATTCACGGCACCGCTCTCGGTGGGGGGCTTGAGGTCGCCCTGGCGTGTCATTTCCGGGTGGCGGATAAGGGTTCGAAGCTTGGCCTGCCCGAGGTCAAACTCGGTCTATTGCCAGGCGCCGGCGGCACACAGCGCCTGCCGCGCGCAGTGGGTCCAGAACTTGCCGTTAAAATGATCATCGGCGGCGACCCCATCGGCGCCAACGAAGCGTTTCAGAACGGATTGATCGAGGAGGTGGTCGAGGAGGCAGCCTCGGGCGGCGAAGCCTTCGCTCGAAAGCTCCTTGCCGACAGGCGCCCGCTTCGCAGGTTGCGCGACGATGACACCAAGCTGGCCGCGGCTCGATCGGACCGCTCGATCTTCACCGGCGCGGTGGCTGCAATTACAAAGAAGGTCAGAGGATTGGAGGCGCCGTTCGTTGCGGCCGACGCAATCGGCCATGCGCTGGATCTACCCTTTGAGCAGGGGCTGAAGAAAGAACGAGAGTTGTTCCTCCGGCTGATGAGCAGCGATCAATCGAAGGCTCTGCGATACGCTTTCTTCGCCGAGCGAGAGGCAGCGAAGATCGCCGGTGTCGAGACCGGCACCAAGCCGCGTTCGGTCGAGGGCGTGGCGATCATCGGCGCCGGCACCATGGGGGGCGGGATCGCGATGTCGTTCGCGAACGCAGGCATTCCTGTCACTTTGGTGGAGACCGGCAAGGAGCAGCTCGATCGCGGATTGGGCGTCATCCGCAAAAACTATGAAGCCACCGCAGCCCGGGGTGGTATTCCCGCCGATGCGCCTGCGAAGCGCATGGCACTCATCACGGGAGCCGTCGGTCTCGACAACGCCGGGCAAGCCGACCTCATCGTAGAGGCTGTATTCGAAACCATGGCGATCAAAAAGGAGGTTTTCGGACAGCTCGACAAGATCGCGAAATCTGGCGCTATCCTGGCGACCAACACCTCCTTTCTGGACATCAATGAGATCGCCAAAGAGACCGGGCGTCCCCAGGACGTGGTCGGCATGCACTTCTTCAGCCCGGCCAACGTGATGAAACTGTGCGAAATCGTCCGCGCCAAGAGCACCGCGCCCGACGCGCTGGTAACTGCAGTTTCATTGGCGCGGAAGATCGGAAAAGTGCCGGTGATCGTCGGTGTCTGCGACGGCTTCGTCGGCAATCGCATGCTCATGGCCCGGCAGCATCAGGCCAGCCAGCTGCTTTTCGACGGCGCACTTCCTCAGCAGGTAGATGCCGCCCTGACCAAGTTCGGAATGCCGATGGGTCCGTTCGCGATGGGCGACCTCGCCGGACTAGATATCGGGTGGCGCTCGCGACAGGATCGTGGCATCAAGTCGGAGATCGAAGACGCCTTATGCGAGGCTGGCCGCTTCGGACAGAAGACCGGAAAGGGCTTTTTCCGGTATGAAAGCGGCTCGCGCGCTCCCCTTCCCGATCCGGAAGTCGAGAAACTGATCGATCAGACGTTGATGCGTCTCGGGCGCAAGCGGCGCACGATCAGCGATGAGGAAATCCTGGAGCGGACGACATATGCGATGATCAACGAAGGAGCGCGAATCCTTGAAGAAGGCATCGCGACTCGAGCAAGCGATATCGACGTGGTATGGCTTTATGGGTACGGATGGCCCGTCTATCGTGGAGGCCCCATGTATTACGCCGACCATATCGGGCTGAAGACAATCGCTGACAAGCTGTCGTACTATGCGAAGGAAGCAAACGATCCGTCGCTCGAGCCGGCACCGTTGCTGAAGAAGCTGGCCAATCAGAACGCGAAATTCACCTGAGTTGCTGGCCTCGGAGCGGGCGAATGCCCTTCCCGCTCTGAGGCTGACCTTCCTGTCGGCGGGTAAGTCCCCGTTGTTGCCGGCTTCCGGGCGGCAAAGCTGGTGGATCGAGACTTCGATCGGCAACGCGGATCGACCCGAGGCAGGGCCGGTCATGCCGTGAATCGCAAAGTCGGCTCCAGCCTTTGTCGGACTATGGCGAACGTAAGAACCGGGATAACTGCCGACGAACGACCCCCAGCATTGTTTCAGAAGCCGCCGGCTTCGCGTCTTTCAAAGCTCGCGAAATTGCCAGCGCTCCAACAAGCGCGGCGACAGCGAAAAGCGAGAGATCTCGGGATTCCGGGTTTGATCTGCCGGTAGCCCTCAGCTCGTTTTTGACCAGTCCCACGAAGCCGTCGAATCCGGCGGCGAACTCCTCTTGGACGGCGCCGTCTTGCTGAGAAATTTGCGAGACCAGCGCGGCTATGGGACAGCCGCTCTCCGGGGAATCCCGGTGCTGCAGCGACAAATATTGGCTCAACAAGTCGTCAAGCGCCAACTGGGAGAAGTCTGAATGGCATTGGCGGAAGCCCTCCTCGAGAGCTTCCGACGAGAGCGCGTCTTTCGAGGAAAAATGACTGTAGAGCGCCCCATGGGTAAGGCCCGCAGCTTTGGCGACCTCCCCCACCGTCATCGCTCCAAAACCGCCCTTTCGCATATGCCTGGAGGCGACATCGAGGATTGAAGCTCGGTTTTCGGCCGCCTGGGCCTTGGACACTTTCATTCTTTGCTGGCTCGGGCGTTGATGGGGACCTTGACATCCATAGATTACGTACGCAATTAAACCATTCATTGCAAATGCAATGAATATGAGAAACGCTGGCCTGAGCGGCTGTCGACTGCCGGCAATTACAGGGACTTTGGAGATCGAGAATGAAGGTTGAAGGTTCAGTTGCCCTGGTGACTGGTGCGAACCGAGGAATCGGGCGAGCTCTCGTCGAGGAGTTGCTCAGACGTGGCGCATCGAAAGTCTACGCCGGAGTACGCGACGTCAGTTCGGCAGAGGCATTATTCAAGGACGACCGGCGATTGATCGCGGTCCAACTGGACGTCAGCAAGCCCGACCAGGTCGCCAAGGCAGCGGCGGCGGCATCCGATGTGACCCTGCTCGTGAACAATGCAGGATTTCTCGGAGGCCACGGCGCACTGTCCGTGAGCGATCTTGCACTGGCGCGTGAAGAGATGGAGGTAAACTACTTTGGACCTCTGGCCCTTGCCCAGGCATTCAAGAATACGCCCGCGCTGAACGGCGGCGCAGTAATCAACATTCTGAGCTTCCTGGCCCTCGCGACCATTCCACAAGCAGGCACCTATTCGGCCTCGAAGGCGGCGGCACTCTCGTTGACGCGTGTCCTGCGAGCGGAACTGAAGAATCGTGGATCTCAAGTCCTGGCGGTATTGCCGGTGCAGGTTGATACACCGCTCGGAAAGTCCATGCCGGATCCGAAGCTGACGCCCAACGAAGTCGCGGTCCACACTCTGGATGCCCTGGAGGCGGGGCAAGACGAGGTTTTTCCGGGTGCGCTCTCCGAAGGTGCCGCGGCCGCGTTCAAGGCGGACCCGGCGGGATTGCAGGCGAAGTTGGCCACCATGGTCCACGCCATCGATTAGGCCGCAATGGGCGGTTCGGCGCCGAAGCGAGCCCCGGCCGCCCATTTTTCACCGATAGTTACTTGAAATTTCGTAGCTACTCTGGCAGCTTGGGGGTGCGTAGCTTGCCAGGGGTAGAGCGCTGCTCCCTATCACAGGTGAGAGCGCCGCCTCGTCGCCGGAGAAAAATTCGAGAAGAACCGATACTGCTGACGCACGCTCGGGATCTCGCCTCGCTCCGGCAATCGACCATCCATCATCAAGAATCGGGTCCTGACATGCGCCGAATAGTAGTCACAGGAATGGGGCTTGTCTCTCCGCTCGGCTGCGGTACGGAGTTGGCGTGGTCCCGGCTGCTTGCCGGCAAGTCCGGGCTGACCGTCCTGCCCGAGTGGGCTTCCTCGCTGCCGGGGAGAGTTGCCGGACTCGTGCCGACCAAAGACGATGATTTCGATGGCGGCTTCGATCCCGATCGGACGATCCCGCCCAAAGAACAGCGGAAAATGGATCGGTTCATTCAGTTCGCGTTGGTGGCAGCTGCAGAGGCAGTCAAGCAGGCTGGCTGGTCCCCTACGGACGAACGCTCTCAGGAGCGGACAGCGACGATCATCGCTTCTGGAATTGGCGGATTTCCGGCCATCGTCGAAGCGGTACGGACCACCGATCAACGTGGCATCCGCCGCCTGTCTCCGTTCACCGTACCATCCTTTCTGGCAAATCTCGCCGCCGGACACGTTTCGATACAGTACGGCTTCAAAGGGCCAATCGGCGCCCCCGTAACCGCGTGCGCCGCCAGCGTACAGGCGATCGGCGATGCGGCTCGATTGATCCGCGCGGGTGAGGCCGACGTGGCGATCTGCGGAGGTGCCGAAGCTTGCATCGATCTCGTCAGCCTTGGAGGTTTCGCGGCGGCCCGCGCGATCTCGACCCGCTTCAATCACCGGCCCTCGCAGGCGTCCCGCCCATTCGATCGGGACCGCGATGGCTTCGTCATGGGCGAAGGAGCTGGAATTCTGGTGATCGAAGAACTCGAGCACGCTCGAGCACGCGGGGCCCGGCCGATCGCCGGACTCGTCGGCTATGGAACTTCCGCTGACGCGCATCATATCACGTCGGGACCTGAGGATGGCTCGGGCGCGCGGCGAGCTATGGAAGCGGCCTTGCGGCAGGCCGAACTTTATCCGCGCAACGTGCAGCATCTCAATGCGCACTCGACTTCGACCCCGGTCGGCGACAACTCCGAGCTGGCCGCTATCAAATCCGTTTTCGGAACCCACGGCGGCATCGCCGTCAGCGCGACGAAGTCGGCGACCGGTCATTTGCTGGGCGCCGCAGGGGGGGCCGAGGCCATCTTCGCGATCCTCGCCGTCCGAGATCAGGTAGCCCCTCCTACCCTCAATCTGGAAAATCCAGACGAGACAGCGGAAGGCGTCGATCTTGTCGGACCCAAGGCTCGAAATATGGCGATAGATCACGTGATCTCGAATGGTTTTGGATTTGGCGGCGTGAATGCCAGCGTCATTTTCAAGCGCTGGTAGGGGGACGTGCGCGTACTTCTCTTCGCTGGGTTCTAGCCGGCCAGCTCCGGGCTAGTGCGTCAATTCCTTCGTCGCTGCTTCCAGACCCTCGACGGTGATCGGGAACATGCGGCCCGCGAAGATGCGCTTGATGACGGTGGTCGATTCCGAATAGTCCCAATGCTTCTGAGCGACCGGGTTCAGCCACACCGAATGCGGATACGTGCGGATGATGCGGTCGAGCCAGATCGAGCCCGGCTCCTCGTTGACGTGCTCGACCGAGCCGCCGGGCACCATGATCTCGTAAGGCGACATCGAGGCGTCGCCGACGAACACGACCTTGTAGTCGTGCGGGTATTTGTGCAGCACGTCCCAGGTCGGCGTGCGGTCGGTGAAGCGGCGCTTGTTCTGCTTCCACACGCCTTCATAGAGGCAGTTGTGGAAGTAGAAATACTCCATGTGCTTGAACTCGCTCTTCGCCGCCGAGAACAGCTCCTCGACCTGCTCGATATGCGCGTCCATGGAGCCGCCGATGTCGAAGAACACCAATAGCTTCACCGCATTGCGCCGCTCGGGGCGCATGTGCACGTCGAGATAGCCGTGATTGGCGGTCTCGCGGATGGTGGTGTCGAGATCGAGCTCATCAGGCGCACCGGTGCGGGCGAACTTGCGCAGGCGCCGCAGCGCCACCTTGATGTTGCGGATGCCGAGCTCGACATTGCCGTCGAGGTCCTTGAACTCGCGCTTGTCCCACACCTTCACGGCGCGGTTATTGCGGTTCTTCTCCTGACCGATGCGCACGCCTTCGGGATTGTAGCCGTGGGCGCCGAACGGCGAGGTGCCGGCGGTGCCGATCCACTTCGAGCCGCCCTGGTGGCGGCCCTTCTGCTCCTCGAGGCGTTTCTTCAGCGTCTCCATGAGCTTGTCCCAGCCCATGGCCTCGATCTGCTTCTTCTCTTCCTCGGTAAGGTATTTCTCGGCGAGCTTCTTCAGCCACTCCTCGGGGATCTCCGCCTTCTCCACGGCGTCGAGCAGGTTTTCCAGCCCCTTGAACACCGTGCCGAAGACGCGGTCGAACTTGTCGAGGTTGCGCTCGTCCTTCACCAACGCGGTGCGCGACAGATAGTAGAAATTCTCGACCGAGTAGTCCGCAAGGTCAGCGTCGAGCGCCTCCACCAGCGTGAGGTATTCGCGCAGCGTCACAGGGACCTGCGCGTCGCGCAGAGAAGTGAAGAATTGCAGGAACATGATAGATGAACCATCCGAGTATCCGGGTGAAACTATCCCGGATCTTAGCGCGCCCGATCGACAAACGAGAATAAGTACACTTCATCGGTGAATAGCCCCGCCCATTGCTTCTTGCTCCGACGATGGTCGATCAATCGTCCTGGATGAGTAAGGCACAAAGCATTTGAATCATGCGACTTTAACCACGTCGGGCTGCGCTCGGGCAGATCACCGAAACTGGTCGACTTTGCGGCGAGTCACTCCATGAACATGCGCGGCTGTTGGAAGTGGCCGAGTGGCCGAAGACTTGATTCCCCTGTAAAGCTGCCGCTATTCAGAGCATACCTTGCTTACTACCCGCTCCAACAAATCTGATGGTCATGAAATTCACCGGGACGAAGAACTACGTCGCAACCGACGATCTCAAAGTGGCCGTCAATGCCTCGATCGTGCTGCAGCGCCCACTCCTCATCAAAGGCGAGCCAGGCACCGGCAAGACTGTGCTTGCTGAAGAGGTCGCGAACGCGCTGAGCGCGCCGCTCCTGACCTGGCACATCAAGTCTACCACCAAGGCACAGCAGGGCCTTTACGAATACGATGCTGTATCGCGGCTGCGCGATAGCCAACTCGGCGACAGCAGGGTCTCCGACATCAACAATTACATCAAGCGCGGCAAGCTGTGGGAGGCCTTCACGGCCGAGCAGCGCCCAGTGCTTCTGATCGACGAGATCGACAAGGCCGACATCGAATTCCCGAACGACCTCCTGCTCGAGCTCGACCGCATGGAATTCCATGTCTACGAAACGGGCGAGACTATCAAGGCCAAGCAGCGCCCGATCATGATGATCACCTCCAACAACGAGAAGGAGCTGCCGGACGCCTTCCTGCGCCGCTGCTTCTTCCACTACATCAAGTTCCCCGACGCGGACACCATGAGCCGCATCGTCGACGTCCACTTCCCCGGCATCAAGAAGCGTCTGGTCGAGGAGGCCTTGCGCATCTTCTTCGAGGTGCGCGAGGTGCCCGGCTTGAAGAAGAAGCCGTCCACGTCCGAGTTGCTCGACTGGCTCAAGCTGCTGCTCAACGAGGACATGAGCGTCGAGCAGCTGCGCGAGCGCGATCCGCGTAAGCTGATCCCGCCGCTGCACGGCGCGCTGCTCAAGAACGAGCAGGACGTGCACCTGTTCGAGCGGCTGGCGTTCCTCGGCCGGCGAGAGGTCTAACGCTTCGAGAATTCGATATTGGCCGCCAGTCGGAGTTCTTGATATTCAGGTCTCCGATTATTCTGACCGGAGCAGATTAGATGGGCCACTCCCAAGCGGACAAAGCGAAAAGTCGGGAGCGCATTCTGGATGCCGCCGCAGTCCGGATCCGAGAGCTGGGA
This sequence comes from Bradyrhizobium sp. 195, assembly GCF_023101665.1. Taxonomy (NCBI): domain Bacteria; kingdom Pseudomonadati; phylum Pseudomonadota; class Alphaproteobacteria; order Hyphomicrobiales; family Nitrobacteraceae; genus Bradyrhizobium; species Bradyrhizobium sp. 195. The sequence continues at coordinate 2,660,364 of NZ_CP082161.1, read as the reverse complement.
TTGGACGGCCTCAGCATTGCCGAGCTCATGAAATCGGCAAAGCTGACGCACGGCGGGTTCTACGGGCATTTTGACTCGCGCGATGAGTTGATCGCCGATGCCTTGGCAAAGGCTCTCTCGGAAGGTGGCCCGGAATCGGCGCGCCTGGGAAGCACGAACGGTCCGCGGACCCTCAAAGCGCTGCTAAACACCTATCTCAGCAAGGCGCACCGAGACGATCGGAGTGTGGGATGTGCGGTAGCGGCGCTGGCTGGAGACGTTGCGCGAAGCGATCGAAGAACGCGCGACGTCATGACGAGCTATCTCTCCCAGCACTTCGACAAAGTGGCTCACCTGGTGGAAGGCGATCACCCCGACGAATCCGCCATTGCCATCGTCTGCACGATGGTCGGAGCGGTCGCTCTTTCGCGAGTCGCGAGAGATCGCCCGATGTCTGACAAGATATTGCGCGCGGCCCAACGGAGCATTCTCGATCTTGTGGAATGCCGCGAGGCAACTGAAAAATAGCAGCCCGAAGGAAAAGGACGACGATGAAGCTCTACGATTTCGGACCTGCGGCGAGCGCTCAACGCGTCCGTGTCTTCCTAGCCGAGAAAGGCCTCGATCTGCCAACCGAACAACTGAACGTCCGGGAAGGGGCGCAGTTCACCCTCGCCCTCACCGAGATGAATCCGTTTCACTGCGTCCCCTTCTTGGAATTGGACGACGGCACGGTCATCGCGGAGTCCCTCTCGATTTGCCGCTATCTCGAAGAAATATACCCGCAACCAGCTCTTTTTGGGCGCACGAGCACCGAGCGCGCCGTGGTCGACATGTGGTTGCGGCGGTTCGAACTGGACGGCCTTATTCCGATGCTGCACGCCGTGCGCAATTCCCTGCCGATTTTCGCCGGTCGAGTTGTGCCGGGCACGCGGAATGATCTGCCGCAACTACCCGCACTGGTCACTCGTGGGCGCGAAATGATGGAAATCTTTCTCGGTCGGGTGGAGCCGTACATGGCGAAGAACGCCTTCGTCGCCGGCCCCCAATTCAGCGTCGCGGATATCACCGGCTTCTTCGCCATACGCTCAGCCAACGCGCTGAACATGGATATTGGCGCGCGCTATCCTGCCGTCGCGACCTGGTTTGCCAAAGTTTCGGCGCGCCCGTCTTTCCAGCTCTGAGGAGGCCCATATGAAAAATCCAGTTTGCATCGTCACCGGGGTCGGTCCTGAGCACGGCACTGGCGCAGAGATCGCCAGGCGTTTCAGCGAGGGCGGCTATCGGGTCGCGATGATAGCCCGCAATGCGGAGAACCTTCGCAATTTGGCATCGAAGTACGAGGGCGCGCGGGCCTTTCCTTGCGATGTCGGTGATCTCAAAGCATTGGTCCAGACGCTCGCCCTCATCAGGACCGAGATGGGTGCTCCCCAAGTCGTCGTTCACAATGCTCTGCGTGCAACGCGGGGAAGCATCCTTACCATGGACCCCGACGATTTGGAGAAGAACTTTCGGGTCAATACGACCGCGCTGCTCCATCTCTCCCGCGAGACCATTCCGCAGATGCTGGAGGCCGGGAAAGGCGCAATCCTGGTAACTGGCAACACGTCCGCCTTTCGTGGAAAGGCCAACTGGGGATTCTTCGCTTCAACGAAAGCGGCCCAGCGCATTTTGGCCGAATCAATGGCGCGTGAGTTCGGGCCGAAGGGAATTCATGTCGCCTACTTCATGATCGACGCGGCGATCGACACTCCGCGCACCCGCCCGATTTTGGCGGCGGACAAGCCCGACGATTTCTTCGCAAAGCCTGCCGCCATAGCGGAGGAGATGTTTCGGGTCGCCCACCAGGACCGGTCGACCTGGTCTTTCCTTGTCGAACTACGCCCGTTCGGCGAGGCTTGGTAAGGCTAACCGAATAGCCGAAAGAGACGGACCAGACGACCAAATTGCTCCCGGCGTCGGTTCCGCGCAGACGAGCTAAGGTGCTAAGGCTAACCGAACTGGATCAAGCAACCCGCTGCAGTCGCTTCTGAGCCGGCCTCTGACCGACAAACCACGATTTGGTGTCAGTCAATTCCGCTTCCAGAAAGCGCCAGACCTGCTTGGTCATCTTTCTGAGGTCGCTTTCGCGGCGGCGGAGCAGCCATAAATCCAAAATGGTAGCCTCGTCCGGAAGCACACGCACCAAGCCTTCGGCTAAGGCAAACGGCACCGGCAGAAATGCCAAGCCGAGACCTTCCGCCGTCGCAGCGAAATGATTGACGACCGGCACGAGCTTCAATGTACTCCGGGCGTTCGCAGCCGAATTGAAGGCCGTCAACAACGAGATATGACTCGTCCGTTCGTTGTGAAGCCTCCCGTACTCCGCCGTGCTTCCGATCAGTTCATGGTCGACCAGCTCATTCAGGGACCTCGGTGCTCCACGCTCCGCCAAATAGCTGTCAGATGCAAATAGACCGAAGGCGATGGTTCCGACGCGGCGACCGATGAGTTCGCTGTCACCCGGATGTCCTATCCGAATGACCAGATCGAGATCGCTGGTGGCAAGGTTCTGCTGCTCGACAGTGGAATTGATCTCAAGTCGGATCTGAGGACTCAGCGCGCGCAACTTCTTGACGCGAGGCAGCAGCCAGTGCTTGGTCAGGCCTTCGGTTGCGGAGATCTTGACGGCGGTCGAACGATGGCCGACCCGCAGGGACAGATCCCGGTGAAACTCCTCGAAAGAACGAACCATCTCTTCCGCCGAGCGGAGTAGGTCCTGTCCCTCCTGGGTAAGTTTCACTCCGGACGAGACCCGAAAGAAAAGCGGCGCACCGATATTCCGCTCCAACTCCTTCAAGCGCCTGCTCAGAGTCGGCTGGCTCATGCCCAAGTCCCGGGCGGCCCTGTTGACGCTTCCGGTTCGGGCCACTGAAAAGAAGAGCCTGAACAGATCCCAATTGGTTTCGGTCAAGCGAGGTTTGTGTTGGCTACTACCAGTCGCCTCCATCCCCGTGTTGCGGGGCTCCGCTTCGGAGAAAGGTCCGCCGCGCGCAGCTTCGCCACTCACCACGTTCTCCATTTCCACCCCTTCGAGACACGTGCGAGCGGAGCTAAATGACGCTCGTCATCTTTTACACAGGATGATGCTTATCATGCAAAACGTCAAGCGGCGGATTGAGCACAGATCGGTTGAAACGAACAATTGAACACACGTTCAATGCATGTTCTCGCGGTTGTGAAGGTTGTGAACAGGACACACCGGCTGCGTAACCTCAGCTCTGTCCTGTGCGCTAGAGAGCCGAATTCGTCTCGTGGTGATCTGTTCTGCCTGGCAAGCTTCGCAAGAACCCTTACACCTATTGGACGAGTTGCCTGAGAAATCCGCTACATCGCCTTGACGATGTTCTCGGTGACCTTCTTGGCGTCGCCGAGCAGCATCATGGTGTTGTCGCGGTAGAACAGCGGGTTGTCGATGCCGGCATAACCAGACGCCAGAGAGCGCTTGATGAACATCACGGTGCCGGCCTTCCAGACCTGAAGCACGGGCATGCCGTAGATCGGCGAGGTCTTGTCCTCTTCGGCCGCCGGGTTGGTGACGTCGTTGGCGCCGATCACGAAGGCGATGTCGGCCTGCGCGAATTCGGAGTTGATGTCCTCGAGTTCGAACACCTCGTCGTAGGGCACGTTGGCTTCGGCCAGCAGCACGTTCATGTGGCCGGGCATGCGGCCCGCCACCGGGTGAATGGCGTATTTCACCTCGACGCCTTCCTTCTTCAGGATGTCGCCCATCTCGCGCAGCGCATGCTGGGCCTGCGCCACCGCCATGCCGTAGCCGGGCACGATGATGACCTTCTGCGCGTTCTTCATGATGAAGGCCGCATCGTCCGCCGAGCCGAGCTTGGCGGGCTTCTGCTCGCCGCCGCCACCGCCGGCCGCGGCGGTCTCACCGCCGAAGCCGCCGAGGATGACGGAGATGAAGGACCGGTTCATCGCGTGGCACATGATGTAGGACAGGATCGCGCCCGAGGAGCCGACCAGCGCGCCGGTGATGATCAGCGCCGAATTGCCGAGCGTGAAGCCGATGCCGGCGGCGGCCCAGCCGGAGTAGGAGTTCAGCATCGAGATCACGACCGGCATGTCGGCGCCGCCGATCGGGATGATCATGAGCACGCCGAGCGCCAGCGCGAGGATGACGATCAGCCAGAAGTCGAACGCGCCGCCGGTCAGGACGAGGCGGACGATGAAGAACACCAGCGCCACCGCAATCGCGATGTTGATGATGTGACGGGCGGGCAGGATGATCGGCGCACCGCTCATGCGGGCGGACAGCTTCAGGAACGCGATCACCGAGCCGGTGAAGGTCAGCGCGCCGATGGCGACGCCGAGCGACATCTCGACCAGGCTCTGCGGATGGATGTTGCCGGGGGTGCCGATGTCGAAGGCCTCGGGCGCGTAGAACGCACCGGCGGCGACCAGCACCGCGGCCATGCCGACCAGCGAGTGGAAGGCGGCGACCAGTTCCGGCATCGAGGTCATCGGAACACGGCGGGCGATGACCGCACCGATCGCGGCACCGATCGCGATGCCGACGATAACGAGCACCCAGGCAAGACCGTCTGCCGGCGGATGGTTGGCAAGCGTGGTGGCGACTGCGATCGCCATGCCGATCATGCCGAACAGATTGCCCTGGCGCGACGAAGCCGGGCTCGACAGCCCGCGCAGCGACAGGATGAACAGCACTCCCGCCACGAGATACAAAAATGCAGAGAGGTTGGCGCTCATCTCAGGTCCCCATTGATCCCTTCAGCCCGAGGTGGCCGCTTACTTCGACTTCTTCTTGTACATCGCCAGCATGCGCTGGGTGACAAGGAAGCCGCCAAAAATGTTCACGCAGGCGAAGATCAGCGCGACGAAGCCGAAGGCGCGCGCCCAGCCCGAGCCGCTCGAGACGTTGGCGACGCCGCCCGCGAGCAGTGCGCCGACCACGATCACCGAGGAGATCGCGTTGGTCACGCTCATCAGCGGCGTGTGCAGCGCCGGCGTCACCGACCACACCACGAAATAACCGACGAAAACGGCGAGGACGAAGATCGACAGCCGGAAGATGAAGGGGTCGACGACCTGTGCAGCATGCTCCATGGCGGATCTCCTTAAGCCTTCGGCTGGAAGTTCGGGTGGATCACGGCGCCGTCCTTGGTCAGCGCGGTGGCCTTGACGAGCTCGTCGTCCCAGTTCACGGCGAGCTTCTGTTCTTTCTTATCGACCATGGTCTCGATGAAGGAGAACAGGTTGCGCGCGTAGAGGCTGGACGCGGAAGCGGCGACGCGGCCGGCCACGTTGGTGTAGCCGACGATCTTGATGCCATCGAGGTCGACGACCTCGCCGGCCCTGGCGCCCTCGACATTGCCGCCGCGCTCGACGGCGAGATCGACCAGCACCGAGCCGGGCTTCATCGACTTGACCATTTCGCTCGACACGAGCTTCGGCGCGGGCCGGCCCGGGATCAACGCAGTCGTGATCACGATGTCCTGCTTCTTGATGTGCTCGGCCGTCAGCGCGGCCTGCTTGGCCTGATACTCCCTGGACATTTCCTTGGCGTAGCCGCCGGCGGTCTGGGCGTTCTTGAACTCCTCGTCCTCGACGGCAAGGAACTTTGCGCCGAGCGATTCGACCTGCTCTTTCGTTGCGGGCCGCACGTCGGTCGCGGTCACGATCGCGCCGAGACGGCGCGCGGTCGCGATCGCCTGGAGGCCGGCGACGCCGACGCCCATCACGAACACTTTTGCGGCAGGTACGGTGCCGGCCGCCGTCATCATCATCGGAAAGGCGCGCCCGAAGGCCTCGGCGCCTTCGATCACGGCGCGGTAACCGGCAAGGTTCGCCTGCGAGGACAGCACGTCCATCACCTGCGCGCGCGTGATGCGCGGCATCAATTCCATGGCGAAGGCGGCGACGCCGGCATCGGCGATCGTCTTCAGCGCGGCCTCGTTGCCATAGGGATCCATGATGGCCACGACGAGCGCGCCGCGCTTGTACTGCGACAGCTCGGAGGCTTCGGGGCGCTTCACTTTGATGATGATGTCGGCATCCTTCAGCGCGTCGGCGCTGACGGTGGCACCGACGGCGGTGAATTCGGAATCCGGCAGGCCCGACTTGAGGCCGGCGCCCGGCTCGACGGCGATCTCGGCGCCCAGCGCCTTGAACTTCTTCACCGTATCAGGCGAAGCGGCGACCCGCGGCTCCGACGGATCGATTTCCTTGGCAACGGCGATCTTCATAGGCCCTCCGGCGGCGCCCTCAAGTACGATTTATAAACCCACGGCGAACGCGGCGGGTCGAGTTGTGGACAATACTGCATGCCGTCGCATCAGGCCGCCGCTGCGGACAGCTTATTTACGTATGACCCAAGGTCTGCAGAGAAATGCTCGTGCTTCAACAAACGACCGAAGTGCCTCATCATGCGTGGATACTCGTTTCGGACACCACGGTGAAGTATTCTGCTTAGGCCCAGCTCCTCCAGCTGACGCCGCCGAGAATGTTCGTTCATGAAGAGAGCGAACTCCGTGGCGAAGCAGATATCGGCAAGGGAAATGTTGTCGCCGACCAGCACCTGGCGGGCGGACGAGAGCGCTTGCTCAAGTCCCGAGGCGTAGATCGAAAACGCTTCTTGAGCTCTCGCGTGGACCGTCGCGTCCAGTGTCCCGTCCGACAGTGCGAGAAGGTAGATCTGAGCGTCCCGCGCAAAAATCAGGCTCACATCCAGGAAGCTGTCGATCCTGGAAGCCTCGTAAGCATCATGCCCATAGAGAGGGAAATCGGTCTTGCTCAGGCGTGCCACCGCTCGCATGATGCTATTCGATTCGAAGATGCCGATTTTTCCGCCCGGAGCAAACGCGGCAGGAACGTTGCCGAACGGATGGGCATCCATGAACGCTTCTGTCTTGAACAGGCGCTCTCCTGCCAGCCCTACAATGCCAGTTCGAGCGAGCGGCGAGTACGCGTGCCATTCGTAGGAAGCCACGGGAGCGGCATTGTAATCCCAAAGCCAGCTCTTCAATTCTTTGGCGAGAGCGCCTTTGATCTCGATTTCAACTCCGGCGAATCTGCCCGCAATGGTCGCCTTCCAAACTCTTGGGTTCGGCAGATACGAAAAAATGCGAAGGTCAGCCATTGTAAGCCACTGAGAGAAGCGGTCCCTGGGACGTGTCAGAGGACTAAAGGCCTAGCGGAAATCTGGGCAATCAAAAATCTGCATATCGCCCTACTCACCAATGAATAGGGCACCGCGAACCTGGGTCCGGCAGGCACTTGTCCGGGAGCGCGAGGCCGCGCAATCCAGGTACCGGTGTGGTCCTTACGACCGGAATGGTGTGTCGAAGATGGTGTCTACGCTCGAACCGTGGACCTACTTGGCTAAAACATGGCGCGAACGCATGATGCATAAGACGCCGGTTATGGACCAGATGGAAACCGCAGCACTATTCCTCGTCTCCCCCACTGTACCTCCGCCGCGAAGAGAATGGCGACGCCCGCATTTCGACAGAGCTCTTCATCGCGCAGAAAGCCGCGAGGTCTGATCCGCATCAAGTCGGGCGAGACGGTGTCCAGTTGGCGATGGCAGGGCTAGCGCTTTCAGGAAGACGATAGGATTCGTCTGCAGAGGGGAATGCGCCATCGCGAACATCCGCAGCCCAGCGTGAGAGTGCCTCTTGCAACTGGCCAAAGCCGTCTGTGTAGGTGCGAACGAACCTCGGGCGGCGGCCTTCGACCAAGCCGAGCAAATCATGGAGCACAAGAACCTGGCCCGCACAGGCCGGTCCCGCTCCGATACCGATCGTAGGAATGGTCAGCGTTTCCGTCGCTCGGGCTGCCAGCTCGGCCGGTATTCCCTCCAGAACGAGCGCGAAGCAACCAGCCTCCTGCAGACGATGAGCGTCGTCGAGCAGACGCAAAGCATCGTCGGCCTTCTGACCTTGCACCTTGAATCCGCCCATCACGTTGACGCTCTGCGGGGTCAGGCCGAGATGGCCCATAACCGGAATCTCGCAATCGACCAAGGCGCGAACCATTTCGAGACGCTTCGCTCCGCCCTCGAGTTTCACGGCGTCGGCTCCACGCTGCAGAAACCCGCCGGCATTGCGTATCGTGTCTTGGATGCTGAGATGGAAACTGAGGAACGGCATATCGGCCACCAGCAGGGCTCTCGGCCTCGTTCGTGCGACTGCTTCGAGGTGGTGATTCATCATGGCCATGCTGACCGGAAGCGTATTATCGTATCCGAGGCAAACGTTGCCCACGCTGTCGCCGACGAGAATGACATCGACGACGGGATCAGCTATGCGGGCGGTCACTGCGTCGTAGGCGGTGGTCATAACCAGTCGTCGACCATCCCGCTTCCAAACCTCGAGCATCGGAATCGTAACTCGCCGGACGGGCGCCTCGGGAGTATGGCTCATCTACGTCGCACCCATCTCTTCCTCTGATCGCCCTAACCGGTCCATCGCTCTAGAGTGCCTTGAGAGCGGGCAAGCCAAGCACAGACTTTTCACTTCGAATGAATATTTGGCCCGAAGAAAGCTGAACAGATCGATTTATGGTGCCACGCAATTCATCCATGAATTGCGGATCGTCACCGGTCGCGCGGTGACAGATCTCAACTGTGACCGCTGGCCCGCCCCGACTTGGACGTTTCGCTATCCGGCAGCGGCCGGGAGGAAGCCGATGCGCCGGGAAGTTGGTGATTGCGGTAACGCTCACGAAGCTCCGACTTCTTGACCTTCCCCGTCGCCGTATGGGGAATTGAGTCCATCACAACGTCGTCAGGCATCCACCACTTCGCGATCTTGCCCTCGAGATACGCTAGAATGGCGCTCTTGGACGCCTCCGCACCCGTCTTGATCTGGACCACGAGAAGCGGCCTCTCGCCCCATTTCGGGTGTGGGACGGCAATCACCGCAACCTCCTGCACGGAAGGGTGCGCGGCGGCGACATTCTCGATCTCGATCGACGATATCCATTCGCCGCCTGACTTGATAACGTCCTTAGATCGATCGGTTATGCGCATGTACGCGTGCTCGTCGATCGTTGCGACGTCTCCTGTGTCGAAGTAGCCCTCCTCGTCCAAAATTTGGTCATTCAAGCCAAAGTACGCCTTGGCGACGCTTGGGCCACGCACCTTCAGTCTACCGAATGCTTTTCCGTCGCGGGGGAGTTTCGTGCCGACGTCGTCGGTGATCTTCATCTCGACGAGAAACGGTGCAAAACCTTGACTCGAAAGCTGGGCAAGCCTTTCGGCGCCATTCAGCTTTTCGAACGGCGGCTTCAGGTACCCGATCGAACCGACAGGCCCCATCTCCGTCATACCCCAGCCCTGCCGTGCAGCAATTCCGACTCGCTCAAATCCTTCGATCATCGCAGGTGGAGGCGCCGCCCCACCGATGGTCAGACTTTTAAGCGACGGCAGCCGCAAGTTTTCCGATTCCATATGCTGTTGAAGCATGAGCCAGACCGTCGGGACGCCTGCCGTCGACGTCACGTTCTCGTCCCTGAGCAGCTCATATACGGATGGGCCGTCGAGCTTCGCGCCAGGGAATACAATCTTGCTACCCACCATTGGCGCCTGGAATACGTACGCCCAGCTATTGGCATGAAATAACGGAACGACCGGAAGGACGGTATCGTTACAGCTTAAACCCATCACGTCTGCTTGAGCGGTCATCAGCGACTGAAGTACATTTGACCGATGAGAATACAAGACGCCCTTCGGATTCCCTGTGGTGCCCGACGTGTAGCACAGGCCAGCGGCGGTATTCTCGTCGAAGCACTTCCAGGCGAAGTCGCCGTCGACGCTATCGATCCATTCCTCGTACGCAACGGCACCGCGCAAAGACGTTCTCGGCATATTCTCGCGATCCGTCAGAATGACGAAGCGCTCGACGGATTCGAGTTGTGCAGACAGCTTTTCGAGAAGCGGCACGAATGTGACGTCAGCACAGAGAATTCTGTCCTTTGCGTGATTGATGATCCATACAATCTGTTCGGGAAACAGGCGGGGATTCACGGTGTGGCAAATGGCGCCGATCCCCATGATTCCATACCAGAGCTCCATGTGTCGCCAAGTGTTCCAGGCCAATGTCGCCACCCGATCGCCAAGCACAATGCCGTCGCGATCCAGCCGCTGGGCAACTCTTAGGGCACGTTTTCTGATTTCGCCGTAATTGGTCCGATGGATCGGTCCTTCGATCGACCGAGTCACCACCTCGCGATTCGGGTGGCAAGCTGCGGCGTGATCAATGATCCGCTGACACAGCAAAGGCCAGTCTTGCATTAAGCCCAACATGGATCCCTCCGATAGGTCCTGCCACTTCCGTTCAATCGGAAGCGATCAACGTCTGTTACCTCGATTGGAACATGCGGCCGTCGGGCGGTAAAACGAAACATAGGAGTTGGCGCACAACGTCAATTTTTTGGCGCGTACGGCCATAGAACCCGCGCTGCTGGGTCGTGATATCTTTCCGCACAATTTCAAAAAGCAGCAAGGCGGCAGGAGACGACATGCCAATCTACAGGATCATGAGTGAACGCGGCGCGATCAGCTCCGGGCAGAAGCATGAGATCGCCGAAGCGTTGGTGGAAATGCATTTGCGTGTGGCGGGCGGAGCCAGATGGCTGGTCAACGTCGTCTTCGAGGAATTGGAAAGCGTGTTTGTGGGCGGAACGCCGGCAAAGAGACTGCTGATAGCGACAACCATTCGCGAAGGACGAGGCGCCGAGGCAAAAGCGAAACTCCTTGCAGAATACTCATCACTCGTATCGCGTGTGCTGGATATCCCGACCTCCGATATCATCGCTGGTCTCGATGAAGTAAATCCGGACAACGTGATGGAGGCCGGATTCATTCTTCCAAGGGTCGGGGAGGAAGAGGCTTGGATGAAGAAGGTGCTGGCCTCGAAAGGGCATTGACGCCGACCGGTCGATTGGGTGCGATTGCATCGTGCCGGCGGACGCGGGCCAATCCGCTGGCCGCGATGCTGGGCGCTCCTGGGAGCTCGACCGCAAAAGAACGAATTGATCCCAGCGGCTTACGGAAGCTGCCCCTCGCACCAACTTGCACATCCGAAGGCACTGCAGACGCCGCCAGTCCACGCGACAGCTCGGCCTGCCGTTGCGGCCGAACGGCTCCTTGCACCGCAAACGCGCCGGATGGGAGGCCTTCGGCCGCGATGGCATTTACAACTTAGTTGCCGTCTCCGGCGACAGCGGTCCGGTCCCTCCTCGCCTCCAGCGACCGCGTCACTACTCCTGCGCCCCGCAACGATCGCGAAGGCCACCTTGGTGCAAGCCTCTGCCGAATTGTCATCCGGGTACGCAGTCGCTGCGACCGAGAATCCGCAAGAAGATCCGAAAGCCGATAAGAAGAGCATGGCCATGCTTGTCAAAATACTGATATCATTCGACCGCGCTCCGCGGGGAGAACCATCGTCTTGACAGCTCTTACCGTAGCCTCATGCTGGTTCAACGCAATTCTCGACGGCCTTGAACGACAGGGCCTGGAGAGAACACGACTGACGCTCGGGGTCCGCGGCATCGTGGACGGCAGATTTCCCGACACGAGCCGCATTGAGCTCTCTCCAACAAGGACCATTTGGGGCCGCGCCCGGCTTCTTTCGGACGATCCTCTGCTCGGGGTCAAGGTCGGCAGCGCCCTGCCTATACACGCCACCAATGTGATCGCGGTCATCACAGCGCACAGCCCTACGTTTGGCGAATCTATTCAGCACCTGTTGCGCTATCAGGCGTTGCTGAGCGAGGGCGGCCAGCTCACGACGCAATCCACGGGAGGCGCGATTCGGGTGCTGTATAAGCCGAACTGGGACGCCGTATCGATGGATGTGCTTCATACCGATGCCATCATCGCTTGTGTCGTCGCGAGCGGTCCGAAGCCTACGCTTGTTCATCTCGTTGGTCGGCCGGAGGCCGATCAGGCCTCGTTCGCTGAAACCCTTAAATGCGACGTTTGCTTTGGCGCGCGATGCGCTTCCGTCGACTACGATGCCAAGGCACTGAACACACTAAGATCCGGAGCGGATCGATCTTTGTGCGACATCAATATCGCTTACGCTGAGACCTTGCTTGGCGCTCTCCGTCGAATGGATGCCCTTTGCCAACGGGTGCAGGCAGCGGTCGCAAAGCTCGGTCCGGGTGCAGCCAATATCGACGCCGTCGCCAGCGAAGTCGGCTGTTCACCGCGCACGCTCCAGCGCCGTTTAAGTTCAGCCGGCACGAGCTTCTCTGCACTTTTCGATGCCTATCGGATGGCTGAAGCCCTAATCATGCTGTCCGAGACAGATGTCGGTGTATCTCGTATCGGTCACCTTCTCGGCTTCTCGGAATCGAGCTCCTTCTCCCGCGCCGTATCGCAGTGGTGTGGACTATCGCCCCGCCAAATCAGGGAGCAGCGGAACAGTGACCTGGCTGGAATTCGAGATTCGCATCTATCGCCTCATCGGCCGCTTCCCCGAACGAGGAACGCCGTCGGAGCGACCCGGATGGGGGTCGTCAAACGGCCAAGCTCCTTGTTGACAGTGTGATGTGCTCGCTCCGTCACCCGCAAACGAAAGAGTCGCTCTTTCGATAATTCAAGGCTGCTTAGACGACATTCCCTCTCGCCCGACAATGAAACGGGCTGTTCGATCAAACGGGGCACCGGATTGACGGTTGCCCCGCCGCGAGCTCGGGCGGATATCGACGCCGCTATGCCGCCGTCGCCTTTTTCGGTGTAAAGCGACCGTAGAACGTTTCGCCTTTAGCGGCCATTTCGATCAAGAGCTTTGGTGGCGTGAAGCGCGAACCATACTTCTTCTCCAGCTTCAGACACAGCTCGACGAACTTTTTCGTTCCCATGAAGTCGATGTAGGACAGCGTGCCCCCGGTGAATGGCGGGAACCCGAATCCGAGAATCGAGCCGACATCGGCCTCCCGCGGATCGGTGATGACGTTATCTTCCACGGTGCGCGCGGCTTCCACTGCCTGGACCACGAGAAACCGCTGCTTCAATTCCTCGACGTCGAGCGTATCCGGATCGAGCCGCTTCGGCTGCAGCACGGTCAGCTCCGACCATAGCTTCTTTTGTCCCTTTCCCTTTTCGGGATAGTCATAGAAGCCCTTGCCATTTTTTCGGCCGAGGCGCCCGCGCTTCTCCACCATTTCGACCAGCAACTTCTTGTGATCCTGATTGACCGCCTGCGTGCCGACATCGGCTTCGGTGGCCCTCAAGATCTTAAGCCCAAGATCGAGCGCGGTTTCATCACTGAGTGAGAGCGGCCCGACCGGCATGCCGGCCATCTTGGCGACGTTATCGATCATCGCGGGCGGAACGCCCTCTAGCAGCATCTCATATCCTTCGAAGAGGAAAAGCATCACGCAACGGTTGGCGTAGAAGCCGCGAGAGTCGTTGACGACTATCGGCGTTTTCTTGATCTGGCGCACGTAGTCGAGTGCGGTGGCCAGCGCCACGTCTCCAGTGTCATTGCCGACGATGATTTCCGACAGCATCATCTTCTCGACTGGAGAGAAGAAGTGGATCCCGATGAACTTAGACGGATCCCTGAACTCCTCAGCCAGCGAATTGATCGGCAGCGTCGAGGTGTTCGTCGCAAAGATCGCGCCCTTCTTCAAAAGCGGCTGCGCTTTGGCGTAGGTCTCTGCCTTGACCTTCCGATCCTCGAACACCGCCTCGATCACTAGGTCGCAATCGCTTATCGCGTTGTAATCTGCGGTGGCGGTAATGCGCGAGAGGATCGCGTCGCCGTCGGCTTGATTCATCCGGCCCTTGGAAACCGCCGCATCGACGTTCGCCTGGGCGTGTCCCTTGCCCTTGTCGGCCGAGGCCTGGTCGCGATCGATCAGCACCACATCGATTCCCGCCTGAGCGGAAATGTAGCCGACGCCGGCGCCCATGAAACCTGCCCCAATGACAGCGAGCTTCTTCACCCTTGTCGGCGGCACCTTCTGCGGACGACGCGCACCCTTGTTCAGATCCTGCATCGATATAAAGAGCGAGCGGATCATCGCCGCCGCTTCCTTCGAGCGCAAAATCTTTGAGAAGTACCGAGACTCGACGCGCAGCGCTGTATCCATCGGCAACTGCAGGCCTTCGTAGACGCACTGCAGAATTGCCCGTGCGCCCGGATAATTGTCGTAAGTCTCCCGGCGCAGCATCGCGGTCGCAGGCTGGAAGAACTGCAAGCCCGCTTTCGAGTAGACCGTACCACCAGGCAACTTGAAATCTTTCTGATCCCAGGGCGCGACCGCCTTGCCGCCGGCTTTGATCCAGTTCTTGGCCTTCTGAATCAGATCCCCAGCAGGCACCACCTCTCCGATGATGCCGCGGGCTTGGGCCTTCTTGACATCGATGGCCTCGCCCTTGAACAGCATCTGTACGGCGTCCATGGTCGGCATCAGGCGCGGCAGGCGCTGCGTGCCGCCGGCGCCGGGGAAAATTCCAATTTTGACCTCCGGCAGCCCGACACGGGCTTTTGGATTGTCGGACGCTATGCGGTGGTGGCAGGCAAGCGCCAGTTCGAAGCCGCCGCCGAGCGCCGTTCCATTGATCGCGGCAACCCACGGCTTGCCACCAACCTCGATATTTCGGAACGATTGCGACAACTTGCGCGCCTCACCGAACAGGTATTTGTTCGCCGCTTCCTCGCCTTGCGACTTCAACATCTCCGCGTGAGTACGGTTCATCGCTTCGAGCATCGTCAAATCCGCGCCGGCGCAGAAAGCGTCCTTGCCGGATGTGACAACGACGCCCTTGACTGCCGCATCTGATGTCATCTGCTCGATGATCGCGGCAAGCTCGGCGCCGGACGTGTCGTCGATGACGTTCATCGATTTTCCGGGGATATCCCACGTCACCAGCGCAATGCCGTCGACGTCCGTCTCAATTCTGAAATTCTTGTAGGCCATGTGATCGTTCCAATTCCTTGTCGCCATCCAGGGGGGCCTCGCTCCTCGCGAGGCCCCTAAGGACGTCATGATTAGGATTTTCGCCTGGGTTGCCTCCCCTTACGGGGAGGAGAACAATTCAGACCCGTTCGATGATGGTCGCGGTGCCCATTCCGCCGCCGATGCACAGCGTCACGAGAGCGGTGGATTTGTTGGTGCGCTCGAGTTCGTCGAGGACCGTACCGAGGATCATCGCGCCGGTCGCGCCAAGTGGGTGGCCCATCGCAATCGCGCCGCCGTTGACGTTGATCTTGTCCCTGTCGATTTCGAACGCCTGCATCAATCGCAGGACCACGGAGGCAAACGCCTCGTTCAGTTCGACCAGATCGATGTCCGACAGCTTCATGCCGGAACGATCGAGCACTTTCTTGGTCACATCGACCGGACCGGTCAGCATCATCGCAGGTTCGGAGCCGACATTGACGAACGCGCGAATCTTTGCACGTGGCTTGAGGTCATGCCTCTTGCCAGCATCCTTGCTACCGAGAAGAACGGCTCCCGCGCCGTCGACAATACCCGACGAGTTGCCCGCATGGTGTACGTAATTGATCGCCTCGATTTCCGGATGCGATTGCACGGCAACGGCGTCAAAGCCGCCCATCGCACCCATCGTGGCGAATGATGGCTGCAGCTGGCCGAGCGACTGCATTGTCGTTCCCGGGCGAATATGCTCGTCCTTTGCAAGAATCGTGATGCCGTTGACGTCCTTCACCGGCACGACCGATTTCTTGAACCGTCCTTTCTCCCAGGCCCGGGCGGCGCGCTCCTGGCTCTGAACGGCGTAGGTATCGACGTCATCGCGCGAGAAGCCGTATTTAGTGGCAATCAAATCCGCTGCGACGCCCTGAGGCATGAAATAGCTCGGCACCGCCATCGAAGGGTCCGTCGGCCATGCCGAACCGGAGGACATGATCCCGACGCGGCTCATGGATTCCGCGCCGCCGCCGATGGTCAATTCGTGCTGCCCCGACATGATCTGCGCCGCGGCAATATTCACGGCGTCGAGGCCCGACGCGCAGAAGCGGTTGACCTGAATACCGGGCACTGACTTGTCGAAGCCGGCCTTCAGCGCGGCAAATCGCGCGATGTCGCTCCCTGCCTCGCCGATCGGATCAACGACGCCGAGCACGACGTCATCGACGCTGTCAGGCGCCAGATTGTTGCGCTCCTTCAGCGCCTGTAGCGGAACGGCCGCCAGCGCGAGGGCGGTCACTTCGTGGAGCGAGCCGTCGGATTTCCCCTTGCCGCGCGGCGTGCGAACGTGATCGTAAATATATGCCTCAGGCATCTCTGGCCTCTCCTGCCTTGTTTACCTCCCCGGTTCGGGAGGAATTGTCCCATCGCAAATCAAGCTGTCTCGAGTCACTCGCGAGAGCGCGACCGACACCGCCCCTTCTCACTCAGATCAAAGTAGATGCTGCAAACCTACATAAGTTGCTTTCGTATATCGACTTGTTTTTTACAAGTCTTGGATCGGCGGATTTCGGTCCAGCCGCACACCAGCTCTCGATGCGGCAGGTCTGATCTTCGTTCAGTGTTCAGCGGTGCGTGACGACCCTGCGCCGGCGCATCACGGCTCAACTCATTGCGCAGGTCTGCCGTGAGGCGCCACCGTGTGGACACCGGAGCCCGACCTTCCGTCCCTGCTCACTCTGAGGAAGCGTCAAGGACTTCGCCGAAAAGCTCCCAGGCGGTACCACTCCAGCGTTGCAGCCTCATTTGTGTGTAATTCATGTTGATCTTATCGCTCGTACTGACGCTGATGCCAGGCAACAGCGTCGGTAGCATCACATTCTTCAGGCTCTTCGCCTGCTTGATGATGTTCTCGCGGGAAAGATCGCTCCCACACTGTTTGATCAGGTGTTCGAGCAGCACTGCTTGCGCATACCCGTACTGGATATTGGTGTCGGCGATATCAGCGCCCGGCATGTACTTTTCGATGAAGGCTCGATAGCCCTTCATCCCAGCGTCGCTGGCCCACTGCGTGTCGACCGGATCCATCATGTTCTGCCCGACGATCACACCGACCGCCCTTTCCAGACCTGCCGGCTTCAGGGTCGCGCTAACCGAACTCGAGGGGTAGTTCAGCACGATCGTGGGTTTCCAGCCGATCTCGGCAGCCCTCCGAATGGCTTGCGCCGCGAACTTTGGCGTCCCCGCCACCATCAGCGCATCGGCCCCTGAACTCTTCAAGTTCAGGATTTGAGAATCCACCGTTGGATCGCTGACCTCATATGAGACGGCGATAACCTTCGTTTCGAAAGCACCTTTCAAGATCGCCTTGAAAGCGTTGACGTAATCTTTGCCGAGATCGTCATTCTGATAGAGGATGCCATACTTCGCATTCGGCATCGTCTTGGTCAAAAACTTGGCATAGATCTTCCCCTCCGTATCGTAACTGACGATGCTCGTCGTCGTCAGCGGATAATCCGCGACGTTCGTGAACTTGTTCGACCCGGTGATCATGCCTATGCTCGGCACGCGCTTCGCAATCAGATATTTGGCGACCGCTGTGTTTCCCGGGGTACCAAGCTGACCATAGATGAACGCAACCTCGTCGCCTTCGACGAGCTTGCGCACCTGCTCCACCGCTTTGGGCGGGCTGTAAGCATCGTCGTAGGCAATGTAGTTTATTTTCCGGCCGTTGATGCCGCCGCGGTCGTTGACCGATTGGGCATAGGCTAGAATGGCCTGACCTATGACACCGTACGGCGAGGCCGGTCCGCTGAAAGGAAAGACTCCGCCAATCTTGATCTCAGACGGCGTCACACCCGGTGCATCGGCGGCATACGCAGCGGACCCGAACGACATCAGCATCAGAGCAATAAATGGCCTGAAGAGCTTGAACATGACATCACTCCAAAACTGTGAAACTACGTGTCTTCTTAAACCTCAAGCCGGTTGGAGAAGGTCGGCTCCTTGACTAGGACGCGCGGCGTATGCGCGTCGACGACGGGAGCCGCTCACGGACCATCTCCCGAACCAGGTCCTTGCGTACTTTGCCGAAGCTGTTGCGCGGCAATGCGTCAAGGCAGACCACCTCACGCGGCCGCTTGTAGCTCGCGAGGGACGCGCAGCTCCTTACGATGTCGTCCATATCTACGGCTGCATCTGTCGCCTTGACGATGGCAGCGACAACGATTTCGCCCCACTTTTCGTCGGGGACACCGACGACCGCGACTTCCCGGATTGATGGATGATCGATCAACGCCAATTCGACTTCGGCGCAATAGACATTCTCTCCGCCGGAGATGATCATGTCCTTCTTGCGGTCCTTGATAGCAAGGTATCCGTCCTCATCGAGAACACCGACATCGCCGCTGCGATACCACTCCTGCCCATTCAGATCGATGATCGCGTCCCGCGTCGCTTGCTCGTTGTCGAGATACCGAGAGAATGCCGTCGGCCCGCTGATGAGAATTTCTCCGATCTCGCCACGAGGAAGGACCCCGCGCTTGTCGTCGTAGATGGCGATCTGCGTCCCAGGTGCCGGGAGCCCGGCACTGCCTGGCTTCCTCGACAGCATCGACGGAGGACAGGTCGAAACGAACAGCATTTCGGTGATGCCGTAAGTGTTCATAACTCCATTGGGTAATTCGAAGCGTTTGGTGATTTGCTCCGCAAGTACCGGCGGCAACGGGGCGGACGCTGAAAGCCAGTTTACGAGATGAGGCAACGGCTTCGTCTCGGCAGTCAGTTCGCGCAGCAATTGCCAGGCCATCGTCGGGACGATGAACGCAGTGTTGATCTCGAGCTTCTCCAGATATTCCAACGTTTGTGCAGCGTTGAGCTTCTTGAACAAAAACTGCGTCCCACCACACATCACGACCGGGAGCGCAACGTTTTCCATCGCTCCTCGATGAAAAAGGGGAGCGACGCCCAAGACTCTGATGGGTTCCGAAATCCGAATAGCCCAGGCGCCGAGCATCGCGGCAGCCAGAGCAGATCGGTGCTTAACCACCGCTCCCTTCGGCCGGCCTGTCGTGCCCGATGTGAACCAGATGCCGCTATCAGCATCTGAGCTCACGATCGGGAAGGAGGACATGTCTGTGGTAGCGCTTAGCAGATCGTCGAAGCGAAGCTGATCGGGCCCCACGCCGCTGCCGCATACGATCAGTCGGATCGAGAGGGTAGAGGTCGCGATGGCCTGAGACGCCAGTCCGGCGAGCTCTTCATCAACGATGAGCGCTTTACACTTGGCTGCCGAGAGCTGATACGCGAGCTCTTCGGCCGTCAGTCGAAAGTTCAGAGAAACTGTCAGTGCACCGAGACGGGCGATCGAAAAGTAAGACAGAAGCAGCTCGCGCTGATTCCACAGCAAATATGCAACCCTGTCGCCTGCTCCAATTCCGAGCCGCTGAAGTCCAGCCGCAAGGCGGTCGACGGTCTCATCGAATTCGCGGTAGGTCAGCGACCCCGCCTCATCGACGACGGCGCTTCTTTGCGGCGTCGCGCGGGCCGTTGCCCGAAGAACATCCGAAACCGAAATGGCTCGATCCAGCACCATGACCTCCCCTTGTTCGTTCTGGCAGCTTGTGCTGCTCTTGGTGTTTTCCGACTTCACCTAACGTGGTGGCTCCGGCTGCCACTTCACCCAATGGAAGAACGACCTGCATTTCCGGCATCGAAACAAGACTTCGGAAACGCTTCCACCGAAAGGCGATTCGATATCGACAACATCGCTCTCACAGTGCGGACAAACGACCTTGCTGGCATCTACCGGCAAGTCGAATGTTGGCTCGTCTCGATTCACGGCATCGCCAATTCGCGATTCTGGAAACGGATCTTCTCGAACAGGTTCTCCGGGATTCCCGGAACGCCATTGCGGCGGATAGACCGCTGCCAGGACCTTGCATGGCCGGCAATTCCATCCGGAACATCGAAGGTTTCACCGACCGCTTTGAGGAAGCGTTCGCGAAGGTCCGAATCCGCCGCATCCCGAAAGCCGCTTGAGAAAACGATATCCGGCTGGTCCGGCTCGCCCCACCAATCCAACGCTTCGACCAGGCGGCGACGGGCGTCTTCATCCACAGTGGACGCCGTATCCTTGCGTAGCGCCTTGACCCACCCCACGGAATAGCTGAGATGAAAGCGCGATTCCTTCAGAATCTTGTCAGCGAGGCGTGCCAGGGTTCTGTCGGCCAGGCTCGTTCTGTATGCGCTCAATTGCGTGGAGATGGCCTGCTCGGCCACGAATATCGTCGCGATAAAATCAGACCACGATTGCGGCGGCCGGTCGAGCAGTTTGGGCGAGCGGATATCCTTCGCACCACGCGTCCACTCCACCTCCTCGAGCGTGACTCCGAAACGCCCCAGATGCTGATAGAGCGCGCGGGCATGCCCATACTGCCCCTGCATCATCGCGCAGATGGACGTGAAGTCCGCGATGGAGCGCCCGTTCTGCAACACCATCATGTACCAGCCGGCGAGCACCAGTTTGGCGTCCGCGATGCAATACAATTCGTCCCGCAGGACTTTGTCCGCTTCTGAAAGGTCGTCGATTGAATTGATGACAGCCATCACACCACCTTTACCTTCGATTTGCTGCCGCGTTCGGTAATCGTGACGATTGCCGACAGCGGTACGATGCACATCTCCCGCCAGATATGCTGGTCGTAGACAAACCAGGCGCGCGCCTCGGCCAGTTCCGCGTTGGGGGCCTCGACAGAGCCGATATGGGTGAGCGGTTCTGCAGAATCTCGGCGCGCAAATACCTCGTAGAACTCCGGCTTGTCGCCACCCAACTCCAATTGTCTATCGATAACCTTTTTCATCATCGCACCCCTAGACCTGTATTCCGAAGCGACGCATCAATTGTCGCGCATTGGGTTCAATGGATTGCGTGGTCCAATCGTGATGCCAGCCTTCAAGGACGTTGACCTTGCTGACACCCTCCAGACCGCCCACAGCGTCCTTGACCGATTGCTTCAACATCGAGACGCCGGGACAGGCCAGGCACGGAATTGCGAGCTCGACATCGACCACGCCGGTGTCCGAGATCGTGACGGCCCTCAACATCCCCATGCTCTCGATGCTGACCGGTATATGCGGGTCATTCACCGCAAGGAGCGCTTCGCGGACCGCCTGTTCCGTCACCACAGGTCCTGCCCCCAAAGCTCAACCTGCATCCGAGTCAGGCCCGGCAGCTTCAATGGGCCGCCTTTCTTCCATTGCGCGAGCTTCTCCGGCCACGTGACCGTACGAAAATCCCACTTCAGGGTTTCCAGATTCAGCAGGATCGGCATTTGGTAATCGAGGACGTAAATGCCCTTTTCGCGGTCGAAGTGAGCCGGGACCTTCAAACCAACCTGCTCGCAGAAAGGCACGAGGCGCTGCAGCCAAATCTGCCTGAGCTGATCGTTGCTGCTGCCGCGTATCTTGTAATGGAGTTGGTCGGTCCTCGACTTGACGTCGTCCGTCGCACCGAACCACTCGGCCCCCAGCGGAAACCAGAAATCCATACGTTCCTGGACCCGCTTCCGCATCTCGGGGCCCTGCTGCATGTAATGGCGGATCATGTATTCGCCGCGCTTGACGTGGAAGTTCTCTTCGAAGTTCACCTTCCGCAGCGATCGGCTATACGGCCCGAATGAACAATTCTCCTCGAGATCGCGCGTCGTGATATATCCCGCCTGATCGCCGACAAGGTGGCCCAGCCCCACATCGATCGGACTCAGGTTTCCAAACTCGAGCAGAAAGAACGTCTTGAAGTTCTTGGGATCACGCTCGAACACCTGGTGATAGGAGTCGAAGCCGAAATCCTCGAGCATGCGGAACATGACCTGGGCATGTCCCATCTCGTCTTGCAGCGCAGACGCGACGGCGATGCGATCGTTGATGCTGGGCGCAAACGTGATGGCATCGAAGTCGAGTGGCAACGTCATGATTTCCAGATCGGCCGCGATCGCCATGGTCGCGACGAGCACGTCACGATAGCGCGGCGTCATCTCGCTGATATCCTCCAGCGTTGCGCCAGCCTTGATCCGGGTCTGTAGAGCGACCTCAGTTGCCTCTTCCGGGATTTCACGTGCGAGCGCCGCTTGAGCCATGGTCGGACCTTCCCTCGTTGTAATTCGCTGATTGTTTATGCGTGGTCCTGAAGATTGCCGCGCAAGACATCGATAACGGAGGGGCCATCATCGGCCTCGATGTCCCTGGGCGCCTCCGACGCGATTTGAAGACCGGTAAGCACGACAGCCTTCAGCGTGCGAACCAGACGGTGAACGTCAATGCGGAGATTCTGACGAAGGCACTCGAGCATGATGCCATCGCCGGTGGAGATCAGGAGCCGAGCCATATCGCTGCTGCTCAGATCGGAGCGGAACATGCCAGAAGCCTGCCCCTGCTCCAGGACAGTACGCACTTCTCGTGCGATCCGATTGTAGCCAGCCTTTACCCTGCGCGCCGCTTCGGATTCAGTTGCCGCCATCTCTATAGAGACGACGATCGGCAGCAACATCGAGCCTGGATGGTCAAGGGCGACCTCGCCGGCCCTCTCCAGATATTTCGTCATGCGCTCGACGGGCGAAAGGCCTTGATCTTGCAGGATCTGAAGATATGGCTCCATGACGTTGGCTCGCACGCGATTGAGCAGCTCAAGCAGGACACCTTCCTTGTTGCCGTAATAGAAGTAGACGCTGCCCTTGGTCAGATCCGCGAGTTGCCCGATCTGCTCCGTCGTCGTGCCGTTGTAGCCTTGGGTCACGAAGAGAAACTCGGCGGCAGCCAATACTGCCGACATGCTCAACTCGCGATGTTCGGAATTTGTCAGTCGTTTCTTGCGCTTTTTCATGCGCTCGAAAGTATTATCACTCGACTCGCGAGGTAAAGCCTCGTGCACCCCTAATGCACCGCTAGACGCACGATCGCCGCTTTCGCCAAAGCCATGGCTAGCGTCGACAACTCCTGACAGTGCGGCTGAAATACACATGCTCATGGCCCAGCGAAGTCTTCTTCGAAGCGGCTAGCAGTTGACATTGATACTCATCTACAATTAACTTACTTACCAGTCAATAACTTTCTTTGAGGGCGGGAGAAACCAGATTTTCGTCTTGGAAACCAGTGAGATACACGAAAGCAGCGGCCCGGCTCGGCAGCTGTTCGGCAGCAAATTGAGCCAAAGCGAGCGATCGACAAGGGAGAAAGGACCAGGAATGACCAAACAGATTGAATTCTATTTCGACTTCGGTAGTCCCTACAGCTACCTCGCACAGAGCCAGCTCAAGAAGCTGGCCGTAGATACGCAGGCAACCGTCGTCTACATGCCCATCAATGTGTTGGATCTGATGAAAGCGACCGGCAACACCCCGACGACAATCGAGTGCAGGGCGAAGAGAAAATACGCAAAAAGCGATCTGCAACGTTGGGTCAAAAAGTACGGCGTCGGCTGGGAGCCCAACCAGAACTTCCGGCACATCGACCTCAACTTCCTGCTTCGCGGGGCTATCGCCGCGATCAAGCTCGGGGTGGGTCCCGATTTCGTATCGAAGGTGTTCACTGGCCTCTACGCTCAGGTGCTTGACCTCGGCAACGTCGAAATCCTCAGAGACTTCCTGAAGAAGAACGATCTTCCTGCCGATCGCATCCTCGAACTGATGGCTCAGGAGGAGACCTCCGAGGAACTGAAGGCCCGCAACAAGGCAGCCGAAGAAGCCGGCCTGTTTGGTACACCAACGTTTCGGATCGGAGAGGAGCTCTATTTCGGAAACGATCGGCTTCCATTCGTTGAAGCAGCAGCAAAAGCGCAGGCATGATCATGACAAAACCAGTTTGTGTTATTACCGGGGTTGGTCCCGGCACGGGCAGCGCACTCGCCCGCCGCTTCTCTCGCGGCGACTACCACGTCGCTCTCATTGCGCGCTCGGAGAAGCGCATTCCGAAGCTGCAAGCCGAACTGCCGGACGCCTCCGCCCACATCTGCGATGTCACGCAGGAGGACCAGGTCAGCGAAACCATCGCAAAAATCACGCGTGACCACGGCGCGCCCGCGATCGCCATCCACAATGCCGTAGGCGGAACGTTCGGAAATTTCCTGGAAGTGGATCCCGCGGCTCTTGAGACGAACTTCAAAGTCAACACCATGGGACTGCTTTACCTTGCCAGAGCGGTCGCTCCTGCGATGATCAAGGCGCAAAGCGGTGCCATCATCGCGACCGGCAATACCTCAGCCTATCGCGGAGTCGAGAGCTACGCCGGCTTTGCGCCGTCGAAGGCGGCAGAACGCATCCTTGCCGAATCGATGGCGCGGCATCTGGGCCCGAAGGGCGTCCATGTCGCCTTTCTGATGATCGACGCAGTCATCAACGTGCCATGGGCTCGCAAGATGTTCCACGACAAGCCGGAAGAGTTTTTCGCTCAACCGACAACGATTGCCGATGAGATTTGGCACATTTGCCATCAGCCTCGCTCGGCATGGTCGTTCAACTACGAACTCCGCCCCTACGGCGAGAAGTGGTGATCGGCTTCATCTCGCAATCGATCGCGATGCCGATCTGAAAAATGCCGGACCGTCGCCATTGCTGAGCGACCGGTCCGGCCCGCGACCATAGCCACCTACTTTTCAGACCGTGGAGAAGAAATTGCCTGAAGCACTTTCTTCGGAGGCGCGGGCGAACTTGCCAAGCGACCAGATGGGATGGGAACTATTTTGCGGCTCAAGGCAACACTAACCGCGTCGGAGACCGAGAGCTGACCTTGGGAGACGATCCATGTCGAAACGAAGTCCAATCCTGATCACCGGCGCCGGCGGAGAAGTTGGCTCGGTCAGTAAAACGATCATCCACATGCTGCTGGAGAAGCAATATCCAGTACGTGCCTTTGTCAAAAGGGACGACGAACGGGCCGAAGCGCTGCGGGAAGCCGGTGCAGAAGTATTTGTCGGGAATCTTCTC
This sequence comes from Bradyrhizobium sp. 195, assembly GCF_023101665.1. NCBI lineage: Bacteria > Pseudomonadati > Pseudomonadota > Alphaproteobacteria > Hyphomicrobiales > Nitrobacteraceae > Bradyrhizobium > Bradyrhizobium sp. 195. Next base: position 2,635,504 of record NZ_CP082161.1, on the reverse strand, counting down.
GATCTCGCCGACGTCGTCGCCGCCGTGAAGGGCTGTCAACGAATCTATTTCAGCATGAGCTTGAACCCCTACTATACCGACGCCAGCATCCTGATGGCTGCAGCCGCACAAGAACAAGGGGATACCGAAGTGTTCGTGAACATTTCGGAATACGAGCAGTGCTACATGACCTTCGACAGAATGTCGACCTCGCACGATGTAAGACGCGCTTGGCTGGGCGGCTTGATTGGCGATTGGTCGCGGCAACAACGGGCTCACTGGGCTTCGGAGCGGGCGTTGAAATGGTCAGGCCTGCCGGTTGTGAACGTTCAGGCGACCATGTTCGTCGAGAATCCCATCCTGTCGTGGTTTCCTCTGAAGCAGCTCCTCGGTGCGAATGAGTTGCACCTGCCGTTTGGGTCGCAGAAGGTTGCGCCCATTGCGGCCTATGATGTTGCAGAAGTATGCGCGAAGATTCTGATGGATCCTTCGGGGCATGTTTCGAAGTCTTATGCGTTGACGGGTCCGACGTTGAAAGACATGCACGGGGTTGCGGAGGACTATGCCGCGGTGCTGGACCGGCGTATTTCTTACGTTCCTCAGGAGGCGGACGCCTGGATCGAGACTTACGTCAACAGCGCTTATGCGTCCCGCAATCCGCATGTCGCAAGCCACATAAGGGCGCTCGTCCACTTGGTCGCCGGCGGACGCTATGACATCGTTGACGACCAGCTCGAGCGGTTACTTGGGCGTACTCCGAAGGACATACAATGGGCTTTGAAGCGATCGATGCGTATTCGCGAAGCTTTACAGAACGCATAGATCGAGGGGATGCACCGCCGCGCGGGAAGGCGGGCAGCTTGATCGAAGCCGGCGCGCAGGCACTGATGGAAGCCAATCGGAATTTTCGCGGCCCGAGGTATATGCTCGAACTACAAGGCCAAGCCAGGCGATCTTGATCGACAATCGCGGTTGGATCCGCGCGGCGTCGAAGAGTCCCCCACCCCCCAAAAAAAGTGGCCCGGGATCGGAGATCCCGGGCCAGTCTGGGAGACTCGCGCGCCCACTTCACAGCGCAATCCAAAGAACCAGCTGCACGATGACCGCGAAAGGCAATCCGAAGGCCAGCGCGAGAAGCTGACCTTCTCTGATTTCATCGACGCTCGGATCGGGAAAGAATTCGATCGCGAATAGACCACATTCCATGAGCCGCCCCCAATTTTTCCTGAACAACGATTTTCCCTGCGTTCGTCCTTTCTCAGCCCTCGACTTTGAAGGTGAGCCCGGCATTTCGAACCAACCGAGGTATCAGCTTGTCGCCCATCGCAGCGCCAGGCGTCCAAATGCCAGCAGCGACGTCGCTCGCGTCCTGCAGGAGGCAGATCGCGCATTCCGTGATCATTTTTGACGTCGATCCGTAGCCTGGATCCCTGTCACCTCGAACCGCGACAGAGATCTTGCCGCGATCCTTGCTACTCCCGATGAACAGGACGTCGTAACAACCGGCCTCGCGTTCTGCCTTCGATGGGCCCTCACCCGGCTTTGGACTGCCTTCGCCGCCGAACGATCTGTTATCCTCTGCAATCTTGGCGGCCGTAATCTCGCCCTGGTTGCCGGGACCGGCGACGATCATCTCGTCGTAAACGAAGCCGGTCCCGTAGGTGTGCCCCATGAGAGCGTTCGAGCGATGGACGTTGCGCGTGTTGATCGGCGACATGATGAAGGGGGCCACCCAGGCGCCGAGGTCCTCGTCGAACTCAATCTTCATTCCATGCGGCTGCTTCGGCCCGGCAAAGCCGGGCGTCAGAAGAAACGGATCCTTGAGCTGGTCGAGCACCTTCGGATCACTCATCGCCGCGGCCATCGTCGCGCGTGAACTGGCTGCAGTTCCGCCCGAGAACGTGCCCTTCATCACCCGGACCCGGCCTTTCACGTGCTCGGCCGGACCTCCCCACGCCTTCCTGGCGGTACCCTGCAGGAAGAACACGCCGAGTTCGAACGGCACGGAGTCGAAGCCGCACGAGAAAACGATGCGCGCCCCGCTCGATCGGGCCTCGTCCTCATGGGCGTCGATCATGCTCCTCATCCAGACGGTCTCGCCGCTCAAGTCGAGATAGTCCGTGCCGTCGCGAGCGCACGCCGCCACCAATTTCGATCCGAAAAGCTGGAAGGGTCCGACCGTGGAGATCACGGCGCGGGTCGACCGAGCCAGCGCCTGCAGCGACGCTTCGTCGTTCGAGTCAGCCTTGATCAGCAATGTATCGTCGGGCGCGCCGATCTCGGCGCGGACGGTGGCGAGCTTCTCGAGGTCGCGGCCCGCCATTCCCCATTTGATTTTCTTTCCGTATCTCGTCGCGAGGTACTCGGCCACGAGCCGACCGGTGAAGCCACTGGCGCCAAAGACAATCAGATCGCAGGCGCTATCGCGTACCATATTCTCGCTCCATCAGTGCTCGGAGGCGCGGCCTCACTTACGGCCACGAACTCACGACTCACGAAATGACTCATCCTGCCGAGAAGGCTGAACCGTTGTTTTTCATCAATCTTCTTGGCACCAAGAAAACATTCTGACTATACAGTAAGTTTCATTGATGTAAAGTATGGCGCGTCTCGGCTGCCCCTTGCGGCTGAGCTTCGGATGCCCCCTCCAACAGAACATCAGGTCTTCAAAATGGTCAGCTTGAAAAGCTTGTTCGATCTCTCTGGAAAGAAAGCCCTCGTGACCGGGGGCTCCCGCGGGCTTGGGCTCCAAATCGCCGAAGCACTGGGCGAACAGGGAGCGGAGATCGTATTGTCGTCGCGGAAGGCTTCGGATCTTGAAAAGGCGCAGGCGCATCTCGCCGGCCGCGGAATCTCAGCACAATGGATCGCAGCGGACAACTCCAGGGACGATGACATCTCACGTCTCGTCGACGAGGCCATCGGCAAGCTCGGGCGAATTGATATTCTCGTCAACAATGCGGGAGCGACATGGGGGGCTCCGACCGAAGATCACCCGATCGAGGCGTGGGACAAGGTCATGAATCTCAACATTCGCTCCCTCTTCCTCCTGAGCCAGCAGATCGGAAAACGCTCGATGATTCCGAACCGATATGGTCGGATCATCAATCTGGCGTCGATCGCCGGCCTCCTCGGCAGCACGAGCACGACTCAAACGATCGCCTACAACACGAGCAAGGGCGCCGTGGTCAACTTCACCAGAGCACTCGCCGGCGGCTGGGGGCGCTACGGCATAACGGTGAACGCGTTGGCGCCGGGCATGTTTCCTTCGAAAATGACCAAGGGCACGATCGAGCAGGTCGGCATGGAGAAGCTGACGACAGGCGTACCTCTTCAGCGCATCGGTGACGAAGACGACCTGAAAGGCGCCGCCCTGTTATTCGCCAGCGAAGCCGGCAAACACATCACCGGTCAGATCCTAAGCGTGGACGGCGGTCTAACGGCTGTACTGTCCTCATCCTAGCGAGCCCTCATAACCGATCAGCCGTTATCTTGGATGAGATGCTCCACGAGTTCCGGGTCGCAGCCGCCTCTCGTGCTTCGCCGCGCCGCTCGCGACGTTCACGGGATTGACCCCCAACACCCGCTGTTCGGGGATCAAGGAGCTTCTCGTTCAAGATTCAGGAACTCACTCTTCGAGAGTGAGGAGCCTTCAAGGGCCTCGACAGTTGATTTCCGAACGGCGATAGTCGCATCGACTACCGCATGATCAAACCCGGGCTGCTTCGGGCGACGGACGCAGCAATCGTTCTGCGCGCAGCCGCAGCTCGTGTTTCAAGACCTTGCCGGTGCCGTTTCGCGGGAGGTCATCGACCAGGAAGACGTGTTTGGGCTTCTTGTAGCCCGCGATTCGCCCTTGAGCGGTCGCGATCACATCTTCGATCGTCAACGAGCTATCCGCCGAGCGCTCGACGAACGCAACAACCGACTCGCCGTAGATATCGTCCGGAATGCCGACGACGGCGGCGTCCGCAATGCCGGGGTTGGTCAGCAGGGCCTGCTCGACTTCCTTTGTGTAGACATTCAAGCCGCCGCTTATGATCATGTCCTTCTTGCGGTCCACGATATAGAGGTACCCAAGCTCGTCGCATCTTGCAATGTCGCCGGTATGCAACCAGCCGTCGCGCAGCGCCGTCGCCGTCTCCTCGGGCCGTTCATAGTAGCACCGCATGACGGTGAAACGCCCCGGCTCGCCCGATCGAACGAGCAGCTCGCCCGGCTGTCCCGGCACGGTGTCGGCCCCGCGATCATCGACGATCCTGATCTCCACGCCCGGTGTCGGACGTCCGATCGATTCCGGCCGGACGAACTGTTCCTCGTGCGCAAGCGACGTTACCGCTCCGGCTTCCGTCATGGCGAAGAAGGAGACGAGGCGGACGTGCGGAAGCAAGGACAGAAACTTCCGTTTCAGCTCCACCGGGAACGCCTCCCCGGTCACGACAATGCACCGTAACGAGGCGCACCGCGACGGGTCTTCCTGGATCGCAGGCAGCATCATGCGACAGACGGTCGGCACCATTCCGACCACGGTGATCTTCTCGTCTTCGATCGCCCGGACAGCCGCGACGGGATCGAACGTCTTGAGGATCACCAAGGTCCCCCCGAGACTCAGGGCGTTCGCCAGTCGCGCCAAGCCGGCGCGATGCGCCAGAGGCGTTGTAACCAGATAGTTGTCGTCGCTCGAAATGCTCCATTCGACGGCGTGCACGAAATAGTTCTGCACGATGAGGTTCGAATGGGTAATAACTGCTCCCTTGGGAGCACCCGTCGTGCCTGACGTGTACATTACCAATGCATCGTCCGCAAACGGCAGGGGATGCAGGGGAACCGGATCGTTGGCGCGCAACTCGGCCAGGCCGATCGTGCCGAAGATCTTCGCCCCGGTCGAGATGAAGACCGCGTCCGGAAGGTCCTTCGCGACTTCAGCGCGCAGAGCGAAATCCGCCTCCAGAGCGACCGCGAACGGTTTGCTGTCACGGCAAATGTACTGCAGCTCGAGGGCTGTGAGCCTTGTCGGTACCGGAACCACGATCACACCGATCGAGAAGGCCGCGTAGAGAAGCTCGACCAGTTCGATTCCATTCGGCAGGTAGATGACCAGCCGGTCTCCGGCTTTTGCGCCGAGTTTGAGCAGTCCGGCCGCGAGATTGAGTATCCGGCGGTCGAGCTCGCTGTAGCTGACACGATCGCGTCCACAGACGAGTGCGGTCTTTTCGGGATAGCGGACCGCTTGTGCTCGGAAGATCGTGTCGAGCCGCATCGAAGCCTCAAACGATCCGGAACGCCGGGTACCGTACGTCTTCCGAGAGGCGGTCCCAGCTTACTTCGACGCGCTGGCCGATCGAGACCCTGTCCGGATCTGTGCCGACGATGTTACCGAGCATCCTGACCCCTTCATCCAGTTCGACCGTCGCGATGGATAGCGGTAAGCGCCCCTCAAGCCCGGGACCCGGAACGCGGATCACCGTACAGGCATAGATGACTCCTTTTCCCGAAACCTCGCGCCACTCCAGATTTCGGCTCCCGGTGAAAATGCTGACCGGGCGCGGATAGTGCTGGAATTGATTGGTGTCCTTGCAGAATTGCAGCACGAGTTTTCCGCGTTTCGCGGCCTCCCAGAATGGGGTGGTATCGACATAGACCGAGACCTTCGGAACGGGGCGCGCGGCCGCTTGATCAACCATCGCTAGGTCTCCAGGATCAGGGCTGCGCTTGTGCCCCAGTTGCGCGCAAATGGGATGACGCCGATTCCCGTGACCAGCGCGTTCCTGGCATCCTTCACCTGTCGACCGCCTCCTTCTCCGAACATCTGTCGGACAGCCTCGGCCAGATTGAGCCCGCCGCTCGCCAATCCTGGTTGCCCGGCCGAGATCTGACCGCCTCCCGTGTTCAGCGGCAATGTGCCGGTGCGCGAGAGATCCGTAGCCAGAGTGAAGTCGCTGCCCTGCCCGCGCTCACAGAACCCGAAATCTTCGAACTGCATCATGACGGCGATCGTAAAATCGTCGTACGGCTGAAACATCCGGATGTCCCGGGCAGACAAGCCGCTCTGTTTGTAGATCAAGGGAGCGATGACAGAAAAGCCCGTCTCCGTTATGTCGGGACACGAACGGTCACCGTGCAGATTGGTGATCTCGGCGTAAGCCGTGGGGTAGACCATCTTGCTCAAGCCCAGCGCTCGCGCGCGCTTCTCGGACGTCACCAGGAAGGCGTTCGCCCCATCGCAGAACATCACACAATCCAGCAATCGAAGCGGGTCTGCGATCACACGGGAGTTGAAGTAGTCCTCCATCGTGAGAGGCGTCTTGAACTTCGCGAGCGCATTTTCGTTATGGAGCGCGTGTTCACGCTGTGTGACCGCGATTTTTCCGAGAGCTTCCGGTTTGATCCCATATTGATGATGATACCGGCTCATCAACAAACCAAAGCTCGCGGGAGGTCCTTGAACACCTACAGGTTCCTGAAACTCGCCTCGATATGCTCCGTAATTCGCTCGCCAGGCCGTGCTCGGGGCATCCGCGCAAAGAACAACGACGGTTTCGCACAAGCCGTCTCGGATGGCTGAAGCAGCCCTCGCGATGCCGCCCGTGGCGGAGCATCCCCCGGTGCCACTATAATTCAGCCATTTCGGCGAAAGCCCCAACGCCTCAGCCATATACACGGGGAAAAACGGATTCGGACACTCGCTGAGCGGCGCAGCGACCGCCATGCCGTCGATCTCGGATTTTGGGATGCCCGTGGATTGCAGAAGCTTCGCTAGAGCCTCTCCGCCGAAGTCATACGCGCTACGCCCGGATTTGAACTCGACAGGAGTTTCGGAATAGCCCGCTATGACGATGTCACGCTTCTTCGCCAAACTGATTTCCTCGGAAGTTGAGTTGCCGCCGCACCCGCGCAACGGAACGCGATATCAAGGCTGTCTCCAGGGTAGTCCCTCCGCCTTCCAACCGACCTTGGTGCCGCGATGTCCATCTTCGTCGGCATCGCCCTCGAAGCCGCCGGCGAGACTGAAGCACCGCGCAAACCCTGTCTCGAAGACAGCCTTTGCGGCAGCGGGGCTTCTGCCGCCGGAGCGGCACATGAAAATCACCGGGTTGGCCGGATCGTACGTCGCCTTCAATTTCCCGATGAACTCGGGATTGACGCGCATCTCCGGAAAGACATGCCAGGAGATTTTGGCCACCGCCTTTCCGAGATCCGCAAGATCCGGCACTCCGACATAGGCCCATTCGGGCTCCGTCCGCACGTCGACGAGCCGCGCGTGCTTGTCGGCAGCCAACAAGTCCCATGCCTGTCGCGGCGAAATTTCCGTCGTCATCGGTGTCACAACGGAATAACGATCAAAATATCGACGTTCCTGGAATCCAGGATCACCACCCGCTTCCGGAAGCGGGGCTGACCATCCTCGATCACGACTTCGTCGAGATATCTGCCGACCGCGAACAAGTCCATGCGACCGGTTTCCATGGTTCGCACGATCTGAAAGTTCGACCGAGCCGAAATCGCCATCTCCGATGTCGGCTCCAGAAACTCCGATCGTCCGATAATGTGGCTATAGGTATGCGGCTCGAAAATGTTGGCCGAATAAAATGCCTTCACCCGGTCCTGCATCATACCCCTTCCGACACAACGCACGACGCCGATCGGAAGTCCCGCCTCATGGTTCTCGCGGGTCGTCACGTGATACAGAGCGTCCGACGTGAAGAACTGCGGCCAGATATCCAACCTCATGTCGTCGACCGAATGGGCGTAGGCAGCGATCAAGTCCACGACTTGGTCGCGCGTCGGTGCGACCATCTGCTTGGAGGATTTATCGAGAACCTTGTGCATCCCGCCTCTCCTCAGAAGCCCATGATGTGGCGATAGCCGTGCCAGAAGCCGCGAACCGCGGTTTCCGTCGCGCGCGAATTCTTTTCGGATTCGACCTCACGCCCCCCCATCTCGATGAACGACGACTGGTCGGGATCGGCCCGCGTTCCGCGCTGCACGAATTCGTTGATGCAGCCATCCTCCAGCGAGACGAGGCCGGCGGCACCGGTCAGATTGCTTTGCATCACCCGCATGCTCGACTGTTCATCGGTATCCCGCTCGTAGCCCAGATAAATCCAGAACAACTCGGTCTGATCCACGCCGCGCGGGGCGAAAAAGCGGATCGCCAGAGAGTTCAGCGTGAACTGAATGCACATGTTGGGAAAGACGGTCTGGATACTGTGCGTGATGCCGTCGTCGAACTCCTCCCAGGCCTCGAGCAGGCCCGGACCATCGAGAGCGGATTCGTAATTAGCGGAATGCACCTTCGCTTCCGCATATTCGGCCGCCTCCTGCATCTTCGCGCGGCGCGCGAAGCTGAGATGGTGCCATTTGCGCTCGGACAGCGTGATGCCGCCGTCCATGTCGAGCCGGTTCACCTTGAAGGTCGTGTAGAACGTATGCAGCAGCGTCGCATGATAGGAATCGCGCAGGTTCTCGGCGTACAGTTTCCAGTTGTTATGGATCATCTGGCTGTGCGTTCCGAGGATGCGCAACGGTCGGCCGAGGTTTCGCTTGATGAACGATGCCATCTCGGGACCGAGATAGGTCTCGACGTCCTCGATTTCGTCCGCAAAGGTCCCGAAGATCATCCCGCAGAACGACTCCACCCTCAAGGGGCGGAGCCGGTGCTGCGCCGGATCAAAATCCTCCGGCATGCCACCCTGACCGCGCACACCGTTGCGGAAAGCGACGCCCTTGAGCTTGCCGTCGAGCTCGTAATTCCACGCGTGGTAGACGCACGAAAGGCTCGCGACGTTGTCCTTCTTCTTCAGGCACACCAGAGCGCCTTTGTGCGCGCAGCGATTGACCATCGCGTGTACCTTGCCGTCGCGGTCGCGCGTAACGACAACCGGGGTTTCGCCGACGGTCGTGGTCCGGTAGTCCCCGGCATTCTGGATCTCAATGTCCAGGCACAGGAAATTCCAGGTCTTTCCCCTGAAGATCCGCTCCTGCTCCAGCTTGTAGATTTCAGGGTCGGTGAACAGACGGTATGGCGCGCGGGTTACGCCCTGCGGCGGCCATCGGAATTCCGATGCTTCGTTGCGGCCTGCTTGTACCGTTGGCGACATGCGATATTGCTCCCGCTTCGTCCACTTCAGAGACTTTCGGGAATACTAGGTATCGCTCTCGCCGAGCTCCAATACATTATTTCGCTGTATTGATAAGCACTCGCTATCACCAATCTGCATCGGATTCGACCGGTTGGACGCAGAACTAGACGGCACCGGGGACGCTCTCGATTGCAAGTCATGGCAAATCGCTTTGCGCCTTACGCCGATGGCCGATCCAGCAGTGGCGGCGAAGTCTCGGCTTCGTAACCGCTCTCGATCTTCCAAACTTTCCATTTGGCGACAATCCGACACCCGCATATAGTTCCGATTTGGAATTGATCACCAAGCACACATGCGAGCAAGCGACATGGCTCAGTCCACTCAACCTTCCGTTCAAGACGTTGCACTCATAGTCGGCGGCGGTCCGGGAATTAGTTCAAGTTGCGCGAGATTGTTCGCAGAGAATGGCATGCGTGTTGCCGTAGCGGCGAGGAATCCCGAAAAAGCGGTCCTTGAGAAGCTCGAGAAGATGCATGGGGTGCATCGCTACGCCTGCGATGCGAGCGAACCGGTCGCAGTGGATCGGTTGTTCGCGAAGGTCGTGCAGGACCTCGGGACTCCGAGGCTTGTCGTTCACAACATTGATGGCCGCGTCCCCGGCATTTTCCGCAAGAGCGTGATCGAAGCGGACCCAAGCATGGCGCTGGAAACGCTTCGCAACGCCGCATTCAGTGCGTTCCTGGTGGGGCAACAGGCTGCCAAGGTCATGCTTGGAAACAAGCCCGACACCAACGGGGCAAAAGGCACAATCATCTTCACAAACGCCAGCGCTGCGCTCAAAGGCTTCCCATTGAGCGGTGCCTTCGCGATGGCATGTCATGCCAAGTCGGGGCTCGCGCAAAGCATGGCGAGGGAATTGATGCCGCAAGGTATCCACGTTGCGAATGTGCCCATTGACGCCGCGATCGGCTGGACCCAGGAGGACGGGACCCGCGCTCACCGGCTGGCCGGAACGACGGTCGACGACAACATGGCCGATCCGGATCGCATCGCCGAAACCTATCTGCACCTGCATCGCCAACATCGATCGACCTGGGCGTTCGAAGTGGTGCTTCGGCCGTGGGTCGAAAAATGGTGACGATTGCCAGCACAGGACGGCCGACAACCGGCAAACTCGTGTCGCCTATTCTATGATGGATATCCCCGAACTCTTGATAACGTCTCCCCATTTTTCGGTTTCGTCCTTCATGAATCGGCCGAACTCCGCACCGAAGACCGAACCCGCTTGCGCGCCCGTCGCTTCAAGGCTCTTGCGAAAGCGCGGGGTCGACATGACCCGCTCTATGTCGGCCGTCACTTTTGACACGATATCGGTCGGCGTTCCCGCCGGCGCCAACACGCCGAACCAGGAAGATGCCTCGAAGTGAGCCAATCCGGCCTCCTCAAACGTCGGCACATCGGGCAGTGAGTCCAGACGTTTTGGGCTTGCAACGGCCAGAGCGCGAACGGTGCCCGCCTGCACCTGCGGAATGACGGTAGGCAGATTGTCGAAGAGAATGGGAACGTGGCCGGCGATAATGTCGTTCATGGCCGGCGCGGCGCCGCGATAGGGCACGTGCCTGAGCTTGAGGCCCGTCATCTTCTTGAACAATTCCGCCGACAAATGATGCGTCGATCCAATTCCGGAGGAAGCGTAGTTGAGTTCATCCGATTGTTTCCTGGCGAACTCCAAGAGTTCGTCGAGCGTGGAGATCGGCAGTCCCGGATTGACGATCAGCACGATTGGAACGGTTGCGAGCAGCGCGACGGGCGTGAAGTCTCTCGGCGGATCGAACGGCAGTTTCTTGTAGAGCAATGGATTTATAACGATTGGACCGGGCGAGGAGACCAGGTAGGTGTATCCATCTGCCGCCGCAGACGCGGCGGCCTGGGTCCCGATATTTCCGCCCCCTCCCGGCTTGTTCTCTACGACAACATTTTGTTGCCAAAGCTCGCTGAGCGCTTCCGCCAGGAAGCGCGCTGCGGCGTCGTTTGAGCCTCCGGCAGGGTTCGGCACGATCAATCGAACAGTCCGCGCCGGAAACATCTCAGCTCGGGCGGCGCTCACCTGACCGACGAGCGCAAGAGCAAGCAAACCCAGGACCAATCTTTTCAAGGCGTACTCCACATTGACTGATCAATAGGATGGCAATTCGGCGCCGCGTTCAGTCTCCGGTCAGTCGAGCGTTATGTTCAAGGACTTCACAAAGGGCTCCCAATAGTCGGCCTCACTCTTCAGCAATTTCTCTGTATCCGCACCGTTCATCGGAGCGGGGATCGCTCCGAGATCTGTCAGCCGAGCTTTGGTCTCTGGATGGTTCACCGCGTAAAGAGCTGCAGATTCCAGCTCGGCTCTGGCTGTTGCGGGAATCCCGGCGCGCGTGCATACCGCAAACCAGCTTTTGTTGACGAACTCCGAAAGGCCCGCCTCGGCGATCGTTGGAACGCCTGGCAGCGCCGGCACCCTGACATCCGTGGATACTCCAACCGGACGGATCGTATTCGACTGAATGAGGCCGATTGTGCCGGGGACGTTGTCGAACATCATCATGATGTTCCCGGCGATGAGATCCTGCAGCGCCGGCTGCGTGCCGCGATAGGGGACATGAACCATCTCGACGCCGGCAAGCTTCTGAAACAGCTCTCCCGACAAGTGCATGATGGTGCCTTGGCCGGCGCTGCCAAAGCTGTAGCGGCCAGGACTCGCCTTCAGATAAGCAATCAACTCGCGCAGGTTCGTCGCCGGGACGTCCCTGTTCACCACGAGAATGTTCGGGATATAGGCGATGTGGCCGAGCGGAACGAGGTCTCGATCGACCGCATAGTTCAAGTTTCGAAACAGGAATTTGCTGAGTACGAGCGTGCTGAGATTGCCCAACAGAATCGTGGAGCCATCTGCTGCCGATCGGGCAACTTCTCCCGTACCTATCGTTCCCCCGGCGCCAGACCTGTTCTCCACGACGATCGATTGTTTGAGATAGTCGCCCATATGACGAGCGACGAGGCGCGCCACGGTGTCGGTGGAAGCGCCCGGCGAATAAGGAACGACCATTCGAAGAGGACGATCCGACGATCGACCCTCCGCCCGGACGGATCGTACTCCGGCGGCTGCAGACAATGTCAAAGCCAGCGCGTCTCGCCGGGTGATGGGCCTTACCGCCACTTTGTCCCCTCAGTCATCCTCCCCGTCGCCAATCTTTAGAGGCGTTCAAAGGAGACTACCGAGCGGAGCGTTGTTGCAGCCAATAATGATTCCCTCCAATTTAATAAGAAGATCGTATTAGCCGCGACCATCATCAGGGTGACGGCCGCGCCAGCTTTCTCAACTGATCGAGGAACGCGACGACGGCAGGGGCTCGCTCTGACTTGCGATAGACCATGGCCAGATCGGACTGCTGATTGATCTTCGCCAACGGCCGATACACCACGTCGTCAATCCGCAGCTTCCGAAGTGAATCGGGTACGAACGCCACACCGAGGCCGCCCGCGACCAGCCCGGCAAGAGCCGTGAATTGTCCCGCGCGTTGCGCGATCTGAGGCGACAATCCGCCTGCGGCGCATATCTGGGCAACCTGCGCGTTAAAGCCGCTTCCTTCCTGAATCTGCACGGCGACGAATGGCTCGGACTTCAACGCGCTCAGCGTGACGCTCTTTTGCCGCGCGAGCTGATGGCCGCGCGGGATCGCCAAGATGATCGGCTCGCGATGCAGCGACATGATCCCAACGCCGGTCGGCACCGACTTCACGGGAAGACGAAGGATGCCGAGATCAAGGCGGCCACTGCTGACGTCGTCCAATTGCTGGACGATCCCGACTTCGTTCAGGCGAAACTCCACGAGAGGATTGCCTACGCGAAACCGGGCGATTGCCTTCGACAGGACGCCCGTGAAAATAGCTGACCCCACGTATCCAATTTCGATGTGCCCCAGTTCGCCGCGACCTGCCTGGCGCGCCACCAGCGCGGTCTTTTCAGCTTGCTGAAGGGTTCTGATCGCCTCGTTCAGCGTGACCCGACCGGCGACGGTGAGCTTCACGGATCTCTTGGTTCGGTGGAAGAGCTCGACATCCAGCTCGCGCTCGAGAGCCCGAATTTGCTGCGTGAGTGCCGGCTGCGCAATGCCCAGACGCTCGGCTGCCCTTCCGAAGTGCAATTCCTCGGCCAGCACGGACATGTATTTCAAGCGGCGCAATTCCACTCTCAGCCTCCCATGGCAGCCTAGACCTTACGAGTGCAACGTTCACCCGACAAAGCTCATTCTCCGTTGAATAACGCCTAGCCAAATTGAACGGGGGGCATATCGTGGAGCAGGTCAAGCCGGTCACAGTAAGGAAGAAAGAACGTAGCGTCCCGAATGCGCCCATAGGCAGGGAGAGCCCTGACAGGGTCGCCTGGTCGACGCTCACAAGCCCACTGCCCGACGGGCGCACCAAATTCGGCAGTGGCCGAGAAGGGCAACGTTTGTTCCCAGACCTCATTTGCGCCAGATGACGTCACTCTCGGCCGGCCGACGGGATTTCCTTCCGAGGGTGCTCGGCATTCCTGTCACGAATTCTATCTCGGGCGGCAGCGAATATGGCGGCAGGTGCCCCCGGGCATGTTGAGCAATCTCGTCCGCGACGTCAGCTGAGGGTCTTCGGCCGGAATTGAGAACAACGAACGCCTTCACGACTTCACCGCGCAGCCTATCGGGCCTTCCGACGACGACGACCTGCGCCACGGCTGGATGCGAGGTCAATGCCGCTTCGAGTTGGCTGGGTACGACCAGATAGCCGCTACTGCTGATCGCATCTTCCTTCATTCCCAGGAAATAGACATTCCCGTCCGCGTCCATTCGGCCGACGTCCCCCGTGAGGTAGTACCTGCGGCCGAAGTTATACCTGACTGTCGTGCCTTCGGTTTCATTGTGATACCGGTCAAACCAGTGCAAAGGCGATTTTTCAGTATCGATGGCGATTTCGCCTTTCTGGCCTATCGGACATTCGCGACCTGCAGCGTCCAGGATGACCACTTTAAAACCCGGGACTTGATGACCGATCGACCCGGGCGGGCGGCGGAATTGTAGTGTCACCGCTTGGTGATTGGATACGAACACGCCCGTTTCAGCTTGCCCATAGTGGTCATGAAGTCGTACGCCCAGCCTTTCGGCGGACCAATTTATCAGTTCGTCCGGGAGGAGCTCGCCGACACTCGAGGCCACGCGGAGACGGAGCTCACCTGCGGCAGGCTGAATCTTGTCGAAACTTCGCATGGCGTTGTACCAGTATGGAGATGCCGCCAGGTTCGTAACCTTGTGTTTCGCCAGTACACGATAGATCTGACCGGCGTCAAAGGGCCCATCGCAGAGCACGGTAGCCCGCCCGAGCAGAAGGGGGCCTATGATCGCGTAGTAGAGGCCGCCACCCCAGGCCGGATCGCTGAGATTCCAATAGACATCGTCATCGCGCAGATCGAGTCCGAGGCGCATGTGCTCCTCGATTCCAGCCAAAGCGCTCACCGGAACAGGAATGCCCTTGGGCGTTCCTCCGATACTCACTGTGTACAAGAGAACGAAGAGGTCCTCTCCGCAAAGGCTGGTAACGCTCTCCAGAGGGGTAGCCATATGAAGACTGGACCAGAACGATAGGTCCTTGGTGGGCCCCGGCACGGCGCCATAACCCTCGACAACAACGACGCGCAAACCAGCCGCAACGTCCAACGCGCTGCTTCGTAGCGAACGCGTGGTGATCAATACCTTGCTCTCGCTATGGGTCAGCCGAAAGGATATCGCCGCACTTCCGAAGGCTGTGAACAGAGGAACGTGAATGGCTCCCAGGCGCCAAGTTGCAAGCATCGCTATGAGCAACTCCGGACCTTTCGGAAGGAGAGTTGCGACGGCGTCGCCTTTTCTTATTCCGAGGCCACGCAATACTGCTGCGAAACGCCGCGAATAGTCCGACAGCTCCGCATAAGTGAGGCGGGAGGTGTGGCCGGCTGCGCTCTCGTAAACCAGGGCCACCGCCGATCCCCGTTCCGAAGTCTTGTGCCGATCGCACAGCAGCGCGGCAAGCGGAATCGAAGCCCCGACGTATTTGGCGTGCGACAGAGCCGACAGTCGAGCAACTGCATTCGGACTGAGATTGTGCGTGCCAAAGCGTGCTGCAGCGATCGTACCGAGCACGAAGGTGTCAGCTCCGAGATAATAGCGACGTGTGCTTTCGTCCTGCTCCAGAAGGCTCTCTCTGATAAGAGCGGCGAGCAGCCTGCGAACCGTGGCTTTGCTCAGTCCGGAGTCGGCGACCAGATCGGTCAATCGTGCACCACGATTGCCATGCGATGCCACCTCCCGCAGCAGAATGACGGCTCTCTGGAGGCTTTGAGTCCCCGTTCCGCTTTCGGCGGCATCTGCATCTGGCATGTGCACCCCTCCCTGGGCGATTACTTCCGTCACTGCGAAGTCCACATGCTGGACCAGTAGTGGATGAAATAGAAGCCCTCAGCTGGCGCGTTGTCTTGCGAGACGTTTTCGCGCTTCGTAACATCGAGAGACATTCAATCAAGGTCCATCATGTGGACCTAAAAACATCGATCGTGCGATCGGTCGGGAAGCCTGCTCACGGCAGGCGCTCAAGGGAGGGACGAGCGTGCGCAGCAGCGCGGGCCGCGGATGAACTTTGCCCGAATGCCAATTTGTGAACGCGGCGGCGTGACCGGCGCACAAGCGCTCACGTGCCGCTGTCACGTCGTCAAGCTGGCGGCTCCAAAATGATTCCACAGCAAGGGAGGGTGAGAGATGACCGAGACTGAACGACCTGGACGACGAGCTTCAAGGTACCTGCCGGCCGCCATCGTGGGTACGGTGATCGGGTTCGCGGCGTCACCGGCGTCGGCGACGACGAGCTGTTCGCAGCTGGCGAGCAGCTTTCATCGACCGAATACGACGATAACGACGGCACAGAGTGTTCCGGCCGGAACGTTCGTCACGCCGACGACTCCGCCTCAATCCATCACCGGCCTACCGGACTTCTGCCGGGTCGCGGGCTTTACCACGCCCACGAGCGACTCGCACATCGGTTTCGAGGTCTGGATCCCCGAAACGGGATGGAATTCGAAGTATCTCCAGGTGGGGTGCGGTGGCTTCTGCGGCGCGATCTCCTATCAGCAAATGGCCGACCCACTGCAGCGGGGTTACGCCGTCGCAGCAACCGATGACGGCCACCAGGCCAGTGTTGTCGACGCAAGCTGGGCCGCCGGGCATCCGGAAAAGCTGATCGACTTCGGTTATCGCGCTCTGAAGGAGACGACGGACGTCTCCAAAGCGATCATCAAAGCCTTCAAATCCGCCGGCGCGAGGCGATCCTATTTCATGGGTTGTTCGGACGGAGGCCGCGAAGCATTGATGGAGGCACAACGTTTTCCTCGCGATTTCGACGGCATCGTCGCAGGCGCACCCGCAAACAACTGGACCAACCTTTTCACCGGCTTCTTGTGGAACGAACGAGCTCTATCCGCTACCAAGGCCGGCGACCTCTCCCAAGCGGATGTCGACCTGGTAAGCAATGCCGTGCTCGCACAGTGCGCCGGCCGTGACGGCGGCTTGAGCACCGACAAGTTTCTGAACAACCCGCTGGCGTGCAAGTTCAAGCTGGAAAAGCTATCGTGCAGGGCGACCAACTCGGCAACTTGTCTCGCACCCGACAAGATCGAGGCAATCCAGAAGATCTTCTCGGGGCCACCGCGAATTTTCCCGGGCTACGGCCCAGGCGGTGAAGCAAACGTCGCCGTCAATTGGCCGCTCTGGATTCTTGGTCCCGGCAACCCGGCTCTAAGTCTGCAGGGCCTGTTCGGAAACAGTTACTTCCAAAACATGGTGTTTCCCAATTCCGGATGGAATCCCAACACCTTCAGCATCGAAGAGAATCTCCGCCAGGCCCGCATCCGAACTGGCGCGATCCTGAACTCGGTCGACCCAAATCTGCAGCCTTTCGCGCAAAGCGGCGGCAAACTGATCCAATATACAGGTTGGGCCGACACCGCGATTTCTCCGCAAAGCGACATCGACTACTTCAAGGCAGTCAACGAAGCTATGGGTGGACCGAGGCGCACCAGCGAATTCTATCGGCTATTCATGGTGCCGGGCATGGCTCATTGTGGCGGCGGACCAGGCGCGAACGCATTCGGCCAAGGCGGTGCGACGGGGCCCAACCCCTCCGATCCGGAGAGTGATATTCTCTCGGCTCTCGATCGCTGGGTCGAATTCGGTAGAGCTCCGGAAAAGATAATCGCGACGAAGTACCGTAACGACGATCGGACTCAAGGCGTCGCGTTCCAGCGGCCATTGTGCCCCTTCCCGAAGATGGCGAAATATGAAGGGCGTGGCGCAAGCACGACCGATGCGTCAAGCTTCGAATGCTCTCGTGACGAAGGCGATCACGACGGCCATCACGGCCGCGACGAGCGGGCCGACAATCGCTGACCAACGCGGCCGGGAGCCCGCCATCAGCGGCGCTCCCGGCCCATACTTTCGCTCATGAACTGCATACACAGGCCTTGTCTGGATCGGGGCTCGTCGAGGTTGGCCATGGATGTTCGTCGATGCCTGTGATCCGACGGAGCCGAATATGGTCGTCTCCGAACGCCGTCCTGATAACATTGGTTCTATCGGGATCGCTGTTGATGAGCAGCAGACGGGCAGTTTGTGAGGAGTTGTTGATCGAGGGGAATGAAACGGCATTGCATCTGGATGCCCGTGACGTCCCGCTCGGACGGTTGCTCGATGCCATGCAAAGGAAATTCAATCTGCGCTACCGGACCGATAGCGCGCTCGACTCGTCCGTGACCGGAACATACAACGGGCATATGCACCAGGTCGCCGCGCGCCTTCTCGCAAACTATGATTTCGTCATGAGAACAAGTCCGGAAGGCCTCGATGTGCTGATCTTTCGACGGAGTATAAAGCCTGTCCGCTCTTTGCCCGCCAAGGAGACGGCTGCCGCGTCGTCAATGTTTCAATTGACCTCGAACCAGATCCTCGGCGTCGTTCTTTCGGGGCGCTTGCCCACGTCGAACCATTGAGACCGACGATAAAACCCAGCTGACCTTCTAGCGGTTGAGCCTCAAACATCAGATGGCAACCTACAGCGAGCTGCGCGAGGTTGCGATTTCGATCCACGGCTTTAACGGACGCGCCAGGGTGGTGGAGCAGTCTCTTCGTGCGACTAATCTGTTCCGTCAGGAGTGGCGCTCAATCGCTAGGCAGCGCGCGCGATATCCGACATTGACCACGTCTTGTCGTATACTGACTTCCCCGAGCCATAATAGCGCATGATGACGAAGAAGTCTTCGCCGGCGGAGGGAAAGCCAATTCTTCTCCTCGCCTTTTGGTGCAGAATTGCCGAGGTAGATGTTCACTGAACTATCCGCATTCGCTTTTAGCTTCGATTTGTCATAGCTATCCAATCCCACTTGGTCGAGATCATTCGGAATGAACGATTTGGTGTTCTGGTTATAGACGATGACCGACCAGAATTTGTCGACCGGCACATCGGCAGGAACGCGCACAACATAACTGCGTTTGCCCGATAGAAGCGCTCCGGACTTGTCCCTCATGCCCATGAGATAGAGTTGTTCGCTGCCAAGTTTCGGCGGCAGATAGTTGGCCCAGAAAAACGGTGCAATCGCCCTGTCATACGATTAGACCGCATCTGCTGTTTCGAACGACCAGGCCACGCCCATATTGGCAAGCAAGGCGGGTTGATGTTCATCCACTGGCGATCCGGCCACCATGTGGCCATCGCCTTGCCGGACGTCACAAAACCCTGCTGCATGATTGCATAAGCGTCCTTGATCGCTGCGTTCAGTGCCTTTGTAACCGTGGCATCAGGTTTGAACGGTTTTCCCTTTTCAATGCCCAATGATGAGAGCATTCCCATCATTACCTTATCCCGGTTCCGGATCGGCTCGTCATTGACGAATTTGGCGAGGTTTGAACCAGATGATGTCGTACACCGGCAGCGAGTGCCAAGGCTTGCTCCAGCCGTCCATGACTTTGGTCGGTTTGGGACCGGCGGCGTCCGACAGCAGATATATGCGGGTTTGATGAGCAAGCGCGATGGACCCTTCCATCGTGCCCTTCCCGATGACCACTGGCCTGAAGACCATCGTGCCCCGGAAGCCTTCCATCGGTACGGCGAAGTAGCCTTCCGGTGCCTTGTCTTTGTAGCCCGGAGGAATGAGGAGGTACTTGCCTCCCCTGCCCGCGTCAGGACCGACCACGCCAACGCCAACCAGTGGCGCCTGCCAATTGTCGCAGATCTCGCCGATGATGGCGTAGTCACTCCCACTTGCGGGGATCTCGACGACAAGCGGTCCCGCCGTAAGGTCGAAAGGCATTGCCGCGTAGTTGACCTGGTTGTTCGCTGTCAGGACTTCATGGCGTGCCACGAGCGGCTTGCCCATCACCATCACGTCCCCGGGTTTCATGCCAAAGTCTCTGAACAGACTTTCACGAAAGAAAACATCGCTGATGGCCGGCATCGACCATAGCACCGCTTCAATCCCGCGCTGGTGGGCAAGCTGATAGTCGAATTATTTTGTCGAATCGTCGGTTTGCGCGGCCGCGGCGTCAATGGCGGACAATCGATTTGTCACAGAGAGGCCACCGATGGCCGCCGAGGTGATCAATCCTCCGGAGATCAGCACCGAGCGTCGAGTTGTCATTTTTGACCTCTCTATGGGAGAGCCGGATTGGTGGCCGTAAGCAGCCATCGTCGATCGGCGCGTTTAGCGAAGCGGAAATCGGAGCAACACCGTTGTGCCGCTAGATGAACTTGGGCAGACACCTTGCCTGCCGTTTTTGGTGAAAGCTTCAGAACACCCCGGGAATGAGGAGACCGTCTCTGCGAAGACGGCCTCCACGGTACATCAGCTTTAGGCTTCGACTTTCTTGACCGGCGGAATCTTCCACGATCCGTCGATGATCGAAGGGTCTTTCTCGCTCGGCCAATAAAGCCGCATCATCAGGACGAAATCGCCGGATGGTGCCGGAAGCCAATTGGATTCCTTGTCCTTCTCCGGCGAATCCTTCTGGATGTAGATATCAGTGGAGCCATCCGGATTTGATTTCAAATTCTCCCGGGCACTGATCGAGTAGCGGTTGATTGGATTGGCCACGAAGAAATACTTGGCGTCGTACATCGTCACCGACCAGAAGCCTTGTGCCGGCGGCAGCTGTCCCTTAGGGAATCGCATAACGTACTTGTTGGCGCCGTTGTATTTCCGGTCCTCGGCATCCTTCAGCGATGTCGGATACACGGCATCTTGCGGACGGTTGGCGCCCAGTCCGATCTCAGTGAGAAGCGCCCGCATCAAGTAGTCGGCGCCGTAGACGCCTGTCGCGGTCGTGAAGCCCCAGCCGTTCTCGTCCTTCATGTTTTTGTTGATCTTGAATTGCAGCATGATCCGGTCGTTGGCGATTTCCGGAACGCGCTTGACGAAATCCGCCTTGAGCTTGCTCGCGTCGAAATCCTGCCCCGCCACGATTCCGATCCTGGCGAACTTGGCAAGCTGGGGTGCATCTGCCGCGGTGGGCGGATTGTCCTTCATCAGCTTGCACAGCAGCGTGAAATAGGCCACCGCGTCCATGCGGTTGACTTGATCGCGCACCGCCGTCTTCATGTCGATCGACGGATCGACCGTGCCGGACGGCGGCGTGTAGGATTGGCCATAAGCGCTCAAGGGCACCAGCTTGCATTCGTCCTGCAGCTTGTGGACAGCTGCGTAGTCTTCGGGCGTGCCGGTGCAATAAATGCGGCCGAGGAGCCACACGATGTTGGTCGGTGACTTGTATTCCTTCACGCCGGCCGGCAGCGTGCCCTTCCATCCGGGCCCCGTGATCGCGTAGGTCTGCGCGCCAGTGCCGGTGGTCCGCTTGCCCGGCACCTCGAATACGGTGGTCCAGCCATCCAGCATCGGAAACAGCGCGTAACGGCCATTCATGTCGGGGATGCTCAATACCCAGGGCTCCTTGCCCACGTCGAAGAACGCCGTGGTGTAAAGCGTGTCCGCATTGGGCGCTGTCACGTCCCTGAATGACGCGTTGGGATACTGACGCAGCTTGATGATATGCCCCATCGGCGCTCGCGTCCCCTCTGGCGCCGCAACGTTGGTCATTACCCTACGTGTCATCTCCATCGTCACCAGCGGATAGCCGAAGATGTAGGCGTCGGTGGCCAGCGCGAAGTCTTCGAATCCTTCGCCGATGCCGAGGAGCTCGCCGAAGTCGGCGCGGCTCAACGTGCTCATGGAAGCGCTGGCGAGCAGGCTCATGCCGCCAATCGTTACGTTGCGACGGGTGAATTTCATTGGACAGTCTCCATTACATTCCCGTGGGGAAACAGTGCTTCGATAAACCGACTTCTTATGTGCCCGGCCGCCAAACACTTCCTGTATCTCAACACGCGCGAAGATCGCGGGCGGTGATCGCAGCGACCCGTCCCTACCTTCATTGCCGCCAAGGTGAAAAGGAGAAGTCACGATGCAAACTCCTTGTCTAACGTCTCGGCCTGATTTTGCCTCCTGGTAGATGAGACAATAGTGGGACACAACCATTGATTTAAATCAATATACCGGCGCGTTGTTCGCGATGCAGGCACGCATGCAGCTCGCCTTCGCGCGCTGATGCTCGCCTCGCGCTCCTTTCGCGGGGCCTCAATAGCAAGGCGGGTACGGATAGTAGCCACAAGCCGGACGGTAGTATGGGTGGTAGTACGCAGCCGCTCCGTACGCAGCCGCGCCGAGCGCGCCGGCATACATCGCACCACGGAATGCGCTGCGTCGCGCGACGCCGGCGAACGAAAACGGCGTGAACGGCCGGCCGATAATGTCGATGAAGAGCGCCGCGCCGCCATCGGCGTCGGAAAGGTCGCCTTCAAGCGTCTGGACATTGAAGGTAAGCTTGTCGCCGTCGAGCTTCGGATTCTTCAGCACCACGACTGCGTCCTTCACCGAACCATCCTTGCCGAGCACGGAGACGGTGGCATTCGGAGGGTTCTTGGCAAAGCTGTCCTCGCCCGATCCCCATTCCGCGATCACGTCGGCAGTGGCCTGGTGGCCCGCGGCCCGCACGGGGCGGTCGGCAAAGATGATCGAGCTCGGTGACACGCCGGTCAAAACCAGGGCGTCGCCTTGCAAGCTCGCACCGCGGGAGTTGAGTACGAACAGCGAGGGCACGACCTCCGGTTTGGCGGGGGTGGATGGCGTGCCGATGGTCTTCATGGTGAGCGGCGTCGCCGCATTCTGGGCAAGCGCTACGTCGGTAACGTAGAGCGCGGTGGTCAAAGCCAGTAATCCGAAAATCTGATTGTTTGTAATGCGCATGAAATCAATTCCTTCTCCTGCGGAAGTATCGATCGGCGTCATAGCTCTCTCGTTTCCAAGCGAAAGGCCTTGCATCGAGACGTGCAATACCGGCTGCAGTTAACGCGACATGGCGTCTGCAGAATCAAAAACGCGCGCTGGAATTAAAATCGATGGACTTGTAGTCTGACAGAATCTCGAAGGGTGATGCTTCAGCTACCTCCACAAGCACTCTAACACAATGTTAGGGTGAGGACCAGTAATGGTTGTTATTCTGTGCCTCTACCTCGTCGCACCCTGGCTCATATTCTCGAAGCTCAGAATCGTGCGGTGGAGCGGGTTGTCGGGAACGATCTCGCTGTTGTTCGGCGTATTTGATATTATCCACGCGCTTCTTGCGCTTTTTAATGTTCGTATGCCGTCGGGCCGCGTGACGGTGACCGGCCGTGTGGTGGGAGTAACGCCGAGTGACGGGACAAATTGTCGCAATCCCGGTCAGGCCGAACGCGCCGGTGATGAAGGACGGTGTGCTGTTTCAGATCGATCCGGCGCCGTTGCAGTACATGGTCAACCCTTTAACGAAAGCTGCGCGTATGCGCTTCTCGGGTTGTTCAAGCAGTTCACCGTTCGCACAGTCGGGAGCCCTCTGATGCATCGCAATGTCTCCGCGCCCATTCATCTGTTTGCTGGCGTTGTTCTCTTCGCCGCATCGTTGCTGACCGGAAGCGGGTCTCCTACCGACCTTATGATGTCTCCCGCGCAAGCCGCGGAAGAAATGCCGAAGGAGATGCTTGCTGCGCAGATCCGCACGCAGGGTTTCGTCTGTGACAAGGCCATGCGCGCCACGAGGGACGCCAAACGCTCCCGGCCCGATCATGCCGTCTGGGTGCTGAAATGCAGCAACGCGACCTACAGGGTGAGCCGCGCTCCAGATATGGCAGCGCAGGTACAGCCGTTGCAATAGTCGATGCCAGCAACGTCCCTACGGCACGATCCTACGAACAACGCTCGAAATGAGTGAACCCATACAGCGACACCGCAGGAGCGACGCTCGTCTTCCAGTGGGGAGCCGGCGAACCGTGCGACGCCGCATCCAGCGCTTTTAACTCAAGCGACGACTGCGCAGAGAGTTGAGCGAACGCCTCGATGTAGATCAAGAACAGCGTGCCCCCGCGGCAACACGGCGACGCGATTTCAGGGTATACCACTTCAAGGCGAGACATTCACGATCTTGCCGGATAGTATCGTGAGCGGACAATGGGGGAAGCACATGAGGCGCTGCATACCCGAACGCATTTCTGATCGCCGGCTGATCTGCTCGGCCGTCGGTATAATCATGGCGATGTCCGCGACGTTATCCGACGCCGCCTACGGCGACGAAAGCGGCGTTTCCTATTGGCTTCCCGGACGCTTCAGCAGTCTTGCCGCAACACCCGCGGTGCCGGGATGGTCCATGGCCGAGGTTTACTATCACACCACCGTATCGGCGTTCGGCGCCGCGGCTGCGTCAAGAGAAATTCAGATCGGCCGATTTCCGGCGGCCGTAAACCTCAGCCTGGATCTGCGTCTGAATGCGCAGGCCGATCTGGTGCTGCTCAATCCCACTTACACCTTTGCAACACCGGTGCTGGGCGGACAATTGGCTGTTGGCATGACCGGTCTGTTCGGGCGGTCGGCCGCCGATCTTAGCGGCACGCTGACGACGGGGTTCGGACCGTTGGCCACAACACGCATCGGAAGCATCGGCGACTCCGTCACCTCCATCGGCGACCTCTATCCGCAGGTGACGCTGAAATGGAACAAGGGCGTCCACAACTTCATGACCTACGTGACGGGCGACATTCCCGTCGGCGCCTACGATCCAAACCGCCTGGCCAATCTCGGCATCGGCCACGGCGCCGTCGATGGCGGCGGCGGGTACACCTATTTCAACCCGCAGACGGGACACGAGTTTTCGGCCGTCGCGGGCTTCACCTACAATTTCAAGAATCCGGACACGCAATACCGGAGCGGCATCGACTTCCATCTCGACTGGGGTGCGTCGCAGTTTCTCTCGAAGCAGCTCTTTGTCGGCCTCGTGGGATATGCGTATCAGCAGATCACCGACGATTCCGGACAGCACCCCATCCTGGGTGGTTTCCGGTCGCGTGTCCTCGGCGTCGGTCCGCAGATCGGATATTTGTTTCCGGTTGGCGACATGCAGGGCTATCTGAATTTGAAAGGATACGGCGAATTTGCTGCAGAAAACCGGCCAGCGGGCTGGAATACCTGGCTGACATTCTCGCTCTCACCGATGGCGCCTGCCAGCACCGTGACGCCAACACGACGGATCGCTAAGAACTAACTGCAGTCTGCGGCGAGCCGCGAAGTACCGTTCGCCGCTGCTGCAGCAAATAGTGAACCCTTTGCGCCGCAAGACCGAGCGCGGCCATCTCGTTGCTGTCACCGCCGCCCTCCCCGCTCGCATTCCTGGAAAGCTCTGCTTTCAGAATGTCGTCGATCGGCCTTTCAGTTTCGTCCAGCTCGGCCTCGCTCCGCGCATTCCTGATATCGTTGCCAAGCGCGTATAGCGGCTCCAGCAAGCTTTTCTTTCCGACCCCCGAATAGGCCGGGCGTGCTCTCGCCGCCGCTATTTTACATAGAAATCGCGCGAAGCGAGCGTAAGCTGCGCGCGACTACTTCGACGCAAAGAGATCGCGCGGTTTTTCGGGCGCGCGATGGTAATTCTTGAACGCCAGCCTAGTGAGAACCGATGTTGCCAGACACTCCTACTGTCAGTCAGCTCTCGCATGTCATCTCGCAGGCGGCAGCCCCCGCGTTTCTTCTCGGTGCGTTGGCAGCGTTCATCGCCTTGCTGATAGCCCGCCAGAACAGGATCATCGACAGAACGATCTACCTGAACGGAATTCACGACGAAGACGTGATCAGGTCCCGGCTGAAAGCCGATCTGCCACGCCTGGTCCGGCGCGCAGCGATGATCAACCGCGCCATCTTCTGGTCGATAATGGGAAGCATCTCGACCAGCATTTTGATCGTTGTGGCGTTCGTAAGCGCGTTCTACGGAATTCAACACGAGCGCGGCGTTGCAATCCTTTTTATTGTCGCGGTCGCGGCGTTCACCGTATCGCTGGTTGATTTTGCGCGGGAGGTTCGAATTGCCCTCAGCGAATTCGACCATCACGGCTAATCTGCGCGCCTACCGTTGAGTTAGCGACCGACAATTTCGTGAGGCGGGGCGGCGCCGGCTTCGACAGATTGCAAACCGCACGGTCGGTTGCACCGGCGCCGAACGAACGGTGCAGCCTTCGCATCCGTCGTCGCTGGATCGTCGCTTTTCCTCCATCGTGGATCTGCGCGAAATCGAGATGCCGATGTCA
This sequence comes from Bradyrhizobium sp. 195, assembly GCF_023101665.1. NCBI lineage: Bacteria > Pseudomonadati > Pseudomonadota > Alphaproteobacteria > Hyphomicrobiales > Nitrobacteraceae > Bradyrhizobium > Bradyrhizobium sp. 195. The sequence goes on along the minus strand of NZ_CP082161.1, from coordinate 2,609,693 downwards.
CCTGTGACTTATCGCCAATGTGCGAACTGCGATCAGATTGGGGAGTGCCGCCGCGGCCTGCGACGGCTTGAGCTGATGGTTAACGGGCCGTAGGCCTGCCGTAAAGTTCGCGGTAGCGTTGTCGGATAGTACCGTTTCTTTGAAGAGATACATCCCGCTGAGACTGCTTTCGCCCAAGACCAATCTCCGCCGATAGTCTCTGCGAAACAGGAGTTTTTCGGGAAACAGCCGGAGACTTTCCGCCATTCAGCCCCGAAGATTGCAAGACCGGGAGCCTGGAGACCCAACTTGAATGGGGAAAAAGCCCGGATTTCCGGGCGCGTGAGGCGCAGGTTGCAAACTTTAGCTAACCGCAGGACTGCATGGCTGGGGCGGGAGGGATCGAACCTCCGAATGGCGGAATCAAAATCCGCTGCCTTACCGCTTGGCTACGCCCCAACAGGCGACCGACGGACCGCGGAAGATCAGGCTACCGCGGATTCCCATCCGGTCGCTGCCGGTCTATAGGGAGCGGCGCGGCATTTCAACCGCCTGGAGGGGCAAAATACCACACGGGTCCACCGACCGCCCCTCCTCACTCTATATAGAGACTATATAGAGACATCCGGGTCGCTCCGCTCCGGGCAGGCGCCATCTCCGGGCCCATTGAGACCGCCTTCGTTTCGTGGGAATACGGCGCCAAGACCTGTCTACGGGAGTGAAACATGACCTACCGCGCGCCGATCAATGACATGCTGCTGTCGCTCAACCATGGCGCCGGCCTCAAGGCTGCCGTGGAAGCCGGTCATTACGGCGATTTCGACGCCGACATCGCCGCGGCCGTGCTGGAGGAAGCCGGCAAGTTCGCAACTGACGTGCTGGCCCCGCTCAACAAGGTCGGCGACGAGCACGGCATCAAGCTCAGCGACGGCAAGGTCACGACCGCGCCGGGCTGGCCGGACGCTTACAAGCGCTGGACCGAGGGCGGCTGGAACGCCGTGTCCGGCCCCGAAGATTTCGGCGGCCAGGGCCTGCCCCTCGCGATCAACGCCGCCTGCACCGAGATCTGGAGCGCCGCCAACGTCGCCTTCGGCCTCTGCCCGCTGCTGACGGCCTCGGCGATCGAGGCGCTGGAGGCACATGGCAGCGACGAGCTGAAGAGGATCTATCTCGAAAAGCTCGTCTCCGGCGAGTGGACCGGCACGATGCAGCTCACCGAGCCGCAGGCCGGCTCCGACGTCGGCGCGCTGCGCACCCGCGCCGAGAAGCAGGCCGACGGCACCTATCGCATCAAGGGGACGAAGATCTTCATCACCTATGGCGAGCACGACATGACAGACAACATCGTGCATTTCGTGCTGGCGCGCCTGCCCGATGCGCCCTCCGGCACCAAAGGGATCTCGCTGTTCCTGGTGCCGAAGTTCATGGTGAACGCCGACGGCTCGCTCGGCGCGCGCAACGACATCTTCGCCAGCGGCGTCGAGCACAAGCTCGGCATGCATGCTTCCCCAACCTGCACCATGACCATGGGCGATCATGGCGGCGCCATCGGCTTTTTGATCGGCGAAGAGAACCAGGGCATGCGCTGCATGTTCACGATGATGAACCAGGCCCGCCTCGGCGTCGGCCTGGAGGGCGTCGGCGTTGCCGACCGCGCCTATCAGCAGGCCTTGTCGTATGCCCAGGAGCGCAAGCAGGGCCGCGCCGTCGGCAGCAAGGGCGATGGTGCGGACGCGATCTTCGTTCATCCCGACGTCAAGCGCATGCTGATGCGGATGCGGGCGCAGACGGCCGCCGCGCGCACCATCTGCTATGCGACGGCGGTCGCGATCGACGTCTCGACGCGCGCCAGGGATCCCAAGGTGCGGGCCGATGCCGCCGCGCGCGCGGCGCTGCTGACGCCGATGGCGAAAGGCTATTCCACCGACATCGGCAACGAGGTCGCCTATCTCGGCGTGCAGATCCACGGCGGCATGGGCTTCATCGAGGAGACCGGCGCGGCGCAGCACTATCGCGATGCCCGCATCACCGCCATCTACGAGGGCACCAACGGCATCCAGGCGATCGACCTCGTCACGCGCAAGCTGGCGGCAAATGGCGGCGCTGCCGTGTGGGCGCTGCTCGAGGAGCTCGCGGCCACCATCAAACAGGTCGAGGCCTCCAACGATCCTGCTTTCGGCACCACGGGCGCGAAGCTGCGCGAGGCACTCGAGGCCTTGATGCGCACCAGCAAGTGGCTGCTGGAGCGCGTTGCATCCGCACCGAACGATGCGCTTGCAGGTGCGACGCCTTATCTGCAGCAGTTCGGCGCCACGCTCGGCGGCTGCCTGCTCGCCTCCGAGGCGGTCGCCGCCAAGGCCGACGGCAACACGGACGCCGCGCGCTACGTCTCGCTCGCACGCTTCTTCGCCGAGAACATCACGGTGCAGGCGCCCGCGCTCGAGCGCACGGTGACGGAAAGCGCAGAGTCGGTCGCCGCGGCGGATGCGGTGTTGCTGGGCTAGGCTGCTTGCCACGAGCGTCGATGCGTAGGGTGGGTTAGCGTAGGCGTAACCCACCGTTCCCGCCTGCTGGTGAACCGAAGAGCTGGATTACGCTTCGCCAATCCACCCTTACGGGCTACGACGCTGCGAGCTTCGCCCTTCCCCCCGGCCGCCACAGCACGATGCCCGCCGCGACGAGATCCAGCACCACGCACATCGCAAACGCCGTCGTGTAGTTGCCGGTGAAGCTCCGTACCAGCCCGACGATGCCTGGACCGAAGGCGCTGACGATGCCGCTGATCGACGTGCCCAACCCCATGGCGGCGGCGAAGGCGCTGGCGCCGATCTCGCGCTGGATGATCAAGGGTGGGAATGTGATCATGTTGCCGATCGAGAAGCCGTAGACGGCACAGCACAGCAGCAGCATCGTCGGGTTCGTGCTCTGCAGGAGAACGAACAGCGCCGCCGCCTGGCTCGTCATCGAGGCCGCGCAGGCGAGCCGCGGATCGAGCCGGTCGACGAACAGGCCGAGCGAGAGGCGGCCGACCACCGCCATCGCCGCCATGACGGTGACCGCGAGTCCTGCCGCGGAGCGGCCGATCAGCGGCTCGAGAAACGTCACCTGGTGGATGATGAATCCCATCTGCGCCAGCAGCGCGATGGCGATCGGCAACACCATGGTCCAGAACGCCGCGTTGGCGAGCAGCGCCCTGCGGGATCGGCCCGGTGCGGCCGCGCCGCCGGAGGAACGCCCGTCCGATGCCAGCGACATCCCGGTCGGCCAGCCGATGAAGATCACGACCACCGGCAGCACCAGCACCATCATCGCCGTCGTGGCCGCCAGCATGGCAGACCGAAAGCCGATGCTCCCCGACAGCGACAGCAGCAGCGGAACGAGGACGATGCCGCCGCAGGTCGCGCCGTTGAACGCGAGGCTGAGCGCGAGCCCGCGCCGGCGTTCGAACCAGGAATTCAGCACAGTCGCGATCACCACGGTGCCCATGCCGGTCCAGCCGACCGACATCAGGCCATAGGCGAGATAGAGCTGCCAGGGCGTCTGCATCAGCGCCAGCAGCACCGTCGAGGCGCCGAGCGCGACCAGACCGCACAGGATCAGCGAGCGCAACCCGATGCGGGCGAGCAGATCGTCGGTAAAGATGACGAGCACGGAGGTCAGGAGGAACGAGAAAGTGCTGGCCGCGGAGACCACTGTACCCGGCCAGCCATGAGCGCGCTGCAGCTCGGCAAGATAGACGCCCTGGCCGTACAGGCCGAAGCCGAACATGAAGAAGGCCATCAGGAAGCAGGCCAGCACGACGCGCCAGCCGCGGTAGTGCAGCGAGGATTCGTCGACGCGGGTTGCGGCAATCATCAATCGAGCAATCGGCCAAATGGAACCGCGTGAGATCGTGCACCACAACCACCGGTTTTTCAAATGAAACATTGTAGCCAATTGTTGCGGCGCGCCGCGGCAACGGCTGCCATGCGCCGGCCGTGCGGAAATTGGCGCCGAAAAGATCGAGCCAGCGCATTGGCAGGCCTGCGGGATGATGTAGGCTGACGCTTGGCGAGACTCGCGAAGCGGCGAGCGTCGCAGCGAGCGCGGGGGGCTCTCATGCCGAATGGCAACATCGTGATCACCGAGGAGCGCGGAACGCGCGTGATCACCCTGCGTCGCCCGGGCAAGAAAAACGCGATCACCCAGGACATGTACCGGGAGATGGGCCGCGCGATCGACACCGCGCAGAACAACCCTGATATCCGCTGCATGATCATCACCGGTGGCTCCGGCGTGTTCACCGCCGGCGACGACATCGACGATTTCATGCACGCCGACACCTCGCGCCCCGAGACGCTGTCGGAGGGCGCAAAATTTCTCTATTCGCTCGCCCTCAATACCAAGCCGATCATCGCAGCCGTGGACGGCGCCTCGATCGGCATGGGTACCGTGATGCTATTCCACTGCGACTATGTGCTAGCCTCGAACGCTGCGACCTTCTCCGCACCCTATATCCATCTCGGACTTGTCCCGGTCGGCGCGGCCAGCCTCTTGATGCCGAACACGATGGGCTACCAGCGCGCCTTCGCGATGCTGGTGATGGGGCGGACTTTTTCCGCCGCAGACGCGCATGCTGCCGGCTTCGTCAACGCCGTTGTGTCGCCGGGACATACCGAGGTCGAGGCGCGCAAAGTGGCGCGCGAGATCTGCCGGCTGCCGGCCGAGGCGGCCGCGATCTCGCGCAAACTGCTACGCACACCGGCCGAAGAGCTCACCCGCCGCATCGACCAGGAAGGCCACCTGTTCGGCGAGCGGCTGAAATCGGAGGAAGCGGTGGCGGCATTCAATGCGTTCGCGAACAGGAAGAAGCGGTAGGTACGAGCCAGCACTCCACCTACCGCCGTCATTCCGGGGCGCGCCCTTGGCGCGAACCCGGAATCCATTCATCAACCAACTCCGCCGCACAATGGATTCCGGGCTCGACGCTGCGCGTCGCCCCGGAATGACGGCGAGATGCTTCGTGAAAACTTCGCGCGGAATGTCTAATCTTGGCTCCATGCGATACCGATCCCTCCTCACCGCCCTCGCCCTTGCCAGCACCCTCCCCGCCTCGGCCCAGACCGTCGCGCCAGTCGAGCTGCGCATCCTCGCGATCAACGATTTCCACGGCAATCTGCGCCCGCCGCCGGGTGGCATCCGCGTCGGGGATCCCGAGGATAAGGCCAGGAAGGTGATGGTGGCGGCCGGCGGCGCCGAATACATGGCGACGCTGGTCAAGCAGCTGCGCGAAGGACACAAGAACACGATCTTCGTCGCCGCCGGCGACCTGATCGGCGCGAGCCCGTTCCTGTCGGCGATGTTTCACGACGAGCCCTCGATCGAATCGCTCTCGATGATGGGGCTTGCGATCACGTCGGTCGGCAACCACGAATTCGACGAGGGCAAGACCGAGCTGCTCAGGATGCAGAACGGCGGCTGCCATCCCCTCGACGGCTGCCAGGGACCGCACCCCTTCACGGGCGCCAAATTCCGTTATCTCGCGGCATCCACCATCGAAACCGCGACGGGCAACAGCGTGCTGCCGCCCTACGAGATCAGGGAATTCGACGGCATCCCCGTCGCCTTCATCGGGCTGACCTTGAAGGAGACCGCGGGCATCGTCTCGCCGTCGGGCATCGCCGGGCTCGAATTCCGCGACGAAGCCGAGACGGTGAACGCGCTCGTGCCGCAGCTGAAGGCGCGGGGCGTCGAGGCGATCGTGGTGCTGATCCACCAGGGCGGCGAGCCCGCCGGCGACTACAATGAATGCCCGACTATCACGGGGCCGATCGTCGACATCGTCAAGAAATTCGACCGTGCCGTCGACGTCGTCGTCAGCGGCCACACCCATCGCGCCTATGTCTGCGACATCGACGGGCGGCTCGTCACCAGCGGCGACAAATACGGCACGCTGGTCACCGCGATCGACCTCAAGCTCGATCCCACAACGCGCGACATCGTCGGCGCCAGGGCCGAGAACGTCATCGTCGCCAATGCCTCGCTGGCGAGGGACGCGGAACAGACCGCGCTGATCGAGGCCTACGACAGGCTCTCAGCGCCGATCGCCAACCGGCCGGCCGGATCGGTGACGCAGACGCTGTCGCGCGTGCCGAACGAGGCCGGCGAAAGCCCGCTCGGCGACGTCATCGCGGACGCGCAGCTTGCCGCGACCAGGGAAGCCAAAGATGGGAGCGCTGTCATCGCGCTCACCAATCCCGGCGGCATCCGCACCGACATCGTCCCGAAGGAGAACGGCGCGATATCCTTCGGCGACGTTTTCGCCAGCCAGCCGTTCCGCAACCGCCTCGTCACGATGACGCTGACCGGCAGTCAGCTCAAGGACATGCTCGAGCAGCAATGGCTCGACCCAAAGCGGCCGCGCATCCTCCAGGTGTCGAACGGATTCAGCTATGCCTGGGATGCGGCGAAGCCATTCGGCGAGCGCGTGATCCCCGAGAAGATGACGCTCAACGCCAGGCCGATCGACCCTGCAAGCGGCTACCGCGTCACCCTCAACGATTACCTCGCCGTCGGCGGCGACGGTTTTACCGTCGCCAAACAAGGCACGGCGCCACAATATGGCGGCTACGACGCGGACGCGCTGTTTGCGTTCTTCCGGGCACACGGGCCGATCGGTCCGCTACCGCCGAGCCGCATCCTGCGCGTGAATTGATCCGGATCAAACCGGCCGGGCCGGACAACCCTTTGCCATTGCCGCCCAAGCGCATAGATTGAGTTCTGCATTGCGTTTTGGCGCCGGATGCGCCAACGACGCCAAAAGCCCGTTTCCTGTGAGGCCGACCTGATGAGCACGCTTCTCCTTTCCCACAAGGCCTGCCTCGACCATGTCACGCCGCCGGGACATCCTGAGAGGCCGGATCGTCTTCGCGCCGTGGAAGAAGCGCTGTCTCATGAGCGCTTCCAGTTTCTGGTGCGCGACCAGGCGCCGGAAGGCGATCTCGATCTCGTCACGCTGTGCCACAACGAGCATTACGTCACCGAGCTGCGCCACATCGCACCGTCCAGCGGACAGGTCTATATCGACGGCGACACCTCGATGTCGCCGGGCACGTGGGAGGCGGTGATGCGCGGCGTCGGCGGCGCGGTCGCGGCGACCGAAGCGGTGATGGCGGGCGAGCATCGCAACGCCTTCGTCGCGGTGCGCCCGCCCGGACATCACGCCGAGATCGGCAAGCCGATGGGCTTCTGCTTCTTCGACAATGTCGCCATCGCCGCGCGCCATGCACAGCGCAAATACGGCATCACGCGCGCGGCCATCGTCGATTTCGACGTGCATCACGGCAACGGCACGCAGGACATCTTCTGGTCGGACCCGACCGTGATGTACTGCTCGACGCACCAGATGCCGCTGTTTCCGGGCACGGGCGCGAAAAGCGAACGCGGCGATCACGACACCATCGTCAACGCGCCGCTCGCTTCCGAAGATGGCGGGCCGGAATTCCGTTCAGCGTTCGAGAATCTGATCCTGCCGCAACTCGAGAAATTCAGCCCCGAACTCGTGGTCATCTCCGCCGGCTTCGATGCGCATTATCGCGATCCGCTGGCTTCGCTGAATTTGCGCGCGGAGGATTATGCCTGGGTGACGCGCAAGCTGATGGATCTCGCGGACAAGTCCGCAGGCGGCCGCGTTGTTTCGGTGCTCGAGGGCGGCTATGACCTGCAAGGACTGAAAGAATCTGTTACGGCGCATGTCGGCGCCCTGATGGGTGCCTGACGACGCCCGCCACATTAAGCCCGCAAAACCCGCTTTCACTGCCAGGAAAGCGAATCGGGCAATCGGAAACGGATATGGCCGAAAACACCCAAATCGACGTGACCAGGCTCACCTTCGAGCGCGCGATCGAGGAACTCGAGACGATCGTGAAGCGGCTCGAAGACGGCAAGGTGCCGCTCGAGGAATCCGTGACGATCTACGAGCGCGGCGAGGCGTTGAAGCGCCGCTGCGAGGAATTGCTGCGCCAGGCCGAGGCCCGCGTCGACAAGATCACCACCGATGCCAGCGGGCAGGCCACCGGCACTGCGCCGCTCGACGTGCAGTGAGCCGAGGCTTTCCCACACACCCACCCTCCTCACGCGTTTGGCCCTATGACACGGCAATGAAAGCGTAGCGGGCCGAGTTTTTCACGATCGCAGGGCGCCGTCCCACGAGACAAGACGGTTCCATCGGCGGGCGCCACTGCTCGCCACTGGGCAATAGGCGGCTCCGGGACCGAAAAAGATCCGATTCGCGTCGAAAAAGCCGCCCGGGAACCAGCCAAGCCGGGAACCCCTCGCCGCGGACCACAGTTAACTACTCTGGCCCGCCGGTTGCATCTGCATACCCCTAATCGACCCTGCGGGTTGGCTTTGGCCCAAGCTTTGGTGTAAAGCTGCGCGGAGTGTGGCTTTTTGTAAGCCTTGCGTGGGCGCTGATTACCGACGACAAGTGCTTCAATCTGCTAGTGAAATTGGCTGGGACGGACGAAGCCGATCTAAGTGACAGGGATCACAGAGACTGAACCGGAGCGCACTTAAGCTCACCTAAGCTTGAAGACGGGGCCTTGCCCCATGCAGGTGGCTCCGACGGTTAGGACTCGCGCTGCGCCGATATTGTGCAAACCCATCGCGCGCCGGAACGATCTTCCGGCGCTGACAAATTGGAAATCGCCGTGAACGCATACAGTAAGACGCCGCTTCTCGACACCATCCGGACGCCAGACGATTTGCGCAAGCTCAAGATCGAGCAGGTTCGCCAGGTCGCCGACGAGTTGCGGCAGGAGACCATCGATGCCGTCTCGGTGACCGGCGGTCACTTCGGCGCGGGCCTCGGCGTGGTCGAGCTCACCACCGCGATCCATTACGTCTTCGACACGCCGCGCGACCGGCTGATCTGGGACGTCGGCCACCAGGCCTATCCGCACAAGATCCTCACCGGCCGGCGCGACCGCATTCGCACGTTGCGCACCGGCGGCGGCCTGTCCGGTTTCACCAAGCGCAGCGAGAGCGACTACGATCCGTTCGGCGCGGCGCATTCCTCCACCTCGATCTCCGCCGGCCTCGGCATGGCCGTGGCGCGCGACCTCTCCGGCGGCAAGAACAACGTTATCGCCGTCATCGGTGATGGTGCGATGTCGGCCGGCATGGCCTATGAGGCCATGAACAACGCGGGTGCGATGAACTCGCGCCTGATCGTCATCCTCAACGACAACGACATGTCGATCGCGCCGCCGGTCGGCGCGATGAGCGCCTATCTGTCGCGCCTCTACTCCGGCAAGACGTATCGCACGCTGCGCGATGCGGCCAAGCAGATCAACAAGCGCCTGCCCAAGATCATCGCCAACCGCGCCAATCGCGTCGAGGAATATTCCCGCGGCTTCATGATGGACGGCGGCACGCTGTTCGAGGAACTCGGCTTCTACTATGTCGGCCCGATCGACGGCCACAATCTCGACCATCTGCTGCCCGTGCTGAAGAACGTCCGCGACATGGAGACCGGCCCGATCCTGGTCCACGTCGTGACCCAGAAGGGCAAGGGCTACGGCCCGGCCGAAGCGTCCGCCGACAAGTACCATGCGGTCGTCAAGTTCGACGTCGCGACCGGCACGCAAGCCAAGGCCAAGCCGAATGCGCCGGCCTATCAGAACGTGTTCGGCCAGAGCCTCGTCAAGGAAGCCGAGAAGGACGACAAGATCGTCGCCATTACCGCGGCGATGCCGTCCGGCACCGGCGTCGACATCTTCAACAAGGCCTTCCCCGATCGCACCTTCGACGTCGGCATCGCCGAGCAGCACGCGGTCACCTTTGCCGCCGGTCTTGCGAGCGAAGGCTACAAGCCGTTCTGCGCGATCTACTCGACCTTCCTGCAGCGCGGCTACGACCAGATCGTTCACGACGTCGCGATTCAGAACCTGCCCGTCCGCTTCGCCATCGACCGCGCCGGCCTCGTCGGCGCCGACGGTGCGACCCATGCCGGCTCGTTCGACAACGCCTTTCTCGGCTGTCTGCCGAACATGGTGATCATGGCGGCGGCCGATGAGGCCGAGCTCGTGCACATGGTGGCGACCCAGGTCGCGATCGACGACCGTCCGAGCTCGCTGCGCTATCCGCGCGGCGAAGGTCGCGGCATCGAGATGCCGGAGGTCGGCATTCCGCTCGAGGTCGGCAAGGGCCGCATGATCCGTCAGGGCAGCAAGATCGCCCTGCTCTCCTTCGGCACGCGCCTCGCCGAATGCGAGAAGGCGGCCGACGAGCTCGCGGCCCACGGCCTGTCGACCACGATCGCCGATGCCCGCTTCATGAAGCCGCTGGACACCGAGCTGGTGCTCAAGCTTGCCCGCGACCACGAGATCCTGATCACGATCGAGGAAGGCTCGGTCGGCGGCTTCGGCTCCCATGTCGCGCAGTACCTGACCGATCAGGGCGTGCTCGACACCGGCATGGTCAAGTTCCGCTCGATGGTGCTGCCCGACGTGTTCCAGGACCACGACACGCCGGCCGCGATGTACGGCCGCGCCGGTCTCGACGCCAAGGGCATCGTCGCCAAGGTGTTCGAGGCGCTCGGCAAGGACGTCAAGGCCGAGACGGTCAAGCTGGCCTGATTGGTTTCACCTCTCCCGCTTGCGGGAGAGCGTAGGCCGCCTCCGGCGGCCGTCCTCTAGGAACGCCGGGGCGATGCCCCGGCTATCGCGCAGCGTCGGGTGAGGGCTTTCTCTTCTTGAGGGTCCTTGCTCGCGGAGACACCCTCTCCCCGGCCTTCCCCCCGCAGGCGGGCGAGGCAGCAGAGCTCGCGCGGCGACTCGCATCTCGATCCAAATTTTCGGGCATTCGCTTCGCAAAATGTCGGCCGCGTCAGCCGCTTCATGGACCGTACCTCCGAGGCAGACGGCAGAGGTCGACACGCAGGGCCTGACGTTCGAGGCTTGCGTCCGGATGGCGGCCGCGCGATTGATCGCTACATGAGCCCATCAATCGTCCCAAGAAGTGTCACATGAGAGCGTGATGTCCCCTGCCCGCAAGCGCGCAGATATATTGCTGGTCGAGCGCGGCCTGTTCGAGAGCCGGGCGCGGGCGCGCGCGGCGATCGAGGCTGGCCTCGTCACGGCCGACGACAAGCAGGTTTCAAAACCGTCGGAGACGATTGCCGAGGATGCGGTGATCCAGGCCGAGCCTGCGCACCCCTACGTCTCCCGTGGCGGCGTCAAGCTCGCCGGCGCGCTGGAGCGCTACCCGATCGAAATCGAGGATCATGTCTGCCTCGATGTCGGCGCGTCCACCGGCGGCTTCACCGAGGTGCTGCTGGCGAACGGCGCAAGCCTGGTGTTCGCAATCGATGTCGGCACCAGCCAGCTGCATCCCTCGCTGCGGGATCATCCCAAGATCGTGTCGATGGAGGAGACCGACATCCGCAGCTATGACGGCAAGCGGCTGCCGGCGCGGCCCGATGTCGTCGTCATCGACGTCAGCTTCATCTCGCTCAAGACGGTGCTGCCGGTCGCTCTTTCCCTCGCCGCCGCGCCGATGAGCCTGCTGGCGCTGATCAAGCCGCAGTTCGAGGCTGATAGGAAGCACAACAAGAAGGGCATCGTCCGCGACGCCGCCGTGCACAAGGAGATCTGCGACGACATCGCCGCCTTTGCCGCTTCGCTCGGCTGCGCCGCCATCGAGATATTTCCGTCCTCGATTGCGGGCGGCGACGGCAACATCGAATTCTTCCTGGGTGCGCGCCGTGGTTGAACGTCTCACGATTGATCACGTTGGCCATCGCGGCGACGGCGTCTCGATGGCGACGGGCGAAGCGATCTATGTGCCCTACACGCTTGGCGGCGAGACCGTCGAGGTCGATCACGTCGCGGGCCACCATCCCGACCGCCGCAAGCTGCTCGCGGTGGATGTGGCAAGCTCCGAGCGCGTCGAGCCGTTCTGTCCGCATTTCGGCGTCTGCGGCGGCTGCGCCATCCAGCACTGGGCGGCTGAGTCCTATCACGCCTGGAAGCGCGGCATCGTGGTCGAAACACTGGCGCAGGCCGGCATCGATTGCGACGTGGCGCCGCTGGTCGATGCTCACGGCGCCGGGCGCAGGCGCATCACCCTGCACGGCCGCTTCGGCACGCATGACATCCTCAAGGTCGGTTTCTCCGCGACGAGCTCGCACGACGTCATTCCAATTGATCGCTGCCCCATCCTCGATCCCGCGCTCGACGGCGCGCTCGATGCCGCCTGGGCGCTCGCCGAGCCGCTGACATCCAGGATGCCGGTGACCAAGCCGCTCGACATCCAGGTCACCGCCACCGCCAATGGCCTCGACGTCGACGTGCGCGGCTCCGGCCCGCTGCCGACGGCGCTCGTCACGGCACTCTCGCGCGTCGCCGAACTGCACCGCCTGGCGCGGCTGACGCGGCATGGCGAGTTGGTGCTGCAACGCTTGCCGCCAACGGTGAAGATGGGCCGCGCCGAGGTGACGCTACCGCCGGGCTCATTCCTGCAGGCGACGGTGGCGGGCGAAGAGACGCTCGCCGCGCTTATCGCGGAACGCATCGGCAAGGCCAAGGAAGTTCTCGACCTTTTCTGCGGTGTCGGCCCGTTCGCTCTGCGGCTCGCGGAGAAGGCCCGCGTCACCGCCTATGACAACGACGCCGGTGCGATTGCGGCCCTCGCGAAAGCCGCGCGCACGCCGGGCCTGAAGCCGATCAAGTGCGAGCCGCGCGATCTGTTTCGCCGCCCCCTGGTGCTGCCGGAGCTGCGCGATTTCGATGCCGTCGTGTTCGACCCGCCGCGCCAGGGCGCGCAGGCGCAGGCGTTGAAGCTCGCCGCGAGCAAAGTGCCGGTGGTGATCGCGGTGTCCTGCAACGTCGCGACATTTGCCCGCGACGCGCGACTGCTGATCGACGGCGGCTATCGATTGGAGGCGGTGGTGCCTGTCGACCAGTTCCGCCACACGCCGCATGTGGAGCTGGTGGCGCGGTTTAGCCGTTGACGTCGGATCGTTACGCCGACGGCTCGAATTGCGGCTGCCATCGCAGCAGGTAGGACTGCAGCGAGCGCACCGCGATCGCGAGCAGGATGCCGACGAACATCATGACGAAGACGGCGACCATCATCTCGCTGGCATTGGCCCGCGCCTCGGCCTCGATGATGAGTTTGCCGAGGCCGCGTTCGGCGCCGATGAATTCGCCGACGATGACGCCGATCAGCGCAAAAGACACCGCCGGCAGGAGCGAAGCGAACACCCAGGCGAGCGCGGACGGGATCACGACGGTCCGCAGCACCGTGAATTCGCTGGCGCCGAGCAGACGGGCGGCGGCGATCTGGTCGCGGTCGACCGCACGTGTTCCCTCGAAGGTGTTGAAGAACACCACGAAGAAGACAACGAGCCAGGCCGTCGCGATCTTGGAGAGGTCGCCGAGGCCGAAGATCAGGATGACGAGCGGCACCAGCGCAATGCGCGGTATCGAGTTGAGCGCCACGATGTAGGGTCCGAACACCCGGGCAAGGAAATCCGAACGGCCGAGAATCAGGCCGGCCGCGATGCCGCTTGCCGAGCCAAACAGAAAGCCCCACCAGGTGTTCTTCAGCGTGACAAGCGTGGCAAGCCACAGATTGTTGTCGTTGCCCTTGAGACAGGTGGCGAAGCCGCCCGCGTCAGCGAAGCAACCAAGCCGCAAAAAACTCTGCCAGATCAGCGACGGCTTGGCGACGAAATAGGGATCGAGGATCTTCGGCACGTAGGCCTTTGGCAGCAGCGCCTTGCTCCATTCAAAACCCCACTGCCAGACGACGAGAACGGCTGCAAGAATGGCCAGTTGCCAGAACAGGATAGCGGTGCGGCTGTGGGACATGGTCAGTCGGCCCTGGTGCGGCGGAATTCTTCGCCGAGGGAATGCCAGATGTGCGAATAGAGGCGGCCGAATTCAGCGGTTTCGCGCACCGCTACGGGATCGCGCGGACGCGGGATGGCGACGTCGAAGTCTTCCTTGAGACGCCCAGGCCGCGCCGAGAGCAGGATGATGCGGCTCGCCAGTGTCAAGGCTTCGCCGAGATCGTGCGTCACGAACAGCACGGTCTGCCGCTCGCGCTCCCAGATCTCCAGCAACGTCTTGTGCATCTCCAGCTTGGTGTGGGTGTCGAGCGCGCCGAACGGCTCGTCCATCAGCAGGATCTCGGGCTCGAGGATCAGCGTGCGCATCAAGGCGACGCGCTGGCGCATGCCGCCGGACAGCATGCGGGGAAAGCTCTGCGCAAAGCCCGAGAGCCCAGCCTTCGCGACCGCCGAAGCGACGCGCCCGGCGCGTTCGGTCTTCGGCAGTCCCGCGATCTCCAGCCCATAGCCGATGTTCTGCTCCACGGTTCGCCAGGGAAACAGCGTATCGCGCTGGAAGACATAACCAACCCTGGGGTTGACCTTGCCGGTCTCGACCGTGTCCTCGTCGATCAGGATGCGTCCGCCCGAGCGCGGCAACAGCCCCGCGACCATGTTGAGAATGGTGCTCTTGCCGCAGCCGGATGGACCGAGCAGCGCAACGAACTCGCCCTGCTTGACCTCGAAGGAGACGTCATCCACCGCCACGAACTCGCGGCCCGACGCGTTGAAGCGCTTGGCAAGACCCTGCACGGCAATGCGGATGCGCGCTGCCGCTGCTTGATCCTCGCCGCGCGCGAGCGCAAGGCCCTGGCCTGGCGCGGCGATCATTTGTATTTCGCCCTGGCCGCCTGGAGGAAGCTCATGTCGACGACATCCTCGTATCTGGTCTCGGGAATATCCGTGCCCTTGCGGTACCAGGGCTTGGCGCCGCGTTCGAACGCGGGCTTGTCGATGACACCGTCATAGGCCCAGGTCGACTTGTCGAAGCCGAGTTCGGCACTGACCGCGTCGGGATCTATCCCTGAGAAATATTTCGGCGTGACCAGCGCCTGCACCTCCGCGAGCGGCGTTGCCTTCACGAAGGCCATCGCGCGGTAGATCGCGTTGACATAGGCCTGCACCATCGCCTTGTCCTGCTCGACCGTGTCCTTGAGCGTGTAGATCACCAGCACGGGCAGCGTCCCGCCGAAATCCTTCTCGAACACGCCGGCTTTCGACGTGTCGTAGATCGTCTTGCCAAAACCCTTCTTCTCGACCTCGACGATCCAGCTCGGCGGCGCCATGATGGCGTCGAACTGCTTGGTCTGGAGCGAAGGGAACATCGTGTTGGGCCCGCCGCCCGCGACCCAGTTCACCTTGCTGCCGAGGCCGCGCGCTTCGAACACATAGGTGCCGAACACCCAGGTGCCGGACCCGATCGCGGTCGCCGCGACGATCGGCTTGGCACCATCGGGGCGCTTGTAGTCGGCGAGCTTCTCGACCGAATTGATGCCGCTGTCGTGGAGGTCCTGTCGGACCATGATATTGGCGTAGGAGCACACCATCTCGGTCGCGAGCAGGATCTTGCAGGGCTTGCCGCGCGCACCGAGCTGGAGCGGATGGCTGGCATCACCATGGGCGAACAGCGCCTGCCCTCCTGCCAGCGTCTGGCGACCGAATGTGCCGGCATTGCCGGTGACGAGCTTGGAATCGAGTCCTTCGTCCTTGAAGTAACCCTTCAGCTCCGCGATCATGCCGATGGCGTAGACCGGCGATACCGGACCGAAGGCGAGCGAGACCTGCTTGGTCTCGGCGCGCAGCTGCCCCGGCAGCAGCGATGCGCCGGCCCATGCGGAGCCCGCGATCAGCGTCTGGCGCCTGGTAATGCTCATGTGTTCCTCCTCCCTTGGTTCTTGTTCGCTAGCGCCGATCGATCAGGACGGCGCGAGCTTGATCGTCCCAGCTTGTCGCAGCGCTTCGATCTCATTCGGGGACATGCCGATCTCGCTCAGGATCTGGCCGCTGTGCTCGCCGATCCCGGGTGGATCGTAGCGATTGGGCAGGCGCCTTCCGTCCATGGAAATCGGCAACAGCGGCGTCTTGGCCTGGCCGCCGTCCGGAAGCCGAATATCGGTCAAGCCCCCCGACTGGTTGAGATGCGGATCGTCGAAGAGATCGCCGGGCTTGTTCACCGGCGCATAGGGCAGATCGAGCTGCTCGAGACGCGCGGCAAGATCGGCCTTGTCCCATTGCCTGAAGATGTTCGCGATCTCGGGGATCAGCCAGCTGCGATGATCGACGCGGTCGTTGCTCGTCGCAAAGCGCGGATCGACGAGCCAGGCTTCGCGATCGAAGGCACGACAGAACGCCTCCCATTGCTCTTCACCGACGATGGTGACGAACAGCTTCGAGCCGTCTTTTGTGTCGAAGAGATCGTAGACCGGCCACGGGCTGTCCTTGATCGAATACGGGATCGACGGCTGCCCACTGACCACCTCGCACATCATGGCCTGCGCCATCAGGAACACGTTGTTCTCGTACAACGCACTCTGGATGTAGCGACCCCTGCCGGTCCGCTGCCGCTCGGCGAGCGCCGCCTGGATCGCGATCACGCCGAACATACCGCCCATGACGTCGTTGACAGAGGCCCCGGCACGCATCGGCCGATCGGGCAAGCCGGTCATGTAAGCAAGGCCACCCATCATCTGCACGACCTCGTCGAGCGCGAGGCGATTCTCGTACGGCCCGGGCAGATAGCCCTTGAGCGAGCAGTAGATCAGGCGTGGTGCGAAGGCGGCGACGCTCTCGTAGTCGAGACCGATCCGCTTCAGCAGGCCCGGCCG
The DNA here is from genome assembly GCF_023101665.1 of Bradyrhizobium sp. 195. Taxonomy (NCBI): domain Bacteria; kingdom Pseudomonadati; phylum Pseudomonadota; class Alphaproteobacteria; order Hyphomicrobiales; family Nitrobacteraceae; genus Bradyrhizobium; species Bradyrhizobium sp. 195. The sequence goes on along the minus strand of NZ_CP082161.1, from coordinate 2,593,013 downwards.
GAAGTTCTCGATCAGGACGTCGCTGTTCTCGATCAGCCTGCGTGCGACGTCCTGGCCTTCCGCGGTCGACGTATCCAGCGCGATGCTGCGCTTGTTGCGGCTATAGGTGGCGAAGAAGCCGGCGGCGGACCCCTTGAAATAACGGGTGCGGTCGCCCTTGGGCGGCTCGACCTTGATCACGTCGGCGCCGAGATCGGCGAGGATCAAGCCGCAACTCGGCCCCATCACCATCTGGCTGAACTCGACGACACGAATGCCGGCGAGCGGACGAAGCTCCGAGGCCGTCCCGCGCTCTGCCGCCGTCATGCCGCCCTCCGCAAAACCTTGGGAATGCCGGCCTCGTGCAGATGCCCCGTCAAATGTTTTGCCGGGATATGGCGGGCGAGAATCTCGCGCGTTTGCATCAGGTGGTCGAGGTCGATGCCGGTGGAAAGTCCCATCCGCTCCAGCATGAACACGAGATCCTCGGTGACGATGTTGCCGCGCGCACCGGGAGCAAAGGGGCAGCCGCCAAGGCCGGACACCGCGGCGTCGAAACGGCGGATGTCCGCTTCGAGGCCGGCGACGGCATTGGCAAGGCCTGCGCCGAGCGTGTCGTGCAGATGCAGCCGCAGAGTCATTTGCGATCCGATCTCGCGCCGCACGGCCGTGACGATCTGCCCGATCGATTTGGGCGTCGCATAACCGACGGTGTCGGCAAGCCCGATCTCGTCGGCGCGAGCTTCGGCAAAAGCGCGTGCCACACGGCACACGGCCGCTTCACTCACCTCACCTTCCAGCGAGCAGCCGAAGGAGGTGGAGATCGCACCCATCAATTGCGGCCGCTGGCCCACGGGCCGGGCGTCGATCGCGGCGCGAACCGCGCGAAATCCTTCGATCTGCTCGTCGACCGAGCGGCGCACATTGGCTTGGTTGTGCGTCTCGCTCGCCGAGATAACGAAATAAACGGCGTTGACGCCTGCGGCGATGGCGCGCTCGGCACCCTTCACGTTCGGCACCAGCGCGCCGATGGTTGCCGACTTGTGCGTGAGCGCATGCGCCATCACCGCGTCGACGTCGGCGAATTGCGGCACGACCTTTGGCGGCACGAACGATCCGGCATCGATCTCGCGCACGCCGGCAGCGGCGATCGTGTCGATCAGCGCGCATTTGGCTTCAGTCGGAATGAAGATGTCCAGGTTCTGGAGCCCATCGCGGGGGGCAACCTCGCAAATGTGGACATCGGGCGCGTGCGCCATCGGGCTCTCTCCCTGGGTCGATTGTATATTGTTGCGTAAAAGAACAATCCGTGGGACAATCTGTCAAGCCCCAAAAATTGCGTGCACTGCAATGAGCGCATCCGACAGTTCCCGACAACGCAGCGACAAGAACGGTTCCGAACGCGCCGAACACCTTGCCGGGCTGATCATGGCGCTCGCCCGGCGCGAAGGCATGAAAACCGGAGACCGCCTGATCGAACAAAGGCTTGCGGATGCGCTAGACCTTTCGCGCGCGCCGATCCGGCTCGGCCTGAAGGCGCTGGAAGCAGCGGGGCTGGCGCGGGGCGAGCCGCATCGCGGTTTTGTGCTGGCCAAGAATCCCACCAGCGGCGCTGCCCAACCGGCGCTCGCGGCGGTCAGGCGCAACGAGCAGGTTTATGCGACCATCGCAGGCGACGTGCTCGCGAGCCGGTTGCCGGCTGACGTCACCGAGGCGGAGCTGATGCGCCGCTATGGCGTCACTCGGGCCGAGTTACAGCGACTACTGGATCGGATCGCTGCCGAGGGCTGGATCGCGCGCCTGCCGGGTTATGGGTGGCGCTTTGCGGAGACGGTCTCGAGTCCCGAAGCTCAAACGCAGGCCAAGGCGTTTCGCGCGGTGATCGAGCCGGCGGCAATCGCGCAGCCGGGCTTTGCGCTGCCGCAGGAGGTGATCGTACGCCTGCGCGAGCACCAACAACGCGTCTTCGAAGGCGAGCTCGAAAAGATGACGATCGGCGAAATCTTTCACTCCGGCTGCGAATTCCATGAAGAAATCATCCGTGGCGCCGGCAATCCCTTCTTCCTCGAAGCGCTCAGGCGCGTGAACTCGATCAGACGCCTGTTCGCCTATCGCAGCTTCGCCGATCGTGACGGCATGCGACGGCACGTGCGCGAACATTTGCGCCTGCTCGACGTTCTGGAGACGCGGCGTTACTCCGAGGCGGCGGAACTGATGGCCAGGCACCTGCAACGCCCGCTGGTGGCCGGCTTGTCGTGATGCTCGCTGACTGCGAAGTCGCGCGGTAACGGCTCAGGAAACAAGCTTGTGCTCTACGGGCGTGGCCGCGCTTGTTGCCGATCGCCGCGACAAATCGCACCGGATCGCGGCCGGCCGCGCCTGTTGCGACCTCACTCGGACTCGGCGAACGGCGTCCCGATATCGTGATGCGTTTCGGAACCGGCCCAAACCTGCCGAAATCGCGGCGGCGTCCGCCGAAGTTGGTGATGCGATCCTAACGCCGGAGGCCGCTCAAGGCCGGCGACTCGCCGGGCAGCATCGAGGAGTTGATGTCGCTGTCCATGCGTCCCGATTGCTGCTGGATAAAACCGGCACCGAACGACAGGCTGAGATTGGAGGTCGGCTTGAATTCGACTCCCGCAAACGCGCCATAGCCGGGCGCGGCGCTGGAGGTCAGCGGCGCGAGTGAGCTGCCGATACCGCCGTCGTATCTCAGCGTGTTGAAGCCGGCAAAGAACGTGACAGGCATGCCGCCCGAGGTTTTGGTGTTGTAACCAAACGCCGTGCTATCATAGGAGAGCGCGCTGAAATTGCCGGCCGATCCCGCCTGGTTGAAGCCGCTCAAACCCATATTGGCGCGTTGGCTACCGACGAAGAAACCATTCGCCGAGCTGCGCCAATCCGCATCGCTGGCATTGAAGCTGGTGAAGTTGCCGTAGGTATCGGAGCTCTGGCCGGCACCGCCACTGAGGCCGAAAGGCCCGCCCGGAATCCAATACCTCAGCGGCGCGACCTGCGCATGAACCGGCGCTCCGGTCAGGCAGAGTACGGCGAACAGAGTTGCAAGGACGCGTGAAGAAGCGAAGCTCGACATTCCAGGCTACCGTCAAAGATCTCGCAGGCTACCGTCAAAATCCAGCAAATCATACTCTCCGGATGTCGCAAATGCCAGCAGAGCCGGCGACGGTTATTGCTTCAGTTCCGGCCTGCAGGTCTTGCACAGGTTGCGCGGCAACATAAGCTGCCGGCCGGACAAGGCGGCACGAGTCCGCCGCTGTTGATTGATCCGCTGCCGAGAGGGGCGGCAGTTTGAAAATATGGAGAACGCGGTGACATCCGACAATCCCGTCGTATACGAACGTGTCGACAACATCGCCCGCATCACGCTGCGCCGCCCGCCCGTCAACGCGCTGAGCCTCGAGGTGATCCGCGCGGTGGTCGCGGCGCTCCGCCGCGCGGCCGACGATCCGGATGCCCGCGTGGTCGTGTTGGCGAGTGCGATCCCTAACCGCTTTTCGGCGGGCCTCGATCTCGACATCCTGCTGGGCAGGCCCGGCGCCGAGATCCGCAAATTTCTCCAGGCGCTTTATATCGACCTCTACGATGCTCAGTACGGGCTGGGAAAGCCGTCAATCGCCGCGGTCGGTGGTGCGGCGCGGGGCGGCGGCATGACCATGGCAGTGTCCTGCGACGTCGTGCTGGCGGCCGAGAGCGCGACGTTCGGCTATCCCGAGATCGACGTCGGCGTCATCCCCGCGATCCACTACGCGCATCTGCCGCGCATCGTCGGACGCCATCGTGCCTTCGAGCTGCTGTTCACCGGCCGGGTCTTCAGCGCCATGGAAGCGCGCGAGCTCGGCGTCATCAACCGCGTCGTCGGTGACGCCGAGCTCGAGGCGGAGGTGCTGAAGCTTGCGGCGCAGTTCTCCGCCAAATCGGCCGCGGTGCTCCGGATGGGCCGCGCCGCCTTCATGCGCCAGATCGATCTCGACTATCGACGCAGCATTGCAAGCGCCGTGGACGATTTCTGCAACGTCGCGACGTCGGATGAGGCGCAGGAGGGCTTGCGGGCGTTCGTGGAGAAGCGGCCGCCGAAATGGTGAGGACGGCAGCGCTCAGGCGGTTCGGTCGAGAGTAGACGATGTATCGGCCGGTGGATATTTCGTCACCGGCACCATGAAGGATTTCGTGCCGACCTGGTAGATGACCTTGCCGTTCTGTCCGTCATCGGTCGCGATCTGCGCCTGCCCGAACATGATGACGTTCTTGTAGACGGTGCCGGTGCCCTGGCGGGTGACGCCGTCAGTGGTGACACTGACCTGGGCTTCCTTGCCGTTGACCGAGAGCACCTTGAAGCTCGCGCTCTTGCCGTTGTCGCTGGAGTATCCGCCCCAGCTTCCCATGAGGCGGCTGTCGGAAGGCGGCGGCGCCTGCTTCTCGAGATTGGCGGTCTGCTTGCCAGCGCCGCCCGCCGAGAACAGCAGCACCATGTTCTTGCCGTCCTTGGTGCCGACCGTGACCCCGCCGAAGGTGATCAGCGCGCCGCTGACCTCGGCAAAACCCCGCTCGGTCTGCCCATTATGGGTGTACTCGACCTGCGCCCGGGCACCGCGGATGTTGACGACCTTGAAGCTGACGGGCTGGTTGTTGCCCACCCAATTGCCCTTCCATTCACCGACCAGCCTGCTCTGGTGAAACACCCGCTCGTTGGCGGGCGAAATCTGGCTGGTGCTCGAGGTGACGATGGCCATTGGATTGCTCGGTGGACGGGTTCGATGAACCCGCTCTCGTTCGCGCGTCCGACAGCAAAGTCAAACAGCGGTCGGAAACGAACTGAAACAACCTGATTAGGGCCATGTGCCGGTTAACGAGCGGTTAAATTCAACCTCCGGACGAGATGAGGCGAAAGGTCCCAACTGCGCTATCAGCGGCCCCAGCGGTCCGACCAGATTTTCTCGCCGATCAGGCAATTGACGCGCGGCTCCTTGTCCGCAACGCGCATCGTGGGGCGCTCCGGCGTGCGGCCGGCGACCTCCATCAGCAGCTTGGTGCGGATCGCTTCCTTGAACTTGTCGCGATCCTTGATCGTGATGACGAAGGAGCCGGGACCGCCGATGACGCAGTCTTCGTAGTAGAAATCGAGATTGTCGATATCCATGGTCGAATAGGACGGCTCCTTGACCATGATCGGGAGGCCGTTGATGACGACGCCCTTCTCCAGCGCGGCGTCGCGCGCCACCGTGACCGGGCCGCCATTGTTGTTGGGGCCGTCGCCGGAAATGTCGATCACGCGGCGCAAGCCCCGATAGGGATCCTCGTCAAACAGCGGCATCGCGAAAGTGATCGCGCCGGAGATCGAGGTGCGCGAGGCGCGCCGGATCGGCGTCTTCATGATCTCGGCGGCGACCGCATCCGCCGTCTCCGGGCCATCGACCAGCCGCCAGGGAATGATGATCTTCTGGTCGCTCGAGGCGGCCCACTCGAAATAGGTCACCGCGATCCGGCCGTTCGGACCGAGCTTCAGAGCCTGGAGGAACTCCTTCGACTGGATCGCCTGCGCATAGCCCTCACGCTGGATCGCGAGCTCGTCCATGTCCATGGAATAGGACACGTCAACCGCGAGGATCAGCTCGACGTCGACCGTCTGCGCGTCTCTGTCGCCCGCCAGCCGCTGCGGCTGATGTTTGGGCGGTTCGAATTTTGGCCCTGGTGCCGCGACGCCCGCGACGTCCCCTCCGGCAAACATGCCGGCAACCAACACAGCCCCGATCGAGAACAGCAAGCGCATCGCAGCCTCCCGTCGTATGACGCGATGGTGACATGCAATCGCCTTGCCGCAAAGCGCGAAGATCGCTTGTGCTTCACATTCAAGTTAAGGATCGCAAGTTAAGGATCTGCGAGTTAAGGATCTGCGAGTGAAGGATAGCGAGCCGGGGATCTGCACGCCTTGCGCAAAGCTGCCGCCGTGTTGCCACGCTCGCGCCGCTGGACACGCCCGGTCGCTCGCATCATCGGGCTCATGATGCGCGAAGCCTGACCGCGGGACAGAGCGCCCCGCCCACTTGTCCGAAGCGATTTCCGTGCTAGGTTGGCCGCACAGATGGGGATGGAGTCCCCCGATAACCGCCCGGCGGTCGATGACCGTGTGGGCTGATGACTCCTGCTTGAGGAGGGGCAATCTTTGAGCCTCTGCCTTCGGCGGGAGCATGGACAAACCCGCCAATGGCGGGTTTTTTGTTGTCTGGTGCAAAGGCGAAGGCGTGACGACGACGACACCGAATGCCGAGCGTGCGGGGCTGCCCAGGGGAATCTGGGTGCTCGGCTTCGTCTCGATGCTGATGGACATCTCCTCCGAGATGATCCACGCGCTGCTGCCGATCTATCTCGTCACCGTGCTCGGCGCTTCGACGCTCTCCGTCGGCTTCATCGAGGGCATTGCGGAGGCGACGGCCTCGATCACCAAGATCTTTTCCGGCGCATTGTCCGACTGGCTCGGCCGCCGCAAGCTGCTCGCAGCGCTCGGCTACGGACTTGCCGCGCTGACAAAACCGCTGTTCCCGCTCGCACCCAGCGTCGGATGGCTGGTGGCGGCGCGCTTCGTCGACCGCATCGGCAAGGGCATTCGCGGAGCGCCGCGCGATGCGCTGATCGCCGATATCGCTCCCGTCGGCCTGCGCGGGGCGAGCTTTGGCCTGCGGCAATCGCTCGACACCATCGGCGCCTTCATCGGGCCGCTCGTGGCAATCGCCCTGATGTGGTGGACGGCGGACAATTTTACGATCGTGTTCTGGGTGGCGGTGCTGCCGGCCTTCTTGTCCTTTGGCTTGATTGCGTTCGCGGTGAGCGAGCCGGAGCCGGACCCGAGCCGCGAGCCTGCAAAGAATCCGCTCAATCTCGCCGCAATGCGGCAGCTCGGAGCGATCTATTGGCGCGTTGTGGCCGTCGGCGTCGTCTTCACGCTGGCGCGCTTCAGCGAGGCCTTCCTGATCCTGCGCGCACAAAACATCGGGCTCAACGCGATGTGGGTGCCTGCGGTGCTGGTACTGATGAACATCGTCTACGCCTTGTCGGCCTATCCGGCCGGCGTGCTTTCGGACCGGATCAACAGGACTGGCCTGCTCGCGCTCGGGCTCGTCTGCCTCGCTGGCGCCGATCTGGCGCTGGCGCTGCTGCCGAGCCTTGGCGGCCTCGCCCTCGGCGTCGCGCTGTGGGGGCTGCACATGGGACTGACGCAGGGCCTGCTCTCGGCGCTCGTCGCCGACGCCGCGCCGCCGAGCCTGCGCGGCACCGCGTTCGGCTATTTCAACCTGTTCACCGGCCTTGCCTTGCTGGCCGCGAGCGTGATCGCGGGCGCGCTGTGGGACGCCTATGGTCCGGCCGGAACGTTCCTTGCGGGGCTCGGCTTCGCGCTGGTCTCGCTCGTGGGACTATTGACCGTTGGCAAGGGTCTGGCAGCGGAGGAAAAATGAGATGGGAGGTCTTTCATCGTGCTGAGCGGAGTGTTCGCAATCATGGTCGGCAGCGTGCTCGGCGGCTGCGCCCGTTATTTCGTCTCCGGTGCGATCGCGCGGCGGCTGGGCGAAACGTTTCCATGGGGCACCATGACCATCAACGTCACCGGCGCCTTCCTGATCGGCATTTTCGGCGCTCTGGCGACCCATCCCGGCTCGGCCTTCGCCACGCCCAATCCATGGCTGTTCGCAGTGACCGGTTTTCTCGGCTGCTACACCACGGTGTCCTCGTTCAGCCTGCAAACGCTGACTCTCGTGCGTAGCGGCGAGCCGATGCATGCGCTCGGCAATATCCTGTTCTCGGTCGGACTGAGCTTGGCCGCCGTCAGTTGCGGCTTCCTCCTTGCGGACAGCGTGGGAGGCTAGAGGTAGATGAAGTCCGCCTCCTCCGCCGAGCGCTGGCGCACTGCGATGCTCTATGCCTGGGTTGCCGCGGGCAGCATCGTCGGTGGCCTGTCGCGTTATCTGGTCGGGCTCGCGCTCGACACCGGACCGGGCTTTCCCTTCGCGACGCTGTTCATCAACGCCACTGGATCGCTGATCATCGGCTTCTACGCGACGCTGACCGGCCCCGACGGCCGCATGCTGGCGCGGCCCGAGCACCGGCAGTTCGTCATGACCGGGTTCTGCGGCGGCTACACCACCTTTTCGACCTTCAGCCTCGAGACCTTCCGCCTGTTCCACGGCGGCATGAAATACACCGCACTCGCCTACATCGCCGCATCCGTGTTCTGCTGGCTGGTGTCGGTGTGGATCGGCCATATGATGGCGAGCCGCTACAACCGCTTGACAAGGAGCTGACCATGCAAATTCCCAATCAGGCAGTTGCGCTCCGGATCTTCATCGGCGAGAGCGACCATTTTGGCGGCAAGCCGCTCTACGAAGCGATCGTGATGACGGCGCGCGAGCGGCACCTCGCCGGCGCCACCGTGCTGCGCGGACCGATGGGGTTCGGCAAGTCGAGCCGGCTGCACACCTCGAAGATCCTGCGGCTGTCGGAGGACCTGCCGCTCTTGATCGAGATCGTCGACAGCGAGGATAGCATCAACGCATTCCTGCCCATCCTGGATGGCATGATGTCGAGCGGGCTGATCACCTTGGAGAAGGTGCAGGTCCTGCAATATGGTGCGAAGACCGCGAGCTGATGGCCGCGGCCGCACCCCCAGCCCGCCGTGTCCAGGAGGCGGAATGAACGACACTGTCACCAAGCCGAAGACGCGGACGAAGACCAAGGTCGAGCGGCCGAAGCTGCACAAGGTCATCCTGATCAACGACGACTACACGCCGCGCGAATTCGTCACCATGATCCTCAAGGCCGAATTCCGCATGACCGAGGATCAGGCCTACAAGGTGATGATCACCGCCCACAAGCTGGGCGCCTGCGTCGTCGCCGTCTTTACCAAGGACGTCGCCGAGACCAAGGCCACGCGCGCCACCGACGCGGGCCGCGCCAAGGGCTATCCGCTGCTGTTCACGACGGAGCCGGAGGAGTAAGGCTCAGCCGGCGAGCGCGTGCCTTTCTTCCGCAAGCCCGTACACGCGCTGCGCCTTGGAAAATCCTGCGATCGGAAATTCTCCGAGCTCGTGCCAGTCGTGGCGGCAGACATTGGCAAAGCCTTCCGAGGCCACAACGGTCCGTCCCAGGCGTCCCGTGATCTTCTCGAGCCGGGCCGCGAGATTGACGGCCGGGCCGATGCAGGTGAAGTCGAGTCGGTTGCCGCCGCCGATATTGCCATAGAGGATATTGCCGACGTGCAACGCGACGCCGAAGCGGAACCGCTCGACGGCCTCCCCGACCGGAATGGCGAGCGCCTCGACGCTGGCGCGGGATTCGCGCGCCGCCTCCAGCACACCCGCGCAGACATGGGCGGCATCGCCGACATATTCGTCGATCGGGAATACGGCGAGCAGGCCATCGCCCATGAACTTCAGCACCTCGCCGCCATGATCCCGGATCGCGGTCACCTGGCAGTCGAAATAGTGATTGAGGATCTGAACCACCGTCTCGGCGGGCAGCCGGTCCGACAGCGCGGTGAAACCGCGCAGGTCCGAGAGCCAGATCGCAGCCTGCATGGTGTCGTTGTGGCCGCGGCGGATCTGACCGCCGAGAATGCGGGCGCCGGCCCGATTGCCGACATAGGTGTCGAGCAGCATCTCGGCGGTGCGACGCAGGCTGACGATTTCGCTGACGCGCGCAAGCGGTGCAATGATGGCCCGGATCGCCGCGATGTCGTCGTCGCTGAAGCCGCCGGGCTGCCGCGTCATCCAGCTCGTCGCGTTGACCGAGCCGTCGAGGAACGACAGCGGCACCGCGACATAGTCGGTCACGCCTTCGGCGCGCATGTCCTGGATGATCGGGAACCGTTTGCTGTCGGGATCGTCGACGCGCCCTCTGACCTCCAGCCCCTGCTCGAATACGATTCGAAGCGGGCTCTGGGCGAACTCCGGCGAGTCCAGCACATCGAACTCGACGGCGCCGATTTCGACCTCTCCGCCCTGCCGCCAAATGAAGTTGCGGCCGAATACTTCGGGGTGGAGCGTGCGGATGAAAATGCCGAACCGGTACAGCGGCAGGCCGGCTGCGACCAGACGTTCGCAGAAATCCGCGATCATCTCGACCGGCTCTACCGTCGACCAGGCGCCATCGATCAGCCAGTTGGAGACGCGCTGAAGCTCGGAGGTTCCCATGTCCGCATTTGCCGACGAAGTTGTGGGATCGTCAAGCTGCGCGGTCGGCTAGTACCGTTAGATCAACGCCCCACCTGTCCGCGATCGCGCAGGAAGTGATCGGCCAGCACACAGGCCATCATGGCTTCACCGACGGGGACGGCGCGGATGCCGACGCAGGGGTCATGGCGGCCCTTGGTGAAGATTTCAGTGTCCGCGCCCTGGCGATCGACGGTCAGACGGGGCTGCAGGATCGATGAGGTCGGCTTCACCGCGAAGCGCACCACCACGGGCTGTCCCGTGGAGATGCCGCCCAGCACGCCGCCGGCATGGTTGGACAGGAAGCGCGTGCCGTCATTGCCGGTGCGCATCTCGTCGGCGTTCTCCTCGCCGGTCAATTCCGCCGCGCCAAAACCGGCGCCGATCTCGACACCCTTCACGGCGTTGATGGTCATCATCGCACCCGCCAGATCGGAATCGAGCTTGGCGTAGATCGGCGCGCCAAGGCCCGCCGGCACACCCTCGGCGACGACCTCGATCACCGCACCGATCGAGGAGCCGCTCTTGCGGATGCCGTCGAGATAGGTTTCGAAGAACGCGGCCTTGTCCTTGTCCGGGCAGAAGAACGGATTCTTGGCGACCTCGTCCCAGTCCCATTTGTCCCGGTCGATCTTGTGCGGCCCCATCTGCACCAGTGCGCCCCGCACCCTGACGTCGGGCAGTACCTTTCGCGCGATGGCACCGGCGGCAACGCGCGTCGCGGTCTCGCGCGCCGAGGAGCGACCGCCGCCGCGATAATCGCGCAGACCGTATTTGGCCTCATAGGTGAAGTCGGCGTGACCCGGACGAAACTTGTCCTTGATCTCGGAATAGTCCTTGGAGCGCTGGTCGGTGTTCTCGATCAGGAGCCCGATCGGCGTGCCCGTTGTCACCTGCACGCCGGTCTCCGGGTGCGCCATCACCCCGGAGAGGATCTTGACCTGGTCAGGCTCCTGGCGCTGGGTGGTGAAGCGCGATTGGCCCGGCCGGCGGCGATCGAGATCGCCCTGGATGTCGGCCTCGGTGAGCGGAATCATGGGCGGACAGCCATCGACCACGCAGCCGATTGCCACCCCATGGCTCTCGCCGAAGGTGGTGACGCGGAACATGTGGCCGAAGGTGTTGAAGGACATCGCTGCTCGCAGGCTTGGTTCCGGCGTGTGGTAACGCGCGGGGGGCCGGGGGTCAAACCCGCAGCCGCTCCGAAAGACGGCGGACTGGCTTAACTATACTTCTCCAGCCGGCCGTCGCGGAACACGTAAACGGCGCCCTGCTCGATATAGAGCTCGGCGGCGCTCACCGGCGTCTCCAGGCCGAGCGAGACCATCAGGGCCCGGCAGGTGCCGCCATGGGCAACGGCGACGGTGTCGGCCCGGAGCTCGTCGTACCAGGCGCGCACGCGGACTTGCACATCGGCATAGGTCTCGGCGCCCGCAGGTCCCACCGTCCATTTGTCGGCGAGGCGCCGAGCATAGATCTCAGGATCTTTCGCCTCGCTCTCGGCCAGCGTCAGCCCTTCCCAGGTGCCGTAGCCGATCTCGCGCAGCCGATCATCGAGCGCATATTCCGTAGGCGGCAGTTCGAGCTTGCGGCGTGCGAGTTCCATGGTCTGGCGTGCACGGCCGAGCGGGCTCGACACGTAAGGCAGGGCCGCCTTGTCGCAACCGTCGCGCTTGAACAGGTCGGCGAGAATGCCGCCGGCCTGTACGGCCTGATCGCGCCCGCGCGCATTCAGCGGAACGTCCTTGGTGCCCTGAAGCCTCCCGAGCGCATTCCACTCGGTCTCGCCGTGGCGAAGATAATAGATCGTGGGCACGGGCATTCCAGATCTAAGGCTAGTCCTTGCCGCCGAACGAAATGTCCGGCGCATCGGGCCGCTTCATGCCGAGTACGTGATAGCCGGAATCGACGTGATGCACCTCGCCGGTGACGCCGCGCGAGAGGTCGGAGAGGAAATACAGCGCGCTGCCGCCGACGTCCTCGGTCGACACGTTGCGCCGCATCGGCGCGTTGGTCTCGTTCCACTTCAGGATATAGCGGAAGTCACCGATGCCAGAGGCGGCGAGCGTCTTGATGGGACCTGCCGAGATCGCGTTGACGCGGATGTTCTTCTCGCCGAGATCGGCAGCAAGGTAGCGCACGCTGGCCTCCAGCGCCGCCTTGGCCACGCCCATCACGTTGTAATGCGGCATCCACTTCTCGGCGCCGTAATAGCTGAGCGTGATGAGCGAGCCGCCATCCGTCATCAGCTTCTCGGCGCGCTGCGCCACCGCCGTGAACGAATAGCAGGAGATCAGCATCGACTTGGAGAAATTCTCCGGCGTGGTGTCGACGTAGCGGCCCTCGAGCTGCTCGCCGTAGGCGATCGCGTGCACCAGGAAGTCGATCTTGCCCCACTTCTCCTGCAGCACCGCGAAGGCGGCATCGATGGTCGCGGCATCGGTGACGTCGCAATGGCCGAGCACGAGCCCGCCGATCTCGGCGGCGAGCGGTTCGACGCGCTTCTTCAGCGCATCGCCCTGATAGGTGAAGGCGAGCTCGGCGCCGGCGGCGTGGCATGCCTTGGCGATGCCCCAGGCGATCGAGCGGTTGTTGGCAAGGCCGAGGATCACCCCGCGCTTTCCTTGCATCAGACCTGAATTCTGCGCCATTTTGAACGTCCCGTCGAACTCTTGCTGAGGTCTGGAGGTACACCAGCGCTCCCCTGCGGTACAGCCCTAATACGCGGCGTTAACGCTGTTTCGAGCGCCGGAATAGCCGTTCCGTTCGGGTGTTATGATCGTTGAGGCGCTTGCGCCGGACACCAGGACGTCAAGACCGCAATGAGTGCGTTTCGCCAGAGTGTGGAAGCCATGATCCCGGCGTTGCGCCGCTACGCCCGCGCGCTCACGCGCGACGCGGACGCGGCCGATGATCTGGTGCAGGACACGCTGGTGCGGGCGCTGCGCTCAGAGCGATTGTTTCTCGGAGGCGACGTCAGGAGCTGGCTCTACACGATCCTGACCAACCTCAACAAAAATCGGCGGCGCTCGCTGGCGAGGCGGCCGCAATTCATGCAGCTGACGGAGAACAACCCGGATGCCAGCGGCACCGAAGCCGAAGGGCGCGACATCGAGAGGGCACTGGCCACGCTCGTCGAGGAGCAACGTTCGGTGCTGCTTCTGGTCATGCTGGAGGGCATGAGCTACCGCGAGGTCGCTGACATCCAGGGCGTGCCGATCGGCACCGTGATGTCGCGCCTGGCTCGCGCCCGCGCCCACGTCAAGGCCTCGCTGGAAGGCGAGCGCACGACGCTTAGGCGGGTGAAATGATGGCAGGGTTGATGCATCGCGTACGGTCCGCCCGCATGCCGATGGAGCGAGCGACGTTGAGCGACGAAGAACATTTTGGGCGGCAGAGCCAGAGACGACCGATATGAACGACCGCAACATTCCGATCACCGAGGACGAACTGCACGCCTATGTCGACGGCGAGCTGCCGGCCGAGCGCCGCGCCGACGTCGAGGCCTGGCTTGCCGCTCATCCTGAAGAGGCCGAACGCGTGCAATCCTGGCGTGCCATGGCGGAGATGCTGCACGCCCGCTACGACGCCATCGCCCAGGAGCCGGTGCCGGCGCGGCTGGAGCTCGAGCGGCTGGAACGCCGCCCGCGGCAATGGCTCTATGGCGCGGCCGCCGCTGTGCTGGTTGCTTTCCTCGCCGGCGGCACGGCTGGCTGGGTCGCGCATGGCGCCGCCAGCGCCCCCTCGGCCTTCCAGAACTTTACCGCGGACGCGCTCGACGCCCACCGCCTCTATGTCGTCGAGGTCCGCCACCCCGTCGAGGTCGGCGGCAACGAGCGCGACCACCTCCAGGCCTGGCTGACCCGGCGCTGCGGCTGGACCGTGTTCGCGCCGAACCTGGAGGCCAGCGGGCTGAAGCTCGTCGGCGGCCGGCTTTTACCGGGGCCGAGCGGCCCGGCATCGTTCCTGATGTATGAGGGCGCTTCTGGCGAACGCTACACGATCTACACCGCCAAGACTGAGAATGGTGCGACGCAAATGCGTTACGCCAGAACGGACAAGGACGGCGCGTTGTTCTGGGCCGAGCGCGGCGTCGGCTACGTCGTCAGCGGCGGCGGTGATCGCGACCGGCTGACCAAAGTGGCACAGGCCGTCTACGATCAGGCCGAGAAAAACGGCACCTGAGCAACCGCATAGAGGCGGTGCCTCGATTCCGTCATTGAAAATTTGGAATGAAGACATCGGCGCGTCTCATTATCGCACCGGATGATCACGCGAAAATGAGCAGCGTTCGATCCGCCGATCGACGCGGGCGGCCTCGATTGGGGTTTTTGGTACCGCGCTGGTCCCCCTCTCGAGGCCGCACCCTTTTATCGGCTGCCCCGCCGGACAGCCGACACGTCACAAACGTCAGCGTCGAAGCGCGAGCCGCGCTTCAGGCGTATGTTGAGCATCATCCTTTCGGGAAGAGAATGCTCCCATCGTCGAGCTGGCCTCGGATAGCGCCCTAGCCGAGTCCGCTACGTGGATTGTAGGGGTGTTGGTCCCGCCACTTCTCCATCAATGCTTCAAGCTCGGCGTCGTTCCCGTCCGGTAGCATAATCCTGATGGTGACGAAGAGATCCCCGGTTCCACCAGCTTTGGGCAGGCCCTTGCCCTTGAGGCGGAAGGTCCGGCCACTCGAGGTGTTTTTCGGGACCGAAAGCTCCACGGCATTGCCGAGGGTGGGCACGCGGACCTTGGCCCCGAGCACCGCCTCGTAGAGCGTGACCGGCAGGTCGATGCGCAAGTCGGCGCCCTCAACCTTGAAGTAGGCGTGCGGCGCGATGCTGATGGTGATCAGGAGATCGCCGGGCGGATGGCCCTGTGCGGACTCGCCTTGTCCCCGGAGCCGGATCTGCTGGCCCTCGGTGACGCCGGCCGGAATCTTGACGTTGAGCTCCTTGCCCGTCGGCAGCCGGACGCGCTTCTCGCCACCCTTGACGGCCTCTTCCAGCGAGACGGACATGGCAACATTCACGTCGAGATCGAGCCCGACGCCGCCGGTGTCGAATTCGAACTGCCCGGCACTGCCGGCTCCGGGCCGCGCGCCACGCATCCCGCCGCCGAACATGCTGTTGAGGATATCCTCGAATGCGCCGCCGCCCTGGCCAGGGCCGCCGCCGGAGCGGAACGTATAGCTCTCGAATCCGCCGGGACCCGCGCGCCCGCGCGGCCCGCCGCCGCCCGGAAAACCTTGGAAGCGCGGCTTGCCGTCGGCGTCGATCTCGCCGCGGTCGAACTGCTTGCGCTTGTCCTCGTCGCCGATGATCTCGTTCGCCGAGTTGATCTCGGAGAAGCGCTCGGCGGCTTTCGGGTCGTCCTTGTTGCTGTCGGGATGGTGCTTCTTGGCAAGCTTGCGATAGGCGCTCTTGATCGCGGCAGCGCTGGCGCTCCGCGGCACCCCCAAGACCTCATAGGGGTCGCGCATCCGTCACGTCTCCTTCAAGAAATCGAATTGTTCAAAGGGCTCCCCGCCCCACCTGCGAACCATGTGGGGAGAGAGTGGCATTTTTGCAACTAGGGGCGTGTGCCGATTCCTAGCTCCGCCACGGCTTTAGCGTATGAATCTCCCAACGGCCACGGGTGCTTTGGCAACCGGCGCCCTGGAGCCAGCTTTCGGTGCTGCCGTTGACATAGCTCGCCAGGAAATCGCGGCATTTGCGGCCGTCCTCAGCGGCATAGGACTGCGCGATCGGCGTCACCGACCCGCGCGCGCCGGTCTCCGGATTCTCCCAATGCTGGCTGGAATCCTTGTCGCCCTTGCTGAGGACGTCGGAGGCGGCGTTGCGGGCGAAGGCGAGATCGGTGTCGGTCGGCGGGGCGTCCTTCGCCGGTCGCGCGATCGAGCCGGTGAGGTCATTGTCGTCGGCCTTGGCGTAGGCATTCTTGTCGTTGCGGGAAAAGCTGCATCCCCCGGTCCCGAGCGCGACGAGCATGATCGTCATGACAAAGCCGGACGGCCGGATCGCCGATAGGCCAACGCGTCCCCATGCCCTATATAGGGCGGTAGCGGACAACAACGCGTTTTGGGCCGCGGGACGCAACTCGGACTCCAGACATGACCGACACGACCTCGATGAAACACCAGACACCCTTAACATCCGGTGATTTCACCGCCGCCGACGAGCCTTTTGCGCTGTTCGAGACCTGGCTGAACGAGGCGATCAAGAGCGAGCCGAACGATCCGAACGCGATGGCCCTCGCAACCGTCGACCCCCAGGGCTTGCCTGACGTGCGCATGGTGCTGATGAAGGGCTTCGATACCGAGGGTTTTGTCTTCTACAGCCACATCGCCAGCCAGAAAGGACGCGAACTCGCCGCAAATCCTAAGGCAGCGTTACTTTTTCACTGGAAGTCGCTGCGCCGTCAGGTCCGCATCCGCGGCAACGTGACGCCGGTGACCGAGGCCGAGGCCGACGCCTATTTCGCCACCCGTCCCAAGCAGGCGCAGATCGGCGCCTGGGCGAGCAAGCAGTCGCAGGAGCTGGAGAGCCGCTTCGCCTTCGAACAAGCCATCGCGAAAGTCGCGGCCAGATACGTCATCGGCGAGGTGCCGCGGCCGTCGGGGTGGAGCGGCTGGCGCATCACGCCCTCGCGGATCGAATTCTGGCACGACCGCCCATTCCGTCTGCACGACCGCATCGAATTTCGCCGTGACGCGGCCGGACAGAAGTGGTCCAAGACGCGGATGTACCCTTGAGCCTGATCTCGAACCTCGTCTCGAGCTTTGAGCCGACCTGAAAGATGTCCATGCCGCATTCGTCCAATGCGCCGCGCCGTACGCTGCTCCTGACCGGAGCCAGCCGCGGTATCGGCCACGCCACCGTGATCCGCTTCTCCTCGGCGGGCTGGCGCGTCATCACCTGCTCGCGGCATCCCTTTCCGGAGGACTGCCCGTGGGACGCCGGACCTGAAGACCACATCCAGGTCGACCTCGGCAATCCCCAAGACACAGCGCGCGCGATCAGCGAGATCCGCAACCGGCTGGAGGGCGGCACGCTGCATGCGCTGGTCAACAACGCCGCCATCTCGCCGAAGGGCGCGGGCGGCTCCAGGCTCGGCTCGGTCGACACCGATCTAGACACCTGGACGCATGTCTTCCACGTCAACTTCTTCGCGCCGATCATGATGGCGCGCGGGCTGATCGAGGAATTGAAGGCGGCCAAGGGCTCGGTCGTGAACGTCACCTCGATCGCGGGCTCGCGCGTGCATCCCTTCGCGGGCGCCGCCTATGCGACCTCGAAGGCCGCGCTGGCCTCGCTGACGCGCGAGATGGCCTCCGACTTCGGCCGCGTCGGCGTGCGCGTCAACGCGATCGCGCCGGGCGAGATCGATACCTCGATCCTGTCGCCGGGCACCGAGAAGATCGTCGACCAGCAGATCCCGATGCACCGGCTCGGCACGCCCGACGAGGTCGCCAAGATCATCTACGTGCTGTGCACGGACACCTCGTCCTACGTCAACGGCGCGGAGATCCACATCAACGGCGGCCAGCACGTGTAGTCCGTTCGGATCATTGCGATCTGTTGGTCC
Organism: Bradyrhizobium sp. 195; assembly: GCF_023101665.1. NCBI lineage: Bacteria > Pseudomonadati > Pseudomonadota > Alphaproteobacteria > Hyphomicrobiales > Nitrobacteraceae > Bradyrhizobium > Bradyrhizobium sp. 195. The sequence continues at coordinate 2,575,242 of NZ_CP082161.1, read as the reverse complement.
CGTCATCCTGAGGCGCGAAGCTTGCAACGCGCAGCGTTGCAAGCGAAGCCTCGAAGGATGAACGGCCGAGATGCAGCCGGGCCGTCGCCCTTCGAGGCTTGCTCTGCAGCGCTGCGCGCAGCAGAGCGCGCACCTCAGGGTGACGGTCATAAGCCTTTGCCTCGCTTTCTATCGCAGTGCAGTAGGGTGGGCAAAAGGCGCACAGCGCCGTGCCCACGATCTCCCTCCATGAGCAACAAGGCATGGGCACGCTGCGCTTTGCCCACCCTACGAGATCGAGATTGTGGCGGGCAGCTCAGCTTGCAGACTGGATTGCTTCGTCGCAAGGGCGCCTCGCAATGACGGAGAATGAGGCGGCAGGTTGCTTCTCCAAGTGACACTGTCATTCCCCGCGAAAGCGGGGAATCCAGTACGCCGCGGCCTCTCGGTTCAATCGCTGGCGTCTCTGGAATACTGGATCGCCCGGTTGAACCGGGCGATGACACCGCGTGTGTGGTGACAGACATGACTATTCGACCTCGCGGCTGAATTCGCCCGAGCTTTGCTTCATCTCTCCGCCTCTAAATCCAAGAGGGCGCAGGGAAGGCCGGGTGCTTAGCTCGCACCCGCGGTCTGCTGCGCAATAGGCACATGCAGAAGAACCGCACAGCAGCATACAGGTGTGGCCGATCACTCGACCTTCCCTGCGCGATGGTCGGACGGCGTATGCCGGGCTCTCCCGGGAGCCGAACTTTCCTTCTGGCCTCCCTCGCCCCGCGAATTGATGATGCGGTCTGCCCGGTTGGGCTCGCTCGCATCTTCGCAAGACTTGACCGTAGCAACGACGGCCAGGACCACACGGTTTTGCCGTACGCACGGCCCGCCATTTCGCCGCAGTTTTTCCAGCCCTGTCGACAAAGCCGGAAACTTACAGGCGAGACGAACCTAGCAGCGCCGCTCGTCCGCACGCGGCCACGGGCTCACAGGGACTACCCGCCCTGCCCGCACCTCTCATGCCGACGCTGCCGCGTCCACCGCAAGCCCGGCTCGCGACAGTGACGACACATCGTCGCCCCTCTTGGTGAGCCGGGATGAACGACACATACGCCGAAACCGAATTTCGGTAAAGTGGAATATTTTCGCGCGCGTGGATTGACAGAGCGCGACACAGGCTCTGTTTTGACCGGATTGGGGTTCAGTCGCTCTCTAGCGCAGCCGCCAATCGGACGTCACAGTGATTGTCCTGAAAAGAAAGGAAGCAAGGCGATCCAGACAACGCCGCCGCAAGACCTGGATCGCCCTCGCCTTCCGTTCCTCAATCGATTCGAATCCGACGTGACCGGTCGCGCGGCCGCGGAGCGGCCGTGCTGAATGCAGTCGAGCAGTCGTCGTCGTTCTCACCGTCGAGCAGCGGAGCACCACAGTGCCGGCACATGCGTGCCGACATCGACGACGCCTTGCCGCTCGCCAGGACCTGACGATAGTTCGCGAGGTCGATGACGTTGCGGGGCGACGTTATGTGTTTTTCAACCATGGTTGTTCCTCGCGGCTACGCACTGCTTATCGCAGACAAGTTTCGCGCAAACGTTCAGTCCACCGCTCAAATTTTACCGGAGGAATTGGGGCGGCAGGCACGCATCACCGCGTGGCCGCAATCCCGCTCTATTCTGCGACACCAACAGCCATGTCTCTGCAAACGGTGTAAGGTCTCGGTAGGGATCTTCGCTTGAGCATCATCTCCGCGCAATTGCGCTCGGCGTTTGTCGCGAGGGAAAACCGCTGCACACTTTGCGCTACGCGGCCCTCCGGGTCCGGATCATGCTCCTACAGCCACTTCTTCCACTTGAAGATCCAGTACGGGACGATCGCGGCGATCAGCATCATCACCAGCGCCATCGGATAGCCGTGCACCCATTCGAGTTCCGGCATCACCTTGAAGTTCATGCCGTAGATCGAGGCGATCAGGGTCGGCGGCATCAGGACAACGGCCATGACCGAAAACAGCTTGATGATGTTGTTCTGCTCGAGATTGACGACGCCGAGCATGGCATCGAGCACGAAGGTGATCTTGTTGGAGAGATAGGAGGCGTGGTCGGTCAATGAGGCGACGTCGCGCTGCATGGTCTTGAGCTGCTCGCGCATGTCCTTCGACCATTTGATGCCCTCGACCACCGCCGAGAGGAAGGTGACGACGCGGCCGATCGACACCAGGCTCTCGCGAACCTTCGAGGTCAGATCGCCCTTGCGGCCGATCGAGATCAGGATCTGGGAATATCGCTTGGCCTGCCCGTGGCGCTCGCTCTCGGGCTCGAAGATGTCGTGCGAGACCTGGTCGATCTCGGCGCCGCATCGCTCCAGGATGTCGGCACAGCGGTCGATCACGGCGTCCAGCAGCTCCATCAGCACCATCTCGCCCGTGATCGCGGGCGTGCAGGAACGGGCGAGCTTGGCCTCGACCAGGGCGAAAGGCTTGGGCAGATCGTAGCGCACCGTCACGAGGCGGTGGTCGCCGAGGATGAAGGTCACCGCCGTGGTCCGGGGCATGTCGGTATCGGAGTGGCACATCAGGGTCGCGGTCATGTAGCGCGCGCCATTCTCCATATAGAGGCGGCTGGAGATCTCGATCTCCTGCATGTCTTCCCGGGTCGGGATGGCGATGCCCGCGAGCCGCTCCACCGCCTTGTCCTCTGCTGCGCTCGGATTGACGAGATCGATCCAGACCGCGCTCTCCGGCAACACCGTGAGATCCTCGACGACAGCCTTCTTGAGGGTCCCCTCGGAGGGAACAAACACCGAAAACATGCACAACTCCAGAGAACCTGCGTCAGAATGACAGCCCTTAGCGCGATTCTGACAAGTTCACGATGACAACCAGATTAACGAAGCGTTTGCATTTGCGGCGCTGCCATGGCCCAACTGTGGCCGGGAATCGACAGTTCGGCGCTTCTTGCCCAAAAACCTCCACGTCTTCCCCGAATTTGCGGCAGAAAAGCCACAGCCACGGTCTTGCAGCGCGGGAAAAGGGCTTCAGTGCTGGAATTGTGGCAGATTTCAACGATAATGCGGATTAACGGAGTCGAGGAACTTGGGCGCTAAGCTCAAGCGTTCCGCACGGTATTGTTTTGATTGGAACCAAATCATGTCGTCGCTGAAAATTAAGCTGGTAATCTTGGCCGCCGGCCTGATGCTGTCGGGCTGCATGCAGGCCACGCATTACGAGGCGACCGACACCAAGGCCTTCAAGCCAAAGGACAAGGACCTGCTCGCCAAGGTCAGGTATGAAAATACTCCGGTCGCAGAGCCGTTCCGCCGCGCCATCGTCCAGTACCATCGCAAGGAATCGCCGGGCTCGATCGTGGTCGATTCCGACAACCATTACCTCTATTACGTCCTGGAGGGCGGCAAGGCGATCCGCTACGGCATCACCGTCGGCGAAGAGGCCATGGCCTGGTCCGGCATCGCCAAGGTCGGCAGCAAGACCGAGTGGCCGGCCTGGCACCCCACCCCCGGGGAAATTTCGCGCCTGGGCGTGCCGACCTATGTGGCACCCGGCCCGGACAATCCGATGGGCTCTCGCGCGATTTACCTCTATTCCGGCGGCAAAGACACGTTGTTCCGCATCCACGGCACCAACCAGCCAGAATATATCGGCGCCTCGATCTCGTCAGGCTGCATCCGCCTGACCAACGAGGACGCGATCGATCTCTATGATCGCGTCAAGGTCGGCACCCTCGTCGTGGTGCTGGAGCCGAAGCATGGCGACTCGCCCTACAATTCGCGGCTTGCGCTCGGCGGCAGCCAAACCGGCCAGGCTGGCAGCTACTGATCGCCTCCTGAATCTCTGAGATCCAAAAGCGCCGGTTTCACCGGCGCTTTTTTGTTGCCGGCTTGTGCGGCCGGGACTTGCCGCCATTGGCCGCCGGCTTTTCCGCAGGTGCTGGAGCCTTCTCCGCCGCCTCGTCGTCAGCTCCGTCCTTTGCCTCGGGCTTGGCCGCGACCTCGCGTGGCGGCGCCTCCTCGGGGCGTTCCGCCGGCAGCAGCGGAGCGACCTGTGGCAGCGGATCCCAGACGTTCCACTGGCAGATCCGGTAGTCGTTACGCCGCTGCGCCAAGTCGAGATGGATATGGTCCTCGTGGTACCAGTCCGAACCCGGACCGAGCACCGTGGAAAACCGCGCGCAGACCGAGTGCAGCACGCGCTCACGCACCTCGCGCGTCATGGTGCGGTCGGTAAGGCCGATCGATTGCCCGTTGGCCAGCTTGATGGCGCGGACGTCGATCGCATTGGCCTTGCCGTGCTCCGACAGCATCGCGCCGACGACGCGGTTGCGGCCGCGGCACTCGAACGAATCGAAATTGTCGAGTTCGCTGATGGTCGAGCCGAGGCTGGTGGCCAGCGGCACCATGTCCTTGCGCAGCCAATCAGCGATCGCGGACGCCATGGTGCAGCGGAGAATCGCCGCCGGCTTGACCGTCACCTTGCGCTTGTCCGGCAGCACGACGGCTTCCAGCCGCACCAGATCCTCGCCGCCGCAGGCGCCGGGGCCGCGGATATCCGGAATTGAGGGCGCGATCGCGATCTCCTCGGTCAGCGCGAGACGGCAGGCCGAGAGCGGCTTCTGGGGCGGCTGCGCAACCTCGGCAGGCTTGTCGGGGCCGGGCTTGTCCGGAGAAGGCTTGCCGTCAGTTTCCGGCGGAGCCTCGTCCGATGCTTTGGGCGCCTCCTCGGGGCGCGGTCTCGGCAGCGGGATCTTGGCGGAATGAACCGCTACGCGCGGCCGTGGTGTGGCGATACCGAAGATATCCAGCGGGGAAGCATGTTTTCGCGCCTCTGCCCTTTCGGCGAGCACGAGCGACAGCCCGAGCGCAGCGGTAACCATTGCCGCGCCAGCGGACATATAGCCGCGACAAGACCATTTGCGGCGAAAGTCCGGCAGGCTAAAACTCATGACAATTCTTTGGCCCAACGCTGAGAGCGACAACGCGCCCAGCGAATTCTCGGAGGAACGTCGGAATGCTTGGTTTGATGCAAGATTGGCCCCTGCTCTGCCACCGGATCATCGAACACGCCGCCAGGATTCATGGCAAGCAGGAGGTGGTTACACGCTCGGTCGAGGGACCGATTCACCGCACCAATTACGCCGAGATCCACAAGCGCGCGCTCAAGGTCTCGCAGATGCTGGAGCGCGACGGCATCAAGCTCGGCGACCGTGTCGCAACGATTGCCTGGAACACCTGGCGCCATCTCGAGGTGTGGTACGGCATCATGGGGATCGGCGCCATCTGCCATACCGTCAATCCCCGCCTTTTCCCCGAGCAGATCGCCTGGATCATCAACCATGCGCAGGACCGCATCGTGATGACCGACATCACCTTCGTACCGGTCCTGGAGAAGATCGCCGACAAGCTGACAAGCGTGGAGCGCTACGTCGTGCTGACCGACAAGGCGCACATGCCGCAGACGACGCTGAAGAATGTGGTCGCCTACGAGGACTGGATTGCCGAGGCCGACGGCGAATTCAAATGGAAGGACTTTGACGAGAACACGGCAGCCGCGATGTGCTACACGTCGGGCACGACGGGCGACCCGAAAGGTGTGCTGTATTCGCATCGCTCCAATGTGCTGCACGCGCTGATGGCCAACAATGTCGACGCCCTCGGCACGAGCGCGTCCGAGACAATGCTGCCGGTGGTTCCGCTGTTCCATGCCAACAGCTGGGGCATCGCCTTCTCCGCCCCTTCGCAGGGCACCAAGCTGGTCATGCCCGGCGCCAAGCTCGACGGCGCCTCGGTGTATGAGCTGCTCTCGACCGAGAAGGTGACGCACACTGCCGGCGTGCCGACGGTGTGGCTGATGCTGCTCCAGCACATGGCGGCCAATAATCTCAAGCTGCCGGACCTGAAGATGGTGATCTGCGGCGGCTCGGCGATGCCGCGCTCGATGATCAAGGCCTTCCTCGACATGGGCTCGAACGTGCGTCACGCCTGGGGCATGACCGAGATGAGCCCGATCGGCACCGTCGCGGCGCTGAAGCCGCCATTCCAGAACGCCACCGGCGATGCGCGGCTCGACGTGCTGCAGATGCAGGGCTATGCGCCCTTCGCGGTCGAGATGAAGATCACCGACGATGCCGGCAAAGAGCTGCCCTGGGACGGCAAGACCTTCGGCCGCCTCAAGGTTGCCGGCCCGGCCGTCGCCAAGGCCTATTACCGGGTGGATACTGACATCCTCGACGAGGAGGGCTTCTTCGACACCGGCGACGTCTCGACCATCGACGAGGACGGCTACATGCGGATCACCGACCGCTCCAAGGATGTCATCAAGTCCGGCGGCGAGTGGATCTCCTCGATCGACCTCGAAAATCTCGCGGTCGGCCATCCGGCGGTGGCGGAAGCTGCCGTGATCGGCATCTTCCACCCCAAATGGGACGAGCGGCCGCTCCTGATCGTGCAGCTCAAGCAGGGCCAGCAGGCCACGCGCGAGGACATCCTGAAATACATGGACGGCAAGATCGCCAAATGGTGGATGCCGGACGACGTCGCCTTCGTCGAGGGTATTCCGCATACCGCCACCGGCAAGATCCTGAAGACGGCGCTGCGCGACCAGTTCAAGGATTACCGCTTCCCGAACGCGGCGGCGTAAAGCCTAAGTACACACCGTCATTCCGGGATGGTCCGAAGGACCAGACCTCAGGTGCGCAATTGCGCACCGGGGAATCTCGAGATTCCGGGTTCGATGCTTCGCATCGCCCCGGAATGACGGGCCGTAACAGTCCGGTCACCCTTGAATTTGCTCCCGCGCCGTGGTCTCAACGACCCATCGTCGCGCCAAATCGGCCGGCATCGCTCCAAAACTCCGGCAGAGCTCACTCGATGGCCCGCAGGTTTTCCGCTCCCTATCAGTCGGAGCCCGTGTCCAGCCTCGCGAGCTGGGCGCGCAATCTGGCTGTGTTCGCGGTGGTGGCGGTGGTGGTGTCGGTCATCATCGTCCGCTTCGATTTCCTGGAGCCGAAGCCGGCGCTTGCGACCTTCCTCGGCGGCCTCGCGATCGCCGGCCTCTCGATCCTGTTCGGGCTCGCCGGCTTCGCTGCGATCTGGCAGAATGGCTCGCGCGGCATGGCGCGCATCCTGCTCGCCTTGCTGATCGACGGGGCGATCCTCGCCTACCCCGCCTATCTCGGCCTGCAATATCGCAAGCTGCCGGCGATCCACGACATCACCACCGACCCGATCGATCCTCCGCGTTTCGAGGCGCTGGCGCGCCTGCGCACCGGCGAGGGCACCAACAGCGCGGTCTATGCCGGCCTCTATTCGGCGGAGCAGCAGCGCCACTTCTACCCTGATATCGAGCCGGTCGAGCTCGAGATTTCCGTCGACCGCGCCTATGCGATCGCGCTGCAGCTCGTCAACAAGCGCAAATGGATCGTCATCGACGAGCGCGCACCGCAGCCACCGCGCCGAATCGGCCGCATCGAGGCGGTGGCGCGCACGCCAATCATGGGTTTTCGCGAGGACGTTTCGATAAGGTTCGTGGCGGATGGCGATGATTCCCGCGTCGATATCCGCTCGGCCTCGCGCAATTTCGACAGCGATCTCGGCAGCAACGCCGCGCGCGTCAAGAAATTCATCGACGATCTCAACACCGCGGCCGACGCCGACGCGCTCAAACCGGTGAAGAAGACGCCGGTCGCTCCGCCGAAGGCACCGGCAAAGACAGTGAAGAAGTAGCAAATGGCGAATGGCGAATAGCGAGTGGAAGCCACCTTTCCTATTCGCTACTCCCTATTCGCCATTCGCCCTAAGCCATCCTGTAGGTCCCGCCGATCACCGGATCGCCCTCGGTCGCGACCACGCCGCGGGCGACCAGGTCTTCCAGGTGCGCCAACACCGAATAACCTGCCGCCGTCGTGAGCCTCGGATCGATGCCGATATAGATCGCGCGCACCATGGTCGGGATGTCGGTCTCGCCCTTGGCGAGGCGGTGCAGGATCGAGGCCTCACGCGCCTTGCGGTGACGGATCAGGAAGCGCACGAAGCGCTGGCCGTCGGGAATCTCGGGGCCGTGGCCGGAGAAATAGAGGTCTTCCTCGCGTGCGGCGAGCCGGTCGAGCGAGTCCATGTAGTCGGTCATCGAGCCGTCGGGCGGCGCCACGATCGAGGTGGACCAGCCCATCACGTGATCGCCGACGAAGTTGAACTTTCGCTCCGGCCAGGCGAATGCCAGATGATTGGCGGTGTGCCCCGGCGTCGCCACGGCCTCAAGCCGCCAGCCATCACCTTCGACGACGTCGCCATGTGCGAGGCTGACGTCCGGTGCGAAATCGCGGTCGGCGCCGGATTCCGGATTGTGCTTCTCGCTCTCGAAACGTGGGCGCGAGGCCCGGTGCGGGCCTTCGGCATAGACCGGCGCCCCTGTCGCCTGCTTGATCCGCGCGGTGTTCGGCGAATGGTCGCGATGGGTGTGGGTGACGAAGATATGGCTCACCGTCTCGCCGCGCACGGCATCGAGCAGCGCAGCCGCATGCGCCGCATCATCAGGACCGGGATCGATGATCGCGACGTTGCCGTTGCCGACGATGTAGCTGACCGTGCCGGTGAAGGTGAACGGGCTCGGATTGTTACAGAGCACGCGGCGCACGCCGGGTCGGACCTCCTCGACGATGCCGGCTTTCAGCGGAAAGTTGCGGTTGAACGGGACATCGTCATTGTCGGACATGGGGACTTCCTGCGCACTGCTGCCCCAACCCTCGCCGTCATACCCCGCGAAGGCGGGGTATCCAGTACGCCGAGGCGTTTGTGGCGAAGGCTAGGTCTCTGGAATACTGGATCGTCCGCTTTCGCGGACGATCCAGCGGAGCATATCAACCACGCTCGTTCTAGGGCTCAGAAAAACGCCTGAATACCCGTGATGGCGCGACCCAGGATCAGGGCGTGGACGTCGTGGGTGCCCTCGTAGGTGTTGACGGTCTCGAGGTTATGGACGTGGCGCATCACGTGATACTCGATCGAGATGCCGTTGCCGCCGTGCATGTCGCGGGCGACACGGGCAATGTCGAGGGCCTTGCCGCAATTGTTGCGCTTCATGATCGAGATCATCTCGGGCGCGAACTTGCCCTCGTCCATCAAGCGGCCGACGCGAAGCGAGCCCTGCAGGCCGAGTGCGATCTCGGTCTCCATGTCCGCGAGCTTCTTCTGCACCAGCTGGGTCGCGGCGAGCGGCTTGCCGAACTGCTTGCGGTCGAGCGTGTACTGGCGCGCGCGATGCATGCAGTCCTCGGCGGCGCCAAGCGCGCCCCAGGAGATGCCGTAGCGGGCGCGGTTGAGGCAGCCGAACGGCCCCTTCAGGCCCGAGACGTTGGGCAGCAGCGCGTCTTCGGGAACCACGACGCCGTCCATCACGATCTCGCCGGTGATGGAGGCACGAAGCGAGAGCTTGCCGCCGATCTTGGGCGCCGACAGGCCCTTCATGCCCTTCTCCAGCACGAAGCCGCGGATCTGGTTGTCGTGCGCGGCCGACTTGGCCCAGACCACGAACACGTCGGCGATCGGCGCGTTCGAGATCCACATCTTGCTGCCGGTGATGCGATAGCCGTCCGAGACCTTCTCGGCGCGGGTCTTCATGCCGGCCGGGTCGGAGCCGGCATCGGGCTCGGTCAGGCCGAAGCAGCCGACCCACTCGCCGCTGGCGAGCTTCGGCAGGTACTTCTTGCGCTGGTTCTCGTCGCCATAGGCGTAGATCGGGTACATCACCAGCGAGGACTGCACCGAATTCATCGAGCGATAGCCGGAATCGACCCGCTCGATCTCGCGCGCGACGAGGCCATAGGCGACGTAGCTCGCATTGGCGCAGCCATATTCTTCCGGCAGCGTGATGCCGATCAGGCCGAGCTCACCCATCTCGTTGAATATCTCGCGGTCGGTCTTCTCCTCGAGATACGCCTTGGTGACGCGCGGCAGCAGCTTGTCCTGGGCGTAGGCGCGGGCGGTGTCGCGCACCATGCGCTCATCTTCGGTCAGCTGCTCGTCGAGCAGGAATGGATCGTCCCACTGGAAAGAAGCCGCAGCCGGCTTGTCCTTGGTCTGAGGGCGCACGCTCATGAAACGTCCTTTCGTCTGGTTCCGTCAAAATTTGCCCGACAAAGTAAAGCGCCGCGGCAACAAGTGCAATTGCATCCTGGTTCGGTCATTCCGGGGCGACGCAACGGGACCGCGCAAGTGCGGCCCGGAGCGTCGAACCCGGAATCTCCTCGCCTCTACGACGTCCGGGTCTGGCACTTTCAGCGCCATCCCGGAATGAGACCGCGTGTCAGCTCTCAAGCTGCTCGTTGGCGACGATCTCGATTCCGAAGCCCGACAAGCCTTTGTAGTCGTGGACCGAGGAGGTCAGATGCCGGATCGAGGTGACACCGAGGTCGCGCAATATCTGCGCGCCGACGCCGACTTCGCGCCACTGGCGGTTGCGGTCGGCCTCCGTCGCCGACTCGTCCGGCAGCGCCGCCACGGGGACGCCGGCCGCGCCGTCGCGCAAGTAAACCAGCACCCCACGGCCGGATTTCTTGAAATGCTCGAGCACAGCCGCCATGCGCTTGTGCCCAGTGAAGATGTCCTTGACGATGTTCGGCTTGTGAAAGCGCGTCAGCACGTTCTTGCCGTCGCCGACACCATTATAGACGAAAGCGACGTGGGCAATGGAATCGAACGGCGAACGGTAGGCATAGCCTTGCAAGGGTCCGATCGGGCTTTCGGTGACGAAGGTCGAGACCCGCTCGATCAACTTTTCGCGCGCCTGGCGGTAGGCGATCATGTCCGCAATGGTCACATGCTTGAGCTTGTGCTGGGCGGCGAAGCGGGCGACCTGCTCGCCCTTCATCACGCTGCCGTCGTCGTTCATCAATTCGCTGATGACGCCGACCGGCGGCAGGCCGGAGAGCTTGCAGAGATCGACGGCGGCCTCGGTATGGCCCGAGCGCAGCAGCACGCCGCCATCCTTGGCGATCAGCGGGAAGATGTGGCCGGGCCGGGCAAAATCGTTGGCGCCGACATTGGGATTGGACAGCGCGCGGCAGCACGAGGCGCGCTCCTCGGCGGAAATGCCGGTGCCGCCATCGGGCTTGTAGTCGATCGACACCGTGAACGCAGTGGTGTGCGCGGAATCGTTATGGGCCACCATCGGATCGAGCCGCAGACGGCGCGCATCCTCGGTCGTCACGGGCGCGCAGACGATGCCGGAGGTGTGGCGGATGATGAACGCCATCTTCTCGGCGGTGCAGAGCGAGGCGGCGACGATCAGATCGCCCTCGCCCTCACGGTCCTCGTCGTCGGTGACGACTACGAGCTCACCCCGGGCAAAGGCCTGCAAGACTTCCTGAACGCTATCGGGCATGTCCCAATCTCTATCGGTTATGCCGGGAGGCTTAGCCGGACTTGGGCCGGGACGCTAGTGTCCTGGACGCAACCACATATTCCGGGCGGCGGGCAGACTTGCACCGAAGATGCCAGAAATATAGGCGCAGACAGCCGGAGAGGAAGGCGGCCGGGCGCCCTCACGGCAGCACTTCGCGCCGTTCGCCGAGCCGCTGATCGAGCTCGGCGCGCTTGTCGGCCAGAAGGCCGGCCTGGGCGGCTTCGATCACCGTGAACAGCTCGTGGGCATCGCTGAGCCGGGTCACGGTGACGTAGCTGGCGCCGGCCTCGTAGAGCGCGCCGACGTCGGCCAGGAGGTCGGCCGTGGCTACGATCAAGGCGGTTGGATTGAGCGCGCGGACGTGGCGGACCAGCTTCTCGTTGGTGGCGCCTTTCAGCAGCGAATCCGGCACGCTGAGGATGATCATCTCGGACTTGGCGATGCCGGCATGGAGCAGGGTATCGACATTGCTGATGTCGCCGTAGATCACGTGCAAGCCGCGCGAAATCAGGGTCTGGTACACATTGGGGTTGAAGTCGACCACGGTGATCTGCTCGAGCAGCACCGGCGTCTGCCGCTCGATCTCGGCCAGCAGCGCGCTCGCCGCCCGGAAAAAGCCGAGGATGACGATCCGGCGGGCCTCGCCATGGCCGCCCTCGTGCCCCTCCTCGGCATGGCCATTGCCATGGTCGAGGTCGCGCAGGCCGATCCGCTTCAAGGGGCCGATCGCCCAGCGGGTGATCTCGTCGCTGCGGCTCATCGCGAAGGTCGAGAGCACGGCGAGCACCACGAAGGCGAAGGAGGCCGCGTTCGCCGTCTGCGCCCCGATATGGTGATCGGCGACGCCGGTCTGGATCACCACCAGCGAGAACTCGGAAATCTGCGCGAGGTTCAGCGCCGGCAACAGGCTGGCGCGCAGGCCCTGCTTCATCAGATAGAGCGGCGTGAAGGTGGTGACGAGGCGGCTCACGACCGTGAAGGCCGCGATCATCAGCGCCAGCCCGATCACGGAGAGGCCGGGAATGGGAATGGTCATGCCGAGCGCGACGAAGAACAGGGTAATGAAGAAGTCGCGGAGCGTTGTGACCTTGGCGGTGACGTCGAGCGCGTAGGGAAAGGTCGAGAGCGAGACGCCGGCGATCAGGGCGCCCATCTCGCGCGACAGCGACAGCCGCTCGGCGGTCTCGGCGACGAGGAAACACCAGGCCAGCGCCCCGAGCAGAATCAGCTCGGGCCGCCGGGCGATCTGATGGAACAGCCGCGGCAGCACGTAGCGGCTGACCAGCAGCGCGGCGGTGACCAGCACCGCGACGCGGCCGATCGAGAGCAGGATGACGCTGGCCTGCAGATTGGCAAGGCTCGGCTGCACCGCCAGGAACAGGATGGCGAAGATGTCCTGAAGCACCAGCACGCCGAGCGTGATGCGCCCCGGCAGCGTGTCGAGCTCGCGCTTCTCGTAGAGCACCTTGACGATGATCACGGTGCTCGACAGCGCGCAGGCGACGCAGAGATAGACCGCATCGAAGTGACCCCCGCCGAGCGACAGGCCGATGCCGACGAAGAACAACACCCCGAGCAGGCAGCCGCCGAGCAGCTGGCCGCCCGCCGCGAACAGGATCACCTTTCCCGCCCGTACGATCTTCTTCAGGTCGATCTCCAGACCGATCATGAACAGCATGAAGATCAGGCCGAGCTCGGAGATGACGCTGATCGATTCCTGCGAGTGGACCCAGCCGGCGCCGAATGGACCTATGCAAAAGCCGGCGATAAGATAGGCCAGGATCAGCGGCTGCCGGGAGAAATGGGCGAGCAGGCCCAGCATCCAGGCAAACAGAATACAGAGAGTGATGTCGCGAATGAGCTCGTGCATGCCAAATTGGTCCGTTTTGCCGCACCCTAGAGACGGGTTGCAGCGCGGCAAGCGAGCAATTCGTCACATGCGAAAAGGGCTGTTCGCAGCAACGCTGCTATGCCCCCTCGCCTTAGCCGTGCCCGCCGCCGCACAATCCAAGGTCAATATCGAACAGAACTTTGCCGATTCCCTCACCCCAATGCCGAAGGAAGAACTCGCCGTCTCCGGCGGGTTCTACGTGCCCGCCTATTCGAGCGTCGCGATGAGCCAGGGCAAGCTGCGCGTCGACTTCTCGGTGACCTTGAGTGTTCACAACGCCTCCGAGACTCAGCCGCTGGTGATCAAACGCATCGCCTATTTCGACACCGCAGGCAAGCAGGTCGAGACCTACCTGAAGGGTCAGGTGGCCCTGAAGCCGCTGGCCACGATTTCGATCTTCATTCCGACCGACGACGTGCGCGGCGGCACCGGGGCCAATTTCCTGGTCGACTGGGCCGCCACCGGCGAGATCGCCGAGCCCGTGATCGAGGCCCTGATGGTTGGCGGCGTCGCCAATGCGCATTACGCTTTCATCAGCCAGGGCCGTCCGACCCGGACGGCCACAAAGAAGTAAGGCCGTCCGACCTGGACGGGCGGCAAGAAAGTAAGGCGGCCCGGTGCAAGGCCGGCCGCTCAACAAGAACAAAACGAGGAACGCTCCCATGACGTCCAGCTTCGATTTCGCGCCCCTGTTTCCCGCAGGGCTGCCGGCCCCTTCTGCGCGCTGGACGGGCCTTGCCAAATACAGCTTTGTCGGCGGCAACAACGATTCCGAGCAACTGCCGCTCGACGGCCTGATCGAGGCGACCAATTCGGCCCTGCAAAAGGAAGGCCGGTCGCTGGCGACCTACGGGCTGGCGCACGGTCCGCAGGGCCATTTGCCCCTGCGCGATTTCCTGGTGACGAAGCTGAAGCGCGATGCCGGCATCAACTGCACGGTCGATGATCTCATGATCGTCTCCGGCTCGCTGCAGGCACTCGACCTCGTCAACGCGACGCTGCTGACGCGCGGCGACACCGTGATCTTTGAGCAGGAGAGCTATCAGGGCTCGCTGACCCGCCTCGCCCGGCTCGGCGTCAACGTGGTCGGCATCCCGCTCGATGCGGACGGCATGCGCATGGACGTGCTGGCGGCAACGCTGGCCGACCTGAAGAGCCGTGGCATCCGTCCAAAATACATCTACACCATTCCGACGGTGCAAAACCCGACCGGCAGCATCATGCCGGAGAGCCGCCGCGCCGAACTGGTTCGGCTCGCGACCGAGTATGGCGTGCCTATCTTCGAGGACGATTGCTATGCCGACCTCGTCTGGTCAGGGCAGCGGCCGCCGGCGATCTACGCGATGAGCCCGACCGGCGGCGTGATCCATATCGGCTCGTTCTCCAAATCGATCGCGCCGGCGCTGCGGGTCGGCTTCATCGTGGCGCCCTGGGATGTGATGTCGCGGATGCTCGCGCTGAAGACGGATGCGGGCTCCGGTGCGCTGGAGCAGATGGTGCTCGCCGCCTATTGCAAGCCGCATTTCGCAAGCCACGTGCCGGCCCTGACCAAGGCGCTGCGCACCAAGCTCGACACGCTGATGGAAGCCCTCAACGAGCAGTTCGGGACCGCGGCGGAGTTCGAGGAGCCCAAGGGCGGCATCTTCCTCTGGGTGAAGCTGCCCGATCAGGTCGATACGCTGAAACTCTATCAGGCCGCGCTCGCCGCCGGCGTCTCGATCAATCCGGGGCCGGAATGGTCGACCAACAAGGGACATTCCCGTTCGCGGCTGCGGCTGTGCTTTGCGAGCCCCACGCATCAGCAGATCCGCGAGGGTGTCGCCGTGCTGGCCGAGGTCTGCCGCAAGGAATTCGGGGTGCCGGCCCGGAGTGCCAATGTGGAGAAGCGGGCCTGATACTCAGGCCGCCCGTGGCTGGCTGCCGTGGATCGCGGAGGCCAGCCGTAGCAATAGAACGATCGAGACATTGCCCTTGCCGGCCTCGATCTGGGCGATGTAGCGCTCGGAAATCCCGGAACGGCGGGCGAGCTCGCGGCGCGACAGGTCGCAGCGCATGCGCGAGGACCGCAGGCGATCGCCGAGCTCGGTCAGAAACGCGGTCTCGGAGTATGGCGGCACGGCACAGCTCCCCGGCAGCACTTCGCCCGCAAAATCCATGACTTGATTCAGCATTGCTCTATCCAGGTTCGCCTTCGGGAAGCGCCATCCTACCCCCGAAAAGACTGGCCTCATTGACGCGGATCAAATTCGCGAGCGATCGGCGGCTGCCATGGACGAAAGCGGGCGGGATGCTAAATTGCGGAATTCTTCGAGGCGGGGTTCTCCAGGACATGACGCGTTGTTTGAGCCGCTGGATCGCGGCTGCTCTGCTGTGGGCGGCGATCACCCCCACGGCGGGTGCCGAGACGCTGGCGGCGACGGTGGAGCAATGGGGCCTGCTCGGCTCATGGGCGGTCGACTGCGCGGCCCGGCCCGACCGTGACAAGGGTGCGCTGCTGGCCTACGAGATCCGGAAGGACGGCCGGGTGACGTACCGGCGCAATTTCGGCGAGGCCAAGGACGAGAACGAGGTGGTGTCGGCCACAGTCAACGCCGAGGGCCTGCTCAATGTGATGGTGTACTTCCCCTCGCTGCACCAGGCCCGTGAGTTCGGCTTGCTGCTGGCAAAGGACGGCAGCCTGCGTGCGATCTACAATCGCAGCGAGCGCGGCGAGTACACGATCAGGGACGGCAAATACGTTGCGACAGGCGCGCCGACACCCGTGCAGCAACGCTGCGATTAACCACCTGAACAGCTGTTCAGAATTCTCTTCTCGTTCCGCCGGAACGTTCGCATGCATGCGCGGTTTAATTGTGCATTCGATTGGAGGAGGACATCATGAAGAAGCTTGGTTATGTGGTTGCGGCTCTGGGTGCGCTCGTGATCGCGGCGCCGACGCTGGCAAGTGCGGAGACTGTGGTGATCAAGCGCGGCGGCTATCACCATCATCACGCCCCGTATGGCGCCCGCGCCGAATTCCGCGAGCATCGTGATCATGGCTGGCATCGTGGCTGGCGTCACCACAACGACAGGGTCGTGGTGATCAAGCGCAGCCATCGCCATCACTGGGACTAATGCGCAACGCAAAATGGAAATGGCCCCTCACGGGGCCATTTCCTTTGCGCAGCCTTGTAGGGTGGGCAAAGCGAAGCGTGCCCACCGCTTCGACAGTGATTTAGGAGAGGTGGTGGGCACGGCGCAAAGTGCGCCTTTGCCCACCCTACAATTGTTTCGTTAGCAGGATATGGACGAAGCTAGTCCCATGCCGGCGCGAAGCCGGGATTGACGCAGCGCTTGTCCTTGGGCAGCGCGGCGATCTTGTTGCGGTCGGCATCGTCGAGCGTGATCTTCAGCGCATCGAGATTGGCCTGCTGGCTCTCGCGGCGCGAGGCCTTCGGGATGGCGGCGACGCCGTCATGGTCGAGCAGCCATTTCAGCGCCACTTGCGCGGCGGTCACGTTGTGCCTGGCACCGATCTCGGCCAGCACCGGATCCGAGGCGGCGCGCCCTTGCGCGAGCGGGCAATAGGCGACGAGCGGGATCGACTTTGCCGCGAGATAGGCCAGCACCTTCGATTGATCGAGCATCGCGTGATATTCGATCTGGTTGCAGGCGATCGGCGCCCTGATGTCCTCCACCGCCATCTTGAGCAGCGCCGTGGTGAAATTGGCGACGCCGATGGCCCGCGTGCGCCCCTCCTCCCTGAGCTTCATCAAGGTCTCGAACACCGCACCCCAGTCCGCTGCCTTCGACGGCCAGTGCACGAGGTAGAGATCGACATGGTCGAGCCGAAGCTTGTTCAGGCTGGCATCGAAGGCACGCCGCATCGCATCGGGGGTGAGGTTCTCGTGCCAGACCTTTGTGGTGACGTGCAACTCGCCGCGCGGCAGACGGGACGCGGCGATGGCTGATCCGATCGGCTCCTCATTGGCATACATCTCGGCGGTGTCGATGTGGCGATAGCCGATCGCCAGCGCGCTCTCGACCGCTGCGCGGCAGGCATCGCCCTGCATGCGAAAGGTACCGAGGCCGAGCTTGGGCATGCTGATGCCCTGGGTCTTCAGATTGTCCATGAGCTAACTCCTGACGTATTGCATCCCGCCGGACGCGCCGCGAGGCCGCGGGGACAGACTCTTCGGTGATGGAAAAGAGGTGGCGGGGCGGTGAGTATAGCGATGGCGACCGGAGGCGGCCAATCAAGATCGGGTTAGGTCGGATCAGGTCGTCGCCGCGGACGAAGTGGGCTCCCTCTCCCGCTTGCGGGAGAGGGCTGGGGAGAGGGTGCATCCGCAACGGGACAATCCCCAAGAGGAGAAAGCCCTCACCCGGCGCTTCGCGCCGACCTCTCCCGCAAGCGGGAGAGGTTAAACGAGCCGCCCGCCCCTCACGAATGCTGCGCGACCACAGCGGGACGCAACTGTGGCTGCGGCGCGATGTCGACCGACCAGAGGCTGCGATTGTCCACGTCCTTCAAGGTGACGGTCATGACGCCGCTGCGGCCATCGATGTCGACGCGGCCAAAGAACTGCAATCCGAAACAGGGCGCCAAATTCTCGCCCTGCGCAGCACTACAGCCGTTCTGATACATCGCGACCGGACCAAAGGTGTCATCGAGCTCGCCCGGGCCCCAGCTGCCGGCGTGGAGCGGGCCGGAGACGAACTCCCAGAACGGCTCGAAATCCCTAAATTGCGCCTTGCCGGGATCGTAATAGTGCGCGGCGGTGTAGTGCATGTCCGCGGTGAGCCAGACGATGTTGCGGATTCCGGCGCGCTTGATGGAGCTGAGAAGACCGGCGATCTCGTGCTCGCGCCGGTCGGGCGCCCCATTGCCGAGCGCAACAGCATCGAGACTGATGAGGCCGATCGGCAAATCAGCGGCGATGATCTTCCACGTTGCCCGCGAGGCCGCGACCTCCCGCTTCAGCCAGGCGAGCTGCTCGGCACCGAGGATCCAGCCGCGGTGATCGCCGCCCTTGTTCCAGCTGTCATCGCGATAGCTGCGCATGTCGATCATGAAGACGTCGAGCAGCGGACCGTAGCCGATGCGGCGGTAGACCCGGCCCTGCTGCGCGCCGATATCGCGGATCGGCATGAAGTCAAAGAAGGCGCGGCGGGCGCGCGCGACCAGGCGCGGGGTGCCGTCGTCTTCGTAACCGGCATTATCGTAGCTTCCGGTCGGCGACCAGTCGTTGGTGACCTCGTGGTCGTCCCACTGCGCGAACATCGGCACCTCCGCATGGAAGGCGCGAAAGTGTTCGTCGAGATGGTTGTATTTGTAGTTGCCGCGGAACTGCGCCAGCGTGTGCGCGACTTCGGACTTCTCCTCGGTCACGAGGTTGCGCCAGGTCTCGCCGTTGGGCAGCTTCTGTTCGGAAGGAATCGTGCAGTCGGCGTAAATGTGATCGCCGGAATGGATGAAGAAATCCGGGTGGTTGTCGAGCATGGTGCGATAGCTGCGATAGCCGCCGCGCGAAATGTCGATGCCCCAGCCCTGCCCCGCGACATCGCCGGACCACACGAATGAGATCGACTGGCTGGCTGCCGGCGGGGTGCGGAAATGCCCGAGACGGCTCTCTCCGCGAAGGCCGGTGGCGATGTCATCGAAGCGGACGCGATAGAAGACGTCCTGCCCGGGCGGCAGGTCGTCGAGCTGCAGCTTTGCGGTGCAGTCCGCGTCCGGCAACGCATCGCACGAGGCCGACGCTATGACGCTCCTGAAGCTCTCGACAGTCGAGTACTCCACGTGCATCCGTGCGGCCCGGTCCGCGCGCGCCCAGATCACGGCAGAGCCATCCGACACATCGCCGGACTGAATCCCGCCGGCGATCTGTGGACGGTCGGCGGCCCGGCTGAGGTACGGTCTCGCGAGCGTGCCGAGCGAGGCAACCGCCAGGCTTGAAGTCGAACGGACCAGGAATTGCCGCCGGGTCCATGCGCGCGACGCGCGGAGCGTTGCCATTCAGGAAACCTTCGTCGAATCGCGACGGAAGGTGCCTGCGCTCCTTGACTCCCGGCTTACGGTTTCTTGACTCCGCGCCTACGGTTTTGCGACGCGCGGATGACGGCTCCAGCCTCGTCTAACGCTTCCAGTTGCAGATGCCGCCGGAGCGGCACGGCCAGGTCTGGATGCGGGTATCCATCGCCTGCGCATCCAGCGGGTTGCCGTGACGATGCGCAAGCTTCGCGCGGGCCGCCCCGCGCGGCTGGGCGGGCTTGGCGTGCGCGACCTTGGGCGCGGCCACACGCACGCGTTCAGCGGCAACTTTCTTCGGCACGTCGATCGGCTCGGCGCGGGCCTGCGCCTCGTTGCCGCCGCGCGCCTCCAAAGCCACCGGCGCGAACTGCGTTTCCGGGCCCAGCCGCTTCGGCGACAGCACGGCCTTGGAGAGATCGAGGCCGAGATATTCGTCGGGCTTGTAGTCGTCAGCGCGTGCGATGCCGCCGCCAGCGAGCACGAGGGCAAGGGCAACTGCAAAATGAACGCTCTTCAGGACCACGGACGCCTCCTGAAATTGATTTTGAAAGGGGTAATTTATCCCTATTTAGGAGGCGTCGCGCGCAATTCCAGCGGTCAAGTGCCGCCGTGGTTAAGAAGTTTGGCGGTGTCACGCGACTTTTCGCGTCGCCCCCGTCCCATCCAGGAACCCGATCAGACGGCTGCGGATGATCTATTCCGCGTCATCCATGATCCGATCGATGAGTTCCTTGCAGGAGGGGATGTCATTGCGACCATGCCGCAGCTCCAAGCGTCCATCTGGCCTTCCAAGAGCCCCACGGCCATTCGTGAACGCGATCGTCAAGAAAGCAGCGCGCGTCATCAACGCCGCGCTTCATCTCGTTCTCCCACGGAAGCACTCGTGTCAGTGCGTCTTCGTCTCGTGCCATTTCTCCAGATCGGGCTTCACCTTGTCCGATCCTTGTTCCTTCTCCGGATTGCCCTTCCAGGGCTTGTCCGTCTGTCTGTGCGATCCCCAGTCATTCTGATCCCGGGGATCGTCGGTCGGCCGTTCCTTGCTCATCGAACTCCCTTTCCATGCAACGTCTATGCGAAGGGAACACCGTAATAGGAGTTGATGCCACGGACGGCGGCTTCATCACCCCAGTTCCAATCGCTTCGCTCGCCGTATTTCGGCGCGCTTTGCAGATCCTTGGCTGTGATCGCGGTGACATAACCGCCCAGCTCCGTATCGTATTTCAGCGATTGCCACGGTAACGGGTAGTGATCGTTCCCGAGCCCAAGGAAGCCGCCGAACCCAAGCACGGCGTAGGACACCTTGCCGCTGATCTTGTCGATCATCACACGCTCGATCGATCCGATCCGGTTGCGGTCGGCACCATAGACGGATGTTCCTTCGACCTTGTCGCTGCCAATCAAACGGCCAATCTCGGCGCGGTCCAGCTCTGCTTGATTCAACATCTCAGTGCTCCACTCAGACAGTGCATGAATCAACCGGACAGGCGAGCGATCGTTCCGCTACTGTTCCGCACGCCGCTGTCAGCACTCGGGCAGGAACATCGCTGCGGGCGAGCGGTTCTCTGAGCTTCAAAACAGCTCTCGGAATCGAGGCCGCGCATGGTGTCCCAGACCGTCTCCGACTTCATCGTCCAGCGTCTGCATCAATGGGGCGTGCGTCATATCTTCGGCTATCCCGGCGACGGCATCAACGGCGTGTTCGGCGCGATGAACCGGGCCGACGGCAAGATCGGCTTCGTGCAGGCGCGGCACGAGGAGATGGCGGCATTCATGGCGACCGCTTACGCAAAATTCTCAGGCCAGCTCGGCGTCTGCATCGCGACCTCCGGGCCCGGCGCTTCGCATCTCGTCACCGGGCTCTACGACGCGCTGCTCGACCACCAGCCGGTGCTGGCGATCGTCGGCCAGCAGGCGCGGAACGCGCTCGGCGGGAGCTATCAGCAGGAGCTCGATCTCGTCTCGATGTTCAAGGATGTTGCCGGCGCCTATGTCATGCAGGCCTCCTCGCCTGCGCAAGTGCGACACCTGATCGATCGTGCGGTGCGGATCGCGCTGGCGCGGCGGACCCCGACCGTGATCATCCTGCCCAATGACTTGCAGGAAGAGCCTTACGAGGACCCACCCCGTGCACACGGCACGCTGCATTCCGGCATCGGCTACAGCGCACCCAGCATCATGCCGCGTGAGGCCGATCTCGATCGCGCTGCGGAGGTGCTCAATGCCGGCAAGAAGGTTGCGATGCTCGTCGGCGCCGGCGCGCTTGGCGCCACCGACGAGGTGATCGCCGTCGCTGATCGGCTGTCGGCCGGCTGCGCCAAGGCGCTGCTCGGGAAAGCCGCGCTGCCCGACGATCTGCCGTGGGTCACCGGCTCGATCGGCCTGCTCGGCACCGAGCCCAGCTACGACATGATGATGGAATGCGACACGCTGCTGATGGTCGGCTCCGCCTTCCCCTACGCCGAATTCCTCCCCAAGGAAGGCAGCGCACGCGGCGTGCAGATCGACATCGACGCCAGCATGATGTCGATCCGCTTTCCCATGGAGGTCGGCCTCGTGGGCGACGCCGCCGAGACCCTGCGCGCATTGCTGCCGCGTCTGAAATCAAAGGGCGACGGCGCCTGGCGCCAAAGCATCGAAGAGGACGTTGCGGCATGGTGGAAGACGCTGGATGACCGCGCGCATCAGCCCGCCGCGCCGGTCAATCCGCAACTCGTCGCCTGGGAATTGTCCCCGCGTCTGCCGGACCGCGCCATCGTCACCAGCGATTCCGGCTCTTGTGCCAACTGGTTCGCGCGCGACCTGAAGATGCGGCGCGGCATGACCGCCTCGCTCTCGGGCGGCCTCGCCTCGATGGGCGCCGCGGTGCCCTATGCCCTCGCCGCCAAATACGCTCATTCCGACCGCCCCGTGATCGCCCTCGTCGGTGACGGCGCCATGCAGATGAACAACATGGCCGAGCTGATTACCGCCGCCAAGTACTGGCGCTCCTGGCGCGATCCGCGCTTCATCGTCTGCGTCTTCAACAACGAGGATCTCAATCAGGTGACCTGGGAGCAGCGCATCATCAACGGTGATCCCAAATTCGAGGCCTCGCAGCGCATTCCCGACGTCTCCTATTCCCGCTTCGCCGAGCTCATCGGCCTGCGCGGCATTTTCGTCGATAGCCCACAGCTGCTCGGCTCGGCCTGGGAGCAGGCGCTGGCGAGCGAGCTGCCCGTCGTGCTGGAGGTGAAGACCGATCCCGAAGTGCCGCCGCTGCCGCCGCATATCACGCTTCAACAGGCAAAGAACTTCTCGCTCGCCCTGATGAAGGGCGATCCGAACGAAAGCGGGATGATCAAGGGAGCAGCGCGGCAGGTGCTCGAAACGATCCTGCCGGGAAAGGAATGAGGTGAACCATGAGCGATTTCCGCGATATCCAGCATGGCGTCAATGACCCCGTCGATGGCGTCGACGTGAAATACCACTTCAATGACAACAAGACGCCGCACGAGCGCGCGCAGCGCCATGCCGACGTGCGTGCCGAGGCCACGGCCGCCGCCACTGAGCCGTTTCTGCCCGAGCGGCTTCGACGCAAGCCGACCGATCCCATCAATCCGCGCACCGGACGGAATCCCGCGGATTAGTCGTTAGGAACCGCGGCCCCTGCGGCGTGTTGATCGGCGCAACATCGCGCGGCAAGAGGCTGCGCGCCCAATCGAAGGGACCAGACATGAAACGGACCGTCATCGCCCTTGCCTGCGTGCTTCTCGCAGGCCCCGCGCTCGCCCAGTCGCTGGGCGAGAAGACCGGCGTCAACTCGGTGCTCGGCGTCGCACCTGCTACCGCCGACTTCGTCAAGGAGGTCGCGATCAGCGACATGTTCGAGATCGAGTCGAGCAAGCTCGCCCAGCAGAAGGGCAACGCGCAGGAGAAGAGCTTCGCACAGCAGATGGTGACCGACCACACCAAGACCAGCACCGAGCTCAAGGGTCTCGTCGGTGACGGCAAGGTGCAAGCGACCCTGCCGACGGCGCTCGACAGCTCGCACCAGAGCAAGCTCGACAAGCTCAAGAACGCCGCGGGCAAGGATTTCAGCTCGGACTACAATTCCTACCAGGTCAGCGCCCACGAAGATGCGGTGTCGCTGTTCGAACGCTATGCCAAGGGCGGTGACAATTCCGCGCTGAAGGACTGGGCCGGCAAGACGCTGCCGGCACTCAAGCACCATCTCGACATGGCCAAGGAGCTCGGCAAGGCGCCGAGCGTCGGACAGTCCAAGTAACGGCTTCGGACGAGGAGGCCGCCGCTCGGCGTCCTCCTCGTCGCGGCATTTCTCTGCGTACGCCGAATCGCAAGCGATGGCGCCGCCTGGCCGTCCGGAGCAGCCTGTCGCACGCGCTCCGATCTGTCGGCAGCTTGTGGCAACGAGAGCTACGCGGTACGGCGCGACCCAGGAACCTTCATTGTCATACAGAATTTGCAAGACAGTCATCTAGGATATCTCGCCGGACCGATGGCACTCGTAAAAGTAAAACCCACCCGGATCGACCAGGCGCTCGCAAGCGAAATTGCGCACGACACCAATTCAGGCCTCGAGCAAGTCGCCCAGACTTTGACGTGGGCTGCAGACGAGCACGTGCTGCTTGCTCTCGCTGCGGCTGGATGGCTTTACGCCCAGCTTCGGCGACCCGATGCGCGTCCTGCCGCAAATCACGTGTTGGCGGTCTCCCTGGCGACTGCGGTGCTGCCGCACCTGCTGAAGTCGCTGTTTGACCAGACGAGGCCCGACCGACTGACAGTCCTTGGTCATGCACACGGTGTTCCCATCTCGGGACGATCCCACGATGCGTTTCCTTCCGGCCATGCTCTGCACATGGGCGCGCTGGCCTCAGCGGCCGGGCTGCTGAACCCCATCCCACGCCGGCTGGTGCGCTCGCTTGCCGTGGCTCTGTCGTTGACGCGCGTCGTCGTGCTTGCACACTGGGCCAGCGACGTCGTGGCGGGCTTCACCCTCGGCGTCGTCGTCGAGCGACTGTTCCGGCCGCTCACGCTCGGAAAGCTACGGCAGCGGCCTCCTGCCTCGCAGGTGCGGTCATGACGGAATATCTCGTGCGCTTCATCGCGGGCGGGGTCATCGTCTCCGCCTTCGCGATCCTGGGAGACATGCTCAAACCGAAGAGCTTTGCCGGGCTGCTCGGCGCGGCTCCGTCGGTCGCGCTGGCCACTCTCAGCATCGCCGTCGTCCAGCACGGCCCACAATATGTCGCCGCCGAAAGCTGGACGATGATCTATGGCGCCATCGCACTCGCCTGCTACAGCCTCGTCGTCTGCCATCTCCTGATGAGGTTTCATCTCGGCGCACTGCCAGCCACCATCGCCGCTTTTGCCGTATGGCTCGTCGTCGCCTTCGGTCTGCTCGTGGGCTTTGGAGGTGCCGCCTGATGCTGGTTAAGCTGTCTCCATCGGCGCTAAAACAGACACGGTGGTACGAGTACGGTGTCCGCTTCCTGCTTGGCGGGCTGGCAACGGTCATCGCGGGGATCGTGGGCGCGCGTTTCGGAGTCTCCGTCGGCGGGCTCTTCCTCGCGCTTCCCGCCATCTTCTGCGCCAGCGCAACGCTGATCGAAAGCCACGAGCGCCGCGCCAAGGAAAAAGCCGGCCTCAGCGGGCGGAGGCGCGGACAGCAGGCCGCAGCGCTCGATGCTGCGGGTGCGGGCCTGGGAAGCATCGGTCTTGCAGCATTCGCCTCAGTTTTTTACGTCGTGGTTGCGACAACCACGATTGGCGCGTTCGTGGCTGCCATTCTGGTATGGGCGACCGTGTCGGTATTGGCGTGGTGGCTGAGGCGAAAGTTTCGCATCACCTCGCGCGCGGTGCAGACCGAGCGCATCGGGCAATCAGCGAGGGGCCGCGGCATCGTCCCGTAGCATCAGGAAGCCATACATCTCGGCAGCGGTCTGCAGCTGATCGATGCGCGCGACAACAACGTCGCGCTGGCGCCCATTCGGCAGGCCCGACAGCTCGTGCTCAAGCCGCAGCTTCTGCGCCGCGAGACGTTGTTCGAACGTATGTGGCTCAGATCGTCTTCGCATCTTCCGTCCTCGGTGGCTGAAGGCCCGGGCTGTTGGCCCAGCGCTCGACTTGCTCGATGACCTTCTGGTGGCTTGGGCGCATCGGCTTAGGGGCTTCCGGCTCTTCGGAAAGCTTACGGGGCAACCTGACTTCGTCCGTCATGGTCTCTCTCCCTGTCCAGGAGGAAATGCGCGACCGCGAAAGTCGTTTCAATAATAACTTATTGATTTTATTGTATATTTTTACTCATTTGGAGGCCTTGTCGTCTCTTGTGGAACTCCCGCCAAGTTGGCTCGTTGAGTAATCTACTCAACCTACTCAATTTGCGTGATCGACCATGAAAGACCTACGTGCCGAGCGCCTTCAGGTCATGCTCTCGCCGGAAGAGTTGGCCGCTGTTGACGATTTCCGGTTCAAGCATCGCATGCCGACGCGGGCGGCGGCGGTCCGCGAGCTCCTCAAGTTCGGACTGGCTGCCGTAGGCGTCGACGCAGGCGCCGGTGTGAAGTCGAGCAGCTTCGGCGTGTTCGGCCGCGGAGTTGAGGGACATACCCAGAAAGATCCCGAGAACGGTACCGACGACTGAGCCGTAGTCGCCTTCCACAAGCGAACGGCCCCGGCACGGTGAGTGCCGGAGCCGTCCTTGGAAATTGCTTCCGGCGCACCGGGGGCATGACAACCGGAAGCAACCTGTCGACTCCGCGCACGAGGATTCGTTCCTCGCGCGAAAACTACCGTTCTGTCTAACCGCTCGGCGCGTCGCCGGAATCATCCGGCGTCATGCCGGAGCCCGGCGTCTTGCTCTTGTCGTTCAGTCTGGGGTCGCGCGTCGCCTCCCGCGAGGGCGAGCCTTTCGGATCAGTTCTCTCCGGATCCGTCTTGTGCACGGATTGCGCGCGCTGCTTGTCGCGGGGCTGCTCTTCCGCCCGCTTGTCCTTGACGATGCCGTGGTCGGAATGGGCCATGATGTCCCTTCGCCTCTTCTGATGGGTCGAATCGCTTACGCACTGCGGCGCCGAATGTTCCGACGTCGTCCTAACTGTGCGTTGCGTGGACGGCAGCCGATGCGTTTTCCAGATGCACCTGACGAACCGTCGTCACTGTCGCGAACGCGACCGAGACGCCGAAGGCGAGAATGAGTGAAAGAAGAGCCAGACGTGGGGCCATCGCAAAAACCTCCTGCTGGAATCGAAATCCAACGCGATTGACTGTTCCCTGATCATCCTGGATTGGTCGCTTGCACTCCGTGAGCGGTCTCACACGCGGATTCACGAAAAGGCGAGCGCTCAGGCGTCCTGCTTCTGTGGGAAACGAACGGCAACGGGCGCGATCTCGCCGTCGAGCCAATCCTGCTCATGAGCGAGCGCCGTCCAGGCGTCCGCCATGCGCGAATAGCGCTTGTGGGCGGGTTGTCCCTCGGCGCGCTCGGCGAGCTGGAGACAGTTGTCGGCGTTATCCCTGAAGATGTCAGACTGTTTCATGGAGAAGACGTGGGGACGGAACTCTGGCGTCGCAACCCGCTTGCCGGATCGTAATGTTGAGGGAACTTTACACGCGACCCGCAATTGACATGGATGCGAGTTCTCGCCGCGATCATCCTGGCATTCATCAGCACAGCGGCGCTTGCCGACAGCACCGGTGAACGAAAGCCCGGCGACCGCCCGCCGAGCGCAACCGACGTCATCAGCGGTCTCTACAATTTCAGTCGCTTCCAGCAGGGCCTTCTGGAGAATACTGATCTGAAGGGCAACGCCGAGGTCAAGAACCTCGCCGCCTTGCGTGCCGAGGAGGCAGCGAAGCGCGACAAGGCGCTGAAGCAGATACAGCAGGCGATCGGCGCGGAGCCGCGCGTCGACAAAACGTCGTCCGTCGGCGCCAGCCTGGTCGAGCCCGAAGCTTCGGACGGACCGACTTACGTCCGCAGCTTCTATGCCTCGCAAATTCCCGAGTATGAATCGGCCATCGACCTGCTCGAACGCTATCTGAGGGCGCCCGATAACGCGGCGCTCGCAGCGTTCGCGCGCGAGCAGCTCCCGATGCTGCGCGCACAGGTCAAGGACGCCGAGCGCACCATGGCAGACAAGTAGCCAGCTTTATTTGTCGTTCGGATGATGTTGCTGGCTCTGCGGCCGCACGGTGCGGTCGCTCTCCGGCATCTTGTCCCGGCCTGCATCGCCATTGTCATCCTTGCCGCCCGAAGATGAGGTGCCGCTTCCGCTCGGGTTCGACCGGGTCGCCGCCCCCGTGGTCGGGGTATCGGCCTGCGGGCTGGCGGAGTTCGCGGCGGGATCGCCGGTCACCGCCCCGCGCCCGCTGGGCGCACCGCCCTGCGCCAAGGCCGACCCGGCAAACAGCATGACGACGATCGCGGCAAGTCCTGCTTTCATGTCCATTCTCCCTCTTTGCCGGCTAACCACGAGGCTCGGCGCTCCGTTCCGAACGGATGCCGGTGACGGCCGAATGAGACGCCGGGGACCGCCCGACGCAATTCTTTCCGAATCACATGGAACCAATTCGGCGGATCGCCGTTATTTACTTCGGGCTGAGCAAAGCAGGTTCCGGTTTCACGCGCCGCGCCTTGGCGCTTGATTTCGAATTAGGCTGACGCTCTATTTCGACCAGATGCGTCACGCGTTGGATTCGGCCGGCGCCTGCGGGGGAATCAGTATGAGCGACCTCGATCCCGGAACTTCACGCTCCGGTCGTCGCGTCCCAAAGCCAAAAGCCAACGGTATGTCGGATCCGGACTCCCGGGCGGAATTGCTGCTCGCCTTGCAGGCGATGCGGAGCGGCGACTTCTCCGTGCGGATGAGCGGCGATTATCTCGGCATCGACGGCAAGATCGCCGACACTTTTAATGAAATCATCGCCGCCAACCAGCGCATGGCGCAGCAGCTCGAACTGGTCGGCCAGGTGGTGGGCCGCGAAGGCAAGACGCGCCAGCGCGTGAAATTCGGCCTCGCCTCCGGCTCCTGGGCCGACATGGAAGGCTCCGTCAACACGCTGATCGACGATTTGTTGTGGCCGACGCGCGAGGTGACGCGCGCCGTCGCGGCGGTCGCGCAAGGCGATCTGCTCGAGACCGTCAAGCTCGACGTCGACGGCCGGCCGCTGCGGGGCGAATTCCTGCAATCGGCCAACATCGTCAACACCATGATCAAGCAGCTCGGCGTCTTCACCTCCGAGGTGACGCGCGTGGCGCGCGAGGTCGGCACCGAAGGCAAGCTCGGCGGACAGGCCCAGGTGCCGGAGGTGACCGGCGTCTGGAAGGACCTCACCGAGAGCGTCAACTCGATGGCGAACAACCTGACCAACCAGGTTCGCAACATCGCCGAGGTGACGATCGCGGTCGCGAACGGCGACCTCTCCAAGAAGATCACCGTCGACGTCCGCGGCGAGATCCTTCAGCTCAAGGAAGCCATCAACACGATGGTGGACCAGCTCCGCTCCTTCGCCTCCGAAGTGACGCGCGTGGCCCGAGAGGTCGGCACCGACGGCAAGCTCGGCGGCCAGGCGATCGTGCCCGGCGTCGCCGGCACCTGGAAGGACCTCACCGATTCCGTCAACGCGATGTGCGGCAACCTGACCGCACAGGTGCGCAACATCGCGAACGTCACCACCGCCGTGGCGCGCGGCGACCTCTCGCGCAAGATCACCGTGGACGTGCGCGGCGAGATCCTGGAGCTGAAGGACACCATCAACACCATGGTGGACCAGCTCAACTCCTTCGCCTCGGAAGTGACGCGCGTGGCGCGCGAGGTCGGCACCGAAGGCAAGCTCGGCGGCCAGGCCCAGGTGCCTGGTGTGGCCGGCACCTGGAAGGACCTCACCGACAACGTCAACTTCATGGCCTCGAACCTGACCGCGCAGGTCCGCAACATCGCCGACGTCGCCACGGCCATCGCGAGCGGCGACCTCTCGAAGAAGATCACGGTGAACGTCTCGGGCGAAATCCTTCAGCTGAAGGAGACGCTCAACACCATGGTCGACCAGCTCAACGCCTTCGCCGGCGAAGTGACGCGCGTGGCGCGCGAGGTCGGCACCGAGGGGCGGCTCGGCGGCCAGGCCAACGTGCTCGGCGTCGCCGGCACCTGGAAGGACCTCACCGAGAGCGTCAACTCGATGGCGTCGAATCTGACCGCACAGGTCCGCAACATCGCTGAGGTGACGACGGCGGTCGCCGGCGGCGACCTGTCGAAGAAGATCACCGTGGACGTGCGCGGCGAGATCCTGGAGCTGAAGGACACCATCAACACCATGGTGGACCAGCTCAACGCCTTCGCCGGCGAGGTCACCCGCGTCGCCCGCGAGGTCGGCACCGAAGGCAAGCTCGGCGGCCAGGCGGTCGTGCGCGGCGTCGGCGGCACCTGGAAGGATCTCACCGACAGCGTCAACTCGATGGCCTCGAACCTCACCGGTCAGGTCCGCAACATCGCCGAAGTCGCGACCGCGGTGGCGAAGGGCGACTTGTCGAAGAAGATCACGGTGAACGTGTCGGGCGAAATCCTTCAGCTGAAGGAAACGCTCAACACGATGGTGGACCAGCTCAACGCCTTCGCCGGCGAGGTCACCCGCGTCGCCCGCGAGGTCGGCACCGACGGCAAGCTCGGTGGCCAGGCCGGCGTGCCGGGCGTCGCCGGCACCTGGAAGGACTTGACCGATTCCGTGAACTCGATGGCGGGCAATCTCACCGCCCAGGTCCGCAACATCGCCGAAGTGGCGACCGCCATCGCCGGCGGCGACCTCTCGCGCAAGATCACCGTGGACGTGCGCGGCGAGATCCTTCAGCTCAAGGACACCCTGAACACGATGGTCGACCAGCTCAACCGCTTCGCGGGCGAGGTGACGCGCGTGGCGCGCGAGGTCGGCACCGAAGGCCGCCTCGGCGGTCAGGCCAACGTGCCCGGCGTCGCCGGCACCTGGAAGGACCTCACCGACAGCGTGAACTCGATGGCGGGCAACCTCACGGCCCAAGTCCGCAACATCGCCGAAGTGACCACTGCCGTGGCGCGCGGCGACCTCTCCCGCAAGATCACCGTCGATGTGAAGGGCGAAATCCTCGAGCTCAAGAACACCATCAATACGATGGTGGACCAGCTCAACGGCTTTGCCGGCGAAGTGACGCGCGTGGCGCGCGAGGTCGGCACCGAAGGCAAGCTCGGCGGACAGGCGGAAGTGCCCGGCGTCGCTGGCACCTGGAAGGATCTCACCGACAACGTCAACTTCATGGCCTCGAACCTGACGGCCCAGGTCCGCAACATCGCCGAGGTCGCGACCGCGATCGCCGGCGGCGACCTGTCGAAGAAGATCACGGTGGACGTGCGCGGCGAGATCCTGCTGCTCAAGGACACCTTGAACACCATGGTCGAGCAGCTCCGCTCCTTCGCCGCCGAAGTGACGCGCGTCGCGCGCGAGGTCGGCACCGAAGGCCGCCTCGGCGGTCAAGCCGTCGTGCCCGGCGTCGGCGGCACGTGGAAGGACTTGACCGACAACGTCAACCTGCTGGCGGCGAACCTCACCACCCAGGTCCGCAACATCGCCGAGGTGACCACGGCCGTGGCCCGCGGCGACCTCTCCCGCAAGATCACCGTCGACGTGAAGGGCGAAATCCTCGAGCTCAAGAACACCATCAACACCATGGTGGACCAGCTCAACGCCTTCGCCGGCGAAGTGACGCGCGTCGCGCGCGAAGTCGGCACCGAGGGCAAGCTCGGCGGCCAGGCGCAGGTGCCCGGCGTCGCCGGCACCTGGAAGGACCTCACCGACACCGTCAACCTGATGGCTGCGAACCTGACCGAGCAGGTGCGCGGCATCGTCAAGGTGGTGACCGCGGTCGCCAACGGCGATCTCAAGCAGAACCTGACGATGAAATCGCGCGGCGAAGTCGCCGCTCTCGCCGACACCATCAACAACATGACCGAGACGCTCGCGACCTTCGCCGACCAGGTGACGTCGGTGGCGCGCGAGGTCGGCGTCGAGGGCCGCCTCGGCGGTCAGGCCAACGTGCCCGGCGCTGCCGGCACCTGGAAGGACCTCACCGGCAACGTCAACCTGCTCGCTGCCAACCTCACCTCGCAGGTGCGCGCGATCGCCGAGGTCGCGACCGCCGTGACCAAGGGCGACCTGACGCGATCGATCCAGGTCGACGCCCGCGGCGAGGTGGCCGAACTGAAAGACAACATCAACACGATGATCACGAATCTCCGTCTCACGACGGACGTGAACACCGAGCAGGACTGGCTGAAGACCAACCTCGCCAAATTCACCAACATGCTCCAGGGCCAGCGCGACCTCACCACCGTCGGCCGGCTGCTGCTCACCGAGCTGTCGCCACTGGTGAACGCCCATACCGGCGTGATCTACCAGATCGAGAGCGAGGACAATCCGCAGCTCCTGCTGCTGGCCTCCTATGCCAGCGACGGCATCTATCCGTATCAGCGCGTATTGCAGTTCGGCGACGGACTGATCGGCCAGTGCGCCCTCGACAGGCGGCCGCGCGTGGTCGCCGACATTCCATCCGACGTGGTGCCGATCAACTCGGCGCTGTTCCGCGTCGCGCCGAAGAACCTCGTCGTGCTGCCTGTGCTGTTCGAGGGCCAGGTCAAGGCCGTGATCGAGCTTGCCTCGCTCGTCTCCTTCACGACCTCGCAGATGACGTTCCTGGAGCAGCTCACCGACTCCATCGGCATCGTGCTCAATTCGATCGAAGCGACGATGCAGACCGAAGGCCTGCTCAAGCAGTCGCAGCAGCTCGCCGGCGAGCTTCAGACCCAGCAGCGCGAATTGCAGCAGACCAACGACCAGCTCGAGCAGAAGGCGCAGCAGCTCGCCGAGCGCAACGTCGAGGTCGAACGCAAGAACCAGGAGATCGAGCAGGCCCGCCGCGCCCTGGAGGAAAAGGCGACCGAGCTCGCGCTGACCTCGAAGTACAAGTCCGAATTCCTCGCCAATATGAGCCACGAGCTGCGCACGCCGCTGAACTCGATCCTGATCCTGGGACAGCAGCTCACCGACAATCCGGACGGCAACCTCTCGGCCAAGCAGGTCGAATTCGCCCGTACCATCCACGGCGCCGGCACCGACCTGCTCAATCTGATCAGCGACATTCTGGATCTGTCCAAGATCGAATCCGGCACGGTGACGGTCGACGCCGAGGAAATCCTGACCGCGAACCTGCTCGAGACCGTCGGGCGGCCGTTCCGGCACGAGGCGGACAACCGCAATCTGTCGTTCAAGATCGACGTCGATCCGAGCCTTCCGCGCAGCATCGTCACCGACTCCAAGCGCCTGCAACAGGTCCTGAAGAACCTGCTCTCCAACGCCTTCAAGTTCACGGCCGAAGGCGAGGTGCGCCTCAAGGTCGCCGGCGCCGTCGGCGGCTGGGGTACGGATCACCCGGTCCTGAACTCCGCGCCGGCCGTGATCGCCTTCGAAGTGTCCGACACCGGCATCGGCATTCCCGTGGAGAAGCAGAAGCTGATCTTCGAGGCGTTCCAGCAGGCCGATGCCGGCACCAGCCGGAAATATGGCGGCACCGGCCTTGGACTTGCGATCAGCCGCGAGCTGGCAAGCCTGCTCGGCGGCGAAATTCATCTGCGCAGCTCGCCGGGCAAGGGTTCGTCCTTCACGCTTTATCTGCCGCTCAAATATTCCGGCCCGACGCTCGCCCCCCGCGCGGCGCCCGCGCCACAGCCACACAACCAGCCGCCGGCGCTGCAGCCGGCCGCGCCGGAGCAGCAGCGCGTCATCGAGCAGCTTCCCGACGACCGGCTCAACCTCGAGCCCGGCGACAGCATCCTCCTGATCGTCGAGGACGACCCGCATTATGCGCGCGTGCTGGTCGATCTCGCTCGCGACAAGGGATTCAAGGTGCTGGTCGCCGCCCGCGGCGCGGAGGCGCTGGAGCTTGCCAAGCAATATCAGCCGCGAGCAGTCTCGCTCGACGTGTTCCTGCCTGACATGCTCGGCTGGACCGTGCTGAGCCAGCTCAAGCACAACCCGCTGACCCGTCACATCCCCGTACAGATCATCACGCTCGACGAGGACCGCCAGCATGCGCTGGCGCGTGGTGCGTTCTCCTTCGTCAACAAGCCGACGACGACCGAAGGCGTCTCGGCCGCGCTGACGCAGATCAAGGAATATGCACGTCCCAGGCGCAAGCGGCTCCTGATCGTCGAGGACAACGAGGCCGAGCAGCTCTCGATCCGCGAGCTGCTGCACCACGACGACATCGAGATCGTAACGACCGACACCGGCGCAGGCGCGCTCTCCACGCTGCGCGAAGAGCCATGCGACTGCGTGGTGCTCGACCTGCGGCTGCCCGACATGAGCGGCTTCGAGGTACTGGACCAGATCCGCAGCGACGAGGCGCTGTCGAACATTCCGGTCGTGGTGTTCACCGGCCGCGAACTCTCGGCGGAAGAGGATGCGGAACTGCACACCATGGCGCGCAGCATCGTGGTCAAGGGCGTGGAATCGCCCGAGCGCCTGCTCGACGAGACGGCGCTGTTCCTGCACCGTGTCATCACGGAACTTCCGATCGAGAAGCAACGCATGCTGGAGAAGCTGAACAGTTCCGACGAGGACCTGATCGGCAAGACCGCACTGCTCGTCGACGACGATGCCCGCAACATCTTCGCGCTGTCGAGCGTGCTGGAACGGCGCGGCATGAAAGTGCTGACGGCGACAACCGGCAACGAAGCGGTGACCCTGGTCGAATCCAACCCGGAGATCGCCATCGTGCTGATGGACATCATGATGCCGCAGATGGATGGCTATCAGACCATCGGCGTCATTCGCGAAAATCCGGCCTTCGCCCGCCTTCCGATCATCGCGCTGACCGCCAAGGCGATGAAGGGTGATCGGGAGAAATGCCTCGAAGCCGGCGCGTCCGACTACCTCGCCAAACCCGTCAACACCGATCAATTGCTGCTTGCGATCCGCATGTGGCTGCACCGCTGAGTTGGGCCCGCGAATGGACCACGAAAAGGTCAACATCCTGCTCGTCGACGACCAGCCGGCCAAGCTGCTCGCCTATGAGGTGATCCTGAAGGAGCTCGGCGAGAACCTCGTGATCGCCTCGTCCGGACGCGAGGCGCTGGAGCTGCTGCTCAAGACCGAGATCGCGGTGATCCTGGTCGACGTCTGCATGCCCGAGCTCGACGGCTTCGAGCTCGCCGCAATGATCCGCGAGCATCCCCGCTTCCAGAAGACCGCGATGATCTTCATCTCCGCCATCCAGGTCAGCGACATCGACCGGTTGCGCGGCTACGAGATGGGCGCGGTCGACTACGTGCCGGTACCGGTCGTGCCGGAGGTGCTGCGCGCCAAGATCAAGGTGTTTGCCGAGCTCTACCGCAAGACCCGCGAGCTCGAACGTCTGAACCAGGAGCTCGAGGATCGCGTCCGCGCGCGCACCGCGGAATTGGAGAACTCAACCGCGAGGCTGCGCGAGAGCGAGCAGCGGCGCAGCATGGCGATCGCCGCCGGCAAGATGGGTTCCTGGGATTGGGACTGGATCAGCGGCGACTGGATGTGGGACGATGGGCAGTATCGCATCTTTGGCGTCAGCCCCGAGAGCTTCGAGGTCAACCCGGCCAACGTTCAGGCGCTGTTACATCCCGACGACGTCGATCAGTTGCGCAAGGCGATCGCCGAATTCAACAAGGGCGCGCGCGCCTACGAGACCGAGTTCCGCATTATCAGGCCCGACGGCGAAGTGCGCTGGTGCGTCGGCACGGCGGCAGCAACCGTGGACGATAGCAGTCGCGTCGTGCGCGTGAGCGGCGTCACCGTGGACATCACCGAACGCAAACGTGCCGAGGAACGGCAGAATCTGCTGGCGCGGGAAGTCGATCATCGCGCCAAGAATGCGTTGGCGCTGGCGCAGTCGATCGTGCGCCTCACCCGTGCCGACGAGGTCAAGGACTATGTCAACGCCGTCGAGGGACGGATCAATGCGCTGGCGCGCGTGCACACCATCCTGTCGCTGTCGAGCTGGCAGGGCGCCGAGCTCTCCAGGCTGATCGACGAGGAGCTTGCGCCCTATTCGCTCGGTGGCCAGATCATATTGGCGGGTCCGGAGGTCCAGTTGGTGCCGGCGACGGCCCAGACGCTGGCGCTCGCGCTGCACGAGCTCTTCACCAACTCAGCCAAGTATGGCGCCCTCTCGACCAGATCGGGACGGCTCACGATCGGCTGGCAGGTCGAGGATCAAGTGCTTACGCTGAGCTGGGAGGAATCCGGCGGTCCGCTCGTCATGACTCCGAAATCTCGCGGCTTCGGCACCCGAAGCCTGCTCGCGAGCGTCGAGTCCCAGCTCGGTGGACAGGCGCTGTTCGATTGGCGAGCCGAGGGCCTTTTGTGCCGTCTGGAGGTGCCGTTGACACGCAAGACGGCGGCGACAACCGCATCCAGCAAATTCGACGAGGCCAGCTCCGCCGAATTGCAGCGCGCATCCGGTTAGAGCGTTTTGCAGCGAAGTGAAGACTGTTTCGCGTCGAGAAAACGCGTCAAGACGAGAATCGAGAGCTTCCGTTTCGATTCAATCTGGATGACAAAGGCTCTAGCCGGACGCCGCGCTCGTCATACGCTGCGCCATCCGCGGTTCGCGCGCGACCCGGCCTTCGAGCCAGGCCTCCGTTCGGGCGAGATCGCGTAGCGCCCTGGCATAGCGGCGAGCCGCGCTTCGCTCCGCGCCCCGCGGCAGCTTGCGCGCTTTGCGCAGAATGTCCGCGGCGGCGTTGCGATAGGCCAGTGAGCGGTAAAGAAAGACTACCTTACCCATATCGAATGTCCCGTTTTGATGGCGCTCATCCTCGCAAGGCCGGCATGAACGTCGGATGAAGCCGGTGATGACAATTCCTTCATTTATTTGGAACCGGCGACTATGGCCCGCGTTTGCATGCCAAATCGGGATGCAGTCCCATGCGCGCAAAAAAGTCGTCGGACCTGGTCTCTCCTGCCGGCCTCATCAAGCTGATGACGCATGCGATGATGGGCGCGGCCCTCGGCCTCACCTTCAGTCTCGCGCTGATCCTGTGCAATCCCGCCGTCGCCAACCTGCTCAATCACGGTGGAAGCCAGGCCGCGATCGTTTTTGCCTTTACATTGGTGACGACGTTCGCGATCGGCGCGACCCTCACCGGCGTGGTGTTCATCCTCGCAGAGGACAAGCAATCTTGAAGCGTGCGTCAAGCGGGGCAGATGCTTTGTTGGGAACTCCTGCGATAAATGGCGGTTGGCTGCCTGCGTCAATTTAACTCAGGGAGTTCCTCACATGACAACGACCAAGCTCGCTCTCACCGTGATGTTGGCAACCGGTCTCGCCGCTGCACCGCTCGCCGCGCAGGCCAAATCGCACAAGGCGAAACACGGATCCTCGATGTCGTCATCGCAGACCACCGGCGCCAACACCAAGTCATCGAAGGGCGCGGATCCTTCCGGCCAGGGTGGCTCCGGTCCCGGATCGGACCAGGGCGGCACCATGACGAACAAGAGCAGCAAGGGCATGAGCAACACCAAGTAAGCTCGGGCGCCCATCTCAGACAAAAGCCCCGCGGCGGCGCGGGGCTTTTTTCGTCTCGATGATCGATCGGCAAATCGCGCGCCGTATCGGCGAGCGCCCGCGTCAGCTCATTGCGGCCGGCGCGCTTGGAGGTTGAGCCCGGGGCTCACAGAATTCGCCTTCACGAGATGCTCGAGCTGCGCGCGCTTGCGTCCGATCAGAAGTTGGGCCGCAGCATCATCGAGACCCGCGCGCTGCAATTGCCGGATGGCAGAGCCCAATTCGAGAATCTCGGCGCGCAACCTCAAGATCCGGTAAGTGTCCGGGTCTTCCTCCATGGCGCCCCCTCAAAGATTTCAGCGCCGCGTGTTCGTGCGCGCGGGATTGCCGACTGTCTTTAGCGAACGACGGCGCATCCGGTCGCGAACGTCAGGCAGCACGTCACTGCCTCCGGCAGCCTTCCATTCGCCGACCAGCAGATTGATCCTCCGGCGCAAATCCATTTGCGCCAGGGCCTGCTGGCTGCAATCGCGATCACCGTTGATGCGATCGCGCACGGCGGCCTCGACGTCGGCCATTTCCAGCCTCAAGATGCTGATTTTAGGCCGAATTTCATTAATTCTGTTGTCCATGGCTTGTTAGAACAAAATAAGAACATATAGTCAAGTCAGGATTTCAGGACGGAGAAGCCAGATGCAGGTTCAAGGTAAATACGACGCCAGGGTCTTCCTCACCGAGCAGATGACCCGGGCGCAGGGGCTAAGGCTGAAACGGCTAAGCGATGAGGCTTGTCAGCCCGCACAATTTGCGCGCGATCTGTCCTTCACCGAGGCCGCACGTCGCATCCAGGTGCTGGAAGCGGAGATCGACCTGGCGAATTCCTTCTAGGCTGCGTCGCGCATCTGGAACGTCAGATGCTCGCTTTCGGAACCATGCCTGGGTCGAATGGTTCTCCTCGGCCAAGGGAGAACATGCATGGCACGCAAGGCAAAGAAACGTCGCTACTCACGCAGCTCCGGCAGCGATGTCGAAAGCGAGATGCGACGCTACAAGAAGGGCACGGCAAAGAGCGGTCGCAAGGGCCGTGGCGGACGCGTGAAGAGTCGCAAGCAGGCGATCGCGATCGGACTGTCGAAGGCGCGCAAGAAGGGCAAGAAGGTCCCGAAGAAGGCATCGAAGAAGAAAGCGTCCAAGAAGAGGACGACGAAGAAGACCACCAAGAAGACAACCAAGAAATCGTCGAAGCGCAAATCCAGCAAGCGTTGACGCCGACCTGTCTCAGATCATGCTGCCCGGCATGAAGCAGCGGATCGAGACCCCAAAGGCTGTCTTCACCGGCCACACCATGGTGCGGCCGGCGCGGTTCGGCTCGGTGATGACGGCTTCATCAGGCACTTCGATCCACTCCCCGTCGAGACGCACGCGATAATGCCCGTTGTGCGACTCCCAATCGGGATCGGCGACGGCAAAACCATCTGCGTCCGAGCAGCACGGGCCGAGGTGGCTGCGCAGGCTGTCGAACCATGGCTTGAGGGGTGAGTCCGCGTAGCGGCCGTCATCACGACCGAGCGCGTTTCCGCCCCAAAGCACGAACGGCGCCGCGAGCAGCGCCCCCCTCAGCGAGAGCTTCAATCGATCCATGTCGGCACCGATCAAATGCGAACCACCGGCCAGTTCCACAAAACGGCGGCAAGTTCGAAGTTCCACGCTTGCAACCCGTGTTGGCGGCGTCGTTGCCGCGGCAGACCCGAGCTACTCCGACTGTGATGAGCGAACACGGCTTTTTCGGACGAACCCGGTCATCATCCCTGCCGTTAACGAGAATGTTATCGATGACCCCCTCCCGGGACTCTGAAGGCAAACGGACAAGGCGGCCCGAGGGCCGCCTTGTTTGAGTTTTGGCTGATCGATATTCGCCTCAGGCGAGCGGCACCGCCACGAACCTCGTCGCCTCCGCGCTTCTGACCTGCAACAGCACGCTGCGCTTGCCGGACGATTTGGCCTGCGCCAGCTCGGAGCGGACGTCGCCGACATTGGCGACCGCCTTGCCGCCGACATTGAGGATGACGTCGCCGGTCTGGATGCCGCGCTGCGCCGCCGGCCCTTGCGGATCGACTTCGGTGACGACAACGCCCTTCTGGCCAGCGCCCTGGACGTCACCGGCCGGAGCCAGGCCGAGCCCGAGACGCGGTGTGCCGTCGTTCGGCTGCCCCTTGCCCTCGTCAGCGCTGCCATTTCCTTTGGCCTGCCGCTCGTTCGGCAGCTCGCCGAGTGCGAGCGTCAGCGTCTTGGTGGCGCCCTTGTGGAAGACGTCGAGCTTCACCGAGCTGCCCGGCGCCAGGGTGGCGATGGTACGGGCGAGGTCGCGGGAGTCCTTGATCGCGGTGCCGTTGACGGCGGTGATGACGTCACTCGCCTCGATGCCGGCCTTGGCCGCCGGGCTGCCGTCCTGCGGGCTGTCGACGATGGCGCCGCGCGCCTCCTTCAGCCCGAGGCTGTCGGCGATCTCGGCGGTGACCGGCTGCACCTGCACGCCGAGCCAGCCGCGGGTGACCGCGCCCTTGTCCTTCAGCTGCGCGACGACGAGTTTTGCGGTCGAGGCCGGGATGTCGAAGCCGATGCCGACCGAGCCGCCGGAGGGCGAGAAGATCGCAGTGTTCACGCCGATCACGTTGCCGCTCATGTCGAAGGCCGGGCCGCCGGAATTGCCCTTGTTGATGGGTGCATCGATCTGGATGAAGTCGTCATAGGGACCATTGCCGATGTCGCGGCCGCTGGCCGAGACGATGCCGGCAGTCACGGTGCCGCCGAGGCCGAAGGGATTGCCGACCGCGACCACCCAGTCGCCGACGCGGGGCTTCTGGTCGGCGAATGTGACAAACGGGAAGTCCTTCTTGCCATCGACCTTGATCAGCGCGAGATCCGTCTTCGGATCGGTGCCGACGACCTTCGCGGTGTAGCTCGTGCCGTCATCCATCGTCACCTGCACCGAGGTGGCGTGGTCGACAACGTGGTTGTTGGTCACGGCATAGCCGTCGGCGGAGATGAAGAAGCCGGAGCCTTCGCCCGTGACCATCTGATGGCGCTGGCGCGGCATGCCGTTCATGCCGCCCGGGCCACGGAAGCCGAACTGTCGTGAGAACTGATCGAACGGCGTCTCCTCGTCCGAATCCATCCGGTTCTGTTGCAGCATGGCGCTCTTGTCGTTGGCCTGGTCGATCTTGACCCGCACCGAGATGACGGCGGGCTTGACCTTGCTGACGAGGTCACCGAAGCCCGGCGGCGTCGTGGCGGATTCCGCGGCCTGGGCCGGGGCAATGAAGGAGTTCAGAGCGAACGGCGAAGAGCCGGGAGAAGCCGCCAGCACGGCCACGCCGAGCGCGGCCACGGTGCCGAGCAGCGCGAGCCGGCGCGGCCTCAAGATCTTGCGGGACGTCGAGGTGTCGGAATTGACGCGGTCGTTCATGTCGAAATGTCCATGTTGGAAGTGTCGCCTTGCATCCAACATGGACATCGTCACCTTACGGCGTCCCGTCCGTCCGATTAAATCTTGGCAAAGAATGTGCGAGCGTGCGGCCGCGGCAAGTCGTCCTTGCGCATTTGATGCAGCTCAACGCGGGTACTTCCGGCAGTGAAAGACTGCAGCCACCGGATGATGTTCATCGGAGGCGGCCCATGTACAAAGACATTCTCGTCCACATCCCCACCGAACGTCCCATGCGCTCCGCGATCGAAGGCTCGATTTCGCTCGCGGCACAGTTCAACGCTCATCTCGACGCGGTCGCGGTCGGCTATGTCGCAACCAGCGCGGCTTACGTGATGGAAGGCGGCGCCGCGGTGGCCGCCGTGTTCGAGCTGGAACGCGAGCGCGCGCTGGAGCGGGCCGAGGCCGCGCTCGCCGTGTTCGGAATCGAAGCGGCGAACGCCGGCATCTCCTCCGCCTGCCGCCCGCTCGGCGGGATCCCGGTGGATGCAGCCGGCTCGCTCGGCGAGATGGCGCGGCTGCACGACCTCAGCGTCGTGGTCCAGCCCGATCCGGTGCAAGGCTCCTTCGACAACGACGTGCCGCGCGAGATCCTGTTCCAGGCGGGCGGCCCGGTGCTGTTGCTGCCCTACACCTTCCAGGGAGTTTTCAAGGCGGGGCGGATCGGCATCTGCTGGGACGGCAGCCGCCTCGCCGCCCGCGCCGTGCACGACGCAGCACCGTTCCTGGCGCGCGCCGATGAGGTCGTGATCATCACCATCAGCGAGGCCAACGCGGCCCCCGACGAAGCTTCAGCGGGCGGTTTGGCAAGACATCTCGGCCGGCGCGGACTGTCGACCCGCACGATCGGCCTGTCGGCGACGCGCGCCAACATCCAGCCCACCATCCTGTCGCTGGCGGCAGACGAGGGCCTCGATCTCCTGGTGATGGGCGGTTACGGCCATTCGCGATTGCAGGAGCGCGTTCTCGGCGGCGTCACCCGAGCCATGCTGGAAGCCATGACGGTCCCGACGCTGATGTCGCATTGAGCCGGGCCGGCCCCGTCACGCCGCGACCGGGGTCTCCCATGTCGCGGGCGCTGCGGCGCCCTCGTCGTGTGGCACGTTGCACGCGTCGAAATGCGCCTTGAGTTCGACCTCGGCGAGATATTCGAAATGTTCGGCTTGGCCGAGGAGTTCCCAGTTCTGAAGCGGCCGGTAGGCCGCCTGCTGACGACAGAGGGACGCCAGCGCCCGGTAGCGACGTACGTTCTCCATGAGACCCTCCCTCGCACTCACAAGATTTATTGCCCCTATTTGCGTCAGGCCGATGGCGGTTATGCAAAAGATTTGCTGCGCCCGTCGCGCGCCTGCTCTCGGCTCCGCTGTCAGGAAATATATGTCCGAGCCAAGGTTCCAAACGGGTGTCGACTGACGCGCGGAATCCCGCCACCGGATCCAGGGGCTAGGCGTAGAGCCGGCGCTCTACGGTCACGCCGACCAGGTCGAGATAGCGATCGATCGGGTCGGGCCGGCCGACCAGATAGCCCTGCATCTCCTCGCAGGCCTCGCGCACCAGGAAGGCACGCTGCGCTTCCGTCTCCACCCCTTCGGCGATGACCGGGATATTCAGGGCGTGCGCGAGGCTCAGGACCGCGCGGACAATCGCGGCCGATTGCGGCGTCGCCTCGAGATTGGAGATGAAACCGCGATCGATCTTGATCTTGTCGAACGGAAACGACTGCAGATAGGACAGCGAGGAATACCCGGTGCCGAAATCGTCCATTGCGATGCGGACGCCGCGCGCCTTCAGCCGCCGCAGCAGATCGAGCGCGCGGGTGAAATCGCCGATCAGCACCCCTCGGTGATCTCGACCTCGAGCCGCGTCGGGGCAAGCCCCGTCTCCAGCAGGATCTGGTGGATCGAACGTTCGAGATCGCCGGCCTGGAACTGGACCGGCGACAGATTGACGGCGACCTGCAGCGGCCGCGGCCAGGATGCCGCCTCGCGGCACGCTTCCCGCAAGACCCATTCGCCGATCTGGACGATCAGCCCGTTCTCCTCGGCAAGCGGAATGAACTGATCCGGCGACACGAAGCCCCGCGTCGGGTGGTTCCAGCGCAGCAGGGCCTCGAAGCCGATCACCTCGCCATCCACCCGCGCCTGCGGCTGGAAATAGACCAGGAACTGGTTCTGCTCCAGTGCCTGTCGCAGATCGTGCTGCAACAGCCTGCGATCGCGCAGCTCCCGGTCCATCTCGGACTCGAACAAGCTGACCCGCCCCCTGCCCTCGCGTTTGGCACGATAGAGTGCTGCATCGGCGTTGGCGAGCAGCGTGGCGGCATTCACGCCGTCGTCCGGATAAAACGCGATGCCGATGCTGAGGCCGACATGGGGAAGATAGTCGTCGACCTCGAGCTCCTTGCCGATCGTCTCGACCAGGCGCTCGGCGAGCGCCAGAACCTCCTCACGCCTGATGTCGTC
Organism: Bradyrhizobium sp. 195; assembly: GCF_023101665.1. Taxonomy (NCBI): domain Bacteria; kingdom Pseudomonadati; phylum Pseudomonadota; class Alphaproteobacteria; order Hyphomicrobiales; family Nitrobacteraceae; genus Bradyrhizobium; species Bradyrhizobium sp. 195. The sequence goes on along the minus strand of NZ_CP082161.1, from coordinate 2,532,449 downwards.
GGGCATCAGGATCATGAACTCGTCGCCGCCGATACGAGCGACGAAGGCGCCGTCGGCTTCCGCGGCAAGCCGGTCCGCCGCCGTCCGCATCAGCATGTCGCCGACGGGATGGCCGAATACGTCGTTGACCTCCTTGAAGCGGTCGAGATCGAGGCTGAGCACGGCAAAACTGGTCGCCGCCTCCTGCGCCCGATCCAACCGCTCGCCGAGCGCGGCGTTGAAGGCGCTACGGTTCGGCAAGTCGGTCAGCACGTCATGATGCGCGAGGTGACTGATGCGTTCCTGGGTGTTGACGCGCTCGGTGACGTCCTCGATCACGCCGACCAGATATTGCGGATCGCCGGCATCGTCGGTGATCAGCATCTTTCGCGAGTTGACGACCCGGTCGTGCCCCTTGACGCCGATTTCGAGCAGATGCTCCTCGAGGAACATCGGCATCCCGCTGGCAACGACCCTGCGGTCTTGCTCGTTGACCATGCGGGCAACATCTGCGGGGAATATCTCGTCGGGAGTCCTGCCCAGCATCTGCTCGCGCTGCAGGCCATAATAGTTCTCGCCGGCGCGGTTGAGCAGGATGTAACGGGAATCCTTCGCGCACTTCGCGAACACGGCGATCGGGATGTTCTCGACGATGGTGTCCAGGAACTCACGGGTCCGCAGCAGGTCTTCCTCGACCTCGTCGTGAGTCTGCGCACGTGCGTCGATCATCCGCCGGCGCTCGCGATCACTCGCCTCATACGCTGCGCTGACGAGCTCGCCCAGCTTGGCGAGGTCGACCTGTCCGGCCGCGTCGGTGGCGCAACGAAGCTGCTCGGCGAACAAGCGATGCATACTCATGCCATCGCTCCACGCCGCATGCAGGCCTCATGCCCGCAGATCTCGATCCGCATCCCCGCGCTCTCTAGCGTTTCTCAATCGAAGATTGCGGCGCATAGCGTTGCCCGGGAGTTAATCGAGCCTTCGTCTCCGGCGCATTGGTTACCCCGGCCTGAAGAGGCGAGCACTCCTGCGCGATATTCTCCGTGGAACCCCGGAGACAAGTGACACGTGCTGGCACAACCGGAAAGGCGCCGCCTTCGTGTCCCTTGGTCTAGCGGATGCGCGCGCCTTCACCGAGGCGCATCGGATGCGCGGCATTGTCCTGCAGCTTCGGAACCCGGCCGGCCTCGGCGGCGACGCGAATGGCTGCGATATTGGCCGCATATTCGGCGGCGCTCTTGCCGCGAAACACCGCGGAACCCGCCACAAGCGTATCGGCGCCCGCGGCCGCCACCGCAGCGGCATTATCACGCGTGATGCCGCCGTCGACCTCGAGCCGGATCGGCCGGTCGCCGATCATGGTTTTGATCCGTTCGATTTTCTCAAGCTGGGATTCGAGGAAGGACTGGCCGCCAAATCCTGGATTGACTGTCATCACCAGCACGAGATCGACGCGATCGAGCACATAGGCGATCGCGCTCTCGGGAGTGGCCGGACACAGGCTGACGCCGGCCTTCTTGCCGAGCGCACGGATCGCCTGGAGTGAGCGGTCGAGATGCGGGCCGGCTTCGGCATGCACCGTGATGACGTCGGCGCCTGCCTTCGCGAACGCTTCGAGATAGGGATCGACAGGCGCGATCATCAGATGAACGTCGAACACCTTCTTCGTCAGCGGACGGATCGCCTTGATGACGTCGGCGCCATAACTGATGTTGGGGACGAAATGCCCGTCCATGATGTCGCAATGGATCCAGTCGGCGCCGGCCGTGTCGATTGCCGCGATCTCCTCGCCGAGGCGCGCGAAATCCGCGGCCAGAATCGAGGGAGCGATGATGATCTCTCTGGTCATGGCTTTGCACTCCCCGCATCGGCGCCGCCGCTGAAGACGCGGCTCGCCAGGACGTCCATGGGATCGATGGTTTCGAGGTCGGCGACATCGAGCATGCGGTCGAGATCGGACACCAGGCGATCGGCCTGCCGCAGCCGGATGCGGTCGACGGCGTTGCGGATCGAGCGCGCATTGGAGAAGAACGGCTGCGTCCGGCGCAGTGCGATGTATTTCTCGAACGCCTCGCGCGCCGTGGCCGAGAAGCGATAGCCGCGCTCCTTCAGCATCAGCTCGGCGATGACGAGCAGCTCGGCTTCGGCATAGTCCGGAAATTCGATATGATGGGCGATGCGTGAACGGAAGCCGGGGTTGGAGGCGAAGAAGCTCGTCATCCGTTCGCCATAGCCGGCGAGGATCACGACGAGGTCTTCGCGCTGGTTCTCCATCACCTGGAGCAGGATCTCGATCGCTTCCTGGCCGTAGTCGCGCTCGTTGTCGGGGCGATGGAGGTAATAGGCCTCATCGATGAACAACACGCCGCCCATCGCCTTCTTCAAGATCTCCTTCGTCTTCGGCGCGGTGTGGCCGATGTATTGACCGACGAGATCGTCGCGCGTGACCGAGATCACCTGCCCGCGCCGCACGAAGCCGAGACCGTGCAGGATCTTGGCCATGCGCAGCGCCACCGTGGTCTTGCCGGTGCCGGGATTGCCGGTGAACGACATGTGCAGCGTCGGCGGCGCGGAGGCCAGGCCCGCGCGCTGCCGGATGCGTTCGATCAGCAGCAGCGAGGCGATCTGGCGCACGCGGTTCTTGACCGGCTTCAGGCCGATCAGCTCCTGCTCGAGCTGCTGCAGCGTGTCGGTGATCCCGGCAGCTTCGGCTTCCTTGCGGAGATCGAAACTGGTCTCGCTGAGCTCAGTCGTGGTTGCGTGGGGAACGTCCAGCATAGCTACCCTCGAAGAAAAGAGCTTCGCCGCCGGGAGCGGCGAAGCAGTGGTCCGCCAAGGAAAACGGAGCAGGGAGAGCTCCGCGCGGAAGCGGATGGCTTTAAGTTGACGCGTGCGTGGCCGGCCTTCGCACGGTGGTGTACCGGATCGCGCGGCCGCCGACTTCCTGCCGCACCAGCTCGAATTCCGCTTCTTGCGGCGGCCGGTTGACGAGGAAGGAGATCCGCACCGACTCCCAGCCATGGCTGGAGTCGAAGCCACTGATGCGGATGTAGCGGTCGCCATACACCCTGCGGCACTCCGCGAGCTCCATCATCACGCCGGCGGCGTCCTGAAGGTCGAACATCGGCAGGCCCCACATCTCCCAATAGGTATTGCGGGGATGGGGATCGTCGGTGAACTCGATGTTCACCGCCCAGCCGTTTCCAAGGCAATATTGCACCTGCTTGGCGATCTGGTCGTCGGTGAGATCCGGCAGGAACGAAAAGCAACCCTGAGTGAGTTTCATGCTGCGTCTCCTCAAACGGTTTCGAGCGCGGTCGGCACGAAGTCCGGCGTGTCGGTGGATTGATAGTTGAAGGTCACGTCCTTCCAGACCTCCAGCGCCGCCTTCAGCGGCGTGCAGGTCTCGGCCGCCCTGGCCAGGATCTCCGGACCCTCGTGGACGTAATCGCGGCCCTCGTTGCGGGCGAGGATCATCGCTTCCAGTGCCACGCGGTTGGCGATCGCGCCTGCCGCAATCCCCATGGGGTGGCCGATGGTGCCGCCGCCGAACTGCAGCACGACGTCTTCGCCCAGGAGGTCCAGCAGCTGATGCATCTGGCCGGCATGGATGCCGCCGGAGGCAACCGGCATCATCTTGTTGAGGCTCGCCCAGGACTGGTCGAAGAACAGGCCGTGCTCGAGCCTAGTCGGATTGAAGTCCTCGCGGCAGACGTCGTAGTAGCCGCGCGTGGTGTTGGGATCGCCTTCCAGTTTGCCGACCACCGTGCCGGCATGGATATGGTCGACGCCGGCAAGGCGCATCCACTTGGCGATGACGCGGAACGACACGCCATGGCTCTTCTGCCGCGTATAGGTCGAGTGACCGGCGCGATGCAGATGCAGGATCATGTCATTGCGCCGCGCCCATTTCGCCATCGACTGGATCGCAGTGTAGCCGATCACGAGGTCGATCATGACAATGCAGGACCCGAGCTCCTTGGCGAACTCCGCGCGCTCGTACATGTCTTCCATCGTGCCCGCGGTGACGTTCAGGTACGTGCCCTTCACCTCACCGGAGGCCGCCTGCGCGCGGTTCACGGCTTCCATGCAGTACAGGAAGCGATCGCGCCAGTGCATGAAGGGCTGCGAGTTGATGTTCTCGTCGTCCTTGGTGAAATCGAGCCCGCCCTTCAGCGCCTCGTAGACCACGCGGCCATAGTTGCGGCCCGAAAGCCCGAGCTTCGGCTTCACCGTGGCACCCAGCAACGGCCGGCCGAACTTGTCCAGCCGCTCGCGCTCGACCACGATGCCGGTCGCCGGCCCCTGGAACGTCTTCACATAGGCGACGGGGAAGCGCATGTCTTCGAGCCGCAGCGCCTTCAGTGGCTTGAAGCCGAACACGTTGCCGATGATCGAGGCCGAGAGGTTTGCGATCGAGCCCGGCTCGAACAAATCGAGGTCATAGGCAATGTAGGCGAAGTACGAGCCCGGCGTACCCGGCACCGGATCGACGCGGTAGCACTTTGCGCGATATTTCTCCGCCGCGGTCAGGCGATCGGTCCACACCACGGTCCAGGTCGCGGTCGAGGATTCGCCGGCGACTGCGGCCGACGCCTCGATCGGATCGACGCCTTCCTGCGGCGTGACGCGAAACAGCGCGATCACGTCGGTGTCCTTTGGCGTGTAGTCGGGCTCCCAATAGCCCATGCGCTTGTATTCCATCACACCGGAGCGATAGCGCTCTTTGCCGCGGACCGTGCCTGCATGTGCGTTCATGTCTCTCTCCTGCTGTTTTCTCTGCTCTTTCTGATCGATTAGGCCGCAACGGGCTCGCGGGCGACGTGTGGATCCAATTCGCCCGCGCGATAGCGCCGTGCCATTTCGCTCAAGGGAATGACCTTGATCTTGCTGGCGTGGCCCGCCGTGCCGAACTGCTCGAAACGCTCGCGGCAAAGCTCGCGCATCGCGTCCATCGCGGGCTTCAGGAACTTCCGTGGATCGAATTCGGAGCGCGTTTGCGCTGCGACCTTCCGAAACACCGCGGTCATCGCGAGGCGACAATCGGTGTCGATGTTGACCTTGCGCACGCCGCTCTTGATGCCGCGAATGATCTCCTCGACCGGCACGCCCCAGGTCTGAGGCATCTCGCCGCCGAACTGGTTGAACATGTCTTGCAGCGGCTGCGGCACCGAGGAGGAGCCATGCATCACCAGATGCGTGTTCGGCAGGCGGCGATGGATCTCCTCGACCACCCGCATTGCCAGGATGTCACCATCAGGCTTGCGGCTGAACTTGTAGGCGCCGTGCGAGGTGCCCATCGCGATGGCAAGCGCATCAACCTTGGTGGCACGGACGAAGTCGACCGCCTGGTTGGGATCGGTCAAGAGCTGGTCGTGGCTGACCTTGCCCTCGACGCCGTGGCCATCCTCCTGTTCGCCGCCGCCATGCTCGAGCGAGCCGAGCACCCCGAGCTCGCCCTCGACGGACGCGCCGACCCAATGCGCGAGATCGACGACGCGCCGGGTGATTGCGACGTTGTAGTCGTAATCGGCCGCCGTCTTGGCATCGGCCTTGAGCGAGCCGTCCATCATGACGGACGTGAAGCCGTGGGCGATGGCGGACGCGCAGGTCGCTTCGTCATTGCCATGGTCCTGGTGCATACAAAGCGGTATATCCGGATAGGTCCGCTCCAGCGCGTCGATCATGTGCGAGAGCATGATATCGCCGGCGTAGCTGCGCGCGCCGCGCGAAGCCTGCATGATGACGGGCGCGTCGACCTCGGCCGCCGCCTGCATGATCGCGATGCCCTGCTCCATGTTGTTGATGTTGAACGCCGGCACCGCGTAGCCATGGCTGGCGGCGTGATCGAGCAATTGGCGAAGCGTGATACGGGCCACGAGAAGTCCTCCTTATTGTCTCTTGCGTGCGATTGCCCGGCGGGCGGCTTCCGCAATGCTCTGCGGCGTGATGCCGAATTCGCGGTAGAGCACGGGCGCCGGCGCCGAGGCGCCGAAGCCGCGCATGCCGACGAACTCGCCCTCAGTGCCGATCCAGCGCGACCAATCACCCTGCACAGCCGCCTCGACACCGACGCGCGGCGCGGTGCCGAGCACGGTGGTGCGGTAGTCGTCCGGCTGCTCCTCGAACAGGGCGAAGCAGGGCGCCGACACCACGGCCGTACGGATGTGCTCGGTTGCGAGCAGGCGCGCGGCTTCCAGGGCAATCGAGACTTCCGAGCCGGTTGCGATGAGCGTCACATCACGGCCGCCGTCCGGCGAGACGACGAGATAGGCGCCATGTGCAACACGGTTTCTGCCGCGCGCATCGCTGCGGAAGGTCGGCAGCGCCTGACGCGACAGGCACAGCACGGACGGACGATCTTCGGAATTGAGCGCGCAGTCCCAGGCTTCCAGCGTCTCCACCGCGTCGGCGGGACGGAACACCAGAAGGTTCGGAATGACGCGCAGCGACGCGAGATGCTCGACCGGCTGGTGCGTCGGGCCGTCCTCGCCGAGGCCGATGGAGTCGTGCGTCATCACATGGATGACGCGCAGCCGCATCAGAGCCGCAAGACGGATCGCCGGCCGGCTGTAATCGGAGAATGCCAGGAAAGTGCCGCCATAGGGAATGAAGTGACCATGCAACGCGAGGCCGTTCATCGCGGCGGCCATGCCGTGCTCGCGAATGCCGTAATGGATGTAGTCGCCCGCGAACGCGCCGGGCTTGACGGGGGCCTGCGCCTTGGCATGCGTCAGATTAGAATGCGTCAGATCCGCCGAACCGCCGACAAGGCCCGCAATCGTCCCGGCGATGCCGTCGAGCACCTGCTGCGAAGCCTGTCTTGTCGCGAGCTTCGGACGCTCGGATGCGAAGCGTTCGCGCAACTTCGCCGCGGCCAGCGCATAGGCCCCCGGCAGGGTAACCGCCTTGCCTTCGACGAACATGTCGCGCTGCTCGGGCGTCGCGCCTTCGTAGCGATCGAGCCAGGCGAGCCGATCCACCTGCCCGCGCTGTCCGATCATTCGCCATGCCTTCAGGATCGGCATCGGCACCACGAAGGGCTGATAATCCCAACCGAGCGTACGGCGCGCCGCCGCAGTCTGCTCGGTGCCGAGCGGCGCGCCATGCGCTTTCTCGGTGCCCTGTCTATCAGGCGCGCCGTAGCCGATGATGGTGCGGCAGGCGATCAGCGACGGTTTTGCGGTCTTCCGTTCTTCTGCGATCGCCTGCGCAATCGCTTCGGGATCGTGTCCGTCGATGCTGCGCACAGACCAGCCGGAGGCAGCGAAACGCGCGAGTTGGTCGTCGGACGTCGCCAGCGAGGTCGGCCCGTCGATGGAGATGCCATTGTCGTCGAACAGCACGATCAGACGGCCGAGCTGCAGATGGCCCGCGAGCGAAATCGCTTCCTGGCTCAGACCCTCCATCAGGCAGCCGTCGCCGGCGATCACATAGGTGAAGTGGTCGACGAGGCCCTCGCCATGTCGCGCATTGGCCATCCGCTCCGCAAGCGCCATGCCGACGGCCGTGGCAATCCCCTGCCCGAGCGGACCGGTTGTGGTTTCGACGCCCGGTGTGTGGCCGTATTCCGGATGCCCCGGCGTCTTCGAGCCCCATTGCCGGAAGGCCTTGATGTCGTCGAGGCTGACGTCGCCGCCGGTCAGATGCAGCAACGCATAGAGCAGCATCGAGCCATGGCCCGCCGACAGCACGAAGCGATCGCGGTCCGGCCAGTTCGGATGCGCCGAGTCGAATTTTAGGAAGCGCGAGAACAGCACGGTCGCGACATCGGCCATGCCCATGGGCAGCCCCGGGTGGCCCGACTGCGACGTCTCGATGGCATCGACCGCGAGGAAGCGGACGGCGTTGGCGAGATCGCTATGCGCGACCTCATAGAGGTCGGCTTCGGCATGTACCGAGATGTTCATCAGATCCTCCAATCGTTGGTCTTGCGGATCACTTCATGCTCCGCTTGCGCTCGATGAGCTGCATGATCAGCGGCGTCAGGATCAGCTGCATCGCGAGATCGAGTTTCGCGCCGGGGCAGACGATCGAGTTCGCGCGCGACATCCAGCTTTGCGGCAGCATCGAGAGCAGATAGGGGAAGTCGATGCCGCGCGGATTCTTGAAGCGGATCACCACCATCGATTCGTCCGGCGTCGGGATCCAGCGGGCGATGAACGGATTGGAGGTGTCCACCGTCGGCACGCGCTGGAAGTTGATGTCGGTCTCGGTGAATTGCGGGCAGATGTAGTGGATGTAATCCGGCATCCGCCGCAGGATGGTGTCGGTGACCGCCTCGGTCGAATAGCCGCGCGCGCTGCGATCGCGGTGCAGCTTCTGGATCCATTCGAGATTGATGACCGGAACGACGCCGATCTTCAGGTCGGCATAGCGCGCGACATTGACCTTGTCGGTGACGACGGCGCCGTGCAGGCCCTCGTAGAACAACAGGTCCGAATTCTCCGGCAACTGCTTCCAGTCGGTGAAGGTGCCGGGCGCCGCACCATGCAGCGCCGACTCTTCGGCGTCGTGCACGTAATGCCGCGTCGTCGCCGTGCCGGTCTCGCCATAGTCGCGGAAGGCGCGCTCCAGCTCCTCGAACAGATTGGTCTCGGGGCTGAAATGGCTGAAATGCTTGTTGCCGCGATCGGCCTCCTTCGCCATCTGCGCACGCATCTCTGCGCGGTCGTAGCGATGGAAGGCATCACCCTCAATGTAGGCGGCGTTGACTTTCTCGCGGAAAAATATCTGCTCGAACGTCTTCTTGACCGAGGTGGTGCCGGCGCCGGAGGAGCCGGTGATGGAGATGATGGGGTGCTTCCTGGACATGGGACGCCTCGCTCACAGCCGGAAGAAGCCACGCCGCGCAAACAGCGGCGCGGAGACGCTGGCGACCAGCAGCGGATCGCAATGCAGCTCCTCGACGCGGCGCACCTCGTTGCTCGAGCCCATGATCAGCGGCACGCGCTGATGCAGGCTCTGCGCCGAAAGGTCGAGGATGCGCTCGCGCCCCGTGGTAGCGGAGCCGCCGGCCTGCTCGATGATCATGGCCATCGGATGCGCCTCGTAGGTCAGCCGCAGGCGGCCGTCGCCGTAGCCGGGACGCGCGTCCGAGGGATAGAGGAAGACGCCGCCGCGGGTGAGGATGCGATAGGCCTCGGCGACCAGGGAGCCGATCCAGCGCATGTTGAAATTGTGGTTGGCGGGCCCCTCGACGCCGGCGAGGCATTCGTCGACGAAGGCGCGCACCGGCTGTTCCCAGTGCCGGCGGTTCGACGCGTTGATCGCGAACTCTTCGCAGGCCTCGGCGATCTGCGCGCCGGCGCGCGCGAGGCGGAAGCAGCCCGCCTTGCGGTCGAGCGTGAAGATGTCGACGCCCTCGCCGAGCGTCAGCACCAGGGACGTCTGCGGACCGTAGGTGACGAAGCCCGCCGCAAGCTGCGCCGAGCCGCGCTGATGGAAGGCGAGCGCGAGGTCGTCCGGGGCGGGCAGGATCGAGAAGATCGTGCCGACGGTCATGTTGATGTCGATGTTGGAGGAGCCGTCGAGCGGATCGATCGCGATACAGATCTTGGCCTCGCGATCGCCGATCTGGGCCTCGCGCATCTCTTCCGAGGCGAGCGCTGCGACCGGCACCTTGCTGAGGCAGCGGCGCAGGATCGCATCGGCCTGGACGTCGAGGTCGCGCTGGACGTCGCCGTCGCTGTTTCGGCCGGTCGTCAGGCCGGAGGCGTCGGCGAGATCTCCGGTGGCGATGAGGTCGGCGATCTCGATGGCTGCCGTCGCGATGGCATCGACCGCGGCGGCCACTGCCAGTGCGTGAGGAACGGTCTCTGAATACCGTTGAAGGTGGTCGTCCAGCCTGAGTTGCCCGGTCATCTGCGTCCATCCCCTTTGCCGGCGCCGCAGCCATTCCCTCCCCTCTGGAGGTCGGTACGGTCAGTCTCGGCATCAGGAGATTGACAGGGGCAGCTTAATAAGGAAAATTTCTATTCATAATGAGCGTCAAAGAATTTTCTTATAATGGCCCCGGCCATGCGGCGACCCAGCTCCGGCATCTGACCATCCGGCAGCTGCGCTCGCTTGCGGCGCTCTCGGCCAAGGGCAGCGTGACGGCGGCGTCCGGCCATCTCGGGCTGACCCAGCCGGCCGTGACCCAGCAGCTCCGCCAGTTGCAGGATCTCGCGGGCCTGCCGCTGGTGCAGCGGACCGGCGACGGCATGCTGCTGACGGAGGCGGGCAAGGAGGTCCTGACGCTGGCCGAGCGGGTCGAGGCCGCCATCATGGACTGCCAGGGCGCGCTCGACCTGCTCGCGGGGCGGACCGGCGGCGCGGTGCATCTCGGCGCGGTCTCGACCGCCAAATATTTCGTGCCGCACGCGATCGCGGCGTTTTCCAAGCGGTACCCCAAGATCGAGATCAAGCTGACCATCGGCAATCGCGAGGAGATCCGCGAGGCCATGCACGGCTACGACCTCGATTTCGCGGTGATGGGTCGGCCACCGGCCGACGTCACCGTCGACGTCCGCCAGCTCGGGCGCAATCCGCACATCATCGTCGCCCGCAAGGGGCACTGGCTGGAGAAGGATTCCGGCCTCAACCTGACCGATCTCGTGCACGAGACCTTCCTCACCCGCGAGCCCGGCTCGGGCACGCGGACGCTGATGGAGGGCATGTTCCAGAGATCCGATCTCGAGCCGATCATCGGCATGGAGATGAGCAGCAACGAGACCATCAAGCAGGCCGTCATCGCCGGGCTCGGCATCGCCTTCATCTCGGCCCACACGGTGGCGCATGAGCTCACCGAAGGCCGGCTCATCGTGCTCGACGTCGCCGGCCTGCCGATCGTGCGGCAATGGTACGTGATCCGCCGCAGCGACAAGGTGCTGCTGCCGCCGGCGCAGGCGATGTTCGATTTTCTCGGCTCGGAGGGGTCGAACTATCTGCCCGACGTGCCCGAGCTCGGCGGACGATGATCCGCCCGCGTTCAGCCCATCAGCTTCATGGCGATGGTCGCCGCCAGGATCAGGATGATCTGGAGCAGACGCTCGGTCGTGAAGATGCGGTTGAACGTGGTCATCGCTTGCCCCGGCCGGCGTGAAGGAAATTTCGGTCGGCACGTTGCTAGCACAGGCGGGCAGCGAGACAACTCCGTAATTGCCACGGGTGCGACCTGCCGCTCTGCGAGGGGACCGCAAGGTCATTCCCTCCCCGAGAGACGATCGATCCACCACGCAAGGCCACGTGCGGCGCCCTCCTCGAATCCCACGACCGGTAGGCCTGCGGTCACCTCACGGAGGCGGCGGACGTCAGCAGCAAGGATCGGCTCGGCGTCGACGCCCGTGGCAGCGACCGCGCCGAACCTGACCAGATCGCGCGCTTCGAGGAGACCTGCGACATGCTCGACCACGCTGCGCAGGCTGCGCACTTCGCCGCTGGCGAGATTGACGACACCGGAAAGCTCGCTGTCGAGCACGGCGGCAATCATCTGCGCGAGGTCATCGACATAGACAAAATCGCGCAGCTGCCCGCCAAGCGAGCAGTCGAATTCTCGTCCCGCGCGCAGGCTCCGGATCAGCGAGGGGATGAGGCGCGCCTCGGGCTCGTGCGGGCCGAACGGGACAAACACGCGGCCCCAGCTAGCGCCTGCCGCGATATAGGCTTCGGCCGTAGCGAGCTTGGCTTGCCCGTACAATGTGGTGGGACGGCATGGGCTGGTGCGTTCCTCACACGGGCCGCTCTGCGGTCCGTATTCGAAGCAGCTTCCGATGCCGAGGATACGGCGGGTGCCGTCGGCCCTCGCGCGCGCGAGCAGGTCGATGCTGGCCTCCGCCCAGAGCCGGTTGACGGGATCCTCGCGATAGCGGCCCGGCCGGGCTTCCCAGGCGAGATGAACCAGGTGCGTCGGACGCGCCGCAGAGAGCGCGAACCTGCGGCCGGCCTCGGTGAGCAAATCAGCCGCGTGCCACGACACGCCGGCCACCGCCGCTTGAGCCGAGCGCGCGATGCCATGGACCTCGAAGCCCCGACCGACCAGGACAGGCAACAGCGCACGGCCGAGGAATCCTGACGCGCCCGTGACCAGGACCCGTTTCATGCGAGATAAGGCAGCGCGCGGTCGCGCGCGGACAGGATCGGATCAGGCAGCGGCCAGGCGATCGCCAGCGACGGATCGTCCCAGCGAATTCCGGAGGCGCCTTGCGCGTCGTAGGGCACATCGATGCAATACATCAGCTCGGTCGCCTCGACGAGCGTCTGGAAGCCGTGCGCGCATCCGGCGGGGATGAACACGGAATTGTGCCGGTCGGCGGCAAGCTCAACCGAACACCATTGTCCATAGCTCGGCAGCGACCGGCGCAAATCGACGATCACGTCGAAGGCGCGGCCGGCAACGCACCGCACCAGCTTGGCCTCCGGCCGGCCGGCCTGGTGGTGCAGGCCCCGCAGGGTGCCGGCGCGTTCGTTGCGGGACAGGCTGTGTTGCGCGAAATGCGTCGGCAGGCCCTGCGCCGCGAATGCCTCGGTGTCGAACAGCCGGGCGAAGAATCCGCGCGCGTCGATCTCCGGTTCTATGCCGATTTCGACCACGCCTGGCAGAGCCAATGGAGTGAACTTCATCTCAGGCCCCCGTACCGCAATGCTGCGCACGCCGCCGTTGCGAACATCCGTTCACCGAAACGCCTTTTGGGTTGCATCACGCGCAACGTTGGCGGAATTTCCGTGGCTTGTGAGAATTCACTAACAGCCGCGGCACGACGGCACAACGGGACGATCCATTCATGGACAGGCATCGATGCCGCTTTTGCGCGCGGGAGCTCGACGAGACCTTCGTCGATCTCGGCCTGTCGCCTCTGGCGAATTCCTTCGTGCCGCCGGAGCAGGCTGACGCGACCGAGCCGGCCTATCCGTTGCACGCCCGCGTCTGTCGCGCCTGCGGGCTGGTGCAGCTTCCGCAATTCGAGCCTGCGGCCAACATCTTCGATCAGTATCTCTACTATTCGTCCTATTCCGAGAGCTGGCTGCGTCATGCGGAGCGCTATGCCGCAGACATGATCGCCTGCGCCAAGCTCGGTGCAGCGTCCGAGGTGATCGAGATCGCCAGCAATGACGGATATCTGCTGCAGTATTTTCGGCGCGCCGGCATCTGCGCGCTCGGGATCGAGCCGGCCAGCGGCCCGGCAGCGGCCGCCATCGCCAAGGGCATCCCGACCCGAACCTGCTATTTCGGCCGCGATGCCGCGACCGTGCTGCGCGACGAAGGCCACAGGCCCGAGTTGATCGTTGCCAACAACGTGCTGCCGCACGTTCCTGATATCAACGATTTCGTCGCGGGGCTGCGCGTTCTCCTGCCCGACACCGGCCGCGCGACGCTGGAGCTTCCGCATCTGCTGCACCTGATCGAAGGCATCCAGTTCGACACGATCTATCACGAGCATCTGTCGTACTTCTCGCTCGCGACCCTCGAGACGGTTTTTCGCGCGCATGCCTTACGCGTTTTCGACGTGGATGAATTGCCGACCCATGGCGGCTCGCTGCGTCTGCACGTCTGCACCGAAGCTGCGCCTCACGGCCCCTCCCCCGCGCTCGAGAGATTGCGTCAGCGTGAGGCCGTCGCAGGGCTCGACCGGCCCGCGACCTACAGTGATTTTCAGGCGAAGGTGTCGGCCAAGCGCGAGGCGATCCGCGACTTTCTCATCGCAGCGCGGCGCGCGGGCAAGTCGGTGCTGGCCTATGGCGCGCCCGCGAAGGGCAACACGCTGCTCAATTATTGCGGCATCACGCGCGAGCTGATTGCCTTCACCGCGGACCGCAATCCGCACAAGCAGGGCCGGCTGCTTCCGGGAACGCATCTGCCGATCCGCGATCCCGCCGCCCTGATCGCGGGCAGACCTGATTACGTCTTCATCCTGCCCTGGAATCTGGCGGACGAGATCATCGCCCAGTTGGCGGAGATTCGGGCCTGGGGCGGACAATTCGTGGTGCCCGCGCCCGATCTCACGATCATATCGTGAGCAATGGTTAACGATCAGGCGGCGAGCGGACCCGCGTAATCCGCGCGCAACGCGAAATAGGTTTCCAGCTCCGACAGCGCCCGCGCTTCCCAATCCTGCGCCTGCTCCAGCAGCGACCAGCTCTGGCCCGGGCGGAATGCAGCCGTCTGGCGATAGAGCGATGCGATGCCGCGGTAGCGGCGCACGTTCTCCAGGATGGCGTGACCGTTGATTTGGCCGTTCATGTGCGAAAACTCCCTCGTCATTCCCGCGGGAGAAATTGCGGCCAAATCTTTTTCGAAAAGTTAGCGGCGCACGGCAAGCTCGCGGATGGTTGCCGGACTGTTGCGCGCACGCAACGCGCAGCGTCACACCGGGACGATTTCGAGAGCGATTTATTGCGGATTCGTTGCCGCGCTCTCGCCCGGGGGCTTCAGCCCGCCGCGGCTGATCATCCGCATCGTCTCGCGGCAGAGATCGGCCAGGCCGATCAGCAGCACGGCGAGCAGGCAGAACAGGTTGATGGAATCGGTATTTGCGCTGGACAGGGCGTTGAACTCGAAGGAGGGCGGAATGAACGCCCACCACACCAGTGGGATGGTGAACAACGCGGCAAGCCCTGCCGCCGGCGTGCCCGCGACGATGCCGAGCACGAACAGGCCGGGCAGGAACGCTGCAAAATAGAGCTTTGCGCCGAGCGCGACGCAGATGCCCTGAAGCACAGCCGACACGGCGACAACGACGCATCCGAGCAGAAACGCCTGCCACGACCATGGCCGTACCCGCGGTACGCCAAACAGCCCCGCACGCCTCATCAGCCTCCCCCTGCCGCCCGTTAACCGGGCCCGCTTGAGACGAAAGTACTACACCCGCAAGCAAACCGCGAGATGGAAATCGCATCCCCGGGCGATTGGTAAACGAACTGCATCGCACAATTGCGGAAGACATGGACGCTAGCTGGGATGCGAGTGTCCCGGACAAGCTGCGACGCGTTGGGCGTTGTGGCGCAGAGCCCAGGAGCCCCACCGTACCGGACGATGCTTCGCATCGCCGGAGGGACGCTGCGCTGCGTCCGGGGCACGAGAGCGAGGTAACACGCACGCCGCCTCCACATCGTCATTGCGAGGAAGCCCTTGCGACGAAGCAATCGAGAGTCCTTCCTCGGAGATAGTCTGGATTGCTTCGTCGCTTCGCTCCTCGCAATGACGGCGTAAGAGGCAACGCCGTCATCTTCCAAGTATCGCTGTCATTCCCCGCGAAGGCGGGGAATCCAGTACGCCGCGGCTTATCGATTCCATTACCGCCGTCTCGGCGTACTGGATCGCCCGGTCAAGCCGGGCGATGACACCGCGTGTGTGGTGACAGACATGACTATTCGTCCTCGCGGCTGAATTCGCCCGAGCTTTGCTTCATCTCTCCGCCTCTAAATCCAAGAGGGCGCAGGGAAGGCCGGGTGCTCAGCTCGCACCCGCGGTCCGCTGCGCGAAACGCGCACGCAGGAAGAACCGCACAGCAGCATACAGGTGGTGCCGATCACTCGACCTTCCCTGCGCGATGGTCGGACGGCTTATGCCGTGCTCTCCCGGGAGCCGAACTTTCCCTCTGGCCTCCCTCGCCCCGCGAATTAGATGATGCAGTCTGCCCGGTTGGGCTCGCTCGCATCTTCGCGACAAGCTTGACCGTAGCAACGACGGCCAGGACCACACGGTTTTGCCGTACGCACGGCCCGCCATGTCGCCGCAGTTTTCCCAGCCCTGTCGACGGAGCTGCGAACTTACAGGCGAGACGAACCTGACAGCGTCGCTCGTCCGCACGCGGCCACGGGCTCACAGGGACTACCCGCCCTGCCCGCACCTCTCATGCCGACGCTGCCGCGTCCACCGCAAGCCCGGCTCGCGACAGTGACGACACATCGTCGCCCCTCTTGGATGAGCCGGGATGAGCGACACATACGCCGAAACCGAATTTCGGTAAAGTGGAATATTTTTGCGCGGGTGCATTGACAGAGGGCGACACAGGGCGACGCCCGTCCCGTCATCCTGAGGTGCGAGACATGGGACGCAACGCGTCCCATGGGGAGCCTCGAAGGATGAACGGCCCCGATGCAGCCGGGCCGTCGCCCTTCGAGGCTCGCCGAAGAGGCGAGCGCCTCAGGGTGACGGTGATGGAGCCGTAGCCGGATGAGAGCCTCACTCCCTCTTTACCGCCGCCCCATCCGCCATCGTCGTCACCCCCTTCCGCTCCACGATCAGCCCATAGGTCTGGGGCTGGCGGTGGACATCGAAATTGAAGGTGGTGCGCTTGTAGGAATTGCAGAGGTCGAGGTCGCAGCGCGCCAGCGCGATCTCGTCGCCCTTGGTCGCGCATCGCGCGATGATCTCGCCGGAGGGTCCGATGATGCAGCTGCCGCCGATGTGATCGACGCCCTCCTCGAGACCGGCCTTGGCGACCCCGACCACGAAGGTGCCGTTCTGATAGGCGCCGGCCTGCATCACCAGATGGTTGTGGAATAGCGAGAGATCGTCATGCTCGGGCGCGGGCGGATTGTGCACCGGCGTGTTGTAGCCGATCATCACCATCTCGACGCCCTGCAGGCCCATCACCCGATAGGTCTCGCTCCAGCGGCGGTCATTGCAGATCGCCATGCCCATCACGCCGCCGAAGGCGCTGGCGACATCGAAGCCGCTGCCGGGCTCGAAATAGCGCTTTTCCAGATGCTGAAATTTGCGCCACGGCTCGTGCTCGGCATGGCCGGGCAGATGGACCTTGCGATACTTCAAGGTGATCGTGCCGCTCTGGTCGACGAGAATGGACGTGTTGTAGCGCCTGACAATTCCGGCCTCGACCGTCAGCTCGGCATAGCCGAGGCAAAAGCCGATCCCGAGCTCGCGCGCCAGATCGAACAGCGCTTGCGTCTCGGCGGCCGGCATCTCGCGCTCGAAGAAGCTGTCGATCTCGGCCTGATCCTCAAAATACCAGCGCGGAAAAAACGTCGTCAGCGCGAGCTCGGGATAGACGATCAGATCGCAGCCGCAACCGTTCGCCTCGCGCATCAAGGCCATCAGCCGGGCCACTACCTCGGTCCTGGTCGCGGTCCTCGCGATCGGGCCAAGCTGGCCGGCTGCGACAGTCACAAATCTCGCCACGCGTCATTCCTTCATGTGTGCGTCGGGCATGAGCCTATCGAGTGGCGCACCGCGCGCACAGGCCGGCTCGCCCATCGTCGTGGTGGGACACAATCAAATTCCGTGCCGGCGGGTATCATCGTGCGGGTTCGCCCGTCGCTCGCGCAAAATCGGGAACTTCGTTGCGGATTTGCAACGGTTCCCCACCGTCTGAAGCCGGACAAAACAAACTCCCATTCCGGCCACGAACCGCTCTCACAAGGCCGTGAGACGATCAGGGGGACGACGATGCGCGCACAACGCGTTTGGAAAGTAAATGGGGCCGCCAGCATCGGGCAGCTCCAATCGAGACTGGACGATCTGAACAAGCGTCTCGGTCAGCTCGAAGGCCAGCATCCGGATAGCTGGACGCTCGAAGAGCTGAGAGCGAGCGCGCTCAGCCTGTCGCGCGAGATCGACGACATCCGCTGCGCCGAGGCGACGGCGGCCCTGAGCGAGCTGCTGCGGAAGTAGCCGGCGAGCGCCGATCTGCGAGCGCGCCGTGCGTAGGATGGGTCAAGCGAAGCGAAACCCATCGCACCTATCGAGGGGACGTAGGTGATGGGTTCGCAAGGGCTCTACCCATCCTACGAACGCGACGATTGGTGTGGTGCGAGGAACCAAGCTCCACGACCGCCATTTCCATGAGAGCATGGAGCACGATCATGACCAGACACCTGACGCGAACCGATCTCGCGCGCGGCGTGGCCGGCGCGGTGTCCACGCTGGTCCTGTGCGCGACGGCGGCCTTCGCC
The DNA here is from genome assembly GCF_023101665.1 of Bradyrhizobium sp. 195. Classification (NCBI taxonomy): domain Bacteria; kingdom Pseudomonadati; phylum Pseudomonadota; class Alphaproteobacteria; order Hyphomicrobiales; family Nitrobacteraceae; genus Bradyrhizobium; species Bradyrhizobium sp. 195. The sequence continues at coordinate 2,514,575 of NZ_CP082161.1, read as the reverse complement.
CTCGCGCGCCATTTCGCGCTGTGAGGGATTTGGCATGACGTCCGACCCCGAGGAGCAAGTGCGGCTGCAAGGTTTTGGCGAGATGACGTTGCGCACCGCCGTCGCGACGATGATGCAGCTCGCGCCGGGCGAGCGAGCGGACGCCGCCATCTTCCGCGTCCGCGACGACGTGCGCCTGGCGCAAAGCGAGATCGCCGAGCTCGCGTCACACTGGGGCATCGAACCCGCGCCCAATGTGCGATCGCCGGGACTGGTCCCGGATCAGCACTGGCCGGATGTCGTCCGCGGCATGGTGCGCGAGGCACCGTTGCCGTCGCTGATGGTGGCGTTTCTGGTGGGGATGCTGGTGGCGCGACGATGAGTGTAGGATGGGTAGAGCGAAGCGAAACCCATCCTTTCCTTCCCGTCGAGCACTACGATGGATTTCGCTTCGCTCTACTCATCCTACGAGCTACGAGCGGTGCCCGCTAACCGTCGGCTAAGTGGGATCCTCTGGGGCGCATGGCCCCCGATTCAGAACAGGAAGGACGAACGAGAAACGGGCACCTCCCGAAAGGTCCATGTTTTCGGCGCGGATGTACCCGCCATGCGCTTCGACTATCGAGCGGCAAATCGGAAGTCCCATGCCCATGCCTTCTTGCTTCGTCGTAAAGAAGCTGTCGAACAAGTGGGCAAAGTGGTCGGGATGGATGCCGGGGCCGCTATCTTCAATGGTGCAGGCAATCTTATCGTCCGCGACGATCGTTTGAATCGTAATTTTACGTCGAGAACAATCTCGCTGCGCCAACGCTTGCGCTGCGTTGATCGTTAAGTTGACGATCACCTGTTGAAGTTGCGTTCGGTCCGCAAGGACAATGGCGGGGTCAGCAGACGCGTTATGGACTACGGTTACGGAGCGCGTCTGTAGTTCGTATCGAATAAAAAGAAGTGCCTCCCGGATAATTTCGTCGAGAGATACCAAATTGCGCTCAGGCGGGCGATGCGCGGCCATGGAGCGGATTCGTGCGATAATATTGGCGGCGCGATGTGCATCCTCCACGATCCATCTGATCGATTCTCGCGCTCTGCCGATTTCGGGCTGAGCCGTTTCAAGCCAGCGCAAACCGGCGTCTGCATTTGCGGCAATGGCCGCAAGCGGCTGGTTCACTTCGTGAGTGATGGAGGCCGTGAGTTCGCCCAACATCGAAACGCGAGCCGCATGCGCGAAATCGCTCTGTACACGCTGCAACATCTCCTGCGCGCGATTGCGCTCCGTAATATCGATAACGGCGACCATGCTTGTCCATCCGCTAAGGTGAGGCGGATAGGCGATCGTGAAGAGCGCATCGAAGATACCGCCATCGATCCGGCGCAGCTTGCATTCAGTCCAGTAATGAGGCTCCCGCGCGATGCCGCTCAGCATCGCCTCGGTGAACGCGTTAGTGCTTTCGTCAGGCCAAAAAGGTTTGAGATTACCCAGCAACTCCTCCTTATTACCTCTACCGAAAAGGAGTACCGTGTGATCGTTGACGTCCACCACACGCGCTGCCGTCATCATTTCGGAGACGACCTGAGGGTTCTCAAGGAAGTACTTGCGGAAATCTGAGACACCAGATTTGCGCAGCGCTCGCACCCTCTGATTTGCCTCCGAGAAATCCAGCTCCCAAAACGAAACCGCCATGGCTTGGAAGAGGTTCCGATAGCGAGATTCACTAAGGCGCAACTCCTGTTCTAAGCTCGTGGTTTTGGCTTCGCACCCAGTCTCCACGAGGTGGATGGGAGTCCCCGCCAGATCGCATTGCACCGACAGCCAAACGTGCACCAACATTTGATTGCCGCGTGCCGATTTCCGCTTGACCTCTCCTTGCCAACGGCCGGTCGCGAGGCAACTCGCTTCGACATCGGCAGCCGATATAGGATACACGCTACGCAGAAGGGCGTCTGTCACCTGGCCGATGGCGGCATCACGAGAGTGACCGTACAAGGTCTCTGAAGCTTTATTCCAAACCCTTATGCAGCCATTAAAGTCGCGGACGAAGACGGCCTGCTCGACATGATCAAGTATATCGAAGGACTCAGATGTCATTTTAACACCGTGAGTTCGCTTTTGCGCTGGCCCGGCTAGGGCCCGCCAGTTAATCCATCAGCGCACTCGCTCAACGATTTCCTGGCGGACTTCCGCGCCCACCGCGCCGGCGCTGAATCCATCGCCGCCGTCCGAGCTCCGCCGGTGATGCTTACGTAGATCGCTGAATCGACCGAGTCCAGAATATCCTGATGGAGAGGCTCGGCGGAACCCCAATGGCACCCCGCCTCACCACCCTGACTCATCGGAGTATCAACCTGATCGGTTGTTAGAACGAGAGAGGTGATCGCCATCGGCAAGCTTCTCCCTGAATCGAACTATGCCGGTTAGACCTCAAGAAGATCGGGCTCTATCTCGGACAATCCCGAGACCACCTTGATCTACTGCCCGTGGGAACCGGAATACCTGGAGAACTGCCGCGAGGCGGCCGAGGCGTCCGTGCGCGAGATCAACAACATACCCGCAAGTGGGACCTGCTGCGCCCCTATTGCGTCAAGCCGAGCCACATCGACAACTATGGACCTGCGTTCAAATTGCGTGCAAAACGCACCCGGAAACGGATCCGGTGGTCTTGATAAGCCATTGAAATGGCTGGTCGGAGTGGCAGGATTCGAACCTGCGACCCCTGCGTCCCGAACGCAGTGCTCTACCGGGCTGAGCCACACTCCGACAAGAAGGCGGCTTATAGCGTCGGGTTTGACGCACCGCAAGCGGCCGAGATGAGGAATTTTGTCCCTGTGAAAACGGGCCTTGAAACGTTGATTTTACCGGCCGGCGCGGCTGGCGCGGCGGCTGCCGCCAGGGCCTTGGCCGCCGGCGGGCTTGTCGCGTTTCCGACCGAGACGGTTTACGGGCTCGGGGCGGACGCTGCCAATGCCACCGCGATCGCCCATCTCTACGCCGCCAAGGGGCGGCCGGCGTTCAATCCGCTGATCGCGCATGTCGCTGATATCGCGGCCGCGCGGCGAATCGGGCGGTTCGACGCGCGCGCGTTGAAGCTCGCGGAAGCGTTCTGGCCGGGGCCGCTGACGCTGGTGGTGCCGAAAACCGACGGCTGCCCGGTGGCGGATCTCGCCACCGCCGGCCTCGACACGGTCGCGATCCGCATTCCCGCCCACCCGGTCGCGCAGGCGATCCTGCGCGCCTTTGGCGGAGCCGTGGTGGCGCCGTCGGCCAACATCTCCGGCCACGTCTCGCCGACGCTGGCCGCCCATGTCGAGAGCGACTTATCGGGGCGGATCGACCTGATCATCGACGGCGGGCCTGTTACAGTCGGCGTCGAATCGACGATCGTGGGCTGCTTCGAGGCGCCGATGCTGCTGCGGCCCGGCGGGTTGTCGCGCGAACGGATCGAGGCGGTGCTGGGCGCCCCGCTGGCGCGACCGCCGATGGAAGCCGAAAACGACGACAGCCAGCCGCTGGCGCCGGGCATGCTGGCCTCGCATTACGCGCCGCGCGCCCATGTGCGGCTCGACGCGCGCGAGGTGGCGCCGGGCGAAGCTCTGCTCGCGTTCGGTCCCGCGCGGCTGCCCGGCATCGATGCTGCCGCTGCTGTCATGAATTTGTCGCCCACAGCTGATCTCGATGAAGCAGCCGCCAATCTGTTCGGCTATCTTCGCGAGCTCGATGCGAAGGGCCCGCGGGCGATTGCGGTGATGACGGTGCCCGAGGAAGGCCTCGGCGAAGCGATCAACGACCGGCTGCGCCGGGCCGCGGTTGCGCGATAAGAAGCTTGAGAAGAGACAACGAGAATGAACGTCAACAAATCCGCCACCCCGCCGCTTGCGCCTGAGCTGATCGAACAATTCCGCAAGATCGTCGGCGAGCGCCACGCCATCACCGATGCGACCGACATCGAGCCTTACCTCACCGAGGAGCGCAATTTATTCCACGGCCGCTCGCCGCTGGTGCTGCGTCCGGGCTCGACGGCGGAGGTCTCGGAGATCTGCAAGCTCGCTTCCGCGCACAACGTCGCGCTGGTGCCGCAGGGCGGCAATACCGGGCTCGTCGGCGGGCAGACGCCGCACAATGGCGAAGTCGTGGTGTCGCTGCGGCGGCTGGACAAGATCCGCGAGGTCGACACCGCCTCCAACACCATGACCTGCGAAGCCGGCGTGGTGCTGCAGATCGCGCAAGCGAAGGCCGCCGAGGTGGACCGGCTGTTTCCGCTGTCGCTGGGTGCCGAAGGCAGCTGCACCATCGGCGGCAATCTCTCGACCAATGCCGGCGGCACCGCCGCGCTCGCCTATGGCGTCGCGCGCGAGATGGCGCTGGGGCTCGAGGTGGTGCTGGCCGACGGGCGCGTGCTCAATGCTCTCTCGAAGCTGAAGAAGGACAACACCGGCTACAATCTGCACAACCTCTTCATCGGCGCCGAAGGCACGCTCGGCATCATCACGGCGGCAACGCTCAAACTGTTTCCGAAGCCGCGGGCGGTCGAGACCGCCTTCGTCGGGCTGAAATCGCCGGCAGCTGCCCTGAAGCTGCTCACGATCGCGCAAGGCGAAGCCGCCAATGCGCTGACGAGTTTTGAGCTGCTGTCGGAGATGGCGGTGGAGTTCTCGGTGCGCCACGGCATCGACGTGCGCGATCCGCTCCAGGCAAAGCATCCCTGGTACGTGCTGATGGAGTTGTCCTCCCCCGGCGAGGATGCCCGCACGCCGCTGGAGACGATCCTCGCCCGTGCCATGGAGGAGGAGATCGTCGACGACGCCGTGATCGCGGCGAGCCTCGCCCAGCGCGCCGGCTTCTGGAAGCTGCGCGACGAGATGTCTTCGGCACAGAAGCCGGAGGGCGGCTCGATCAAGCACGACATCTCCGTGCCGGTCGCTGCCGTGCCTGAATTCATCGCCGAGGCCGATGCCGCGGTGGTGAAGCTGATCCCCGGCGCGCGGCCGGTGCCGTTCGGTCATCTCGGCGACGGCAATCTGCACTACAATGTCAGCCAGCCGATCGGCGCCGACACCGCGGATTTTCTGGCGCGCTGGCACGAGATGAACGCGGTCGTGTTCGCGATCGTGCTGCGCATGGGCGGCTCGATCTCGGCCGAACACGGCATCGGCGTGCTCAAGCGCGACGAGCTGCCCGACGTCAAGGACAAGACCGCGATCGAGCTGATGCGATCCATCAAGGCGATGCTCGATCCGCATGGAATCATGAATCCGGGGAAAGTACTGTGAATATTCTTACGATCGACGCAATCACCGATGCCGATGTCGAGCCGGTGGTGACGCTGTGGCAGCGCTGCGGCCTGACGCGTCCCTGGAATGATCCGCATTCCGACATCGCGCTGGCGCGGCGGCGCGACAATTCGACGATCCTGCTCGGCCGCGACAATGGCGCGATCGCGGCAACGGTCATGGTCGGCTATGACGGTCATCGCGGCTGGATCTATTACGTCGCGGTCGATCCCGACCGCCAGAAGCGCGGCCATGGCCGCGCCATCATGGCGGCGGCCGAGGACTGGTTGCGCGCGGCCGGGATCGCAAAGCTGCAGCTGCTGGTCCGCCGCGAGAACGCGCCGGCCAATGCGTTCTACCAGTCGCTGGGCTTCGAGGAATCGACCTCGGTGATGTTCCAGAAATGGCTCGACGGCCGCGAGACCACGCCAAGCAACTGAGATCGAGCCATGACCATTTCCGACCGCGTCCGCATCAAGGACGTCCGCGTGCTCTCGGACGGCTGGACCACCCTGAAAAACACCACGTTCGACTATCGCCGCGCCAGCGGCGAGTGGCAGACGCAGCACCGCGAGACCTATGAGCGCGACAACGCCGCAGCCGTGCTGCCGTATAATCGCGCCGGGCGCAGCGTGATCCTGGTGCGCCAGTTCCGCCTGCCGGCCTTCATCCGCGGCTACGACGACCTGCTGATCGAGGCCGCCGCCGGCGTGCTCGACAACGCCGAGCCCGAGGAGCGCATCCGCGCCGAGGCGGAGGAGGAGACCGGCTATCGCCTGCACCACGTCCACAAGGTGTTCGAGGCCTTCATGAGCCCCGGCGCCATCACCGAGAAGCTGCATTTCTTCGTCGCCGAGTACGAGCCTTCGATGCGGGTCAGCGACGGCGGCGGCCTGGAGCACGAGGGCGAGGACATCGAGGTGCTGGAGCTCTCGATCGACGAGGCCCTGGCGATGATCGCCGACGGCCGCATCATCGACGCCAAGGCGATCATGCTGCTGCAATACGCAGCGCTGCATGTGTTCAGGTAGGTTTGCTTTCTTCCTTCTCCCCTTGTGGGAGAAGGTGGCGCGAAGCGCCGGATGAGGGGTTGTCCGCGAATTCGAAAGCGCGGGTCGTGGAGATATACCCCTCACCCGTCTCGCCGCTACGCGGCGAGCCACCCTCTCCCACAAGGGGAGAGGGAAGACCGCGCGCCGCTCCATCCTCGTCTGCAATTCAGCCCTGCGCCGCCGCTCCCTCCATTGAGCACCCCCAAAACTATCTCTAGTCTGGCCCCAACCAAGAACCAGGAGACGCGCCCCATGTCCGCTCCGCGCGACGACGAATTCGGCTTTGCGCCCGACTACGATGCCCCAGTCCCCTACATGCAGCGCACGCGCGATTATTACGCGGCGATCGGCTACACCACGGCGTATCGCTGGGCGCATTACACCGAAGCGCCGTTCCAGCCGCTGAAGAAGCCTCTGGCAAAGTCGCGCGTGACGATCATCACGACGGCTGCGCCGTACGATCCCGCCAAGGGCGAGCAGGGGCCGGGCGCTGCGTATAACGGCAGCGCGAAGTTCTATGAAGTCTATGACGGCGACACGGCCAAGCAGCACGACCTTCGCATTTCGCACATCGGCTACGACCGCAAGCACACGAGCGCGACCGACAATGGCACCTGGTTTCCGCTGCCGCAGCTCCTGAAGGCGTCCGCCGCCGGGCGCATCGGCGAAGTCGCCCCGCGCTTCTTCGGCGCGCCGACCAACCGCAGCCATCGCGTCACCCTCGACACCGACGCGCCGGAGATTCTGGCGCGGGCCGTCGCCGATAAAGTCGATGTCGCGGTGCTGGTGCCGAACTGCCCGGTCTGCCACCAGACCACCGCGCTGGTGGCGCGGCATCTCGAAGCGGGCGGCATCCCGACCGTGATCATGGGCTGCGCCAAGGACATCATCGAGCACGCCGCTGTGCCGCGCTTCCTGTTCAGCGACTTCCCGCTCGGCAATTCCGCCGGCAAGCCGCACGACGTCGCCTCGCAGGCGCAGACGCTCGAACTGGCGCTCACGCTGCTGGAGACCGCGAGCGGCCCGCAGACCACGATGCAGTCGCCGCTGCGCTGGAGCGAGGACGCCTCCTGGAAGCTCGACTACAACAATGTCGCGCAGCTTTCGCCGGAAGAGCTGGCGCGCCGCCGCGCCGAGTTCGACAAGCAGAAGGAGATCGCGCGCGGCAACCGCGCCGCCTAAAGCGCGATGAGATTCGGATGGATCGTCATCGCGCTTTAGGTTGTTGTTTGCGCATGATCTTTCCGGAAAACCGCTTCGCACTTTTCCGGATCATGCTTTGACGTCCTCCGACAGCGATAACAATGAGGAGAGCGACGTGACGCGACCGTTCGATGGCGTGAAGGTCCTGGACTTCACGCAAGTGCTGGCCGGTCCTTATGCCAGCTACCAGCTCGCGTTGTTGGGGGCAGACGTCATCAAGGTCGAGCGGCGCGAGGGCGAGGACATGCGCCGCACGCCGCTGTCACGCGAATGGGCCGAGCGCGGGCTGGCCCCCGCGTTCCAGGCCATCAACGGCAACAAGCGCAGCCTGACGCTCGATTTGCAGAAGCCCGAGGCGATCGCGATCGTGAAGAAGCTTGCGAGCCGGGTCGACGTCATCATGGAGAATTTTCGCCCGGGCGTGATGGACAAGCTCGGCATCGGCTACGAAGCGCTCTCCGCGATCAATCCAAAACTGATCTATTGCGCGGTGTCCGGCTTCGGTCAGACCGGCCCGGATCGCTTGCGGCCCGGCTATGACGGCAAGATGCAGGCGCTGTCGGGCATCATGGCGATCACGGGCCATCCCGAGACCGGGCCGACGCGGGCAGGCTTTGCCGTCTGCGACGTGCTCTCGGGCGCCACCGCCGCGTTCGGCGTGTCGAGCGCGCTGTATCAGCGCGACCGCACCGGCAAGGGGCAGCTCATCGACGTCTCCATGCTGGAGGCGACGATGGCGTTTCTGTCCGGGCAGATCGCGGACTGGTCGGTCGCCGGCCATCGCCAGCAATTGTCGGGCAACCAGGCGGTCAGCCGCAGGACCACGGCGAATTTGTTTCGATGCGGCGACGGCCACATCTTGCTCGCCGTCAACAACGAGAAGCAGTATCGCGCGCTGATGAGCGCGCTCGGCCGCGAAGACACGCTCGCCGACCCGCGCTTTGCCGACTGGTTTGCGCGCAACGAGAACGAACCTGCGCTGCGCGCCATCATCGAGGAGGCGTTGGCGGCAAAACCTGCGCGCGAATGGGAGACTTTACTGGAAGACGCCGGCGCGCCCTGCGCCAGCATCTGGAAGGTCGAGGAAGTCATCGACCATCCGCAAATCAAGGCGCGCGGCGCGATTCAGGAGCTCGACACGCCCTATGGCCGTCTGCGCTTTGCCGGCAGCGGTTTCAAGCTCGCCCATGGCGGCGGCAGGCTGGACCGGATGGCGCCGGAGCTCGGCGCGGATACGGAGGCGGTGTTGGACGAGCTGGGGTTCGATGCGGCGGAGATCGCGGGGTTGAGAGCGAGGGAGATCGTGTGACGATAGCGTCGCATACTCTCCTCGTCGTCCCGGGGCGCGCGTAGCGCGAACCCGGGACCCATAGCCACAGGGTCGCGTTTGACGAAGACTCGTGGTGACCGGCTCGCGCCATAACCTCTCCCTGTGGCTATGGGTCCCGGATCTGCGCGCGCTTGGGGCGCGCTTGTCCGGGACGACGGCGGAGTGGGTGGCGGCACCGCAGCTAGAACAGCGAGCCCTGTCCGTCATCCGGCGAGCTGGCCGCCACCTTCCGCGCCACCTTCTTCGGCTTGGCCGCCTCTGCTTCCGCCGCCATCTCCTCCGCGCTGATCGGCAACAACAACTGATCGTCGTCATTGGCGACGCGGTTGACGCGGGTGGAGACCGGGTGCCAGGCGAATTCGCCGCGGCGCGGGGTCGTCATCAGCGGCAGGATCGCGTCGACCTCGTCGCCGCTGATGTCGAGCCAGCGCTCGAAATCGCGCTCGCCGATGGTGACGGGGACACGATCATGTAGCGCGGCGAGATCCTCGCCCGCCGCGGCCGTGACGATCGCGACCGTGTCGAGCTCCTCGCCGTTCGGCCCGGCCCAGGTCTCGAACAAAGCAGCGAAACCGAGCGGCGCACCGTCGGCACGGTGGATGAAGAAAGGCTGCTTGCGGCCGTCCTCCACCTTCCATTCGTAATAGCCGTCGGCCGGGATCAGCCCGCGCCGCCGGCGAATCGCTCGCTTGAACGCGGGCTTCTCCAGCACCGTCTCGGAGCGGGCGTTGATCAGGAGCGTAAAGCCCTTGGGGTCCTTGACCCATCCCGGCAAGAGGCCCCAGCGCATCAGCCGGAAATGCCGCGCGCCGTTCTCGATCAGAACGACCGGAATCGGTTGTGTCGGCGCCACGTTGTACCGAGGCGGGAAATTCGGCTGCTCGACATAGCCGAACAGTTGCCGCAAGGCCGCGGGGGCCGAAGTTATGACGAAGCGTCCACACATCCCAAGGCGTCTATATAGGGTCCGTTCAGGTCCTTTTAACCCCGAACGTTAACACTGCGGCGAATGAGCTCAATGGCCTCCCAACCCGCGCGGACGCACGTACAGACGGGCCCCGAGGCCTCCGCCTGGGCCGAGCGGCTGCGCGTGGCCAACATCAACCCGCGGACCGGGCTTGCCACCGACTATCTCAACCATTTCAATGAAGCCGTGATGCTGCTGGAAATGGTCCCGGACATGCCCGAATGCGCGGAAGATTTTCTGACCTGGTCGCCACTGTCCTATGCCGAGCATTTCACGGCCTCCAACTTCAAGGCGCGCGACCTCGCCATCGAAGCCTATGAGAAGGCCGATCCCAACGTCCGCGCCCAGTTCGACCACCTCACCGATACCATGACCTCGATCCTGACAGCGGTCGGCTCGGCCATGCGTGAGGTCGAGAAGGACACGACGCGCATCCGCCTCGCCGAGCAGGCCGCGCTCTGGGTCAAGCCGCTGATCGCGGCTTGCGGCGGCATCATCCATGGCGGGGCCGAAGCGGACGTCGATACCATCATGGCGAACTGAGCCAGGTCCTCTGAGAAAATGGTTTCAGCCGTCCAGCCCACCCATCCCCAGCTCGCCGTCAGCGCCGCCATTTTCCACGACGGCAAGGTGCTGCTGACCCGCCGCGCCCGCTCGCCCGCCAAGGGCTTCTATTCGCTCCCGGGCGGCCGGGTCGAATTCGGCGAATCGCTGCACCAGGCACTGAGCCGCGAGGTCGACGAGGAAACCGGGCTCGACATCGCGATCGTCGGCCTCGCCGGCTGGCGCGAGGTGCTGCCGGCTGCGGGCGGAGCCGGCCATTATTTGATCATGTCGTTTGCTGCCCGCTGGGTGGCCCGTGAGCCGGTCCTGAACGACGAGCTCGACGACTACCGCTGGATCGCGCCCGACGCCCTGGCCAGCCTCGGAGACCTCAAGCTGACCGGGGGGCTGGACGAGGTGATCCAGTCCGCCGCGCGGCTGATCGGGGCATAGAAGCGGCCGCGAACTCCGCTGCACCTCTCCCGTCTGCGGGAGAGGTCGGCGCGTTCGGCAGCGCAATTGCGCGCCGGTGCGCGACGGGTGAGGGCTTTCTCCTCTTGGGGGATTCTCGCCCGCGGAGACACCCCCTCCCCAACCCTCCCCCGCAAGCGGGAGAGGGAGCGCACCATCCGATTGCCCCGCCTTGCGTCCCCAGCCTTGAAGAGGCATACAGCCCGCCGATGTCCACGCGATTTCTCGCCATTTTTGCTCTCATTCTCGCCTGCGCCTCCGGGCCCACGAGGGCCCAGGACGTGGCGGCGCCGTTTGACGGCGATTTGCAGCGACTGGCGGAGATCCTCGGCGGGCTGCACTACCTGCGCGGCATCTGCGGAGCCAACGAGGGCAACAAATGGCGCAACGAGATGCAGGCGCTGATCGATGCCGAAACCCCTTCCGGCGAGCGCCGCACGCGCATGATCGCCGGCTTCAATCGCGGCTATAACGGCTTTCAACAGACCTACCGGAGCTGCACGCCGGCGGCGACGGTGGCGATCCGCCGCTATATCGAGGAAGGCTCGAAGATCTCGCGCGATCTGACGGCGCGCTACGCGAACTGATCTCTCTCCACGTGTCATTCCGGGGCTCGCGAAGCGAGAGCCCGGAATCCATTCATCCACCGACTCTGTAGCGCGATGGATTCCGGGTTCGCGCTGCGCGCGCCCCGGAATGACGAGAGAGAGGATCGACGCGTGCGCGCGCCGGGAACTCTGTCATGGAGTTTGTTCACAGCCGTTAACCGTTCTTAAAGATGTGGCCTAGCGGCCGTTAACGCCCGTGCTACACCTCTCGCACAGCGCATCGCCGTGGATCGCGCCCCAGCCCTGATCGAGTTTCATGAGCCAGCCGATTTCCTACGCCCCCGCACGCGCGCCGCTGCCCGATCACGAGCAGAAGCAGGCCGCACTGAGCTATCTCAACGAGGCCTGGGCCGAGGCGCGCCATGACGGCGTCGACGGCGACTGCCTGGCGCAGGCGAGTCTGTTTGCAGCCTTTGCCGAGCTCGTCGGCACCTATGGCGAGGACGCGGTCGCCAAGTTCGTCGAGGGCTTTCCCGGCCGCATCCGCAACGGCGAATTCTCGGTCGACATCTGCAGGCAGTAGGCACTGCCGAAAAATGACCCCGCCACGCGGGCGGGGCCAGTCGACGGATGAATGACTTTGCGAACAGGATTTGGCGAACAGGTTCGCGAAGTCTGCCGCTTTTATCGCACGGAAGCAGCTTTCCGCGGACAAGCATTAGTCTCGCGATCGCCGGGAGATATTCCCGCGCTGCGATTGGAACCTTTGTCCGGTTTTTCCCGTTGTCGGAAGATCGGAAGCCAAGGCGTGAGTGCCTCAGATGCTTGAAGTTGGCGTGCCCCCTCCTGTCGTGCCCTATGGCGCAGATCAGACCCTGTTCGTGGTCATCGATCGCCTCGACGAGGCGACGGAGATTCGCATCGAACGGAGCGATCTCGAAGCCACGATCGGCGAGCTCGTCGCTGGCTGCTTCAACGACCCCATCAAGGTGATTTCGTTCAACACGCTCGAACACTGGATGAAGGACATCTCGACCGATGTCGCCGGCGAGATCCGGGCGCGCTGCGATATCGACGGCACGACGATGCCCGACTATCTCAGCGACTTCGTCGAGAGCCACAGCTGATCGCGCGTCGTCGCACCAACGACACTCAGATCGCAGGCAACAAAAAGCACCGCTTCCGCGGCGCTTTTCGTGTGAATCGCCTAATGCTCAATGGTGCCAGAACAATGCCAGGAGCAAAACGATCGGCAGCGGCACGCCAAGCAACCAAAGCAAAGCACCTCGTCCAAAACCCATGATGTCCTCCTCTCGTATCGCCGGGAATGACGCCCGGAGAAAAGAGAAGTTCCGCGCCTCGCAGCGAAGGCGAATGCAGTCAGAGCATGGAACGCGGGGTTATGCGCTGCGGTGCTTGCCGGCGATGACCTCGATCTCGCGGCGGCGCTCGCCGGCGAAGCTCAGGAGCTTTTCGATCGTCAGCGTATCCGTGATCCGTTTGGCGAGCCGCTCGGCGCGCGCCGCCTGATCTTCGAGATACTGGATCGTGTTCAAGCGCCGCCTCCCCGAAAGCCCAGAATTGTTGGACAGGTATGGTGCGACAGAGCAACTAACAGCCGGTTAAGCGCCGCGCTGGCGGGAGCTCATTGCACGACGTCCAGCCTGACATTGGTGATGCCCTTGTCGACCATGCCGAGCGCCTCGGCCGCGGAGGGAGAAACGTCGACCACACGCCCGCGAACATAGGGACCGCGATCGTTGACCCTGACCGTGACGAAGCGACCGGAGTTGGTATCGGTGACGCGCAACTTGGTGCCGAATGGCAGGGTGGGATGCGCCGCGGTCAACTCGTTCTTGTCGAACCGCTCGCCGCTCGCGGTCTCCGTATCGGAATAGAAGCTGGCGACGCCATGCGACGCGGTCTGCTTTGCGTCACGGACGGGGACGCGCGCCCGGCTGATCGGGCGTGGGTGCAGCGCCGCCACACGGTGCGGGCGCTCGACCGCGGCCTGCCGGCTGGCGCCGGCGAGATCGGCCTTCTGGCGGCCGACCGGCGATTGCGCGCAGGCGGCAAGCGAGGCGGCGCCGGCGATGGCGAGCAACAGCCGGCACGAGGTTGCGAAGGAAATCCGGGCAGTTTCGGCACGTGCAATGCGAGACATGGTACGCCCCTCCGAACGACCCGATTTTCGGTGGGCAATGAGGGCAGAACCTTGTCGGAACAAAAGCAGGCCTGGGGCCGCCGCCGTTTCGCGTCAGCTGTGACGATTCCATCACAGTCCCTGTCCTGAATCGGCACAGAGAGGGCGACCGGCCCAGCTCAGGCCGGTGGCGGGATCGCGCGCAAGGCGTCGCGGAATACGCCGAACTGCAATCGAAACGCTTGCGGGCTGTAGTCCTGATAGTAACCCGCAGTCACCGCGACGACGAGATCGAGTTCGGGGACGATGCGGATCGACTGCCCGCCACGACCCAGCGCGCCGATCCAGTTCACCTTCCGGTCGTTGAGCCGCGCCTGGCCACGCCACCATAAATATCCGTAGGATTGATCGTCGGTCGCCTTGATCTTCTCTGCCGTGGAAGCGTCGATCCATGCCTTGGAAACGATCTGGCGGTCGTGCCAGCGGCCGCCCGCAAGGACGAGCTGGCCGATCTTGGCCATGTCGCGTGGCCGCAGGCGCAATCCCCCTCCGGCGTCGGTATCCCCCCTGTACCGACCCCACGCCGTGCCGGTGATCCCCAGAGGTTCGAACAACGTCTCACGCGCAAAGTCATCGAGGGGACGGCCGGTCGCCTTGCGGATGATGGCCGACACCAGCGTGAGCGCGCCGGTGTTATAGAAGAACTCCTTTCCCGCCGCGGCAGTCATGGGAAGACCGAGAACGTAACGGCACGGATCCCATGCCATATGCATGCGCTGCTCGTCGTTGTCGTCGTCTCCCGTTGTGGGCGTCGCTTCGATCCACTTCAGCCCCATCGACATGGTGAGCGCGTGTGCCAGCCGGATGCGGTCCTTTTCGGGGGAACGCAAGTCGGACAGCTCGGGAAAAAAGCTGAAGATCGGTTCGTCGACGCTGCGTATCAGCCCCCGGTCGATCGCGATCCCGACTGCGAGTGACGCAACGCTCTTCGACACCGATTTCATGTTGTGCAGCGTATCGGCATCAAAGGCGACGTTCTCCACGCGGCGGCCGAAAATACGGCCGGGTATCTCGTCGGCTCCCCTGAAGTAGTGCTCGAACACCAGCTTGCCATTGCGGGCGACCAGCACGGCATGGATGTTGGCATCGCTCGAGGCGAGGCGATCGGCCATCCCGCACAGCGCCTCGCGATTGACGAGACTGTTGTCATCGACGGAACCGACCGGCCAGCCGTCGTCCCGCACGAGCGGACCGCCGCAGCCGGCGGATGGGTTCGCGCCGACCGGCAAGGCCGAAAGCGGCGCCAGTGCGGCTCCCCCGAGGAGCGAAATGAATTGGCGCCGCCTCATTCGAGCCTCCCGCTTACATCCGCTCCGATGCCCGGCAGATCTCGGCACGAGCCTCGCCGGACTCGGCATATTCCCTGAGGATGCGCGCGAATTCGCGCCAATAGAGCTTTCGCCAGCTCGTCTTCAAGCTGGCGAGGAAATCGAGCTCGCGTTGCGTCAGTGTGCACATCGCTCTCTAGGCCACGAGGCCTCCCATCGGTTTGAGGTCGGCGCTGCCGGGGAAGACCGTCTCGGCGAGGACCTTTTCCTCAACGCGCAAATGATCCCTCAACAGGCCCTTCAGCACCGCGCGCAGATCGGTGGTCGGCTTGAGGTCGCGATCCTCGAACAGTTGCGCCGGCTTCAGCCCTGGCCAGTCCGCAATGACGCGACCGCCGGCGAGCCCGCCGCCGATCAGGAAGGCGACCGTACCCGTGCCGTGATCGGTGCCTTGCGTGCCATTGATGCGCGCAGTGCGCCCGAACTCGGTGACCACGGCGACCACAGTCTCCTTCCATGCCTCGCCCATGTTGGTCTCGATCGCGGCGAAAGCGCCGTCGAGCGCTCCGAGCAGATTGTAGAGCTGGCCCGAGGCCGCGCCTTCCGCGATGTGCGTATCCCACCCCACGAAGCCCATCGCGCCGACGCGCGGGCCGTCGGGCTTGGCGAGATAGCGCGCGGCGGTGCCGGCGGCTTCGGCGAAGTAGGCGCGCACGCGCGCGATCCCCGGCGGCGCCAAGGTCGGATCGTCCGACGTCGCTTCGCCCATGCTGGGTGCCGCGCTGAGCGAAGCGAGCTTCATGCGCGTCTGGAGCACGGTGGCAAGCTTCGGGTCGGTG
This sequence comes from Bradyrhizobium sp. 195, assembly GCF_023101665.1. Classification (NCBI taxonomy): domain Bacteria; kingdom Pseudomonadati; phylum Pseudomonadota; class Alphaproteobacteria; order Hyphomicrobiales; family Nitrobacteraceae; genus Bradyrhizobium; species Bradyrhizobium sp. 195. The sequence goes on along the minus strand of NZ_CP082161.1, from coordinate 2,498,907 downwards.
TGCTGGTATAGATCGAGCAGGCGGCTCTGCGTGTCCTCACTCGCCGGCAGAAGCCTCTGCGGGACCCATGTCATCACAGGCGCGGAGCCGCGCACCACCAGCGGCGTCACCGAGCCGATGCCGAGCGCACGGCTGCCGCGCGGATCGACGCGGCCACCCCCTTCCAGCGAAAGCAGCGCGCGGTTGAGCCAGCCTGACGCGGTCGCGCCCGGCTTGCTGAAGCCGCTCTCCAGCACGTCCTGGCCGTCGAAATGCGAACGCTCTCGATAGGGCGTCGCCGTGGCATGGACGATCGCGGCCTTCCCGCTCTTGTAGAGCCGGTGCAGGTTCGGCATCGCCGGATTGAGCGCGAAGAAGGCATCAAGCGGCAGCGCCGGCGGCTTGCCGTCCAGCACCAGCGCGCGATCGCCGCGCAACGAGATCCAGTCGGGATCGCCGACCGGTGCGACTGCGCCGAGGCCGTCGAGCGCGCCGCGCAGGACGATGACGAGCAGGCGCGGATCGCGTCCTTCGGCGCGCGCGATCCTGGGCATCTGGCTCCACGCGAACAGCGCGCCGGAACCGACCAGAAGCTCGCGTCGCGTCGGCAGGTGATTGACGAAGCCCATGCTCACCTCCTCTGAAAATCCGCCGACATGAACAGCAACGCCAGCGCCTGCTGCCGGCTCTCGGCGCGGCCGACGGCCTGCTTCACCTCGCTCGCGATCTGCGATGCGAAGACATCCTCGATGATGGCTTGCGGATCGGCCATGCCGCTGATGCGCTCGGCAACATTGTTGGCGACGTCGAGCCGCCGGCCGACGCCGTCGATCCAGCTCGCCTCGTCATCCGGATAGCCTTTTGGCGCGGACGGACGCCACAGCGGTTCGCCGAGCAGCTCCTGGCCGCCGGTGAAGCGGACCGGATCGACCTGGGTGATGCCGGTCGCGCGCGCCAGGCCGACGACCCATTCGCCGGGACGCTTCAGCTTCGACGGCGGCGCGCGCCAGGACTCGTCCGACGACACCATCGCGATCGCGACCTGCTTGAGATCGCCCTCGGTGTCGCGAAAAGTCTTCGCCATCTGCTCGACGAGCGCCGGCGGCGGCTCGTCGGCGACGAAATGGCGCGCGAGCTTGGTCGCGACGTGGGTCGCGGTCGCCGGATGCGCTGCGAGGTCGCGCAGCACGGCGCGGCCCTGTTCGGCATCGTCCTGCTCGTAGCGTTTGCCGAGCACGGTCTGTCCGCCGGGCTCATGCAGCCGCGGATTGAAGGTGAACTCCCCGCCATGCTGGGGATCGGCGCCCGGCGGCACCAGTGTCCAGCCGGTCATGACGTTGGCGAAGCTGATGACGTCGTCCTGGGTGTAGCCCGTGCGCACACCGAGCGTGTGCAGCTCCATGATCTCGCGTGCGATGTTCTCGTTGAGACCGCGGTTGCGATTGATGCCTGCGACCGAGTTGGCGCCCATCGATTCCAGATTATCGAGATAGAACAGCATGGCCGGGTGGCCCTCGACGGCCTGCAGCAGGTCGACAAAGCGGCCGAGCGTATTGGCGCGGACCGCTTCGCGCTCATAGGCGCCGGACATGCTCTGGATCTTGTTGGCCGAGATGCAGAAATGATTGGACCAGAACCAGACCAGCCGCTCAGCAAAGCCGCTCTCGGCCGCGAGCGCGGCTTCCGTGCGCAGCTTGGCCTCCTGCAGATAGATCGGACGTCCGGGATCGGGAATGGCGTCAGCCGCCTGCTTGGCCGCCATCTCGGCAGCATCCTTCTCCTGGGCATAGCCCTGTGCTTGCCCCTCGGGCTGCGCCTGGGCCTGATCGCTCGATGCCGACGCCATCTGCTGCTTCTTGGCCTGCTGCTGCGCCTGCTTGGCCCGCGCCGTCCGCCGGGCATTGGCGTCGGCCACGGTGCGATAGGCCTTTGCGCTGGCGGGAAGGCTGGCTGCAGCACTCAGCGTGAGCGGCCGGTCGAGCTCGGCGATCAACGCCCCGCGCGGGTCGCTCCCGAGCGCGGCAATCGATCCCGGCCGCGGTCCCAATCCGAAGCGATGCAGCGCCAGCACAGCGTCGGCCTTTGCGGAATTGCTCATGGCGAATGCCCGATTATAGGCTACGATCTGTAATGCTACGTATCGTAGCATTCATGATGCGAGCCGACAAGCGGAGATTGCAGGACCTTCGTCAAGCCGTCGGAAGCCGCCGCTGCGCCCACGGAAGAATGCCCAGGTTGAATTCGTTGCCGCGGCTCGTTCACCTCTCCCGCTTGCGGGAGAGATCGCGCCGGAGGCGCGGGTGAGGGCTTTCTCCTCTTGGGGATTGTCCCATCGCGCAGAAACCCTCTCCCCGACCCTCTCCCGCAAGCGGGAGGCTCCGTTGTCCCTAGAAATTCGGCCCGAGCGCAATCTTCGTGATCGTGCCGTTCCTGACACCGATGCGCCATTCCGCCGAGCCGTTGGCGAACTGGGCGACGTAGATGTCGCTGTCGAGCGCGGTGACGCCGCGGAAGGAGACCGCACGCAACGCACCGAGCCGCGCCAGGATCGCCTGGTCGAACGGCAATTGCTGGCGCGTGATGTCGGCCACTTCCGACGTCATCTGCTCGTAGTCGGGCTGCCCCTTGCCGACGCCCTCGATATAGCGGCGCAGCATCTCTTCGCCGTTGGCGATCGGAACGGCGCGGCGCGCGGCGCGTCCCGGACGTGCACCGATATTCGAGGCTTCCACATTATGAAAGCGGGTCTGCCGCCCCGGCACCACGATCTCCAGGCACCGTCCCGACTTGTCGGCAATCATCCAGGGATTGTTCACGGTGGTGGTGGTGGCCCAGGTCATGTTCGGCCTGACGATCTGGGTCTTGCGATTGCCGTCCGCATCGAGATTGGACACCTGGATGTCGTCGCCCATCTCGTTATAGAGCATGATCCTGATCGGCGAGGTGCCGGCCCGGCCGCGAACGCTCACCTCCTCCGTGCAAGGCACGATGCCGCCGAGCTCGTCATTGCCGTCAGCCCGGAAGATAACGTCGCCGACCTTGCCGTCGGGCTCCAGCAGAAGACGGAATTCCGCCGTGCCGTTCTCGAATTTGGCACCATAGATGTCATAGCCGCCGGGGCCGACGCCGCGGAAGAAGATAGACTCGAGAGCGCCGAGCGCCACGAACGTGGCCTGCGTCTCGTTGAGCTGGCGGTGAATCTTTGTAGCCAGTGGCGCGCTCATGCGCTCGTAGTTCGGCGTGCCATGGCGCAGATCTTCGATGCCGTGCAGGATCATCTCCTTGCCGCCGGCAACCGGAACCTGCTCCCGGAAACGATCCGGGACTTCCGCAACACGGCGCGCGAAGTCGGCCTCGATCGCCTGCGCCACCGCCGCGTCGACCCGTGGGGCGAGGCGCGCACCGGAGACTGCGTTCTGAACCAGCACGCGCGAGACCTTGCCCTGCTCGTCGCGCAGGAAGATCAGGAGATTGCGGCCATGGATCGAGAAGGCGTCCACCCCCTCAGGGAGAAGGGGCGCCGGGCCTTGCAGGGTTTCCTGCACCAGGAGGCGATCCCCCTCATGGCGCACGGTGAGCACGCGGTTCGGCGCAACCTTGTACCAGCCGACATATTGATCGAACGCGGCGGAATCGGCTGCCGTCGTCGGCATCTCAGCGACGCGAACCGCGCGCACGTCGCGACCGTTCATGCGCAGCTTCAGCTCGGACGACCGGCGCTCCGCATCCAGCGCAAACGTGATCTCGCCGGACGTGGCCGCATAAGACGCCGTGCCGTCGCTCCCAACAGTCAGGCGCAATTTGCGTTGCCCGGTCAGCTGGCCGAAGAGATCGTCGCCCTCGCGGAAGATGGCGAACACCGAGGCCGGGCCCATGGCGTAGAAATTGACGAAGGGGCGGTAGTGCTGAACGGGTACTTCGCCAGCATCCGCCGCAACAGGCACCGGGTCCGGCGTGCGATAGGCGATCATGCCGGCGGACACGACCACTACCGGAACGATGGCGGCCGCGATCCACACTCGCTTGCGCCAGCTGACCGCAACGGGCATTGCGGCAGCCGCGATGATGCGCTCGACGCGCGCACGCACGGTCGAGGCCCGCGCCATCGCGAGCTCGGCCGGCCTCGGCTTCACGGTGCTGGCGAAATCGAGCAGGATCTCGGCATAGGAGAGCCGGTCGTCGATGATCTCGATCGCCTCTGCGTCGCTGATGATCTCGGCGAGCTCGGCGAGGCGCGCCAGCTGCCACCACGAGAACGGGCTGAACCAGAACACCGCGCGGTTGAGCGACGCCAGCAGGAGGACATAGAAATCCCGGTTGGCGACATGCGCGCCTTCATGCGCGAGCACGGCGAGGCGCTTCTTGGCGTCCCAGCTGGTGAATTGCGGCGGCACCAGAATGGTCGAGCCGAAGGTGACGGGGCCGCCGACATCGCGGCTGACGCGCACGTCGGCCTCGAGCATCTGCGGGCCCTTCATCGGCTTTGCCGCGCGCGCAAGACGCCAGGTCAGGCAGAGACCGATCGCGAGCCGCAGCAGCAACAAGCCGGCGATGCCGGCATAGACGATGGTGGCGATCAGCCACCAATTGATCGACAGCCCAGCTTTCGGCGGCGGCGGTGCGACGGCGACCCCGGGCGCCACGGGCAGCGCGGGCTGCGGCATCTCCAGCATCGAGATGTCCGCCGGCAGAAAATCAGTCGGCACGGAGACCGGCAAAGGCAGCCGGCTGATCGTGAGCGTCGGCCAATGCATCACGAAGGGCATCGCCAGCGACGCCAGCAGCACGACGACCCAGGCCGTCATGTGAACGTGCGGATTGCGCACGCGAAACAGGTTGAGACCGAACCAGACGACGCCTCCCAGCACAAGGGAGCGCAGTGCCGCCTCCGCCAGAGTTGCGATCATTCTTTCTTCACTCCCCTCGCCTTCTTCGCCTTGGCCACCTGATCGGCCAGCTCGCGCAATTGCTGCTGGTCGAGCATCTTGTTGTCCACCATGCCGACGAGGACCTCCTCGATCGAGCCGTTGCAGAACCAGTCGACGATGCGCTGCACTGCCTTGGCCGCCACCTTCGCGCGCTCCTCGGCGGCGTGATAGACATAGGTGCGGCCGTCCACGGTGTGGCGAGCATAGCCCTTTTCCTCGAGCCGGCGCAGCACGGTGCGGACCGTCGATTCCTTCAGACGCCGCGGCAGACGTTCACGCACGATCTCGGCCGTGACGGGACCATGGGCCCAAACCAATTGCATGACCTCGCGCTCGAGGTCGCCCAGTTCGGGCAAACGATCGTCCATGGCACCTGACCTTGCGGCTTGAGTTCTTCTTGTAACGCTACAGACTGTCGCATATGGGACCGCGCGGCACAACGGCGTTTCCACCTGAGATGGTGGCGCGATGCTGACCTAACGTGGAATGAGCTTAGGTTGGATCAAGAGCCCGCGGGCTCGGTGCACCTCTCCCGCCTGCGGGAGAGGTCGGCGCAACGCGCCGGGTGAGGGTTCTCTCCTCTTGGGGGCGCTCGATCGCGGAGATACCCTCTCCCCAGCCCTCCCCCGCAAGCGGGGGAGGGAGCACACCACCCTCGACGTCAGCGGGCTAACCGAGCCGTTTGGGATGTACAAGCCCTAGTAATGCGGCTCGTACATCTGGGACTGGACCAGGGCCTTGACGTCGTTGGGCGCCGGTCCGTCGGCGAGCCCGCGCTGATAGGCGACGTCGGCGACGGCCGCGGCGATGCGAACCGAGACCTCGCGGATACGCGGCAGCGCCGGATAGAGACTGCCTTGCGCGAGGTCGTCCTTGCCGACGCAATCGGCAAGCGTATGGGCGGCCGCCATGAACATCTCGTCGGTCACCAGCTTCGAGCCACTGGCGATGACGCCGAGCCCGACGCCGGGGAAGATGTAGGAATTGTTGCCCTGGCGCGGCACGAAGCTGCGGCCGTTGAGCTTGACCGGATCATACGGGCTGCCGCAGGCAAACAGCGCACGGCCCTCGGTGTAGCGATAGGCATCCTCCGCCGAGCATTCGGCCTTCGAGGTCGGGTTCGAGAGCGCGAACACGATCGGCTGTTCGTTGAGCGCCGCCATCGTCTTGAGCACCTCGGGCGTGAAAGCGCCGCCGACCGCGGCAACGCCGATGATCGCCGTCGGCTTCAGCGTCTTGATCGCGGTGAGGAAGTCGGCGATCGGCGCCTGCTCGGTGTGGGCGTAGCGGAGCTTGTGGCCGGACAGGCCATCACGACCGCTGACGACGAGGCCGCGGGAATCCACCAGCCAGTTGCGGCGGAGCGCGTCCGCCTCGGAAGCGCCCTCCGCCATCATCGCGGACACCACGAGATCGGCGATGCCGGTTGCCGCCTCGCCAGCACCGAGGAAGAGGATGCGCTGGTCCCTGAGCTTGCCGCCGGAGACGCGCAAGGCCGAGAACAAGCCGGCGAGCGCCACCGCCGCGGTGCCCTGGATGTCGTCGTTGAAGACGCAGGCTTCATCCCGATATTTGTGCAGCAGTTTGAACGCCGAATGGTTGGCGAAATCCTCGAACTGGATCAGCACGCCCGGAAACGTCTGTCGCGCAGCTTGCATGAACTCGTCGACGAAGCTGTCATAGGCTTCGCCCGTCAGCCGCCGCTCGCGCAGGCCAAGATAATAGGGGTCGTTCAGGAGCTCTTCGTTATTGGTGCCGACGTCGAGCACAATAGGCAGGCACGATTCCGGATGCACGCCGGCGCAGGCCGAATAGAGCGAGAGCTTGCCGACCGGAATGCCCATGCCGTTGGCACCGAGATCGCCAAGTCCCAAAATGCGCTCGCCGTCGGTGACGACGATCAGCTTGGCCGGATAGGGCCAGTTCTTCAGGATCTCCGCGATCTGACCGCGGTCGCGCGAGGAGATGAACATGCCGCGCGGCCGCTGGAAGATCAGGCCGTATTTCTGGCAGGCGAGCCCGACCGTCGGCGTGTAGATGATCGGCTGGATCTCGTCGATATTGTCGACGACGACGCGGAAGAACAGCGCCTCGTTGCGGTCATGCAGCGCGTTCAGCGCGACATATTTTTCGAGGTCCGTCGGCAGCGTGCGCAAATTGGTGAGGACGCGCTGAGCCTGCGTCTCCATCGTCAGCACGCAAGGCGGCAGGAGGCCGCGCAGGCCGAGTGCGTCGCGCTCGGATTCCGTGAAGGCGGTGCCCTTGTTGAGCAAGGGATCGCGCAGCAGCGCCATGCCTTGCGGCGGATTGGACGACGTCGATTGGGCAACGACCCGGGCAGGTCTATTCACGAATTCCCCCAAGAAGCTTCACATTGAACCGCGTACATTGTCGGCCAGCGCTCCAACGAGATCAAGGACGTAGAGACCGAAGCGCCGATTGTGATCTCGCACCGCAGCGAGATTGTCGCGAACGACAGGCGGCGCGCGAGAGAAGGTTAACGCGGCGAGGCTATTCAGGCTTGATGTTCGCGGCCTTCACGATCGGCCACCATTTCTCGGTCTCGGCCTTCTGGAAAACGGCGAGCTCTGCGGGTGTCTGCTGCTCCGGCGGCGGAATCTCCTGGCCCAGTTCGGCAAAGCGCTGCTTGACCGCGGCATTGGCGAGCACGGCGACGATTGCCGCGTTGAGCTTGGCGACGATGTCCTTCGGCGTGTTCTTCGTGCCCAGATGCCGTGCCAGTAGGAAATATAGAGCCCGGGCAAGCCCGCTTCGTCGACGGTCGGGATATCCGGGGCGGACGCAAGCCGCGTCGGCGAGGTCACTGCGAACGCCTTGATCGCACCGCTCTTGGCATGTGCCAGCGAGTTCGCCGCCTGGTCGAACATGATGTCGATCTGCCCTGCCACGAGATCGATCATGGCGGGCCCGGCGCCGCGATAGGGTACGAACTGGAAGTCGGTGCCGGTCTTGTCCTTGAAGAAGACGGCGGCGACATGCGCGCCTGTGCCCGCCCCTGAGGTCCCCGCGGTGGCCTTGCCGGGATTGGCCTTCAGCCACGCGATCAGCTCCTTCAGATCATTGGCCTCGAGCGACTTGCGGCCGACGATGAGCTGCGTGCCCATCGCGATCAACGCGATGGGTTCGAAATCACTTACGACGTCATAAGGCAGGTTGAGGATGGCGCCGTTCAGCACATGGGTGCCCCAATGGCCGATCGTGATGGTGGTTCCATCCGGCGTTGCGCGTGCGACGCGGGCGCCGGCGATGCTGCCGGAGGCGCCGGCGACGTTCTCGACCACGACCGTGGTGCGCAGCTCGGCGGCGATCCGCTCGGACAAGATCCGCGCCAGCGTATCGGTCGGGCCGCCCGCCGCGAACGGTACGATGAGGGTAATGGGGCGCGAGGGAAACGGCTGCGCCTGACCCGGCGTCGTCCATGCCGCAGATCCGGCCAACGCGGACCGCGATCAGCGCGACCTTCGAGGTCTCGAAGATGCCGAGCCAGAGGATGAACAGCGGCACCCAGGCCAGCGAGGGGATCGCGCGCCTGGGCAATGGTACCGTCGATGTCGGCGGTGTCGGTGTTGGTCATCGACTGCACGACGATCGGCGCACCGCCGCCGTCACATGACGGCGCAAGACGGCCCACAGCCCTCGTATCATTCCACCCACCCATTGTCGTCGCCCGCATTTTGGCAGCGAGCTGGAGGCAGAGTGAACGCTGCCGGGTCGATGGAGGCAAGCCGGAAATTTCCGCCGGGCGACTATCCGGCCGCGCGCCGCGGCGTCAGATGGGCCGAGCCATCTGCCGGCGGGGCGATATGCATCAAGATGGTCTGGGTGGCGGATGCGACGTCGATGCCGTTCTGCTGGAAGCGCAGCTTCATGCGGCGGTTGAATTCGCGCTGGACCGGCCAGCGGCCGGCCTCGGTGCAACGGATCTGGCCGACGATCGACACCATCGCGCCGTCGACCTTGTCGATGCCCCACAGATCGAGGTCGCCGCGGATCAGCGCGCGGAATTCGGGTTCGCGGCGCATCTCGTCGACGATGTCCTTGAGGATCTGACCCGCGCGGTCGGTATCTTCCTTGTAGGCGACGTTGACGCTGACCGAGGCGTTGCCCGCGCCGCGGCTGGCATTGGTGATGGTCGTGACGGCGCTGAACGGCACGATGTGCACGGCACCGTCACCGGCGCGCAGGCGGATGGTGCGGATCGAGACGTTCTCGACCACGCCCGAGAGCCCGGAGACGCTGACATTGTCGCCGACCTGAACCGTGTTCTCCAGCAGCAGGAACAGCCCGGTGATGAGATCCTGCACCAGCTTCTGCGAGCCGAAGCCGATGGCGATGCCGACGATGCCGGCTCCCGCGAGCAGCGGCGCGACGTTGACGCCGATCTCGCTCAGCGCGGTGAGGCCGACCACGGTTGCGATCAGGCAGAGCAGCGCGGTGCGCAGCATCGGCTGGAAGGTGCGCAAGCGCGCGGCGCGGGCATAGTGCCCGTCCCGCGACAGCGTGTTGATCTGACGGTCCAGCAGCGCGTTGCTGGCTTCCCAGATCGCCGCGGCGACGAGAACGGCGACGCCGATCGTCACCACGGCCGAGATCAGCCGGCTGCCGATCTGGCCGCCATAGAACCAGACGATGGCGTCCACGCCCCAGACTTCGAGCACGGCCACGAAGCCGATGAAGACGATCACGCCTGATACGATCTTGCGCAGCAGCGGCAGATAACGGTTGGCGCGGATTTCGAGGCCCGGAAAGCGCTGCAGGATCTCCGGCTTGATGCGGAAGCCCCGGTCGATCAGGCTCAGCGTCAGCATGATGGCGACACGCGTGATCACTGCGACCACGATGGTGCCGACGAAATATTGCAGCAGCAGCGAATAGCCGTTGCGGATGTTGAGCGCCCACACCGCCCAGAGTGCAAGATCGAGCGCGATCGCAAGATAATGCCAGCCGCCGGCGACGCGGTTGCGCAGCCGCGCCGCGATTCCCGCCTGGTCGGCGGGCGCGCGAATGGCGTCTGCGACCTGGCGGCGACACTGCAGGATGATGACGACGATGAAGAGATGCACGACCAGCATCACCATGCGGAGCAGCGCGGCGTAACCGGCACGATGCAGACCCAGCAGCAGCGCCACATTGGCGAAGGCGATGCCGGATACGCCGACGCCGACGATGCGGCGCGCCCAGATCTCGACATAGGCCGCCGTCTCGGCTCGAACGGGAAACAGGCCGAACGGCCCCGCCAGCGCACGGACCACGCAGATGAGCCCGCGCGAGAACGCATAGGCGTTGGCGACCGCGAGAATCACGAGGCGAACGGTCGTGGGCTCGCCGATCTCGGTGCCGAGCAGCGCGGTGGCGACGCCCATGAAGACGAACACCGGAAGCAGCTCGAGCACGAGGCGCCCGACCACGAAGGGCAGCCGCAGCAGGACCTGCCAGATGCGCGCCAGGCTGTGCCGGCGCTTTTGCAATTCAGGTACCGGCGTCACGTCGGCGACTGACGAGGGCGGATCGGCGATGGGCAGCGCCTGCGCCGGCAGGCGCGCGGCATGCGGCACGCGTCCTTCCAGAAACGCGACCGGACGCCGGATCAGCCGGAACAGCACCCATTCGGCGGCGAGCGCGCAACCGAGCACCAGTGCGAGCTTCCAGGCGATCTCGATCAGGAGATTGTAGGCCGCCGGATCGTTCGCGGTCCGCACGATCCAGTAATAGAACGCCGGGAAATGCGTGAGCGTCCGCGCCACACTGGCGATCTCGCTCGAGATCGCGCCGATCTCCTCCGACACGGTGAGCAGGAGCTGCGCGCCGAGGCCGTCGGCAGCGAGCGGGATCGGCGACTTCTGCTCGGGCGCTGGCGCTTGCGGACCAGACGCATTGGCGATCGTGCGCAGCGTGTCGATCATCTGCGCACGTTTTTTGTCGTCCTGGAGCGTCTCCAGCGCACGCTTGGCTTCCTCAGGCGACAGCGCGGCAGCACTGTTCGCGGCCGGCGGCTCGGCGCGGGCCGCGGAGAGAGATGAGATCGCGAGGAAGAGAGCGGCGAGGAGCGCCGGGGCAAGCTTATGCGACACGCTGTTTCCCTGAAAAAAATGAATGCGCCCGCGGTGTCGTGGCCGTCACCGCCGAAGCACATGCGTCATGTCGGATGGCTGCTATTCGCCCGTGGCCTGTGTCGGAAGTGGGCCTTTGAGGCGACATTCTCTTGGCATTTGCCGCAATGCGAAGATGGGGAACCGGGCGTCAGTGGGGCTAAACGCAACAGAACGCGATCCGTCTTTCCGTAGAATTCTCGCAGCTCGACTCACGAGAGGGCGTTATGCCCGGGCTTGTCCCGCCTGCGCGGCCGAGGCCGCTTCGGCGCGAAGGCCCGGGCATCCACATTCTTCGCACGGTGCGGCAAGTCGTGGATGGCCGGGACAAGCCCGGCCACGACGGCGTGACACACGTACCCTGCATGCCATGACTCCGTCATTCCGGGCGTTGGCCCGGAATGACGGCGAGGAGGAAGGAGGACAAAGCAGGATGTGAAAACACGCCTGTCACGGGGCCGCATCACGGCCACCCGACATGATCAACGTGATGCAAAATACAGCGCCGGGAAGGTAGGGGCTCTGCCTTACTGATGCAGCCCGCTAAACCTTGACCCGGCGTGCCGTTCGCGGTTTCTGCCGCTATGCGATAGTCCGAACGAGCTCCGTCGCAGTTAACGCGGCTGGATTTGCGGAGGTGGAGTCATAGACCTCCCCTTGCTCATGAGGTGGACGTTGCGCGTCGCTTTGTTTGCGACCATCGGTATGCTCCTCCCGTGCCACAAAACTGTCAAGCGGGATCAATCGGGTGAGAGATCACAATTGCGCGCCGGACCTTGGGGCGGCATGGGACCGCATCGTGCGTGTCGACCGCGATACCCTGCGACTCAATGCAGCGGAATAAAGTCTTCCCGCCAGCGTTTGTGACGGCGAGGATACGCCGTTCTCCTACCCTCGTTCATTTCCAGAAAGCCAACATGAAGATATCGATTTGCGTGACTGCTTGCGTGACTGCGCTCGCCGCACTCGTGGCCGGGCTCGGATCCGCCGCCGCACAAAATCCGCCGCAGACTTCGACCAGGAAGGTCGAGGGGACCGAGAATGTCTACGTCTTCCGCTATGGCGGCCATCAATCCGTGTTCGTGGTGACGCCGAAGGGCGTGATCGCGACCGACCCGATCTCGTACTTGCGTCCCGCAAAGCCTTATATCGACGCGATCAAGGCGGTCACAGACCAGCCGATCAAATACGTCATCTACAGCCACCATCATTACGACCACATCGCCGGCGGCCAGCCTTTCAAGGATCTCGGTGCCACCTTCATCGCGCACCGGCGAACCAAGGAGCGCTTCCTCGAACTGAAGAAGCAGAAGTCTCTGCCCGCCGACGTCGTGATGCCGGACCAGGTGGTGGACGACAAGAAGAGCATCACGCTCGGCGGCACCACGCTGGAGCTGAACTATGTCGGCCGCAACCATTCCGACAATTCGCTGGTGATGCGGCTGCCGAAAGAGAAGCTCGTGTTCGTGGTCGACTTCGCGCCGATCGAGCAGGTTCAGTTCCGCAACATCCCCGACAACGCCTCGCCGCTGGAGTACATCGCCTCACTGAAGAAGCTGGCGTCACTCGACTGGGAACGGATGATCCCCGGCCATCCGTATGCCGGCGGCCGCTTCGGCACCAAGAAGGACATCGAGGACGACATCGCCTACATGGAGGATCTTTCCGCCGAGGTGAAGAAGGCGGCGGACGCCGGCAAGTGCTTCGACACCGCGATGAAGGAGGTGAAGCTGCCGAAATACGAGAAATGGGCGAACTACGAGACCGCCCTTCCCGCCAATGTGGAGCGCTTCTGCTACTGGTGGGCGCGCGGGTATTGAGGGGGCGGCTTGCTCGCAGATCGTAGGGTGGGCAAAGGCGCTCTTGCACCGTGCCCACCATCTCTCCCGGATGAAGATGATGGGCACGCTTTCGCTTTGCCCACCCTACGGGATCGGAGATGGTGACATCATGCCCCTGTTTTGCCCGACGGGTCAAACGGCTTCGTAAAATCCGCAAGTACTCGCGGCGACCGCCAAGCCATTGATTCCGCTATTCCCGGCTACTGTGCATGGGGTTGTTTTCGCAGTTTTGTCCGCGACCACGTGCGCCGCGGGCCACAACGACTTGAGAACAAAGTCGCCTAGAGAAACATGTCTGTCAGATCGACCGTCGAGGACTCTCCGACCCGGTCGAAGTTTCGCGCCAGCCAGCTTCGCGCAGCCTCGCGCCCATCATCGCGCAGGCGGCACAACAGGCTCCATTCGGGATGGAATTGCGTGGCCGTGCCGAGTCGCGACATCAGCTGGTCGTTGCCGATCCAGTGCATGTACATGCGGCTATGTCTGTCGCTGTCGAGCTCGCCATTGTCGATCAGCCGCGTGGCAAAGGCGATCGCGCGCATCTCGCGCATCAGGGACGAATTGAAGCTGATTTCGTTGATGCGGTGGAGGACGTCGGCTGCACTGGCCGGCAGTTCGTCGCGCCGGATCGCCGTGACCTGCACGATGATGACGTCGTGACTGCCCCTGCGGTAGATCAACGGATAGATCGCGGGATTGCCGAGATAGCCGCCATCCCAATAATGCTCGCCGTCGATCTCGACGGCCTGGAAATAGGGCGGCAGGCAGGCCGAGGCGAGCACGGTTTCCGCGGTGAGAAGCGGGCTCTGGAACACCTTGATCTTGCCGGTGCGGACGTTGGTGGCGTTGAGAAACAGCTGCGGCGCCTCCGGCGAGGAATTGAGCCGGTCGAAATCCACCACGCGCTGCAGCAGCGATCGAAGCGGATTGAACTGGAAGGGATTGAGCAGGTTCGGCGGCAGCGTGTGCGTCAGCGTGTGGATGAAGGCGTGGACCGGATGATATTCCGGCGGCAGCTTCAGGGCCTGGATCCACTGGTTGAGCGGCGAGAACAGATCGTACGCCATGTCCATCCGCGACACTTCGTACCAGAATGCGTGCAGGTTCTGCCGCGCAGCCTCCGCGCCTCCGTTCGCCATGCCGGAGGCCATCGCCACCGCATTCATCGCGCCGGCGCTGGTGGCGCTGATCGCCTCGATCGCGAGCCTGCCATCCTCGAGCACCTGGTCGAGCACGCCCCAGACGAAGGCGCCGTGCGCGCCGCCGCCCTGGAGCGCGAAGCTGACGTTCTTCCGGTTCGCGGTCTCGTTCACTGTCACTTGGCTCGCTTCCTGCCCCCCTTCTCCTCTTTCTCCAGCGCCTTGCGCACCTCGTCGAATTCGCCCAGCGAGGCCTTGTCGGCGCGGGGAAAGCGCAGGTCCAGCTTTTCGAGCGCCGCATTGATCACCGAGCCGATCACGACGCGCGCGAACCATTTGTGATCAGCCGGCACGACGTACCACGGCGCATGAGACGTCGCCGTGTGCCGGACGATGTCCTGGTAGACCGCCTGGTAGCGCGGCCACAGCGCGCGCTCCTTGATGTCGTCCATGGAAAACTTCCACTGCTTGGCCGGCTCCTCCAGCCGGTCGAGGAAACGCTCGCGCTGCTCCTCCTTGGACAGATTGAGGAAGAACTTCAGCACCACGGTGCCGTTGCGGGAGAGGTAGCGTTCGAAGGCGGAGATGTCCTCGAACCGCTCCTTCCAGATGTTCTTGGTCACGAGCTTTTCCGGCAGTTTCTCCTTGGCAAGGATCTCCGGATGCACGCGCGTCACCAGGCATTCCTCGTAATGGGAGCGGTTGAAGATGCCGATGTGGCCGCGCTCCGGCAGCGCGATCACATGGCGCCACAGGAAATCGTGGTCGAGCTCCTTGCTGCTGGGCGCCTTGAAGGCGCTGACTTCGCAGCCTTGCGGATTGATGCCCTCGAAGATCGCCTTGATCGCACTATCCTTGCCGCCGGCGTCCATGGCCTGGAACACGATCAGCAGCGACCAGCGGTCCTGGGCGTAGAGCTTCTCCTGAAACTCGACCAGCCGCCTCTTGTTGGCGTCGAGGATCGCTTGCGCCTTCTCCTTGTCGAGGTCGCCCTTCTCGTCGGTCTTGTGGTCCTTGAGATGAAACTTGCCGGAGCCATCGTAGCGGAATGGCGTGATGTAACGGTCAAGTTCCTGGGCGAGCGATTTGGACGGCTTGTTGCTCATGAGCGCGGGGCACCTTGCGTTGCGGCTTCAATCGGTCGAGCACGCTACCAAGGATGCCCTTGGGAAGGAATATGATGAAAAGCACGAGCAGCACGCCGTAGACGAGATTGTCCCAGCCGACCGCCTTGGTGCCGAAGCCGATGCGAAGGGTTTCCGCCAGCAGGATGGTGATCACGGCACCGAAGGTCGGGCCGAGCGAGACGAACAGGCCGCCGACGATGGCCGCGAACACCATCTGGAGCGACACCGCAATGCCGCTGACCGTGTCCGGCGTGATGAACATCTGGTACTGGCAGTAGATCGCGCCCGCCAGAGCCGTCATCACCGCACTGAGCAGCGTGATCTTCAGCTTCTCCGCGGTGACGTCGACGCCGGCGGCGGCCGCGGCGTCCTCGTCCTCCGAAATCGCCTCCAGCGCGTAGCGTGCCATGCTGCGATCGACCCAATGCCAGACCACGATGCCGAACAACCAGACCCCGAGCGCGATCAGGTACCAGGTCGTCTTGTCGTCGAATTGCAGCGCCAACAGCTTGTTTCCCGAGGTCCGGTTCGGCGTATAGCCCAGCGAGCCGCCGGTATAGTCACGCGTTGCCGTGATGACCTGGAGCACGATGCCGGAGAGCGCCAGCGTCACCAGCACGAAATAGTGCCCGGTGATGCGGAAACGGAAGCAGGGATAACCGACGATCAGCGCCAGCGCGCCGGCCGCGACCATGCTGAGGGGAATGCCGATCCAGGGCGACACGCCGAGATGATTCCAGAGCAGCGCGGTGACATACGCGCCGATCCCCATGAAGCCGCCATGGCCCAGCGAGACGAGGCCGAACCGCCCCATCATCGACCAGGAGGTGTAGGCGAACGACCAGATCAGGATCAGCACCAGGATGTGCAGATGATAGGGATCACGATAGACGAAAGGCAGCGCGACCAGCGCCGCCAATCCTATCCCCCAGGCAGCAAGCCGCCCCTGCCCCATCATCGGCGCCTCGCGAGCAGGCCCGCAGGCCGGATGAACATCATGACGATGAAGAAGGCGAAGGCGAGCACATAACCCCATTCGAGATCGGAGAACAGGCCGCCGAGCGAGATGATCTCGGCGAAGACGAAGGCGGCAATGAAGCCGCCGATGAAATTGCCGAGGCCACCGAGCACGCAGATCAGGAAGGTGATCGGCCCGAAGGAGAGGCCGACGAAGGGATGCACGTCATATTGCAGCACCAGAAGGCAGGCGGCGAGCCCCGCCAGCGCGCCGCCGAGCGCCGAAGTGATGAGATAGATCCGCCTGGTGTCCACGCCCATCAGCGCCATGATCTGGCGGTCCTGCGAGATGGCACGGATCGCGGTGCCGGTGAAGGTGCGCGTCATGAACAGATAGACGGCGACCATGCCGACCAGCGCGGCCAGGAATGACAGGAGTCGCGCGTAGCTAAAGTTCATGTCGCCGAAGGCGAGCACCGGCAGGCGGATGCCGAGATTGCGGAAGTCGATGCCGAAAGCGACGGTGGCAAAGCTCTGCAGTACGAACAGCACCCCGCCGGTCGCGAGCAACTGGTTGATCGGCGGCGCGGTCAACAGCGGCGCGATCACGAGGTAATGCAGCGCCGCGCCGAGGACCGCGACCAGCAGAATGGTGAGAGGGGCCGCAACGAAATAGCTGATGCCGTAATACTGCACCATGAAATACATGGCGTACATGCCGATCATCACGAGCTCGGCATAGCAGATCCAGGTCACGTCGATGACGCCGAAGATCAGGTTGAGCCCGAGCGCCAGCAGCGCCAGCACGCCGCCGAGCAGGATGCCGTTGATCACGGCCTCCAGCAGATAGATGTCGAATATGTCCAGGAACGCCTGCATGCCCATCATACCCCGAGATACGCTTCCTTGACGGTGTCGCTTGCGAGCATCTCGGCCGAGGTGCCGGACGCCCTGATCGTGCCCGCCTCGATCAGATAGGCGCGATCGACCACTTTCAGGACCTGCTGCACGTTCTGCTCGACAATCAGCACCGTCAGCCCGCTGGCGCGGATCCGCTTCACCAGCTCGAACACCTGCTGCACCACGACCGGCGCCAGCCCCGCCGACGGCTCGTCCAGCAGCAGCAGTTTTGGATTCGACATCAGCGCACGGCCGATCGCGCACATCTGCTGCTCGCCGCCGGACATGGTGCCGGCCATCTGGTGGCGCCGTTCCTTCAGGCGCGGAAACAGGTCGAAAACGACTTCGATCCGCTCGGCATAATGACCGCGCGCCTCCTTCATGAAGGCGCCCATCTTGAGATTGTCGTCGACCGAGAGCTGCGGAAACAACCGCCGGTTTTCCGGCACATGCGCAATGCCGAGGCTGACGATCTTGTGCGGCGGCGTTGCCACGACGTCGACGCCCTCCATCCGGATCGACCCGCGCGAGGGCCGGATCAGGCCGGAGATGACGCGCATCAAGGTGGTCTTGCCGGCGCCGTTGGGGCCGATGACACCGACGGCCTCGCCGGCCTTCACGTCGAGATTGACGTCGAACAGCGCCTGGAACGTGCCATAGCCGGCATTGACGGCGCGGAGCTCCAGCATGCCTAGCCTCCCGCGCGGCGGCGCGCTTCGGCGGCCGCGGCCTGCGTGGTCTCGGCATCGGTGCCGAGATAGACCTCGATCACGCGCGGGTCGCCCGCGACCGCGCTCGGCAGGCCTTCCGAGATCTTCTCGCCGTGATCGAGCACCATGACGCGATCGACGACGCGCATCAAGACGCCCATGATGTGCTCGACCCAGATGATGGTGATGCCGAGCTCGTCGCGGATGTTGCGCAGCATGTTGGCGGCCTGATCCATCTCGGCCTCGTCGAGACCGCCGAGGCTCTCGTCGGCGAGCAGGAGCTTTGGCGAAGTGGCGAGCGCCTTGGCCAGCTCGAGCTTCTTCAGGCCGGCCGCGCCGAGGCCATCGACGCTGGCATGGCGATCGGTCGGCAGGCCGACCATCGCCAGCGATCGTTCGGCCGCCTCCTCCGCCCTGGCCCGGCTGTGGCGGCCCTGGCCGTAAAAGCCGGCGAGCGCGACGTTCTCGAAGATGGTCAGGCGGCGGAACGGCCGCGGTATTTGGAAGGTACGGCCAATGCCACTGTTGATGATCCGGTGCGGCGCGAGGCCTGCGATCTCGGAGCCGCCGAACATGATCGAGCCCGATGTCGGCGCCAGCGTGCCGGAAAGCATGTTGAAGATCGTGCTCTTGCCCGAACCGTTGGGACCGATCAGGCCGAGGATCTCGCCCTGATCGACCTGGAACGACACGTTGTTGACGGCGGTGAAGCCGCCGAACCGCTTCACCAGCCCGCTGACTTCCAGCACCAAAGCCCTCCGCTGCTACTGGTTGCTGTAGGTGGTGCCTTTCGGCAGCGGCAGCACGGCCTCGCGCTGCGCCTGGCTCTTCGGCCACACCACATGAGACTTGTCCTCGAGATACTGGATCACGACGGGGAACGAGCGCTCGTTCTGCCCGGCCATGGGCGTGCCCTCGCCGTAGAACTTCACGCCGAAGCCGAGCATGGTGCCACCCTCGGGAATGTCGGTGTCGAGCGCCGCCTTGCGCAGCGCATCGGGATCGACGCCACCGTACTTCTTGATCGCCCGCGGCAGCACATCCGCCATGAACACGTAGGTGTTGGACGCGCCGATGCCGACATGGGCGGAGCGGATGGCAACGCCGGGCCGGATCTTGTCGAACTCCTCGCCGACCATCTTGATGACGGGCGAGAGCTTCGGATCCATGGTCTTCTGGTTGGCCAGCCAGATCGAGATCGGGTCGGCGTTGAAGATATAAGTGGCGTCGGCCCCCATGCCTTCCTTCAGCTTCTCATAGACACCATAGCCCGCGCCATGCCCCATCAGCGCGCCGAACCTCAGGCCTTGCTCGCGCGCCTGGCGCAGCAGCAGGGTGATGTCCGGATTGTAGCCGGTGTGGAAGATCACGTCGGGCTTGGCGCGTTTCAGCTTGGTCACCAGCGGGGACAGATCAGGCGCTGTCGCCGAATAGCCTTCCTTGAGCACGACGTTGAATCCGGCTTTCTTCGCACCGGCCTCGTTGCCCTTGGAGACGTCGACGCCATAGGCGCCGTCCTCGTGGATGATGGCGACGCGCAGTTCCTTCGGTTCCTTGCCGAACTTCTCCTTGGCGTTCTGCGCGATGAAATCCATCGTCATCAGGCCGAACTGGTCGCCGCTCGCCTGCGGCCGGAACACGTATTTGTAGCCCTTCTCGTTGAACACGGCCGACGAGATGCAGGTCGTCATCCACATGAACTTCTTGAGCTGCTCGACGCGGGCGGCTACGGGCACGCACTGCGCCGAGGAGAAGAAGCCGAGCACCATGTCGACCTTCTCCTGCTCGAGCAGGCGAACGGATTCGTTGATGGCGATGTCGGGCTTGCTCTGCGCGTCGGCATAGACCGCCTCGATCTTGTAGCCCTCGACGCCGGACTTGGCGAAATGGTCGAGGATGATCTTTGTGCCGACATAATTGAGTTCGGAGCCACCGCCGGCCAAAGGCCCGGTCAAATCAAAAACGACGCCGATCTTGATCTTCTTGTCCTGAGCCTGGGCGGACACCACCAAGCCCGTCGCCGATATCGCGACCACCAGCCCACGTACCAACCGGGCAGCCATGCGCAGGCGCATCAAAACCTCCCTGGACGATTGTGCATTGCATTCGTCTTGCTTTTCGTTGCCCCCATCACATGGGCTGCGCGCAGCGATGTCAAGCCTTGCGCATCAGCGCGAAGCGAACTGCTGCTCGATAAAGGCCGTGACAAATCGCGGCATGGTCTGCGTGAGATCACTCATCCCGCGCACGAGATGAATGGCCGACAATTCAGGCTCGTCCTCACGGGCGAGATTGGCTTCGATCAGAGCGCGAGCCTGATCGCCGGGCATGTCCAGATTGAGCACCTGCATCATCGCAATCGTGGGGCCGCTGACGATGCAGTGCCAGTCCGGCTCGGCCCGATAGTCCGCCGCGGTCAGGCCGGTCTCCTCCTCGATTTCGCGGACGACGCTGCCGGGAATGTCCAGCCTGCCATCCCTGACGTCGTCGAGATCGGGCGTGCCCGACGGGAAATAGATGCGGCCTGCGTTGGCGGTGTGCTGGGCCATCTCGCCCATCACGAAGGCGCCGTCTGACGTGCGCAGCGCGCCCATGCCAAAACCGTTGAACACGGCGGGACCGGGAAAGCCCCAGTCGCGCCAGGCGAGGAAGCTTGCGAAATCGGTCTCGAAATAGGTCGAAGCGAAATGGCCGTCCGTGAATACGGGATCGCACCCGAGCAGCACGGGGCCATTCCAGATCTTCGGCCGTTCGTGCTGCTTTTCGGCGAAATGCGCCGCGATCTCGGCGCGCCGCTCCTCGGCGAACGGCCAGACGATCGGCCGCACGGCAAGATCGAGCGTCGTGACGCGATGAATGATTGGTGACGCCATGAGGGACGACTACCGCATCTTCGCGTCAGCTATTTGGCATTCCCCGTCGTCTTCTTGGCCTGCTCGACGAACTTGTTGGTGAAGGTCTTGCTGACGTCGATCTTGGCATTGGCCACCTCGGGCGAGCCGACGCTGAACACCGAAAGCACGGCGTCCGCGCCCTTCGGATCCATCTTCCCGGTCTCGGAGTACATCGGGATCGTGTTCTTCAGCGCGGCGAGATAGAGGTCCTTGTTCTTGCCGACCGTCTCTTCCGGCATCTTCGCCATGATCTCCTCAGGGCTGTGCGAATGGATCCAGGCGAGCGTGGCGAGGATCGCGTTGGTGAGCCCCTGCGTCTCCTTCTCGTGGCTATTGACCCAGGCCGCCGTCGAGTACAGCGCCCCGCCGGGATATTCGCCGCCGAAGGTCTCGAGCGTGTCCTTCTGCGTGCGGGTGTCGGAGAGGATGCGCAGATCCTTGTGGCTGCCCTGGAGCACGGTGACGGAGGGATCGAGCATCACGGCCGCATCGATCTGGCCCTGCTCCATCGCGGCGACGGCGGTGGCACCGAGGCCGACGCCGATCACAGCGGCGCTGGTGGGATCGATGCCGTTCTTTTTGAGCATGTACTTCAGGAAGAAGTCGGTGGAGGAGCCCGGCGCACTGACGCCGACCTTCTTGCCGGCGAGATCCTTGACCGACTTGATGTCGTTGGTTCGCGAGGGCGCGACCACGAGCACGAGGCCGGGATAGCGGTCATAGACCACGAAAGCCTGCAGCTCCTGCTTCTTGGCGGCCAGATTGACGCAGTGGTCGAAATAGCCGGACACCACGTCGGCGCTGCCGCCGAGCACGGCCTTGAGCGCGTCCGAACCGCCCTTGAGGTCGACCAGCTCGACATTGAGGCCGGCCTTCTCGTATTCGCCGAGTTGCTTTGCCAGCACCGTCGGCAGATAGCACAGGCAGGAGCCGCCGCCGATCGCGATGGTGACCTTGCTTTGCGCCGCGGCAAAACCGGTGGTGAGCGTCAGCGCGAGCAGCGCGCCGGCGAGCCTGGCAATCGTGTTCTTCATTGGTTTCCTCCGTTCGGCCGGCGGCACCATAAAGCAGCAGGGCTGGCTTGAGAAGCGCTGCCGGAGGCACTGGCCATCGGCCATTCGGCGCAATAGCATGCCCAGACAAGAATAATTCTCGATGGGAGGATCATCCATGAATCGCTTTACAGCCGGGCTGTCGATTGCCGCCGCCTTTGCCGCCGGATGCGGCGCGACCCATTTGCTCCGGCCGGCACTCGCCGCCGAAAATATCACCGCGCAGATCATCCATACCGGCGAGATGGAGGGCGATGCGCTCGGGTCTGCCAATGCCGTTGGCTTCCGCTCCAAGATGTTCGCCAGCGCGGACGGCGCCACCATCTCGATCCAGGTCGGCAACGTGCCCAAGCACATGCATCCCAACACCAACGAGATCCAGTACATCCTGGACGGCACCGGCACGATCTGGCTCGGCGACAAGGAGGTCACGGTGAAGCCCGGCGACCTCGTCATCATCCCCAAGGGCACGCCGCACGGCGGCACCAAGCCGATCAGCGGCCAAGTCAAGGCGATCGCGATCAAGACCCCGCCGCAGGCGCCCGACGATACCAAGCTGCTGGATTGAGCTTCCTTCACCTCTCCCGCTTGCGGGAGAGGTCGCGCCGAAGGCGCGGGTGAGGGCTCTTTCCTCTTGGAGGCTCTCGCAAGTGGAGACACCCTCTCCCCAACCCTCCCCCGCAAGCGGGGGAGGGAGCGCACCCTGGGTGCGGCTCGCAATCCGAAACCAACTTGCGCCCCTACCCCCGCCCGTCCGTCGCGGCCGGCCGCCACACCAGCAGCCGCCGCTCGACCAGCGTGACGCCATAGTCGATCAGGATCACGAACGCCGACAGCACGAACATGCCGGCGAACACGCCGGCGACGTCGAACACGCCCTCGGCCTGCTGGATCAGGTAGCCGAGCCCGGCCGCCGATCCCAGATATTCGCCGACGACCGCGCCGACCACGGCAAAGCCGACCGAGGTGTGCAGCGAGGAGAACATCCAGGACAGTGCCGAGGGCCAATAGACGTGCCGCATCAACTGCCGCTCGCTCATGCCGAGCATGCGGCCGTTGTCGAGCACGGTGCGGCTGACTTCCTTGACGCCCTGATAGACGTTGAAGAACACGATGAAGAAAACCAGCGTGACGCCAAGCGCGACCTTCGACCAGATGCCAAGCCCAAGCCACAGCGCGAAGATCGGCGCCAGCACGACGCGCGGCAGCGCGTTGACCATCTTGACGTAGGGGTCGAACACGGCGGCCACCAGCGGCTGGCGCGCGAACCAGAAGCCGACCAGCACGCCACCGGCTGATCCGATCACAAAGGCCAGGATCGATTCCGTCAGCGTGATGCCAAGATGCTTCCAGATCACGCCGGACGAGAACCACTTCACGATCTGGCTGAACACGTCGAACGGATTGGAGAAGAAGAACGGCGGCAGCAGGATCTTGCCGAACACCGGAACGGTCGACAGCACCTGCCACAGCACAATGCAGACGACCGCAACCAGAATTTGCAGCGCAAGCAGCGTCGGGCGCGACATCAGACCGCCTCCGCCGCGTGCGTGGACTGGGCGTAGCCCTTCATCACCTCGTCCTTGAGCACGCTCCAGATCTCGCGATGCAGCGCATGGAACTCCTTGTCGAGCCGCACCTCGAAGATGTCGCGCGGGCGCGGCAGGCTCACGCGCCAGTCGCCGATGATCCGCGAAGACGGCCCGGCCGACATGATCACGACGCGGTCGGCGAGCGCGATCGCCTCTTCGAGATCATGGGTGACGAACAGCACCGCCTTGCGGTCGGCGTTCCAGAGATCGAGCAGCAGATTGCCCATCACCTGGCGCGTCTGCGCATCGAGCGGCCCGAACGGCTCGTCCATCAGCAGGATCTTCGGGTCGCGGATCAGCACCTGCGCCAGCGCCACGCGCTTGCGCTGGCCGCCGGAGAGCATGTGCGGATAGCGACCCGCGAATGCGCCGAGGCCGACGGAGGTCAGCCATTTCTGGGCGCGCGGCAGCGCCTCAGTGCGCGGCGTGCCCTTGATCTCGAGCCCGATCGCGACGTTGTCGAGCGCGGTCTTCCACGGGAACAAGGCGTCGGCCTGGAACAGGTAGCCGGCATCCCGGTTCAGCCCCGCGAGCGGCCGGTCGAATATCTTGACGTTGCCGGCGGCAGGCTTCAGCAGCCCGGCCGCAACGTTGAGCAGCGTGGATTTCCCGCAGCCGGTGGGGCCGACGATGGCCACGAACTCGCCCTGCGCCACCGCGAGATGGGCTTTCTCCACCGCCGTATAGACCCGACCGTCCCCGAGCCGGAACGCGACCTTGGCATCTTCCAGCGCCACTGCCGTGGGCGTCGACATCTGTTTCCTCCGAAATTCGCTTGATGCCTTAGCCGCTCGCGCGGCCAAGTTCAATCAAGCCGCCAAGCGTGCTAGGCATGGGTAAGGAAAAAATGAGCCCCATCCAATGCCCTCGAAGCTGGCGATCAGCTACCACCACGTCACCAAGAGCTTCGGCCCGCTCAGGGCCGTCGACGATGTGTCGCTCGACATCGCCGAGGGCGAATTTCTGGCCGTCGTCGGCGGTTCGGGCTCCGGCAAGACGACGCTGCTACGGCTCGCCAACCGGCTGATCGAGGCCGATAGCGGCACGATCACCGTCGAGAGCGAGAACGTGCGAGACGTTGATCCGGTCGCGCTGCGGCGCCGGATCGGCTACGTGTTCCAGGCCGGCGGGCTATTTCCCCATTTGAGCGTCGCCGACAACATCGGGATCACGCCAAGGCTGCTGGGCGCGCCGGCAGCGGGTATCGCGACACGCGTCGACGAGCTGCTGGAGCTCGTGCAGCTCGATCGTGATGCGCACCGCGACCGCCTGCCGGAGGCGCTCTCGGGCGGTCAGCGCCAGCGCGTCGGCGTGGCGCGGGCACTCGCGGCGAAACCCCGCATCGTGCTGATGGACGAGCCCTTCGGCGCACTCGATCCCCTCACCCGCGATGCGCTCGGCGACGACTATCGTTCCCTGCATCGCAAGCTCGGCCTGACCACCGTGATGATCACCCATGACATGACCGAGGCGATCCTGCTCGCCGACCGCATCGCCGTGATGCGTGGCGGACAATTGCTCGCGCAGGGCACTCCCACCGAGCTTTCGAACAGCAGCGACGCTTACGTGCTGGAGCTGCTGCGTACGCCGCGGCGCCAGGTCGAGCGGTTGAACGCGCTGCTGCCAACGAGCGGTGCGGCATGAGCCTGCTCGCCGATCCGCGCTGGGGCGAGGCGCTGGCGCATCTGCCCGATTATCTCGGCAACCATGTGCGGGTAAGTCTCGCCGCGCTCGCGCTCGGTCTCGCGGTCAGCCTGCCGCTGGCGATCCTGACGCGTAACCGCCCGGCACCGCGAGCCATCCTGCTCGCAATCGCCAGCATCGTGCAGACGGTGCCGGGGCTGGCGCTGCTCGCGCTGTTCTATCCGCTGCTGCTGCTGGCCGCATCCGTCACGCTGGCCTGGTTCGGCGTATCCTTCTCGGCGTTCGGCTTCCTGCCGGCGATGCTGGCGCTGGCGCTCTATTCGATGCTGCCGGTGCTGCGCAACGGCATCACCGGGCTCAACGGCATCGATCCCGCGCTGATCGAGGCCGCCAAGGGCGTCGGCATGACCGCGCGGCAGTCGCTGCTGATGGTCGAGCTGCCACTGGCGCTTCCGGTGATGATGGCGGGCATCCGCACCGCCGCGGTGTGGGTGATCGGCACCGCGACGCTGTCGACGCCGATCGGGCAGACCAGCCTCGGCAATTACATCTTCGCCGGGCTTCAGACCCAGAACTGGGTGTTCGTGCTGTTCGGCTGCTTTGCCTCGGCCCTGCTGGCGCTTGCCGTCGATCAGCTGCTCGGCCTGATCGAGGCCGGCCTGCGTCACCGCAGCCACGCCCGCACCGCGCTCGGCGCGGCCGGCATCGCAGCGCTGGTCGCCGCAACGCTGGTCCCCTCGATGGGGCGCTCGTCGCAGGGTTATGTCGTCGGTGCCAAGACATTCGCCGAGCAATATGTGCTGTCGGCCCTGCTCAGGGACCGCCTTCAAGCCGTCGGCCTGTCCGCGACAGCGCGCTCGGGCCTCGGCTCCAGCGTGATCTTCCAGGCGCTGAAGGCCGGCGACATCGATCTCTATGTCGATTATTCCGGCACGCTTTGGGCCAACCAGCTGCATCGCACCGATATCAAGCCACGCGCCGAGCTGGTCGCCGAGCTGAAGACGGCGCTGGCCAAGGACAACATCACTTTGCTCGGCGAGCTCGGCTTCGAGAATGCCTATGCGCTGGTGATGCCGAAAAAGCGCGCC
The DNA here is from genome assembly GCF_023101665.1 of Bradyrhizobium sp. 195. NCBI lineage: Bacteria > Pseudomonadati > Pseudomonadota > Alphaproteobacteria > Hyphomicrobiales > Nitrobacteraceae > Bradyrhizobium > Bradyrhizobium sp. 195. The sequence goes on along the minus strand of NZ_CP082161.1, from coordinate 2,472,946 downwards.
GAGGCGCTTGGCGTCCGTACCATCGCCGATCTCGCGGCACATGCATCGAGCCTGTCGATCGCGGGCGACTATGAATTCTTCTCGCGCCCGGAATGGGCCGCGCTGCAAAAGGCCTATGGCCTCTCCTTCCGCGCCCAGCGCCAGATGCAGCCCGATTTCATGTATGCGGCGGTTGCCAGCGGCGAGGTCGACGTGATCGCCGGTTACACCAGCGATGGGCTGATCGCGAAATACGATCTCGTCGCGCTCGAGGATCCCAGGCACGCGATCCCGCCCTATGATGCCATCCTGCTGCTCGCGCCGAAGCGCGCCGCTGACGAGAAGCTCGAGGCAGCGCTCAAGCCCCTGCTCGGCAAGATCGATATCGCCACCATGCGTGAAGCGAATTTGCGCGCCAGCGGCAACGACGCGAACTCGTCGCCGGATGCGGTGGCGAAGTGGCTGTGGGAGAAGGTAGGCGGGCGATAAATGCGCGACCCGTCATCCTGAGGTGCGAGTGATGGGGCGCGGAGCACCCCATCGGGGGCCTCGAAGGATGCACGGCCCCGTTGCCGATACAGCCGGGCTGTCGCCCTTCGAGGCTCAGCAAGCGGCTTACGCCCTGCTGAGCACCTCAGGCTGACGGTCGGAGCGCGATGCAGAACTCGTAGCAACCATTAAAGGCTAGGCGACTTTTTCGGTCCAGGGCGTGCCGCGTTGTACGACAGTATTGGCGTAGATCAGGAGTTTCCTGGCGCAGGCGATTAGTGCTGCGTTGTGGACTTTGCCCCTTGCCATGAGGCGTGCATAGAGCGCGATCAAGGCCTTGTTCCAGCGGAAGGCAGCTGGAAGGGCCGCGGCGAACAGGGAGCGCCGTAGGCGGCTGCGGCCTCCGGCGATCTTGCGCTGTCCTCTGTGCTGTCCGCTGTCGGAATCGAAGGGAGCCAGCCCGGCCAGGGCTGCGGCTTGCTCCCGGCTGACGCGTCCGAGTTCGGGCATGCGGATGACGATCGCCAGCGCCGTCCGCTCGCCGATGCCGGGAATGCTCAGCACCAGCTTGAGCCGCATGGCTAGGGCGTCGTGGGCACGAAGGCGCTTGGCAATGTCACGAATCTGCGCGGCCTTGCGTGCCTTCAACCGGGCGATGTCGCTGTTGACGATGCGTCGCAACGCAGGCTCGTCGATGTGCTCGAGACGCGTCTTGAAGCGCCGGATATCTTCCTCGATCTGCTCAAGGAAGGTCAGATAGTCGGCCAATTCCGTCAATCGCGGATCCGGCGCGATCTCAGGGGGATCGAGCGCCGCAGCACAGGCGGCGATCAATACGGCGTCGAGCGCATCGTTCTTGGCCCGGCGCAAATGGACCTTGGCGAAGGCCTTGACCTGAAGCGGCTGCAGCAACAGCACGGTAAAACCGGCCGATCGCAAATGCTCCACCACGCCACGTTCATAGCCGCCAGTGGCCTCGATCCCGATCCGCGTGACGCCGGCCTTGGCCAGGTTTGCTGCCAGAGCGCGCCAACCCGGTAAAGCATTGGCGACCTGCCAGCGTTCGGTTCGACCATGAACCGCGATGTCCAGTTTAGCCTTGGACGTATCGATCCCGGCCGTCGTTATGTTAGTCTGTGTCATCTTCGTCGACCCTGCCTTGTGAAGCGAACCAAGTTGTTCCGGCAACCATCCGGGTCCGATGAAGGTGCTGACGCGATCACGCTACGGGGCAGCCACAAACTGCTCTGGGTGGGCTCGATCCGATCGCCAGCGGCCTGTCGCGGGGTGCAAACCGCGGCAGGCCATTCCTCATGGAACGGGTCGAGAATAAACGATCGCGCTATTACAAGGGTGGGCAAAGGCGCGTAAGCGCCGTGCCCACGATCTCTTCAATGCGGTGAGAGATGGTGGGCACGCTCCGCTTTGCCCACCCTACAAGCTACGTAGCGATCGGGACTACAGCCCTCGGATCATCCCCGCGTCGATCAGCAGCCGGTTCAGCCGCCGCGCTTCGGCGCCGTCCTTGCAGCTGTAGAACATGCCCTTGCAGCGGAGCATGATCTCTCGCTGCTCGGCAAAGGACGGATCGAGCGGGATGCCGGCGGCCTCCTGGATGACCAGCGGCAGATAGGGGCCGTCGATCGTGTCCATCACGGCTTCGCTTCTGACTGGCGCGAAATTGACGGCGTCGATCGCATAGTAAGTCGCATAGAGGCGCGGATCGTAGGCGTCGAGCTTCTTGCCGATCGCGCCCTCGTCGAGCCCGGGCTCGAGTATAGCAGGCGCGAACTCCGGCTGATGATCGCCGTAACGCACGATCAGGAATGGCTCGCCGGGGAACGTCTTCTTCAGCCCCGCGACGAACGCCTTGTACTGCTCGGCGCTCATCGCCTGCCGGCGCAGATATTCGTCGATGGAGGGCACGTTGCCCGGCGCGCGCCAGTTCGGCAGCAGGTCGGGGCGGAAGCGTGTCTCCCAGGGGAAATGATTGGCGCCGAGATAGATGAAGGTGAAGAGCGGCTTGTTCGGCGGCTGCTGGCCGATCAGCTGGAGCACCTTGTCGTAGAAGAAGCTGTCGGGCTCGACATCCTTGGCACCGAGGTCCTTCGAATCGAGGAAGCGTTCGATGCCGGTCGTCAACTGGAAGCTGCGGGCGGCCATGAAGCCGCCATGGGCGGGATAGAGCGACATCGTGTCGTAGCCACAGCGGCGCAGCGCCAGCGGCAGCCCGCGCTCGACCCGGCTCGAGGCGATGCGCGTCACGAAATAAGCGAAGCGGCCGAACGAACGCGAGGAAAGTCCCGCGAGCACGTTGTATTCGGTGAACCAGCTCGGCCCGCCGTTGCTCTCGGCGAGGAACGTGCGCTGCTTGCCGTCCCAGGACCTGAAGTGATCGCCATAGCGCGGCGGCACCTTGATGCCCCGTGCGGCGCGGATGTCGAAGCTGGATTCATCATGGATCATGATGATGTTCGGCCGGCGGCCCGCGGGATGGCAGGAATCGAGCAGCGGCATGTTGAGCCGCTCATTGGTCGAAGCGGCCGATTCCATGAAGCCGTATTGCACGAAGTCGGAGACCGAGCTGACGCCGGAGCGGAAAAATTTAGACAGATAGCCATCGTCGTAATAGCCGCGCCAGGCCTCGTCCGGATGATAGAGCGAATAGCCGACCAGTGCGGCAAGACAGGCGAGCTTGCAGGCGAACGCCGGCAGGCGGCGGATACGGAACGGATCGAGCCACCACAGCGCATACATCAGCGGCAGCGTGACGAGGCCGGCCAGGATCACCGACCAGCGCAAATTCGGGAAGATCGTGAACAGGAATGCGACGGTGTCGCGGTCGATCATCATCAGATCGATGAAGTTGACCGTCATCTGCACCACGTCGTGCTTGAGCCGCGACAGCAGCACCAGCACGACGACCATGGTCAGCGACAGCGCGCCTGATAGCGCCGGCCGGCGCAGCAGCGTGATCCAGAAGAAGTTGAGGATGCCCCAGGCGAGCGCAAAGGAGAGGCGCGAGCCGAAATCGGTCTCGGTCTGGTACATCAGCGCGAGTGCGGCCAGATGCGGCGCGGCAACGGCGAGCAGCCGCCAGATGCCGAGCGCGGCGACGCTGGCGAGGGCGGCGGTGGCGGCAGAAGGACCTGGATTAGGCGCGGACGCCATCGACGACACGCAACAGCTGGTCCGGCGCAATTTTACCTAGCCGTCTGGCCGGCCTAGCGACGGCGAGGGCATCCGGCGCAGCCGGAAGCCTGCACCGTGTCATAAAACTGTAACGGAACCATCAAGCACAAGCAACGCGTGCCGTGATCCGAGTTTCGCTTATTGTTAGTGAGCGGCAGCAGCGACGCTAGGGTTTGGCAATCCCCGCGATGAAGAGGTCGAGCACCCCCTCCGCCATCCGCTCGATCTCGCCCTCCTCCACCCCCCAACGTGGAAAGTGGCCATCGAGGTTCATCCGGGCGAAACCGTAGACCAGGGCGCGGCCGGCGATCTGGATGCGCTTGAGGTCGGCCGACCGCAGCAGGCCCTGGTCTGCCGCTTCAGCCAGCATCTGCTCCGTCAGACCGATCAGCTCGGCATTGTCGCGGGTCAGCTCAATGGAGCTGCCATGGGCGAAATAGCGTCCAGTAGAGATGATCTCGAAATGCGAAGGGTTTCGCATCGCCCAGCGCAGGTAAGCGAGACCGAAGGCGCGGAAGCGGCCGAGCGGGTTGGTGGCCGATGCCTGGTCCAGCGCCACCTCGATCTCCACGCGAAAGCGCCGCTGCGCCTCCTCGGCCACCGCGGCCATCAGCGCGTCGCGGTTGGGGAAGTGCCGGAACGGTGCCCCCGGCGAAACCGCGGCCCGGCGTGCGGCCTCACGCACCGAGATTTCGGCACCCTCGGCGGCGAGTTGCAGCGCAGCATCGATCAACACGCGGCGGAGGTCGCCGTGATGATAGGGCCGGGCTTCGGAGCTGTTGCGGCGGGCGCGCGGCTTGGCCGTTTGTCGGGCGGGCATGGAGGGTTTCTAGCATCACCCGAACGTGAATGTAAGCAGCGATTACACCATTGACCCCGCCGCCATCCCGAAATGTAATCGATGATTACATCAGGGAGGAGATTGCCATGTCACAACGTCAAGGCTGGTTCGAGGGCTGGCGGCTGCTTGCCGTCCTCTCATTGAGCCTGATCATGCTCAGCCTGTGGATCGCCTCGATGCGGCAGTTCGAGGTCGAGGGCGTGCGGATGGTGATCCGTTTCACTGCACGAAGCTCGCTGCTGCTGTTCTGCCTTGCCTTCAGCGCCGCGGCGCTGGCGCGGCTGTGGCCCAATGCCTGGACGCGCTGGCAGCGCCGCAACCGCCGCTATCTCGGCTTGAGTTTTGCCGCTTCCCACGCCATCCACGCGGTCGCGATCGTCGCCTTCGCCAGGATGGATCCAGCCGGCTTCGCTGAGGCCACTTCGCCCGTCTCCTACATCTTCGGTGGCATCGGCTATGCCTTCATCATCGCGATGAGTGCGACCTCGTTCGATCGCTCGGCCGCACTGATCGGACCCCGCGTCTGGCGCGCGCTGCACCTTGCGGGCGGCTATTACCTCTGGTTCCAGTTCATGGTCTCGTTCGGCAAACGCGTGCCGGCGATGCCGCTCTACACCGCGTTCCTCATTCCGCTCCTCATCGTGATGGCGTTGCGCATGATCGCAATGGCCCGCCACCCGCGTGGACAGACCGTTGCGGCGGGCTGAAGAGCCTGCCTTACTGTGGCAATAGCCCGAGCCGCTTGGCGATGATCCGGTCGATCGTCCGTTTCGGCAGCACGGCCCCGATCAGATGGCGAACCGGGTCAGGCGTGATCTGGTAGCGCACCTTGGGGCTTGTCGCAGTCAGTGCCTCGAACACGATTTCGGCGATCCGTTCCGCCGGAAGGCCCTTCGCGCCGAGGTCCATCATGAAGGCCATGACCTTGTTCAGCGCCGGTAGATAGGGCGAGTTCTGGTAGACGGACAGATCGATCTGTTCGGCCTTGCTCCAGATCGGCGTCTTCACCGCGCCGGGGGCGACGATGATGACGTCGATGCCGAACAGCATCAATTCGCGGCGCAGGCTTTCCGACAGTCCCTCGACAGCGTGCTTGGAGGTGCAGTAGGGCGCCGATAGCGGATTGCCGTTCTTGCCCGCGACCGAGCTGATCATCACGATCCGCCCCTTCGGCCCCTTCAACGACGGATCGGCCCCGAGCAAGGGCCCGAACGCCTGGGTCGCGATGACGGGACCCATGACGTTGATGTCCATCTGGCGGCGGAAGTCATCGGCCGACAATTCGAGGACGGGACCGGCGACGGCGATACCGGCGTTGTTGACGAGACCCGCCAGCGTCTCGCCGCCCAGCGCCTCGCGCACCTCTCGTGCCGCGGCGAGCACGGCGGCCTCGTCGGTGACGTCGAACAGCAGCGGCGCGAAGTTCGCGCCGAACTCAGCCTTGAGCTTCTCGGCATCGGCCTGCTTGCGGACGCTGCCGAACACGCGAAAACCGCGTCCGATCAGAAATTTTGCAATGGCCCAGCCGATGCCGGTGGATGCGCCGGTGACGACGACAGATCGCATGGTTGCCCTCCCCTCAAGGTTCCCGCGATCATGTCGGAAAACGGCGGTGGTGCGAAGGGGGAAGCGCAGAGCCGGATCCAGAAGCCGCACTGGACCCCGGATCAGCAGCGCACCACTGACGTGATGCGCTGCGTCCGGAAAACGGCGACTTAGTTCTTCGACTTGTCGACCAGCGCGCCCTTCTTGATCCAGGGCATCATGTCGCGCAGCTTGGCGCCGACTTCCTCGATCGGATGCTGGGCGAGCTTGGCGCGGGTCGCCTTGAACGAGGTCTGGTTGACCTTGTTCTCGAGCATCCAGTCGCGGGCGAACTTGCCGCCCTGGATGTCGGCGAGAACGCGCTTCATCTCGGCCTTGGTCTCGGCGGTGACGATGCGGGGACCGGTGACGTACTCGCCATACTCCGCGGTGTTGGAGATCGAGTAGTTCATGTTGGCGATGCCGCCTTCGTAGATCAGGTCGACGATCAGCTTCACTTCGTGCAGGCACTCGAAATAGGCCATCTCCGGCGCGTAGCCGGCTTCGACCAGGGTCTCGTAGCCGCCCTTGATCAGCTCGACCAGGCCGCCGCAGAGCACGACCTGCTCGCCGAACAGGTCGGTCTCGCACTCTTCCTTGAAGGTGGTCTCAATGATGCCGGCGCGGCCGCCGCCGACAGCGGAGGCGTAGGACAGGCCGAGGTCATGGGCGTTGCCCGAGACGTCCTTGGCGATCGCGATCAGGCAGGGCACGCCGCCGCCGCGCTGATATTCGGAGCGAACGGTGTGGCCGGGGCCCTTCGGCGCGATCATCAGCACGTCGAGGTCGGCGCGCGGATCGAGCAGGTTGAAGTGGACGTTGAGGCCGTGCGCGAAGACGAGGGCGGCGCCCTTCTTCATGTTGTCGTGCAGGTGATCGCGATAGATGTCGCCCTGGAGCTCGTCAGGGGTCAGCATCATGACGAGGTCGGCCCATTTGGCGGCTTCGGCAACTTCCATCACCTTGAAGCCGGCGGCCTCCGCCTTCTTGACCGAGCCCGAGTCTTTGCGCAGCGCGATGGCGACTTCCTTGACGCCGGAATCCTTCAGGTTGAGCGCATGGGCGTGGCCCTGGCTGCCATAGCCGACGATGGCGACCTTCTTGCCCTTGATCAGGTTCAGGTCGGCGTCGCGATCGTAATAAACACGCATGGTCGTTTCCTCGTTCAGGGCCGAAAATCGGCCATTGGTCAGTGTCCGAAGGGTGAAATTTGCGGATTTCGGGGGCTGTCTAGAGCATTTTCAGCCCTTAGGGAAACCCGTTTCTGCATGGAAATCCGCGACATCATGCATCCATGAAAACGGGGTAGAGGGAGGCCAGCAGCAGGATCGCCATCAGGATATTGAAGGCGCGGACCAGCCGCTCCGAGGTCAGGACCGGCCGCAACGCGGAGCCGAACAGGGCCCAGACCACGGTCGAGACCGTGCCGACGATCAGGCTGATCAGGGTCTGGATCGCGATGTTGAGCGGGAATTGGGCGATCGCCGCATAGGCGGTGATGGTGCCGATCACGATCACCCAGCCCTTCGCGTTGATCCATTGGAACATCGCCGCGCCCCAGAAGGTCATCGGGCCGCGGCCGTCCCCCTCCCCCGACTTGGTCGGGCCGGACATGGCAATCGCGGCGGCAAGATAGATCAGGTAGGCGGCACCGGCATATTTCAGGATGGTCTGGAGGATCGGATAGGCCAGAAACACGGAGCCAAGCCCGAGACCGACAGCGCCGACCATGAAGGCGAAGCCGAGGACGATGCCGACGATGTGAGGGATGGTGCGCCGGAAGCCGTAGGTCAGGCCCGACGACAGCAGCATGATGTTGTTCGGCCCGGGCGTGAAATACATCACGACCATGAAGATGAGGAAGGCGTAGAACAGCGACTGGGACATGTTCACCTCACGCCGTCTTCGGCAGCGGTTTGGCTAACGCCTTGGGCCGGTTCGCCAGAACCATCACCGCGATACCAACGATCACGGTGAGCATGCCGGCGAGCCGCAAGGGCCCAAACCGCTCGCCGAACACGATGCTTGAGGCAGCCGAGCCGACGAACGGCACCAGCAGCGCGAACGGCACCACTTGCGCGGCGGGATAGTCGCGCAGCAGCCGGCCCCACAGCCAATAGGCGATGCTGGTGGAGATGGCGCCGATCGCCAGCAGGCAGATGAGGCCGGTGAGCGACATGTGGATGAGCGATTGGAAGGTCGGCGCGGGCCCATCGACGATCAGCGCGAGCGCGAATAGCGGCACCGCGGCGGTGAGGCAGAGCCAAGCAAACAAGTCGAACATCGGCGCACCGCGGGCGCCGCGCAGCAGGAGATTGCCGATCGCAAAGCAGATCGGAGCGATCATCAGCACCGCGAACGCACCGACACTGAAGTCATAACCGACGGTGCCGCAGATCATGAGAAGTCCAGCCGCCGCGATGACGATGCCGAGCGTCTGCACCGGCGTCGGCCGCTCCCCGAATGCGATCGCGGCAAAGCCTATGGTGAACAGCGCCTGGCTCTGCACCACGACGCTGGTCAGCCCCACAGGCACGCCATGGGCGATGCCGTAGGCCTGCGACAGGAACTGGCCGAGGAACAGCGTGAAGCTGATCGCGACCAGAAGCGACCAGGCGACCTTCGGCTTTGGAATGAACAGGCACGGCACCGCGGCGATGGCAAAGCGCATCGCCGTCATCAGCTCCGGCGAGAATTCGTCGAGCGCGATCCGACTCGCCACGAAGGCAAGCCCCCAGATAATCGCCACCAGGATAGCGATGAGGATATCGGCCGGCTTCATTCCACCCCCTAACCTCTCCCGCTTGCGGGAGAGGTCGCGCCGAAGGCGCGGGTGAGGGCTTTCTCCTCTGAGGGGCTCTCGCTTGTGGAGACACCCTCTCCCCAACCCTCCTCCGCAAGCGGGGGAGGGAGCGCAGCGACGTTGTCGTTGCAGCTTGCACTCACAGTTTCTAGCCTTGCTCGCCGGCTTTCGGTTTCCGCAACAGATAAGTCCCGTGCATCGGTGCGTGGTAATCGACCGAGACCAGGGTGAAGCCGACGTCGGTCAGCATCCGCTCCATCACCCAGCCGAAGGTGGAATATTCGTCGCGCATATGCGTCACCACGCTGTCGCGTGCGAAATCGTGGTTCTTGATCTGGAAGTCGGCCCATTGCTCGACGTCGCGCTCGACGGCATCGGGCATCGAGGCGTAAACGATGTCGCGCAGGTAGAAGCTCGCACCGGGCTTGAGCGCACGATAGATCCTCGACATCGCCACCACCTTCCAGAAATCCGGCAGATGATGCAGCGTGAATTCGCTGACGATCAAATCGTAGGATTCCGGCCGATAGGCGAAGCTGAGCAGGCCGGCCGATTGCGTGCGCACCGGCGCCTTGCGGTCGCGGGCGTAGATCTCGGCAAGCGCCAGCATCGCCGGCGAGATGTCGATGGCGTCGACCTCGGCGCCCATCAGGGCGGCTTCGGTGGCGAGCACGCCGTTGCCGCAGCCGATGTCGGCGATGCGCCAGCCGCGCTGCACCCCGAGCATTTTCAACGCGGCGCGCGCCCGCAGGTCGGCGTCATCATGGTTGTCGTAGATCGACGCCACTGCGGGCCCGATCCCCATCCGGTTCCGCTCGTTATAGTACCAGTCGCGCGCCAGCATGGTTTACATCCCTTCAGGCCCGCGACCGATCGCGGCAACGCCGGTGCGCGACACCTCGACAAGGCCGAGCGGGCGCATCAGGTCGATATATTGATTGATCTTGTCGGTATTGCCTGTGATCTCGAACACAAAGCTCTCGGTGGTGGCGTCGATCACCCGGGCGCGGAACGCATCCGCGAGCCTGAGCGCCTCGACCCGATGCTCGCCCTGCCCGCGCACCTTCACCATCGCGAGCTCCCGCTCGATCGAGCGCCTGGTCAGGGTCATGTCGACGACCCGGTAGACCGGGATCATGCGATCGAGCTGGTGCTTGATCTGCTCGATCACCATCGGCGTGCCCGTGGTGACGATGGTGATCCGCGACAGATGTTTCTGGCTCTCAGTCTCCGAGACCGTGAGGCTTTCGATGTTGTAGCCGCGGCCCGAGAACAGGCCGATGACGCGCGCGAGCACGCCCGGCTCGTTCTGCACGAGCACCGAGAGCGTATGCGTCTCGTTCGGATCGTGGCGATCCTCGATGAAGTAGGCGGATGCGGGCTGGTTCATTGTCGTCCCCTCAAATCTCTCTCGTCACACCAGCGCCTTGCCGCCGGCGAACGCCTTGGCGGTGGCCTCGTCGTTGGCCTGCTCCGGCAACAGCATCTCGTTGTGCGCCTTGCCGGACGGAATCATCGGGAAGCAGTTTTCGAGCGCCGCGACGCGGCAGTCGAACAGCACGGGCCGCTTGACCGAGATCATCTCCTGGATGGCGCCGTCGAGGTCGCCGGGCTTGTGCACCTGGATGCCGACGCCGCCATAGGCTTCCGCGAGCTTGACGAAATCCGGCAGCGCCTCCGAGTAGGAATGTGACAGGCGGTTGCCGTGCAGCAGCTGCTGCCACTGCCGCACCATGCCCATGTACTGGTTGTTCAGGATGAAGATCTTGATCGGCAGCTCGTACTGCACCGCCGTCGACATCTCCTGCATCGTCATCTGCACCGAGGCATCGCCCGCGATGTCGATGACGAGACTGTCGGGATGGGCCACCTGCACGCCCACCGCGGCCGGCAGGCCGTAGCCCATGGTGCCGAGACCGCCCGACGTCATCCAGCGATGCGGCTCCTCGAAGCCGAAGAACTGTGCCGCCCACATCTGGTGCTGGCCGACCTCGGTGGTGATGTAGGTGTCCTTGCCGCGCGTCGCCTCGAACAGGCTTTGGATCGCGTGCTGCGGCAGGATGACGTCGTTGCTCTTCTTGTAATAGAGCGAGTTGCGGGCACGCCACTGCGCGATCTGCTGCCACCACGCCTTGATGTCGGGCTTCTTCGCCTCCGCCTTGAACACCTGGAGGATGTCGCCGAGGATGTTGCCGCAATCGCCGATGATCGGCACGTCGACACGGATGTTCTTGTTGATCGAGGACGGGTCGATGTCGATGTGGATCTTCTTCGAGCCGGGCGAGAACGCATCGACGCGGCCGGTGATGCGGTCGTCGAAGCGCGCGCCGACGCACAGCATGACGTCGCAATCGTGCATCGTCATGTTGGCTTCGTAAGTGCCGTGCATGCCCAGCATGCCGAGCCAGTTCTTGCCCGACGCAGGGTACGCGCCGAGGCCCATCAGCGTGGAGGTGATCGGGAAACCGGTGACCTCGACCAGCTCGCGCAAGAGCCTGGTCGCCTCGGGGCCGGAATTGATGACGCCGCCACCGCTATAGATCACCGGGCGCTTGGCGTTGGCGAGCAGCGCGATGGCTTTGCGGATCTGCGTCGCATCGCCCTTTACGCGCGGCGCGTAGGAGCGGTGCACGTCGGACTTGCGCGGCGGATGATAGGTACCGGTCGCGAACTGCACGTCCTTGGGAACGTCGACGAGCACCGGGCCCGGACGGCCGGAGGTCGCGACATAGAAAGCTTCGTGCAGGACTTTTGCGAGATCGTTGACGTCGCGCACCAGCCAGTTGTGCTTGGTGCAGGGGCGCGTGATGCCGACCGTGTCGCATTCCTGGAACGCGTCGTTGCCGATCAGATGCGTCGGCACCTGGCCCGAGATGCAGACCAGCGGGATCGAGTCCATCAACGCGTCCGTCAGCGGCGTCACCATGTTGGTGGCACCGGGTCCGGAGGTCACCAGCGCGACGCCCGGTTTGCCGGTCGAGCGGGCATAACCCTCGGCGGCGTGGCCCGCGCCCTGCTCGTGACGAACCAGGATGTGCTGGACCTCGCTCTGCTGGAAGATCTCGTCATAGATCGGAAGCACGGCGCCGCCGGGATAGCCGAAAATGTCGGTCACGCCGTGATCGATGAGCGCGCGAACGATCATCGCGGCGCCGGTCATCTGGTTCGGATCGTGGCTCTTGTCGCTCATTGGCTTGCTCCGGATGCGCTGTTGTCAGCGGCTTTGGTCGTGTCGGGTTCGGGAAATAAAAAAGGCCCCGAAGAGGGCCCATGCACACCGCCTGTCATGTGGATGGCAGCTAGCCATCCCCGGCGGTGTGCCTGGGTACGACGGCGATAAGGAGTTTGGTAATAATGTTACGCATTGCAGGCGCTCGGCTTCCCAAAGGTTGCGCGAAACATAGCGGCCAAAGCTTGGATGTCAAGGCAATGCGGCCATTCCCACGCGATTTTGGCAGTGTAGCGGTGTTCCCTGAGTTCGGCGAGAGGTAAATTGTGGAACCCGGGCGGAAAAGGGCGTCAGTCTGGGTCGCGGGCAGTGCTCACAATGGCGGCGAGCCATGCCCTCGCCTCCTCCGGCTTTACCCATTCGAACTCCGGCAATTGATGCCGGAACCAGGTGAATTGCCGCTTGGCATAATGGCGGGTGTCGGCACGCCCGATCATGGCGGCCTGCTCCAGGCTGAGCTCACCGCGCAGGTGCCGGATCAAGGCCGGCACGCCATGGGCTTTCATCGCCGGCAGCAGCGGATCGAGGTGTCTGGCGGCGAGGTGCTCGACCTCGCTCAACGCGCCGGCTCCCAACATGGCATCGAAACGGGCATCGATCCGTGCATAGAGCTCATCACGGACGGGAGCGAGAAATACCGCGCGAAAACTGTCCTTCGGCAGCAGCGGCGGCTGGCCCTCCCGATGCCAGTCGAGCAGCGAACGGCCGGTCGCCTCGACCACTTCGAGCGCGCGCGCGATCCGGGTGCGGTCACGCGGGTTCAAGCGCTCGGCGGCGCGCGGATCGCGACGCGCCAGTTCCGCATGCAGCGCCTCCGCGCCGTTCAGTTCCAGCCGCGCGCGCACGGCCTCGCGCTCCTCGGCGGGAATCGGCGGCACCACGGAGAGGCCCGCCGTCAGCGCCTTGAAATAGAGCCCGGTGCCGCCGATGAAGATCGGCAGGCGGGCTTCCGCCTTCGCCTCGCCGAGCGCCTTTGCCGCGTCAGCCACCCAGGTGCCCGCCGAGAAGTTCACGGCCGCATCGACATGGCCATAGAGACGGTGCGGCGCGCGGGCCTCCTCGCCCTGTGTCGGCCGTGCCGTGATGATGCGGAGGTCACGATAGACCTGCATGGAATCGGCATTGATGACGATACCGCCGGTGGCGAGCGCAAGCTCCAGCGCCAGCGCCGACTTGCCGCTGGCGGTCGGGCCTGCGATAAGCACGGCCTCGCCAATAGGCCCTCTGCTGACCTGCTCCTCGTTCACGAAAACCTCAAATGTCCCTCGTCGCCACGCTGATCTGCAACCCTGACAATCCTGCGCTCGACTCGACCATCGTCGACGGCGCCCGCGCCGTGCTGCCGCAGGCAGCTCCCGCGCACTGGCTGTTCGACGGGGTCGCGGTCGACATCCCCTTCGGCGCTGACAGTAACCTCGAAGGCGACCGTCACGCCATCGAGCAGCGGCTCCGCGAGCTGCGCGGCGACCTGCCCATCGACATCGTCGTGCAGCCTGTCGGCGTCCGGCGCAAGAAGCTTTTTCTCGCCGACATGGATTCCACCATGATCGGCCAGGAATGCATCGACGAGCTCGCCGATCTCGTCGGGGTGAAGACGCATGTGGCCGCCATTACCGAACGCGCCATGCGCGGCGAGATCGAGTTCGAGCCGGCGCTGCGCGAGCGCGTCGCGCTGCTGAAGGACCTGCCCGCCAGCGCGGTCGACGAGGTGCTGGCCAAGCGCATCACGCTGACCCCGGGCGGCAGCACACTGGTCGCGACCATGCGCGCCAATGGCGCCTACACCTGCCTCGTCTCCGGCGGCTTCACGCTGTTCACGACCGCGGTCGCCGCCAAGATCGGCTTTCAGGAGAACCGGGCCAACGAACTCGTCGTGCGCGACGGCAAATTCACCGGCGAAGTGAAGGAGCCGATCCTGGGCCGCGCGGCCAAGCTCGCGACGCTGGTGGATTTGATGGAATCGTTCGATCTCGACGACATCGACTCGGTCGTGGTCGGCGACGGCGCCAATGATCTCGCCATGATCCAGGCGGCGGGGCTTGGCGTCGCCTATCACGCCAAGCCGGCGGTCGCCGCTGCGGCAGCTGCGCGGATCGATCACGGCGATCTCACCGCGCTGCTGTATGCGCAGGGATATCGGCGCGAGGAGTTCGTGGAGGGGTAGGCTCTTGCCGCACACTCCGCGGCCGTAGGGTGGGCAAAGGCGCACTTGCGCCGTGCCCTCCACCTGTCTCCGCAAGCGAATTTTGGTGGGCACGCTTCGCTTTGCCCACCCTACGGCACTACGGGACTGCCCAGGATTTACTGCACGCTCAGCGCAACAAACCGCAGCTCGCCGTCGGCATTCGAGACCAGCAGCAGCACCGACTTCTTGCCATCCTTCTTGAGCTGGTCGACCCGCTTCTGGATGTCGGCGCCGCTTGAAACGGCCTCCTGTGCGACCTCGACGATGACGTCGCCGGCGGAGAGCCGCTTCTCGGCGGCGTCGGAATTGGCGTCGACATTGGTGACCACCACGCCCTTCACGCTCTCCTTGATCTTGTAGCGCGTGCGCAGATCCTTGCTCAGCGCTGCCAGATCAAGGCCGAGCGCCTTCTGCGTCACCAGCTTCTCGGGCGCCGGCTCGTCGGTCTTCACCGCGGCCTGCACCTTTTCGGGATCCTGGAGGCGGCCGAGCGTGACCTTCTTGGTTTCTTCCTGGCCCTTGCGGATGATGACGACGTCGACCTCCTTGCCGACCGCCGTGTCGGCGACGACGCGGGACAGGTCCTTCGGGTCCTTGACGTCCTTGCCGTCGAACTTGATGACGACGTCGCCCGGCTCGATGCCGGCCGGCTTGGCCGGCCCCTTGTCGTCGACGCCGGCAACCAGCGCACCGCGCGGCGGCTTGATGTTGAGGCTTTCGGCGATCTCGTCGGTGACGCCCTGGATGCGCACGCCGAGCCAGCCGCGGCGCAGCTCGCCGAACTGACGGAGCTGGTCGACGACGCCCACCACCGTCTTCGACGGCACGGCGAAGCCGATGCCGATCGAGCCACCGGAGGGCGAGATGATCAGCGTGTTGACGCCGATGACGTCGCCGTCGAGGTTGAACAGCGGACCGCCGGAATTGCCGCGATTGATGGAGGCGTCGGTCTGGATATAGCTGTCGTAGGGCCCCGAGGAGATGTCGCGGTTCTTGGCCGAGACGATGCCGGCCGTCACGGTGCCTCCCAGGCTGAACGGGTTGCCGATCGCGACCACCCAGTCGCCGAGGCGAAGCTTGTCGCTATCACCGAACTTCACCGCGACCAGCGGCTTCGTCGGCTTGATCTTGAGCACGGCGAGATCGGTCTTCTTGTCGACCCCGACCAGCTCGGCCTTGATCTTGGTGCCATCGTTAAGGATGACGTGGATCTCGTCGGCGTCCGCAATGACATGGTTGTTGGTGACGACCACGCCTGCGGTGTCGATGATGAAACCGCTTCCGAGTGAATTGGTCTTGCGCGGCGCCGGACTATTTTCACCGCCCTTGCTGCCGCCGGGGCCCTTCCGGTTCTTGAAGAAGTCGTCGAAGAACTCCTCGAAGGGCGAGCCGGGCGGCAGTTGCGGCATGGTATTGCTGCCCCCGCCCTTGGCCTCGACGGTCTGCGAGGTCGAGATGTTGACGACCGCGTCGATCACCTTCTCTGCAACGTCGGCGATGCCATCCGGTCCACGCGCATGGGCCGGCGTGCCGAACACACTGAATGCACTGACGGCGAGCGCGGCCAGCCCTAAACGCAAGCGGGTCGGGGCAACGGTGGCAGCGGACATTGGTATCTCCAGGAAAGGGGTTCGGCGTCCAGACTGCGCTCGAACGGGGGGACGGCGCAAGCACGGAGCTTAATGGGCCTCAAGACCCCGACAATACGGCGAAAACCGGTCTTTCGCCTTCACTTTGGCGTTGGCGCGAGGACTAAACGGGGCGCCGCATAACCCAGATCAGGATCAGGCCGGCGATGGCCGAACCGATCCCGACCACCCGCAGGATGTTGTCGGGCGTGGCGATGGCGCTCTTCATGGCCTTGCGCATCCAGTTCGGACTGGCCGCGAACATCAAGCCTTCCAGCACGAACAAGATGCCCAGGCCGATGAGGAAGTCGGCGAACGCAATGGACCTCATCGGATTGGAACCTCCCGTGTGCTGTTCTTGTCTGGACGAAGGGCGGCAGACCTGCCGCCCTTGTCTAGCTTACGGTTTCGCCGGCGTCTCGGTTGCCGACTTGCCGGACGGGTTACCGAAATACCGGAAGAAATCCGAGTCCGGTTGCAGCAGGAAGCGGGTATCGCTCGACTTCAGCCCGTTCTCATAGGCCGTCATCGACCGGTAGAACGCGAAGAAGTCCGCGTCCTTGCCGTAGGCTTCCGCGAACAGGCGGTTGCGCTCGGCGTCGCCCGCACCGCGGGTCTGCTCCGCCTGCGAGTTGGCCTCCGCGATGATCACGGTCGCCTCGCGGTCAGCCTTGGAGCGGATCTCCTGGGCCTTCTGGCCGCCCTGCGCGCGGAACTCGGCGGCTTCGCGCTCGCGCTCGGTCTTCATGCGCAGGTAGACCGCCTGGCTGTTCTGCTCCGGCAGGTCGGCGCGCCGGATCCGGACGTCGACAACCTGGATGCCGTAGCCGTCGGCCTCACGATCGAGCTGCTCGCGGATGCGCTGCATCAGCTTCTCCCGATCGTCGCGCACCACGTTGATGAAGGTGACCTCGCCGAGCACGCGGCGCAACGCCGCGTTCAGGAGCGTGGTGAGCTGGATGTTCGCAGCCTGGATCGAGCCGACGCTCTGATAGAAGCGCAGCGCGTCCTTGATGCGATAGCGCGCGAAGGCATCGACCACGAGCCGCTTCTGGTCGGACGCGATCGCTTCCTGCGACGGGTTCTCGAGGTCGAGAATCCGCTTGTCGATGTTGATCACCGAATTCCACGGCGCCTTGAAGTGCAGGCCGGGTGCGGTGACGACGTCGACGGGCCGGCCGAACTGCAGCACGATGGTCTGCTCGGTCTGCTGCACCGTGAACAGCGACATGTAGCCGACGACCACGACGAGCAGGAGGGCGAGCAGCGTGACGATACCTGTGACCGGAGACCTCATCGGTTGCCTCCGCCCGACTGCGGACCGG
Organism: Bradyrhizobium sp. 195; assembly: GCF_023101665.1. Lineage (NCBI taxonomy): Bacteria > Pseudomonadati > Pseudomonadota > Alphaproteobacteria > Hyphomicrobiales > Nitrobacteraceae > Bradyrhizobium > Bradyrhizobium sp. 195. Next base: position 2,455,691 of record NZ_CP082161.1, on the reverse strand, counting down.
TGGTAGGTGGCCGCTTGGTGGTCAATTCGTTCAGGGGCAGATAGGGCACGATACCTTGGCCCGAGCGGCCGCCGTCATAGACGAGCTTGTCCGCGCCGCCGAGCACGCGCTCCATTGTCTCCAGATAGATCCGTTCACGCGTCACACCGGGCGCCTTCTTGTATTCCTCGTAAACCTTCAGGAAGCGCGCGCTCTGGCCCTTGGCCTCGGCGACCGCCTGCTCCCTGTAGCCTTCGGCATCCTGCTGGATCTTCGCCGCGCGTCCGCGCGCCTGCGGCACGACCTGGTTGGCGTAGGTCTGCGCTTCGTTCTGCAGCTGCTCGAGATTGGCGCGCGCAGCCTGGACGTCGCGGAAGGCGTCGATCACCTGGGCCGGTGGATCGACCTTCTGCATCTGCACCTGGCTGATCTGAATGCCGGCGCCGTAGCTGTCCAGGGTCTTCTGGATCAGTTCCTGCACGCCCTGCTCGGTCACGTTGCGCGCGCCGGTCAGGATCGGCTGGATCTGCGAGCGGCCGATCACCTCGCGCATCGCGCTCTCGGCAACCGCCTTCACGGTGCCCTCGGGATTCTGGATGTTGAAGAGGAAGTCGCCGACACCATCCGGCTTGATACGCCAGAGGACGGTGAAGTCGACGTCGACGATGTTCTCGTCGCCGGTCAGCATCAGGCTCTCTTCCGGGACGTCACGAATGGAGCGGCCGCGCCGTGCCGGATCGTCGATCAGCGTCATGCCGATGGAGATCGTGGAGACGCGCAGCGCCTTGGGCAGCAGCACTGTCTCGATCGGATAGGGCAGATGATAGTTCAGGCCGGGCTGCACGGTGCGAACATGCTTGCCGAAGCGCAGCACCACGCCGAGCTCTTCGGACTGCACGCGGAAGAAGCCCGACAGCAGCCAGAACGCGACGATCAGCAGCACGATCAGCGTGATGCCGATGCCGGAGAAATAGCCGCCCGGCATGATCTGCTGGAGGCGGTCCTGGCCGCGCCGCAGAAGGTCTTCCAGATCCGGCGGCCTCGGCCCGACCGGTTGCGGGCCTGAGCCCCATGGTCCCTTTGGACCCGAGCCCCATGGGCCACCGCCCTGATTCTTCCACGGCATTCGACGCTCTCCTCGGCAGGGTGGAATTGCCCCGCCCGCTTTATCCGGTCCGGCTTTATAGGGGACAGGCAGGTCCCTTACAACGTAACCTCAGCCGCCTTTCGAGCTAAGCTCGGGGGCAGAAAAGTCAATGTTAACATTGGCGAATGCGGTTAATGGCGGGGCCGCCGACGATATGTCACATAGGAGAAATCGGCGCTGTCGGCGCCTCCGGCAGGATGGCGGACACGCGCGACCTCGTCCCACTCCGCCTTGTCGATGTCGAAATGCGTATCGCCTTCAGGCCGCGCGTGGACCTCGGTGATTTCGAGGCGATCGGCGCGATCGAGCCATTGCCGAAAGATCTCGGCACCGCCGATCACCGCGATCTCGGTGACCGAACGCCGCAGGGCATCGCCCCGCGCGACCGCGTCCGCATCCGCCGCCGATGTCGTGACGATGGCACCTGCGGCGCGATAGTCCGCATCGCGCGTGATCACGATATTGGTGCGGCCCGGCAGGGGACGGCGGGGCAGCGATTCGAAGGTCTTGCGGCCCATGATCACGGGCTTGCCGATCGTGAGCGCCTTGAAGCGCACCATGTCGGATTTTAGGCGCCACGGGATCGCGTTGCCCGCGCCGATGATGCCGTTCTCGGCGATCGCGACGACGAAGACGATCTCCATCAGGGTGCACTCCCAGCAAGCTGCGTCAGCGCTGGCCCGGTGACGCGGCACAGCGTCCAGTCGTCCATCATGACGGCGCCGAGCGATTTGTAGAACGCGATCGACGGCGCGTTCCAGTCGAGCACCGCCCATTGCAGGCGCGCCCAGCCATTGTCGACGCACTCCTTCGCGAGATGGACCAGCAACGCCTTGCCGAGACCCCTGCCCCGATGCGACGGCCGCACGTAGAGATCCTCGAGATAGATGCCGTGGCGGCCGCTGAAGGTGGAGAAATTCGTAAACCAGACCGCGAAGCCGACGGCGTCACCATTCCACTCGGCGATCGCGCAATGGACTTGCGGCCGCTCGCCGAACAGCGCTTCAGCGATGTCCGCCTCGGTCGCCTCGACCTCGTGCGAAAGCTTTTCGTACTCGGCAAGCTCGCGGATGAAGGAAAGAACGAGCCCGGCTTCTCCGGGCTGCGCGCGACGGATGCTAAGCGACATCTGCGTCAGACCGCGACTTCCGCCTTGATGTGCGGATGCGGGTCGTAGCCGACGAGCTCGAAATCCTCGAAGCGGAAGGAGAAAATGTCCTTCACGTCAGGATTGATCCGCATCACCGGCAGCGCACGCGGCGCACGGGTGAGCTGGAGCTTTGCCTGCTCCAGATGGTTGGAATAGAGATGGGTGTCGCCGAACGAATGCACGAAATCGCCGGGCTTCAGGCCGGTGACCTGCGCCACCATCATCGTCAGCAGCGCGTAGGAGGCGATGTTGAAGGGCACGCCGAGGAAGACGTCGGCCGAGCGCTGATAAAGCTGGCAGGACAGCTTGCCGCCTGCGACGTAAAACTGGAACAGGCAATGGCACGGCGGCAGCGCCATCTTGTCGACCTCGGCCGGATTCCAGGCCGAGACGATCAGGCGGCGCGAGTCCGGATTGCGCTTGATCATGTCGATCACGTTCGCAATCTGGTCGATGCTGCGGCCGTCAGGCGCCGGCCAGGAGCGCCACTGATGGCCGTAGACCGGGCCGAGATCGCCATTGGCATCCGCCCATTCGTCCCAGATGGTGACGCCGTTGTCGCGCAGATATTTGATGTTGGTGTCGCCCTTCAGGAACCACAACAGCTCGTGCACGATCGCCTTCAGCGGCAGCCGCTTGGTGGTCAGCATCGGGAAGCCGGCGGACAGATTGAAGCGCATCTGATGGCCGAACACCGAGAGCGTGCCGGTGCCGGTCCGATCGGTCTTCTCGGCGCCGTCTGAAAGAATCCGCTCGAGCAGGTCCTGATACTGGTGCATGTGCGACTGAGCCTTTGGGGAGACGGCGAACTTAGCGGCCGCCCCCGCGCTGCAACAGCGGCGATTCGCTGTGCGCACTGATTATACCCGGAAAAAGTGAGCGCTCCCGGCGCAAACGACAAGGGGGCGGAACTTGCGTCCCGCCCCCTTGCCTATCGGCTTGATAGCATTGCCTAAGTTGCCGGCTTGAGCACCGGGGTCCACTTCGCGATCTCGTTCTTGACGAGGCTCGCCAGCGCCTCCGGCGTCCGCTCGGCAGGGCCCGGGATGACGCTGCCGAGCTCGAGCAGGCGCTTGCGCACGGTCTCGTCGTCGAGCGCCTTGCTGGCCGCAGCGTTCAGGCGGGCCACGATCGCAGGCGAAGTTCCCTTGGGCGCGAACATCGCATTCCAGGCCTGGGCCTGGAATTTCGGCAGGCCAGCTTCCGCCGTGGTGGGCACGTTCGGCAGCGACGGATTGCGTTCGGGCGTTGCGATCGCATAGGCCTTGATGGTGCCGGCGTTGATCTGCGGCACGGCGTTGACGATCTGGTCGCACATGTAGTCGACCTGCCCCGCCACCAGCGCGTTCATCGCGGGTCCCGTGCCGTTGAAGGGTACGCCGACCGGCTTGACGTCGAGGATCGAGTGCAAGAGCTCGCAGGAGACATGCGAGACCGAGCCGACGCCGGCATGCGCGGCATTCACTTTCTCGGCGTTGGCCTTCACATAGGCCACGAACTCCTTCAGGTCCTTCGGCGGAAAGTCCTTGCGCGCCAGGATCAGGATCGGTGTGCCCGCGAGCAGCGCGATCGGCTCGAAATCCTTCTCGGGATGATAGGCAAGCTTCGGATAGAGCGGCACGGAGGCGGCATGCGTGCCCATATGCCCGGTGATCAGCGTATAGCCGTCATTGGCGGCGCGCGCGGCGCGCGTTGTGGCGGTGGTGCCGCCGGCGCCGACCACGTTCTCGATGATGATGCTCTGCCCCAGCGTCTGCGCCATGTGCGCGGTGACGATACGCGCGACGACGTCGGTCGGGCCGCCGGCCGCGAACGGCACGACCATGGTGATGCTGCGCGTAGGGTAGGTTTGCGCCTCAACTGGCGCGATGAAGGTGCTCAGCGATGCGAGCGCTGCGGCACATGCGCCCGTGAGCGCGCGAATGAAGGTCATGTCGATCCCCTTGGACACACACAAAAATGCCGGCCCAATGGCCGGCATTTTCATTTCATGAAGCCGTAACACAAGTCGATTCGACTTCTGAATGCGGCGCGCCGACGCAGGACGCGCCCTCAGTTCTCGGATTCGGTGAACACCTCGTCGCGCTTGGCGCGCAACGCCGGTAGCACCGTAAGGACAAGGAGGCTCGCCGCAACCGCAAGCAGCACCGCCGACAGCGGACGCGTCAGGAATACGCTCCAGTCGCCGCGCGAGATCAGCAGCGCGCGGCGCAGATTCTCTTCCATCAGCGGTCCCAGCACCATGCCGAGCAGCAGCGGCGCCGGCTCGAAATCGTGCTTGATCAGCCAGTAGCCGACGAGACCGAACACGCCGGCGAGGATCACGTCGACCGGTGCGTTGTTCACCGAGTAGATGCCGATCGCGCAGAAGATCACGATCGAGGGGAACATCAGCCGGTAGGGCACGCGAAGGAGACGGACCCAGATGCCGACGAGCGGCAGGTTGATGATGATCAGCATCAGATTGCCGATCCACATCGAGGCGATCATGCCCCAGACGAGGTCGGGTTGCTTCTGCATCACCTGCGGTCCCGGTACGATGCCGTGGATGGTCATCGCGCCCACCATCAGCGCCATCACCGCGTTCGGCGGGATGCCGAGCGTCAGCAGCGGGATGAAGGAGGTCTGCGCCGCAGCGTTGTTGGCGCTTTCCGGCCCCGCCACGCCCTCGATCGCGCCGCGACCGAACCGCGATGGGTTCTTGGCGAGCTTCTTCTCGAGCGTATAGGCGCCGAACGATGCGATCGTCGCACCGCCGCCGGGCAGGATGCCGAGGATCGAGCCGAGCACGGTGCCGCGCAGGATCGCGGGCGTCGAATCGACCAGGTCCTTCCTGGTCGGCATCAGGCCGGTGATCTTCTGCTGCACGAGATCGCGGCTCATTTCGGCGCCGGCGTCGAGATTGCGGATGATCTCGGCAAAGCCGAATACGCCCATCGCCACCGTCGCAAAGCCGAGACCGTCGGCGAGCTCCGGAATGTTGAAGGCCATGCGCGAGGCGCCGGTCTCGATGTCCGAGCCGACCATGGAGAGCAACAGGCCGAACACGATCATCGCGATCGCCTTCAGCACGGAGCCCTTGGCCAGCACCACCGCGAAGATCAGGCCGAGCACCATCAGCGAGAAATATTCGGCCGGGCCGAACGCCAGCGCGAGTTTTGTGAGCGGTGCGCCGAGGACGGCAATCAAGACGGTCGCGACGCAGCCGGCGAAGAACGAGCCGATCGCGGCGATCGCCAGCGCGGGGCCGGCGCGGCCTTGCCTCGCCATCTGGTGGCCGTCGATGGCGGTGACGACCGATGTCGCCTCGCCTGGTATGTTGACCAGGATCGACGTGGTCGAGCCGCCATATTGCGCGCCGTAATAGATGCCGGCGAGCATGATCAGGGCGCCGACCGGGGGCAGTCCGAAGGTGATCGGCAGCAGCATCGCGACCGTCGCGATGGTGCCGATGCCCGGGAGCACGCCGACCAGCGTGCCCACGAGGGCGCCGATCAGGCACATCAGAAGATTGATCGGAGTGAGCGCGACGGCAAAACCGTGAGCGAGGTTGGCAAAGATATCCATCACACCCTCACTGGATCAGGAAACGCGGAAACATCGGCATCGGCAGCCCGAGCACGTAGGGAAAGAGGATTGCGCAACCGACCGTCAGGCAGGCGCCGACGATGGCTGCTTCCAGCCAGCGCGTCTCCTGCGACCCCGTCGCCGCGATCATGAAGCTCGCAAAGGCCGTGACCACGAGGCCGAGCGGCCGGATCGCCAGCGCGAAGAACAGAATCGCCGCCACCACGAACAATGGCCCCCGCCAGGAATAATGAGCCATTGCCGGCCCATCGGCCACAAGGCCGGTCAAGGCGATGCCGGCGGACATGGCGACCAGCAGTCCGCCGAACATGCGCGGCGCGGTGCCCGCGCCGAACGAGAAGCCGCGCATGCCCTGCAAGTCGCTCCCTGCCCACAGCGCGAACAGGGCAACCGCCATCAGGACGACGCCGCCGACATAGTCCTGCGCCGACCGGATCGTCATGAACACCGTCAGGATCGCCACCGCGAACAGCGGATAGGAATAGATCAGCGCCAGCAGTACCTCGGACGACATCTTCTTGGTGCCGCCACCGAACGATCCGAAGATCGCACTGGGCGCGCCTGCGAGCAGCGCCGTCACGTGGCTGGTGATCACCGTCACCGGGCCGCGGCCGGCTCCCCAGCCGAAGATCGTCCCGATCGACCAGATCAATTCGAATATCTGCGGCGCAATCGCCAGCAGACAAAAGCCGAGCGCCAACCGGGTATTTCGGGTGGCTGTCGCTGAGTGGCCCATCGTGTCGGCCATGCATGTCTCCTCCGCGACCCGTAAGTCACGAGCACTGTTGTTCTAAATCGGCTGGAACTGGATCCCCCGCCCGGATCACTGCCTAGCGATTTTCATTACACAATGCCAGCAAAACCCAACAGCCCGCCGGCGAGCAGGAGCCAGAGTGGATTGATGCGCGAAACGGATGCGATCACCGCAACCATTGCGGTCAGAAGCACTGCAACAATTGTGCGATCGGTCGACTGGGCCAGGATCAGAGCACTCGCCGCCATCAATCCGATCGAGAGAGGAACCAGTGCAGCCTGAATCAGGCCGGGCCAGCGCGATTGGCTCGGCCGATTCAGCAGCCGGCTGACATAATAGGCAAGCAGCGCCGTTGGCAGGCACATCGCCAGCGTCGCCGCCAGCGCCCCGGGGATCCCGGCGACGGCATAGCCGATTAACGTCACGATAAGCACGTTCGGACCTGGCGAGAGCTGCGCGATCGCATAGGCATCCGTGAACTGCTTCTCGGTCATCCAGTGATGCACCTCGACCGCGATGCGCTGCATCTCGGGCACCGCCGCCGCGGCGCCGCCGACCGCGAACAGCGACATCAGGCCGAAGGTGGAGATCAGCACCCAGACCGGGTTCTCGGCGTTCATGCTGCTACTTTCCGCCGCAGGAAAAAAGTGGCGCCGATACTCACGGGGATCGCGACCAGCAGCACCACCTGGAGCGGCAGACGGAACACGCCAATGGCGGCGAACACGCCGAGCATCAGGGTGAGCGCGACGGCGTCCATCCGCTTCAACAGCGGGGTCATCATGCGGAAGACCACCGCGATCAACAGACCCACCGCCGCGCAGGAGATGCCGGCGAGGCTGCGGCGCAGCAGCTCCAATTCGCCGAACTGGGCGTAGATGATCGCAAGCACGGTCATGATCAATGTCGGCGGCAGCAGCAGCCCGGCAAAGGCGGCAACTCCCCCGGCAATCCCGCGTAGCCGCGCGCCGAACACCATCGACAGATTGACGATGTTGGGCCCCGGCAGGAAATGGCAGAGCGCGAAGGTCTCGTTGAACTCGTCCGCGGTCATCCAGCGGTGCTGCTCGACGATGGCCCGGCGGGCAAACACCAGCACGCCGCCGAAACCGGCCAGCGACATCCGGGCAAACGCCAGGAACAGCGCGGCCAGGCCCGGCGGCGCGGTGACGGGATCCGGCTCTTGATCTGATTCTTGGACGGCCGGTACTGAATCCGAGGACATCTCAGGAGCTTAGAACAGGGGTCGCGCCGCGGCCAAGACGGTCCGGAACCTATCCAAAGGGAACCGCACCGACCTCACGCGAAACCTCTGTTTTTCGAAACCTTTGCCCCCTATATTGGGGGTGCCGGTTCGCCGGCTATGGAAATAAACGGTCGTCGCAATAAACCATTCGGACCCGGGGGCGGTACCCGGCGCCTCCACCAAAGCCCACTCGGGGCATGCCCAAGAAGCGGGTTTTGGCGGGGGCGAAATAGGATCGACGAGGGCGTAAAGGGCGTACTTTTTCCCGGTATTGTTCCGCCGTTATCGGGCTACTGCAATAGTTGCCAACGACAACTTTGCTCCGGTTGCTCAGGCTGCGTAACGCAGTTTGAAAGACCATCTTAAAGTCCTAACGGGTTAAGCTCCGTTAGGCGGGGTTCGGAGGCACCTGGCAACAGAAGCCTCCACTTTACTCTTGATTTCTTCTCCGGCGGGGACTCCTGCTGACCCGTCAGGCGCGGTACTATTGCGACTTGGCGAGTCGGGGCGGCACGGTCCGGCTTCGGGGATGCAACAGGACCACCATGGCGACCGATCATATCCGATACGATGTGCTGGCCCGCGACGCGCTGCGCGGCGTGCTGCGGAAGGTGCTGACCGATGCCGCGGCCCATGGCCTGCCGGGCGAGCACCATTTCTTCATCACCTTCGTGTCGAAGGCCGAGGGCGTGAAGCTGTCGTCGCGGCTGCTCGCGCAATATCCGGAAGAGATGACGATCATCCTGCAGCACCAGTTCTGGGATCTGACCGTGCTCGAGGACCGCTTCGAGGTCGGCCTGTCCTTCGGCGGCATTCCGGAGCGGCTGATCGTGCCGTTCAGCGCCATCAAGAGCTTCCTCGACCCGTCCGTGAAGTTCGGCCTGCAGTTCGACACGTCCGACGTCGCCGAGGTCGCGCCCGAGACGCTGCCGACAGCTCCCGCGCCGTCGGCCGTCGCAGTGCAGACGCCTGCCCCTGAAGCGGCGGAAAGCACGGAGGAGCCGACGGCCCCGAACCAGGGCGGTGCCGAGGTCGTGCGGCTCGATCGTTTCCGCAAGAAATGATCTAGGTTGGGCGCGAAGCCATCGCGCCGGCCAGACTGCCTGTATAGAAGAGCACATGAAGAGGCCGTGCGGCGTTTCGCGCGGCAGAATGGATGTGCTCATGGCCAAAGCTTCCCGCTCGAAGACCGCCCGCCCCGCGACCCGCACCGAGACCGACAGCTTCGGTCCCATCGAGGTCGCCGCCGACCGCTATTGGGGCGCGCAGACCGAGCGCTCGCGCCAGAATTTTCGTATCGGCACGGATCGCATGCCGATCTCGCTCGTGCACGCGCTCGGCATCGTCAAGCTGGCCGCGGCGCAGTCCAACCTCGAGCTCGGCCTGCTCGACCGGCGCCGCGCGGGCGCCATCATCCGCGCCGCGCGCGAGGTGATCGAAGGCAGGCTGGACGATCATTTTCCGCTCGTCGTGTGGCAGACCGGCTCCGGTACGCAGAGCAACATGAACCTCAACGAGGTGATCGCCAACCGCGCCAACGAACTCCTGGGCGGCGAGCTCGGCGCCAAGAAGCCGGTGCATCCCAACGACCACGTCAACATGAGCCAGTCGTCGAACGACTCTTTCCCGACCGCGATGCACATCGCGGCCGCAAGCCGCATCAATGCCGACCTCGTCCCTGCGCTCGGTGAACTGCTCCGCGCGCTGCGCAAGAAAGAGAAGGCGTTCGCGAAGATCGTCAAGATCGGCCGCACCCACACCCAGGATGCGACGCCCCTGACGCTCGGCCAGGAGTTTTCCGGCTATGCCGCGCAGGTCGAGAGCGGCATCGCCCGGCTCAAGGTCGCGGCGAAGGATCTCCATCCGCTGGCGCAAGGCGGCACCGCCGTCGGCACCGGCCTCAATTCCAAGCCGCGCTTTGCAAAGCTGTTCGCAAAGCACGTCGCCGGCATCACGAAACTCCCCTTCACCAGCGCCGCCAACAAGTTCGAGGCGCTGGCCTCGAACGATGCCTATGTGCTGGTGCACGGCGCCATCAATTCGGTGGCGACCGGCCTGTTCAAGATCGCCAACGACATCCGCCTGCTGGGATCGGGCCCGCGCTCTGGCCTCGGCGAGCTGATCCTGCCAGAGAACGAGCCGGGCTCCTCGATCATGCCGGGCAAGGTCAACCCGACGCAGTGCGAGGCGATGACCATGGTGTGCTGCCAGGTGTTCGGCAATCACACCACGATCACGGTGGCCGGCAGCCAGGGCCATTTCGAGCTCAACGTCTACAAGCCCGTGCTCGCCTACAACATGCTGCACTCGATCCGCCTGATGGCGGATGCCGCGCGATCCTTCACCGAGCACTGCGTCAGCGGCATTCGCGCCGACGAAAAGCGCATCAATGAGCTGATGCAGCGCTCGCTGATGCTGGTGACGGCGCTCGCCCCGAAGATCGGCTACGACAACGCCGCCAAGGTGGCTAAGACGGCCCATGCCAACGGCACCACGTTGAAGGAGGAGGCGCTGCGGCTCGGCTTCGTCTCGGCGGATGAGTTCGATCGCCTGGTGCGGCCCGAGAAGATGACCAGCCCGGGATAGAACTCCGAATTCCGATAGCCATCCGTAATGATACGGACGCTCGACGCCTCAGAAATGTGCGGCTTTGGGGGCGGGATTTGATTACCGTCAATGTTCCGGCGGGACGGCGTGCTACGCAGCCTTTCCGCCCCCCTCGACGGGGCGAAATTCATCGTTTGATGGCCCAAGGGGCCGATTGACGAGGACGAGCGAATGGCGATCAAGTCTTGTGGGGCGCAAAGCGGCACCCTGTTTCTGAATGTTTCATCCAACCTGAAGAGGAGCGGATGATGGAGACTCGGCATGGGGAACGTCATCAACCTGAATCGCTTCAGGAAGCGCGCCGAGCGGGAAGCCTCGGCGAAACAGGCGGACGCCAACCGGACGAAGTTCGGCCGCACGAAGGCGGAACGGTCGGCGGAGGAGACGCGCGCGGACAAGGCGAAGGCGCACCTGGATCAGCATCAGATCGATCGCGAGGAGCAGCCATGAAGTCGCCCGTCGTGAAACGGTCGATCGTCGTCGCCGGGCACAAGACCAGCGTCAGCCTGGAAGAGGCTTTCTGGAACGGCATGAAGGAGATTTCCGGCCTGCGCAACATGACGTTGTCGGAGCTGGTCGGCGAGATCGACAACAATCGCCAGCAGGGCAACCTGTCGTCGGCGATCCGTTTGTTCGTCCTGGACTACTTCAAGAGCCGGGCCATGGCCGCCCAGCCGGACAAGGTCCCGGCCCAGTAGCCAACCCTCGGGGCGCCTTCGAGGCGTTCCGCGATCCGCACTTTAAAATCACTCTAAGGTGCGGTTTCGGCGAGCGTGCGCGCTTGACCTCCCTGCCCTGCGTTGAAAATACAGGGCATGACCGACACCAATGACACGCGCCCGCACATGCCGCTGGGTCTGGCCCAGCGCGGCTATACCGGCGTCATCCAGCATCTTTCCGCTCGCGAGGCGGGCTCGGCGCTCTCGGACATCGAGCTCGAGAGCCGCCTGATCGAGCTCGGCTTCGTCGAGGGCGCCCGGGTCGAGGTCCTGCACGAGGGGCTGGTCGGGCGCGACCCCATCGCCGTGCGGGTCGACAGCATCACGATCGCGGTCCGCCGCCGCGAAGCCATGGCCATCATCGTCGCCTAGACCGCGACCGGACTTCTGATCCCGGACCAGTGATTCCATGGAATTACCTCTGCTGCATCTCGCCCTGGTGGGCACGCCGAACAGCGGCAAGACTTCGCTGTTCAACGCCCTGACCGGCAGCCGGCAGAAGGTCGCGAACTATCCCGGCGTCACCGTCGAGCGCAAGGAAGGCTTCTTCGTCACCCCCTTGGGACGCCAGGTCTCGGTGGTCGACCTGCCCGGCACCTATTCGCTGCGCGGCCGCAGCCCGGACGAGGAGATCACCCGCGACTTCGTGCTCGGCAAGGCCTCCGGCGAGACGGTGCCCGATCTCGTGCTGTGCGTGGCCGATTCGACCAATCTGCGGCTGACCATCCGCCTGCTGCTCGAGCTCAAGCGCACGGGACGGCCGATGGTCCTCGTGCTCAACATGTTCGACATCGCCGCCCGCCGCGGCATCACCGTCGACGTCGAGCGGCTCGCCAAGGAGCTCGGCCTGCCCGTGGTCACCTCGATCGCGGTGCGCAAGGGCGGCACCGCCGACCTCTTGAGACTGACCGACGAGATCTCGGCAAAACTCGCCGCCGAGGCGGAGGCGAACAGCTGGCGCGCGCTCAGCGTCTCCGAATTGCGCGCGACCCAGCGCGAGGCCGACCGCATCATCGCCGACTGCGTCAGCCTGCCTGCTAGACCCGACACCTGGACCGCGCGGATCGACGCGGTCGTGCTGCATCCCGTCGGCGGCCTCATCGTGCTGACGCTGATCCTGTTCGTGATGTTCCAGGCGGTGTTCGCCTGGGCGCAACCGGCAATGGACGTGCTCAAGTCCGGCTTCGACGCGCTCGGGGAGCTCGTGCAGGCCACCCTGCCCGACGGCCTGTTGCAGAGCTTCCTGCAGAACGGCGTGATCTCGGGCGTCGGCAGCGTCATCGTGTTCCTGCCGCAGATCATCCTCATCTTCCTGTTCATCCTGCTCCTGGAAGATTTCGGCTACATGGCGCGCGCCGCGTTCCTGATGGACCGCATCATGGGCGGCGCGGGGCTGCACGGGCGCGCCTTCATTCCGCTGCTGTCGAGCTTTGCCTGCGCCATTCCCGGCATCATGGCGACGCGCGTCATCGACAACAAGCGCGACCGGCTGACCACGATCCTGATCGCGCCGCTGATGACCTGCTCGGCGCGCATTCCGGTCTACACGCTGATCATCTCCGCCTTCATCCCCGCGAAGGACGTCTGGGGCTTCATCAACCTGCAGGGCCTCGTGATGTTCGGTCTCTACGCCGCCGGCATCGTCAGCGCGCTTGCCGTCTCGTTCCTCATCAAGTTCTTCATGCTGCGCGACTATGCGCCGGCGCCATTCATGCTGGAGCTGCCGGACTACAAGATGCCGCGGCTGAAATCGATCGTGATCGGCATCTACACCCGCGCCAAGATGTTCCTGGTGCGCGCCGGCACCACGATCTTCTCGATGATGGTGCTGATCTGGTTCCTGGCCTCGTTCCCGCAGCCGCCGGCAGGCGCCACCGAGCCGGCCATCGACTTCAGCCTGGCTGCGATCATCGGCAAGGCGCTCGAGCCCCTGCTCGCTCCCGTCGGCTTCAACTGGCAGATCGCGGTCGCGCTGATCCCGGGCATGGCGGCGCGCGAGGTCGCGGTCGCGGCGCTCGGCACCGTCTACGCGATCGAGGGCGGCAAGGAAGCGGCCGAGCAGATCGGCCAGGTGCTCGCGACGAAATGGTCGCTCGCAACCGCGCTGTCGATGCTGGCCTGGTACATCTTCGCCCCGCAATGCGCCTCGACGCTGGCCGTGATCCGGCGCGAGACCGGAAGCTGGACCTGGATGGTCGTGACCTTCACCTACATGCTGGTGCTGGCCTATGCGGCGAGCCTTTTGACCTACAACGTCGCTGTGGCGCTCGGCGCAGGCTAGCGTCTCTCTCAAACTAAAACTGCGAAAACAACCCCATGCACAGTAGACGGGGGTTGAGAAATCAATGGCTTACGTGCGGGCAAGAACCATCCGGCAATAGCCCGGACCGAGCGCAGCAGGCGTCGCGCTCCAAATGCAGTGTTTCCCGGATTGCGCCGAATTCCATCCAAGAGACCGCCCTTGCCGGAATTCGGAAAATCAGTTGACCCGTCGGGCAAAGCATCGGCACAATGGCATTGTGGGAAAGCAAGGCAGGATGTGCCCACGGCGCGATGCTTGCGATCCCCAGGGAACTGCGACCATTGATGTCGATCAATGGTCCACCTCGTCGGCCTGTCACGCTTTCTCCTCGTCCTGCGAAGGGAGTGTCGACATGACGAGACATGCCAAGCTGATCGGACTGTTCGTAACGGCCGCGGTGTTCACGGCAGCGCCCCTGTCGTTCCGCTACGCGCCGGCGGATGTACTCGCCGTGTCCGTTGATACGGCCGAGGCCCGCGTCGGGCGCCCGCTTACGCCCGGGAGCGTTGCAGGCGTCAACCGCAGGGTCCATCGGCGCGCTTACTACGGTGCAGCAGCGGCAGGCGCTGCAGCCTATGGTGCTATGGTTATCGCCGGGCTTGTGGGTATTACCCCTATCGGCCCTGCTATTGAGGCGAAACTGCGCCAGGTCGAACTCGTCAACTCGCTGCACCATCCGCCGGGCGCGCAAAGCCATTGAGCTGGATCAATACCGGTCGTGTCTGCGGCGGCAGCCTCGTGCCTGACCGCGAAGGACGGCCCATGAATGCGCTGCTCAAGGAGATCCGGCACAGCCCGCTTCTGTGGACGCTGGTCTTCGTGCCGGTGGTGATCGCGCTCGCGCACATCATGCCGGAGGCGCATACGCTGCTGTTCGTGTTGGCGGTGATTGCCATCGTGCCGCTCGCGAGCCTGCTCAGTCACGCAACGGAGGCCGTGGCCGAGAAGACCGGCGATGCGGTCGGCGGGCTGTTGAATGCAACGCTTGGCAATCTCACGGAGCTCATCATCGCCGTCACGGCGTTGCAGGCCGGTCAATACATGCTGGTCAAAGCCTCAATCGCCGGTGCGATCGTGACCAACTCGCTCTTCATGCTGGGCGCATCGCTGTTTCTGGGCGGATTGAGACATCGCGTGCAGGAGTACAACCGGGCTGGCGGCAGGCTCCATTCCGCGCTGCTGCTGATGGCCACGATTGCCCTGTTGTCGCCCTCGGCCGTGGCCGACCTCAACTTTGCCGGACACGAGGCGACCGTGCAGCGCTTGAGCGCCGCCTTGGCGGTCCTGCTGATTGCGGCTTACGGTCTCAGCCTGCTGTTCTCGCTGAAGACGCACAAGGAGCTGTTTGCGAGCGGCGATCATGGCGAGGCAGGCGGCCCGGTGCTGCCGGTTGCGGTCGCCGTTCCGACACTGGGGGTCGTCACCGTGCTGGTTGCGCTCGTGAGCGAGATCTTCGTCGAGTCGGTGCAGAAGGCCGCCGAAACGCTCGGCATGACCCCGGCATTCGTCGGCTTCATCGTCGTCGCCCTGGTCGGCGCTGCGGCCGAGATGGCCGTGGCGTTTTCCGCGGCACGCCGGAACCGGCTCGACATGAGCGTGAGCATCGCGCTCGGAAGCGCAAGCCAGATCGCCTTGTTCGTCGCACCCGTTCTCGTGCTGCTGAGCTACGTTGTCGGGCCGCACCCCATGGACCTTCAGTTCTGGCCGGGAGCTGTGACCATGGTCACGATCGCCGCCGTGGTGACGAGCTTCATCACCAACGGCGGACGATCGGCCTGGTTCATCGGCGCGCTCTTGCTCTGCATCTACGCGATCTTCGCCATGACGCTTTACATGGTCCCGCCCGGCTCGCACGGCCCGGTCTAGGCTACGGGCTGCGAGCCGGTTGACCCGCCGGGCAAAACGGGAGCACGATAACATCATCGCCCTCAACGACGTCCAGATCGCGGCCAACTCTCCTGGCGACACCCTACATGAATCACTTCAGCACCAAGCGGCTCACCGCCGAGAGGCTGAACGAAAGTCACCTCGCCGACCTCGTCGCGCTGCATCTCGATGCCGAAGTCTCCCGCTATCTCGGTGGGGTGCGGACGCCCGAGATCACGAAGACCTATCTTGCGACCAACATGGCGCATTGGGACCAGCACGGCTTCGGACTCTGGACGCTACAAACCAAATGCGGGGCGTTCGCGGGGCGTGCGGGCATCCGGTACATTCTCGTCGATGACATCGACGAGATCGAGATCTTCTACGCGTTCAAACGTGAGTTCTGGGGCCAAGGATTTGCAAGCGAGATCGCGGCCGCGATGACAGACATCGGCCTGTCGCATTTCGAGCTGCCGTCCCTCATCGGCATCGTGAATGTCGGGAACGGTGCATCCCGCCGCGTGCTGGAGAGATCGGACTATCTCATCGACCGGAGTACGATGCGTCACGGCAAAGACGTCGTGATCTACCGCAAGGCGAAAGCCGCGCGTCCTCCTGCGCGGTGACGGCGACAGCACGCCACCGCGCAAGAGGTTGAGCCGCCCAGCCCTCAGTGCGGCCCAATGCGTGCCGCGATCACCACGCGTAACGCAACCGCGCGCTGCCGGCATAGGTCAGCGACCGCTCGGCGAACTCGCCATCGAACTTCGCCATGACCGAGATGCCGCTGCGGAACTTCCATTCCGCGCCGGCGGTGACCAGCGCCAGGTCACGGGCCCGCGTCGCGCCGTTGACCGCGAAGCTCGCCACCGGAAGGCCGACGAAGCTGACGTTCAGCCGGGGATCTGTCCCGAAATCCGGCGGCTTCGTTCCGCGGGTATGGGCCGAGAGCTTCGCGGCGATGCGCCAGGTGGTGATGGCGAGCGACGCGGTCGGCTGGGCGCCGATCCCGCTTCTGGAGCCGTACTGGCGCAGGCGCGAACTCGCCCATAAACACGCCGGATTGGCGGGTCAACGATCCGGATGCTTCGTCCAATTTTGGACCGACACGGCCCGACTGACGTCGCATCCTCAAGCATTGGCCCCTGAGCCGAGGAACGAGTGCGGTAAGCCGTTGCCACTCCCGGCCCCGACGTTCTTCTTCATTCAACCCATCCCGGGCGGCCGCGCTGACGGAACTCAATCCGAGTGTGTGAGTTCCATAGACGGACTTTGTCCGGTCCAGGGGGCTGCGCAGCCCTAAGACAAAGACGAGCCTTGTGGGATTGCTTTGAGGGGGTGCAATGACCGGTACGTCCATGGGTGCTTCCGACAGCAGCCCCAAAGATTTGCCAAGAGTTTCCACCGGCAGCGACGGTTTGGATGACATTCTGGGCGGCGGCCTCGACCCTAACCGGATGTACCTCTACGAGGGCCGGCCCGGCACCGGCAAGACCACCATGGCGCTGCAATTCCTGCTGCGGGGCGTGCATGACGGCGAACGCGTGCTCTACATCTCGCTGTCCGAAACGAGGCGTGAGCTCGATCTGGTCGCGCAACGGCACGGCTGGTCGCTGCAGGGGGTCGACATCTTCGAGCTGGTCCCGCCTGAGACGACCCTCGATCCCGACCGGGAGCTGACGGTCTTCCATCCCGCCGAGATGGAGCTGACCGAGACAACCAACCTGATCTTCAAGGAGGTCGAGCGGATCAATCCCACCCGCATCGTGCTCGACAGCCTGTCGGAATTGCGCCTGCTAGCCCAGAACCCACTGCGCTACAGGCGCCAAGTCCTGGCCCTCAAGCATTTCTTCACCAATCGCAACAGCACGGTCGTCCTGCTCGACGACCTTTCATCGTCCCAAGACGATTTGCAACTGCACTCGATCGCGCATGGCGTGGTCATGCTCGAACAGCTTGCCATCGACTACGGTTCGGAGCGGCGGCGGCTACGCGTGATCAAGATGCGGGGCATCCGATTTCGCGGTGGATTTCACGACTTCATCATTGAGCAAGGGGGCCTCAAGATCTTCCCTCGCCTGGTGGCGGCCGAACATCACAAATCCTTCGTCGGAGAGTTCACGCGGAGCGGCAACGCCGAACTCGACCAGCTCCTCGGAGGGGGCCTCGAGCGCGGCACCAATGCGCTTTTCATCGGTGCGGCCGGCGTGGGCAAATCGTCGCTTGCGCTGACGTACGCGATAGCAGCGGCAGAGCGCGGCGAGCACGCCGTGTTCTTCGCCTTCGACGAGGGCCGCGGCACGGTTGAGGCACGCGCGCGGACACTTGGTCTGCCCCTGCAAAGACACCTCGACTCCGGAAATGTCCGGTTTCAACAGATCGATCCAGCCGAGCTTTCACCGGGCGAGTTCGCTGCCAACGTGCGCCGGAGCGTCGAAATCGACAACGCGCGCGTCGTCATCATCGACAGCCTCAATGGCTATCTGAGCGCGATGCCGGACGAACGGTTTCTCGTCCTGCAAATGCACGAGCTGTTGACCTATCTAGGGCAGCAGGGGGTGCTGACCATCCTGGTCCTCGCTCAACATGGCCTCGTCGGCCCGATGGATACGCCTCTGGACATCAGCTATTTGAGCGACGCGGTGCTGATGTTGCGCTATTTCGAGGTGGGCGGCACCGTCCGGCGCGCCCTGTCGGTCGTCAAGAAGCGCAGCGGCCAGCACGAGCATACCATCCGTGAGTTTCGCCTCAGCAGCGAGGGCATCAAGCTCGGTCCCCCACTCAGGCACTTCAGCGGCATCTTTTCCGGCAATCCGCATTATACCGGCATGGAAATCCCGGAAGGACCAGCCGAATGAGCGCCGACCGGGACTATCGGGTTCTCATCTTTGCTCCGATCGGGCGCGACGGACCGGCATCGGCCGAACTCTTCCGCAACTCGAGCCTCGACGCGATCAGCTGTCGAAGCCTGCCCGAACTCGTCAGCGAGATGACTTCCGGCGCGGGTACCGTTTTCCTGGCCGAGGAAGGCCTGTTCGGGAGAGACACGGCGCCGCTGGCACAATGGATCGAGCGCCAGCCGCCATGGTCCGACCTCCCTTTCGTCGTTCTCACCAGCCACCGAGAGCAGCCCGCCGTCGTGGCGTGGCGACGCAGTATCGTCGAGCTTCTTCGTAACGTTTCGCTGCTCGAACGGCCGGTTCAGCCGATCACGCTGACCAGCGCCATCCAATCCGCGATGCGGGCACGCCGACGTCAATACGAGATTCGCGCGCTGCTCGCCGCACGCGAGCAAGCCGCGCAGGAGCTCGAACAATTGGTGATCGAGCGGACGCGAGAGCTGGAAGAAGCCAACGCCCAACTTCGCCTCGAGATGGAGGAGCGTGCGCGCGTCGAGGAGACGCTTCGCCAAGCCCAGAAAATCGAGGCCATCGGCCAGCTCACCGGCGGTGTCGCTCATGACTTCAACAACCTGCTGATGGTGATCTCCGGCGGCCTCGACATGCTCGACCGCCAGACGGATGCGAACCGCCGCCGCCGCTTGATGGAGGGGATGATTCAGGCGGCGCAGCGCGGTGCCAGCCTGACCAGGCAGCTTCTGGCATTTTCCCGCCGGCAGAAGCTTCGGCCGCAGCCCGTCGACGTCGCCGCTCAGATCGGCGGAATGCGTGAACTGCTCGATCGTAGCTTGCGGGGCGACGTTCACGTCGAGTTCGACTTTCCGGACTCGCAGTGGCCGGTGGAAGTCGACCCCGGAGAGCTCGAGCTCGTCATCCTCAATCTGGCCGTCAATGCCCGCGACGCCATGCCCAATGGCGGCACGATCGTCGTGCGCGGGGAAAACCTGCCTGGTTTCAACGACGAGCAGATCGCGGGCGACTACGTCCGGCTGTCCGTCATCGACACCGGTGTCGGCATGTCTCCCGAGATCCTGGCGCGCGTGTTCGAGCCGTTCTTCACGACCAAGGACGTGGGAAAGGGGTCGGGTCTCGGGCTCGCGCAGGTCCACGGATTTGCGACCCAGTCCCGGGGCACCGTGCGAATTCGATCGGAGGTCGGCCGAGGCACGAGCATCGAGCTTTACCTGCCGCGATCGTACGATCTTCCTTCCAGCGAGCGACATCTGATCGACCTCACCCGGGTGCGGCCGAAAAGAAGCAACCAGGGCCAGGTCTTGCTGGTGGAAGACGACGACGAAGTTGCCGCACTGGTCAGCGAGATGCTCGGTCAGCTCGGTTACGAGGTCACGCGTGCCGCCAGCGCTGCAGCGGCTCTCGGCGCTTTGGCTGACGGCCGCTCCGTCGATGTTGTTTTTTCGGACATCATGATGCCGGGCGGCATGAACGGCGTCGAGCTCGCACGCGAGATCAGAAATCGGCGAAGCGACATCCCGGTACTATTGACCAGCGGATATGCCGAAGCCTCAGCCCACGACGCCCACGCAGCGGGCATCCAGATCCTCGCGAAGCCCTACCACATCGACGAGCTGGCGGCAGCATTGAGCGCGGCGAGATCAAGTCTTCAGCTCGATGCAGGATCCAAGCGCTCCAATTCCGGCTGAGAGCGGTCCAGGATTCGCTGCACCATCCAGTACGAAGTCTTACCGAAAATATCCCAGCACGAGATCGATGTCCGAGCCGCCGGCCACCGTGCCGTTCAGCTCGGCGTCGATGACGCGGCGGCAGGCTTCGATCGCGGCGTGGTCGCCGAGATCATTTGCGGCTTCCAGCACGAGCCAGGCCGCGTCCACCGACGCCTTGTCCGGCGCTCCGCCGCCGATATCGGCGGTGACAACATTGTTGAGGTTCTTCTTGCGAACGGCGGTGCCGAATTGAGGCAACATTGCAAATACTCCCCTGTCGAATTCCCGCTCAGTGGACCTGAAGCTCGGGCTGACGGCCCGTAGCGGAATCGGCACCCGCGCTGTTCTTGCGCGACTGGTAGAACTTCAGAACGCTGCGCGAGGTCTCGATCTTGAGCCGGCCGAAATCGCGCTCGTTGTCGTGGAGCTCACGCGCCGTGATCAGATGATCCTTGGCGCCGAGGAACAACAACGACATGGTCGTGTCCCAGGAGAAGTCGAGCGCCTTGCACAGCACCAGAATCATCTCGCGGTTGCGGTCCATCATCGCGCGCTCGATCACGTCGACCGGCAGCGACGAGAGCAGCGACAGGCCGATCTGCACCTCGTCGAAGCGATGCTGGCGCGCATAGTTCGAGATCGAATCCTGATTGAGGTTGCCCTGGCGATACTGCGTCGTCACCACGCGCTTGGCGACGAAATAGCTGCGCGAGGACGGGCCGAACTTGGACTGGAGATCGCCGGTGACCTCGGTCACCGAGCTCTGGATCTGCGCCATCATTTCGGGCCGCTCGGTCTCGAGGCGGCGGCGGACGTCTTCCGACGCCTTCGAGATCAGCTGCTGGAAGATGTGGCGCGGCACGTCCTTGCGCAGGCCAAGCTGCTCGGCGAGGATCGAATCGCCCTCGGCGCGGCGGACCATGTGCAACAGGCCGGAGCCAGAGAAGCGCGCGCCCTCGTTCCTGGCCACCGATGTCACGACCTCCTGATCGCCGCGCTTGACCAGCACGTCGGTCACGGCCTCGCCGATCGACTTGCGCTGGGCGATCGCGAGCAGATGCGACTGTCCCTTGGTCATGGCGCTCTCGAGCAACATCTTCTCGTCGAGACGATTGGAGTCGCGCAGCACGGGGCCGGCGACCTCGATCTCGTCGTCGAGGGCGAGCTTTTCGATGACGTTCAGGGGAGCGTGATCGCACGCCGACATCAGCTCCGAGAGCTGCGCCCGCGCGGCGACCTCGATCTCTTCGGCGAGCCGACCGATGACCTCGCCGAACATGCTGATCTCGTCGTCGCTGTAGCGGCCGGTAATCAGAATGTCAGTCGCATGCCATAACGCCTTGGCCCGGCTTTCGTCGGTGCCGCGCGCGATCGCGTCGTCCAGATCCTGCAGAAGCGATTTCGCCCCGTTCATCTCGATTACCCCAGTTCTTGGCCGTTCTTACCGTTGCGCCTCGGTTGACGCGACGCCGAATTCCTCTGGAAACGACGCTAGAGATGAAACGCGAGAATTCAGTAAAATCGGCAAATCAGTTTTGCCGGGCAAAATTCATTCAAATGCGAGGGAATGCGTTAAGGGGCGCGAAAGGCGCTGCGCAGGAGGTGCGCTCCCTCTCCCGCTTGCGGGAGAGGGCTGGGGAGAGGGCTATCTCAATAGAGGGACTCCCTAAATGGAGAGAGCCCTCACCCGCGCCTTGGGCGCGACCTCTCCCGCAAGCGGGAGAAGTGAGCCCGCACGCGGCCCAATTCGCGCAAACCCAGCCTCACGGATTTTGCGGCGTCAGCACCAGCGGCGGCTTCGGCTTGGGCTTTGCGGGCGCAGGGCCCGGAGCAGGCTTGACGTCGATGGCCGGCGGCAGCGGCGCAAGCTGCTGGCTGGCAAGCGGCGGGCTCGGCGCGGCGGGAGCGGCCTGCGGGGCCTTCGGAGCCGGCGCGGCTTTCGGCTTTGCCGGCGCGCGGCGCGGATCCTGGCCCGGCAGCGGCACATTGGCCGGCGCCTGCTCGGGCGCTGTGTCCGGAGACACCAGCGTCGGCAGCGCCGCGGTCGCCGGTGGCGGCTCGCCGCGCTCGATGGCATCGAGCCGGCGCGTCTCGCGGTCGATCGTGCGCACCGCAAGCCACGAGGACAGCGGCGCGAGATCGATCGTGCGATTGAGCCTGTCGGGAGGTCCCGCCGCGAACAGCTGGATCTCCGGCGGGGCGCCGGAAAGGCCGGTCATGATCGGCGTCAGGCTGGCGCGGATGTCGGCCTGGTCGGCGGGAATGTCGTAGCCGCCGGAGACGATGGCGCGGGCGTTCTTCGCTTCCAGCGGAGTCGCGCCGACGCGCAGCCGTCCGTCGCGGATCGTGAACGGGATTTGCGCCGAGGCCACCGCGATCGGTGCGGCGGCGAGCGCGGGCTCGACGAGCTGCCGCAAGCGGTT
Organism: Bradyrhizobium sp. 195; assembly: GCF_023101665.1. NCBI lineage: Bacteria > Pseudomonadati > Pseudomonadota > Alphaproteobacteria > Hyphomicrobiales > Nitrobacteraceae > Bradyrhizobium > Bradyrhizobium sp. 195. The sequence goes on along the minus strand of NZ_CP082161.1, from coordinate 2,433,328 downwards.
GTCGTCGGCGACCTGGCCGCCGTCACTGGCGCGGATGGCGATCTCGAATGCGCGCGGATTGAGGCCGCTGATCTCCGCGGAGTCCAGCGTCACCGTGCCGTTGCCGGCGAGCGCGCCGGTGAGCGCCGCGACGCTGCGGCCCTGGCTGGTCAGCGCCATCTGCACCGAGACGCGCCCCTTCGGCAGCGCCAGATCGCGATAGCGCAGCGTCGCCGCATCGACATTGCCGAGCTCGATACGCGTATTCAACGCAAGACCACCCGCACCATTGCGCGCGTCAAAACTCGCCGACATCTCGCCGCCGCCAACGCCGCCTTTCAGCGCATCGAGCGCGAGCGACTGGCCGTCGCCGCGGATCGTGCCGCCGAAGGGGCGAAGCTCGATGCCGCCGGGCAACATCCCGCGCAACGCCTGGAACGCGATCCGGCCTCGCCAGCCCGTGATGAGCCCTGCGCTCAGCGGTTCGCCCGTATCATGCCCGGCCGCGCCGATCGCCATTGCGAGCGCCGGCGCAAGATCGAGCGTATCGAGACCGACTTCGCCGTCGACGCTCTTCTCCGGATCAAGCGTCACCGCCAGATGGCCGCGCAGATGCGAGCCGGCCGCATTGCCGTCGAGATCGTCGAAGGTCAGGCGATTGCCCGTCAGCCCGACGCGCGAGGACAGGCTGACGTTCCGCGCCGATTTGTCGGTCGGGCTGGTACCGAGCAGCGGCGCCAGATTGACGTTGCGCACTCGCAAATTCACGCTGCCTTTCGGCTCCGACAATTCGACGCTGCCCTGCGCATCGGCATCCAGACCGCCACCGCTGAGCTTTGCGTTCAATTGCAACGGCCGCCGCCATGCGCCGGTCAGCCTGCCCTCGAATTGCGAAGCGCCCTCGCCTGCGGCCACCACGCGATCGAGCCCGAGCAGCGCCAGCAGTGCGCCGGCCTGCGGCGTCGAGACCTTCGAATCCAGAGTGAAGTCGCTGCTGCGCAGCCGGTCGAGATCGATGCCGCCGATGGCGGCTGCTGGCATCTGCGCGGCCAGCGTCGCGGTCGCCTTGAGCTGCGGCGCGTCGAGGTCGAGCACGGCGCGGGCATTGCTGCGATCGGCATGCTCGGCATTCTTGTCGAGGCTGAGATCAAGCTTGAGGCGGGTCGTGCCCGGCAGTGCCGAGATGGCATCGAAGCGCGCGCGCACCGCGGGCGCAAACGGCTCGATCAGCGCGGTGAGCTCGCGCAGCGAATTGGCCGAGGATTTCAGCGCGAGCTTGCCGGTGGCTTTGGTGCGGTCGAAGCTGCCGCTCGCCTCGGTGGTCACGCCGCTGGCCTGGCCGAAGCGCAGCTGCTCCAACGACAGCGATGCGGGGCCGAAAGCGAGCTTCGCAGCGAACGGCCGCAGCTCCTGGCCGGCGGAGATCGCGCGGCCGATATCGAGCGAGAGTTTTGCCTCGTCCGGCCACTCGCCTTGCGGTCCCGCGAGCGCGCGCACGAAGCTTGCGGCGGCGTCGAGGTCGAGCCGGTCGGCCTTCAGCTCGGCGTCGATCCGCGAACCCTTGCTCGCGCCTGTCTGCACGAAGGCGATGCGCCCTTCGACGGCACCGCCTTCGATGTCGGCCTTGAGCCTGTCGATGGCGAGATGGTTGGCGGCGATCGTCACGTCGCCGGCCAGGCGCAGCGGCCGCGTGCTGCGGCGGTTGATCTCGCTGCGGCCCTGGAGCCAGGCCATCAGCGTATCCGGGTCGGACGATTCGACGCTGAGACGGCCGCTGAAACTGTCGGCGCCGGGCGTCGCGCCATTGAGCGAGAGCTGCGTCATGCCGGGTGCGCGCAGCTCGAGCCGCTGGAAGGTCCAGGATCGTCCGTCGGTTTGAAGCTCGGCGGAGATGTTCTGCAGTGGACGGCCGCCGAGCATGATCTGGTCGGAGTTGAACTCGATCTGCGCCGGGATCGGCGCCTGCGGAATTGCAGCGAGCCCTGCGCGCAGCGCCGGCAGGATGCGGAGCGGCTCGGCATCGCCCTTGGCCGTCAGCCTGTCGGCATCGACCTGGCGCGCCGACAGCACCGCGCGCAGCAGCGGCGAGGCACCGAATTTGAGGTCGCCGACACCGCCGAGCTTCAGCGCGGAGTCCTCAGTGCCGAAGCTCGCGTCGATCTGCTCGAATTTCGCGCCGGCCGGATCCGCCCTAAGCTTGGTCGTGAGCTTCCACGGCGTCGGCCCCGCCTCGCCGGCCTTCTTGACCGGCGGCACGGCCAGGGTCAGCGCGCCGTCGAATTTCGGCAGGCGGTTGTCGAAGGCGAGCACGCCTTCGAGATCGGCGAGGATGGCGCGCTCGCCCGGATCGATGTTGAGGTGCAGACGGGTGGCGTTGCCGTCGGCACTCGGGCCGGAGGAGACGCGGAACGGATAGCGCACCCCGGCGACGGTGAATCTGCCGTCGCCGCGCACCGAGCCCGCGAGCGAGCGGACGTCGCCGGAGAAGGCGATGTCGTTCAGCTCCAGCGTCGAGCGGCTGGCGGCATCGTGCAGGGCGATGCGGCCGGTGAGATTGAGCCGCTCGATGGCGAGGGATGCCAGATTGAAGGTGCCGCTCGCGGTGGAGGGCAAATCGACCCGTCCCCTCGCATCGAGGCCGAGATCGACCGCCATGCCGCCCACCGAAAGCTCAGTGGCGCGCCACTCGCCGCGCATTAGGGAGCTGAGGCTGAACTCGACGTCGAGCTTGTCGGCGCGCAGGCGGCCGAGATCGTTGTTGCCGCCGAAGGTGACAGAGCGCAGCCGCAGGGTCGGCGCCGGCAACAGCCGCGCGTCGAGCTCGCCCGCGACCCGCACCGGCACGCCGATGATCTTGCCAGCCTCCGCCTCGAACTGGGGCCTGAACTGGTTCCAGTCGACGTAGTAAGGCCCGATCAACGCGGCCAGCAGCGCAATGATGAAGGCAATCGCCAATCCGAGCAGCGTCGTCTGCACGGGTCTCCCCTCGGCCAAACCGGCAACCGGACCAAACCCTGGCCTTAGTGGACTTCAGGCGTGCCGGAACAGCCCCTTATATAGGGGGAAGTGTGGCGAAGTCACAGCGACTGTTGCGCGCGGAGGTTAACGCTGGGACGCCTTTACCAGCTCGCCGGCAGCCTCTTGAGGCCGCGCAGCACGAAGGTCGGCCGCCATTCCGGGTTTTCGACGTCGTCGATGCGCAAGTCGGGCAACCGCCGCAGCAGCGTGGCAATGGCGATCTCGGCCTCGATGCGCGCCAATTGGGCGCCGAGGCAGAAATGGATGCCGCCGCCGAACGACAGCGGCTTCACGTTCTGGCGGGTGACATCAAGCCGGTCCGGCCGATCGGGATAGACCGCCGGATCGCGGTTGGCCGAGCCGAGCAGGCACAGCACGGTCTCGCCCTTGGGGATCCTCTTGCCGCCGAGATCGTCGATATCCTCCAGCGCGACGCGTCCGGTCATCTGCACCGAGGAATCGTAGCGCAGGAATTCCTCGATCGCGCCTTCCATCAGCTCGGGCCGCGCCTTGAGCAGCGCAAGCTGGTCCGGATTGCGGTGAAGCGCCAGAAGGCCGTTGCCGATCAAGTTGACGGTGGTCTCGTGGCCGGCGCCGAACAGCAGGATGATGTTGGCGGTCAGCTCCTCGTTGGTGAGCTTGTTGCCGTCCTCCTCGGCCTGCACGAGCTGGGTGGTGAGATCGTCCCCGGGATTCCTGCGGCGCAGCTCGAACAGCTGTTGGAAATACATCTGCGCCATCAGGTTGCCCTCGTTGCCCTTCTTGATCTCCTCGGCTGACAAGGGCACGGGGTCGAGCAGCCGCCCGCCGTCGCGCGAGCTCTTGTAGAAGACCTCGCGATGATCTTCGGGGATGCCGAGCATCTCGCAGATGATGGTGACGGGCAGGCGGAAGGCGAAATCCTCGATCAGGTCCATGTGGCCGCGGTCGATCACGGCGTCGATGGCCTGGTCGACGATCTCCTGGATGCGCGGCCGCATGTCCTCGACGCGGCGGGCGGTGAAGGCCTTCACCACGAGGCCGCGCAGGCGGGTGTGGTCGGGCGGATCGGCCTGCAGCATCCAGTGGCTCATGCTGCGGAACACCGGCTCGTCCATGATCTTTTCGCTATAGCGGCGCTTGGAGCGTTCGACGAAATCCTTGCCGAAGCGCTTGTCGCGCATCACCAGGCTGACGTCGGCATGGCGGCTGGCAACGAACTGGCCGAACGGCGTCACATGGACCGGATCGATCGTGCGCAGCCGCTCATAGTGCGGATAGGGATCGCGGATGAAGTCCGGCGAGAGCGGGTTGAACAGCGGTGCGCCGCCGGCGCCTTGCACGTGCTCGTTCATGGTGACCTCAAATCGGTTGCCGCATGATACGAATACGCCGATCGCAGCCCCACTGCCCGGCGTAACCATCCCTGAATTTATCAACTCGATACATTATTGTATCGAGTTGCATTCTGCCTTAACCTCGTCCGATGTCAAGGGCGAGAACCAGGCCGACCAGGGACGACACGCGCGACAAGCTGTTCGAGGCGGCCGCGCGCGTGTTCGAGGAGGACGGCATCGGCGGCGCCAGCATCGAGGCGATCGCGGCGGCGGCAGGCTTCACCCGCGGCGCGTTCTATTCGAACTTCAGGAGCAAGGACGAGCTGATCATCGCCATGCTCGAGGACCATGTCGAGCAGTCGATCCGTCGCAACCTCGAGATCCTCGCCGAGCACGACAATCTCGATGATTTCATCGCGGCGCTGAAGACGATGGACCGCAGCCGGCAGGACCCGCTCGGCCGCTCGCCGCTGCTGCACATGGAGATGATCCTGTTCGTCGCGCGCGCCGAGAAGCGCCGCCCCGAACTTGCAAAACGCCTGCGCGCGCGGCGCAAGCTGGTGGCCGACATCGTCGAGGCGACCTTGAAGAGCAACGGCAAGAACGACAAGCTGAACCCGCCGTGGATGGCCTCAATCGTGCTCGCGCTCGAAGACGGCTTTCGCCTGCACCGGCTGATCGATCCGGAGACGACGCCGGCCGACAGTTTTCTGCGCGCGATCACGGATTTGCGGCGCAGGACGGGATTGGCGTCGGACTAGCGTCTTGTCTTCGTCAAGCGATCTCGGGGCGCATGATCGCAGCCAGTCCCAACGTTTTCTCTACTCCGTCCGTGCTTTGATCTCCGGCAAGGGCGCTTTGCGTTCAAAGGGCTTCTTTTTCGGCGGCGCGGGCAGCAACCCCTCTCTGATCGCCTGTTTCCTGGCAAGCTTGCGGGCGCGACGAATAGCATCGGATTTCTCGCGGGTCTTTCGCTCCGACGGCTTTTCATAGGAACGCCGTTGTTTCATTTCGCGGAAGACGCCCTCGCGCTGCATCTTCTTCTTGAGAACGCGGAGTGCCTGCTCAACATTGTTGTCTCTGACGAGTACTTGCAATTGATCCTCCGAGCTGGGGGCTGCGAATGCGACACGTCCTGCAGGGCAGCCAATTGCGCAGGAGCTTCATTGCGATGTTTGAGGATGGGTGCGGCGACACTCGTCGCGGCTTCGGACGAGCCGATCTGCTTGTCACAGCGATGCAGCTTGGCGGCGTGAACGTGACCACTGTCGTGCAGCGCTGTCAATCGCTAACGGCCCGCTTGCAGGTCGATGAACACAAAGCGTCTCGATCGGAACAGAAGAACTGCCTCGCAAGAGCCAGACTGGCTTAGCTCCTTGCAAAATCGTGAAAGTCATATATATTGAGCTGGTTCGATTAGCCGCTGTGCCTTGTTGAATGCGCCCGCGGGCTCCTTTTCCAGAGACATCGACGAAGTTGAAGATGGCCGCGTGATTGTCACGCGGGACGCGCTTGCGCGCTTTGGAGAAGAATATGACGACAGGTACTGTCAAGTGGTTCAATGGCCAAAAGGGCTTCGGTTTCATTCAGCCGGACGACGGTAGCAACGATGTGTTCGTTCACATCAGCGCCGTTGAAAGGGCCGGTCTTGCAGGTCTCGGAGAGGGCCAAAAGGTCAATTTCGAGATCAAGACCGATAAGATGCGAGGCAAGGTCAGCGCCGAGAACCTCTCGCTGGCTTGATATCGTGGCACCGTTTCACGGATGTACTGAAACGGTCGCCCTGCCCGCTCAATCCCAGGATTGAGCGGGTTTAATCGTTTTCGGAGCCGGGGGAACGATGAGCACCAAGAAGCCGGCAGAGCCGTCACCCGAAAGCGTCGCGCGGTCCGATCGCCGGCGCTTGGCCGCCGAAGACGGAGCGCAGGCATTGGCCGATGCCGAAAGGCAGGCCGTCGAGGTTCGCAAGAACATGGCGCGGCTCCGAGCGGCGCGCGAGGCCAAGGAAGCGGCTGACGAAGCTCTTCGACTCGCTTTGCCTACGCCGGCGCTCAAGAAGCGTTCACGGAAGCCGGCGCGATAGTCGTCTTCAGACTGCCGCCGAAATTTTGGGGGGCCGATCACATGCCGGAGAGTGCAGATCGTGCCTAGAATTAAACCAGATCACGGAACCATCACCTTTTTTCTCGCATCCGGTGCAGATCGGCAGATGTGCCGGCTTGCCACGACATTCAACACGCAGAAACAGGCCTTCAGCTATTTGCAGAAGCACCGAACCGAGTTCGAGCGCATGGCACGGGCGCGCCTTGCTTCAGGAGAGCTCGAAGACGGGATTGTCGTGCTTTCGATGCTCTAGCCGGAGCGAAGACGGACTATGCCGACTGCTTCACAGCAACCGCACCGACCGACTTGACATCAAGCCGCCCCAGCGTCGCCCTCGCCTGCTCGGCGCAGTGCTCGATCAGCCAGCGCTCAAAGGCGACGGGGGGAAGCGCGGGGGCGTAGAGGAAGCCTTGCACGACGTCGCAGCCGAGTTCGGCCAGCGTCTTGCGCTGGCCCTCGGTCTCGACGCCCTCGCCGACGACGTTCATGCCGAGGCCCTGGCCGACGCGCACCACGGCGGTGGCGATCGCGAGCGCGCCCGCGTCTTTCTCGATGTCGCGCATGAAACTGCGGTCGATCTTCAACTCGCGGATCGGCAGATGCGCGAGCCGGCTGAGGCTCGAATAGCCGGTGCCGAAATCGTCCACGGAGAGGCCGACGCCGAGTTCGCGGATCGCGTTCATCGTCTCCAGCGCCGCGACGCTGTCCTGCATGAACACGCCCTCGGTGATCTCCAGCATCAAAGCGTCCGCCGACAGATCGTATTCGGCGAGGATGTCCTTGAGCCGCGCGGCCAGGGTGACGTTACGGAAATTGATCGGCGACAGGTTCACCGAGACGCAGGGAATGTTGAACCCGGCGCGGCGCCAGCTCGCCATCTGGCGGCAGGCCTCGCGCACCGACCACAGGCCGATCTGCTCGATCAAGCCGCACTCCTCGGCAAGCGGGATGAACTTTGCCGGCGAGACGTCGCCGAGCACGGCATCACGCCAGCGCGACAGCGCCTCGACGCCGTGGATGGCGCCGTCGCAGCTGCGGATCTGCGGCTGGTAACTCAGGCTCAGCGCGCCTTCCGCGATGGCGCGGCGGAGCGCTGCGATCAGCGCCAGCCGCTGCTCGGTGAGTCCATTCATCTCGGCACTGAAGATGCGATGGGTCGAGCGTCCGGCCTGCTTGGCCATGTACATGGCGGCGTCGGCCTGCTGCATCAACGTGTCGATGTCGGTGGCATGGTCGGGATAGAGGCTGATGCCGATGCTGACCGACATCGGCATCAGCTTCGATCCGAGCCTCAAGGGTGCGGCCAGCGCTTCGGTGATTCCTGCCGCGACGCGCTCGGCACTCTCGGCGTTGCGTTGCGGCAGCAGAATGACAAACTCGTCGCCGCCGAGCCGTCCCAGCATATCTTCAGGGCCAATCCGCTCGCGCAGCCGTTGCGCGAGCTGGATCAGGAGCTCGTCGCCGGCGGCGTGACCCAGCGTGTCGTTGACGTCCTTGAAATGATCGACGTCGAGGAAGGCCAGCGCGACATGGCTGCCGGTCGGGCAGGCATCGATCGCGGTGGTGATGAGGTGCCGCAGCTGCGCGCGGTTCGGCAGGCCGGTGAGGATGTCGTGATAGGCGAGCCGCGCGATCTCGGCGCGCGCTTCCTTGCGCTCGATCGCGAAGGCGCCGAGATTGACGCAGGCCTCCACGATGCGCCGGTGCCAATTGCTCGGCGCGCGGGACTCCCGATAGTAGAAAGCGAACGTCGCGATGACCCGGCCGTCCTTGGCCTTGACCGGGGTCGACCAGCAAGCCCGCAGGCCGATCGACAGCGGCATGGCCTTGTAAGGCTGCCAGCGGGGATCGGTGTCGAGATCGGTTGCCAGCACCGGTTCGCCATAGAAGGCGGCGGTGCCGCAGGAGCCGACATTGGGGCCAATCGCAACACCGTCCAATGCGCGGGAATAATCCTCGGGCAGGCTGGGACCGCCGAGCGGGTGGATCAGGCCCGCGGCATCGACGTGAAGCAGCGAGCAGACCACGTCGGGCGCGATCTCCTCGACACGGCCACAGAGCCGGTCGGCGATCTCGCCGATCGGCACCTCGTCGGCGAGTGCGCCCATGATGAGCTGCTGGAGCGAGCGCAGCTGCTTGGTCTCGGTGATGTCGTCCAGCAGCGCGAAGATGTGCTTGACCCGGCCCTTCCTGTCGCGGAAGGCATCGATCCGGGCGCCAACCCAGATCTCCTCGCCGTCCTTGGTATAGATCAGGACCTCGGTCTCACCGCCCGGACCGCCCTTGACGAGACGCCGTCCGATCGTCGTCAGCGCTTTGCGGTTGGTGTGACGGCCGGCCAACAGATCGGTCGCCCGCCGCCCCTCAGCTTCCGCGGCGGAATAGCCGAACAGCGAGGTGAACGCTGCATTGGTGTAGCGGATGTCGAGCTCGGTGTCGGTGATGAGCACGGCGCGGTTGGTCTGATCCGAGACGGCGTCGAGCAGCGCGATCCGCGCGCGGCGTTCCGCTTCGGTGGTAACGTCGCGCGCGAACACGACGCGATGGGTCACACCGCCGCTTGCGAAAGACGAAAGCGAGACGGCCGCCCGAATCCGGCTGCCGTCGGGCCGTATGAGGCTGATCTCGTCGCGGCACTCTGCGATCGAATCGTCTTGAAGACACTTCAAGGTGAGAATGTCGACATCGCGGCCGAGCACGTTGGTGCGCGCAAGCTTCCAGATCCGCTCGGCACCGGCGTTGAAATGCGTGACGCGCCGCGCGCTGTCGACAATGACAATGGCGTCGTCGACGCGTTCCAGGGCGGCCAACAGCACGTCCGGCATTTCCGTTACAGCACAATCGGAGGCAGACATGGTTGGACCGGAGACATCGGGAAGTTGCGGCAATCCGCCGACGCTAGCGCTGCGATGGTGTCCAAGACGTTTTTGCAGACCCACCACACCCCGCCAAGACGCAACATACTTAACGGTCTGCGACAAAGGCGACGGTAAGTTAGCGCGTACGGAACCTTTCGGCGCCAGTTTCGCCCCGAACTCGTTCAGCCGCGCTCCCACACCGGCAATCCCGCCACAGCGCGCGGTCGACAGCTTCTACGTACGGTCACGGCGCTGAAAGCTACCGGGGGTGTCCTCATATGCGCGAGACGTTCGCTCCGCATGGTTCCCCACTTTCCAGATTTTCCCACCGTTTAGTTGGAGTATGATCCGGTGGTTACCAGGTTAACTTTGAGGGAGGGAATTATGACGAACTTGGCCTCCTCGACGAGCTTCGACGTCAAGGCCGGAATCATTGAAGCTTATGCTGCCTGGGATTCGGCATTCAACAAAGCCGACGCTAGAGCGGTTGCCACGGCGTACGTTTCGGACGCTAAAGTGCTGCCTCCAAACCATCAGGTCATATCGGGTCCAGCAGAAATCGAGAAATTCTTCGCCGGGCTTTTTTCGAGCGGATTCGTCGATCATAAGCTGACAATCATAGATGCGGGCGGAGACGACAAGATCGTCTACGGCACGGCGAGATGGAGCGCCAACGGCAAGGGAGCGGATGGGTCGCGCCAAGCTGCCGGCGGGATTGCTACGCACGTGTTTGAGCGTCAGGCGGACGGTTCGCTGAAGCTGAGGTTGCATACCTTCAACTAAGCTTGCCGTACGCGTCGCCTGACAGCTAGCGAGGAGGCGTCGCGTGAACATCGCGGAATGGCTTCGTGGTCTTGGGCTGGAGCGCTACTCCCAGGCCTTTCAGGATGCGGAAGTCACGCCTGAGGTCCTGCCAGAGCTGACCGAAGACGATCTGCGGGAACTTGGTCTGCCGCTCGGCCCGCGCAAGACCGTGCTGAAGGCGATCCACGCACTCGCGCTGCCGAGCGATCCCATACCTGTGGAGGTTCGTGCCTCGGCAGCACAGCCAATACTGCCACTGCCGTCGGAAGCAGACCGGCGGCAGCTCACAGTCATGTTTGTCGATCTGGTCGGATCGACTGCGCTCGCCTCGGGACGTGACCCCGAGGAAGTGCGGGACCTGATACAGGCCTACCACAACACCGTAGCGAGCGAGATCACCCGGTTCGAGGGACACGTTGCCAAATTTCTCGGCGACGGGGTTCTCGCTTACTTCGGCTGGCCGCGGGCGCATGAAGATGAGGCGGAGCGTGCAGTTCGCGCCGGGCTTCGGATATCCAAGGCAGTCGCGGCGCTTACCGGGCCGACCGGTGCAGCCCTTGCCGCTCGCGTCGGCATCGCAACCGGTCTGGTTGTCGTCGGCGAACTGATTGGCGAGGGAGAAGCCCGCGAGCGGTCGGTCATTGGAGAGACCCCGAATCTGGCGGCCCGCTTGCAAGGGCTCGCCGAACCCGGCGGCGTTCTCATCGCCGATTCAACGCACCGCCTGATCGGCGAGGCCTTCATATACCAGGACCTGGGGACAGTGCCTCTCAAGGGTTTCCCGGGGCCGGCGCAGGTGTGGCTCGTCACCGGCGAGGGCGCAGCAGAGAGTCGATTTGACGCCCAGCACGGGATGTCGACGACCGCGCTTGTCGGGCGCGACCAGGAACTTGCTCTTCTCCTGGACCGCTGGGAACAGGCGAAAGGGCAAGAAGGACAGATCGTCCTGCTCGGCGGCGAACCCGGCATCGGCAAATCCCACCTCGTGCGAGCGCTGCGCGACCGGCTCGCAGGCGTGCCGCACACGCGCCTCAGCCATTTCTGTTCGCCATTCCACACCAACAGCGCCCTGTATCCAATCGTAGGGCTCCTTGAACGGGCAGCGGGAATACGGCGGGAGGACCCTTCCGAAGAACAGCTCGATAACCTTGAGGCGATGCTCACGCTTGCGACGGACGACGTACGTGGCAGTGCGCCCGTTCTCGCGGATCTGTTGGCCATCCCGACGGGTAAGCGCTACTCTCCGCTGGAGCTAAGTCCACACCAAAAGAAAGAGCGAACGTTCCAGGCCCTGTTGGAGCAGATAAAGGGCTTAGCGGCAAAGCAACCGGTTCTTGCCATTTACGAGGACGTCCACTGGGCCGATCCCACCACGCTCGAACTCCTTGATCGGGCCGTTGACGAGGTGCAGCGTCACTCGATCCTGATGGTCGTTACTTTCCGATCGGAATTCGTTCCGCGCTGGACCGCGCATGGACATGTGGCAGCAATCTTTTTGAGCCGGCTGGGCCGCAGGCAAGGTGCGGCCGTGGTCGACCGGATAACCGGCGGCAAACTGCTTCCGCAGGAGGTGCTCGAGCAGATCTTGGCCAAGACGGACGGTGTGCCGTTGTTCGTCGAGGAGCTCACCAAGACCGTCCTCGAATCCGGGCTGCTTAAGGATCGGGGGAGTTGCTACGAGCTTATCGGTCCGTTGCCCCCGCTCGCGATCCCGACAACGCTCCAAGATTCGTTGATGGCGCGTCTTGATCGGTTGGCACCCGTCAAGGAGGTCGCCCAGATCGCGGCATGCATTGGGCGTGAGTTTGGGCACAACCTGCTGAAGGCAGTAACACCGCTCGATGAAGATGCCCTCCAGCGCGCGATCAATGAACTGCTGGAGGCGGAACTCATCTTCCGGCGTGGAGTGCCTCCGGATATCAGCTACAGCTTCAAACATGCGCTGGTCCAGGACATCGCGCACGAGAGCCTCTTGAAGAGCAAGCGACAGCAGATCCACACTCGGATCGCCGCAGCTCTAAAAGAACATTATCCTGCCCGCGCGGAGATGGAGCCGGAGACGATAGCTTTGCATCTCGCGGAGGCCGGACTTGTGGCCAACGCGGTCGGCTATTGGCTGCAGGCCGGTCGAAATGCCGCCGGGCGTTCCGCCAATCTCGAAGCAATCACTCACCTCACGAGGGGGCTGCAGGCGCTCAACGCCTGTCCAGAAGGGCCGGAGCGGGATCGCCAGGAACTCGCGCTCCAGACCGCAATTGGAGGTCCGCTGATCGCCATTCACGGATACACGGCTCCTCAGCTTGGCACTGCGTTCAGCAGGGCGCATGCGCTCTGCTACGAGCTCGATGACACGGATGCGTTGTTCGCGACGCTTAGCGGCAAGTATATTTTTCATTTCGTGAGAGGCGACTACGGCGCCATGCAGAGGCTGGTTGCCGAGGCACGCCATGCCGCCGAGCGTACCGGGGACACGGCACTGGAATTGGGTGCGCATCGTTTGGCGGCTCTCACAGCCATGCACGCGGGCGACTTTCTTACGGCCCACTCCGAGTTCGAGGCGATCCTAAGCCGCTATGACCCGGACGCCCATCGGCCAGCGCCTGTGCACTATGTCCATGACCCGAAGGCCTCCGCGTTACCTTACCTGGCCATCGTGCTCTGGGTTCTTGGCTATCCCGATCAGGCCCAGGGAACCAGCCGCGCGGCGTTTGAATACGCCGCGGAGCTGAATCAGACGAACCTTACCGCCCACGTCGCGGTCTATGGCGGAGCAGGACCTGCCGAGCTGATGGGTGACGTGGCAGCCGCGCATGCGCACGCTGACGCCATCATCAACCTCGCCGATCAGCACAGCTTGAACTACTGGCGGTTGAGCGGCCTCATCCTTCGGGGTTGGGCCATGGCGCAGGAAGGTGACCCGGAGGGCGGCCTGGCGCTCATGCGCCAGGGTTTGAATGATCGGGCCGGGCTCGGAGCCAGTTGGTACCAAGTCCGCTATTTGTGCATGCTGGCATCGGCCTATTTGCAACTTGGCGATGGCGAGAAAGGGCTCATTGCGCTGGCAGAGGCAAAGGATCTCGCCGCGCGCAATGGCGAACATATGTGGGAGGCAGAAGTTGCACGCATCGGCGGCGAACTGCAGCGCATTCGTGGAGCTCCGGCGGATGAGGTCGAGGCCTGTCTGCAAACTGCACTTGATGTGGCACGCAGGCAAGCCGCGAAGTCGTTCGAACTGCGTGCAGCCATGAGTCTGGCTCGGCTCTGGCGCGACGAAGGCAGGCTTATCGAAGCGCGAGCCCTCCTTGCCTCAACGTACGGATGGTTCACGGAAGGCTTCGAGACGTCCGATCTGCTTGCCGCCAAGGCACTCACCGCAGAATTGGCCGAGCACTAGGGCTTATCCGGCGCTGGTACCCGCCTGGAGCTCGTGCAGCCGGCCGGCCACAGCCCGCACCTTGCGCGGCGCAGCCTGCCAGATCGAGAGCGCCGACAATCCGCTCACGACCATCGCGATACCAAAGGCGAGCGTATAGTCGCCGGCGCGATCGTAGAGGAAGCCGGTCATCCAGGGACCAGCGGCACCGCCCGCCAGCGCCGCCAGCATGATCGTTCCGAAAATGCTGCCCTGGTGCCTGCCCTGGAAAATCTCGAACACCACCGCGCCCATGATCGAGGTGAGGCCATAGCCGAGCGCGCCTTGCGCGAACACCATCACATAGACAAGCCACAGCGACGGCTGGAACTTCAGTGCCATCAGCGCCGCAAAGCAGATCGCAAAGCCCGCGCAGCTGATCGCCCACACCCATTCCCGCCCGATCCGGTCGGAGACGTGGCCGAGCAGGATCTGGCCGGGAATGCCGAGCAGGCTGACGATGCCGAGCGCCCACACCGCGACGCCGGAGCTGAAGCCGATGTCGAGCAGGAATTTGGTCTGGTGCACCTGCACCGCATACCAGATGTACAGACCGCAGAAATAGCCGAGTGCGATCCACCAGAACCGCGCGGTTGCGACGGCGCGCTTCAGAGTCCAGTCGATATTGACCCAAACGGGATCGACAATGTTGGAGATCGGTTGGGCGCCGCCAACAGTCGGGGCGGCATCGCCATCGGGTTCGAGGCCGACGTCCTGCGGGCGCTTGTGCAGCAACAAATTGATCGGCGCCAGCACGATCAGGACGAGCAGTCCCATCGCGGTGCAGGCCGTGCGCCAGCCGGTCTGTTCGATCATGTGCTGCACCCAGGGCAGCAGCGTCACCGAGCCGATGCCGACGCCCGCAAAGGCGATGCCGATGGCGAAGCCGCGCTTGCGAATGAACCAGTTCGGCAGGAACAGCGACTGGCCGGAATAGCCAAGACACACCGAGCCGGCGCCGACCATGACGCCGATGGTGACATAGAGATGCCAGGGCGTGCTGGTGAGCGGCGCAAGCAGCAACCCGCCGCCCATCAGCACGACACCGAGCTCCATCACAGCGCGCGGCCCGGCGCGGTCCATCAGGCGGCCGATCAGCGGACTGACCACACCCGACACCACGAAGCCGAAGGAGAAGGCGCCGGCGGTGACGCCACGCTCCCAGCCGAATTCGGAGATGATGGGAGGAAAGAACAGTGAAAAGGCGGTACGCGCGTTGACGCCGATGGCCATGGTGACGAAGGTCACGACGACCACGACCCAGCCGTAGAAGAACGGAAGCCGCATGTTTTTGCTTATTTCATCCCTAGACGGTCTTTCCGACCATCTGAGGGTGTCCGGGTCAAGGGCTTTTCGCGCATGCCACTTGAGCGCGATGCTTCAGCCCGCCCTCAGGCGGCGTCGCGGCGTGACGATTTGACGGGCGCATCGAACAGGATCCGCTCGATCGGCTGCGGACGGCCGAACAGATAACCTTGCGCGAAATTGACGCCGAGCGCCTTCAGCCGGTCGAACTCCTCGCGGGTTTCGACGCCCTCCGCGGTGACCGACATGTCCAGCCCCCGCGCCAGCGTCACGATCGCGGAGATGATGGCAGAGCTGCGAGGCTGATGTGTGAGGTTGCGGATGAACGACTTGTCGATCTTGATCTTGTCGAACGGGAACGCCGTCAAATAGCTGAGCGAGGAATAGCCGGTGCCGAAATCGTCAAGCGCCAGCTCGATGCCGAGCTGCTTCAACCGCTGCATGAAGGCGTGGTTCTCGCTGCCGCGCTCCAGCAGCACGGATTCCGTGATCTCGATCTCCAGCCGCTGGGGCGGCAGACCGGAATCGGCGAGCGCCGCACAAATCATTTCGAATAGCTCGGCTTCCTTGAACTGGATCGGCGACAGGTTGACGGCGACCGCGAGGCCGGCGGGCCAGCCGGCCGCGTCCGCGCAGGCGCGCCGCAGCACGAACTCCCCGAGCGGCACGATCAGCCCGGTCTCCTCCGCAAGCGAAATGAACTGGTCCGGCGGAATCAGGCCGCGTGTCGGATGCCGCCAGCGCACCAGCGCCTCAAAGCCGCGCCGCTCGCCGCTGAGGGCGTCGACGAACGGCTGGTAATGCACCTCCAGCTGGCAGCGCGCGATGGCGTCGCGCAGATCGCCTTCCAGCGTGTTGCGGGCCTCCAGCTCGGCCGACATCGCCTCGTCGTAGATGGTGAAGCAGTTGCGGCCCGCCGATTTCGAACGATAGAGCGCAAGGTCCGCCTTCTTCAGGAGCTGCTCCTGGTCGCGGCCGTGATCCGGCGCGACGGCGATGCCGATGCTGGTGCCGATCTCGACGCGGTGACCGGGCAGGAGGAACGGTTCGGTCAAGAGCTTGGCGATCCGCGCCGCCAGCTCGGTCGAGCAGGCGCGCTGGTCCTGGCACCGCTCCTGGATGATGGCGAATTCGTCGCCGCCGAGCCGTGCCAGCACGTCGCTGGCGCCCACCGCCGATTTCAGCCGCTGCGCCACCTGGCGCAGCAGCGCATCGCCGGCGCCGTGACCGAGGGAGTCGTTGACGTTCTTGAAGCGGTCGAGGTCGAGCATCAGGATCGAGAAGGTCGACCCGCCGTCCTCCAGCCGGCCATTGAGCTCGTCGAGCCGGGCGAGGAAGAAGGCGCGGTTCGGCAGGCCGGTCAGGATGTCGGTCTGGGCGAGCTCGAGCACCCGCCGGTTAGCCAGCGACAGCCGCCGCGAATTGCGGCTCGCGAGCATGAGATAGGTCGACAGCGACAGCGTCAGCAGCATGCCGACGATCAGCACCGCGCCCGCGCGATCATAAGTCGTCTCCAGGGGGCCGCCGGCAGTTGGCACCGCCCGCACCTGCCAATCGGTATCGCCGATCTTGAGACTTCCCGACCAGTGCAGCGCCCGCGCGACGTCCCGCATCGACTGCGGCGCCGTGGCCGCCGACGAATAGTCCGGCAGCATCTGCTCCAGGCTGACGATCTGCGCGGTGAAGGGCGGATAGACGTTCATGCTGACCGCGGGGCTCGCTCCGGTGGTCACGCGAATGGTCTGGATCAGCAGCGGCAGGTCGAAGACGCCGACCACGAAGCCCGCGAGATTGCGGCGCCGGTCCGCGTCCGTCTCGCGCGACGTTCCCTTGGCGTAGACGGGAACGGCAACAAGGACATCGGGCAACCGGCCCCCTTCCCTCGGCTCGAACAGCCGCGTGCGAATGGCTGCGACCTTGTCGTTGTCGCGTGCACGCTCCAGAAACGCGCGGCGCTCCGGAACGGTGGCGTAATCCATGCCATAGACCGCCGAGGTCTTCGGCTGCGTCGAGTAGAACACCGGAAAATATTCATCGCTCTGCGGCGCAGTCGCGAAGCTCTCGCCCTGGAGCGACTTGATGCGATAGCCTGAAACGCCGTCCGTGATCGCCGCGGCCTCGTATTCGGAGCGCTCCTTGCGGTTGACACGCGGCAGCCAGGCGATGCGCAGCATGCCCGGATGGCGCTCGAACAGGCGGGCGCTGAAGGTCTCGAATTCACTACGGGTGACTTCGTCGTTGGTCGATTCGAACAGCGTGCGCAGCGCGATGAGTCTGGAGATGTATTCGCCCATGCCGTTCTGCATGACGATCGCTTCGGTTTCGGCCGCGTTCTCGAACTCGATCCTGTTGACGCGATCTTCCCACCGCGCCACGGCGGCCGCGCCCACGAGCGAGAACAGAAGACCGACGCCGGCCGCGACGAGCGCAGGGCGATAGAGTCCGAGCAGCGGCGCGGCACGCCACCATCCGGTCATGCGCCTCCGATCCTGATCGTTCTGGTCGCGATCGCCCATCCTGAAGCCGCCGTCCCCCATCTGCGACGAGCCGAACCTCTGGTTGAAGCACCGGCGCTGCTATCGGAACAAGACCGCGGTTAAGAACTGCACAATTTCGGAACCGGATCCGTTATGCAACGCGTGAATTAGTTAACGAAGTCCGTGAATGACCCGGCATTGTGGAAACAACTTGCCGGTTTTGCCCGGAGTACTACGGGCGGCCGATACGCCGCCGGTTAGCGAGCTATTCAGGCTGCGGGAGATATCTTGCAGAGGTCTTCTTCCATCCCTCCGGCAAGACCTCCCCCGATGTATCGATTTCGATCGGCGACATCCGTCGTCCTGACCATCGTGCTCCTGGCCGCGACCATGCTTCCGGCGAAAGCCGATGAAGCCGGGGTCAGCGAGGATGCGATCCTGTTCGGCCAGGCCGCCGCGCTGGAAGGCCCCTCCTCCGCGCTCGGACAGCGCCTACGGCAAGGCATCATCGCAGCGTTCACCGAGATCAACGCCAAGGGCGGCGTTTACGGCCGCAAGCTCCAGCTCATCAGCCGCGATGACGGCTACGACCCCGATCGTTCGGTGGCCCAGACGCTGCACCTGATCGAGGACGACAAGGTGTTCGCGCTGATCGGCGCGGTCGGCACGCCGACCGCGATGGCGACAATTCCGATCACCAGCGCCAGGAACGTTCCCTTCATCGGCCCGTTGAGCGGCGCTGAATTCCTGCGCGACCTCGAACTTGCAAACGTCGTCAACATCCGCGCGAGCTATGGTGCGGAGGCCGAAGCGTGGATCAAGCACCTCACCGAGGATCGCCACTTCACCCGCATCGGCATCTTCTACCAGGACGATTCCTTCGGCCGCGACGGTCTGACCGGCGTGAAGCGCGCGCTCGCCAGGCGCGGCCTGGAGCTGGCCGCCGAAGGCACCTTCGAGCGCAACACCCGCGCGGTCACGGCTGCCTGGCGAATGATCAAGCGCGCCGAACCCGAGGCCATCGTCATGGTCGGGACCTATGGTCCCTGCGCGGAGTTCATCAAGCTCGCGCATCGCCGCGGCTTCTATCCGACTTTCGTCAACATCTCCTTCGTCGGCGCCAATGCGCTCGCCAGGGAGCTCGGCCCCGACGGCGAAGGCGTCATCGTCTCGCAGGTCGTGCCGTTTCCGTGGGATCGCTCGCTCAAGCTCGTCGCCGACTACCAGGCGGCCCAGAAGGCGTTCGATCCGACGCTGACACCGGACTTCGTGTCGCTGGAAGGCTATCTCTCCGGCCGCCTCGCGGCCGCGGCGCTGGAAAAGGCCGGGCCGAAACCAACGCGCGCAAGCCTTCTCCGCGCCATCAACGATGTCGGCCGCTTCGACATCAGCGGCAGCATCGTCAGCGTCGGCCTACGCATGCTCGACACGCCACCGAAGGTGTTTTTGACCGTGATCCAGAAGGACGGGACGTTCAGGGCGGTGGATCGGCTTTAGGGCCGCCGCGTCCAGCGCTCGGCGTTGACGGCTCCCGGCGGGACCTCGCCTTTGACGATCGCCTCGACCTGCCGCACGGTTTCCAGCGACTGATATTCGATCGCCTGCGGCGTCAGGCCTCCGACATGCGGAGTCGCGATGACGTTGGGCAGCTTCGCCAGCTCCGGCGTCGGCATCTGGTCGGGCGCGCGGCCGACGTCCATCGCGGCGCCGGCGATGCGGTTTTCGCGCAGCGCCTTCGCAAGCGCCGCTTCGTCGACAAGATTGCCGCGCGAGAGATTGATGAACACGCCATGCTTCTGCATCCGTGCCAGCGCAGCCTCGCCGATCAGGTTCTCGGTCTGCTCGTTGGCGATCGCAAGGCAGACGACATAGTCCGATGCGGCGAGCAGCTCGTCGAGACCGACCTGCCGGATCGCGGCATCGCTGACGACGGCGAAAGGATCTGAGACCAGCACCTCCATACGCAGCACTTTTGCGACCTCGGCGAGATAGCGGCCGATGCTGCCATAGCCGATGATGCCAATCTGGCTGCCGGCGAGCTGGCGGCCCATCCGCGCCTCCGCCTTGCGGCCGGCCTGGTAGTCGGCGGTGGACCGCGAGACGCCGCGGGAGAGATTGACCATGAAGCCGAGTGCGAGCTCGGCGACGGCCTGAACGAAGCCGGGCCCGGCGCGGGTCACGAGCACGCCGGCCGCTGAAGCCGCCTCGACGTTGACGTTACGGATATCGACAGCGCAGCGGACGAAGGCCCGCAGATGCGGCAGCTGCGCAAAGATCTCGCCGCGTCCTTCCGTCATGCGGTCGGCGACGATGATGTCGACGTCTTTCGCCGCGCGCACGAGGCCGGCGGCGTCAAGGGGCGCGCCGCCCTCGTGCAGGATCACCTCCGCGGCCGCGCGAAGGCCGTTCAGGCTGCGATCGCCGTAATAGTTCCGCCGCATCTCCGGCGTGTGAGCCAACAGAACCTTCACGGCAAAACTCCTTCAGTAGCCGAATGCCCGCGGCAGCGCGGTGCTCAGCCACGGCACGAAGGCGATGACGAGCAGGCAGAGGAACAACAGGCCGAGATAGCCCATGATCGGCTTCACCGTCTGCTCGATCGGCACGTTGCCGATCAGGCAGGCGCCGTAGAGCCCGAGCCCGAGCGGCGGCGCGAACAGGCCGATGCCCATGGCGATGACCAGGACGACGCCGAAATGCAAGGGATCGACGCCGAGCTGCACCGCGACCGGCAACAGCAGCGGCCCGAAGATGATCAGCGCGGCCGCGCCTTCCAGCACCGAGCCCATCACGATCAGCACGGCGATCGCCAAGAGAATGAACAGCCAGACGCCTGAGGTCTTTGACAATCCGAGCATGAAATCGCCGACCGCATGCGGCACCTGCTGCAAGGTCAGCGTGAACGCCAGCGACTGCGCGGCGGCGACGATGAACAGCACGAGACCTGCGCGCGTCGCGGCCTGCACGAAACTGTGCGCCGCCGACTTGAAGCTGAGCTCGCGAAACACCACGCTGCCGACGACGAGCGCATAGGCCACTGCGAAGGCGGAGATTTCGGTCGCGGTGGCAAAGCCACTCTTGAAGCCGAAGAAGATCATGAAGATCAGGCCGAACGAGGCGATCGCGCCGCTCCACAGGCCCGACACCGGCATCTGCGGCTCGACCTCCTCGACCTGCGCCGGCCGCTTGCCGAAGATGATAGACACCGCGATCAGGACGGCCGCCATCAGCGCCGACGGCAGCAGGCCTGCGACGAACAGGCCGCCGATCGACAGATTGGCCACAAACCCGAGGATGATCAGGTTGATGCAGGGCGGGATGGTCTCCGCCATCACCGCGGAGGCCGCCAGCAGCGCCACCGCGCCGCCCGGATTCTGCTTGGAGCGGCGCGCCGCCGGAATCAGCACCGAGCCGACCGCGGCGACATCGGCCATCTTCGAGCCCGAGATGCCGGAGAACAGCACCATGGAAGCGACCATCACGACGTTCAGCCCGCCGCGCATGCGCCCGACCGCGCGCTGCAACAGCTCGATCAGCCGCACCGACATGCCGTTGGCTTCCATGAGGTAGCCGACGAGGATGAAGAAGGGGATCGCGAGCAGCACGAAATTGTCGATGCCGCGCGCCATCTGCTGGGCGAAGATGACGCCGGGCAGCGCGCCTTCGACCCAGATGAAAACCAGCGCGGCGAGCGCCAGCGCAAAGCCGATCGGCAAGCCGCCGAACAGCGTTGCGAAGAAGCCGATCAGCATCAACGTGCCCGCCGACGGCACCGAGGACGGCGACAGATAATCCCAGGCGAGATAAAGGCCGGACACGACGACGATGGCGACGAGGCCCCTGACGATGTCAGGGAGCGGCCGCGCGCAGAGATAATCGATCGCGAACACCGTCATGAAGAGCGCGCCGACGCCCATCGGATAGAACGTCAGCTCCAGCGGCAGGCCGGATCCGGTGGTCTGGCCCGCCGTGAGCGAACCCAGCTTGATCGCATGGTAGGCGACATAGCCGGAGATCAGCACGACGAGCAGGGCGCTCGCGGCATCGACCAGCGCACGCAACCGCACCGGCAGCAGGTCGCGGAAGAAGGACACGCCGACATTCTCGCCGCGCGCGAGCGCACTCGCCGCCCCGAAGAAGGCCGATCCGACCATCAGCCCGCGCGCAACGTCATCGGACCATTCGACCGGCGCGTTGAAGAAGAAGCGCAACAGCACGGAGGCGCAGACCACCACGAGATCGGCGGCCAGCAGGATGGCCGCGATCGCGTCGCTGGCGCGCAGCAGCAGAGCGATGCTCCCGTGGCGGCCGCCCGAGACGGGCACGGCGGCTGTCATCGCCAGCTCAGATTTGGTCATCTCAGGCTTGCGTCGCGCGGATGATGTCGATGACGGCCTTCGATTCAGGCCGCGCCTTGATGAAGTTCTCGGTCTGCGGCGCCACGCGCTTCCTGAACGCCTCGCGGTCGCATTCGGCCACCGTCACGCCCTTCTCGGTCAAAGCCGCCAGCGCCTCTTTCTCGACCGCAAGTCCATGGGAGCGCGTGTCGGCCGCGGCCTTCTTGGCGGCATCGAGAAACCCCTCGCGCAGCTTCGGATCCATGCGATTGTAGGTCACGTCGCTGAAATAAATCGCGAGCGGCGAGAAATTATGCTGCGTCAGCGCGTAGAACTTCGACGTTTCGAAGAACTTGCTGGCCAGGATCGTCGGCGGATCGTGCTCGAGGCCGTCAAGCACGCCGGCCTGCAACGCGGTGTAGATCTCGCCGAACGCCAGCGGCGTCGCCGCGGCGCCCATCAGCCGCAGGCATTCGGTGATGACGGGGTTCGGCAGCGTCCTGATCTTGAGGCCGGCGAGATCCTCCGGCGTCTTCACCGGCTTCTTCGCCAGCACGCTGCGCGAGCCGAAATTATAGGCCCAGGCGATGATACGGATGTTGCCGCCCTTGAGCAGAGCGTCTTCGATCGGCTTTGCGGCGCCGGCATCGAAGGCCTTGGTCTGCTGCGGAAAGCTCGAGAACAGGAAGCCGAGGTCGAAGGTGCCGACCAGCGGCACTAGATTCGCCGAGATCGACGAGCCCGACACCATGAGGTCGATGACGCCGAGCTTCACCGAGTTGATGACGTCGATCTCCTGGCCGAGCTGGTTATCGGGAAAGAAGGCGACCTCGATCTGCTCACCAAGCCCGTTCGCCTTCAGGCTCTTGACGAGATTGTCGTAGTAGACGCGGCCGTTGGCGAATTTGGGATCGTTCGGCAGCGAGGACGAGCATTTCAGCTTCAACGTCGCGGCTTCGGCGCGGCCGATGATGGCGGGGGAGAGCACGAGACCGGCGGTGACCGCCGCCGATGACTTGATGAACGCGCGACGGTTCACGGGCACGATGGTCATGGTGCGGTCTCTCCCACATTGTCTTTTTTGTTCGCCGCGGTCGTTGCCGCAGCCTGTTGCGTGGACTGTATGGCCAAAGCGACGACGCAGGCAAGCGTGGCTCCATCGCCTTCGACATGCCGCGCGAGACGGGTAGGGGCGTCCGCAAGCACGGCGAAACGATCAGGATTCCTGCGGACTTACGACGAGGATCGGCCTGCGGCCACACCCGCGCAACGGGGCGGTCGCGCAGGATCGACATCAATCCAATTGGAGCATGGATCAATGCGCAATTCACATGGGTGAACCTAGAACGATGCCTTCCGGTCCCAGCAGAGACCCTGCCCCATTTTGCCGCACGACGAACGTGATCCAGTGCACAGACGGCCTTCTGGCGGCCCCCTAGAAAAAGTGACATCATCGCGCATTGCCGATGGAGGTGACACCATGCGCCGTCCAGTCTTTTCCAATTTGCTGCTTGCATCCAGTCTTCTTGCGCTCACGCAAATGATGACGCCGACGGATGCCGCCGCCGAAGCGCGGCTCGCGCTGGTGATCGGCCAGTCCGCCTATCGCACTGTGCCGGAACTGCCCAACGCCGCCAACGACGCCAAGGGCATGACCGAGCTGCTCGGCAATGCCGGCTTCACCGTCACCACGGCCGCCAATCTGGCGCAGACCGAGATGCGGGCGGCGATCTCGGATTTCGCCGGCAAGGTCAGCGCCAGTGGCGCCGACACCGTGGCGCTGGTGTTCTATGCCGGCCATGGCCTGCAGATCGACGGCGAGAACTATCTCGTTCCTGTCGATCTCGACCCCAAGCGCGAGGCCGACATTCCGCTCCAGGGCGTCCGGCTGAACGACATGCTCAACACGCTCGGCGCGCTGCCGACGCGGGCGCGCATCTTCATGCTCGATGCCTGTCGCAACAATCCATTCCCCGCGCTGAGCGGCGCCGGCCACGGACTTGCGATCGTCGACACCAAGGCCGGTGCGCCCGGCTCCTTCATCTCCTATTCCACCTCGCCCGGCGCCGAAGCCGAGGACGGCTCCGGCATCGACAGCCCCTACACCACCGCAGCACTCACGGTCGCCAAGCAACCAAACCTTCCGATCGAGGAGGTGTTCAAGCGTATCCGCGTCGCCGTTGCGCAATCGACCGACGGACGGCAGATCCCATGGGAAAGCTCGTCGCTGACCACCGACTTCAAGTTCTTCGGCGAGAGCAGCGGCAGTCAGCCTTCCCTTCCGGGCGCAAATTCGATGGCGCTCGCCAGCGGCACGCGCAGCGTCGAGGAGTGGCGCAGGGACTTGCAGGGCAAGCCGGCCATGGTCGCCTATGAACTCGTCATCACCGACGACACGGTGCCGGCGTATCAGGCCTATATCGAGCTGTACGCACAGGACACCCGTACGCCGCGTCTGCGCACGGTGCTGGAACGACGGCGCCAGATGCTGGCCTGGGAGCGCGCAACCGCGATCAACACCCGCGCTTCGTTCGAGGCCTATCTCGCCAACTGGGACAACAGCGACCTCGCCGCGACCGCGCGCCGGCTGCTGCTCCGGGTGCAGAACCGCAATTATGGCGTGCCTGTTGCCGCAGCGGCGACCCCAGTTGCCGTCGCGATGGCCCCGACCTGCCCGTGCTCGACGCCGTCACCGCCGGCAACGCCGGTCAATCCGAGCGTCGCGCCTGTGATCAAGAAGCGTGTCGACGACACGCCGCCGAAGCGCAAGGTGGTCGAGACGCCGCCGAAGCGTCGCCCGCCGTCTGACCAAGTGGTCTACGAGCGCGCGCCACCGCCGGATCGCGGCCCGCCGCCCGAGGCTGTCATGCAAGGCATCGGCATCGGTGTCGGTATCGGCCTCGGCATGGGAATGGGCGGCCGAGGCGGCGGCGACCATTATCGCGGCGACCGCAGATACTGAGCCGCTTCCAGGCCACAATCCCGTTGGAGGATTGCACGAGGTCGTCATGCCCGGGCTTGTCCCGCCTGCCCAGGCCTTCGCCTCGCCGAAGCGGCTTCGGCCGCGCAGGCGGGACGAGCCCGGCCATGACGCTGTTGAGATGCCGGTGCTCACAGCACGCCTTACGTACGGCCGCCCTGCTCTCTATTGCGCCAGCGCCGGATGATCCCGCTGCACGGCCTCCCGGACCCAGCCGGCCTGGATCGCGCGAAACAGGATCTGCGCGGTCTTGAGATCATTGGCCTTCATGCAGAGTTCGACGATGCGGCGCACTGCATCGTCGCGCATCAGGTCGTCGGAAATCTTCATTGCGATTTCCATCGCGACGCGGGCGGCACGTTCGTAGCGTTCACGCTCGCGCTCAGCAGTCCGCGCTGAGGCTCCGACGGCCTCCGCGCCTGCCCTCGCAGCCTGGCAAATGTTCCGAATTCGCTCCGCCGCATCGATGTCGCCGATCGGCCCCTCGATCGGCTCGTCCCAAACGTCTGCAGGCTGCCGCCTTGCGAACCACTTCATCGCCCCCACCAATGGTCTCGTCAGCCTCGCGCCGTTCAGGAGATGCGGCGCGGCCCAATCGCTTCGAACTGCGCTTTCTGCTCGTCGTTCAGCGTGGCATAGAAATCATCGAGCGCCGCGCGCACCGACTTGATCCCCTCCAGCATCACGTCGAGGCGTTTGCGAATCGCGGCCATGCGTGCCGGCGGTGTCATCACGTCGTTGGGCTCGCAGGCCGCCTTGAGCGATGTGCTGACCTTGGCGCTGGTATCCTGGAGCACCTGGAGCGCCGCGCGCTGGGTATCGTTCGGACGAAGCCTCTCCTCGATCGTGGCGCCGGGCCAATCGAACGCGGCGGACGCGCTGCAAGTCTGCACCGACGGGCTCGCATTGCTCGACGCCGTCGCCCGACGCTGATCGTCAGCCAGCGCATTGAAGCGCGCTTTCTGTTCGTCAGTGAGCGAACCATAGAACTTGTCGAGCGCAGGCTGGACCAGATCGACCGCCTTCTGCATTGCTTCGACGCGCAGCTGCATCGCCGCGAGCCGGCCGGGGGCCGTCGCTGCGGCCTGCGTCGGGCAGGATGTGCGGATCAGCGCCGCGGCGTCAATCGAAGCATTGCCGAGCGCGTCAAGATCGGCTCCTTGCGCATCGCTTGGCTGCACCGCGGCTGCAATCTGGTCAATCGGCAGACCGACGATTGCGCGGCGGTCGCTGCCGCAGAGCTGATCGAGCGGCGCGCTGCGCGCCCGCCGCCGTCCCTGCGGCTGCTGTGGCAGATAGGCCGAGAGGCGATCATAGCCATAGGGACCAAACATGCCGGCATAGATGTCCGGATAGCCGTAACCCCAGAAGCCGAGCCCGTCGCCCCAGATCGTGTAGTCGTAGAGGTCGTTGTAGGCGAACGGCCAGAACAGCGGCCCGACCCAGCCGTAGCCGCCACCCGCATGTTGCCACCATCCGCTGCTTGCGCCGCTCCAGCCGGCCAGTGCGGCCGCGGCTACGAACTGCGCGCGCGCCGCCGGATTGCTGATCAGCCGGCCGCTGCGGAATGCGCTGGAGTTCAGGGCGTTGCGAAAGTTCGCCGGCCGTACCGCTGCATTGCGGATCTGACCGAAGTTCGGGCCGCCACGCCGGGCACCGGCCGTGAACCGCATCCCGCGATGATGCCGTCCGCCATGCACATGCCCACCGCCGTGGCCACGGAAATGTCCGCCGCCGTGATGGCCGCCGCCATGTCCACCCCCATGGCCACCACCATGCCCTCCCTTCGCCAGCGCCGCGCCCGCCAGCATGCAGGCAAATACCAGCGCCGCAATTCCGATGACCGGTCGCACCATCGCACCCTCCCGCGCAAAGCTCTGCCATTGAGGCATCGGAACTTGGCGGGAATTGGAACCGACAGGATTGCTGAAAGTTCCCGGTTCGGGAGTGTTGGGTGCTAGGCCTCCGGTACGATCTTGCCGGGGTTGAAGATATTGAGCGGATCGAGCGCCTTTTTGAGCGCCCGCATCGCATCCAGCGCTTCAGGGCCGAGTTCCGCCTTGAGATATTTCTGCTTGCCCTGGCCGATGCCGTGCTCGCCGGTGCAGGTGCCGTCCATCGCCTGGGCGCGCTCGACCAAGCGATGCATGAACTCCTCGCCGCGCGCCATCTCGCCCGCGTCGTTGGTGTCGCAGACCAGCGAGCAATGGAAATTGCCGTCGCCGACATGGCCGACGATCGGCGACAACAAATTGAGCCGCTTGAGATCCTCCTCGGTCTCGCTGACGCACTCGGCGAGCCGCGAGATCGGCACGCAGACGTCGGTCGCGACCACGCCGATGCTGTCACCGGGACGCAGCGCCTTCACCGACCAATAGGCGTCGTGCCGCGCCTGCCACAGTTTTGTGCGGTCCTCCGGCTTGGTGGTCCAGGAGAAATCACCGCCGCCGCAGTCCTTTGCGATCTCGCCGAAGGCCTTGGACTGCTCGGCGACCTCGATCTCGCTGCCGTGGAATTCCATCAGCAGCAGCGGCGTCTCCGGCAAGGTCAGCTTCGAATAGGCGTTGCAGGCCTGCACCTGCGCGGCGTTGAGCAACTCGATGCGGGCCACGGGAATGCCGGTCTGGATCGCCAGGATGACGGCCTGACAGGCCCCATGGACGCTCTCGAACGACACCGCGCCGGCCGCGATCGTCTCGGGGATGCCGCGCAGACGGATGGTCAGCTCCGAGATAATGCCGAGCGTGCCTTCGGCGCCGACGAACAGATGCGTCAGGTCGTAGCCCGCGGATGACTTCTTGGCGCGCGTGCCTGTCGTGATGATCTCGCCGTCGCCGCGCACCACCTTCAGCGCCAGCACGCTCTCGCGGATGGTGCCGTAACGCACCGCGTTGGTGCCGGAGGCGCGGGTCGAGGCCATGCCGCCAAGCGAGGCATCCGCGCCGGGATCGATCGGAAAGAACAGGCCCTGGTCACGCAGATGCTCGTTCAGCGCCTTGCGGGTGACGCCGGGCTGGATCACGCAGTCGAGGTCCTCGGCATGCACCGCGAGCACCTTGTTCATGTCGCGCAGATCGATCGAGATGCCGCCGGCGGGTGCGTTGACCTGGCCCTCGAGCGAGGTGCCGGTGCCGAAGGGAATAACGGGGACGCGGTTGTTGGCGCAGATCCGCACCACGTCCTGGATGTCGGCGGTCTCCCGCGCCATCACCACCCCATCGGGCGGCTGGTTGGGGAGCCAGGTGGTGGTATGGCCGTGCTGCTCGCGGACGGCCTGCGAGGTGATGAGGCGGTTGCCGAAGCGTGCGGCAAGCTGCTCCAGCGCGCTCGCAAGGGCTTTCGGCTCCGGCCGCGGCGGATTATTGGTGATGGTGGTACCCACGGAATCCTCCCGACAGAAGAACCGTGGCAAAGGACATAAAACCGGTCAAGTCAAGCGACCGGACGCATGGCTAGGGAAGAACATATGCCGGAGACTGCCGCCTCAGCGCCCCAAGCGGAGCCGTTCCGCGCCGCGATCATGCAGATCGAGCCGCAATGGATCGACTACAACGGCCATCTCAACATGGCCTACTACAACGTGATGTTCGACCGCGCGATCGACCAGCTCTGGCTCGAGCTTGGGATGGGGCCGGCCTACATGAAGGAGCGAGGCGGCTCGAGCTTCACCGCCGAGTGCCACGTGCGCTATTTGCGCGAAATCCACCTCGGCGATCCCGTGCAGATCTTCGTCTGGCTGCTCGAGGCCGACGACAAGCGGATCCACACATTCGAGGAGATGCGGCACGCCAGCGAAGGCTGGCTGTCGGCGACTTCCGAGAACATGTCACTGCATATGGACATGACTGCGCGGCGCGTCGCGCCGTTTCCGCCCGATATCCGTGAGCGTATCGCTGCGGTCACAAGGGCCCACAGCGCCGTACCGCGGCCCGAGGGCATCGGCCGGAACGTGGCGATGCCCTCGAAGCGGTGAAAGGTATTCCGCCTCTCCCCAGGGAGAGGTGGATCGCCGCTATATCCTGTTGCGACCGCGCGCCAAGCCGACGACGGCCGAGACCAGGAACAGAACGACCGCGATGAAGAAGATGATCTTGGCGATCTCGATCGAAGCGCCGGCGATGCCGCCGAAGCCGAGAATGCCGGCGATCAGTGCGATAACCAGAAACGTCACAACCCAGCCAAGCATGGTCAAACCCTCACGTTTGATATCTGTCTGCATCTAGCGCGGCTGGCCGCGCCACCTGCCCAGACAATCTCGACGCGGGAACGATGGTTCCGGCCCCTGCAACATCGAAATTCGCAGCCCCCAAAGGAACAAATTGACTTGCCGCGCACGTGGAAAACCTCGTTCGGCCGCCCCATATAGCCAACAATCCCTGTTAAGAAGGCTCCCTTCCGCCACCCCCCGGTGCCATCGTGGGGGCCAATGATTCGCATGACCGAGCCGAGCAAGATCACCAACGTACCCGACCATCAGCCCGCAGCCGGCGGCATCGCCGCGCGAGCGCGCGCCTCCGTGGGCCCGAAATACCTCTCCGGGCTCAATCCGGAGCAGCGCGAGGCGGTGGAGACGCTGGACGGCCCGGTCCTGGTGCTGGCAGGCGCCGGCACCGGCAAGACCCGCGTGCTGACCACGCGGATCGCCCACATCCTGAGCCAGGGCCGCGCCCGTCCCGCCGAGATCCTGTCGGTGACCTTCACCAACAAGGCCGCGCGCGAGATGAAGCACCGGCTCGGCCAGATGCTCGGCCACGCCGTCGAGGGCATGCCGTGGCTCGGCACCTTCCACTCCATCGGCGGCCGCATCCTGCGCGTCCATGCCGAGCTGGCGCAGCTCAAGTCGAATTTCACCGTGCTCGATGTCGACGACCAGGTGCGGCTCTTGAAGCAGCTGCTGCAGGCCGACAACATCGACGACAAGCGCTGGCCGGCACGGATGCTGGCCGGCCTGATCGACGGCTGGAAGAACCGCGGCCTGACGCCGTCGCAGGTGCCCTCAGGCGAAGCCGCCACCTTCGCCAACGGCAAGGGCGGCAAGCTCTATGCGAGCTATCAGGAGCGGCTGAAGATCCTGAACGCTGCCGATTTCGGCGATCTTCTGCTGGAGAACATCCGCATCTTCCGCGAGCATCCGGATATCCTCCGGCAGTACCAGCAGCGCTTCAAGTTCATTCTGGTCGACGAATATCAGGACACCAACGTCGCGCAATATCTGTGGCTGCGGCTGCTGTCGCAGGCGCCGGCGTCGGCGTCGGCAAAGCCAACGACACCAACCGTCATTCCGGGGCGCGTCGAAGACGCGAACCCGGAATCTAGAGATGAGTCCGACGATCGAGATTCCGGGTTCGATGCTACGCATCGCCCCGGAATGACGGAGCATGCGGTTAGCGCGCCGGTGGGCGCACTCCCCACCAAGAACATCTGCTGCGTCGGCGACGACGACCAGTCGATCTATGGCTGGCGCGGCGCCGAGGTCGACAACATCTTGCGCTTCGACCACGATTTCCCCGGCGCCAAGGTCATCCGCCTCGAGCGCAATTACCGCTCGACCGGCCACATCCTCGCCGCCGCATCGCATCTGATCGCGCATAACGAAGGCCGGCTCGGCAAGACGCTGCGCACCGAGGACCAGGACGGCGAGAAGGTCACGGTCACCGGGTCGTGGGATTCGGAAGAGGAAGCCCGCGGCATCGGCGAGGAGATCGAGCAGATCCAGCGCAAGGGCGAGAAGCTCAACGAGGTCGCGATCCTGGTGCGCGCCTCTTACCAGATGCGCGAGTTCGAAGACCGCTTCGTCACGCTCGGCCTGCCCTTTCGCGTCATCGGCGGCCCGCGCTTCTACGAGCGCGCAGAAATCCGCGACGCGCTCGCATACTTGCGCGTCATCAACTCGCCGGCCGACGACCTCGCCTTCGAGCGCATCGTCAACGTGCCCAAGCGGGGCCTCGGCGATGCCACCGTGCAGATGCTGCACGACCACGCCCGCAAGCGCCGCATTCCCCTGTTCGAAGCGGCCCGTGCGGTGGTCGAAACCGACGAGCTGAAGCCGAAGGCGCGCGGCTCGCTTCGCGACGTCGTCGCCCAGTTCGACCGCTGGCGCGCCCAGCGCGAGGTCACCGCCCACACTGATCTCGCCCAGATCGTGCTCGACGAGAGCGGCTATACCGAGATGTGGCAGAAGGACCGTTCGGCCGACGCCGCGGGCCGGCTGGAGAACCTGAAAGAGCTGGTGCGCTCGATGGAGGAGTTCGAAAACCTGCAAGGGTTTCTCGAGCACATCTCGCTGGTGATGGACCGCGACAGCGGCGCCGATGAGGATGCGGTGTCGCTGATGACGCTGCATTCGGCCAAGGGGCTGGAATTCGACAACGTGTTCCTGCCCGGTTGGGAAGAAGGCCTGTTCCCGAGCCAGCGCACGCTGGACGAACAGGGCCGCGCGGGGCTGGAAGAAGAGCGCCGGCTCGGCCATGTCGGCCTGACCCGCGCTCGCCGCCGCGCGATGATCTATTTCGCGACCAACCGGCGCATCCACGGCACCTGGTCGACCACGATCCCCTCGCGCTTCCTCGACGAATTGCCGGCGGCCAATGTCGAGATCACGGAATCCAAGGGCGGTTCGGCCTGGGGCGGCACCGGCGGCTACGGCGCCTCCCGCTTCGACGACATGGAGGCGTTCGGCTCGACCTATTCGACCCCGGGCTGGCAGCGCGCCCAGGCCAATCGCAACCGCGGCGGCGGCCGCAATGGCGGCGGCCGAAGCGGCGGCTTCGAAGAAGAAGCCGCGACGTTCTCCTCCTCCTCCTCGTCATCGGGTCCCGATTTCGGCAGCTTCTCCTCGCGCCGTCGCGGTCCCCTGACGATTGAGGGCGAGCTGGTGGCCAAATCCACCGGCACCACCTCGGAGTTCTCGCTGTCCGACCGCGTCTTCCACCAGAAATTCGGCTACGGCCGCGTCACCAAGATCGACGGCAACAAGCTCACCATCGCCTTCGACAAGGCCGGCGAGAAGAAGGTCGTGGACAGCTACGTGCAGCGGGCGTGAGCCCGCGGTATGGCTCAATACATCGCCATCATCGAGGACGCGGGCCCGGACCATGCGGTCAGCCTCTGGTTTCCGGACCTGCCCGGGTGCATTTCCGGCGGCGATGATGTCGAGGAGGCCCTGGAGAATGCGCCTGAGGCACTCGCATTCTATGCGCAGGAGCTGAGCGCGGAAAGTCGCGAGCTTCCCCCGCCGCGGACGCTGGACGAACTCAAGGCCGACCCCGATGTGGCCGACGATCTCAGAAACCATACCGTCGCCCTGATCGAATGGCCGCCCCTCGACGCCCCGGAGTGAGGACTGTTCGCCGCACTCGCCAGGCCTTCGACAGTTCTCCCCCGAACAGCCCTTGACCATCGCGAACTTCCCCGTATCAGATGCAGCCATGGTCCGGGGCATCGCACTGATCTTGCTGGCATTGGGGATGCCGTCGCTCGCGGCGGCGGAGACCATGAGCTTTGGCGATTCGATCGGGAAGCTGGCGGCGAGCTGCGGTGCGGAAATCGTCGCCAATTGCCGCGGCGTTAACCCGGACTCGACCCGCCTGAAGGAGTGCCTCTCGCGCAACCGCGACGTGCTGTCTCCGCAATGCGCGAGCGACTATCTCGGCGTGTTCGACGCCATCCAGAAGCGCATCGCCGCGCGCGTCACGGTGGCGAACGCCTGTCAACGCGAGATCGTCAAAGTCTGCGGCGGCTCGACCAAGGAGACCAGCAAGTCGATCCCCTGCCTGGTCTCGACGCCGAAGGGCATCAGCAACAATTGCCTGAAGGCCGTCGACGACGCGGGGTATCGCTGATGCGCGCCAAGAGGCTCTTCACTACCGGATTAAGCATCGCGCTGGGCTTCGCCCTGCTCGCGGGCGCTGCACGCGCGCAGACGGCGGCGCCGACACGCGACGACATCGTCGGCAAGCTCAACCATTTCGAAGAAGCCGCCGAGGTCGATCTTCCCGCGCTGAAGCAGCAGGTGATGGAGCGCGCCAAGGCCAGGATCAAGAACGATCCGGGACCGGTGAACCGGCCACCGATCGTGCCTGACCTCGCCAAGCTGCCCGCCTTCAACGTGCAGATCCAGTTCGATGCCGACACGCCGATCATCCAGCCGGCCTCCTACCAGACCGTCGGCCGCATCGCCGACGCCATGGTTCATTCCTCGCTGCTGCCCTACACGTTCCTGATCGTCGGTCACGTCGAATCCAATTCGAAGACACGCGAGGCGAACGCGATCCTGAGTCAGCGCCGCGCCGACGCGATCCGCGACGTGCTGGTGAACACGTTCAAGATCTCGACCAAGCGGCTGCACCCGATCGGCCTCGGCGAGGAGCAGTTTCTCGACCGGGCCAAGCCAACCTCGGCCGTCAACGGCCAGTTGCAAATCCTGACCTATGCCAAGCTGCCTGAAGAGGCGCCTGCGCATCCGGCTGCGGCGCCTGCGCCTGCGGCGAAAAAGCCCGCCAAGAAGCGCTGAGCGAACGCGGCTTCGCGCCCGACGGAACCCCTTGAAGTCGTGATCGTTTGTAGCCTGTCCGGGGCGCACCAATACGGTTTTGCGCGACAAAAGCGCCGGTTTGTGCACCGCCCGGTCCAGTGCTATAGCCTCTGTTCGCCCTTCCCGACCCCGTGCTGCATGAGACCGAAATGGGTGGCTATTTTCAGCGCCAACTTGCCGTTTATGTCGAGTACCATCGCGACCCCCGGAACACGGCGATGCATGTGGTCGGTATTCTTCTGTTGTTTACGGGCGCCGTGCTGCCGCTGACGCTGGTCAGGCTTCCGCTGTTTGGTTTCGATGTCAGCCTGGCGGTGATCCTGGCCTTGCCGGTTCTGCTCTATTGGCTGCTGCTCGACATGGCGCTCGGGATCGGCATCCTGGCCGTCTCGATCGTGCTGTTTTCGGTTGCGACGAGCATTGCGGCGCAAGTCAGCACCGCGACGATGTGGGCGATTTTCGCCGCGCTGGTGGCGCTCGGCTTCGCCGCGCAGGCCATCGGCCACAAGGTTTTTGAGGGCCGCGAAGCCTCGTTGTTCACTTTTCCTTCGCATCTTTTGCTTGGACCGATGTTCGTGATGGCAAAATTATTCATTGCATTGGGCTTCCGTCGCGACCTTGCCGCGATTCTGGCGCCTCTTCCGACCAATTCCCTTTCAACCCGATAGCTCTAGAAGCGAAACAGCAACCTTCTGCATGGCTCTCGTACTGGTTACCGGTGGCAGTGGCTTCATCGGACATCATCTCGTAGAAGCGCTCCGCGCCCGTGGGCAGCGGGTGCGTGTGCTCGACGTCCGTGCGCCGGCCGCCGCAAACACGGACGTTGAACATGTCCACGGCTCGGTGCTGGACAGCGCCGCGGTCGATACTGCGATCGCTGGGGTCGATCAGGTCTATCACCTCGCCGGCCTGCCGGGCATGTGGGTCGCCAACAAGCAGGACTTTCACGAGGTCAATTGCCGCGGCACGGAGATCGTGCTCGCGGCCGCAATGAAGCGCGGCGTCTCGCGCTTTTTGCACTGCTCGACGGAATCGATCCTGTTCCCCTATTCCGCTCTCAATGGCGTTCCCGCTGAAGAGGCGCTGCAGCCGGCCGATGCGATGCCGGGCGCCTATACGCGGTCGAAGTCGCTCGCCGAGCATCATGCCGCCAAGGCAGCAGCCAACGGCTTTCCGCTGGTGATCGGCACGCCGACCATGCCGATCGGCGCCGCCGACCACAATCTGACGCCGCCGACGGCGATGCTGTGGTACTTCCTTCAGAAGAAGGTGCAGCCGCATCTGAACTTCCTGGTCAACCTCGTTGACGTCCGCGACGTGGCCATGGGTCTGGTGCTGACCATGGAGCGCGGCCGCCTCGGCCAGCGCTACATCCTCGGCGGCGATTGCGTTCCGCTCGGCAACATCCTGCGGATGATGTCGGCGATGAGCGGCCGCCGGCAATATCCGGTCGTCGTGCCCGGCAGGATCGCCGAGCTCTCCGCGATCATGCTCGAATACATCTCCGATCATGTCACGCGCCGGCCGCCCAACGGCACCGCCGAGGGCGTGCGCATCGCGCTCGCCGCCAGCGACCTCTCGATCGGCAAGGCCCGCACCGAGCTCGGCTATTCGCCGCGTCCGATCGAGCCGGTCCTGCGCGAAACCATCACCCATCTGCTCGCTCGTAACGGCCAGCAGCCCTCCGGCGCCATCAAGCATCACGCCCTGTCCTCGCGCGCGAGCTGACGCCGCCGCCTAACGCAAAGAACCTTCATGTCCTTCGATTTCAGCAAGCTTCTCTCCGTGGCCTGGGGTGGCTGGACCACGGCCTGGCCGACCGAACTCCTCGCCCTGATCTGGCTTGCCTTTCTTGCCAGCTGGGTTGGCGCATCGTTCTGGCAGGGACAGACCAAGAAGCAGGTCATGACGCTGGAGTCGCAGCGCTATCGCCTGCCGATCCTGGTCGGCGGCATCCTGTACACGCCGTGGGTTGCACAGCTCATGGGCTGGAAGCCGCTCTGGGTGCTCGGCAACACCGGCATCACCATCGCCGCGGTCCTCTCGGCCGCCGGCATCGCCTTCGCCTGGTGGGGCCGGCTGCATCTCGGAAAGTTCTGGTCCAACACCATCACCCACAAGGAAGATCATCGCGTCATCGACACCGGCCCCTACGGCTTCGTGCGTCACCCGATCTACACCGGTCTGATCTTCGGCATGCTCGTCACCGGCATCGCGATCGGCCTCGTCACGACGATCCTTGGTGCGATCCTGATCTCGCTCGGCATGTGGCAGAAGGGCCGGATGGAAGAGGTGTTCCTCTCCAAGGAGCTCGGCGAAGACGCCTACGGCGCCTATTGCCGCCGCGTGCCGATGATCATTCCGTTCCTGTCGCCGCGGTAGGGCTCAGGCGAGACCTGTAGCCCGCATGAGCAAAGCGACATGCGGGACCAGTCGCCCCGGATATCGCTGCGCTCGCCCGGCTACGCAACGACTAGTCCCGTCATCCTGAGGTACGAGCTTCGCGGTGCGCAAGCATCGCGAGGCGAGCCTCGAAGGATGCGCGGCCGCGATGCAGCCGGGGCCGTACATCCTTCGAGGCCTTCGCTACGCTACGGCACCTCAGGATGACGGGGAAAGAGTCGGAAGGCGCCGTCTCGCAAGGAACCGCCCCTCGCCCGCCCCGTTACCCTCGACCCCTGCCACCAGCCGCAGAGCATCGAGCCATGTCGGATGCCTACGATTATTTTCGCGAGCATGCGATTGCCGCCGTCCGCAAGGCGCGGACGTTGCCGCCTGGGCGGCCGAAGCAGAAGCAGCGCACGGTGGCGCGGGTCTATCATCTGCTGTCCAAGGAGGCCGCACTGACGCCGAACCTCCATCATCTCGACGATTTTCGCGCGGCGCGGCGGCTGGAGCGGCAGATCCGCCGCTGATCAGCGGTCAGACCCGCCGGCGTTCGTCCCATGCAAATTCGATCGGCTGCCATTCCACGGGAATAGACCCCGCGGGTGTGCCGCACAGGTTGACGCGGGCCGCGTCAGCCAGTTGGATGCGCGCGCAAACAGGGGCGCCTCATGACATTTTCCAGCATCTTCGCGCAGTTCGTCGCAGTCCTCGGCGGCATGGCGCTGCAATGGCGCAAGATGACGGGCACCGAGCCGGCGCCGGCCTGGGGCGAGAAGCCCGCCATTCCCGAAGCGAAGCCGCAAGGCGCGATCCCGACGCTGAAGATGCCGACCGCGCGCGGCTGGAGCGAAGGACAGAAGCCGACGGTCGCGCCCGGGCTCAAGGTCAATGCATTCGCGACCGGTCTCGATCATCCGCGCTGGATCGAGGTGCTGCCGAATGGCGACGTGCTGATCGCGGAGGCGACACAAATCGCGGGCGCACCAAGGTCCGTGTTTCACTATGCGATGCAGGCGACGATGCGGCGCGCCGCCGCGCTCGGCGTTTCCGCCAACCGCATCACGCTGCTGCGCGACAAGGACGGCGACGGCGTTGCGGAGGTTCGCGGCACCTTCATGGAAAACCTCAGCCAACCCTTCGGCATGGCGCTGGTCGGCGACACTTTCTATGTTGGCAACACCGACGGCGTGATGGCGTTTCCCTATGTCGCGGGCGCCGACCGCATCATCGCGCCGGGCAAGCGGCTCACCACCTTCAAGCCAAACGGACACTGGACGCGCAGCCTGCTCGCAAGCCCCGACGGCAAGAAACTCTATGCCGGTGTCGGCTCGCTCAGCAACATCGCCGAGATGGGCATGGAGGTCGAGCAGGGCCGCGCGGCGGTGTACGAACTCGACCTCGTCGCCGGCACGCATCGCATTTTCGGCGCAGGCCTGCGCAATCCGGTGGGCCTTGCCTGGGAGCCCAACACGGGCGTGCTCTGGACCGTCGTCAACGAGCGCGATGGCCTCGGCGATGAGACACCGCCGGATTATCTCACCTCGGTGCGCGACGGCGGTTTCTACGGCTGGCCCTATTGCTACTGGGGCAAGACGGTGGACGATCGCGTGCCGCAGGATCCGGCAATGGTCGCCAAGGCGCTTCAACCGGACTACGCGCTCGGCGGCCACACCGCTTCGCTCGGCCTTTGCTGGATGCCCGCCGGCACCCTGCCGGGCTTCCCCGATGGCATGGTGATCGGCCAGCACGGATCGTGGAATCGCAGCAAGCTCTCAGGCTACAAGCTGGTGTTCATTCCGTTCGAGAACGGCAAGCCCTCCGGCCCCGGCCGCGACATCCTGTCGGGCTTCCTGTCCCCGGACGAGAAGGAATCCTACGGCCGCCCGGTCGGCGTCACGATCGGCCCCGACAAGACCTCGCTGCTGATGGCCGACGACGTCGGCAACGTGATCTGGCGCGTGACGGGGGCTTAGGTCGAGATTTGTTCAGGTCGGATGGGTAGCGCCGCGAGTGCGGTCACCTCTCCCGCTTGCGGGAGAGGTCGGCGCAACGCGCCGGGTGAGGGCTCTCTCCTCTTGGGGAGTGCCCCATTGCGGAAACACCCTCTCCCAGCCCTCCCCCCGCAAGCGAGGGAGGGAGCGCACCTACGCCGCCGCAGGAAGCGAGTCCATCCCAATCGCTCACGTCCCCACACACAGCGTGGCGCGCTGCTTGCGCAGCAGCGCGATCACCGAGAGCGCCGTGATCAGGCCGGTCTTGGGATTCTCCGACGGGATATTCTCGATCGCCATCGAGAAGCGCGCTGAATCCGCCTCGACCTCGATGCGGTGAACGTTGCGCGTCACGGTCGGATCGGCCCAGATCTGCACCTGGGTACGATCCGGCCCGACGCCCGCGAGCGACAGCGCCACGGCGACATTGAGATTGGCTGGAAAGCCCTTTGCTGCTTCCCGAGCGCTCCCCTCGAACAGTTTCAGCGGCTCGCTCAGCTTGTCGATGTCGATGTTGTTCGCGACGATGAACGGCGCGCCCTTCAGCCCGTCGATCGGCTTGCGCGTGACCATCCTGACCGAATGAATGGTGCCGACCGCGGCGGCATTGACGGCATCGAGCCCGATCAGGGCGCCTGTCGGCACGAGGATGCGGCCGCCATTGGCGCGGGCGAGATCGACGAGATCAAAATTATCGAGCAGCCCGCCGACGCTGACCACGACCGCGGCCTTGCCGCGCTTCACCGCGGGCTCAACGATCGCGCGCAACTGGTTGCTCGGCGCACATTCCACCACGATGTCGGCGGCTTCGCCGAGCTGGCCGATGGGCAGGACCTGCGGCGGGCGGCGGAGGCTATCGAGGAACGCCCGATGCTTTGCGGGATCCCGCACCGCCACCGCGGATAGCACTAGCCCTTCGATGCCCTGATCGAGCGCTGTCGCGATCTTGGTGCCGATCGAGCCCAAGCCCGCGATGGCAACCCGCAAGTCGTTTCGTTCGGTCATCGCATCCCACCCTCTCGTCACGCCAACGTCATAGCCTCTCAAGCCTCCCGCGCATAGCTGCGCAGGCGGGCATCGAGCACCTCCAGCATCGCATCGCGGGCCGGATCGCGCGAGCCGCGCAGCCATGCGGCAGCAAGCGGCAGCCGACCGACCGGGCCGCTCTGCTTCGGCCGCAGCGACACGAAGCGCACGCCCGTCACCGCCATCCGCGCGGTCCAGCGCGGCACGATCGCGACTCCGAGCTTCGTTGCGACAAGATTGATGATGGTTTGCTTCTCATCGGCAACCTGCACCATGCGCGGCGTCAACCCGGCCTGTTCGAACAGCTTCATCGTGAGGTCGTGGCTGTGCGGCCGCGAACGGCGGTCCGGTACCAGCATCGCCTCCTCGGCGATCTCGGCCAGCGTGATCGACGTCCTCTTGGCCAGCGCATGCCGCTGCGGGAATGCCACGATCGCGGTCTCCTGGAGCAGATCGCGGAATTCGAGCCGCTTGTCCGCACTGGTCGGCGGCCGAACAAAGGCGAGATCGAGCGCGCCGGTCAAAATCTTTGGCAGCAGCCGGACGGTCTTGTCCTCGAGAAGCTGCACCGCGATGTCAGGATGTTTTGCACGGAAGTCGCGCAAGAGCGCCGGCAACAGCCCGGCCGCGGCACTGTCGATGGCGCCGACCCGGAATTTTCGAGCAGCCCCCGCGCGCGAGCGATTGCGCAGATTGCTCGCGACCGCCTCGACGCGGGCGAGGATGGCGCGCGCATCGCGCAACAGCGTCGCGCCATCTTCCGTCAGCGACACCGCACGCGTCGTCCGCGCAAACAGCCGCGTGCCCAGATCCTCCTCCAGCAACCTGATCTGGCGGCCGAGCGCGGAGGGCAGCATCTGGAGATGCTGCGCCGCGCGGCCAAAATGCAACTGCTCGGCCGCCGCCACGAAGCATCGAAGCTGTTGCAATTCCATTCCGTATCCTCTCGTCCCGCGCCACGATGATTATATCATTTTTTTGTATAAACCAGCGTCAATTGAGTCTGCCCTGCACTCCCGTCTAGACTCGCCGGCAACGCAGACGGTCGGACAGGCCGGCGCGATCTCTCACACGGAGCATTCCCATGCGCACCCATTCGATCGCAGCAATCCCCGCCGACGGGATCGGCCCCGAGGTGATCTCGGCCGGTGTCCGCGTGCTGGAGGCGCTGGCGAAGCGCAGCGGCGACCTTACTTTCAACGTGAAGACGTTCGACTGGGGCTCGGACTATTACAAGAAGCACGGCGTCATGATGCCGGCTGACGGCCTCGCTGAACTGAAGAAGTTCGACGCGATCTATTTCGGCGCGGTCGGCGCGCCCGATGTGCTCGACCACATCACGCTGTGGGGCCTGCGGCTGCCGATCTGCCAGGGCTTTGACCAATATGCCAATGTGCGGCCAACCAAGATATTGCCGGGCGTCGCCTCGCCGCTGCGCAATGTCGGCGTCGGCGATCTCGACTGGGTGATCGTGCGCGAGAACTCGGAGGGCGAATATGCCGGCATGGGCGGCCGCGCGCACAAAGGCCTGCCGGAAGAGGTCGGCACCGAAGTGGCGGTCTTCACCCGCGTCGGCGTCACCCGCATCATGCGCTATGCGTTCCAGCTCGCGCAGTCGCGTCCGCGCAAATTCCTGACCGTCGTGACCAAGTCGAACGCGCAGCGCCACGGCATGGTGATGTGGGACGAGATCGCGGCCGAGGTCGCGACCGAATTCCCCGACGTCACCTGGGACAAGATGCTGGTCGACGCCATGACGGTGCGCATGACGCTGCATCCGAAGAGCCTCGACACCATCGTCGCGACCAATCTGCATGCCGACATCCTGTCCGACCTCGCCGGCGCGCTGGCCGGCAGCCTCGGCGTGGCGCCGACCGGCAATATCGATCCGCAGCGGCGCTTCCCCTCGATGTTCGAGCCGATCCACGGCTCGGCCTTCGACATCACCGGCAAGGGCATCGCCAATCCGGTCGCGACCTTCTGGACCGGCGCGCAGATGCTCGAGCATCTCGGCGAGATGGATGCCGCCTCGAGGCTGATGACCGCCGTCGAGCGCGTCTGCGCCGCCGGTGTGCTGACGCCCGACGTCGGCGGCAAGGCGACGACGAAGGAAGTGACGGACGCCGTGATCGACGCGATCCACGGGTCGAACGTCTAATTTGAGATTACACCCTCCACCGGTTCGGTGCACCTCTCCCGCTTGCGGGAGAGGTCGCCGCGTAGCGGCGGGTGAGGGTTCTCTCCTCTTGGGGGTTCTCGATTGCGGAGACACCCCCTCCCCAGCCCTCCCCCGCAAGCGCGAGAGAGGGAGCGGACCGTCTCCCCGACAGCGATGGGATAAGGCGCCCTACTTCCGCCCTGCCGGTGCTACCGCCGGCGGTGTCGCCATCGCGGCAGCCGGCTCGGGCGGCGTCAGATGGCGCGGCACGATGATGGTCTGGCCCGGGGTGAGCTGCGCGTTTTCCGGCAGCGAATTGCTCTGCGCGAGCGTCCACAGCGGCACGCGATTGGCGGCGGCGATGCTCTCCATGGTGTCGCCGCGGCGCACCGGCAGTCGCACGCCGCTATCCCACAATTCGACCAGGGTATTCGCTGGCACGAGATAGCGTAGCGGCACGGCATTGGCTTGGGTCTGCGGCGGAATGCGCGGCAACTGCGTCACCATCTCGACGATCTGGCGATGGATGTCGTCGGACTTCTCGATGTTGATGTGCGAGACGCGCGCGTTTTCCTTCAGGTCGTAACTCGCATAATGGCCGCGAAAGCCGGGGACCGCGACGACGTCGCCGCCGCCGAGCACGCTGTCGGACAGGAAGATGTTGATGAAGCGCTCGACATTGAGCGGCACGTCACCGGTCGCGTGCGCGGGATCGATGGCGATGACGAGGCTGATCGGGATGTTCTCCTTGGCCGCCATCTCGGAGATGACGATCGAGCACAGCCCGCCCATGGAGTGGCCGATCAGCACGATCGGCGCCGCCTTCTCCTTGTAGCTGGAGATGACGCGATTGCCGATGAACCGGCACAGGGTGAATTCATAGACGTCGGCGGAGAAGCCGGCCTGGGTCAGTTTCTCGCCGAGCCGGTCCATGCCGGTCGAGAAGATGGGGCCCATGGCACCACGGAACAGGTAGATATTCGGCGGCGGCAACGGCTCGAACGGCGGCGGCGGCGGCGCGGCAGGTACGGCCGCAGCGGGCTTCGACTTGGCGGGTGAGGCAGCGGCCATGCCGGGGCTCAAGGCGAGCAGTGCAACGGCTGCCAGCGCGACTAGTCGCCTCAGATCAATCATCAGTCCGCAGTCCCACCACGGGAGGCAAAGTCCCCCTCCGGGGGCTTAGTGACCACCGATTGGGTGGATTTTGGGGCACGGAACCGGCGGCCTCCTCTGGGTCCGCCGCGTATCCGCGGGGCGTAACGGGCTTTGCGACGATCGGCCTCAGGTCGGCTCCCCGAAGGCTAGAACGGCAGAATCCGGTTCAGCAGTTCGAGCAGCGTGCGTTGCTCGGCCTGACTGAGCGGCGCCAACATCCGTTCATTATAGGGCTGCGTCAGCCTTGCCCCGTCCTGAATGAGTTTTGCGCCCCTTGGCGTGAGCATCAGCTCGACGGCGCGGCGATCGGACTTCGAGCGATGGCGCTTGATGAAGCCGGATGATTCGAGCTCGTTCAGGATCTTGATCAGGTTCGGCAGGCGTAGCCGGAGCACGCTGGCGAGGCTGCTGGGGGGAACGCCGGGATTATCGCGAATGATCGCGAAGATCGCATAGGTCGCGGGAGTCAGGCCCAAGGCGGCGAACTCCTCGTAGAAGGCTTCGAAGAACTTCAGCTGAGCGAGGCGCAGCATGAAGCCGGGCGTCCGCTGCAGCGCGCGCAGGTCCAGCGGTGTCTCCGATGGCGGAGCGGACTTGGCTCCGGGTCTCAGTGCTTTCGAGCTCATGATCCTCGATCCGCGGCGGCGACCATAAGTCGACCGAATTGACACTCTCAGAAATAGCTATAAAATATAACTATTATATAGCGGCACCAAGACCGCTCATGGGAGGGAACAATGAACAGCAAATTCCTGCATAAACTATGCATGTTGGCGGCAATGCTGACGGCCGCACCGGCATTCGCCCAGGACGTGGTGAAGATCGGCATCCTGAACGACCAATCGGGTCCGTTCGCCAGCTATCAGGGCATCGGCTCGGTCGTGGCCGCCAAAATGGCGGTCGAAGACTATGGCGGAAAGGCCGCCGGCAAGCCGGTCGAGGTCGCCGCCGCCGACCATCAGAACAAGACCGATATCGGCATCGGTATCGCCCGGCGCTGGTACGAGAACGAGGGTGTCGATGCGATCTTCGACCTTCCGAACTCGTCGATCGCGCTGGCGGTGGCCGGCATGAGCGCCGAGAAGAACAAGGTCTTCGTCGGATCGGGCGCCGGAACGGTGCTCCTGACCGGCGAGAAATGCACGCCGAACACCGTGCACTGGACCTACGACACCTATGCCTATGGGCGCGGTCTCGGCAAGGCGATCGTGCAGCAGGGCGGCAAGAAGTGGTTCTTCATCACCGCCGACTATGCCTTCGGCCATGATCTCGAGAAGCAAGCCGCAGAGGCCGTGAAGGCGTCCGGCGGCGAGGTACTCGGCAGCGTGCGGCATCCGCTGGGAACGGCCGACTACGCCTCTTTCCTGCTCCAGGCCCAGGCGTCGGGCGCGAACGTCGTCGGCTTCGCCAATGCTGGCGACGATACCATCACCTCGATGAAGCAGGCCGCCGAGTTCGGGCTGACCAAGGACCGCAAGCTGGTCGGATTGATCCTCGGCATGAACGGCCTGCCCGCACTCGGCCTGAAGTTTGCGCAAGGCGCGCAGATCATGAACCCGTTCTATTGGGATCTGAACGACGGCACGCGTGCTTTCGCCAAACGCTTCGCCGAACGCATTCCCTCGAAGGCCTATCCGAACGACATGCAGGCCGGCGTCTATGCCTCGGTCATTCACTATCTCAAGGCCGTCGACAAGGTCGGCGGCGCCAAGGACGGCAAGGCCGTGGTCGCGGCGATGAAGGAGTTGCCGACCGACGATCCGCTGTTCGGCAAGGGCAATATCCGCAAGGACGGACGCAAGATCCATCCGCTCTACCTGCTCCAGGTCAAGGCCCCCGAGGAGTCGCATTCGGCCTGGGATCTGCTGAAGGTCGTCGCCACGATCAAAGGCGAGGACGCATTCCGCTCCGAGAGCGAAGGCCACTGCCCGCTGACCAAGTAATAGCGGCTGGGAGC
Source organism: Bradyrhizobium sp. 195 (assembly GCF_023101665.1). NCBI lineage: Bacteria > Pseudomonadati > Pseudomonadota > Alphaproteobacteria > Hyphomicrobiales > Nitrobacteraceae > Bradyrhizobium > Bradyrhizobium sp. 195. The sequence continues at coordinate 2,389,531 of NZ_CP082161.1, read as the reverse complement.
TGACCATGAGCGGCATTGCATCCAGTCCGGTCGACCCGTTTGCGCCTGACTTCCTGATCGACCCCTATCCCGCCTATGAGGCGCTACGGGCGCTCGGGCCCGCATTCGCGTTGGAACGCTACGGCGTGTGGGCGATGGCAGGCTATGCCGAGGTCGAGCCGGCCCTGAAGGACTGGAAGACCTTCATCAGTGGGGAGGGCGTCGGGCTCCACGGGATGAACCCGGCGCTGCCAAAGCCGCTGACGCTGCAGATCGATCCGCCGGACCATGACAAGGGCCGGCGGGTGCTCGGCCGCACGCTGTCTCCGGGCGTTGCCAGGAAACTGCGCGAGACGTTCCAGCAGGAAGCGGAGAGAAAAGTTTCGGAGCTGATCGACAAGGGCACGTTCGATGCCGTGACCAATCTTGCCGAGGCCTATCCGATGAAGGTGTTTCCGGATGCGATCGGCATCCGGCCGGACGGCCGCGAGAAGCTGCTGGCCTGGAGCACGTTCGTGTTCGACAGCTTCGGCCCTGACAACGAGATCCAGGCCGCGTCGCGCAAGGCGGGCCTGGCGGCGCAGAGCTGGATCATGGAATGTTGCGCGCGAGCTGCGCTACAGCCCGACAGCCTCGGCATGATGATCTACCAGGCCGCCGACGACGGCGAGATCACCGAGCACGAGGCGACGCATCTGGTGCGTCCGTTCCTCACCGCGGGGATCGATACCACCGTCAACGGCATCGGCAACACCCTGCTCGCGCTCGCGAACCATCCGGAGGAATATCGCAAGCTGCATCACCGGCCTGAGCTGGCGCGCAATGCTTTCGAGGAGGGCCTGCGTTACGATTCACCGATACAGACGTTCTTTCGCACCACCTCGCGCGACGTCGAGATCGGTGGCGGCGTGATCCCGGCACACCGCAAGGTGCTGCTGTTCATGGCCTCCGCCAACCGCGATCCCGCGCGTTGGGACAAACCGGACCGTTTCGAGGTGGAACGGGTCGCGACCGGGCATGTCGGCTTCGGCGCAGGCATCCACGCCTGCGTCGGTCAGATGATCGCGCGCCTGGAAGGCGAATTGATCTTCAGCGAGCTCGCGAGGCGCGTGAAGACCATCGAGCTCACGGCGGAGCCGAAGCGCAGGCTCAATAACTCGCTGCGCGGGCTCGCGAGCATGCCGGTGCGGGTGACGGCTGCCTAGTTCCTTGCCGGAGCCGTCGCGGCCGCTGCGCGCGCGGGACGCGGTGCGCCGGGTTCGGCAACCGGCGCCGGGGCGCGTGAGCGCATGATCGCTGCGTCGATCTCGGCGATGACGCGGCGCTGGATCGCCTCGTTCTTGTCGATCGAGATATGGCCGACGCCAGTGCCGCGCACGTCGACATTGTCGAGCTTGCCGCGGAAACCGTCGGCGCGCTTCACCGGCTCGCCGGGACCATCGCCGATATAGATGTTGATGTAACGCTCCGCGCCGGTCGAGAGCCTGGTCTTGAACACGGAGTCGAGGCCGATCGCGAGCTTCACGGGCACGCCGAGCCGATTGAGTTTCGCGATCATGTCGGGCAGCGCGGTCGCGCCGGAGGAATGGCCGACCAGGACGATGGTCTTGAGCCGGCCGGCCTTGTAAGCGGTCGCGGCTTCATCGGCGAGCGAGGACCAGGAGACGAAATTGGCGACGGTCACCGGGACGCCCTGCGCCTGGAGCCGGGCACCGATCGTGTCGAGCCCAAGCGAGAAAATGTTGAGCACACCGCGAAGCAGGTAGACATGCGTGGTCGCGGCCGCGGCCTGGCTGGGCGCGGCCTTGGCGGTGGTCGGGTTGATAACAATAGCTGACAGCAGGAGCAGGCACATCGCCCACACGCGGAGGGCGGACAACTGGCTGGCGCCGGCGGTGTGACGGCCGTTCGGTCTCATCGATCTATTCCCTGGGGACAATACGCTTTGCGATTGGCCGGAATCGTAGCCACGGCCTGCTCGCAGACGCAACAAAGAGGCACGTGAACGGCAATCTTAGCCACAGCCCGTGACCATCGCGCAACACACCTGCCTGAAACATGCCACCAAAGGGCCTGTTTTGGGACCATTTTTCCCCGGGCAATTGCGGCCGGGCAAGTGCGTTCCTATTTCAGGGCTCCGCTGACCTCCCTCCCCGGACGGTTCCAGCCTCCCCTCCCAGCCTTTGCCCCCAGCCTTGCGGCCATCATGTCCTCAATCATTTCCGTCGCCAATCTGTCCAAGACCTATGGGTCCGGCTTCACGGCGCTCAAGAACGTCAATCTCGATATCAAGCGCGGCGAGATCTTCGCGCTGCTCGGTCCCAACGGTGCGGGCAAGACCACGCTGATCTCGATCATCTGCGGCATCGCCAATGCCAGCGAAGGCCGCGTCCTCGTCGGCGGCGAAGACATCCGGACCTCCTTCCGCAAGGCGCGCTCGCTGATCGGACTCGTGCCGCAGGAATTGCACACCGACTCCTTCGAGAGTGTGTGGGCCACCGTGAGCTTCTCCCGCGGCCTGTTCGGCAAGCCGAAGAATCCTGCCCATATCGAGAAGGTGTTGAAGGACCTCTCGCTCTGGGACAAGAAGGACAACAAGATCATCACGCTGTCCGGCGGCATGAAGCGCCGCGTGATGATCGCCAAAGCGCTGTCGCACGAGCCGCAGATCCTGTTCCTGGACGAGCCGACCGCCGGCGTCGACGTCGAGCTGCGCAAGGGCATGTGGGAGGTGGTGCGCACCCTCCAGCAGTCCGGCGTCACCATCATCCTCACCACGCATTACATCGAGGAAGCCGAGGAGATGGCCGACCGCATCGGCGTCATCAACAAGGGCGAGATCGTGCTGATCGAGGACAAGACGACCTTGATGCAGAAGCTCGGCAAGAAGCGGCTGACGCTGCATCTGCAGAACAAGATCACGTCGCTGCCGGAAAGCCTCAGCCATTACGAGCTCGAACTCTGCGATGCCGGCGCGACGCTGGTCTACGACTACGACACCAAGGGCGAGCGCACCGGCATCACCAGCCTGCTCGGCGATCTCCGCACCGCCGGCATCCGCTTCAACGATCTCGATACGACGCAATCGTCGCTCGAGGACATCTTCGTCGATCTCGTGAGGACGTCATGAACCACCGCGCCATCCGCGCCATCTATCTGTTCGAAATGGCGCGCACCTGGCGCACGCTGCTGCAAAGCATCGTCTCGCCGGTGGTTTCCACCTCGCTGTATTTCGTGGTGTTCGGCGCCGCGATCGGCTCGCGCATCAGCCAGGTCGAGGGCGTCAGCTACGGCACCTTCATCGTGCCGGGCCTGATCATGCTCTCGGTGCTGACCCAGAGCATCGCCAACGCCTCGTTCGGCATCTACTTTCCGAAATTCACCGGCACGATCTACGAGATCCTGTCGGCGCCGATCTCCTATTTCGAGATCGTGCTCGGCTATGTCGGTGCCGCCGCGACCAAATCGATCATTTTGGGCCTCATCATCCTGGCAACAGCCGGTCTGTTCGTGCCGCTGCACATCCAGCACCCGGTCTGGATGCTGGCCTTCCTGGTGCTGACGGCGGTAACGTTCAGCCTGTTCGGTTTCATCATCGGCATCTGGGCCGATGGGTTCGAAAAGCTGCAGATGATCCCGATGCTGGTGGTGACGCCACTGACCTTCCTCGGCGGCAGCTTCTATTCCATCGACATGCTGCCGCCCACCTGGCGCACGGTGGCGCTGCTCAACCCGGTCGTCTATCTGATCTCCGGCTTCCGCTGGAGCTTCTATGAGATCTCGGATGTCAGCGTGTCCGTCAGCATCGGCATGACGGTGGCGTTCCTAGTGATCTGCCTGGTCGTGATCTGGTGGATTTTCAGGACGGGGTACCGGCTGAAGAATTGAGCTGTCATTCCGGGGCGTGCGAAGCACGAGCCCGGAATCCATTCATCCACTAACTCTGCTGCCTGATGGATTCCGGGCTCGCGCTACGCGCGCCCCGGAATGACGGCGGTGGCCATCACCTATAGCAATGGAAGTGGTGATATCCGTGATAATAGCCGCGGCAGCGGTGGCGGTAATGACGGTGGGGAATTCCAAGCACGCCCTCGACTGCGCCAACGGCGCCGCCGACACCGGCACCGACGACGCCTCCAACAGCGCCGCCCACGGGGCCGGCGATCCGGTTACCTTCATAGGAGCCTTCCTGGGCGCCGCGTACGATGCCCTGGGCGTGGCCGGCTTGCGGCAGTGACAACAGCGCGAGCAGAAGGGCAGCTGCGAACAGCAGGCGGCCGGGCAAACTGGCCGGCAAAGGCACGGCGGCGAGACGGGCTTTGTTCATCTTCGGTCCCAGGGGCATCATGCGGGGTGAATGGCGGCGAGCGCGCCTGTCAAAGGTAGGCGATCATCAACGCACCGAGCGGCGGAATGGTTGCGCCTTTGTGACGAATTGTCGGCGTTGTGCACGCGCGCCGCTCGCGAAAATGTCAGCGCCGCCGCAAGCTACGCGGCACAAAGCGGCCTTGCTTACGCCCGCCGTCGCGTTAACGATGGGCAGGCAGGCCGCTGGAACCAAAGCCGGATTGCAGGCATATTGGACGCCGGGGACAGAGAGCCGCGGCGCCTAGCGTGAACAGGCCGGAGGCCAGAATTCAAATGCGTTTCCAGATACGTTCATTTTTCATTGCTTTCACATCCCTGATGCTTTTGAGCGCGGGCACCGCGCAGGCCAAGGTCGAGATCACCGTCGACAAGGACAACCAGCAGATGACCGTCGCCGTCGACGGCGTGGCGCGCTATCACTGGCCGGTGTCGACCGGCATCCCCTCGCGCGAGACGCCGAGCGGCGCGTTCCGTACCTTCCGGATGGAAGAGGATCACTACTCCAAGGAATTCGACGACGCGCCGATGCCGCACGCGATCTTCTTCACCAAAGTAGGTCACGCCATCCACGGTACGGACTCGGTTGGCCGCCTCGGCTCGCCCGCCTCCCATGGCTGCGTGCGGCTGTCGCGCCAGAATGCCTCGACGCTCTATGCGCTGGTGCAGCAGCAAGGCGTGCTCAACACCACGGTGACGCTGACCGGCTCGTCGCAAGTGGCCCTGGCACGTAATCCGCGTGGCCGCGCCAACACTGCGGTGGCGCGAGCTCCGCAGCAGCCCACTGAGGAGCAATACGCCACCACAGGCGATCCCGTGAACCTGACACCGCCGGCGCAGCCTGCCCGCCGCTACATGCCGCAGGACGACAACTACATCTATCCCGCTGACGGCAGCGACACCGGCGCGCGCTATCCCGCGCCGCGCTCGGCCAACCGTCCGCTCTACGACGCGCAGGTCTATCAGCAGCAGCCGCAGCAATACTACAATCAGGGCTACGGCGGTCAGCAGGGCTATTATCAGCCACAGCCCCGGCAGGTTTATCAGCCTCGCGGCTATTACTATCAGAACTGACGCGGCCGTCCGCGGTCGCCATCGACCGCTCTCGCCGATTAGCACGAGCAGCAGATATCCCTTCGAGGCACCATGCCATCACGTGCCGCGACCATCGTGACCGTGTTCTCGATTCTGATGGCGGGACAAGCCATGGGATTCGACCTCGAGGCGCATCGCGGCGGGCGGGCGCTATTGCCGGAAAACACCCTGCCGGCCTTCGCCAACGCGCTGTCGATGGGCGTGGACACGCTGGAGCTCGACGTCGGCGTGACCGCGGACGGCGAGGTCGTCGTCTCGCACGAGCGCGGGCTCAATCCTGATCTCGCGCGCGATGCAGGCGGTGCCTACGTCGCCGCACCCGGCACCCCGCTCGTGAAGCTGCGCCTCGACGAGGTCAGGACCTATGACGTCGGCCAGATCCGGCCGGACAGCGCCTATGCGAAACAATTCCCCGACCAGCGGGCCCTGCCGGGGACACGCATTCCCACCCTGAGCGAGCTGTTCGCGCTGGTGCGAAAATCCGGCAACTCGCGTGTACGCTTGAACATCGAGACCAAGATCGATCCGAACCATCCGGACCAATCCCTCGACCCGCAAGCCTTTGTCGCAAAGCTACTGGGACTGATCGAGACCGAAACGTTTTCCGACAGGGTCATGATCCAGTCCTTCGACTGGAGAACCTTGCAGCTCGTCCAGCAACAGGCTCCGAAGATCCCGACGGTGTACCTGACGCTCCAGCGCGGCTCAGGCCAGACGGTGGCGCTGGACAAGGCCACCAACTGGACGGCGGGCTTCAGCCCGGCCGATCACGGCGGTTCGCTGCCGTGGACGATCAAGGCTGCGGGCGGTGCGATCTGGTCGCCCTATTTCGGCGATGTGACCGCCGCGCTCATCTCGGAGGCCCACGACCTCGGATTGCGCGTGGTGGTGTGGACGGTCAACAAGCGCGAAGACATGACGCGGATGATCGAGCTCGGCGTCGACGGCATGATCTCGGACAGGCCGGACCTGTTGAGAGCCGTCGCGGGCGAGAACGGAATTGCGCTGCCGGCGGGGACGCCGGTCGAGCCGTAGAATCGCTCTCGTGTCCCGGACGCGGTGCAGCGTGCAACGCTGCTCCGCAGAGCCGGGACCCAGAACGCCGCAGCATGGGCCCCGGCTCTGCAGCGCATCACTTCGTGCTGCGCAGCCGGGGCACAAAGCACCCAGACTTGCAGCTCTACTCCCCGTCCCTCAAACGCCGATAAAGCGCGCCCAGGATGTTGGAATAGTCGTCGGTCCAGACCCGCACCCTGTCGTCGGCTTCGGTCTGCTCCCATGATTTGGAGGCGGCGAGCCGGCCGATATCGGCATCCTCGCGCGCGGAGATGACGACGTCGGTCGAGAAAATGTAGTCACCATCGCGTCCCGAATCCTCATTGAAGACCCAGCTCTTGAGATCGTTGGCATCCGCAATGCCGACCACGACGGTCTCGAGATCGAGGTGGCGGTTGGAGACGTGCATGACCACGGCACCGTGCGGCGCGAGCTTATCCTTGTAGATCTTCATCGCCTCTTCGGTGGCAAGATGGATCGGGATCGCATCCGACGAATAGGCATCGACGATGATGAGGTCGTAGGCGCCGTCGGGCTCCTTGGCGAAGGTGAGGCGCGCATCGCCGATCACCGGTTTCATGTCCGGCAGGCAGTTCGAGATGTAGCGGAAATTTTTGGGATCACGCGCGGCATCGACCATCGACTGGTCGATCTCAAAAAATGTCCAGTCCTCGCCAGGCGCGGCCGCACAGGCGAGCGTGCCCGATCCGACGCCGATTGCGGCGACCTTGAGCGGCGTAGCTTTGCGCTCGCGGATCGCGCTGACGGCCTGACCAATGCCGCCATCCTTGTGATAATAGGTGATCGGCTCGGGCCGGCCAGCGACCGGCGTGCCGTCATTGTTGCGGAAACGCTCGGCGCCGTGGATGGTGGTGCCGTGCATCAGCACATGGAAATAGCCACCGGGCGTCACCACGATCTTGTGCACGCCGAAGAAGCTGCGCACCGTGGTGACGCGGCCCTCGTCCGCCGGATAAACCCGGATCAACGCCAGCGCGAGCGCGACGGTCGCAAAAATCTTCCAGCGGCCGGCGTTGAGCGCCAGCGCGAGCAGCGCTGCGAGCACGCCGACGCTGCCAGCGACCCAGACGCGGTGATCTTCGAACCAGGTCGAGAGGCCGCCCGTGGTGGTGGACGGCACGACGAGCGCCACCGCGAGCGCGGCGAGTGCGAGCCAATACCATTTGACGATGCCCGCAAGCCGCTCGTTCGCAAGCGGCCGGCACAGCGCAGCAAGCGCGATCAGGATCGGATATTCGGCGATCCACGAGAAGGTGAACGGCGCGAGCAGCCCCGCGAACAGGCCACCGACCATGCCGCCGAACGACAGCGCGACATAGAAGCCGGTGAGATATTTGGCGGCCGGCCGCGTCCGCGCCAGCTCGCCATGGCACGCCATGGCGATGACGAAGAAGCAGAGCTGATGACCGCCGAGCGTCAGCAGCAGGTTCTGCTCGCCGCCGAAGGCCAGCAGGACGACGACGCCCGCGATCGCGACCGGCTGCAGCATCAGCATCCATTTGTGCGGCAATAGCGGCCGCGACTGGAACACCACCACCCAGGTGAGCAGATACAGCGACAGCGGCAGCACCCATAGCAGCGGCGCCGCCGCGACGTCGGTCGAGATGTGCGCTGTGACGGCGATGAGCAGGCCCGACGGCACGGCGGCGAGGAAGATCCAGCGCAGCCGCGTCACGAAGCCCGGCGCCGGCGCATGCGCGTCCTCGGCTCGCGCATCGACCTCAGCCAGCTTCGGCGAGCGCAACAACAGCACACCGCAGGCGCCGATCAGGAGGATCAGCAGGCCATAGCCGGCGGTCCAGAACCGGTTCTGCGTGTGCAGCGTGAATATCGGCTCCAGCAGGAACGGATAGGACAACAGCGCAAGGAAGCTGCCGATGTTGGAGGAGGCATAGAGGAAGTAGGGATCGTGTCCGGCCGGATGGCCGGTGCGGACGAACCAGGCTTGCAGCAGCGGATTGTTCGCGGCGAGCGCAAAGAACGGCAGGCCGATCGAGACCACGAACAGGCCGAGCAGCCAGAAGGCATAGCCCGAAGCGGGCGGCTCGCCATAGGCGGAGGCGATGCCGAGCGGCAGCGTGGCGAAGGCCGCGATCAGCAGCACCAGATGCACCGCGACCGGAACGATGCGGCGCCTCGCCTGCATCAGCAGATGCGCATAGGCGTAGCCCGCCAGCAGCAGCGACTGGAAGAACACCATTGCCACCGACCACACCGCCGGCGAGCCGCCGAGCCGCGGCAGCACCATTTTCGTGAACAGCGGCTGCACCGAGAACAACAGCAGAGCGCTGACGAAGATCGCCGCGGTGTAGACCGTCAGCAGCAGCCGGTTGCGCGACGAAGACGGCTGCTCCGTGGCGGCAGGTTGCACGATCGAATCCATGAGCGCTCCGGCAAACATTCCCCGGCGGGCGCCGGACGCGCGCAATGGAGCACAAGGCGCCTGAACGGGCAATAAAGGGGGTCGTGATGTTGCCGCGAGAAATGCCTGATATACAGATGTCGTTCCAGCGCGATGCGAAGCATCGAACCCGGAACCTCGAGATTCTCCGGTGCGGACCCCCCACCGTAGTCGCGCTCCGCAACGCCCGGAATGACGGTGGATTGGACTTGAACTGATCATGAGCGAAACCGACGTCGTCATCATCGGCGCGGGCCATAACGGCCTCACCTGCGCAGCCTATCTCGCGATGGCGGGCCTGCGCGTGCGCGTGGTCGAGCGCCGCAAGGTGGTCGGCGGTGCCGCGGTCACCGAGGAGTTTCACCCGGGATTCCGCAATTCGGTCGCGGCCTACACCGTGAGCCTGCTCAATCCGCAGGTGATCCGTGACCTCAAGCTCGCCGAGCAGGGCCTGCGGATCGTCGAACGGCGCGCCCAGAATTTCCTGCCCGCGCCTGACGGCAGCTATCTCCTCACCGGCGAGGGACGGACGCAGGCATCAGTCGCGCGGTTGAGCGCGCATGACGCGGTCGCGCTCGAGGGGTTTTCACGCGAGCTGGAAGACATCGCCGACGTGCTCAGGCAGTTCGTGCTGCGCGCGCCGCCGAACCTCGTCGACGGTTTTGGCACGGCGGCCGTCCGCGAAGGCGTCAACGCCTGGAAGACCGCCAACATCCTGCGGGGTCTCACCCTGGAACAGAGCCGTAGCCTGCTCGATCTCTTCACCCGCTCGGCCGGCGAGATGCTGGACGAGCGCTTCGAGCATGATCTGGTCAAGGCGCTGTTCGGCTTCGACGCCATCGTCGGCAACTATGCCAGCCCCTACGCCGCCGGCTCGGCCTATGTGATGCTGCATCACGCCTTCGGCGAGGTGAACGGCAAGAAGGGCGTCTGGGGCCATGCCATCGGCGGCATGGGCGCGATCACGCAAGCGATGGCGCGCGCGGCAGGCGACCGTGGCGCTGTGATCGACACCGACGCGGGCGTCCGCGAGATCATCGTCGAGCGCGACCGCGCCGTCGGAATTGTGCTGGAAAACGGCGAGACGATCCGCGCGAAATATGTCGCGGCCAATGTCAATCCAAAGCTGCTCTACACGCACCTGGTCGCGGCCGAGGCACTCCCTGCGGACTTCCTCGCACGCATCCGGCACTGGAAGAACGGCTCCGGCACCTTTCGCATGAACGTGGCGCTGGACCGACTGCCCTCCTTCACGGCGCTGCCGGGCGAAGGCGATCATCTCTCATCCGGCATCATCCTGGCGCCGAGCCTCGACTACATGGACCGCGCCTATCTCGATGCGCGTGCGCAAGGCTGGAGCCGGGAGCCGGTCGTCGAGATGCTGATCCCCTCCACGCTCGACGACACGCTGGCGCCTGCGGGAAAGCACGTCGCCAGCCTGTTCTGCCAGCACGTTGCTCCTAGGCTTCCCGCCGGAAAGTCGTGGGACGACCATCGCGACGAGGTCGCCGATCTCATGATCGCGACGGTGGATCAATACGCGCCGGGTTTTGCGGGAAGCGTGCTCGGCCGCCAGATCCTGTCCCCGCTCGATCTCGAACGGCAGTTCGGGCTGCTGGGCGGCGACATCTTCCACGGCGCGCTGACCTTGAACCAGTTGTTCTCGGCACGGCCGATGCTGGGCCACGCCGATTATCGCGGGCCGCTCAGGGGCCTCTACCATTGCGGCTCCGGCGCCCATCCCGGCGGCGGCGTCACCGGTGCCCCCGGCCATAACGCCGCGCAGGCGATCTTAAGGGATCACCGCTCGCTGTTCGGAAGCCGTGGATAGGTCTGTGGATCTCTTGTGGACGGGCTGTTGAATGGTCTGTGGAAAGACCGACCGATGCTCGACCAAAACGTCGAGGCGCCCTGGGGAAAGTCGGTGGAAGATCGCAGGGACAATGGCGGGAGAAGCCGGTGGATAGCGTCCCGTCAAGCAGCGGACAATCTGTGAATATCGAAAGCGCTCGCCAAAAAACGACCTCGCCCGCCAGGGGAATCCCCTCGCGGGCGGTGATCAGGAATAGCCTCAAAAGAAAAACAGCCCCCGCTGGGAAATGGGGCGGAAATTACTTCAAGGAGGTGCTAATCGAAGTGAACTTATCGTTCAGGGTGGTGCCCAGGTTGTTCACCACGGTGATGATCGCCAGAGCGATGCCCGCGGCAATCAGGCCGTACTCGATCGCGGTTGCACCGGACTCATCCGACCAGAACTTCTGAATCATGCTTTTCAAGTCTCGCCTCCGTTTCAATTCCGAGCTGTATTGGCTTAATTCGACACCCGGAAATGTACGGGACACAGCCTACGTCCCGGTTAACCCGGGAACCGCAAGTTATGCGGTAAATTGGGAACAAAAGTTCCAAAAATTGAACTCAACGGAACCCTGAATGCAGCCTTCTCCGACCCATCGCGCCAGCTTTTCGATCGGCAGCGAGGCCGACGCCAGGCGCGTCGTCGACGTGCTCACCGAGGTATTTTTCGAGGGCGATGCGGCGGTCGCCGCCTTCGAGCGCCCGGACGGACAATGGGACGTCACGCTGCATTTCGCCGAGGCGCCCGACCAGGTGCTATTGCGCGAACTCGTTGTAACTTCGGCAGGAAATGAGATTGCCGATACCCTCATCTTCGACACGATGGAGGCCAAGGACTGGGTCAAGGCCAGCCTGGAAGATCTCGTCCCGGTGCCGGCCGGCCGTTTTGTCGTGCACGGCAGCCACGACCGCGGCCGCGTGACGGCGAATAAGCTCAAGATCGAGATCGAGGCCGCGCTCGCCTTCGGCACCGGCCACCACGGCACCACCCGCGGCTGTTTACTGCTGCTTGACCATGTCCTGAAGAGTTCCCGTCCGAGGAACCTGCTCGACCTCGGCACCGGGACGGGCGTGCTGGCGATCGCCGCGGCGAAAGCATTGCACCGCCACGTGCTCGCCTCCGACATCGACCCGCCGTCGGTGCGGGTGGCGGCCGAGAATGCGGGGCTGAATGAAGTTGGCAACCTGGTGCGGGTGATTCGCGCCACCGGCTTCGCCGCGCCGGATTTTAGCCAGGCCGGTCCGTTCGACCTGGTGCTGGCCAACATCCTTGCCAACCCGCTCAGGCAATTGGCGGGCCCGATGGCGCGGCATCTCGCGCCCGGCGGACGCGTCATCCTCTCCGGCCTGCTGACGCACCAGGCCCCCGCCGTGATCGCCGCCTACCGCGCGCGCGGCCTCGTGCCGTTGAAGCATCTGCGGATCGAGGGGTGGAGCAGCTTGCTGCTGCGGAAGATGGGATGGCCAGCGGTGCCGTAGGGTGGGCAAAGCGAAGCGTGCCCACGCACTTTTTGCGACCGAGAGAGATGGTGGGCACGTCGCTTCGCGCCTTTGCCCACCCTACGAAGTTCGCCCACCCTTCGGCATCATCGATGCCGCTACTCCGCCAGCTTCTCGTCGCGGCGCATCGCGTGCTCGTCTTGCAACGTACGCCTTGCGCGGCGCTCGGCGATGCGGTCGATCATCTGGCTGATGACGCTGCGCGGCTTCTTCGGTGCCGCCGGAGTCGGAGCCCGACGCACCGGCGGCGAAATCTTCTCAAACGTGAACGCTGGCATCGTGTGTCCCCTCATCGTTGAGATGAACCACCTGCTCGAATTTCCCTGTTATCCGGACAAAGCGCGACTGCAGCATCCTTACTCCACTCGACTCGAGTGGAACCATTTCAAGCACGGTCCATGCCAGATGCGACGCAAATGCGCCCAGATTGCGGACTCGTCCCCATGATCCTAAAGTGATCCACCATGTTCGAAGCACACTTCCAGACATTCGAGGAGCCGGAGGCCGGCGTCGCATTGACCGCACGGCTGGCCGCACTTCGCGAAGAACTCGCCCGCCGCAAGCTGACCGGCTTCGTCATTCCACGCGCCGATCAGCAGCAGAACGAATATGTGCCGCCGTCGGAAGAGCGGCTGGCCTGGCTGACCGGGTTCACGGGTTCGGCGGGATTCGCGGTGGTTCTGACCCGGGAGGCCGCATTGTTCGTCGACGGCCGCTACACGCTTCAGGCCGCCAAGCAGGTCGATGCAAAGGCCTGGGCCGTGGAATCGCTGATTGACCCGCCGCCGGAGAGCTGGGTGTCGGCGCATCTGAAAGCCGGTGACCGCCTTGGATTTGATCCATGGCTGCACACTTTTACGGCAGCCGAACGCCTGTCCGCCGCCTGCGCCAAGGCCGGCGCCGAGCTGGTTGCGGTCGACAGCAATCCAATCGACGCGATCTGGCAGGACCGCCCGCAGCCGCCGCTCGCCCCCGTCGCCATCCACGGACTGGCACATGCCGGCGTTACGGAGGCTGAGAAGCTGACGCAGATCCGAAGCGAGATCGGAAAGCTCGGTGTCGATGCGCTGGTGCTATCTGACAGCCACGCGGTCGCCTGGACCTTCAACATCCGCGGCGCCGACGTCGCCCATACCCCGCTGCCGCTGTCCTACGCCCTCGTGCCGAAGGACGGACGTCCCACCATCTTCATCGACCATCGCAAGCTCTCCAACCTCACGCGCGACCATCTCGAGCAGGCCGCCGACGTGCGCGAGCCCGACGCGATGGCGCCGACGCTGATGGCGCTGGCCAAGAGCGGCGGATCGATCGCGCTCGACAGCGCCACCGCGGCCGACGCAATCAGTCGGCTGATCGCGGGCGCCGGCGGCAAGCCGGTGCGCGGCAGCGATCCGATTGCACTGCTCAAAGCGGTCAAGAACGCGACCGAGATCAAGGGCACGCAGACGGCGCATCGGCGCGACGCCGTGGCGCTGGCGCGCTTCCTCGCCTTCATCGACCGCGAGGCCGCAAGCGGCAAGCTCACCGAGATCGACGCGGTCGAGGCGCTGGAAACGTTTCGCCGCGACACCGGCGCGCTGAAGGACGTGTCGTTTCCGACCATCTCCGGCACCGGCCCGAACGGCGCCATCGTACACTACCGCGTCACCCGCAAGAGCAACCGGCGGATCGCCTCCGGCGACCTGCTGCTGATCGATTCCGGTGCGCAGTACGAAGACGGCACCACCGACGTCACACGCACCATGGCGGTGGGCGAGCCGACGGACGAGATGCGCGACCGCTTCACCCGCGTGCTGCGCGGCCATATCGCGATCGCGCGCGCGATCTTTCCGGACGGCACCACGGGCGCGCAGCTCGACACGCTGGCACGGCAATACCTCTGGGCCGCCGGCGTCGATTTCGAGCATGGCACCGGCCATGGCGTCGGCAGCTATCTCTCGGTGCACGAAGGTCCGGCGCGGATCTCGAAGCTCGGGACCACGCCGCTGAAGCGCGGCATGATCCTCTCCAACGAGCCCGGCTACTACAAGACCGACGGCTTCGGCATCCGCATCGAGAATCTCGAGCTGGTCGTCGCCGCCGACATCAAGAGCGCCGAGAAGCCGATGAACGCGTTCGAGACCCTGACCCTGGCGCCGATCGACCGCCGGCTCATCGACGCAGCGATGCTGAGCGAGGATGAGCTCGCCTGGCTCAATGCCTACCACGCCCGCGTTCGGGCCGAGGTGCGGCCGGCGCTCGATGAGGCGACGAAGGCCTGGCTCGATCAAGCGACGGCGGAGCTGACGGGTTAGGGCTCCTGTTTCGTAGCGCGCATAGCGCTACGCGATTTGCGCAAGGCTACTTCTCCAGCACAACTGTCATGCTCCGCGAAAGCGGGGCATCCAGTATTCCAGAGACGGCTAACGTGTTCGGATAAGCCGCGGCGTACTGGATTCCCCGCTTCCGCGGGGAATGACAGCGCACATGCCGCGCATGCAACGCACGCCCATCACTCCGGCATCATAACCATCCCGGAATCCGTATAGCCGCATTCCGAAACGCCGATATCGGACCTGTGCGAGCCCGCTACAGTCCGATTTGAATTCGAAAGACGGACGTTTATGCACGGCATCATCAGCAAGCCGCCAAAAGCGGCAACCAACCTTGCGACCTCGCGCGTGGTGTTGCTGCTGCTCGTCGTCATGACCGGGGTCGCGCCGATCTCGCTCTACATCCTGGTTCCGGCGCTGCCCGTGCTGGCGACGACGTTCGGGCGCGACATCTCGATCGCGCAGATGACGGTGTCGCTCTACATGGTCGGCATCGCGCTGTCGCAGCTCATCATGGGGCCATTGTCGGACAAGTTCGGCCGGCGCCCGGTGCTGCTCGGGGGCCTTGCGCTGATGGTCGTGGCGAGCATCGCCTGCATCTTCGCCGAAACCCTGCCGCAACTGATCGCAGCGCGTTTCTTCCAGGCGCTCGGCGGCGCCTCCGGCATGGTGGTGAGCCGCGCCATCATCCGCGACATCTACGCGCGCGACCGCGTCGCGTCCATGATCAGCCTCGTGGTCGCCGCGCTCATGATCGGCCAGATGGTCTCGCCGCTCACCGGCGGCCTGATCGAGACCGCATTCGGCTGGCGCGCGATCTTCTACGTCATCACCGTCGCCGCGATCATTGTCGCCGCTGGCATCGCGATCGCATTGCCGGAGACGCGCCGCGACCGCGCGGTCGGCAGCGGCGGCTTTCGCAGCGACGTCGGCACCCTGATCAAGAGCCGCGCCTTCATCGGCTACGTCATGTGCCAGGTGCTGGCGTCCCAGATCATCTTCACTTTTGCCGGTGGTGGGCCTTACATCGTCGTGACGCAGATGGGCCGAACCAGTGCCGAATACGGCGCGTGGTTCGCCACGACCGGTTTCGCCTATCTGGTCGGAAATCTGCTCTGCGTGCGCTTTGCGCCGCGGCACTCGCTGGCGAAGCTGATCTGGTTCGGGCTCGCGCTCCAGCTCGCCGGCAGCCTGTTGAATTTGCTGTGGAGTTTTACCGGCTGGAACGAAGCGCCCGCCTGGCTCTTCGGCACGCAGATGATCGTGATGGTCGGCAATGCCTTCGTGATGGCGAATTCCGCGGCCGGCGCGATCAGCATCCGCCCCGAAGCCGCCGGCACCGCGTCGGGCGCCATGGGCTTTCTGCAGCAGGGGATTGGCGCGCTGATGTCGCAATTCGGCGCCTATCTCGGCGGTCACTCGGCAACGACGCTGCCGCTGACCGCCGCGGTGCTGGCGATCTCGCTGCTCTGTGCCTGCATGATGTTCTTCGTCGTTCCCCGCCGCGAAGTCGTGGTCAGCGAGGCGCTGATCGGGCAGGCGGAAGAAGAAGAGACAGGGATGATGTGGGGGGTGGCGCGCTCCTCCGCGTCATTGCGAGCGCAGCGAAGCAATCCAGACTGCTACCTGCGGTAAGATTCTGGATTGCTTCGCTGCGCTCGCAATGACGACGGAGGGAGTCTCGTAGCCCGGATGGAGCGAAGCGCTATCCGGGGGCGCCGTTACCTGTGGCGCGAATCCCGGATTTCGCTGCGCTCCATCCGGGCTACGATCCTCCCGCGTTGACGAAAGTCGACCTCACTCCCCGATCAGCTTCAGCCACTCGTCCTCGGTCAGCACCTGGACGCCGTGCTTGTTGGCCTCGGCGAGCTTCGAGCCCGCGCCCGGGCCGGCGACGACGAGATCGGTCTTCTTCGAGACCGAGCCGGATACCTTGGCCCCTAACCGCTCAGCCGTCGCCTTGGCCTCGTCGCGCGTCATCTTCTCCAGCGATCCCGTGAACACCACGGTCTTGCCGGCAACGGCCGAGTTGCTCTTCGGCTTCTCGGCGTCGATGATCTCGATTTCGCTGGTCAACCGCTCGACAATGCCGCGATTGTGGCTCTCGCCGAAATAGTCGGCGATGCTCTTGATCACGGTGTCACCGATCTGGTCGAGCGCGTCCATGTCCGCCATCGCCTCCTCGTCACCGTGAGCGACCTTCAGGCAGGCGTCGTGGAAGGCGTCCCACGAGCCGTAGCCGCGTGCCAGCGCCAGCGCCGTGGTCTCGCCGACATGACGCATGCCGAGCGCGTAGACGAAGCGCTCCAGCGCGATTTTGCGCCGGCTCTCGATGGCGCCGAACAGGTTGCGCACCGAAGTCGCGCCGTAGCCCTCGATCTCCTCGAGCTTGAGCTTGGAATTGCGCTTCTCCAGCGTGAAGATCTCGGCGGGTTCCTTGACCCATCCTTCGTCGAAGAAATACTGGAGCTGCTTCTCGCCGAGACCATCAATGTCGAAGGCGCGACGCGACACGAACAGTTTCAAGTGCTCGATCTTCTGATAGGGGCAGGCGAACTCGCCGGTGCAACGGGATCGCGACTCCTCCTCGCCCGCCGCCGTCTCCCCGCGCACAACGTCGGTGTGCAGCGGGCAGGGACACTTCTTCGGGAGGTGAAACTCTCTTGCAGTCTTCGGCCGCTTGTCGAGGACGACGTCGACGACTTGCGGAATCACGTCGCCGGCGCGCTGGATCACGACGGTGTCGCCGATCCTGATGTCGCGGCCCTCGCGCAGCACCTCGCCCTTGTTGCCGATGCCCTTGATGTAGTCCTCGTTGTGCAGCGTGACGTTCTGCACGATCACGCCGCCGACCCCGACCGGTTCGAGCTTGCCGACCGGCGTGAACGAGCCGGTGCGGCCGACCTGGATCTCGATGTCACGCAGCACCGTCATGGCGCGCTCGGCCGGGAATTTGTGCGCGATGCCCCAGCGCGGCGTGCGCGAGACGAAGCCGAGCCGCTCCTGCCAGTCGATGCGGTCGACCTTGTAGACGACGCCATCAATATCGTAGTCGAGTTCGGCGCGCTCTTCCTCGATGCTCTGGTGGAACGCGATCAGCTCCTCCACGGAGTGGCACAACTTGGTCAGCGGATTGGTCTTGAAGCCGCAGCGCTCGAACCAGCCGATCATGCCGCTCTGCGTCCCCTCGGGCATCGCGCTCATCTCGCCCCAGGCATAGGCAAAGAAGCCGAGCGGACGCGAAGCGGTGATGGTCGGGTCCTTCTGCCGGAGCGAGCCCGCGGCCGAATTGCGTGGATTGGCGAAAATGGTATCGCCCGCCGCCTTCTGCCGCTCGTTGAGCGCGAGGAACGCCTTCTTGGTCATGTAGACCTCGCCGCGGACCTCGCAGATGTCGGGGACGTTGCGGCCTTTCAGCTTCTGCGGCACGTCTTCGAGGGTACGGATGTTGGCGGTGACGTCCTCGCCCACCGCGCCGTCGCCGCGCGTCGCCGCAGTGACGAGCTCGCCGCCCTCATAGCGTAGCGACATCGAGAGGCCGTCGATCTTCGGCTCGGCGGAGAAATTGACCTTGTCGTCGTCGAGCTTCAGAAAGCGCACGATACGGCCGACGAAGTCGCGCACGTCCTCTTCGGCAAAGGCATTGTCGAGCGACAGCATCGGGACGGAATGCCGGACCTTCTTGAAGCGGCCGGACGGCGCCGCGCCGACCTTCTGCGAGGGCGAGTCTGCCGTGACAAATTCCGGAAAGCGCTTCTCGATGGCATTGAAGCGCTGGCGTAACGCGTCGTATTCGGCGTCGGTGACGGTGGGCGCATCCTCCTGATAGTAGCGCTCGTTATGCCCCTCGATCTCGAGCGACAACCGCATGTGCTCGACCTTGGCCTGCGCCTTGGTGAGGTCGGCGACGTCGCGAAGTGGTTTCGATTTTGCTGCTCTTGCCATGATGATTAAGGTTCTAGCTCGTCGTTCCGGGATGGTCCGAAGGACCAGACCCGGAACCTCGAGATTCCGGGTTCGCACTTCGTGCGCCCCGGAATGACGGTTGGGGGAGAGACTATGGCTTACTACGTCTATATCCTAGCAAGCCGGCGCGACGGAGCAATCTATGTCGGCATCACCAATGACCTCGTGCGCCGCGTCTACGAGCATCGAATCAAAGGCGCGCCAGGCTTGACGGCCAAATACAACATCACGCAGCTCGTTTGGTTCGAAGTCTATGACGATCCGATCTCGGCAATCTCACGCGAGAAGGAGCTCAAGAAGTGGAAGCGGACTGGAAAATCAAGCTGATCGAGAAAGACAATCCAAACTGGGATGATCTGTACGAGTCGATCTGCAATTGAGAGGGTCATTTCGGGATGGTCCGAAGGACCAGGCCCGGAATCTCGAGATTCCGGGTTCGATGCTTCGCATCGCCCCGGAATGACGGTGAAAGCCTAAGCCGTGGCCGCCTTCAGCAGCCGTTCCGCCGCTGCCCTCGCCTCCGCCGTGATCTCGGCGCCGGCCAGCATGCGGGCGATTTCCTCGCGGCGGTGGTCGGCGGCGAGCGCATTGACGCGGGTGGCGACGCGCTTGCCCTTGTCGAGGGCATCCTTGGAGATGAGCAGATGCTGATCGGCGCGGGCGGCAACCTGCGGGGCGTGGGTCACGGCCATCACCTGGACCTTGCCGGCAAGCCGCGCCAGGCGCCCGCCGATGGCGTCGGCGACCGCACCGCCCACGCCGGTGTCGATTTCGTCGAACACCAGCGTCGGCGCCGAACCGCGGTCGGACAGCACGACCTTGAGCGCCAGCAGGAAGCGCGAGAGTTCGCCGCCGGAGGCGACCTTCATCATCGGTCCAGGCTTGGTGCCCGGATTGGTCTGCACCCAGAACTCGACGCGGTCGAAGCCTTGCGGCCCCGGAGCTGCCTCGTCGGTCGCAACCTGGGTCATGAATTTCGCGCGTTCGAGCTTCAGCGGCGCAAGCTCCGCGTTGACGGCCTTGTTGAGCTTCTCCGCCGATTTCTGCCGCACCAGCGACAGCTTCTTGGCGGCTGCGGCATAGCGGCTATCAGCCTCGATCGCGGCCTGCTCCAGCTTCTTCAGGCGCGAGGCACCGGCATCGATCAGCACGACGTCGGCGGCATATCTGGCGGCCAGCGCGGCGAGCCCGTCGACCGGCGTCGAATATTTGCGCGAGGCGGCCCTCAGCGCGAACAGGCGCTCCTCGATGCGTTCGAGCTCTGAAGGATCGAAATCGGTCGCGGCGAGCGCTGCCTGGAGGTGCTGGTCGGCCTCCTCCAGCGCGTTGATGGCGGCGTCGATCGCCTTCACGGCGGGCTCGACCAGCGCCGGCGAATTGACGCCACGTCGCTCCAGCCGGCGCACGGCGGCGGACAGCGAGGCGACCGGCGAATGGTTGCCGCCGACCGCTTCCTGCGCCTCGCGCAAATCGGAGGCGATCTTCTCGCCCTGCATCATGGTGGTGCGGCGGGACGCCAGCGAAGTCTCCTCGCCCTCCTTGGGCGCGAGCTGCTTGAGCTCGTCGGAGGCGTGGCGCAGATAGTCGGCCTCCCGCGCGGCGCGCTCCATGCCGGCGCGATGCTCCTCCAGCGCGGTGTTGGCGGTGCGGCGCGCGTCCCACAGTGCTTCGACCGCGGCGACGTCCTTCTCCAGGCCCGCGAACGCGTCGAGCAGGCGGCGGTGGGTGGCGGCATCGACGAGCGCGCGCTCGTCGTGCTGGCCGTGGATCTCGACCAGGGCGGCACCGACCGCCTTCAGCGTCTGCACGCTGATCGACTGGTCGTTGATGAAGGCCCGGGTGCGGCCGTCGGCGAGCTGCACGCGGCGGAGAATCATCTCGCCGGTGTCCTCCAGACCGTTCTCGGCGAGGATCTTCGTCGCGGGGTGATTCTTGGGGATATCGAACATGGCAGTGACCTGCCCCTGGTCCGCGCCGTGGCGCACGAGGCCGGCGTCGCCGCGGCCGCCGAGCGCAAGCGCAAAAGCATCGAGCAGGATGGATTTGCCCGCCCCAGTCTCGCCGGTCAAAACCGCAAGCCCGGTGGCGAATTCGATATCGAGCCGTTCGATCAGGACGATGTCACGGATCGACAGACGCGCCAGCATGGAACCAAATTTCCTAGCCGAGACCCATCTTCTTGAAGGTCCGGCTGATCCAAGACCCCTGATTCTCGCTCGGTTCGAGACCGCCGGATTTTACAAGATTATAGGCGTCCTTGTACCAGCGACTGTCAGGAAAATTGTGCCCAAGCACGGCTGCCGCGGTCTGCGCCTCGCCGACGATGCCGATCGCCAAATAGGCCTCGGTGAGCCGGAACAGCGCCTCCTCGACATGGCGGGTGGTCTGGTACTGCGTGACGACGGTCTTGTAGCGGTTGATCGCCGCCGTGTAGTCGCGCTTCTGTGCGTAGTAGCGGCCGACATTCATTTCCTTGCCGGCGAGCTGGTCGCGCGCACCCTCGATCTTGGCCTTGGCCGACGTCGCATATTCCGAGTTGGGATATTTGCGCACCACCTCTTCCAGAGCGGCGATCGCCTTCTCGGTGCGGGCCTGGTCGCGGCTGGTGTCCGGGATCTGGTCGTAATGGGAGGCCGCGATCAGATATTGCGCATAGGCCGCATCCGGGCTGCCGGGATGCAGCGTGACGTAGCGGGTGGCGGCGCCGATGCAGCCGTCGAAGTCGCCGCCCTGATAGGACGCATAGGCCGACATCAGCAGCGATTTGCGGGCCCATTCGGAATAAGGATGCTGGCGGTCGACCTCTTCGAACTTCCTGTTCGCCGCCTTCATGTCCTTCTTCTCGTTCATGAGGTACAGGCCCTCATTGTAGATCTTGTCGGCGGGCTCCTCGACGAAGGTGTCGTCCTTGGCAGTGAACTTGTCCCAGAGCGAGCCGGTGCCGCAGCCGGCGAGCGGCAGCGCGAGCATGATGAAGGTGACGGCCTGAAGCGGCCCACGGGCTCGCGGCGAGACCGAGAAATATCCGCGCGTCATACGCTGTGCCGACATGAGTTTAAGCCCTGACGCCCTGTGATGCGGTGCCCGCCAGCCCATGAACCCCGTCATGGGCGCGAAATGTAACCGTGGTGCCTGCCATGCGACCACGCCGATGTATCCGAAAAGCGATCTTTAACCAACCGGATAGGCAGGCATTTCGCCCGGATTAAGGCGAACGCGCCGCAATCCTAGCCGATCATGGTTACCGGGAGTTTCCCGGGGGCAGCCGCGGCCAGGGCCTGCGACAGCAGAGCCGTCAGGACACGTCGGGCCCGTAGGCCGCAGCGATCCGGCCGCCGACGATACCGCGACCGACTTCGCCCTGGAGACGCGTGGTGCGGCGGGCCGCCTCGCCCTCGACCACCCGCCAGGCGGTACGGTCGGCGAGCAACGCGGTCAGGACGGCGTGGTTGAGCTTGTGGCCGCCACGCACCGAGCGGTAGGCGCCAAGCAGCGGCAGGCCGGCCAGCGAGAGATCGCCAATCACGTCCAGCACCTTGTGGCGGGCGCATTCATCGGCGTAGCGCAGGCCCTCGGTGTTGAGCAGCCGCTCGTCGTCGAACACGACGGTGTTGTCGAAGGAGGCGCCGAGGGCATAACCCGCGCTCCAGAGCCGCGCGACGTCGGACATCAGGCCGAAGGTCCGGGCCCGGCCGACTTCGCGGCGGAAACGTTCCGGATTGAGGTCGAAAGCGTAAGCCTGCTGGCCGATGACGGGATTGGTAAAGTCGATCTCGACCTCGACGGAGAACCCGTTGGCGTAGGGCCTGATCTCGCCGAAGGAGTCGCCAACCTTGACCGAAACCGGCTTCAAAACCTGAATGAAGCGGCGCTGTGCCGATTGGGTCACGATACCGGCCTGGTCGATCGCCGCAATGAAGGCCGCAGCGCTGCCGTCCATGATCGGCACTTCCGGACCGTCGATCTCGATCGTGGCGTTGTCGACACCCATGCCCCGCAGTGCAGCAAGCACGTGCTCGGCAGTGGAGACCAGCGGACCGTTACGATCGCCGAGGACGGTGGCGAAGTCGGTCGCGATCACCTGGTCAGCGGTCGCCTGAACTTCGCGATCGCTTCCCTCAAGGCCCGTCCGGACAAAAATAAAGCCCGCGTCGACAGGTGCAGGCCCAAGCGTGAGGGTGACGGGAAGACCGGAATGAACGCCCACGCCTGCCACAGAGGCTTGCGCACGAAGCGTTGTTTGCCGGCTAAATTTCATCAGGAACCCGCCCCACTACGACCCACTGCGACTTATACTAGACCCACTTGGCCGGCCGGTGCCGGCGCCGCGAATCCGTATCCCCAAGTCACGGCAAACCATAGTCACTGCCTCAAACAGCGCCAACTCACGCTTTTTTACCGATTGTTACCCCAAACCTGCCGTATTCGCGCCAAGGCTTAACCAAATTGCGCCGAGGTTTTGGGCCGCTGCCGGCAGTTTTACTGAACACCCGAACACGTAATTAATGATTTAAAATCAGTTGTTTGACTGCGCAATCCGGGTATGCACGGGACAAAAGGAAAGGTCCCGGCAAGCTTGTTGCCGGGACCTTTTTTCGTCTGCCTTATTGTAACAATCCTCAGGTCGCCTGCCGCCGCAGGAAGGCCGGGATATCAAGATGGTCGTCGCCCTGTGGCGCCGGCGCAACAGGCGCGGGACGGCCGTGCATGTCCAGGCCCTGCGGCGCGGGTCGGCGGGCATACTCAGATACCGGTTCGCTCGACGCGATCTGCTGCGCCACGGTCTTCTGCTGCCGGCGCTCGGGCAGCGGCGGCATTGCGGGACCGGCGGTGCGGGCCGCGACCGGCGGCTCACTTTCCTCGTCGCGACGGCCGAGGCCGACATTGGCGAGGCGCTGGAGCAGCGACAGGCGGCTCTTCGGCGGCGTCTCCTCCTCGACCTCACCGCGAGCCTGGCGAAGCTCGGCCTGGGCCGGCATCGGCAGCTCGTCGATGCGCGGCATCCGCGGCGCACGGACCGGGCGCTCGGCCTGCGGCGGGATGAAGGTCTCGGGCGTCATCGGCTCCTGCATCGCGATCGGGGCCTGCTCAGGCTCCGGAAACAGGGTCGGCTTCTGAGCGATCGGGCGCACGGTGACGTCGCCGTAGGTCTGCATCGGCGCAGGTGCCTGCGGCACCTCCGCAACGGCGGCGGCGATCGCGGCGAGCGCAGCGCGCTCGACGTTCGGACGGGGCGCTGCAGCGACCGGAGGCTGTGCTGCGGCCGGCATCTGCGCTTCCAGCTTCTGGGCGCGCTCGGCCATGCGCTGATTGTCGGCGCGGAGCCGCGCGGTCAGGTCGGCGAGACGGCTCTCGGCAGCCACGGGCGGCGCTGCGGGAGCCTGCTGTGCCTGCGGCGCCGCGTTCGCGACGGGAGCGCTGGTCGCCTGGCTGTTACGGGCGATCGCGGCCTGCTCGATGCCGGTGGCAACGACCGAGACGCGGATCAGTCCGTCGAGCGCCTCGTCGAAGGTTGCGCCGACGATGATGTTGGCGTCCTGGTCCACTTCCTCGCGGATGCGGGTCGCGGCTTCGTCGACCTCGAACAGGGTGAGGTCCTTGCCGCCGGTGATCGAGATGAGGAGGCCCTTGGCGCCCTTCATCGAGCTATCGTCGATCAGCGGGTTCGCGATCGCAGCTTCGGCGGCGGTCAGCGCACGCTTGTCGCCGGAGGCTTCGCCCGTGCCCATCATCGCCTTGCCCATCTCGCGCATGACGGCGCGGACGTCGGCGAAGTCGAGGTTGATCAGGCCTTCCTTGACCATCAGGTCGGTGATGCAGGCAACGCCCGAATAGAGCACCTGGTCGGCCATCGCGAAGGCGTCGGCGAAGGTGGTCTTCTCGTTGGCGACCCGGAACAGGTTCTGGTTCGGGATGATCAGGAGCGTGTCCACGACCTTGTGAAGCTCGTTGATGCCGGATTCAGCGGTGCGCATGCGGCGGCCGCCCTCGAAGTGGAACGGCTTGGTCACGACGCCGACGGTGAGGATGCCCATGTCGCGCGCGGTCTTGGCGATCACGGGCGCTGCGCCGGTGCCGGTGCCGCCGCCCATGCCGGCGGTGACGAACACCATGTTGGCGCCCGAGAGATGGTCGCGCAGCTCGTCGATCACCTCTTCCGCCGCCGCGGCGCCGACGTTCGGCTGCGAGCCGGCGCCGAGCCCTTGCGTGACCGCGGTGCCCATCTGCACGATGCGCTGCGCCTTCGACATCGTCAGCGCCTGGGCGTCGGTGTTGGCGACCACGAAGTCGACGCCCTGAAGGCCCGCCGTGATCATGTTGTTGACCGCGTTGCCACCGGCGCCGCCGACGCCGAACACGGTGATCCGGGGCTTCAGTTCGTGAATATCAGGAACGTTGATGCTGATGGTCATGGTTGCTGCCTCTCGATCACGCGCGCGTGGGTTCGCCCCGGCCGGTGGCCGCGGGAGTTGGTGAAAATCGATAATTGCGGAAAGGAGTCATCAGAAGCCCTCGCGTAGCCATCGTCCGACCTTTCCGAAATAACCGCCCGTCCCTGTCCTGACCTGCTGCCGCGTATGCCGCGGTTCGACATGTTCGAGGTGAACATATTGCGGGTAGACGAGGAGTCCGGCCGGCACCGCGAACGCGGCGTTCTTCGCCTCGTTCGGCAGCCGGCCAAAGCCGAGCGGACGTCCGACCCGCACGGGCCGGCCGAGTATCTGGGTTCCGAGTTCGACGAGGCCAGTGAGCTGCGAGGCTCCGCCCGAGAGCACGACGCGGCCGTTGGGCTCTGCGGCGAAGGGCGAATCCTTCAGCTTGTCCCGAACCATTTCGAAGACTTCCTCGGCACGGTGCTTGACGATGTTGGCGATGGTGGCGCGGGAGACGATCTGCGGCAGATCCTGCTCGTCACCGGCTGTCGGCACAGACATCAGCTCACGCGAGTCCGATCCGCCGGTGATGACGGTCCCGTATAACGTCTTGATTCGCTCGGCATCGGCAATGGTCGCGGAGAGTCCGCGCGCGAGATCCATCGTGATGTGTTGCCCGCCGACCGCAAAACCCGCCGCATGCACGAAACGGCCGCCTGAATAAACGGCAATCGTGGTGGTGCCCGCGCCCATCTCGACGACCGCGGCGCCGAGATCGGCCTCGTCGTCGGTCAGCACCGACAGGCCGGCCACATACGAGCTCGCCGCCATGGCTTCGACATTGATGTGGCAGCGCTCGACCGCCAGCATCAGGTTCCGCGCAACGGTGGCGTCGCAGGTGACGACGTTCATGTCGATGCCGAACTGATGGGCAACCATGCCGCGGGGATCGCGGATGCCCTTGACGCCGTCGAGCGTGTAGCCGACCGGCAGCGCGTGCAGCACGGTGCGGCCTTCGCCCGTGGCGTGACGCATGCCGGTGGAGGTGACGCGGCTGACGTCGGCCTGCGTCACGGCGCCACCACGGATGTCGGCGGCGGCTTCGACCAGCTGGCCGGAAAGCCGGCCGCCGGAGACCGAGAGCAGCACGGACTCGACCCGCACCTTGGCCATCTTCTCCGCGAGCGCGACGGCCTGGCGCACCGCCTGCTCGCATTCACCGAGATCGATCACCGCGCCGGCCTTCATGCCGCGCGACTGGATCTGGCTGTAGCCGATCAGCTCCACCGCGTGGGTACGGCCGCGCAGCGCCTCGCTCGGCGCCGACGGCTTCAGCCGCGCGATCATGCAGGCGATCTTGCTGGTGCCGATATCGAGGCAGGCGACCAGGCCGCCGCGCTTGTGCGGCATCGGGCGCGTCTTCGGTGTCTGGGTGCGATCGAGACCGGTCATGCGGAATCCCCGGCCTTCTTTTTCTTCTTGTCCTTGAACAGATCCTCGCGCGCCTTGGCGGCGTCCTCGGACAGCTGCACCACCAACCGATCGGGCAGGCGCATGTCGACGGCGACGATGTCGCGGGAGAACAGCCGGTCCTCCTTGTCGAGCTTGGACAGCATCGCGAGCGCGTTGCCAACGTCCTGCTCGGGCAGGCGGATGTCGAGACCGTCCTTGAGCCTCAGATTCCAGCGCCGCTCGCCGACGAAGATCGCGGCCTTGGTCACCGAATTGACCTGCGGATAGCGCGCCAGCAGCGCGAGGAAGTCGCGAGCCTGGGTTTCGGCGCCCTTGCCGACCACGAGCGGCAACGACAGGAAACGGCGCGAGACGTAGGGCTCGAGCACGGCGCCGTCATCGGCGATGACCGAGAGCCGGCCAGCCTCCTGCCACAGCGCGAACGCCTTGCGCTCGGTGAGCTCGATCATGAGCTGGCCCGGATAGAGCTTCAGCACGGTCGCATCCGCGATCCAGGGATTGGCCTTGAGCTTGTCGCGCACCGCGTCGGCGTCGAGGAACAGCAGCGAGGAGCGGCCGCTGACGCCACCGATCGCCAGGATCTCGTCCTGGGTAAGCTGTTTGCGGCCGTTGATCACGACGGAGGTAATGCGGAACCCGGCGGAATTGGCCAGCGCGTTGCGAGTGTCGCTGACCGCGGTGATGAAATCCTGGAGATGGCCGCCCTTGACGATGCCGAAGCCGCAGCTTCCGATCAGC
Organism: Bradyrhizobium sp. 195; assembly: GCF_023101665.1. NCBI lineage: Bacteria > Pseudomonadati > Pseudomonadota > Alphaproteobacteria > Hyphomicrobiales > Nitrobacteraceae > Bradyrhizobium > Bradyrhizobium sp. 195. The sequence goes on along the minus strand of NZ_CP082161.1, from coordinate 2,362,397 downwards.
AGCAGCACGGTCATGCTGATCCCGACCCGGCGCGGCAGGTAGCGCTCGACGAGTGCGACCACGCGCGGCGGCGGCTCGCGCTCGACGACGGCCTTTGCTCTACTCTTGATCTTGGCGGCTGCGCGCCTCTCGTCACGCTTGTCCTGCAGCCACTCGCGCAGAAGCACGACCGCTCCGATCGCGGCCGCCTTCAGGTCAGCTTGGGGCCTCAGCGATCTGAAAAGGGACCGGGTGAGGCTTTCTGCTCCATCCATTGCACGAGCTCGTCAACAGTTTGCCCGCGACATCGCGCGGATCCTGGCGAACATGACGTCTTGGACATGCCGGGCGGGGTGCTGGTCTTCAGCAGAAGAAAACCTCTCCCCTTCAAAGCGTTCGCTGGAGGTGACATCACCCGCGACAGCTCACGCGCCGGCAGCCAAAGCGCCATATGCGCCGCCAGCGTTAACCTTCGGACGTCCTGGTAAACAAAAGGTAAAGTTCGTTAACGTCCGGCGCATTTTGCCCCGCTATGTGAGGCATTTATGCCGCGATGTCCGGCATTTTACTGGTTTTGGGCACCAAACCGGCCCGTTTTGCCCATTCGGCCGTTAACCAGTCCTAACTATTTCCGCACGCCTCGCCCGGCGAGCTCCACCAGGCCGCGCAGGAAGTCGACGAATTCGATCCCCTCGGCTTTCAGCGCCTTGGGGTAGAGCGAGGACTTGGTCAGCCCGGGCAGCGTGTTGGTCTCGAGATAGACCAGGCCCCTGTCCGAGACGATGAAGTCCGACCGGGAATAGCCAGTGCAGGACATCGCGCGGTGCGCCAGCATCGCCTGCGCCTTCAGCGCGGCGGTGATCTCGGGTGCGAAACGGCCGGGGCAGATCTCCTGGGTCGACTTCAGGAGATATTTTGCGGCGTAGTCGAAATTGCCCTCGCCCGGAATGATCTCGATCGGCGGCAGCGCGATGATCGAACCATCGGCGCGCTCCAGCACGCCGCAGGTCGCCTCGATGCCGGCGATATAAGGCTCGATCACATATTCTTCGTGCCTGGCCGCATTGCGGACGGCGACGAGATCCTGCTTGGCATTGACGAAGATCAGGCCATAGCTCGATCCGTCGCGCGCCGGCTTTGCGATCAGCCTCCCGTATTCGGCGAAGGCTTCGTCGATGTTGTCGAGCGCAACGTTCTCCGGCGGCGTCACGCCGCCGAGGGCGGCGAAATGCTTGGCCGCGATCTTGTCGAAGGCGAGATGCGAGGAAGCCGAGCCCGATCCGGTGAAGGCCACGCCGCGCGCCTCGCACATCACCTGCAATTCGCCGTTCTCGGCACGCCCGCCATGCAGACCGAGCACCAGCACACGATCCTCAGCCTTGGCCTGATCGAGTGCCTGCTCCAGCGGAATGCCTAATGTGCCCGGCTTGAACTCGTCCTCGAACGGACGGGTATGTTCGAGCAGTTGCTTCGCCTGCACGACATGCACCTTGTCCTCGACGTCCCACCACCAGAGATCAGCCTCGGGCAGCGCCTGATACAGCGCCTGGGCCGAGGCGACCGAAACCAGACGCTCCCGGTTGGAGCCGCCGAAGAGGATCGTGATGCGCATGTCTTCAGTTACCTATCCTAGTTGTCATTCCGGGATGCGCCGTAAGGCGCAGGCCCGGAATCCATAACCACGATCGTGAGTATGGATTCCGGGCTCTCGCTTTGCGAGCCCCGGAATGACACTCACGCGGGAATCCCGACCCGCTTGATTTCCCAGTGTAGCTCAATTCCGGAATTCGCCTTCACGCGTTCGCGCACGGTCTCGCCCAGCGTCTCGATATCGTGCGCCGTGGCATCGCCCGTGTTGATCAGGAAATTACAGTGCATCTCGGAAACCTGCGCGCCGCCGACACGCAAACCGCGGCAGCCGGCGGCATCGACCAGCTTCCAGGCGGAATGGCCGGGCGGATTCTTGAAGGTCGAGCCGCCGGTCTTTTCGCGGATCGGCTGCGCGGTTTCGCGATGGCTTTGCACCTCCGCCATGCGCGCGCGGATCGCCTCGGCATCTTTGATCTCACCGCGAAAGCGTGCCGAGGTGAAGATGATGGAGGGATCGACGCCGCTGTTGCGGTAGACGAACTTCATGTCGGCGTTGGAGAACGCGTGCTTGGTGCCGTCGCGCCCAACCCCTCGCGCCTCGATCAGAACGTCCTTGGTCTCGCCGCCATTGGCGCCCGCATTCATGCGCAGCGCGCCGCCGATGGTGCCGGGAATGCCGAAATAGAATTCGAGCCCGCCGATATTGGCCGACGCGGCAACCTCCGCCACGCGCTTGTCAAGCGCGGCAGCACCGGCGGCGACGATATCGCCGCTCGCGCTCGCCTCGCCGAAGGCGCGCGGCGCGAGCCGGATCACCACGCCCGCAATGCCGCCATCGCGCACGATGAGGTTGGAGCCGACGCCGACGACATAGACGGGAATGTCGGATGCGAGACGCGCGAGGAAGTAAGCGAGATCGTCCTCATCCGCCGGCGTGAACAGCATCTGCGCCGGACCGCCGACGCGAAACCAGGTGAGCTCGGCGAGCGACTGGTTGGCCAGCAGTCGGCCGCGGAGCTCGGGCATCGCGGCTTTGATCGAGGGAGTGATGTCGGGGAAGGTCATGTGAGGACAACGCCCCAGCAGGAGTTTGTCTCACGTGAGGAATGCACACTCTTTCCGTTCCCTCCCCCCTTGTGGGGGAGGGAACGGGAGGGGGGTAGCCCCAAGCGAGATCGGAGTTTGTGGCCACCCCTCTCCCCCGCCCTCCCCCACAAGGGGAGAGGGAGCGCAGTGTGCCGTGCAGCAAGCAGTGAGTGAAGCATCGCCACTCTTACCCCAGCGCCTTCAATTCGCCCGGCAGTGCATACGCCCATTGCGTGATGTTGCCGGCACCGAGGCACACGACGAGATCGCCGGATTTCGCCAGCCCCTTGACGATACCCGCAAGCTCCGACGCGGCCGGCAGCGGGACTACCTCGCGATGGCCATGGGCGCGCAGGCCTGCGACGAAATGCTCGCGGTCGATGCCGTCGATCGGCGCTTCGCCGGCGGCATAGACATCGGCGACAACAACCGCATCGGCATCGTTGAAACAGGTGCAGAATTCCTCAAACAACGATTGCAGGCGGGTGTAACGATGCGGCTGCACCACGGCGATGACCTTGCCGTCGTAGGAATCGCGCGCCGCTTTCAGCACTGCCGCGATCTCCACGGGGTGATGGCCGTAATCGTCGATGACGGTGACGCCGTTCCATTCACCGGTCTTGGTGAAGCGGCGCTTGACGCCGCCGAAGCCGGCCAGCGCCTTGCGGATGGCATCGTCCGACACGCCGAGCTCATGCGCGACCGCAATTGCAGCCGTCGCGTTCGAGGCGTTGTGCCGGCCCGGCATCGGCAGCGCGAGGTCGGCGATCTCTTGCACGGCGCCGCTCTTGCGGTCGCGGATCACGACCTTGAATTTCGAGCCGCCGCCGCCCGCGGTGAGATCAACCAGCCGCGCGTCCGCCTGCGGATTCTCGCCGTAAGTGATGATGCGGCGATCCTCGATCTTGCCGACGAGGGTCTGCACCACGGGATGATCGATGCACATCACGGCAAAGCCGTAGAACGGCAGGTTCTCGACGAAATGTCGGAATGCGTCCTGTACGGCGTCGAACGTCTTGAAGTGGTCGAGATGCTCGGGGTCGACATTGGTGACGATCGCGACATCGGTCGGCAGTTTCAAAAACGTGCCGTCGCTCTCGTCGGCCTCGACCACCATCCAGTCACCGGCCCCTAAGCGCGCGTTGGAGCCATAGGCATTGATGATGCCGCCGTTGATCACGGTGGGATCGAGCCCGCCGGCATCGAGCAGCGTTGCGACCATCGTGGTCGTCGTGGTCTTGCCGTGGGTGCCGGCGATGGCGACGCAGCTCTTCAGCCGCATCAGCTCGGCCAGCATCTCGGCGCGGCGCACCACGGGAATGCGGCGCTCGCGCGCCGCCATCAGTTCCGGATTGTCGCGCTTGATCGCGGTGGAGACGACAACGACCTCGGCCCCGTCGACATTCTCGGCCTTGTGGCCGACCGACACCTTCGCGCCCTTCTTGCGCAGACGGTCGAGATTGTAATTGTCGGAGGCGTCCGAGCCCTGCACGGCATAGCCGAGATTGACCAGCACCTCGGCGATGCCGCTCATGCCGATCCCGCCGATCCCGACGAAGTGGATGGGTCCGATCTCGCGCGGCAGTCTCATGCTCTATCCCGTCGTTCCGTCGTCATGCCCGGGCATAAGCGCGAAGCGCGTGTTTGCGCAAGGCGTCCCGGGCATCCACGAATCCCATGGTACTTCATGCAAGACGTGGATGGCCGGGACAAGCCCGGCCATGACGGCAAAAATACGAAAATCGGTCCGTTTAGGCTCAGATTCCTGCGACCTTGACCACCAGATCGGCCAGCCGCTCGGCGGCATCGAGCCGCCCTGCCCCCTTCGCGGCTTCGGCCATGGCGGCAAGGCGCGCGGGCTCGGCGGCGAAAGCGGAGATTTCGGCGGCAAGGCGATTGGAGGTGAATTCGGTCTGTGGGATGCGGATCGCGCCATCGACCTTGACCAGCACGCCGGCATTGGCGAACTGATCCTGGTCGATCGAACCGGGCAGCGGCACCAGGATCGAGGGCCGGCCGATCGCAGCGAGCTCGGCCACCGTGCCGGCGCCGGAGCGCGACACGATCAGATGGTTGGAAGCAAGCCGCGCCGGCAGATCCGTGAAGAACGGCGCAAGCTCTGCCTTGATCTTGAGCTTGTCGTAGACCGCGCGGACGCGGCTCATGTCCTCGTCGCGCACCTGCTGGGTGAGAACAAGCCGGCTCCACAGCGCGGGCTCGAGGCGCTCGATTGCGCCCGGCACGATGTCGGCCATGATGCGCGCGCCCTGGCTGCCGCCGACCACGAGCAGCCGCAGCGGTCCGTTCACCTCGGGCGCGGCATATGGCACAGCAGCGGCAGCGAGGACCGCGGGTCGCATCGGCGTACCGACCGTCGTGGTCTTGCCTGATAGCGCCGGATCCCGATCAAGCACGCCCGGGAGCGACGTCGCGATGGCGCGCACGCGGCTCGACAGGAACCGGTTGGCGCGGCCGAGCACCGCGTTGGCGTCGTGGATGATGCCGGGCACGCCGGCGAATTTCGCAGCGACCAGCGGCGGCAGCGTCGGATAGCCGCCAAAGCCGACGACGGCGACGGGCTTCAAGCGCTTGATCAGCGCGTAGGCTGATAGCGTGCCGGCAACGAGCGTGAAACCGGCGTAGGCAAGCTGAAACGGATTGCGGCCGCGTGCGGTCTCGCTGGCCACGACGTCGATCATGTCCTTGCTGAACAGCCCGCTATAGCGCAGCGCGCGCTCGTCGGTGACGAGGCGCACGCGAAAGCCGCGCCGGATCAGCTCGACGCCGAGCGCCTCGGCCGGAAACAGATGGCCGCCGGTGCCGCCCGCGGCGAGAAGAATCAGGGGGGAATTGTCCATAGTGGAGGCGTTTTACAGCCTATCCTCCGTCATTGCGAGCGCAGCGAAGCAATCCAGACTGCCTCCACGGACACAATCTGGATTGCTTCGTCGCCAGCGCAAAATTGCTACGCAATTTTGTCGCGGGCTCCTCGCAATGACGAGTTAGGCGTAACTCCGCATCGCGTCGGCGTGGCCGCTGGCCTCGACCTCGGTGCGGGGGCGCAGCCGTGTCAGCGCCAGCATCATACCGACGCCATAGGCCAGCGACACGATCGAGGAGCCACCATAGGAGATGAAGGGCAGCGTCATGCCCTTGGCGGGGATCAGCTGCAGGTTCACCGACATGTTGATTGCAGCCTGGACGCCGAACAGGATGGCGAGCCCTGAAGCCGCGAAGCGCGAGAACATGTCCTCGTTGGCATAGGCGCGCGACAGCGTGCGGATGACGACGAAGGCAAACAGCGTCAGCATCGCAAGACACAGGATGATGCCGAACTCCTCGGCTGCGACCGCGAACACGAAGTCGGTGTGGCTGTCCGGCAGGCTGCGCTTGGCGATGCCCTCACCCGGCCCGAGCCCGAACCATCCGCCGTTGTAGAAGGCCTCCATGGCGGTATCGACCTGGAAGGTGTCGCCGGAGGCCGGGTTCATGAAGCGCTTGATGCGCCCCGCCACGTGCGGGACGAACAGATAGGCGCTGAACAGGCCGGCCGCACCAAGCCCCGCGAGGCCGAACACCCAGATCATGCGCATGCCCGCGATGAAGAACAGCGAGCCCCACACCATCAGGATCAGCATGGTCTGGCCGAAGTCCGGCTCCATCACCAGCAGAGAGACCAGCATCAGGAGCAGCACCAGCGCCATCGAGGTCGCCGGCATCTCGGGCCGCTTGGTCGATTCCGCGAACAGCCAGGCCGCAATGACGACGAACGAGGGTTTTGCGATCTCGGAGGCCTGGATGTTGACGCCGAGCAGCGTGATCCAGCGCCGCGAGCCCTTCACTTCGGGCCCGATCGCGAGCGTCAGCACGATCAGGATGATGCTGGCCGCGAAGATGATCAGGGCCGAGCGGCGGATCGCGCGCGGCGACAGGAACGACACGCCGAGCAGCACCAGGCAGGACGGCGCCAGGAACAGCACGTGGCGGCTGAAGAAATGGAACGGATCGAGCCCGATGCGGGTCGCAACCGGCGGGCTCGCCGCCAGCGACAGGATCACCCCCGTCAGCATCAAGGCCAGGATCGCGCCCATCAGCGGCTTGTCGACGGTCCACCACCACTCGGAAAAGGGGGTGCGTTCTTCACGGGAGAGCATGGGCGGCCGCTTTCGGACAGAGGTCCGTCCATTGGTCGCCGAGGTTGGTTACCGGGGGGTTAAGGAAACGGGGATGTTTCGAGATGATCCCCGCTCGCACCTTAAACACGGTGTCATGCCCCGGCTTGACCGGGGCATCCAGTACGCCGCGGCCCCTCGGCTCAAGCACCGTCTCTGGAATACTGGGTCGCCCGGTCAAGCCGGGCGACGACAGCGGAGATTGTGAAGGCGGCCCTCACACCACCGGCTTCACGCCCGGCAGCGCCTGCACCAGGTCTCGAAACTTGGTGCCGCGGATCTCGAAGTTGCGATACTGGTCGAAGGAGGCGCAGGCCGGCGACAGCAGTACGACGGCATCAGTGAGGCCTGATGCTTCCGCATCGCGCGCGGCGTGCTCAACTGCGACGTCGAGCGTCTGGCTGATCTCGTGCGCCGCCTGCGTGCCCAGCGTGCCGGAAAATTCCTGCGCAGCCTCGCCGATCAGATAGGCTTTTCGGATGCGCGGGAAGTAGCCGGTGAGGCCAGTGATGCCGCCCGCCTTGGGCTTGCCGCCGGCGATCCAGAAGATGTCCGAGAAGGACGACAGCGCATGCGCGGTCGCATCCGCGTTGGTGCCCTTGGAATCGTTGACGAACAGCACGTTGCCGCGCCGGCCGACCTGCTCCATGCGATGCGCCAGGCCTGGAAAGCTGCGCAGGCCGTCCTGGAGAACATCGAGACTGATGCCCATCGCGAGCGCGGCGGCGGCGGCGCAAGCCGCGTTCTGCGCGTTGTGCTGGCCGCGCAGCGAGCCGATGCCGCCGAGCTTTGCGACCTCGCTGCGCGCGCCCCCCGAGGTGCGCACGATATTCCCGTGCTCGACATGGATGCCGGAGGCCAGTGGATTCCTGACGGAGATGCGCTCGACCTTCTTGCCGGCGCGGTCGAGCCGATCGGCGATGTCGCGGCAAAAGCCGTCGTCGACGCCGACGATCGCGGTGCCGCCGTCTTGCACGCCCGCAACAAGGCGCTCCTTCACCGCAGCGTAATGCGCGATGGTGCCGTGACGATCGATATGGTCTTCGCTGACATTGAGCAGGATGCCGACGGAGGGATCGAGCGAAGGCGTGAGGTCGATCTGGTAGGACGACATCTCGATGACGTGGACGCGGCCCATGCGCGGCGGCTCCAGCGAGAGGATCGCGGTGCCGATATTGCCGCCCATCTGGGTGTCGTAGCCGGCGACTTTTGTGAGATGCGCGATCAGCGCCGTCGTGGTCGACTTGCCGTTGGTTCCGGTGATGGCGACGAACGGTGCGTTCGGGGCGTGGCGCCGCCGCTCGCGGCAGAACAGCTCGATGTCGCCAATGACCTCAACGCCCGCCTCGCGCGCCTTCAGGACGCTCCAGTGCGGCACCGGATGCGTCAGCGGCACGCCGGGCGCGAGCACGAGCGCAGCAAGGTTTGCCCAGGACACCTTGCGCAAATCCGCGGTGATGAAACCGGCCTGCGCGGCCTTGGCGACGTTCTCGGCATTGTCGTCGGCGGCGATCACCTCGGCGCCCCCGGCCTTCAGCGCGTGGCAGGAGGCGAGCCCCGAACCGCCGAGGCCGAACACCGCGACGGTCTTGCCGGCAAAGAACGTGACGGGGATCATCGATCGATCACCGCAGCTTCAGCGTCGACAGGCCGGCGAGCGCCAGCATCACCGAGATGATCCAGAAGCGGATCACGATCTGCGGCTCGGTCCAGCCGAGCTGCTCGAAATGGTGATGGATCGGCGCCATGCGGAAGATGCGCTTGCCCGTTAGCTTGAACGACACCACCTGCACGATGACGGAGACCGCTTCCAGCACGAACAGGCCGCCGATCACCGCGAGCACGATCTCGTGCTTCACCGCTACCGCGATGGCGCCCAGCATGCCGCCGAGCGCGAGCGAGCCGGTGTCGCCCATGAAGATCGAGGCCGGCGGCGCGTTGAACCAGAGGAAGCCGAGGCCGGCGCCCAGCAGCGCTCCGCACAGCACCGCGAGCTCGCCGGTGCCGGCGACATATTTGATCTGGAGATATTCGGCGAACACCGCGTTGCCGGCGAGATAGGCGATCATCGCAAAGCTCGCGGTCGCGATCATCACGGGAACGATGGCGAGGCCGTCGAGACCGTCGGTGAGGTTCACCGCGTTGCCGGAGCCGACGATGACGAAGGCGCCGAAGATGACGAAGAACCAGCCGAAATGCAGCACGGTGTCCTTGAGGAAGGGAATCGTCAGCGCGGTCGAGGCAGGATCGCGGTTCAGCCGCACCAGGGCGTAGCAGGCCACCAGTGCGATGGCGGCTTCGATCAGCAGGCGGAGCTTGCTGCCGAACCCGGTCGTGGTCTGCTTGGTCACCTTGAGGTAATCGTCATAGAAGCCGACGAAGCCGAAGCCGAGCGTCACCGCCAGCACGATCCAGACATAGGGGTTGAGTGGATTGGCCCACAGCACCGTGCCGACGGTGAGGCCGGATAGGATCATCAGCCCGCCCATGGTGGGCGTGCCCTTCTTGGCGAGATGCGATTGCGGACCGTCGCTGCGGATCGGCTGGCCCTTGCCCTGGCGGATGCGCAAATGATCGATAATCCAGGGTCCGAACAGGAACACGAACAGCGCGCCGGTGACGACGGCGCCGCCGGTGCGGAAGGTGATGTAGCGGAAGACGTTCAGGAAGGTGCGAACGGCACCGAAGCCCGGAAATGTGTTGGAGAGCTCGATCAGCCAGTAAAACATTCAGTCGGTCCTATGGCGCCTATGCACGCGGTCTTGGCCTTGATCTTGGCCTCAACGTGTCTCACGCGCATTCGCTGGTCTTCATCATGGGTCGCGCGACCTCTGGGGAAACCGGGACGGCTTCGCGCCGCAAAGGGTGGGATTCGGGAACAGCGCCTTCCAAGCAGTTTACGCCTTTGCCTGCAAGGCGGCCACCAGGCCCGGCACAAACTTGTTGACCCAGAACATCTTCTTGCTGCCCTTGACAACCACGACATCGCCCGCCCTCAGCAGATTTGCGACCTCGCCCGGCTTCAGAGAGGCGGGATCGTCGTGCCAGCCGAGGCCCTTGCCGGCCGGGAGCACCTCGTAGAGGTGGCGCATCAGGGGGCCGACGCAGTAGACCCCGTCAATACCGTCGAGATGCTTGGCGAGGGCGGTGTGATAATCGGGCGCATCTTCGCCCAGTTCCAGCATGTCGCCGAGCACCGCAACGCGGCGGCCGCCGGTCACGTTGCGCGCCTGCAGGCTTTGCAGGGCGGCAGCAACGCTGGCCGGATTGCCGTTGAAACTGTCGTCGATCACGGTGATACCCCCGACCGCCTGCTCGACGCCGCGGCCTGTCATGATGCCGACCCGGTCGAGCTTGATCGCGAGCGTCGCCGCATCGAGATGAGCCGCACGGGCCGCGGCGAGCGCGGCCAGCGCATTCTGCACGCGGTGCGGCGCGCCCGGCGTCAGGCTGAAGGCGATCTCTTTCTTGCCGATCATGGCCACGACCTGCCAGCTCTCGCCATGCGGGGCGTGCGCGACCTCGTGCACCTCGGCATGCTCGCCGAAGCGAACGACCTTGCCTTTCCATTCCGACGCCTTGATCCCCGCGGGCAGCACCAGCACCCCGTCCTCGGCCAGGCCGAGCGCGATCGACACCTTCTCGCGCCTGATGGCGTCGAGCGAGCCGAGCTTTTCCAGATGCACCGGCTGGACGTTGACGACGAGCGCCACCGTCGGCCGGGTCAATTCGCTCAGCCGCGCGATCTCGCCTTTCTGGTTCATGCCCATCTCGACGACCCAGAGACTGGCGTCGGGCCGTGCATTGCACAGCGTCAGCGGCACGCCCCAGAAATTGTTGAAGCTCGACGGGCTCGCATAGGCGTTCGGGTAAGCCGCCAGAAATTCCTTGGTGCTGGTCTTGCCCGCGCTGCCGGTGAGCCCGATTACCGGCCCCTTGAAACGCGCGCGCGCGGCGCGGGCGAGGCCCCAGAGGCCGTCGATCAGCGTGTCCTTGACGACGATCTGGGGAATGCGAATGCCGGCGACCTCGTGCGGCACGATCATCGCGACCGCGCCGGAGGCTTCCGCCTTGTCCGCGAATTCCCAGCCGTCGCGCGCGCTGGCGAAGGCCGAGACGAAGCCGCCGCTCGGCGTGCCGCTCAGCGCGACGAACAGGCTGCCAGGCTTCACCAGCCGGCTGTCCTGGGTGACGAAGTCGATCGGAGTGTTCGGGAAGGACCCGTCAGCGCCCAGCGCGCGCGCCACTTCGGCAACCGTCCATATCGGCCCGCTCATGCAACCCTCGGCGCTAATGCGGCGGCGACCGCCTCGTGATCACTGAAGGGCAAGACCTCTGCCCCGACGATCTGCCCGGTCTCGTGGCCCTTGCCGGCGATGAGCAGCGCATCGCCATCCTGCAATTCCTCGATCGCGGCGCGGATCGCAGCAGTGCGGTCACCGATTTCGCGGGCGCCCTTCGCAGTGGCGAGGATCGCGGCGCGGATCGTTTCGGGCTTCTCGCTGCGCGGATTGTCGTCGGTGATGATGATGCCGTCGGCATTCTCGGCCGCGATCTCGCCCATGATCGGACGCTTGCCGGCATCGCGATCGCCGCCGGCACCGAACACGACCACCAGCCTGCGCTTGGCATAGGGACGCAGCGCCTGCAGCGCCTTCGCCAGCGCGTCAGGTTTGTGCGCATAGTCGACGAAGATTGGCGCGCCGTTGCGCTCGCCGACGCGTTCGAGCCTGCCTTTGGCGCCTTCGAGATGCTCCAGGCTCGCGAACACATTAGCCGCATCGCTGCCGGTGCCGATGGCAAGACCGGCCGACACCAGCGCGTTCTCGATCTGAAATTCGCCGACCAGCGGCAGCCGGATCGAATAGCTCTTGCCACGATGTTCGACCGTAAGCTTTTGCGAGAAACCTTCGACCACGGCTTCGGTGAGACGGATGCCCTCGCCCGCCCCGTCGCCGTTGCGGCCGACCGCCATCACGCGCAGGCCGCGCGAGCTTGCCGCGCCGATCACGTCTGCCGAGCAATCATGATCGGCCGAGATCACCGCCGCGCCGCCCGGTGAAACGAGTTCCCGGAACAGGCGGAGTTTCGCCGCAAGATAATGCGCGACGGTCGGATGATAATCCATGTGGTCGCGCGAGAGATTGGTGAAGCCGCCGGCGGAGACGCGCACGCCGTCGAGCCGGTACTGATCGAGCCCGTGCGAAGACGCTTCGAAAGCGAGATGTGTGACGCCCTCGCGCGCGATCTCATCGATCTGCCGGTGCAGCGCGATCGGGTCCGGCGTCGTCAGCGAACCGTAGACCGTGCGCTTTGGCGAGACGAGGCCGATGGTGCCGATGCTGGCGGAGGCATACCCCAGCCGCTCCCAGATCTGCCGCGTGAACGCGGCGACCGACGTCTTGCCGCTGGTCCCGGTCACGGCCGCGATGGTCGCGGGTTGGGCGGGGAAGAAGCTCGCCGCGGCCAGCGCCAGCGCGCGGCGCGGATTGGCAACCGTGATGAACGGCACCTTGCTGCCGTCAGGCGCATGATCACCGACGACGGCGACCGCACCTGCGGCAATCGCAGCATCGATGAAGCGTGCGCCGTCGGTCTTGCTGCCCGCAAGTGCGAAGAAGAGATCGCCCGGCCTGACCACGCGGCTGTCGAGCGCAAGGCCGGTCACGTCGAGCGCCGCGACAGCGGGCTCGATCGCGGCATCATTGCCTAGCAGGTCGGAGAGCTTCATGGTCTTCCAGTCGACATGCCCTCCCGCAAAGCCGAATCTCCGGGAAATGCCCCGACTCAGCAGCGGCGATGGCCTACCCCGTTGATTACTGGGTTGTCCTGGATGCTGCAAGAATAAGGCGTTCCGCAGGCGGCAGATCGAACCGCGGCTCGACGCCCAGAAGCGGCGCGATCCGCTCGATCACCTTGCCGCCGGTCGGCACCGCGTTCCAGCCCGAGGTGATGAAACCCTTCGTTTCGGGAATGGCCTGCGGCTCGTCCAGCATGATCAGGATCTGATACTTGGGGTCGTCGCAAGGCATGATCGCCGTGAAGGAGTTCAGCACACGCTTCTTGGCATAGCGGCCGTTGATGACCTTTTCGGACGTGCCGGTCTTGCCGCCGACATAGTAGCCCTTGATGTCAGCGGTCTTGGCCGTGCCGATTTCGGCGTTGAGCCGCATCAGGAACCGCATCTTGTCGCTCGTCTCCGGCTTGATGACGCGCTTGGCCATCGCCGCGGCCTCGGACTCGCTGCGCTTCATGAAGGTCGGCGGAATCAAATAACCGCCGTTCACCAGCGCGTTGATCCCCATCACCGCCTGGAGTGGCGCCACCGACATACCCTGGCCAAACGCGATGGTGACCGTGTTCAGCTCACCCCAACGTCGCGGCACCAGCGGAGCCGCGCTCTCCGGAAGCTCGGTGCGCAGCCGCGTCAGCTGGCCCATCTTGGCGAGGAAGGCCTTGTGTGCCTCGACGCCCTGGCTCAGCGCAATCCGCGCCGCGCCGATGTTGGACGAGTAGGTGAACACTTCCTTGGTATTGATGAAACGTCCGAGCGGGTGGCTGTCGTGGATGGTGAACTTGCCGTAGTGCAGGTTTCCGCGCGCGTCCCAAGACGTGTTCAAATTGATCCTGCCGGAATCGAGCGCCATCGCCAGCGTGAACGCCTTGAAGGTCGAGCCCATCTCATAGACGCCGGTGGTCAGGCGGTTGATACGGTCAGGATCGTGCGCTTCCTTCGGATTGTTGGGGTCGAAATCGGGAAGGGAAACCATCGCCACGAGCTCGCCGGTCTTGACGTTCGAGATGATGCCGGAGGCGGCCTTGGCGTGGAACTTGTCCTTGGCCTTCAAGAGCTCGTCGCGCAGCGCATGCTCGACGCGCAGATCGATCGAAAGCTCGATCGGCTTTTGGAGCCGGTCGGTGGCAAAGCCGGCGCGGTGGAGATCGGCGAGGCCCTGATTGTCGAGCCACTTCTCCATTCCGGCGATGCCCTGGTTGTCGATGTTGACGAGACCGATGAGGTGGGCGACCTCGTTGCCGGTGGGATAGACGCGCTTGTTCTCGCGCAGGAAACCGATGCCGGGAATGCCGAGCTTGTGGATGGCCTGCTGCTGCTTCGCGGTGACCTCGCGCTTGAGCCAGACGAAGCCCTTGCGCGTCCTCAGGCGCTCTCGCACCTCGGCCTCGTCGAGGTCGGGCACGGTGGCGGTGAGAAGCTCGATCGCCTCGTCCTTGTCGATGATGCGGCGCGGCTCGCCGAACAGGCTCGCAGCCTTGACGTCGGTCGCAAGGATGGCGCCGTTGCGGTCGACGATGTCGGGGCGTGCGGTCGCAACCACCTCCTGCGCCGCGGCTCGGCGTGCACCATGCGCATCCGCGCCGATCGCAAACATCACGAGCCGGCCGCCGATCAGGGCGTAGACCGAGGCGAAGGCGAGCATCGCCAGACCCACGCGCGCGCGCGCCTTCGCGGCGCGGTCGACATTGCGCCCGTACAGCAGGCTGCGGATCAGCCGCTGGCGCCAAGGTTCTGTGGGTTTGGCCGGAGTCGCAGCGCTCATTGCTTGTCCTCGGGCTGAGGCACGGAGCCCGTCACATTGTCAGGATCGCTCGCGGCTTCGATGGTGTTGAGCATGGCCCCGATCGGATCGGGCTCGCCCGGCCTGAACATCCGCGGCGGACGCTCCGGCAGATTCTTCAGCGAATCATATTGCGTGCCGTTGACCGGCTTGAGCTGCAGATGCCGGTCGGACAGGCCCTGCAACCGGTGGGGCGCATCGAGCTTGGCCCATTCGGAACGCAGCGAAGCGATCGCGTCGCGCTGCTCGCGGATTTCCGCATGCAGCCGCAGCACCTTCTCGGTGCGCGCCGTGGAATCCATCTTGATCCGGTAGACATAGGCCGCCGCGAAGATCAGCGCGCCGATGACGAGGAGGTGGATGATGCGCATGCGCTAGCCGCCCCTCATCACGTCGGAGAGCTTTGGCCAGGACGACGGTTCGCCATCGTCATGCGCCGGCGCTATGGTGCGCTCGGCTGCGCGCAGTTTTGCGGAACGCGCGCGCGGATTTTGCGCAACTTCGTCCTCTCCGGCGATGACAGGCCGCCGCGTCAGCAGCTGGAAGCTCGGCGGGACTTGCGCCACCTCCGGCAGATGCCGCGAACCGCCGCCGGTCTTGGAGCGCTCAGAGAGGAAATTCTTGACGATGCGGTCTTCCAGCGAATGGAACGAGACCACGACGAGGCGGCCACCCGGCTTGAGCACCCGCTCGGCCGCGGCCAGCGCGGTCTGGAGTTCCTCGAGCTCTTCGTTGACGAAGATGCGCAGCGCCTGAAACGTCCGCGTCGCCGGATGAATATCTCCGGGCTTTGAGCGGACGATCCTGCCGATGAGATCAGCGAGCGAACGCGTGGTCGTGAACGGTGTCTCTTGCCGGTCGGCGACGATGGCACGGGCGATGCGGCGCGACTGCCGCTCCTCACCTAGCTGATAGATGATGTCCGCAAGATCGCCTTCGGAGACGCGGGCAACCACGTCGGCCGCAGTCGGCCCGACCTGCCCCATCCGCATGTCGAGCGGGCCGTCGAGGCGGAAGGAGAAGCCGCGACCGGCCTGGTCGAGCTGCATCGAGGACACGCCGACATCCATCACGACGCCGTCGATCGTCTCGATGCCCTGCGCGGCGCAGACCTCGGCGAGGTTGGAGAAGCGGTCCTCGACCAGCGTCAGCCGGCCCGCCGAGCGTTCGACCAGTTCGGCGCCGCCCGTGATCGCAGTGTGGTCGCGGTCAATGGCAATGAGCCGGGTTCCCGGCACCTCCAGGATCGCACGGCTATAGCCGCCGGCGCCAAAAGTGGCGTCGACATAGATGCCGCCCTCGCGCGGGGCGAGATGGGCGATGGCCTCGCGGCCAAGAACGGGAATGTGCGGAGCCGAGCTCATGCGCCGCGCCGGCCGGAGGTCCAGCCCGACGTCCAAGCGAGATCGGGGACGAACAAGCCCATAACGCCTCGAATCACTCCGCGTCGCGGCGGTTCCACGACAAAGCCTCAGTCCAGCATGGTTACCGAACCCGGTCGTCCCGGGCTGCAAACCCAGTGTTGCCAGTGGAATTTGTCGGGCAGCCATGGGATTTCGAGCCAAAATACGCTTTGGCCGCCTCCGGGCACGGGTCGGCTCTTCATTCCTCAGTAACGGCCCTTAGCGTTAAGAAAGCGTTGATCGGCTCCTTACAAGACGAAAAGGTGCAGCGGCGGTGATGCTTCATCCACACACTGCGCCAAAATGCATCCGTTAACCGCGCCGCGCGATTGCGCGCGGTGGAGGGTAAAGGAATAGTAAAGAGAAGGGCTTGGTCCATTCTCGTTCGACTTGGTTTGTCTATGCCACCGTCCGGTTCGTCCACACCGTCTGGATCTGATTCGAAGCGTCAACGCGTTCTCCCGGTTCCCAAGGCCGCGGCGAACATGCGGACGTTTGAACCTGACTCCTCGATCGTCTCCGACATCATACCCTCGCCGAACCATGGCGAGCGCAACAAGGGCCGGCAGCCCGACATGATCGTGCTGCACTACACGGGTATGCCTGATGTCGAGGGCGCGCTGGCCCGGCTGTGCACGGCGGGCACCGAAGTCTCGGCGCACTACGTCGTGCTGGAGGACGGCCGCATCGTGCAATGCGTGCCCGAGACAAGGCGCGCCTGGCACGCCGGCGTCTCGTCCTGGGCCGGCGAGGACGACGTCAATTCCTGCTCGATCGGCATCGAGATCGTCAATCGCGGCCATGACTGGGGCTATCCCGAGTATCCGCTGCGCCAGATCGCCGCCGTGATCGCACTGTGCCGCGGCATCATGCTTCGCCGCAAGGTGCCGACCCACCGGGTGCTCGGCCATTCCGATGTCGCGCCCGCGCGCAAGAAGGACCCGGGCGAAAAATTTCCGTGGCATTCGCTGGCCAATTCCGGCGTCGGTCACTGGGTCACGCCCGCCCCTGTCGTGCGCGGCGAGACTCTGATGCTCGGCACCATCAGCGATGAGGTGCTGGGTCTGCAGCAGGCGCTCGCCAGATACGGCTACGGTGTGCCGCTGACCGGCAAATACGACGCCGCGACCATGGAAGTCGTCACCGCCTTCCAGCGCCATTTCCGCCCGGCGCGGCTCGACGGTGTCGCAGACCATTCGACGCTGTCGACCTTGCAGGCGCTGCTGGCGAGCTTGCCGACGGAGGGAACGACGGTCGCGTCGAAATGACGGAGGAAGCTCTATCCTCCGTCATTGCGAGGAGCTCTTGCGACGAAGCAATCCAGAATCCCTCCGCGGCGACAGTCTGGATTGCTTCGCTTCGCTCGCAATGACGGGTTGATAGAGCCTACTCCATCTCCCTCACTCTCCGCGCATACAATCTCCGCAGCGGCTCGAGCTGCGTCGCCTCCGTCGCTGCCTGATAAGCCTCGCGCGCCTCTTCCTTGCGGCTGAGACGCCGCAACAGATCCGCGCGCACCGCTGGCAGCAGCTCATAACCGCGGAGCCCGCCTCGGGCGCTGATCGCATCAACGAGATCGAGCGCCCGCCCCGGCCCATCGACCATCGACACGGCGGCAGCGTGGTTGAGCTCGATCACCGGAGAGGGGCCGATGCGCAGCAACACCTCGTAGAGCCCGGCGATCTGCCGCCAGTCGGTCTGCTCGAAGCTCGACGCACGCGCATGCAGCGCGGCAATCGCGGCCTGCACGGCATAAGGCTGCGGCCGGCCGGGGACGCGCAGCGCATCGTCGACCAAACGCAAGCCCTCTTCAATCTGCGCGCGATCCCACAGCATGCGGTCCTGCTCTTCCAGCAGCACGATATCGCCGGCCGTCGTCTCGCGCCCGGCACGGCGCGCATCGTGCAGCAGCATCAAAGCCAGCAGGCCCTTGATGCCGGCCCGATCCGGCATCAGCCGGTCGAGCAAGCGGCCGAGCCGGATGGCCTCAGCCGCAAGATCGGGCCGCATCAGATCCGCGCCGGCGGTCGCGACATAGCCCTCGGTGAAGACGAGATAGATCACGGCGAGCACGCCATCGAGCCGCGGCGCCAGCGCGCCGCGCTCGGGCACCTCATAGGGGATACCGGCGAGCCTGATCTTCTGCTTGGCGCGGACCAGCCGCTGCGCCATTGCCTCCTCACTGAGGAGAAAGGCGCGCGCGACCTGCGTGGTCGACAGCCCGCAGACCGTGCGCAGCGTGAGCGCGACCTGGACCTCGGCTGCGAACGCCGGATGGCAGCAGGTGAAGATCAGCCGCAGCATGTCGTCGTCGAGCACTGCCGGCAGTTCTTCGGGCGCCTGCGCGTTCAGCTCGAGCTCGTGCACCAGCGCCTGCTGCTTGCCGCGGAAGGTCGCCTGACGGCGAACCCTGTCGATCGCCTTGTGCTTGGCGACATTGACCAGCCAGGCGCGCGGATTGTCGGGCAGATCGCACGCCGGCCAGCGTTCGAGCGCAACCGCAAAGGCGTCCTGCAGCGCGTCCTCGGCGAGATCGAAATCGCCGACGAGGCGGATCAGCGTGGCCAGCGCCCGCCCCGCCTCGTCGCGGAAGATCTTTTCGATCTCGGAAGGGGTCATGCGACGCGCAGCTCAGCCGTCACTTGTCGTAAACCCAGATCGGCCGCACCTCGATCGAACCGACGCGCGCGCTCGGAATTCGCGCTGCGATCTCGATCGCGGCGTTGAGATCCTTGGCCTCGATCAGATAGTAGCCACCGAGCTGCTCGCGCGTTTCCGCGAACGGACCGTCGGTCGTTAGCGTCTTGCCATCGCGCACGCGGACCGTGGTCGCCGTCGTGGTCGGGCGGAGCCGATCGCCGGCCTTGAAATTGCCGTTCCGGATGATGGATTGCGTAAAGGCCTCATACTCCGCCGACATCTTCTGGGTGGTGCCCGTGTCAATCTTCGCGTACTCGGCCTCGTTCTGGTAGATCATCAGCAGATATTGCATCGCTTCACTCCTGTTGTTCGGCTCTGTCGCCGACACCCAGTCGAACGGGGCACGCTCCAAACGACATCTTCAGGATAATTTATTTCCGATGCCGCGTGCGCGGCGATCTCGGCTTGACGGAACCGTCACAAATGCCCCATGCGTAAGCCGTCAGTCGGCCGGACGGCCGCTCCGGCAAGCGCCGAAAGGCCGCCGGGGAGGAAAGTCCGGGCTCCCTTGACATGCGGTGCCGGATAACGTCCGGCGGGGGTGACCCCAGGGAAAGTGCCACAGAGAACGAACCGCTCCCTCCTCGGAGGAAGTAAGGGTGAAAAGGTGCGGTAAGAGCGCACCGCGGGTCCGGCAACGGAGCCGGCATGGCAAACCCCACCGGGAGCAAAACCGAATAGGGACGGCGTAGCGGGCTGTTCGCGCAAGCGATAACGCCGCGGGGCGATGTCAGGCCCGCCGTCCGGGTAGGTTGCTCGAGGCCGTGTGCAAACATGGTCCCAGAGGAATGGCCGTCACGTATCGTCCGCGCAAGCGGGCGGTGCCTTACAGAACCCGGCTTACAGGCCGGCTGATATCTTGCAACGAGGGGTTCGGCGTGAATGCGCCGGGCCCCTCACCATTTGGGCCGACGCACAGCCATTCAACCGGTGTCGTTCCGGGGCGTGCGCAGCACGAGCCCGGAATCCATTCATCCACCGGCCCTGCCGCCTGATGGATTCCGGGTTCTCGCTGCGCGAGCCCCGGAATGACGGCGAGAGTTACGCGACGATCTTCTCCAACACCGCCATCAGCGCCTCCGGCGCCGTCACATTCGGTGCATGACTGGCGTCGAGCTCGAAATAGCGCCAACCCTCCTCGCTCTTCGTCCGCGTCGCGAATTGCCCGAACACATCGCCCGGCGGAATGCGCGTGCAATAGATGTAGCTGCGCGGCATCGACGGCTCGCCATGTGCGAGCCTCAATCTCGTCTCGAAGCATTTGATCGGCATGTCCACCCGGCGGGCATTCAGCCAGTCGAGATCAGCTTGCGGCGTATCCGGCGGCGGCGGGTTTGGCGGAACACGATAGCCGTCGCCGGAGCTTGCGGCCTTGCGCATCGGCTCGCGTCCACCCCCGTGGAGATCGAACAGCGACTGGCCGTCACGCGGCACGAAGGCGTCGAGATAGATCAGTTGCGTCACATGCTCGCGGGCGCGATCGGCGATACCGGTCGCGACCATGCCGCCATAGCTGTGGCCGAGCAGCACTATGTCGTTGAGATCTTCGAATCTGATGACATTGAGGATGTCCTGGATATGCGTCTCGAGGTCAATCGAAGGACTGGCAAGATGCGCGCGCTCCCCAAGGCCGGTGTAGGTCGGCGCCACCAGGCGGTGACCGGCCTCAGCCATCAGCGGATGCATCTTCTTCCAGGCCCACCCGGCGGACCAGGCGCCATGACAGAGCAGGAAGGTCTTCGCACGTGTGGCCATCGGCGTTTCCATCGTTCTTGTTGATACGATGGAGTGTAGCGGCCGGTCGCGCGATGTAAACGCTGCGGCCGCCTATGCCGCGCGCGTGTCCGCCTTCACCAGCACCGGCGCAAGCTCATCCGCTTCGCGCCGCAGTTTGCTCGCCTCGAATCCGTGCATGCCGAGCTGCCATTGCAGCCCGACGATGGCGCCCTTGGTCGGCTGCAACAATGCGAGCGAGGCGAACAGCGTCACCGGCAGCCACACCGCGAGTTGCAACCACTCCGGCGGCGCGTAGGCGGTCTCGACCGCAAGGATCGCCGGCACCACGAGATGGCCGACCACGACCATTACGAGATAGGCCGGAAAGTCGTCTGCGCGCTGGTGAAACAACTCCTCGCCGCAATGGTCGCAAGCCTCCGTCACCTTCAGGAAGCGGCCGAACATGCGCCCTTCCCCGCAATTTGGACATTTGCCGCTGAAGCCGCGCCACATCGCCTTTGCCAGAGAGACCGCCATGACCACACCTCTTCCTTTCCAACGATCCATACAATATTATCTTGCATCCATACATTCAAAGGATATGGGCCTCAATTGCATGGATTGGACTCCTACAATCTCGGAGCTCTCAGGGCCGCGCTACCAGCGCATCGTCGACGCCATGGAGGCCGACATCGCCGCAGGAAGGCTGGTGCGCGGCCAGCAATTGCCGACCCAGCGCGCGCTCGCAAAAGCGCTCGGCATCGACCTCACCACGGTAACGCGCGCCTACACCGAGGCGCGGCGCCGCGGCATCATGGAAGCTCGCGTTGGGCAGGGCTCATTCGTGTCGGAGACCAGCGCACGCCGCGTGGCCGACCTGCCGCATCCCGTCGCGATCGATCTTTCGATGAACGTGCCGCCGCATCCGCTCGAGGCGCAGCTCGACGAACGCATCATCGCCGGGATGGAAGCGATCCGGGGGCAATCGGGCCTGACGGCCTATCTCAACTACCAGCCGCCCGGCGGCAGCACACATGAGCGCGAAGTCGCCGCGCGCTGGATGCGTGCTCGGGTGCCACACGCACAGGCCGACAAGCTCGTGATCTTTCCGGGCGCGCAGACGATCCTGTTCAACCTGCTCGCTTATCTCGCACGACCCGGCGACATCGTGCTGACGGAAGCGTTGACATTTCCCGGCATCAAGGCCGCAGCAATGCGGCTCGGCGTCAAGCTCGTCGGCGTCGCCATGGATGACGGCGGCATCCTGCCCGACGCGCTGGCAAAGGCCTGCCGCGTGCACCGGCCAAGGGCCGTCTATCTCATTCCGACGCTGCACAATCCGACCACCGCGACGCTTTCCCCCGAGCGGCGCAGCGCCATCGCAAGGATCATCCGCGATACCGACACGATTTTGATCGAGGACGACGCCTACGGCCTGCTCGACCGCTCGGCATCGCCGATCGCGGGCCTCATTCCGGAGCGGACTTATCTTGCGACCACGCTGTCGAAATGCATCGCGCCGGCGCTGCGCGTTGCCTATCTGGTGACGCCCGACAGCGACGCGCAGCGGGAGATGCGGACATATTTGCAGGCGACCGTGCAGATGCCGGCGCCGCTGATGGTCGCGCTGGTGACGCATTGGATCGAAAGCGGCATTGCCGATCGCATCATCACCGCCATCCGGAGCGAGGCGGTCGGACGTCAGCAGCTCGCGCAGCGCGCGCTGAAGGGCTTCCAGTTCCTGGCCAAGCCCGCCGCGCATCATCTGTGGCTGCGGCTGCCTGAGGACCGGCCCGATGTTGCCGCACATCTCCTGCGGAATGGACTTGCGGTCGTCGCCGGCGATGCCTTCACAGTCGATGGGACACCGCCGCACGCGGCACGCGTCTCGCTGGGGGCGGCACGCAACAGATCGGAATTGACGGAAGCGCTGCGCATCCTGGTCGGCGCGCTGCAGAAGCCCGCCGACACCAGGCAGATCGTCTAGATCATCGACGATGACGGCGATGGCTGGAGCGCACGGCCGGTGCCGCAGGCGACGGATAGACCTGCGATGCATACGCATCATCAGGCATTCCCTGCAGCCCGCGCGCCGCCCGCGCCGCAGGCGTGAGCTGGCCGCCATTCAGCACATCGCGGTCGGGATGGGCGGCCTGATAGGCCGCAGGCTCGGAGAGCTGCGCCTGGGCCATTGTCGGCGTCAGCGCCGCCGCCAGCAGCGCGGCTGCAACGGCAATCTTGGCGCGGGTCATGGTCATTCTCCATCATCGCATTCGGGACTGATCGATCCGAGCGGATGATCATTTCGGGCGGCCCCAAGATTGAGGTACGACCGTCATGTAGGCGCGTCTTCCGTAAAAGCCCGACGCCGCAGATCACGCTTGCGTGCAGCGTGGATTGACCTGCACGGCAGCAAGCGTGTTATGCGAGCCCTGGCGATCAACACTTCGGGATCGCCCGGCGAAGAGGACGATCTGTTGGAAACGCTCACCTACGTCCTGCTGCTGTTCGGCGCGCTGGCCGGAGGCTTCGTCTCGGGGCTGGCGGGATTCGGCACGGCATTGATGGCGCTCGGCATCTGGCTCTACGTGCTGCCGCCCTCCCTCGCCGTGCCGCTGGTGCTGATTTGCTCCGTGATCGCGCAGACCTCGACGCTGCCCTCGATGTGGAAGAGTTTTGATCTCTCGCTGGTCTGGCCCTTCCTGATCGGAGGACTGATCGGGGTACCGCTGGGCATCATGATGGTCGCCTCTGCCGATCCAAAAGTGTTCAAGCTAAGTGTCGGCGTGCTGCTCCTGATCTTTTCGAGCGCGCTGTACCTGAACAAGAAGCCGCTCGCCTTCAAGTTCGGCGGCCGCATCGCCGACGGCGCGATCGGCTTTGCCGGCGGCATCCTGGGCGGCCTTGCCGGCCTGTCCGGTCCGCTGCCGATCCTGTGGGCCAACATCCGCGGCTGGAACAAGCACGAACGGCGCGGCATCTTCCAGCTCTTCAATTTCACGGTGCTCGCCACCGCGCTGGTGCTGCAGACCGCCTCGGGCCTCGTCGCGTTCAAGGTGGTCTGGCTGGCGCTGATCGCGTTTCCGGGCACCTTGATCGGCGCATGGGCCGGTGCGCGCGTCTATCACGCGCTGAGCGACAAGCATTTTGGCGATGTCGTGCTCGGCCTCTTGTTTCTGTCAGGCCTCGGCCTGGTCTGGAACAGTTTTGGCGTGCACTAGCCTTGCGCCCCTTCTCGCCAGCGCCATGCCGCCGGCGACACCGACGCCGAGCACGTAGACCCAGCCCGGCGTGAAGTCGAACAAATGGGTGTTGAGCAGCGAGGTCAGCATGTTCTGCACCACGACCAGCAGGCCGATCCAAGCGGCCAGCCCCTCGCCGCGAAACAGCGAGAGGTGCGCAAACCAGAGCGCGTAGAGGATCAGGACGCCGACGACGCCCCACTGCACGGCGACGCTAAGGGTCTGATTGTGCGGGTTGCTGACGATCTCCCCGCGCAGTGGATCGATCCGCGCATCGGCAGCCACGCTTGCGAACAGGCCGCGGATCGAGCCGGTGCCATGGCCGACCAACGGCGCGTCGGCGATGAAGCCCAGGGACTTTCGCCAATACTCCAGGCGTGACCCCATACCACTGACCTGACCATCCTGCACGCTCGTCTCATAGTCTGCGCTGAACTTGGCCACCGTCGTGCGCAGATTCGGCGAGACGTTCCAGAGCAGCAGGGCCAATAGCACCATGGCGCCTACGACGAGCAGCGCCGTACGTCGGCGCAGATGCAGGAGCGCGAACACCATCACCAGGATCGGCAGCGTCACCAGCGCCGTGCGCGAAACCACGACAAAGATCATGTTGGCGAGGAATCCGATCGCGAGTGCCACCAACAGCACCGCGATGGTCATGCGGCGTTGTCGCAACAGCGCCACGATCGGATAGACCAGCGCCAGCGCACAGAGCGCGAATTCCTGACTCTGATCGATATAGTTGCGCACCGCGATCCCGCTTTCGACCTTGTAGGGTCCACGCGACAGATAGAGCTTCAGCGAGAGCGCCGGGTCGATGGCGACGGCGAAGGAATAGAGCATCAAGGCCGTGCAGGACACCAGGAACGCGTAAAACACCCAATGACCGTAGGGCCAGCGCTCGAACTGGTAGATCAGGAGCGGGATGACCAGCAGCTTCGTTGCCGGCCCTATCGCATGGATTCGTTCCGGCCATGGCGCATCCGACCAGAGCGTGCCGACGGCGGCGAGCGCGACCAGCGCGATCGGCAGCAGGCAGATCGGACGAAGCAGCGAACGCGGAAACTCGCGGAGATCGACGAACGCGAACGCGATCAGCCAGGGTATGAGCGCAAAGATCAGTCCGGTCGTGGTCCACGGCAGCAGCAGCGCGATCAGCGCGACGAAGCGGGCCGGCGTGCGATAGCGCGCCGCCCAGATTGCGGCGAGCCAAGACACCGCCTGCTGGTCGTTCGACACCCCGGTCATCGCGCCCCTTTGGCCACTCCACGGCGCGGCAAATTAGCCGGAGCCGTGGGCTGGTCACAAGCGTTGCTACGCCGGCGCACGCACGGGAGGCGTCACGGGATCGGCCTCGGCCTGCGCCGGAGCCTCGGCCTGCCGAATTGGCGGCAGGCGCTTCCTGAACTCGCGGCGCAACAGCCACAGGCTCAAGCCCGCCTGCAACATCGTCGCCGCGACCGAGAGGTACCAGACGTACTCCATGCGAAAGCCTGGCCGCGTCGAGAGCCAGATCGCCGGCAGCGAGTAAGTGAACACGCGCGTCGCCGAGCTCAAAAGCACCGGCTTGGTGTTGCCGAGGGCCTGGAACATGCTCGAGCAGGTGAAGATCAGCCCCTGCGCGATCATATTGAGCGAGATGATCCGCAGGAACAGATAGGCGATCTCCATGGTCTCGCGGTCGTTCGAGAATCCGCCGAGCAGCAACTCCGGCTTCACCTGGGCAACGGTCATGAAGCCGGCCATCACGGTCGTGACGATCAAAGCGGCTTTGACGAAAGTCTCCCGCACGCGCGCAGCGTTGACTGCGCCGACGTTCTGGCCGGCGATCGGCCCGGCCGCCAGCCCGACCGCGAGCGCAGGCATGTTGATCAGGCCGAGCACGCGCTGCCCGATGCCGAAGCCGGCCTGCGCCGCCGCGCCGAAATCGCGCAGCACGTAGTAGACCACCGCCATGAAGATGAACATCATCGCGAACTCGCCGCCGGCCGGCAGGCCGACATTGAGAATGCGCTTCAGATGGTGCGGCTGCGGACGCCACTGCGCCGGATTGAACGCGACATAGCGCTCGACCTTGCGGAAATAGGCCAGCAGCATCAGCGCGCCGATGGCGACCGCGATCGAGCTCGCCAGCCCCGCACCGGCGACGCCGAGCGCATGGCCGGTGCCCCAGCCCGTGATCAGGACCGGCGCCAGGGCGATATTGATGGCCACGGCAAGCGTCTGCACCAGCATGACGGGGCGAACGATACCGGTGGCGCGCAGCGCCGATCCCATCACCTGGGTCGCGAACTGCAACGCGAGCGCCGGCATGAACCACAGCAGGTAAGTGGTCCCCGCCTCGATCGTGGCTTGGTCCGCCGCGATCGCACGCATATAGAGGCGCGACAGCGCGGCACCTGCGACCAGGGTCGACAGTCCGAACAGCACCGACAGCACCATCGCCTGATTGAAGATCAGGTTTGCATCCGCCCGGTCCTTGCGTCCCACGGCATGCGCGATCAGCGCCACTGCGCCGACGCCGAGCACCTGCATCAGCCCGTTGACGAGGAAGCCGCCATTGCCGGCCGCGGCAACGCCCGCGACGGCGGCATCGCCCAGCCCCGACACGAAATAGAGGTCGACCAGCTGGCAGATCATGATCGTGACCATGCCGACCATGATTGGAGGTGCCATGGCCAGGATGTGTCTCACGATAGAGCCGTTCGTCAGGTCTTTCATGTCTTCCCCCTGAGGCGGAGCGACGGCGGAACGTTCGCCCCGCCGTCCCGCGCCCTCATTCCGCTGCTGCGATATGTCCGAGCTCCACCACCTGGCGCTCGAACAGGCCGCGATAGATGCCCCCTGGCTTGCCCGCGAGCACGGCATGCGTGCCCTGCTCGACGATCTCACCGCGGTCGAACACCAGGATCCGATCGAGGCTGCGCACCGTCGACAGCCGGTGCGCGATCACGATCGAGGTGCGGCCCTTCATCAACCGCTCCATCGCCTGCTGGATCAGCGCCTCCGATTCCGAATCGAGGCTCGAGGTCGCCTCGTCCAGGATCAGCACAGGCGCGTCCGCCAGGAACGCGCGCGCCAGCGCCACGCGCTGCCGCTCGCCGCCCGACAGTTTCACGCCGCGCTCGCCGACCAGCGTGCCGTAGCCCTTCGGCAGGCGCAGGATGAAGTCGTGCGCGTTCGCCAGCCGCGCCGCCTGCTCGATCGCCTCCAGGCTGGCGCCGGGCCGGCCATAAGCGATGTTCTCGGAGAGCGAACGGTGAAACAGGATCGGCTCCTGCTGCACGATCGCGACCTGGCTGCGCAGCGATTGCTGCGTGGCGTGCGCGATGTCCTGCCCGTCGATCAGCACGCGGCCGCCGCTGACGTCATAGAGCCGCTGCACCAGCTTGACGAAGGTGGTCTTGCCGGACCCGGAGCGTCCGACGAGACCCACACGTTCGCCGGCCCGGATCGTCACCGACAACCCGTCATAGAGCGGCGTGCGATGGCCGCCATAGTGGAACGTGACGTCGTCGAACACGATCTCGCCGCCCTCGATCGCGATCGGCCGCGCACCGGTTGCATCGGCGATGCCGATGGGCTCGGCATGGATCGCCACCAGCTCGTCCATGTCGTTGACTGAGCGCTGGAGGTTGTTGATGTGCATGCCGACGTCACGCAAATAGGCGTGGATGATGTAGTAGCTGGTCAGCACATAGGTCACGTCGCCAGGGGAGGCATGCCCCGACATCCACAACAGCACCGCGCCGCCGATCACGGACGTGCGGAGGCAGAGCAGCAGCGACAGCTGCGCCATGGCCGTGTAATTGTAGCGTAGCCAGGTCCGCCGCACCCGCACGCGCCATCGGTTGATGACGCGGCCGAGCCGCGTATCCTCGCGCGCTTCGGCGCCGAACGACTTCACCACCGCGTTGCACGTCAGCGCATCCGCAAGCGTGCCGCCGACCTTGGTGTCCCAGGCATTGGAGACTCGGGCGGCTGGCGCGATGTAGCGCGTCGAGAACACGACGGTGATGGTGACGTAGAAGAACGCGCCGACCGCGATCACCACGCCGAGCGAGGCCCAATGCATCCCGATCAGGACCATCGAGCCGATCAACACCAGCAGCGAGGGCGCCAACGCCATCAGGATGGTGTCGTTGAGCAGGTCGAGCGCCCACATGCCGCGCGTGATCTTGCGCACGGTGGAGCCCGCGAAGGAGTTTGCGTGCCAGTCGGTGGAGAAGCGCTGCACGCGGATGAAGGCCTCCTGTGCGACGTCCGACATGGTCTTGAGCGTGAACGGCACGATCGCCTGCAGGCCAGCCAGCCGCAGCACCACGGAGGCCGCGCCCAGCGCCACGATGGCGCCGAAGGCCACCAGGGCGGCATGCCGCGCGTCGGGATCCGACGGGCCGCGCGTCAGCGCATCCACCAGCCGGCCCGAGAAGACCGGCATGAACAGGTCGGCGATGGTCGCACCCAATAGGCCGCCGGCCACGATCAGCCCACGCCCGGGCTGCTTCAGCCAGTGCCGGAACACGAACGGCAGCACCACGCGTATCGCCGCGGGCCTTTTTGACAGAGCGGTCATGACATCATCCGGCCGCCTTTGGCGCGGGCCGGCTCCATCGATGGACGCAGGGCGGCCGCGAGGGCCGAGACGGCGTCACTTGAGACTGATTTTGACTTGGAAGCGGAGCGATCGGGGCGATGTGCCCAATCGAAGCTGGCGGAAAGGACCTCTAGGAGGTCGAGCAGGTACCGAGCCAGAACATCATCGAGCGCGGACGTGCGATCTGCGAATGCAACGAAATCATGCAAATCTCTCCCCGGTTCGATTGAATGAGGTGCGCTTTATAGATGTACCGCTCGCGGCTTGCAACGGGGCCCGTGCGAGATCACGGACGAGTGTTGCAATTTGGTGCGGGGGGCGCTGCTGTCGCGCCCGCTACCGCCTCAATCTCCGCCGTCATCCCCGCGAAAGCGGGGGATCCAGTACGCCGCGGCGGATGTGGCGAGAGCGAGGTCTCCAACACCGGCCTCTGGAATACTGGATCGTCCGGTCAAGCCGGACGATGACACCGAGTGTGTGGCTTGCGGGATTCGCGCAGCATCAATGCGCGTCGCCGCCACCGGTCATGGCGGCCGGCTTGTTCAGCAGCGTCACCAGCAGGCTGAGGCCGAGATAGAACAGCGTCAGGATGAAGAAGGCATCGCCGAAGCTCATCACCACGGCCTGGCGATGCACGATCTGGGAGAGCTGCTTCATCGCCATCAGCGTGGAATCGCCGAGCCCCTGGAATTTCTGCATGAACGTGGTCAGGGTTTCGGTCGCGGTCGCGTTGCCCCAGGTCACGCGCTCCTGCAGGCGGGTGATGTGCAGATCAGTGCGGTCGTTGAGCACGGTGTTGATGACGGCGAGGCCGACCGCGCCGCCGAGGTTGCGCATCAGGTTGAACAGGCCCGAGGCGTTCTTCACCCTGTCGGGCGCCAGCGTGCCGAGCGCGATGTTGTTGGTCGGCACCATCGCGAACATCATGCCGACGCCGCGCAGGATCTGAGGCACGAGCAGTTCGTAGAAATCGTAGTCGCGGGTGATCCAGGTCATCTGGTAGGAGCCGATCGCGAACACGACGAGGCCGAACGCGATCATGTAGCGCATGTCGACCTTCACCATGAGCCGGCCGACCAGCGGCGCGACCAGGAACATGGTGATGCCCGAGACGAACATGGTCTCGCCGATCATCAGCGCGCTGTAGCCGCGCACCTCGGCGAGATAGCGCGGATAGATGTAGGTCAGGCCGTAGAGGCCGATGCCGATGCAGAATTGCAGCACGCAGCCGACAGCGAAATTGCGGTTGGAGAAGGTGCGCAGATTGACGATCGGCTCGGCCGCCGTGAACACGCGCCAGAAGAAGGCGATCGCCGAGATGGCGCAGATCCAGGCGCAGATCGCGACCGAGGTGTCCTGCATCCATTCGTGCTGCGGACCTTCTTCCAGCACATATTCCAGTGTGCCGAGGAAGCCGGCCATGAACAGCAGGCCCCACCAATCGAAGCGGTCGAGCAGCTCGAAATGCGGCTCGTCGAAATCGACCAGCGCCAGCACGCCGATGGTGATGCCGATGCCGGGCACGACGTTGATGAAGAACAGCCAGTTCCACGACATCAGATCGGTGATGTAGCCGCCGACCGTCGGCCCGATCGTGGGCGCCAGGGTCGCGACCAGCCCGATGATAGGGCCGACGATGTGGAATTTGGAGCGCGGAAAGACGGTATAGGCCGAGGCGAACACCGTCGGGATCATCCCGGCGCCGAGAAAACCTTGCAGCGCGCGCCAGAGGATCATCTCCTCGATGGTCGTCGCAAAGCCGCAGAGCAGGCTCGAGGCGGTGAAGCCCGCCGCCGAGATCGCAAACAATAGCCGCGTGCCGAAGGCGCGCGACAGGAACCCCGACAGCGGGATCGCGATCACTTCGGCGATCAGATAGGCGGTCTGGACCCAGGCGACTTCGCTGGAGCTCGCCGACAGCCCGGCCTGGATTTCGCTGAGGGACGCCGAGACGATCTGGATGTCCAGGATCGACATGAACATCCCGAACACCATGATGATGAACGCGAACAGCCGCTTCGGCGCGATGCGCTCCGAAGCCGGGTCCGCCATCATGGCAGGTGAAGCAGTGGTGGCGTTGGCCATGGTCCGACCTCGCAGCGCTAGGGTCGCGATTTACTGCGGGTGGATTGCGGTGGGATCGTCGAGATCGACCTCGCTGTCGGCGTCGGCCGCGGCCTTGTTGGTGTCAACGGTCGCATAGACCGACATGCCGGCACGAAGCAGGTTCTGCTTCGCCACCGACTTCGGCACGCGGATGCGGACCGGAACGCGCTGCACGATCTTGGTGAAGTTGCCGGTGGCGTTGTCAGGCGGCAGCAGCGTGAACACCGAGCCCGCGCCTGCGGCGATGCTGTCGACCACGCCGGAGAATTTGCGCATGCCGTAGGCATCGACCTTGATCGTCACCGGCTGGCCAGGACGGATACGCTTGAGCTGGGTTTCCTTGAAGTTGGCGTCGATATAGACGTCGTCGAGCGGCACGACGTTGCCGAGCCGCTGGCCGACCGCGACGAAGTCGCCGGTGTTGACCAGGCGATTGGAGAACGTGCCGCCAACCGGCGCACGCACCGCGGTGAAGGCGAGGTCGCGCTCGGCCTTGGCGAGCGTGGTCTTGAGCTCGGCGAGCTGGGCCTGCGCCTCGGCCTGCTGCGCCTTGGCGACGTCGACATTGCTGACGGCAACGTCGTAGGCGGCCTGCGCGGCCTTGACCGCGGCGGCGCCCTGGTCGCGTCCGGCTTCCGAGCTCTCGAAGGTGGCACGCGAGGCAAAGCCCTTGTTGCTCAGCGCCTGCTGGCGCTCATAGTCGAGATCGGCCCGCTTGAGGCCCGCTTCGGCCGAGACGAGCTGCGCTCTGGCCTGCGCGACCTGGCTGTCGAGCGCGGCGACCTGACGTCCGATGCGATCGATGGTGGCCTGCTGGGTCGCGATTTTTGTCGCGGCGGCATCGACCGCAATCTTGTAATCACCGTCGTCGATGCGGAGGACGATGTCGCCGGCTTTCACCGGCGTGTTGTCGCCGGCGAGGATCGAGGAGATGTGGCCCGCAACGCGCGCGCCCAGCATGGTGTTGTTGGCGCGGACATAGGCGTCATCGGTGGAGATGTAGAAGCGGCCGACCAGCGTGTAATAGCCGGCATAGCTCGCGGCGGCGAGCGCGAGCACCAGGCCGACGCCCATCAGAACGAACTTGCGCTTGCCGGATTTGGGAGCGCCGGCGGCGGGTGCGTCGGGCGCAGGTGCGGCCGTCTTGTCGGTCACGGGCTTTTCCGGCGCCTCACCGGTGCGGCGTTTGGCTTCATCGGCCGCAGGCGCGCGCAGAGGTGCAGTGCCCTCGCTCGCAGCATCACCGCCCGCGTGCTCCTCCATCGCTTCAGGGCGTAGGACGCGCGCGGCCTGGTCTCTCGATACGGCCATAATGGCCTCCCCAAAAAAAGGCGCTCAAGGAGACGGCAGGCATGCGACCTGTTCCCCACTCGCTGAACCAAATATCATTGACCGAACGGTTCGGTCAATATAGATAATGGTCCCGGCCGGACCCTACGGACGAGAATCCTTTATTCGGGTTTCATGGCCGCAGACTCGACTCGAAAACCTACCGAGACCCTGAACCAATGGTTGTAGCTGCCAGCGAACATCTGCACGTCATCCAAGAGGAGGACAGCTCCAAACGCCGCCAGATTCTCGACGGGGCCCGCAAGGTGTTCATGAATCTCGGTTTTGACGGCGCCAGCATGGGCGAGATCGCGCGCGCGGCGCAGGTCTCCAAGGGCACGCTCTACGTCTACTTCGCCGACAAGACCGCGCTGTTCGAAGCCATCCTCGAGCAAGAGGCGCTTCAGCACGGCCAGGTCGTGTTCACTTTCGATCCCGCGCGCGATGCCGAGGCCACTCTGAAGGAGTTCGGCCGGGCCTACATCCACCTGCTCTGCCGGCCCGGCGGCGGATCGGCGATCCGCACCGTGATGGCGATCGCCGAACGCATGCCCGATGTCGGCCGCCGCTATTATGCGCGCGTGCTGGACAAAAGCATCAACCGCCTCTCCGACTATCTCAAAACTCGAGTCGCCTGCGGCGATCTCAGGATCGAAGATTGCTACCTTGCGGCGTCGCAGTTCATGGAACTGTGCAAGGCTTCACTGTTCCTGCCTTTCGTCTTCCAGGCCGCCCCCGCACCGTCGGAAGAGCGCATGACCGAAGTGGTCGACAGTGCGGCGCGGATGTTCCTGGCGGCGTATAAGGCGAAGTAACGGCGGAGCGGTCCGCGCGTTGCGCAGGCCGGACCGGCCCCATTATATTGCGCTCATGTCTCGTGATCTTCGCCCGCCGGTCGATATCCTCCAATATGAGATCGTCCAGGAACAAGCCTCGGCGCTTGGACGGATGGGCCGCACACTCGAGCAGGCGCTGGCGCGCTTGCGCGAGTTCGACGCTGCCCACGCGCAGGCCGAGATGCCCGCCTCGATGCAGCCGGCCAGACGCAAGCTGGTGATGGAAGCCGGCCAGGCACTCTGGATGTTCGTGGTGCAGCGTGAGGCGACCGGCTTGCGCGACAGCCGCCACATCATGCGCACCTACAACGTCCCTGGCGAGGTGCAGCTCTGCATGGGACTGGGCCCGGCGAAGCCGGCCGCGAAGTGAACGTCCGGCTCCGCTGAGCTTAAGTTCCGATCTCTTCCAGCCCGCGCCACCCGTGCAGGACGCGCCGCCCGTCCCGCGCGAACGTGAAGCAATTGCCGCCGCCGGCCGGCTGATCATGGATGCGCTCGATGGGATGGCCGGCATAGTGGCAGAACAGCAGCGTGCCGACCGCGCCGTGACCGACGAACAGGACGTCGCCGGGACGATCGCACGCCAGCACCGCCTCGACCTCGCGCACGATACGCGCCTGTGCGTCGATCGCGCGCTCCCACCCGCGGACGCTGAGATGCGGCTCCGCGAAGAACCGATCGGCGACAGCTTCGAACTCGGTTGGCTTCAGAAAGCCCGTCGCCGAGCGGTCGTTCTCATGCATGGCCTCGCGGACCTCGATCACCAGTCCGAGACGCGCGGCAATGATCTCGGCGGTCTCGATCGCCTTGCGTTCGCCGCTGGAGACTATCTGCGTGGTGTGCGCGAGCCAGTTCGCCTGCGCCGCCATTTCGGTGCGTGCGCGGCCGACCGGGGTCAGGTCCCATTGCGGCACCGGCACATCGGGATCGATTTGCACCTGCGGGTGGGTGAGATAGCGGACGATGGACATTCCGGTTGACGCGATCGTAGCCTGCATGAGCGCAGCGATATGCGGAAAGACTGTCCCGGATATCGCTGCGCTCATCCGGGCTACAAGAAAAGCTCGTTCCACCTAATCGTCGGCGTACTCGTCTTCCTCGTGCTTGCGCATCGTGCTCCTGCGCGCACCGAGCGAGCCGGTCACTGACGGATCGCGCGCATTGGCATAGGGACTGCGCGACTGCGCGCGTCCGGCAACCTCGTCGCCGGAGACGGCGGCCGGCTGGCAGATCAGGCGGCGGCTGGCGCGGCGCATCAGATCGACGTGGATGTGATCGTAGTGATAGACGTTGGAACCCGGCGCGAGCACCGTGGTGAAATGCGCACAGGCACCCGCCTGCACGTCGCGCAGGAATCCCTGCTCTTCCGGCATGCCGCGCC
Source organism: Bradyrhizobium sp. 195 (assembly GCF_023101665.1). Lineage (NCBI taxonomy): Bacteria > Pseudomonadati > Pseudomonadota > Alphaproteobacteria > Hyphomicrobiales > Nitrobacteraceae > Bradyrhizobium > Bradyrhizobium sp. 195. Next base: position 2,328,683 of record NZ_CP082161.1, on the reverse strand, counting down.
AGCCGTCCTTCACGGTGACGCGGCGGCCATCGGCAAGCACGAAGGCCGAGATGTCGAGCGCATTGCCGAAGGCGTGCTCGGAGATGTGGGCGCGCGAGTTACCGTTCATGCCGCGGCAGGAATAAGCGGAGATCTGCTTGATCTCGGCGACGCGGACGCCGAACCAGCGCATGGCCGAGGGCTGCACGGTGTCGGCGAGCCAGCGGTCGAGCTCGGACACGATCGGACAGGCCAGCGTCGCCGTCGGCTTGATCGCAACGGGACCGACCGCGGTGACGGGATTGCCCTGCGCCGGGCCAAGACGCGGCAGGGGTTGTTGTGCGGGTGCCTGCGAGTAGGGCGCCGGATTTGCCGGCCGTGCGGGATAGCTCGGCGCATTCATGTAGCGGGAGGCCCCCGCAGCATCGGTGCCCTCGGGCGGCAGATCAATCTCGTCTTCCTCCGGCGCGACGCCGGGCGCGTTCAGCGACATCGGCCCGGACGAGGTGCCGTAGCCGGACGGCTGACGCACCGCGCTTTCGGGATAGTTCGAGCGCGACGGGTAAGAGGATGACGGATTATTCTGGCTCTGCGGATAGTTCGAGCGCGGTTGCGTCACCGGCCAGCGCGGCTGGTTGCCGATGCTGCCGGGCGGGCGCGGTTGCTCGTCGGCAAAACCGTAAGTGCCGGAAGCTTCGCCGATGGCGGCGACCTTGAGTGGGAATTCGGCGCCGCACTGACCGGGGCCGGAAATGGGGTCGATCCGGACGAGATCCGGTCCCTCCTTCACCGCGCCCGATTTCAGGCAAGCGGCTTCCGCCTCGGCCCGCCACGGTTCGCGTTCGGCCTGGAAGAAGCCGCGTCCGCAACCCGCTAGCGAAACAAGGACGATGGAGCCGACGAGATACAAACGAACTCCGCGCGTCATGAACGCACGTTCGGTGAATTTACTTAAAGACTCTTCAACACGTTGATTTCATGATTCTTTAACCATGCCGGCCGGCGCGCGCCGAAACCTCGGCCGGCCTGAGCGACAGCAAGGCTGACTTTTTCGGAAAGACACTTTCTGTTAACCATAAGGTCGCGCGCGTAAGCAGTGCGCATTGAGGGAGGGACCTCATGACGTTCGCCGGGAGACTGAGCGTTGTCACCGCGTACCTCGCCATGGCCTTCGTCGGCGCCATCGTGCTCGGCATGATCTAGGCTCATCAAGCGCCTCGAAGACCTCTCTTCCCTTCTCCTCTTGCAGGAGCGGGAAAAACATTGCGCCATCGACGCGCTACGACCGTGCGCCCCACTGCGGCGATGCCGTGATCAGTTTCTCGCGCGGCTCCTCCACCCGAATCCAGTCATTGCTCGAGCACCAGAAGCGGCCGATCGCGCACGCCTCGACATGAAGCGTGCCCGAGCTCTTCAGCGTCATCCTTCCGTAATAGGTACTGCCGCTGGAACGACTGTAGATGCTGCCGGTCCAGACCTCGTGCGTCTTCGGCTTCATGTTGACGAGCACGCTCTCGCCCCGGTTCGACGCCTCCGTGAGCGCGAAACCGCACAGTGCAGGTCCACAGCGTTCGATTCGAACGGTGCCCTTGGCACCGAGGCTCTCCCATTCGCCGAGCGGCGAATAGGCCGGCGCGTCGTCGCTGCGCTGTGCGACCGGTGCCGCCTGCTTGATCTCGATCCTCGGCGCAACGACCGGCGGCTCCATGCGCGGCGGATCGAGCGTAACAGTCTTCGGCGGATCGACGCGCGGCAACTCAATCCGTGGCGACGCGGGCGGCGGCATAACCGGCTGCGCCGTCGTCGCGGCAAGAACGGGGGCTGGAGCTGCCGGCGGTGCCGCGACAATGGTCGCCTGTGGCGGCCGGACGGGAGCAACTGGATAGACCGGCTGCGGCACTTGGCCGACCGGCGCGGGCGCAGGCGGCGAAACGGGCCTGGTGTCGACATCCTCCGTCGGCCGCAGGCTGCGATTGGAGGAAATCGAAACGCAGGACGCGGATCGGCAACGCCTGGGCGCCTCGACGTGGAAGCGGTGGCCGCCGATCGAGAAGGAATAGGAACCGGCTTCGGCCGCGGGCACGACCGCCATCAAAGCGATCAATGTGCCAAGCGAAGTCACAAGCCGGGTCATCGGCGCCTCCTGTCGTGTCGCGATGAGATTAGGCGCAAGGACCACGGCTGAATGTGCGCTGCCTCACCCAGGCGCTCGCGAACCGTTGTGATGCTCATCACAGAACACCTGAGCAGCTGGGCGTAGGGTCGAACCACGCTTCATCCACCAGCGACTTTCGGTCCATACCGGGACCGCGCAATTTCGGAGGTTGTCATGAACAAGCTCACCATCGCCGCCACCGCGCTCTTCCTCGCATCGACCGCCGCCGCACATGCCGGCGGCAATTCGATCTCGTTCCAGATCGAGGGCCAGCACATCCGCATCGAGACGCCGCGCAACTGTGCCTCGCTCAACTGCGTGACCATCGTCGCGCCGGGCCTATCGGACAAGCCAATCAAGCTGAACAACATCGACCTCAAGGGCCTCGGCGGCTCCAAGGACGATGACATCGACACCACGCCGGCCCCGGCGACGACTGCGCAGCCCGCGCCGGCTCCGGTGCAGCAGCAGCCCGTGCAGCAGGCGCCGGTTCAGGCGACCGCACCGGCTGCTCCCGCCGCGCCCGTGACGACCGCAGCCGCCGCGCCATCCGCCAGCCTCGACAACACGACGCAGCCCGCGCCCGCTGCGGCTCCTGCTCCTGCACCCGCGCCGGTCGCGGTTGCTCCCGCGCCGGCTCCAGCTCCGGTGGCCGCTGCGCCGGTGGCCGCGCCGAACTCGCCGATCGGCGTCTGGGCGACCGAAGAGAACAAGGGCAATGTCCGCGTCGAACAGTGCGGCGCCAATCTCTGCGGCTATGCCGTGAATAGCAACGAGCGCATCCTGATCAACATGAAGCCCGAGGGCTCGAAGTGGAGCGGCCGCATCCACGATCCCGACTCCGGCCGCAATTACGACTCCACGATCGCCATGAAGGGCCCGAACGTGATGCGCGTGCAGGGCTGCGCCTTCGGCGGCATGTTCTGCGGCGGCCAGACCTGGAAGCGGGTGAGCTGACGCACGGAGCGGGTCAGCTCCAACACACCCACAAATCTTCGTCATGCCCGGGCAGAAGCGCGTCTTGGCGCTAGATGTCCCGGGCATCCACGTTCTTGGTGCCGCAAAACAAGGCGTGGATGGCCGGGACAAGCCGGCCATGACGGCGTCGAGACATTCGAGCCCTACCGCTAGCCTCGCCTGGCCTTTGAACACTCGCCCCTCCCTTGCAACACATGTTCATCCGCCGTTCAGCCTGATCCGGCTGATATCGCCCGATCTCGCCTCGCGTTCTCACCGGGACATCCTCGTGACTTCATTGGTGGCTTGGCGCCGCTTCGTCCTCGCGTTTGCTCTGGCCTTGCCGCTGGCGGGCAGCAGCGTGGCGTTCGCATCCGATGCCATCGAGCTTGCGCAGGCGCAGCCACAAGCGCAGCCGACACCGGATCCCTCCCCGACTCCATCGGCTTCCCCTACCCCCGCGCCAGACGCGCAATCCACGGCCGTCGAGCCGATCGGCAACGTCGCGACGGTCACGGGGATCGCGACCGTGATCCGCGACAAGAATTCCTATCCGCTGCGCGTGCGCGACGACATCTATCTCAACGACGTCGTGCAGACCTCGTCGAACTCCTCGCTCGGCATCACCTTCAACGACGCGACCACGTTCAATCTGTCGGCCAGCGCCAGGATCACCATCGACAATTACGTTTACGAGGATGGCGGCAAGCAGAACTCCGGGATCTTCGACGTCGGCAAGGGCACGGTCGCCTTCGTCGCGGCGGCGGTGGCGAAGACCGGCAACATGAAGATCACGACGCCGACGGCGACGCTCGGTATCCGCGGCACCACCGGCGTCATCGACGTGCCTGAAGGCGCGGCAGCGAACAGCGCGCGCAACGTCAACATCAAGCTCTATCCCGACGCCGACGGCCGCGTCGGTCACATCGACGTCGACGACCGCACCAGCGGCACGCGGCTCGGCGCGCTCACGCAAGCATCGAGCGGCTTTGCAATCCGGCCTGGCGCAGCCACTGCCGGAATCATGCGCTTCGCCGCGGTACCGATCACGATCGCGCCGCAGCAGATCGCGCGCGACCGCGGCTTCGTCGGCCAGGTGCATCTGGCGCAAACCACGGGCCGCCAGATCGTCACCGAGCAGCGCGACTTCCGCCGCGCCAATCCGACCGCGCTCAGCCGCATTCCGCGGCCAGCCCAGCCGCCGCAGCAGCAACAATTGCGGCCGAACGCGGTACCGGGACAGCAACCGCAGCGGCCGAACGGCCAGCCCGGCCTGAACAATCGTCCGGGTCAGCAGCAGCCTGGCACGCCGGGCCGGCAAGGCGCTCAGCCACCGCAGCGGCAGGGCCAGCAAGGACAACAAGGTGGCACTGTGCAGCCGGGCAACCCGCGCGCGGGTCAGGGTCAACAGCCGCGAGGCCGACAGGAGCGGGGCGAGAGGCCGCCGGGCCAGCAGCAAGGCGCGGGGCGTCCAGCGCGCCCCGGACAACGCCCCCTGCCGAACGGCACGGTGCAAACCCAGCCGCGACGCGGCGGGCAAATGCAGCCTGGCGGAGTCACGCCGCAGCCGGGCGTGGTGCCGCAGCCCGGCCCACAGCCGCAACTGCCACGCACCGGCATGCAGCCAGGCCAGCCGCCTGCGGCTCAACAGCCAGGCCTACAGCGCCCCGGCGGCTTCCAGCAGCGCCTCCCCGCCGCGCAGCGCCCTGCCGCGCCGCGCAAGCCGCCGCCCGCTCCGAAGGACAAGGAGCGGCGATGACCCTCGAGGCGGCGGTCGCTTCCGCACGATGAGTAGGGTGGGCAAAGCGCAGCGTGCCCACGCCTTGGATACTTGTTGGAAGACGTGGGCACGGCGCGAGTGCGCCTTTGCCCACCCTACAAGTTTTCGACGCGCGGAGGGATAGGCCTCACCCCGCTGGGTCCTCCGTCAGTGCGAGCGCAACGAAGCAATCCAGAGTCCCTCCGCGGAAAGATTCTGGGTTGCTTCGTTGCGCTCGCAATGACGACTTGTGGCGTTACCGCCAATGCACTGACTTGCAGATGCTGTCCTTGACCAGCACGCGGCGCGCTCACGCCTCGCCGCGCAGCCAGGCCTTCACCTTCTGCAACAGACCGTGCCGCAGCTCGTCGACCGAGGCGGCTTCGGCCGGTGTCAGCGTCCGCAAGGCTGCATCGATGTCGTCGGGCACAGCTGGCGTCGTCTCCGGCGCGGACGCAGACGCCAGTCCTGCTGCCGCGAGCGCGATCGGGCCGGTCTGCGTCAGGAACGCGCGCTCATATTCGCGCGACAGGCGCGCGAGCGCATCGTCCAGCGTCAGCCAGTCAACCGCCTTGATGTCATTCATCAGCTTGCGGACGGGACCGCCATTGGCCTCCATGCGCCAGAAATGCACGACCTTCGAGCGCCCGCCAGACTGGTAAACGAGGGTGCCGAGAAATTCATGCACGGCGACATCGTGGCCGGTCTCCTCCAGCACCTCGCGATGCGCGGCTTCCTTCGGCGTCTCACCGTCGTCGAGCTTACCCTTGGGCAGAACCCATTCGTTGCGCTTGCGCTGGCGCACGACCGCGATCAGCGGCACAGCGCCTCGCCGCAGCACAATACCACCCGCCGCCATCACCGGCGCCCGCGCCATCACCAAATCCGTGGTCTAGAATCGTCCCCACGGACGATATAGGCCGCGGACGCGGCGGATTGAAGGCTACTTTCTTGTCAACAGAGCTTGACCTGCGCGAATGCGCGTGCCCTCGGCGATGCCGTCGCAGAAGGCGAAATCGCCGGGCGCAAGGATGATGATGGTCGAGCCGTGCTCGAACCAGCCAAGCTCCTCGCCCTTGGTCACGCTGACGTCGCAGGGGAAGTTGACCGGGCCGCGCGTCTGCGCGTTCAGCACCATATCGAGGAAGTGCAGGCGGATGCTCGCGACCAGGATTGCCGCGACAGGCACCAGCGTCACCGCTTCGCCGGTCGCCAGATGCGTGCGGATCACGGCACGCTCGTTCTTGCAGAACAAGCGCTCGACGCGCTTCAAGGCAATCGGATTGACGTTCCAGACATCGCCATGGATCAGCGTGACGCGCTCGATATGCGCGTCATAGGGCGCATGGAAGCGGTGATACATGCTGGAGGTCAGCCGCAGCGTGACGAAGGAGCCGTTGCGGTGCTGGTCCACCAGCGCGGTATCGCCGACGAGGTCGAGCAGGGAATAGGGCGCGCCCTTGACCTGGAACAGTTCGGTGTCGGCGATCCGACCATGGGCACCGACGATACCGTCCGAGGGGCTGGCGACGATGGAAGGGTCCGGATCAAAGGGCCGCAGGCCCGGCTTCAGCTCCCGCGTGAAACAGTCATGCAGGCTGGTGAAGTGGGTCTTGCGCGCCTCCGACAAATCGAGGTCGGAGAACAGCTTCCACAGCGCGATCGAGAAGTCTCGCACAAGCGGATTCTCGATCTTGGAGAACCAGCCCATGAAGCGGGTCAGCGCGGCGCGGGGGATGCGATTGGTCAACAGGAAGTTGAGGTCTTCCTGCTGGGTGAAAGAGGCGATGAGGGCTTTGACTGTCATGAATCTGTCAGCTCACAGTATTAGCGCTTGTTGTCATGGAAACGACACTCCCGATTCTCTCGATGTCCGTGGCCGCCGCAGCGTCCGCTGCCGCCGTCCTTCCGAAGCTCAAGGCGCGGATCGAACTCTCCCGCGCCAAGCACCGCTCGCTCGCCGGGCACTCCAAGATGTCGCGGCGGGTGGCAAAGCTGCTCCCGTTCTACGAGTTCACGGGGGACCAATATTTCGGTTGCGACGGCGCGCCTGACAACGTGGTGAAGCAGCGCAAGGACGCCTTCTTCCGCCTTGCAGCTCTCTACGCCGATCGCTATCCGAAGGGCCGCGCGATGACGAAGGAAGCGGCAGAGACGATCTCCGACCTGCACTTCACCGAAAGCTACCGCGTGCCGTTCCAGTTCTCGCGTCTCGTGCGCGAGCACCTGGGCACTTCGACCTTCATGGAATCGTCGCGCGGCGTCACCGTCACGGACGTCGACGGCAACACCTCGTACGATCTCACGGGATCCTACGGCGTCAACATCTTCGGCAATGACTTCTACAAGGAATGCATCGAGGGCTCGGAGAAGCGAGCGCATGCGCTGGGTCCTGTGCTCGGCCCCTACCATCCCGTCATCCTCGAGAACGTGCAGCGGCTCTGCCAGATCTCGGGCCTCGACGAAGTCTCCTTCCACATGTCCGGCACCGAGGCCGTGATGCAGGCGGTGCGGCTGGCGCGCTACCACACCAAGCGCACGCATCTGGTTCGTTTCGCCGGCGCCTATCACGGCTGGTGGGGCGACGTGCAGCCCGGTGTCGGCAACCCTATTGCCGCGCACGAGACCTACACGCTCTCCGAGATGTCGGAGATGACGCTGCACGTGCTGCGTACGCGCAAGGACATCGCCTGCGTGCTGGTCAACCCGCTCCAGGGCCTGCATCCGAACGGCAACGCGCCCGGCGATTCCTCGCTGGTCGATTCCTCGCGCGGCGGCAATTTCGACCGCACGGCCTACACCGAATGGCTGAAGAAGCTGCGCGAGGTCTGCACCGAGCGCGGCATCGTGCTGATCTTCGACGAGGTGTTCGTTGGCTTCCGCCTCGCTGCCGGCGGCGCCCAGGAATACTTTGGCGTCAAGGCCGACATGGTGACTTACGGCAAGAGCCTCGCCGGCGGCCTGCCGGTCGGCGTGGTCTGCGGCAAGAAGGAATTGATGCGCCGCTTCCGCGACGACCGTCCCGCCGACATCTGCTTCGCCCGCGGCACCTTCAACTCGCACCCCTACGTCATGACGGCGATGGACGAGTTCTTGAGCCGCCTCGCCAGCCCGAATTTTCGCGCGGTCTATGAGGGTCTCGAAGAGACCTGGAATGGCCGCACCGAAAAGCTCAACCAGATGATGACGGACGCCGACCTGCCGGTGCGGTTCGCCAACTTCTCGTCGATCTGGACGGTGAAATACACCATTCCGTCCCGCTACAACTGGATGCTGCAATATTACCTGCGCGCAGAGGGTCTCGCACTGAGCTGGGTCGGCACCGGCCGGCTGATCTTCAGCCTCAACTACACCGACGCCGATTTCGCCGAGGTCGCCGAACGCTTCGTCCGCGCCGCCGGGAAGATGAAGGCCGATGGCTTCTGGTGGCACGACGGCGTGCTCACCAACAAGAATATCAAGCGGCAGATCCTGAAAGAGATGCTGGCCAAGCGCTTCGGGCGCTGAGGCCACCTTTCCCAACACAACAGTCGTCATTCCGGGGCGATGCGAAGCATCGAACTCCGGTGCGCAATTGCGCACCTGAGAATCTCGAGATTCCGGGTTCGGCTCTTCGAGCCGCCCCGGAATGACGGCGTTTGCGGCAAGCGCCACGGCGCTCAAGCGAGCCCCCAACACGTGTATGCCCGGGACGAGCCCGGGCATGACGTCACCATCAGACATCGGAGTGTCTTGTGAGACCAGCGCGCTCAGGCGTGCTGCTCTTCGAGCGTGGGCTCGCCGATGAGGCCCAGCGTGTGCTCGGGATTGAGGTGCAGGCCGGGATCCATCAGCTCGCCGCGCATCAGGGCAAGCGGAGCACTGCGATAGAGCATCAGGTCGTGGAACGGATCGGTCAGGATCTTGGTCATCCAGACGAGACCGGTCTCGACGTCGCGGATGAAGAACAGATGCACGGTGCGGAACAGAAGACCGCCGCCGCCAACCACGAGCCAGATCTTGGCAACCTGCCGCATGAAGTCGGTCACGCTCGCCCAGGGCGTGAACAGGCCGAACAGCGTCGGATCGACCAACAGCACCAGCGGCGACAACGCCCAGATCGCCATCAGCACCACCTTGCGCTGAAGGTTGTAGCCGACCTTGATCTCTTCCTTGTGCTCGTGCGTCGCCTGGTTGATGTGGTCGTAGCCATGCGGCTCGAAGAAAAAGTGACCGGCCTGGCGCGAGGTCATCGAGACCAGCCAGCCGACCAGCGCGGAGACCACGGGATCGATGAACAGCCAGACATAGGCGAAGAGAAAGCTCAGCGCGCTGACGAAGTGCAGGCTCTGATTGATGCGGCTGTGGTGATAGTAGCGATGGTCGTCCCAGCGCTGGATGCGCAGCTGCTCGAGATAATTCTTGATCATGCTCTTCCCCAAAATGCTTTCGGGTACGGGATTTAAAGGGATTCGATGTAGGCCGTGTGACATCATCATTTTGTCATGTGACGATGTGCAGCGGCGCGATGACGCACGCGACGCGTGAGCTTCAGGTCACGCCGCCTTGGCGATGTCGACCTTGCGGAAGCGCACCAGCGAGAAATGACCGAGCGGCGGAATCAAACGGCGCTCGGCGAGCTCGATGCCGTGGGCTCCGGCCAGCCACTTCGCATAACGCGACCAGGCGAACTCGGCGGTGCGGAAGCCGAGCGGGCGCACCACCGGCTGCAGCTTCTGCTCGATGAAGCGGCGCATGCCGGCATCCGCGCTGACGCGGGTGAGGATGATCAGCTCGCCGCCCGGACGCAGCACGCGGGCGAATTCGTCGAGCGCCTTTTCGGGGTTCGGCACCGCGGTGACGACATACTGCGCCATCACCACGTCGAAGGAATTGTCGGAGAATTCGAGCTTCTCGGCGTCCATCACGGCGAGGCCTTCGACGTTCTTCAGCCCGCCTTCGGCAACGCGCCGGCGCGCCTTGTCCAGCATCGCTTCCGAGATGTCGGTGCCGAAGATACGGAGGTTCGGGGCATAGAGCGGCAGCGAGATGCCGGTGCCGACGCCGACCTCGAGCACACGGCCGCCGATCTTGTTGGTGGCCGCGATCGCCGCCTGCCTGCCCTTGGCGAACACGCCACCAAACACGAGGTCGTAGACAGGCGCCCAGCGGTCATAGGCCTGCTCGACCGCGCCACGGGTGAGGTCGAGCTGCTGAGTGCCGTCAAGGTTCATGATCTTAGCCATCGGTGAGGTTCTCGCTGTGGTTCAAAACGGTGAGGTCAACCGCGCACCGGCCGCCGCGCCATCCGAGGCGAGGCGCGCAAGGCACGGCTGGGCTGAAGTGAGGTGAGATTGCCGACGAACTGGCGCGCGCTGTTCTCCCAGGAGCGCTCCAGCGCGAAGTTGCGGCAGGTCTCGCGCGACATGGTGAGTGCGCGCAGGCACGCGGCGCGCAAATCGTGGTCGATCGCGCCGATCGGATAATCGGCGATGACGTCCTTCGGACCCGTGACCGGAAACGCCGCAACAGGCGTGCCGCAGGCGAGCGCCTCGAGCTGCACCACGCCGAACGTATCGGTGAGGCTCGGAAACACGAACACATCGGCCGCGGCGAGATGCGCGGTGAGGTCCGCGCCCGTTTTCTCGCCGAGGAAGACCACGTCGGGATATTTCCGTTCGAGTGCGGCCTTCTGCGGGCCGTCGCCGACGACGACCTTGGTGCCGGGCAGGTCGAGCGAGAGGAATGCTTCGAGATTCTTCTCCACCGCCACGCGGCCCATGGTCATGAAGATCGGACCCGGCAGATCGAGCCCGGCCGGAGCATCTGGGTGGAACAGCTCGGTATTGACGCCGCGGGTCCAGAAGCCCAGCCGCTTGAAGCCGCGCTCAGACAGCTCCTGCCGCAGCGAGGGCGTCGCCACCATGGTCATCGCGGCGGCATCGTGGAAGTGGCGCAACACGGCATAGCCGACAGCGGCGGGGATGCCGGTCCGCACCGAAACATATTCCGGAAAGCGCGTGGTGTAGGAGGTGGTGAAGGCAAGCCGGTTGCGCCGGCAATATGCGCGTGCGGCCCAGCCGATCGGCCCTTCGGTTGCGATATGCAGGGCTTCGGGCGCGGCCTTCTCGATCCGGCGCGCGATCTCTTTGCTGTTCGGCAGCGCGAAGCGCAGGCCCGGATAGGTCGGCAGCGGCCAGGACGGAAAGCCGTCCGGCGTCAGAAAGTCGATTTCGACATCGAGGGCCTTGGCCGCATTCGCCAGCGAGGTCAGCGTCCGCACCACACCGTTGACCTGCGGATGCCAGGCGTCAGTCGCGATTAATACCCGCATGGGAAAATCCCGAGAGTTTGATGATTCTCAGGCATCGACCATCAACGAAGGATATTTCAGGCGTGTGACGTCATAGAAGTGTCGGCGGGCCGTTTTGTTCGTTAACGGGCCGGCACGGCCACGAAACTGTCATGAAACAATCCTTGCCGCCATGAAACCGTTTTCGGTTTTCCGCGCAAATGTCCCGAAACGTTTCCCCGTTAGTGATTGACGCAACGGAGCACCGAAACGGTGCCGCGGTGGTCAACGACACCGAGCAAACAGGGGCGATCAAATGTTCAATCTGGATACTTTCAAGACGTTTTCGCGTGCCGTTGCCTTTGGCGCAGTCGCGGTTTCCGCGATCGCATTCGCAGGAACGGCGAAGGCCGCGCCCGTGCAGCTCTTCCCCTTCTTCCAGCCGCTGCCGCCGCTCGCCGCGCCGCAGCCGTTCCAGCCCTATCAGCCCTACCAGGCGCCGACCTATCAGACCGAACCGTCCGACGATCAGGACGCGGTCGAGACGCCGGCGCGCTTCCGCCGCCAGACCGTCGCCTACGCGACGCGCGAGGCGCCGGGCACCATCATCATCGATACGCCCAACACCTACCTCTATTACGTGCTCGGCAATGGCCAGGCGCTGCGCTACGGCATCGGCGTCGGCCGCGACGGCTTCACCTGGTCCGGCGTCCAGTCCGTGACCCGGAAGGCCGAGTGGCCGGCCTGGACTCCTCCGCCGGAGATGATCGCCCGCCAGCCCTATCTGCCGCGCCACATGGCCGGCGGCCCCGGCAATCCGCTCGGTGCCCGCGCCATGTATCTCGGCGGCACCATCTACCGCATCCACGGCACCAATGCGCCCGACACCATCGGCAAGCGCGTGTCCTCCGGCTGCATCCGCCTGACCAATGACGACGTGTCCGACCTCTATTCCCGCGTCAACGTCGGCACCAAGGTGATCGTGCTGCCGATGACGGAGCGCCGTGCGGAGCTCGGATCTGCCACGCGCTAACGCGACAGGACATTCTGACGCAAACGGCCCCGGAACCCACCGGGGCCGTATTCGTTTGCCCTCGACATGTCGAGGCGCGCTTGCTGCGGCGCGGTTCTCTAATGGAGGCGCAAATGCAACCACGCCTGCAACCCTCGCCATATCAGTGGCTGCACGCGGTCGCCGGCGCCGGAGCACTGACGCTGCTCCTGTCCGCGCCTTCCTCGCTCGCACAGCAACCCGCCGGTGACGACCAAGGCCATCAGGCCTTCAACAATTCCTGCCGCACCTGCCATTCCGTGAAGGAAGGCGACAATCGCCTCGGTCCCAACCTCAACAAGATCGTCGGACGCAAGGCCGGCTCGCTGCCGAACTACAACTACTCCTCGTCGATGAAAGACGCCGGCTTCGTCTGGGACCAGGACAAGCTCACCCGCTTCATGGTCAAGCCCGACGAAGTCGTGTCCGGCAACAAGATGCAGCCATACGGCGGCGTCTCGGCGGAGGAAGCAGGCAAGGTGATGGCTTATCTGAAGGCGGCGGGTGGGCAGCAGTAACGGCCCGCGAAAAAGCGGTGTCGAGGTCGCCGGCCATCTCACCGTCGTTCCGCAATCAGCCGCAGCCATGCCGCCGAATGAAACGCGCTCATCAGCAGATACATCGGCACCATCCCGCCGAGCACGGAGCCGTGCCCTGCGGCGCACAGCATGTCCGCCGGGCCGCCGCCGATCATGGCCGTTAGCACGGCCATGATCGCGAAGGTCGGCGTGGCGGCCAGGCTGAGCCATCCGGCGAGGCGGCGCGCGGCTAAGACGCCATCGCCGCTTGCGTCAGAAGCCGCGCTGACGGGAGAGGTCATTTCCGTTCTCCCGCGGCCTCCTCGCGGAACGCCTTCTCGCCGGCGTCGGAGATCTCGACCCATTTCTTGTCGGGCGCGGCGCCTTCCGTGTAGCAATCGTGCCAGTTCCACCATTTGTAGGTCGGCGTCTGCGGATAGCCTTTCGGCGAATCCTCCCAGACCTCCTGACGGCCGAGCGGCGTGATGTCGAGGTAGTTCCAGGTGCCGCCCATCTGCTCGTCGCCCCGGCTCTTGACGAAATAGGTGCGGAAGATGCGCGTCCCGTCGCGGTAGAACACGTTGGTGCCGTGCCATTCGTCGACGCCGAAATCGGCGTCGAAACTGTCGGTGACGGTGACCCACGGCATGGTCCAGCCCATCCGCTGCTTCAGCCGCGCAATGTCGGCCTGCGGCGCGCGCGATGCGAACACTAGCGTGGTGTCGCGCGCGTTCAAATGCGCGACATGGGCGACCTGGTCGGCCACCATGGAGCAGCCCCGGCAGGCGTGATCGGGCCAGCCGAACACGCCGGGCTCGAAGAAGGCGCGGTAGACGATCAGCTGCCGCCGGCCCTGGAACAGGTCAGCCAGACTGAGCTTGCCGCCGGGCCCCTCGAACGCATAGGTTTTGGTCACTTCCATCCACGGCATGCGCCGGCGCTCGGCCGCCAGGGAGTCGCGGGCACGGGTATGCGCCTTTTCCTTCACGAGCAGTTGCTGACGGGCGGCCTCCCAATCCTGCGACGACACCAATGGCGGTGTCTGCATGGCGGTCTGTCCGTTGGTCCCTGCTTTGTCTGCTGACGTCATCATGGTTCTCCAAACTTCCTGTCCGGGCGGCCATTCCGCGTCTCGCAGACGCGGAACCGTTCGCCCCTCGCCGCATGGTGTCGGCCGTCAACGATTTCTGGCACCAAGCGGTTGCGCGGTGGGAGTAACAAGTGTGGCGGGATTGACATGGAGTCGCTGATCACGGCCGCAGCGCGGGCGTTGGAGGCGGGCGATCCGCTCGGCGCGCTGAACCGTGTTGCGCTGCGCAACGATGCGCCGTCGCTGGCGCTGCGCGGCATCGCGATGGCGCAGCTCGGCGATCTCGCCAAGGCCAAGTCGCTGCTGCGCAGCGCCGCGCGCGCGTTCGGTCCGCGCGAGGCGGTGGCGCGCGCCAGATGCGTGGTCGCCGAAGCCGAGATCGCGCTGGTCTCGCGCGACCTGAACTGGCCGGAAAAAACGCTCGCCGCGGCGCGTGCGACCCTCGAAAGGCACGGCGATCTCGCCAATGCAACGCATGCGCGCCACATCGAGGCCCGTCGTCTTCTTCTCCTCGGGTGCGCGGACGAGGCCGGGCGTACGCTGGCCGATCTCGGCCCCTTCCCCCTCCCGCCCGCATCGCAAGTCGCCCGCGAGCTCGTCGTCGCCGGCATCGCCATCAGGCAGCTCAGGACCAAAGACGCGCGCGCGGCAATCGGCCGCGCGGCTCGCGCAGCCCGACTGGCCGGCATCCCTGCGCTCACGGCCGAGGTCGAAAGCACGAGCCTTGTGCTCGATACGCCGGCGGCGCGGCTGATCACGCGCGGCGAGGAGCGGCCGCTGCTGCTCGAACAGGTCGAAGATCTCGCCACGTCAGCGGCGCTTGTCGTGGACACGTTCCATCATTCGGTTCGCAGGAAAGAGACCATCGTGCCGCTCGGCACGCGGCCGGTGCTGTTCGCACTCGCGCGCATCCTGGCGCAAGCATGGCCTGCGGATGTCTCGCGCGAGGCGCTGATCACAGCAGCGTTTCAGGCGAGACATCTGGATGAATCGCATCGCGCGCGGTTGCGGGTCGAGATCGGGCGGCTCCGCGCGAAGCTCAGGCCACTCGCCGATGTGATCGCGACGAAGCAGGGTTTTGCGCTGACACCGCGCAAGACGCGGCAGGTTCTCGTGCTGGCACGGCCCGTCGAGGAAAAGCACGCCACGATCCTCGCCCTGCTCTCCGATGGCGAGCCCTGGTCGAGCTCGGCGCTCGCGCTGGCGCTGGGAACGAGTGCACGCACGGTGCAGCGAGCCCTCGACGAGCTGACGCGATCGAACAAGGTGCAGTCCTTCGGACATGGGCGTGCGCGGCGCTGGATGAGACCGCCGATCCCCGGTTTCCCGACAGCCTTGTTACTCCCCTCGCCGCTGCTGAAGACGTAGGATGGGTGACATCACAGGGATCGAGCACATGAAACGTTCAGCCGCCGAGATCGTCAGGGAGTATGGGCCTTTTGCAGGCGTCGAGGCCGTGCATGGCGTCACCTATGACGGCAGCCATGTCTGGTTCGCCTCCGGCGACAAGCTCAATGCGGTCGATCCTGATAGCGGCAAGGTCGCGCGCTCGATCGATGTCGCTGCGCATGCGGGCACGGCGTTCGATGGCCGGCACCTGTTCCAGATCGCCGAGGATCGCATCCAGAAAATCGATGCGGCCACGGGCAAGGTGCTCACCACCATTCCGGCGCCGGGCGGCGGTGGCGATTCCGGCTTGGCCTGGGCCGAGGGCTCGCTGTGGGTCGGGCAATATCGCGAGCGCAAGATCCACCAGGTCGATCCGGAAACCGGCAAGGTTCTCCGCACCATCGAGAGCAAGCGCTTCGTGACCGGAGTGACCTGGGTCGACGGCGAGCTCTGGCATGGCACCTGGGAGAACGAAGAGAGCGACATCAGGCGGATCGACCCTGAAACGGGCAAGGTGATCGAGCAGCTCGACCTGCCCGCGGGGACGGGCGTGTCCGGGCTGGAGTCCGATGGTGGCGACCGCTTCTTCTGCGGTGGCGGTGCCAACGGCAATGTGAGAGCGGTCCGCCGTCCCCCGCGCGGCTGGCCGCCGATGGTCTGAATGCACGGCAGCGATGCGGTCGCTGCCGTTAACCCATTCGCCCCAATTCCACCCCATCGGTGCGCTCTAGCGCCCTCCTCGTCCGCCCTGTAAAATCCCTGCCGGGCGGCTTGGGGGACTGATGCGACTAACGTGGAACTTGAAGACCATCCTGATCGGCGTCGCGGTGCTCGCAGCGTCGTTCTTCGTCAGCTTGAAGGCGATGGACTGGCTGTCGCCGCGCGCAACGACAACGGCGCCGCCGGTTGCGCAACTGCCGCCGCTGCCGCCGGTCGCGAAGAGCTCGATCGTGATCGCCCCGGTCGCGATCGCGATATCGGCGATCCGCGAGCAGGCCGAAAAGGCCGCGCCGCGTAACTTCGCGGGCAAGGCCGACAACCCGATCTCGCAGATCCTGGAGAATGCAGACATCGGCTGGACCGCCGTGCGCGGGCCGATGGCAGCCAGCGGCGACAAGGACGTGCTGACGATCTCGACGCCGCTCAGCGGCAAGCTGAACGTGACAGGTTCGCTGTCCTCCAAAGCCACAGGTGCGCTCGGCGACGCGCTCGGCAGCGTGCTCGGCGGTGACGCCGCAAAACGGATCGGCGCCGTCAACATCAAGAATTTGAACGCCAGCGCGGAGATCAAGGGCAACGTGGTCGTCACCTCGCGCCCGAAGCTCGCGGCCAACTGGCATCTCGAGCCCAATCTCGGCGCGCAGGTCAATCTCGGCGATACCAACCTCAACGTCGCCGGCGCCAAGGTCAACGTACCGGCGCAAGTGAAGCCGCTGATCGACAAGAATGTCGGCGAGCAGATCAATGCAGTCTCAGAACGCATCCGCAACGATCCGAGCCTGCGCGAGAACGCGAAGCTGCAATGGGCCAAGGCGTGCCGCTCGATCCCGCTGCAGGGCTCGGGCTCTTCGGCCGGGCTTCCGCCGCTCTGGCTGGAGATGAAGCCGATCCGCGCCATCGCCGCGCAGCCGCGCGTCGATGCGCAGGCCGTGACGTTGCTGATGGGCCTGGAAGCGGAGACGCGCGTCACCTCGACGCCGACCAAGCCGGATTGTCCGTTCCCCGACAAGATCTCGATCGTGCCGCCGACCGGCACCGGCGTAAATATCGGCGTTCCCATCGACGTGCCCTTCACCGAGATCAACAAGCTGATCACGGCACAGATGGTCGGTCGCACCTATCCCGAAGACGGCTCCGGTCCGGTCGATGTCACCGTCAAGAGCGTCAATGTGACCCCGTCGGGCGAACGCCTGCTGATCTCGCTCCTGGTGCGCGCCAAGGAAAAGAAGAGCTGGCTCGGTCTCGGCGCCGAGGCGACCGTGCACATCTGGGGCCGGCCGGTGCTCGACCAGGCGCAACAGACGCTGCGGCTCACCGACATCCAGCTCGCGGTGGAATCCGAGGCGGCGTTCGGCCTCCTGGGCGCCGCGGCGCGCGCGGTCGTGCCGCAGATGCAGCAGGCGCTGCTTCAGAAGGCCACGCTCGATTTGAAGCCGATCGCCGCCAACGCCCGCGAGAAGATCGCCGCCGCAATCGCCGATTACCAGAAGAGCGAGGACGGCCTCAAGGTCGACGCCAAGATCGACAGCCTGACCCTCGCCGACATCGCCTTCGATTCCAAGACGCTGCGCGTGGTCGCGGAAGCCGGCGGCACGGTGAATGTGTCGGTGACGAAGCTGCCGTAGATGTAGCGCGGGCGCGCGCGTCTTCATCGCTTGCACCGCTGGCATTCTGATCGGAGGGTGCTAAGCTGTTCCTCGCAACCTCGAACGAGGTGCTGACAGCATCGTAGCGGCAAGCCGAGGATAACATGGAAGCCGGCATGGTCACGCCTGCGCCGGCATTGGTGCGCTTTTCCGGCATTCAGAAGACCTATGATGGCGAGCACCTCGTGGTGAAGAACCTCGATCTCGACATCAGGAAGGGCGAGTTCATCACCCTGCTTGGCCCGTCGGGCTCGGGCAAGACGACCACGTTGATGATGCTGGCCGGCTTCGAAGTTCCGACCCATGGCGAGATCTATCTCGCGGGCCGGCCGATCAAGAACATGCCGCCGCACAAGCGCGACATCGGCATGGTATTCCAGAACTATGCCTTGTTTCCGCACCTGACGATCGCGGAGAACATCGCCTTCCCGCTATCCGTTCGCAAGACGAGCAAGGCGGAAGCGCAGGAGCGCGTCAAGTCGGCGCTGCGCATGATCAAGATGGAAGCCCTGGCGCACCGGCGACCCGGACAACTCTCCGGCGGCCAGCAGCAGCGCGTGGCGCTGGCACGCGCGCTGGTCTTCAATCCGCAGCTGGTGCTGATGGACGAGCCCCTTGGCGCGCTGGACAAGCGCCTGCGGGAGCAGATGCAGCTGGAGATCAAGCAACTGCACGAGCGGATGGGCATCACCGTGGTCTACGTCACCCACGATCAGAGTGAAGCGCTCACCATGTCGGACCGTATCGCCGTGTTCAACGACGGCATCGTGCAGCAGATCGACAGGCCCGACGCGCTGTACGAGCATCCGGTGAACAGCTTCGTCGCTCACTTCATCGGCGAGAACAACGTGCTGGGCGGCACCGTCGAGACGGTCGACAAGGACTATTGCCGCGTCGCGCTGGCTGGTGGCGGCACTGTGACGGCACGGGCGGTCAACATAGCGGGCGCGGGCGCATCGACCTCGCTGTCGGTACGGCCGGAGCGCGTCACGCTACTTCCCGACGGCAGCTCCAGCGACGGACCCAACCGGCTACCGGCGAAAGTGCAGAACGCGATCTATCTCGGCGACCACGCGCTGGCCGTGCTCGATGTCGCCGGCAACGGGGAGTTCATGGTCAAGCTTCAGCCGGGAGCGCATCATGAGCTCACGCATGGTGAAAGCGTCTTCGTCAGCTTCCGTCCAGAAGACTGCCTGGCCCTCGATCCCGTCTGATCCAACACAAGCGGACCTGAGAACAATCAACCTCAACGCAACTCACACGAAGAAGGAACCAAGACCATGCTGAAGCGCAAGATTGGCAAGATTGCTCTGGGTTTCGCCGCGGCGTTCAGTGCCAGCGCTGCGCTCGCGACGGTCGCAGAGGCGCGTGACCTCACCGTCGTGTCGTGGGGCGGCGCCTATCAGGATGCTCAGAAGAAGGTCTACTTCGAGCCGTTCAAGAAGGCGGCCGGAATTGCCATGAACGACGAGTCCTGGGACGGCGGCGTCGGCGTGCTGCGCGCCAAGGTGCAGGGCGGCGCCGCCACCTGGGACGTCGTCCAGGTCGAGAGCGATGAGCTCGCCGTCGGCTGCGAGGAAGGCCTGTTCGAGAAGATGGACTATACCAAGATCGGCGGCGAGGCCGCCTATATCCCGCCGTCGGTCAATCCCTGCGGCGTCGGCGCCATCCTGTACGATTTCGTTCTCGGCTACGACAAGGACAAGCTGAAGGAGGCCCCGAGCGGCTGGGCCGACTTCTTCGACACCAAGAAGATTCCGGGCAAGCGCGGCTTGCGTCAGGGCCCGAAGACCACGCTGGAGATCGCGCTCATGGCCGACGGCGTCGCGCCGAAGGATGTCTACAAGGTGCTGGCGACCGACGAGGGCGTCGAGCGCGCTTTCAAGAAGCTCGACACCATCAAGGGCGACATCGTCTGGTGGAAGGCCGGCGCCCAGCCGCCGCAATTGCTCGCCTCCGGCGAGGTGGCGATGACCTCGGTCTACAATGGCCGCATCGACACCGCGAACAAGAACGAGAAGAAGAACTTCGGCATGGTGTGGGACGGCGCGCTGTTCACCCTCGACAGCTGGGTCATCCTGAAGGGCAGCCCGAACAAGGACGCGGCTTACAAGTTCCTCGACTTCGCGGGCAAGGCTGAGAACCAGTCGAAACTGTCGGAGAATATCGCCTATGGGACTTCGAACAAGGACGCAGCCGGCAAGCTCGCGCCCGCCGTCCTGAAAGACCTGCCGACAGCGCCTGACAACATCAAGAACGCGGTCGAGATCAACGTCGGCTTCTGGCTCGAGAACATCGACCGCCTGACCGAGCGCTTCAACAAATGGGCCGCGAAGTAGCGGGCGGCGGCACCGGCGTGCGACGCAGGTAGAGGGTGCGTGGCGGATATCTCGTCCATAGCGCATCCTTCGAGACGCCCGCCTATAGCGGGCCCTCAGGATGAGGTCTGAATCTGTGGCAGCATCTTCACAGGCGCCAATGTCGGTGAGCCTCATCCTGAGGAGACCGCCACCGGGTCCGCGCGAAGCGCGGCCCGATGACAGGCTCCGCGGTCGTCTCGAAGGACGAGGCGCTGGCTCAGACCGCGCCACAAGTCTCTCTGTATGACGGATGCGTCCCCGACCAGCGCCAATGCGTCGACCGAGGTGCCGCTCAAGCGCCGATTGCGGCGCGCTGAACGAACGCACCAGGTCAAGGCATTGGCACTGGTCGCACCGCTGCTGGTCTTTCTGCTCTTCACTTTCGCAGGGCCCATCGCCGGCATGCTGTGGCGCTCGGTCGACGACCGCGAGGTGCGTCAGGTTCTGCCTCAAACCGTAGCTGCCCTCGCCGACTGGGACGGCAAGGACCTGCCGGACGAAGCCACCTTTGCGGCGCTGGCAAGCGACATCCAGGCGGCTCGCGCCTCGGCCACCGTTGCCATCGCGGCCAAGCGGCTGAACTACGCACTCAACGGCTTTCGTACCATCCTGACCAGCACTGCACGCAATCTCAAAGCAACTCCCGAGCCCGGCACGGCCAAGGAAACGCTGGGCAAGATCAACCCGGCCTGGCGCGAACGCGCGACATGGACGACGATCAAGGACGCCAGCGGCCCCATCACGGGCTTCTACCTTCTGGCGGCGCTTGACCTGATGCGGAACGTCGACGGCGCGATCGTCGCAGCCGCGCCGGATCAGGCGATTTACCGCAGCCTGTTCACCCGCACCTTCATCATCAGTCTCAGCGTCACCGTTCTCTGCCTGATTCTCGGCTTCCCGGTCGCTTACCTCTTGGCGACGCTGCCGCCCGGCCGGTCAAACCTCCTGATGATCTTCGTCCTGCTGCCGTTCTGGACGTCGCTCCTGGTCCGCACCTGCGCCTGGATCGTGCTGCTGCAGAGCAAGGGCGTCGTGAACGACAGCCTGCACTGGCTTGGCATCATCGACGAGCCGTTGCGGCTGATCTACAACCGCTTCGGCGTCTGCGTGGCGATGACCCACGTTCTCCTGCCGTTCATGATCCTGCCGCTATACAGCAGCATGAAGGCGATCTCGCCGGCTTACATGCGCGCCGCCGCCTCCCTCGGTGCGCCGCCGGTCACCGCCTTTCTGCGAATCTACCTGCCGCAGACGCTGCCCGGCATCGGCGCGGGCAGCCTGCTCGTCTTCATCCTGGCGCTCGGCTACTACATCACGCCGGCCCTCGTCGGCGGCGCCGCCGATCAGATGATCAGCTACTTCATCGCCCTCTACACAACTGAGACTGCCAATTGGGGACTTGCTTCGGCGTTAGGTGCCGTGCTGCTGCTGGCCACCCTTCTGCTGGCGCTCGTTTATGGCAAGCTGGTGCAGGGACAGCAGGTCACGGGAGGCATGAAGAATTGAGCGGCAATTCCTCTCTCCGCACGCCCAGCCAGCGCATCGCGTGGACCGCGACCATCGTCGTCTCGACGCTGGTGTTCATTTTCCTCATCGCGCCGATCCTGGCGATCATGCCGCTGTCCTTCAGCTCCGGCTCGTACCTGACCTATCCGCTGCCCGGCTTGTCCTTGCGCTGGTACGACGACTTCATCACTTCGCCGCGCTGGATGAATTCGCTGAAGAACAGCGTGATCATCGGCGTCGCCTCGACGGCGCTGTCCATGGTGCTCGGCACGCTGGCCGCGCTGGGGCTGGCGCAGTGGAAGAGCCGGTTCAAACCGCTCGTGCTGGCTTTCGTGCTCTCGCCCGTCGTCGTGCCCGGTGTCATCACCGCGGTCGGTCTGTATTTCTTCTTCGCGCCGATCGGATTGACGGGCAGCTATCTCGGCTTGATCCTGGCCCACACCGCGCTGGCGACGCCTTTTGTGGTGATCACGGTCGGCGCGACGCTGCAAAGCTTCGACACCAATCTGGCACGCGCCGCCGCCTCGCTCGGCGCCTCGCCGCTGTATGCGTTCCGCCGCGTGATCCTGCCGCTGATCCTGCCCGGCCTCGCATCCGGCGCGCTGTTCGCCTTCGCGACCAGCTTCGACGAGGTGGTGATCGTGCTGTTCATGGCAGGTCCCGAGCAGCGCACCCTGCCGCGCGAGATGTTCAGCGGCATCCGCGAGAACATCAGTCCGACCATCACGGCAGCGGCGGTGATCCTGACGACGGTCTCGGTCATCCTCCTCGCCACCATGGAAGGCCTGCGCCGACGCAACGAACGGCTCAAGGGTGGCGGCTGAAGGGCGAGGTGACGCCTCCCTCTCCCGCAAGCGGGGTGAGGAGAGTTTCCGCAAGGACAGCAACAGTATCGTAGGGTGGGCAAAGCGAAGCGTGCCCACCCTTCTGTTGCAGTGTGAGACCGGTGATGGGCACGGCGCAAGTGCGCCTTTGCCCACCCTACGATTCCGGCTCCGCTGATGCTGCTCAACCTCATCGTTTACGGGAGTTGCGAAGGGAACACCGCTCGTCCCTTCCTATTTTGCATCCCGCCACAGCGGGGATCGCTTAGCTGCGCCTGCGATTAGGCGTTAAAACTCTCGTGCAACAAAGCCCAAACAACAACACACAGGGAGAACAACAACCATGCAAAAACTCATCGCCGCCATCGCGGCCGGTCTCGCCCTCGCCGTCACATCAGGCACCGCGCAGGCGCAGATTTCCGATGATGTCGTCAAGATCGGCGTGCTCACGGACATGTCGAGCCTCTATGCGGACGCGACCGGCAAGGGCTCGCTCGCGGCCGTCGAAATGGCGGTTGCCGATTACGGCGCCAAGGTCGCGGGCAAGCCGGTCGCCGTAGTCGCCGCCGACCACCAGAACAAGCCCGACGTCGGCGTCAACATCGCGCGGAACTGGTACGACAACGACAAGGTCGATGCGATCTTCGACGTGCCGACGTCCTCGGTGGCGCTGCCGGTCTCGGCGCTGACGCGGGAGAAGAACAAGATCAACATCAATTCCGGCGGCGGCTCGTCCGACATCACCGGCACTGCCTGCTCGCCCAACACGGTGCACTGGACCTACGACACCTATGCGCTGTCGAACGTCGCCGGCAAGGCGATGGTCAAACGCGGCGAGGACAGCTGGTTTTTCGTCACCGCCGACTACGCCTTCGGCATGGCGCTGCAGCGCGACGCCGCCAACGTCGTCAAGGAGAGCGGCGGCAAGGTGCTCGGCGAGGTCCGCCATCCGCTCAACTCATCGGACTTCTCCTCCTTCCTCCTGCAGGCCCAGGCCTCCAAGGCCAAGGTGGTCGCGCTGGCGAATGCCGGCGGCGACACCACCAACGCATTGAAGCAGGCTTCCGAGTTCGGCCTGACGCAAGGCGGCCAGAAGATGATCGCGCTGCTGCAGGAAATCACCGACACGCATTCGCTTGGCATCAAGGCGACGCAAGGCCTGATCGTCACCGACGCCTTCTACTGGGACATGAACGAGGAGACGCGTGCCTTCTCCAAGCGTTTCAACGAGAAGGTCGGCCACATGCCGACCATGATCCAGGCCGGCCTCTATTCGGCGACCATGCACTATCTGAAGGCGATCGACGCCATCAAGTCGGACGAGGCGCCGAAGGTGATGGAGCAGATGCGCAAGACGCCGATCAACGACTTCTTCGCCAAAAACGGCAAGATCCGCATCGACGGCCGCATGGTCCACGACATGTATCTGTTCGAGGTCAAGAAGCCCGAGGAATCCAAGGGCGCGTGGGACCTCTACAAGCTGATCGCCACCGTGCCCGGCGACGAGGCCTTCCGTCCGCTCGACAAGGGCGGCTGCCCCCTGGTGACGCACTAGTTTCCGCAATCTCCGTCATTGCGAGCGATTTGCCCGCGATAGCTCGAAGAGCGACGGCGGCAGCGAAACGACACGACAGCGCGCCCGGTGAAAACCAGGCGCGCGTCGTTTAGGTGATCAGAGTCGCATTACTCCGAGTACTTGAACTCGGGCATGCTCTTCAGCTCGTCCTTGCTCGCATTGAACACGACGTGATCCGGATACCACTTCGACGTGGTCGACGTCGCGGTCGCAGCAGGCTTGTTGTCGGTGCCGGTCGCAGCGCCCGTCGTCGTGGTCGCAGCGGGCTTGGCGCCCGGGTTCGTGCCGGTGCCGGTGTAGGCCACGGCCTCGTTCACGAACTTCAACTTCTCATAGGGCACGGCGACGAGATGCTCGCCCAGGCCGAGGAAGCCGCCGACGCCGATGACCGCGATCTTGATGTCGCCGTTCTTGTCCATCAGCAGGTCGTTGATCGTGCCGATGTTCTCGTTGGCTTCGTTATAGACCTTGAGGCCGTCCATCTTGGACGTGCGCCACTGGCCGGACGCGGTGGTGGACGTCGTCGTGGCGGTGGCCGCGGTCGGCGCCTTGTCGGTGGTGGCGGTCGGCGATTGCGCGAACGCAACGGTCGTGAGCAGTGCCGTGCCGGCAAGGCCGGCGATGATCGACTTCATCATTGTCCTCTCCTTCAACGAAAAACTCGTGTGGAGAAAACGGCGCTGATCACACGCAGTTCCGTGCGCGCGGCAATTTCGTCGCGCATTGCGCGAGCGCTCGCAAGGGCTGTTCCTGCGTCACTCAGGAACATATTGCGGCGCACGGTTCCCCGCCGACGATCGTGCGCCGTGAAGCAAGATCGCGGCGAGGACCGCGCCGACCCGCGTCGCTCAGGGTCAGCTCTTGTAGTCGATCAGAAGCGCGGAGAAGTCGGCATTGCCGGGTGAGCTGCCATTGGCGCCGTAGGACGATGCCGAGGATTGCGATTGCTGGAGCGCCTGGAGGAAGTGTTGCAGGATCTCGGCGGTGGTCTGGTCGCTGGATGCGCTGCTGGTCGTGTCAGTGGACGACGAATCCGAAGAGCTGTCGCCCGGCGGCGGACCGGGCGGCGGTCCGCCTGCGCCGCCGGGGCCACCCGCCCCGCCGGGACCGCTCGCGAAGGCGGACTGAAACACGCCCTTGAGGTCTTCGGCCTGGTCCGAGGTCAGCGTCCCGTTCGACACCTCGTTCGAGATGAGGTCGTCGATCTTCGACTTCATGTCCTCCTTGGAGGGACGCGTGCCGCTCGCCTCTCCGCTCGACCGGCTCTGCTGGAGCGCCGTGTCGATGTCGGTCAGCGCCGTCGAGAGCGCGGACTGGTCCGACGACGAGATCGTGCCGGCGGACACTTCCGATTGCAATTCCTGCTGCAGCCGCTGCAGCGGCGACTGGTGGCTGCCGGCGGAGGCTGCCGAAATCGAGGTCATGATGGCTCCGTGGATGTTGCGGGGTTTCGTCGCGGACCACGCCACGCTATGGTTAACGGCCCTAACGAGACCTTGCCGCTCCGCAGGCGTGCGATTGCCGCCTGTTGCGGGAAGCCGGACAGAAACAATCCGAAACAAAAATCTTCGCCATTTGGCCGGAATCTTGGACAAACAAAGCGCATGGCCATTCCCAATCCCAACATCCTGGTCGTCGAGGATGACCGCGAAACCCGGACGTTGATTGCGAAATACCTGCGCAACAACGCCTGCAACGTCACCGCCGTGAGCGACGGCCGCGAGATGTCGCGCGCCATGGCCGATCACCGCGTCGACCTCATCATCCTCGACGTCATGCTCCCCGGCGAGGACGGGCTCAGCCTGTGCCGCAAGGTTCGTGCCGAGGCGCAGACGCCGATCATCATGCTGACCGCGCGCGGCGAGGACGTCGACCGCATCGTCGGCCTCGAGATGGGCGCGGACGACTATTTGCCCAAGCCGTTCAACCCGCGCGAATTGCTCGCCCGCATCAACGCGGTGCTGCGCCGCCAGGCCGCAGCTCAAACGGCAAGTTCGATCGAAGGCGCCTCCAAGCTCGCCTTCGAGGGCTGGCACATCGATCTGCGCCTGCGCGAGCTGCGCAATCCGGAAGGCGCACGCGTCGCAGTGACCAGCGCCGAGTTTGATCTCCTGCGCGCGTTCTGCGAACGGCCCGGCCGCGTGCTGTCGCGCGACAGCCTGCTCGACCTCACGCAAGGGCGCAACACCGGCTCGTTCGAACGCTCCATCGACGTGCTGGTCAGCCGCATCCGCCGCAAGATCGAGCCCAATCCGGCCGATCCCACCCTCATCAAGACGGTGCGCTCCGGCGGCTATCTGTTCACGCCAAGAACTACTGAAGCAGCGAGCACCGAAGCGGCAAGAACTGAAGCGGTTGCGGCGTCCCTGAGCAGTTGAAGGGGACGGACGATGAAGCCATTCGGGTTCTTCCACCTCAAGGGTATCGGCGGGCAGATCGCCGCGCTGGTGCTGGCTTCGACCGTCGCGCTCCATCTCGTCGTCACCACCGCGTTCCTGATCAGCCGGCCGGACCGCTCCGACACGCCGCCGGACGGGGCCCATCAACTGACCGATGCCGCGCTGCTGCTCGGCTCGGCCGAGGCCGGCGAGCGTCCGCGCCTCGTCGCCGATCTCGCGCGCGCCTTCCCCAGGCTCGGCATCGAAATGCTCGCACCCGGCACCGCAAGCGGCGAGGAGAGCGACAGCCTGCACGGCATACGCCGCCATCTCGGGCGCGGCTACAAGGCGCTACAGCTTGCCCCTGACGGTGCCGCGCATCGCGTCGGTGTCGAACTGCCCGACGGCACATTGATCGCCGGCCGCGTCGATCGCGGGCCGCGGCCGTGGTTCTGGGGCGCCCCGTGGCTGATGGCGCTGATGACCGCCTTCATCTGTGTCAGCGTGCTTGGCCTGTGGGCAGCGCGCGCGCTGGCAGCACCGCTGTCGTCCTTCGCCAAGGCCGCCGAGAATTTCAGCCTGGACGGCGGGGCGGAGCCCCTGCCCGAACGCGGTCCGGAAGAGATCCGCTCGGTGGCGCGCGCGCTCAACCGCATGCATGAGCGGATCGCGCGGCTGATGTCGGATCGCACGCGGATGCTGGCCGCGATCAGCCACGATCTGCGCACGCCGATCACGCGTCTGCGCCTGCGTGCCGAGTTCATCGAGGACGAGGGCCACCGCAAGCGCATGCTGATGGACCTCGACCAGATGCGCGCGATGCTGGAATCGGTGCTGTCGCTGCTGCGCAACGATCGCAAGATCGAGGCCGTGACGCTGGTCGACATCGCGAGCACGCTCCAGCTCATCGCCGATCAGTTCGGCGACATGGGCCATGTCGTGCATTATGACGGGCCGGCGTCCGCGACCGCCGCCGCGCGGCCCGACGATCTGCATCGCGGCGTCACCAACCTCGTCGAGAACGCGGTGCGCTTCGGCGCCGAGGTGACGATCCGGCTCGATACATCGGGGACAGAACTCGTCATCGACGTCGAGGACGACGGCCCCGGCATTTCGGATGCACGCAAGCAGGAGATGCTGGAGCCGTTCGTGCGCGGCGACG
This sequence comes from Bradyrhizobium sp. 195, assembly GCF_023101665.1. Lineage (NCBI taxonomy): Bacteria > Pseudomonadati > Pseudomonadota > Alphaproteobacteria > Hyphomicrobiales > Nitrobacteraceae > Bradyrhizobium > Bradyrhizobium sp. 195. Next base: position 2,301,342 of record NZ_CP082161.1, on the reverse strand, counting down.
ACGCGCGCACCATGGACGAGTCCACCGGCTTCGGGCTCGGCCTGTCGATCGCGCGCGCGATCGCCCTCGCCCATGGCGGCGAGCTATCGCTGCACGACCGCGCGCCGCACGGATTGATCGTGCGGATGCAATTGCCGCTCAAGCAGCAGTCGCGCCTTGCGGCGGCTTGAAATCGCCCGTTACGCCGCGAGCGGCGGGTGCGGGACGGCGACCTCGTCGAAGATCGCCACCGCTTCGAAGCGATAATTGCAGGCGTGGCAGGTCCAGAGGTAGGAAACGCGCCCCTCGCCCGGCTCGATCCAGTCCGGCCGCGGGATTGGCGTGCCGCATTGGGCACAGGGGTTTTGCCTGGGGGTGTCGCTGAGGATTGCTTTTGTCATGGCACCTCTCCCGATTTGCAGAGTCTTCTCACTCGCTTTCGCCGGCACGCGCGAATAGACAGGCGTGCTGCCGCGAGCGGGCGTCCGCCTGAGGGATCTTGTACGCCGGCATTGAGTCGTAATGGCGGCTCGGCGCTGCAAAATCGTTAACGGCGGCGTTTGGTCACATCATCGCCGCGTTCGGAAGGCCTAACGGCAGCCGGAGGCAGGTCACGTCAGGGGACCTCAGGAATAGCAAATGAAAATTTTACGCATTGCCGCGCTGCTCGCGGCCGGATTGACATTGCCGCAGGCCGCATTTGCGGGTGAAGCCGAATATGCCGAGATGGTCGCGGCCCATGCCCGCGCCAACGGCGTGCCGGAAGCGCTGGTGCACCGCGTGATCATGCGCGAGAGCCGCTATCAGCCTCACCTCGTCGGCCGCGGCGGCACCATCGGGCTGATGCAGATCAAGCTCGCGACCGCCCGCGGGGTCGGCTACACCGGCGATGCCGCCGGCCTGCGCGATCCCAACACCAACCTCACTTATGCCGTGAAGTACCTCGCCGGCGCCTATCGCGCCGCCAACGGTGACCACGCCCGCGCCGTGCGCTATTTCGCAGGCGGCTATTACTACGCTGCCAAGCGGCAGCGGCAGGAGGCCGTGCAGGTCGCCAATATGGGCGCGACCGATATGGGTCAGCCTTGGCTCGAGCCGAACGGCAACCCGCAGCCGATGTTTGGCAATGTGCCGCATCGCAAGCTCGCCCAGCGCGTCCGCAACGCGCGGGCACAGGCGATGAAGTAGCTTCTCGTGTCCCGGACGCGCTGCAACGCGTAGCGTTGCTGCGCTGAGCCGGGACCCACGCCAGCCACGCATATGGGCCCCGGCTCAGCAGCACACCACTGCGTGATGCGCTGCGTCCGGGGCACGGCTGCGGTTCCCGCCAAACGCGTTGACACCGCCTGTCACTGGCATACATTAGAGCCGTTCCGAGGGGTGCTCCGAGGAGGAGCTGAGATACCGCTAAATGGGCAATACCGCCCAGGACCGCGGTGACCCTTTGAACCTGATCCGGGTCATGCCGGCGAAGGGACAGGGATGTTGCAGACGACCAAGCGACCGGATTCACCGGTATCCATCATCGGCGCAGGCATTGCGGGCGCCTGGCAGGCGCTACTGTTCGCACAGGCCGGCCATGCCGTGACCTTGCACGAGCGCGGTGACGAGGCGATGACGGACGCCACCAGCCATTGGGCCGGCGGCATGCTCGCGCCCTATTGCGAGGCCGAGGTCGCCGAACCCATCATCAGCCGCCTGGGGCTGCGCTCGCTCGACATCTGGCGGCGCGAGCTGCCCGACACGCCGTTCAACGGCTCGCTCGTCGTCGCCCATCCGCGGGAACGCAACGATTTCGAGCGTTTTGCGTGCATGACCGAGGACCACCGCCGGCTCGACGCCGCCGGGCTCGCCGAGCTCGAGCCGTCGCTGGAGGGCCGCTTCCGCGACGCGCTGTTCTTCCCGGCCGAAGGCCATGTCGAGCCGCGCCGCGTGCTGCCGCAGCTGCACGAGCGCATCCGCGCCGCCGGCGGCACCATCAGATTCTGCAGCGACGTCACCGCCACCGATCTCGCAAAGGATCCAGACGGCATCGTGATCGACTGCCGCGGCCTCGGTGCCCGCGACGAGCAGCCGGAGCTTCGCGGCGTCAAGGGCGAGATGATCCTGATCGAGACGGACGAGGTGCAGCTTGCGCGCCCGGTGCGGCTGATGCATCCGCGCTGGCCACTCTACGTGATCCCGCGCGAGAACAATCTGTTCATGCTGGGCGCGACCTCGATCGAGGCCGAGGATACCGGCGTCAGCGTCCGCTCCGCACTGGAGCTGCTCGGCGCGGCCTATACCGTGCACCCGGCATTCGGCGAGGCCCGCATCGTCGAATTCGGCTCGGGGCTTCGCCCCGCCTACCCCGACAATCTGCCGCGCATCGGCATTCGCGGCCGCAGGATCAGCGTCAACGGCCTGTATCGTCACGGCTTCCTGCTCGCGCCGGCGCTTGCCGAGCTGACGCTCAACTATGTCGAGCGCGGCCAGATCGACAACGAGGTGATGCAATGCGCGTGATCGTCAACGGTGAGGCGCGCGAGGTGAACTCGGGAAGCGTCGACGCGCTGCTCTCGGAGCTCGATTACGAGGGCACCCATTTCGCCATCGCGCTCAACTACGACGTCGTGCCGAAAAGCCGCTGGGCCGAGACGCCGCTGAAGGCCGGTGACGAGATCGAGATCATCACGCCGCGGCAGGGAGGGTGAGGTGATGCTCTCACCAAGCACTCTACTGTCATCGCCCGGCTTGACCGGGCGATCCAGTACGCCGCGGCTCCTCCGTGTCACGGCACGGCCTCTGGAATACTGGATCCCCGCCTTCGCGGGGATGACAGCTGCATTTGGGGAGACACCTGAGCCATGGTGACCTTCTACGGCAAAACCTTCGCCTCCCGCCTGCTGATCGGCAGCGCGCTCTATCCCTCGCCTGCGATCATGCAGTCAGCGATCCGCGCCTCCGGCTCGAGCATCGTCACGGTGTCGCTGCGGCGCGAATCCGCCGGCGGCAAGACTGGCGACGCGTTCTGGAATCTGATCCGCGAGCTCGACGTCACCGTGCTGCCGAACACCGCGGGATGCCGCACGGTGCGCGAGGCGGTGACGACCGCAAAACTCGCCCGCGAATTGTTCGGCACGTCCTGGATCAAGCTCGAAGTGATCGCCGACAACGACACGCTGCAGCCCGACGTCGTCGGCCTGGTCGAGGCCGCGACCATCCTGATCAAGGACGGCTTTGAAGTGTTCCCCTATTGCACCGAGGATCTCTCGGTCGCGAACCGCCTCGTTGACGCCGGCTGCAAGGTGGTGATGCCGTGGGCCGCGCCGATCGGCAGCGCCAAGGGCATCACCAACCGCGATGCGCTGAAGCTGCTGCGCGAACGGCTGCCGGACATCACGCTGGTGGTCGACGCCGGCATCGGTGCGCCCAGCCACGCGGCAGAGGCGCTCGAGCTTGGCTTCGACGCCGTGCTGCTCAACACCGCGATCGCCAAAGCGGCAGATCCTGTCGCGATGGCCAACGCCTTCCGCCTCGGCTGTGATGCCGGCCGCACCGCTTACGAAGCCGGGCTGATGAACGCCCGCGACTTCGCCTCCCCCTCCACCCCTGTCGTTGGGACCCCGTTCTGGCATGCCGTATCCTGATCGCTTCTATCCCGTCGTCGACAGCCTCAAATGGGTCGAACGCCTGACCAAGCTCGGCGTCGGCACCATCCAGCTGCGCGCGAAAGAGCTCAACGACGCCGACGCGCTGCAGATCGTCACCGACGCGCTGGCGATCACTGAGGGCACGCAGGCCAAGCTGGTCGTGAACGATTATTGGCGCGCGGCGGTCGTCGCCGGCGCGAAATATTTGCATCTTGGCCAGGAGGATCTGGCCGACGCGGACCTGAAAGCGATCCGCGAAGCCGGCCTGTCGCTCGGCATCTCCACCCACGACGACGCCGAGCTCGCAACCGCGCTCGAAGCCAAGCCCGACTACGTCGCGCTCGGTCCGATCTTCTTCACCACCTTGAAGTCGATGCGCTTCGAGCCGCAGGGCATTCCAAAGATCACCGAATGGAAGAAGCGCATCGGCACCATCCCGCTGGTCGCGATCGGCGGCATCAAGTTCGAGCACGCCGCGGAGATCTTTGCCGCCGGCGCGGATTCGATCGCTGTGGTCAGCGACGTCACGCAAAATGCCGACCCGGATGCGCGGGTGCGGCAATGGCTAGGCCTGAAGGAGGCTGCGTGATGCACTCGGCGCTCACACCCCACACGCGACTGTCATCGCCCGGCTTGACCGGGCGATCCAGTACGCCGCGGCCTATCCGCATCCCACCACCGCCTCTGGAATACTGGATCCCCGCCTTCGCGGGGATGACAGCGGTATTTGTCGCTCGCGCAGCGATGCCAACGAACTAAAAGGAGGATCCCATGAACATCCGCTCCAACCCCGACAAAACCGTCCCCGCCGTCACCACCGGCCCGCTCCCCTCCTCGCGAAAGATCTTCGCATCCCCAGATGCCGCGCCCGACCTGCGGGTGCCGCTGCGCGAGATCATCCTGTCCGAGGGCGCCGGCGAGCCCAACCTGCCGGTCTACGACACCTCGGGCCCTTACACCGATCCGTCCGTCACCATCGACGTCAACGCCGGCCTTGCGCGCAGCCGCAAGCAATGGGTGCTGGAGCGCAGCGGCGTCGAGGAATATGAGGGACGCCAGATCAAGCCGGAGGACAATGGCAGCGTCTCCACCGACAAGGCCGCGCGCGCGTTCAGCGCATATCACAAGCCGCTGCGCGGTCTCGACGGCCACAAGATCACCCAGCTCGAATTCGCCCGCGCCGGCATCATCACCAAGGAGATGATCTACGTCGCCGCCCGCGAAAATCTCGGCCGCAAGCAGCAGCTCGAGCGCGCGGAAGCCGCCCTCGCCGACGGCGAGAGCTTTGGCGCTTCGGTGCCCGCCTTCATCACCCCGGAGTTCGTGCGCGACGAGATCGCGCGCGGCCGCGCCATCATCCCCTCCAACATCAATCACAGTGAACTCGAGCCGATGATCATCGGCCGCAACTTCCTGACCAAGATCAACGCCAATATCGGCAACTCGGCGGTGACCTCGTCGGTCGAGGAAGAGGTCGAGAAGATGGTGTGGGCGATCCGCTGGGGCGCCGACACCGTGATGGACCTCTCGACCGGCCGCAACATCCACACCACGCGTGAGTGGATTTTGCGCAACTCGCCGGTGCCGATCGGCACGGTGCCGATCTACCAGGCGCTGGAGAAGTGCAACGGCGATCCCGTGCAGCTGACCTGGGAGCTCTACAAGGACACCTTGATCGAGCAGTGCGAGCAGGGCGTCGACTATTTCACCATCCACGCCGGCGTGCGCCTGCAATACATCCACCTCACCGCCAACCGCGTCACCGGCATCGTGTCGCGCGGCGGCTCGATCATGGCGAAGTGGTGCCTCGCGCATCACAAGGAGAGCTTCCTCTATACGCATTTCGACGAAATCTGCGACCTCATGCGCAAGTATGACGTCTCGTTCTCGCTCGGCGATGGCCTGCGTCCGGGCTCAATCGCAGACGCCAACGACCGCGCACAGTTTGCCGAACTCGAAACGCTCGGCGAATTGACAAAAATCGCGTGGGACAAGGGCTGCCAGGTCATGATCGAAGGCCCTGGCCACGTGCCGATGCACAAGATCAAGATCAACATGGACAAGCAGCTCAAGGAGTGCGGCGAGGCGCCGTTCTACACGCTTGGACCGCTGACCACCGACATCGCGCCGGGCTATGACCACATCACGTCGGGCATTGGTGCGGCCATGATCGGTTGGTTCGGCTGCGCCATGCTCTGCTACGTCACGCCGAAGGAGCATCTCGGCCTGCCCGATCGTAACGACGTCAAGACCGGCGTCATCACCTACAAGATCGCCGCCCACGCCAGCGATCTCGCCAAGGGCCACCCCGCAGCGCAACTGCGCGACGACGCCCTCTCCCGCGCGAGGTTCGACTTCCGCTGGAGCGACCAGTTCAACCTCGGCCTCGACCCTGATACCGCCAAGAACTTCCACGACGAGACCCTGCCGAAGGAAGCCCACAAGGTCGCGCATTTCTGCTCGATGTGCGGGCCAAAATTCTGCTCGATGAAGATCACGCAGGACGTGCGCGACTACGCGGCGACGCTGAACGATCCGAACAGCGTGGGCATGTCGATGGCCGGCACCGCCGAAGACGGCATGGCCAAGATGAGTGCGAAGTTCAAGGAGATGGGAAGCAGCGTTTATCTGGATGCGGAGAAGGTGAAGGAGAGCAATCGGGTGTTGTGAGCCTCTCGGCTCATTATGCGCGGACTTGTTCGAGCATCCATCAGAAACGAGAAGCCGGGCGAGAGCTCGGCTTCTTTTTGGTATCGCCGAGCCGTTACCAAGCAGATGAGAGGATGAGAGGAGATTGCAGCAGTGCAGCCAGCCGTCGAGCGCCTTACTCAAATCGGTCCGTTTCCGCTGCATCGATATTGCGGGAGCTTGAAGCTTTGCTCGGCAAAGTGCAAACACCGGTTACTGATGACGAGGCAAGGGCTTTGGTACGGCTGTTTGGGCCAGATGATTGTTTCGGCCTTGCTTGGTCGTTGCTTCACTTGATCGAGACATCTCGTGGCTGGCCCATCGAAGGTGCGCTCCACGGTCTCAAAGGCGAATGGATCGAGAAGCTGGCAGAGCGCAGCGCGTAGCCAGGATGAGCGAAGCGACATCCGGGATTGACAGCAACCCGCATGTCGCTGACGCTCTCTGGGCTACAACGTTAATGTTGGCCGATTTGCCCGCCTCCACGCCCCACCGCCTCCCGGACCAGCTCCGCCGCAACCTCCGCCTCGTCTTCGTCGGCACCGCCGCCTCGACGCGCTCGGCGGAGCTGGGGCACTATTACGCTCATCCCGGCAACCGCTTCTGGCGCGCGATCCATGAGGCCGGGATCACGCCGCGGCGCTATCAGCCGGGCGAGTTCGCGGCGTTGATCGAGCTCGGGGTCGGCTTCACCGATCTCTGCAAGACGGGCGCGGGGATGGATCACCAGATCGCGGCGGAGACGATCGACGTATCAGGCTTCAGGGCGAAGATGGACAAATACCGGCCACGGACGATTGCGTTCACGAGCAAGAAGGCGGCGAGCTTGTTTTACGGCAGGCCGTCGAGCAGGATTGCGCTGGGTCGGCAGCAGCGCGAGGGAAGCCTGCCCGAGATCTTCGTGCTGCCGTCGCCGTCGGGTGCGGCGTCCGGGCATTGGACGCTGGAGCCGTGGCGCGAGCTTGCTGCATGGATCGCGGCGTAGGGTAGGCAAAGGCGATCTTGCGCCGTGCCCACCATCTCTCCACGCATCCGGTAGAACGGTGGGTACAGCGCGCGAAGAGCGCGCCTTTGCCCACCCTACAACACTGACCGGCGTGGATCGGCCGTGCTTCGTAGATCCGTAGGGTGGGTTAGCTGCGCGGCTGCGCGAAGCGCAGGCGGCGCGGCGTAACCCACCGCTTCTGCCGCCGCGGTCGCACAAGAGAACGCCATCGGACTACGCTTCGCGTAGCCGCGAGCTAACCCACCCTACGCACCACCATTGCCTCAGCCCAGCGAGGCCAGCTCGCGCGCGAGGTTGGCGCGGGCTTGCCGGTCGAGGGTGGCGGCGAAGTCGGGATCGGGAAAGATCACCTCGCGCGCCGCGAAGTGGCGGAGCACGCGGGCGCGGCCGACGCGGTAGTCGTCTTCGCCGACATGGATGAATTCGCGGCGGATCGCGGCGGCATAGGCGTCGTATCGTGCGGGGTCGGTACCGAGAATGCTGAGGTCGATCGAGATCAGGATCGCCCCGAGGCGATCGCCGGCGGCAACGTCGTGCGTCTTGGTCAGGCGGATCAGGCGGCCGACCTCCTGGCGAAGCTCGGTGCGGACGCGCTGTTCGGCGAGCTCCGCGCTGCGCTCCTCGTTGTCCGACCGGGTCGGGTCGTAGACGACGTCGTGCCACCAGATCGCCTCCGACAGCGTCTCGCGCTCGGCGGCCGAAAGACCCTCGACGCGCGCGAGCGCGGCCAGGCAATCCTCGATATGCGAGAGATTGTGATAGTGACGGCCGGGCGCCGCATAGGCCGCGGCCAACTGTTCCCGATTCATCGGCAAGACCTCGTTCATCGAACAATTCCTTGAAGAGCCTCTTTGCGCGTTCCGTGCATGGGGAGATAAGGCAGGGCCCGGAGTGTCTGCATTGTAGCAAGGGTCATGCGGATCAGGCCACTTGTCCGCGACGACGGCGGACGTGTTATTCACCAATGGCGCTGGTTCCGCTGACGCCAAGGTGGTGGGTTACGCCTTGGGCCGTTACGTGTTGATGGACCGCGCATGTGAACGGCTAACCCACCCTACAAGGACAAGGCAGGATGTCGGAATCCGCAACCGTCGTTCGTCCTCAGGGGACAAAGTGCAATCAACCCGGAACCCCACATGCCCCCCATCATCACCGCGTTCGAAAACTCCCCCGACCGCGGCCGCGGACAGGCGCGCGACATGCGGGTCCGCTGGGCGCTGGAGGAGGTCGGCCAGCCCTACGATGTACGTCTTCTTTCATTCGAGGCGATGAAACAGCCCGTGCATCGCGCGCTGCATCCCTTCGGGCAGATCCCAACCTACGAGGACGGCGATCTCGCGCTGTTCGAATCCGGCGCGATCGTGCTTCATATCGCCGAGCGCCACGATGGCTTGCTGCCGAAGGATGCCAATGCGAGGAGCCGCGCGATCGCGTGGATGTTCGCCGCGCTCAGCACGGTGGAGCCGCCGATCATCGAGCTCACCATGGCGATGCTGTTCGAGCGCGACAAGAGCTGGTACGCGGAGCGCCTGCCCATGTTGCAGGACCGCGTCCGCGTCAGGCTCGGCGAACTCTCCCGCCGCCTCGACAATGCCGACTGGTTCGACGGCGCATTCAGCGCCGGCGATCTCATGATGGTGACGGTGCTGCGCCGGCTGAGCACATCGGGTTTGCTGGACGGGTATCCCGCTATCGCCGCCTATGTCGCGCGCGGCGAGGCGCGGCCGGCGTTCCGACGCGCGTTCGATGCGCAGCTTGCGGTGTTCACCGCCGCGTCACTCTCGTAGGGTGGGCAAAGCGAAAGCGTGCCCACCACCTGTTTCGTATTGTACTGACACCGATGGTGGGCACGGCGCTTGCGCGCCTTTGCCCACCCTACGGCACCTCGCCCTACCGCATCGTGATCGCAAGGCCGCTGAGATCGGCATTCGCCATCAACCCGACCTGCGTTCCCGTCAGCTCCAGCACCGCGCCCTTCTGGTTGGTCAGCACGATGGCGCGGGCGCCGCGGCCGACCGCAAGGCCGGCACCGGCGGCGCCGTAGACGCCGGCGACGTCGGAGGGACGGTTGATGTTGGAGACGCGGCCGCGCAGCACGGTTTTCGAGCCGCCGAACACGAGGCCGTAGTCGAGCCCGCCGGTGGAGAGCCCATAGGCGCGGCCGCGGAAGTTGAGCACGCCCGAGCCGCCGGACCCGCCGATGATCCAGCCCGCCTTGTAGATCGTCAGCGTCACGAAACCGCCGTCGGCCAAGGCCGAGGTCGAGAGCCCGGCTAGGGCGGCAATGCCGACCAGCGCGGCGCGGAAGGTGGATGCGATCTTCATGGACGTCTCCGGGGGCTATTTTTCAGGGAGGGGAATCGAATCAGATGCGGCGAATCTACCCGATCGATCGCGGCGGCAACATGATGGGGGCGCGTGGGCGCGCTCTTCGCCAAGCACTCAACTGTCATCGCCCGGTTTAACCGGGCGATCCAGTATTCCATAAGGCGGCGATGATTGAGCCGAGAAGCCGCAGCGTACTGGATGCCCCGGTCGAGCCGGGGCATGACGGCGGAGTTTGGGGCCGCAACTCGGGCCAACCGCATCATGCCATTCTGCCCCTGCTTTGCCCGACGGAGCAAGCGATTTGTTTCGCTCTTTCCGAATTCGAAAAAGACCAATGATTTCCGTCCGGCTCCTACTGTGCATGGGGTTGTTTTCGCATTTTTCGTTTTGAGCCGCCCTCGCCTGCCGCTACGCTTCCAGCGTCAGCGACCGTCTTTCGAGGTGATCCCATGCCGATCCAGCATTTCGCGCCCCCACCGCACGTCAAGGCGCCGCCGCTATCCTTTGCGACGCGCGTCGGCGATCTCCTGTTCGTCTCGGGCATTCCCGGCTTCGATGCCAATGGCGCGCTGCCCGATGGCTTCGAGGCGCAGTTCGCCAACGTCGTCGTCAACATCAAGCGCGTGCTCGGCGAGGCAGGCGCTGGTGTCCGCGACCTCGTCAAGGTCAACGTGCTCCTGACCCGCCCCTCCGATGTCGCCGCCATGAATGCGCTCTATGCCGGCGCCTTCGGCCCGCCGCCTTACCCGGCGCGCACCACTTGCGTGGTGCAGGCCCTGCCCGATCCGAAGATGCTGATCGAGATCGAGGCGGTGGCCTCGCTGTCGAAGTGAGCCGCGCGTGTGGCTTGTCGGGCACGCGGCCAAACCAAATGCGCGGCCGCGACTGACATGTCCGTGAACGGCCGCCCCCCGGCTTGCAAAGACCCTGCTTTTCCCGCACGAATTTTCGGATCCCACGTCCCCACAAGGAGATACTTCATGCGTCGCGTTCTCGCGCTCTGTGCCGTTGCCGGCATTGCCACCTCCGTCTTTGCCGTGCCGGCCTCGGCTGCGGTCGGCTATTACGTGATCCGCTGGGACAACACCGGCATCTGCCAGGTCTGGAACGAGGACCTGAAGTACAAGCCGTTCCAGTTTGGGGTGTCGACCTACAAGGTCGTCAGCAAGCCGCAGCCGACGTTCCAGGCCGCCTCCGACCTCCAGATCAAGATGCGCGCCGAGCGCCGCTGCACGCTCTAGGCTTGACGCGACAAAACGGTTTTCAAGGCGGATCGCGCGAGCGGTCCGCCTTTTCGTTTTTGCAGGACCCTCGCGTTTTTCGGCCGAAATCAGCCATCTGGCGCGCGCGTTCGTTGAACCTGATCAGCGTGCGGAACTACTCACATCTTGTCCGGCGCGCATTCCCAGAGCGTCCGGCATCAGCCCTCCCCGCATTCCCGGGAGGCGCATCACATCATTCATTTGAGGAGCTGATCATGCGTCGTATTTCCGTGCTGTGCGCTGCCGCCGGTCTTGCCGTCACCGCGTTCGTCGCCGCGAGCCCTGCACAGGCCAGCTATCACCTGATCCGCTGGCAGGACACCGGCTTCTGCCAGATCTGGGACGAGAGCATCCCGACCACGCCGTGGCCGGCCGGCTATCACCGCGCCAGCGCGACCGTGCCGACCTTCATCGACGCACTCGCGGCGAAGGACGCCGCGCTCAAGAACGGCAGCTGCACCTGGTAAAATTTCGATCGGCGGACGAAGAGCCGGGCAAGGACGCGGGCATGCGTTCTTGCCCGGTTTGTTTTTGCTCTCGGCTCCCGTAGTCGTAGGGTGGGCAAAGCGAAGCGTGCCCACCATTGTGCGCGACATGAGAAAGGACGTGGGCACGGCGCAAGTGCGCCTTTGCCCACCCTACGAGACCTTTTGCATCAGCAGAAGCGGACGCGCTCTCACGCGTCCTTGTGCGCGCCGGGATGGATCAGGACGTCGCGGGCGGCGGCGAGGTCGATGAAGGCTTGCGCGCTGCCGCCGTGGTCGGGATGCATGCCCTTGGCGGCGCGGCGATAGGCCTGGTTGATGTCCTCGCAGGTGAGCTGCACCGCGAGCGGCAAGCCGAGCATCTTGCGCGCGCGATCCTCGCTGGACAGCTTCTTCGGCGCGGCATTGCGGCGGCCGAAGCGCGGCGCGGTCAAATCATGGACGACCTCGAGCACCACACCGAGACGGCGCTGCGCCGCAAGCGTCACGCCGTGATCGTCATTGCCCGCGGCCTGGCGCAGCACCGGAAGCGCCTGCTCGGCGGCCTGACGCAGCATGGTGTCCGTGCTCATCCGCGCGATCTCGGCCACGAGCCGGCCCGCCTCGGCCCAATCGGGCGATTGCGCCGAGCGGAGGCGTTCGAGGGCGAGTTTCCAAGAATCGAGCCGAGGGTCGAGCCGTTCCATCATGCGCGCAACGTTTAGCAATGAAGATCAGTATGCCAAGGCTGCCGTTTCCGACCCCTTAATTTCGAGTTAGCGTTTCGTGAAACTTCGAAAACAAATCGGGAGGAATATGTCATGGCACTGCTTGCAAACCACATCGCCGTCGTCACCGGTGCCGGTTCCGGCATCGGCCGCGCCATCGCCGCCGGCTATGCGCGCGAGGGCGCGCAAGTGGTGCTGCTCGACGTCAATTCCGAAACCGTCGCGGACGCTGCCCAGGAGATCCGAAAATCGGGCGGTAAGGCCGAGAGCTTCGCACTCGACGTGACCCGGCGGGAGGATTGCTTCGCGCTGGCTAGCCAAGTCGCGGACAAGGTCGGACAGGTCTCGATCCTCGTCAACAATGCCGGCATCACCCGCCGCAACGCCTTCACCGCGGAGACCGAGACGGTGGCGAAGGACTGGAACGACATCATCTCGCTCAACCTCAACGGCGTCTTCAACATGACGCAGGCGTTTCTCGCCCCCTTGCGCGCGAGCAAAGGCCGCATCGTCAATATCGGCTCGATCCAGTCCTTCGTGCATCTGCGCACGCCGAGCTCGGCGGCCTACACCACCTCGAAACACGGCGTGCTCGGCTTCACCAAGGCGCTCGCGGTCGAGCTCGGCAAGGAGGGCGTGCGCGTCAACGCGATCGGCCCCGGCTTCATCGAGACCAACATCAACGCCAATGTGCGCGCCACCAATCCGGCGCTGGTGCAGGCCTTCGTCGATCACACCCCGCTGGCGCGCACCGGCAAGCCCGAGGACATCGTCGGACCCGCGATCTTCCTGGCGTCAGACCTGTCGGCCTATGTCACGGGAACCATCGTGATGGTGGACGGCGGCTATCGAACGGTGTGAGGGAGAACGCTTTCACCACACACGGTGTCATCACCCGCGAAAGCGGGTGATCCAGTATTCCAGAGACGCCAAACGTCCCACGAGGGGCCGCGGCGTACTGGATCGTCCGCTTGCGCGGACGATGACACCGTATTTGCCGCGCGAGATAGTCCCACATCACCCTGCATCTCGCACCAATCGCGGCGGCTTCGCGGCATTCCTGAGGTCATCTCGTGCGATCGGCCGTGGTTAACCTTTCATTAACCAAACCCGACCACCGTACATCTACGGCTAGGGGGTCGTTTGTTCTCGATCCGCTTCCAACGATGGAAGCGGGCGTTGATCGGGGAGTATGTTGATGACCACTGTTCATGTCGCCGCGTCCGAGCCGGGCGCACAATTTCTTGCTCCTAACCAGATCGTTCCGTTGCTGATCGGCGCGACCGTCGACGAGGTCGAGCGCGAGCTCGTGCTCCAGACGCTTGCGCGCTGCGACGGCAACCGCACGCGCGCCTCGCGCGTGCTCGGGCTGTCGGTACGCACGCTGCGCAACAAGATCAGGATCTATGCCGCCTCCGGCATCGACGTGCCCGCCTATCAGGATTAGCGCGCGGTTGCGGGCTGATTGATGTTGACCGATCCCGCGCGAAGCGCGGGCGGAATTGCTGCTGTCGTCAAACGCCGCTAAGTAACTTGCTTCCGGTCAGGGGAGCAGTGGCGTGGCAGACGATCAAGGACGACGGCAGGGATCTCAGGGACCGCGCGGGCGGCAGGGCGAGCCCGGACGGCCGGGACCGCAGGGTCATCCGGGCCGACGCGGGCCGGATGGCACGCGCGGCAAGCCTGGTCCACTGGGCAAGCCGGGGCCGATCGGAAAAGCGGGACCTCAGGGCAAGCCCGGTCCGCAAGGCAAGCAGGGCGAGGCCGGCCCGCGCGGGGCAATTGGCGCGCAGGGTCCCGCCGGACCACAGGGGCCGGTAGGGCCGCAAGGCCCGCGCGGCGAGGCCGGGCCGCCCGGTCAGTTGCCGTCGATCGAACAAGTGCTGCCGTGGCTCGATCAACTGTTCGACGCCTGGGACGAGCGCCGCCGCCAACGCGAACGCGAGGCCGCCGAGCGCGATGCGCTGGAGGCCGCCGTGCACGAGCCCGATGAGCCCGTCGTCGACGACGAGAGCGATGACGGCGACGGCGACGATCACAAGAAAAAGAAGAAAAGGAAGAAGCACGGCAAGGATCAGTGACACTCTCCTGCCCCGGACGCAGCGCGGCATGCAATGCTGCGGCGGTTGAGCCGGGGCTCATATACCGAGACGCGCGTGCATGGCTTCCAGGTCGCGGCTCTGCGTCGCACCGCTAACGCGCTGCGCCGCGTCCGGGACACGAGCCTCGGTTCAGGAAGCCGCCGATGAATCATCTTTGCGCGGCAGCATGCCCATGCGCTCGAACTGCCAGCGCATGGCGCGGTACCAGAGATAGCCGACCGCCGCGCCGCACAAGGCAAGGATGATCACGTTCGCGCTCGAGAACGAGCCGCTCCACCACATCATCCACGCCGTCCACAGCAGCGTGAAGATGATGGCACCTGCTTTCAGCGGAAGAAGGGGGCGGCTCATGATCGTGCTCCGGGCTGTCAAAACCCCGGCGAACATCATCGCGCACCAAGAGGCCTTCTTCCGTGAGCCAGATCACGGAATGGCTTTCTGCGATCGCTAGCCGAACCGAAGCCGTGAGCGTTCTCTCGCCCTTTCCGCCTCGATCTCGCGGTCGCGCGCCGGCGCATGGGTATGCAGCGAAGTCAGGAGGTTTCGCGCGGCCTCCGAGACCTCCGCCACCGCACGGTCGAACGCCGCCTCGTTGGCCTGCGACGGCTTGTTGAAACCGGACAGTTTTCGCACGAACTGGAGCGCGCTGGCGTGGATCTCATCCTCCGTCGCCGGCGGCTCGAAGTTGAACAGCGTCTTGATGTTGCGGCACATGCAGGGGTCTCTCCGGATGTTTCCTTGAAGACGAGCGGCGGAGCCGAAATCCTACATCCTTCCCCGCACTTCTGCTAAGTTCCCCCGCAACGCGGCCGCCGACCATGAGCCGCAATGGGGGAGAGAAACATGAAGGCTTCCTGCGCCGCATTGACGGCTGTCCTGCTGTCCTTTTCGACACCGATATGGGCCGCCGATCATCCGGCCCCCAAACAGGGCGATTGGATCGCCAGGGATTTCAAATTCCATACCGGCGAGACCATGCCGGAACTGAAGCTGCATTACACCACCGTCGGTGAACCCACCGGCCAGCCGGTGCTGGTGCTGCATGGAACGGGCGGCTCGGGCACCGGTATGCTGGGGCCCTCCTTCGGTGGCGAGCTGTTCGGCCCGGGGCAACCGCTCGACGCCTCCAAGTATTACATCATCATTCCCGACAATATCGGCCACGGCAAGTCATCGAAGCCGTCGGACGGCATGAAGACGAGCTTTCCGAAATACAATTACGACGACATGGTCGAGGCGCAGTATCGCCTGGTGACGGAAGGCCTCGGCGTCAAGCATCTGCGGCTCGTCATCGGCAATTCGATGGGCGGCATGCAGACCTGGCTGTGGGGCGAGAAATATCCGAAGGCGATGGATGCGCTGATCCCGATGGCCTCGCAGCCGACCGAGATGGCCTCGCGCAACTGGATGATGCGTCGGATCATGCTCGACACCATCCGCAACGATCCCGACTACAACGGCGGCAATTACACCAGCCAGCCGCGCATGATGAAATATGCCCTCACCGCCTACGGCATCGCGAGCATCGGCGGCACACTGGCCTATCAGGCGCAGGCGCCGACGGCAGCGAAGGCGGACAAGATGGTCGACGATCGACTTGCCACGCCGATCACGGCGGATGCCAACGACTTCGTCTATCAGTGGGAGTCCTCGCACGACTACAATGCCGGCGAGAAGCTGGAGGCCATCGAAGCGTCGCTGCTGCTGATCAATTCCGCCGATGACGAGCGCAACCCGCCCGAGACCGGCATCACCGACGCTGCGATGAAGCGGGTCAAGAACGGCCACCTGTTCCTGATCCCGGCGAGCGCCGAGACGCGCGGTCATGGCACCACCGGCAATGCGAAATTCTACGGCGAGCATATCAGGCAGTTGCTGCAAACCACGCCGCAACGCGCGATGTAGATCGCCGGGCGCGCCATCATATCGCAACGCATCATATGCGGCGCCCCGGCGCCGCATATTATTTGAGCATGCAATGCGCTGACAGCTCGGGCTTAATCGCGTCAACAATACGAATCGCCGCGCGGGACAATCGCGCCACTGGCACGACGCGACGAGGAGGATCGCATGCACAGGCTCGCACTGTGCGTTTGGCTGGCCGCGCTGACGGCGCTAACGAGCGCCGCATTCGCGTTCGACAACGGACAATACGACCACGTCCCGCCCGACATCCGCGCCTGGTTCAAGAGCGTGATCGCGCCGAACGGCGTGCCCTGCTGCGACATCTCCGACGGCCATCGCACCGACTACGACGTGCGGAGTGGCGCCTATTGGGTGCCGATCGAGGGACAATGGATGGAGGTGCCCGAACGCGCCATCATCCGCGGTCAGGGCAATCCGGTCGGCCAGGCGGTGGTCTGGTACGTTCACCACCGCGGCGCCATCATCATCAGCTGCTTCGTGCCGGCGGATGCGGTCTAGCATGATGGATTTCGTTGGCTGAGGCGGCGCGATCGGGTAGCTTGTCGCAAAGCTGATGCGGAGGCACGCCGTTGACCGATCTTTGCGCCGAAGACCTCGCCACCATCTATGCCAAGCCGAGCCCCCGCGTGATCGCGAAGGCGCGTCCCGCGATCGATGCGCATGCGAAGAAGTTCATCGAGATGTCGCCGTTCTGCGTGCTCGCGACATCGGGCGCGGACGGCAGCGTCGATGCCTCGCCACGCGGCGGCAGCATCGGCTTCGTCCACGTCGCAGGTCCCAACCAGCTATTGATGCCTGATCGCTCCGGCAACAACCGCATCGACAGTTTCCGCAACGTCGTCGAAGGCTCGGGTTTCGTGCATCTGCTGTTCTTCGTGCCCGGGATCGACGAGACGCTACGCGTCGGCGGACGCGGTACGCTGTCGGCCGATCCGGATCTGCTCGCTTCCATGGTGGAGTTCGGCAAGCCGCCGCGCGCGGTGTTGAACGTCGCGGTCAGCGAAGTCTATTTCCACTGCGGCAAGGCGCTGATGCGCTCGAAGCTGTGGTCGCCCGAGAAGGTGCAGCGCTCGGTGATGCCGAGCATCGTGACGGTCATTCACGACCAGACCGGCCTTGGGGAGCCGGCGAGCCAGGAGACCGTGGAAGAACTCTACAAGACACAGTTGTAGGTGGGGCGTAGTTGTAGCTGGCGCGGCAATCACAGTGTCGTCCCGGACAAGCGAAGCGCAGATCCGGGACCCATAACCACAGGATTGAGTTTGACGAAGACTCGGAGTTACTAGCTCATCCCACAACCACCCCTGTGGTTATGGGTCCCGCGTTCGCGGGGACGACAGCGGAGTGAGTAGCTACGTTGGTGCGCTAGCTCAGTGCCCCTCGCCTTCGAGGCCGCCGACGTGCTTCTGGGTGTAGAGCTCGAGGCCGATGCGGCCGATCAAATCGAGCTGGGTTTCGAGGAAGTCGATGTGGTGCTCCTCGTCGCTCATCAGCTTCTCGAACAGGTCACGCGTGACATAGTCCTTGACGCCGTGGCAGTAGGTCGCCGCTTCCTGGTAGAGCGCACGCGCGCTCATCTCGGCAGCGAGGTCGCACTCGATGATCTCCTTGACGTTCTGGCCGATGCGCAAGGGGTCGAGCACCTGCATGTTCGGGAAGCCGTCGAAGAACAAGATGCGCGCGGTGAGCTTGTCGGCGTGCTCCATCTCCTCGATGGACTCCTTGCGCCAGACCTTGGCCATGTCGAGGAGACCCCAATTGTCGAGGAAGCGGTAGTGCAGCCAGTACTGGTTGATCGCAGTCAGCTCGTGACGCAGTGCCTTGTTGAGATAGTCGATAACTTTTGCGTCGCCCTGCATGGTTCACTCCAGCTCTTGCAGTCCAAATCGGCCCTAACCGAGTTTAGAATGCTTCTAAGTCAGTTTGCGAATGAGGGCAACCGGCTACGGAGACGCAGCCGGGGAAAAGCTCAGCCGAGCTGGCGAAAGGCCTTCAGCAGGCCGCGAGGGCGAATTGAGCGGGCTGGGCCGTCTCGTCATTGGCGGCCACGGTGTGGCTATGCGGGCAGCCCGAGCAGCAGGACTGGGCGCAGGGGCCAAGCGCTTCGTCGATGATGGTCTTGATCGTCCGGGCGCAGCGGCCGCATTCGGCGCTACAGCCGAGGCACCCATAGACCTGCTTGGCATGGCGCACAGCGTCGTCGGACTCGGCGACGGCGGCGCGGATGTCGTCATCGCTCAGCACGTTACAGGAACAAACGATCATGGAAGCGGCAGGCCCTTCGGTGATGCGTCACCATCGATATTTAACGGGCCGGCCGGATGCAAAAGGAAAAAGCGGTATTTGAAGCTATTCCAAACTGGCCCCAGCAGCAGCCTAGAACGGCTCTAAAACCCAGCGTTGCGCTGGATCAAGATTAGAGCGGATCTAGTCGCCGCCGCCCCCTCCACCCCCGTCGCCGCCACCTCCGCAATCCCCGCCACTACCGCCACTGTCACTGCTGGAACGGCTGCCGCCGTCGCTCGAGCTCCCCGAACTGCCGCCGGAAAACCAGCTCCCCAGCCAGACGCCGTCATTCGTCCCCGTGTAGCTGTCGCCGCCGCCATTACCGCCGTCGCCGCCGGCCGCGGCCCGCGAGCGGCGCTGGCTGCGGTTCTGAAAGTGCACGATCCAGCCGTAGCCGATCGCGAAGATAACTCCAGCAGCGATCAATGCACCTATCATCGTGGTCCAACTCGCCTCCCAGGCACATCTGTGCCCGATATCCATTGGTCGCGCCCGGCAAAGGGGCCGTTCATTGATCATTCAAACGAAGTATGGAACTTTGCTCCCAAAGAGTTCCCGCGCGTTCCTACGAAAGGCCAAAGCCCATGAAGAAGTTGCTCCTGGCGGTTACTGCCGTCGCCTCCTTGGCCTTTGCGGCCGCAACACCGGTCCATGCACAGCGCGGCGTCGCGGCGGGAGTGGCGGCCGGAATCATCGGCGGCGCCATTGTCGGCGGTGCACTGGCCTCTCCGTATTATTACGGACCCGGCCCGGGCTATTACGAACCCGGCTATTATCCGCCCCGCTACTACGCGCCGGGTCCGGGCTATGTTTCCGATGGCTATTACGGTGGCAACTGCGTCTGGCAGAAGCAGCGCTTCTGGGACGGCTATGGCTGGCGCGTCCGCCGCGCCAGAGTCTGCGGCTGAAGGCGTCGCGGGGCGGTTCGTCTGGACCGCTTTACTACGGAGGCGCCGTTCATCTCGGAGCCCGAAAAAGACCGCTTTTTCTCGTCACAGCTCCGTGCGCGTTTACCGTGGGTTGACCAATTGCGCGCTTCCTAGCTGCACGGCCAATTCCATCAGCGTGTGCGTGAACCTTTGAAACCCGGGCGCCTCTAACAAGAGGAACCCATCTCCCAGGAGAGCCCTGAGCATGAAGAAGACTTTAGTTGCCGCCCTCACGGTTGCGACGGTCGCCGGTTCGCTGGTGACCGCCACTCCGTCCGCCAAGGCCCATGACGGCGTCGGCGCCGGCATCGCGGCCGGCCTGATCGGCGGCGCGATCGTCGGCGGCGCCATCGCGTCGAGCCGCCCCGCCTACGGCGGTCCGGTTTACGTCGCCGAGCCCCCGCCGCCCGCGCCCTGCTACTGGCAGCGTCAGCGTTATTGGGACGGCTACGGCTGGGTCGTGCGCCCGGTTCGCGTTTGCTACTGATCTGATCGCACGGCGCTCACCAGCGCCGCGATCGAAGCCCGGCCGAAACCATCGGCCGGGCTTTTCTTTTGCCCCCTGCGCTATCGCGCCGCCTGGATCGAGCGCAGCACCTCTTCGCTCGGCCAGCAATCGACCTTCAGCCCCGCCGACTTCTGATAGGCGCCGAGTGCCGCCCGCGTCAGCATGCCGGCCTTGCCGTCGATCTTGTCCTTGTAGAGCCCGACGCGGGTGAGTCCGCGCTGCATGGTCTCGACATCCTTGGTGCGCAATTGCTTGGAGGCCGCCCAGGGTGTTGCGAACGGAAGCGGGCTCGTCATGCGGTCGCTGAGGTGGCCGACGAACAGCACATAGAGGTCGGAGAAATTGTATTCCTTGATGACGAAGTAGTTCTTCGTCGTCAGGAACGACGGGCCGTAGATGCCTTCCGGCTGGAGCAGCGAAGCCGGCTGCGCCTGCTCGGCCGCGCTGAGCTTTTGCCCGCGCACCGGCACAAAACCTTCGCGCAGCCACTGGCCGATCGGCTTCGTCACCTCCGGCACACCCGTCGTGCAATCGATCTTGGCCGGCGCCTGCACCTCGTAGGCCCAGCGCATGCCGCTCTGCCAGCCCTTGTTGACGAGCTGCTGTGCCGCGGAGGCCAATGCATCGGGCACGGAATGCCAGATGTCGATGCGACCGTCGCCGTCGAAGTCGACGCCGTGCTTGTAATATTCCGACGGCAGGAACTGCGTGAGCCCGGTGGCGCCCGCCCAGGACGAACGCATGTCCTTGCGCGTCACCACGCCCTCGCCGAGGATCTTCAGCGAGAGGATGAACTCGGTGCGGTACTGGTCCTTGCGGCGGCCGACATAGGCCTGCGTCGCCAGCACACGAACCAGATCATAGGGCAGCGTGTAGCGGCCGTAATCGGTCTCGCGGCCCCAGATCGCGAGCATGACGGTCGCGGGCACGCCGGACTTCTTCTCGATCTCGCTGAGCGCTGGACGATATTTCTGCAGCAGCCGCTGCCCCTCGCCCGCAAGCCGTGCGATCGAGGCTTCCTTGACGTAGTCGGCGGGCACCTGCACGAACTCGGCCTGCGACGGCGCGCCTAGCGCGGGGCGCCCGGGCAGGATCAGGTCGGGCAGCTTGTAGTCCGGCTCGAGCCCGCGCGTCTGCTCGTCGAACGTCTTGCGCGAGACGCCTTCGGCCTGCGCCTCCGGCCACAGCGAAGCGATGAACTGCGTGAAGGCGGCATCGGCGGCGCGGGCGGACGACGCGCCGCAGGTGACCGCGATCACCGCAGCGATGAGCGCCCGCCGCATCATGCCGCCATCACCGTGTCAGCTTCTTGTACTTCACGCGGTGCGGAATGATGCTGTCCTGGCCGAGCCGGCGCATCTTGTCCTTCTCGTAATCCTGGAAGTTGCCTTCGAACCATTCGACGTGGCTGTCGCCTTCGAAGGCCAGGATGTGGGTCGCGATACGGTCGAGGAACCAGCGATCGTGGCTGATGATGACGGCGCAGCCGGCAAAATCCTCCAGCGCCTCTTCGAGCGCGCGCAGCGTGTCGACGTCGAGGTCGTTGGTCGGTTCGTCGAGCAGCAACACGTTGGCGCCGGACTTCAGCATCTTGGCGAGATGCACGCGGTTGCGTTCACCGCCGGAGAGCGCGCCGACCTTCTTCTGCTGGTCGGCACCCTTGAAGTTGAACGACGAGCAATAGCCGCGCGAGTTGACTTCCTTCTTGCCGAGCAGGATCAACTCGTTGCCGCCGGAGATCTCTTCCCACACGTTCTTGCTGCCGTCGAGCGCATCGCGCGACTGGTCGACATAGCCGAGATGCACGGTCTCGCCGACCGTGATCGTGCCGTTGTCCGGCTGCTCCTGCTTGGTGATCATCTTGAACAGGGTGGTCTTGCCGGCGCCGTTGGCGCCGATCACACCGACGATGCCGCCAGGCGGCAGCTTGAAGGTGAGATCGTCGATCAAGAGGCGATCGCCGTAGCCTTTGCTGAGGCCTTCGAAATCGACCACGTTGGCGCCGAGCCGCTCGGCGACGGGGATGATGATCTGCGCGGTCTGGGTCTGCTTCTCGCTCGCCTGCTTGAGCAGCTCCTCGTAGCGCTGATAGCGCGCCTTCGACTTGGCCTGGCGCGCCTTCGGCGAGGACGCGACCCATTCCTGCTCGCGGGCGATCGTCTTCTGGTGCGCGGCGTCCTCGCGTCCCTCCTGCTCCAGCCGCTTCTGCTTCTGCACCAGCCAGGACGAGTAATTGCCCTCGTAGGGAATCCCCTTGCCGCGGTCGAGCTCGAGGATCCAGCTCGTGACGTTGTCGAGGAAGTAGCGATCGTGGGTCACGATCAGGATCGCGCCGGGATAGGTGCGCAAATGGCCTTCGAGCCACGACACCGACTCGGCGTCGAGATGGTTGGTCGGCTCGTCCAGCAGCAGCAGTTCGGGCTGATCGAGCAGCAGCTTGCACAGCGCGACGCGGCGACGCTCACCACCGGAGAGCTTCGTCACGTCGGCATCGTCGGGCGGGCAGCGCAGCGCGTCCATGGCCTGGTCGACCTTGCTGTCGAGATCCCAGAGGCCCTGGGCCTCGATCTCGTCCTGCAGCTTGGTCATCTCGTCGGCGGTTTCCTCGGAGTAGTTCATCGCCAGCTCATTGTAGCGATCGAGGATGGCCTTCTGCTTGGCGACGCCCAGCATCACGTTCTCGCGCACGCTGAGTGCCGGATCGAGATGCGGCTCCTGCTCGAGATAGCCGACGCGGGCGCCCTGCGCGACCCAGGCCTCGCCGTTATACTCCTTGTCGAGGCCGGCCATGATCTTGAGCAGCGTCGACTTGCCCGAGCCGTTGACGCCGAGCACGCCGATCTTGGCGTCCGGGTAGAACGACAAATGGATGTTGTCGAGCACCTTCCGGGTCGGGTAGCTCTTGGTCAGGCCCTGCATGAAATAGATGAACTGGCGCGCCATCGGTCCCGAAAACCTTCGATTTGAGGAAATTTGCTTCGCCTGCGATGTAGCGATCCCGCCCCCAAAGGGCAATGTTTTCCGTCCGTTCACCACGGATGAATACGGGACGGACACCATCCGGACACCGATCCGGACAATTGAAACCATCTTTTAATAAATCAGGCCGAAAGCTCGGTTTCGCGCGGAAACAGCGCCACCCGCTCAGAACGAACGGGAGCAAAGCGAGGCCGCATCATGGCTCTGATCGAGACCCATTCTCTTCCTGTTCCGGCAGAAGCCGGCCACGTCTCCGACTTCGCCTCGGAGATCAAGGGATTCTGGAAGCGCTTCTTCGCCACCGCCTTCAATCCCTACCGGCCCGAACTGCACTACATGCGCGGCCCCGGCCCCGCCTGGCGCGCCAAGCACGGCATGGATGCGCCGTTCCGCCTGAAGCCCCGCGATTTCTGAGCGTCGCTCTGCTGTCGGATTTTTGAAGACGCATGCGGCTTGCGCGCAAGGCTGATTGCGCGCAACCATGGCCCGGTTCCGACGACGGCGCTCGCCTGGCGCCCTCACCTCTCGCCGTGGATGAACGCTGATGAGCCGGCTGCGCTGTGCAATTCTCGACGACTATTTCAACCTAGCGCTCGACGTCGCCGACTGGCAGAAACTGTCCGACCGCCTCGACGTCACCGCTTTCAGCCATCCCTTCGCCTCCGAACAGGCCGCGGCCAGCGCGCTCGCCGACTTTGAGATCATCTGCGCGATGCGTGAGCGCACCGCATTTCCCAAGAGCCTGTTCGAGAGCTTGCCTAAGCTGAAGCTGCTGCTCACGTCCGGCATGCGCAACGCCGCGATCGACATGGAAGCCGCGAAGGCACGCAATGTGGCGATCGGCGGCACGCAATATTCGCGCGATCCCACGGCACCGCTGACCATGGGCCTGATCCTGGAGCTGACCCGCGGCATCGGCCGCGAGAACGCGCGCATGCATGCCGGCGAGCCCTGGCAGACCTTTGCGGGCGTCGAGATCGAGGGAATGACGCTCGGCATCGTCGGGCTCGGCAAGCTCGGCAGCAAGATGGCCGGGATCGCCAAGGCGTTCGGCATGAACGTGATCGCCTGGAGCCCGAACCTCACGCCCGAGAAGTGCGCAGGCGCAGGCGTCGGCTATGCCACCAAGGAGGAGCTGTTCGCCAAGGCCGACATCGTCACCATCCACGTAGTGCTGAGCGACCGCTCGCGTGGCCTCGTCGGCGCTGCCGATCTCGCGCGGATGAAGCCGACGGCCTTTCTCGTCAACACCGCGCGCGGGCCGATCGTGGACGAGCAGGCGCTGCTCGAGGCGTTGCAGCAGCGCAAGATCGCGGGCGCCGGCATTGACGTGTTCGCGGTCGAGCCGCTACCAGTCGATCATCCCTTCCGCAAGCTCGACAATCTCGTGCTGACGCCGCATCTCGGCTACGCCACCGAGGACGGCTTGCGCATCCACTATGGCCAGATGGTCGAGGCGATCGACGCCTTCACTGGGGGCCGCGAGTTGCCGCGCAAGCTGGCCTGAAACGATGAAGGGCGTGCCGATGGCACGCCCTCCAATCTATCGGATTCGTGGAGCTCTTAGCGCACGGTGACCGGCGCGGGCAGCGGCGGCACCACGGTCGGCTGCGTGCCCGGGACCGGACCGGCCTGGGCGGCCATCGGAGCCGGACCGGCCGCAGCGGGCGCGGGCGCTGCGGAGGCGGTCGCCGTTCCCGGCGGCGGGCCGCCCGGCATCACCACCACGCGGGTGCCGACCTTGACGCGGTCGAACAGGTCGGAGACGTCCTCGTTCAGCATGCCGATACAGCCGGACGACACGAACTTGCCGATGGTCGAGGGCTGGTTGGTGCCGTGGATGCGATAGACGGTCGAGCCGAGATACATCGCGCGAGCGCCGAGCGGATTGCCGGGGCCGCCGGCCATGAAGCGCGGCAGATAGGGCTGGCGCTCGATCATCTCGGTCGGCGGATGCCAATCGGGCCACTCGGCCTTGCGGGTGATCTTCTGCACGCCGGTCCAGGTGAAGCCGTCGCGGCCGACGCGGACGCCGTAGCGGATCGCACGGCCATTGCCGAGCACGTAATAGAGGTAGGTGTTGGGGGTATCGACCACGAGCGTGCCGGCCGGCTCCTTGGTCTGGAACGCGACTTCCTGGCGGCGCAGGTTCTGCGGCAACTGCACCGGGGCAGCATCGGGCTGCTCCTCGGGCGGGAGCGCGGCCATTGTCATCGGCCGGCCATCGGCGCCGACGGGCGGCTGACCGGCCTGGACCGTTCCGGTCGCAGCGGGACCGCCGACGGCTTCCGGTGGACGCAGGCCGTCACCGGCGGGAGCTTGTCCCTGCTGGCCCGGACGATTGGCATAGATCACCGGCGGCGGACCGGCAGGACGGCCGTAGCGGGGATCATCGGGCGACATCACGGGGCCCTGCGGCGGGGCGGCCGAATAGACCGGAGCGCCAGCCGGGCGGCCATAACGCGGATCATCCGGCGACATCACCGGACCCTGCGGCGGCGTGGCCGAGTAGACCGGGGGCGCGCCGACCGGGCGGCCATAGCGCGGATCGTCGGCCGGGCCGGGCGGCGGCAACGATGCCTGCGGCATCGCGTCGTCGTCATCTTCCAGCGCGTCGAAATTCGGTGTGCGATCGCCGGGCCGATATTCAGCCGGAGCGCCATAGCTCGGCGCCTGCTGGACCGGATAGCTCTGAGCCTGCGCGAGCGAGGTTCCCGCCGCAGCGACTGTTGCCGCAGCGCATATCGTCAGAAAATGTTTGATCATCATCGCTCTTGTATAGTCCCCAAGCCCGATCGGACCGTTAACGGCCAGATGGCCGAAGATAGCGGCACATTCAAGACATATCAGGCTTATTTGCGCCGGATTGCCGATTTGTGATCCGCAAGACTACCGTTGCCCCGTTGCATCACGGGGCGGAAATCGCATCGCGCCGTGGATTGCCGGAGTCATGGGCCCGAATTTAAGGGAACGGGGCGGAATCGTTGCGGTATGTTCGAATCAGCCTGATTCGCCACCGCTTTGAGCTCCCACTCCGTATGGCGAACGCGGCAAACAGTACCGTCACCGCGTTTCAGATGGCTCATGGGCCCTGGCCACTTCGCCGCCGGGGCGGAAATTCGCAATCGCTCGATGCTTCCCGGCTTTCGCTTCCTGTTTGCCGCGATCCTGCTGTCAACCTCCATCCTGGTGTTCGGCCTGGGCGCCGCCGCGCTGCTGCGGGCGAGCCATGAGCAGTATGCGAACAACCCCTCCTGGCGGAACGGCCCGCAGGAGCAGAGGTTCGCGCAGGCGTCCGAGCCTGCCGAGCCGGTGCTGGCGGTCCTCCGCGTAGAGCCGGAGGTGACGGCCGAGCCCGAGCCGTCATTGCGCGACCGGGTGCCGACCATCGGATTGCCGTTGACCGAGCCCGAGCAGGTCGCCGCGCTGACGACCGAGGCTGACGTACCGACGCAGGTCGCTGCACCCACGACCGACACTGTGGCCGCCGAACCGGCCAAGGCCGAGACGGCGACGGAGGCCTCTGCACCGGCGCCCGCCGACACGCTCACTCCGGACGACACCACGGCGTCGATCCCCGAAGCCAAGCCTGACCTTAAGCCTGCCGCTGTCGCAACCGCCGGCGAGCCGGCGCCGGCTGACCCCAGCGCGGCCATGGCCTCCTCTGCGCTCGACGTCGCCGCGGCCAAACTGGCCGCGCTGAACGAGCCGGCGACGACGGCCGTGAAGGCTCCACCGGCGAAGGCCAAGGTCAATGACAAGGTCGATCGCAAGGCCGATAGCGGCGCCTCCGACAGCAAGGCGACCAAGCGCAAGGCGGCCAAGAAGCGTCATCGCGTGGTGCGGCGTCCCCCGCCTCAGCAACTGCAGCAACAGCTCGATCCGTTCGGTCAGCAGCAAACGTTCGCGACGACCACGCGCACGCGCTGATGCTCCTTCTTCGCCTCTCCCCGCTAGCGCGGGGCGAGGGAGCGCACGTTCGGCGCGGCCACAATCGAACGTCTCACGCCGGCCCGGTCGCGATTGCAGGGCCTTTTTCCTGGCCCCATTCCGACCATGAGCCGTCATAGAGCGCGGTGTCGGCAATCCCCAGGCGATAGAGCGCGAGCGTGAGCACGCCGGCGGAGACGCCGGAGCCGCAGCTCGTCACGATCGGCGCATCGAGCTTGACGCCGGCGCCCGTGAAGGCGGCGCGGAGATCGTCGAGCGGCTTCATCTCGCCGGTGGCGGCATCGAACAGGAGATTGTAGGGCACGTTGCGGGCGCCGGGGATGTGGCCGGAGCGGATGCCCGCACGCGGCTCGGGCGCACGGCCCTCGAAGCGGTCGGCGGCGCGCGCGTCGATCACCTGCTCCTTCCTGCTTTCGACGTTGGCGATCAGCTGCTGCATGCTGCGCACGCGCTTTGAATCGTAGCTCGCCTTGAACGACGCCGGCTTCGGCTTCACCTCGCCGCTCTCGACCGCTCGCCCTTCGGCACGCCACTTCTTCAAGCCGCCGTTGAGAATGCGCACATTGCCGAGGCCGAAGGCCAGAAACATCCACCACGCGCGCGGCGCCGCAACCCAGCCACCGGCATCGTAGAGCACGACCGTGTCGGTATTTCCGATGCCGAGATTGCCGACGTCACGACCGAACTGCTCGGCGCTCGGATACATGTGCGGCAGCGGGTTGGAATGGTCCGACACCGCATCGACGTCGAAGAACACCGCGCCCGGCAAGTGCGCGGCGAGATAGTCGTCCTTCGGCAGCGGCAGCACGCCCGGCAGCTTGAAGCTGGCATCGAGGATCTTGACGTTGGAATCGTTGATATGGGCGGCGAGCCATTCGGTGGAGACGAGGGGGTCGGTGACGGTCATTGGCTTTTCCTTGTCATTCCGGAGCATGTGCCACGCGAACGAAGTTGAGGTCGCGCGCGTCAGACTCCGCTGTCATCGCCCGGCCAGGGCGCAATTGCGCACTAGGAACGGGCGATCCAGTATTCCAGAGGTGGTTGTGATTGAGCCGAGAGGCCGCGGCGTACTGGATTCCCCCCTTTTGCGGGGAATGACAGCTGATATTGGCGTGACAGCGACGCACCCCTCACCCCTTCTTCTTCGGCTCCCACTTCTCGACGGGGCCGCCGGCGTCGCGCCAGGCCGCGTAGCCGCCGGCGATGTGGGCGACGGGATTCAACCCCATGTCCTGCGCGGTCTTGGCCGCGAGCGCCGAGCGCAGGCCGCCGGCGCAGTGGAAGACGAACTTCTTGTCCTCCTGGAAGATCGGTTTTGCATACGGGCTCTGCGGATCGATCCAGAATTCGAGCATGCCGCGGGTGCAGGCGAACGCGCCGGGGATGCGCCCCTCACGCTCGATCTCGCGGGGATCGCGGATGTCGACGATGACGACGTCGCCGTTCTTGGAGATCTCGATGGCATCCTTGGCGTTGAGCGTCTCGATCTCGGCATTGGCCTCGTCGATCAGCGCCTTGATGCCGCGGGTGATGTTTTGGGGCATGTGGTTTTCCCTTCTCTTTCGTCATTCCGGGGCGCGCGCAGCGCGAGCCCGGAATCCATTTCTCTACACGTGCTGCGGCCCGATGGATTCCGGGCTCGATGCTTCGCATCGCCCCGGAATGACGAGGAGCTAGTGCGTCAGTTCCTTCATCGCACCTTCCAGCCCCTCGATCGTGATCGGGTACATCCGGTTGGCGAAGATGCGTTTGATGATGGTGGTGGATTCCGAATAGTCCCAATGCTTCTGAGCGACCGGGTTCAGCCACACCGAATGCGGATAGGTGCGGATGATGCGGTCGAGCCAGATCGAGCCCGGCTCCTCGTTGACGTGCTCGACCGAGCCGCCGGGCACCATGATCTCGTAAGGCGACATCGAGGCGTCGCCGACGAACACGACCTTGTAGTCGTGCGGGTATTTGTGCAGCACGTCCCAGGTCGGCGTGCGGTCGGTGAAGCGGCGCTTGTTCTGCTTCCACACGCCTTCATAGAGGCAGTTGTGGAAGTAGAAATACTCCATGTGCTTGAACTCGCTCTTCGCCGCCGAGAACAGCTCCTCGACCTGCTCGATATGCGCGTCCATGGAGCCGCCGATGTCGAAGAACACCAGCAGCTTCACCGCATTGCGCCGCTCGGGGCGCATGTGGACGTCGAGATAGCCGTGATTGGCGGTCTCGCGGATCGTGGTGTCGAGATCGAGCTCGTCGGGCGCGCCGGTGCGGGCGAACTTGCGCAGGCGGCGCAGCGCCACCTTGATGTTGCGGATGCCGAGCTCGACATTGCCGTCGAGGTCCTTGAACTCGCGCTTGTCCCACACCTTCACGGCGCGGTTGTTGCGGTTCTTCTCCTGACCGATGCGGACGCCTTCGGGATTGTAGCCGTGGGCGCCGAACGGCGAGGTGCCGGCCGTGCCGATCCACTTCGAGCCGCCCTGGTGCCGCCCCTTCTGCTCCTCGAGGCGCTTCTTCAGCGTCTCCATGAGCTTGTCCCAGCCCATGGCCTCGATCTGCTTTTTCTCTTCTTCAGTCAGGTATTTCTCGGCGAGCTTCTTCAGCCACTCCTCGGGGATCTCCGCCGTCTCCATGGCGTCGAGCAGGTTTTCCAGCCCCTTGAACACCGTGCCGAAGACGCGGTCGAACTTGTCGAGGTTGCGCTCGTCCTTCACCAACGCGGTGCGCGACAGATAGTAGAAATTCTCGACGGAGTAGTCCGCAAGGTCAGCGTCGAGCGCCTCCACCAGCGTGAGGTATTCGCGCAGCGTCACGGGGACCTGCGCGTCGCGCAGAGAGGTGAAGAATTGCAGGAACATGGGTGACAGATTGCCCGTCGGGTGGCGAACGTCAAGGGGCGGAGGCCATCGCGCTGCGCTGGACCCGGGTGCTTTTTGCTCTAGAATTGGCGCCCTCACGGGGTTTTTGGGGGACGTTTGCAATGGGAATTGTCGCAGCGCTCATCATTGGCGCGATCGCCGGCTGGCTTGCGGGCAAGATTGTCCACGGGGCGGGATTTGGGCTGGTCGGCAACATCGTCGTCGGCATCATCGGCGCGCTGGTTGCGAGCTGGGTGCTGCCGCAGCTGCACATCCAGCTCGCCACCGGCACGGTCGGCGCCATTGTGGACGCCACCATCGGCGCGGTGATTGTGCTCGTCATCCTTTCGCTGGTAAAACGGGTCTGAAAGCCTGACCGAACCAGGAACGGCCGCCGCGAGCGGCCGTTCGCTTGTCGTGACCAAGGCATTGCCTGGGACGACGACCAACAAGGACGCGCAATGAAATTTACCGGCACCAAGGACTATGTTGCGACCGACGATCTCAAGGTCGCCGTCAATGCCTCGATCGTGCTCGAGCGGCCACTTCTCATCAAGGGCGAGCCCGGCACCGGCAAGACGGTGCTGGCCGAGGAAGTGGCCAAGGCGCTGAACGCGCCGCTGCTGACCTGGCACATCAAGTCCACCACCAAGGCGCAGCAGGGCCTCTACGAATACGACGCGGTGTCGCGCCTGCGCGACAGCCAGCTCGGCGATAGCAGGGTCTCCGACATCAAGAACTACATCAAGCGCGGCAAGCTGTGGGAGGCCTTCACCGCCGAGCAGCGCCCGGTGCTCCTGATCGACGAGATCGACAAGGCCGACATCGAATTCCCGAACGATTTGCTGCTCGAGCTCGACCGCATGGAATTCCATGTCTACGAGACCGGCGAGACGATCAAGGCCAAGCAGCGCCCGATCATGATGATCACCTCCAACAACGAGAAGGAGCTGCCCGACGCCTTCCTGCGCCGCTGCTTCTTCCACTACATCAAGTTCCCCGACGCCGACACGATGGCCCGCATCGTCGACGTCCACTTCCCCGGCATCAAGAAGCGCCTGGTCGAGGAAGCGTTGCGCATCTTCTTCGAGGTGCGCGAGGTGCCCGGCCTGAAGAAGAAGCCGTCGACATCGGAGCTTCTGGACTGGCTCAAGCTGCTGCTCAACGAGGACATGAGCGTCGAGCAGCTGCGCGAGAGGGATCCGCGAAAACTGATCCCGCCGCTGCACGGCGCGCTGCTCAAGAACGAGCAGGACGTGCATTTGTTCGAGCGGCTGGCGTTCTTGAGCCGACGGGAAGTGTAGGCTGTTCGTGTCCCGGACGCGCTGCAGCGTGCAACGCTGCTGCGCAGAGCCGGGACCCAGAAGGCGACACGGATTGCTCGGAGACATGGGCCCCGGCTCTGCAGCGCACCGTCGAAGGGACGCTGCGCTGCGTCCGGGGCACGAGAGTGGAGTATCACGCACGGTGCCGTAGGGTGGGCAAAGGCGCAAAGCGCCGTGCCCACCGTTCGGTAATGACGCGCGAGATGGTGGGCACGCTTCGCTTTGCCCACCCTACGATACCGAGTGTGTGGCACACTCTCTCCACGTCATTGCGAGGAGCGTGGCGACGAACCAATCCAGAATCCCTCCATGGAAAGACTCTGGATTGCTTCGTCGCAAGGGCTCCCCGCAATGACGGAGTGTGAGGTGACAACTTCGTTCCTCCCATTCGCAGCTTGAATCGCAGACACGCCTTCGCAGCCTCGCGGCGCATGTCGCCCGAGCTTTGCCTGGTCATTCCACCCTCAAATCAAAGAGGGCGCAGGGAAGGCCGGGTGCTGACCTCGCACCCGCGGTCTGCTGCGCGAAACGCACGCGCAGAGAAACCGCACAGCAGCATACAGGTGGTGCCAATCACTCGGCCTTCCCTGCGCGATGGTCGGACGGCTTATGCCGTGCTCTCCCGGGAGCCGAACTTTCCTTCTGGCCTCCCTCACCGTTCGAAGTGACGATGCCGTCCACCCGGTTGGGCTCGCGCACATCTTCGACCGGCTTGACCGTAGCAACGACGGCCAGGACCACACGGTTTTGCCGTACGCAAACAGCGCCGCTCGTCCGCACGCGGGTTGCGGGCTCACAGGGACTACCCGCCCTGCCCGCCCCATCTCGTGCACGACGCCACCGCGTCCACCGCAACCCGGCCCGCGTTTCGAACGACTCGCGAACCGCCCCTCTTCGTCGGGCCGGGCTGTGTCGACTTATGCCGCAAAACCGAATTTCGGTAAAGTGGAATATTTTTATGCGGAGGGGTTGACGGGTGGCGGGGTGTTTTGCCCGACGGAAGAGATCAATGCTTCAGCTCGCCGCCCACTCCAGAGCCGAAAGCACCGTGCCGACGAGCAGGCCATATGAAAATGCCTTTTGAACTGGCGTGCCCCTAGGAAACCATCCAATTCCGCCCATGAAGTACATGACTGCCCAGAGGCCAGCAAACAGGGTCCAATCCCGCCAGCCTACGCGCAACAGCAGACCGACCGGAATAGCGGTGCAGAGAAAGACGAGGCCGCAGACGGCAATCTGGCCAACGGATTGTCGCTCGGTGCCGGTTTGAGTCAGTAGAGCGCGTAGGGCGGATTAGCCGAAGGCGTAATCCGCCACAATCCGTTTCCCCGCCGGCAGAAGTGGTGGGTTACGCCAACGGCCGCGCTTTGCGCGGCCGTTCGCTAACCCACCCTACGCAATTGCGTCTCACGCCACCGCCGTATCCGGAATCCTTGCAGCTTCCATCGGCTGCTTGCCGCGGATCAAATCCGACGCACGATCCGCGATCATCATGGTCGACGCATTCAAATTCGCCGAGATCATGCGCGGCATGACCGAGGCGTCGATGACGCGGAGGCCTTCCAGGCCATGGACGCGGAGTTGGTCGTCGACCACTGCCCAGGTCGAGTCCGCCGGGCCCATGCGGCAGGTGCAACCGGGGTGGAAGGTGGTGGTGCCGCGCTCGGTGGCGGCGGCCAGGAATTCGTCGTCGGTGTTGATGTTGGGGCCGGGGAAATCCTCGTAGGCGTAATAGGGCGACAGCGGCGCGGACTTGAGAAGTCTGCGCGCGAGCTTCATGCCGCCGACGATGACGCGGCGGTCGAGTTCGGCGTCGAGATAATTGGTCTGGATGATCGGCGGCGCGAACGGATCGCTTGAGCGGATGCGGACATAGCCGCGGCTCTCCGGACGCTGCTGCCAGGAGGCAACGGTCATGCCGGGCTCGTCCTCGAGCTGGCCCTGCACGCCTTCCTTGTAGCTCGCTGGCGTGAAGGTGAGCTGCAGGTCGGATGAGTCGGCGCTCTCGCCGGAGTGCCAGAAGCAATAGACCATGGTCGGCGACAGCGAGAGCAGGCCGCGGCGCGCGGTCGCCCATTTCAGCGCCTCGATCCACAGCGAGAAACCGCGGCGAAGCTCGTTGATGGTCTTGATGTCCTTGACCCGCGCCACCGTGCGCGGCGCGTAATGGTCCTGCAGGCCCTCGCCAACGGGGAGCGCGTGACGCACGGCGATGCCGTGGGCTTGCAGCAAATCCGGCGAACCGATGCCGGAGAGCTGCAGGAGCTGCGGCGAGTTATAGGTGCCGCCGGACAGGATGACTTCCTTGTTGGCGCGCACCTCCACCGGCGTGCCGCGAGGGCCGCCCTTCATGTAGCGCACGCCGACGGCGCGCTTGCCTTCGAAAATGATCTCGGTCGCGTGTGCATGGGTGTGCACATGCACATTCGGTCGTTTCATCGCCGGCTTTAGGAACGCGGTCGAGCCGGAGACGCGCAGGCCTTTGTCGATGGTGCGCTGGCAGTAAGAGACGCCCTCTTGCTTGGCACCGTTGTAGTCGGGATTGCGGGGAATGCCGAGCGAGACCGCGCCTTCCATGAAGGCTTCGCAAAGCGGATCGCGCCACTCCATCGTCGTCACGGTGAGGCTGCCCTCGCGGCCGCGATAGGTGTCTTCGCCCTCGCCGACGCGTTTCTCCAGCCGCCGGAAGTACGGCAGCACGTCGGCATAGCCCCAGCCGCGATTGCCCATCTGCGCCCAGGTATCGAAATCCATGCGCTGGCCCCGATTGTAGATGTGGCCGTTGATCGAGGACGAGCCGCCGAGCGTCTTGCCGCGCGGTGC
Source organism: Bradyrhizobium sp. 195 (assembly GCF_023101665.1). Classification (NCBI taxonomy): domain Bacteria; kingdom Pseudomonadati; phylum Pseudomonadota; class Alphaproteobacteria; order Hyphomicrobiales; family Nitrobacteraceae; genus Bradyrhizobium; species Bradyrhizobium sp. 195. Next base: position 2,267,577 of record NZ_CP082161.1, on the reverse strand, counting down.
GTAGATGCTGCGCCCGCCGGTCCAGGGCCCCGGCTCCTGCTGGTAGGCCCAGTTGATGCTCTTCATGTGGAAGGTCTTGATGAAGCCGGCCGGCAGATGGATGTAGGGGTGCCAGTCGGAAGGGCCCGCCTCGAGCACGCAGACGCTGACGTTTGGGTCTTCACTGAGCCGGCTGGTGAGCACGCATCCGGCCGAGCCGGCGCCGACGATCACATAATCAAATCTATCCATGGTGCCTCGGCCGCCTCTAGCGCGGCTTGTCGTTGAGTTGAAATTCCAGATGCGCCTGCACCGTCGGCCATTCGGCGGCGGTGATGCTATAGACAACGGTGTCGCGCAGCGTGCCGTTCGGCGCGATTTGGTGGCTGCGCAGGATGCCGTCCTGCTTGGCGCCCAGGCGCTCGATGGCGCGGCGGCTCTGGTGGTTGAAGAAGTGGGTGCGGAATTCGACCGCGATGCAGTTCAGCGTCTCGAAGGCATGGCGCAGCAGCAGGAGCTTGCACTGGGTGTTGAGCGGGCCGCGTTGCGCGCTCTTGCCGTACCAGGTCGAGCCGATTTCGACGCGGCGGTTGGCGGCATCGATGTTCATATAGGTGGTCATGCCGACGACCTTGCCGTCGGCATCGAACACGGTGAAGGGCAGCATCGAGCCCGCGGCCTGCAAGGCCAGGCGGCGATCGATCTCCTTGCCCATGTTCTCCGGCAGCGGAATCGCGGTGTACCAGAGCTTTGACAGCTCGCCGTCCTCGACCGCCGCTACCAGCCCCTCGCGATGATCGTGCGACAGCGGCTCGAGACGGGCATGCTGTCCGCGCAGGGTGACGGGATCGGGCCAGGGCATTGAAGTCTCTCCTTACGTCATTGCGAGGAGCGAAGCGACGAAGCAATCCAGACCATCGCCGCAGAGGCATTCCTGGATTGCTTCGCTCCGCTCGCAATGACGGTAACTAGCACCGTTTATTTGTTTAGGAAATTGAGAGGCAAACCACCGCGCGGCCAGTCCATGGCGACCAGCTCGCCCTTGCCGGACAGCGTGATGTAGGCCGTCTTCAGCTCGGGGCCGCCGAAGGCGATGTTGGTGGTGACGCGGTCGCCGGTCGGGATCTGCTCGACCAGCGTGCCGTCGGGCGCGATCACCGAGATGCAGCCGGAGACGAGGGTGGCGACGCAGACATTGCCGCCAGCTTCGACCGCGAGCGAGTCGAACATCTGGTAGCCGCCGAGGCCGCAGATCGGCTTGCCCCGTTCGCCGCGATAGATCGGATCGCGCGGCTTGAGCGTGCCGGGCGCGGAGAGCTCGTAGGCCCAGAGCCGCCCGGTCGGCGTCTCCGCGATGTAGACAACGTTCTCGTCCGGCGACAGCCCGATACCGTTCGCCGGCAGCACGCCGTGCACGATCTCGACGAGCTCGGTCATCCCGGGCTTGAGATAGTACATGCCGCCGACGTCCATCTCGCGGGCGCGACGCTTGCCGAGATCGGAGAACCAGAGGCCGCCCTGCTTGTCGAACACCAGATCGTTCGGCCCGCGCAGATCGTGCGCGTCGCATTTGGTCACGACGGTCTCGACCTTGCCGGATTGCAGGTCGACGCGCTGGATCGAGCCGCCGAGATAATCGTCCGGCTGCGGGCCCGGCATGATCATGTTGCGGGTCGGGATCCAGGAGAAGCCGCCATTGTTGCAGATGTAGATCTTGCCGTCGGGGCCGAGCGCGGCGCCGTTTGGGCCGCCCGGAATTTTCGCGACGATTTCCTTGCGGCCGTCGGGGTAAACGCGCGTCAGGCGCTGGCCGCGGATTTCCACCAGCACCACCGAGCCGTCCGGCATCACGACCGGCCCTTCGGGAAATTCGAGGTCGGTGGCGAGAACGCGGACGTTGGACATGTGGGGACCCTCCCGGCTGCTTGTTATGACTTGCACGGGATGTCCGGCACGGGCCCCGCAGGCAAGATTTGCCTGCGGTTATGACAAAGTCGCCGGGGCTTGCCAAGCAAGGCGGACGGTATGCCAGCGTTGCGTGCTACTCCTTCACCGGCACCCAGATCTCGAAGCCGCCATTTCCGGTCGCCGGGTCGAACTTTTCGTCATAGCGTTCGAAGCTCGGTGCGTCTGCGGCCTTCAGGCCGGATGCCGGCAGCCACTGATTCCAGATCGTGTTGACGGTGCGGCGGATCGAGGCGACGTGATCGGTGTGGGTGAAGACGGCGTAGCGTTGCTCGGAGATGCGGATGCGGCCGAAGCGGCGCGGCAGGTCCGAGAAATCGGCGACCTCGACGCCAGCGATGTAATCGAAATTGCCGGCATCATCGCCGTTGCAGCAAACACCATAGGCGACTTGATTTTTCCCTTGGCCAACGCGCACGGGAATGTCGGCGACTTCCTGGTGAAAGCGCTGCCACAGACCCGGGATCATGGCGCCGTTGTCGCAGGCGATGCGCTCAGCGGGACCGGCGACGAGGAAGGCCTTTGCGGTCTCGAACCGCGGCGGGGCGAGATGGTCGAGCATGGTGGAATCCATGAGGATCGGCTCCTGAAGCTTGAGGTGGCTCACACACGTTGCCGCCCTCACAGCTTCGGGCGTCGTGCCGAACTGGTCGCGGAACGCGCGGGTGAATGCTTCGTGCGAGCCGTAATCCGCCTCCAGCGCCAGCGACAGGATGTCGGGCGCACCGTTTGCAAGACTGCGCGCAGCTTCCGTCAGCCGCCGCGCGCGCACGTACCGCATCACCGGAAGTCCGGTGGCTGCGGCAAACGCACGCACGATGTGGAACCGCGACACACCCGAGATCGCAGCGATCTCGTCGAGCGTCATCGGCTCGGCCAGATGGCTCTCGATATACCAGAGCGCGCGCTGCGCTGGGTTCATGGCGGTCGTCCTCGTTCGAAGCGCAGTCATGATGCGCGGCATGCGGCCGCGTCGCTTGATCGGCGTTGCTGTCCGCGCGGGAGGATAGTCCGGGAATGGCCACTGGCAACGCCTTGGCGTTCGTGGCTAAACTCCCTGAACCGCTCACGAGAAAGGGGAACCGCGCCATGGAAATCACCGATGTGCGGGCGCACCATATCCGCATCCCCTATGACGCCGGCGTCGCGAGCTTTCGCCAGGGCGCGTCCGCGATCACGGCCCTCGACATGGTGCTGGTCGAGGTCACCACCGATGCCGGCCTGACCGGCTGGGGCGACGCCTTCGCCTATGTCTGCCCGCGCACCACGCGCAGCGCCGTCGAGGAGATGATCGCACCGCAGGCCCGCGGGCTGAAGGTGCCCGATGCGGCCGGCATCCCCGCCGTCATGGAGCAGATCCAGCGCAACCTGCATCTGTTCGGTCGCTACGGCATCACCATATTCGCGATCTCCGGCCTCGACATCGCGCTGTGGGACCTTGCTGCCAAGGTCGAGGGCGTGCCGGTGCATCGTCTGCTCGGCGAGACCAGGCGCACCGCCATTCCAGCTTACGCGAGCCTGCTGCGCATCGGCTCACCCGACAACATCGCGGCCGAATCCCGGAAGGCGCTCGCGCTCGGCTATGGCGCGATCAAGCTGCACGAGACCACGGCGCCGGCGGTGTTCGCCGCGCGGGAGGCGATCGGCCCCCACATTCCGCTGATGGTCGACATGAACTGCCCGTTGACCCCAGGGCAGGCGATCGCGTTCGCGACGAGCTGCCGGGACGCGCGACCGATGTTCCTGGAGGAGCCGGTCTGGCCGCCGGAGGATTTCGCAGGGCTCGCCGAGGTCCGCAGCAAAGGCGGGCTCGACATCGCCGCCGGTGAGAATGCCTGCACGGAATATCAATTCCGCCAGATGATGGAGGCGGGCGCGGTGAGCCACGTCCAGCCGTCGGTGACCAAGGTGGGCGGTATAACCGAATTTCTGAAGGTCGCGGCGCTGGCCGATCAGCTCGGCGTCAAGATCGTCCCGCACTCCCCGTATTTCGGTCCGGGCCTGCTCGCGACACTGCACTTGCTAGCGACGCGCGACGACGGGCTCGTCGAGATGTTCTATCTGAAACGCGAAGCGTGTCTTTGGGGCGGCCGCGCGGATAGCGATGCCACCGGCCATGTCGCGGTGCCGACAGAACCCGGGCTCGGCTGTGAGCCTGATCGCGGCGTGATGGAGCGATATCGCGTGACGTGATGGCCAAGCTTATTTCGCAGCGTCCTTTGCCGGCGGCGCATCCTGCTTCTTCTTCAGGTCCTCGGCCGTCTTGGCCTGGGCGGCCTGGAGATCGCCGAGCGTCTTCTGCAGGCCGGCCACTGTCGTCTTCAACGCGTCGATCTGGCGACCCGCGGCGTCCAGCTTCTGCTGGTGATCGAGGCTGAGCTTGGTGATCGTCTTCTGCAGGAAGTCGACGTTGCTCTGCAGGCAGCTGGTGCGCCGCTCCATGGTCTTCTCGACGGTGCAGATCTCGATGCCGGGCACGTCCTGCGCGTGCACCGGCGCATTCGCCAGCGTTGCGAGCAGCAATATCGCGAAACAAATGCCGGCGTTTCGAAGCAGCATGAAAGGTTCCTCGTCCGATCGATCACGTCAATGTGCGCTGTTTGCGCACAGCCGGGTGAGGCTACCACACTCGCACCGCATTCTCGCGTTGAGCTTGCGCCCGTTCCCTCGGACGGGGAACGATGATCCGCAGGCGGAAGATAGTGGGCGCTCTTTCCGCGGCTTTGTTTAGGGGAGATTTTTCGAATGGCAACGCGCGATAGACGACTGGCGGAATTCGACGGCGCCGGAGAACCACCGCCGGGCCTTGCGCTCGAAGTGCTGTGCGAGGACCACAGCGGAACGTATCAATTGCCGTTCGCCTGCCGCTATGTAGAGGGACGCTGGCAGAACAACGAGGCCGGCATTGCGGTCGAAGCCACCGTCATCGGCTGGCGCCTGCCGCGCGTAAGGCAGCGCGGGGCCGCCTGACGCCCATCTCTGTTCCAAAATGCAACGGCGCCGCGCTCCGCCTTAACCAACGGAACGCGGCCTGAACGAATCGCGCCCGAATCAGCCGAAACGCCATGTACGCAGCTGTTCACGGCTAGATGTCGATGCGGCTGCGCAGCCGTGTACAATATCTGTGCGGCGCGGCCAACGGCATCAGCCGCCAACGGGCCCCAAAGGTTAATCCTGACAAGGGCATAGCTCTCTCGCACCGCCGCGACCGGTCCCGCCCCCGAAACAGGCAAGGCCGCACCAGGCCTGCCTAATATTCGACCTCGAGCTCCTCGATCTCGGCCGGCTCCTCCTTTGCTGCCGCGATCCATTCCTGCATCTCGGGCATCGCCATGATGGTGTCGGCATAGGCCTTCAGCACCGGCTCCAGCTTGACGTCGTAGGTGACGAAGCGCGTCACCACCGGCGCGTACATCGCATCCGCCATGGTGCGCTGCGCCCCGAACAGGAAGGGGCCACCCGATACCGCCAGACAGTCGCGCCAGATGGACCAGACGCGGTCGATGTCGGCCTGCGCCCGCGACCAGATCTTGAAGCCGGGGAAACGTCCCTTCAGATTCACCGGCAACGAGGCGCGCAGCGTGGTGAAGCCGGAATGGATTTCGCCCGAGATCGAGCGGCAATGAGCGCGCTGCACGCGGTTATCAGGCAACAGGCCGGCTGACGGCATCACCTCGTTGAGATATTCGCCGATCGCCAGCGTATCCCAGACTACCGCACCCTCGTGCCGCAGGCACGGCACCAGGATCGACGACGACAGCAGCAGGATCTCGGCGCGCGCCGACGCATCGTCCGGCGCGGTGACGATTTCCTCGAAATCGAGCCCGGAGAATTTCGCCAGCAGCCAGCCGCGCAGCGACCAGGACGAATAGTTCTTGCTGCTGATGGTCAGTGTCGCCTTTGCCATATGGCCCTTCCCTGATCCCGCCTCCGCCGGCTCGCGGACTGCCCTGTGCTTGCCGTGACGTGAACAGCAAGCGACGTGCCAATTTCGCGGCGGGTCCGGCCGTCGTTTGGCGTCGTTATTGCATAGCCCTGCGGAAGGGGTGGGCGTTTCAGTATGATGTCGATGTATTATCAGGCTTTTCAGAACCACATGGACCTGACCGCGCCGTGGCGGACGGGGGCTTCGTCCGCGCTGAGATTCCTCAATCTGGTGCCGCAGGGCATGTCGGATCAGGTCGTCGGCCGGCTGTCGGCGGCGCTGGAGCTGATCTCGCGCTCGACGCTCACCTATCACCGTCCCGCCTACGGCATCGACAGCGTCATGGTGGGAAATCGGGAAGTCGCCGTCAGCGAGGAGATCGCCTACGCGACGCCGTTCGGCTCGCTGCTGCACTTCAGGAAGGACGGCGTGTCGGATCAGCCGCGCATGCTGCTGGTGGCGCCGATGTCCGGCCATTTCGCGACGCTGCTGCGCGGCACCGTGCAGACGCTGCTCCAGGACCATGACGTCTACATCACCGACTGGCACAACCCGCGCGACATTCCCCGCAGCGAAGGCCGCTTCGGACTCGACGACTACACCGAGCATCTCATCGATTTCCTGGGACAGCTCGGCCCCCGCCCGCACATGGTCGCGATCTGCCAGCCGTCGGTGTCGGCGCTCGCGGCGGCCGCGATCATGTGCGAGGACAACCATCCCTCGCGCCCGGCGACGCTGACGCTGATGGCGGGGCCGATCGACACGCGGATCCAGCCGACCAGGGTCAACGACTTCGCCAAGAGCAAGCCGATCGAATGGTTCGAGCGGAACCTGATCAACTATGTGCCTATGCAGTGCCGCGGCGCCCTGCGGAAAGTCTATCCCGGCTTCGTGCAGCTCACCGCCTTCGTCTCGATGAACCTCGAGCGCCACATCAAGCAGCATATGGATCTCGCCAACCACATCGCCAAGGGCGAGAAGGACAAGGCCGCGACCATCAAGACCTTCTACGACGAATATTTCGCGGTGATGGATCTTCCGGCCGAGTTCTACATCGAAACCGTGCGCGACGTGTTCCAGGAGCACCTCCTGCCGCAAGGCAGGCTGATGCATCGCGGCCGTCCCGTGAACACCAAGGCCGTCAGCCGCATGGGCCTGATGACGGTCGAGGGCGAGAAGGACGACATCTGCTCGATCGGCCAGACGCTGGCGGCACAAGATCTCTGCACCGGCGTGCGCGCCTATCGCAGGGTGCACCACATGCAGGCCGGCGTCGGCCATTACGGCGTGTTCTCCGGCAAGCGCTGGAACAACGAGATCTATCCGCTGCTACGGGATTTCGTCCACGTCAATTCGTGACCGTCATCCCCTGCCCGCGGATGGCTCGCTAAGGAAACGGCACGCGCCTAACGCGCTTGCGCGAGCAGCTCCTTCGCTTCCATGACCTCGGGAAGACCTCGCTCCGCATCAAATTCGGCGAGCACGGGAGCGAGCACTTCGGATGCCGCGCCCGCTCGGCCATTTGTCTTGTGCAGGCGAGCAAGCCCAAGGGCGCTGCGCAACTCGAAGGTCTTCGTCTGCTGGCCTCGTGCGATTTCCAGCGCTCGCTTGAGGGCATTTTCGGCACCGGAATCGTCTCGCGGGTCACGACGCAGCAAAAGCTCGCCGAGGGCGCGGTGCAGCTCGGCATCCAGCCAATGCTGACCGGACTGTTCCGTCCATGCAATCAATTCGCTCAGGATTTCCAGTCCGGTTTCGAGTTGGCCCACCTCCGCGTCCGCCATGGCGACATGCATTCCCCAAAATGGTTCACAGAGATAGCAGTCATTCTCGTGCAGCAAGGTCCAGCCGCGACGCATTTCCGTCAGTCCGGCCGTTCGGTCGCCGGCACGCCACTTGGCCAGGCCATTGAGGTAGGTGCCGGCGGCCACATACAGCGGCATCGTGTGGTCGCGCGCGAGACCGAGCGCCAGGATCGTCTCTGTCTGCTGCAACATGCCCCCGCACAGCCCGTCGAACACGGCGCGGTGAACGAGCGCATTGGCCTGGGACAGCGCGCGTTTTTCTCCGGAAGCACTCACGGCTTCGGGGGCCAGCTGACGCGAGCGAGCGATCCTGCCGAGTGGCCAAAGCACCAGGGCAAGGAACCTCATGATCACGAACGGGAGATCCAGCGCGGACGCCCTGAACGTCGCCGGATCCGGCTCGGCACCATAGATCTCCAGTGCCTGCTCGAGATGAACTCTCGCGTTCAGGTAATCACCGCCGAACCAGCACGTGACGCCGCCCGTCCAATGTCCGACGACGGCGGCGACCGGCGAGTCCGGTCGTCGTTCGGCGGCACTCCGGATGGCATCCGCCAGCTCCCGCATCGGAGCGAGTTCGCCGTGTGTCAGGCAGGCATTGAAAAGGCCTGAATGGACCGGCGCGAGTTCAACGGGATCATCGATGTCGGCTGCGAACTGCCGGGCGCGCGTCCAAGCAGCGACCGTTTCGGGAGCGCTGTGACCGAGGCTGCCCCGTAATGCACGGCCATATGCGATTTGAAGATGCAGCCTGCTCATCATCCGGCGGGGCTCATCGGGCAGCTCATCGGCGGTCGCGATCGCCTTGCCGAGATGCGCGATCGCCTCGGAATAGGCCGAGCGTTTCAGCGCCTGCTGGCCCGCCTTCCACCACCACTCGAGGGCGTCCTCGCTCAGCCCCGCCTCGGTGAAGTGATGCGCCAAAACTTCCGGCTCAGTCTCGGCGACGACTGGAAACTTCTCACGCAGGACATCGCCGATGCGCTTGTGAAGCACCTGCCGTTTGCTCCTGAGCAAGCCCTCATAGGCTGCTTCCTGAACGAGGGCGTGCCTGAAACTATAGTTTGCTTCGGGCGGAGCGCCGCGACGCACCAGCAATTCCGCTTCTTCGAGTTGCCCGAGCGCTGCGCTCAGCGTCAGATCATCGCGTCCAGCCACGTATCGCAGCAGCGCGTACGAGAAGTCGCGGCCGATGGCGGCGCCTATTTGCGCCACCTCCTTCACGGGAGCCAGCCGGTCGAGCCGCGCCATCAGCGAATCCTGCAGCGTCGCCGGAATGGCAAGCGGCGGGAGTGGACTATCGAGGCGATAGCCCCCGGACTCCTCGACGAGCAATCCAGACTCCAGCACCATCTTGGTCAGTTCCTCGACGAACAGCGGGATGCCATCCGTCTTGTCGATGATCCGTTTCATCATCTCGCGTGGCAGCTGGCGGCCCACGGTGACCTGCTCGACCAACGCACGCGTGTCCTGCCGGTCTAGTCGGTCGAGCCGTAGCAGACTGACGTTCGCAAGGCCCGACCAGGAGGGCTCGAACTCTGGCCGAGATGTCGTGATCACGAGGATCGGCAGTCCCCTGATCCGATCGACCGCGAGATCGAACAGCTCGAGTGACGTGGCATCGGCCCAATGCATATCCTCGCAGATGATCAACAGGGGCTGCTCTCGCGCCAAACCCTCTAGCTGATCGAGAAGCGAAGCAAATGTCTGTCGCCGCTGCTGCGCGGGGCTCAAACCAAGCGGCGAACAATGGTCGCCGGTTGGAATCGAAAGGAGAGCCGCAATGAGCGGTGTCGCCTGGGCGACCTGCTGCGTTCCAAGGGCCAGCATGGCCTCGAGCTTCTCGAGCTTTTGCCCCGGCGTGTCGTGCGAGCGGATGCCGGCGGCGCGCTCGAGCTGCGCGACAAAGGGATGAAGTGCACTGTTGGTGTGGTAGGGCGAACACTGATATCGCACCCGCCGGTGCGCTCCCAACGCGGGGCTTTCGCACAGCGTTGCGACGAAGCGCGACTTGCCGATGCCGGCTTCGCCGGAAATCAACACCATCTGGCCGTGCCCCTGCCAGGCCAGAAGCTGGCGCGAGAGCGCAAATTCGATCTCCTCCTTGCGGCCGACAAAGCCGATCGAGCGCGCCGCGCGGACCGCCTCGAAGCGACTTTCCGATGCGGGCGCCCCCTCGACGGCCCAGACCGCGATGGGTTCGGCTATCCCCTTGACCTCGCGACGGCCGAGATTGCGAAACGTGAAGAGATCGCCAAGCAGCCTGCGCGTCGAGGAGGCAACGACGACCGCTCCCGGTTCGGCGAGGCTCTGGAGCCGCGCAGCGAGGTTTGGCGTATCGCCGACCGTTGCGTGCTCCTCCGAAGCATCTCCGCTGATGAGGTCGCCGACCACCACAAGCCCGGTCGCGATTGCGATCCGCAGTTCAACCCTTTCGTCGCTGCCTGTCTTGAGTTGCGCAATCGCAGAGATGGCGTCGAGGCCCGCTCGAACTGCCCGCTCGGCATCATCCTCGTGAGCGCGGGGATAGCCGAAATAGACCAGTATTCCGTCACCGACGAACCTGGCTATCCTGCCGTCGTAGGCAGCAACGACGCTCGCGCAGGCGGCGCGGTAGGCCCGGATCACTTCCCACATATCCTCGGGATCGAGACGCGCCGAGAGCGCAGTCGACCCGACCAGATCGCAAAACATCACAGTGAGGTGACGCCGCTCGGCGTCATGAGGAGGCGCCCGCGATGCGATCAACGCGGCTGGATCGAGATCGGCGATAGCGCGAAGCATCTTGCGACGATGGCCGAGCAGGACGCCGAGCTTTTCGAAGTCCTGGTCCATCAGTTCGGGAAGGACGCCCATGTCGATCCCATTTTGGGCAAAACGCTCTGCGTATTGCCCAAGCCCCAGCGTATCGAGCCACTCCGCAATCTGCATTGGCTCCACCGATCGATCGTGTGGTTGGCGGTTCGCAGAGTTTTGGACCACGGCGTGCGGGAACAATATCCCAACGCCATCATGATGGCACGTCTTGTTTGCGGCGCGACAACTTCGGTTGCTCGGTACCGGCACCGCTTCGAGGCAGGCGACATTGCTCGATGCGAACGGCCGCGCTACTCAAAATCGTCTGCACGCCGCGTTGGACGACAAAGGTTGCGATGAGCCGTCAGCCACTCACTCAAGCTGAATCCGACACCGGGCTTGTGCTGACGTCACGACACCGAGCGGACGCCTTTCCGTAAGCACAGTAGCCTTCATTCCTTGTCCATGGGCACTTCATGGTTGCGCGCCATCGTTCCCGCCACGACTTGAAGCGAAGAACCAACCACCCAACAGCCGGCAACAAAGCCGATCAGGCCGTTGGGAAGGTTTTGATCAAGGACAAGGATGCTGACGGACAGAGTTGCTGCGATCGCCGCGCCGAACGTTCCGGCTGCACTCATGAGCTCAGCCGCCTCGGATCCGTTGTATTCCTCCGAGGTGCTCGCAATCGATTTCCGCGCGACACTGCGCGACAAATCGATTCCGACATAGTAACTGAGAGCTCCGTAGAACATCGTCAGCAGCACGATCCAGCCGCTTTCAAAAAGGCCGCCTTTCTGACGCAACAGGGTCGCGCCCACGTAGAGGCCGCAAGAGGCCCCGACGGCCGCGAGCCCAATTCTTTCAAGAAGATGGGCCGTCTTGATAAGGCTGGAACGGGCGATCCTAAGATTGCCGGCGTGCTTTGTCAGAGAAAATGCGCTGGAAATCGGGTTGCTGATCTTCATTGGGGGCTCCTCGTAAGTAGCAGCCTACCGGCCGACCCCGAACAGACGCTGCGTGAACGCGTTTCGCGATGCCCGTGATTCCAATTTCAGAAAGATCTGTGTTGAGTGATGGGGTTGGCTTGCTCGTGAGCAAGACGAGAGCCAATCCAAAGCTGCGAGCACGCGGCCGCGCAGGCATTGCATCTCACCCGTGCCTGTCGGTCAGCTTCCGGGTGCGGCAATTTCTTGTGGGAGTGTTAGACCCTAAGAGAATGACGGAATATGAAGCGGTTCACATACCGCAGCACTCTGGCGTTTCGGCCGGTCACAATTTCCGGAGTTGACGTGGTCAGGCAGGTGATCGGCCATCAGCTCGCAGACACGACCGGCATGGCCAACCCGAAGCGCGTGAGACAGCGCGTCAAGGCCGTGCTTGATCTCGTCCAGCGCGGCAGGTTGACGCTGCATCAATGTGACGGCGGGTTTCGATGCCGGCGCGCTCCGGTTCGATTCGTCCCTCGGGGCCTCGGCGGCTGTCCGTTTGCGCCGGGAGGCGTCGGGGCAATGTCTGCACAGCGGCCCCCCTTGCCGCACAGCCGGTGCGACCGAACGGCGCTTCGGCGAGCGCCGGGGCACATACAACCTTGTGAGGCGCCGCAACTTCTGAAAATATGCGGCGCATGCATGACAGATTGCCTGGACGACGTCCCAAAATTTCGGAAGCGCCTGGAAACGAGGGCGCAATTTCCCGCAAAGCATCGACGAAATCGAGGCGGCAGCCGCGAACAGGCCGCACGGCCGACGATGCCCTCATCATCGAGCTCGGCAGCCGGGTGAAGCGGCTGCGGACGCAGGGGGGCCTGACGCTGGAGGAATTTGCAGCGCAATCCGGCGTCAGCCGCGCGATGCTATCCAAGGTCGAACGTGGCGAGAAGAGCCCGACACTCGCGATCATCGTGCGCATCGCCAAGGGGCTCAATGTCTCGATGTCCACGCTGATGGGCGCAGAGCCCGATCCTGCGCAGGTCGCGGTCATCCGCAGCGCCAACCGTTTGGCGTTCAGGGATCCCGAGACCGGCTTTGAACGTCACAATTTATCGCCGTCCCATCTGGACAACGACCTCGAGTTCCTGCTGCATCGAATCCCGCCAGGCGAATCCTCCGGTGAGCTGCCGCCCTACAAGGTGGCGACGGAAAAATACCTGGTCGTGCACGAGGGCCAGCTAACGCTGCAGACGGGCGACGCGAATTACGTCCTCGAGACTGGCGACTCCTTCTACTTCGATGTGCGTGAGCCCTACCGTTTCACCAATGCGGGCAAGACACCATGCGCGTACTATCTCGTCATCCGGCGGCGCCGCTCCTGACCCGAATGACTGCCCGAATTACTGCAACGTGAACGGATTGGAGATCGACGGCGTCGGATTGATGAAGACGCTCTTGGCCTCCAGATATTCGTAGATCGCTTCGAGCCCGTTCTCCCGGCCGAGGCCGGACTCCTTGAAGCCGCCGAATGGCGAGAGATAGCTGACGACGCGATAGGCATTGACCCAAACCGTCCCTGCGCGCAGGCGCTTCGGCATCGCGAGCGCACGCGCAAGATCGGTGGTCCAGAGGCCTGCGGCGAGGCCAAACGGCGTGTCATTGGCGAGCGCGACCGCCTCGTCGTCGGAATCGAATTTGATCACGCTCAGAATCGGACCGAACACCTCCTCGCGCGCGATCCGCATGTCGTTGGTGACGTCGGCGAAGATGGTTGGCTCCACGAACCAGCCGTCGCCGCATTCCGGCCGGGAAGCCCGCCGGCCGCCGAGGACGCAGCGGGCGCCCTCGTCCTTGGCAAGTTCGATATAGTGGAGCACCTTCTGTAGCTGCTGTTCGGTCGCAACCGGTCCGACGTCAGTCTCGAGGCTATTGGGGTCTCCGAGGCGCGCCGCTTTCATCACCTCGACGAGACGCGCAAGAAATGCGTCGTGGATCGACGCATGCAGAAGCAGGCGCGATCCCGCCATGCAGGTCTGGCCGCTTGCGGCGAAGATGCCGGAGATGACGCCCTTCACTGCATCTTCGATGCTGGCATCGCCGAAGACGATGTTCGGCGACTTGCCGCCGAGCTCCAGCGACACCCGCTTGAACTGCCGCGCCGCTGCTTCATAGATCTTGCGGCCGGCAAGGTTGCCGCCCGTGAATGCAATCCGGTCGACGAAGGGATGCTCCACCAGAGGCTCCCCGGTCTCAGCACCGAAGCCGGTGACGACGTTGACCACGCCTTTCGGGAAGCCGGCCTGTTCGAACAGCTCGACCAAGGCGAGCAGAGAAGTCGATGCGAACTCGGACGGCTTGATGACGACGGTGTTGCCGGCGGCAAGCGCAGGGGCGAGTTTCCAGACCGTCAGCAGCAGCGGCGAATTCCACGGCGTGATCGCGCCGACGACGCCGACCGGCTCGTAGGAGACGTAGTGCAGCACGCCCTTTTTGTCGGTCGGCGGCATGCGGCCTTCGATCTTGTCGGCAAGCCCGCCGTAATATTGAAACCAGCGCGGCAGATACCTCATCTGGCCGAGCATCTCGACCTTGAGCTTGCCGTTGTCTCGCACCTCGAGCTCGGCCAGCAGCTCCGCGTTCGCCGCAATAAGGTCGGCAACCCGGTTCAGCAGGACGCCCCGGTCGCTCGGGTGCATGCTGGCCCATTGTCCGCTCACGAAAGCGCGGTTCGCCGCTTGGACGGCCCTGTCGACGTCCTCCGCATTCCCCCTCGGGATGACGGCCCAAGGCTTTCCCGTGTAAGGATTTTTGGTCTCCAGCCAACGCCCGGAGGCCGACTCGCACCATTCGCCGTCGATAAACATCTTGAACGCCTGGAGCTGATGCGGGGCATGGCCCCGCATCTCATCCTGCGAGGTCGCGCGCGTCGTACCTTCTGCATTCATGCCAGCACCTCAATTCCCAATGTCGGCCTTACCTCACGGCGAGGTATGGGCATCCGCTTTTTTCGGCCGAGACGAACAGACCATCGCCCGGCAGTGTCGCGACCAGCTTGTACAGATCCGCCGGGCTCTTGGACTCCTGCGGGCTCTTCACCTCGAAAATATGCATGTCGGAAACGACGCGGCCGTTGGGCTGGATATGCGCGTGCTGGATCAGATTGCCTTCGATCGGCTGCTGCAGCATCTTGGCTTGCACTTGCGCGGCGTCGTCGGAGCCGACCGCGGCGACCGCTTTCAGATAATGCGTGGTCGCGAGATAGGCGAGCACGTGGCCCATGGTCGGCACGGCGTTGCCGTTGCGGGCCATGAAGCGCTTCGACCATGCGCGGGTCTCCTCGTTCAGATCCCAGTAAAACGATGCCGCGAGTCGCAGGCCCTGTGCGGTCGAAAGCCCGAGCGCGGTGACGTTGTTCTCAAACACCAGCATGGTCGCGAGCTTGGCGCTCACGCCGAACTCTTTGGCCTGCTTGATCGCGAGCACCAGATCGGGCCCGGCATTGGCCAGCCCGATCACGTCGGCCCCCGAACCTTGCGCCGCCAGCAACTGGGATGCGAGATCGGTCACGTTGAGGGGATGCAGCACCTGGCCTACGACCTGCCCCCCTGAGGTCTTCACGGTCTCGCCAGCGTCCGCCGCGAGATTCTTGCCGAACACGTAATCAGCGATGATAAAGAACCACTTCTTGCCGCCCCCCTCGACGATGCCTTTGGCAATGGTCTTGGAGAGTTCGCTGGTAGATGGCGCCCACTGGGTGCCATAGGGCGAGCAGCCGTCGGCGCTGAAATTCGAGGCATAGCCGCCGCTGACCAGGGTGGTCTTCTTCAGCGAGCGCGCCATCGCTTGCACCGCGAGCCCAACCGAACTCGCACCGCCCGGGATGATGGCGCTCACGCCCTGTTGCTCAATGTATTGGCGCGCGAGGGCCGCGCCGATATCTGGCTTGCTTTGATGATCGGCGGAGATGACCTCGATCGGACGGCCCAGCACCTTGCCGCCGAAGTCCTCCACCGCCATCTTGGTGGCGAGCACCGTGCCGGGCCCGCCATTGCCGGAATAGACGCCGGACATGTCGTCGATCACGCCGATCCGGAACGGCGCGTCCTCTGCGAGCGCCGCCGCCGGAGCGCCCAGCAGCATCGCAAGCGCTGCCGCGCGAAGCAGTGACAAGGTCATGTATCCCTCCCTGGTGTATCGCTGATTGCTCTTTCTCATCGTCGCTAGAACGCTACTTTGACCGCGCCTTGCAGGGCGAATTGCGGAGTGCTGGCGCCGAACGTTCCCGCCGCAGTCAGCATAGCGTTGACATTACCCGATAGCGCCGTGCTGAGACCCCCAACCACCTTGCCGTAGGTCCGATCGGGATTGCCCGCCACGACAGTGTAGATCGGCAAGGCGAGAGCCACGGTCTCCGCCGCAAGCAAAGTGCGCGCGCCGCCGAGAAAGTCGTGCTCGGCCGTCAGATTGACGAAGGAATTGACCGGGAGCGTCCCGACCATGAACGGCGCACGGACCTGCACGCCCGCGCTGCCCGTCAGGCCTTCGAGCTTCTGCCGAGCGACGAACTGGGTGATGATGGGATCACCCGTTTCCGTGTACGGATTGACGTTGGTGTAGTCATAGACGAGCCCGGCCAGCGGACCGATCCGGACGGCGCCCACGTCGAACAGATAGGCTGACTTGACGCCGACGGTGAAGGTGTCGCCCGTGGTGCTGCCGCGGATCGTATCGACGACGCCGGGGCGATCGATGCGGTAATTGTTGTAGCCGTAGGTCGCAACGATGTCCGTCAGCAGATGCGGATAGGTAAAGGACGCATAGCCTCCGACCTGATAGCTGTCGAGATTGAGGTGACCGGTGCCACCATGCAGATTGGCAACCGGATTGGTATAGTTGAGCGCGCCGCCGACGCGAATGTTGGGATCGAGTTTGACATCGGCGCCGAAGGTGCCGCCGGCCAGGGTATAGTCGAAGCCGACGGCGTTTCCGTCGGCGCCGAAGCGATCGCCGCGGCTGCCGCTGCCATAGGCTGCGGCGAGATAGACCGAGAGCGGCAATTCCGGCGCAACACGCGACGGCGCCTTCGTAGTCATGCCGGGCCGGTCCATAGATGCAAAGGCTTGCGACGGTGACGCCGTCCCTGTGACACGCGGATCGTTGCCGCGATAGGCATCCAGTCGCGAGAAGATCGAATTCGAAAAATTCTGGGCGGTGAGTTGCGCGATGTCGCCCTGCGCGGCAAGTCCGTCCTGCGCCGCAAGTATATTGGCCTCATAGCGCGCAATCACGGCATACCCGGCGTCCGTCGGGTGCAGATCGAACATGAAATGCTGGTTCTGCACGTCCTTCGACGCGGTGAGGCAGTTTCCGTCGAAAATGCAGGCCGTACCGGTCTTGAAACCCAGGCTGGTCGGATCGGTGTAGGCCTTGGTGTAGATCGCGGCAAGGTCGACGACGTGAAGGCGTACGCCCGGCCGGGCCAGCGGCGCGAGCGTGGCCGCAATATTATCGTTGACCAGACCGAAGAACGTCGTCGCCCCCGGAATGTTCGGAAACGCGTAGGGCGCGCCGAGCGGATAGAAGCCGCCGATGACATAGAAATTATAGGCCGACGAGGAGAACATGTTCTCGACGACGAAATTGTGCCCGCCTGCTTTGATCAATTGCGAAATGTTGCTGTACTGCTGAGACAAGGTTGCCGCGGACAGCGTTTGCGGCGTGTACGGAAGTCCGTTCGGATCGAGAATTCCCAGCAACGGTGCCGCCGAGTTGTTGGGCATGCCACCGACGACGATCACGTCGTTCGGCTGAAAACTTCGGCCGGCGCTCGTGAACTCCACGATCTGCTGGGCGACTGTCGGCCCGCCATTGAATGCCGGAAAGACGCCATTGCCCACGCCGTTGTAGGCGTAGTCGTTGCTCTTGATGAAGCTGTAGCTGGTGAGTTGCGACAGCCATTGCAACGAGCCTCGACCGTTGCCGCAGGCGCCGTACGGCGCAGATTGCGGAAACGCGATCGGGCAGTTGCGCGCCACGTCGAGCAGGCTGTCGCCAAAGCCGTAGATCGTCCCGACCTGCTGCGCCTGCGCGCAGGTAACAGGCATTCCCGCGGCCAGCAGCAATGCTGCGGCCGGTACCGCTGACTTCAGTCTCACGGCGATCCCCCGTTTATCGTTTCACGTCCCTGCGTGGCGTCTTGATCCGCGCCTTGCAAAACGAAACCTAGCAGAAATTTTCTATTATAAAAGAGAAATCTTCTATAGGAGATTTAGCGATCGTTCGGAGGAGACGAATATGAAAGGTCCACTCAGCGGCATTCGTGTGCTCGAGTTCGGCACGCTGGTAGCGGCACCATTTGCAGCGAGGTTGTTCGCTGAATTCGGCGCAGAGGTGATCAAGATCGAGCAGCCGGGCCAAGGCGATCCCTTGCGCAAATGGCGCAAGCTGCATCAGGGCACGTCGCTATGGTGGTATCTGCAATCCCGCAACAAGAAATCAATCGCGCTCGACCTGAAGTCCGAAGAAGGCCTTGCGATTGCAAAGGCTCTCGCGGCAAGGGCCGATGTCGTTATCGAGAATTTCCGGCCCGGCATGCTGGAGAAGATTGGCCTCGGCTGGGATGTGCTCTCCGCACTCAATCGCAGTCTGACGCTGGTGCGCATCTCCGGCTATGGGCAAACCGGCCCCTACCGCGACCGCCCCGGCTTCGGCGCCATCGGTGAAGCAATGGGCGGCCTCCGCTACACGACGGGCGATCTCGAATCCCCGCCCGCGCGCACCGGTATCAGCATCGGCGACAGCCTCGCCTCGCTGCACGCCGTGATCGGCGCCCTGATCTCGCTGCTGCACGTCAAGGCCGGCGGCGGCAAGGGACAGATCGTAGACGTCTCGCTGTTCGAGAGCGTCTTCAATCTGATGGAGAGCCTCATTCCGGAATTCGATCTGATGGGCCATGTTCGCACGCGCAGCGGCGGTGCGCTGCCCGGCATCAGTCCATCCAACACTTATCCGACGCGCGATGGCGGTTACGTCGTGATTGCCGGAAACAGTGATGCGATTTTCAAACGGCTGATGGTGGCGGTCGGCAGACCTGATCTGGCTGCCGATGAAGAGCTGGCAACCAACGACGGGCGTGTCGCTCGCAATGCCGAACTCGATGGTGCCATTGCCGATTGGACCCGCCGGCATACCGTTGCAGAGGCGCTCGCGGTTCTCGAATCCGCCGGCGTCCCCGCCGGCCGCATTTATTCGGTCGCCGACATCGTCAATGATCCGCACTATCTCGCGCGCGAGATGATCATCCCCGCGGCGCTGCCCGGCGATGTCTCCGTCAAGATGCCGGGCATCGTGCCAAAGCTTTCGGCACCCCCGGCGCGATCCGCTGGAGCGGCCCCGAGCTCGGCGCACACACCGACAGCATTCTCGCCGAACTCGGCAAGTCCGAACAGGACGTCCGGAAGCTGCGGCAGCGCGGCATCGTCCAATGAGCGGCGCACCCGACATCATCATTCAGGAGGTCTGCCCGCGCGACGGATTGCAGATCGAGCCGGTCATCGTGTCGACCGAACGCAAGATCGGTCTGATCGACCGCTTGTCCGAGTTGGGGTTTCGCCGGATCGAGGCGGGCTCCTTCGTCTCGCCAAGAGCGGTCCCTGCCCTCGCCGACGGGGATGCCGTGTTCCGTTCCATCGTTCGACGCCAAGGGGTGACGTTCGTTGCGCTTATCCCCAACCGCAGGGGCGCCGAACGCGCCATCGCGGCCGGCGCCGATGAGCTAAATTTCGTGATGTCGGCGAGCGAGACGCACAATCGCGCCAACATGGGCATGGACCACGAGGGTTCACTATCGGCCCTCGCCGAGGTGACCGCTACGACCGGCGGACGCATTCACATCAATGCAACCCTCGCGACCGCCTTCGGATGTCCGTTCGAAGGCGAGCAGGACGAGGGAAAGGTGCTACGCCTGATCGAGGCATATCTCCGCCGCGGCGCGCAAAGCATCACCCTCGCAGATACAACCGGCATGGCGAATCCGAAGCTCGTGAGACAGCGCGTGAAATCCGTTCTCGGTCTCGTCCCTCGCGACGAGTTGACCTTGCATTTCCACAATACGAGGGGGCTCGGACTCGTCAACGTGATGGCCGGTTTCGACGCCGGCGCGCTCCGTTTCGATGCGTCTCTCGGCGGTCTCGGCGGCTGCCCCTTTGCACCGGGCGCCTCAGGCAATGTCTGCACCGAAGACCTCGTCAATCTCTGCGAGGACATCGGTCTAAACACCGGCCTCGATCTGCCAGGGCTGATTGCACTGTCCAGAGAGCTACCGTCGATCGTCGGACACGCCGCACCGGGACAAGTGGCAAAGGCGGGCCGCGCCTGCGATCTCCACCCGGCTCCGCTCAGGATCACATTAGCGGACTGAGCAGGAGAGGCATGTTAAGGCAGTTGCCGCGCCGTGTGCTCCGACGCGACGGATCGCGCGCCGGCACGACGACCATCAGCTGGCTGCTCCGACGTTCTGATCACCAGCACGCCCTCAATAGCCGCGGCCGCGATCCACACGCCCTGGCAAGTCTTCTCCGCGGCGGTGACGAGCGATGACGTCGAGCACGAAATCGACGGCCGTGTCGGGCGTCGTCATGCTGGCATTGTGCGGTGTCAGCAGGATGCGCGGGTGGCTCCAGAAGGGGTGGCCGGCCGGCAACGGCTCGGGATCGGAAACGTCGAGCACCGCACCCGACAGCGCGCCACTGTGGAGGGCGGCGAGGAGATCCGCCTCGATGAGATGCGGACCACGTCCGACGTTGACGAGCGACGCGCCACGCGGCAGGCGCGCGAACAGTTCGGCATTCAGGATGCCGCGTGTCTCGTCGGTGAGAGGCAACAGGCAGATAAGAATATCAGCCTGCGCCAAAAATCCCGGCAGCGCGCCCGCACCGACATGGCAGGTGACGCCCTCGATCTCGCGCGGCGACCGGTTCCACCCCGACAGCGGAAAGCCGAACATTTTGAGGCGCTCGATCACGGCCTGCCCGAGCTGGCCGAGCCCCATCACGCCGACACGCCGCCGCTTCGCCGACGTGATCCGGATCTCGCGCCAGACCTGCTCCTTCTGTTGGCTGATGAAATCGAGGAGATCGCGGTGCAGGGCCAGCACGGCCATGGTGACATATTCGACCATGGTCTCGGCAATGCCGCGCTCCAGCATGCGGACCAGCGGAATGTGCGCTGGAAGTTTTGATGCGTCGAACTGATCCACGCCCGCGCCGACCGAGAACACCAGCTCGAGATTTGGAAATCTCGTCGCGATGTCGTCAGGCGGGACCCAGGTCACGAGATAGCGGACCTCAGCGGGATCGCCGATGTCGGGCCAGAGCAGGAACGGCACGTCGGGCGCGCGTTCGGCGAAGAAGCGCGCCCATTCGGCGCCGCGAACCATATTGGCCTTGTAGAGAACCGTCATGCGTCCCTCAGAACGGGCTGACCGGCGC
Source organism: Bradyrhizobium sp. 195 (assembly GCF_023101665.1). Classification (NCBI taxonomy): domain Bacteria; kingdom Pseudomonadati; phylum Pseudomonadota; class Alphaproteobacteria; order Hyphomicrobiales; family Nitrobacteraceae; genus Bradyrhizobium; species Bradyrhizobium sp. 195. The sequence continues at coordinate 2,246,687 of NZ_CP082161.1, read as the reverse complement.
AAGCCGACGGCCGTCGATCATGCGCTTGTGGCTATAGGGGGCGGGATCGACCAGCGGCGTTGCGCCGGTCACGATGTCGGCGGCGAGCTTGCCGGCCGTGGGGCCGATGCCAAAGCCATGGCCGGAGAAACCGGTCGCGAGGAAGAAGCCCGGCAAGGCATCGATCGGCGAGATCACCGGGATCGTGTCGGGGGTGCAATCGATGGTGCCGCCCCAGGCCTCCGCGATTGCGATGGCCTTCAGTTCCGGGTTGGACTTGATCAGCGATGCCAGCGCGGCATTGACCAGCGACATGTCGGGCTCGGGATCGCGTACGCGCTCGGTCTCGAACGGCGACGGCCCGTCAAAGCTCCAGCTGGTGCCGCGCAGGATCTGGGCGAAGAAGGACTTGCCGAGCGAGAGTTTCAGTCCGTTCTTGCGATGCTGGTAGGTCGGCCAGAAGGTGCGTGCGTAGCGGAACAGGTCGGGCGACAGCTCGACGGTGCCGCGATTGCGCAGCGCCAGTGTGAAGCCGCCGTCGAGGCGGCGACGAATGCAATAGAGATCCGTGCCGAGCGCGCCCGAGGTGATCTCCGGACCCGGCGTGGTCCGGCACGCGGTGGCGTTGACAAGGCCGATCGGCAGCTCGATGTCGTGACGGCGGCAGAACAGAGACGACCACGCGCCGCCCGACAGCAGCACGGATTGGGTGCGGATGGTGCCCTTCTCGGTGACGACGGCGCTGACGCGGCCGCCTTGCGTCTCCAGCCCGCGCGCGGCGCAGCCCTGGTGGATGGTGACGCCATGTTTTCGCGCCGCAGTGGCGAGCGCGGGCACGGCCATCGAGGGCTCGGCGCGACCATCGCTCGGCGTGTGCAACCCGCCAACCCATGCGTCGGTATTGCCCGGCATGCGCTCGGCGACCTCCCTTGGCGTCAGGACGGTGGAGTGGACCTGCATCTCGCGCGCGACGGCGGCCCAGCGCTCCCAGCTCGCGAGCTCCTCCTTGCTCTTGGTCAGGAACAACACGCCGGTGCGGCGGAAACCGGCATCGACGCCGGCATCGGTCTGCATGTCTTCCCACAGAAGCAGCGCCTCGCGGGCCAGCGGAATCTCCTCGCGGGCGCGGCCCTGCTGCCGGCACCAGCCCCAATTGCGGCTCGACTGCTCGCCGCCGACATGGCCCTTCTCGACCAGGGCGACGGAGTGACCCTTCTTCGCCAGATGATAGGCTGCGGACACGCCGATCACGCCCCCGCCGATGACGACGACATCCACCTGCGCCGGCAGGGTTTGGTCGCTTGCTATGCGGTTGAGCGGCGGAGACACGGGACACTCCTGGACTTAAGTTCGAACGACCATGACCAAATACAGCTGTCAATCGCATTGCTAGTATGCGCGACCATTTCCTCCGCGCGGCGGCACCAACGGTCCGAAGGACGCCTCGTCGATCGAAGTGGACGCTGCGCCAGACCGATTCGTCCAGAGGTTGAGTTCACCCGCCGCCTGGTACCACCGCAAATTGCCCCTCGACGCCGCCGCGCGGAGTCTGTAGCTCACATCAAGCGGCTCCCTGAACCGGGCGGCCGGGGCGGTCCGTGGCTGGCGTTTTTGGTATGAGACCATGAAACTCAGGGGGCTTCTGACACTCGCGCTGGCCGCACAGGCCATCGTGACGGCCGCAGCCCTTTTCGCCGCCTATGCCGTGACCGGCAACGACACGCGTGAATTCGGCATTCCCCAGCTTGTCGCCCTGCTGGCAAGCGCCGCCGCCGCGGTGCTGATTGTCCGGCTCTGCACCCGCACGATCGAGACGTGGCAGGAAAAGCGCGCCGCGGCGCAATCGGCTGAGCTGGCGCGGGCAGGCAGCGACAGCGCACAGGTGATGCAAGCCGTCATCAAGACCGCGCTCGATGCCTTCATTCAGATCGACGACAGCGGCGCCGTGCTGGAGTGGAGTTTTCAGGCGGAGGCCCTGACCGGATGGACGCGCAAGGAGGCTCTCGGCGCCGACGTCGTCGACCTCATCGTCGCCGAATCGGTCCGCGCCGCCTTCAGGCAGCGCATGGCGCGGCTGGTTCCGGAATTATCGAACACGCCTGCCGGCATGCGCTTCGAGCTCACCCTGATCCACAGGAACGGTGAGCGGATCCTGGCCGAGGCGTCCAGCACGGTCTTGCGGCTGGGCGGGCGCGCCATCGTCAACACTTTCGTCCGGGACATCACCCAGAAGCGCGCGGCCGAGGAGCAACTGGTCCAGTCCCAGAAGATGGAGGCGGTCGGGCAACTCACCGGCGGCATCGCGCACGAATTCAACAACATGCTCACGGTGATCACAGGCACGATCGAGATCCTCGCCGACGCCGTCAAGGACAACCCGCCGCTTGCGACCATCACCAAGCTGATCAGCGAAGCCGCCGATCGCGGCGCCGCGCTGACATCGAGCCTGTTGTCATTTGCCCGCAAGCAGGCGCTGCAGCCGGCCGAGATCGACGTCAACGAGCTGCTGGAAGAGCTGGCTAAGCTGCTGCTGGCGACCTTCGACAAGAAGATCGAGATCGTGATCGGGCTTGGCGGCAACGTCTGGCTCGCCTTCGCCGATCGCAGCCAGCTGAGTTCCGCGCTGCTCAACCTCGCGATCAACGCCCGCGACGCCATGCTGGATGGCGGCAGGCTGACGCTGACGACGCGCAACGTCGTGTTCGGCGTGCGCGAGGCGGTCGCGGTCGGCGCCGGCTATGCCGGCGACTATGTCGAGATCGAGATTGCCGACACCGGCACGGGCATTCCGCAAGCCATCCTGGAGCGGATCTTCGACCCGTTCTTCTCCACCAAGGAGGTCGGCAAGGGCACGGGGCTAGGGCTCAGCATGGTGTTCGGCTTCGTCAAGCAGTCCGGCGGCGGCATCAAGGTCGCGTCCGAAGAAGGTCGCGGCACGATCTTCACGGTCTACCTGCCGAAGGCGGAGGCGAGCACGCTGCGTCCGACCGGCTATGACGACCGCAAGATCGTGGGGGGCCAGGAAACCGTTCTCTGCGTCGAAGACGACCGCGATGTCCGCCAATACGTGACGGTTCAGCTCGAAGCCCTCGGTTACAAGGTCATCCCGGCCGCCAATGCGACCGAGGCCCTCGCCATCTCCGCCGAAGGCAGGCCGTTCGACCTGCTCTTCACCGACATCGTGATGGCCGGCGGCATGAACGGGCGGGAGCTCGCCGAGCAGATGGTGGCCGCGCGGCCTTCCTTGCGGGTCCTGTTTACGTCGGGCTATGCCTACGACTCGCTGCATGCGCAGGGACGCGCCACCATGGGCGCACCGCTGCTGAGGAAGCCTTATCGCAAAGCCGAGCTCGCACGCATGCTGCGCCGCTGCCTCGACACCGCCGTCGATTCCGCCGGCGACGCGATCCCGACGCCCTACTCGGTGCAGGCCGATGTCGAGGCTTTTCTGCGCAGGCAGGCGGCGGAAGACAGCGGGACACGGAAGCCGCGGAAGTAGGTCTCTCGTTCTAAGGGCATGATGAGATGAAGGCTTGATCGCTGCAACGACGGAGGTGCACTCCCTCTCCCGCTTGCGGGAGAGAGTATCTCCGCAACCAACACTCCCGATGTGGAGAGAGCCCCCACCGGCGCTTCGCGCCGACCTCCCCCGCAACCGGGAGAGGTTGAGCGAGCCCGCGGCACGTCAGCTCATCCGTCGCCGTAGCGTGGCCGACGGCGTCTCGCCGAATTTTTCGCGGTAGGCGCCGGCCATGCGGCCGAGATGGGTGAAGCCGAGATCGAAGGCGAGGTCGGTGATGGAGACATCGGGTGACGCCTGCGCGAGGCGCGCGTTCAGACCGGCCAGGCGCATGTCGAGCAGCATCTGCGAGATCGACAGGCCGAAGTGACGGCGGAATCCGAGCTGGAGAGCGCGGATGCCGATGCCGGCGGCGCAGGCGAGCTGCACGAGGTCGAGCGGCTCGCCGGCATTGTCCGCCAGGTGGTCCCGCGCGGCGCGGAGCGCGCGCGGCAGCTGCTCGGCCCGGCCGGAGAATGTCGCGATCGCATCCGACAGGCCATGCCGCTGGCCCATGAGCAGATGATCGAGCAGCAGCTCGCGCCAATCGGCCATCGCGACCGCTGACAGCCTGCCGGAGGGACCGAGACGCTCGGCGAGCATCATCAGCTCGGCCAGGCTGGTTCGCAAGGCGTGCCCCGACGGCGCCTCCAAATCGATCACGGGATCGAACTCGACCGTGCCTGACGCCCTGCCCGACAGCGCCGCGGCGCGCTGCTCGACCATGCGGCGGTCGAACAGCAGGATCGCCTGCGCACAATCGCGCCACATCATCCGGGTCGGGATCGTCGGCGACAGCAGTGACGCCGTCCGGTCCGGCGCGGCATCGAGCTCGGTGACGCCGGCGCGAATGTGGGCCGAGCCCGTGAGCGGGACCTGCACCAGGAAGAAGCGCTCGAGGCAGCCGGGATCGATGCCGACCGACCCGCCATAGCCAACGTAGTTGATGGAAAAGCCGTCGAAGGCCGCGCAATTGTGCCGGGCCGAGAAGTCGCCGGCGCGCGCCTGTGCCGGCTGGAGGTCGTGCGGGCAGAAGATGCGCCCGATCTCTTCGGCCGCTTCGTCGACATCGTCCGTGGTGACGCGGGCGAAATCCGCGAGCCGTTCGGCCGCGGGCACCCTTGCGCTCATTTCCAGCACGGCTGCGGACATGGTCGACCACGCTTCGCGTCACGGAATTGCTTTAAGCCTATAATAGTTCCCCGGACGCGAAAAGGGCGGCGTCGGCAAAATCGTCATGCTGCACGGCAACAGGCGCCTTGCGGATTCGTTTGGCGGATAGACAGACGGCCCATTGTTGACTGAAGCTCCATCCTCGCCGGAATCCAATGGGAGCGCGTCATGACTGCACTCGAAAAGGGCATTACCGCCGCTGGCACAGGCTACGGCGACAAGAGCTGGAACATCCTGGGCCAAGTTTATTTCCCCAAGGCCGTCACCGACTCCACCTTCGCGTTCGAGACCAACAGCGATCCCGGCCAGTTCGTGCCGGTGCACATCCATCCGACCCAGGACGAGTTCATCCTGGTGCAGGAGGGCACGCTCGACCTCAAGCTCGACGGCAAATGGGTCAAGGCCCATGCCGGCGATCTCGTGCGCATGCCGCGCGGCATCCCGCACGGCTATTTCAACAAATCCGACAAGCCGTGCCGCGCGCTGTTCTGGGTCTCGCCGATGCAGAAGCTGGAGGCATTGTTCAACCAGTTGCACAATCTGACCGACCCTGCCGAAGTCGTGCGCATCTCGGCGCTGCATGAGGTCGACTTCCTGCCGCCCGAGGCCAACGACTAGGCCGCCGCCTCCACTTCCATTTGCTTGCGGTTCCGCCGGCTGCGCCTTGCGGCCGAACGAAGCCGCTTGCGCGAAACACATGATTGCGAGCCATCCCATGGTCAGCCCAAAACATGTCTGCGTGATCGGCGCCGGCGTCTCCGGCCTTGCTGCCGCCAAGGCGTTCTCCAGTCGCGGCCACCGCGTCACCATCGTCGAGCGCAGCGCCGACCTCGGCGGCGTCTGGGAACCGGCGCGCTCCTATCCGGACGTGCAGACCCAGAGCCCGAAGGAGCTCTACCGCTACACCGACCGCGCCATGCCCGACGCTTATCCGGAATGGCCGACCGGGCCGCAGGTGCACGCCTATCTCGCCGACTATGCCAAAAGCTTCGGCCTCGACCGCATGCTGCGTCTCGGCACCGAAGTTGCCGGCATGGCGCGCCGTGCCGACCGCAAGCCGGGCTGGACGCTGGCGCTGAAGAGCAAGGACGGCGCGCGCACGAACGAGGATTTCGATTTCGTCGCTGTCTGCACCGGCCAGTTCAACGAGCCGCGCGAGTTGCATTGCCCGGGCGAGGACGGATTCCTGGCACAGGGCGGCCAGATCCTGCATTCGTCGAAATACGGCGATCCCTCGCTGGCGAATGGACGCCGAATCGTCGTGCTCGGCGGCTCGAAATCGGCGACCGATATCGCGGTCAACGCGGTGAAATCGGGTGCGCGCGAGGTCACCATCGTGATGCGCGAGCCGGTGTGGCGCATTCCCTATTTCATCGGCGGGCTGGTGAACTTCAAGCGCATCCTCTACATCCGCGCGCAGGAAGAGATGTTTCCGGGCTGGGGCATCGGCGCGATGACGCGGCTTGCGCATCGCATCGCCGCGCCGCTGGTGTGGGCGAACTGGCGCGGGCTGGAGAGCCTGTTGAAAGCGCAGCTCAAGCTTGGCCGCTGCAAGATGGTGCCGAAGGAGCGGATCGAGGACGGCGTCAACTGCTCGGTGCCGATCGCAACGCCGGGCTTCTATCCGATGGTCGCCGACGGCCGCATCAAGGCGGTGTTCGGCACCTTCGACCACTATGACGGCGACAGCATCGTGATGAGCGGCGGAGAGCGTGTCGGTGCCGACATCGCACTGCTCGCGATCGGCTACAAGCTCGGCGTGCCGTTCCTGCCCGAGGCCTACAAGCAGAAGCTGGTCGATGCCGACGGGCAGTATCGGCTCTACCGCCTGATCGCCAACCCTGACCTGCCCGAGCTCGGCTTCGTCGGCTTCAACTCGTCGTTCTGCACCGTGCTCTGTGCCGACCTCGCCGCCAACTGGCTGGTGCGCTATGCCGACGGCCAGCTCGCCAGCCAGCCGACGGCGCAGCAGATGCACGACAACATCGAGATGATGCTGCACTTCAAGCGCGTCGAACGGCCGGCCGCCGGCGTCTATGGCGGCCTCTGCGTCGCGCCCTATCACTACCGCCATTTCGACGAGCTGATGGCCGACATCGGCGCGAAGAACCAGAAGCGCGGCGGGCTTGCCGGACGCTTCCAGCCGCCGGATGCGGATGCCTATGCGAAGTTCCTGGCCTCGGCGCCGGATTACCGGGCGGCGTGAGAAGAATTGAGGCTGAGCGGGATTTGCATCTCGCCAGCCCGCTCTTCCGATGCTTACGATCTCCATGGCCAGCGAATCGATGGGAAACGGCCATGAGATCCAGACGTCTTGCCATCTTTGCGGCTGTTGCCTTCTTCGCGGCGGCGCCCGCCGCCGGACAACAGCGCGCGCTCACGCCCCGGCAATCGGCGGCGGTCGCCGCCTATGACCGGGCGCTCGCCGAGTTCAAATCGGTCCTCGCCGAGCGGCGGCGCCAGATCGACGCCAAGGAGCCGCTGCCGAACCTGCCGGGACAGGCGCTCTACCTCGCACGCGTCGCGGTAATCAGTTCGTACAAGGATCTCACCGACGCCATGCCGTCGCGGATCGGCAAGCCGAACAAGTTCGAGATTCCTCCGGCCTATTTCGACGCCGAGATCGAGCCGTTGATTGACGAGTATTCCAAACTGTTCGACGTCATGGAGGCGCCGCCCGCCAATGCGCAGAACTCGGCGACACCGTTCAAGGACGTCGTCGACCTCGCCAGAGCGATCGCGCGCGCCAAGGGACTCGCGCCTGACCACGCGGACGCCGCGGGACGCATCAGCCTCGGGCTGTTTTTTGCAGAGACCAACGGCAAGCAGAACGTTCGCAACGGACGCTCGAATACGTATATGGGCAGCTTCCAGACCGGCCCGTCCGAGGACCGCAACGGCCGCAGGAAATGGGAGGCGATCAAGGGCGAGATCGCGGCGATCGATCTGGGCCTGAGCGCGCGCGACGACAAGGAGGAGGCGCGGGCCCGCGGCACCGACCACCGCTTCAACCACTGGACCAACGTCCGCGACGGCCTGATGAACGCGCATGCGGATGTGTTCCGTGAGATCCCGGGAATTGTGAAGACGCTGCCCGACCCGATCGACCAGATGAAGCTGTTCGAGCTGATCCAGATCGTTCCCACCCCGACCAGATCGGCCCTGAAGTCGGGCGATCTCCTGAACTACCGGGTGTCCAGTCCCACGATCATGAAGCACCTGCGCAACAACAGCATCCTTGCCTTCGGACAGGCCGACCGGGCGCGCACCTCGGCAAGCTTCCGCGAGATCCTCGCGGCGATGTGGCTGTTCAACCGTAAGTTCGAGCGCGCCATGGCGAAATACGCGGAGATCAAGGGACGCTGAGGGGCGGTTGCAACCGCTACCGGACGTTGTAGGCTCTTCGCCTCATCGGCCGCACGGACCTTTCCATGCGCATCCTCATTCTCGGCGGCAGCCAGTTCCTCGGGCGCGCGATCGCCTCCCACGCGTGTGCTGCCGGCCATGACGTGACCTGCGCCGCCCGCGGTCTCGCGGGGCCGATCGCGGCCGGCGCCCGCCTCGTCCGGATCGATCGCGACGTCGCTGACGGACTTGCACCACTGACCGGCGAGACGTTCGATGCAGTGGTCGACGTCTCGCGACATCCCGGCCAGGTCCGCCGCGCGGTCGCAGCGCTGAAGCGGCCGGGTGTGCATTGGACCTTCGTCTCGACCATCAGCGTGTACGCGGACAATCGCATACCGGGACAACGCGCCGACGCGGCACCGCTGCGTGAGCCCCTTTCGGTGGAGGTCGAACACAGCACCGATGCCATCTATGGCGCCGCCAAGGTTGCTTGCGAGCAGGCGGTCGACGACGATGCCTTCATCTGCCGAGCCGGCCTCATCGCCGGGCCGGAGGACCCGACCGGGCGCTTCGCCTATTGGCCGGCGCGGCTGGCGCGCGGCGGCGAGGTGCTGGCGCCGGGCTCGCCTGATGATGCCGTCCAGTTCATCGACGCGCGCGATCTCGCGCAATGGATCGTGCATGCCGCAGAGGTTCGCCTCACCGGCATCTATGACGGGATCGGACCGGTGCGCACGCGGGGCGAGTTTCTGGTCGAATGCGCCGCCGCACTGAACGCGTCCTGCACGTTCACCTGGGTCGATCGCGCCTTTCTGGAAGCGCATGACGTGCGGCGCTGGGCGGGTCCGCGGTCATTGCCGCTGTGGCTGCCTCTGCCCGACTTCGCCGGCTTCATGACGCGCGACCCCTCGCCGACCTGCGAGGCTGGCTTGACCGCGCGGCCGTTTGCCGTCACCGCACGGGATACGCTGCATTGGCTCCACGCCAGCAGCGGCCCGGTGATCGGCCTCACCAGCGACGAGGAAAGGGACGTGCTCGCCGCCTGGCACGCGCGCAGGGCCAACTAGTTCTCCGGCTTGTAGCCGTCCGTCAGCGTCTTCAGGAATGCAATGATGTCAGCTTCGTCCTGTTCGGTCATCGCCGGCTTGTCGCCGGGATGGCGATCAAAGGGAGGGTCACTGACATCGACATTGGCGTGATGCTTCTGCGGCAGGTCGTTGTACTTCAGCACCGTGCCGTCGGCGGCGCGCGGAAATACCTTCTCGGGATTCGTATCGCGGAAATTGTAGAAGTCGAGCACCTGCTCGAGCGTGCTGAAGACGCCGTTGTGGAAGAAGGCGTGGCGTGTCGCCGCGTTGCGCAGCGTCGGCGTCAGGAACATGCCGCAATATTGCGTCTGTTCGGGAATGTCGGTGCGATGCGGGCCGCAGACGCCGAGATCGAAATGATCGGGATCACGGTTGCCGGCGAGCGCGGCATTGCGCGGCGCGCCGAGCGCCTCGTATTGGTGGTCGGTGAAGAGCGGCGGCAGGCCATCGCGGGTCGGCGCCGAGGTGTGGCATCCCGCGCAATTGGCCTTGTCGGGATCGTTGAAGACTTGCAGGCCGCGCAGCTCGCTCTCGGACAGCCGCGCCTTTCCTTCGAGCCAGTAATCATACTTGCTGGTGTAGGGATGGAAGCTGACTTCCTCGACCTGATAGCGCGCCACCGCGAACATCTCCTCCGCGATCAGGAGCCGCTGATTCCTCAGCACGCCGGCGCCGAACAGCTCGACGAAGCGCTGCACATAAGGCGCGCGGCGCAGCTTGTCGGCGACGATCTCGGCGCTGCCGCCGTCCATCTCGTTGGGATCGAGCAGCGGAAACAGCGCCTGGTCCTGCAGCGTGTCGGCGCGGCCGTCCCAGAACAGGCCGCCCTGCGGCACGATGTTGGCCGAAGCGCCGCTGCCGCCCGCGGTCTTCGTCGCGCGCACGGCCTGCTGGCCTATTGCGGCCATCTGGGCGAGGTCGACGATGTTGTCGTCATCCCCTTTGTCGGAACCGATGCTGAAATTCGGCTGGCGTTCGAGATAGGTCAGCGACGGCACCGCACGGGCGCCTTGCTGCGCCAGGTTGGCGCCGCCGAGCATGACCGGCCCGTCATTGGGCGGTCCATAAGCGTGATCCGGGCTGTGACAGGAGGCGCAGGAGAGCGAACCGGACGAGGAGAGTGAGGCGTCATAAAAAATCTCCCTGCCGAGCTGCGCCATCGCCGACAACGGCGCGACCGGCGGACGCATAAGGCGAACCGGATTCGGATTGGCGCCCGCCGGGATCGCCTCAGCAAACCCTTGCGTCTCGACCGCAAAGACGGCGCCGGCCAGACAAAGCAGGCCGGCGCCGAGGAGCCACATCGTGCAGCGGTTCATGTGACGAGCGTCCTAGTGATGGTGGTGCTCGTCCGGCGGGCTGGTGATGACAGTGCCGGAGGTCGGATCGAGGAACAGCGCGTCGGCCCGGAGATCGTGGCGATGGTCCTGATCGAAATCGAACAGGTCCATGATCGATCCGGCGCCGGCGTCGAACGAGCCGCCGCCCAGACGCCGGCCGCGCAGCCAATTGTCCTCGATGAACCGCACCACGGAGGCCTGCGAGATGTAGGTGTGGCTGACGAAGTTCGTCCTGGCGTAGGGCGAGACCACGATGAAGGGAACGCGGGTGCCCGGACCGCAGCGGCCGTTCACCGGTTGACCGGCGAGGCCCTTCGGCGCCGGCTGCTTCTGCGGGCCGAGGCCGCAGAGGCCGGGGCCGTTGACCTGATCGGCGGTCGCATCGTAGGAGGCGCTCTTCGGCGCGACGTATTGGTGGTCGTACCAGCCGTCGGAGTCGTCATAGGTGATGATGACTGCGGTCTCGCGCCACTCCGGCTGCCTCTGGAGGAAGTTGATCAGCTCGACATTGCCGACCTGCTCGTCGAGCGGATCGGAGTTGCCGGCATGACCGTCCTGGAAGGCCGGCATCTTGATGTAGGAGACGGCCGGGAAATTGCCGGCCTTCACCGCGGCGTAGAAGTCCTCGAGATCGTAGCCGTGGTTGGCCGGATCGATCTTGCCGCCCATCGCGTAGGTATGGCCGACGGCGTGGACCGAGCTCGGCCGCGCATGGGTCGGGTTCGCGGTCGACTTGTAGTACTGGAAGAAGGCGTGGTGCGGGATGTAGTCGACGATGGTGCCGTTGACGTTGCTGGAGAACGTGCTGCGGGCGCAACCGGTGGTGCCGTTGGCGTTCTTGAGCGTCAAGTCGAAGCCGCCCATGAAGCTGCCCCAGCTGATCCGCTCGTCGTTGAGCAGATCGCCGATGTTCTTGCCGCCCATCAGGATCGTGCTGGTGGTGCTCGAGCAGGGATCGTTGCCCGGGTCGGTGTCGCCGATCAGCGTCAAACCGCCCTGGCCGTCGGCGATCGAGGATGAGGTGCCGACGACGTTCTGCACGCCGTTGGTCTGGCCCGAAACGACTTCCAGCATGCCGGGCGTCGACGGGCCGAAGGTGTCGGTCCAGGCGTTGTCGCTCATGGAGAAATGCTGGGCGTAAGTCCACAAGGCGGTGACGGTGTTGCCGTCGAAATAACCCATGACCTGACCGTTGGTGCCGAACGCGCCGGCGCCGCCGGCGGTGCCGCGGCCGGTGAATTTCGGGAACAGATCGTCCTTGCCGTTGTCGACGGCCTGCTGCTCGGGTGTGTAGCTGTGGTTCTGCGAGCGCGTGTTGGCCTGGGTACGGTCGAGGCGGAACGGCTCCGTCGCGCCGGTGCCGTTGGCCGGGCTGTTGTTGGGGTTGTTGACCAAGAGGTTCGCCGTGGCGAGGTTGTTCACCTTCGGCGTATGCGGCTTCGGCACGAACGGGATCGAGCCCGACGGATTGGCCGCGTTCGGATAGGTCGCGAAGTAATGATCGAAGGAGCGGTTCTCGTTGAAGATGATCACGAGATGCTTGATTGGAGTCTCGGTGTGGATCTCATGCGGATGGCGGTGGTGATCGTCTTGATCATGCCCGTGATCACGGTCCCGACCGAAATCGTCCGCAAGGACGGGAATGCTGCACGCGAGTGCCGTCGTGGCCGCGAAAAACGCGACCGTCGTCAGAAATCTGGATTTCATTGTTGTGTTGCCCCGAAGGAATGACGCCGACCTTCGGGACCTTAACGGCGCCCCATGACAGACCCGTGTCAGTTTGACGCACGACAATTTGCGCAATTGCTCGAACAGACTTATCGTCTGGGCGAAGCTGGCCGGGACGGCACCGCTTCACCACGAGATGGTGGTGCGAGCCGAGGATTCGACAACGCTACTCCGCCCGGATCGGCGCGTCCTTCATGCCGTTATTGTCATAGGCCTTGCGCAGCGTGCCGTTGGTCGTCGCATCCGTCATGAACCTCGTGACGAAGGTCAGTGCTTGGCTGTGGCCGAGCGGCACGGCGGCGGCGGTCACCGTCTTCTTGAAGGTCTCGTCCAGCACCCTGGTGCCGGGAATCTTCTGGGCCATCTTGTTGAGCTGATCGCGCGAGAGCGCAAAGGCGTCGATCTCGCCGCTCTTGAGCAAGCCGAAGATCTCGTCATAGGTCTGATAGCCCGTGACTGTTGCGTGCTTCAGATGCGCGATCGCGCCGCGCATGGTCGTGGTGGCGTTGACGGCGGCCACCTTGATGCCGGGCTGGTCGAGCGTCGCAAAATTGGTGACGACCGAGCCGGGCTTGACGATGTAGGTGGCGTCCGCGACCTCGTAGATCGGGCCGAACATCATCTTGGTCTCGCGCTCGGGATCTTTGGGCAGCCAGGTGACGTCCCAGGTCCCCTTGCCAGCGGCATCGGTGATCTGTCCTGAATTCTGGTGCACGACATATTCGACGGGGACGCCGAGCTGGGCGGCCATCGCCTTGCCGAGATCGACAGGGACGCCGGCATAGCCGGCATCGGTCTTGGTCGACCAGAATGCGCCGCCTGCGGGGCTGATTGCGATCGCGACCCGCAGCTTGCCAGTCGGCGCGATCTCGTCCTTCAGACCATCGGCTAGCGCGGGCATGGCAACCGCCGCGGCAAGAGCGAGGCCGGCGAAGGCCGACCGAAATAGCGCTGGCATGTCATGGTCTCCTCACCTTTTCTTCTTGGCTTCTTCGCGGCTGGCTCGCGCACCGCCATACGGTCTTTGACATAATTCTGGTCGATCGTGCGCTCGGTGAAAAGCGGTTTGACGTGACAAATCTGTCAAAGGCCACACCGCCCCGGGCAGCGCAAGGCCTGCGACTGCCATGGCCATGGTGTTTCACGGCCGGACATTTGTTGGTAGCCTGTCGCACCCACAGACGATACTCGGGGGGCTACCGAATGACCTCATCCAATCCCGCATCGCCCGCACGGCGCAATGAAGCGTGGAGACAGGCCGGGCGGACACTCGCCGCCACGGCGGTCGTGATCGCGCTGACGGGCTGCGAGGACAAGAACACGTTCGTGGCACCGCCGCCCCCCAAGGTGGAGGTGGCAACGCCGGTGCAGCGTCCGGTGACGCGCTACATCGAGGCCACCGGCAACACCGCGCCGATCAAGAGCGTCGACCTCGTGGCGCGGGTGCAGGGCTTTCTGCAATCGATCGACTATCAGGACGGCAGCTTCGTCAAGCAGGGCACCCAGCTCTTCACGATCGAACCGGAGACCTATAAGCTCAAGCTCGAGCAGGCGCAGGCGGCCGAGTCCGGCGCGCAGGCCACGGTCAAGCAGGCGGAAGCGGACTTCAAGCGGCAGGTCGAGCTGGTGCAGCGCCAGGCGGTCTCGCAGTCGACGCTCGACACCTCGACATCGACCCGCGACAACGCGCAGGCCAGTCTCTCGCAGGCCCAGGTCAACACCAAGCTCGCCCAGGTGAACTACGGCTACACCAACGTGACCGCGCCGTTCGACGGCATCGTCAGCGCCCACATGGTCTCGGTCGGCGAACTCGTCGGCGTGTCCTCCCCGACCCAGCTTGCGACCATCGTCGCGATGGACCCGATCTGGGTAAACTTCACGGTCAACGAGCAGGACGTCCTTCGCATTCGCGCCGAAGCGGCCCGCCGCGGGCTGACCGTCTCCGACCTCAAACAGTTGCCGGTCCAGGTGGGCCTCCAGACCGAGACTGGATATCCGCATGAAGGCCACCTCGACTACGTCTCGCCGACCCTCAATACATCGACGGGCACGCTCGCGGTGCGCGGCGTCGTGCCCAACGACAAGCGGGCGCTGCTGCCAGGTTATTTCGTCCGCGTCCGCGTGCCCTTCGACCAGGAGAAGAGCGCCCTGCTCGTCCCCGACACCGCGCTCGGCAGCGACCAGGGCGGCCGCTATCTCCTTGTCGTCAATAACGACAATGTCGTCGAGCAGCGCAAGGTGCAGATCGGCCCTGTCGACAACGGGCTGCGCGTCATCGAGAGCGGCTTGAAGCCGGAGGACCGCGTGGTGATCGCTGGGCTGCTGCGGGTGATCCCGGGCCAGAAGATCGATCCGCAAGCAACCAAGATCGAGCAGCCGCAGGCGTCTGCCAAGTAAGGAGCCGCCGCCATGATCTCAAAGTTCTTCATCGAGCGGCCGGTCCTCTCGAACGTCATCGCGCTGTTGATGATCCTGATCGGCGGCGTCGCGCTGTTCAATCTCGCCGTCGCGCAATATCCGGATGTGGTGCCGCCGACCGTGCAGGTCACCACGCGCTATCCCGGCGCCAGCGCCAAGACCGTGATCGACACGGTTGCCTTGCCGATCGAGCAGCAGGTCAACGGCGTCGAGGACATGCTCTACATGCAATCCTATAGCGGCTCGGACGGCACCTACACGCTGACCGTGACCTTCAAGATCGGCACCGATCTCAACTTCGCGCAGGTGCTGGTGCAGAACCGCGTCTCCAGCGCGCTGTCCCAATTGCCGAGCGCCGTGCAAAACCAAGGCGTCACCGTGCAAAAGCGATCGACCTCGATCCTGCTGTTCGTGACGCTGACCTCGCCGGACTCCAGGTTCGACAGCCTCTATTTGAGCAACTATGCCACCATCAACATCCGCGACGAGCTCTCGCGCCTGCCCGGTGTCGGCAACGTCACCGTGTTCGGCGCCGGCCAGTATTCGATGCGGGTCTGGCTCGATCCGAACAAGCTGCAGGTCCGAGGCCTCGTGCCGCAGGACGTCATCAACGCAATCCAGCAGCAGAGCCAGCAGGTCTCCGCCGGTCAGGTCGGCGCACCTCCGACGCCGCCGGGTCAGGCCTTCCAGTACACGCTCAACGTCAACGGCCGGCTCGACGACACCAGCCAGTTCGAGAACATCATCGTCAAGACGGGCACCAGCGGCGACGTCACGCGCGTGCGCGACGTGGGCTGGGTCGAACTGGGCGCGCAGACCTACAGCCAGATCTTCTCGCTGAACAAGCAGCCGGCCACCGGCATCGGCGTATTTCAGTCGCCCGGCGCCAACGCGCTCCAGGTCGAGCAGGCGGTCGAGAAGAAGATGGCGGAGCTCGCCAAGCGGTTCCCGGAAGGCATCAAATACGACACGCCGTTCGACACCACCAAGTTCGTCGAAGCCTCGGTGCACGAGGTCTACATGACGCTGATCGAGGCCGGCCTTTTGGTGCTGGTCGTGATTCTGGTGTTCCTGCAGGACTGGCGCGCGATGCTGGTGCCGGCGACAACCGTGCCGGTGACCATCATCGGCGCGTTCGCGGCGATGGCCGCGCTCGGCTTCACCATCAACATGTCGACGCTGTTCGCGATCGTGCTCGCGATCGGCATCGTGGTCGACGACGCGATCGTCGTGGTCGAAGGCGCCGCGCACAACATCGAGCAGGGCATGAACGGCCACGACGCCGCCATCAGGGCGATGGACCAGCTCTTCGCGCCGATCGTCGGCATCACCCTGGTGCTGATCTCGGTATTCTTGCCGGCCTCGTTCCTCGCCGGCCTCACCGGGCGCATCTATTCACAATTCGCGCTGGTGATCGCGGCGACCGCGCTTCTCTCCGCCATCAACGCGGCGACATTGAAGCCGACGCAATGCGCGCTGTGGCTGCGGCCGACGGTGCCGCCGGAGCAGCGCAATTTCTTCTACCGGGGCTTCAACGCGGTCTATGACCGGGTCGAGCGCGGCTACTCGCGGCTGATCACGTTCCTGTGCAGGCACGCCACCATCTCGGTCGCGTTCGCGCTGCTGGTCATCGGAGCCAGCGGCTACGGCCTGTCGCGGGTGCCGACCGGCTTCCTGCCGATCGAGGACCAGGGCTACCTGATCGCCGCCGTCCAGTTACCCGATGGCGCTGCGCTCGAGCGCACCCAGACGGTGCTCGACCGAGCGAGCGAGATCATCAAGGATACGCCCGGCGTCCAGCAGGTCATCACCATCGCCGGTATCTCCGCGCTCGACAACAGCGCCAGCCTTGCCAATGCCGGCGTCGCCTACATCATCCTGAAGGACTGGGAGGCGCGCAAAGGCCCCGGCGAGGATCTGCGCTCGCTGGTGTACGGGCTCAACGACAAGCTCGCGACCATCATGGAGGCCCGCACCATCGTGTTGCCGCCGCCGCCGATCCAGGGCATCGGCAACGCCGCCGGCTTCTCGATGCAGGTCGAGCTGCGCGACGGCAACAGCGACTTCGCCAAGCTACAAGCGATCACCGGGGCGATGGTCTCGAACGGCCAGAGCCAGAGCGCGCTGCAGCGGGTGCAGTCCTCGTTCCGCTCGTCGGTGCCGCAATTCAACGTCGAGATTGACCGCATCAAGACCCAGACGCTGCACGTCACCACGGACCAGGTGTTCGCGGCGCTGTCGACCTATCTCGGCTCGTCCTACGTCAACCAGTTCAACAAGTTCGGCCGCGTGTTCCAGGTCTATACGCAAGCCGATCCCGCCTTCCGCGTCACCGAGCGCGACATCGCCAACATGCAGGTTCGCAATTCGAACGGCGACATGATCCCGATCGGCACCGTCGCCAAGATCACGCCCGCCACCGGCCCGTCGCTGATCAGCCTCTACAACCTCTATCCGTCCTCGACCGTGATCGGCCTGCCAGCACAGGGCTACTCATCCGGCCAGTCGTTGAAGCTGATGGAGGAGATCGCGGACAAGACGCTGCCGCCGGGCACCGGCTATGAATGGACCGCGATGTCCTATCAGGAGAAGGCGGTCTCCAACCAGATCTACTGGGTGTTTGGCCTTGCCATGCTGCTGGTCTATCTCGTGCTCGCCGGCCAGTACGAGAGCTGGTACGCGCCGATCTCGGTGATCCTCGCGGTGCCGCTGTCGCTGCTCGGGCCGATGCTGATCCTCTCTGCGCTCAAGATCGACAACAACCTCTATTGCCAGATCGGCCTGATCCTCCTGATCGCGCTGTCGGCCAAGAACGCGATCCTGATCGTCGAGGTCGGCCTCGAGCTGCACAATCGCGACGGCAAGCCGGTGCTGGAGGCCGCGATCGAGGCCGCGCGCGCCCGCTTCCGCCCGATCCTGATGACCTCGTTCGCCTTCATCCTCGGCGTGGTGCCCCTGGTGCTCGCGACCGGCGCCGGCGCCAGCGCGCGCAAGTCGATCGGCATCACCGTATTCTCCGGCATGCTGGCCTCGACCTGCCTCGCGGTGCTGTTCGTGCCTGCTTTCTTCGTGGTGGTGCAGCGGTTCGAGAACTGGCGGGCGTCGAAGAAGGCGCCGAAGGCTGAGACGGTGGCGGTGAAGTAGGCGACTTTCAACCAAGTCCGTCATTGCGAGCGCAGCGAAGCAATCCAGAAGCTTTCCGCTGAGGGAGTCTGGATTGCTTCGTCGCTTCGCTCCTCGCAATGACGACGGAGAGGGATGTCAGGCCTTCTCCGCCGGCACCTGCCGGGCCTCGCCGCTCGACACCAGCAGCACCGAGACCTTCGACTGCCTGAGCACGGCATCGGCGACGCCGCCGAAGGAGAGATGATCGCCCTGGATGCGGTCGACGCCCATGACCACGAGATCGACATCGGTGGTGTCGATCTCGCGCAGGATCGCGGCTTCCGGCGCCCGGTTCACCCGCAGCGTGGTGGTGATGTCGACGTCGTAGCGGGCGGCGAGATCGCTGGCGTCCTTGAGGATGCCCGCCTCCTGGCTGAGGCCACGGGAGGCTCCGCGCTGGGCGCCCTTGTCGCGCGTCGTCGCGACATAGATCACCCGTAGCGAGCCTGATCCGGCCTGCGCCAGCGCGACCGCGACCTCGGCGCCGCGCTTGGAGACGCCGCTGCCGGAGACCGGAACGAGGATCTTGAGCCCTTCGGGCATCGGCTGCTTCAGGTGCTTGCCCTTGGCGGCGACGATCGCGAGCGGTCCTTCAAAGGTCGCTGCGATGTCCTCGATCTTACGGTCGAAGCGATCCTTGGTCGCGGCAACCTTGTCGACACCGACAACGAGAAGGTCAAAGCCCTTGCGCGCCTCTTCAGTGATAGTCTCGCCGAGCTCCGCACGCCGCGCGCGGGTGACGACATCGACGCTGCCGGCGCCTCCCTCGCCGCTCGCGGACACCGCCTCGGCCGCCTTCTTCACCACGGCTTCGTGGCTCTCCTCCTCGTTGCGGCCCTTCTCCCGCTCCTCAGGCCGCTTACCGATGTGGAGCACGGTGATCGGCAGGCCGCGCATGCCGACGACCAGGCCCGCGATGTGGGCGGCAAAGGTGGCGTTGACGCTTTCGTCCACCGCCAGCAGAGGGCGCTCGAGATTGGCGAGGAAGCCGCGCTTGTCGAATTCCTCCCGCTCCAGGCGCTCCTTCTCCTCCTTGCTCATTGGCAGCCTTGCCAGCGCCGCGCGCAGCATTGGCGGCATCGCCATCGTGGTCACGATCGCCATGGTCACGATCATCGTGAACAGGTTCTGACTGAGCACGCCGATGGAGAGTCCGATGGTCGCGATGATCACCTCGGTCGAGCCGCGGGCATTCATGCCGCTGGCGAGCGCCAGCGACTCCCGATAGTTCAGCCCGCCCAATGTGCCGCCGACAAAGGCGCCGCCGAACTTGCCGACGCTGGCGATCACGACCAGGAGGCCGGTGAGCATCAGGAGATTGGGATCGCGCAACACCGAGAGATCGGCGGCAAGGCCGGCCAGGCCAAAGAACACCGGCATGAAGAAGCTGGAGATCAGCCCGCGCAAACGCTCGTCGATCTGCCGCGTCAGGATCGGGGATTCCCCGACCAGGATGCCGGCGACGAAGGCCCCGAGCACGGTGTGCACGCCGATCAGATGCGTGATCATCGCCATGACGCTCATCAACAGCAGGATCACCGTGATGACCGCCGCCGCGCTGACGAGATTGTCGTTGGCCCAGCGGATCAGCTGGAACACCAGCCGGCGGCCGATGGTGAAGCTGACGGCGAGGAAGGCGAGTGTTCCCAGCACGGCTTTCGCCACCGAGGCGATATCCAGCGTGCCGTGCGACGCCAGGCTGAAGATGACGGCGATGATGACCCAGCCGATGGTGTCGTCGATGACGGCGGTCGCGACGATGATCTGCCCGACGTTGCGCCGCATGAAGTTCATCTCGCGCACGACCACCGCGACGATCTTCACCGAGGAGATCGACAGCGCCGTGCCCATGAACAGCGAAGCCACCAGGCGCTGCTGCGGATTGGGCAGCAGCGCATCCGGCAGGAACTCGCCGAGCGCAAAGCCGCAGGCAAAGGGCACGAGGATGCCGGCGATCGAGATCGCGATCGCGGCCCTGCCGACCTTCCGGACCAGCTTGAGGTCGGTCTCCATGCCCGTGAGCAGCAGCAGGAGCAGGATGCCCACTTGCGCGATGCCGTCGATCATCGCCTTCTGCTCGGGTGTCCTCGGGAAGATCGCGTGCTGCGCCTCCGGCCAGATCCAGCCGAACAGCGACGGCCCGAGAATGATGCCGGCGAGCAATTCGCCCATCACCGAGGGCTGGCCGATCCGCTGCATGATCTCGCCGAGGCCGCGGCCGACCGCGATCAACAGCACGATCTGCGCCACCAGCAGGAATTCGGACGGGCCGGCGGCTTTGCCCGCTTCGGCACTGGCCGCAATGGTGGTGAGGACAAGCGCCGCGGGGACAAGGCCAACCGGTCGGAGCAGGCTCCATCGCATGCAGGTGTCTTTCCCCCTTCACCCCGGTGTCGGGGCCATGGGGATAGAACCCGCGGGAGGTGGAGCGGGTTCCCGGCCTTCTCCGTCATTGCGAGCGTAGCGACTTGTCCGCCGAAGCCTTTGGCGAAGGCGGAAGCAATCCAGAGTCCCGCCGCGGAGACAGCCTGGATTGCTTCGTCGCTGCGCTCCTCGCAATGACGGGGGTGAGAGAGTTCAGCCCTCGTTCCCCGGACGCAGCGCAGCGCCACTTCGGCGGTGCGCTGCAGAGCCGGGGCCCATTCGACACGGGAATTCGCGGCTTCTGGGTCCCGGCTCTGCGGAGCGGCACTTCGCGCCGCACCGCGTCCAGGACACGAGAGATCAGGCTGCCGCGGGCGTCCTGATCTCGCGCGGCAGGATGATCGCGGCCGCGATTGCGAGCAGGCAGAGCGCGGCGAAGGCGTGCAGCATGGTGACGAAGCCGCCCTGCTCGTAGAGCCAAGCGACCAAGCCGACCGAGGCACCCGCCGCGGTGAAGCCGATGAAATAGCGCACGGCGTAAGCGCGCGAGCGCCATTCCTCGCTGGTGTATTTCCCGACCATGGCGTCGTTCACCGTGACCTGCCCGAACGCGCCCATGACGATGCCGATCGAAACCAGGATCAGCGGCAGATTGTTGAGGGTCGCGGCCAGATACAGGAACGGCGCCAGCATGAAGGACAGCGGCAGCGCCACCGTCTTCAGCGAGTAACGGTCGAGCAGCCGGCCGATCGTGTACTGGGTCATCGCGCCGAACACGTAGACGCAGGCCGCGATGACGCCGAGCAGCGCCGGGCTCTTGGTCAAATCCGCGAGCCGCTCCGCAAACAGTTTTGGCAGCGCCACGGTGACGGCGTTGAACGTGGTCGAGATCGCGATCACGACGATCAGCAGCGACAGCACCACGCGCCACATGTCCTGTTTTGCCACCCGCGCCTGCGCCGCAGCCTGCTTGGCGCCCTTGCGGTCCTCGTGCACAACCATCATCGCAAACGCGATGCCGATCAGGATCGTGACCACGCCGGGAACGATGAAGGCAAAGCGCCAGCCGAGATATTGGCCGATCACGCCGGTGACCAGCGCCGAGGAGGCGACACCGAGATTGCCCCAGACGCCATTGATCCCCATCTCGCGGCCGAGCCGATCGGCATAGGACACGATCATGGCGGTGCCGACGGGATGATAGATCGAGGCGAAGACGCCGATCGCCAGCAGCGCGGCGCCGAGCTGCGCCGGGGTCTGCACGAAGCCGACCGCGATCATGGAGGCGCCGATGCCGACGAAGAAGATCAGCATCATGTGGCGGCGGCTCCAGCGGTCCCCCAGCCAGCCGGTGAGCAGCGAGCCCGCGCCGAAGGCAACGAAGCCCGGTGTCGCGTAAGGCAAAAGTTCCGAATAGGCCATGCCGAGCGCCGGCCCCATGATGATCACGGCCGCGGCGAAGATCAGCATCGAATAATGGTCGATGAAATGGCCTGCGTTGACGAAACTGATCACCCGGCTGGGGCTGTTCATTTCCCGAATCCTCTCCTGCTCCGAAATGAGTTATATGTCCTCCCCATGACGGGATGCTGCCAATGACTGTCTTGGAAACGCCAATCCTCCGGGAGGTCCGGAGCAACCACCGCTCGCCCGCCGGCGTGCACCTGGTTGCGCGCGACTATCCCAAGGGCATGCGGATCGATCCGCATTTGCACCGCGAGGCGCAGCTGATCTATGCGGCCAAGGGCACGATGCAGGTGACGACGCCCGGGGGACGCTGGCTGGTGCCGCCCGACCGGGCCGTGTGGGTCCCGGCCGGGCTCGAGCACGCCATCGACCTGCTCGCCGACATCGAGATGCGGACGCTGTATTTCGACCTGTCCTGGCTGAAGCGCGAGCAGCGCCATGAGGGATTGACCAAGGAATTCGTGGTGCGGGTCTCGCCGTTGCTCAACCAGGCGATCCTTGCGCTGTTCGACGCGCGCAACACGGAGGAGCGCACCGAGCTACTGGTTCGCCTCGTCATGCTGGAGCTGCACCAGGCCGAGGATTCCGCGACCTTCGTGCCGCTGCCGCGCGAGGTGCGCTGCCGGCGCGCCGCGATGATCGTGCTCGACGACCCCACCGGCCTGCACGACATCGACACGCTCGCGCGCGAGGTCGGAACCTCGGCACGCACGCTGTCGCGGCTGTTCTCGACGGAGACGCAATTGAGCTTCAAGAGCTGGTGCCAGCGCGCGCGGATTGCGGCGGCGATCCAGCGCCTGTCGACGGATGCCAACGTGTCGGTGAAGCAGCTTGCGACATCGCTCGGCTATGCCAGCGTGCCGGCGTTTTCGGCGGCGTTCCGTCAGGTGACGGGACGGACGCCGACGGAGTTTGCGGGGAAGGGGTGAGCGTAATCCCACTCTCGGCGTCATTGCCCGCGAAGGCGGGCAATCCAGTATTCCACCAGCGGTGGTGATTGAGCCGAGAAGCTGCGGCATACTGGATGCCCCGCCTTCACGGGGCATGACAGCTTTCGTGTGGCAGCCGCATCGGGCATGCCTGCATTCTCCAAACGCACGGCCCGACTAAAGTTGCCGCATTCGCCTGCTTGATTGTGATCGGCTTCCACCCAAATCCCGTGTAAGCTTCGCAACGCACAAACCTGACACGAAAGCCCAGATGGCCAACGCCTTCTTCTCCGACCTGCTCGCCACCATCTCCGAGCGCGGCCGCACGCTGCTTCGTCGGGGAGACTCCGCTGACACCAAACGGGATGCCGACGGGCTGATCGAGCTCTGCGATGCGCTGCTGTCGGGCCGGGGCGAAGCCTCCGGCACCGCGATGGCGCGTGAGGTGCTCGACATCTACCGGGAGCTGGATGCGGTGGGACGCCGCGCCTTCTTCGACGGACTGGTGCGCGATTTCGGCCCCGATCGGGAGCGCCTGTCCAAGGCGATCGAGAAATGGCGCGCCCAGCCCGGCGACGAGGACGCAAGCTCCCTGCACTTCGCCTCGGAGCCGCGGCGGCAGGAGCTGATCCGCCGGCTCAACCGCGCGCCCGGCGGCACCGGCGATCTCGTCAACATGCGCGCCGATCTGCTCGGCATGATGAACGGGCACACCGATCTCGCCGCGCTCGATCGCGACGTCTCGCATCTTCTCTCTTCGTGGTTCAACAGGGGGTTTCTCGTGCTGCGCAGGATCGACTGGTCGACCCCGGCCAACATCCTCGAAAAGATCATTCGTTACGAGGCCGTGCACGAGATCAGCGATTGGGACGATCTGCGCCGCCGCATCGATCCGGTCGACCGCCGCTGCTACGCCTTCTTCCATCCCGCGATGGTCGACGAGCCCCTGATCTTCGTCGAAGTGGCGCTGACCGAGACGATCCCCGGCGCGATCGCGCCGCTGCTTGCGGTGGATCGCCAGCATCTGCCGATCGACCGAGCGCGCACCGCCGTGTTCTATTCGATCTCCAACACCCAGCGCGGCCTCGGCGGCATCTCCTTCGGCAGTTTCCTGATCAAGCAGGTGGTCGAGGAGTTGCGCCGCGAGACGCCCAAGCTCGACACTTTCGTGACGCTGTCACCGGTGCCGGGCTTCATGCCATGGGTGAAGCAGGACAAGGACCTGCCGCTGTCGGACGAGGACCGCGAGGCGCTGAAGCGTCTCGACGATCCCAAATGGTTCGAAAGCCCCGAGACCACGGCGCTGCTCCGCAGCGTGCTGGAGCCGTTAGCTGCGCACTACTTCCTCAAGGCGCGCACGCCGAAGGGCAAGCTGATCGATTCCGTCGCCCGCTTCCATCTCGGCAACGGCGCGAGGCTCGAGCGCATCAACTGGCTCGGCGATCTCTCGCCGAAGGGCGTGCGCGAATCCGCCGGCGTCATGGTCAACTACCTCTACCGCCTCGACGATATCGAGAAGAACCACGAAGCGTATGCCAATGACGGCGAGGTCGTGGCGTCCAGCGCCGTGAAGAAGCTGCTGAAGGGCGAAGGGCGAAGGTTGCTGGATATGCGGTTGTCGTAAAGGGGCTGAGACGGCGCTGCAAAGACGGTGTCGTCGCCCCTCGACCGGGCGATCCAGTATTCCAGAGGCCGGCGTTGGAGAGCTTTCTCTCTCTACATCCGCCGCGGCTTACTGGATGCCCCGGTCAAGCCGGGGCATGACAGCGGAGAGCGTGGCGCGGCCTTCCCGCCACAAGCGCTCCGTTGCCTCTGCCCCCTACTCCGCCAGCGCCTTCATCTCCTTGTAGAGATCGGACTTGCCTTCGAACCCGATACCCAGGAGATCCGGCATGGTGATGTGGCCGTTCTCGACGCGCACACCATCCGGGAAGCCGCCATAGGGCTGGAACAAGTCGGGATAGCTCTCGTTGCCACCGAGGCCCAAGCCCGCTGCGATGTTGAGCGACATCTGGTGGCCGCCGTGGGGAATGCAGCGGCTGGGGGACCAGCCGTGGGTCTTCAGCACTTCCAGGGTGCGCTGGTATTCGCACAGGCCGTAGGACAGCGCGCAGTCGAATTGCAGCCAGTCGCGGTCCGGGCGCATGCCGCCGTAGCGGATCAGATTGCGGGCGTCCTGGTGGCTGAACAGGTTCTCGCCGGTCGCCATCGGGCCCGGATAGAATTCGGCGAGCGCGGCCTGCAACGCATAGTCGAGGGGATCGCCGACCTCCTCGTACCAGAACAACGGATAATCGCGCAGCATTTTTGCGTAGGCGATGCCGGTCTCCAAATTGAAGCGGCCGTTGGCATCGACCGCGAGCTGTGCGTCCTTGCCGATCTCCTTCAGCACCGCCTCGATGCGGGTGCGATCCTCATCAATCGGCGCTCCGCCGATCTTCATCTTCACGACGTTGTAGCCGCGATCGAGATAGCCGCGCATCTCAGCCCGCAGCATCGAGAGATCCTTGCCGGGATAATAATAGCCGCCGGCGGCATAGACGAAGACGCGCGGATTGGCAGTGACGCCATGACGTTCGGCGAGCAGGCGGAACAGCGGCTTGCCGGCGATCTTCGCCACCGCGTCCCACACCGCCATGTCGATGGTGCCGACCGCGACCGAACGCTCGCCATGACCGCCCGGCTTCTCGTTGGACATCATCGCGGCCCAGACCTTGTCGGGGTCGAGATTGTCGCCTGATACATTGAGCAGGGACTTCGGATCGGCTTCCAGAATGCGCGAGGCGAAGCGCTCGCGGATCAGGCCGCCCTGCCCGTAACGGCCGTTGGAATTGAAGCCGTAGCCGACGACGCGCCTGCCGTCGCGCACGACATCGGTGACGACGGCAACGAGGCTGGTCGTCATCTTGGTGAAGTCGATATAGGCGTTGCGGATCGGCGATGAGATCGGCTTGGTGATCTCGCGGACGTCGACGATGCGGACGGACATGGAGGTTGGCCTTTCAGTTCGTCATTGCGAGCGAAGCGAAGCAATCCAGAAATGCATCTGCGGAGGGATTCTGGATTGCTTCGTCGCAAGGGCTCCTCGCAATGACGAGGAGAGAGCGGCGCGCGCTTAGCTCGAACTACTTTTTGTCTCGAAAATACGGCTCCACCGGCCCGTGCACCTTGATGGTCAGCGGGTTGCCGTGGCGGTCCTTGGCATTCCCTGCGGTGACGCGGACCCAGCCTTCGCTGATGCAGTATTCCTCGACATTGGTTTTCTCGACGCCCTTGAAGCGGATGCCGACGTCGCGCGACAGGATGTCCGCGTTGTAGTAGGGGCTGTTCGGATCGACCGACAGGCGGTCCGGAAATTCGTCGCTCATGATTGTCTCGCTTACAGCAGTGTTTCGATTTGATTGCGCAATCCTTCGGGCCGGGCGGTCGGCGCGTAGCGCGCGATCACCTTGCCGGCACGGTCCACCAGGAATTTGGTGAAATTCCATTTGATGGAGGCGCCCAAGAGTCCGGATTGCTGGCGTTTCAGGTACTCGTACAGAGGGTGCGCATTTGCGCCGTTGACGTCGATCTTCTCGAACAGGGGAAAGGTGACGTCGTAGTTGGTCGAGCAGAACGCCTGGATCTCATTCGCCTGCCCCGGCTCCTGCGCGCCGAACTGGTTGCAGGGAAAGCCGAGCACGGAGAAGCCGCGCGGCGACAGATCGCGATAGAGATCTTCCAGCCCGCGATATTGCGGCGTGAAGCCGCATTTGCTCGCGGTGTTGACGATCAGCAGCACCTGCCCTTCGAAACGGCGAATGGCGACCTCCTCGCCGGCAAGCGAGTTAGCCTTGAAGTCGTAGATCGCGGTCATCGCTAGCTCACGGGATCGATCGGCGACGGCGGCACGCCGCCGGCCTCGATCGCTTCGCCCGCGAGGAGACAGAGATCCTCGCGATAGCGGCCGGAGACGATGTGCACACCGACGGGCGCCTTGCCAACCAGACCGGTCGACACCACGAGGCCGGGCAATCCCATGAAGGGAATCGCGATCTGCGGCAGCTGCGCTTCCCAGACCCGCTTGAAGGATTCGTCGTCCTTGCGGTCGAGATGATCGGGAAACGGCAGCTCGCCGGACACCGGCGTCAGCAGCACGGCATATTTTTCGAAGAACAGCATCCACTCGCGCGTCAGCGTGGCACGTCGGGTCAGCGCCTTCGCGTAGTTGGCCTGATCCATCGGCGTGACCCTGCTGCGGTTGCCGCGCAGGCACGCCAGCGCGCCGGGATCGCCCTCACGCTCAGCCGCCTCCAGCTGCGCCTCATAGCCGTCGCCGAGCCAGAGCTTGATCTGCCACTCCACCGCCTCCCGCATCGGCGGCGTGTCCTCGATCACGTCGACGGTCCAGCCCGCACGCTCCAGCCGCTTGCCGGCATCGCTCACCGCAGCCTTCACCTCCGGCGTGGTGGCAAGCCCGCCCGGATTGAGGCAAAGCGCGGCGCGCCAGTCCCGCACGGGACCTTGCAGCGGCACCGGCACGAACCAGGGGTCGCGGATGTCGCGGGCCGACATGGCTTCGAGCGAGATGCGCAAATCATTGACCGTGCGCGCCAGCGGACCCGAGACCGCCATGATCTGCGGCCCGATCGGGCGCTCCGGCAGGGCCGGATTGAAGGCGGGGATGCGGCCGAGAGTCGGGCGCAGGCCATGCACGCCGCAGGCATAGGCGGGATAGCGGATCGAGCCGGCGATGTCGGTACCGTGGGCGATGTGGCCAATACCGGCCGCGACCGCCGAACCGGCGCCGCCGGAGGAACCGCCCGGCGTCAGCGAGGCGTCGCGGGGATTCTTGGTGTCGCCATGGATGAGGTTGGTGGTGAACCAGCGATAGGAGAAGGCTGGGCAATTGGTGCGGCCGAGTAGAATGGCGCCGGCCTTGCGGAAATTGGCGACCACCGGATTGTCCTCGCGCGCCATGACGTCGCGCTGGAGCTTGAGGCCATTGGTGGTGGCAAAGCCCTCCTGGTCGACATTGGCCTTGATGGTCACGGGCACGCCGGCCAAGACGCCGGGATCCTCGCCCTTCGCGATGGCGGCATCGACCGCATCGGCCTGCTTGAGCACATCGTCAGGACGGTGATCGATCACCGCGTTGAGCTGGGGATTGACGGCGTCGAGCCGGGCGAGACCGGCCTTGGCGGCCTCCCTGGCGGAGACCTTTCTGGACTTGACGAGGGTGGCGAGGTCGGCGGCCGACAGGCGCCAGAGATCTTGCATGGCTTGCTCCGTATGACCGGCGTCTTTTAGCGCCGGGAACGCGGCAAAGCCATGCGGATTTCGCAGGGGCGAAGGGCGGCAGCGGCCCGGATTGCCGCATCCGTCGTCATTGCGAGCGCAGCGAAGCAATCCAGAATCCCTCCTCGGAGACAGTCTGGATTGCTTCGTCGCAAGGGCTCCTCGCAATGACGGGGAGAGAGCGGCGTGCCCCTCACCCTTCGCCCTCAATGCCTCGTCGCCGACGGATCCGGAATGTCCAGCAGGGCCTCGGTGAAGGGAAACTCAAGCACGATGTCGCCTTCGACGTCGGTGACCTCGATCACGGCGTCCAGCAGGGCCCGCTGGGCGCCCTCGGACTTCACCACCTCCAGGATCATCTGGCGGGCGACCTCCCAGGCGCGGTCGGGGTTGCGCAGGTCCTCGCCTTCGGGATCCACGATCAGTTCGTCGCCGATGCGGGTGTTGAAGAAGTATTTGGGCATCACGAGATCCAGTTTGGGTCGCCTGTACCGAATTGAAAGCTGCACTGCACTCACAACTGCTTTATCAGGACAGGGTTCGCGACCGAATGCGCCGGACGCAAGGCAGGCGCGTCAGAAGCGGTGTTCCGGAGGCACTTTTCGCGCCGCAACATGGCTTTTCTCGGGAAAATTTCACTGGCGAACTTTTCGGCGCGCACTAACTTAGCGGCTGGGCGGATACGTCCGAATTCGCGAAAATGGAGTGCCAAAATGGCTTGGAAAGCCCCGAAGATCGTCGAAGTGCCCTGCGGCATGGAAATCAACATGTATGTGAGCGCCACCCGCAAGTAAGCGGCTGGTGAGTTTGCGTTCTGCGCAGGTGGGTCTTTCGGCGCACGTTCTTTCGGTCACGATCAGTTTCCGGAAGACAAAAACTGTGTCGGCCTGAGATCCACCTGGCGACGTTGCCTCCAGGAGACGGATCATGCTTCGCGTCGTCGTCCTGGGCGCCGCAGCCGGCGGCGGGGTGCCGCAATGGAATTGCGGCTGCGAGGGCTGCCGGGCGGCCCGTAGCGCCGGTCATGAACTCGAGAGAACCCAGGCCTCGGTCGCCTTCAGCGGCGACGGCGAGCATTGGTTCCTGATCAATGCCTCTCCCGATTTGCGCCAGCAATTGAATGCCACGCCGCAACTGCACCCCAAGGCCGGGGCGCTGCGCCATACGCCGATTGCGGGCGTGATCTTGACCAACAGCGAAGTGGACGCGGTGGCGGGCCTGCTGTCGATGCGCGAGAGTTCGCCGTTCACGATCTATGCGCATGACAAGGTGCTGGCGATCCTTACCAGCAACAGCATCTTCAACGTGCTGAACGAGAAGCACGTGCGGCGCCAGCCGATGGCTATCGGCGAGCCATTCGAGCCGCGCCTCACCGATGGCGTGCGCTCGGGCCTGGAGGTGCTGCCCTTCGCAGTCTCGGGCAAGTCGGCCTGGTATCTGGAAGGCAAGGCGCATCCCGGCGGCGAGACCGGCGACGGCGATACGCTGGGGCTGAAGATCACCGACAAGGCGACCGGCAAGTGCTTCTACTTCATCGCAGCCTGCGCCGAGGTCACCGATGCGCTCAAGGCCGAGCTCGACGGCGCCGCCTTGGTGTTTTTCGACGGCACGGTGTGGCAGGACGACGAGATGATCAAGGCCGGGCTCAGTCACAAGACAGGCAAGAGCATGGGACATGTCGCGATGTCCGGCGAGGCCGGCGCCATCTCACGGTTGGCCGACCTCACACTCGACAGGAAGATATTTCTGCATATCAATAACTCGAACCCGGCGCTGCTGCCGGCCTCCCCGGAGCGCAAGGCCGCGGAGGCGGCAGGCTGGCAGATACCGGCGGACGGAACGGAGATCGTGCTGTGAATGCGGCGTCAATGACTGGAATGACTGCGCTCTCGATCGGCAAGGACATCAGGCTCACCAGCGCCGAGGAGCTCGAGGCGACGCTGCGCCATATCGGGGCGACGCGCTATCACAGCCTGCATCCGTTCCATAAGCTCCTGCACGGCGGCAAGCTGAACAAGGGCCAGGTGCAGGCCTGGGCGCTGAACCGCTACTATTATCAGAGCACGATTCCGATCAAGGACGCGGTGGTGATCTCGCGCTTCCGCGACCGCGCCACGCGGCTGGAATGGCGCCACCGCATCGAGGACCATGACGGCGATGTCGGCAGCGAGGGCGGCATCGAACGCTGGCTGAAGCTGACCGAGGGCCTTGGCCTCGACACGGCCTATGTGGAATCGACCGAAGGCATCCTGCCGGCGACGCGCTTCGCGGTAGAGGCTTACGTGCACTATTGTCGCGAAAAAAGTCCGCTGGAGGCGATCGCGTCCTCGCTCACAGAGCTGTTCGCGCCGAACCTGCATGAAGAGCGTATCTCCGGCATGCTGGAGCATTACGACTTCGTCAATCCCGACATCATGAGCTACTTCAAGCGCCGCCTGGCCCAGGCGCCGCGCGATGCCGGCTTTGCGCTCGACTATGTCAAGGCGCATGCCACGACGCCGGAGCAGCGCGCGCAAGTCTGCAACGCGCTGATCTTCAAGACCAACGTCTTGTGGGTGCAGCTGGATGCGCTCCAGCACGCCTACGTCGAGGGCCACATTCCGCCGGGCGCATTCGTGCCCAAGGCGAGCTGAGGGAACAGCGATGGCCGGTCCGCGCAATATCAGCGTCAACGAGGCAAGCCGCCCCGTGCTGCCGCGGCATGCCAAGCTGAAATATGACGAGACCCGCAAGGTGTGGGTGATCCTGGCGCCGGAGCGGGTGCTGGCGCCCGACGAGATCGCGGTCGAGGTCTTGCAACTCTGCGACGGCAAGCGCAGTGTCGGCGACGTGTCCGATCACCTCGCGGCGAAATACGCAGCGCCGCGCGAGGCGATCCTGGCCGACGTCATCGTCATGCTGCAGGACCTCGCCGACAAGGGCTTCCTCACCGAGATCAGGGAGAAGACGTCATGAGCGACGTGACCATCCCACCCAGCGACAGCCTCGCGGTGCTGGAGAAGCAGCGCTCGACGGCGGAGACCTTCGGCATTCCGCTCGCGGTGCTGCTCGAGATCACCCATCGCTGCCCGCTGCAATGTCCCTATTGCTCTAACCCCGTCGAGCTCGACCGCTCGGGCAAGGAGCTGACGACGGACGAGTGGAAGAAAGTGCTGAGCGAGCTTGCCGAGATCGGCGTGCTCCAGGTGCATTTCTCCGGCGGCGAGCCGACAGCGCGCAAGGACCTTGTCGAGCTGGTCAAGCATGCCAGCGACGTCGGGCTCTACACCAACCTCATCACCTCGGCCGTGCTGCTGACGCGCGAGCGGCTGAGCGAGCTCGCGGATGCCGGGCTGTGCCATGTGCAGATCAGCTTCCAGGGCGTCGAAGAAGGCCTCGCCGATCGCGTCGCCGGCTACAGGAACGGCCATCGCAAGAAGCTTGAAGTCGCGAAATGGACCCGCGAGCTCGATCTGCCGCTGACCGTGAACGCGGTGATGCATCGGCAGAATTTGCACCAGCTCCCTGACATCATCCAGATGTCTGTCGATCTCGACGCCGACCGGCTCGAGGTCGCCAATGTGCAATATTACGGCTGGGCGCTGAAGAACCGCGCCGCACTGATGCCGACGGTGGCGCAGTTAGATGAGTGCACCCGTATCGTCGAGGAGGCGCGCGAGCGGCTCAAGGGCACGCTTGCGATCGACTACGTCGTCCCCGATTATTACGCGTTGCGGCCGAAGAAATGCATGGGCGGCTGGGGCCGGCAGTTCTTCAACATCTCGCCCGCCGGCAAGGTGCTGCCCTGCCACGCCGCCGAGAGCATCACCGGGCTCGACTTCGAATCCGTGCGCTCCAATCATTCGATCGCCTGGATCTGGCAGAACTCCGACGCCTTCAACCGCTATCGCGGCACCGGCTGGATGAAGGAACCGTGCAAGTCTTGCGAATTCCGCGAGATCGATTTCGGCGGCTGCCGCTGCCAGGCCTTTGCGCTGACCGGCGATGCCGCCAACACCGATCCCGCCTGCGCGCTGTCGCCGCTGCACGAGACCATCTTCAAGCAGGCTGAGCGCGAAGCCGAGGGCGAGACTAGCCGCTTCCTCTATCGCAACTTCGCCGGCGGCACCCTGGAATCCGAGAATGGGACCTGACGCCGACGCGGCCGCTTCCGTCAGGCGTGCCGATCCCTTTGCGCCGCTGACGTCCGACATGCTCGACGTCGGCGACGGCCATGAGCTCTATGTCGAGAGCGTCGGCCGCAGCGACGGCATCCCCGCGATCTATCTGCACGGCGGTCCTGGCTCGGGCTGCCAGCCCGACCATCGCCGGCTTTTTGATCCCGAGCGTATGCATGCGATGCTGTTCGACCAACGCGGCTGCGGCCGCAGTCGTCCCAAGGCATCGCGCGAGCACAACACCACGGCGCACCTGATCGCGGACATGGAGAAGATCCGCGAAAAGTTCGGCTTTGACCGCTGGATGGTGGTCGGCGGCTCCTGGGGCGCGACACTGGCGCTGGCGTATGCGCAGGCGCATCCCGAGCGTGTGTCCGGCATTGCGCTCCGCGCGACGTTTCTCGGCACGCGGGCGGAAGTCGAGACAGGCTTCACGGTGCGCCTGCCGCAATTCTATCCCGCGCTGTACGAGGATTTTCTGAGTGTGCTGCCAAGGGAAGAGCAAGCGCGGCCGGTAGACGCCTATTGGCGCCGCATCCTCGATGCCGATCCTGCCGTTCACGGACCTGCGGCGCGCGCCTGGCACGACACCGAGCGCGCCTTGTCGGAGCACAAGCCGGCCAAGACGCGGCTGGACCTGGCGTCGCTGAACGTCTGGCGCACGCTGCCGGCAACGCCGTTCATGGAGGCGCATTATTTCATCAACAACTCCTTCATGAGCGAAGACCAGTTGTTGCGGAACGCGGGCCGGCTCGCCGGCATTCCCGGCATCATCATCCAGGGCCGCTACGATCTGCTGTGTCCCCCTGAGACATCGCAGGCCCTAACGAAAGTATGGCCCGGTTCCGAGCTTCGCGTCGTGGAAGGAGCCGGGCATTCGCTCTATGATGCCGGCGTGAGGGATGCGGTGATGAAGTCGATCGCCGACCTCGCATCGAAGATCGGGCGATGAGAGGACAAGAAGAATGCCGCTCGCCGGAAAAGGCATGCTGCTGACGTCGATGAATGTCGATGCAGCGGATGAACACGATTTCAACCGCTGGTATGATCGCGAGCATCTGGAAGAGCGCGTCGCGATCGAGGGCTTTCTGGAAGCCCGGCGCTATGTCGCGCATGCCGCCAACCCCAAATATCTCTCGCTGTACTCGACCGCGACGCTCGACGTCCTCGACAGTCCCGCCTACCGGGCGCGGCTGGCCAATCAAACCGACTGGTCACGGCGCAGCATGGCGCGCTTCAAGGACATGCTGCGCGTCGTCGCGCGCATCACACTCAGCAACGGCACCGGACGTGGTGCTGCGCTCGGCGTGGTGCGGCTGCGACCGAGGCCGGACAATGCCGCGTCCTGGCGTGATGCGCTGCAAGACAAGCTCAGGCCCGAAGGGCGCGACGGCATCATCTCGATGCATCTGCTCGAAAGCGAGCCGGAATTGTCGGGCGCAACCGCGGGCATTCCGGCGGTGCGCAATGAAGGCGCCCGCGACTGGTTCGTGCTGATCGCCGGCACGCATGTCGGCGCGGTCTCGGCCGTGATCGCCGAACGCTTCACCGGCCCGGCGGCGGCGCCCTTGCCGCTTCCGGTCTCGGTCGGCACTTACAGCCTGATGTGGGATCTCGCGAAGAGCGACCTCGCGCGCGGCTGACGCGCTCGCACGCATCGCAACATGCTGCACCGCACGCAGAACCCGCGCGCCGTTAATGCTGTGCGCGCTTGGCTCCTATGAAACAGGGGAAGCGCGCAAGTTTGCCGTTGTACTTCGGAAAGGTTCTAATAAGCTAACCCAATGACGTCATTCAGAAACCAGATCGAGGCGCGTTAAGCGTTCGCCAAGCTCAGAAGAGGCCGCCGGGTCTTTGAGCCTGCGCGGACAGGGTAGGAATGAAACCGACCGATATTGCGGCCCCCGACTACTTTCACAAAGTGGTCGATTGCCAATGGGCCTGTCCCGCGCACACCCCGGTTCCCGAATACATCCGACTGATCGCACAAGGCCGCTACAGCGACGCCTACATGATCAATTGGAAATCGAACGTGTTTCCCGGAATCCTGGGACGCACCTGCGATCGTCCCTGCGAGCCGGCGTGCCGCCGCGGACGCGTCGAGGAAACACCGGTTGCAATCTGCCGGCTCAAGCGCGTGGCCGCCGATTTCAAGGATGACATCAAGCAGCGCCTGCCGCGCCCGGCGGCGAAGAACGGCAAGCGCGTCGCCTTCGTCGGCGGCGGCCCGGCCTCGCTGACAGTGGCGCGCGATCTCGCGCCGCTCGGCTATCACTGCACCGTGTTCGACGGCGATCCGGAAGCCGGCGGCATGATGCGGACGCAGATCCCGAAATTCCGCCTGCCAAATTCGGTGATCGACGAGGAGACCGGCTATATCCTGGGTCTCGGCGTCGAGTTCAAAGGCGGCCATCGCATCGAGAGCATGAAGGCGCTGCTCGGGGAGAAGTACGACGCGATCTTCGTCGGCTCCGGCGCGCCGCGCGGCCGCGAACTCGACATTCCCGGCCGGAAAGAGGCAGCCGCCAACATCCATATCGGCATCGACTGGCTGTCCTCGGTCTCATTCGGCCACATCGACAAGATCGGCAAGCGCGTGATCGTGCTCGGCGGCGGCAACACCGCGATGGATTGCTGCCGCACCGCGCGCCGCCTCGGTGGCGAGAGCGTCAAGGTTGTCGTCCGCTCCGGCTTCGAGGAGATGAAGGCCTCGCCCTGGGAGAAGGAAGACGCGCTCCATGAGGATATTCCGATCCTCAATTACATGGTTCCGGTGGCTTTCAAGCATGTCGCCGGCAAGCTGATCGGCGTCACCTTCCAGAAGGTGAAAGCCGAATACGACGCCAAGGGCCGGCGCAACCTCGTGCCGTCGGGCGAGCCGGATGAGACGATCGCCTGCGACGACGTGCTGGTCGCGGTCGGCCAGGAAAACGCCTTCCCCTGGATCGAACAGGATTGCGGCATCGAGTTCGACAAATGGCACATGCCCAAGGTCGATCCGAAAACCTTCGTCTCGACCAATCCCAAGGTGTTCTTCGGCGGCGACGCCGCGTTCGGGCCGAAGAACATCATCTGGGCGGTGGCGCAGGGCCATGACGCCGCGCTGTCGATCCACAAAATGCTGTCGGGCGAGGACATCACCGAGCGCCCGCTACCGGACGTGCAGATCTCATCGCAGAAGATGGGCATCCATGAATGGAGCTATGACAACGACATCTCCATCGACAAGCGTTACAAGGTGCCGCATCGCGACAAGGTGGTCGCGCTGAAGGACATCCGCGCCGAGGTCGAGCTCGGCTACGACGTCAAGCTGGCCTTGGGCGAAGCCGAGCGCTGCCTGAACTGCGACGTGCAGACGGTGTTCTCGACATCGCTCTGCATCGAATGCGATGCCTGCGCCGACATCTGCCCGATGGATTGCATCACCTTCACCGGTAACGGCGAGGAAAGCGATTTGCGCCAGCGCCTGAAGGCGCCCTCGCCGCATCCGGACCAGGATCTCTACGTCTCCTCGGATCTCAAGACCGGGCGCGTGATGGTGAAGGACGAGGACGTCTGCCTGCATTGCGGGCTGTGCGCCGAGCGTTGTCCCACCGGCGCCTGGGACATGCAGAAATATTTCATCGAGATGACCCACGCAGGTTCGACATGCCCGACAAGAAGCCGCTCAGCAGCGTAAACGACTTCGTCGTCCGCTTCGCCAACGTCAACGGCTCGGGTTCGGCCAGCGCCAACGAGATGTTCGCGCGCGCGATCCTGCGCCACGGCGTTCCGGTGTCTCCGCGCAACATCTTCCCCTCCAACATCCAGGGCCTGCCGACCTGGTACGAGGTGCGGGTCACCGAAGACGGCCATCTCGGCGCCCGCGGCGGCGTCGACATGATGGTCGCCATGAACCCGCAGACCTGGGATAAGGACGTCGCCGGCATCGAGCCGGGCGGCTATCTGTTCTACGATTCCACCAAGCCGATGCCGTCGACGAAATTCCGCGACGACATCACCGTGATCGGGGTGCCCTTAACCGCCATCACCAACTCGACCTATACCGATCCGCGCCAGCGCCAGCTGTTCAAGAACATCATCTATCTCGGCGCGCTCTCGGCGCTGCTCGACATGGACCCGAAGCTGATCGAGCAACTGATCGGCGAGCAGTACAAGGGCAAGGAGAAACTGCTTTCCTCCAACGTCCACGCGCTGCATCTCGGCCGCGACTGGGCGCTGCAAAACCTGAAATGCCCGATTGGGCTACGGGTCAAGAAGTCCGACAAGGTCGGCGACCGCATCTTCATCGAGGGCAACAGCGCCGCCGCGCTCGGCGCGGTCTATGGCGGCGCCACCGTCTGTGCCTGGTATCCGATCACGCCGTCCTCATCCGTGGCGGAGGCTTTCACCGCCCATTGCAAGAAGTACCGGCACGATCCGGAGACGGGCAAAGCCAAATACGCCATCGTGCAGGGCGAGGACGAGCTGGCCTCGATCGGCATCGTGATCGGCGCGTCCTGGAACGGCGCACGCGCCTTCACCGCGACCTCCGGCCCCGGCATCTCCCTGATGACCGAGTTCATCGGGCTCTCGTACTTTGCCGAGATCCCGGCCGTGATCATGAACATCCAGCGCGCCGGCCCCTCGACGGGCATGCCGACCCGCACCCAGCAATGCGACATCATCGCCTGCGCCTATGCTTCGCACGGCGACACCAAGCATGTGCTGCTGTTCCCCGAAGATCCTGCCGAGGCCTTCGAATTCGCGGCCGCCGCCTTCGATCTCGCCGAGCGGCTGCAGACCACGATCTTCCTGATGCTCGACCTCGACATCGGCATGAACCATCGGCTCTGTCGCCCGCTGAAGTGGGATGATGCCAAGCAGTACGACCGCGGCAAGGTGATGACCGCGGAGATGCTGGAAGAGGGACGCGACTTCGGCCGCTATCTCGACGTCGACGGCGACGGCATTCCGTACCGAACCTATCCCGGCACGCACGCGACCAAGGGCTCCTATTTTACCCGCGGCACCTCGCGTGACCGCTATGCGCGTTACTCCGAGGAAGGCCCCGTCTACGCCGACAACATGCAGCGCTTGATGCGCAAGTTCGAGACGGCGCAGGATCTGGTGCCGCGGCCGCTGCAGGCCAATGCGGAGCGGCCGACCAAATATGGCGTGATCTATTTCGGCTCGACCTCGCCGGCGATGGACGAGGCGATCGGCCTGTTGGAGGCACGCGGACATCAGCTCGACCGGATGCGCATCCGCGCCTTCCCGTTCCATTCGAGCGTGGCGAGCTTCCTCGCCGAGCACGACTTCGTCTACGTGGTCGAGCAGAACCGCGACAGCCAGCTCCGCCAGCTCATCGTCAACGAGAACGGCATCGATCCCGTCCGCCTCGTGCCGATCGTGCATTATGACGGCTCGCCGATCACCGCCCGTTTCATCGCAAAAGCCATTGGCGACCATCAGGATCACCTCAAGGTGACCCCGCTCCGCAAGGCCGTGTCATGACCTACATCGCAAAGCCGAAATTCCATCATCCGAGCCTGAAGAAGAACGAGCTCGGCTACACCCACCGCGATTACGAAGGCAAGATCTCGACGTTGTGCGCCGGGTGCGGCCACGATTCGATCACGGCCTCGATCATCGAGGCCTGCTACGAGCTCTCGATCGAGCCGCACCGGGTGGCGAAGATCTCCGGCATCGGCTGCTCGTCGAAGACGCCGGACTATTTCCTCGGCAATTCGCACGGCTTCAATTCCGTGCACGGCCGCATGCCCAGCGTGCTGACCGGCGCCAATCTCGCCAACCGCGATTTGATCTATCTCGGCGTTTCCGGCGACGGCGATTCAGCATCGATCGGCTTCGGCCAGTTCGCGCATTCGATCCGGCGCGGCGTCAACATGACTTATATCGTCGAGAACAATGGCGTCTACGGCCTGACCAAGGGCCAGTTTTCGGCGACCGCCGACCGCGGCTCGAAGTCCAAGAAGGGCGTCACCAACACCGACAACGCCATCGACCTCGTCGCGATCGCGCTGCAACTCGGCGCCACCTTCGTCGCGCGCTCCTTCTCCGGCGACAAGACCCAGTTGGTGCCGCTGATCGCGGCCGCGATCCGCCACAAGGGCGCGTCCTTCATCGACGTCATCAGTCCCTGCATCGCCTTCAACAACCACGCCGGCTCGACCAAGAGCTTCGACTATGTCCGCGAGCACAACGACGCCGTGAACCGGCTCGACGTGCTGGTCGGCCGCGACCCGATCGCCGTGGATTACGCGCCGGGCACGGTGCAAATGGTGGAGCAGCACGACGGCAGCAAGATCGCCCTGCGCAAGATCGACGCGGATTACGATCCGCACGACCGGCTCGGGGCCCAGACCTTCCTCGCAAGGCACGCCGCCAAGGGGCAGATCGTCACCGGGCTGCTCTATGTCGACCCGGACGCGGAAGATCTGCACGAGCATCTCAACACGGTCGAGACGCCACTGAACACGCTGGAGGCGGACACGCTCTGCCCGGGCTCGGCAGTGCTGGACAAGATCAACGCCAGCCTGCGCTGATCGTTTACTTCCGTGCCGAAGCCGGCGGTCTGACGCGTACCGTGATCTTGTCCGACACGACAGGCGGCTCGAACGGATAGTGCTTCGCATCGCCCAGCACAAGCTGGAGCGTGTGCGTGCCGGGCGGAAGCTCGAGGAGGGTTTCAGTCTGCCCCGCCCCGAAATGCAGGTGCGACTTGTCCTGCGGGATCGGCTCCTTGGAATCGATGGGCTCGTTGACGTCGACCAAGAGATGGTGATGACCGGCATTCTGGTACTCGTCGCCGGCATGCGTCACGCCCATGTTGCGCAAGCCGAACCGGACCCAGAATCCACCGCGAACTTTCTGCCCGTCATGCGGCGTGATGAAATAGAGCTTCGCGTCCTTCGGTGCGGTCTTGCCTTGCGAGTTGGCCGCGCCCGAATGCAATGCAATTGCGGCCGCCAGCGCCGCACAGGAAATGATCCTCATCAAGTCTACTCCAGCACTCAAGGACCGAGCGCGACACGGAATCCGTGCGTGGGATAACGGACATTGGTGTCGTAACCATCGCGATTGGACGGCCGCACATATCTCGAATCGTTTTTCCAAGAGCCCGAACGGAGGACGTGCGAGGAGCAGTCGCTGCCGGTCCGCGCCGAGCCGTCGGTCGGCGCCCCCTGATAAGTCCTGTGCCAGCAGTCCTCGACCCACTGGTCGATACCGCCGCCCATGTCATAGAGCCCGAATGGATTAGGCTTGAAGCTGCCGACCTTGGCCGGCTGCTCGGCCGCAAGATCACCGCAATCCTTGCAACCGGCCATGCCCGGTTGGAGCTTGTCGCCCCACCAGTACTTGCTCTGCGTTCCGCCGCGCGCCGCATATTCCCATTCGGCTTCGCTCGGAAGCCGGTAGGGCTTCTTCACCGCCTGCGCGAGCCAGACGACATATTGCTGCGCGTCGGCCCAGCTCACATTGCTGACCGGGGCATTGTCCTTGCCGGTGGCCGTGAATCCGCACCCCTTTGCAGCTGCGCATTCGTTCCATTCCCGCACGGTGACCGGATATTTTCCGATCGAGAACGGCTTGATCGTGACCTGGTGGACAGGTCGCTCGGTCGGATCATCATTGCTTCCCATCGCGAAACTGCCGCCGCGAATGGCGATCATCTCGGGTTCGGGAGGCGGCGCCGCCGATGGGCTGGGCGCCGGCGGCGAAGGCGACGAAGCCAGTGACGGAGATGGTTGCGGCGTCTGCGTCGCCGCCTCGCTTGGCAGCGGCCGCGGGCTCGGTGAAGCGGCAGTAGCGGCAGCTGGAGAAGCGGCAGGAGAGGCAGCTGGAGAAGCGGCTGGCGCGGCGGCCTGCTCTCCCATCCTGCCGGGCTGCGCCAGCAAATACCAGAGCACGCCCGCGGCCATCATCATCACTGTGATGGACAGCAGAAAGATCAGGGCATTCTCACGCCGGCTCCTGGTTTTGCCGACGGCATCCGCGTCCGGCAGCACGCGATAGACGCGCACAGGATCGGTGATGTTCTTGACTTTGCGGTCGCCGAGCGACTCATAGCCGCATACCACCTTATGCTTGATCTGCTCGTAGATCGCGCCCGAGATGTAGACCTGACCGGGCTCGGCAATGCCCTCAATGCGTGTCGCGATGTTGACGCCGTCGCCGTAGACATCGTCCGGCTCCACGATCACGTCGCCGAGATTGACGCCAATTCGGTATTCGAGCCGCGAATGCTTCGGAAGCGAGGCGTTGCGGCCGATCAAGTTCTGCTGGATGACGATGCTGCATCGAACGGCCTCGACAGGACTATCGAAAATGGCAATGAAACCATCGCCCGTTGTCTTCACCAGAGCACCATGGTGCTCGACGATGCTGGGCTGAATGAGATCCCGCTCGATCCGCTTGACGCGGACATGCGTCCCCTCCTCGTCGGCCTGCATCAGGCGGCTGTAGGAAACGATGTCACCGACAATGATCGCAGCGAGACGACGAGGCATAGGACCGTGTGGAGGCGGCCCGTCCTGATTGCCGGATTTGAAGTTGCGAATTTCGCCCATCGCGGGGGACTCCACATACTGACAAGGCAGCCCCAGCTTACGACTGCCAAAGGCGGTCGTCTGTGAAGGCTATCACATTGACGAACCGAGACAATGTCAGAGCATCGGGCGGCATCGGGTTCCGAGGAACGAAGGCGCCCCACCGCTTGAACCTTCTTGATCCCCTCTGTGACTAAGGCTCTGGCCTGAAAACCACTGGCCCGAGTCGGCATCGCGGTGGCCGCAGGAGCGATTGGGACGGTTGAACGCGGGGCACCGCGCCTGCGTCTAACAGATAGCAGCTCTATCCTGCTGCGATAGAAATCGACACGCGCTCGAGGCCGTCATGAAGCTCTCCCTCTTTGCTGCCTTCATTTTGGCTGCGCTGACCAGCGCCGCCGTGGCCGAGGAAGGCGATGACATTCGTGAGGCCAGCAAGGCCGAAGCCGAAACCTTCAATACGCGCATGTATTCGGGCGCGCCCGGCAACGAGGCCTACGCCTGCTTCGTCCGACGCTACGATGCCGATCATCTGGCGCGGCACCCGAAGCAGAAGGTCGCCGCGATGAAGCTGCTGATCTCCGCGGAGGTCGACAAGGAGGACAAGGAGCTGCACAACTCCTTCCGTCTCGGCTTCAGGTACCGTCACCGCAGCGGCGATTTCGACTCCAGCGGCTCGTGCAACCACGCCGTGTTCACCAGGAACGGCAGCGAGGTTCGTCTCGGCTGCGGCGTCGACTGCGAGGGCGGCGGCATCGGCGTTGCGCTGTCGAAGGACGACAAGTCGGCGATCGTGCGGCTCGAACGGGTGCGGGTCTGGCAGAACAACAAGCCGGACGACGATGCCGAGCAATCGCTGGTGGCCGGCGCCGATGACAAGATTTTCCGCCTCGACCGCACCGACAATAGCGAATGCGCCTCGCTGGTCACCGACCGCAAGGAACTCGCAGCGCTGCGCCACAAATGATATCTGTCCGGCGAACTGGGATCAGTCGAAGGAGGTCGCCATGAATCGCCGGAACATCTTATGGAGCGCCATTTCGGCTTTCGGCGCAGCCTTTGGCGCCTCGCGTGCACGGGCCGCCACCGAAGCCGGCGCGGGCAACAAGCTGAAGGTCGTCTATCACCTCAGCGATGCCGAGAAGGTCAATTTCGTGCTCGGCAACATCCAGAACCACATCGACGGCGTCGGCGGCCCCGAGCACGTCACGCTCGCGCTCGTGATCCACGGTCCCGCGCTGAAGGCATTCCACGGGGCGCAGGCCAACCGATGTCAGCAAGCGGGTCGGCGAATTCTCCAAGGGCGGCGTCGAGCTCGCCGCTTGCGGCAACACGATGAAGGCGCAGAACGTCACGCTGACGGATCTGCTGCCCGGCTTTGTCAATGCTGAGAAAGGCGGCGTGGTCCGCCTCGTGGAGCTGCAGTCGCAGGGGTTTTTGTATCTGCGGCCGTAGCAGTGCGCATGGCGGTGCCACATTCTCCGTCATTGCGAGGAGCCCTTGCGACGAAGCAATCCAGACTGCCTCTGAGGACGAAGTCTGGATTGCTTCGCTGCGCTCGCAATGACGGAGCGACAGCGAGCGCCTCACCTTCCAATCCCGCTTGACTCACCCATAACTCTACGGTTATGAGTAATCCATAACTTCCTGGTTATGGATCTCCATGTCCCCCGCCCCCGATCTCCTGTTCAGGACGCTCGCCGACCCCACAAGGCGGGCGATTTTCGAGCGGCTGTGCCGCGAGGGCGAGCAGACGGTCGGGGCACTGACGGCGCTATCGGGCGTTTCACAGCCTGCGGTTTCGAAACATCTCGGCGCGCTGAAGCAGGCCGGCCTCGTACGTGACCGCCATGAAGGACGGCAGACTCATTACAGCGCACTGCCCGGCGCGCTCGATCCGCTGATCGACTGGACCAGCCAGATGGCCGGCTTCTGGCAGCGGCGGCTCGACGCGCTCGACGATCTCCTGAAGAGGATGGACCAATGACTGAAGCCTCAAGCCAGACGCGCTCCGTGGTCGTCGAGCGCGAATTTGCCTTTCCGCCCGAGCGGCTCTGGCGCGCGCTGACGCAGCCGCATCTGATCGAGGAATGGCTGATGAAGAACGACTTCAAGCCATCAGTCGGTCATCGTTTCAATCTGCGCGGCGAATGGGGCGGCGTGCTGGACTGCGAGGTGCTCACCATCGAGCCGCAGAAGAGCCTCGCCTATACCTGGAATTTCTCGCATGAGGATTCCGCCTTCGACCTCAAAAGCGTCGTGACCTTCACGCTCACGCCGACGAGCGCGGGCACGCATTTGCGCGTCGAGCAGGCGGGCTTCGGCCCGACGCAGAAGCAGGCCTATGGCGGCGCGCATGCCGGCTGGAAGCAGTTCTTCAACAAGCTGGACGAGGTGCTGGCGCGCGCTGACTAGCTCCGCCGGCGTCCATTCCGATCAATCTCAAAGGAGGTCTCTAGTGAGCACGCATATGTGGGTTCGGCAGATTCATCGCTGGCTGTCGATGGCTTTCACGCTCGCGGTCATCGCCAACATCGTGGCGATGACCATGCAGGTCCAGGCCGTCTGGATCGGTTTCCTGGCGCTGGTGCCGCTGATCCCGCTGCTCGCGACCGGGCTCTATCTGTTCGCGCTGCCCTATCTCGACCAGCGCGACGGCGTGCGCAGTGAGGCAAGCTCGTGAAGAAGGCGATGGCGAAGAAGAGCGGCGCAAAGGACGCGAATGGGCCGTCTCCCTC
Source organism: Bradyrhizobium sp. 195 (assembly GCF_023101665.1). Lineage (NCBI taxonomy): Bacteria > Pseudomonadati > Pseudomonadota > Alphaproteobacteria > Hyphomicrobiales > Nitrobacteraceae > Bradyrhizobium > Bradyrhizobium sp. 195. The sequence continues at coordinate 2,203,405 of NZ_CP082161.1, read as the reverse complement.
CAAAATGATCGACGGCAGGATCAAGGAGCTCGGCGATTGGCGCGGCGAGATGCTGGGACGGATTCGCGGCCTGATCAAGCAGGCCGACCCTGATGTCGTCGAGGAGTGGAAATGGCGCGGCGTTCCCGTATGGGAGCACGACGGCATCATCTGCACCGGCGAGACCTACAAGGCGGTGGTGAAGATGACCTTCGCCAAGGGCGCGGCGCTGGAGGATCCGGCCGGCCTGTTCAATTCCAGCCTCGACGGAAATGTGCGCCGCGCGATCGACATTCGCGAGGGCGAGAAGATCAACGAGAAGGCGCTGAAGGCGCTGATCCGCGCGGCGGTCGAGCTGAATATGCTGAAGAAGAAACCGGCGAAGAAGCGATCGGCGTAGAGAGATCTTTGTGCAGCCTCGAACGCCTTCCTTCGCCCCTTGTGGGAGAAGGTGGCGCGAAGCGCCGGATGAGGGGTCTCCATCGACGAGGCACGGTGCGGAGAGATACCCCTCACCCAAACGAGCTTGTATCTGCCGGCGTCGCGGCCCTCTCCCACAAGGGGCGAGCGCACATCAACGCGCTTCTGTGTGTGTGGCCGACCGCCCTCACGCCACCGCCGCGGGGATCGGGCGCGGGCTCACGACGTACTCGCGCATGACCTTGTCGTTGGCATCGACCTCGATCAGCGAGACGTCGTAGGTCCAGAGATCGGCCAGATGCTGCAGCACCCGCTTGGCATCGGTCTCGTTGAGCTGCGAGCCCTTGATGACGTGGTGATGCAGGATCAGGCGGCGGTCGCCGGAGAGATCGACGTCGACCACCTCGATATTGGCGTCGATGAAGCCGACATCGTGCTGCCGCGCCAGCTCGCGCCGCACGCGGCGGAAACCGCGCTCGTCATGGATGGCATCGACCCGGATACCGGCGCGCTCCTCGGGATCGTCATGCAGGTGGAACATGCGGAAGTGCCGCATCAGCTTCGGGCTCAGGAACTGCGCGATGAAGCTTTCGTCGCGATAGTTGGCCCAGACGTCGCGCAGCACGCCCATCACGTCGTTCTTGCCGGCAATGTCAGGGAACCACTCGCGGTCCTCATCTTCCGGTCGGGTGACGATGCGCTCGATATCCTGCATCACGGCAAAGCCGAGCGCATAGGGATTGAAGCCGGAGAAGCGCTGATCGTCGAATTCGGGCTGGAACACCACGTTGGTGTGCGATCCCAGGAATTCGAGGAAATTGCCGTCGCTGATGCGGCCCTGCTGATGCAGCTTGGTCATGATGCGATAGTGGACGTAGGTGGCCGTCCCCTCGTTCATCACCTTGGTCTGGCTCTGCGGATAGAAATATTGCGCGATGTGGCGGACGATGCGCAGCAGCTCGCGCTGCCACGGTGCCAGGCGCGGCGCACTCTTCTCCAAGAAGTAGAGCAAGTTTTCCTGCGGCAGGCCGAGCAGCTTGCGGCGGCGCTCGATGCTGAGTGCCGTCCGGCTTTTGGCAGCGCCCTTGGGCACGGTGCGCCAGAGGTCGTTGAAGACCTCCTCCTCGTGCTGACGGCGGCGCCCTGCCCGCTTCTCCTCGGCGCGCAGATCCAGCTTCTTCTTGCCGGGATAGCGGTCGATGCCGTGCGACATCAGCGCGTGCGCGGCATCCAGCGTGCGCTCGACGTCGATGCGGCCGTAGCGCTCCTCGCACTGCATGACATACGTCTTGGCGAAGTCGAGATAATCCAGGATGCCGTCGGCGTCGGTCCACTGCTTGAACAGATAATTGTTCTTGAAGAAGTGGTTGTGGCCAAAGGCGGCGTGGGCGATCACCAGCGTCTGCATCGTCGCCGTGTTCTCCTCCATCAGATAGGAGATGCAAGGCGAGGAGTTGATCACGATCTCATAGGCGAGGCCCATCAGGCCCTTGCGATAGGACGCCTCGTGGTACGCAAAATGCTTGCCGAACGACCAGTGCTTGTAGAACAGCGGCATGCCGACCGACGAATACGCATCCAGCATCTGCTCGGCGGTAATCACCTCGATCTGGTTCGGATAGACGTCGAGCCCGAGATCTTTCAGCGCCACCTCCTCGCAGGCATCGGTGATGCGCTGCAGGGTGTGGAAATCCCAATCCGCGCCTTCGAACAATCGTTCCGTCATGGAGCGGCCTTCTCCTGGGCAGTTTCGCGACGCTGAAACAAATCGTGGAACACCGGAAAGATCTCGCTGCGTTCCGAGACCTTGCGCATCGAGAGCGGTGCGCCGCTGTTGCGCAGGCGCTCATAGAGAGTCCACAGCGAGGAGTCGGAGAGATCGAAGGCGCTGCCGCCTGATTCCCCGACCTCGAGATAGGCAAAGAACTGGCAGACCGGCAGGATCTTGTCGGTCAGCAGCATGCCCGTAAGCTCGCCGTCGGAATAGGAATTGTCGCCGTCGGAGGCTTGCGCGGCATAGATGTTCCAGTCCGACGGGTTGAAACGCTCGCGCACGATCTCGTGCATCGCCTGCAGCGCGCTGGAGACCAGCGTGCCGCCCGAGGCCGGGCCGTAGAAGAAGGTCTGCTCGTCGACCTCCTCGGCGCGGTCGGTGTGGCGGATGAAAACGATCTCGACATGCTTGTAGCGGCGCTTGAGGAACACGTAGAGCAGCATGTAGAAGCGCTTGGCGAGATCCTTCATGTGCTCGGACATCGAGCCCGACACGTCCATCAGGCAGAACATCACGGCCTGCGCAACGGGCTTGGGCACCGTCTCGAAGCGGCGGTAGCGGATATCGAGCGGATCGATGAAGGGAATGCGCTTGGTCTTCGCTTTCAGCTTTTCCAGCTGGGCGAGCAGCACCTCACGCTCGTCCTCGTCGGTGCATGCGGCGATCGCGGCTTCCAGCTCCTCGATCTCCTCCTTGCGGGGACGCTTGAGCGCGATACGGCGCGCCAGCGCGAGCTTCACCGTCCGGCTCACCGAGATGTTGGCGGGCGAGCCCGACGTGGTGTAGCCGGCGCGCTGAATGCCCTCGCTCTCGGTATGCGCGATCTTGCGCTTGGCAAGATCCGGCAGCTCGAGATCGTCGAGGAAGAGATCGACGAACTCGTCACGACTCAACACGAAACGGAACGCGTCCTCGCTGTCGCCTTCGCCCGGGCCTGAATCCTTGGCACTGCCCTGGCCGGAGCGCTGGAGATAGTCGCCCTCGATGAACTTCTTGTTGCCGGGCAGCACCATGTCGCGCGTTCCGCCTTCGCGGCGGAAGCGCGGCTCGTGCATGCCGTCGAGGGGAATCGTGACTTCGCCCCCCTCCAGGACGTCCTTGATGTCGCGTTCCTGCGAGGTCTTCTTGACGGCGCCCTGCACCAGGGACTTGGCCCGACGCAAGAACCGCTGGCGGTTCTCAAGACTCTTGCCGCCTGGATTCAGGCGCCTGTCAATAATGTGAATGGGCACTTTACCATTCGCCTCCCACTCCGCCTCAACCGGCCTGCTTCACGCGCATGTACCATTCGACGAGCCGGCGAACCTGACGCTCGGTGTAGCCGCGCTCCACCATGCGTGCGACGAACTCGCCATGCTTCTTCTCCGTCTCGCCGTCCTTCTTCGACCCGAAGGAGATGACCGGAAGCAGGTCCTCGACCTGGGAGAATATCCTCTTTTCGATCACGTCGCGAATCTTCTCGTAGGAGGTCCAGGTCGGATTCTTGCCGCCGTTCTGGGCCCGCGATCGTAACGAGAATTTGACGACCTCGTTGCGGAAATCCTTGGGGTTGGCGATGCCCGCCGGTTTCTCGATTTTCGTCAGCTCCTGGTTCAAAAGCTCGCGATCGAGCAGCTGGCCGGTGTCCGGATCCTTGAAGTCCTGGTCCTCGATCCAGGCGTCGGCATAGTCGACGTAGCGATCGAACAGGTTCTGGCCGTAATCCGAGTAGGATTCCAGATACGCCTTCTGGATCTCGTTGCCGATGAACTCGGCGTAACGCGGCGCCAGATCCGCCTTGATGAATTCGAGATAGCGCTTCTCGACTTCCTCCGGCAGTTGCTCGCGTTTGATCGACTGCTCCAGCGCGTACATCAGGTGCACGGCGTCCGCGGCGACTTCCTGCGGATCGTGGTTGAAAGTGGCAGCCAGGATCTTGAAGGCGAAGCGGGTGGAGACGCCGTCCATGCCCTCGTCGACGCCGGCGGCGTCGCGATATTCCTGGACGCTGCGCGCCTTCGGATCGGATTCCTTCAGGCTCTCGCCGTCGTAAACCCGCATCTTGCCGAACAGGGTGGAGTTCTCGTGCTTGCGCAGGCGCGACATCACCGAGAACCGCGCCAGCGTCTCCAACGTCGAGGGCGCGCAAGGGGCCGAGGCGAGCTCGGAGCCCTGGATCAGCTTCTCGTAGATCTTCTGCTCTTCGGTGACGCGCAGGCAGTAAGGCACCTTGATCACGCAGATGCGGTCGATGAATGCTTCGTTGTTCTTGTTGGACTTGAAGCTCGCCCACTCGGCCTCGTTGGAGTGCGCGAGGATCACGCCGGTGAACGGGATCGCGCCGATATTCTCGGTACCGATGTAGTTGCCTTCCTGCGTCGCGGTGAGCAGCGGGTGCAGCATCTTGATCGGCGCCTTGAACATCTCGACGAACTCGAGCACGCCCTGGTTGGCGCGGTTGAGGCCGCCGGAATAGCTGTAGGCGTCGGGATCGTTCTGCGCGTAGGTCTCGAGCTTGCGGATGTCGACCTTGCCGACCAGCGAGGAGATGTCCTGGTTGTTCTCGTCACCGGGCTCGGTCTTGGAGACTGCGATCTGGCGCAGCCGCGACGGCTGAATCTTGGCGACGCGGAATTGCGAGATGTCGCCGCCGAAGGCTTCGAGCCGCTTGTAGCACCACGGGCTCATCAGGCCGGTGAGACGCCGGCGCGGAATGCCGTACTTCTCCTCCAGCATCGGCCCGAGGTTATCCGGATCGAACAGGCTGAGCGGGCTCTCGAACACGGGCGAGAGCTCGTCGCCGGCCTTGAGCACGTAGATCGGATGCACTTCCATCAGCGACTTCAGCCGCTCGGCGAGCGAGGATTTGCCGCCGCCGACCGGCCCGAGCAAATAGAGGATCTGCTTGCGTTCCTCCAGGCCCTGCGCCGCATGGCGGAAGAAACCAACGATGCGCTCGATGGTTTCTTCCATGCCGTAGAAGCCGGCGAAGGCCGGATAGGTACGGATCGTGCGGTTCAAAAAAATACGGCCAAGGCGTGGGTCCTTGGCCGTGTCAATCGTCTGGGGGTCACCGATCGCTGCTAGAAGTCGTTCGGCCGCGTTCGCGTATTTCATGGGATCGCTTCGACACGATTCCAGATATTCCGCCATCGACATGTCGTGCTGGCTTCTCGCCTCGAACGACCGAGCGAAAGCGTTGAATAGAGAATCGTTGTACATGATCCCTCTCCGCGTGAGTTCCGCTACAAGCTGAAACGAAAGCAGTTGCCGGACCGTTCCTCAGGCCGTTTCGAATCAGCGTGAGCACATGACGATCATTGGACACCCGGGTGCCAACACGACGCAACGCACAACGTAGGCAGTCGCTGAGTTACGAACAGGCACCTGCCCGTAATTTGTGCGAATCTCTGTCTATATTGGCTCATTTCCAGAAATTGTCACTTGGTCGCAACATCCGGGCGTTACCGGGGATGAGTCCATCCGGCACCGCAGCATAGCGATCCGCGCGCGGCGATCTTATGACGCTTGTACGGCGAAGCCTTGAGCGCCGCCTTGGGTGCCGCGTTCATCTTCCTGCTGCAATGCGGCGCGCGGACTGGCGGCTGCAATGTGACAGTCGCGACAAGCGCGCAGCAGTGTATCAAAATCGGCCGCCAGGCCCTCCGACCGGATGACGATGCGACCGTCCTGCGCGCAACCGGCCAAGGTGCGGATGCTGTCGAGCTGGCGCTGCAAGCCCGGGGTCGGCGTCAGCACGATCATCTTGCGGCCGCCTTCTTCAGCCGAAATCTCCGCTATCGAATCCCACGGCAGAAATTCATTGCCGATGCGGAGATCGCGGATGCCGTAGGAGGTCACCACCACCACCGCTCCCCGCTCGGCCGGGAGCATCCAGATCAGCCGGATGGTCACCAGGGCGAAAATCACGACGCCGGCAAATCCGACCATCGTGTCGTACTCACCAAGACCATCCCACCAGTCGAAGGCGAGGCTCGCGCTGAGCAGCGTCATGGCAAAGCCCGCCGCGACCAGCAGTCGCAGCGAGGTCGTACACGGACCGATTTCGAGATCGTGCGGTGCGTCGACGCATCCGGCCGGCGCGACCGGCGACGCACTGTTGGCGACGGCGAAGGCGACACCGTCATTTTGAGCCTGCATGCTTTTCCCCAGCATAGCCATTCGCGGCCAAGCCACGATACACCAGACGGACCGGAATCCGCTGATGGCACTCCACGCAGCCACTGGCCGACAGAACGAAGCGGCCGACGTTACGCAACGAGACCCGGCCGAACCTTCGGCCAAGACTTTTTACGCAACAAGGGCTACTCCCGCCCGGATCGCCATGATCGCGACGGAGTTACACCGGAGGGTATGACGCCTGTACCCTTGATTGGTTCCCTCCCGGGAGCATGTAAGTTAGAGGATAGCGCGTCAGGACCGGCGCGGAAACCCCTCGCCCGCAGGCTTGGAGATAAATAAGCATCATGAATCCCGTCAAAGAACTGGAAAAGCACGGCCAGGCCGTCTGGCTGGACTTCCTCGCTCGTGGCTTCATCGCCAAGGGCGACCTGAAGCGGCTGATCGACACCGACGGCGTCAAGGGCGTCACCTCCAATCCCTCGATCTTCGAGAAGGCGATCGGCAGCTCGGACGAATACGACGCTCCGATCGGCAAGGCGCTGAAACGCGGCGACCGGACCGTGGCCGACCTGTTCGAGGCCGTCGCGGTCAAGGACATCCAGAACGCAGCCGACGTGCTGCGCCCGGTCTATGACCGCCTCAAGGGTGGCGACGGCTATGTCAGCCTGGAAGTCTCGCCCTATCTGGCCATGGACACCGCCGGCACGGTCGCTGAAGCACGGCGGCTCTGGAAGGACGTTGGCCGCAAGAACCTGATGGTGAAGGTGCCGGCGACGCCCGAGGGCGTGCCGGCGATCGAGACACTCATCGGCGACGGCATCAGCATCAACATCACGCTTTTGTTCTCCAAGGCGGTCTACCTGGAAGTGGCCGAAGCCTACATCGCCGGCCTGGAGAAATACGTCGCTGGCGGCGGCGATCCCTCGCATGTCGCGAGCGTGGCGAGCTTCTTCGTCAGCCGCATCGACTCGGTGGTCGACAAGCAGCTCGACGAGAAGATCGCCCGCGCCAACGATCCAAGCGAGAAGGAGCGGCTCGCCGCGCTCAAGGGCAAGGTCGCGATCGCCAACGCCAAGGTCGCCTACCAGGACTACAAGCGCCTGTTCTCGGGTCCGCGCTGGGACAAGCTCGCCGCCAAGGGCGCCAAGCCGCAGCGCATGCTGTGGGCCTCGACCGGTACCAAGAACAAGGATTACAGCGACGTCCTCTATGTCGAAGAATTGATCGGCCCCGACACTATCAACACCGTGCCGCCGACGACGCTGGATGCGTTCCGCGACCACGGCAAGCCGCGCGACAGCCTTGAAGAGAATGTCGATGACGCCAGGCGCGTGCTTGAAGAGCTCGAGCGCTCCGGCATCTCGCTCGACGCCATCACCGAGGAGCTGGTCAAGGACGGTGTCAAGCTGTTCGCCGACGCGGCCGACAAGCTCTATGGCGCCGTCGCGCACAAGCGCGCGACCGTGCTCGGGCCCGCGCTCGATCGGCAGCTCCTCTCGCTCGGCGACGGCCTCGGCAAGGCCGTTGCCAAGAGCACCGAAGAATGGCGCGCCTCCGCCAAGATCCGCCGGCTATGGCAGCGTGACAAGTCGGTCTGGACAGGCACGGACGAGGACAAATGGCTCGGCTGGCTCGACAGCGCCGCCAAGGCCGACGTCGCCGACTACGAGGACTATGCGGGCCGGGTGAAGGGCCAGAAATTCTCCGACGCCGTCGTGCTCGGCATGGGCGGGTCGAGCCTCGGCCCGGAAGTGCTGGCCGAGACCTTTGGCAAGAAGCCGGGCTTCCCGAAGCTGCACGTGCTGGATTCCACCGATCCGGCCCAGGTGCGGGCGATGGAAGCCAGGATCGACATCGCCAACACCGTGTTCATCGTGTCGAGCAAGTCCGGCGGCACCACCGAGCCGAACGCGATGAAGGACTATTTTCATGAGCAGGTTGCCAAGGCGGTCGGGCCGAAGGTGAAGACCGGCCATCGCTTCATCGCGGTGACCGATCCGGGCTCGTCGCTGGAGAAGACGGCCAAGAGCCTCAACTACGCCCGCATCTTCCATGGCGAGCCCTCGATCGGCGGACGCTATTCGGTGCTTTCGCCGTTCGGCCTGGTGCCGGCGGCAACGGCCGGCATCGACGTCAAGACCTTCGTCAAGCATGCCTTGGCGATGGCCCGCTCCTGCGGACCGGACGTGCCGCCGAGTGAAAATCCGGGCGTGCAGCTCGGCCTCGCCATCGGCCACGCCGGCCTTGAAGGCCGCGACAAGGTGACGATCCTGTCGTCGAAGAAGATCACCGATTTCGGCGCCTGGGCCGAGCAGCTCATCGCGGAATCGACCGGCAAGGAGGGCAAGGGCCTGATCCCGATCGAGGGCGAGCCGCTGGGCGACCCATCGGTCTACGGCAACGACCGGTTCTTCATCGACATCCGCATCGAGGGCGAGGCGGACGCTGCCCATGATTCCAAGCTTGCCGCGATCGAAGCGGCCGGCCACCCCGTGGTACGCATCGTCATGAAGTCGATCGACCATCTCGGCCAGGAGTTCTTCCGCTTCGAGATGGCGACCGCAGTGGCGGGCTCGATCCTTGGCATCAACCCGTTCGACCAGCCGGACGTGGAAGCTGCCAAGATCAAGACCCGCGAACTCACGGCGTCGTTCGAGAAGACCGGCGCGCTGCCGGCCGAGGAGCCGGTGGTCAGCACGGATGAAGCCGATCTCTACACCGACGAGGCTAACGCAATGGCGCTGCGCGCCGCCGGCGCCAACGGCGATCTCACGTCCTGGCTGAAGGCGCACCTCTCGCGCTCGGGCGAAGGCGACTATGTCGCCCTGCTCGGCTACATCGCACGTGACAAGATCACGATCGATGCCCTCCAGGCCATGCGGCTCGAGGTGCGCGAGAAGCGGCATGTCGCGACCTGCGCCGAGTTCGGACCGCGCTTCCTGCACTCGACCGGGCAGGCCTACAAGGGCGGGCCCGACAGCGGCGTGTTCCTTCAGATCACGGCCGACGATGCCAAGGATCTCGCGGTGCCCGGCCAGAAGGCGAGCTTCGGCGTGATCAAGGCGGCGCAGGCGCGCGGCGATTTCGACGTGCTCACCGATCGCGGCCGGCGCGCGCTGCGCGTTCACCTCAAGGGCGGGCTCAAGAAGGGTCTTGCCGCACTCAATGCGGCGCTCAACGACGCGCTGAACTAAGGAATATTGCAAATGCAACTCGGCATGATCGGCCTCGGCCGAATGGGCGGCAACATCGTTCGCCGCCTGATGCGCCACGGACATTCGACCGTGGTCTATGACAAGGACGCCAAGGCCGTCGCTGGCCTTGCCGCCGACGGTGCAGTGGGCTCTGCGACGCTCGAGGAATTCATCTCGAAACTCGAGCGGCCGCGCACGGCCTGGGTGATGCTACCTGCGGGGCACATCACCGAGACGACGATCGAGACGATTGCGGGCGTGATGCAGGCCGGCGACGTCATCATCGACGGCGGCAACACCTTCTGGCAGGACGACGTCCGCCGCGGCAAGGCACTGAAGGTGCGCGGCATCCATTATGTCGACGTCGGCACATCCGGCGGCGTCTGGGGCCTCGACCGCGGCTATTGCATGATGATCGGCGGCGAGAAGCAGGTCGTCGACCGCCTCGATCCGATCTTCGCTGCGCTCGCGCCGGGCGCCGGCGACATTCCGCGCACGGAAGGACGCGAGGGCCGCGATCCCCGCATCGAGCAGGGCTACGTCCATGCCGGCCCCGTCGGCGCCGGCCATTTTGTCAAGATGATCCACAACGGCATCGAATACGGCCTGATGCAGGCCTATGCCGAAGGTTTTGACATTCTCAAGAATGCCAACATCGAGGCGCTGCCGGCTGATCACCGCTACGACTTCGATCTCGCCGACATCGCCGAGGTGTGGCGGCGCGGCTCGGTGATCCCGTCCTGGCTGCTCGACCTGACCTCAACCGCGCTCGCCGACAGTCCGGCGCTCGCCGAATATTCCGGCTTTGTCGAGGATTCCGGCGAAGGACGCTGGACCGTGAATGCGGCGATCGACGAGGCCGTGCCGGCCGAGGTCCTCACCGCGGCACTTTACACACGTTTCCGTTCCCGCAAGGACCACACCTTCGCCGAAAAAATTCTTTCCGCGATGCGCGCAGGCTTCGGCGGCCACAAGGAGCCGAAGCAGCCGGGCGCAGCGAAGCCCAAGTAAGGCGCAACAAAACGAAGGCCGACATTTCGTGACAAAAGACCCGGAAACAAAGCGCAAGCCGGAAAATTGCGCCTTCGTCATCTTTGGTGTCACCGGCGACCTCACCCATCGCCTGGTGATGCCGTCGCTCTACAATCTGGCGGCGGAAAACATGCTGCCGGAGAAATTCTGCGTCGTCGGCGTGGGCCGCAAGGCGCAGTCGGATGGCGAGCTGCGCGACAGCCTGATGAAGGGCCTGCGCGAGTTCGCCACCCGCCCCGTCGACGACGTTGTCGCGAAACAGCTGCTGCAATGCGTGACCTTCGTCGAGGCCGATCCGAAGGACCCGCCCTCGTTCGATCGCCTGCGCGAACATCTGGATTCGCTGGAATGCGCCCAGGAGACCGGCGGCAACCGCCTGTTCTACCTCGCGACCCCGCCGGCCGCGTTCGCACCGACCGCGCGCGAGCTCGGCCGCACCGGTATGACGAAAGAGAACGGCGCCTGGCGCCGGCTGGTGATCGAAAAGCCGTTCGGCACCGACCTCGCCTCGGCGCGGGCGCTGAACGCCGAGCTGCTGAAGATCATGGACGAGCACCAGATCTACCGGATCGATCACTATCTCGGCAAGGAGACGGTGCAGAACATCCTGGTGCTGCGCTTTGCCAACGGCATGTTCGAGCCGATCTGGAATCGCAACCATATCGACCACATCCAGATCACGGTCGAGGAGAAGCTCGGCGTCGGCCATCGGGGCGGCTTCTACGACGCCACCGGCGCGCTCCGCGACATGGTGCCGAACCATCTGTTCCAGCTGATGTCGCTGGTCGCGATGGAGCCGCCGGCGCGATTCGATGCGCATTCCGTGCGCTCCGAGAAGGCGGAAGTGCTCACGTCGATCCAACAGCCGAGCCCGGAGGAAGCACTGAGGAATTCGGTGCGCGCGCAATATCTCGCAGGGCGCATCGGCGACGACGAGATCCCGGACTATCGCAGGACCGAGGACGTCAAGCCCGGCAGCACCACCGAGACCTTTGTTGCACTGAAGCTGATGATCGACAATTGGCGCTGGGCCGGCGTTCCCTTCTATTTGCGCACCGGGAAAGCGCTCGGCCACAAGCGAACCGAAGTCGCGATCAAGTTCAAGCAGGCGCCGCTGTCGATGTTCTCAGGCACGACGGTCGACCGGCTCTCGCAAAATTTCCTCACTATCGGCATCGCTCCGACCGAGACTATCGAGTTACAATTCAACGCCAAGATCCCGGGGCCGAGCGTCACCATCGACGGCGTCGAGATGAAGTTCCGCTACGGCGATTATTTCCGCGCTGATCCCTCGACCGGCTACGAGACGCTGATCTACGACTGCATGATCGGCGACAACATTCTGTTCCAGCGCGCCGACGGCATCGAAGCCGGGTGGCAGGCGGTGCAGCCGTTCCTGGACGCCTGGAACAGCGCGGGCACGAATGGCATCGAGACCTATCAGGCCGGCGGCGACGGCCCGGCCTGCGCGGACGAGCTGCTCCGACGCGACGGGCGAAGCTGGCGGAAGTTTTCGTGATGGCAGCGGCCGACCAGCCTAAGCTGATCGTCGCGGTCGACGCCGAAGCTCTGGCGCGGGCCGCGGCCGAACGGGTGATGGCGCGGATCGCCGCCAATCCCGGCCGCATCGCAATCTGCCTGACCGGCGGCTCCAGCCCGAAGAAGCTCTATCAACTGCTCGGAAGCGACGACTGGCGCGGCGCGATTCCGTGGGAGCGCGTGCATTGGTTCATCGGTGACGAGCGATTCGTGCCGGAAAGCGATCCCCTCAACAACATGGCGGTGGCGCGCGCGACCTTCCTCGACCGCAATGCGCCTTCAGGCCAAGTCCATCCGATTCCGACCACAGCCGACAATCCCAATCGCAGCGCCGAGGCCTATGCGCGCGAGCTGCAAGCCTTCTACGGCGCCGAAAACCTCGATCCGGCGCGGCCGCTGTTCGACCTGGTCCTGATGGGCGTCGGCCCCGACGGCCACACCGCCTCGCTGTTTCCCGGCTTCTCCGAAATCGAGGAGACCGAACGCTGGGTGGTCGGGGTGCCCAAGGCCAATGTCGCCCCCTTCGTGCCGCGGGTCTCGCTCACCCTGCCCGCTTTGGCCTCCTGTCGTGAAATGCTGTTCGAGATTGCCGGGCACGACAAGCAGGCGATCTTGACGCGCCTCCTCAATGGCGAGACTCTGCCGGCGTTACGCGCGCGCTCGAATGGTGAGACCGTCTGTCTGGTCGACCAGGCCGCGCTTCCGGAGGACATTCGTGGCGAGCGTTGAAGCACCTTGTGCATTGATCGTGATGGGCGTGTCGGGTTCGGGCAAGAGCACGGTTGCGAAGGCGCTCGGCGAGCGGCTTGGCTGGCGCTTCGAGGACGGCGACAGCTTCCATCCCGCAAGCAATGTCGAGAAGATGCGGACGGGCCATCCGCTCACCGACGAGGACCGCTGGCCCTGGCTCAACGCCATCGCCGACGAGATCGCGCGGGTCTGCGGAGGCGGCGGGCACATCATCATCGCCTGCTCGGCGCTGAAGCACACCTATCGCGACGTGCTGCTGCGCGGACGCGAGGACGTCCGCTTCGTCTTCCTGAAGGGCACCAAGGAGTTGATCGCCGAGCGGCTCGCGCAGCGCAAAGGCCATTTCATGCCGCCCGGATTGCTGAAGAGCCAGTTCGACACGCTGGAGCCTCCGGAGGCGGGCGAGCACGTCATCACCGTTTCGATCGACGAAACCGTGGAGGCGATCGTGGATGGCATCGTGCGGCAACTGAAACTGGGCGGCGCGAAACGCTGAGGCAAGAGGAACGTTAGGTCCTGCCATGACGAAAATCTCACTCGTGGTGTCCGACGTCGACGGCACGCTGCTGACCAAGGACAAGACGCTGACCGAACATGCGAGGTCCGCGGTGCAGCGGCTGCACCAGGCCGGCATCGGCTTCACCATCACCTCCAGCCGCCCCGCCATCGGCATGCGCTTTTTGATCGAGCCGCTGGCGCTGTGGCTTCCGGTCGGTCCGTTCAACGGCTCCTCGATCGTCGATCCCGAGTTGAGGCCGGTCGAGCAGCATCTCATTCCGCCGGGGGCGGCGGAGCGGTCCCTGCAAATTCTGCGGGAGTTCGGCGCCGACATCTGGCTCTTCACCACCGACAAATGGCTGATCGACAACCCCGGCGGCAAGTACGTCGCGCACGAGCAGCACACGATCCGCTCCGATCCCACCATCGTGACCGACTTCTCGCCTTACCTTGCCAGCGCCTGCAAGATCGTCGGCGCCAGTGCCGATGCCCCCGGCCTCGCCGCTTGCGAGAAGGCGATGCAGGACGCGCTCGGCGTTGAGGCCACCGCCGTGCGCTCGCAGACCTATTATCTCGACATCACCCCACCCGGCTTCAACAAGGGCACGTTCGTCGAGGCGATGGCCAAGCGCCTGGGGATTGCCACCGACGCAGTCGCCACCATCGGCGACATGCAGAACGACCTCGCGATGTTCGCCGTCAGCGGCGTCTCGATCGCCATGGGCAACGCCGCCGACAACGTCAAGGACCAGGCCACCCACGTCACCGCGACCAACGAGCAGGACGGTTTTGCGGAGGCGATGGAGATGATCTTGAAACGGAACGGGGTGGGTTGAGCTAGAGCCAATTGGTCTTGAGCGGGCTAATCGAGCCGCAGGCTCGCTGTAACCTCTCCCGCTTGCGGGAGAGGTCGCCGCGTAGCGGCGGGTGAGGGATCTCTCCTCTCGGGGGTTCTCGCGAGTGGAGGCACCCTCTCCCCAGCCCTCCCCCGCAGGCGGGGGAGGGAGCGCACCTCCCGCTCTGGATGCATTGCGACAGCCACGATCACTACTTCGACCGCTGCACCGCCGGCTTCTCGCTCTCCTGCCTTGCGGCCGACAGGTTGTGCGCGGTGTTGACCAGCGCGATGTGGGTCAGCGCCTGCGGGAAGTTGCCGGTCTGGCGGCGGGCGACTGAATCGTATTCCTCGGCCAGCAGACCGACATCGTTCGCGATGCCGGCCACGCGGTCGAGCAAGCCTTGCGCCTTGTCGAGATGACCCGACAGCACATGGGCATCAGCCAGCCATAATGTGCAGGCCAGGAACGCGCCTTCGAGCGGCGGCTGCTCCGCAGGCAATTCGCGCGGATCGTGCCGCAGCACGAAGCCGTCGCGCATCAGGCATGTCTCGACCGCCGCGATGGTGCCGCGGATGCGCGGATCGTCCGCCGGCAGAAAGCCGACAGAAGGCAGCAGCAGCACGCTGGCATCGAGCAGTTTCGAACCGTAGGATTCGACGAAGGCGTTTTCCTCCGCGTCAAATCCCCTGTTGCAGACGTCGCGATGAATGGCCTCGCGCAGGGTGCGCCAGTGCAACAGCGGCGCCTTGAAGCCAAAGGTCTCGGCGCTCTTGATGCCGCGGTCGAAGGCGACCCAGGTCATCACCTTGGAGAAGACGTAGTGTTTGGGCTCGCCGCGGCGCTCCCAGATGCCGTGATCGGGCCGGTCCCAGACCGCGGCGAGATGATTGAGCACCGCGCATTCCAGCGCCCAGGTCTGCTCGTCGAGCTTGAGCTTGGCCATGCGCGACTGGTGGAAGGCGTCGATCAACTCGCCGTAGACGTCGAGCTGGAGCTGCGCATGCGCGGCATTGCCGACGCGCACCGGACGGGCGCCCTCATAGCCGTCGAGCCATCCCGCCTCCCATTCCAGCAGCCGCCGCTGGCCCCAGATGCCGTACATGATCTGCATGTTCGCCGGCGCGCCGGCGGCGGCACGCAAGAGCCAATTGTGCCAGGCCGACGCTTCCTCGGTGTAGCCCGAGTTCATCAGCGCCAGCAGCGTGAAGGTGGCATCGCGCAGCCAGCAGAAGCGATAATCCCAATTCCGGCTGCCCCCGAGCTTCTCCGGCAAGGAGGTGGTGGGCGCTGCGACGATGCCGCCGGTCGGGCCGAAAGTCAGCGCTTTCAGCGTGATCAGCGAGCGCATGATCAGGTCGCGATAGTCGCCGTCGCGGGTGCAATGGCCGCACCAGTCCTTCCAGAATCCCTCGGTGTCCCGGAGCGCGGTCTCCGGATCGATCGGCGCGGGTGGGTCGAGATGCGAAGGGCCGTAGGTCAGCACGAACGGCACGGTCTCGCCGGCCTTCACTTCGAAGTCGGAGACCGTGGTCAGATTTTCGCCGCGAGTCTCGACCGGCGTGCGCAGCACCGTCATGTCCTGGCCGGCGATCGCCATCAGGGAATGATCGATCCGTCGCACCCAGGGAATATCGGCGCCGAAGCCGAAGCGGATGACGAGCTCCATCCGCATCTTCACCGTGCCGCTGACGCCGCGCACCAGCCGCACGATATCGGACGCCTTGCCGCGCAGCGGCATGAAGTCGATCAGCGCAATGGTACCGCTCTTCGTCTCAAAACGCGTTTCGAGGATGAGTGTGTCGCCGAGATAGCGGCGCGACGTCTTCGTGACGTCCTCGCTCGGTGCGATCAGCCAGCGGCCGTTCTTGTGCGTGCCGAGGATCGCGGCGAAGCAGGCATCGGAATCGAAGGCGGGCCAGCACAGCCAGTCGATCGAGCCGTTGCGCCCGACCAGCGCCGCGGTCTCGCAATCACCGATCAGCGCATAGTCCTCGATCCTCTGAGACAATGTCGTGCGAGCCTGGAATTAGCCCCCGGAAACCCCGCGCGCGTCAACTCCCACCGGTCAGCGAACGTTCCCGCGTCGCGGCCTTCAAAGCTGTGAGATCGATCTTGGCGGCGATCTTGTCGAGCGCGACGGGAAGGCGCTGGCGCCAGTTCGGATGTTCGTCGATCGTGCCGGGAATGTTGGGTTGATCGATCACGCCCAGCAGATCCTCCATCGACACCGCAAGCAGCCGCGACGGCGTGCGCGACAGGAAGGCGAGGACCGAGTAGAGGTCGTTGGCCTTGATGCCGTTCTGGCGCAGGATCTCGTCGAGCCTGCCGAGCGCATCCCAGCGCGCCTGGTCGTTCTCGCCGGGATCGAGCCCGAGCGAGCGCTTCATCTTGAGATCGCTGAAGGAGCGCCAGCCGGCATAGGTCGACAGGTCATGCGTGTTCAGCGTGACGAGCGCGTTGGGCCGGTAATGGTCGACGTTGCGGAAATGGCCGGCATCGTCGCGCTCGAACATCATGACGAGATAGGACCAGATGCCGAAATCCTGCATCATCTCGCGAAATCCTTCCGGCACGGTGCCGAGGTCCTCGCCGATCACGATGCATTTGTGGGCCGCGCTCTCGCGCGCCACGGCGCCGAGCAGCGCCTCGAACGGCATCTGCACATAGGCGCCGTTGTCCGGCTTGAAGCCGCGCGGCACGAGATAGAGCCGCTTCAGGCCGAGCACGTGGTCGAGGCGGATCGCGCCGGCATGGCGCATCGAAGCCGCGAGCATGTCGGCGAACGGCACGAAGGATTGCGCCTCCAGGCCACCGGCGTTGAAGCCGGCAAGGCCCCAGTCCTGGCCGATAGTGTTGAGCACGTCGGGCGGCGCGCCGACGGCGAGATGACGGGAGATCGCCATCTGCTCGTTCCAGGCATCGAAGCCGTTGGACTGCACGCCGACGGCCACATCGAGATAGAGCCCGACGCGCATGCCGAGCCGGCTGGCGAGTTCCTTGGCGGCATGCAGCTGGCTATCTGCGGTCCATTGCACGAACTCGACGAATTCGACCTCGCGCTTGTCAGGGCCATTGCGCAGCCCGGCGCATTTGGCCTCGTCGGGCTGCCGCCATTCCACCGGCCATTCCCACCACGGCGCGGCGAAGCGATGGCGCAGCACCTCGAAGCAGGCAAAGCGCGACAACAGCGGTGCACGGGCAGTGCGGAACGTGTCGAATTCCTTGCGGCGCGCTTCGCTCGCGCTCGTCACGAAGCTGTTAAAGGCGGCCCGCAAGGCCAGCCATTTCAGCGCCGCCATGTCGGCATAGGGCACGCGGTCGCCTTTACGCAGACGGGCGGCGGTCGCGGCCGCGTCGGGCACAAAGTCTGCCGAGAATTCGGGAATGGCCTCGACGTCGATATAGAGCGGATTGAGGAACAGCCGGCTGTTCGGCGAATAGGGGCTGCAATCGGCCGGGTGGTCGTCGAACAGGACGTGCAGCGGATTGAGCCCGACGCCGTCGGCTCCGAGCTGCTTGGCGAGCCGCACGAGATCGGCAAGGTCAGTGAAGTCGCCGATGCCCCAGTTTCGGTCTGAACGGACGCTGTAGAGCTGCACGGCGAGCAGCCAGCCGCGGTCGAAATCGCCGCCGAAGGCCCGCTCGGGCGCCACGATCATCGGCACCTCTTCCGTCACACCTTTGGCATCGGTCAGTGTCAATCGGTGATACCCGAGCGGCAGGCCGGCGGGCCAGGCGATCACAGGCTCGCGCGTCTCGCCCTGGGCAATCAATTTGCCGTTTGCGGCCAATGTCCATTGCAGCGGCGGCGCGCCGATGGCCGGCAATTCCGTGCGCGGGTGTCCGAGCGCGCGAACCACCACCGGCCCAAGGACGAAGCGGTAAACCCGCTTCTCCGGCAGGGCGTCGAGGATCGATTTGAGGGCCACGGGATCTGTGACCCGCAGCTTCCCCAGGGCATCGACGAATTCGGATTGAACGCCCTTGATCCGGGCTTGAGCTAAAAGATCCATTCGGCACGCAGCTTGCAGGCCACCCGTTTGCCGGGGGCATCGATTTTAACGAGGCAGCGGAAGACGTTAGTCGGCCTTAACGCACAAACGGCGGTTGCCGTTCCCAGGGGGAACTAATGACACACAAGCGGCTTTCTATATAGGTATCAAGCGTAGGTTCCCGACAAGGGAAACGGGCTCCTGCTTTCTTGTCAATGGCATCACCGTGAACAAGACAATTCAAACTGTCGAAAGTGCCGCAACCGGCAGCGCTTTCCTCGTCGAAGACGTCTATCCCGCGATCGATAGCGGCCGCTTCGCCGTGAAACGGATCGCGGGCGAACGGGTCGAGGTGTGGGCCGATGTTTACCGCGATGGCGACGCCGTGGTCAGCGCCGCGCTGCTCTGGCGTCCTGAGCAGGACCGGGACTGGCGGCGCGAGCCGATGATCCATCATGGCAATGACCGCTGGTCCGGTGCGTTCACGCCGGTCGAGACCGGCCAGTATGTCTATGCGGTCGAAGCCTGGACCGACGAGTTCGCCACCTGGTCCCATGGAGTCGTGCGCAAGCAGCGAACCGGCGCCGATGTCAGCCTCGATGCCATCGAGGGTGCCGGGCTCTTGACCAAGGCGCATGGCGCGCCGCAGGCCGCCGCGGCGATCATCGTCAGGCAATGCGAGGATTATCTTCAAACCGGCGATGTCACCTCGCTGCTTGCGACCGAACTCGGCGATGCCATGGCCGAGAGCCAGTCCCGGCCGGACCTGACCCGCTCACAGCCCTTCCCGCTGACCGTCGACCGCGACAGAGCGCGGTTTGGCGCCTGGTATCAGATGATGCCGCGCAGCCAGAGCCGGATCCCCGGCCAGCACGGCACGCTCCGCGACTGCATCGCGCGCGTGCCCGACATCACGGCGATGGGTTTCGACGTGCTCTATTTCACGCCGATCCACCCGATCGGGCGTCGCCGCCGCAAAGGCCGCAACAATGCGCCGGTGGCAACCCAAGGCGAACCCGGCTCGCCCTATGCGATCGGAGCTGCCGAGGGCGGCCACGATGCGCTGCATCCCGAGCTCGGCACCGTCGAGGATTTTCGCGCACTGGTCGCGACCTGTCTCGAGTACGGTCTCGAGCTGGCGCTCGACTTCGCCGTGCAATGCTCGCCGGAACATCCCTGGCTGACGCAGCATCCGGAATGGTTCAAATGGCGGCCGGACCGCTCAGTGCGGACCGCGGATGGACCCTATTCCGACATCGTGATCCCCGATTTCGCCTCGGTCGACCGCGTCGGCCTGTGGAATGCCTTTCGCGATGCCATGCTGTTCTGGATCGACCATGGCGTCACCATCTTCGCCATCGACAACCACGACACCGCGCCGCTTGCGTTCTGGGACTGGCTGATCCGCGACATCCGCCGCCGGCATCCCGAGGTGATCCTGTTCTCCAAGACGTTTGCGCGGCCAAAGCTGATGAAGGGCCTCGCCAAGCTCGGCTTTGCGCAGTCCTTCACCTATTTCCCCTGGCGCACCTCGCGGTGGGAGCTGGAGCAATATCTCGGCGAGCTGACGCGCTATCCCGAGCGCGACTTCTATCGGCCTAACCTGTTCGTCAACACGCCCGATCTGCTGCCCTTTCATCTCCAATGCGGGGAGGCCTGGGCGTTCAAGTCGCGCGTTGCGCTGGCGGCGGGTTTGTCGGGCAGCTACGGCGTTTACAGCGGATTCGAGCTGCTGGAACACGAGGCGATCCCCGGCCGCGAGGAATATCTCGATTCCGAGAAATACCAGATCAAGCAGCGCGACTGGGATAAGCCCGGCAACATCAAGTCCTACATTGCCGAACTCAACCGCATCCGCAACGACAACGCCGCACTTCAGCAAACGGCGAACTTGCGTTTTCTCGGCATCGAAGACGGCGAGACGATCGCCTTCCTCAAGGAGGCGGCTGAGCCCGCCAATACCGTCGTGATCGTGATTGCGCTGTCCCGCCATGTGCGCGAATGCTGGCTGCCGCTCGGCGACGTCACTGTTGACGCCGGCGGGCAGCGTCACCATGTGACGACACTCGAAAACCTCCTCACCGGCGAGCGGTCCCGCATCGAATGGGGCGGGATCAGGTTACGCATCGATCCCGACCGCGATCCGGCGTTCTTGTTCCGCTGCCTGGCGTAAGGGGCCACGCCATGAATGTTCTATCTTCCGTCGACACCAAGAAAGCCGAGGCTGCCGAGATCGTGGACGAGCTCTGGTACAAAGACGCCATCATCTACCAGCTCCACGTCAAGGCCTTCGCCGACAGCAACAATGACGGCATCGGCGACTTCGCCGGACTGACCGAGAGGCTGCCTTATCTGCAGGAGCTCGGCGTCACCGCGCTGTGGCTACTGCCGTTCTACCCCTCGCCCGGCCGCGACGACGGCTACGACATCGCCGACTACGGCTCGGTCAATCCCGATTTCGGGACGATGAAGGACTTCAAGCGCTTTATCCAGGAAGCGCAGAAGCGGGGCCTGCGCGTCATCACCGAGCTCGTCGTCAACCACACCTCGGACCAGCACAATTGGTTCAAGCGCGCGCGCCGCAGCCATCCGGGCTCGAGCGCTCGCAACTGGTATGTCTGGAGCGACACCGACCAGAAATACCAGGGCACGCGCATCATCTTCACCGACACCGAGAAGTCGAACTGGACCTGGGATCACGAGGCTGGCGCCTTCTACTGGCACCGGTTCTTCTCGCACCAGCCGGACCTCAATTTCGACAATCCGCGCGTGGTCAGCGCGCTGATCCAGGTGATGAAGCGCTGGCTGGACGCGGGCGTCGACGGCTTCCGGCTCGACGCCATTCCCTATCTCTGCGAGCGCGACGGCACCAACAACGAGAACCTCCCCGAGACTCACGCCATCATCAAGCGCCTGCGTCAGGAGCTCGACGCCTACTCCAAGGGCAAGCTGCTGCTGGCCGAGGCCAATCAATGGCCGGAGGACGTGCAGGAATATTTTGGCCGTGGCGACGAATGCCACATGGCCTATCACTTCCCGCTGATGCCGCG
This sequence comes from Bradyrhizobium sp. 195, assembly GCF_023101665.1. Taxonomy (NCBI): domain Bacteria; kingdom Pseudomonadati; phylum Pseudomonadota; class Alphaproteobacteria; order Hyphomicrobiales; family Nitrobacteraceae; genus Bradyrhizobium; species Bradyrhizobium sp. 195. The sequence goes on along the minus strand of NZ_CP082161.1, from coordinate 2,182,216 downwards.
CATCTACATGGCGATCGCCCAGGAGGACCGCTTCCCGATCACCGACATCCTGCGCCAGACGCCGGACATTCCGGCGAGCTGCCAATGGGCGCTGTTCCTGCGCAATCATGACGAGCTGACGCTGGAGATGGTCACCGACGTCGAGCGCGACTATCTCTGGACCACCTACGCCAACGACCCCCGCGCGCGCATCAATGTCGGCATCCGCCGGCGCCTCGCGCCGCTGATGGACAACGACCGGCGCAAGATCGAGTTGATGAACTCGCTGCTGCTGTCCTTCCCCGGCACGCCGATCATCTATTACGGCGACGAGATCGGGATGGGCGACAACATCTATCTCGGCGACCGCAACGGCGTGCGCACCCCGATGCAATGGAGCCCGGACCGCAATGGCGGCTTCTCGCGCTGCGACCCGGCCCGCCTCTACGCGCCGCTGATCATGGACCCGGTCTACGGCTACGAATCGGTGAACGTGGAGGCGCAGTCGCGCAGCCTGTCATCGCTGCTCAGCGCCACCAAGCGGCTGATCTCGGTGCGCAAGTCGACGCTCGCCTTCGGTCGCGGTACCATGACCTTCATCCGCCCGGCCAACCGCGCCGTGCTGGCCTATGTCCGGCAGTACCACGACGAGGTGATCCTGTGCGTCGCCAACCTCTCGCGCGCCGCGCAGGCGACCGAGCTCGATCTGTCGCCGTGGAAGGACCGCATCCCGCAGGAGATGCTCGGCCGCACCCGCTTCCCCGCGATCGGCGAGCTGCCCTACATGATCACGCTGGGGCCCTACGGCTTCTACTGGTTCCAGCTTCAGGAACGCGATAAGTCCGAGCCGGTGACGCCGCGCGCGGTGCCGGAATTCGAGACGCTGGTGGTGCCGGTGAATTCGAACTGGGTGTCGCTCGCCCGCGAGCGCGGCGTGTTCGAGCGCGACGTGCTGCCGGGATTTTTGTCGCGGACGCGGTGGTATCCCGAGCACAATCCCAAGCAGATCAAGACCACGCTGACCTCGGCCGTGCCGTTCTGCGATATCGGCGACAACAGGCCCTGGATCGCGTTCTTTGAGAGGGCGGACCAGGACGCCGCGCGGCGTTACGTGCTGCCGATGCAGATCGAGTGGGTGCGCTTCGACCGGGAGCGCTTCAACCCCAAGGCGCTCGCCGCGGTGCGCCAGGGTGCACGCGAAGGCACGTTGCTCGACGTCGCGACCGACCAGATCTTCATCGGCCTCTTCCTGCGCAACCTGTCGCAGAATTTGGTGGTGGAGGAGAACAATCTGCGGCTCGAGTTCAAGGCGACCAGCCGGTTCGCCGACTACACCATCAAGGAGCCCGAACGGATCCGCGCGATCGAACAGTCGAACAGCACCGCGATGGTCGACAACCAGTACGTCGCCAAGCTCTATCGTCAGCTCGAACGCGGCATCAATCCCGAGATCGAGATCGGCCATTATCTGACCGAGGTCGCGCGCTTTGCCAATACGCCGGCGCTACTCGGCAGCGTCGAGCTGGTCGAGGGCGATCAGCGCAGCGCGCTGGGCGTACTGCATGCCTATGTCGAGAACCAGGGCGACGGCTGGACCGTGACCACGGGTTATCTCGATCGCTATATCGACGAGCAGCGCGTGTTGTCGGCGGGCGAAGCGCCCCGCGAGACCCAGGAGCAATCGCCCTATCTGCACTTCATCGCGCAGATCGGCAGGCGGCTCGCCGAGATGCATGTCGCCCTGGCCGCGGCGAAGGCGGACGATCTCGCCCCGGAGCCGATCGGCCCTGAGCACGTCAAACGACTTGTGTCCGACCTCAAGGCGCGGGCCGAACGGGTTTTCGAGCGGCTTGCCGACAGCCGCGACGGCCTGCGGGAGGCGGACCGGCCGCTGATCGACCGGCTCGCCGCAGTGCGCGCGACCCTACCCGACCACCTCGATGCGCTATTGCCTTCAGAGATCGGCGGGTTGAACATCCGTCATCATGGCGACTTCCGCCTCGGGCAAACTCTGATCGTGAAGGACGATATCTTCATCATCGACTTCGACGGCGATCCGCGTCTGCCGCTGGCCGGCAAGCGGCGTAAGCTGCCTGCCGCGCGCGACGTCGCCGGCCTGATCCGCTCGATCGATGGTTCGGTGAACGCGGCGCTGAGCCGCGCGCTCACGGGTGCCTCCGACGAGCAAGGCCGGCTCACGGCCGCGCTCGACGAATGGCGCGAGCGCGCCGCCGCAACCTTCCTGTCCGCCTATCGCGACGCCATGACCGATCGGCGGCTGTGGCCGGAGAACCGGCAATCCGCGGAAGGCCTGTTAAGATTTTTCCTGCTTGATCAGGCCTTCCATGACGTAGAGTACGAGCTGTCCCACCGGCCTGAGGGGCTCCATGCGCCGCTGACCGGACTGCTTCGCATTCTGTCCAGTACCGAGAGCGAAGCCCATGCCTAAACTGCCTGCCGAAGCCTATGCGATCATCGAGGGCCGCCACTCCGACCCCTTCCACTATCTCGGGCTGCACCCCGAGGGCGGTAGAAGCGTGGTGCGCGCGTTTCTGCCCGAGGCCTCCAATGTCGAGGCGGTCGGCGAACAGGGGGAGGTCGCCTCGCTCGACCGCGTGCACGATGCCGGGCTGTTCATCGGTGCCCTGCCCAACGGCTCGAAGCACTATCAGCTGCGCGCAAAGTTCGGCGGCAACGTCGTCGAGTTCGAGGATGCCTATCGCTTTCCGCCGGTCCTGACCGATTTCGATCTCTATCTGCTCGGCGAAGGCACCCACCAGCGCCTCTACGACAAGCTCGGCGCCCATCCGATGCGCCACGAAGGCATCGACGGCATCGGCTTCGTTGTGCTGGCGCCGAATGCGCGGCGCGTGTCCGTGGTCGGCGATTTCAATTTCTGGGACGGGCGGCGTCATCCCATGCGGGTGCGCGGCGCCGGGTATTGGGAATTGTTCATCCCGCATGCCAAGGCTGGCGATCACTACAAGTTCGAAATCATCGGGCCGCATGGCCATCTGCTGCCGTTGAAGTCAGATCCCATGGCGTTCGCCAGCGAGGTGCGGCCGAAGACGGCCTCCATCGTGTTCGACGAGGCGCATCTGCCACGGCCGCGCCCGGCACCCGATGGCATCAACGCGCTGTCGGCGCCAATGTCGATCTACGAGGTTCATCTCGGCTCATGGCGCCGCAAGAACGGCGATGAATGGCTGACCTATCGCGAGCTGGCCGAGCAGCTGCCGGCCTATGTCCGCGACATGGGTTTTACCCATCTCGAATTCCTCCCCGTGAGCGAGCATCCCTTCGACGGGTCCTGGGGCTACCAGCCGACCGGCCTCTATGCCCCGACCAGCCGCTTCGGCACACCGGAAGATTTTGCCGCCCTCGTCGACGCCTGCCACCGCGAAGGCGTCGGCGTGCTGCTCGACTGGGTGCCCGGTCACTTCCCGGACGATCCGCACGGGCTCGGCAGCTTTGACGGCACCGCGCTGTACGAGCACGCCAATCCGCTGCAGGGGCGCCACCTCGACTGGGGCACGCTGATCTACAATTACGGCCGCACCGAAGTAACGAACTTCCTGGTGTCGAACGCGCTGTTCTGGCTGGAGCGCTACGCGATCGACGGGCTGCGCGTCGATGCGGTGGCGTCCATGCTCTATCTCGACTACAGCCGCCCGCCGGGCGCCTGGGTCCCGAACCAGTATGGCGGCCGAGAGAACATCGAGGCGATCAACTTCCTGCGGCGCTTCAACACCGAACTGTTCGCTCGCTTCCCGCAGGCGACCACGGCTGCCGAAGAGTCCACCGCCTGGCCGCAGGTCTCGCGCCCGGTCGAATTCGGCGGGCTTGGCTTCGGCTACAAGTGGAACATGGGCTGGATGCACGACACGCTGAACTACATCAGCAAGGATCCTGTTCACCGCAAGCACCATCACGGCGACATCCTGTTCGGTCTGCACTACGCCTTCTCGGAGAACTTCATCCTGCCGCTCTCCCATGACGAGGTCGTGCACGGCAAGCGCTCGATCCTCGGCCGCATGCCCGGCGACGAGTGGCAGCGCTTTGCGAATTTGCGCGCCTATTACAGCTTCATGTTCGGCCATCCCGGCAAGAAGCTGTTGTTCATGGGCGCCGAAATCGCGCAGAGCCGCGAATGGAACCACGACCAATCCCTCGACTGGCACCTGCTCGAATACAAATACCATTCCGGCATCCAGGCGCTGATCCGGGACCTCAACCGGCTCTATCGCGCGGTGCCGGCGCTGCACCAGATGGACTGCGACCAGGCCGGTTTCGAATGGCTGATCACGGACGATGCCAACCGCAACGTGTTCGCCTGGCTGCGCAAGGGATTTGACGAGCACGCACGGTGTCTCGTCATCACCAACTTCTCTCCCAATGTCTATCAGAACTATCGCGTTCGCGTGCCCTTTGCCGGCAAGTGGAAAGAGGTGTTCAATTCGGACTCCGCCCATTATGGCGGCAGCAATGTCGGGAACATCGGCGAGGTTCATGCCGTTGACGGCAAGGCGCCCGAGCTTCGCCTCACCATTCCACCGCTCGCCGCGATCTTCCTCGTTCCGGAAAGCTGACACATGCGCCTGACTGCTGGATCGCCCGCACGCCTCGGCGCAAGCTGGGACGGACGCGGCACCAATTTCGCGCTGTTCTCCGCCAACGCACAGAAGGTCGAGCTCTGCCTGTTCGACAGCCAGGGCCGTCGCGAGCTCGAGCGCATCGAATTGCCGGAACGAACCGAGGACGTCTGGCATGGCTATCTCAACGACGTCTCGCCCGGCCAGCTCTACGGCTATCGCGTGCACGGTCCCTATGAGCCCGAGCACGGCCACCGCTTCAACGCCAACAAGCTGCTGCTCGACCCCTATGCCAAGCGGCTCTCGGGGCGCCTGGTCTGGAGCGATGCGCATTTTGCCTACCGCACCGGGAGCCCGCGCGAGGATCTCTCCTTCGACCGCCGCGACAACGCGCGCGGCATGCCCAAGGCCGTCGTGGTCGACGAGACCTTCAACTGGGGCCGCCGCGAGATCCGTCCCAACATCGCCTGGGAAGACACCGTCATCTACGAGGCTCACGTCAAGGGTCTGACGCAGAAGCGTGACGACGTGCCGCCGAACCTGCGTGGCACCTATGGCGGCCTGTCCTCGCCGGCAATGATCGAGCACCTGAAGAAGCTCGGCGTCACCACGGTCGAGCTGCTGCCGGTGCACAGCTTCGTCGACGACCGCATCTTGGTGGAGAAGAAGCTCGTCAATTACTGGGGCTACAACACGCTGTCCTTCTTCGCCCCCGAGCCGCGCTACGCCCAGGACAACGCGCTCGACTCCTTCCGCACCACGGTGGCGCGCCTGCACGATGCCGGCATCGAGGTGATGCTCGACGTCGTCTACAATCACACCGCCGAGGGCAATCACCTCGGCCCGACGCTGTGCTACCGCGGCATCGACAACGCCTCCTATTACTGGCTGAACCGCGAGAACCCGCGCTATTACGACGACTTCACCGGCTGCGGCTCGTCGGTGAACCTCACCCATCCGCGCGTGTTGCAGATGGTGATGGATTCGTTGCGATACTGGGTCGAGGTCTGCCACGTCGACGGCTTCCGCTTCGACCTCGCCACCACGCTCGCGCGCGGCCCGAACGGCTTTGATCGCGGCATCTCGTTCCTCACCGCGATCCGACAGGATCCGGTGCTGGCGGCCGTCAAGCTCGTCGCCGAGCCCTGGGACCTCGGCCTCGGCGGTTACCAGGTCGGGGCATTCCCCTCGCAATGGTCGGAATGGAACGATCGCTATCGCAGCGCCATGCGGCGCTACTGGAGCGGCGAAGGCAGCCTGATCGGCGATATCTCCAGCCGCATGACGGCGTCATCCGACCTGTTCAACCATGACGGACGGCGGCCGCGCGCCAGCATCAACCACATCACCGTCCACGACGGCTTCACGCTCGCCGATCTCTTCAGTTACAACGAGAAGCACAACGAGGCCAACGGCGAGGACAATCGCGACGGCTCCAACGACAACCACAGCAACAATTGCGGTGTCGAGGGTCCGACCGACGATCCTGATATCATCGGCCTGCGCCGCCAGCTTCGCAAGAACGTGCTGGCCTGTCTGATGCTCGCGCAGGGCATTCCGCTGATCCTCGCCGGCGACGAGGTCGGCAATTCGCAATCCGGCAACAACAACGCCTATTGCCAGGACAACGAAATCGGCTGGGTCGGCTGGGACAATCTCGGCAAGGAGGGCGACGACATGGTCGATTTCGTCGCCCAACTCGCCGACATCCGCCGCCGGTTCTCGCAACTTCGCAGCCATCGCTGGCTCGACGGCCGCCCCAAGGACGGCATCTCCTACGGCGCGCTGTGGCTGACCCCTGAAGGCAACGAGATGACGGAGAACGACTGGAAATTCCCGGAAGGCAGGTTCCTCTCCTATGTGATGGGGCCGATGGAACCAGGCAGCGCCGCGATCTTTATCGTTCTGAACGCCGCCCCGGAAGAGATCGCATTCAAATTGCCCAAAATGACCGAATACAAGAGCTGGCAGCAGATCCTGAACACGACCGATGCCAAGCTGAACACGGCCGACTTCCAGCCCGGAAGCGACAGCAAGGCGCAGCCGCGCTCCGTGCTCGCCTTCGCGGGGGCGCTATGAGGCCATCCTTCGGGGCGAAGCCGACGAAGGACGGCGTCTCGTTCCGTCTGTGGGCGCCCGCGGCGCGGCGCGTCGATCTCCTGCTCGACCGAAGACACGCGATGCAACGCCGCCAGGATGGCTGGTATGTCGCCGATATCGTCGGTCTTCCCGTGGGCAGTCGCTACAAGTTCAGGATCGACGACGAGATCGACGTGCCCGATCCGGCGTCGCCCTTCCAGCCCGAGGATGTGTTCGGCCCGAGCGAGGTGATCGATCACGATGCCTTTTCATGGCGTGCGCGCGATTGGCGCGGTCGTCCCTGGGAAGAGACGGTGCTGATCGAGACCCATGTCGGCACCTTCACCGCTGCCGGCTCTTACCGCGCCATGATCGACAAGCTCGATCATCTCGCCGCAACCGGCATCACGGCGCTCGAACTGATGCCGCTGGCCGATTTCGCAGGACGCCGCGGCTGGGGCTACGACGGCGTGCTATGGTATGCGCCCGACAGCGCCTATGGCCGCCCCGAAGAGCTCAAGACGCTGATCGACGAGGCGCATCTGCGCGGCCTGATGGTGTTCCTCGACGTCGTCTACAATCATTTCGGCCCCGAGGGGAATTATCTCGGCCGCTATGCGCCGGCCTTCTTCACCGACGCGCACACACCCTGGGGCAGCGCGATCGACTATCGCGTGCCGCAGGTGCGCGCGTTCGCAGTCGAGAATGCGCTGTCCTGGCTCAGCGACTACCGTTTCGACGGCCTGAGGCTGGATGCCGCCAATCACATCATGGCGGTGCCCGGCGAGCAGTCGATGCTGCAGGACCTCAGCGTCGCCGCCGGCGAACTCGCCAAGGCGACGGGGCGGCACATCCATCTCGTGCTGGAGAATGGCGACAATCGCGCCAGCCTGCTCGATGCCGCGCAGAATCCACCAAGCGGCAAGTATCGCGCGCAGTGGAACGACGACTATCACCACGTCTGGCACGTGATGCTGACGGGTGAGCTCGCCGGCTATTATGCCGACTACCAGACGCCGCGTATGGACCTCGCGCGCGCACTCGCCTCGGGCTTCGTCTATCAGGGCGAGGTTTCGGAGTTCTGGGGCAAGAAACCGCGCGGCGAGCCGAGCGGCGAGCTGACGCCGGCGACCTTCGTCAACTTCCTGCAGAACCACGATCAGATCGGCAACCGTCCGCTCGGCGATCGGCTCGAAAGCCTGGCATTGCCGCAGCAGATCGAAGCCGCACTCGCGGTGACCCTGCTCGCGCCGATGGTGCCGATGCTGTTTCAGGGCGAGGAATGGGGCTCGACGGTGCCCTTCCCGTTCTTCTGCGATTTCCAGGGCGAACTGGCCGACGCCGTCCGCAAGGGGCGCAAGCAGGAATATGCCTGGGCCTACGAGAAATACGGCAATGAGGTGCCCGACCCGCTCGATCCGGCCACGCTGCAATCGTCCGTGCTCGACTGGACCGGCCGCACGGCGGAGCAGGACGCACGGCTCGCCTTGGTGCGGCAACTGCTTGCGGTCCGCCGCAAGGAGATCATGCCGCGACTGAAGGAAGCGGCTTTCGGCGACGCCGACGCTGCCGACAACGGCCTGCTCACTGCGCATTGGCGCATGGGGGACGGCGCGACGTTGCGCCTGACCGCCAATCTGTCGGACCAGGAGATCACGTCCGATGTCAGCGCGGGCACGCCGATCTGGGGCGGCGGGACCAGCGAGCGGCTCCCGCCCTGGTCGGTGGTCTGGCGCCTCGGAGGTTGACATGCCTCCCGCCATTCCTATCGCGACCTACCGGCTTCAGCTCACCGCGGATTTCGGCTTCGACAAGGCAACTTCGGTCGTTCCTTACCTCAAGGCGCTGGGGATCACGCATCTCTACGCCTCGCCGGTGATGAAGGCCCGCAAGGGCTCGACCCACGGCTACGACACCGTCGATCACGGCCAGTTCAATCCGGAGCTCGGCGGCGAGGCCGGCTTCGCGCGGCTGAGCGGGGCCCTTACGCAGAACGACATCGGCCTCATCATCGACTTCGTGCCCAACCATGTCGGCGTTCATTTTGCCGACAATCCCTGGTGGCTGGACGTGCTGGAATGGGGCCAGGCTTCGCCGCACGCGGTCTCCTTCGACATCGACTGGGATCAGCTCGCCTACCGCGCCCGCGGCGGCGTGCTGCTGCCGATCCTGGGTGCATCCTACGGCGAGGCGCTCGAGCGCGGCGACATCGAGCTGCGCTACGATCCGGATCAGGGGAGCTTCTCCGCCTGGTATTTCGAGCATCGCTTACCCATCGCGCCGGAGCGCTACGGCGAGATGCTGCGCATGATCGTGAAGGAAGCGGATGCCGCCGAGACGGAGGCCGGTAAAAGCCTGCTCTCGCTAGCGGCGAGCTACACCGGACTGCGCCGTCCCAACCGCAAGGAAGCTCCCGCGTTCAAGACCGAACTCAGGGAGATCGTGGGTGCCGCCGAGATCATCGCACGCGGACTTGCCGCCTATCGTGCCGCCAAGGATCGCCCCGCGCAGACGCTGGCGCTGCATCACCTGCTGGAGCGCCAGCATTACAAGCTCGGGCATTGGCGGCTCGCCTCCAGCGACATCAATTATCGCCGCTTCTTCGACGTCAACGGGCTCGCAGGTCTGCGCGTCGAGGACGCGAGCACCTTTGCCGCCACGCACCGGCTGGTGAAGCAGCTCATCGTTGACGGCAAATTGCAGGGAATTCGGCTCGATCACATCGACGGCCTGCGCGATCCCGCCCAATATTGCCAGCGCCTGCGCCGGCTGGTGCGCGACGCGCAAGGCAATACGAAGCCGTTCTATACGGTGATCGAAAAGATCCTGTGCGAGCACGAACGCCTGCCGCACTTCGCCGGCGTCCAGGGCACCACCGGCTATGAATGGATGAACGTCATCACGCAGGTGCTGATCGACGCCAAGGGGCTGGCGGCGCTGGACGAGACCTGGCGGCAGCTCAGCAACCGGCCGCCGCGGCTTGCGCCTTACGTCAAGGACGCCAAGCGGCGCGTGCTGGAGACGCTGCTCACCAGCGAATTCACCGTGCTGACGCGCCTGCTCGCGCGCATTGCCAACGGGCATTACTCGACCCGCGATTTCTCCGCCGACAGCCTGCGGCAGGCGCTGGAACTCTATGTGCTGCACTTCCCGGTGTACCGCACCTATCTGACCAACAGCGGCCCGACGGCCCCCGACCGCAAGCTGATCGACGACACCATCGCGCGCGCCCGTTCGGAATGGTTCGCCGCGGACGAAGGCATCTTCGATTTCCTGCGCGACGCGCTGACCATGGACCTGCTCAAGCCCGGTCGTCCGCCACATAGTGTCCCGCGTGTGCGCCGCTTCGCGCTGAAGGTGCAGCAATTCACCGGGCCGGTGATGGCGAAGTCGCTGGAGGACACCGCGTTCTATCAGTTCCACCGGCTGCTCGCCCTGAACGAAGTCGGCGGCGATCCCGCCAGCACCGGCCTCACCATTCCCGCTTTCCACGAGGCCATGCAGGGCCGCGCCAAGGAATGGCCGCAGGGAATGACGGCGACCGCCACGCATGACACCAAGCGCGGCGAGGATGCCCGCGCGCGGATCGCGGCGCTCAGCGAAATTCCCGGCGAATGGACCAGCGCGGTTTCGCGCTGGAAGGTGTCGAACGCACCGCACCTCGCGCTCCACGGCAATCTACGCGCGCCATCGGCGACGTTCGAATACATGCTCTACCAGACGCTGCTCGGGGCCTGGCCGCTGCAGTCGCCGGTCGATGCCGGCTTCGTCGAGCGCATCCAGGGCTATGCGCTGAAAGCCGCGCGGGAGGGCAAGGAAGAGACCAGTTGGCTCAATCCGCACGAGGCCTATGAGAACGGCGTGAAGAGCTTCGTCGACAAGATCCTCGACCCCGCGCTGTCAGCCGAATTCCTGGAGGCGCTGCAAACGCTGGCGCGCCGCCTCGCACTGCTCGGCATGTTGAACTCTCTGAGCCAGCTCACCCTGAAGGCGACGCTGCCCGGCGTGCCCGACTTCTATCAAGGCACCGAGTTCTGGGACCTGTCGCTGGTCGATCCCGACAACCGTCGCCCGGTCGACTTTGCCGCGCGGCAGGCGGCGCTGGGCTCGCTGGACGATCCGGACTGGCGTGGCCTGATCAAGAACTGGCCGGACGGCCTGATCAAACTGGCCTGGACACGGCGCCTCCTCAAGCTGCGCAATGAACTCGCCGACGTTTTCGCTCAAGGCGACTACGAGCCGCTGGCGGTGCGCGGCGCACATGCCGACCATGTCATTGCCTTTGCTCGCCGCCACGGCCGCGCTGCGGCGATCGTCGCGGTCGGGCGTCAGTTCGCGCCGTTCACGAAAACCGGGCGGGAATGGCCCACGCTCGAAGGGTTCGACGCAACCGTCGACATCACCGGCTACGCTGCGGCGGGCTTTGCAGGCAACGAACTGCCGCTCTCGCAGGCTTTCCGCGATCTTCCCGCCTCCGTCATCGAGGCCCGCACGGCAAATGCCATCCGGCCCGCACGGCCGCGCGTGCGCGCCTGAAATTACTTTCCCTGGTCCTTGGTCAGCAGCAACTGCCCGCGCTTCTTGATCGTAGCCTGCGCCATCTCGGCAAAGCGCTGCAATAGCCAGGGCAGCACCACCTCGACCTTCACGTGATCGTCGGCGACATCGACCTGCCCCGTCGCGACCTGCCCGAGCGCGCGGATGCGAAAGGCCATGTTGTCCCCGGTCCAGCGTTCCTCCTCGACCTGCATCACGGGAATGCTGGCGGCCGCGCGACCAAGCCCCGACTTGAGCCGGCGCACCGCCTCCTCGCGGCCGAGACGATGCGGAATTGAAACGACAAGCGGTGCTGACATGGCCGTGCCCTGTGGATTGATTCTCACATAGTCATGCCGGCCGAAACGCCAAATGTTCCATGCAGGTTTGGTCCTGCAACCGGTGTTTCCATGGGCGGAACTTTAAAACCTGCGGCAAGTTGCCCTTGCACCAAGGGGACAGGTGCAAACGACCCTTTCGACAAAGGGCTGGAGGAGATTCGCATGTCAATCGGTACGATCATTCTGATCATTCTGGTCATCGCCCTGCTTGGCGGCTTCAGCGGCATCGGCGGCGGCCCGTTCTACGGCACCGGCTATTACGGCGGCGGCGGCCTCGGGCTCGTCATCGTCATCCTGCTGATCCTGCTGCTGATGGGAAGGATCTAGCGAGACAGCTAGGATTTCGTAGGGTGGGCAAAGGCGCTCTTGCGCCGTGCCCACCTTCCTCGCCGCAACGAGATGGTGGGCACGCTTAGCTTTGCCCACCCTACGGGAGTTGCGCCCGTAGCAAGCATCTACTTCATTTCCCCGCGAGCTTCTTGATCGCCGCCTTGATCGACGCGGCGGCATCTTCATAACCCTCCCATGCCTTCGATCGCGCCAGCAAGCCCGGCGCGGTTCGCAGCGTATAGCGCTTCGGATCGAGATCGCTCTTCACCTGCGCCCAGGTTACCGGCATCGACACCGTGGCGCCGGCGCGCGCCCGCGGCGATAACGGCGCCACCGCCGTCGACATGCGGTCGTTGCGCAGATAGTCCAGGAAGATCTTTCCCTTGCGCAGCTTCTTCGACATGTTGAGCAGATAGCGCTCTGGATCGTCATCGGCCATCCACTGGCAGACGCCCTGGGCGAAGGCCTTGGCCTCCTTCCAATCCACCTTGTCGCGTGCGCCGTAGCGCAGCGGCACGACGACGTGCAGACCCTTGCCGCCCGTGGTCTTGCAGAAGCTCTCCATGCCGATGTCGGTCAGCCGCTGCCGCATCTCCTTGGCCGCCTCCACGACGTCGGCGAACTCGACATCCGGCGCCGGATCGAGATCGAACACCAGCCGGCCCGGCGTGTCATAGGCGTTTGGCGCGCAATTCCATGGATGCAGCTCGACGCCGCCAATCTGCGCAACGGCGGCCAGCCCTTCGACCCGATCGATCTGCAAATAGGGTTTACGATCGCCCGAGACCTTGGCCAGTTCGAGCAAATTCGAGGTGCCCTGCATGGCATGACGCTGGAAGAACGTCTCGCCACCGATTCCGTCGGGCGCACGCACGATCGAGCACGGGCGGCCCTTCAGATGTTCGATCATCCAGGTCCCGACCGCCTCGAAATAGCGGGCGAGATCGAGCTTCGTCGCGCCCTCGCCATCACCGCTATCCGGCCACAGCTCCTTGTCCGGCTTGGAAATGACGACGCCCATCACCTCGGCCGTGCCGGCGTCCTTCGATCGCTTGGCCGTCTTCGCCACGCGCTTGCTGGCTTTGGGCACGACGAGCTCGGTGTCGACAGGCGTTTCCGCCTCGACCTCCTCGGCGGGCTTGTCCTGCCGCAAGCCCTTGAACGCGGCCTGGCGGATATTGCCGTCGGCGGTGAAGCCGGCGAACTCGATCTCCGCGACCAGCTCCGGCTTCAGCCAGTGCACCTCTTTGGCTTTCCTCGGCGCGTTCTTGCCGCCGAAGGGGCTTTCCTTGGCCTCCATGGCCTTCAGCGACGGCATGATGCGCTTGACCTTGTCGGAGCCAAATCCGGTGCCGACCATGCCGACGAAGACGAGATGATCGCCGCGGTGCACGCCCGCCATCAGGGAGCGGAATTTGCCATTGGTGGTCTTGTAGCCGCCGATCACGACCTCATGGCCGGCGCGGCATTTGGCCTTGATCCAGCTCTCGGTGCGGCCGGAGCGATAGGGCGCGTCCAACTTCTTCGACACCACGCCTTCCAGCTCGAGCTTGCAGGCCGATTGCAACACCGCATCGCCGCCGCTCTCGAAATGCTCGACATAGCGGATCTGGGCTGATTTCCGCTTGCGCGATTCAAGAAGCTCCTTGAGCAGGGCCTTGCGTTCGCCGAGCGGCAGCCGACGGTAATCCTGGCCTTCTGCGAACAGGAGGTCAAAGGCGAAGAAGATCAGCTCGCCGGTCTTGCCGTCCGACAGCGCAGCCTGCAGCGAGGAGAAGTTTGGCGCGCCGTTGTGATCGAGCGCGACGATCTCGCCGTCGATCATCACGTCCGGCAATGACCCCGCCTCTTTCGCGATCGTCGCGAACTTGTCGGTCCAGTCGAGGCCCTTGCGCGTCTTCAGCGTTGCCTTGCCGTCTTCGACCCGGAGCTGCACCCGGTAGCCGTCGAACTTGATCTCGTGGCACCAGCCTTCGCCGGCCGGCGGCCGCTCGACCGACGTGCAGAGCTGCGGCGCCACGAAGTCCGGCATCTCAGCGACCTTCCTGGCGTTGGTCGCGGTGGTGGCTTTCTTCTTTCCCGTCTTGCTCTTGGAGATCTTGCCGGCCTTCAATGCCGTGCCCGGAGCCGGCTTGACCGTGTGCCCTTTCGTCTCCTCCGCGCGATTGGATTGCCAGACCGCATCGGCCTTGGTCTTGGCCCCTTTCGCCAGCATGAACGGTTTCGGCGCGCGGCCCTTGCCTTCGGCGATCTGCTCCATCGCACGGCCGGAGGCGACCGATCTGTCCTCGTCGAGAATGTCGTTGTCCGCGCCCTCGCGGACAAATTCGTCGCGATGCTTGATCAGGAGCCAATTGGTGCGCTTGCCGCCGGTACGGTCGTTGCGCATGCGCACCAGCACCCAGCTTCCGTGCAGCTTCTCGCCATGCAGGGTGAACTTCAAATCGCCTTTCTTGAATCCGCGCTCGGCGTCTTCGGATTCCCAGGTGCCGCGGTCCCACAGCATCACCGTGCCGCCGCCATACTGCCCTTCCGGAATCGTGCCTTCGAAATCGCCATAGTCGAGCGGATGGTCTTCCACCTCGACCGCCAGCCGCTTGTCGTGCGGATCGAGCGAGGGCCCTTTGGTCACGGCCCAGGACTTGAACACGCCGTCGAATTCGAGTCTGAGATCGTAGTGCAGCCGGCTCGCATCGTGCTTCTGGATCACGAAGCGCCGCTGCTTCGATGACGCCACTGCGGTCTTGCCCGATGGCTCGGGCGTCTTCTCGAAATCACGCTTCTGTCGGTAAGTGGAGAGTTTCTGCAGCACGACCGGTCCCGCTTCTCTTTCGACATTCAAGCCTATCACGGCCAAAGTCCCACCCGGAACCAAAACCCGATGGGAGGGTTGGGGTTCCAAAACGCACTGAAAACGCTGGAGAATGGAATGGCCCCGCGTGCCTATTGGAAGGGAACGTTGAAGCTGTCGCTGGTCAGTTGCCCGGTCGTGCTTTATCCGGCGACGACGGCAGCGGAGAAGACGCGATTTCACCTGATCAATCGCGAGACCGGGAACCGGCTCAAGCAGCAGATGATCGATTCCGAGACCGGCGACGTGGTCGAGAGCGACCAGAAGGGGCGCGGCTACGAGTTGCGCAAGGGCAAATATGTCGAGATCGAACCGGAGGAGCTCGAAGCGGTCCAGATCGAGAGCAACCACACCATCGACATCGAGAGCTTCGTGCCGAGCGAGGAGATCGACCAGCGCTATCTCAACCATCCCTATTACATCGCGCCCGACGGCAAGGCCGCGGTCGACGCGTTCGCGGTGATCCGCGACGCCATGAAGGACCAGGAGCGCGTGGCGCTCGCCAAGATCGTGCTCACCAACCGCGAACACATCATGGCGATCGAGCCGCTCGGCAAGGGTCTGCTCGGCACCACGCTACGCTTTCCTTACGAGCTGCGCGACGAGGGCGAGTTCTTCGGAGACATCAAGAGCCCGAAGATCACCAAGGACATGGTCGAGCTCGCCGGCCACATCCTCCATACCAAGGCCGCGCATTTCGACCCCGGCAAGTTCAAGGACGAATACGAGACCGCGCTGAAGGCGCTGGTGAAGCGCAAGGCCAGCGGCAAGAAGATCGAGCTGCCTGAACCCGAGGAGCGGCCGAGCAATGTCGTCAACCTGATGGACGCACTGAAGCAGAGCCTGAAGGGACGCGGCGGAAAAAAGACGGCAGCGAAGTCCCATGCGCGCCGAGCGACCGGGCGGCAACGCGCGGCGAAGAAGGCGCACCGTTCGACGGCGCGGCACAGGAAGGCGGGCTGAGGAAACTGCTCGCCCAGCGCTCGATCGCGCAGGGTGGGCAAAGCGAAGCGTGCCCACCACCTTGATCGAAATCGAGAGAATATTGGGCACAGCGCTTTGCGCCTTTGCCCACCATACGGGTCTGATTTGCACCGTCATCGACGGACTATTGTAGGATCTTCGGGATCAATCCCCCGCCTTCAACCGGTAGCCGATGCCCGTTTCCGTCAGTACATATTGCGGCCGCTCCGGATCGGCCTCGATCTTCTGGCGGAGCTGGCGGACATAGACGCGCAGATATTGCGCGTCGGTCAGCTCGTCCCAGAGCTCCCTCAACAGGAAGCGGTGAGTCAGCACCTTGCCGGCGTGCTGCACCAGCACGCGCAGGAGATCATATTCCTTCGGCGACAGCTTGACGTCACGCTCGCCGACCTTGACGATGCGGCGCACGAGATCGACCGAGAGATCGCCGGTACGGAACACCGGGCGCTCGCCCTGCACCTGGAGCTGATGCCGCAGCGCGGCGCGCAAACGGGCCAGGAGTTCGTCCATGCCGAACGGCTTGGTCAGATAATCGTCGGCGCCGAGGTCGAGCGCCTGGACCTTGCCGGCCTCGTCGCCCCGGCTCGACAGCACCACGATCGGCACGCTTTCGTTGCGGGCGCGGATGGTGCGCAGCAGTTCGTGCCCCTGAACGTCGGGCAGGCCGAGATCGAGAATGATCAGCGCCGGCGCTTCCTCGAGCTTCTCCAGCGCAATCTTGCCGTTCGACGCCTCCAGGATTTCATAGCCCTGCGTCGATAGTCCCATCCGCAGCAATTTGCGGATCGGCGGCTCGTCGTCGATGACCAGGACCTTGATCGGGGCAGCGCTCATGCGGCGGTATCCAATGCACGGCTCTGCGCCGGAACGGGAAGACGAATGGTGAGGACGGCGCCGCTCCGGTCGCCGCGGTTGGCGGCCGAGATCGTCCCGCGCATCGCCTCGACGAAGCCGCGCGAGATGGCAAGGCCAAGGCCTGTGCCGGGGCGGACATGATCGCCCTTCTGTACGCGGTAGAACTTGTCGAACACGCTCTCGAGCTCGTCGGGCGGGATGCCGGCCCCCTCGTCGGCGATCTCGAGCACGACATGATCGCGCTCGCGTTTGCTCTTGATCGAGATCGTGGTGTCGGGCGGCGAATATTTAGCGGCATTGTCGAGCAGATTGAACAGCACCTGCTCGAACAGCACGGCGTCCAGCTGGAGCATCGGCAGATCGGCGGCCAGCACCAGCGCGACCTTGTGGCTATCAAGGATCTTGCTCGCCCGCCGCAGCGCGCTGCCCACGATCTCGCCGAGATCATGCAGCGCCGTGTTGGGCACAATGGCCCCGGATTCGAGCTTGGTCATGTCGAGCAGGTTGGCGATGAAGCGGTTGAGCCGCTCGGATTCGTCGATGACGGTGGCGAGCAGGTCGCGCTTCTCGGTGTCGGAGAGCGCACCGGCGAGATCGCGCATGGTCGAGGCGGCACCCAGCACGGAGGCGAGCGGCGTCTTCAAATCGTGCGAGATCGAGGTCAAGAGCGCCGAGCGCAGACGCTCGGATTCGACGGTGCGCTTGACGCGGTCCATGTCCTCGACCAGCAGCACGCGCTCGATCGCCAGCGCGCCCTGGTCGACCAGCGCGTCCAGCAACCGGCGCTGGTCCGGCGTCAGCAGCGGCCCGGTGCGGTCGTTGTCGATGCCGATCACGCCGATCGGGCCGCGCCCGGTGCGCATCGGCAGGAACAGCCGTTTTGCACCCGGCAACGTATCGGAGCCACGGCCGGCGAGACGGTTATTGCTCCAGGCCCAGTTGGCGGCGGCAAGGTCGGCCTGGTCGAGATCATCTTCAGGCGGGTAGCCGGATTTCACCGTGAGCAAGCCGTCTTCCGGCAGCAGCAACACCACCCGGACCTTCAGCATCAACGCAATCTGGTAGGCAGTCGCCCACAGCACGTCGTCGAGCGTCGCGGTGCCTGCGAGCTTGCGGCTGAAAGCGTAGAGCTGCTCCGACATCCTGATCCGGCCGATGGCGGCGTCGGCCTGCGTGCGCACGCGCGCCGCGACATTGGAGACCAGTACGGCGATCAGCATGAAGAAGAAGAACGCCGCAACGTTGGTTGGATCGGTGATGGTGAAATTGTAGACCGGCGGAAGGAAGAAGAAATTGTAAGCAAGCGAGGCTGCAATGCTGGCAAGCAATGACGGCCATAGTCCATACCGCACCGCGACTGCAACAACCGCGGTCAACAGCACGAGATCGACATTCTCGATGCCGAACCGCGGCTGGAGCAGCACGGCGGCGCCAAGGCCGATCAGGACGATGCCCAGCGCCTTCAGATAGGGCAGCGGATTGAACGACTCGGATCGCGCCGCGGCCTGTACCGCTGTCTTGGGCCCATCCTCGGCCGGCAGTTCGTCGCCGGGGACGACGTGGACGCTGATATTGCCGGCACGGCGCACCAGATCATGGACGACGGAGCCGCGCGTCATCTCGAACCAGCGCGAGCGGGTCGACTTGCCGATCACGATCTGGGTGACGTTGTTGCCTTGCGCGAAATTGATGACGTCGTCGGCAATGCGGCGGCCGATCGCGGGAATGGTCAGCGCCTCGCCGCCGAGCGATTCCGCAAGGCGCAGCGTATCGGCCAATCGATCGCGCTGCTCATCGGACAATTGCAGGGATCGCCGCGTCTCGATCGACACCGCGGTGAACGGAGCATGCAGCCGGTCCGCCAGCCGCTTGGTGTAGCGCACGAGCCCGGCCGCGCGCGGATCCTCGCTGACGCAGACGAGGATGCGCTCGCCCGCGGCCCAGGGCCCGGGAATCGCATTCGCCTGCATGTGGTTGAGCAGCTGCTCGTCGACCCGCTCGGCGGTGCGCCGCAAAGCGAGCTCGCGCAAGGCGGTCAGATTGCCCGGCGAGAAATAGTGCTCCAGCGCCCGCTCTGCCTGCTTGGGCACATAGACTTTGCCCTCCCTCAGGCGCTGAATCAGATCGTCGGGCGTGAGGTCGATCAGTTCGATCGCATCGGCGCGGTCGAACACGGAATCGGGCACCGTCTCGCGCACCCGGACATGGGTGATCTGGGCAACGACGTCGTTCAGGCTCTCGATGTGCTGGATGTTGACAGCGGTGTAGACGTCAATGCCGTGGGAGAGCAGCTCCTCGACGTCGAGATAGCGCTTGGGGTGGCGGCTGCCTGCGCCGTTGGTGTGGGCGAGCTCGTCGACCAATGCGATTCTTGGCCGCCGCGCGATCACGGCATCGAGGTCCATCTCCTCGACGACCTGGCCGCGGTAGTCCAGCCTCTTGCGCGGGACCATCTCGAGCCCGCGCACCAATGCCTCGGTCTCGGCGCGGCCATGGGTTTCGACGAAGCCGACCACGATATCGACGCCGGCCTTGCGCTTGGCGTGGGCGCTCTGCAGCATCTCATAGGTCTTGCCGACGCCAGGCGCGGCGCCGACGAAGATCTTCAGCTTGCCGCTGACGCTCTCTTCCCGGCGCGCTGCCTCCAGCAGCGCCTCCGGGGACGGACGTTGTTCGGAATCGCGGCGCTCTCGGACCATCAGGCCAATATAATCATTCGGGCATTCCCGGCCTAGACCGCTACTTCGCCGCCGCCTGATCGAGCGCGCGATTCAGCGCCAGAACGTTAACCCTGGGTTCGCCGAGCAACCCGAACCAGCGGCCCAGAACGTTGGAAGCTACAAGCTTCCTCACGGTGTCTTCCGGCAGATTCCGCGCCTTCGCTACCCGTGGCACCTGGAATTGCGCCGCTTCGGGCGAGATATCCGGATCGAGACCGCTGGCCGAGGTCGTCACGAGGTCGACCGGGACCGGCTGGTTCGGATTCTCAGCCTTGAGCTTGTCCACATCCTCCTTCAGCCGGTCGGCCAGGGCTTTGCTGGTCGGGCCGAGATTGGAGCCGCCCGAATTGGCGGCGTTGTAGGGTGCCGACACCGTCTTGGTCGAGTCATTGGGGTCCGGCGCAACCGTCGCCGACGGGCGGCCGTGGAAATACTTGTCCTCTCTGAACTCCTGCCCGATCAGGGCCGAGCCGATCACCTTGCCGTCCTTCTCGACCAGGCTGCCTTGTGCCTGCGCGGGAAAGAGCGCGCCGGCGATGGCCGTCATCGCGAGTGGATAGGCCAAGCCCGTGATGGCGGTGAGGATCAGCAAAAGGACGATGGCGGGGCGGATTTCTCTGAGCATGTTGTGTCTCCAGTCTTTCGTCATTGCGAGCGAAGCGAAGCAATCCAGGGTCGTTCCGCGAAGGCAGTCTGGATTGCTTCGTCGCTTCGCTACGCTCGCAATGACGGGGTTAGGCCAGGTGCAGGGCGGTCACGACGAGATCGATCGCCTTGATGCCGATGAAGGGAATGACGATGCCGCCGAGGCCGTAGACCAAGAGGTTGCGCCGGAGCAGCGCGCCGGCACCGACGGCGCGGTAGGCGACGCCTTTCAGCGCCAGCGGGATCAGCGCGATGATGACGAGCGCGTTGAAGATGATTGCCGACAGGATGGCGCTCTGCGGGCTCGACAGATTCATGACGTTGAGCACGCCAAGCTGGGGGTAAAACGCCAGGAACATGGCCGGGATGATCGCGAAATACTTGGCGACGTCGTTGGCTATCGAGAAGGTCGTCAGCGCACCGCGCGTCATCAAGAGCTGCTTGCCGATCTCGACCACCTCGATCAGCTTGGTCGGGTTGGAGTCGAGGTCGACCATGTTGCCGGCCTCGCGGGCGGCCTGGGTGCCGGTGTTCATGGCGACGCCGACATCGGCCTGCGCCAGCGCTGGCGCGTCGTTGGTGCCGTCGCCGCACATCGCGACCAGCTTGCCCTTGGCTTGCTCGTCGCGGATCAGCTTGAGCTTGTCCTCCGGGGTGGCCTGCGCCAGGAAGTCGTCGACGCCGGCTTCCGCCGCGATCGCGGCCGCCGTCATCGGGTTGTCGCCGGTGATCATAATGGTGCGGATACCCATGCGGCGCAGTTCTGCGAAGCGCTCACGAATGCCACCCTTGACGATGTCCTTGAGCTGGACGATCCCGAGCAGCTTGCCATCCCTGGCGACCGCCAGCGGCGTGCCGCCGGACTTGGCGATCTCGTCGGCAATGGTCTGGATCTCGCGGCCAATGTCCGAGAGCCCGGCGGGCTGGACGGCGCGAGCCGTGTTGCCCGAGGCAACGGCCAGGGGCGCGCCGCCGCCGACATAGTTCAGCATGGCGTCGACCGCCCCCTTGCGCACTGACGAGCCGCCGGCGTCGACGCCGCTCATGCGGGTCTGCGCCGTGAAAGGGATGAAGGTGGCTCCCAATTCTGCCATGTCACGCCCGCGGATGCCGTATTTCTCCTTGGCCAGCACGACGATGGAGCGGCCCTCCGGCGTCTCGTCGGCGAGGGAGGCGAGCTGGGCGGCATCCGCCAGCTCCTGCTCGGTGACGCCACGCACAGGACGGAAGGCTGTCGCCTGCCGGTTGCCGAGCGTGATGGTTCCGGTCTTGTCGAGCAGCAGTGTATCGACGTCGCCTGCGGCCTCGACGGCGCGGCCGGACATCGCCAGCACGTTGAAGCGCACGAGACGGTCCATGCCGGCGATGCCGATTGCGGACAACAGCGCGCCAATCGTCGTCGGGATCAGCGTCACGAACAGCGCGACCAGCACGATCACCGAGATCGAGCCGCCGGCATAGGCCGCATAGCTCGGAATGGTGACGGTGGCGAACACGAAGATGATGGTGAGCCCCGCGAGCAGGATGTTGAGCGCGATCTCGTTCGGCGTCTTCTGCCGCTCGGCACCCTCGACCAGCTTGATCATGCGGTCGATGAAGGTCGAGCCCTGGGCTGCCGTGATGCGGACGCGGATCCAGTCCGACAGCACCTGCGTGCCGCCGGTGACTGCGGAACGGTCGCCGCCGGATTCGCGAATGACGGGCGCGGACTCGCCGGTAATGGCGGCTTCATTGACCGAGGCGACGCCCTCGATCACTTCACCGTCCGAGGGGATCGTGTCGCCCGCCTCGACCAGCACGATGTCGCCGACCTTCAGGCTCGTGCCCGGCACGAGCTTGAAAGCCGCGCC
Organism: Bradyrhizobium sp. 195; assembly: GCF_023101665.1. Taxonomy (NCBI): domain Bacteria; kingdom Pseudomonadati; phylum Pseudomonadota; class Alphaproteobacteria; order Hyphomicrobiales; family Nitrobacteraceae; genus Bradyrhizobium; species Bradyrhizobium sp. 195. Next base: position 2,160,454 of record NZ_CP082161.1, on the reverse strand, counting down.
GGCCCCGGTCAGGAGCTTGGCCTGGCTCTCAGTGCGCGTCTTGCGCAGCGTCTCGGCTTGCGCCTTGCCACGGCCTTCGGCCACCGCCTCGGCGAAATTGGCAAACAGCACCGTGAACCAGAGCCAGACGATGATCTGGAAGGTGAAGCCGAGACCGGCGCCACCGGTGACGAGGTCGCGCAGGAAAATCACGGTTGTCAGCGCAGCGACGATCTCGACCACGAACATCACGGGGTTCTTGATCATCAGCCGCGGATCGAGCTTGGTGAAGGAGGCGCGGATCGCAGGGACAACGATCCTGGGATCGAGCATTGCCGACATCGGCGCACGCTTTTGCAGTTTGGTCGTATCCATGGAGGTCACTCCAGACAATCAGAACAGGTTGCCGGCGTTCATCGCCAGGTGCTCGACGATCGGACCGAGCGCGAGCGCCGGGAAGAAGGTCAGGCCGCCCACGATCAGGATGACACCGACGACGAGGCCGACGAACAGGCCCCCGGTAGTCGGGAACGTGCCCATGGACGGCGGGATCGATTTCTTCTCCGCGAGCGATCCCGCGATCGCCATCGCCGGGACGATCATGAAGAAGCGGCCGACGAACATCGCGCTGGCCAGCGTGAGATTATAGAAGAAAGTATTGCCGGTGAGGCCCGCGAAGGCGGAGCCGTTGTTCCCGGCCGCCGACGTATAGGCGTAGAGCACTTCGGTGAAGCCGTGCGGCCCGGCGTTCGCCATGGAGGCGACGGCCGCCGGATACACCACGCCGACCGCAGTCCAGCCGAGGATCATCAGCGGCAGCACCAGGATGGCCAGCATCGCCATCTTGACCTCGCGCGCCTCGATCTTCTTGCCGACATATTCCGGCGTGCGGCCGACCATCAGGCCAGCAACGAAGATCGCAAGGATGACGAACAGCAGCATGCCGTACATGCCGGCGCCGACGCCGCCGACGATGATCTCGCCGAGCTCGATGTTGATCAGCGGGATCATGCCGCCAAGCGCGGTGAAGCTGTCATGCATGGCGTTAACGGCGCCGCAGGACGCAGCGGTCGTCACCACGGCGAACAACGAGGACGCGACGATGCCGAAGCGGACTTCCTTGCCCTCCATGTTGCCGCCGGTCAGGCCCAGCGCCTGCAGCGTCGCGGTTCCGTTCGCCTCCGCCCAATAGGTGATGGCGACGCCGGCGATGAACAGCACGCCCATCACGGACAAGATTGCCCAGCCCTGGCGCTCGTTGCCGACCATGCGGCCGAACACGTTGGTGAGCGCGGCGCCGAGCGCGAAGATCGAGAGCATCTGCACGAAGTTCGACAGCGCGGTGGGATTCTCGAAGGGATGCGCGGCATTGGCGTTGAAGAAGCCGCCGCCATTGGTGCCGAGCATCTTGATCGCGACTTGCGAAGCGACCGGTCCGACCGCGATGGTCTGCTTGGCGCCTTCGAGCGTGGTGGCCTCGACATAATCGCCGAGCGTCTGCGGCATTCCCTGCCACACCAGGAACAGCGTGTAGACGATGCAGATCGGCAGCAGCACATAAAGCGTGCAGCGGGTGACGTCGACCCAGAAATTGCCGACGGTGCGCATCGAGGCGCGCGAGAAGCCGCGGATCAGGGCCATTGCGAGTGCGATGCCGGTTGCGGCCGACAGGAAGTTCTGGTGCGTCAGGCCCAGCATCTGCACCAGATAGGACAGGGTGCTTTCGCCGCCGTAATTCTGCCAGTTGGTGTTGGTGATGAACGATATTGCCGTGTTGAAGGAGAGATCTTCCGCAACCGCGCCCCGCCCGGCCGGATTGAACGGCAGCACGGCCTGGAGGCGCATCACGCCGTAGATGACGAGGAAGCCACCGACATGGAACAGCAGCATGGCGACCGTGTAGGCCAGCCAATGCTGCTCGCGCTTCTGGTCAACGCCGGAAATCCAGTAGATGCCGGCCTCGATCGGCCGCAGCACCGGCGACAGGAATGTGCGCTCGCCGCCAAACACCCGCGTCATGTACCAGCCGAGCGGTTTTGTGAGTGCGACGATGATGACGCAGAACAGAATGATCTGGAGCCAACCGACCATAGTCATGGAATCAACCCTTCAAGCTTGGTGCCCGGCGCAGCAGCGGCAGCAGCACCGTCAGCAGGCCGGCGACGAGCACGGCGTCCGCCAGCAGCAATTCGACGAGCAGCAGCACGGGTCAGAACCGCTCGGGCCGCAGCAGCGCGTAGGTGAGATAAATCAGGAGGCCGAACGAGACGGCGCCGGCGAGCGCATAATCGAAGATCATGGTCCGCTCCCTCACAGCCGTTCGCAGGCGTAGGTGTAGCCGATCGCGACCGCAAAGAAGCCGAAGCCCAGCGCCAGCATCAGAATGTCCATCATCGGATTGCTCCTCGTTGCGTCCCCAAAGGCCGACGCAACTTTCTCTCGGTGACCCGGCGGGCTCGCGAAGGACATGGAACGCATGTCCCCGGATGACAGCCGGAAGTTTGACCGTGCTGAAATGCCAGCGCGGTCATAGGTTTTCGAGATGAGGCCTATGGCGACGTTATAGGAATCTCATAAAGGCCGGGCGGGCGACGCTCACCCGCCCCGCACCTATGAAATCTCTATATCTCTCGCCCGATCCCCATCTCGTTTTCAAATGCCTTTGAGGCCCATCCTGGCAATGCCGGCCGACTGACCGACGCCATTTCCAGGAGGCCTGACATGACCGCCATTCTGCGACGCCTCGACCCGCCCTCCCTCGGCCAGCAGCTTCGCGCGACACCGGCGATGACGCGTCCGTTGATGTTCGAAATTATCGACAGGGCCTGCCGGCGCGTCGCCTCGTTCGACCAAAGCGAACGCACGACACGCCTCACGCGCCTGATCGACGCTGAAGCCTGGACCGATGCGGCGCTGGCGCTGCTGGAGCTCGAGCTGCCGCTGTGGCAGGTCCGCCGCATCGCCTATGACGAGGGCGAATGGCATTGTGCGCTGTCGCGCGAGCGCGAGCTGCCGGACTGGCTCGGCTCCGCCGTCGAGGCGCGCCACGCCGACCTCGTTCTGGCTGTGCTGTCGGCCCTCGTCGAGGTCCGGGAATTGGCCGCAGACGCATCGCGGCCGAGCGTTCCTTCCGTTCACCCCATGCTGGGCGCGCCTTACCAGCCGCTCGCTTGCGACAGTTTCCGCTAGACCCGAAGGACTCCAGAAATGCCGACGTTGACACATGGCGTTGAACAACCGCTGCGGTGGGCTGAACATCAGCCAGCGCTATCGAAGCTGCGCATGGCTCAGGTCAAGCGCCTCGCGCTGCATGCGCTGACCGTGATCTCGATGGGCAGCGTGCTCACCGCCCTGATCGCGCTGAGAGCCGCCATCTATCTCTGGCATCTCCACGCCTGACGGGGATTGACCAGCATGCCGCTCCTCAAGGGAAATCTGGAGCAGGTGGTCACCGTGACCATCCTGACCATGACGCTGAGCCTGATCTGGGGCGCGATCCTGACGCTCGTGATCACGCGCGCGGGCTCGGCGTCTAGCTCCCCGCCTCCCTCTCGATCAGCCGGGCCAATTCCGCCGCTGTGACCTCGATCGGCCGGCCGCTGCGCTCGACGCGGGCCTGGATCAGCGCGCCCTGAAGCGCCGACGTGCAGAGCACCGCGAGCGCTTCGGCGCGAGATCTGGCAAAGCCGTCCGCGAGCAGCTTGTCGCGCAGAATGGATAATCGCGCAGCATAAGCTTTGCGACCCGCATCGGACACGGCGCGCTCGCGCGGCGCGAGCTCGAGCAGCACGGTCGTAATCGGGCAACCATTGCGAAAGCCGGAGCCCTGCATCCAGCCTGCAAGCAACCTTGCATGGGCGCGCAACAGGTCGCCGGTCGAGCCGCAATCCTCCGCGAGCTTGGCGACCGTCGCCGCCACGCGGCGGCCCGCCTCCTCCACCGCCGCCACCGCGATCGAGGATTTTCCGTCCGGAAAGTAATGGTAGAGCGATCCTTTTGGCGCGCCGCTGACATCGACGATGTCGTTCAGCCCGGTCCGGGCAAAGCCCTGGCGGCGGAACAGCGTCACCGCGGCATTGATGATGGGCTGGCGGTGTTTCGGCACGGCCGGCATGGCGCTCTCCCCTTTCGCACGAGATTATATTGATTGGTCTACATCAGCCTCCGACAGTCAAGCCTGGTCCATGACAGGAGAGACTAATGGCAGCGGGAGTGAACTTTGAGGTGAACGAGGGCGTCGCGCGGATCGGGCTCGACGACGGCAAGGTCAACGTGATGTCGACGACCATGCTGGCCGCGATCGGTACCGCCTTCGACCGGGCCGAAAAGGAAGCCGAGATCGTGGTGCTGCGCTCGGCACGGCCCGGCATCTTCTCTGCCGGCTTCGATTTGAAGGTGTTCGCCTCGGGCGATGCCGCCAGAAGCCTCGAAATGGTCCGTGCCGGCGCGGAGCTTGCGCTGCGGCTGATGTCGTTTCCGCATCCGACGGTCGGCGTGATGGAGGGTCACGCGTTTCCGATGGGAACGTTCCTGCTGCTCGCCTGCGATGTCAGGCTGGGCGCGCGCGGGCCGCACCGCATGGGGCTGAACGAGGTCGCGATCGGCATCGCGCCGCCGAGCTTTGCCATCGAGCTGGCGCGCAGCCGCCTGCATCCGGCCTGGCTCAGCCGCACCGCCACGCTCGGTGAAATGTACGAGCCCGAGGAGGCGCTGGCCGCCGGGTTCCTGGATCGTGTGGTTGCGCCGGATGCCGTCGACGGCACCCTTGCGGAGACCATCGCCGCGCTGCGCGCCATCCACAAGCCGTCGCATGCGACCGCGAAGCGACGCCTGCGCCAGCCCACGATGGACGCGATGCGCACAGCGATCGACCGCGAATTGACCATGGCCGCCTATGCGGCGAGCAACCGGGCCCGCAGCGCAGTGGCAATGCCCGGTTGAGGCCAGCCGTCCGGCGGAAAAGGCCCGGCCGATCTGGCGCAATTTGAGGGAACCGTGTAGATCGGTTTCATGAGCACTGGCAATGTCAACGTCGTCGCCCACCCCCTGGTCCAGCACAAGCTTTCCCTGATGCGGGAGAAGGACCGCTCGACCAAGAGCTTTCGCGAGATCCTGAACGAGATCGGGATGCTGCTCGGCTACGAGGTGACGCGCGATTTGCCGCTGGAGCTGGTCGGGATCGAGACGCCGATCGCGGCCATGCAGGCGCCCAAGATCGCCGGCAAGAAGCTCACGCTGGCGCCGATCCTGCGCGCCGGCGTCGGCTTCCTCGACGGCATGCTGGCGCTGATGCCCTCGGCGCGCATCGCCCATATCGGGCTCTACCGCGACCCCGAGACATTGCAGGCCGTGGAATATTACTTCAAGGCGCCGCAGGACCTGTCCGACCGCACCGTGATCCTGATGGACCCGATGCTGGCGACCGGTAACTCGGCCTGTGCCGGCGCCTCCCTGCTCAAGGCCCGCGGCGCCCGCGACATCCGCTTCGTCTGCCTTCTGGCCGCGCCCGAGGGCATCGCGCAGTTCCAGCGCGAACATCCCGACGTGCCGATCTGGACCGCCGCGATCGACGAGCGGCTCAACGACCACGGCTACATCGTGCCGGGCCTGGGCGACGCCGGCGATCGGATGTTCGGCACCAAGTAGACAGGTTTGCGCGATCAGGTTACTCCGGTTGCCATGAGTGCCAACGCGTTTTCGCTGCAATCGCTGCTCCGGACAGAGGCCGCCGATCCAGCCTTCGTATTCGACGGCACGCCGGTCTCGCGCGCGGAATTCGCTGCCAAGATCGAGCAGAGCGCGGCCTGGCTTGCGGCGCAAGGCATCGGCAAGGGCGACGTGGTCGCGGTCTGGCTGATCAACCGGATCGAATGGCTCGCGCTGCTGTTCGCCGCCGCCCGCCTTGGTGCGATCGTCGCGGCCGTCAATACACGGTACCGCAGCGCCGACGTCGCGCATCTGCTCCGCCTCTCGGGCGCCAAGCTGATGGTGGTCGAGGCCGCCTTCCGCTCGATCGATTTCGCCGCGATCCTCGCCGATGTTGGCAAGGACGAGGCGCCCGCGCTGCAGAAGCTCGCGGTGATCGGCGCGGATGCGATCCCGGCGCACTGGCCCTGCGTGCGCTTCGACGCCTTCGACAGGGCTTATCCCCCCGCCCCGCCGGCTCCGGACGACATCGACCTGCCGGTCCTGCTTTACACCACATCGGGCACCACCAAGGGGCCGAAGCTCGTCGCGCATTCGCAGCGCACGCTGGCCACGCACGCCACCTCCGTCGCCGAAGCGCTCAAGCTTGATCCGCAACATCACTCGCTACTGGCCATGCTGCCGTTCTGCGGCACCTTTGGCATGACAAGCCTGCTCGGCTTCGTCGCGGCGGGCGCGGCCATCCATGTGCTTGACGCCTTCGAGGCGGCGCCGGCCCTGAAGATTCTCAGCGAGCACGGAATCACGCACGCCTTTGGCTCCGACGAGATGTTCCGCCGCATCCTCGCCCTTACCGAGGCACCACGCCCATTCAAGCATCTGGAAGTCTGCGGTTTCGCTGCGTTCCAGCCCGGCTGGCGCGAGCTTGCCGCGGAGGCCGAGGCGCGCGGCCTGCCGCTGTTCGGTCTCTACGGATCGAGCGAGGTGCAGGCGCTGTTCTCGATTGGCCGTGCCGGAGACGCCTTCGCCGAACGGATCGAGGGCGGCGGCTGGCCGATGGCACCTGACGCAGGCGTGCGCGTGCGCGACAGCGAGACCGGCGAGCTTGTGTCGTTCGGCGTTTCCGGCGAGATCGAGATCAGCGCGCCGTCTTGCTTCCTCGGCTATTTCAACAATCCGGAGGCGACGCGCGAAGCGATCACGGCCGACGGGTTCTTCCGCACCGGCGACATCGGCCGGCTGCGCGGCGACGGCTCCTTCGTCTACGAGACCCGCGCGGGCGATGCGATGAGGCTCGGCGGTTTCCTCGTCGCCCCCGGCGAGATCGAGGACGAGCTCAAATCCTGCGCCGGCGTGGCCGACGCTCAGGTGGTCGCCGTGGATCTGAAGGGCCAGGCGCGCTGCGTCGCGTTCGTGATCCCGGCACAGGAGCCGCCGATACCGGCGAGGCTGATCGCGCACCTGCGCGACCGGCTCGCCGGCTACAAGGTACCGGCGCGCATCTATGTCGTGGATGCCTTCCCCGTCACCGACAGCGCCAACGGCGTCAAGATCCAGCGTGCCCGGCTACGCGCCATGGCAATGGAACGCATCGCCTCCGAATAGCAGCACGGCAAGACTCGCTCAGTACGATTTGGCGAGCCCCAGCACCTTCTCCGCGATGAAGCTAAGCGCGAGCTGCGGGCTGACCGGTGCGATGCGCGGGATCAGCACCTCGCGCAAATAGCGCTCGACGTGAAACTCCTTGGCGTAACCGAAGCCGCCATGAGTCATCACGGCCTGCTCGCAGGCCGAGAAGCCCGCCTCGCCCGCAAGATATTTCGCGGCATTGGCCGCAGCGCCGCAGGGCATGCCCTTGTCGTACTGCCAGGCCGCCGACATCACCATCAGCCACGCCGCCTCGAGCTCGACCCAGTTCACCGCGAGCGGATGCTGGATGCCCTGGTTCTTGCCGATCGGCCGGTTGAACACCACGCGCGTCTTGGCATATTCGGTGGCTCTCGCCAGCGCGAGCTTGCCGAGGCCGACCGCCTCCGCGGCGATCAGGATGCGCTCCGGGTTCATGCCTTCGAGAATGTACTGGAAACCCTTGCCTTCCTCGCCGATCCGGTCCTCCATCGGAATTTCAAAGTCCTCGAAGAACAGCTCGTTGGAATCGACGATCTTGCGGCCCATCTTCTCGATCTCATGGACCTTGATCTTGTTGCGGTCGAAATCGGTGTAGAACAGGCTGAGACCGTGGGTCGGCGAGCGCACCTCCTCCAGCGGCGTGGTGCGCGCCAGCAGCAGGATCTTGTGCGCGACCTGCGCGGTCGAGATCCACACCTTCTGGCCGTTGACGATGTAGCGGTCGTTCTTGGCGACCGCGCGGGTCTTGAGCTGGGTGGTGTTCAGGCCGGTGTTGGGTTCGGTGACGGCGAAGCACGCCTTCTCGCGGCCCTCGACCATTGGCGGCAGCATGCGCTTGCGCTGTTCCTCGGTGCCGAACACGACGACCGGATTGAGACCGAACACGTTGATGTGCACCGCGGAGGCCCCGGACATGCCGGCACCCGATTCCGCAATGGTGCGCATCATGATCGCAGCTTCCGTGATGCCGAGGCCCGAGCCGCCATAGGCTTCCGGCACGCAGATGCCGAGCCAGCCGGCGTCGGCCAGCGCCTTGTGGAAGTCGTGCGGGAAGCCGCCGTCGTGGTCTTTCTTCAGCCAATAGGCGTCCGGAAAGCCTTCACAGATCTTGGCGATGGCGTCGCGAATGGCTTCCTGCTGATCGGTGAGCGCGAAATCCATGCTCGTGATCTCCCTGTCGGGAGCCGCGACCTCGCCATCTCCCTCCTCGTCGCGTTTTCCCCTCGAAGGGCCGTTTCCGATTGCTGCACCCGGACGTGCCCCCGCTTGCGTTCTTTAACTTGAAAAGCTTGGTACAGATACGTGAATTTGTCGATCGAGTGTGTGTACCATGCATGGGGTCATGCGGCGTGACGCTAAGAGCGCGCCGTTATTTCGCAGGGAGGAAACCGCGATGGCCGGACTTTACTTCGAGGACTTTTCGGTGGGCCATGCCCTCAACCAGAACCACGAGATCGTCGGCAAATGCCGGCGCATGGCGATGATGCACAAGAGGCCGATCTGATGCGTTCGATGCTGTTCGTGCCGGGCGATTCCCCGCGCAAATTCGAGAAGGCGAGCGAAGGCAAGGCCGACGCACTGATCATCGATCTCGAGGATTCCGTCGTCAGCGAGAAGAAGCCGGAGGCGCGCGGGTTAACTCTGGCGATGCTGAAGGGCTCTCGCGGCCCGCATCAGCTCTATGTCCGCGTCAACGCGCTCGACACCGGCATGACGCTCGCAGATCTCGCCGCGGTGATGCCCGGCAAGCCCGACGGCATCGTGCTGCCGAAATCGCAGAGCGGCGATGACGTACGGCAGATCGCGACCTGGCTCGAAGCGCTGGAAGCTGCGGCCGGCATCGCAGTCGGCGCGACGCGCATCGTCTGCGTCGCGACGGAGACCGCCGGCTCGATCTTCGGCCTCGGCAGCTACAAGGGATGCTCTCCCCGCCTCGCCGGCCTGATGTGGGGCGCGGAGGATCTCTCAGCCTCGCTCGGCGCCACCGAGAAAGCCTCGGGCGGCGTGTTCCACAGTCCCTATCGCCTCGCGCGCGATCTCTGCCTGATGGCAGCGGCCGCGGCCGAGGTCGCGCCGATCGATACGGTCTACACCGACATCGACAATCTCGCAGGCCTTGAGCAGGAGACGCGCGCCGCACGGCGCGACGGCTTTTCGGCCAAGGCGCTGATCCATCCCAAGCATGTCGACATCGTCAACGCGGCGTTCGAGCCGACGGACGCCGAACGGACCTGGGCGGAGAAAGTGATCGCGGCGTTCGCCAGCAATCCCAATTCCGGCACGCTGCGGCTCGACGGCCAGATGATCGACAAGCCGCATCTTCGCGCCGCGAGGAAGATCCTCGGCCAGTCCTAGGCGCAAGCCCGCCAGGTCGATCGGCTGCGGCCGAAGGCGCCGGCTTAAAGCTGGGATCTAGTCGAATCCCTGTACGGGCGGCGTTAGGCTCTGCGCCGGCATGGTGGGCGCGGCTTGAACCGGCGGAGCCGTATTGCCGGCAGCTCTCATCTGGCCGTTGGCTGCCATCACCTCGCGCGTGCGCGACGGGCCGCCGGCCGCGCGGCGTGGCGGCTGACGATGTCTTGCCGACTGCGAACCTCTCATGCCCCAGGAGCGAGCGATCGAAGGTCCGGCGGTGTAGCCAATCAAGGCTCCGGCGACCGCCCCGACCGGGCCCAGCACGACCGCGCCGGATACCGCGCCGAGCGCTGCATCGCCCGCGCGCTCCTGCGCAACGGCGCTCACAGGCACACAGGCCAGCATTGCGACAGCAGTGATCAGAGCTTTGGTCATCGAAGCGCCTCCCTCGCGGGAAATCACTCGTTCTCAAATATGGCCGCAGGAGGTTCGCTTGCCGGCCAACAAAAGGCAATCGGCGGGCGGAACCCGGCGGTTGAGCGACGATGGTTCCCTTTTCCCGTGCTACGTCGCGCGAGACGATCGACGTCAGGATTTCAGCGCGTCGCGCGCCGTCTCCGGCGCAATCAGCGTCGCAATGATCGTGATGATCGAGAGCGCGATGATATAGACCGACACGGCCCAGTACGAACCGGCCCATGCGAGCAGCGCGGCGGCGATCAGCGGCGAGAAGCCGCCGCTCAGCGCTGCGGCGACATTGGCGCCGAGCGAGGCTCCGCTGTAGCGCACCTGGGTGCGGAACAGCTCGGGCATGAAGGCCGCCTTCGGTCCGAACAGCAGGGCATGCGTCAGCGTCATCGTGACGACGAGCGCCAGCGTGATCAGCGCCGGCTCCCTGGTGTCGAGGAACCAGAACAACGGAAACGCCAGCGCCACCGAGAACACGCCGCCGGCAAGATAGAGCGCCTTGCGGCCGAAGATGTCGGAAAGCCAGCCGGCGAGCGGCAGTGTTGCGAACTCGACGATCGCGGCATAGACCACGGCATTCAGGATGACCTGACGCGGCAGACCGAGTTTGGTCGTGGCGTAAACAACCGTGAAGACGGTGAGGAGATAAGCGAGCCCGACCTCCGACACCGTGATGCCGATCGCCAGCAGAAAACTGCGCCAGTCGCGGCGCAGCACCTCGAGCACCGGCTGCGCCAGCACTTCCTTGCGCTCGACCACCTCCTTGAAGTGCGGTGTCTCCGCAAGCTTGAGTCGCACGATGAAGCCGACGCCGACGAGCAAAATGCTGATCAGGAACGGCACGCGCCAGCCCCAGCTCAGGAAATCAGCTTCGGGCAGCCTGGTCATCAGGCCGAAAATGCCGGTGGAGGCGGCAACGCCGACTGGAAAGCCGATCTGCACCAGGCTGCCGTAGAAGCCGCGGCGATTGCCGGCATGCTCGATCACCATGACGACCGCGCCGCTCCATTCGCCTCCTAAGCCGATGCCCTGAACGAAGCGCAGCATGACGAGCAGGATCGGTGCCCAGACGCCGATCTGGCTGTAGGTCGGCAGGCAGCCGATCAGGAAGGTGCCGAGCCCCATCGCGATCATGGTTGCGACCAGCATGGTCTTGCGGCCGAGCCGGTCGCCGTAATGCCCGATGATGGCGCCGCCGATCGGCCGCGCCACGAAACCGACCGCGTAGGTCGAGAACGCCGCCAGCGTGCCGACGAAGGGATCGAAGCTCGGAAAGAACAGCTTGTTGAAGACCAGCGCCGCCGCCGTGCCGTAGATCAGGAAATCGTACCACTCGATCGCAGTGCCGAGCGCGCTCGCCCACACCACATGCGCCGTCGTCGATTTCTCCGCCCCCGCGGAAATCCCCGTTGCTGCCGTCATGCCCTGCCCCAAGATTCCTGCGAGCATCATGGCCAATCGCAGCGACGGTTGCAACCTGCGGGCGTGCTGGCTCCTACAGGATCACTGCGCGAGATTTTGCGCACAGTTGCTTCAACATTCGTCATTGCGAGGAGCCCTTGCGACGAAGCAATCCAGCCTTCCTCCGCGGAAACAGTCTGGATTGCTTCGCGGAGCCTGTCATCGGACCGCGCTTCGCGCGGACCCGTTGGTCCGCAATGACGGCGTGGAAGTAGTTCCGCTTCCGGTCGTTCACCGGCGGCCTATTCGCCATTGGCAAACTAATTCACCATTATCTAACTTGCCGCCAGAATAACCCGCCGCGCCAAGCGGCCAATAAGAGAGGGAACAACCATGAGAGGGCTTCTGGCTTGCGCCATGCTCGCGGCCATGACTTCCGTTGCCATGACATCCGCCGCGACCGCACAGGTCTCCGACGACGCGGTGCGGATCGGCGTGCTGACGGATCTGTCGAGCTGGGGTCGCGACAACAGCGGGCCGGGCTCGGTGGAAGCCGCGAAGATGGCGGTGGAGGAATTCGGGCCGACCGTGCTCGGCAAGCCGATCGAGATCATCAGCGCCGATCACCAGATGAAGACCGACGTCGGCGTGCAGATCGTGCGCGGCTGGTTCGACAACGGCAAGGTCGACGCCGTCGTCGACATCCCCAATTCCGGCATCGCGATCGCCGTCCACAACATGGTGCGCGAGCGGGGCAAGGTCGCCCTGCTCTCCGGTCCCGGCGCGAGCTCGCTGACGGACGAGCTGTGCAGCCCGAATACCGTGCACTTCACCTACGATACCTACGCGCTGTCGAAGGTGACGGCCTCCGCCGTGATCAAGGAAGGCGGCAAGTCCTGGTACTTCATCACCGCGGATTACGCCTTCGGCCAGCAGCTCGAGAAGGACGCTACGCGCTTCATCAACGAGATGGGCGGCAAGGTCCTCGGCGGCGTCAAGCATCCGACCAACACCGCGGACTTCTCCTCCTTCGCGCTGCAGGCACAGAGCTCGAAATCCGACGTCGTCGCCTTCGCCAATGCCGGCCAGGACACCGACAACGCGATCAAGCAGTCCGGCGAGTTCGGCCTGGTCCAGGGCGGCCAGAAGCTGGTCGGCCTCCTGATGTTCGACACCGACGTGCACGCGATCGGCCTCAAAGCCGCGCAGGGCACCTACATGACCACGGCGTCGTACTGGGCCATGGACGAGGCAACCCGCGCCTGGTCGAAGAAGTTCTACGAGCGCACCAAGGTGATGCCGACCATGATCCAGACCGGCGTCTACGGTTCGGTGCTGCATTATCTCAAGGCCATCAAGGCCGCCGGCACCGACGATTCCGCCAAGGTGATGGCCAAGATGCGCGAGCTGCCGATCGAGGATACATTCGTCCATGGCGGACGCTTGCGCGAGGATGGCCGCGTCATTCGCGACATGTATCTCGCCAAGGTGAAGACGCCCGAGCAATCCAAGGAGCCGTGGGACTATCTGGATATCGTCAAGATCGTGAAGGGCGAGGACGCCTTCCGCCCGGTCTCCGAATCCAAATGCCCGTTGCTGAAGAAGTGAGGCCACATGACCGGCAACGAGCATAGCGCAATTGAGACTTACGAGTGCGACGTGCTCGTGGCTGGATCGGGTTGCTCCGGCATGTCGGCCGCGATCACCGCGCGCCATCGCGGCCTCGACGTCTTGATCGTCGAGAAGGAGCCGCGCTTCGGCGGCACCACCGCCCGCTCCGGCGGCTGGCTGTGGATCCCCGGCACGTCGCTGGCGAAGGCGTACGGCATCGAGGAGACGCCGGAGCAGGCCCGCACTTACTTGCGCCATGAGGCCGGCAACAATTTCGATGCCGCGCGCGTCGATGCATTCCTCAGTGCGGGTCCCGAGGCGGTCGATTTCTTTACGACCAAGACGGCGCTGCGCTTCGACATGCCGCTGGTATTTCCGGACTATCACGCCGAGGCACCGGGCGGTGCGCAGGGCGGCCGCTCCATGGTGACACGTCCGTTCGACGGCCGCGAGCTTGGCGATCAGATCAAGACGCTGGGCATGCCCCTGCCCGAGCTCACCGTGTTCGGCATGATGCTTGGCTCCGGCAAGGAGATCATCCACTTCATGCGGGTGACGAAATCGCTGACTTCCGCGGTCTACGTGGCCAAGCGCCTGTCGCAGCATCTGATGGACGTGCTGCGCTACGGCCGCGGCATGACGCTGACCAACGGCAACGCGCTCGCCGGGCGCCTCGCCAAATCCGCGCTCGACCTGAAGATTCCGATGTGGCTGTCCTCGCCGGTGCGCGAGCTGACGGTCGAGAACGGCACTGTCACCGGCGCCATCGTTTCGCTCGAGGGACGCGACGTCCGCGTCCGTGCGCGCCATGGCGTCGTGCTCGCCTGCGGCGGCTTCCCGCATGATGTCGAACGCCGCAGAAAAATGTTTCCGCATGCGCCGACCGGCAACGAGCATTTCTCGCCGGGCCCCACTGGCAATACCGGCGACGGCCTGCGCCTTGCGGAAAGTGCCGGTGGGCATGTCGAGGATCGCCTGCCGAATGCAGCCGCCTGGGTGCCGGTTTCGGTGACGACGCGCAAGGACGGATCGAAGGGCGTGATGCCGCACTTCATCGACCGCGCCAAGCCCGGCGTGATCGCGGTGATGCGCGACGGCCGGCGCTTTGCCAATGAGGGCAATTCCTATCACGACTTCGTCCAGGCCATGGTCAAGGCCGCCAAGCCCGGCGAGGAGATCGCGGCGTTTCTCGTCTGCGATCACAAGACGCTGCGCAAATATGGCCTCGGCTGCGTGCCGCCCTTCCCGATGCCGCTGGGTCATCATCTCAATACCGGCTATCTCATGCGCGGCGACACGCTGGAGGCGCTGGCGGCAAAGGCCGGCATCGATGCCAAGGCCTTCGCCGAGACGGTCAGGCAGTTCAATGCGAGCGCGCCGCTGGGACACGACGCCGCCTTCGGCAAGGGCTCGAAGGCCTATAACCGCTACCAGGGCGACGCCATGCACGGCCCGAACCCTTGTGTCGCGCCGATCGAGAACGGCCCGTTCTATGCCATCAAAATGGTGATCGGCGATCTCGGCACCTATGCCGGCATCGTCACCGACGAGAGCGCGCGCGCGCTCGACGCCGAGGGCCGGGTCATTCCCGGGCTCTATGCCGCCGGCAACGACATGGCGAGCATCATGGGCGGCAATTATCCCGGGGCCGGCATCACGCTTGGGCCGGCGCTGACCTTCGGCTACATTGCCGGCCGTCATCTCGCCGACAGCGCCGCCAAGCGCAACGCGGCGTAAAGCCAAGCGCATCGGAGGCGCATGAAGAGGGAAAGCCGCGGCATCCAGTCCATCGAGGTCGGCGGAGAACTGCTCCGTGCCCTCGCCCGCAGCGGCGAGCCGATGATGCTGCGCGATCTCGCGCGCGAGGCCGGCATGACGCCGGCCAAGGCGCATCCTTATCTCGCCAGCTTCTCCCGCATCGGATTGATCGAGCAGGGCGAGACCACCGGACGCTACGAGATCGGCGCGCTGGCGCTGGAGCTCGGCCTGATCAGCCTGCGCCGGCTCTCCGGCGTGCGCATCGCAAGGCCGAAGATCGCCGCGCTCGCGAGCCAGATCGGACATGCGGTCTCGCTCGCGGTCTGGGGCACGCACGGTCCGACCGTGGTGCAGCTCGAGGAGCCGGCCCAGCCGGTGCACATCGTGATGCGGGCCGGCTCCGTGATGGCTCTGCTGGAGACCGCGACCGGCCGTGCCTTTGCAGCGTTCCTGCCGGAGAAGACGATCAATGCCGCGCTCGAAAGCGGCCTCGACCGTCACGGCGTCGGCTACAATCCGAAGCGCGCCGTAAAGGGCGCCAAGATCGCCGAGATGCTGACCGAGGTGCGCAAACACGGCCTCGCCCGCGCGCTCGGCGATCCCCTGCCCGGCGTCAATGCGTTCTCCGCGCCGGTGTTCGACCATTCCGGCCATGTGGCGCTGGTCATCACCGCGATGGGGCCGGAAGGCACGTTTGATGCGCGCTGGGACAGCCCGATCGCGCACGCGCTGCGCGACTGCGCGGCGGGCATTTCGAAGCGGCTGGGGTATGGGATGACAGTTGCGGCGGAGTGATAGGGAAAACCTGCTCGCCTCACAACGACTGTCATTCCCCGCGAAGGCGGGGAATCCAGTACGCCGCGGCCGCTCGGTTCTATCACTGCTGTCTCGGAGTACTGGATCGCCCGCCTTCGTGGGCGATGACAGTGAGCATGTGGTAAGCGCTGCGCCCCTACTTCTCCTTCACCGGCACCGTGTAGTTCAGGATCAGCCGCCCGCCGTCGGGGTAAATCGTCTGCCCCGTGATGTAGGACGCATCATCACTCGCCAGGAACGCCACGACGGACGCCACCTCGCTCGGCTCGCCGCCGCGGCCCGCTGGCGTCCGCGACATCACGGTCCTGCGGGCATCCTCGGAGGTGTAGATCGACGACGCCACCATGTCGGTCAGGATCGTGCCGGGCCCGACCGCGACGACGCGAATGTTGTGCGGGGCGAGCGCAACGGCGGCGACTGACGTCAGCTGCTTCATGCCGCCCTTGGACATCGCGTAGGTCGCCAGCGCCGGGATCGCCAGCAGCGCATTCACCGAGGACATGTTGATGATGACGCCGCCACCGCTGCCTTGCGCGATCATCTGCCTGGCGGCCGCCTGCACGCCGAAGAACGCGCCCTTCAGGTTGATGCCGATGATCTCGTCGAATTCCTCTTCGGTAATCTCGAGGATGTCCCGGTTGCGGGCGACGCCGGCATTGTTGACCATGATGTCGAGCCGGCCGAATTCCTTCACGGCGGTGGCGACGAGCTGGTCTACGTCTGCCCGCCTGGCGACATTGCCGACGATGGTGCGCAAGGCATCGGGACGACCGAGCTCGGCGGCGGTCGCCGCCAACCCATCGGCATCGACGTCCGAGATGACGACCTTGACGCCGTCGTCCAAAAATCTCTTCGCACAGGCCTTGCCGATGCCGCGCGCTGCGCCGGTGATGGCGGCGACCTTGCCGGATAATTTCATGGGTTCACTCCAGGACTAGTGACGATCTCTCGGACCCGTTCACGCAAAGATGCGCGGGCGCAGCCCGGCATGAAACCAGGTGATCATGGAATAGATGTCGTAGACCGGCAACCCGACTTCGGCCTGAAGCGCTGCCGCATAGGGCGGCATGTTGGTGCATTCGAGCACGATGGCACCGACGTCGGGGTTCTCTGCGACGAGTTGCTTGCCGGCCTCGACCACGTCACGCTCGGCCTGCGCGATGTCCATGTCGTCCTTCTCGGCCTTGATCAGGACGCGGAAAAATTCCTTACCGTTCTCGGTGCCGACCAGCGGCGTATCGAGCGGCACGCCGGCGCCTTCGAGATGGGCCGGCGTCAAGGTCGAGCCCGACACCGTGACGAGGCCGACGCGCTTGCCCGGCGGCAAGGTCGCCTGCACCCACGGCACCTGCATCAGCGACGACGTCGCAACGGGAACGCCGACCGCGGCCGCGATCTCCTTCTGGAACAGCGAGAGGAAGCCGCAATTGGTGGTGATGGCCTCGGCACCCAGCCGCACCAGATCTTTCGCCGCCTCGATGAAATCGGGCAGCAGGCCCGCCGCGCCCTTCAGCACCACTTTCTCCGGCGATGCCCCGCTCACCACGCGATAGAGCACGGGGAACGGCCAGGTTGTGCCGTTGCCCATATCGCCGGGAATGCGGGGGAAGCGCGCTTCCAGCATCAGGATGCCGAGCGGCGCGCCGTAGATGGCTTTGCCGCCACGGGCGATGCGGGAGGACGAATTGGCTGAACTGGTCATGCTGCGACCTCAGAGGAAACGATCGGGCGCAAACGGCGCCAGCGGAATCTCAGGCGGCTTGCCGCTTACGAGCTGGGCGACGAGCCGGCCGGTGCGAGCCGAGCCGACCAGGCCGACATGGCCGTGGCCGAAGGCATAGACGACGTCGCGCGAGGCGCGCGCATAGCCGATGCAGGGACATCCGTCGGGCATGCTCGGCCGGTGCCCGAACCAGGTCTTTATGCGCGACGTCGGAATGTCCTTCGGCAGTTTGGGGAACATGCTGACGAGGTGGTTACGCAGGATCTCGGCGCGCTTCCAGTTCGGCGCCGCCTCCAGGCCCGCGATCTCGACGGTGCCGGCGGCGCGCAGGCCCTTGTTGGTCCAGTTCACCACCATCTTGGCGTCCGAGGCCATCATCGAGCTGCGCGGCCCCGATTCCGGATTCTCGATCATGACGTGATAGCCGCGCTCGGTCTCCAGCGGCAGCGGATCGCCGATCGAGGCCGTGAGCTGCTTCGACCGGGCACCCGCGGCGACCACGGCAGCATCGCAGGCGATCTCGCCGGTCTCGGTGACGACCGCGACGAGCTTGTTGCCGGAAAGCTTCAGCCCGGTCGCCTTGGCCCGCACATGCTTTACGCCGCTGGCAATCGCATGGCTGGCGAGCGCGGCGACATAAGCGCCGGGATCGCGGCAGCGGCCGGCCTCTTCCACCACCACGCCGAAGGTGTAGCGCGGATGCAGATCAGGCTCGCGCTGACGCATCTCGTCGGCGGAAAGCTCCAGCCATTCGACGCCGACCTTCTTGCGCAGGCGCCAGCCGAGATCGTTGTCGAAATTGTCGCGCGATGGGAAGACATGCATCACGCCGTTGCGCTCGATCAATTCGGGCACGCCGGCTTCTTCCGCGAGCTGCCGGTGCAGCAGCGGCGCGTCCTTGAGCAGATCGCGCAGCGCAAAGGCCGTCGTCTCGACCCGCGCCTCGGTCCAGCCCGAGAGCAGGTACTTGATCAGCCAGGGCAGCGCCTTCGGCAGGTAGGACCAGCGGATCGCGAGCGGCCCGAGCGGATCCATGAGATAGCCCGGCACCTTCTTCCAGATGCCAGGCTCGGCCGGCGGGATCACCGAATGCGACGACAGCCAGCCGGCATTGCCATAGCTCGCCGCCTGTTCGCCGCCGGGCTCGCCCGGATCGATCAGCGTGACGCGATGGCCCTCGCGCAGCGCCTCGATGGCGCTGATCACACCGACCGCGCCGGCACCGATGATGGCGACGTGGCGGCCGGTCGCCATCGCTTTAAGCCTTCACCGCGGGAGCAAAATCCTTGCCGACCGAGATCGCCCTGGGATCGATGATGCAATGGAGGATCGACGGCTTGCCGGAGGCCAGCGCGCGCTCGAACGCCGGTGCGAATTCTTCGGTGCGCTCGACGCGCTCGCCATGACCGCCGAACGCTTTTGCGTACATCGCGAAATCGGGGTTCTTGAGCTGGGTGCCGACGACGCGGCCGGGATAGTCGCGCTCCTGGTGCATGCGGATGGTGCCGTATTGCGAATTGTCGACGACGATGACGACCAGGGCTGCGTCATATTGCACGGCCGTTGCGAACTCCTGGCCGTTCATCAGGAAGCAGCCGTCGCCGGCGAAGGCGACAACGGTACGATCCGGATATTGCCGCTTCGCAAGCACCGCCGCCGGCACGCCATAACCCATCGAGCCCGAGGTCGGCGCGAGCTGAGCTGCAAAGCTGTGGAAGCGGTGATGGCGATGAATCCAGCCGGCATAATTGCCGGCGCCATTGCAGACGATGGCGTCCTTCGGCAGGCGGTCGCGCAGCCAGGTCATGACCTGGCCGTACTGGAACGTGCCCGGCAGCTCGCGCGCCTTCTCGGTCCAGGCAAGGTAATCGGCATGGGCCTTGGCGGCCTCGCCCTTCCAGGCCACCGCGCCTGAAGGCTTCAGCGTCTCGACCGCTGCGGCGAACGCGGCTGGCGTTGCCTGGATCGCCAGCGCCGGCTGATAGACGCGGCCGAGCTCCTCGGAGCCCGGATGCACGTGGACCAGCTTCTGCTTCGGATTGGGGATGTCGAGCAACGTGTAGGACGAAGACGGCATCTCCGACATGCGACCGCCGATGAGGAGAATGACGTCCGCATTGTCGATGCGCGCCTTCAGGCCCGGGCTGGGCCCGATGCCGAGATCGCCGGCATAATGCAAATGATCGGCATCGATCAGCGAGGCGCGGCGGAACGAGGTCGCGACCGGCAGGTCGAACCGCTCGGCAAAGCGCGCGATGCTCTTGGTGGCCTCTTCCGTCCAGCGCGAGCCGCCGAGGATGACCAGCGGCGCCTTGGCGCTGGCGAGCATGGCGCCGAGCTTTTCGATGTCGGCCGGCGCGGGCCAGCTCGCCGCCGGCTCGATGCGCATGGCATCGGCAACGGCCGCGGTCTCGGTCAGCATGTTCTCCGGCAGCGAGATCACCACGGGACCGGGACGGCCCTGCATGGCGACGCGGAAGGCGCGCGCCACCAGCTCCGGAATGCGATCGGGGCGATCGATCTCGACCGCCCATTTCGCCATGGTGCCGAACACCGCCTTGTAGTCGAGTTCCTGGAACGCTTCGCGCTCGCGCATGCCGGTGTCGACCTGGCCGACGAACAGGATCATCGGCGTCGAATCCTGCATCGCGATGTGCACGCCGTGGCTGGCATTGGTGGCGCCGGGGCCGCGGGTGACGAAGCAGATTCCGGGCCGCCCGGTGAGCTTGCCATAGGCCTCCGCCATCATCGCCGCGCCGCCCTCGGCGCGGCAGATCATGACGTCGATCGGGCTGTCATGCAGCGCATCGAGCGCGGCGAGATAGCTCTCGCCCGGCACGCAGGTGACGCGCTCGACGCCTTGAGCGACGAGCTGATCGATCAGGATCTGGCCCCCGGTGCGGGTGTTGCGGATGGTCATGTCGGCTCCCTCAGGGCTTTGGCAATGCATCACTATTCGGAGACTGCGTAAGACAGGCCGAGAGAGCGCGCAAGGTCGAAAGGCGATCATAGCCTGCGCAGGCGTCATGCCCGTCCGTGCCGTTTGCACGACGGCCATTCGCACGGCACACGACAGCATGGGCCGCGGCTCTGCAGCGCACCGCTGAAGAAGCGCTGCGCTGCGTCCGGGGCACGAGCGGAAAGTTTACGCCCACTCCCTCCACGTTATTGCGAGGAGCCCTTGCGACGAAGCAATCCAGAATCCCTCCGCGGAAAGACTCTGGATTGCTTCGTCGCTTCGCTCCTCGCAATGGCGGAGTATGGCGCGACAGCTCGTCCTCCAACTTCCGCTGTCATTCCCCGCGAATGCGGGGAATCCAGTACTCCGCGACTTCTCGATTCAACAACCGCCGTCTCGGCGTACTGGATCGCCCGGTCAAGCCGGGCGATGACAGCGAGTGTGGGGGTGCAGACATGCCTTCACCTCCTCGCGGCTTGTTCCGCCCGAGTTTTGCTGTCCTCTTCACGCCCTCATGGCGAAAGGGCGCAGGGAAGGCCGGGCGCCGGCTGGCACCCGCTTGTCCGTCGTGCGATGAGAATGCACACGCAATGCACAACGGATGACAGGTGAAGCCGGAAACGTCCGGCCTTCCCTGCGGCGATGTTTGACGGCGTATGGCGCGCTCTCCCCGGAGACGAGTTCCTGCTTGCCTCCGTCACCTCGCGAATTGGCGGTGCGCTTCGCCCGGTCGGGCTTGGCGCACCTCCGCAAGGCTTGACTGTAGCAACGACAGCCAGGACCACGCGATTTGGCCGTACGCTTCAGCGCCGCTCGTCCGCACGCCGCCGGGACCTCACGGGGTTCTCCCGCCCTGTTCCCGCCTCTCGTGCACGACGCTGCCGCGTCCACCGCTCCCCGATCCGCGGTTCGAAACGACGTACGACCGCCCCTTTCGCCGGATCAGGATGGTCGACACATACGCCAAAACCGAATTTCGGTAAAGTGGAATATTTTCGCATCGATGGATTGACAGAGGCCGACACAGGCACGATCCGTAGCCTGGATGAGCGAAGCGATACCCAAGATTTGGTGCGGCAGGCACGAAAGTCCCGGATGTCGCTTCGCTCATCCGGGCTACGTAGCGCCGCCCAGCCGACATGCCCTTGCGACGGCTTCCGAGCTTCGACATCTTCGTCTACGATCCGGCCGACCACATCGTCGAGGACAGGGGAATGCAGACCATCGGGCTGATTGGAGGCATGAGCTGGGAGAGCACTGCGCTCTATTACAAGCTCATCAATGAGCGGGTCCGCGATCGCATGGGCAAGCTGCATTCCGCTCCGTTGCTGATCTACTCCTACGATTTCGAGGCGATCAAGCAGATGCAGTACGCGGGCCGTTGGACGGAGGCGGCAGCCAGCCTAGCGGAGGTGGCGCGGCGTCTTGAAGGCGCCGGCGCGCGGGCGATCGTGCTGTGCACGAACACGATGCACAAACTGGCGCCTGAGATCATGTCGAACGTGACCGTTCCATTCATTCACCTCGGTGACGCCACGGCGCGACGGATCCGGGCGAAGGGATACCGGCGAGTCGGCCTCCTCGGCACGAAGTTCACGATGGAGGAGGACTTTTACGTCGATCGGCTGCGCGCGCATGATCTCGACGTGCTGGTGCCTCCCACTGAGGCGCGCGCCGATGTGAACCGGATCATCTACGACGAGCTGTGCCTTGGGATCGTCGCCGATCCTTCGCGCCGTCGCTATCAGGACGTGATGGCAGCGCTCGTCGCGGCCGGCGCCGAATGTATCATTCTCGGCTGCACCGAGATCACCATGCTGGTCGGCCCTGATGACACCTCGGTCGAGACGTTCGACACCACGGCGATTCACGCCGAGACGGCGGCGGATTTCGCAATCGGGCAGCTCTGAATCAACGAGGGCGCGTCACTGAGCAAACGGTGTTGGGATGAAGGACTCCCTCTCTCCACGTCATTGCGAGCGCAGCGAAGCAATCCAGAATCCCTCCAAGGAACGATGCTGGATTGCTTCGTCGCAAGAGCTCCTCGCCATGACGATGGATGGAGTAGTGGCCCCCTACCGATGCTCGATCGCCCTGATGGCGCCGCGGAGCTCGGCGAGGCCGCGCAGGCGGCCGATGGCGGTGTAGCCGGGGTTGGTGCGCTTGGTGGCGGCGAGATCGTCCAGCATGCGGTGGCCGTGGTCGGGGCGGAATACGATCTGCGTGTCGGGCGAGCGCCGCGCGTTCTCCTTCAGCAGCGCCTTCAGCACCGCGACCATGTCGACGTCGCCGTCGAGATGATCGGATTCGTAGAACGACAAGCCGTCGGCCTCGCGCTTGGTCGCGCGCAGATGGGCAAAGGCAATGCGCGGGCCGAAGCGCTCGGCCATCTCGGGCAGATTGTTCTCCGCGCGCACGCCGAGCGAACCGGTACACAGGCAGATGCCGTTCGCCTTCGACGGGACGGCGTCGAACAGCGCCTGATAATCGTCGGCTGACGACGCAATGCGCGGCAGGCCGAACAGCGGGCGCGGCGGATCGTCCGGATGCAAGGTCAGGGACACCCCGAGTTGCTCCGCCACCGGCGTCACGCGCGCAAGGAATTCGGCAAGATGCTGCCGCAGGATCTTTGGCGTGATGTCGCGATAGGTTTCGAGCCGGTCGCGGAACTGCGGAATGGTCATCGGCTCCGTGGTCGAGCCCGGCAGCGCGCTGGCGATCACCATGACGAGATAATCGATATCGGCCTGGCTCATCTGGTCGAACAGCTTTTTCGCGCGCGCCTGCTGCTCGGGTGAATATTCCTGCGCGGCAGCCGAGCGCTTGAGGATATGCAGCTCGAACGCAGCAAAGCGGTCCTGGTCGAAGCGCATGGCGCGGGCGCCGTTCGGCAGCTCCCATTCGAGATCGGTGCGGCACCAGTCGACGACGGGCATGAAGTTGTAGCAGATGATCTTGATGCCGGAAGCGGCGACCGCCTCGAGGCTGGCGATCCACGCCTCGATGGACTTCGTCGCCTCACCTCCGAGCCGCTTGACGTCGTCTGGGATCGGAATCGATTCCACCACCGACCATGTCAGTTGCGAGCGTCCAGGTTGACCGTTCTCGATAAAGTTCCTGCGCTCCTCGACCGCCTTGCGCGTCCAGGCTTCCCCGATCGGCACCTGATGCAGCGCCGAGACGATGTCGCTCGCCCCGGCCTGCCTGACGTCATCCAGGGACACGGGATCATCGGGCCCGTACCAGCGCCAACCTTCGAGCATCATGTGCAATCCCCAATCAATTCGCGGTCAGCACGACCTTGACGCTCTGCGAACGGTCGAGCGCCAGCCTGAGCGCATCCGGCGCAGTCGAGAGCGGCCGCTCGGCGGTGACCAGCGACAGCACGTCGACGCTGCCATTGGAGATCAGTTCCACGGCGGTTGCGAATTCGAAGCCGAAACGGAACGAGCCGCGCAGGTCGATCTCCTTGGCCATCACCGCATTCGACGGCGTCGGGATCTGGCCGCCCGGCAGGTTGCCGATCTGCACCACGATGCCGCCACGCCTGACGATGCCGATCGCGCTGGCAAGGCCCGCGGCTGTGCCGGAGACTTCGAACGCAACGTCATAGGGGCGCGACGCGGCCTGCGCCTTCAGCCCCTCCTCCCCTCCACCAACGTTCTCGACATGGGAAGCGCCGAGCTTGGTTGCGAAGGCGAGCGGCGCCGGGGCGATGTCGGCGACCGTGATATCAGCCATGCCGGCGCGGTGCGCGGCGAGCATGGTCAGAAGCCCGATCGGGCCGGCGCCGAAGATGATGCCGCGCTTGCCCTCGATATTGCCGGCGCGCGCGACCGCGTGCAGGCAGACCGCGAGCGGCTCGGCGAGCGCCGCGGCCTGATAGGACACGCGATCCGGGATCTTCACGCACTGCGCCGGGATCGCGTCGAAGTAATTGGCGAAGCCGCCCTGCATGTGCGGCGTCTTCGAGGCCGAGCCCATGAAGTAGATGTTCTCGCACAGGTTCGGCCGGCCCTCGCGGCAGGCGACGCAATGGCCGCACCAGCGCGACGGGTTGACGGCGACGCGGTCACCGACCTTCAGATTGGCGGCGGCCCCTGCGATTTCCACCACCTCGCCGGAAATCTCGTGGCCGAGCACCAGCGGCGACTTCACCACGAAGTCGCCGGTCCGGGCGTGGCGGAAATAATGCATGTCCGAGCCGCAGATGCCGCCGGCACCGAAGCGGATGCGCACCATGCCGTCTGCGAGCTTGTCGAGCGGATGCTCGACCATGCGCAGATCTTCGGGACCGAACAGGGTTGCGGCGAGAGCGGTGGAGGTCATTTGGAGAGTCCCATGTATTTCGGCAGCCAGAGGGTGAGTTCGGGAATGTAGGTGATCGCGATCAGCGCGAGCATCAGCGGCACCAGCCAGGGCAGGATCGCGACCGTCGTGCGCTCGACCGAGAGTTTTGCCACGCGGGCGAGCACGAACAGCACCATCCCAAGCGGCGGATGCAACAGGCCGATCATCAGGTTCAGCGTCATGATCAGGCCGAAGTGGATCGGATCGATGCCGAGCTTGAGCACGATCGGCAGCAGGATCGGCACCAGAATGGTGATCGCCGCCGTGGTGTCGATGAAGCAGCCGACGAACAGGATCAGCACGTTGGCCAGCGCCAGGAACACCCATTTGTTGTGGGTGATGCTGAGCATCCAGTCCGACAGCATCTGGGCTGCCTGCGACACCGTCAGCAGCCAGGCGAAAATCGAGGCGGCGGTGACGATGAACAGCACCGAGGCCGTGGTCTCGATGGTGTCGAAGGTCGCCTTGGCGACCGTCTTGAACGTCATGGTGCGGTAGCGCACGAGGCCGAGGAACAGCGACCAGATCACGGCGGCGACGGCGGCTTCGGTCGGCGTGAACCAGCCGAGCGTCATGCCGCCGATCAGGATCACCGGCGCCATCAGCGCCATCACCGCGGAGAAGTCGAAGTACCAGTCGATCACGAGCAGCGTGCCGAGGCCGATGACCACAGCCGTGTTGACCGACATGCCGGCCATTACCATCAGCCAGATCGCCATCGGGAAAGACAGCACGATGAGGATCTCGAGCCCGGCCGAGCCGAGCTGCGGCCACGAGAACGGGGTGTCGCTGCCCCATTTGTTCTTGTGCGCGAAGTAGGTGACCGTCGCCATCATGAACAGCGTCAGAACGACGCCGGGAATGACGCCGCCGAGGAACAGCGCGCCGATCGAGACGTTCGCCATCATGCCGTAGATCACGAAGGGCAGCGACGGCGGGATGATCGGCCCGAGCGTCGCCGAGGCCGCGGTGACACCGACCGAGAACTCGGTGGAGTAGCCGTGGTCCTTCATCGCCTTGATCTCGATGGTGCCGAGGCCGGCGGCGTCCGCGATCGCGGTCCCGGACATGCCGGAGAAGATCACCGAGCCGATGATGTTGACGTGGCCGAGACCGCCGCGCATCCACCCCACCAGCGCGACCGCGAACTTGTAGATGCGGCCGGTGACGCCGGCGATGTTCATGAGATTGCCGGCCAGGATGAAGAACGGCACGGCGAGCAGCGGAAAGCTCTCGACGCCGGCGATCATGCGCTGCGCCAGGGTGACGTCGGGCGTCACGCCGCTGACCAGGATGTAGAGCAGCGACGACGCGGCCATGGCGATCGCCACGGGCACGCCGAGCAGCATCAGGACGAGGAAGCCTCCGAGCAACAGCAACATGGTCTTATCCTTCCGATCCGTCGTAGGCACCGGGACGTTCGAGGACCGAGTAGCCCTGCCGCCAGTTCTGGATGGCCACCTGCACGGAGCGTGCGAACATCAGCACGAAGCCGAGCAGCACGGCGTAATAGACGTAGTCCTTGGGAAGATTGATCGTGGTCATCTGCTCGTCACCGATGATCTGGATGTAGACCCAGACCAGCTTGATGGCGTAGCCGAAGAAGGCGATCCGGATCAGGTCGATCATTGTCGACAGTGCCCGCGCCACGAGGTGCGGCAGGTAGCGGTAGACGAGGTCGACCTGGATGTGCCGCGAGAGCCGCACGCACATCGAGGAGCCGATGAAGACCACGCCGATCAGGCAATAGGTCGCGATCTCCTCGGTCCAGGCGTAGCTGTCGTTGAGCACATAGCGGGTGAAGAACTGGAGGAAGACGGCGAGCGCCATCACCCAGAAAATCGCGAGCGCCACCCAATCCTCGAACGCGTAGACGCCTAGATCGACCTTCGGCGTCGCCTCCTCCTCGAACGTATGGGCGATTTCGTCCGCGGTGATCTGCCGGTGTATTTCGGCGGTCGACATGGGTTGCTCCTCAAGCGTATCAGTCGTCATTCCGGGGCGGCTCGACGGGACCGCGCAAGCGCGGCCCGGAGAGACGAACCCGGAATCTCGAGGTTCCGGGTTCTCGCTTCGCGAGCCCCGGAACGACAGCGTGAACTATTTAACCGCCTGGATCTTTTCCCAGTCGGCCTTGCGATAGCCAAAGGTCTCGAACGCGACGTTCTTCAGCACGGTGTCGCGGAACTCGTTCTTGTCGACCTCGGTGACGCTCAGGCCCTTGTCCTTGAAGAAGGCGACCAGCTTGGCCTCGTTCTGCTTGATCTCGCCGGTGGCCTTGGCGGAAGCCTCCTGCGCCACGTCGGTGAAGATCTTCTTGTCCTCGTCAGAGAGCTTCTTCCACAGCGCGCCGGCGATCACGGTGTTGAGGTGATCGACGATATGGCCGGTCAGCACGATGTGCTTCTGCACCTCGTAGAACTTCTTGGCCTCGATCGTGGTCAGCGGGTTCTCCTGCGCCTCGACGGTGCCGTTCTGGAGCGCGAGATAGACTTCGGCGAAGGCGATCGGCGCGGTGTTGGCGCCGCAGGCGCGCGGCATCGCGAGGTAGGCCGGCACGTCGGGCACGCGCATCTTCAGGCCCTTCATGTCGGCGCAGGTCTTGATCGGCTTGTTCGACGAGGTCTGGCGCACGCCGTAATAGGTCACCGCGACGATGTGGTGGCCGCTCTTGTCCTCGTAGCCCTTGGCGAGCTCCTTGAAGATGTCGCTCTTGGTGTAGGCGAGCAGATGATCGGCATCGCGGAACGTATAGGGATAGTAGGTCACGCCGATCGGCGGGAAGCTCTTGGCCGCGAAGCTGGAGCCGGAAATGATGATGTCGACCGAACCGAGCGACAGGCCCTGGTTGATGTCGGCTTCCTTGCCGAGCTGGGAGGCCGGATAGACGTCGATCGCATAGCGCCCGTTGGTGCGCTTGCCGATCTCCTGAGCGGCCCAGACCGAGGCGGTGTGGAACGGCTCCGAGGTCTCGTAGACATGGGCCCATTTGAGCTTGGTCTGCGCCATGCTGGCGCTTGTTGCAGCCAGCAGCGTAGCGGCGGAGACCACTGCTGCAATCGTCATTTTCTTCAACATCGACTTTTCCTCCATCGTTCAAGTCTGCTTCTTGTTCACCCGCCCCGGCACGGATGCGGGCCGTACAATCTCATCGCCGCCGCGCGCCGCTGCCCGCGGCCCGCTTCTTCGGCGCGTGCTTCGGTTTCGGCGGCTTGGCCGCGGGTCGCGCCGTGCGGCTGCGTCCCGACGACGATCCTCCAACGGTCTCCGCGCCGAAATTCTGCGCGAAGCGCTCCTGCGAGCGCGCCAGATGTTCACGCATCGCCTCGCGCGCGGCTTGCGGATCGTGCGCCGCGATCGCCTCGCGCACGGCGCGATGCTCGTCGAGCGCCGTGCGCCAGGTGCCCGGGCTCTCGAAATAATGCGCAAGCTGCGCGAAATAGGGATTGAGACGCTGGTCGAACAGTTCGCCGACCACGCGCACCAAAACGGCATTGCCAAGGCTGCCGGCGATCGCGACGTGGAACGCGCGGTCGTGAACCATCGAAGCTTCGCCGGGATGCTCGACCTTCTCCATCGCCAGAAGCGAGGCATCGATGCGGGCGATGTCGTCCTTGGTCGCGACGCGCGCGGCGTCTTCGGCGATGGCGCTTTCGAGGAATTCACGGGCGCGCAGCAGCTCGAACGGGCCCTCGATGACGGAGGCTGGCGCGGGCGCAGCAACGGAAGCGGGCTCGATCACATAGATGCCGGAACCGACGCGGATGCGCAGGCGCCCCTCGACCTCGAGCGCGATCAGGGCTTCGCGCACCGTCGGCCT
Source organism: Bradyrhizobium sp. 195 (assembly GCF_023101665.1). Classification (NCBI taxonomy): domain Bacteria; kingdom Pseudomonadati; phylum Pseudomonadota; class Alphaproteobacteria; order Hyphomicrobiales; family Nitrobacteraceae; genus Bradyrhizobium; species Bradyrhizobium sp. 195. The sequence goes on along the minus strand of NZ_CP082161.1, from coordinate 2,131,939 downwards.
GGAGACCTTGAGCTGCTCGGCGAGCTCGCGCTCGGTCGGCAAGCGGCTACCGACCGCGTACTCGCCGCTGTCGATCAGGCTTCGCAATTGATCGGCGACCTGGCGATAAAGCCGTCTCGCCTCCACAGCTTCCAGCGGCACGCTGGCCTCCCTGAAAGGGTCGCGCGGGGCATTCGGCCCGCGGCCCGCCAATTTTGGAAAATTGGTCTTACCAATTGACCGGAGCATTGACCTGATACGGGCGCCATGTCAAGCAGCGGCAAAGCAACGGGGAGACGTCCATGCGCCCAGGTTCAACGCGCCTTGGCCGCGCCAATCTCGACCGGCTGCCGGCCGGCATCCGCCGTCCGGCCTACGACCGTTCGCGCACCACGCCTGGCATCGTGCACCTCGGCTTGGGAGCCTTTCATCGCGCGCATCAGGCCGTCATCATTGACGATTGCCTCGCCGTCGGGGCGACGTCATGGGGCATCATCGGCGCCAGCCTGCGCAGCCCGGATACGCGCGACGCCCTCGCCCCGCAGGATCATCTCTATACGGTCGCCACACGTGCCGCCGAAGGCACCGAGCACCGCATCATCGGCGCGCTGCTCGACAGCGTCGTCGCACGCGAAAACCCGGCGGCCCTGGTCGAGCGGATGGCCGATCCCGCCATTCGCATCGTCTCGCTCACGGTCACCGAGAAGGGCTATTGCCACACCCCGCAGACCGGCGATCTCGACGAGCGGCATCCCGACATCGTGCACGATCTCAACAATTTTGACGCGCCGCGCTCGGCGCCGGGCTTCATCGTTGCCGCGCTGGCGCGGCGGCGAGCGCAAGGACTTTCCCCCTTCACCGTGCTGTGCTGCGACAACCTCGCCGCCAACGGCCACACCGTGCAGCGCATCGTGACGCAGTTCGCCGCGCTGCGGTCGAAGGATCTCGGCAAGTGGATCGCAGACAATGCCGCCTTCCCCTCCACCATGGTCGACCGTATCGTGCCGGAGACGACGGATAGCGACCGCGATGCGGTCTCATCCGCACTCGGCATGCGCGACGCCTGGCCGGTGATGACCGAGCCTTTTACGCAATGGGTGGTCGAGGACCGCTTCACGGCGGGCCGGCCCGATCTCGCCGCAGCCGGCGTCGAGCTCGTCAGCGACGTCAAGCCGTTCGAGCTGATGAAGCTGCGGCTGCTCAACGCCAGCCATTCGGCGCTGGCCTATCTCGGCTATCTCTCGGGCTATGAGACCATCGCCGACACCATGCAGGATTCGCATTTCGCGCGCCTCGCCGCGCAGGTGATGGAGGACGCCGCGGTGACGCTGACGATGCCTGACGGCACCGACCTTGCCGCCTATCGCGCCTCGCTGCTGAAGCGGTTCGCCAATCCGGCGCTGCATCACCGCACCTGGCAGATCGCGATGGACGGCTCGCAGAAGCTTCCGCAGCGCCTGCTCGGCGCAATGCAGGATCGCCTGCGCAAGGATTTACCGATCGCCACCCATGCGCTCGCGGTGGCCGGCTGGATGCGCTACGTCACCGCAACAGACGAGCAGGGCCGCGCCATCGACGTGCGCGATCCGCTCGCCGCCGATTTCGCCGTGCTGGCGCGCGAGGCCGGACCCGTCGCCGAGCGGCTCGCGCCCGCGCTGCTCGGGATCGAGAAGGTGTTCGGGCCGCTCGGTTCCGAGCCGCGCCTGCGCGAGGCCGTGACCGCGGCGCTCGGCCAGCTCTATCAGGGTGGCGCGCGGCGGGCGGTGGCAACGCTCGTGTCGGCCTGACCACAAAGCAGGCAATGCTGCACTGCGGTTCTAATTGAACGCGAAATCGAACGGAAGTCGCGCTTGATTTTTGCCTGTCATTGCCCCACCCGAGAGGCATGGCAAAGGACAGCAAGATCATCGCCGCCAACGCGGCCTTCTACGCCGCGTTTTCGACCGGCGACTTCGACGGCATGGAACGGATGTGGGCGGACGACGACGCCATTTCCTGCATCCATCCCGGCTGGCCGGCCATCATCGGGCGCGCCACCGTGATCGGGAGCTGGCGCGACATCCTGCAAAATCCGGAGCGGCCGCAGATCGTCTGCGCCGAGCCGCAGGCGATCATCGACGGCGACAGCGGCCGCGTGCTCTGCATCGAGATCGTCGACGGCACCGCCTTGGCGGCCGCCAACCATTTCCGCCGCGTCGGGGACGACTGGCGCCTGGTGCATCACCAGTCGAGCCCGATCGCGCAGATTGTCGAACAGGAAGAGGACGATAGAGCGAGCCACCGGGTCCACTGAACGCCGCCGGCACGCGGGCGCGTTCTACTGCGCATGGGGTTGTTTTTTAGTTTTCTGGCTTGGCGCTCCCGAGTTCCGACAGATCATCCAGCACGGCCCGCGCCTCGCTGAAGTCATCATCCGCAAAGAATATGCTCCGGGTGATCAGAACCGGAATGCCGGCGCGCGAGGCCGCGATCAGCCCGTTGGCAGAATCCTCGATCGCGACGCAACTTGATGCGTCGAGCTTCAGCCGTGCCAGCGTTTCGAGATAGACGTCCGGCGCGGGTTTCTTGTGCCTGACGTCGTCCCCGGCGACGATCGCGTCGAACTGCGCAGCCCAATTCGTCCCCAGCGCCTGCGACAGCAGCGCATCGATGTTGCCGTGCGAGGTCGTGGTCGCAATCGCGAGCCGCTGGCCGCGCGACTTCGCCGCAGCAAGCAGCTCGATCACGCCCGGCCTCAAGGGACAGCAACCGGTTTCGACCAGCTCGGCGTAATGCGCGGTCTTGATGCGGTGGAGCGCGGCGATGTCCGCATCCGGCAACGGCGGAGCGATCGGCCGCCTTCCGTGGTAGGCACGCATGCGCTCCTTGCCGCCGGTCACCCGCAGCAAATCCTTGTAGACGGCGCGGTCCCACTGCCAGTCGAGACCGTGGTGGGCAAAGGCATGGTTGAAGGCCTGCCGATGCAGTTCCTCGGTCTCGGCCAGGGTGCCGTCGACGTCGAAGATCAGCGCGGCCGCGCGCCGAACCAGTTCCGCGGCACCGGATGGCGCAATCGTGGCTGCTTCTGCCTGCATGATCATGACGCCCCTCGGTGACGAGGAACCATCGCCCGAGGCCGCGGGCGAGACAAATCGCAATATCTTTTGCCGGACCCAAAAATCTCTTATGAGCGGGGACGCGCAGCAAGCGCGAAGGGAACTCCGACCGGCACGGCAGAGGCATGCGGCTCTTCATTCTTGGCTTGGGCTACAGCGCGAGGCATTTCGTCGGCAAATTCGGCGGCGCCTTCTCGCACGTCGCCGGCACCGTGCGGGATCCTACGCAGCGGGACAATCTCGCCGGCATCGAGGTGCATCCTTTTTCCGGGAGCGATCCGGATCACATGACGGCCGAACGCGTCGGCGAGGCCGATGTCCTTCTCATCTCGATTCCGCCCGGCGGCACCGGCGATTCCGCAATCGCAGCGTTCGGCGACGGGCTGGCGGCGGGCCGCCGCAAGATCGTCTATCTCTCCACCATCGGCGTCTACGGCGATCACGGCGGCGGCTGGGTCGACGAGAGCACCCCGCCGCAGGCGACCCTCGACCGCGCGCGCATGCGGGTTGCTGCCGAGCAGGCCTGGATGGACGTGGCACGCGGCGATGCCGCGATCCTGCGGCTCGCGGGCATCTACGGCCCCGGCCGCAACGCACTGGCGACGCTGCGGGCTGGCACCGCCCGGCGCATCATCAAGCCCGGCCAGGTCTTCAACCGGATCCATGTCGACGACATCGCGAGCGCGATCATGGCGGCCATTCACCACGGAAGCGGCGGCATCTGGAACGTCTGCGACGACGAGCCCGCGCCGCCGCAGGACGTGATCGCCTATGCGGCGGAGCTGATGGGCGTTGCGCCACCGCCGGAAGAGGCGTTCGCGACGGCCGAGATGTCGGCGATGGCCCGCAGCTTCTATGCCAGCAGCGCCCGTGTCTCCAATGCGAAGTTGAAGCGCGAGCTTGGCATCACGCTGGTCCAACCGACCTATCGGCACGGCCTCGATGCACTGTGGCGCGCGGGCGAAGGACGATAAGGTTCCTGCATCCCCGCGCGTCCCAGTCATGCCCCGCCCGCGCTTGACTTCAGGTTGGTGCGGACATGATCTAGACATCGCGCGAGCCACCTCATAATGAGCTCGCCGGGGAGGATGCAATGAACAAGACGATCGCCATGATCGCGACGGCGGCTGCCGTCATCACGCTCGGTGCAGCGCGCGCCGCACCGCTGCCCGAAGCCAACCCTGATGATGTCGGCTTCTCCAGTCAGGGCCTTGCGCGCCTCGACAACTTCTTCGCCCGCGAGATCGCAGCCAAGCGCGTGCCCGGCGCGGTCGTCGCCGTCGCACGCAACGGCAAGCTTGTGCACTACAAGGCCTACGGCCTGCTCGATCCGGACAAGGGCACGCCGATGCCGATCGACGCGATCTTCGCACTGGCCTCGATGACCAAGCCGATGGCGGCGGTCGCGGGCCTGACGCTGATGGAAAAAGGCCAATTGCCGCTTCAGGCCAAGCTGTCCGACTACTATCCCGGCTTTGCCGACATGAAGGTCGGCACGGTTCAGGCCGATGGTTCGCTCAAGCTCGAACAGCAGGCCACGCCGATCTTCATCCACGATCTCTACCGGCACACGTCCGGATTGATGTATGGCGGCCGTCCGGATTCGTCGAGCCCGGTGGCGCGGCAATACCCCGACGGCATTGCGCCGGCGATCGAAGGCGACACCCAGGCCTTCATCGATCGCATCACCAAACTGCCGCTGGCGCACCAGCCCTCGACCGAGTTCGAATACGGTTTTTCGATCGACGTGCTTGGTGCTGTGGTCGAGAAAGTGAGCGAGCAGAAGCTCGGCGACTATCTCGCCGCCAACGTGTGGCAGCCGCTCGGCATGAAGGATGCAACCTTCCACCCGACCGACGCGCAGCGCCCTCGCCTCGCCCGCCCCTTTGCCAACGACCCGCTGACCGGCAAGCCGCAAGTCATCAAGCTGCTGGACACGCCGACCAAGTTCGACTGCGGCGGCGCCTGCTCGTTCGCGACGATCGGCGACTACCTCCGGTTCGGGCAGATGCTGCTCGACGGCGGCGAGCTCGACGGCCAGCGCATTCTCGGTCCGAAGACCGTGCATCACATGACGACCAACCACCTTGGCCCCGAGATCAAGAACAACGTTGCCAACGTCGAGCCCCATCGCGGCGGCTTCGGTTTTGGCCTTTCGGTCGCGGTGCGCACCAGCGAGGGGCTGTCATCGGTCCCCGGCAATCCCGGCGAGTTCACCTGGAACGGTGCCTACGGAACGCAATTCTTCTGCGACCCCAAGGAGCGTCTCGTCGTCGTGGTGGGAACGGCTGCGCCGGGCGAGCTCAGGAAATACTATCGCGAGCAGGTTCAGGACATCGTCTATGGCGCGATGACGAAGTGAGATCGTTGCACTGAGAATAAAAGGGCGGCCGATCGGGCCGCCCTTTCTTACTGGAGTATCCAGCTTCAGCTCAACACGCCGTACTTCTTGAACCAGGCCTGTGCCTGCTTCCAGGCATCTTCGGCAGCGTCCTTGCGGTAGCTGCCGCGATAATCGGCATGGAAGCCGTGCGGCGCTTCGGGGTAGATCTTGAATTCGGCCGTCTTCTTGTTCTGCTCGAGCGCGGCCTTCATCTGCTCGACCTGCGCGACGGGAATGCCGGTGTCGGCACCGCCGTAGAGGCCGAGCACCGGCGCCTTCATCTCGGGCGCGAGCTGCATCGGGCTCTTCGGCAACAGCGGATTTTCGGGATCGACCAAAGACCCGTAGAAGGCAACGCCGGCCTTGAGGGTGCCGCTGTGGGCGGCATATTCCCAGACCGTGCGGCCGCCGCGGCAGAAGCCGACGATGCCGAGCTTGGCGGTGTCACCGCCCTGCGATCCCGCCCACGCCACCGTCGCGTCGAGGTCGGACAGCAGTTCGGCGTCCGGCTTGGCGTTGACGACCGTCAAGAGGTCCTTGATTTCGGTAACCTTAGTGAGGTCGACGCCCTTGCGGAAATAATAATCGGGCGCGATTGCGAAGGCGCCAAGCTTGGCGAGGCGCCGCGTCACGTCCTTGATGTATTCATGCAGGCCGAAAATCTCCATCGCCACGATGATCACCGGCGCCTTGGTGTTGCCGGCAGGACGGGCGAAATAGGCGGGCATCTCTTCGGAGCCGACCTTGATCCTGGCGTCGCCAGCCTGGAGACCATTTGTGTCGGTCGCGATCACCTCGGCGCGGACGGGCCCGGCCGCAAGCGTGTAACCGGCGGCGACCGCCGCGGTGGCGCTCATGAATCCGCGGCGCGAGACCGGGGCGAGTTTTGTCAATCCGACGACGTCGGACGTCATGGTGGTTTCGAAGCTCATCGGTAGTCCCTTGCTGCTGCCTATCGTGCCCCCAAGGGCGGCGCATTCGCCAATAATTGCCGGGGAAACGCAAGTCACCTGCCTGCGAGCAGGCGGCTTGGGCCATGCGCGAGCTTTCCAGACTGATCGTGTGTCCGATTTAACCGCGTGGCTGCGCTGCGACGCAACATCCATTAACCGAAAATGGGAGTTCTTCCGCTGCACTCCGCACGGTCAGGCATTGCAGCACTTCGCTCCTTCGCGCCATTCGAGACAGTCTCCCGCAACAAATAAGCCCGATGGTGGCCGCAACGATACATCAAGTTACCCGGATGCTGCGCGCGACCGGAATCCATCACGCGAACCACCGTCATTTGATTGAAATTTTCAGATGACTCGAGCGGTGCGATTTACTCGAACTTTCTTTGTGGCCCCCTAGTTCCACGTCCGGAAGTTCCATCTCCGGCAATGGAGAGCTTCTTCCCCACGCGCTGCCCGCCCGTTCGGCAACGGACGAAGGGCTGCCCGCGGACATCATTCTCGTCCACGCAGATTGCGCTGCCCAGGGCTCAATTGAATAAAGACTTTATGCGACCGGAACTGAAATGAAATTGGCGCGCGAATCGATTGAACTGTTGGAGCAGGTCGCACGAATCCTGTGGTTCGAGGGCACCAAGCACGGCTTGCGTGACCGCGAGTGGATGGCGCTACGTTTCCTCTCCCGCGCCAACCGCTTTTCCCGGACGCCTTCGGCGCTCGCGAGTTACGTCGGCACCACGCGCGGCACCGCCTCGTTCATCATCGGGGAGCTCGAGCGGCTCGGCTATCTCGAGCGGAAACGATCGGCCACCGACAAGCGCTCGGTGATGCTGAGCGTGACGCAGCAGGGCAAGAAGTTCCTGGTGCGCGACCCCGTCAGCGTTCTCGTCGAGGCGATTGCCGTCCTCGACGACGAGGTCAAGCTCCGCTTCCGCGACACGTTCCGGCACGTGCTGGATCAATCGGACGCGGCCGAGCAGCGGCACCATACCGACGTTTGCAAGCGATGCATATTCCTCCGGGAGGAGCGAACCACCACCGACAGCAAGGCAACGGCCGAATTCAGTTGCCGCCTGTTCCGCTCGCCGATCGCGGAGGCGGAGGTCGATCTGCTATGCACCAGCTTCGAGCATCACCGCCAATAGAAGGCGGCGTTCGATCAGGGCGTCGCCTTGCGTGACGAATAGATGACGCCCCCGCTCGACTCCACCACCAGACGCCCGTTCTCGTTCCTGATCTCCTCGATGCGGCCAAGGCCGGGCACCTGCTGTCCCAGCACGGCTTCGATGACGCCGTTCGGGCTCTGCAGGATCGCAATTCCTTCGTAGGCCTGGCGGACCGACCACCCCTTGATCACCTTCCGCGGCGCCGACGCGCGCTCGGACGGAGACACCGAGCCCGTGACCTCGGGCGCTGCGACCGCGGCCATCATCGGCCCTTGCTGCGAGGCGGGCTGCGATTGCACCATTGCCGGTGCCGGTGCCGGAGCCTGGACCTGAGCCTGAGCGAGCTTGTCGAGCTTCACCGTCGAGGACGAACTCACCCGCTCGATGCGGTCCAGGTTCTCGGCGAACCTGCCGAAGCGGTCATTGGTCGCCTTGCTCGATTGATCGACCGCGGTGCGCAGGCCATCGAGATTTTCAGACACGCCCGACATTTGCTTGCGCAATTGCGCGACGGTCTCGCGCAGATTTCTGATCTCCGTATTGGCCGCAACGTTACTCTGGGCGGGCTGCGTGGCGAGATAGGCGATCACGCCGGTGCAGGCGCACACCACAAGCATGGCGGCGACCGCCAATGTTGCGAGCGGCGCAACCCACGTCGGACGGGGCGGCGGGGGCTTGGCCACGATCACGGCCGGCTTGATCACGGTCGTCGCGGGCTTGGGTATCGCCATCTTATCGAGACGTGCCTTCGCGCGAATACGTTTCAGCCCCTCGAGCGCCTCCTTCGCGAGAGCTTCGTCGCTCGCCGCGGCCGAGACGCGCTTCGCTCCCGCAACAGGCTTGCTCGCGGGCACCGTATTGTCCTTTGTATCGCGTGGCTCGGCAGCAGGCTTAACCGTTGCGGAAACATCAGCGGTCGCGTTGGGACGAGCTTGTCCATCGGACAACATGTGAAAATGCTCCGTTAGGTTCGATCTGTCGAACGGTGACGTTATTTGCCGAAGCTTGCCTGAAACGTGCGCATCGAAAGATTTTCATCACGCGCGATGCGACACTCCATGGCCTAAACGCGCCATGCACGTGGCGAGAGTGCGACTCGAAAGACACACACTCGCCAAGATTTCGCCAAGCTGGAGTCTCGTCGATACTCGTGAGTCGAATTGTCGCATGTGGAAAGGCGTGCGAGAGAGTCAATCCCGGGTTGAAAACCACTCGGTATGCGTGACTCCCAGCACTACCCAAAATAGCTGTAATTGTACGGGGATGCGGAACCATGCAACCATTGCGGTGCAGAACTAGTTCAGCAACTAAATCAACTGATGCAATTGAATATACCAAGAAACAACTCGAAACAAACCAACAGCATCAAGCATACGTAGCAATCGCTTTGTGGCGCACGCTTGATCGGGAATCGGCAATCGTTACGGTCCTAGTCAAGTGATTCTCGTCAGTTGGCGAGGAGATCGACACAGGTGAGTGGCGTTCGGACGCGATGAGCAACTTGGCGCAACTGGTCTAGGTCGTTTCTCAATCCGCTCCGCGAGGTGATCCGTAAGACACCCGCCGAGCCTCACGCAGTAAGCGTTCAGTATCGAGTCGAAGTACCAGGCCTGCGCGACGCAGGCACTGAATGCGTAGGGCTGCCCGCGAATATCGAAACCATAACAACGGTTCGCGGGAAGGAATGTCGTCAAACAGCATCGTTGCCGAGCCGGGCATCACAACAACCAACCGGCCGCAACAGTTGCGAAACAGGGGCGAAAGACTGATGTATATTATCGTTGATGATCGCGAGAGCGTCGCGAACAGCTATGTCGGAGGGCTCGTTCGCGAAGGCGTATCGTCGATCGGATTCTCCTCCGGGGAATTCTGGGACTGGCTGCAATCCGCAAGTGAATCGGATCTTGCAGCGGTCGACGCCTTCCTCCTCGGGGATTGCGATGCCCGCGGAAGCCTGCCGCGGGCGATGCGCAAGCGTTCCTCGGCTCCCATCATCGCCGTGAGCGGCCAGAAAATGCTCAAGAACACGCTCGAGCTGTTCGAATCGGGCGTCGACGATGTCGTGCACGTGCCCATACACCTCCGCGAGATCCTCGCCCGAACGGCCGCGATCGCGCGCCGCCGGGTGGGCGAACTGCCACGGCCCTGCGAGACCAGGATCCAGGTCTTCTTCAACGGCCGTGACCCCGAGATCGCGGGCCACGCGCTCACCCTGCCCCGCCGCGAGCTGCGCATTCTCGAATATATGGTCAGCAATCACGGCAAGTGGATCACCAAGACGCAGATCTTCAACGCGGTCTACGGCATCTTCGAGTCCACCTTCGATGAGAGCGTGATCGAGAGCCACGTCAGCAAGCTGCGCAAGAAGCTCCGCGACCGCCTCGGCTTCGACGCGATCGTGGCCCGGCGCTACGTCGGGTACCGCCTCGACATCCCCGCCGGCGAGACTCTCGACGAGCCGATGCAGGAGCTCGACGAGGTCGGCATCCTCCTCAACAGGGCGCATGCCATCTCGGCGGCGTACCCGGCGGGAAACTGAGGCGGCGCGAGCCTGCCACGAAACCAGCAACGGCCTCCGCGAAGCAGCTTCGCGGAGGCCGTTGCACGGCTGACCCTAGGTTGAATCGATTAACGCGGCAGTTCTCTAAACCTCTCCCGCTTGCGGGAGAGGTCGGCGCGTTCCGGGCGATGCGAAGCATCGTCCCGCGCGCCGGGTGAGGGCTTTCTCCTCTTGGGGACTGTCCCGTTGCGGAAGTACCCTCTCCCCGACCCTCTCCCGCAAGCGGGAGAGGGAGTACACCTACGGCTTCGACTGGAATTCTTCCTTGGAGACGTAGTTGAAATCCTCAACCAGGACGTCCTGGACGATTGCAGCCTGCATCCGCTCGTTGACCCGCTGCTTGATGGCCGTCGTCAGGATGGAGAGGTCGTAACGGGCGAGCTTCCTGAAGTCGAGACGTTCGTCGGCATAGATCCTGCGGAAGGCCTCGTCGACGACGAACGGCTCCGGCGGAACGTTGAGCTGGTGCATGGTCCGCGCCTCCACGGTGTAGACGAAGCGCGCGACGATATAGCCCTGCACATTGCCGTTCTCGACCATGGGCACGCTCAGGGCCCGCGTCTTCTGGTATTGCAGCCCGTCGAGATATTCGTCCTTTGCCGGCAGCAGGCTGCCGTTTTCCTTCCAATAGGCCACGGCATAGCTCGTGCCCGCGGTAAGGATGCATACCCAGAGCCCGGCCAGCACCAGTCTGATCATTTTCCGTCCTGTGCTGCGCGACCGGTATAGGTGCCGTCCGACTCGGCCTCCTTGATCGCCTTGACGATGATGCCGGCGACGTCGCGCACCGCGTCGTAGTGCATTTCGAGGATCGAGCGGTTGCGCTCGAGCTTCTCGCGCAGCCGCTGAATCTCCTCGGTGACCTCGATTTCGCCGCCGAGATGCATCCGCGCCCGCATCAGGCGGACGAATTCGAGCATGCTTCGGCTCTTGCGCGCGCTGAAATCGTCGAAGTCTATCTTCTGACCCGTCGCGAGCGCGACGGTCTCCTCCTCGACGATGCTCTCGAGCCGGCGGATTGCCGCCAGCAGGCCGCGCACCTCGTCCGATCTCGCCGCATCCGCGCCATCGACCACGGCCTCGCTGCCCACGATCGGAAGCAGCACGGGCAGCAGCGCATTGGCTGCTGCCGCATCCGTCGTCATCGCTTCGATGTCAGCGACCGGTTCGATCACCATGGCCGCCGCGCCTTCTTGTGCCTGCATAGGAAATTCACCCCTCAACGTCTGTCACCCAATCCTCGAATCATCATCCGGCCTTGCCCGCATTGTTCGGGCCCGGCGGATGCGCGGCGGCGAGCCGCTCGGCGATGCCGATGCCCTTGCCCTTTGCCAGCTGGTTGCCAAGCTGCTCCGCCAGCATCGACTTCCAGACGCCGCCAGCCGTGCCCTTGCCAAAGACCTCCTCCGATTCCTTCGGCAACATCGTCTCGACGAAGGTCTGAAGGATGAACGCTTCGAACTTCCGGTACACCTCGCCGGATGCCGGCGCCTTGATCACCCGCACCGGCGCCCCGTTCACCGCGTCAGACTGCGTCTCGGACACTTTCGTCGCGGATTGATCGGCGGCCGCCGCCTTGCCGGCCTCCGCGTCCATGGTGGCGGCGAAGTCGGCGTCGGAAGATTTCAGCGCATCGAGCTTCGCGGTCGCCGCGCGCTGCGTCACGGGATCGGCGGCCTCAAGGACGTCGAGCACGAGGTCGGGTGTCGCTGTCACGATCATGTCTTGTTCCGGTTGGCTGGCCGCGGCGTCCACGCGCGCACGGCAGGGCTTAGTCCCGTCATCTCCTCGAGGACCCGCTTCTCCGCGTCGCGGAGCTTGTCGGCCAGTGCCGCCTTCGCGACCTCCTCGAGCTGCTTCACGCGGCGGTTCTCGGCGCGAACCTGGTCGAGCTGCTGAGCGGCCTGCGCCTGAACCTCGCGCGCGCCGACGCTCGTCCGGTTCAAGCGCCGCGCGATCGATTCGCTCGACGAGCCCGCCGGCGGCTTGCCATCGTTGAGGGCTCCCACCAGCCATGCCTGCTCGTCCTGCAGGCTTCTCTCCTGCTGCCGCAATTGCGCGAGCTGCCATTCGGACAGCCGGAGCTGGAGCTTCACGAGCGACACCATCCGGCCGAGCTTGTCCGCGCGCGAGGTCATGACCGGTCACTCCGCGAGCCACGACGAGACGCCGAGCATGAATTGCGTCAGCAGTTCGTCGCTGGTGAGATAGAGCAGCAGGAAGCCGCCGAACAGCACGAAGGGCACCGAGATGAAATAGACCGGAATTGCCGGCGTCAGCTTGTTGATCAGGCCGACCGCCAGGTTGACGATCACCGAATAGACGATGAAGGGGCTGGTGATCCGCAGCGTCAGCACGAACGCTTCCGACAGGCGGCCGACCAGCTGGTCGAGCGCCATGCCGCCGCCGAGCCTGCTGCCGGGATGCCAGACGTCGTAGGAGTTCATCAGCCCGCGCAGGACCTGCCAATGCTGGTCGGTCATGAAGAACAGCGTGGTGACGGACACCATGATCAGCGGCACCAGCGCCGGCGCCGGATCGCTGTCGGCGACCGGCGTCCCCGGGATGTTGCTCAGGCCGATCGCGCTCGCCATCACGGTCGCCATGGTCTGGAGCGCGAGGAAGAACACGCGGCCGCCGAGCCCGATGACGCTGCCGACCAGGAGCTCCGAGCAGATCAGGAGCGCCAGCGTCAGCGGGGCGGCGTTGTCCGTGAGAGGTTTCAAAACCGCGATCAGGATCGGCGCCAGCGCAAACGTCGTGACCAGCGCGACGAACAGGCGGACCTGGGCCGGAACGTTGACGCTGGAATAGCCGGGCACCAGCATCAGGCAGGCGCCGATGCGGCAGAACACGACGAACGTCACCAGCACGCTGTCGGCAAGGCCGGAGATCACGATACGGCTCCGAGCGCCCTGATCTCGGCACTGCGCGCGACCTCGACATGCGACAGCACCGGCAAGGTCGGGAACACCCGCTCCAGGATCATCCGGACATAGGGGCGCGCTTCGGGGGTCACCGCCAGCACCACGCTGGTGCCGCTCTCGGTGAACTTGCGGATCGAGGCGCTGGCTTCGGTCGCGAACTGCTCGATCAGGCGCGGATCGGCGTCGAACTCGACGACGTCGCCCTTGGCGTCGCGCTTCAGGCTCTGGTGGAACGCAAGGTCCCAGCGGTTGCCGAGACGGACGACGTTGAGCACGCCATTGTCGGAGAGGTCGCCGCAGATCTGCTGGGCGAGCCGCGTCCGCACATGCTCCGCGACCTGCTCGGAGCGCCGCACATGGGGCGCGATCTCGGCAATCGCCTCGAGAATCAGATGAAGATTGCGAATGGAGACGCGCTCTGCCAGCAGGATCTTCAGGATCGCCAGCAGGCCCGAATAGGATATCTGCGACGGGCAGAGATCCTCGACCAAGCGCTTGTACTCGGGATCGAGCCGATCGAGCAGCGCGCGCATGTCCTTGTAGGACAACAGCTGGGCGAGGTTCGCCCGGATCACTTCGCTCAAATGCGTGAGCAGCACGGACAGATTGTCGACCGGCTTGCAGCCCTGCCGCTTGACTTCGTCCGTGAAGGCCTCCGTCACCCACAGCGCCTTCATGCCGAAGGCGGGTTCGATCACCTCTTCGCCGGGCACGTCGGGCTTGCCGTCCTTGTCGACCAGCACGAGCACCTCGCCGAGCCTGAGCTCGCCGTGGGCGACGCGGGTGTCGTGGATCCGGATCTGGTAGCTCTTGGGATCGATCGACAGATTGTCGGTGAGCTTGATCTCGGGAACGACGAAGCCGTACTGCTTGGCGAACTTCTTGCGGATCTTGGCCACGCGGTGCGCAAGTTCGGTGCGCGAGCCCAGGAGATGGACCGAAAGGTGGCCGCCGAGCGCGAGCTCGATCTCGGCGGTCTTGAGCTGGTCCTTGACGGATTCCTTGGCCTCGGTCTGGGCGCGCTCGTCGGCCTTGAGGGCCGCCTCCTTGCGCTCCCGGGCCGCCTGCTGCTTCGGCAGCGAGTAGCCGACGAAGGCCATGACGCCGCCGAGCAGCACGAAGGGCGCCAACGGCAGCCCCGGCATCAAGGCGAGCACGAACATCATCAGCGCGGCGGCGGACACCGCGCGCGGATAGCCGCCGAGCTGCCGCAGCACCGCCTGCTCGGCCGACCCTCGGGTGCCACCCTTGGAGACCAGCAGGCCCGCCGACAGCGACACGATCAGCGCCGGCATCTGCGACACGAGACCGTCGCCGACGGAGAGCTTGGTATAGACGTCGGCGGCGCGCGATAGCGTCAGCCCGTGATGGGTGACGCCGATGATGATGCCGCCGAAGATGTTGATCGCGGTGATGAGCAGGCCGGCGATGGCATCGCCGCGGACGAATTTCGAGGCGCCGTCCATGGCGCCGAAGAACGCGCTCTCTTCCTCGAGCTCGCGGCGCCGGCGCTGGGCCTCCTTGTCGTCGATCAGGCCGGCCGACAGATCGGCGTCGATCGCCATCTGCTTGCCGGGAATGGCATCCAGGGTGAAACGAGCGCCGACTTCGGCGATACGCGTCGCACCCTTGGTGATCACGACGAAATTCACCGTGACCAGAATGGCGAAGATGATCAGGCCGATGACGAAGTCGCCGCCCATGACGAACTTCGAGAAGCCGGCGACGACGTGGCCGGCGGCCTGCTCGCCCTCCCCGCCGCGCGACAGGATCAGACGGGTGGTCGCGACGTTCAGCGCCAGGCGAAGGATCGTCGCGATCAGCAGCACGGTCGGGAAGGCCGAGAAGTCGAGCGGTCGCTGGATCCACAGCGCGACCATCAGGATCAGCGCCGACAGCGCGATCGAGAAGGCAAGGCCAAGATCGATCAGGATGGGCGGGATCGGCAGGAACAGGATCGTGAGCATGGCCACGATGCCGCCGGCGAAAAAAGCGTCGGCCCCCAATCGTCGTGGGGTCGGCAGGCTAGCAGCTAACGTATCGGCCATGGGTCACCGGCGGAGGGGTCGGCCCGCAATCTGCCGCGCAAAGCTTACGCGAGGGTGGTGGCCGGACCTGTCCGGATCAGAAGCCGCGCTCGATATGCGAATAAACCATCTCGGTGAAGGTGGAGAGATGGGCGCCGATGAAGGAGCCGGAGACGGCAACGACCAGCAGAATGACGATGATCTTCGGAACGAAGGTCAGCGTCACCTCCTGGATCTGGGTCAAGGCCTGGATCAGCGCGATGACGGTGCCGACCAGCATCGCGGCACCGACCGCGGGTCCGGAGGCGACGATGATGGTCCAGATCGCCGCCTGGACGATATCGAGAGCGTCCCGTTCGTTCATGACTGGCTGATCGTGAGTCCGGGTCCGACCGCGACCTTGGTGCCGTTCTCGAGGGTCGCGATGGAGCCGTCGCTGTTGATGGCGACGGAAACGACCTTGCCGCTGAAGCTGGCACCGGTGGAGTCGGTGAAGCTGACGGTCTTCCCGATCAGGCCGTTGGCCTGCGACAACGACTGCGAGGATAGCAGCGCGTCCAGCTTCGAATTGGTCTGCATCGCCTGCTCGACCGTCGAGAGCTGGGCGAACTGGCTCATATATTGCGAGGTGTCCATCGGATTGGTCGGGTCCTGGTTCTTCATTTCGGCGACGAGAAGCTGAAGAAACGTATTGTAGTCGACGCCGTTGCTCGACGTCGTCGTGGTGGGGCCGGCCGAATTGGACTTGCCGGTCGCGTCGGTCGCGCTGGGGACGTTCATGTAACTCTCTCCGCTGTCAGGCAGCCTCGAATGGGGAATGGGTCGCGGCGCCGGCCAGGATCGCCTGTTCCACCGGGAACAAGGCCCGGATCCGCTTGAGCGCCTCGAAGTAGCGGGTCGCCTCGACCAGTTCGTCGACCGCGCCAAGTCCGTCCAGCATCTCGCGGCTCTCGCACACGGCACACAGGGCCGCGTGATGCTGCGCGTAGAGCGCCGCGGCATCGCGGATGTCGGTCGGGTTCATCAGCATGAGCTGGACGATGAAGTAGAGCTGCCGCAGCGCCGTGGTGGCGTCGGAGGCCTGCATGACCTGCCCTTCGAGCAGGAACATCACGTCGTTGACGAGCTCGACGGAGACCTTGCGGTCCACGCGCAGCACCGCACCGTTGATGTAGATCCGTTCGCCTGCCCGCAAGGAGACTTTCATCAAAGGGCGTCTCGGATCAGGCGGTTGATTTCGATGAGCTGCATCACGTCGTTCGATCGCTCCTCGCGAAGGCGGTCGGCTTCCTTGACGACCCACAGGCCGATCGAGATGATGTCGGCGCGCAGCTTGTCCGGCAGCCCGTTTTCCGGGTGCGAGAGATCCTCGATGAAGATGGTCCACAGCCGCCGCACATAGAGCAGGCTCTCGACCAGATCCTCGAGGCTGAAGAGGCCCTTCTGGAGACGTTCGAGCCGGTCGATGCCGAGGCTGAGTGCCTGCCGCTCGCGGCCCCGCGCCTCGAAACCACTCTCGTCGACGACCGCTTCATAGGCTTCAAACGTCATCAGAACCACTCTGCGCAGGAGACCGAATAACAGGACAAAGGTTGCGAGCCCGACTTTAGAGATAGTTGATGAGGCTGATCTGCTGGAGCTGCGAGGTCAGCGCGAGCGCCGTCTTGATCTGGGTCTGCAAGGTGTTGACGCGGACCGAGGCCTCGGTCGGGTCGACCGCCTCCAGCTTGACGATCTGGTTGTTGAGGATGTCCTTCTGGATCTTCAGCTTCTCGGATGCGCCGGTGACCCGCTGCTGGATCGAGCCGACGGTACCGCCGAGCACAGCGAGATCGTTGATCGCGCCGCTGACGAGACCGATGGCCTTGTCGACGACGACCTGAAACGTGTCCTTGCTCAGGCTGGTGTTTCCGAGGTCGGTGAGCATGGTGTAGGCCTCGGCGAGCTTGCGGAAGCCGGGCTGGTTGGCGCTGACCGAGCTGTCGACGACCTCAGTCGTGGAGATGCGGCTCGACAGCGTCTGGTCCGTGGCCGACGACCAATTGGTGTTCCAGGCCGGGCTTGCGAACTCGGGATCGAGGGTGTTGTCGAGGAAGTTCTGCATCTGCGCCGGCGTGATCGTGCTCACGCTGGCCGAGGACTGCGGGAAGCCGAAGCCCGCGGGCGGAGCCGCTGCGAAATCCGCGTCGAGGGCATTCTTGCTGGTTGAACCGGACACGTAGTTTGCGATCGGCACGGTCTGCGTATTGATGCCGCCGAACAGATACGACCCATTGTAGGAGACGTTGAGCGCGCCGATGAGGTCCTGTAGATTCGCGGACGCGCTCGGCAGGATGATCTTCGCGCCGCTGTCGGCGTCGCGGGCCGCGATCAGGTTCTTGAGGAATTCCGAGGCGGTCGTGCCGAGCTGCGTGATGCGGTTCTGGGTCACGTCGAGGCGTCCCGAAACCAGCTCGTTGGTGTCGACCAGCTGATCGGCGAAGTTGAAATCGGCCCGCAGCGCCACATCGCGGCCCGTCCCTGTGCCGAGCTCGAGGCCGATATCGGCGAAACGGCCGGTGGTCGCCTCCTTCGAGGCCTTGGTCAGCGCAGCCTGGTTGTTCGTGATCGACGACCTCAACGACGACGACAGCATCAGGGTCGAGATGTAGTTGGCGCTCATCATGACTTAATTCCCCACGGCAGCCAGCAGGCTCTGCAACATCTCGTCGACGGTCGAGATGATCTTCGACGAGGCCGAATAAGTGCGCTCGACCTGGAGCATCAATGACATCTCGTCGTCCATGTTGACGCCACTGACGTTGGACAGCGCCGCGGTGCTGCGGTCGAGCAGCGTGTTCTGGTACTGGACGTTGTCGTCGGCGGTCTTGCGATGGCTTTCAATCCAGCTCGCCGAGGACGAGGCGAACTCGATCACGCTGCCGCTCGGCTTGCCCTGAGCCGTGACGTCGAACGGCTGCGGCGCGTTCATGTTGTTGATGAGCTGCTGGAGCCGCGTCGAGAAGCCAGCGTTGCCGGTCGTGTTGTAATTATACGCGGGAAGGCCGCTGATCGCGCCGTCGCGCAGCAGGTTCGGGTTTCCGCCCGCGGCCGGATCGACCGAGGCGGCAACCGCGATCGTACCGGCGAGGCCGACCGAGATCGTGGCGCTCGCGGGCATCGTCGGCGCGCCGGGATAGGTGAACAGACCGGGCCTGTCCGCCAGCGTCGGCACAGCCGACTGGTCGCGTTCCTTGAAGGCGTCGATCAGGCCGCGCGCGATTTCGTCGAGCTGGCTCTGATACGTGACCGTGTCCTTGTCGCGCAGCTGGGCAAGGCCGGCGAGCTTGCCGGACTTGAGCGGCATGACGGAATTGGCCCCGGTCACCGGCACGCCGTCGATGAAGACGGCATTGCCCGTGGTGCCGGCGGTGTAGGCGTTGGTCGGCGCAAAGCTCACTGTCCGCGCGGTCTTGTCGAACAGCACGACGCCGCTGTCGGCATAGAGCGCCGCATCGCCATTGGGACGCAGCGACATGGTGACGCCGACTTCCTGCGACAGCCTCGAGACGATGCTGTCGCGCTGGTCGAGATAGTCGGTGACGTCGTCGCCGGTAATCGTGCCCTTCACGATCGCGGTGTTGACGGTCTGGAACTGGGTGAGGAGCTGGTTGATGTTGGCGACCGACGTCGCCATGTCCGCGTCCGCTCCCTCGCGAACCGACTGCACGGTCTTGGTGGCCTGGTTGAGCGTCGTCACCATATCCTTGGCGGACGTCACGGCGGCCTGCGCAAGGGTCGCATTGTCGGTGGAATTGGCGAATTGCTGCAGCGCCTGCTTGAGCTTGTTGAGCTGGGCGGTCGGCGACTGTTCGAGCTCGGGATCGTCCACCGTCGCGGTCGCGATCTTCTGCAGACCGTCATAGATCACGCTCTGCTTGGCAGACGACGACGTCGCGGTCAGAACGTTTGAATAGAGGCCGGAACTGGCCGCGCGCTGGATCGCCGCGACATAGACGCCGGCGCCGGGGAGGTTGTCCAGCACGGCGATCTTGCGCGAATAGCCGGCGGCACTGGCCCCGGCGATATTGCGCGAGATCGTCGACGACTGGACGCCCGACGCCTTGAGCGAAGCGCGAGCGGAGTCGAGAGCGGCGGTAAGGGACATGATCTGCTCTTGCCCGGGGTGAGCGCTGAAGAATTCAGCGCTTCAGGTTGACGACGACGTCGAGCAGGTCGGCGCCTGTCTGGAACGATTTCGAGTTAGCGGTGAAGCCGCGCTGCGCCTCGATCATCCCGGTGAGTTCGTCCGCGAGATCGACGTTGGAGTCTTCCAGCGCGCCGGACTGGATCGTGCCCAGCCCGCCGGTGCCGGCATTCCCGGCCTGCGCATTGCCGGAATTCATGTTGGTCGAATAGACGTTTCCCGGCTCGGGCGTCAGATTGTCTGGGCTCGCGACGTCGGCGAGCATGATCGTGTAGAGCGTCAGCTGCTGCCCGTTCTTGAGGATCGCCGTCACGTGGCCGCCCTCGTCGACATCGACCTTGTCGATCGCCGCGGGCACGCTGCCATTGACGGTCGCCTTGAAGCTGAAGTCGGCGCCGACCTGCGTCATGTTCGACAGATCCATGGTCAGCGCGGCGCCGCCCGGGACGGTCACGGTGAGACCCGTCGGGCTCGCTGCGGCCAGCGCGCCCTTTCCGGCCGCGGTGGTGTCGAAGGTGAAAGTGGTGGCGGGGGCGAGCGAGGTACCCGTCGCGGAATTATAGACTTGAACCTGCCAGGTATCCAAGCCGGCAGCCGTCGCGGTGTGAGACATATAGACGTCGAGCGTGACGGCCTGACCGATGTTGTTGTAGGCGACGATCGAGCTCTTCGATGAATATGATGCTGGACCGGGGGGACCGGCAATGACAGCCGCCTTCGGATCCAGATTGCCGGTCGTCAGGGTGCCCGCGGTCGACGGCACGGGCACCTGCGAGACCTGGGCAATGTTCACGATCTGCATTCCCGCCAGGCTGTTCTGCGAGAAGTTGGTCACGAGGCCAGGCTGACCCAGAAGGTAGTAGCCGGCCGCATTGACCAGATTGCCCTGGCTGTCCGGCACGAACGAGCCGGCTCGCGTCAGGAACTGCTGCGTATTGTTGGCGTTCGAGACCACGAAGAAGCCGTTACCTTGTACGGCAAGGTCCGTGGACGACGTCGTGAACTGGGTATGTCCGGGGTCGCTGATGGCGTAACGGACTGTCGTCTCGACAGCGCCGGAGTCGTAATTGCCAGAGCCGCTCTTCAGGATCAGCGAGGAGAATTCCGTCGAAGCCCGCTTGTAACCGGTGGTGTTGACGTTCGCGATGTTGTCCGAAACCGTCGACAGCTTGTTGGACTGCGCGCTCATCCCGGAAACGCCGGTGCGCATAACACCATACAGGCTCATGAAGTGGGCTCCTTTGGTAGGTTGCAGTTACAATGGGGGATCTTGCTTGCGCGGGGCTGATGGTTGGGAACCATGCACAACTTCACGTCGTCATGTCGTTTTCGGCTGACAGAACGAGCGCGCCTTGTCGGTCCAGGCACCAAAGCCGCTCGATACGAGATGAGCGACGATGTGACAGACGTAGCGCTTCTGCGCCGGCTGGTTGTTGGGGCCGGCATTGTAGCGCGCGACCGCCATGGTCCAGCTGCCCTCGCGCTGCTTCAGTTCTTTCAGGAAGCGCGCCGCATAGTCGACGTTTCTGGCGGGATCGAACATCGCGCGCACCGAAGCGAACTTGTCGCCGTGATAATAGTGGTTGATCTGCATGCAACCGAGGTCGATCAACTTGATCCCCTTGGCCCGCATCGCCTCGAAATTCGCCATTGCGTCGTCGATCCCCTTGGCGAACACGGTCTGGCCGTCGGCCCCGAGCGCGAAAGGATGCAGCGCGCCGCGCCGCCCGGTCTCGGTGAGGCCGACCGCATAGAGAATGCCGAGCGGGATCCCGTGCTGCTGGGCCGCGCGTGCCATCTCGCGCTCGCACGGGCGCGAGTTGTCGGTCGCCGCCGCCACGGTGCCAGCGTTACAGATAAACAGGGCCGCGACGATTTTGCTGGCCCATGTCCTGGTCATGACGCGTCTCCTGGTTGGACTCGCGCTCCTGCCGCGCCTGTCTGGCGCCACCCTCGGACTGTCCCGACGACGTGCCGGCGCCGCCGAACGTTCCTTGCGATTGCGACGAGGGTTGTTGCTGGCCCGAGAGCTGCGGCTGCGACTGGCCGGAGCCGCTCTGGAATCCGTCCATCGAGCCGTGCTGGACGGGCGCGACGTCGGCGACATAGCCCGCCGACTGCATGAGATCGCGGATCTGATCGCGCTGCTGGTCCAGCATCTGACTGGTATCCTTGCGCTCGGCCGCAAGATGGACGGACACTTCAGTGCCGACGAGACGAAGGCGTACGGTGACGTTGCCGAGCGCGGGCGGCTCGAGATTGATGGTCAGGATCTTGAGCGGCTGATCCGGGGCGTTGGTCTGGGACGCTGCGAGATCGGGTGCTGCGGCCGCGGCGGGGCTTGCGGTGTCGTTCAGCTCGGCGACGACCGCGTTGGCGACCTGTTGCGGGGCGTTGAACTGTGCGGGCGGCAGGTGGGTCTCCTGCTGGATCACGGTGACCTTGGTCGCCTCGGGCAGCGCGTCACGC
Source organism: Bradyrhizobium sp. 195 (assembly GCF_023101665.1). Lineage (NCBI taxonomy): Bacteria > Pseudomonadati > Pseudomonadota > Alphaproteobacteria > Hyphomicrobiales > Nitrobacteraceae > Bradyrhizobium > Bradyrhizobium sp. 195. The sequence continues at coordinate 2,110,197 of NZ_CP082161.1, read as the reverse complement.
CCCGAGGCCTTGGCAGCGCGCTCGACATTGGCTGTGACCGCCTCGAAGCCGGCTGCCGCGGGCATTGCGTTCGATGGTTCACCGCCTTGCGTCGGTGTCGATTGCGGCGCGGCGATCGCTGGCGAAGCCGCGGCCGGCGAGCGCGCGGCGGTCGGCGTGCCACCGGATGGGGCGGTATCGGCCGTCGCCGCCTTGTCCGCGCCCTGAACCTCGCGCTTCGTTGTGGAGGACCGCTCGTCGCGCGCGGTCGCGTCCTTACCCGCGGATTGCGTTTGCGGCTTCGCGGCAGGCGCGGCAGCGATCTCCTGCCCGATCACGACGGCCACGACTGACTGGTCCTGGACGTCTGCGGCATGATCGACCGGACGTAGCTTGTCCGACGATCTGTCGGTCTTCTTGTCGGAAGGCTCCTCCGTGGCCTTTGCTCGCTCGGATGCCACGATGTGTTCCTGCACCGCCGCGTCCTTCGTCCTCTCCTTCTCGGTCGAATGAGCCGGACGCGTATGCAGCGTTCCGAGCTTCGCGGTCGTCTCGCTGCCGTCATCGTTCAGGGCCTGCCTGGCGAGGTTCGAGACGGTGTGGAGCAGATCGTTGAACGAGGAGCTTCCCTGCGATTTCGCTCCGGCGTTCTTTGCCGAACGCGACGTCCCGCGCATGTTGAGACTCTCGGCGAGACCCGAGAAAAGCTGTCCGGAGGTTCCAGTGAGCTTGGTCATGGACGGCGGTCCCTGGTGAGGAGTTCGAGTTCGCCGAGCTGCTTCTGCGCGCGCGCCAGCGTCACGGTCGATGACGCCAGATCGAGACGCGCCGGCGTTGCCGGAGGCTTGGCGGCGGTAGAGCCGCCCGGGAGCGGCTTGCGGATGTCGAGCGCGAGCTGCACCGTGGCATTCAGCAGCGGGACGTCGCGCTCGGGCAGCTTCGACCGGTCGAGCGCCTTCAGCTCGGCGAGACCACCGTCATATTCGTCGGTGAGCGCGCGCGAGGCGCCGCGAAAGAAATGCGCCCGCTCGCGATCCGCGGAGGCGTCGGCGCTGAGCGTCAGTGCCCGCTCGCCGGCAAGCCGCGTCACGGCCAGCTGTCCGCGCAGCATCGCCGCGCGCGCGATCACGAGATAGAGCTTGAGGCGGCTCGCGCGATCGATCTGCTCAAGCAGGGCAGCGATTCGCGCAAAGCGGCGCCCGTCGAGCGCCAGGCTCGATTGCGTCAGCCCCGTGGAGAAGCGCTGCCAGAAATCGCCGGCATAAATCGAGTTGCGGTAATGGCGGATATAGGCCAGCGTCAGGAACTCGAACTTGTCGAAATCCTCCGCCTGCCCGACCAGCAGGATCTCACGCCGCAGCGCCGCCTCCTCCACCAGCGTGCCGGGCAGCAGCAGGCGCGCATCGTCCAGGCGCTCGATCGCGAACGATGCCTCGGCACGCGCGAACAACGCGCCCTGGACCAGCGCGACCTGTCCGCCGAGGCCCGAGGAAAGCGTCCGCGGCTTGACGTCCTTGAGCTGCTCCCTCGCCTCCTCTTGACGACCCTCGACATAGGCGAGCGCACCGTTGAACAGCCGCTCGTCCACGTTCATCTTGTCGCGCGGCAGCTTGCGGACGAGTTGCGGGGCGCCGCCGCTGAGCAGATAGATGACCACGGCCTGACTGTTCTGCAGATTGCTCCACACGGTGGGATCGGCGGCGAGAAACTTTTCTCCGATCTGCCGGATCAGCGCGACGTGGCTGCCGTGCGCGGCGGTGTCGCCGTTGGCGATGCCGTCCTGCACCGCCTGCAGCGCGCGGACGAGCTCATAAGGCTCGCCCGGCTGGCGCGCGGGCTGGGCAAGCACGTTCGCGGCCGTGAACGGCAGGAGCAGCAGGGCGATGCAGAGCAGCGGCCTGATCAAGGGCGCTTCTCGCGGATCAGGATCTCGATCCGGCGGTTCTGCGCGGCAGCGGGATCATTCGGAAGCTTCGGCCGCCGGTCGGCGTAACCTTCGACATGCTCGATCCGCAGCGCGTCGACGCCGGAGCGAACCAGCATGTAATAGGCCATCTGGGCACGAGCGGTCGACAGCCGCCAATTGTCGTAAGTCTCCGAACGATACGGCCGATTGTCGGTATGGCCGCGGACGATGATCATGCCCTGGCGTTTCGTCAGCAGCGGCCCGATCTTGTCGATGACGCGGATGAGTTCGGGCCGCGGCTCGGCCGAGCCGACCGCGAACATGCCGAAGCTCGCATCGTCGGTCAGGCTGATCAGGAGGCCCTCCTCGACCTGACGCACCTCGGCCGCCGGCCCGGCGCCCGCCTTGATGTCCGACAGCGCATCCGCGATCGCGGACTGAAGCTGCTTGACGGTCGGCTGCTGTGTCTGGGCCGCATCGCGCGGTTCGCTCTCCTTCGCCGTATCGCTCTGACGCGCCTGTGCGGTGGCGTTGGGTTGAACGGTGGTTTGGGCACTGCCCTCGCGGGGCGATTGCGCTGCCGCGGGCCCCGGCGGCAGCAGGGGCGACAGGTTTGCGGACGACGCATCCGCGTTCGGCCCAACGCTTCCGCCGGCATCGTCGGTCTTGGCACGACGTGCCTGCGGCTCGGCCGGATTTGTCGCGGGCACGGCGTCGCGCGCCGCATTCGGCTTGGACTCGCTCTCGATCCTGCCATCCGCGTCCTTGGACGCTTGCGGCGCCAGCTTCCAATAACCGGGGTCAAAGGGATCGCGGTAGGCGTCGCCACCCTTGAGGCCATCCTCTTCGGCGGACGTCAGCGCGCCGGCGCGCCGCTGTCCCGAGGATTGGTTCGCGCTGTTCGCGATCTCGGCGAGAGTCGCATAGGGATCACGGAACAGTACCTTTTCTTCAAAGGAGGCCGGCTTCTCGATCGTCGGCGAGTCACCGCGACGTTCTTCGTTCGAGCCGGCCGGCTGGCGCTTGCCATCCTGGCCTTCGAACGACGTCGGCTCCTTCTTGGAGAGATTCTTCAGGCCCTTCGGCGCGGGGGCATTTTCCGCGAGCTGGATCGGGTTGAAATAGCTCGCAACCACCTGCTTCTGATCCTGGTTGAGCGCGTTGAGCAGCCACATGACCAGGAAGAACGCCATCATCGCAGTCATGAAGTCCGCGTAGGCGATCTTCCAGACACCACCGTGATGCGCCTCCTCAGCGAAGGCGCTGCGCCGGCGGACGATCACGAGCTCATGTTTGACCTCTTCCATGGCGGATTACCGGCGCGCTTCCTTCAGGCGTTCGCTCCAGGCCGAGATTTGCGTCTCGATCACGGTCTGATCGGCCACGACGCGGACCTCCAGCGCCTCGGCAGCCTCGTATTCGATGCCGACTCGCCTGGACGCCTCGAGCTGTGTCTTCACGAGGTCGAGCAGCTCGCTTGGGCCGGTGACCTTGAACGCCGGCACCGACGAGTTGCCGGTCAGCGCCGCGATCTGCTCGACCAGCGATCCGATCGCCTTGTCGCGGACCGCGTCGGCGAGGAACGGCAGCAATATCCGCGCAACGGAGCTTGCGATGTTGGTCTCGATCTCGCGGCAAGCCGCCTCAAAGCCGCCGACGATTGCGACCGCCTGCTGGTCGGACCATTTGGCGCGCTCCTCGCCGAGCCGGATCGCGCTGCGGACGCGCTCCTCGGCAAGCCTGGCATCGCCCTCCGCGACGCCGGCCGCATGGCCGCGCCGGTAGGCATCATCCAGGAGATTGGCCGCCGGGGCTTCCGCCTTCGGCGCCGGAGGCGGCGACTGAGGCAGAGGCTGCGGGTGAGCCTGAAGCTGCGGTTGAGGCTCGCGCACGATCTCCTTCGGCCTGGTCAGCACGTCCTGGATCCTGGGCGGAGGAGGCGGTGGTGCCTTGGCCCGGCCGTTCGCGTCGAACTGCGTCAGGAGCTTTCCGATTGCCGCGTTCATGCCGCCTCCTCGCGTCGCATCCAGTCTTTAAGGATCGCCGCCGCCTGCGTCTGATCGAGCCGGACGATCTGCTCCAGCCGCTTCTGCGGCGTTCGCTGCATCTTGCCTTCGAGGTCTTCGACGAGATTGAGCTCGGGGTCCTGACTCTCGGCCAATGCGAGGGCCGTAGCAGCCTCAAGCTCCGCGGCCTCGGCGGCCTCGACCTGCTCCTGCTCCGCGCGATGGGTCAGAATGCCGTTCACCGCCGGCCGCAATCCGAACCAGACCAGCATCGAAGCAACGGCCAGGATCGTCACCGCGTTGATGACGCTGCCGAGCTGCTTGTTGATCATCTCGACGAAACTGATCGGGGGCACCGGCGCCAGCTCGCGCGAGCCCTCGATGAAGTCGACGGCCGTCACCTGGATCTGGTCGCCGCGCTGCTTGTCCAATCCGCCGGCCGTCGCCGCGAGCTGGCTGATCTCGGCGAGCTTGCTGTCGACGATGGCCTGGTTGCTCTTGTCACCGAGATCGGCGACCAGCCGCGCGCGATTGACCAGGACGGCGATGAAAAGCTTCTTCACCAAATAGCCGTCGCTCACCGTCGTCGTGGTCTTGGACGAGACCTCGAAATTGGTGACGTCCTCGCGGCGGGTCTTGTCCTCGTTGGAGTTCTTGCCGCCGCCGGCGTTCACCTGCTGATCGGGAAGATTCTGCTGCACCGTCGTCGGCGTCGAACGGTCGGCGTTCTGCGAGGATTCCTTCTCACGCACGTTCCGCACCGAACGTTCGGCGCGGCCCTCCGGATCGTAGACGGTTTCGTTGATCTGACGTTTGTCGGTGGAGAGCTGCGGCGCGACGCTGACCTCGAAATTGTCGAGGCCCAGATACGGGGTCAGCGCCTTGCGGATGTTCTCCTGCACCATGCCCCCGACCGTTTTCTGAAGGCTCGCCATCTTGGTCGGGGCGGCGCTGGCCTCGTCCTCTTCGGCGAGCAGCATCGAGCCGTCGGCGTCCAGCACCGTGACCTTGTCGCGGTTCATGCCGGGAATGGCGGCGGCGACGAGATGACGGATCGACTGCGCCGTGCGCGCCTCGATTGCGCCGTCGGTGCGCAGCACGACCGAGGCCGAAGGCGGCTGCTGCGTCGCCCGGAACGAGCCGCGCACGGGCATCACGATATGCACCCGCGCCGCCTTGACGCCCTTCATCAATTGTACCGTGCGCGCGATCTCGCCTTCCAGCGCCCGGAGCTTGGTGACCTCCTGCATGAAGGAGGTCAGGCCGAGCGAGCCGATCTTGTCGAACAGCTCGTAGCCGGAATTGGCACTGGTCGGCAGCCCCTTCTCGGCGAGCAGCATCCGCGCCTGCATGGTCTGGCTCGGGCGCACCGAGAGCGCGTCTCCGGCCGTATTGACGTCGAAGGTGATGTTCTGCTCGCGCAGCGCCGCGCCCATGCGCGTCACGTCTTCGCGGGTGAGACCGGTATAGAGCGTCTCGAGTTCGGGGCGGCTCAAATAGTACGCGCCGCCGACGACGGTGACGAGAACGGCAAAGCCGATCAATCCCAAGGCCATCAGGCGTCGCGGCCCAAGCTCCAGCAGATTGTTGAGCAGTTGCTGTACCTGCGCACGACTGAGCATATGACCTCGTACCAATGCGAACGGTGAGGACACTCCGCTGCCAACCTTGTCTGAAGGTTGCGCGAGGACAGGATTGTGTCAGTTCGCAGGCACGGCGTTGCAATTTTACAAGAAGCGGGGGCGACGCGATCGGCTTGACGTCAACGCGCGGACGACCGGGCGCAGGACAGCGCTCTCGGTTGCGGCGTGTCGTATGAAGCCTGGCGTCGGGATTGCGATTGCGGGCACGCCTCGTGCCGTCACGTCCGCCGGTCACGGCGGGGACCGTGCTCCCTCAAGGGAGCACGGTCGTTTTCGAAGCCGTCGCTTAGCCGCGGAACAGCGACAGGATGCTCTGGCTGTTCTGGTTGGCGATCGAGAGCGCCTGAACGCCGAGCTGCTGCTGGGTCTGCAGCGCCTGGAGCCGGGTCGATTCCGCGTTCATGTCGGCGTCGACGAGCTGGCCGATACCGCGATCCACCGAGTCCATCAGCGACTTCACGAATTCCGTGTTGTTCGAGATGCGGTTCTTGATGGCGCCGAGGTTGGCAGCGGACTGGCTGACCGTGTTGATCGCGGTGGTAACCTGCGCGATGTAGCCGTCGATCATGGTCTGGTGGGCGGCCGAGTCGGTCAGCGCACCGATGTTGATGGTGTCGACCGAGGCGCTGCCGCTCACCGTGTCGAGGATGCCGGCCGTGGCCGAGGTGTAGAGCGAATAGTTGGCAACCGTCACCGTGATGGTGTTGATCGTGGGCGTGCCGCCGACGCGCGAGAACGACGACACCAGGTTGACCGTCGCCGGGGTCGAGGCGTTGGTGCTCAGCCAGTTCACGCCGTTGAACGTCGCTGCGTTGGCCACGTTCTTCATGTCCTGCTGGATCTGGGTGATTTCAGCCTGGATCTTGGTGCGGTCGATGCCGGCGGTCTTGGCTTCGACCAGCAGCGCCTGGAGCTTGGTCAGGCCGGAGTTCTGGTCGCCGATGACCTTGTTCAGGGCGGTGTATTCGGTGTCGACGGTCGCGGCCGACAGACCGAGCGAGTCGGAGACGGCGGAGAGCGCGGCGTTGTCGGCGCGCATCGAGGTCGCGATCGACCAATAGGCCGAGTTGTCCGAAGCGGTCGAGACGCGCTGGCCGGTCGAGATGCGGTTTTCGGTCGTCTGCAGGCTGGCGCTGACATTCCGGAGGGTCTGGAGCGCAGTCATTGCAGCGGAGTTGGTAAGCAGGCTGGAAGCCATCTTTGATGTCCCTTTGAAAGCAGATTGGATTTTGGGGACATACCGGGCTTGCACCGGTACGACAGGGCGGCATCATGCCTTTGGGCTGCGGAAATGCGCGTGAACCCAATCCGTCGTAACGGCCAGACTAGCCGGAGAAGCTTGTGCGAGGCTTGTGGCGCCGTGATCCCTTTGCAACAAGCAGCCGCAATCATGGCGGCGGCATCGCGCCAAACAAAAGGGCCGCGCTTCTGACGAAGCGCGGCCCTCCCTAGGATCGTCCTGGCCTTAGCGGAACAGCGACAGGATGCTCTGGCTGTTGTTGTTGGCGATCGAGAGCGCCTGAACACCGAGCTGCTGCTGGACCTGGAGAGCCGCCAGACGGGTGGACTCCTGGTTCATGTCGGCGTCGACGAGCTGGCCGATACCGCGATCCACCGAGTCCATCAGCGACTTCACGAACTCCGAGTTGTTCGAGATACGGTTCTTGATGGCGCCGAGGTTGGCGGCGCCCGAAGACACCGTGCCGATCGCTGCGGTGACCTTCGCGATGTAACCATCGAGAATGGTCTGGTCAGCGGCCGAGTCGGTCAACGCGCCGATGTTGAGGCTGTCGACCGACGCGCTGCCGCTCACCGTGTCCAGGATGCCGCTCGTGGTCGAGGTGTACAGCGAGTAGTTGGCGACGGTCACCGTGATCGAGCTGGTGGTCGGCGTGGAGCCGACGCGCGAGAACGACGACACCAGATTGACGGTCGTCGGCGTGGAGGCGTTGGTGCTCAGCCAGTTGACGCCGTTGAAGGTCGCCGCGCTGGCGACGTTCTTCATGTCCTGCTGGATCTGCGTGATTTCCGACTGGATCTTGCTGCGATCGATACCGGCGGTCTTGGCTTCGACCAGCAGCGACTGGAGCTTGGTCAGACCGGAGTTGCTGTCGCCGAGCACCTTGTTCAGAGCGGTGTACTCGGTGTCGACGGTCGCGGCCGACAGACCGAGCGAGTCGGAGACGGCAGAGAGCGCGGCATTGTCGGCGCGCATCGAGGTCGCGATCGACCAGTAGGCGGCGTTGTCCGCGGCCGTGGCCACGCGCTGGCCGGTGGAGATCCGGCTCTGCGTGGTGGAGAGTTGCGAGCTGACAGACCGCAGGGTCTGGAGCGCGGTCATGGCAGACGAGTTCGTGAGCAGGCTTGACATTGCGAATGTCCCTTTATGTACGCGTTACATTTTCATCAGGGGACATACCGGGCTTGCACCGGTACGGAGGGGCGGCATCATGCCTTTGGACTGCTGTGGGTGGGGTCCAACCCGCCGTGACGCATTGCTAGCACGCCGAATCTTGCTTCCGGATTAAGATCGGCCTGAATTCAGCAGTAAAATCATATGGTTAATATTACTTTCCGCTAACCATAACCGCTTGGCCGACGTTACGAGAACGAGCGCACCAATCCGGAGGCGAGCAGATTCCAGCCGTCGATCAGCACGAAGAACAGCATCTTGAACGGCAGCGCGAGGATGGTCGGCGGCATCATCATCATGCCCATCGACATGGTCAGCGTCGCCACGATCATGTCGATCACGAGGAACGGCAGGATGATGAGGAAGCCGATCTCGAAAGAACGCCTCAGCTCGGAGATCATGAAGGCCGGGATGATGACGCGCAAATCGACGCGCTTGTCGTCGAACTTCTTGCGAAAGCTCTCCGCGGCGAGCGACTCGAAGGTCTGCAGATCCTTGTCGCGGACATGGGCCAGCATGAACTCGCGGAACGGATCCGTGATCTTCAGATAGGCTTGTTCTTCCGAGATCTCGTTCTTCATCAGCGGCTGGACGCCGGTCTCCCAGGCACGGTCGAAGGTCGGCGCCATCACGTAGAAGGTCATGAACAGCGCGAGGCTGATCAGCACCAGATTGGCCGGCGTGGTCTGCAGGCCGAGACCGGCGCGCAGGAACGACAGCGCCACCGCAAATCGCGTGAAGCTCGTCACCATGATGAGCAGTCCCGGCGCCACCGACAGCACCGTGACCAGGGCCATCAGCTGGATGATCCGGCCGCTGGTCGAACCGTTTCCGGGCGGCAGCAGCGAGTTGAGGTCCGGAATCTGGGCGAGCGCCACTTCAGGCAGCACCACCAGGATCAACGCGAGCAGCAGGACTTTCACTCTCACTGGATCACCAACGTCTCAATGATCAATTCGCGGACCTTGCCGGACGAGCGGATGCTGGCGCGCTCGGTCAGGTCGTCGCGCAGATGCTGGAGCCCGCGCGATCCCTCGAACTGCGCGACCGAGGCGGACCGCAAGTAAGTGACGATGTCCTCGCTGATGTGCGCGGCCAGGATGCCGGCCTCCTCGTCGTTCATGCTCTCGGTCACCATGGAGGCCTCGATCCGGGCCCAATTGTTGGCGGGCGCGGCGAGATTGGTCACGATCGGGGACAATTTCCGCAAGCGCGGGCTGCCGGCGTAACTCGACGCAAGCGGCGGCGGGGTCGCGCTTTTCTTCGCGTCGGCAGCGCGCTCGGCGGCCGCAAACAGATGCAGGCCGGCCAGCGCGCCCGCGCCGACCGCGACAAGGGTCAGCACCACGATGGCGGCAATCAGGCGCATGACGTCCCCTGCCCTTGCGCGGCCTCGCCGGCGCAGATCTCAGAATGGTGCCACGGCATCATAGATCCGATGTCCCCATCCAGGCTGCTGCACGTCGGACAGATTTCCGCGACCGCCATAGGACACGCGCGCCTCGGCGATCTTCTCGTAGGAGATCGTATTGGTGCGCGAGATGTCGCGCGGGCGCACGATGCCACCGACGTTGAGCACGCGCATCTCGGTGTTGACGCGAAATTCCTGCGAGCCGCTGATCATCATATTGCCGTTCGGCAACACGTCGGTGACGATGGCGGCGATCGAGAGCTTGATATCCTCGGTGCGATCGATCTGGCCGTTGCCCTTGATCTGGGTGTTGGTGCTGAGATTGGCGTTGGCCGAACCCTTGTCGTTCCACCCAGCGACGTCCATCAGCCAGTCGAGCCCGAACTTGACCTGCGAATCGCGCGAGCGGCCGGTCTTGTTGTCGAGCTTGGCCTTGTCCTGCATCGAGATGATCACCGTCACGACGTCGCCGGTGCGCCGGGCGCGCGGATCGCGGTAGAGATCGGTGCCGTCGTCCCAGGTCGAGCGATAGCTGACGGGCGTGCGCATGCGCGGCGTCACCGGGATCGGATCGGCCTGGGTCCGTAAGCCGGCGCCGACCGGCGACATTTGCGGGCCGGTCAGGACCTCGGACGGGTCATGGAAGCATCCGGCCAGAAGCATGGAGGCCAGCGGGAGGATGAGGATCGGCTTCTTCATCTATTTGGTCTTTCCGTCATCCACGCGGCGCATTCCGCCCAAGAGGTCGGCGAGGTGCGCTGCGCGTGCCGTGTCCATCTCGTTGAAGATTGCGCTCGAGCTCCTCGGGCTGAGCTTGGCGAGCACGGCGGCGGCGGTCTCGTCGGCCATGCCGGCAATCTGGGTCGCTGCAGCATCGGGCTTCATGCGCGAATAGATCTCGACGACGCTCGCTTCGGCCTTCTTCAGGAAGTCGTCGCGCAGCGCCATCCACTTTTCATATTCGGCTCGCTTGGCCTCGACCTCGGCGATCCGTTCGCGGAGCAGGCTCTCGGCCTTTTCCAGCTCCTTGAGCTGCCAGGCCAGCCTCGCATCGACGGCGGGATCGGCAACGTTGCTGCAGAACAGGGCGACTTCGTTGTCGGCGGTCGCCGCGGCCTGCGGCGGCGCAGGCTTCGGCGGCGCCATGACGCTGCCGGGCTTGGCCGGACGGACCGTTGCCGGTGTGGGTGCGGGCGCAGCCGCTGGCGCAGGCGTCTCGGCATCGGGCACTGCGCCGGTGATCGCGGGTCCCGACTCCTCGGCCGCCCACGCCGTCGCCCGGACCGACGCATTTTCGCCTGGCATCGCCGTGACCGGCTGCGGCTTCTGCGGTCCGGACGCGCGGGCGCGCGCGAAGGAGAGCAGGTTGAGCGGCTTCGATGGCTTGGCTTCGTCCAGGGCCAGCACGGGCGAGGCACCCGCGAGCACTGATGCCGCGACCAGCAGGAGAAATTTAGCTTTGTGATCCAGCTTCAACATCGGGCCGCGTGCGATTCTCGGTCGAGACCTGAGCATTGAGCGACCAAGCTTGCACGACGCTTATGCATCATTGCACGATGACATCGGCCTGGAGCGCGCCAGCCGTCTTGATCGCCTGGAGGATCGCGATGATGCCGGACGGTTTCAGGCCGATCTGGTTCAGCCCGCGCACCAGGCGCTGGAGATCGACCCCGCTGAGGATCGCCACCTGCGCTCCGGCCTCGTTGGCCTCGACCACGGTCTGCGGGACCACCACCGTCTGGCCTCGCGAGAACGGCGCCGGCTGCGATACCACGGGCATCTCCGTGACACGGACCGTCAGATTGCCATGCGTCACGGCGACGGTCGATATCCGCACGTCGCGCCCGATCACCACCGTGCCGGTGCGCTCGTTGATCACCACCCGGGCCGGCGTGTCCGGCTCGACCGTCAGCTCGCCGATCTCGGCGAGGAATCGGACCGGGCCGATGTGGCGCGGCTTCGACAGCACGATGTTGCGGTAGTCGCGCTCGAAGGCGATCTGGGCGCGGTATCGTCCGCCGGCGTAGCGGTTGATGGCGTCGAGGATGCGCGTTGCCGTGACGAAATCGGGGTTCTTCAGCTCCAGCACCAGGAACTCCATCTCATGGAGACTTCCCTGCACCTCGCGCTCAACCAGCGCACCGTTCGGGATGCGTCCGGCCGTCGGCGTGCCCTGGCTGACGTTCTGCGCCTGTCCTCCGACGCTGAAACCGGCGACCGTGATCGCGCCCTGCGCCACCGCATAGACGGCGCCGTCCGCCGCGCGCAGCGACGTCATGACCAGCGTGCCGCCGAGCAGCGAGGTCGCATCGCCGAGCGACGACACGGTGACGTCCATGCGCTCGCCCGGGCCGATCGAGGGTGGCAGGTCCGCCGTCACCATCACGGCCGCGACGTTGCGCGTGCGCAGCGTCGTCGGACGCGTGGGATTGTTGGTGCTCGTGGTCTCGTTCCTGACATTGATGCCCATGTTCTCGAGCATCGATTGCAGGGACTGCTCCGTGAACGGAGCGTTGCGAAGCGTATCGCCGGTGCCGTTCAGGCCGATGACGAGGCCGTAGCCGACGATCTGGTTTTCGCGCAACCCCTTGATGTCCGCGATGTCCTTGATACGGACGGCGGCATGGGCGCTGGCGGCCGAAAGCAGCAGGACGAGCGCAAGCAGGATCCTGGTCATGACCCGTCCACGACCTTGACGGTGCCGTCCGGCTGGACGATGCCCCTGATGATCACCCCGGTATCGGTGTTGCGCACCGGGATGAGCGCGCCGGCCGCACCCGACTGCATCGCCGAGCCGTAAGTGACGATCGACAGGCCGCTGTCTTCCACCACGACCTTGACCTGGGCGCCGCGGGCGACGGTCCAGGGATCCTCCACTGCATTGCTGGGAATGGGCTGGCCCGGCAACAGCGCGCGCCGCGCCATGCGGCTGACCAGGACCTGGCGTCCCTCGATAAACATGGCAACGCCGAGCAGGCTCGTCGCGAAGGCGCGCTCGGTGATCATGTCGTCCCGGATCAGCTCGCCGGCGCGGATCGAAACCGCCGGCACGGGAAGCCGCTTCTCCTCGGCCACGGCGAGGCGCGCCGAAGCCAGAATCAGCAGCACGGCGGCCAACCCGCGCTTGATCAGGCCCACCCTGTTCAACATCGAGACACCGGAACTAGCGCATGCCCTTCGAGACCGTCTGGGCCATTTCGTCCGAGGCCTGGATGACCTTGGCATTCATTTCGTAGGCACGCTGCGCCGAGATCAACTCCGTGATTTCCTTGACCGGGTCGACGTTTGAGGCTTCGAGATATTTCTGGTTGATTTTGCCGTATCCGGAATCGCCCGGCAGGCCGACGACCGGCGTGCCCGACGCCGTGGTCTCCTTGTAGAGATTGCCGCCCAGCGGCTCCAGGCCCGCTTCGTTGGCGAAATTGGCGAGATTGAGCTGGCCGATCTGGCGCGGGTTCACTTCCGTGTCCAGCTTGGCAAACACCTGGCCGGTGGCATTGACAGTGACCTCGACCGTTCCCTGCGGCACCGTGATCGCGGGATCCAGCAGATAGCCGTCGATGGTGACGAGCTGGCCGTTGGCGTTGGTGTTGAACGAGCCGGCGCGGGTGTATTGCACCTCGTTGTTCGGGCCAAGCACCTGAAACCAGCCGCGGCCATTGATCGCCATGTCGTAGGGGTTGCCGGTCTGCGTCAGCGCGCCCTGGATGTGCAGCTTGCGGATCGCCGCCGACTTGACGCCGAGACCGAGATTGGCGCCTTCCGGGATCGGCGAGGAACCGTTGACGTTCGCCACGCCCTGCATGCGGTCCATCTGGTAGAACAGATCGGTGAACTCCGCGCGTGCCCGCTTGTACGACGTCGAGTTGATATTGGCGATGTTGTTGGCGATGACTTCGATGTTGGTCTGCTGGGCGTTCATGCCCGTGGCCGCAATGGCGAGCGATTTCACTTGCGTTACTCCTTCAGATCAAATCGACATCCGGACGACTTCCTGGTAGGCCTGCACGACCTTGTCGCGAACCGCGACCGCGCTCTGCAGAGCCTGCTCGGCCGACATCAGCGCCTCCACGACGCGCCGCGTCGATTCCTTGCCCTGCATCGCCGAGATCGACGCCGCTTCGCCCGCCTTCAGCGTCCCGATCGCGTCCGTCGTCACCTGCTTCATCACCGATTCAAAGCCGACATCGTCGGAGGGCTGGATCGCGGTCGGCGCCGCGGGCGCGATGGCCTGCGTCTCGGTCGCGCGGCTCGCCGCCTGTCCTGCGGAGATCGCCGTGGATGAAATCGCCTCAAGCATTGTCAGCTCCTCAAGAGATCGATGGTCATGCCGAGCATCGACCTGACCTGTTTCACGACCTGGAGATTGGCTTCATAGGACCGGTTGACTTCGCGCATGTCGGCCATCTCGATCATCATGTTGACGTTCGGCAGCTTGACGTAGCCGGCCTTGTCGGCGGCGGGATGCCCGGGATCGTACTCGACGCGGTATGGCGTGGTGTCGACGCCGATTTCCTTGACCTTCGCGAGCTGCGAGCCCGAGGCGCGGTCCATCGCGGCATCGAAGGTGATGGTCTTGCGCTGATAGGGATCGGCGCCGGCGGTGCGCCCGGTCGAGGTCGCGTTGGCGAGATTCTCCGAGACGATGCGCATGCGCGTCGATTGCGCCTCGAGCCCGGAGCTCGCAACAGTCAGAGAGGCGCTCAGTGAGTCCAGCATGTCAGTTCACCTCAGGCCTTGGCACCGGCCAGGACCATGCGGTGGAACGACCGCACGATCGCCGAGTTCATCGAATAGTCGCGGCTGACGTCGCTGCCCTTGATCATTTCCTGCTCAAGGCTGACCGAGTTGCCGGAATGAACGACTTCCCAGCTGTCCTTCTTCGCGGTCGCGCGCGTGTCGGTCTCGGTCGCGGACAATTGCAGGTGCGACGGCGATGTCGTTGCAAGCCGCACCGGCATGCCGTCGAGCACCTTGTTGAAGGGCTCGACGTCGCGCGCCTTGAAGCCGGGCGTGTTCGCGTTGGCGACGTTGGTGGCGATGGTCGACTGGCGGAGCTCGAGGTAGCGCGCCTGCGACGATGCGAGTTCGAAGAGATAAAGCGGTCCCACGATAGCCCCGTTCTGGTCCATTCGGGAGAAGCCTAGGGCGTTAAGCTTTCGTCAAGCTGTTGGGCCGGACGTCGTCCTCGGAATTCTACTGGACCTTCTCGGTGCGCGGCGCCTGCTTCGACTGGAGGAAGTAGATGATCTCTGCGACGGGGCGGAAGAACTCCGCCGGGATCACCTGATCGACCTGGACCGCCTCGTAGAGTGCGCGCGCCAGCGCCTTGTTCTCGATGACGGGGATCCGGTTCTGCTCGGCGACCTCGCGAATCTTCAGCGCGATCACGTCCATGCCCTTGGCCACCACGAGCGGCGCGGGGTTTTCCTCGCGATTGTAACGCAGCGCGATCGCGAAATGCGTCGGGTTCGCGATCACCAGCGTCGCGCGCGATGCGGACGCGATCATCCGCTGCCGCGAACGGTCGCGCGCCAGCGAGCGCAGGCGCGCCTTGATCAGCGGATCGCCCTCGGCCTGCTTGTGCTCGTCCTTGATCTCCTGCTTGGTCATGCGCAGCTCGCGCCGCCAGTGAAAGCGCGCCCAGGCGAGATCAATCGCCACCAGGACGATGGTCGCGATGCAGATCGCCGAGACGATCCGCATCGCGATGTTGAGAATCATCTCCGGCAGCGCGACCGGATCGGTGTACATAGCCTCGAACGCCTTCGCCTCCGATGCGCGCAGAACGAAGACGACCACGGAGGTCACTGCGGCGAGCTTGAACAGCGACTTGGCGAACTCGACGAGCCCTTGCGTTCCGAACAGCCGGCTCCAGCCACCAATCGGAGAGATTCGCGACAGGTCCGGCGTGATCCGCTGCAGCACCAGGCGCGGCGCATTTTGCAGCAGCGAGGCGGCGAGCCCGAATACCGAGAGGATGACGACCAGCGGCACCAGGAAACGCAGCGCCTGGAGGCCGACCACGGTGAGCAGGTTCTGCGCGTCTGCGCCGGTCGAGAGCGGGAAGCCTCCGGGATCGTCCAGCAGGCTCGTCAACGTCGGCGTCAATTGCTGCACGCCCTGACCGATCAGGAACGCCTGAATGACCAGCAGCGCGGCCATCGAGGCAAAAATAGAGGCCTCCCGAGAGACCGGGATCTTGCCCTGTTCGAGCGCGTCACGGACTTTCTTCTCGGTCGGCTCTTCTGTCTTGCTCTCCTGATCGGATGATTCTGCCATGCCCGTTCAGCGGTCAGCGGAAGACCAGCTCATCCTCCTGCTCGGGGTTGAGCTCGATTTCGCCCTTCTCCGCGAGCTCGAGCGCGAGATCGGTGATCACGCGCCGCGCCTCCAGCACGTCGCGCTGGTTCGAAGGCTCACCGATGGCGAGCTCGTGCTCGACAACGCGGCGGACGCGCGAGGCGACCGAGGACAGGATCAGCTCACGGAAATGCTTGTCGGTCCCCTTCAGCGCGATGACGATGCGATCGGTCGGCACCTGGTCGAAGATCATGGTGCGCGCCTTCGGCGTCAGATTGGTCACGTCGTCGAAGGTGAACAGCAGCTCCTTCAGCACTTCGGCTGACTTCGGCCGCTTTTCCGACAGGCTCTTCAGCATGTCCTCGATGTGGCCGCGCTCCATCTTGTTGATGATATCCGCGACGCGGGCGTAGGTGTCGGCGCCGAGGTTGCGGGCGAAATTGAGTGTCAGGTCCTCGTGCAGCGTCTTCTCGAGAACCTTCATCGCGTCGTCGACGATCGGCTTGAGGCTCAGCACGCGCCGCATCAATTCGTTACGCAGGCTCGAGGGTAGCTGACTCATCACCTTGGCGGCGCAAGACGGCTTGACCTTGGACAGAATCAGCGCCGCGGTCTGCGGATGCTCCTTGGACAGGTAGGTCGCCAGCGAGTTTTCCGACACCGACGAGACGCGATCCCACACCGACCTGCTCGAATTGCCGAGCAGGTCCGACATGATCGCCGTCACCTGGTCGGCGGGAAGCACATCGCCAAGCACGGCTTCGAGGCCACCGAGCGTCCCCAGAATGTTCGCGCCCATCGAGAATTGCTGGGCGAACTCCTCGACGATGGATTCGAGCTCCTGCGCCGTGATCGGCCGCAGCTCGGCCGCGGCCTTGGTGACGATGCGAATGTCCTGCGGCTCGAATTGCGCGAGCACGCTCGCGGCCGCCTGCCGGCCCATGGCCAGCAGAAGTGCCGCGACCTTTTCCGTTCCGCCCAGCGTGGCAACGCCTCGCTGCTTGATGGGGGCGATGCCGACCTGTGCCGCCATGGTCAGCTATCACCCTGCCCCAGCGGTCCGACGATCTCCGTGAGCGAGACGCCGAAGCGGGAATTGTCCTCTTCGACGACGACCACCTCACCGCGGGCGACGATGCGGCCGTTGACGACGACATCGACGGGCTCGCCGACCCGGTGATCGAGCGGAACCACGGCGCCGCGACCGAGTTTCATCAGATTCGCGACCGGAATGGTCGCCGATCCCAGCACCACCTGCATGGTGACGGGAATGCGCAGGATGGCATCGACATTGGCGAACTTGCCGCTCTCCTCGGCCGTGCGTGCGGCAATCTCCGCCAGCCGCTCCAGCGGAGAGGTTTCGGTATGGCCCTCGTCGGAGGCCGGGGCTTGCGCGGCAGATTCATAGTCGAAGGATTGCGCCATCTGGTATCGCCTCTTGGTATTTCCGCTCCCGGACCGTCGTGACGTTCCGATCGTATTGGTTCCGCCGGCTTCGGCTTCAGTGCTTGTTCACCTCAGTGCCGCCTGCGGTCGCGGCCGGCACGAGCCCGCTGCGGGCATCGAGCGCCGCGATCGCCTCGTGGGCCTGATCGATCTTGGTGCTCAGCACGTTGGCGAGCCGTCCGAGGTTGGCGGTGGAATCATGCGCCGCTGTGATGACCGTGTCGAAGGCGCCCGCAGTCTCGTGGACGATAGTCGAGAATTCGCCCTGGTAGCTGCGCAGCCGCGCCAGCTCGCGGTGCATCCGGGTCACCCGCATGCTGGTGAAGGCGAGCGCAATCAGCAGCACGGCATCAACGAGATAGGATATCATCGACGAACTCCCGTTTCTGATCGACGGGATCGGCCACCTGCATGGCGTAATAGCCATCAAGCTGGCCGATCTGACACCAGAACAGCACCTGATTGTTGCTTTCGAGCCGGGCGAGCGTGCGCGGCGTGGCTTCGAGCTCGAGCACCTGCCCAACCTTGAACTTCACGACATCTTCGAGGGATATCATCTTCTCGTCGAGCACCGCGCTCAGCGTCACCTCGGTGCGGTGGACCTCGCTCTCCATCTGCTCGCGCCAGCGCGGATCGGTCGTGCGGCCGTCGCTGGCGGTGACGGTTGCAAGCTTCTGCCGCAATGGGTTGAGCGCGGAGTGCGGAATGATCAGGAACATCTGGCCGCCGCGGTAGAGCGCCTGCACCATCATGTTCGCGCAGATCGACATGTTGCTGGCGCGCCCGATCGCCAGCGATGCCATCGCCGTCTCGACCCGCTCGACGCGGAAGGTGACGTTGGACGTTCCGGCAAAGGCGCCCTGCAGGGCCTTGGCGAAGCGTTCGAACAGCGCCTGGACCAGCCGGATCTCGATGTTCGAGAAAGTGCGCTCGACATCGAGCGGCGGTTCCGCGCCGTCGGATCCGAACATCGCCTCGACCATCGTAAACACGAAGTCGCGGTCCAGCATGATGATGACGCGCGAGTCCCACTGCTCGGCATAGAGCACCGCAGCCACCGCGTTGCCCTCGTAGTCCTTGATAATGTCGCCGAGAGGATCGTTGGTGATGCCGTTGACCGAGAAATAGCACGGCGTTCCAGCCATCGGTTGCAGGCTGTCGGTGCAGGATGCCGCCATGCGATCGAAGATCACATTGAGCATCGGCATGCGCTCGATCGATATGCCGGCAGCATCCAGCAGATAGTTCGGAAGCTGCTTCTTCTGATCGACGCCGACGTCTTCCATCATCATGCGCGGGCAGCCTTGGGTTCGGGCTCGGTGACGACGGCCTTGGGACCTGCGATCGTCTCGTTCTCGACGACGTCGATCGACGGCCGTTCGCTGCTGGCGATCATCTTGCGGCCGTGCTCGACGGCGATTTGCGGCATGGCGCCGTTCATGAACGCCAGCAGAGTCTGCTTGACGATGATGTAGGGGCGGCACTTCTTCTCGCGCGTCATCTTGATCTTGATCGCGAAGGGCGAAAGGACGCCATAGGACAGGAAGATGCCGGCGAAGGTGCCGACCAGGGCCGCGCCGATGAAGCCGCCCAGCAGCTTCGGGGATTGGTCGAGCGCGCCCATCGCCTTGATGACGCCGAGCACGGCGGCGACGATGCCGAGCGCCGGCAGCGCCTCGGACACCGTCACCAGCGCATGATAGGGCGCCAGCTTGCTCTTCACGATGGTGTGGATCTCCTCGTCCATCAACGCCTCGATCTCGTGCGTGCGCGCATTGCCCATGATGATGAGGCGGACATAGTCGCAGATGAACTGGAGCAGCGAGGGATCGCCGAGCACACTGGGGAACGCCTTGAAGATTTCGGAGGACGCGGGATCGTCGATATGCGCTTCCACCTCGTTGCGGCCCTTGCCCCTGAGCTCGCGCATCAGGGCATGGAGCGCCCCGAGCAGGTCGAGATAGTAGCGCTCACTCGGCACCGCGCCGGTGATGGCCTGCATGCAGGCCACCCCGGTGTCCACGACCGTCTTCCACGGATTGGCCACGATGAAGGTGCCGACCGCGGTCCCCATGATGATCACGAACTCCCAGGGCTGCATGAGCACGGCCAGATGCCCGCCCATGGCGGCAAATCCGCCGAGCAGCGCCGCTACCGTGATGAAAATCCCCACGAAACTGCCCAACGCGCCGCTCCATCGCCGATCCCATCGGGAATACCTAGTCGGCGAGCCTTGCGCGAAGCTGGCTTCCCGCATCGCCAGCCTCGCGCAAGCAATTGGCTGCAGCTTGGGACGGCGTCGCAACAGCGGCCAAAGGGGCGCGTGTCATGCTATCCACCATCGCGGACTACACCAGACTGACCAAGGACATGGGCAAGTCGCTGACCCAGGTCGCGACACAGCCGGATGTCAGCCGCGAGACCGATTACTTCCTGAGCCACATCGGCAACGTGAAGACGATCGACGACTTCCTCAAGGACTATCGCCTCTACTCCTACGCGATGAAGGCCTTTGGCCTCAGCGACATGACCTATGCCAAGGCGTTCATGCGCAAGGTGCTGACCGAGGGTGTCGGGAACAAGAACACCTTCGCCAACAAGCTGACCGACACCCGCTACCGGGAATTCGCCACCGCCTTCAATTTCGCCGCTCTCGGCAGCAACGCGACCAAGACCACCCAGGCCACGACCGGGACGGCGACCCACTACGTCACGCAAACGATGGAACAGAAGGCCGGTGACCAGAACGAGGGCCTGCGGCTGGCGCTCTATTTCACCCGCAAGGCGTCCACGATCACGACCGCCTACCAGGTCCTCGCGGACAAGGCGCTGACGCAGGTGGTTCAGACCGCGCTCGGCCTGCCCTCGACGATCAGTGCGGCCGACATCGACGCCCAGGCCAAGATGATCACGAACAGGGTCAAGCTCACCGATTTCCAGGACCCGGCCAAGGTCACCAAGTTCGTGCAGCGCTTTGCGGCGATGTGGGATGCGACCCAGGCCCAGAGCGACAGCTCGACCAATTCCGCGCTGGTCCTGATCGGGGGCGCATCCTCGGCCAGCATGGATATCGACATGCTCTCGAAACTTCAGTCCCTCCGCCTCGGAAAGTAACTCATGCAATCGGCCCTCTATGTGGGATTGTCGGCCCAGGTCGCCCTCGAAAAGCGCCTCCAGACGATCGCCAACAACGTCGCCAACGTGAACACGGCGGCGTTCCGCACCGACGTGGTGAAGTTCGAGACCGTGCTGTCCAAGGCGGGAGCGAACCCAGTCGCCTTCTCCTCGCCCGGCGACAACATCATCTCCCGGGAGGTCGGCAACATCACCGAGAGCGGCAACCCGCTCGACGTCGCCGTGGTCGGACAGGGCTGGATCGCTTTCGCCGGTCCGAACGGCACGGTCTATACGCGTGACGGCCGGCTCCAGATCGCTCCCAACGGCGATCTTCAGACCGTGAGCGGCTTCCCCGTCGTCGATTCCGGCGGCGCGCAGATCACGCTGGACCCGAACGGCGGACCGATCTCGATTTCGCGCAGCGGCGCGATCACCCAGGACAACAATGAGATCGGCACCATCGGGCTGTTCAACATTCCCCCCGACGCCAATCTCGAGCGCTACGGCAATTCCGGCGTGACGCCGGACCGGCCCGCGACCGCCATCGCCGATTTCTCTCGCGACGGCTTCAAGCAAGGCTATGTCGAGGGCTCCGGCGCCAACCCGATGATGGAATTGACCAAGCTGATCGCGGCCTCGCGCGCCTTCGACGGCACCAATTCGATGATCGAGGGCACCGAGAGCTCGCTGCAGAATGCAATCCGCACGCTGGGCGAGCCCGGCAAGTAGACCGCGCCTGGCGCGCATTGACATTGTGGTTGGACTGATACCTTGAACGCTCTTCGGCAACTCGAGTGGGCGCTGCTGGAGCTTCAGCAGAGCACTCCCCTGGCAAGCGTCAGCGGCGCGATCTCCGAGATCGCGCCGACGCATTTCCGTGTCTCCGGCCTGTCCCGCTTCGTCAGGCTCGGCGAGCTCATTGGCGTCAATTCGGCCGGCAAGCCCCAGATCGGCGAAGTGGTGCGGATCGACAGCGAGGGCATCGTTGCCAAGCCGTTCGACCGGCAATTTGCCGGCGGCCTCGGCTCGGTCGCCTACCGGATGCCACCCTTGTCCTTTGCCCCCGATCCGAGCTGGAAGGGCCGTGTCATCAACGCGCTCGGCGCGCCGCTGGATGGACTCGGCCCCCTCACCCCGGGCCCCAAGGCGGTCTCGGCTGAGGCTGAGGCGCCGTCGGCCATGAAGCGCGCACGCGTGCACAAGCCGCTGCGCACCGGCGTGCGCGTCATCGATTTGTTCGCGCCGATCTGCGCCGGCCAGCGCGTTGGCATCTTTGCCGGCTCCGGCGTCGGCAAATCGACGCTGCTTGCGATGCTCGCGCGCAGCCAGGGTTTCGACACCGTCGTGCTGGCCCTGGTCGGCGAGCGCGGCCGCGAGGTGCGCGAGTTCATCGAGGACGTGCTGGGCA
The DNA here is from genome assembly GCF_023101665.1 of Bradyrhizobium sp. 195. Classification (NCBI taxonomy): domain Bacteria; kingdom Pseudomonadati; phylum Pseudomonadota; class Alphaproteobacteria; order Hyphomicrobiales; family Nitrobacteraceae; genus Bradyrhizobium; species Bradyrhizobium sp. 195. Next base: position 2,088,565 of record NZ_CP082161.1, on the reverse strand, counting down.
ACGATCGTCAGCGTGCCGTTACCATCGTGTCGACGGGAGACGAAAGCCCGATGATGCGGCGGCTGGCGCCGAAGACGGCCATGGCGGTCGCCGAATATTTCCGCGACCGCGGCGAATCGGTCCTGCTGATGGTCGATTCGATCACCCGCTTCGCCCACGCCGCCCGCGAGGTCGCGCTCGCCGCCGGCGAGCCGGCGGTGGCGCGCGGCTACGCGCCGACGGTCTTCACTGACCTGCCGCGCCTGTTGGAACGCGCCGGCCCCGGGGAGGAAGGCACCGGTACGATCACCGGGATCTTCTCCGTGCTGGTCGACGGCGACGATCACAACGAGCCGATCGCCGACACCATCCGCAGCACGCTCGACGGGCACATCGTGCTCTCCAGGCACATCGCCGACCAGGCGCGCTATCCGGCCGTTGACGTTCTGGCCTCGGTCTCCCGCCTCGCCCACAACGTCTGGGACCCCGAGGAGCGCGAATTGGTGAGCAAGCTGCGCACCATGATCGCCAAATACGAGGACACGCGCGACCTTCGCCTGATGGGCGGGTATCAATCGGGACGTGATTCGAGCCTCGACCAGGCGGTCGACATCGTTCCGAGAATCTACGGCGCCATGCGGCAAGATACTTCGGCTCCTCCGAGCGCCGATCCGTTCCGCGAGCTCCGGGACATGCTCAGGGGCGACTAGCAGGTCGAGGGGCCTAGCCGTCGCGCGACGCCATCGCGCATCGGTCCTCGTTATCGACAGAAGATTGTGCATGCGCGCCACGCTTCCAGCGCATGCGCGCGCATGGCCGCCACTGATTTCGATTGTCCGCACATCCACCGTTCGGGTGACAGGATCGGACGGTGGCGATCGAAGGGGCGATTCGAGGTCTACAGTCGCAACAACCGACGCGAGCAATTCCTGGGAGTTCCCTCGACCGGTCCCCACCAAACGTACAAGTTGTGGATGACTTGGCGATATACGTCGTCGTCATGCACAAGCTTCGATCAACTTGCATCAACGACAGACAATAACGCGCAATGCAATCAAACCGTCGCATAGTTGCGTGCATGTTGTTCGTCGCGAAACGTATCGCGTTCACCATCATGTGTTCTGACGAGCGAGATTGTCTTGAACATTACATTCGACTGCAACGACATCCATCTCCGCGAGTGACTTGACTTGATTTTGTTGAGAAGCTCATTCATCGTTTCGGTTGAATACAAGAAACGTCTGCTCGTGACTTGAACCTTAGGGGCTTCGGTTGAACTACTCCGATCCATCGTCTGCTGGCGGCGGCAACTCGGGCTCCCGTGCGACGACGACGCTGGAGCTGGACACGATTTGCTCATCGGACACCTTCAGCCGTCCGGCGTCTCTCGGCGGATTCGTGAGCCAGGACGCAGCGCGGCTTCGGGACGCCGCAGGCGAAGTTCCGGGGACGAGGTAGATTCATGCCATTGGCGCGAGAAGCCGTCGAGCTGCTGGTTCAGGCGGCGAGGGCTTGGTATTTCGAAGGCAATCAGCATGGACTGCGTGATCGGGAATGGATGGCGCTGCGTTTTCTCGGCCGCGCGAACAGGTTTTCGCGCACGCCGTCCGCGCTCGCGGGCTTCATCGGCGCGACCAGAGCGACTGCATCGCAGATCGTGAAGACGCTGGAGAGCAGGTCGTTCCTGGTACGGAAGCCGTCGCATGAGGACAAGCGTTCCGTCGTCCTGCACGTCACCGCCCAGGGCGAGAAATGCCTCAGCCAGCACGACCCGATCAATCACGTGGTGAATGCGGTCACGGCGCTTGGGGGCGACGAATGCGTCAGGCTGCGCGACTCGCTCCGCGAGGTCCTCAATCATCTCGACGCAGCTCATCAGCGGCTTGATGCCAGCGTCTGCCGGGACTGCATGTTTCTCGCCGAGCGCGGCCCGGGCACTGGCAAGGGACGCGCAAGCGCCGAATTCATGTGCCGGCTGTATCGCGCTCCTGTCTCGCTCGAGGAGACGGAACTTCTGTGCACCAGTTTCGAGCGCACGCGCGACCGCCCGAAGATCGAAGAGCATCTCGACCGCGCTCGGATAGCGAGTCAGGGCTGAGACGCGCGCCCCGACGATTCTGCGAGACGCGCACACTCTCTCCACATCGTCATTGCGAGGAGCCCGCGACGAATTGCGGAGCAATTGCGCGGGCAACGAAGCAATCCAGGATCCCTCTGGGGAAAGACTCTGGATTGCCTCGTCGCAAGGGCTCCTCGCAATGACGGAGTGTGAGGCGATAGGTGCTTCTCCAAGTGACACTGTCATTCCCCGCGCAGGCGGGGAATCCAGTACGCCGCAGCTTCTCGGTTTGATCGCTGGCGTCTCTGGAATACTGGATCGCCCGCCTTCGCGGGCGATGACACCGCTCGTGTGGTGACAGTGCCGTAGGGTGGGCAAAGGCGCATAGCGCCGTGCCCACGATCTCCCTCCATGAGCAACAAGGCGTGGGCACGCTGCGCTTTGCCCACCCTACGAGATCTGGCCTGTGACACGCAGCTCAATCGCAGACACGCCTTATCGACCTCGCGGCTTGTTTCGCCCGAGCTTTGCTTCGTCTTCGTCCCTCAAAATCCAAGAGGGCGCAGGGAAGGTCGGGTGCCGACAGGCACCCGCGGTCCGCTGCGCGAAATGCACACGCAGGAAGAACCGCACAGCAGCATACAGGTGGTGCCGATCACTCGGCCTTCCCTGCGCGATGGTCGGACGGCTTATGCCGCGCTCTCCCGGGAGCCGAACTTTCCCTCTGGCCTCCCTCACCCCGCGAATTGGATGATGCAGTCTGCCCGGTTGGGCTCGCTCGCACCTTCGCGAAAAGCTTGACCGTAGCAACGACGGCCAGGACCACACGGTTTTGCCGTACGCACGGTTCGCCATTTCGCCGCAGTATTCCCAGCCCTGTCGACAAAGCTGGAAACATGCAGGCGAGACGAACCTAGCAGCGCCGCTCGTCCGCACGAAGCCGCGGACTCACAGGGACTACCCGCCCTGCCCGCACCTCTCATGCCGACGCTGCCGCGTCCACCGCAAGCCCGGCTCGCGATGCGTGACGACACAAGATCGCCCCTCTTGGGTGAGCCGGGATGGACGACACATACGCCGAAACCGAATTTCGGTAAAGTGGAATATTTTTACGCGCGGCGATTGACAGAGGCCGACACAGGCGCGGTCGCGTAGCCCGGATGGAGCGCAGCGTAATCCGGGACAGTGCAAAATGCCGGGCGAGCGGCCCCGGATTGCGCTGCGCTCCATCCGGGCTACGGGCATCGGACAGCAATAGACTCGCACAAAAAAACACCCGGCGGTTTCCCGCCGGGTGCTCGTCGAAGTGCTTCGACTGATCTTACCAGTTGCGCTGAGCGCGGAGCAGCAGGGTGACGCTGTCCTGATCCTTCAGCTCGTACAGGGCGGCCGGCTTGGCCGTCGTGCCGGCACCAGCGTAACCAACCGTGCCCGAGTACTTCTGGTCGAGACGGGTCCAGTTGAGGTCGCCCGAGAACGTCAGGTTCTTGACCGGGGTCCAGCGAGTGATGATACCGACCTGGCCGACGGCGAAGTCAGGGTTACAACCCGTGACACCGGCGAGACCGCCGAACACGCCGCCTGCACCGCCAGCGCCGCAGAGCGCGGTCTTGGCGACCGAGCCGTACTGCGCCTGAGCGTAGGCACCGTAGAGCGCGGTGTTCCAGTAGGGATCCCAGTTGTGGGTGTAGGCACCACGGAAGCCCCAGGTCTTGACGGTTTCCTGCTGGCCGCCCGTGACGAACACGGTGTCCGGAGCATAGGCGAAGCCGACGCTCTGGTAAGCGACGCCCGAGCTGCCGAACATCGAGTAGGAGCTGCCCGCCAGGTTCTGGAAGTTGTAGCGGGTCGCACCGTCGGTGTAGACGCCCGAAATGTTGATCACGTCACCCGCACCAGTCGGGATATTCTTGATCGACAGAGCGAGCTGAACAGCCCAACCCCACTTGTCGTCGGGGTGACCGGTGGCCTCGTTGGCGCCGTAGTAGGCGACGTGGTTGTCGTGAGCAGCGACCGACGCCTGGAACATACCCCAGGCCTGATCGACGCGGACCATACCGACGAGGTTCGGCGAACGCGAGCCGCCGATGGCGTTGGAGCCATACGAGCCGCCGACCATGCCACCTGCAGTCGCGCCGGTCAGGTTCACGTTGCCCGCCTGATAGTAGGCCGTCGCGTCTTCAGCCGAGAACGCCGCCGTCACGCCCTGACCGAAGTCAGCGGTGTAGGTGAACTGGTTGACGCCGGTGACCGTGCCGGATCCGCCGACGAGGCTGTCGATGTTGTTGCCGGGATAGTTGGTCCAGGGCGCGTCGAACTGCGACACGGCCTTACCCATGGTGAAGCCGGCGAACTGGATGAAGGCGTAGTACACGCCGAGCGAACCGCCCGAGGTGTTGCCGTCGGTGCCGTTGATCGACGAGCCAACGAGCGCCGGCGTCGCGCCGGAGGTGTTGAGGCCGAGGTTACCGGTATAGACCGTGCTGCCCGTCGCCGAGCCGGAGCCCTGATAGCCGCCGGTGGTCCAGGTGAACACGCCGTCGAAGAAGGTGCGGACGACGCCGTATTCGGTCGCGGTGCGCGTGTCGATGTTGAGATCCTGACGAGCGCGCATCTGATAGTAGTTGCTCAGACGGTTGTGCGCACCGCCCGGAGAGCCGTTCGAGATGCCGTAGTTGCTGTTGGTGTTGAACGCGACTTCGGCACGCAGATAACCACCCAGCTTGATGCAGGTGTCTGTGCCCGGGATGTAGTAGAAACCGGCTCCGTACAGCGAGCAGATCTTCACGTATTCGACCGCCTTGGCCTTCACGGGAAGATCGGCAGCGAACGCGCCGGAGGCGGCCATAAGGCCGGCTGCCGAGCCGAGCAAGAGCGTCTTCGTCAACTTCATTAGGTAAACCTCCAGGTCGATTCAGGGGGCTCGGCTTCCTCGGAGGACACCGCTTCACCCTCATAATTTCCGTTCAATTCAGATCCGCACCGAAGGTCCGGACTGAAACGACAGTGAGGTGCCCCCCCTCCGTCGTGGCTCACGTATAGTTTATAAAAACAACAGTCTCAATTTATTGATTTGGTGAATTGTAAGTTCGGCCAGAGATGTTGCCGGAGAGCAACAGAGCCGTTGGAAGGCCAACTAACGTACTGAATAAAAAGTAAAAAGCCCTCAGGGGGCATCCCGAGGGCTTTCTTGGAGGTCTCACATCGCTGTCCGCCGACGCGGTCGAGAGCAGCAAAGATTGAGTGGGCCGAGACGTAATTGAATTAATTGATTTTTGCAAGCATCGAATCTTCAGACCATTTCCAAAATGACGTGTCTGCGGCCCTTGCACGGGCGCAACATAGGAGACGTCCCCGCGATATCCCGATAGAACACTGGTCCAAGAACAATAAAAAAAGGATCAACGCCAAATGGGAGGGGCAACGTGGCATGATCGAGAAGAAGCTCGACAGGGCGATTACGGACTTCATCTGGAATGTCGTCGAAATTCACTCCCAGCTGGAGGACATCCACACCAGCTGGGCCGGACTGCTGGGCATTACCCAGCCGCAATGGCTGATCTTGATGGCGATCACCGAACTGGACGACGGGCGAGGCGTTGCCGGCATCGACATCGCGAACAAGTTGCGGGTCCATCCGGCCTTCGTGACCAACCAGACCAAGACCCTGGAAAAGGGCGGCTTCCTGTCGCGGCGGCCGGCAGCGGACGACGCCCGCTTCATTCTGATGTCGTTGACCGCGAAGGCGACGACGGAGATCGAGAAGCTGTCCAAGAGAAAGCTCGCCTTGAATTCAACCATGTTCAACGAGCTCGACGAGAAGAGCCTGGCTGAGCTGAATGCCGCGCTCGCGACGATCGCGAGGAACGCCCGGCTGGCGGCACGATTGCTGGCTATCGACGCGTCGTGATCCGGCGCTGGCTTGGCATCCGCGCCCGAGCCGGGCGCCGATGTCGCCGCGCCGCCACGATTGACCCGGCACGCGATTCGGCGACCAGGCTAAAGGTAGGTCACCGGTTCATGCTGACGGGCCGTTCGGAGCTTGCTGTCGAGCCATCCGAACACGAAGTCGTCGACAGCGACGAAGTTCTCGACCTCGCCGAGCGGATGCGGGACGTTGTTGGGCACGACGACCGAGCAATCGGCACCGGTCTTCCGATAGCCGGCTTGCAGATCGAGGGCATCCTGCTCCCATACCAGGGAGCGGCTCCCGACGACCATGAGCAGCGGACACGGCAGCCGACGCGACGGCAGCAACGAACCCGTCGCGGCTGCGTCAGGGACGACCTGCCCGGAGCCGGTCATCCAGCGAAGCGATGCGCGACGCATCAGCGGGGTCAAAAGGCCGCCGTCACACACCGCAGCCGCGATCCTGCGATCCGAGAGGGCAATGCGGGACGCATGGCAGGCGCTCGTCCCTTCGCCATAGATCGCGATCCGCTGCGGATCGACTTCGGGGCGAGCCTCCAAATAGTCCAGCCAGCACTGCAGCCTGTGCTCCGGCTTGAATGAGCGATGAACGGTTGAATTGCCGGCATCGACGAGCAGCAGCGACATGCTTCCGCACAATGAGGCCGGCAACAGCCTGCTCATCATCGAGCCCAAAGTGATGTCCTCGTCACTGACGCAGATGACCGCCGGCGCGGAAGGGCCGCGGCCGAGCGCCGGCAGAAAGAAGCCGGCCAGCACGCCTTGATCGAAGCAATCGATCTTGACGCGCTCGATCGCGAGGCCTGCCTCTGCCTCGAAGCCTCTCAGGCTGATACCGACCTCGCCTGCGAGGTCGGCCCTTTCGACATCTCCCGGACAAGACAGGCTTCTGACGACTTCGAGCGCCGTCAGCGAACATAACCACGCTTCCCGCGCAGTCTGGACTGAACCGCTGTCGCGTGCGGATTGCGCCAATGTCCGGTAGTCGTCTGCGACCCTCAGCCAGTCCGAAATCCAGAGCTGCCGGTGCGTCTCACGCACGAGCTCTGCGACGGACAGGCTTTCGAAGAATTGAGAGGCGCGATCCCGCAAGCGTGCCAGGCTTTGGCCGGCGCCATCGCACGAGCCGCAAGGCCAACGATCACCTTCCATGTCAGTCGGCTCGGGCACAAAGTCGAGGCCGGCTCAACTCAATCATCACGTCCCAGCTCCATCGCTGATACACAGTAGTTTGCCCGCGCACGCCGCCACTCCTGCGATCCCGGGCTTTGTCGTTTCTTGTTGCGATCGGCGAATAGAGATGACTTCACTTTGCCGACGGACAAGACATGCCTGCGTAGGCCGTCATTGTGAAACCACGATATGGTGAGCGATGCGACGGAATGCCGCTTCGTCCATGCGCGCTGCCGACGTGACAATACGATGACAGCGATGCCGACCAACGTGCCGATCACCAGCGCGCTAGAAGTGACGACGCATCATCACACCTCACATTGAGCCGGGACGCGCGAGACATCCGACGGATGTGAATTCGGTAAAGCCGCATGGCATTGCGCGAGGCGGATCGTCAGCGGCACGCGCCAAGATGGCGAGGGTTTTTACAGGTCGGGCAACGAGCGAAGCCCCGCAGTCCTTGCCAGCGGACCGGATGATCGTCGGACTTTGCTTTGCCCATCCCGGCAATGCCGATCCCGGCGCCGCCTTGTATGCATTATCCCAGTTGCCATCCCCGCGCACTTCGCTTTACATGCCGGCAACTCGCCCGCGGATGACGGCCGGGACTCAAAAATCGCACACATTGTCGAAGGGACGGAGCATGGCGCGCAACATATTGATTCTGGGGGCTTCTTACGGCTCCCTGCTCGGCACGAAGCTGCTGATGGCGGGGCACAACGTGACCCTGGTCTGCCGCGCCAAGACCGCGGAGCTGATCAACCGCGAAGGTACCGAGGTGCGCATCAAATTGCGTGACGAGGCGACGCACCGGGCGATCTTCTCGCGCGACCTGCCCGGCAAGCTCGACGCCGTGACCCCGGCCAATGTCGATCTCTCCCGCTACGATCTGGTCGGCCTGGCGATGCAGGAGCCGCAATACACCAACCACACCGTGCGCGTTCTCATGGTCAAGATCGCCGCGGCGAAGCTGCCGTGCCTGTCGATCATGAACATGCCGCCGCTGCCCTATCTGAAACGGATTCCGGCGCTCGCCGACATGGATCTCGAAGAGGCCTACACCAATGCCCAGGTGTGGGAGCGGTTCGAGCCGGGCCTCGTGACGCTGTGCTCGCCCGATCCGCAGGCATTCCGTCCGCCGGAAGAAGCCGCGAACGTGCTGCATGTCGGCCTGCCCACCAACTTCAAGGCGTCGGTCTTCGCCGACGAGAAGCACAACAAGGTGCTGCGCGAACTCGAAGCCGACATCGACGCGGTCACGCTCGACGGCCACGACGTGCCGGTGAAGCTGAAAGTGTTCGACTCCCTGTTCGTGCCACTGGCGAAATGGTCGATGCTGCTGACCGGCAATTACCGCTGCATCACGCCGAGCGAGCCGCAGTCGATCCGCGAAGCCGTGCATGGCGACCTCCAGCGCTCACAGACGATCTACGACCATGTCGACGCCATCGCGCGCCGCCTCGGCGCCGATCCGCAGGACCAGGTGCCGTTCGCGAAGTATGCCAAGGCCGCCGAGAGCCTGCTCAAGCCGTCATCGGCGGCGCGCGCGGTCGCGAGCGGCGCGCCCTTCATCGAGCGCGTCGACCTCCTGGTGAAGCTGATCTCGCATCAGCTCGGCGTGCCCAATTCCGAGATCGACCGCACGGTCGACACTGTGGACCAGAAGCTGAACGAAAAGATCGTGCAGGGCGGGTCCGGCGCGCAATAAAGCGCTTCACTGCAGAGGCAGTGTTCGCACTCCATCACCGTCACCCCCGCGCAACGGCGGAGCCGTTGTCGCTGGAGGTGCGCGCTCTGCTGCGCGAAGCGCTGCAGAGCAAGCCTCGAAGGGCGACGGCCCGGCTGCATCTTGGCCGTTCATCCTTCGAGGCTCCCGGCGCGATGCGCTGCATCGCGCCACTCGCACCTCAGGATGACGGAATTGATACTGGCGCCATTCCGCGCAGCGTTCACGCGCTCATGAAGGAGTGAAGCCAGACCAGGCCGGTCACGGCGACCAGCGTGACCGCGCCGGCGCGCATGACGAGGTCGGGATGCCCGAGGCGACGGGCGCCACGGCCGAGCGTTGCGCCCAGACTGATCCACGCAGCGCCAGCCGTGAGAATCTGAAGCGCGATCACGCCGACCCAGGGTAACAGCTCGAGCGGCCCGGCCTCGAGCGGCGGTCCGCAAGGCCTGGAATCGGCGCGTCTGGTCCGAACCCGACCATCCTCATGGTCGCCGATTTGCGAAAAATTTGCATCCATGCGAGGTCTGGCCTTACGTAACGGCAGCTGCCGGGATGCCTCGGCAGATACTCCAGATGCCGGTTCCGGGCAGCAGTTCCAAGTCTGCTCGCGATAGCCGGATGATGGGCGAAAGAACAAGTCATCGAAGATGGATCAGTCGACGTTGCAGGTCGTTCGCGCGGTGGAGGCCGGCGCGACAACCATGAAGGGTGTGATCGACGCGACTGGATTGTCCCGTCTCAAGGTCGAGCGCGCGTTGAACACGCTGGAGAAGCAGAAGCTGCTCGTTCGGGACGGCCAAGGCTTTCGTGCTATCGGCCTGCCGAAAACGCCGCCGCTGACCCGACAATGCGGATCGTGCAACGCCTGCTGCGACGTTCTCGAAGTGGCCGCCGTCGACAAGCCGGTGAACCATCTCTGCAAGCACTGGCAGACCGGCACCGGCTGCACCATCTACGACCGCCGCCCCCAGATGTGCCGCTCCTTCGTCTGCGCCTGGCTGCAAGGCCATCTCGACGACGACTGGTTCCCGGCGAAGTCGGGCATCATCGTTCATTTCAGCCAGGATGCCGTGAACGTCACGGTCGACGACCATTGCCCCGATCGCTGGCGCGAGGAGCCGTATTTCAGCAAGCTCGCCGAATGGTCGCTGAATGGGATCAAGCGGATCGGAAACCGGGGCTATGCCACCCTCGTCGTCTCCGGCGAGAACCGGTTCCTGCTGCTCGGGCGCACCGTCGTTCCCGAGCCGACGCTGTTCGGCACGGCATTCGTGCCGCTCACGGCCGACACGTTCCGGTTCTGGCGCGCGACATCGCCGGAGCATTTGCAGCGATTGCACGAGCGGATCGCAGAGATGGAGCGGATCAGGCAGGAATTCGGCTCCTGCGTCATCCCCGAGAACGAGGACGACGATCCGCAGGCCCCCTATCGGCCCGCACTTCTACGGCAATCGAATCACGCCTGAACGCCACCGTGGGCAACGCGGCATGATCAGCCCCGCGCCGCTCGACGCGCCGCGACGGGATTGATAAGCCCCTGTCCGCAGATGACGGGGACTTGAGTCGGGGACATGACGGTTGCGATCGAGATGGGGCAGACCACGGCAGGCGCCGCGGCCGCCATGGACCTCGAGGAACTCTTGGCGACCCGCCTCCTCGTGCAGGGCAATTCGGGCTCCGGCAAATCGCATCTGCTGCGGCGGCTCTTGGAACAGAGCGCGCCTTGGGTGCAGCAGGCCATCATCGACCCCGAAGGCGATTTCGTCACGCTGGCCGAGCACTTCGGCCATCTCGTGATCGAGGCCGAGGATCACACCGAGCGCGGCCTTCAGGTCGCCGGCGAGCGGGCGCGGCTGCATCGCGTCTCCACCGTGCTCAATCTCGAAGGTCTCGACGCCGAAAATCAGATGCGCCGTGCGGCCGCGTTTCTCGGCGGGCTGTTCGACATCAACCGCGACCACTGGTATCCGATGCTGGTGGTCGTCGACGAGGCGCAGCTGTTCGCGCCGGCGGTTGCGGGCGAAGTCTCGGACGAAGCGCGAAAACTCTCGCTCGGCGCCATGACCAATTTGATGTGCCGCGGCCGCAAGCGTGGTCTCGCCGGCATCATCGCGACCCAGCGCCTCGCAAAGCTCGCCAAGAACGTCGCGGCGGAAGCCTCGAACTTCCTGATGGGCCGGACCTTCCTCGACATCGACATGGCGCGCGCGGCCGACCTGCTCGGCATGGAACGGCGGCAGGCCGAAGCCTTTCGCGACCTCGAGCGCGGACAGTTCATGGCGCTGGGACCTGCGCTGTCGCGCCGTCCGCTGCGTCTGAATATCGGTCCGACCGCGACCAGCCCGCGCAATTCCACGCCGCGGCTGATGCCGCTGCCGGAGGCCGCGCTCGAAGATATGCGCGCCGTGATCCTGGCCGCACCGCCGCCCGATGCCAGCCGGCCGCAGCGACGGCCCGCGCCGGATCTGCTCGAGCAGCTCCGCGCCGCGAAGGCGGCCGCGGTGCCTGAGATTCGGCCGGACGTGGTGGAGGTGGTGGTCAGCGCCGAGGAGCTCGCCGAGCGCCGCGAGCGCGTGGATCGTACGCTGCGTGCCGTGCTCGCCGAGCCCGACGCCGGCTTCCGCGCCATCGGCGTGCTCTATCAGGAGTTCGTCGTCCGCTGCCGCATCGAGGGCCTCGGTCCGGCGGTGCCCGATCTCAACGAGTTTCGCCGCATGCTGACGCACGCGCGCGCCGGGCTCGGTGCTGACATCGCCGGGGACGACGCCTGGCAGGACGTGTCGCTGCGCGCATCCATTTTGCCCGACGACATGCAGGGCGTGTTCATGATGATCGCGCGCGCGGCGAAGGAAGGCTGGCCGTGTCCCGGCGACGCCGCGATCGCGCGGGCCTATGGCTCGCATTCGCTGCGAAGGGCGCAGCGGCTGCTCGGCTATATGGAGGAGCAGGGCCTGATCGTGGTCCAGCTCGACGGCGGCGGGCGCCGGATCGTGACGCTGGTGGAGCTGGCCTGGGCCACGGCCCCCGGCGATCCCAACGGCGACGATCTGCCGGCCGAGCAGGTCGCGAGAGCGGCGTCGGCTTGAAGCGCTACGCCGCCTCGGAGCCGCCGAGATAGGCGTCGCGGATGCGAGGGTCGTCCTTCAGTGCGCGCGCCGGGCCTGACAGCACGATCTTGCCGGTCTGCAGCACATAGGCTTCATGCGCGATCTCGAGCGCGAGGCTGGCATTTTGCTCGACCATGAACACCGAGACGCCTTCCTGATTGATGGTCCTGATCAGCTCCAGCACGCGGTCGACATAGAGCGGCGACAGGCCCATGGTCGGTTCGTCCATGACGATCATGCGCGGCCGGCTCATCAGCGCCCGCGCCATCGCCACCATCTGCTGCTCGCCGCCGGAGAGCGAGCCGGCGCGCTGCGACAGCCGCTGGCCGAGCTTCGGGAACAGCGTCAGCATCTTGTCGAGATCCTGCGCGATCGCGTCGCGATCATTGCGCACGAAGGCGCCCATCAGGATGTTTTCGCGCACGCTCATGTCCGCGAACAGCCGCCGCGCCTCCGGCACCGAGGCGATGCCGCGGCGGACGATCTGCGGCGTGGAGAGGCCGAGCAGCGAGGCGCCGTCGAAGCTCACCTCGCCCGAGCGTGGCTTCACCAGGCCCAGGATGATCTTCATCGTGGTCGACTTGCCGCTGGCATTGCCGCCGAGCAGGCAGACGATATGGCCGCGCGCAACCGTGATCGACAGGTCGAAATGCACCTGCGCCTGACCGTAGAAGGTGTTGACGCCCGTGAGCGTGAGCAGCGGTTCGGCCGAAGCGTTCGTCATGCGGCGCTCTCCTGCTCCGTCGCCAGGCCGTGGCCGAGATAGGCCTCGATCACCTTGGGATCACGCCGCACCTCTTCGCCCGGCCCTTCCGCGATCTTCCTGCCCTCATCCATGACGACGACGCGGTCGGACAGGCGCATCACCATCTCCAGCTTGTGCTCGATCAGGAGGATGGTCAGGCCTTCCGCCTTGAGCTCGGCGACCAGACCCTGCATCTCCGCGGTCTCGGTCGGGTTCATGCCGGCGGTCGGTTCGTCGAGCAGCAACAGGCGCGGCTTCAGCGCGAGCGCGCGTGCGATCTCGACGCGGCGGCGGTTGGCGTAGGACAGGCTATAGGCCGGCTGGTCGATCCGCGGCAGCAGCCGCTCGCCGAAGCGCGCGAGAATGGCTTTCACCTCTTTCCGCAGTTTCTCCTCTTCGGCCTTGACGCTCGCCGGGCGCAGCAGCGCGAGGCCCAGCTCCAGCAGCGGACCGATCACCGGCACGGCTGGCTTCACGGCGCGCAGCCGCGTGTGGGCGCCGATCAGGACGTTGTCCATGACGCTGAGATTGCCGAAGACGCGGCCGAGCTGGAACGTGCGCGCGATGCCTTCGCCCGCGAGCCGTTCCGGCGACAGGCCAGTGATGTCCTGCCCTTCGAATCTGACAGTGCCGGCATCGGGCCGGTCGAGCCCGGTCACGAGATTGAACAAGGTTGTCTTGCCGGCGCCGTTCGGGCCGATGATGCTGACGAGCTCGCCCTTGGCGAGATCGAGATCGATGGCGTCCACAGCTGTGAGGCCGCCGAAGCGTCGCGTCAGCCCGCGCAGGGACAGCATCAGCGTGTTCTGCTCCGCCATCAGATCGTCCCCAACAGGCCCTGCGGCCTGAACCGCACCAGCAGCAGCAACACGATGCCGTAGATGAGAATGCGATACTCCGCCGCGATCCGGAAAACTTCGGGCAGGCCGACCAGCGCCACCGCGCCCAAAATCGCGCCGACGACGTTGCCGAGGCCGCCGAGGATGACGACCGTCAGCGCCAGGATCGATTGCTGCGTGTTGAAGGTCTCGTGGTTGATGTAGGAATACAGATGCGCCGCGATGCCGCCGCTGACGCCGGCGGCGAAGCCGCCAAAGATGAAGGCCAGCGATTTGTAGCGGTTCAGGCTGAGGCCATAGGCGCGCGCCGCGATGTCATCGTCGCGGATGGCGCGGAAGCTGCGGCCGAGATGCGAGGTGAGCAAGCGGCCCTGGAGCAACGCCAGCACGACCATTACGGCGAAGCTGAACCAATAGATCGAGGTCGGGCTGATCAGATCGTAGCCGAACAGCGACAGCGGCGGGATGCCGGAGATGCCGATCGGACCGCGCGTCACGCTCTCCCAATTCAGGATCACCAGCGAGACGATTTCGCCGATCGCGAGGGTCGCGATCGACACATAATGGCCGCGCAGCCGGAACGACGGCGAGATCAGCGCAGTACCGAGCGCAGCGCTCATCAGGCCACCGCCGATGATGGCGAGACCGGCCGGGACGTTGAGTGTCAACGACAACAGCGCCGACGTATAGGCGCCGATCGCGAGCAGCGCGGCGTGTCCGAGCGAGACCTGCCCCATCGTGCCCGCAACCAGCGTCAGGCTGAGCGCGAGCATGCCGAGCAGCCAGGCATTGATCAGGGTCTGTAGCACGTAGAATGAGACCGGGAAAAACGGCAGGACCGCAAATCCTGCGGCCGCAACAGCCAAGGCCCAGCGCGGAATGCGAACGGGGCGGCTCGGCGCGATGAACGTGCCGGTGAGCGGCTCGGGCGGCGCCTGCCGCGCGCTGGCAAACAGGCCATTCGGGCGGAGCACGAGCACCACGACCAGCAGCAGGAACGCGAACAGATTGCGGTAGCTGGTGCCGAACACGGCGACGCCGTAGCTTTCCACCAGCCCCAACAGCAGGCTTCCGATCACCGCACCGGGCACGTTGCCGGCGCCGCCGACGACTTCGGCAACGACGCCCTTCAGCGTCGCCTGCAGGCTCATCGCGGTGTCGATCTGGTTGTAGTACATGCCGACCAGCATGCCGGAGACGCCGCCGAGCGCAGCGGCGATGCCGAACACGGCCTGATTGACGCGATTGACGTCCACGCCCATCTGCATGGCGGCGTCGCGGTCCTGCGAGGCCGCGCGCACCGCCCAGCCGAGCTTGGAGTAGCGCAGGAACACGAACAGCAGCAGCGCGCTGGTGAGGCCGACGCCGGCGATCAGGAGATCCAGCGGCCCGATGGTGCCGCCGCCGACCTGGAAGCGAACGTCCGGCAATTGGCTCGGCAGCGCGCGCGGATTGGGCGAGAAGGTCAACATCACCAGCTGATCGAGCACGAAGCTGATGCCGATGGTCGCGAGCAGCGGCGCGATGCGCACAGAATTCTGCAGCGGACGAAGCCCGAACCGCTCGATGATCAGCCCGACGATCGCGGCGGCCACGGCGACAACGATGATGGTGAGCGGCAGCGGCGTATGCAGCTGCACCACCGCCACCCAGCCGATATAGGCACCGACGAGATAGATCGAGCCCTGCGCAAAGTTGATCAGCCGGCTGACGCCGAAGATCAACGCAAGCCCGACCGCAACGAGCGCGTAGACATTGCCGACGATCAGCCCGTTGATGGTGTAGTCGAGCCAGGAAGACACGCAGCGTTCCTACTGAAGGGAAAACGGGCTGGAGCGATCGCTCCAGCCATGAAGTCAAGTCGGCTTGCCGTCCCAGAGCGCGAACTGGCCCTTGCGGACGACCAGCTCGGCGTTCATGGCGCCCTTGACGCGGCGGGTCGCGACGTCGAACGTCGCCGCGCCGAAGATCACGCTCGGGACGTCCTTGACCTTGGTGAAGGCGTCACGAATCGCCTTTCGATCGGTGCCGCCGATCTTCACGACGGCGGCCGCCATGTTCATCGCGTCATACGAATAGGCGTTGAAGGCGTCCGGCTCCTGCCCGTTGTATTTCTTCTTGAAGCCCGCGATGAACTTCTGCACCTCAGGTCGCGTGTCCTCGGGGAAGTAGCGCGTGCCGACGTGAACGTCCTCGACCGCCTCGCCGCCGAGCTCGATGAATTTCGGCGAATAGACCGAGCTCGCGGCGCACATAACCTGCTTGAGCCCGACCTGCCGCGCCTGACGGGCGATCAGCGCGCCGTCGGAATAGTAGGAGATCAGGATCAGGCCGTCCGGACTGGCGTCGCGCACGCGCACCAGGGTGGAACGGAAGTCGCGCTCCTCCGCAATGTAGCCCTCGGTCACCGCGATTTCGGCGCCGTATTCCTTCGCGGCCTTGACGAAATAGTCGCGGCTGGTGCGGCCCCAATCGGTGTTGAGGTGCAGCACCGCGAGCTTCTTGAGGCCGAGCCGCTTCACCGCATAGGCCGCCAGCAGCGGCTGCTCGTCGGCCTGGCTGACCGAGGTGCTCCACATGAAGTCGCCGCCCTTGGTGAAGTCAGGATGCGAGTTGGTGAAACCGAATTGCACGAGGCCGCCGCGCTGGTAGATCGGCGAGGCCGCCATCGACGCCGGGCTCGAGAAGTCGCCGAGCTCCATGACGATGCGGGGATCGGACACGAACTTCTGGGCGATCGCCACCGACTGGCGCGGATCGCTCTGGCTGTCCTCGAACTGGTAGGCGAGCTTGCGGCCGTTGATGCCGCCGGCAGCCATGATCTCGTCGAGCGCGAGATCAAAGCCCTGCTTCCACTGCGTACCATATTGCGCGTTCGGTCCCGTGAGCGGACCGCTGACGCCGAGCAGGATCGGTTCGGACGTTTGCGCGAAGGCGCCGCGCGAGAAGGCAGCTCCCGCCATCATGGCGGCAAGCGAACCCTTGACCAGGGTACGACGATCGATGTTGCTCATGCACGGCTCCATCCACTCAGGTGTTGAACAAGCAGCAAGTCTTGTGCCGGTGACATTGCCTATTTCGAGGGCTCGCCGAGCGACAACATCAGCCGGTTCGCCCAGTTGAAGAACGAGGCACCATTGATGACGTCGACGATCTCGGCATCCTCGAGCCCGGCGCGGCGCAGGTCGGCGATATTGTCGGGACCGAACGCGATCGGCGTCGCGGCCAGCGCCACCGACGCCTTGACCACAGCATTCCAGCGCTCGCCGAGATCGGCCTTGACGCCCTCGTCGAGCAGCCGCTGCACGTCCTCGCGGCGCTTGGAATAGGTGCTGGCGAAACGCGCATGCACGGAGGCGCAATAGATGCAGCCATTGTAGCGTGAGGTCGCAGCGGCCGCGAGTTCACGCTCGGCGCGCGGCAGGCCGTCGGCGACATTGTAGAAGATGTCCTTGTCGGTCTTGGTGCGGGCTTCCAGGACTTCAGGATCGCGCACCAGGAGGCGGAAATATTCGGACTTGGCGCGGGCGCGATCGACCAAGCCGGCGTAATGCCGTTCTGTCAGATCGGCCTCGGGCAGCGGGTCGATCCACGACACCCAGCCCAGTTCATCCTGGGTGAAGACGACGGGGGGATTGACGGTGGCGCTCATGATTGCGGCCTCCTCTTATGCGTTCGCCGCGGCGAGCGTGCGCAGGCCGCTGACGACCCGCACCTGGAACGACAGGAACGCGACGAGCTGGGAGAAGGTGACGATGCCGGTGTTCGACCAGCCGGCGTCCAGCAGCGCCTTCATGTCGGCGGACGCGGCATCGCGCGGCCGGAACACCAGCAGATGCGCATGCTCGAGCGCTGCGACGAGCCTGATGCCGAGAGCGGACTTGCTTGCCGCGCTCACGCGATAAATCAGGCCGGCAGTATTCTCGACCGACAGCGGACCGGCAGGATACGAGCCATAGGGACCCGAGGTCCCGCCCCGCGCGATCTCTGCCTCGATCGCTGCCAGCAGGCGCGCGCCATCCGCGTTCGCGGCGAGCTTGTCGCGATAGAAGGCGGCAACGGCGGATTCGCCATGGAGCCCCATCACGAAGGCCGCGACGGCGGCACGCTCGGCCAGCGAAAAATCGCTCGCGTCGATCGGCTCGAACAGTGAGAGATAGCTCTTCTGCGCATTCTCGCGCGCCTGCAGACGGCGGGCGCGGATGGCATCCAGAGCCGAGCCCGGTTCGATCCCGGCGAGCGTGTCGATGATATCCTGTGTACTCATCATTCAGCCTCGTGCAACGCGATGCTTGTCATTTCCGATCAACCCGCCAGCGCCACATCGGGCGCAGTCCGGATCCAGCCCAGCGCGGGCGCAACCTTCTCCGCGACCAGATCGATCGAGCGCAGGACATGGGGATGCGGCGCATCGACCGAATGCACCTGGAAGACGAGATCGGTCACCCGCTCCAGCGTCGCGTCGGTGCGGAGCGAGGCGATGACGTGGTCGGCATCGCCGACATGCGTGTCGAACGCCGTGATCATCTCCTCCAGCGTCTCGCCCGGCTTGGCGTGGCCGCCCTTGAGAAACTGAGGCAGCGCGCGACGCAGCCCGATATCGGCGAGGCGCAGGGCCTCGCCATGGTCGTCGGCGACGAACACGCTGCGCGAGGCCATGATGCGGGGTTCGGCCCCCTTGGGCAGCGCCTCCAAATAGGCATCGATCACCGGATTCTGGATCTCGGCGAGCGTGGCCCGCGGCGCCTCCTTGGTTCGCGGCTGGGTGCGCGACAGCAACAGGCCGTCGCCCGCCTTGCCGGCACGGGCGCCACCCGCGACCGAGAACGTGGCCTGCCAGATCCGCTTGTCCAGTTGCGGCCGCTGCGGATAGATCGTATCGCCACCATCGAGCGGCTTACCGACCAGGGCCGTGCGGACGACCTCCAGATTGCGCGCAAAGATATCGTTGCGCTGGGCGCTGTTGAGGCCGAAGGCAGCAAAGGCCGACGGATTTCCGCCGGTGCCGACGCCGAGCTCGAAGCGGCCGTTGCAGATGAGATCCAGCACCGCGGCGTCCTCCGCCACCCGCACCGCATTCTCCAGCGGCAGCGTGACGACGCCGGTGCCGAGGCGGATGCGCGAGGTCTGGGCTGCGACATAGCCCAGGAACGTGAAGGGCGACGGCAGGCCGCCTTCGCGCTCGTGGAAATGATGCTGCGCGATCCACGCGGAATCGAGCCCCGCCTTCTCGGCGCGCACGATCTGCTCGGCCGCGAAGCGGTAGCGGTCGGCCGGCGGGGCCTCGTCGAGCAGGCGCGTGAAGAACCCCAGGCGTTTCAGATTTGCAAAGCGTTTCATGCGACCCCTGTCGGGCGAGGATGGGCCCCGATGATGTCGGTTACTGCTGCTCCAGACAAGCGGGCATTGCGCAAGGCTCATACGCAATGCTCGTACGCAACGCTGCCCGCCGGGATCGCCCCTGCGCTGGAGCTGGGCAGATTGCCTACCAGCTCGGCAGCACCGCGCCCTTGAACTTGGTCAGGACGAACTCCTTGACCTCCGACGTGTGATAGCTGTCGACGAGGATCTTGACCCAGGGCTTGTCCTTGTCGGCGGCGCGCACGGCGATCAGGTTGACGTAGGGGCCCTTCGGGTCCTCGCGCAGGATCGGATCCTTGACCGGATCGAGGCCGGCCTGGGTTGCATAATTGGTGTTGATCGCGGCGGCGTCGACATCGTCGAGTGCGCGCGGCGCCTGTGCCGCGTCGACCTCGATGAATTTCAGCTTCTTGGGATTTTCGGTGATGTCGAGCACCGTCGGCTTGAAGCCGGTGCCGTCCTTCAGCTTGATCACGCCCTTGTCGCGCAGCAGCAGCAGCACGCGGCCGCCATTGGTCGGATCGTTCGGGATCGAGACCTTGCCGCCTTCGGGAATGTCGGCGAACGCCTTGTGCTTCTTCGAGTAGACGCCGATCGGAAAATTCACGGTCAGGCCGACGGCCTCGAGCTTGTAGCCGCGGTCGGCCTTCTGGTTGTCCAGGTAAGGCTGGTTCTGGAACGAATTGGCCTGGATGTCGCCGGCATCGAGCGCGGCGTTCGGCACGACATAGTCCGAGAACTCGATGAGCTGGATGTCGAGGCCGTTCTTCGCCGCAATCGGCTTCACCGCCTCGAGGATCTGCGCATGCGGCCCCGGCGTCACACCGATCTTGATGGTCTCGGCGGCAGCGCTCGCCGACCACGCGGCCAGGATGGTTGCAAGGATCAGGGGAAGGCGAAACGACATCTTGGTCTCCGAAGGTCTAGAGCAGCGAGTGGAACCGTATTCGCTTCTCCGTAGGCCGAAATCAATGAAATGGATATCCATATTGAGTGCTTGCGGCGGGCACGCGTTCTCCATTCGGCAGCAAACGCGAAACGAATTCACGGGGCTGCGGCCACGCCGCCCGCGCGGTCCGGCGCGACCTTTAAGCAGCAAGTTCGCACCTAGTTCGTCGCCTGGGTCGTTCCGGCGGCGGTCGAGTCCGTGGCCCTGCAAGGACCTTCCCATCGTCATTTCGTCGCATGGCCCTGCGGCCACGCCAGCATTGCCGCCTCTTGCATGATGCCACATGATGCGGCGGCAATTAGCTTCGAGATGGAGGGTCTGATGAACGAGAACGAAATCCAGAATCTGGTCGCGGAGGTGAAGCAAGGCACGCTGTCGCGACGCTCGTTCATCCAGAAGGTGGCCGCGATCGGAATCGCAGCTCCCATCGCGAGCCAGATCCTGGTCTGGCACGACGTGGCGATGGCGGATGCCACCTTGCCCTACAAGCCGACCAAGGCCGGCGGCGGCGGCCCGCTGAAAATGCTGCTCTGGCAGGCCCCGACCCTGCTCAATCCGCATTTCGCGATCGGAACCAAGGACCAGATCGCCTCGCGCGTCTTCTTCGAGCCGCTCGCCGGCTGGGACAAGGAGGGCAATCTGATCCCCTGCCTCGCCGCCGAGGTTCCGACCAAGCAGAACGGCGGCCTCGCCGCCGACGGCATGAGCGTGGTCTGGAAGCTGAAGCAGGGCGTCAAGTGGCATGACGGCAAGCCCTTCACCGCCGACGACGTCGTCTTCACCTGGGTCTATGCCGCCGATCTCGCCACGGCCGCCTACAGCACGGGATCCTACAAGGACATCAAGGTCGAGAAGATCGACGACCATACGGTCAAGGTGTTCTTCAAGGCGCCGACGCCGTTCTGGGCCGATCCCTTCGTCGGTTCGGTCGGCCAGATCCTGCCAAAGCATCATTTCGGCGACTATGCCGGCGCCAAGTCGCGCGAGGCGCCCGGCAATCTGAAGCCGGTCGGCACCGGCCCGTACAAATTCGTCGAGTTCAAGCCCGGCGACCTGATCCGCGCCGAACGCAATCCCGACTACCACATCAAGAACCAGCCGCATTTCGACACGCTCGAGATCAAGGGCGGCGGCGATGCGGTGTCCGCGGCGCGCGCCGTGCTGCAGACCGGCGAATATGACTTTGCCTGGAACATGCAGGTGGAGGAGGAGGTGCTCAAGCGCATGGAGGCGAGCGGCAAGGGCAAGCTCGACGTCACGCCGTCGGGCAATGTCGAGTTCATCATCCTCAACACGACGGACCCCTGGACCGAGGTCGACGGCGAGCGTTCGAACGCCAAGACCAAGCACCCGACGCTGTCCGATCCAGCCGTGCGCAGCGCGATCAACCTGTTGATCGATCGCGACTCGATCCAGAAATTCATCTACGGCCGCGGCGGCGTCGCCACCGCGAGCTTCGTCAATGCGCCCAAGCAGTTCAAATCGCCCAAGCTCAAATACGAGTTCAGCATCGACAAGGCCAACAAGCTCCTCGACGAGGCCGGCTGGAAGAAGGGCGCGGACGGCATCCGCGAGAAGGACGGCAAGAAGCTCAAATACGTGTTCCAGACCTCGACCAACGCGCCGCGCCAGAAGACGCAGGCCATCATCAAGCAGGCTTGCGAGAAGGCCGGCATCGACATCGAGATCAAGTCGGTCACCGCATCGGTGTTCTTCTCCTCCGATGTCGGCAACCCCGACACCTATTCCAAATTCTATGCCGACATGGAGATGTACAACACGACGCAGCCGCAGCCAGATCCGGAACGCTTCCTGAACCAGTGCGTCTCCTGGGAGGTCGCCACCAAGGACAACAAATGGCTCGGCCGCAACATCTCGCGCTGGTCCACTCCCGAAGCCGACAAGGCCTACAAGGACGCGCAGAACGAGCTCGACCCCGTCAAGCGCGCCGCGCTGCTGATCAAGGTCGACGAGACCTTCTGCGACGCCCACGTCTTCCTGCCGCTGCTCTCGCGCAACATCGTCAACGCCGAGGTCAACAGCCTCATGGTGGACATCTCGGGCTGGGACACCATCACGTGGAATCTGGCGGCGTGGTATCGGGCCTGAGGGGACGGGCGCGCGTGTCCCGGACAAGCTGCAACGCGGAAGCGTTGCAGCGCAGAGCCGGGACCCAGAAGGCGACACGGCATGATGCGGAGAGATGGGCCCCGGCTCTGCAGCGCACCGTCACACCGGACGATGCTTCGCATCGCCGGGGCGACGCTGCGCTGCGTCCGGGGCACGAGAGCTGAGTGAGGGCGCACGCTCTCTCCACATCGTCATTGCGAGCGCAGCGAAGCAATCCAGAGTCCTTCCGCGGAGGGACTCTGGATTGCTTCGTCGCAAGGGCTCCTCGCAATGACGGAGTATGAGGCGATAGCTCGTTCTCCAAGTAACGCTGTCATTCCCCGCGAAGGCGGGGAATCCAGTACGCCGCGCCCTCTCGATTCAACCACTGGCGTCTCGGAGTACTGGATCGCCCGGTCAAGCCGGGCGATGACACCGAGTGTGTGGCCGCTGCAGTGTCGTAGGGTGGGCAAAGCGAAGCGTGCCCACGTATCTTTCGCGACCGAGAGAACGGTGGGCACGGCGCAAGAGCGCCTTTGCCCACCCTACGATATCGAATTTGTGACACGGAGCTCGACTCACAGACATGCCTTCGCATTCTCGCGGCTTGAACCACCCGAGCTTTGCTTCGTCTCGTCCCCCTCTGAAATTCAAGAGGGCGCAGGGAAGGCCGGGTGCCGGCAGGCACCCGCGGTCTGCTGCGCGAATAATGCGCAAAGGAGACCGCACAGCAGCATACAGGTGTCGCCGATCACTCGGCCTTCCCTGCGCGATGGTCGGACGGCTTATGCCGTGCTCTCCCGGGAGCCGAACTTTCCTTCTGGCCTCCCTCGCCCCGCGATTGCATAATGCAGTCTGCCCGGTTGGGCTCGCTCGCACCCTCGCGACAGGCTTGACCGTGGCAACGACGGCCAGGACCACACGGTTTTGCCGTACGCACGGCCCGCCATTTCGCCGCAGTTTTCCCAGCCCTGTCGACAAAGCTGGAAACTTACAGGCGAGACGAACCTAGCAGCGCCGCTCGTCTGCACGAAGCCTCGGGCTCACAGGGACTACCCGCCCTGCCCGCACCTCTCATGCCGACGCTGCCGCGTCCACCGCAGGCCCGGCTCGCGATGCGTGACGACACAAGATCGCCCCTCTTGGATGAGCCGGGATGGACGACACATACGCCGAAACCGAATTTCGGTAAAGTGGAATATTTTTGCGCGGAGGGGTTGACGAGATGCCGGGTGTTTTGCCCGACGGGCAGTAACGGCCTCAGCCTTTAGACCGGGTGGGTTCGCCAAGGTGAACTAGATCACGGAAGGGCTCCGCACTCAGAGCTGAAGCTTTCCTGTTTCCAGGGCTTCGCGCAACGATATCGGACGAACGCCGGTGATCTGTTCAATCATGTCGTTCGGTGGGAGCGGCTTCATTTGTTTAAGGGCGGCCGAGACCGACGAGATGTGCCCCGCCATATCCGCGTTCATTCGCGAATCCCCAGCGCTGAGTGCAATGAGATGATCTCGCCACGCTTGCTGCGAAATGCATTCGTGACGCAGCTTGAGGCCGAGAAAATCCCCAACAATGCCGAACAACTCGGATTGCGTGTACTGGTGGGGACTTCCGGGATACACCGCCGGTCCGCCCTCGAATTTTTCGGGAGTGAGAAGCGCTGCCACGGCAATCCGCGCGCAGTCCTCACCAGCGATCCAACTCACGGGGATATCGGGAAAGGCGTTTCGAACGATGCCATCCCGCCTGATGTCGCCCCGATGCAGCATCTCCAGGTTTTCGATGAACACCGCCGCGATGCGCAGGTGAAGGCATTCGAATCCCGCCCATTCAAGCAGGTCCTCCGCGAGCCATTGCGCTCGTCCGAGGTGGCTCGGGCTCTGCGGGTGGGACGGCCCCATCGACATCACGACAAGCCGCTTCAGCCCGGTGCACCGGCCGGCCGATGCGAAGTTGGCCGCGGCATCCACGATCCCGCCGGCGATCGGATAGGTGAAATAGGCCGTCTCAATGCCATCGAGCGCCTGGATGAGCGACAAGCGATCGTGGAGATCGGCCTGTACAACCTCGGCTCCGCTGGCCCGCAGCGCATCGGCTCTCTCGTCCAGGGTCCTGACCAGCGCCCTGACCCGAATGTTGCGCTCGAGCAGTGAGCGAGCAACAATCCCGCCCGTACCGCCATGGCGACCCGTCGCGCCAACTACAAGAATGGGCTTTTCCATCTCTTAATCTCTCCGTGATCCGGTTCGGCTTGGTCGGGGGCTATGCGCCTGTGAATGCTGGTTGCCGCTTTTCAAGCGCTGCACGGGTTCCCTCGCTCGCGTCCCACCTCTCCTCGACGTTCGATCCGAAAGCTGGTCATCGTCGTCACCCCTTCCGAAATTATTGCCGCTCATCACTCCGCAGAGCTCTCGAGATGAGCAGAAAGCATCGCCATTCGCTGCTTTTGCAGCCGTTTGCTCGGCTCCGTGCGAAGGGTTTCCATGGAGACCTCCTCTCGGCACTCCGAGCACACCATCACAGGCCGCGTGATGTGGCCGCAGCTGACGTGTCGGAATGGGTTCGGGGATCCGCGACCATCATGGAGCCACGCGTCGCCCCAGTTCATGATCGCGATCAGAACAGGACGAAGGTCACGGCCCTTGGGGGTCAGCTCGTATTCGAAACGGCTCGGCCGCTCCGAATAGGAACTCTTGCTCAAGATATCCTCATCCACCAGCCGCTTGAGACGGGACGAGACGATCTGAGGCGTGCCTCCCGTGTAAGCCACAAATTGCTCGAAACGACTCGTCCCGAAGAACGCCT
Source organism: Bradyrhizobium sp. 195 (assembly GCF_023101665.1). Classification (NCBI taxonomy): domain Bacteria; kingdom Pseudomonadati; phylum Pseudomonadota; class Alphaproteobacteria; order Hyphomicrobiales; family Nitrobacteraceae; genus Bradyrhizobium; species Bradyrhizobium sp. 195. The sequence continues at coordinate 2,063,783 of NZ_CP082161.1, read as the reverse complement.
CTCGAACGAGAAGCATCGTCCAGCGATCGCCAAGGATCGCCATTGATCTGGCTACCGAGCAGTGCTGGTCAGCAACATCGTCCCAACGCATCGTCACCTCTAACTATTAAAATCATAGTGATAGATATTAAAATCATAGTCAATAATGAACTTGGAGCGTGTTGCTCTTCGGGGCGCGGGAAGGGCGAGCCGGAAACAAGGTCATAGCCACACCGCACGAGGCTGCGGAGGCGATCAACAACTACGGATTTTTCCAAGCCGCCAGCGGCAAGAGCCCGACGGATTTTTTCCGTCTTGCAGGGACGCGAATGACCGAAGCCATCGCCCCTTGCCGCGGATGCTGGTACCCCCGGAGCCGCGACGGCTGATCGCGCGCGCCGGATGCATGTGGCCGCACCTCATCACTTTGCCGAATTACAGTGAGAGCTCGTAGGATGGGTAGAGCGAAGCGAAACCCATCGATACTACCCGGTGTGAAGAGTGATGGGTTTCGCTTCGCTCTACCCATCCTACGCACCCCCTCACCCAGCCTCAAACGCCCCCCGCGCCGCCTTCACCGTCGACGCGATGAACCGATGCACTTCCTGCACCCGCCGCGTGCCGTGCGTGTCGGGATGTGACGTCAGCCAGTAGCTCCGCACGAAGCGCACCTCGGGCAGCAAGCGGCGCAGTTCGGGATAACGGCTTGCGGCGTAGTCGTGCAGGATGCCGATGCCGTGGCCGGCGCGGACTGCCTCGATCTGCGCGACGATGCTGCCGCATTCGTAGCGGCGGGACATCAGGCGGCCGAGGGCGGCGGCATAGTCGAGGGCGCGGCTATAGGCGAAATCCTCGATGTGGGTGACGAACAGGCGGCCGGCGAGATCGGCCTGTGCCTCGATCGGGCCCTCGCGCTCGAGATAGGCTCGCGAGGCGTAGACGCTGAGGCTGTAGTCGGTGAGCTTGGACAGGATGAGCCGGCCCTGCTTCGGCCGGTCCAGCGTGATGGCGATATCGGCCTCGCGGCGCGACAGCGAGAACGTGCGCGGCAGCGGCACGAGCTGGATGACCAGTCCCGGATAACGCGCGGCCAATGCGCCGAGATGCTCGGCGAGGAAGAAATTGCCAAGGCCATCGGGCGCGCCGACGCGCACCGTGCCGCTGATGGTGTCCGCGCTGCCGCCGATGCTGGCGCCGACTTTGAGAAACTCGCTTTCCGCACGCTCGGCCGCCTGGACCAGGGCCTCGCCGGCGGCGGTCAGCGTGCAGCCGGCGGTGTGCCGCTCGAGCAGCTTTGCCTTCAGGCTCTTCTCCAGCGCGGTCAGCTGACGCGCCACCGTGGTGTGGTTCAGGCGCAGGTTCTTCGACGCCTTGAGGATCTGCCCGGCGCGCGCGACCTCCAGGAATATCCTTACCCGCTCCCAATCCATTGACAGCACCCTCTAAGACCACGCTGGCCAGAACGACCCTTCTTGCAAAACGGAGGCATTTTATCGTTCATCGATGGTAGCTGGGAGGACGCGAACCCCTGACCCTAAGGTCAGGATTCCCGTGCTCTAAACAGCTGAGCTACCGGCACAGGGATCGCGGCGGCGAAGAAGGCTGATCTTACGAACGCGCGGCACCCCGCCATCCTCTTTTCCACTGTGTGCTTCAGATCACAGCAGAATCGTGCACCTCCGCCTACAATGACCGCGCATGGCCGCAAACAAGGTAACGGCGGTACGCTCGAGGCTGCGGAGGCGATCAACAGCTACGGACTTTTCCAGGCCGCCAGGGTGAACAACCCGGCGGCTTTTTTCTTGATTGCAACACGGCAAGGGGGGAGTCCTGGGCATGACGCCCTGTCGCAAAGCTCGCTTCTATCGTTTCGGGGACGCGTCGGACGACTTCCGCTCCTCGCGTTCGTCCTCCAGCTGCCGTTCCGCTTCGAGCCAGAACTCCAGCTCGCGACCCGTTGGCCGGCCGGCCTGCTCCCAGAGCTCGTACGCACGCGCGCGCACCTGACCGCGCCGCATCATGCGACGGAGCTTTCGCGTCAGCTCTTCGGCGAAACTCCTGAAGCGCTGGCCCGTGGTTTCGTCCTTGACGAGCGCGGCCGCTCGCGTTGCGAGTTCGATCTGGTGCTCGATCTTTTTCTGCTCGTCCACCGCCGACACTGCCGTGGGATAAGGATTGTCTTCAGAGCCCGTGCTGGTCAGACACTGAATTCCTTTCGGGGATGGTCTGTTCCCTCAGGTGCAGCGCGTAGCCAGTAGGATGGGTAGAGCGAAGCGAAACCCATCAAGTCCGGGCGAAGAGGCAATGATGGGTTTCGCAAGGGCTCTACCCATCCTACGCGCTCCGCTAACCCACCCTACGCACCATCGCATCCGGCCGACGCCGTCAGTGCCACGTCGTGTCGGCTTCGACGATCACCACCCGTATCTCGGGATCTTCGGTCGTGTTGCAGGTGCAGGGCATGCCCTCACCGCAGCGGCAGCCGCCGAGCTGTTCGCTCCAGACCCGGAGCGGATGGTTTTCGCAGACCCAGCCCAGACCCTGGCAGAATGGGCAATTCTTGTCGGTCACAGCGTATCCGGCGTCCGCAACGTGTTCGACTTGTCCTCGTTGCGCAGCTCCTGCTCGGCGGCGCGCCAAAATTCGTCCTCGCGGCCTTCGGGCTTGCCGGCTTGCTCCCACAAGCGGTGCGCGCGGTCTCTGATCTCTTGCTCGGTCGGCTCGGACAATTGCATCTCCTGCTTGTGAAGCGCGGCCCCAGCCTGGGGGGTATGAGGGGCATGGAGGCGGGGCCGCGCAGGCCAGCAATCGGCGGCGAAGCTGGCCCGCGGATTCAAGCGTCGATCCTGCGCGGGAGTTCCTAGTCGCGGATGCGCGAGGCGACGACGCGACGGACAATGTGCGCCGTGCGGCTTGGCGCCCAAGCCGGGCCTGATAGATCGGACGTGAGGAGATTGAATTGGTAGCGGGAGAGGGACTCGAACCCCCGACCCCAGGATTATGATTCCCGTGCTCTAACCAGCTGAGCTACCCCGCCACAGGGTCGCGAACCGCCTGATACGGCCGATCTCGCGAACGCGCGGCATATAAAGAAGGGGGCGGCGGGAAGTCAAGCAAAGTGGTCCGCCTTTTTCCGCCTTCGCCAAGGCTGCGACGGGACAAGCCGCCTTGTGAATACGGCTCTTTTTCAATGAGTTCGTCATGGCCGGGCTTGTCCCGGCCATCCACGGCCTTCGCTGCAATCCCAAGAACGTGGATGCCCGGGGCAAGCCCGGGCATGACGGCATTTGGGATGAAACGAGGCCTATTTCGGCCTTACATTCGGGTCGCCGCCGGGGCTGCCGGGGGCGGGATCACCGGGGTGTTGCCGCCGGTGTCGGGGGCCGGGGCGTGCATGTCGGGATCGACGCCGGAAGGCGGGCAGAGCACGCCGTCGGACTTTGCCAATTTGTCGCCGAGCGGTTCCCGGGACTGGCCGGTTGTGGTGCCGTCGGCCTGGCGGTTGGGCCGGTCCTGCGGCGTGCAGTTCGCGGCATGTTGCGGGGATGGCGGCGCGGTCGCTTGCGGCGGCGTCGCCGGGGCGGGTGGGGCCTGCGCGATCGCGCTGCCAGAGGCAGCGATCAGAAGGCCAGCCAAGATGATGTTTGATGTCGTGCGCATGGGAGGGAAACGCGCGGGGCGGGCGGGCTGTTCCCGGCCGCAATGCGATGTGATCGGGGGTTTAACCGATGCCAGCCGCGGGCGCGCTTCACCTCTCCCATTGGGAGAGGTCGGCACTGCCCCGTGTCGTTTGGAATCACGCCTTCCGGTAGCGGATCAGCGAAAAGTGCCCCATCGGCGGCATCGGGCGGCGCTCGGCCAGCGTGATGCCGCCATGTCTGGCCGCCCAGCCCTCGAGGCGAGCCCACGGGAATTCCGGGCGCCAGCCGAGGCGGCGGGCGATGGGCGCGAAGGCGAGCTCGAACAGTTTGCGCGGGCCGGTCTCCGCGCCGATGTGATTGACGAGGATCAGCTCGCCGCCGGGTTTGAGCACGCGCACGAACTCGTCGAGCGTGCCTTCGGGATCGGGCACGGCGGTGATGACATATTGCGCGACCACCGCGTCGAAGAAGTTTTCGGGGAAGGCGAGGTTTTTCGCATCCATCACCGAGAGCACCTCGACATTGGAGAGGCGCAAGCTCCGCACGCGCGCCTGCGCCTTGCGCAGCATCGGCTCGGAAATGTCGACGCCGCAGATCTTCGTGGTGCGCGAATAGTCGGACAGCGACAGCCCGGTGCCGACGCCGACATCGAGGATGCGGCCGCCGATGCGGTCGGCCTCGGCGATGGTCGACTGCCGGCCGGCGTCGAACACCTTGCCGAACACGAGATCGTACACCGGCGCCCAGCGGCCATAGGCCTTCTCGACCCCGGCCCGCGAGATGTCTGCTGCCATGCCCCTGCCCTAACAAAAACCCTGGAGAGTAATAGCCGTTGCTGAGATCAAATCCAGCCCCGCGCGTGGTCCGAGCCTCTCCCGCTTGCGGGAGAGGTCGACACGCTCGCAAGAGTGTGGCGGGTGAGGGCTTTATCCTCTCGCGAGATATCGCGTGTTGAGAAAGCCCTCTCCCCAACCCTCTCCCGCAGGTGGGAGAGGGAGCGCACTTCCGGCGTCGCGAGAGTGCCGTCCGATCTCATGATGTTCAGCCGCGCACGGCTTCCGCGAGCGGTCTTGCCGTGTCGCTCGCGACCTTCGCGGCGGCGCTCTGGATGAAACCGCCGCCAAGCACGCGCGCCTGCCCGCTGGCTGCGTCGTAGAACACGCAGGCTTGCCCGGGCGAGACGCCTTCCTCGCCGGCGACGAGCTCGACCTCGTAATGACCATTGCCGCCGCGCAGCCATGCCGGCTGGGGGCTGCGGGTCGAGCGCACGCGAACGAACAGCTCGAGGCCGCCGCCGATGGCGCTATCAATGTCACCGTCGCCGATCCAGTTGACGTCGCGCAAGGAGATGCGATGCATCTTCAATGCATCGCGCGGGCCGACGACGACGCGGCGGTTAGCTGCCTCCAGCCGCACCACGAACAGCGGCGCGTGAGCTGCGATGCCGAGGCCGCGGCGCTGGCCGACGGTGAAATTGGCGATGCCGTTGTGCCGGCCGAGCACGCGCCCGTCGAGATCGACGATGTCGCCGGGGTCCATCGCGTTCGGACGCAGGCGCGTGATGATGTCGGTGTAGCGGCCCGTCGGCACGAAGCAGATGTCCTGGCTGTCGTGCTTGTCGGCGACGCTGAGGCCATAGCGCCGCGCCAGCTCACGCGTCTCCGGCTTGGTCATGTCGCCGAGCGGGAAGCGCAGGAAGTCGAGCTGCTCCTGCGTGGTCGCGAACAGAAAGTAGCTCTGGTCGCGGTCGCTGTCGGCGGCGCACACCAGCGCGCGCGAGCCGTCGTCGCGGCGGCGCGAGGCGACGTAATGGCCGGTGGCGAGCGCCTGCGCGCCGAGCTCGCGGGCGGTCTTCAGCAAGTCGCGGAACTTGACCGAGCGGTTGCACTCGATGCACGGCACCGGCGTTTCACCAAGGGCATAGGAGTCGGCGAAATTGTCGATGACGGATTCGCGAAAGCGGTCCTCGTAGTCGAGCACGTAATGGGGAATGCCGAGCTTGGCCGCGACGTCGCGCGCGTCGTGGATGTCCTGGCCGGCGCAGCAGGCGCCCTTGCGATGCGTCGCCGCGCCATGGTCGTAGAGCTGCAGCGTGATGCCGACGACATCGTAGCCTTCCGCCTTCAAAAGCGCAGCCGTCGTCGAGGAGTCGACGCCGCCCGACATGGCGACAACGACCCTGGTGTCCTCAGGACGGCCTTCGAGATCCAGACTGTTGCGCATAGGCCTTAAGGGTTGTGGCGGCGGCGTGCGGCGATCCGCGATGTCATGCTTCTCGCGGGACATCGGCGATCCCCGGGAACTTCAGTTCCCGAAAGGCACGACTGCCCGGTCGAAAGCGGCTGAGAGTAACCTCTTTAATATAGGCGGCATTCCGGTGAAGCAATCACAGGGGCGGCCAGCTTAGGGCAATTCTTGCCGGGCAGGCAGAAATGGCGGGGCGCGGCAGGCCCCGCGGTGGCGCCCCGAAATCATCAAGCTATTGATTTTTATGTATAAATTCACACTAGGCGACGCTGGCCCGCTCCTTGCTCCCCTGATGCCGAAGATGTTTCCAAGGGGTCGCCTGTGGTCGGTCGTACGTCAGATGTCGTGGCAAGCGTGCAGGTTTCGAGCGCGCAGCAAAAGCCTGCCCGGTCGCAGAGCTCCAAAGAGCCGTCCGCGAACGATAGCTTCGGCTCGCTGGTCGACAGCAACACCCAGGCGATCAGCACCAATGCGGCCACGCAGGCGGAAAGCGCGCCGCGGCGGAGCGATTCGTCCTCGTCCTCCGCGGACAAGGGCCCGCGCGACACCTCCTCCACGGATCAATCCTCGCAGAGCAAGGCGAGCGACGACACCGACACATCCGCCGCGGCCAGGGACGACAAGACGAGCGATACGAGCACCGATCCGGCCAAGGACGCCGGCCAGGCCAAGGACAAGGTCAAGGACAAGTCCGAGACATCCGACGCCAAATCGGCTGAGACGTCCGAGGAGACCAAGGGCGACAAGACCGAGGCCACCGATGGGCTCGCCGTCTCCGTCGATGCCGCGGCGACCGCGGCGATCGACGCGGCGCAGGCCGCCTTGCCGGATCCCAACGCGATCGTGGTTGCCGCACCTAGCGTCCCGGCCGAGCCGAACCCGACTGCGAACCAGGCCGCCACCTCCTCGCCGCTGACGATCGCCGCCGCCGGCATCGCCGCCAGCGCCTCGACCGCGGCCCAGATCGCGGGCGTCAGGACCGACACCGCGACGCCCGGCGACAAGAGCGCCAAGACCGCCGGCGCCAAGGTCGACGCCGACACCTCGGCGACGCTGGCCGATGCCGCAACCGGTGCAACCGACGCGGGCGCGACCGACGCCAAGCCGAGCAGCGGACTGATCCCCGTCAATCCCGGCACGCCGAAGACCTCGTTCCAGGCTGTCGCCACCGCGCAAGGACAGGCCGACGTTTCCAATATCGGCCAGGACACCGGCAAGGCGAACGACGCCACGACACCAGCGCCGGGCGCTGCGACCGCCAGCGCCGCCACGCATGCGCAAAGCGCGAAGCCGCAGGCCGATGGCGCCGTGACCGAGGCCAAGGCCGGTGCCGCCGACCGCACCGCCGATGCGACCCCGGGCGCGCCGACGACGCCTGCTCATGCGGGCACGCAAGCCACCGTCACTCCAGCCGACACCAGCGCGCAGGCCGCCTCCGCCGTGCAGGCGCCGCTGACCAATGCGACCTCGACCGCCTCCGCATCGACCGCGACGCTGACCGCGACCGCGGCCACCGCGACGGCGGTGCCGATCAACGGCGTTCCGGTCGAGATCGCGGCCGCGATCCGCTCCGGCAAGTCCCGCTTCGACATCAGCCTCGATCCGGCCGAGCTCGGCCGCATCGACGTTCGCATCAATGTCGACCGCGCCGGCAACGTCACCTCGCATCTCACCGTGGAGAAGCCGGAGACGCTGCAGATGCTGCGCCAGGACGCGCCGCAATTGCAGCGCGCACTCGACGATGCCGGCCTCAAGACCGGCAGCAACGGGCTGTCCTTCAGCCTGCGCGACCAGAATTCATCGGGCCAGAACTCCGGCCAGAACAACGACAATGGCGGCAATGCCCGCCGGCTGATCATCAGCGAGGACGACAATGTTGCTGCCGCACCCGTCGGGCGCGGCTACGGCCGCATGTACGGGCCGAGCAGCGGCGTCGACATCAGAGTGTAGGGAGTATTCGACATGACCACCACGACTGGCGCCACCGCTCCTTCCGTCGTCTCCGGGACCACCGATCTCCCGAAATCTTCCTCGTCGAACTCGCTGGGCTCGACCACGGGATCGACGCTTGCCGGCAACTTCCAGACCTTCCTGACGCTGCTGACGACGCAGCTGCAGAACCAGAACCCGCTCGATCCGCTCGACACCAACCAGTTCACCCAGCAGCTGGTGCAGTTCGCCGGCGTCGAGCAGCAGCTCAAGACCAACGATTCGCTGGCCCAGCTCGTCACCCTACAGCAGACCACGCAGGCGACCCAGGCGCTGGGCTTCGTCGGCAAGACCGCCCTGGTCGACGGCTCGACCGCGACCATGACGAAGTCGTCGGCGACCTGGCATCTCAACGTGCCCAGCGACTCCACCGTCGACATCACCGTCGCCAATGCCAGCGGCCAGACCGTGTTCACCGGCAAATACACCGCCGCCGCCGGCACCGACATTCCCTTCACCTGGAACGGCATGGGCAATGACGGCACGCAATGGCCCGACGGCAAATACACGATCTCTGCCACGGGCAAGGATGTCGCGAACAACAATGTCGGCATCGCCGCCCAGGTGCAGGGCGTGGTGTCGTCGGTCGACCTGACCCAGTCGCCGCCGCTGCTCACCATCGACGGCGCCAGCTACACCCTGAGCCAGGTCAAGAGCATCATCGCGACAAGCAGCAATTAGACCGGACACGAGCCATATATTCGGTGTCATCCCCGCGAAGGCGGGGATCCATAACCACAGGAAGAAATTTGACGAAGATTGGTGGTTAAGAAGTCATTCTCGGGACTGCTACCTGCATCCCATCGTTAGATCACGCGGTATGGATCCCGGGCTCGCGCTGCGCGCGCCCCGGGATGACAGTTGAGAGCTTCGCAGCGCCCGCGCGCTGGCTCCATTCGTTAGTAAAGTATTTACGAAGTCCCCTCGACCGGCCCGGACACACCCGTTCCGCCGGCCGACACGGCGGCGTTCCAGCCATTTTCAACGAGAATTGTATTGAAGCCTTAGGCTTAGCGGATTTTTAAGCCGCCGGGCGTAGGGTTACGGGCGTGAGTTCAGTGGTTGAGAGTTTGTGAGTACGCCATGACAGAACCCCATCGCCCGAGGGTAAAATACGTCATCGGGCCGGACGGTAGTCCGTTGACGATCGCGGATCTGCCAGCACCCGGCACCAAACGCTGGGTCATCCGCCGCAAGGCCGAAGTCGTCGCCGCCGTTCGTGGTGGACTTCTTTCGCTCGAGGAGGCCTGCAGCCGTTATACCCTGACGGTCGACGAATTCCTCTCCTGGCAGTTTTCCATCGACCAGCATGGTCTGGCGGGTCTTCGCACCACCCGTATCCAGCAATATCGCCAGTAAGGCGATCCGGAAAACTGCGGCTTTTGACGAAAATCGGCCTCGCCCTGCGAGGCCGATTTTTTTCATATCGCTGTTTGGCGCTACTTTTGTCCGACCTCTTAACCTTCGTTAACCATATCGAAACCATCCCCTAGGCAATAATTGCCCAGTCGGCCTTTCCGGTGAAAGCGGCCGAATCTGTTGGGGCGGTTGCTTGCAAGGTCTTGCGGACTTTCTGAAGAGTATCGGCGCCGCCCGGTTCGGGGCGATGATCGCGGTCACCGCCGCGCTCATCGGCTTTTTCGCGTTCGTCATCATGCGTGTCACCACGCCGCAGATGACGACGCTGTTCACCGACCTCAGCGTCGAGGATTCCTCCGGCATTATCAAGGACCTGGAACGCCAGGGCATCCAGTTCGAGATCCGCAACGAGGGCTCCATCATCATGGTGCCCAAGGACAAGGTCACCCGGCTGCGGATGAAGCTCGCCGAGGGCGGCCTGCCCAAGGGCGGCGGCGTCGGCTATGAGGTGTTCGACAAGTCGGACGCGCTCGGCACCACCTCTTTCGTCCAGAACATCAATCACCTCCGCGCGCTGGAAGGCGAGCTCGCCCGCACCATCCGCGCCATCGACCGCATCCAGGCTGCCCGCGTCCATCTGGTGCTGCCCGAGCGCCCGCTGTTTGCGCGCGAGGCGCCGGAGCCGTCGGCCTCGATCGTGGTCCGCGTCCGCGGCTCGCTGGAAGCCCAGCAGATCCGCGCCATCCGCCACCTCGTCGCCTCCGCGGTCAACGGCCTGAAGCCGCAGCGGGTCTCGATCGTCGACGAGGCCGGCCAGCTGCTGGCCGACGGCGCGGCGGCCGATCCGGAGCAGGCGGTCGGCGACGAGCGCCGCATCTCCTTCGAGAAGCGGATGCGCAAGCAGGTCGAGGACATCGTCTCCTCCGTGGTCGGCACGGGCCGTGCCCGCGTGCAGCTCGCCGCCGATTTCGACTTCAACAAGGTCACCCAGACCTCGGACAAGTTCGATCCCGAAGGCCGGGTGCTGCGCTCGAGCCAGACCCGCGAAGAGCAGAGCATGACCGCCGACAACAACGGCCAGGTCACCGTCAACAACGAGCTCCCCGGCAACCAGCAGAACAATGGCGTCGCGGCCAAGGACCAGAGCAAGAAGAGCGAAGAGACCAATAATTACGAGATCTCCCGCACCACCAAGACGGAGGTGACCGAGGCCGGCCGGGTCAACCGCATCTCGGTCGCGGTGCTGGTCGACGGCATCTATTCCAAGAACGACAAGGGCGAGCTGGCCTATCAGGACCGCACCAAGGAGCAGCTGGACCGCATCGCCGCGCTGGTGCGCTCGGCCATCGGCTTCGACCAGAAGCGCGGCGACCAGGTCGAGGTCGTCAATCTGCGCTTTGCCGATGCGCCCTCCAGCGCCCCGATCGGCGAACCTGGCGGCTTGCTCGGCATGCTCCAGTTCACCAAGGACGACGTCATGTACTTCGTCGAGCTCGGCGTGATGATGCTGCTCGGCCTGATCGTGCTGTTCCTGGTGATCCGCCCGCTGGTCAAGCGCATCCTCGCCTCCGACGAGGTCGCCGCCGCCATCTCCGGCGTTCTCGCCGGCCCAGGAGCTTCCGAAGAGGCCGCGCCGGCCACCCAGCCGCTGCTGCCGAGCGGCGCCGCCAGCGCGATCGACGTCGCCACCATCCAGGGCCAGGTCCACGCCCAGTCCGTTCATCGCGTCGGCGAGCTCGCCGAGCGCAACCCCAACGAAACCGTCGCCATCGTCCGCCAATGGCTGAGCGAATCCGCAAAATAATACGAGAAGTGATCTGACATGGCCGCCGCATTGCAAAACGCCAACAGCAACGACATCACCAGCGTGATCTCCACGCTCGGTCAGCGTGCCAACACAAGGTCAAAGGACGGCAAGCCGGCCGAACAATTGTCCGGGCCGAAGCGCGCCGCGATCCTGATGCTCGCGCTCGGCGAGCAATATGGCGGCAAGATCTGGGGCCTGCTCGACGACGACGAGGTGCGCCAGCTCTCGCTGGAAATGTCGACGCTCGGCACCGTCGAGGTCGACACCGTCGAGGACATGCTGCTCGAATTCGTCTCGCGCATGTCGGCCTCCGGCGCGCTGATGGGCAATTTCGACGCCACCGAGCGCCTGCTGCAGCAATATCTGCCGCCGGAGCGCGTCAACGGCATCATGGACGAGATCCGCGGCCCTGCCGGGCGCAACATGTGGGAGAAACTCTCCAACGTGCAGGAAGAGGTCCTCGCCAACTACCTCAAGAACGAATATCCGCAAACCATCGCGGTCGTGCTGTCGAAGCTGAAGCCGGAGCACGCTGCGCGCGTGCTCGGCATCTTCCCCGAGGAGCTCGCGCTCGACGTCGTCAACCGCATGCTGAAGATGGAAGCGGTGCAGAAGGAGGTGATCGAGAGCGTGGAGAAGACGCTGCGCACCGAATTCATGTCCAATCTGTCCCAGACCCGCCGCCGCGACGCCCACGAGGTGATGGCTGAAATCTTCAACAATTTCGACCGCCAGACCGAAACCCGCTTCATCACCTCGCTCGAAGAGGACAACCGCGAATCGGCCGAGCGCATCAAGGCGCTGATGTTCACTTTCGACGACCTCGTGAAGCTCGATTCCGGATCGGCCCAGACCCTGATGCGCAACGTCGACAAGGACAAGCTCGGCGTCGCGCTCAAGAGCGCCAACGAGGACGTCCGCAACTTCTTCTTCGGCAACATGTCCTCGCGCGCGGCCAAGATGCTCCAGGACGACATGGCGGCGATGGGCCCGGTGCGCCTGCGCGACGTCGACGAGGCCCAGGCGCTTCTGGTCAACCTCGCCAAGGACCTCGCCGCCAAGGGCGAGATCATGCTGACCAAAAACCGCGCCGACGACGAACTGGTGTATTGATGGCCGCTCCGGCGAAATTCCTGTTCGATACCGACTTCGCGGCGCCCGAGCGGGCGACGCGCGAGAAGGCCGCGACCGCCGCCGAGATCGCCCAGAAGGTCGCGGAAGCCGAAGCGCGCGCCTATCAGGAAGGCTTTGCCGCCGGCCAGCACGAAGCCAAGGCCGAGAGCGACCGCCGCGTCGCGCTCGCCTTGGAAGAGATCAACATCGGCATCCGCGGCATCGCGACCGGCATCGGCAACATCGAATCGAAGATGGAAACCGAGGCGGTCGACGTCGCGGTGGCGGTCGCGCGCAAACTGTGCGCCGACCTCGTCGCCGCGGAGCCGCTCGGTGAGATCGTCGCGCTGGTCAAGGACTGCTTCTCGCATCTGGTCGCGACGCCGCATCTCGTCGTCCGCATCAACGACGCGCTCTACGACGCGGCCCGCGACAAGATGGAGCGGCTCGCCAAGCAGAGCGGCTTCGAGGGCCGGCTGGTGATCCTGGCCGAGCCGGAGATTGCCACCGGCGACTGCCGGATCGAATGGGCCGATGGCGGAGTCGTGCTCGAGCGCGGCGCCATCGCGGCCAAGATCGACGAAATGGTCGGACGCTACGTCGCGTCCCGCAGGGGGAGTTAACCCATGAGCGACACCGACGGACAGGTCCCGCTGCCCGATCTCAACGGCCCGATGCCGCCTGCCGGCACTGATGTCGGCTACAACGAGGACGAATATGCGGCGCGCGCTGCCGCCGACCTCGAGGCCGTGTTCGACGTGCCGGTACAGGTGTCGGCGGTGCTCGGCCGCTCCAAGATGGACGTCAGCGAGCTCCTGAAGCTCGGGCCCGGCACCGTGCTCGAGCTCGACCGCCGCGTCGGCGAGGCCATCGACATCTACGTCAACAACAAGCTCGTCGCCCGCGGCGAAGTCGTCCTGGTCGAGGACAAGCTCGGTGTGACCATGACCGAAATCATCAAGACCGAACGCACGTGATAACGCGCAATAGCGCGACCAGACGGACAGGAGACTGACATGCGGCTTCTCATCGTTGGCACATTGAAGGGCCAGCTCACCACCGCCACCAAGATCGCGATGGACAACGGCGCCACCGTGACCCACGCCGAGGATCACGAGCAGGCGATGCGCGTGCTGCGCGGCGGCAAGGGCGCCGACCTCCTGCTGGTCGACGTCGCCCTCGACATCCGCGACCTCGTGATGCGGCTGGAAGCCGAGCACATCCATGCCCCGATCGTCGCCTGCGGCATCACCAACGACGCCCGCGCCGCGGTCGCCGCGATCCACGCCGGCGCCAAGGAATACATCCCGCTGCCGCCCGATCCCGAGCTGATCGCCGCGGTGCTCGCGGCCGTCGCCAACGATTCCCGCGAGCTGGTCTATCGCGACGAGGCGATGGCGAAGGTGATCAAGCTGGCGCAGCAGATCGCGGGCTCCGACGCCTCAGTGATGGTCACCGGCGAATCCGGCACCGGCAAGGAGGTGCTGGCCCGCTACGTCCACACCCGCTCGGCGCGCGCCAAGCGTCCCTTCATCTCGATCAACTGCGCCGCTATCCCTGAACATCTCCTGGAATCCGAGCTGTTCGGCCACGAGAAGGGCGCCTTCACCGGCGCGATCGCCCGCCGCATCGGCAAGTTCGAGGAGGCAACCGGCGGCACGCTGCTGCTGGACGAAATCTCGGAAATGGACGTCCGCCTGCAATCGAAACTGCTGCGCGCGATCCAGGAGCGCGTGATCGACCGCGTCGGTGGCACCAAGCCCGTGCCGGTCGACATCCGCATCATCGCGACCTCGAACCGCAATCTCGCCGAGGCCGTGCGCGAGGGCACGTTCCGCGAGGACCTGCTGTTCCGCCTCAACGTCGTCAACCTGAAGATCCCGCCGCTGCGCGAGCGACCCGCCGACATTCTGGAGCTCGCCCAGCATTTCGTGAAGAAATACGCCGAGGCCAACGGCGTGCCGCTGCGCCCGGTTTCGGCGGAAGCGCGCCGCGTGCTCTCGGCCAACCGCTGGCAGGGCAACGTTCGCGAGCTCGAGAACACCATGCACCGCGCGGTGCTGATGGCGCAGGGCGACGAGATCGGCCCCGACGCGATCATCACGCCGGATGGCGACCGCCTTGATCTCGCCAAGACCGCGCCGGCGGTGGCGCATGCGACCATGGCCGCCGAGCAGGTGACGCGCGCATTGGTGGGACGCACCGTGGCCGATGTCGAGCGCGACCTGATCCTGGAGACGCTGAAGCACTGCCTCGGCAATCGCACCCATGCCGCGAATATTTTGGGCATCTCGATCCGCACGCTGCGCAACAAGCTCAACGAATATTCCGACGGCGGCATCCCGATCCCGCCGGCGGGCACGCCCGGAGAATATCCGCGGATGCCGATGATGGGGGCGTGAGGCGGCGGCGAATATTGGGAGATGTGAATGCCCGGGCTGGTCCCGGGCATTTTTGTTTGAATGCAGGCTGCCAACCTCGTCATTGCGAGCGCAGCGAAGCAATCCAGAATCTTTCCGCGGTGACAGATTGGATTGCTTCGCTACGCTCGCAATGACGACGTTGAGAGCCCTCCTTGCATAACGGGACCGCGTTACGTGACTAGGCCATCCACACGCCAGGCCCTATAACCCCGCATGAGAACCACGCGAGGAACCACATGTCTGAAGCTCAAATCACGGACTGGCTGGCGACGCAGCGGCAGGCGATGATCGATCTGCTCCGCGATGTCGTGAACATCGATTCCGGCTCCTATGACAAGGAAGGCGTCGATGCGGTCGGGGCGCGGTTCGAGCGGCATTTTGCCGAGCACGGGATTCCGTGCCGGCGCGAGGCTGACGGCACCTTCGGCGACGCGATCCATGCCGAGGTGGCAAAGCCCGGCAGCAACGAGAAGCCGGTGCTGTTGATGGGACATCGCGACACCGTGTTCGGCAAGGGCGAGGCCGGGCGCCGTCCCTTCACCATCCGGGATGGCCGCGCCTATGGTCCTGGTGTCTCCGACATGAAGTCCGGTCTCGTCATGAACGTATTCGTGGCAACCGCCTTCCACAAGTTCGGCGGCAACCCGCATCCGATCAAGCTGCTGATCACCTCGGACGAGGAGATCGGCTCGCCCTCCTCCCGGCCCGTGATCGAGCGCGAGGGCCGCGCCGCCCGCGCCGTGTTCAATTCCGAGCCGGGCCGCCCCACCGGCAACGTCGTCACCGGGCGCAAGGGCGGCATCTTCATGCATCTGGCCATCACCGGCAAAGCCGCGCATTCCGGCGCCAATTTCGCCGCGGGCGTCAGCGCGATCGGCGAGCTCGCGCACAAGATCGTCAAGATCCACGCGCTCACCGATCTCGACAAGGGCATTACGCTGAATGTCGGCCTGGTCTCGGGCGGGCAGTCCGTCAACACCACGGCGCCCTCCGCCGAGGGTCAGATCGACTTGCGTTATGTCGACCCGGCCGATCGTGCGAGGGTGATGGAAGCGATCGAGACGATCGTCGCGACGTCCTATGTGCCGGGCACGAGCGCAACGCTGACCATCAAGGGCGAGTTCGTGCCGGTGGTGCAGAGCGCGGAGTCGAAAGCGCTGTTCGAAAGCTACCAGGCGGCTGCAAGGCAGGCCGGCCTCACCACGCTGCAAGGCGAGTTCTCCGGCGGCTGCGCCGATTCCGGTTTCACCGCCGCCGTGGGCACGCCGACCATCTGCGGCCTTGGCCCCGTCGGTGGCCTCGCGCACACGCCGGAGGAGTATCTGGAGATCGACAGCATCGTGCCGCGCGCGCAGACGCTGGCGCTGGCGATTTTGCGGGGATGAGCGAGGTGCCGTAGGGTGGATTAGCCGAAGGCGTAATCCACCAATTTCGTCCGGCACTCGCTGACACATGGTGGGTTACGCCTTCGGCTAACCCACCCTACGAAAGCTGCATGTTGGATGGAGGTCGTGGGCACGCTTCGCTTTGCCCACCCTACCAGACTTCCCGAGGTCTACGAATAACTCGGTGCATCCGGCTTGCGGAAGATGTGGATCGGGTCGCCGGGAATGATCACGGGCTGGCCTGAGAACATCGCGTAGGCGTAAAGCGCGAGATAGGCGATCGCGAGCGCGCCGACGGCGTAGAAGGCGAAGGTCGCGATGCGCTTCATCGATCCGCTCCATGGCCGCCCGAAACGGGAAGGCTTTAGGCGCTTCTAGAGCGATGACGGGGAAAAGACCAGCCTGCACGGCCCCGTCGGGCGGCGATCAAACGCCGCGCCGGCCGCGCGCGGGAAGGCTGACATCGGCAAGCCTGACCGCGTCCTCGTCCTGGTCGACCGCGACATACTGGCCGTGCCAATAGGCCAGCGCAGCGGTGCGGGTCGAGCTCTTGATGTCTCTGACACGGCCGATGACGATGCCGTGCGAGTGGCGCTCGACGATCTCCTCGACCTCGCAATCGAAGGCCGACAGCGCGCCGACCAGGAGCGGAACGCCCGAGACCGCCGTTACCCATTTGGCCCCGGCGAAGCGATCAGCGCCCTTCAGCCCGCCCTTGCCGGAAAAGCGCTCGGCGACGTCGAGCTGGTCGGCATTGAGGATGTTCACGCCGAAGGCGCCGTGGCGCCGGATCAGCGGAAAGGAGGAGGCATCGCGGTTGATGCTGACCAGCAGCGTCGGTGGCTCGACCGACAGCGAGGTCACCGAGGTCACCGTCATGCCGGTGATGTCCTTGCCCCGCCCGGCGGTGATGACGCTGACGCCGCCGGTGAGATGGCGCATGGCGCCGCGGAAATCGGCGGACGAGACGGGGATTTCAGTCATGAGATCGCGGGGCACTACATTCATGGCATTGCTCCCCCAGAACGGGGTTCCCTGTATTTAGGTACGATCGTCCGCCGACAACAGGTGGCTCAGGATCGAGCCTTCGAGGCCGGCAAGCTCGGCCGAACCGCGCTGACGCGGCCTGCCTGCGTTAACCGTGACGTCGTGGGCGATGCGGCCCTCCTCGATCACGAGCACGCGATCCGCCAGCGCGACCGCCTCGGAGACGTCGTGGGTGACGAGGATCGCGGTAAAGCCCTGGTCGCGCCAGACGCGCTCCAGCAGCCGCTGCATCGAGATCCTGGTCAGAGCGTCCAGCGCGCCGAGCGGCTCGTCGAAGGCGAGCACGCGCGGGCGGGAGACCAGCGCACGGCCGAGCGCGACGCGCTGCTTCTGGCCACCCGACAGCACCGACGGCCACTGGTCGCGCTTGTCGGCAAGTCCCACCTCGGTCAGCGCCTTCTCGGCCCGCGCATGCGCATCGTTGGAAGAACGATCGCGGCCGAGGCCAACCTCGACATTGGCGAGCACGCGCGCCCAGGGCAGGAGCCGCGGCTCCTGAAACATCACGCGGATGTCCTCGGGCTGGATATCCTGGCCAAAGCTGATGCTGCCGGCGTCGATCTTGTCCAGACCGGCGATGAGGCGCAGCAGCGTGCTCTTGCCGCAACCGCTCTTGCCGACGATGGCGACGAACTGGCCGGCGGGAATGTGCAGGTCGATGCCGCGCAGCACCTCGTTGTCGCCGAAGGATTTGCGCAAGCCACGGATGTTGAGCGGCAAGCCGCTAGCTTGCTGCGGCCGCTCCTCGCGCACCACACGGGCATGCGGCGCGAAATTGGCGCGGCTGGCAAAGTCGGTTTCCGGAAGGGAGCTACGAACGGCTGTCTGCATGTGATTCCCGGTATTTCTGTTCAACGTTTCCAATAGGCGGGGTGCCAGGAGAGCGTCAGGCGCTCCAGCACGCGGGAGGCGCTGTCGGCGAGCTTGCCGAGCAGGGCGTAGATCAGGATCGAGAGCACGACGACGTCGATCAGCATGAACTCGCGCGCCTGCATCGCCATGTAGCCGAGGCCTGAGGATGCCGCGATCGTCTCCGCAACGATCAGGGTCAACCACATGATGCCGAGCGCGAAGCGGATGCCGACGAAGATCGAGGGCAGCGCGCCCGGGAAGATCACCCGGCGGAACAGCTCGCCATCGGTCATGCCGTAGATGCGGCCCATCTCGATCAGCTGCGGATCGACGGTGCGGATGCCGTGCAGCGTGTTGAGGTAGATCGGGAAAAACACCCCGAGCGCCACCAGGAACAGTTTTGCGCTCTCGTCGATGCCGAACCAGAGGATGACGAGCGGGATCAGAGCGAGATGCGGCACGTTGCGCACCATCTGCAAGGTAGTGTCGGTGAGTTTTGCCGAGAGCTGCGACAGGCCGTTGGCGAGGCCGAACGCGAAGCCGATACTGCCGCCGATCAGAAAGCCGATCGAGGCGCGCCAGAACGAGACCCAGATGTTGCGAACGAGCTCACCGGAGAGCAGCAGCTTCCAACCTGAGAGCAGGACGTCGCTCGGCGCCGGCAGCACACGGGTCGGCACGAAGCCGGTGACGCTCGCGACCTGCCAGATCGCGATGATGGCGAGCGGCACGATCCACTGGATCAGGCCGTCGACCCGCGGCAGACGAAAGCTGCGCGGAAGTGAAACGCTGTCGATCAGGCTCATGACTGCGACACCCGATGCTGCGGACGAAAGTCGCTGCCGACCGTCTCGCCGAAAGGACCACCGTTGAAATGCAGCCTGGTCACGTTGCTCGGCTGCTCCAGCGCGAGCAGCGGGAAGACCAGCTCGGCGAAGCGATAGGCCTCCTCCAGATGCGGATAGCCCGACATGATGAAGGTATCGATGCCGATCTCCTGATACTCCCTGATGCGGGCCGCGACGGTCTCGGCATCGCCAACCAGCGCGGTGCCGGCACCGCCGCGCACGAGGCCGACACCGGCCCACAGGTTCGGGGCGATCTCGAGCTTGTCGCGCTGGCCGCCGTGGAGCTGCGCCATGCGCTGCTGGCCGACGGAATCCATGCGGGCAAAGTTCTTCTGCGCCAGCGCAATGGTCTCGTCGCTGACATGCTTGATCAGCTCGTTCGCCGCGCGCCAGGCCGCGTCATTGGTCTCGCGAACGATCACGTGAAGCCGAATGCCGAAGGAGAGTTTTCTGCCGCGCCGGCTGGCTGCCTCCCTCACCTTCGCGATCTTCTCGGCGACCAGCGCCGGCGGCTCGCCCCAGGTGAGATATTTGTCGACGGTGTCGACGGCGACGTCGATGCCGGCATCGGAGGAGCCACCGAAATAGAGCGGCGGCCGCGGCGCCTGCACCGGCGGGAACAAGAGCTTGCCGCCCTCGACATGGATGTGCTTGCCCTCGACATTGACGGCCTTGCCGGCGAGCAGGTCACTATAGACGCCCAGGAACTCGCGGGTGACTTCATAGCGTTCGTCATGGGACAGGAAGATGCCGTCGCCCTTGTTCTCGACGGGATCGCCGCCGGTGACGACGTTGACGAGGAGTCGACCGTTAGTGATGCGGTCGAGCGTCGCCGTCATGCGCGCCGCAACGCTCGGCGATTGCAGGCCGGGGCGGACCGCCACGAGATAGCGCAGCCGCTCGGTGAACGGCGCGACTGAAGAGGCGACGATCCAGGAATCCTCGCAAGAGCGTCCGGTCGGCAGCAGCACGCCGAAATAGCCGAGCTGGTCGGCGGCCTGTGCGATCTGCCGCAGATAGTTGAAGTTGACCTCGCGGCCGCCGATGCCGGTGCCGAGATAGCGGCCGTCGCCGTGGGTCGGCAGGAACCAGAGGATGTTGGCGTTGGGTTGCTTGCTCATGGTCTTGCTCACGATCCTGGTTTCCGAGCGACGTCGGAGATCTTGATGGATTTGGGAATGAGGCCCAGCGCGAAAAACGCGTCGGCAACTTGCTGCTGGTCGGCGATGACGGCATCGGTGATCGGCTTGATGCCGTAGGCCTGCCGCTTCAACGCCACCTCGACGACCGGGACGGACAAGCCGATGGCAGGGGCAAGTTGCTCAGCCACCGCATGGATGTCGCCCTTGGCCCAATCGTCGACCGTGCTCAGCTCGGCGAGCACGGCGTCGACAATCTTCGGATTGGCGTCGAGGAATTTCTTCGACGAGAAGTAGAACTGGTAGTTGGCGACGATGCCGGTGCCATCAGTGAGCGTGCGCGCGGCGGTGGCGGCCTCCGCCGCGGCCTGGAACGGATCCCAGATCACCCAGGCATCGACCGCGCCGCGCTCGAAGGCGGCGCGGGCATCGGCGGGCGCCAGGAACACCGGCTCGACTTCCGAATACTTCACGCCGGCCTTCTCCAGCGCCTTGACCAGGAGGTAGTGGACGTTGGAGCCCTTATTGAGCGCAACCTTCTTGCCCTTGAGGTCCGCGACCGATGTCAGCGGGCTGTCCTTCGCCACCAGGATGGCCTCGCCCTTCGGGGCCGGCGGCTCATAGGCGACATACTGAATCGGCGCACCGGCGGCCTGCGCGAAGATCGGCGGGGCTTCGCCGGTGTTGCCGAAATCGATGGCGCCGACATTGAGCGCCTCGAGCAACGGCGGACCTGACGGGAATTCGGTCCACACCACCTGGTAGCCGTCAGCGGCGAGCTTCGGCTCCAGCGTGCCCTTGCTTTTGAGCAGCACCAGCTTGCCGTATTTCTGGTAGCCGATGCGGACCACCTTGTCCTGTCCGTAGGACGTGCCGACGGCGGCGGCGACGATGCCGATCGACAGCACGATGGCTGCGATCAGACGCTGAATGATACGCCTCATGTTCAAACCCTCGTGGATGGGAAGAGTGGTCGGCACGGTCAGGCTGCCGGGTTGCGCCAGACGATGTCGCGGATCTGAATCGGCTTCGGGATCAGGCCGAGCTTGTGGAAGCGGTCGGCAACGCCCTGCTGGGTCACGACGATGTCGTCGGTGACGGGGCCGACCACGAAGTTCGCGCGGTTGGCGGCGACGGTCTGGATGTCCAGCGGGACGCCGGTGATCGCGGCGAGCGATTTGGCGACCTCGTCGCGATGCTGTTCGGCCCATTTGCCCGCCGCCGTCGTCACATCGACGATCTGTTGCAATATGGCACCGTTGTTTTTCGCGAAGTCGCGATTGGCGATGTAGAAGGAATTGGTCTTGGTGACCTCGCGCGAATTGATCAGGATGCGGCCGTTCTGCTTGGCCTCGCCGATCGCGAAATACGGATCCCAGATCGCCCAGGCCTCGATGCTGCCGTTGGCGAAGGCGGGACCGGCATCCGGCGGCGTCAGATAGACCGGCGTGATGTCGGCATAGGTGAGACCCGCCTTCTCCAGGGTCTGCACCACGATGTTGTGCGCGCTGGAGCCCTTGGTGAAGCCGATGCGCTTGCCCCTCAGATCGGCGACGGTGCGGATCGGGGAGTCCTTCGGCACCAGAATGCCCTGGCCGTTGGTGATGGGCTGGCCGGCGGCATAGACGATGGCCGCGCCCGCGGCCTGGGCGAACACCGGCGGGGAATCGCCGACCGCGCCGAAATCGACGCTACCGACATTCATCGCTTCCATCATCGGCGGGCCCGAGGAGAACTCGACCCATTTCACGTCGATGCCTTGCGGTGTGAAATGTTTTTCCAGTGAAGCTTGCTGACGCGCGATCACCAGCACGCCGGTCTTCTGATAGCCGATACGAATTTCCTTCACCGCGTTCTGCGCATTGGCGCGCGAAGCGAATGCAGCCGCGGCTGCAGTTCCAAAAGAGAGTCTCAAGAAGTCACGACGCTGCATTCCACACTCCCGGCCGCGTGCGGCCGTCATTCATTCGCGTGTGGAGGATGATGATGCGGGTTACTGGAGGTGTCGAGACGTCCGGGAAAATAGCGATGCGAGCACTGCGCGCGCGGCCGTGCGCATGATTAATCTTTCAAGCGGCGACGACGATGCAGAGCGATTCTTTTCGCACGTGAATGTGAGCGCCGCACTCCTGCCCTCGCCTTTGCCGTCATTCCCCGCGAAAGCGGGGAATCCAGTAGTCCAGAGACGTCCACGGCTCACACGACTGCCGCGGCGTACTGGATCGCGCTTTTCGCGGGCGATGACACCGTCCTTGTGGCGCGTGTGCGCGTCCCGCCTAATGCCACCGCACCGGCAAATTCTGCAGCCCGCGGAACGCCCAGCCGCCGATCCGCACCTCCTCGTCATCGGCCAAGGCAAGCTGCCTGGCGCGGGCGAACACGGTCGGCAGTGCGACGTCCGCGATCATGGCGCGGGAGGCCCACGCGCCGGCGCAGAAATGCGGGCCCGCGCCGAACGCGACGCTCTTCGTCGTATCACGCCGCACGTCGAACTGATCGGCGCGGTCAAAATGCTTCTCGTCGCGATTGGCCGAGCCGAACATCAGGAACACGCGCTCATCAAGCTCGAACGACACGTCGCGGATCGTCCACGACTTTGCGATCCGGCGCGGCGACATGCCGATCGGCGAGATCCAGCGGGCGTATTCCTCGAACGCATCGAGCCAGGTCACCTCGCCCTTGCGCACGAGATCGAGCTGCTCGGGATGGGTCAGCAGCGCCCACACCGTGCCGGCAATCGCCTTGCGCGGCTCGTTCTGACCGCCGGAGATCGCGAGTTTTACATTCGCGCGCACGCTCTCCATCGCCATGCCCGAGGCGAGCAGCACGCCGAGGATGCTCTGGTCGGGGTTCTTGCGCATCACCGGCAGGATGTCGTCGATCGCGGCATCGATGCCTGACGTCGCCGCGTGGCAACGCCCCTCTACGGCGGGATCGCCGGCATAGTTGGCGATGCCCTCGATCATGCCTTGCGACCACGCATCCATATCCCCAAAGCCGATATTGGTGAGGCCGGTGATCGACTTCAGGCATTCGCCGGAGAACGGCAGCGCGAAGTCGCGCATGAAATCGATCCGCCCCGGCTCGATCGCGTCAAGGATGCGGTCGGCATGGGCCTGGAACAGCGCGGTCCAGTGCGCCTTCACCGTCCTCGGCGACACCGTCGGGAACATGGCGCGGCGTTCGACCTGATGCGCCTCGCCGTCCTTGCGCATCATGTTGTGGCCCATCAGCCGGTTCATCAGGCCGGCGGGCTGGTGCGAGGAGAAAACGTCGATCTGCTTCTCGGAGATCGAGATGTCGTCGCGGCTCGTCAGCAGCGTCGAGCCGAGCTGCGGCACGAAGGCGATCGGCGCCTGCTTGCGCATCGTTGCGAGCATCGGATAGGGGTCGGCCCAGAATGCGGCCGGGTCGATGTCGATGCGCGGCGCGGTACTCAAGACGGTTTCCCCTGGGATCTCGTATGCTCCAGAGCAGACTAGCGAACTCCGCGGCCGGCGTCTGTCCCTAGTGATAGGGACCGACTGAGTTACCGCGCCTCTGCGATCTTCGCTCCAGACGGCAGCATCTGTGCGTTGGCCGCCAAGGGCCGCTTCGATGCCGACGTCGGGTCCGGCAATCGGAAAGCGGCATCGGCGGGCGCTGCCTGCAACGGCCGGCGGGCAGCGGTCGCCGGAAGCACGATCACTTTTGCTCCGACTTTCACCCGCTCATAGAGGTCCGTCACGTCGTCATTGGTCAGCCGGATACAGCCAGACGAAACCCGCTTCCCGATCGTATCGGGGTTGTTGGTGCCGTGAATGCGATATTCGGTCTCGCCGAGATACATCGCGCGGGCACCGAGCGGGTTGCCGGGACCGCCTGCCATGAACCGCGGCAGATAGGGCTGACGCCCGATCATCTCCGTGGGCGGATGCCAATCCGGCCATTCTGCTTTACGGGCCACGGTCTGCTCGCCGGACCATGTAAAACCTTCACGGCCGACACCGATGCCGTAGCGCATCGCCTGCCTGTCATTCAGGACGAAATAGAGGAACGTGTGTCCGGTATCGATGATCACGGTGCCCGGCGTCTGGTGACTGGCATAGTCGACCACCTGGCGGACAAGTGCGCCGGGACCGTCAGCGGCTTTCGGCGGTTCGACCAGCGCCGCTGCCGGGGCCGGAATCGGGGCTGGGGCTGCAGCCGGAGCTGACGGACGGGCCGGAGGTGCCACGTAAACCGGCGTTGACGATGCCTGGGCTTGGACTTGAGCCTGGACTTGGGCCTGGGGCGCGGACGGCTTCCGCGCTGGCTGAACGCCGGCCGGGGGCGACAGCAAACTATATCCCGCGACGGCGACGGCCACGACGCCAATTGCAACTCGCGCGGCCATCGGGATTGCGAGCGTCTCGGTCTTTCGACGTTTGGCTCGCTTGCTCATGTCTTTCCCCAGGTCTTCATGCCTGAAGAGGTAACCCAGCAAAATTTAAGAAACTTCGAAGCGATGCCGCTCCGACGGGAACTGTCAGCGATGGTTAACGCCGAACTCTCGCCCGGCGACGTGATGATATGGACGTGCCCCTAGGCAGGTCTTCTGAGCGCGGCCAGGAGTTCCTTCGCCATCGGGCCTGCGGAGGCCGGGTTCTGGCCTGTTATCAGTCGGCCATCGACAACGACCTTCGGCTGCCAGTTTTCCGTTGACGAGTACTCCGCGCCTTCTGCCCGGAGTGCATCCTCAAGCTCGTACGGAACATCATCGCGAGCGTAGTCGTATTCCTCCTTCTTCGAGAACGAGGTGAGCTTCTTGCCATGCACGAAGGGAATGCCGTCGCCAAGGTCTACTCCGAGCAGCGAGCACGGGCCATGACAGACGGCGGTCACGAATTTTCCGGTGCTCCAGGAACGAACAATGGCTCGTTGCACGTCGGCATTGCGCGCGATATCTACCATCGGTCCGAGACCGCCGGGAATCAGAATGGCGTCATAGTCCGCAGCATCGACCTCCGACAGCTTGCGGCTTCGATTGAGACGACGGAAAGCCTTGCTTCCGAAAAACGTCTTCTGGGCCTCGTCCTTTTCATCGTAGGCATCATAGGGTGTCCATCCGCCCGCTACGGACGCGAACTCCACCGCGATCCCCGCCCCGTCAAGCACCGCGAAAGGATGAGCGACCTCCGCAAAAAAGAAACCGGTCTTGCGATTGTGCGGCCCGATGGTAGCTGCATTGGTGACGATAAACAGAACATGCTGAGTCACGGTGTTGCCTCTTCCATCGATTTCAAAATACCAGGAGCTTCCCCAGATCCACGGCCAAAGGCGATCATGGTTGTGTCGCTCCAGTCTGGCAGACACGACCGAACCGATCTATCAGAAAAGAACGATTAGCCGCTGCCTGCCTCGCCTCGTTTCCAGCGAGGTTCAAAAAGGGATGATCGCAGGTGCGGCCGCGTGTCCGCATCGTTCTCGAAAGCAGAGATTACGGACCTCGAATAGCCCTAGTTCAAGCCATCAGGCCGCGCCAGCAGCCGCAGCACGATCGCGAACAATTCGTTCTGCGCGGAAATCCCGAGCCGCTGATAGGCGCGCTTGCGGTAGGTGAGCGTGGAATGCAGGCTGATGCCGAGCGCTTGCGAGATCGCCTCGGAGCTGAAGCCGAGCAAAATGCGGCGGCAGACCTCCTGTTCGCGCGGCGTCAGCGCGGAGAGCGGCGCGCGTGTCGCGAACAATGCGGCGAGGTTCTGGTCGGGCGTCGCCGTCGAAGCCTGCTGGAAATGACGTGCGACGCTGGCACCGATCGCGGGCGCGATTGTTTGAAGCCGCACACGCTCGGCATCGCTGAAGCGGCCCTGGGCCGTGATGCGATAGAAGTTGACGTAGAAGCAGGTGTCGGCGGTCCAGATCGCGGTCGCGCATTTGTCGACGATGCCGGAATCGTGGAAGAAGATCTTGCGGTAGCGCGCGCCGTACATGCGCGGCGCGAAGGACGGCAGCATGATCGGGGCGGTGCCCTCGGCTTCGAACAGCACATCGCGGTTGGGATCGGATTCGTGGAACTGGCCGGCATAGGCTGCGCCGAGATCGCCGCCGATCGGGATGTTGCCGGCATCGAGCAGGCAGGTGACGGCACCCGCGCGGTTCAGCGCGAACACCATGCAATGGCCGACATCGGCCTGCCGGCGCAGCGTGTCGATGAGGACGCTCGGGAAGTCGGAGCGGCCGATGGCGAGCACCGCGGGCGTGATATCGCCGGCCGCCGGATTTGCAGGCGTCCCGTGAGACCACATCGTTCTCTCCCTATCGCCGTTTGCCGAAGGTTTATCAGCAATGGCGGCGCAGCGAAAGACGGGGGCGCCTCGATCGGCCGCGCAAGGCCGCCGGCTCTCCTGGACGGAAGGCTCCGCTCAGTTATTCGTTTGCCGCAGGATCTTGTCCATTGTCTTTCCCTTGGCCAGCTCATCGATCAGCTTGTCCAGGTAGCGGATCTCTTGCATCGTTGGTTCCTTGATGTCCTCCACCCGGACGCCGCAGACGACGCCCTTGATCATGGATCGAGAAGGATTGATCCGAGGAGCCTGCGCAAAGAAGGTTTCAAAGTCCGTCTGCTTCTTCAGCTGAGCTTCCAGCTCCTTCTGACCATAGCCGGTCAGCCAGGAGATGATCTGATCGACCTCGGCTTTTGTCCGTCCCTTTTTCTCGGCTTTCGCAACGTAAAGCGGATACACGCTGGCGAAGCTCATCGTGTAGATCCGATGCTTTGTCACGATGCGTAATCCCCCTACCCCGCCGCCGCCTTCTCTGGTGCCACATTGATGGCGAGCTTGCCGTAGCGGTCGGTGAACGCCTCGGTGTCGATCTCCTCCAGCTGGATCTCGCCGCTCATCACACCTTTCTTCCACGCCGCCTGCGCCGGGTCGTTCTGGAACTCCGGCATCACCTCGCGGCCGAACAGCTCGAGCGATTCGCAGATGTGCTCGTGGCTGTTCTTGCCGGCCTGGTTGAGCAGGATGACCTGGTCGATATGCGAGGACTGGAACCGCTTCAGCTTCTTTCGGATCGTCTCGGGCGAACCGATCAGGCCGCCGCGCAAGGCCGCCTCCTGCGCCTCGGGATTGTCGCGCTTCCACTTGTTGTACTCGTCCCACATGTTGACGGTGTAGGGCGCGGGCCGCTGGCGGTTCTGCGAGGCGCCGTAGAAGCGCAGCGCGAACTGGAAGAAGGTGGCGCCGTCGGCGCGGGCACGCGCCTCCTCGTCGGACTTGGCGCACATGAAGAACGACACCAGCGCCATGTTGGGGTTGATCTCGTAGTCCGCGAGCTTGGAGAGCCGCTTGGTCATGGCGTTGTAATAGGCGTGCACCCAGGCGTGCGCGGCATCGGCGCTGACGAACTGGAAGCCGAGCGCGCCAAAACCGTGGCGGCCCGCGCGCTCGATGGTCGGCAGCTGCGAGCAGGCCATCCACAGCGGCGGATGCGGCTTCTGCACCGGCTTCGGCACGACATTGCGCAAGGGGATGTCGAAATATTTGCCGTGGTGCTCGCTGCCGGCGTCCTTGAACATCGGGAAGATCGCGGCCACGGCCTCCTCGAACACCTCCTTCTTGGTCTCCATGTCGCGGCCGAACGGGGTGAGCTCGGTGATCGAGGCGCTCTCGCCCATGCCGAATTCGCAGCGGCCGTTGCTGAGCAGATCCAGCACCGCGACACGCTCGGCAACGCGGGCCGGATGGTTGGTGGTGAGCTGGAGGATGCCGTGGCCGAGCCGGATGTTCTTGGTGCGCTGGCTGGCAGCGGCGAGGAAGGATTCCGGGGAGGGCGAGTGCGAATATTCCTCGAGGAAATGATGCTCGACCACCCAGGCATGGTCGTAGCCGAGCTTGTCGGCGAGTTCCATCTGCGAGAGCGCGTTCTGGTAGAGGGCGAACTCGTCGCCGGCCACCCAGGGCCGCGGCAGTTGCAGCTCGTAGAAGATGCCGAACTTCATGACGACGTCTCTCCCAAGATTATTCTTGTTAAGCGCATCTTAGTGGGCAGGGCGGCGCTGTCTACGGAGCAGCAATTCCGCCGTGCGGGAGATGAATTCTGCGACCGCACGTAGCAAGAGGCCCGTTTCCGGCGCGCCCTGGGGGTGCGGCCAACTCGACCGATTGATCCAGATCAACGCGTCAGCGGTCCGGATGCATCAAAAGTACCGCAAGGCAACGGCCCGGATGCCGTCCCGATTCCCATACCATTCAGAGAGACCGAATATGTCGGCCCCTGACGACACGATGTCGCGCGTGCGCCGTAAGCGCATGGAGATTTTTGCGTTCCTGTTCCTGACCGCGGTCGTAATGCCCGTCCTCGCGGTCGGAACAGTCGGCTCGTACGGGCTTGGGGTCTGGATCTACCAGATGTTCGCCGGCCCTCCCGGCCCGCCGCCCTCCCCGCATTGATCCCCGACGAGCGAAAGACAGGCATCATCATGGCTCACGCCACACTCAATCGCCGCGCCTTGATTACCGGCCGGGTGCTCAGCGCCGACCGCGTCATCGCCCCGCCGGGCGCCGAGATCGCCAGCATCATCGTGCAGGCGCGCCCCGAGCATCTCGCCGAGCTCGAAGCCGAGATCACCGCGCTGCCCGGCTGCGAAATCCACGGCCGCGATCCGCGCGGCAAGCTCGTCGTCGTGACCGAAGCGCCCGATGCCGGCAGCCTCGGCACCATGCTCAACACCATCCAGTCGCTGCAACACGTCTATTCCGCGGCACTGGTCTTCCACGCCATCGAAACCGCCTGAGTCAGGAAGAGCCATCATGACATCGCCCAAGCTCGACCGCCGCCAGATGCTGAAGCTCGAGGCCGCCGCAATCGCGGCCGCCGCCGCGGGCATGCCGGCTCCGGCGCTCGCCGCCAATCTCGTCACCGAGCGCAACAACAGCGAAATGAAGTGGGACAAGGCCGCCTGCCGTTTCTGCGGCACCGGCTGCTCGGTGATGGTCGGGACCAAGGACAATCGCGTCGTCGCGACCCACGGCGACATCAAGGCCGAGGTCAATCGCGGCCTCAACTGCGTCAAGGGCTACTTCCTCTCCAAGATCATGTACGGCCACGACCGCCTGACCCAGCCGATGCTGCGCAAGACGGGCGGCAAATACGACAAGAACGGCGAGTTCACGCCCGTGTCCTGGACCGAAGCCTTCGACATCATGGAGCTGAAGTGGAAGGAGGCGATCAAGAAGCGCGGGCCCAACGGCGTCGCGATGTTCGGCTCCGGCCAGTGGACGATCTGGGAAGGCTATGCCGCCTCGAAACTGTTCAAGGCCGGTTTCCGCACCAACAACATCGACCCCAATGCGCGGCACTGCATGGCGTCCGCCGTCGCCGGCATGATGCGGACCTTCGGCATCGACGAGCCGTCCGGCTGCTATGACGACATCGAGGCGACCGACGCCTTCGTGCTGTGGGGCTCCAACATGGCGGAGATGCACCCGATCCTGTGGACGCGTCTCGCCGACCGCCGTCTCTCGGCGCCGCATGTCCGCGTCGCCGTGCTCTCGACCTTCGAGCACCGCTCGTTCGACCTCGCCGACATCGGCATGGTGTTCAAGCCGCAGACCGACCTCTACATCCTCAACGCCATCGCCAACCACATCATCAAGTCCGGCCGGGTCAACAAGGACTTCGTCGCCGCGCATACAGTGTTCAAGCGCGGCCAGACCGATATCGGCTACGGCCTGCGCCCGGAACATCCGCTCCAGAAGAAGGCGACGGGCGCGTCGAAGCCCAATGACTCCACCGACATGAGCTACGACGAGTTCGTCAAGTTCGTCTCGGAGTACACGCTGGAGAAGGCCGCCGAAATGTCGGGCGTGCCGCTCAACCGGCTGGAGGCACTCGCCGAGCTCTATGCCGATCCCAAGACCAAGGTGGTCTCGTTCTGGACCATGGGCTTCAACCAGCACACCCGCGGCGTCTGGTGCAACAACCTCGTCTACAACATCCACCTTCTGACCGGAAAGATCTCCTCGCCCGGCAACAGCCCGTTCTCGCTGACCGGCCAGCCCTCGGCCTGCGGCACCGCGCGCGAGGTCGGCACCTTCTCGCACCGCCTGCCCGCCGACATGGTCGTGACCAACAAGGCGCATCGCGACCATGCCGAGCACATCTGGCAGCTGCCCGAAGGCACCATTCCGGACAAAAACGGCGCCCACGCCGTGCTGCAAAGCCGGATGCTGAAGGACGGTCTGATCAACGCCTATTGGGTGCAGGTCAACAACAACCTCCAGGCCGGCCCCAACATCAACGAAGAGACCTATCCCGGCTTCCGCAACCCCGACAATTTCATCGTGGTCTCGGACGCCTATCCCTCGGTGACCGCGCTTGCCGCCGACCTGATCCTGCCGACCGCGATGTGGGTGGAGAAGGAAGGCGCCTACGGCAACGCCGAGCGGCGCACCCAGTTCTGGCATCAGCTCGTCTCCGCGCCGGGTGAGTCGAAGTCCGATCTCTGGCAGCTCATGGAGTTCTCGAAGCGCTTCAAGATCGAGGAGGTCTGGCCCGAGGAGTTGATCGCCAAGAAGCCGGACGTTCGCGGCAAGACGCTGTTCGACGTGCTCTACAAGAACGGCCAGGTCGACAAATTCCCAGTGACCGACATCGAGCCCGGCTACGCCAACGACGAATCCCAGGCCTTCGGCTTCTACGTCCACAAGGGCCTGTTCGAGGAATATGCCCAATTTGGCCGCGGCCATGGCCACGACCTCGCGCCGTTCGACACTTATCACCGCGAGCGCGGCCTGCGCTGGCCGGTCGTCAACGGCCAGGAGACGAAGTGGCGCTTCCGCGAGGGCAGCGACCCCTACGTCAAGCAGGGCACCGACGTGCAGTTCTACGGCTTTCCCGACGGCAAGGCGCGCATCTTTGCGCTGCCGTTCGAGCCGGCGGCGGAATCGCCCGACAACGACTATCCGTACTGGCTCTCGACCGGCCGAGTGCTGGAGCACTGGCACTCCGGCACCATGACGCGCCGCGTGCCCGAGCTCTTCAAGGCCTTCCCCGAAGCCGTCTGCTTCATGCATCCCGACGACGCGTCGGAAGCCAAGCTCCGGCGCGGGGATGAAGTGAAGGTCGTCTCCCGCCGCGGCTTCATCCGCGCCCGGGTCGAAACGCGCGGCCGCGACCGGCCGCCGCGCGGCCTCGTCTTCGTGCCCTGGTTCGACGAGTCCAAGCTGATCAACAAGGTGACGCTGGACGCCACCGATCCGATCTCGCTGCAAACCGACTTCAAGAAATGCGCCGTGCGCATCGAGCGGGTGAACCTGTCATGATGAAGAGAATTGCATTTGCCCTGCTCGCGGTCGCAATCGCCGCGGGAACGAGTTCATTGACCGCGCAGACGGTGACGTCCGGCCTGCGCGGCCCGACCCCGCTCAATGACGAGGGCCCGGCGCCGCCGATGCTGCCGAACCGCAACACCTCCGAAAAGGAGGTGCGCAACTATCCGGAGCAGCCGCCGGTGATCCCGCACAATATCGACGGCTACCAGATCGACCTCAACGGCAACAAATGCCTGTCCTGCCACGCGCGGGCGCGCACTGCGGAGTCGCAGGCGCCGATGGTCTCGATCACGCACTTCATGGACCGTGACGGCCAGTTCCTGGCTTCGATCTCGCCGCGCCGCTTCTTCTGCACGGAATGCCACGTGCCGCAGAACACCGCCAATCCGCCGGTCAGCAACGACTTCACCGACATCGACACGCTGCTGTCGCGCTCAAGCCCCGGTGGCCGGCGATGACGACGGCCGCTGACGAGCCCAATGCCGAGCTGAAGGCCAAGCGCGGCTTCCTGGCGCGAAGCTGGGACTTTATGCTGGAGCTCTGGCGGGTGCTGACCCGGCCGAGTTCGGTGTTCGCGCTCGGCACCCTGGTGCTGGCCGGCTTCGTTGCCGGCGTGATCTTCTGGGGCGGCTTCAACACGGCGCTGGAAATCACCAACACCGAGAAGTTCTGCACCGGCTGCCACGAGATGAAGGACAACGTCTACGCCGAGCTGAAGCCGACCATCCACTTCAGCAACCGCTCCGGCGTGCGCGCGACCTGCCCGGACTGCCACGTCCCGCACAACTGGACCGACAAGATCGCGCGCAAGATGCAGGCCTCCAAGGAGGTCTGGGGCAAGATCTTCGGCACGATCAACACGCGAGAGAAGTTCCTCGATCACCGGCTCGAGCTGGCGGCGCACGAATGGGCGCGCTTCAAGGCCAACGATTCGCTGGAGTGCCGCAACTGCCACAGCGCCGATTCCATGGACATCACCAAGCAATCGCCGCGGGCATCAGTGGCGCACCAGCGCTTCCTGTTCACCAAGGAAAAGACCTGCATCGACTGCCACAAGGGCATCGCCCACCAGCTGCCCGACATGCGCGGTGTTCCGGGCTGGCAGTAGGGTGGTCGCGAGCTTGGCGATGCCTGAGCAAGCGCCTCGTCCTTCGAGATGACCGCTTGCGCGGTCTCCTCAGGATGAAGCTGGGCGACATCTTTGCTTGTCGCAATGGCCGCCACGCACTCCGTCCTCATCCTGAGGGCCCGCCAAAGGCGGGCGTCTCGAAGGATGGGCCCAGAGATACGGCCTTGAAATGCGATTGCCCTGCGCTTGAACCGGCGGGGCGAATGGTTAGTTTTGGGGGATGGCGAATCGCTCCGTTTCGCACCTCTCAAGACAGACATGGCCACCTTCACCCCGCATCAGGATGCCGCGCTCAAGGCCGTCGGCGACTGGCTGAAAGCAAAACCCGGCCGTAACGGCACGCCGCCGGTGTTCCGCCTGTTCGGCTTCGCCGGGACCGGCAAGACCACGCTGGCGCGACACATCGCCGAGGGCGTCGACGGCGAGGTGAAATTCGCCGCCTTCACCGGCAAGGCCGCCCTCGTCATGCGCAACAAGGGTTGCGACGAGGCCTCCACCATCCACTCGCTGATCTACCGCGCCCGCGAATCCGGCGAGGAGCAGCCGAGCTTCGAATTGTGGGACGACGCGCCGGCCTCGAAGGCCAAGCTTATCGTGATCGACGAATGCTCGATGGTCGACGCCGAACTCGGGCGCGACCTGATGTCGTTCGACTGCCCGCTGCTGGTGCTGGGAGATCCCGCGCAGCTGCCGCCGATCCAGGGCGGCGGCTTCTTCACCAACACCGAGCCCGACGCGATGCTGACCGAGGTGCATCGCCAGGCGCAGGACGATCCGATCGTGCGGATGTCGATGGACGTCCGCGAGGGACGCGAGCTCGACATCGGCCGCTACGGCGAGAGCGAGGTGGTCTCGCGCAAGGAGCTCGACCCCGATCGCGTCATGGGCGCCGACCAGGTGCTGGTCGGCCGCAACAACACGAGGCGCGCGTACAATATGCGCGTGCGCCAGCGCCAGAACATCGAGGATACCTTTCCGGTCGCCGGCGACAAGCTGGTGTGCCTGCGCAACAACCGCAAGAAGGGCCTGTTCAACGGCGGCCTGTGGCGGGTGAAGTCGCGCAACACTACGCGCTCGAAGTCGCGCATCCTGTCGATGCGGCTGTCACCGGACGAGGACTTCGGCCACAAGGTGACCAAGGTCTCGGTGCGCGCCGATTGCTTCGAGGGCGGCGTCGAGCAGATCGCCTGGGAGCAACGCAAGCCCTATGCCGAGTTCGACTATGGCTATGTGCTCACCGTGCACAAGTCGCAGGGCTCGCAATGGGACGACGTCGTGCTGTTCGACGAGAGCTTTGCGTTCCAGGAGAGCCGCGCGCGGTGGCTGTATACGGGCATCACGCGGGCGGCGAAGCGGTTGAGCATCGTTGTTTAGAACACCGCTGCCGTAGGGTGGGCAAAGCGAAGCGTGCCCACGCGCTTATTCATTATAGAGAGAGATCGTGGGCACGGCGCGTTGCGCCTTTGCCCACCCTACGGCACTGCGGATGAGGCGCTGTCGTCGCATTCCAAGCTACTTCCCCGCCACAAAATAAAAATCCTCGCGTCCCGGCGGCGAGCCGTAGGTGAAGGGCTGCTGCCCGTGCCTGGTGGCGGCCCAGACGTCGTCGCGGATGATGTCGAACAGTTTTCGGATCTCGATGCGCGGCTGCTTGATCTCGCGCGCCAGCGCGGTGGCAAACGGGCTGTTGGCGCTGCCGTCGCCGTCCATCGCGGTCTCGCCATGCTTGGCGGCGTAGACCACCATGAAGCCGGCTCCGGGCTCGATGTTGGAAAAGCCCTTGTCGACCAGCTTCAGCGAAAGCGTGCGCTGCATGGCCGGCGCGAACGGATTGTCGCGGCAGGCATCCAGCACCACAAGACGCACTTTTCGCGCAGCACCGACCGCGGCAATGACCTGTTCGAGTGCGACCGCTTCGGTCTCGGCGTCCTTGTCGGCGGTGAGCTTGGCGTCGACCGGAACCAGATAGTTCACCCCGCCGATCTCGAAACCGTGGCCGGCATAATAGACCACCGCCCAATCGGCCTTTTCCGCTTCCTCGGCGAAGGCTTTCAGCGTCTGGAAGAACTTGTCGCGGGTAAGGTCTTTCGTGTCTATCACGCTCTGGAAGCCGAGATCGCGCAGCACGCTTGCGATCAGCTTGGAATCGCGCGGCGGATTCGGCAGCGCATGGGCGTTCTTGTAGGCGCCGTTGCCGATCACCAGGGCGACGCGGCGGCCGGTGGCCGCGCCCCCCGGGGTCTGCGGCATCAGCGCTGCGAGCCGCTCCTGCGCCTTGGCGCGGGCGCGCGCGACGTCGGGCTCGTCGAACTTCGTCAGCGAATAGGCCGCCGCGCGATAGTCGGCGCGCGCCTGCGCGAGATCGCGTCTCATCTCATAGATCTGGCCGCGGCCGGAATGGGCGCGGACATTGTTCGGATTGATCTGGATGGCCGTGTTGTAGTCTTTCAGGGCGGCGTCGAGGTCGCCCTTCATCATGCTGACGTCGGCGCGATTGTTGACCGCGAACACGTTCTTCGGCTGTTTCTCGATCAGGCGGTTGCAGTCGGCAAAGGCCTGATCGAACTTGCCCATCATGCCGTAAGTGATGCAGCGGTTGCCCGCGATCTGCGGCGCGGCCGGGTCGATCTTCTCGGCCTCCGCAAAATCGGCGATCGCACCGTCGAAATCCTTCATCAGCGAGCGTGCGCGGGCACGATTGGTCCAGGCGAGCAGGAATTTCGGCGTG
The DNA here is from genome assembly GCF_023101665.1 of Bradyrhizobium sp. 195. Classification (NCBI taxonomy): domain Bacteria; kingdom Pseudomonadati; phylum Pseudomonadota; class Alphaproteobacteria; order Hyphomicrobiales; family Nitrobacteraceae; genus Bradyrhizobium; species Bradyrhizobium sp. 195. The sequence goes on along the minus strand of NZ_CP082161.1, from coordinate 2,028,800 downwards.
TACTTGATCGACAGGCTGAAATCGTCGAGCGCACTTTGCAGCGCACCCCTGCGCGCGTGGATGACGCCGCGATTGTTGTAGGGGACACCATAGGCAGGACGCTTCTGGAGGGCGAGATTGTAGTCCGCCATGGCCAGGTCATCCTGCCCCTTGCGCTCATAGGCAAGGCCGCGCAGGTTGAGGGCGATGACGTAGTCCGGATCGAGATCGACCGCGATGGACAGGGTCTCGATCGCGTGGTCGTAATCGCGCTTGTTGATCAGCGTGTTGCCGCGCACGGAGAGCGCGATCGCCTTGTCCTTGCCGCCGAGCTTGTCGACCTTCAGCAGATTGTCGCAGGCGCTGGCGCGGGCCTGCGCCTCCGCTTGGCGGTCGCGGCAGGTGGCGAGATCGTCGGCTTGCGGGTCGGCCGCCGCGCTCGACACGCCGGCGGCCAGGATGACGAGGATCAGTGAAACGACGCCCAGCATGTTGTCAGGCCTGCTCCAGCCACCAAATTCTTTTTGAGTCGATCATCGATCGCACTGGTTCATCTAGCGCGGAGTTCCCGGTCTCGCCAAGCGGCTGTCGCCAGACTATCCCGCCCGGCTCATTTCACAGACTCGTGTCCGTCCCGCCGTAACAATCGGCGGCTGCGTCCGTACCTCGGATGATGCGAAAGGGCGGCCGGACAACTGTTCGTCCGGCCCCGATCGCCCTAGACTGTCAGACCTTCCGAAAGAGGATCCGCCATGCGCCGACCTGCCCTCGCCTCCCTGCTGGCCGCCACCACCGCCCTGACGCTTGCCTTTGCCGCGCCGTCCCGGGCTGCGGAGGATGCGGTCGTGATCCCCGCCCCCGCCGTGGACGCGGCACAAGCGAGCGGGATCCAGACCGCCGTGGTCGCCGGCGGCTGCTTCTGGGGCGTGCAAGGCGTCTTCCAGCACACCGCGGGCGTCGTCAACGCGGTCTCCGGCTACGCCGGAGGCACCAAGGCGACGGCCGACTACCAGACGGTCTCGAGCGGCCGGACCGGCCACGCCGAGGCCGTCGAGATCAAGTACGATCCGAAGAAGATCTCCTACGGCAAGATCCTCCAGATCTACTTCTCGGTGGCGCACGACCCGACCCAGCTCAACCGCCAGGGCCCCGACGTCGGCACGCAATATCGCTCGGCCCTCTTCACCACCTCCGACGAGCAGAAGAAGGTGGCGGAGGCCTATATCGTCCAGCTCAACAGCGCCAAGGTCTTCAACAAGCCGATCGTTACCAAGGTCGGCGCACTGGAGGCGTTCTACCCGGCGGAGGCCTACCACCAGGACTATCTGACGCTGCACCCGAACCAGCCTTACATCGCCTATAACGACCTGCCGAAGGTTGAGAACCTGAAAAAACTGTTCGCGGATAACTACATTGAAAAGCCGACGCTGGTGAGTGCCAGCAAGGCCACCAACTGATCGCCAGATCATCTTCAGAACGGGAGACCCATGCCCGACACCAAAACGAAAACCACGGACCACAAGGTCATCAAGAGCGAAGAGCAGTGGCGGCGCGAATTGTCGCCGATGCAGTACGCGGTGCTGCGCGAGAAGGCGACCGAGCGTCCCTTCTCGGGCGAATATGAGCACGACGAGCGAGCCGGCACCTATGTCTGCGCCGGCTGCGGCAATCAGCTGTTCTCTTCCGACGCCAAGTTCGATTCCGGCTGCGGCTGGCCGAGCTTCACCCAGCCCGCCGTCGAGAGCCATATCGACGAGGAGCGGGACGTCAGCCACGGCATGATCCGCACCGAGGTGCTCTGCTCCAAATGCAGCGGTCATCTCGGCCACGTCTTTCCCGACGGCCCCGGGCCGACCGGCCTGCGCTATTGCATCAACTCGGCGGCGCTGAAGCTGGAGCCGAAATAATCGGCGTGCGGGGTGGGGTTCCTTCGTGGAACCCGACCTCGGTATGTGCTTTTCTTCCCTGGCGGTGCGGCCGATCATCGCATTTTGGCGGCCGCCAGGGAGGAAGCCATGTCACTTGGGACCATCCTGATCATCCTGGTGATCATTTATCTGCTCGGAGGCCTGTCCGGCCGCGTGGGCGGTTATGGCTATGGCCTAGGCCATTCCGGCATGGGCATCGGCAGTGTCGTGCTAGCGGTGCTGGTCGTCCTGGTGCTTCTTGGCAAATTGTAAACCATTTAACATATTGAAATTACTAGCCTTATCGCGGCCGCGGGGCTGCCATGCGCGGATTCATCATCTCCCATCGCAGGGGTCGCATTTTTGTCAAAACGGCTTATATTAGAGAGCGAAAATGGCATGTGCGGCCGGCCCGTTCAATTGTGGCCCCTGCCCTCCCAAACCCCACGCGCTTAAAGCCCCAGAGAAGATCACGAGGTCTTTGACCATGCGTCCACTGCGTCCGTTCAACTTCAACACCTCCGCCGAACTCTTCCCCGCCGCGATCCGCAAGAAGAAGCGTGCGGGCTTCACCTATCGCCGGTTCGGCACCGCGGCCGAAGCGGTGCAGTTCGCGATGGAGCAATTGCCGACGGATTCGCTGAACGGCGCTTATCTGCAGGTCGAGGAAGCGCGTTTCGACCAGAACGGCATCCGCACGCTCTATGAGAGCGAAGCCTTCCCGCTGCCCCGGCGTCCCAAGCCGGTGGAGACCAACGCCGACGCCGACGCGGCGTAAGTTTTCGCTAATCCTTACGATGTGCGCAGAAAGCGCGATGGCCGAAAGGTCGTCGCGCTTTCCGCGTTTTTGTTCTCCCTCTCCCGCTTGCGGGAGAGGGCTGGGGTGAGGGTGTCTCCGCAATCGAGGATCCCCAAGAGGTGAGAGCCCTCACCCGGCGCTCCGCACCGACCTCTCCCGCAAGCGGGAGAGGTGCATCGAGCCTGACGCTTGATCGAGTATCAAAATCCTGAATTTTCAGATCCGCGGCTGCTTCTCCAGCCAGCGGCGGAGCAGACGCACGTTGCGCATGTTGGCGCGGAACATGACGTCGAAAGCGTCGCCGGCGAACGGGACGATGCCGACCACGCCGTCGAGCGCGACATTGCCCAGCATGCGCGCGGTGATGTACCAGGGCGCGCCCAGCGCGCGGGCTTCGCGCACCAGCCACAGCGAGATCGCCGTCGTGATGATGTCACCGACGACAGGAATCAGGCCGATCAGCCCATCGATGCCGTAGCGGATGTTGGTGCCGGGCAGGATGAAGGCGACGTCGAGCAGCTTTGCGATCGCCTCGAGCCGCGCGATCCGCTGCTCGCGCGTCAGATTGCCGAACGGATTGCCTTGCCCGAAATCGAACCGAAACTCGCGAAATCCCTGCTCCAGCGTTTCGGGGCGGATCTCATGGCCCTCCTGATCGATGATCGGCCCGTGCGCTGTCTTGCCTGAGCTCGCACGCGAGCCGCTGCCGGAACGGGATCGGCGCGGCGCAAGGATATCGTCGTCGGACATGGTCATGGCCTTCAAGAACGCGCCGCCGCGGCGGAGGTTGCTGTGCCGCGCTCTAAAGTCGCGCGCTCAGGTCGGCGCCGCCACTGCTTGCGGCTCCTTGACATATCTATGCACGAGCCAGGACGAAATCGCCGCCGGCACGAACCCGACGAGGCCGTACAGAATGAACTGCACCGCACCCGAATCCGGCCCGCGGGAGCTATAGGTGAGCGAGGCCAGCACGAAGGCGAACAGGCCGACCAGCAGCATCCGCAAGCCCGGGCCGATCCGCCTGATATGGAGCAGGATGTCGTCGACCGCGCCGATCATCAGCGAGGGCAGGACGCCGAACAGATAGCTGTATTGCAGGGTCTTGAAGAACACTGCGAATAGCTTGCCGACCTCGCCGAGACTGGTCTGGGCCCAATAGCCGGACTGATAGGTCGTCGTCAGCAGCAGCAGGAACCCGCCGAGGAACGGGCCAACCAGCGCATACACCAGATAGCGTTTCATCAAACACCCTCACCCTTCTCCAGTGTTATAGCAGCGCCTCGGGAACCTTGAATAGCGGGGCGGACTCTGCCTTTGGGGGAACAAGTGACAAGGCGACGAGTTCAGACAGGACCTGAATTGTCCCTGTCATATTGGATTGGAGCCGCCGATGGTCCGCAAATTTCTTCTGGCGACAATCACGCTGGCGGCCCTGACCGGCCTGTCGAACGCGCCCGCTGTTGCGCAGGGCCATATGGGCTCCCCGCAGGAGCAGCAGGCCTGCTCGCGGGACGCATCGCGCTTCTGTCGCAAGGATCTCGGCAATGACGGCGCGGTGCAGAGCTGCCTGCAGGCCAACCGGGCCAAGCTGTCGCGCTCCTGCAGCAAGGTCTTTCAGAGCCACGGCATGTGAGGCCACAACCATCCCCCAGCGAACGGAGAGTGAGGCCATGTTGCGCGACGAACAGCTCTCGATCCTGCGGGACATCAGCCAATCCGTTGCCTTCGCCGACGACCGGCAGGGCAAGATCGGGCAACTGATCGCGGACGGTTACGTGATGAAGGACGGCGACCTGTTCGAGCTCACCGCCAAGGGCGTCACCGCCGTCGAGGAACACGCCGCCGCGCTCGGCGCGAGCGATGCGGAAGCAGCGAGCACATCCTTCGATCGGTTGATCTGATCTCGCGCGCACGCTTTGTGCGTGACGTTCACGCAACAACTGCAAATTCCTTCATGTGGACCATTGCAGCCGCACGGCAATGGCGCATACTTCGCTTGGGCGGCGCAGCACTTTTCGATTCGAACATCAAGAAATCGAGCGACCACATCCGGGACCGAAGTTCCCGGCGTGAAGGCTGTGACATGCGGCAGATCAAGTCGCGTGCGGCGCCCCAAAACCAAGTGGCTCAAGCCTAGGTAAATCGGGGATCCCTCTGCATGACACGCACTCAGACCATCGCTTCGCTGTTTAAGACCACCGCTTCGCTGTTGGCCGTCGCAACCACCGCCATCGCATTCCAGACCTCACCTGGCCTCGCCTTCTCGTCCGAAGCGCAGCAGATGTGCACGGGCGATGCGATGCGGCTGTGCTCAAGTGAAATCCCCGATATCCCGCGGGTCAGAGCCTGCATGGTGCGGAACAAGGCGCAGGTCAGCCCCGGCTGCCGCGCCGTGATGGACCGCGAGGCGGTCGCCTCGCGCAAGCGGGAAGCGGCGGCGCAGTAAGTCCACTCGGACGTCATTCCGGGGCGTGCGAAGCACGAGCCCGGAATCCATTTCTCGACGTCACCCGCTGCACGATGGATTCCGGGTTCGCGCTACGCGCGCCCCGGAATGACGGAGGAGGGTTTGGCTCGACCTAATCGCCCCACTGCGCGAAGGCGTCGTTGAAGGCGCGCTCGCCGGGGGCGCCCTTCTCGATGGCGATGATGGCGCGGCGCTGGTTGGCATAGACCAGCGGCACGTCGAACCACGAGCGCTCCTTCAGGAGCTGGACGTTGCGGGAGCGGTCGGCGTCGACATTGGACAGGCCGACCAGGAAGAAGCCGTCGGTGACCTTGACCGCGAGCCCTGCGAGCGGCGTACCACGCGCCTGCTCGTTCGACTTCATCAGGATGCCCGGCACGTTCGAGACGCTGCCGCCCGGAAAGTCCGGCGGCAGGATGAAGGTCAGCTCCGCGGTGTGGCTCGCCGGCAGCGAGGAATCGGTGTTGCGGCGGAACGACATCGTCATCTTGAACTTGCGGTCGGGGATCTCGATGTCGGCGCGCACGGCGACGTCGGCCTTCTGGGCGCCCGACGCCTTGATCGGCTCCAGCCGCCACACCACCGAGCCGACATATTGCTTGCCCTTCGGATCGGACGGATCCTCGTCATAGAGTACGACCTTCTGCGCCACCGGCGCGACCGGCTGGTCGCTGGCCGAAGGCTGCCCGACGCGATCGGGGATCTTCGGCTTGCTCTGCGGCTGAGCCGGGGTCGGCGTGTCCGCCACTTGCGTCGCGGACGGCTTGAGAAAGCCGTTGACGATCTGGACCAGCTGCTTGCCCCAGAGGATGCCCGCGCCGACCAGGATGAGCACGATGCCGACGGCAATCGCGCTCTTGAAGGGGAAGGCGGAGCCGGTGCGGACGCGCTTCTTGGCGGCGCGCTCGGGCGCGATGCGCGGACGCGGCGAAGGCGGCTGCGCCGTGTAGCGCTCCGCCTCCTCGATCGACTCGTCGTAGGAGTAGGGCGCCTCGGACTCGCCGGCGCGGTTTTCCAGGCTCGGTTCGAGCCGGTCGAATTCCGGCGTGGGCGAAGGCACGTTGGCGTAGGTACGACGCGCGGAACGGCTGGCCTGTGCGGCAGCGCCGCCGAGATCATTGGCATCGGCCGTGATGTCGCGGAAGCCGCGCACGCCCGGTGCCGGCGGCAGCGGCGGCGGCGGTCCGACATCAGGCGGACGGCGCGCACCGGCACGATCGCGGCCGGCCGGCGGCGGCTCCGGCATCGGTGGCGGGGCAGACGGTCCCGGTTGGCGCGGGGCGTCGAAACGGGGCGCGCGCGGCGGACGCTGCGCCTCGCCCTGGTCATCGACGTTGAAGGACGGACGGTCGGCCCGCGGCGGTGGCGGAGCCGGACGGGTACGCGGCGAGGCCGCAGCCGCGTTGCCTTCAGCGGCTCGCGTGCTGGCGCGGCGAAAGGCATCGCCGCTGCCGCCGCTGCGCCCGCCGCCACCGGGGCGCGAAGTCTCGCGGGCACGCTGGGCAGCCTCCGATTCGACCTTGCGAACGGCCTCCTCCAGCGACAACCTTTCGCGGGTGATCTCGGATTCGGAAAGCGGCGGCTGCACGCTGCGCAGCTGCGCGATCAAGGCCGTGCGCGCCCGCTCATAGAGCGCGCGACGGCTTTCGCCGGGAGCGTTCGGGTCCAGGGCGGCAATAGCGCGGGCGATCAGCGGATAGTAATCAGCCATTTCAACTCAACTATACGCGCGTCCCGGTAAGATATCGTTAAGCCTCAAACGGATTTTGCACCAGGATAGTATCTTCGCGTTCGGGGCTGGTGGAAAGCAGTGCGACCGGGCACCCCACCAATTCCTCGATCCGCCGGACGTATTTGATGGCCTGGGCCGGCAGGTCGGCCCAAGACCGCGCACTGGCGGTCGGCTCCTTCCAGCCCTCGATGGTCTCGTAGATCGGCTCGACCCGGGCCTGGGCGCCCTCGCCGGCCGGGAAATGGTCGATCTCCTTGCCGTCGAGCTTGTAGCCGGTGCAGACCTCGATCGTGTCGAAGCCGTCGAGGATGTCGAGCTTGGTCAGCGCCAGACCGTTGATGCCGCAGGTCCGGACCGCCTGGCGGACCAGCACGGCGTCGAACCAGCCGCAGCGGCGCGGACGGCCGGTATTGGTGCCGAACTCGCGGCCGCGCTCGCCGATCCGGCGGCCGGTCTCGTTGTCCTGCTCGGTCGGGAACGGGCCCTGGCCGACGCGGGTCGTATAGGCCTTGCACAGGCCGAGCACGTAGCCGACCGCGCCCGGCCCGAGGCCGGCACCGGTCGCGGCCTGCGCCGCCACCGTGTTGGACGAGGTGACGTAAGGATAGGTGCCGTGGTCGACGTCGAGCAGCGCACCTTGCGCGCCCTCGAACAGCATGCGCTTGCCTTCGCGGCGTTTGATGTCGAGCAGGCGCCACACCGTCTCGGCGTAGGGCAGCAGCTCAGGTGCCAGCGCGCTCAATTCCTTCAGGATCACCTTGCCGTCAAACTCCGGCAGGTTGAGGCCACGGCGCAGCGCATTGTGGTGAGCCAGCAGGCGGTCGATCTTGTGCGGCAGCGTGTCGAGGTCGGCGAGGTCCATCAGGCGGATGGCGCGGCGGCCAACCTTGTCCTCATAGGCCGGGCCAATGCCGCGGCGGGTGGTGCCGATCGCGGTCGCTGCGCTGGCGGATTCGCGGTGCGCATCGAGCTCGCGGTGCAGCGGCAGGATCAGGGTGACGTTCTCGGCGATCCGCAGGTTCTCCGGAGAGACCGCGACGCCCAGGGCCCTGAGCTTGCTGACCTCGTCGAGGAAGGCGGCGGGATCGAACACCACGCCATTGCCGATCACCGACAGCTTGCCCTCGCGCAGCACGCCCGAGGGCAACAGCGCGAGCTTGTAGGTCTTGCCGTTGATCACCAGCGTGTGGCCGGCGTTATGGCCGCCCTGGAAGCGGACCACGATGTCCGCCTGCTCCGACAACCAGTCGACGATCTTGCCCTTCCCTTCGTCGCCCCATTGGGCGCCGACGACGACAACATTGGCCATTCGCGGGTAATCCTTCGAAGATTTCTCTGTAAGGGCATGATCCGAACAGAAAACCGGGACCCACTTTTCCGGGATCATGCCTGCGCCCAGCCCAATTCCCGGCCCAAGGCCGTTCGCACGCGAGGCAGCCCAACCGGATAAAGGAAGCAGCCTCTCTAGGCAAGCAAGAACGGGACTTTTTCAGGGCTTCGAGGCCGCTCCAAGCCTTTGATATCCCCTTAAAATCTCGCAACGTTCACGGCCGGCGCAATGGCTTCGACCAAAGGGTGAGAGGCTCACTCCGCCGCTGCATGGTCGCGATGCGTCCGCCCCCCGTTGATGCAACCTCGATTTCCGTGTCTTTGGACAGCGCCGGGCTATCAGCCGGCCCGGATCCCGCCGGGCCGGAAGCCTCGGTGCATGCGGGGCCACACCAGACAAAATGTCCGCCACCGGTCAGACCACGAGCGCGGAAACATCCGGTCACAGCTGGATCGCCAACCAGCCTTATCTGCTGCTCAGCATCACCGCGCTGTGCTGGGCCGGCAACGCCATCGTCGGGCGGCTCGCCGCCGGCCATATCCCGCCGGTCACCCTCTCCTTCCTGCGCTGGTTCTTCGCCTTCCTGCTGGTGCTGCCGTTCGCCTGGAAGCATCTTGCCCAGGACTGGCCCGCGATCCGCGGCAAGCTCGGCCTGATGGTCACACTCTCGATCACCGGCATCGGCGCCTTCAACACGCTGCAATATTGGGCGCTGGAGCATACCCAGGCCCTCAACACGCTGCTGCTGCAGTCGGCCGCTCCGCTGGTCGTGGCGCTGTGGTCGCTGGCCATCCTCGGCATCCGCCTCACCGCGGCGCAGGCGTTCGGCGTGCTGCTGTCGATGTGCGGCGTGCTCACGATCCTGCTGCACGGCGATTTCACCACGCTGTCGAACATCGAGTTCAACAAGGGCGACCTCATCTTCATCGTCGCGCTCGTCATCTTCGCGCTGTATTCGGTGCTGACCTTGAAGCGGCCGCCGATGCACGGCCTGTCGTTCCTCGCCTTCACCTTCGGGGTCGGCGCCGCCTGCCTGATTCCGCTCGAGATCTGGGAATTGTCCGCTCGCCCCGTGATGAAGCTCGACGGGCCGAACCTGCTGACGCTGTTCTACGTCGCGGTGTTCCCATCGACGCTCGCCTATCTCTGCTTCAATCGCGGCGTGCGCCTGATCGGCGCCAACCGCGCCGCGCCGTTCTTCCACGTCGTGCCGGTGTTCGGCTCGATCATGGCAATGGCCTTCCTGGGCGAGCACCCGCAGGCGTTCCACTTCATCGGATTTGCGTTGGTGCTATCAGGCGTGTTCGTGGCGTCGAGGAAGCAGGCGAACTGACGCCTCAATGCGAGACCTTTTTTCGGTGCGCGTATTTCGGATTGATGCCGCAGGAGGCACGCGTGCCAGACGCCGTGCCCCGGCACTGCTCATAGGTATCGAAGCTGCAATTTCCCGGATAGCCCCATTGATCCCCCTGAAGGCAATAGCGCCCCGCATGGGCCGGGGAGGTCCCGGCGGCGCACGACAGGACAAGGGCGGACAAACTAACCAGGCCAAGACGATGCATGGGATTCTCCGATAGCGCGCAGGAGGCTCACCCTGATTCCTTGCTGGCAAGCCGTGGACGGACCTTGATCAAGATCAAGGCCGCGAGCCGCGCGGCGTCAGCCGACTCCGAACTTGCTGTAGGCCTCGCTGGTCGCAATGATCACATGCTCGGCGCAGCCATTGACGCGGTGCGGGTCGGCCTGCGTCTCGTAGGCTTCCGAGGTCATCATGTCGAGGAAGGCCGCGACGCTCGGATAATAGACCAGCGCCACGAAATCCCAGTCGTTGCCGGCGTGCGGTCCGAGCGCGATGGCCTTGGCCTCGCCGGTCCAGAGCAGAGTGCCGCCCCGCGCCTTGATCATCGGCACCGTGATGGCGCTGTAGCGCAAGTATGCGTCCCATCCGGATCCGTCGCCGTCACGCGAGCGCGCGTGGAAACGCATCAGGTTCAGCATCACCACCGGTGCGTTCTGCTCGAGCCCTTCGAGGCCCGCGATGTTCAACATATTAACCGCCAAAGGCGCCTCCTCAGGGTTTGCCTGCATTGTAGCATTGCGGCGCTGTGACTTGTGCCATCGCGCCGATCCGGCGCAAGCTCGCATGCAACGCCAATGACGATCGCTTCGCCCGCGCCAAAGGCCTCCAATCCGGCCAGTTGGCTCAACAATCAGCCTTATCTGCTGCTCAGCCTGAGCTCGCTGTTCTGGGCCGGCAACATCGTGCTCGCGCGCCATGTCGGCGCGCATGTGCCGCCGCTGACGGTGACCACGATCCGCTGGTTCGGGGTGTTCCTGATCCTGTTGCCGTTTGCCTGGCCGCATCTGAAGCGCGACTGGCCTGCCTTGCGCAGGAGCCTGCCGCTGATGCTGTTCCTGTCGCTGGTGGGCTTTGCCTTCAACAACGCGATCTCGTACTGGGCGATGCAATACACGGAAGCGCTGAATGCGCTGCTGATCCAGTCGGCAGGTCCCCTGTTCGTGGCGCTGTGGTCGCTGGTGCTGTTCGGCGTGCGGCTGACGGGCGCGCAGTTCGCCGGCATCGCGATCTCGCTTCTCGGCGTGCTGATCATTATCCTGCGCGGCGATCTCGCCGCGCTGGCGAGCATCAGCTTCAACAGGGGCGACATCATGTTCGCCTCCTCGCTGGTGGCGTTCGGGATCTACTCCGCCTTCATCCCGCGCCGGCCCAAGGTCCATCAGCTGTCCTTCCTGTCCTTCACCACCTGCTGCGGCGCGACGATGCTGCTGCCCGCGGCGATCTGGGAAGCGGCAAGCGGCCGCGTCCTGCAATTCGATACGATGACGCTGGCGACGCTGGGCTACATCCTGATCTTTCCCTCGACGCTGGCCTATCTCTTCTTCAACCGCGGCGTGGCGCTGATCGGGCCGAACCGGGCGGCGCCGTTCTTCCATCTGGTGCCGGTGTTCGGCTCGGCGATGGCGATCCTGCTGCTCGGCGAAATGCTCCAGCCGTTCCACCTGATCGGCTACGCGCTGGTGCTCGCCGGCGTCGTGATCGCCTCGCGCCAGGGTTCGGCGTGACGTAATTCCGCGCGGCGGACGATGCGTTCTCCGTGGCACGGACGCGCTGCGGCACGCAGTGACACTGCGCAGAGCCGGGACCCGGTTTGGCCGCAAGTATGGACCCCGGCTCTACAGCGCACCGCTGAAGAAGCGCTGCGCTGCGTCCGGGGCAAGCAACTCCCGTCTTCCGATTTCAACACAGAGACGCTACGTTCCCCGCCAACCAAAAAGAGGGAACGTCTTCAGATGATTTCAGGGCTGATTCGAAACCTGCGTGCCGCGGCTACGGTCGCGCTGTGCCTTGCCGCCGCATCCACGGCTCACGCCGACAATTATCCCAGCCGCAACATCACGCTGGTGCTGCCGTTCGCGGCCGGCAGCGGCACCGACACCACGACGCGGCTGATCTCGCAGCATCTGTCGCAGGCGCTCGGCGTCGGCATCGTGATCGAGAACAAGGCGGGTGCCAACGGCATGCTCGCCGCAACCTATGTCGCGAAGGCCGCGCCTGACGGCTACACGCTGCTGGTGACCACCAACACCACGCATTCAGCCAATCCCTATCTGCTCAAGAGCCTCACTTACGATCCGGTCAAGGATTTCACGCCGATCGCGCGCACGGGCGATTTGCCCTTCATGCTGGTGGTCAATCCCGAGGTGCCGGCCAAGACCGTCGGCGAGCTCGTCGCCTATGGCAAGGCCAATCCCGGCAAGCTGAGCTACGCCTCGGGATCGTCCTCCGCGATCGTCTCGGGTGCGACCTTTGCGCACAATGCCGGGCTCGACCTGCTGCACGTGCCCTACAAGAGCTCGCCGCCGGCGCTCAACGACGTCATGGGCGGCCGCGTCTCGATGATGTTCGTGGACATCCTGACCGGCCTGCCGCATGTCCAGGGCAACGCGCTGCGCGCGCTCGCCGTCACCACCAAGGAGCGCTCGCCGCTGGTGCCGAACCTGCCCTCGATGCAGGAGGCCGGCGTGCCTGATTTCGACATCTCGTCGTGGCAGGGCTATTTCGGCCCGGCCGGCCTGCCCAAGGAGATCGTGACGCGGCTCAATACTGAGATCAGGAAGATCGTCGAGAAGCCCGAGATCAAGGCCCAGCTCGCCACGCTCGGCATGGACGCGTTTTCGGGCACGCCGGAGCAGCTCGGCACGTTCGTCAACGAGCAGCTGGTGCTGTGGGAGAAGCTGATCACCAACGCGAAGATCGAGAAGCAGTGAAGTCCGTCATTCCGGGGCGCGCGCAGCGCGAACCCGGAATCTCGAGATTCCGGGTTCGATGCTTCGCATCGCCCCGGAATGACTGCCGAACTCAACAAGAAAAAGGTGGGCACGACGCTTCGCGTCTTTGCCCACCCTACGAATTGGGTGCAAGAACTTACGCCGCGCGCACCTTGGCGAGGAAGCCGTCCACCGCGTTGCGCAGCGCGCCGGACTGGCTGTCCAGCTCGCGGGCGTTGGTGAGCACGTCGGTGGCGGCGTTGCCGGTCGCTTCCGCGGCCGAGGTGACACTGCCGATATTGGAGTTGATCTCGTTCGAGCCGGCCGCAACCGATTGGATGTTGCGGGCGATCTCGCGGGTGGCTTCGCCCTGCTGCTCGATCGAGGCGGAAATGCCCGCGGTGATCTCGCTCATCTCGGCGATCGTCTGGGTGATGCCGGAGATGGCCGTGACCGCGTCGCTGGTCGAGGTCTGCATTGCCGCGACCTGCGCGGAGATTTCCTCGGTCGCCTTGGCGGTCTGGTTGGCGAGCGCCTTGACCTCGGAGGCAACGACCGCGAAACCGCGGCCGGATTCACCGGCGCGAGCCGCCTCGATGGTGGCGTTGAGCGCGAGCAGGTTGGTCTGCGCGGCGATCGAATGGATCAGCTTGACGACCTCGCCGATCTTCTCGGCGCCGGTCGAGAGCACCTGCACGGTGGCGTTGGTACGCTCGGCGTCGCTGACGGCGCGGCTCGCCACTTCGGTCGAGCGGGTGACCTGGCGGGAGATTTCCGCAACCGAGCTCGACAGCTCTTCGGCAGCCGCCGCGACCGTGCCGACATTGCCGGAGGCCTTTTGCGAGGCAGCGCCGACCGTCGCCGCACGCGACGAGGCGTCACTGGCGGTTGCCGTCATCGACTGCGCCGTTGTCTGCATGCCGGCCGCAGCCGAGGAGACCGTGCGGACGATGCCGTTGACGCTACGTTCGAAGTCGTTGGCCAGCTCTTCCATCGCATTGCGACGTTCCGCCGCGGCGCGCTGCTGCGCCGCTGCCTCGGTCTGCTCGAGCTCGCGAATTTTCTCTGCATTGGTCTTGAAGATCTGCACGGTCGCCGCCATCGCGCCGACCTCGTCGCCTCGGCCGACGCCGGGGATTTCCCCCTCGAGCCTGCCGTCGGCGAGCTCCTTCATGCGGGTCCCGAGCAGGCCCAGCGGCCGGCTGATACTGCGGCCGATCAGCCAAGCTACGCCCCCGGCCACGAGCATGATGCCGAGCAGGGAGAGGCCGAGCAGCCAGGCCACCGGCGCCAGCTTGGCATCGAGGTCGTCGAGATACGCCCCGGTGCCAACGAACATGTTCCAGCCGGGAATCGCCACAGCGTAGGACAGCTTGCGGGTAACTTCCTTCTCGCCGGGGCGGTAATACTCGTAGCGCAGCGTGACGTCGCCCTTCGCGGCGATACCGTCGCGCAGTTCACGCGTGAGCTTGCGGCCGTTGGTTTCGATGTCGAGGCGGTTGCTGCCGTACTGCTTCGGGTCGGGCGTCAGCACGGCGACGCCGTCCATCGTATAGGCGAAGATGTAGCCCGAGCCCTTGTCATAGGTCATCGAACTGCCTCGGCGGACGAACTCCGCGATGGCCGCATCCTTGGTCAGCTGCCCGGCATCGACCTGCTTTTGCAGACCCAGCGCCATGTTGCGCGACATTTCGACCATGGCTTTGGTCTGCTCGAAACGGGCATCGAGCAATTCCCGTTGCATCAAGTACGCTGCCAACACGCCGGAGACGCATAGTCCGAGCATGGCGACGCCGACAAGAATGCCGAGCTTGGGGGCGATCTTCAGATTGCTCAACTTCACGGGATGGCTCCGGCAATGATGGGGTACGGGCACGCGACCAGATCGATCAAAATCGAATCAACGTGTAGTGGGCGACCCCTTAGCAAGTTACTTACACGCCTCCGTAGAAGCCCGGACGCAACCGCGGAAACCGGCAACTTATGGCCATCTCGACAACCGGCGATTGTACGTGACAGCATCGATTTCGCGTAAAAGACGCATAGACCGGCCACGAAGGCGGGTCACAACAAGAAACCAAAATCGGGAGCAGAAAATGCCGAAATACAGGGTGGTGACGCCGAAGGGCGCGAGCTTCACGGTCGCGGGCAGCGACTATTCCTTCGAGCGCGAGGCGCTCGATCCGATCGATGCCGAAATCGTCGAGGCGCCCGCTGACGAAGCCGGGTTCATTGCCGCCGCGAAGAATGCCGATGCGATCTATGCCAAGGGTATCCCCATCACCAAGACCATCATCGACAGCTTGGAGACCTGCAAGGTCATCACGCTCGGCTCGGTCGGCGTCGACAGCGTCGACGTCAAGGCCGCCACGGCGCGCGGCATTCCCGTCACCAACATCCCCGACACCTTCATCGAGGAGGTCGCCGATCACGCCATGATGCTGCTGCTCGCCGGCTTCCGCCGCCTGGTCGAGCAGGACCGCATGGTGCGCGACGGCCGCTGGGCCGAGGGCCGGCCGGCGCTGCTCAAGGTTCCGAGGCTGATGGGCCAGACGCTCGGCTTCGTCTCGTTCGGCCGCGTCGCGCGTGCAGTTGCGAAGCGCGCGGCGCCGTTCGGCCTGCGCATGATGGCCTACGATCCCTTCATCCAGGAAACGCTGATGTACGACCACGGCGTGATCCCGGCGACGCTGAACGAGGTGCTGTCGCAATCCGACTTCGTCTCGATGCATGCCCCGGCAAGGCCCGAGGTCCATCACATGCTGACCGAGAAGCACTTTCGGCAGATGAAGAAGGGCTCGATCTTCGTCAACACCGGACGCGGCGCCACCGTGGACGAGGAGAGCCTGATCAAGGCGCTGCAGGAAGGCTGGATCGCGCACGCCGCGCTCGACGTGCTGGAGAAGGAACCGCCCTCGCACAACAATCCCCTGCTCCGCATGGAGAACGTGACCCTGACCGCCCATGTCGCGTCGGCCTCGGCACGGTTTGACGAAGCGCGCAAGCGCCGGGTGGGCTACGAATTGTCACTGGTGCTGCAGGGCATGTGGCCGGTAAGCTGCGTCAATCCGTCGGTGCTGCAAGACACCGCGCTCCGTCGCTGGCAACCCGTCAGCATGGATCGCGGGCCGAACAGCTAGGCGGCCGGCGCAAAGGCGCCAACGACCGAAACGACCCTTCACCGGCGATCAACGCCGGGAAGGGAACATATATAGGGAGGTACTGATGAGGAACGACATCACACGTCGTGATGCCTTGGCGCTGGGCCTATCCGCTGCAACGTTCGCCGCCACCGGTGCTGCAGCGCAAACATCCAACATCAAAGCCGCCGACGTGGCGGCGCCCAAACGCGAGATCGAGAAGGGCGCGTCCTTGCGCATGCTGCGCCCGGTGCGCTTCGTTCAGGCCGACGAGGACGTGTTCCGCGCAAATGCAGCAAAGTTCAGCAAGGAGACCGGGGTCGAGGTCAAGGTCGACTTCGTCGGCTGGGAGGACATCAACCAGCAGACCGCGGTCACCTCGAACTCCGGCGCGGGCCCCGACATCATCATCGGCTTCTCCGACGCCCCCCACATCTACGTCGACAAGCTGATCGAGCTGACCGACGTCGCCGACTATCTCGGCAAGAAGTATGGAGGCTGGCTGCCGCTGGCGCAGAAATACGGCAAGAAGAGCAAGAGCCAGTCCTGGATCGGCCTGCCGTTCGGCGCCACCGCAGGTCCTCTGATCTACCGCAAGTCGATCCTGCAATCGGTCGGCTTCGACAAGGTACCGGAGGATCATGCCGGCGTGCTCGACCTCTGCCGCAAGCTGCACAAGGCCGGCAAGCCAGCCGGCTTCGCGCTCGGCAACGCCAAGGGCGACGGCAACGGCTTCGCCAACTGGGCGCTGTGGTCACACAACGCTGCATTGCTCGACGAGGAAGGCAATGTGGTCATCAACAGCAAGGAGACGATCGCCGCGCTGAACTGGGTCAAGGAGCTCTACCCGACCTTCATCGCCGGCACGCCATCGTGGAACGACGTCAGCAACAACCGCGCCTATTCCTCGCAGGAGATCTCCCTCACCGCCAACGGCGTCTCACTGTACTTCTCGCTGAAGAACGATCCCGCGACCAAGGCGATCGCCGAGGACAGCGAGCATCAATTGCTGCCCAAGGGCCTCGCCAAGGTCTCTCCGATGGCCGGCCTGACGCTGAACGCCATGGTGTTCAAGCACAGCCCGTATCCGAACGCCGCGAAGGCCTTCCTGCAATACATGCTGGAGAAGGACCAGTACGAGCCGTGGCTCAACGCCAATTCCGGTTACTGGTCCCAGCCGCTGGCCGCTTATGCCGAGGCCGCCGTGTGGTCGCAGGATCCCAAGGTGAAGCTGTTCAAGAACACGATGAACAGCACTTACTATGACGGCTACAAAGGGCCGATCTCGACGGCGACCGGAGCCGTCAGCGCCGACTACGTGCTGATTCAGATGTGCGCGTCCGTTGCGACCGGCGCGGCCACGCCGGAAGCCGCCGCCGCCGAAGCCGAGCAGCGCTGCAAGCGGTACTTCCGGCGGCAGCGGTAAGGGTCGTCATTGCGAGCGAAGCGAAGCAATCCAGAATCCCTCCGCGGATGCAGTCTGGATTGCTTCGTCGCAAGAGCTCCTCGCAATGACGGTGGAGTAACTTCCTAGAAGCAGGACAACACACTAATGTCCGTGACCACCCTATCCTCCCCCGCACTGGCGCAGCGGCAGCCGTCCTGGCTGGTGCGACTGTTCGACTACAAGCCGTTCCTCATCGTGATGTGCCTGGCGCCCGCGATCGGGCTGCTGTCGGTGTTCCTCACCTATCCGCTGGGCCTCGGCGTCTGGCTCGCCTTCACCGACACCACGATAGGCCGGCGCGGCATCTTCGTTGGCTTCGAGAACTTCCAGTATCTGCTCACCGATCCCCTGTGGTGGAACGCGGTGTTCTACAGCGTGGTCTATACGGGGATCGCGACCTTCGGGAAGTTCGCGCTCGGCTTCTGGCTCGCGCTGCTGCTCAACAACCATTTTCCGTTCAAGAGCATCCTGCGGGCGATCATCCTGCTGCCCTGGATCGTGCCGACCGTGCTCTCGGCACTGGCGTTCTGGTGGATCTACGATCCGCAGTTCTCGATCATCTCCTATCTCCTCGTCGACGTGCTGCATTGGCGATCGAGCAACATCGACTTCCTCGGCTCGCCATGGCCGGCGCGCTTCTCGCTGATCGCCGCCAACATCTGGCGCGGCATTCCCTTCGTCGCGATCTCGCTGCTGGCGGGCCTGCAGACCATCTCGCCCTCGCTTTACGAGGCCGCGATGCTGGACGGGGCCAGCGCCTGGCAACGCTTCCGCTACATCACCTTCCCGATGATGATGCCGATCCTCGCCATCGTCATGACCTTCTCGATCATCTTCACCTTCACCGACTTCCAGCTGGTCTACGCCATCACCCGCGGCGGGCCCGTCAACTCGACCCATCTGCTGGCGACGCTGGCGTTCCAGCGCGGCATCGCCGGCGGCGAGCTCGGCGAAGGTGCGGCGATCGCGGTGTCGATGATCCCGTTCCTGGTGTTCGCGACGCTGTTCTCTTATTTCGGCCTGGCACGCCGCAAATGGCAGCAGGGAGAGGCCAATGACTGACACCGTCGCGCAACAAGGCGTCGCGGACGCCAAGGCCGCACCCGACACCATGGCCTGGGATTCCGGGCTGCGGCGGCTGATGATGATCTATTTGCCGCTCGGCTGCTTCGTGCTGATCCTGCTGTTTCCGTTCTACTGGATGGCGATCACCTCGTTCAAGCCGAACGCCGAGCTGATGAACTACAAGGATCACAACCCGTTCTGGATCTCCTCGCCGACGCTCGCCCACATCAAGCACCTGTTGTTCGACACCGCCTATCCGCGCTGGCTGAAGACGACGATGCTGGTCGCGATCGGCTCGACCACGCTGTCCTTGATCGCGTCGACGCTCGCCGCCTATGCCATCGAACGCCTGCGCTTCCGCGGCAGCCCCTATGTGGGCCTCGGCATCTATCTTGCCTATCTCGTGCCGCCGTCGATCCTGTTCATCCCGCTCGCCACCGTCGTGGTGCAGTTCGGCCTGTTCGATTCGCCGCTTGCCCTGATCCTGGTCTATCCGACCTTCCTGGTTCCGTTCTGCACCTGGCTCCTGATCGGCTATTTCAAGTCGATCCCCTACGAGCTCGAGGAATGCGCGCTGGTCGACGGCGCGACACGCCTGCAGATCCTGCGCCGGATCACGCTGCCGCTCGCGGTGCCCGGGCTGATCTCGGCCGGCATCTTCTCCTTCACGCTGTCCTGGAACGAGTTCATCTATGCGCTCGCCTTCATCCAGAGCGGCGCCAACAAGACCGTGCCGGTCGCGATCCTGACCGAGCTCGTCACCGGCGACGTCTACCAGTGGGGCGCGCTGATGGCGGGATCGCTGCTGGGCTCCCTGCCGGTTGCGATCTTCTACTCGCTGTTTGTTGACTACTACGTGTCCTCGCTGACGGGCGCGGTAAAGGAGTAGTCGGCACCGGTATACCCTGAGTGACGGCGTCACATGAAGCGTGGCTGAATCGCGTTTTCGGACGCCTTTACACCCGACGATCGCCTGCATAGGCTCCAGGGCATTGTTTTTCGATGTTCTGGAGCATTTGACATGAAAACCTTGACAATGATCGTCGTCGCGACGCTGCTTCTCGTCCCCGCCGCGTCCACCGTGCAGGCGCAGACCGGAAGCTCAACTGCAACCAAGAAGAACGCCAAGCCGCCGCAGGCGAAGAATCTGCCACGGTGCACCCGCGCAATGCAGATGTCCGGCAAGCCGTGTTACGGCGGATAACGCCGGGCAGGTAAAACAAGGCTTCAGCGATCGCGCCGGAGCCTTGCCTGCGGCCTTTGGCCCGGTTTCACAAAACTGCAACACGCGATCCGCATAACGCGTGCGTCCGCCAACAGGAGACGCACATGCGCGCGACTTTTCTCAGCACCGTCGCAACGATCATTCTCGCCACAAGCTCAGCGCTCGCGCAGAGCGAAGGTGAATTCCCCGCCAAGCTCGCCGGCCACGTGGTGATGCCGGCCGCCACCTTCATCGACGCGCCAACGGATGCCCCCGCCGATCTCAAGACGTCGGGCAAATACACCACGGGCAAGCGCGTCGATGCGCTCGGCACGGTGATGGGCAAATCCTATGAGCGTCCGACCGGCGTGTCGCTGCCGTTCAAGGGCCAGCCGCTGCAGGGTCATTCCGGCATCAAGACCATGCCCGACGGCAGCTTCTGGGTCATTACCGACAACGGCATGGGCGCACGCGCCAACTCGCCGGACTCGATGCTGTATCTGAACCGCTACAAGATGGATTGGGCGGGCGGCAAGATCGAGCGGCTGGAGACCCTCTTCCTGCACGACCCCGACAAGAAGGTGCCCTTCCGCATCGTGCACGAGGACACGCAGAAGCGTTATCTCACCGGCTCCGACTTCGACACCGAAGGTTTCCAGATCATCGGCGACACCTTCTGGATCGGCGACGAGTTCGGCCCCTACATCCTGAAGGCCGACAAATCAGGCAAGATCCTCGGCGTGTTCGAGACGGTTGCCGACGGCAAGCCAGTGCGTTCGCCGGACAACTGGGCCGTCGCGACGCCGGGCGCGCCGGGCGCGACCTACACCAACGTCAATCTCCGCCGCTCCAAGGGCTATGAAGGCTTTGCGTCCTCCAAGGACGGCAAATTCCTCTACGGCCCGCTCGAGGGGCCGCTGTGGGACGCCGAGAAGAAGGACTGGGAGAAGGTCGACGGCAAGGAGGCTTCGCGCATCCTCGAATTCGACGTCGCCGCCGAGAAGTTCACGGGCCGCTACTGGCATTATGTGTTCGAGCAGAACGGCAACGCCATCGGCGACTTCAACATGATCGACCCGGCCTCCGGCCTCATCATCGAGCGCGACAACGGCGAAGGCACGGCCGACAAGGCCTGCCCGCAAGGCACCCGGGGCGAGAACTGCTTTCCTGATCTTGCCAAGTTCAAGCGCATCTACAAGATCGAGCTCACCGACGCCAATGTCGGCAAGCCCGTGCGCAAGATCGGCTATATCGACCTCATGAAGATCAGGGATCCCGACAACAAGGCGCGGAAGCCGCTCAATGACGGCGTCTACACCTTCCCGTTCTTCACCATCGAGAACGTCGATCGCGTCGACGACACCCACATCATCGTCGGCAACGACAACAACCTGCCGTTCTCCTCCAGCCGCGATCCCAACAAGGCCGACGACGACGAATTCATGCTGCTCGAAGTCGCTGATTTCCTGAAGGCGAAGTAAGGCGAACTCTCTGCTCCTCTCCCGCTTGGCGCGGGGGAGGAGTTGGTCGATGGTTCACTTACCGAACGCTACGCCCACATTGATGGGAATCGTCGCATAAGTGATTTCAGATGGCACCGGTGGGAATGGCTGGGCCTGGCGCACCATGGCCATGGCTTGCGCATCGAGCACTGCGACGCCCGAGGAGCCGCCGAGGCGACTGGAGAGCACCTGGCCGCCACGGCCGAGCGTGAAGCTCACCTTGACCACGCCCCTCTCGCCATTCGCACTTGTCGGATATTGGTGGAAGCGCATGAGGTGCGCGCGAACTCTCTGGTAGTAGGTCGCCATTGCAGAAGCCATCGAGCCCGCGTTCACGGCGGAGGCTAGCGGTGCTTCGCGCTCCGCACGCGGCGGTGCGCTGGTCCGGGGTGCGGGAGGCGCATCCGACGGCTTCCGGGCGTCGGGGCGCACCACCTTGGGCTTGGCAGGGACCGGCTTCTCCACGGGCGCTACCTTCGCAGGCTCCGGTTTGGGCGGGCTCGGCTCGAGCTTCTGCTCCGGTGGCGCCACCACATCCGGCCTCTCCTGCGGCGGTGTCGGCGGAATCATCTCCTCGACGGCCTGCTGCTGAACCGGCTCGGGCGGCGAAGCGTCCGCCTGCTGCATCATCGGTCCCGGTGCGATGTCGAGCGGCGTCGACTGCGGTGCCGACGTCTCCGGCGTCATGTCGATGAGGATCGCCGGCATGTTGACGCCTTCGTCCGGCACCTGCTTCAGCCAGTTCACCGCGAGCAGCGCGGCTGCAATATGCAACACCACGATCACCGCCGCCGACAGACCCCAGCGCGTGCCCTCACTCTCACTGAGCGGCTCGTGCAGGGCAAACGCGTTCGCGGCGGCCATCAGCTGCGTCCGTCGAGGCCGACGAGCGCAACCTTGAGATAGCCGGCATTGCGCAAGGCGTTCATCACCTCCATCAGATCGCCGTAGCTCACGGCCTTGTCCGCGCGCAGGTAAATGCGCTCGTCCTTGCGGCCCTTGGTGGCGGCAGCGAGCGAGGTGCCGAGCGCGTCACGAGCGACGACGTCTTCGCCGACTGCGACGGACAGGTCCGGCTTGACGGTGACGAAGACCGGTTTGTCCGGCCGCGGCGCCGGCTCGGCCGCGGTCGCCGGCAGCTCGACGCCGATATCGACGGTGGCGAGCGGGGCCGCCACCATGAAGATGATCAGAAGCACCAGCATCACGTCGATGAACGGTGTGACGTTGATCTCATGGGTGACGTCGAGATCGTCAGGACTGCCACGCGAGCCGAGCTTCGATGCGCCTAGCTTTGCGGCCATGGCTCTACTCCGCCGCCCGCGCCAGGCGGAATTCCCTGTGGTCGCGCTGGCGGCTCACCAGCAGCATGAGCTGAGCCGAGGCGTCGCCGAGCAGTGCGCGGTAATTGGCGATGCCGCGGACGAGGTGATTGTAGATCACGACCGCCGGGATCGCCGCGACGAGACCGAGCGCGGTGGCGAGCAGCGCCTCTGCGATGCCAGGCGCGACCACCGCAAGGCTGGTGGTGTGGCTCTCGGAGATGCCGATGAAGGCGTTCATGATGCCCCAGACCGTGCCGAACAGGCCGACGAAGGGCGCGGTGGCGCCGATGGTCGCGAGCACGCCGGTGCCGCGCGCGATCTGCCGCGACATCGCCGCCTCGACCCGCTCGAGCCGCAGCGCCACCCGCTCCTGCAGGCCGTCGTCGAGCACGCCGCCGGACAGCTCCGCCTCCTTCGCGCAGGACCGGATGAGCTGCGCGACCGCATCATGCGCATCGCCAGCCCGTTCGGCCGCCTCTGTCAGCTTGATATTGCCTTCGAGCGCGCGCGTCCGCTGCAAGGCCAGCGCGCCCTTGCGACGGAGCTCGATGGTCTTGGCGAGCCACACGGTCCAGGTCGCCAGCGAGGCGAGGGCAAGCCCGATCATCACCGTCTTCACGACGATGTCGGCGCCGAGGAACATGCCCCAGGGCGACAGATTGCGCGGCAGCAGGGCCTCGTCGACCGCAAGGGCCGGTGTCGGCGCGAGCGCCAGCGCGATTGTTAGGATCACATGCCGAAGCCCAAAATTGCTCTGCATCCTGATCTCCCGACAGATTGAAGCGAGCTATTCCGCGGGCGCGGCCGCGATCCGGTCAGCAAGCTGCCGGAACCGCACCAGCTGATCCGCCCGCAGCGCCCTTGTCTCGTCGCGGCCGACGAAGACCTTGAACATGATGCCGCCATCGGCGTTCACGAATGCGACGAAGGCCGAGGTCTTGCCCATGAAGGGCCGCTCGACAAAGGCCACGGCCGCACAACGCTCGTGGCGGAGATGGCCGTGCAATCCCTTCGGCTGCATCAGGTTGAAATAGCCGCGGCCGATCCCGCCCGCGGGAATGGCGCCGGTGAACTCGAAGATCGCATCATCCGTGTGCACGATCAGCGTGACCTCCCCCCACGCTGCGATGTCCTGCATGGCGGCGGCGAAGTGCTCGCCGCCACCGATGCGCACCATGGAGGATGGTAGCGCCTCGACCACCGCGCGCGAGGTGACGTTGCGCTCACGCGCGACGTCCTCGATCACCGCGCCGGGATTGTCCGCCATATACGCCTTGAGATCGGCGAGATCGGTGCTCAACATGTCCGGCTCCTCTCGTGCGCCATTGACTTAAGCGGCCGCGGCGTTGCGCTCGCTCTGGATCACCTCAAAGCCCTCGAACTTGGGATGGCCGAGATACAGGCTCTCGCCGGTCCTGTTGTCGGCACGGGCGTGAGCGCGGCGGAATTCCTCGGAGCGAGTCCAGGCCTCGAACGCCGCCTTGTCGACCCAGCTGGTGTGCGACGAATAGAGCGTGTGGTCCTCGGCCTCCGGGCCCTTCAACAGATGAAACTCGACGAAGCCCGGCATGCTGCCGAGATAGGATTCGCGCGTGGCCCAGACGGTTTCAAACGCGGTCTCCGCGCCCTTCTTCACCTGGAAACGATTCATGGCGATGAACATAAAAGTCACTCCTTCTGATCAAAATGAAACGCGCCGAAGCCACGCTGGAGCATCAGCGCGGCCCGGCGGAAGTTGGTAATGTTGCGATGCGCGTTACGCACCTCCAAAGTGAATCTTCATGCCGGCCTTGTAGACCCTGCCCGGCCCCGGGGCTGACCACAGCACGTCGTTCTGCGACGTGCCGTCGGTCGAGCTGCCGGGAATGGCGTAAGGCCGGTAGTACTGGTTCAAGAGATTGTCGATCGAAGCGGTGAACACGACGTCCCGGGTCGCGTTGTAGGTCATGTAGAGGTTCACCAACTCGTAGCCGGTCGCGGGCAGATAGCCGGCAGGCACGTCGTTGTTGGCGCCGAACGAGGCCCACTGCGCCGACAGGATCAGGGTGCGATCGAGGAGACGGACGCCGCCGGTCGTGACGACCTTGCGCGGTGTGATGGTCGCAAGCCCGACATCGGTGACAGCGTTCTTGCCCTGGATGTAGTGACCGGCGACACCGATGAACCAATCTCCGGCATCGTACATCGTCTCCATCTCGAAGCCCTGGATGCGGGCATTGGCGATGTTCTGGTACTGGTAGAACTGGCTGAACGAGCCGAACGGCGGCACCGCGACCGGCGCCGAAGCGACGAGGTCGATGTAGTCGGAAACGTCGTTGCGGAAAAGATTGATCTTGCCGCGGAAGGAGTCGTTGGCGCTGAAGATGTTGTCGTACTTCAGGTTGAAGCCGACTTCCTTGTTCTTGCCGACCTCCGGACGCAGGTTCGGGTTAGGCAGGAAGCAGAACAGACCAACGGTGCCGTCAGGACATGGGAAGAAGGCCGGTCCGCCACCGGTCGCATGCGCGCCGGAGATCACCGTCTCGGTGATCGAGGGAGCACGATAGCCTTCGGCGTAGCTGACATAGGGCTGGAAGCCCGGGACGGGCGTCACGCCGAGGGTGATCTTCGGCGAGAAGCGGTCGCCGCCGGCCTGTGTATTGCCGGAGTCCAGATCGTAGCGATCATAGCGGATCGCGCTCACCGCCTCGAACCAGGTGCTGTAATTCTGCTTCAACTGGAGAAAGCCGCCCGACACGGTGCGGATGCCGCTCGGCGTGGTGATGTTGGAGTTGCCGCGGCTGTCAGTGGTCTTCACGTTGTCCTGGAATGCATCGACCCCCCAGGTCAGCGCGTTACGCCAATCGCCGACATTGAAGCGGGTGGTGTTGTTGGCATCGATGCCGACGGTGTCCAGCACATAGCCACGCTTGTCCCCGACGCAGCCGGAAATGTTGTTGCCAAAATTGCCTACGCCGCAATAGGCCGCGCCCCCGGTCGAGTAGTGATAGGTCTTGGTCTGGTCGTTGTCGACACGATTGCCGTAGACCGACATGTGCCAATCGAACAGATTGTCGCTTGGCAGCGAATAGTTCCAGGTGATGGTGCCGGTGTAGTTCTTGGCGTCGGAGGCATAGATCGAAGAGCCCTGATAGAGCGCGCGCTGTGCCGCCGTTGCCACCGGGCCGCGGTTGAACTGACCGATGTCGTATTGATAGTCCTGGAAGACGGCGCCGAGCTTGACCTCGTGACCGAGGGCCGGCCGCACCGTGAGCTTCATCAGTCCGGCCTCGACCTGATTGCCGGTGTTGCCGATCTCGGTGCCGTTGCCGTCCTTGTAATTGCCTTGCGTGCGATAGACCGCGCCGCCGAAGATATCGACGTCGGGCGTGGCACGCACGCCGCCGAAAACCGAGCCGAGACCGCGATTGTTGTTCGAGCCGTAGGAGCCGGAGAGATCGACGCCCCAGCGCTCGCCGGGGCGCAGCACGTCATTGATGTCCTTGGTACGGAACGAGACGAGACCGCCGATCGCGCCCGAACCGTAGATGTTCGCGGTCGGACCGCGCACGACGTCGACGCCGCCGATCAGTTCAGGATCGAGGAAGAAAGAGCCGTTGGCGTTGTGCCCGGTGCGCTGATAGTTCTGCCGGGCTCCGTCGACGACCACCGCGACGCGACCGAAATCCTGCAAGCCGCGGACGTTGATGACGGTCGCAGGATCGTCGCCACGCTCCTGGAACGACACGCCGGGCACGGCATAGAAGATACCCGATAACCGGTTGGGCTGAAGCCCCTGGATCTGGTCGAGCGAAATCGAACTGACCGGTGCGAGCGAGTCGATCGCGCGCTCCTTGGTCTTCGTCGCTGCGACCGTGATGGTGTCGAGCGTTTGCACAGGCGCAGCTCCGGCCTGCGCTCTGGCGTTCAAGACCTCAGGCGTTGCCTGCTGCGCCACCTGTGGCTTGGACTGCTTGCGCTTCGCCTGCTTCGGCCGTTCCGACGACGCACTTTCGGCCTGCGGCTCGGCGGTCTGCGCAAGACCGCTCTCCGTCATCATTGACGCAATTGAAACCACCGACGCGCCCAAAATCAGGGCGCGCGAATACCTAGCCCCGTCAGCCATTTCAGCCCCAGCCTGCACTTCACTTCAAAATTTGGAGTCTTCTGGCTGGCGTGCGTTCGCAACGCGAACGGCTGGCTGGCTAATTTCTCAAGGCGCCGGGCATGTTCCCCACGGCCATAATTGGTTACGTGGCAACACTCTGACGGTCAATGACATCAGGTTGCAGTTTATATCGATTGTAAATTGCAGCCGTTGGAATGCGCTTCGTGCCGCTTATACAAACAGGCAGCACTCCAGGATTTCGAAAGCGCATCACACCTCACATGTCAGCAATGTCCGGAGACGGCAACGGCGGCGCGGCGGAGTCGGCAGGAAGCCCTTCTGCGACAACGAGAACCCTCACCATGCGTGGGACCCGGATCGACAGCCGCGAGCTGTTTGCGGCCGAGCGCGAGATCATCATCGCGCATGGCGAGGACGTTTATCGGCTTCGCCTTACCTCGCAGAACAAGCTGATCTTGACGAAGTAATCCGCAATGACATTTTGTCGCACCCTCGCCAACCTCCTGCTCTGCAGCGGAATCGCGCTCGGGTCTGCCGCGCACGCCGCCGACATCACCGTGCATGACGCGCGCAATCGCGACGTCGCCGTGACCGATTTCGCACGCACGGTCTCGATCGGCGGCGCCATCACCGAGATCCTCTATGCGCTCGGGCTCGAGAACCGGCTGGTCGGGGTCGACACCACGAGCCTTTATCCAGCGGCGGCGCTGCACGACAAACCCAATGTCGGCTACATGCGCCAGATCTCCGCCGAAGGCGTGCTGGGTCTCAATCCCACCCTGATCCTGGCGATCCAGGGCTCGGGTCCGCGCGAGACCATGGACATCCTGGAAACGGCGAAAGTGCCGTTGGTGCTGGTGCCCGAGACTTTCTCCGAGGACGGCCTGATCGAGAAGATAAGACTCGTCGGCCATGCCATGGGCGTCGACGCACGCGCCGAGTGCCTGAGCGCCGCAGTCGGCGTCGATCTTGCGCAACTCCGAACGCTGCGCGCCAAGGTGACCAAGCCGGTGCGCGTAATGTTCGTGATGTCGCTCCAGAACGGGCGGGCCATGGTGGCCGGCCACAAGACGGCGGCCGACGAAATCATCCAGCTCGCCGGCGCCGCCAACGCCGTCGACGATTTCGACGGCTACAAGATCATCGGCGACGAGGCGATCGCGGCGGCAAGACCCGACGTCGCGCTGTCGATCGAACGCGGCAAGGACTCGCTGCAGGCCGACGCGATCTATGCCCATCCCGGCTTTGCGCTGACGCCGGTCGCGGCCAACAAGAGCTTCATCACCATGGATGGGCTCTATCTGCTTGGCTTCGGACCCCGGACCGCGGCGGCGGCGCGCGATCTCTCCGCAAAGCTTTATCCCGCCTTGGCTGAACGGGGCGATGCATTCGCGTCGGCGCTGTCGACGGCGAATTGCCGGCAATGAGCGTGGCGATCGGAACTGAGGCCCGCAGCCCGGAACGACGCGCCAGCGCGAGACGACGGTCCGCATCGCTCGCGATTCCGCTCCTGATCGCGGTGCTCGCGGTCACCGCGATCGTCGCGCTGACCCTCGGCGCCGCCGGCATTCCGCTCTCCCGCCTGCCTGCCGCGCTCGGGCTATCAGGCGAGAGCACGGCCATGACGACCCGCGACCAGCTCGTGCTGTGGTCGATCCGCATCCCCCGGATCGCAGCGGCCGCGATGATCGGCGGCTTGCTCGCTGCGGCGGGCGCGATCATGCAGGGACTGTTTCGTAACCCGCTCGCCGACCCCGCGCTGGTCGGCGTCTCCAGCGGCGGCGCACTCGCAGCCGCAAGCGCAATCGTTTTCACCGATTCGCGCTTCGGCGAGACGCTGCGCTTTCTCCAGACCGAGCTCCTGCCGCTCGCGGCGTTCGCCGGATCCCTTGCCACGACCGTAATCCTCTACGGCATCTCGAGCCGATCGGGTCGCACCTCGATCGCGATCTTCCTGCTCGCCGGCGTCGCCATCATCGCCAACGCCGGCATCGGGCTTCTGGTATTCGTCGCCGACGACCGCCAGCTCCGCGACATCACGTTCTGGCTGCTGGGCTCGATGAGCGGCGTGACCTGGACCAAGGCCGCGGTGCTGGCGCCGATCCTCATCATTGGGCTTGCCGCCTGCGCCTTCATCGCACGCGGTCTCGATCTCCTGGTGCTCGGCGAGGCCGACGCCTTCCACGGCGGGGTCGATGTCGAGCGTCTCAAGCGGATCTCGATCGTCATGGTCTCCGCCATGACCGGCGTCGCGGTGTCGATCAGCGGCGTCATCGGCTTCGTCGGCATCGTCGTGCCGCATCTCTTGCGCCTGGTCATTGGACCGACACATCGGCTGCTATTGCCGGCTTCGGTCCTGCTCGGCGCGATCCTCATGGTGGGCGCCGACACGCTGGCGCGCACGATCGTGGCGCCGGCGGAGATGCCGATCGGCATCCTGACCGCGGCGGTCGGCGCGCCAGTCTTCCTCTTTATCCTGTTGCGGCAGCGCGGGCTCGCCTCGCTATGAATGCCGTGATCGAGGCGCGATCCCTGAACAAGCGCGCGGGCCGCGCTACGCTGCTCGATGGGGTCGGCCTGACGGTTGCGGCCGGCGAGATGGTCGCCATCATCGGCCCGAACGGCGCCGGCAAATCGACGCTGCTGCGGCTGCTCTCCGGCGATCTCCGGCCGAGCGCAGGCGAGGTGCGCCTGAAGCAGCGCGACATCAGCAGCTTCACGCCGCGGGAGCTCGCCGCGCACCGCGCGATGCTGTCCCAGCACATCAACGTCACCTTTCCCTTCACCGTCGAGGAGATCGTGCAGATGGGCGCAGGCGAGCGCAGCGCGCGCGAGGCTGGACCGCTCGTCGATGCTGCGCTGGACGAGGTCGGGCTAGCACATTTCCGCGAACGGCAATTGCCGACGCTATCAGGCGGCGAGCAGCAGCGCGTCCATTTCGCCCGCGTCCTGGTGCAGCTCGCCTGCGGCGAAGCCGAGCATGGCCCGGGACTTCTGCTGCTGGACGAGCCGACCTCGAGCCTCGATCTGCGTCACCAGATCGACCTCGTCGAAGCCGCCCGCCGCCGCGCCGGCAGCGGCACGGCTGTCATCGCGATCCTGCACGACCTCAATCTCGCCATCCGTTTCGCCGACCGGCTCGTCGTGCTGGCTGGCGGCAAGCTCGCCGCAGACGGCTCGCGCGCCGATGTGGTCACCCGCGAGACCATACGCGACATCTTCGAGATCGAGGCCGTCGTACATCAGGCTGACGGCGTGCCGTATGTGCTACCGCAATCGATGCGGGCGGCGATGCCGCCGCGGTGAAGGTGTGCCCCCTCCCCCGCAAGCGGGCGAGGGGGCACACCTCGTTCGTGGCCGGCAACCTACCCCGCCGGCACGATCACCATGCCCTTGTCCTTCGGCCAGCGGATGCGCCAGGCGAAGTTGATGTCCTTGACCTCACCGGCCTTGGCGTCGAACGACCATTCCAGCACGCCGCGCTTGTCACGGATGTCTTTTGCTGTGGGCGGCGTGGTCGCGGGCAGCATCTCGACGACGATGTCCTCGCTCTCGCTGACCGGCAATTGATCCTCGATCGCGACCTTGATCGGGAAGTCGTGACCATTGCGGATGGTGGTCTTGAACGAACGCTCGTCGGTCTTGGACGTCGTGACCAGCAGGCCCGCCGAGCCTTCGTTGCGCTTGAGCACGGCGCGCTCGATTCGGACCTTGTCGTCGGCGCCAAAGCCGAGCCGCACGATGTCGTCCTTGGCAGAGGCCGAGATCTTGCCGCGACCGACAAAGACGCCGTCGCGATAGATCGCGACCTTGCCCGGCAACAGCGTCGTGTCATCCGTCTGCTTGAAGCTGGCTTCGAGGAAAGCGGTCGGATCCAACACCGGCGCAGCGCGGACAGCGAGATCGGCCGGCACCGTCATTACCGCGATGCGCAGGCTCTTGGCGCCCTCGGCGGCGCCAAGGCTGACGCGACCGGGAATCTTGAAGGTGGCCTGGAAGTCGCCGATCTCGGCGACGGCCTGCTGTTCGTCGGCGCGTTCACGCGGCTCGGCCGACTCCGCGACCTTGGCCATCGCGGGCGATTGTGCCTGACGCGTCATCGGCGCGGGCCGCGCCAGATCGGAGGCCGTGCCGAGTGCCATTGGCCTCTGCGGTTGCGGATATTGCGCCACGAGCGAGCCCAGCTCCGGCGCGCTGCCGCCGCGGCTGATGCGAACCGTGGAGACGCCGAGCGTGACGTTGGACCAATCCTCCCCGGTCGATTGCGTGATCTCGGCGCGACGGACCAGCTCCAGTTGCGCCTTGCGGTCCTTGGCGCCGGTGTCGAGCCGGGCGTCGTAGAGCGGCATCCAGCGCGCATTGCGCACATTGTAGGTGACCCGCAACGTCGCCTTGGTCGCGGCCGGCGCGGCAATGTCCATGCGAACCTCGAGCTTGCTCGCCGGCTTGGCCTTGCGCTCGGCTTCGAGCTGGGCGATCTGACGATCGATCTCGCGCAATTTGCGCGTCGCGTCACGGATGGCCGTATCGGCGCTCGCAATTTCCTCACCGACCGCGGCAAAGGCCGTGCGCCATTCCGCAATCGGCCGCGCCTCGCCCTTCTCTCCGATGCCGACGGGGGCGGCTTCTGCAAAGTGCTCCGCGAACTTGCGGCGGGCATTGGCCGAGTCGATCGCGCCTTGCAGGTCGGCGCGCTGGTCGCTCAGGGCTTCGAGCCGCTTTTCCAGCTCGGGGAGGTTGACCGGCGCCGCGCGCGGCGGCCGCGCATCGATCGTGCCGATGGTGAGTTTGGCTCCGCCTTCACCCTCGACCCGGATCGAGGACGTATCGAGGGCCAGAGGAAAGTCCTTCGCGACCAGCGTCGAGTCCCCGGATGGCAGGTCGACGGTGATGATGCGGGTGACTGTGGCGCCATCGGGATAGACGGTGACGGTGTCGATCGCCGAATTGGTGTCCAATTCGGCGGCCCATGACGGCGATGCCGTCGCCATGGTCACCAGAACCAGGCTCGTTGTCGCCAAACATCTCGCGGTGATGCGCATAAAGTCCCTCCTGCCGGTATCGCCGCGCCGCCAGCCGGACGCACGCGATCAAATGCCTCGCCAACATGGTTGGACGCGGCAGGGAAGGAACCGGTTCGATTGGGGTTTCCGTGGGGCGCCGTCGCGGCGGCACCATGGCCGCGGAACGTGTGACAGTGCCGCGGCAGTCCTCACGCCTGGGTTGGCGAGCCCTGGCCGAAAATGCGCCGCAGCAGATCGGTCACGTTCTTCGCGCCGGCTTTCTTCAGGATGCCGGCGCGGTAGCCTTCGACCGTCCGTGCGCTCAGATGCATGCGGCGCGCGATCTCCTTGTTGGTCAGGCCGGCGGCAAGGTGCTCGAGCACGTCGACTTCGCGCGCTGTCAGCGGCTCGCAACCGGCCAGCCAGCGTTGCCGGCTCGCGCCGGGCTGCGCGAATTCATCGATGGCGGCATCGATCCGGCCGACGATATCGTGGGTGCGGAACGGCTTTTCGATGAAGTCGGCCGCGCCGCTCTTGATGGCGTCGACCGCCATGGCGATGCTGCCATTCGCCGAGGTCACCAGCACCGGCGCCATGCAGTTTTCCTCGCGCAGCCGCCTGAGCATGTCGAGGCCCGAGCGATCGGGCGGCAGCTCCATCAGCACGCAGGCCGGCATCCGGGCCTTTGCCTCGGACAACAGAGACGCACCGTCAGCGAAGCAGATCACGTCGTAGGCGCTCTGTTGGAGCGCAGTCGAAAGTTGTTCGCGGGAGGCAGCGTCGGTATCGATGACGAATACCTCACCCTTGGAAAGCGTGTTTCCCGGCATAATCCCGATCCAGCAATGTCTTGGTCAAATGGCCCGAGACGGCGGCGGGCTCCATCACCCGGGCGCGACGTCGTGAGCACGGCATTCACGCCAGTGCTTCGGTTTCCCCTATGTATGTTTCGCCCGGTTCCTGGATTTGACGGATCGAGACAGAAACTTTACATTTCGGGACATCTGCGGGAATGGCTGGCAGGAACGGTTCGCATGACCGACCTCGTTCGCAGCGCAGGCTTGAGCTATTACCCGGAGATCGCCCGGTCGGTCGGGCTCGATCCCAAACAGATGATGCGCAAGGCCAGGCTGCCGCTGGCCTGCCTCGACAAGCCAGACACCCCCATTGCCGTCGCCGGCCTGCGCCATCTGCTCGAATTGTCGGCAGAGGCGTCCGGCGCCGAAGATTTCGGCTTGCGTCTCGCCGAGCGCGGCGGCCTGACCAATTTCGGTGCGGTCGGCCTGATCGTGCGCGAACAGGCGACCGTCGGCGAGGCGATCGAGGCGTTTTCGCGCTTCATCCATATCCATCATGACGGCATGCGGCTGGGCGTTGCGCGCGGCAAGCAGACCGTGACCGTCACGCTGCACCTGCGCGGCCGTCAGCCGATCGCGCCGCGCCAGTCGATCGACATGGCGCTCGGCAGCGTCCACCGCATCATCCAGTCGCTGTACGGGCATGACTGGCGGCCGCAGGAGGTCCACCTGCATTATCCGCCGCCGCGCGATCGCAATCGCTATCGCGACTTCTTCGGCTGCCGCGTCACCTTCAACGCGGAGGACGATGCGATCCTGCTGTCGGCGCACGACATGGAGCGCCGGATCCCGAGCGCGCATCCCCTGATCGCGACTTATCTGCGCAAGCGGATCGAGGCGATCGAGACACGGCCCGCGAGTTGGGAGGGGAAGGTCGACGAGGTCGTGCGGACCCTGCTCGCCAACGGCGACTGCACGGTCGAGCGCGTCGCCGAGCATCTCGCCTGCACCCGCCGCACCATCCACCGCCACCTCGCCGCATCAGGCACCAGCTTCTCGTCCATCCTGGATGCGCAACGCGCGGGTCTCGTGACCCAGTTGATCGACGACCCCGGCCGGCCGCTGGCCGACATCGCGGTGCAGCTTGGCTTTTCCGCGCAGAGCGCCATGGCGCGCTGGTTCCGCGGCCGGTTCGGCTGCACCATCACCGACTGGCGCAAGGGCGTGCGGCCAGAGGCAGCGCCGTCCGATGCGCCCTCGGCGACCGCAGCCTGAGTTCAGCGTGCCGGCGCGGGCACGCCCATCGTGGCGAGGGCACGCCGCCGGCTACCGGCGAGCAGCGGGCCGAACGCGACGGCAAATCCGAGGAACGCGACGAGCCAGCCGCAGGCGGCGATGTGCAACAACGCATCGCTATGCGCGGGCAACGCCACGGCGGCAACACGGGCCAGAGCCGCGATGACGATCGCAGCATAGATTCCCTGGATTGCCGGCGAAGCCGTCAACGCCTGGCCGGTATGGCCGAGGCTCGCGCGAGTCATCACTGCGAGCGTCATGGTTCCCGCCGCACCCGTCATCCAGGCGTGGATGCCGGCGCTTGGCGGCAGCGTTCCGAGAACCGCCAGGGCGTGCAGGATGAAGCCGAGCGGCACGAAGACGTAGCCGACATGCAGGATCACCAGCAGCCGCTCACGGAAGGTGCGATCGCCGGCCCAGCGCGCAAGCCGCACCAGATGCAGCCCGCCGACCAGCGCCATCAGAACACCGGTGACGGCATTCAACGGTGCCACGACCCACGAGATGAGCGCGAGCGCGCTCAATCCGATCACTGCGCCATCGAAGCGCCCGAACGGCACCGGCAGACGGCCAGGATTGAACTTGACCAGCCAGTTGCGGGTGAAGCTCGGAATGATGCGGCCGCCGATCAGCGCGATCAGAAGCACGACCACACCGATGCCGACGCGGATGCTGACATCGGCCGCGCCCTGGTAATGCGCCTCGAGATGAAAAGCGACATTGCCGGCGAGCAGAACGGACACCAGCACCACGACGGGCAGGTTGCGCCAGTTGCCGCCTGCGATGATCTCGCGCGCCGCGGCGGCGACGACCAGCGTCAGGAAGGCGGCATCGACGACCAGTGCAAACGCCCAGCCGATATCGGCCGACAACGTCACCGCGGCACGCCCGGCAAGCCAGACCATCAACAGCGCCCCCAGCGAGGTGCCCTGGATCGGCAACCGCCCGGTCCAGTTCGGAATCGCCGTGAACAGAAACCCGGTGATCACCGCCGGCAGGAAGCCATAGAGCATCTCGTGGACGTGCCAGTCGCGCGGCGCGAATGCGGAACTCACCGACAATTCGCCATAGAACATCGGCAGCCAGGCGAGGATCGACAGCCCCGCCTGGATCGCGGCGAGCAGGAAAAAGGGCCGAAAACTGTTCGCAAACAGCGGCCAGCCCTGAAAGTTGCGGGATCGGGCTCCAGCCATGGGGTCAACTCCAATAAAATTCAGACCGTTGTCTGAAAAATACTGCCAGCCGGCCTCCCCGTTTTGCGCTATCGCAAACTACCGGACGATTGCAGGTGCCATCACACTCCCCAGCGTCAAGGAGGCAAAATGGCCAAAGTCGACACATCGCTGGTTGCGCATTTGCCGCTGTTCGCCGGGGTGACGCCGGAAGCCCTGGACGAGATCCTGCGTGAGGCCCGCTCGGCGCGCTATCCCAAGAACAGCGCCATCTTCGAGCAGGGCGCGGACGCACAATCCTTCTTCCTGCTGCTGCACGGCCATGTCCGCGCCGCCAAGACCACGCCGACCGGCGAGCAGATCGTGGTACGCTATGTCGCGCCCGGCGAAACCTTCGGGCTGGCCATGGCGATCGGTGCCACACGATATCCGGCGACGGCAATCGCGGTCGACGACAGCGTGGTGCTGATCTGGCCGACCTCGGCCTGGCCGCGGCTGATCGAGCGGTTTCCCTCGCTTGCCGCCAACACGCTCCAGACCGTCGGCACGCGCCTCCAGGAGAGCCACACCCGCATCCTGGAAATGTCGACCCAGCAGGTCGAGCAGCGCGTCGCCCATGCGCTGCTGCGCCTCGCCAAGCAGTCCGGCAAGAAGCTCGACCACGGCATCGAGATCGACTTCCCGATCAGCCGCCAGGACATCGCGCAGATGACCGGCACCACGCTGCACACCGTCAGCCGCATCCTGAGTGCTTGGGAAAGCCAAGGCCTCGTCGAGAGCGGCCGTCAGCGCATCATCCTGCGCGATCCGCACGGGATCGTCGTGTTGGCGGAGCGGAGCCCCGACAGTGGGCCGGCGTGAGCACACCAAAACGTCTCGCCCAGGATAGGGGTGAGGGGCGCTTCCGCTTACGGCGAAAGCCCTCCCTCACCCGGGAATCCGCACGCGCCGGCGCGAATTCCTGACTGCTTCACGCCGGCACGCAATCGCACAACGCGGCGAGGAATTTTTCGCGGTCGATGCCATGCTCGCGGCAGGCATCATCCACCGTGTGGAAGGTTGCGATCGGGCAACCGACACAAGCCATCCTGAAGGCCAGAAACACGCGGATCGTGTGCGGCGCCGTGCGCATGATGTCATCGACCAGATCGTGGGATCCAAAAGACATGGACAACTCCGTTCCGATAAGACGATAACGGAGGGGAGCGGAGTTTCTATGTGGAAGCGCAAGCTGGTGCTGCTTCTCTCCGCTGCGGGGCGCGACGAAATCGCGAACGTTGATACGCAATTGCGCATCTGAGAATCCATCGACCAGCAAGCGCCAAGGAGCGAAATGGATTCCGGGCTCGCGCCAAGAGGCGCGCCCGGAACTGACGGAGAGAGGGTTACACAGCGCGGCTGTGCAGTTGCTTTGCCGGATTCAGGTGCGCGTCGAACGCGGCGGCGACGCTCCGAACCAGGAAGCGCGAATCTTTTGCGACTGCGAGGCGATTGCCCTCCAGCCTGACGACGCCGTCGGAGATCAGCGGCTTCAGACGCGCCGCCGAGTTCAGCATCTCCCCGGCCTCTGCACCATGGCGCGCGCAGATGTCGCCGAGGTCGGCGCTGAACTCGCACATGATCCGTTCGATGATGTCGGCGCGCAATCGGTCGTCGGCGGTGAGCCCATAGCCCTTCGCCGTGGCGAGACGGCCGGCGGCGATGTTCTGCGCATAAGCGCCGATCTGCACCTCGTTCTGGACGTAACCCTGCGGCAAATGCCCAATCGCGCTCGCGCCGAAACCGAGCAGGACTTCACCCTTGTCGGTGGTGTAGCCCTGAAAGTTGCGCCGCAATGTCCGGTCCTCGAAGGCCACGGCCATGGAATCGCCGGGCCGCGCGAAATGATCGAGCCCGATCTGCACGTAACCGGCCTCCTTCAACGCGCTGGCGATCGCGCAAGCCTGGTCGTGACGCGCTAGACCGTCCGGCAACACGGCCTCGTTGATCATCTGCTGATGCTTCTTGAAGCTCGGCACGTGCGCATAGCCGAACACCGAGAAACGGTCGGGCGCGAGCGCAAGGCTGCGCCGGACCGTATCCAGACACGACGCGACGGTCTGGTGCGGCAACCCGTAGATCAGGTCGAAATTCAGCCCCTCGATGCCGGCGCGCCGGAGCATGTCGACCACAGAAGCCGTCTGCTCGTAGCTCTGCACGCGGTTGATCGCCCGCTGCACCACGGGATCGAAGCTCTGCACGCCAAGGCTCGCACGGTTGACGCCGGAGAGCCGCATCGCCTCGACCATGTCGGCGGTCAATGTGCGGGGATCGATCTCGACTGCGATCTCGGCCGAGGGCAGCACGAAGAATTTTTGGCGCATCGTCGCCATCAACTCGGCGAAAGCCTCCGGCGCCATGATCGTCGGCGTACCGCCGCCGAAATGGATGTGCTCCACCTTGATACGGCGGCCGATGGTTTCGGCGGCCAGGGCGATCTCGTTGCGCAGCGTCCGCTGATAGCCGGCGATGAGTTCGTCGCGGCGGACGATCTGGGTATGACAGCCGCAATACCAGCACATCTCGCGGCAGAACGGCACGTGGAGATAGAGTGACGCGCTGGTGCCCGACGGCAGCTCCGCCAGCCACCGGGCGTAGGCGCCTTCTCCGATTTCCGACGAGAAATGCGGTGCGGTCGGATAGCTCGTGTAGCGTGGCAATCGTTCTTCGCCGTAGCTCGCCGCAAGATCAGCTCTCATGTCTTACCCATTCGTAAATTTCCGCCGTGTGCAGTCATCACGGCAAATCACGGAATGCGTTCCAATACCCCGGATCCGCGGAGGCGACCTTGCGCTCGCGCAAAGTCGGCCGGGGTGCCCAGACATTGCGCTCGCGCAAAGCGCAACGACCGTTTCCGGGCCAAGATTGTGGCAATTCGCACGGCATCCGGAGCGTTTGTCCATGAGGCTTCTCGCACTCGAACTGATTTTCTCCTTGCTCGACATCCGCGGCCATATCCCGCGTTTCGACGACTTCCGGCCGGCCCCGGTCGCACCGGCCCCGACCGGCACCGCGCGCGCTCTGGCCGCCGCGATCGCTGCCTTCGCCGTGCTGTCGCTGGCGATCTGGGCCGCGGTCCGGCTCGCCGTACATCTCTTCTAGCCGCATCTTTTCCAAGGCCTCGATCATGATCTCATCCAAGCGCGCATTCGCCGGCGCGGTCATCCTGACATGCCTTGTCGGGGCGCCCGCCTTCGCAGCCGACACGTCCAGTGGCGATCTCGTCATCACCAGGGCCTGGAGCCGGGCGACGCCCGGCGGTGCCAAAGTGGCTGGCGGCTATCTAACGATCGAGAACAGGGGCCACACGCCGGAGCGGTTGCAGGCTGCATCGGCCGCCCATGCGCTTCGAACCGAGATCCACGAGATGACCGTCAACGACGGCGTCATGACCATGCGCCCGCTCGACAAGGGGCTCGTCATCGCACCGGGACAAGTCGTCACGCTTGCACCCGGCGGCGGACATCTGATGTTCATCGGCCTCGATGTGCCGCTCCATGCCGGCGACCAGATGCCGGTGACGCTGGCATTCGAGCGCGCCGGCAAGGTGAACGTGACGCTCGACGTGCAGGCCATCGGCGCACAGGCTCCTGAAAGGACGAAGAGCACGGCGACGGTGCAGCCGGCGCATGGCTCGGTGCAGGCGACGACGGCGCCACCCGCAGCGACATCCGAAGCCGACGAAAGCTTCTTCACCCATCTGCATGCTGAAAAGGCCATGGCCAACGTCACGGTCTCGCCGGGGCGCGCCGGTCCGGTCGAGATCGCAATCCAGCTCGAAGATGCGAACGAATTGCCACTGAGTGCCGATGCGGTTGCGGTGACGCTCGGCAATCCCGAGCATGGCGTGGCACGATCACTGCAAGCGCCGAACGCGTCGGCATCGATCAATGGCGAGTCAGAATGTCGGCACCGCTGTCCGGCCGCTGGTCGCTCGGCCTCGACATCCGCATAACGCCCTCGGACGCGGTCAAGGTGGTGTCACCTATCCTGCTCCGTTGAGGCACCTAAGTACTGTAGCGGAGGCGAATCCGGCAAAAGCTTGTCGCAGCGCAAACACTCTTGCCACGATCGGCGCACACTGCATCCGTCATCAAAAACCTTTCCAGATGAAGGATGCTTCCGATGTTCACCCGCAGAGTCGCATTGATCGGCGCCGCCGCGACCGCCCTGATGCTGGCGACGCCCGCTTTGGCTGCCGATGATCTCAAACTGCCGCGTCAAAAGGTAGAGTTGGTCGCGCCGCCGTTCGTGCATGCGCACGAGCAAGCGACCAAGCAAGGTCCGAAGATCATCGAGTTCACGCTCTCGATCGAGGAGAAGAAGGTCGTCATCGACGAGAAGGGTACCACCTTCCAGGCGATGACCTTCAACGGCTCGATGCCGGGCCCCCTGATGGTCGTGCATGAAGGCGACTACGTCGAAACGACGCTGGTCAACCCCTCGACCAACACCATGCCGCACAACATCGACTTCCATTCCGCGACCGGCGCGCTCGGCGGCGGTGCGCTCACGCTGATCAATCCCGGCGAGCAGGTCGTGCTGCGCTGGAAGGCAACCAAGACCGGCGTGTTCGTCTATCACTGCGCCCCGGGCGGCCCGATGATCCCCTGGCACGTCGTCTCCGGCATGAATGGCGCCGTGATGGTGCTGCCGCGCGATGGACTGAACGACGGCAAGGGCCACGCGCTGAAATACGACAAGGTCTACTACATCGGCGAGCAGGACATGTACGTGCCGCGCGACGAGAAGGGCAATTTCAAGTCCTACGACTCGCCGGGCGAAGCCTTCACCGAAACCGAGGAGGTGATGAAGAAGCTGACTCCCACCCACGTCGTGTTCAACGGCAAGGTCGGGGCGCTCACCGGCAAGAGCGCGTTGACCGCCAATGTCGGCGAGAACGTGCTGATCGTGCATTCGCAGGCCAATCGCGACAGCCGTCCGCATCTGATCGGCGGCCATGGCGACTATGTCTGGGAGACGGGCAAGTTCGGCAATGCACCCGAGGTCGGACTCGAGACCTGGTTCATCCGCGGCGGCTCGGCGGGAGCTGCGCTGTACAAGTTCATGCAGCCCGGCATCTACGCCTATGTCACGCATAATCTGATCGAGGCCGCAGACCTCGGTGCCACCGCGCACTTCAAGGTCGAAGGCAAGTGGAACGACGATCTGATGACCCAGGTGAAGGCACCTGCCGAAATACCGGCCCCCAAAACCAACTAGACGCGACGAGGGGCCGGTCAACACCGGCCCCTTTTTTCTTCCTTCGGGGAATGACCATGCTGATCGCATTCAAGCTCAAACTGGCACTCGCATGCGCCGCCGGGCTCGCAGGGCCGATCGCGGTGGCGCCGCTGGTCTCGACAATGGCCGTCCACGGCACGGCGGCTGAGCCTGCGATCGTCAGGGTCGCGCCGGGCAGCGTGTCCTATCGCGAGGCCGGCGATTTCACGCGCGGCGGGCAGCAGGCCGAAGCGCCGCTGCGCGCGATGCGTATCGACCGGCCGCTGCACATCATGCGAAATCAGGTCTCGTCGTCCGACTATCAGCTTTGCGTGCAGGATGGCGCTTGCCGCGCACTGGATCGCGACGTGGCCGTCGCCCCCGATCGCCCCGCAGTGCAGGTGAACTGGCACGACGCCGAGGCCTATGCGGGCTGGCTATCGCGCAAGACCGGTCACCATTACCGCCTGCCGAGCGATGCAGAATGGGCCTTTGCGGCCGGCTCCAGATTCAGGGATGATGGTGTAGCGGTCGACGCGGAGGATCCTTCAAAGCGCTGGATCAGCCGCTATGAGCGCGAATCCGAACGCGACCTCTCCGACACCACGGCCTATCCGTTTGGCAAGTTCGGCCCGAACGAGCACGGCATCGAAGATCTCGCCGGCAACGTCTGGGAGTGGACCTCGACCTGCTTCGTGCGCTCGCGCGTCGACGCTTCAGGCAATGCGGGCCGGCCGACCGTGAACTGCGGCGTGCGTGTCGCCGAGGGCGCGCACCGCGCCTATGTCACCGATTTCATCCGCGATGCCCGCGCCGGCGGCTGCGCCCAGGGCGTGCCGCCTGCCAATCTCGGCTTCCGCCTGGTGCGCGAGGAGACGTCGTGGGTCGCAAGCGCGTCGGCGCGATGGAGCAAGGTGTGGGCAGTGAGGTCGTAGCCGCCTTTGCGTAGTCCGGATGGAGCGCAGCGCAATCCGGGATCAGACCATCTGCTCGCGAGATCCCCCGGATCGCGCTGCGCTCCATCCGGGCTAAAAACCTCAAATCTCCCGCGCGAACATGCGAAATCCGGGCGCGCCGATCAACGCCTCGAACGCGGGATCGCGCTTCTCATCCGCGAAGACAAAACCGGCCTTGGTATAGGCGCGCTCGGCCGGCATGTTGCCGATCAGGAACGAGATCGTCGCCCGGCCAAATCCGGCCGCCCGGCCCTTATCCAGCGCGTGCGCGATCAGTGCCTGCACGAGGCCGTGGCCGCGATAGGCCGGGTCAGTTGCAACATGTTCGATCATCCAGTCGCCCTCGCCGCCTTGAACCCAGCAGGCGCGCGTGTAGGCGCCGCGTCGCCGGATGGCTTCCAGCTCGGACGGATCGAGCCCTGTCTCGGCGGCAACTTCCTCGATCGCGCACCAGGCCGCCGGTCCCGTACCGGCTGCCGGCACAGCACAGAGCGCGGCGGCCGGTCTGCCATCGACCTCGGCGACCAGGAATTGCGAGACGTGCCACATCGACACGGCATGCGTGACCGCGATGCGCGCGATGAGGTCGCGACACTGCGCATCGGGCCAGCCGAGCGCGACATCGAACCAGCCGCGCGACCGATAGCCACGCTGCGATGACAGGATAGTCTGGGCGATGAATTCGGCGTCTTCGGGTCGCGCCGACCGTATCGTCACGCGCGCCCCCTTTGCGACGACCTTACGTGTTCTTCAGCG
Source organism: Bradyrhizobium sp. 195 (assembly GCF_023101665.1). Taxonomy (NCBI): domain Bacteria; kingdom Pseudomonadati; phylum Pseudomonadota; class Alphaproteobacteria; order Hyphomicrobiales; family Nitrobacteraceae; genus Bradyrhizobium; species Bradyrhizobium sp. 195. The sequence continues at coordinate 1,987,263 of NZ_CP082161.1, read as the reverse complement.
CGACACGGAACTCGGCTTCGGTCTTGGCCTTGACCTCGTCGAGCGAGACGCCGTCAGCGAGCTCGATCAGGGCCATGCCGCCGTCGCCATGCTTGTCGATGGTGAAGACGGCGAGATCGGTGACGACCATGTCGACCACGCGCTCGCCGGTCAGCGGCAGATTGCACTTCTTCAGCAGCTTCGAGCCGTCCTTGGCCGAATGCTCCATCACGACGACGACGCGCTTGACGCCGGCGACGAGATCCATCGCGCCGCCCATGCCCTTGACCATCTTGCCGGGGATCATCCAGTTGGCGAGATCGCCGTTCTGGGCCACCTGCATGGCGCCGAGGATCGACAGGTCCATGTGGCCGCCGCGGATCATGCCGAAGGAATCCGCGCTCGAGAAATACGAGGTCGAGGGCAGCTCGCTCACGGTCTGCTTGCCGGCGTTGATGAGGTCGGCATCCACCTCGTCCTCATAGGGGAACGGGCCCATGCCGAGCATGCCGTTCTCGCTCTGGAGGCTGACATCGACGCCGTCGGGGATGAAGTTCGAGACCAGCGTCGGGATGCCGATGCCGAGATTGACGTAGTAGCCGTCGCGCAGTTCCTTCGCGGCGCGCGCAGCCATCTGTTCACGGGTCCAGGCCATCATTGTGCTCCTGTCGATTCTTTAGTGGCGCATGATCTGATCGGAAAACCGGTGTCCACTTTTCCGGATCATGCGCTCGTGCGCGGGCGGGTGTTGCGGAATTCGATGCGCTTCTTGGCCGAGCCGACCTCGACGATGCGCTTCACGAAAATGCCGGGCGTGTGGATGTGGTCGGGATTGAGTTCACCGGCGGGAACAAGATGCTCGACCTCGGCCACCGTGATCTTGGCGGCGGTCGCCATCATCGGGTTAAAGTTACGCGCGGTCTTGCGGTAGATGAGGTTGCCGGCGGTGTCGCCCTTCCAGGCATGCACGATGGCGAGGTCGGCGAACAGGCCGCGCTCCATCAGGTACTTCTCGCCGTCGAACTCCTTCACTTCCTTGCCTTCGGCGATCAGCGTGCCGACGCCGGTCTTGGTGTAGAAGGCCGGGATGCCAGCGCCGCCGGCGCGGATGCGCTCGGCCAGCGTGCCCTGCGGATTGAATTCGAGTTCCAGCTCGCCGGCGAGGAATTGCTGGGCGAACAGCTTGTTCTCGCCGACATAGGACGAGATCATCTTCTTGATCTGCCGGGTTTCCAGGAGGCGACTGAGCCCGATGCCGTCGACGCCGGCATTGTTGGAGACCACCGTCAGGCCCTTGACGCCGGACTCGCGGATCGCGTCCGACAGCTCCTCGGCGATGCCGCAGAGGCCGAAGCCTCCCGACATGATCATCATGTTGTCTTTCAAAATGCCTGACAGAGCCGACTTGGCGTCGGGATAGACCTTGTTCATGCAAAAAAACCTCGACTGAACCTTCGGCTTGGAGGCGTCGCGCCCTATTGGCGGCGATTATTAGGCGAAATCCTCCAAAGCCGTCAATGATACGGGGTTCTCCGCACCGCGCCTGGGTGATAGAAGCTGCCCACGCCGTGGGCAGAACCGTCCGCGGCCTTGAAAGCGACAAGAAAACCCATCAAGTTGCGGGACTTAACACAATAGGGCTTAGGCGTGGGCATGCAGGTTTCCCGGCCGCCCTGCTGGCTCCAACGACCAACCCGATCAGGACATGCCATTGACCATGGCCCAAGGAATGAAGCGCCTCGGGACGCCGATCGCGGCGCTGCTCGGCGTGGCACTGATCGCCCTGATCGCGACCTCCTGGCTCATCAACCGCGACGCGCTGCGCAAGGCGGTCGAAGCGCAGATCCGCGATGTCACCGGGCTCGAGCTCAATGTCGCTGGGAACATCGACATCTCGGTGCTGCCGGCAAGCTACATCTCCTTCCACGACGTCGGCCTCAAGGACGGCGGCACCAGCAATCCCGCGCTCCATGTCGACGTGCTCACCGTCAATCTGCGGCTGCTGCCGTTGCTGCTGCAACGGTTCGAGATCGCCGACCTGACGCTGCTGCGGCCCCGCATCCATGTCAGCCTGAAGCCGGACGGCGAGAGCAACTGGACGCCCTTCATCCAGACCATCGCGCGCACGATGAAGCCCGGGGCCGAGAACCAGATCTCGTTCTCCGAAATCCGGATCCAGGACGGCGTGCTCGAATACGAGGACGCCGCCACGCACGCCACCGAGCAGTTCAACGACATCGACCTGTCGCTGGCCTGGCCCTCGATCTCGCGCTCCTTCGCCGCGACCGGACAGTTCGACTGGCGCGGCGAGCGTGTCGACGGTACGATCAGCTTCTCCGATTTCGTCGCCGCCCTCTCCGGCGAGCGATCGGGTTTGAAGGCGCGGATCGCCAGCGCACCACTCAAGCTCGCCTTCGACGGCAGCGTCGCCAACCGCACCAGCCCGATGATGGAAGGCACGCTCACGATCGACAGCCCCTCCTTGCGCAACGCGCTGCGCTGGACCGGGCAGCCGCAGCCCGCCAGCGGCGGTTTCGGCCGCTTCGTGCTGAAGGCGCGCGCCAACGTCGTCGGGGCCTCGATCGCGCTCACCAATGTCAATGTCGAGCTCGACGGCAACGCCGCCGAGGGCGTCATGACCTACGCCAATAACGGCCGACAGACCTTGCAGGCGACACTTGCCGCCGACGCGCTCGACTTCACACCTTACATCTCCACCTTCCGCCTGCTCGCGAGCGGCGCGCGCGACTGGAACAGGCAGCTGTTCGATCTCAACGGATTGTCCACCACAGATCTCGACATGCGCCTGTCGGCGGCAAAGCTGACGGTCGGGCCGACGAAGCTCGGCCGCACGGCGATTGGCGCCAATTTGCGCAACGGCACGCTGGCGCTCTCGGTCGGCGAGGCGCAGATCTATGGCGGGATCGCCAAGGGCTCGTTCGGCATCGCGCGCTCCGACACCGTCGCCGACATCAAGGCGCAATTCCAGTTCACCGACGTCGATCTCCAGGCCTGCGCCACCGAACTGTTCGGCCTCAACAAGCTGTCCGGCCGCGGCAACATCAACGTGTCGCTGTTCGCCTCGGGCTCGAGCCCGTTCGGCCTCGTGCAGTCGCTCGACGGCAGCGCCACCGTCACCGGGCACGACGGCGCGATCTCGGGCTTCAACGCCGAACAGCTCCTGAAGCGCCTGGAGCGACGGCCGCTGTCCGGCGGCGGCAATTTCCGCAACGGTTCGACGCCATACAGCAATCTCACCATCGCGGTAAAATTCTCCGACGGGATCGCCACCGCCGAGGACATCCGCATCGAAGGGCCGGCCGCAAAGATCACGCTGACCGGCACCGCCTCGGTGCCGACGCGCGAATACGACATGAAGGGCGTGGCAAGCCTCAATACGACGTCCGGGTTTCAATTGCCCTTCATGGTTCAGGGCCCCTGGGACGATCCGCTGATTTTCCCCGACCCTGAAAGCCTGATCCGACAATCGCCTGCGGCGTCTCCCTTCCTCGATCTTCTGAAGCAGCGCATTACCGGAGGCGGAAAGCGCCCCGCGCAGGATGGATCGCCGTCGGCGGAGAATGCCAAAGAGAATGCGAAGTCCAACTGAGGATCGCGTTCCTCTGCCGCTGCCCGATGATCGCGAATTGATCAGGGCGAATTGATGCGGCGATTGGATCGATGCACGCGTTAAGCATCCCCACAGGCCGACACACCACGACCTAGGTCTGACAACATGCCGCTAGATCGGATTATCGCCATGCGCTAGTGTTTTATACGACCGGTTAAAAACACCGGCCGTTTGAGGGAGAAAAACGTGAAATCCAAGGTTATTGGCGCAGTATCACTGGCGGTCGCTGCGGCCGGGCTGTTTGCAGCCGCTGCACCCGCATTTGCGCAGCAGAAGACGATCACGGTCTGGTGGGGCAAGGGCTTCTATCGCTCCGAAGACGACGCACTGATCGAGACGATCAAGAAGTTCGAAGCCAAGACCGGCATCAAGGTCGAATTGTCGCAATACGCGATCCAGGACATGATTCCGAAGACGGTCGCTGCGCTCGATGCCGGCACCGTGCCCGATGTCGCCTATTCCGATTCCTATGACGTCCAGGCGCAGGGCAAGTGGGCCTATGAGGGCAAGCTCGAGGATCTCTCCGACATCATGGAGCCGATCAAGGGCCGGTTCGTGCAGAACACGCTCGATGCGTCGATCCTCTACAACGACGTCGCCAAGAAGAAGGCCTATTACGGCTTCCCGCTGAAGCAGCAGAGCATGCACGTCCAGATCTGGAACGACATGCTGGAGAAGGCCGGCTTCAAGCAGGCCGATATCCCGAACGACTGGACGGGCTACTGGACGTTCTGGTGCGACAAGGTGCAGCCGGCGATCCGCAAGGCCACCGGCCAGCGCATCTATGCCGTGGGCCAGCCGATGGGCGTGGAATCCACCGACGCTTTCCAGTCGTTCTACACCTTCATGGACGCCTATCACGTCAAGCTGGTCGACGATGACGGCAAGCTCACGGTCGACGATCCCACGGTTCGCGAGAACCTGATCAAGGCGATGAAGGACTACACCGACACCTACATCAAGGGCTGCACGCCGCCGTCCTCGACGACCTGGAAGGATCCCGACAACAACGTCGCCTTCCACAACAAGACCATCGTGATGACCCACAACTTCACGATCTCGATCGCGGCGAAGTGGTTCGAGGATTCCTCGAACCAGGCACTGACGCCAGAGCAGCGCGAGGCCGGCAAGAAGGCCTATGAGCAGGACATCATCACGGCGTCCTTCCCTAAGGGGCCGGATGGTTCAACCATCCGCTACCGCTCCGACGTCAAGACCGGGCTGGTCTTCACCGCGGCCAAGAACAAGGCCGAGGCCAAGCAGTTCATCAGCTTCCTGCTCCAGGAAGAGAACGTCCGTCCCTACATCGAGGGCGCGCTCGGCCGCTGGTTCCCGGTGACGAAGGAAAGTCAGGAAAGCCCGTTCTGGCAGGCTGACAAGCACCGCAAGGCCGTCTACACGCAGTTCAAGGGCGGCACCGCGGCGTTCGACTTCACCAAGAACTGGAAGTTCACGATCCTCAACAACGAAAACGTGTGGGCGAAGGCGATGAACCGCGTCGTCAGCGAGAAGGTTCCGGTCGACAAGGCCGTCGACGAACTGATCGCCCGCATCAAGCAGGTCGCGGGTTAAAGTCATCCGCCCCTCTCCCCGCTCTGCGGGGAGAGGTGTAAGAACAATACCGGCCGCATTTTGCGGCCGGCTTCTCTTTGAAGAGTCCGAAAAGAATGGCGATCACGCTCTCTGGCGATCAGGCAATCCCCGGCCCGCCCCTGTCGTCGCGGCTGACCCCGGCGCAGGTCTGGGGCATCGTGCTGCTCGCGCCCTATTTGCTGGTTTTCCTGGCCTTCGTGGTCTATCCCGTCTGTTACGGGCTGTGGCTGGCGCGCGCTCCGGCAAACTATGTCGCGCTCTACAACGACCCGATTTTCGCGCGCGCCGCAATCAACACGCTGATCTTCCTGGTCATCGGCATCAACATCAAGATGCTGATCGCGCTATTCCTGTCCGGCTTCTTCGCCGTGCAGCGCCCCTGGATCAAATGGCTCTCGGTGATCTTCATCCTGCCCTGGGCGGTGCCATCGATTCCGACCATCCTGTCGGTGCGCTTCATGCTCAATCCCGAATGGGGCGTGATCAACCATCTCATCTTCTCCTTCACCGGCGATGACGGGCCGAACTGGCTGAACGACCCGACCGTGGCGCTCAGCATGGCGATCGCCGTGCACATCTGGAAATCCCTGCCGTTCTGGACGCTGATCCTGATCACCGGCCGCCTTGCGATCTCGCACGATCTGTTCGAGGCCGCCGAGGTGGATGGTGCGAGCTGGTGGCAGAAATTCCGCTATATCACCTGGCCATCGATGCAGACGCTCTACGTTACCTGCACGCTGCTCTCGATGATCTGGACGCTGGGCGACTTCAACAGCGTCTATCTGCTCACCGGCGGCGGCCCGGCCGACCTCACGCACGTGCTGGCGACGCTCGGCATCCGCTATCTCCGGCTCGACCAGCTCTCGCTGGCGATGGCATCCATCGTCTGCGCAATGCCGTTCGTCCTGCCGCTCGTGTACTTCATGATGAAACGGTTGTCGCGATGAAGCTCCCCACCTTGCGCGAAGTCGGGACCGAAGCGCGGCTCCTGCTGATCGGCATTCCCGTCTTTCTGTGGACGATGATCCCGATCTATCACATGTTCCTGTTCGCGATCTCCCCGAAGGAAGACGCGTTCTCGGGCAAGCTGTGGCCGGATCATCCGACGCTGCACAACTTCGAGATCGTGTTCAAGCAGCAGCATTATTTCCTGCGCGATTTCTACGTGCAGTTCTGGAATTCGGTGGTGATCGCGGCGGCCGTCGGCGCGTTGACGCTGTTCATCGCCACCGCGGCGGCGTTCTCGATCTCGCGGCTGAAGGTGCCGGGCGGGCGCGTGGTGCTCAACCTCGCGCTCTTCACCTATTTCATCCCGGCGGCGTTCCTCGCCGTGCCGATGTACCGGACCATGGGCAATTACGGCCTGCTCAACAATCACTGGTCGCTGATCCTGGCGATGGTGACGATCGCCAGCCCCTACGCGATCTGGGTGCTCAAGCAGGCCTCCGACAAGCTGCCGGTCGAGCTGGACGAGGCCGCCGTGATGGACGGCGCGACGACGCTCCAGATCTTCCGTCTGGTCTACCTGCCGCTGATGATGCCCTCGCTGGTCGCGATCGGGACTTATGCAGTGCTGCTGGCCTGGAACGAATATCTCTACGCGTTCCTGCTGCTCTCCAACGACCGCGAGATCACCCTCCCCGTCGCGCTCGGCAACTTCCTCGCCGCTGACGATTCGCCCTGGGAGCTGCTGATGACCACCGGCTTCATCTACGCGCTGCCGCCGGCCGCGGTCTATTACGCCTTCCGCCGCTACATGGTGGGCGGGCTCACGGCGGGCGCGGTGAAGTCCTGACGCTGCAGGACGCATCGCGGCGCTGCAAGCAAGCCGTTTGAGTGACAGCGTGGGCAATTGAAGATTGTCCACGCCTGCTCTAACCTCCGGGTCCTCAGGCGGGGGCTCGGCATCATGCGCAGCAACGACGCGATCCATCTCGGCCTGATGCTGCTGGCGCTCGCAGCCGCCTATCTGGTCCCGTTCGAGCTGCTGCTGTTGGCCTATGTCGTGCTCGGCCCGGCGCACTATTTCACCGAGATCTCGTGGCTGCACGACCGCAGCTACTATCTGCCTCATCGCGGGATTGCGGCCGCCCTCGCAATCATCGCGGTGGTCGCGGCGCTGATCGACAACGCCTCGTGGTTCGGCTTTGCGATGTGGGGCGCGCTGGTCGTCTGCGCCATGCTGGCGGCCACCACCTCTGCGATCGAGAGCATGCTGCTGTTCATGGTGGCGATCGCGCTGTCCGCAATCATGTATTCAAGCGGATCGTCGCTCGCCGTCATCGGCATCCTGATTCCAACGCTCATCCACGTCTCGCTGTTCACGCTGATCTTCATGGTGCTCGGCGCCTACAGGTCCGGCAGCCGCGCACAGGCCGCGCTGGTGGTGGCCTACCTCGTCGCGATCGCCACGATTCTGCTGCTGCCGCCGGCCGCCGAAATCCGGATCGCGAGCTTTGCCCGCGTCGGCCAGGATTATTTCGGCAATGTCGGCCCGGCCTTGGGGCGGCTGTTCGGCGTACCCGGCCTCGTGCTCGACACCAGGCTGACCAGCCTGCTCGCCTTCGTCTACACCTATCACTACCTCAACTGGTTCATCAAAGCCGACGTGATCCGCTGGACCGCGGTGCCGAAGGCGCGGCTTGCGGCCATGGCGGCCGCCAGTGCGGCGGCCACCGCGCTCTATTTCTACGACTACGCGTTCGGCTTCACCTTCCTGCTGGCGCTGAGCCTGATCCATATCCTGCTGGAGTTTCCGCTCAATGCGCTGGCGCTACGGCAGCTCGGCGCCGTGGTCCAGGATGCAACCCGCGCGCGGTTCGCCGGACGAACGGCTACAGCGGCGCTGCGCTCTCGCCCCGCGAGCTCGACAGCTTCGAAGCGAGCGAAGCGATCACGATGACAATCGCGATCAGGGCGATCACCAGCGTACAGATCGCGTTGATCTCGGGCTTCACGCCCAGCCGCACCTCCGAGTAGATCCTGATCGGCAGCGTGGCCGAGCCGGGACCGGTGGTAAAGCTCGCAATCACGAGATCGTCTAGCGACAGCGTGAACGCCAGCATCCAGCCCGCGACGATGGCCGGCGCGATCAGCGGCAGAGTGACGGCCACGAACGCGCGGGCCGGATCGCAGCCAAGGTCCATCGCGGCCTCCTCCAGCGAACGATCGAGCGAGCCGAGGCGGGACTGCACGACCACCGCCACGAAGCACATCGTCAGCGTGGTGTGGGCGATCGTCACGGTCCAGAAGCCACGCTCGGCGTTCAGCGCAACGAACAACAGCAGCAGCGACAATCCCGTGATTACCTCCGGCATCACCAGCGGCGCATAGAGCATGCCGGAAAACAGCGTCCGGCCGCGAAACCGCTCGCCGCGGGACAGCGCGACCGCCGCGAGCGTGCCGAGCAGCGTGGCGATGGTGGCGGAGGAGACCGCAACCCGCAGGCTCATCCAGGCCGCCTCGATCATGGCGCGGTCATTGAAGAACTCGTGATACCAGCGCAGCGACCAGCCGCCCCACACCGTCACCAGCCGCGAGGCGTTGAAGGAATAGATGACGAGGATGAGGATCGGCAAGTAAAGGAACGCCAGCCCCAGCGCGAGCGAGGCGATGTTGAAGCGGGAGAGGCGGGAGACCTTGCGCATCGTCTCAGCGCCCCTGTTCCAGCTGCCGCTTCTGCAGCCGCTCATACAGCAACAGCGGCACCAGCAGCACGACCAGCAGCACGATGGCCGCCGCGGACGCAACCGGCCAGTCCTTGTTGGTGAAGAATTCGAGCCACAGGGTCTGGCCGATCATCAGCGCGTTGGAGCCGGCCAGAAGGTCCGGAATGACGAACTCGCCGACGATGGGAATGAAGCACAGCAGCACGCCGGCGCCGACGCCGGGCAGCGACAGCGGGAAGGTGACGAGCCAGAACACCTGCCAGGGCGGCGCGCCGAGGTCACCGGCAGCTTCCTCCAACGCCGGCTCCATCTTGGCGAGCGTGGCGTAGAGCGGCAGGATCATGAACGGCAAATAGGAATAGACGATGCCGATATACATCGCGCTGTCGGTTGAGAGCCACACGACGGGCTGGCTGACCAGATGCAGCGCCAGCAGGATCTGGTTGAGCAGGCCGTCGTGCTGGAGGATGTTGATCCAGGCATAGATGCGGATCAGGAACGAGGTCCAGAACGGCACGATCACCAGCACCATAGCCACCGCCTGCCAACTCCTCGGCAGGCGCGCCATGCCATAGGCGATGGGGTAGCCGATCAGCAGCAACAGCGCAGTCGCGGTAACGGCGACGGTGAGGCTGCGCACGTAAGCGAACACGTAGATATCGTCGGAGATCAGCAGCCTGAAATTGTCGATCGACAACGCGGCAAGGGCCGTCTTCAGCGCCTCCCATCCCGCCGTCAGGTCGAACAACGGATCGTAAGGCGGCTGCGCAATCGCCGTCTGCGACAGGCTGATCTTCAGCACGAAGGCGAACGGCACCAGGAAGAACAGCATCATCCAGAGGTAAGGCGCGATAGCTGCAAAACGCGCCGGCCGCGCGAAGATGCGACGGGAACTCATGATTGCAGCACCACGCAGTCGTCGGGCGTGAACCAGGCGACGACGTTCTGGTTCACACTGTAGGCGTCGACGTCGAGGCGCGCGCTGTTGATGACTGAAGCTTGCACCGTTCCGCCGGTCTCGAGCTTCACCTTGTACGTGGTCGTGCCGCCGAGATAGCAGATGTCGGCGATCACGCCATCCAGACTGTTGATCGCCATCTCACGACCGGCCCTGGACACCGGCCCGCGGCGCGAGAGCTTGACCTTCTCGGGCCGGATCGCGACCGACATTTTCGTCTCGCCAACGGGCTCGCGCGGCTCGGCCGTCACCAGCGTGCCGGCCTCGCGCGTGGCAATCACCAGGCGATGACCGTCACGCAGCTTGAACTCGCCTTCGAACACATTGACGTCGCCGACGAACTCGGCGATCCAGCGCGAGCGCGGCGCCTCATAAAGTTCGCGTGGCGCGGCGACCTGCGCCAGCTTGCCGGCCTTCATCACGCCGATCCGGCTCGCCATCGTCATCGCCTCCTCCTGGTCGTGGGTGACGATGATGAAGGTCGTGCCGAGCCGGCGCTGCAGCTCCATCAGCTCGGCTTGCGTGCTTTCGCGCAGCTTCTTGTCCAGCGCCGCGAGCGGCTCGTCGAGCAGCAGCAGTTGCGGCCGACGCGCCAATGCACGCGCGAGCGCCACACGCTGGCGCTGGCCGCCGGAGAGCTGGTCGGGCTTGCGCTTCTCCAGTCCTTCGAGCTTCACCAGCGCAACCATCTCGGCCACGCGCGTGGCAATATCGGCGCGCGCCAGACCGGCGCGCTTCAGGCCGAAGGCGATGTTGTCGCGCACCGACAGATGCGGAAACAGCGCGTAATTCTGGAACATCATGTTGACCGGGCGCTCATGCGGCAGGGCCTGCGCGATGTCCTTGCCGCCGAGCAGGATACGCCCCTCGTCCGGCGCCTCGAAGCCGGCGAGCATGCGCAAAAGCGTGGTCTTGCCGCAGCCGCTGGGGCCGAGCAGCGCAAAGAATTCACCGGCCTTGATGTCGAGCGACACACTATCCACAGCCCGGAACGTCCCAAAAGACTTGGCGACGCCCTCAATGCGCAGCAGCGGCTGGCCGGCGGCAGCGTCGGCCGCGCCTGTTGCGGCGTTCGTTTTGGGCAATTCGTCGGTCATGTTCCCTGCCAACCCCGATTCCGCCGCACGCTAGCGGCCGATCGGGCTTTGCTCAACCATGTCGGAGATACCTTCCATTGCAGCCCTGTAGCCCGGATGGAGCGAAGCGTAATCCGGGGCGGTGCATCGAAGGAAAGACTTTCCCGGATTGCGCTTCGCTCCATCCGGGCTACGCCATAAATGCGGCCAGCGCGTCGCGGTCCGCTGCCGGCATCGTCAGGCCGAGCTTGGAGCGGCGCCAGAGAACGTCATCCGGAAAGCGCGCCCATTCGTGGGTCATGAGATAGCGCACCTCGGCGCCGGTCAGTTCGGGGCCGAAGGCTGGGCCGAGCTCGTCACGGCTCTTCGCCTCGCCGAGCACGGCCGACAATCGCGAGCCATAGGCCGCGACCAGGCGCTGGGCCTGCGTCTCCCCCAGAAAGCGCCAGCGGTCGCGGGCGAGGTCGACTTGGGTGTCGAAATGGTCCCAGACAAAATCTCCGCCGGGCAGCGCTGCACCGGCGGTCCAGCGCGGCGACATCGGATAGAACGGCGTCAACTTCGTCACCGCCCGCTCCGCGCGCAGGCGCGAGGTAGTGACGTCGCCGCCGAACATCGTGATCAACGGCGCCCTGCGCCGGCGGGCATGGAACAGGGTTGTGCCGTCACCTCGCCGCGCGGACGCCGGCGTCAAATTGACGCCGGAGACCGTCCGGACCACGTCGATCGGGGTGACGCGCTCGCGGAAATAGCGGCTGGCCGCTTCGCACAGATAGGTCACATCAGCCCCGCGCATCGCGACGATTGCAGGATCGCCGGTGAAATCATGCGTGACCGTGCCGATCAGCGTGAACTCCCGCTCGAAAGGGGATGCGAAGATCAATCGTCCATCGCTGTTCTGGAAGACGTAGACGTTGTCCGAATCGAACAGCTTGGGCACGATGATCTGGCTCATCTGCAGGGCGGCCGTTGCGGGCTGCGGCTGGCGCAGCACGGTGTCCGCGACCATCGGCGTCCAGCCTCCGGTGGCGTTGGCGAGGGCCCGGGCCGTGATCGTGCGGCGGTGGCCACGATCGACCACCGCGAGCCGCCAGGTGTCGGTTCGATCGGCACGCACGCAGCGCGCCCCGGTCCGGATCGCAGCGCCGCGTTCGGCGGCATCGAGCGCCGTGAGCACCACCAGGCGGGAATCATCGACGACGCAGTCCGAATATTCGAACGCCGTGCCGAACGGGCGCTTCAGCGCGTTGCCGACCGGATGATGGGTGATGTCGAGGGTCGCCGATCCAGGCAGGCCGCTGCGGCTGGTGAGGCTGTCGTAGAGGAACAGGCCGGCGCGCAGCAGCCATGGCGGACGCTCCTCGGCATGCGCCGGGATCACGAACCGCATCGGCCGGACCACATGTGGCGCGATCCGAAGCCAGGTCAGGCGCTCGGCGAGGGCCCGGCGCACCCGCCAGAATTCGCGCCGCTCCAGCACCGACAGATCGCCGTGGATCAGACGCGGTGTTGCCGACGACGCTGCGCCGCCGAGATCGCCCTGCTCGAACAGGATAACCCGCAGGCCGCGGCCCGCCGCATCGCGGGCGAGGCTGACACCGTTCAGACCGCCGCCGATGATCGCAAGGTCGTAATCCGCCATGAAGCCGTCGAATGGGAGCGAAGCGCCCAATCATCACTAGAGCCATTTCCGTTCCGATGAAATCGGAACGGGGCTCTAGATTCTTGCTTTGACGCGTTTTCTTGACGCGAACCGGTACCACTTCGCTCGAAAAAACGCTCTAGCCGGTCTTGAGCGCAAGCTGCATGACCTCGGCGCGGCCGACGAGCCCGGCATATTTCCCGATCGGCAAGGGCTTGCCGAGCAGATAGCCCTGCACGCCGTCACAGCCCTCCTTGGCGAGGAAGGCGAGTTGCTCGACCGTCTCGACGCCCTCGGCGATGATCGACATGTCGAGGCCGTGGCCGAGATCGATCACCGCGCGAACGATCGCAGCCGATTGCGGGTTGCGGCCGAGATTGATGATGAAGGCGCGGTCGATCTTGATCTTGTCGAACGGGAACGCCTGGAGGTAGCTCAGCGATGAGTAGCCGCTGCCGAAATCGTCCATGGAGATCCGCACGCCGAGCGCCTTCAGGCGGCGCAGCAGAGCGAGGCCCCGGTCGAAATCTTCGATCAGCACGCCCTCGGTAATTTCCAGCTCGAGCCGGCCGGGTGCAAGGCCGGTCTCGATCAGGATCGAATGGACGAGGCCAACCACGTCGCCGTGCATGAACTGCGCCGGCGACAGATTGACCGCGACCTGGAGCGGCTTCGGCCAGGACGCCGCCTCGCGGCAGGCCTCGCGCAGGATCCACTCGCCCATCTCGACGATCAGGCCGCTCTCTTCGGCGATCGGGATAAATTCGGCCGGCGAAACCTGGCCGCGCACCGGATGCTGCCAGCGCGCCAGCGCCTCGAAGCCGATGGTCTCGCTCTCGGCGACGCTGTGGCCCGCGGCCCCCTGCGGCTGGAAGGCGAGCGAGAGCTCGCCGTTCTTGATCGCCATCGAGAGATCCTGGTGCAGCACGCGGCGATTGCGGATCTGCTGGTCCATCTCGGGCTGGTAGAGGCTGATCGTGCCGCGGGACTTCTGCTTGGCGCGGAACAGCGCCGCACCGGCATTGGCGAGCAGCGAGGCGCCATCGCTGCCGTTGTGCGGGAAGACCGCCATGCCGGTGGTGGCGCCGGCGCGGACCGCCCGGCCATCGATCTGGAATTCCCTTGCGACGGCCTCGCCGAGCTGCTGTGCCAGCGCAAGGCCCGCGTCCGGCTGCTTGCCGTCGATAATCAAGCCGAATTCGTCCCCAGACAGGCGCGCCACCACGCCGCCACGGGCGGAATCCTGAAGCCGCTGGGCCACCTCGACCAGAAGCTTGTCGCCGAGCGCATGGCCGAAGACGTCGTTGACCTCCTTGAGGCCGTCGAGGTCGACACAGAGGACGGCGAACTCCTCGCCGGTGCCTTCGCAGGCTTCGATCATCTGGGTCAGGGCCTGAAGGAAGGCGGCGCGGTTCGGCAAATCGGTGAGGCCGTCGTGATAGGCCATGTGCGCCATGCGCGACTCGGTCTGCCGGCGGTCGGTGACGTCCTCGTGGGTCTTGATCAGATATTGCGGCTCGCCGGCATCATTGAGCACGGTGGCGCGGCGGGTCAGGAACAGCCGCAGGCCGTCCTTGGTGGAGATCGGATGCTCCTCGGTGATCATCCCGCGCTTCTTGATCGCGGCCTCGTCGCGCGCGATGATCAGCTTGGCTTCCTTGGGGTTGAAGATGTCGGACGCGGTCAGGCCCGTGGCTTCCTCGCGCCGGCGGTTGAGGATCGTCTCAGCGCTGCGATTGGCGAGCAGATAGCGGCCGTCCTTGACCTGCTCGACGATCAGCGCCACCGGGATGTTGTCGACCACCAGATCGAGGAACTTCTTGGCGCTCTCCAGCTCCTTCGACAGGGAGCGGCGGTCTGTGATGTCCTCGAACACGAGCATCAGGAATTCGGGCTTGTTGTTCTCGTTGCGGACCACGATCCGGATCGAGGCGACCATGCGCCGCTCGCCGCCACGATCGACCTCGAATTCATTGCGGAATTGGCCATCCGGCGAATTGAGCGCCGCCCGGTCTGTTGCCTCGATGCGATCAGCCGAGACGGACGCGAACAGCTCGCGCGCATTCTTGCCGACGACATAATCGCGCGAGAACCCCCAGAACCGCTCATAGGCGCTGTTGGCGAAGATATAGCGGCCGTCCTCGATGTTCTTGGCGGCCACGCAGGCCGGCACGTTGTCGAGCACCGTTTCGAGGAACTGCTTGGTCGAGGCGAGCTGTCGCGACAGCCTGCGCTGCTCGCTGACGTCGAGATGCGTCGCCACCGAGCCGCCGTTCGGCAGCACGAAATATTTCGCCAGGATGGCGCGTCCGTCCGGCAGTTCGGTGATCAGGCCGTTGGTACTGGCCGCCTTCTCATAAAACTCATCGTCCGAGGCGACGCCGAGCACCCCGCGCGTGCGGCGCAGCTCGAGGAGCTCATGGCCGCTCATGTTGGCCCAGACGTCCGACCGCGTCAGGCCGTAGATCTCGAGATAGCGGTCGTTGCAGAAGATGACGCGTCGCTGCGCATCCGTCATCACCACGCCCTGATTGAGATTGTTCATGGCGGAGGAGACGAAGGCGTTGCGCCGCAGCTGCAAACGCCTGGTCCGGCGCAGCGAGGAATGGATCCACAGCACGATCGCGGCGAGGAACGCGCAGACGACGATGCCCGCGATCAGGACTTCCCAGACCACGTTGGGTTCCAGCTGGCCGAGATAGCTCGGCGCGGCAAAACTGTCCGACAGCGCAAAGGCGCGCGCGGGCGCAACCGTGCCGGCCAGGCACACAACGGCCTGCACAGCAATCGGAAGCGTGCTGCCCTCGTGCCAGTTCTTCTCAGCCATCAGCCACCCGCGATTTCAACGTCGGATTGTCTGGCTTCACGGGTTTGGATCGGGTAAACGCCTGTACGCACAACAGAAAAATGTGACGTGAAATACGGCAATTGCCCTGACATGATAAATTCTTCCTTAACGGAAAACGGCCCCGCACCATTAGTCCCAGGCCTGATGGCACCAGCGCTTCCAGCGGACATCCTGCACAGCCATGGATAGGGTCGATTGCGTCGTCATCGGAGCCGGCGTGGTCGGGCTCGCGGTGGCCCGAAAGCTCGCGCAGGCCGGGCGCGAGGTCATCGTGCTCGAGGAGGCCGAGGCGATCGGCACCATCACCTCCTCGCGGAACAGTGAGGTGATCCATGCCGGCATCTACTACCGCGCCGGGAGCTGGATGGCGCGCATGTGCGTCGACGGCAAGCACGCGCTCTACCGCTACTGTGCCGAGCGCGGCATCCCGCACAGGAATTGCGGCAAGCTGATCGTCGCGACGAGCCCGCAGGAGACCGAGAAACTGCAATCGATCAAGGCCCATGCCGAGGCCAATGGCGTGCTCGACATGCAGCTGCTCACGGGCGAGGCGGCCCGCACGCTCGAGCCGGCGCTCGCCTGCGACGCTGCGCTGCTGTCGCCGTCAACGGGCATCATCGACAGCCACGCCTACATGCTCTCGTTGCGCGGCGAAGCCGAGGCATCGGGCGCGGCCTTCGCGTTTCACACCCCGCTGATCCGCGCCAAGACGGCGAACGGCCTTATCGAAATCGAAGCCGGCGGCGAGGCGCCAATGACGCTGCAATGCAGCCTCCTCGTCAACGCCGCGGGACTCTCGGCGACGAATGTGGCACGCAACATCGACGGCATGCCGCTGGACCGTATTCCGCCGGCCTATCTCGCCAAGGGAAATTACTTCAGCTGCAATGCCAAGGCGCCGTTCTCGCACCTGATCTATCCGGTGCCCGAGCCCGGCGGGTTAGGGGTGCATCTCACTCTGGATATGGCAGGCCAAGCGCGCTTCGGCCCCGACGTCGAGTGGATCGAGACGATCAATTACGAGGTCGACCCGTCACGCGCCGAGCGCTTCTATCCGGCGATCCGCAAATACTGGCCGACACTGCCTGACGGCGCGTTGATGCCGAGCTATTCGGGCATCCGGCCGAAGATCGTGCCGCCTGCTGTCGCGACCCAGGACTTCCTGATGCAGGGCCCGCGCGATCACGGCGTCGCGGGCCTGGTCAATCTGTTCGGCATCGAATCGCCGGGACTGACGTCGTCGCTCGCGATCGCCGATCACGTCGCCGAGCTCGCACGCACTTAAACCGCGCAAACATCTTTGCACGGTGCGCACCCTGCTGCAGGGATGAGCGCAAAGGCTCTCATCCCTGCGGGATAAGGGTACGATCAACTCTACGCTGTTACGGGGTTACTAGTGGAGCGTGTCGCCTTGCCTGAGACGCTCGATCTGGTCCTTGACCATCAACTTCCGGCGCTTCAACTCAACAATTTGCAGGTCGTCTGTTGAAAGGTGCACGAGAGCTTCGTGCAATTCGTTTTCGAGAAGTTTGTGCTTCCGCTCCAATTCAACGAGATGTGCCTGAATTGTCATTCGAAACCTCCTCGGTAGGGTTGAACCTCAGGATTCGATCCGGACAACGAAGTCTACATCACCGATTCGTTCTGTCGATGAATATCCGTCATCACAGCTTCATTTTTGAAAATTCATATGTAACGAAGCGTGAGTAAAGGAACCGCGTGGGAAAAATCCATGATATCAATGCGCTTGCGTAGCGGCGCTGCGATCGGCGGAAATATGTCGCTGGAGATCGGCGAACGGTGCTCGCAGATCGCTTGCGATCACGCCGCGCAAGGACGATAATTTCCACAGGGCATCCACAGCCTTAAATCTCACGCCTATCGGTTTTCGGCCACCGCAGACATGACCAATGAAGACGAGCGTGAGCTCGAAGCCGAGCTCACCCGGTTGCAGCAGGAACACCGAGATCTCGATGCGGCGATCGATGCACTGCATCAATCGCCCGCCCCCGACCTGTTGCGGCTACAGCGGTTGAAGAAGCGCAAGCTGTTGTTGCGCGATCGCATCGCGTTCATCGAAGACCAGATTACCCCCGACATCATCGCCTGATCTGCGAGTCGGCTTTTCGTCGAGCAACATGAATCCGCTTGACTCCAAAAGAACAAAATAGGAACATTTGAGCATCAGGAAACGCCTACGACGACTGACAAGGACAACGCAGATGTCTGCAACCGCCCTTCTCGACAACAGCCATTATGAACAGGCCTGCGATCAGGCGATCGCGATGTGCGACGGCAATTTGCGAAGCACCATCAAGGCGCTGATCATGGCGAACGAATATCTGGAAGCCGAGCTGGAAGAATTGCAGGCGGCGATTTCCGCCGGCTGCATTCCGGACACCTCGTGTAGCAAGATGCGGAGCAAGAGCAGCGCCGCCTGAGTTTCAACATTGGAGCAACGCCATGTCGGACGTGACCTATTACGTTGCAATGCCCTTTTTGATCGATGCCGACGGCTCGCCTGTCGCAGGCGCAGCGGAAGAATGCCAGAGTTCGACGGCCGCGCTGCGGCGCGCCGAGCTCTTATCGCGGGGTGCAGGCCATATCGGCGCGGTCGCCTTCAGCCGCAGCGGGGATCCCATGACCGGCGAATTCGGCGACGCCACGCTGCTGCGCAAATTCGGCAACGTGCCCGAAGATCTCGCCACGCTGTAAGGTTTAACGTTTGAGCATGATCTCTTCGGAAAACCGTTCACACTTTCCCGGATCATGCTCTAGCTGCTGACCAGCCTGATCAGCGGCTCGTGCCGCCGGTGCGCCTTGCGCACATACATGGCGGCATCCGCCTCCTCCAGGGCGCGGCCCGCATCGGACTGCGCCCCCAGCAGCGCGACCCCGGCGGAGGCGCCCGCGGTCACCTGCTGGCCACGAAAGACAAAGGACAATTCGTCGACCGCCTGCTCAAAGGTGGCCGCCTTCGCCTTGGCGTCTGTCTCGCTGAGATTCCAGAGCAGCAGCGCGAACTCGTCGCCCCCGAGCCGGCCGACCACGTCGGAAGCACGGACCTGCCGCGTCAGCGTGGCGGCAATCGCCTTGAGCACCTCGTCGCCGGCGCCATGACCGAACGAATCGTTGATCGGCTTCAACCGATCGACGTCGAGCACGATCAGCGCCCCACTGGCGCGGTAGCGCTTCATGTAAGCGATGGCGCGCGCCAGCTCGCGCTCGAAGCCGCGCCGGTTGGGAATCTCGAGCAGGAAATCCGTGTCGGCCGCAGCTTCCAGTTCCGCGACCCGGCGCTGCGCCTCCTTGAGCTTGGTCCGCAAGCCCCGGATCGTTGCCCTGACGCTATCCTTGGCTCCATTATCGGCCGACGCGGCGGGCGCCGGCGGCCTCGCCGAACGCTTGGTCAGCCGCTTTGGGGCGGCTTTGGATCGGCCGGCGCTGGTCTTCCGGCCCTTTTTGGCCTTCGCAGCGCTCGCCCTTTTTGGTTTCTTCATGGGCATCCTGCTCAATGAAGGCTTGCGGGGATTCACCAAGACAGGATAGTGCATTCCGTTCTCCTTGCCACCGCCTTGCGAGCCGCCGGCCGGAACCGTTAATCTGGCCTATCCTTCTGTTTTTCGGGCACAATTAACGTCATGACCGCGCCGATCGCCATCATCATGGGAAGCCAGTCGGACTGGGACACGATGCGGCATGCCGCCGACACGCTTGCCGCGCTCGGCGTTGCCGCCGACACCCGTATCGTTTCGGCCCACCGCACCCCCGACCGGCTGTTTGCTTTCGCAAAGGGGGCCAAGGCTGCGGGTTACAAGGTCATCATCGCCGGCGCTGGAGGCGCAGCACATCTGCCCGGCATGGCGGCGGCGCTGACCGAACTGCCGGTGTTCGGCGTTCCCGTCGAATCCAAGACGCTGAAGGGCCTCGATTCGCTCTATTCGATCGTGCAGATGCCCGCCGGCATCCCGGTCGGCACCCTCGCCATCGGCAAGGCCGGCGCGATCAACGCCGCGCTGCTGGCAGCGTCCGTCCTGGCCTTGTCCGACCCGGCCTTGTCCAACCGCCTCGCCGCCTGGCGCAAGGCCCAGACCGAGTCAGTTGCCGAGCGCCCGGAGGACAAGGCGTGACCGACACCAGGCACGTGAAGCTGAAGCCCGGCGACACCATCGGAATCCTCGGCGGCGGACAATTGGGCCGGATGCTGGCCATGGCTGCGGCGCGGCTCGGCCTGCGCTGCCAGGTGTTCTCGCCCGATCCGGACTCGCCGGCCTTCGACGTCGTCTTGAACGCGACCTGCGCCGAATATGCCGACGTCGAAGCGCTCGAACTGTTCGCCAACGACGTCGACGTCATCACCTACGAATTCGAGAATGTGCCGGCCGCGGCCGCGATGGTGCTGGATGCGCGCCGCCCCGTGCTGCCCAACCGCAAGATTCTCGAGACCACCCAGGACCGGCTCGCCGAGAAGGATTTCGTCACCCGGCTCGGCATCGGTACGGCCGCTTACGCCGACGTCACCTCGGTGGCTTCGCTGCGCGAGGCGATCGTCCGGATCGGTCTTCCGGCGGTGTTGAAGACGCGCCGCTTCGGTTACGACGGCAAAGGCCAGGCCATCATCCGCGAGGGCGACGACATCGCCAAGGTGTGGACCAGCCTCGCCACCAAATCCGCGATCCTGGAAGCCTTCGTGCCATACGAGCGCGAGATTTCCGTAATCGCCGCGCGCGCGGCCACGGGCGAGGTCGAGTGTTTCGACGTCACCGAGAACGAGCACCGCGACCACATCCTGAAGATATCGCGCGCTCCCGCGCCGATCCCGGATTCGCTCGCCGAAGAGGCGCGCAGCATCGCCAGCAAGATCGCAAGCGCGCTCGACTATGTCGGCGTGCTCGCCGTCGAGATGTTCGTGCTCGCCAATGGCACCGGACCGAAGGTGCTGGTCAACGAGATCGCCCCGCGCGTGCACAATTCCGGGCACTGGACGCTCGATGGCGCATCCGTCTCGCAATTCGAGCAGCACATCCGCGCCATCGCCGGCTGGCCGCTCGGCAAGCCGGTGCGCCACGGCGAAATCGTCACCATGACCAACCTGATCGGCGACGAGATCAACGATCACGAAAACTGGCTGACCGTCCCCGGCGCCACGGTGCACATCTACGGCAAGGGCACGCCGCGCCCCGGCCGCAAGATGGGCCATGTCACCGAAGTCAGGCCGACGAAGAGCAAGTAGCGGGACCGCAGCATTCGCTGCGATCCCGCTCGGCGATTTTTGTTTGAGCGTTTTCTTGACGCGAACCGGTATCCACTTCGCTCGAAAACGCTCTCTACGCCGTCTTCGCGCCCGCGACGACGCCTGCCGGCTCCTCGCTGAGCCAGCGATAGATCACCCCGCCCAGCGCGCCGCCGATCAGCGGCGCGACCCAGAACAGCCAAAGCTGCGCCGTCGCCCAGCCGCCGACGAACAGCGCCGGGCCCGTGCTGCGCGCCGGGTTCACCGACGTGTTGGTGACGGGGATGCTGACGAGATGGATCATCACCAGCGCGAGCCCGATCGCGAGCGGTGCGAAGCCTGCGGGGGCGCGGCCATGAGTGGAGCCCATGATGATGAACAGGAACATCATGGTCATCACCACCTCGGTGAGGAAGCACACGATCATGCTGTACTGGCCCGGCGAATGCGCATCATAGCCGTTGGACGCGAAGCCCTTGCTGACGTCGAATCCGGGAGCGCCGCTGGCGATGACGTAGAGCAGCCCCGCCGCCACGATCGCACCGGCGACCTGGGCGATCACATAGGGCAGGATCTGCCCGGCGGGGAAACGGCCGCCGGCGGCAAGACCGACCGTGACCGCCGGGTTGAGATGGCAACCCGAGATGTGGCCGATCGCATACGCCATGGTGACGACGCTCAGGCCGAACGCGAGGGAAACACCGACCAGGCCGATTCCGACCTGAGGAAAGCCGGCGGCGATCACCGCGCTGCCGCAACCTGCGAATGTGAGCCAAAAAGTGCCGATGGCTTCAGCGGCGTATTTCTTGATGTCCATGTGTCGTCCCCTACTTTCAAAGTTTCCGGAACAAGGCTCCGAAAACGGCCCCACCCTTGGCGTCAAATCTCCCAAATCAGGGCCGCACGGAGGTATTTTGCCTTATTTAATGGCTGAACTTGGCCCGAATCCACGCTTGGCCGGTGGACATCCCCGCTTTTGTCTGATACATCCGCGCCCTCAAGGTTAAGGGCTTGCGCGTTTCGCCATCCCCTTCGTCTTACCAGAATTCAAATCCGATCCACTGAAGAGGATGCCGCGTGCAGGTTCTCGTTCGCGATAACAATGTCGATCAAGCCCTCAAGGCGCTGAAGAAGAAGATGCAGCGCGAGGGTATTTTCCGCGAGATGAAGCTCCGCGGTCACTACGAAAAGCCCTCCGAGAAGAAGGCCCGCGAAAAGGCCGAAGCAGTGCGCCGCGCGCGCAAGCTGGCCCGCAAGAAGCTGCAGCGCGAAGGCCTGCTGCCGATGAAGCCGAAGCCGGTGTTCGGCGCCGGCCCCGGCGGTGATCGCGGCGGTCGTGGCGGCCCGGGCGCAGGTCCGCGCGGTCCGCGCTGATCGACCTACCGCATTTAGCAAGATTTCAGTTTCCGATGACGCGGGCCCCAGGCCCGCGTTATTGTTTGTGAGCGGTGCCTTTCTGGGACGGGGCACTACCTATGCGGCACCGGCGCGAGCGATCCGTAGATGGCCTCCCCTTTCCCCGAGCGCGGCTTGGCACGGCTAAGCCAGATCTGGCAGCGGCCGTTCGCGCTGGCTTTGATGGGGATTGCGCTGTGCGGCTGCTCCTTCGATCTAGGATCGCTGATGCCGGAGAAGGACAAGCCTCAGGAAGCACCCAAGGCGGCTGCGCCCGCCGAGAGCGCGGTAAGCGCAGGCAACGTCACCGAGGCTCAGACCCACACCGCAAAAGCGCAAGCCCTGGCGAAGTCCGGCGAGACCGCGGCAGCGCTCGACGAGTTCAATCGCGCCGTCGGACTCGATCCCTATAATGCGCAGGCGCTCTATGGCCGCGCCCTGATCTACCAGGCCAATAACCAGCACGATTTCGCGATCGCCGATTTCACCGCTGCGAGCGGGCTCAACCCGCAGAAGGTCGAACCCCTGCTCGGCCGCGCCACCAGCTATCTCGCGCTCGGCAAGGTCAAGGAGGCCGTAGCCGATCTGGATGAGGCCTCTGAGGCCGATCCGCACAACGCGCAGGTCTGGACCACGCGCGGACAGGCCTATGAGCGGCTGGGCGACAAGGCCAAGGCGGCGGCGTCCTACACCAGGGCTGTCTCGCTTCGCCCACGCGACGACGCCGCGCGCAGTGGCCTCGCCCGCGTCGGCGGCTGACGATTTGGGCGCAGCGCAGGCGCTGTCTTAATCGGGGGTGGCGCTCTTCGGCAGAACCGAGTGGAACATCGACTTCATGCCCGAGAGCATCTCGTCGGCGACATTCGTCTTCTTCGGCCGCGGCAAGGAAGCGCCGGCGTCGGCGCGCAGATCGAGCGGCGGCGCGATCATCGGCACGGGAATGTCAGCCGGCGGCGTCATCCGATTCGGATCATTGTTGCTGACGGAGGCCGTGTAGGGCGGATTGGCCGACGAGGAGCCATCACTGCCATAGGCCTCGGATGAGGGCGTCGATACCGTGATCGGCGGCGGCAGCGGACGGACCGTAGCCGGTTCCATATTGATGACCCGCGGGGCCTCCGGCGTACGGGCGGCCTCCCGCACGGCGGGCTCTGTCGACTTCTCGGCTGCCCTGGTCTCGGACGGCCGAACCTCGGCGGGCTTGGTTTCGGAAGATCTGGTCTCAGCCGACTTGCCTTCGGACGACTTGCCTTCAGCCGACTTGCCCTCCGGCGACTTGCGCAGGCGCTCGATCGCGGCACGCACGAGATCGTTGGCGTCGGGGGCCGGGGCCGCAGCAGCCGGCGCCGAATTGGCCTCGACCACCGGAGTGGCGGGAGCGGTGGCGGCCGGGGTAGACTTGGCCGCCGCCTTCTCGCGCGCCGACGGCTTGCCGCGCGGACTGGCCTCGGCCGGGGCTACATCCGCGGCCTTGTGCTCGACGGACGGCTGATCGGCAGGCTTTTCAGCCGCCGGCTTCTCCGTCACACTCTTCTCGGGAATGCCTTTGGCCTTGACGCCGGGCGCCGGGAGATTGGCGACATCGGCCGGCTTGCCGTCCTTGCCGGCCTCGGCCGGGGCCACGACGGCCGAAGGGGCATCAGCCGCCGGCTTGGCGTTGATGTAGTGGTTAACGATGTACGCCCCGATGATCGTGGCGAGCACCGAGGGGAAAATATCCATCGAGATTTTAGCGAGGTATTTCAGCATTCCGGCCACTCCCCGCGCGATCTGATGCGGGAACTTTGGGGCATTGTAAGGGATCAACTGCGACGGATCGATGGCAAGTGGGTAAGGCCGGACTTACGGCTTTAGCTCGATCTCAAGGAACACGATCTCGGTTGAGGTTTCGTTAAGTACATCATGTTGGACGCCAGCCTTGCGGAAATAGGATTTTCCGGCCGCAAGCTGCGCCTTGGAGCGCTCGCCGCCGGGCGCCACGATGGTCATCTCTCCCGCGACCAAGGGAACAATGACGTAGTCCATGCCGTGGGTGTGGTGCCCGGTGGCACCGCCGGGCGGAAGGCGCCATTCCGTCACCCGGACCTCCTCATTGTCGACCTGAACCTCGGACTTGGCGGCAAGCATCGGAACTCCCCTGTCGCGCTTCAGGGCACGAAGACCCATGAACAGTTAGACCGCAAATACCACCATATGGACCAGTCCGAACAGGACATTGGTCCTGCCCGTGCCGATTATGCGCGCTCATCCACCGCTTCCATTTGCTTCAATGAGCAGCAGCAAATCAGGCGCGAGATTCAGTGCCAGTGCAGGATCGGCGCCACGGGCAGCAGTGTCAGCAGCAGGAACAGGGGGATCAGGACGGCGCCCGCGCGCAGGAGATAGCCGAAGAAGCTCGGCATTTTGATGCCGTTCTCGCTGGCAATGCTGCTCACCATGAAGTTCGGCGCATTGCCGATATAGGTGAGCGCGCCCATGTAGACGGCCCCCATGGAGATCGAGGCGAGCGTGCCCGAGAGCTGATGCATCAGCACTTGCGGGTCGCCGCCGGCGAGCTCGAAAAACAGCAGATAGGTCGGCGCATTGTCGAGGAACGCGGACATCAGTCCGGTGAACCAGAAATAGGCGACCTCGCGGGGCGCGCCATCCGGTCCTGTCACCGCCGACAACAGCCAGGCGAATGCACCATGATGGCCGGCATTGAGCATGGCAATCACCGGGATGATGGTGACGAAAATGCCCGCGAACAGCTTTGCGACCTCGCGGATCGGCTCCCAGGTGAAGCCGTTGGCCTGCCTGTGCTCGTCGGGGGTGAGCCACACCGACAACGCCGCGATGGCCAGCAGCGCCAGATTGCGCACGACGTCCTCCAGTTCCAGCTTGGTACCGAGAATGTCGAACGCAATGCCGGGCTTCCACACCGCCGAGGCAAGAAGGCTCGCGACGATGGCCGCGATCAGCACCAGATTGACGAGGCCGCGGATGCGGACCGCCTGCGCGGGGCCGGCCTCGCCGGGCGGCGGCTCGCTGCGGAAGCGCCAGACGTCAATGGCGACGAAAATGGTGAGCAGCAGTCCAGCCACGATCGCGGTCTGCAACCAGATGGTCCGCGTGGTCCAGAAGAAGTCGACGCCGTGCAGGAAGCCGACGAACAGCGGGGGATCGCCGAGCGGGCTCAGCGCGCCGCCGACATTGGCGACCAGGATGATGAAGAAGATGACGACATGGGCGTTGTGGCGCCGCGGCCGGTTGGCGCGGATCAAGGGACGGATCAGGATCATCGCGGCGCCCGTGGTCCCGACGATGCTCGCCCCCAATGTGCCGAGCGCGAGGATGCCCAAATTGGTCGCCGGCGTCGCCTTGATGTCGCCGGAGATGAGAATTCCGCCGGCCACGACATAGAGCGCGAACAGCAGCACGATGAAGCCGAGATATTCGGCGAGCATGGCGTGGACGAGCGCCGCCAGCGTGGCCATGCTCCCGGCAAAGATGACGAGCGCGGCGAGTGCCAGCAGCGCCCAGGCCGCGGTGATCTTGCCGTAGTGATGATGCCAGATCTTTGGAAACAGCAGCGGCCCCAGCGCGATCGACAGCAACAGGCCGGCAAAGGGCAGCGCATAGGGCCAGCGCATCGTCGCGCCGTCGAGCCCGGTTGCAGCAAACACCTGCTGTGGCAGAAGCGTCAAGCAGAAGACGGCGAGCGCGGTACCGCGCCGTGCAAACAAACCGTCAGCCGCCAATAAAATCTCTCGCCGTTTCGATTGCGCCATATTGATCGAGATTGTCGTGTCCGCCTCCCGCCATGCGAACGAACCGCTTGGGCTCATGGGCGAGTGCGTACAGACGCTCTCCGAACGCGATCGGAATGGCAAGATCATCGGTGCCATGCATCACGAGGAGCGGCACAGTGACGCGCGCGATGCGCTCGTCCGAATGAAACGGATCGCGCATCAGAAGCCGGACCGGAACGAACCAGAACGATGACGCCGCGATGTCGGCCGTCGATGTATAGGGGGCTTCCAGGATGAGTTTTCCAACGCGATGCTCCGAGGCGATCGCAACTGCCACGCCTGTCCCCAGCGAAAAGCCCCAGGCGACGATTCGTTCCGTCGCATAGCGCGCGGTGGTGAAGGCGTAGGCGGCTGCGGCATCGCGCAGCAGGCCGTGTTCGCTCGGGGCACCGCTCGAGCCGGCATATCCGCGATAGGACAGCGCGACGAGGCCGGTGCCATCGGCCGTAATCGCCTTGAAGCTGCTGACGCGGCCGGCGAGAAAATCACCATTGCCGGGAAAGTACAGGATCACGGGACGGCCGGGCTTTGCCGGCACGTGCCAGACGATGATCTTTTCGTCGTCCGACGTCGTCAGGATGTGCTCTTCCGCCTCGGGAAGGCCTGCGGCATCGGGGGCGGTGCGACCGACGGTCGGAATCGGAAACAGCATCCCGCGCTGACGGACATAGAGCACGACGAGACCGGCGCAATAGACGGTCACCAGCAGGATGGCGATCCACTTGAAGATGGTCATGCTACGCGGCGAACCTTTCGGCTCAGGGCTTGCGACGGCCCCGCAGCAATTTCATGACCTCGGGCCGGAGGCTCGCCGGAACGTCGCGACAGCCGCACGCCGCCTTGTGGGCGGCGTGCTCTGCAACGCGCGGCTCGCGCGTCGCCTTCAGTGGCATGCGATGGACCGGTGCCATTCCCTATTGATGGCCACGGTCCGCGCGCCTTGCGCGCTACATCGCCTTGACGATGTTCTCGGTGACCTTCTTGGCGTCGCCGAGCAGCATCATGGTGTTGTCGCGGTAGAACAGCGGATTGTCGATGCCGGCATAACCAGACGCCAGAGAGCGCTTGATGAACATGACGGTGCCGGCCTTCCAGACCTGAAGCACGGGCATGCCGTAGATCGGCGAGGTCTTGTCCTCTTCGGCCGCCGGGTTGGTGACGTCGTTGGCGCCGATCACGAAGGCGATGTCGGCCTGCGCGAATTCGGAGTTGATGTCCTCGAGCTCGAACACCTCGTCATAGGGTACGTTGGCTTCGGCCAGCAGCACGTTCATGTGGCCGGGCATGCGGCCCGCCACCGGGTGAATGGCGTATTTCACCTCGACGCCTTCCTTCTTCAGGATGTCGCCCATCTCGCGCAGCGCATGCTGGGCCTGCGCCACCGCCATGCCGTAGCCGGGCACGATGATGACCTTCTGTGCGTTCTTCATGATGAAGGCCGCATCGTCCGCCGAGCCGAGCTTGGCGGGCTTCTGCTCGCCCGTGCCGCCGCCGGCCGCGGCGGTCTCACCGCCGAAGCCGCCGAGGATGACGGAGATGAAGGACCGGTTCATCGCGTGGCACATGATGTAGGACAGGATCGCGCCCGAGGAGCCGACCAGCGCGCCGGTGATGATCAGCGCCGAATTGCCGAGCGTGAAGCCGATGCCCGCGGCAGCCCAGCCGGAGTAGGAGTTCAGCATCGAGATCACGACCGGCATGTCGGCGCCGCCGATCGGGATGATCATGAGCACGCCGAGCGCCAGCGCCAGGATGACGATCAGCCAGAAGTCGAACGCGCCGCCGGTCAGGACGAGGCGGACGATGAAGAACACCAGCGCCACCGCAATCGCGATGTTGATGATGTGACGGGCGGGCAGGATGATCGGCGCACCGCTCATGCGCGCGGACAGCTTCAGGAACGCGATCACCGAGCCGGTGAAGGTCAGCGCGCCGATGGCGACGCCGAGCGACATCTCGACCAGGCTCTGCGGATGGATGTTGCCGGGGGTACCGATGTCGAAGGCCTCGGGCGCGTAGAACGCACCGGCGGCGACCAGCACCGCGGCCATGCCGACCAGCGAGTGGAAGGCGGCAACCAGTTCCGGCATCGAGGTCATCGGAACACGGCGGGCGATGACCGCACCGATCGCGGCACCGATCGCGATGCCGACGATGACGAGCACCCAGGCAAGACCGTCTGCCGGCGGATGGTTGGCAAGCGTGGTGGCGACCGCGATCGCCATGCCGATCATGCCGAACAGATTGCCCTGGCGCGACGAAGCCGGGCTCGACAGCCCGCGCAGCGACAGGATGAACAGCACTCCCGCCACGAGATACAAAAATGCAGAGAGGTTGGCGCTCATCTCAGGTCCCCATTGATCCCTTCAGCCCGAGGTGGCCGCTTACTTCGACTTCTTCTTGTACATCGCCAGCATGCGCTGGGTGACAAGGAAGCCGCCAAAAATGTTCACGCAGGCGAAGATCAGCGCGACGAAGCCGAAGGCGCGCGCCCAGCCTGAGCCGCTCGAGACGTTGGCGACGCCGCCCGCGAGCAGTGCGCCGACCACGATCACCGAGGAGATCGCGTTGGTCACGCTCATCAGCGGCGTGTGCAGCGCCGGCGTCACCGACCACACCACGAAATAGCCGACGAAGACGGCGAGGACGAAGATCGACAGCCGGAAGATGAAGGGGTCGACGACCTGTGCAGCATGCTCCATGGCGGATCTCCTTAAGCCTTCGGCTGGAAGTTCGGGTGGATCACGGCGCCGTCCTTGGTCAGCGCGGTGGCCTTGACGAGCTCGTCGTCCCAGTTCACGGCGAGCTTCTGTTCTTTCTTATCGACCATGGTCTCGATGAAGGAGAACAGGTTGCGCGCGTAGAGGCTGGACGCGGAAGCGGCGACGCGGCCGGCCACGTTGGTGTAGCCGACGATCTTGATGCCATCGAGGTCGACGACCTCGCCGGCCCTGGCGCCCTCGACATTGCCGCCGCGCTCGACGGCGAGATCGACCAGCACCGAGCCGGGCTTCATCGACTTGACCATGTCGGCACTGACCAGCTTCGGCGCGGGCCGGCCCGGGATCAGCGCGGTCGTGATCACGATGTCCTGCTTCTTGATGTGCTCGGCCGTCAGCGCAGCCTGCTTGGCCTGATACTCCCTGGACATTTCCTTGGCGTAGCCGCCGGCGGTCTGGGCGTTCTTGAACTCCTCGTCCTCGACGGCAAGGAACTTTGCGCCGAGCGATTCGACCTGCTCCTTGGTGGCGGGCCGCACGTCGGTCGCGGTCACGATCGCGCCGAGACGGCGCGCGGTCGCGATCGCCTGGAGGCCGGCGACGCCGACGCCCATCACGAACACTTTTGCGGCAGGCACGGTGCCGGCCGCCGTCATCATCATCGGAAAGGCGCGCCCGAAGGCCTCGGCGCCTTCGATCACGGCGCGGTAACCGGCAAGGTTCGCCTGCGAGGACAGCACGTCCATCACCTGCGCGCGCGTGATGCGCGGCATCAATTCCATGGCGAAGGCGGCGACGCCGGCATCGGCGATCGTCTTCAGCGCGGCCTCGTTGCCATAGGGATCCATGATGGCCACGACGAGCGCGCCGCGCTTGTACTGCGACAGCTCGGAGGCTTCGGGGCGCTTCACCTTGATGATGATGTCGGCATCCTTCAGCGCGTCGGCGCTGACGGTGGCACCGACGGCGGTGAATTCGGAATCCGGCAGGCCCGACTTGAGGCCGGCGCCCGGCTCGACGGCGATCTCGGCGCCCAGCGCCTTGAACTTCTTCACCGTATCAGGCGAAGCGGCGACCCGCGGCTCCGACGGATCGATTTCCTTGGCAACGGCGATCTTCATAGGCCCTCCGGCGGCGCGGGACAGCGCGCGCGCAAAACTAAGCGTTACTCCCGCAGCGTTCGATACCGGTTTTAAGACCGGCTTGGATGCAAATATTCTGGGCAGCGGCTGCCGCTGGCGTGTGCAGCCGCCGTCGATAGATCAGGTCAGGAAGATCGCCATCAGAATCACGATGAGCGCGACCGAGGCCGTGCCGTACTTCACCAGCTTGATGAAGCCCTCGTAGGTCTGCTCGTGGGCAACGTAGTCGTTGCCGTCGGCGGTGCTGTACGCCACTTCGCTATGATCAGCCATGGATTGTCCCCAGTCGAAAGTCGAATTCTTGGGCTGGGATACCGCAAAGCTTCGGGCAGGGCAACGGCACCGGGGCGCGGTTTTCCGCAAATCAGGTCATTTGGAATTCCGATGGCCGGGAATTGGGCGCCGGCGCGGGAATCGACCCGTCGCCTCAGCCCATCGCCTCCAGCTCGTCGATCATCCCGGCGATGACCGAGAGTCCGCCGTCCCAGAACTTCGGGTCCTTGGCATCGAGCCCAAACGGCCGCAGCAGCTCGGAATAGTGTTTGGTGCCGCCGGCGGCGAGCATGTCGAGATAGCGTTCGGCAAAACCCTCGGCCGCGTTCTCGTAGACCGCATAGAGCGAGTTCACGAGACAATCGCCGAAGGCGTAGGCGTAGACGTAGAACGGCGAGTGGATGAAGTGCGGGATGTACATCCAGTAGTTCTCGTAGCCCGCCTTGATCTCGATTGCCGGCCCGAGGCTCTCGCCCTGCACCGACAGCCAGATCTCGCCGAGCCGCGTCGCGGTGAGCTCACCATTCTTGCGCTCGGTGTGGACCGCGCGCTCGAACGAATAGAACGCGATCTGGCGCACCACGGTGTTGATCATGTCCTCGACCTTGCCGGCCAGCAGCGCCTGGCGCTGCTTGGCGCTCTTGGTCTGCGCCAGCAGCCGCCGGAAGGTCAGCATCTCGCCGAACACGCTTGCGGTCTCGGCCAGCGTCAGCGGCGTCGGCGCCATCAGCGCGCCGTTCTTCGCCGCCAGCACCTGATGCACGCCATGGCCGAGCTCGTGCGCGAGCGTCATCACGTCGCGCGGCTTGCCCTGGTAGTTCATCAGCACATAAGGATGCGCCGACGGCGTTGTCGGATGCGAGAACGCGCCCGGCGCCTTGCCCGGCCGCACCGGCGCGTCGATCCAGCGGTCGGTGAAGAAACGCTCGGCGATGTCGGCCATTTCAGGCGAGAAACCGCGATAGGCGGTCAGCACCATGTTGCGTGCATCGGGCCAGCCGATGACGTCGGTCGCGGCAAAGGGCAGCGGCGCGTTGCGGTCCCAGTAAGCGAGCCGCTTCTTGCCGAACCACTTCGCCTTCAGCGCGTAATAGCGATGCGACAATTTTGGATAGGCGGCGCGCACGGAAGCGACCAGCGCATCCACCACCTCGCGCTCGACGCGGTTGTTCAGATGGCGGGAATCCGCGACGTCCTTGAAGCCGCGCCAGCGGTCGGAGATGTCCTTGTCCTTGGCGAGCGTGTTGGTGATCAACGCAAAGGTGCGCTCATTGGCCTTGAAGGTCTTTGCCAGCGCCTCGGCCGCGCTCTTGCGCTTTGAGCCGTCGCGGTCCTGCAACAGATTGAGCGTCGGCTCGATCGCCAGTTCCTTGGAGCCGACCTTGAAGCGCAGGCCGGAGATGGTCTGGTCGAACAGCCGGTTGAAGGCGGAATAGCCGGTCTGCGACTTCTCGAGGAAAAGCTGCTCGAGCTTGTCGTCGAGCTGATACGGCTTCTCCTTGCGCAGATCCTCGATCCAGGGCCCGTAGTGTGCGAGCTCGGCGGCCTGCATCGCCCGGTTCAAGATATCGTCATCGACGCGGTTGAGCTCGAGCGCGAAGAACAGCAGATGCGTGGACGCCGCCGTCAACCGCTCGGAAACGTCGCCGTAAAACTTTGAAATCGCAGGGTCCACACTATCGCCGGCATGAACGAGGCCGGCGAATGAGCCCAGACGGCCGGCAAGATCATCGATCGCCTCATAGCGTCGCACGGCCTCCGCGAGCCATTTTCCGCCATCTTCGTTTGCTGTCCCTGTCGCGAGCTTGCCCTTGTAGTCGGTCTCGAACGCGACGCAATCGGCATCCATCTTGTCGAGATCGCGCGCCACTTCCGGCGCGTCGATCCCGGAATAGAGATCGGCGAGGTTCCACTCCGGAAGCTTGCCGGTTTTGCTCGCAGGCTTTGCGGAGGGTTTTGCCTTGGCGGATTTCCTGGCGGATTTCTTGGCGACGGATGTCTTGACGGTTGGCTTGCGGAGAGCAGACTTTTTGAGAGCAGACGTTTTGAGGGCAGGCTTGGAGCGCGAATTCATTGTGTGGGAAACCTGTGTTCAACAATCGCGAAGGCGGGCGGGGGCATCAAGGTTTAAGAGTGCGTTAATCGGCTTCGGCCAGAGTGCCCCGATTCGAGACAGATAGTAGTAGCGTGCGGGGAACACCATGGCTGCCAGTATTTTGATCGCCGACGACGACGCCGTAGCCCGCCGGCTGGTCGAGAACATGGTGCAGAAATGCGGCTATGAGACGGTCGTCGTGGATTCCGGCGACGCCGCGATCGCCGCCCTCACCGCCCCCGACGCAGCGGCGATCGACGCCGTCGTCCTCGATCTTGTGATGCCCGGCCTCGACGGCATGGGCGTGCTGGCGAAGATCCGCGAAGCCGGCCTCAGCGTCCCCGTCATCGTGCAGACCGCCCATGGCGGCATCGACAACGTGATCTCGGCGATGCGCGCCGGCGCGGCCGATTTCGTGGTCAAGCCGGTCGGTGTGGAGCGGCTCCAGGTCTCCTTGCGCAATGCTCTCAACGCCTCCGCACTCAAGGGCGAATTGCAGCGCATCCGGCACAGCCGCGAGGGCCGGCTGACCTTCTCCGACATCAACACCCGCTCCGAAGCGATGGCAGGCGTGATGCGCGCCGCGCAGAAGGCGGCGAACTCCGCGATTCCCGTTCTAATCGAAGGCGAGTCCGGCGTCGGCAAGGAGCTATTCGCGCGCGCCATCCATGGCAGCGGCGAGCGCAAGGCAAGGCCGTTCGTCGCCGTCAATTGCGGCGCGATCCCCGATAACCTCGTCGAGTCCATTCTGTTCGGCCACGAAAAGGGTGCTTTCACCGGCGCCACCGAGCGGCACATGGGCAAGTTCGTCGAAGCCCATGGCGGCACGCTGTTTCTGGACGAGGTCAGCGAGCTGCCGCTGACCGCGCAGGTCAAGCTGCTACGCGCGCTCCAGGAAGGCGCGGTCGAGGCAGTCGGCGGCCGCAAGCCCGTCAAGGTCGACGTCCGCATCGTCTCGGCGACCAACCGCCGGCTGCTGGAGCGGGTGAAACAGGGACACTTCCGTGAAGACCTGTTCTATCGCCTGCACGTGCTGCCGCTGACGATCCCCTCGCTCCGGGCCCGGCGCGAGGACATCCCACATCTGCTCCGGCATTTCCTGGCGCGCTTTGCCGCCGAGGAGAACCGCCAGATCACTGGCATCAGTGGCGAGGCCATGGCGCATCTCGCCCAGCTCGACTGGCCCGGCAACATTCGCCAGCTCGAAAACGCGGTCTACCGTGCGGTGGTGATGAGCGAGGGCGACCAGCTCGGCCTCGGCGATTTCCCTCTGCTGGCTTCGCAGCCGCATCCCGTAACGGAGATTCCGACCGCGCCGTTGATGCTCGAGCCGGCGGCGACTCCTTCGGTAGTGTCAGGTAACGAAATACCCATCGCGCCGCTTCCGGCCACGGGAACTCTTCCCATGCTGACCCCGACCGGCGATGTCCGCGCACTCGAGGATATGGAGAACGAGATCATCCGCTTCGCGATCTCGCATTATCGCGGCCAGATGTCCGAGGTGGCCCGTCGCCTCAAAATTGGCCGGTCCACCCTCTACCGCAAACTCGACGAGGCCGGGGTGCCCGGACATGGCGGGAAAAGCGGCGAAGAGACGCACTGAGCCTCATGCGAACGGAGGTTCGCGGGACGATGCGAGACCGCCTGTAAGCCATTAGCAGGGCGACAGAATTCAACGACGGCTTGAACCGTGACCTGGAAGTGACAGACACAGGGAAAAGCGCGTGGCGCAACCGCACAATCCGTTGCCAAGAGGCTCCCTTGAAGTCAGTTTGGCGTGAGTTGTCCCGGTTCGCGCTGGCTGCAAATCCGGGGCCTGTATATCGTCTGCGTATGAATCGTTGCGTGCAGGCGTGCAACTTTCGAGAGGCCGGCGCGATTTAGCCGAAGCTCATAGGCGATAACGAAGCTGTTCCACGAGGGGCAGTTCACCCAAGGGGTGCGACACAATGCGTGACTGTTTGAACCACCGTGCGGGCTTTGACCGTGTCTTGATGACGGTCGCGGCGACCTTCCTCACGGTGTCGGCCAGCTCAGCCCTGGCGCAGGATCAGGCGCGCAGCAGCGCTGCCGAACTCGCGATCGAAGCCGCGATCCCGCGTCCCGAGCCGGCCAACGTCCCGCCGCCGACCGCGTCCGACATCAAGCTCGACACCACCGCGACGCTTCAGGACTCCACCAAGGAGCCCGTGAAGGCCGCAGCCGCACCGGCGCCCGACCAGGTCGAGACCAAGCCTTCCGACATCGCCACCTCGCCTGCCACCGAGGCGCCCAAGAGCGAGCCCGCAAAAACCGAGCCCGCCAAGGCTGACACCGCAACCGCCCCGCCGGTCGCTCCTGCGGCT
The DNA here is from genome assembly GCF_023101665.1 of Bradyrhizobium sp. 195. NCBI lineage: Bacteria > Pseudomonadati > Pseudomonadota > Alphaproteobacteria > Hyphomicrobiales > Nitrobacteraceae > Bradyrhizobium > Bradyrhizobium sp. 195. The sequence goes on along the minus strand of NZ_CP082161.1, from coordinate 1,952,874 downwards.
CCCGCTGCGGCGCCGGCCGCCGAGCCGGTCAAGGCTGCAAGCAACGTTCCCGCCGCCGACCAGCCGCTCGCCGACAAGCTCAAGGACATCATCGGCGCCAAGACGTCGCGCTATTTCGACCGCAAGAACGAGCGCGCGGCGATCGAGAAGTTTTATGGCGCACGGGACTTCGCGCCGGTCTGGACGCAAGGCGGCAGCCTGACCGCTGCGGCCAAGGGCGTCGTCGCGCGGCTGAAGGACGCGGCCTCCGACGGCCTCAACCCTGCCGACTATGCGGTGCCGGATTTCGCCAGCGCCACCACGCCCGATGCGCTCGCCGATGCCGAGCTGAAGCTCACCGCCAGCATGTTCGACTATGCGCGCCAGGCCCAGAGCGGCCGCATGCATTGGTCGCAGGTCAGCGGCGACATCCTCTATCCCGAGCATCCGGTCGACCCGAACGAGGTGCTCGCCAAGGTCACGACCGCGACTGACGCCTCCACCGCGCTCGACAGCTACAACCCGCCGCACAAGCTCTACAAGGAGCTGAAGGCGAAGCTCGCGGAGCTTCGCGGTCAGGGCAATGGCCCGGTGATCGAGATCGCCGACGGTCCGGCGCTGAAATACACCGCGGCGGGCAAGAAGCAGGCCGAGATCGTCGTGGAAGATCCGCGCGTGCCGCAGCTGCGCGCCAAGCTCGGTCTCGCCGAGAACGCGAACGACACCCGCTATGACGCGGCGGTCGCCGACGCGGTGCGCAAGTTCCAGAGCGGCGCCGAGATGAAGGCAACCGGCATCCTCGACGACAAGACGGTCAAGGCGCTCAACACCCCCAAGCGCGACAAGCAGATCGACGTGGTGCTGGTCAACATGGAGCGCTGGCGCTGGCTGCCGCGCGACCTCGGCGCGCCCGCGTTGGGCGATGCCTATGTGATCCTCAACATTCCCGACTACACGCTGAAGGTGATGCAGCGCGGCCAGCAGGTCTGGACCACCCGCGTCGTCACCGGCAAGCCCGGCACGCATGCGACCCCGCTGCTCACCGAGACGATGAAGTACATCACGGTCAATCCGACCTGGAACGTGCCGCCGTCGATCGTCTACAACGAGTACCTGCCGGCGCTTCAGCAGGACCCGACCGTGCTCCAGCGCATGGGCCTCAAGCTCGAGCAGAACCGCGACGGCTCGGTGCACATCTCGCAGCCGCCCGGCGAAGCCAACGCGCTCGGCCGCATCCGCTTCAACTTCCCGAACAAGTTCCTGGTCTATCAGCACGACACGCCGGACAAGAACCTGTTCGCGAGGGAAGACCGCGCCTTCAGCCATGGCTGCATGCGCGTACAGAACCCCGACCAATACGCCTCGGTCCTGCTCAACATCGTCATGCCGAACGAGAAATACACGCCCGAGCGCGTGCGCAGCATGTACGGCAAGAGCGAGATCGACCTGAAATTCCCCACCCCGGTCCCGGTCAACATCACCTATCAGACCGCGTTCGTGGATGACGCCGGGAAGCTGCAATTCCGCAAGGACGTCTATGGCCGCGACGCGACCATGATCAACATCCTGAAGAACAACCGCGGCAAGGACCTCGAGGCCGTCGTGGCACACTCGCAGCCGAGCTACTCGCGCCCGGCGACGACCCTGCCCTCAGGCGTGGCGGTGGCCAACAATGGTGGCGGCTTCGGCTCGTCCGGTCCAAACTTCTTCGAGCGGCTGTTCGGAGGCGGAGCCCCGACCCCGCCGCCGGCCCCGGTCGGCCGCCGGCCCCAGCAGCGCGTGTTCACCCGCTAAGCCCGATTTGACGAATTCTGCAACGAAATCAGCGGCCCCATCCCATGGATGGAGCCGCTTAACGTTAACCATTGTCCACCTGGGCCCGGCCCGCGGGCGTTTTTTTGCCACAGTCAACCGGTTAGGATTGTATCCTGACTTGGTTTGGGGGGCGGGAAGGTCAACCTCGAATTAACCTTCTCGCTTTAATAAAGCGTTCATCCTCTTTCGCGCGCCAACGGGGTTGGCGGGAGAGTCCATTTTGAACGCTCGTCGACTGGGTGGGCTCAAACGTGCTGACTGGTCTTGCACGCAAATTCGCTGTGCTGTCGTTGTCCCATGCGGGAGTGAAGGCCGGATCCAGGATCAGCCTTGCTGCCGCACTGCTGCTTGCTGCCGCAGGTTCGGTTCATAACGCCGCCGCGCTGAACGAGACCAAGACGCTCTCGTTCCACCACACCCATTCCGGCGAAGACCTCACCGTCACCTTCAAGCGCGACGGCCGCTACGACGAGGCGGCGCTGAAGCAGCTCAACCACTTCCTGCGCGACTGGCGCACCCAGGACGAGACGGTCATGGATCGTCGCCTCTTCGACATCCTTTGGGAAGTCTACCGCGACGTCGACGGCAAGCAGCCGATCCAGATCATCTCCTCCTACCGCTCCCCCGCCACCAACGCCATGCTTCGCCGCCGCTCCTCCGGTGTGGCGCGCGCCAGCCAGCACATGCTGGGCCATGCGATGGACTTCTACATTCCCGGCGTGCCGCTGGAGCAGATCCGCTTCGCCGGCCTGCGCCTTCAGCGTGGCGGCGTTGGCTTCTACCCGACCTCCGGCTCGCCCTTCGTGCATCTCGACACCGGCAGCGTCCGGCATTGGCCGCGCATGACGCATGACCAGCTCGCCCGCGTCTTCCCGGATGGAAAGACGGTGCATCTGCCGACCGACGGCGTGCCGCTGAAGAACTATGAGCTCGCCAAGGCCGAGATCGAGCGACGCGGCAGCGGCGACGAGTCCGGCAGCAAGCCGAATTTCTTTGCCGCCCTGTTCAAGGGCAAGTCGGCAGCTCCGGCCAGCAGCAGCGACGAGGATGACGAGGGCGCGCCCGCCCCGGCCGCGAAGCCGGCGGCGGCCCCGACCGTCGTCGCAGCCGCAGCCAAGCCCGCCGAACCGGTGCCGACGCCGCGCGCCAAGCCGCAAATGGCCGCCACGATCCAGCTCGCCTCGGCCGATGCACAGCTCGTTGCGCCGCCCAAGCCGAAGCCCGCGCCGGTGGCTGACAAGCCGGCGGCCGGCAAATCTGTTGACGGCAAGCCGGAGACCCCGGCGGACATCATCAATGCCCGCGGCTTCTGGGATGATGTCCCGGCCGCGCCGCAGCAGGCGACGCCGGCCCAGGTCGCCGCATTGAAGGCCCGTCAGGCCCTTGCCGCCGCCACCGACCCGCAGCCAACCGCGAGTGTCTCCAATACAGCGCTTCAGGCGCTGGCCTACGCGCCGGCCGCCTCTCCAGTCGATCGCGCCAATGTCGTCGCGGCCTCCGCACCGATCCCGCGTTCCACCCGCCCCGCGTCGCGCAGCCTCGCTCAGGCGACGGAGATCAACACGGTGGTCGGCAAGAGCGTCGACGGCATGGTCGCGACGGCGACCCGCCTCTCCGCCGCCAAGGGCGAGAGCATCTGGCTCAAGATCGTGATGCTGTCCCCGAGCGCCAGCCGTGCCATGTCGGTCACGCTGATGGGCGAGCTCGACACGGCCGCACTACGCGCCTATTTCGTCAAGCCACGGGCCGTGATCGCGATGGGCTTTGTCGACGATCCGATGCACGGCCTGTCCTGTGACAGCTTCTCGGGCAGCGCGACCACGAAGCTCGAGACCACGTCGTTCGTCGTGCGCACCGCCGCGTTGCGCTGAGGCTTCTAGGCCTTTCCACCCGGACTAGCGCTTCCTGCGTCCGCCCGTCTGCGACGACGGATGAACGGATCTTGCCCAGGCCTGGTCGCATCTGCACCAAGGGAAATTCCCCCACTTCCGACGGGTAATCACCCGGTATCGCTGCACATTCCAGACGCGCATCGTGGCATTCCGCGAAAAGCCCAGAGGGCCTCGAGGACATGTCGCTACAGCGATGCAGGAGCGCGCGATGTCAGTTCCGTGCAAGTCTGAGCTCAACCTCCTGAACCACGACGAGCGCGACGTCGTCATGAATACGCACCATCCCATGGTCGGGGAGATGGAGCGCGATGGACTCGAGCGCCTTCGTGCCCACCTGCGGGATCTGCGCGACAGGGAGCGTACCTTGTCGCGGCATCGACGCCGCGAAACCAAGGGCACAGCCGATCCGCGCGGCAAGAGCTTCTCCGGAACGGCAGAGCACGCCAACCGGCGGCAATCGGTCTTCACTGCGGCCATCAAGCGCATCAAGAACGAGCTGAGGCGCATCCGAAAGTTTGAAGCACGACGGGAGCTCGGGGAAGCGGCGCGACGGGCGTTGGCGCTCCGTCGGGCACGCCAGTTTTCCCGGCCGCAGGCGCCCCCAACTTCACATGACGGCATGCGGTCCATCCCAAGCCGTCGCCGAATTTACAAACTTCCGCGGGAAAAAATCGGAAGAGTCTCCCAGGCCAACAAGCGATCGCAGGCTCGACGCGACTCCAAACGCGGACGCAGCCATTGAGACGGAGATCTCCGTCCAACAACCGGATTTCGCTTTCGCTCATCCGGGCCACTAGTCCGCTAACGCGCTCTCTTCCCCGACCGACCCAGATGATACGTCAGCGCCAGCGACAGGCAGACCGATAGCTCCCGCTTCGGCAGCGCGCCCGACGTCGGCACCAGCAATGCCCGCGTCTGCCGGTATTCGAACTGGTCGGGAAAGCGCTCGCGAAAGGTGTCGACCACCGTTGTCCTGCAGTTGAACAGGACGGCCGCGTGGTCGGAATCCTTGAGACGTCCGAGCCGGATCGTGGAGCCGCTGCCGGTCTCCTCCGTCAGATAGGCCGGCTCGCCCCATTTCAGGGATTCGGTGAGCTTGCCGACATCGTCATGCGCCGCAGCGGCCGCGAAGATCAGGTCGCGCACCTGCAGCAGCCGTTTGCCGATCGGCGCCGGAAGAGCGCCGAAGGCGCGACTCACCTCACGCGGCAGCAATGGCGCAATCATTCGCGTCCCCGTTCCCAAACGAATACGCGCAATTTGTAACCCGGATGGAGCGAAAGCGTAATCCGGGCTACGTCAGCAATGCTTGAGGCGCCAACGCCTCAGAGCATTCCGAGCGCCTGCATGTAGGTTTCGAGAATGGTCTCGGCCTCGGCCCGCTCGTTCGGGTCCTGCTTGCGCATGCGCACGATGGTGCGCAGCGCCTTGACGTCGTAGCCGTTGCCTTTGCTCTCGGCATAGACGTCGCGAATGTCGTCGGAGATCGCCTTCTTCTCTTCCTCCAGCCGCTCGATGCGCTCGATGATGGACTTGAGCTGGTCCTTGGCAAATTTCGTCGCGGGCTCGTCGTCGCGGACGGCGGCGGAGGTGGCCATCTAGGTACTCCCAATGGAACTGGCAAAACGAGGTGACGCCGGCATCCTCACCGCGCGTGCTGGGTAGAACCCTTAGGGTTGGCGTCCCCCTCGTTCAAGCAAGCATCGCGCTCGTCCACAGCGCGCCCACACCTTCCTGCGGCAGCTCAAAGAAACCTGTTGTGTGGTGCGACTCAGCGCGCGGCGAGGTCGGGCCGAGGCTGCTCAATGCCCGTGGGGATGGACCTTCTTCATCGTCTCGAGCTGCTCGGGCGTGGCCGTGCCCTGGTATTTCGACTTCCAGGTCTCATAGGGCATGCCGTAGACGGCCTCCCGGCTCTCGTCCTTGCTCAAGGCGACGCCTTGGGCGTCCGCGGCTTCCTTGAGCCAGTTGGACAGGCAGTTGCGGCAGAAACCCGCGAGATTCATCAGGTCGATGTTCTGGACATCCGTTCGCGTCTTCAGATGATCGACCAGGCGGCGGAAAGCGGCCGCCTCGAGTTCCGTTCTGGTTTTGTCGTCGATTGCCATGTCTGTATCCCTTGGTATCCCTTGGGCCTGACCCGATGGAGGTCACCCTTACGGGATCAGGTGGGCCCTGTCACAGATTTTGCCATATCCCGGCGCAAACCGGCCCGACGACGGAATTGCCGCTCGCTTGGGGCCGTTCCCGGCCTTACGCCAAATCGTCAATGATCTGGTATAGCTACCGCGACAATGATTGCCGAATCTCCCCGCTCCCCGCTTCGCCTGCTCGCCCGGTTGGTCCCGGTGCTGGTGATCGCCTTGCTGTGTCTTTGTGCCAGTCCGGCCTCCGCCGATTTCCGCCTCTGCAACAACACCTCGAGCCGGGTCGGCATTGCGCTCGGCTACAAGGACGCCGAGGGCTGGACCACCGAAGGCTGGTGGAATATCTCGTCCCGTTCCTGCGAGACCCTGCTGCGGGGAACGCTGGTCGCCCGATATTATTACATCTACGCGATCGACTATGACCGCGGCGGCGAGTGGTCGGGGCAGGCCTTCATGTGCTCGCGCGACAAGGAGTTCACCATCCGCGGCACCGAGGATTGCCTCGCGCGCGGCTATGACCGGACCGGCTATTTCGAGGTCGACACCGGCGAGCAGCGGGCGTGGACGGTGCAGTTGACCGACGCCAACGAACAGCCCGCGCAACAACGCGTACCCGGCCTGCCTGGTCCGGTCGGCCCGGGCGGGGTTCCGGGTTTGCCCAATAGCCCGCCCGGTGGTACGCCCCCCGCCGCGCCTGGCCTCCCGCCAGCTCCCTCGCCACCGTCTGGAAGTAAGCCATGAGGCGTCTTCGCCGTATCAAGATTCTCGCGACCCTGGGACCGGCCTCTTCAGATCTCGCGATGATCCGCCGCCTGTTCGAGGCCGGCGCCGACCTGTTTCGCATCAACATGAGCCACACCCCGCATGACAAGATGCGGGAGCTGGTGGCGACGATCCGCAACGTCGAGAGCAGCTACGGCCGGCCGATCGGCATCCTGGTCGATCTCCAGGGCCCGAAGCTCAGGCTCGGGGCCTTCGCCGAAGGCTCGGTCCAGCTCCAGAACGGCCAGACCTTCACGCTCGATTCCGACAAGGCGCCCGGCGATACCACGCGCGTCCACCTGCCGCATCCGGAGATCCTGGCGGCGCTGCGGCCCGGCCACGCGCTGCTGCTCGACGACGGCAAGGTGCGCCTGATCGCGGAGGAAACCTCCAAGGAACACGCGGTGACGCGTGTCGTGGTCGGCGGCAAGATGAGCGACCGCAAGGGCGTCAGCCTGCCCGACACCGACCTGGCGGTCTCCGCCATGACGTCGAAGGATCGCGCCGACCTCGAGGCGGCGCTCGTCACCGGCGTCGACTGGATCGCGCTGTCCTTCGTGCAGCGCGCCGACGACGTGCTCGAAGCCAAGAAGATGATCCGCGGCCGCGCCGCCGTGATGGCCAAGATCGAGAAGCCGCAGGCGATCGACCGCCTCGCCGACATCATCGAGGCCTCCGATGCGCTGATGGTGGCGCGCGGCGACCTCGGCGTCGAGCTGCCGCTCGAGCGCGTGCCGAGCCTGCAGAAGCAGATGACGCGGATGGCGCGCCGTGCCGGCAAGCCGGTGGTGGTCGCGACCCAGATGCTGGAATCGATGATCCAGTCGCCGGTGCCGACCCGCGCCGAAGTCTCGGACGTCGCCACCGCCGTCTATGAGGGCGCCGACGCCATCATGCTGTCGGCGGAATCGGCGGCCGGCAAATTTCCGGTCGAGGCGGTCTCGACCATGAACCGCATCGGCGAGGAGGTCGAGCGCGACCCGACCTACCGCTCGGTGATCACGGCGCAGCGCCCCACGCCGGAATCGACCGCCGGCGATGCCATCGCGGATGCCGCACGGCAGATCGCCGAGACGCTCGATTTGCCCGCCTTGATCTGCTGGACCAGCTCGGGCTCGACCGCCGTGCGTGTCGCGCGCGAACGGCCGAAGCCGCCGATCGTGGCGATCACCCCGAACATCGCCGCCGGCCGCCGGCTCGCGGTGGTCTGGGGCGTGCATTGCGTGGTGGCGGAGGACGCGCGCGATCAGGACGACATGGTGGGCCGCGCTGGCCAGATCGCGTTCCGGGACGGCTTCGTCCGCGCCGGCCAGCGCGTGATCATCGTCGCCGGCGTCCCGCTCGGCATCCCCGGCACCACCAACATGGTGCGTATCGCCTCGGTCGGCCCCGAGGGCGACGCGAACATTTAGGTCCTCAAGGGCCCGCCAAACAAAAAGTCGAAAAACAACCCCATGCAAAGTAGCCGGGGCTTCCGGCAAGCTTGCTGCGGTCCTGCAAAAAGGCTTGCTCAGTCAACGACCTGAGCAGGGTCAGGCTGCAGCGCCGGTCGCGCGGCCGATTTTACGCGCCAACCAGCGCCTTCGTCGTCGGCAGCAACGTCTGCTGCACCACCAGGCCACGGGCGCGGGCGTCCATGACGCCGACCGCCCGCAGTGCCAGCAGCGTCACGGTCTGCACCGCGTCGCGCATCTTGACGGGATCGTCGAGATTGTCGGGCGCTAGTGGCCCGACCAGGGCCTCATGCAGCGCGCCGAGCAACGCGGTGGCGGCGAGCGCAGTGTCTTGCGCCGGCAGGTGACCGGCACGCACCGCAGCGTCGATCCGGGATGCGATCTCTCCTGCGATCTCGCGCCGGCTGGCAAGCCTGGAGGCGCTGACATCGACATCGACGGGCTCGGCCAGGATGCCCCAGGCTAGCCTGCGCTGCGACAGGGTATGGACCGCCACGGTCGTCACGGCAGCGGCCAACGCCGAGGATGGTCCCGGCGCGGCATCGGCCGCCCGGCGGATCGCCGCGAGCTCGTCGCGGGAGACCTCGGCAATCAATTCGGAGATCAGCTCGGCCTTGGAGGGAAAGTAACGGTAGACCGTACCGGCCGCGACATTGGCCCGGACCGCGACCGGCGCGATCTGCACCGCCGCCATCCCGCCTTCCGCCGCCGTCTCCCGCGCCGCCGTTAGAATCGCGCTGCGCCGCGCCGCGAGGCGCTTAACCACTTGATGCGTCCGCCGATAAACCATGGCGCGCTTCCTGTCCCACACGCCTGCCGCACGCCCTGCGGCCGAACGCTTCGTCACGCAAAAGATGCAAATCGCCCCGCAAGGACTGAACAACTATTCAGGGTGAATGACAAGATAGGAAATGCGTGACGCGTCGCGGCGAGCGGACCGGAGCGTCAGCCAAGAGAAGGTCGCGCCGCTCTCCGGCATCGTCGACGGGACTGGCAAGTCTCGCCCAAGAGAACTGAGAAGGTGAACTGAGAAGCTTCGCACAAAAGAAGAGAGCCCCGTCGATGACGGGGCTCTCGGAAATCTCTGGTTCGTCCGGCCTTACTTGAGGCTGGTCGAGATCGAGGTGAACTTGGTGTTCAGCGTGGTGCCGAGATTGTTGACGACGGTGATGATCGCCAGCGCGATGCCGGCAGCGATCAGACCGTATTCAATGGCGGTGGCGCCGGATTCATCCTTCACGAAACGCGCAACGAGGTTCTTCATAGAAGTGCTCCAAATGAGTACACGAGGCTTACAACTGATCCGGTCTTTTCGGCTTCCCAGCGCCGCCCGACCATGAAACCGAACGTAGGGGCAAAGAATTGCGCCGCAGTTAATTCGACTGCGTAAACAGCTGGCGGGTTGCGTGTATTCGCCGATGGTAAATCGAAATCCAAAACAATCCGTTAAATTGTCGGGACATGAAACCGGCATGGCGCGGCCGGTTTACCCGAAGTTATGACCGCCGTGGTCCAATGCTGCCCGCTCGGACTGAAGCGCGACGAGACGAATGGTTCATCGCGCTTCGGGTTATTGTTGGGCACGATCTTCTCGGAAACGCCGCGACCTACTTTGCGCTAACGCGGCCCTCCGGGTCCGGATCGTGCTCGACGACAAGAACAACAGGACGACGAGGCGGCATGTCCCTTTCCTTTGCCAACAGCATCGCGGTGCAGAGTCGCGCGAGGGCCCTGGTGCCGCTGTGCGTCGGTGCCGGCGCCTATCTGTTCTACCTCTATCTCGGCGACACGCTGCTTCAGGATTCCGACTCGTTCTGGCAGATCAAGATCGGGCAGTGGATCCTCGATCACGGCGCCATGCCCACCACCGACTTCTATTCCTTCACGCGAACCGGCGCGCCGTGGATTTCGACGTCATGGCTGTCGCAGGTGCTGTTCGCCTTCTCCCATGCGCAATGGGGCTGGGCAGGTCCCGTCATCCTCACCGCGGTCGCGGTTGCGCTCACGCTCGCAATCTTCGTCTATCTGCTCGACGCGCAGATCGAGGCGCCGCGCGCCGTGCTGTTCGCGATGCTGGCGTTGCTGCTATCGATCCATCACGTGCTGGCGCGACCGCATATCCTGGCGCTGCCTGTCCTGGTGGCGTGGTGCGGCCTGCTGATGGGAGCCGCCGACCGCAGGAGCGCGCCGTCCTGGACCTGGCTGCCGCTGATGGCGCTCTGGGCCAATTTGCATGGTGGCTTCGTGCTGGGCCTGGCGCTGATCGGCCCGATCTCGCTCGAGGCGGTCGAGCATGCCGAGAAGGGACAACGACTTCGGCTGTTCATGCGCTGGGTGCTGTTCGGAGTCGGCGCGCTGATCGCGAGCTGCTGCACGCCTTACGGCTGGCGGACGCTGCAGGGCGCGACCAACATCCTCGGCCTTGGCGAGCTGCTGTCGCTGATCTTCGAATGGATGCCGGCGAACTTCGCCACCTTCACCTCGTTCGAAGGCGCCCTGCTCGGCCTGATCGCATTCGGCTATTATCGCGGCCTGGTGCTGTCGGCGCCCCGGATCTTCCTGATCCTGTTCCTGACCTGGAGCGCGCTGACCCATGTCAGGAGCATCGAGGCATTTGCGTTCATAGTGCCGCTGGTGCTGGCAAAGCCGCTGGGCCAGATGTTCCCGCGCCCGGCGCCTGACGCCACTGGTGCCGACCGCTGGCCGGCCCGCTATGTCACAGCGCTCGGCGCGCTGATGATCGTGGCGGCAAGCTGGACCTCGACGTCGCTCTACATGGGGCACCACCGCTTCACCTTCACGATGACGCAGACGCCGGTTGCTGCGGTCGACCTGCTCGAGCAACGCAAGGTGCAGCGCATCTTCAACGCCTACCAGTTCGGCGGCTACCTGATCTCGCGCGACATCCCGGTCTTCGTCGACGGCCGCGCCGAACTCTATGGCGAGAAATTCGTCATGGACTTCTTCAAGGCGACGGAGGGCAAGAAGCCCGAGCTGCTGCCGCGCCTGCTCGACGAGTACAAGATCGACGCGACGCTTCTGGTGGCCGATGCGCCGGGCCCGCAGATCCTCGACCAGCTCAAGGGCTGGAAGCGGATCTATGCGGACGACATCGCCGTGATCCATGTGCGGGATCATGCGGACAGCGCCGCCGCGACGCCCTCGAAGTGAGAACCGGCCTGAGGGGTGTTCATTCGTAACCGTGAGACATCCTGTCAAATGCGCCACGCCGCGCCTCGAACCTCAGCCATCCCATGACATGGCTCCTCTCGGCTTGACGACCCCGGCTCGCGTTGGCTCAGAACGGTCCGTGGCGATCGCCGTTCTCGCAGTGCTGGCGGCCGTCTCGTTCCTTCCGGTGCTGCTGACGCCCATTCCCGCGATGGTCGATTATCCCAATCACCTCGCGCGCATGTACATTCTGAGCCAGAGCGGCACCCCCGACGCCAATCCGCATTACGAGGTGGCCTGGGCGTTTTATCCCAACCTTGGAATGGACCTGCTGGTCCCGCAGCTGGCGCGGCTGATGAGCGTCGAGAACGCCACACGGCTGTTTCTGCTGCTGAGCCAATTGCTGATCGTCACCGGCGCGCTGCTGCTCGAATGGGTCCGGAAGGGCCGGGTTCATCTTGCCGGCTTCGCTGCGCTCGCTTTCCTCTACTGTCTGCCGTTCAGCTGGGGCTTCGTGAATTTCGAGTTCGGGCTTGGCCTCGCGCTCTGGGGCATCGCCGTCTATCTGATGCTGGCGGAAGGCCCATGGCCCCTGCGCCTCCTCGCCAACACGCTCTTCGTTGCGGCGCTATATGCGGCGCATTTTTTCTCCCTCGGCATCTACGGCGCGACTCTTGGCCTCTACGAACTCTCGCGCATCCATCATCCGCGAATACCGTACCGGGTCGCGGCCGCGCGGCTCGGCGCGCTGGCCCTGCCGGCGCTTGTGTTGTTTGGGATCATGCAAATGACCGCGGGCACGATCGGAAGCGAAGGGACGAGCTGGTTCTTTGGATTCAAGCCGGTCTGGCCGCTGCGCATCCTGAATGGCTACAGTCTGACGGCTTCGGCCGTGACCGGGCTGGCGCTGATGATCGCGTTGCTTTTCGCCGCAAGGCGCGGCGTCCTCAAGCTCGAGCCGACCGGAATCTGGCTCGCGATCGGCTTTGCGCTGCTCTACTTGGTCATTCCCTCGAAACTGTTCGGGACCTCGTTCGCCGATCTTCGCGTGATCCCCGCCGCGGCTTTGATCCTGCCGGCCTTCTGCTCGCTGTCGCTGCCGAGCCCGGCGTGGAGAATGGCTGCGCTCGCCGCGATCAGCGGCATCATACTGATCAATCTCGCCATCGTCCTCGCAGTATGGCTGCCTTACCGCGCCGACTATGCGGCCATGATCCAGTCGTTCCACAAGATCGATCGCGGCTCCCGCATCCTCGTCGGCGATAGCGGCGACAATGGAGACCCGCCGTTCGCCGATCTCACCTCGTACCCAATGTACTATGCGCCGACGCTGGCCGTGCACTATGCCAACGCGTTCGTGCCCAATCTATTCACGGAAGCGGGCAAGCAGCCGGTGCGGGCACGCGAGGCCGTGCGCCGTCTTGCCATTCCCTACGGAGGGCCGGTGCCGTCGGGTCTGCTCACCGCGATTGCGACACGTCAACCGCCGGCGGATGTTCCGCCGTTCATCCGCACCTGGTACCTGGACTACGACTATCTCTATGTGCTCGGACCGCCGGCGGCGAATCCGCTGCCCGAGCTGCTGGAGGTGTTGGACATCTCAGAGCGATTTGTCCTCTACAAGATCCGCCGCGGGTCCTAGGCCAAAGCCGCGGCTGCACGTATGGTTAATCCCGGTTCACCTTTCGGTGCAAACGCGCCACAGCGCTTTCGATCCTTAACGTCTGCGGCAAGGCGACCTTAACCACCGGTGAACTAGGCTCAAGCCCTGCAACCGAGTTGGAATCTCTCGCATGGCGGCCAATTCCAGACCGATCCGCTACAGCCTCGTCATCCCCGTGTTCAACGAGGAAGCCGTGCTGCCGGTCCTGTTGCGCCGGCTCGACCTGGTCATGTCCCGGCTCGACGGACCGGCGGAAGCGATCTTCGTCGACGACGGCAGCAGCGATTCCAGCTCGATCGTGCTACGGGCGCTCGCCGCGCGCGATCCGCGCTTTCGCTACATCGGCCTGTCGCGAAATTTCGGCCATCAGATCGCCATCACCGCTGGCATGGACGCGACGCAGGGCGACGCGATCATCGTCATGGATGCCGATCTGCAGGACCCGCCGGAAGTGATCGAGCAATTGATCGCGAAGTGGAAGGAGGGCAACGACATCGTCCACGCCCGCCGCCTGTCGCGCGAGGGCGAAAGTCGATTCAAGCGTGCGACGGCTCACCTATTCTATCGGCTTCTCGGCAAGATGTCCTCTGTCGGCATCCCCGCCGATGTCGGCGACTTCCGCCTGATCGATCGCAAGGTGTTGGAGGCCCTTCGGCAGATGCCGGAGCAGGATCGCTTCGTACGCGGCATGATCGCCTGGCTCGGTTTCCGGCAGGCCGAGGTCGCCTTCCACCGCCTCGAGCGCGCAGCGGGCGAAACCAAATATCCGCTGTTCAAGATGGTGCGGCTCGCGATGAACGCCGCGCTCGGCTTTTCCGATTTGCCCTTGCGGCTTGCAATCTGGTGCGGATTGACGGTCTCGGGACTGGCCCTGCTCTACGGCGGCTGGGTGATCCTGTTGTGGCTCGGCCAGGACAGCCATCTCGTCACCGGCTGGTCATCGACAATCGTCGTCATATCCCTGCTGTGTGGAATCAACATGCTGATGACCGGTATCGTGGGACTCTATGTCGGCCGCATTCATGCCGAGGTGAAGCGCCGCCCGCTCTATGTGGTGCAGACGCGCGCCGGCTTCGACCGCAACGAGGCGGCGGCAGCACCCGCGATCCACGCCGTCAACGAGTGACCCGGCGCATGAGCGAGCTCTTCGACGGTTATCACGACAACTACCGCGATGTTGTCCAATCCTCGATCGACTTCTCCGGCTTGCCGCATCATTTCTTCATGCGCGCCAAGGCGGATCTGTTGCGCGATCTGATCGCGCAGCGGCTGGACGCGGCGAGGCCCGACATGCTGGACGTCGGCTGCGGCGTCGGCAGCCTTCATCCCCTGCTGCACGGCATGGTCGGTCGCTTGAGCGGCATCGACGTCTCTTCGGCCAGCCTGGCGCAGGCCCGCGCGGTCAACGGCGGGGTCGACTACCGCGAGTTCGACGGCCGCACTTTTCCCTTCGACGACGCCAGCTTCGATCTGGTCACGGCCATCTGCGTGATGCACCATATCGTGCCGACCGAATGGACGCATTTCATCGCCGAGATGCGGCGGGTGGTGCGGCCGGGGGGACTCGTCTGCGTGATCGAGCACAATCCGTACAATCCGCTGACACGCCTTGCCGTCTCGCGCTGTGAATTCGACCGGGACGCCGTCTTGCTCGGTGCCGGCACGACGCGAAAGCTGATGGCCGCGGGCGGCTTGCGCGAGATCGGCGCCCGCCATTTCCTGCTGCTCCCCTGGGACACCAAACCGGCGCGTCGCCTCGAACATGCCCTGAGCGGCGTGTCGCTCGGAGGTCAATACGCGGCCTTCGGGACCGCCTGACTTATCTCGGCGGCGTATCACGCCGCTTGTGCACGACCGCCACATCGTCGCCGTAGACGCGTTGCCACTGGGGCAGCCGATCCAGCATCGCGACCGCCGGTGTCCGCGGCGCGAGCAGCGTCGCGCCGATGTCGTATTCGTCGAGCAGCTTGAGAAAATCTGCGAGGTCAACCAGCGCCAGGGCACGATTATAGCGGTCGATGAAAGGCCCCCCGTATAGTTCGCCGCGACCATCGACAAAGGTGGGAATGCCGGCAAAGATCAAATAGCCGCCGAAGGAGTAATCGTTGAGGATGCGCCCCGTCTTGGCGAGGCCGGCTTGAGCGATCGCAGCCTCGGGGGTGATATTGGAAGCCGGCCGTATGTCGCGCGCCAGCGCCGCGCCGCTCATTGCGATCAAGACCCCGAACGCCGCCAGACTAAGGCCGCGAGACCAGCCCTCCGCATCGTCCGCGGTTCGCTTGCCGAACTTTTGGCCCAAGGGCGCCGCCAGATAGAGCGGCGCCAGCATGGCCAGCAGATCCGCATTGCGGACCTGCGCCAGTGCGAAATGGAGCAAGCCGATCACCACCAACGTCCGTACGACCGGCAGCGTCACGCCGCGCGACAGCGCAAAGATGCCAGCCAGCAGCAGCAATTCGAAGCCGCCGATATGGCTGAAATCCTGCGGCCGCCATTCCGCGATCCAGGCGAGCGCGGAGCCGAGGCCGAGCGTCGTCAGCGGCATCAGCAGCGGTTCCGGCCCGTGCGGCGTCAGGCAGGACGCGGCGAGGGCAAGGGCCGCAAATGGCAGCCACCGCAGGAGCACGCGCGGCCATTCGCTTCGCTCCTCACGCAGCAGCGCCTCGAGCACCGCCGGGCCAATCAGCCCGAGCGCCAGCACCACGCTGCCATGCAGATTGGCCCACAGGACCAGCAGCGGCAGCGCCCAGTATGGCGGCGGCCCGCCGCGATCCATGCAGCGCACCAGAGAAGCCGCCCAGGTCACCATCACCGGCAGCACGAGGGCGTGTGGCCGCGCCAGCATATGTGGCGCCAACAGGACGACGGCCGCGATCACCATGAGCAGCGTCAGGCTTGGCGAAAGCTCACGCAACAGGAAGAAGGTGAACAAGCCGAAGGCGAGCGCGATCGCGGCGGCTGCGACAACGACGACGCCGGGCCAGCCGGAAAGTGCGTAGGCTCCGGCGTAGACGACTTCCGAGAGCCATTCGAACGTGATCCAGGGCGCGCCAAGCTTCGAAAACGAAAAGGGATCGCTCTCCGGCAGAGTGCCATGCGCTATGATCCAGCGTCCGACCTCGATATGAGAATAGCTGTCGGGATCACCGAGCAGCCGCGGCCCGACGATCAGCAGCAGGCCATACACGCTGAGGCCCACGGCCCAAGGGAGCACTGCACGTGCCGAAAACGGTTGAACCGCGCTATGGACGGCCTGGTCAGTCATGGCGGGCCAAAGTAGGACGCAAGCGTTAAGTTCTTCTTTAATGTTTCTGGCATTTGCCCCATCGCTGCGGCGGAGTTCCGGACTTTCCGGAGCGAATCGAGGCCGTGTCGAAGCCTGACCTGGACCGTCTGGCGCGTGCGCAAATGAGACGAACGCGCGCCACACTTGAAGTGCCGCGACGCTATCGAAGTGGGAACGTCGCTGCAGCGAGTGTCATCATGATCAAGTTGTCGCGCCGTGCTGCGCGACGAACTGGAACCGGGCAAGGACCGCCGCAGCTCCATGCAGGCAATCAAACTCTCTCCCGATTTCCTACAAATCTCCGCCATCTACCAAAGGTAGATTTCTCCCGGTGAAGCGTGGTCAACAACGCGACTTGCAAAAAAACTGCAGGCGTCAGGCGCGCTTCCGACAATGAAATGGGAGTTACGCCATGCAGCATCTGCCGAACGATACGTTCGACGTCACGCTCGACCAATTTGGCCAAATCGCGACCGTATATGGAGATCCCGGCTTTCCGGCATCCACCGACGTCGTAGGCGGCAACGACACCGTGACGGCCACCGTCGCTGCGCTCAATGCAAAGCTCACGATCTTCGGCGACGACAACACGATGCTGCTTGGCCACTCCCAGGGCGGAAACGACACGCTGATCGCCGCGATCGACGGCGGCTGGGACACCGCCGTCGTGGTCGGCGATACCCAGTCGATGATCGATGACGCCAAGGGCGGCAACGACACCATCGTCGCGGATGCCGGCCGCACCGTCTACACGACGATCTCGGCCTTCGGCGATGTCGCAGGCGACATGTCCGGCAATGCGCAGGGCGGCCATGACGACATGACAGGCTCAGTCGCGTGGCGCGGCGGCGCCAACCTGTTCGCCGGCGATGCCGGCGGTTCCATGATGGACACCGCGCACGGCGGCAATGACACGCTCGATGTCAGCGTGCTCACGACGGACGGCGGGGCGACTGTCAGCGGCGATGCCATCGGTTCCCTGAGAGGTCTCGCGCATGGCGGCAACGACAACCTGACCGTAACCTTGAACGGGGACAGCGCCATCTCGGCCGGAGCCTTGTTCGGGGATTCGGCGACATCCCTGATGGATCTCGCCCAGGGCGGCGACGATGTGCTCACCGTCAAGCTCGACGGCCAGTATACGGATGCCGGCTCGCAGATGTACGGCGACGCGCCGACCATGGTGGGCAATTCCCATGGCGGCAACGACATCCTCAATGGCGGCGCGGGCCGCGATTTCATGTATGGCGATGCGCGGATCTATGAACCGGCGGCACCAGGCTCGATCACCGGCGGCGCCGACACGCTGAACGGCGGAGCCGGAGACGACCGGATGTGGGGCGGCGGAAACAGCGACTTCTTCGCCTTCAACACCGGCTCCGGCAACGACACGATCGTCGACTTCGATCAGGGCAACAAGGCCGTCGGCAGCACCGCGGTGGAACACGATCTGATCGACGTGCAGGACTACGGCTTTGCAGACTGGACGGCGCTGTCGAAACTGATCAGCGACAACACCGCCGGCGATGCCGTGATCCATCTCTCCGCCAACGATTCGATCACGCTGGACGGGATTCAGGCAGCGAACCTGCATTCGACCGACTTCATCATCTGAGGAAACAGAGCAAGAGCGACGTCGCCCCGCGACGCGAGGCGACATCGCGATTGACCGCGCGACGACGAGCGTCGCCGCGCGGCGCAGCGGAACTTGCCGCGATCCAACTCTGTCTCGAATTCCAGCAATGAAATGGGAATTACGCCATGAAATATCTACCCAACGACACCATCGACGTCCTGCTCGACCAGTTTGGCCAAATCGAAACCCTCTACGGAGATCCGGACTTTCCAACCACGACGGATGCCTGGGGCGGCAACGACACCGTAACGGCAACCGTCACCCAGCCCGAAACAGAGGTCACGATCTTTGGTGACGCCAACACGACGTTGCATGGCCAGTCTCGCGGCGGCAACGACACCCTGACCGTCAATCAGAATTTCGGCTGGAACGCCTTCCTCGTCGTCGGCGATGCCCAGGCGATGACCGACGACGCCAGGGGCGGCAACGACACGATCAATGTCCAGGCCGACTCGTTGTACACCGACGTGCACGTTTTCGGCGATGTCGCCGGCGACATGTCGGGCAACTCGCACGGCGGCAGTGACACCATCACGGGCGCTGTGGGCTGGCGAAGCTACGACCACGTGTACGCCGGCGATGCCGGAGGTTCCATGAGCGGCACGGCCCAGGGCGGCAATGACACGATCGACATCGACGTGGACACCCTGCAGGGCTTTGCGAAGGCCAGTGGCGATGCCATCGGCTCCATCGGCGGCGATGCGCATGGCGGCAACGACAACATCACCTTCACCTTCGGCACTGACGTCGCCATGACAGGCGGATTCGGCTACGGGGATTCGGTGACGGCGCTGACCGACAATGCCCAAGGGGGAGATGACATTCTCACACTCGCGTTCGATGGCATCGACACCGTCCAGTTTGCGCACCCGGAGCTCTTCGGCGATGCGCGGACCATGTCCGGCAATGCACAAGGCGGTAACGATATTCTCACCGGCGGGGGGACCAACGATCACCTCTATGGAGATGCCGCGAACTATGCCCCCGCAACGCCGGGCTCGATCACCGGCGGCAGGGATATCCTCAACGGCGGCACCGGCGATGATCAGCTTTCGGGCGGAGGAAACAGCGACACCTTCGTCTTCAACACCGGCTCCGGCAATGACCTGATCACCGACTTCGATCAGGGCAACAAGGCGGTCGGCAGCATCGTGACGGAGCGCGATCTGATCAACCTGCACGACTACGGGTTTGCGGACTGGACGGCGCTGTCGAGCCTGATCAGCGACAATGCCGCCGGCGACGCCGTGATCCATCTGTCGGCGAACGATTCCATCACGCTCGACGGCGTCAACGCGGCGAACTTGCACGCGACCGACTTCCTCATCTGAGCAAGTTGCTCTGGGAGCAACGATCTCGCCCCGTCTGCAGCGGGGCGAGACGCGGATCATCATTTCCCAAGCTGCTGAAGCACCGCGAACCACAACGCCAGCGGCTCTCTCAGGGCTCCCGGCTCGGACGGTGTTGGGCGGACGGCCGTGTGCACCATGACGAGTTTCGAGGCCGGATCGACCAGTATGATCTGCCCGCGAATCCCGAGCAGGGCAAATCTCCGCTGCTCGCCAGGAAGAAGCCAGACCTGATAGCCGTAGCCGAAATAGGATGTGGCCACGCCCGGCGCGAGATGACCATCAGCCGACCTGACGGTCGTGGCATCCAAGAGCCATTGCCGCGGAATCAACTGGCGACCTTCCCAGGCGCCGTCATGCGCGAGCAACCGGGCGAAGCGTGCATAGTCGCGCAAGGTTGCGTTGACGCAGCAGAAAGCAATCTCCTGCCCACTGCCGTCGATCGCCCATGAGGCGTCGGCTTCCGTGCCGATCGCATCCCAAATCCTGTCGTGGAGATAGTCGGCAACCGAAGTAGCCGTGGCGGACCGCAGCACCAAGCCAAGGATCTCGGTTTCCACGCTGGCATAGTGCCATCTGGTATTCGGCGGCGCGCCGCGCGTGTTGAATTGCGCGATGGTGGCGGCGGGATCTTTCGCCTCTCCGACGAACAAGGCTCGCCCGAGCCGGGCGATGTCGTCGTGCCCGTCATAAACTTCGGAAAACTCCACGCCCGAGGCCATGTTGAGCAAGGCGCGGATCGATGTGTTTCCGTATTCCGTTCCTGCAAGACCGGAGACATAGGTCGAGACGAGGTCGTCGATCGACTTGATCCGGCCTTCAGAGACCGCGATGCCGATCAGCATGGCCACCATGGTCTTGGCCATGGACTGCGAGAGAAAGCGGTCGCGGTCGGTCCGCGCATATTGATAGTGCTCGTACAGGATCGTGTCGTCCCGGGCGATCAGGAGCCCCGTCACCGGGTTGCGCTTGAGGTAATCGGCAATGGTCAGCCGGTCCGGGCCGAAACTGTAGGCGATGGTCGGCTCTGGTGCGCGCTTGAACTGCCAAGGTGTCGCCGCGCGCCGTATCACACGCGACGGGTAGAGCTCGTCGAAATGGCTGTAGACCCCGACGAGTTTGTCGCGTTCGGTGGCGGTCCCGCGCGAGCCGACCGCATAGCCCAACGCCGCGCCATATGCCGCCGCGTCGGGGCCGCTGTCCGAAAACACCGGTCCAGCTTCCCTTGCGGCAGCCGCGTCCGCCGAACCGCGGGCCTCCTGTGCGTATGACGGCCGCGTCGATATCGCCAAGACGAGAATGACAGCCAGAAAAAGCCTGCCGCGAGCGCGCGGCTTGCAGAGCGCTCCCCAACTCATGGCACATGCCCTCATACGTCCCGGCTGTCCAGTTTCTAGGACAACCTCTTGGGGCTGTGAAGAGATACTTGCTATCACGGCGCGTACAGGACGCCCTCTCGCGCCTGCAAACACCGCCAACAAAAAACGCGGCGTTTCCGCCGCGTTTTTCAATCTCATCTGTCGCCCCGCGATTACGCCTGCGGCTGCGGCTCCAGGCCGGGATCCGCATCGGGCCGCGGGCGCGGCGACTTACCGGCCGGGGGCACTGCGGAGGCGCGCGGCGTGGTCGGCTCGAGCACGGATTCGCGGTTCGGCTTCTTGCCCTTGAGCAGATCGACGATCTCATCGCCGCTCAGCGTCTCGAACTCGAGCAGGCCCTTGGCGAGAGCTTCAAGATCGGCGCGCTTCTCGGTGAGAATACGCGTCGCTTCGTTATAGCCCTCTTCCACGAAACGCCGTATCTCGGTGTCGATCTTCTGGACCGTCGCCTCCGATGCGTTCTGGGTGCGCGACACCGACATGCCGAGGAAAACCTCGTCCTGGTTTTCGCCATAGGACACGGTGCCGAGCGCCTCGGACAGGCCCCAGCGCGTCACCATCATCCGGGCCAGACGCGTGGCCTGCTCGATGTCGGAGGACGCACCCGAGGTCACCTTCTCGCGGCCGAAGATCAGCTCTTCGGCGACACGGCCGCCCATCATGATCGCGAGCCGCGAGGTCATCTGCTCCAGCGACATCGACAGCTTGTCACGCTCGGGCAGCTGCATGACCATGCCCAGCGCACGGCCGCGCGGAATGATCGTCGCCTTGTGGATCGGGTCGGTCGCGACGACGTTGAGGCCGACGATGGCGTGGCCACCCTCGTGATAGGCCGTCAGCAGCTTCTCTTCCTCGGTCATGACGAGCGATTTGCGCTCGGCGCCCATCATCACCTTGTCCTTGGCCTCCTCGAACTCGGCCTGAGTCACCATCCGCTTGTTGCGGCGGGCAGCCGTGAGCGCAGCTTCGTTGACGAGGTTCATCAGATCGGCGCCGGAGAAGCCCGGCGTGCCGCGCGCGATGGTCTTGAGGTTGATATCCGGCGCCAGCGGAACCTTACGGACGTGCACCTTGAGGATCTGCTCGCGGCCGACGACGTCGGGGTTCGGCACGACGACCTGACGGTCGAAGCGGCCCGGACGCAGCAGCGCGGGATCGAGCACATCAGGGCGGTTGGTGGCGGCGATCAGGATCACGCCCTCGTTCGCCTCGAAGCCGTCCATCTCGACCAGCAACTGGTTCAGCGTCTGCTCGCGCTCGTCATTGCCGCCGCCGAGACCGGCGCCACGGTGGCGACCGACCGCGTCGATTTCGTCGATGAAGATGATGCACGGCGCGTTCTTCTTGGCCTGCTCGAACATGTCGCGCACACGGGAGGCGCCAACGCCGACGAACATCTCGACGAAGTCCGAACCCGAAATGGTGAAGAACGGCACGTTGGCTTCGCCCGCGACCGCACGCGCGATCAGGGTCTTACCGGTGCCGGGAGGACCGACCAGCAGCACGCCGCGCGGAATGCGGCCGCCGAGGCGCTGGAATTTGCCGGGGTCGCGGAGGAATTCGACGATCTCCTGCAGGTCCTGCTTGGCTTCGTCGACGCCGGCGACGTCCTCGAAGGTGACGCGGCCATGCGCCTCAGTCAGCATCTTGGCGCGCGACTTGCCAAAGCCCATCGCCTTGCCAGCGCCGCCCTGCATCTGCCGCGACAGGAAGATCCACACGCCGATCAGCGCGATGAACGGCAGCCAGGAGACCAGCAGCGAGACGAACCACGGCACGTTGTCGCCCGGCGGCTTCGCGGTGATCTGGACCTTGCTGTCGTACAGGCGCTTCACCAGCGTCGGGTCGCTCGGCGCATAGGTCTGGAAGCTGGAGCCGTTGGTGAAGGTGCCGTGAATGTCGGGGCCCTGGATCACGACGTCGCGCACATTGCCGCGGTCAACCTCGCTCAGGAGCTGCGAGAAGGCGATGTCCTGCGAGGAGGCCCGCTGACCCGGATTCTGGAAGAGCGTGAACAACGCCAACAGCAGCAAAACAATGATGACCCAGAGGGCGAAATTGCGCAGATTGGCGTTCATCGATCTTCCTTCGTGGTCGCGCGGATCGCGGCCTGGTCCTTCAGGAGTTACTTGGGCAAGCCAGAGAAAATCCCCAAGGAATTCTCTCGGTTAGACGCATACAATTTAGGTGCCGCCCCGGTCGCTGCCAAGGGAACGAGATGGGACTATTTAGCCCATCTTAGAGCGATTCCCGCTGAAATAATGGCGCCCGATGCGGGGTTTTTCCTGCCTGGTTAAGGTGTCCTGACGGGGCGGGGCCGAAATGGCCGGTGTCATGATCCGACCTCCTGCGGCCCTGGGGGCGCCCTTCAAGCACCCTTGCGGCGCCGGGCCGGCGCCGGTGCGATGTGGATACGCCCACCGGCAAGGCTGATCAAGGCTCCCGCAAGGGTCTGCCGCAAGGCCGGCCGGCCATTTGCGGCCGCGCGAGGACTTGCGGCGATGGCCTGATCGAGCACGGCCATGAGGGATTCAACCTTGCCGAGTTCCGCTGGCCCTTCATGTCCGAGCGCGTTGACGGCCCGCAGCAGGAGCCGCAGCCGGACCTCCTCCGGCAGGAGGGCAAAGCTTGAGGCCTCGAAGCTTCGAACGCCCACCTGCGGCGCAACGTCGCGATCCCGCAAACGGAGGAAGCGCTCGGCGCCGTCGGCGAGCACCTCGACCGCCGCATTGGCCCGCGCCAGCCTCGTCGCGAGTCGCACGAGCGTGCGGGCATCGCCGCCCTCGGCCGCGAGTTGCGGCAGTAGCGCGCGCAGCCGCGGCCGGGTGAAAGCGGTGTCGCGGTTGGTGGGGTCGTCGGCAAAGCCGATCTTCGCCCGCCTCAAGGTCGCGATCAGCTGTGCCTTGGGAACGTCGAGCAGCGGACGCGCCAGCACGATCCCGTCGCGCTCGCTGAGGGAAGCCATTGCCGACAGCCCGGCAAGTCCGCTGCCGCGCAACAGCCGCATCAACAGGGTCTCGGCCTGGTCATCGCGGGTATGGGCGGTCAGCACATGGCTGGCGCCGACGGCACGCGCGGCCTGCGCGAGCAGGCGGTAGCGGGCCTCGCGCGCGGCCGCCGGCAGCCCCGTCTTCGGCTTTGCGTCGCGCCAGCGCAGGGTCCGGTGCTCTAGTCCAAGCTCAGTGGCGAGCCGCTTGACCTCGCGCGCCTCACGCGCCGCCTCGCGGCGCAGGCCGTGATCGATCGTGACGACGGTGAGACGCGGGCCGCGCGTGAGGCTGCGCTGCCAGCGCGCCGCGAGCCACATCAGCGCGACCGAGTCGGGTCCGCCGGAGACGGCGAGCACCAGCGCCGGCGCGCGCTTGAGGCCGGCAAAGAGCCGCTTCGCCTCGCGCGCCGAGATCGGAGAATTGTCGTCGTCTGACATGACGCGGGCCCTGACCTCCGCAGGCGGATGGTGACGACGTCTAGCGTAGCACCATCCGCGTTGTCAGGACCCCGGACCTCAGCACTTCACCCGCTTCTGCTCGCGGTCGACCGCGGTTTTGACGCCGGCGGAGGCGCGCGGATATTTGCGGCCGACCTCGCCGAAGGCGGCGCAGGCGGCCTCCTTCTCCTTCAAGGCGGCGAGCGACTGGCCGAGCCGCAGCAGCGCATCCGGCGCCTTGGCCGATTTCTCGTATTTGGTGGTGACCGCGAGGAAGGCCTCCGCGGAATCGCGATATTGCTGGCGCTGGAAATAGCTCTCGCCGAGCCAGTATTGCGCGTCGCCGAGCAGCGGGTCGCTCGGATATTTCTGCGTGAAGTTCTTCATGGTCTGCTCGGCGAGCGCATAGTCCTTGCGCTGCATGTAGCCGATGCCGAGATCGAACTCGTCGCGCGGCGTCGCCGAGGGCGGCAGCGTGGTCAGGCCGGTGCCGCCCGCTGGCGCGGGATAGCCGGGCTGGGCCGGCGGATAGCCGGGCTGCGCGGCCGGAGGCGCGGCCTGCTGCTGATAACGGGGGCTGGTGTTGGCGAGGTCGAGCGGCTCGCCGGCGCCGCGGCCGCCAGGTGCTCCGCTCGGAGCTCCTGCCTGCATCGGCTGCTGGCCGCCGCCGAGCGCGCGTGGCGCACCCGGCGCGGTCGGGTTCTGGTTCGGATCGAAGGCATCGCCGCGACGGCGCGTGCCGGGTGCACCGGGCGCCGGTTGCTCCTGGACGATCGGCGCAGGCGCGGCGACCTGCGGCTGCTCGTAATTCGGGTGCACGGCCTGCTGCTGCGGCTGGCGATAGCCCGGCGCGACCTGACCTGGTGCGAGCTGGGCCGGCGGCATCGCCGCGACATTGGGCGCCTGCCCGGGCGCAGCTTGCGCGCCGCCTTCGAGCGCCCGCAGCCGCTCTTCGAGCTGGCGGTTGCGGTATTGCAGCTCCTCGTTCTGGCCGGTGAGCTGGCGCAGCTGGTTCTCCAGCCGCTCGATCCGCATCTCGGGATCATCGTCCGACTGCGCGAGTGCGGGCGAGCCGAAAGAGAGCAGCGTGGCCATCGCCACGGTGCCGGTAAAGACCTTAAATCTGGATGACATCTTGCCCTGACGACGAAAGCGAAATGGCCTGCGACGGAACATTCGACGCGCCACACATTGAAGGTGAGTACGCCAAAACTGTGACTGGCACCACGGGGTTTCTGTCACGGATTGCTGAAACGAAACCGGCGCCCGAGAGGGCGCCGGCATAATCGGTTTCTGAAGATGAACGGCGCCTGACTGAGTGTCGTATCTCGGCGTCAGGAACTCGCGTTCAGCACGGTGACGGCGCGACGGTTCTGCGACCAGCAGGAGATGTCGTTACAGACTGCGACCGGCCGCTCCTTGCCGTAGGAGATCGTGCGCATGCGGTTCGGATCGATGCCGCGCGAGGCGAGGAACGAACGCACCGACTGGGCTCTCCGGGCGCCGAGCGCGATGTTGTATTCGCGGGTGCCGCGCTCGTCGGCATGACCTTCGACGGTGAAGCTGTAGCGCGGGTAGGTCTGCAGCCACTGCGCCTGCTTCTCCAGGGTCACGATCGCCTGCGGGGTCAGATCGGTCTGGTCGCTTTCGAAGAACACGCGGTCACCGACGTTCACCACGAAATCCTGCTGACTGCCAGGGGTTGCCGCATTGGCCATCGCATCCGTCGCAGCATTCTTGTTGGCGCAGGCGCCCATCGACAGCGCGACGGCGAGCACCGCGACCAGCTTCAATCCCTGGAGGATACGCATAGGATGTTTCATTCCGGAGCCTCCACGCTCACGTTAGTCCACTGCTGTCCGGTCTACAGGGGGTTGGTTAAGCGAACGTTCCGTCAACCTTGACGGAACCTTGCCTCAGCCGATCAAATGCCCCCAACCAGCGAAAAGCACCCGTCATGGTTAATGGGTTGTAAATGTGGCGCGAGGGTGAAGGCAAGCCGCGCCAGCCGGCAAAAACGCCGCCTTTCGCCGGAATTCCGGGCCCAGGGCTTTGATGCGTGGCGGGCGAAAGGTCCAAGTCCCGGCTCAACACCCCAGGTCCAAGCCCGAAGCCAAGCAAGTCAGGGATCCAAGATGGGCCGGCGCGGACTCAGGCGTGCACGGCGTCCGCCACCAGCACCGGCCGCTGCGGCACCTGGCGCTGGCCACCGCGCCCGAACAGCATCCGCCGTTCGAAAGCGGTCGACCGCATGATCGGATAGCGCTCGAATACCTTCTTGCGGAAGGTCGGGAAGTCCGCCGCCATCAATCCGAACGGCTTGGTGAGGCCCGGAACCAGCCGCGGCTCGGCGACGGTCTCGTGCAGGAACACCCGCCGGTAGAAGGCCTGATGCTCGGGACGCACGATGGCAAGGCCGAGATCGGCACTGAAATGCTCGCAGGCCATGTAGGCCAGACGGGTCGTCAGATAGGGCAATTCCGGAACGCGCTTGACCTGGTCGGGATCGGCGACGAAGCGGGTCGGGTCGATCATGACCTCGCCGCGATCGAGCCGCGGCAACAGGACGTCCGGGAAGACATCGGCCGAGGTGGATTCACGCCATTCCGACGTCAGGACGCTGATGCGCACCGAGCTGCAGAGCTCGCCATGGAGATAGACGCCGAAGGTCCACGCGTTGGGCAGCTCGTCGTAGCGGTCGGTGACCCGCGCCTCCGCCGAGGGCTTGACGGCGCCTTCCCGCAGATAGGCGCGGTAGCGGAGATTGTAGATCTCCTCTTTCTCCGCGACGGTTTCCGCAAGATGATAATCGACGTCGGTCAGAAGATCCGCTCCCCGTCCAACAGCCGAAATGACAGATCTGGCTGAGGACTGCATTCCAACTCCTTACCCACACACTCACGCCTGCGGCATCCAAAGCCAATTCCTGCAAGACAACTTGCGCGGGCGAGATGATTTATTAACACCTCCTTAACAAGTATGCAAAGCAATCGAACGGTTAGGGTTAATCACCGTAGCACTACGGTGACACCACAACATTCTGAAATGATGGGACGTTTCAGGAAATGGACTTACGCGAAGCCGACCACCTGAAGCTGGCCTTCGCCGCGCCGTCCATGCGAGGCGTTGAGCAGCTGGCGCATCCGCACGGCCGGCACCGGGCGGCTGAACAGATAGCCTTGCGCCTCGGAGACGGTGCCGTCGGCGCTGATCAGATCGAGCTGCTCGTTGGTCTCGATGCCCTCGACCACGACGGCCATGCCGAGATCGGCGGATAGCCGCGCCACGCCGCGCAGCAGCGTCAGCGGGCGGTCGGTGTCGATCCCCTCGAGGAACGAGCGGTCGATCTTCACCTTCTGCATCGGGAAATTATGCAGATAGCTGAGGCTGGAATAGCCGGTGCCGAAATCGTCGAGCGAGATGCGCACGCCCAGCGCGTGCAATTGCGACAGGATGTCGTGGGTGAGCTGGGTGTTGCGCAGCAGCGAGGACTCGGTGATCTCGATCTCCAGCCGATGCGCCGGCAGGCCCGACACTTCGAGCGCATAGCGGATTTCGCTCAGCACGTCGCGCTGGTGGAATTGCTGCGGCGAGAAGTTGACGGCGACGCTGACGCCTTCCGGCCACTTCATGCATTCCATGCAGGCGCGGCGCAGGATCCAGCGGCCGAGATCGACGATCAGGCCCATGTCCTCGGCGACCGGAATGATGTCGACCGGCGAGACCGTGCCGCGCACCGGATGATTCCAGCGCAGCAGCGCCTCGCAGGTGGTGATCTTGCCGGACTTCAGATTGACCAGCGGCTGATAGAACAGCTCGAACTCCTCGTTGGCGAGCGCCTTGCGCAGATCGAGCTCGAGGATGCGGCGCGCCTCGACGGTCGCCGCCATCTCGTCGCGGAAGAAGCAGAAGGTGCCGCGGCCGTCCGCCTTGGCGCGATACAGCGCCATGTCGGCGTTCTTGAGCAGCGTGTCGGCACTGGCGCCCTCCGGCGAGGTCAGCGCGATGCCGACGCTGGCGCCGATCTCGACCAGGTGATTGTCGATGCGGTAGCGCTCGCTGAGCCGTTCGACGATACGGCGGGCAAGCGCGGCGGCGTCCTCGGGCGAAGAGATGTTCTGCTGGAACACGACGAACTCGTCGCCGCCGAAGCGGGCGACGAAATCTTCGGGGCGCAGCATCTCGCGCAGACGGTTGGCGACGGCACACAGCAGCTGGTCGCCGCAGGGATGACCGAGCGTGTCGTTGACCTGCTTGAACTGATCGAGGTCGACGAAGAGCAGCGCGGAGAGGCGCTCGGCATGATGCGAATTCTTCAGCAGCCGCTCGATCTCGTCGTGGAAGCTGACCCGGTTGGGCAGCGCCGTGAGCTCGTCGTAACGGGCCAGATGGCTGATGCGGGCTTCCGCATTGGTACGCTCGGTGATGTCTTCCAGCAGCAGCACCATGCCGCCGCCGGTCATCGGCTGGAACGTCCAGGCCAGCGTGCGGCCGCGCGAGGAATCCGGATCGGCGGTGACGATCTCGCAGACCCGCGCATGCTCGATCTCGGCCAGGATCTGGTCGCCGCTCTCCGCCGAGATCGACCCGGCGGAAACGCAGGCCGACACGATATCGGCGGCAGTGGCGCCACGCTTGACGAGGTCCTCGGGCAAGCTCATCAGCTCGCCGAAGCGGTGGTTCATCACCGCAAGCCGGCCATCGGCGCGAAACATGCACAGGCCGTGCGGCATGTTGTTGAGCGCGGTGTCGAACTGGCTCGCCAGCGCGGATTCGCGGAAACTCGAGGTCAACGCCTTGACGAAGATCGCATGCAGGCTGAGGTTGATGTTCTTGAGCCCGATGAAGAAGAACACGAGCAGGATGGCAAGACCGATGTGGTAGAATCCGCCGTGCAGCAGCAAGGCGAGCGACATCGGACCGCAGGCCAGCGCGACGTGCCACTGGATCACCCGGGGCTGTCCGTAATTGCGGGCGGCGCCGCCCGCGGTGTAGCCGATGCCGATGGCGACACAGAGCATGTCGGCGACCGGATCGTTGTTGTTGTAGATGACGACGAAAGCCCACACACCGAGCACCGCCGCATAGCTCAGCGCGCCGATCCAGTAACGCGGCTCCAGGTGCTTGGCCTCTTCGAATGACAGCGGCTGGGTGCGGTTTTCGTATCCGCGCATCTGGAATGCACGTGCGGTGCCGATGGCAATCAGCAGGAACGCGAGCGGCCACAGCCAGACGTCGCCCGTCTTCAACGCAGTCATCACCGCGGCCACGGCCGCGGAGGCCGAGCCTAGGAAGATCGCCCAGAAATTCTGCACCATGGAGTTGATGAGCGCGGCGTAGAGAATCGGCTCCAGCTCGTCTCGATCACTCTGCTTCTGGTCGGCCAGTTGCATTGGCTTGTTACGCGTCCTGTTTGGAGCGTACTTTTACCCAGCCCTAGTGAAGTCTTTCTGAGGGAACATCGTTAAAGTCGAGTTGTTTTTCGGCAACGACGAACCTGTTTCTGCTGATATTTCAAGCAACTAGGCAAGCCCTGCCGGGCTCAAGGTGAAGGAAAGCTTGCTTTCCTCCCCAAACCCGAAAAAATCTGTGCATTTTTTTCGACAACATCGCACGTTGCGGGCGCGGGATTTATTGGCCCGCGGTCGAGGACAAGAGCGGCGACCATGCCGGGTCGGAGGCGAAGCCCGGCGTCGGCACCTTCAGCTCATTGCGTCCCGAAATGTCGACGCTGTACAGCGAGGGGCCGCCGTTACCGCCGGGATCGCGGAAGAACATCAGGACGCGGCCGTTCGGCGAGAAGGTCGGGCCTTCGTTGTGGAAGCCGGAGGTGAGTAGCCGCTCGCCGCTGCCATCGGGCTTCATGACGCCGATCGCGAACTGGCCGCCGCCCTGCCTGGTGAAGGCGATGTAATCACCCTTCGGCGACCACACCGGCGTCGAATAGCTGGCGTTGGTGTCGTCCTTCGAGAAGGAGATCCGCTGCGCCTGCCCGCCGCCTGCGGCCATCACGTAGATCTGCGACCTGCCGCCGCGATCGGATTCGAAGCAGATGCGGGCGCCGTCCGGCGAGTAAGACGGAGACGTGTCGATCGCCGGCGTGTCGGTGAGGCGCGTGGTCGAGCGCGAGCGCAAATCCATCACGAATAGATTGGAATTGCCGCCTTGCTGCAGGCTCATGATGACACGCTGGCCATCCGGCGAGAACCGCGGCGCAAAGGTCATGCCCGGGAAGTTGCCGACGATCTCGCGCTGGCCGGTCTCGATGTTGAAGAGATAGACCTTCGGATCGCCCTGGCCGAATTCCATATAGGTGATCTCTTGCGAGTTCGGCGAGAAGCGCGGCGTCAGCACGAGGTCTGAGCCGCGGGTCAGATAGCGCACGTTGGCGCCGTCCTGGTCCATCATCGCGAGCCGCTTGACCCGGCGTTCCTTCGGCCCGCTTTCGTCCACGAACACCACGCGGCTGTCGAAATAGCCCTTCTCGCCGGTCATGCGCTCGTAGATCTGGTCGGAGATGATGTGGGCGATGCGGCGCCAATATTCCGGCGAGGTGAAATATTGCTGGCCGGCGAGCTGCTGGCCGGAGACCACGTCCCACAGGCGGAATTCAGCCTTGAGCCTGCCGTCCGGCTGTCGCGTCATACGGCCGGTGACGAGGGCCTGCGCGTTGAGCGTCTTCCAGTTCTGGAATTGCGGCGCGACGTCCATGTTGCTGATGCGCTCGATGAAGGCGGCCTGGTCGATCGGCGCGAACAGGCCCGAGCGCTTCAGATTGTTGGTGATGACCTGCGTGACGCCGTTGCCGACGTCGCCGTCGGACGGTGAGCCCGGCAGGAAGTTGGTGATCGCGATCGGGATCGGCTGGAATGCCGTCGGATCGATGCGGAGCCGATCCTGGGCGAAGGCACGTCCGCCCCCGAGCATCGCGAGCGTCGATCCGGTCAGGGTCATGAAGCGGCGGCGGTTCATCGATCGGACGTCATTCATTGCAAAAATCTTTTGTTCGGATGTCACAACATATCTTTCAGGCCGAAAGTCATGGGAATGAGCTTCCAGCTCTCGTACTGCTGCTTCGGCATGAACGAGTAGACCTGACACTGCACGATGGCGCGCTTGGCGCTCTCCGCCACCGCCTGCGCGATCGACCGCGACGGTCCTCGCACCGCGACGACAATCGGCTCGGAGGCGAGCGATCCATCGATCTTCATGGGAATGTCGATGTCGGCCTCGTACTGATCGGCATCCTGCCCATTATAGGTGGGCGTGAAGCAGCGCTTGACCGCGCCCTGGAATGCACCACGCCAGGTCGCGACGTTGTTGGCGGCAGTCCCGGTCGCCGATCCCAGCGCGGCCGACGCATTCAGAGCGGAGCCTGTGAGTTCGTGCCGGGTCGCAGCGCGCTTGTCGAGGTCGCGCTGAATCTGTGCGGGGTCGAAGGAGCGCTCCTTGGGCTTGGGCTGCTGCTGCGGCTGCACGGCCGCAACCTTTTGCTCCACCGGCTTCGGCGGCGGCTTCTTCGTCTCCAGCTTCTTCTGGAGCTCGGCGATCGGATCTTCCTTGGCCGGATCAGGCTTCTTTTCCTGCGGCTTCGGCTCTTCCTTCGGCTTGGCCTCGGCAACGGGCTTCGGCGGCTCGGGCTTCTTCTCGACCGGCTTCTCGACGGGCTTTGGAGGCGGCTCGGGCGTCGAGTTGGTCTTGATCAGCTCTTTCTTCTCGGTGACCTTGCCGACGGCGTCTTCCTCGGGCTTGGGCTCCGCGATCTTCTCGACCTTCGGCTTCAGTTCTTCCTTCTTGCCGGTCTTCTGCCCTGCCATCATCTTGGCGAGCTGATCACTGGAGATGATGTCGATCGGGAGCGACTCTTCCGGCGCGAGGTAGGCCTTGCTGCTGAAGGTGACGAGCCCCCATCCCAGCACGAGGACGTGGAGGGCAATCGACGCAACAAGTGTCTTGTCGACGTTCACCTTCACGGCTTACCCCTGATCCGCTTCCGTGACGAGCGCGAGCTTCTTGAATCCGGCGCCGGACAACAGGCCCATCACCCTGGCCACCGTGCCGTAATCCGCCTTCTTGTCGGCACGCAGATAGATGCGCTCCTCGAGGCCGCCGCGGGCGTCCGTGATCGCCTTCAGCTTGGGCACCAGTTCGTTGATCGCAATCTCGGCGTCGTTGATGAAGACCTTGCCCTTGATGTCGACCGACATCTGGATCGGCTTCTGGTCGTTGTTTTCGAGGCTCTTGGCCTGGGTCTGCGGCAGGTCGAGCGGCACGCCGACGGTCAGCATCGGCGCCGACACCATGAAGATGATGAGCAGCACCAGCATCACGTCGACCATCGGCGTGACGTTGATCTCGGCCACGACGGGCTTGCGCCGGCCTCGGCGCCCGCCGCCTCCGGACGAACTCGCAACGTTCATCGCCATGATGGAGTGCCCAAATTGCCCTTCACACTATACATGCCGCCCTTCAGCCCCGCTCGTCGATCTGACGCGACAGGATGGCGGAAAATTCATCGGCGAAGCCTTCGAGCCGCTGGGCCTGCCGGTTCACCTCGGAGGTGAACTTATTGTAGAAAATAGTGGCAGGAATGGCGGCGATAAGGCCGACGGCAGTCGCAAACAGCGCCTCCGCGATGCCCGGCGCCACCACCGCCAGAGAGGTATTTTTCGACGCCGCGATCGATTGGAAGCTCGACATGATGCCCCAGACCGTGCCGAACAGCCCGACGAAAGGGCCTGCGGAGCCGACGGTGGCGAGCACGAGCAGGCGGCGTTCCAGCCGTTCGACCTCACGCGCGATCGAGACGTTCATAACCTTGTCGATGCGCATTTGAAGACCTGCGACCGAGCGGGTGTGGCTCTCGAAGGAGCGCTTCCACTCGCGCATCGCCGCGACGAAACAGGCTGCCATGGAGTGCGTCGGCTTGGCCGAGAGCGTGCGATAGAGCTCCTCGATCGATTCGCCGGACCAGAATGCCTGCTCGAAACGGTCCATCGAACGGCGGGTACGGGCGAACAGGAAGATCTTGTCGATGGCGATTGCCCAGACCCAGACCGAGCAAGACAGAAGCCCGAGCATCACCGCTTTCACGATCCAGTGAGCCTGCCAGAACAGCGCGATCAGCGACACGTCCGCGGAAGCGGCAACCGGAAGGGCTGACTGAGCCACGTCGGCCGGATTCATAAGCAGTATCCTCTCAAGGCGATCGTTACCCGATGTGCCGGCCAGCAAATGGCCGCCGGTTCCCCAATAGCCGCGCTAGAACCGGCGCGGCCGGCAAGCCCGCTCAAAGCCTTGTCTTTCTGGGGTGCAGGGGCTCGTCCAAAGCCGGCCGTCTGCATTCCCTGCCAAGATGTCAAAACTATGGGCCTTTGGCCCCGGGCCTTGACGGGCCTCGGCTTCGGCTTTGGGCGCGACTGTCCGCCCTTACCAGAGCCCGCCGTTGGTTAATGCGAGGTTACCGGGGGTGAATTTGGCTACGGGAAAGGCAGGCGGCGCAGGCGGTTGGGGGCCGGTTTGCCTCGGACGCAGCGCAGCGCCCTTCGCGTTGCGCTGCAGAGCCGGGATCCAGAATCCGATGCTCTCGTGCGGGCAGATTCGGCCCCGGCTCAGCAGCGCACCGTCAAGGAGACCTGCACTGCGTTCGAAGCCACGAGAGTTCCCGCGTACACGCTGCGAGACCCGGAGGAACCACGCCCCACCCGGAAAATTGTACCGAAAATCACTTTCCGCGAGGTTCTGCCATGACCATCAACCCCAAGACGACCGCCGCCATCGGCGATCACCCGCTCCACCCCATGATCATCCCCTTCCCCGTCGCATTTCTGGTCGGCGCGCCCATCGCCGATCTGGCCTTCATTGGAACCGGCGACAATTTCTGGGCCAGGGCCGCGATGTGGCTGATCGGCGCCGGCATCGTCATGGCGCTCGTTGCGGCCGCGGCCGGCTTTACGGACTTCTTAAACGAGCCCCGCATCCGCCGCCTCAACGATGCCTGGTACCACATGGTCGGCAATCTCGCGGCTGTCGCGCTGGCCCTGGTCAATTTCTACCTCCGCTACGCGCAAGGCGCTGAGGCTGCGATCAAGCCGTGGGGCGTGGTGCTCTCCCTGGTCGTGGTCGGCATCCTCCTGTTCACGGGGTGGAAGGGCTGGGAGATGGTCTACCGGCATCACGTCGCGGTGCTGGATGCACCGGGCCAGACCAGCTCCGAGCCGGTCACGCCCCATCATGGCGGCGAGAGCCACCGCCGCGCCGCCTGAGGCAACGGGCATGTCGCCGGGGCAGACTTCGGCGAACATGCCTTCGGTATTGATCGGGCCGCGCCGCGCGCATCTCATGACGTGATGGCGCATCAGGCCGCTGAGGCGGGCTCGGAGCAGTTGGTCAATCGTGCAGGATGTCCGACCGCGGTGCAGCCGCCGGGAACGTCGGAGGTCACGACCGTGTCGGCGCCGATCCTGGCGAAATCACCGATCCGGATATCGCCCAAAATGGTCGCGCCGGCGCCGATGAAGACGCCGCGACCGATGCGCGGCGAGCGCGTCGGCAGCTCGTTGCCGCGGCCGATGCTGACATTCTGAAGGATGGTGACCTCGTCGCCGATCACGGCATTGGCGCCGATCACGATGCCCGTGGCGTGGTCGAGATAGACGGACGAGCCGATGCTGGCCGCCGGATGAATACTGACCTGCAACACGTTCGACGCCTCGTTCTGAAACAGCAGCGCTGCATCGCGATGATCATGATGCCAGAGCCAGTTCGAGACGCGCCAGGCTTGCAGCGCGACATAGCCCTTGAAATGCAGCAGCGGCGCCAACAGGCTGGCGACGGCGGGATCGCTGCGCACGATGGCCTGCAAGTCGCGCCCGGACGCTTCGACCAATTCCGGCGAGTGACGAAAGGCGTCGCTCGAAAAGGCCGTGAAATGCGTTTGCTCGGCGACGCTGCCGCCAAGCCTGCGCCCGATGAGATCGGCCAGGGCCGCCGCAAAGCCGTCATGGGCGAGGACGGGTTCGGCAAGCGACTTGCCGAAGACGAGATCGGATGCGACCGCACGCCGCGCCTCATCGCGTATCTCCTGCCAGAGGCGATCGGTCGTCGCGGTCACAGCTGCTGTCATCGCCGCCTCCGGTGTTTTGGGGCTTCCTTCATGTCTCAAATATAGCCGGTGGGCACCCCGCGCACCACGCCGCTACCTGAGCACCGTGCCGCAGCTCTCCGTGAGGCTACGAGCTTGCGTGGCGGGCATCCGCAACCATATAGTCAGTCGAGCTTTCGGGCTTTGGCCGGGGATATCCCAGGCAAAGCAGCTGGTTCAAACCCCCGCGGTGGTCCGCCATCCGCGGGTTTTTCGTACCCGGCTGCCCTCGATGCTGCCGCTGCAATCCCGGATCCCCGTTACCTAAGGTCACGCTGAAACATGTCGCCTAACGCGCCCGACGACGACCACCACGACGACATCATGTATCCCTCCGCCGTGCCGTTTCTGTTGGTCCATCTCGGATGCTTTGCGGCGATCTGGTCAGGCGTCACCTGGCAAGCCGTCGCGATCTGCGTCTCGCTGTATGTCGTGCGGATGTTTGCAATCGGAGCGGGCTACCACCGCTACTTCTCGCATCGGGCGTTTGCAACCAGCCGGGTGTTTCAGTTCATCCTGGCGTGCCTTGCGCAAAGCACCTCGCAGAAGAGCGTGTTGTGGTGGGCGGCCAAGCACCGGCACCATCATCTGCATTCCGACACCGAGAACGACGTGCATTCACCGCGTCACCGCGGCTTCCTGTACAGCCATCTCGGCTGGATTTTCTATCGGCAGCACGACGGGACCGACCTCGTGAAAGTCGGCGATCTCGCGGCCTATCCGGAGCTGATGTGGCTGCATCGGCTCGAGCTTCTGCCGGCCTTTGTGCTTGCGGCGCTCTGCTTCCTGGTTGCGGGATGGTCGGGTCTGGTCGTCGGCTTCCTGTGGAGCACGGTGCTGCTCTATCACGCGACCTTCTGCATCAACTCGCTCGCCCATGTGCATGGACGCAAGCGCTACGTGACGGGCGACGATTCCCGCAACAACTGGCTGCTGGCGCTGCTCACCCTGGGTGAGGGCTGGCACAACAATCACCACGCCTACCAGAGCAGCGTCCGACAGGGCTTTCGCTGGTGGGAGATCGACGTCACCTATTACGTCCTGAAAGTGCTGTCCTGGTTCGGAATCGTCTGGAACATGAAGGCGCCGCCCGAACAGGTGCTGCGCAACGAGCAGCCGCTCGGCGCCCGGGTCATCAATCGGGCAGCCCACCAGCTTGCCGGGCGGTTCGATGCACAGGCCCTGGCGCACGCCATCTCATCGGCGCTGCACCGGGCCGACCCGGCCCAGTTGCAGCTGCCGACGCTGCACGACATCCTCAATCGCGCACATGACGGTGTCGACGCGCTGACACACCTGCATCTGCCAAAGATACCGACGCGCGAGGAGTTTCTCGCCGAGGCCAAGGCGATGTTCGCGCGAACGCGATCGCTCAACGAGATCGTCGATCACGCCTACGAACACTTCCTGGCTTCGGTTCGCGCGCAGCTCGCCACGGCGCGCTGAAACACAGCTCAAGCGGCCACCTGGACCCAAGCACAGCCGCGCCGGCGCGTGAAAGAACGCGCCGGTCCAGAAGCGCGATGCGATCAGGATGAATGCTCATCGCGCTTCAGATAGTTGTCTAAGCACGATCTCCCCGCAAACGCGTTCCGCATTTGCTGCGCAGTTTTCCGGATCGTGCTTTAGAGTTTGACCTTCAACCGTCTTGCCGTCTGCGGCCCTACCTGTCCGTCGACGATGAGTCCTTTGGTCGCTTGAAAGGCCGCTACCGCCGCCACCGTCAGGTCGTTGTATTCACCGTTGATCGGCCCCGGATTGAACCCCAGCTGTTTCAAGGCGCGTTGAATATCGAACGACGGACGCCTTCATGCCCGGCTGCCCGAGCGCATACAGCTGGCTCGGCCCAGCCAGGTCGAGCTCTTCACCCGCCTCCCCATACGTAAAGTCTGGTAGAAAGACGCCCGTATCCCAATTTCGGCCCGACACCTTGCCGCGACGAACGCCATAGGCCGTGCCCATCGCCTCCACGGTGCCGCCCTCGCCGTCACACACGACGATGTGTCCCACGGTTGCGGCCGAAGTCTCACCATGCTCCTCTTCCGCGCGCGGACATTGAAGCAGATGCCCCAAAGCAAACCGCCCGCCTGCGTGCTGCGCAGACGGGCGGCTCGGGGCCATCAGGACTTTGGGGGCATGCGCCTGAAGGCCTTGAGAGGTCAGCCTTGAAGGTCAGCCCTGCTGCTGATCGGTCGGCGGCGGGGTCGGACGCGTCTTGTGCTGCGCCATGAACTGGTCGAACTCTTCCTTGTCCTTGGCGTGACGCAGACGGTCGAGGAAGTTCCTGAACTCGACCTGCTCCTCTTCGAGGCGCTGCAGTGTCTCAGAGCGGTATTCGTCGAAGGCACGGTTGCCGGAGGACGGCGGGCCGAAGCCAAAGCCGAAACCACTGCGCTCCATGCGGCCACGCATGCGATCCATCTTGTACTGCATCCGCTCCATCTTGTTCTGCCAGCGATCCTGGTGGCTCCAGCACGACATTCTTCTGCTCCCGAGTGTGAAAAAGAGAAGGGCAAGTCCGATCGGCCACCAGATGATGAAGCCGAGGATGGTCACGGCGATCCAGCCGGGATGCCATGGCGTATCGAGCATGCGGGGGCGCTCGTAGTTTTGATCCGAAGGGCCGCGCCATCGATTGACATCAGCGGTGTAGGCCATTTCCCATCTCCATCACGGCATCCGCGCCGTTGTAAATGTAAATAACATTTACATAGCTAGACCATCCCGCGATTTTGTCAAGCCGGCCGCCTGACACGCCCGCGTGATAATTTACGCAATCTTATTTCGGCTTGCCCCAGGGACCGCCGGGCGGCAGGCCTGAACCGGAGGGCGCCTCCGGTGGCACCGGCGGAGGCTCGGCGCTCTTGGCTGGCGGACGGCGATCGGTCGGGAAGCCGAGGCCACGCAGATAGATCAGCACCTCGGCCTCTAACAGCTCATCCGGCGACATCGGCAATTTTCGTCGCGCGGCGTCCCCTCGCGAAAACAGCGAGGCCACGCCGTGCGCCATCGACCAGATGTGCAGCGCCATCATCATCGCCGGCGGCCGCGGCGTGCCGGGCGGCGCCAGCGCCGCGAGCCTCTCGGCCGCGGCGCGCATGATGTTGAAAGCGCGCTCGCTCGCAGCCTGTAGCGCCGGATTGGCATCGACCGGCAGGCCGGACTCGAACATCGCGTTGTAAAATGCGGGCTCCTCGCGGGCGAAAGCAAGATAGGCCCTGCCGACGCGCTCGAACGCGGTGACCGTGTCGGGACGCCCGTCGTCCCAGGCCGCGGTCAGGCGCGCCTCGAATTGCTCGAAACCGCGCTGGGCGATCGAGGACAGCAGCTCGTCGCGGTCGCGGAAATGCCGATAGGGCGCCGCCGCGCTGACGCCGGCCATGCGCGCGGCATCGGCGAAGGTGAAGCCGGCCGCGCCCTTCTCGGCGATCAGGCCGAGAGCGGCCTGCAGCAGGGCCTCCTTCAGATTGCCGTGGTGATAGCCGCGCTCGGCGCGGCGCTGCTCCTTGCGCCAGCTCATGTGAACGATCCTTACATGAGCCGGGCGTGAAGGTCACTAGCGGGAATCGAGCGCAATGAATCCCGTACTTCCCCGGGTGATGCCGGGCCGGAGCGACGACTTGCGCCCGGAAACGGCGCCTTGGCCGCAGCTACATCTGCGGAATCGGCAGCACGGGCATGACCTCAATCGCCTCGCCCGG
Source organism: Bradyrhizobium sp. 195 (assembly GCF_023101665.1). Classification (NCBI taxonomy): domain Bacteria; kingdom Pseudomonadati; phylum Pseudomonadota; class Alphaproteobacteria; order Hyphomicrobiales; family Nitrobacteraceae; genus Bradyrhizobium; species Bradyrhizobium sp. 195. The sequence continues at coordinate 1,914,070 of NZ_CP082161.1, read as the reverse complement.
GAAGATCGCAAAATGCGGATGGTTCTCGAACAATTTTGCAGCTTCCTCTTGCGAGGCAGCGCGCACCACCGTGAAGCCGGTCAGCGCATTGCTGATCTCGGTGATGCCGCTCGCGTCGATCCTGCGGGTCTTGCCGAGCGGGCCGCCCATCTCGACGATGACGTCCTTGTGCTTCTCGACCCAGCCGTGCCAGGCGGCCATGCCCTCGCGCTCTCTTGCCTTCCTTTCCGCTTCGGGCATCGCATGCCAGGCCTTCATTTTTTCGCCGCTCATGCTGCCGAGATAGACGGCAAGGAATTGGTGCTCGGTGCTCATCGGTCTCTCCCTTGTTGATTTCTTGCTGACGGCCGGGAACTCATCGCGGCCACGGTGGCTAGGTCTTCAGGCTGTCAAACCCCGCGGCGGCCGCTTGCACGTCGGGCGGAAAGTCGCAGATCTCCTGCACCTGCCTGATCTCGATGATTTCATTCGGCGAGGCCGGGCACTGCTTTGCCCAGGCAATCGCCTCGGCCCGCGAGGCCACCTCGATCATCCAGTAGCCGCCCAGAACTTCCTTGGCCTCTGCGAAGGGTCCATCCGTCACGACGGGTTCGCCGGTTGCAAACGAGACGCGCGCGCCCATCGACGGGGGGTGCAAGCCGTCCAGCGTAATCAGCACGCCGGCATCCTTGAGCGCCTCGTTGTAGCGCATCATCGCCGCGACGCGCTCGGGATCGAGTTGCACGTCCGGCGGCGCGGTCTCGTAGCCGAGCGGAATCATCAGCATCATGAATCGCATGAGGTTCCTCTGTACTCCCGTCATTCCGGGCGCGCCGAAGTTGCGCCGCTGGAGTGACGACGGTGCCGCTGTAAGACGAACGCGGCTGCCCAAGACCGACAAGGACGAGGAATTTTTCTCAAGGAAATCTCCGCGGGGCCGACAGAGCCGTCATCAGCGATGCCGAACCCGCTGCGCCTGGGGAACTGCGTCAACACGCCGCGAAAAATAATTCCCGCTCGGCCCGTACAAATACGGCCACCATATGAACTCCGCCGTGCATATGGAGCCAGAACGCTCGCTGGTTGAAATAGATGGCCGACGCACGTGAAATTACGGAATGGGCCGTGCGGTCCGCCTGAGTTTACAAACGCTCAACGAGAGCATGCAATTTTTAGATCGGTAGAAACCGGTACGTCACTGCCGATTCGCGCTACAAATTGCGGGGCTCACGTGTTCAATTTTCAAAGCAAGAAGGTCAGGCACGCCATTGCCGAGGTCGAGGCGCTCGACCGGTCGCAAGCCGTGATCGAATTCGGTCTCGACGGCACCATTCTCGACGCCAACGAGAACCTGCTCAAGATGAGCGGCTATACGCTGGCCGAGATCAAAGGCAAGCACCACAGCATCTTCGTCAGCCCGGCCGAGCGCGAGAGCGCTCGCTACCGCGATTTCTGGGCCAGCCTGAACCGCGGCGAATTTCAGACCACGCAATACAAGCGTTTCGGCAAGGGCGGCAAGGAAGTCTGGGTCCACGCCTCCTACGCCCCGCTGCGCGACAAGACCGGCAAGGTCGTCAGCTTCATCAAGTTCGCCACCGACATCACGGCCTACAAGACCAAGACCATGGAGGATTCCGGCAAGATCGCCGCGATCAACCGCGCGCAGGCCGTGATCGAATTCAACATGGACGGCACCATCGTGACCGCCAACGAGAACTTCCTGAGCGCGATGGGCTATTCGCTCGACGAGATCAAGGGCAAGCATCACAGCCTGTTCGTGACCCCCGAGGACCGCGCGAGTTCGGCCTATGCCGCGTTCTGGGCCAAGCTGAACCGGGGCGAGTTCGAGGCGGCCGAATACAAGCGGCTCGCCAAGGGCGGCAAGGAGATCTGGATCATCGCCACCTACAATCCGATCCTCGACGATAACGGCAAGCCGTTCAAGGTGGTCAAGTTCGCCACCGACGTCACCGCCCAAAAGATGAAGGCGGCCGACAATGACGGACAGCTCGCCGCCATTCAGAAGTCACAGGCGGTGATCGAATTCAACATGGACGGCACGATACGAACCGCCAACGAGAATTTCCTCGAGGCGATGGGCTATTCGCTGGCGGAGATCAAGGGCCAGCACCACTCGATGTTCGTCGAGCCGAATGAGAAGAATTCGCCGGCCTATCGCCAGTTCTGGGAGACCCTCAACCGCGGCGAATACCAGGCCGCCGAATACAAGCGGATCGCCAAGGGCGGGCGGGAGATCTGGATCCAGGCCTCCTACAACCCGATCATCGATCTCAACGGCAGGCCCTACAAGGTAGTGAAATACGCCACCGACATCACGGCACAGGCCATCGGCCGCAAGAAGGCCGACAATGCGCGCGGGCTGATCGAGGCGGTCGCGGCCGGCAGCGAACAGATGAGCGCATCGATCCGCGAGATCTCCGAGACCATGGCGAAGTCGCGCGAGACCTCCAAGGTTGCGACGACGAGGGCCGAGTCCGCGGACAGTCAGGCGCAGAAGTTGGCCGCAGCCGCGCAAGCCATGAGCGGCATCGTCGAGATGATTTCGGGCATCACCAGCCAGATCAACCTGCTCGCACTCAACGCCACGATCGAATCGGCGCGTGCGGGCGAAGCCGGCCGCGGCTTCGCAGTGGTCGCCTCCGAGGTGAAAGGCCTCGCAAACCAGGCCAAGCAGGCGACCGACACGATCACCTCCGAGATCGACGCGCTCAACGTCATTTCGGGCGACGTCGCCAGCTCGCTCACCGCCATCAAGGCCGCGATTGCCGGCGTCAACGAGTTCATCGCCTCCACCGCCGCCGCAGTCGAGGAGCAGAGCATCGTGACATCCGATATGTCGGCAAATATGCAGCGCGCATCGGCAGAGCTGGCGTAGACACCATCTTCATCTCTATCTCCGTTATCCTGAGACGCTCATACTGCAAAGCACTCGAAGGATTGATCGGCCCGGTTTGCGGCCGTCGTCCTTCGAGGGCCGCTGAAGAGCGGCCACCTCAGGGTGACGGTTTGAGCGCTCGACTCCATTGCCAGTGATCGAGCCCTTTGTTCTCCGGGCCAAAGCGCAGTAAAAGGAGCCGCGCTCACGCGCCGCCCTCCCCGGAAACAGGACAAATCAGCCAATGCCGCAAGCCCCGCTAAAAACCGCCCTCGTCACCGGAGCCGCACGCGGCATCGGGCTTGCGACCGCGAAGAAGTTTTTGGCCGAGGGGTGGCGCGTGGCGCTGCTCGACATCGAGGGCGAGTTGCTCGACCGGGCGGTCGCCGAAATCGACCAAAGCGAGACGACGCTGGCGCTGACCTGCGACGTTTCGGACGCAGCCGCAGTGAGCGCTGCGATGACGGCGATCGAGCGGCGGTTCGGCCGGCTCGATGCGCTCGTCAACAATGCCGGCATCGCGGTGTTCGCGCCGCTGATGGAGACGTCCGAGGCCGATTGGCGGCGTGTGCTCGAGGTCAACCTCACCGGCCCGTTCCTCTGCACCAAGGCGGCGGTGCCCTTGATGCGCGAGGCCAATGGCGGCGCCATCGTCAACATCACCTCGATCTCGGCGGTGCGCGCCTCGACGCTGCGCTCGGCCTACGGCACCAGCAAGGCCGGGCTCGCACACCTGACCAAGCAGCTCGCAGTCGAGCTCGCCTCGCTGGGCATCCGCGTCAACGCCGTCGCGCCAGGGCCGGTCGACACGGCGATGGCGAAGCAGGTGCACACCAAGGAGATCCGCGCCGATTATCACGACGCGATTCCGCTCAACCGCTACGGCCTTGAGGAGGAGCTTGCGGAAGCGATCTACTTCCTGTGCTCGGCGAGCGCGAGCTACATCACCGGACAAATTTTGGCCGTCGATGGCGGTTTCGATGCGGCAGGTATCGGCCTGCCGACGCTACGCGGTCAGCGCCGCAACGGGTAGGCACGGAAATTGTAGGTACGGAAATCGTAGGGTGGATTAGCCGCAGGCGTAATCCACCTCTTTGCGATCGCCGGAACGAGACAGATGGTGGGTTACGCCTGCGGCTAACCCACCCTACAAGAGTAAGTTGGTGGAGAGCCCCATGGGACGCATCTCATTGCTCAAAGCCCTGATGCTTGCATGCGCACTGCTGGTCATCACGCCCGCCGCCGCCGAAATCCGCATCATCCAGTCTCCGGGCGGGCAGGTCGGGCCGTTCCTCGATTTGTTCGAAAAGGTGCGCGAGAGCGGCGAGCGCGTGGTGATCGACGGCCCCTGCCTGTCTGCCTGCACGTTGGTGCTGAGCATCGTGCCGGGCGAGCGCATCTGCGTCACCAAGCGCGCCGTGCTCGGCTTCCATGCGGCACGTTCGGTGGACCGGCGCGGGCGCTTCTATGCCGAGCCCCAGGCATCCGAGGCAGTGCTTGCCGCCTATCCCGGCCCGGTGCGCGACTGGATCAGCCGCCACGGAGGCCTGAGCTCCCGGCTGCTACTGTTGAAGGGGCGCGATCTCGCCGCAATCTATCCGCGTTGCCGGTGACGATACCGCGTTCACGCGCGATCGCCGCCGGTGACGATCACCGATCGGAACCGCTGCACAATTCAGCGAGGGAACTTGCCGCCTAGAAAAAAACCTGGACGACCGGCGCAAGCTTCATGCTGACGCAGATGAGCATTCCCCAAAGAGCAAAGTTGATTTGTAGCGCCGCCGCCATCGGTCGCTCCCTTCCAAGTCACGTCCACCCCAGTTTGTACTTATTGTGAAATAGAACTAGCGATTTTGGCGCGGAGTTCACAGCCTAATGTTACGCCAGTTGTTGTGCGATGCGATCCGCATCATTTCACGAAGCGGCCTCACTGCGCTCGCAAAGTGATGCGAGAGCAAGTCGCCATATTCAGCCGTGCCGGCCACGCCGTTTCCCTTGAGTTCCATTTCAACCGACGCGAACGCAAACCTTCTCACGCGCATTTTGCGCGCCGCGTACCGCGCCAAGGGGTCCGGCATGATTCGATACGGCTTCGTCTTGCTCACTTTTTGCGCAGCGCTCATGGGATGCGCAGTCGCGCAGGAGCGTCGTCCGATCGCATGGGACGGTCTCGGCCGAGACCCCAACGTAGCGCCGAACCGCCCGCACGTCACAAAGGAGCACGTGACGAATCAGGCAGCTGCGACAAGCGATCCCAATCAGGAGCGGGAGAGAGTACTCGGCACATTGCGGCCATACTCCGAGGCCTGGTGGGCGGTGCATGACGAGATCGAAGCGGAGAACGACAAGCAGCTCGGCACCAAGCTCGTGATCTGCCCCAGCTGCGTTCAGTCGCCGCGGCAAGGCGAAGACGTGACCGGATCGCTCCGCTGAGGCAGCTCACGATCGATCCGGACATGACGCGTTGCATCCCCTCTCCCGCAAAATGGAGAGAGGGGACTGCGACTCGTTAGATCAGGCAGGCGGTCGCGACCGTCACATTCCTTCCGCCGGGCAGTTCACCATCCATGGAATGCCGAACTTGTCGACGCACATGCCAAAGCCCTTGGCCCAGAACGTCTTGCTGAACGGCATGTTGACGGCGCCGCCGTCGGCGAGCGCGTTGAACTTGCGCTCGCCATCCGCGGGATCCCTAACCGTGAGCGAGATCGCAAAGCCCTGCGGCTTGTGAAAATGCTCAGGCGGGGAATCGGAAGCCATCAGCACGCTGCCGTCGGGCAGTGACATCCGCGCGTGCATGATCATCTTTTCGCGCCCCGGCGTGGCGGGAACCTCCGGCGGTGCGTCCGAGGCGCGCATCATCGCATCGACCTTGCCGCCGAGAACCTTGGCGTAATAGTTGAACGCTGCTTCGCAATTGTCCTGGTAGAACAGATAGGGATTGAGCATCGTTTCTCTCCTTTTCGTTGGTCGTGAGGCTTATTGCTTCTCGGTGAGCTTTTTCAGGCTGGCGAGGCCGGCCTCGAAATCCCTGCCGATCATGCTGTCCATATTGATGAACACCTGCATCACTTTCGACAGGAACGGGGCCGGACCGTACATCGCCCATGTGACCAGTGTGGCATCGCCTTGCGGCACAAAGGTGAACTCGGCGGTGTTGTGGCCTTCGAAAGGTCGCTCGAAATCGAGCTTGATGCGAAGCTTTGACGACGGGTTCGCCTCGAGGATCTCCATGTGGCCGGCCCCGACATTGTTGTTGCCGTCCCAGGCATAGGTCGCGCCCTTGCCGACCGCAGTTCCTCCAAAGATCCGCTTCATGGCGGGATCGCGAGTCTCGTAGGGTGACCAGGCGGTCCAGCGGTGGAAATCGGCGACCACCGGATAGATCGCGTCAGTCGGCGCCTTCACGGCGAGGCTGCGTTCGACGCGGAAAGTGTCGGGTTTCGTCAGGGCAAAGACAAGGATGCCGGCAAGTCCGGCCGCGAGGACGATGGCAATGACGGCAATGGCTCTCAGCATGAGGGGCTCCGTGGATACGGGCTTAGGACGAACGGGGAGCGGTTGGGCCGACAAGTTGCCGGAATGAATTTTTCGATCGTCATTCCGGGGCGATGCGAAGCATCGAACCCGGAATGACGCGTACCGCGTCACTTCGCCTTCGCGCTTTCCTTCGGCTTCGGCTGGCTGTCCCGGATCAGGCGATCGAGATGCATGCGGATGTGGGCGGCCTCCGCGGACGTGTTGGCGAGGGCGATGGCGCGATCGAAGGCGATGCGGGCTTCATCGTTGCGGCCGAGCTGCATCAGGAAGGCGCCGCGCACGCCGTAGAAATGGAAGTAGTTGGCGAGCTTCGGTGCCAAGGGCTCGATCAATTCCAGCGCGGCTTGCGGCCCCCGCACCTTGGAAACCGCGACCGCGCGGTTGAGCGTCACCACGGGAGACGGCTGCACAAGCTCGAGCGCGCCGTAGAGCAGGTCGATCTGCGCCCAGTCGGTCTCCTCCGGCGTCGCCGCTCGCGCATGCAGCGCGGCGATTGCGGCCTGGATCTGATAGGGCCCGCTGCGGCGGTGGCGCATCGCCTTGTCGATCAGCGCAAGCCCTTCTGCGATCATGGTGCTGTTCCACAGCGAACGGTCCTGGTCGTCCAGCAGGATCAGCGAGCCGTCCGCGGCAAAGCGCGCGGCACTGCGCGCGTGCTGCAGCAAGATGAGCGCCGTGAGCCCCATGATCTCCGGCTCGCTCGGAAACAGCCTGAGCAGCAGGCGCCCCAGCCGGATCGCCTCCTCGCAGAGCGGCTTGCGGATCTCGGCGGTGTCGCCGCTCGCCGAATAGCCTTCGTTGAAGATCAGATAAATCATCGCCGCGACACCGGCGAGGCGCTCGGAACGCTCGACCGCGCCGGGCGCTTCGAACGGCGTCCCCGCCTCCGCGACCTTCGCCTTGGCGCGGGTGATACGCTGCTCCATCGCCGCGTCCGAGACCAGGAAGGCGCGCGCGATCTGCTTCACGGTAAGGCCCGAGACGATGCGCAGCGCCAGCGCGATTTGCTGCGTCGCCGGCAATTGCGGATGGCAGCAGATGAACATGAGTCGCAAGATGTCGTCGCGGTAGTGCGAGCCGTCGAGCCGCTCGGCCAGCGCGCCTTCGGCGTCGTCGAGATCGGAGATCGCCTGGTCGTCCTCCGGCAGCGGCTGCTGCTTGCGGGTCCGGCGGACCTCGTCGATGGCGGCATTGCGGCCGACCATGATCAGCCAGGCCGCAGGATCGCGCGGCGGCCCGTTCTGCGGCCAGGACTTGAGTGCGCGCAGCGACGCGTTCTGGAACGCCTCCTCGGCGCTGTCGAGATCGCGGAAATAGCGCAGCAGCGCGCCGACCGCCTGGGGTCGCGCCGAGGTCAGCGCGGTTTCGATCCAGGCGGTGTCGGCCTCGCTCACGTCAGATTCCCTCCGGGCCGGAACACGCCGACGGGACGCACCTCATAGGCGCCGCCGGGATTGGCCGCGCCGAGGTCGCGGGCGACGTCGAGCGCGTCGTCGAGATTCTTGCAGTCGACGATGTAGAAGCCGAGCAGCTGCTCCTTGGTTTCGGCATAGGGGCCGTCGAGCACCAGCGGCGGGTCTTCCTTGCGCAAAGTCGCCGCCGCGGTGGTCGGCAGCAGCCGCGCGACCGGCCCGAGCCGGCCCTGCTTGGTGAGATTCTCCTGCACCACGGCGAGTTTCTTCATCACGGCCTCGTCCTGCTCCTTGCTCCAGGAGCCGACGAAGTCCTCATCGTGATAGCAAAGGATTGCATAAAGCATGGGCGACATTTTCCTCGTCTGTTCTAAAGACGCGCCAATATGCCTCGCCCCGACAGGGCTGCGGAAAGAATTTGCAAGAAAAAACCGTTGGATCGTGCCAAGGAGGGCGCTTCTTCAGCGGAACCCGACGAGGCACTTCGAATGACCATGGGCACACTCGCCGTCCTGATCAACAGCACGCAGCAGAACTGGCTGCCGGAGCGCTGGAAGGCCCGGTTCGACGCCGTCTGCGGCGGCCGCCGCGTGGTGCTGCTGCCGGATGCAGGGCTCGACCCGGCCGAGGTGCACTATGCCACGGTATGGAAGCCAGTCCTCGGCGATCTCGCCGCCTTCCCCAATCTGCGCGCGATCTTCAATCTCGGCGCCGGCGTCGATGCGCTGATGGCGGACAAGAGCCTGCCAAATGTGCCGCTGGTCCGCGTCGCCGTGCCCGATCTGACCGGCCGCATGACCGAATATGTCGTGCTGCACGTGCTGATGCATCACCGCCAGGAACTTTATTTGCGTGACTCGCAGCGAGCCAAACGCTGGGAGCCGAAATATCAATGGCCTGCGAGTGCCGTCACGGTTGGCGTCATGGGACTTGGCACGTTAGGGGCGGATGCCGCCGACGTGCTGCGGCGGCTCGGCTTCCGCGTCGCCGGCTGGAGCCGCAGCCCGCGCACGATCGAGGGCGTCGAGTGCTTCCACGGCACGGACGGAATGGATGCCTTCCTGCGCAAGACCGACATCCTCGTCAGCCTGTTGCCGCTGACGCCCGACACACATGGCATTCTCAACCGCGACGTCTTCACCAAGCTCAACCGCAACACTCCGCTCGGCGCGCCGGTGCTGATCAATGCCGGCCGCGGCGGCCTTCAGAACGAAGCCGACATCCTGGCCTGCCTCGACGACGGCACGCTGGGCGCCGCCTCGCTGGACGTCTTCGTGCAGGAGCCGCAGCCGGCGGACAGCCGGTTCTGGACCCATCCCAGGGTGGTGCTGACGCCGCACAATGCCGCCGACACCGACGCGGACGCGATCTCGGCCTATGTCGCCGAGCAGATCGCGCGGTTCGAGGCCGGCGGTGCGTTGGAGAACGTGGTTGATCGGGCACGGGGCTATTAGACTTAGCCGACTGGTTTTCGCTAAACCTGTCCCTCGAGTTATGATCCCGGATCAGCGCTCGCTACGCTCGCTTGTCCGGGACGACAGCTAGGATTTGGCCCCTACCATCACATCGATCGCGCCCTTCACGATGGCTTCGAGATCCTTTCGTGACACACGCGCGCGCGAGCGTATGGCTATGCTGTGCACGGTGGCTGATGCGATCTGTGCCAGCACGACCGGATCGGCGCTCTCCGGCAACTCGCCCTTCTCCCTGGCGCGGCGGAAGCAGTTCGCAAAGGCCTTGTCGAGCTCGGTGAGCCCGTCAAGCACCATGGCGCGGATCTCGGGATCACCGACGGCTTCCGACGCCGCCGTCACCACCGTGAAGCAGCCACGCGGGCCGGTCTCGCCGGACAGATAGATGTTCAGCGCGGAGGCGAAGATGCGTTCCAGCCGTTGGCGCAGCGGCATCTCCTCGCGAAAGATCGCCGCCATCGATGCCCCCGCCTCCTCGCGATAGCGCTGATAGCTTTTGATGTAGAGCTCGCGCTTGTCACCGAAGGCGCCATAGAGGCTCGGGCGGTTCATGCCGGTGGCCTCGCTGAGATCGTCGAGCGAAGTCGCGGCAAAGCCCTGCCTGCGGAACAGGTCGAGCGCCTTGCCGAGTGCGACCTCGGGCTCGTAGGCCCGTGGGCGGCCGCGGCGCTTGGGCTGTTCGGGCGGCATCGCTGGCGGCCCTTTCGATTTTTGTACCATTTCGCAAATAATCCTTGACCGGCCCCATATTATGCAAGATAGTACAAAAATCAATCTGGCCAGGTTGAGCGAAGATTCAAGAATTGCCCCAAGGAGGCTACAGATGGATCTCTTTTTCTCGCCCCTCGCCTGTTCGATGGCAACACGCGTCGCGCTGTACGAAGCCGGCGCCGCAGCGAACTATCTCGAGGTCGACCCGCCGACCAAGACGGTGCTGAGCGACGGCTCCGACTTCCGCGCCATCAATCCGATCGGCCTTGTGCCGACGCTGCGCACCGACGAGGGCATGGTTCTGACCGAGAACGCAGCGATCCTGCAATATATCGCGGACCGTTTCCCACAATCCGGGCTCGGCGCTACCCAGGGCATCGAGCGAACGCGCCTGCATCAATGGCTGTGCTTCATCGGCACCGAGCTGCACAAGGGCTTGTTCATTCCCGTGCTCGATCGCAAGGCGCCGCAGGAAGCCAAGGCCTATGCACTGGAGAAGAACCTGTCGCGGCTCGACTATCTCGACAATTACCTGAAGGGGCGCGACTTCCTGCTCGACCATTTCAGCGTGGCGGACGCCTATCTCGCCACGGTCATCAACTGGACCATGGCGACGCCGCCGATCGAGCTTGCGAAATGGCCGAACGTGAAGGCGTATTATGAACGCATGCGGCAGCGGCCCTCTTTTGCCAAGGCGATTGCGGAAGAGTTCGAGCTGTACAAGGCCGAGCAGGCACGGAAAAAGGCGGCGGCATAGTTCGGGTTGAACGCCGCATCGCTCTTCGATCAAGACGTCGTCCCTGCCGACAGGACCGGGACGACGTTTGCGTTTCGCAAACTCGTCATTGCGAGGAGCTCTTGCGACGAAGCAATCCAGGATCCTTCCGCGGAGGGATTCTGGATTGCTTCCGCCTTCGCCAAGGCTTCGGCGGACAAGCTCGCTTCGCTCGCAATGACATGCTGCTGATCCCGTCATCCTGAGGTGCGAGACATGGGACGCAACGCGTCCCATGGGGAGCCTCGAAGGATGAACGGCCGAGATGCAGCCGGGCCGTCGCCCTTCGAGGCTTGCTCTGCAGCGCTACGCGCAGCAGAGCGCGCACCTCAGGGTGACGGTCATAGGGTTTTGCCAAACTTACTATCGCAGACACGACTTCCCGCCCTCGCGGCTTGTTTTGCCCGAGCTTTGCTTTCGTCTGGCACCCTCTGAAGCAAGGGCGCAGAGAAGGCCGGGCGCCGGCTGGCACCCGAAGTCCCGCGTGTGCGAGTAAACGCGCACGGGGTGGACGACAGGTGACGCCGGAACGTCCCGGCCTTCCCTGCGCGATGGTTTTCACGGTGTCCTTCGTGCTCTCCTCGGGGAGCGATGCACTATTGCCCCCGTCGCCTTGCGGATGATCGATGCGCGCACCGGTTGGCCGCCACATCTCCGCAGGACTTGACGCCAGAACCCCGGGCGTCAGGACCACACGACTTCTCCGTCCGCGCACATCCCCATCCGCATTCCCGAGGCTGGCGTGCGCTCGCCGTCGGGACCGAACGAAGGACGCTGTCAGCGCCGTGTCGTATCGCGCCTGTCGCTGCTCACGGGTTTCCCCGCCCTGCAGCCACATCGCGCGCCGACGCCGTCGCGGCCACCGCATCCCGGCCCGCGTCCCGTGACGATCGCGAAACGCCCCTTGTGGCGGGCGGGATGTCTCGGCTTGTACGGCAAAACCGAACTTCTGTAAATTCGAATATTTTTGCGGAAAGCTCTCGACCCAGCGCTGGCGTGTTTTGCCCGTCGGGCAACACAACGGATGGTGGGTGGGACGGCCCGGCTCCGGGGCATATGAGGTCTTGGCGGCGCCTGTGCGCGCGCCTTGCCCTTCGAGAGGACCGCGGAGCCTGTCATCGGGCCGCGCTTTGCGCGGACCCGGTGGCGGTCTCCTCAGGGTGAGGCTAAGCGGCACCCTTGCCCGCTGAAATTGCAGTCGCGCACTCCGTCCTCATCCTGAGGGCCCGCCGAAGGCGGGCGTCTCGAAGGATGGCCGCAGCCGAGATCCCGCTGCGCTTTGCCTGCGATTGCTCTGCAATTTACCCGTACAGCACCCGCGGCAGTACCGTGACGATGCCGGGCCACAGCGTCAGCAGCAGCACGAAGCCGATCATGATCATCAGATACGGCAACGTGACGCGCGCGATGTAGCCGAGACCATCTTCGGTGAGGCCCTGGATCACGAACAGGTTGAAGCCCACAGGCGGGGTGATCTGCGCCATCTCGACGGCGAGCACGAGGAAGATGCCGAACCAGATCTCGTCGAAGCCGGCGCCCTTCACGATCGGCAGCACGATCGGCAGCGTCATCACGATCATCGAGAAGCCGTCGAGGAAGCAGCCGAGGATCAGGTAAAAGACGATCAACACCACGATCAGCATGAAAGGTGACAGGCCGAGCCCTTTGACGAAAGCGGCAACCGCCTGCGGGATGCCGAGGAACGCGGCGGCATTGCCGAGGATCGAGGCGCCCAGCACGATCAGCGCGATCATCGAGCACGTCACGACCGAGCCGATCAGCACGTCGCGCATCACCTGCTGCGACATCGAGCCCTGCGCCCAGGCGACCAGCCCCGCGCCGAGCACACCGACGGCCGCGGCTTCCGAGGGCGTGGCGAGCCCGCCATACATCGAGCCGAGCACGCAGGCGATCAGGAACAGTGCCGGCGCGAGATCCTTCAGCGCGGCAAAGCGTTCGCCCCACGGCACCTGCGAGAGCTTGGCCTCCGTCTCCGGCACCATCGCCGGCTTGAGGCTCGTGTGCAGCATCACCCAGCCCATGAAGGTTGCGGCGAGCAGCAGGCCGGGCAGCACGCCGGCCGTAAACAGCTTGAGAATAGAAACGTCGCCGAGTACGCCGTAGATGATCATGATGTTGGACGGCGGGATCAGGAAGCCTAGCGTGCCGGCGCCGGCGAGCGAGCCGATCGCGATGTCGCGCGAATAGCCGCGGCGCAGCAGCTCGTTCAGCGACATCCGGCCGATCACCTGCGTCGTTGCCGCCGACGAGCCCGAGATCGCGGCGAAGATGGTGCAGCCGATCACGTTCACATGCAGCAGCCGGCCGGGCAGCAATCCCGCCCACGGCGCAAGGCCCTGGAACAGCGAGCGCGACAGACGGGTGCGAAACAAGAGCTCACCCATCAGGATGAACAGCGGCAGCGCCAGCAGCTCCTGCGTGGTCAGGATATTCCAGGCGTATTGCGGCAGCAGCTTGTCGAGCGGGATCGAACGGAACATCGCGAGCAGTAGCGTCGCGGTGAGCGCCAGCGTGAGGCCGATCCAGACGCCGCAAGCCAGCAGCGCGAACAGGATCGCAAACAGGGCGACGACTTCGATGGTCATGCGATCTTGAATCCGGGTGCGGGCGAAGCGGTCATTCGACGGGCGAGGCCTTCATGCGGTGATCCTCCAGCGGCAGGCCGAGGACGGCCTGGATCGCGCGCGCCAGGAATTGCAGCGTCAGCAGCAGCATGCCGAAGGTGACGACCGCTTCCGGAAACCACAGCGGCGTGTCGCTCGAGGTCGAGACCTGACCGCGGACATAGGCGCCGAAGGCAAACTTCGCCATCGCCGAGGTCAGGAACGCCATGAAGGCGAAGCCCGCCGCCGCCGAGAGTATCTCGAGCGCACGCTGCACCGGCGCCGGCGCATTCTTGAGCAGCAGCACGACCCGGATGTGCCCGCCGACGCGCAGCGTCATGGCGGCGCCGAAGGTGAAGGACGCCGCCATCAGATAAGAAGAATATTCCCAGGCGATCGAGATGGTCGGCGGGAAGAACGGCAGGAAGTTCGACAGGAAGCGCGTTGCGACCTCGCACAGCATCAGCAGCGTCAGCATCAACAAGCAGCCGCCACCGATCCAGCCGTCGAGCCGGCCGAGACGGTCGATGCCGTCGAGCAGGATACGCAGCGGCACTGGCGCCGCTGCGTTGAGACTCTGCGGAGCTTCGGGCGAGACGCTCACCACGGCTTCACCCTCAACCACGCTTCATGTCGGCGAGATAGGCCTTCACGGGCTTGTCGGCGGCAGGCACGCGCTTGAGGAAGGCATCTAACTGCGGCGCGGTCTTGGCTCGGATGTCCTTCATCATCGCATCCGAAACCGGCACCACTTCCATGCCACCCTCCTTGAGGCGGTTGAGGCTGTCGACGTCGGCCTTGAGCGAGTTCGCCCAGAAGCCCGGCTCCATCTTCGCGGCGATATCCGCGACGAGCTTCTGCTGATCGGCCGAGAGCGCCTTCCACGAGTCGAGATTGACGGTGAGCATCTGCGACGACCAGACGTGGTTGGTCGGGTAGACGTATTTGAGGAATTCCCAGAACTTGCCGTCGACGCCCGATACCGACGATGTGGAGACGCCCGAGACCGCGCCGGAGGCGAGTGCGGGAATCGTTTCGCCCCAGGGGATCATCACGGCCGCCATGCCGATCGCATTCAGCATGTCGACGGCATTCTTGTCGGGCACGCGGATCTTGATGTTCTTGAGGCCGTCGACGTCGGCGACCTTCGCCTTGAGATGCAGATACTGCGTCGGCCACGGCACGATGTAGAGGATCTTCTGGTTGTTGCGCGCGGCGATCTTCTCGTATTCGGGCCGCACGTATTTGTGCAGCACCTTCAACTCGTCGACGGAACCACAGAGAAACGGGATGCTCTCGACGCCCATGAAGGGTTCGTCGCCGACCTGCTGGATGTTGAGGACGTCGGCGAGCGGCACCAGACCGTCGCGCACGGCGCGCAGGTGTTCGGGTCCCTTGAAGCCGAGCTGGCCGCCGGCCTTCACGGTGATCGCGACCGAGCCGCCCGTCTGCTTCTTCACCTCTTCCGCGAAGGCCATCGCGTTCTGGGTGTGGAAATTGCCGTCGGGCCAGACCGTCGACATGTCCCAGCTCGTCGTCGCCGCTCGCGCGCGGGTCGAGATGTGGCCGGCGGCGAGCAGCGTCGCTGCGCCCGCGGTGAAGTTCCGTCGCGTGATCATTGAGCCCCTCCGTTCGCTACGCCCAACGCCGGATGGCGTCACCGCGCATATCCATAAACTGCAGCCGCATTGTCAGCGGACACGAGGCCGCTTTCGATGTCGTCCTTGACGGCAGCCCGATCTCGCTCGGCTGGCGCACCGATGCCGGCACCGCCGGGCGTCAGCACCACGAGACGGTCGTCCGGCGGCACCTCCTGAAAGCCTTTTCCGCGCAGCTTCTTGCCGGATTTAAGCCCTACATAGCCGGCCTCGCCGTTCTTGCCGCCGTCGCGGCCGCGCGGCGGATGATCGATGCGGTCGAATGCGGCCAGGATATCGAACGGCGCATCGACGCCGCTGCCGACCTCAATGATCTGGCCGAGGCCGCCGCGGGTGCGCCCTGCCCCGCCGGAATCCGGACGCAGCTCCTTGCGCCAGAAGATCAAGGGCGTCTGCGTCTCCGCGATCTCGACCGGCGTGCCGCGCACGCCGCTGGGATAGGCGGTGGCCGACAGCCCGTCCTTGCCGAAGCGCGCGCCGGTGCCGCCATTGGACGTCACCGCCATCGAGAATCCGTAATTGCCTCCGACGCCCGAGCGGGTCTGCCCGCGCACATTGAGATTCCACAGGCAGGAGGTGCCTTCGGCCGGCACGCGCTCGGGAATGATCTGGCGCAGGCAACCGAACACGACGTCGGGCAGCATCTGGCCGATGATGTGGCGCGAGGCGACCGGCGCGGGCTTCGGCGCATTGAGGATCGCACCCGCAGGCGCCGACACCGTCAGCGGCGAGAGCGAGCCGGCATTGTTCGGGATCTGCGAGGCGACGACGCAGCCGAGGCCGAACACGGTGTAGGCCGTGGTGTACGAAAGAGGCACGTTGATGCCGAACTTCGAGGCGGCCGAGGTGCCGTCGAAATCGACGTGGATGCCGGTATCCGAAATCGTCAGCGTCGCGGCCAGCGTCACCGGGGCATCGTAGCCGTCGACCACCATGGTGTTGCGCCAGCTGCCCTTCGGCAGCTTTGCGATCTCGGCCAGCACGGCTTCGCGCGCGCGGTCGCAGATGTAGTCGCCGAGCTCGTCGAGCGTGTCGATGCCGAACTCGGTCATCATCTCGACCAGGCGCTCGCAGCCGACGTCGTTGCAGCCCGCGAGCGAATAGGTGTCGCCCTCGGTATCGATCGGCAGCCGCGTGTTGGTGCGGATCATCGCCATCAGCGTCTCGTTGACGACGCCCTGATCGATCAGCTTCAGCATGGGGATGTAGAGCCCCTCCATGAACACGTCGGTGGCGTCGGGACCGAAGCCGATGCCGCCGATGTCCATGAGATGGCTGGTGCAGGAGAACAGCGCCACCGGCTTGCCGTCCTTGAAGCAAGGCGTGGTGACGACGAAGTCGTTGAGGTGGCCGGTGCCCATCCAGGGATCGTTGGTGATGTAGGCATCACCCTCCTTCATCGTCTCGATCGGGAAGTGGTTGATGAAATGCTTGACCGATTCCGCCATCGAGTTGACGTGGCCGGGCGTGCCGGTCACCGCCTGCGCCAGCATCCGTCCCCTGAGGTCGAACACGCCGGCCGAGAGGTCGCCGCATTCGCGCACGATCGGGCTGAAGGCGGTGCGGAGCAGCACTTGCGCCTGCTCCTCGACCACGGCGATCAGCCGGTGCCACATGATCTGAAGGTCGATCAGGCTCGCGCCATTTGCCTTGCTCATGATCAGGCCGCCTTTCGTTCCATGACGATGCTGCCGGCACCGTCGATATGGGCGTCAAAACTGGTGGAGACGAAGGTCGAGGTCTCGTCCTCCGCAATGACGGCGGGCCCGGCAATGGTCGCGCCGGGCGCCATGTCCTCGCGGCGGTAGAGCGGGATCTCGATCACCTCGCCGGCGCGGCCATCGAAGAATTTGCGGCTGCCGACAGCCTTGGCCGCCGGCTTGCGCGCGACCGCCGCAACGGCAGGCGGATTACGCGCCTCCGTCGTAGCGAGCACCGACCAGCTCAGCACCTCGATAGCAGCACCCGGGATCGCCCGCTCGAACATCGCGGAATAATCCGCTTCGAACTTCTGGCGCAGGCCGGCGAGATCGGCCGCCGTCAGCCGCCGATTCGGCAGCTCGACCGAGATCTCGTGACCCTGGCCGACATAGCGCATGAAGGCAGCGCGGCGCTCGCGCACCGGTGCTCCGGCCGCGCCAGGCTCGACCAGCGCGCGCGCTTCGGTCACCATCTCCTGCAACAGGTCGGAGACCGCTTCGGTGTCGAAATCGTCGAGCCGGACATGACGGCTGCGCACCAGTTCATAGGCGATCGGCGCGGCCAGGAACCCGACGGCCGAGCCGACGCCGGCATTCGACGGCACGATCACCCGGGAGACGCCGATCTTCTCGGCAACACGCGCCGCATGCAGCGGCGCGGCGCCGCCAAAGGCGATCAACGTGTGCTGGCCGACGATCTCCCCGCGCTCGACCGCGTGCACGCGCGCCGCGCTCGCCATGTTCTCGCAGACGACTTCATGAACGGCATAGGCCGCGGTTTCCGCGGACAGGCCGAGCGGCTCGCCGACGTCGCGGAGCAGCGCCTGCTTGGACAGCTCCGGATCGAGCTTGATCGTGCCGGCCGCAAACGCATCGGGATCGATCATGCCGAGCGCGACGTCGGCATCCGTCACGGCGGGACGCTGGCCGCCGCGGCCGTAGCAGGCGGGGCCGGGCTCCGACGAGGCGCTCTCGGGGCCGACAGTGACGCGCTTCATCGCGTCGACATGGGCGATCGAGCCACCGCCGGCGCCGATCTCGACCATCTCGATCACGGGAATGCGCACCGGCAGACCGGAGCCCTTGAGAAAGCGCGCGGCGCGATCGACCTCGAACACGCGCGAGGTCTCGGGCTGATACTTCTCGATCAGGCAGATCTTCGCGGTGGTGCCGCCCATGTCGAAGGACAGCACCTTGCTTTCGCCAAGCCGCGCCGCGATCTGCGCCGCGAAAATGGCGCCGCCGGCGGGGCCGGATTCGACGAGACGCACCGGAAAGCGCCGCGCCGTCTCGATTGAGGTGACGCCGCCGCCGGAGGTGACGAGGTAGATCGCGCCGCGGAACTGCTCGACCTGCAAGGCGTCGGCCATGCGGGCGAGATAGCCGTCGATCAGGGGTTGCACATAGGCATTCGCGACCGCAGTCGAGGTGCGCTCATATTCGCGGATCTCGGGACACACGGCCGAGGACACGGTCACCGAGATGCCAGGCATCTCCTCGGCCAGAATCGCGGCTGCACGCCGCTCGTGCTCGGGATTGGCGTAGGAGTGCAGGAAGGCGATCGCGACGCTCTCGACGCCCAGCCCACGCAATTTCGGCGCGAGTGCACGCACCGAAGCTTCGTCAAGCGGGAGGCGGACGACGCCGTGGGCGTCGACGCGCTCGGGCACGGTGAAACGCAGGCTGCGCGGCGCCAGCGACTTCGGCTTGTCGATGCCGAGATCATATTGATCGTAGCGGCTCTCGGTGCCGATATCGAGCACGTCGCGAAAGCCTTCGGTCGCGATCAGGGCCGTCCTGGCACCGCGGCGCTCGATGATCGAGTTGGTCGCGAGCGTCGTGCCGTGAATGAAGACGTCGATGTCGCTGATATGCGCGCGCGCGTCAGTGAGAATGAGGCGCATGCCGTCCAGCACCGCCTGTTCAGGCCGCTGCGGTGTCGTCAGCAGCTTGCGCGTCTTCCGTACCTCGCCCACGTCCAGCACGATGTCGGTGAACGTGCCACCGATATCAACGGCAAGCCGCACCTCGGCTCCCTCAAGCATTCCAAATTCTCCGCGCTGATCGTCAAGACTGGTTCAAAAACGCAGCAATTTCCATGCCATGGCCGACGAGGAAACGCCGCGTCCGGCCATTCTGCTTGGCACCTATGCAATAGGCAAGGCGTGTTCGGCGCCCGCGCGATCAGAGCAGGAATGCAAGCGCCGCTTCGCAGCGCTCCTCGACCTTCAGTGTGAGGAGATCGTCGGCGCGGGTGCGGCCGAGATTGACCGCCGCGATCGGAATGTTGCGCTGCGCGGCAGCCTGCACGAAGCGGAATCCCGAATAGACCATCAGCGAGGAGCCGACGATGAGCATCGCGTCGGCCTGCGACAGATGGTCCCGCGCGGTGGCGACGATGTCGCGCGGGACGTTCTCGCCGAAGAACACGACGTCGGGCTTGAGGATGCCGCCGCAGGCTTCGCAAGGAGGCACCTGGAAGGACGAAAAATCATCGTGCTCCAGGTCGGCGTCGCCATCCGGTGCATCGGCGGCATCGAGCGTCAGCCACGCCGCATTCGCGCGGCCCAGCGCCTGCTGAAACTCATCGCGCGGCGTCTTCGCCCCGCAGCCCATGCAGCGCACCAGGTCGAGCCGGCCATGCAGGTCGATCACCTGCCGATGGCCGGCGGATTGATGCAGCCGATCGACGTTCTGGGTCAGCAGCATCCCGCACCGGCCGTTCGCCTCGAGCCGGGCCAGCGCATGATGCGCATCGTTCGGCTTTGCCTGCCCGAACCGCCGCCAGCCGATCAGGCTGCGGGCCCAATAGCGCCGGCGCGTCTGCTCGTCCGACATGAAGGACTGAAAGTTGACCGGCTGGGTCCGCTTCCAGTTGCCGTTTCTGTCGCGATAGTCGGGAATGCCCGAATTGGTGCTGCAGCCGGCGCCGGTCAGCACGAACAGCCGTTCGTGGCGGTCGACGAATTTTTCGAGCGCGGAGCTTGCCAGCGGAGCACTTGCCATGGCGCAGATGTAGTCTGCGCCGGGCGGTTTTGCCAGATCATTGAGGTCCGCGGCGCGCAGCAGCCCGGCCAGGCGGCTATCGCGGGGACCGGCGGCCCGTGAGATCCACCGAACGAGCCTTGTCTTGTCCTGCAATGCGGGCGGCTTGCTGCAGCGTCAGCCGGAATTCGTCCCGCTTCTCGTGCACCGACGCGATCGCGTGCCCGACCGCAACGCCGAGGCCGACCAATGCGGCTTCGGAAAGCTGCAGACTTGCCTCGATGGTTTCCGGCACCGCGTCGGTTGCGCCGATCGCATAGAGGTGGCGGGCATGATCGGCGTCCCGCGCACGTGAAACGATCAGCACATCCGGGCGCACCGCGCGGACCCGCTCGACGACCGCATCGATCGCCGGCCGCGACTGGATGGTGATGATCACACCGGTCGTCTGCATCAGGCCGCAAGCCTCCAGGAAACCCGGTTCTGTCGCATCGCCAAAATAGACCTTGTGACCGTCGCGGCGGTCACGCGCCACGGCGACGGCCTCGTGATCGACCGCGATGTAGTTCAGGCCGTGGCTCGTCAGCAGCGAGCAGACGACCTTACCGACGCGGCCGTAGCCGACCACGATGGCCTGTGCCCGGTCGCCGGGCGGCCGAACCGCGAGTTCGGGATCTGGCGTGCGCTCGCTGCCAAGCTTGGCGCCCAGCCGTCGTCCGAGCATGTTCAAGAACGGTGTCAACGCCATCGTCACCGCCGTGATGGCGACGGCAAAGCTCGACACGCGAGGCTCGATCAGGCCGCCAGCCGCCGCCATTCCGATGCTGACGAAAGCGAATTCGCCGACGGGGCCCAGCAGGAAGCCGCTCTCGATCGCCGCCGGCCACGAGAGCTTGAAAATGCGGCCCAGGACAATGAGCACGATCGCCTTGCCGGCGAGAAGGCCGACAACGGCGGCCAGCAGCCATCCGGGCTCGCGCATGAACACGCGGAAGTCGATGGCCATGCCGACAGTGAAGAAGAAGATGCCGAGCAGCAGGCCCTTGAACGGCTCGACCGTGGCCTCAATGGCCTTGCCATACTCCGTTTCCGCCAGCATCAGTCCCGCAACGAATGCTCCGAGCGCCATCGACAGGCCGGCCTGGTGCGCGGCAAGCCCCGCGCCGACAATGACGAACAAGGTCGCAGCGACGAACAACTCCGTCGAATGGGTGCCTGCAACCATCTGGAGGAGCGGACGCATCAGGAGCCGTCCGAGCAGAATGAGGACAGCGACCGCCAGCGCGGCTTTCAGGATCGCACTGGAGATGTGCGTCAGGACGGAGCCATCATTCCCCGCGCCGAGCACCGAGACGAAGACCAGAATGGGAACCACTGCAAGGTCCTGGGCCAGCAGAACCGAGAAGCTAGCGCGCCCGGTCGTGGTCGCAAGCCGCCTCTCGCTGGACAGGAGCTCGAGCACGATCGCCGTCGAGGATAGCGCAAGGCTGGCGCCAAGGATGACGGCCGCGTCGGAGCTCTGCCCGGAGAGGAGCGCCGCACCGAAAATCATCGCGGACGTCATCAGCACCTGCAGGCCGCCAAGCCCGAACACCAGGCGTCGCATCGTGACGAGCCTTCGGAAAGACAGCTCGAGCCCGATCAGGAAGAGCAGGAACACGATACCGAGATTTGCGATCCCCTCTACGTTCTCTGCGTCCGCCACCGTGAACCAGTACAGGAGCGGGAGGTCCTTTACGAGCGAGCCAAGCCCGAGCGGACCCAGGATGGCGCCGGCACCGAGATAACCCAGCACGGGATTGATGCCCCAATGGCGGACAATCGGCACCACGACACCGGCAGTGCCGAGGACCACCAGCGCGTCACTGTAGGCATTGATGTTGATATTTGTGGTCACGAGCCCTTCATGTGTCGGCGCTTGCCAATAGCGGCAGCGTCGTCCACGGTCGATAGCACACGGCGCCGCAGACCCCCAATCGGCCCGCCCGCCATCCCCACAGTCACAAACTGAAGTCAGCTCGCCCAATTCTCCCGGAATTCGGGAAACAACGTCAGGCCTCCGCAGGCGTAGAGGGTCTGCCCGGTGATGTAGCTCGCATCGTCGGAGGCCAGGAAGGCGAACACAGCG
Source organism: Bradyrhizobium sp. 195 (assembly GCF_023101665.1). Classification (NCBI taxonomy): domain Bacteria; kingdom Pseudomonadati; phylum Pseudomonadota; class Alphaproteobacteria; order Hyphomicrobiales; family Nitrobacteraceae; genus Bradyrhizobium; species Bradyrhizobium sp. 195. The sequence continues at coordinate 1,892,190 of NZ_CP082161.1, read as the reverse complement.
GCGATCTCTTCCGGCGTGCCGACGCGCCCCATGGGAATGTGGCTGGTGACAACGCCGCGCTTCTGGGGATCGCCGGTCCAGGCCGCGTTGATCGGCGTGTCGATCGCGCCCGGGCCGACCGCATTCACGCGGATATTGCGGCCGGCGAACTCCAGCGCCAGCGTACGCGTCAAATTGGCCATGCCGCCCTTGCTGATCGAGTAAGCGAGATAGCCGGGCTTTGGTACGATCTGATGGACGCTGGAGCAGTTGATGATGCTGCCGCCTGCGCCGCGCGCGACGAAATGGGCGAGCGCCTTCTGCGCGCAGAGCACGGCGCCGTTGAGATTGACGTCGATGATGCGGCGATAGGTTTCGATGTCGAGCGCTTCGCTGGGCGATTCCCGCTGGAAGCCGGCATTGTTGACGAGACAGTCGAGGCGCTTCCAGCGCGAAAGGATCGTCTCGAACATCGCCGCAACGTCCTGCTCATTGCTGACATCGGCCTTGACCATGATGTGATCGAGCTTGCCATGGCCGCGATCGCCCGATGCCGTCCGCGCGAGCGCAAGCGTCTCCTCGGCCCTTTCAGGATGGTCGAAATAATTGATGGCAACAGTCGCGCCTTCCTGGGCGAGCCGGATGGCGACGGCGCGGCCGATGCCTTGTGAGGCGCCGGTCACCAGCGCGTATTGGCCGACAAGGCGCGAGGGAAACGAAGTCGAGCGATCGGGTTGCGGCATGGGTTCTCTCCGGAATGCCTCATCATCGGCGGAAGGCGCCTTTTGTTCCATCTCCTCAGCGCATCGCTGGGATTCATTCCGCACGTCTCGCCAGCGGCGAGGTCAGGATCTGATACAAGATGATGGCGCCAAAGGTTGCGGTGCCGATCCCGCCGATCGTGAATGCGCCGAATTTGAGCGTCAGGTCGCCCGCGCCCGCGGTCAACGCCAGGGCGGCGGTGATCAGGTTTGCAGGATTTGCAAAGTCGACCTTATTCTCGACCCAGATCCGGCCCGCCATCGCCGCGATCAATCCGAACAGCACGATCGAGAGGCCGCCGATGACGGGCCCGGGAATCGACAGGATCAGCGCGCCGAATTTCGGCGAGAAGCCGAGCAGGATCGATACAATGGCCGCGAAGGCAAACAACAAGGTGGAATAGACCTTCGTCGCCGCCATGACGCCGATATTCTCGGCATAGGTGGTCACGCCGGTGCCGCCGCCGCAGGCTGCGACGATGGTAGCTAAGCTGTCGGCGAACAGGGCGCGGCCGAGATAGGCATCGAGGCTCCGGCCCGTCATCGCGCCGACAGCCTTGATGTGCCCAAGGTTCTCGGCGACGAGGATGACCGCAACCGGCGCGATCAGGAAGATTGCGTCGGCCTGGAAGGTCGGCGTGGTGAAGCTCGGCAGGCCGAACCACGGCGCGGCCGAAAGTTGCGCGAAGTCGACCGGCTTGCCGAAGCCGAGGCCGTTCGCGAACAGCAAATACAAAAGATATCCGCCGATTGCGCCAAGGATGATCGGCAGCCTGCGCCACAGGCCCGGCGCGGCCACGGCGACCACGCCAATGATCAGAACGGTCGCGAGCCCGATTCCCGTGTCGAACCCACCGGCGCTCACCGCCTTGACCGCCACGGGCGCGAGGTTGAGGCCGATCGCGGCGACCACAGCGCCGGTGACGGCCGGCGGCAGCAGTCTCTCGATCCAGCCGACCCCCGACCACATCACGATCAGCGCGATCGCGCCGTACAGCACCCCGGCGCCGACGATGCCGCCGAGCGCAACTGACAAATTCGGGTTCGGTCCCTGCCCGGCATAGCCGGTGGCGGCAATGACGACGGCGATGAACGCGAAGCTCGATCCGAGATAGCTCGGCACGCGCCCGCCGACGATGACGAAGAAGATCAGCGTGCCGATGCCGGAGAACAGGACCGCAACATTGGGATCGAACCCCATCAGCAGCGGCGCGATGATCGTCGAACCCGACATTGCGACGCAATGCTGGAAACCGGACACTGCGGTCTGGCCCCATGACAGCCGCTCCTCCGGCATGATCACGCCCGAGGTCTTGAGTTTCCAGCGCGGAAAATAGCCTCGCGTTTGCTGATCGGAGCCGATTGCAGTTGCCATGTTCCCCCCAATTGCGGTGCAGCGATTGATCTTCGTGCGATCCGACAAAAATGTGATTGTCACTTCTGCGGCGGCCATCACATGGTGCAGGTCATGCAAGATCCCATCCTGCAAGATCAATGCGTTCCGGGACACACTCTATGACACAAGTCGCGATCCAGCCAGCCATCCGGCGTCGGCATCAGCCCTGGTATAAGATCCTTTACGTCCAGGTCCTGATCGCGATCGTGCTTGGCGTACTCGTCGGCTATTCCTACCCTGATCTCGGCAAGGCGCTGAAGCCGCTCGGCGACGGCTTCATCGCGCTGATCAAGATGATGATCGCGCCGGTGATCTTCTGCACCGTGGTGCACGGCATCTCCTCGATGGGCGACCTCAAGCGTGTCGGCCGGGTCGGGCTGAAGTCGCTGATCTATTTCGAAACGGTCTCGACCGTTGCGCTCGCGGTCGGCCTGCTCGTCGGCGAGGTTCTTCAGCCCGGACACGGCTTCAACATCGATCCCGCCACGATCGATCCGAACTCGGTGGCGACCTACGTCACCAAGGCAAAGGAGGAAGGCATCGTCGCCCATCTGATGGCGATCATTCCCGACAGCTATCTGGGCGCGATCGCGCGGGGCGATCTGTTGCAGGTGCTGTTGATCTCGATCCTCTCGGGCTTCGCCATCGCCTTCCTCGGCAAGGCCGGGGAACCCATTGCGGACGCGATCGACAAGGCGGCGAAGATGTTCTTCGGCATCATCCGCATCATCGTGCGCGTGGCCCCGATCGGCGCTTTCGGCGCGATGGCGTTCACCGTCGGCGCCTACGGCCTCGGCTCGCTGCTCAACCTCGCGGCCCTGATCGGGACGTTCTATCTCACCAGCATGCTGTTCGTGCTGATCGTGCTCGGCGCGATCGCCCGGCTCGCCGGCTTCTCGATCCTGCGTTTCATCGCCTACATCAAGGACGAGCTGCTGATCGTGCTTGGCACCTCATCCTCAGAAACGGTTCTGCCGCAAATGATCCAGAAGATGGAGCATCTCGGCGCCTCGCGCTCGGTGGTCGGCCTCGTGATCCCGACCGGCTACAGCTTCAACCTCGACGGCACCAACATCTACATGACGCTGGCGACGCTGTTCCTGGCGCAGGCGACCAATACGCATCTGACGATCTGGCAGGAGCTCGGCATTCTCGGCATCGCCATGATCACGTCGAAGGGCGCCTCGGGCGTGACCGGCGCCGGTTTCATCACGCTCGCCGCGACGCTCTCGATCGTGCCTGACATCCCGATCCAGTCGATCGCGATCCTGGTCGGCATCGACAAGTTCATGAGCGAATGCCGCGCCCTGACCAATCTGATCGGCAACGGCGTCGCCTGCGTCGTCATCAGCATTTCGGAAGGCGAGCTCGATCGCGACGCCCTGCACGAGACCATGGCCCATCCGCTGGAGATCGGCGAAGCGCTGGAGCCGGGTGGAAGCGCAGCCTCATAGGCCCGCGCACGGGGAATGCGAAGCCCAGTCCAACGCGGTAGTTTCCCGGAGTAGAAAATTGATGCGACACGCGTCACAACACTCGGGTTGGGATCACGGATTGATACTCATTTTTTCCACCCGACGCGCTGGGGGCAGAGCGTCGGGTTTTTGATAATCACTGCCATATCCGGACCGTCAGGCGGGATCAGATGATCCCGCCGTTGGTGTGCAGCACCTTGGCGGCGACATCGATCCGCCGCCCAATCCCGATCGCCTGCAAGAACGCTTCGTCGTGGCTAACGACGAGCAGCGCGCCGTCATAGGCTCTCAAGCCAGCTTCAACGGCCTCGATGGACTCGATGTCGAGATGATTGGTCGGCTCGTCCAGGATCAGCAGGGACGGCGGCCTCGTCCCGCCCAGCACGCAGGCAAGGCCCGCACGAAACATTTGCCCGCCGCTCAGACTGCCAACGACCTGCAAGGCGGCATCGGCGCGAAACATGAACCGGGCCAGCGCGGCATGGCACGCATTTGCACCCGCCGCTGGATTGAGACGGCCGAAATTTTCCAGGATCGAGAGCGCGGGATTGAGCAGGCTGATTTTCTGGTCGAACAGCGCGAAGTCGGGCCTGACCCGGACAGTGCCCGAGAAGGGGCGCAACTCGCCGGCAATGAGTTTCAGCAGCGTCGTCTTGCCCGAGCCGTTGGGCCCGACTAACGCGACGCGCTCCGGACCGACGATCGTGAACGACAGATCGTGCAAGACCGGCTGCTCCGGCCGATAGCCGGCGGTGACGTCGTCGAGCCAAACGACCTCCCTACCCGCCGGCAGACCAGTCGCGGGCAGTTTCACCGACAGCGGCTGAAGAACTTCGATGCGGCGACGTGCCGTGTCGGCAGCTTCCAGCGCTTCGGCGCGCCGCCGCTCGGCGATTTGCGCAAGCTTGCCGCCAGTATCCTCGCTGCGGTCCTTGCGCGCGCCGGCCAGGATGCGCGGCATGTCGCCTTTCGCCCGTTTCTTCTTCCCGCCGCTGTCCTTGCGATCTTTCCGCTCGGCGGTCGCCTGTGCCTTGCCGTCGATCTCGCACAGGTGTCTCTCGGCATGCGCCAGATCGTGCCTGACGGCCGCGAGCTCGAGGGCCTTCTGCTCGCGGTAGCGGCTCCAATTGCCGCCGTATCGTGTTGCGCCCAGCGATGTCAGTTCGACGATCGTATCCATGGTTTCGAGCAGATTCCGATCGTGGCTGACGACGATCGCGCCGCCGCGCCAGGCGGCGAGGAGATCGGTCACCGCCTTGCGTCCGTCCCGGTCGAGATTGTTGGTGGGCTCGTCCAGCAGCAGGAAGTCGGGCTGGGCGAAGACCAGGGCGGCGAGACGCACCCGCGTGATCTGGCCGCCGGACAGGCATGAGAGCGGCGTCTCAGGAGAGGGATCGAAGCCGAGGCGCGCCAGCGAGCTTTGAAGCCGCGCTTCGAGCGTCCAGTCGATTGTGGCGATGTCGTCGGCCGAGACCTCGCCCCGCTCCGCACGGCGCATCAGCTCCAGTGCCCGCCGCACATCGAACAGATCAGCCACCGTCGCATCCAGAGGCGGTTGAACGTCCTGGCGCAGCAGGCCGATGGTGCCGTTGATCAGAACACGTCCGGACTGGGGAACATGCTCCCCCAGAATTGACGCAAGCAGCGTCGTCTTCCCGACGCCGTTACGGCCGACGAGACCGGTGCGCTCGGCGGCGAATGTCAGATCGATGCTGGAAAGAAGAGAACGGCCGTCAGGCGTGGATAGCGACAGATTCGACAGGATGATTGAAGCAGGCATGGAATTCCCCGTGAGCAAGGCGGATCGGCGTTGCGGTCGGGGTAAAATCCATGGCTGCGAAGTTCCTGATTGAGAGCCCTCTAACTAGTCCTGCAGAAGCGCAAGATCAAGCCACGGTTCGAGGGAACGACAGCGCGAGGAAAGCGCTGTCGCTCGATGAACCTGCAATCAGCCCTTGAATGCGGTGACCACCACTTCGATCAGCGCGCTGCCGCCGAGATCGGCGACGCCAACCGTGGCGCGGGTCGGCAGATTGTCGCCGAAGAACTCGGTCCAGGCCGCGTCCATCTCCTTCTTCTTGGAGAGGTCCGTGACGAAGATCGAGGCGCTGACGACGCGCGACTTGTCGGTTCCCGCTTCCTTCAGGTAGCCGGCGATCTTGCCGAGGATGTTGCGGGTCTGGTCGCCCATCGAGACCGAGGTGTCGTCGGCGATGGTGCCGCCGAGGAAGACGAAGCCGTTGGCTTCGACGGCGCGGTGCATGATGGGCGTGCGGATGCTGCGGGTGATGCTCATGATGTCCTCTTCTTAAAGCGCGGTGAGATTAGGTTAAGTTGAAGCGACGAAGCAGGTGCGCTCCCTCTCCCGGCCGGGGCGGGGGTGTCTCCGCGATCGAGATACTCCCCGTATGGAGAGACCCCCGGCGCTACGCGCCGACCTCCCCCGCAAGCGGGAGAGGTAAGACGAGCGCGCGGCTCGATCCGTTCAAACCTCTTCATGCGGACAACGTCGTGGGATGGAAGCGGTCGATGCCGAGATCGCTGACGCGGGTCTGGGTGCCGCCGTTGACGATCAGCTCGGCCATGACCGCACCGGCGCCGGGGCCGAGCTGGAAGCCGTGCAGCGAGAAGCCGAACTGGTGATAGAGCCCCTTGTGGCGGCTGCTCGGACCGAACACGGGGATATCGTCCTTCATCTTCGCCTCGATCCCGGCCCAAGCGCGGACGATGGTGGCGCTGCGCATCACCGGGAACAGCTCGAACACGGTGCGGGCGCTGATTGCGAGGCTCTTCCAGTCCAGCACCGTCTCATTGCGATCCTGGTACGGCGTTGCCAGATGGCCGCCGCCGATCAGCACGGTGCCGTTGGAGAATTGCTTGAAGGAGAGTTTGCGGCCGCGCAGAATCACGACGGGATCGATGAAGTGCGGCACGCGCGAGGTGATCATCAACATCGGCGCCACGGTCTCGACCGGCACGGGCTCGCCGAGCGCGGCCGCGATCTTGCCGGCCCAGGCGCCGGCGGCGTTGACGAGCACCGGCGCGGCATAGGTGTCCGAGCCGACGTCGACGTGCCAGAGACCGTCGCTATACCGGATGTTGCTGGCGGCCACGCCTTCGCGCACGGTCGCGCCGAGTTGCCCGGCCTTGCGACGGAATGCCGTCGTTGCCTGCGCCGGGTTGGCCGCACCGTCGCGGCGCGAGACCACCCCGCCCGGACAGGTCTCGGCGACCGCCGGCACGAGGCGCCGCAGTTCGGTCGCGTCGATCAGCTCTTCATGGGTGAAGCCGAGCGCGTTGAGCTCGGCCACGCGCGTACGGCAGACCGCGAGCTCCTCTTCGTTCTCGGCGACCAGCACCTGGCCGTGGCTCTCGAAGCTGCAATCGTCGTCGAGAAGATCCGAGATCTTCTCCCAGATCCCCATGGAGCGGATCGAGAGCGGGATCTCGGGGATGTGCCGCGCGAGCTGGCGCACGCCGCCGGCATTGACCCCCGAGGCGTGGCGGCCGGCATAGTCCTTCTCGATCAGCACCGGCTTCATGCCGGCAAGGCATAGATGCAGCGCAGTCGAGCATCCGTGGATGCCGCCGCCGACGACGATCGCATCCACGTTCTTGGTCATCCGCGCACCACCGCCTTGACGTCGGCCTCGGTCTTCGGGACGGCAGCGAGCTCGGCGAGCGTGATCGGCTTCACCGGCGCGCGCAGCCGGTAATAGCCGATCTCCTGCGGCGTCTTCCCGCGCGCCTGCGCCATCAGTTCGGTGACGGTGAGGCCGCAGAGCCGGCCCTGGCACGGCCCCATGCCGGTGCGGCGATAGGCCTTGAGCTGGTTCGGTCCGGTCGCGCCGATCGCGACGGAGTCGAGAACGTCCTTTGCGGTGACCTCCTCGCAGCGGCAGACGATGGTGTCGCCTGCGGGAATCCGGAACTGCGGCGCCGGGCGGAATAGCGTGTCGAGGAAGACGCGCCCACGTTCAGCCTTGGCGAGATCGGAGCGAAGCGTTGCCATCGGTGCGAGCCTTGCGGCCGTCGCAGGTGCCAGCGCTTCCACCGCCGCACGCGCCGCGATGCGGCCGCGCACCACGGCGGCGTTCGCGCCGCCAATGCCGGCGCCGTCGCCGGCGATGGCGATGCCGGGAACGGTCGAATTGCCGCTCGCATCCAGCACGGGCGACCAGCAGAGCTGCAGATCGTCCCAGCGATGCTCGACGCCTGCCGCCATCGCCAGATTGACGTTGGGCACGACGCCCTGATGCAGCAGCAGCAGATCGGCAGGAACGGCTTCGCGCTTGCCGCCCGCGACATAGCTTACGTTCGCGAGTTGGCCGTCACCGGATGCCGAGAGCTCGGTGACGCCGGAGACGACCTGTACCTTCGCCTTCACCTCGCGCATCATGGAGAGGCCCTTGGCGAAATAGGGCGACGTCAGGAAGGCGAAGGCATGCGGGAGCGCTGCGAAGTAATTGCCGCGCGCGGTGGTGTCGAGGATACGGTCGATGCGGCCGCCGAGGCGCAGGATTTGCGCGGCGAGCAGCCAGAGCAGCGGCCCCTGCCCTGCAATGACCGTGCGTCCGTCGGGCACGAGCGCCGACGATTTCAGCATCGTCTGCGCCGCGCCCGCGGTCATCACGCCCGGCAGCGTCCAACCCGGAATCGGAAACGGCCGCTCCAGCGCGCCGGTCGCAAGGATCACGCGCTTCGCCTTGACGAAGGCTGACGCACCGCCGATCGAGACGGCGATCTCGAGGTTGCGGTCGAGGCTCCAGACGGTGGCACGATGAATGACCTCGGCGCTGCTCGCACGCAACGCCTGCACGAGATCGGCACCGGCCCAATAGTCCGCGCCAAGCTGATCGCGATCAGTGACAGGTGTCGAGGCGATGGCGCGGAACACCTGTCCGCCAGGGCCGACATTCTCGTCGAACAGCAGCGTCGACAGGCCGGCTTCGGCGGATGTCGCGGCAGCGGCAAGGCCCGCGGGCCCCGCGCCGATCACCACGACGTCATAGGCTTCGCGCTTGGGAGCCACACTCATCTTCCGATCTCCCGCTTGCCCTTCTGGATCTCGATTTGCATGCCCTCGACGACGGGGACAAGGCAGCCCTGGCGGTTGCCGACGCCGTCGATGGTGACAAGGCAATCGAAGCACACGCCCATCATGCAGTAGGGCAGACGCGGCGCGCCGCTCACCGCGGTCGAACGACGCGCGTCCACGCCGGACGCCAGCAGCGCGGCAGAGACGGTGTCGCCCTGGCGCGCCGCAATGGCAACGCCGTCGACGAAGATCTGCACCGGTGGCCGGTTGTCCTGTTCGGATCTCTTAAACATGGATGCCCCTTGGCTCCTTGATATCTCTAGTAGCCGCTGTTGTTTGCCGCGCCCACACCGCCAAAACGGCTCGCCGAGAACGCGCCGACCAATTCGGGCTCGAGCGCGCCTTGCGCCACCATACGCGCGATCTCGAAGGCATGGTTGGAGGCGAGCGTCACGCCGGAATGGCAGCAGGCGACGAAGGCGCCGGGATGCGTCTCCGACTGGTCGTAGATCGGAAAGCCGTCCTGCGGCATGACGCGGATCCCGGCCCAGCTCCTGACCACGTTGAGCCGCGACAGATGCGGGAACATGCGCTGGGCGCGATCGGTCATCACGGCGCTGATCGAATGCTTCAGCGCGCGGTCGTCGAGCTCGTCCTCCTTGCTGTCGCCGATCATCACCGTACCCTCGTCGGTCTGGCGGATCGTCGTCAGAGGATGCGGCAAGAACGGCATGGTGCGCTCGGTCACCACGATCTGGCCACGGGTCGGGCCCATCGGCGCGTAAAGGCCGACCATGGGCGCGAGCGTCTGGTTGGCGTTACCCGCGGCGAGCACGATTTTCGCGGCGCGCAACTCGCCCTTGGGCGTGGTCAGACGGAATTCGCCGCCGCTCTTGCTGATCGCCGAGACCGGCCGTTCCGGAAGATAGTCGATGCCGAATGCCTTGAAGCCGGTGTGGAAGGCGCGGAACGTGCGCAGCGAATTGACATGGCCGTCGAGCGGGCAATAGCTGCCGCCGGACACTTCCGGCCCGATCAGCGGCAGCGACTTCTTCACGTCGGATGCGGAGAGCATCTCCATCTTGTAGTCGGCCGCGCCAACCTGGTTGTGCATGCGCTTGACGAGCTCGGTACGCTGGCCGAATTCGTCCTCGCCGAGCGTGAGATGAAAGCCGCCGTTCTGCTGAAGCGAGACATCGAGGCCGGTCTGCTGCTTCAGTTCGGAGGCAAGCCGGCCCCACGCCTGCGACGCCTGTACGGTCCAGACCGTATAGGCTGGCATGCCGAGGCCCTTGCTCTGCACCCACACCAGCGCAAAGTTCGCGCGCGACGCGCGCTTGGTGATGTCGCCTTCGTCGAGCACGGCCACGCGCTTGCCGAGCCGGCCGAGGCCCCAGGCAATGGCGGAGCCGAGCAAACCGCCGCCAACGACGGCGACGTCATATTCTCCTGACATAGGTTCTCCTATCGCCCGGTGTCGCCGCCCTTGCCGGCGAGCACGCGGTCGAGCCCGTAGAAGCGGTCGAGCAGAATGAGGGCGGTCATGGTGATCGCGATCACGCAGGCCGAGACCGACGTCACCAGCGGATCGATGTTGTCCTGGATATAAAGGAACATGCGCACCGGCAACGTCTCGGTGCCGGGTGCCGCAAGGAAGACGGTCATGGTGAGATCGTCGAAGGACTGGATGAAGGCGAGCGCCCAGCCGCTGATGACGCCGGGCAGGATCAGCGGCAAGGTCACCCGGCGGAACAGCGTCCAGCCGTTGGCGCCGAGCGAAACCGCAGCCATCTCGACTGTGCGGTCCATGCCGGTCGCTGCCGCCAGCGTCAGCCGCAGCGCGAACGGAAACACGATGATGACATGGGCGATGATCAGCGCGGCAAAACTGCCGCCGAGGCCGGCCGAGGTGAAGAAGCGCAGGAAGGCGATGCCGAGCACGACATGGGGGATCATCAGCGGCGACAGGAACAGCGCCGCCAGCGCGTCGCGGCCGCGGAAGCGATGGCGCGCGATCGCCAGCGCCGCCGGCACGGCGAACAGCAGCGCCACCAGGGACGACAGCGCGCCGAGCCCGAGGCTGACCCAGAACGCGTGGATGAATTCGGGATAGTTCGCGATGGTCCTGAACCAGCGCAGCGAAAAGCCGTTGGTCGGCAGCGACAGAAAACCCTCGGGCGTGAAGGCGACGAGGCAGACCACCAGGATCGGCGCCACCATGACGATGACGAAGATGGTATGGAAGATCAGCGCGAGCGGGCCGTTCCGTCTCATCGGAACACCTCCGCATAGCGGCGCTCGATCAGCGCGTTGCTGCCGACCACGATCAGCACCAGTGCGACCAGCAGCAGCGTGGCGACCGCAGCTCCCAGCGGCCAGTTCAGCGTGTTGAGGAATTCGTCATAGGCCAGCGTCGCCGCGACCTTGAGCCGGCGGCCGCCGATGATCGCGGGCGTCGCAAAGGCGCTGGCCGAGAGCGAGAACACGATGATCGCGCCCGACAGCACACCCGGCATGATCTGCGGCATGATGATGCGGCGGATGATGGTGGCGGGGCCCGCGCCGAGCGACATCGCGGCATTCTCGATCTGCGGATCGAGCCGCTGCAGCGCCGCCCACACCGAGAGCACCATGAATGGCATCATCACATGCGCGAGCGCGACGACCATGCCGGTTTCGGTGAACATGAAGGGAATGGGGGATCGGATCACCCCGAGCGACATCAAGAGCTTGTTGACGAGCCCGTTGTTGCCGCCGAACAGCAGCGCCCAGCCGAGCGTGCGCGCCACCACGGAGATCAAGAGCGGTCCGAGAATGACCAGCAGGAAGAAGCTCTTCCAGCGGCCGCTCATACGGTTGAGGATGTAGGCCTCGGGCGCCCCGAGCAGCGCGGTGAGCAGCGTGGTCAGGATCGCGATCCGAAACGTCCGCCAGAACATTTCCGCGTAATAGGGATCGGTCGCGATCTCGTGCCAGTTCTTGAGGATGAAAACCGGCTCGATGCCCTTGTACTGGCCCCAATCGTGGAACGACAGCATCACGGTCATCGCCAGCGGGATCAAGAGCACGCCGACGAACAGCAACAGGGCGGGCGCCGTCAGCGCCCATGGCGCACGCGCGTTACGCTCCTCGGTCGCGGCGCTCATGTGGTCGGCCTCGCACGCACGCTCATGTCCTCGGGCCGCCAGGTGAGACGAACCGCCTCGCCCTCGACCGGCTGCGCTGTGCCGTCGTTCTGCCGGATCACGATCGCCGGGCCGCATTCGCTGTCGCACTGGAATAGCCAGTGGTTGCCCTGGAAGATGCGCGTGACGATTTTCGCGCCGAGGCCCGCATCGCCAAAGCCGATGCGCTCGGGGCGGATGCTGACGGTCACGGGACCGTTGAGGCCAGCGGGCGCGGTCACGCTCCAGGAACCCGCCATCAGTTGCGCCGGCGCGACGCTCCGGTCGATCGCCCCGGCAAAATCATTGGTCTTGCCGAGGAATTGCGAGACGAAGGCCGAGGCCGGCCTCTCATAAGTCTCCTGCGGCGTGCCGATCTGCTCGATCTTGCCCTGGCTCATCACCACGATGCGGTCGGACAGCGACATCGCCTCGTTCTGGTCGTGGGTGACCAGGATCGTCGTGGTGCCGATGGTACGCTGGATCTGGCGCAGCTCGATTTGCATCTCCTCGCGCAGCTTGGCGTCGAGATTGGACAGCGGCTCGTCGAGCAGGAGCACGCTCGGCTTGATCACCAGCGCGCGCGCCAGCGCCACGCGCTGCTGCTGGCCGCCGGACATGCGGCGCGGATGACGGTCCTCGTAGCCGGCGAGCCCGACCATCGCGAGCGCGGCACGGACGCGCTCAGCCTTTTCAGCGCGCGACACATTGCGCATTTCCAGACCGAAGGCGACGTTCTCCGCCGCCGTCATGTGCGGAAACAGCGCGTAGCTCTGGAACACGATGCCGAGGCCACGTTTGGCCGGATGGATCGCGGTCAGATCCTTGCCCTCGAGGCGAATCGCGCCGCGCGTGGGATCGAGGAAGCCCGCGATCATCTGCAAGGTCGTGGTCTTGCCGCAGCCGGACGGGCCGAGGAAGGAGATGAACTCCCCCTTCCCCACCGACAGACTGAAGTCGTCGACCACAGTCTGCGCACCGAACTGCTTTGCGACCCGATCGAGCTCGAGATAGGCCATACGCTGTCTCCGCGAACGTTCAGATCAGCGCTCGACCTCGCGATTCCAGCGCTTGGTCCACTCCTCGCGCTTCTCGTTGATGACAGTCCAGTCCGGATTATAGAGCTTCGCCGCGCGCTCGCCGATCGGCGCCATCTTGCCGAGCTCCGGCGGGATCACCAGCGATTTCAGCACCGGGCCGTAGCCGTAGTCCTTCAGCATCACGAGCTGAATCTTGGGATCGAGCAGCATCTTGACGAAGCTCGCCGCCAGCGGCGAGGCGTTCGGCTTGTTGATCGGACACGCCGTCGTCAGCAGCGTCGCCGCGCCTTCCTTGGGATAGACGAAATCGACGGGGAAGCCGGTATTGGCAAAGCTCTGCACGCGGCCGGTGCCCCACACCGCGATCACGGCCTGACCGGACTGGAACAGCTCGGTCATCTTGCCGGGCGACGGCTCATAGGCGAGCACGTTCGGATTCACCTCTTCCTTGAAGATCTTGAAACCGGAATCAACGTTGGTCTCGCCGCCGCCGTTCATCTTCGACAGCATCACCAGCGCCTCCAAGCCGTAGGTGTTGTTGATTGGCGGGATCACGAGCTGCTTGGCGTACTTCGTGTCCTTCAGGTCGTTCCACGAGGTCGGCGGCGCCCAACCTTTCTCTTTAAATACTTTGGTGTTGTACATCAGGCCCGTCGCGACGATGCCGATCGCGACCGCACGATCGTCCTTGAAGCGCGCGGTGTCGTAGAGATCCGTGGGAAGACCTTCGAGCTTGCCGCAAAAGCCGAGCTGGATCGCCTGATACATCGGGCCGTCATCGACGATGGCGACGTCGATCTGCTGATTGCCCTTCTGCGCCTGGAGTTTTGCCAGCGTGTCGGTGGAGTTGCCGGCGACGTACTCGACCTTGACGCCGTTCTCCTTCTCGAAGGCCGGGATCACCTCGTCGCGGATCGTCTTCTCGAACGAGCCGCCGTAGCCGGCGACGTAGAGCGTCTTTTGCTGGGCCGAGACGGCCGACGGGACGGCGATGAGCGCTGCGATGCTGACCGCGGTCAGAAGGCGAAAAGTCTTCATGTGGACCGATCTCCATACCGGAATGAGGTGACGTGCCGACAAATCTCCGACTGGGGCGCCTTCCGCATTTCCTTCCGCGTTAATCCTTTCCGACCAGGGCTCCGGCCCCTGTTCGGTGGGTTTTGACGCGATTTGGAGGTTTGAACCCCTCCAATCTGCCGAAAAAGCGGGCTGGCTCCAGCTCTGATGAAAAAGATCGCAACCTATACTTCCATCGTCCAATGAATAATGGCAACCTCTGTATGCCTAAATATTATGAATGGGTTTGGCATGGCGCGGATCAATTCGCGGCAGGTGGAGGCTTTCCGCGCGACGATGCTCACTGGCAGCGTCACTGAGGCGGCGAAGCTGATGGTGGTGACGCAGCCTGCGGTCAGCCGCTTGCTGCGCGACTTCCAGGCGCTGCTGAAGATGGAGCTGTTCGAGCGGCGCGGCACTGGCCTCGTGCCGACCGCGGCGGCGATGGCGCTCTATACCGAGGTGGAGCGCTCCTTCGTCGGCCTCGAACGTATTACGGCTGCGGCCGAAGAAATCCGCGGCCGCCGCACCGGCTCGCTGCGCATCGCCGCGCTGCCGGCGCTGGCGAACGGCTTTCTGCCGCGACTGGCCGGACATTTCCTCAAAGAACGGCCCAACCTCAACCTCGCCTTCTTCGGCGTGATCTCGCCGATCGTGGTCGACTGGGTGTTGAACAACCAGTGCGACATCGGCTTTGCCGAGGTGCCGATCGCCCATTCCGGCCTGCCGAGCTTGCGACTGCCGGCGCCCGCGCGCGTCGCGGTGCTGCCGACAGGTCATCGCCTCACGGAAAAGGAGGTTTTGGAGCCGCGCGACTTCGAAGGCGAGACCTTCATCTCGCTGTCGGCGGGATCATCGAGCCGGCATCTCGTCGACCAGGTCTTCAATCGTCACGAGGTCCGCCGCGTGCTCAGGGTCGAGACCACGTTGTCGGAGATCATGTGCGGCATGGTCTCATCAGGGCTCGGCGTCGCGATCTGCGACCCTTTCACCGCGAGGGAATTCTCCACCCGCGGCGTGGTCGCGCGACGCTTCCTGCCGCGCATCGACTTCGAATTCTCCGCCGTCTTCCCGGCGCAGCGCAGTCCTTCACCGGTGGCGCTGGATCTGGTGGAGACGATGCGCAAGGCGCTCGCCGAGCTCGAGCACGAGTCCACACGGGATTTTGCGCCCGGTTGACTTGGACGCCCTGCGGATCCTGCTGTATCCTTCGCATCTCCGCAGGGCAGCACATGGCACGCATCACCATCATCGAGACCGGGCTGGTTCCTCAAAAGCACCGCGAGCGTCACGGCTCGTTTCCGGACATGTTCGAGCGCATGGTCCGCGCCGAGGATCCCTCGGTCACCGTGGATGTCATCAGCGTCCCGAATGGCGATGCACTTCCCGATCCGCGCAAGCTGGAGGCCGTGCTGATTACCGGCGCCGCCGCCGGCGTCTATGACGGGCTCGACTGGATCGCGCCGCTGGAAGATTTCGTGCGCAGCGCTTACGCCAACAAGACGCCGATGGTCGGCGTCTGCTTCGGTCATCAGCTGATCGCGCAGGCGCTCGGCGGCACCGTGCGCAAGTCGGAGAAAGGCTGGGGCATCGGCCGGCATGTCTATCAGGTACTGCCGGAGAACGGCGTCGTTGCCGGCGAGGAAGTCGCAATCGCCGCCTCGCATCAGGATCAGGTGATCGAGCCGCCAACCGACGCGCTCACGATCCTCTCGTCCGAGTTCACGCCACATGCCGGCCTGCTCTACGCCAACGGCACCACGCTGACCGTGCAGCCGCATCCCGAGTTCGACGTGGAATTCGCGCAAGTGTGCTGCGACCTGCGCGACGGCAAGGCGCCGGATGACGTCGTCGCGACGGCAAGGGCGTCGCTGGCGCAGCCGATGGACAACGCGACGATCGGTGGGGCGATTACGAGGTTTCTGGCGAGGCGGCCCTAGCCGCAGAACCTGCGGCGCGCGCTTCTTCCCTTCTCCCCTTATGGGAGAAGGTGGCGCGAAGCGCCGGATGAGGGGTTCTATCAACTCGCTCGACTGCTCGTGAGGATGGAGACCCCTCACCCGCCGAGCTTCGCTCGGCACCCTCTCCCACAAGGGGAGAGGGTTGATGCAGCGTCACTTGCGGAATATCAGAACGGATCGCTTCCCAATCCCGCCACATCCGCCGGCCGCGGCCCCGGCGCTGCCCAGAGAAACCGGCGATCCTTCTCCGCAATCGCGATGTCGTTGATCGACGCCTCGCGCCGCTTCATCAAACCGTGCTCGTCGAATTCCCACTGCTCGTTGCCGTAGGATCGATACCACTGGCCGCCCGCGTCGTGCCATTCGTACTGGAAGCGCACGGCGATGCGGTTCTCGTCGAAGGCCCAGAGGTCCTTGATCAATCGGTAGTCCTGCTCCTTCTCCCATTTGCGGGTGAGAAAAGCGACGATGGCCTCACGGCCCTGCAAGACCTCGGATCGATTGCGCCAGCGGCTGTCCTCGGTATAGGCGAGCGAGACGCGCACCGGATCACGCGAATTCCAGGCGTCCTCGGCCATGCGCGCCTTTTGCGCGGCGGTCTCTCGGGTGAAGGGCGGAAGCGGCGGGCGCGACATGATGAGCCTCATCGATTGGTTGGGGCCGCAATCTATCGCTGCGCAAGGTGGAGTCGAGTGGCGATCACCTATCGACCGATCACGAAATCAGATCGGCCCTCATCAGCGTCCGGATCGATTTCGGGATCGGCTGGGCGCGGCCGCCGCTGATGAAAGCGACGCGCACCTCGGCTTTCACCAGCACGTCCTCGCCACGCTTCACTTCCTGCGCCAGCATGATGGAGGCACCCTTCACCGCGATCGGCCAGGTCACGACGTCGAGCACGTCGTCCATCCGCGCGGGCTTGAGGAAGTCAAGATGCATCGAGCGCACGACGAAGGCGAAACCGGCGCTGTCGGTCTCGGGTTGCTCGAACAGCGCCTGCTGCTCGGCCCCCATCAGCCGCAGATGATTGGTCCGTCCGCGCTCCATGTAGCGCAGATAATTCGCGTGATAGACGATCCCCGAGAACTCTGGTTTGACGATATCGCAACAAGAGGCTAACAGCTTGATTCCATTGGGGCGTTGGAGGGCGATAGCGTGAACAAGCGTAGATTTCTCTAGCCCCTTCCGTGGCGAGCCGCAGGGACTTGGGGATGCGCTGCGCGTTTCGGAATTGAGCCAACGGTCAACAACGTCGGGGAGATTCTCGAACTCACCTTCCGAGTCTTCCACCCGGCAGTCCCGTTACGCCCAGATGGCGATGCCGCAGGCCGCGATCAGCCGGCTAATTGTGGCAGAACTGTTCAGAAACAGATATCTCCGGCGGCGACAGGAATCCGCGTTATTCGCGGTGTCGCGACGATTGATGTGCGGCCTGAAACCGGCTTCCGCCAAGACCCTTTTGCCTAGCGGCGTGCACCTCGAAACACGGTACCATCTGCAGCACATTTGTGATTCGAGATCAGCGGTTTAGGCAATGGCAGACGTTTTCATCAGCTACTCCAAGGCGGAACGCAAACTGACCGAAGATTTGGCGAAGATTTTGGTAGGCGCCGGCCTCAGCGTCTGGTGGGACACGGAGTTGCTGCCGATCCAGCGGTTCCGGGCGGAAATTGACGCGCAGCTCAACAATTGCTCCGCCGCGGTGATCATTTGGTCGGCCACATCCGCGAATTCCGATTGGGTACTTTCTGAAGCTGATCACGCCATACGGCAGGGCAAGCTTGTTAACGCGCATCACTCCGACATCCTGCCCGAACACCTGCCCAAGCCCTTCGGCCAGATTCATGCTGTGCCGCTGACCGACACTGACCGCATCCTCAGGGCCATCAAGCTCATCACCACCGGCAAGCCATCCAAGGCGACCGCAGTGTCCGCTGGCGAGACGAGAGCGAGCGAATTCATTACAGACGCTGTCCAAGATGCGCTCAAATACGCTCCACACCTACGCGATTTGGCCGATCGCGCGGGGTGGGAAGACGACGAAACATATCCCAATGATCTGCTGAAGCTGGCCGAGAAGGTAATGACTCCGCTCCGGCTGTTCCGCGAACGATTGCCGTATACAGATATCACCAGCTATCGCGGCAGGCGGCTTGTCGAGCATCTGGATGAGGCGACGACGTATGCGCACAGGCAGATATCAAAGGAGATCGGGTGGCTGCGGTCGCACGGCAACAGCGAGAGCGTCGTCATGGGCGCACGCGGAGATCTCTCGGTTGCGGCCGAGCGGTTGCTGGAAAAGGTGGAGCTGCCACCCAGATAAGCGTCAATCTCGAGCCATTACTCAAAGGGCGTCGTAATCTGCGATATGACACATCGCTTGCCTTGGCATCAGATAAGGGGAATGTCAGGCCAATTGTCGGGTACCAGAGCCGGTGGTTTTGTCCATGGATCCTCCACCAAGGCGACCTGAAACCAATCTTCTCTTAGATTGGCGTGTTCTGTGACAATGAGTTGAAAGCCCGGAGCATCCTGCGTGGTAAAACGCTCCAGCGTCTCGAACAGCCGCCGAACTGCCTCAAGATCCGCATCCTTTTGGCTCTCCGTTTGCTCAATAGATCCACCGGCGGCTGCATAGGAAGTCTCAGAAGGAAAGTAGACTTGGGTTGGCTGGTCGATCAGCATGAACCGGGGAATGGGATGGCCGTATGTCGCAGCAAACCGATGAAGCGCCAGCAACGCGGCGAGATGGTACGCTAAATGGTTTTCACCACCTCCGGTTCGATTCATGTAAACTGGGCGACCCGGTCGGTCGATGACAACCGTCAGATTGTGGAGATCGAGACGAGCAGGATACTCGCCGAACTCGCCGCCCAGGGCGCGAATATAGCCCGACATGTGCAGCGCGATGTTGCTGAGTGTAGAAGTGAGGCGTGTCTCGGAATCATCAGCACTCAGCCTTTCTTCCAGGTCCGCAACCCGCGCTTTGAGTCGCCGCTCTTCCGCGTGAAGTCTCAGAAGCTCGGTATTGGGCACCAGGTTCTCCAGGAACAGACTGATGCGTCCCACGACTCGTGATGCCGCGTTGTTTCTGTTGGCCATTTGCGTTGCCATTTCGCTCGTGGCAATGGCCGAGGAAAGCTCGACTTCCTTGCCCCGGATTTGGTCTCCAATGTCAGCCAATGCCTTCTGCTGATCGGTCAAATATGCGGCCAACGAAGGCCGTTCGCCTGTAACCGCCGTCAACTCATTATCAAGGGATTCCAACTCGGCCAGGAGAGCTTTCGCAATCGATCCGTCCACCCCAATGTTAGCCTGCGCGAAAGGCCACTGCCATTCACCCGTGGCTTTATCGAAGGGCAGCGCCTTTATTGAGCTCAGACGTTCACGCTGCTCGTTGACCTCGTGCTGAAAACCTGCCGCGCGCTTGTTGAATTGTTCAGCACCATCGATACGGCGTTGAATTTCGCGACGCCGTTCCCTGAGATCGAGCAATTCGTTCTCGATGCTCGATACCCGCGATCCGTCGTCTTCCGGCACAGATGTTGGTTTCCAGTCCAGTGCCCGACGAAGAAGAACGGTTGGCGGCACGTCGCTGTCACCAAGGGGAATTTCTACTGCGCGGGCCTCTGAAAGAAGGCCGATAGCCCGTTCTTCGGAGTTGTCGATCCCCTCTCGCGCCTGTTGGAGCAGCTTCGCATTGAGACGAAGTTCACGTTGCGCGTAGCGGAGTTGAGATTCGAGCGTGAACTTGTCCTTCCCGGATATGCCTAGAAGGATAGGCAATGTATCCTTGATCGCCTGAAGCTGTTGCGGCTCGTTCTGGCGATAAAACAACTGGTCTTTGTTCGTGACGATCCCTTGCTTCTGGAACAGATAATAGAAGGCGTGCTTCACATTCGCATCGAAGCTCACTCGACTGCTCTCGATCGGAACGTCGGTCGTATTCTCCGGAATTCCGAGCAATTGTGTGAGCAGCGCAACGACGCCATCATCGCTGTCATTCACGGCTAGCTCCGAGAAATCCGGCGCCTCGACCGTTCCTCCGCGTCGTACCATGGCCATGCTCACGCTCAGAGCGCCCGGAGCAGGCGCCGGCTTCGCCACAAGCACTTCTTCGCCATCGAAGCGGTAGATCACCGCAAACCAAAACACGCGGTCGCGGATGACTCCCTCCGGAACGTTGAAGGTTGAACGACCCATGCAGTATTCGATGATATCGGACAATGCTGATTTTCCCGTCGAGGATCGACCGGTAATGACATTCAACCCATCGTGGAAAATCACGTCGCGGCGTCGACCATCATTGCTGTAAACGTGAATTGATTTGATCTTCATGGTCGAACGCCCAACGTCGTGTAGATGGTGCCTCTGTCTGCAATGCGCGCGAACTCCCGCCCCATGAACGCTGCCACGCGCTGGCAAGCCTTTGATTCATCGCTGCCATTGATGGTTTTGCGCACTCCAGCGGAATTCGGAACCGGTCGCCCATCCGGACTCACCATTACCGCATCGCAGTGCATCAGGCAGCCCAAGCCCTTCGAGGGTAAATGGCAGTACATCCGTACAGCGCTTCCCGAAACCCACCAGCAACTCTGGATGGTCCGCTACCACCTTCAGGAAGTAACTTCGGTTTGCGCGTTGCAAAGTCTCCCTTGAGCTTTGCTGCAGGCACAGCGGTAAAACCAGGAGGGAGAGCGAAAATGGCATTCCTTTGTCGTCCTCGGCGTGGAACCCCGCTAACGCTCGGAAGAGAACAAGGCCACAGAAGGCTGGGTTGAAGAGGTTTGGGGGGAAGAAGCGCTTTTGGATATCTCTGTGGTCATGATTGTGGGACCGCGCCGGGCCGGCAAGACCACGCTGGTCCGCAAGATGGGAGAAGCCGGCCAAACCTGCATTACATCGACGATCAGACGATCCTCGAGGCCGCAGAGTCTCGCGTATTACCCATGGCTGGGTATTAGAGATAGAAATGTGATTGGCGTGCCCGGCAAGCCAGGTTTTGATTATGAGTTTTCTGCATAGTCAGGCTTTGTAAATTTGCAAATCTATAAACTTGCTCTTGGTTTGAAAAACTGCTATATTGCTAAGTATGGCTAAGCCTTCCGGCGGAAAGCTAAACTTCCTCGAACATACCCTGCCGGAAGGCCTGTTGGTCGATGCTGGGGTGGATGACGAAGCATGGCTATTCGACAGGCCTGCGCAGCCAGTATGTCTCGGCTGGCTGGCTGGTTCAGCCGACACGCGGAACTTTCAAGCGCCCGCTTGGCACCCTGACATGGCAGAAGGCCGTCATATCGCTTCAGACGCTGCTTGAGTGCCCCCTCATCGTCGGAGGGCGAACAGCGCTCGAACTGCAAGGCTTTTCACACTACCTCAGAGCGAGTGGACCGACCGTTATTTATCTTTACGGTGCGGATGCTCCGCCCGGATGGCTCTTCAAGCTTCCGCTCAAAGAGCACTTCACATTCCGCAAGAGCACAACGCTCTTCAAAGCCGATCCCGTGACGAAGGGGCTCAAGAACTTCGCCTGGAATGTCCAGAACAACACCGGCGCAGCTGCCGATGAGTTTCAGGCAGGACCATTCAAGCAGATATGGGGCGAGAGCGAATGGCCGCTCACCGTCTCATCGCCCGAACGGGCGTTGCTTGAACTGCTCGACGAGCTGCCGCATAGCGAGAGCTTCCACCAGGTCGACATGCTTGTTGAGGGATTGCGCAACCTCAGTCCCCGCAAGCTGCAAAAGCTGCTGGACGATTGCAGAAGCGTGAAAGTCAAAAGGCTGTTCTTCTGGTTTGCCGACCGGCACAATCATTCATGGCTGAAGCAAATAGACCGTGACAAGGTAGCTTTGGGGAAAGGAAAGCGCATGCTGGTGAAAGGCGGAAGGCTCGATCCGAAATATTTGATCACCGTGCCGGAGGATCTCAGTGCCCCTATCTGAACGCTATCGGCATCAGGTTGCGCTGCTGATCGAGACCTTGCCATTCGTTGCGGCGGAAAAGGATTTTGCTCTCAAAGGCGGGACTGCGATCAATCTATTCGTGCGCGATATGCCGCGTTTGTCAGTCGATATCGACTTGACCTACCTGCCTGTCGCCGGCCGGCCGGAATCGCTGGCCGCGATCGATGCGGGCATGAAAAGAATGGCTGTCGCCATTGGCAAGGGAATTCCGGGCGTCAAGGTGAATGAGGTCGTGAACCGCGCGGAAGGCATCGTTACCAAGCTGACACTTCAGAGGGCCGACGCCCAGATCAAGATCGAAGTCACTCCCGTCCTTCGCGGCTGCGTCTTCGATCCCGAGATGAGATCCGTGCTTCCGAACGTCGAGGAGAGCTTTGGTTTTGCGGAGACACAAGTCGTCTCGTTTTCCGACCTCTACGCGGGAAAAATCGTCGCCGCCCTTGACCGCCAACATCCTCGCGATCTTTTTGACATCCGCGATCTTCTGGCGAATGAGGGCATCAGCGACGACCTGAGGCGCGCTTTCATCGTCTATCTCATCAGCCATGACCGGCCCATTTCGGAAGTTGTGGTGCCGCGGCGAAAGGATATCCGCCAGGAATTCGAGCACGGCTTCGAGTGTATGACCTCAGATCCGGTCTCGCTGGATGAGCTATTGAAGGCCCGCGAGGACTTGATCGGCGAGGTATCTGGAAAGATGCCGAAGGAGCATCTGGAATTTCTGATTGGATTCAAGCGCGGGAAGCCAGATTGGGCTCTGTTGGGCGTCGATGGAGCGGCAGAGCTTCCCGCAGTCCGATGGAAGCAGATCAATCTTGATAAGCTGCGTCCCGCAGATCGCGAAAAGCTTGTGGCTCAGTTGATCGCAGTTCTTAAGTGAGGACCATGGCCGCTCTCACCACGCCTCAAGAATTTCTTCGCATATCGCAAAATACTCGCGAAAAGCAGGCGTCGCGTTCGAGCGCCACTTCGAGCGTGTCCATGACCGACTCGTCGCGACCGCTGTAGCCGGCCACGACGAGTCCCCACCGGCTGCAGCTATCGATCAGCAGTGCTCTGAGTTTCGCATCTTGTTCGCGCAGTTCGTCCCCGGTGTTCTTGAGCCGGCGCGATCGGAAGTCGCCGTGAAGCTTGACCCTCGACGGGCCAGCGTCCCTCGTCGATAGCGTCTCGTCCCAAACTCCCGGTCTCTATCGCCACCGTGGTCAACTGCCCGGTTCCGCCGTAAACCTTCGCGCAGCCGTCTGCGGCCAGAGGATCGAAATTGCTCGTCCAGACCAGACGGCAACGCGCACCTTTCACCAGCGTCGCCAATGCAATGTGCCCGTAGGAAGGCTTCGCACCGCTGATCTTCGCAGCCATGTACGTCCGACGGTCCGCCTCGCTCGGATAGACGGATTCGAACAGCGCCTGATATTCCTCGGGCGAACCGAGGGCGCGCAGGCTGCCGATGCCGTCGACGATTTCGCGAGCTCGCGGATGCACTGAATCTCGCCTCCCGCCGGGTTGTCGGACCTACGTGCGGCACTGGTGCTGCACAGCAACAAATCTAAATTGACGGCGTGACCTCTGAACCCCGAGTTGCCTGAAAGCGGCAGCAGACCGTAAGGCTCTTGCCTGCCAATCGGCGGCTGGCCGATTCGGCTTGCCGGCCCGGATCACGACGTTTGCATCAAGGAAAACCCGACGGGGGGCCTTCACCAGCCATTTCAGAAATCCTCGCGAAAAAAGCTCTCACATGTTTGGTGCGCGTCGCGGATAAGAATCCGTATTGCCGATTGCCTCATCATCGCAGACGTCTCAGTCCAACTTCTCCGCCGGAAGGTTGGCACTCGCCAGCATCTGATCATAGAGCCGACGCTTCAAACGTAACTCCCGAAGGTCCGTTGCCACAGCTTCAGCGAATTTGTTGATCGCCACTGACGCCTCATCAATTCGGGCCGGCAGATCTTCGCGCGCTTTGTTCTCGGCTGCGTCAATCTTCGCCCGGTCGTCGTCGGAGAGATCGTGCTCCGGATCGTCGGCATAGACAGACCCATTGTAGTCCGACATGCACTTGCCGAGCCGCCCGAGGATGTCGATGAGGTTTTGACGGGCGGCTGTTATCTCGGGAGGCCCGAAGTTTCTGTCCTGCCGTCGAATTAAACGGTCGCGGGCGCTGTCGACCGTTTGGTTCATATCCCATACCCAGTGAGGAAGCACACCATGATCATCCTCGCGTTCGTAGTAGCCACGCGCCAGTTCTTCGGACAGTTTTTCCAGCGCGGCCAATTCTGGTTTGAGCCAATTCTCCAACCGTTTTTCACGATCTGCGTGAACTTGCTGCAAGGCAACGGCGGTCTGCACTGAGGAGAGCCTGAGCTGCTTCAGAACAGGTTGGACGCTAAGCCAAGCAACGAAAATCGCGCCAAACATTGCGATCAATGTCTGATAGCGGGAAAACCACCATTCGAGACAACCAAATTGGGCATCTTTGAGTTGCTCGCAACCACCGTTAAAGGTGGCGCCATAGGCAAACCCCAACACAAGGGCCAGGATGGCAGCGGCTGCGACAAGGGCGAGTGTATTCCGATTGTCAGCCATTCGGGGCGCCAATCGTCATGCGATCACGATGGCGCGCGTCATTTCTTCCTTCTCCTGCTTTGATTATCAAAGAAGATCGGAAAGAAACTGCGCTGCTGTTTCAAGCGCAGGATGTCGCTGGTCGTGATCGTGTTGGCTTTGCGGCGCTCCCCGCCGCCTTGTTCGGTGATAACCTCCAGGTCGGGGTTCTCGATGATCGCTGAATTGATGTCTAGCATGTGAGCCGGGGTCGCGTTGTAGATGCTGGCGTAAAACTCCCCGACCGGAATTGCATCGCCGTAATTTGTGATGAGCCGTGGAATATCATCGTGAAGCTGCTTTTTCGCTTCCGCCCTTCCGGCCGCATCGAACACATAGAGCATACTGTCGGCTTCACTTGGGTCGTAGGACAGCATGTGCAAACCGGATCGGCCAAAATGTGCCTGGGCGCTGCTGTTTTGATGCAGGATATTGTTATATTCCTGACGTGCGCGAACCGAATTTGCGAAGTGGATAAGCCAATAGCGCCAGCCGTCCGGATTGTGGATGGAAAACGGACTAACGTAGTTCGCGCATCGCCGAAACGACTCAAACACGATGCGTTCCGCTGCGCCGAGCCAGGCGTCCTTGGTCATCAAGCCATCGAGCTGCGATAGATCATCTGGACTGACGCCAAACGGCGCAAGCTGCTTGGCCAGCGCGGCACGATCCGTCTGATGCAAGAACGTCAGCAGCGTCTGGATGCCGAATGTGTAGAAGATTTCAACCGACGTGAACGACGCAACGATGTCGCCGATCGTGTTGATTTCAACGCTGCCTGTTCCGCATTGATCCAGGTTGAAGAGGACGTTGTGATAACTGCCGCGCTCCAGCATTTGCTTCACCTCGGGATAGAGCTCGTCGAACTTCTCACTTCGATACTCGACGCGAAGGTGGAGCTTCGGCACGTTCTCCTTGATTTCGGCGATGAGCGAAGCGGCATTCGTTTTCAGCAGATCGACGGTCTCTTTGTCGAAGTCATTCAGGATGAGCAGGCATTCGATGTCGAGCGGCGACATCCCCTCGGCCTGACGCTTGATGTTGAATTGCTCCGTCGCGACACGAAGCTCGTTTATAAAGATCAGCGGAGATCCGGGACTGCCGCATTTGTATCGGCCGCCGCCCGCAAAACCATCGACAATGGCAAGACGAAACCGGGACTGCTGAGGAAGCTGGCAGCGCACGGCCAGATATCGCGCGACGTATTCGGCGATAACCTTATGCTTGCGTCTTGAGTGCTCCTCAAGAACCGCGCCCGTGACCCATGAATACGGTTTTTTCGACATTCGCCCCCGAATGAATCCTGCTATCCAGAGGCGTCATTCTCAGAGCGCGAGCGAAGCCTTCGGCATTTCGTCCCAGACCTGATCGCGGTATACGCGCCCATTGGCCTTTTTGGAACGGCGCTTGTTGTCTTTCCCCCATGTCCCCCACTGCTTAAAGAAGAACGCGGTGTCGTGCATTGCACACCGATCGAAGATTTCATCGATCCATTCTTCACGGATCGGCCGGGCCGATCTTCCGCTCTCCCCTCCGACGATGGCCCAATGGATGTCGCGAAGATCGACCGCCCCCACCGGGCCGATCAGCGGTTCAAATGAGATAAAACGGATCGCCGCCGGGGCGGTACGCAAATAATCGATGCGCCCCACGACGTTGGCGTTCTCGACGCTGGTGCCGAGCCATACGTTCGGCAAAACTTCGCCGATCTTGGAGCGAACCAGCGCTCCCATCCGCTCCGGACGCTTGGTAAGGATCTGATAGTGATGGTGGGGTGTGGCACGCATGACGGCCCACACTTTCAGGATGAAGGCATCCGTCACCCGATTATGAAACAGGTCAGACATCGAGTTAACGAAGATTTTTCGCGGCTTCTTCCAGCGCAGCGGAATGTCTAAGGCGGCCTTGTCTTCACGGACCACGCCGTTCCAAACGGTTCGTTTTCCGCTGCGGCGCGTGAGTCCTTCATATTTCGGGACATTCATCGCCTGAAGTCGTCTCGCCATTTCCATGGCATAGCAATTCGTGCAGCCGGCGCTGACGATGGAGCAGCCAGCAACCGGATTCCAGGTGGCGTCGGTCCATTCAATTTGCGTCTCGGCCATGACCGTTCCTATCGCGCTGTCGATGACGTCGTCTGTCGATCACAGTCAATACCAGTTTAACCCTTAATACCGAGTTGGAAGGCGCCGGTCGCGGGCGGCTACCCTGTAGCACTTTGAAGCGTCCGTATTGGACGCCCCTGATGAAACCTCGCGAGAGTTTCGCCTCCAATCGCCACGCACCAGAAGCAGGCTCCGGATCATGCGTCGCGGATCGCCATCATGCGCCGCAATCGCCTGGTCCGCGGCCATATCGAGCCGTTCAGATTCCGACATGGAATCGCCTTCCGCCGATTCTGACATTTCGAGTTCCTGATCGACCTCGCTCGGCTTATGTTCTTAGTTTGTTCTCATGGGGAGCAACGAAACACGGAGATTTGCGCCGCCCTGGCGGGTCGAAGAGGAAAATGCCGAAACATTCGTCGTCATTGACCTAACGGAACGAAGGTCGCGTGGGTTCATCATCGCGAGGCCTCGTCACGCTAATGGCCACGGCGCTGACGCTGCCGAGGCCGATCGGGACGCAGCAATGCTGATCGAAGCTGCCGTTGAAGAACGATCTTTCCATTGCACCGACGAAAATCGTGAAATCACACAGACGTGCCCACCGCGAGCGTTGCCCTCCGAAGGTGGCGGCGATGCCCTTTTCGTTTGGCGAACCATTGCCGCCGAATCTTCGTGAGGAGTTTCACGGCCTGCGTCTTGTCGAGTAGGATCGCGCGCGTCGACCATCGGTACGGAAACGCGAGCCGGTTCAGTTCATCCAGGATTCCGGGATGTGTCGCGGTCGGGAATCCGATGACCGTCAGTGCGCGCAAATGGGCGCTGCCCAGACGCGGTTCCAGCCCGCCGACCAACGGCTGATCGGTCAGCAGTGCGTCCAGGTGCATCGGCGTCTCGGCGACGCGGACGCGCTGGCGCTTCGTCGAGACGGTCGAATGGAGATAGGTTAGCGTCTCCGGATCATCGAGCCAATCGACTTCCGGTACGAGGCTTCGAAGAGCTTCAGCACGCGAAGGTGCGGACGAGAAATCGTCAACGATCATTTTGGTACCAGCAACTGGACGCTGTTTTAGCGTGCAGCCATGAAACAAACCCAACCTCCGCCCAGCAGCTCTCACGTCGGAAGCGCCAAGCCCCTGTACGATTGGCAGCGCTTTTGGATTGCCCGCACCGGCACGCTCGACCTGTCTGACGGCGGCTTCCTGGCCGATCCGACCGGCCCGTTGCATCGATCCCATCCGGCGACTCCAGCGACGTTGGCCGAACTCGCACAATATCGCGCGCTTGTCCTCCTCGGCGAGCCCGGCATCGGCAAATCCATTATCTTGGAGGCAGAGGCCGCGCGCGCGTCTGCAGATGCCGTCGCCGGCGGCACGACTTCGATCCACGTCGACCTGCGCGCCTATTCGAGCGATGCGCTGCTCCATCAGAGGGTCTTTGTAGGTCCCGAGTTCATCGCGTGGACAACGGGCAGCTCGCATCTGGTCCTTCATCTCGATAGCCTCGACGAGGCGCTCCTGCGCATTGACAGCATCGCAAACCTGCTGGCGAGCGAGTTGCCGCGCTACCCGACATCACGCATGTCGGTGAGAATTGCCTGCCGAACCGCAAGCTGGCCGGGCGCAATCCTGGAGCCGGTGCTGGGTAGCCTATGGGGCAAGGACGCAGTCGGAATTTTCGAATTGGAGCCGCTCCGTCGCAAAGACTTGGTGGCAGCCGCCACCGCGCACGGCATCGACGCCAACACCTTTATCAGGGAACTCTACGCGGCGGATGTCGTACGCTTCGCGATCAAGCCGTTGACCTTGAATCTGCTGCTCGGTCTGTTTCAGCGTGATGGACAGCTCCCGCGCAGCATCGTCGATCTCTACACCCGTGGCTGCCTCAAGCTCTGTGAGGAGACAAGTTCGAGCAGGCGCAACGCGCGACGTCTGGGAGCTCTCAATCCCGCCCAGCGCCTGCGCGTCGCCAGCCGCCTTGCGGCCGCGACGATGCTTGCCAACCCCTATGCACAATCGGACGGCGTTCCCGAAGAAGACGTCGCGCTTTCGATTCTGGCGCGGGGGCATGAAGAAGGGGACTTTCCCGCCTTCGACGTCACCGAGGATCATGTCCGCGAGGTGCTCGATACCGGCCTGTTCACCTCTCGCGGCGGCGAACTCATGGGGTGGGCTCATCAGAGTTTCGCGGAATTTCTGGCGGCGCGCTACCTCATCGAAAAGAAGGTCCCGCCCGAGAATGTACTCAAGATATTGCTTCACCCCTCGGGCGGCCTGGTTCCCCAAGTCAGCGTCGTCGCCGCCTGGATCGAGTCGCTAAGCAAGCAGATTCGCGATGTTCTCATCGCCAGCGAACTCCTGGTTCTGCTGCGCGGCGATTCGGGTGGGGCGGCAGCGATCTTGCGGCATTGACCACTTCGCTGCTCACGGCCTTTAAGCACCAAAATCTGCGCGATTTCATCCCCGGTGCCAACCGCGGATGGGCGAGTTTGGCGTAGTAGTCGGCGACCTTTGATCCTGCTGATCTCCTTTGATCGAGCTGGCTGTCCCAAGAGTTAGATATTGCCAGCCGCCAACCAACAAATTGTATAGCCGACTAAGCTGCCCGCGATTCCGTTCACGCGTCCTCCCGCGCTACTTGAGGTCGGCGTGCTCTTAGCCTTGGCGTCGCACCATCGTTTTGGCGCAACTACAAACTTTGGTTGCGCCGGGCCTCTTTTCGCTACATCCGATTTCGCTATTGTTGAACGGCAACGCCGAACGGACAAGGATTCGACTCCAATCTTTCGGTGGCAGCAAGTGGGCCCCCATCGAGCCGTAAGGTGGGGCGCTTATCCCATAGAATATGGCTCGAGACCCTCTGATGCAGAGTAGGAGAGGAAGCAGAAAATGTCCCACGGATTCAACGAACTCGGTGCTTGGGACCGCGATCACCTCTTGCACCCGGGGACGCACATCGGCGCGCATGCGCGAGGTGAAATTCAAACGCGCGTGATCAGCGGGGGCAAAGGAGTCTACATCACTGATAAGTCTGGGCGAACCAGCCTTGACGCCTTTGCGGGTCTTTTTTGTGTGAATGTCGGATATGGCCGCCAGAAGATCGCCGAGGCGATTGCAAAGCAGGCGAACGAACTCCCCTATTACCACGCATACGATGGCCACGGCACAGAAGCCCCGATCACGCTATCCAGGATGATCATCGACCGGGCGCCGAAAGGCATGAGTCGCGTCTTTTTCGGTCTATCGGGCTCGGACGCGAACGAGACAAACATCAAACTAATTTGGTACTATAATAATGTGCTTGGCCGACCGGAGAAGAAGAAGATTATCTCTCGCTGGCGAGCCTATCACGGCTCAACTGTCATGACAGGCTCGCTGACAGGCCTTGAACTGTACCACAACGCCTTTGATCTACCGCGTACGCCGATTCTCCACACTGAAGCTCCGTACTATTTCCGCCGCGCTGATGCGACCATGGGCGAGGAGCAGTTCGTCCAAGCCTGCGTCGACAAGCTTGAGGCAATGATTGTAGCCGAGGGTCCCGATACAGTCGCGGCGTTCATCGGAGAGCCGATCCAAGGTGCTGGCGGCATTATTCCGCCGCCCACCGGATACTGGGCGAAGGTGCAGTCCGTTCTGAAGAAATACGACATTCTACTCATCGCGGATGAAGTCGTCTCCGGATTCGGCCGCCTGGGCAGGATGTTTGGTTCCGACCACTACGACATCAGACCGGACCTGATCACAATCTCAAAAGGTCTGACCTCCGCGTACGCTCCTTTGTCCGGCGTCATTATTTCGGACAAGGTTTGGCAGGTTCTCGTGAAAGGCTCCGATCAACTCGGTAGTATCGGTCATGGTTGGACTTGTTCCGCCCATCCTATCTGCGCGGCGGCTGCTATTGCAAATCTTGAGCTAATCGATGAGATGGACCTGATCACGAATGCTCGCGATATTGGAGCCTATCTCCAGTCCGCACTGACTGAGGCGCTGGGCGATCATGGAAACGTCGGCGAGGTGCGCGGCGACGGGCTGATGGCGGCGGTGGAATTTGTCGAGGATAGGGATAATCGCATCCTCTTCGATACATCAAAAAAAGTGGGTGAGCAGGTCGCCGCCGCGCTGCTTGAGCGTGGCGTCATCGGCCGCGCCTTGCCGCAGGGCGACATTCTCGGGTTCGCGCCGCCGCTGTGCTTAACAAAGCACGAAGCTGATATCATCGTCGAGAGTACAGTGGACGCAGTCAATGCTGTTTTTGCCACTTTTTGAAAAGGCCGCCTTACACTGGCGACCTCGCGCAACTGCCAATATCGCTTCAAAATGCGGCGGAATTATCCTTTCCAGCGATCCTGCGAGTTTCCGTCGGTTGGCCCTTTGGAATACCACCAGCGTCGCACGGCTTCCCAAATAGTATGCAACGTATTGGTCGCAGTCGAGCTTGCCGTCTCGACTCCTAACAAGTCATGCATGCTGATGGAACCAAAACTCTTTATGTCGCGATACTGACGAGTGAGTTCTAGTGAATAGGCGTTAGTGCGACTTAAAATCCGGCGACGATTGTTTTCCAGAAATTGGAACAGAGCCGGTCGTGGATCTCAAGAGGTCATCCCCGATGAACGGTAAGAGCGTATGTCCGTCTCTGCCGATGAGATAGCTCGCCTTACACTGCGCGTCCGAGGTTGCTCGGGCGGACCGAGCCGATCCTCATCACAGGAGGACGAGCCGTGGCAGATTATAGGGAAGCATTCGTCGGAATCGATGCCAAACTGAGAAACGCCATCCGATTGCTGAGGCAGGCCGGGAGGGAGAAGTTCGTTTCTTCGGCGAGGTCGACGCTTCGGCAACCAACATGGGTCGCATCATAGCGCGGATCGCCAACCGGTTCGACCGCGTACAATTCTGCTACGCGGCCGGCCCGACCGGCTACGGCCTCTATCATCTGATCCGATTGCTGGGCCGTGAATGCACGGTGTTGGCACCATCGCTACTCCCAAGGAAGCCGGGGGATCGGGTGAAGACGAATCGCCGGGACGCCGTTTCTCTCGCGCGCCTGCTACGCGCTGGCGAGCTGACGGCGGTATGGGTTCCCCATGAAGGCCACGAGGCGATGCGGTATCTCGTTCGCGCGCGAGCGGCAGCGGTTGAGGCGCTGCGGGTTCACCAGCAACAGGTGGCGCCTTCATGCTCAAGCACGACCGCACCCGTCCTCGCAAGAAGAGTTGGACGATGCGCTATCTGCGCTGGCTTCAGGAACAACAATTCGATCACCCCGCACATCAGATCGCGCTCCAAGAAATGGTTGAAGCAGTTCGCGTCGGCAGGGAGTGGGTCGACCGGCTCGAGCGCACGATCAAAGAATTTGTCTCGGGCTGGTCTCTGGAGCCGCTCGTGCGGGCGCTTCAAACGTTGCGAGGCGTTGATTTGATCGTCGCAGCGACGTTCGCGACCGAGGTTGGCGACGTGAGCCGTAGAGCCCAGTCAACTCATGGGTTACCTCGGCCTAGTGCCGAGCGAACGATCGACGGGAGTCTGTCAGGCGCGGCCGCATCACCAAGGCCGACAACGGCCGTGTTCGCCATATGTCCGCATGTCCACCCAGCCGCGAGCTTGATCCGCAACGAGCCGGACCAGCTCGTCCGGACTGCGAGAGCGAGGACTGGCGAAAGGCGGCGCGACGAGAAGAGCTAAATCCAGGCGCTCGATCGCACCGAACCGGGTCTGCCGTGAAAAAGGGGCGCGCCGCCACCATGCCCACGACTATAAGCACAACGGTACCACCCACTATCTTTGCCGCCTTCGATGCGCTCGAAGGCAAGGTCATTGGACGCTGCGTTCAGAAGCATCGGCATCAGGAGTTCATCCGCTTCTCAACCAGATCGAGGCTCAATTTCCGGTCAAAAAGGCTGTCCGCGTCCTCGACATTTATGCCACTATAAGTACCAAAGGCCCGCAAATGCCTCGATGGCCATCCGCGTTTCACCTTCCAGTTCACGCCCACCTCATCCTCGTGGCTCAATGCCGTCGAAGGATTCTTCGCCAAGCTCTCCAGACGCGGCCTCAACGCGGGGTCTTCCGATCGGTCCGCGAACACTGGTTTGACTATGTTGCAACAGAAGCTTAATGACCTGATTTCATTGGGGCGCTGGAAGGCAAAAGCTTGAACGAGGCGGCGGATTTATCTAAGCCCTTCCATAGCGAGCCGCAGCGACTTCGGGATGCGCTGCGCCTTTCCGGCTGAAATAAACGCCACGCGTACACGCGCCGTGACTAGGAGATTGTCTCCGCGCCTGCATTCCTGCAGCAAGGCAATCGACGCTCCCCTCACCTCTTGCGGGGCTGTGACGACGTCAAGCAGGTCATCCAAGACCGCCGGTTTTAGAAAATCGATCGTCATTGAGCGGACCACGAAGGCAAAGCCGGGCGCATCGTTCTTGGCTTCTTTGAGTAGCGCTTGCTGAGTGGTTCCGAGCAGGCGCAAGTAGTTCGTTCTACCCCGTTCCATGAAGCGCAAAAAATTTGCGTGATAAACAATCTGACCGGAGTCAGTATCTTCGAAATAGACGCGAACCTGCATATGATGGCCGCCGTCGCGAATTTCGCCATCAAGAGAAGCTGTCACAGTGCGGTTCCCTTACTGCCCTTCTGGGACGAATTGTCTTGCACAGAGGCGCGTTCCGCAGCAAGTGCCAATGGGCTTGGTGCGTGCAGGTGGAGGCTGCCCGGCGCAAGGACGGTCGGAGACCGGTTGCTGTTGCGAGAAGCCGGAACCCCTATCCAGATTTCCGGCAAGTCCCGCAGCACGGATGGTTTGCAGAGCTCTTATCGCTGCTCAGCAATCCCCGAGGACCGAGGTCGCCCCAACGGCAAGCGCCTTGATCTCCGCGTACATCTGCGCTTCGCAGGCCAAAGTCGGGATTGCCCGGCAGTGCGGATTGTTCAGCAAGCAGTCCTATTCCGCGAATCCTACCATTCACAGCAGTTGTTAAACTCCGACCGGTCAGCCATCGCGGCTGGATATTCCAGGTGAGATGGTCATGGAGAATGATCCACGGCATCTTGACCGGAGAGTCGGCCGCGCCGATGCTCTGCGGTCGAGCCTCGTCGCTCGGTACGACGCGCACCGCGCCTGGCAGGTCCGCGCCGAGCGCTGCCAATAGATCGAAGTCGCTCCGTGGCCACCGCGCCGCAAGAAAGCGACGAGTTCATTTGCATATCCGTCACGTGCCGGGACGCTGCCTCCATCAGCCGAGCGATTCGGTCGTAAGGTCGCCGTTGAAGTAGATGTTCGAATTCGGCATGAGAGGCCGCCATCGTCATTCAACATTCCGCGTTGTCGTGTTCAGCCGTGTCCGGCTGAAGACGCTAATGTCCGGGACCAGACACTGAGGCGCGAGTATTCCGTCGGTGGACACGAAGCACATGGTTTTGCCCTCTTCAAGCGAGGTTCGCAAATGTCTTGAGTGGCACGTGGATTGCTGGGACACCGTAAAGGATCCGCACGACCATGACGATCTCGCATTCGCCGGCCCAGGAGTTCAAATGACACTTGCTCGACTGATCCAAATCAATGCCGTGGACGCTGCGCTATTGAGTGCGGTCCCGCCTAAAGCTTTGCCGCGTCCCTCGCGGGTGCCGCTGTCGTTCTTCGCGTTGGATAACTCTCAAGACCACCAACGACTAGCATTCAGCGCGCTTACTCCCGAGCAAATCCAAACCAGTGTGACACGTTTGGGCGGCTCTGTGGCGAATGCATGCAGTGGCATGCGAATGGCGTCGGACCGGGAGGAAACCAAATCAAGCTTGGTCTCGAGCAATGGCCGCTTCCTTTCGAAGAGGGGAGCGGACAGAAGTTGTTCAATGGCACGCCGGAGCAGATCGAGCTCGGCGCCCGACTCGGCGCGGGTCACACTCGGAGGTGGAACACCATTTTCTCGAGCAGTATTCGCACTCCTCGGCGCCTGAAGTCTTCCTCGGTGCCGTTTCGCAACGCCCGAAGGACATTCGGCCTCGGTCACGGCATCTGTCTTCTTCGCCGAACCATAATCATCCCGCCGTGTCGCCGAGCGGATGGCGACACTCGTTCCGATCTACTGTGGTTGTCTCGAGCGGGAGCCGACAAATCCGCGCCTTCGATCGAAATGCACGACTTCGGTATCGAGCCCGAGCTGAAGAGCGCAATGTGACACGAGGAACGGAGCTGCCATCGCGGCTTGCCTCCACACGAAAGCTAGAGGAGTTTAAAAAAATGCGTGCGCCGACCTATTCCGAGGCCTTGGAATTCGCGATCGACCGCTCGTACGACATTAACCTTGACATGTTGAGGTCACGGAATTTGCACCTTGACACGCACAACGATTATCTTGTCGGCACATATCCGCCTCTCAAGGCAATGGGCGACCTGAATGCCGAAAAGTTGTTGCTTCAGGTTTCGTCGTCAATTGATCTCTATTTTCACATCCCCTTTTGTGATCAGTATTGTACCTTTTGCCACTTCGCCAAGGAAATCAATCCATCTTCCGGGCGAGTGGAGCGCTATCTGGCGGCTTTAGATAAAGAGATGAGTTGGTCGGACGCGGCGCTGGCTGGCAGAGCTGTTGAGACTGCTTTTTTTGGAGGCGGCACTCCCTCGTTCTTGACCAACGGTCAACTCGAAACGCTATTTGGTATGATTAGCCGGCGCTTTGATTTGTCTAAGTCGGAAGTGAGTTTCGAATTGCATCCCTCTCTTGCAAAGCAAGTGGACGCTGCAGATCGCATATCCACACTGCTTAGAGCCGGCGTAAACCGCTTCGTATTGGGCGTTCAGAGTCTGGATCCGAGCATTTTACGCATATTGAACCGCGGGCACCACGTGGACGAGGTAGTACAACTCGTAAAGTTACTGAATGAGATGGGCGTTCAGAATCTGTCGCTTGACCTCATGTATGGGTTGCCGCAGCAAACGCTCCGGAGCTGGTACGACTCACTTATCGGCTTACTGGATATGGGAATAGAGAAGTTCAATGTATTCCCATTGATGTTTAAATCTACAGACCCCGTAGCCCGCCATTTGGCTCGGGGACGATATCAATTTGCCGGGGCTAAGGAGCGCATTATCATGCATTTTATGGCCGAGCACATCCTCACGAAACTCGGCTATCGCCATGGGCCGATTTTCTATTGGAGTAAGCAGTCGCAGCCACACTCGATTCAACAGAGCCGCAAATACGATTCCTGGAACGACAATAATCTGGTCCCGTTTGGGGTTGCCGGATTTGGTTACATGAGCCAGTGCCAGTTCTATAACGAGGCAGATTTAGATCGCTACCTATATAGGGTTGAGGCGGGCGAGAAGCCTGTGTGGAAGGGTGTTGTCCTGTCGCAAGATGATCTCATGCGCAGAACGGTAATGTTTGCCCTGCGAAGCAGTGGGGTGTTGCTCTCCCGCTTCGAGCGGGAGTTTGGGGTGTCCATCGAGAAATGCTTTGGCCGCGAGCTTGAACTCTTGAATGAGGCAGGACTCATCTGCATTTCAAACGGCCTGCTTTCGTTAACTGCCGCCGGCACTATCAATTCGGGCGCCGTATCGCTGCTATTTTTCTCGAACAATATACTCGAGCGGGTCGCGTACAACGACAGTAGGATAATAGACAAACGAACTGATCTGCTCGAAAAGCACGATTACTCACCGGCCGCACGATACGGGTCAAGTGCCGAAATGCAAGTTGCGTTTCGATGAAGTCGCGGGCGCGCTCATTTATGGTCGCTCCTTTTTCCGTTTCCACCCCGCAAGGGTCGCCCTGCCAGGCGGAGGACATATTTTCGCATCTGTCCGATAGCATTGATCGCCCGCAGCGAGAACGCCCGCTTGGGCTGGTCAGCAATTTTGTAGCCGATCAACTGCCGCACTGCATTGCGGAGATCAAATGCAGTGAACGACCAGATGAAGCGGTTAAGGCTCTTGGGCGTAATATCAACGCGATGATTGCGGAGACGGATTATGAAGCGCAGCTGCTAAGTCTGCCGCAGTCTGACTTCGAGATCGCTAAGACAGACATCCAATATCTCGTAAACTGTGCTTATCAGATGTCTGCGTTTGCCGGCCTTCATCCCGTGGACGCCGAGCTGACGGTGGGAGAGGTACTGATCCGCCTTGCGCGCTCGAGTTGTCAACGGCAGCCTGGCATTGAGGTCCTCTCCTATGAAGATATGATCCTTACGAATCCGCTGCAGAACGATCCACGCGTATACTGCCTCGGCGCGGCCGGGGTCGAGGAGCGAGATTTTTGCTTGGGTCACCAGATCATCGAGAGCGAATTGCAGTCAGCAATGGACGCTCTGCTCAAATTGCGTGATGTGGCCGACGTGGATGCGGGGCAATGTCTTGCGCTATGCCTGGAGCGCCTTGAGTCAGCAAACAATGTTCTGACGCGCTTTTATGAACATATGTCGCCGGACTTATTTGGCCAGTTTCGTGTGTTTTACGGAAAGAATCCTTACAAGAATACGCTTGGTCCAAGCGGCCGCTTCTCGGCCCGTATCGTGGCGGTCTCGGTGCTACTGGTCGGTGAAGAACTCTTCCACCAGAAACCGCAATTTTATAGGGATCTGTACCGGCTGTCCGAATATTATCCGCAGAGATGCATTCACGAGGTATTCCGCTGGTTGTCGTCAGGCAAAGGGAGTGCACCGCTCAAGCCAGGTTGGCTAAAGGGGAAAGCGGACTTTCCCAGGGTTGCGACCATTTCGCCAGTCGTGGAGCATCACGGCGGCGAAATCGGAACGCTGCGCACGTCCTGTGTTTGTGCACTGGATCGGTTTACCCGGATGCACCGTAGTACGGCTTTAAAATATACGGTTGAGCCGGGTCGTCCAGTTGTCGGAGTTGAGGTATCGGAAAGTGTTGAGGCTGTCCTTTCTCAGCGGCTGTTGACAGAGGCGCGCCCGTAAGCCGACGGTGGTCTCTGCGTGGCTAAAAACAGAGGCGCAGGCGTCCGCCACCGGTCGAGAGGTAATAGTCGATGTCTCAAGACGAACTGATCCTTCGTCGGTTCGAGTTCGGGGATAGCGATGATGCATGGCATCTGCACAGAAGCGCATCGCAGGATGTTGGTGTGTGTGGCCCGGAAGGGGTTTGGGAGGATGATTTACGCAATATCGGGGAAGTATACATCGCCTCGGGCGGAGACTTCGTAGTTGCGTATATTGGTCCCCGGTTCGCTGCCATGGGTGGGCTGAAACCTTTTGATGATGATGTCGCAGAACTAAAACGTATGCGGGTCGACCCCGTCTTTCAGCGACGAGGGTTTGGAAGGAGGGTTCTTCGTGAATTGGAGTCGCGAGCTGTTGCTCTCGGTTTCAAGTGGATAATGCTCGATACAACAACGATCCAAGTAGGGGCCCAAAGACTTTATGAGAGCGCTGGCTATGTTCGCCGCAGGGAAGGGATGTTGCACGGATATGCAGTGATCTTCTACGAGAAGCGGCTCATTTGACCAGGATGACCCCCGCTGAGCAAATGAGGTTGTGAGACCGGATAATCCAGTGAAGCTCTACGGACGCGCAACGAGCACAAATTCAATCACTTGCCCCTGACTAGCCCAAATGCCCAATCTCGCTCCTTGGGAATGACGTCGAATGCGCTCAGATAAAACCGTATCATCCGCGAGGACTTTCTCATTGAGTCTCGCGAGATCTGCGATCGGAATGAATAGTGTCACTGTAGCTGACAAGGACGTGAAGGTCTCGCGACCGATAGGCCTCGAACGCACGCACAAACTCACGTCTGGCCGAGCCAGCGTTGAATTCAAAACGAGAGCTGATACGGTGCGCCAGCGGCGGATAGGCGAAGACGCTCTGGAGTGTCGTGGGCTCGCGACGTGAGCCTTGCCAGCCGGCATACAAATCCACCTCGATTCAACCGCAACATTCTGTTGCGTATGGAATCCAAAAGTCCGCTCTTGGCGCGATGCTGGGTGGTGGATGCACGGGCGCGTCCAATCGCCCCTACGTCGGGTCAGCTTATGGTCGTCGCCCTTCCAGATCGTGATGCTACTCGGGCGTATCGACCGGTTGCGTGCCGTAGCGCTCGCAGGCTCTCAACGAAGGACCCAGCTCGCACCCTCCTGGATCACGATCGAGTACCAAACCTGCATCGAGCAGCTGCGGATCGGGTCTCACCAGCTTCGTGGTGCTCACGCCCGTATTCGGGTCAACTGCCATTCGGTAGTCTCGTTCAAGCAGCTCTCGCAGGCGCTCGATGCGAGCGAACCGGAATGGATGGACCGGTTTGATCATCGGGCCAGGCTCCTCGGGTCGAATGCGAACAATCGGATGATGAAAATGACGAGCGGGCGACGGGTGACGTTCATGAGTCGAGCTGTCGGTTCTCCGCCGAATGCCAGTCCGCGCCATGGAGGCGGATCATCTCCCGACGGGACCGCTCGATGAAGATGCGCTCAAC
This sequence comes from Bradyrhizobium sp. 195, assembly GCF_023101665.1. Taxonomy (NCBI): domain Bacteria; kingdom Pseudomonadati; phylum Pseudomonadota; class Alphaproteobacteria; order Hyphomicrobiales; family Nitrobacteraceae; genus Bradyrhizobium; species Bradyrhizobium sp. 195. Next base: position 1,853,207 of record NZ_CP082161.1, on the reverse strand, counting down.
GCAAAAGCCGGCTGTCACTGAAGCCGCCAGCGCAAGGCCGCAGACCATATAGTCATTCATGAAATTCCAAAACATGTTGCAGCCGGCAACTCCTACAAAAGTAAGTGCCATGACCGTATTGCGAAATGCCTTAACCATGTTGCCCCCCAGTCAGCGGGAACTTTACCATTGCAACCATGACGATTAGCAGCGTTTGACCCTTGTTAGGCGCCGTCTTTCTGCTCGATCAGCCTGGGTCCGCCCGCGCTGTCGACGGCCGTGGGTTCCCCATTGCCCGGCGCAGCTCATCGATCGAGCCGGCGTCGGCGCGATCCACCTGGGCGTGTCCCTCGATGACCGCCTCTATCACTTCCAGTCTGGCCTATTCCGGGTGGCGACAGCACAAGCGAGAACCGGCGTTCCTCACTGAGACAAAAGCTTGCCAAGTTTCGGATCGCTCTTCCCGCTTATGGGGATCGATCAGAAACGGCGTCTAGACTTGCGTGGCGGAGCGCGTTCGGCACCGTTGGCCGTGCGAAACGCCTGAAGCTGGCGCTCTGCCTCAGGCAACTTGCGCCGTCCCAGAAAATGACCTTCCACCCATTGGTCGATGTATCTCCGCAAATTTGGAGGCGCTTGATCCTTCATGGACCCGGGCAGACCTAAGTCTACGACCCACAGCCTCGCAACTTTACGTCGCGTAGTTTATAGGTACTCTTTTCTGATGGCCTCCTTACGCGATAGTGAAGCCAGATTTAGCCTGGGGGATAACGGTGATTAGGGCGATAAGCCGTAGATTGTGGTCGCGTCTCGGAGTGATATGGGTTTTATCTCACACCATCATGGTCCTACTGGGAGCTCTCTTTCTAGGGACATGGTCGCGTTCCTGGATGGGAGCTGGGCTTGCGGAGGGCATAGGAGGCTCCTTGATAGCCTCGGGCATAGCCGGAGTGTCGCTATTCCTCTACGTATCATTTACCGATACTCTGCGGGCGCAACTTGAAACGTGTAGTAAGGCCGGACTTTTTGCTATTTACCCGGGCCGTTCCGTTCAAATTCGAGATGCATATCAGCATCGGCTCAATGTCGCCCGAAAGATTGACCTGATCGGATACGGGCTATCCTCCTTCAGACAAGATTTCCTTGAACATTTTGTCGATTGGTCCACGACGTGCTCAAGTGCGTATTTTGCTAATTGACCCCGATTTTCCGACTTCAGAACACAGCCTCGTAGATCAGCGTGATCGCGAAGAGCACCATTCTCCGGGAAAAACCCGAGGCGACATTCTTGCATTTGAAGACGCGGTCTCGAAGCTCCCCGGTCTAAGGCGCGGCCAGTTCAAAGTGCACAGGGTGGCCTGCATCCCTGCGATCAACGTACTTCGTATAGATGATGAGATTTTTTGGGGACCGTATTTGCTGCACCAACAGAGCCGTAACACTCCGACGCTCTTGGTGTCGCGTGGCGGCTTTCTATTTGATTCTCTTGATAAGCACTTTGAGGCGCTATGGAGTTTAAGCACGCCCTCACCTCTGCGATGAGGCACGTTATTGCACGTCCTCGTGTCCATATCGGCTTGGCGGATATGGGGCATGCATCGCTCCGTTCATTTGGCGGAGTTGGCTTCTCGCTCGACTGCGAACCGACCGTCGTTGAGTTTGAGGGCTGTCAGACAGCCAAAATTGACGGAGCAGAGTAAGCGCGAATTTCTCCGCACCTTTTGCTTTTGAGTGCTCTGATGCATGAGGTGTCCACCAAAATAGGTGGACACCTTGTGATGGCAGCGGATGATCAGAAACTGCGGGTCAGGCTTGTTGGCCGGAACGGTCGCCGGCGCTACGAGGCGGCATCGAAAGAGCGTCTTGTCACGGCCTGCCTTGAGCCTGGGGTTTCGGTATCGAGGCTTGCACTCGAACATGGGGTCAACGCGAACCTCCTTCGGAAGTGGATCAAGAAGCACACCGCCACCAGGTCGCTGCCGCCGTCCTCACGCCCGGCGTTCATCCCGGTTCAGCTTGAGGGGTCCGCCGATCGAGCCCTGTCGCGGCAAGACAGCGTGGCGACGGTGGATTTGCCGGCGACTTGCGATGAAATGCGTGGTTCGGAACCCAAAGGGACTCCAGCTTTTTGTTCTCCGGCCAAAGTGAGCGTGTCGCTGCCGAACGGCGTGAAGCTCGCGCTGGAATGCGGCGATGTGGATGCATTGACGGCGATCATCGGAGCACTGGGCCATGTTCAGACTGGGCGGTGACCTGCAGGTCTATCTGCACCGTGAGCCGATCGACTTCCGGGCTGGCATCAACAGCCTTGCGGTCCTGGTCCAGGAGACGATGGCGCTCGATCCATTCACTCCGGCGGTTTTTGCGTTCTGCAATCGCCGTTGCGACCGGATGAAGTTGCTGTTCTTCGACCGGTCCGGCTTTGTGCTGGTCCTGAAGCGGCTGACCGAGGACAAGTTCCGATGGCCGCGCCGCCGGGAGGCGGTCGTCACGCTGACGACCGAGCAATTGCACTGGATCCTTGACGGCATCGATATCGATGCGATGGTCCGCCATCCGGTGCGGCAATATCAGGTTGCCGGCTGAGCTCTCGAGTTGAGCGGTTGACGCGTCGGTACGGTTCAGATTCAAGAATCCGATGAATCGAACCGGCGATCCGAGTGTTGAAGTGCTGTTGGCGCGCATTGCTGCGCTGCAGGCGGATAACCATCAACTCGCCGACCGCGTCGTCAAACTCGAGGAAGAACTGGCGCTGGCACGCCTGCATCGTTTTGCGCCACGCAGCGAAAAGCACGTCGATCGTCTCTTCAATGAAGCCGAGCAGGCCGCCGATGAGGATGACGCCGGCAGTGAAACGAACAATATCGCCGAACTTCCGGACACGGGCTTGCCACCCGTCGAAAACACAACGGGAAAGAAGCGCGGCCGCAGGCCGCTGCCGGCGAACCTGCCGCGTGAGCGCGTCGAGTATGACCTGCCCGACGATCAGAAGGCGTGTCCTTGCTGCCGTGGCCAGATGCATCGCATGGGCGAGGCTGTCACCGAGCAACTTCATATCGAGGTGAAGGCGAAGGTTTTACAGAACGTACGCTTCAAATATGCGTGCCGCCATTGCGATCGCACCGGGATCAACGCCCCTGTCGTGACCGCGCCGATGCCGACGCAGCCGCTGCCGGGCAGCGTTGCCACGGCCTCAACGCTGGCGTTCGCGCTGGTTCATAAATATGTCGATGGCACGCCGCTCTACCGCCTGGCGCAGGCCTTCGAACGCGCCGGTGTTCCGGTCAGCCGCGGCGCTTTGGGTCGCTGGGTGATCGGCTCGAGCGAGAAACATCTCTCCCGCATCTATGACGCCCTGAAGCTGCGGCTCAGATCGCAGCCTCTCATCCATGGCGACGAGACGACGGTTCAGGTCCTCAAGGAGAAGGACAAAAAGGCCACCAGCACATCGTATATGTGGGCTTATCGCAGCGGCAAGGGCAGTCACGAGCCCATCGTTCTTCTGGATTATCAGCCGGGCCGCGGCCAAATCCACCCGCAGGCCTTCCTCGGCGATTACCGCGGCATCGTGATGAGTGACGGCTATACCGCATGGCGCACGCTGGAACTGGCCACCCACATCGGCTGCATGGCCCACTCCCGGCGGCGCTTTGTCGATGCCCTCAGGGCGAGGAAGAAGGGCGGCGGTCCGCCCGAGCAGGCGCTGCGGTTCTTCGACCAGCTCTACCGGGTTGAAAGGCAGGCGCGGGACGGAATACCGGAGAAGGGTGAAACACAGGCCGACTGCATTCGCCGCTTCCGCCAGCAACATAGTGTCCCCATCCTCAATGCTCTCAAGGTATGGCTCGATGACATGGCCCCGAAGGTCTTGCCTGACAGCAAGCTCGGCGACGCCGTATCCTACACCCGAAACCAATGGGAATATCTGACGCGCTACACCGGGGACGGCAGCATGCCGATCGACAACAATCTTCTGGAGCGCGACATCAGGGTTTTTGCAACTGGCAGGAAGAGTTGGTTGTTCAGCGATACCGTGGACGGAGCCAAGGCCAGTGCCGTCGTCTACAGCCTGATGCTGACCTGCCGCGCCTCACGTGTCGAGCCGTTAGCGTGGTTGCGCCACGTCCTCACCGAATCGCCTCAGCGCGCCGGCGACGCCGATATTACCGACCTGCTGCCCTTCAACTTCCACAAAGCCGCCACTGCCTGAACGGCCCGGTATCGCCCGATACTAGGGCAATCCATCAAAACCGCCGGCGTCATCGTGCGGGGAAAATCGCGCTTACGGAGCAGAAGCGCTTGATACAAGAGCGACGAGATCGAAGATGTGTTCCTGGCCTGAGGTGCTGGCCTACGATCAGCGGCTCACGTGACGTGGTGGCGCAGCTAACGATGTCCGCCACCGAGAGAGCGTCCGTCAGATCAGCAGCCGGTTTGGCCTTGAGGCCCTGATGCTCAAGTGTGTCCGCGAGCGCTTGGAACGTTGCGCATTGCGCCCCCAGACCAGCACGGCTTCAATCGGCCTAACTGCGCGATGGGCAACGGCCAAATAGGAGGCGAGCCGGCCGGTTACAATCAGCAGCAGCGTGCGGCTGTCGGGGCGTGAGAGATGTCGTGATGCGAGCGCGGAGGCGGCGGCCGTACGCCGATTAGTGAGTGTTTCGCCATCGATCATTGCGCGCGGCCGGCCGGTTGCCGTCGAACAGCATGTAAAGCGAGGAAAAGGCAGGGAGACCGCATTCCCCGCTCTTCGGAAACACGATCACCAGCTTCACGCCGAGTGCCTTGCCCCGCTCCCAAGCCGGCATTGTCAGGAGACGACCTGGGCTTGCAGCGGTACCAACATTATAGCTCTGCCGCACTGGCATCGCTTCTCCGCCGCGCCGGACGGCTTCGCTTAAGGCATCGATCAACCTGGGATAGTTCGAGGCCGGCATCTACCTCTGGGGCGGAGAAATAACGCGACATGATTTCCTCGTTTTCATTCGAAATTCGGACGAGTTTAGCACCCGTCGCTCCGATGACAGCACGGTCTATACCGCCGCCAAAGAGAGGCCGTCGCCAGCGTTTAGAATCCCGTGTGAAGCTCGACCGAACGTACAGAACACAAAAAATCTCTCGCCTCGTAGCAACAGATCGAGGTCTATGGCCGTCAGAGCGCGAAGTTGAGCCATGAGCATGCCGATGACAGTCCCATACTTGGCGAACTCGCTTGGGTAATCAGAACCGGGACTCCATTAGGTGAACAAGTTGGGACCCCGCGATGTAGAAGGCTTCCCGCGCGGCACGAAAGCGTTGCCGTTCAACGGCAGTGACCGGCAGCGGAAGATCGTTCTCCGCGATCTGCCCCAGAACGTACGAAGCCAACACACTGCCAAAGACTGTGCCAGGTGCGATGCCGCGACCGTTGTAACCGCTGAAAGCAACGACGTTGCGGTCGAGCTCGTGAAGGCGCGGCAGGTTGTCCGAGGTCATTCCAATCATGCCGAACCAGCCGGTTTCAAACTCGACATCCTGAAGTCCCGGAAACAGCTTGCGCAACGATCTCTGAGCCCATGCCCGGTGAACGGATGCGCCAATACCCTCAAGGGCACCAACACTGCCAAACACGAGGCGCCCGGAGCGATCCAAGCGAAATGAAGAGAGGACCTCTCGAGTGTCCCACGCTCCCTGCCGTTCAGGCAGGATCGACTTCCTCAGACCATCCGGCAAAGAACCCGTAGCAAAGTTGAAGTAGGGCAGATGGATCTGCTCCTGCCGTACCTGCGACCAAAGTCCTTTACCATAGGCATCCGTCGCAACGATCACCCATTCCGCATCTACCGATCCGCTTTCTGTGCTGATCCTCCAGCGCAAGCCGTTGTGTTGCGCAGTAACAGCCTCGCTCTGTGTGAATATCCTAGCCCCCGCTGCAAGCGCGGCTCTCGCTAGACCGTGCACATAGGCCAGCGGCTGTATCGTCCCGGCGCGCTTATCGAGCAGCGCCCCGCTGTATTCGCCACCGCCCACTTTCCTGCGTGTCTCCTCTGCATTTAGCACTACGACAGGGGCGCCACGCTTCTGCCACTGTTCGGCGCGGGCCTCGATCTCTTGCAAACCCTTACGTCCGACGGCACAATGCAGGGTACCGGCACGCTCCACTTCACATTCGATGCCATGCTTTTCGATGAGGTCGAACACCTTTTGCGGTCCACGGCCGAGTTGTTCAATCAACCGTTCGCCGAACGGGGCGCCGAGCGTATCCGGAAGGGTGTCAGGCATCACCCACATGCCCGCGTTAACCAGACCGACGTTCCGGCCCGAACCGCCGAACCCAATTTCGGACGCCTCCAACAGCGCGACGCGCGCCCCTCCTTCCGCGAGATGAAGTGCAGACGACAGCCCGGTATATCCAGCGCCAATCACGATCACATCCGCTGCGGTGTCACTGGCGAGGGGAACAGTGTCTGGCGCCGGTGGCGCGGTGAGAGCCCACAATCCATGTGATGCTGAATTGTTTCGCATCCAGCAATCCTCATACTATTCTTGGTTCTTGATCAGCCCAGGTCGTGCTGCAATCAGTGCCGCCCCTAAGGGTCAAGGATGGGTACCATTTCGTCGATATGTGCATCGATCCGCTCGAGAACCTGCCCAGGCACGACGTCGCGTTCTGGAAGAACTGACCACTTGTCGCGCACGGCCGCCGCGGTCTCAGCTACAGCCGTCATCACTGCCCCCTCTGGAAGACGGCTGCGGTTCGCGAAATTGCGCCAGCGCTCTGGAGTCAGAGCCTTGAATGACTTTTCGCCCGCAAGGCTCAATGCTAGACCATCTTTCGGGATATAGGAAACTGTTGAGAGCACGTCGTAGATTGGCGCCAACGTAGGCGTCCGTCCGTCTCCAGGATACAGTAACGAGCAATTCTTGAGATGCATGTCGCTATTGCCCGTGATCGCGGTGAGCGCAAGACGACGGACAAATTCGATCGCGGAATCGAACGAGACACCGCTGTTCAGCGCGGCCGCGATATTGTGATACGCCGCACCGGTATGTTTCTCGGACGGATAGCGGCCGAAGACCTGTGCAAAGTCCTCCATATGCACGCGCGCTGCATCGGCACCGCGATCGAAGCGACGGACAACAAGCACTTTGCCCGTGGACATGGTGTTAAACACTTCCGGAATGCCGGCGAAATCCGTCTTTTCGACGAGCTCACGTGCAGGCACTTCCATCCCTAGCGCTTCCGCCAAGGCTAGGATCGCGAATTCGTTTTCCGAAAGTCCAATGTGGGTGAGGGAGGGAAATTTCGCGATGTACTGCCCTTGCTCATCGTCGACGCCGAGCGTGATCCCCCCTTCTTTTCCGGTATTTTTCATGACGGAGAGCTTCATCTGGACACCGGCGAGCGAAAAGCGCGCCTTCTTCTTGCCTTCTGATTCTGTCCCGGCCGGAACGGGGACGCCGTCGCTCGGCAACGCTCGTACCGCTCCCGGTAGATTTGTCCCCAGTGCGGCCAAGAGATCGAAGTCGTTTCCAGGTCTTACTGACGCTGCGTGGTGCTTTTCCATTGCTTCGCGCAGTTTCTCTTCGGGCAGCAAGTTCGCGAAGAACGGCGGCAGCGCGCCGCGTATGGGTTTGGGATCCCGGCGGAGGCTGCCATCCGCCGAGCGAAGCGACAGGCTGAAGATCGGAGGGTCGTTCAAGCTCCGATACGCGGGCAAGAGATTGAATGCGTTGTAGTCGCCCGGCGTTCGGACGAGCGTGCCGACGGCAAGATCGTTTAATGAGATGTCGAGCGATTGGATACGTTCAGCCGCGAGGACAGGCTTATTCATGCTCCTCCTCCTCAACATCTGACGTGAACGCAGGATGGTCATCATCGCCCGTAGCTGGCTGCAGCATTGATTGAATAGCCGGTACCATCGCTTGCGGAATCAGCATCATTTCCATGCCAAGGGCGCGGGCAACGTTGACGAGTGTCGTTGCGCGGGCTGCAGCGGCACCCGTTTCAATGTCGCGATAGCGGGGCCTGCTAATGTTCGCCCGGAGGGCGACTTGCTCCTGGGATAGGCCAGCAGCCATTCGTGCTCTGCGAAAGTGCAGGCCAAGTTCCTTGAGCAGCGGGTTTGGAGCCGAAGCCATAGATATGTTCTCGGATCATTCACACCGAAATGATATGTAAACAGACCATATATCGCGGGTCAAGCGAAACGTGAACAGATCTTTCTCGTCGATAATGATCCGTAAACATATCTTTATGGCAATGTTCCAACGGCACTTGTCGTCTGAACTGTTGACTCTGCTGCCAGCGTACCTGACGCGATGAAGGAGGCAGATCTTATCGCCAAGGTTGACCGAGATTCCCATGGCGCTCGCGTGCATTGGGCGCACAGGAACGGCCCGCCAGCGAACGAACCCCATCCTGGAACGCGGTGCGTCGCTTTTATGGAACGCCAGTTGAAAGCGGTCGGTAGAGTCGAAGTTCTTCCATGACGCGCCGTCCTAGTGGCGTCGTGCCGAGTCGTTTCCGTGAGGCGTCTTTGCGCCGAGCAAGTCTGTATCACCAAGTCAATTCCGATGTCCGCCAGCCCGCCTCGATGTAGCTGCGAAGCGTCGAACTACCTATCAGTTCGTTTTTCATTCTTCGACATGCTTCCCATGACGGTCAATAGCCTGCGGGCGTGACCGGGCCGCTGACGTGGCCACTCGCAGGGCCGCAATGCGAGCGGAATGGTCTCGGCTACCTGCCAGCAACTTTTCTTCTATTCGCGTTGATATCCAATCCTACGACGCGCAATTGACGTGTTCCTATGCAACATCAACCGGAGCATGATGGTCAAATCGGCGGCACTCGACAGGCAAAGTTCGACGACTGCGTTGATTCTCTTGACGTCCCGCCCAAGAAGCGACCAGGCGATTACACAAGAGCCTCGTTCGCTTCAATCGTGAGAGTTGGCGATGGGCCACTTGAAGGAGACGCTCCGCACCATGAAGCGACCTCGGAAGAATCGCGGCATGCCGCCGCCCGCGACGTTCGATATCGATTCGCTGCCGGGCAGCTCAAATTTAACGGCATTAGAAACGGCCGCCGTGATCCGGCGCACGCCTGGAGCCCTGGAGCTATGGCGGCGCAATCCGAACCACCCGCTGAAATGGCGCTATGTCGATGGCCGCCCGCTTTACCGAGTTGATGCGGTGCGCGACTATCTGGCCGGACGCGATGAGACAACTAAGTCGTCGCAGCCGCATAATGCTCGCGAAGACGGCCAAGCAATTCGGCCTTGATGGGATCGAGCGGATTCGTCCGCTGCAGGCGCACGACCTTGCCTCCCCGTTTCGCGCCGACCAACTCCGCGATGTAGTCATGAGCAGCTTCGAACGCCATCTTGCGGATGATCCACTGTTCGTCGTGATTGTAGACCTGATCGATCCCGCGCGGCTTTTGCCCGACACACAACCGCTGGATTTCGTTGTCATAGCCGCAGCGTGACATGATGGTTCGCAAGCTGCGCCTTAAGTCATGCATTGTGAACTTGGCGACACCCGCTTCCTTGACCAGGCGGTCGACCAAGTTTGTGAAGCCCGACATCTGGCCGCCGGTCTTCGGTGACGGGAAGACATAGTCCGACGTCGCACGCTGGAAATGTTTTGCGGCCGTAAGCACCTCGTCAACGAGGTGGGTACGCGGCACGTCGTGGTAAAGGCCCATCTTGGTCCATGCTGCATCGAAAGTGATGCGGTCATTCATGACGTGGTTTTGCCATTCGATCATGGCTGGCTCGCTGCGGCGCGGGCCACCAAGTAGGCACATTCGTGTCAATAGCCCAAACGTCCCAAGCTTGCCGGATGCGTGCCAGACTTTGATGATCTCCTCGTCGGTCAGCGCCCGGCCCTTCGTTCGGCGCCCGACCCGCTGCGCGCGCGTCTCCTTGGGCACGCGATAGCCGGCGAGCACGTTGTGCTCGACGTAACCTTCGCCGACGCACCATTCGAGGAACGTGTGCGTGTGCTTGCGCAAGTCCTTTGCTGCGCCGCGCTTGCCGGTCTTGCCGATCCTGTCCACCGCCGCCATGATTTGCCGTCGCGTGAGCTCGGCGATGGCGAGGTCGAAATGATCTTTCAGACCGCGTCGGAGTGCCGACATAGCCGGTTTCCAGTTGACGACCTGGCGCCCGGTCAGGGACATTTCGTAGGGGCCATCTTCAACGATCAAGGTCGCCAGTGTCGTGCACTGCCGCTCGGCCAGCGCTTGCCGCTTCGCCTCGCGCTTGCCCTCATTGGGATCGATCCCAATGACCACCTCCCCAGCGACGACGGTGGCGGCCCTGCGCGCGGCCTTCTCATTGAATTTGGGCCATGCACCCAGCGTCTTGCGTTGGGTGCCTTTCGTCCCAGGCTTTGTGAACATGAAGACCCAGGTCCTGCCACCAGTCGCGCGCATCCTGATCGCGAGCCCCGGCTGCTCTGTGTCGTGCAGATAGTGCTGCGATTTGCCCGGCGGCAGCGTCGCCGCACGGATCGCCGCGTCAGTGAGTCTCAGGTAATTCGTCGTTCCTTCAGCTCTGAGAGATTCTTTACTCTTTTCCATCGTTTGTGCTCTCGCTCCTTGCGCCCTGAGAAGGGTCGAGGCGATCCTAGAAAAAATGGACCACAAGCCATTGCCTCCGCGTTCCCAGTTTGTGTGCCCTAAGGGAATTCCTCCGAAGGGCACAGCAGGGACATACAAAATGTGGTAAGGCCAACCGAGGCCAAGGATGGTCCAATATGGCCGCAAGTCTTTACCTTACAAGGGCTTTTACAATAAGACTATGGCTGGATTAGGTTGGCTACAGTCCACCAATTGTGGTTCACACGGGAGAGGTCCAAGGTTCGATCCCTTGTGCGCCCACCATCCTTCCCCCTGTAAATCCAGTACTTTTCGCAATCTCATGGTCGCGCCTATTTGGCAGGTGCAGGCGGGAAATAGCAGAACTAAGCAGCAACGCGCGGGGAAAGGCGGGGGAATTTGTTCTCGCCACGTTCTGAGTCAGAGAAGCTTAGCTCCCGCCTCTTCATCCCACTCCAGTTCGCATAGCACCTCGGTATGGACGGACGTCTGCGCGGTAAAGCACTTGGCATTCTCGGTCAAAAGTCTCCGAGCCGCCTCCTCTGCTTTCGCTTTGGAATCGCAGCGCTCACTGAAGCTTGCGATCACTTCTCCAGTTCGTTGAACCGCATCCCATCGCAGTATCTCCACAAGCGCGTACCAGACACCCCGTCCGGTGCGTCGGCGAACCTGGATCTCGTGATAGCGATCCGCAGCTGCGGCAATCCCGAGCCACAGCGGCCCATCCGCTTCGATCTTGGCGTTCTCGCGCGCCTCGAACGCGGCGCCCTTCAGAGCAGGCTCGCTTAGCCATTGAAGCTTGTTGGCGATACTAATCAGGCTCGTCCTGATCTCTCGGATCGCCTCCTTTGCCTCGTAGGTGACCTTAGGAGGCTTAGGGGCGATCCCCTGGGCGCGCTCAATGCGCGGCTGGTTCGCTTCCTTGCGTCTCCAGATATCGTCTGCAATGGCGTCTAAATCGTTCTTGGATGGTGTCCAGCGGTTCTCACGCTCCCACTTCTCGCGGTTGAGCTTAGGCGTGAGATCAACGATTTTGGTCTGCGGCTTCCTCAGAGCGTCCGCGAGCGCCATACCGGTTTCGAGTGCGGCGAAGCCAGAGGCCACAAGATCACTGTGTACCTGCCCCTTGTCGTCGAAAGTTAGGTAGCTTCCCTGCACCCTCTCGATACGAACCGGCTTCCTTCCTTCGTTCTCAAGAATGACGTCCGCGACCTTCTGCTTCGTGCCAGCATACTGCGGCATGGCATCTTCGCCGCGGATCAGCCCCATCATTACGCGCTGCGAGATCGCCTGAAGCCCATCCTCAGCGAAAAGGTAGAAGCGGATAGAAAGCCCCATAGGGATCACCCTCAATGATCCCGCATATTTCCCCCGCATTGATGGAATGGGCAATGGCGAAAGGGTTGGAAATTTCCGCCGACGCTATGCCCCGATCCCGCCGGAAGCGTCTGAAGTCTCGCCATAGCCGCGACGTCCTCCTCCACCTGAAAAATTGATGCCCGGCAGTCAAAGCCTGTTCTAGCTTTGAGGTTCACCGCCGAGCGCCGGCCGTGCATCTCAGGTTCTCAAGGGACTGATAGTCTTTGGGCCGGCGTAGCCATCTACAATCAATTCCATCGCACTCGACATAACACCACTCGTGCGGGTTCACTTCTTCTTCGTCTTGGGTTGCTTCTTTGGCACCGGGGCCGCTGCGGCTTCCCGTGCCAACCGCTCTGCCTTCAGCCGCTCTCGATTCTGAGCAAAGGCCTTCTCGGCGAGCGCGTGCTCGGACATGGCCTTTTCCGCGTCGACTTGGCGGAAGGCCTTGCGAGCTTCACGCTCTGCTTTACTGATTGGTTTCGGCGGCTCGTATTCACCAAATTCTTTTGTCATCTTATCCGATCTGATGCTTCTCTCAGGGGTCAATTCTTGCTTTTGGGCCCGGCATCTCGCGCCAAGCGCTCCGCTCTGAGACGTCTATGGTTTTCCTGGAACTCTGGATCTGCTTGGCTATCCGCAATCGCTTGCCGCGCCCCATTCGGGTTTTGCGCCTTTCGGTCGGCCTGATCAGCGATCTGCTGCTCGGCGTTGCGTTTCGGTTTGGCCATAGATGATCCTTGCTCCCATTGATCACGGCCGCGCATTGTTCTGCAGCCGTGACTGCTATTTTATAAGCTGACCGCCAACTTGAAAAGCGAGCTAATGACCCCTTCATTTAGACCGAGAGGTCGGGCCGCTAGCGTTGAGTTTCGGGGACGGACCACTTCCGGCCATCGGGTCCCACCGCGAATGAGACAGCCTCGACTAACAACGAGAATGCCGGCGAATGAAACGGAGTAGAGGTCGTAGCCGGATCTTCACCGAGAGCGCCTGTAGAAGCTTCACAGCCATGCGATAGCCGAGGAAGGAGTTATCGTGTCACTTCGCGTAACCCTGTGATCGGAGCCAGGCGATCCGACGCTCTCCATTCATCCAATCGTCAATATCGGCTTTGCTCGTAAAGCCCGTGATTTCTCGGGGTTCTGCGCCTGGGTACTCGGCGATGACAGCCCAGTCGTCCTCAGACTTACGGAGTGGTTTGAAGCTCACTTTTACTTTTGCCATGCCGAACTATGCAGGAAAGTGCGCAAGAAGGGAACCTCGTGGAAGCATTTCAAACAACTTGCCGCCGTGCCCCGGCGCCGGATGTAAACGAGCGCCATTACATTTCCGCGCACCCGACGTCGCTCCCACAATCAGGGTTCGACCGGCTCTTAGCCGCCTCTACCTCGCTGACCAATGCAGTGAAGTGATCGGCTAATTTCGCATACAGCGCGCATATTTGGGTCGTCGCAAGATCGCGCGTTACACCGCCTGCGTTGCATCAGCTCGGAGCTTGTCCAGGCTGGCTTGCCTGAAGACGATCAGAGGAAAGCTGAAAGGGTAGCGGTGCTTGCGTTGGCGGCCTCTCCAACTCTCCTCGCCACCGATGTACGCTGCAGCCACAAGAATCCTAGAAGCGACCGCCGAAGCCGGCGCTGCCACCAATGGGAGAAAGAAATCGACGCACGCGATTGGGGGGTCTCGCGCCGGAGCGATTCAGTTCGTCGCCTCTTTCCCGTGCGTTCGAGCCTCTTTCTCTGAGAGCTCTTCGACATAGCGAAGCACGAGGCGACGGTTACTCTCATCCTTGATCTTCTGGAATGCCTTTATGAGGCGCAGCATCTGCAGATCTTCAATTTGATTCCTCATCACGAAACCTCAGAGGCCATCTGGGCCCGGGCTGCCCTGACGTTCCTTGCACCTCTTTGACGCCCAAAGTCGGTGCGAGAACCTGTGCTCGCCTCACCCGGTCGCGCAATCTCTCTAGGCGGCGCCGCTGCTGCTTGAGACTGGTTACGTCTCTGTCCAGCAGTTCTAGGAGAGTGTGGGTTGGCAGGGCGCAATGCTGCTGATGCGAACTCATTTGACCTCCGGCAAGGTAAAATGAACGCCGCGATTATGATCCTAGACATGGGTCTTGGCCGTTATCGAAAGGTTCAACCTCACCGAGAACGTTGCGGATCCAAGACGCGCGAGCACACAGGTGATATCCCGAGGGCCGCACCCGTCAGATCATTCTGCCGCCCTTAGTCCCTGCTCTGTGGGCTCATAGCGCTGCCCGTGCTTCACCAGCCAGCCACCTTCAACCATCTTCTGCGCCAATCCTAACGAACATGCCGGTTGGCTACCCCCCGGGTGATACATGCCGTCTCCGCGCTCGACCAGAAACCCGTAGACGCGGGCGAGCCGCAGCGGCTTCAGCATGCCGGGAATGAGGATGATGGAGCTGGTCATGGTCTCCCAAGCGCGCGCACTCGTGAATGTTCCGGCGCGCGGTCTGGGACTACGAGAACTGAGGCGGGTCTTGCACTTTAAGAAAGTTAGGGCTCTGGCGGAGAGCGGCTTCACGCGGCGGCGGACCAAAGAAACGGCCCCAGCCATTTGGCGGTGACTGGGGCCGTTGGGACTTACTCCGACCCGCAGGGGGGACATGGGGCCGGAGCACAGCACCAAGCCAGAGGCTTGCCACTAGTTCCTACGATAGAGGCCATGCGAGAGCCGACCCATCGCCAAACGCGCGTTCGAACGATGGGCCGTCCCGGGTGGATGTCGCGAAGCTGGAGTGGTCCAGGTATCGCGCCACAGACCAAAATCTTAATCTCCCCGGCCGGAGAGTCGTTCCTCGTAAGATACCCCCTGGTGCGGCGTGTAGGCGGCAATCGAGGGGCTAACTCTAACTCGCCAACGAAAGAGCATTTCGCCTGATCGCGAGGCGTTCAGCGGTTTGGGATCGAGCCAAGAGGCACCTGGCATTGCGCGTCCTATGTCGCGATGCTTGCGCGGTTCGTCGCGGCGTCCGCGGGGTCTGTCTCAAGGCAGCGCCTTGGCTTACTTTTGTAGGCACTTTCCATTCGCGGTCGCATTGATCGCGATGAGCGAACCTGATTTTGCGAGATACGTCCAGCAAGCGCAGGACTGCCTAGACGAGGCTGGGAAGGCCACGAGCGAGGTCGATAAGGAAGCTTGGCTGAAGCTCGCCGGAGAGTGGATGGAGATGGCGCGCAAAGCCCAGAGGGAGAGGCCTTCTGAGCACTAAGCGACGCAGGCTGGCTCCGAGGCGTGGCCTGGTTTCATGCTAGGAACTGAAACTGCCTGATACCGTTGCGGAGTATTCGTTACAAGGCTGAGGAACGCGCCATGACACAGCGCCGCCGAAGAGTGAAGCAAACTCGAACCCTTGAAGAACGATTGGCCGAACAGGCCGCCAAGCTTAAAGCACTGGCCGACCAATTGCCCGCCGGAAGTGAGCGCGAGGGGCTTCTTAGGAGGGCACGCTTAGCTGAGACCGGCGCCCATCTCAGCTATTGGCTTACCTCACCGGGGTTGCGGCAAACGGAGTAAGGCCACTCCTTGATCTAAGTCAAAGGGCTTCTTTGAAGCTAGTTGCACCACTGGGACATGACCAAACCCGAGGAACAGAGCGAGGAAAAAGAGGCCAAACCCTCCGACTGGGAGGAGGCACGGCGGATCGTTGAGGAGTACGCCAATGACTTGCGAGAGATAATCCGGAAGCTCCGACGCAAGATGAACTAAGGCCGCCTCAGTGGCTGCCTCGCGCGGGCATGGCCTGGTCGCTGATGCCAGATCGTTTGTTTCCGACCTCAGTAGCCTGTTTTGGTCGCCGGAACCAATCTGATTTCGAAAAGTTGCAATCCCGTGGTAATACAGCTTTGGCAGGGGGTAGATGTTGTGGACACCCAAAATAGGCGGCCATCCTGCACCGATCAATTTGAGAAGCCGTCCGAACGTAAGCCGGAGTCGGACCGCTGGATCGACGGTTTTATGAAGCGCCTGCTCGAACTCTTAGATCGCTTAGCCGGTAAAAAGTAAGGGCCGTCTCAGTTGGCGGCTTCTCAGTCATCACCGGCGCCGGGCAAGGCGAGGGCGACGGCTGCCGTTGGCGGCAATAAAGGCTTGCAAAGCAGGCGAGACCTCGGCGTCGGTATCTGCCGCTAGCTGGGCTACAGCGTCAGCAAACTCAGCTGTTGCATCCCGTGACCAGCCTTGGCTCGGATTGAAGCAAACGATCTTAACCGGATAGGTATATTGGCCGGATAGCAGATGCCGCAGGACGGTCGCATGGTCGGTGTCGGCTTCATCCGTCTCGCGCCAAGCGCACCCGGCGCCGGCTCCGAAGTCCTCAAGCACGAGGCAAATGTCACGGTCCAAGCGATCTGATGGCACGATCGATGGTGAATCACGCATACGCTTACTCCGAAATCACCAGTGGCGGAGGGACGGCCCCGATTGGCAGGCGGCAAAGGGGGCAGACCGGGGCCGCTCCGCCGGCTCGCAGGCGAGTCGGCACAGGCTAACTTTCAGTTGAATTCCCTGTTCCCGTAGCAACCTTTTCCCGATTTGAGACTGTGCTTTCCATCGAGGCTTTTGCAATGTCGAACAGAATGCCCCAAAGCCGTCCTTCGCCACACGCCGCATTCGCGACAGCTACTGTGATAGCCGACGCCCATCGTCCTTAAGCTCACCAAAATCAACGATGCCATCACGTGAGTGCTTCCGCACTATGCAACCGCGGGCCGCCGGTCTGCGCCTTCAATTCAGGACCGGATCTCGCCCTCGACCCAATGAATCCATGACGCTGCCAGATTGAGCCGCATGCTGGCGCGAACGGCGGGCGAAGTCGTGGGGGAGCCCACGATCAGGATCAACGCTGCCCTCATCGCTGCTCGGGTCCCGCACATCGTTCTCGGTCTGCTCAATCAATTAATTGTAGCACCAGCACATGACGGGAAAGAGTTAACTATCTTTTTTGGATTTTGACGTAGCTTATTAAATCGATTAAACGGTATAAAGTACCAGCGCTGCCTGAGCGAACTTTTGGTCCGGGGCACCGCACCCATGCACTGCCCCCTAGGATGCCCAAGCTCGTTCTATCCGCTTGGAGCTGGCTAACATGGATCGAGAACACCTCGACACGATGTCGATCGAGGAGTGGTGGGCGCTCCACACGAGGTCGATCGGATTCTCGCCGCGAGGCTGATTGTAGAAAAGCGCGAACTCGAAAAAGCGGTTCGCTCAGCTCAGCCAAAGAGCGAACTCGAACGGACCGGCAAAGGACTTCCCGGCGAAGCACTAAAAATGCGAAAGCCGACCTCGAGCGGGAACCCCGGGCTTGTTATATTTATTGATTGAACAAATTAACCCAATTTAATTTATTTAGAGTTCGAGGATGTTTAATTTGAATCCTAGAAAAGGGGGGCGTCATGTCCTCATACCGGCGCGAATTTTCGAAGACCTGCGGAGAATTCGCCGCCGTAACTCCTCCGGCCATAACGATGCTGCGATCGACCCACCCGATTCGCTGCGTCTGGCGGGGGTCGGCAGGGCACCGAGAAACCATCATCACGAGCGCGATGAAGATTAACTGACGGTCGCCAACCGGGGCGCGGCCTTACAGCTCCATCTTTTCTCGCGACAAAATCGGTGGGCGCGCGGGCTCGAGACCTGCCGTACGTCGCCACGCGGAGAACCCGGCCATGAGTGCTCTCCATCATCTCCAGAGTTCCCCGGCGGCTCTGCCATGGGCCGATCCCTTCCGATCGGCCCAGGGACCGGCGGGCCCGTGGGCTGATGCTGCTGCCGATCTTCTTCGTCACCGTTTCGAATCGCTCGCTTCTCAGCTCGCCGAACTGGAAGCGCTTCGCGAACGGGTGCTTGAGGCTGAGCAGAAGCTCGACCCGAGATACACCTGATGAAAAGCGGGGTCGGGCAGAAGTGAAGCCGCTCGAATAGAGCTTTCTTGCTGCGACGCATAAGTCCGCAATCGCACGTAGCTGACCTTCACGGCGATGCCGGCTGAGGGCCGCTGATGGACCCTTAGCTGACTTTGAGGCTCCCACGTTGCACTTCCTTGAAGAGAGTGGACGCTCAAGCCACGTTGTGGCTATTCGCCCTATGAGCCAAGAAGACGCAAAGCGGTTTCGCGAGCAGGCGGACGAATGCCGCCTCCAGGCGGAGAAGGCGATCAGCCAAGACGCCACCGAAGCATGGTTGCGGCTAACGGGCGACTGGATCAAGCTCGCCGAAGCCACCGAGCGACGCCGAACCCGATTGACAAAGGTCCCGAGCAATCCTGAACGGGAGACCGCCCCTTGAAAGAGTGGCTAGACGCGAACTTTTGAAGCGTTCTAAACTATCTGTCGGGACAGCAGGACAGACCAGAGCGCCAGTTGCAAGAATACAGAGCTTATGTCGTCGGTCATGACGGCCACTTCACCGCCCGGATCGATCTCGTTTGTGCCGATGATGACAGCGCACGCGAACGCGCCAAACAGCTCGTGGATGGTCAGGCCGTAGAGCTATGGCAAGGTAACCGGAAGATAGATCGCTTCGACCCGCCGTCGCATTGAAGTCCCAATCCCTGCCAATGCGGGCCAGACGCGGCGACATAGATTGGCACTTCGCCTCTATTGTTGATTCGCTGATCTGGCTAGCGTTGCTTTCTGCCACGCTTCTCGCGGTGCCCTTGCTTGGGCACCCTTGAAGGTGGCGTGACCGCTAACAAACTTTGCCAGGCCTAGGTAGGGCGCTGATCAACTGCGCCTTCGGTCGGCTGTCGGAGTTGCGCAAGCCGCTTTTCGAGCTCTGCCTTTTTAGCGACTATCCTTGCGGAGAGGATCTCATCGACGTCTGTGTGGAGGGTCCACAATTCATCGATGGACATGCTCCTGAGTTGCTCTTTATCCATGATCGCACCCGAACCAGCGCCCCGTTGGTCCGTTGACGCGAGGTCGGCAAGGAATTGCCGGTCCCTCAAATATCCCCTATGTCTGTTTTGACTGTGCGGCCAGATTCAGCCGATCTGTCGTCAAGCTGGCTCCTTGTTTCCTGCGAGCCTCATCTTCGGCTTGGGCTACTTGCTGTCGAATCTCTTCCAGTTCGGAAAGATTAGAGGCAAGCGCTTCGAGACGTTGGCGCAAGTCAGCAACGCGACTATACATCCGGCCTCCCGGCACTACAGCATAATTGTGAACACTGCGATGGCCTCGGCGTCTGGAGGTTCTGGGTCGATGCCGAGAGCGTTTTTCCGCACCGGATCGAAACCAGAGCCGGCCGATCAGAATTGCGTTGATCTACAGTTCCCGCGCCTGCATATGTGAATCCGCCCAAACGGCGATTTGATTTTTTGCCGCTGCTCACCGCACGAGCCGCGGCCCGGCGACAGGGCAAGCAGGTCGCCGGAGCGCCCTCACGAACCTTCGCAGACGCTCGCGTTTCTTGACCGCTCAGTTCGAGCTCTCGCTCACTAGCCGGACAACCCTGCGGGAACCGTCCCACACCTCTACAACAGGGTGCGCCTCCAAGAATTTCTTGGCTCTAGCTTCGGCGTCTTTGTCGGTTGGGCAATCGAGCTCGTAAGCCGCGCGAGCAACGCCGGACAAATCCACAGCGTACGCAACATATCGCATGGCATTTTCCAGGTGCGGAAAGCTGCCCATACGAGTCTCTCGCGCGCCCATAGTTCCTACGGCAACGGCAAACTTGGCGGCGGTGGTCGTTCGACAAAAAACTGCCCCAGCGTTTGGCGGCGGCTGGGGCCGTTGGAATGCTCCGGCACCAAGGGGGGCTTTGAGCCGGAGCACTGCACCAATCCGGCCAACTGCCGCTAGCTCCTACACTGCCCGCGGGAAGAGACCGCCAACTGAGGCGGCCTTACTCTTTGTCATCTGGTAGGCTCCGACCTCTGACCGCGCCCCTCCAGGTTGGGGCCGATGTGGTCTCTACTCCGCCCGATGCAATCGGCTTGATGTAGAGCAGTCGGAAGTCAGTTTAATCGGATGTCATAGCGACGTTTGAGCCGGTCGCTTGTCGTCTTTGCGGCGTATTGAACGCGCGCAAGATCGCAGCCTTCCCGTGCGACGACATGCAGCTTCCAGTCTGTGGTGCCGGGTCGGTAATCTGGCTCGAACTCAACTTCGACGGACACAACCTTTTCGTTGCCTGGAAAACTCCGGATCTCTTGCAGCGCAATTCGCTCAAGCTCGTCCTTCGAAACCGGTGATCTCGACACCGTTCGCTCCTAAGGGGTGGAGGCGGCAGTTTAAGCCGCTCGACTACTCAATGCAGTCAATGATCTCGACATTCCCCGAGGGGCACATCGCGATCGCTCCAAGCTCGCGCCGATCATATGGGCTGATCAGGGCAATTCGTATCGGGAACGAGAGAAAATCGGAGTCCTTTTGGCCTTTCCGCGACCTCCGGTGATGACTGCATTTCCCCCGCTGTTAAGCTTGCGGAGTCCTCGTCCTCGCATCGGCTGGGCGCTGCCCAGATCGCGCCTTTCAAAGCATTCCAATCAGAATAAAGAGCCCGATCTCGGCCAAGCAAGTGACGCTCATGATCGCGGCCGTAAGGAGTACGTCGTTCGCTGATAGAGGGTTCATGAATGTCTCGCATCTTGCCCCCCGGCTGAAATCCATGAAAGACGCCGGGACCCAGACAGGTCAAAAGTTTCGCCGGGTACTTCCGGGAGCCTGCGCTACGACGGCGCGGTACGAATGCCCGGCTCGTCGACCCAAGCTTCCCGCGCGAACCACGCGTGATCGGTGCGGCAGATTGGGCAACGGGTGCGCGAGAAAAACACCGGGCGGCTTCCAAAGGTCTCGCGATCAGTCTTGATGCCGGTGGGAATCGCGTGTCCAGTTTGCGGACATTTGACCATGACCATTCCCATGTTGCCCTCCCTAGCGATTTGCCTTGTTGTAGTTTGCAGAAAAACACCGGCCGGTTGGAATGCGCTTCTCGTTGGTGCGGGGGACTTGAGGGGCATCGCGCACCTTGTTGGCCGAGCATGGAGTGGGGGGGCGTGCTCGCTCAGCTGGGCGTGTTCCAACCAGCCGGATTCTCTTCAAACGAATCCGAATGTGAAATTGAACGCGCTTTTAGCCGCCTGGGTGGAGGACCCTGGTGAAGTGCCTCCTGATCGGCTCACCCGTTTCCGTCGCGAGCTTCTGGGCAAGCGCCCACAATTCCCTGTTCTGGTCAGAGGCGGTGTCGAACGCCTTGCGGGCTTGCGCCGCCGACAATGTATAGGCGTCGGTCGCGGACTTGCTGCCGAACAGATAGACGAAGAAATCGAGCGCAGAAGCGGCATTGGCGTTTGAGATTTCGAACACCTTGAGCCCGTAGTCGGTCGTGCATCTCGCATTGCTCGAATAGGTCTCACGCAGCGCCTGCGTCATCTCTTCCGATGCGACCTTGATCTTCTCGCAGCCTTCCCGTGCGCGGGCGAGGCCCTGCTCGGCGAGTTCGCGCCCCACGCCAGGAAACATGACCTTCGAGAAATCCAACCATGGCATCGCGAAAACGTTCGTTCCGTTCGGCGGCAATTTCATTTGGCTTTCAGTCACGCAACATTTCCTTTCTCAAGCGAAAGCATTCCTCGCAACGCTCGCTTGCATCACGAGAGCTCACGCTCTGTGTTCGATCAGATTTTGGATGAGCCTTGATCTAGCCCCGACCCGCCTGACTTTGTGCTGAGAGAAGCGGGAATGTCGGTTCGGTTTGTGACTCTCCCTCAAACATTTTTTGAGATTGTCAACACAGACGAAGGTATGCCCGGGACTGACGGTGCATAACAGGATATCGCAAGGGGGGATGTTCCTTCCTTAGCGTAAGCACTGCAAGGAGCCCGGCGCTGGCTGCGTTGGGATGCGCTACGGCGCATGAAGCGCCCGGCAATTCAAACCTATCTGTGCAAGGAAATGGCAGCGACCTATGCCACGCTGCCATCAAGCCGCCGCACGGCGCGGTCCTATAGGTATCCTAACCTCTGCGGGTGTCCCAATTAGGCCAACACCCTTGGGTGCCGGCTTGTCTCCGACCTCAGTGGCCTAGGTTCCTACCGGATTACCAATTTTTCCCGGTTCCAGGAACGAGTGTTCACTTTGGTACTTATGCCCATAGCTCCACTGGAGGAGGTGGAGCTATGGGGGAAATACATCACCGAGTACTATCTAAAGCAGGCTGAAATCGCGTCACGGATGGCGCTAGCCGAACCGGACCCGGAGAAAGCCCGGGCTATGCACATCAATTCACTCGGCTTCTTCGACAAGGCGTACCGGGCCCAAGGCAAAGACCCGTTCACGCCGTCTGAAAAATCCCCGCCTTCCATCATTGAACGGCGATAAGGCCGGCCTCAGTTGGCGGGTGATTTGATGCTGGGAATGCTGCTCATCACGACCGGGATCGGGACGGCGCTGATCGCAACCATAGTCATCATATTTGAGTGGCGTGCGTTGGTCGGCTACTGGCGCGCTTCAAGGAAGTAAGGCCGCCTTCGGTTGCGGCCTCTTTATCTGCTCGCAGAAAAATGGCCCCAGCTCCGGGGGGCAATGGGGGAGGAGCTGGGGCCAATCCGAGTCACCCTCGGGAGAGGGCATCGGGAAAACGATGGCAACCGCTCAACCGTTCCTGCCAAAACAAAGGGCCGCCTAAGGGACCTCGTTCGGTTCCTGTGTTCACTTCGGAACAAAAACTGCTTGCGGAACTTCCTATCCCAACCCGCACCTCGGTAAGGGGAGACGAACAGTGCAAGGCGCAGCAGTGGTGATCTTGGTCGTGGAAGACGATCAACTAGTCCGGGAGTTGGTGGCTGACGCACTGTCCGAGGGTGGCTTTGAAGCGGAAGTCACGAACACGGGAGAAGAGGCGGTGACCCGTCTGAAGAGTGACACAAACAAGTATCGAGCCCTCATCACGGACATAAATCTGCTCGGCACGCTCAACGGGTGGGAAGTTGGGCACCGCGCCCGAGAGCTAAATCACGACATCCCCGTCATTTACATGACCGGCGCGGCGGCCGATCAATGGTCCGCCAACGGCGTGCCCAACAGCATCCTGTTGAACAAGCCGTTCGCGCCTGCGCAGATCGTGGCCGCCGTCGCTCAGCTTCTGAACACTAGTGCCCCGCCAACGTAATGCCGCCTCAGTGGCGGCCCGCGTTCTTTTGCCCGCCCATCAATCATGGTCGGCTCAGAGCCGCCCCAGCCACCATTCATCCCTTGCTCTTCACACCCTCCGCAATCGCGCGCTCGACTTCGGCGGCAAGCACGCTCAGGTGATCCGCCAGCCGGCTGAAGAGTTCTCGCTTCTTAGCATCGCTGGCCAAATCGCGGATGAGGGCGCACTCCGCCGCATCCGTGCGGAGCTTTTCCAACTGAGCCTGCATGTCTTTCATTGCGGTCGGTCCGTTCCTAAACGAGAACTATACCCGGTGTGTGCAAAGCGAACAGAACTGATTGTCGTTTTCCTAGGCTCAAACCACCTTGGCGTTTCCCATTACCGCCAGGCACTCCAGCGGCCCCAGTACCATCGTGATTTTGCTGGGGCCGTTTCTCTGCCGGTGTCGATCAGCCGGGGGTGCGCATTAGGGCAGTAGGCATTCGGATTAGGAACGTGGGGTCAACGGTCCCAACAGTCCCGGGCGCACCCAAGCGCCCCTGAAGGGGAGATGGATCTCCTATTTGGGACCGAAAGCGCTCAGGAGCCCGATCGCAACGGGTATCAGGGCGACGCAGGCCCAGAAAGCTGGCGCGCCAGAGTTTAGACCGGCAATGAAAATCCCGATGCCAAAGCCGACGATAAAGGCCGAGATCGCATAAGCAACTACTGTGTCCATCGGTCGATCCACAGGCAACAGGATCGATGCCTTCAAGACGCGCCGCGGCACCAAACGTTCCAGCGCGCCGAGGCCGCTCTGGTCGGCTACTGGCGCAACAAGCGAGCACCCGTGAATTTACAATGAGACTTGAGGCAAGGCCGCCTCTGGTACCCTGACGCACCCGGGAGGCGATGGTTAGCGGCAGATCCTCCCCGGTCTACCTGTCTACTCTCTTGATACTTCCGCAATCTGCCCCGCTCCGATGCGCTCGCCAGCGGCGACGCGAGCCTCTAGGAGCAACCGGCCCTGTTTCGGCAACGCCGATGACGAGAGAGCCAACAGACCCGCCCACGACAGCTTGGTGGTGATTTCCTCACGCTCTCCATATAGCCGGCAGACCCGCATCGTTTCCGAGGCTCGGGCTGCATCTATATCGAACTGAGCTCGCACGAGCTCGCCAAACTTCCGATTGTTTGGTGTCCGCTCCCTGAGCGCCAGGAGCTTGCGCCCCAGTTCGATCTTGGCCCGGTTCTCGGCAACGCGAGTGACCGACCGCGGCAGCTTCTTCTCGGCCCTTGGCCGCTCCGGCTTTGGTGGCGACGCAAAAATGTACGCCAACTCTCGGAAGAGTCCCGCCGCCACACCATGGCGCTGCGGGACCGCCCGGCGGCTCGCTCGGGCTTGGGCGCGTATCTGGCCAAGGTCGATTGAGTCGAAGGCCTCGAGCCACGCCAAGCCCTTCTGGGGCCACTCCGGGTGGGCCAGCATAACGTCGCTCAAACCTCGCAAGACGAAGTCATTGATGTGGACGGAATTGCCCTCCGTCTCCAGGAGCGTCCGAAGGAGCAGCACAAAATGCCCTTCGCCATGATCCTCGTACAGTGAATGTAGGACCGACTCGGCTTTTGTTTGCCCTGGCTGCATGCGCTGGTTCGTCGGGATGATCTCCAAGCCGAGCTCAGCGCAAATCTCAAGCACGCGCGGATAGCGGGCCAGCTTCCTGCCCTTCCGGCCAGCCTGGGCGGCTTGGGGCGCTTGGTCCAGGTTTAGCTGCATCAGCCCACGCTCCTTATCAATTCTCTCGCGGCCCGCATCAGCGCAGACAACTCTCGCCGTCTGGCGATCGCTGCAGCCGAATAATGCCCATGCTTGAAGCGATGCTTGTTGCCCTTTGGAGCTCCGGGCGACGGCCCACCATGCATGCGGCAGCGACCGTTAGGCATTGCGAGCGACTGGCAGGGCTTCCCGCTCCGGGTCTTCGCTCCGCACTGCATGGGGTTGATCCTCCAATTTCTTGAGCCCCCCGGGCGCCTGGCGCTCCACAACTCCGACCACAGCCTGACCGCCGGCGTGGACGTGCACATGCTCGACTGTGACCTTCTGCTGGCCCTTGCCGCGGTGACGATTCAGGGCCTCTAGTAGGGTGGCGAAGGTCCGCGAGAGCTTATTGGCTTGGTTGAGCGACTCTTGGTGCCATTGGAAAATCTGTCCAGGAACCATCGCCCGCTTGTAACATTCCATCGCGGCGTTCTGGGCAGCGACCATCTGCGCGATGAGCATTCCCTCGAACTCATCCCGAGGCTTCATGCAAATCAGGCCGGTGAGAACCCCATTCGCCCGCTCGTTATCCAGAATTTCGTTGCCGGTCTTCCAAACCGTGTTGGTCGCCTGACTGGCAACAATCTCGTTCCACCCGTCAGATTTGGAACCGCCGATTGCCCGCATAGCTCCCTTGAGAGATTCCTCAAGGTCTATGGTTATCGTCTTGCGAGGAGCGACTCCCGACTCTTGTTCGGGCACAGCTTGGTCCTGTTTTGAGCGGGGGTGATCGATTGCGGCCACGACTGCTCTCTTCCGAGAAAGTTTATCGTGGGTCGCGGTGCGCCTCGTCTTGCTCATCGATTTGGCGCTCAAATGGCAAGCCGGTCGGCGAGTGCCAGGATAAGCGCCCGGTTCTGTTGCTCCGGGGTGTACTGCTCCCACTGGGAAGCCGCGCTATTGATCTTGCGGGCCTTGCTCTCGATCGCGGTGGCCACCTGCGCCATTTCAGCCGTGGCTGCGTCGTAAGCCTCGATCGTCTCTCCTGAGACCTCAACGATTTTCGGAATGGAGGCCGGATCCAGCAAGGTCAGATCAAATCCGAGCATTTGATGGGCGCGCTTGTGCTCGGCGATGCGATTTTGCCCAACCTCGATCTTCTGCCAAGCGGCCACCGCTCGCCGATGCTCCTGGTGGAGCTGGGCCCGCGCATCATTGAGCGGCTTTGCCGCTTTCGCCTGTGCTTCCGCCGCCTCTCGCTCAGCATCGAGCTGGCGGAGCCGAAGCAGATCATTCGGACTGTAGCCGCCGATTTCGACGCTGGAGCCGAAGTGCTTGCGCACGCGCGTAACCAAGGCCTCATATTCGTTTCGCTGGGGATTGGCGTACATCGTTCTAATTCCTCGTTCCGTTGATTGCGGTTCTCGCGATCATGGTAATGGCTGCGCCGATGTGCTCGCCGTCGACTCCAGCCAACAGCGCGAAGAGATTGACGCGCATCATGTCTGGCGCCCATTTCCGGCAAGCGATGGCGTCGGCCATTTCCCGCTCATGGGCACGCTCTTGTTCGAGCGTGTCACCGCTGCCCGCCATCTCTTCGTCCGTCAGTTGGGGCGCCGGCGTGCCAACCTGAGCCGCCTTGAGCAGCGCATCCAGGAAGCCATGCTCCATGGGGCCCAGGCTTCCGTACATGGCCATCACCACGTGCGGTAGGAACATTCCGACGCCTTGTCGGACTGACGCCCGCACAGCCTCGTAGAAATGCTCCTGACCGATGCGGTAGTCTTCCTGGGCGTCCCCGGTTCGATCGGGCATCCAGTAATGAATTGCAGGGAATGGGGCGCCGGACGCGCGGATGTCCTTCACAAATGATGGCATTCCACCTACGTACAGATTGGGCCGAGCTTTGGAGCTTGTGACTGCCATGCGCTCTTTTCTCTTTTACCTGGTCTGCATTGTTCTGTTTGTCGGATGCATGTGGGGGCTGAAAGTTTTCCTCACCGAAGTAGGCGCGGATTTCAGAAACGGGTTCGGCATTGGAGTTTTTGTCACAGTCGTTCTCGGCTACTCGGCCGAAAAACTGGGTTACAAAGAGCCGCGCTATTGACGCGCCTCCTCCGGTCGATTGATCTGCATTAGACGATTGGCGACTGGCGGAGCGAGCGCCTGAGAGCGCGTCAAAGCGTTCTCGATCATCTGTGGGCGAAGCATCACCCGTCCGGCCCCGCGGGCCGCCAGGGCCGTTGCCAGCATGCCGCCGACGCCCAACCCAATATCTGAGACCGGATTGAAATCGCCCTGGTAGGCCGCGCCAGTGCCAAGAGCGGCACCAGCGAGAGCCGGAGCGCCATGCACGAAGGCATCGAGAACTTTTGTGCCTAACGGCGTGCCGGAATCGGGTGGCTGCTTCATGAAGCGTTGGCCGATACGAGCAATATCGGCGATGTCCCCGCCGCTGCCATAGGCAAAGTTGGGGTTGGCCTTCCGAACCTCGTTCAATAGCAGGGTGGGCGAAATGTCACCGGTGGCGGCTTTTTCCGCCAAAGGCTCAACGGTTTTCATGTTGCGATAATGATAGCGCGCGAGATTGTAGCGCTGTGCCATGTCAGCCGGTGCCGAACGCTCCAGCGCATCTTGCAAAGCCGTCCTGATCTGGCCGGCGTAAAAGCGGACGTTGGGATCAGTCGCCTTTTGCAGACGGTTCAAAGGGGCGCCCTGCTTAAGCATTGAGTTAAACGTCTTGCCGTCAAACTCACCGTTTTTCGCCAGGTTTGCGATTTCGGTGATGCGCTTTTGCAGCGGCGCCATCTGTTGATCTTCAAGCACGCTGCTCGCATCGTTGAGGACGGTGCTCAGCCGGTTGGCCAGGGGGCGGTCAAAACGAACCGATGTGCCCCGCTCGATCGCGTCGAACTCGTTGCCGAGCCGGCGCTTTGCAGCGGCCATCACGTCGGGCGTGACGCGCGTGGCGTTCTCGCCGAAGGTCTGCGCGACCGCACGATTGAAGCCGACACGTTGTTCATCGATCGCCGCGCCCATGCCGGAGCCCGGGATCTTTGGCACCATCTGATCCATCTTGTTGATGAACGGCGAGGTGCTCGCCTGCGATGGACGAATCGGAATGCCAAGCGCTTCAGCGCGTTGAAGCAGATAATTGGTCGCGCGATCGGCGGCCGGGGCCATGACTTTGTTTACGCCGGCCCCAATGACGCGAGCCACAAAGGGCGACAATCCGCCCACACCGGCGCCAATTGCTGCGCCCCTCTTGGTCTCTTCAAGATTACCGCCGCTGCGAGCCGCTGCATCCGCTCCGCTAAGAACGCTGCCGCTTGTTGCACCGGCCACACCACGTTGCCAGAGCTGTCCAGTTAGTCCCAGGGCGCGCGCTCCAAGAG
This sequence comes from Bradyrhizobium sp. 195, assembly GCF_023101665.1. Classification (NCBI taxonomy): domain Bacteria; kingdom Pseudomonadati; phylum Pseudomonadota; class Alphaproteobacteria; order Hyphomicrobiales; family Nitrobacteraceae; genus Bradyrhizobium; species Bradyrhizobium sp. 195. The sequence continues at coordinate 1,825,027 of NZ_CP082161.1, read as the reverse complement.
CCGTCGCTGCGAGGGGAGCCGTGGCGGCCGCGCCGCCCGCGAATTGCTCGATCCCGGCCGCAACCGGATGTTCTTCCGCGTACCTGTCGGCGCCGATTTTGATGCGACGCTCGTTTTCAGCCATTCGCTTCTTGAACGTCGGAGCGCTGGACATGCCAGGCGTGGACGTGAAGGGCGTAGCCGCGGCGTTGAGCGCCGCGGCGGCCTTATCGGCATAAGCGCCAAGAACTGGGATGCCGCGCAGGAGCTGCACGCCTTCGGCTCGGCCTTGGCCGATGTCGACCGGCTCCTCGCCCGGCCTTACCTTCGGCTCAGTGAGCCATTGGCTTTCGAAGGCCTTGGGGTCCAGAACGCGCGTGCCGGTTACGTCCGCCGGTGCTTTCGTGCCTCCCGTACCCCAAAGATCGTGAAACGACTTCTCGTCGAAATTTGCCATGTTATTTCGGCGCCTTGATCAAGCCTTGCTCAACCGCGTCTTGCACGTTGAGCATGAATAGCTCCCGCTTACCCTTCGGCAGGCTCTCGATGACAGCTTTCCGCTGCGCCGGCGTCATCAGGTCGAAGCCATACGCGCGCGGATCCGCCATCACGTTCCATTTACTTGCGAACTTGCCGAACTCGCTCTCCGGCAAGCCGGACTGTTCGAACGCAGCGAGCTGCGCCTGCTTCACACGTCGAAGGGCCAGCGCTGATTTGGCGACGTCCACTGCGGCAGCGTTGGAGATGTTCACCGACGGATTGCCTGCGAAGCTGGCCGCCAGCTTGTCATTCGTTCCGGCGTTGCCGTTCTGATTGACGAAATCGACCAGATACTTCTTCGCCTTGTCGTAGGTCTCGACGTCGTCTTTGAGGCCCTTGAAGTCGGCGCCGGGAATGTTCGAGAGCACGAATGACTTGAGATGGTTGATCGACTCCGTACCAGGACCGGTGCCCTTAGTGCCGAGCTTCTCCAAAGCCGGAATTGCCTGCTCCAGCGGGAAGACTTCGCCTTGGTAATTCATGGCCCTTTGCCGGGCACTGACCAGCGCGCTGCCGGATCCTTCGCCAACGGCCCGCTTTGCCTCCGCCTCACCGGGGGCTGGTGCGGCCATGACGCGCGCCGAAGGCGAAGCAGATGCGGGCCTTGGCGAGCTCGGGTAGGGAGAGCCGGCCTGAGCCTGGGGCCTCTGTGTCGCACCGGCCGGTGCGCCATTGCGCTCCCTAATCGGCTGCCGCGAGGGTCCGGCCGAAGATGGGGCGGGACCATAGTTGCCGAGCAGGTTGACGGGCTCTCCGGCCGGCCCCTGTATCCTCGGGTTGCCTTCGCCGCCGACGAAGCTCCTGGAAAGGTCCGGGTTGACCTTCTCGGTGCCGGGCTGCAGCGTGTTCGGAATATAGCCGATGTCGCGCGGCGCGGCGCCGCCGTAAGCCGGCTGCTGAACAAGCTTGGTGCCACCACCGGTGCCGACGCCCTCGACGGTGCCAAGATAGGCTTTGCCGCGCTGCCATGCGTCAAGCGTTTGCGCATGCACAGCCTCGATGGCGGCGCGCTGCTGTTGCGGGTCGGTCGGGAAGCCTTTCATGAACTGGACGGCGTGCTGTGCGCTCATTGCGTCGCCCTTCGTCAGGCGACCGAGCGTGTCCCAGAGCTTCTTGGTGACGTCGGCCTTGCCGAGATTGGGGTCGCTCAGGAGGCCTGCCGCGGCGCTGTTGACCATGCCGAACCGCTCAGTGGCAAGCTTGATGTTGTTGGCCTGAACCGACTGCTCGTTCTGGACGTTGGAGAGGAGCTTGTTGCGGTAGTCCGCGACCTCACCAGCCGTCTTGAGCGGGCTGTCAGAGACGGCATCCTTGTAGATGCTGGTGTCGACCTGTCCGTAATCTGCCATCGTTCACTCCCTCAGTACGTGGCGAGCCCAAGCTGGTTGCCCGTCTTTGCGCAGGACGCCGTGGCTTGCATGTAGACCGTGCAGGTCGCACCGCTCGGGCGGGCATTGATGACGGTTGTGAAATTCGCGGGCGTGCCGGTCTCGATGTAGATGAGGTTCGTTGCAGGCCCCAGAGCGCCGATGATCGTCGTCATCGGCGGCGACGAGCCGGAGCCGTTGATCGCGACGCAGTTCGTCACCGCGCCCTCGCAATGCAGCCCGTTCACAAAGTTCGTACCCCCGTCGCCGAACCGCACGCCGGCACCGCCCGCAGATGCACCGGAGATATGCGACTGGCCATCTATCACGAAACCAAAATTTCCCGACAAGTCGAATGACGGGCCGCCGCTTGTAAAATAGGTGGGGTTAGGCACACACCAGGAGCTATGGATTCCGAACTCGGACTGTCCCCCGTAACCGATCTCGTACTTCACGCAGCCGCGGCTGACACCAAGCATCGCGACGCGAACGATGCTATCGCCGCTCTGCGAATTGTTGGAATAGACCATATAGGCGCTGCCGGAGCCGAAGCCGCCGAACAAGGTAATATCCCGAACCCTGTTCTCGAAATTGCCGACGTGGCTGTTCGGATCGCCCAATGTTACAAAGTTGGTCGCCGCCGAGTCGGAATTACACTGCTTTATTGACGTCGCCCCGAAGTTCACGCCTGCAAGCGTGGTCTGATTGTAGACAACGACGCCACCGCAGACGAGATAGCTACCTTGCGGGATCAGGACCGTGCCGCCGCTCCAGCCGCCTGCCGCGTCTGATGATCTGCTGCCGATATTTGCATATTGCAGCGCGGCTCTAAGAGCGGGCCCACTATCGGTGGCGTCCTGGTCGGTCCCTGACACGAAGTCAGCGACCATTCCAAACTGCAGCGCGTTGACCACCCCAGCGCCGGAAGTAGGGCTATACTGCCATGCATTGCCGGCGCCGTTATTGTCGGTGAAGCTAGCAAGCGTTGCCGTGTTGGTCACGACTTGGATGATCGGGCTGGTGACGCAGCCGGTGATGCCGGTAAGCGTGAGTTGGTCGCCCACCTTGTAGCCGCCGCCAGGTGTCGACTGGGTAAAGGAGGACAGCGTGTTGCCGGAGATCACCACGACGCCGCGCAAGCGATCACCTACGCCACCGGATGCCGTAATGCCATAATAGGTTCCGTTGGTGCAGCCGGAGCCCGCGTTCACCGTGCTGAAGGTCGCGGTGAATGCGTCAACCAGCGTTCCGTTACCAACCCCAGTCACTGTGATCTGAGGTATGGTGCCGCAGCCGCCGATGTTGACGCACGAAGCTGTCAGAACATTGCCGACCGTGTAGCCATTGCCTTGGCCGCCAATGCCCGACAAGGTCACGGAAGTTACCACGCCGCCCGAGCACACCACCGTAGCGATGACGCTAGTCCCCGATCCACCGGTGAATTTCACTCCAGGCCACGTGCCATTGGTGCAGGTGCCAGGCTGGCTGATCGTGAAAGACGTTACCGCGGTGCTGCGCTTGTAGAAGGTCGCTCCGCCGCCATCTCCGGGACTGGCATAGCCCTGCGTCGTGACCGCATTGAATGCTGATAGATTCAAGGTCGCGGCGATTGCACGCGATGGCAGCACCGGGTTGAGCCCGCACTGCCAGCCCGTGCCGGAGACCCACTTCGTGATCTGATAGGTCAGCGTGCAGGCCGTCAGCGCGATGTCAGACGTCTCGACGCCATCGATCGACCCCTTGAACGTATTGGCCGGGCCCGGGATGATGTTCGCATTGGCGACGAACTGGCTGCTTGAAGAAATTCCGCTGTCCTTCAGAAGGCCGGTAGCGCCGTCGAAACTTGCGAAGTTGTTGTTCGTAACAGGCGCCGTCGGCATGGTCGAATTGATCACGTCGTTCTGGAATGCACGGACGCCGGAGGGTGTGATCTGACCGGAGTTCTGGTCTGGAAACGTCGTTCCGACTTCGGTGTTAAGCTGCGCCTTGGTCTTCTGAGCCACCGCGGGCGCGATCAGAAGAAGCGCGCAGAACGCGCTGAGGCAAACCTTGAATGAAGCCCAGCGCATATCAGCGGCCCCGATCGAATGCAGGGCCGAAGGAGGCGTCAAAGGCGCCACCAGGCTTTTCTTCCCTCATAGAAAGGGCGACAGCGCCGATAAAGATGAGAGCGCCTAGCGCAAGCGCGCGTGCCAGATTGCCGACCATAGACCGAACTTCCGAACGCCCTTGCGGGCTCGGCCTCGTTCGGCGAGGTCACCGGGGAAACCTTTTAACGTCGATGTTCAAAGACGGGGCTAGTACCGAGAGCCCACCCGGAACGCTCAAGAGAGCGCAGAACAGCTATTCGAGAGTAATTCCCCGCGACTTAAGAAGTGCGCTGTACTTCGCCTCATCCAAAGCAAGCAGATCTCGCAGAGTTTCGGACACTGAGCGCCAGCTGATATTCTGCGCCTTCAGGTCGGAGACCTTCTTGCGCACAGTCTTAAGCTCGCGCTTAAGCCCCAAAATGGCATCCAGGTTGCTCATGCTGCGCTAAGCCGCTCCTCGCTCGATTTCGATGCCATCCCGCTGAAGGCGGTCCAATACGGCGCCACGAACGTAGTCGCTCCTCGAGGTGAGCCGCTTGTCTGCCGCACGCTCTAAGGCAGCAGCAAATAGCTCGGGAGCACGGAATTGTAACAGCGTGTCGTACTTGACCGATCGAAGGTCCGCCATGTAGGTGTCCGCCAATGAATGGCTTGCGTAATAAACGCCTGCCAAGATTACCGTGGGACCTCAATTGCCCGGGAGAGAGGAATTTTGGCGGGCCGCAAACTTAACCCAGGTTGACGGGTGTGAGCTTGCTCACAAGCAGCGGGTGCACTTCTCCGCCATTTGAATACGTGCCGGTCGCTACGTTGGCTTTGAGCCGCCAATCGAGGGCGTGGCCGCACATGTCATGTGCTGCACATGACACAATATAGATGCGGTAATACCGGGCTTCAATGCTGACGCCGCAGCACGCAACATAACAACGGCCCGTTGTTACATACCAAGAACGTGTTGGTACGATTTGCGACGGATCTAGGCACCTGCATACAGTACCAGCCATCGCCCCGGCGTTCCGGGCGGTCCTTTTGCTTCAAATTGAAGCCATACCATTCTCGACCTCGACCGAGCTCGGTTTTCGAACAATGCACGAACGGGTGTAAGAGCCGGGCTGAAGTCGTATGCGAGCTTAGCTTGGGCGAGAGCCTCGCGCGTGACCTCGATGAGATTGGGAAAGGCGATCTGGCAGGAATCTAGCTCCATCATGCACGCTCACCCCTGACCCGCGGCTCTGTCTGTAGGCGAGCATCGCGCCTCCGGATACGGCTCCGCCGGGCCTACGGCCGGCGCGTCTACGCCGCGCATCCATGAGACATTTTGGGATTTTGCTTCTCTTAGCTCGGCGTCTCTTCGAGCCAATGAAAGCGTGTTTGAGAATGGACTCTTAGAACGGTTTTTCTTGTAGTACTGAGTATGTCCCCCCACCGTGGGGGGTATATTCATCCCACGGTGGGGGGTATCATCACCCCCCACGGTGGGGGGTATGATCTGTGAGCTCGGCCATATCCTTCGTTGAGCCAGGCCATCGACGATCGCGCTCGCGCGAATGATCGCGCCACCATTCTCAAGAGCCAATAGCGCCTGTTGGACCTTGTTGACTGGTAGACCGATCCTCCTCTCGAACCAAGAGTCGGCTGGAAATGCGAAGCCGTCGCCACCGAAAAGAGAATCTAGAGACCACGCCACGCGCAGACAGCGCGGTCGTTCCGCGAACTCTCGGCTCACCGCATTGCGCCAAGCCCAAAGCGCAACATTTCGCTGCTTTGCGCTCCGCCACGTTAGAGCCCCCTCCGGCACATGGCTTTCATGGACGAACTTGCGCTTGTCTGCGGATTGCCTGGCAACGGTTTTTCGCGAGCTCGCTTCTGAGACCTTCACGATTGCCTTCACGAAGCACCACCGGGCCAAATCCGCCGACAATCCATCGTCGTCCGTATGGCCAACTCCATTGAGTTGAGCTCGCGCTGGATAACGAAATCGGCAACACCCTTGCGGCGCATAGAGGCGGCTTGTGTGTTGAGTTGATGCTGGATGTAGCGCTCACCGGCTTCAGGCCTCATGCCCGCAGCAACATGTGCCTGGCGCGCGATAAATGCCCGCCGGCGCGTTATCGGAAACGGGACGACTTCAGCCATGACTAACCTCATCGCCGCACCAAAGGGCGTTCTTCGCCTGCAGAACGCTATCGAAACTTCCAAGGCTCGCCCGGTCGAACCGTACTGCCTCAAATGCCTTGTCACGCTGAACGGTCCAGCCCAGGTGGTGAAGGCCGTCATAGACGGATTGAGCATGGTCGGGGATGACCGTGGGCTTGCTGGCCACCGCCAGCGCTTCTCCCGTGTGCATAAACTCTCCTACTGAGTTTGACCGGGCGCGCCATCGCTGGCCGCCCAGCTTCCCGTTTGAGCTTCAGATTGAAGTGAAGGGTCGATCCACAGCGCCGCGGACTCAGCCCATCTTGCGCCTGATGTCCCCAAGCGCAGCAATGTCCGGGCCGTGGAACGACGGATCCGAGCATTCCAGGAGCGCCTCGAGGCGCGAGACTCTGGATCGCAACTCTTCAAGGGCATCGATATCCGCCTTGTCTTGAACTCGTCGTTTTGTCAGTGCCCGCAATTGTTCGAGTTCGACACCGCGCACGCTCACGCGAACGTCCGCATACCAGATGTCGCGTACCCTGGACGGCGACCAGTCCTTCAGTTGACGCCCTACGCGGCGTAAAGCCGACTTAACACTTTCGCCGGCGGGTCCCTTCCCCGCCAGCTCTCGAATGAGAGTAGATGCCTCCTGCAGCGCAAGTTCACCTGTCATCACTACCGCCGCATTTTCCCGAATTTCCGACGCCATGTGTGCTCCTAATGTTTAGGAGCCGCGCAGACGTGGCGCGCTCAAGCTCATTGCGGAATGCTCTAGTTTGGCGACCGGCGCATATCCGCGAGTTACGATTTCTCCTCGGCGCACTCGCGCCGCTCTTTATCTGAAGAGGTGACTGATGATTGTGAGGCACCGCGCGACTCCTCCCCACACCGAGCGGGAAGTCCATCGAGCTGCGGCGATAATTCGATTCCAGCGATGGGATTCGGACATGGTCCGCCAGTACGGTCAGCAATATTATCTGGCCCTAGGATATTCGGTGCATTGACCGGACCAGAGCCATGCAAATCGGGGCGGAGCTCGTATCGCGATACTCCGGTCAGCGCCTCCACGCTGAGCACCCTTTTGGCTGGAACTCGGCCCCATTGACTCAGGGCCTGTACGGTTATGCCGATGGCTGCTGCCAGTTTGCTGGCAGCCATCGCGTTCAGAGCACGAATTAAGGCCGGATCTCGCAATCGCATGCCAGAAACTTAAGCATAGCTTGATTTTTTGTCAAGTCGATCATGATGGAATGCTACAAGTCACGCTTTAGTGTGCGAGAGATGGCGGAATTTCCAATAGGACTGAAGGGTATCGGCGAGCGGATACGTTACGCCCGCGAGGCAATGGATTGGACACAGCAGGAGTTGGCTGAAGCTGTGGCAGTTTCCGTTCAAGCCGTCTCGCAGTGGGAGAACGAGAAGACGTTCCCAGGTTTAGACCGGATACTCACCATATCGAACGTCTTGGGTATCCACCCGGGGTATATGCTGTGGGGCGATGCTTTTTCATCCAGCGACACCCACGGGGAAATGCTGTCCGTTCCTCTGGTTCAGGCCAATGCCGTCGCTCGCTGGGATCCCAATGACTACCCGCCTAAAGGTCTGCGGTTTGACAGATGGTTTCTGCCCTCAAACCGTCCTCAAGGCTCAATGTTTGTCATTGAGATTGAAGACGAAAGCATGCTGCCCACGTTCAAACCAGGCGATCATGTCTTCATGGATACAGGCGTCGAACCGGCGCCTGGCGATTTCGTAGTGGTTGTGTTCGAGGACGAAGCCGACGTCGAATTTTCCACATTCCAGCTTCGAAAATACCGGCCTCGGGGTAATGACGAGCGGGGACGTCCTATCCTCGAACTGGCACCCCTGAACGACGATTTTCCAACATTCACCCTGACACATAAGACAGCCGGCCGGCTCTTAGGGTGCATGGTCGAGCACCGCTCCTACAAGCGCGCATCAAGCAGCACTAGAAGAAACTTAAGCTGAACTTGACTTTCTTATAAAGCGGTGCTTAATACGCCCCTATTCACCCATGGGAGCTGCTCATGTCACTTGCGCAACAGACGAAGTCTCTGACCCCCGTCATCAATTTTGCCTGCCCCACCCTGACATCACTTCCACAGCTGCTCGATACCTTTTGGGCTGCGGATCGCGAGGTGAGAGCGGCATCCGACGCGATTGCCAAATTCCCCACCGAGCAGGAGCGAACGCCAAGGGTTCGCGGCGGCTCCACTAAGGCCATCACCATTCTCACTGAAGGCGAGGAGTCTTCCGTCATTCCACCTCGTGACTGGTTCTACAATTCGATTGAGGAGATCGATCGAGACCACGCAAGGGCGCTGAAGGACGCGGCCACGGACGACGAACGCGACGGGATCAACGCACGGTTCGCCAGCTATCGCCAGGAGTACGCGCGGCAGGAGAACGAAATCGCCCGATCGACCCCGAGGGGCAAGCGATCTGCCGACCGTAGAGAACAGAAGGCGTTCCGCGCCTTTGAGCAGGCTGAAACCGCGATCATCAACTATGAGCCGCGCGATCTCAATGAAGCTGCTCAATTGCTCGAATTTGCCTGTCGCGGTGAGAGCGAGCACTGCTTTACTGCAGATGGCTGGGAGCTGCAGGCGATCATGCAGAATGTGGCAGCGACGATACGCTCATTCGCCTGAGGCTTGGTTCTTACGATGCGGCAAATGACACTCGCTGACCTCGTGATGTTGGCCGACGAGAACAGCGGTCTCCTGGATGGCACCATGGGGCCGCTTCGCTCGGTCATCGCGAGCCATGACGTAGTGGTCGGCATCTGGCCTGACCGAGCTCAGCCGGAGGGCTGGGGCACAAGGGTGCTTAAGGGGCTTCCCGTGGTCCGGGAGGCGGCCGGCAGCACCGAGGACTATCAGTGCCGGCTCACGGCGATCAGGTGTGAAAGCGCCTCTCAGGCCCACGGGCTGGCGCTCGTTTTCGGCGATCAGAATGATCATAGTGCAGGAGTACCAGTCGATGACGGACGATCCGGTCGAAGCGAAGCTTGATGTTTTGGTTCACTCAGCAATGGAAGCGCGCGGAGAGACTAGGCGGTCTCTCAGGGCAATCCTGAGAACTCAGTGGCTGACTTGCGCGATCTGTGTTTTTGCCGTCCTGGCCGCTGCAGTCGCCATCTTCAAGTCCCTGCCGGCCTGAACGAGGCCGCGATTGGTCGAACCCTCAACCGAGCAACCGAAAACCCTGGATGAGGCCGCGGCCTTCTTCCGGGTTAGCCGTCGTTGTTTCCAAGACTTCATCAAGCAGAACCCATTTTACCGACCGTTCGGCCGTCGTAAGCTATTTTTCCCCGAGGACCTCGACCGCCTCAAGGAGGCGCTGCCAAAGCCATGCCCCTCAGCCTCCGCCCTCCCCGCAAAGGGAAAACGCCCAACTACGAGATCCGAGGAACGTACCTCGGAGTCTACGTTGAGCGAACTGCGGGCACTCCTGAACTTCGGGTCGCCAAGCGGGTCCTCAAAGGCATCAAGGAGGCAATCGAACGTGGTGAGTATCGGAAGCGCGAGGAAGTAGCCGAGGCGCCTAAGCCACCGACCTTCGCCGACGCCACCCTCGCCTACTTGAAGGCGGGCGGAGAGGCAAAATTCCTCGGGAAGATCATCGAGGCGACCGGCGACCACGCCTTACGCGACAAGCCCTTAGCCGAGATTGACCAGTTGGCGATCGACAACGCCGCCCGCGGCGTCTACCCGCTCGCGCCCGCCACCACCCTCAACCGCCAATTCTACACGCCGGTGTCGGCTGTGCTGAAGCATGCCGGGATCGAGCTCAAGATCAAGCGCCCCAAGGGCTGGCGCGGCAGCAAGGCTACCGAATGGCTCGAGCCAGACCAGGCCTTCGCCGTGATACGCGAGGCTTACGCGATCGAGCCGGAGTTCGGCCTATTCTGCTTGACGTTGCTCTACACCGGCATGCGGTTGGGCGACGCCACGGAGGAGGCCATCCTGCGCGGCCTGAGGCTCGAGCAGGCCCTGCTCTACCTCGGCGCCACGAAGAACAGCGAGCCCCGCCCGGTGCACCTCCCACCCATCGTGGTGGAAGCCTTCCGGAAACAACGCCCGCGTCCCGTGAGGCCCAGCAAGGGCACTGGAGGGGTTTTGACTAATGGTGCGGCTGGCCGCAACCGAGCCGGCGCCGGGGTACCCTTCCTCGAGCGCCATCCCGACGAAAAGCTGTTCCGGTTCTGCAAGGGCGGGCGGCTGTACAAGATGCTCTACCTCGCACTGGACCGCGCCGGGGTAGTCCTGCCAAAGCGCATGCGCGGCTTCCACATCTTCTGCCACACCTACGGGACCTGGATGCACCGCTACGGAGGGCTGGACACCTACGGGCTCACGCGGACCGGGCGCTGGAAGGATCCGGACTCGGCGGACCGGTATAAGCACACGATGGCTAGCGCAGAGGCACGCCGAGCCGATCTGTTGCCGGTGCCTGCGGCTAAGCCCCGCGCACTGAAGGGACTTTAACCCAGGTCCGAATTTTCTACCCTCGCGGACTAGTCACGTGAATCTAAAGTTCGCCACATAAAGTCTGTTGAGCTTTGTGGCAGAAGCGTTTGACGGAAGCCAAAATCTGATCGGCTGACTTGGTCCATTTGAAGGGCTTCGGGTTTCTGTTGTGCAGGTCGATGAAGGTACGGATGTCGGTCTCGAGCTGCCTGACGGAGGTGTGAACACCTCGCTGGATCTGCTTTCTGGTGAGTTCAGCGAACCAACGCTCGATCTGATTGATCCATGACGCGGAAGTTGGTGTGAAGTGGACATGATAGTGCGGCCGGCGAGCGAGCCACGCTTTGATCCTGGGTGTCTTGTGGGTGGCGTAGTTGTCCATGACGATATGGACATCGAGGCCTTCAGGGACCTGGGCATCGATCTCTTTTAAAAACTTCAAGAATTCGACTGCCCTGTGCCGCTTGTAGCATTTGCCGATGACGAACCCCGAGGCGACGTCGAGCGCGGCAAACAGCGAGGTCGTACCGTGCCGCACATAACTGTGCGTGCGCCGTTCCGGCAGGCCAGGCATCATCGGCAAGACCGGCTGCTCGCGATCGAGCGCCTGAATCTGGCTTTTCTCATCGATGCTGAGGACGAGCGCACGGTTCGGTGGGGATAGATAAAGGCCAACGATATCGCGCACCTTGTCGACGAACAGCGGATCGCTCGACAGCTTGAATGTCTGGCTACGGTGCGGCTGCAAGCCGAACGCCGACCACATTCGGCGGATCGTGGTGTGGGAAAACCCAGTTTCCGCCGCCATCGAGCGGATCGACCAGTGCGTCGCGTCGGCTGGCGTCGTCCGCAGCGTTCGCTCGATCACGGCGGCAACCTGATCGTCGTTGATGGTGCGAGGGCGGCCAGGTCGCGCTTCGTCAAGCAGGCCATCACAGCGATCCTTCAAAAACCGGCGACGCCACTTACCAACGGTATGTTCGTGAAGGCCGAGTTCGGCAGCTACGGACTTGCTTGGCAAGCCATCCGCACACCGCAGGATCGCACGGCATCGCTCAGATAGCGACCGGGCTACGCGATGGCGACGAACTTGCCTCTCCAAATACGCCCGCTCCTGCGCACTCAGCACTAACGGCGCGATCGGCCGGCCTCGCTCACCTGCATTCGCCACTCGCACTCTCCTCTGCAGAGATTCGAGCTATCAACTAATGTGACGAACTTGCGTTCCAGATGACTAGGACGCGGACTCATTAAAGCGCAGCCATTGCCTGATTGACGCGAGTTGAACGAATGCGAGGTAGTTGGCAGCGAGCCTATCGTAGCGCGTCGCGACCCGACGACAATGTTTGATCTTGTTGAAGAACCGTTCGACCTGGTTGCGAGCGCGGTAGAGATACGGGCTGAAGCAGATCGGGTCGCTGCGATTGCTTTTCGGGGGATGTTGGCCCAGGCACCCTTCTTCATCGCGAGCTCTCTGATCCAGTCAGCGTCATAGCCACGGTCGGCAAGCAGCATTGCCCCGTATTGCAAACGTGACAGCAGTTTTCTGGCAAGTCGAACGTCATGGGCCTCGCCGGGGCTCAATGCCAGCCGTACCGGCCGACCATTTCTATCGACCACCGCATGTATTTTGCTCGACAAGCCCCCGCGTGACCGTCCCATCGATTGGCATTGGTTCCTTTTGATGCAGGCTCCATGCTGGTGCACGCGGACAATGGAGGTATCGATCATCTGAATGCCGGCATCATGGGCGCCGGCAAGCGCGTGTATGATACGGCTCCAGACACCCGCTCGCCGCCACCTCACAAAGCGGTTGTAACAAGTGGTATACGGACCAAACGCCTCGGGCAGATCACGCCAGGGTGCTCCGGATCGCAAGACCCAGAAAATTCCATTGAGGACACGGCGATCGTTAACCCAAGGAACGCCGCGCGGTTTGTTCGGGAGCATCGGCTTGATAGCAGTCCATTCATAGTCGGCGAGTTCGTAGCGCATGATTCGAGACCCCAGTTTGGGAGTTTGAATCACGGGAGTCTGGCCGAACGCAACACTCCTGGCCCGGTCCTTGTTCGGCGCTTGCGGGCAGAAGCGGACATCAACCAACCGACAATCCCCGCCGAAACCAATCGTGCTCGGCCGACGAACGCCGCTCACCGTCGCTGTGACGTAGGGTCTGCAATCCGCGCCGGCCAGATTGCCCGACCAAATGAAGGACGTGTCCAGAACTCTTTGCTCCCGGACGGTCGTTCTTCGAACCGTTGAAGTATCCTTTCATTCGGCACCTGGGCCCTCACGTACATGTGTCCGGCGGCTCCGCCTTCCACGGAAAACCACCATTGAAGTACGATCGTAATGTGATATTATGATCGTAATGGCATTGAGCTGAGCCATCTGTTTAGCGGCAGCGGGATGCCACCAAACACCTTCTTTGCGAGGATTTCATGGAAGACATGATCGCCACTTCACGCCAGATTGCATCGCGAGACATCACAGATCTCACCTCGCTTGGGCTCGCAGCCGCTGCAGCAGCGGTTGGCAACGGCGACATTACGTCGGAAATCTACACTACTGCGCTTCTGCAGCGCGCCCGAGCGCTTGCCGAGCTGAACGCCTTCATCACCATCGACGAGGTTGCTGTGCTCGAGGCCGCGAGGGACGTGGACAAGGCGCGTGCGGCCGGCTCGGCGGCCCCGCTCCTTGGCGTGCCCCTCGGGGTGAAGGACAGCTATTTGACAAAAGGACTGCCTACCAGCCTGGGCGTCGAAGGCCTCTCTCATTTCGTGCCGCACGAAGATGCCGACGCTGTCCGGGCCATAAAGGGGGCGGGGGCTTTGGTCTTCGGCAAGAACAACCTCGTCGAGATGTCGTACGGCTTGACCGGTCACAACGCACGTTACGGCCAGGTGAAGAATCCGCACGCACGAGATCGCGTGTCGGGCGGCTCGTCGAGCGGCTCCGCCGCATCCGTGGCCGCTGGGCTCGTTCCCGCGTCCTTGGGCGGTGACACCGTTGGGTCGATCCGGGTACCCGCATCGTTCTGTGGCGTCGTGGGCTTCAAGCCAACGACCGGGCGTTGGCCGCGCTACGGCGTTGCGCCGATCTCCCATACGCTCGACACGACGGGCGTATTCGCCCGAAGCGTCGAGGACTGCATTCTGGTGGATCAGGTCGTGACTGGTGAAGAGGCTGCGGAGTTCTCCGACGGCGGCTACGGCCTGAAGGGAGCCCGGCTGGCCTTCGCGCCGCGACAGTTCCTGGATCTGGTGGACTCCGAAGTCGAGACCCGCTTCCGCGCGGTGGTTCGGCGGCTGCAGGAGGCCGGCGCCGAGGTCGTTGAAGTAGACCTTGGCGAAGACTTCAATTCCCTCGTCCAAACTGCGACATGGGGCATCTTCGCTCATGAGACGATGGGCGCAGTTTCGGAATTTCTTCGCCGCCATGACATTCCGACCACGTTCGAGGCCATTTACGAGGGCCTTAAGCCCCAACTTCGGCAGGCGTGGGGGCACATCGTACTGCCGGGTGGTGCAGGTGCCACCTCGGCAGAGGCCTATCGGACGGCGCTCGATGTGAGCCGGCCGGAAATCCAGCGCCGGCTCAACACGGCGTTCGTCTCTCATGGGGCGCTGGTCATTCTGCAACCGACCACGCCTTGCACGGCGCCTCTGATCGAGGAGCAGGCGACCGTCCATATCGCGGGGCAGGAAGTCAGCTACCTCGCTTTGGCGAACCACACCGTGTCGGCAAGCAGCGTGGGGCTGCCCGGTATCAGCCTTCCTGTTGGCTTGTCTCGCGCGGGGCTGCCGATTGGACTCGAGCTGGATGCCCCCTTAGGGCGCGACCGGGAGCTTCTAAACCTTGCCCGCGGCATCGAAGGCATTTTGGGCGGAAAGTCGAGTGCGATCTAACGAAGTAGCCGCTTCGCGTGGCGAAGGGGCCGCCTGCAAACAACGACAACCGATTAGAGGATCAACAGATGGCCAATGCACTGCACTCAACGCGTGCCATTCCGGTCGAGCACGTCACCATCCGCTCAACAAAGCCTTTCGAGGACGTTCGTGCCAAGCTCGCGACCTTGACACCCCGCATCGATGACGGGATCTTCACTCTCCTGCGATACGGTGAAGGCACGCGCGCGCTGCGAGAGTTGGAGGCCGGTCCGCCGCTCACCATTTTCGGACAGCGTGACCATGGGGCACTCCTGGCTATTGCTGGGCTGACGCGCCGATCCATCCAGTTCGATATCGGAAATCCGCTCACCGCATCCAAGATGACCCGCCATCAACTGTCGGCGGGGCTATATGCGCCCATTCGCGTCCTATTGCGCGAGGATGACGATGGCGGTGTCGCGTTTGAATATGATCGACCAACATCCGTTTTCGGTCAGTTTGGCAGCGATAATGTCGATGCAGTAGCCCAGCAGCTTGATCGCGACCTCCAAGCCCTGTTGGAAGCGGCTGCAGCCTAACGGCTGCGAGATATTGGTGGGGAGAGAAGATGCGTTTCGAGAAAGGTCATAAAGCAGCGACGCGACGGCACATCATCGATGTGGCGTCGAAGTGCGTGCGCCGAGACGGCATCTCCGCCGCTGGGATCGCCGGGATCATGGGCGAGGCCGGCCTGACCAAAGGCGCATTCTCTCCGCACTTCGAGTCCAAAGACGCGCTCGTTCGCGAGGCGCTGGCGAGCGCGCTCAGCGACCAACAACATCGCCTCGACGAGGATCAGCGGAGGGGCCTGGCCCTCGAGGGGGCGATCCGGAGATACCTCAACCGCGCTCACCTCGAAGACCCGGCGGAAGGGTGCCCTTCGGCGGCGTTGCTCCCGGAAATCGCCCGCCAGCCCCTGTCCACTCGGCAGGACTACGAGCAAGCGCTGCGAAGCTACGTTTCGTCGCTGGCCGCACTACTTCCGGATGCCGATTCTGCAGCGAGCCGGCGCCGCGCGACCGCCATCTTCGGCCTCATGGTGGGCACTCTCCAGTTCGCGCGGGCCGTCCGCGACACTGTCCAGGCGGAGCAGATCCTGGAAGGTGGCGTTGAGGCCGCGCTGCAGTTGGCGCGAGCTCCATCTTCCTATTAGGAAGCACCGAAAGGCTATGGGCTATGATCACCGAGGTCAGCTTCTGACCTAGCGCGACATATCGCGCTACCGCACCAACTCGGTCGCGAACGGGATAATCGGACGCAGCCTTCGTCGCGTCGCCCCGACGGTTTTATGGGTACACGGCCTAGCTCAGGTGATTTGGCTAAAAAAGTAGTTCTCCGCTCAGGAGAAAATTCGCCTGTGTACGCCTTGATGTCGCTCGCCGTCAGCGCGCATGGAGGCGTGGAGCGATGCGACAGAAGACCCGAATCCTTGAGCGTGCACACGTGCTGCCAGATCTCCTGAAAATGCTTCAGGAACTCGAGGAGCTGAGAGAGAAGGTCCGGCGTGCCGAGGCAGCCCGGATACTACATTAGGTCGCTCGCCGCTTCCGAAACTGCAGCACCCGCCCCGATCCTGGCGGGCGCGGCCGCGGCTCCGGTCGCGGCGGCCGGGGCGGATCCTCCTCGAAGGGCGTCCATTCCACTTCGGCTCGCCCGTAGGCGATGAACCACCATGCCTCGGTCAAAGAGGCACCGCTCCATGGAAACTCCTCGATCTGCGAAGTGTCGTCTTCAGGATCGCCTGGATCTAGGGGCACAGGCTTCGCCGGGCTCTCCCACATGACACCGCCAGCAGGCAGCTCGACGTACTCGCAGTCCGGCACGTCGGTGCACTCATCGACCACGAGCTCGAGATCGTCCTCATCATCGGCGACGAAGATGCCGACGAGGTCGCGGGTCTCGATGATGCGGACGAGGTAGGCTGGCACGGACGGTTCTCTCCGTAGGACCGGCTTTTGCTTGGCGCAAGTAGGGGCGGGAGAAGGTCAATCAGTCGCTTATGATAATATTTCCGCTCGCGCAGGTCGCGCGATCTAATGTGTTGCCTGGTCGGCTAACAGTCACCTTGGCCATCTTTCCGTAAGTGTTGATCCTGCCATACTCCCCAATGGGATATGGCAGGACGTTCCCGTCCTCCCGAGTGATCTCATATACGACTGTCGCTGTAGGATTGAAGCAATCGCGGTTGCGAGAAAGCGTTAGAGGATGATCCGCTTTTTGGTCGACTAGCATTTGGGTTTGGCCGAGTACGCCGCGAGGTACATGGATATCCCATGCAGCATCCGGAATTCTGTTTTTCGCTCGTTTTAGAGGCAGTTCAGCCGCGTGCGCTGATAGAGACATGAAGCATGCTAATAGCGTCAGTATCCTGATCATCTCAAACAATCCCGATTAGCTAGAACAGTTTACCGATGAAACCTTATTGCGGCCGTTGGAAAAAGCAACTTGCGCTCGCCCTCCGGTTGCGCAAGGATGCGCCATTTTAGCGGGGGCAGCATGCAGTATTTGGCAGGATTTGCGATCGGGTTGCTCGCGTTTGCAGGCTGGTGCCAGCACCTCTACACTTGCTTCAATGAAAAGCTCTGGGGCTTTTTGATTGCGGGAGCGAATCTTCTTTCCGATTGCCGTAATCCACGGATGGGGAATCTGGCTCGGCTGGTGGCATTGATCAGGCGAATCCGATGGGAAAAGTTCGAAGAGCTGTTGCTGCAATTAGCACTGCCGTGTTCTTGATCTCTGGATCCCCGAGTTTCGGCCAATATCTCACGGGCGGGGCTCGCGAGCAGTTTATCAAAGCCAACACCGCGAGCTGCATGCGCGAAAAAATCAAGGATCAAGAGGCGAAGATTATTCCGAATTCGCTCTTTGAGACACATTACTGCCGCTGTTACGCGAGCACGCTCGCCGATCGCATTCCGGCTGCTGACCTAATGAACCATGCATATCCGACTGACAATCCGACGACGCGCGCGGCTTCGCAGCTTTGCTATCAAACCATGAAAGCCGAGGCGCTTCGACTGTACAAAGAAGGTCGGTATCCGAAGGAGTAAATCTATGCACCCGGCCGTTACTGGCGAGCGCCACCGCAATGAAATGAACAGCATCGGCCGCCTAGAGCTGGGGTCTCTGCCCCATGGATGGTCTCGAGGATAACGGCATCGTGCATTTGCAAGCCACGACTAAATCCGCCCTTCCCGAAAACTAGCTCGTTTTACAATATTTTTGTTCGCCAAATCCAACAGCCGCCCGCGTTCACGACGCCATACCGTTTTCGCGGTGGGTTTTCCTTCGGAGTTTTGACGCGGCATCGTGTTGAAGACATCTGCGTGATGCGGCAGCTTCTCCATATCGGTGTCCACGACAATGAAGTGGCGATCCTTAAAGCAACGCCCCTCCGCATCATTTGCCGAGTCTAAGCCTCGGATCTCGCCACAGCTGAGCTCAATCACACCGACGAATGAGCGCCCCGGCTGGGCTGTGCGCCCCGCTACGATTGATCGAAACTCGTCGTCTGTTGCGCGATCCCGCAAAACACTCATTCCGATGGTTTCGGTATGGGTGATAGCGGTGAGAGCGACTTGTTCAGCGCTCATATCGGTTGGAGCGATCAGAATCCGATAGATCTTTTCGGAATTGGCGACGGGACCCGGGCTGCCATGCCGGCCCAAGCTAATTCTCTCGCACTTCTGATCTTCGCAATGTTTATTGACGACGAGGCAACGCTCTTTGTCGTCCACGGGATCTCGGGTGGCCTTACGACAACCGGTTGGGTCTTTTAGATCGAGAAACCAATTTCTGAAAGCGCTGCAGGCAGAGGCATACCAAGTTGAAATTCGTCTGACCATTCCCTGTCGCCCCGCCGCGCGAAAAACTCGATCGTCTTATCGACGAATTCTAGTTCAGCATAAATATCGTCGGCTCGATAAAATAGAATCGCATTGCCGTCGGCGTGTAACGCGGGCTGAGGCACGACACTGTTCGGCGCAAGAGACCGAACGAACTCGCGCGCGGCATCGACGGACGCCTTCACCGGCCTTGCGGCGCCGAAGCCATCCCAATCGGCCGGCATCTCTTTGAATTTTAACAATTGCGCCACCGCTGCGTCGGCCACTGTCTCGGCGGGAGCAAAAGCGGAAAGCGTCTTCACTGTGCCAGCGGTATTCTCCTCGTCCGGAAGAACTTGCGTCGGCTGCTTCGTGCGGAAATGTATGACATTGCCGGTGGGCACCGGCTGCAAAGGGCGAATATGCGCTGCAACAGATCTCGAGGCGCCCCAAGTCACGCCGGCCTCAGCACCAGCGAAATACGCCGCAACCGCCGTTTCAGAAGCTGGCATCATGGTTGGTGCTCCGAGAGGCCGACTCGGGCCGCCGCAGGTCTAGAAATAAGCTGTCGAAACAGAAGTTTCAACCTCTGATGCAATTGATCAGCCTGCGCAAGAGGGTCCTCCAACGATGCATCCAAAGACTCGAACTGCATCAGGGTCAAAAAGGACATATTGCGCCGCTCCCGCCCTAATTGCGCCCTTACATCTCCCGCATCAATGTTGACGTTTGTCAGAAGGCGGCATCCGGGCCTGGCATCGTAGTTGAACCAGCCAGTATGGACGTGAAACGCCGCTGTTGGGTCGGCCTGTGGAATTGTGAGAAACGTCGGATTTTGCTCTGCAAGAACTTCCAGGTGGCTCGCCCCTCCCGGCGCGGAAAGAAAGCGATCCACATATTGCAGCCTAATCGACTTTACTCTCTTCGAAAGCGGCCAGACGCCGTCGATCGCAGTGTAAAGATCGCTCAGTTCTGAGAAGAAATTCGCCCAGCGCCGATAGCGGGTCGTCCACATCGTGAAGGATGCGACGCCCATACTAAATTCCGACGACACCACATTGTCCGCGGCTTGCTGAAAAGCTACCCGACGGGTCATCGGCACCGCTCCGATGTTGATCATCACCGGCTGTCCGGGCGTGGCGGGGAGTGAGATTTCGGAAGCTTCTTGCCCTTCAACCCGGTTGTTGAATCGGTGCGCGGTCGCTGCCTTTCGAAGGGGTATAACGATCTCGTCGAAAGAGTCGGCGTCAACCGGCTCCGTGAATGTGAACAGCACACTAACGTTATCGATCGAATGGTCGGCGTGCGCCGGCTCCCAGTCCATTCCGATTACCCGGTCTGCCTTGTTCCGTTCCAATGGGATAGCGCAAACTCGTTAAGAGGTTCCAACGCCTCGCGCAAGCAGTTTCCCGACTAGTCCAAAAGGACTATCTCGGCGATTGGGAGTGATCACGTTGCTCCCTTCGACCGCCACCGTCCCCGCACAGAACGCCGCCCAATCCGCCATCATCCGCCGGCGCTTCTCCAGCATGTCGCCGCGCCGGTAGGCCACCTCGACCTTGTCGGGGACGGTGTGCGCCAAGGCCATCTCGGACATCTCGTTCGAGTAGCCGGTCTGTTCGGTGCGCCAGTCGAAGGTCGACCGAAGCCGTGCGGCACAACATCCCTGCCCAACGTGCGATCTGCCCACGGTGGCCGCCCGCCGCCACCCGGGCCTTGTTCATGCGGATGATCACCGCGGCCATTGCTGCCAGTGCTTAGGGGCTTGCCGGGCCCGTCCCCGGAGAAGTGCCCGCCGCCCGGCAGACGCTCCAGGACTGCCATAGACCCGTGGGATAGCCGCACGATGTCTCGAGGCCATTCTTGGTCCCCGGGCCGGATAAGGTAGGCTCTCTGAAGCAGGGGAAAAAACGGGGAACTTGAACCGGCCTGGAAATTGTTAAATCGCATCAATAGCAGGATTGGCCTTCACACGGGAGAGGTCCAAGGTTCGATCCCTTGTGCGCCCACCATTTATCCCTTTGGATCAGCCATTTAGCGACGCGGTCTCCAAGTATGTGCCCCAAAAAAGTTGGGGCACAACAGGGGCACGAAGCGAGGCGAGGCCAGCCACATAGGGCTGACGGGTTCTCGTTTGCCAGTGCGTATCCGCGGTACTCGTCACCCATCCGCGATGGCACATCGTGCAGCCATAACGGTCGACGTTGGGTTACCGCTCACGACCTTAGCGGCTTCGTTCGACGTCGTCGGTAAGACCGATGGCGACGGCAGACAAGTTGAAAGTATACACTTTCCGCCCCTCAAAAACCTCACCGAGCGGCGACGCAGGCCGCCGCGTAGTAGCTCGAAGCTCTTCAAGATCATGGACAGTCTCTGATTTGCGCTTGGGTTCTACGAGCGCACGCAGCTGACTGACCTCATCGGCCCGG
Organism: Bradyrhizobium sp. 195; assembly: GCF_023101665.1. Lineage (NCBI taxonomy): Bacteria > Pseudomonadati > Pseudomonadota > Alphaproteobacteria > Hyphomicrobiales > Nitrobacteraceae > Bradyrhizobium > Bradyrhizobium sp. 195. The sequence goes on along the minus strand of NZ_CP082161.1, from coordinate 1,804,237 downwards.
ATCTTCACTCGGGGGTCCCGGTGCCAGACATCTCGAATGCGGTTTTCGGACCAACTATCGAGCCTGCGGCTTAATCTGCGAAGCACAGCCTTCAGCGACTCGCCGGCATCGCTCGCCGGCCAACTTTCGAAGAAGGTCTGCGGCCTCGAGCAGAAGATGAAAGCCAAGCCGGGCGCGACTGGCCCAGCTGATCGCTCGCCGCAGAAATGTCCGGGCCATAAAGGTCCTCGTCGAGGCGGACTGCACTGGCGGAGGTGCTCAATGCCGACGCAACCACGTCCTCGCTCTTTTGAGGATCCATATTTTTAAAGTCGAAATGGGCACATGGTGTTTCGTGCCTGGCAAGCTTCAGGCGGATCGGCAGTCCGTCTGGATGGTTAAGCGTGTGGGCGCTCGACTGGATGAGGATTGTCTCCAATTGGAGACAAAATTACCGAGGGGATCGTCATCGCACATTTCCTAGTAGCTCGGTCGGAGAGCAAGCTACTGCCTGTCGTGGGCATGGAAACGAAGAACCCGATTCGCTGCGGCGGATCTGGCCGCGCGGCCATATACGAAGGCGCCTCCGATGGTTGCTGCTGTTTACGACTGGAGCGGCTTTTACATCGGCATCAACGGCGGCGGCGGTTCAAGCCACAAGTGCTGGGATTTTGTGGATGCAGCAGGCATTTTCGGAGTCCCAGGCGCTCTGGTCGGCGAGGGTTGCCACAATGCTGTCGGGGGCACGGTCGGTGGTCAGATTGGCTATCGCTGGCAGTCGGCAAATTGGGTGTTCGGTTTCGAAGGCCAAGGCAACTGGGCTGACTTCAGAGGCGACAACACGAGCTTGGCGTTCGGCGCTGATCGCAATCGCTCTCGCATCGACTCTTTTGGTCTGATTACCGGGCAGGTCGGATACGCTTGGAATAATGTTCTGCTCTACGTCAAGGGCGGCGCCGCGGTCGTCGGCGACAAGTATGATGTGTTCGACATTCCGACCGGCGCGCTCTTGTCGTCGGCGCGTGAAACCCGTTGGGGTGGCACCGTTGGCGCGGGCCTCGAGTATGGCTTTGCTCCGAACTGGTCGGTTGGCATCGAGTACAACCATATCTTCTTGGGCGATCGCACGATCGACTTCACCACGCCGGCTGGAGCCTTCGCAGGTAGCGACCGCATCCGCCAAGACGTTGACATGGGCCTCGTCCGCCTGAACTACAAGTTCGGCGGTCCGATGATCGCGAGGTACTGAGCAGCTTCTTAAAAAGAACAGGGGCCGGCTCTTAGAGCCGGCCATCTTCTTTGGGAGGCTCGAATGACAAAGACCTTCAGGCCAGTCGTCCCTTCGCAGCTCGCCGTTGAGCTTAACAAGGCATTCGCTTCGGGTGAACCTCACACAATTTGCAAAGCGATCGGGCAGGCGCTCAGACATTTCAACATTTCAGAACTCTCAAAAAAACTGGACTGCAGCGTACAAACATCTATCGCGCGTTCGGCGACCAACAGCTTCCGAATTTTTCAACAGTTCTCAGTGTGCTCACCGCCATGGGCTTGCAGATCAAACTAGTTCCACGCACTGGCGGCAAGTGAGCGTCGAGGACATGATCAGGGCTCTCCAAAAGAAGCTCAATCTCGCTGACGCGAGCCCGTTTCGGGAGAGCCGGTTCACGCTAGCGGGCCTGTGTGCTAGCAACTTGGCGTGCCGCGCGGATCGTGCGGAACGTCGCGGCACCAGCCGCAGGAGCTGTCATAAGGTAGCACCTGCGGCCTACATAACATATCCGCGGGGGCTCGGACGCCGCCGCACCTGATGGAAGCCCGTTGTTCTCGTTTTGCGGAATGTTCTCATGCTGCCTCGGGTACTGGCCTGTTTCCGAGCGCGGTGGCCTAGTTTGAAAATCACAGTGGCCTGATTTGAGGAACCGGCCCGGAACTTTCGCGTTTGAATTGCCGGGTTACGTCATGGAGGAAGGCCATGGGAGCGCGCCGCCGATTTAGCCAGTCTTCGCCCTTGGAAGAACGACTTGCCGAAGAAGCGAAGAGCCTACGCGAGCAAGCCAAGAAGCTCCCGCATGGACCGCAGCGGGAAGCCTTACTGCGTAGAGCCCGACAAAACGAGGTTGGCGCTCACATGACCGAATGGCTTATGTCGCCCGGCTTGCAGCCGCCGGAGTAAAGCGTAAGATTCAGGTGATTTAGAAACCAAATGGGGGGCAGCGTGACGGCGCCAGATCTCGTTTTCATAATCACCATCGTTGGATTGGGCGCTCTATCCACGGTCCTCGCGTATATGCTGGTGCTGAGCCTCTAAGGCGCCCGAAAATCTCCGAATGGACAGAGAGTAAGGCCGCCTCAGTTGGCGGGCCTCTTCTGCGGGTGCAGGTTCACGCTGGCGGGCCTATCCCGTCGCACTCAAAGGCGACGCCTTGGTCTTGGATGCACGCGTGCGTCAACCAGGACCTCCGTGATGGCGCCGCGGAGGCTGTCGCGATCAAGGATCTGGATTAGCCGGTCGATGGTGGTCGCCGCGTCGCGCTCGCGCGTGAGATAGTCGGCCAGCGCCTTCATGGTGTCGTCGTAGCTCTGCTCGATCTGCTCGGCGGGGGTGAGGCGAGCCATCTTCACGATCCTCCCGCGCTGGACTTCTTCTCCTCCTGGCGCTTCCATTTTTGGAGATAGCCCTGACGGCGCTGCGGCTGATAGATCAGATCAAGACCAAGCTCCTTGCATTTCTCGGTGATGTCTTCCCAGTCGCGGCAAAGGTATGTGCTCAACTCTTCGAGGTTTGCACCCGTCTTCCACGCGGCCTGCAAGTCTTCGACCGCCATCTCGGACCATGGTTCGCCGGTGTGGACGTCAGGGACGTGCTCATGGCTGACCCATGTCGGCCCTAATCGTTGTGCCATCATCTCGCGCGCGCCTCGCTTGTAGGCCATCACTAATCCTCCCGAAGGCCCTTGAAGAAGGGGTGCCGGACTTTGCCCTCTGCGGACTTCCTCGGCCAGCAGCTCGGGCTCCACCCAGATGCGGCGATGTACGACCCTCTTGGTGTAGGGTTGCGTCTTCCTGATCAGCGGCTTCAGCCGCTTCCGCAGCTCGGTCTCCGACGTCGTGTCGAAGCCGTGGTCGACCTTGCCGGCGTAGATGAAGCCGTCGCCCTTGTGCCGACCGACAAAGATGCCGTCCCACTTGCTGCCGTCCAGGGCGAAGCCAGCAATGGCCAGCGTCTCGCGATGAGCGGAGGTGGTCTTGACCCAGTAGTCGCCGCGACCACCGGAGTACGGGGAGTTGGCGATCTTGGCGAACATCCGCTTTGCGCAATCGGGTTGAAAACTCGAGCTTGCGAACAGCCGAAAGCGCGGATTCACTCAGGTATAGAAGCCTGGGATGAAACAATGATTGGGCGAACAGCAAGCGCATCAAGCGACCCATCGTAGGCATGAAGGCAGATCTCTGGAAGAGCGCGGACCACCAATCGCCGGGCCTGAAGCACTTCCGGAGAAGCGCACCGCTTTGGGGCCAGCAAAAAGTAGCCGATCATCGGCGCCAGGCAGATATCAGCTAGCCAACTCATTGCCGTCTGCTCGATCAGAGACAAGCCACGATCGAAGCTTCTCTCGCGCGCGAGGTGCCGCTCTGTCACGTTTCAAACGCATTCACCGTGTGTTCGCCGTCACGATGGGCGCCAAGAGCACGACGAGGCACATGAGCCCGGCTAGGACCCCAAATGCGGCCGGCAGTCCCACGTACTTGGCCAGTAACCCGATACCAGCCGGTCCAATGAGAATTCCGGCATAACCAACCGTCATGATCGCGGCAATCGCCGGACCAACGGGCATCGCCTCCTGCGTACCGGCGCGCCGGAACAGAATTGGGGCGACATTCGATAGGCCAAGACCAATGAGCAGCAAGCCGCCCATGGCGATGACGGCTACCGGTGCGGCCAGCAGAGCTCCGAAACCTGCCAAGGCCAGTAGACTTCCGAACATAAGTGTCGCGCGGTCCCCCGCGCGTTCGACGACGGCGTCGCCAGCAAGGCGTCCCACCGTCATGGCTATGGAGAACAGTACATACGCTAAGCCGCCCTGCGTCTTTGGAGCAAGACCAGCGCCGACGACCAACAAGGCAGCCCAATCGAGCATCGCGCCTTCGATAAGGAAGGCGATCGCCGCAATCGCGGCTAGAAGGAGCACGATGGAACGCGGCAGAATGAACGACGGTCCCTGGTCCGCCTGCGCCGTTGGCACCAATCGCGGCCACGCCAGCATGATCGCGATCACTATCAATCCCGAGCAGACCACAGTCGAAACAAATGCGTCAATCTGCAGCGAGAGAAAAGCGGTCATGGCTGCAGACCCCACAAGTCCCCCGATGCTGAATTGAGCGTGGAAGCTGGACATCAGCGGGCACTCCGCCGTGCGCTCCACCTCGATCGCATGAATGTTCGCGGCCACACTAATCGAGCCTATCGAGGCGCCTAAGGCGAATAGCGCGACGCCGAGCGCCAACATGCTAGCTGTCGTGAGGCACGGCAGGATGATCGCGAGACTAAGCCCACCCACAAGAATGATCAGCCTGACGCCGTAGCGGGCGCTCAAAACACTTGTCAGAAGCATCGCGATGATGGATCCAGCACCCAGGCAGAGCAGTAGTAGGCCAAGCACGCCGTCATCGGCCGCCAGCCGGTCTTTCGCAAATGGTACGAGCGGGGCCCAGGCCCCGAAGCCAAACCCGGGAACGAAGAATGCAAGACGCGTTGCTAACCGAGAGGATGGTTGACCAGCAGACGCCATGACAGGGACCTTATTGATAGACGACCCGCGGGCGCTGTACCAGCGACGGACTCCCGAGCGACAGAGAGTGCGCAGGTTCGGCGGTCGAGAGGACATCGTTTGTTGGCGCAATCCGCCATGCCGGACGGTTCAGCGCGTGATATCGGATCGCGTCGATCGTCACTCTTCTAGTTCGATCCGCGACGACATCTTTGATTGCAAATACGATGCCACCGCGAAAACGCACGTGACGTCTCGATCCGAACTCGATACGATCGGCAACTGTGCCGGCTAGGCATGGAGCGTTGGGGCTCTCAACAAGCTTGTTACTTGCTGATTGATGAGTGCGGTCGCGCACTGAAGGAGCACGAAGCACCCGAGTGCGCCTCGAGACCGCGCATTACGATTCCGTGGCGCCCTTCAGCGCGCCAACGCGGCCTCGCCTTCCGCAGTCATATCCGCGACAAATCAATATGGCTCAGTCGCAAAGCTGACAACGAGATGAAATTCCATCTTGCCGATCGCAATCGGTCTCAATGCGAGGCGATGGGCTTGCAACCCGGTTACTCTGGGCTTGCGTAGCCTGCCAAAGCTTGTGGCAACCGACATCGCGGTGTAGACGCCGACATAAACACTTTGATCATGGAAGCCACGCAGAGGCTTATGTGCCTGCTAGACTCATGGTCTTGGTCAGCGCCCCCGCCACGGCTCGCGATTGACGACTTCTTCATCGAATTGGCTGTGCACATGGACCGGCATTGATGCTTCTCCTTGTGAGGGATGCGCGGCTCGTTGCCCCAACGTCCATCGAGAAACTGCCCCGCCGAGATCGCGATCCGCTCCTGCGTAAACAGCGGACGAATCCGTTGCTTGGCCTGCCGCAACAAAGAAGCCCACAGCGTCGCGTATCTTCGACCGACGCTCCACCAATCATCAAATCCCGAATCATGGTCGCCCATAGATTCAGAACCACCCGAAAATTGCAACTGTAGTGCTAGACACGGTCGCCAAATGCATCGAACTCCGTCCGGATCGCTTGTCGGACTTCGGTTACGCGCATATTCCCTCCTTCAAGAAGCATCAGTGCAAGATCGGCGAATACGCCCTGCCCCAGAAGTCGTGCGTCATCTTCAGTCGGAATTGCGGAAACCCTTGTCGACGCGGGCTACGTGCGCATTAGTTTCGACCACTTCGCCCTACGACCACTTCGCCCTACCCGGCGACAATCTTGCCGCGGCGAAGCGCGAGGGGCGGCTGCGTCGGAACTTCCAGGGTTACACCGACGACGCCGGCGAAACGGATAAAAAGAACACAGTTTATCGATTTGGTTCTGAATTGCGCTACAGATTTGGCAACGCCAGCAGTACGTTATCGATCAGCCGGGTCGAACCGACGTAGGCTGCGGCACAGAGCGCCGCCGGAAGCCGCAGCGGACTCTCCGCACGCTTGAGCGTATCACCATCGACAAGTTCAAGGTATTGCAGCCGATCAACTGTCTCAAGATGCCGCTCGGCGATCGCAATCAGCTTATCCACCTCGCGCACTCCTGAGCGGAACTCATCCGCCGCGGCGAACAGCCCACGACTGATGGCAACGGCTCGCCGACGTTCTTCCTCGCTGAGATATCGATTGCGACTGCTCATCGCGAGCCCGTCCGGTTCCCGAACGGTTGGCACGGTGACGATCTCGATGGGAAGATTGAGATCAGTTGCCATGCGACGAACGACCGCGCATTGCTGAAAATCCTTTTGCCCGAAAAATACGACGTCCGGATGCACCATGTTGAACAGCTTGCATACGACGGTTGCGACGCCGCGAAAATGCCCACGCCTGAAAGCCCCGCATAGTGGCTTCGCCAATTCGCCCGGTTCGACGAAGGTCTCGAATTGAGCCGGATAGACTTCCTGTGCACCCGGCGCGAAGACAATCGCAACACCGGCATCGCGGCACAATTTTTCGTCGCGTAGGAAATCGCGAGGATAGCTGCTGAGATCCTCGTTTGGTCCGAACTGAGTCGGATTGACGAAGATGCTAACGACGGTGACGTCGCATTGCGCTCGGCTCGCCTTGATCAGGGCCAGATGGCCATCGTGCAAATAGCCCATTGTCGGCACGAGCCCGACGCGTTTGCCCGCGCTGCAAGCCTTCGCGAGCTCACGACGAAGCTCAGCGACCGTCGCAATCGTCCGCATCGTTGCACCTTACATCAGTTGGGTTGGGAGGAGCCCAGTTTGCGATAATGTTACTCAGGCTTTCAGGAAGCCGATAGGACTCTTGCGGCGCCGGGAACGCTCCACTGCGGACATCGGTAGCCCAGCGCGACAGCGCCTCCTGCAACAGCTGAAAACCATCAGCATAGGCGCGAACGAATTTGGGCCGATGACCTTCGGTCAGCCCCAGCACGTCATGGAATACGAGCACTTGGCCCGAGCACCCGGGACCCGCGCCGATTCCAATAGTTGGTATCGACAGCGATTCGGTCGCTCGCTGGGCTAGCTCGGCCGGAATGCCTTCAAGCACCAACGCGAAGCATCCGGCCTCCTGCAGACGGTGAGCGTCATCAAGCAGCCGCAAAGCGTCATCGGCTTTCCGGCCCTGCACCTTGAATCCGCCCATGATATTGACGCTCTGCGGGGTGAGGCCGAGATGGCCCATGACGGGAATTTCGCAATCGACCAGGGCACGCACCATCTCCACGCGCTTGGCTCCGCCCTCGAGTTTCACTGCATCTGCGCCTCGCTGCAGGAACCCTCCGGCGTTGCGTATCGTCTCCTCCGGACTAAGGTGAAAGCTAAGAAACGGCATATCGGCCACGAGTAGGGCACGGGGCCTTGTGCGCGCAACAGCTTCGAGATGATGATTCATCATCGCCATGCTGACTGGCAACGTGTTGTCGAATCCGAGGCAGACATTGCCAACACTGTCGCCGACAAGAATGATGTCGATGATGGGGTCAGCGATGCCTGCCGTAACCGCATCGTAGGCGGTGGTCATGGCGACACGCCGCCGCTCCTGCTTCCACCGCTGCAGGATTGGAATCGTGATCCGCTCAACTGACACTTCCGAAGCGTGGCTCATTTTCGATCCGTTCCGTCAGATGGCCTCAGGTCGATTTCGCAGCTCGAAGCGATACTGATTTGATCTCACCTGGTCGCCTACGATTTTGAAGCCACGGCCCTCCGAGGTTCCCGCGTCACCGAATAAGCTAGGCGAACGGTAATCCGATTCTTGCGACCGAAGCCGTTGAGTTTTGCGCGCATCCCCGGGGGACCACCCTTTTTCTATGGCGGACGAGTGAAAACTGTCAACCACGAAAGGGAAACATACGTCTCCAAAGTAGCAGGCACGTGCATAAAAAATCCAATGGTCGCGCGACCATCAAGCAAGAACTCCCCAGATTCAAATTGTCATTTGGAAGCGCCTTGCGTCACGCTGGGCCTCAGGGCGCGCCAATGCGATCATTCTGACGCAATCGCGTGCGGCGTTGTCTTAACCGCATCTCTTGCATGTCGGACTGGCTGGCTCTGCCCCGGCGGCAATACTCGACCCGAGCGAGTTCGTTTCCGAGCCTCATCAAGTTCAACTGCAGCCAGAGGATTTGTTGCCGCTCACACCTGCTCCGCTGAATCAACGCTGCGGCATACTTCCCCATACGGAGCAGATAGAAATTGCGTACCATGCCCTGCTCCAATCCCTTCTCCAGGATACTTGGCATTTTCCAGCTCCCGAAACAGGCCTCGCGCTCACCCTCTGTTGTAGCGGCATATCGCGATCGATTGGTTCGATGAACCCCTGCCTGTCGGCCGAAAATTGCGTTTGGGCGTAATTCCGCGATGAAATCCTTCAAACGAGCTCGGAGTGACCGCCCCCGCCTTCGTCAAATGCAAGCATGGGAGTGCTTTCCAGCGCAGCAGACCGTGAAAGCTATGCAGACGCGCGTCTGCCGCCGCTAATTCGATGGCGTGTGGATAACCCGAGCGTACAGACTTGTCAGGTGAGCCGCTTAGAGGCGTCGCTGACCTGAGGCGCCGGTGCGCTTGCCGTCGCTTGCTGCTCAATTCGCAGCAGCCATGGCAGCCCAAGCGTCAGGCCATCGAAGAGTCGACGGTTTGACACGGCCAGCCAAGTCATGCGATGCAAAAAGGGCTAAGCGGGGTTAAGGCGCAGTAGTGCGGTCGCAACCTAACGGCGGCCGCCATTGCGGGGTCAGCAGCTTCTGCTGCACACGTTCAAAGACCACTACTATTCGTCGAAGACACGATTTTTCGTAACAACAACCCGCATTCCCCTTGTGCGTCTTTTCGTGGCGTCTTGTACTGGTTGTCAGCGCGATCGTTCTACCCGCCGCGCTAATGCGTAGGTCAGGTCGATACCGCAATAGGCGTCCGTGCCCGATGCAGTGGCCATGCACTGACAAATTGACGAGAACTGGCAGTTGCCAGGATACCCCAGATACGGTCTTTGCAGACAATGAGCGTCCTGCCAAGCGGGTCGTAGGACGTACACTCGAAGGCGAGACAAAGCCAACTAGCATGGGAAGTGCTAGCAGCGACAAACAGCAGATTGCGCATGACTTGCCTCCGCTAGGCTTTGCTTAAGGATAGACCATCGAATTACATCTATTGATGTTTTGATCAAGCAAATGGCAGCCGCGCTTCCCTTGGGCGATCGCATCCACCGATGTACTAGCGCGTTGGGCTCTCACGCGCACGCAAGCAACGCGGTTCAAGTGAAGGCAGTCTAAGAGTGCTCGATCAGAACCGCGGCACCTGGGGCGGCCATTTTGCCAAAACTTCGGCGAAGGCGGAGCAGCATTTCAGCGACTTTCCGGAAGGGAGCGCAGCCTTCCGGTGCGATGCAGCTGCGCGCTGAAAGCGCCTCCAGGCAAGCATGTGCACCAGGTACTACCTTTCTTCGTTGCTTCGCGACGAGCAGCGCCGAAACGATAAGCTCCTCCCAGGCGCCATGTATGGCTGAGACTATCGCCACGTTCCGATGAAAGAGTTTCACGACGATCTCTCTGCGGTGATCAGCCGAAGAGCGGATTCAACCTTGAAGTCACGTGTCGATGTCAAGGCTTCGGGGGCTGGCGGCGGCCTTCCCCCTTCTGTTTTATGACCCAGCCTGTATTCAACGAAAGAGCGCATTTTGCTGCAGTTCTTATGCGGCGATCCTGCAAGTGAGACCGTTTCATGCACGAGATCCGCGCGAAGCTAATGACCGTCGACGGAAGCATCTACTGAAAGTTGTCCTAGCGACTGATGATCAGGCGGTTTCTTACTTCGATGCAGAAATTCGTCTCAGAGATTGTCTACCTTGCGTAATAGCGGAGGAAGAATCGAGCTAAACACCCGCCAGCGCGATCGTGCAGGGAGCCTGCCGTGCAGTGGCATCTGAGCGGCTGCCCGAGCCTTGCAGACTTTGCGATGAGGCTTCTGTCGCTTTGGGCGAAGTCAAACCGCAATGTTCGCGATTACCGACGGTCATCTATGATTCGACACATCGTATTCTTCACCGCAAAAGATAAGGCGCATGTCGACAAAATAGTCGACGGCCTTTCCGTTCTCGCCAAAATCCCGCACGCACGCCGGCTTGAGGTCGCTCGTAACCGCAAGAGTGACCGGCTTGGCAACGAAATTGACGTGATCGTCTACGGTGAATTCGACGACGAAGTCGAACTCGAAGCCTATAAAGCGCACGAGCTTTATCAGGAGTCGATCCGGCAGGTCAGACCGCTCCGAGAGCTACGTCTCGCGGCCGATTACAGCATGTCAACAGATGCGGAGCCATTTGGCAGGCCCTACCCGCGGGCGTAATTAACTGGCAGGCACGTAGGGGTTTTTGGGTGCCCGTGAGGCTCGCCTTCGCCGGGCGGGATTACAATCAGCCATGTATCGCTGAGCGACAGACTAATGCATGTATTGGAACTGCAGTGGATTGAGCCCGTCACAGCCATGCGACGCCTCTCGCATCGGAGGCACCTCACGTTCCTGGATAGCGCATCGAGACACGCGGTGCTCGGGCAGTACTCGTATGTGACGTGCGATCCCTTCAGCACTTATATAATCGCGGACGGGAGAGGTATTTGCAACGGAGAGTCCATTGTGGGCGATCCGTGGGCGGCACTTCGCGCTCTGCTAGCCAACTATCCGCAAATGCATCGCGCCGATCTCCCGGCATTCCAGGGCGGCGCCGCCGGCTTTTTTGGGTACGAGCTGAACAGGACGCTGGAGCGATTGCCGGTGCCGACCATCGGGGGGCATCGCTTGCCTCAGGCCCTCCTACATCTTTACGACGTCGTGATAAGCTTCGATCACCGCCATGACAGATGCTGGGTCCTTTCTACCGGGTGGCCGGAGCAGGATCCGGTTCGCCGGCGTGAGAGAGCTCGCCAAAGAGCCGAAGAATTTGTTGGGCTGGTTACAGTCTCAGCCCCCCCTCCTGATTTTACACCAGGCCAGGCCGGCTCATGGCATTCAAACTTCAGTCGCCAGGGATACATCGCGGCGGCACAACGCGTGATTGATCTTATTCTGTCGGGTGACGCCTTCCAAGTCAACATTGCGCAGCGCTTCAGCGCTCGCCTGGCGAATTCGTTCGATCCGATAGCCTTCTATTGTCAGCTGCGGAAAATGAATCCGGCTCCCTTTGCCGCCCTTCTTCGGTATGGCAAGCTCACCATTGCATCGAGCTCGCCCGAGCGTTTCCTAAAGCTTGACGGGCGACACGTCGAAACGCGACCTATCAAGGGGACGGTGGCGCGTTCTGCTGATTGCGAGGAAGACCGGCGTCGCGCTGAGACGCTGGTAGATTCGGAGAAAGACCGCGCCGAGAACACCATGATCGTCGACCTCCTGCGCAATGATCTTTCGCGCGTTTGCACGCCTGAATCAGTCCACGTCCCGTCCTTATGCAATCTCGAGTCCTATGCCTCGGTGCACCATCTCGTGTCCGTCGTTACGGGTGAGCTAGCACACGGAGAGGATGCCGTGGGCCTACTTAGGGCCTGCTTTCCCGGCGGCTCAGTTACCGGAGCTCCCAAGGTACGCTCGATGGAAATTATCCTGGATATCGAGCGTGTGGCGCGAGAGGTGTATTGCGGGGCCATAGGCTACATAGGATTCAATGGACATATGGATGTAAATATTGCCATTCGCACCGTAACGATCGACGACGGCCAGGCCGTCTTCCATGCAGGCGCCGGGATAACGGCAATGTCCGATCCAGCCGCCGAATATGAGGAGAGCCTTGCAAAAGCAGAGCGCATTTTTCGCGCATTCATTGCTGAAGACTCCGGTGCATCTTGATTGTCATTATCGACAACTACGACTCTTTCGTCTTCAACATTGCGCGATATTTTCGCAAGCTTGGTGCAGCAACACGTGTCGTCCGGAACGACGCGATGGATGTGAGCGAACTTGCTGACCTCAGGCCCCGCGCGGTTGTCATCTCCCCCGGTCCGTGCACTCCAATTGAGGCTGGAATATCGACAGCCGTCGTTCGTGAACTTTCGGGTCAGGTGCCAATTCTCGGCATTTGTCTCGGACACCAGTGCATTGGGACCGTGTTCGGCGCACGCGTAACGCGCGCACGTCATCCTATGCACGGTCGGCCCTCGTATGTCACACATGAAGGCGGCGGGCTGTTCAAAGAACTACCGTCTCCACTTTGCGTGGGGCGCTACCATTCGCTTATCGTCGAATTGGATCCGTCATCTGCCCGTCACCTGACGGTGACAGCACTCTCGGATGATGGGGAACTCATGGCCCTCGCCCATCGCGATCAACCAACATATGGGGTGCAGTTCCATCCGGAGTCGATACTCACCCCACAAGGGGACGTACTGTTCGCAAACTTCCTACGGCTTGCAGAGCTTTCTTAAGGCGGCCGTAGAGGACTGGTGCAGCCATAGCGTGGCGCTTCCGGTCGATCGCTGGCCCGACGACATGCGGCTGTCGGACATCGAGCCGCGGTTCGTTTGAGGCGTCTGTGGCCGGCTCGGCGCCGAGGTTCGGAAATTTCCATTTGAATGTCGAAGGGTCCATCGGCGGCATGGGCCATCGGTAGCCTTAAAGACGGCCCTGGCCATGGGGCTTTTGGGGTCGCGGAGGCCGGGGCCGCTGGAGGCGCTTGAACCTTAGAAGGCCAAGCGAGCGCGAGCTTACTCACAGGTCAAACGGCTGTTCTGTTCGCTTCCGCACATTGGCGATACCGTTCCGATCAGGAACGGCACAGGGAGCGGCCGGCTCACCCTGGTTTTGCGCTGTGCGAGCAAGTGGTCACGAGCAGCATGGTTCGGCTGCATTGCCAATCTTGTCCCAAAGTCGGCTCAAAGAGTGCGCGAGGAGTACCGATTGCCATAGTGGTCCCAGCCGCCACCAAAACAACGGCCGTCAGAGCGAGCATTCGAGAGGTTGTCCAATTAAATTGCATGGCGCTTCCCTCCAGTTGAGGCGCGCACGCTATCCCTGGTGATACCTGCCGCTTGTGAACTACATCACACGGCTTCCTCAATGCTCATCACAACCGCGTGCAGGAGCCCGCCAGCGAGGACAGTTGGGCCTTTTGTGCTCCCGAAGCCAGTTCGCGCTAGTCAAGATTGAGCCTCTTTTGGAAAGCCCTGACCATAACCTCGACGTGCCCAGCGGCGAACAGTGCACGCGCAAGTTCTGGTCTTGCTGCATTCTCGGGCAGAATGACGGAGGTCATGGCTAATCCGGTCGCCCAAAGCATTCGCGTGCGCGGCGGAGTTGTCGATCGGGGCGCGGCCGTCACCTCGTTGATTCTTCAAGAGGGCGGTGTATGCGGCGTTCGGATTGGTTCAGAGGAGATTCGCTCGGCGCATGTCATACTTGCAGCTCATTGGGCGCCGGCGAAGAAGCTGCTCAATGACGCCTTTGGGCCGCAGAAGTGGAACGAGCGGATGCTAACACTGCCGACAACGCCGGCAGCAACGCTTCAGATGGATTTGGAGGCGCGCCCGTCGACCGCATGACGTTCGCGCCCGGTACCTCGATGACCACCTTCTCGGAGCAGTCCCGGACGACGTTCAGGCATGTCCCGGGGCGTCTCCATCATATTGTCTGAACCGGAAAAGCGCCTCGCCACACGGCCCGACCAAATTCTTGCAGAAATCTGCTCGGAAGCCCGTCCGGTCGGCATCGAGTTCGACGGCGCGATTGGCGGGTAGTCACACGGCCCGACGACTTCTACTCGCTCTCGCCCCGGACTGAGGCGCTGCCATCAGAGCAAAGGACACCGATTCCCAGAGAGCCCTTAGAGAGCCGTTGCAGGCGATTACATCAAACAAATACCTTGTCACGGCGGAGGGTGCAGTCTTCTCGGGCAAACGAGCTGCCGCCGTCGTACTTGGGGTTAGTGAGGAAATCCAGCACGCGGCGACGAGCACTGAGTCAAGGCTCTTGCCGCTTCGAGACGTGGTTGCTCAGCTAGCGACTGGGGATCGAATTCGGGGCTTCGTCCAAGTTCGGAGAGGAGCTGCCGCGGGATCAGACAATCCGCGCCGTGCGGCCGCTGTCCATCCGCTCTCAAGCAGGCCGCAGCTCCGTCGGCCGCGCGACGCGCTCGCTCATCTGCGGTGGAGGGAATGCTCGTCATCGATCGAGGCATGCTTTGCAGCATGCAGGCCGTGCCGATCTCGACGAGGCCGAAGAACAAGTGGGGAAACCTGCCTTGCGCGGTCTCGGTAATCGGCGCACGCTGTACGAGGCAAGTTGGATCTCTGTTGGCGTGTGGCGCGAATGCGAAGCGGCGGAACACCTTGACGCCGGCGTGCCGCGCCGGCGGAAGCAGACCGGCACATCGGATGGTGGTCGCGCGGACAACCGCGGCTAGTGGATAATTTCATCACCACCTATACGAACTATTCGTGAAACCCGCTGCTTCTATCCTCGGGCCGGCACAGGGGTGAATTCGATCATCTGGTTTTTATCCGCCTTGTGCAGACTTCAGGGTCGCCGATAGGCGGCCCTTTCTTCGTTCCCTATCGCGGCGTCCTAACGAGGTATGCCAAAGGAAAATTGCCTGATCGTTCTTGCTGCCGGAAGACAATTGGATTTGTACGGGGCGAAGCCTCTCGCGTCGCAAAAGAAACCAGTGCTGATTCGTGGAGCGATCGCCTCGAGATAGGCACGCGGTTTTGTTTGTTGAGGATAAGGCCAAAGCGGCGTTCGCGCTAACCTGCGACAGCTTCGGCGTTGCCTGCCGAGACGGCTAGCTCAAACAGACCCAAGCACCGAAACGCGCAGCGTGAATCGGCGAGCCTTGAGGAGCAACGGGTCTCACTGAGCTGGGGCTTTTTTGTCATCGAAGTCGGCGGCTTCGGCGTTCCGCTTTTCGGGGAGCCATCGCGCCGTATTTCTTCCGCTTGGCTTGCCACCCATTTTATTGGCGCAGGCCGGGACCCGCCACAAATCCCGCGGCGATTACGCCCGACGATTGCGAAGTGGGGCAATAGCTCTTAGGACTGACATTTGCTGCTCCTACTATGTTTATCCAAAACCGCCACGTAAATATAAGCGTGGCTTGGAGAGCCTATTCCAAACCGACTTCTGCAAACCAACTTCGGATTGCGAGCGATTTCCTCTAGCCAGAGGCCCGCCCGCATCTGCAGGCCGTCATGGGCCTATCGGAGCGTCGGGCCTGTTCCTTCGTCTGCGCCGATCGCAAAGCAGTCTCGCCGACCGCCAGAGACGGAGTTGCACGTCAGGTTGCGTGACCTCGCCAACGAGCGCCGACGCTTCGGCTATCGGCGGCCGGTTCATCCTGCTCAGGCGCGAGGGCGAGGCATCCGGGTCAACCGTATCTACCGTCTCTATCGCGAGGAAGGTCTGACGGTTCGCAAGCGTCGGGCGCGACGACGAGCCGTCGGCACGCGGGCGCCGATCCTGTCGAGGCAAGGCCGAATGCGCGCTGGTTGGATTTCGTGCATGACCAGTTTGCCGGCGGCTGGCGCTTCCGTATGCTCAACATCGTCGACGACGTGACGCGCGAATGCCGCGATCCCGGACACCTCGATCTCCGGCCATCGGGTTGCTCGCGAGCTGACGGAACTGATCGCCCAGCGCGGCAAGCCAGGCATCATCGTCTCCGACCACGCACCGAATTCACCTCGAACGCCATCCTTGCATGGTCGAAGGATCACGGGATCGAATGGCACTACATCCCGCCAGGCAAGCCGATGCAGACGGATGTTGTAGAATAGCCCTATCGGCTCAGAATGCCGCCTTTTCCACAACCTTCGTCTTGCCGGGCCGAGTCCGCCATGGGGAAGTCGCTGCTGTGTATGCAGCTCCCGCCTTCTCGGCTTGCGCGCAGTGGCGACGGCCGCGATATGCTTCGATTCGCGAGGCTGGGAAGTGCGACACGAACCGTTGCAAACCGGTGGATCGGAAGCCCTGCACGGTTCGTTCCCGTTTTCGCAGCGGCACATGCGAATGCTCAACGCGATCGTCAGCCCCTTGTGCCAGCGATGCTCGACTGCGGCATCTGGGTCTTTGCCGCGCCCGCAATTTGTCGGTGGTCATGCGCCTGGGCCCGCAGCCCCGCTTCTTCAGCAACCGGGTCGGCAGGCGCTTGGCAGCCTTGGCCTTGCGGGCAGCTGGACGATCTCGTCGAGCACATAGGATGCGCTCGAGGTACCCGAGCGCGAGGTTGGTTGGCATAACCTGCTGCGGATAAGCCGGAGCTCGCTCAAACCACCACCTATCAGGGCAGCGAATTTGACCTTTTCCGCTTTGGGAATCTCAAGTGAGTCAGCCAACAAGCTCGTTGGTATTGGAGGCTGGCTGAGTGGCGGCCGCCTCGCGGCGAAGATAGGCGTGCAGCGCCTTCACGCAGGGATCCGCATTCTTTTTGTCTTGTTTGCGGGGCGGCACGAACGTGATATCGGCTTGTGCATAAAGCAGCGTGCGCTCGCGCATCAGTCGGCTGATTGTCTGATCCCGGTCGGGGCCTTGCAGCAGCGGGCGGTTGATACCTTTCCTAAGGCGATGTTGGATCACGTCGAAGTCGGCGTTGAGCCAGATCGAGACGGCTTTCTCCCCGACGAGACGCCGGGTCGGCTCATGCATGATCGAGCCGCCACCAGTCGCGATCACCGCGGGCCCTTCATTGAGCACACGCGCGATTACCCTCGCTTCGAGCTCCCTGAACCACTCCTCGCCATGAGTATCGAAAATCTGCGGAATCTCTTTACCGGCCTCTTTTTGGATCTTTTGGTCGGTATCGATGAAGGGCAGCCGCAGTCGCTCGGCGATGGCCGGGCCAATGGTGGATTTTCCGGCGCTCGGCATGCCGACAAGCACGATCGGCCGCACGCCGAGGGCCGCGATAATCTCGCTTGCCTCCGTTGACC
Organism: Bradyrhizobium sp. 195; assembly: GCF_023101665.1. Classification (NCBI taxonomy): domain Bacteria; kingdom Pseudomonadati; phylum Pseudomonadota; class Alphaproteobacteria; order Hyphomicrobiales; family Nitrobacteraceae; genus Bradyrhizobium; species Bradyrhizobium sp. 195. The sequence continues at coordinate 1,787,113 of NZ_CP082161.1, read as the reverse complement.
TGGCGATCTCGGGCATTCTTGATTGTTCGAAAGCTCGCAATCCAAATGCCGCAGCGGCGCCGCCCTTACGATCTCCTTCGGCTCCCCAGTGGTGTATGCCCAGGGCGCCGTCGGGGATCGCAATCTGTGTGCAGACCTCTCTCGTCCGCTGCACCAGTTTCTCGGCCTTAGCTTGCTCCAAAGCATCCTCGCTTGATTGCCGCCGCAGCCTGCCGAGAATTTTATAGGTGTCGTGATTGGCAAGCTTGGCTTGATAGCTGCCTGGCGTGTGGAACTCCACTTCGAAGCGATAAGCTTCCGCCGTGGTGAGGACTGTCTTGATGCCGACGAAAGTCGGACTGCGCATTCTGAACCAGTTGGTTGTCTGGCGTTCGGTGTAGTCCCGCTCCTCAAAGGCCAGCATGGCTTTCTTGAAGGCACGTGTAAAATCCTTGTCAGGAATTTCTAAGACGTGGCGTACGGCGTTGCTGAAGAGCTGTGGGGCGCTGCCGGGCGGGATGCTCATGCCGGTGAGCTGATCTGTCATGGAGGCATGCGATTTCAAGCGGCGCTCCAGATGGGGCATCTTCACTTCGATGCCGGCTTCCGCAAGGATTCCGGCAATTTCGCGTGCCGCTGCGGTGATTTTCCTCTCTTCGGCTAAAGCTCGGTCAGCCTCATTTTGGGCGCGTTCTGAGGCCTCCTCGCGAGTCAGCGTGATCATGTCAGCATCGTCGGCGGCGGGCCGGAGGCCGGAGGGTTTGCGCAAAATGCCCTGCTCCGCAGCGAGTTTGATCGAGGTCTCCATGATTGAAGCCGCCAGAGTGGGGTTGTCCCTCAGATCCTCCAAGGTCGCATCGACATCAAACCTTCCGTGGGCGAGGGTCGCCGCCACGCCCTTGACGTAGGGCACGGACTTCAAGCCCGGCGTCTCGTAGAGGAGCCGCTGAAGGTGACTGCTCTTCTGGAAAAAGAGGTTGGCGCCAGTATCGGATTTATAGGCATCAGTGCCGACCTTGATGCCGAGGCTCAGCAAGTTGTTTGCGCTTTTTACGAGGTCGTCCGCATTGTAACCATCCGGGCGGGGATCGATGCGGGGAGGATAGTGGTCGAGTAAAAGCTGGATGCGGTCTCGTGGCTGAGTCGTTGCCGGATAGGTCTCCGCCAGATCCGGGAAAAGATTGCAGAGCCTTGCGCTGAGGCTCGGGTTTGCGGCGTTCGAGCTTTCGATTGTTTCGGGCAGGGGTTGCTCATTCGGCTTCACTGCCCATGCCGCTAGGTCGTCGACGAGCAACTCGGCCATTTCGCGAGCAACCAGATGTTTGGCGACCTCAATCTCGCTCCTCGCTCTCGCAAACGTGTTCTGGATATCCTGGCTACTCACCTCTTCCTGGCCCAACAGCTGACGGATCTCTCGCCTGAGCTCGTGGTGAACGCCCTCATAGGTGCCAAAGACAGCACGCTCGGCAAACCAGCGTTGTGCTTCATGGGATTGAGCCAGAAAGTTTCGCTGCAGGCAGCTATAGGTTTCCAGGACATCCTGCGTGGCGGCGAGGATCTGGCGGGCGCGACCGAACTGGTAATTGTCGCCCTCAAGCGCCGGGGTATGCGACTTTGGCGGCTTCAGCGACGGAAGTCCGAGAGCTTGCTCCTTGCGATCGAACTGGCGCACATGCTCATAAAGCTGCGGCCGGTCGCCGACGATGACGACGGTGTCCCCGTCGAAGTCCCCGTCAAGTTTTTTCTGTTCACCGATCGGGACGGCAACCAACGAGCCCGGAGCGAACACCTCGGTAGCCTGCAGGATGCCGACGCACTCGAGCGGCGTGTCCACCTTGGCGCGGTCCTTGCTCGAGGTCCAGCTCGAATGGCATTTGACGTCCTCGGCAGACATCACCAGCCCACGGTCGGCGTAGCCGGCCGGCCACATCTTATCCGGCACAACCATCAGAATGCCTTTGGCAAAAAAAGTCGGATCGTCGCCCGCCAGTTCCTTCCCCGACTTCTGGGCGACGTTGAAGCTGTATTGGATGGCTGTGCAGTTTTCGAGGAACACAGCGGTCGGGTCCCCCTTAACGGCCGACTTGACTCGCTCGGCGGCAAACGGGCGCAGATTGGGCTTGTCGTAGGGCGAGCGCCCGATCAGCACGCCGCTCGCCCCCATCAACGTCTCGCTCTTGAGCGTCGGCACATGGAGACAGTCATCGCTGGACGGTACGGCAACCGCGCCGGGACCGTCGATGTGTCCGGCCGTCACGGTGCGAAACAACTCTTCAGACGTCAACTCTCGCCCTTGTCTGCTCTCGAGCCAGGTTTTGGCCTTCTCCCGCGCCTCATCGGTCACCGGCTCGCTTCGGGGATAGTGTTGCAGCGCCGATGCGGGAACGGACATTCTTCTTCCCTCACCAAAGGCAGGCACCCGATCAGGACCTTCCTGTCGGCGGGCGCGATTTACAGCTGGCATACGGTTGGCCAGCGAGGCCTTGATGAAACCGCAACCATCATGCGGCCGCAAGGCGATCGGGCCTTCTGGCCCAGCCAGCTTGAAGGGATGCTCCTCGCCGGCAGGACGGTCCGGCAGCAGCGACAGTTTGAAGGCGCCCTCCAGCGCGTAGTCCCGAGGACCTAGGTCCTTGATTGCCGGCGGCGCGGCAAAACCCCTGCGCTGAGTGTAATAGTATGCCTCTTTGAAAGGGGCCCAGGCACGCGACAGCTGCTCGAACGCTGTGCCCGGCGCCGTTTCGGCATACGGAATCGCCAGCAGCTTTCCCCCGGAAGACTCTGCCCTCGCCCCACCTGGAAGGCGGGCGGCGATCTGCGACACGGGCTTTTTGGGCGGCTTTAACTTGCTTCCGCCGAACAGGTCCATGCGGTATGGCACACCCTCGACGGTGACCGTACGCGCCAGCATGAACGCGCTCGGCTTTCCTGGCAGCTGGACCGCGACGACGGGCAAAACCCCCGAGGTCAGGCGATGAAAAATCGAATAGCGTGTCTCGGGCTCCGTGGCCACTGGCCGGCCCTGCATGTCCACCACTGACAACTGCATAAGTCCCGCGTCGCCCTGCGGAGGTCTGGGCTCGTGGGCCATGGTTCGCAACACTTGATGGACGTCGAACACGGACGCTGGATGTTGGGCCTGGACCGTCGCCGCATTCTGCGCCAAGAACGTGTCCAGCGCATCGACCGGACTCTCCGCCGCGATCTCCGCCATCAGGTTCCAGCTCATGTTGGAAAGATCGCCTTCGACGAGGCCGCCCGTTTTGTCCAAAATCTCCTTAGTCTTGCGCTGCAGCTCTTCCTGCCTCACCCGCAAATCGGACTTCTTGCCTTCGACATAGGGCCGGCGGAACAATGCCGCCAAAACCGCACGGGCCTTGAGCGTTTGATAAATCGACAAGGCGGGGCCACGGCTCGAGTACGGCCCTCGGGCTCGCTCGGCATCGCTTGCTTTGAGATGCCCCTCGATCTTGTGCTCGACGATCGGTTGAATGTCGTTCAGCAAGTTTAAGGCCCGCCTCCGGTGCCAGCGCAGGTGCGGGCTGCGCGCCAGCGGCAGCAGAGCGATGCAGAGGGTACCCATGATTTCGAGGTCGTTCTCAGCGGCAAAACCAGGGGCACGATGCAGTTCCGTCAGCCGGTCTAACCCCGTGCGTGCGAGCAAACCGAGATCGTCAAACAATTGAGCCTTAGCCAGCGCTTTGAAAATCATGGCGATGTTCAGAACCTGGGCCTGCTCCAGGCGATCACTGGCATAGTGAAGGTAGTGGGCCAGATCGTGCAGCCGATTCTTCAGCAGAGCGGTCTCTATGATCTCTCCAGTGCCCTCTCCCCTCGTGACACCTCGCCCCAGAGCATTGGCTATCATGCTGAGCTGAGTTGTGGTGAACGCTCCGAATCGGAGGTCTCTCGAGCCGAGTTTGCCCGCTATGTCGATTATCGCCCCATGGCACACCGCCTCTTCCGGCCACTTGCTAAAGCCGTTCACCAGGATCGCCAGTTCCCGCGGAGTAAACTCAAAGAGCCGGTTGTCACGGCGAGAGACCTCGTTGGCAATCGCGGCTGTGGCTTGGCGAGTGTCCTCCTCTTGCAGCCACTTGCTGAAACCGTTCACCAGGTTCGCTAGACCCTGCGGAGTGAAATCAGACAGCCGGTCGGCGCGAAGGACCTCATCGGCGATTACAACGGTGGCGTGACGTGAGTTCTCCTCTTGTGGGCACTTGCTAAAGCCGTTCACCAGATTCGCTAGGTGCTGAGAGGTAAAATCGGAGAGCCGGTCGGCGCGGCGAAGCACCTCACCGGCGATCACAGCGATGGCGTGACGTGAGTTCTCCTCTTGTGGCCACTTGCTGAAACCGTTCACCAGGTTCGCCAGACCCTGCGGATCAAACCCAGAAAGCCGGTCGGCGCGGCGACGGACCTCATCGGCGATCGCCAGCATGACGTCGCCACAGCCCGTCTCGTCAGGCCACTTGCTGAAACCGTTCACCAGGTTCGCCAGACCCTGCGGATCAAACCCAGAAAGCCGGTCGGCGCGGCGACAGACCTCACCGGCGATCGCCAGCGTGGCGTCGCCACAGCCCGTCTCGTCAGGCCACTTGCTGAAACCGTTCACCAGGTTCGCCAGACCCTGCGGATCAAACCCAGACAGCCGGTCGGCGCGGCGACGGACCTCGTCGGCTATTTCAACTATAGCGCTGCGGCAGTCCGTCCTTTCCGGCCACCTGCTGAAGCCGTTCACCAAGCTCGACAAGTGCTGGGGAGTAAAACTGGAGAGCCGGTCCGCTCGGCCAGCGCGGCGACGAACCTCGTCGGCGATTGCAAGTATAGCGTCGTTGCACTTCGCCCCCTCGGGCCACCTGCTGAAGCCGTTCACGAGGTTCGACAAGTGCTGGGGAGTAAAATTGGAGAGCCGGTCGCCGCGGTGATGGACCTCGTCGGCGATTTGAACTATAGCGTCTCGGCAGTCCTGCGGCCACTTGCTGAAGCCGTTTACCAAGTTCGCCAACGCCTGTGGATCAAAATCAGAGAGCCCGACATCGCGGCGGCCCGCGCGGTAACGCACCTCGACGGCGATTTGAACTATAGCGCCTCGGCAGTCCTGCGGCCACTTGCTGAAGCCGTTCACCAGGTTCGCCAACGCCTGTGGATCAAAATCAGCGAGGCAGACATCGCGGCGACCCGCGCGGCGACGGACCTCGACGGCGATTGCCCTCATCGCACCGCGACACTCCGCCTCTTCCGGCCACTTGCTCAAACCGTTCACCACGGTAGCCAGGTTCTGCGGACCAAAGTCAGAGAGCCAGACATCGCGGCGGCCCGCGCGGTGACGGACCTCGCTGGCGATTGCCCTTATAGCACCGCGACACTCCGCCTCTTCCGGCCACTTGCTCAAACCGTTCACCACGATAGCCAGGCTCTGCGGACCAAAATCAGAGAGCCCGGGAGCGCGGCGGCGAATCTCAGCGGCAACTGCTATTGTGGCCTCACGAGAGTTCTCCTGTTCCGGCCACTTGCTGAAGCCGTTGATCAGCAGGGCGAGACTGTGAGCGTTGAGCTCCGAAAGCGCTCCGCGTTGCTCACGAAAAAACCTGGCGATTCGGATCATTCCATTGCGACATTCCGCCACCCGGGGATATCGACTGAACGACAATACGAATAGGGAAAGCGTTTTGCTTTCGACGTCGTTTAGCGCATTGCCGAGGCTCGACACCTGAGCTGCCATGGCCCTGCAAGCTTCCACGCCTGCCTGACCTCCAGCCTCCCGGCTCATCGTGTTGCATGAGGTGGCGTACCCCCATGTATTCCGGGCGCGGATATCTTGTTCCCATCTTGGGACAAATTCGCGTTTGAACTCGGAAGCGGCCTTTTGCAGGAATGTTGCGTGGTCCGCTCGACCCTGCAGCTTCCTGTCATACTCCACCACAGCACATGAGAATTTAGTGATGTCGCCAGCGAAAGAAATGTCATGTAAAGCGTTATTAAGTAGGTTTTCCGAGTATCCACGCTTGAAGCTCTGTTCGGCTACATGGACGAAACGCCGCCTTCCCGGTCCTGCACCCGGGTCGGACTCCGTTTGCCTATGGGGTGGCACCGTGTCTGGTTGCGAGCTTCTGGATGCTTGATTGCCGAGCCAGGGTTTGTCATCAGAACCTAAAGAGGTTTCTTCTCGACCTGGCGCTCCACCCTCCGGCACTGGGGGAAAACCGCACCGTCGCGCAGTGGCTTCAAGTGGCGCAGCGCCCAGGATCCGATGTGCGCCAACGGAGGGTCCGGAAGATCTGTCGCCAAGGGCATCATCGGCACCGCGCGCTATGCGAGCGAAGGACGTCCTTCTATCTTGAGGCCCAGAGTGCATCCGCTCCAGGACGGAATCGAACGATTGGCTGCCTTCCCCAGGGGCAAGACTTGATTCCGAGTTCGCCGCCTTCGCAAGTCCCTGCGCCTCGGACAACATCATCTTGAGCCGGACTGTTTTCTCGTGCACTTCGTGCACATGCGCAAGCGTGAGCAGGCCGCGTCGACGAGGCTCTTCCAGCGCCTCCAGACAGGCCTGCATCTCGGCGGCCTGCGTCTGCAGGCGCTCGACCACGATGCCCACTACGTGATCGGCGTCCTCGGGCTTCATCTGGCGCGCTTGCGAGACGGTCCTTTGCTGACCAGCCAGATCGAACTGCAAAAGTTCGTCCAACCGCTTGACCAGTGGCGCCAACGCCTCCGTCGACGCCGGGGCCTGCCAGACCGCCGAGTGTGCCGCCGCCGACGACGCACTTGCATGCGCCTCCTTGGCGCTCACAAGCTTCTTCGTACCTAGATCCGAGCGCACGAGAACCTTGTCCGCTGGCGCCGTGTCGCTGTCGCCCGCGGCGACTTGCGGCTCGGGCCGCCCGGCCGAACTCGCGGCGTCAGCAGCCGGCTTGCGGTTGCCTTTCTCCTCCCTGCGCGCTGCGGTGCCTTTGGCCACCGCTGCCTTGCCGGCAGTGTCGGCCGGTATCGCAGCGCCAGCGGCTGGCGTCTTCGGCTGCAGTGCCAGAGTGCCTTTCGCCACTGCAGCCTTGCCGGCAGTGTCGGCCGATATCGTAGCGCCAGCGTCGGCCGGCGGTGCAATGATGGCTGACGTTTTCAGCTGCAGTGCCAGGAAGTGCATGACCTCGTGCGCAGTGATCCGTGCGTCGTCCACGATCTGGCCCAACAGTTCCAATGGAAGGCTGGCACCTGTTCGGTTATCGCTTAGCTTGGCAAGGATGTCGTCGTGCAACGCCAACGCAAATTCCGAAAGCCGTTCCATGACTCCTTCCAGAACGGTGCAGTGCTCTGCGTCGAGTGCCGCTCCGTCCTTGTGCAGAACGGCTTCCTCCGTCGAGAGGAATGCCGGAAAAACATCCTCGACAAAGGTCCCGAGCAGACGCACCCCCCCGTTCTCACCCATGAGGGCGTCCCTCACGGCTGGTTCAAACGTGCTCGCCTGAGACTCAATCATAAGTCGCGCGAGCGCAATCCGCGATTGCAGACACTTGTACCCCGCATGAAGTACCAAGCCGGTATTCAGGCGTAGTGCGGCCTCTTCGGGCTTCCGCATCTCGGGCGTCATGCTTGGCAAGTTGGCGGTGGCCTCGCAGACGGACACCATCCGTTCCGAGCGCAACAGCTTCTTTCCCCACCACTCCATGCAAGCCACATGCTCCTTCGCCACACTGGAAGCCACTCGGCTCAGCTGGTCGGGGGTAGCGTTAGATTCGAAAATCCGCTGGAACAGGTCTGCCGAATTCTTTCTGCGCTCTTCCAAGGCGGCGATAGTCGATGAGGCCAGTGCGTTGCATTGGTGGGCCGCATCGAGCACGGCATAGCGGTATCCACGGGCCTCAGCGTCGGACAGAATGCTCCGCGCCACGGCCGGGCGCAGGCTCGCGTAGTAGTCCAGAACTGCTGAGCCTGCTTTGACGAACCGATCGGTCAGCTCTTGCGCCTCCTCCGGGTTCTGGGCGTGCATGGCCGCATTACGGCAAGCGTCAAGTTCCTCAAGCAGGCAATCCATGTGTCGCTTGGTTGCGTTGATTTCTTCCTCTGATGAGGAAATGGAGACTACCACACCCGAAGTTGGCGGCTGGCTGGCGACCGGCGTCGTGTCTCCACCCTCCGACACTGAGGGAAAGCCGCGCCGCCGCGCAGTGACTGCACGTGGCGCAGCGCCTTGGATTCGATCTGGGCCAACGGAGGGACCGGAAGACCTGTCGCCAAGGGCATCGTCGGCACCGCGCGCCATGCTAGCGGAGGGCGTCCCTCTATCTTGGGGCCCAGAGCGCATCCGCTCCACGACGGAATCGAACGATTGACTGCCTTCCCCAGGAGCTAGACTTGAGTGCGAGCGTGAACTGCTCGATCCGGCTCCAGCATCCCCAATGCGCGATCTGCCAGATCGGCCAATGCCCGTCATATTCCATCTCTGATAAAGGCGAGAATCGCTGCTTATGATGTTGCGGGCTGATGTCGCTCAGCCATGGTGTATCAAGGCTTTGGCCCATAAGTGCAATCGCCCAGATGGCGCATGGCATGAGGTCTGAGGAACCTGCGGCATGTTTTCGTCAACCGTCATGGTCAGCCGGGACCTAAGACGGCGTGGCCTACATCCTGGCCAAAGTACACGCCAGCAGCCCAAGATCGGCCGAGACTGGCACGCGATCGCATCACGCCGCACTCGCTATCCTCAGTTTTTCAGGCAGAGTGGAAGTTTGATTGCGCGCTGCCATTCACCGGGACCGTTCTTCGTCCACCTACGCGAAGATGAATTGCCGGTAGAACCACTCCGGCTAAATGCATCCGGGCAAACATGTTCGCGAATCTTTGGCTTCCTACATCCGTTTGCCCGGTGGCTCCCGACTGATTCGCTTCGTCAGCTTCGCCACTGTAGTGGACATCGAACGAGGCACCAATTCGACCATACATGATGATTCGCACTCCTGCGTTTGCATTGGGTTCAGGCTGATGAGGCGCGGCAGGCCTAGATAGACCGCCTGGCTGACGATTGGCTGACGAAGGCGTTCTCCCGGACCGATAAAGAAAATCCGAGACCTGGCTCAAGCGTTAATGAATCGGGCTGCGGCCTACACCGGCCGGCGAAGGCCGCAGGTCAGGCCGCCTGGGCCTGCGATCGGGCGCTGTCATCTTATCTGAGGAGCGTCTTGAGCTGGCTGGGACGAAGAGATTACGGAAGGTTGAGAATATCGAGACGAAGCGCTGCAGGCTTTCCCCGGCGAACGGAAGCCCTGCATCGCCCGCTCCCGCTTTCGCAGCGGCACATGGGAATTCTCGGCCCTGTTGTTGAAGCCCCTGTGCTTGACGTTGCCCTGTGGAGTAGGCTGCCATTGGACGCATGGAAGCAATCTACTCGAATAGCTTTCTAATACGTCCTTGTATTCGGCGATTTTGTCTTAGGATGGCGACTGAAACCGGAAAGTGGATGCCGGCGGATTGAATCCGTCGTGCCTGGTGCGGCCATTGCCGTCCTCGAGTGGATGGATGTAGACGAACCCGAAGGCAGCACGGCGGCAGCCACGACGGGGGCAAGCTCAATTGACGAGGCCTGGTCGAACGCGATCAATCCGTGGACGAGGGAGGCGATATCTTCGCTGATGAGCATTTCGTGAAGCTCGGCTTTCGGAAGGAAGGCGGTTTCGTCGGTGAGCATGACCACGAGACACAGAGACCCATTCCGGACCATATCAGCGCGCATCCCACCGATGACAATGCGGTGCAGACGCAAGAACACCGTCTCATCGAGCGGCGTCCATCCTGCTTCGCCGATGACCCTATCCCACCGCTGGATAAGATCCTGCGGCGGCTTCTCGCCTTCGATGACGCAGCTCGATTTTGGATCCTTGAGGAGAAGGGTCAATTGCGCGGGCCCGCCGCAACGCCCTGGCCATGGCGCCTGGCTCGGAACGCCGGCGCGCCCGTCAGGATCCGGCCCGATGGGCCTCGATGTTGTTCAGGAGGGCTCGGTAAGCGTAGGCATAACCGGATTCCTTGCCGATCGGCGGCCACATTCTCAGCCAGACAAGCACCTTAACGTCGGCCTTCCACCGGAAGGCGCTCTAGCCAGGTCCAGCTCGGCTTCTCGGCCTAAATGCGCCGTTGCAATAATTTATTGTAATTACGCAACTGAATTTTATTGAGAACGCTCAGCATAATACTATTGATCGCCCTCCCTCCACGAAAAACTCGCCCAGTCCCTCACTGAGCTGAAGACCCTCAGCAACGGCGGAAAGCGACGAATCTTCCGGAGCGACGAACTTTCGCGCACCCACCGCGAACGGCTGGTGAAGGCCGGGTTCCTGAAGGAGATCATCAAAGGATGGATGCTGATGACGCGGCCCGAGGAGCGATCGGGCGACAGCACGTCGTGGTACGCGTCGTTCTGGGAGTTTTGCCGCGCCTACTGCAACGAGCGCTTCAAGAGTGACTGGGTCCTCTCGGCAGAAAGCTCAATCCCGCTACTTGCAGAAAATCTCAACGTTCCGAAGCAGGTCGTGATCGCGGCACCGACCGCCAATAACCAAACCCAGCCCCTCCTCCATGGCACCTCCCTGTATCTGTACAAGGCGACCAAACTGCTGGTGACCCCGGTCAAGACCGCCGGGGTCCAGACCTTTCCGGCGCCGGAGGCGATCCGCGCTGCCGCGCCAGCTTTCTGGCAGACGCAGAAGAACGACGTCATCGCCCTGCTCGGTTCGCAGAGGAATGCCAGCGCAATCCTAAAAGTCCTCCTGGAAGGCGGACATGCGGCCGCGGCGGGGCGCATCGCCGGGGCGTACCGACTGCTGGGTAACACGCGGGCCGCCGACGATATCGTCACCGCGATGACGGCGGGCGGGCACGATGTCAGGGAAGATGCCGATCCATTCAAGGCGCCGGTACCGATGCAGCTTCCAAGCCGGGCCACGTACCAATCATGACGCGAATCCGTCTCATGTGGGCGGAGATACGCGAAAAGGTGTTAGCAAATTTCAAGCTTGAGCCGCGGCGTATCAACGATCATGACGGATATCTGGCCGCGATCGACGAACGGTACACCTCGGACGCGTACCACTCGCTTTCTATCGAAGGCTACTCGGTCACGGAGGAACTGATCGAGAAGGTGAAGACCGGGAAATGGGATCCCAACGGCAGCGATGGAGATCGCAAACAAACGGATGCAATGGCCGCGAAGGGCTACTGGGATGCGTTCCAAATGGTCCGTGGCGCGGTGGCCCGCGTGCTCAACGGCGAGGACGCCGCCGAGATCGCCGATCGGGAGCACCTCGACTGGTACCGGGCCCTCTTTCAGCCCTCAGTTCAAGCCGGCATCATCAAGCCCAAAAACCTCGCCGGTTATCGAACTCACTTCGTTTTCATCAGGAACTCGGGACACACACCGGTCGCTTGGGACTCGGTACCTGACGCCATGGAGGCTTTTCTTGATTGCCTGAAGGAGGAGAAGGATCCGCGCGTGAGAGCTGTGCTCGGACACTTCATATTCACCTTCATACACCCTCTTCCAGACGGCAACGGCCGAACGGGCCGCTTCCTCATGAATGTCATGATGGCATCGGGAGGACTGCCTTGGACAATCATTCCCGTCGGCAGACGCGACGAATACATGCGGGCACTCGAGAGCGCGAGCGTACAAGGTGATGTCGGTCCCTTCGCCGCATTCCTGGCAGACTGTTGTCGTCGTGAACCGCCTCCGCCCCGGCAGAGCCTTCCGGGAGAAGTCCAAGCACTGGCGGACCTCGGTTGAGGATCGCGCCGGACTAGGGCGCGGCAAAAGCCCAGTGTCACCAAATCGCGCGCGCACGTTGCGAGCCATCGCACGGCGAGGTGCCGACGTGACCGGCGCCCGTGGGCTAGCCTCGGAGCGCGCGCGATCATGATCGGGATGACCAGCACGATGATGATCAGCGATCAAGCTGACCAGCACCGATCGCGATCGGCGTGATCCGATCATCATCCTCGGCGGCATCAGCATGCCGATGTCCAGCAGCAGCAGCAGCAGCACGCCATTCCTCTGTCGGCCTCAGAACGGACGGTGAGAGGCCGTTCTCGGCTGCAAGGTCGAGGTGCTGACCAAGGGCTTTCTTTCTCCCGACCCGCGCGCCAGCGCGCGGATGCCGAACAATAGTTCGACGATGATGACGCTGGAGAAAAACAGCGTCTCGGCCGCCTGGGCGTCGAGCCAGTCACGGACCGATGGATGCGGTTCGGGCTTCATCGCCTCGGAGACCACATTGGTATCGAGCAGGATCATTCGAAGCGCGTCGGCTCAGCGGGACGCGCGCCGCGGCCATGTTCAAGTGCGTCGACATCGGCATTAGTGAGGCCGATCTTCCGGCTCATCTCCGAAAGGGCGGTGCCGAGCCGCAGCCGGCCCTCGGGACGCACGGCGGCCTCCAGAATGGCGCGCATTTCCGCTTCCGCGCTGCGATTGTGCTGCGCCGCGCGGACTTTCCCCTTGTAGGCAGCACCATTCTCAAGCGCGATCGCGCTGCACGACCGGGTCCACGAAGGTGATATGCAACGTGATCGGCCCTCTGGAACCGTCGAGCAACACGCGAAGCCTGCTGCGCGTAGCGCCGAACCCGAGAACGACTCCTTGCTTGCCGCTCAGACGCGGTCCAGCCGCTTCGCAAACGACTACACGCTCACCCACGGTCCAGTCGTGGAGCGTACTTTCACTGGCACATGTCACTTTGAGTGTCCCAGGACTTTACCCGTCCCAATTCCAACCACGCCGAAAGAGACACGCAGTTAACGATCGCACATCGGGTCCCTCCGTTTCCGACACGCCTCGAAATGCTGTAAGACTCGCATAATTGCGGCCCAACGCCTAGTCGAATGTTAGAGCTCTGCCTGGCGGTTCAGGGCCGGACTGGATCCACCAGTTGGAGTACGAACCTCCCGAATGCTGGTCTACTTTGAATTGGAGGATCCTTTTTGCAGTGGCGTTTATCCATTGGTCTAGGTGGGCCTAACGGGCGCTCTCAGGGCAATGAGCGTTCTGTCCACCGTCGCGACGATATCCGCGACCGTGCTGTGGTCGGCATCGCGGTGATGCTGTTCACGACGCATGACCATTCGGACGTTGAGGACGATGACTGCCACAAAACTCTCGCGACCCTTCCGTGAAAGAAATGCTCTCGAGCACCTGGGACCGGGAGCTGGCGAAAGATCTTGCCCAGGAAATCGAGATCTGCACAGGCGACCGCGCGAAACGTTCGCCGAGATGCGCCGCTTCCTTGCCGTCAAGGGCTACCGGGAATTTCTGCCGGCCGCAGAAGGCTCGCGTAAAAAATCGTCGAAGACGCGCTGAACTTGGTCGCTCACGCGATACGCTCCTACGCGCTCGAGAGGCCGGCTCCATCCGCCGCGCCTTTCCGGAGCGCGGCCGTGATTGTTCCGAGTGGCGCGACGCTCGTGAAAACCTGCATACGCTGATAATCGGCGTCCTAGCCGAATTACGGGCTGTTCGGCGAAGCCGCCGAGAACGCCCTCACTATGTTGAGGAGTCTCGTTCGCGCCTACGTGCTGAACGAACTCATGCACACGGTCGTGGGATCGATTCCTACGACGAAGCGTTCGACAAGGCCCTCCAGGTCTTTCGTGCTCGGGCTGCCGGCTTTCGCTTCCTCGAGAGGCGGCCGGGCGAGCGGGCCGTTGCGGCAGGAGCTTGCGTACGTCGCCGATCAAGAGGAAGGATGGGCCTCCCGGTAGGGGATCGAGGTAAGGTCTGGCAACGGCGCTGGCCGAGATTTTGGGTTGGATGCGCTCTACGGCCGGACGCCAGGGGGAGAAATACTGCAATTGCGGCGGACCAGCTACGTCCGCGCAAAGGACATTGCGCTGGCGCAACGGCGGCCCCGGCCGGCTTCAATAAGAAAGCATCACACCAGAATTGGGAGCGTATTGGGCATGAAGAAAACAGAGGAAGACTTATCCCATTCTTGAAGGCCTCCTGGATGTTTTCGGTAACTGGCTGAGGCATCGCCGTGAAATCCGTGAGTTGCATCAACTCTACTGCGGCACGAAATCGCGCCCGACCTGCGCGTCACGCCTGCAGACCTCGATGCGCGGTCAAGGACGCTTGCGGCTGACGAATTGCCCCGGTTACTGAAGGTTCTCGGCATCGACCACGAGGATGTCTCGCGATCGAAGCCGGCAGTGCTGCGCGACGAGTGGGTCTGCACCCAATGCGACCGGAAGGTTGAGTGCAACAACGATGTCGAGATCAGGGTGGGTACCAGAGATTACGAAGATTACTGCCTCAGCGCTCCAACGATGCAAGCGCTCGGCAGCAGCCTGGAGGGCCACCGGTCCTGAACGAGCGGCATCTCGCCCGTAGATCTACCGTGCGTAAGTCCCGCTAAGAGATGACACCGAATTTCACCGTGTCGCGGTCTCTCGCATCCTCCGGCCATCAGCAAGGAGATCGCCGATGCTTCCGCCCGCACTCTACACCACCCAGCCTTCCACGACGCGCTCCGCGCCCTCGTCGTCCGCTGCGTTCGGCGGCTGGTCGGCCAGCCGGCGCTCGTGGCCAGCGAATTCGCAAGCGGCAAGGACGAGAAGATCTTCGGCGCGCATTGCGGCCGAAGCGATCCTCAAGACCACGGTGCGCCTGGTAAACCGGGCGAGCCCGGACAAGGCGGCCAATACAGACATTCAGGTCGCGCGCAAGCTCTGGATCCTGACGGCCGGCGAGCTGAAGCACGCGGAGGACCACATGCTGCTGCTCGGCCGCAAGAACGCCATGGAGGGTCGCGACCTTCCTGCTCGAGACGGACATCCCGCACCGCGGCCGCCGGCCTGATGGCCGTCCGAGTGCCGCCGTGACATCGGCGACTATCTCGGCCTCATCCTGGAGACGGTCTCGCGAGCCCTGTCAGAGCTTCACGCCCAAGGCCTTCTCGGCTTCTCCGGAGCGCGCCAGATTGTGCTGCGCAATCGCCAGCATTTGCCGGACATGGAGGTCGGAGTCCCGCCACGCCGCCGGTCGGTTCAGTTGCGTCGCCTTCGATTGGGAACAACGCCCCCCACGCAGTGACACAACCTGCCGTCATAACAAACCTGGTCAACCCTCTATCAACGACGACAGGGATGCTCTCCCATTCACTGGAAGTCCGCCGCACCTCGTGCGGAAGGCTACCGCTTTACCGCTTAGCCGGGGCCTCTTGCGGCGGCTCGTCGTCGGCAATTGCCCGCCACGCTGCGCCGTCGAAGTCGTCATACTGACCGCTCCGAAGCGACCAGAGGAAGGCAACGAGACCGGCGAGACCGAGCATCAGCGCCAGCGGCACCAGGATGACCAGGATTTCCATCACGAAATCTCCCGCGAGGCGCTGCGGGCGCGCAGCGAATTCAGCATCACCAGGATCGACGATCCGCTCATGGCGGCAGCGGCGATCAGGGGCGTCACGACGCCACTGATCGCGACCGGCACCGCGAGGACGTTGTAGCCGATCGCAAGCCAGAGATTTTGTCGCATCAAGTGCAGCGCCTTGCGCGAAGCATCGATGGCGGCAACGACCGGGGCCAGCGGCCGGCCGAGGAAGACGAGATCGGCGGTGGCCTGGCTCAAATGCGCGGCCGAGATCGGCGACATCGAGACGTGCGCTGCCGCCAGCGACGGCGCATCGTTCATGCCGTCGCCGACCATCAGGACCTTCATGTCCCGCTGCTTCAATTCCTCGATCCGCGCGATCTTGTCGGCCGGCGTGACACCGGCGCGCCATTCGGCGATGCCCAGCGCATGAGCGGCGGCTATCACCGCGGGCTCGCGATCGCCGGAGAGAATTTCCATACCGATGTTGCGCGCCTTCAACGCCGCGATCACAGCCTGCGCATCGGGACGGAGGCCCTGGCGCACCGAGAGGATGAATTTTTCGCTGCCCTTGCTGAAAGCCACGACAGAGGCTTCAGGGTCGAGATCGTCGATCAACCCCACGAGGCCCTCGGCGCCGCAGAAGGATGGACGGCCGAGGCGAAGCTCGATGCCGTCGACCACAGCGCACACGCCCTGCCCTGCTTCGTCCACCGCCCCCACGATCGGCGACCTGGCTCCGGCAGCCTGCGCCACGGCGGCGGCCACTGGATGATGGCTCGACAGCGCCAGCCGGCCAGCGAGTTCAAAGATGTCGGCGGGGATATCGACCGCATTCATCACTTCGAGATCCGGCAGCGTCAGCGTGCCGGTCTTGTCGAAGATGACGTGATCGGCTTCGGCGAGCCGCTCGATGGCATCGCCGGAATTAAGCAGGACGCCGGCTTTGAACATCGCGCCCGAGGCCACCGTCTGCACCGTCGGAATGGCGAGCCCGAGCGCGCAGGGACAGGTGATGATCAGGACCGCGACGCCGGCGACGATGGCATCATGCCAAGGCGCACCCGCGATGACCCAGCCGAGGATGGTGACGAGCGCGGTTGCATGCACCGCCGGCGCGTAGAGTCGCGAGGCGCGGTCGGCAAGCCGCATGTAGCGCGAGCGCGCCTGCAGCGCATTGTCGAGCAGCCGCGTGATCTCGGCGAGCAGCGTCGCCTCTGAGGCCGCCGAGACCCGCACCCGCAAGCTGCCGGAGATGTTCATCGAACCCGCATAGACCGGTGTGCCCTGCCCGGCCGTGACATAGAGCGTCTCGCCGGTAATCAGGCTCTGGTCGATCTCGGAGCGTCCCTCGATCACGGTGCCGTCGACCGCGCAGCGCTCGCCCGGCCGGAGCAGCACGATGTCGCCGGGCTGGATCGCCGCGACCGGCACCTGCGAAATCTCGTCAGGCCCGACGAACTTGGCCGCGGTCTCGGCCTTGAGTGCGGCGAGATTGCCCGCGACCGCGCGCGTCCGCCGCCGCATGTTCTGGTCGAGGACGCGGCCGACCAAAAGAAACGTGAGCAGCATGATCGCCGCGTCGAAATAGGCATGCTCGGCGTGGTGGATGGTCTCCACCACGGACATGCCGAGCGCAAGGCACACGCCGATCGAGATCGGCACGTCCATGTTGGTGGTCTTGTTCGATAGCGCGCGCCAGGCCGAGCGGAAGAACGGCTGCCCCGCATAGGCTGCCGCCGGCAGCGCGATCAGCGCCGACAGCCAGTGGAAGAAGTCGCGCTGCTCCGGCAGCATGTCCGAAACGTTGCCGGACCACACCGGGATCGACAGCATCATCACGTTCATGGTGGCGAACGCGGCGACGCCGAGACAGCGCAGCAGGAAGCGCGATTCGGCAACTTCCGTCGCCTCCGCGCTCTCGGTCTCGTAAGGATAGGCCTTATAGCCGAGCTCTTCCAGCCGATCGATGAAACGGCTTGGATCGAGCGTGCCCTGCTTCCATTCCAGCGCGACGCGCCGGTCGGTGAGGTTCACCCGCGCCAGCGTGACGTCAGGAATCGCCGACAGTCCGCGCTCGATCTTGGCCATGCATCCGGCGCAGTGAACGCCCTCGACGGCGAGATCGATGTGCTGGACGCCTTCGCCCGCGGTCCGGACGTAGTGCGAAAAATCCCGCGTGACCTGCATGACGGATTCCCTCAGTTCAGGATCACGCGGTTGCGCGACAGGAAGACGCGCGTCCCCCGCGCCTCGCCCTCGATCACCAGGTCCCACTGGCCCGGCGCGACGGCCGCGGCGTTGCCGCGATAGATGCCGATGCCGGACTCGGCAAGCTCGACCACGAGATCGGCGCGCTTGTCGGCCGGCCGCTCCAGGCGGCCGCCAAATTTCAGCCCGGTCATCGGCCGGCCGCCGGCGTCGCGCACCTCGACCTCAAGCGTGGCAGCGCCATCGGCGCGGCGCCCGATATGCGCGTTGACCTGCCATTTGCGCGCCGCCTGGTCGTGCGCCGCCGAGATCTCCCGGTCATAGCTAAGGCCCGCCGCATACGGACTGTCGACGTCGGTGCCGGGCAGCGTCGCGATCGCAAGCTTCGCCATGGTCGCGTTGACGCCGATCACGACGCCGAAGAAGGCGACCAGCATCAGGAAGACTTTGGTCCCGGTCAGTGGCTTCGGTGCGGGCGCCATGGCGGTCTCCTGATCTTACGGCGAGACGAAATTGTCGGTGGCATTGGCAACTTCGCCGAGTCCGATGTCGGTGACGTGGAAGCGGACCGGGATTGACTTTTCCGGATTGCTGTCCGCAGGCGCGGTGACCAGCAGCCGCAGCTCGCTGGTGGAGTCGCGGGCGATTACGATCATCGGCCGATCCGGCGTCACGGAATCCACGCCGATGACGTGGATTGTGGCGTTGACCGGACCCTCCGCGTCGATCGCGATGACGCGGTCATAGCCGCTCTTGTTCAGCAGCCGGACCGTATAGGCGTTGCGAATCGAGCCGTCGCTGAGCTTGACCGCGACCGGATTGCGGTCGTGCAGCACGTTGACGTCGAGCAGGCTGCGTGTCGCCAGCGTATAGAGCATGATGCCGCCGACGGCTGCGATGATCGCGCTGTAGACGACGGTGCGGGGCCGGACGATGCGATAGACTGGCGCCTTGCCTTCCTGGCGGCGCTGGATGTTGATGTCATTGTCGTAGCCGATCAGGCGGGTCGGCCGGCCGATCTTGGTCATCACATTGTCGCAGGCGTCGATGCAGAGCCCGCACTGAATGCATTCGAGCTGCGCTCCGTCGCGGATGTCGATGCCGGTCGGACAGACTGCAACGCACTGGTAGCAATCAACGCAGTCGCCGGCGTGCTCACCGAGCGCGCGCAGCTCGGCGGCCTTCTTGACCGAGGTGCGCTTCTCGCCGCGATCGTAGCGGTAGGTGACGTTGAGCGCCCATTCGTCGGTGAGTGCCGCCTGGATCCGCGGCCACGGGCACATATAGGTGCAGACCTGCTCGCGCATGTAGCCGGCGAGGACATAGGTCGTCGCGGTGAGGATGCCGATCCAGGCATAGGCGACCATCGGCCCCTGGAAGGTGACGAGCTGCTTCACCAGCGTCGGCGCGTCGTTGAAATAGAGCACCCAGGCGCCACCGGTCCACCACGCGATCAAGAGCCAGATCGAATGCTTGAGCACGATCTCGGAGATGCGCTGGAGCTTCATCGGGTCGGATGCGGCGTCCTTCTTCATCCGCTCGCGGCGGTCGCCCTCGACCAGGCGCTCGACGGCATAGAACAGGTCGGTCCAGACCGTCTGCGGACAGAGATAGCCGCACCAGATGCGGCCGCCGACGGAGTTCATCAGGAACAGCGCCACGGCGGCGATGATCAAGAGGCCGGTGAAGTAATAGACCTCCTGCGGCCACAGCTCGATGAAAAAGAAATAGAAGCGGCTGTTGGGGAGATCGATCAGGACCGCCTGGCTGGGCGCGCCGAGACCGCGGTTCCAGCGCACGAAGGGCAGGAAGTAGTGGACCCCCAGGCAGAACGCCATCAGGCCCCACTTGATCCGGCGGAACGTGCCGGAGACGCTCTGGGGATAGACCTTCTTGCGGGCGGCGTAGAGCGGCCCGTAATCGTCGTCCGATGTGAGCTCGTTCGGGTTCACGGCCTTGTTCATCGCCTGACATTCTCGATAGGTGCGATTGAGCCTAGACCCGACGCCGCCGCATCAGTTGATCCAGCGCAAGCGAGCGTGTTTTTGTTCGCCCCGGTTTTACGCCGATCCGCTATTTTCCGCCGCCCAGAGAGTGGACGTAGACCGCCATCGCCTTGATGGTGGCGGGATCGAGCCGTCCTTCCCAGGCCGGCATGACACCGGCGCGGCCATTGGCGATGGTCTCGACAAGAGTCACCTCGTCCGAGCCGTAGAGCCAGATCTTGTCGGTCAGGTTCGGCGCGCCGAGCTCCAAATTGCCCTTGCCCGCGTCGCCGTGACAGGCGGCGCAATTGTCGGCGAAGATCTTTTCGCCCTTGGCGGCGTCATAGCCCTTGCGGGTCGAGAGCCCCGACAGCGACCGCACGTAATTGGCGACCGTGACGATCTCGTCCGACTTCAGCACGCCGTCCTTGCCGAAGGCGAGCATCTGGCCCTCATGCGTCTTGGCGTGACCAGCACGAGCGCCGAACTGGATGGTCTGCATGATCTGGTCGAGCGTGCCGCCCCACAGCCAGTCGTCGTCGTTCAGGTTCGGATAGCCCTTGGCGCCGGCGCCGCCGCTGCCGTGACACGGTGCGCAATTGTCGCCGAACACGGTCTTGCCCTTGGCGCGGGCGAGCGCCAGCAGTGCCGGGTCCTTCTCGATCTCGGCGAGCGAGGCCGCGCCCAGCGCCACCATCTTGGCTCCGCGGATCTTCTCGAGGTTGGCGAGCTCGACCGCGACGTCGGCACGTGTCGAGTAACCGAACAGCCCTGTGGTATTGCTGGAGATCAGCGGCCAGGCCGGATAGACGATCCAGTAGCCGATCGCCCAGACGATGGTGAGATAGAAGGTGATCACCCACCAGCGCGGCAGCGGCGTGTTGAGCTCCTTGATGCCGTCCCACTCGTGTCCGGTCGTGGACCTGCCGGAGACAGGATCGATGTCGCTATGATGGTCGGTCATGATGTCTCACTCCTCCCGCAACGGCAGGCGTGCTGCTTCGTCGAAAGCGGCCTTGTTGCGGGGCCAAAATGCGTAGGCGATGATCGCGAGGAAGATCGCGACGAAGACCGGCGTCCAGAGCGTGGTCACGAGACCGGACGCAAGATTGTCGAGTGTCAGGATGGCTTTCATCGTTCATGCCTTCTCAGCGAAGATTGGCTTTCTCGTTGTAGAGCTTGAAGTCGACCAGCGTGCCGAGCATCTGCAAGTACGCGATCAGCGCGTCCATCTCGGTCGGCGTTCCGGTCTTGCCGTCGAAATTGCGCACCACGGCCTTGGCGTAGCGCTTGCCGAAGCCATCGCTGCCGGAATTGTCCGGATCGGCCTGGGCCTTCATGTCGGCGCCTGCATTGGCGATCTGGTCATCGGTGTAGGGCACGCCGACGGTCCTCAGCGTGCGCATGTGATCGGCAATCGTGTCCGGATCGACCTCGGTCCGGCTGAGGAACGGGTAGCCCGGCATCACCGACTGCGGCACGATCGCGCGCGGATTGATCAGATGGGTGACGTGCCAGTCGTCGGAATATTTGGCGCCGACGCGGGCGAGGTCCGGGCCGGTGCGCTTCGAGCCCCACTGGAACGGGTGATCGAACATGCTCTCGGCGGCGAGCGAGAAGTGACCGTAGCGCTCGACCTCGTCGCGCAACGGGCGGATCATCTGCGAATGGCAGAGATAGCAGCCCTCGCGAACATAGACGTTGCGCCCGGCGAGCTCCAGCGGCGTATAGGGCCGCACCCCGTCGACCGCTTCGATCGTGCTCTTGAGGTAGAACAACGGCGTGATCTCGACGAGACCGCCGATCGCGATCACCAGCAGGATGCCGACGATCAGGATAATCGAGTTCTTTTCGAGGACTTGGTGGCGTGTCCAGAACGACATGGGGAAGCTCCTCATTCCGCCGGCTGAAGAGCGACGGGCATCTGGACTTCCGCCTCGCCGACGCGAACGGTCATCCAGAGATTGTAGGCCATGATAAGTGAGCCGATCAGGAACAGCCCGCCGCCGGCCGCACGGATGATGTAGAAGGGATGCATCGCCTCGACGGTCTCGATGAAGGAATATTCGAGGAAGCCGAGCGAGGTGTAGGCGCGCCACATCAGCCCCTGGAGGATGCCGGACACCCACATCGCCGAGATGTAGAGGACGATGCCGAGAGTGGCGATCCAGAAGTGCCAGTTGACGAGCTTCAGGCTGTAGAGGCCCTTGCGATTCCAGACCCACGGCACCAGGCAATAGAGCGCGCCGAAGGAGACGAAGCCGACCCAGCCGAGCGCGCCGGCGTGCACATGGCCGATGGTCCAGTCGGTGTAGTGGCTGAGCGAATTGACCACCTTGATCGACATCATCGGACCCTCGAAGGTGGCCATGCCGTAGAAGGCGACGGAGACGACGAGCATGCGCAGCACGGGATCGGTGCGCAGCTTGTCCCAGGCCCCCGACAGCGTCATCAGGCCGTTGATCATGCCGCCCCAAGAGGGCATCCACAGCATGATCGAGAAGGTCATGCCGAGCGTCTGCGTCCAGTCCGGCAGCGCCGTGTAGTGCAGATGATGCGGACCGGCCCAGATATAGAGAAAGATCAGCGCCCAGAAGTGAATGATCGAGAGACGGTAGGAATAGATCGGCCGCTCGGCACGCTTCGGGATGAAGTAGTACATGATGGCGAGGAAGCCGGCGGTGAGGAAGAAGCCGACCGCGTTGTGGCCGTACCACCACTGGAACATGGCGTCCTGGATGCCACCCCAGGCGACATAGGACTTCGAGCCGAACACCGAAACGGGGAGCGCGGGATTGTTGCCGAGATGCAGCACCGCGATCGTCACGATGAAGGCGAGATAGAACCAGTTCGCGACGAAGATGTGCGGTTCCTTGCGCTTGATGATCGTGACAAGGAAGACGAGCAGATAGGTCACCCAGACGATGGTCAGCAAGAGATCGGCGTACCATTCCGGCTCGGCATATTCCTTGGACTGGGTGACGCCGAGCAGATAGCCCGTGCCGGCGACCAGGATGAAGAAGTTGTATCCGACGACAACGAACCAGGGCGCGAGATCGCCCGCAAGGCGCACGCGGCAGCTCTTCTGAACGACGTAGAAGGATGTCGCGAGCAGCACGTTGCCGCCGAAGGCGAAGATCACGGCCGAGGTGTGCAGCGGCCGCAAGCGGCCGAAGCTGGTCCAGGGCAAATCGAAATTCAGTGCGGGCCACGCCAGTTGCGAGGCGATGATGAGGCCGACGAGGAAACCGGCGATGCCCCAGAACATCGCCATGAAGGAGGAGAACTTGATCGGGCCCATGCTGTAGTTGGGGCGGCCGTTGATCTCGGCAGGCGGCAGCGCCGCCGGCCGATCGTAGCAGCGGTTGATGATGCAGAACACCACAGCCAGGCTCGCCACCGCGCTCAGCGCGGCGTGGAAGGCGAAGGGCGCATCGAGCGCCTTGGCCGCGGCAATCACGCAGAGAAAGGCGGTGACCGCGAACAACGCCGCCAGGCCGCTTTCACCGAAGGTCATGGATTTGGAGATGGAGGGCTGGCTCATGCGGATTCTCTCTGAAAGAACACAAGGCCAGAAACCACATTCACGCTGGCGGGGAATTGATTGAAATCAAGACAAGTGGATTTCCGTTGAGTGAGACCGATGCGGATCAGGGAGTAGTATCAATTGCTTGCGCACGGCACGGCGCACACCACGAAGCATTGCCTCCGGGAAATCACGGAGCTTGAAATCGCGGGAATCAAGGCAGCTTCGTCAGTCCCGCGCGGTGGCCTTGAGCGCCGCGATGACGTCCTCGCGGGCGATGATGCCGACCAGCGTCTGTGCGCCGTCGAGCACGATGATGCTCCTGATGCGATGCTCGACCATGATCTGGAGCACGCGCGTCAGCCTTGTGTCGGGGCTGACATAGCTGAACTCGGGCGTCATGACGTCGCCGATCTTGCGGCTCATCAGGTCGGGATAGCGCGGCAGCATCTGGCTCGGCGTGAAGGCGAAACACTTCAGGATGTCGAATTTGGTGACGATGCCGACCACCTGCCCGTCATCCTCGACTGGATAGGAGTTGAAATCGTCGCGCTCGAACATCTCGCTGAGCTCGAGCAGGTCGAGATCGCACTGAGCCGTCCGTACGTTGCGTGTCATGTAGCCGCCGACGGTCTGTTCAAGAAACTTGTACACGGCGCGTCCTCCTCGATTGGTCTGGATTCGCCGGCCGTCAGTGCGACAGCAACACGCAGCTGGCCGATTGCGTCATCAGATGATGCGTGGCGCCGCCGAGGATCAGCTCGCGGAAGCGCGAATGACCGTAGGCGCCAGCGACGATCAAGCCGGCGCCGATGTTATAGACGATCTTCTCTAATTGCGCGGCGGCGGTTTGGTTTCTCGCGGCTTCCGGGATGCGCGCGATCGCAGCGAGGCCGTGGCGAGCGAGCCATGCGGTAACGTCCGTGACGCGCCCCATCGCGGCCGAGCCGTCGCCAGCGTCTTCCGGAAGCTCGACGATGGTTATGTCCTTCGCCTTGCGCAGCCTCGGCAATGCATCGACAACCGCCCGCCGTGCCTCGGGCGCGTCCTTCCAGACTATGAGCACGCTACGCAGATCGAGCCAGTTGACTCCGTCGGTTACCATCAGGGGCGGCCGGCCAGCCTGCATTACCAGATCCTTCGGGCTTGCAAGCGAAAAGGCATCGGAGAAAGCGGGCTATATCCGCCGCTGACGACGATGTCGGCGCACCGCACCTGCGCCAGGACAAACCGCCTGGGAAAATCCACGGCGCTGCGCCATTCCGAGTGTCCGCCGCGCGCCTTCGTCGCGGCGCGGATTTGCGCCTCCAGCTCGGCAAGGCCTTCCTGACGAAAGCCTGCTCCCGATCAATCAGCCCTAGGGCCTCGGCGCCATCTGCGAAATAGAGCGGCGGAGCGAACTGCGCCGCGGCAACGCCGACAGCTCGAACCGCTCGGCGAGTTCGCCCGCGACCTGAAGACGCGCCTCGTTGGGCTGATCGAGCGCCAGGCTGACCACCAAGGGTCGCATATGTCATCGGGAGCCTCCGGGCAGTACGTTGCTGTGGAAATCTAGCCGCGCCGACGCAAGGCAGGATGAGGTAGATCAATTTTCGCCGGCCAGTTGGGAGAAATCCGCCAGTCAGACATCCGAACTTGCCTCCGGTACGGCCTTGGGCGAAATTGCCGCCACGGGACCCCGCCGCGGGAGAATGGGAGCAATAGCTTGTCGCCGAGCCGCGTAACGCATCAGCCAGACGACGCTCGCGGCGAGCATTTCGGCGTCCGGATCGAAGGCTTTGGCGTCGGCACCTGGGATCTCGATCTCTGGACGCGCGAGCTGGAGTGGTCGGCAACCGCCAGAATGCTGCTGGGCATCGAACGGAATCAACCGGCGAGCTATGAGCTCCTTCTCTCGCGCCTGGGTCCCGCGGACCGCGCGCGCGTGGAGAGCGCGATCGAGCATGTCGTCGACCACGGCGGCGGCTTCGACGTATCCTTCAGAGTTGCCAATGCCTCAGGCCTGGGGCGCTGGATTCGCGCCCGGGCAGGTCTCATTCGGGACGACGCCGGTGCCGCCCGCCATCTCAGCGGCATCTTTCTCGACGTCAACGAGGAGAAACAGGTCGAGGAAGCCCTGCGCACGCGTGAGACCCACCTCCGCTCGATCCTTCACACCATTCCTGATGCAATGATCGTCATCGACGGCCAGGGCATCATCCAGCTCTTCAGCACGGCGGCCGAGCGCCTGTTCGGCTGGCCCGAGCAGGAGGCCATCGGCCAGAACGTCAGCATCCTGATGCCTGAGCCCGACCGCACCCGCCACGACGGCTACATCGCGCGCTACCGCACCACCGGAGATCCGCATATCATCGGCATCGGGCGTATCGTGACAGGCAAGCGCCGCGACGGAACCACCTTTCCGATGCATCTGGCGATCGGCGAGATGCAGTCGGGCGCCGAGCCTTATTTCACCGGATTCATCCGCGACCTCACCGAGCATCAACAGACCCAGGCGCGGCTCCAGGAATTGCAGTCCGAGCTCGTCCATGTCTCGCGGCTGACCGCGATGGGCGAGATGGCCTCTGCGCTCGCCCACGAGCTCAACCAGCCGCTGGCGGCGATCAGCAATTATATGAAGGGCTCGCGACGGCTGCTCGCCGGCAGCAGCGATCCGAACACACGGAAGATCGAAAGCGCGCTGGACCGCGCCGCCGAACAGGCGTTGCGCGCCGGCCAGATCATCCGGCGCTTACGCGACTTCGTGTCTCGCGGCGAGTCCGAGAAGCGGGTCGAGAGCCTGTCCAAGCTGATCGAGGAAGCCGGCGCGCTTGGGCTTGCCGGCGCCCGCGAGCAGAGCGTTCAGCTTCGCTTCAGCCTCGATCCCAACGCCGATCTCGTGCTCGCCGACCGGGTGCAGATCCAGCAGGTGCTGGTCAATCTGTTCCGCAACGCGCTGGAGGCGATGGCGCAGTCGCCACGGCGCGAGCTCGTCCTCGCCAATACCCGCGTCGGCGCTGGCATGATCGAGGTCGAGGTCTCCGACACCGGCTCCGGTTTCCGGGACGACGTCATGCCAAACCTATTCCAGACCTTCTTCACCACCAAAGACACCGGCATGGGCGTGGGACTGTCCATCAGCCGCTCGATCATAGAGGCTCACGGCGGCCGCATGTGGGCCGAGAGCAACGCGTCGGGCGGCGCGACATTCCGCTTCACCCTCCCGGCAGCCGACGAGAACTGATTCATGACAACCAAGGGACATGTCTACGTCATCGACGACGACGAGGCGATGCGGGACTCGCTGAACTTCCTGCTGGATTCCTGCGGCTTCGGCGTCACCCTATTCGACAATGCGCAAGGCTTCCTCGGCGCCCTGCCCGGCCTCGCCTTCGGCTGCGTAGTCTCGGACATCCGCATGCCGGGCCTCGGCGGGATCGAGCTATTGAAGCGGATGAAGGCGCAGCAAAGCCCGTTCCCGATCCTGATCATGACCGGCCATGGCGACGTGCCCCTCGCGGTCGAGGCGATGAAGCTCGGCGCGGTCGACTTTCTCGAGAAGCCGTTCGAGGACGACCGCCTCACCAGCATGATCGAATCGGCGATCCGCCGGGCCGAGCCGGCGGCCAAGAACGAGGCCATCTCGCAGGACGTCACCGCGCGCGTCGCCTCCTTGAGTCCCAGGGAGCGCCAGGTCATGGAGGGGCTGATCGCGGGCCTCTCCAACAAGCTGATCGCCCGCGAATACGACATCAGCCCGCGCACCATCGAGGTGTACCGGGCCAACGTGATGACGAAGATGCAGGCGGGCAGCCTGTCGGAACTGGTGCGGCTGGCGATGCGGGCCGGCATGCTGAAGGATTGAGACAGGTCAAGGGCCCGCCCGCGGCGCTATGCTAACCAAGCCGCATGATTGAGATTAGCCCGCATGGTGAGCGGCTGCCGTCCCCCACAAAACCTATCGTGATTGTGGTGGACGACGACGCTGCCGTCCTGGGGTCCCTGCAGTTCCTGCTGGAGACCGACGGCTTTGCCGTGCGGACCTTCAGGAGCGGCACGGCGCTGCTCAATGCCAGCGGCGCGCCGGGGGCGGACTGCTACGTGATCGACTACAAGATGCCCGACATCAACGGCATCGAGCTGGCCGGCCGCCTGCGCCAGTCTGACGGCGCGACCCCCGTGATCCTGATCACCGGCTATCCGGACGAGAACATCTCGGCCCGTGCCGCCGCAGCGGGCGTAAAAGACGTGGTTTTGAAGCCGCTTCTCGATGAAAACCTGGTCAAGCGCATCCGCCACGCCATCCAGAACAGCCGCGGAAATTGACCTGCGGGATTCTACGTAAGGAATCCCCCTTAAGATATCTCGCGAAATTTTCGAAGCACCCGATACCGCGTACCAAAGCGTCATCACAACGGAGATGGCGCAGATGCTAACCCAGCCGATCAACACCCAGCCGATCAACACCCAGATCGGTCGCAAGATTGCCGCCGCCCATCCCGTCTGCGACCAGTTCGGCGCGATCACCGGCCATGTCGGCCTCGTCGCCACGGAATTCTCCTACCGCAAGGACGAGGAGATCTACGGCGAGGACGAGCCGGCCGAATATGTCTACCAGGTCATCACCGGCGCGGTGCGCAGCTACAAGCTGCTCTGCGACGGCCGCCGCCAGATCGGCTCCTTCCATCTTCCCGGTGACGTGTTCGGCCTCGAACCCGGCCAGACGCATCGCCTTGCGGCCGAAGCGATTATCGCCACCAGCCTACGCCTCGTGGAGCGAGCCAGCCTCGAAAGGTCCGCCAGCATCGACGTACAGGTCGCGCGCAAGCTCTGGGTCATGACGGCGGGCGAGCTGCGTCACGCCGAAGATCACATGTTGCTGCTGGGGCGCAAGACGGCGATGGAGCGTGTTGCAACCTTCCTGCTCGAAATGGATCGCCGCCTCGCCGTCGCCGGCATGATGGCACTGCCGATGTGTCGGCGCGATATCGGCGACTATCTCGGCCTCACGCTCGAGACCGTGTCGCGCGCGCTCTCGCAGCTTCACGCAAAGCGCATACTCGGCTTCTCCGGCGCCCGCCAGATCGTGCTGCGCAACCGCCAGCGCCTGCACAATCTCGATGCCTGATCGCTTTCACCCGGCCGCGTTTCTCCTCTCCGACTTGGCCCGCCGAACGCATTTCGGCGGGCCTTTCTTGCCGCAATCAAGCCGCGGGCTGCGTTTCCGGCCAAGAGGATCAGAGTTGCCAAAACGTGTGCCAACTGCTGCGGCGGAGTTGAAGCCCAAAACGACCAACTAGCAGCCGGCCCGACGTTACCGTGCGCGCAGGCGAATGCGGCGCTGGATGTTGACGTCCTGTAGATCATCCTGATTTTCGCGGCACTGGCCTGCTGGCAGCTCTCGCACCAGTGACCCTGATCTGGATCTCAATCCGGCTCCTTCAATGCCGAATCCTGAAGACAGCTTTGTCGAGCCCGCCGCAATCTCCCCTATGAGGCCGACTGGACGAGAAATAGGACCCTCGGCTTGGACCGACTTTCCGCCGCAAGACGCTGCGGGCGTCCAATCAAGTAGCCTTGAATCTCATCGCAGCCCTCCTGGACAAGGAGCGACATTTGGACCTTCGTTTCGATCCCTTCAGCAAGCACCGGCACACCAACACCCTGAGCGAGCCCGATGACAGCGCGAACGATGGCCAACGATCGCTCGTTCTGTCCAACCGAGGCAACGAATGCCCGATAGATCTTGATCCGGTCGAGAGGGAAGGCCTCGATTTAGGACAACGAGGAATACCCGGTCCCGAAGTCGTCCAGCGCGATCAGGATGCTGAGGCTCTTGAGCGATTGCATCGTCTTCTTCGCGCGCGACATCCTCGATCAGCACGCCTACGGTGATCTCGAGCTCGAGGCCGGCCAGCGACAGCCCGCTTTCGCCCAGCTCCTTGCGGACTTGCACATCGAGGTCCTCCGGAATTGCGCGGCCGAGACGTTGACGGCGATCCTCAAGAGTCGGTTCCACGACGCGGCCTCACGGCAAGCCTCCATCAGCACCCGGTCGTCGATCTGGGCAATCGAACAGCCTCAGAGCGCCGCTCACGGCGCTTAAGCGCGATCAGCCTACCGCCAAAAATGGCCTTGCCGGGGCCGTCGGATCGCGCATGTCGAGGGGGCTTCGCGGAGAGAGCCGATCCGCTCACCATCCCACCAAAGGTGAACGCGAGCGAGCGTTTCGCCCAGAACGAGGCGAGAGGGCCGCTCGGCGGAGCACAACCAGGACACAGAAAGCGAGGGCCGTCGGAGGTGGTACCAGCGGTGGCGCGATGAGTATCGCAACCGCCCGGCCAAGGTCTTCGGCGGGATAGCGACGCTGTGGCCCTGCGGCAATCTTCAAAACACTCAGACGCCCGTAACGCAACCCCGGTGAACTTACCGAGAGAACTGGTCTCCACGAGGTCCTAACCGGTTCTGCACGATATGACCAGTGTTGAATGTCGCTCGCAACCGAGACTAACCTGGAATCTGCACCGGCAGTGCGGAATAACCGTGCACAAAATTGGATTGAACTCGCTCCGGTTCGCCGACCACCTTTACCTCCAGAGATCGCTTCAGCATCTCCTGCCACAGGATTTTCAGCTGCAGCTCTGCAAGATGCCTACCCACGCAACGGTGAATCCCAAAGCCAAAAGAGAGATGTTGCCGTACATTTTTCCGATCGATGATGAAGCTGTTGGGGCTAGCAATAACCTCGTCGTCTCGGTTGCCAGAGATGTACCACATCACAACTTTATCGCCTCGCCTGATTTGCTTGTGCCCTATCGTGAAATCGTCCGCAGCGGTTCGGCGCATATGCGCGATAGGCGTTTGGTATCGTATGATCTCGGATACCGCCCCGGGCACTAGCGAAACATCATCGCGGAGTTTTCGCAGTTGGGACGGATTTTGACTCATGAACAAGACGCCACCGGTAATTGAGTTGCGAGTAGTATCGTTACCTCCAACAATCAGCAGAATGAGGTTGCCCAGGAATTCACATGGCTCCATGTTTCGGGTCGCCGGTGAATGCGCCATCATAGAGATTAGGTCAGCGCGCGGCTCGGATTTTGCCCGTTCGCTCCAAAGCCGTGTGAAATAGTCCAAGCACTCGGACAGCACCGCCTTTCGCTTTTCCCAGCTGTCGATCTGGTGGCCCATTTGTGGACTCAAGGCGGCTACGTCCGACCAGTAGGTCAGCAGCCGTCGATCTTGAAATGGAAAGTCGAACAGCGTGGCCAGCATTTGGGTCGTCAACTCGATCGAGACTCTATCGACCCAGTTGAAGGTATCATTGCGCGGCAAACCGTCCAAGATCTTCCGAACCCGCGAGCGGATCAAGCCTTCAAGCTTGGCCAGGTTCTCCGATGCCGCGATCGGGCTGACAGTCTTACGCTGCTGAGCATGGACAGGAGGACTCATCTTAATAAAACTGGGAGTCCAATACTTCCGCGGCGGGTCCACAATTGTGACGCTTCGCTCTGACGAGAATATTGTGTGATTTGAATCCACGGCTACGATGTCGCGGTATTTTGTTATCGACCAATATGGACCGTACGGGCTGTCTTCGCAATAATGGACGGGATCTTCCCTTCGCAGCCGCTCGAAACAAGGCCAAATGGTATCATCTTCAAAGCGCTTGGGCTCGCTTATATCAAGGCGGCTCAGCGGGATGTCAGCCTCCTCGCAAGCGTTCTCTACCGATAAGTCTGTCATGATTGTCTCGCGGACATTGGCGTGCAATTTTGAAAGCTCGGCTCATGCGCTATTTTTCGCTCGCATGGAAGCTCGGCCGAAACACAACGAGCTCGGCCCTAGAGTAACAATGTGTGACGCATGTCCATGGCTGGGCTTCGCGAGAGCTCGCACAATCGTCAGAACTCTGAAATTATCTTACGGCCGAAGTTACTTGGGAACTTGGTTCGGCCCCGGTCGATGAAGAATAGTGGAACGGCGAGCGAAGCTCCCCTATCAAGATTGGGGAGGCGCGCGAACTCGCTTTTGTGTTAGTCAACATCAGACGCAAGCACTCGCCGCGATGGCACCCAGCGGCACGCCCGGTTCCCACTCGACTACTTATATTGCGCGAGCAGATGGGACCCTAATCACGGTAGGGACTAAGAAGAGAGCGCGGTGTGCCAAGGAGACTCGTTTTTCCTTCACTCGCGATGCGGGCTTTCGTAGAATGAATGAACAGGAGACCAAACCGGCGGTCGTGCGCGAGCCCGGACGAAGAGTAAACTAACCTGACGTCACAACTGGCACTAAAGTATCTTCCATGCGCTGGAATAGAAGAGAATTGGCACAGCTGGAAACGCTCTGGGCCGCGGGACAGAGTGCCGCGCAGATCGCGCGTCATCTCGAGTGCAGTCGCAACGCAGTTTGCGGCAGGCTAGCTCGGTTGGGCCTGACTCGAGGTCACAAGCCACCAACACAAAGCCGAAGATTAGACCCGCCCCGAAGCGAGGCCCGACGGTGATGGCGGCCGGTTGCGATTGCGCCAGAAAGAAGCTGTCGCAAAAGGCGCTAGATAGCCAACCTCAGGAAATGAGCAAGCGGCAGCTTTACGCGATGCTAGCTGAGGCAGTCAGGAATACCGCGTAGAACTATCAGGCGCGCCGCGAACTCCCGGGCTATGCGGCGCACTTGGTCCATCCGGACGATTTGCTTGTTGGATTGCGCGCTTTGTGGCTATCCGACGAACAGTGGCGTCGAGTAGAATGTTCGCGGCGGAGGGATCGATCGTAGGTCAAGTCATCCAATCTCAAGAGGCTGGATGCACTGAATTAGAAGAAGAATGCGTTCTGGTTCTTGAGCCTCGTTTTCGGCTATGCGTCTTCGGGGAAGCGCCCGACGTCCTGGTTTGCGCCGGTGTTTGGAAGTTTCTGCACACGCCGTGCCCGACGAAGTACACGAGCTCGGGTGAAGCCGCTTGACCGTGAGCCTCTCCCGATGGAACCTCCGACAGTTACCGCCCCGGCGTCGGTGACAAGCTCAGCCTTGGAGCAACTTCACGGGACCGCCGAGCTCTCGAGATATTGTCTGACGTCGGTCAAAAATAGACTCCTGCCTACCCGGCTCATTACTTTTTCCATACCAACTCGAGAACACACTCACGCCAACAGCCGTGGCGCCGCGCGACACCGACGATCCTCGCATTGGTGAAGTTCGACTACGTACCGGGATGTCCCCGAGCCGGCGCAGGATCCCTGGGTGGATGGGGAATACGCCAGGCAGAAGTCAACTATCAAACCTTGTCAGTTGATGGAGATTGCGAGGGGTCATATCAATTTTGATCGATGAACCTCCCACGAGTCAGGTCGTGGAGCAGTTCGAGCTCTAGCAGCGTCAACGGCCCTGGTGGATGTCTCGTTGGCGAACGTCGGAGATTAGCGAAGCGGAGTTGAATCTGGAGCCCCGTCGTCGTGGCCGTGTTGATTCGAGTATCTCGCCTGCAGCAGTTGTTCTCTGTCTTCGAGAGGAACGGCTTGCTATCCCACACCGTGTTTCGTCAGCAGATCGGCCGTCACGCAAGCTTCCAATTGTCTAGCGACATTCCGGATTACTGTCGGCAAAAAGGAATGCAAAGACTTCGCTTGCGACCACAAACTTCGTAAACATAGGATACCAATCGTTGCAGACCTCGGTCCTGGAAAAGTATTGCGATGCTCGCCTTCCTTGGTACACCATCTATCCAACTGTAGCCCAGTTCTCCACGGTGGTCGGCGCCGAAGCCTCTGAGAAATGGCTGCAGCGCCTGCCGGTTAATGAGTCCGTGTCGCTCTATTTCCACGTTCCGTTCTGTCGATCGATTTGCTGGTATTGCGGCTTCGCTCGAAGCATTACTCGCCGGGATTCACCCATCCTAGAATTTTTGGCGGTTCTTCGTAAGGAGATCGAGTTGGTCGCGGCGCAGTTGCCGCAACGGCTGCCTGTGAGCGACGTGCACTTCGGCGGCGGAACGCCGACCCTTATCGAGCCCGCGCAGTTCGGGGCACTGATGGAACTTCTGCGCCGCCGCTTTGCGGTTTCGAAAACGGCCGCCATCGCTGTTGAGATCGACCCGCGTACGTTCACGCTCGCCACATCCGAAGCGTTAGCGGCTGCCGGCGTGAACCGCGCGAGCCTGGGCGTCCAGAGCTTCGATCCAATTGTTCAAAAGGCCATTAACCGCGTTCAGAGTGAGGCACAAACAGAGCGCGCTGTCGAAATGCTGCGGCAGCATGGA
Organism: Bradyrhizobium sp. 195; assembly: GCF_023101665.1. Taxonomy (NCBI): domain Bacteria; kingdom Pseudomonadati; phylum Pseudomonadota; class Alphaproteobacteria; order Hyphomicrobiales; family Nitrobacteraceae; genus Bradyrhizobium; species Bradyrhizobium sp. 195. The sequence continues at coordinate 1,753,823 of NZ_CP082161.1, read as the reverse complement.
GTAATGCGCATCAACTTCGACCTCATCTACGGTCTGCCGAATCAGACGGTGCAGTCCTGCGTTCAGACCGCGACTACGGCGGTGGCCATGCGACCAGACCGGTTTGCGGTATTCGGCTATGCGCACGTTCCTTCCTTTAAGAAGAATCAGCGCCTCATCGACGAGGCAGCGCTGCCAGACAACCCTGCCCGTGCAGAACAGGCCGCGGCGATGGCCAATACACTGATTGCTGCGGGCTACCGCCAAATCGGACTCGACCATTTCGCCTTGCCGGACGATGAGCTCGCGCTGGCGCAGAAAGCCGGTCGCCTGCGGCGGAACTCACTGGGTTACTCGGCCGACACCTGCCATAAAGTCATCGGCTTCGGCCCGTCGGCCATCGGCCGACTTGGCGATGGTTACGTCCAGAATGAAGTTGCAGCGGGTTCTTACAGCGGCCAAATCAAAGCCGGCCGTCTGGCGACGTCAAAGGGCTACTGTCTCAGCCTCGAAGACCGCGTCCGGGCCGCAATCATCGAGCGGCTGATGTGCGATTTCGAGGTCGACGTGCCGGCAATTTGCATTGCTCATAGATTTGACCCGGTCCCGTTCCTCGGTTCACCCGAACGCTTGGCAATGCTCGCCGAGGATGGGATCGTGGAGTTGGAAAAGGGATTCATCCGCGTGAGGCAGGAGCATCGTTTTCTAACTCGCGCTGTGGCCGCCGCATTCGATGCTTATCTTGGCGCGCCGCTCTATTAAGACCAGCCGACGAGCGTTGATCGTATGAATGCATTACCTTCCGTTACGCGCCCAGAAGCCCGGGTAACGAGTTTCGCTCACCTGGTGCACTCACGTACAGCGCCAAATTCGTAAAGGACGCCGTGCGCAGCTGCGCGACGAGAGCCGACCCCGCCCTAGCCGCGAAGACAGCTGGGCGAGTTGCTGCCGGGAATTGGACGCCCCCGACTGCAACGCTGTCCGCTCAAGCGGCGTGTCCGACAAAGTTCATCACATCGCCACCATTGCCCGTGTGGCCGCGGGCCTCGACCAGGACGACAACTGGCTGCGGGACGCCCCCAACAAAATGGCTATCGGGGATGGCTTCATCTGGGTCTACCGCGTCGGAGAAGATGAGATCTAGGCGTTCAGCGACTTCTGTATCCAAAACCTGATCGAGCTCGTCCAGATGTACGAAGATATTTCGACCTGGCTCAAGCGCTGGCAGCCCGGGATACCGCAATCAGCCTGCGGTCTACGCCGGATACGAACTCCTAGCAAAGCGGAGCGCTTCGTGGTGATGACACAACGGATCCTATTGATGCGCATGGTCGCCGCTCGACCGGGATCGCTACGGACCGCCGCGTGCAATCCATAGCAGCAACTGGTCCACGCGATGAGCTAGACCAAAGAGCACAAAAGGACCAGCGCCGGCGCGACACGGCGCCAACGACAATCGAGCACCACAGTTAGAACCGGATCCCGCGGGATCACGGCCTCGAAACAATCGTGTCCTGTAAGAGCCTCGCGCAACGGGATCGAAGGGACTTTCCCGAATTGCCCCCTCGATACTGCCATACCGGAGTTCGTCCCTGACGCCGGGACAGTCTCGCGCCGAGCGGCACGATACCTACGATTCGCACAGCGAGGCCGACGTCCCGCGCCCGGTCAACCTACCAAACCTAGCAATTGATGGAGATGACGGACACATGCCAGTCAGTGCCGGTGAAACTCGCTCGGGCCACATCAAGGACGAAGTCGCGATGCGATATAGATCCGGTAAATCCAATCGAGCTGATGGATGTTCTGTCTGGTCCCGCAGCTATCAAAACGCCTCCAATCGCGGTCTCCATCTTCCCATGAGAGCCAATCAAGGCCTCGTGCCGGCCTCAGCGAGCTTACGGGCGTCAAAAGATGTTAGCCCCTTCTGCCCGCCTGTGTATCATCCCATGGACCGAGCTGCGGGCGCTTCTAGGGTCCGGCGTGTTCTTATGCGAGCTCAGCTACTGGCGCGGCTCTCTGTTGAAGAACATCCTCGTGGCAGCGGATTTGTCGCGAGAATCCCTGGGCTCCGTGCGCTGGCCGCCAATCTCTTGCCAGCGAACGCCACATCGAGCAGGCCACTCTCCGTCTCGACACGGTGTAGCAGATGCTTGCACTCGATTAGCGATCGAGCGGCTGGGTTGCGTCGCGCTGGGTACCACCACGTTGGCCAAGCTGCGCCAGCAGTGGTGATAGCGCGGAAGGCTGAGCGGGTCTCGTTGGCATAGAGATGCCCCCTGGCCTCAAGCGTCACCTAGACCGCCTTGAGCCCAAGGATCGCGAACCGCTCTAGGCCGTCAGGTGGACGTGCACCTTATTCAAATCGACGGACGTGGAAATCACGATGCATTGTTGCGGTATAGCGCCAGTATCCATGCGGGCATACTCGGCTGGCGCAGTTGCTTTCATCTCTCGACCAAGTGCGAAGCCAAGAGGGCGTATTCTCCTTTCCCTGATAGCTAGTCTCGCCTGCAGTTCGGCGGAGGCAGAACCTCGTGATATCTCTGGCCCTAGAAGTCACAGCTCCGATGAGCTCGCCGAGGCAAGACGCCAAACAATCTCGAATCCGGCTGTAACCTTCCGAAGCGGCCGGCCCAAAGGAGCAGCGCGCCTTTCTGGGAACTCGCTGCCAAAAGCAGCTAGGTCTACCACAACGCGCGACAGTGCGGAGGTCACCGCCAAGAGCAGAAGTCAAAAGCAGATTGACCCATTCGCAAAATTCGAGAAGCTCCGCGAAAAAGGTGCGGCGTTCACTGGGCCTGGTCCTGCGGACACCATAGATCAGGATACAGCTTCTGTCAGATCCGAGCTTTCGGATCTCGGGATTGGATTCGCTGGCTGGACCCTAAACACGTTTGTCAACAATCAACTCGGTAATGCGGCCAGAAGCACCATCGCCAATCAACAATATGTCGGCCAGGATCCGACATTTAGTACGGTCAACTCTATGATCGTGACCTATGACCTCGCTCGGTTTGGAATTCCCGACGGTCAGATCGTCGTGGGAGCCGAGCATCAATATTGGACATGGAAGAGCGCCGGGCCAGACCGACTGGGAATCAATGCAGTTTCCTACTATCAAACGTTCTTCGAAAGGAAGATCGAACTCAAAGTGGGTTACCTCAGGAACCAACATGAGTTTGCGGGTGCCGGAGAAAAAGTTTTTGGACCCTCGTCGAAGATGCTGTTCCAAGCAGGCATGAGCAACAATTGGGCGCCAACCCCGGCTCTTAATCTGAAGTACAATTTTGACGATCGCTTATATAACAAGCTCTCAATCCAGCGCTCGCTCAGTCCAGCCGGTCAATATACGCATGTAAGCGAAAATCCTACTGGCTTGAACTGGAGCACGCGCGACGCGGGCATTCTTTTACTTGATGAAGTTTGCTATAAGAACAAGCCTACTCCCGGGGTACCCGAGACTTGGCTGCGGGCTGGCGCGGGCTTTAACAACAGCAGCTACACGGACCTACAGCATCCGACGCAACCGACAGCCAAGGCGAACAGCGTCTACTATGTAGCTGCGGATAGGCAATTCTGGCAGTCTGCCGTCCATGGCTCGGCATCTCGCGGAATCTATGGCGGGTTCTCTGCGATGTACGCTCCGCCTGACCTAAATAGGGCTAGTCAGTACTACGAGCTTCGCCTGTATGCGAAGGGCCTGTTTGACAGCCGGCCCACTGATCAGATGAGTCTTGTTGTCAACAACACCATCTGGAGCCATTTCGCGGTGGACGCTGCATTGGCGAAAGAGCAGCTGGCGCACCGGGACAGCACAGCAATTTCGGGACTGTATACGGCGCATCTGGCACCCGGGATATATACAACCGTAGGACTGACGTACATCAATCACCCGACAAGCATTACCTACACGCCGCAAACAGGACACGCCCTGAATATATTGGTATCTACGTCGGTATTCTTCTAGGCTCTCAGGACTGCGCGGACCGTCATGTAGTCGATATCCCACTCGCCCTTTTCAACGGTGTGGGCCACCCATCACGGCGATTTTGGTATCCGCTGTGCTCCTGACGCGAAGCCGGGTACCGCGTAAATTGAGCCGTGATATCCAACGTAGCATGCTGTTGGGAATGGTAGGTTAGAGCCTTTGCTGCTTCGGTCTATGAGCGATAGGCCGACGTCGTACTTGCGCAAGAGCTATACCCTCCGGCCGCGGAATGATCTCCGATGCTCATTTGTTCAATCGAGTGCTGAGCTTGCGGCAGCGACATTGCTTTTGGATGATTGCTGGTGCAGCTCGTCAGACTCGCGTCCGAACTCGTACTCTGCCATGACAAGCCGAAATCGTGCCCTCGGAGCTTAGTTCACGCCGAAGAGGTGGTAAGCGGAACCGCGACACAGATGCCAAAGCTACCCAACTACGGCAATCGCTATATCTGTCCGACGGTCGTGGCGCTGGCCGAAGGGCGATGCGCGAGGTCGGCGGACACGTGCCCCCTTCGGCGGCAAATCGACCGGACGCGGCCGGATGACTTGCGCCACTCGAATGCTGACTCATTTTCGCCGGTCGAGACGAGCTTTAGCATCTTACTCCAGCAAGGAGGCCGCCTCCCGAGTCTGCGGCGCGTTAGCCCTCCCATCCAATTGCGCGTGGCGTTCTGCTGGGTTCACTTCTCTTCTCAAACATCTATTCGCGCGAACATGCGATAAGAGCAGTGCATGATCGGTGAATTTGCCGAGCCTAGCTAGGCAACCTTCGTGGACGGGTGCTTCGTCGTCTTGAGGCGCGTTACACTGCATCGACCGTCGACGCTGACGGGCGCGTCACCATCGATTGTGGCACGATGAACGACGCGATGCTGGTCACCGTAATCGTTGACCGCATAATGCTGCGTTGCGCGGTTATCCCAGATCGCGACATCGCCTTCTTTCCAGCTCCAGCGTACGGTGTTTTCGGGTGCCGTGATATGAGACTGGAATAGATCAAACAGCTTCTGACCGTCGCGTTTTGGGATATCAATAAACCTTTGCACCAGATCGCCGAGCACCAGCGCGCGCTCGCTGGTCTCGGGATGTACACGGACCACCGGGTGCTCCGTCTCATAGATCGTTTTGGTAAAGACCTCATCAAAATGCTTCTGGTCGATTTCGCGAACACGGCAGGTCCCGGCGTAGTCGAAGGCGTTGCTGTGAACAGTCCAGAGTTCGTCGGCAAGCCGTTGGAGCGGCCGCGGCAGATCCAGATAGGCGGCCACAGCGTTCGACCAAATCGTATCGCCACCGGACGATGGGACCACAATGGCTCGCAGCACCGCAAGTCTAGGATACGCCGCGAGAAAGGTTCCATCGGCGTGCCATACATCAGCCCGGCTACCTCCGCGCGCGGAATCAAGCTCGATGATCGAGGTCGTTCCATTGATCGTACCGAGTGTCGGATGCGGCACCAGCCTTCCCAAACAAGCAGCAAAGCGCTCCTGCTCCGCGTCATCAAGATGCCCCTGATCGCGGAAGAAGATCACCTTGTGTTCGAGCAGCAAGCTGTTGATCCCAGCGATGGTTTGGCTCGGTAAATCACCCGAGAGCCTGATATTTCTGATTTCAACACCGATGCGCGCTGCGCGCTTGACGACGTCGGTCAGTGGAATGACACTCTCGGTCGAAGCCGTTTGTTTCATTGCGAATATTTCCAAGCTTTGCGGATTCTTCAAGCGGACAAGGGCGCGTGCGACTCGGTTTCGAAGGCGAGCCTCGCGCTACGGGTACTCTCGAGCAAGCACCATGCCAGTCGGAAAACGGAGCTGTGAACGTCCGTCAAGTACAGGATCGGATTTGAGTCGAACAGTTTGCCAGGAACTCGATGCCACCTCCACCCTATTTCCAACGCCACCGGGCTCGGCGGCGAAAGGCATAGGGCGCATAATGGACAGGAAATGTACCACTCGGCACCCGAAGAGAAAGGCCATACGGTCCTCGTGCAACGTCGGGCAGCCAGCTGTGCGTGCTGTTCTCGTCCAGTACGCGCCCTCCGCTTAACAGTTTGCGGACGTCGGCCAGTCTCGAGCCGCCTCTGCGAACGGGCCATCACCGGCTCTCAAGGTGTCCGGGGCCTGCCCTGGCCGTGACCACTGCCGAAACTTCATCGGCTGGAAATGGAAGAGGAATAGATGACCTTGGAAGAGCTCCAAACGATTGAACTACGGCTTCATCCAGGCGAAAGCCATTGATCCGCGGCACTGGGATCGCGATGTTCTCGATGCACCGACGTCCGAGCACGGTGAGGCAGATGTTCTGCGCGGCCCGGCTGGGTTTTCCCAACAAGCCAAAGATATGTCCACTACCAGTCTTTATAGGTGTTTCAATGTTATCAAAGTAGTTGCCCTCGATCAGTACTTGCACAGATGGTCCAGCATCCACTGCATGGAAGAATCCGCCGCTCTGTTGCGCATTCGTGTTGTGGAAGTAATTGTTAAGGAGATGAATAATAGCCTGCCCACCGTCAATGTGCGGCGCCCGCCCTGAGATCTCATGGAAATAGTTATTTGCGATGGTGATCGTCTGCGGGACACCAAGAAACAGGAGATTCCAATAGTGCTCCCCGTTACAATAGGAGGAATAGGTATCGCTGCCATCGAAGTCGTTCCAGGAAATCGTAATATTCGTCGTAGGGCCAAAGCCGCCGGCAATCATCTGCCGCCCGATATTATGAAATCGGTTGTGATCGATCCAAACCAGGTCGGCTCGTGCAATTGCAATAGCATCGCCGGCAAATATCACGCCTTGATTGATATCACTGATGGTCAGGTTGCGAATAACGACGTTGCTGACCCCATTTAGGCGTAGCCCCTTCCCTTTGATTGTAGCGCTCGGGCCAACGCCGATCACCGTCTTGTTTGAGCCAATCTCCAGCGGGCGCTTGCCGGCCCTGTCGAAGCCGATCAATGTCTTCTCCTTGCCATCGCAATGCGCATCGTTGCCATCCATAAGGAGAAGGGACTCACTCTTGTAAGGTGCCGAACAAGCACGGCCATATTGGCAACCCTGCCCCTCGCCTTGCCCTTCCGTACCGGTAAAGTCTATGGTTCCGGCTACCTGGATCTCGCGCGGACTATTGTCATTGCAGTGCCCGAAGCTGTACGAACGACATAACTCATACTTCAGAGCTTTGGTCGATCTGACCTGAACTACCTCGCCTCCAAGGCCGCCCGTCGCTGCAGAGCCAAAGCCCTTGAGGGCTTCCGATCCCACATTGTTCGATCCGAGCACGGAAGAGACGCCGACGACGACAGCAAGTCCACCGAGCACGCGCAACGACCGTTTGATGTGCTTCATCGCGCCCTTCATAGGCATGTGCTCTCTCTTACCCGGAAAACCCACACGAGGATTTGAACTCTCGAACTCAAATGATGAACTGGAATAGGCCATCAGCATGCGGCGTTAACGCCATCAGATCGTCCTCAATAAGGCAGGATCGGAATATCGGAACCATGCTACGCAACAGCGGAAGTGCGCAGCCGCAGGCTCCGCACCAGCTGTGATGGATCTGGGCAGCCATTGAGCCAATCACGGCCGATGAAAGCAGCGGTCGATGTTTCGAGAGCCCCGTCAGAGGAATACTGTAGCGTGCAACACGTCTGGCCTGGGAGGATGGGCCGTCGATCCTGACGTGCTGGACCGGCGGGAGGCGCTTGAGCTCTTCGGCATTTTCGACCAGCACCAGAACGCGTGGTGCATGATAATTCGCATCCCGCGGGAAACAGATGGGCGGCGCGGCTGGGATCCTCGTCTTCCTGGATTGCACGTCAGATGTCAGGCCCCTTCTTCTGCGATATAGATGGGCCAGATTGGCCCCGTATGTCGCGTGCCAGACACATCACACGGACGGACACCTCCTATCGATTTCATGACCGGCAATCATCACGCCGCCGGAATGGCTACGATTTCCTTGTTTTTGATTGTCCGCCCAGTGCCAGGGGCGGATCTAGCACAGCCAGTCACCGCCAACCTGCGACTCGCGGCGCGGCGAGCTGATGCGGCAGGGCTCAGCCGCAATTCTGGTCGTCCCACTCATAGCCCTAAGGTGAAGCTGCTCATGTGCTGCAGTCATCGCCACGAACAGCCGAATTCGTCTGCAAGCGGCGCATAGAAGGCAACGGCTGACCAGCGTGCAAACGCACCCTCCGAGCTGCACCTGCACCTTTGAGGCATCATAGGTTTACTGCCCCCAGGGGCCTAGCGGGCGCGGAGGAATGAAACTACCCACCAAGACTGATCGTTTTTGTGATCCAGCATGAGGTGTACCCCAGTCCGAATCATGAGTCGCCCGGCTTTCCGTCCGGCTGCCGGGGAGCTTCGCCGATGTACACGCCGCCCTCCTTCCAAGTTGTCGATGTCACCGACGTTCATCGGACGATGCGCCAGGCACGCTCGGCGACACTGATCACCGCTACTCACGAAGGTCTTGTTGGAACGATGCTGCCCGTCGTACTCGACGAGAGCGAAGGCTCCATGGGCACGATTTACGCCCACGTGGCGCGTGCGAATCCGCAGTGGAAGCTGACACCGACTGGCGAGGCGATGGCCATTTTCGCTGGAGCGGAGGCCTATGTCAGCCCCTCCTGGTACGTGACCAAGCACGAGAGAGGCGAGGCCGTACCGACGTGGAACTATGTCGCTGTGCATGCCTACGGGCCGGTCGAATTCTTCGATGATGCCGATCGGCTGCGAAAGGTGGTCACGCGGCTGACCGATGTGCATGAGCGCTCGGGCAAAGACCGCTGGGCGGTGTCTGACGCCTCTGCCGATTTCATCAAAACGGAGCTTAAGGGGATTGTCGGTCTGCGATTGCTAATTACACGGCTCGATGGCACGCGGAAGATGAGCCAGAACCGCAACGCGGCGGATCGCGCCGGCGTCATCGAAGGGTTATCGAAGAGCGACCGTGACAAAGACCGTCGTGTGGCTCACCTCATTACGAAAGGATGACGAACTCGAACGACGTATTGTGAACGACGCGGTATCACCTGGATTTTCTCCATATCCTCGACTGCTCTCCTTCTGCGCAGCGATGCGCCGGCGGCGGTCGGTTCCTGCTCGCGTCAGGCGCTTTTACAGAGCACAGAAAACCATACACGACGCCATCGCTTGCGCGTCAGCTATTGCGATCGGCAGCAGCGGCGCGAGGCCAGCGACAGGCGACGGTTGCATGCAATTAAAGTAAATCTCCGCATTGATATCGCCCTTCCGACTCAAACAAAAATGCTTTGGAGGGCGATCGCCGTCATTCTCTCGAACACTGCGTGTGCAGCTTTCGTCTGATTCCGCTTGACGCCCTGCAAGTCTCAAGAGACTTGCAGGAAGCCCTCAAAGCGTCTCGAATCCGACGTTAGGGTCAGATTGCAGATCTTCTGACAATTCGCGACAATCTGCGCACGCTCCAACACTCCCCGATGGGCAGCAAGAAACGCGAATGTCTCAAATCCTCGAGGTCTCGCCGCTCGCTTCTGTCACGCTGATCGGGGCTCCCGGAGCGCCCTGCTCGATATCGAACTCGAGCCTAAGACGTTGAAGAGACCTGTTCCGACCGATCCACGCCCTCCGGCGCAACCGGCATGCTGAACTGAAAGACGGCCCCGCGAGGATCATTGGCGCCCGCCCACATCCGGCCCCCGTGCGCCTCAATAATAGAATGGCAAATGGCCAGCCCCATGCCCATGCCTTCGGACTTGGTGGTGTAAAACGCCTCGAACACGCGGTCAGCGCTGTTCGGATCGAGTCCTGGACCCGTATCCCGAAAAGTGACCACTACGTTATTCGAGTCATCTGTCCGCGCATTGATGAGTAACTCGCGGTCACCTTCGTTGATCTCGCTCATGGCCTCGATGGCGTTCGTGATCAAATTGAGAATCACCTGCCGGACCTGGACGCGATCTGCGCGGACGAGCGGCAACGCCTCAGTCCGTCGCGTTTGCACCCATACATCATTTTTCGCAAGTTCCGCGCGGACTAGGGCCAGCACCTCTAAGATCAATTCGTCAATTGCGAGAAGCTCCGTTTGCATAGGAGCCTTATTCATAAGAGCGCGGATCCGACGGATCACGTTCCCTGCACGCATACTGTCACGGACAATCAAACCGAAGGTCTGCCGAACTTCTTCCAGATTTGGCGGTTTAGCACCGAGCCAATTTAGCCCCGCCCCCGCATTACTGCTGATCGCGGCAATCGGCTGGTTGACCTCATGGGCGATTGAGGCGGCCAGCTGTCCCATTGTCGTGATCCGATTGGCGTGTGCCAGCCCCATCAGAGTCTCGCGATACCGTCGTTCGCTTTGAAGGGCTTCCGCTTCCGCTCTCTTTCGCTCTGTCAGGTCTAGGACGAAGCCAACACCTTGGTCGTCTCGCGCATCGAAGACGGCGAGGCCAATTAGCACCGGCACGCGGCTGCCATCCTTGCGGACATACTCTTTCTCGAACTGCTGAACAGCTCCAGTCCGTTTTGCTTCTGTTACAGCATCCAGTGTGCGCTCGTGCCATTCTGGCGGCGTCAGGTCGAGACCGTTCACTCGCCCCGCGACGAGATCCTCTCGGTCGTATCCAACCATCGTGAGGAAGGTTTGATTTGCCTCGATGATCTCGCCTCCTTCGCGAATGATAAATATTCCGATGATGTTAGCGTCGAGTAAGCGCCGGATTTTCGACTCCCGTTGCTGAACTTCGCTGTACAACCGGCTGTTTTCCAGCGCTGTTGCAGCTTGCGAGGCAAGCATTTTCAGCACCGAGTTGCGGGCAGCCGAGAATATGCGCGCGGCGAGATTGTTCTCCAGATAAAGTACGCCGATCAGCTTGCCCTGCGTGATCAGTGGCAGGCAAAGAATAGAACGCGCGTTGCGCTCGCGGATATACGGATCTTCCGCAAATGAAGGCTCGGCGGCAGCATCTTCGAGAATGACGTTTTCGCGGACACGTAGGACGAAATGCAGCACGGACTCGGGAAGTGCCATCGGAGTTACGGGCTGTTCATTCACCTTTACAAGCAGCGCATCCGCTACCGTTGTGGCTTCCGCCTCGATCCGCGGCTCGCCTCCATGCAGCAGAATTAACAAACCACGTTCGGCCCCGGCCTGCTCAATGGCAGTCCGCATAAGCGTGTCGATTAGTTTTTGAAGAACAATCTCGCCGGAAATCGCCTGCGACACTTTTGTCACCGTCGCGAGATCAAGATGCTCAACCGGAGCTCCGATCCTCATTCCATTCGCGGCAGGAGTGGTCTCCTCATGGTTGAGATGGGGATTCAGCTCGTCGAGCTGACGCACTTTGCCATCTGCTCCCCAACGAAGGTAGCCGCGCCGCGCGTCCTGCAGGTAGACCCGGGAGATTCTGTCAAAACCGCGCGCAGTATAAAAGCGCGCTGCAAGTTCGCAAGCGATTCCCTCGTGGTGGGCGAAACCGTTACGTGCTGCGGTCTGGATTGAGTGTTCATACAGTCGCATTGCGTCTGTATCGCGGTATTCCCGCCTTGCAATTTCAGCGCCGACCAAGGCAGCCCGATTCTCAAAATTTTCGGGGCAATTCGTCGCCCATATCTGCAGCTGTCTGTAATGGGCATCAATGATATCCCAATGTTGCTGTTGTTCGCTTTCGCCTAGCTTGTCGCAGTAACATGAGTGAGACAGCGCACCATAGAAGTGAAACTCCGCGATCAAGGGCTCTGTCGGCATAGTCCATAATTTGGGCTCCGCCTTGGAGCGAGCATCAACAGCCGCAGCATAATCGCCGGCTAGAAATCGCGCCTGAAGTTTGCGGATCCAGTAGACGGTTTCGCTAGGTGACAGCTCCGGACTCCGTGCCAACGATCGCTCGACCTCTAGCTCGTCAAATTGTTGGTCATCCAAGCAACCGAATGAGCGCGTGAGGCCGCGCATGCTTCTAATGATTGCGAGCTGAGCGGCTACGGTATCAGCAGCAAACTGCACCTTTCTATTCCGTATCGTAGCAAAGCTTTTCTCTATCTCGTTCTGTACCTCTTTCAGGGGATCTCCGGCCATCATCATATTTGAGGTTAGATGAAGCAAGCTGTACGCCTCATAGATGACATCGCCGCTGCTGACCGCAGCTGCGAGCGCTCGCCGAATCAAAACTCGGCTACCTCTTAGGGGCTTCGTCCACGGGATCACGTTGCACCCGAAGGCCAAATAGACGGGAGCCCGAAAGCGGGAGAACTCACCGCGATCAACCAGGTCGCAAGCAAGACGACCAAATTTGTCAGCTGCTTGGTAGTCACCGAAGCGCCCGGCCAAGATTCGGCCTAGCCATGCGTAATGGGCGCAAGAAGCATCAGTGTTGCCGTATTCGAGGCTGATGGTGACAGCTCTGCAGATGACCAAAGCGGATAAATTGGCGTCCGTGAAACCTGCGGGCGGAAGAATGCGCGTCAAGACGGCAAGCGTGGCAAGCGTGGTCTGATCTGTCATTGCAGGCAAACTAGCAAGATCCTCGATTGCGTCGGGCAGCTGTGACCACATCCGCTGATATTCGGCCAATGTTTCCTGGTCCGTCGGATGCTGCGACCACTCGATCCCGACGTCGTGAAGATATTCGAGCCCTGTGAGCACTGCCCGCCCGTGCTGACCGAGCGTCAAGTAAAGATCGACCCGCAAACATGCGACCGTTGCTCGCTGGGGCGCGTTCAAAGCGCGCTTCGACAGTACGGACAGGAGGCTCTCTGCAATGTCCAGCTGGCCTACCAAGAATTCGCATTCAGCCCGGCTTGTCTCCAGTGCAAACGCGAGTTCGTGGCGCCTTCGCCAAGAGTGCTCCGCGAGCAGCGCAGCACCGACGGTGAAATATGTGAGTGCCGAGGCGTAGGCCGCCGACGCCCTGGCACGCTGCCCTGCGACCAAATTCAGCTCTGCGAGCTGCTCACGCTCCTGACCGGAGGCAATTAGCGCGACACCTCGATTGAGTTGGCTGACGATGTCGAAGATAGCCTCTTCGCGTTTGTGCGCAGGGACGTGTGCCGCCAGCATCCGACCGATCCGCAGATGGGCAGGAGCGCGCGAGGATTCCGGCACCAGCAAGTAGGCCGCCTCTTGAACGCGATCGTGGAGGAAGCGGTAGGCTGTTCCGTGGCGCGCGATCAGTTCCTGCCGGATCGCCGGCCACAGGGTCGCATGCACCTGCTCCTGCGAAATTTCGAGCACGATCGCAAGCTCCGCCGTCCCGGCGATGTTGCCGAAACAGGCCAGCTGTTGCAGCGCGTCCTGCGTTTCCTCGGGCAGGCGGATGAGCTTGCCGAGCATCAGCTCTACGACGTTCTCGGTGTACGTTTTTGCGTGAATACGCTCGAGATCCCATCGCCAGCGCGCCGACTCGTGATCGAACGTCAACAGCTGCTCTTCAGCCAGTTCAGAAAGGAATTGAATGGCGAAGAACGGATTACCCATCGTCTTCTGATGCACCAACTTTGCAAGCGGGGCAGCGCGTTTTGGTCCGCAGCGAAGGGTATCCGCGACTAACTGCGCGACATCGTCTGCAGTGAGCGGCGAGAGCGTGATCTCCTCGAAATTTACGTCGGCGCTCCTGATGGAGTCGAGCTTGCGTTTGAGTGGATGGCCTGCATCAAGTTCGTTGCTGCGGTAAGCTCCAATGAGCAGCAGGTGCAGATCCGACTGGGTCAGGAGATCCTCGATCAAGTCGAGCGTTGCGGCATCATGCCACTGCAAATCGTCGAGGAAGAGCACCAAAGGATGGGTTCGCCGGGCGAACACGCCAATAAAGCGGCGAAGCACCAGCTGGAAACGAATTTGCGCTTGCCGGGCTGGAAGCTCAGCAACCGCGGGCTGCTCGCCAATGATCAGGCTCAGATCGGGGATCAATTCGGCCATCAGTCGTCCATTCGCGCCGAGCGCCTCCCGGAGCGCTTGCCGCCAGGTGGCGAGTTCGCCCTCACTTTTGCTGAGAAGAGGACGGACAAGACTCTGAAACGTCTGCACTAGCGTCACATAGGGAACGTCGCGCTTCAGTTGGTCGAATTTGCCTGACACCAACTGCCCGCGCGAGGGCACCAGTGCTTTGTGTAGCTCCTGGACGAGCGAAGACTTACCGACACCGGAGTAACCGGCGACGAGCACCAACCTCGGCGTGCCGCTCTTCACCGCGCGATCGAAAGAGGCAAGCAAAGCCTCGATCTGAAGGGCTCTGCCATAGAGCTTCTCGGGGATGAGCAACCGATCAGGTGTGTCGTCTGTGCCGAGCTCAAACGGGTCGATGCGACCGTGGTTGGCCCATGCTGCGAGACAGTGTTGCAGATCGTGCTCAAGGCCAGCGGCAGTCTGGTAGCGTTCCTCGGCGCTTTTCGCGAGGAGTTTCATCACAATCTGAGATATCGGCTCCGGAAGGTTTTGCGATTTCTCGACGGGCGGTATTGCTTTTCTTGCAATATGACAATGGATCCACTCCAAGGGATCTGAGCCCGTGAACGGCAGCGCGCCGATCAGCATCTGGTAGAATGTCACGCCAAGTGAATAGAGATCACTGCGACAATCGACCGAGCGATTCATTCGTCCGGTCTGTTCGGGCGCCATGTAGGGCAGCGAGCCGGCGATGAACTCGGCAGGCTCAGGCGGCACGCGCTCGCGGGAAAGACGGGAAGCCAGACCAAACCCAGTGAGTCGCACCTGTTCGTCAGGACAATTGACCAGAATGTGAGCGGGCTTCAGGTCCTTGTGGACCAAGCCGTGCCGGTGAAGCTTGCCCACGGCCCTCGCGATACCAACAGCGAGGCGCACGAAGCGCTTGGGCTCCATACGGATCCCGAGTAAATTTAGCAGTGGCTCGCCGCATGGATCCTCCAGGACCAGCATAGTCCGACCAGCTTCCCGGATGAGTTCCAACGGCCGCACCGCCCATGCCTCGTCTAGCTCCTCCCTCAGCTCATACTCATGGGCGAGGCGGTCGAGCGTCGCTGGGTGTTCCGTGATGGGCCGCACGACAAGCACGACAGCCCTGCTGCCGTGGATTTGCCGGCGCCACGCACGGCAGAACGCGCGATCACCGTCCTCCCACAGGGGCTGGATGTCACTGTCGACATTTGAGCCGAACAGAGTTCGGCTGAGGGGGTCCCGCGGCATTTGCCCGCCCGGTCAATAAGGACTGAGCCGAAACCTGACACATATGGGGCGAGCTTGTGAAGGGACTTCGCAAAACGGCGCGAGTACCGATTAAGGCCGCCAAAGAGTGGACCGCGGCACGCCGAGATGCGACTTACACACCCAATACGTGACCCGATCGTGTCGATCCAGCCCAATCCTGCGCGCCGGCCGGGCCTGCACAGCATCGGCAGCGGGCGCTGCCGACTAGCGCAGTGTATGGGCGAAGGATCGTATTCGATAGAGCGGCTCGTGGCCCGTTACCCGACCACGGCCCACTGCCCGACGTGCAGCAGCGCCCAGATCGCTGCTACCGCTCAAGCAGACAATGACATGTGAAAGCTGATCGGTTTGCCCATGATCGGCACAACGCGCGAGGCCATTGGACGCCGGCTTCTGAGCGCTGCATCGGCCTGAGCGTCCGGGCCGCGATGCGCCAACGCCATCCCATGAGCCAATTGCGAGATCTCCTGGCGCGAACTGAAGCCCCGAGCGCCACAACTTGCTTCGCACAACGTCGTCCGAGTATGTCTTGAGCAAGCGACCATACTATCGACGCGCTCAGTCTTCAGCACCAAACTAACATGGCATTGGGCCGAGAAAAGTGTCTAGTTTCGAAGCCGTCCCGGCGCGCGCTGTCAGGGCCTTAGCGTGCGCCCGGTCCGTCCTGGCGTTATCTGTGAAATGTTGATCATGCTGTCCCCATGAAGCAAGCAGCGCGGCGACACTGAGGTCGCGGTACCGAGCTAAGGAAGCACAGAGCTTGTGTATCCGACGCGATATTTGAAGGAGCCCGCCGTACACAATATTGCACTTGAGGAAGGCCGCCCCTTCGACAACGCCTCTCAGACGCTAGTCACGAGGCTGATTCACGATCGCAGCAGAGACCTAACTCCAACGAGACGCATCCAATATGCGGCGGCGCGTTTGGACATTGACTGATCAATAAACCACAACGCCTGATCGAGCGACTTGAGCCAAAGAACTGAAGCAGCTTCCTGGTTAGCATGAGCCCCTCGAAATCGGATGTACTAGGACTGGGAGCGCTCGGTCCATTGCAGCAAATCGAACAGCTGGCTTTCCGCCGCTTCGATGGCTACCCCGCGGACATAAGCGCGGCCGATATTGCTTTTTCGAGCTGAAACCGCACTGGCGCGGTATCAGCTCAGTCTATTCCCCTCGAGGCCCGCACGAAGCTGTCGATCTCCGAGCAGTCCCTAGATCTGAGGTCGATGCCGGCCGAGGAATACCGGACGGCAGGGCACTTACGCTGACCGGAATGTCGCTTCCCTGGTTGACTATTGTGCGAACCGCTCTGAATGCGATCAGACGATCAGGTGAGCTCGGCGATCGCCTTGCTGATATCTGGCATGTCGAACGACCCTTTCTCACAGAAGCCGGTCCCGAGAATTCGCCCACGCTTAACAGCACTGCCGCCAAAGAAGTTTGCTCCACAATCGACCATGAAGTTGTGCCTCTAAGGCCCGAGGAAAAGCAAGATGCTCGGTCGAGTCCCTGAACATAAACGCCGCAAGGGCGCTCAGGCTAGAAATCCGGCCGACAAGCGCGGTGCCGTTTTCGAGATCGACGTTCACTCCTGGCTCCATTGTTGGAAGGCGCCATGCAGTGATCGACTCTGAACCACAGCATCAAGGGCAGATCTGCGAGCCACTGTGAGCGAAACCGCGCTCATAACTATTCTCTTCATTGTTGCTCCCATTGATGGAGCAACTGACCCGCGACAAAGGCACCCCTGATGCTCACCGAGCGCCGTATAGGCCCTCGCTGATCGGAATGCCGCTCGCTGCGGTTCGCAGGAGGGCGAGTGCCGGCCATGCGAAGCCGATAGATCCGAGAGAGTTATCGCTGCTTGAACCGCTGTTCAAGCAAGGCGTAAGCTACCCAAAACCGGTGAAGAGAATTGCAATTAATATGAAGAACAGCGGAACGCCTTCTTTGCCAATTCGATAGATCTACACCGGCATCGTACAACCTGACGCTACCAACGATTCAAGCCCTTCCTGGCCGGTGCGGAAGTAGCAGGGAGTCACTACCTACTCTGCCTTGCTGAGCGAGCCTCAGTTTTGCCGCGCTGGTTTCTTCATTGGAGGCAGCGTCACCACGGATGTACTGGCGATGTGGGGCGAACCCGACGCACTTTCTGCTTAACGGAATGCGTCGGGCCATCTGTAACGCCCCCCTGGACCGTAGGCCCTTAGCGGATCAATGAGCTACTGGCAGGTCTGACAACAGCTTCAGGTTGATCGCTCAGGGCGCGTTTTGTCGTTCCTATGTAGGTCAAAGAGCGAACCTTCAAGGTGCCGGCACGGACCTATGATTTCCGCCAATTCTGGTAGGAGAATGATTCTTTCGCTGGATCAGCGGTTGTTTGGCTGATGGAGAGCAAATGCAACTGCCTTTTGGCGAACTGGTCCGCACCTGGACACCGAATGGAGTGTGTCCCGCCTCTCCATTCAGATTACGCCGCCTTGGGGTGCGAGCCTCGTGAAGGAAGCAACGACACGAACGCACGTGAGCGCCCCTGCAGCAGCTCGAGTTCGAGCATCTTTCCTACAAACATGACGGAAAGGACTTGAATCGCACCTTGCGTCAGGTTGTACGAAGTCGGTGCAAGGTGCTTTCCCCACCCTCGCAAAGAGCAACTCAAAGGCGCTCTGAGGACGGAAAAGAAGAGTTCATGTGCTGATGTCGCTGCTACTCGTTCTGATATCTATTTTCCTTAGTACGGGTGCGATAGTCTACGCCGCTTGCCGATCTCAACGCCGGCGGGATGGGCGCATGCACAGGCACAATCGCGCCAATTCGCTCAGTTCGCGGCCCCGCGTTCAACTACCAAGGCGCCGGGCATTCTGATCCTTCAGCCGCATAATGGGTCGTCCGCTGCAGGCTCATTCGCGAAGGCCAGCCGACACGCGCCGCAATGCTAAAGCGAGCGCCTCAAGTTCTGGATTCGGTGCCTCTCGATCGGCTGCTGATCGTTTGATCGATGCCGCGGGGCCGATCCGACGCGACGGCGGACGAGACCCGAAAGGCAGTTCTCGACCGGTCGGGCGGTTTTTGCTAGACTTTCCTGTAATGCGTCACGCTGGCGCGAATGGCTGACCCGTCACATACCTGGAAAATCTCAAACTTTGCACTGCGCGAAAGTCCTCGAAAGGCTACGCGATCAATCAAAGGTCGTAGTGAGGCGGCGATTCTACTGTAAATCGTACAAGTGAGGCTCTTATCGTGACCAAGCGCTCTGAACCGCGGAAGGAAGCCGCAAATGTCGTAGGGCCGGAGGTGAGGCCGAGCGTCTTCCTCGTCGACGATGACCTCTCAATGCGCGAATCGCTGGTCAACCTATTTCGCTCGATCGGTCTGGATGTCGTTGCTTACGGATCGGCCCGGGAAATGCTCCAGAGCGAGCTCCCTGATGTTCCTAGCTGCCTTGTGCTTGACATCAGGCTGCCGGGATTGAGCGGCCTTGAGCTCCAGAGTGAGTTAGCCAAACTGAAGATTCACATTCCTATTATTTTCATCACCGCTCATGGCGATATTCCGATGACTGTCAAAGCCATGAAGAGTGGAGCAATCGATTTTCTCAGCAAGCCGTTTCGCGATCAGGAACTACTCGATGGAGTAGTCGCAGCTATCGAACAGGATCGGAAGAGACGAGGTGTAGACAAGGTGGTCAGGAGGCTGCAGTCCTTGTTTGAGGCCCTAAGTCCACGAGAGCAGGATGTATTGAAACTAGTCGCCGCCGGCCTATTGAACAAACAGGTAGCCGCGGAACTCGGGCTCGCCGAGATTACAGTCAAAATCTATCGCGGTCACGTGATGAAGAAGATGGGAGCTCGATCGCTGGCCGATTTGATCAGGATGGCTGAGAGGCTGGGAATTGGGACCGACCGTTTCAGGGTACAAACCTAGGTATGATTTTACAATTTCGTCGTACACGCGCATCCTTCTGCTGGCCGTCATGCGTCGGCCAGCGCCTTCGCCCAACTAAGAACGGGTCGTCTTGTCTAGGTATTCAACTGTTTCCGTTGTCGACGACGATCCTTCGATTCGTGCCGCACTGAACAACCTTCTGAAATCGCAGGGCCACATCGTTCGTACGTTTGCATCGGCTGAGGAATTCTTGCGGTCGTCTCAATTGAAGGATACGTCCTGTGTCATTGCAGACGTGCAGATGCCCATGATGAGCGGCTTTGAACTTTTGGAACAGATGCGGGCCCAGGGCCACGCTGCGCCATTCATCCTGATGACTGCCTTCGCAGATGATCGCACGCGAGCCCGCGCGTTGAGCGCCGGCGTAACCGGCTTTTTTGCCAAACCCTTTGCCGGTCTGGAGTTGATCGCCTGCGTCGATGAAGCGCTTCGCGAGCACCGTGGTGGAAAGAACGCGTGAAAGATGGGGAAGCAGTCTGGACCAAGCCGCACCCGCGCGGCGCTTACGATGTCGATCAATCCGCGATTGCCCGTGCTTACCGCGTGCCAGTGGCGAGCCTCGCCTTTGGATCTTGCCGCATTCCTGTCGCTATTGTTGCACTTTCGGCATCTGGTTGAAGCACTTGCAACGTCGCGCTCCTGACAAGGCGCCTCTGGTATGATCGCGCAATCAGACGAGGCGAGGCCCTCCTCGCTTTAACGAAGGAGCGCCCTACGTTCAGTGCCACGATCCCTGCTGAGCTTAGCGCGAAAGTGCCACGGCAGCGGCTTGTCGGCAGGACCTCGTTAGAGCAAAGAATTCACCTGAAACTTGTGCGACCGCTCCAGATAGGTCGGGCACCGAAGTTTGTGGGAGAAAAGACGCGGCGATCGCGGCCAAAATCACGCAGTCGGTCGAGACGATCGCTGGCTGCGGAATTCACAAAAGCCACAAAGACCGCATTATGGCGATGTTGGGCTTTCGAAGGATCGAGTGGTGTACGCCAAACTCGCCAACTTGCGTTCGCTCCCAGCAACCCTTCGGCTGGCCGAAGCACCCGAAACCTACGCATCCGTTGCAGGGCAACACAGATGCCACTGGTCGAAGCGATCTCAAGCCACGCCTTTGCTGCCGAACGCATCCACGCCGACCACTCTCCCGCGCCGGTCCCGGCCAAACGCGGCTCTGGACGCCCGAATAGCCCGCGCGCCGGGCCAGATCCGCGGCGGCCGTGTCTCTTTCTACTCGCCGTGAGCGTGAGCATCCAAGTCCAGCTGGCTCCGCCCGCCGGGAGCGCATCGGCCCCTCTGGTCGCGATGAACTTTTTAGGCCCACATACTTCCCCGTTTCCAAGCTAACCGCGCAGTATGCGCAAATTCTTCGATCGCGCGCGGCTAAGCAAACCTGCCCGCGAAAGACGACTTAGCCGGGGGGCCGTCGCTGGATGGGGATGACACTACTAGACATAGTAGCTTTGTTCCGCCTGGTTCTCAGGTAAGCCGTTGGAACTGATTTTCAGGCGCGCTACGCATAGCCCAAAGGACGCCGAGAGGCGCCGGAACCGCGCGCTCATGATCTGCCAATCCTGTACGATATTGGCCGCGCGCTTGTTCGTCGGGCAGATTTTCTTGTCGAGGAGACGACCACATGGTTGGAGGACACGGGGCGCGCAGAATGAAGACAGTCGAAATGCTAGAGTCCAACGTGCGCTCGTACTCACGTTCCTTTCCTGCTGTGTTCAGCAGGGCGCGCGGCTCGATTATGTTCGCAGAGGGTGGCCGAAAGGTCATTGACTTTCTGTCCGGCGCTGGAGCGCTAAACTATGGCCACAACAATCAGGAGATCAAAGCGGCAATCAGCGAGTATCTGGAGTCGGATGGGGTCGTTCACGGCTTGGACATGGCCACTCCAGCAAAGGTCGAATTCATGGAGACCTTTAGCTCTGTCATCCTTCGTGAACGGAATCTTTCCTACCGCTTTCAATTTACGGGGCCTACGGGAGCTAACGCTATTGAAGCAGCTCTAAAGCTCTCGCGTAAGATCACAGGACGTCACAACGTCATTTCTTTCACGAATGGATATCACGGCCAAAGCTTGGGAGCCATAGCCGCGAGCGGTAACCGCTTTTACCGCTAAGGCAGCAGCATTCCCTTATCCGGCACAACGTTCATGCCCTATGATGGGTATCTTGGCTCCGCTCACAGTGCGGCGGATTACGTGCGAAAGGTATTAATGGACGAGAGCAGTGGCACTGATCTTCCAGCCGCCATTCTCGTCGAAACCGTGCAAGGAGAGGGAGGCATTAACGTCGCCGGTGAGGAATGGTTGCAGTCAATTCAGGCTTTGGCAAAAGAGGTCGGAGCTATTTTCATAGTTGACGATATCCAAATGGGCTGTGGCCGTACAGGCGAGTTCTTCAGTTTCGAGTTCGCCGCGTTGTCGCCAGACATTGTTGTAATGTCGAAATCGCTGAGTGGGTACGGTTTGCCACTATCGATGCTCCTGATCAAAGAAGCGATTGACGCATGGGAACCAGGCGAGCACACGGGGACGTTTCGAGGAAACAACCTTGCACTCGTTGCTGGCAAAGCGGCTTTGAATCTGTATTGGCGCAACCAGACGTTCTCGCAACAGGTCCGACGCTTGGGCGCATTTATGCGGCGTCGACTCGATGCTATCGCGCACCAGCACGGAAACAAGTTTGCTGTTCGTGGACGGGGCATGGTATGCGGATTCGATTGCAAAACGACCGAAATCGCACAGGCGACGTCACATAGAGCGTTTGAAAAGGGATTGATTATCGAGCGATGCGGACCGACCGATCAGGTTGTAAAATTCTTGCCTGCACTTACGATCGACCAAGAAACGTTGGGACAAGGCCTAGACATATTCGAGGGGTCATTGACCGAAACGTTGAATTCAGCCCGAGCAAGCTAAACTTGTAGGCACACAAGAGAAACTGTTGCTAGCCACCGCATCGCCGCACAAGTCACTAGCGTGAGTCCTCGCTTGCCGTTTTGAGGCCATGATCATGAAGGTGACGCCTGAAGGCCAAGGCTATCTGTGATCCGCCGAGTCGGCTGATGCGCGGAGAACGCCTGCTGCCCTCCTCGTCCACAGCACGTGATTGCGAGCAGCACCTTTGACCATAGAACCTCGCATTCGCAAGCGACTCTGGTCGAGCTTGCTTATCTAAGCCTTCAGTCTGAGGTCTGCCGAAGGTGAGCTCGCAGCGGAATGGAGTCAAATGGTGTGGTATGGCTTCTTGGTCGCCACGTGCCCAGCCGCACGGGTGCGGACTTTGTTAGGACCGTAGATTGTGCAGCAGCGATCCAGCCTGCGCCGTTTACAGCATAGGTGCAGCAACAATCACTCCGGCGGCCGGCTTTGCGACGAAAGCCGTCAAGGAACGAGCGGTGGGGATGTCCCGGGTTCTGTTGAATTTCTGAAGAGGTCGGCGTTGCCATTTTGAGCCCGTAGGCTCGGGGTGCTGATTCCAAAGGAGAAATGCCATGACGAGAGATATCACACCGGCTGGTTGGCCGGCGACCGGCGCTGTGGACGAAGCATTTGCGGAAGTGCGGGCGAGTGCCCGAGTTCAGCTATCAGAGGCCCCTATTTGGCGTGAGCGCCTCGACGGCAAGCGAAGGTGACGGACCAAATGTCAACTATGCTGGGCCAACCGAAGAAGCCCGACGCATCTGCCGGGTCTGAGATGCGTCGGGCTGAGTGGGAGACTGAGCGCGACAGTCTTCCACCTAGAACCGCGTCTGCAAGTAGTATGCCGTGCCCCGTACTGCTACACCAATATCTCAAATTGGATATCTGCTCTGCCGCAAAGTTCCGCGAGGCATTCAGAGACGCTCGGCCAGCTCCATCTTCAAGGCCTAACAAGCTGAACTTATTCCCCTTCCAAAAACTTCCGCCATCACCTTTCGTTTGGATCAAAAATGAGGCAGAAGAAGCGGACAACGGCCATCGGCTCATCAACAACAGATATCTAGATGTTTGATATATTGCTACGCGTGACTGGAACGATCGCCCCGAGCTCGCGCACGACAGAGACAAACGATCGAGATCTAAGCTTAGATTTCGCGAAAGGTGCGCTCATTGTTTTGGTGATCGTTGGGCACCTGATTCAGTATGTCGTCTACCGAGACGACGGGTTTTGGTATTCGCCGTACTACAAATCGATCTATATGTTTCACATGCCACTCTTTATGGCGATAAGCGGATATCTTTCTTCTCGATCGCTGCTGCAAAAGTCGTTCACTCGAGCCGCCAGCGACCGTGCGAAGCAGCTCTTGCTGCCGATGCTGTTTTGGTGGACGTTCATGGAGACAGCTAAGCTGGCGGCATTGTGGCGCGCGCCCAGCCTAACGAGCGGACTTTTGGAATTTGTAGACGATTTCGCTGGCACATACTGGTTCATCTGGGCCACGTTTGTTTCCTACCTTCTCCTCAAGATTTCTACCAGGCTAAACCACCAATCGTGGGTCATATCTGGCTTAGCCATAATGGTCGCACTCGCGCCTCTGACATTCTCCATATCACCCCTGATCCGATTCACTTACCCGTTCTTCTGCTTCGGCTTCTTGCTTGCTCAATCGGGAGAACGATGGACGCGCACATCGCGACATCACAAGCCGCTCCTGATTTTATTTCTCTCGATAGTGACTTGCGTATGCTTTCTAGCTTGGGGCAAGGATACCTATGTCTACAATAATCTTGGGGTAATTCACGATTTTGGGTCGGCTAAAAACGTGCTTCTGATGTTTGTTGGCTCTGCAGCTGCCTCAGCAATCGCTATCGAACTCCTGCTGCAATGCTGGAGCGTTGGCCATTCAAATCGAATGGCCCGCTTTATCGCTGTGGAGTTGGGCCAGACCACGCTGCTGCTCTACCTGGTCCAGGGTACCGTGTTCCGTCTCATGGATTTCGTACAGTTCGGAGAACTTTGGGATCTCACGACCCGGTTGATCATCGCGGGTATGCTCGGGGCCGCGATTATTGCGATCGCGCTAACGGTGCGCTCGATTGTCCGCGGCGTTCCATATCTGTCGCAGCTCGTCCTTGGAATGCCGCCACGCCCAGGTCTTCCGCAAGCCAAACCTGCAATGAACTAGCTGTATGCATTTGATTGTTTGAGTACGGCAGGGTATGGCGATAGCATCGACTTGTGACGCCGCGGGAATAGCGTTCGAACCCAGATCCGGCGGCGACGGCGTCCGCCGGTCGAGCCGGTGATCGGCATAAGAGCAACCCCATCGAAGCGTGTATTGCTCAGGGTTTGTATGCCACCGGCGAACTCAGCCCATTGCGTCCGTCCAAATAAGATCGACTGTCGTGAGATTAGCTTCGCTGCACCAGTCGTCTAGCCGCCGGGTTTCGACCCGGATCTGGCGATCGAACCTAATCCAATCACACTCGGCGAGATGTTTCTTCGCGTGCCGTACTGAACCCGAGACGGCTCAGTCGTTCGACACTCCGTCTCGGCCCGCAGCTGCCCGAAGTAAAAGGCCCTCGGCAACGAACAAGCGGTTCTTGTTCGATGAAGTGGCGAGGCGATTGCTCATCGCGAGCCTGTTGTGCTCAGAGATTCAGTCGCTCGCGCAGCGAGCTCGGCCGGGATGCCTTCGAGGACAAGAGCAAAGCATCCGGCCTGCTGTAGCTGGTGCGCATCGTCAAGCAGACGTAGGGCATCGTCCGCGTTCCGACCTTGTACCTTGAAGCCACCCATCGCGTTGACTCTTTGTGGCGTGAGACAAAGATGACCCATCACGGGAATTTCGCAATTCACCAAGGCTCGGATCATCTCGACACGCTTACCCCCTCGCTCAAGCTTGACGGCGTCTGCGCCACGCTGCAGGACGCCTCCAGCGTTGGGTATCGTGTCGTGGGGACTGAGATGAAAGCTGAGAAACGGCATGTCAGCTACAAGCAGGGCACGAGGCCTTGTTCGCGCGACCACCTCCAGGTGGTGATTCATCATCGCCATGCTGACCGGTAAAGTGGTCATGAAACCCACGGCATACGTTGCCGACGCTATCGCCGACAAGAATGACGTCGACGACAGGATCGGCGATACGTGCGTCACCGCATCATAGCCTGGTCATCACGATGGCGCGCCTTTCCTCCTTGCATCGTTGCAGAACTGGACTCGTTGACGCGTTCAACCAACAGCTGCGAAATGTGGCTCATGTCGATCTGATCCGGCCCCGCATGTCTCTGGAAATGGCCTTCCCCTTGAAGAGCGAAAGGTATCTGTCAATGGGGAGGCCGAAAAGGCGCGTCACTGAGAAGTCGGAAGCACGCCAATGATTGGGCGGTCAGCAAATAAGATCTTTCAAGATGTCCTCTGCGCGGTGTTCCAGGGACTGACCATCCGAACATTCTGAGCGTCAAAAACGGCGGCCTGGAGACGAGGCACGCGAGCGGCGATAGTGGATGTGCTTATGAGGCTGCGATCTACGTGTCAAAGCCGCTGTCGGCCCCTTAAGGCGGCATGTCCGATCGTGTCCCGTGGCGTGGTGTAGCTGGCGGCGGGTCACCGCGTTCGCCGGCAGGGGCCGGGTTGATCAGCTGGCGATTGCCGGAAGGCTGACGGTGGGATCATCGCTCAATGGTGCGATGGTTTCCAGCGTCATGTAGCGGGCACGCTGGACGGCCCACTCATCGTTTTGCTCGAGCAGGATCGCACCGATGAGGCGGACGATGGCATCTTCGTTGGGGAAGATGCCGACCACCTCGGTCCGCCGCTTGATCTCGCCGTTGAGGCGCTCGATCGGATTGGTGGAGTGCAGTTTGGTCCGATGCTGTGGCGGGAAGGTCATGTAGGCGAGGACATCGGTCTCGGCCTCGTCGAGGAAGCCGGCAAGCTTGGGCAGCTTGGGACGGAGCTGATCGGAGACCTTGCGCCACTGCGTTCGCGCGGCCTCGGCATCATCCTGGGCAAACGCGGTGGCGATGAAGGCGGAGACGACGCGCCGTCCGCTCTTACCGGCATGCGCCGTGCGTTGCGCATGAAGTGGACGCGGCAGCGCTGCCAGCTGGCGTTGAGCACCTTGGCCACGGTGGCCTTGATGCCCTCATGGACGTCGGAGACGACCAGCTTGACGCCGCGCAGGCCACGGCGGGCGAGCTTGCGCAGGAACGCGGTCCAGAACGTCTCGGCCTCGGAGGGCCCGATGTCCATCCCAAGCACTTCGCGCCGGCCGTCACTGTTGACGCCGACCGCGACGATCACCGCGACAGATATGATACGGCCGTTCTGGCGCACCTTCACGTAGGTGGCGTCGATCCACAGATATGGCCAGTCGCCCTCGATCGGACGGGCGAGGAAGGCCTTCACCTTGTCGTCGATCTCGCCGCACAGCCGGCTGACTTGGCTCCTGGAGATGCCGGTCATGCCCATCGCCTGCACCAGATCGTCCACCGAGCGGGTCGAAACGCCTTGCACATAGGCCTCCTGCACCACGGCGGTGAGCGCCTTCTCGGCCATGCGGCGCGGCTCCAGGAAGCCTGGGCAATAAGAGCCTTTGCGCAGCTTGGGAATGCGCAGTTCGACCGCGCCGGCGCGGGTCTCCCAGATCCGCTCCCGGTAGCCGTTGCGCTGGGCCAGTCGCTCGGGGTTCTTCTCGCCGTAGGCCGCCCGGTCTGGCCTTCGATTTCTAACTCCATCAGGCGCTGGGCGGCAAAGCCGATCATCTCGCGCAACAGATCGGCATCAGGGGTCTTCTCCACGAGCGTGCGCAGGTTCATCATGTCGTCGGTCATCGGTGGTTCCTCGGTTGCGTTGGCGTGTCGCAACCCGATCCTACCGGAGAACCGCCGGTGACCACCGCAAAGCCGCCCGCCCGCTACGGCACTATTGGGGGCGCGCGTCCGGGCGGCTTTGCTCTACCGAGCTACACCACCACCGGGGACACGACCCATGTCTGTCCATTACCTCTCGCTGCTGACAAGGATGGGCTTATGGCGCTTAAAGCCGCGGCTTCTGCGGACTGCAGGCTCCGCAAACGACCGCGACCCAGGCGAGGGAAATAGGAAAGATGCACCAGCGCTCGCACGGCTGCCGCAAACTCCGGAATGCGGATGACGTGTCCAGCATCTCCGCGTCCGTAGAGGCTTGATAAGACCTGCCGTCCAGGCAATCTCATCTAATCGAAATAACGGCGGAACTTCCGCAACAGGCCGTCACCAATGGACGCATAACTTCATGATTTTGTAACAACTTCGCGCAGGCATCCACACAGATGTACGCCCACGATGAAGGCCGCCTTGTTCTGAGAGGCGGATTGAGCACTCATAAGCACGTGTTTAAGAGCGAGCTTAAGAGCGATTGATGGGTCAGATTTCGGTGCTGACGGGTCCGGAACGCCGGCGGCGTTGGAGCGAGGATGAGCGGTGCCGGATCGTTGCGGAGGCCTTTGCGCCGGGATCGTGTGTGGCGCAGGTTGCGCGGGATCACGATATTTCAACGGGGCTGATTTACACCTGGCGGCGTCGGCTTCGCCAGGACCTTGCTGACCAGGGCTTTGTGGAAGCGGCGATGGAAGCGGAGCCGATCAAGGAAGCGGCACCGTCCGGTGAAGTGATCGTGGTGGAATTGACGGGGAGCGGACGGATCAGGATTTGCGGGTCGGCGCCGCCCTTGCTGGTGTCGGCGGTGTTGAAGGCGCTGCGATGATTCCGATCCCCTCTGGCGTGCGGGTATGGCTGGCGACGGGCCATACCGATATGCGGCGCGGCTTTCCGAGCCTGGCTTTGCAGGTGCAGGAGGTCTTGAAGCATGACCCACTGGGGGGTCATTTGTTTTGCTTCAGGGGGCGCCGTTCAGATCTGATAAAAATCATCTGGCACGATTCTCAGGGAGCGTGCCTGTTTACAAAAAGACTCGAAAGAGGAAGATTCATCTGGCCTTCGGCTGCCGGTGAAGCCGTGACGATCTCTCCGGCGCAGCTTTCTTACCTGCTATCTGGGATCGACTGGCGGAATCCTCAAGAAACTGTGCGTCCAACGCGAGTTGGATAGCATTCTGCGATTGAACCTACCGGGAAATCTGATTCACTGGCTTCATGAGTTTGAAGCCGGATGACCTTCCTTCGGATCTCGCCAGCGCCCAGGCGGCGCTGTTGATCGAACGTGAGGCGCTGCGGGCTGAACGCGACGCGCGGCTGAGGGTCGAGGTCGAACGCGATGCGGCCGCGGCGAAGGTCAGCCGGATACAGGCCGAAGCCATCAATTGGCAAGCCGAAGCGGCGAACGCGCGGGCGAAGCTGTCGGACAATGAGGCGCTGATCGCGCATCTCGAGCTGCGGATCGAGAAGCTCAAACGCGAACTGTACGGGCCGCGTTCCGAGCGCACGGCGCGGCTGATCCAGCAGTTGGAATTGGAACTTGAAGAACTCGTCACCACGGCGAGCGAGGATGAGCTCGCCGCGCAGGCCGCGGCGGCAAAGGCGCAGAGCGTACGCGCCTTCACGCGCAAGCGGCCGGTGCGCAAGCCATGGCCGGACGACATCGAACGCGAGCGCGTCGTCATTGAGGCTCCAACGACCTGCGCCTGCTGCGGTGGATCGCGGCTGGCGAAGATCGGTGAGGATGTGACCAAGACGCTGGAGGAGATCCCGCGCCGCTTCAAGCTGATCGAGACGGTACGCGAGAAGTTCACCTGCCGCGATTGCGAGAAGATCAGCCAGCCGCCCGCGCCGTTCCATGCCACGCCGCGCGGCTTCATCGGCCCACAATTGCTGGCGACGATCCTGTTCGACAAGTTCGGCATGCATATCCCGCTCAACCGCCAGAGCGCGCGCTTGAAGGCCGAGGGGATCGACCTGCCGTTGTCGACACTGGCCCACCAGGTCGGCCACGGGACCTTTGCCGTCATGCCGCTCTTCCACTTGATCGAACGCCATGTACTCGCTGCCGAGCGCCTGCATGGCGACGACACCACCATCCGTATCCTGGCGAAGGGCAAGTGCACGACCGGGCGGATCTGGACTTATGTGCGGGATGACCGGCCCTTTGCCGGGCCTGCGCCGCCGGCGGCGGTCTATTACGCCTCGAGCGACCGACGAGGCGAGCACCCCCAGAAGCATCTGGCCGCCTTCGCCGGTATCCTGCAAGCCGATTGCTACAACGGCTTCGAGCCGCTGTTCGACCCGCAAAAGAAAGCGATGCCGATCACACCGGCGTTTTGCCTGGCCCATGCGCGGCGGGGCTTCTTCGAGCTGGCTGACATCGAGAAAAATGCTCGGGAAGGTAAGAAGGGCAAACCGGTCTCTCCGATCGCGCTGGAGGCGGTCAGACGCCTCGATGCGTTGTTCGAGATCGAGCGCGCCATCAACGGCCGCGGCGCCGACGAGCGGCGCGCCGTGCGCCAGGAAAAGAGCAAGCCGCTTCTCGAGGACATGCACGCCTGGTTGCTGCGTGAGCGCGAAACCCTCTCGCGCTCCTCCGAGGTCCTGAAGCCTATGAACTACATGCTCAGGCGCTGGGACGACTTCGCCCGCTTCCTCGACGATGGCAGGATCTGCTTGACCAACAATTGCGCTGAGCGCGCATTGAGGGGCATCGCATTGGGAAGGCGCAACTGGACCTTCGCCGGCAGCCAGCGTGGCGCCGACCGTGCCGCCATCATGCTGACGATGATCACGACCTGTCGCCTCAACGACGTCGATCCCAAGGCCTGGCTCGCCGACGTCCTCGCCCGTATCGCCGATCTTCCCGCGTCGCGTCTGCACGAACTGCTGCCCTGGGAATGGAAGCTCCTGCGCCAAGCCGACAAGCCCGCCGCTCAGCAGGCCGCCTGACCTTCACGCAACGCCATCATAGAGCTCGCCGTGCCCGCGCGCATGCGTCAATCAGGCGGTCCTCGTCGTATGCGTACACACAGATGAACACGCAACCAATCGCGATAACGCGATCGGACTGAAACCGAACGCGCGATGACACTGTGGACCGGCCTGGCGAAGCCCGCGATCTCGCCCGGCCGGCAGCACCCACATTGCAGATGCGAGGTCACAATCGTCCATTTCGTAGGTCTATGGCAAGGCTCTCTCAAGTCGTTCGGGAAGCCGACGACAGCTCAGGATCCTTGATCTTGCGCTGCCGCGCGCGTCTTCAGGCCAGCGCATCGGCAGCGTCACAGATGCCTGCATATATTTCGTCCAGGTCACCTGCTGTTACACAATATGGCGGCATCACATAAATCGTATTACCGAGTGGACGCAGCAAGAGATTACGGTCTTTAAAGAAGGCGTGAAGCCTCGGGCCGACGCCTGCGAGATAGCCGGTATCTCTCGTCTTCAGATCGAGTGCTGTGATGGTGCCGCTACGGCGAACGTTTGCAAAGCGCGGATCGGCGCGGAATGCTTCAATTGCGTGCTCCTGCATGGTTGCGACCGCAGCGATGCGCCGGTGACATTCCTGGTCTTTCCACAGATCCAGGTTAGCCTTGGCGGCGGCACAGGCCACCGGATTTGCCGTATACGAACTCGAGTGAAAGAATGTGCGCGTACGGTCTTTTGAATAATGGGCATCGAAAATCTCCGCCCGGCAGAGTGTCACCGCGAGCGGCAGCGCCCCTCCCGTGAGACCCTTCGAATAGCACGCTATATCTGGCACAACATTGGCCTGCTCACAGGCGAAGATTGTTCCGGTGCGGCCCCAGCCCGTCATGACCTCATCGGCAATGAACAGGACGTCCGACGCCTCGCAGATCCGCTTCATCTCTCTTAGCACCCAAGCTGGGTACATCAGCATTCCGCCTGCCCCTAACACCAGAGGCTCGACAATAAAGGCTGCGGGATTTTCGTTCCGACATGCTGACTCAAGCGCATCAAGCGTCGCCCGCTCACGACCGCTCGCAGGGAACGGGATTGAGGTCACGTCGAACAGGAGAGGCCCGTACGCCACGTTGAAGACACCGCGGGCACCAACTGACATCGCACCGAACGTGTCCCCGTGATAGGAGTGCTGCATGACAACGATGCGTGTTCGCTGTTCGCCTATATTGTGCCAATAACCGAGCGCCATCTTCAAGGCGACTTCCACGCTGGCTGAGCCACTGTCCGAGTAGAACACGTGGTCCAAGCCTCGGGGTGTGAGTTTCAAAAGGAGCCGAGCGACCTCCTCGGCCGGATCATGCGTGTAGCCGGCGAAAATGATTTGGTTCAGCTTGCCGGCCTGTTCCTGAATCGCGCTCACGATCTGCGGATGGCAATGGCCGTGAGTGACGACCCACCAGGATGAGATTGCATCTATGATTCGATGATCATCCGCAGTGTAGAGATAAGCACCGTCGCCACGCACAACCTTTGTCATCTCGTTGTGAAGAGCATGCTGCGTGAATGGATGCCAAATTGGCCACCTCTTGTTTGGCTTCATGGCTTGAAATCGCCGGGAACAAACGAGCCTTTGAAGACATCCCGTAGGCTGTCTGCCGTCAAAGGAGAAATCCAGGGCAGCCGTCCTAACCAACGCACCCGCGCGATGTCACAAATTGCGCTCTCAGTTTCAGAATTTCTTTCCCCGATGAATGCGATCCCAAGAATGTCGATCTGGCGCCTTCGCAGGGCCTCTATCGAGAGCAGGGAGTGATTGATGGTCCCGAGTAGCGTGCCCGCGCAAAGCACGACGGGAAGTCGCCACCGCTGGAAGATATCGATGTAGAGTGCGCTAGAGTTCAGCGGCACCATCAGCCCGCCAGCGCCTTCGATGACGAGCGGTCGCTCCCCGGTATGCGGCAGGACGAGCGAATCGGGGTCGATGCGAATTCCGTCTATTTCGGCGGCATGATGCGGAGAAGCCGGCGTTTTAAGGCGGTAACGCTCCGGAATGATCCGATCGGCCGGAAGACCGCTCAGTCGTGCGACCTGCTGGCTATCGGTCTCTCCTTCAACACCGGCCTGAATTGGTTTCCAGTAATTCGCGCCGAGAAGATGGGCAAGGCCTGCCGAAAAGACAGTTTTGCCGATCCCTGTATCTGTGCCGGTCACCACGATCCGCCGACTCATCGAGATCCGCCCCTCGTCTCCTCAGCGAGGGCATCGAGCATCGCACGCACCTCATCCTCTCCGACGTTGAGCGTCAGTGAAATTCGTAAACGGGCCGTGCCGGCCGGCACCGTTGGCGGTCTGATTCCTCGGATGTCAAATCCGCGAGCCTGTAGCGCGGACGCTAGCCTCATGGCGCGGGCATTCTCGCCAACGATATAGGGCAGGATCTGCGAGTTCGAAGGACTTCTCTCGCCTCGCGCAACCATCTCCCGATGCGTGAACGCGACAAGCTTCGCCAGCCGCTGTTGGCGCTCCGGCTCCTCCTGCAGGATCAACAGAGCCTCCCGTACGGCTACCGCCATTAACGGCGAAGGGGCGGTCGCGAAGATAAACGGGCGACAGCGATTGATTATGAAGTCGCGCAGCACGCCAGAGGCGGTGACAAGCGCGCCGGCAGCTCCCAGCGCCTTGCCGCAGGTATGAATAACCAGGAGATTTTCGCGTCCTTCATAGGCCGCTGTGAGCCCTCGCCCCTGCTCGCCGTAAACGCCGGTGGCATGAGCTTCGTCCACAACCAAGAACGCATCGTGCCGGTCCGCGATCGCGAGCAGGTCTTCAAGCGGTGCGAAATCGCCATCCATGCTGTAGAGGCTCTCGACTACGATCCAGACCCGCCCCGCTCCGCCCGCGGCACGCCAGTCGCAAATTGCGCTTTCGATAACCTGCGGGTCGTTATGGGCGCTGATTCGAAACGCGGCTCGGCCAGCTCGTGCTCCTTCGTGAATGCTGGCATGAACCAGGGAATCAAGGACGAGCAGGTCGTCCTGTCGCGGCAACGTTGTCAGCACCGCAAAATTTGCGACATAACCACCGCCGAAGAAGAGCGCGGTCTGCGCGCCGAAGAACCGCGCCGCTGCTGCTTCGAGGCGTTCGTGCTCCTCGCAGTTGCCGCGCAGAAGCCGTGATCCGCCGGCTCCGATCGGAGTACCGGCTTCGAGCGCGGTGACGATGGCTTTTTTCATGCGCGGCGCGCTCGCCAGGGCCAGATAATCGTTTGATGAAAAGTCAATCCCGGTGCGCGGTCTGAGACTCCGCAGGCGGTCGTCGTCTTTAAGCGCATCTAAGTCTGCCGCATAGCTGGCGACTTTACCCGCAACGATGGAATTCATTCTTCACTCGCTGAGCAAGGATGGACGCCGGAAAACTCCCAACTGGCCGCCAACGACAGAGTCTTACGGCGGTTAGCTTGTTGGATTCAAACCGGAACGATGCGATTTTGTCGATCAACCAGCACAATGCGCGGCCTGAAGATTCTTGCATCCGCCTCGTCAAGTGAGGCGTATGCAACGATACTTATCTTATCTCCGGGCATCGCCAGTCGCGCGGCCGCACCATTCACGTCTACCGTGCCGGACCCTTGTGGCGCTTCTGTCACAAACGTTGCAAAGCGTGCCCCCGTCTCGAGGTTGTAGAGTTCGACGCGTTCGTTAATCAGGATACCGGCCGCGTCCAGCAGTGCGCGATCAATCGAGATCGAGCCTTCAAAGTGCAGGTCGGATTCAGTTACCGAGGCGCAATGAATTTTTCCCTTCATTAGGACAATCTGCATTTCTTACCTATGCTGATGGCTTGCGCGCAGCACGCCGTTGTTCTGATGGCTTAAGCGAGTCCAGACGTAATGCCGAGCCGGGCTAACAAACTTGCATCACGGTCAAGTTGCGGGTTTTTAGTAGTCAGCAACATATCGCCGACAAAGATGGAATTCGCACCCGCCAAGAAGCATAGGGCTTGGAGTTCATCAGTCATGTACTGGCGCCCGGCGGCTAACCGTACGACGCTCTTGGGCATCATGATCCGCGCAGTCGCCACCAGGCGCACCAGTGCAATCGGATCGGGACGCTCCGCCGTGACCTTCACCGGCACGCCATTCACCTCGTTCCACACGTTGATCGGTACACTTTCCGGATGGTTGGGAAGATTGGCGAGCAGTACCAGCATGCCGAGACGGTCGTCGACGTGCTCACCCATGCCAAGAATGCCGCCGCAGCAGACTTTGACCCCCACCTCGCGCACGCGCGTAAGAGTGTCGATCCGATCTTGCAAGGTCCGGGTAGTGATGATGCTGCGGTAGAACTCCGGCGAAGTGTCCACGTTATGATTGTAGAAGTCGAGGCCGGCGTCGGCGAGCCGTGCGGCTTGCTTTGGCGTGAGCATGCCGAGCGTTACGCACGTCTCCATGCCAACACGTTTAACGGCAGCAATCATGTCGCAGACCTGATCGAGGTCGCGGTCCTTTGGACTGCGCCACGCCGCGGCCATGCAGAAGCGACTCGCCCCGGCCGCCTTGGCGCGCTGCGCGGCGGCGACCACATCAGCGCGATCCATCAAGCGGGTCGGCTTCAGGCCAGTGTCGTAATGCACGCTCTGTGCGCAGTAGGCGCAATCTTCAGGACAGCCGCCGGTCTTGATGCTGAGCAGGCTTGCGGTTTCGACGTGGTTTGGGTCAAAATTGCCGCGATGAACTGTCTGGGCCTGAAACAGGAGCTCGGCAAATGGCTGCGCGTAAACCCCTTCCGCCTCGGCACGTTCCCAGTCGCGGCGGACCGGCGCGCCGTTGCGGCCGCTATTGCCTTCGACTTCCACAGCACCCCCAAGATTTTCGCTCGATCATACAGACGACACCGTCGTCGCGTAGCTCCTCAAAGCAACACTCTTGCCCGGTATTGAAGAGAAATATCGCCGAGTTGCGTGGGCATGGCGCTCATATCAGGCTAATCGCCGGCCCCTCATGCAGGATTTCCTCGCAGGGCCGAGGCAAGCGCAACAACGCTCCTCGACGCGCCTCAGTCAGGTAACTAGCCGATGCGTACGGTAGTTGCGCCCCGTGGGAGCCTCTCCTGATACAAATGTATTTGGCCGCGCGCCGTGTAGGATCGACGAATCTGCTCACCTGGCCGATTCCTCGATGGTGTGGTTATGCGCGTCACATTCCGCACAACGGACGAGCCGATCTGCGAGCGTTGCCTCCCGCCGCCTCCAGAAGCGCAGCGGGTTGGACTCTGGGGCGCAGACTAGCGGCCCGCGCGCCTTGGCGGGCCACCTAGGCTTGCCCGCCGCTGCGCTCGTCGCCACTGGCTGTGGTGAGCAACTCCGCTGGACTCTCGATCACGTCGTCGCCGCCCGACTTGGCATCGACGCGGCGAGATCCGCTAAGACGTCGCACTCATCTGCGCAAACAGAATTGCCGCTTCAGACGGCCCGAGCCCGACGATGCCCACGAAGGCTGCCGGAGGCATCGGAATGACCTGACGGGTCGGCCTCCAGAGATGCAGGCAGTAGCGACTATTATTCACATACTGCGAGTGAGGAGGATGCAGCTGCATCACGCATTCCTCTTCATCCCAAAACATATCTTTGGCGAAGCACATCTCCTCCCAGTTTGGAGATCGCCGTGGCGTCGACACAGAGACATGTTCCCATCCCGGACGGACGAAGCCGACGATCTTGAGTTGGCAGCCACAAGGCCCCTGCACGAAGAAGAGACCGGAAGGACCAGACCCCGGTGCAGTGGCGAATCGGCCCTCGCGGACGCGCCCCGCTTCGAGTCTTTCTACACTGTCCTTCCTCATGCGTCCTCCTTCTTTTGGCCGATAGAGTTGCATCCGGCACCACTCGTGTTGTCCGACTCGTACATCGAAGGGCTGGCACCCCGGCATGGGCAGCCCCAGCTACCGCTGATCATCTGCACCGAACCTACTTGGAGAAGAACATCAGTTCTATCCGCATCGTTGACCGGGGAGTTCTCTTGGGTTTGTCTTTCGACATCTGATCGTCTCTTCAATTCTCTTGTCATTCGCGCCTTCGTTGCGAACTCGGCCTCATGCAGACAATCTGCGCAGACATCTATGATGGCTTGTCTTGGCAAGCCGTGCCAGCAGGAGCTTCTGCTCGCCTCGTCGCCTGAACAAGTCCGCAACGTATGGCGTTGGGATAGCCGTGCTTGGTGCAAGATGCCAGAATTCGACTGAAACGCTTAATGGCGGCGGAAGCCAATTCGCGTGGCATGATCCGGCGAACCCGCTACTTTGCCACCCAAACATACGTCGCTGGCTTCAGCACATGATGCAAAGCGACGCCAATGCCTCGGCAATTCATCGAGCGAGAGGCTTCTAATTCGACGATCTGACGGTGGGCTTCATCTCATTCCTTCTCATGTCTAGCGGTTAGCCGGCTTGCCGCCTGAGACACCGTCAATGCGTCATCTATGTGGCCGGCCACCGTGACTCAGAATGGATTCATGGTCAGAGGCTCGCACGCGCGGACCGCACTCGTTCAGCAGCCTCGCTCATTGGCCTTATCGCATGACGCAGTTTCGCAGTTCAGCCCTAGCGGGCTGTGAGCTCCAACGGAGAGACACCCGCGCCGTGGTCACAACGCGTTGACGATCGGTGCAACCGTCCGCCCGGTGGCGATCAGAACTGCCCGTCAACCTCATTTCTTTGCCGCCCCTCCGCGAGGCGAGCCAGCTTATCATATTCCTCAGCGACCTTGATGAGCCTGCATCTGGATGTGTCGTCCTCGAGCGACTCCGCTTTTCTTCGGGTCGCTTCAGCACGGCTTCGCCAATGTTTGGCGTCTGAGAACAGGTTTTTTTGCTTCATGCGGAAGACGATGCAATTTTTAGATCAAGAAAATGCGACACATGCCCTACGTAAGATCCCGTAGGTTGGCTTTCGCAAAAGCACCTCATTTGCCGTTATCTGCCGACCGCTCTTTTAATGTCTGAGATGCGACAAGCCGCTCGCAGCAAGCGCGGCGAGGGGCGCGAAATGCGCGACTCTCGACATTAGGGCTTGAATCGTACGTAGCGTCAGATTGTAGGGTCTTCTTACAGCTGGCGAGTGTGCTTGGCCGTACAACAGCTTCCGGGCGACACAATTTCGAGTCGCACAGCTACGGCTTCCGGCCGGGCCGAGGTGCGCATGACGCCGTCCTCGCGGCGCAGTCATACGTGCAATCGGGCCGCCGGATCGTGGTGGACTGTCATTTGGCTCCCAGATTGCAGAACGCCCGCGTTGTCCCGGACGCCGCAGTGAGGCCGCCTCGGCGAATCATTGCAACGTGTCGCGATGAAGCTGCAGGAGGACCGGATGCTAAGATCGGAGCAGCATCGCCTCGTGGCGATTGCCCGATTTGACAGATTGCTCACGCAGAGGTCGCCGTCCGGAGATCGGGGCCTCGCAACTCAGAGTGGAATGGAAGTTGGAGGCCATACTCATCTTACGTAGCCGTGATGCGGCCGCGGCGAACCTGCAATAGCTTGCTCACGCCGAAACAGGTAGCTGTAGGCATACACGGTTGCCAGCATTCTCGTCAGAGATGCGTCGACTGGTCGCTCATGCCGGAGCCCCCCTTCGGGCGCCTGGATTGCCTCCGCCGCCGCGTCCATCATGTTTTTCGTATCCAAAGACGGGCAACACGGCCTCCGGAGTAGCAATGACTTCTGCAGCTTTGGCGACCAAGCAGTCGTTCAACTGATGGCCATGGAGCGCGCGAGCTCAGACCACAAGGAAATCTCGATCTATGCTCTGTCCGAAATGTCACGCAGATAACTGGTGCGAGATCGCAATGCACGATCCCTGGAGCGGCCGACCAGTGATCAACTGCAATACTTGCGGTGAGTATGCCGAGTACGATTGCCTCCAGCGCAAAACAGCGCACGCGATCATCGCAGCTACCTTGGCCTGTAACGTGAGCAAAGAGGACCAGTGCGATCCGCGGGCGGTGGCTGACAGGATTTTGGATGTGCTGGAGAATGCCGGCCTAACAATCGCTCGCGCCTCAAGATGAATGGAGGACGCCGATCGGCGCCGCTACAAGGCCCCGCCCGCCCATCAGAGCGCATGGCCAACTGCGCCGCTCGTTCCAACAGCCATTTGATTGCCTGCAAAACCGCCGTCTCTCCCCCGGCCGACCTGGAGTTGAAGTCGCCATAGCAACTCTTTGATACCAACAACGATTGTAGCAAACGCGCCAATCTGGACCGAAGTCGCGATGCTCTCAACGGGACCAGGGCGCTGAGTACCGCTTAGGCGCGGCCTTCCAACGGACGACGCCCGGCAGATCTCCCCACAAGTATCGAACCCGCGATGATCGTTGACCCGGCGTGGCCTGCACCTGACGGCGCCTTTCGAGGTCGATAGTTCAAAGTTACCTAGAACGGCGAAGTCACTGTTGGGTGCCCTGACGGGAGTTTGGCTCATTGACCAGATTAACGCGCTCTCGATTGATCTCGTTTCCTATTCTGCTCAGCCGCCGCGGCACCGACAACTCCCGGAAAGCAGCCCCATTATGATGGTGACAGCGGGAGAGCTCGGCTGGATAGACAAAGCCAATTCGCACAGACTCGAGTTAGCATTCAGCCATGGACGATTGATTCCGGCGCCGAGGCAGCTCCTATCCACACATTCAAGTAAGCTTGACTGATTCGCGTGGTCACTTGGCCAGCGACGAGCAGCCTCACAGCTGGGCGTAGCTATGCGCGCACACTCGAGCGGACCCGAGCTGCGCGTTCCGCAGACGACGAATACCGAAAGCCAACTGCCTTGGTGAAGCGCCTCCCGCCCTCCTCGCCTTGCGGCTGGCACCTGGCAAACGAATACGAGTTCGACATATTCACGCGATAAGCCCGCAGGGGGATTGAATCGTACGTAGCGTCAGATTGTAAAGTGCCCCCCTAGGGAGCACCAATGTTCGGTCGCTTCAGAATTCCTGTGCTAAAGCGGAGCAGGCCGGTCGCTTGCGATGAGAGGTCTTCTGCCAAAGCGGCTGAGGATCGCGCTCAGTCCGAAGAACGCTGTTTCTGTCCTGTCCACGCAGATCGCCGGCCCGTATGAAGACAAGATCGCCCACATGTAAGAAGGACCAATCCAGCCTTGGCGGCTTCGAAATACGTTTGCGGGCACTGAGTGCC
This sequence comes from Bradyrhizobium sp. 195, assembly GCF_023101665.1. Taxonomy (NCBI): domain Bacteria; kingdom Pseudomonadati; phylum Pseudomonadota; class Alphaproteobacteria; order Hyphomicrobiales; family Nitrobacteraceae; genus Bradyrhizobium; species Bradyrhizobium sp. 195. The sequence goes on along the minus strand of NZ_CP082161.1, from coordinate 1,714,791 downwards.
CAACCAGCCGCCGCGAGATTGATGCGTTATCCCGGAGCGGTCATGTGAGAGGACCCGATGGATCCAACAGGGTCTTGCTCGTCGATCACTGTGAGGGCCAATGCCGGGCCATTGTTGGCTTGAAGAATGGCGATCCTGGAACCGCATATATGTGCGGCGAACCCGTTGTGATGGGACCTCGCCAAAAGCTCTCATCATGGTGCGCTTATCACCATTCCCGAATGCACGTCATGCCATGGTCGGACGGACGCAGCGTCGTTGAAGGAAAGCAGACTAGATGACCAACAGTAATCCGAGACGAGCGCGCGCAATTGCTGGGCATGGACAGCGGTCATCGCGGGAGCAAGAGAGCTGCCGATAGATCCGCGAGCTGGATCTGCGCGACGTGCAGGCCTCACGATTGCCCCAGGGCCGAACGCCGATCCAGGCAATGAGGCCCATCAAGACCTGATGAACGAGTATTGAGAAGCTCATGTGAGGCCTTGGATCAGAAATGATGTGGAAATTTATACCCGCGAGGGACTGAAGACTGATCTCGGCACCTTGATTGAGGGCAACACCGCGTTCGAACCCGATAAGCCGGCGATCCATTTCGAGGGCGCGCCTCTAAAGCTTACGCTGCTTTCGGCGCATGCGAGCGGGGGGCACGTGGTTTAAAGGCCCGGGTCGACCTCTCCACGAGCAGCTCCTCCGACTTCCTTCTGCCGAGGGGCTGCAAATCAAATGCGATAATTGAGGTAGAACGCAGTTGATCCGTCAGCTCAGGCTGCTGTCCGCAGAATGCTTGCTCAAGAACCGGGACTTTGCCGCGGGCATCGATGAGAGAAGGGGCGCTCGGGACCAGCAAACCGCCAGTTTCAATGGCAGCGGCACCTGCTCAAGGCGGCTTATTCACGCACATGCGGGCTTTGCCTAGTCATACTACGGCCGGCCCAAAGACATGCTTGCGAGCGCGGAAAACACCCCCGGCCGAATGGTCGCCGAACCGAGCACTGACCTTCTGAGCCATATCGTCCGCGCGCTAAACGCACCATTGTTGTTGATTCCGTGGCCACTCGCGAGCAATGAACCGCCAGATGCTTTTCGCTACTGAATTCGTCATTCGGAGGCGCAGGGCACACTGATCGTCGCGATAAACCCCTGAGGTCCCATTAGCACTGGCCTCATTCATGCAGCGTTTTTCTGTGAACTCAAACAGCACAGAGTCAATATGCGCGCCTTCACTTTTGCTTGCCAGATCACCAACTTGATTGTCCAGAAATGGATCGATGATGATAAGTACTGCGCGACAGAGAACGAATTTCAATGTTTTGTTTGCCCGGCTTGCTCGCGGTTGCACTGGATGAACAGCAGACTGGAAAACTCTTAGGCAAGGACACGAAATGAGGGAAACTCGCTGGCTCAACGCGCGAGTTGACCACGCAGGGACTGTGGAACGCTTCTCGGCCAAACGGGTCTGCTTACCTCCCATCCGCGCCGCAATTTCATTAGTCGCACCCACGCAATAGAGAAACGCCTGACGAAGGCGGAACGAAATCTTCCGGACTACAAACTTTCGTATAGTCCTTCAAAACCCTTTCGATGTGGAAGGTTACCTCCGTACAGTTGAGCGATTGATGCAATGCCTATACAGAGTCCAGAACTCGGCAGTTCGAGAGCGTGACGCTTCCGCATTCGAAGAGGCCAAACGCGATTGACGTCGTCGATCGGGGACCGACATTAGCCTGCGCAGAGCAACGATTTGTCAAACCAAGAGAGCAAACGGCGGGTCGCTCTAATCACCGGCGTGACTGGACAGGACGGCGCCTATCTCGCCGAACATCTGCTGTCGCTCGGCTATGTCGTGCACGGCATCAAGCGGCGCTCGTCCTCGTTCAACACTGCGCGGGTCGACCATCTCTACCAGGACCCGCATCTCGGGGACGTGCCGTTCCTGATGCACTACGGCGACATGACGGACTCAACCAACCTGATCCGCCTGGTGCAGCAGATCCGGCCGACCGAGATCTATAATCTCGCCGCCCAAAGCCACGTCGCCGTCAGTTTCGAGAGCCCCGAATACACCGCCAATGCCGATGGGATTGGCGTACTGCGGCTGCTCGAGGCGATCCGCATCCTCGGCATGGAGAAGGAAACCCGGTTCTACCAGGCCTCGACCTCCGAGCTCTACGGCCTCGTGCAGGAGATCCCCCAGAAGGAGACGACGCCGTTCTATCCGCGCTCGCCTTACGGCGTCGCCAAGCTCTACGGCTACTGGATCACGGTGAACTACCGCGAAGCCTACGGCATGTTCGCCAGCAACGGCATCCTGTTCAACCATGAGAGCCCGATCCGCGGCGAGACCTTCGTCACCCGCAAGATCACGCGCGGCGTCGCGCGTATCGAGGTCGGGCTCGAACAGACGCTCTATCTCGGCAATCTCTCGGCCAAGCGCGACTGGGGCCATGCCAAGGACTATGTCGAGGGCATGCACATGATCCTCCAGGCCGACAAGCCCGACGACTTCGTGCTGGCGACCGGCGAGATGCGCTCGGTGCGCGAGATGGTCGAGCTGTCCTTTGCGCAAGTCGGCCGCCGCATCGAATGGGGCGGCGCGGGTGTCGCCGAGACCGGCATCGATGCCAAGAGCGGCAAGACGGTGGTGAAGATCGACCCGACCTATTTCCGTCCGACTGAAGTCGATCTCCTCGTCGGCGACGCCAGCAAGGCGCAACAGCTGCTCGGCTGGAAGCCGAAGCGAACCTTTGCCCAGCTCGTCGAGGAGATGATGGCAAGCGATCTGGCGGACGCAAAACGGGAGGCGGCCCATGGCAAACGCACCGTTTGAGCTGACAGGCAAAAGCGTCTACGTCGCAGGTCATCGCGGCATGGTCGGCAGCGCGATTGCGCGCCGGCTCGCGCGGGAGGACGTGCAGCTCGTCACCGTGGACCGGCGCGAGGTCGATCTCTGCAACCAGGCCGCCGTGTTCGACTGGTTCGCGAAAATGCGGCCGCAAGTGATCTTCCTCGCCGCCGCAAAAGTCGGCGGCATCGTCGCCAACGACACGCTGCGCGCCGAGTTCATCTACGACAACATCGCGATCGCCGCGAATGTGATCCAGGCCGCGCATCAAAACGGCGCTGAAAAGCTGATGTTTTTGGGCTCGTCCTGCATCTATCCGAAGCTGGCCCCACAGCCGCTGCGCGAGGATTCGGTGCTATCAGGCTCGCTCGAGCCGACCAACGAGCCCTATGCGATCGCCAAGATCGCCGGCATCAAGATGGCGGAAGCCTATCGCAGCCAGTATGGCAGCGACTTCATCAGCGTGATGCCGACCAATCTCTATGGCCCCGGCGACAATTATCATCCCGAATTGAGCCATGTCGTTGCCGCGCTGATCCGCCGCTTCCACGAGGCGAAGGTCGCGGGCGCAAAGAGTGTCGCCGTGTGGGGCACCGGCACGCCACGGCGCGAGTTCCTGTATGTCGACGACATGGCGGATGCCTGCGTGCACCTGATGAAGAGCTATTCGAGCGCGGATCTTGTCAATATCGGCACTGGCGAGGACATCACAATCGCCGAGTTCGCGCGGATCGTGGCTGAGGTCGTCGGCTACCGCGGCGAGATCAATTTCGACACCTCGCGCCCCGACGGCACGCCGCGCAAGCTGCTCGACGTCAGCCATCTCGCACGCCTCGGCTGGCGCGCGAGGACATGGCTTGTAGATGGAATGCGGCAGACCTACCAGGCCTTCTTGGCGGTATCGGGTACATCGGACAAAACGAGAGACTCATGCAGCTGGTAACTGCTGACGGCGCTCATTGTCCGATTGCCAGAAAGTTGCTTTAGGATCTTCCGGCGAATTCGACTGGGCTCCACGTGTTGCTTGGAGCTCGCGCACCTCCGGGTGCCGCGTGCCCGATGGAGGGCAGGAACGGCCAGATTGGCCGATAACTATAGCGAGCGAATTGGTCAGGCGCGCCTTGCGGGACGCTCCGTTTTGAACTTGAGGTAAACTGATTAAATGTGCGGAATTGTCGGCATCTTGGGGCGCGGTCCGGTCGCGGATCGTCTCATCGATTCACTGAAGCGACTGGAATATCGCGGCTATGACTCCGCGGGCATCGGAACGCTCAAAGGAAACCATATCGAGCTTCGACGCGCCGAGGGCAAGCTGAGGAACCTTGAGACACGCGTTCGCTGCCATCCGCTCTCCGGCCATGTCGGGATTGGGCACACGCGCTGGGCTACTCATGGCAAGCCGACGGAGCACAATGCTCATCCGCATGCAACGGACAATGTTGCAGTCGTCCATAACGGCATAATCGAGAATTTCCGCGAGCTGCGAGCGGAGCTAAAACAGCATGGCGCCTGCTTCGCCTCTGAAACAGACACCGAGGTGGTGACGCATCTCATCGACTTTTATCTGAAAGATGGCTGCTCGCCGCAGGAGGCAGTAAAAGCGTCGCTACCGCGGCTAGTCGGCGCGTTTGCGCTTGCAATCCTGTTCAAGGGTCAACACGACCTCATGATCGGTGCGCGCAAGGGCTCACCACTCGCGATCGGGCATGGCGAAGGCGAAATGTATCTCGGATCGGATGCTATCGCGCTCGCGCCCCTTACCGGCTTGATCACCTACCTTGAGGACGGCGATTGGGCTGTGCTCAACCGCAACTTCAGCGTGGTCTACGACGCACAAGGCACAGTTGTCCGCCGGGAGGTGATGAGATCTGGCGCGTCGTCGTTTCTCGTCGAGAAAGCAAACTACCGCCACTTCATGGCGAAGGAAATCCACGAACAGCCAGAGGTGATCGGGCAGACGCTGGCGCATTACGTCGATATCGCTACCGAGAGCGTGGCACTGCCGCAGGAGCTTCCGTTCGACTTCAACGAGATCGGACATATCTCGATCACGGCTTGCGGTACGGCAGGCTACGCCGGCCATATCGGCAAATACTGGTTCGAGCGGCTGGCTCGTATTCCGGTCGAGCTCGATGTCGCCTCCGAATTTCGGTATCGTGAGGCGCCGATGCGCAAGGGAGATCTTGCTATCTTCATCTCGCAGTCCGGCGAGACGGCCGATACGCTGGCCGCGCTCCGCTATGCCAAATCGCAAGGCCTGCATACCCTCTCGATCGTGAACGTACTGAGTTCGACCATTGCGCGCGAAAGCGGGACAGTGTTGCAGACACTCGCCGGACCTGAAATCGGCGTTGCCTCGACCAAGGCGTTCACATGCCAGCTGGTCGTCCTGGCGGCGCTTGCCGTCGCTGCTGGCAAGGCGCGCGGTGAATTGCCGGAGAGCGACGAGGTCGATCTCGTGCGAGCGCTGATCGAAATTCCGCGGCTAGTTACAGCGGCGCTCGCCAGCGAGCCGCAGATCGAGAAGCTCGCACGCGACATCGCCAAATCGCGTGACGTGCTATATCTTGGTCGCGGCACGTCGTTTCCACTGGCCCTGGAGGGGGCACTGAAGCTGAAGGAGATCTCCTATATTCACGCCGAGGGCTATGCGGCCGGAGAGCTCAAGCACGGCCCGATAGCCTTGATCGACGAGAGCGTTCCCGTAATCGTCATTGCTCCCTGCGACCGGGTGTTCGAAAAGACCATCTCGAACATGCAGGAGGTCGCCGCACGCGGCGGCAAGATTATCTTGATAACGGACGCTCGGGGAGCCGCAGAGGTATCCATGGATTCACTCGCGACGATTGTGCTGCCGGAGATGGGTACGACATTTACGTCGATTGTCTATGCGATTCCGGTGCAGCTTCTGGCCTACCACACGGCCATCCTGATGGGCACGGACGTCGACCAACCCCGAAATCTCGCGAAATCGGTAACCGTCGAATAAGGCAGGGTGATGCGACCTGGAATTGTCGTGGTCAGATTCCGAATGCGCACAAGCCTCGATCAGAAAGAATTGCGATGTGCCGCCCAGCTCCTGGCCCGATGCCACCGCATGGTTTGTGCCGGTTCATAGCCCTTGCTTACGGGCTGAGACTGATGTGCAAAATCTACGGCCAATCAGGTTGCGAGGCTGGCGTGGCGTTGCCTCCGGCAAGAAAGGAGTCGCGTATGGCTTATCACGGCATTCCGATTGCTTGGACCTGGTCATAATTCGTGACGAATACCAGGTTTTTCATACGGCGTGGAAGCCAGATGAACCTGTTCGATTGATCCAAACGAATGCTCGGTTATCGCTGAGGAGGCCCGCTATGTTCCTCCCCCTCAGCACGGGTTTTGGACCGCATTCGGACCGCAGCGCCCCTCGAAGTACGAGGCGCGCCTCGCTTCGAAGGACAACGTGGCACTTGCCGAGCATGGCGATCGGCGCTATCGGACGGGCTCGATCGCCAGCACGCTCACCAAATCTTTTCCATCAAATCTCAGGTTAACTTGAGCAACTCGAGGCCAAATCGCTGGACATCGGGTGAGATGCTAACGCACCTCGGCGCCAATCGCAGGCTCGCGAGCTGTTCTAGCACGACATCTCACGGAGCTCTTCCCTGCCGCTCGTATGCCATGCATCCGATAACCGAGCATTCGTTTGGATCAATCGAACAGGTTCATCTGGCTTCCACCGCTCAACGAGAAATTCGGCCACCCCACAGACAACAACCTTGTCGCCGAGAACTTCCCGAGGTTTCAGTAGCTTGAGAGTCACTCCTGCGGCGCGAGCGGAATAACGCCCGAAAAACTGTGCGAGTTTGCGGCAATTGCCGAAAATATGCCGGAAACGTCAGGCGCTTACGGGTTGGTCGATAGTGCCCTGATGGCAGATTCGCGGCCATGAAACTGCACTCGGCTGGCGTGAGATTTTCTCCGGAACCGGCCATTTCAAACCGAGAGGAAACTCGCCATGTCACCAGCGTCCATCGCGCAAGCGTCAAATGCCAAATCGCGCATTGGCGCCATCTTACGTGCGACGAGCGGCAACTTCCTCGAGCAGTTCGACTTCTTCTTGTTCGGGTTCTACGCCAGTGCCATCGGAAACGCGTTCTTTCCATCAGGAAGCGAAACCGCTTCACTGCTTAACACTTTCGGTGTGTTCTGGCTGGGGGCCTTGATGCGACCTGTTGGCGCGATTGTGCTTGGAGCCTATATTGACCAGATTGGCCGTCGGCAAGGCCTGATCATCACGCTTTCGATCATGGCTATTGGCACCGTCATCATCGCCTTTTGTCCCGGCTATGCAACAATCGGCATTGCCGCACCCGCGATCGTGCTGTTCGGACGGCTGTTGCAGGGCTTTTCTGCCGGCGTTGAGGTTGGCGGCGTTTCCGTCTACCTCTCCGAGATTGCCACTCCGGGCAACCGCGGCTTTTACACATCGTTTCAGTCCTCGAGCCAGCAGGTTGCGATCTTTGTCGCGGCTCTTATCGGATATTTTTTGAGCGAAGCACTTCCGGCCGAAATGGTTGCCGCCTGGGGCTGGCGGATCCCATTCTTCCTTGGCTGCTTGATCGTTCCGCTCATCTTCTTCCTGCGCCGGACGCTGGAGGAAACTCCGGAGTTTCTGGTCATGAAGACCCACCCAACGGCCCGCGAGGTATTTGCCTCCACAGTTGCGAACTGGCGCATTGTCATTCTTGGCATGATGATGGCGATGCTGACGACCACGACCTTCTATTTCGTCACGGTGTACACGCCTACGTTCGGAAAGCACGTATTGCAGCTGTCCTCGCAGAACACGCTCTTGGTAACGCTTTTGGTCGCCGTGACGAACTTCATCTGGAACCCAATTGGCGGCGCGATTTCTGACAGAATCGGCCGGAAGCCGGTCTTGCTGACCATTGCCGGCCTTGCCTTGGTGACTGTATATCCGGCGTTGTCTTGGCTTGTGACCGACCCAAGCTTTGGCAAGATGCTGATAGTGGAGATGATGTTCTCGTTCTACTTTGGCACCTATAGCGGCGCCATGTTGGGCGCTCTGGTCGAAATCGTGCCGAAGCACGTTCGCACAACCTGCTTTTCTTTGGCCTTCGCACTCGCCGCAGCTCTCTTTGGCACCTTTACGCCGCTCGCATCGACTTGGCTGATCGATCGGACCGACGACAAGGCTTCGCCGGGTTTCTGGTTGATGTTTGCAGCTTTGCTCGGCATTATCGCCGCACTCACGATTTATCCAGGAAACACCAAGAGAGTTGCGAAGCTGTCGCGACCCGAGCGGTCTAACCGGGCCGTAAGCGCGCAATTTACCACGCATTAGCAGCGCGCCCACGGGGACCTTCACGTCCAAGACTAACTGAACGGGTGCGTGGCGGTCCTTGCGGTGATCGCGCGGTGGTTCGCGTGCCACTCTGCGGGTCACGGTTCTTCCTATGCAATATCGAGCAGTATCGGGACGAGCCGTCGCTGATGTTGACCGGGAATGGCTGAGCACTACCGCCACGCTCGATTCGTTCTGTGGTCGAGCGGCGCGATGATAATGCTCGCACTTTGCGGTGACGTGAAACACGGCCGAGCTCGCGCGAGGGAGATACATCCCTCGCGCGAGCTCCACGTGCGCTGCCAAGCAAACCTAACGGGCACGTCTTGAGGCTGCATGAATTCCCCAGTGGACCGGGTATCGCAGTTCGCCAAACCTTAGCGAGCGGTCGAAAAGCTTGAATCGTGCCTGGTGCACCGAGCGACGGGCCAATGCATGACCACGACCCAGGCTAGCGCTGGCTCCGCTCGATCAGCCGCGATTTCACGCACCGCTAGTTTGCGCGGATAAGGTACCGCGCGCAAGCTGTGCGAGCTCCGTCTCGAGCGTAGGATTGCGCTTGAACATGGCGTCGATCAACGCTTGCGCCGGCTGCTCGGCCGCTTCCACCCACGTCGCCTTCTCTGCTCGTGCGGAGGGCGCGAAGACACGCTTGACGACGGTCGGCGACCCCCTCAGACCGCATTTGGCCATGTCATCCACGCCGGCAGTTTGAGCGCTCCATTTTACGATTGAGGCACGGGCCGCACGCAAGGCATCGATCATTGCACCGCGGCGAATTTGATTGCTTGCCTCTAACATGCTGACGAGACAAGGAAGCTTGGAACGCAGCACCTGGACTCCTCCTTCGCAGCGCCGTTCCGCATCGATCGTACGTGCTTTGAAGTCCAACGCTTTGATTGTGGAAACATAAGTAAGCTGCTGGACCCCGAGCCTCTTCGCAATGCCAGGTCCCACCTGCGCCGTATCGCCGTCGATAGTCTGCTTGCCAGTGAATATGACGTCTGGTGGGCCATATTCCTTCCCTATATTGCGAATCGCGCACGCCAGCGCGTAACTCGTCGCCAGCGTATCGGAGCCCGCGAAACTACGATCAGTGAGCAGGACAGCACGATCGGCACCAAATGTCAGCGCCTTTCGGAGAGATTCTTCGGCCGACGGCGGCCCCATTGTCAGAACAGTGATTTCGCCGCCGAACTTGTCTCGTAGCTCGAGCGCAGCTTCCAGTGCGAACAGATCATATGGATTGATGATTGTCGGCACGCCCTGACGCATGATCGTATTCGTGACAGGATGCACGCGGATTTGTGCGGAGTCGGGGACCTGTTTGATGCAGACGATGCTGTGCATATGCTTCTCCTAAGATGTTGAGCAGGCTCCTCACGAATAGCAACTGTCATACCACCCCAGGCATTTCGCCGATGAGGGACGAATGCAATGGCTGGCAACTGACGGTGAGACCGTTGTCGGGACTGCGACGGGCTGCGCAAAGCGGACGTGATCTCTCTCTGATCTGAGTCGCGGCAGAAACGGCGCGGCCGCGATCTTGCGCTAGTTCGACACCTAGTCATTTCTCATAGGGCGAATACATTGCAAGCAGACGATGACCAGCACCCGGCTAACGCGAAGAGGGCTTACGCTTCCCGGCATGGCCACCCCCAACCAGAGCACATCGGTTTCGTATCCGCTTCATGGACCAGAGTACCGCCTCTTGCGCACGTTCTCCTACCGCGCCCGGGCGAGCGAGAGAGACGCGAGCCCGACTTTTTATTCAGAAGCGCTTGATCTCGATACCGTGCCTTCTCAAGGCATAGCCAATCTGGCGAGGCGTCAGTCCAAGCAGGCGCGCCGCCTTGGCCTGTACCCACCCGGACCTTTCCATCGCCGCGACTACGCGCTCGCGATCTGTGACCTTGGCGGCACCTATGACAGGTCGGCCGGGTGGCTCTAGCGGCGTCAGTTCGCTACCGACCGGCTGAACGTGTGCCACAGCTTGTGTTGGCGGCATGCTCAGCCTCGCGGGGAGTGAGATCACCGGGCTCGGCTGTCGCGCCACTTGCTCCGGCCCGCACTTCCATAGCGTGGCCGACAGGCATTGCCCGTGGCAGCAGGCAAAATTGTCTCTTACGATCGACGATCCGTGCGCCAGGGTCGCGGTCCGCTGCACACAGTTCTCCAGCTCGCGGACATTACCGGGAAATCCGCAATTCATAAGAACGTCAATCGCACTTGAATCGAAGACCAGAGCACGGCCGTTCTCATTGTTGAAGTTCTTCAAGAATCGAGCGGCGAGAAGCGGAATATCAGTGCGTCTTTCGCGCAGCGGCGGCAGTAGCAGAGGAACCACGCTGATGCGATAATAGAGATCGGCACGAAACTCCTTCCTTGCCACCGCCTCTTCAAGATTCTTATTCGTGGCTGCAATCACGCGGACGTCGACTTTGATCGTCTGATTGCCGCCGACCCGCTCGAACTCCTGCTCCTGAAGCACGCGCAGGAGCTTCGCCTGGAACGACGCCGAGATCTCTCCAATCTCGTCCAGAAACAACGTTCCCTTGTCGGCGAGCTCGAAGCGACCCTTGCGCGCGTTGAATGCGCCCGTAAACGCCCCCTTCTCGTGACCGAACAATTCGGATTCCAGCACCGTCTCGGTGAGGGCTGCGCAATTCAGCTTGATAAAGGGGCGTTTGGCGCGCGCTGAACGCTCGTGAATAGCCTTCGCGACCAGCTCTTTGCCGGTACCCGATTCGCCGCGCAACAGAACGGTGCTATTCGATTTAGCGATCAGCTCGATCTTCTCAAGCAACGCGCGCAGCGCCGGGCTCTCGCCGATCATTCCATCGACTTGGACCCTCTTACGCTCCCGCCCATGAGGCTTGAGCTCGGACAGCTGCTTCTGCAGCCGGAACTCCTCGTCCATAAGCCGCCCGCGATCGCGCACAAAAACGCAATGCAGCTTCGCCGTCTGGCCCAGAAGGCTTGCGACCATCGTTAGCAGGCGGAGGTCGTCCTCGAGCTGCGCATGCGTCCCGTTGTCTGCGATGCGGTCGATGCTCAGCGTACCCACAACTTTCTCGTCAATGTCTATGGGAACGCCGATGAACGCAACACGCGTATTACCGGCGGCGTCCAGCATCTCGACGTCCGAAGAACTGAAGATCGAATGCAGCGCTACGTTCTCGACGATGAGCGGCCGCCCCGTCGCCACAATTTGATCAATTGCTCCTTGCGGCAAGCGCACCCCGCAACGCGCGTCGCGCCCTTCGCTCCGGCCGTCGTCTACGATGATCTCGGGCACCCCGTCATGATCGAACAGACATACGATGCCGCGCCGCATCTGCACGAGCGATGGCAGACGCTCGATGACGCTCGCCAGCTTGGCTTCGAGCCGGCATAGGCCGGTGAGCGCGTGCGCTATTTCAAAGATCGTGCTTAGCGATTTCTCTTGCGACCGCAGAATAGAAGCGGAAGGGTCCGCGTCGGAGGTTGAGTTTGGTTTTTCGCGCAGGGAAACGCTGTCCAGCATAATGTCTTCTCCGTTCCTTTCTTGATCCTCCCCATCACCTCGATCGGACTTGTTGAACTCGTGTTGCATGCCTGCCTCGATCTGACATCCAGTTCTCAGGGCGGGGCGAGAGATGACGCCTCTTCATGGCACGCCGGCAGCACTTACAGTGGCTAGATTTGCCGCTTTATTCTTTCCAACTCGCTGCGCGGATTCGCCCCGGCCAACATGGCTTCCATCGATGAAGCTCAGTTAGCCGGGTTCGCCAGGGACGGATTCACTCACAAGTGTTGCCCGCCATTGATCGGCACTTCGGCGCCAGTGACATAACTTGCCGCATCTGAACATAGGAAGAAAATGACCTTGGCGACCTCTTCGGGTGTACCCACCCGGCGAAGTGGGATCTTTGGCACAAGATGCGCTTCCGTGTCAGGCGACAAAATGTCCGTCTTGATTTCGCCGGGCGCGATCGCATTGACGCGAATGCCATGTGAGGCGTAATCGTGCGCCATTTCGCGCGTGAGACAAGCGAGCGCAGCTTTCGACGTCGCATATGCCGTGCCCGCAAATGGATGCACCCGCGCGCCGGCGATCGAAGTCACATTGACGATCGAGCCTGAAGCCGCTTTTAGCTCATCGAACAGACCTTGAGCGAGCAGGATCGGCGCCACCAGATTGAGGTGGAACACGCTCATCCAGGTATCGACTGAGGTCGCCAGCGACGTCAGCCGGGCACCGTTTGGCGTTTTTGGTGAGTTTCCGGCATTGTTTATCAGTCCCTGCAGCGGTGCGCCGGCAAGGCGCTCCTTTATCTGGGCAATCACGCGCGGCAGCGTTCGATGATCGCTCAGGTCGACTTCGATATAGCTATCCCCCTCTGAGTCCCATGGGCAGCGGACCGCGTCGAATGGTTGGCGCGCGCAAGAAATGATGCGCCAACCGGCTTGCGAAAACAAACTTCCGGTGGCGCGACCGATACCGCGCGATGCCCCGGTCAATACCAGCGTTTTCCGCTCACGCAGCGGACGGCCGGCTCCATCGGCGTGAATTGGACCGCGAGGCACCGTTTCCGATGATTGAGCTGCGACCGCATTGCCATCTGGTAGACCTAGATTCACACGCGACTCCCTTCCGCTCCCCTCGCCTGTGCACCTGGTGCAGGATCCGGGCCAGAGCGATGCAGGGCACAGGTGGCGCGCTTTTACGACGCAAATGGCAGGTTCCGAACATCTGGCCTGTTTGCTTTTCGACACCAGCAACGCCGCAGCAATGGCTGTCGTCGAGCTCCCGGGTGCTGCCCACTGCGTGCGCTAAGCCTTCGAGCCGAGAGGCTGGTGTTTCCATGGCGAGCTGACTGCGTCGCCCTCCACGAGTGGTCTGTGGGTCATGCGGGCTGGACGAGATTGGTTAGCTGCCTTTGGCGGAGATCAGGATTTAATGGCCAGTTCGTCCAAGTTGCTCTCGGCCATGGTACGCGCGGCCGCACATGCGGCTCTTGGGCAATATCGATGGGCCGCCGGCCGCGCGGTTCATCACACCTCCGTCCGAAAGGACTCTGCGAGCGCCGCATGAACAAGGCCGTCGTCCAGAAAACGAGCTGACCGCAAGAGGGTTGCCCAGCAAAGGCGATCCATCTACCGGACGCGCCTCCTTGCTATATTCTGACGTGACTGTCTGTTACGTCAGATTTCCTCGGCGACCCGGACCGCCATTGCCGTGCTTTTCACCGTCTGGCCAGCGATGGCGGATTTGGCCGGAGGATGACAGAACCATAACCTTTCCGCGCGACTCGACTTACACAGGAGGGCCCGAAGCATTGCGGGGCAAGGCCGCCGGCGCCCGCCGGCATTGGCCTTACGCTTCGCAGGCCTTCGCCCTCCCACCGCACCGCATCCGTGGTAGTGCGCCGGTCAGCCGTCGCTTGCGGGACGGAAGTCGCCATCCACCGTTCCTGCGAGACGTTGCGAAACTCGATGGTGTCGAAGCCAGCAGTATCAGACGGATGATTTAGCCCGCCATTGCTCGGGCTCACATTCTGGCGCTTCATGAAGCCGCGAAATGCTCGTATGGGTTATCGATCATGGTCAAATGCTCCGGATTTTTCTGGTCGAATTCAATAATCCGTGGCACGAGCAGACGGGCATAGCGCGTGAAGGCGCTGGTGGGGGGAAAGCGGATCACGGTAGCGCATCGCGCAAGAAGATACATGTCGATGAGAGCGGAAGCTCCACCTTCAATTCCCATTTCCGCACTATGCAACGGCCCTGCCCGATCGGCCTGGAAACGTTTTGGTACGGCGAAGACATCGGGAAACAGACCCAATACGCGATCGAGCACCTGTGCACTGTCCGTGCAAAGGAAGACCTTTACAGGCTTTGGATATGGCAAAGCCTTGGCTTTACGGATTGCCATGCAGACCTGACGAAGGGCGAGCTCCGAATCGGCCCAGTACGGCGCATGCTCCATGATATCTTCGCCATTGCCGTGCCGAACATGAACGCCAATGATGCTATGGCCGCTAAAGTGTTCCTCATACAAGGCGTCGATCCGCGCTTGAATCTCAGGCCTGAGTTTGATGTTCCGAAAGATCAGTCGTTCGGCTTCCTCGCCACAACGCCACATCAGGCAAGCGTCACAGACAATGGTGTTGGCTTCGTTATCTTCTCTTGCCTGGAACAGCTCGGTCAGTTCGTCACGTTCTTTGAAGATCTGCTCATCCGGACGATTGATGCAGTCGATCGATGGCCTATTCCACCACCGCGGGAAGAACGGTCCGGGAAACGAGAGCTGGTTGACCCGGTCATCGCAAATCACCGGGACCCCAGCGATGTCCTCAAGCGGCTCGAAGAACACCGGAAAGGCGTTGCTGAACGGTTGATCGATGTAGCAGGAACCGCGCCAGTCAACGACGAGCGTCCGTCCGGTCCGCTGCGCATACGACCAGGCTGACGCCAGCGACCAGAGGCAGTCACCAAAGCCGGTACGCCTCCGAGAAATAACAAAGCGTTCCTTGGTCAAGTTATCAAACCCTTCTCGTTGCGCAAGATCAGTTTTGTGTGGCGCACCTACTCATCGGCGATTCCGATCCACGCCAATGGGCGGCTAGTCACCTGAACGCAAGGCAATCAACCCGCAAGCCCTCCTCCACGGCACCGCGATTGGCAGGTCATGCAAGAGGCGTCCAAGGAGCCCTCTTCCGCATTGCTCACCTTTTACGACCGCGCAGTCTGTGACGGATGCAGCCGAATACGGCGCAGATCCCAGAGCCCGCGCAGTTCGTTCACGAGAGCTTCTCGCCTAGTCCTGTCAGAGGTGACCCTGGCGAGAAGATCGGCAAGAACAGCTTCCTTCTCAATCTGCATCAGCATGTCGAACAGGTCATGCGAGACGCGCACGCAGTCCTGGCTGGAGTGACCCATGCGGAGCTCGCAGACTGTCTCCTGGCGTTCTCGGCCCGCATGAGCGCGAACCCGATAAAGAGATACATGGGGCGGCAGTGATACAGCGAGTGCAGTCCAGCTTTCGAGCGTTGTTGCCCGCTTCCTGACGAGGAATGAACCGACCACAAGGCCATCCAGCTCGGTTGACAAAAACGCCGTAATCGCATCGGCAACAGAATCCACGATCGGTTCGGCATTGTTGTTGAACGACGTATTAAGCAGAATCGGGACGCCTGTCCGGCTCTTGAACGCATTGATGAGTTCCCAATAGGCGGCATTGTTCGTGCGGGAGACAGTCTGCAGACGAGCCGTACCATCGATATGCGTGATCGCGCCCAGCAAAGCACGCTTGGATTCGCGCACGCGAACGACGAAATTCATGAAGGGATATTCTGCGCGACCATCCGGCAACTCAAAGAAGGCGCCCGCATCCTCCTCCAGAACCGATGGCGCAAATGGTCGATAACTCTCGCGCTTCTTGACCATCGCATTGATCCGATCCTTGTTCGCCGCGGGCCTCGGGTCAGCAAGAATACTGCGGTTGCCGAGCGCGCGAGGGCCGAACTCCGATCGGCCCTGTACCCACCCGATCACGGCGCCATCAGCGATCCACTCGGCTGCTCTGGTTGCGACGTCAGCGGTCCGCTCAATCTGGAGGTGTCCGGCCCATCCCTTCAGTTCCTGTTCGATGCTGTCGTCGCTGCCGACATCTGGCCCCCAATAAACCGCCTGTAGTCGCTCGCGGGGCGCGGGCTGCCCGGCCCCGTTCGACACCATCAGTGCCGCGCCCAATGCGCATCCGGCGTCATGCGCAGCCGGCTGCACGAAGATGTCTTCGAATAGGCCTGAATACAGGAGTTTTCCGTTCAGTGTGCAGTTGTGGGCCACCCCGCCAGCCAGGCACAACCGTTTCATTCCGGTCGACTCACGGTAATGCCGAAGAATGTGAAACACGATCCGCTCCAGCGCCTCCTGCAACGATGCGCTCACATCTCGATGCTGTTGCGTGAACGGCATTCCCTTTCGCCGAACCTCGATATTGCGCAGCAATGCCGGGCCGATACGTTCGAGGTGAACGCGGTAGCCACCGTTTGCGGAGAGCTCATAGAATTGGGAAAAGAGCTCGCGATAGCGTGCGGGATCTCCGTAAGGAGCCAGTCCCATAACCTTATACTCGTCGAACAGGCCGTAGCCGAGATATCGGATCGTCTCCAGATAGAACAGTCCGAGAGAGTTATTCTCTGGAAACGTCATAAGCTCGGTCATTTCGGTGCCCGACCCGACCGCCAAGAGACCCGACAGGAAGTCGCCACAACCATCGATCGCGAGGACCAGGCTTTCTTCAAAACCCGACATCGCCAGAGCGCTCACGGCGTGGGCTTGATGGTGGCCTACGAATGATACCCGCGAAGGATCAACTTGGGTACCGAACTCCGTGGCTAGAAGGTGCCGTAACAGCAGATTCGCATCTAGCGGAATTGAGATTTCCGGTTGTGAGATGAACAACCGTTCGAGCATCGCATTGCAATAGGCTTCAGTAGCGTAGAACGCAATACGATCGACGTCGCGAAGCTCCACACCCGCGGCTGCAAGACAGTATTCAATCGCACTGCTCGGGAGCTTGTTTGAATGTTTGATCCGGTTGAGGCGCTCCTCTTCCACGGCAGCGATCACGCGCCCGTCCTTGACAAGTACCGCGGCGCCGTCGTGCAGAAACGTGTTCGGCAGTCCAAGGGGGTTTTCATAGACCCTGTCGAGGCCGCCACTCAATCCTAGACACAGCATCTTGTTCTCCGTTAATCCTGAGAGGCCTGTTGGCCTATTTCGTATCGCTTGCTTTGGGAGTAGGCCGCACGTCGCCGCGGGGCCGATCGGGCATCGCTAGCGTGACGAGACTCACGTAAGCGTCGCACGCGATCGGAAGTTCGTTACGCCCGATATCTCATCTCGCACACGCGATGCTTCGCTTTAGGTCTTGTTCCTCTCACCGCATCAGGCGCTGCCGAAGCAGCACGGCCGAGACGAGGAAGGGAAACGCTGCGTAGATGCAAAGTGCGCCCACATGCAATCCGACGCTGTCGACCGGCCGACCGAGCATTGCTGGACGAATAAGATCGACCGAATGAGTCAGCGGCAATAAGGCCGCGATGCGTTGAAATGAACCCGGCAACTGGCTCATTGGGAAGATCGTCCCGCTCAAATACATCATGGGCGTGAGAATGAGCGACTGGTAGAAGATGAAATAGTCGTGGCTCGGTGCAAGTGCTGAAACGACCATTGCGAGGCTCGCGAAAGTCACGCCAGTGAGAGCGATGGCTGGTAATGCATAGGGGATGGATGACCACTGTGCGTAACCCAGCGCGACGGCGACAATCGTGATCGCGGTCCCGGCGAGCAAGGCCTTGCTCGCTGCCCATGCCACTTCACCGAGAACAATGTCGCCGAGCGTAAGGGGCGTACAGAGCACTGCCTCCCACGTGCAATTTGTCTGCATGCGAGCGTAAGCCGCGTAGATCGTTTCGAAGGTTGCGGAGACCATCGCGCTTGTGGCGACCATGCCAGCCGCCAGAAACGAGATGTATGAGGTCCCCTCAACACCACCTATGATCATTCCAAGACCAAAACCGAGACCGAACAGAGAGCTCATCGGCTCGGCCAGATTCCCAAGAATCGATGCCAGAGCGACTTTCCGCCAGACCAGAAAATTGCGGCGCCATACCGCGATCCAGTTCCATGGATTAGCAGGGAGCGCCGGCGCAAAACGTTGCCACATCGTTCAGTCCTTTATCTCTCGCCCGGTTAGCCGCAAGAAGACATCCTCCAGATTTGGAGGACGCTGCAGAAAGCGGAGATCCGTGCGGTCGGCAAGCCGGAGGCGCACCTGCTCTGGATCCGTGACATAGCAGAAGAGCGTCTCCCCGCTCACCTCAGCGCGCTGCACTTGGGGTCTGACCAGCGGCAGCAGTTCATGCGGATTACCGCCGTAAATCTCGATCACTTGGGAGCCGATCTGCTGCTCGATCAGCGCGTGAGGCTGACCTTCGGCGATCTTACGGCCGTGCTCAAGCACGCACAGGCGGTCGCACAATCGCTCCGCCTCTTCCATGAAGTGGGTGGTGAGAAGGATCGTTTTGCCGCGCGCTAATAGCGAACGCAAGCGTTCCCAGATCAGGTGACGACCGTGCGGATCAAGGCCGGTCGTCGGCTCATCAAGCACCAAGAGCTGCGGGTCGTTAATGAGGGCCCGTGCCAACGTCAGGCGTCGCCTCATGCCGCCGGACAGTTCGGCGACGCGGGCATCCGCCTTGTTCTCCAGGCGCGCGAATTCGAGCAGTGACGGCGTGACCGCTTTCACCTCAGCCGCGCTCATGGCGAAGTAGCGCCCGAAAACGAGCAAATTTTCGCGCACCGTGAGCTGAAGATCAAGGTTATCGAACTGTGGGACAACCCCGATCCCCCGCCGCGCCAAGCGCGCCCGTGCCGGCACTGGCTCGCCGAGCACGCATATCTTACCTGCGTCGGGCGATGCAACACCCAGGATCAAACGCGCGAGCGTGCTTTTACCCGCGCCGTTTGGTCCCAGCAGACCGAAGCACTCTCCCGGCGAGACCGTAAACGAAAGAGCGTCCACGACGACCCTGTCGTCGTAGAACTTGCTCACCTGGAAAAGGTCGACTGCCGCGGTTGACATTTGCTTACGCCATCGCGACGGCCGTTGTTCGCGCCGCTTCCTCGCTTGCGCGCTTTTTTGTCCAAAGCAGGCCGTCACACCATACGTGATCGACGCGTCCCCACTGGCACGCGGCGGCAGCATCCGGGAAAAAGCCGCGTCCATGCAGATTGGCGCTGGTATTGCAAAGCAGCGGAATGGCTGTCAGCTTCTCGTATTCGACGAGAAGCTCGGCCACTTTATGCTGAGAGGTTCTGGAAACGGTCTGTAGACGAGCAGATCCATCGAGATGCACGACGGCGGGAATCTTCTCCCGCCATTCTGGTCGCGTCTGGTGATCGAACAGCATGTACGGATCGGGTATTCCAGGGCTAAAAATCTCCGCCGCACGATCCTCCAGGCATATCGGCGCTACCGGCCTGAAATGCTCACGAAGTTTGATGTCGTTGAGATGATCTTTCATTCCTTCCCAGCTCGCAGCCGCGAGAATGCTTCTGCCACCCAAGGCTCGCGGTCCGAGCTCGGCACGCCCGGCAAGGAAGACCACGGGCTTGTCGCAAGCGAGGATTGCCGCAAGTTCGCCCATAGTGCAGGGCGCGCCCTCCCATTCGGGTGGGACTTCGCTGGGACGCACGGCCGGTCCGCTGTAGACCGACCATTCCAGAGCTCTAAAGCCTTGCTGTGCCGCCAATGCAGAGCAAGCAGCACCAATGGCTGAGCCGCTGTCGTTCGGAAAGGGCGGCACCCACACGACATCGAACAAGCCGGTCGCACGAAATGCACTATTCCACTTGATATTCAGGCCACAGCCGCCGGCTATGCAGAGGTTACGCACCCCCGCAAGATCCGAATGCCGCTCCACAACATCAGCAATGGTGCGAACCAGCAGACGCTCTAGAAACACGTGAAATGACGCAAGGACGTCTTCGGCTTGCTTTTCCTTCAATCGCATTGCGCACGCATCGAAGAAGTCGTGCAGAGCTTCAAGCGGCGATTGTGAGCTGTTGATCTCTCCAAGCTCAGGACAAGCGCCCTCAGCATCCGTGGCAAAGTGCGCCTCATAAAGCTCATGAAACGTCTTAATACAGTCCTCGTCGGGCGATCCCAGCGCGATATAGGCCATCAGCTTGCCGGCAATACCGAGATCCCAGCTGGTGCGGTCTGCCCGCCTGTAAGGTCCAAAGTGATGTCCTGCCGTCGCATAGGCGTGACCTATCATCGGAAACAGGCACTCGATGAACCGGATGCCATGGGGCTCGACGTAGTAGAGGCGTGGAAACATGCAGCCGTCCCACACCAAGCAGAAAGCAGATTGCGCGGATTTGGCAAACGAGCTGGCGCAGTATGCGGATGCTACGTGCCCGGTGACATGGGGATAGCTTTGATAGGGATATAGCTTCCCATCAAGCATGAGGCCGATGCCATCGCGGGAGGTCAGGGGGCTATCGCCTTGCCGTTCGACATACGGCGCGCCCTTGAGCTTGATGATCGTCGTCCCACTAAGGACTTCAAACTGCGACTCGAACTCTCCATCCCAGCCATCAATAACGAACTGATCAACATCGCTCGGATCCAGCCCGTGCTCCGCCAAGGCGCTAACAACGGCATCCAGGTTGTCAATGGTTTGATAACGCGGATTGTTGTTCAGCTTCTCCTGTTCGACACAAAACACCACCCGGCCGTCCTCGATCAGAGCGACTGCCCCGTCATGCGTCAACTTGATACCGCAGATTCGCATAGTGGCTCCTTTCAAGCTCGGCCGTCCGGAGGGATCGAAGATCGCTCCGGATTGCGAAAGCGGACCAACAAGCAGTCTTCGTCAGCCGACTGCCCCTGGCACTGCACGCGTTCGACCTCAATGAGCGCTTCAGTCAACATCGTGATGACTGTCTCGGCGCCAGCGACATGCCCCCATCGCCTGCAGGTGGCATCACGTGCAGATCCGAAGACCAGATGCCCACCTGGAGCAAGCATCTTCACCATCTTGTCGATTGCGGTACGCATCCGTGTCATGTCTTCGAGATAGTAGAGAACTTCGGCGACCACGATCAGATCGAACAGCTCTTCGGTCGAGAACTGCAGAATATCGGTCGCCGCCCAGCTGATATGCGACCACCTCTTGGTCCGCTGGACCGCTCGACCGATCGCTCGCGGCATAACATCGATGACCGTGAGCCGTTTGCAGTGAGGAGCAAGCTTCTCTGTGAATGCACCGGCCGCGCACCCGATTTCGAGGCCGGTTGAGACGGTGCCGTTTGATAGCGATAGCCGTAGCAATTGGGTGTGACGCTCACGTTCGAACGGATTGTCGTCAAGCCGCCACGGGTCATCATTGGTCAGCTCCCGTTGCAACGATTGATATGTCTTGTCCAGGCTCACCACTAAGTCCCCCTACAAAGCTCTCAGTCAGTCTCGGCCGCAATGCCACCAGACGCGATCAGCTGCGAGGGAGCGCGCGAAAGACCTGCCCCGCGAATTGAGCCAGGCGTTTCCGATGCCGGGTTAAGGCTTGGTCCAGTTGTGGCGTCTTCGATCGAGGCCTTCGATTCATCGACCTCTGATGATTTCGCCACTTTGCGCGAGAGCCAGTCGCTGTTGCTCAAGGTACAGAGCGCATAGGCTTTCATCGGGAGCAGGAGGAAGATGTTGATCGGGGTGTGGAGCGAGAAGCCGATAAATCGAAGCTCGCCGGCACGAAGGGCCGCCACGCTGCATCGAATCATGGTCATCGCGACGATGGTCAGACCGGTCCACCAGGGCACGGTGCCGGTGAGCGCGAGCTGAGCGAGCGCGGCAATCGATGAGATGGCGAGCAGCAGCGGCCCGAGGTTCTGTCCGAGCACGTCGAGCGTAAGGTACCGGTCCAGGCCGGGCAACAGGTGCAAACCCAGCAGCGTGTCGCGGTAAGTGCTCCGCGCCCAGCGGAGCTGTTGCCGCAGATAGGGCAAGAGCCTGTCCGGGACCACCGTGGCGGCGATGGCGTCCGGAACGTACTCGGTTCGAAACCCTGCCTTGAGCATGAGGATCGTCAGATGACGGTCCTCACCGAAGTCGCTCGGCTTTCCCCGGAAGAACTGCGTCTCGTACTGGTCCAGCAGCAACAGCAGCGCGGAGCGGCGGTACATGGCACACGGCCCGCAGCAGCACATGACGGCACCAAAGCGCGTCTGCGCCGCGCGCTCCTCGTTGCAAGCCAACCAGTACTCCATGTCGATCAATCGGGTCAGCCAGCTGTCGTTCCGGTTGCTGGCCGTCAATTGCCCCATGGCCGCGCCGACGGCTGGATCCTGCATCTTGCGTACGAGTTTGCTGACCACGTCGCTGGCGATTTCCGTGTCGGAATCGACATTGAGCACGAGATCGCCGAACGACCGGCGTATCGCTGCGATCTGCGCCTTGCGCTTTCCAACGTTGCTTGGCAGCAGAATGACGTTGAACCTCGGGTCATATGCGTAGCTCCCATGGACCGGGGCCACTGCAGCGACATTTGCAGAGCCGTCATCGACCACATAGACCTGCAATCGCCCTGGGTAGTCCTGGCTTGCGAGAGACTTCAGGCAGGCCGCCAGCGTGCGCGGGTCCTCGTTGAAGCAGGGCACGATGACATCCACGCTAGGCAGAGCATCGGTGTCGACCGGATCGTACGGCGGCAGTGAGGCGTCGGTTCGCAGCGCATAAAGCGCCTGCGCGCTCTTATGGACGCTGGAGAGCAACGCGTAGGAGGCAACAGCAACGGTGCTGATGGTGGCAAGCAGGCTCATGGGAATTGATCTATTCAGTGAGTTTGAGGAAGCGACCGGATTGCGAATCCACGGTCATGCAGTGCTGGAATGAGCTGGGCGAGCGCCGTCACAGTCTGGTCGCGCCGACCAGAGTGAGGGCAGCGTTCCAACTCGTCGGGAGGGCACCCGTCGTGCAGGAGCACGATGGCCCCCGGCCGGACCGAGGCCAGCACCGCGGCAACAATCGCCTCGGCGCCAGGACGAGACCAGTCTTGCGGGTCGACTGACCAGTGCAGGGCTGCCAGTTCGGCCTTCGCCGACGCGGCGTGGGCCTCCTTGGTCCATATCCCATACGGCGCACGCATGTGCCGCACAGAGGCTCGGGGGCAGGCCATTCCGATGACCTTGTTCGTCGTGACGATCTCGTATTCCACCTCATCCGGCATGCATTTGGATAAATCCGGGTGCGTCATTGTGTGGTTTGCGATTTCGTGCCCTTCTGCGATGATGCGTTGGATCAGCTCCGGCTGACCCGCTGCATAAGCACCGATCACGCAGAAGGTGGCGGGGGCCCGATGCTGCGCCAGCACATCTAGGATAGCCGGCGTGCAATGCGGGTTGGGCCCATCATCAAATGTCAGATAGACGCAGTGCTCTCCGCCGGGGTCGGCGTAGTCGCTCCGCGCTTTCGTTTCGTCGTCTGAGGACGTCACAGTTCTGGCCCGTTTCGTTCAATCATCTCACCGTCCGGCCATTCGCTCATTGGCCTCGCAATCGGCAGAACGAGGACGACCACGTCCTCCACGCGCGTCG
Organism: Bradyrhizobium sp. 195; assembly: GCF_023101665.1. Taxonomy (NCBI): domain Bacteria; kingdom Pseudomonadati; phylum Pseudomonadota; class Alphaproteobacteria; order Hyphomicrobiales; family Nitrobacteraceae; genus Bradyrhizobium; species Bradyrhizobium sp. 195. The sequence continues at coordinate 1,691,452 of NZ_CP082161.1, read as the reverse complement.
GAGGCACAGTGAGATAGATATCCGGACGAGCGGACCGGACACGGAGCCCTGGCAGAACAGTCGCCAATCCCTGTCGCCCGAGCAGCCTGGTAATATGTTTCTGCAGGGCGGATCGGACCGTGCCAAAGCCGAACGGCACCCCAAGATCTCGCAATACCGGATACATCACGCGGATGGAGTGGCTGATGCCGAGCCCCTCGAGATCCGGGCGCACCCCGTACAATCCGAGTTCAGCCACAAGCAGATCGACCTCACCAACTTTTATGAAGCGGCGCAGTGCGCCGATGTGAATCGCGACGCCACGATCATCGTAGCCGATTGCCCGAATCTCAGGCCTTGCGCCGGCCCAGCTTCGATGACCTTCAAAGGGCTTTGCATTGAATGCCCCGGTCGGACCATAGGTCTTCCGGAAGAAGTCGGACAATTCAATATGGTCAGCAAGTTGAAGCTCATTCTCCCAGCACAGCCTCCAACGAACTGGAGGGCGCGCCGAAACACCTCGTGTGGATCCGGGCGCGATCATTTTCATAGAGAGTAATTCCTATTCATTATCTGACTCCTGACGCAGGCCAGCAGTTCGCTACGCTGGAAAGGCTTTCTCAAGAACTGGAGTCCAGCTTGCAGAACTCGCCTCATATCGTCTTCGGAGTTGTCTATGAGCAGAACGGTCGGAATCGCGCCTCCGGATGCAGCCAGATGATGGAAAAGCTCAAAGCCACTCATCACGCTCGACTGCATGTCCGCGATCAAGCACGACGTGATCAAACGGCGGCCCGATTTCAAGAACTCGTCTGCGCTCTCGAAGGGTTCGGGTACGTAACCCGCGGAAAACACCATATCTGTCAGAGTTTCACGCACTGACCGATCTGCATTCACAATGGATACGACGTCGAGCGTGTGCGCAACTCGCATCAGATTCGCCAAGGACGCCTTCGCTTGCATGTTCCGCACGATTTCTCCGCAGCAAGGACGCAATCGGATGCGACCAAAAACACATTTGGCACCCGCAACCGAAGGGGTCCAACTGGAGGGAAATCTACGGCCAGGTTGAGCGTTCGCTCAATTCTACGGCGGTACACGGCCGGTATAGAATGGGTTGGCGAAGCCATACAATGGTTTGCTCGTCCTATACGCCCACGCACATTTGCGGATTCCCACCGTGCTAGCTCGCCGAGATATGACTTGCGCAACACGCGCGAAACTGCGACCGCACGCTCCAGATGTCTTGATCGATCCCTGGCGCTGGGCTGAGACGCGGTACGATTTGTAACCATTCTGATAGATCTGACATCTCGCTAAACTATCCTTTGCTATCCTCATTCGGTACAAATGGTAAAATCGATTGTATCGATAGAACACATTCATACGGTGGATCACTCAAGATTATGCGTTTCAAGGGCCTCGATCTGAATCTCCTAGTCGCGTTCGACGCCCTGGTGACGCAAGGCAATCTCACTGCGGCAGCAAGAAGCATCAACCTCAGTCAACCTGCCATGAGCGCTGCCGTCGCGCGGCTTCGCACTTACTTTCGCGATGAGCTATTCACGATGAGGGGCCGGAAGCTTGTCCCAACGCCGCGGGCTCAAGCGCTCGCAGTCCCGATTCGCGAGGCTCTCGCTCACATTCAGCTCTCCATCATTTCTCCGGACGGCTTCACTCCGTCTCAATCGAACCGGCGATTCAGGATCATCCTGTCCGACTTCATGACTGTCGTGTTTCTTCGAAGAATCGTGGACCGCGTCGCGCGGGAAGCTCCGACAATCAATTTCGAGTTGCTGCCGCCCGGAGAGGAACCCGATGAACTTCTCCGGCGCGGTGAAGTCGATTTTCTCATGTATCCGGAGATGTTCATGTCGAGTGCGCATCCCAAGGCGGCACTGTTCGACGACACTTTCGTTTGCGTGGGCTGCCCGATGAACAAGCAGCTGGCGCCGCGACTTACGTTCGAGAAGTACATGTCGATCGGGCACGTGGAAGCCCAGTTCGGGCGCTCCCTGAGGCCCTCCTTCCACGAATGGCTCTTGCTCGAGCATGGTTTCAAGATACGCACCGAGGTCGCTGTGCAGGGTTTTGGTATGATTCCGCCTATGTTATTGGGCACCAACCGTATAGCGAGCATGCCCTCAAGATTGGTCAGCCATTTCGCAAACACGATGCCCCTGCGGGTCATCGAACCTCCGCTGCGACTTCTCACATTCACCGAGGCCGTCCAGTGGCCGGCCATTCATAATACTGATCCTGCAAGCATTTGGATGCGCAACATGTTCTTGCAAGAGGCATCCATGATGGTCTCTCCGTCCGAGACCAACCAATGTCACGGCCCGTTCTAGGATTGTTCGGCCGTTTGCGACCTACTCTTCATTAACCAGATCTACGCCAGGCTCGAAGCTCCGGTCCTTGCTGGTGTTCGGATTGGCGCGCTTGAGCGTAGTTTGATCGGGTCGGCGGCGCTATTGATCTCGCGCTGGCGTGACGATCTTGCGCGTCATACAGCTCGTTCGGCGACGCTCCGCAATGACTTTCCGCTGATCCGACGGGGCTGCATCGCACTGTTCTATATGAGCTGAGCTTAGAGCTCGCGAAATGATCCGGCCAGTCAGGTGAACGAGATCCGGCCTCGGCACTAAAATCCCTTGAATCGCACACCGCGTCAGGTTGTAGACCAAGACCTGCGATCGAGGCTGCAAACGTGGACGCTGCTAGCGCACCCGCACCGCTCTTCGCCTGCCGGTGGGCATTCTCCTTGCCGTCTACTGTCCCGGCGATCGCAGCAGTAATGCCGAAGCACGCCAGAGACGCCTCTTGGCGGGCCGCCCCACAGGGTCGATGCCGGCTCGTTCGCGTCGAACCAACTTGTTCTGCCGAACGCCAACGCTGTCCACAGTCGCGTCCGGAAAGCGCAACGCGAGCTGGCGTAACTCGGGAGAGCGAAACCTGCAAGTGAGAGGTCTGCGCAAGGTTGGCATGGAGGTTTGGACACGTCATCTCAACGGCTTGTCTTACTCTTATACTCAATCCCGCATGACGGAGCGCAACCGCAAACTCGCTGGCCGCAGGATCAACCTGGATCCACCCGCCGTGAGCTCGCGGCATTGTCCCGCTGCGCGCGTGCTTGGGGGATGAGTGTTTATGATGAGAGGACGGCAACTGTGCCAATGTCCGGCGCACGGAAGGGCTCGCCGCTCCCATTCGCCAAGCCCTGCTCCACCTACAGCTTTTGATCGTTTCGGGCGGGTCAATCCAGCCACATCGGATCGTGGGTGCAGGGTCATCCTTTCGGATCTCGCGACAGTCGTGTTCTTTTCGAAAGTGTAGTGGCGCGCGGGATGCCGCCGCCGTTAGCCCCGAGTTGCGGCCCCTCACCGCTGTCCCCGAAGAGCTACTTCGGTGCGGTAACATGATTTGCCTATCTTACCCAAAGCATCTATGTCCAGCGCTCGCACACCAAAGCGATACTGTTCGAGGATGAAAGTGAGTGAGCTTCTGGACGAGCAAGCCATTACCCGCGACAGCTGGACTGTGCTGCGCAACACTGATCCGGCTCACGTCTGGATATGCGAGTTATTGCTGCAGGAGCTATGGCACGTCGTTGTGTTGCCGGGCGCGGCCGCGCGGCGCCCGGGGCCAGCGTGTCGAAAATGCTGTTAGGCGCCGAACGGGCGGCCGCGCCACGATGTGGTGGTACGACTAATCTGCGATGATTGACCAATCAACGCCGGCTCGACGATAGACATCACAGCAAGGATTCGACCGAAAGAGGCCCATCTGATCAGATCAGTAGTGTGTCTGGCCCCCCGTTCGTGAAGCTGTGTCTCAAGAGCAAGCGGGGCTGCATGTATCTGCTTTCGCTTCGCGTGGCGATCAGACAGCAGATGGCCACTGCTGCGGCAGCATCCAGCAGAAATTGCACAGTTTCGGTCAGGGCAGTGTTGGACAAAAGGGAAGCAAACGCCGTGTTGCACAACGGCACCACACGAACGTCCCGTCACATTCTTTCGCGCACGTCGCCGCTCCGTCTCCTTTTTGCCCCACCACAGCCAAACGGCTTCGTCACGTGCGGCGCGGGTGCGACAATCAAAGGAGCTTACTCTTGGATAAGCCGAGCGGAGTCTACGATCCGGAGGATCTCGCGAGCTTGGGAAACCTTTTTGATAGAGCAATCGCGTCTTTACCGACATGCATGCGAACCAGCGAGAATCGCGTGGCGATCGCCAGACTTGTGATGCAACGCGCAGCGAGGGACGAATTGGCGTCGCTGGCGAACTTGATGCTTGCACTTGTCTCGGCCGCTTGATCAACAGCATGCGCTCAGTCCTTCCGGGGGTTCGCAGCAAGAGACCATCATCTAGATCATTGAAATAACTTGATTCTCACGTGACGTCAGGTTGTAGGCTTGCAAATTGAGGACCATGACAAACGCCACACCACGACGGCGCCGATGGCGCATTGGAGAACTTGCAGAGGCGACCGGCGTAACGGTACGCACTCTGCATCACTACGAACATACCGGGTTGTTGACGGTCTCGGAACGTACCGATGGCGGTCACCGCATGTACGATCGTGAAAGCCTACAACGCGTCTCTCAGATTCGCGCGCTACGTGAGCTCGGCTTCTCGCTTCCTGAGATCCGCAAAGCCATCGAGGGGCGAACATCTCTCACGGACCTATTGCGCAACCATCTGGAGCGAATTGAAGTTCAAGTCGCGCGGGCGACACTATTACGGGATCGATTGCGCAATATGACGACGCAAGGTGAGACAGAAGTCAGTGTCGACGAGCTGCCGGCCACGTTAGATGCAATGTCGCGGATTGAGGAGCGTACCCCCTCGGCCATCTGCACGTGCGCCTCTAACGCTAGCCGCGAAGATCGGTGGCGGAAGATTCGGGACGAGCTACGTAGCTGCATGGATCGGGGCGAGCCTCCATGCAGTGAGCGGGCAAATGCGGTCGCGCGTCAGGCCCGTTCGCTGCTGACTGAGATCGCAGGAGTTGACTCGACTGTCTCGATGATACTTAAGGTGCTGACGCGATTGACCGAACCACACAATCTCGCCGGCTGGGATGCGAGCCTCATGCGATACCTGGATCTCGCCCTCGCCGCGCTGGAGGACCAGCTGGGAAAGAGTTGACGCACGCGGTTGCCCGCGACGCGGTTACTGCAATGTCTCTAGACCCAATGAAGTGATGCTGATTCTTGTCTGACTGAGGATCGTTGGCCCGTAGCAATTCGCCTGCGAATCTGCGTTGTCGGCACTCTTTGGGGTTCTTCGCTCTGTGGATTTTGGCAATCAACCTCGACGAGCACCCTTCGAAGTACTTGATTCGCACGTAGCGTCACATTGTACCTTCTAAAAGCATCGACGCAGCGGCAGAGCGCCGGCCAGGCCGACGGAGACTCCAATGATCGGCATCACTTTCGGAAATTCCCGGTGAGAGCGCCGGGCGAGAACAAGTCGGTGGATGATCGTCTTTGGTCATTGCCGGCGACTGCGCAAACGGCACGCTCTTTACCTTTATGCCTGACTCGACGACGAATGCTGCAGGGGCAGCCGCTGTCGCCAAGCTCAAGGGTACGAGCCCATCTGCCGCAGGTTGCACGCTCTAGATGCCGCAGTTCAAGCATGGGCAGGCTCGGTCAAACGGGCACCTTCGATGCCACGCGGGTCGCTGCGGTCCTACTTCGGGCTCAATCGACACGGCCATTGCCACGGTTCGATCCGACTCCAAGGGAGACAATGCCGCTTCTGGGTTCATCGTTACCGCTGGCGCGACAATACCGTCGAAGCGGTCGCGCAGACCTGACCGCCCGCACCAACACCGCACGGAGCGTTCGAATGATGAACCATCCTCGACATAGCGATTACGCGCTGCTCACGTGCGTCGCAGTCGCCGCAGTCGCAGCATTTCTCGCCCTCGCGGCAATGCTATCAAAGCTGTCGTGTACGCCCGAACGGCCGCCCGAAGAGTACGTTCCCATTCGCCTGGTGCCACTAGAGTGAGCATCACTTCCACATTCGTAAGGCCGACGAACATCGGTGACTTCTTCCAGCTAGTGAAACTGATGCGCACCTCGCTCTCGGGAGTGAGCTGCCAGGACCTCTTTAGAAGGAACGTAGCTTGTGGCAAGATGTCAGTCGTGCGCAGTCTGTCTGCGGATTACGCGAGTTCAAGCCAAGCGTTAGCAGCGCTGTTCGGCCGAGTGGACGTGACGTTGCCTCCCCTCGTGAAACAGGTATTCGCTGGAATAACGCCGCGCGCCGCCTGATCCGTGCTGATCGCTGCCGGACTTTGAGACGGGCTCTGATCCGGTGCGGCGCTTAGCTCTGAGCCCGCCTATGGCACCCCACCCCACCCCTCACATTCATGCACGCCTTGCGCTTCCCGGCTCCTAACACAGCGCGCGCATCACGTAGGCTCGATGAAGGGCGTCAACTGCTCTCGCCGACAAAAGGGAGAACACCAAATTGGATGCAAAACTGCAAACTATGCTTTCCTCGCTCTCGCCGGTGGCTCGCGAATTGGATGCTTTGCCGTCCGGGCGACCCACCCTGGATAATGCTTGCGTGAAACTGAACACGAATGAGAACCCATTTCCTTTGCCAGCCATCGTGATGCGAAGCGCAATTGCAGCTCTTGAGGTGCAATACCGCTATCCAGAAGACGATAATGTCAGCTTGAGACAAGCGGCCGCAGCGGCCTATGGGATTGCCACTGATCGCGTGATGGCTGGCAATGGATCGTCTGAACTCCTCAGTCTCATTTACAGAGCCTTTCTTGCCCCGGGCGACGGCGTCGCAATGATGTCGCCCGGCTTCTCATTCAATCGCAAGCTTGCCCTGTTGCAAGGGGCCCGGTTCATTGAAATTCCCTGGTCTGAACCCGACTGCTTGCCGATGGACGAGCTGCTTTTCGGTCGGGCTAAAGATGCCAAGTTCATTCTGCTGGCCAATCCGAACAATCCGACCGGAACCTTTGTTCCGCTCGCTGAGATCGAGCGCCTCATTATACGATCTGACCGATTGATCGTATTGGACGAAGCTTATGTCGATTTCGCACCTGAGGACGGCCTACGCCTCGTTGAGCGCCATTCGAATCTTCTGGTCCTGCGCACGTTTTCCAAGAGTTATTCCGCCGCTGGCATTCGCGTCGGCTTCGGTTTCGGCCATCCCGAGCTGATTGGGCGGCTTCGCAACATCCAGAATGTTTTCAACATGAATGTGGTCGCTCATGCCGTTGGCATGAGCGTCCTTGCGCATCGCGACGCCTACGAGGAGAACCATCGCCACGTCAGGCTTGAGCGTCAGCGCGTAGCGGCCGCCCTCTCGGAACTTGGGTTCTCCGTAACGCCTTCCCACGCGAACTTCCTCCTCGCCCGTGTGCCGGTAGGCCAGGGTGGCAGATGGTGGCAGGCGGCGTTGCAAGACCAGAGCGTTCTCGTTGCCTTCTTTCCGGATGCCGGCCTGCAAGAGTGCATTCGGGTTAGCATCGGTACAACGCGCCAGATGGATGCGTTTCTTGCGGCTGTCGGCAGCATTCTTAAGAAAGTGGGATGCGGTGGCTAGTGACCCCTTCCACTCAGGTCACAGATTCCCGTTCGTCATCGATCCGGACCCACACATGATGCAGCTTCGCGACGCAGCCGGAGTCAGTTTTTGTCCGATCAGCGCATTGCGAGCTGTTGAGAACGGCTTCGAAGCATATGCACCGCAGTGCCAGCGAGCGCCTCTTGCACCCCAAAACCCGGCGGACTCCGGTCCTCTCTATAGGAGATAACTGAGTGAGAAACGTTCTTCCCTCAAACCTGACCTGCGGCATCTTTGATCATCTTGACGAGGACGGCCCCGATATCGCCCGGCAATACGCGGACCGCCTCGCGCTGGCGGAGGCCTACGACCGGCTCGGTTTCTATGCCTATCATCTGGCGGAGCATCATTGCACCCCCCATGGACGCGGTCCATCGCCGAACGTGTTTCTGTCAAGCGTCATACAACGCACACGGCGACTTCGCGTTTGTCCATTGGTCATGCTGCTCAACCTCTACCACCCGTTGCGGGCATTCGAGGAGATCTGCATGTTGGATCACCTGAGCAGCGGCAGGGTCGAGGTCGGTCTTGGTCGCGGCTCCCTACCGATCGAACTGAGTTATTTTGGGGTTGGAGCCGATGTTGCCTCAAGCCGTTACGAGGAAGCTTCCCAAATCTTCGTTAACGCGATGAATGGCGGCCCGCTCTCGTACGAAGGGCAACATTTTGCGCTGAGCGACGTTCCTTTGACGCTTTCACCTCACCAGCGTCCTTGTCCCCCGACATGGATTGCTACAAATCGGCCAGAGTCCGCGCATTGGGCGGCGGCGAATGGCGCTAATCTGGCGTGCATGGGGCCCTCTTCTGCCGTTCGCAAGGTAACAGATCGCTATCGCGCTCATCGAAACGCCAAGCATGACGCCAACGGTTCAGCACCATTTCTCGCATTACTCCGCATGGTCGTAATTGCAAGCTCTGAAGCAGCCGCCCGCGCCCTCGCCGCGCCAGCCTACGAAACATGGCTCAAGAGCTTTAAGTTCCTGTACGAGCTCAATGACATCCCGCCTCCATCCAACCTGCCCCTAACCTTGGATGCCGCAATTGAGAGTGAACTGTGCGTTGTCGGAACGCGCGCTTCGGTGCGCCAGACTCTTCTCGATCACGTGGAAGAGGCAGGCGCCAACTATCTCCTTTGCCAGCTCGCCTTTGGATCTCTGTCACTGGATGCCTGCCTCAACACAGCAACTGCGATTCACTCCGATCTCATAGCGGCAGAGCACTGACGGTGAGCCAACAGCAATAAGTTCGTCCTTGACCAGGCGATAAATGGCAACACCGAGGCCCATGAGCACCGCAGCCGGATGCATTTGTCAGGCCGCTCTTATGGTTCAAATGGCTCTTACGCGCATGAGACCCTTTCGACTACATCACCAAACACTAGTCTCAACGGCAATAAATGCCCTGTCTCTCATTTTGCGTGCGTTGACATTGCCCAAGCAGTGGTTTGCTTGGACAGATGAGTTGGCTCACGCTCATCCCGCTTTGGCGCGCCAGTTCGTCGATCGCATTCCACACGAATCCAAGATGCGGCTTATCGCACGGGCGGGCCTGTCGTGACGCGGTCCCGGCAGCGCTCCGACCAGACGGAGGAGATCGCGCGTAAGCTCGAGATCGTGCTGGCGGAGTTGGCCTCGCTGCGCATTCTGCTGGCTGCGCACGGAATTAGCACCCCTCCACCTCTGCATGAGGACTACCTCACTGTTCAGCGATTCGCAGCGATGAACCACATAAGTCCCGAAGGCGTGCTCTCTCGGATCCGCCGCGGCAAGTTGCGCGCGGAGAAGCGCGGTGGCCGCTGGTGGGTGAAATGCACGGTTTGCACAGCATAGCCGTGCAGTGGCGAGGACAGTAAGACAGACGAAATGAACGATCCGAGATAGGGAATCCAGCACATGGAAATGATCTGCGCGTTTAAGTTGCTAGCTTTTCTGAGCTCGACCGGACGGCCGATGGAGACTCAAGAGATCGATCGAGGTCGACGTGGCGCACGACCAACACACCATTCCAGATCGGGAGGCTCGATGTCGATGCACCCACGCAATCACAAAACGGGTGGGCGCCCCGAGCACCTGGATATCGGATGACCCCTTTCTTTGCGTGACCGGGATCACTCAGTCGATCCGGCCTCGTCAACAGAGCGATCCGAGTGTGAAAGCGAAAGAGCACGGACGTGGCAGAAGTCCAACTCCGATGCCGCTGCATGGTTGTGGCAAATGGAAAGCGGCGCACACCCTCCATGTCAGTTTTGCACGTGAGCCACCGCACGCTACCGGGTTACAGCCTGGAGCACAGGAAAGATAAATGCCTTGCTCGCAAATCGCACAGTTTGTGAGTTCCCCTGAGCATATCTTGAACGTCCGTCTCACGCCCGCTGGGGCGTAGCAGCGGACATGTATCGCAGTCATTCGCCTGTTCAGGGTCGCCTCGCGCGCCGGTGTCAAAGGGAACAGGTCTGATTTCGCTGGGATGGTCGCCAGAATCTGGCTGGAGAAGGAGATGGCCAATGATGTCACCAAGACTGATGTCAGTCCTCGGGTCGATGGTAGCAGTCGAGCGTATGTTTTGGAAACTTCGAGAATTGATCGATGGCGACAGCTCGATCTCACCTGAAGTTCGAGAGACGCTTCATGCAATGTTAGATGCAAAGCTTCTTTCCGCAAAAGATAAGATTATGAGCGATGCGCGCGCTGCGATTGACGCAACTCCTGGTTTGCCGCGGGCGGTCCGCGATCGAGCATACAGGTCGCTCGACTTTGCAATGAAAATGTTCATGACCAGAACCGTGCCCCCCTCAGAATCCTTTTAACGAAGTCGGTATCTGCAGCGCTCATCCCAAAATGCATTGATCCATGCCCCGCTCCAGCGAGCGCTTGCCCGAACACTTTGCTGTGCAGCGTTGATGTTAGCCGGGGGGCTTCGATTGAGCTCCTGAGCAGCTATGAAGCTGATGGGAATGGAGCGACAGCACCTCGCTAGTTGATCAATCTAATCTATCCTGATGGCCTGCAGGCTTGGGTGGGCACCTGCCGAAACGCTGCAGGCTCTGTTTTTCTCGAGCATCCCGAACCAGGCTTCTCTGGCCACCTTTAGCGGTCCGCTGCGTCGAGCCAATGGGCGAGTGCCCCTCAGCTCTGTAACTTGATCATCGAAAGGACCGGCCAGGTCTCGTCATTAGGCGGCGGCGTAGGCTGGACTCTGCTCTGGGGAAGCAGCGCTTGAGTTGATCCAGCTCAAGCATCATGATTCGCGTTCCCGAGATGGCTTCGATGCCTGGCTAGGACCTTCACCGAATGGATGGTCGCATGGTGAGCCATTCTTCCGCATGCGCCTGATCAATTGAATCAAGAGGATCGGCTCACGCACTCAATGTTGATGAATCCCTCTTGACCCATCCGCAGCATGGATACCTCGCATCAAAACAATAGATTTTACCAATATTCTCCAAATCCGCATAGCTAACCGCCGGCTATCAAGGATGATTGAGGAAAAGGCGCGTGATGACGTATTCGCCATTTTCAATGCAATTGGCGGATAACGTGCAAGCGCCAGCACGTGATCAGCTCTTGCGCCCAGATCGAGGCCCGTCTTGGTCGCGCTATCGGACTAGGGCGCAGTGCAACGTGTTCTATTGCATCAGCGAGCCACTGGCGCGCGGGAGCTGCTTGGATGCATCAATCTGGCCCGAACATCAGCCATGAGGCAGCATGGGCAGCTCGCCCTCGGATCTCTGGCCGGCCTTAGCGAGAACGGCGCAGCCCAAGCCAATAGCGACAAGGGCGATCTAGCGTCGCTGGGTGCAGCGCTCTGGCAGGCTGATCCCGGATGGCCGCGCTTGACGCGCATCTGTCCGGTGGCGCGCGGTGAGCCCTTTGCGAGTCAACAAGGAACTGGAGTGTTTTCGATGCGGGCTCGTGGCCGCGGCACATGCGTGCGCCGTATGGGACTTGGACCAAGGAGGCCCACGCTGCGTCGGCGAAGGCCGAACTGGCAGCCCTGCACTGGTCAGTCGACCCGCAAGACTGGTCTCGTCCTGGCGCCGAGGCGATTGTTGCCGCGGTGCTGGCCTCGGTCCGGCCGGGGGCCATCGTGCTCCTGCACGACGGGTGCCCTCCCGACGAGTTGGAACGCTGCCCTCACTCTGGTCGGCGCGACCAGACTGTGACGGCGCTCGCCCAGCTCATTCCAGCACTGCATGACCGTGGATTCGCAATCCGGTCGCTTCCTCAAACTCACTGAATAGATCAATTCCCATGAGCCTGCTTGCCACCATCAGCACCGTTGCTGTTGCCTCCTACGCGTTGCTCTCCAGCGTCCATAAGAGCGCGCAGGCGCTTTATGCGCTGCGAACCGACGCCTCACTGCCGCCGTACGATCCGGTCGACACCGATGCTCTGCCTAGCGTGGATGTCATCGTGCCCTGCTTCAACGAGGACCCGCGCACGCTGGCGGCCTGCCTGAAGTCTCTCGCAAGCCAGGACTACCCAGGGCGATTGCAGGTCTATGTGGTCGATGACGGCTCTGCAAATGTCGCTGCAGTGGCCCCGGTCCATGGGAGCTACGCATATGACCCGAGGTTCAACGTCATTCTGCTGCCAAGCAACGTTGGAAAGCGCAAGGCGCAGATCGCAGCGATACGCCGGTCGTTCGGCGATCTCGTGCTCAATGTCGATTCCGACACGGAAATCGCCAGCGACGTGGTCAGCAAACTCGTACGCAAGATGCAGGATCCAGCCGTCGGCGCGGCCATGGGGCAATTGACGGCCAGCAACCGGAACGACAGCTGGCTGACCCGATTGATCGACATGGAGTACTGGTTGGCTTGCAACGAGGAGCGCGCGGCGCAGACGCGCTTTGGTGCCGTCATGTGCTGCTGCGGGCCGTGTGCCATGTACCGCCGCTCCGCGCTGCTGTTGCTGCTGGACCAGTACGAGACGCAGTTCTTCCGGGGAAAGCCGAGCGACTTCGGTGAGGACCGTCATCTGACGATCCTCATGCTCAAGGCAGGGTTTCGAACCGAGTACGTTCCGGACGCCATCGCCGCCACGGTGGTCCCGGACAGGCTCTTGCCCTATCTGCGGCAACAGCTCCGCTGGGCGCGGAGCACTTACCGCGACACGCTGCTGGGTTTGCACCTGTTGCCCGGCCTGGACCGGTACCTTACGCTCGACGTGCTCGGACAGAACCTCGGGCCGCTGCTGCTCGCCATCTCATCGATTGCCGCGCTCGCTCAGCTCGCGCTCACCGGCACCGTGCCCTGGTGGACCGGTCTGACCATCGTCGCGATGACCATGATTCGATGCAGCGTGGCGGCCCTTCGTGCCGGCGAGCTTCGATTTATCGGCTTCTCGCTCCACACCCCGATCAACATCTTCCTCCTGCTCCCGATGAAAGCCTATGCGCTCTGTACCTTGAGCAACAGCGACTGGCTCTCGCGCAGACCAGCCGATTTGCCTGACGGAAATGGAACGCATGGCAAGCTTTTGTGCCCGGGCCCGACAACCGACAAGCCGAAGGAGATTGTTTGCACGTCGCGCATTGAGCACCTTCAGCACCGCATTGCTCTACAATTGGAGGTCGTTGCTCAACTGATCTGCCAGGACAAATTCGCGCTCCGAGCGGTCAAGCTGCTCGACGAACTCACAAGCGAACTGGTCGCGGCGAAGCTTGACCTCGGCGCAATAGGCGAGGCGAGCGCCAGCGGACCCAGCAGGCGAACAGTCCCGGCGAAACAATACGGTGACCTCTTCTATCCAGAAGACCTCCGCATCCTAGCTGACATTTTCGACCAGGCAGTCGCAGCTTTACCGCCAGATCGCCGTACTATCGCCAATCGTACGCAAATCGCCAAACTTGTTCTAGCTCGGGGAACGACACGTGAAGCCAAGTCCGACCCGACCCATGGCGCCTGCGCTCTTGGCGATTTGCTCGATCAGACGATCAACTCTTACTCGTCTAATCAAATCGAGGCTCCGCCTAGCACCTGGCGGAATTCTGCATAAGGCGAAGGTTAGATCGCTCGATCGGGTAATAAGAAGACATCGTCCTGGTTTTGAGAGCCGGCGGTCCTTTCGAGATCGCCCAGCGATGGGTATACAGGCAGCCTGCTTTTCCCTAACAGTTTCGTCTCGTCAGCAGGCGTGCCGCGGGACAGGTGGCAGGACCACTTCTTCGGCATCGTCAAGGCAAGAACCGTGTATTCAAGCGCTCGGTCTCAGAGCATGAGTACGGTACCCCTTGCACTGCAATGCGACCGCCCGCCGGCCGCCGCGGCGCGCAAATAGTCCAGGTCCTAACGGCACTCCGAGTGCGCCGCGAGACGGCTAGTCACGTCCACGTTTCAGCTGCGACCGAACGTCTTCCTCGTTGCCCCCGGCGGGTGGGGCAATGCCGCCCAGAGAAGCGCAGCACTCTGACCAAACCAAAGGTATCAGCCATCACGAATGTCGCATTCCTGCAACGATCACGGCGTGGGCCACTCCGCGGATCAGCATACCATGCCTGGCTCCACGCACACTGCTGCTGCAGGCCATCTCAAGTGGCAGGGAGTAGCTTGCGGCGCGGCAATCAGGATGGAAGTGCGTCCCAGCCAGATTGTCGCGCTATAGTCGCCGAAGGGATTTGACTCGTACGTAGCGTCACGTTGTAGGAACCAGGCATCCGCCGCCTCGCGCCGACCAACTAGTCAACGACCGATGGCGGGGGTGTGACGTAACACATCAAAGCAATCCTCCGGATTAGACATCGAGATGACGACACCGCTTCTTTTCTCACTATGAACTTCTTCGGCGGCTTTGGATGAGGATACGCTATGCGCAGCTGGCGTTCCCAACCGACGTGAGCACGCCCGGCTCTATGGCGCTTACTTTCATTCCGGCAGTTCTGCTCCGCCGCCGCTCCGAGTTCCTAATGCTGCATTCGGCCTTGCTCAAGCAAGGAAATTGCCGATATGCCACACGAGAGCGAACGCTGACCGCCGTCAGTTCGTCGAGCACAGAATCGGAAGGCGGCGTGGAGGGCACGCGCGTGCTCGCGTTGAGTCAGTCCAACAGCGCGGTGTAACGTGTGACTGATGGCCGATTTGGCCCGAGACACTGACGGTGAAGACTGAGGCACCGCGGAGAAGATATGTCTGGCACGCGAGTTAGCGCTTGAACTGAATGCGACGGCGAGCACGATTGCGGACAGCATCGACAAGGAGCACCTTCACTCTCCTGCGGCATCTATACCGATTCGATGCCCGTGGCGATCTGCACTGGGTGAGAAGAGCGATCCAGAGCCATCGCACGACTTCGCATTTCGTCTCGCGCAGGATCAGCGCCGCATTGACCGTGACAAATGCTTCCTGGCCGAGTTCGATTCGCTGAACTCGCCTACCTAAACTGAGAGGTTTCGAAGGTGAGGCTTCCCTCCTAGAACTCGATCCGCGATAGTCAGTACAGCGGATGCATCATGAAACCTGACGAGCGCCTCGCCGAGGTCCTTGAGAATAGCGCGTGTTTTGATGATGAGGCATGGGAGGTGTGGGCACAGTGCCTCTCACCCACTGAGCGGCTGGCGTATATTCGCAAGCATCGCTCTCACTTCCGGTTCGCAGATTACGATGAAGTGATAGCTGTTGTACGAGGTCGGCGCTTCACCGGTTGCTCATCGCAGCTCCTTCGATGGCGTCACAGGATAAGAGCAAGGACGTTGCAAAGCGCTTTGCTCTTTTCGGTTGCGGTGTGGCTTGGCGTCATCTGGCTTGCGGTGCGCTTCATCCGCTGAGATCAGCAGCCCGCTTTTTGCCCACCCCTACGCAATCTACGTTCGCGCGCGAAGGAGCATTGCGAGGCAGTTGAACATGATCCGCAACGCCGCAACCTAACGCAGGGTTCGGTTCAAGCATTCCTTTCGGCCCAAATGTTGCGATGCAGTTACAGCTATTCGCGCGGATGTTGTTAAGACGCGCGAGGCTCGGGGCACTCAAGACATGAGAGTAGAAATGAAGAACTTGTTGCTTGCGACTGTAAGCATTGTGGCGCTTGGCGCGGTGGCGCCCGCATTCGGCGCGGATCTGGCTGCGCAGCCCGTCCAGCCTCTCTATACCAAAGCTCCGCAGCCTGTTGCAGCTACGATCCACGACTGGAGCGGCTACTACATCGGCATGAACGGCGGCTTGGGCTCAAGCTCGAATTGCTGGGACTTCAATGGCGGCACGCCTGAGGGCTGCCATGATGCGACCGGCGGTACTGTGGGTGGCCAGATCGGCTATCGAAGGCAGATGGGCCAGATCGTGCTTGGTGTTGAAGGCCAGGGGAACTGGGCTGATTTGACTGGCTCGAATGACAGCATAGCGTTTGCGGATATCAACCAGACCAAGATTGATGCGTTCGGCGTGGTAACGGGGCAGATCGGTTATGCCGTGGACAACGTATTATTTTACGCCAAAGGTGGTGCCGCAGTGACGAGCAATACCTATCAGATTAGCTCGACCCTCACGGGCGCGCAGCTTGGGAAGAGCGACCACATTCTTTGGGGTGGTGCATTGGGAGCTGGGATTGAGTACGGTTTCACGCCGAGCTGGTCGGTCAGCCTCGAGTACGACCACCTATTCATGCAGCCCGGAGCGGTGCACTTCCCCGCGCCCGCAGGCGGAACCGATCGCGTCCGCCAGGATTTCGATCTTCTGACTGCACGGCTCAACTATAAGTTCGGCGGCCCGTTTCTTCTGAAATACTGATCCGCAGTACGAACCGCGGATCGAAAGCCCCGGCCCATGGCCGGGGCTTGTTTTTGCGAGGGCGGGATTGCTGCATCAGGCAATACTGTTATCCCAGGCGACTAGGTCGTCGCAATCCAAACCCAAAAACCGCTCCCATATTGGAAGAGTGGCGCCATCCACAATCGACCACGGTTGCGCTGAAGATCACTGTCATCGCACGCGCGTCAGCAATGCGGCGAATGGTCTTCCGTCATGGCCAGTCCACGTCGGATTTAGGCAATCGTGCGAACCTCTCCCGCATCGAAAACACGACCAACCCTCGGCGGGATGCGCATCTATGCTCCCGAAGACGATCGAGATGACAGGCTTGTCAGCTATTCGCGGCAACAGCATCTTCTGCACCTTGGGCTGAACGTGTCCTCGCTGCTGTTGTCATGTTGTCACGCTGATCAGATCGCTCGCTCGTGACTTCGGCATAGGCCAATACGCGGCAGCGGCGACGAACGTCAGATAAGACCGAGGCGAATCGCCTTAGCAACGCAATGGGTACGGCTGTTCGTCTCTAGCTTTCGCATTGCGTTCTTCAGGTGAAAGTTCACCGTATTCTCGCTGACTGTCAGGATGACTCCGATTTCCCAGGATGATTTCCCCTCTTCCACCCAGCGGAGGCAATCCTTTTCTCGTTCTGATAGCGCCACTTGCATATGGCATCTGTCCTCCGATGACGGCGCGATCTCTGCAAATGCATGATGAACCTGCCAAGCCAATGCGTTGAGACGACTGAGACGATACTCAGGGTCGTCATCGTCGAACCTGGATGCAAAGGATGCGACAGATAGCTGTCCAAATGGTCCGAACAGTGGGCCATGCTTCAGACCGGCCTCTTTGGCCTCGTTCAACACACGCATTTCGCTTGGCTGCAATTGATATTTGTGAGCGAGTTGATCCCATAGAAACGGCGCCGACTGCATCGTCGTACGCCGAACCACGGGATCGATGGCATTGTATCGGCGTTCAGCATAGCGCTCGCACCACGCGGAAGGACAGTTCGCTGTCACCGCGGCTGGCAGATACTCTGGCCGGCGGGTTGGCTCCGCGTCCGTCAGCGCCACGTAAGCGACTTGACTGAAGCCCTGTTCGCTCGAACAGCTCACAAGCAGATCGAACAACACCTCGGGAGATCGACTCTGTTTTGCGCATTCGATGAAGCAAAATAGGTCCATTTGGTGCCTCCCGCCACCGACTTAGGCAAACCGGTGCTGCGTCTTTTGAGTGGTTCGATTTTGGCAGGGGCACTGCGCCACTTCAGCCTCCTCGTGCTTGCGAAGTGCGCGACCGAACGCGACAATCATACTTCTCGTGATGAGCTGCAATCGAGTTGCCTCAGATCGGATAGTTGCTCGATAGAGAACATTGTGCATGCGCTTCTTCGGGAGGAGGCGGACCTGAAGCGTCCAGCAAATGTCGTACCAGCTGAGGCGTTGAGAGCAGTGCCGCAAAAGCACGAGTGCTGGAGAACTGGAGACGCGACGTTCACTGCTAGAATTCGGACATTCGTCGCAAGAGAGACAATCTTGTTGGCGCTAGCTGAAGAATATATGTTGCATCGGCACGTACGCGAACGATCGTTTACGCGTTGGTCAGCCTCCCGCCTCTGCCCCGGGGGCCAAGCCGAGCTAGCGTAGACCCAGCCCCCGCGTCATAGGGCGCAGAGGCAATTAGACGCAGAAATGGCATGCATCCGCTGCGATACCCGTTTGCCATGGCGGTCGCGCCGTACCGAACGGAACGCCGGAGATCCCCGGTTGCGCGATCGCGTATTGCTGAGCGCTCGCGTTCAAAAGCACCCGGACATGTTTGGGCGAGCGAATCATCCGAATACGGCAATGGCAGCTGCGGCTTAAATGACATCCAACTGACCGCAGATCATGGGCGTTGTGCTCACGCACATTGACGGACAGAAGCCGTGCGCATGGTCCTCCTGCACGGGACTGGTGCTCCACCTCGCAGATGCACGGCCATAAGTCCGCTTTACAAATTGTAGATCATCGGTCCGTGTCAGCCGACATGCCCAAAACTCGCAGTCTGCACGACTGATCTCTGCTCGGGTTCCAGTTGCCGCGTTTCGGGCGGAGACGAGTTCGGGCGTGATCTCGCGACGATAGTGGCTCGTTGTACGGTAAGCATCGCGCCCCAAGCGTCGCTTTTATCGGTCTCCTCCGCGCCATCAATACTGCCCTTGAAACCACCCGCCTCTGCTCTCATCCTGGTAAGCAGCGTCGCTCACGCAGTGTTCGCAGGCGGCTCGCAGCGCCTGATGCATGTCCGCAATGAGATCACTCGGCCCCTCCATGCCGGCGTGAATACGAATCAACGGTCCATCAAATGAAACCATTGCTTCCGTTCGTGGAGGATCATCGACAGGCAGCACAAGACTTTCGTACCCACCCCATGACAATCCGATTCCAAAAAGGCGCAGTTTCTGGAAGAAAACCGAAAGCTGGGCCTTGGACATAGGCTTCAGAACGACGCCGAACAGGCCACTTGCACCCAAGAAATCCCGCTTCCAAATATTGTAGCCGGGATGGTTTGGGAGCGCAGGGTGTAGAACCTGGCCCACTGCCGGGTGGTCTTCCAGGCTTTGAGCCAGCTTCAGGCCATTTTCGTAATGCTGCCTCATGCGAACGGCTAGTGTGCGCAGTCCACGAAGAGCTAAATAGATGTCATCTGGCCCAGCAATCTCCCCGAAATGATGAGCGCTTGGCTGCAGGAGCGGCCACGCCTCCTTGTTAGCGGTAGCAATGCCCAGAAGGGCGTCGGAATGACCAACGATATACTTGGTCGCGGCATGGATCGAGATGTCGACGCCATGGAGAAAGGGTTTGAAATAGAGCGGCGTCGCCCAAGTATTGTCCATGAGCACGAGCGCACCCGATTGATGTGCGATCGCGCACAGCGCGGGCAGATCCTGTACCTCAAACGTCATGGACCCCGGGGACTCCAGGTACACAGCTCGCGTTTTTGTCCCAATCTTCGCGAGTAGATCCGAAGGCTGTGTGGGATGGAAGTACTCCACCTTGACCTCAAATCTAGTTAGAACCTGGTTCGCGAACATCCTCACCGGTTCATAGACGTTATCGCAGATCAAAACATGATCCCCGGCCTTCAGGATCCCGAGAAGCGCGTGGGAGCACGCAGAGAGTCCCGAAGGGAACAAGATCGAACGATACCCGCCCTCCAGTTCACAAATGGCACCCTCGAGAGCACGAGACAGCGGTGAGCCGAATCGTCCGTAGTTCGTCACTGGATTCTGCTTGCGTCTATCCCAGTCTTCGAGGTTTTCCGAAACGATCGTGGAGCCTCGATAGACAGGAACATTGACCATCCCGGCGTGTTCAGCCGGCGCGCGACCGAGATGAGACAATTGCGTATCGGGCTCTGGCCAGCGTTCATCCCAGGCGATGCGATCCATACCTCTCCTATCTGGGATCGCGTCGCTTAAATGCGCGGCGAATGCCCACTACTATCGATCTGCAACTCGTCTCCGGCGCGACGACTCGAGAACTCTGTATCGACGGCCTCTTTCGTCATCATATCCCAACCTTAGGGCAGCTCTCCTCCCAGATCGAAAGCGCGGTCGACCGCACAGTGAGACCGCGCCGGACCGCGCTCCCGAAAATCGGTGGTCAGCTTCATGCACTTCTAGGTCCATCACTACAGCAAAGGCTGGGCCAGACGCGCGGGCAGCGCGCTGCAGGCGGATTAATCCGGATTGGTCGGATGCCTCGGCACCAGGCGGATTTCTTGTCGGACAAAAGACGCTGCATGTCGGCTCCTTGCCAAATCGGTTAAATCGGGGTGATCTCGATGTGCGTCGACAATTGCACTTCTTATGAACTCGCGCATGGCGTTGTTTTTGCAGCTTCCCAGTGAGAGGCCTAGTTGCGGCACGCTTATACTTATATCGAAGCGGGGAGCCTGATCTGCAGCACCGATTGCGCTCGTTACGCGGCCGTCATGCAAGTTCGTGGTGCAAAAGAATTGCGCAGGCCCACTACGGTGAATGATCACAACTTACACGAACCGACACCTGACTAAATCGAGAGCGGCCCTTAACAGGCTTGAATCGTACCTAGCGTCAAGTTGCACTAACTAGCGGTTCGATTCTCCGGAGACTAATTCCGGCCTCAAGATGCCGGCACGGCACATTTAGGATCTGCGAGGCGCGCTTGAGATGATGGTGGCAGCTCTTATTGTCTTTTCGATTGTCGCCGCCGGTGGGCTCGGCTACGGCGTCGGCACTCGGCGTTTTCGCAGCCGACGAGAGCGCGCGCGGCTGGATATTGCTACGGCCCACTCCGCAGAGAGCTGCAGTAGTCATGCGCCGTCGCGCAACTCGCTCGAGCACCCCGCCTGCTGGCAACCAGAACCAGATCTTGCGGACCAGAAGCGCTCGACAATAGCCCGCGAGGGCTAAACAATTCACGCGCCCGGGATCACCTCTCACCTGCAGAATTCGCTGCCGGCCCCCTCGGCAAAGGTGCAGCTGAAGCGCGAGTTCTTACGTTGTGCTGCGGCGTGTCGCGGCTCGAGAACTACGACAGATGCGTTTCTTCGGCGGGGACGTCCGAACGGAGCGGCGTGCCGCCAGCGGCACGCGTTTCGACGCGCTAAGTTCAAATAATTTGAAACGCAAATGAGTCAGATGATACTGCGAAGCAGAACCGCAATCCAAGATCGTATGATGGCTGGAGCCAGGCGTGTCTATTCGATTGCCTGCATGCTAACGGAGGTTATGCGCAGTGCGAGGCTTGTTCGCCGATCCTTGCGCTGCACGATCCTCGATCCGCTTTCGGAAGCCTTAACATTCGGGCTCATCAGCCTCATACTGTCAATACCCCGTCTTTCAGAAAACAGGTGATCAGGATTGCAGCGAGGGCGCCGATCCCACACTCTGTCTGCCGGAATGCCGCACGGGTCTGACCAGCGCATGCGCGACGTACAGCTCGATTTCAGTGAAGGAGCTTCCGGACATCCTAGTCAAGGCGACGTCACGACCCGTTGGCCGACCGGCATCCGGGCAGGCGCCGAGTTCGTGATGCCGACGATGTCCTGATCTTCCCAAATGGAAGGCCGTGGCAGCTCCACGGCCTTCTCACCCTCCAATTGGCGCAGGCCTCAACTGGTGAACTCCGGCGCATCGGCGCCAGAGAGGTCGATTCGGCCGATCAATCTGTGAGTATCGCCCAACACCCAGAGATCTTTCACCTTCGGTCCCTCGAAAGTGAATACGGGCGCTCCGTACTACCAAAGATCGCACCCGCAGGGTGGACGCCAAACAGGGGCTTGCGGTGCAGGCCATGGAAACGAAGCTTGGCCGCCACGTGATTGCCTTCCTCGACCATGCCGAGGAATTCGACCACCTCTCCGATGAGAGGGATCGCCGCCTGGATCATTCCAGAGTAACTCGATCGTCCCCTGAAGCACTACGACATCGCCAACAACAAAGTCGACAAAAAGCAGTCCCGCCCTGGGATTTGGCACAAAATTGGCGAGCGTGTTTAAAAAGGAATTACCCGCAAAGCCCGGAACGGTGATCTGGTTGCCCGCCACGTCGATGAAGCCCGCCTTGCCGCCGCGGTGAGAGATATCGCAATCGAACGATGATCCGTCATCTGAAGGCGCACATGACGCGACGAAGAACGTCGCTGGCTGGCGGATCAGCTCTCGCGCCGCATCGTCCAAGACCTCGAACGCCTCCACCTCGCCGGGACCGATTTTCTCCAATGAAGCGGATCATGCGGAGTCGATATGGCGCGAGCGATCGAGAGAAGTTCGGACCCGATTGACAGGCCCAGTTGCTTCTCGCTCTCTATGACCGCCTGAGTTGGCTATCAGGAACGCGAAAGGCGCCCTTGATCGTGTCCGGATTGCAAACGCAGATCTGAACGTGAGTTTTCTGGAAGAACCCCGAGGTCGGATAGATGCGCTCACCCTCGATGAATATACCTCGCACTGTGTCAACGAGAGCTTCTCCGGCGTCCCGTCGAATTCGATGGAACATCTCGATCACAGCACAATCAAAGTTGCGGCGGAGACCATCCGAGTGGTTTTGCGGAAGCTCGAACTTGGCCTTCGCTGATATCGATAAGAGCTCGTCGTAGGCGATCTTGAGCTGAGCGATACCTGCAGCCGTAGTCAGATCCAAACACAGGCCTAGATCGATAGCGGCCCCTACGACCGCGGGTTACCGATGCGACCAGCACCAGCATCGCGGAGGCGCTGGCGAGACGAATGCGGACAAAGATGTTCGGAAGCGCCGCCGGAAGGATGACCTTGCGGAATAACTATTGCGGCGTCGCCCCCATCGTCCGGGCCGACTTGATCAGGAGCGGGTCGACTTGTTTGACCGCCCCGATGGTGTAGGAGCTGATGCAGGGGTCGGATCGTTGGCTGCTGGGTGGGACAAAAATGGAAAGTGTGGTCAGCCGCAACCCCGATCATAGGTTCTTCGGAACAAATGGTGTGCGCTGGTCACAAGGAGATTCGTACCAACCGGGCAAGCAGTCTCGACCCGTTACGCCCCTGCTCAAGGCACCTGATAAGGCCGCACAACGACATCTGCAGCGGCTGCCAGGTCCTTTCAGATTTTTTGATGCGGGGATTGGTCCGCACTATCCTGACAACGAATTTCGATGCGTCTCTGTCTGACGCTCTGAAGGCGCGGCAGCCTCACATCGGTGATGGTTCACGAAGTCAACCGCCCCCCGGTAATTACGACCAGTTCAACGTCTTCAATAAATGTCAGCTCTTCTGGTTGCACGGATGCGCTGAGCAATATTCCGGACAAGAACGCCGCCGGCGAAGTCGGCGTTCCCGATACCTCGTATCACTGTTCAGGCCAGTGCTCGACGGCGCGCCGATCATTCTCATCGGCTCTCGCGGAGCCGAGCCATCGATCATGGAAGGCATCTTTGCACAGAACAAAGAAGGGTGGCTCGACTTCCTCACGGCATACATATAAGGGTGCATACGTGATGGCGCAACGCTGCGTCCTTATGCCGAGTCGCTCGCACGGAGGCTCGGCACAAATTTCCGCCTGTTGAAGATAGATGGATTCGACGAACTATTTGCCGACCTCGGCAAAGACCTGGTAGGGCACGACCGCTACACAGCCGTTAGCGATGCGTCTGCGCAAGTTTCGCAGGTGCAGGCGTTTGACGAACGCGTGGTCGCAGGCGCTTCGCTTGACGATCTCGATCCGGATCTAACGCCATCCGTCCTGCGGGATTACTGCGAAAAACTCGGGCGCGCGCCGGTTACGCGCGACACCTGCGCACGCTTATGCCTGAGCAAGGTCTTTTGGTAAGCGGACCCGACAATGAGCAGCTGACGGCCGGTGCGCTCATCCTGTTCGGCAAGCGGCTGAAGGATTTTTTTCGCACGCCGTCATGTCAGTGACAGAGGCGGGCAAGAAAAGCGAAATCTACGAGGCAGTCTGATCAGCTACTACCGGAAGCTTCTGGAAAAGATCGAAAATCCCGAGGTCAATCCGCTCTTGAAGGTGAAAAAGCGCCGTCAACCTGACGAGCGGAAGGCTGGACGTGGGATATCGCTCTTTGGCTGGAGAAGTGGAGGCGTCAAGCCCGCACGATGTGCCGCCCTTCTGATTTTCTCCATCACCAATTTTCGGCGAGGGCGCCGGCCCGGTGGATCGCGGCCGTCCAAAGAGTGCCTTGGCACGAGGCGCCGATCCGTCAGTTGCCCTGCGAACGGTCATCAGCTGCAAGATCAATCGACAACCCCTGGGTGGAATTTTCCTCCGCTGTTGATACGCGCGTTCTGCGCGTAGCACGGTTTCCGGCATGGCTCGTCAGCCTCGCCAATCAGGTGCTCAGCAAGGAATCACAAGTAATTCCTTCAACTAGGATCTCGCCAATCAGCGCGGGTGATCGACGTTATGGGAAATTGAAATAGACCGCACAGGCTATCGCCGCGCTGGCAATGCTTGATCACCTTCTTTCCTATACAACTCCGCGCGACCCAAGCTTCTCCCATAACGAGTCAACGGTGTACTGAGGCAGTCGGAGCCCGAAGACATTGGCCAAGACCTGCTGCAGTTCGCTCTTCGTTTCGAGTGTTTGCGCTTCCTTAAGTTGGCTGCGAGTCAATCTGAGCTTCTTGTTAAGCAAGTTTGCACGCCCCTCGGATGTCAACACACTCATCATGAGGACGGATGGAAACGGCATACGGTCCCAGCGTGCGCAGATGAAGTTGGCGCCCTCGAAATCTGGTGGCAGGGCAACGGCTCGGTCGATACCGAAAAGAGCGAACCATTCATCTTCGTTCTTGCGTTCAAGCACGAGCTCTCCACTGGCCGGGTCGGCCCGCAGCCGAAACACGTCATCGCCAACTATTTGCTGCTCCTCCGTATCGATTCGTAGCGGTGCAATCGGTGCCGGACCGGGAAAGCCGGCATCGGCAAGCCACTCGGAGCCCTCTATGGTCACGATCAATGCATGATGTGTGCGTGGGCCACCTTCCGGAGTCCCCATGCGCACCCTGCAAAGAATGGGTTGGACCGTGAAATCGAGTGCTCCGAGCGCCAAGCCAAACAACTTGTTCAATTCGAAGCAATAGCCGCCTCGCCGGGCATCGATCAGTTTGGCCCAGATCGCATTTTCAGTCAGATCGGGGATATCGCCCAGCAGAACATCAATGTTCTCATAGGGGATCGCACGCATTTGAGCCTGCTGGAGCGCAAGAAGGCCATCAACCGTTGTCGGGACTTGAGCAAGGCCGATCCGATCGAGATAGGTCGCAATTTTAAATGCCATGGCACGTCCTTGATATCTGGATTCGTTTGATTAAGCGGCCGGAAGCGCGATGACTTCGCAGGGCAACGTGTAGCAGCGTAAAGGTGGCCATCTCTCCTATAGAAATGAAACAGCCCGAGCACTCCGGCGACAGCCTCAGTGCCGGTATCGAGCCACCGGCACGGCCGGAACAGCCCGTAGGGCTTCCGATCCGCGGCGGTTTGCAACGGCGCTCTTCCAGCCTTGCGAATCTTTTCGTCTCGCCTTGCCGCGAACGCTCCGCGTTTCCAGATTCACCGTCGCCGGCGATCCGCCATCGCTGAGTAGAGAACGGCGACAGCTAGAAGCTGAGGAATCGCTCTCAGCTACACCAGCAGTTTCCGCCGCGTTCAACATGACATCGCCCTTGATCAATCGTAGTTACGAAATTGCAGCACTTGCGCTACTAACGAGCGGCTGTCGCTCTTTTCACCGAGAAACTTCTGTGTTTGAATGATAACGCGCTCAGTCGCGTGCAGTCACCTCCTGAATGCTCAGCTCCGCTGCCTTCCGGGCTTGGCTCAACGATTGCATCCATATTGCTGGCTTGGTCGCCCCACCGATGTTGAGGGTTAGTAGTTGGTCGATATCGACAAGCTTGTCGACGGGCGCTTGACCTCGTTGACAAGGGTCTGGGCTTTATCCAAAACCGTTAACCCGCCGTGACGGCGAGACACCGCTGTTCTTGAAATGCGTCTTTCACCGTCGCTGCAATCAACATGCCGAAAACCGCTATGCTAGTCTTGCTGCAAGACAACAACACCATGTGCTTTGCGAGCGCGCGCGGAAACCTTTTACGCGCTGATGTCAGGGGCCGGACATGAACGTCTTCAAGACGACACGGCTGAAAACAAACATAGGGGCGTCAAAACATGATACGGTCCCCTTGCCGACCTCGCTCGCATCTGCGCCATGTGCCTGAAACTACATTCTGTGAGGTCTAGCCCAATCGCGCGGCTTCGTTCACAAACGCCTCCTCATTTATGTGACGCTTCAATAGCCTTCACTTTGCGCGTCGATGCCGTCACGGAGCGTCTACCCCTTCAAAGCCGCAACAACGGCGGACAGCGCTGTTCGCTTCCTGACGTCAAGGAGATCGGAGCGCGCACGAATTCAATCAGCAAACAGGGCCCGACGGTCCCTTGGTGGGGCGTCCAGTTCACTTAACGTCTTCGTTCTTCAGCGTACGGTTCGGAGGATTGGACAAAGACATTCCCACCGCGGCAACAGTCGCGTAACGTTCTTTGCTGCGGCTTCCAGGCGGAGCACTGCGGGATAGCCCCATCAGGCACCATCCCACCAAAGCTGATTTTGGCGGCCGCGTTCTCGTAAGTCCGGCAGCCGGATCAGGGCGGCTTTTTCGAATCACACACTTCATTTGCCAATCTCGGCGAAGCCTCATGCGCACGAAAGAGGACTTGGTACGAGGCTTGCTTGCTGAGGCGCAAAACCATGTGCTTCGCGCGAGCCGACGGATTACCTCCGCTCGGTGTCGGTTCCAGACATTGGATGTCTGCAACCGGACAGGGTTGAAAACAACAACTCGCAACGGGCGACATCCATCGTCCGTCAAGGAGACATAGCATGTCCGGTGTTGCAGGCGCATTTCTATTGCCTTCAAGCCGCTCACAAAGGACGGTTTACGATCAGCTCAAGCACATGGTGCCGAAGCTTGAAAACCGTGGACAGGAGGGGTTCGGCGTTGCCGCGTTTATGCATGAAGAACGGTTTCAACATACAAAGTCAGGCCGGCCAGCAGGCAAACTAGCAAGTGTTGATTTCACTGAGCAGGACGCGCATTTCAGACCCCATGTAGCTATAGCACACGTTCGCACTCCCTCTCACAGAGAGAAGAGTGACGCCGACTTCCAGCCCTTTGACAATCATAGAGCCTCCTGCCGCCGTTTGACGGTTTGTTTAAACGGGGCTCTGGTCAACGCTGATGAACTTAGGAAAGAACTGCACGCCGAAGGTCATTCCATCCGCAGCAAAACCGATGCGGAGCTCTTGCTCAAGCTTATCGAGAGTATTTGTCAAAGAGATTATTGGCAGCACGGTCTGCCGGTTAACTACGAGAAAGTCTTTCAAGACATTGATAAGGGTGTTGACGGAGCCGTCAGTGCACTCTTGTTGGATGGCCTAGGAAATCTGACCGCCTTCCGCAATCGCAGGGGTTTGCGGCCTTTGGAATTCATGCAAACCGAAGATGGTTTTCTACTTTTTGCCTCAGAAAACAGTGCTTTCTCTGGGCTACAAGGCCGAGTCGACGAAATCCGGCCAAGTCACATCAAGCATGTGAACGGCAGAACGGGAGACTGCCTTGATCACTTTGTGGGCCAGGCTCGACACAGCCCAAGCTTTGCGCCTACGAAACGCTTTATCTGGGAAATGCAAGAACGTTGGTGCAAGGGCAATCTCATCTAGCAACTCGTCATGATATAGGCATGGCCTTGGGCCGAATTGTCTGGCCGCGATTAGCAGTCGAAACAAGCTCCGCTCCCATAATCGTTTCTTCCATGCCGCGCACCGGGACACCGTATGCCGACGGTCTATTTGCATCGCTGGCCAAACAGCAAAGTGCACTCGTCCAACGGCACGAGGTGATCGCAGTAAACCGTTCTCAGCGCACACTTATCGGGTCTCTTGGCGAACGCAAATCGCTCATCTGGCAAAAGTACCGCGTCGCAACGAACGACGTCGCGGATAGAATCATCGTCGTAGCCGATGAAGCTCTTATTCGTGGCGATACAAGCCGCGCAGTGACGGAGATGCTCCTTGCCGCTGGGGCAAAGGCTGTGCATTGGGCAATTGGTTCGCCGCCTATCGTTGCACCAAATTACTACGGCATGGGTATCGAGACCATAGATGAGCTAGGGTTCTGGAAAATATGGAAAAGCCTGCCACCCGAAACGCGGCAGGACAGCCTGCGCTCTCATAGGATCGCGCCGCAAACGCTCCGGGTGATCGAACGCAAAATTGCTCTATCGATCAACGCTGCTACCATCACGTATTTGCCCTTTGAAGATCTGCTTTCCTTGCTGCCGCGGGGACATGAGGGAATCGATCTTTCTGCGTTTACGTTCGAGATGCCGACCCCTGGCGGGCAAAAACGTGCAGACGAGAATTTGAATAGATTGATCTCCGATCTCACCTCAACGAAAACGTCTGCAGCATGAGGCCATGATGAAACTTGCTCTTGTATTCGACTGGAACGGCACTCTCCTCGACGACGCCGACGCCTTGCTACAAACAACGAACACCATTTTGGGTCGCTTCGGCCGAGCTGCCATCGATATGCAAACTTTTCGGGATCATTTCGATGTCCCACTTTCCGTTTTTTTCCGCAATCTAGGAATGTCGGAGAGCGAAATCGAAACGGTGGATAGCCATGACAGCGCTATTTTTCACGACACCTACGAACCGCTGGCGAGTAAAGCCGATCTGCGCGAAGGCGCGCGCTGCATTTTGGAAACGGCACGTCAACAAGACGTTTCCAGCATTATTGTCAGTAACCATATAGTCGACCCCCTTATTACCCAATTACGACGACATGGAATCGAAGATTGTGTCGCGGAGGTTCTGGCGTTTGAAAGCCGCGCTACTCAATATAAAGGCATAAGCAAAGGAGAGCGGCTTCGTCTGTATATGCGGGCATACAATCTGAACCCCAGCTCAACTTTCATCGTCGGGGACATGCCGGTCGAAACGGATATTGCACGCGATCTTGGCTTGATCAGCGTAGCCATTACGGGCGGATTTGTTTCCGAGACGCGTCTGCGAGCGGCGCAGCCGGATTATCTCATCCAGGACCATCATAAGCTGCTGCCCATTCTGCAGGAGCGTGGTCTTTTTCAGAACTCATAACGACGCAGAGCATGACTGAAACTCCGTCAACTGCAACGCCTGGGAAAGTCGGACAACGAATCGGCCTAATCGGCGCAGGGCGCATGGGAACAGGCATAGGAATCAGTCTTTTGCGCCATGGCACTGAACTGCATATCAAAGTCAACAGAACCCGTGTTGGCGCGGAACGCTTGACTGGCATGGGTGCTCATGAGCACACCGCAATTTCTGAATTGGCCCGGCATGTAAGTGCCGTCGTTTTATCCCTGCCCTCAAGTTGCGAGGTCGAGGAAGTCTGCCTTGGGCAACATGGGCTATTTGCACGTTTGCCCCGACAGAGTTTGATACTTGACTGCACCACGTCCTATCCTGCTTCAACCCTCACTCTAGCCGAACAGGCCAAAAAGCATGCATTGCACTTCATAGATGCCCCCGTAACACGAAGCCCTGAACAAGCAGAGCAAGGGCGTCTCAACGCCATCGTTGGATCGGATCAGAACACGTTTCCTATCGCGGCTCGTGTTCTTACCGCATTTTGCGAGAACATCGTCCATGTGGGTGATATTGGACAGGGCCATAAGCTCAAACTTGTCTATAATAGCATGACGATGGGCATGGCGGCGGTGGTAGCCGAAGCTTGCCAGCTTGCCGATGCCATTGACGTCGACCTTGCAACCTTACGCTCCTTGGTCAGTCGCGGCGCGCCCAACAGCGGGATATTCCAAAACTTTGCAGCCTTTTTGTTGGACGAAAAGCCGGATGCTTTGGCAATATCGATCAGAAACGCTAAAAAGGATATTGACTGCGGCGTGCGATTAGCGAACGAAACCGCGTTGAAGGTACCAGTTCTGACTGCCGCCGCGCAAAAGTTTCAAACCTGTCTCGCCGAAGGCAAAGGTGAATTGACCTTGCCTCATCTTGCGCTTTCCTCAAGGGATGACGAATCACGGCAGAATTAGCGGCAACGTGTGAAGCCCATTCGACGATGTTCTTCATTCAGAACTAGCTCTTGAGGGATGGGTCCTAAACGAGGGTGCGCGCTTAATCTTCCTAGTATTGGCCGATACGGGACTTCAGTCGTCTGAGTTTGTCAATCTGCAACCTCACGCAGTCCGACTCAACCACCCATTCCCTACGTCGAGATCCTTCCAGACGGGCTGCGGTCTTGAAGACGTAAGACCCGCGCCGAGAAATTCCTCTTGTCGGTTCCGCGCTTGCCGCGGCCCTGCCGTCGAGTTTTCATCCAGGAGCGGTTAGAGCCTCGGAGTTGTGCAGCGACGCGCATGCCTGAAAGCGCCCGCAAAGCTGCCCAGATTACTCGCGGACCCGTGCGGCAAGTTCCGCTTCAAGCTAGGCTGGTGCTTGAAGATCGCGTCGATCAAAGCTTGCGCCGGCTGCTCGGAAGGCAGCGCCCGCTTTGTCACCGCGCGCCGAGGGAGCGAAGACCCGCTTGATCACGGTCGGCGAGCCTTTAAGACCACACTTGGAAAGGTCCTCGACGCCCGCGTCCTGTGCCTTCCATTTCACGAATGGCGCGCGGGCGGCTCGTAGCGCATCCGCCATGGCGCCGCGGCGAATCTAGTTGGTGGCCTCGAGAATGGTAATGAGACACAGCAGCCTGGTAGGCAGAACCTGGACACCGCCTTCGGCGCGTCGTTCCGTTTCAATTTGCGCACGGTCGGATCTAGTGCTCTAAACTTGCCGACGTAGGTCAGCTATAGCATGCCAAGTCGCTTCACAATGCCGGGTCCCACCTGCGCGGTGTCACCGTCGATGGTTTGCCTGCCGGTAAAGATGAGGTCGGGCGGTCCATGCTCCTTACCGACTTTTCGGATGGCGGCTGCCAATGCGTAAGTTGTTACCAGAGTATCGGAGCCAGCGAAGCAGCGGTCACTGAGCAGAATGGCTCGATCGGCGCCGAATGTCAGCGCCTTGCGTAAGGAGTCTTCGGATGACATTGGCCCGATTGTAAGCACGGTGATTTCGCCGTCAAACCGATCGCGCAATTCCAGCGCTGCCTCGAGCGCGAAGAGATCGTATGGATTGATGATCGTCGGCACGCCCTGACGCATGATGGTGTTGGTCACGGGGGGCACGCGGATCTGCGCGGAGCCGGGAACCTGCTTGATGCAGACGACGAGCGCCCGCCTTCGAAGTCGTATAGGCGCTGCCAGCAAACGGGTGCACCCGCGAGCCTGCGATTGAGGTCACGTTGACAATCGATCCTGCCGCGGCTTTTAGCTCGCCAAAAAAAGCCCTGCGCAAGCAGGATCGCAGCCACCAGAGTGAGATGGAACACACTCATCCACGTTTCGATCAACGTCGTCAACGATGTCTGCGGCGCGCCATTTTGCGCTTTCGGCGAAACGCCGGCATTGTTGATCAATGCGTACAAGGACGCACCTGCGAGCGTTGTTTGACCTCAGAGATTGTGCGCGGCAGCATTCGATGATCACTGAGATCGACTTGGATATCCGTCCGCTGGCCCATCATCGATGCGTCAAGCCCATGATTGCGCAGCTCGGGGGTCGTTCCGACAGGCAACCTTCGGAAGCGTCTGATGCCTTCGACGCGATTCCGAGGTTAGTCAAGGATGCCCAAGATCGCAACCCGCTGCTCACGGACCGTGGACGCGCATTTCGTTCTCGGGTGCTTTGCCGAGATCTGCACTAGTCGCTCGCTTCAATCAATTTGCAAGGACATGGATTTCATGATTCGATTCCGTCGCGAGGCAAGCGACGGAGAGGATCATGGCTGCGAAGGAGATTTCGGTAAAGAAGTATGTTGTGCGGCTGAGCGTTGAGGAGCGCGAGCTACTCGAAGCGTTGATACGAAAAGGCAAGAGCGCGGCCCAGCGCTTGCTGAAGGCGCGGATATTGTTGAAGGCCGATGTGTCGGAAGCCGGTGAAGGCTGGAGTGACAACCGGATCATCAAGGCGCTGGAGACCAGCGCATCGATGGTTTACCGGGTCCGGAAGCAACTGGTGGAAGAAGGCTTCGAGGCTGTGTTGAGCCGCAAGCAACGAGCCACACCGGCGGTTGCCCGGATTTTTGACGGCGAGAAAGAAGCCAAACTGATTGCGCTGGCTTGTTCCAAGCCGCCCAAGGGACGCGCGCGCTGGACCTTGCGGCTGTTGGAGAAAAAAGTCGTGGAACTCCAAATTGTCGATCACGCCAGTGACTCGACGATTGGGCGGGCGCTAAAAAAAAACATTCTCCAGCCCATCGCCGGCAGTGCTGGGTCATCCCGCCGAAGGCCAATGGCGCGTTCGTAGCCGCCATGGAAGACGTGCTGACGGTCTACACGCGGCCACGCGATGCCGATTACCCACTGGTGTGCCTGGACGAGACCTCCAAGCAGTTCCTTGCCGAGACGCGCCTGCCAATCCCAATGAAGCCGGGACGCCCGGCCCGCTGCGATTACGAGTACGAGCGCAACGGCACCGCCAACATCTTCAT
Source organism: Bradyrhizobium sp. 195 (assembly GCF_023101665.1). Lineage (NCBI taxonomy): Bacteria > Pseudomonadati > Pseudomonadota > Alphaproteobacteria > Hyphomicrobiales > Nitrobacteraceae > Bradyrhizobium > Bradyrhizobium sp. 195. The sequence continues at coordinate 1,659,011 of NZ_CP082161.1, read as the reverse complement.
GATGTTTGCACCGCTCGAAGGCTGGCGCCACGTCAAGGTCACCGATCGCCATACCGCCGTGGACTACGCTCACGTGTTGAAGGAACTGGCCGATCGCTACTTCGCCAACGCCAAGACCGTCGTACTGGTCCAGGACAATCTCAACATCCACGGCAAGGGATCACTCGAAGCGTTTCCAGCCGCCGGGCCAGGCGGCTGGTCGAGCGCTTCGAATGGCACTACACGCCGAAACACGGCAGTTGGCTTGACTTGGCCGAGTCCGAACTCGGCGTCCTCACGTCCCAGTGCCTCGATCGTCGGATTGCCGATAAACAGACCCTCGTTGAGGAAATCGCCGCATGGGAGCACGACCGCAACGCAAACCACGCCAAGGCCAATTGGCAATTCTCAACCTCCAATGCCCGTATCAAACTCAAGCACCTCTACCCCGCAATCTGAATGAATCGGGCGACTAGCCGCTCTTTGATGCGAGCAGCCCTCCAAGTTGGACAGCTAACTCCCACGTGCTTGAACCAATACGCGCATCAACGCTAACATTCTGGATGGCGGGATTTCTAGCTCCAGTACCTAACGCAACGTGAGATTAGAGCGATTTCTTCCTGAGGAATGTTGTGCTGAAGTTACAGCAATTCACGATGATGTTGCCAAGACGCGCAGAGCCGGGGTTCAAGTGAGGAATAACACTCCAATGAAGAATTTGCCGCTTCTGACTGCAAGCATCGTCGCAATCAACGCGGCGGTCCCGCATTTTGCGCGGATCTCGCTCCACAGCCTGTCCAATCCAACGCGCCGCAGCTCTCGGTCGCTCCCGCGATCTGTGACTGGACCGGTTACTATATGGCATTAACGGCGGCTGGGGCTCGAGCCATAACTGCTGGGATTTCGCAGGCGTTACTCCCGAAGGCTGCCATGGTATGACCGCCGGCACTATCGGTGGCCAGATTGGCTATCGCTGGCAGACGTTCAATGTGGTCTACGGCGTTGAAGGCCTGGACGACTGGGCAGAGTTCAGCGGCTCCAATATCAGCACCGCTTTCCCGTCGAACATCAATCGAACCAAGACGGATGCGTTCGGCTTGCTCACCGGCCAGATCGGCTACGCTTTCAAAACCGTGCTGCTTTGGGCCAAGCGCGGTGCTGTGGTGACCAGCAACACAGACCAGACCAACTCGACGGTCACTGGGGCGGAGCTTGCTAAAAGCGATATTGTCCATTGGGGCGCGCCGTAGGCGCTGGCCTGGAAGTTAACTTCGCCCCCAGCTGGTCAGTTGGCGTCGAGTATGATCACCTGTTCATCCCGGAGAGCAACGTGACCTTCCCCGCTGCCGGGTCGGATCGCATTCACCAGGATGTCGATATGGTAACCCTTCGGCTTAACTACAAGCTGTTTCCGGTGGTTAGAAATAGCGATCTCAACACGTTTGCGGCGGATTGAGGAGCCCCGACCTTCGGTCGGGGCTTTTTCTTCGGAGTGCTCTTCCGCGCAGCGCTGACTGGCCGCCTTTGCAGAAGCGCCGCCTTTGCAAGTTACGCAAGGGACATGATCTTCTGCACTGGGCCTTGCGATATGCGCCTCGTCGGCAGCGGCACACTGGGTGCACGCGCCAGATCCCAGCCTTCCACCTCTGAAATGCGCGTGGTGTGTACGGTCAAGGATAACGACACGATTGTCAGGTTCGAGATATCGTTGTTTCCAATCTGACGCGCCCGCGCAACATGAGGCGACTAGAGAACCTTCAGTTTTCAAGCGGCACGCTGCTTGCTTCATTTCGTACCGCCGTCACGATGCCGGCTTCACGGCGCTTGGCTAAAAACCGGATGCGCGCAATGGAGTGTTTGATGTGACTCTGGAGTTCGTTTCTTCAGGAGCCGCGATGATTGCGCCCATCGCTAGCTGCGAGGTCAATTCGGCAGGCCTTGGCCCAGCAATAAAGCTGACGCCCGTTCTGTGGAGCTGGTCAGAGGATAAGTTGGCGCGCAGGCCGGCGACGGTTGCGGCCGGTCGTCTTTCATTAATCCTTCGCCGATGTATAGCGACGTCGCCACCTGTTTCTAGCCGGTCGGTCTGCTCGACAAGATGAAGGTCAGGCGCAGTGTGCGAACTGATTCGAAGTAGAAACTGCCACCCGGATCTCTCACCCCGTACAGCCAACGCTCGGATCATAGTCCGGTTTGAGGCGCTGCTGCGCTGGAACGATCCACTGCTTGTCCAAACCGCGCTCTCGAAGCACATGCGAAACTGCTCTTTAAAAGGAAGAGGCTTGATGGCAAGTCGCTACATGCCACATATCGGGATGGTTGCGTTGGCCAGTCAGCAGTATCTGGCGATCGCGTTGATCTATTCGGCCATTCCGGTGATCCTTCGGGGCAACGGCGCCAGCCTGGAACTGGTCGGCTTGTATGGCACGGTCTTCTTTGCCTTCATCGTTAACTTTCTTTGGGCCCCCGTCGTGGATCGATGGAGCCTCAATCGTCTCGGGCTGAGGCGGTCATGGATCCTGTTGACCCAAATCGCCACTACCACTGCGCTGGCAGCGATGGCATTTTTGAACCCAAAGACCGATTTCGTGCCGGTTTTTCTTGTTTCTCTCGCCCTTGCGACCGTCGCCGCCACACAGCGGATCGCAACATTGGGCTACATAGCGGAAGCTCTCGGTTCCGGCGAGCGTCCGCTCGGCGCTGCGCTGCTGGGCTGGGGACGGGTCGTCGGCCATGTGATCGGTGGCGCGGTCTGCCTCCAGCTGATCGAGATTGTCGGTTGGCGTCCGGCCTTGCTGGGCTTAGCGCTGCTGCTAGCCGTTTTCGCTGGATGGGTGTTCGCGATTCCTGAACCGCTCCATTGCATGAACCGAGTGCGCTCACCGCAGCGCCTGTCTATCTTCCCGATCCTTCTCAACAACGGCATGTGGACAACGGCTGCATTGATCGCGCCCGGCGTTATCGGGATCGCGCTGGCGTTTGCAATGGTGCAGTTGCGGCTCGTCGATCTCGGCTTTGCCGCGGCAGATATCGGATGGATCGGAGCGCCCTCGAACGTAGTCACGTATACTATCATCGCGCCAGTGACCAGCGCGATCCTGACCCGAATGGCGCCGAACCGGGGCGTGATCTGGGGTTGTGCAGTCCTGGCCATCGGTTTTGGAGCGCTTGCGATTATCGATCGCTATGTCGGCGTTCGCGTGAGCGCCGTCGCGAGCGTTGGGATCGTGTTCGCGGCCCTCGCAGTCCAGCATGTTACATTCACAAACTGGTTTCTCGCGCTCGCCCGGCCAGGCAAGGCGGGGACAGATGTCACGTTCCTGACTTCGGTGATGTCGGCGTTCGCATTGATAGGCTTCGCGGCGAGCGGGTTTATCGCGGCGAGATTTGGCTACAGGGTCACGCTGATATTGCCGGGTCTCGGCTATGCTCTCTCAGCCTTGCTCGCTGCGGCATTCATCCGCGCCGCCAATCTGACACCGCAGCGCGTGGCGAGAGACTGATGATCGGACTCACGCACTAACCAGTCTTCCTGAGTCAGAGCGTCGCGGTCGACAGCAATCATACATTTGAGGAAACTAGAGGCGGCCCGGCGATTGAGCACCTGGATTGCCCTCGAGATCATCCAACCTGCGCGGATTCGGATCGCTGGCGCTCTGATAGCCTTCCAGATTGCCTTGCAGAAACAAGAACTCGGTCTGTTTGATCGATGATTGCCTCATGGCCAGCATGAGATCCACATCCGAGTCGTCTTGTCTTGATGTTCACATTCATTACGACCGCAATACTGCTCATGATCCGTTCGGGCGTCCAGATGGCCCTTTAGGAACCGTACAGGCATGCATAGTCGAGGGACAGCGGCAGCTTTTTAACCCATTGCGGCGCGCTTTTGGACCATAGAGATGCACGCGCGTCGTTGATTGCGGAAGGTGTGCGCATAGCTTTGCTAGTTCGAACGCCGTCCGCCCACCATGACAAGCGGCGAATAATGGACGATTGTCTGGAGGGATACCTGTTGCCAGCTTAGGGCGCCGCGCGGCCGCCGGAAGACACTACGCTTGGGCTGTTCGTGCCAGCCTGATTTTACTTAGAACTTTGAAAGCTGGGCAGAGTAGCCGTGGCGCATCGGCCACGTCGAATCCACCAGCCCCCCCTCCAGAAGGAGCTCGTCGACCGGGTTTACAAGCTGGTCTTTTGATCGATTCATACCTGTAAGTTAGCATATATTCGAACCAGTAGCATTTTTAAACTCACGAGAAAAATCTACTGAAGCAAACCGATCAGCTCGAATCAAACAACCGATCTTCATTGGCGCCTACAGCCACGATCGGCGACTGAAAACCTCACGTCCTACGAACACCTGCAAATGCTGGACTCCCTAGCCGGACCGATTCTAACTTAACGCTCCAAAGCATGCCCGGGACCAAGCACGTAGTTGCCGTATACAACGTGCGCGCTAGGAGCAAGTGGCTTCGTCACATGGCAGGTCGAGCTTGCTCAATGCCTTGACGAACGATTGCCCATAGGATCGATTTTTGTCTTCACAGCAGTTTTCAGACGCAAACTGGCTTCGATACAATCATCGTCCATCAAGATGCTCACGCAGCATGGACATCAAAAATAAGATTGAGGCGGATCGCCACAATGACGGCTTGGATCCGGCTGGTCGCGCCCAGCTTTCGCATCGCGTTCTTAAGATGAAAGTTCACCGTATTCTCGCTGATTTGTAATATCCTCCCGATTTCCCATGACGATTTGCCCTCTGCCACCCACCGTAGACAATCTAGTTCCCGCTGTGATAGCGCAACTCTCATATTGCAGTTATCTTCCGCCGGGCGTGTGATCTCCACACAAGCGATGTGAAAGTGCCAGGCTAGTGCGTTGAGATGGCCTTTGGAATGTTGAGGATCGGCATCGTCGAACTGAGATGCAAACGACACGACCGATAATCGACCCAATGGCCCAAACAATGGTACACTCATGCCGTGCTTGAGACCGGCCTCTCTGGCCTCATCAAGTACGCGCCTTTCGTCGGGCTGTAGTTGATATTGGTCGGCGAGTTGATCCCACAGAAACGGCCGCGAAAGCGTCGGTGTCCGCCGGACCACCGGATCGATTTTGTGGTACTTTCGCTTAAAATAGCGTTCACACCATTCGGGCGGCCACTTAACGGCCACGGCGGGCGGCGGATACTCCGGTAGGCGAAGTGGCTCCGCGAAATTGAGCGCTCCGTAAGAGACTTCGCTGAAGCCTTCGTCGCTGGCACAGCTCACAAGAAGCTCGAAAAGCGATCGGAGGGATTGCGTTTGCGTCGCGCATTCGGTGAAGCTGAAAAGATCCATTTTGGGCGCCTCAGCGGGCTGACCCAAAAGGTCAGTATTGCGCCGCTCGATTGAGCTTGTTTTAAGCGGCGGCGAGTTCCAATCCGTCGCCGAGCTGCTCCGTGATCCCGAGCTCAACGAGCCCGGTGTCACCGCAGATGTTCGGCTTGCCGGCGAGCATGAAAAGACGTGGGCCACGGTCGTGCACGATCTACGGATCTGCATCGTCAGGCCGCAACTGATCTTCACCGCGCCGGCGCCCACGAGAGCCCGGTCGATGAGCAGCCCAACAGGCTCCTCGCGCAAGTTTGGCTCCTTGCATGAACAATGCGCGGCGTCTGGGTGCCCTAGTCGGACGCCTCCGAGGCGAACAATTCTTAAGGGTTGAGCGCGACCGGCCCTCGTGGTGCATGACGATGTTCGTCGGGGGGATACCCCGATATGCCGGCAGTCGGAAATTCTGCTTGCAGAGGGCACTTTGCATACGCATCTCCGGAAGCGAGAGAACCTGGGGATGAGAACAGCAAGTGTCGTACCAGTTGCACCGCTCCAAAAAATTGGGTTTAACGACAATGACTTGAGAGAATTGGGATACATGCCGCGGGCGCGTGCGTTGAAGAATTCGCGACATCAGGATGAAAGCCGACAGCGCCATTTGGCTTAATTGTTCGTGAGGATTGCCTGATTGGCTTTTTCTCTTGACGTGTGATCGGTGCCCCCTTGTGCAAGGCACCGCTGAATCGCTCATTATTGCGTGTCGCTTGCCAGGAACCTGAAAACAAGCGGAAAAGTTCCAGGACAGCGCATGCAGGCTATCTGACTCCTCTGTGAGCCGAATCCGCTCTGACCTACCAACACATGCAATTCTGAGGCACCGACAGGAGATGAGGCGCAGACGCTCGTCTGTCCACTTGCGCGCCGACGCTTCAATCCGTCACTGCGGCTGTTAGCGGCTTAGCGACGTTTCTCAGGACAGCGGCGCGGCAGTTGACAAACATCTGCTTCGTGTAATTCCCGCCGAAGTAATCCAGTACGAAGGTGCCGGTATAGTCCGGATCATCGCCCACGCTGCGGATTAGGCTGTCGAGAATCTCGCCGATTTCGGGAATGCGCTCGCAGTAACGGGCACGGAGAACACTAACAGCGTTCATCGAGTGAACTGCCTCGTCGGCAACCACCTCTCTCAGGCAACGAAGGAAGCTGCTGCCAAGTCCGGCATAGAACGCTCTATCCGCAGCATAGGCGCGGCAAGTACACATCTCATCAAATGCGATCATAACGATCAGAGTGAATTCGTCCTTCAAGTATTCATTGATTGCAGAAAAGCTATGCGATCGAGCTTCCAATCTGTCTCGAAGATCTTTTTCGGATTCACCAGCGACAAGCTCCATGATCCGGATGAAACTATCGGTGTGACGCTCTTCATCCGCGGCCCAGGCACTAATGAACGCCTCAGCTTCGTTGGTGGCGATCAGATTTCGGTTGAACAATTCTTGTTTTAAGTGCCTCGCGTCGTATTCAGTATACAACTCTGGCCACAACTTGTCCCGACGTGCGCGCACAGTCGATGGTCCGGCCGTGAACATCGCCGGCGTCAACTCATCGAAAAAGTCTTTTGGATTCCAGTTCCGTCGAATCGGCGCAATCATCCGACTGTCCTTCTCTGTGAGCGGCCTGGCAGACGGACGCTCGCAAAGCATACTTGCTCCACACCAAGTATGCTGTCGCCCCCTTGTTTTGGTAGGCAATTTCGAGACGCAGCTCATCAAACGGTTTGAAACTCGCGATCAGCAACAGAAGCTCATGGGGGACCGTCAACGTTTTGGAGTTCGCGTGTAGTGTAGGCTGCGGTATCCCATCGCTTTCTTTGCAAACCGCTCCCTTTGATTGGTAAGCCCCCGGTGAAGCTTTCAATTACCCATAACGTTGTCCACTCGAACTGATCCGCTGATCGGCGAAATCTTGAATCGAAAGAATCACTTGTGATTCCTTGCGAGCACCTGATTCGCGAGGGGGTGCTCTATGGGACTGACGTTGAGGGATCGATCGGCAAAAGGCGGTTTGCGATTTGTAGGCGGTGGATGTTGGATTGATCGAGAGATTAGTGGATGCCAGTTCAGGGACGCGCGGCTCGGCGACAGATTCCGCAAACTGCTTACGCAGATTGGAAGCGCCATGGGACAAAGTATTCCGCTCGTCTGCCAGGATTGGGCGAATACCAAGGCAGCCTATCGCTTCTTCTCTAATGACCGGGTCAGCGAAGCGGACATTCTGGCTGGCCACTTTCAATCGACGCGTGAGCGCACGATCGGCACCGGCGGTCCGGTTCTGGTGCTCCATGATACGACCGAGTTCAGCTATCAAAGAGAGAACTCAGACGCGATCGGGATCACGAAGAGCATAAACAGCGGCCGGGACAAGGCGGGCCGCCTGAGATCGCACACGGTTTGCGGCATCCTGATGCACTCGAGCCTGGCGGTGACGACTGAAGGGCTGCCGCTTGGACTGACAGCCGTCAAATTCTGGACCCGGAAGAAATTCAAGGGGACCGCTGCGCTCAAAAAGAAGATTAATCCGACGCGCGTTCCCATCGAGAAGAAGGAGAGCATTCGGTGGCTGGACAATGTCCGGCAATCCACGAAGCTGTTGGGCGATCCGGAACGATGCGTCCATGTCGGTGATCGCGAGAGCGACATCTATGAGCTGTTCTGCGCGGCTCAAGAAGCTGGAACGCACTTCGTGATCAGGACTTGCGTTGATCGTTTGGCTGGGGAAGGAGATCACACGATCGCTGACGAAATGGACGAGGTCGCCGTCAAAGGACTGCATTGCATCGATGTCAGAGACAACAACGGTGATCCCGACCAGGCCGTTCTTGAGATCAGGTATCGCAAGATTCGCGTCCTGCCACCGATCGGAAAGCAGAAGCGCTACCCGGCGCTGATCTTGACGGTGATCCATGCCGAAGAGCGCGTGACGCCGAAGAACAGAAAGAAAATCGAGTGGAAGCTGATCACAGATCTGCCTGTTAGCTCCCGCACCGGCGCCATTGAGAAGCTCGAATGGTATGCTTTGCGATGGAAGATCGAGGTGTTCCATAAGATCCTCAAATCGGGCTGCAAAGCTGAGGAGTCGAAGCTCAGGACCGCCCAGCGTCTGACCAATCTGATCTCGCTTTTTTGCATCCTGAGTTGGCGGGTCTTCTGGATGACGATGCTCAACCGTTCCGCTCCAGATGCACCGCCAACCCTCGCGTTGACCGCGACTGAAATCGGCGTACTCGATCGCCTCATCAACGACAAACCAAAAGCGAGACAAAAAACGCTCTCGCACTATCTGATCAAGATTGCCCGGCTCGGCGGCTATCTCGCCCGCGCCAGCGATCCGCCGCCCGGCAATACCGTCATGTGGCGCGGGTTGTCACGCCTCACCGACATCGCGCTGGGCGCCACGGGGGAATTTGTGGGTAATTGAAAGCCGGTGAAGGCCGCCTTCCCGGATCGTGCTCAAGCGTAAGATGCTTTGCTCATTAATTTGCAAACAAATGAGCAAACGTGACGACGGTAACGGTTCTATCCGGTCCAGAGCGGCGACGGCGATGGACCAGTGCCGAGAAGCTTCGGATCGTGGAGGAGAGCCTCGCGCCTGGGGCCAGTGTCGTCGAGGTTGCTCGGCGACATGATGTTCACCGCAATCTGGTCACGGCCTGGCGGCGGCTAACTAAGATGAACGATGCTTGCACTCACTGGCTTTGATGCGCGGCGGAGCACAACGAACACCACGCCCGAAATGGTTGCCCGCCTCCATACCACTCGACAGGCAAGCCTCTTGTGAGGGCTGCTGAACAACAGATCAAATTCGTTGGCGAATATGTAATAGGGCCTGGAAAGGCGAGCGCCAAATGCGTTGATGTCGCGCACTACGCACGGATGGAGCCCCATAATTCCATCGAACGAGAGCAATGCCGGCAGATTGATGATCTCGCGCGGCAGAGCGCGACGTTCCATTGACCTTTCAATCATGGCGAGAACTCCGCACAAGCTTCTTTGCTTCAGTTGCTGGTCCCGCCGAACCTCGTCAAACAAGATAGTTCGCGCACTCCGCCAAACAAGCAGTTCTGCTGTCTAACTACAGTTGACTCTAATTCTTCTATTAAAGCGAAGAACAGACGGTTCAACAAAAATTAGCGCGATACACGAAAACGCGCAGATCGACGCTGCCCAGGTGGATGAATTGAGAAACGCTTTTGCCAGCTGTTGGCCCGTAGCGGAAGTGCTCGCACGCACCTGCAAGGCCAGCATTTAAGAGCAAAGCGGACATCACACCCTGCCGCTCCAGCGCTCGAAAATCCTCACAAATGTGGAGCGCACCACAAGTAACTGCATCGGATGTGGAGCCCTCCACGTCGTCGGTCTACGCAAATCATGTTGCTGCGGCATACACTGGTTTCATGCGCAACCCCTTCCGAAAAGCTCTCATGCAGCAACTCGAAACCACCATCGTCTCGCTTGCGAAGCGCGGCGAACAGCTCGTCGCCAAGCGCGTCACGGCGCAGGCGGCGCTGGACCAGGCAATTCAGGCTCGCCGGGATACCCTCCTGTCGGCGGACCTCGAAGATCACCGGGAGCTCGACAAGCAGCAGGCTGCCGTGGTCGCGGCAACCTCGGATCTCGCGGGCATCGACGACGCCCTCGCCGTTCTCGCGCACCAGAAGGCGGAAGGCGAGCGTCAGCTCGCTGCGGAAAGCGAGCGTATTAAGCGTGCTACGGCAGCAGACAAGTTGGCAAAGCAGGTGACCGCCATCGAGGCTGCGTTGCCGGGCTATCTTGAGCAGTCGCGTGCTCTTACCGATGCCCTGTCCGAAAGCGGGCTTCCTCCAGAACACCATGGGCCAGATCGAAGTTGCCGCCAACTTCACCCTCGCGGAGCTGAAGGCGATGCCCGACGCGATCCGGCAGGGTCGGCAGGCGATCCCGCTGCACTCGTGCCTGCGAAGGTCGGGGTGGCTGAGCCGCCGCTCACCATGACAGGCTTTTGATGATGTCTGAAGGAACTCCGTCTGAGGAAGGCACCATACATCCTGCGACCTCTCTCGGCGCCGCGGGGGTCGCTGCTCACGTCGATGGTGGCGATAACGGCAGCGACCCCAATGCGGAGGTCGATGAATACGACAGGCTGCTCGCCAAAATCGGCCGCACTTACGACCAGGACTGCCGGGTCGCAATTCACGAGGCGGGCCATATCGTGGCTGCGCGCCTACAGGGCCACCCGCTGGGCGGCGCCACGGTGGACCCGGGTTCGGGCTTTGAAGGCGGCGTTTGGGGCGAGGGACACGAGGAAGCGTTCGCGGAAGGTCGCGGCGATGCCTCCGATGTTCGGGAAGCACTTGCCCCACTGATGCCCGAACCGGGCGAGGCCGTCAGTTCCGTTTCTGACGTATTCGCGAATGTGCAGAGCCATTGCATCGAGCTGGTAGCCGGTCGGGCCGCTGAGCGCATGCTGTTGGGTGACGACGACACTCCGTCTGCGGCCGATGATCTGCGGCAAGCCCGCGAGCTGGCGCTGCTCATTTGCAAGAGCGAAGAAGCAATGGCCGCGTTCCTCACATACTGCGAGATCGCGGCGCGCGATTTGCTGTTGCCCTATGGCGATCTTATGATGGTGCTGTCTACCGTCTTGCGCATCAAACGCACGCTGGACGCCGTCGAGATCGACGAGATTATTTTGGACGTGGAGACGCAAAAAGCGTTGGCGATGGAGCATCGGCGCCGCGCCGAATGGCGCAAGAGCGAGCTAGAGGCGGCTCGTTTCCGGGCCGAATGTGAACCGTTTCCGGCTGCACGGTTGCAAACTTGTTCTCATGATCAAGTGTCGTAATCAACGATGCTTGTGATCTGAAGGCGCGGCGGATGTAACTGGCCTGATGATCTTGAATGGCCCCGGCGTGCAATATCGTCGGGGCCTTATTCATGGTCCCAACGAACGGATCACGAACGCAGAGAGGTCCATCTAAGAACCAACATACCGAGCTCCGAGTTTACACAGGCGGGTAGGTTCGTAGAGATGGGTTATGCGTCATGGCGCGCATGCTGTTCATACGAAAAGCCTCGTTAAAGGCTCAGCTTGACCTACAAGCTCAACAGCTACGTGAGGAAGCGCGGTCATGCCCGCCAGGACACAATCGAGGCAGTCTGCTTAGGAAGGCCCGGCAGAACGAAATCACGTCTCAGATAGCCGAGTGGCTGACCTTGCCAAGATGGCAACCACCCAGGTAAGCCACTTCAGAATGGTCAAGATGGATTGGTGGCGGGGCAAATTGTGCCTATGCCAGTCGCTTTCGCGCTGGCGCTCTTTGATTGATCGACGCAGCTTTGCGGGCCGCTGCCGCAATTGCGCCGCCGTCAGCGCTAGTTCAGCCTTCCTCCGTTAGCCGGGCCACAGGTTGACAGCTCACGCGGTCGAGTACGTGGATCACCTCATCTCTGTCCAGAACGGCATGCAGGCGCTCCACCGTGTGTGCCGCATCGAATGAGTTGGAAATCACACACTCTCTGATGATATGCCGAGCATCCTGCACAGCTCGGAATAGCACTTCCAAGTCAGGATTGTTCATCGCCTACTCCAGTAAAAGCAATTGCGCACTGGGGACGCATGTTCCTGCGGCAGATCACGACATTAGTAGAACTGCCAATTCGGGAAAAAATGGAAACCTTCGACATGATCGCGAGTTGCAACCGGAATTTCAGGGCACGGGAGCGACAATGGATGATGAGATGCTTCCGACGGTCGCGGCTAGTAGAGCGTGGACGTTGTACCTAGCGGTGCAATGATGTTGATCCACTGGACGCACGTCGCTGCACGCTCGAACGATATCTATGGCAACGATGGCAAGCTGGGGAATGCAACCCAGAAGAGCTGACATGCCTAGACTTGGCGCATCTCTCTCTCGTTCCGGGCGACACTTGGTAAATACGATGGGGGAGCTGAGAAATTTCGTCAGGCGGGTTGTAACTACGAGTGCGCGACCTGACTTGGTTCTTGCGGCAATTGCCGGCCTTGTCTCTGGGATGGTCGTTCTGGCTCTGCGGTTTGTTTTCGGAGCGTGTCCCTGACGTGGCGTGATCGGACAACTCCTAGTCGCTTCTCAATCGTCGAACGACGCGAGAAGAAAAGCCCGCGCGGGACCGGCGGGCTTTGAGGGGCTACCACTTCTGACGACCAAACCAATCGTTGAGTTCTTTTTTGGCTTGATCCTTTTGGTAGCCGTAGCGCTGCTGGAGCTTTCCTTCAAGCTGGTCTTGCTTTCCGTCAATGGCGTCTAAGTCATCGTCCGTCAGCTTGCCCCACTGCTCCTTCACTTTGCCCTTTACCTGCTTCCAGTTTCCTTCGATGCGGTTCCAATCCATAGCTTCCTCCTCCGGTTGGGAGGACAATCCAACGCGCCGGCACGAGCCGAGTTCGAACGTGAAGCCGATTGTGTCGCACCGCATAGGACGACCTTCGAGGAAGCCCCCGAAAAGGAAGATGACTAAGCTCCCGGCGGAACGTCAGGAGCGATCTCGGAATGGCTGTCGCCAAGAGCCCGCTCAACCTCGGACGCGAGCACGGTCAAGTGCTCGGCAGGTTTCGCGAACAGCTCCCGCTTTTTCGGGTCCGTCGCCAGATTACGAATGAGGGCACATTCGGCGGCGTCGGTGCGGAGCTTCTCCAGCCGGACTGGCATGTCCTTCATCGGCGACCTCGCTGTTCCTTTGCTGGAACATTACAAATACCCTGCTTCCGACCACAAAGTGAACACGGCGATCATCTGATCGGGATTAGCGTGCGGGGCGTGGCGGACGTCCCGATCCGCCGGCCCATCGGACCGCCGGCCCGTAAGCGCGATTTTCCCCGCACGATGACGCCGGCGGTTTTGATGGATTGCCCTAGTATCGGGCGATACCGGGCCGTTCAGGCAGTGGCGGCTTTGTGGAAGTTGAAGGGCAGCAGGTCGGTAATATCGGCGTCGCCGGCGCGCTGAGGCGATTCGGTGAGGACGTGGCGCAACCACGCTAACGGCTCGACACGTGAGGCGCGGCAGGTCAGCATCAGGCTGTAGACGACGGCACTGGCCTTGGCTCCGTCCACGGTATCGCTGAACAACCAACTCTTCCTGCCAGTTGCAAAAACCCTGATGTCGCGCTCCAGAAGATTGTTGTCGATCGGCATGCTGCCGTCCCCGGTGTAGCGCGTCAGATATTCCCATTGGTTTCGGGTGTAGGATACGGCGTCGCCGAGCTTGCTGTCAGGCAAGACCTTCGGGGCCATGTCATCGAGCCATACCTTGAGAGCATTGAGGATGGGGACACTATGTTGCTGGCGGAAGCGGCGAATGCAGTCGGCCTGTGTTTCACCCTTCTCCGGTATTCCGTCCCGCGCCTGCCTTTCAACCCGGTAGAGCTGGTCGAAGAACCGCAGCGCCTGCTCGGGCGGACCGCCGCCCTTCTTCCTCGCCCTGAGGGCATCGACAAAGCGCCGCCGGGAGTGGGCCATGCAGCCGATGTGGGTGGCCAGTTCCAGCGTGCGCCATGCGGTATAGCCGTCACTCATCACGATGCCGCGGTAATCGCCGAGGAAGGCCTGCGGGTGGATTTGGCCGCGGCCCGGCTGATAATCCAGAAGAACGATGGGCTCGTGACTGCCCTTGCCGCTGCGATAAGCCCACATATACGATGTGCTGGTGGCCTTTTTGTCCTTCTCCTTGAGGACCTGAACCGTCGTCTCGTCGCCATGGATGAGAGGCTGCGATCTGAGCCGCAGCTTCAGGGCGTCATAGATGCGGGAGAGATGTTTCTCGCTCGAGCCGATCACCCAGCGACCCAAAGCGCCGCGGCTGACCGGAACACCGGCGCGTTCGAAGGCCTGCGCCAGGCGGTAGAGCGGCGTGCCATCGACATATTTATGAACCAGCGCGAACGCCAGCGTTGAGGCCGTGGCAACGCTGCCCGGCAGCGGCTGCGTCGGCATCGGCGCGGTCACGACAGGGGCGTTGATCCCGGTGCGATCGCAATGGCGGCACGCATATTTGAAGCGTACGTTCTGTAAAACCTTCGCCTTCACCTCGATATGAAGTTGCTCGGTGACAGCCTCGCCCATGCGATGCATCTGGCCACGGCAGCAAGGACACGCCTTCTGATCGTCGGGCAGGTCATACTCGACGCGCTCACGCGGCAGGTTCGCCGGCAGCGGCCTGCGGCCGCGCTTCTTTCCCGTTGTGTTTTCGACGGGTGGCAAGCCCGTGTCCGGAAGTTCGGCGATATTGTTCGTTTCACTGCCGGCGTCATCCTCATCGGCGGCCTGCTCGGCTTCATTGAAGAGACGATCGACGTGCTTTTCGCTGCGTGGCGCAAAACGATGCAGGCGTGCCAGCGCCAGTTCTTCCTCGAGTTTGACGACGCGGTCGGCGAGTTGATGGTTATCCGCCTGCAGCGCAGCAATGCGCGCCAACAGCACTTCAACACTCGGATCGCCGGTTCGATTCATCGGATTCTTGAATCTGAACCGTACCGACGCGTCAACCGCTCAACTCGAGAGCTCAGCCGGCAACCTGATATTGCCGCACCGGATGGCGGACCATCGCATCGATATCGATGCCGTCAAGGATCCAGTGCAATTGCTCGGTCGTCAGCGTGACGACCGCCTCCTGGCGGCGCGGCCATCGGAACTTGTCCTCGGTCAGCCGCTTCAGGACCAGCACAAAGCCGGACCGGTCGAAGAACAGCAACTTCATCCGGTCGCAACGGCGATTGCAGAACGCAAAAACCGCCGGAGTGAATGGATCGAGCGCCATCGTCTCCTGGACCAGGACCGCAAGGCTGTTGATGCCAGCCCGGAAGTCGATCGGCTCACGGTGCAGATAGACCTGCAGGTCACCGCCCAGTCTGAACATGGCCCAGTGCTCCGATGATCGCCGTCAATGCATCCACATCGCCGCATTCCAGCGCGAGCTTCACGCCGTTCGGCAGCGACACGCTCACTTTGGCCGGAGAACAAAAAGCTGGAGTCCCTTTGGGTTCCGAACCACGCATTTCATCGCAAGTCGCCGGCAAATCCACCGTCGCCACGCTGTCTTGCCGCGACAGGGCTCGATCGGCGGACCCCTCAAGCTGAACCGGGATGAACGCCGGGCGTGAGGACGGCGGCAGCGACCTGGTGGCGGTGTGCTTCTTGATCCACTTCCGAAGGAGGTTCGCGTTGACCCCATGTTCGAGTGCAAGCCTCGATACCGAAACCCCAGGCTCAAGGCAGGCCGTGACAAGACGCTCTTTCGATGCCGCCTCGTAGCGCCGGCGACCGTTCCGGCCAACAAGCCTGACCCGCAGTTTCTGATCATCCGCTGCCATCACAAGGTGTCCACCTATTTTGGTGGACACCTCATGCATCAGAGCACTCAAAAGCAAAAGGTGCGGAGAAATTCGCGCTTACGCCGGCCCCGCTGTCCTCTCCAACCGCCGCAAGGGGCCGGCTGGCCCCAGGCAGACTTTGCGCAACATCAAAAGCGAGATTGGCTACTCCGGATAAGCTGGACGTGTAGCCGAACAACCTCTTGTCAGGCTGCTGAGGTTATGAGGCCCCGGGCTCCAAGGCACACCGGGCCTCGCCCTAACTGCCGATCCGTCTCGTGCCATGGCGCACTGCGTGCGAGGTCTCCCTCGGGTCGAGGGGACAGGAAGCTGTACATGTCCCCCAAAGGGTACGCCGATGATCTCACCGCGACCGTGCGTTATGCGCCAGAGACAACTCGAGCAATTGCGGTCTGTCCCTTCGATTCTGATGTAACCATCCGCGTCGGTGATGATGCGGCCGAAAGCCATGCCTTCGAACGCGCCAAACGGATCGTTAAAAGCGACGGTACGAATTGGGGTCCAAAGGCGCTCAATGAAGAGATTGGTCGGCAACTCAGCGAAGCGGCAGATGGTGAATGGCCCGCTGCGTGTCGCATTGAAGTGATGCAACCGTGCGATGCGCTAAGGCTTGCGCACGAGATCAGCCGCGCTAGTGCGGCTCGCGACTGTCGGCTATCTCGCGCGCCGCCAGATTTAACTCCAGCTCTCTGAGATGTTCGATCAACTGCTCTAAGGTCGCGCCCACCGGGGCGCGATCTTTCTCGAAGTTCGCCAGAATTCGATCAGAAATTCATTGCTTCTCTTTGATAACGGTCGTGCTGCTGGTGCTGCTACCAACGGTACCTTCCTCGCAGACTTTGGTCTGCTTGATGCGGTCTTCAGCTTCGACGCGGCTCTTGAAGGCCATCGGACCGATCTGCGTCACGACTTCCTTGTCCGCCGGGCGCGTGGAGGTAATCGTGCAGTTGTGGCTAGGACCTTGCACGACGTAGAACTCATCAGCGAGTGTTGGGGCGGCGCATCCGACGATGAGCGCGCCAGTAAGAAGAAGGGATGCTTTCATTGTCACCTCACTGTTCAAATACTGCCCAATAAAGAGGGACTTACGGATAAACAGAAATCCAGCATGCTATTGCGCGCACGATTGCATTACCGCTTACCCAAATCCTCTTCGGTTCTGTAACTCACCCGAGATTTCGAGGTTCCGCGGTTTCTGGTACAAACACAGGCCAGCACCAGGTCGAATTGAAGTTGGAAGTGTAACGGGTGTCTGATGCGTAATTCCAGAGGGGCGGCCGCATGTCCGCGTTACCCCAACGGAGCCGCGCATCCACACATCGCGCCCTTGTTCGTCGTTAGGATCACCGGCATCGCCTTCGGATGGATCGGCGCGACTACCGCATTCGGCGTAGTCGTCAGAAAACCATAGACAAGATGCGGCCCGGGTATCTGGCTTGGACTCCGCCCGGCGCCGACAGTGCGGTCGCGATGTGTGTCTGTGTCCTAATTCCCACACTTGCGACCAAAAGCGCATCCGTTTGTCGCCTTTCGAACAGACGGGCCAAATCCACTCCGCTCCAACTTCACTATTGGAAGCAGTCATCGGTTGGGAGGCGAAATGGAACGTTCCCTATTAATTGAGATGACGCGCGACAAATATGTCGAGCGGTGCAAGCAGCGGGCTTTCGATCATCTCGACCGAGGGGATCTTAAGAACTCCGTCGCCTCGTTTGTCGGCAATATGAACGCGCGTCCCGATTGCGAATTGCCAAACTACTTGGCAACGCTTGGCGGTTCGCTTCTGACGGCGAACGATGCGCTCGGCTGGAGAAAGCTCATTGAAGGATCGAGGTGATGGTCCGATGATCAAGCCAGCCAGGGTCTGGGCCCGGTCAATTTGAAGGAACAACCCGAGCACATCGACCGGACACTGATGGATGAGCGCGGACCTTGGGGGGTTGGATGGCGCACTACCGAGCTTACCTTTTGGATCAGGACCGCCACGTTATAAGCGTGGCCAATTTGCAGTGTGCCGACGAGCAGGAAGCACGGGAACGTGCTCAGCAGCTAGTTGATGCCAACGACATCGAGCTATGGCAACTCGACCGGCGTATTGCGGTGTTTGAAGCCGTCACAAGCCGAACCTCGCACGCGGCAGGACAGGAAAGACCGCGGCGCCCTACAGACAAATGAAGCGTGCGTGAAAGTTCAGCGCGCGTCTCAGTCCTAGGCTTCGGTTGGTTACGGATCACAGGCGCAGGATAGCTGGGGAAGACGCCCGGCATGGGCTGCAAGTTGCCCACGTAGCGATTGACCACTTTGAAGAGCGCGAGGATGGCGGCTCGGTTGGTGGTGTGATTGAATATAGGTTGCACGTTTCCATAAGAACTTTGTGTGGCCGTCTCCGCGGTTCTCACCACATTGAATTTGCTTCTCTGAATTCGTCTCTTCCACGTTGCATGATGTCACCCTCAGCAAGAGCCAACTTTGCCCATAGGGTGTAGTTGTCTAGCGCTGCAATGCTTTCTTCCAGTGATAGGTTGTCGGTAAGTTCAGCGGTGATCGGCCTGCTGCCAACATCCTCCTGAAAGTTTGGCAGTAGCGCCCAACCGACTTGTATCCAGTTACGCGCCTCATCAGTCTTCGCCCCTAACCCATACAAATTATTTAGGCGACGCGGGCCTCTGCGGATTGAGACACAACTAAGGACACAGCAGGCCCATTTCGTTGATTTAACTTATCTTTTTCATTCGCGATCTCCCTGCGTAGGGCAACACCGGGGGGCACGTCGCCAGTGATGGTGTAGCTCAGTAGAGAAAGGCCGCCCGGACGCGCGCCACGGCCTGCACGAAGTTCTTGGCATGGATATCGGTCCCTCCGAAGCAGAGACGTTCTGGACGGCGTTTTTGAGCAAGCTCGCCCGCCGCAGCTGCGCCGTCAAGCTGGTCGTGACCGACGCCCATGAGGGCATCAAGGCCACCGTCGCCAAAGTGCTCAACGCCACCTGGCAGCGCTGCCGCGCGCACTTCATGCGCAACGCGCTGGCGCACGCGGCAAGAGCGGGCGGCGCGTCGTCTCCGCCTTCATCGCACCGCCTTCGCCCAGGACGACGCGGCGTCGGCCAGCGCCCAGTGTCGCCGGGTTTCCGCCGAATCTCCGGCTCAACTAAACCGCGCCGTGCTTCGATGCCCCGAAGGAAGCGACTCCATAATACCCCCCAGCGCGAACATCATTCCGATCCTCGCATTAAAGCTGGCTGAAGAGCTCGCCTCAAGTTCGGGGAACTGAGCCACCAATTTTCTGAGTATGCGACCGAGGCGTCTCCCGCCCTTAGAAAGCGTCGGTCGCGATGGTATGCCGCCGCTGCGGGGATCAGAATTTGGCGCACTGCGCCCTCCCCAAACCTTGAAGGCGCGCGTCCACAATGAATTCGCGCCCTAACTTGCTTAAGCCCGAACTCTCTAGATGCCATCGACTTCAGAAGCCTTCGCGCAGATCGCGCAGTCTCAAAACCGTGTCGACAAATGCAAGATCGATGATGCAGTCGTCGGCGCCTAGACCAGAGCACAGCTGTGCTTTCCATTTGCGCCATCACTCAAATGACCGGCGGAGCTTAGCAATGACTCTTGAGCACTCCGACACGGAACAGGTTTGCGGGCCCGGTCAACTACCAACCCTCGTAATTGATCTAGATGACGCAAGCATGTCACCTATCGATTGATCAAATCGGCCGGTCTACACGTTGGGCCGGTCATCACAAGGAATTGGCATGCAAGACCGATTACCATCTGTTCTCGCCAACGGCCCTGATCAATCCGCCGGTTCTTCACGTGCTGACATGCTGCGCGCCGAAATCTGCTGCCGCAGAGAGCTATCGTTCCTCATGGAAGCGCATGATGGTCTCTCCGCCGCAATCGCTGAGCGCGCAGGGTTCAAAGGCCTCTGGGCGTCCGGCCTGTCTGTTGCCTGCTCCCTGGGCTACCGCGATGCCAACGAAGCGTCGTGGAGCCAACTCGTAGACGTAGTCGAGCGGATCGTGGACTCGAGCGAACTACCTGTGCTCGTTGACGGAGATGGCGGCTTCGGGAATTTCAACAATGCGCGCCTCGTGACACGCAGGCTCCGTCAGCGTGGAGCAGCCGGCGTCGCGCTCGAGGACAGCTGCTTTCCGAAGATGAACTCGTTTGTTGGGCATCGGCACCCCCTCGCCGATATCGACGAATTCTCTGGCCGCCTCCGGGCAGTGAAGGACACAGTCGCGGACGACTTGATCTTGGTTGCAAGGATCGAGGCGTTGATCGCTGGGCATGAGATGGACGAAGCACTTTCGCGCGCTCACGCCTACGCCGACGTGGGAGCCGATGCGATCCTCATTCATTCGCGAGGGAGCACCGCGGACGAAATCCTTTCGTTCGCGCGCGCTTGGCAGAACAGATTGCCGGTCGTGATCGTTCCGACGAAATACTATCGAACACCAATCTCTGTATACCGCAAAGCCAGCATCTCAACGGTGATCTGGGCCAACCAGTCTATGCGAGCGGCAATAGCGGCAATGCGTCAAGTCTGCGGCCGCATCATCGCTGAGGAAAGCACCGCGAGCATTGAGCCGCACATTGCTACTCTCGAGGAAGTCTTCGAACTGTTCAAGTACGACGAACTCGCCCGTGCGGAAACGCGATATTTGCCGCCCGACGCTGAACTGCGCAAATAGGGTTTCGTCGACACAGGAGCGCATATTCGTTGTCGAGGACCTACTGTCCTGGACTTCCTAGCTGGCCAGGTTCGACTGCAATCTCAAATGCCTAATCATTGCACTGAGATGTCCTTAGATGGCGTAGCACGCCTCACTCAACCGAAATGCGCACTTTGCCATCTCGGCAGCTCGAGGCAGCGGATCCAGCGCCTCCCTTCTCTCTGGAGAAAGGACCGACGAGGACCATTTGTCTGCCTTCACGCTTGGGCCCCATTTTCAGATGGCTCCGGCAGACCTGATGTCGCTTCAACATGCCTAAGCTGGCGCCGAAGAAGTCGATGGGTGTTTCACCTTTGAGGCGCGACGAAAAAGGAACTAAACGGTGACCGATGCTCCCAAGAACGCCGTCATTCTCGCCGCTGGCTGCGGCTCTCGCCTGCGTCCTCTGACAGATCTGCGGCCGAAGTCGCTGGTCGAGGTCAACGGCACTTCGATTCTTCACAACGCTCTGCACAATCTGGAATCTGTCGGCGTGGAAGAGGTGACGATCGTGGTAGGTTACCGCAAAGACGCCATTCAATATGCCTGCGGTAGCCACTTTGGCGAACTCAAAATCAAATATGTCGAGTCGACGGTCTTCGACCGCACCGGAAGCGCCTATTCTTTGTGGCTGGCGCGCGACGCTCTCCTCTCCGGAGATTGCTTTCTTCTCGAGGGCGACGTCTTTTTCGAAGAGGATGCGCTGCGACACTTGATGGCCTGCCGGGGGACTGACGTCGCTGCAGTCGTTCCCTTCGATGATTCAATGGAAGGGTCGGCCGTTCTGTTGTCGCAGAACTGCTTCATCTCAGGTTTTCGATTGATGCAAACCGCGGCAAATCTTGTTGCGGATGGCCCAAAGCTTTTCAAGACGATGAACCTCCTACGGCTTTCGGCGCCGACACTCAAGGCAACGATCGTTCCGACGCTGGACGATATCATCGCCGCTGGAGCTAGGCAGACCTACACCGAAGAACTTTTGAGTTATCTGATAGAGAGGCGAGGCCTACAGCTCGCAGCGGCGCGATGCGATGGCCTCAGCTGGTACGAAATTGATAATGCTGACGATCTGGAGATTGCCGAGCGCATTTTCAAGGACCGAACGAATACCTACGCGGCGAGACGTGATTTGCAAACGAGGTGAGAGTTCAATGCTGAACACCTTTGGGATCCAGCGAACGCGATAACGATCACAGGTCTTCTCTTTTCCTCCGCCAGCCTGTTTTTAGCTCTCTCTGACCGCCTTGAGCTATCTGTGGCAGCAGCGCTTTGGGCTGTTCTATCGGACCACCTGGACGGGGTTGTGGCAGGTCGCACCAAAGGTCGCGATCCAGATGTCGCAAAAATGGGAGCGAGCCTCGACGGGTTTGCAGATATCGTCTATGGAGCCGTTGTGCCTGCGGTAGTTGTGGTACAAGTCAGCCAAGCTTCACAAGTCGCGCTTGCGATCGCAACCGCTCTACTGGTGACGGGAGCAATAAGGCTTAGCTACTTTGCGAACTTTGGCAGGTCGCGTGACGGACGCTTCTTGGGTGTCCCCTTGTCATACGACGTGCCGCTCCTGGCGCTTCTATTTCTTTTTAAGTCTCTTATTCCTGCCGAAGCATTTCCTGACGTCGTGAACATTGCCTTCTTGCTGCTCGCTATAGCGCATGTCGCGCCTTTTCGCGTGCCACCACTCAGCGCAACAATGTACACGGCAATAAGCATCTTCGCCGTCGCGTCATCGGTGGTTTTAGCCAGTCGCTCCTTTTGATTGCGGATGGAAGTATGATCCAGCGAATGGCCTTCTCGGGCTTGCAGGCTTCACTCCATGCAGGTCACATGATGACGTGTAGTCTCGCGAACCGCGGCGTGCCCCAGACTTGTTCGAGAACATTTCCGCACGGACCGGCACTGCTCGATACTTGTTCGCCGGGAGCTTGTCGAGAGATCGCGACCATCTTGCAATTTTCGTTTGTCCTGAAACGTTGAGCTAGTCGCACTCATGAACAGCGCAGCACAAATGGACGTATCCCTTAGGTCGGACGAGGTCTCTGACCTGGTCAACCGATTCCCCGGCGGCTATTGGAAATATGACATCAAGGACTTCGTCCTTCTGGTAAATCCGTATTTTCCACCGCAGGCGTTCCTTGACGAACTTAAGAACGCTCTACCGGGGCTTATTACTTGCTATCCCTCTCCTAATGCGCAGATGGTCCAGCTTCTTGCGGATGCGGTGAAGACGCCGGCGAATAATCTTGTCATTTGCAATGGCGTGGCTGAACTGATTCCCATCCTCCTTGGCCGACTGGGTATGAGGATTGCTGTCCCGGTCCCAACCTTCAATCCCTATGAAACCACCGCCTTGCCCGGGCGGTTGTCACGCTTTTTCCTGGCACCGCCAGATTTTGAACTCGATGTGCACCGCTATGCAGCATTTGCGCGTACAAATGGTGTCGACGGCGCAATCGTGATATCGCCGAATAATCCCACTTCGCGGATGGTTCCCTATGCGGATTTACTATATCTCGCTTCCGCGCTTCGAGCTCAACAGCAACTCCTAATGATCGATGAGTCATTTATCGAGTTTAGTGAGCTCGGGCGAAGTGCGAGCCTGGAAAATCACTTGCTCGAATTTCCCAATGTGATCGTTCTCAAAAGCCTGGGAAAGATTTACGGGACATGCGGTTTACGGATGGGGTATGCGGCATCAGCAAATGTACAGACGATGGACGAAATTAGAGCCGCCCTCCCCACGTGGAATGTCAATACGTTTGCTGAGTTTTTTCTAAGCAAGCTTCCTCACCTGGCGCACGCGGCAAAGCAGAGTTGGGTGAGGGTAGGCAGCGACAGGGACAAACTATACGCAGACCTGCGCCGCATCGACGGAATGAGAGTTCTGAAGCCCGACGCAAATTTCGTGTTCTGTGAACTCCCGCCCGATTGGCCGGATGGAGACGTGATCGCCTCAAAACTCTTAAAGGATAGACGGATATTGATCAGGCACAGTGGCGGCAAGACGCTTCAGAATGGCAAACGATTCTTGCGCATCGCAAGCCGCACTGAAGACGACAATAGGCTTTTGGCGGAAGCACTGAAAGACATCTCTGATTAGCGCAACCGACGCCGGTACTGAGCCTTCTCATGGCTGATCCAGAAGGAAGAAACTTTAGTTGGGCGGCCAGAGCTGCAATCACAGAAAACTCCATTACGCTTTTCTTCTATTTGGCCGTCGAGCGGAATCAAAGCAGATCAAGGCGCCGCGGCAACCACATCGTGGTTCTCTTCGCGCAGACGGCGACCACGATCTTCCAGCGCGGATCGGCTATGTACAGCACGGTGGCTGATCTTCATGCTTACCTAATCTGGTATGTGACACAAGAGCGCGTCCGCGCAGGCGGACCGAAGTCCGCCACGCTCGAGTAATAAGGCGCGAAAATTGCCTCATCGGGTCACATGCCCATCCTCAAGCCACGCACACTGAGTCTGGTGTCCAAGTGCGAGCGTCGTCCTCCCGGGGCAAGCCTCATCATTTCCGCCTTCGCGATGTTCGACCTCGCCCACCGGGCGTGGACCGTCTGAAAGCGGGTTCTCCCGATTCCCGGAACGACCGTATCTGCATTAAATCGTGCCCTCGCCTATTGGTGTTGCCATCTCGTTGTCGGCATGCCTCATGCCGCCAGCTCAAACTTCGGTTCCTTGTATATCTCTCGCCTCCGACAATCGATAATCCTTAGTAACTCCGCTGTCCCGTTGCGCCCCTTGGCCGACGCGATGCCGAGTTCGGCCAGGTGCCCGCGCAGTGCATTGCTCAACATTGGTACGCTGGCGCACCAGCGTAAGCGATGTTTTGCGGCCACCTTCCGGATGACGTGCTGATCTGCGAGTCTGCGGTTTGGTTTTGACCGTTGGGCTTAGAATGGACACAGTGCATAGTGCTATCATGGAGCCGGTCCGGCGGCTGGAAGTCTTCACTGGAGCTGGTCGGCGGCGGAAGTGGAGCGACGAGGACAAGGCACGGATTGTCGCGGAGATCGAGACGAGTGGGGAGTCAGTCTGTGCCGTGGCTCGGCGCCATGGTCTGTCGCCGCAGCAATTGTTTGGCTGGCGCCGTCTACTGAGAGAAGCTGCGGCCAGGCAATCTGAAGCGGAAGAATTGCAGTTTGTGCCGGCGGTGGTCGATGTGGACGCATCGACGCCCGCGCTTCGCCGGCGGCGCAAAGCACCGCGATGCAAGTCCGAGGCCGATGTCGGAATGATCGAAGTTGAGGTCGACGGGGTGACGATCCGGGCCAGCCGCGGCGCGGACGCCAACACGATCGCAGCCATCGTCCGGGCGCTGAAGGCGAGCCGTTGATCGGCCCAACGGGTCCGGTTCGGGTGATGGTGGCGACCAAGCCGGTCGACTTCCGCAAGGGCGCCGAAGGGTTAGCCACACTGGTGCGCGAGCGCATGCTGGCCGATCCGTTCTCGGGCACGGTCTATGTGTTCCGAGCCAAACGCGCGGACCGGATCAAGCTGATCTTCTGGGATGGAACGGGTCTGTGCCTGTTTGCGAAGCGCTTGGAGGACGGCATCTTCCGCTGGCCGAAGATCGAAGACGGCGTGATGCGTTTGTCGGCGGCTCAATTGTCGGGGCGGCGTGTCCATGAGGCACGGGAGACGGCAAAGCCAACGCAGCCCGGATAGCTGTTGGCAGCACTGCGGCGAAGTGAATCAGGGCGGTCGAGATCGTCGCAAAGTTCCGGCGAATATGATCTGATTTGTTGGTGCCGAGCGACGCCCTGCCTGATGACCTTCAGACGCTGAAAGCGATGCTGCTCGCCGAGCGCTGCGAGAGCGAACGGCTGCGTCAGATCATCAAGGAGCTGCAGCGACATCGCTTTGGCCGCCGGGCCGAGACGCTGCCCGAGGAGCAGATGCTGCTGGGTCTGGAAGACGTCGAGCAGGTCGGAGCATCCGGTGAGGCAGAGCAGGACGAAAGCGCGCCTGATGCCCGCGCGGCGCGGGCTCGCAAGCGCCGCATTAATCGTGGAGCACTGCCGCAGCATTTGCCGAGGATCGAGGTCGTCGTCGATGTCGACGACAGGACATGCCCCTGTTGCAAAGGCGAACTGCATCGGATCGGCGAGGATAGAAGCGAGCGGCTGGACATGGTGCCGGCGCAGTTCCGGGTGCTCGTCATCCGGCGGCCCAAATACGCCTGCCGATCGTGCGAAGACGGTGTCGTGCAGGCGCCTGCTCCGGCCCGGCTGATCGAGGGCGGATTGCCGACCGAGGCCACTATCGCCCAAGTGCTGGTATCCAAATATGCCGATCATCTGCCGCTGTACCGGCAGGCCCAGATTTACGCCCGCCAGGGCATCGATCTCGATCGTTCGACGTTGGCGGACTGGGTCGGCCATGCCGCCTGGCACCTGCGTCCGCTGCACGAGCGTCTGCTCGGCAAGCTCAGGCAGAGATCAAAACTGTTTGCCGACGAGACGACGATGCCGGTGCTCGATCCCGGCCGCGGCCGCACCAAGACCGGCCAGCTCTGGGCCTATGCCGCTGACGACCGGCCATGGGGCGGCGCCGATCCACCGGGCGTCGTCTATGTCTATGCACCCGACCGCAAGGCCGAGCGGCCGATCGCTCATCTCGACGGCTTCAAGGGGATCCTGCAGGTCGACGGCTATGCCGGCTACCGCAAGCTCGCCGAGCGCGGCGACGTCCAGCTGGCGTTCTGCTGGGCGCACATGCGGCGCAACTTCTATGAACTTGCCACCCCTGGCCCGGCGCCCATTGCGAGCGAGGCGCTCAAGCGCATTGCCGAGTTTTACGCCATCGAGAAGGACATCCGTGGTCGCAGCGCCGAGGAGCGGCGTCTCATCCGGCAGCAGAAAAGCCAGCCACTCGCCAACGCATTCGAGCAGTGGCTGCGCGCAAAACTCGGTCTGATCAGCCAGAAGGGCAAGCTTGCGGAGGCTATCCGCTATGCTCTCTCGCGCTGGGAGGGACTGACGCGCTTCATCGATGATGGCCGTATCGAGCTCGACAACAATGCCTTCGAACGCTCGATCCGTCCGATCGCGCTCAATCGGAAAAATGCGCTGTTCGCGGGCTCCGACGGTGGCGCCGAGCATTGGGCCGCTATCTCGTCTCTGATCGAAACGTGCAAGCTGAACGACGTCGACCCACTCGCTTACCTCACCGACGTCCTCACCAGGATCGTCAACAGCCATCCGAACAGCGAGATCGACCAGTTGCTTCCCTGGGCCTACCACCGTCAAGACTTCAAAGCCGTGGCCTGAAAACGACGCTTACGCACCAGTGATTGTCGGCTCCGGTGCAGTATCAAAACGGCCCGCCGGCGAACTGCGCCTTGCGGCAATGCCGCTTCCACCACCGCAGGCACGAACTGCGGCGCCTCGCTGGCAGCGTCCGCCCCGGCAGGTTGCCGTGCCTGGCGGCGCAACGTGAACAGCTGCTGCGGCGCAAGCCCATGCCGCCGCGCAACTTCCGACACCACCGCACCCGGGACAAGCGTCTCTTCAATCATCCGGGCCTTGTCGTCTGCCGAGAACCACCGGCGACGGCCCGTTCCCGTGATAACCTCAAGCCGGCGCGCCGTCGTTGCCTCCGGCTTAAGCGTATGGTCAAGCGTAGACACAACACGATCTCTCCGATTCAGAGATCGTCACACTCGCCGATCGTAATCTTCAGGAAAAGGTGCGGTCAAAACACCGCTTACTTCGCCGCCCCACCCGCTCCTTGAATATAAACGCTTGCGCCAGCGGGATCGAGCGACTGAGATTTCAGTCCTGCTACAAATCCCAGGCCATCAAAAGTCTCTCCTTCCCAAGCCCCATCAGACGTTTTACGCAACGCATCTACCGAGCCTCAGATCTTGGCTATCGGGCCCAACCGATCGCACAGTGCCAACGTGGCTTCCTTGTGTGGGATTGTCAGGGTTGAAGCCGGCAGGTTACGCCATACTTTGAGGCCCGGCACAAATGTCGGTAGATCGCCAGGTCGGACATGAAATGGAACGAAGACTGCCCCGCTCCCGCGGTCGGCCATGATCTCATTCATTGAATGCGGCGTTCTTACCTGAGCGATGGGATCGGCGATAATGCCATAGATCTTCGTGTTGCCGTCGATTACGCGCATGCGTCATACCTCCAACCATTGGCGCCGGACGTCCTCACGAGAGCGCAGCTCGTTGGGCGTACCTTCGTAACGATCTTGCCGTGGCCCATGATGGTTACGCGACCACTGATCTCTAGCGCGACCGTAAGCTTCTGCTCGACGAGAACAATACCGACGCCGCGGCGCTTCACGAAAGACCTGCTTCGCCGCCACAACCGCTTTGCCAGTTTGGGGCGATGACCGAAGGCGACGGTGATACCGTGACGGGCAAAGCAGCTGCAATTTGTTCGCCGACGTTGGCGTATTTCGTTGGATGCTTCAAGACGGTTCTCACAATTGATCCGGTTTGGTGCCGTCAAGGGGCGGCCGGAACTCCGGCGGCCTTCCTGCTTAGCGCAAAGTTTCTTGGTTGCCGCATAGGCTGAGCGATTGGCCCGCCTGCATCAGAGACTATGAACTGGATCATCTCCGCAATTTCCTGCGGCGGAATCATCCGCCGCAAAGAGACCAGCTTAAGCCATTGCCGCTCCATCTCGTCATACGGCAAGTTCTCCGCTTCTGCCTTCGCCGCAATGACGCGCTTTATTCGCTCGCCGTAGACGACCTCCGGCATGATGGCATTGACGCGCACGCCATCCGGACCGGCCTCAATCGCCAACGTTTTCATCAGTCCGACCAGTGCCCACTTTGATGCGGAATAACGAGTGCGGAGTGCGAAGCCGAGTCGCCCGGCTGTTAACGAGACAAAGATCACCGATCCGTCACGCTGCTTCCGTAAGTGGGGAACGACGACCTTGCAGGCGACGAAATGACTCTCAACGTTCATACGAAAGACATTGCTCCAGTCGGAAATATCCACGTCTTCGATACGCGCTGTTGGGCCCGAAATGCCGGATTATTCACAAGAGCGTCGACTCCGCTGAACGCTCAATCGCGCTTTCTAGAAGGCGCGTTTGCATAGCTGCCTTGCCCACATCGACGACATCACTGTAGTTTCCAGGGAACTCCTTGCGGAGGCGCTCGATGGATACCTTCCTCGGAAATGTCACAGGTCGCGACTTCGGCTCCAGCAGCGACCAATTGCCTGATCACGGCTTGTCCAATACCGCCCGCTCCGACCGTAATGATGACGCGCTTCCCTTTAACCGCAGTACGCGTGCTTCAAGCCTCCTCGCGAGCCGCCCACTCTTCCACTACGTGCGCGAATTGTTTAAGAACGAGCGCGTCTATCTTCACGTTGGCCAGTTCTACGCCCGCCCCGTCGTTCTTGTCGCCGCAACTTGACGTTGCAGTTGACGGTTCGTCGCGTAGCAGCGCCGACGCTTCAGGTGGCTTCGAAAACCTCGGCAGCGCACGTTTTGCCTTGAGCACACATCACCCACGATGACACCATGCATAACGATGGCCTCGCCGCTGGTTCCCTGTGCAGTACGATGAGAATGAAGCCTGGACGATTCTGTCGCGCCCTAAGTCCCGCGATAACGTATCCGGATAATCAGCGCCAATATGGAACCGTACGAATACCGCCCGGTTTCGGCGCTCGGCGGTGGTTTTATTGTCTCGGGTAAAGAGTCGTCCGTGAACAAGGCTCTAAGCGACTGAGCGGGAGTCTGTTTTTCGGATTTGGCGGCATTTGAGATTGCAGGGACTGGCGGCTTGAGACCCCTGAACCCTGCAATTTCGTTTTTGGATTCCCTTTGCTTTCGGACCATGATTCTGTGGTGCATCGGAGGGAACGATGCGGCCGAAGAAGCACAAGACGACGGGATCGAACGATCTGTTCCGAGCCAGGCTGGACCAGATCATCAACATGAAGCACGAGCTGGCACTGCTTGCGGGCAAGATCGATTGGGAGTGGATCGACGGTGAGATCGCGCCGCTCTACAGCGAGAACGGCCGGCCCGGGATCGAGACGCGCTTCATGATCGGGCTGTTGTTGCTCAAGCACATTTACGGGCTGTCCGATGAGGGTGTGTGCGAGCGCTGGATCCACGACCCGTATTTCCAGTTCTTTACCGGGGAAGAGTTTTTCCAGCACGTCTTTCCGCACGAGCGAAGCGACCTGAGCCATTGGCGCAAGCGGCTCGGCGACAAACTGGAGCTGCTGCTGGCCGAGAGCCTGCGGGTGGCGCACGAGGCTGGCGCGTTGCGCGGCCAAGACCTCAAGCGGGTCACGGTCGATACCACGGTGCAGCCGAAGGCCATCACCTTTCCGACCGATGCCAAGCTGCTGCATGCGGCCATAAAGGGGCTCAACCGCCTGGCGATCAGGCACGGCGTCAGGCTGCGGCAATCCTATGCTCGCATCGCCAAGGCCGCCGCGATGATGGCGGGCCGCTACGCCTATGCCAAACAGTTCAGGCGGCATCAGCGGCAGTTGCGTATCCTGCGCGGCCGGCTGGGCCGGATCATCCGCGACATCCGCCGCAAGATTGAGGGCCAGCCAGCACTGGAGGAAGCGTTCGCCCTCCCGCTTGGCCGGGCCACGCAGATCCGCTCGCAACAGCAGCGCCAGCGCGGCTGGAAGCTTTATTCCTTCCATGCCCCGGAGGTGGAATGCATCGGCAAAGGCAAGGCCGCCGCGCCTTACGAGTTCGGCGTGAAGGCCTCCATCGTCACCAACAACCGCCGGGCTCCCGATGGCCTGTTCGTGCTGCACGCCAGGGCGCTACCCGACAACCCCTACGACGGTCACACCTTGCGGGACGTCATCGACCGCACCGAGGCACTCACCGGCTGCGCGATCGAGCGGGCCTATGTCGACAAGGGCTACCGCGGCCACGACGCACAAAATCCCCGTCGTGTCTTCATCTCCGGCCAGAAGCGCGGCGTCTTCGGTGTCATCAAGCGCGAGCTGCGCCGTCGCTCCGCCATCGAGCCCATCATCGGACACCTCAAGGCCGAGGGCCACCTCGGCCGCTGCTACCTCAAAGGCCGCGCCGGCGATGCCGCCAACGTCGTCCTCTCAGCGGTCGGCCATAACTTCCGCCGAATCCTCGCATGGCTCAGGGATTTTTGGCGCCTCATCCTGACCGCACTCATCGCAGCTATCTGCGTTGAGTCAGCCCTCAAATCAGCTTCTTAACGGACGACCAAAGATGCGATCAGTTATGACGCCATAGTCTCCGCAATCGCCGTCCATCATGCAGAAACTCATCATACCTCCAGCCACTTCCGCCGAACATCATCGCGAGTGCGGAGTTCTTGCGGGCTGCCTTCGAAGACAATTGTCCCATGCCCCATGACAGTCACGCGATCACTGATTTTGAGCGCCACGGTAAGCTTTTGTTCGACGAGAACGACGCCGATACCGCGTCGTTTCATCTCCAAGATCAACCCTACAACCGCCTCAACAATCTTAGGTGCGAGCCCCTCTGTGGGCTCATCGATAAGAATGGCGTCGGGATTGCCCAGCAACGATCGGCACATCGTCAGCATCTGCTGCTCGCCGCCTGAGAGCGCGCCGGCGGCGACGTCGCGACGCGTCGCCAGGTTCGGAAAGATCGACCAAAACTCATCGGGGTGCCATGTGGCGACAGCATTTCGTCGGCGCTGGATCCCGAGCATCATATTCTCGCGGACCGTCAGGTTGTGAAACACGAGCCGCTCTTCGGGAACGTAGGACAGACCCGCGCGAACAATTTGATACGTCTTGAGATTATCGACAGAACAGCCATTGAGAATGACTTCGCCGGCGCTGGGCTTTACGATCCTCAGCAGCGCCTGCATCATCGTTGAGCGCCCGGATCCGTTACGACCGACGAGACTTACGATTTCAGCGCCGCTCAGATCGAAGTTGACCCCATTGAGGACGTTCATGCCATTGTAGCCCGCTCTGAGACCGTGCACGCTTAACATGCCGCCGCTTCCTGACCAAGATATGCTTCCTGCACTTCCGTGTTTCGTTTGACTTCCGCTGGCGTATCGCTGGCGATGATCTGGCCATGTACAAGCACAGACATGCGGTCGGCGAGCGAGAAGACCACGTCCAAATCGTGCTCCACGATCAGGAGCGTCCGCCCTTCTGTGACGGCCCGGATTAAAGACGTCGCATATTCCGCCTCTTCCCGCGACATACCTGCCGTCGGTTCATCGAGCAGTATGACCCGAGGGTCTGTCGCCAGGGTGAGCCCGAGCTCGAGAGCACGTTGATCGGAGTATGCCAAGTTGCCCGCCAGTTCGGATGCTACGCGCTCAAGCCGAACAAGGCGAAGCAGGCGGTCGGCCTCTTCATTCGCCTTTCTGAGCCGGTTGGCTGTGAAGAAAATATTGAAACGGATGCCGTAGCGGGCGAATGCACCGATGCGTAGGTTCTCAAAGGTCGTAAGACGCGGAAAGATGCTGGTAATCTGGAAGGACCTGGCTAGTCCTCGTCGATTGACCTCTGCAGGTTCGAGGCCATTTATGACGGTCCCGTCCAAAAGAATCGCGCCAGAGGTCGGCGCAAAAGCCGACGACAGGAGATTGAACATCGTAGATTTGCCAGCGCCGTTCGGGCCAATTAAGGCATGCCGCTCTCCTTGTCGTATATCGATGTTGACTCCTCGAATAATCTCGGTCGGTCCAAAGGACTTCCACACGTTGCGTGCAGCGAGCGCGATTCCCTCATAGCTGTTCGTCCCGATCACTGAAGACTGTCCCCGCTGTTGTTCATTGCAAACCATGTGACTTTTGCCCGTTTCGTCGCGACAATGACTCCGAAAAGGCAGAGGACCAACAACGCAATGGCCGCCGACCAGATTGGTTTGGATGTTGCACTGAATGTCCAATCGAAGAGGGTCAGCGTTCCATCCGGCGCGAGCTTGGCGATGGGTGATGTGCCCATCAACCGATTACCGATTTCGGCCATCCAGACGCTGCTCAGCACAAGCCCGACGCACGCACAAAGAAACATGGCGTAGTCCGCGACGAGCAAGCGCCAAGACGCGAGATTGAGCTTGGTATGACGTGAGATGATTCCGGCCAACCCCTCGGGGGCGAACATCACGACGGTGACGAAGATCGCGCCCATATATAAGAGCCAAAGCCGAGTGGCGTTTGATGCCAACTCCGCGAAAAGCGTCAGCCCCATGCCTCCCACAAGAGGTCCCAGGAAAACGTCTGCGCCGCCCAGGAAGGCGTGCATGACCGGCATTGCCGAATTGGCACCTCCGAATAGTTCGAAGCTGGCGCTTTCCATGCTGAATGCGATCAAGCCACCAGCAAGGCCCGACACCGCGGCGGAAAGCGAAAAGACGACCGATTTTACAGCGTGCGTCCGATAGCCCAAGAACTGGAGACGCTTCTCATTATCGCCAACCGCAACCGCGATCTGCCCGAGAGGCGTTGCTGGAAACCAGCGCAGCAGCAGCAGACCCAAAAGGCACCAAATCAGGACGACGATGTAAACCTCTCCGACAGTGCCGAATGTGATTCCGGCCCATGGCATCCGCATGGACGATAGCCCCGATTCTCCACCAAAGACGGCCTGCCATTTGGGAGCAATGGAAGACAGCAATTCGCCAACAGCCAGGGTGATCATGGCGAAATACGTGCCGCCGCGAATGGTAGCGAGATAACCGACTACAAGCCCGGCAAGCGCGCCCGCAAGCAGGCCCACGATCGGGATTAACGGCGTCGGAACGGCCAGACCGCCATGCTCGGATAGAGTGAGCGCGTGAATGACGGCAAAGGCGCCGATCGCATAGTAGGCGGCATGTCCGAACGACAGCAATCGCGCATGTGACCACAGCAGATTGAATGCAAGGGCGAACAGGCCCGCGACCATCATTTTGATCGCATAATTCAGAAACACCGGTGAAATAAAGAGGGGTAAAGTAAACAGGAGAACCGTGACGCCGATCATCAAGAGTAAACCGATACCCGGCGCTTTCCTTGCACGCGTCCGGTTGGTTTGCTCAATGTTCAAGTCTGTTACAGTCATGCTCAGGTCCTTTCACCCATGAGGCCGGCAGGACGCAGCAGAAGAACCAGCAGCATCAGCGCAAACGGCAGAGTTCCAGCGCTCGCCGAAAGTGGCACCGTCAATAAACCGCCGATGTCTTTTCCCCAGTTTCCAAGCCCAAAAAACGCGAGCGCGTCAGCTAGCGTTGTATCGATTCCAACAAGAAGCGTGGTCAAAATGCCGATCAGCAGCGAGGCTATAAAGGCGCCGCCCAAAGAACCTAAGCCTCCCACCACGACAACCACGAATACGATTGTTCCGATTTCGGACGCCATGGCCGGGCTGGTCGGATAGAAAGCGCCGGCGACTGCGCCTGCCAAACCAGCCATCCCCGCGCCAACGGCGAATACCAACAACATGACCAGTGGAACGTTATGACCCAGCGCTTCGACCATGGTTGGTTTGTGCACGGCAGCGCGCACCACCAACCCCACCCGAGTGAAACGAAGCATGAAGACCAGAACACCGAACAATCCTATTGAGACCAGCCCTATAAAGAGCCGATAGGCCGGGTACGCCAATGAACCGATGCAAAAGGCCGAAACACTGAGCACCTCCGGGACTTGATAGCTGACAGGGAAGTAGCCAAAGAAACACTTCACGACCTCATCAAAGACGAAAAGGAGACCGAAGGTCAGCAGCAGCTCGTGCGCGTGTCCATGTACATGGACCGATCGCAGCATGTATCGTTCAATGATCGCGCCAATCGCCGCAACGATCAAGCCGGCAACCGCGAGACCCGGAAAGAAGCCGACCCGCGTTGACAGAACGTACCCCGCATAAGCGCCAAGCATGTAGAATGAGCCGTGAGCAAAGTTGAGCACGCCCATCATGCCGAAGATCAAGGTCAGGCCCGCCGCGATCATAAAGAGCAACAAGCCATAAATAGTGCCGTTGAGCAGAGAGACGGCGAACATTTCCATTGGCACCTCCAAGAAGTTACGGCACAAAGTCGCTTGGTAACATCGAACGCGCTTGGTCAACCGGCGCGCACCGTGTCCGCAGCGAGTTGCGTCAGGATGGTCGCTGTAGCTTGCACGTACTTTGAGGCGGCGTGATCGCGTCCGGCCCCTCGATTTTGACCAACGGCTTGAAGCCGAACGGCGAATTCTCGACCTTGATCATAGCGTCACGTGAGACTTTCGTGATCGCGATTGGAAGCAGCGCTTGATGATCGTCGGCTCGCATGGTGATCTTTCCTGCCGGGCTGCCGAAGGTCACCTTCTCCATGGCTTCCGCAATCTTTTTCATGTCAATGGAGCCATTTGCCGGACCGAGCTTGAGAGCTTCACCCAGGAACAGCAGGGATAAGGCCGTGTGGGCTGCATTGTTCGCCAGCGTCGGTGCTTTGGTCCGTTCCAAGAAATCTTTTTGAAATGCGATGCCACGCTCGCCGTTAGCTTCAGCGTTGAAGACATCGAGAAAGATATGGCCCTCTGCGGCATCGCCTGCGCTCGTAATAATTCCCGGAACATCGAGGAACATCGTGATGAACTGGGCTTTCAACTTGGAATCAGCCGAAGCGCGCATAAGGCGGGCAAGATCCGTGCCCCAGTTGCCGGTAATCACGCTGTCCGCGTTTGTTGCTCCGATACGGGCGATATACGGAGTAAAGTCTTGGATGCGATTGACATCATGCAAGACAGCGTCAACAACCTTATAGCCGCCTTCGTTGGCGTGGCCTTTGATGGCCGCCTCCATGTCCCGGCCCCAGGAATAATCCTGGTTGATTGAGAAAACATTGGAAGCTCTGACTTTCCCGTCATGGATCGCCTTGGCGACCGCTCGAAGCCGCATTTCGGCGTCAAGCGCGAACTTGAAATGATAGAAGTGGCATTTCTCACCGGTAAGCTCACGTGCCTCCGCGGCCGAGTTTAGATAGATAACGGGTTGTTTCGAGTTGCGAAGATTGTACCGGCGCACGTCCTCGGTGATCTGGCCGGCAATTGCCGACGACGCGCCCTGAATGATAACGCTAACGCCGTCGCCGATGGCGGCTGTTACCTGCGCTGACGCGCCCGTCGGCGTGCCCTGATTGTCGTATGTCAAGAGTTGAATAGGCTGACCATTGTAGCCGCCGGCAGCATTCAAGCGGTCAATCGCGTATTGTGCGGCGGGTACATAGAGTGAGCCTGTGGCAGCCTGACTTCCTGACAGGCTCTCGATCACCGCCACTTTGAGCGCGGGACGGCTTTGCGCTGCGACCGAAGCCATTCCCAATCCGAGCGACAGGGCGGCGGCCGCGCCGATGCGCACGATCGTGCTGAAAGATCTTTCAGACATGGATATCCTTTCCGGATTAGACGTTGACACAAGAAGACGCAAAATATTCGACGCGGGAAACACAGCCCACGGTCTGCAATCATTGAGGCCCAAGACCTCGCCCCTCATTTTGTACGCCGGAAACCGCGGCTGCCGCCAACGCACGATGGCGATCGCAAACACGAAATGCTGAGTCAGAGCTCGCGCTGCCAAATCGACATGAAGGTCCGATCACGTCTCCCTCCCAGACAATGTGTTCTTGCGACCGCCTCGGACTTCGGGGACCGAGCGTCGGACGAGTTTGTTTCTACAAGGGGTCGACAAGCCGACCTCTCTCGGAATCAACTGTAACGAAACGATCTTCCCTTACTGACTTGAAAATCGCTTCGAGCGCGCCGATGCCCCTCACGACATCATCGATAGGAATCGGATACTCTGTCCGATTGAGAACGAATTTCGCGAAAGCTTCGAGCTCTGCGCGTTCGGTATCTACGGCATCGAACCGCGTCGTTTCCGTATCCTGGCCAACTGGCGCGAACGTAAGTTGCTGATAGCCGTGCATCTCGGCCCAGCCCGTCGTTCCGAATACCTGCAACCTCCAATTCCGCGCGGTTGCCGTCACAGTACTTAGGTAACCGGTACATCCGCTTGCAAATTCGATTTGGGCGTCAGTGGTATCGTCCATATCTATCTGGAGGAATTGCTTTCGTGACCTTGCTCTTACGCCTGCGATGGGACCAGCGAGACCAATCATCGCATCCAAGACGTGGATACCCATCAACGTCATGCCGCCGGCGGGAGTTTCGGACTGGTGCGCGCGCCAATCCTCGGGCGCGAAATGCAGGCCTTGTGGCGCCGAAAAATTGCCCTCGATGTGCAAGACACGCCCCAATCGACCGCAGCTTGAAGTGCAGACAGCTAGCAAGCCGACCACCGACAAATTCGGATCGTCAGACAACCTGGAGGCTACGACACTCCCGCCCGAACCTGAGCCAATCACGATATGATCGAACTCTGATTTCACGCGCGCTCCAAATCTTCGGCCTTGTGACCAGTCCAACCGTCTGCTCAATCGGATCATGTGATCCAAGGCTTGTCAATATGGATTATATGTTTCTATGGTCCTCAACCCGCGCGTTTGCGTCAGACTTCGGATAGGCCCCAACCGTAGAGGAGATGCGGAAACGAACAGGAGTTGCCTACCCCGTGCGTTTCCGAAGCGCAGGTGATCAGCGTTTCGTCCAGCACGATGCTCGTTCTAGAAGGCGGATCCCGCAGATCGCGCAAGTTCGGCACGGTGCCGACACCGACGATCATCAATCGGCGAGTTGCATCCATCTATAGGGGAGCACAACCTTTGAGCGTCCTTTCATTCGCGTCGGTACGCTCAACCGTGGCGCTCTAGACGCGCGCGCCCGAACGCTCGTCGACACCGATTGCGGAGATGCGGAACCTTCAACGTGCCGCCGGTAGTTAGGAGCAGTCGTTCGTAAGACAGTGCGCCCTCGTCTGAGCCCCGGCATGTCGCAAAATTGCTCCGAACAAGCTGAATGCAGTTTATCGATGGGTGGGCTCAGCAGTCGTCGCAGCAGTAGGCGATTGGTCGAAGCGGCGATCCGGAGCCGTGTTCAGCTCACTCGCACGCGACCGCGCAGTCGAGGCTTTGAAGTTGGTGCGGCTGGGAAGGGCTCGGCGATAGACATCCCTCGCAGCTCTCGGGCGGCCAGCAACAGCGCGTTGCGCGCGCTCGTTTTCTAACCGGATATCCTGCTCCTCGACGAGCCGCTGGGCGCGCTCGACCGCAAGCTGCGTGAGGCGTTGCAGATCGAGATGAATCAACTCCAGCGTACCCTCGGCGTCACGATCCTGGTGACGCACGATCAGGAGGAAGCGCTGTCGCTTTCCGATCGCATCATGGTGCTCGGAAATAGGACGCACGCAGCAGGTGGCGACGCCGGCCGAATCCTATCTGAAGCCCGCCAATCGTTTCGTTGCGGAGTTTCTGGGCATCGCTAATTTCATCGGACTGCAGGATGGCCGCAGTGGCGTAGTGCGCCCCGAGCGCATATGCCTCGCGGCCAACGGCGAGGGCAAGGCTGCGCGCGTCGTCGAGGCGATCTATCGGCCAGATGGTGCGCTATCATCTGGTCGAAGGAGGAGAGTCCCTGCTGCAGTGCCGTTCCTCGGTTCGACCTTCGCGAAGAACGAACGTGTGGTTGTTTCGTGGGATCCCGCCAACCTGTGGCCGGTGGCATAGTTCATATCGGAGGGATGGAGATGATCAATCGTGGTCGTGTTGTGGGCGCGGCTACGGTCGGACTGCCGGCTCGCACCTTTCACCAAGAAGACCGGGATTAAGGTAGTGCAGGAGAGCCCCAACTCGCTGGGAAGGCTGCACGCGCTGGTTGAGGCCGGCAGACCGACGTCGTATTGTCTACCGGTATCGCAGCGGCGCCAGCTCTGCCATGCCCTTCAGATGCTTCGGACTTTGAAAGAGAAATATCAATTGATCCCGGAGCTAAGTGGATCATTTGCTTCGACAACAAGCCGACCACTAGCGTTGCTAGAGTTATCGTTGCAGATCGCTATATTTGAGCTTTCTCGGCTGCCAGTATGGGATTAAGTTCGGTGCTTCGTTCTGCACGCGAAACGCACAGCGCACCGTTCCCTTAGTTTCCACTCGATGCTAAAAGGGGCCTGTGTCGTCTTAAGAATGTTTCGGACGTCCAATACGCCAGCCTTTGAACTCTCCGCCCGTAGCTTCATTCAGG
This sequence comes from Bradyrhizobium sp. 195, assembly GCF_023101665.1. Classification (NCBI taxonomy): domain Bacteria; kingdom Pseudomonadati; phylum Pseudomonadota; class Alphaproteobacteria; order Hyphomicrobiales; family Nitrobacteraceae; genus Bradyrhizobium; species Bradyrhizobium sp. 195. Next base: position 1,620,504 of record NZ_CP082161.1, on the reverse strand, counting down.
TTAAAAAAACGGCTACTTTTCTGATGTCGTTCAATTCGTGCATTCGAACTCCATGGATTCAGGTTCTGACCGGCGTGTGTTTTCCTGATGCGACCGGATGAGCGCGCATCTTGATGCCGGCTGCTCATGCGTGCAGCGTTACGAACCTATCCTCTAATTTCTTCGGTAAGCTCCGGAACCGCCTGGTAGAGGTCGGCGACCAGGCCGTAATCGGCGACCTGGAAGATCGGCGCGTCCTCGTCCTTGTTGATCGCGACGATCACCTTGGAGTCCTTCATGCCGGCCAGATGCTGGATCGCGCCGGAGATGCCGACCGCGACATAGAGCTCGGGGGCCACCACCTTGCCGGTCTGACCGACCTGCCAGTCGTTCGGCGCATAGCCGGCGTCGACCGCCGCGCGCGAGGCACCGACGCCGGCGCCCAGCTTGTCGGCGAGCGGCTCGATGTACTTTGCGAAGTTCTCGCGACTTTGCATGGCGCGGCCACCGGAGACGATGATCTTGGCCGAGGTCAGCTCGGGGCGGTCGTTCTTCGCGACTTCCTCGCCGACGAAGGACGACAGGCCGGGATCGGCCGCTGCAGCCACGCTCTCGACGGGCGCGCTGCCGCCTTCACCCGCGGCGGCGAAGGTCGAGGTACGCACCGTGATGACCTTCTTGGCGTCCTTCGACTTCACCGTCTGGATGGCATTGCCGGCATAGATCGGACGCTCATAGGTGTCGGGCGCGACCACCTTGATGATCTCCGAAACCTGCATGACGTCGAGCAGGGCTGCGATGCGCGGCATCACGTTCTTGAAGCGCGAGGTCGCGGGCGCGACGATGGCGTCGTAGCCGGGCGCCAGCGAGACGATCAGCGCAGCCAGCGGCTCGGCGAGATCGTGCGCGTAAAGCGCGCCATCGGCGAGCAGCACCTTCTTCACACCTGCGAGCTTGGCGGCCGCATCTGCCGCGGCTTTGGCGTTCTCGCCGGCGACCAGCACCTCGACATCCGCGCCGAGCGCGGCGGCCGCGGTCAGCGCCTTGTTGGTCGCATCCTTCAGCGACGCGTTGTCGTGTTCGGCAATCAGAAGCGTCGTCATCAGAGCACCCCGGCTTCGTTCTTGAGTTTCGACACCAGCTCGGCGACGTCCTTGACCTTGACGCCCGCCTTGCGGCCCGCCGGTTCCGTCGTCTTGAGAACCTCGAGACGCGCGGTGGCGTCGACGCCGTAATCGGCGACGGTCTTCTCCGCGATCGGCTTCTTCTTGGCCTTCATGATGTTGGGCAGCGACGCGTAGCGCGGCTCGTTGAGACGCAGGTCGGTGGTGACGATCGCCGGTCCCTTCAGCTTGACGGTCTGGAGGCCGCCGTCGACTTCGCGGGTGACCTTGAAGTCAGAACCTTCGACCTCGAGCTTCGAGGCGAATGTCGCCTGCGACCAGCCGAGCAGCGCGGCCAGCATCTGGCCGGTCTGATTGCTGTCGTCGTCGATCGCCTGCTTGCCGAGAATAATCAGGCCCGGCTGCTCTTCGTCGGCGATCTTCTTGAGAATCTTCGCGACCGCCAGCGGCTCGACGGTACCGTCGGCCTTCACGAGGATGCCGCGGTCGGCACCCATCGCAAGACCGGTGCGGATCGTCTCCGACGCCTGCGCCGGTCCAATGGAGACCACCACGACCTCGGTGGCCTTGCCACCTTCTTTCAGGCGCAGGGCTTCCTCGACCGCGATTTCGTCGAACGGGTTCATCGACATCTTGACGTTGGCGAGTTCAACGCCTGATCCATCGCCCTTGACGCGGACCTTGACGTTGTAATCGACCACCCGCTTTACCGGCACCAAGACCTTCATCGATCCTCCTAACTTTCGCTTGTGCTTGCGATTCTGACCAGCAGTGCGAATTTCACACCAGCCGGGCCAGCTTTTCACTCTTACCATCGTTGAGGCAGAGCTTAAGCGGACCTCGGGCAAGATCCAGCGCAGCGCTGCTTTGGCCTGCCACCACGTCTACCCCGCGGGAGGACGGCGCCGCGTCATCTGCAGATTACGCCTGCGAGCGACCTCCTAGTCTGCCGAGGTCGAGACCAGAGCCTCACAGAGCGGTCCCTGCGATACATCGTCAATCAGGATCTCGGCGGTCATCAGCCTTCGCCGCGGATCGGCCTGAGATGGTGCAGTCGCACTGAGCACTATGTCGCCCCGCTCGCCAGACTCAAGCGTGATGCTTTCCACGCCTCCATGCGCGGTCCACCTAAATGCCGGTAGCAAGCGGGCGCTGAACACGGCCGTGCGCTCAAGGTTGTTACGAATCTTGATCGTGTAAGCGACTTCGCTGTTTGGGCGCGCTTTTGAGAGATATGGCAGCATTCGTGCCCAGAATAGGTCGATGAAATGGTTTGCAGGTTCATCGACGACATTGCGGAATGCGACCTCCTTGCGTTTGATGTAGTCCATGTACTCGGCGACCCTCGACCGATCCATGGGGATCAGCTCCCCGTGTCCGGGGCATACGAGATCAGGGTTCGCCGCCCGTATCACGCTCGCGCAGCGCCGATGCATTTCCAACTGAAAGCTGTTGCGCATGACCGTAGACTGGATGGCGATCTCCCGCTCAATCCCCCCGGCCTGAGGATTGAAGAGAAGCAGATTATCCCCACCAAAGACGATCCGCTTTCCATCGATCTTACCCAAGATAGCTGCGTGGTATTCTGTTTGACCTGGGGCGTGATAAATCTCGAAGTCGAATCCTCTCCAATGAAATGCCTCACCGTCACGTAGAAGCCGTTGCACTTCGATCGGTTTGTGGAAGCAGCAGGGCGTGCTTGTCCACGCAGCGGGATCAGAAATGACCTCGGCGACGCAATCGAGAGCCCAGCACTGCGTGTCGAACTGTCGTTGGAGGAACGGTATTCCGCAAACATGGTCGTCATGAATATGCGTGGGAACGACGAGTTCAATATCCCGTACCCCGTAGTCGTCGCGCAGCTGATCGATATGATGCTGAACGAAACGTAGAGCTTGATATCCACCGTGATCGTTGGAAAAATGGAGATGAGCGGAAGAAGTCAGTCCGTAGTCAATCAGCATTGCGTGGCCGCTTCCACTCAGCACGATGTAGAAATTGGAACAGGTGTAGGGGCCGGCCCACAGCAGATGCTCCGTAATCGGCTGGAGCTTGCTCTCGCGGATCGTCTGCAGGTCCTTTCCACTGGTACTCCAGCCCGAGGTAAAAAGCCTGCCTATCCGAGCAAGTGCCTCAAGCCTCGTTTCAAGCCTTCCAATGTCCCGGCTCACCTCACAAATGGGCGGACCATGCGATGGATAGGCGACATCGACATTTTCTTTTTTCAGGGCGAGGATCGACTGCATTGTAAATTCAATGCCGAGCAGGTCGCCATAACTATACTCCATTGCGTGAAGTTGATAGAGCTTCCCCCCGCTCGTCATCAGATCGCCGATAAACGCGACTTTCCCGCCGTCTACCTCTGCTATCAGGCTGATCATGCCGTATGTATGACCCTTGGCCGGTAGGATGCGGAACTCATACTCCTTCCACGCAAAGATGCCGTAATCTTCCAGGACTGCATCGACCGGAAGATTGGTCCCTAGTGAGAAGAACTGGTTGCTATCGTTGTAGTTGCCATAGAGTCGCTTGGTCTGCCAATGCGCCTCGACATTGTCGAACAGGTGACGCTCGAATTCCGGTACGGCAACTCGCGCCCCCGCCTTCTGAACAATAGGCGTTCCCCAACACTGATCCCTATGGTGATGGGTATGCAGAACCCAGTCGACTCGCTCGATACCGATGTCGGCAAGATGCTGCATAACGGCGCCGGACCCTGTATCGATCAACAGGCAGTCCGCGCCGCTTTTCAGGATGTAAACGTTACAAGTGTCTCGAAACTCAAAGAGGTTCTCGGAGTGTTTAATCAGAGACATTCAATGCTCTCCACGGATATATCAACGGCAGGAGGGGCCGAATTGCACACGGCTGGGTGCGACCGTCGCTTCGAAGCAAGCATATGCCTTGGTCAATCGGCATTGGCGCGGGGGCCGCCGCTGAAGACCGCAAGCTCCGCATCGTGAGAAGGAAGATTGCGAGTCGCGTACCGACTTGCTTGCCTTCGATCTATCACTAAAGTGTAGCTCCCGCCGCAGATGAGTTCTGGAATTGCGCACAAGAGTTGGCCTGGGTCGCTCTTGCAATTGATTGCACCAAATCTTTGGCGAAAAGATTGATGAGGGGCTCCATTACGGAAAAAGCCCCCTGGCCCGCTTGGCTGACTGTACGACACTCACGCCAATCGCCATGGCCGCCATGCGATTCGAGATGCGATCGCGCTTGGCGCGAGCGATGACTTGCTGAAACGAGCGTTCGAGAATTCGGTACAAACGATCGAATACCTCGGCTTCCTCCCAGAACAGCCGCTGCAGATCCTGTACCCATTCGAAATAGCTGACAATAACTCCTCCAGCATTACACAGGATATCGGGCAGCACGAAGATCTCGTCGCCCCGTTGCTGTAGGACGGCGTCGGCTTCCGGCGTAGTTGGACCGTTGGCGCCCTCGGCGAGGATGCGGCAATCAACTCGGGACGCGCTTTCGCCGGTGATGATCCGCTCGATCGCGGCCGGCACCAGAACATCGCACTTTCGGACCAACAGCTCGGACGGCTCAATGAGGGCCTGAGCGGAGAAGCCGGCAAGCTGCCCGTGTTTGGCCATATGGCGCTCCAACCCGGCAAGATCCAGGCCAGCGGGATCATGGTAAGCTGCGGTATGATCACTGACGCCGATGATCCTGACGCCTCTGTCGGCGAGGCAATAGGCCGTCACGGACCCAACATTGCCAAACCCCTGGATGATGGCTGTGGCGCTGTCCGCTCGGATCCCAAGATGGTCAAGCGCACGGCCGACGAGGTACGCTACCCCACGGCCGGTCGCTTCGCGGCGACCAAGCGTGCCTCCGGCTGAGACTGGCTTTCCGGTGACGATCTCGTTGATCGTCTTGCCCTGATACATGGAATAAGTATCCATGAACCACGCCATGACCTGCTCGTTGGTGCCTAGATCGGGGGCCATCACGTCGGTGTGCGGACCGACGAACGGGATCATCTCCTGCATGTAGCGCCGCGAGAGCGCCTCGAGTTCGCGCGGAGACAAGCCGTAAGGGTCGACGGTAATGCCTCCCTTGGCTCCCCCATAGGGAAGTCCCGCCAACGCACATTTCCAACTCATCCAGACCGCCAAGGCGGCGACTTCGCCGATGTCCACCGATGGCGCAAAGCGCGTTCCGCCCTTGGTCGGCCCCAACGTGAGGTGGTGCTGCACTCGGTAGCCCTGAAAGACTTCGGTGCGACCGTCGTCTCTGTGGATCGGACAGGATACGGCTACGGCTCGCTTCGGGTAGAGTAATCGGTCCCGGTCCATCTCTTGGATTTGCAGGTGATCGGCGACCTGCGCAAATTGCTGCCGGGCCATGTCGAATACGGGACCACTATAGATTGATCTGCTCATTACCGGTCGTCCAATTTGATCTACGTACGGAGCCGAGAGCTCCTCGGGCGAAAAACGGCCGCCCCAAACAAGGGCGGCCAGTGATGATCCGTCGCGGGAGGAAATTGCGACGCACATCAAAAGATCGCCCCCAAAGAAATCGCCCAAAACGAACTCGAGTCGGCGGCTGCTTTACAGCAGCGCCGAGCGATAACCGTCTTCACATTGTGCGATCCGCCGGTATTCCCCTGTGGCTAGTGTTCTCGGTGCCTTGATTTGGTCGAGACGATCGACTTGCGGTCTGCTGAAATCTCGACGCCATAGACGGCCAGAGCAGCTTCTGGTGAAACGAGTTCATCACGGATGTCGCGCAGGACTGCACCCGGATCCCGCTTGTGAGGATCGCCCCAACCGCCTCCCGCGGACGATTCGATGACGATGCGAAACGGCTTGACTTGCTGGACTCCGTATTGCGGGCAATAGAACTCCTCCCCCGTCGCCAAATCGAAGCCTTTCAGTGAGCCTTTGGCGCCCCAAAGCCCGCCATTGACGCCTGCGCCCGTCGGTTTACGAGCGCCCTCACTGCGTAGCGCGTGCTCTCCGCCGATCAAGACGTCAGCAACATAGTCGACCCCTGTCCCGCCCCGATATTGGCCGGCGCCCGCAGAATCGGTGCGCATCTGATAACGATGGATGCGGATCGGATAACTCTGCTCATAGGTTTCCACATTAGGAATGAACATTCCGCCTAGTGTCATCTGATGGCTGCTCGTCGGGAAACCATCGCGCCCGTTCACCGCTCCGCCGCCTGCACTGCCGTGCCAATGGTAGAGGACGAAGACCTCGCCCGTCGCCTTCTTTCCGGCCGAGCTGCTATGGACGGACTTGCCCCAGCCCGCACATGCGCGACTTGGCTCCGCCTGTGCTAACGCACGCCAACAAGCGTTCATGATATCAATCGCTGGAAAAACGGTATTCATCGTCATTGGAGCCGGCGGCAAGGCATTTACGATCGTGCCTTCCGGAGCAATGATTTTTACGCAACGATAGACACCTTCATTATGTGGAATATCGGGATCCAAGAATGAGGAAAGAGCGCAGTAGACGGACGAGTGCGTGTTGGCGATGCCGCTGTTCTTGAATCCTTTGATTTGCGGCGAAGTGCCGGTGAAATCGAACGCGATACGGTCGCCTGCGATGGTCACCTTCACTCGCGTCTCAACATCGACGCTTTCGAAGCAGTCCGTGTCGCTAACGTCGAAACCTTCCCAGGTGCCGTTCGGAAGCGCCAAGATCGCTTGGCGCATTCTCCGTTCTCCATAATCCAGAAGAGACGTCAGATATGACGTTCCCGTCTCGACACCGAGCTGACCGACGATCTCGGCCATCCGATGGGCGCCGACGCGCGTGGAACCCAGCATCGCTCCGAGATCACCCTCCATCAGATCCGGGCAACGAGAATTCAACAGCAGCATTCTCCAGAGGTCGTCTCGACGCTTGCCTCGTTCTATAAGTTTGAGAACAGGCAGCCGAATTCCCTCGTGAAAAATCTCGGTAGCAGCCGAATTGTAGGTCCCAGCAGCGCCGCCTCCAATATCGGATTGATGAGCACGGTTGCTGCAGAATCCTACCAACTCGCCACCGAAAAATGCCGGACGGATGAGAGTCCAATCGGGCAGATGGTTGCCGCCGGCAACATACGGATCGCTGAGTATGAAGACGTCGCCATCCTCGATCTGGTCCGCAAAATCCCTAAGAACGGCGCGAACGGCGAAACCGCCGCCGCCGGAGTGAACCGGCAGTCCGTCTGCCTGCGCGACCGTCTCTCCCGTTGCATTGCTTATGAAGCAAGAAAAGTCGTGGCTCTGGCTAAAAATGGGGCTGCGCGCCGTGCGGGTCATAATTGCGCCCATCTGCACACTGATGTGGTCAAGCTGCTTCTGCAGAATGGCCAACAGAACAGGATCGTTAGTCGCCGCAGTGCTCATGGTTTCACCTATCATTCTTGCGCCAACTGGCGGACGAGCCCATCTGCATCTACATTCAGCTCGCCATTCGGTCCGCCGGCCACAACCTCGCCAGTCACAGCCCTTGCTCCTTCATCGCCTTATGCTCGAGCGCCGGCGTGAGCGATGGACACGTGATAATTACCCGCTTCAGTCATCGTGACCCGATCGCCTGGGCCGACGAAGATCGTGGTGGTGGCCTCCTCGATCACCGCAGGGCCAACCAGTCGCTGACGCGGCGTAAGGATTGTGCCGTCATAGACAGGGATAGTGGCAAATCCAGTCTCTCTATCGATCCACACGTGCCGTCGGGACTGCGGCACCGGATCTTCAGCAGCTGGGCGAGCGCCAGTGATCTCGAGCGGATCCAGCCTGCCAATCGCCGCAACGCGCAGGTTTACGATCTCAATTGCCCCACCGGCCTGCACGTATCCAAATAGACGCTCATAAGCGGTCTCAAAGTTGGCGCGAACGATTGCCGGATCGGTCGAAGGACATTCAATAGCAACTGTCCATTGTTGGCCGAAGTAGCGCAGATCGTAGCCACGCCGGAGAACTGCGCGAGTCCCCTTGAAGCCTTCCCGTGTCAGGATTTCGCCGGCCGCCGCCTCAATCTGTTGGAACCCGTGCTCAAGCGCGTCTCGTGACGAAGCGGTCTTGCTGTCAAGGTCCTGCAGCCAACTTCGCAGATGGTCATGGCGAAGATCCGAATTGCACATGCCGAAGGCGCAGAACACGCCCGCAAGACGCGGCACGTACAAGCTTGAACTACCAAGCAGTCGAGCTGCCGCTGAGCCATGCAGAGGCCCCGCGCCACCGGCCGCCACAAGCGTAAAACTCCTCGGATTGTAGCCCTTCTCGAGAGAAGAACGTTCCACCGCGTGAAGGATGTTGCGTTCAACCAGCTGGAGGATGCCGGCGGCGGCGTCTTCCACGCTTAGCTTCAAAGGCTGAGCGATATGGATTTCAATCGACTTCTTCGCCTTGTCAAGATCCAACGTAATGGCGCCCCCGGCGTACGGACCGGGCTTAAGTCGACCCAACACCAGCTGGGCATCCGTCACCGTTGGACGTTCACCGCCGCGGCTGTAGCAGGCGGGGCCTGGCATCGAACCAGCACCTTCTGGCCCAGCTTTCAGAAGGCCGGCGCCGTCTACCGAGGCGATGGTCCCGCCTCCCGCGCCGACCGTGTGAATGTCGACCGCGGGAATATTCAGATGGTAGCCGTCCAGCACGATCTGGTCGGTCATACTGACCTCACCGCGCTGCATCAGGGTGACATCACAGCTTGTGCCGCCGACCTCTATTGAGATCAAATGGTCCGAATCAGCATCCTTTCCGAAGAACCTAAGCGACCCAACGCCGGCTGCAGGACCTGACAAGACCAGATTTACTGGCGCATGGCCAATCTCGTCGACTGAGATTGCACCGCCGTTCGACTGGATCATCAGCAGCTTGCGCGCCAGCCCCAATGCAGTCAGTCGCTCGGCCAAGCGTTTTAGATAAGGAACAACCCGCGGGGCCACGTATGCATTGACGACGGTCGTCGAGGTTCTTTCGTACTCCCCGATTATTGGAGCGATCTCCGACGATGCGGTCACCCATACTTCGGGAAGGAGCTTCTGCAGTTCGGCCTTCGCGGCCCGCTCATGTGCGGGATTTACATAGGCATGCAGAAAGCAAATCGCGACCGCCTCTACCCCTTCCTCCGCAAAGACGCGCGCAGCTGCCGCGACGGATGCGGGATCAAATGGAATCCGGACCGTACCATCAGCCTCTATCCGCTCAGTGACCGGCAGCCGAAGATATCGAGGAACGAGGACTTGCGGAAACGGCCGACGGTGATCCCAAACGTCTTCTCGGATTGACCGACGGATCTCCAAAGAGTCACGAAAACCATCGGTCACCAACAATCCGACCTTCGCTCCTTTCTTTTCCAGAAGCGTGTTCGTGGCAACGGTTGAGCCATGAACGAACAAGCCTGTGTTTGCGAGAAAGGCCTTAACGCTACTATTCAGAGATCGAGCAGCCAGCTCAACTGTCGCGAGGACCCCCTCCGTGGGATTTGTGGGAACTGATGGCGACTTGAATGCCTCTACCCTCCCTCGAGCGTCAACGAGAACAAGATCGGTAAAGGTGCCACCAACATCAACTCCAACTCGAAAAGGCGCAACTAACATTGAGTGGGTTCCATAAAGCAATCCCGATTCTAGCCTTGGCCGCCAAAGTGTTGCATTTGCGCTTGCGGCCGCCGATCAGCTTCCAGCGACGCTTTCATGCCCCGCCACTTCCTTGGCAACGACAGCGACCAACTTGTCCGCGATAAGGGAGATCTCAGCCTCCGTCATAGGGGTCGATAGCGCGCCGGAGCAGTTCGGGGTGAGCAAGATGCCTTGATCCAGCATCGCAAACTGTATCCGGCGAACGAGTTGAGCTTTCTCTGGGTTGGCATAGGCCGTCCTGTAGCCGGTGACATTAGTGGCCCCCAAATGAAGCCTGAAAAGCGACCCCATTCCCGTAAGGGTGGCCTCGACACCAGTTGCAGAGAAGCCGTCTCCTACCTTACTGCGGAGTCGATCGCCCAATCCGTTCAGCCGCTTGATAGCTGACTGCGAGTAGTGCGTAAGAGATGCGAGCCCCGCCGCCATGCTCAGCGGATTGCCACTGAATGTGCCCCCCATCGAGACTTTCGGTTTGCCCTCGGCGTGATTGAAGACCGACATTCGATCGGCAGATCCAGAGACGGCTCCGATAGGCAAACCTCCGCCAATGATCTTTGCGGTCGCGGTCAGATCCGGTTCAAGGCCGAAAGATCGGGACGCTCCATCGAATGAAAGACGGAAGCTGATGACCTCGTCCGCGATCAGCAAAATTCCATCACGCTGACAGGCCTCGCGCAAAACAGCCGTCGTCTCTCTCGACATTGGCACCGTTCCCGCCCGAGAGGCGAGAGGATCGAAAACGATTGCGGCCAGAGATCGCCCCTCGCGGCGAAGAATGTCGGCGCAACGCTGAGGGTCATCGTAGGGCAACACGACCGTTTCGCGCAGAACCGACTCTGGCGCCCCCACACTAGACCGCACCGAAGCGGGATTGCCGTTCTCATCATTCCAGTTGGCTGGCGTCGGGTCGAGACTGACCTCCATCCAGTCGTAGGCGCCGTGATAGCAACCCTCGAATTTTGCGACCCTCTCTCTTCCAGTGATGGCGCGCGCCCCCTTTAGTGCAGCAAGCACTGCCTCTGTTCCGGAGTTACAGAAGCGCGTCTGCCCCATCCTTGGATTGCGAGCAGCCAGCGCCTCGGCAAGCAAGATCTCGCCCTCAGTCGGCAACCCGAATGCCGTACCTCCGGCCATCGCGCGGCGCACCGCATCAAGGATCGGGGGAAACGCATGACCGTGAATAAGCGAAAAGAAGTTGTTAGCACAATCGAGTATTCGCCGCCCGTCTATGTCAAAGACCCAGCATCCCTCACCACGCGCAGCATAGGGAGGGTGCGGCTTGAACCATTGAGCGGCGCGCATTGATCCGCCCGGCACGACCCTGGCTTCGCGTAAATAGGCGGCGGCAGACCGCGACTGTGCTTGAGACGCAAGCACCCCTGCGCCAACTCCTCGACCTGGACCCGTCATTCGCACTCTCCGGAAAATCAGATGAGCCAATGAACAACATGATCCATGTTTATGTCAAGTGGATCATCTGATCCACAAGCAACAAAAATCGACCTACTGCAGCGCCGAAGCCCCACCGCTCGAAGTGATCCGCGGGTTGGGCTAACGCTTTTTCCGTTGATATTTTGCCGCCGGTTTTCGCAAAACCGCGGGCGCCGGACGCCGGCGCTTGATAAGTTTTCCAGAGAGGAGATATTCGCCAGATGCGTGCAAGAACCGCTCGTTTTCGCGAATCCTGGTTTGCGCAGGCTCACCTAGACGGCCGATTGCTAAGGCGGCGAGAAGATTGGCTATGGCAATTGCCCCGAGGTTCGACTCTGGAAATGCCTGTCCGGACGTTTGCGCGACAAAATGCAGACCTTCAAGCTCGCTCACAGGCGCAGCGAAGCTATCGGTAATTGAGATTATGTGCCCCCCCGATTGCGCGGCCTTCTCAGCGAGGCGATGAACTACCCGATTGAAGGGTGCAAAAGTTACCGCCACAAACGCATCGCCGGGCAAGAGGTCCTCTAGAAGACTTTCGGGTGCTCCTCCCGGGCTGTCTAACAGGATCACGTTTGGCCGCGCCTTTCGTAAGGCATATGCCAATGTGTAAGCTGGAGTGAATGTAGTCCTTCTGCCACAAACAAATATCTTTGGCGCATTCGCCAGAAGACCGACTGCTTCGGTGACCTTCTCCTCGGACAGATGCGCACGAGCTCGCCTTACAACATCGAGCTCCGCTGCGAAAAACGATTCGATGATGTCATTCAATCGGGCGCCTTCGCCCATTTTATGGATTAACGATCTTGCGGCTTGTTCGTTGCGGGTTGTGGACAGGCGATCCCTCTGCTGACGATCGCGCATCGTGTCGATGAAACGCTGCCGCAGGTCGCCGTAGCCGGGCAATCCCATGCGCTGGGCCAGCCGGACGAGGCTCACGGGCGGTACGTTTGCCCGCCGAGCCATCTCCCGCATCGAGTGGAAGGCCGCTTCATCCGGATTGTTGATGAGATAATGAGCCGCCTCGACGGCCTGACCGGACAAATCGACGCAAATTTCCTTGATTTCCTCAATCAGATCCACTGAACCCACGCGGCATCTCCTATCCCGCCAATCCAACTGACCGGGAGGCATACTCTAGCGATGCCTTTCGGATATGGCCATCCGTCTCTTGTCACACCACGTAGACGCGCGGAACACTCTTCAGCGTAAGGCAGTTACGCCGGGATCATCAGTTTGGCTGTTTGGCGCAATCACCTCTGCAAGCTAACGGCCCCGCTCATTCAAGAGAGACGTCCGAATCGCCAAGAAGATCGACACGCTTAAGCCGGTTTCTCAGCTCCCCCAAACCTGTCGCGCGTACGATAAGCTCGTCACCTTCGACCAGGAAGATTGGCGGAGTGCGAGCAAAGCCTACGCCGCTTGGTGTGCCCGTTAGCAGTACGTCTCCAGGCCTCAATGTCATCCCGAATGAGAGCTCCGCAATCAGCTTTTCCAGCGGAAAAGCCATCTGGGAAACCAGAGCGTCCTGGCGAACTTCTCCATTCAACAGGCATTGAAGTCTCACTGTACCGAGATCCACTTCGTCAGGGGTCACGAGGTATGGGCCGATTGGCATTGTCCCATCGATGCTCTTGCCCTTGAGCCACTGTCCGCCGTGCCGGCGCTGCAAGTCCCGCTGCGAAACATCATTTGCCAGGCAATAGCCGAAGATGTGGGCCGCAGCCTCGCGCTCGGGGATGCTGCGGCCGGCCTTTCCGATGACCACGGCCAATTCTGCTTCGTAGTCCCATTTCGTCGAGATTCTCGGGTCGAATGCGATGGGATCGCGCGGTCCGATAACGGTATCGGGACCCTTCGTGAAGAAAGTTGGCGTCTTCGGCAGCTCTTTGATCTCCTGGCTGGCGCGCTTCTCTTTGCCTTCGTTAAAGTGATCCAGATAGTTCCATCCCGTGCAAAGGATATCACGGCGAAAGCGCCGAATGGGAGGAAGGAGGGGCAGATCCGCGAGTGGCACGTGCTCAGCTTCCTTCTCGCCGACCAGTCGTTCTATTTCGACCAGCGCTTCGGGCCCACCTTCTACGATTGGCAAGAGATCGCCAAATTCTTTCGGCAGCAGGATGGCTGTTTCGCCCGATACCACTGCGATGCGCGCTGCATCGCGATGAACTACACACACAAGCTTCATCTGCTGATCTCTTTCAGAGGGTCACGTTTGCAGCCGCATCAATACGGTGCGTGCCCAGCACCTTCCCGGGATTCATGATGTTACCAGGATCGAAAGCTCTCTTAATCTGAGCCATCATTTGTAGGTCAACATCGCTTTTAAAGTGCTCGAGCTCCTCGATGTGCATCAGTCCAACCCCGTGTTCGGCGCTGATGCTGCCGTCCAGGTCAACACTTGCTTCATGAACAATGAAGTTGGCGCGTGCAGCCGCCGCTTCCCGTTTCTCGTCAGAGTCATAGAACCCTCTATCGAACACAATAATGACGTGGATATTCCCGTCCCCCACATGACCGGCATAGTATACGTCGGCGGCTTTGAATTCCTGCTTGAGCCGCTCGTCCACTTGTTCGATAAAGACCGATATCTTCGAAATGGGAACGGACGTGTCGTTGGCGACAGAGAAGCCCTTTCGCATGTTCGCTTCAGAGATCGAATGCCTCAGCCTCCATAGACGCTCGGCTTTTTTGGAATCTGAGGCAATCACAGCGTCACGAACCAACCCTCGCTCGACCGCCCCAGCTAGAACTTGCTCAAATAGCTCGTTTGGATTCCAACTAATGCTGCTGTCGGCAAGCTCGATCAGGACATACCATGGCGAGGAAAGCGGCATCGGCGACGACTCTTCGTGGTGCGCGAGAACATTCTCGAGCTGTCCCTTGGACATGATTTCGAACGCCTCGACCTTGCCTCCTGCGCCATGCGCAAAAACCCTCAGAAGGTCGACCGCCGCCTGTATGCTTGGCAGTGACACCATCGCCGTTCCGCTATTCGTCGGCTGCGGAAAGAGCTTAAGCGCTGCGGCAGTTACGATCCCCAACGTTCCCTCCGCTCCAATGAAGAGCTGCTTGAGATCGTATCCTGAATTGTCTTTCCGTAGAACCTTCAGACCATTCCAGATTTGGCCGTCCGGCAAGACTACCTCCAAACCCAACACGAGGTCTCGCATATTTCCGTAGCGCAAGACATTTATGCCACCAGCGTTTGTCGAAACCAGGCCGCCAACTTGACAACTACCGACACTACCAAGCAGCATTGGAAACAGCTTGCCAGCCCGCTCTAAAGTCTCTCGAAGAGTCGCCAATATGCATCCGGCTTCAACGATGACCGAATTGTTTAGATCGTCTATCTCTCTAACCCGGTTCAGTTTTGAAACGTTGAGGATCATTGAAGGACGATCGTCGAGGGGGACAGCGCCTCCGGTCATTCCGGTATTTCCCGCCTGTGGAACTATTGCTATCCCGAGACTGCAACACAACTTAACTAGTTCCGAAACCTGCTCCACAGTTGTAGGCAAGGCTACGGCCAACGCTTCGCCCCTGTAACGGCGGCGCCAATCGATGAAGTAGCTAGCCGTCTGGGAAGGCGACGCAAGAATTCCCTTAATTCCGGTAATCTGAGTTGCGGCCGAAACCAGCCGTTGACGCATCTCGCTTATGTCGGACATGGCCTTAAGCATTCTCCAGTCGTTGCGGCATGAGCTTATGAACCATTTGGTTCTACATTTTGTCAACAGGCTCACTCGTTCCATTTTTACTTGACATGGTTGGCGGTTAATTGCGACGCTGAACCATGGTGTTGCATCGGCGCTGCTGCGTCGATTACTGCAGCCGATTAGACACCCATATTTGGAAGAAAAGGCGTGCACAGGTGATCTCCGGTCCACTGGGGCTGGCGGAGGTGAATGGAGGTGTGGAACCGAGGATTAAGAAATCGTTGGAAGGCGCGACTGGCGCCACCTATCGGGGAGTCACCTATCGCGATGCATGATGCCGAGGGACCGACGCGACTGAGCTTCCGCGCCTATTGGCGGCAGGACAACTGCAATCCAGCGCTGCGTTCACCTCGACCTGCTTCGCGAGCGCTTCCGGACCTCGGCCGCCCCGGATCGGACTGTGCAGCATTTCGTCGGGCTTTGGCAAAGGCAGGGTCGGGTGCCATGAAGCGCTCGATCATCGGCGCGACCAGTCTGGCGGGCTCGACCGGCGTCGCGCCACCGTTCCGCGTCAGAGTATCGGCATAGCTTTTGAGATCCCAGAAGACCGCCGCCGGCAACTCGACGGTGAGCTTGACCGGCTTGTCGTCTTCGAGCGGCCCAAGCTTGAGTTTTGTCACCGTGTTCGGGTAGCCAGCACCAAATCGCGCGTGACTATTACGCGGACCGGGAAACCCGGCCGGTTGGTCAGCATCCACTGAATGTTAAGCTGGCGTTGCACGATCTGCTGGCCAGTCTGGCTGATGATGTTGGACGCGCTGCTGCGGATTGCTTGAACGAGGTTGTTCTCGTTCTGGCTCGTGCCCGCCTCGGCTCCGACGCTGAGCATGGTCGAATCGAGCGCAGGCTTGAACAGCACGCCCAGTGGTCGATCTCGTCCTCAAGCCCGGCATAACCGCCGGTGTCGGCGCCGGGTTGGCGCTCTAGAGCGTGCTGGCATTAAATTCGATAGCCTGATTTTTGAGGTGGTTGGCGCACTCCTCGGAGGTGAAGGCATCGAGTGCATGGCCGATTGCGGCGCAGACACGGTTCGTGCGGCAGCTTTGCGGAGCAGGTGCTTGAGCTTGGCGAAACCTGTTCGATCGGGTTCAAGTCGGGCGAGTATTTTCGGCAGGAAGAGGAGTTTGGCGCCGACTGAACGGATGAGCTGGCGAACTGCTTTGCTCCTGTGGCTGCCGAGCTTGTCCAATCGAAGGATGGGCAGAAGAATCTTCTCGACATAGGTGCGAAAGCTCCCGCCATCGAACGGCCCCTCGATAAACCTTGGCGCATCGATCCGGTCATGGCGCAGGGCGGCCAGGAGGGTCCATGGTCTTCCAGCGGCCGTGAGGAACCTTGGCGTGAAGTCTGCGCCGGCGCGGCGCCCAGAAGGCATTCTGCATGGGCTTGCCCGGCGCGATGTAGTGCCATGCCACGCGGCTCTGATCTGCCCATGTCAGGGTGGCGTTGCTGGTGAGCTCGCTGCCGTTGTCGCTGACCACCATCTTCGGCTTGCCGCGCCCAATCATCAGCCGGTCCAGCTCCCGCGCCACCCGGGTGCCCGAGAGCGAGGTGTCGGCCACCAGCGCCAGGCACTCGCGGGTGCAGTCGTCGACCACGGTGTGAGGATAGGAAGCGGCGACCATCGGTGAGCTGATCCGATACGAAGTCGAGTGACCAGCTGTCGGTCGGCGCCGTCGGCATCGTCATCGGCGCCCGGGTCCCGATCGCCCGCTTGCGGCCGCCACGACGACGCACCGCAAGCTTCTCTTCCTGGTAGAGCCGGAACAGCTTCTTGTGGTTGATCACATAGCCCTCCCGCTTGAGCAGAACGTGGAGGCGCCGATAGCCAAAGCGGCGGCGCTCCTGGGCGATCACCCTCATCCGTCGGCGAAGGCCGGCATCGTCCGCCCGGGTCGTCTGGTATCTCATGGTCATGCGACAGCAGCCGATGGCTTTACACGCCCGCCGTTTGCTCATCCCCGAAGGCGTCTCGGAGATGGGCGACAGCTTTCCGCTTGGCCGCGGGCGTCACCATTTCCTTCCCACGAGGTCCTTCAAGGCGGCGTTGTCCAGCATGGCGTCGGCCAGCAACCGTTTCAGCCGCGTGTTCTCATCCTCCAGCGTCTTCAGCCGCTTGGCCTCCGAGACCTCCAGCCCGCCGAACTTGGCCTTCCATTTGGAGATGCTGGCGTCGCTGACGCCATGCTTGCGGCACAGATCGGCGACCGACACGCCGGCCTCATGCTCCTTCAAGATCCCGTTGATCTGCTCTTCCGAAAAGCGGCTGCGCTTCATGCTCTGGTCCTTGTCGTGGGCCAGAACGAACTTCAAACTGGATTAAACCCGCGGGGCAAGGTCACCTGTTCTCGCCCTAGCATTACATTGCCTTTTTTGCGGGCTTCTGAATCCATGGGTAACCATGATTCGAATGTCGTGGACGCGGGCCGCGTCGGTTGAGGAGACGCTTGCGTTGTGGGCGGCGTCGCTTCGAGAGGTCAAGCAGCGGATACGTCCGTTGTTCACGCAAGAGCGTGTGGCGACGAATGCAGGCCTGTTCCTGGAAGGTCTGCTCGGAGATGAGCAGCGCAAGACCGGTTGGATGGGCGCGGAGGCGGCTGGCGATCCCGGCCCATGGCGGCAGCAGGCGATCCTGGGTCGCGGGGATTGGGACGCTGAGGCCCTGCGCGACGTCGTCCGGGACTATGTCATCGAGCACTTGGCGGATGACGATGCGGTGCTGGTGATCGACGAGACCGGCTTTCTCAAGCAGGGTAAGGCCTCGTGCGGAGTGGCGCGGCAATACACTGGTTCGGCAGGGAAGATCACGAACTGCCAGATCGGCGTCTTCGCTACCTACGTTTCGCGTCATGGTCATGCGTTCATCGATCGCGCGTTGTATCTTCCGAAGGAATGGACCGACGATCCAGATCGTCTGGAAGACGCATACGTGCCTGCCGATGTCGGCTTTGCGACCAAACCAAAGCTTGCGACGAGAATGATCGCACGTGCGATAGCCGCGTCTGTACCATTCAAGTGGGTTGCCGGTGACACCGTCTACGGTGTTGGCGATATCGAACAGCAGCTACGGCGGGCAGGCAAAGGCTATGTGCTCGGGGTCAGCAGCTCTCATGTCTTCCGATCCTGGGGCAAGCGACCGCCGGTCGCCGGCAAGGCCGAAGACATCGCCCGGACGCGGCGCCCGTCCGACTGGAAGCGCTTGTCGGCGGGAGCCGGAATCAAAGGACCGCGGCTGCATGACTGGTGTTATCTCGAACTGGCCGATCTCGAGGTCGAGCAGTTCAACAGCGCAAATGATGGTTTATGGACGCGCGGTCTGCTGATCCGTCGCCATATCGCCGATGGCGATCTCGCCTTCTTCACCACCTGGTGCCCAGCGGGAACATCAATTGAAATGCTGGTCGCGGTCGAAGGCCATCGATGGGCGATCGAGGACAGCTTTGAAACCGCGAAAAACGAGTTCGGGCTCGATCACAACGAGAGCAGGTCCTGGCATGGCTGGCATCGCCACGTGTCCCTGGTGATGCTCGCCTTCGCCATGATGGCGGCGATCCGCCATCGCGCCAATCCGCCACCGCCCAAAAAAACCAAACGCCGCCCCGCGGCAAAAGCCAAAGCACACCCACGCCGCCGCTGATCCGTTGGTCACTCCAGGAAATCCGCCGCATCGCCACCAGGCTTGCTCGAAAGCGGATCCAACCCGCGCATGTCATTGCATGGTCATTCTGGCGCAGAGCTCACCAGGCTGCCGCTCAGCGCGCTCACTTCAAATCAAAAAGACAACTGTAATGCTAGTACTCGGAATCAGAGCTGAGTGATACGGCGGCCTTTGAAACGGCGTTGACGGACCTTTTTCTTGGTCCAGCCAAAGGGCTCGGCTTTGTCGTTGTAGGCGTTGACGTAGGCATCGATGTGTTCCTGAAGCTGGTTGATGTTTGTGAAGGAGGTGCCGCTAAGTGACTGCCCCTGCAACATCGAGAACCAGACCTCGACCTGATTGAGCGAGGACGCGCTTGTCGGCGTGAAGTGAAATTGCACGTTGGGGTGGGCCTTGAGCCAGGGCTCGTTCTTCTTGTGGGTGTTGAGGTTGTCGAGGATGACGTGAAGCTTTCGGCCCCGAAAGGCCGCGGCGACACTGTTCATGAAGTCGAGAAACTCGACGCGGCGACGGCGTTTTGAATGCGTCGCGTTGATCTTTCCGGTGGCGACTTCAAGCGCCGCAAACAGTGTTGTCGTGCCATGTCGCTTGTAATCGTGGCTCTGGCGTCAAGGCGCGGCCATTGGGCAACTTCAGGCAACCCTGCGCTCGCTCCAAGGCTTGGATCGAGGGCTTCTCGTCCACGCATAGCACAATGGCCTTCGCGGGCGGGGCGACGTAGAGGCCGACAACATCGGCGGCTTTGGCCGTAAAGTTCGGGTCGTTGCTCTCGCACCAAGACTTGCGAGCCGCGAGGTCAATCTTGTGGCTGCGCAGGAACCGCCAAACATATTGGACGTCAACATCGCCGAGCGCCTCGGCCAGCAGAGGGCCGGTCCAGCGCGCAAACCGTTGCGGGGCCGGCTTATCCAGCAGCTTCAGAATCCGCTTGTCGGTGACCTTCGTATAGATCGGCTGCTTGCCGGGCCGCGGCTTGTCTTGCAGCCCTTCAAGGCCATGATCGGAATAGCGGTGCCGCCAAAGGCTGACCATCCGAGGCTGGACCCCGACTTCTTTGGCGATCGAGCAGGTGCTGCGTCCATCCGCCGCCAACAGAACGATCCGCGCTCGCTTCAAATCGCGCTGCAACGTCAGCGGCGATCGACAACACGCCTCAAGTACCTTGCGATCTTTCCGCGAAAGGTGGACTTCTCTTGCTTCGGGATCATTCATATCTTGAATCACGACTCACGATCCAAGAAAAGTGGGTACTAGCTCGCTTGGATCCCCTTATCGGGCTCCTAGCCGAAGGGGGCTAGGTCGTGTGGACAATTACCTTAACCAGAGCAGGGTTGCGGCGATAGTTACGATGGCAAAGTAATTTCGTGCGGTCTTTTCGTAACGGGTCGCGACACGCCGGAACCGCTTGAGTTTCGAGAAGCAGCATTCGATCAGGTGACGCTCGGCATAGAGTGGTTTGTTGAGCGGATATTTGATTGCCCGCGAGGGGTTGTTCGGAATGACGGCTTGAGCGCCCTTTGCGGCGATGGAAGATCGCAGCGCATCGGAATCGTAGGCTGCATCGCCCATTACGACCTCGGCTGGAAGCCCCTCGATGAGCGGCTGGGCCTGAGGCGCATCACCGGCTTGCCCCACTGTTAGGAAGAAACGGACCGGGCAACCCAAGCCGCGGACAGCCATATGGATTTTTGTCGTCAGGCCGCCGCGCGAACGTCCGATGGCCTGATTTTGAGTCCCCCTTTTGCGCCGCTGGCGTGCTGGTGGGCGCGGACGATGGTGGAGTCAACGATCAAGTACTCAAAGTCCGGATCATCTGCGAGCGCTTCGAACATGCGCAGCCAAACCCCCTTTGCGCTCCACCGGCTGAAGCGCCGAAACGCGCTGTTCCACTCGCCGAACGCTTCGGGCAGATCACGCCACGGCGAACCGGTCCGCACGATCCATAAAACGCCCTCGACGAACATGCGGTTGTCGCGGCCCGTCGAGCCACGCTGGTCCGGCCGACCGATGATCAAGCCGGAGATACGATTCCATTGCGCATCGCTCAGGACGAGCCGTTCCATGACACCCAAGGCTTCCTCCTAAAAGAAAGCCTTGAATCACATTCAATCCGATTTGAGAATCCCAAGAGTCCACACGACCTAGGAGATCTATCAACGGCCCTCTCCCTAAGCGTAGCCCGCGCACAGATCAGCTCAATCGCGCGAGAGAAGCCCCGCTTTGTTGCTATCGGATGCGCTGGTAGACCCACCCACACACGATTGTGTGAACGAATTGAGTGGTCGCTTGAGACCGAGATTCTCTCTTAGAGTCTGTCCCGAGTATTTGGATCTGAATTTTCCTCGTCGCCGCAATTCCGGGACAACAAGCTCAATGAAATCCTTGAGGCCATCGGGAAGCGTCGCCAGACACAAATTGAAACCATCGGCTGCACGTTCGTCAAATGTGTCCACCATAGCTTGAGCAATTTCGTCGGGCGTCCCAACAACCATCAAATGTCCTGAACTGTCAGATATATAGCCTATCAGCTGTCTCCAAGTATATTTTCGGCGAGCGGCTAGTTCCAGGAGTAGCTTCTGTCGACTTTGGAATAAATTCGATTGCGGCAGCATGTCGGGCACGAGCGAATCAAGGTCGACCGAACGCAGGTCCTTGACGAAACCTAACCATCGCTCAGCGACTCCGGTTAGAACGTCGATATGCATAAGGGAATGAAGCCTTTCAAGCTTATCCGACGCTTCCTGCTTGGTCCGCCCGACGATCGGGACAAGACCGGGCATAACTAATACCTGATTGTCTTCTCGCCCAAATGTGTGCGCTTTCTCCTTGAGAGCCGTGTAGTACCTCTTTCCGTTCTCGCAACAAGGCTCCGCGGTGAAAATGACCTCTCCAATTTCTGCAGCGAATGCCATTCCGATGTCGGACGCACCAGCTTGAACCAACACGGGATATCCTTGCGGCGGTCTTGCAGTGTTCAGTGGACCTCTTACTGAAAAGCACGGGCCTTGGTGGTCGAGCGTATGCAGCTTGTTCGTATCGACAAAGACCCCGCTTTGCTTATCGCGAATGAAAGCATCATCCTCCCAGGAGTCCCAAAGACCCTTGACTACTTCGACAAATTCTCTCGCTCGAGCATAGCGTGTGCTATGATTTGGCAATTCCTTTTCGCCAAAGTTTGCCGCTTCGAACTTGTAACCCGAGGTGACAATATTCCAAGCAGCGCGCCCCCGCGAAAGCCGGTCGAGCGAGGCGAGCATTCGCGCAATATGATATGGCTGATTGTACGTCGTGGTCGCCGTCGCAACAAGGCCGATATTTTTTGTTCGCGATGATAGTGCTGACAGTAGGGTCATTGGCTCGAATCCGTCGTGTCGACTTCTGCGAGCTATGGTGGCGTGAGCCTCATCTGTTACGCTCGGACTATCGGCGCAGAATATGAAGTGAAATGCAGCAGTTTCCGCAAGGGCTGCGAGATTTGCAAAATAGTCGATATCAATTCCGCCATTCGCTGGCACGCGCGGATCGCGCCATGCAGCTTCATGGCATCCCGCTTGAAGAACCATCACTCCGAGTGTCATTTCGTCGTACCGCATGCCGCACCTCCTCGATCGCAGTAAGATTCCTTTAACGTCTTCCAATGGCACGAGCAAAACGAGCAGCATCGGCCTCGCAAGCAGCCATCTGAGCATACGAAATGGTCTAATAAAAAGACGACATCCAGAGCGGCTTAGAAGCGAGGCGCCGAGCGCCGCGCCTGAGAGACGATGAAAGACGAACTGTTAACGAGCGACATCTGAATGCGTCCAATCGTTTCTAGTCAGCGCGTTTAGGCGATTAGCCCTCCTTGAATTGGGCTATCAAACTCACTGCAAGCGACTTCCCAAATGCGAAGTTTGATGGGTCTCATAGCATACAATATCGTTACACGCTCTCAGCTCTAACTCAACCACCAGCATCGGTAGGTGGCGCGAAATACACGCTCATGGCAAGCGCGAGTTTCTTCAATCGAAAGTGACTGGTACGACGCGCCATCGCCGCAGCGAAGAAGCGCGTGCGACATAGTGAGCGGGTAGAGGCCGATCCACCGAGAGATCCAAATCGAATGAACGGTCGTGAGTTTGCGCAAGGTAACGACTAAACGATACAGCGGTAGGCCAGTTCTAGCATGGTACAAACCGCGCCGCTCCGCTATGAATGCAGCGAGAAGATTGGGGTCACATGCTATCGTCGGCCGACTTACCTACGCCCCCTGCTCCGCCTTGCCGCGAATTCTAGCCGCGGGCTAGCACCGTATTGACGTTCTTAAGCTGGTTGGTTCGCTTGATAGTGCGCAGGACCGGGCTTGCGCCCATCCTGTTGGTCGAGCGGGACGAGGTTGTCGTATGCGCGACCGTTCTGGGCGAGTTGCGAAACCGGCTTAAGCAGGTCGATCCTTTTGGCAATTCGGACGTCTCGCTTGAATGAAGATGCAGACGTCAAAACTAAAGGATTAATTGCGTTTCACAGCCAAGCTAATGATTCCGGGGCCGCTGCTCTCCCGCTGCCTCCACCGCAGTATGACAGGAGACGGATGGCCATATGCCAAACGCATCGCTAGAGTATGTCTGCCGGTCAGTTGGATTGGCGCGATAGGAGATGCCGCGTGGGTTCAGTGGATCTGATTGAGGAAATCAAGGAAATTTGCGTCGATTTGTCCGGTCAGGCCGTCGAGGCGGCTCATTATCTCATCAACAATCCGGATGAAGTGGCCTTCCACTCGATGCGGGAGATGGCTCGGCGGGCAAACGTACCGCCCGTGAGCCTCGTCCGGCTGGCCCAGCGCATGGGATTGCCCGGCTACGGCGACCTGCGGCAGCGTTTCATCGACACGATGCGCGATCGTCAGCAGAGGGATCGCCTGTCCACAACCCGCAACGAACAAGCCGCAAGATCGTTAATCCATAAAATGGGCGAAGGCGCCCGATTGAATGACATCATCGAATCGTTTTTCGCAGCGGAGCTCGATGTTGTAAGGCGAGCTCGTGCGCATCTGTCCAAGGAGAAGGTCACCGAAGCAGTCGGTCTTCTGGCGAATGCGCCAAAGATATTTGTTTGTGGCAGAAGGACTACATTCACTCCAGCTTACACATTGGCATATGCCTTACGAAAGGCGCGGCCAAACGTGATCCTGTTAGACAGCCCGGGAGGAGCACCCGAAAGTCTTCTAGAGGACCTCTTGCCCGGCGATGCGTTTGTGGCGGTAACTTTTGCACCCTTCAATCGGGTAGTTCATCGCCTCGCTGAGAAGGCCGCGCAATCGGGGGGGCACATAATCTCAATTACCGATAGCTTCGCTGCGCCTGTGAGCGAGCTTGAAGGTCTGCATTTTGTCGCGCAAACTTCTGGGCAATCATTTCCAGAGTCCACATTCGGGGCCACTGCCATAGCCAATCTTCTCGCCGCCTTAGCAATCGGCCGTCTAGGTGAGCCTGCGCAAACCAGGATTCGCGAAAACGAGCGGTTCTTGCACGCATCTGGCGAATATCTCCTCTCTGGAAAACTTATCAAGCGCCGGCGTCCGGCGCCCGCGGTTTTGCGAAAGCCGACGGCAAAAGATAAACGAAAAAAAAGTTAGGTCATTCCGCAGAGAACTTCTGCCATTTGCCCGTCCGCTGCAGCAGGTTGAATTTTGACCTCTCTGGATCAAATGATCTGGTGAGCCGGCCGGTTCAGTTTAATGACAAGCTGATCGCGTTCGCGAAGCATTGGGGCTTCCGTCCTCGCGTCTGTGTGCCGTATCGGGCGCGCACAAAGGGTAAGACGGAGAATGGCGTCGGCTGCGTGAAGGAGTACGCGATAGCGGGGCATTCCTTCGAGCTGGGAGGCATTCGAGGCGCATCTCGCCGAGTGGAAGCGTGAGGTGGCGAACGTGCGTATCCACGGCACGACCGGCGAGGCGACGATCGTCCGCTTTGAGCGTGACGAGGCGCACCGATTGAAGCTGCTCGGCGGGCCGTCGTTCGGATCGTTGCGCGAATTGCCCCGCGTCGTCGGTAACGATTGCGCCGTCGAGATCGACACGAACAGTTACTCGGTGCCATGGCGGCTGATCGGCGAGCGCGTGGCGGTGACGGTCGCGGCCGGCGAGGTGCGCATCCGCAATGCATGCGTGAGGTTATAGAAGTTTCGACTTAATCTTACAGCATGGCTTGATCTGACGGGGAATGGAGCTGCGGGCAAGCAGGAGCGCTCACCCGAATGGGCGCTCCCGCGCATCTCGGAGCGTCTTGCAGAGGAGACGCCACCATGACGCAAGAGCAGAAGGTCATTCGCGCAAAGGTCGGCATGTTGGCACTGGCCAAGCAGATCGGCAACGTCAGCCAGGCCTGCCGGATGATGGGCTATAGCCGCGACAGCTTCTACCGATTCAACGAGCTGTACGACAAAGGCGGCGAGCTGGCGATGTTGAGATCAGCCGCAAGAACTGATCCTAAGAAAACCGTGTTGCGCCCGAGCTCGAGGCGGCGGTCGTCGAGCTGGCGATCGAGGAGCCGGCCTGGGGCCAGGTGCGGGTGAACTCAGGAGCCGGGGCCTGTCGATCTCAACGTTCGGCATGCGGGCGGTATGGCTGCGTCATGACCTCGCCAACGTCAAGAAACGGCTGAAGGCGCTGGAGGCCAAGATGGCCCAGGACGGCCTGGTGTTGACCCGAAGCCCCGCTCGTCGCGTTGGAAAAGGCCAAGTCCGAGAAGGAGGCACATGGCGAGTTCGAGGGCGAGTGCCCCGGCTACCGTGGCGCGCAGGACACCTTCTATGTCGGCAAATACAGGGGGGCGGGCGCATTGTCAGCAGACCTTGATCGACACCTACAGCAAGTGGCGTTCGCCAAGCCGTATGACCGCAAGACGCCGATCACGGCAGCCGAGCTGTTGAACGACCGTGTCGTGTCGTTCTTCGAGGCGCATGGCATCCACGTCAAGTCGCCACTTTTACATCCAACGCGCGCGCCCTGCAGGCGGGCTCGAGCCGGCGGTCGCGACCAGCACGGCTTCCTCCTCCGGTGAGTTCTTCGCTCAGCGCTCGCTCCAGGTTGCCTTCGACAAACAGCCGCTTGGCTCGGTAGACCGTCGAGGCGCCAACCCCGACACTTGCAGCGATGTCCTCGTCGCTGCGCCGGCGTCGGCGGCCAGCAGGATCTGGGCTCGCTTGAGCTTGCGGGCGCGATCCGCGGGCTGCACCGCCGGAAGGCCTCGTAGTACTGGCGGGCGAGCAGGCCTCGCTGGCGACTGCGACCCCCTGGGCCGCCTGCTTGCCGCCGCTCATGAGGCGCATGAGTTCTGCGCGCTCGCTTTGGCTCAATTCGACCCGACAGCGTACATTCATCCGTGCCTGCACGTCTTGAGGCACGGATCACCAGCTGAATCGGATGGCCGGCGTGAGTCGCTCGGGAAAAACCTTCACCGCAAAGCAGGGCCAATATCTGGCCTATATCCACCTGTACACGCAGTTACACTGCCGTCTGCGCATTTCGGTGATCGTGAGCGGCGTCCCCCCGGCCGAGACCGACATGCGGGAATACTTCCGCGTCAGCCCGCCATCGGTTCATCAGATGGTGGCGTGGGCTCGGTTCTGTCCGGACCCAAACGCACCCGACGTCAGGAATCCGCCAAGCTGATTGCGAACACGACATTCCGCCGAAAGCCATTGGGCGCTTCCTCTGGTTCACACTGGCGCGAAACATGCATTGATCTAAGCCAGGCGGGCATCTGGCGGTCGCATCCGCTCGCGATATCCCTTCCCGGCGCTGCGGCCATGCCGTTGATGGCGAAACGCACATCGACATGCTGAACGAAACGTTGATCAAGGCAGAGTGCGTGCAGTGCAAGCGGGAATGGGTCAACGAAGACTGCTTGCTCCCCTGCTTTCGGAATCGGAGCGATTTTCGGATGGATCGAGTTTCTGGTGCTAAAAATGGAGGTAGTATGCGGATCTGCGGCATGAAACTGACGCATGACGGAGCAATCGCTCTTGTCGAGGATCGCCGGCTCGTCTTCTGTTTCGAGCAGGAGAAGCGGGATAACAATCCGCGGTATCAGACCATCAACAATCTCGATAGTGTTGTTGTCGCCTTAGAGAGGCACGGTCGGGATCCGCAGGATATTGATCAGTTCGTCATCGATGGCTGGCGGGGCGAAGTAGAGTCCCAGTTCCAGATCCTCAGTGGTGTGGCGCCCATCACTCTCAAGGGGGCGCCATACATTGAACCTGATCGAGGCCTCCTCACTTCGCGCGACGGCTCTGGGTTGCTACTCGATGGCAGGTGCTTCCCGTATCGAAGCTATTCACACATCACGGGTCATGTCGCCTCTGCATACTGCACGAGTCCCTTTGCCAAGGCCGGACAGCCCGCGTTCTGCCTGGTGTGGGACGGCGGTACCTTCCCACGTTTCTACTACGTAGAACGCCGTAAAGCCCAATTCCTCGAATGCCTGTTTCCGATCAATGGTCATGCTTATGCCGTCGCGGGTCATCACTTCGGACCGTATAAGCAGGCGAGCTGCACCAACTCGGATGTGGATCGTGCCGTCAAGCGCGACCCGGGTGGTGGCACCACGCTGGATTTAGGTGTGGCAGGGAAATTGATGGCCTACATCGCGCTTGGCTATGTTGATGAAAACATTGTCACGGTTTTTCAAGAACTCTACAAAAAGCACCTTGCGGCTGGCACAGAGCTTGCCAGTCGGTACAGGGCCCAGTCCTCCCTTGGGACTTTGCATGACTTCTTCGATGCAAGCGCGCTCCGCCTGAAGGCCAAAGCACCCGAGGATGTGCTTGCATCGTTTCATTGTTTCCTCGAACGTCTGCTTGTCAGGCAAACGGCGATTGCCTTGCAGCGGCATTCGCATCTTTCGGAAGCGCGCAATCTGTGCGTAGCTGGCGGCTGCGGTCTGAACATCAAATGGAACAGTGCTCTGCGTGCCACAGGTCTGTTCGATGCTGTCTGGGTGCCACCCTTCCCGAATGACAGTGGCTCCGCAATCGGTGCCGCTTGCTCCGCACTGGCGGCCAACAGCGGCTTCGTGCCGCTGGAATGGTCGGTCTACGGCGGTCCAGCCGTGCAACCTAGCGACGTGCCACCCGGTTGGCAGGCCGCGTCGTGCAGCATGCGCGAACTTGCGGCCATTCTCGCCAGCAACAAACCCGTGGTCTTCCTTGCCGGCCGCGCCGAACTGGGACCACGGGCATTGGGTAGCAGAAGCATTCTTGCAGCCGCGACTTCGTCGAGAATGAAGGATCATCTCAATGAGATCAAACTTCGCGAACCCTTTCGACCAGTGGCACCGATATGTCTAGAGGACCGAGCGCCACATATTTTTAACCCTGGAACACCGGATCCTTACATGCTATTCGATCACCAGACACGACTGGGATGGCAAGAGAAAATCCCGGCCGTTGTGCATCTCGATGGATCTGCACGATTACAGACCGTTCCCAGAACCTCGCAGCACAAAGTCGCCGAGCTTCTCGTCGAATATGAAAAGCTCACGGGCGTTCCCCTGCTCTGCAATACGAGCGCCAACCTCCATGGACGTGGGTTTTTCCCGGACGCCGCTAGCGCCTGTCAGTGGGGGCGCATTGAACATATATGGTGCGACGGCATGCTGTGGACGAAAACGCCGCAAATCAGCGATGGTCGACCGACTGCGTTTTGACGCTGAGATGAGCGCCAGTTCCGACCACGGAACTGGAAGCTCTCTGTCGTGGCGGTGACATGTAAGCTGACGTTGATCATGCGTCGGGTGCCCGGCTTGACGGCGGGGACACCATTGGCGATGCGGAGATGCTTGCGACAGCTCGTTCCGGGTGTAGACCACGCCCGCGTTGCAACCAGGAATCGACAATAGGATCTAGCGGTCACATTGCCTCGGCTTAATTGTTACCCGATGCTGAGCCGTTTGCCTCACGCAAATTGCTCCCTTGGATCGGAAACGAGCGGGGGCGAAGATGGGGTGGCTAAGCATGGCGACGCCGAAGGAACTGACGGCGGCAGCAGGCGCGCGCTATCGGACGTCGGATCGCGCGAAGAAAGCGCGGATATTGGACGGATTCGTCGACATCACCGGATTCCATCGCAAGCATGCGATGCGGCTGCTTCGAGGTCAGGAAGACGCACGCCCAGGCCGGCGGGCGCGACGCAGGGTCTATAATGAGGCAGAACACAACGCGCTCGTGCTCCTTTGGGAGGCGTCAGACCGGATCTGCGGGAAGCGGCTGAAGGCGTTAATGCCTGCGCTGATTGAGGCGATGGAACGGCACGGCCATCTCGGCCTTGCCCTCGAGATCCGCGACATTTCGGCAATGAGCGCTGCGACGATCGACCGTGCATTGGCGCGGGTCCGGGAAGTGTTAGTCGCAAACGCCGACGGCACGCGACGCACTCGTTGCGTCGCAGTATTCCAATACGGACGCCGGCAGATTGGAACGATCCGGCGCCGGGTTTTGTCGAAGCGGACCTCGTAGCGCACAGCGGACCTTCAGCGCGGCGGCAGCTTCATCCAGACCCTCGTGCTCACCGACATCGCGACTGGCTGGACGGGTGCGCTCCATTGATCGTGCGCGAACAGACGCTGCTGAGCACGGTGCTGACGGAATTGCGCAAACAATTACCCTTCGCGCTGCTCGGCCTCGATACGGACAACGACATGAACGAAATGCTGAAAGTCTACTGCGATGCGGCCAACATCGGTCTTCACGCGTGCCGGCCCTACCGGAAGTACGAGCAGGGGTTCGTCGAGCAGAAGAACGGCGCCGTCGTGCGCAGGATGGTCGGCTATCGTCGGTTCGAGGGCCTGGAAGCCGCCAAGCTGCTGGCTGAACTCTATCAATCGGCGCGGCTGTTCGTGAACTTCTTCCAACCCTCGTTCAAATTGATAGCCAAGCAGCACGACGGCGCCCGTGTGCACAAGACATACAGCGCGCCGGCAACGCCACACCAGCGCTTGGCTGCCGACGCCGGCGCGTCCGACGCGGTTCGACACCATCTCCAAGAACTCTATACCGCTCTCGACCCGGTCGCGTTGTTGCGCGACATCCGCGGCGCGCAGGAACGCCTCGCGGCCCTCGCGGACACCCGGCCAGTCGCCCATCCTGCTGCGGCATTGCAATCCAGCTGACGACAGTGATGAGGGCGAGCAGCTTCACCAGCCGCTCGGCAGTCTGCAATCTCGCGTCCTCGGCGCGGCAACCAGATTTCATGACCTGTGGAACACCTCGACCTTCCAGCGCAATGCGTACCAGTCGAGCTTTTCGACGGCGGCTGCGAGATCGTCGATAGGCAGATTGGTCACCAGCTTCCAGTCGATCGGATCGCGATCCGAAAGTGGGTCGACCTCCAGGGCATGAATGTAGACGAGGATTTGCGGCGCGTCGCGCTTTTGCTCGCCGACAGGCGGCAATGTTTTCACCGAGGCGAACTTGATCTGCAAGCAAGCAGTTTCGCCATCTTCGCCATCGCGACCTGGTGGCGACCAGACCAGGGACCGTGGCGAGTGGGGCGAAGACACGATGGGCCGCATCCGTCGGCGCGGCTTTCGGTGGTGGCTCGGCCAGCCGATTGGTCTGAACCCGCACAAGAACCCGCGTCCCGAGATCCGGCGCCAGGCAAAACAGTTCGTAGATATCGCTTTCCCGGTCGCCCACGTGCACGCAACGCTCGGGTGAGCCCATAAGCGCGATGGACTGGCGCAGATTCTCGAGCCAGCGATAGCTTTCCTTGGTCTCGATCGGCACGCGCGTTTGGTTCACGAGCCGTCTGAGCGCGGCCGCCCCTTTGAATTTGCTGCGGGTCCAGAACTTCACCGCCGACAGGCCGAGCGGAGTCCCGCTTGTGGTGACGACCAGACTCGAATGCATCAACACACCGCACGAGGTGTGGGTGGTGGGTTGTCCGGCTTTATAGCGGCCAGCGTTGATGGTCTTCGTGTACCCGATCTTGCAGGGCGACTCGCGACTGTAGATGAACTCGGGCGTGTCCTGAAGGATCAGGACAGGCCCTTCGCTGGCTTTGAAACGCGCTGCAGTCGCAGCGAAATGTCCCGCCATCACGCCGTGTTCGGTGACGCGCGGATTGTCGAAAAATCGATAGGCCGCCTTCGTCGCAGCCCAATTCGCCAAAGGCCGCTGGAACCGGCTTACCCGGCGCGGCGGAAAGCTGCTCCAGCAACCGCCGTAAACGACGCTGCAGACGTTTATCCGGAAGACTCGCCGCAGCCGACGCGGCATCTTGCCGGCCGGCCGGGCCGGGCTTCGATCCAACATTCATTCATAACGCCCCAGTGATTCGGCGTCATGGACAGAATCACGCCCGATTCAGATTGGGCAAGCCCGCCCGAAGATGTGGGTAATTGAAAGCTTCGCCGGAGCGATAGGAACAATCAAACACGAAGCAAGGAGCTCAGACAAAATCGACGAGGTCGTCAGTGAGCCGCGGGCCGATGGACCGTAAGCCGCTCACGACGTGCTTCGCGCATCGGATTTACGATCTTAACTCCGGTGAAATCTCCCGTAGCGGGCTCGTTGGCGAGGGCTTCTGTTAAGTTGCTGCGCTAGCTGCTGACTCTTCCTTCTTCTTAATGTCAGCGACCAACAAGTCCACCTCCCTTTGGATGACACGCCGACACATCGATCGCAGGCGGTCCAAAAGTACGCGCTCGTGCATATTCAACCGATGCTTCCCTCGTTGAACGACGTGTCGTGGCGCGACTCCCGTACTTCGTTGGTCTTCAGGGCCGAAGGAGTTTTGGCATTGCGGGGGAGGTTTATGAAGACGCTCTCGCGATCAGTAAACCTGGACGCCAGACACATCTGTGTACTGTTCGTACATGGTAGCAAACATGAGTGCTTGAATTGATGCAATGACTCGAGCCGCGCTTAAATTTGGCGCTCCATCGAATTTTTCGACGAATTCCACCATTGATGACAGCAGACCGGCCCTTGCGGGGTGCAGATCGAGCTTGAGTTATGTCAGTTGTTGGGACGCCCACACGACGCCAGCAAAATCGAGATAGACTGCCTCACCGACCTGCACACGACGAAGGTGCTGCCGGTATGCGCCGCTGCTGGTCTCGTATAACTTTTCAATCGTACGAGGCAGGTCCTGTCCATCATCGATAAAGACCTCTGCGAGCGCACGACCGGTCATCGTTGCCGGTCGCGAAAGGCCCAGAAGACCGAGCACTGTCGGCGCAATATCGCAGATGCCTGAGGGAACTTGCGAGACGAAGCCGTTTTTGATCGGCGGTCCCGCCAAAATGCCGACCGACGACATCTCCTTGGCATGCAACCCGCCGTGCACTCCGAAGCCGATCGGCCCATCCGCACTCCAACTGCGGCCGATAAGACCAAATGGATCGAGATCGTCATCCGACCGGAACGAAAACAGGATGTCCGCCGATCGGGCATGGTCGGCGAACACCAAATGGCGGGCAAAGCTGCCCGGTGCAATGCCATCGTCCGCGCCACCCGCGGTAAACACCGGACCACACCAGGGCCGCTCGATCATCGATCCTACTGTGCGGCGGATAACGGCGTCCGATGGCTCGGCGAGGTAAATTGCTCCGACCTGGCCAGGTATGACGATGGCATCGATCCCGGCCGCTGGTGCGGGACCGCAGCGCAGCCCAGCAGCCTCGAGCGTCTCAAATAGATCGGCCCGCGCATGCACCGTCACGTGTCCATGATCGGAGGCGGCAATCAGGTGCACGCCAAGGGAGACGCCCTCAGCGTCCCACCAATCGAGCACGCGGCCCAACTGCCGATCGACAAAGCTGATCGCTTCCAGCGTCTTTGGCGCGCCAGTCCCACAATCGTGAGAGGAAATATCGGGCTCGCCGAAGGAGAGGATTGCGACGTCGGGCCGAATTTGAGGCCAGATTACGTTGAGGAACGCTGAGGTCAGAAAGGCTTGAGAGGCAAGATCTGGGTCGCCGGGGGGCGGCGGCGCAGGCGTCGGCCCCAGCAGGGTTTCCACCTGTCTGAGCATCTCGGCGGAGGTCGCGATGCAAGGGAAGTGGCCGGAGAGCGTCACTTGTCTGAACTTTCGAGCTTTATGGTTCAGCAGGCGCGTTGCCCCCGCCGAGTTGGAAGCGAGGACTGAGAAGGTCCTGCCGTTCGCCGCGAGGATCTCACCAAGTGACGGCACACCGAGTAGATGGCCGTCGCTCGCGGCATCAAGGTGCTCGATCAGGCGCGCGTCGCTCGTGTCGACAGAGCGCGGTATCGGCGACTGCCTGTCGAGATATTGATTCCCAACGATGCCGTGGCGATCCGGCGTCGTGCCCGTGACGAGGCTCGTGAGCGCTATTCGTGTTTCACTGGGATAGACGGTGCGCTGCCGGGCCAGCACCGCACCGCGGCGCTGAAGCCTGACCAGATTCGGTGTCAATGACGGTTTGACGAGATCGGGTCGAAGCCCATCGAACAGCACGATGAGAACCCGATTCCGGTTCGGTCGGTCGAACATGCGTAAAGCTTTCGCCTAGCTGGAACGTAGCGGACCGGGAGCGACCAGGACTTGGCTGGCGCAGCCCAGCGCCATCGACTTGGAGCCGAGGCTGATCGCTAGCGCGAGCGCAATGCGGGTATGGCGCTCCCAGCCACGCTGACCAAAGCCCGGCCAGCGCGACGGCCGGTCCCGAGCCGGGATTAGCGGCGTGCGAGCGCCAGCAGCTCTCCTGAGCCGTAGATCGGCCCGGCTTGTCTTGGACGGAGGCTGCGGCGTCAGTGGTTTGGTCTGATCATGATCGCCTGATGCACCTCTGCGGGCGCAGCGCGAAGCCACGGAATTCATCACAGGCCCCGAGGACCGCCCAACTCCGGCGAGGACGTCAGGTAGGATGTCCAGCAAGCCGTCGATAGCATGGCCTCGCAAGGAAGGGTGGCAAATACCGCGTCCAAGAGAACTGCTCGGCGCCCTAGCCGATCCTGATCTGGTCCACGTCGCGATTGAGCCAGGAACCGTGGCTGATGCTGCCCGCGGATCGTTTTCGCGTGGCGGCTTGATTCCGGCGAATGCGATGCATCTCGTGTGCTTGGCAGGAATCTCACAGCTGTGGCGGTCGCAGACACCGGTCGGGGTGTCGAAAGATATGCCCTGACTAAGCGTGATCGCATCGGCGCCTGGTGCGCGCCGCTGGGCCGCTCGGGCCGGCGTTGCTCTCGAAGGGAGGGACCCGTTGAGCCATTCCGCCAGGAGTGACAAGTTGGAAAGCCTGCAAATCGCCGGGGACGCCTTGAGGATTCCTACTCGCAATGAAACGAGCTAACCACTTTGGCCATCGTTTTTTGAAATGAAATGATCGAAAAATACGATGCTAGTCGAGTTACTATCTCTTGTTATGTTATCCCTGCAGTCGCGCCGTGACACGGAACCTTCAATTTTCAGTCCGACTTGCGTTCGCCCCGGTCACAACCGCGCGGGCAAGCATCCCGGCGTATCGTCGCCGCTTGGAATCAATGATGCGCGCGCATCAGAGAGGACGACTTGCTAAGTGGCGGAACCGCAGGACGAGGATCGCCGCATAGATTGTGTCTCCGGTCGACAAGCCAATCCATATACCGACGGCGCCCAAACCGATCTTCAGACTGAGCCAATAGCTGAGGGAAAAGCCGATCAGCCACCAAGCAATAGCCGAAAACAGCAGCGGCACCCGCGTGTCCTTCAGCCCGCGCAGGCCGCCTGCCGCAATGCACTGGGCGGCGTCAGTCATAAAGAGGGTTGCGCCGACCATGAGGAGCTTTGCAGCGAGGCTGATCGTTGCCTCGGAATCGCGGGTCGCTCTGCCCAGAAACAGCTCCACGATCTCAAAACGCACGGTGATCAACGTAAGCGTTAGCGTTGTAGCTATGACCATACCAAGCAACATCGCCGCCAGATTGGCCCGCTTGACGCCTGCACGGTCGTCGCGGCCGGCGGCATGGCCAACGCGCACGGCAGCGGCCGTCCCAATGCCGAGATAAATCATAAACAGGGTCAAGGAAATCTGAACAACAATCTGGTGAGCGGCCAGCTGTTGCTGATCAAGCCCGCAAGGAGCGACGTGGCTCCAAATAGTCCCGACTCGATCGATGAAGAGATGGAGATCGGCGTCCCAATTGCGATGAGCTGCCGCATTGCGCGCCAATCGAAACGCCAGAGATCCGCAAGCACATGGTACTCACGGAACGGCCAGCGCAGTGCAGCGAACCACAAGCCCGCCAAAAACATGCCGCAGTTGACCAGCGTGGTCGCAAGGCCTGCCCCGAACAGCTCCAACCGGGGCAGCCCAAGCTTCCCATAGGCCAGAATATAGACCAACAACGCATTGAGGGGGATGGCTGTTAGCGTAATCCAGAAGACTGGCTGTGGCCGATTGACCCCACCCATGAAACTGCGGATAGCCAAAAACGCTAGTGCCGGAGCCGTGCCGAAGGCTAATCCGAAGAGGTATTGCTGGGCAAGCTGCGCCACATCTGGGGTCTGGCCCAAGGCAAGCAGTATTTGCTCTGCTCGCAGCGCCACAGCAGTGATCGGGAATGACAGGATCAGGGCCACCCATAGGCCCATGCGCAGCGAGCGCTGTACCGCGCCTAGATTATTTTCCCCGAGCGCCCGCGCCGCCAAAGGCGCGATGGCACTTAGTAGTCCCACGCCGAATGTGACGCTAATGAGATAGAGCCGGCCTGCCAGCGCTGCCGCGGCGAGCGCCTCAGCGCTGATACGCCCGATGAAGGCAAGATCAGTCGTCATCATCGCAACCTGCGCAACCTGCGTCAGCACCATTGGCAACGCGAACTTCGCGGTTTCATTGAGCTCGATAGAGAAGCGACGGATAGCCGCCCGTCTCGTCCCTTCTGGTCGCGAGATTAATGCCGGCTTTGTCTTGGCTATCTTGTCCATATCATCATGCCGCCCGTTTGCGTCGGCGAACGAAATACCGCTTCTTTCACGGGAGTATTACGTTCCGACGTGAATTCACGGTCAGCCTCCGATGCTGCTCGCGGGCAGCCTCGTGCGACGGCACGTTTAGACGCAAAAACGGACCACGGCTTGGACGCTGGGCTTCGACCAGCGCAGCCCGCTTTTCGCATGCGATAAGCGCGAAGGAGAGATTGCAAATGCCGCGCCAGAATTGGCCAATCATCCGCGCAGTCGGGACGGCGCGCATCGCGATCGAGCGAGCTTGATCGCGGAGGCGATTCATGCGCAAGCCATTGGGTTGATGCCAAAGGTTGGAGGGCCCGAACTTGGACCCGATCCACGCCATGAACTGAAGACTTGTCATCCCCTAAGCCATCCCTGCACGTCTGAGCAATCGGGATCTCACTCTTCAAAGCTCATGCCAACTGCGACAGCTTTAGTAATGCTTGCTCATCCAAGCCGACCTGTCGCAGGATCGACAGCACGTCGCAAATAAGACAACGACATCGCACGCTCACGCCCGAGAGGGCGGCGATGCGACCACATGGCGACTCGCGATTTCATCGGTTAGGAAGATCTAGTGGGATTGACTCGTTTGCTCGACTGGATCACAGATATCGATATGCAATCACATTGATGAGCTGCGTGGCCTCGATCCCAGTCTTGGCACTTAGAAAAATGAAGTGCTCTCGGCATTAAGGGCACAAGTCAGGAAGCCATAGACGTCGATGCTGACTTCCCCTTCTTTGGCCTTGCGCAGGCTTGTCCACTTCGTTCACACGGGACACATTCCGCTGGGCGGGTGCAGCGCTTTTTTCCATCTGTTTGGGTGACGGCATGCGCCAGCTTGGGGGTCGACCGTTCATGAGAATCTAACAAGAACACAGAGTCGTGTCCCGATCCGCAGTCTTGTGTGCGGCGAGCGGCTCGGCCCAGACAAGCAGCACGATCCGAGCTGCGCGGGCACATGAGGTGGCGGGTCCGAAGACTACATATGAATGCGGTACTCTGCTCCCTCGTTAGCCTTATCCGAAATGTTTCCGTGGAAAGCGCTGATGTGCGCTACCCGGCCGTGGCCAGCGCCGGTATCGTCGGGTTTTCAATGACTCTTTGCGGGCGCATGTGAGCTTTCAACTGTCCATACTGAAGATACTTGCCGGGCAGCCGGGCGGCCGAGCCAGTCTTGAAGTCGTCAAACAGCACTTGGTCATCTTTTACACCAGCGGGCCCGAGTGGCCGGCGCGCATGAAGCGCATCGCGAGCCGCGAGCCGAATCTCGACATCTTCCGACAAAAGCTCATCGATCGGGAGCTGGGATACTGGACCATCACTGAGGAGGGACGGAAGGTACTGGAGGCCCTTGAGAAGCTCGATCGATCTGTAGCGCAAGGCCAGCCCGAGGCACAGGCCGAGGAGCCGGCTGGCGATGAGCGACAGCCATTGCAGGCCGCGCCGCCACGACCGACCGGCCGCAGGAACCGTCCTCGGCGTAAAAGATTATGGACGCGTGAGGGGCGCTCAGCGTGAGAGCTACCTATTGGGTGGAAGTCCTTATGGTTGGGAAGCTCTTCGATCAGATTGCGGTACTTCAGTTTGGAGATAATGCATTGGCGATGGGGGCTGTGAAGTGGTTCAACGCGGCCACAGGATACGGCTTCATCCAGCTAGAAGACGGGGAGCTGACGTCTTCGTTCACATCAGTGCGGTCGAGAAGGCAGGCTACACCAATCTCGGCGAAGGCGTTCGGGTGCGCTCCGAGCTGATGGCTGATCGTTCGGGCGACGGTGAGCGCCGAAAATCTGGCGCGTCGGCTGATCGACTTGCCCTGAGGAACCTGCCAAGCTTTGGCTTTTCTGAATCAGTTTGTGGCTTGCGCGAGAAGCATCGACACGGCCTCAGTATATCTCCCGGCACCGCTGAGGCCGTTTCCTGTCCGACGCACGATCAGCGCTGCGCATTGGAGCGCCGCGCAAGGCGCTTATCGGGATCGCATTCTCAAGCAGACATTGCAGCGAGGGAGGCGACAAATCTCTCGGCTGCTTCAACGCGCGAGCACTGGATCCGCTCATTCACTCCGTTGGACGAGCGAAGATCGATCTCACCATATACGCAGATCGGTAGCTCCCGGTTGTTCTTGAAGCGCCGGTCCGGACCGCCCCTACGATTCACGTAGCGACAGGTCTGGTCTACGACACGAGAGCGTAATCAAACGTAATCAGCACGATATCGACAAGCAGACAGTGATGAAGGCCTACAAACCGGTCAAAGACAATGCGGGCGCGGCCGTCGTGGATAAGGTATCGTTCGAAGCTTTTGAGAAGGACTTGAAGGGCAACCTTTACAAGGTCTGGAATCGAATGTCTTCTGGCGGCTACTTTCCACCTGCCGTTCGGGCTGTCCCCATTCCCAAGAAGAACGGCGGACAACGCATTCTAGGCGTGCCGACAGTAGCAGATCGCGCGGCGCAGACGGTCATCAACCTGCAGATTGAACAAGCACTCGAGTCTTGCATTATGCGTTCGATACATGGATGGCGCTATTCGAACGCGGCCGCCGCGAGATCGCTGCAGCCGGTCGAAAGGCAGGATGTTGCGGGGCAGAGGGATCGAAAGCAGGGTTCTGGAAGGCTCATGATAATGTCTTGTCGATCCGATCGCGCAGCCAATCGCCGACGAGCGAAATCGACAAAGTGGTGAGTGAGATGACCAGCGAAGGGAGCAAGGATCCAGGGAGCACGGGTCAGATAGTCACGGCCGTAACCGACCATATTGCCAAGCGAGGTCAGCGGCGGCTGCACTCCAAGTCCAAGAAAGCTAAGGCCGCTCTCGAGCAAAATGACGTCCGGAAACGCGAGCGTCATGGTGACGATCACGGTGGAGGCGATGTTCGGCATGACGTGGCGCAGGTAGACGCGCGATGGCCTTGCGCCAAGCTGGCGTACGGCGATCACATAGGCTTGCTCGTTGGAACTCATAGCAAGCGCACGGGTGACACGCGCGTAGCGTTCCCATCCGTGCAGACCAATGAGCCCCACGAAGAGGAGCAGAGAGTTGCCGAAGAAAGCAAGCACCGCGAGTGCCAAAACGAGAATCGGCATGCTCGCCTGGAAATCAACACAACCGAGGATGACCTGCTCTACCCAGCCTCGGAAGTGAGCGGCCAAAACTCCAAGCGTAGTGCCAAGGACGACGCCGATCAACGTCGCTCCGAAAGCAATAAGTAAGCTGATGCGGATGGATATAATCAGGCGCGCCAGCACGTCCCGGCCGAGTTCGTCCGAACCGAAGGGATTCGCGATGGTTCCGCCGAGACCAAGAGGTGCAGCGAGGCGATGATGAAGGTCGAGGGCTGCATAGTCATAAGAGGCGAGGCGATCAGCGAAGATTGCGACAAGAAGCATGAGGGCGAGCCAGGCAACCGCAATTGCGACCCCGCGGTCACGCCACCACCCCAGACTGCGCATCCTCGAAGTCGGCAGAATTCGGTCTGCGGAAATGCTCGACAATTATTGCCTCCCAGAGCGCAACTCGCGCATACGTGGATCGAGCACGCCATAGAGC
The DNA here is from genome assembly GCF_023101665.1 of Bradyrhizobium sp. 195. Taxonomy (NCBI): domain Bacteria; kingdom Pseudomonadati; phylum Pseudomonadota; class Alphaproteobacteria; order Hyphomicrobiales; family Nitrobacteraceae; genus Bradyrhizobium; species Bradyrhizobium sp. 195. The sequence continues at coordinate 1,581,496 of NZ_CP082161.1, read as the reverse complement.
AGATCGATGGTGACATTGGTGGTAATCATGGCGGCGGCCACAATGAGCAGGATGCACTGGACGACAGCCAAATCACGGCTCGCAACCGAGACGACCAGCAGACTGCCAATGCCTGGCCATGAAAAAACGCTTTCGACGAGCACCGTTCCCGCGATGAGATTGCCAACCATGAAGCCGACGATGGTCAGCACCGTTATCGCGCCGTTGGGCAGAGCGTGGCCGGTGACGACTCTCGCCCAAGGCACACCCTTGGCGCTGGCGGCACGGATATAGGGCTGCCCAAGTACCTCGAGCATAGCGCTGCGGCTGAAGCGGGCCAAAACGGCCGCACCACCCAGACCGAGCGTGATGACGGGCAGCATCAAATGCTGCCAAGTGCCTGCACCGCCCGAGGGGAACCAAGAGAGCTCGACTGCGAAAGCCAATACGAACACGAGGCCGAGCACGAAAGATGGCACGGTGAAGCCCACGACCGCTACCATCATCACCAATCGATCCGCGATGCTATCTCGTTTGAGAGCCGCGTAGATGCCAGCCGGAATGCCGACCAACAGATTGAGGGTCAGTGCCGGCGCAGTCAGCATCAGCGTGACGGGGCGCTCGGCCACGACGGTGATCGCGGAACGCCCGTCACGCATCGATTGGCCGAGATCACCATGACCGACCGCAAAGAGGTATCTGAGGTATTGCACCCAGAGCGGCCCATCGAGCCCCCAGGCCTTTCGGAAGGCCTCGACCGCTTCCGCCGGGGTTTCCGGCGAAAGTAACGCACGGGCGGGATCGCCAGCGGCGCGCAGCACCGCGAATGCGAATGTGACCACAATTCCGATGGTCAGCAACGCGCGCGCCGAGCGAACCACGATCAAGCGAGCCATCATGCCTCCTTCTCGAATACGGCACCATGGTCGCCGATCAGATGGCAGGCGACGCGGCGCCCGTCGGGAGCGGATGTGAGCTCTGGGGCGAACCGCGCGCAAAGGGGAGGCGCTACCGGACAGCGAGGATGGAATGCGCAGCCGCCCGGTCGCGCAGCCGGATCGGGCGGATCTCCTTGCAGGATCGTGCGAGACCGATGTCTCCCCGGCCTGTCACCGCGGAAACGAGCGCCCGCGAATAGGGATGCAAAGGATCCAGAAGAACCGCCTCAAAGGCGCCTTCCTCGACGATGGCGCCGAGATACATCACAGCAATCCGATCGCTGATCAGCCGGACTACTCGCAAATCATGGCTGATGAAGATCATCGCCATGCGCCACCGCGCCTGCAGATCCTGCAGAAGATTGATCACTTGCGCCTGGATCGAGACGTCGAGCGCCGATACTGGCTCGTCGCAGACAATGAGATCTGGATCGGTCGCAAGCGCTCGGGCCAGGACAGCACGCTGGCGCTGACCGCCTGAAAGCTCGTGCGGAAAGCGCCTGAGGTGATCGGCCCTAAGCCCCACATCCGCGAGAAGCGCATTGACCCGCCCCTTTCGTTCCGACTTGCTGCCAAGCCGATGAATTTCGAGCGGCTCGGCTATCTGCGCGCCGATCGTCAGGCGGGGATCGAGCGCAGCTAGCGGATCCTGAAATACCATTTAGATTCGCATCCTGAGCCGGCGCCATCGAATATCGCCGATAGCAGGCAAAGCTTCTCCGCCGAAAGTCACAGAGCCGGCATCTGGTCGGTCCAGGCCGATCAGGAGCCGGCCCGTCGTGGACTTACCACAGCCGGATTCGCCAACCAGTCCGAGCGTTTCGCCCTGAGCCAGCTGCAGCGAGAGCCCATTCACCGCGTGGACCATCGCTGGACGCTGGAAAGGGCCCTTTGGCAAGCGATATCGACGGACAAGCCCATCGGCTTGGAGGATCGGCGGAGCAGTCGTTGTCATGCAGCCACGACCTCGCCCGTGGGCACCTCGCTCGTGACATGCAAGCAGGCAGCCCTGTGTCTGATGTCGCCATCCAGCGAGGCGAGCTCAATCGCCCATTCACTGCAGCGTCCGATCCGCCGATCGCAACGAGGAGCGAAAGGACAGCCTGGCGGAAACTCGGCTGCGTTTGGCACGACCCCCGGAATGGGGAAGAGGCGTTGCCGCGGCGCATCCAGACTTGGAAGAGCGGCAAGAAGACCTCTCGTATATGGATGATCAGGTTGGTCGAAGAGACGGTCGGTGGGCAATTCTTCGACGATGTGCCCCCCGTAAAGGACTAGTACGCGTTCACAGATCTCACTGACGATGCCGAGATCATGCGAGATCAGGACCAACGCCATACCTGTCTCGCGTTGGATCTGCCGCAGAAGCTCAAGGATCTGCGCTTGAATAGTGACATCCAAGGCGGTGGTAGGTTCATCAGCGATCAAGATGTCGGGTTGCCCCGCAAGGGCCATGTGCGATCATAACGCGCTGGTTCTGCCCACCGGATAATTGGTGCGGATAGGCGCCAAGCCGGCGCGCGGCATCGGGTATACCGACCTGATCGAGCAGACGTCGCGCCTCGGCAAGCGCCGTGCGGCGGTCCATGCCGCGATGAAGCCGCAAGGCCTCGATGATCTGATTGCCCACCGTGTGCACAGGATTAAGCGCACTCGCCGGGCCCTGGAAGATGATGGCGATCTGCCCGCCGCGCACGTTGTCGAGGCGAGAGGCTGGCGCATGGAGCAGCTCCTCTCCGGCCAGGCGTACGCTGCCCGTTATGTTAGCACGCCGTGTCAACAGACCGAGCGCTGCAAGCCATGTCACGGATTTGCCGCAACCGCTTTCGCCGACCATGCCCAGCGATTCGCCACGCCTGAGAGTGAGATCGAACCCGCGCAGCGTCGGCACACCGTCGAACGCGACACCCAAACCTGCGATCTGAAGAAGCGCCTCCATGCGAGATCCCTGCCCTTCCCGCATCATAGGGGCCGCATCAGCTCGATTTGAACGAAGCCCTTGCCACGGCAAGAGAGCAACGATGCGGCATCCTCGAATGGCAACTCCGCCGACCTTCGGCGATCGGCGGCAAGCGTGCTTAGCCAGCGCAATTGTGCGACAGGTGTGCGGGCGCGCCTGGAATTGCTGGTATCGACAAGGCCGGCAAAAGAGCACGAATGCTCCCCAAAGGAGATCGTACCATGCGCCTCGGAATGGCCGATGTTCGCGCAGCTTTCGAACATGGGCTGGACACTTGCAGCAGCCTTGAGCTCGCATCCGATCTCAAGGCGCTCCGCTACTTGCCGGCGCGCTATCAGATCGTCGGCGCGGTTCTGAGCCACGCTTTGATGAATTCGGCGCAGCGTCCGCGCCTCCCAGGCAACGCGGCCGTCCCCTCGAATCGGCTGCGAGACCTTGAACAGGATCGCAAGATCTCCAGCGGCAAGAATGTCGTCAAACCAGGTCATCGCCAAGACACTCTGCCCGAGGGCTAGCTCCAAGGGCGGATTGCTGTCGGACAATGGTCGATTCAAGGTGTGCATCATCGCGATCAGGTCCGGATCAGAGCTCTGTTGAAGGGGCCGAAATTGAGGTCGAGCGTCAGTCCCGGCAGCCATGGCACATCGCGGCGCTTGCCATAGAACTGGCCCGAGACGTGCAGAATCACGCAAGGCGGATCGATCTAGTTGATGATCTCGAGCATACGACGGATGATCGGCCGGCGCTGTTCGGCCTGGACGATGTCCTGGAGCTTGGCGCCGAGCGCGAAGTATTCCTCGTTCCTCCAGACTCCGATCGACTTTGGCAGGGTGCCGCTCGGACCGAATTCACGCCAGGGATGGCCGAGATGATCCAAAAAGAGCGCCGTATTCGACGTATCAAAGATGGCACGCACCGGCTGGCGTTGAATTTGCGCGAAGTTTTCCATCATCTGGATCTTGACGTTCAGGCCAACCGCACGCCACATCTCGATCATAATCTGCGCACCAGAGACCTGATTGGGGTAGTAATTGTTGAGCAGACGATAGGCGATCTGCTCTCCCCTGTAGCCCGCTTCGGCCAACAGCTCCTTGGCTTTGCCGGGATCATAGGCAAGCGAGGGAAATTCGTGGATGTAGCCTTCGCCGTAGCTCGGCAGCTGGTAGCCGTTCGGAATCGGGAGCCGGTCTTCCCACAAGCTCTGCACGATCAGCTTGCGATCGAGCGCAAGGCTCATGGCGCGGCGAACACCCGCATCCTTCAAGATGGCATCGGTCTGATCGAAGACGAGCGAGCGGATATTCTGCACTGCACCACCCACGATCTCGAGATCAGCACGCTTCTGGATGGTCGCGAACTGGTCCGGCGGAATGTCAGTGGCGATGTCGAGCTCGCTGGCGAGCAGGCCGTTCACGCGGGCGGAAAGCTCGGGAATGATGCGGTAGTCGATGCCATCGAACGGCGGCCGACCGCCCCAATAGGCATCGTGGGCGGTCAACGAGACGCGAAGATCGAGCTTGTGGTCGACGAGCTTGTAAGGACCGCTTCCGACAGGGGCTGTGGTCCAGCGCTCCTACGAGCCCGCCGCCACGAAGGCGCGCTGACTGACGATCTCCGATCCCCAAGCAGCCAGGCGCTGCTCGAGGAGCGCGTCGCCGCCCTTGGCATGCACAATGACGGTGTAAGGATCGACGATTTCGACTTTCTCGAGCCGATCAAGCAACTGAAGCGCCTCGGACTTTCCGCTGCGTCCAGGTCCCAGCAGGTGGTCAGGACCAAGACTAAAGGCGACATCTTCGGCCGTCAAAGGCGTTCCGTCATGGAAAGCCACTCCCTTGCGCAAGAACAGCCGCAGTGACTGCGCATTGATCCGCTCCCAACGCTCGGCTAAGCCGGGCCGTAGCGGCATATCATGGGCATGGTCGAAGGTGATCAGCGTATCGAAAAGCTGCGGCATGATCCGGCGAATGGCAGTATCGGTCGCGATGACCGGGTCGAAGGATCGCGGAAATCCGGACATGCCGACCTTGAGGCGGCGACGCGTCAACGTCTTAGGCTCACCCTCCGCAGCACCGGCGCCTGTGCTGGCCAACACGCTTGCGGCAACCGCGCCTGCGATGGCTTGCCGTCGCGTCAGATCGATATGGGTCATCACCGCCTCCGGTTCCACTTCCATTCATACGAATGCCACGCCCGCGAATTCTTAGATCGGCACTGACATTGGCGGGCCACCGAAATTGGTCGCTTGTGTCATCAGGCATATTCGCGATTGTGTGCGACCTTAAAAACCTGAACTGCTACGGCAGGATGACACTAATCGAATAAGTCGATGTAAGCTTGCGAAGATGCGATAGTTGGCACTTCTAACGCAGGCTGATGAAGAGGGAGAGCGAAGACGCAACGCACTGCGAACGGCCCAACAGAGCCGCACGAAGAAGCGATACAGTTATCGTAATCTTCGATTATTTTATCCAATGCCGCGATCACCCGGTTAGTTTGGTCGTTCTCGTTCGGATAGATCGCCACGAAACCGCTCATTCGAACTCGAAGGATATTGTGTCTTGTCTCTCGTTTCAGAACGGCTCAAACTCGTCCGTCCCTCTCAAACCAAGGTCATGACAGCTCGCGCCGCCGAGCTGCACGATCAGGGCGCCGACGTGATTACGCTCAGCCAGGGTGAGCCGGATTTCGACACGCCGTCCGCTATCTGTGAAGCTGGCATCCGAGCCATCCGCGACGGGAAGACGAGATACACGGCGGTCGCCGGAATCAAGCCACTGCGGGCAGCGATCGGCGAGAGCCTCCGTCGCGATCATGGCCTCGATTACGGTATTGACCAGATCACGGTGGGCTGCGGCGCCAAGCAGGTCGTTTTCAACGCACTATTCGCTAGCCTCGATCCGGGCGACGAGGTTGTGATCCCAACGCCATGCTGGGTCCTCCTATCCCGACATGGTGGCGCTGGCTGGCGGCAAGCCGGTGCTCGTCGCCTGCAGCGAACTCGATGGCTTTAAGCTCCGGCCCCGGGCGCTGGAGAAGGCGATCACGCCGCGCACCAAATGGTTGATGTTGAATTCGCCGTGCAATCCGACCGGCGCAGTCTACAGCCGAGGTGATTTGCTCGCGCTCGCTGCGGTGTTGCACGAGCGTACCCATGTGCATGTGCTATCCGACGACATCTATGAAAAGCTCACCTACGACCCCGACTTCGCAACAATGGCCGCAGTCGCGCCGGATCTCTTTGAGCGCACCTTAACAGTCAACGGCGAGTCCAAAGCTGACGCGATGACCGGTTGGCGCGTCGGGTATGGTGCCGGACCTCTGGCGCTAATCAAGGCCATGAACCTCATCCAGGGCCAGACCTCTTCACACACCAGCTCGATTTCTCAACATGCCGCGCTCGAGGCGCTGTCAGGGAGGCGGGACCATATCAAAGAGTTCGTGCGCGCGTTTTTGGAGCGCCGCGACCTTATCGTCGCCAAGCTGAACCAGGCCAAGGGGCTTGCTTGCCGTGTGCCGGACGGTGCCTTTTATGTTTTCCCCTCTTGCAACGGGGTTATCGGCAAGCGCACGCCGGACGCGAAGCTGATCGAAACAGACGGTATTTGCTCGACGCTTTCGCCGTGGCTGTCGTGCCCGGCGCTGCCGGACATGAGCCTCATCTCAATGACACAGCATCTCGACATGCTGCGGGCGATCGCCGGACGCACGAGGCTGCCGATCGTCGCGGACATTGATACGGGCTTTGGCAATGCGATTAACGTCATTCACGCTATCACGGAATATGAGCGGGCCGGCGCCAGCGCCGTTGTGATCGAGGACAAGACTTTTCCAAAAGTAACGAGCCTTGTTGCCGACGGCCGTCAGCACCTATTGCGAGTTGAAGAGTTCGAGGGGAAGATCGAGGCCGCCATCAAGGCCAGATCGGACCCGGATTTCCTCGTCATCGCCCGCAACGAAGCCTTGATTGCCAACCTCGGCGAAGCGGAGGCCCTGCATCGGGCGCACGCTTATAAGGAGGCTGGCGCGGACATGATCCTGATCCATTCGAAGAGGGCGAATCCTTCCGAGATCGAAAGCTTTTCGCGCGCCTGGACCGGAGCGGTGCCGCTGGTGATCGTGCCGAACGCCCACCCTGACCTCGACTCCAAGCGGGTCAAAACGTTGGGCAATATTTGCATGATGATCTATGGCAATTACGGCATCCGTGCTGCTGCAACCGCCATGCAGGAGACCTTCCGTCGGATCATCGCCGACGGCGCAAGCCTCGGCTCGGCCTCTTTCATCCGGCCATAGCTCATCGCTTTGTTGATCCCGGCATTGGCCTTGATCTTGGTGCCGTCGAGCGCCACATGGCGAAGCTTCACAAGGCCGGCCTCCCGGCACAGCTTCAAGACCTGCCGGAACAGGCCCGATAACGCTGCCAGATGGCGTTTGCGGAACTCGCTGATCGTGCGGAAGTCTGGAGGTTGCTTCCCCGTTACCGCCGCAAAATCCAGTCGCTCCTCGCAGCCCGCGCGATCTTGCGCGACGAGTAAACCCCTTGGCTGTACGCATAAAGCAGCAGCGCCACCATCATGCCAGGATGATAGGGCGGAAAGCCGCGCTCCTCGTCGTAGACATCCATGATCGCCGACAGGTCCAAACCGGTGCGAACCGTATCACGGACAAAGTGCGCCACGTGCCCTGAAGGCACCAAAATCCTGGATCGACGGCGGCGGCAGCCAAACCTGATCAACGTCCCACGGACGAAATGTCTTGCTCATCCATCGTTTGAATCACGATGCTTGTGCTTCGTCGAGAAAAATCAGATTACTCAGACAGGCTTCTAGGGCGCAATTCTAAACGCTCTTAAGACTGCGAGCCTGTCGTCTAGACGACCCTCGATGTCGACTGGGATCAACGGTTAGCCGCCTTGCCGACGCCTGGAGATCACCTCTTAAAGAACCGTCGACAGCAATCGTAGTTGCGGGCAGACCGCACGAACCATACCGAGAAGGCGGATTTTGTGCGTGAGATATCGTTTATAAGCAGCGATCCGGATATACACATCGAATAATGTGATGGAGCATTTATTCCGGCAATGGCCCGCCGTGACAATCAGCGGACATTCCAGGAGCTACCGGAGCAGAAAATGACTGCCGAACACGATGAAGTGCCCCTCAATGCTATCCGGGTGTTTGTGACCATTGCGCGTGAGGGTAGCGTCACGCGTGCAGCGAGCACATTGGGGATGACACAGAGCTCGGCCAGCCGTTATTTGTCTGTGTTACAAGACTACTTTGGCACGGATCTTGTTCAACGGCGAGGCCGACGGAGCGAATTGACAGAATTCGGAAGGCTCTTCGCGAACGCCGTTGCCGAACCGCTTGACACAGTGTGTTTCACCGCGAAGAGGATGCGGCGTAGGAGCCGAGCGGATGCTAATCGAATCGTGGTCCACACGTCTCTTTCCACCTTCGCGTACTCCTTTCTGATTCCGAATCTCCAGGCGTTCTCTGCCGAGATGGGCGGCGTAGTCGTCGACGTGATCAGTTCATTGTCTCCGCCGAGATCTTCCGACAATTTCGACATCTTGCTCACTCGCGATCTTTGTATCGCTGAACCGGCCGACGATTGGGCGATCTACAATGAGACGCTCGTATGCGTAGGTTCTCCAAATTACGTCATGGGAAAAACGCTCTCAACTGTCCGTTCGATGCCAATTCTGAACATCACATCGCGGCCCGACATACTGCCAACATGGCTTAGGGCCATGAACCTTTCCGCAAAGGACATCAAGTCGGGGGCGCGATACGATCATAATTACCTTGCTTTGCCGGCCGTGATGACCGGAAAATGCCTGCTGGTGGTGCCTGAAATTATTGTCAGCGATCTCATGCGGACAGGGGCGCTCCATGTGATACCAGGATCGCGCACTTCAAGCGGCATGCAGTATCGGGCCTATGCGGTGGACCGAAGTGACAACCCCGAGATCGCTCGTGCCTTTTGCCGATGGGTCGGTCGGCTCTGTAAAAAGGCCGCAACTCCGGAAGCCGCCTAACCGCGTATCGGTGTTAGCAGAAGTTCGATCGATGCTTCGAATAGTGCTAGCGTCCATTTGCACGTGCGGACCGTTCCCGATCGACGGCGATGCTCATTTTTAGGCGAGTACCGCGGCCAACCCGCAGTCCAAAACGCTAACCGCGCCCCGCCAGAACCCTTTCCGCCCTCAAACCGGCCGACTACAATCGTCTTGTGAGATATCAGGGGCCGTACCATCAACCAAAAGCTCAGGACCCCTCGCCCTTGTCTTTGCGGTTGCGACGGAGCAACGCGCGATAGCCGCCTCGCATGAGACGCAGCCCCGCCCGGACCAGGCGAATGGTCCGGCTGCGGAGATGGTCTGTTTTCCAGCCGCGATCGGGAATACGATGCCTGCCGAATAGGCCTTGCGCGATTTCGCGATAGCTGTTTCCTTCCAGGGATCCATCGACTGCACGCAAGGCGAGGATGAGCCGATGACGCGTCAAGAACGGCAGCGTCAGAGGGGATGGTCCGATGGGCCGCCGTTCGAGCGCCAGCCAAAATCGATGAGCTGCCCGCATACCAACCTCGAAATTGCGATCGAGCGGCAGGTCGACAGCAACCGATGAGCCTCCCGGTGGCAGTTCTGCTAGCCAAAGGCGATGCTTCGCGCCTCCGAGCGCCACGATGGCATGCCATCCATCCGGCGCGCAACGAAGCTCGCTATCCGCTAGTTTGCTGAAATCCAGGTTGTACCGTTTGGACGCCGCTGAGCGGACAGCCGCGCGCACGGACAGCACGGTCGACAGCACTTCAGGCGCCCAGAAAATGGCTTGTTGGTCAGACGTCTTTTGCGGATCAGCTGCGAAAAGACAGCCCCCATCGCCGTCGAAAGTGGTCCGCCATCGCGCTGGATCGTTCGTTGGCCGCCAGGGCCATATAGTCTCTTTGGTACTCGCAATTGCGGCGCAGCCATTCCCAGGCTATGTCCGCAGCTTCTGCTTTCTTGGCGTCAGGATAGGCTTCCTCTGATTTCCAGTCAGCACCTGGCATCGTACCACTTTCCCCTATGTTCTTTGACGCACATGCAACTGCAGCCCGACAAATGTGACGGTTTATGGTTGCACAAACGCAGATATTCGCTGTTAAATGCAGTTACGCGATGGGACGATCTAATTTTGCGATCGGACATCAACAGAAGTGACGTCCGCATCAAACACATTCATTCCTCGCTGTTCGGCCAACCGCGCTGCAGGAGATGCCGAAAGCCGTGACGCGCCGCCCATTTGGCGCGAGCCAGATGACTTTCAAAAGTACGGCGGGCGCGATCCGGATCCAGGGTAGGATCAATACCAAGCACCATGCGCGCAACTTCGCGCCAATCAGCATTATCGGCTTCGGCATCCAGGAGACGCATATAGGTGACGGCATGTTGCTCGTCATACGGCGTGAGCTGGGGCGCGTTAGGCGCGGAATCTGCGATCTTGGGATCGGACGGCACTGCCTGAAAGTCCTACCAGATTGAGAAGCGTCGATTTAAGCGAGGGTAGCGGTATTCAGAGCCTCTTCGTAGAGAACGGATTGTCGCTGTCTGCAGGAACATGCCTTACCGTAGTCAATTGATGGCTGGGAGCGGTTTCCCGTCCTTCTATTTCGCCGCTCCGACAAGGCCAGAATGCTGATCGCAATTCGTTGCGCTCAGAAGCGCGATTGTCAGAACTACTGCCCTGCAGCGTGCAGCGCCGTCGACCCGACTCAAGAAGTCCACATCGGATGCCGCCCGCCATAACTCATCAACACTGGATCAGTCGGCGCGACGTAGCGGTATCTCGATCAAATACAGGCTGTTTCATTTAGCTTGCGCTTGGTGTCTGCGATCAGCAATCTGAACAGACTTACCGCACTCATACGGCTATAGCCAGTGGTTTGATCGACGTCAGAATGGCTGTTTTGGCGCATGAAAGCTCGTGCGCTTGTCGCCTGGAATGTGCGCCGGATCCGCGTAGATCGCGGTATTCCGCAAGAGCGCTTGGCGTATGATGCCCGGATTGACCGTTCCTATATGGGCGGTATTGAGCAGCAATCGGAAAACCCGACCGTTGATATCCTCGACCGTATCGCTGCAACGCTTGCCGTTCATGTGTCTGAATTTTTCATCCAACCACCCAAAGGTGCGACGCCTCCAAAGACCTTGCGTAAGGGTCGCAAGCCCGCGCGCCAGCATCGCAAAAAGAAATAGCGCTCCTCGCGGACGAGGGTCTATGCTTGCTGCCCAAGTGGCGGACAATCGCGTGCCTTCCGGAACCCGCATCAGCTACATAATCAGCACGCTGAGCTGTTCGGCGAAGAACACGAGATTCGCGAACAACGGACCTGAGTATAACGAGTGACCTTGCCGCCAGCGCCATACGGCATCAGCAATGTCGCGAATCGTACGAATTATAAGTTCAGGACTGCGGTTTCAGGACTGCGGTTAATGAGACGTAACTTCCTTAAGTTTCCGAACGAGGACGTACGAATAATACTTTGGACTTGTAGACTTTAGAAAGATCGGCACCGGCCCACGACGTGACGTTCGGCAAGTCAGCTCTCGAAACCTGTCGCAAGCACGTTTGGATCACCGACATCGGCTTCTCAATTGCGCTCGTCCTTTTTAGTGTGCTTGGAGTGGCGGCGCTGCAATTCGCTGCCAATTGTATACCATCCGATGAAAACAGATAGGCGCCTTGCCGGAGGTGGCCAGACCGGACATACAACATTCACGCAATCCTATCGGGTCCTCAATCCGGTCTCGCTGCACACTCCGAGGCTCTAACCGCCGCTGCATGAAACTTCAGGTCAGGTGCCGCCAGACGCTCCTTGAGGCAAGTCTCCCGGGCAGCGAGGGCTTTTTTTTGCCGCGGCGAGGGCGTCCAGCCGCCCGCCACAATGTAGTCTTTTAGGTGTCTTGCGGTTAATCCCGAGCTCCCGGGGCGATCCGTTTGCTACTCACCGCAGCTCGTGAGCCGGAGTATTGCCGAAAGCTCGTCAGGCTTCGGGGCATGGGATCGTGTCCCCTAGCGTGGTGTAGCTGGCGGCGGGTCACCGCGGTCGCCGGCAAGAGCCGGGCCGGTCAGCTGGCAATAGCCGGAAGGCTGACGGTTGGATTATCGCTCAAGGGTGCGATGGTTTCCAGCGTCATGTAGCGGGAACGCTGGACGGCCCACTCATCGTTTTGCTCGAGCAGGATCGCACCGATGAGGCGAACGATGGCATCTTCGTTGGGGAAGATGCCGACCACCTCGGTCCGTCGCTTGATCTCGCCGTTGAGGCGCTCGATCGGGTTGGTAACCGGTATGAGATTTCTCGGTGCCAACGTTCCGCTGCGGTGTTCTGCGTCGTGGCGTATGGTGCGACATCGGGACAGAGGCACCGGGAGCACGATGTGCGGGCAGGCCGATGCATACGATGAGCCGAGAGCTCGAGTTAGTAGCTGGCCGCCTCTGCGACTCGCCCGGTTGCGCTGGGAGCGCGAATCCGTAGTTGTCGTGTCGCCCGCAGCTCCCGTCATGTGGTCTGATTGGCAGGAGGTGCGAATGCGACGGGTGATTGGCATGGACGTCCACCGAACTTTCGGGGAGGTGGTGGTTTGGGAGGATGGCAGGCTTCGACATGCGGGCCGCATTGATATGACGCGGACTGCGTTGGAGGGATTTGGCAAGACCCTGCTGGCCAGTGATGAGGTGGTGGTCGAAGCGACCGCCAACAGCATGGCGGTATCGCGGGTTCTGGCACCGTTCGTGGCACGGGTGATTATCGCCAATCCGCTGCAGGTGAAGGCGATCGCCCAGGCTCACGTCAAGACCGACAAGATCGATGCCGGCACGCTCGCCAGTCTGCAGGCGGCTGGGTACCTGCCGCAGATCTGGACGCCTGACGCGGAGACGGAACGCAAGCGTCGGCTGGTGGCGCGGCGCTACCAGGTTGTGCGGCATCGCACGCGGCTCAAGAACGAGGTGCATTCGATCCTGCACGCGCACCTGATCCCGAAGTGCCCGCATGCCGATCTTTTCAACGGCCGCGGCCGGGCGTGGTTGGCGGCCCAACCGTTGCCGGACGATGAGCGCGCGGCGATCGATCGGCACGTCCGCGAGCTTGACCGGCTGGCGGAAGATCTGGCCCTGCTCGACCGCGAGATCGCGCAGGACGCCATCGACGATTCCGCGGTCAACAGATTGATGACGATCACCGGCGTCAACTTGGCGGTCGCTGCCGGCATCATGGCGGCGATCGGCGACATCAGCCGGTTCAACAGCCCGCAGAAGCTGGTGAGCTATTTTGGGCTGAACCCGCGGGTGCGGCAGTCCGGACTGGGCGCCGCCCATCACGGCCGCATCAGCAAGATCGGCCGTAGTCACGCGCGCGCCATGCTGGTCGAGGCGGCCTGGGCAGCGGCCAAGGCGCCCGGTCCGCTGCATGCATTTTTCGTGCGCATCCGCGCCCGGCGCGGCCATCAGATCGCCGCGGTGGCCGTGGCCCGGAAGCTCACCGTGCTTTGCTGGCATTTGTTGACGAAGGGCGAGGATTACCTGTGGACGCGCCCGGCACTGGTCGCCATCAAGACCCGCGCGATGCAGCTTCAAGCCGGACATCCGCAACAGAAAGGCAGCCGGCGTGGGCCAGCGTATGCCTACAACATCAAGGCATTGCGCGACCGCGAGATGTTGATTGCTGCACAGGCGGAGCAAAGCTACGAGCGCTTGGTGACGCAATGGAAACCACGGCGGCCAAAAACCGGCGCGCGGGCGCCTCAGCTCGGCAAGGCAAAATAGGGCAGCCTGGTGGCGCTTGCAGCCCATGCGCCACGCTTCGCCACGAGGTCGCCCGCGCCCGCCAAGGATAATCCCGCCTGACGGCAAGTGCCAGCCAGGAATGCAGTCCCGTTCCACGCCAGCATGCCGCCGTGCTCGGGCCGGTCAAGGCCAAGCCTTGCGGTGGCCGCAAACGCGGCCAGCCTTGACCGCCCCTGCGCGCGGCGGCTGCGAGATCGATGGCCGGGACGGACGAATGGCCCGCGGCGCAGCCGAACAAAAGAATGGACGTACGCGATTTCTGCAATCGTCATCACGGTCATGAAAAAAATTGCTTGTCCATCTCATCCGTGGAGTGCAGCTTGGTCCGATGCTGCGGCGGGAAGGTCATGTAGGCGAGCACGTCGGTCTCGGCCTCATCGAGGAAGCCGGCCAGCTTCGGCAGCTTGGGGCGGAGCTGATCGGCGACCTTGCGCCATTGCGTCCGCGCGGCCTCGGCATCGTCCTGGGCAAACGCAGTGGCGATGAAGGCGGAGACGACGCGGCGGCCGCTCTTGCCGGCATGCGCCAGCGCGTTGCGCATGAAGTGGACGCGGGAGCTATTGAAGAACCCAACAGCGCTGATTCACTCCATGTGAAGGTGAGTCGCGATAGGAACGACGGCGATGCTGGGATGCAAGGAACGCGGGCAGCTCGAACTGTTCATCACCGGCTCGTTACGCCAGCTTGTCCCCGACGATCATATCCTCGCCAAGGTCGATCGGGTGTTGGATCTCTCTTGGCTTCGGGGCGAAGTAGCGGGCCTCTACTGCAACGGCAACGGCCGGCCGGGGATTGATCCGGAGGCCGCGCTTCGGCTGATGCTGGCTGAGTTTCTCCTGGGCGTCGTTCACGATCGGCGCCTCTTGCGGGAGGCTCAGGTCAACATCGCGATCCGCTGGTTCATCGGCTACGACCTTCACGAGGTTCTGCCTGACCATTCTTCCCTAACCCGCATACGCCAGCGTTGGGGCGCTGATCGTTTCCGCCGCATCTTCGAACGAACCGTTCAAGCCTGCCTCGTGGCGAAGATCGCCACGTCGTACCGAAAGCGTCGGCGGTGACCGTGGTCACCGCTGTGCCGGTCCTCTCAGCCGTCCGGTCCACCTGCTCGACCGAGGCAAAGACTTGGCATGGACTCGCGCGCGCAATCCGACGCGATCTTCAGAACATGCGCGTCCAGGCGTTCCTGACCGCCACGGCCGCGACGTGCCTCACCGCCAGACTCTCCCAGAATACATTGGCGCGGATCAGGGAGGCGTCGATGTGCACGATCTCTCCAGTGGCTCGTGGAGAAGACCCCTGATGCCGATCTGTTACGCGAGATGATCGGCTTTGCCGCCCAGCGGGCGACAACGATCATCGCCCTCTCGCCGCCGCCTGATCGGCAACCGCTATCGGCGTTCGGCTCTAACTGGTTCTTCACTTGTTCCGACGACCGGCAGACAGGCAGAGGTTCGCCATCGAGCAACGGCCGCAGTCCTTGGCTTTCGAGTAGAAGAAGCGCCCGTGCCTGGTGAAACGCGCTGCGGCCGCAGGACCTTGCCTCTGGGGCACTTCAGGATGTCGTTCTGGGCGGGCTGTAGTGGTGAGCGACCATCATCCTGCGCTCCTTCGAGCGCGTCGCCGCGACGAACGGTCGTAATCGCCGGCTCGAGCCGGCTTATAAGCAGCACGCCGTCGCCGTGGACGACAAGCGCGGCGTCATCCGACGCGGGCTACGCCTACGCCAAGGTCTATGGCGCCATGGAAGAGCGGAACACCCATGCCATGATCCCAAGTGCGCCAGAATGGCCCGCATCGTATCGGTCGCGGTTGGCGTCACCTCGACGTGGAGCGATATGCTGGCCCTTGTTCAACTCCCCGGTGGTGACCTAAACCACCCTCCTGACAGTTTCGCGAGGGGCCATTCCTCGGGGGCACTTTTCCATTTCGCCTGGCATTCCTCGCCGGATATCGCAATGGGTGAACCCGCGCGGCAACTGCCGTCGACGAAGTCCTAGCCGGTTCTCGTCCTCTTGGCGCAAGACCGAACTCCATGCGTCGCTTCTCGTGATCGTCGTACAACCAATCTACATGCTAAATAGGAGAGATCTGTTTTGCGGGGCTGCAGCAAAGCCAACTTAACCGTCCCTCAATTGGTCGATTTATCAACCCGCGCCTTATGCGGACTGTGTGGAATAACCAGTTCGATCTCGCGAGATATCTCGAGGATAGCTTCTGGATGTTGGCCATTTTCGCATAATGCATATTTGAGCGCTTGCGCGCGGCTCGCGAACATGCCACCAAAAATACCATTCTGTTCGCGAACGACCCAGTTTCCAGAATGATCTTTGCCAACAAAGACGGTCGACCCGGCAGAGCTTTCGGGAGGATATTTAGGTTTCATGACCATGAGTCCATGAGTTTGCATGCTTCATCATCTGGAGATCTCCGCATCGATTCATGAAACGGCTCGCTGCACAGCACCGGTGGACCGATCGCCTACTATTGCTGCGAGACCATCGCTGTTTCGGCTGAGATAGGTAGCTCGGCTGTACCGTACGTTCGACGCGCAAACGGGGCATTGCCATCCGGGTTCTCAGCCCAGCTTGCTTGGCGCCTCCAGGTACGAACCGCATCGGTGCAGCGACATACTAGTTGTCGTGAAAATTGTGAGCGCTGGATAAATGGGACTATCTATCGGTGCTTGTCATCTGCAGCTCCGTTCTTAGATCGGGATTCATGAATGGCGGGAGTAGAACCTCTCAGGTTCTAGTCATCTGCCACGATAGTTGCAGATCGCGGTCACCAATTATGGCGCTTTGCTCGCGAACCGGTCGTCGATCTCAACGGCGAATTCTACGGCAAACACGAAGTGAGTCCCGCTACCAATTCTAGGGAAGGCAGATCGCTTTCGCCTTGGCTGAAGCGAGAAACGTGCCCTGCAGCCGTCGGGAAGCCTTCGGTTCTCTCTCCAGCAGATCCGAGAGAATGAATAGACGACAATTGATGACGCTCGCGAATTCACGTGGCATGCGTAGGACTTGGCTTGGACTAACGCCAAGGCAGAACTCCGCCGGAGGGGCCTTGGCCGTATAAGGAAGCAAAGAGACGCCCATCTCAGGCACTTGCTGGTTATTGGGGCCTGCAACATCATCCGCTACCCAAAGGCGCTATCACGAGTTGGAGCGGTCTGGATCAAAGCACTACTTGAGCGACGTCGCCCCACGATCGTTGCAATCGCCGTTGCCAACAAGTTTGCTCGGGTCATTTTGGCGATGATGATGACCGGTGAGTTCTACCGGCCTAAGGCTGCGGGGTAAACTGCAAAGCAGGTAGGCAACTTTAGGCTGAGGGCAAATGACAGCACGATGGAAACCGGCAGAGCTGGGATCAAGCGAGCCCGAAGGGCGAACCGCGATCACCGTCAGGGCCCGCGGCCATGATATCGGCCGCAATACGAGCCGTATACATGGATGCACCCGACCGATCTCCAAAATACTGTCGAAATCGCTTGCGCCGGAGGGGCCATCTATAGATGAAGCTCTCGGCGTCTGCATCGGTTTGCCTAGCGCGATGTAGTGCCATCCGACACGGCTCTGGTCGGTCCATGCGAGAATGGCGTTGCTGGTGAGTTCGCTACCGTTGTCGCTGACCACCATCTTGGGCTTGCCCCGCTCGATTATCAGCCGGTCCAGTTCCTGCGCCACGCGGACGCCGGCGTGCGGGCAACCAGCACCAAGCACCGCCGTTACAATCACCGACGAACGTCAGGATGCGGAGACGGCGGCCGCCATCAGTTGATCCCGCGCAAAGTCGAGCGACCATCGGTCGTTCGGCGTCATCAGATCCGGCATCGGCGCCCTAGTCCCGATCGGCGATTGCGGCCACCCCCGCGGCGTTCCGTCAGCTTCTCTTTCCGATAGGGCCGGAAGAGCTTTTTCTGGTTGATCAGCTCCCAGAACATGCAGCTGCCGTTAGTCGAAGGGGCAGCGTCCCTGGGCAATCGCCCTCATGCGTTGGCGAAGGCTAATACCGTCAGCCGGGGTCGACCGATATCTCATGGGCATGCATGCTGATCCCGGCCGCAGGCCGAGGCTTTGTCGCCAACTTCATGGGCCACAGCGGCGAGGGCGCGCCGGTCAGCGGCGGAAGTCTTACTGCGGAAATTGCTCCCGTAGCTTCGCTTTCCAAAACTTGCCGGTCGACGCTCGTGGTACTGCGTCGATGAACTCGTAGCGATCGGGCAACTGCCATTTTGCAAAACTGCACGCCAATAAATGCTCGCTGAGCTCATTTGTGTTCGCCTGCTTATCGATTTTGAGTACGATGCAAGCGAGCGGTCTCTCGCCCCATTTCTCGTTGGGAATCGCGATGACCGCTGCTTCGGCGACTGCGGGATGCTCCATCAACGCGTTCTCAAGATCGGCCGAGCTGATCCACTCGCCGCCGGATTTGATGAGGTCCTTTGTTCGGTCGGTGATACGCACGAAGCCAAGCGGATCGATTGAGCCAACGTCTCCGGTACGTAGCCAGCCATCCTCGGTGAACGTGTCGCGCGCAACGGGCGTATTATGATAGGAGCCCGAAATGAAGGGCCCGCGCACCTGAATCTCGCCTACGCTCTTGCCGTCCCATGGCTGCTCACCTTCATCGCCGCACAGCCGCAGCTCCACCAACGGTACGGCTACGCCGGCCATTGCAGCGCGACGGTACTTCTCCTGATTGCCCGCATCGCGCAGTTCAGCCCGGTGGTATGATCTGGTGCAGAGAGGAGACGTTTCGGTCATGCCCCATCCCTGCTCAATCCACACGCCATGCCTATCGAGAGCCCGAATCAAAGACTCGGGCACCGATGCGCCGCCAGTCACGGCACGCAGCGATTTCGGCAACTTCCATCGGCCGCGGTCGGGCGAGCCCTCAGCCCGCGACGCCTCGAAAGTCTGCAACAAAGTCATCCAAATTGTCGGCACACCGAAGGCCAACGTCGGCGGTTCCATTTGCATCAGGTCGAGGAGGTCGCCGGAATGCAGGTACGGTCCGGGGAACACGAGCTTCGCACCCAGGTTCACCGCGCCGTAGGGAACGCCCCAGGCGTTTACGTGGAACATCGGCGTGATGGGCAGCAGGACGTCGGTGCTACGCAGCGCCCAAAACTCCGCGAGGCTTCCGACGAGCATGTGCAGGATTGTCGAACGGTGAGAGTAAACAACGCCTTTAGGACGGCCGGTCGTACCGGACGTGTAGCACATTGCAACTGGGTCGGTTTCCTCGTGCGCTTCATATTCGAAAGCATCGGGATCCGCGTAATTCAGCAAACTTTCGTAGTCTTTTGTGTCCGGCGGAACGCGCCCTCCAGAAAACGGGAAGACGATCACACGCTCAAATTGGTGCAAATGCGCGAACTGCTTGTATAAGGGCAAGAGGATATCGTCGACGATCAGGAAGCGGTCGCCTGCGTTTCCGGCAATCCAGCCGATCTCGTCGGGCGTCAGTCGCAAATTCAGGGTGTGCACCACACCGCCTGCCGCAGGGATACCGAAATAGCACTCCAGGTGAGCATGATGATTCCAGCACAGCGTGGCAACGCGGTCACCTTTCTTAAGACCAAGCCGCTGTAGCGCAGACGCGAGCGAGCGTGTGCGCCGATAGAACTCACGGTAGGTGTGCCGGCGAAGGCTCTTGTCAGGCAGCCGCGAGACAATTTCGTTAGCTGCAAAAATCTTGCCCGCGCGCTCCAGCAGATGATTAAGCGAGAGTGGCACGTCCATCATCGTGCTTTGGAACACTTGTCTTCCTTTCGAACGGATTTAGGTACTGGCCAGCAAGCTGCTAATCTTAGGATATTGGCAGATCGAGGATATATCTGACGGCGAGCTCGTGGGATAATGAGATCGTCGGAGGCTCAGAAATTCGGCGTGTGCACATACGATAAGTTGCCTGGCGCGCGACTACCAAACCAGAAAATAGATGGATGGCACGCACTCGGCGTAAAGCCAAAGTCATCGCTGCCTGCCGACTGTCTCCGGTCGTTGAGGAATGCATCGCGACCAGCCGTCTCGTGGACGAGCTTCCGAAAGCGGCTGACCATTTCGATATCGTTGACCACCGCGGGGCCCCCTGCGAAATGATGCATTCGGGGGCGCCGCGGTGCGTTACCGCGCCCCCCTCGGCTGCCTCGCGGGCGCGTTGAGAGAGCAGCGCCCCTCTTTCGGAGCTGCTGATCCTGATGGTCCCCTTCTTCACGACCGACGGGTAGATGATGTTGGTCGCCTCCTCGCCATGGATCGCGCCGATTGTGGTGATTGCGCCGTCGTGGACGGGCATTTCGCGGGAAACCACCTTCTGCACGTCGTTGACGAAGGGGGGCGCGACGGCGATCGCGTCAATGCCGCTATGCGGCGACGGACCATGCGCCATCTTGCCGGTGATAGTGAGATTGAACCGGTCGGCGGATTTGGTTACCACGCCCTCTTGGGCTCCCAATATGCGAGTGGGAACTTCAACACTGATGTGGAAACCGACTGCCCGGTCGAAACCGTCCAGCAGATGCTCGTCGTGCAACGTGCGCCCCCCGACCAGCTCTGCCTCCTCACCCGACTGAAAGAATATCCGCCCCTTGCCAACGAAATTGTGACGCAGCCGGTGCAAGGGAAGCGCAGTGCCGAGCGCGATAGAGCTATGCATGTCGTGACCACAGGCATGCACGACACCATTGATCTGCGAGCGGCAGGAAAGATCGACGCGTCCCTCCTGGATCGTTAGCGCATCGATATCGCCGCGCACCGCGATCGATCGCTTGGGCGCGGAAGATATTGCCAAAGGTGACGTCAGCGTCTCGTAGAATCTTGACCATGGCATCGAAGCCCTGATGCTGGCCCTTGGTTGAGGCCGTGTCACAATCAGATCGCCAGCCGCTATCATCGCGAAGCCATCCGCAACGTTCGTCGCGATCGACCAACCGTATCGTAACAGTCAGCCTGCACAACTGAGTGAGATTCGTTCGCGTCCAATTGTCTTCCCATAGGTTTCTCCCGAGACCAGTCTTCCTCAACCAAAGCTCTCTGCCGTTGCGCCGGAGTTGGCACAAGCTGTTGAATTGTGATAGAAGTCTCCTCCTGAGCGCGCCAGAGAACTGCCAGGGCTTTCGTGCGGGAGCGGGCGCGAACTGGTGCTCGCTCATTGCTGGCTATCGCGGAGCAGCCGTCCCAACGTCTGCATCTGCGGCAACGTGATTCGGTCGCCGTGAACGGCCGATGCGACCGGATGAGACGCAAGGCGCGCACAATCATCTCTGCCTTCGGTGCGACATACACGCGCTGACCGTGAATGCCACGCGGTTCGAAGACGTCCAGCGCGTTGTGGGCTACCCACCACAAGCTGCGATACGAGTAGCCGGGTTGCGGCATGTATTGGCACGTGGCGGGATCGTGCCCCTTTGCACGTTGCCGACGACGGACGCGGTTGGAAGGCCCCAAAATGCTACGACCATTCAAACGCTGCACTTTTGCGTGCTTGCACGACATACTGCGGCGCGCTTTCTTCTGAGCGATGGCGGCTTGGCGAGAGCACCGGAGAAGTCTTGATAGGCGTTGAAATGCGCCGTACCACGACGCTAACAGTACATTAATCTGATTCCGTTCATCGCTCGGAGCAGGTACGTTGCCGCAAGGTTGAGGCACAACGTCTCCATGACTGACCACCTGCTGTGCAACGCATACAACTCTCGATAAGATCGCATCCGCAATCTGCGAACCGTACCCAGAATTGCAGGCGCGGTCCTCTCCAAAACCGTTATCTGTTCCTATCATTGCCACCTCGGTTTGCCTTCAGTTACTGGCAGCTTCGCCATAGACATCCAGCAACGCGCGTGCCAGCCGCACTCCAATTGCAAGGCTCAGGGCGCGACAAAACCTGGGTCAGCTTGGCGCTTTCTGCCGGCGGCTCTGCAGCGGCCGCGAGCTTTAGGATCGTACGGGACCAGCAACCGTGCGTTTACTTTTAGCCACTCACGATTGACCCCTTTTGATATCAGCGGCGTACACCGCTCGCCGGTATCAATGTTTACTTTGGCACTCATGTGCCAGACATCCGACACGGTCGGCAGGATCATTTCCCTGCGGAATTTACTGATCTCGCTCGTAACACTCGTAGCGCTTGGCTTGTGCCAGATTCCGCAAACGGCTTGCATATTGCTGACAACATGCTGATCGTTCCAGATGCCACAACGAATGCTTATCCAGACTTGGGCTAGCGGATCCCATGCGGAGGCAATGCAATGGAGCAGAGTCAACATCGTTTTTGCCACGAACCAGCGGTATGAATCGGTAGATAGTAAAGATCCGAATCGTCGTACGTGACTTACTTGTTGATGCGCCAATCATTAACGACCAACGCTAACCTGCCAAGGCGGTTGGCTCAAGAAGGCGTTTGAATCGATGTCTTTCCAAGATTCGAAACTAGCATTCCCGGTCAATCGGGCCCGGCGCGCAGGCGTTAAGCTCGGTTTGTCGTTTCTTGTGACGGCTGCATTCGCAAGATGCAGTCGCACAGCTGCTCTATGTCGCGAACGTCATGATCGGCCGTAATGCATACTCGAATCCCTGCCTTTCCTTGCGCCACTGTCGGGAAGAATGTCACCGAGGTATAGAATCCAGCATTGAGAACCTCTTTGGCAACTTCGATGGCTTTCGCCTCCGATCCAGTTGTGATCATTCTGATCGGAAGCGAATTGCCTCGCTCAACAGTCGGGATAAGATCGTCAAACATTTCTATTCGTCTCGCTAACCGTGTTTGCCGTTCGTTCAGTTCTGCGGAGCGATGGATTTTACAAGAGCCAAGCGCCGCCCCGACAGCCGCCAGATTTGGCGCGGCGGAGAACGCGTAGGCAATGCCATACCGGCGAAACAGAGCCTCCTGGTGCTTAGTTCCAAGCATCAACATTCCGCCAGAAGCACCGAATCCCTTCCCCAGGGAGGCTGCTATGATCGTACGCTCACCGAGCTCCTGAGGAAAGTGAGAGCGAGCAAATCCTTGTCCCTGGTCTCCAAACAATGAGATGCCGTGAGCATCGTCGATATAAAGAAACAGTCCATAGCGCTCCTGGAGCCGGCGCAAATCTTGGACAGGTGCATTGCCTCCCATGGAGTAGACGCCATCGCATACATAGGCAACGGCTGGATATTCACGGCACAGTTCCTCGAGCGCGTTGATGTCGTTGTGGGCGATCGTTTTCACCTGGGTTTCGTCAGCGACCACGGGCTTGTGATAGGCAAGCGATATGTGGGCTAAGCGATCGTACACGACGACAGGCTTCGTCCCCGACGTTAATTGGCCGGAAGCGAGGAGTGGCATTGCGCTTAAATTGGCCAGCATAACAGTTGAAAATGCCAGCACGCGAGCGCCGAACAACTCCGATAGGGTCTCCTCAAGCTCTACCAGAAGATCAAAATTAAGGCGAGTGCGCGCACATGACCAGTGTAGCGAATGATGCGCTTCGATGGCGTCGATGGCGCCCGCGACAACTGTCGGATGATTGTCGAGACCCAGATAGGAGCACCGCACAAAATCTACTATCTGCGGTCGATCATCAAGTGGTCCTGTACCAAGAGCAAAGACGCGCCGGATCGTAGAGCGTCCCTGTATACCCATGAGATCAGCCTCGTAGGCCGCATCGAAATAAGCCCGGCTCCGATCAATAACGTAGTGAGTATTGCGAAAGTTTCCGGCACGATAGTCGGAGACGCGGTGCTTCATCTGTTGTCCACTTTGGTTTGGGCCTGACATGCGTAGCGTCCGCAAAGGGCTGTGCGAGTGCATAGATGCGCATCTACAAAGCTGCCGGCTCTGCATGGTGCTTTAGCTGAAACACAATAGTCATGGGCAAGGGCGCCTTGACAGCTACCAGATTGAACAGGCGGGATAGAAAACTACACGAGTTGCTAGTCCTCGACATCTAACTTGCCCGCCGGACGAGCTTGGCAAAAGAATTACGAGAACGATTCCCTTGCGCTTGACGAGAGGACTCAGACACACGCGTCCCACCATGCATCGTCCGTGCTCGCTCATCGCCCCTGTCCCTAGGTTGCACCTGGAGAGCGGCGCTGGAAGGCGCCGCACCACAAAAGCAAATATTACTGAACTTTTGCATCGGTCAGCGAAACGTCCGCCAAAACACGATCACAGACGTAGCAACGTTAAGCTACGTCAGATCGGCAGCGGGCACACAAATCCGCTTTGTAGAGCGGGTCGCAACAACAATCGTAGAATGGATAGCTGTCGCGACGCCGCGCATGAGCGCGCAACTACAAAAGATTGTAGTTGCAGATACATTAATCGTCTGACACGCTCACGATTAGTGCTTGCAGAACGAGTGACGAATCTCAATCGTATGACTCTCTGAGATGCGCGAGCGGCCCGGGCCGATCACAACAATTGTCGATTGCTTCTAGGCGGCAGTAGCCACCTACTTCCCACTGTTCCAACAATGGGCAACGCTGCCTGAGCGATGCAACTCAGTTCAACAAGGCGCGAGGAGAAGCGATACATGATGGTGCAGACGGTGACAGGGCCGATCCCCGCGGAGCGCCTAGGTCGAACTCTGATGCATGAGCATCTTTTCATTGCCTTTCCCGGCGCCGCATTCGATCCGCTCGCCAAATTCGACTGCGCGGAATTTACTAAAGACGCGGTCCTGCGGCTGTTGAAATTGCGCTCCGAGCACGGCGTGCGCACCTTGGTCGACCCGTGTCCCATTGAACTAGGCCGCGACGTCACATTGATGAAGGAGATCTCCGAACAATCCGGCATGCAAATCGTCTGCACAACTGGTTTTTACTATGAGAAAATGGGGCTTCCAAGCTATTGGCGCGCACGTAGCGTTGATGAAATAGCCGAGCTTTACGTCAGCGAGATCACTAATGGGATCGGAGACACTGGTGTGAAGGCAGGCGCAATCAAGGTCTCAACGGGCGCGCCCACGATCGCAGAACAAGAAATGAGATTCGTCTCAGCCGCTTGCATCGCACAAAAAGCGACTGGCGTGCCGATCATTACCCACACCACAATGGGCTGTCAGGGACCGGAACAACAGCAGCTGTTCGCCGAAGCCGGCATTGCTGCCCGTCACTGTCTCATCGGCCATAGTTGCTGCAATGATGATCCGGCTTACCATCGCCGCATTGTAGACGCTGGCTCTTATATAGGTTTCGATCAAATCGGGATGTTCTACTATCGGACGGACGAGATACGCGCAGACAACTTGGTGAAGCTCGTGCGCGATGGCTTTCGCGCGCAGCTCATGATGAGTATGGACCGCTTCTGCGCCAGACTCGGCAAGTTCAGCTTCCATGCTACCCCGGAGTATACAGCAAAAGTTGAATACCTGAAGTCGCAAGGGCTCTACCAGGCCTACAGCTACATGTTCACCGACTTCATTCCGATGCTGCGCGCGCGGGGTGTGAGCCAGGCGGACATTGACTCGATCTTGGAGGACAACCCTCGCCGATTCTTTGCCGGCGACGAGATAGCCACGTAGTCAGGCACCAGATGATCCACCTGCGCGCGGCCGGCGCGACCGAGAGCCCAAATGAGCAGGCCGACATCCCTAATTGCCGGAGCGCCCCATCACTAAAGTTAGCCGCGCATGAGGGTGCGGTTCTTTCTCATTCGTGCTGGTCGATGTGGGTTGATCGGCGAGGCGGTTCGAGGATCATTGAGTTAGCAATGTGCCTAACGATTGATAGCGCAGACGCTATGACCCGCACCAGGACCATGCCGAGGCTGGCGCAAAGATCAACGCCAATTCAGCTCCTCCTCGTGGGGATGTGCTTTTTCGAGCGAGCGACGAAGGCCTTTATCGAGAATAGCTTAATCGGCCTCGTGATCGATAATGCGGACATTCGTCCACAGAACTCCGTCGCGCGATACCGATCTCCGTGCGCTAAATGCTCGGTCGACGACCGGCTGAAATCTACACTCTCACGCCACAGCCGCGGAGGACGATACGGCGCCTGGGCTATACTCGCCAACGTGACTGCGCCTGCAGGGTCGCGCGGACCCAAACGCATTCATGAACTGCCGCCTCGGGGCTCCCGCACGTTGAGCACAATCGCCATTCCAAACAATCGCTGGCTAACTGCCATTGGCGGCTGCGCCGGAGGCTCGTCGCCTCGAAGCTCAATTGCACAAGCTGTTACCACAGGGAGCCTTGATGTCGGTCGGCTTGATTGGGGACACAACATGATGAGTTGCTTTAGCGCCCGTAAACCGCTCGTTCGACGCTGGTGCCTCGAGGACCCAGGTGCCGGCGCGCAGGCCTGCCAAGTCGCTTCGGCACTCCATCATGATTGCCGGTCTGAGGCCGAGCTTGCCGCATAAATAGGCCGGGCTCATTTCTGATGGAATCCGCTTACTTTGGCGCTCCACCGAGGCACATTACGATTATAGGATATATACAATGTGGGCAAATCAAGTGGCTGTGGTCACAGGCGGTTCCAGGGGTATCGGACGAGCAATCGCGCTCTTGCTGGCTAGCCGGGGAGCTGCCGTGTGTGTAACCTATACAGAGCGTGCCGACGCGGCGGAATACGTTGCGACGGAGATTAGGGCTTCTGGTGGTCGGGTGATGGTCGTGTGCGCGGACGTGACAGATGTTGCATCGGTTCAGGCGACGATCGAGCAGACGGAGACGGAGCTCGGTCCGGTTACGATCCTCGTAAACAACGCCGGTGTGCTGTATCAGGCGACGCTCGACACCGTTGACTGCAACAAGTTTGACTCCATGCGTCGAGTCAATGCAGACGGCATTGTTCACACAACTCGCGCCGTAATGGCGAGCATGCGTGCAGGTCGATATGGCCGGATTATTAATATAACATCAGTCGCCGCGATTGGGTCAACGCTCGCCGGAAACGCGTTCTATGCTGCTACTAAAGCAGAGGCGCTGATTCTGACTCGGCGGTTCGCTATGGAGTTGGGGAGCCATGGTATTACCGTAAACGCCGTTGCGCCAGGCTTCATCCGCACAGACATGACGCGAGGACGAATTCACGGCCAACCATGGGATTCGATTGAGAAGCACGTCCGCGAGCGGACCATCTTAGGGCGGATTGGGGAGCCCGATGATGTTGCGAATGCCGTAGCTTTCTTGGCAGCTCCTGAGGCAGGCTGGCTGACAGCTCAGATGCTGGTCGTAGACGGCGGACGAATGGATTATCTTGGGTCGGGTTGACTTGGCGGCATGCGTGGATCCGAACGGCATTCCGATCACCGCCACAAGATGGAGAGACCAAATAAATTGCACGCCCTGTTAACTGTCAGTATACAACCAGTTACAAATCTTGCTGATAACGCGAGCTACCGATCGCGAGGCCCACCGGATAGATGCAGATCGAGCTTTATCGACGTTGAGTATGACTCGCAGCCTAAATCCCATGAGCTGCTCGTTAGCGCAGCATCATGGGATGAAAGCTCATTAATGGATTGAAGAGCTTTCTCGGATTCCGGCGGAACTCGATGTTGTAAGACGAGTTCGTGCGCATCTCTCTGAGGAAAAGCTGACCGAAGCAGTCGGTCATCTGGCAAATGCGCGAAAGGTATTTGTTTGTGGCAGGAGGACTACATTTACTCCAGCTTATACATTGGCATATGCCTTGCGAAAGGCGCGGCCAAACATGATCCTGTTAGATAGCCCGGGAGGAGCACCTGAAAGTGTTCTGGAGGACCTCTTGCCCGGCATGCGTTTGTGGCGGTAACCTTTGCGTCCTTCAATCGAGTGGTACATCGGCTCGCGGAGCAGGCGGCGCAATCGGGGGTACCGATAGCTTCGCTGCGCCTGTGAGTGAGCTTGAGGGCCTGCATTTTGTCGCACAAACGTAAGCGTCGTTTTCAGGCCACGGCTTTGAAGTCTTGACGGTGGTAGGCCAGGGAAGCAACTGGTCGATCTCGCTGTTCGGATGGCTGTTGACGATCCTGGTGAGGACGTCGGTGAGGTAAGCGAGTGGGTCGACGTCGTTCAGCTTGCACGTTTCGATCAGAGACGAGATAGCGGCCCAATGCTCGGCGCCACCGTCGGAGCCCGCGAACAGCGCATTTTTCCGATTGAGCGCGATCGGACGGATCGAGCGTTCGAAGGCATTGTTGTCGAGCTCGATACGGCCATCATCGATGAAGCGCGTCAGTCCCTCCCAGCGCGAGAGAGCATAGCGGATAGCCTCCGCAAGCTTGCCCTTCTGGCTGATCAGACCGAGTTTTGCGCGCAGCCACTGCTCGAATGCGTTGGCGAGTGGCTGGCTTTTCTGCTGCCGGATGAGACGCCGCTCCTCGGCGCTGCGACCACGGATGTCCTTCTCGATGGCGTAAAACTCGGCAATGCGCTTGAGCGCCTCGCTCGCAATGGGCGCCGGGCCAGGGGTGGCAAGTTCATAGAAGTTGCGCCGCATGTGCGCCGTACGCATGCGACGAAGGCCGCCCGATTGACACATGCGCGCGGGGGCCGGGTCGGCTATGATGGCGCTGCGTGAAGGTTAGGCAGCTTGCTGATCGTTGGGTTCGTCGGCTTGGCGCGGGAGCTTCCATTTCCAGGGCAGCAGTTCGTGCAGACGCGACGCGGGAAGATCGGCGATACGGGCGACGATATC
Source organism: Bradyrhizobium sp. 195 (assembly GCF_023101665.1). Lineage (NCBI taxonomy): Bacteria > Pseudomonadati > Pseudomonadota > Alphaproteobacteria > Hyphomicrobiales > Nitrobacteraceae > Bradyrhizobium > Bradyrhizobium sp. 195. The sequence continues at coordinate 1,553,163 of NZ_CP082161.1, read as the reverse complement.
GGCGAGCCAGGCCTTGGGATCGACGTCGTTGAGGCGACAGGTCGTGATCATCGTCAGCATGATGGCGGCACGGTCGGCGCCACGCTGGCTGCCGGCGAAGGTCCAGTTGCGCCTTCCCAAGGCGATGCCTCTCAATGCGCGCTCAGCACAATTGTTGGTCAAGCAGATCCTGCCATCGTCGAGGAAGCGGGCAAAGTCGGCCCAGCGCCTGAGCATGTAATTCATGGGCTTCAGGACCTCGGAGGAGCGCGAGAGGGTTTCGCGCACACGCAGCAACCAGGCGTGCATGTCCTCGAGCAGCGGCTTGCTCTTTTCCTGGCGCATGGCGCGCCGCTCGTCGGCGCCGCAGCCGTTGATGGCGCGCTCGATCTCGAACAACGCATCGAGGCGTCTGACCGCCTCCAGCGCGATCGGAGAGACCGGTTTGCCCTTCTTACCTTCCCGGGCATTTTTCTCGATGTCAGCCAGCTCGAAGAAGCCCCGCCGCGCATGGGCCAGGCAAAACGCCGGTGTGATCGGCATCGCTTTCTTTTGCGGGTCGAACAGCGGCTCGAAGCCGTTGTAGCAATCGGCTTGCAGGATGCCGGCGAAGGCGGCCAGATGCTTCTGGGGGTGCTCGCCTCGACGGTCGCTCGAGGCGTAATAGACCGCCGCCGGCGGCGCACGCCCGGCGAAGGGCCGGTCATCCCGCACATATGTCCAGATCCGCCCGGTCTTGCACTTGCCCTTCGCCAGGATACGGATGGTGGTGTCGTCGCCATGCAGGCGCTCGGCAGCCAGTACATGGCGTTCGATCAAGTAGAAGAGCGGCATGACAGCGAAGGTCCCGTGGCCGACCTGGTCGGCCAGCGTCGACAACGGCAGGTCGATCCCCTCGGCCTTGAAGCGTGCACTCTGGCGGTTGAGCGGGATATGCATGCCAAACTTGTCGAACAGGATCGTCGCTAGCAATTGTGGGCCGATGAAGCCGCGCGGTGTGGCATGGAACGGCGCGGGCGGCTGGCTGATCTTCTCGCAATCGCGACAGGTGAACTTCTCGCGCACGGTCTCGATCAGCTTGAAGCGGCGCGGGATCTCCTCCAGCGTCTTGGTCACATCTTCACCGATCTTCGCCAGCCGCGATCCACCGCAGCAGGCACAGCTCGTTGGAGCCTCAATGACGACGCGCTCGCGTTCGATGTCATCCGGCCATGGCTTGCGTACCGGCCGCTTGCGCATGAAGGGGCGGACGTTCTGCGTCTTCGCCGCTGCGGCCTGCGCGGCAAGCTCATCCTCGCTCGCCGTGGTGACGAGTTCTTCGAGCTCCAACTCCAGCTGCTCGAGCAGCCGTGCCGTGCGCTCGGAGCGCGGCCCGTACAGTTCGCGTTTGAGCTTCTCGATCCGCAGCTCGAGATGCGCGATCAGCGCCTCGTTGTCCGACAGCTCCGCCCGCGCACTGGCAGCCACCGCCTCGGCTCGCAGCCGGGCCTCACGCTCGGCCTGCAGCGCTGCCAGGGCACTGACAAGATCCGATGGAAGGTCGTCCGGCTTCGATATCATGAAGCTATTGAATCAGATCAAGCAGCAGATTCAAACCCAAAACGGCTATCCGACCCGCGCCGGACGCTGGGTTTCTTGAGGGTTGCGCCAATCGATCCCGGACAACAGGTAACTCATCTGCGCCGCGAGATCGTCACTGCATCGCCCGCAACCGAAGGCCAGATGAACCGCCCTCTCTCCAGTCTTTTGGTGAACAGGCATGCTCCCTGGCCATCGTGCCAGATCACCTTCACAAGATCGCTTCGGCGACCGCGGAAGACAAACAGATGACCGCTGAGCGGGTCCTTGCGCAGCACCTCCTGGACCTGGAGTGCCAGCGACGGAAAGCCTCGGCGCATGTCCGTGTAGCCTGTCGCAAGCCACACTCGTGCGCCCGTCGGAACCGGGATCATCGGCGTACCAAAGCATCGAGGACGCGACGTAGTGCGCCTCCATCAACGTCGCCATCGACCCGGATGCGGTGCCCGCTACCAAGATCTATCTCGATAATGCCCAGGCTCTTCCGTCGACGCGCCGCCGTCGTCGTCAGCGGCGCTTCGGCCACCTCCCGCGGCGGCACAGACGGCCCAATCTCGACCGGCACGAACGGCGCTATACTCGCTTCACCGTGCTTGCAAAGCTCTTTGCGCCACCTGAACAGCTGGCTTACATGAAGGCCAGCCATGCGAGCCACCTCGGAAACACTGGCTCCGGGCTCGAGCGATGCTGCAACAAGCTGTTCCTTCTCATCCTGCGACCACCGGCGCCGCCGCTCGACCGATGTGATCACCTCCGCCCTCGAAATCGTCATAGCGCTTCTCCTAGGATTACCCCTAGGACCTGCAGCGTTCGCGTCCGTCAAACAAGGCGGCCCTCAACGGAGGAATACTGTGCGCCCAGCAGAACGCCAGCTGGACGTCGCCGCGCTCGGCGAGCTTGCGGTAGCCGGCATAGCCGTCGACCTGCAGGATCCCCTTGAAGCCGTCGAGATGAGCGATCGGCCGCTCGGCCTTGCGGTCGGGTGCATAGACATAGACGACGCCCGGTGGATCGGCGCCGCCCCATGGCCGGTCGTCAGCGGCATAGGCCCAGAGCTGGCCGGTCTTGGTGCGGCCGCGGCCGGGATCGAGCACCGGCATCGTCGTCTCGTCGGCAAACAGTTTTGATCTCTGCCTGAGCTTGCCGAGCAGACGCTCGTGCAGCGGACGCAGGTGCCAGGCGGCATGGCCGACCCAGTCCGCCAACGTCGAACGATCGAGATCGATGCCCTGGCGGGCGTAAATCTGGGCCTGCCGGTACAGCGGCAGATGATCGGCATATTTGGATACCAGCACTTGGGCGATAGTGGCCTCGGTCGGCAATCCGCCCTCGATCAGCCGGGCCGGAGCAGGCGCCTGCACGACACCGTCTTCGCACGATCGGCAGGCGTATTTGGGCCGCCGGATGACGAGCACCCGGAACTGCGCCGGCACCATGTCCAGCCGCTCGCTTCTATCCTCGCCGATCCGATGCAGTTCGCCTTTGCAACAGGGGCATGTCCTGTCGTCGACATCGACGACGACCTCGATCCTCGGCAAATGCTGCGGCAGTGCTCCACGATTAATGCGGCGCTTGCGAGCCCGCGCCGCGCGGGCATCAGGCGCGCTTTCGTCCTGCTCTGCCTCACCGGATGCTCCGACCTGCTCGACGTCTTCCAGACCCAGCAGCATCTGCTCCTCGGGCAGCGTCTCGGCCCGGCGGCCAAAGCGATGTCGCTGCAGCTCCTTGATGATCTGACGCAGCCGTTCGCTCTCGCAGCGCTCGGCGAGCAGCATCGCTTTCAGCGTCTGAAGGTCATCAGGCAGGGCGTCGCTCGGCACCAACAAATCAGATCATATTCGCCGGAACTTTGCGACGATCTCGACCGCCCTGATTCACTTCGCCGCAGTGCTGCCAACAGCTATCCGGGCTGCGTTGGCTTTGCCGTCTCCCGTGCCTCATGGACACGCCGCCAGTCGATCACGCCGTCTTCGATCTTCGGCCAGCGGAAGATGCCGTCCTCCAAGCGCTTCGCAAACAGGCACAGACCCGTTCCATCCCAGAAGATCAGCTTGATCCGGTCCGCGCGTTTGGCTCGGAACACATAGACCGTGCCCCGAGAACGGATCGGCCAGCATACGCTCGCGCATCAGTGTGGCTAACCCTTCGGCGCCCTTGCGGAAGTCGACCGGCTTGGTCGCCACCATCACCCGAACCGGACCCGTTGGGCCGATCAACGGCTCGCCTTCAGCGCCCGGACGATGGCTGCGATCGTGTTGGCGTCCGCGCCGCGGCTGGCCCGGATCGTCACCCCGTCGACCTCAACTTCGATCATTCCGACATCGGCCTCGGACTTGCATCGCGGTGCTTTGCGCCGCCGGCGAAGCGCGGGCGTCGATGCGTCCACATCGACCACCGCCGGCACAAACTGCAATTCTTCCGCTTCAGATTGCCTGGCCGCAGCTTCTCTCAGTAGACGGCGCCAGCCAAACAATTGCTGCGGCGACAGACCATGGCGCCGAGCCACGGCACAGACTGACTCCCCACTCGTCTCGATCTCCGCGACAATCCGTGCCTTGTCCTCGTCGCTCCACTTCCGCCGCCGACCAGCTCCAGTGAAGACTTCCAGCCGCCGGACCGGCTCCATGATAGCACTATGCACTGTGTCCATTCTAACCCAACGGTCAAAACCAAACCGCAGACTCGCAGATCAGCACGTCATCCGGAAGGTGGCCGCAAAACATCGCTTACGCACAAACATCCGGGCAGGCATTTCCAGAATCGGCCCTCGGGGCCATTGCAATAGCCTACCTTCTCGCGGCCCCGCGGCCGCGGTTTCGCGAAAATCGGCAGCAAAAGCTAAAACAAATCGTTAGCCCAGCCCGCGGAGTCCTTCGCCATTTGCCTACCCACTGCAGCCGGTCGAATTTTGACGTCTCCTGACAATCGTCCGCCTTGGTGAGCCTTCGCAAATCAGGATTCGCGAAAACGAGCGTTTCTTGCACGTATCTGGCGAATATCTCCTCTCTGGAAAACTTACTAAACGTCAGCCTCTGGATCAAATGATCTGGTGAGCCGGCCGGTTCAGTTAAATGACAAGCTGATCGCGTTCGCGAAGCATTGGGGCTTCCGTCCTCGCGCCTGCGTGCCGTATCGGGCGCGCACAAAGGGTAAGACGGAGAATGGCGTCGCTGCGTGAAGAAGAACGCGATCGCGGGGCATTCCTTTCGAGCTGGGAGGCATTCGAGGCGCATCTCGCCGAGTGGGAGCGTGAGGTTGCGAACGTGCGTATCCACGGCACGACCGGCGAGGCGCGTCGTCCGCTTTGAGCGTGACGAGGCGCACCGATTGAAGCTGCTCGGCGGGCGGCCGTCGTTCGGATCGTTGCCCTCTCACTGCAACCCGTGAAGCTCTTTATGAGTTTGCTGCCTAACCAAGCGCGAATCTCAACCGCGACCGCAAGACTCGCCGACGGCGATGTCGATGCCGTAATCGTGCGACGGTTTTCTTCGCGATCGGCTTCTTCTTGGCCTTCATGATGTTGGGCAGCGAGGCGTAGCGCGGCTCCTTGAGAAGCAGGTCGGCGATCACCATCGCGGTCCCTTCAGCTTCATGGTCTGCAGGCCGCCACCGACCTCGCGGGTGACCTTGAAATCGCCGCCCAAGCTGATCGAAACCCCATTCAGATGCTCGTGATGGTGAGATTCGAGCGGGAGCGTTCAGATCTACTGACAGACTCAAGAAGGCCATCAAATCGTCCGTCGAAATTGTCAAAGGATTTTACCTGACGGACGAGGTCGAGTCCGTCCTCTGCATCATAGCGCGTAGCATGGAGGGCTATGAGAAGTTCACGCATCGCTCCTTCAATGCGAACTCGGACATCAAGACTACCACAACTATGGTCATTGTAGACCGCGTGAAGGTTGGCTTTGCCGTTCCCATTGAAACTCCATCGGAGGATTGATCTCGTCGCTTGCGCTGCAGCTCTATCCTTTTGCGCGTTTTTTCATCGCGATCTCGTAAAGAACGCGGGAAACCGCACTGTCGCTCCGTCTAGGAGCTTGTCTCGGTAATGGACTTTGGATCAAGCGAATTGCGTTCTGAGCGATTTTTTGGAAGAGGCAAGTCTCTCCTCAGAGTGCGGCTACGAGTTTTGCGAGGTTGTGGGCGGTGCAGATCATGGGCCCATTCGGCTTTGACCTTGTCTATGCTGCGCAGGAGGAACTGGCGGAAGCCTCTTGCCTGCTTGATCTGGCCGAAGAAGGGCTCGACGATCTGTTTTCGCAATCGATACCGGCTTCGATAGCCTGCGCGCTTGAGCTTCGTGCTCATTTGAGCGTGCCAGATTTGAGTTTCCTTTTCGTCGTGGCCGCCTTGGTGCCGTGCTTTTGCCGTCCGGTGGCGACGTAGCCCTCGATCCGGCGTCGGATGAGCGTGCGAAGATTGGATTGCGAGCAATAGCCCGCATCGGCCGACGCTTCGTCCGGGTTCTTCCCGAGATTGGCTTTTATGGCATCGAGCAATGGCGCAAGCTGCGCGTTGGACTTCCGCTGCAAGCCTCGGCTCGGCCTCTTTCATCCGGCCATAGCTCATCGCTTTGTTGATCCCGGCATTGGCCTTGATCTTGGTGCCGTCGAGCGCCACATGGCCAAGCTTCACAAGGCCGGCCTCCCGGCACAGCGTCAAGACTTGCCGGAACAGGCCCGATAACGCTGCGAGATGGCGTTTGCGGAACTCGCTGATCGTGCGGAAGTCTGGAGGTCGCTTCCCCGTTACCGCCGCAAAATCCAGTCGCTCCTCGCAGCCCGCGCGATCTTGCGCGACGAGTAAACGCATAAAGCAGCAGCGCCACCATCATGCCAGGATGATAAGGAAAGCCGCGCTCCTCGTCGTAGACATCCATGATCGCCGACAGGTCCAAACCGGTGCGAACCGTATCACGGACAAAGTGCGCCACGTGCCCTGAAGGCACCAAAATCCTGGATCGACGGCGGCGGCAGCCAAACCTGATCAACGTCCCACGGACGAAATGTCTTGCTCATCCATCGTTTGAATCACGATGCTTGTGCTTCGTCGAGAAAAATCAGATTACTCAGACAGGCTTCTAGGGTATAACTGCTCGGCAGTAGCGGCTTCGCTGCTACCGATTTTCACGATATGCCATGTTGATTGGTCGGGCCAGCGGCAGCAATTCCGAACGAGATTACAGCCGAACAGGATATGCCACAGCCAGCCGCCGTCAACTTTGCTCAAGCGCTGGGCATCGTCACACCCTATCCAAGATGATGATGCCTGTTTCGAGAAGGCCAGCACGGTGGGCAAGGTGTTTGGTGCTCACTTTCGGAACAGCAGAGGCTGTTCATCGCGGACGGAGTGGCAAGCGCCGAAGAACCAGGATGCCTCAAGATATTAGCAGATCTCGTAACCCCTTGAAATGCGAACTGAGCTATGGGTGCGAAATTGAAAGACCGCTTGCGCGGTTGCTAGTGAGCAATTTGCAGAGAGTATCACTGACCTGGGCCGAAACGCAGCAACTCTACTCGGTTCGGAGGCCGATGTGACCGATCGAATCGAGCCCCAGACGTTCAGCGCCGATGGCATAACCGCTCCGCTTCGCTATGCGGCCTTCAGGCGAATATGGCTTGCCGGCCTGCTTGCCAATCTCGGCTTTCTGATCCAGGGAGTCGGTGCAGCGTGGACGATGACGCAAATGACATCGTCGGCGGGCAAAGTTGCGCTGGTGCAGACGGCACTTTCGTTGCCTGTTATGCTGATTTCAATGCCGGCTGGCGCTATTGCAGATATGCATGATCGCCGCATCGTTATACTAATTGCGCTCTCCATTGAGCTCTGTGGCGCAATCGCGCTAATCGTTCTTGATTGGACGCGTCTCACCACGCCGGAGCTGTTGCTTGTCTTGTGCTTTATGTTCGGCAGCGGCGTGGCATTGAGGGGACCTGCCTGGCAATCCTCTGTCAGCGAGCAGGTGTCGGCCGATACGCTGCCCGCGGCCATTGCGCTCAACGGCATCAGCTACAACATCGCGCGCAGCGTCGGACCTGCGATCGGCGGCATTGTGGTTGCAATGGCTGGAGCAGTCGCAGCGTTTTCGCTCAACGCGTTGCTCTATCTGCCGCTGATTGCGGCGCTGTTCCTCTGGAAACGTGTGATCGAGCCGTCGCGGTTGCCGCGCGAGCAGCTGAGCCGGGCCATTGTCTCGGGTGTGCGCTACATTACCAATTCGCCGTCTATCAAGGTTGTGCTAACGCGCACCATGGTAACTGGCGTCATCGGTGGTTCGGTTCCGTCGCTCATGCCGCTGGTTGCGCGCGACCTCTTGCATGGGGGTCCGCAGACTTACGGTATCATGCTCGGCGCGTTTGGCGTCGGGGCCGTAATCGGAGCCCTTTTTATCAGCGAAGTACGAAAGCGCATGAACGGCGAAGCCGCTGTGCGTGCCTGCACCCTCTCTATGGCGGGCGCGACTGCAACGCTGGCACTGAGCCACGAGCCGCTTCTAAGCGCGGCCGCATTGGTTTTAGCTGGCGCGGTGTGGGTCATAGCGGTGACGCTGCTCAATATTGCCATACAGCTATCCGCGCCGCGTTGGGTCGCGGGCCGTGCGCTTGCGGCCTACCAAGCTGCGGGTTCAGGCGGCGTAGCAATCGGCAGCTGGGGCTGGGGTCGCCTGACCGATGTCGCTGGCGTCGAGACTGCGCTTCTGGTTTCCTCCGCGCTCATGCTGCTCTCCCCGCTTATTGGGCTCTGGTTGGGTATGCCGCGCATCGACGGAAGCGGCGAGGACGGAGAGGCATTGGCGGATCCCGAAGTACGGCTCGGGCTCACCGGTCGCAGTGGGCCGCTTGTTGTCGAGATCGAATATCGTGTCGCGCAGGAGAACGCGCGCCCATTTCACAACATAATGCAGGAGGTTCAGCTCTTACGCCAACGTAACGGCGCTTACGGCTGGTCGATTGCGCGAGACATCGCCAATCCCGAACTGTGGACCGAGCGTTATCACTGTCCGACGTGGCTCGACTATTTGCGCCAACGCAACCGCTCGACCCAGTCAGAACGCGTGCTTGATCAGCAAGCGGCGGCTTTCCACATTGGCGCTGAGCCTGTGCGAGTTCGCCGGATGTTGGAGCGCCCGTTCGGATCGGTGCGATGGAGGGATGACGTGCCGGGCCGCGCCGCGGACGAGCTCGTGCCCGGTGGCTACAATAGCGGCCGTAAACCTTAGCAAAGCCTCGCTACGCTAGTCTCAACACCAGCGATTTAATGCTCCTGTTCAAGAGTACGTTGCACACGCAAGCTTGTCAGCAGCAAGAAACAAGGGCGGTCGGTGGACGGCTTTCGTAAGCTGCGAGCGCGTCGTCTAGCCGACGATTGTCGCAGATGCCCTAGACTAGCTCAGCTCTTCCTTGCTACCGGGAATGGGTCGCTCAACCTTCCTCGCCCACACGTAGTTCAGACTCCGCAGTCCCCCTTGTCAGCGAGTCCACGCGCCCTAGGAACCTCCCGAAATCCGGCCGCAGCTTGTTGATCGGTGAACACTCCAGATCGAGACTCGTGCTCAAGCTTGATGTGGATCGAGGAATTGGTCCACACCACCTGGGACCAACTCGCGAGACTTGCTGCGCATGGAGCGGTCTGGAAGAGCTCCCGAATTAAGCGTGCGGCGTGGTTCCGCCGGAAACTGATGAACCCCATCCCGGTGAAGGGCTTACGTCGTCTGGGGCTTCGGAGCCGTGAGCTGAGGCTGTAGCCTCGACCGCCACCATGTGCCGTAAAGGGCGACCAGCCATAGCAGGGGAAGAACTACTAGCAGCGAGGCCACCGCGGCGATCGTCGGGTCGATGTCGTGGCGCATGTTTTCCCACATTTTCAGCGGTAGGGTGCGGATCGAGAGGCCGCTGACGAGTGATGTTTTGACGACCTCGTCGAAAGAGTGGATGAATGCGAACACCGCCCCGCCTATGACTCCAGGCCAGATCATGGGCAGCGTCACCCTCGCGAACGTCCGCAGTGGACCGGCCTGCATGCTCTTTGCCGCCAGCTCCAGCCGCTGGTCGAAATTCGCCAGAGTCGCCGAAACGATCACAACGACGTAGCTGATGGCACCTATGCTATGCGTCATCACGATGCCGGTCATCGTTCCGGTCAGTCCGAGATTGAGCAGACCTAGATAGGCTGCGATACCGACGACGATACTCGGGAAGGTGATCGGTGCCAGCAGAATCATCGTCAGGAAAGCGCGCAGCCGTGGACGAGTCCGGCTGAGGCCGAAGGCCGCGAGCGTACCGACCCCCGTAGATAGGATAACGACCGCAACACCGATTTCGACGCTGGTCAATGCGGCGTCCGTCCAGGAAGGGTCGCCAAAGAAGGACCGGTACCATCGCAGTGAAAGTACGAACGGCGGAAATTGCAGATAGTTCCCGGCGCTGAAGGACATGATGATGACGACGAGCCCCGGAAACAGCAGATAGAACATGACGAGCACCACGAAAACGGTACCGAGCATCGACGACCAGCGGCTGTCTCCACCCGCCTTGTAGAGGGTGCTCGTCCAGCGTTTCGCCCGATAGGGAATAGCGCGCTCATTGAGATAGTGTGCAAGTGCGCCGAATAAGCCTCGTGGAGTCCACCAGGACTTCCGAAAGGGTCGCTCCCCGCGGCCCGGCGTACCAGAAAGATCCACCCCCAGAACAGAGAGCATGACCGCGGCTATGCCCAAAAGGATGAAGGCTGACGTGGCAGTACGTGCCATGTTGAAGGAGCTCTGAACCTCCGAGGCGATGAAGGTCGATAGCATAGCATCGCGTAGCCCGCCGAGGGCGGCTGGCGTAATGTAAAAGCCCAAGCAGAGTACGAACACTAGAAGCGATCCGCTGCGCACGCCCGGCAGGCTGAGCGGAAAAAACACGCGCCAGAAAGCAGAAAAGGGGTGCGCACCCATGCTGCGGGCGGCGGCCACCAGTGACTTGTCAATGCTCTGCATGACGCTGATCAGCGGCAGAATCATTACCGGCAGCATGATGTGCACCATGCCGATATAAACCGCGCCGCGGTTGTAGATGAGCGAGAGCGGAGTGGAGATCAGCCCCAGATCGAGCAACAGGTTGTTAATGAGGCCGCGGTCGCCGAGGATCACGATCCATACATAGGTGCGCGCTAAGGCGCTGGTTAGATATGGGATAATCACCAACACCACCAGTGCCATGCGCACGCGTTTCGAGGCGGAGGTGATCAGATAGGCTGTTGGATAGCCGATAATGAGGCAGATGGCCGTTGCTACCACGCTGACTTCGACAGTCTGGAAGAGCACGCGGACATTTGCTTGCTGCGCAAGAAACGCTTGATAATTGGCGAGCGAAAAGGCCGGAGCATTCAGGCTGCTTAGGAAGAGCAGAACCGTTGGTATTCCCACTACGACCAGCAAAATCGAGAAGGCCGGGACAGTGAGCACGATTGGCATTCGGGCAAGTTTCTGAAGCGACTGCATTCGCCATACTCCCTCAGCGCGTTAGGCCGCAACGAAACGGACGTCGGACCGCAGCCAGTCGAGCCGGACCTCCTCGCCGGGTTGGAATATCTGCTGGCCGGAGGCGACATGCTCGCGCACGATGATCCTGCTGCCGCCGACGCGAACATGATACTTGCGCCGGGGTCCGGCATAGATCATGTCTTCCACGGTGCCGATGACAGACTGACATTGGTCGGCATCAGAATGGCTCGAGACCAGGGGAGCGCCGACGCGGACACGCTCCGGTCGGATCATGGCCGCGGTGCCGGACGGTTGCACGGCTTCGGATTCCACATTGAAACCCGGATTCTCGAGGATATTGGCCTCGCCCAGAAAAGTGGCTACGAACCGCGTCGCCGGCCGATCGTAGAGGGCCTCCGGCGTGTCGGTCTGCTCGATCCGCCCGGCTCGCATGACGACGATGCGATCGGAGAGCGTGAGCGCCTCGTCCTGATCATGCGTAACACAAACAGTAGTAATTCCGAATTCCTTGTGTAGGCTCTTGATCTCGACCTGCATCTGCTCGCGCAAATTGCGATCCAGCGCACTGAGAGGCTCGTCCAGCAGGAGGATCGGCGGATCAGCGATCAGCGCGCGGGCAAGTGCCACACGCTGCTGTTGGCCGCCGCTAAGTTGCGAGGGCATCCGGCTGCCGAACTCACTGAGGTGCACGCGGTTGAGAATGCGTTCCACTCGCTTCGCTCTCTCGGCCGCGTTCATGCCCCGCATTTCAAGCGGAAACTCCAAATTCCGACGTACTGAAAGATGCGGGAACAAGGCATAGCTCTGGAAAACAATCCCTTGGTCGCGCCGGTAGGAAGGCACTGAGGCGACCGACCTTCCGGCGACCAGAATGTCGCCCTCAGTAGGAGCTTCGAAGCCGGCAAGCAGCATCAGGGTCGTAGTCTTGCCCGAGCCGCTCGGACCAAGGATGGTCACGAACTCACCGCGATCAACAGTTAGCGACAAGTCTTCGACCGCCGTGATTGGTCCGTACGCCTTGGTGACCCTGCAAAACTCGATCTGCGCGGGACGGCTTTTCTTCAATGTTTGATCCTCGACATAGACGAGATGTCTGAGCTGCACATTCAGAAGTGATGCTCCCGAACGACGCAGTTGCGCTAGCGAAGAATCCAATCGTTCCACCGATCACGGAGCCGATCGGCGTTGGTCCGGCCGTCCGATCCAACTTCAGTGTACCACTTCGGATTCATGCGAATACTGTTCTTCAGGTGGTCAGGTTGGCTAGCAAGCTTGCGCGCTCTCTCCTCCGGTATGAACTTGTAGGCGTTAATATTGCTCGGACCAAAGGCGGCAAGCTGGGCGAAGGCCGCCTGTCGCTCTGCGCGAGTTGCGAACTCGATGAACTTCTGCGCATTTCGCTCATTCGGACTACCCTTCGGGATGGTCCAGTAATCCCAGCTGAGCTTGGCCTGGTTCCGATTGATCTCGATCGGTGCGCCTTGGTCAATCGCCGCCTGCCCGCGCCCATCATAGCAATTGCCGATGTCCGCCGCCTTCTCGCGCATTATTTGCTGGATCTCGGAGCCGGTCGCATACCATTTGCGGATGTGCGGCTTTATCTTGTCCAGGCTGGCGAAGACGCGGTCGAGGTCCATCGGATAGATGGCGTCGGGAGCGACACCATCAGCCAACAACGCCTCCTCCCAAGCGCCTTCAGTTCCGTTTTGACCAGTTATGAGCGTACGAACGCTAGGAAATTTCTTGACATCCCAGAACTCCGCCCAGTTGGCCGGTCGTGGCTTACTATTTGGAAATTTTTCCCTATTGTAGAACATTACAAAAGAATACAGCAGGCCGGTGACACCGAAAGGCTGTTTCGCGAAATCGAGGATGCCTTCCAGCTCCGCCTTGTTGTAGATCGAATAATCGATGTCCTGAAGGTATCCCTTCTTAGCTGCTGAGAAGATTACGTTTGCGCTCGCGGCAACCACGTCCACTGTGATATTATTTGACTTTACCATCAACTCAAGCTGGGCTACATTCACTTGATCGGTGATCGGCGTCACCTTGACACCGGTCTCGGCTTGGAATGGTTTCACATAGGCTTCGATGTTTGCCTTTCCGACATCGCCGCCGTAAACCATAACTCGCAGCTCGCCTGGCGACTGCGCCGAAGCTTGACCACGCGCCAAATATAGCGCCCCGCCCGCCACAGCGGACGTCGTAGTCTGCATGAATTTCCTGCGGTTCATGTGCATTGCTTCCTCTTTGCTTTCGCAAGCTCAACCTTAGCCACTAGAAATATTTATTCGTTAGGCAAATTGTAACTCGTTCTTTAAAGTTGGAGTTCTCCAATTTTGGGCCTCGTACGGCTGAAATTCTGCACCTAACCGCGAGCGGTGGTGCTTGCATGCTCGAACGTCGAGTCGGGGCGCCTCGAGCAGCATGCGAGAGGTGATCTAGCCTTCGAACCGACTTGCCGGCAGGCCCCACGCATAGCAGCCCACTCAGTGCAGGCGAGATCGTTTCTCTGCGACAAGCGCACACTTGATTTCTGGTTGTGATAGCAGCACCAATAACCGCAGATTGCAAGATAGTTGGCCGGCAAAATATCCCGCGGCGACAAATTGTCGGTTGACCGACTTCTGACGGCCCCCTGAGGCTGACTAAGTGGTCTGGCGTGAGGTGGCGATGGCGAGCTCAGCTTCTCAGGCTCGAGAAGCTGTTCCGGCTCTACCGGGAAGAGAAGCTTGCGGTGCGTCGCCATGGCGGCCGCAAGCGGACGATCGGGACGCGGACGCCGACGACGGTGCCGATGGCGCCGAACGACCGCTGGTCGTTCGACTTCATACCCGGATCAGCTTACCGATGGGCGCCGCTTCCGTATCCTCACCGTGGTCGACCACCGCACCCGCGAGTGCCTGGCGCTGGTGGCCGACACCAGCAACGCCATCCTAACATGGGCCGATCAGAGCCCCGTGGCATGGCACTACATCGCGGCGGGCAAGGCCATGCAGAATGCCTTCATCGAAAGCTTCAAGGCCGGCTACGCGATGAACTGTTGAGCGAGACGCTGTTCAGGTCGCTGGCGCCGCGTCGGGCTCTGATTCTGGCGGGCCGACTACAACCGCGCATCAGAACACCCATCTGTCTATGTTGTTGAAGAGAAGAGACTTTGCTGATTGGGATTTGATCCCGTGGGGTAGCTTGGGTTCCGTCGTGCTCGTTCTGCGATAGATTGAGTAGCAGTTGTTATCAGCGAGGTGCGGGCGAAGATCCACTGGCCGTCCGATAGCGGATGGAAGGCTTCGATCTCGCCGGCTTCAGCGGCCAGCCGAAGCGTCTTGGGCGCGATCTTTAGAAGCTTTGCGGCGTTACTGAGATTGAGCCAGGGTTCGATCCCGTCCTCGGCGGGCTTGAACACCGGGATGCGATGGTTCGAGCGCATCGAGGTGACACGCTCGCGCGTCCAGCGATTGCCGTTGCCGGTCTTGAGGCCATTGCGGTTGAGGAGGCCGGCGATCAGATCGTCGCTGGCGATCAGCGCCAGTCGGCGCACAGTCTCGATGATGGCGGAGGTGCTGTTACGCTGCCCGCGCCGGCGCTTGGGCAAGCGCAACTCGCTGTGGGCACCACCCACCCAGTGGACGAGGATAACGATCTCGGAGGCCGCGTCGTCGATATTGGCTACGACTTCGTGGATGAGAGTGCGCACAATGCGCTTCTTGAGGCGAGCATCCGTCGTGGGCGCATTCCAGGCCGTTTTAAGCTTCGAGGCCAGAACGCTGAGCGCAACTGAATCAGCAATGGGTGCGGGGCCTCGCCGCATCATGCATGGCGATCTTGCCCTCGACCTCCGCCGCGTGAGCGAGCGCCCTGTTCCAGCGCGCTTCGAGCTCACTCGCCTCCAACCGGTTGTCGCGCGCTGCCCAGTTCCTCGATCTTGTCAAACACCAGCTTGATCGCTTCCTGCACGCGCCGATCCGGATCTTTCTCATAACGGTCGCCGGACTTAACGAAGCCCACCGGTGCCGCTACAACCAACTCGCCCCGGTGCGCCTTCTCGTAACGGACCGAGAGCAAGCGCTGGCGCAACAGATCCAGTTCGTATTCGTTGAGGCTGCCCTTGAGCCCGAGCAACAGGCGATCGTTACCGCGCCTTGGCGCATAGATGGTCTCCTGATCGACCAGAACGGTATCGACCACCCGGCACATCTCGATGAGTTGCTGCCAATCCCGGCTGTTGCGAGCGAAGCGCCAGACCTCGCGGGCGCAAACCGCACCAACCTTGCCGAGGCAAACCTCCGCCACCATCCGCTCGAAACCGGCGCGTTGTACGCCGCCGGCAGCTGAGTGGCCGAGATCATCATCGATCACTTCGATCTATGACCACCCGAGCGCCGTCAGCCGGTCCCGCACGGCGTATTGCAACGCGCTGCTCTCGCGATTGTGCAACAGCTGATGGGCCGAGGATTGGCGCACGTAAAGAATCGCCTTGCGCTTCAGATGATGAGGCCTGACCTTGTCCAGAGATCATGATCGACTCCTTCGCGGGCGGCGTCGCTGTCATCGCAGCATGGTCGAGCATCAACTGCGTCATCAGGCTCGTGAGGGCCGCCCGCGCTTCCGCCAGCAGCTCCGGCCATGCCGGCGCGCCGATGCCGCCGTTCGACAGGCCGCTTCCGAACAGATCCATCTGCAGCTGCGGCCGCCGTTGTCGATTGTGTCGGTATCCGCTCTCTGGCATTGCCGTCTGCCGTGACATGGGTCTCTCCCCGATTCTGGTCGTGAAAGGCTCTGGATGCGCCAGAAAGCAGGGTAGCTGATGGCGCGATCCTTCAACGCCAGATCGAGAAGCGCAGAAAGCGCTGCAAGTGCGGTTATGCTGACAAATGGCCGAGCTGCCAAAAGCTCAGCCTCAGGGCATGCCGTTCGGTCGAACATCCAGGCTGGAACCTCCAGCCAACGATCTGTTCGCGATCCATCCAGAGAGCAGCGGAAGGCGACATCGCCAGCCTTGTCGACGGCCCCATGAACGCAAACTCGGCAACCAAACCAAGGATGATATCGATAAAGAACCTCGCGAAGAACGGTCCTGTGGGCGTTCTCAAACGTTGTTGTACAACGAGGCACGACCACACTCGCAGCTCGGATCGAAGACGCCGTCGGGTTCGCCTTCACCTGCCGCCCGCGCCGGGAGCTCGCGCTGCGCTATGCCGAGGGCTCCGCGCCAACTCCCCTCGCTTCCACCGCCCAGCACGGCAAATCCAAGGTACGCATACGACGACCGCCTGATTGAGACATGCGCGCGGGCACGGCGAGCTCTATGATGGCGTTGCGTGAAGGTCAGGCGGCCTGCTGACCGGCGGGCTTGTCGGCTTGGCGCAGGAGCTTCCATTCCCAGGGCAGCAGTTCGTGCAGACCGCGACGCGGGAAGATCGGCGATACGGGCGAGGACGTCGGCGAGCCAGGCCTTGGGATCGACGTCGTTGAGGCGACAGGTCGTGATCACCGTCAGCATGATGGCGGCACGGTCGGCGCCACGCTGGCTGCCGGCGAAGGTCCAGTTGCGCCTTCCCAAGGCGATGCCCCTCAATGCGCGCTCAGCACAATTGTTGGTCAAGCAGATCCTGCCATCGTCGAGGAAGCGGGCGAAGTCGTCCCAGCGCCTGAGCATGTAGTTCATGGGCTTCAGGACCTCGGAGGAGCGCGAGAGGGTTTCGCGCTCGCGGAGCAACCAGGCGTGCATGTCCTCGAGCAGCGGCTTGCTCTTTTCTGGCGCACGGCGCGCCGCTCGTCGGCGCCGCAGCCATTGATGGCGCGCTCGATCTCGAACAACGCATCGAGGCGTCTGACCGCCTCCAGCGCGATCGGAGAGACCGGTTTGCCCTTCTTACCTTCCCGGGCATTTTTCTCGATGTCAGCCAACTCGAAGAAGCCCCGCCGCGCATGGGCCAAGCAAAACGCCGGCGTAATCGGCAACACCTTCTTCTGCGGGTCGAACAGCGGCTCGAAGCCGTTGTAGCAATCGGCTTGCAGGATGCCGGCGAAGGCGGCCAGATGCTTCTGGGGATGCTCGCCTCGTCGGTCGCTCGAGGCGTAATAGACCCATCCCGCACATATGTCCAGATCCGCCCGGTCTTGCACTTGCCCTTCGCCAGGATACGGATGGTGGTGTCGTCGCCATGCAGGCGCTCGGCAGCCAGTACATGGCGTTCGATCAAGTGGAAGAGCGGCATGACGGCGAAGGTCCCGTGGCCGACCTGGTCGGCCAGTGTCGACAACGGCAGGTCGATCCCCTCGGCCTTGAAGCGCGCGCTCTGGCGGTTGAGCGGGATATGCATGCCGAACTTGTCGAACACGATCGTCGCCAGCAATTGTGGGCCGATGAAGCCGCGCGGCGTGGCATGGAACGGCGCGGGCGGCTGGCTGATCTTCTCGCAATCGCGGCAGGTGAACTTCTCGCGTACCGTCTCGATCAGCTTGAAGCGGCGCGGGATCTCCTCCAGCGTCTTGGTCACATCCTCACCGATCTTCGCCAGCCGCGATCCACCGCAGCAGGCGCAGGTCGTTGGAGCCTCAATGACGACGCGCTCGCGTTCGATGTCATCCGGCCATGGCTTGCGCACCGGCCGCTTGCGCGTGAAGGCGCGGACGCTCTGCGCCTTTGCCGCCGCGGCCTGCGCGGCGAGCTCATCCTCGCTCGCCGTGGTGACGAGTTCTTCAAGTTCCAATTCCAACTGCTCGATCAGCCGCGCCGTGCGCTCGGAACGCGGCCCGTACAGTTCGCGTTTGAGCTTCTCGATCCGCAGCTCGAGATGCCGATCAGCGCCTCATTGTCCGACAGCTTCGCCCGCGCGTTCGCCGCTTCGGCTTGCCAATTGATGGCTTCGGCCTGTATCCGGCTGACCTTCGCCGCGGCCGCATCGCGTTCGACCTCGACCCTCAGCCGCGCTTCGCGTTCAGCCCGCAACGCCTCACGTTCGATCAACAGCGCCGCCTGGGCGCTGGCGAGATCCGAAGGAAGGTCATCCGGCTTCAAACTCATGAAGCCAGTGAATCAGATTTCCCGGTAGGTTCAATCGCAGAATGCTATCCAACTCGCGTTGGACGCAAAGTTTCTTGAGGATTCCGCCAGTCGATCCCAGATAGCAGGTAAGAAAGCTGCGCCGGAGAGATCGTCACGGCTTCACCGGCAGCCGAAGGCCAGATGAATCTTCCTCTTTCGAGTCTTTTTGTAAACAGGCACGCTCCCTGAGAATCGTGCCAGATGATTTTTATCAGATCTGAACGGCGCCCCCTGAAGCAAAACAAATGCCCCCCAGTGGGTCATGCTTCAAGACCTCCTGCACCTGCAAAGCCAGGCTCGGAAAGCCGCGCCGCATATCGGTATGGCCCGTCGCCAGCCATATCCGCACGCCAGAGGGGATCGGAATCATCGCAGCGCCTTCAACACCGCCGACACCAGCAAGGGCGGCGCCGACCCGCAAATCCTGATCCGTCCGCTCCCCGTCAATTCCACCACGATCACTTCACCGGACGGTGCCGCTTCCTTGATCGGCTCCGCTTCCATCGCCGCTTCCACAAAGCCCTGGTCAGCAAGGTCCTGGCGAAGCCGACGCCGCCAGGTGTAAATCAGCCCCGTTGAAATATCGTGATCCCGCGCAACCTGCGCCACACACGATCCCGGCGCAAAGGCCTCCGCAACGATCCGGCACCGCTCATCCTCGCTCCAACGCCGCCGGCGTTCCGGCCCCGTCAGCACCGAAATCTGACCCATCAATCGCTCTTAAGCCCGCTCTTAAACACGTGCTTATGAGTGCTCAATCCGCCTCTCAGAACAAGGCGGCCTTCATCGTGGGCGTACAATCCAACGGCAAGGGCGAACTCAGGACTACTTGATGTGGCGGAACGGCCCGCTCCAACAGCATCAAAGTGCTAGAGCGTGGTCGTTGAAACAGGTTATCACCATCGGGCTGGATCTGGCCAAGCACGTTTTCCAGGTTCACGGGGCGGATGCCGAGGGCGTACCCGTGTTCAACCGGAAGCTACGGCGCAGCGAAGTTCTTCTTTTTTCGAGAAGCTGCCACCATGCCTAGTGGGGATGGAAGCATGCGGTAGCGCCCACGATTGGGCGCGCGAGATCGCAGCTCTCGGTTATGAGGTGCGGCTCATTCCGCCAGCTTATGTCAAACCCTTCGTCAAGCGTGGCAAGACGGATGCGGCGGACGCGGAGGCCATCAGCGAAGCGGTGATCCGAAAGACCATGCGCTTCGCGCCGATTAAGACGGCCGAGCAACAGGCTGCCGCGATGGTGCTGAAGGCCCGCGCTCTTCTAGTGCGGCAGCGAACGGAGGCGGTCAACGCGTTGCGCGCGCACCTAGCAGAATCGGGAATCATCGCCACCGCCGGCTTGGCAAAGGTTAAGACGCTGGTCGCAAACGTACGGGACGAGACGGATGCCCACCTGCCCGCAGCGGCGCGCTTCGCGCTCATAGCTATGCCGACGAGATTAACGCTTCAACCGACCAGATCGAGAGGCTCGAGGGCGCAATCGTCATGGAGGCCAAGCACGACGAGGACATGCGTCGGTCGACCACGATCCCTGGCGTCGGCGCCATTACGGCGGCGACCATCAAGGCGCTTGTGCCGGATCCCGGGAGGGTTCAAGTCGGCTCGCCACTATGCCACCTGGCTGGGATTGACGCCGCGGTCTCATTCAAGCGGAGGCAAAGAGCGGCTCGGAGGAATATCGAAGATGGGAAATCCGGAACTCCGCTCTCTCCTCGTTGTTGGGGCAACGGCCGTCTTGCGTGTTGTCCGACAAGCAGAGGGCAAGTGTGCGATAAGAGGCGATGAACCCTTGGGACGAAATCCGGAAACCAGTGGAGCTACTTCTCCCAATGCGCTCAAGCGCGTAAACTTGATTTGGCTCCTCGTTCAGCGGATCTCATCGAGGCCAGCGGCGATGTGTCGCCGCGCGCAAACGCCGGACATATGACCGCACTGTTCCAATGTGTTAAATCGACTGAAAAAGCTCTTGCCTCGCGGGCCGTTCTACATATGGGGCAAAATCAAACGCGGCGTTTTAGTGCGGCACATAGAAATCGAGCAGGGATTTCCCGTGAGACCGCGGCGCATGTGATTTCCTGGCGCCGCCGATCTCGGAACTTTTGAGGCTTTAGATTCAGCGTCGATTTTGGCTCTATGCACGATAAAGCTTGTGAGGTGTACGGCTGAGCATCTCCGCTCCGCCCTCCGTCACCACAATGTGCTCGCTGCACCCAAATATATAACCGGTGTCTCCCCAGAGATGGATCGGCATGTGAAAGGTCATGCTGGGCTCAAGGATGTACGTCGCACCTGGCTCCAAGCTCACATTCCCGCGGTGGCCCGACCACTGAGGGCCAGTTGAATACCCGACTCGGGCGCGAGAAGCCTTCAGGCGCCCATGCCGCTCAAGAACTTTGCGGGCGGCGGCATCTACCGCACCGGCCGGGACACCTGGTTTGATCGCGGCGATCGCAGCCTCGAGGACCTCCTCCGCCAACGAGTGTAGAGCTTCGGTCTCGGGATGCCGACCAAGTACGGCGCCCCTACACACCCCAGCGGCATAGCCGCTCTTCACGCCGCCGCACTCAACCAGTGCGGGTTCGTTGTTTCTGATGGGATGTTGTGCCGGGACACCGTGTGGGAGCTTGTTGCGTTCGCCGAAAGCGAGAACCGGCATCAGAAACTTGCCGCCAGCCTCCTTGACCTTCTCATTGAGGATAACAGCCATTTCCGCTTCTGTTATTCCATCACGAAGGGAACGCTGAAACGTTTCTATGGCGAGGTCGGTGATGGCCATGGCCTGGCGCATAACTTCAAGTTCCAAGTCGCCCTTGACTGCCTTTGTCAACCGGACCACGTCGGTTGCATCTGTGATCTTCATGTCAGGAAGCTGCGCCTGAAGGGCGCTCACATCCGCTGGCGCGAGGCCCCAAGCGTCGAGCTCAAAGCCCACCTTCTTCGCCTGCGCGCCATATTGTCGGAGAACGTCGGCAGTTAACTTAACGAACTCAGGCCGATGCATATAAGAAACGATCTCGTCAATGCAGCTGTTCGCCCGAACGGCAATCTCGTCGTACAATCGGACGACAAATGTTGGTGCCTGTCCAGGTACAAGAATCAAGGGAAACGGCGCGAAGTAGTTACCCCATTGAGGATCGTACCCGGTCAGATATTGCAGATGTGCATTGGCAGTGACCACGAGCGCGTCAAGCTTGGCGCGCGCCATTGCCTCAAGCACCTTCTTCTGGCGCCGGTCATACTCTGATTTCGGGAATGGAACACCGGTTTGAGGAATCGCGGAAGATGCCATAGCAAACAATCACCCCTGTTGATCGCAGTTGTCGTTCTCCACCTTAGCTTCCTCGACAGTGCTGATGATTCGGAAGTCTACAGATGGTCGAGCGAGTCATACAAAGCATAGCGCGGGCTAAGGTCGGTTTTCCCTCAAAGAAGCTCTACAATCGTCGAAATACTGCACTGGATCGCGAGGGTACGAAAGATCCACACATCGGAAAGCAAGAAGACGGCATCTTGCGCGGCCGAGATGAGCGAGCGTCACGGCGTGGTCCTCAGGCGCTTCGTGGCGACCGCGATATTAAAGGAAACCGGCAGGTCCTGATGGGTTACATCACTGGCGGGGCGTCGGGACCGCTCGCGAGCGAGTAGCTCACAGGCCTGGCATAGATCGGAGCGTAAAAGTTGGCTCCGGTCTACGTTCAGAGCCGCCTGTCACACTTGGAGAGCGCTGCGCGAGGCGCCCGACTAAGCTTCGGGCCTGTCGATGGACAGCTAAGAACCTCCTCCGAATGAGTGGACACCTTTAGTAGGCTCATTGAGCCCGGAGGTATCGAATGGAACGTCAACGTCGGTCATTTTCCGAAGAGCACAAGCGCCAAGCCGTCGAGCTGGTGGTGTCGAGCCGCCGCTCGATCACGTCGGTGGCGAGGGAAACTCGATTTGCGCGACTCCGTGCTAAGGCGCTGGGTTGACAAGCTCCGGCAGGAGCCGGCATCGGCGGCGTGGCGCCCCACCACGCAACCGACGCCGATGTCGGCGGATCAGGCTTCGGAGATCGCCCGGTTGCGCCAGGAGAACAAACGGCTGCGCATGGAGCGCGACATTTTAAACAACTGTCCAGCACCGTGGCGCGCCTGTGCGGCGTAGAAACAGCCTTGTGCTATCCTCTGTGGCTGGAGGGTAGCGGCCGTTCGATTATCGGAGGCACAATCCCCGTTAAAAAACATGGTCCATGGGTGCATGCGAACTTGAGAGTGGTGACGTCGCCTTGGCGGGGATCCCGATTAGGAAGATGGCGATTGGCATAGCCCAGACCCTCCTGCTGGTCATTGAATGGAGGATTGCCATGCCCAAGAGGACGACCGGCGACCGCCCGGAACTGAAGCCGGTCAACGTCGCGGCCGCCGCCATCGACATCGGATCAAAGATGCACATGGCTGCGGTGAACCCGGCTTGCACCGACGTGCCTGTGCGCTCGTTCGGCACATTCACACAAGGCCGGCATGATCTGGCGGACTGGTTCAAAGCGTGCGGCGTGACGAGTGTCGCGATGGAATCCACAGGGGTCTCGGCGCCCTGGATAAGCGAGTTTCACGATCTCTTTGAAGGGATCGGTTCGTGTCTACGCTTGACCATACGCTCAGGTCGGACGGGACGGCGCGCCGGCTGGAAGTGATCACGGAGACAGGACGCCGTACGGGCTGGCACCGCAACAAGTTTTCACCTGGCGCCGGCGAGCACGCCGGTTGCCGGCAACGAAAGCTGACGAACCGCAGTTTGCCACGCGACGCGCTTGAGATGAGTTAGCTCGATCATTTGGCAAGTCCGTTCGCAGGGAAGCTCCGAATATTTTCATTCGCTGCAGAATTTCGGCGACCCGCGGTCCATTACAAGGGAATTCGACATCCTGCCTAGTCTAGCTTTTACCCAAGCGATCGTAGGCCGAGCTCAGTCGGAGTGTTCATCTATGGCATCCCAGACTTCACGCGCTCTCGGAATACTTGACCTCGAACGCGGGTTACCGCCCGACGGCACTCCGCCGCTGTCGTCTGGTTCGTTGATCAATCCAGCTACGTACGAGTTTCCGGTGATCTTGGAGACTGTAGCCGGGGCTTGGGCGGATGTTGTCGTCCCGGGCGATCCAGCGCTCGAGGTTGCCTGCATCGCAGCCGCCAGGCGGCTGGTCGAGCGAGGCGCCGTCGCAATTAGCTCAAACTGTGGCTTCTTTATTCGCCATCAGTCAGCAGTGGCAGCGGCAGTAAAAGTTCCGGTCGCGATTTCGAGCCTACTGCTGGTACCGACGTTGTTGCGCCAATTGCCACCCGCCGCCAAGCTCGCCGTACTGACCGCCGACTCGACGCATTGCGACAAAGAATTGCTTGGGATCCATGATTCGGTCGAGCCCGGGAGAATCGTGATCGGCGGCATCGAAGACGGTAAGTACTTTAAAGACGCTGAAGCGCCCGTTGCCACCGCCCGATGTTGCCGCTCTCAAGGAGGACGTCACCGGCTGTGTCGCGCGGGTTCGCGCCGCGCATCCGGAGGTCGCGGCTTTCCTGTTTGAATGCACAGGCTTCCCGTTGGTCGCGCCATTGATCCGTCGCACCACTGAACTGCCCGTCTACGATATCACGACCCTCTGCCGCATGACGATCGCGTCAATAGCCTGAGGGTATCGCGTTCGACGGCATTGGCCCGAAACACCCGGCGCATTTAGGCTGAATTCAGTGCACAAGCGATGATTGCCCAAGCGGCTGCTGAATAAGACAATTCTCCTGAAGATTGCGTCAGTTGACACGCTCTCTGCCCACGTGCACGAATTCATCGCACTTACCAACTCGCGCATACATCGTGCTGCTTTCATTGTATTCGCTAGAGATCGACGGCAGCTTTCGAGCTCGCTTGGATGCGAGCGGGCTCTGCGGCATCGAGCACGCCCGAGCATCCGGGGAAAACTATGACCCGTTGCCATTGAATGCGCCCCTCGTGCGCCGCAGGAAACCCTACGGTTTCGTATCCCGGCGCAGCATTTCACGTATGCAGGCCCCTATTCCAGCGCAATTCGACATGAAGCTTGGTATGTACTGATCACTGACAATCTCGACCTAACGCCCTCTCGGAGTATCTATCCATGACCACGTCGACTCGCCCCTCTCTTGGAGTACTTGAACTCGAACGCGGGCTGCCGCCTGGCACTGAGCTGGTTGCTCAACGGCTACCGGGCTCGTTGATAAATCCAGCGACCTTCGATTTTCCGATCGTTCTGGAGACCGTGGAGGGAGCTTGGGCGGATGTTGCTGTGGCCGGGAATCCGGCACTCGAGTCGGCCTGCATCGCAGCCGCCCGACGATTAGTCCAGCGAGGCGCCGTCGCAATAAGCGCAAACTGCGGCTTCTTTATCCGGCATCAGGCAGCAGTAGCGGCTGCGGTGAACGTCCCCGTGGCGATGTCGAGCCTACTTCTGATACCGACCTTGCTTCGCGACCTGCCGCCTGCTGCCAAGATCGCACTCGTGACCGCTGATTCGAAAAATCTTGGAAGAGATCTGCTCGGGGTCAAGGATCCGGGCGACCAGGCGAGAATCGTGATCGGCGGCATTGAAGGCGGAAAGTACTACAAACAAGCAATGCAGCGCCCCCTACCGCCTCCCGACCTCGCTGCTATCGAGTCGGATGTCGCCGGATGCATCGAGCGACTTCGGGCCGCGCATCCGGAGATTGCCGCCATCTTGTTTGAATGTACCGCGTTCCCAATGGTCGCGGCATCTATTCGCCGTATGACGAACCTGCCGATCCACGACATAACGAGCTTCTGTCGTCTGATGATTGCGTCCGTTCGCTTGAGCTAACCCCAGGCAATGGCGTGGTGGAATCGGCAACTTCGGCGTGCCATACAGCATCTTTACCGTGCTCCCGGTGTACAATTCAAAACACGGCAAGCAGCCGCTTACGTCATATTCAGATATCGCCGGGCCCGATTTGAAGAATCGCGTGGCTATTGCGACCCGCTTTTTCAACACCATTGGTCAGTACGTTCTTGGTTTGGCTGAAGAGAATGGCGTCTCGGACGGTTGTGCCGGATCTTAAGCAGGTTTCTTGCTGTTGCTAGGCGGCATCTCAGCAGTGTAAGTAGTCGTCCGAAGAGGTCCCAAGCCGTTGATTTGGAATCCAGAAGTGGCGTTTTGCCGTGACTGGGTTTGCCGGAAAGCGGCCCTTTGGAGCGGGATTCCTTGCAAACTTGATTTGTGATTCACTCGCCTTTGACTGTTTTGGCGAGCGGTGAGATGCGACCACGGGAGCGGAGTGAGACGGGAGAGTAGGATCTTTTCCGCTCACGGCTCGATCAGATCATCGACATGAAGCATCCGCTGGTGGCGCTGGCGCGGACGGTGGATTGGGGTTCCTGGAGGAGCGGTTCGGCGAGGTCTACACCGATGATCCCGGCCGGCCGCCGCTGCCGACGCGCCTGATAGCCGGGCTGGCGATTCTCAAGCACACCTACGACCTCTCCGACGAGGTGCTGTGCGAGCGGTGGGTCGAGAACCCCTATTACCAATACTTCTGTGGCGAGGAGTTCTTCCAGGACCGGCTGGTATTCGAGCGTTCGTCGCTGACGCGCTGGCGCAAGCGCATGGGCGAGGAGCGGCTTGCTGCGCTGATCGAGGAGAGCCTGTCGGTTGCCACCAAGAGCAAGGCGATCAAGCCCTCTGAGCTGTCGCGGGTGATCGTCGATACCACGGTTCAGCCCAAGAACGTGACATTCCCCACCGATGCGAAGCTTTTGAACCGGGCGCACGAGAAGCTGGTGCGGCTGGCGCAGTGCCATGGGGTGGCTTTGCGCCAGTCCTATGCGCGGCTGGGCAAGTTCGCCCTGATCTAGCATCAGCGCCATGCCCACGCCAAGCAGTTCAAGCGCGCCAACCGGACACTCAAGAGTAAGCGTGGTGCTGAGGCCCTTCAGATTGTTTGTGCGCCGTCTTGTGAGCGCCGCTAGAAGAGTCTTTTTCTGCAAGGGTGCTCACAATGGACGACCATTCGGACGACATAAGACGACCGCTGTCTCCGCGTGTCGAAGTGTATGCTGGAGTAGGCCGTAAGCAGTGGCCGGACGATTTGAAGGCCCAGATTGTCGCGGAAAGCCTTGAGCCAGACGCGATTGTCACAGATATCGCACGTCGCCATGGCTGCCGGCCCCAGCAGGTGCATGACTGGCGGCGCCGGGCGCGTTTAGGTCAACTGGTGCTGCCGGCTTCGGCGGATACACTATCGTTCGTGCCCTTTAGTATCGGAATCGTTGCTACCGGCAGCTACGGAGCCCTCTGGATCGTTGGAAGCCGCCATTGTTACGGTTGAGCTCCTGGGTGCACGAGTGGAGGTGCGCGGAACGCCCGGGCTTGCCGTGCTGAGTGACGTATTTTTGGCGTTGCGCCGGACACGATCATGCTGACGGCTCCCGCTGGCCTCATGATTTACGTTGCGACCCGACCTGTAGACTTTAGGAAAGGCGCGGATGGCCTGGCGCTGTTGGCGAAGGAGACTCTAGGCCACGATCCGATGAAGGGCGTGGCGGTGGTCTTCCGTGCGAAGCGCGCTGACCGGGTGAAGATCGTGGTCTGGGATGGCAGTGGCCTTGTGCTGTATTGGAAGCGGCTTGAGGGCAGCGCCTTCAAGTGGCCGCCGGTTGTTGACGGCGTCATGCGAATGAACGCCGCGCAGTTGTCGGCGCTTCTGGCCGGCATGGATTGGACACGCATGCATGCGCCTCGAATCCCGCAGCCGAAAGCGCTTGCGTAGGAGATAAAATCTTCGCTGCATCGGGGCGCGAAGCATGGCAGACTCGGGCCAATGAGTGATTTGCTGATGAACTGCCGAGCGATCCAGCCGAGTTGCGTGCCTTTGCCGCGGCTCTGCTGGAGCGCTGCGCCAGACTCGAGCGGTTGCTCAAGCTTGCAAAAGACGCGCAGTTCGGTCGATCGTCGGAAAAGCTTGACGCTGATCAGCTACAGCTTGTTCTGGAGGATATCGATCAGGCTGTCGCGGCTCTCGAAGCAGCCGAGGACCGCGCCAATCCCAAAACACGCGAGAAGAGAGCTGCCGAGCGCAGGGCCAATCGTGGCAAGCTGCCGGAGCATTTGCCACGCATCGTCGAAACGCTGATGCCGGCTGCAACCTGCTGCCCGTCCTGCAAAGGCGATCTCGTTGAGATTGGCCGCGATGAGAGCCAGAGGCTGGACGTCGTACCGGCGCCGTATCGCGTCATCGTTACCCGCCGGCCCAAACTGGCCTGCCGCGCCTGCCAGGGCGTCGTTCTCCAGCACGCTGCTCCCGAGCGACTGATCAGGGGTGGATTGCCGACCGAGCGGCTCGTCGCGCATGTGATCGACGCCAAGTATCATTGGCATTTGCCGCTTTACCGCCAGGCGCAGATGCTGGCGACCCACGGAATTGCCATCGATCGTTCCACGCTCGCCTTCTGGGTCGGCTATGCTGCCCAGGAGCTGAAGCCCTTGTGGCGTCGTCTGCGCGAGGTTTTGCTCGCCTCCGCGAAGCTTTGTGTCGATGAGACCCCGGCGCCGGTGCTGGATCCGGGGCGCGGCAGGACCAAAACCGGCTACTTCTGGGCGCTCTCGCGCGATGACCGGCCTTGGGCCGGCCCTGATCCGCCTGGGGTGGTCTATGCCTATGCACCGGGCCGTGGGGCCATCCATGGCTTGAGGCTGCTCGAAGGCTATCGCGGCATCATCCATTGCGATGGCTATGAGGTTTACAAGACCATGACCCGAGAGACGCGTGCGGACGCGCTGTCCGGCACGCTCGCCTTCTGCTGGTCGCATCTACGGCGCCAGTTTGTGAAGATCGAGCGCGAGGCTTCGCCGGCGCCGGCTCCGGTTGCACGCGAGGCCCTCGAGCGCATCGCCCAGCTCTACGCGGTCGAGAAAGCCCTCCGCGGCCGATCTGATGCCGAGCGCCGTGCGGGCCGACAAGCGCATGCCCGGCCTCTGGCTGCAGCTTTGAAGCAGTGGTTTGAGGCTATGCTTGATCACCTTGCGCAGAAGAGCGACACGGCGAAGGCTTTGCGTTATGCACTGCGTCATTGGGACGGCCTGACGCTCTATCTTGATGATGGGCGCATCGAGATGGATACGAATGCGGTCGAGCGTGCGATGCGGCCGATCAAGCTCAACGCCAAGAACTCCCTTTTTGCCGGTTGCGACGAGGGTGCCGAGAATTGGGCATTGCTGGCTTCGCTCATTGAAACCTGCAAGCTCAATGGAGTCAGCGCCGAGCACTGGCTCTCCGACGTCCTCGCGAAGCTCGTCAATGGCTGGCCTGCGTCGCGACTGGACGAACTGCTTCCCTGGGCGTCGACCTACACGATGCACGCGCACGATCCGAGGCTGGCAGCATGAGCCTGAACACGACCGCCGTCCGGATCAGGATAACTCTCAAGGACGTGAAGCCGGAGGTGATGCGGTGCCTTGTTGTACCCGTCACCCTGCGCCTTGATCGGCTGCATCTGACGCTTCAGGCGGCATTTGGCTGGACCAACAGCCACCTCTTCGAGTTCCTGGCTGGCGAAGGGCGTTGGGGCATCCCTGATTCCGACGGTGATTTTGGCCCCCAGCCGATCGATGCTCGCAAGGCGCGGCTCTCCGATATCGTTCAAGAGACAGGCGCCAAGACGATCCATTATCTCTACGACTTCGGCGACAGCTGGGACCATGTGATCAAACTCGAAAAATGGTTCGACAACACGACGATAGAGGGACTTCCCCTCCTGCTCGAGGCCGCCGGTCGTTGTCCTCCAGAGGACGTCGGCGGTGCGCCAGGCTATGCCGAATACCTCGACGCCATCAGCGACCCCACTCATCCAGAACATGAAAATATGCGCCTCTGGGACCCCGAACAGTTCGATCCAAACGTTATCGACCGGAAGGCGATCGAGGCCGCCGTCAACGCATTGTCCGGAATTTGGAAGCCACGCCCGCGCAAGCTGCGATCAAAATAGACGCAAGCGCCAATCAAAAGGGCCGCAGAGCTACGCTTACACTCAAGACGCTGCGGACCTATCTCGGCCGTGTCATCCGCGATATCGGCCGCAAGATTGAGAACAACGGCGGGCTCGAAGCGGCGTCGCAAAGCTGCTCGCTGGCGCGGCGCGTGCGGAGCAGCAACAGCGTCAACGCGGGCCGAAGGTCTACTCTCTGCACGCGCCGGAGTCGAATGTATCGGCAAGGGCAAGGCCCATCGGCCTTACGAGTTCGGTGTCAAAGTCTCCGTCGCGACCACGCTCAGCCACGCCAAGGGCGGCCAGTTCGTCACCCATGTGAAGGCGCTGCCAGCCAATCCAATGACGGGCACACGCTGGCCACTGTGATCCGGACATGGAGGCGCTGGTCGGCAACACCATCGCACGGCATCCTCGCCGACAAGGGATACCGCGGCCACAATGCGCCGCCCGATCACAAGCTCAAGGTCTTCATCTCCGGCCAGATGCAAGAGTGACGCCCAAGATCAAGCGCGAACTGCGCCGCAGGGCCGCCGTCGAACCCGTCATCGGCCATCTCAAGGCCGCGCACCGCATGGGACGCAATTATCTCTGGTTCCGCCAGGGGGACGCGGCCAACGCCGTCCTCGCCGCCGCCGGCTACAACTTCCGCCGCCTCATCCGTTGGCTCAGCCTTTTGCTGCGCCAAATCCTCTCGGCTCTCACTGCCGCGCTTCAGACCGTTCCAGCCTGAAGCCAAAGTTCTTCACGGACGACTAAGTAGCCAAATAGGGACGTGAATTGAAGACAGAGATCTGACTGATACGGGCCGACCATGCTCGATGCGACGCTAACACCATAGCGCGTGTCGCGATAATTGCGGGCCCAGGCTATAGTTGGGATTCGGTGGAGGCTGCTCGAGTTAATCAACTACTTTGTTTGGGCAAGCTGACAAACTCAACAACTCCAGAAGAGATGCGTTGTGCGCCCGTGCTGCGTTCTTCAGCTTGGGGTGAGCACCGCGCGTGTGGCGATTACGCGTGTCTTGAACCTCCTTAAATACCGTATTTTGGACAATCCGCTCTGCGGGAGGGTATCCGCGTTGAGCGTGGTGGTTATCCCGCTTGAAGACAGCCCGTGTCTCGGACGACGATACTGAACCTCCTCCGAATGAGTGGACACCTGTAGTTGGCTCATCGAGCCGGGAGGTGTCGCATGGAACGTCAACGTCGGTCGTTTACCGAGGAGTATAAGCGTTAGGCCATTGAGCTCGTCGTGTCGAGCGGCCGGCCGTCACATCAGTCGAAGGAACTCGGTCTGCGCGATTCTGTGTTGCGCCGGCGATGCGGCGTCCCACAACGCAGGCGATGCCGACATCGACGGACCAGGGTGCGGAGATCGCCCGACTACGCCAGGAGAACGAGCGACTGCGCTTGGAGCGCGACATTATAAAAAGTCGATCGCAATCTTTGCCACCTGCGCGCTAGGCGGCTTCGTCCAACACGTTTTTAGATTAGCCGTGCGCGTCAATAGGGGCGTTTTTAGATTGCCGCGCAGCTGTGAGTGCGCGCGTAAGACACTCTTTCCGGAGTAGCATGGCTTGCATCTGCGATTAGGCTAAGCTCTCTAAAGTTCTAGCAGCACCCGTGATTTTTGCCCGTGCAAAGGCGAACGTAGCAATGGCGGTGTCCTGAATTCCGGTGCCAGTAAGATCAGCGATGGTGATCTCGCTCTCGCTGACTCTGCCCCTTGTCTTCCCAGCAATAATCTCGCCGAGCTCTGGGGAACTACCTGAGTCAGCGACAGACCCAGAGGCAATGGCATGGTGGAGCTCGCCTAGGAGCCCTGTTTGGCTAAGACTATCGGCGACATAAAGATTTGACTGGGCAACTGCAAGGCAGTCACCGCGACGGCCTGCAAGATCGCAGTCCTGTTCTACAACGCTGTCCGTCACGGAATGGACTACGTCGATCCCGGCGCCTCGTCCTACGGGACACGCTACCGTACGCGAGTGATCAACAATTTGCACCGACGTGCCAAGACATTCGGCTTTGTTCTGCAGCCCTTGGAACCAGGAGCTGGTGCCGTTCTTAGGAATCGTTCTCCAGCGTCAGCTCACCGATCTTGGCATGCAGCGACTTCACATCGGCTGCAGGTGCGGCCGGCGGCCCCCAGTCCGAAAATGCCGGAAGCGTTGCCCTCAAGCTGCGATTTCCACGCCGTAATCTGATTGGGGTGAACATCGAAATGCTCGGCCAGTTGGGCTACCGTCCGGTCGCCCTTGATGGTTGCCAGCGCCACCTTCGCCTTGAAGGCCGATGAGGGATTTCGGCGTGCTCGTCTGCTCATCGTCTCTCCTGATTCGCGGGCCAATCTTGCCCGCCGTCAGGCAGAAACTCCACTTATCGCCCTGTTCAGATTTCCGGAGCCGGCTCTAGCGCCGCTGGCGGCCGCCCTCGGCGCCAGCGTTGAGAGAATCTTTTTAGGTCCTGACCGGGTGGCGCGATCAGCGTGTCCAGGAACGTCGCCGCCGCGCCGTTGCGCTTATGATCGGACCAAGCATCGCGAAATTGTGAGTTTCTGGCTTGGCGAACCTGAGTTGATTATAAAAGACCTCCGGCGGGCATGCCGGAGGCCTTCTTGGAGGTAACACTTGGATCAATAGAGCCGTTCCGTTTTCTCCTTCCGCTAGTTTGACACAGATTCACCAGACGCGCTGAGCGCGGAGACGAAACGTTACGCTGCCCTGGTCCTTCAGCTCGTACAAAGCTGCCGGTTTCGCGATACCTGACTGCAGCGGCAGTGCCACCGTGCTTCCGCTCGCATACTTCTGGTCGAGCATCGTGTAGGTGAGCTCGCCCATGAAGGTTAGTTTCGGGATGGGGGTCCAGTAGGTCGCCGTACCGATAACTGCATAGTTGAAGTTGGGATTACAGCCAGCACTCGATAGCGCGAGGTTTGCAACCAGCGCGCCGCACATGTAGCTCTTGGCCGTGTCGTTGTACCGCACAGCGGCCCAGGCGCCATAAATCGCCGTGGCCCAGTGAGGATCCCAGTTGTGGGTGTAGCCAGCATTGAATCCGTAAGTAGTGGTCAGCTCCAGACCGGCACCGGTGACGAACACGGAGTCTGACACACCGCCAATGCCGAGGCTTTGGTAAACGCCAGGCAGACCCGTCCCACCGTACATCGCGTACGTGGTCGACATATAATCCTGGAAGTTGTAACGGCTTGCACCCTTCGTATACACGCCTTGCACGTTAATAGTGTCGCCTGCGCCAGTTGGAATGTTCTTGATCGACAGCCCTAGTTGGCCAGCCCAACCCCACTTGTCGCCTGGATAGCCGGTGACCTCGGAGGCGCCATAGTATCCCGCATGGTTATCATGCGCAGCCACCGACGCCTGGAAGAGGCCCCACGCCTGATCAACGCGAAGCATCGCGACGAGATCCGGAGCTCGCGTGCCCCCGATATCATTAGCGCCGTACGCACCGGCCGCCAGGCCTGCGGGTGTCGCACCGCTCACGTTCCAGATGTTCGTCGTGTAGTTCACAACCTGATCCTGGGCAGACAAAGAAGCCGTAATGCCCTGTCCGAAATCGGCGGTATAGGTGATTTGGTTCACGGCGTCGTAGCCACCGCCACCCGGCAAACCATCGAAACTATTCGCCGGATAGTTGGTCCAGGGAGTCGAAAACTGGGAGGCGGCCTTACCAAAGGTAAAACCAGCGAACTGAATGAAGGCAAAGTAAATACTGAGAGCACCACCGGCGATTGAACCGGTGCCGCTCGTTCCTGTCGCACTTCCGCCGTAGGTCGTCGTGCCATTCACGCCTGTGGTGCCGGCTCCGTTATAGCCGCCGGATGTCCATGTGAAACCGATGTCAAAGTAAGTGCGCACAAGCCCGTACTCTGTCGCAGTACGGGTATCGATGGTCAAGTCTTCACGAGAACGCCAAGTGTAGTAATTGCTGAGGCGGTTCCGTGCACCAGTGACACCGTTGTTGGCTGCGTCAGCAACGTAGTTGGTGTTGTACATGGAATCAGCGCGCAGGTAACCACCAAGCTTGAGGCAAGTGTCAGTGCCTGGGATGTAATAGAATCCGGCGCCGTACAGCGAGCAGATCTTGACGTACTCGACCGCCTTAGCCTTGACCGGCAGATCCGCAGCCTGCACTCCCCCCAGCGCGATGAGACACGCCGCCGAACCCAACAAAAGGCTCTTCGCCATTTTCATAAAACGTCCTCCAAGTTATGTCGCCTCGCAGGTGGCTGCCCGATCAACGAGACCAGCTACCTCGCCCCAAATCATTCTCGACCTACGGGCCTTCCTCGAACGCCAGCTGAAAGATTCGTACAGTGACGTCGCGGCGCGGACCATTCCGCCCCCCGCGTTGTTTACGTTGACAGATTATGTTCATGATCGGAGTGAAAACTCCGTACGTAACGGACAGAGCGATCCGCTGATCATGCCGGCGTGCTCTAATCGTGTCACAACCGTACATGTCGTACCATATTTGACATCGGCAGTACGATATGGACGGCACGTAGTCATTTTGATCCATTGAACGTGTGGCTCTGCGCTTCCGGAGATATTCACGCGAGGGGAAGGACGCTCGGGCTAATGCGGCACCTCGGGCTGCTAGTTACGAATTCAACCACGCAGTTTCCCGTTTCGGTCGATCCGACGTTCGCTTCCATTTTTCGTGCATCAGACTGCTGCAGGTTCAAAGCAACCCGATCGCTAAGCGCGTCTTCGATAATGCACGAGCTGCTTGGTACTCGTCCGAGGAGGACCGCCATCTTGCGAGTTTATCCGGTCTGTAGCTGACTGTCGGTATGGATCTCCTTACTGATAGTCGCCAAGCGCGTCGCCTTGAAATTGTTAAGTCGGGTCGGCGTCGGCTACCGAGAAGCTGCGGATTGTCGAGGAGAGTTTTTGGGGTCGCGGGTGGTATCGGCGACAGCACAGCATCATGGGCCTTCGAAACAGCTTCTGTTTTCGTGGCGCAAGGCTTGTCGCGAAGGACAGCTTGGCGGCTGTCAGGTAGTGGATTTGTGCCGGCCCGGATTGTGTCGGAGGTCCAGTCGACGACGGAGCGTACAGCATCGGCGGCGACTGGCACTCTCGAAGTCGTGACCGCGAATGGCCGACGCGTGATCGTGGATCGCAACGTCGATGTCGCGGTTTTGCTACGGATATGCGAGCGCTGAATGACACGACGGTGATACCGATCCCGACAAGGCGTGCGAGTGTGGCTGGCGACGGGCGATACCGACATGCGGTGTGGTTTTCCGAACCTGGCTCTGCGCCTGCACGAAGTGCTTAAGCGCAATGCCATGGGCGCCAGTCTGTTCAGCTACAAGCCGACTTTGTTAAAAAACCGGCTGTTTCGACTCAGACATACCGTGATTCGGTCTGTTTAGTTGGCAGGACTGAAGATCATGATGGCGCATGGGCAACTCGAACAGGCTGCCCTGTTCTATAAGTTCTCGCTCGAGAAACATATTCCTGTCGACCACCTGCTCAGGTCGATCGATAGATTCGTCGACCTTCAAGAGATGAGACGGGACCTTGCTTCGTTCTACAGTAGCATCGGTCGGCCTTCGATCGATCGGGAGCTAACGCTCCCGATCGGCCACTGCTTCGGCATCAGATAGGAGCGACGCCTGTGCGATGAGGTGCACCTCAATTTGGTCTACCGCTGGTTCTGCCGGCTAGTCCGGACGGGGCGGTGCCAGATCACTCGATGTTTTCCAAGAACAGGTGTGGGCGCTTCCGGGAGAGCGATCTCTTTCGTCGTGTGTTCGAGAGCGTCTTGCGCCGCTGCATTGAGGAGCGACTGGTCGGTGGTGAAGGATTTGCAGTCGGTGCGAGCCTGACTAAGGCCGATGCCAATCGGCAGAAGGGGATCGAAGGCGATAAGGGACTTCCACCGGGGCGCCGGCCGAGCAATCGATGAGTATTTGGCTGTCCTCGACGATGCCGCCTTCGGCGCAGCGACTGAGGCTGCTCCAAAGTTTGTATCGCCCTCCGATCCTTGATGGCCGCAGGCAGCGGCGGATCGCGCCGGGCCATCGCAAGATCCCACGCCTTACCGATCGCCACCGCGACGAGCCGATCATGATCGTGCGCACTGGCGACACCGTCGCAACCCGACCACTCGACTTCTACCAGGCGGTCGGCCAGCGCATGGCGCAGGGAGAGCGCCCATGAGTTCCCTGGAAATCGTCCCCTCGGTCCTCGACCGCATTCGCAAGTCCGTGCGCTGGAGGTTCTTGATCGAGCGGTGCGTCAGCTCGAGCGTGGCGAAACCAGCGCGCTCGAGGTGATCGATACGTCGTTTGCAGAAGAGCTGACCTTACGCGAGAACCGTCGCGTCAAGATGGCGCTCCGGATGGCAAAGCTCTCGACCGTCAAGACTCTGGCCGGCTTCGACTTCTCCTACCAGCCCTCGCTCGATAGGAACCGGATCCTGGCGGTCGCTCAGCTCGACTTCATCGAGCGCAACGAGGTCATCCACTTCCTGGGGCCGCCCGGCACGGGCAAGAGTCATCTCGCCACGGCGCTCGGGATCGAGGCCGTGAAGGCCAGCCGCAGCGTTTACTTTGCAAGCCTGGCCGACATCGTCAGCGTTCTGGCCAAGGCCGAACGCGAAGGCCAGCTTTGCGAGCGGATTCGATTCCTGTGCCGACCGTCCCTCCTCATCGTTGACGAGATCGGATACCTGCCGGTCATTCAAGGTGGCGGCAACCTGTTCTTCCAGCTCGTCAACGCGCGCTATGAGCGCGGCGCCATGATCCTGACCTCCAATCGCGGCTTTGCAGAATGGGGCGAGGTCTTCGGCGAGCCGATGACTTCATGATGCCTCCTTCTTTGAACGCTTGGTACGTCGTATCCGATTGCGCAGCCGACTGATTTGTTCGTCTGAGAGCTCGATCTGCCATGGCTGGCCTTTGGCTAACTGACGGCCTGCCAGCAATCCGCGCGCGAGATAATCGAACACCGTTTGCGGGGTGACGCCAAGCTCGGCTGCAGCGCCCTGAATCGAGAAGCTACCGTCGGGCCAGCGCATCGGATTCTTGTCCACGCCGTTGATTTTGATGGTGGGAATGCCCCAGCGGGTACGCAACACCCAGACGTTCTCGCCTTTGAAGGCGCAGCCTCGGGCCGCGACGAAGCCTTCCTGATTGAGTATTGCCGCGATCTCGCCATCCATTTTGTGTTCAGCATTCAACTCGACGATCTGTCGCCGCAACCGATCAATGTCGATGTAATCGCGGTAGGTGTGAACGCGCCGTTGCACGTGATGCTCGCTGGTTGCGCCGGTCTGCCAGACGATCTTGAGCCACACCTGACCTCGGGTCCGCTTCTGATCAAGAACGACTTTCCGGATGACAAATCGCAGAA
This sequence comes from Bradyrhizobium sp. 195, assembly GCF_023101665.1. Lineage (NCBI taxonomy): Bacteria > Pseudomonadati > Pseudomonadota > Alphaproteobacteria > Hyphomicrobiales > Nitrobacteraceae > Bradyrhizobium > Bradyrhizobium sp. 195. The sequence continues at coordinate 1,516,666 of NZ_CP082161.1, read as the reverse complement.
TGCGCTTGCGATCGGCTGCCGACGTGGTGGCCGCGTTCCAAATCCGCGGCAGGTTCTCGCCGAGCGCTTGTAGCCCTGCGCGTTCCGCCGGGCCAATCAGAAGCGGCTCTTGCGCTCGCCAACGCGCATGCTGCTGCTCGACCGCCTCGACGACACGCAGCTTCTCTTCCCAAGCCCGCTCGAGTGAGCGCGCCACAAGACGGTTCTCGGGCTCTACGGCGTCATACTGACGCCGAGCGCGCTCTGCCTCGTAGCGGGCGCGCTCCACGCGAAGCGCCCATTGGCGCTCGAGCTGACGGCTCTCCTGCTCCAGTTGGCCCGCCGCCGCGAGTGCGATCTCAATCTGATCCGGCACAGGGCATCGAGGACCACCCGCTCGACCAGCGCGTCAACCGCCAAGGCCCGGACTTCCTGACACAGTGCATTGCCTTGCTGGTCCCGATCCGAGCGGCAGCAATAGACCGGATAGTCGGCATTCGGGCCCGTGTAGCGCATGCTCATGTGCCGTCCGCAACGGCCGCAGATCGCAATCCCTTGTAACAGGGCTGCCCCCTTGCGCGGTACGCCAGAGTGTCCTGCCTCATAGCGGAAGACGTTATCTGCCAGTCGCCCCTGGTTGGCCATGAACTCCTCCCAGCTGATATAGCCTGGATGAGCGGCGTGGAGGCAAACCGCCCAATCCGCGATCGCCACCTTGACCGTTCCCGTCAGCGATCCCGGCCGGCATCGGCTCGGATCCTTTTGCCGGCGGCCATAAACATACGCACCAGCATAGGCCGGATTTTGAAGGATACTAAGGACGCGTGCACTATCTGGCGCACGCCAGGCGATCTCATGTGGAGATGGTCCAAGCAGCGGTCGAACCGGCAAGGACAATCCGTTTCTGTCCAAGTACCGCATCACACGGCGAGCGCTTTGCAGTTCCTGGAATTTGGCAAACACGAGATGAAGACGGGCCTGCACCTCCTCATCGGGATTGAGAATAATTGTGCCCGCTCGATCATAGGCGAGCCCGGCTGGCAGGGGCAGCCGCAGTTCGCCCCGCGTTGCCTTCTGGCGTTCCCCTTGGTGAAGGCGCATCCGAAGTTGATGCAACTCCGCCTCGCTCATGATGCCGGACAAGCCCAACAACAGGCGGTCGTGGTAGGCGCGCGGATCGTAAAGCCGCTCGCCATCCGCAATGAGCACGCCGAACACCGAGCACAGTTCGAGCAGCTGATGCCAGTCCCGATTATTGCGGGCCAAGCGCGAAGCGTCGAGGCTCACCACAAGACCGGCGTTGCCAAGGCCGATCTCGGCAATGAGCTTCTGGAAACCATGACGATCCACACCGCCAGCACCGGATTTGCCCAGATCCTCATCAATGACCTGGACACGTTCAGGCGGCCAGCCCAGACCGATGGCACGATCGACGAGGCGGTACTGCAGCTGCGTGCTCTCCTGGTGGTGGCGCACCTGGTTCACGGATGACTGCCGCACGTAGACATAGGCCAACTTAGCTCGGTGCGCAGTCGTGAGCCGCTCGTCAGCGACGTTCAAGCTGATCAGCACGGCTCAGTCCCCTTCCGGGCGTGCCGGGAACCGCTTGCATTCGCCGCAGCAGCGTGGCGAGGATTTGAGCGATCTGGGTTTGCGTCGCGGTCGACAGATTCGGCCACAGGCGCGGAATGTCGGCCGTCGGGCGGCCGGGTGGATTTGCCGACGTCGGCAGTGGTCGATACGCAACGCGACCTGGAAGCGGTCGGTGGGTCATCGCGAATCACCTTCTCGTCGAGAAGGCTCAGACTCGCGCTCAAATGTTGCATCAATGGGATCAGCGTACGTGCACTGATGCGCGGCAGATCGGCGGCGTTCGGGCGGGAAGTGATAGGCGTCTCGCCAAGATCCGTCGACGCGATCCGAATCGCCCGCGGCCGTCCGTCCGGCAGCGCGACAACGACGTAGGCGGGACCGCGCCCCGACCGCTCCTTCAGCACCTCAAGCCGGTGCCCAACAGGAAATGATGCGGGTCGGTGATCGTGACGTGAGACACGACCCGCTCAAGAATAGGGGTACTCTGTCGTGTTCGGCGATCCCGTCGTCGCAACGGCACTGCTCGATTGCCTCCTGCATCATGCGGTCGTCGTCCAGATCGAGGGATCAAGCTACCGCCTTCGTCAGCACGCCGATCTCATGCCGGAAAGTGTCCGCACCAAAGTCTTCATCAATCCCCCAATCCCGGCACAGCCGGCGCGACGCCGCGGTCGGCCGTCCAGAAATGGAGCTTCCGATCACACTACCGGCTGATCACCCTCTGCAGCTGGGGAATTTTACTTCGGCACATTTGGGGACTTTTGAACCGGCATTGACAATTGCAACCCTGCTTTACGTCGCCAGCAAGCGCGATTGCGATCGCTGCGCACTGAAGTCCCGGTGTGCCCCCAGCAGCCACGCGACATGGCCCGCCAGATAGCAACGTCGTTGCAAGAAAGCACCTTCCGTCGGCTCCGCAAAAAGATCGAGATGCTGTCCGCGCACCTCAAGCGCTTCTCAAGCTTGACCGTCTACGTTTGGGAGGCCCAAACGGAGCCAGGATGAGTTCACGCTCGCGGGCAAATGGCCAAGCTGATCCCCATGCAAATCCTCAGACCGACATAAAGGTCGGCAATGCCGTTCGTCCGCATTGCCGACGGCGGCAATACATCAGACTATTGCCGCCCTTTTCGGAATCGGTCAAAAGCGGCGCGAGGCGCGGCTGCGAGCCGAAGCGGTGGCTGCCAGTGCGCGGGCGGAGCTGTGTCGGACAACGAGGCGGCGATCGTACATTTCGAGCGTAAGCGTGGTGCTGAGGCCCTTCAGATTGTTTGTGCGCCGTCTTGTGAGCGCCGCTAGAAGAGTCTTTTTCTGCAAGGGTGCTCACAATGGACGACCATTCGGACGACATAAGACGACCGCTGTCTCCGCGTGTCGAAGTGTATGCTGGAGTAGGCCGTAAGCAGTGGCCGGACGATTTGAAGGCCCAGATTGTCGCGGAAAGCCTTGAGCCAGACGCGATTGTCACAGATATCGCACGTCGCCATGGCTGCCGGCCCCAGCAGGTGCATGACTGGCGGCGCCGGGCGCGTTTAGGTCAACTGGTGCTGCCGGCTTCGGCGGATACACTATCGTTCGTGCCCTTTAGTATCGGAATCGTTGCTACCGGCAGCTACGGAGCCCTCTGGATCGTTGGAAGCCGCCATTGTTACGGTTGAGCTCCTGGGTGCACGAGTGGAGGTGCGCGGAACGCCCGGGCTTGCCGTGCTGAGTGACGTATTTTTGGCGTTGCGCCGGACACGATCATGCTGACGGCTCCCGCTGGCCTCATGATTTACGTTGCGACCCGACCTGTAGACTTTAGGAAAGGCGCGGATGGCCTGGCGCTGTTGGCGAAGGAGACTCTAGGCCACGATCCGATGAAGGGCGTGGCGGTGGTCTTCCGTGCGAAGCGCGCTGACCGGGTGAAGATCGTGGTCTGGGATGGCAGTGGCCTTGTGCTGTATTGGAAGCGGCTTGAGGGCAGCGCCTTCAAGTGGCCGCCGGTTGTTGACGGCGTCATGCGAATGAACGCCGCGCAGTTGTCGGCGCTTCTGGCCGGCATGGATTGGACACGCATGCATGCGCCTCGAATCCCGCAGCCGAAAGCGCTTGCGTAGGAGATAAAATCTTCGCTGCATCGGGGCGCGAAGCATGGCAGACTCGGGCCAATGAGTGATTTGCTGATGAACTGCCGAGCGATCCAGCCGAGTTGCGTGCCTTTGCCGCGGCTCTGCTGGAGCGCTGCGCCAGACTCGAGCGGTTGCTCAAGCTTGCAAAAGACGCGCAGTTCGGTCGATCGTCGGAAAAGCTTGACGCTGATCAGCTACAGCTTGTTCTGGAGGATATCGATCAGGCTGTCGCGGCTCTCGAAGCAGCCGAGGACCGCGCCAATCCCAAAACACGCGAGAAGAGAGCTGCCGAGCGCAGGGCCAATCGTGGCAAGCTGCCGGAGCATTTGCCACGCATCGTCGAAACGCTGATGCCGGCTGCAACCTGCTGCCCGTCCTGCAAAGGCGATCTCGTTGAGATTGGCCGCGATGAGAGCCAGAGGCTGGACGTCGTACCGGCGCCGTATCGCGTCATCGTTACCCGCCGGCCCAAACTGGCCTGCCGCGCCTGCCAGGGCGTCGTTCTCCAGCACGCTGCTCCCGAGCGACTGATCAGGGGTGGATTGCCGACCGAGCGGCTCGTCGCGCATGTGATCGACGCCAAGTATCATTGGCATTTGCCGCTTTACCGCCAGGCGCAGATGCTGGCGACCCACGGAATTGCCATCGATCGTTCCACGCTCGCCTTCTGGGTCGGCTATGCTGCCCAGGAGCTGAAGCCCTTGTGGCGTCGTCTGCGCGAGGTTTTGCTCGCCTCCGCGAAGCTTTGTGTCGATGAGACCCCGGCGCCGGTGCTGGATCCGGGGCGCGGCAGGACCAAAACCGGCTACTTCTGGGCGCTCTCGCGCGATGACCGGCCTTGGGCCGGCCCTGATCCGCCTGGGGTGGTCTATGCCTATGCACCGGGCCGTGGGGCCATCCATGGCTTGAGGCTGCTCGAAGGCTATCGCGGCATCATCCATTGCGATGGCTATGAGGTTTACAAGACCATGACCCGAGAGACGCGTGCGGACGCGCTGTCCGGCACGCTCGCCTTCTGCTGGTCGCATCTACGGCGCCAGTTTGTGAAGATCGAGCGCGAGGCTTCGCCGGCGCCGGCTCCGGTTGCACGCGAGGCCCTCGAGCGCATCGCCCAGCTCTACGCGGTCGAGAAAGCCCTCCGCGGCCGATCTGATGCCGAGCGCCGTGCGGGCCGACAAGCGCATGCCCGGCCTCTGGCTGCAGCTTTGAAGCAGTGGTTTGAGGCTATGCTTGATCACCTTGCGCAGAAGAGCGACACGGCGAAGGCTTTGCGTTATGCACTGCGTCATTGGGACGGCCTGACGCTCTATCTTGATGATGGGCGCATCGAGATGGATACGAATGCGGTCGAGCGTGCGATGCGGCCGATCAAGCTCAACGCCAAGAACTCCCTTTTTGCCGGTTGCGACGAGGGTGCCGAGAATTGGGCATTGCTGGCTTCGCTCATTGAAACCTGCAAGCTCAATGGAGTCAGCGCCGAGCACTGGCTCTCCGACGTCCTCGCGAAGCTCGTCAATGGCTGGCCTGCGTCGCGACTGGACGAACTGCTTCCCTGGGCGTCGACCTACACGATGCACGCGCACGATCCGAGGCTGGCAGCATGAGCCTGAACACGACCGCCGTCCGGATCAGGATAACTCTCAAGGACGTGAAGCCGGAGGTGATGCGGTGCCTTGTTGTACCCGTCACCCTGCGCCTTGATCGGCTGCATCTGACGCTTCAGGCGGCATTTGGCTGGACCAACAGCCACCTCTTCGAGTTCCTGGCTGGCGAAGGGCGTTGGGGCATCCCTGATTCCGACGGTGATTTTGGCCCCCAGCCGATCGATGCTCGCAAGGCGCGGCTCTCCGATATCGTTCAAGAGACAGGCGCCAAGACGATCCATTATCTCTACGACTTCGGCGACAGCTGGGACCATGTGATCAAACTCGAAAAATGGTTCGACAACACGACGATAGAGGGACTTCCCCTCCTGCTCGAGGCCGCCGGTCGTTGTCCTCCAGAGGACGTCGGCGGTGCGCCAGGCTATGCCGAATACCTCGACGCCATCAGCGACCCCACTCATCCAGAACATGAAAATATGCGCCTCTGGGACCCCGAACAGTTCGATCCAAACGTTATCGACCGGAAGGCGATCGAGGCCGCCGTCAACGCATTGTCCGGAATTTGGAAGCCACGCCCGCGCAAGCTGCGATCAAAATAGACGCAAGCGCCAATCAAAAGGGCCGCAGAGCTACGCTTACTTTCGAGCTGCGGATCAAGAAGCTCAAACGCAAACTGTACGGGCAGCGCTCCGAGCGCACGGCACGGCTGCTCGAGCAGCTGGAGTTGGAGTCGAAGAACTCGTCACCACGGCGAGCGAGGATGAGCTTTCCTGCGCAGGCCGCAGCGTCGAAGACGCAGAACGTCCGCCCCTTCATGCGCAAGCGGCTGGTGCGCAAACCATGGCCGGATGACGTCGAACGCGAGCGCGTCGTCATTGAGGGTCCAATGACCTGCGCCGGTGGATCGCGGCTGGCGAAGATCGGTGAGGATGTGACCAAGACGCTGGAGGAGATCCCGCGCCGCTTCAAGCTCATCGAGACGGTACGCGATAAATTCACCTGCCGCGATTGCGAGAAGACAGCCAGCCGCCGACGCCGTTCCATGCCACGCCGCGCGGGTTCATCGGCCCACAATTGCTAGCGACGGTCCTGTTCGACAAGATCGGCATGCATACCTGCTCAACCGCCAGAGTGCGCGCTTCAAGTGCGAGGGGATCGACCTGCCGTTCTCGACGCTGGCCGACCAGGTCGGCCCCGGGACCTTCGCCCTCCCGCTGGTCTTCCACTTGATCGACGCCATGTGCTCGCGGCCGAGCGCCTTCATGGCGATGAGACCACCAGCGCTTGCGCGCTTGAGCAATCCCGGACTTTCTTTGTACATGCTACGATGTCCAGTTTTCGATGCCCAAGTCGGTTAACGCCTAGACGGCATCTTGTCCGACGCCATAGATCCAGATGGCGCCGTCCTCGATCTCCATTTCATTTGCGACATCTCGCAGACGAGTCCTCGTCTACGCCAAGATCTTCGGGGACGTGGTTGATTGTGGTGACGTGATGGAACTGTTTGACGTGCGTGGTCATGTCGCCCGAGCAGGGATCGTTGAGACTGATGGGGTCCAATTCCAAGGCTGGAGCTCTGCCGATGAGCTGGATAGGCGGCGATGCGGGCTAGATAATCGGCCAGCCAAGCCTGCGGATCGACGCTTGCGTCCGCGAGTGCCGAGGAGACCGTCGCCGGTCGCGAGACACAGGGAGGCCTGCCGCGCAGGAAATCGCCGACAGGCGGTCACTTGTCGCGGCGCCTCATTCTGGCGCTCCTGAGCCATGGGGACGCAACTCGTTCTTCACGACCCGTCCCTCCTTCATCACGAATCCGACGCGCTCCAGCTCGCTGATGTCCTTGAGCGGGTCTCCAGTCACGGCGATAATGTCCGCAAACTTGCCGGGTTCGATCGCGCCGATCCGGTCCTGCCAGCCCAGCATTTCCGCGCCGTTGGCGGTCACGGCTCGTATGATGTCTAGCGGCGGCATACCTGACCGACTCAGAGCGGTGAACATCGTGGCGGAAGCCTCGCCGCGGGTCTTGCCAGGGAAGTACAAGTACATGTCTGATCCTGCCGAAAACTTCACGCCCGACTTCAGGACCTTCTGCACGAGCGCCGCTTCGGCCTGGCGGCCCCGATCGTTGCGCGCGGGTGACATCGGATAGACTTTCTCCCATACCCATGGGGTTACGTCGAGAAAGATGCCCTTGTCCCGCATCTCCTTCAGCTGCTGATCCGTGGCTTCGTCTCCGTGTTCGATCGAGTCCACGCCGGCGTCGATCGCTTCCTGGATACTCTCTCGGTCATGGGCATGCGCAAGCACTTTCAAGCGTTGGCGGTGCGCCTGGTCGACCACTGCCGCGAGGCTCGCCGGGGACATATCGTGGTTGAGAGCAACCTTGATCTGGTCGACGCCCTGGAAGACGTTCCTCTGTACTGCCGCACGCGCATCGTCTGGCCCGGCGACGGTCAAATACTCCTGCTGCAGGATCGCGTCGGCGAGCGCGGGATTCAGATTCCTGACGTAGGAGCCGCGCGCAATCAGCTTTCGTCCGGACGCCAGCAGGCGCGGCCCCTCGACCTTGCCACCGTTGATCGCGTCGCGAAGCTCGGTGTCGCCATCGATTCCAGAGTTCCCAACGTTCCTTACGGTCGTAAAGCCGCTCTCCAGATCTTCGCGGGCGAGCTTTGCACCTGTAAGCACGCGCTTAGCCGGCGACTCCACGATGGCGAGGAGCACACCCGGTTCGCTCCGGCCGGTCCGGATGCGCTCCGCCTCAGCGGGAGCGACCGCGTCGAGGAAGAGGTGCGTGTGACTGTCGATCAGGCCCGGCAGGAGCGTGGCTCCGCCTAGGTCCAGCACTCGGGCGTGCGCGGGTGCATGGACCAGCGACGGCCCTACCTCAACGATCTTTCCGTTTTCGATCAGGACCGCAGCCGGGGAAAGTACTTGCCCGGATCGCGGATCGAGAAGGTGGGCGGCCTTGAGGAGCGTTACGCCCTGCACATCCTGAGCCGCCGCAGGGCTTCCGTTGAGCAACGCAACAGACAAGGCTAGAGCCAGCCACTTGAACATTGATGTCCTCCAATAAGTCATAAGAAGCAGGGGATGAATTCTCGCGTTCGGGCCTGTTTGGGATTTGCGAGAACCTGTGCGGTGGGCCCGCTTTCGACAACGAGGCCTGATCCACGAACAGCATCCTGTCAGCCACCTCCCTGCGAAGCCCAGTTCATGTGTGATGATCATGGTGACGCCCGGCTGCGCGATGGACGCCGCGGAGGCTTGCGGGCGCGCTCGCGCACGTCTGCACGGTTCATAGTTTCCCGCTGCGCTAGGCACCAAGCAGGCTTTTTTGCGAAAGCAGCAATGTCCCAGGTCGGCACGCGTATTGCGGCAACGATGTCCGCCCTGAATTGGGGCATCGCGGTACATTCCAAGACAAGCGACACAATTTCAGTGAATGCACCAGTTTGACGTTCGCGTAGGCACACCTCAAGAAGCTCTCTGCGGAGCGCGTCGGTACTAGCCCGCAGCTTTTTTGCATACCAGTCTGGGGCCCAAAAGTTAGACCAGTTCGCCTGGTCGCTGAGACCGACGATCCGGAGCCTAGATGCGTCCGGATGATCGGCAAGCATCTGTTCGGTCAACCTCTTGTCGAACGTGAGGATCCCAACAGGTCGGCTGGATGATGCGAGAGCATAAGGAAGGAGTTCTAGGGCGCTCAGCAACCGGACGGTGTTATCCGACGGATGATCGACAAGTGGCTGAAGGCAGGAGTGCTGGAAGACGGGCTCCTGCATCTGGCGACGTCGTTGCGACCGTCTTGCGCGCGACAGGATTCTCGTCCTTCTCGTCGACCTCGACCGAGTCTTCGAGATCGAACATCTGGGCATCGCCGCATACTTGGGCGCCATCAGCATCCTGTCGTGCACCGTTCAGGGAGTCGCAAATATCGGACGAAACCACTTAGCTTCTCGAGACGTCTGAGACATAAACTTTGAATTTACCGGACTGATTTCTATCTTAACAAGGTCTCGCTATGGTTTGAGGCAATCGGTCAGCCTTTAGAGCCCAATTTCGGCGTCACGGGGGCTCTTTCGGAGGATTCCAACCCGATGAATGCTCGCTTTCGTGCCGGCCTAATCCCGCGCCAGAGGCAAGGGAGAAGGCGTTCGACGTCCCATGATCGCGCCTCCCCTTCGGTGAAGCCCGCGGAAGCGGCATCCACACATGGCCTGCGATAGAGACGGTCTTGGGCGGCACGGACTGGCAATACAATTGCGTCTTTCGAAACCGGTCAGATTGCCCCCGCTAATGTCGTGCAGCCCGTTCATCGGACTTGGAGAAGGTCAGGTTGAGAACTTGGTTGACCTGGGGCACGACGCTTTTTCGACCAGCAGCCGCGCTTCGCAGCTGCAATGATGCGTCAATCTGGCGGTCTTGAGCTATCACCCAAAGTTAGTGACGGCGGGAATCGGAAAGGCCAGCCGGGTGTACGCGATCGCGAAGCGGACGCCGCCGATCCTGGCCGCATCCGGTTCTCGCCGTCGATCCTGCCGCCCTACATGCGCCGGTCGAAGTCGATCGAGACGCTGCTGCCGATCCTTTACCTGAAGGGTATCTCGACCGGCGACTTCTCCGAGGCGCTGGCTGCGCTGCTCGGCAAGGATGCTGCCGGGTTATCGGCATCCGCCATCGGTCGCCTGAAGGATGGCTGGCTCGACGAGCACGCCGCGTGGCAAAGGTGCGATCTGTCGGCGAAGCGCTACGTCTACATCTGGACCGATCGCATTCATCTCCAAGCCCGCCTCGAAGACGAAAAGCAGTGCATCCTGGTGCTGATCGGCGCGACGCCGGAAGGCCGCAAGGAACTGGTCGGCTTCACCGATGGCGCCCGCGAGAGCGCGCAGGACTGGCGCGATCTGCTGCTCGATCTGAAGCGGCGCGGGCTCGACGTGGCGCCGCGGCTCGTCATTGCCGATGGCGCACTCGGGTTCTGGAAAGCGGCCGGCGAGGTCTGGCGGAAAACGCGCGAGCAGCGCTGCTGGGTGCACAAGACCGCCAACGTGCTCGCCAAGTTGCCGAAGAGCCAGCAGCCGAAGGCCAAACGCGCGTTGCAGGAAGTCTGGATGGCTGAAACGAAGCTCGCCGCCGAGCCGGCGTTCGACGCCTTCATCGAGAGCTACGCGCTGAAGTACGAGAAGGCCGCCGATTGCCTGAGCAAGGATCGAGACACGCTACTGGCATTCTACGACTTCCCGGCCGAGCACTGGAAACACCTGCGGACGACGGATGAGATGGACAAGCGACTTCTTCATGGCCGAGGCGACGATTGCGGAGATCGCCGTAAGTCCATTCTTTTGTTCGGTCGCGCTGCGGGCCATTCTTCCGTCCCGGCCGCCGATCTGGCAGCCGCCGCGCGCAGGGGCGGTCAAGGCTGGCCGCATTTGCGGCCACCGCATGGGTTGGCCTTCACCGGCCCGAGCACGACGGCACGCTGGCGTGGAACGGGACTGGTTTCCTGGCCTGGCTAGACCTTGCCGTCAGCCGCGACTATGGTTGTTGGGCGCGGGCGACCTCGTGGCGAAGCGTGACGCGTCGGCTGCAAGCGTCACCGGACTGCCTATTTTGTCCTGCCGGACTGAGGCGCCTGCGCGCCGGGTTTTGGCCGCCGCGCTTTCCATTGCGACACGAACCGTTCGTAGCTTCGCTCCGCCTGGGCGGCAATCACCATCTCGCGGTCGCGCAGCGCCTTGATGTTGTAGGCATAGGCAGGTCCACGACGGCTACCTTTCTGTTGTGGATGTCCGGCTTGAAGTTGCATTGCGCGGGTCTTGTTGGCGACCAGCGCTGGGCGCGCCCACAGCGTAATCCTCGCGCTTCGTCAGCAAATGCCAGCAGAGCACCGTGAGCTTGCGAGCCAGGGCCACCGCGGCGATCTGATGGCCGCGCCGGGCGCGGATGCGCACGAAAAAAGCATGCAGTGGACCGGGCGCCTTGGCCACTGCCCAGGCTGCCTCCCAGCATGGCGCGCGCATGACTGCGGCCGATCTTGCTGATACGGCCGTGGTGGGCCGCTCCCAGACCGGACTGCCGCACCCGCGGGTTCAGCCCGAAATAGCTCACCAGCTTCTGCGGGCTGTTGAACCGGCCGATGTCGCCGATCGCCGCCACGATCCCGGCGGCGAGGCGAGATGACGCCGGTGATTGTCATCAATCTGTTGACCGCGGGATCGCCCATGGAGTCCTGCGCGATCTCGCGGTCGAGCAGGGCCAGGTCTTCCGCCAACCGGTCAAGCTCACGGACGTGCCGATCGATCGCTGCGCGTTCATCGTCCGGCAACTGTTGAGCGGCCAACCACGCCCGGCCGCGGGCGTTGAAAAGATCGGCATGCGGGCACTTCGGGATCAGGTGCGCGTGCAGGATCGAATGCACCTCGCTCTTGAGCCGCATGCGATGCCGCACGACCTGGTAGCGCCGCGCCACCAGCCTGCGCTTGCGTTCGGTCTCCGCGTCAGGCGTCCAGATCTGCGGCAGATACCCGGCCGCCTGCAGACTGGCGAGCGTGCCAGCATCGATCTCGTCAGTTTTGACGTGAGCCTGGGCGATCGCCTTCACCTGCAGGGCATTGGCGATAATCACCCGCGCCACAAACGGCGCTAGAACCCCCGACACCGAGATGCTGTTGGCAGTCGCTTCGAGCACCACCTCATCACTGGCCAGCAGGGTCTTGCAAAATCCCTCGAGCGCTGTCTCCGTGTCATATCAACCCGGCCCGCATGTTGGAGCTTGCCGTCTTCCCAAAACACCACCTCCCCGAAAGTTCGGTAGACGTCGATGTCAATCACCCGTGGCATTTGCACCTCCTGCTTGATATGACGGGGGCTGCGGGCGACACGACAACTACGGATTCGCGCTCCCTGCAACCGGGCGAGTCGCAGAGGCGGCCAGCTACTAACTCGAGCTCTCGGCTCATCGTATGCATCGGCCCGCCCGCACATCGTGCTCCCGGTGCCTCTGTCCCGATGGTCGCACCATACGCCAGGATGCAGAACACCGCAGCGGAACGTTGGCACCGAGAAATCTCATACCGGTTACAAACCCCATCGAAAGCACCTTCGCCACCGTGCGCCACCCCACCATCGGATCGAAGGGCTGCCTGTCCAACAAGTCGGCACTCGCGATGGTCTTCAAGCTGCTTGAGGCCGCGCAGAAAAGCTGGCGTCGTCTCGATGGCCACAACCAGTTGCCAAAACTCGTTCTCGGTGTGACATTCAACGATGGGATCGAGGTCATCGCCAAGCCGACCGACCGTCAGCCCATAACCGCCGCCGCCTGACCGGCTCCGGCCGTCACCAAAATTTGGCGATAGCTCCGGCGGTCTTCGTCGTATGCGTACCAGTTAGTCGTCCGTTAAGAAGCTGATTTGAGGGCTGACTCAACGCAGATAGCTGCGATGAGTGCGGTCAGGATGAGGCGCCAAAAATCCCTGAGCCATGCGAGGATTCGGCGGAAGTTATGGCCGACCGCTGAGAGGACGACGTTGGCGGCATCGCCGGCGCGGCCTTTGAGGTAGCAGCGGCCGAGGTGGCCCTCGGCCTTGAGGTGTCCGATGATGGGCTCGATGGCGGAGCGACGGCGCAGCTCGCGCTTGATGACACCGAAGACGCCGCGCTTCTGGCCGGAGATGAAGACACGACGGGGATTTTGTGCGTCGTGGCCGCGGTAGCCCTTGTCGACATAGGCCCGCTCGATCGCGCAGCCGGTGAGTGCCTCGGTGCGGTCGATGACGTCCCGCAAGGTGTGACCGTCGTAGGGGTTGTCGGGTAGCGCCCTGGCGTGCAGCACGAACAGGCCATCGGGAGCCCGGCGGTTGTTGGTGACGATGGAGGCCTTCACGCCGAACTCGTAAGGCGCGGCGGCCTTGCCTTTGCCGATGCATTCCACCTCCGGGGCATGGAAGGAATAAAGCTTCCAGCCGCGCTGGCGCTGCTGTTGCGAGCGGATCTGCGTGGCCCGGCCAAGCGGGAGGGCGAACGCTTCCTCCAGTGCTGGCTGGCCCTCAATCTTGCGGCGGATGTCGCGGATGATCCGGCCCAGCCGGCCGCGCAGGATACGCAACTGCCGCTGATGCCGCCTGAACTGTTTGGCATAGGCGTAGCGGCCCGCCATCATCGCGGCGGCCTTGGCGATGCGAGCATAGGATTGCCGCAGCCTGACGCCGTGCCTGATCGCCAGGCGGTTGAGCCCCTTTATGGCCGCATGCAGCAGCTTGGCATCGGTCGGAAAGGTGATGGCCTTCGGCTGCACCGTGGTATCGACCGTGACCCGCTTGAGGTCTTGGCCGCGCAACGCGCCAGCCTCGTGCGCCACCCGCAGGCTCTCGGCCAGCAGCAGCTCCAGTTTGTCGCCGAGCCGCTTGCGCCAATGGCTCAGGTCGCTTCGCTCGTGCGGAAAGACGTGCTGGAAAAACTCTTCCCCGGTAAAGAACTGGAAATACGGGTCGTGGATCCAGCGCTCGCACACACCCTCATCGGACAGCCCGTAAATGTGCTTGAGCAACAACAGCCCGATCATGAAGCGCGTCTCGATCCCGGGCCGGCCGTTCTCGCTGTAGAGCGGCGCGATCTCACCGTCGATCCACTCCCAATCGATCTTGCCCGCAAGCAGTGCCAGCTCGTGCTTCATGTTGATGATCTGGTCCAGCCTGGCTCGGAACAGATCGTTCGATCCCGTCGTCTTGTGCTTCTTCGGCCGCATCGTTCCCTCCGATGCACCACAGAATCATGGTCCGAAAGCAAAGGGAATCCAAAAACGAAATTGCAGGGTTCAGGGGTCTCAAGCCGCCAGTCCCTGCAATCTCAAATGCCGCCAAATCCGAAAAACAGACTCCCGCTCAGTCGCTTAGAGCCTTGTTCACGGACGACCAGTTAATGTTTGAGTTGAATATGACGGTCAGGCATGGCGACGACCTCAGCCCTAGAATTGATTCGAGGTGCCACGCAGACCATTTTCCGCATGTGAATAAGGACACGCGGCATTGCGCCTGATGGGCTTCACTGCCTGACTAAGGTGCCCTCGATCCGATGAGCGTTTCGGCTACAGCGATCTTCGCTGCGAGTTGACAGCTTGTATAGGCCTCTGCGTGCATAACAGGCAGATGGATAAACTGGAGCGAATTGCTAACCAATTGGCTCAGCGTCCGAAATCATTGCCTCAGTCGCGGTGTAAGCGCTCGAGATAAGCTTGTAGCAGCTGCATGTCTTGTTCTCCAAACAGCCACGCCCGTCGATTTGCAAGACACCGCGCGTTTTATGAATCAGTCTCTGTTCTTCAAAGCGAATTAGCGTCTCGGTTACCCCAGCGCGCCGCAATCCTAAGACGGACGAGAGATATTCATGTGTAACTGGCAGCCGTTTTGCATCAATAGCGTCAGCTGCCAAACATAGCCAGCATGCCAAGCGCTTCTCAAGATCGTGCCGTACGCCGCAGAACCCCGTCTGAGCGCAATGCAAATTCAGCGCTTGAACGTATCTGACGAAGTGTTCTCGGATTTGCGGGCGCTTCTGGATCACACAATGCAGATCTTCAACGCGGATCCTGTGCGCGCTTCCGGGAAAGAGAACAACAGCTTGGTGCGTCGAAAGATGCGCCCCCCACAGGAGCGTAGCGCCAACTGCGCCACGGCGTCCGATTAGGGCCGTTTCAAGAATGCTCCCCGCTGCCACAATCCTCAAAGAGACGAGACCCGCTTCCACGAAATAGACGTGATCAAGATGGCGTCTCGGCTCTTGCAGCACCATACGCTCTCTCAGGACAATTGGCTCCAAAAATTCACCCATTGCTGCAAGGTCTTGCAGTGGAAGCCCTGCCAGTATGGAGTTCTTGACGAAGAATCGCGAACTGGACCGCATCTTAACAGGTGGCTGATATATCGGCTGTGTGGCACCTGCGTGCTTGACAGCTGCGTCTCCTGCAGCATCAGGCGCTTCGAGCATGGCCGGTGCGTCGGTGGTCATGGTGCGGTCCGTCTCCTGGCGAGGGGTTCTACCGGGGTCAACCCCGGCGGACCTTCACAAAATATTTATAAAGAAATGTCGGTCCTGATCGGTGCAATGAACCTAGGCTCAACGACTAATTCACGCGCTTGATCGGCCTTTTTCGACGGATTTCGACTCGCTCGTATGCCCCATACTTGGTCCCGGAAGCAGTGCGTGTCACAGACGAAATAAGGAGGCTGTACGAACCTGCCGACAGCTTAGGTTCATGATCATACCGTCGCGCCCAATCTGCAATGCCTGCAAAAGTGATGATCAACATCACGGTGACGAGGGTCTACATTTGTCTGCTGTTAAGCCGATTCGGGTTTGGAATTACTCAAGCGACTGAACTAGGCAGCATAGCGGTCGCCGATATGCCGTCGTAATAAAAGGGCGAGCGGAACGTAGCGCGGCAAAGGGTGGCGCTTTGCCACCACTTCAAACCGAAGTGCGACGCACTGGCACCTTGACGCGCGCGGCAGGCTTGCGTCAAAGCTGAAAGCGTAGGCGAATAGCGTTCGCCGCGTTTGGGTACGAGCACGATGTACGAAGCTCAAATCTGAGCATGAGAGAGTTCGTCCTCCTACTACACGTTATGGAGCTGCGGCCGGGACTCCATTCTGGCTGACTACTTGCCGAGTTCGGCCGTCAGCTCCGGAAGCGCCTGGTAGAGATCGGCGACCAGGCCGTAATCGGCGACCTGGAAGATCGGCGCGTCCTCGTCCTTGTTGATCGCGACGATCACCTTGGAGTCCTTCATGCCGGCCAGATGCTGGATCGCGCCGGAGATGCCGACCGCGACATAGAGCTCGGGGGCCACCACCTTGCCGGTCTGGCCGACCTGCCAGTCGTTCGGCGCATAGCCGGCGTCGACCGCCGCGCGCGAGGCACCGACGCCGGCGCCGAGCTTGTCGGCGAGCGGCTCGATGTATTTGGCGAAGTTCTCGCGGCTCTGCATGGCGCGGCCACCGGAGACGATGATCTTGGCCGAGGTCAGCTCGGGGCGGTCGTTCTTCGCGACTTCCTCGCCGACGAAGGACGACAGGCCCGGATCGGCCGCTGCAGCCACGCTCTCGACGGGCGCGCTGCCGCCTTCGCCCGCCGCGGCGAAGGTCGAGGTACGCACCGTGATGACCTTCTTGGCGTCCTTCGACTTCACCGTCTGGATGGCATTGCCGGCATAGATCGGACGCTCATAGGTGTCGGGCGCGACCACCTTGATGATCTCCGAAACCTGCATGACGTCGAGCAGGGCTGCGACGCGCGGCATCACGTTCTTGAAGCGCGAGGTCGCGGGCGCGACGATGGCGTCGTAGCCGGGCGCCAGCGAGACGATCAGCGCAGCCAGCGGCTCGGCGAGATCGTGCGCGTAAAGCGCGCCATCGGCGAGCAGCACCTTCTTCACACCTGCGAGCTTGGCGGCCGCATCTGCCGCGGCTTTGGCGTTCTCGCCGGCGACCAGCACCTCGACATCCGCGCCGAGCGCGGCGGCCGCGGTCAGCGCCTTGTTGGTCGCATCCTTCAGCGACGCGTTGTCGTGTTCGGCAATCAGAAGCGTCGTCATCAGAGCACCCCGGCTTCGTTCTTGAGTTTCGACACCAGCTCGGCGACGTCCTTGACCTTGACGCCCGCCTTGCGGCCCGCCGGTTCCGTCGTCTTGAGAACCTCGAGACGCGCGGTGGCGTCGACGCCGTAATCGGCGACGGTCTTCTCCGCGATCGGCTTCTTCTTGGCCTTCATGATGTTGGGCAGCGACGCGTAGCGCGGCTCGTTGAGACGCAGGTCGGTGGTGACGATCGCCGGTCCCTTCAGCTTGACGGTCTGGAGGCCGCCGTCGACTTCGCGGGTGACCTTGAAGTCAGAACCTTCGACCTCAAGCTTCGAGGCGAATGTCGCCTGCGACCAGCCGAGCAGCGCGGCCAGCATCTGGCCGGTCTGATTGCTGTCGTCGTCGATCGCCTGCTTGCCGAGAATGATCAGGCCCGGCTGTTCTTCGTCGGCGATCTTCTTGAGAATCTTCGCGACCGCCAGCGGCTCGACGGTACCGTCGGCCTTCACGAGGATGCCGCGGTCGGCGCCCATCGCAAGTCCGGTGCGGATCGTCTCCGACGCCTGCGCCGGTCCAATGGAGACCACCACGACCTCGGTGGCCTTGCCAGCTTCCTTCAGGCGCAGGGCTTCCTCGACCGCGATTTCGTCGAACGGGTTCATCGACATCTTGACGTTGGCGAGTTCAACGCCTGATCCATCGCCCTTGACGCGGACCTTGACGTTGTAATCGACCACCCGCTTTACCGGCACCAAGACCTTCATCGATCCTCTTTCATATGAGGCAAGACGTAGCGCTTGCGTCTTGAGATTGAGCCCAAGGCCCCGTTCCAGACGATCCGCAATAGCTCAAATGGCTACCTGCGATGGAGATCGCCTCTCACCAACAATCGTGACCGCTACTGTAAACGCGCATCGACAAAGACCACCCTTGGAGCTTCCAAGAGGGTCGAACACCTCCCCAGCTCAGAAAATATTCATCCCGGCGCGTTGAAATTACCGTTTGCATTTAGATACCGGTGTTGCAAAGATATTTGCGTCGTATTTTACTGCAGTTCGGAGGATTTCCTGCAGTTGACAGCCAATTTTCGGTGAAATTAACCTGGAGCCGATCATGCAATACGATCAAATAGACGCCCGTATCCTGGAGATCGTGCAAAAGAATAATCGTGTAACTTCCGAGGTGATCGGCGAAATGGCAGGACTTTCGGCTACCGCTTGTCAACGACGATTGAAGAGGCTGCGTTCGGAAGGCATTATCGAGGCCGATGTCTCAATCCTTTCGCCGAAGGCGGTCGGAAACCCCATTCAGATGCTTGTGATGGTGAGCCTAGAGCGGGAGCGTTCAGATATTATCGACAGGTTCAAGAAGGCCATCAAATCGTCCGTTGAAGTTGTCAACGGATTTTACGTGACCGGGGAAGTTGACTTTGTCCTCTACATCACCGCGCGTAGCATGGAAGACTATGAGCAGTTCACCCGCCGTTTCTTCTATGCGAACTCGGACATCAAGACCGTAAAGACAATGGTCATCGTAGACCGCGTGAAGGTCGGCTTTGCCGTTCCAATTGAAACTCCATCGGAGGCTTGATCTGGTCCTTCTTTATACCTTGGCGCTTTTTTTCATCGCTATCTCGTAAAGAACGCGGGAAACCGCACGATCGCTCCTCTAGTCTATCATGCTTGGGGATGATGGCGAACCTTGACGTTAATGCCATGGTCATTGGTTACGCCAGCGACAGCAATTTCGAAGCGGATTACAGCCGAGCAGGATACGCCCCACAGGACGGCGGCAAGCTTTGCCCAGGCGCCGGACACCATCGCGGCTCATCCAAAACATCACGTAGGCGCTTCGAGAAAGCCAGCGCGAGGTGCTTACTGCTCACGTTCGGAGCAGGAGAGGCTGTTCATCGGTCGCCGGGTGGCAAGTGCCCAATCATCAGGATTGCCTCAAGGTATCAACGGATCTCGTAACACTTCGCATCGGAAACTGAGCAATGCGTATCTGCGCGATTGGGCGGCCAATATGACGGATCGAACCCCAGACATTCAGCGCCGATGGCATAGCCGCTCCGCTTCGCTATGCGACCTTCCGGCGCTTATGGCTTGCCGGTCTGCTCGCCAATCTCGGCATACTGATCCAGGGCGTCGAGGCAGCCTGTGAGCTGGATTCGCGCGAGCCTTTGTCTGACTTGGGCAAACTGACGTGATGCCTGATTGGGCGAGATCCGCGCTATTTGCCGGCCTTACGTCTCAACCGCTTGATGGTGCCGGAAAAGGTCACTAGCAGGCGGTCGCTAGTCTTGAGTTCGCCTCTGACAAAGATCAGCAACCCGCCGGCGCGAGTCACTTCGCCGGTGGCCTCTATCAGTTCGCCCTCCCGCGCGGCCCCGAGAAAGTCGGTGCATAGCGAAACGGTAACCCCTTGGCCGTCGAGCACGAAGCCTGCCAAAGCAAAGATTGTATAGTCCACAAAGGCCATGAAACAGCCGCCGTGAACATTTCCGGCTCCATTGAGGTGCTTCTCCTGAGCGCGAAAAGCGCAACGCACGCTTCGATCTGCCTCCACCCGGTGCCAAAAAGGCCCGGTAAGATTCAGAAAGCTGTCGAAGGTCCACGTACGCCAGCCTTTGAACTCGCCTTCGGTGGCCTCATGCAGGTCAGGGCGTGACAGCAAACTTGACTTGGTACCTTTTGAGTCGTGCATTGGCCCTCCATGTGTAAACCCACCGCCTGATTAAGAATTGGCTGCCTGCCATGGTCGCGAGCGAGTAGGCGTGCGTTCCATGGAACGCTCTGGGAGCGAGAAGTTGCTTTACGGCCTACATTCAACCTTCGTCAGTTGTTGACGGCGCACTCGCGTTGCCTCTTCGTCGACTTTCAGATCGCCACCGATCAGAATGATCCCATAGTCTGCCTCAGCCTTTTCACGACTGACCATTCCATCAAGAACGTCGTTCAAGACTTCTGCCGGGTGACGCTCCAGCGGTGAACCGAAGCCGCCGCCGTCTGCGGCCTTGATCGTCAGGGTCAACGAAGGTAGCCGTTCAACCCCGAAACGAGGCGGAACGTAAGATGCGCCATCTTCGAACTTGATCGAGCAGCTTCCGATCCCTGCGGCCTGTCCGCCGAGAGCTCCAAACGATGTGGGATTGCCGTTACCCTCGCCGCGGAATGAGTACTCCGCCGGGTAGTTCACACGAACGGTTGCCTCCGCTCCGGTGCCGCCCCGATAGCGCCCCGGACCGCCGCCGTCGGTGACGAACTCCTGACGTTCGACAAGGAAGGGATAGGTCGTCTCAAAGTTTTCGACGTCCGGCAAGGCGAGACCGCCAAGAGTGGTGATCTGTCCCATGACATTGAACCCGTCGCGACCTTTGACCGCGCCGGCTCCGGGCTGAGCCAACCATTGATATGCGACGTAGTAACGTCCACCTTGGTCAATGCCTGAGGTGTTGCAATGCGAGATCCGGCTCCAGCCCGCACAGCTCAATTCGGGAGCCGCTGGGCTGAGCGCCTGCCAGATGACGTGGATGATCTGGTGCGCTGGATAGGTCGTCGCCGAGGTCACGGGCGCCGGAGGCTTTGCATTGACCAGAGATCCTTCCGGCGCGTCGACGCGAACGCGGCGGAACACTCCGTCGTTGCGCGGAATATGGGCGCCAAGGAATGAGATCAATCCAAAGAGCACGGCCGATCGCGTGTTCGCGAGTGAACTGTTTTTGAGCCCGCGCATCTGCGGACTCGCGCCGGCAAAATCGACGAGGATTTCGTCGCCCGTGACGGTGATCGCGGTCTTGATGCGGGCGTCTATGGTTTCGAAGCAATCGTGATCAAAGAAGTCTACGCCCGTATAGGTACCTGGCTTAAGTTGACGTATCGCGGCGACAAAGCTCTCTTCGGCCCAGTCGAGAAGTGAGGCGAACAACTGGCTGAGTCCTTCCGCCTCAGGTGGGGCTGCCATATCCTGAAGACGCTTTCCACCGATTTCGGTCGAGCCGAGCATCGCGCGCAGGTCCCCGTCGAGCAGGTCCGGCGTTCTGGAGTTGAGGAGGATTAAGCGCCAAATGTCGTCCTGAATCTCCCCTCGAGCAACCAGCTTCACGACGGGAATGCGCAGACCCTCGTGGAAGATCTCCTCGGCCTTGGGATTGTAGGTTCCTGCCGCGCCGCCTCCAATGTCTGACTGGTGTGCACGGTTGCAGGTGAATGCGATTAACGTTCCGTTCAGAAAGACCGGCCGCATGATCGTGAAATCGGGGAGATGGTTGCCGCCGGCGACATATGGATCGTTCGCCAAGAAGCAATCGCCGGGGTTGATGCGGCCTGCGAAAGTCTCGAGGAGCCGCGAGAGCGCAATAGCGCCGCCACCCGTGTGGATCGGGATGCCGTCTGCCTGGGAGACAACCTGTCCGGCACTACTTCCGATGAAACAGGAGAAGTCATGGGACTGGCTGAAGATCGGGCTTCTCGCCGTCCGCGCCATGACCCAACCCATGGTTCGGCAAATATGATCGAGTTGCTTCTGACCGAGAGCAAGGCTGATCGGATCAATCACCTTCATTTCGCGCCTCCTTGAGCAGGAACGGCCAATTCAACAACGAAGTTGTTCGATGCGTCCACGTGGAGCCTATCGTCTTTTTCGATGAAAACAGTCGTGGTCATGTCGTTGATGATGGCCGGCCCAATGAGATGCGCGCCCGGCTTGAGACCTGTGCCCTCGTAGACACTCACATTCAGGGGGCCGATGTCGCGGCTTACGACGACACGACGCTTCGATGCCGCCTGAGGAGAGTATTCAGCACCCGCCGTTTTCTGGATCGAAACGCGAGGGAAGCGCCGTGAGCCGCTCACGCGCAGCGCACATGTCATCAGGGGCGAATGCTTGTGGGCATGGCCATAGAGACGACTGTAGCGCTCTTCGTAGGAAGCGATGATGCCTTCGATGTCGTTGTCCGTCCACTCGGCGGAGAGCTGAGACTGCTGACCGAGATAATTGAGATCGATGTGACGGCTGAAGATCGGATGGCCTCCGGTCTCGCCATAAGCCATCAGGCGGGCGCGCAGCCCCGTCTCGAGCTCGTGCGCCACACCTTCCAAGTCCTGCAACGCATCTTGGTCCAAAGAACGCCGGATGGTCCGCACCTCGTCGAGGCGCACATCTGAATTGAGCATGCCGAAGGCACAAAACACGCCCGCAAGTCTGGGAATGTACACCCCCGAACAGCCAACGCTCTTGGCAACGGAGGTGGTATGGAGCGCGCCGGCTCCGCCGACGGCGACGAGGATAAACTTACGAAGATCGAACCCTCCCTCCGCGCTGACATGCTCGACAGCATGACGCAGATTCTGGTCCATCAGCTCGACCACGCCAAGTGCTGCGGCTTCCGGCGCAAGTCCAATCGTCTCGCCATAGACCCGCTGTAGCGCCTTGCGAGCCGTCTCATCGTCGAGATCGAGCGTGCCGCCGGCAAAGGGGCCGGGCGCCAGACGGCCAAGGACGAGCTGGGCGTCCGTGTTGGTCGGATTTTGGCCGCCGCGCCGATAGCATACCGGTCCCGGGGTGGATCCTGCGCCATCTGGACCCAGCGTCACCATACCGCCGGCATCCAGGCGCGCGATGCTGCCGCCGCCAGCGCTGACGGAGTGGATGTCGACACTTGGTACGAGCGCGAGATATCGCGCAATGTCGATACGATCGGTCGAGTGGACGCGTCCCCGCTCCATCAAGGCGAGATCGCAGCTCGTGCCGCCCATTTCGAGAGAGATCAGATTGTCCATTCCAGCAGTCGCCGCGACGTGCCTGAGCGCACCGACTTGCGCGGCGGGGCCCGACAGGAGGAGACACGCGGGATTGCGGGCGATTTCGTCGACGGACGCGATGCCGCCATTGCTCTGGATCAGGAGCAGTGGGCCGAACAATCCGCTTTGACGCAGAATTCCCTCCAGCGACCGCAGATCAGGCACAACGCGCCGCGAGACATAGGCTGCCAACACCGTCGAGGACGTACGGCCGTACTCACCGGCGTAGGGTGAAATCTCGTGAGAGCAGAAGATCGCATCCGGATGCCAATCGGATCCAAGGATCTGCATGGCCAGACGTTCGTGCGCGCGGTTGGCGTAGCTGTGAAGGAAGGAGACCGCCACGCACTCGACGCCGTCATTCTTGAAGGCCTTCGACGCGGCTTTCACGTCGGCTTCATTGAGGGGTGCAAGCTCCGCGCCGTCCTTATCGAGTCGTCCGCCGACCGGCAAACGCCAGCGCCTGGGAACGAGCACATCGGGAAACGGCGGACGATGATTCCAAGGCTCTTCGCGGATGCCGCGCCGAATTTGGAGGGTATCACGGAATCCCTTGGTGGCCAGTAGGCCAACCTTGGCACCTTTGCCCTCGAGGACTGTGTTGGTCGCAATTGTCGATCCATGTACAAGCATCGAGCATCCGCCCAGCAACTGCTCGGTGGCTACATCGAGCCGCCGCGCAACCGCATCCAGCGCTGCCATGACACCAGCGGTTGGGTCATCCGGCCTTGAAGGCGACTTAAGGACCTCGATTTGGCCGTTTGCGTCGATGGCCACGACATCGGTAAAGGTCCCTCCGATGTCGATACCAATTCGCCAGGGCGCAACAAGCATTCGTCACTCCGATTTGGTGCTATGTGTCGTCACAACTGTCATTTACGGAAACAGGAACTTGGTGCGATTTGCAGATTGCACCATGTCCACGCCGATGAATGGCTCATGCTCTAACGAGCCGATTGTGCTTCGGAAGCCGGCTCGCGCGCATTGCCCGAGAGAGAAAACGGGCCGCCCGCTGAGAGGTGCGGCCAGAGGGCGTTCGTCAAGTGAGGAATAGGACGACGAAAGAGTCGAGCTCAACGCAAGTGTCCCAAGCCTGGGATTGGCAAGTGAAACATCGCGACCAAGCTCGGCCATTTTGAGCAAGGCGCGGCCGCGCGAAATCGCATCGAGCTTGCCCCAAGATCCCTTCCGGGCGGCATGGCCCGCTGCGACCGCAGCGTCGATTTCGGATGCTCCCCCGCGCGCGATCTCGGCCATTTTGGCCCCATCCGAGGGATTGATCACCTCCAACGTATTGGACTCCAGCGGCCGGCGATGTAGTGTCGGTAAGTATCCATCAGCAATCCCTTCGCATTCTCAATGTTGCTTCGCGCTTGCCGCCGCCCTGCCGGGCCGCATGAGCAACCGCCTGAACAGACCGGCGTCGGCGACAAAACCGACCCGGTCGGGCCTCAATACCTGTCGTTCAGCTGCGAAGCTGCCGAAGCTCTCAGACCGCCTCGGCTGCCCGATCGAGTGTACCGTCGAAGAGCGAGATGGGCGGATGAGCCGCCGGATCGGGAACGATTTCGATCAGCCACGGCCGCTGCTCGCCAAGGGCGAGGTCAAGCACCTTGCCGAGATCACCTGACCCCTTTACGACGATGCCGCCGCAGCCGCATGCCCGCGCGATGGCGGCATGATCGACCGGCGCAAAATGACAGGCCGTCGTATAGCCGCCGAACTTTACCGTCTCCGCATCCTTTTGGAATCCGAGGATGCCGTTGTTGAGCACGATGACAATGACGGCAACATTGCTGCGGCGTTTCAAGCTCGGCCCAGCTGTCGGCGAAGCCGCCGTCGCCGACCAGAGCAATGACGGGGCTTGCCGGGCGCGCCACCTTGGCGCCGATTGCGAGCGGCAATCCCCAGCCGAGCCCGGCTAATCCCCGCGGAGTCAGAAACCGTTCGCCCGATGTTCGGGTCCGAAGCTGGCCTACGACCCACATCGAGGAGTAGCTGGCGTCCGCCATCACGATCGTTTCCGGCGTCAGACGAGCCTGCACCTCTCGCATCACGCGCTCGGGGCGGATCGGGGTGCTGTTGCTTCCCCAGAAGACCGAGCGATCGCTGTCGAACTTTTTCCAGGCCGAGGCGATGCGGTCCTCGAGAGGTTTACGCTTGTCACGACGCAAGGACAGGTCGACCTGTTCAAGCCCGGTGCACAGCGCCTCGACCGTGGCGGCAGCATCACCGAGCAGGCGGACGGACTCGTAATTGCGTCCGATTTCCTGGGGATCGACGTCGATGTGGATGACGCGCGCGGTCGAAGGCACCTGCCGCCAGTTGCCCGTCCCGTTCTGGTTGGTACGCGTGCCGATCAGGAGGACGAGATCCGCGTCGTTGAGGATCGGCAGCGCATGCCGTCCGAGCAAACGCGGGCCGACCAGTGCTCCGAGGACGCCCGCCGAGAGCGGGTGAGTTTCATTGACGGCTCCTTTGCCCATGTTTGTCGTGAAAACCGGCAGATGGGCGAGGTCCTGCAGCTTTGCGAGAGCGGCGGCAGCAGCCGGAGACGTTGCACCGCCGCCGGCAAGCACAACGGGGGCCTTTGCGGAGGCGATCGCAAGGACCGCCTTGCGAAGGTCCACATCCGCTGGCCGCGTGCGATCGATCGGCCATTTGCCAAGATTCGATCGACGTTCTCGTACGGTGGCCGGCACTTTCTCCCGCAACAGGTCGGCCGGCAGCATCAGGACGGCCGGGCCCGGACGGCCACTGCCGGCAGCGACAAAGGCGGCATCAACATAGTCGTCGACGCGATCAGCAGTGATGATGCGGCGCACCCATTTGGCGCAGGAAGAAAACAGCGCAAAGTGATCGAGTTCCTGGAAGGCATTGCGATCGAGCTGATTGCGCTCGACTTCCTGCACGAGAGCAACGATCGGGACGCTTGCCTTGTAGGCCTCCGCAAGCGGCGGCACCAGCAGGGTTGCAGCGGGACCGTTCTGCGCTGCAACGACTGCGATTCGTCCCGACACGCGCGCATAACCATCGGCCATGGCGCCCCCCATGTTCTCCTGGCGATAGGCGATCTGGCGAATTCCTATGGCTTCGCAAGCGAGGATGACAGCTGACGGCAAGCTCTGGCCAAAAATGACTTTCACGCCATGACGCTGCAAGGCGCGGGCGATGCGTTGCGCAACTGTTTCTTCGGTCATCTCTATACCTGAATGAGATCCAAATTGTTGTGGTCACTGTCGAGAAAGCCAGCGAACACGTCGACGACGAGTTCGGCATCACCGCGCGTTATCGGCGTGGAGAGACAGGCTGCAGCCCCGTAGGGCAGGATAATGCCGTTGGAAGCAAAGAAGCGCGTAAGCCCTTCATCACGGCAGCTCCCCCTTGCGTGAGATAGGCCGCGCGATAGTCGCCCGGCGGCCGGACCACCGGATGGATGCGGAACAGCGATGCGATGCCGGTCACGCACAGCGAGACAGCCTTCTTTTCGATGAGCTGGCTGATCGCGTCTCGAATAAGGATCCCGAGCTCTCAAGATGGGGGAGGGCCGCGTGATCGAGATGCCGCATCGAGGCAAGACCAGCGATCATCGAAAGCGGGTTGGCCGAGAAGGTGCCACGCTGCGGCAGCAAAGGCCGCCCGGCTGAGGCGTCGAAAACCTTCATGACGTCCGCGCGGCCGCCAACCGCCCCGATGGGAAGGCCCCCGCCGATGATCTTGCCCATGGTGATGACGTCAGGCAAGAGGCCATGGCGAGCGGAAGCGTTCTGAAAACCTTGTCTGAGATTGAGAACCTCGTCTGCGATCACCAGGATCCCGTTGTTGCGCGCGGTTTCCTGCACAGCTGCGATGAACTCGGGTTTGGGCGCAATCAGGCCACCACGACTCGGCATGGGATCGAGAACGATGGCGGCCAGATCCCGGGCATGCGCTGACAAGAGCTGGCGCGCGCCTTCGACATCGTTGAAGCGGATCACGACCACTTCATCCAGCACGCTGTCCGGCATACCCCGGTAATTCCGGACCGATATGGGGCGCGCGGGATCACTCCAACTGGAGGGCGCAGAAGCCTGACTGACTTCGACCCAATCATATGCGACATGGTAGGCGCCCTCGATCTTAGCGATTTTCGTGCGGCCCGTGAAAGCACGCGCCGCCTTTACCGCGAACAGAACCGCCTCTGTTCCTGTGTTGACGAAACGGACGCGATCAAGGTGGGGGATCCGGCCACAGAGCAACTCTGCAAGCTCGATTTCACCCTTAGTCGGGTTTGCAACGCAGCTGCCGCGCTGGATCTGGTCCGAGAGCGCCTGCACTACCGGCGGGAAAGCGTGGCCATGAATGAGGGTCGTGAAGTTGCAATTAAGATCTAGGAATCGCCGCCCGTCAACGTCGAACACGTAACTGCCCGCGCCCCGCTCGATATAGATTGGCTCCGGATCGCGCTCAATGGTCACGCGCGAGGTCCCATCCGGAAAACCAGCCGCGCGCGGGCGAAGCTGTCCTTCGAAATTTGGCCAGCGCCGGCAGATCCGGCCGCGGTATCCGAGCGCGCTTCTCTCACGACACCCTCACTCAATCTGCTTGTCTCTTTTCTAAGTAGCGCGGCTTGGTATTGGGACAATCTGGTCCGGCTAGTAGGGAACGTGAGGGCTGGCGCAGGTGTGCTTGGCTCGTCAAGTGAGCACGTTCAGCCGCTCGTCAATCACGGTCAAAACGAAAACGGACATGACCCGCATCGCTCACCACACGCCCCACCGCCGGTGCGGGAAAATGGGCCGTCAACAGCTTCGTCGGTGTGTCAATCAGGCGACCGATCAGGTCGCGTATCACCTGCCGGCCCATGATGTGATCGTTGCCGTTCACCCAATCCGGCTCAGCGAATTGGATCGGGTGGTGAATCGCATCGCCGCTGAAGATCGCGTCCTGCGATTTGGAACGCAGGTAAAGACCGCAGTGGTGCGGGGTGTGGCCATGCAAGGGAAAGTAGCGCACCTCGTCTGGAAATTCGTTCTCCACGGCGTGGTCGTCTTCTACGAAAGTCGCCAGGCCATGCTGCACCACTGGCAAAATGCTGTCATCGAAGGGCAGCTTTCTGCTCGGCCCGACCTCGCCCGATTCGATGACGTCGCGCCAATACTCGAACTCCCCCTTGCTCATCAGATAGCGAGCATTGGGAAACGTGGGGACCCATTTGCCATCCTTCAGCAGCGTGTTCCAGCCGATGTGATCGGCGTGCAAGTGGGAGCACATGACGTAATCGACCTGCTCCGGCAGAACACCTGCGTGCGCCAGGTTCTCGAGAAAGGACGTGCGCAGCCGATGCCAGGGCAAGTAATACGGACGCTCCTTGTCATTGCCGCAGCAAGTGTCGAACAGAATCGTGTGGTGACGCGTGCGGATGAGATACGCGTGGGAGCTTCCCTTCAGATGGAGCGTTTCCGGATCCACTAGGCTTGGTCCCAGCCAGTGCGCATGTTCGCCAATGACCTCGTTGGACGCGCCAGCGAGTAGCCACTCGCCGTCCACCGCCCAGTCGTATTCCGGGATCGTATCGACCCGTATGTCCCCGAAAATCTGAGTTCTCAAGCTGCAGCCCCTGTTGCCCGAAGGGTCGCGATTTCGTCATTTTGAAATCCGAATTGCGCGAGGACCTCGTCGGTATGCTCGCCCAGCATCGGAGCACGCCTCGTCTGCTTGTCTCCGATTCCCATCTGAACCGACTTGCTCATAGCCTTGTACTTGCCGACTATGGGGTGCTCATGCTCGACAACGAGATCCTCCGCCAGAATTTGCGGATGGTCGAACATGTCTTCGATCGATCGGACCGCGATGCAAGAGAGCTTGCCGAGCAGCAATTCTTCCCACTCGATCGCTGTACGCTGCATGAGACCCTCCCTGATGAGGGGCCTGATCTCTTCCCTGAGTTCGGTACGTTTCTTGAGGGTATCGAAACGTGGATCGTCCGCGAGCTGCGGAAAACCGAGGTTCTCACAAAGGTTCTTCCAGAAGGTGGGAGTCGTAGCTTGCAGATAGAGATATCCCTCTTTGGTTGGATAAATTCCGGAGTAACTTGGACCCCACCACCGGTCTATGTCTCGAGGCTCGTTTTCGGCCCATATGAATTGGCCAGCCTGCAAGGAGATCGCTGACCGCAACAACGACGTTCTCACATGTTGCCCTTCGCCTGTGCGCAGCCTGTGCACAAGCGCCGACAGGATTCCGAACGCAACGAAAGAGGCCGAGTAATAGTCGACGATGGAGCCGCTCTGTATTTGTGGGTTTTGGTTTCGGCCGCCTTGCATCGACGCTATCCCGGTAAAGCACTGCAGCAAGGTGTCGAAACCAGGATGATCGCGCAGTGGTCCCTTTTCTCCGTATCCCGTGAACGAGCAGTAGATGAGATCGGGTCGAATGCTTCGAAGTGTCTCGTAGTCGATGCCAAGCCTTCGAGGGACCGAGGGTCGGAAGTTGTGCACGACGACGTCGGCGTGCTTGACCAGTCGATGGAACGCAGCTTGGCCCTCGGGAAGCTTCAGGTTAAGAACGATCGACCGCTTGTTTCTATTCGCTCCTAGGAAGGTGCGGCATTCTCCGTTCAGGTTCGAAGGGTAGTGTCGCGACATGTCCCCGCCGGGAGGCTCTATCTTGATGATCTCGGCTCCCACATCGCCCAGAAGGGCGCACCCATACGGCCCCGCAAGATACGCAGTGAGATCAAGCACGACTATTCCTTGAAGGGCGTCCGCCATATCTGCTCCTTAGCGATCGTTACTGCAGTTAATTGTAATAGGCTGCCAAGGTCGGTTTGATGCAAACCTAAGCACTTTCAAGCGCGAAGCCTGCGCTGAGAGCGTCTTTTTGGATAGTTTTGTTCGGAAATGTCTCCGGGCGTCACTCCGTGCTGTCAATCGAATCGTGTGGCGCCGTTAGCTCAAGCTGAATAAATCGAGAAGCTGGATTGAGTCGCGCGAGAGCGCGACATCCTTCAACATCGATCGATCCGAGGAGCGCCGGGGGTTCGAGTCCGCGACCTGCCGTCGACCACCAGTCACACGGTGATTTGTCCGGCCAAATTCCGACGCGTCGCCCGCCCTCAATTGCCGCATCGGCAGAGCTGTGTCTCCGTGGCTGACGGTTCATTTTGGCTGGCAAGGTCCACGCGCTCGTCAGAGATCGCCACCGCAGCCGCGAGTTCATCGAACTCCTCAAGCTTCTCGATGCCGCCTATCCGGCCAGCACCGCGATCAAGCTGATCCTCGACAATCATTCGGCACACATCTCGAGGGAAACCAGAGCCTGGCTCGACACCCGACCGGCAGGCCGCTTCGACTTCACGTTCACGCCAAAGCACGGCTCCTGGTTCAACCTCATCGAGGGCTTCTTTTCCAAGTTTGCCCGCTCTGTCCTGCGTCACATCCGAGTGACATCAAAGCACGAACTCAAGGAACGCATCATGGCCGGCATCGACGACGTCAATCATGCCGCAAACCGTGTGCGATCTGAGGCGACCCGCCTTATCCCGCCCACTGTTTATGCTCTTGCTGATGCCGATCGCTTCTGACTTCTCGCGTTCATAGCTGAACTCGGTTGTATCGTGCAGCACAAGAACGAGACCTTCAGTGGCGGCGGCATGATCACGCGTCGATTGGAAATGGCCGGCCAGAATGTCCGCTTCGCTGACCCGGTCATTAGAGAAGAAGCGGTAGGCTGCCCTGGTATTCGCCCAATCGTGGCAGACGAGCGGAATGCTTTGTCCCATGGCGCTTCCAATCTGCGTGAGCAGTTTGCGGAATCTGTCGCCGAGCCGCGCGTCCCTAAACTCGCATCCACTACTCTCGATCAATCCACATTCACCTTGAGGAGATCGCAAACAGCCTTTGCCGGTCGATCCCTTAATGTCAGCCCCATAGAGCACCCCCTCGCGAATCAGGTGCTCAGAAAGGGATCACAAGTGATTCTTTCGATTCAAGATTTCGCCGATCAGCGGATCAGCCCGAATGGGCAAAGTTACGGGTAATTGAAAGCCAGTGAAGGCCGCCTTGCCGAATGAGGCCTGTTGTTGAGAACTGTCCTTATGGACAGTGATAGGCGCAGTGCCCAAGTCGAGCGGCTTGAGGTGGTGGAGACGGGTCGGCGGAGGCGCTGGTCCGAGGATGAGAAGCTCAAGATCGTCCTGGAGAGCTTACAGGCGCCGCGCCAGTCGCGGCGACAGCGCGGCGGTATGGTGCTTCGCGCTCATTGCTGCTGCGATGGCGGCGATCGTTTCGGCCTGAGAAGGATGCCGCCCATCAGGCTGGCTTCGTACCGGCGATGGTGGTCGCGGAATCAGGTCTGAAGCCTTGCCCAGTCGCGCCGGCCAGCAGCGGCGGGTCGATCGAGATCGAGTTTGCGGCCGGGGCTCGGATGCGGATCACGGGTGAGGTCGACGCGGCGACGCTGAAGGCAGCCGTGGCGGCGCCTCGCAGATAGGCGCCTACGGTGATCCCATTGCGTCGGGCGTGCGGGTGTGGATTGCGACCGGCCACACCGATATGCGTCGCGGCATGAACTCGCTGGTCTTGCTGGTGCAGGAAGCGTTCACGCGAGACCCGCACGGGGGCGACCTCTATGTGTTCCGTGGCAAAAGCGGCAAGCTGATCAATATCCTTTGGCACGATGGACTGGGTATGTCGCTTTATGCCAAGCGGCTGGAGCGCGGCCGCTTCCTGTGGCCGTCGTCGGCTGATGGCGTGGTGACAATCACCCCCGCCCAGCTTGGCGCAATTGAGCTGGCGACCGCAGAGCGCAGGCTGAGCGAAGAAATCTGCGGTTGCCGCCATTTTTGGGGAGTCCCAACGCATCCAATCTGTGATTCACTGTGTCGCATGGATGCCGACCGCGACGCTGCTCCGGATGACGCTCGCCCTGAAAGAGGCGCTCGCGGTCGAGCGCGCGAAGGGTTTGGAGATCGCCGCCGAGCTCGCGGTCGCCCGCGCGAAAGCGTCGGAAGACGAGGCGCTGATTGGACAGCAGAAGCTGCAGATCGCCAAGCTAAGACATCAGATCTATGGGCAGCGGCCGGAGCGTTCGTCGCGCCTGATCGAGCAGTTGGCGCTGACGCTCGAAGAGCTGGAAGCCGACGCCACCGAGGATGGCGGAACGGGCCGTAGCGAAGACGACGACGGTGCGCGGATTTACGCGCAAGCGCGCCGAGCGCCAGACCTTCCCTCAGCACCTTCCCCGGGAGCGGGTGGTGATCGAAGGACCTACGGCTTGTGAATGTTGCGGAACCAATCGCCTTCGCAAGCTGGGCGAGCATGTGACCCGCACGCTGGAAGTGGTGCCGCGCCAGTGGAAGGTGATCGAACGTCCGGGAGAAGTTCTCCTGCCGCGATTGCGAGAAGATCAGCCAGCCGCCGGCGCCATTCCATGCCATCGCCCGGGGATGGGCTGGTCCGAGCCTCCTGGCCATGATCATGTTTGAGAAGTTCGGCCAGCATCAGCCGCTCAACGTAAGCGCGAATTTCTCCGCACCTTTTGCTTTTGAGTGCTCTGATGCATGAGGTGTCCACCAAAATAGGTGGACACCTTGTGATGGCAGCGGATGATCAGAAACTGCGGGTCAGGCTTGTTGGCCGGAACGGTCGCCGGCGCTACGAGGCGGCATCGAAAGAGCGTCTTGTCACGGCCTGCCTTGAGCCTGGGGTTTCGGTATCGAGGCTTGCACTCGAACATGGGGTCAACGCGAACCTCCTTCGGAAGTGGATCAAGAAGCACACCGCCACCAGGTCGCTGCCGCCGTCCTCACGCCCGGCGTTCATCCCGGTTCAGCTTGAGGGGTCCGCCGATCGAGCCCTGTCGCGGCAAGACAGCGTGGCGACGGTGGATTTGCCGGCGACTTGCGATGAAATGCGTGGTTCGGAACCCAAAGGGACTCCAGCTTTTTGTTCTCCGGCCAAAGTGAGCGTGTCGCTGCCGAACGGCGTGAAGCTCGCGCTGGAATGCGGCGATGTGGATGCATTGACGGCGATCATCGGAGCACTGGGCCATGTTCAGACTGGGCGGTGACCTGCAGGTCTATCTGCACCGTGAGCCGATCGACTTCCGGGCTGGCATCAACAGCCTTGCGGTCCTGGTCCAGGAGACGATGGCGCTCGATCCATTCACTCCGGCGGTTTTTGCGTTCTGCAATCGCCGTTGCGACCGGATGAAGTTGCTGTTCTTCGACCGGTCCGGCTTTGTGCTGGTCCTGAAGCGGCTGACCGAGGACAAGTTCCGATGGCCGCGCCGCCAGGAGGCGGTCGTCACGCTGACGACCGAGCAATTGCACTGGATCCTTGACGGCATCGATATCGATGCGATGGTCCGCCATCCGGTGCGGCAATATCAGGTTGCCGGCTGAGCTCTCGAGTTGAGCGGTTGAC
Source organism: Bradyrhizobium sp. 195 (assembly GCF_023101665.1). Taxonomy (NCBI): domain Bacteria; kingdom Pseudomonadati; phylum Pseudomonadota; class Alphaproteobacteria; order Hyphomicrobiales; family Nitrobacteraceae; genus Bradyrhizobium; species Bradyrhizobium sp. 195. The sequence continues at coordinate 1,483,597 of NZ_CP082161.1, read as the reverse complement.
GCGTCGGTACGGTTCAGATTCAAGAATCCGATGAATCGAACCGGCGATCCGAGTGTTGAAGTGCTGTTGGCGCGCATTGCTGCGCTGCAGGCGGATAACCATCAACTCGCCGACCGCGTCGTCAAACTCGAGGAAGAACTGGCGCTGGCACGCCTGCATCGTTTTGCGCCACGCAGCGAAAAGCACGTCGATCGTCTCTTCAATGAAGCCGAGCAGGCCGCCGATGAGGATGACGCCGGCAGTGAAACGAACAATATCGCCGAACTTCCGGACACGGGCTTGCCACCCGTCGAAAACACAACGGGAAAGAAGCGCGGCCGCAGGCCGCTGCCGGCGAACCTGCCGCGTGAGCGCGTCGAGTATGACCTGCCCGACGATCAGAAGGCGTGTCCTTGCTGCCGTGGCCAGATGCATCGCATGGGCGAGGCTGTCACCGAGCAACTTCATATCGAGGTGAAGGCGAAGGTTTTACAGAACGTACGCTTCAAATATGCGTGCCGCCATTGCGATCGCACCGGGATCAACGCCCCTGTCGTGACCGCGCCGATGCCGACGCAGCCGCTGCCGGGCAGCGTTGCCACGGCCTCAACGCTGGCGTTCGCGCTGGTTCATAAATATGTCGATGGCACGCCGCTCTACCGCCTGGCGCAGGCCTTCGAACGCGCCGGTGTTCCGGTCAGCCGCGGCGCTTTGGGTCGCTGGGTGATCGGCTCGAGCGAGAAACATCTCTCCCGCATCTATGACGCCCTGAAGCTGCGGCTCAGATCGCAGCCTCTCATCCATGGCGACGAGACGACGGTTCAGGTCCTCAAGGAGAAGGACAAAAAGGCCACCAGCACATCGTATATGTGGGCTTATCGCAGCGGCAAGGGCAGTCACGAGCCCATCGTTCTTCTGGATTATCAGCCGGGCCGCGGCCAAATCCACCCGCAGGCCTTCCTCGGCGATTACCGCGGCATCGTGATGAGTGACGGCTATACCGCATGGCGCACGCTGGAACTGGCCACCCACATCGGCTGCATGGCCCACTCCCGGCGGCGCTTTGTCGATGCCCTCAGGGCGAGGAAGAAGGGCGGCGGTCCGCCCGAGCAGGCGCTGCGGTTCTTCGACCAGCTCTACCGGGTTGAAAGGCAGGCGCGGGACGGAATACCGGAGAAGGGTGAAACACAGGCCGACTGCATTCGCCGCTTCCGCCAGCAACATAGTGTCCCCATCCTCAATGCTCTCAAGGTATGGCTCGATGACATGGCCCCGAAGGTCTTGCCTGACAGCAAGCTCGGCGACGCCGTATCCTACACCCGAAACCAATGGGAATATCTGACGCGCTACACCGGGGACGGCAGCATGCCGATCGACAACAATCTTCTGGAGCGCGACATCAGGGTTTTTGCAACTGGCAGGAAGAGTTGGTTGTTCAGCGATACCGTGGACGGAGCCAAGGCCAGTGCCGTCGTCTACAGCCTGATGCTGACCTGCCGCGCCTCACGTGTCGAGCCGTTAGCGTGGTTGCGCCACGTCCTCACCGAATCGCCTCAGCGCGCCGGCGACGCCGATATTACCGACCTGCTGCCCTTCAACTTCCACAAAGCCGCCACTGCCTGAACGGCCCGGTATCGCCCGATACTAGGGCAATCCATCAAAACCGCCGGCGTCATCGTGCGGGGAAAATCGCGCTTACCGCTCAACCGCCAGGCGAAGCGCTACGCTCTGGAAGGCGTGCCGATCGCACTGTCGACCATGGCAGATGCCGTTGGGGCGGTCTGTGCCTCGCTGGATCCCCTGCTGCGTTTGGTGGAAGCCCATGTCATGGCAGCCGAGCGGCTTCATGCTGACGATACGACGGTGCCGGTCCTGGCCAAGGGCAAGACCGACACAGGACGGTGCTGGATTTATTCGGGACGATCGGCCGTTTGGGGGCGCGGGCCCACCAGCAGCGATGTTCTACTACTCACGCGACCGCAAGGGCGAACACCTCCAGGGGCATGGCCCGGTATGCCGGGATCCTGCAGGCCGACGCCTATGACGGGTACAACCAGCTCTATCTGGCAGGACGCCAGCCAGGGCTAATCCGGGAGGCCGCCTGCTGGTCGCACGGACGGCGTCCGTTCTTTGCCATGGCCGACATTGAAGAGAATGCGCGGCGCAAGGCCGTTGGCAAAAAGGAAATCCCGCTCTCTCCGATCGCGATCGAGGTCGTGCGGCGGGTCGATGCACTCTTCGAGATCGAGCGGTCTCTCAACGGCAAGAGCGCCGAGGAGCCTTCAGGTGCGGCAGATGCTGAACGAGCTATCGCCAATTTTTGGTGACGGCCGAGCCGGTCAGGCGGCGGCGGTTGCGGGTTGACGGTCGGTCGGCTTGGCGATGACCTCGATCCCGTCAACAAGGTCCATCACGTCACCACTATCACCAAGCTCGCCAAAGACCTCGGAAGACGAAGATTGGCTGTGCGACATCGCCAACGAAATGGAGATCGAGGACGGTGCCATCTGGGTCTATGGCGTCGAAGAAGACGGCGTCCAGGCATTCACCGACTTCGGCATCGAAAACCTCATCGACCTGATCAGGTTCTACAAAGAGAACCCTGGACTGCCCAGACGGTAACCCTGCGGCCTACGCCGAATGGATACGTTCGCAGCTGACTTCGATCCAATTGACTTTTGTGGCTATGGCCTTGAAGAAGTCGCGATCGAATCCCATCAGCTCGTTGGATTAGGATCCTCAAAAGAGCACGGCGGATTGTAGGTAATAGTGGACGCATTGACGGTCTTTCTTGAAGTTTGCGCCTGTGCAGGCAGCGAAGCGCGCGCACGCTCACCACGAGTCGACTTCGATCCTCGATGACATACTGAGCCCTCTCTGTTGCTCGGAAAGAATTAGTCTACGCTCGGTTGGCTCAGAACTGCTGAGATGAATTCTCGAGTTCGGACGTGTGTCGGGTTACCGAGAATCTGATCGGGGGGGCCGCTTTCGACCAAATGCCCGTGGTCCATAAATCCTACTCGACTCGCAACTTCACGTGCGAACGCAAGTTCGTGGGTAACGACGACCATCGTCATCCCTGACCTAGCGAGATCGCGCATAACGGCGAGTACCTCACCCACGAGTTCAGGATCCAGTGAAGAAGTTGGCTCGTCAAAGAGCATGAGCGCGGGCTTCATCGCTAGAGCCCGGGCTATCGCCACACGCTGTTGTTGTCCACCAGAGAGCTCGATCGGGTACGCGTCGCATTTGTCCGCTAGGCCTACACGATTAAGCAGTTCACGACCGGCCGCTTCGGCCTGCCTACGCTGAACTTTGAGTACTTGGGTCGGCCCCTCGATAACGTTTTCCAACGCCGTTTTGTGCGAAAACAGATTGAAACGCTGAAACACCATGCCTGTCGCCAGTCGCTGCCGGGCGATTTCACGCTCGGAGCGCTCGTATAGCTTGTGGCCTATACAGCGGTAGCCGACCAATTCCCCATTTATCCATAAAACGCCACCATTGATAACCGACAGCTGATTGATACAGCGCAAAAATGTGCTCTTCCCAGAGCCCGACGGGCCGATCAGGCACAACACCTCACCGCGGCTTATCTCCAGATCGATGCCCTTGAGCGCCTCGAAGGATCCATATGACTTTCGCAGGCCAACAGCCTTGAGAATTACGTTCATCTCTTTGCCCGGTTAGCGTGACTGAGCAGCACGTCCCGCACCCCGGGCGAAATACCGCTCGACCTGAGTCTGTAAAAGCGAGAGCACTGTGACTACGATCAGGTACCAAAAGGCCGCAACGAAAAGCAGCTCAATGACCCGGTTATTAACGTAGTAAATATTCGATGTGGCATACATTACTTCTGAAAATTGAATTACGCTCGCCAGAGACGTCCACTTGACCATGCCGATAAATTCGTTGCCAATCGGTGGCAGGATAACTCGCATGGCTTGAGGCAGTATTATCCGACGCAACGCTTGAAGACGATTCATTCCGATAGCGCTGGCGGCTTCGTATTGCCCATCATCGACAGACAACAGACCGGCACGCACCACTTCCGAAGTATACGCGCCCTGATTGATCCCTAATCCGAGCAGCGCTGCAACAAATGGCGTCATCACATCCACGGTGCGCCACTCGTGCAATCCTGGAATGCCAATGGTGGGAAACACTAGCGCGAGATTGAACCACAACAGCAACTGGAGCAATGACGGGATGGCGCGAAAGAGCCACACATAGGCAAGCGCCGTCCAATTGATAATCGGATTGGTCGAAAACCGCATGATCGCAACGACCACACCTATCGCAACGCCGAGCAACATCGCCAGGACGGCCAACAATACGGTGTTGCCGAGTCCAACCATGACGGTCCGTGCCGTGAGGTATTGTCCAGTAACAGACCACTCGATCTGGCCATGAGCGAACGCCAAACCGAGCCACACAGCCAATGCCAGGACCGCGGCAGCCCCGAAATAACGGCCTAGATGTCTTCGGCGCACATGCTCGAATTGAGACAAATCTTCGCTTACGAGGCCATCCCGACTTGTTTTCGCTAGCCGTCCGACCGCTTCGACCAACATTGTACTACCTATCCCCACTTAGCCGCCTCCCCACTCGGTCATCTCGCAAGGAGATTCACCTCGCCTCGCGGATCGACGGGATCACAGTGAGGCTATAGAAGTCCAAGGCAGATCTTCTTCAAAATCGGTCGATCGAAGCCCGAATCCTGCGATGATCCTGCCATGCGCGACTTTTTCAGGTGACCTGCCACTGACGTTTCATCCAGCGGCGGTTAGAGTCAGTCTTAGGTTCTTTTGCGGCGACACCGAGGTTTGGACCACCCAGAACTAGAGTTATGCGCTTCTTTCACGGTGGCGGGCTGGTGGCGCCATCCGGTTAGGATAGACACGTTTGATGTTGATGGCCCAACCATCACTTTGGAGCAGGAGTTGGACGCGGCGGTAGCCGCTATCTGACCCGCGTCTGGCAGATTCCTTGAGCCGATTTTCGAGGGCGGTCTGGTCGCCGCGCTTCGTCTTGTAGACGCAAAGTGCGCGATCAATCCGAAGAATCGAGCAGGCCCGCCCGATCCAGCCTTCCAGTCGCTCCGCGCTTCAGCGAGAATCTCCTCCCGCGCCAACCGGTCGCCCTCCGGGACGACGCCTCGCTTGCGGCGTGCGCGGCGTCGCTTGCGCTACCTTATGGCGTAGCCGGAATTCGTTCACGAAACGCACTCGCCAGACTTGCAGATCGGCCTAGGAATTGAGGCCGCTTGCCGCCGTGCCCCCGCGAGCGAACGGTTACGTGAGGACGTTAGAGCGCGCGTCGTCGAAGAGCTCGTCGCAATTCGGCTCGAACCTTTCATGACCGAGCGACGTCTTTGATCCCTACGAGGTCCGTTCAACTCCAAACGTCGCAAGCGCTCCCTCCGGTACTGCTAGGAATTAAAGGACGCTTGGACAATAAGACCGTGATAAAGGCCTGATTTGTACAAATCCGTCGAAAATGCGTCCCCGGCGCACGAATTAGGCCCCAAGCTCAATGTAAATGGCGACGAGCGACATCAAAGATCGTTAGAATATAGCCTGAATCGCATAGGCAAATTTGAAACTTTAGGACCGTTGCATGCCTCAGACTTTTAGAGACGCCAGGTGCTATCGCTCGATCCTCTTCGTCCCAGGACACAAGCTCGATTGGATGTTGAAGGCACCCAAGTATGGTGCGGACGCCCTGCTGTTCGACCTTGAGGATTCAGTCGAGGCGTCCCAAAAACCTGCAGCGCGCAACGCTGTCGTAGCGGCTATCAAGGAAATGCGTATGGGCCCTTTCGGGCGCTTCGTGAGGGTCAATGGATGGCGGACTGGTTGCCAGCTAGAGGATCTTAATACGATTGTCGTCGACGGTCTCGACGGGGTCATGCTGCCCAAGGTTGAAGATCCGGAAGATGTCGCAGCACTAGATCTCGTGCTTGGAGAGTTGGAAATGTCTCGTGCTCTGCCAGTCGGTAGAATCGAAATTTGTCCGTACGCAGAATCTGCGGTCGCGATGAACAGGTTCTATGAGATCTGCATGGCATCCTCGCGAATTAAGCGCGGAGGCACTGCCCTTGGTCCGATCGCAGGTGGAGATGGAACGCGCGCGCTCGGTCTGCGGATCAAGGATGAGCCTGATGCGGGGATTGGCTTCGGAGCCATTTCGGTGTTGCAGGCGCGCGCCGCCGGAATTATGCACATCGAAGGGGCCATGACTGCGACGTTGGATGATCTTGAGCTGGTACGGCGACTCGCCGAAAGATCGAAGCGTATGGGCGCAACGTGGGCGTCGGCTATCCATCCTAGCCATATTCCCATCATCAACGAGGTCTACTCGCCATCGCGAGATGAGATCAATGAGGCACGCGACATCGTGTCCGCTATGGCGAAGGCCATTGCCCGCGGCGACGCGGCAGTTCGGCACAAATCAACAATGGTGGACTACGCGAATGTTAGGACCGCGATGGACGTACTCAAAGCCGCTCAGGCGTCAGGGGTTGATGTTGGCGACGTGCCGAACATCGAGCTTCCCACACAGTGAATATGCCTCGGACGAGTTAGAGCCGATCATTTGTGTGTCTGCACCTTTCCGCAATTCCGTTCAAAGCAAATGGAACCTCAGCAACAAGTGCCGAAGCTCTTCAAGAGGTTGTCGTGCTTGATCTCGTAGCCGCCTCGTAGACCCCGGGGGTGAGCCCTTTCGGCCGATCTCAGAGCTGAGATCATTTAGATTGAGTGGTCCGGCGGCGGATAAAATGCGACAACATTCATCGAGCTTGGATGGAGAATGTAAGGCCTTTCTGGATGTCAATGGAAACGAGCGCTTGGTCGCGCTTGATCCTCACGGCGCAATCGCGCTGACTTTCCTGGATGCATCTCACCACGGCGAATCTGTTGCTGGCTCGGCGCGTTTTGAGGCGACGCTGCGGTCGGAACCCTCTTGATCAGCGAAGTGCGCAAGCCCTTCAACGGCGAAGCCGCTGCGCGCCCCTGCACGCTCTCTATGGCGGGCGTGACAGCGGCGGTAGCAGTGAGCCACGAGCAGACGCGCGCATGTCCAAAGTGGCCGGCGCCAACTCGAACGATCGACAACTACGCCAACCTGCTGATCCGCGGGCCCTCCGGCGTTGGCAAGAGCTGGCTCGCCTCCTCTCGGCAACAAGGCCTGCCGCGACAATCGCTCGGTGCTCTACCAGCGCGTCCCACGGCTGTTCAGCGATCTGGCTTTGGCGCGCAGCGACGGCCGCCACCCCCGCCTCCTGTGCGCGCTCGGTCGCATCGATCTCCTCATCCTCGACGACTGGGGCCTCGAGCCGCTCGACGCCGCGGCCCGCCACGACCTCCTGGATATCCTGGAGGACCGCTACGGCCGCCGCTCCACCATCGTCACCAGCCAGCTCCTGGTCGATCAATGGCACGCGCTGATCGGCGAGCCGATGACTTCATGATGCCTCCTTCTTTGAACGCTTGGTACGTCGTATCCGATTGCGCAGCCGACTGATTTGTTCGTCTGAGAGCTCGATCTGCCATGGCTGGCCTTTGGCTAACTGACGGCCTGCCAGCAATCCGCGCGCGAGATAATCGAACACCGTTTGCGGGGTGACGCCAAGCTCGGCTGCAGCGCCCTGAATCGAGAAGCTACCGTCGGGCCAGCGCATCGGATTCTTGTCCACGCCGTTGATTTTGATGGTGGGAATGCCCCAGCGGGTACGCAACACCCAGACGTTCTCGCCTTTGAAGGCGCAGCCTCGGGCCGCGACGAAGCCTTCCTGATTGAGTATTGCCGCGATCTCGCCATCCATTTTGTGTTCAGCATTCAACTCGACGATCTGTCGCCGCAACCGATCAATGTCGATGTAATCGCGGTAGGTGTGAACGCGCCGTTGCACGTGATGCTCGCTGGTTGCGCCGGTCTGCCAGACGATCTTGAGCCACACCTGACCTCGGGTCCGCTTCTGATCAAGAACGACTTTCCGGATGACAAATCGCAGAATGCGCTTGCGATCGGCTGCCGACGTGGTGGCCGCGTTCCAAATCCGCGGCAGGTTCTCGCCGAGCGCTTGTAGCCCTGCGCGTTCCGCCGGGCCAATCAGAAGCGGCTCTTGCGCTCGCCAACGCGCATGCTGCTGCTCGACCGCCTCGACGACACGCAGCTTCTCTTCCCAAGCCCGCTCGAGTGAGCGCGCCACAAGACGGTTCTCGGGCTCTACGGCGTCATACTGACGCCGAGCGCGCTCTGCCTCGTAGCGGGCGCGCTCCACGCGAAGCGCCCATTGGCGCTCGAGCTGACGGCTCTCCTGCTCCAGTTGGCCCGCCGCCGCGAGTGCGATCTCAATCTGATCCGGCACAGGGCATCGAGGACCACCCGCTCGACCAGCGCGTCAACCGCCAAGGCCCGGACTTCCTGACACAGTGCATTGCCTTGCTGGTCCCGATCCGAGCGGCAGCAATAGACCGGATAGTCGGCATTCGGGCCCGTGTAGCGCATGCTCATGTGCCGTCCGCAACGGCCGCAGATCGCAATCCCTTGTAACAGGGCTGCCCCCTTGCGCGGTACGCCAGAGTGTCCTGCCTCATAGCGGAAGACGTTATCTGCCAGTCGCCCCTGGTTGGCCATGAACTCCTCCCAGCTGATATAGCCTGGATGAGCGGCGTGGAGGCAAACCGCCCAATCCGCGATCGCCACCTTGACCGTTCCCGTCAGCGATCCCGGCCGGCATCGGCTCGGATCCTTTTGCCGGCGGCCATAAACATACGCACCAGCATAGGCCGGATTTTGAAGGATACTAAGGACGCGTGCACTATCTGGCGCACGCCAGGCGATCTCATGTGGAGATGGTCCAAGCAGCGGTCGAACCGGCAAGGACAATCCGTTTCTGTCCAAGTACCGCATCACACGGCGAGCGCTTTGCAGTTCCTGGAATTTGGCAAACACGAGATGAAGACGGGCCTGCACCTCCTCATCGGGATTGAGAATAATTGTGCCCGCTCGATCATAGGCGAGCCCGGCTGGCAGGGGCAGCCGCAGTTCGCCCCGCGTTGCCTTCTGGCGTTCCCCTTGGTGAAGGCGCATCCGAAGTTGATGCAACTCCGCCTCGCTCATGATGCCGGACAAGCCCAACAACAGGCGGTCGTGGTAGGCGCGCGGATCGTAAAGCCGCTCGCCATCCGCAATGAGCACGCCGAACACCGAGCACAGTTCGAGCAGCTGATGCCAGTCCCGATTATTGCGGGCCAAGCGCGAAGCGTCGAGGCTCACCACAAGACCGGCGTTGCCAAGGCCGATCTCGGCAATGAGCTTCTGGAAACCATGACGATCCACACCGCCAGCACCGGATTTGCCCAGATCCTCATCAATGACCTGGACACGTTCAGGCGGCCAGCCCAGACCGATGGCACGATCGACGAGGCGGTACTGCAGCTGCGTGCTCTCCTGGTGGTGGCGCACCTGGTTCACGGATGACTGCCGCACGTAGACATAGGCCAACTTAGCTCGGTGCGCAGTCGTGAGCCGCTCGTCAGCGACGTTCAAGCTGATCAGCACGGCTCAGTCCCCTTCCGGGCGTGCCGGGAACCGCTTGCATTCGCCGCAGCAGCGTGGCGAGGATTTGAGCGATCTGGGTTTGCGTCGCGGTCGACAGATTCGGCCACAGGCGCGGAATGTCGGCCGTCGGGCGGCCGGGTGGATTTGCCGACGTCGGCAGTGGTCGATACGCAACGCGACCTGGAAGCGGTCGGTGGGTCATCGCGAATCACCTTCTCGTCGAGAAGGCTCAGACTCGCGCTCAAATGTTGCATCAATGGGATCAGCGTACGTGCACTGATGCGCGGCAGATCGGCGGCGTTCGGGCGGGAAGTGATAGGCGTCTCGCCAAGATCCGTCGACGCGATCCGAATCGCCCGCGGCCGTCCGTCCGGCAGCGCGACAACGACGTAGGCGGGACCGCGCCCCGACCGCTCCTTCAGCACCTCAAGCCGGTGCCCAACAGGAAATGATGCGGGTCGGTGATCGTGACGTGAGACACGACCCGCTCAAGAATAGGGGTACTCTGTCGTGTTCGGCGATCAGGCAATGACGCTGGCGGCCGTCGATCGCCTCGTCCACCACGCAACGATCCTCGAGATGAATGTCGAGAGCTACCGTCGAAGAGTTGCTCTCGATCGAAGGCGCGGTCCAGGACGGCCACCCGTGCACGCCACTCCAAACGAGCTCGACAAAGCGGTGATTGACGCTGGCAGCGCCTCTTGATTGTCGCGCAGCGTCAATCAACGCGTCAATCAACGCTTGCCAAGCCGGCGGCCAGCGTCAATTATCTCCTGACTCGGCCGCTTTGTCTCATCTTGATTGACGCGCCGCTCTCATCCTGATTGTCGCGCCATAGACACGACCCGCTCAAGAATAGGGGTACTCTGTCGTGTTCGGCGACCCCACCTATGCCGACGCCGTCCTCGATTGCCTGGTCCACAACGCCCACCTGATTGACCTCAACGGGGAAAGCCTGCGGCGAACCCGTAAACCCAGCCGAAAGGACTGAGCCCGTGGCGCTGTGGACATGCCGCTGCGCTTGGACAACGCAAGAGCGTTGCCCACATGCCCACAGCAGAAGCAGCAGAAAAACAAGTCCGCCGAGCCGCGATTCAAAGATTGACCACGCGGCTTTACCGATGCCAGAAACTAGACAGCCAGAACGCCTCGCGCCCCCGGCGACATCAAATCGGAATGGTAAACCCGGGCGAGATCGTCGGAATCAGCACTGCCTGGACCGTTGTTGCTTTCACCTCACCGAGCGGTTGAATTTTTGAAATGTCCCCAGGACCAGAAACCAATGGTTCGAACGTAGACAAGTCGTATGCGTAGGAGGCGACGTACTTGGTATCTCGGTCCGCCGTCACCGGTTCGAACCGTTCCCTTGCCCTAGGACCGATCGACATTCAGGATTCCCAATCGGTTTGATCGCTGATTCATAGAGCTCCGTGATTCGACACGGAGCGGATAATGGCGGCGAAGCGATACGAGTTGAACGAGACGCAATGGGCGAAGATTTCGCCATTACTGCCGGGCAAGGCTGGCGACCCGGGACGGTCAGCTGCGGATAACCTTCTGTTCGTGAACGGATGTTTGTGGGTGTTACGGTCGGGCGCGCACTGGTACGACCTGCCGGAGCGGTACGGCAAGTGGAAGACCGTGGGCGCTTCAGCCGCTGGTGCCATGCCGGCGTCTGGGAGCGGGTATTCGCCGCGCTGACCGCCGATCGCGACAACCAGTATCTGATGATCGATAGCACCATTATTCGCGCCCACCAGCAGGCCGCAAGCGGAAAAGGGGGGCCAAAGATCAGGCGCTGGGGCGCTCCCGAGGCGGACTGACCACCAAGATCCACATGCTGGCTGATGCGCTCGGCCGTCCGCTCCGCTTCATCGTCACGGCCGACAGGTTGGCGACATCACCCACGCGCCTGCGCTGCTCGACGGGCAAAGCGGCGATGCAGTGCTCGCCGACAAAGCCTATGACAGCAACGCCCTGCGCGCGATCATCGCCGGGATCGGCGCAACGGCGGTGAGGTGATCCCGTCAAACCGCACCCGCAGGATCATCATTCCGCACGACGGCGACGCCTACAAACAGCGCAACCGCATCGAGCGCTGCTTCTACCAGCTCAAACACTTCCGGCGCTTCGCTACCCGTTATGACAGGGGAACCGCGAACTTTACCGGCTTCATCCATCTCGCAGCCGCCATGATCTGGATGCAAGGAATGTCGATCGGTCCTAGGCCTCAAGTAGTCGAGAAGCCTCTGGTCCGGTTCGAATACCGAGCTCATGGCGCCGATGTGATTCGAACCGTTCGCCACGCCCATGCGCACGTCAATCGGCAGTGATTGCAACCCCGGCCCACAGAACTCCAAGCACATGACCATCAGCTCGGCCCTGAAGGTCTTGAAGCAGTCGGAAGTAGATGTCCTTTCCGAGTATCCCTTTGGGCATCTCACCTGTCAGAATTATTTGGACGGTCTCCGGCACGACCACGCCCACATCTCACCTGACGCCACTGCCGGGAGCGTCGAGTAGATTCCGGCCATCGCGAAGCAGTTCAGCGCGCCCATCGTGGCGGCTTGGGTATCCGCAGCTAAATAAAACGTGTCGGGGAGAACCCATCCCTCCTCGGCCAGCACTTGATGCGAAAGGCCGTGTCTGCCGATGTCGTAGACGTTCTCTCTGGGCACGCCCAGCTTCTGTGCAAACCGCCTCGTTCGCTCCACATCGCCCGGCCATTTGACCGATTGGGGGAAATGGTCGAAAGGAGAAGACCGCTCTTGTTGGATCCCGTGCCTTGAGATTGTTCTCAAGCATCCAATCGTCGAAGAATAGGTCGATCATCGAGATGACATCGATCTTCGCTGTAACCACCTCTCCGACCGAAACTGCGTCTTTTTCCGAAGCTTTTGCGAGAAGCTTCTCCGTCATTGTTCTCGACATGCCCTCAGGTACCCCTTCTCATTTCGCCCTCCTTATGCGCCTATACTGGAACGATGTCGTGCCGGTAGCCCGCCTTATCGTAGGTCGCCTTCAGGACGACCCCGGAAACTTTCGCGATGACGACTTCGAAGTACTGGGTCGCGATGATCGAACCTTCCAGCAGGTGTCCGCACATCGTCCGCGTCGGGCTCGAGCCCGTGATATGGATATGGCAATATGGGGCTTCGTGTCCCACAAAACCTCCAGCACCGAAGCCTGTGTCGTGGCTGCTGCGAATCATTCCCGGCAGCTCTTCCGGCTTGACGGACTTATCTGGAACCCAGCCCATGCCGATGATGCCGTGCGCCGTGACCTCCAGGAACCCCTGGATGTTCTCGAATTCAACTCCCCAAGGAGTGTCCGGCTTTGTCGCAATTGCGTGCATCCTCAGGTTATGCATACAGCCGGTCGCGTCCAGAAGAATCCCTGTTTTGACATCGTTTTCCTTGCAGACGTCCCAGATGCCCCGAAGAAGATCTTCACCCTTCCCGAGTTGTGCGTAAATCACCTCCTCGATCTTCCCACTGAGCATAGGTCTTTTCTTCATACCGTTCGCTCGCATTTGATAGATCTCCTAAATGGTTGCTTGTTACTGAGGATCAGGTGCGGCATTGATTGTTGCTTTCCCGATCGAGAAATCCTCGATGGGCAGCAAGTGCCATTTGTTCAACAGCTGAACGTAAGTACCATCAGCGATCAGTTCCTCTAGCGCCTTCCTGAGCGACTCTCCAAACTCTTGCTTCTCGTTCAGAAATGCCATTCCGTACACCGCGCTGGGCATTGGTCTCGGAAGCGTCACGTAGATATCGCCCCCTGTCATATTTGCAAACGCGACCGACCCGGCTCCTGCCATGGCAAGGTCCACGCGGCCCTGCTTCAATTCCAGCTGTGCTGTCGGTGTTCCGCCATCGATATCGATCCTGACCATCGGAGGCAGCCCCACCTTAACACAAACCTCATTGTTCCACGTGTCGAGCGATTTAGCCGTTCCGAGATTGCCGCGGAACTGAGCAACCCGTTTTCCGCACATTGCGGCAGGGGTCTTGAATATTTCAGCGTTGGATTTGAGCGCGTAGAACGCGTACGGTTCTTTCACGAAGTCAATGAAGCTCACGCCAAGCGCACGCCTTTTGGAATGCCCCGTCATTATCGCTCCGCCATATATATCAATGCGCCCGGTCTTTAGCGAAGCGAAGGTCTCCAGGTCCTGATAGCTGTAAAAGATCCAATTGACCTTCCTGCCAATCTTGTTGGCCATGGCCTCGAATAAGTCTCGATTGAAGCCAGTAAATTCGCCAGACTGGATATCCTTATACGCAAACGGCGGTAAAGTCGTGATAGCCGCCGCATTGATGACGCCCTCGGAATTCTGCGCATATGCGGAGCTGACACAGAGACTCGCCGCGGCGAGCGCGCTCATGATAAGACGGATTGCGGTTTTGAAAAGCATTTGATCTCCTTCGTTTCGGTTGTGATGGCCGCTCAACTCAGCACGGCCGAGATGATTTCCGCGTTCGGGCCTTCGGGTTGGCGAGCTGTTGTCGGAAGCATGGCCTCAAACCTTCAGCCGCTAAAAGTCGAGAGGAAACGGTGCCGGCGCCACACTATTCACCACCGCCCCATTCAAAACATTCCGCCCCGCAATGAGGTCAAGCTCCAGAGATCGACCGACTCGGCAGCAGTTGTATGGCGACCAATCACGGGCACAGACCGTCATATGGAGTTATTGGCCGCCCGGCTCGTCTGACCAATTGAAGATCAGGCTCATCGCATTGAGGACGCGCTGCTTGCCGGCATAAGAGGCAATGCTGTTGTCGCGACAAGTTCAACGCCTCAGAAAGCGATGGTGAGATCTGACTTTCTAATCTGCCAAAGCTCCTCCTTGAGTAATGCTCGCGACGATTGATCTAGACACGCGGATACCGTCATCAAGTCAGAGGCGCCCTAAGACCGTAGAATTTGTAAGACAGAATTGAAGCGCAAACTAACTAAAAGCAGGTAGGGGCTTGCAGGAATCCTGCACTGTTTCGGACCTTGTCGCATGCCTCGGCAGAACACGACCAAATCCGTCATCGCCGCCGAGATGATCCGTCTTTGGTGATCGAAGGCATATTCGAGGCTGTAGCCCCAACGAATGCGCCGCCACCGGTCAGGCCAAGACCGCCGTTCATCGCGGAGCCGAAGCGGTGTCTTGAAGACCAGCTTACCGGCTCGCCCTCAAGCTCCAAGCTCGCCGGAGCTATTCTCTATGCCTGGCGCACTCCCGACCGGTTCTGAGCGACGAGCGACAAACCAGCGATTTTCGCTCTGTCGGCCGCTCCGGTGCGTTGGGTACTCGCCTGAAGCCGACATCATGATCGAAGGCATCTTCGGCATCCGGTAACCGGCCCCATAAGGGGGTTGAACAGGGTATCCGCAGTTCGCCGACGTTTATCTCACCGGCATCGACGAGATAAGCGCGGGATTCCCATCCGCGTGACAAAGGAAGATCGGTGCGTCCGTTCAGGAACGTGACGATTGGTACTATCTCCCTTCATCTTGTTCGTGCCGCCATGTCCAATTGAAGCCAGCTGTCGGAGAGTCGACAAGAACGGCGCCGCCACATCAGGCAACGTTGGAAGGTATCCGTCGTCGAGCAAAGCACGCATCAGATTGCGTGAGTGGCACGCGGATTGCTACGATGAGAAAGAGACCACAGCACGAGAGCAGTGGGGTCTTTCCTGACGAAAAGAAAAGAGATGACTGACGGCTTTATCGACCGATTACGCGAAGCACTCGGCCAGAGGTCGGTGCTGACCGGCGCGGACATCGAACCTCGCTATTGCCACGATTTGGCGGGTAACTCAGTCGCCCAGCCGCGCGCCGTAGTCCGCCCAAGCACGACAGAAGAGGTCTCGGCGGTGCTTCGGCTCTGTCACCGCGAAAAGGTGCCAGTGACGACGCAGGGCGGCATGACTGGGGTAGTGGGCGGCGCTCTGCCGAATGCGAATGAAATTGTGCTGTCGATGGAACTGATGAATGCGGTCGAGGAGGTGGACACCTCCTCAGGCGCGGCAGTGGTGCAGGCCGGCGCGCCGCTGCAAAAGGTACAGGAACGGGTCGAGCAGGAAGGCTACATGTTCCCACTCGATCTCGGCGCGCGCGGTAGCTGCACTATCGGCGGCAACATCTCGACAAATGCCGGCGGCAACCGCGTGATTCGGTACGGCATGGCCCGCGACCTGATCCTCGGCCTCGAAGTCGTTACCGCCGATGGCACGGTGCTGCAGGGCTTGCGCAAATACATCAAGAACAATACCGGCATCGATCTTAAGCAGCTTTTCATCGGCAGCGAGGGGATTCTCGGCGTGGTGACACGAGCCGCCTTGCGCATCTTTCCTGCCCCTACGGAGCGGCAAGTGGCGCTTTGCGCTCTGCCCTCCTTTGCACAAGTCATCTCAATCCTGGAGATGGCGCGAAGACATCTCGGCGGAGAACTGACCGCATTTGAGGTGATGTGGAATGAGTACTACCGCCTAACTGTCGAGCGCGTGAAGGGCGTGGTCGGGCCGCTGCCGATTCATCATTCCTTTTATGCTCTGATCGAGGCCTCCGGTGACGACGCTGATCGCATCCATGCTGATCTCGAGAAGCTGATCGAGACCTCAATGCGCACAAACATGATCCTTGACGCGACGCTCTCGACGTCGAATGCATCGGCAGCAACGATCTGGCGTGTCCGGGAATCTAGCTTGGAACTTTCCCGCACGTTTCCTTATGCCGCACGTATCGCCCTCGACGTCAGCCTCGCCATCGAGCGGATGGATGAATATGTGAAGGCAATCGGCGTGCGCATTAAGGCGATCGACCCCTGCGCATTCGCGATCGTCTTCGGTCACGCCGGTGATGGCAACCTACATATCAGCCTGCATCACGAGCACACGCCTGACAAGCGGGAGGATTTAGAGAAGCTTGCTTATCAGATCACCAGTGAGTTCGGCGGTTCGATCTCAGCTGAACACGGCATCGGCGTCGAGAAGCTGCGGTATCTCAAGATGAGTCGGACACAAGAGGAAATTGAAACGATGCGTATGCTTAAGCGCGCGCTCGATCCGAACAATATCCTGAACCCGGGACGAATTTTTCGAATGTAAGAAGATGCCCGGGCCACGCGGCGCATCTCAGTCGGAACCGATGAAAATCCGAGTCTCCCTTTGTCCAGAGAACGGCTGCGCCGCATTTGGACTCATTAGATCAATCAAACGCCCTCGGCGCTCAGCGCGGTGCGGTCCGGAGAGTGGCTGGAATTCGCGCGCAGGCGCTCCGGGGCGTGCGCCAGCAGGTTCCTGTGCTTGTGCACCGTGCAGTGCTGGACCGGCACAGCGTCCCAACGGCGGCGATGGCCTTGTCGAGCGCCGGCGCCCCGTCGAACGATGAGGAACTCGGGTCGAGCGAGCCCGCGCCGAATCAGATCGTCGAGAACACTGCGCCAGGGCTCGGCGCTCTCCCCCATGCTCTTGGTCGCCAGCAGCACTTTTTGCCCATTCGCGCGCATGCCAACGAGACGGACGTGGTCTTGCGGTCAAGCCGCACGCGCCCCACGGTGCCGTTGAGGATCAGGTGCACGATGGGCTCCTCCGGCAGCGAGCGGGCGTACCTGGCGTCCCAATCGTTCTTAACGCCGGATGATCGAGGTTGATCACTCGGAGACTACGCCCCTGATTTCCAACCAAGACTTCGCGATGGCACTCTCCGCGCTTGATGCAGTGGAGACAGCGCGAAGCATTGCTGCGAAATTCAACTGAGTTATAGATGTTGATATTAAGTCGTTCTTCGAACGATTCCTTGGCACCTGATCGAAAGATCCGTCGCCCGCCACACAGAACCGAGCTGGGCTCGTCTCTACATAAAAGCGTTGGCTGCAAGTGAACCGCCCCGGGATTGCCGGAGGCCATTTGGTTTAAGTTATGCCGCCATGGCGGGTTGTTCCAGCATGGCGTAGTAGCGTTGCTCGGCTTCGGCCGGTGGTATGTTGCCGATGGTCTCCAGGAGCCGCCGGTTGTTGAACCAGTCGACCCATTCCAGCGTCGCGAACTCGACGGCCTCGAAGCTGCGCCATGGCCCGCGCCGATGGATCACCTCGGCCTTGTAGAGGCCGTTGATGGTTTCGGCGAGAGCATTGTCATAGGAATCTCCGACGCTGCCGACAGAAGGCTCCACGCCTGCTTCAGGCCAGGCGCTCGGTGTACTTAATGGATACGTATTGGGCGGATTCAAACGGTCGTCGCAACACTCGGAGGTTGGAGGTTGCGATGAACATTGTAAGGCGCCGATCGGCGCGGTCAGGACGAGCCCCATTGCCATCGCCAGGACCGCCGTCTGTTGCAGGACGCGATGAACAGAACAACTTCTGGCGGGCGATTGCCGCGGGGCTAAGCAGCGAAGATGCTGCGCTGGAAGCCGGATTGTCACAACCTGTCGGAAGCAGATTATTCCGAAAGGCGGGCGGCATGCCACCAGCGATGTTCAGATCCTCGGCAAAACCGCTCTCCGGGCGGTACCTCTCATTGGTAGAGCGCGAGGAGATCGCACTTTTAAAGGTGCAGGGCCATTCCATGCACGAGATTGGACGTCGCCTGGGGCGGGCTGCTTCGACAGTCTCCCGTGAACTGCGGCGCAACGCGGCCACCCGCGGCGGCGGGTTGGAGTATCGGGCAACAACTGCCCAATGGCATGCGGATCGATCCGCCCGCCGGCCCAAGCCGACCAAGCTTGCGCTCAATGCAACCTTGCGCACTTATGTAGAGGAGAGACTTGCTGGCGGCGTCGTAGCCCCGAGTGGCGCGCTCGTTCCGGGTCCCGCCGTTCCGTGGAACGGCCGCCGGCATGGCCCGCGCAAGGATCGATGGGCCAAAGCCTGGAGCCCCGAGCAGATTGCCCGACGCTTGCCGATCGACTTCCCGGACGACAAGACGATGCGCATCAGCCACGAAGCTATCTATCAAGCTCTCTTCGTTCAGGGCCGTGGGGCGCTCCGCCGCGAGCTGACGGCCTGCTTGCGAACAGGGCGTGTATTACGAATGCCCAGAGTGCGCGTACGCAGGCGAGGCAAGGGCTTTGTCTCCCCGGAGATCATGATCAGTGAGCGCCCTGCTGAAGCTGCCGATCGAGCAGTGCCGGGACATTGGGAGGGAGACCTCATCCTCGGTCTTAGTAGCTCGGCAATCGGCACGCTGGTCGAGCGCACGACGCGCTTCACGATGCTATTGCACCTTCCTCGGTTGGCGGGGCATGGCGAAGCTCCGCGCGCGAAGAACGGACCTGCGCTCGCGGGACACGGGGCCGAAGCCGTGCGCGATGCGATCACGCGCACCATCATCACTTTGCCCGAAGAACTGCGTCGCTCGCTGACGTGGGACCAGGGGGCCGAAATGGCTCAGCATCATCGTCTCAAGATCGATGCGGGTATCCAGGCTACTTCTGCGACCCGCAAAGCCCTTGGCAGCGCGGCACTAACGAGAACACCAACGGGTTGCTGCGGCAGTACTTCCCGAAAGGCACAGACCTGAGCATCCACAGCGCCGACGAGATATCCGCTGTGGCAGCGGCCCTCAATGCCCGACCGAGAAAGACACTAGGCTGGAAAACGCCGGCGGAGGCGCTTGACGAATTGCTGTCATGAGTGAAAATAACTGGTGTTGCGACGACCGTTTGAATCCGCCTTGGCTGCCCCTGTCGCTGTGGTGCACGAGCCCGCTACGATGGACCGGCCGTCGATCATGCAGTGCCTGCTCCAGCGCATCGAGCACGAAGCCTGCATGCGCCGTGCGAGAGGCTCGCCAGCCCACGATCCTGCGGGCATAGGCGTCGATGACGAAGGCGACGTAGACGAAGACGGTCCAGGTCGCGACATAGGTGAAGTCGGAGAGCCAAAGGACGTTTGGCCTTGGCGCCTTGAACTGGCGGTTGACGTGATCCAGCGGGCATGGCGCAGCCTTGTCGCTGATCGTGGTCTTGACGGGTTTGCCGCGGATGACCCCTTGCAAACCCATATCCCGCATCAGTCGCGACACCGTGCAACGGGCAGCATCGAAGCCCTCACGTTTGAGCTGCCGCCAGACCTTGCGCGCGCCGTAGACGCGGAAGTTCTGATCGAAGACGCGCCGGACCTCGATCTTCAGCGCAACATCCTGCCTGGCGCGCGCCGACAGCCTGGCCGGATCCCGCCGCTTGGCCACATGGGCGTGATAGGTCGAGGGGGCGATCGGCAGGACCTTGCAGATCGGCTCGACCCCATGCGCCCCACGATGATCGTCGATGAAGGCGATCATGGCTTGGACCGGCGGTCGAGCTCCGCCATCGCAAAATAAGCGCTTGCCTTGCGCAGAATCTCGTTGGCCTGTCGAAGCTCCCGGTTCTCCCGCTCGAGCGCCTTCAGCTTCTCGGCCATGTCGGTCGGAACGCCGGCCCGCTGCCCGCTGTCGACTTCAGCTTTCTTGACCCAGTCATGCAGCGTCTGCGGCGTGCAGCCAATCTTGGCCGCAATCGAGGTCACCGCCGCCCAGCGCGAGGGATGCTCACTCGCGTGATCCAAAACCATCCGAACCGCACGCGCCCGGACCTCGGGCGAAAACTTGTTCGTTGTCTTGCTCGTCATGGCTCCACCTTCTCAAGAGTTGGAGCCTCCGGCAATCCCGGGGCGGTTCAAAGCTCCTGTGGAGAGAGAAGACAGACCTCTTGTGGAAAGAACACGCACAACCCGCAGAGTTGAGTGGCGAAGCTACTTGCCCCTATCTGCGAAGGACGAGTTGCGCTGTGCTCTCGATTGAGGCCGCTTAGCTGGCCCGCAACGGCAAGGTTTGGCATACGCTCCTGGAGTTCTGCGGGCTCGTCGGAAAACTGATCGTCGACGAGGATGGCGTCTATGATCCGCGCCATCTCAATGATCGCCTTCTGCTGGCGCCCGATGTCAGCCTACAAGGAAAGATAGGTGCGCGGGCAATACAAATATGTAAACAACAGCCACAACGGTCGAATAGAGTCAGCAAGGCACGGACGTTGATGCAGCGTTAAAATGTGAGTTGCGAACGAGAAAGAGATCATGCCCCAGACATTTCGAGAAGCTCGCTGGTATCGCTCGATGCTTTACGTCCCTGGAAACAAACTCGATTGGATGTTAAAGGCGCCCAAATATGGAGCGGATGCCCTGATGTTCGATCTCGAGGACTCGGTTGAGGTTACTCAGAAAGCAGGAGCCCGCAACGCGGTCGCGACAGCTATCAACGAGCTCGGCACCGGCCCCTTCGGGCGCTTCGTGAGGGTAAATGGGTGGCGGACAGGTTGTCTGCTAGACGATCTTAACGCGGTCGTAATCGATGGCCTCGACGGGGTCGCGCTGCCTAAGACTGAGGATCCGGAAGATATTGCCGCCCTGGACCTCGTGCTTGGGGAGTTGGAGAGGTCGCGAGGTCTGCCGGTCGGCCAAATCGAGATTTGTCCGCACGCGGAAAGCGCAGTGGGAAGGTACAAGATGTATCATCTCTGCACGGCATCCCTGCGAGTTAAACGAGCCGGCTGCTCTGGTGGCCCAACCCCAGGTGGAGACGGGGCTCGCTCGCTGGGCCTGCAGCTCAATGAATTGGACGATGAGGGGATCTGCTTTGGAGCCAATTCCGTGCTGCAGGCTCGCGCCGCCGGGATTATACACGTTGAAGGCGGCATGACTGGACGATTGGATGACCTTGAGTTGGTGCGGCGAATCGGCGAACGCTCGAGGCGTATGGGCGCGTCCTGGGCGTCGGCCGTCCACCCTAGCCATATCCCTGTCATCAACGAGGTCTACTCGCCATCGCAGGATGAGATCAATGAGGCATGTGACATAGTGTCCGTCCTCGCGGAGGCCACTGCCCACGGCGAGGCTGCGGTGCGGCACAAATCAATATTGCTGGACTATGCGAGTGTTCGGACTGCCATGGACGTCCTTAAGAAGGCTGAGACAGCTGGAATTAAAGTTGGCAACATTCCAAAAATCGAGCTGCCACCACTTTGAGCGTCTGACGATGGCCGACCGGGTTGAACTAGCTATTACGATCGAGGCGGGCAGAAGGCGTTGACAATAAAGGATAGCTTGGCTGCCTTTGGATCAGCCGGCTCTCGTTCGGAATGGCTAACTTCGCTCCTTCGATCTCACACCTAAGGTGAACCGCGCCCAAGCCAAACATCGATTGTCGTTTCACCTTCGCGAGTTCAGCCCCGCGGCTCCTTTACGATCGACTCCCACCACCCCTCGCTCGCGCGAAATTCATCAGCTCGCAAAGTCACCCCAACTGTACCGCTACAGTCGCAAGCCAGAACGTGAGTGCAATATCGCTTCAGCGAACGTTTTTTCTAGCAGCGCAAGACGCGCCCAGCCCTTTGCGGCCCATCGCGGCGATGACGTTTCGTTCATCGGCTCGCTTGACCACGACCGCTTCGCCAGCGGAGACACGCTTTTTTTCATCGATCTTTAAGCCTGGCGGCAAGCACTATCCGCTGGTGTCCTTGGCGTTCTGGTCGGTCCTCTTATAATCTTCCGCCCCTGCAAGAGGCGGATCTTATTATCCGGTCTGAACGCCCACCAACCAGAACGGCACCGACAGCTAGCGACAAGTTCCCGCGAATGCCGCATTGCGTCGCCAGAAGTGTTCCGTTTGCGAACAGGCTGACATACTCTTCACGCGCTGTCGCCCCTATCGCAAGAACGGTCCGGCCTTTGTTGAGCAGAAGAACGGCGCCGCGGTCCCGAATGGTCGGCTAGGAGCTTGTCTCGGTAATGGACTTTGGATCAAGCGAATTGCGTTCTGAGCGATTTTTTGGAAGAGGCAAGTCTCTCCTCAGAGTGCGGCTACGAGTTTTGCGAGGTTGTGGGCGGTGCAGATCATGGCCCATTCGGCTTTGACCTTGTCTATGCTGCGCAGGAGGGACTGGCGGAAGCCTCTTGCCTGCTTGATCTGGCCGAAGAAGGGCTCGACGATCTGTTTTCGCAATCGATACCGGCTTCGATAGCCTGCGCGCTTGAGCTTCGTGCTCATTTGAGCGTGCCAGATTTGAGTTTCCTTTTCGTCGTGGCCGCCTTGGTGCCGTGCTTTTGCCGTCCGGTGGCGACGTAGCCCTCGATCCGGCGTCGGATGAGCGTGCGAAGATTACATTGCGAGCAATAGCTCGCATCGGCCGACGCTTCGTCCGGGTTCTTCCCGAGATTGGCTTTTATGGCATCGAGCAATGGCGCAAGCTGCGCCTGATCGCTCGGCGAGTTGGTCAGCGTGTGCGCCACGATGATCCGATGGGCGCCATCAACGGCGGCCTGTGCGTTGTAGCCCTGGATGAAGCCGTTTTGGTCGGCATCACGCGGCTGTCGAGATCGGTAAAGTTGCGTTGTGCCTTGTCGCTCGGCTCTGCCGTGACGGGCTTGGACTTGCGTCCCGGCCGGCCCTTGCCTCCGTCGCCGGAGCCGTCGTCGTCCGGCTTCGCGGGGGCAGCAGCCTTGGCTTCGGCTTCCAGCGCGCCTTGGCGGCACGGATCTTCTCGAGCCGCTTCTCTCTATTAGCCATCCAGTCCGGCATCTCGTTGCCGCGCTTCAAGGCACCGAACTGGCGGTCCTCGGCCTTGTCGGTCTGGGCGGCTTCGGCGAACCAGCGTTGGACTTCCGCTGCAAGCCTCGGCTCGGCCTCTTTCATCCGGCCATAGCTCATCGCTTTGTTGATCCCGGCATTGGCCTTGATCTTGGTGCCGTCGAGCGCCACATGGCCAAGCTTCACAAGGCCGGCCTCCCGGCACAGCGTCAAGACTTGCCGGAACAGGCCCGATAACGCTGCGAGATGGCGTTTGCGGAACTCGCTGATCGTGCGGAAGTCTGGAGGTTGCATCCCCGTTACCGCCGCAAAATCCAGTCGCTCCTCGCAGCCCCGCGCGATCTTGCGCGACGAGTAAACCCCTTGGCTGTACGCATAAAGCAGCAGCGCCACCATCATGCCAGGATGATAGGGCGGAAAGCCGCGCTCCTCGTCGTAGACATCCATGATCGCCGACAGGTCCGAACCGGTGCGAACCGTGTCGCGGACAAAGTGCGCCACGTGCCCGGAAGGCACCACATCCTGGATCGACGGCGGCAGCAGCCAAACCTGATCAACGTCCCACGGACGAAATGTCTTGCTCATCCATCGTTTGAATCACGGACACGCGCTCCATCGCACTCCTTTCGTATCAATTTGAGCTCTGGAAAAAGCTCACGACAAGCGGGCCGAACGGTAAACCTGCGCCAAGAAACGCTCCGAGCCCCTCGAATCGACGCTAGGAGCCTGTCTGAGCAATCTGATTTTTCTCGACGAAGCACAAGCATCACAAAACGTATAGCGCCCCCGCGACCCCACATCAGCGGCTGGTTGCCGATGACCTGCACCGAATTTTCATCCAGCGGCAGTTAGAGTCTCGGGGTTTTGTACACCAAGTGGCGCGGGTGGAGCAACGGACGATCGGCGGAGCTGGTCGGGGTTGGGTAGCCGATCGTCCGTTGCGGTGAGGTGGGCCCCGTAGGCCGCGGGGTTAGGTATTTCAGAGACGAGTGGGGGCGCTGGAGATTGTAGTCGGCGACCCAGGCCGCGGTCTTGGCGCGGGCGTCGTCGAGATCGAAGAACAGGGTGTCATTGAGCAGCTCATCGCGCATCCGACCGTTGAAACTCTCGACGAAGCCGTTTTGCATCGGCTTTCCCGGTGTGATGAAGTGCCAATCGATGACTGAGTCCTTGCACCAGGCGAGCATGGCGTTGCAGGTGAACTCGGTGCCATGGTCGGATACGATCATTCCTGGTTTGCCGCGTCGCTCGATGATTGCCAGAGCCGGCTCCGGAAATCTGCACAGGACGTTAAGTGGAGTTTCTGCCTGACGACGGGCACGATAGGCCCGCGAATCAGGAGAGACGATGAGCAGACGAGCGCGCCGGAATCACTCACCGGCCTTCAAGGCGAAGGTGGCTCTGGCCGCCGTCAAAGCCGATCGGACCATAGCCCAACTGGCCGAGCATTTTGACGTTCACCCCAATCAGATTACGGCGTGGAAATCGCAGCTTGAGGGCAATGCTTCCGGGATTTTCGGACCAGGGGGCAGGCCGCTGGCTGCGCCTGCAGTCGATGTGAAGTCGCTGCATGCCAAGATCGGAGAGCTGACGCTGGCGGCCGTTTCTATCCCACAGGGGAGCGCAGCGCCGCGCATAGTTTTTTAGAAGGAGCGCTCACCAAGGCGGGATTGCTGAGCGCAAAGCGATGATCGACCGTGGACACGATCTGTCGATCACCAGGCAGGCGGAAGTTTTGAAGATCAGCCGCGGCAGCGTTTATTATCTGCCGCGTCTGGTGTCGTCTGCCGACCTCGCGATCATGCAGCGGCTCGACCGGCTGCATCTGGAGTTTCCTTTCGCCGGTTCGCGCATGTTGCGAGGCCTGCTGGCTGCCGAGGGGAGCAAGATCGGCCGCCGGCATGTGAAGACGCTGATGCGGCGGATGGGGATAGAGGCGCTCTATCGCCGTCCGCGCACCACCAAGCCCGAGCCGGGCCACAAGATCTATCCGTATCTGCTGCGCGGTCTGGCGATCGAGCGGGCCAATCAGGTGTGGGCGATGGAATCACCTACATCCCGATGGCACGTGGCTTCGTCTATCTCGCCGCAGTGCTCGACTTTGCGACCCGCCGTGTGCTGTCGTGGCGACTGTCGATCACCATGGAGGCGGCGTTCTGCGTCGAGACGCTGGAGGACGCGATGATCCGTCACGGCAAGCCGGAGATCTTCAACACCGACCAGGGCAGCCAGTTCACCGGGGCGGCCTTCACCGGTGTCCTCGCCAGCCACGGCATCGCGATCAGCATGGACGGCAAGGGCGCCTGGCGGGACAACGTCTTCGTCGAGCGGCTATGGCGCAGCGTTAAATACGAGGAGGTCTATCTGCGAGCCTACGAAACCGTCGGCGAGGCGCGACATTCGATCGGCCGGTAGCTCGACTTCTACAATCGCGCATCAGAACACCCATCTATCTATGTTGTTGAAGTGAAGAGGCTTTGCTGATCGGGATGCGATCCCGTGGGGTATTTGGGGTTCAGCCGTGCCCGTTCGGTGATGGATTTGGCAGCGGACATTGTGAGAGCGGCGCGGGCGAAGATCCACGGACCATCCGACAGAGGATGGATGGCATCGATCTCGCCGGCTTCAGCGGCCAGCCGAAGCGTCTTGGGCGCGATCTTCAGGAGCTTTGCGGCGTTGCCAAGGTTGAGCCAGGGTTCGGTTCCGTCCTCGGCGGGCTTGAACACCGCGATGTGGTAGTTCGAGCGCATTGATGTGACGCGCTCGCGGGTCCAGCGATTGCCGTTGCCGGTCTTGAGGCCGTTGCGGTTGAGGATGCCGGCAATCAGGTCATCGCTGGCGATCAGCACCAGTTGACGCACGGCTTGGATGATATCGGCAGAGGTGCTGTTGCGCTGTCCGCGCCGGCGCTTGGGCAAGCGCAACTCGCTGTGGGCGCCACCCACCCAGTGGACGATGAGAACGATCTCGGAGGCCGCGTCGTGGATATCGGCCACGACCTCATGGATGAGGGTGCGCACAATGCGCTTCTTGAGGCGAGCATCCGTCGTCGGCGCATCCCAGACCGTTTTGAGGTTCGATGCCAGAACGCCGAGCGAAGCTGGATCAGCAATGGGGGCGGGCGTCGCCGCATCATGCATAGCGATCTTGCCCTCGACCTCCACCGCGTGAGCGAGCGCCCTGTTCCAGCGCGCTTCCAGCTCACTCGCCACCAGCCGGTTCGCGGGGTCAGCGGCATCGTATTGCCGGAAGGCCCGGTCGGCGGCATAGCGCGCCGCTTCGAGATCACGACTGAGAGCATCGCGCACCTGATCCCGCCGTTCCCCGGCTTCCTTGGCGCCCGCGGTTGCAGCGGCGATAGCGCCCGGACCAACGACGCCAAGCAGTGCTTCTTCGATTGCATCATCGACGCGCAATCCGCCGAAGGCGATGCAGTGAGGGCCGCCATTGTCCATCCAGGCGCGGCTGCAGCTGTAGCGCGGGATATGGTGCTTCATGCCGGAGTACCGGAGTGTGAGCTTGCGGCCGCAGCGCTTGCACCGGATCAGACCGGCCAGCAGCGCGTCACCATGCTTGGGCGCGCCGTGATGCCGACCGGTGGGAACGTTGCTGCTGACCATGGTGCGGATCGCCTCGAACCTCTCCCAGCTGACGTACCCTTCGTGGGTGTTGGGCTTCAGCGCCAGCCATTCGTTCCGCGCCATGCGGCGGAGCTTCACGCTCACGCCCTCGGCGCTGTATCCCGCCGCCACAGCCGTCTTACCATAAGCATAGGCGCCGCCGTAGACCGGGTTCTCAATGATCCGGTGGATGGCGGAGTAACTCGGTCGCCGCCAGGCCGTGTCGCCGTTGGTCTGCTTCACCGGCAGATCGAGATTGTACTCGTGGAGCCAGCAGAGCGCCTGTCGCGCGCTGCCCAGTTCCTCGACCTTGTCGAACACCAGCTTGATCGCTTCCTGGACACGCCGATCCGGATCTTTCTCATAACGGTCGCCGGCCTTCACGAAGCCGACCGGCGCTGCCACCACCAACTCGCCCCGGCGCGCCTTCTCGTGGCGGGCCGAGAGCGAGCGCTGGCGCAACAGATCCAGCTCGTACTCGTTGAGGCTGCCCTTGAGCCCGAGCAGCAGGCGGTCGTTGCCGTGCCTCGGCGCATAGATGGTCTCCTGATCGACCAGAACGGTATCGACCACGCGGCACATCTCGATGAGTTGCTGCCAGTCCCGGCTGTTGCGAGCGAAGCGCGAGACCTCGCGGGCGCAAACCGCACCAACCTTACCGAGGCAAACCTCCGCTACCATCCGCTCAAAGCCAGCGCGTTGGACGCCGCCGGCAGCTGAACGGCCGAGATCATCATCGATCACTTCGATCTCTGACCACCCGAGCGCCGTCAGCCGATCCCACATGGCGTATTGTAACGCGCTGCTCTCGCGATTGTGCAATACTTGATGGGCTGAGGATTGGCGCACGTAAAGAATCGCCTTGCGCTCCAGATGATGAGGCCTGACCTTGTCAGAGATCATGATCCACCTCCTTCGCGCGCGGCGTCGCTGTCGTCGCGGCATGATCGAGGATCAACTGCGTCATCAGGCTCATGAGAGCTGCCCGGGCCTCCGCCGGCAGTTCCAGCCATGCGGGTGCGCCGAGGGCGCCGTTCGGCAGGCCGCTCCCGAACAGATCCATCTGCTGCGGCCGTGGTTGTCGATTGTGTCGGTATGCGTTCCCTGGCATTGCCGTCTGTCGTGGCATCGGTCTCTCCCCGATTCTGGTCGTGAGAAGCTCTGGGTGCGCCAGAAAGCAGGGCAGCTGATGGCGTTCGATCCTTCAACGCCAGATCGAGAAGCGCAGAAAGCGCTGCAAGTGCGTCAATGCTGACAAACGGCTGAGCTGTCAAAAGCTCGGGGTCAGGGCGTACCGTCCGGTCGAACATCCATGCCGGTACTTCAATCCAACGATCTGCTTGCGACCCGTCCAGCGTGCAGCGAAAAACGATATCACCGGCCTTGTCGACGGCCCCATCAACGCAAACTCGGCGACCAAACCAAGGATGATACCGATAAAGAACCTCGCGAAGAACGGTCCTGTGGGCGTTCTCAAACCTTGTTGTACAATCGCCGCCGTCCCCATTCGAGCCTTGACGACACGATCGGGGACCTTCCCTCACTTTCTGCGCAGCTTTGCGATCAACTGCTGAGTCACTTTCTTCTCCTTTCAGCAGATCTCCGCAACACACCGGCAACATGAATGAGATCACGATGGCTGATCGCCACGATTCCTGAGCTCCTCCTTGAATGCCGCGGGTCTATCAAGACGGCCACGGCTCGCAACGGCGCCACAGCTGGATGCTCTTTGAAAACCTAAAGGTGACTTCATCACGGTCGCCTGCAGGCCCCGCTGACTGCAGCCTCGGCCAAGCAGCTGTTGGCTTCGCCTGACATCTCAAGCAGACTTCTGTCCATCTGGCGGAAGCTCCTACAACCGCTCATGCCCATCGCAATATCGAGTTCGCGCCGCAGCATCCCGATCGTTTGGCTCGCGCCGGCCATTCCGCCGACCGCGGTGCCATACAGCAGAATTCGACCAAGCATCACCGCCTTAGCTCCAATTGCAAGGAGCTTGAGGATATCACTGCCCCGCTGGACTCCACTGTCAGAAATCACTGTCATCCGCTCGCCGACTGCGTCAACAATTCCCGCCAGCACCTCGATCGGCGCTACAGCGCTGTCCAGGTTGCGCCCGCCGTGATTTGAGACGACGATGCCGTCGGCACCCAGTTTCGCCGCGACGATCGCGTCATCCACGCGGAGGAATCCCTTTAGTACAAGATTGCCTTTCCAGAGATCGCGCAGCCGGCGGATATGTTCCCAGCTTATATCGAGGTCGTAACGCAGGGCCCTACTCTTGGCCAAGATGCTGGTACGATACCCGTCCGGATAGTTCGCGAACGATGGAACGTGGCCCGTTGCCAGATAGCGCGCAAAGACGCCGAGCGCCCAACGCGGATGGAGGGCTACATCGCATATGTTGCGTCCGGAAAATTTCAAGGGCATGCCGAAGCCATTGCGGGTATTGTATTCCCGGTTGGCAGCGACGGCATTGTCGCATGTCACCACCAGTGTCCGCACGCCGGCATTCCAAGTGTGCTGAAGCAGGTCCCTCGTGAACTCCTCCATTTCCCATAGATAGAGCTGAAACCAAATCGGAGCTGTGGCCGACGCCGCGATCTCCTCCACAGAGGAGATTGCTTCCGTTGCGGCACAAAACGGCATCCCGTTAGCGCCGGCGGCTATGGCCAGTTCGATCTCACCTTTATGCCACACAAGACCAGCAAGAGCGGTTGGTGCAACGATCATTGGCGTGGCATAAGTTTCGCCGAAGAGCGAGATAGATTGGCTGCGAGCGCGGCCGCCCGTCAGCACCCGCGGCCTGATCCGCACCGCGTCCAAGGCACGCCGGTTGCGTTGAAGCGCATTCTCATCCTCGGTGCCTCTGTCGATGTATTGAAAGAGACCGCGCGGCAGCCTGCGTTTGGCGAGTCGTCGAAGCTCACTATAGTTTAGGAAATCGCTCATGTGGTTCAGGCTCTGCCTTCAATGCGACGCCAGATGTCGTTGAATCTGCATGTTGCCGTCGCCTAGTCGGAACGACGGCGTAAGTTGGGAATTTTACGTCGAATAGCGCAGAAATTTAGCAATTTCTTGTCTCTTATCCGAAATTCGGACACTTGTGCCCACAAGATCCCATGATTGACGAGCTGACTAACGGGCGGATTCGCGGCCCCAACTCTCGAATCGATCCAGCTCTGCCGCTCGCGAGCGGCCAGTGCCCGGCTCCAGCCGTGTATCTGAGAACCGGAAGCAAAGAACCTACTCACCATAATAGTTCTCCGTGCCTCAGAGTTAGGCATGTGCCAATTAGGGCCTTGGAGTGGTACTGCGGCGCGAGCTCTGGCGGAGCCCGGACCGAATCTTGCGCGACCATCAATGTCTGGCGAGAAGCCGCCCGATCTGCCAAAGTTGAGGACTTACCCGTCTGGACCCTAGTGCCGATTTGGCAGTCCGATCACCCCTACCTGGCTTTCGCGAGCTCTCCTTCGGAGAGCATCTTCGTACCGATGACACCCTCCCTGACTAATAGTGCGATCTCGCAGTCGGAGAGGCCGAGAAGCCCCGTTAGGATCTCCCTGTTATGCTCTCCGAGTGTCGGCGCCCCCCTGCAGATCGCATATGGTCTTGTACCTTCGCGAATTGGCATCGATGGCTGCGGATGCACGCCTATGAAGGCGCGTTCGACTTCCTGCAGAAATGCACGCGACCGAAGATGCTCGTCATTGAGCAGGTCAATTGGCAGTCGTGCCACGCCGGCGGCAACCTTTACGCCCTGCAACTGGTACATGGCTTCATCCACATCGCGGCTGAGCGTCCAAGCTGCGATTTCTGTTTCGATGAGATCCTCAATCGCTCGGCGCGCCTCCTCAGATTTCAGCGAGGCATCCTCCGCCCAGTCAGGCCGCCTAATAAGCAATGCAAGTCTGTGCCACATGCCCGCGTCGGTCGCCGCTATCACGAGCCAGCTATTCTCGCCCGCACATCGGAAGCAACCGTGCGGCACAAACTGTGGATGCCGATTGCCATATCTTGGCGTCGTAACGCCGACCGCGTGGGCGGTAATCCATGGCGCTGCGAAAGGCATCATGCATTCGATCTGCGCAAGATCAATGAACTGTCCCTGCCCGGTTTTACGGGCGTGAAGCAGAGCGACCAGCACTGCAGCGCAGCCATTCAAGCCACCAACGGGATCTCCAAACGCGGTGTGGGTCATCACGGGAGGTCCATCAGGGTTTCCGATCAGGCCCGGTAGCCCCGATCCCTGCTCGAGAGTCGAGCCGTAGGCCCGGCAATCGCGATGGACGCTGTTGGTACCAAAGGCTGACATCGACATCATCACGAGCCGCGGGTTGAGCGTTCTGAGCACGTCATAGCCAAGCCCGAGCTTCGGCAGCACGTCGACTGAATAGTTGTCGACGACGATATCGGCTCCCGCTACAAGCCGTTTAGCAAGAGCGAGGCCTTGGGGGCGCTTCAGGTCGAGTGTGATACCGCGCTTGTTGCGGTTTAAGATGCAAAAGCGTACCGTCTTTTCGTACATCTGACCGTCGACGTAAGCAGCCCGCCGGTCAACGCCGCGAAACCAATCCGGATATTGGATGGCCTCGATCTTGATGACGTCCGCGCCCAAATCAGCCAGTGTGCGGGTACACAATGGACCCGCCCAGCCCATCGAGAAGTCAATGACGCGAATCCCATTCAACGGCGGCCGCTTGGCGTTGACGACGCCGGACGACGCCGAGCTAGTGCCGGTGAGGTGCCTTTGCGTATTCGCGAAAGCCTGCTGCTCGCCAGGAGCCGGAACCTTTCCGCCCTGGCGGGGCGGTGTCACTGTCAGCCGCTGCATCGAACCAGCCGTTAGGCGCTCTTCTCTACCCAGCACCACGGGCACGATTGCGCCACGCGCCCTCTTCTCCGCGTCTTGGAGCAGATCAGTTATTTCAGGCACTGGCACGATCGGAATTTTCCGTTTCAGTCCCTCCTCAAACCACTCCGGCGCTGTCCGCGTTTTCAGCCTCGGCACAATGTGCGCATCGATCTGATCCATGTGCTGCAGGCGGTCTTCGCCTAGGACCAGAGCCGGATCATCCAGCAATTCAGACAAACAGAGCATGTCGCAGAATGCGCGCCACTGATCTGGAGTATGCAAGGTGACGCCGAGCCAACCTTTTTTGGTTTCGTAAATACCGATGGGAAAGCTCGGCCAGAAGCGGTTAATACCAAGTCGGGGCATAACGTCGCCGCGCGCAAACGCCTCACACGTGAGATACTCAGTCAAAGCGAGGGTCGATTCGAAAATACTGAGCGACCACGACCGTCCTGTCCCACCCTCTATTCGCGCAAGTTCGGAAGAAGCAGCGGCGATGAACCCCCAAAGGCCGGCGAGGATACCCGTCTGGAAATCCGGTGCGAGCAACGGCGGGCCATCGACGGGGCCGACCAGTTTGATGACGCCAGCGAGTGCGCGAACTGTCGAATCCGTTGCGGCGAATCCTGCATAGGGGCCCTCCCCACCGAACCAACTCGCTTCGAGGTAGATCAACCCGGGGCGCCGCTTGCGGATCGCTGCGACGTCAATCGACGGACAACCCGAAAAGTCGACATCACGGCCATCGAGCAAAATATTGCAGTCCTCGATCAACGTTGTCAGCCGTATGACCGCGTCCGAGTCGTTGCTATCGATGATGACGCTCGACTTGTTGAAGTTCATGAATCCAAACCACGCGCTCTGACCGCTGGGCGTAAGCGGCGCGCCTTGGCGAAGTGGATCGCCTGATGGCGGCTCGACCTTCCGAACATCGGCTCCGAAATCGGCAAATAACCGTGCACAATAACTGATTCCTGCCGAGCTTCCGATCTCGACAACCCGCAGATGCGAAAACACTCCGGGCGAGGACACTATTTTTTCGTCCATGCAAATACTCCTGAAATCGTCGGCTCTGAGCCTGTCGGCGCGCCAGCAGGGCGAGACGAGTGCAGACCACTTCATCTACGGCCACGTCTTGGCTGGCGTCGATGATCCTGCCGATCCTGAACACCGAGACAACAGATACGGATTTGCGGTTGGCATAGGCAGCAACGATCCGCCGATGATTGTCGAGAGCCGGGTCGGAGCATCCCACGAAATCGATTATCTCCGGTCGTTAAGCGGGCCGCTGCCCCAAGCACGGCGCTGGACACTCGTGGGACCTGCCCCGCAAGCAGCATCGAAATGCGCCCTGCTCTCGTTGATGAGATAAGCGGTGTTCGAAAAGCGTCCGGATGGTTAGAGAAAGGATGATCCGCCGCTGCATTCGTAATCAGCCCTGATCTGCGAAGAATATGCACCCAACCGCTCACATGTGTCGGCACGAAAGCATACGTGCCGAACTGAAAGTTTATTTACAGATCTTACGGGCGCGCATCAGGCCCGCTTGCTCGAGACGAGATAAACCACTCGCGGGTCGCTGGGGCAGCTACCAGATCGAATAGGGTAGTACCCCGACACAGAGGTTTTGACTCGTTGAAGTTCGGCTGTTTGGCTATGGGCTTTGGATAGGCTCGGCCATTTTGGCGCGAGCCTTTTCGGTTGTGAGCGTTCATTCTGACGCGGGCTAGGCTGGTAATTGCACCGTTTATCCTAGGCGGCAGTGACGACAAGGCGCGAGAAAGGACGCCGATCTCGACCATGTTGAGCCAGCTGGCGTGCTTTGGGATGTTAGTGGAGCTCCAAGCGGCGCAGCAGCCGGCGCGCTTCATCCGCCGAAAGGCCTGATAGGGCGCCGCGACCAAATGGATCGACAGATTGTCGAGCACTAGGCGGATGTGCTCGGCGCGGGTGGATGTCCATGAGGTCGCGCATGCACGCCGAAAAGTCTTCCACGGCCCGTCGCTCGCGCCTTGCGCCAGCAGTCATGCGCGCCGAGGAAGACGAGCAGGTTTGCGGTGCCATTACGCCGATACTCGCAATCGTTGCGCTCGATGTGTCCGGCGTGGCCGGGATCGGCTGGTGCACCTCGCCGATGAGCTGGATCGGGCTCTCGCCAAAGCAGACCACCGGCCGCTTCGGATCAGGCGCCTCGACATAGAGATCGAGCACATCTTCCATGCGAGCGACGTAGTCCGCATCGATCCGGTGGATGCACCACTTGTCCTTGGCCACGGTTTGAGATCGTTCTCGGCCAACGTCGGCGCACCGTCTCGCGCGACAGGCTCTCGTGTGGCGTCAGGTTGACAAGCGCATCGGCCAACAGTTCCAAGTGCAACGGGTATGCCTGCCGGAGGGCTCGAGCAGGCGGTTGCCACCTGCAGGGCTTCTTCCTTGCCGGTGAGCTTGCGCTTTGCCCCAGGCCGCCGCTCTCGCTGAGAGCTGCTCCAAATTGCCAAGGGCAAAACGTCGTTTGGCGCGATAGACCGTGGACCGCCAACGCCGACATTCCGGGCGATCTCCGCATCGCTGGCCCACGCGTCAGCCGCCAGCAAAATCTGCGCCCGGCTTGAGCTTGCGTGGCCCGTGCTTGCCCCGCGCAAAAGGCGCTGTGAGTTCGGCGCACTCGAGTTCGGTCCGATACCGTACATTCATCTTTGCCTCCAACCGTCGGGGCACGGACAAGCAACTGTGCCAAGCAGGGACAGTATCTGGCCTTCATCGGCGCCTACACGCGGTACATCGGCGGCCACCTGCCAAATGGGAGATGCAATAGCACTTCGCCGTGTCCCCAACTTCCGTCCACCAGATGGTGTTGATCTCGCACGCGCGGGTCTCGTCAGGCGCCAGCCCAGCTCGCCGCGCAGCATCAAAGTGCTGGTCCCTCCTGAGCAGCTACCCGTCTTGGAATCCCAAACCAATCAGTCAAAACCTCTGTGTCGAAGTACTCTAGCCCGAGCTTTGATGGTGCATTCTTATCGCACGATTGGAAGGATGCGTTGTGGGACAGCTTACTGCGCCACCACGACGGAGAAAATCCGTCGACCAATACAAAATTGCGGATTCCGCTCGATGTCGCCCATCATTCCGAGATGATCTCGCCCACCATTCCGATTTGAAGTCGCCCACCCGTTCCGAGACGGTCTCGCCCGGCATTCCGGGATGATGTCGCCCGGGTGACGCGGCCTCTTCTGGCTCCCATAGGGTCCGTCCTTTCGGCTTTGCGAAGGGGGACCCTGGATGCCGACGGAGAGGCTTGCGATGCGCCGTGTGCGCGATGTGATCAGGATGAAGGCGGCTGGGCTGCCGAGCCGCGAGATTGCGCGGCGGATGGGCGCGGCGCCCTCGACAGTGCGGTTGACCATCCGGCGGTTCGAGGCCGCAGGCCTGAGCTGGCCGTTGCCCGACGAACTCACGGACGCGGGCCTGGAGGCCCGTCTGTTCGCCAAGACCGGCAACGGCAACCGGCAGGGTCACCGCCGGATCACCGAGCCCGACTGGGCGGCGGTGCACCGCGAGCTCAAGCGCAAGCACGTGACGCTGTCGATCCTATGGGAGGAGTACATTGCCGCCGAGCCCGGCGGATACCGGTACTCGCGCTTCTGCGAGCTCTACCGCGCCTGGGAGGGGCGCCTGTCGGTGACGATGCGCCAATCGCACGCGGCC
Source organism: Bradyrhizobium sp. 195 (assembly GCF_023101665.1). Taxonomy (NCBI): domain Bacteria; kingdom Pseudomonadati; phylum Pseudomonadota; class Alphaproteobacteria; order Hyphomicrobiales; family Nitrobacteraceae; genus Bradyrhizobium; species Bradyrhizobium sp. 195. The sequence continues at coordinate 1,448,309 of NZ_CP082161.1, read as the reverse complement.
GGCGACAAATTGTTCGTCGACTACGCGGGCGACGGCGTGCCGGTGGTGGTCGACCGCCTCACCGGAGCGGAGGACGGCGCAGATCTTCGTCGCCGTGCTCGGCGCCTCGAACTTCACCTATGCGCAGGCGACGTGGACGCAGGGACTTGCCGACTGGATCAGCGCCCACGTCGGTACCTTGGCGGCGATCGGCGGCGTGCCGGCGCTGCTGGTGCCTGACAATACCAAAGTCGCGGTCATCAAGGCGAGCCTCTACGACCCGCAGATCGATCGTACCTATGCGGACATGGCGGCGCATTACGGTACGGCCGTCTTGCCGGCGCGACCACGCAAGCCGCGCGACAAGGCCAAGGTCGAGCAGGCTGTCCTCATCGTCGAGCGATGGCTGCTCGGCCGCCTGCGTCACCGCGTCTTCTACAGCCTCGCCGAAGTCAACGCGGCGATCGGCGAGTTGCTCACCAGGCTCAACGAGGAGCGGCCGATCCGGCGGCTCGGCATGACGCGCCGCCGGCTGCTCGAGGAGGTCGACCGGCCGGCGCTCAAACCGTTGCCGGCGAGCCCCTACGTGCTCGCCGAGTGGCGTATCCGCCGCGTCAGCCTCGACTACCACGTCGAGGTGGAGAAGCATTACTACAGCGTTCCGCATCGCTTCGCGCGTGCCGAAGTCGAGGTGCGGTTCACCGCCCGCACCGTCGAGATCTTCCACAAGGGCGAGCGGATTGCCGCGCATCAGCGCATGAGCGGCAATCACAAGCACACCACCGTGCCGGAGCACATGGCCTCCAGCCATCGCCGCTACGCCGGCTGGACCATCGTGCGCATCCGCCAGGACGCCGCCGCGATCGGCCCGGCGACCAGCGCGTTGTGCGACCTCATTCTCGACGAGCGCTCGCACCCCGAGCAGGGATTCCGCGCCTGTCTCGGCATCCTCAGGCTTGCCGCGTCCTACGGGCGCGAGCGCCTGGACGCAGCAGCCGCGCGCGCGATCGACATCGGCGCGCGCACCTATGGCCCGATCAAGTCGATCCTCGCCAACAACCTCGATCGGCGTCCTGCTCCCCAGCATTCCGCGGACGACCTGCCGATCCTGCATTCCAACATCCGCGGACCGCGCTATTACAATTAGGAGATGATCCCTTGCTCACCCATCCGACCTTCGACCGGCTCAACGCGCTCGGCCTCCACGGCATGGCCAAAGCTTTTGTCGACATCGAGGCCACTGGCGAGGCCGCGAGTCTCGGTCACGCCGAATGGCTCGCGCTTCTGCTCGAACGCGAAGTCTCGCTGCGTCACGACAAGCGGCTCGCCACCCGCCTGCGTCACGCCAAGCTGCGCCAGCAGGCTTGTGTCGAGGACGTCGACTACCGCACCCCGCGCGGTCTCGATCGCGCGCTATTCGCCAGCCTCGTCGAGGGCCGCTGGATCGACGACCACGCCAACCTGCTGATCTGCGGTCCGGCCGGCGTCGGCAAGAGCTGGATTGCCTCGGCGCTCGGCCAAAAGGCCTGCCGCGACAATCGCTCTGTCCTTTACCAGCGCATCCCGCGTCTGTTCGACGATCTGGCGCTCGCCCGCGGCGATGGCCGCCACCCGCGCCTGCTGCGCGCGCTCGGCCGCGTCGATCTGCTCATCCTCGACGACTGGGGCCTGGTCGATGCCGGCGCCCGCCACGACCTCCTGGAGATCCTGGAGGATCGCTACGGCCGCCGCTCCACCCTCGTTACCAGTCAACTAACGGTCGACCAGTGGCACGCGCATGCCGACGCCGTCCTCGATCGCCTCGTCCACAACGCCCATCGGCTCGATCTCTCTGGCGAAAGCTTGCGCCGAACCCGGCAATCCGCCCGAAAGGCCTGAGCCCGTGGCGCCGTGGACATGCCGCTTCGCTTGGACAACGCCAAGGCGTTGCCCACATGCCCACAGCAACCGCAGCAGAAGAAAAAACAGATTCAAGCCGCGATTCCAGATTGACCACGCGGCTTGACCGATGCCAGAGAACCAACCGGCCAGAATGCCTCGCCCCCGGGCGAGATCAGATCGGAGAGGTGGGCGACATCGTCTCGGAATCCCCGGGCGACTTCAAATCGGTACACCCGGGCGACTTCGTCGGAATCCGCACAAAATAGTCGAGAGAGCCTGAGAGCGCTTGTTAGGGCCATGAGATCAACCAAAAAGACCGTCGTGAAGTGGAGGGAGTGCGAGACTGTCGCCGATCTCCCGATAGGCCTATTTCATCGAGGAGGAGGCGATCATCATTGCTTTGCGGCCGTCATACGCTCCTGCCGCTGCGACGATTACCTCTATATGCGCTCCAATCGACCATTCCGCATCTGACGCGATTATCCCTGCATGGGTGTCTCCAGCGCTACGGCATCAGCCGATTGCCGGAGGTCGAAAGGCAGCAAGCCTCCGAAGAGAATGTTCAAGGCTAATCCGATCGGTTATCTCCACATCGATATCGCTAAGCTCCAGATCGGTGAACGCAAGCCCTACATCTACGTCACTATTGACGGCACCAGCAAGTTCGCCTTCGTAAACGGGATCAGGCAGACGGGAAGGACCTTTTCCTCGTGGCCTTCCCTCGAAGCTCTGATCGCGGGGGGCCCCTAAGGATCCGCACGCTTCTCACCGACAACGGCATCCAGTTCACTTTCCCGCCGCGCTATGCGGACGGCCCGATGGCAAGATGCGTGACGCTGCCAAGAGCATGGCATCGAACGTCCCTGGACTAATGGTCAGCTCGAGCGCATGAACCGCACGATCAAGGAATGCGACCGTCCGACGCTACCATTACGATGGACACGAAGAGCTCGAGGCACAACTTGGGGGATGTCCCGAGTTCTGTTGAACTCCCCGAAGATGTCGGCGTTGCCCACCTTGACGGTATGCTCAGGGTGCTGGTTCCTCCAAGGAGAGCATTACCATGACGAGAGATATCACACCGGGTAGTTCGCCGGAGACTGGGGCTGTGGACGAAGCGTTTGCAGAAGTGCGGGTCTTCGATCGGTTCTGCCTTGCAGCATAGATCGAGGCGCTCGGCACGATGATGGAGGCGGATGTCACGGCGGCCTGCGGGCCGCGCCACGGTCGCGACGCGGCGTGGCGGGCGCACCGTTGAGGCCAACGCGGGGACGGATCGGCCTCGACCGCGGCAAGATCGAGGTTGAGCGCCCGCCGGTCCGGGCGTGGACGGTCGCGCGAGGTCACGATCCCGAGTTGGGGAACGGCGACGGAGGAGGATTGGCTCGGTCGCTGGGCGATGAGCCTAATGCTGATCAATGTGTCGACGCGCCGGTTCGGCTGCGCTGTCCGGCTGCCCGAGGGTGACATATCGCCACCGCCCGGATCGGAGGTTCGAAGCCGGCGGGCTCGCGGAGGTTCGTAGCGTTGTCGGCGGCGCGGCTGCCCGACTTCATGGCTGCCGACTTGTCCTCGCTCGACCTTCTGGTGGTCCAAATCGATGGGCTGCATCTCCGCGACGATCTCGTGCCGGTCGCCGCGATCGGGGTTTATGGCAAAGGCAACAAGCATCCGCTCGCCCTGGTGAAAGGGGCGACCGAGAATGCTGCAACGGTTCAGGCCCTGCTGGCAACTTGGTCGCGGGCGGGTTCGATCCGATGATGCCAGACTGTTCGCCGAAGGACCGAACGCGCTGTCGAGGGCGATCCGCCGCACCTTCGGTTCGGGCCGCTGCGATCCAGCGCTGCCAGATCCGCAAGACGCGCAAATCATGAAACACCTACCGAAGGAGCATCATGCGGCGATCCGTCGGGTGCTGGACCAGGCGGGAGGGCGATGACGCCGACAAGGCTGAAATCCGCAATCTCGCGCGTCGACTCGAGCTGGAATGGCCCGGCGTAACGGCCAGCGTTTTCGAAGGCTCGACGATATCCTGACTGTCGTCCGATTGAAGCTGCCGAAGGAGCTTCGTCGATCGCTCGCCGGTACCAACATCGTCGAGAACATGATGGGCACCTTTCGCCGCGTCACCCGCAACGCCAAACGCTGGCGGGATGCCGGTATGGCACGCCATCCAATATCTGGATTGGTTTCGCGGCGAACGTTGCACGTTGGAAACTGGCCGCTCCTGATCACTTTCTATCATGTTGCCAGAGATCCTGTCTGCTGCTGTTACTGTGGGTATGTGGTCAACGCGTCAGAGCTGTCCACAGGGTTCGCGGCCAACGCGGCAGAAGGCCGAACCGCTGAATTTGGTTGCCTTGGTCGGTGTTGAAGATCTTCGACCTACCATATACCGTGCCGGAGCGTCGTAGAGCGGAGCGAGGCAGAACAAGTTATCCATTGTACTGGAGATACACGAGATAGAGAAAGCCGCGGTCGATGGGCGGATACGTGACACAACTGGTTCGGCCGATCAATTATCATGCTGCGCAACAGATAAGGATAGATCTTGTGGCTCGGCTTCCTCGCGCTCGGCTTCGGTCCCAGCGCTTCGATGCCCATCTTGCGCATCAAGCCCTGCACGTGCTTGCGATTGACCTGAACTCTCTCAGCCTTCCGCGAGCCTAGGCAGTGAACAGCTCGTCGAGGCGTCGCATCAGGCAAGCTCGTTGTCGTTGGCCGACTGTAGCGACCGGTGGACGCCGGAGCGCGCGATGACAAGCAACATGATGAGCCTTACTCATGAGCGCACCGGCAATCACCACCAACGCAGGATGGGTGCAAAGCTGAACCCAGCGATCAGGTTGACCGATTTACTGCCGTAGCACGCATTCAACAGGCCGGCCAAAAGCATCGCGGCAACCGCGCCCATGCCGAGGCAGGGCGGCAGAAAATCTAGCGCGCCGTCATCGACCGACAGCCGCTCCTTCGCGAACGGCACCAGCGCCCCCAAGCCACCACCATGCGGAAGCCTGGCGGGCAATATCCGATATACGCCTGCCTCCTCATCCAGGACAATTGCCATCAGTTTCGCCACTTTATGCAGCCCCTGCGCCTCAATAAGTCCGAACTCGGCCAAGTGCCCCACGCAGAGCATTAACTGGCATGGTGCGCTGACGGATCAGCAAATCGCGAGCCCGATGTATCACGAGGGCCGATTGTTGCTCCGTCGTTTTTATCGGCACGAAGCGCATCGATGGACGTCTAACTGCCTCGCAGATCGCCTCGGCATCGGCCACGTCGTTCTTGTTGCGCCTGACATAGGCTTTTACATAAGCAGGCGGCATGAGTCGTGGCACATGGCCGAGCGCAGTTAACTCGCGCGCCCAATGATGCGCCGTCGCGCAGGCTTCCAGCCCGACGAGGCACGACGGAAGCCCTGCAAAGAAAGCGAGAACTTGGCCTCGTCGCAGTTGCTTGCGCATGATTACGCTGCCCGCCTCATCGACCTCATGCACCTGGAAAACCTTCTTTGCCAAATCAAGACCGATTGCTGTAATATTGCCCATGGATGGCTCCCATTACTGGTGATCTTCGACGACCACCATTATGGCACTCGATGGCGCGAGAGGGGGCGATCCACCCCATCAGTTGCAAGCGAATGGAACGCGCTCTCAACCATTGCATGGCTTCGATATCGAGCGGAACGATTTTCCTAAGTTCGCGCTGCCATCAGTTGAACTCCCTGAAGGGATCGTTTTCCCCGTTTACAACGCGGCGATGCAGTCCCATATCGATATTGCGGCCGGAAAGAATGAGCGCCGCTGGGCCCGGCAGGTCTGGGATCTTGCCCGCGAGTAAGTCCGCAATGCCGACAGCACCGGCACCCTCCACAACTTCGCGTTCTTGCTCGTAGGCATGTCGAATACCGGCCTCGCTTTCGCTGAGAAGCACAACGTCATCGAGAAGAGCTTGGCACATCGAAAACCTCAACTTATTGTGGAGTCCGATGCCGCCGCCCAGCGAGTCGGCAAGGCTTGGAAATTCCTTGACCTGGACTGGGCGGCCAGCATCGAGGCTGGCCTTCATAGCGGCGCCGCGCTCCATCGTGACCCCGATGATTTTCGCACTTGGTCGCAGCCCCTTCACCGCGGCCGCGACACCAGCCGCCAACCCTCCACCGGAGAGCGGCACAACAACCGCGCAACATTGGGCATCGCCTCAACCACTTCGAGACCTACTGTTCCTTGGCCAGCGATAATCTCGGGATCATCGAAGGGCAAAATCATAACGAGCCCTTCCTCGGCAGCTAAGCGTTCTGCCTCCTCCTGCGCCTCATCTTGCGACTGTCCCACAATCCGCACCTCCCCGCCCAGGCCCCGGATCTCCGACACCTTGTTCTCGGGTACAAGCCGCGAAATGCAGATTGTCGCGCGAGATTCTGTTGCCCGAGCCGCGTAAGCAAGACCGCGGCCATGATTACCGGTGGGGACAGTGACAACTCCCCCGCGCTCTTTCAGTCCCAGAGAGTTGAAGCATTTTATTTGTCGCGCCTCGCAGTTTAAAAATTGCCGGTTGTCTGATGATGCTCAAAGTTTCAAGCTTACGGGTTCGCCGCACAAATTCGATAGCGTACGCGAAGGTACAAGCGGCGTCGAAAGAACGTGGCTCGCAATGCGTCTACGTGCATCTCAAAATGCATTTAGACTGATCATGGCCGCTCTCTTCCCTGTCACCAATCTGTGGGTCTTTTTTCAAGCATCACCCCAAGTGGGCTACAAGTCATCAAACCTGGCCAACCCGCGCAGGATTCGGGCGATCTATTCGAAAAAGGAGCAGAAGTTCATTTTTAAGTAAATCATTCCCAACCGGGCACCCATCAGCCAGCATTCAGCAATGCACAGCCAACGCGCTCCTCGGCAGCATCTGTGGAAGCGAGATACCTCTCTCAGCAACAATGGACAGCCGGATGTCGACAAATACCTCGTGCACGGCAGATGAGAGGACCAATCCTCGGTCCACGCGCTGCGATACGGCTTACGGTCGCACCTCCCTGTGCCTGCTTCCGCTCTCTTCTAACAACACTGAAGCTGCCTCATGATCTACTTCACGAGCCGGCGCGCACCTGCTCTAGCAGTGCATCGCGTTGAAAGATCGTCTCGCAGCACAGCGCATTGGCAGAGTGACTGTCAGGATACTCATAAAGCATGCTTCCCGCTGCCGCCGGAGTCAACGCGCTGATTCTCTCTCTCCCTGAGTTCAAATAGGTCCGCCTGGCATCGCTATCTGTCGAGCGCCCGGTGCCAATCGAGAGCTTCGAACGGCACCTGGGGCTTCGCCGACAGGCGCATTTCCCCAGCTTGAACCATGGCAAGACTCTGCAGTGCGTCGTTGCAATCCGTTCCGGGGCGAGCAGACGTGGAGCGCACCCGCACGAGATGCTCCAATGGAGGGTCAGATCGAGGCTAAGGCGTCTAACGCCTGTCTATGCACTTGGTGTGATCTCCAAAGCACCATCTCCTTCCAATCTGGCGCCTGCGGATAGAAATGCCATTTGACGGCTTGACGAATCTGGCGCCCAAGCTCGGAGTCGACCGACTTGGGCTGATGCATGAACAACCAAAGGTCTTTGCGCAGGACGAGCCGCCCCCTTGGGGGCTGGTAGGTACCAAACTCCGGGCCAACATATGTGTGGCGGTCGCCCAGAACTCGATGCCAATACGCATCTTGAGTGCCAGGAATGGAAACCGCCGAGGAAGTCCCTAGTACCGGCGAAGTCACCGAAGCGCCAAACATTTTGGCTGCGCGCTCATAGCCCTCCCGCCCCGACGAGAGCTCGCATTGCAGCTCGCCATACCCGTAAGGACCTAGCCCGGTGTGGTAATCAAGGATGAGGACATGCTCGCGGGTTGCGACGCCAAAGTCAGCCACGATCTGCTCGAGCGTTCGTCTCGTTTCCGTTGGCGCAGTTCCACCATAGAACATGCCACCCGGCCGGGTGTATTGCCCACTCGATAGGGCTATCCGGAAGGCGAGCTCGCCGTGCGTTTTCTGGTAAGCCGCCAGTGCAGCCTCCGCGCGGCGAACACGTTCCTCCGAAATTTCAGCAGGAACGAAATGTTCAGCCAACTCCTCATATCCAGTGTTTTGAGGAAGCGGTTCGGCAAAGTCGACAAAATTGCGGTTGAGGTCGACGCCCTCCGCTGTCACGCGGCGGTCCCAAGCAAATCCGTAGCAATTGAGCGCATGGACAATGAGCACCGCTGTAGAAGGTGGCAGCACTTCGTGGAATTTGGCGTGCAAGAACAGAAGCTGCGCCGCAGAGCCGCAATAGCCTTCCACACCATGTGTGCCAGAAATCAGGACCAGGAGCTGCTTGGCCGGTGCAGGGCCGAAATAAGCGACATCGGTAAAGAGATCGTCGCCGGAAGGCCCTTTTGAGCTGCTTCTATAAGCTCGTGACGCCGGCGCAACTACGAGAAATTTCTTACGTGCCTCATGATAGCCGTCGGAGAAGAAAATGGGCACGCACTGCTTGGCGATGTCGAAGTTCATTTCGATGGTCCCACTGCGGCCGGCAATTCAGGTTTAATTAGGAAGCTGTTGATCATTGATCGACCGGCCGCAAATGATCAAGGCCCCACCGCTCTAGCCACGCGCACCGGCGCCCGCGCATCACCAAGAGCGCTTGGACCGATCATGTTGGGGCCGACACTTCCGATTGTGACCATCTTCGGCAAAACCGTACGTCGACCATTGCGCGCGACCTTGCGCAACGAGCTTATACGCGGACCTCGTCCTTTTTCTCCGAACTCGCCACTTGAGGCGCAGCTTTTCCGCGATAAACCGCGGTTGCGAACGAAATTCACTACTACGCGTGCACCGTAATTGTGTCATGGCCGCAGTCGAAGTTATCACATCAAAGGAAAGCGCCAGTCTTGAACCGCGCACGGAGAAGATGCGCAAGCTTTTTGCCGCTGAACCAGCCCGGGCGGCACCGCATCGGGCGTTGCGCGTCTGCATCTGGCTGCCACAACTGAAGACTGCCCTGTCCTTGACCGAGGTTCCTTATTTTAGAACCTCGCAGAGCCGAAATTACGCGGCGATTTGGTGAGGCGATGGCTTCCTGCACCAGGAGTGGGAACGCGAGCAGGAAGATGTGGGCTTTGGAACTACGTGGATGCCAACTTCGATGATGGCTGGCGAGGTCGTTTTTTTAGCGTTTTACGGGCTTGCGTTCAAGATGCGCGGGAGATCAAGATCAGCTGCATATGTGAGTTAAAGCGGCGGCGAACCCGAGGTGTATTGAGACCAGTCGAGGCACCTCTTTGAGCAAAGGGCGGTTTGTCAGAGCAGTGGCGGAACGGCGTATTCCGCGGCGGCCCCCTGGCGATACCATGGATTGTCCGAATCTCTGTCAGCCTTGGTGGATGTCCCCGCATTCTTCTTCGTAACGCCGTGCGAGCAAATCAAATTGGCAGCGCGGACTTCTGGTCAACCTGTGAAGACGACCGTCTTCCTACCATTCAGCAGTACCCGGTCCTCGAGGTGATGGCGCACGGCGTGGGCGAGTACGCGGCGTTCGATGTCGCGGCCTTTTCGTACGAGATCGTTCGGCGTGTCGCGATGCGAAATCCGCTCGACATCCTGCTCAATGATCGGCCCCTCGTCGAGATCAGAGGTCACATAGTGCGCTGTCGCACCAATCAACTTGACTCCTCGCTCATGGGCTTGGTGATAGGGCTTTGCGCCCTTGAAGCCAGGCAGAAATGAGTGGTGAATATTTATGCACCGCCCCGACAACTTGGCGGCGAAGCCGTCCGACAGAACTTGCATGTATCGCGCAAGGACAACAAGATCCGTGTTGGTCTCGTGCACGAGCTGCCAAATTCGTGCTTCCTGCTCCATTTTGGTCTGCTTGGTGACTGGCAAATGGTAGAACGGGAGCCCGCCGAGATCGGTACAGGCCAGATGCTCGCGGCCGTGGTTCGAAACGATTGCCGTCACCTCCATCGGCAATTCGCCGATGCGCCAGCGATACAGCAAATCAGCCAGGCAATGATCGAATCTAGAAACCAGCAGCATCACACGTTTCGTGCTGGAGCTCTGCCGCAGCGTGAACGTCATTGAGAGCCTTTCAGCGAGCTCCTCAATCGATGCAGCGATTTCCGCTTCTGACTTAGCCTGCTCGGGACGATCGAAAACAACGCGCATGAAAAAGTTGCCGGTCTCGGTGTCGTCGAACTGCTGAGCGTCAAGGATATTGCAACCAGCTTCGAAGAGACGGCTCGAGACGGCCGATACGATGCCCGGACGATCAGGGCATGACAAGACGAGAATCATAGAACGGTCAGACATGGCAGCCCACCCCCGACGGTCGCACGGAAACTGCGTTGAACCAAGCGAAACTGCAGTCACCGCTTAGATCGTGCGCTGAGCAGTTCCGGGGCAATAATATCTGCGACCTGCCGCAGTTCGCCCTTCACTCGAGTGCGCTTTGAATCGTAGAAGGGACGAAGGGATGCGATAGCGACGTGCTTTTCGCTCGCGATCTCGATCTCAAAACTTCCTTGAGATAGCCATTCAGAGCTCACCCCGCTTTCGCAGCGCAGATATCCCATGCCGACACCGCAACCCAACGTGTGGCCAAAGCCTGCGGAGCGCAGGTAGCCCACGAGGGATCCGTTGCGCCAGACCGGCTCCGTTCCGAACATAAGCGGGACCGCGTGGGGTGCGGCCAATTGAATCAGACGACGGCGCGGGATCTGCGCGCGTTGTGATTCCAGAATCGCCCGCCCGATGAAATCCTCACCCTTATTCCAGGCGATCGTGAATCCCAGTCCGGATTCGATCGGTGTGTCTTCATCGCTCACGTCCACGCCCCAGTCGCGGTAACCCGCCTCGAGACGCAACGTGTTCAGTGCCACATAGCCCGCGTGGTGCACATTGAGATCACGCCCTGCGGCCATGAGCGCATCGTAGATGCCTAGCGCCTGTTCGGTCGGAATGTGCAACTCCCATCCGAGCTCCCCGACGAACGTCATGCGGAACGCAAGCGCCATGCCATACCCAATCTCGATTTCTCGGAATGTCGCGAAGGGAAATGCAGCATCGGAGAAATCCGCCGGGCTCACGCGCCCAAGCAGCTCGCGCGACCGCGGCCCCATGACGGACAAACAAGCGTAGCCCGACGATACGTCGGCAACGAGTGCGTGGCCCGCACTCTTGGCATGCATGCGCAGCCATGCGATGTCCCGGATGCGTTGCACGGCCGCTGTGACCACCAGAAACTCCTGATCACCCAAACGCGCGATGGTGACGTCGGACTCCATGCCCCCTCGGTCGTTTAGCCACGGCGTATACACGATACGGCCCGCCGGAACGTCAACGTCGTTGGTGGAGAGGCGTTGAAGCAAGGCGAGCGCATCACGGCCATGGACCAATAGATGCGTGAAGGACGTCTGATCAAACAGCGCGACCCCGGAACGAACCGCCTCATGCTCGGCAGCGTTCGCCTTAAACCAATTGTCGCGACCAAATGTGGCATGGGCGCTCGTCGGCGCGCCAGGCCTGCCAAACCATTGTGCTCTCTCCCAACCAGCAGCCTCGCCGAAATTTGCGCCGGCGGCAGCAAGACGATCGTGGAGCGGCGACACACGGACGTTGCGCGCCGTCTCGGGTGACTTGTGAGGCCAATGCAGGCCCCAGAGATTACCAACCGATTCGACCGTTCGATCGCGCAAATATCTGCGATTGCGCTGGAATGGCATGGCGCGTCGCACGTCCATTTCCCAATAGTCACTGTCGGGGACGCCCGTCGACATCCATTCGGCCATCACTTTGCCAGCGCCACCGGAAGACTCGATACCACAGGAGTTGAATCCTGCAGCCACATAGAGGCCTGCGATGTCGGATGCTGGCCCTAGCAAGAATCGATTGTCCGGCGTGAAGCTCTCTGGGCCGTTAAAGTTGAGTTGTAGACCCACGTTTCCCAGCGCCGGCATGCGACGCATGGCATTCACGAGGTAGGGTTCGATGTGTTCAAAGTCGTCAGGCAGCGAATCGAAACTGAAATCGCGCGGAATTCCATCCATCCCCCACGGCTTGCCGTTGTTGTACTCGAAGAAACCAACCAGCAACTTGCCCGCGTCTGGCTTCGCGTAGAAGCCTGCATCCATGTCGCGAATCGTCGGGAGATCAGTTGGCAAGCCCGCAATTGCCTCTGTGACGACATAGAAGTGCTCTGCCGCCTGCAGCGGCACTGTCCAGTTGAGCTCGGCAGCCAGCGCCCGCGTCCACATGCCCGTGCAGATGACAGCCTTTTCGGTACGTACAACGCCATCAGCGGTCTCGATGCCGGAAATTCGCCCTTTTTCGACCACAATACGCGTCACCGGCGTGCGCTCTAGGATTTTTGCTCCGCCCTGGCGTGCGCCAGCCGCGAACGCCTGCGCCGTGTCAACCGGACTCGTCATACCGTCGGAAGGGATCCACGCTGCGCCAATTACGTCAGTCACGTCGAGCAAGGGCACACGTCTCTTGGCTTCAGCAGCGCTGATCATCTCGACATCGAGGCCAAAGGAGCGCCCCATTGACGCGCCTCGCTTCAGCTCCTCGAGCCGCTCGAGAGTGGCGGCAATGGTAATCGAGCCACTCTGTCGAAAGCCAGTAGGTTGGCCGGTCAGCTTCTCGAGTTGCTTAAACAAATCGGCCGTGTATTGAGCCAGCTTCGCCATGTTTTCGGTAGCGCGCAGCTGGGTGACCAACCCCGCCGCATGCCAGGTCGTACCGCAGGTGAGCTGGTCGCGTTCGAGCAGCAGAACGTCGCGGTGCCCGAGCCGCGTAAGGTGATAGGCGATGGAGAGACCAATGATACCACCACCGACGATTACGTATTCCGCTTGGGTGGTCAGCTTGCTTTGCATTCGGCAACTCAAAAAATAGGAGAACTTAAGTGAACTTGGACGTGGTCCAAGTTCAGCGCATATCTATTGCTGCATCCAGCAGCCGTTAAACGTCTGGAGCTTGTCCCACGACGCGTCGCCTGCTGCTCGGCCGGCACGCCACTTCCGCGGCACATGTGATGGGCCGTTGGCGGGACGTGGAGCCCCTCGGGGATAATTGCTGTTCGTGATTGATGCCGCGTGCCAGCAGGTCAGGTACCATGAAGCGCCTGTGGTGTACCGAAGTATGCAACGTTCGATCTCCTCACTCGCGCCTTGTTTCGGTGATGCTAGTCAGCCGTGGAGCTCCATCTCTCGCGCAAATACTATTGGACCCGAGAAATTGAATTTAATTATTGTAGGCATGCACGAAGCAGAAATTCTGCGCCTAACCGTCAAACCGTGAAGCTTTTATCGCGCCAGCTTTGGACTACCATTACAGTTGCCGTTTTGCTTTGAGATGCGCGCGCTGAGCGGCAGCCTGGTGAGCTCTGCGCCAGAATGACCATGCAATGACATGCGCGGGTTGGATCCGCTTTCGAGCAAGCCTGATGGCGATGCGGCGGATTTCCTGGATTGACCAACGGATCAGCGGCGGCGTGGGTGTGCTTTGGCTTTTGCCGGGGGGCGAGGTTTGGTTTTTTTAGGCGGTGGCGGATTGGCGCGATGGCGGATCTCCGCCATCATGGCGAAGGCGAGCATCACCAGGGACACGTGGCGATGCCAGCCATGCCAGGACCTGCTCTCGTTGTGATCGAGTCCGAACTCGTTTTTCGCGGTTTCAAAGCTGTCCTCGATCGCCCATCGATGGCCTTCGACCGCGACCAGCGTTTCAATTGATGTTCCCGCTGGGCACCAGGTGGTGAAGAAGGCGAGATCGCCATCGGCGATATGGCGACGGATCAGCAGACCGCGCGTCCATAAACCATCATTTGCGCTGTTGAACTGCTCGACCTCGAGATCGGCCAGTTCGAGATAACACCAGTCATGCAGCCTCGGTCCTTTGGTTTCGGCTCCCGCCGACAAGCGCTTCCAGTCGGACGGGCGCCGCGTCCGGGCGATGTCTTCGGCCTTGCCGGCGACCGGCGGTCGCTTGCCCCAGGATCGGAAGACATGAGAGCTGCTGACCCCGAGCACATAGCCTTTGCCTGCCCGCCGTAGCTGCTGTTCGATATCGCCAACACCGTAGACGGTGTCACCGGCAACCCACTTGAATGGTACAGACGCGGCTATCGCACGTGCGATCATTCTCGTCGCAAGCTTTGGTTTGGTCGCAAAGCCGACATCGGCAGGCACGTATGCGTCTTCCAGACGATCTGGATCGTCGGTCCATTCCTTCGGAAGATACAACGCGCGATCGATGAACGCATGACCATGACGCGAAACGTAGGTAGCGAAGACGCCGATCTGGCAGTTCGTGATCTTCCCTGCCGAACCAGTGTATTGCCGCGCCACTCCGCACGAGGCCTTACCCTGCTTGAGAAAGCCGGTCTCGTCGATCACCAGCACCGCATCGTCATCCGCCAAGTGCTCGATGACATAGTCCCGGACGACGTCGCGCAGGGCCTCAGCGTCCCAATCCCCGCGACCCAGGATCGCCTGCTGCCGCCATGGGCCGGGATCGCCAGCCGCCTCCGCGCCCATCCAACCGGTCTTGCGCTGCTCATCTCCGAGCAGACCTTCCAGGAACAGGCCTGCATTCGTCGCCACACGCTCTTGCGTGAACAACGGACGTATCCGCTGCTTGACCTCTCGAAGCGACGCCGCCCACAACGCAAGCGTCTCCTCAACCGACGCGGCCCGCGTCCACGACATTCGAATCATGGTTGCCCATGGATTCAGAAGCTCGCAAACAAAGCAACTGTAATGCTAGCGGGAGCAAGCAACGGGAGGGCACTTGAGCTCTAGATGAATGGGGCCGACAAGGCAAAATGCCTGGCGCGAGACGGCGGCCGCAAGCTGATTATACTACGCTAGCGCTGCTATATGGTCTTTGGTTTTTTAGCACACTCTCGGTGCGACGCATTCCTACGACGGTGGCGATTCATACGTCTGGGCAGGTTTTGGATTTTGGCTTCGAAAGGAACGCGTCGGTATTGGGCAGCCTCACTGGCACGCCACCTCGCTTCACCGCTGCACCGCTAACACAACGAATGCACCGCCACTTAAACTGCGGCGACGCCCAGATCCTTTCTAAGTCACCCTTTGCTCTGCAAGTTCTTGCCTACGAGGCTGGGTCGCGAAATATCGGGTGTTTCGGGAGTCGTCACCAGCGACAAACCTCGTCGCAGAACTGCTGCATATACTGTGTTCGCGAGCAAGTAAGCGACCGTCATTGGTCCGACCCCGCCAGGTACCGGGGTTATGTAGCTCGCGCGATCGCTCGCTTCGGCAAAAGCTACGTCTCCGACAAGCTTGGCAGTTCCAGTTGAGTCGATCACACGATTGATGCCGACGTCGACGACAATCCCTCCTGGCTTAAGCCAATCGCCCCGGACCAACCCTGCGCAACCGGCAGCAGCTACGACGATGTCCGCCTTCCGACATAGATCAGGCAGGTTCCGCGTCTGAAGCTGCGCACCTGTCACGGTGCATCCTGCATCGCCCAGTAGAACGGCAAGAGGTTTTCCGACGATATTCGAACGACCAATCACGACGACGTCAAGCCCGTTCAAGTCTCTTGCGACGGTCTTGATGAGATGAACCACCGCAAGCGGGGTGCAGGGAGCGAGAGCAGGTCGACCGGCTGCCAATCTTCCAACATTGTAGGGGTGGAAGCCGTCTACGTCTTTGGCTGGATCAATTGCCTCCAGTACGCGCCAACGGTCGATGTGGGCCGGCAACGGAAGCTGAACGAGAATACCATCGATGGAATCGTCGGCGTTAAGCTCCTCAATTAATTCTAGCAGTTCGGCTTCACCGACATTGCTCGGCATAAGGTATTGCCGAGAGTTGAATCCCACAGCCCGCGCTTGTCTCGCCTTGGTCTTTACGTAGACCGAGCTGGCCGGATCCTTGCCCAGTAACACCACAGCCAAGCCCGGGGTGACCCTGCATTTGTTTTGGAGCAATCTCACATCGCTCGCGATACGACCCCGAAGGGCCTCCGCCATGGCCTTTCCGTCGATTCGGATTGCATTCATCATTGATTCCTGAGGACGTCCCGCCGAGGTAGGTTGACGAGAAAAGAACTGCACGATTTGTGGGTACATGACCGCCGGGCCAGTAATTGTAGTTCGAAATATCCTCGTCAGCTACGACATGTCGCATTCACAGGACTTCAGAACGAGTGCCCGCGTATGGCACTACATCGACGTCCCCATATTTTCTCGTCCCCCAAACGTGCGCCCGCACGCGAAGCTGGCGCGGCGATTACAGTAAGGTCGCCGGATGGAGGAGCTGGACCTTGGCCTACACACCCCGGCAAAGCCGCACACTCATCGGAGTGCTCCGGCGAGATTTGTAGCGCCATTTCAATCTTGATTAGTGCAATGAGTGGCGCGTTGACGATCAAATCCGGCGCCTTAGGCGACGTTCCTGGACGGAATCGTACTTGTCGGGCTTATGGGTGCAGCATTCGCATGGAGATGTCCGTGGCCCTTCTTGCCTGGTCCACAGCAGAGTAACACTCTTTCCCGGAGAGGCCCCTAGTGCAAGGGACGGATGCTACCGGCCGCTCCTCGGCGCAACACCATACACTTGATAGGTGCGTTGCATGCGATCCCCTTCCGAGGGGTCGGGAAAGTGGGCAGCTTAAAATCATATCCTCGAAATTCTTTCGAACTTGATGAGATGATGTGTCGTACAGGAAAGTCGCTTCCCTGCTGCAGCAACTCTCTGTCCAAATGGCCGAGAAGTTGAAAGCTGTCCATTCACTTGACCCCGAAATTCTCATCGAATGGCTAACAAGCCCTCCCCCCAGGAATTCCCAAACTCCTTGCGCAACGTTTCAGAATGAGCTCCGCGAGTGGGAACAGGTCGCAAAACCGGAGTCATTTCCCCGTCAAAAATGGCGCCTGGCGGAATGACGTGAATATCGCCCGCCGGAGTCGACACCGGTATTCGTCGCAGATGTGAATGCTTGGATACGTCCTTAATTTGATTGAGACGTCCATACGCAAGTCCGGCGGCTTCCAGCTCGCTCATCACCTCGTTGCTCGACAGTTGCCCAAATCGATGGGATACGTTTCATCCACAGCAGCCCTGTTGCGGATTCGCTCCATGTTGTCAGCAAAGAGGGGCCGACGAATCAGTTCCGGGCGCTTGAGGATTTTTGTGCAGAAATTGACCCATTCGCGATCGTTCTGCACGGAGAAGATAATCTCTCTGCCATCCGCACAGCGGTATGCACCATACGGCGCTATAGATGGGTGGTTTACGCCCGCTCTTGAAGTGTGATAGCCGCCGTAATCGAACTGAAGCACGGGAACGTTCATCCAGCCCGCAATAGCGTCAAAAAGCGATACCTGAATACCCGTTCCTTCCCTCGTGCGCTCTCGTCCTGCAAGATGGCGTTGAGAGCAGTCATACCAGCTGAAACATCGCATACAGAAACGCCGACCGTGCTGCGCTATGGGCTGTCCCGGTGATCGCTCCAAGTCCGGCTTCGGCCTGCACGATCAGGTCATATGCCTTCAAATGCGACAGCGCGCCGCCGTCGCCGAATCCAGAGAAGTCGCAGGTTATCAACCGAGGAAAGCGCTCGCGCAAATCAGCGGAGTCGAAATCGAGCTTGCTAATGCTGTCTGGCTTCAGATTCTGAAGGAAAACGTCTGCTTTAGCAACCATCGCATCGAGAACTGCACGGTCTTCCTCGATGGTCAGGTCGAGGCAGATGGCTTCCTTGCCGCGGTTGAGCCAAACGAAATACGCACTCTGACCTTGGACGAGTGTGTCATAGTTTCGCGCGAAGTCGCCCTCAGGCCGTTCTACCTTGATGACACGCGCCCCAGCATCGGCAAGGCGAGAGGAAGCATAACGAGCTGCTACCGCCTGCTCGACGGCAATACCTTCGAGCCCTTTTCTCATGCCGATGTCGCACTGACCGTCTGAAGGAAATTCTGTGAACGGCGGTAGTTGAGAATCGAAAGTAATCTGCTCTGCTCATTTCCGACGATGGAGATAGCCTCATCGACCCCCATCCCAGGTTTTGCGAGGATCATGTCAGCCTGAGTAGCCACTGCAACATTGACCGCCGCCCTAGCCGACAAATCAGTTTCGGTGCAGCTTCCACCAAGATACGCTCCGACCCCATTTTCCTTGCACACCAACACGGCGTTGGCCGAGTCGGCGATTGATCCGACGTCAGGCATTTTGATCTGGACGAGATGAGCGGCTTTTGCTTTGGCGAAGCGCCGGATATCGTCAAGCGTATTGCATTGTTCGTCGACAACCACCCGGGCTTCCGTGCCACGCCTGTCGAGAAGAGTAACGATCTTGGCATACTCCTCGAGCTGAGCCTCCGTTGATCCAAAGTCTGCCGGGCATTCGATATGAAGCCGGTAACCCGGCACGTCGTCCGCAACCCGCGAAATGAAATCGGCTATTTTTTGCGGCTCCATACCCATCTCGAACCCAATCCAACCGTAAACGTCAAAATGCAGGACGGGATGGTACCCGGGCTCTCCGATTTCCCTTGTGCGTTTGGCGACCCATTTGACGAACTCGCGAAACGTCCCGCCGGAAGCGCCGAACTTTTCACGCGAGTTGATCAATCCATGTGGAAGAACGTCCACAGCCTTTAGGATCATCTTATCGACGTTGATTTCGCGCGAATCCCCGCTCTGTGCGTAAAGCGGCACTGTTTTCTCTGGAAGGGGCAAGCGATATTCCGAGGAGATCACTTCGGCAAGCGTGGTCCGGGCAATATGCGCAGCAGCACGAAGCAAGGCTTGGCTCACGCCATATTCGATGGCAAGCGGCAGCCGCCTGCCCTCATGGTATGCAAGGACAAATTCGCAAGCAGCGAGGAAACCAGAAACGTCGGCAGTTAGAAGGCGCGGAATCACCACGGATCCGGTGAGTGTTTGGATTTCGTCAATTTGAAAAATTGGATCACGACCGCCCGCACCTGAATATTGCACGCTCATCATGTCACCCCAGACGATCACATCGTCTGACAGGATGAGGCCAATGCTCAACGAACGCGACGGCATGCGGATGGTCGTGAAACCAGGCGTCAGCGGGGTCCCTAGATAACGAAAGCCGTCATGAGCGACGCCTGCTCGTATGGCAGCTTGATCGTCATAAAAGAAACTGCCGTTGCCCGGAGCCAGAATAACATCTCTTACTGTGGGAGAAGTTCTCATCTAAGCGCTCAATCTACCCTTGTTTCGCAAATGTCCCGCCTTTTCCGTGGCCCGGCGGGCCCCGAACGATGTGCCCTCGGCGTTGCGTGTTGCGCAACATCAAAAAGGCAAACGTTCAAGCGCCTGCCTTGACTTAGGCAGGTGAGCCTACGATCCGAGAACCACAGGTGTCGTTGCATTTACGAGCTTTAGACTCTGAAAGGCCCTCAAACCTTCCAAACCACCCTCATAACCATAACCGCTTTGTTTGATTCCAGCGTTTGGCGCATCCGAAGAGACGCCCTTTAGGTGATTGATGCTGATGGCTCCCGCAGAAAGGCTAAGAATCATTCGCTTCTGAATCTCAGAGGATTCAGTAAAGAAATAGGATGCAAGGCCATACTCAGTCGCGTTCGCCTCCGCAATCGCCTGGTCAATCGTAGTGAACGGAGCAACCGTCAAGATGGGTCCGAACGGCTCTTCGCGAAGCACCTCTGATTCAGGATGGACGTTGCTCAGAATTGTCGGCATCCAATAAAATCCCGGTCGATCGATGCGTTTACCCCCGGTTTCAACCCTTGCGCCGCGATTGACAGCATCCTTGGTCAGACGCTCCATGGCTGCAATACGCCTCGTATTCGCCATTGGTCCCATATCAGTCTCAGAATCATCAGGCCTTCCAATCCTGATCCTTTGCGCGGCCCGAACAAGCCGCGCCAGAAACGCCTCGTAGACAGGTCGCGCTACCAGGATTCGGCTGGGAGCGTTGCAGCTTTGACCTGCGCATTCAAACTTGTAGTCAGATATTGCAGAAGCGGCTTTTGCGATGTCTGTATCTTCAAAGACAACGACGGGCGAGTGGCCACCCAGCTCCAGAACGCATCGCTGCAGATTGCTTGCGGCAATCTTAGCGAGCTGCTTACCCACCGGCGTAGAGCCAGTGAATGACAAAGCCCGAACAATGGGCGACCGGAGTAGGTACTCGGAGATCATTGGCGGATCTCCGAACACCAGGCTTACGACGCCGGGCGGAATCCCAGCCTCGTGCAAAGCCTCGACCATGTAAGCGCCAGCACTTGGAGTTTCTTCTGCCGCTTTTAGGATTACCGGACACCCGGCTGCGATAGCAGCGGCAAGCTTCCGGGCGTTGAGGACAGCTGGATAGTTCCAAGGTGTGAACGCGGCAACCACACCAATCGCTTCCGGTACGAGCACTCTTTTTTCGTCAATCGGAAGCGGAGCCGAGAACTTAGCGGCGTGGGTAGCATTCCACTCGAGCATTTCGATTGCGCGCGAGTACTCGCCCCGCGCCTCGGCGAGGGTCTTGCCCTGCTCCCTGGAAAGGGCGGCCGCCGCGGCTTCGATCTTCTCCTTCAAAATTCGCGCAGCACGAACAAGAAGCTTTCCCCGGCTAGCAGCCGAAGTGTTGGACCATGGCAGGAGACTACGCTGTGCAGACGTCAAAGCATCATCCAGATCCGACGCCGAAGCAACGGCCACGCGCCCGCACTCCTGCTCAGTAGCCGGGTTGATCAGAGGGAGGTCAGTGCCACTACCGCCCGCGCGCCACGCCCCATTGACAAAGAGTTGGTACTTCGTGATTTCGGTCATCCGTAAATCGCCGTTATGCTGTTGCTTTTCTTATTCGCTTGGGGAGTCCCCATACCAGGCCGCTCGGGCCGGCGGATACCGTCCCGACACCCTGCCGCCAACCCGCTCATCCGCCTTCCAGCGAGACATTGCTGTTATCAATCAATGTCCCGCCAAAGCGGCCGCCGCTATCATCTCATACGTCTACGTGAATGATACTTCGACGATATGCGCAGACTTTCTCGCAAAATCCGCGCCGTTGGAATGCCGACTGAATACGCTGAATTCTAGATCTTCTCACCGCTGCGGATGAGCTCGTCCATCACTGATCGGACCGCGCTTTGGGTGATCGAAACAATCTCATCTATCTCAGCCTTGGTGATCACGAGCGGCGGAGCGAAACCGAGAATGTCCCCGTGCGGCATGGGGCGGGCAATTAGACCCCGATCGCGCGCCGCTTTGGAGACACGAGCGCCAACCTTGAGGGAAGGATCAAATCGCTTCTTCTTGTCACGGTCAGCAACGAACTCGATCGCACCCATCAGGCCGACCCCGCGCACCTCACCGACGATCGGCAATTGTGCGAACTTCTCTTTGAGTAGAGCCTGGAAATAGCCGCCAACTTCGCGGGCATTGCCGGGAAGGTTCTCTTTTTCAACGATGTCGAGAACGGCATTTGCCGTGGCGGCGCCGATCGGATGACCGGAATATGTGTACCCGTGTGAAAACGCACCGACCTTATCAGCACCGTCTTCCAACACCTTGTATACCTTCTCCCCCACGATTGCGGCGGATAGCGGAAAGTAAGCGGAAGTGAGGCCCTTCGCGGCGGTAATCAAGTCGGGCTCGATTCCGTAGTGCTGCGATCCAAACATACAGCCGGTCCGGCCAAAGCCAGTCACCACTTCGTCGGCAATCAGCAGAACGTCATACTTCTTGAGAACGGCCTGGATCGCCTGCCAATACCCTTCCGGAGGCGGTGTAATGCCACCCGTTCCGAGCACAGGTTCGGCAATGAAGGCGCCGACGGTGTCCGGGCCCAGACGTTCGATGAGCTGGTTCAGTTCAGCCGCGCGACGCGCAGAGAATTCCCGCTCGGTCTCCCCCGGAGTCGCACCCCAATAGTGGTGGGGAGCACCGGTGTGCACAATCTGCGACAGCGGAAGATCCATTTGGTCGTGGTAAAAGCTCATGCCCGTCATCGAGCCAGACACCACGCTGCAGCCGTGGTAGCCCCGCTCGCGCGATATGATCCTCTTCTTGTTCGGCTTGCCCCTCAGATTGTTATAATACCAGACGAGCTTTGCCTGCGTTTCGTTCGCGTCCGAGCCGGACATGCCGTAGAATACCTTACTCATCTTTCCCGGCGCCATCTTGACGAGGCGATCAGATAGGATCGCCAGCTCATCGGTCGTATGAGCCGCATAAGAGTGGTAGTATGCGAGACGGTAGGCCTGGCGCGAGATCGCATCAGCGACTTCGGTACGCCCATAACCAATATTGACGCAATACATTCCAGCAAAACCATCGATAAGCTGGTTACCATGAGCGTCCTGAATTCGGATGCCCTTACCAGTTTCGACAATCGTGGGCTCGCCAAGCCCGCCGGTCGCATAATCCTTAAGCTGCGTGAAAGGATGCAGGACGCTGTTCTTGTCCTTTTTGCTAATCTCTTTGATGTTGATGGTCATTGTACACCACTCTCTCACGCTTCAGGGTTCGCAAAGCAGCCGTTCGGACTCAAGAAGTGCGTCGAGACCGCACTTCGAAGTCTCATGCTGCCATTATTGAAATGCGCATGCGTTCAGGATACTGATGTCGTGAACATATTTGCATCGTATCTCCTGTCGTTCGGAGGATTTCCTGCATGGCACGGGCATTTGGCGCTGCAATTCACCTCAAGGCTGGAGCCACTCATGCAGTATGATCGAACAGACGCCCGCATCCTCCAAATCGTGCAAAAGAACAACCGTCTAACTTCCGAGGTGATCGGCGAGATGGCGGGGCTTTCTGCTACGGCTTGCCAACGACGACTGAAGAGGCTCCGTTCGGACGGCATCATTGAGGCCGACGTCTCAATTGTTTCGGCGAACGCTGTCGGACGGCCTATTCAGATGCTTGTCATGGTGAGCCTGGAGCGCGAGCGTTCAGATATAATCGACAGGTTCAAGAAGGCCATCAAATCGTCAGTTGAAGTCGTCAATGGATTTTACGTCACCGGCGATGCTGACTTCGTCCTCTACATTACCGCGCGTAGCATGGAAGATTACGAGCAATTCACACGACGGTTCTTCTATGAGAACCCAAACATCAAGGGCTTCAAGACGATGGTTGTGGTGGACCGCGTAAAGGTCGGTTTTGCCGTTCCAATTGAGGCTCCGCTCGAGGAATGACCAACGCATCTTATCTAGCTCTCACTTCATGGAAGCGTCCGTTGTTGCGCTTTTTCATCGCTCACTCGCACAGAACGCAAACAACTTGCGCTGCCGTTCCTCTACTCTGACTGCCGTTAACGCGGAGCTGAGAGAGTCGTGTCTTATTGGCGTTCGGAAGGAGAAATTGAGACACCGGGAATATTGCGGTTCATCGGATTGCATCTCCCGTCCACGTTGGCGAGACGTTTCAGAATATTCGAGTCGGCTGTTTATGACCTTCACCTGAGGTTCGACACCGAAAAGCTAACCACTTTAGGCTTCCCTGACGTCAAGCCAAGATTCTTGAAATCAAGTCTACGGCCATCCGTTTTCCGACCTAAGTTCATTTCCCCCCATCCGAACAATGACGCTGCTGTGTCGAACAGGACGACGAAGCAGTCCGCAAGAAGCTTCGTGCTGACGCTTGCGCGGCGCAGAGTGAGTTCTCGCGCGCGACGTGACAACCACCAATCGCCATTGATGGGCCTGGACATTAGCGACCCTCGTCAAGCTGACGAATGCAAATTGCGCAAAGCAGATGAGCTTGAAGGAGCGCTACCTGAGTTACTTGCCGTCAGGTTACCTGGTCGATGACTAATATGGTCCAAGTTCAAGCCGCGCGAGACGACGCACGAGCTGATATGACCGATCAGTCCAGGCCGCAGACATCAAGCGGCGATGGAATCACGGCTCCGTTCCGATTTCCGGCATTCCGACGAATTTGGATTGCGAGTCTGCTCGCCAATGTTGGCAAGCTGATCCAGGGCGTCGGGACGGCTTGGGCAATGACGCAGATGACGTCGGCGGCGGACAAGGTTGCGCTTGCGCAGACCGCGCTCATGCTACCCGTGATGCTGATTTCGATGCCGGCTGGCGCCATTGCCGACATGCATGACCGTCGCATCGCGGCGCTGGTTGCGGTCTCGATTGAGCTTTGCGGCGCGATCGCGATGGTCGTACTCGATTGGTGTGGTCTCATCACGCCGAATCTGTCGCTGCTGCTTTGCTTTTTGGTCGGCAGCGGCATCACATTGAGGGGTCCCGCCTGGCAATCCGCTGTCAGCGAGCAAGTACCGGCCGAAACGTTACCGGAAGCGGTTGCGCTCGACGGCATCAGCTACAACATCGCGCGCAGGTTCGGGCCTGCAATCGGCGGTATCGTGGTTGCAATGGAGGGTGCAGTCGCAGCGTTTGCGCTGAACGCGTCGCTCTATCTGCCGCTAAAGGTGGCGTTGTTGCTCTGGAAGCGTGTGGCGCCGCCGTCCCGGCTACCACGCGAGCAGCTGGGCCATGCCATTGTCCCGGGCATTCGTTACATTACAAATTCGCCGTCGATCAAGATTGTGCTGGCCCGCACCATGGTAACCGGCGTCATCGGCGGCTCGATTTTGGCGCTCATGCCGCTGGTCGCGCGCGATCTGTTGCATGGTGGTGCGCGGTATCATGCTCGGTGCCTTTGGCTTTGGTGCCGTCATAGGGGCGCTGTTTCTTACCGAAGTGCGCAGGCGCATGAACGGCGAAGCTGCAGTGCGCGCCTGCACGCTCTGTAGGGCCCGCGCGATTGCGGTGGTGGCGTTGAACCGTGAACCCTTTCTGACTGCTGCAGCACTGATCTTGGCCGGCGCTGGGTGGATGATGGCGCTGACGTTGTTCAATGTCGCCATACAGCTCTCAGCGCCGCGCTGGGTAGCGGGCCGCTCGTTTGCGGCCTACGAGGCTGCGATCTCAGGCGGTATAACGATCGGCAGCTGGGGTTGGGGCATCTGACCGATGGCGCTGGGGTACGAGGGTGCCCTGCTGGTTTCCTTGGCCCTTATGCTGCTCTCCCCGCTGGTTGGGCTCTGGCTGCGGATGCCCTGCATCAGCCCGCGCGGTGAAGACGCCGAGGCGTTGGAGGATCCGGAGGTGCGGCTCGCGCTCACCCGTCGCAGTGGGCCACTTGTGGTCGAAATCGAATATCGTGTGGCGCAGGAGAATGCGCGTGCCTTTCACAACGTGATGCGGGAAGTACAGCTCTCACGGCAACGCAACGGCGCTTACGGTTGGTCGATTCGCGATATCGCCGATCCAGAACTGTGGACGGAGCGTTACCACTGCCCAACCTGGCTCGATTATTTACGCCAGCGCAACCGCTCGACCCGGTGAGAGCGGGCACTGGGTCAACAAGCGCTGGCTTTTCACATCGGCCCTGAGCCTGTCCGCATCCGCCGGATGCTGGAGCGTCCGTTCGGATCGGTTCTTCTCAATAGAAGACGTGCCAGATCGCAGTGCGCACGGACTCGTTCCTGGTGATGCGAGCGAAGAGACACTGGTAGTTATCGGTGAAGGGTCGATGATTCACCGACTTTTATGCGCAACGGGCGACCAGGCGATCGCTCCTGATGATAACTGATCGCGATTCTTCCTTCCGAGCCGCTCGACGCAAGGACCTCGGTGGGCGAATTTTCACGTTCGTGCATTATCGTTCAAATCGAAGGTCGGAAAGCCTAATGTATACCGGCACTCTAAACTAAGAGATAACGCTCCTCATGCTGTCGAAGAAGTGGAGGTGTTATGGTTGTTGACTGACGGGGAGGCGGGCGGCGCAACCCACTTGTCTGTCGGACCTGAAGCCACGCGAGTTTGACCTCACCGGCGGCTGCTTAATCTGCAGCCGCGCCATAGCGGTTTGTTGCAGGGCGAAAGGCTTCAACATAGCTATGCCGTATTGCCCCTGACCTGCCACTGAATTTTCATCCAGCAGCGGTTAGAGTCTCGGGGTTTTTTGCAGCGAGACCGAACTTTGGACCACCCAGAATTAGAGTTTTGCGCTTCTGTCACGTTGGCGGGCTGGTTGCGCCAACGTGGTTTTGCAGCAAAATCGGCGGTCGATTTCCGATCGCCCCATGCGGCCGTTCTTCGTTATACAACAAGGTTTGAGAACGCCCACAGGACCGTTCTTCGCGAGGTTCTTTATCGGTATCATCCTTGGTTTGGTCGCCGAGTTTGCGTTCATGGGGCCGTCGACAAGGCCGGTGATATCGTTTTTCGCTGCACGCTGGACGGGTCGCAAGCAGATCGTTGGATTGAAGTACCGGCATGGACGTTCGACCGGACGGTACGCCCTGACCCCGAGCTTTTGACAGCTCAGCCGTTTGTCAGCATTGACGCACTTGCAGCGCTTTCTGCGCTTCTCGATCTGGCGTTGAAGGATCGAACGCCATCAGCTGCCCTGCTTTCTGGCGCACCCAGAGCTTCTCACGACCAGAATCGGGGAGAGACCGATGCCACGACAGACGGCAATGCCAGGGAACGCATACCGACACAATCGACAACCACGGCCGCAGCAGATGGATCTGTTCGGGAGCGGCCTGCCGAACGGCGCCCTCGGCGCACCCGCATGGCTGGAATTGCCGGCGGAGGCCCGGGCAGCTCTCATGAGCCTGATGACGCAGTTGATCCTCGATCATGCCGCGACGACAGCGACGCCGCGCGCGAAGGAGGTCGATCATGATCTCTGACAAGGTCAGGCCTCATCATCTGGAGCGCAAGGCGATTCTTTACGTGCGTCAATCCTCAGCGCATCAGGTGCTGCACAATCGCGAGAGCAGTGCGTTGCAATACTCCATGCGGGACCGGCTCACGGCGCTCGGGTGGGCAGAGGTTGAAGTAATCGATGATGATCTCGGTCGTTCAGCCGCCGGCGGCGTACAACGCGCCGGGTTCGAGCGAATGGTAGCGGAGGTTTGCCTCGGTAAGGTTGGGGCGGTTTGCGCCCGCGAGGTCTCGCGCTTCGCTCGCAACAGCCGGGATTGGCAGCAACTCATTGAGATGTGCCGCGTGGTCGATACCGTTCTGGTCGATCAGGAGACCATCTATGCGCCAAGGCACGGCAACGACCGCCTGCTGCTCGGGCTCAAGGGCAGCCTCAACGAGTACGAGCTGGATCTGTTGCGCCAGCGCTCGCTCTCGGCCCGCTACGAGAAGGCGCGCCGCGGCGAGTTGGTTGTGGCGACGCCCGTCGGTTTCGTGAAGGCCGGCGACCGTTATGAGAAAGATCCGGATCGGCGTGTCCAGGAAGCGATCAAGCTGGTGTTCGACAAGGTCGAGGAACTGGGCAGCGCGCGACAGGCGCTCTGCTGGCTCCACGAGTACAATCTCGATCTGCCGGTGAAGCAGACCAACGGCGACACGGCCTGGCGGCGACCGAGTTACTCCGCCATCCACCGGATCATTGAGAACCCGGTCTACGGCGGCGCCTATGCTTATGGTAAGACGGCTGTGGCGGCGGGATACAGCGCCGAGGGCGTGAGCGTGAAGCTCCGCCGCATGGCGCGGAACGAATGGCTGGCGCTGAAGCCCAACACCCACGAAGGGTACGTCAGCTGGGAGAGGTTCGAGGCGATCCGCACCATGGTCAGCAGCAACGTTCCCACCGGTCGGCATCACGGCGCGCCCAAGCATGGTGACGCGCTGCTGGCCGGTCTGATCCGGTGCAAGCGCTGCGGCCGCAAGCTCACACTCCGGTACTCCGGCATGAAGCACCATATCCCGCGCTACAGCTGCAGCCGCGCCTGGATGGACAATGGCGGCCCTCACTGCATCGCCTTCGGCGGATTGCGCGTCGATGATGCAATCGAAGAAGCACTGCTTGGCGTCGTTGGTCCGGGCGCTATCGCCGCTGCAACCGCGGGCGCCAAGGAAGCCGGGGAACGGCGGGATCAGGTGCGCGATGCTCTCAGTCGTGATCTCGAAGCGGCGCGCTATGCCGCCGACCGGGCCTTCCGGCAATACGATGCCGCTGACCCCGCGAACCGGCTGGTGGCGAGTGAGCTGGAAGCGCGCTGGAACAGGGCGCTCGCTCACGCGGTGGAGGTCGAGGGCAAGATCGCTATGCATGATGCGGCGACGCCCGCCCCCATTGCTGATCCAGCTTCGCTCGGCGTACTGGCCTCGAACCTCAAAACGGTCTGGGATGCGCCGACGACGGATGCTCGCCTCAAGAAGCGCATTGTGCGCACCCTCATCCATGAGGTCGTGGCCGATATCCACGACGCGGCCTCCGAGATCGTTCTCATCGTCCACTGGGTGGGTGGCGCCCACAGCGAGTTGCGCTTGCCCAAGCGCCGGCAGCGCAACAGCACCTCTGCCGATATCATCCAAGCCGTGCGTCAACTGGTGCTGATCGCCAGCGATGACCTGATTGCCGGCATCCTCAACCGCAACGGCCTCAAGACCGGCAACGGCAATCGCTGGACCCGCGAGCGCGTCACATCAATGCGCTCGAACTACCACATCGCGGTGTTCAAGCCCGCCGAGGACGGAACCGAACCCTGGCTCAACCTTGGCAACGCCGCAAAGCTCCTGAAGATCGCGCCCAAGACGCTTCGGCTGGCCGCTGAAGCCGGCGAGATCGATGCCATCCATCCTCTGTCGGATGGTCCGTGGATCTTCGCCCGCGCCGCTCTCACAATGTCCGCTGCCAAATCCATCACCGAACGGGCACGGCTGAACCCCAAATACCCCACGGGATCGCATCCCGATCAGCAAAGCCTCTTCACTTCAACAACATAGATAGATGGGTGTTCTGATGCGCGATTGTAGTATCTGCGCCAAGTCTCCACTTTTTCCTGGGCGTCCGCAAGGGACAGGAACCAGCGAGTGTTGAGGCATTCGGCCCGGAAGCGGCCGTTGAAGGCCCCGATGAACGCGTTGTCGGTCGGCTTGCCAGGCCGCGAGAAGTCGAGTGTGACGCCGCGCTGATAGGCCCACAGGTCGAGATCACGCGACGAACTCGCTGCCTTGATCGACGCGGATCGTTGCCGGGAATCCGACTTCCTTGCAGGCCGTTTCCAGCACCTCCACGACGTCGGTGCCGCGGAAGGTGAACCGCGGCGCCAGGGCCGGCGAGAAGCGCGAGAAGGTATTGACGATCGTAAGCACGCGAAGCCTGTACCCGCTCGCCAACTGGTCATGGACGAAGTCCATCGCCCAGGTCTCGTTCGATCGTGTCGCCGGCCTGTGATCATCGCGGTGCTTGGCCTTGACCCGGCGCGTTTGGCGTTTTGTTGCGCAATTGCAGGCCCAATTCGCGCTAGATGCGCCGCATCTTGTTCTGGCCATGGCGCCAACCTTCACGACGAAGCAGGACGTGAGCACGACGATAACCGTAGCGGATACGAACATGGCAGCTCTCCTAGACTTTCTGTTCGAGGGCAGCCTGGTCGGAGCGACGACTTGTAATGGTAGGTCGAGCGGTCAAACTCGAGAGCGCCACTGCCCTGCGGATCGAAACCTGCCATTCGCTGCGGATCGGCGTCGACCAGTTTGCGCTTCCGTCCAGGCTTCATAGCTTTCGGCGGATCACGTCCTGCAGCATCTCCTTCGAGCGACAGATCGGCAACCAGCTCTTTTCAGCTTGCCGTTCTCCTCCTCGAGTTGTTTCAGCCGCCGCATCTCGGTCGGCAGCAGACCATCATACGTCTTCTTCCAATTGAAGTAGGTCGCTTGGCTGATCACGACCTTGCGGCAGATCTCCGCCACCGCAACGCCGCCGCTGCCCTGCTTCAGAATGAACGCCTTCTGGGCGTCCGAAAACTTCGAGGCCTTCATCGTCCGTCGCTCCTCCCAGCCGAGGGATTCGGCAGCGAAAACTTTAGCCAAGAATGGTCCAGTTTGTCGGCCTCAGATCACAACCCTGTTTGTTTGGAATTCTGGACCTCTCAACCTCCACGTTAACTCAAGCACTCCAGCGGAGTGTGAGCGAACTTGTCGACCTTTCTCAAAGAGGGTCACTCCTAAGAGTGGTCCCGTCCAGGTCAGGGAGGAAACGAGGACCCGCTCGTTTATTGGTGAAAATGGCAGGCGAGACTGTCAGCCACGGTCTTATAAGTGAGCCGGCCGCGATAGACGTTCAGATCTTCAAGCACAGCCGCAAAGCCCTTGTTGGCGCGAGCCAAACCACACGGTAGCGTTGAGTTATTGAGTGCGCGGCTTGAGGTGAGCGGAACAGCTCTCGGCATATTGGCCGCAGTAATGAATGACCCCGCCGACCTCGTAAATTGGATCAGCGTGCGTCGTCGGACGCGAAGTTTCAAAGCAGCCAGCTTGATCCATGGCGACGTCAACGACCATGGAGCCCTTGCGCATCGAACTCAATATTTTACGGCTGCCCCGCTTCGGCGCGCTCGCTCCGGGCACAAGTACCGCGCCGATGACCACGTCTGCCGCAAACACCTCCTCCTCGACGCTGTCCTTGGTCGAGGACCTGGTACGGACGGGTCCTTCGAACAATTCATCGAGCTCGCGGAGCCGGACCAGCGATCAATGATGGCAATCTCGGCACCGACACCGAGGCCATGCGTGTCGCATGCGTACCGACAACGCCTCCTCCGATCATCACAAAATGGGCCGGCTGGACACCAGGAACGCCGTCGATCAACACCCCGCCCGCCTGTATATCGCTTCAGCGCCGTGCCGGCCGCCTCAATTGCAAGCCTCCCCGCGCAAGCAGCGAAAGGCCACCGCAAGCGTCAGTCTCGATTTCCTAGGCGATTGGCAGTGCGGCCAGACTGCAGCCGGCCCTCCGCCTGCCCCGAGTCCGGCGCGCAATATGCAGAAACGTGAAAAGTCTCTGGTTCTCTCGCAGCTGGACGCGTTCGGAGGCACGAATCGCATATTGGGCCGGGTGACGGCTTCGCAGATTGCTGCTGCATGAGCGGCGTCGTTCTTGGCTCCCGTCGGACACGGGGTTTGACGTAGGCCGGAGGGATCAATCTTACATCGTGTCCAAACAGTCGGATCTCGCGCGCCCAATAGTGAGCGGTGGCGCAAGCCTCGACACCGACCAGGCAGGGTACGAGCGGGGAGAAGAAGGAGATTACCTCGCCTCGGCGTAGGCGACCAGTCACCCGGCCGTGGCTATCAACTGCATGGATGTGAAATACGTGCTTCGAAATGTCCAATCCAATTGTCGCGATTTCCATTGGTTAGTTGCTCCTGTCAGCGGGTCCGTACATCGCCAGTATGTCGCCGACGCGGAAGGAGCGGCGCCGTCTTTCCCATCAACGGCCGGCTGCGGGAGACGCTGTTCACGTCACTGGCCCAAGCCCATGTCGCGCTTGGATGCTGGCGGGCCGATTACAACGACATACGACCATACTCGCAGCTCGGATGGAAGACGCCGTCGGGTTCGCCTTCACCTGCCGCCCGCGCCGGGAGCTCGCGCTGCGCTATGCCGAGGGCTCCGCGCCAACTCCCCTCGCTTCCACCGCCCAGCACGGCAAATCCAACGGCAAGGGCGAACTCAGGACTACTTGATGTGTAAGCGCGAATTTCTCCGCACCTTTTGCTTTTGAGTGCTCTGATGCATGAGGTGTCCACCAAAATAGGTGGACACCTTGTGATGGCAGCGGATGATCAGAAACTGCGGGTCAGGCTTGTTGGCCGGAACGGTCGCCGGCGCTACGAGGCGGCATCGAAAGAGCGTCTTGTCACGGCCTGCCTTGAGCCTGGGGTTTCGGTATCGAGGCTTGCACTCGAACATGGGGTCAACGCGAACCTCCTTCGGAAGTGGATCAAGAAGCACACCGCCACCAGGTCGCTGCCGCCGTCCTCACGCCCGGCGTTCATCCCGGTTCAGCTTGAGGGGTCCGCCGATCGAGCCCTGTCGCGGCAAGACAGCGTGGCGACGGTGGATTTGCCGGCGACTTGCGATGAAATGCGTGGTTCGGAACCCAAAGGGACTCCAGCTTTTTGTTCTCCGGCCAAAGTGAGCGTGTCGCTGCCGAACGGCGTGAAGCTCGCGCTGGAATGCGGCGATGTGGATGCATTGACGGCGATCATCGGAGCACTGGGCCATGTTCAGACTGGGCGGTGACCTGCAGGTCTATCTGCACCGTGAGCCGATCGACTTCCGGGCTGGCATCAACAGCCTTGCGGTCCTGGTCCAGGAGACGATGGCGCTCGATCCATTCACTCCGGCGGTTTTTGCGTTCTGCAATCGCCGTTGCGACCGGATGAAGTTGCTGTTCTTCGACCGGTCCGGCTTTGTGCTGGTCCTGAAGCGGCTGACCGAGGACAAGTTCCGATGGCCGCGCCGCCAGGGAGGCGGTCGTCACGCTGACGACCGAGCAATTGCACTGGATCCTTGACGGCATCGATATCGATGCGATGGTCCGCCATCCGGTGCGGCAATATCAGGTTGCCGGCTGAGCTCTCGAGTTGAGCGGTTGACGCGTCGGTACGGTTCAGATTCAAGAATCCGATGAATCGAACCGGCGATCCGAGTGTTGAAGTGCTGTTGGCGCGCATTGCTGCGCTGCAGGCGGATAACCATCAACTCGCCGACCGCGTCGTCAAACTCGAGGAAGAACTGGCGCTGGCACGCCTGCATCGTTTTGCGCCACGCAGCGAAAAGCACGTCGATCGTCTCTTCAATGAAGCCGAGCAGGCCGCCGATGAGGATGACGCCGGCAGTGAAACGAACAATATCGCCGAACTTCCGGACACGGGCTTGCCACCCGTCGAAAACACAACGGGAAAGAAGCGCGGCCGCAGGCCGCTGCCGGCGAACCTGCCGCGTGAGCGCGTCGAGTATGACCTGCCCGACGATCAGAAGGCGTGTCCTTGCTGCCGTGGCCAGATGCATCGCATGGGCGAGGCTGTCACCGAGCAACTTCATATCGAGGTGAAGGCGAAGGTTTTACAGAACGTACGCTTCAAATATGCGTGCCGCCATTGCGATCGCACCGGGATCAACGCCCCTGTCGTGACCGCGCCGATGCCGACGCAGCCGCTGCCGGGCAGCGTTGCCACGGCCTCAACGCTGGCGTTCGCGCTGGTTCATAAATATGTCGATGGCACGCCGCTCTACCGCCTGGCGCAGGCCTTCGAACGCGCCGGTGTTCCGGTCAGCCGCGGCGCTTTGGGTCGCTGGGTGATCGGCTCGAGCGAGAAACATCTCTCCCGCATCTATGACGCCCTGAAGCTGCGGCTCAGATCGCAGCCTCTCATCCATGGCGACGAGACGACGGTTCAGGTCCTCAAGGAGAAGGACAAAAAGGCCACCAGCACATCGTATATGTGGGCTTATCGCAGCGGCAAGGGCAGTCACGAGCCCATCGTTCTTCTGGATTATCAGCCGGGCCGCGGCCAAATCCACCCGCAGGCCTTCCTCGGCGATTACCGCGGCATCGTGATGAGTGACGGCTATACCGCATGGCGCACGCTGGAACTGGCCACCCACATCGGCTGCATGACCCACTCCCGGCGGCGCTTTGTCGATGCCCTCAGGGCGAGGAAGAAGGGCGGCGGTCCGCCCGAGCAGGCGCTGCGGTTC
Source organism: Bradyrhizobium sp. 195 (assembly GCF_023101665.1). Taxonomy (NCBI): domain Bacteria; kingdom Pseudomonadati; phylum Pseudomonadota; class Alphaproteobacteria; order Hyphomicrobiales; family Nitrobacteraceae; genus Bradyrhizobium; species Bradyrhizobium sp. 195. Next base: position 1,414,915 of record NZ_CP082161.1, on the reverse strand, counting down.
TTCGACCAGCTCTACCGGGTTGAAAGGCAGGCGCGGGACGGAATACCGGAGAAGGGTGAAACACAGGCCGACTGCATTCGCCGCTTCCGCCAGCAACATAGTGTCCCCATCCTCAATGCTCTCAAGGTATGGCTCGATGACATGGCCCCGAAGGTCTTGCCTGACAGCAAGCTCGGCGACGCCGTATCCTACACCCGAAACCAATGGGAATATCTGACGCGCTACACCGGGGACGGCAGCATGCCGATCGACAACAATCTTCTGGAGCGCGACATCAGGGTTTTTGCAACTGGCAGGAAGAGTTGGTTGTTCAGCGATACCGTGGACGGAGCCAAGGCCAGTGCCGTCGTCTACAGCCTGATGCTGACCTGCCGCGCCTCACGTGTCGAGCCGTTAGCGTGGTTGCGCCACGTCCTCACCGAATCGCCTCAGCGCGCCGGCGACGCCGATATTACCGACCTGCTGCCCTTCAACTTCCACAAAGCCGCCACTGCCTGAACGGCCCGGTATCGCCCGATACTAGGGCAATCCATCAAAACCGCCGGCGTCATCGTGCGGGGAAAATCGCGCTTACCTTGATGTGGCGGAACGGCCCGCTCCAACAGCATCAAAGTGCTAGAGCGTGGTCGTTGAAACAGGTTATCACCATCGGGCTGGATCTGGCCAAGCACGTTTTCCAGGTTCACGGGGCGGATGCCGAGGGCGTACCCGTGTTCAACCGGAAGCTACGGCGCAGCGAAGTTCTTCTTTTTTTCGAGAAGCTGCCACCATGCCTAGTGGGGATGGAAGCATGCGGTAGCGCCCACGATTGGGCGCGCGAGATCGCAGCTCTCGGTTATGAGGTGCGGCTCATTCCGCCAGCTTATGTCAAACCCTTCGTCAAGCGTGGCAAGACGTATGCGGCGGACGCGGAGGCCATCAGCGAAGCGGTGACCCGAAAGACCATGCGCTTCGTGCCGATTAAGACGGCCGAGCAACAGGCTGCCGCGATGGTGCTGAAGGCCCGCGCTCTTCTAGTGCGGCAGCGAACGCAGGCGGTCAACGCGTTGCGCGCGCACCTAGCAAAATCGGAAATCATCGCCACCGCCGGCTTGGCAAAGGATAAGACGCTGGTCGCAAACGTACGGGACGAGACGGATGCACGCCTGCCCGCAGCAGCGCGCTTTGCGCTGATGGCTATTGCCGACGAGATAGCAGCTCGAACCACAGGCGATCGTCCAACTGTGCCTGCCTGTGCTCCGGCAGCCACTCGCGAGATCGCGCGAGAAACTTCCTGCAGCTCTTGATGCTGGAATACGGATCAGGGCGAACCGACCGCTCCGATCCATTGCCATGCTTGAAGCCGAGAACTCACACGTCTCCGGCCGCTATCCATGCTTGCCCCGCATGACGGCAGCGAAACGTCACTACCACCTCGATCTTTGCACCTCAGTCAATGAAGTCGATAATGTGGGTATAAGCTGACATATTGATATAGCGATGCGTTACTTCCTCATCCACCTCTATGTCCTTTATCGCCACAATGCTTACCCACGCGCCGGACTCTTCATCGGTCCAGATTCTTTGAGAATTTGGGTTCGAGGAGTGGTTCATTAGTGAGCTCAAACCGAAGACAACGTATCCTGTCAGAGCATTCCCCTTGGGCTGATCGCGCCGCACGAAGTAGTACTCCAAGACTCCCGTGCGATCTAGCAGCTGGGCTGTAGCCTCATCAAATCCCCACGTCGGGGCGCGATCAATTACATCTCCAACCTTAAAACAAAGATTTGCAAATACGCCGCGACCTTTTCGGGGCACAGTTTTGACATACAGGGCGTTGCTGCGATCAAAGACCTTATCGACCATCGTCCCCTACCTTCTCGGACTTGCGCATGGACCGTTTACTTCATTGTGCTCACTACTGGGCGCCTTCCGAGCGGAGAAAGCTTGCCCTCAAGACTCCAGACACCTACTTAAGACAACAGCTACAGATAGATAACCACCCAATACGGTAGGCGACTTAATCAAGCACCACTTGGGATGCAAGGCAGCCAACAGATTCCTGGCGGCATGGAGGCTATTCTGGAGAATTGCGTTGACCCTGGCGACCCGCCTTGTGCGCGGCCTCACGAGAACACTACGTTCCTAATATTTTTCGACGCTAACGTCCTACACGATCGCTGACCGGCAACAAGGGCTGTTGTAGAAACGGCTAATTCGTTAGCGCAGCGGGAAGCATTTTTGAACGTCGTGCTACGTCACGACCGTGGCTACGTCCTACGTCTCAAAGCCACTGTATCGAGATGATACGGGAGGTTAGTCGCAGTGTTTCAGAAAGTCGTGACGCTGTATTCGATTGCTAACGATCCTCCAGCGCCAGCTGCATGTGGCGCGTAAAGCCTTGCAGCTAACGAAGCCGCCGTTTCCATTCTCGTCCATCCTGGAGCTTGTTCGCGAGCTATGCGACTCCGACAGCTGAAGTCCGCTGTTTCTCTTGCAGCAGCGTCAGATGGGGCATCGCCGCCACAGTTACGACGGCGCAACCAATAGGGGAGTAGCCGATCACTCCGTGACGCTCGACGCATCGGACGACGAGTTCCGACTCACAATTTGACGACTTGGAACTCCCCCTGACGATGGCATACACCTTCAGCGCCGTTGCGCTGTCCACTACTGCCGACAAGGGCGTATCCGTAACGGCCGAGAGCCTCGGGAATGACTATTCAATTAAACAATACATTCACGCGCCACAGGCTATAGCGAAATCAGCCAGCAACGGCCGGCTTGCTTCACAGGTCGAGTGAGGTACGCGTCCACTCAATCGTATCCCCCGTTAGGCTTTCAATTACCCATAACTTTGACCACTCGGGCGATCCGCTGACCGGCAAAATCTTGATCGAACGAATCACTTGTGATCCTTTCTGAGCACCTGATTCGCGAGGGGGTGCTCTATGGGGCTGACATTAAGGGATCGACCGGCAAAAGGCTGTTTGCGATCTCCTCAAGGTGAATGTGGATTGATCGAGAGTAGTGGATGCGAGTTTAGGGACGCGCGGCTCGGCGATAGATTCCGCAAACTGCTCGCGCAGATTGGAAGCGCCATGGGACAAAGCATTCCGCTCGTCTGCCACGATTGGGCGAATACCAGGGCAGCCTACCGCTTCTTCTCTAATGACCGGGTCAGCGAAGCGGACATTCTGGCCGGCCATTTCCAATCGACGCGTGATCATGCCGCCGCCACTGAAGGTCTCGTTCTTGTGCTGCACGATACAACCGAGTTCAGCTATGAACGCGAGAAGTCAGAAGCGATCGGCATCACCAAGAGCATAAACAGCGGACGGGATAAGCCGGGTCGCCTCAGATCGCACACGGTTTGCGGCATCCTGATGCATTCGAGCCTCGCGCAATCGAGGGGGTACCCGCGGGGTTGGCGCCCGTTAAGTTCTGGACCCGGAAGAAATTCAAGGGGACGGCAGCGCTTAAGGAAGAAGATCACTCGGACCCGGATCCCCATCGAGAAAGAGGGAAAGCATCCGGTGGTTGGAAAATCACAAGCAGTCTACTTATCCGGGACGATGCATCCATATTGGTGATCGCGAGAGTGACATTTACGAGCTTTTCTGCGCAGCACAGGGGATCGGAACTCATTTCCTGATCAGGATCTGCATCGACCGCTTGGCTGAAGGCGGGGATCACACGATCGCCGACGAAATGGACGAGGTCGCCGTCAAAGGGCTCCATCGCATCGAAGTCGGAGATAGCAACGGCGATCCCGACCAGGCCGTGCTTGAGATCAGGTATCGCAAGATCCGCGTCCTGCCGCCGATCGGAAAGCAGAAGCGCTATCCCGCACTGACCCTGACAGTGATCCATGCCGAAGAGCGCGGGACGCCGAAAAATAGAAAGAAGATCGATTGGAAGCTGATCACCGACCTGCCTGTTGGTTCCCGCTCCGACGCCATTGAGAAGCTGGAATGGTATGGTTTGAGATGGAAGATCGAGGTATTCCACAAGATCCTCAAATCCGGCTGCAAAGCTGAGGAGTCGAAGCTAAGGACCGCCCAGCGTCTCACCAATCTGATCTCGTTCTTTTGCAACCTGAGTTGGCGCGTGTTCTGGATGACGATGCTCAACCGTTCCGCCCAGACGCAGCGCCAACCCTAGCGTTGACTGCCACTGAAATCGGCGTGCTCGATCGCCTTGTCAACGACAAACCAAAAACAAGACAGAAAACGCTCTCACACTATTTGATCAAGATCGCCCGGCTCGGCGATTTTCTCGCCCGCGCCAGCGATCCGCCACCCGGCAATACCGTCATGTGGCGCGGGCTGACACGCCTCACCGACATCGCGCTGGAGAAGATTTTGTCGGTAATTGAAAGCCGTTAAGGACCGTCTGTTTAACGGACGCGAGGGCTGCAAGTCTAAGGGGTAATTTCTAGGAGAAGCGGTATTGCGATTTCGTGGGTAGAGGCGATCACAGTGGTCGAGCGGCTGCGTCGGTGATCGCAGGATGAAAAAGAATGACTAGTTACAGCATCGCCCAAGCCAGGAGCCACTGTTTCCGAGGTGGCTCGCATGGCCGGCCTTCATGTGGGCCAGCGCGGCGCAAAGAGCTCTGCAAGCACAGTAAGACGAGTATAGCGCCGTCTGTGCCGCCGCGGGATATGGCCGAAGGACCATTGACGGCGGCGCCGGCGCGTCGACGGAGGAGCCAGGGCATCATCGAGGTCGATCTTGGTAGCGGAGACCGCATCCGGGTCAATAGGCGACGTTGATGGAGACGCGCAGCGTCGAGTGCTCGATGCCCTGGTGCGCCGATGATCCCGGTTCCGACCGGCGTGCGAAGGTGGCTCGCGACAGGCTACACGGTATGCGCAGAGGCTTTCCGTCGTTGGCACTCCAAGTGCAGGAGGTGCTGCGCCAAGACCCGGTCAGTGGTCATCTGTTCGTCTTCCGCGGTCGCCGCAGACAACAAGCGACAGTTTTCGTTTTGCGGCGATCGCGTATCCGTGGCAACCGCTGTTCAGGCGAACCCTGCAGGTATCGCCGTTCACGGCAAGGATTTGACGTGCATCTACACGGATGAGCGGCCTGACCTTTGCCGTGAGCTGCCGAACTGGATGTTTGACGAAGGCTACTGCGCCGGCATGACGCTCGGGCAGCCTGAGATCAGCATCGAGGGTCTCAACGAGTTTGCTGCGGTTCTTGCGTCGCTCTCGGAACGAATCGGAAGCGAGGAGCACAATCCGGTCCTTCCAAGCAGAAGGAGAAGAGTTGTGCAGAGAAGCCTTTGGTCAGCTCGTTTTCGAGCTCGAAAATCACAATCGTCAAGCGCCAGCGGAGCGAAGCACGGAAGGACTGGTCGAGGACTTGGCGGACCTCCTGCTGGAAGCCCTGAGGGCGGAGGAATCGGCGATGAAGGGGGCGGCGATGAGCAGCAAGGTCACCTCTGAACTCGGCCGTATTGCCGTGGTCTACGTTCGCCAATCGACGATGGCGCAGGTCACGGGCAATCTTGAAAGCCAGCGCCGGCAATATGAGCTGGCGGGAGCTGCGGAGAAGGCGGGGTTCGCGTCGGCAACGGTGATCGACGAGGATCTTGGACGTTCCGGTTCCGGCAGCGTGCAGCGGCCCGGCTTCGAGCGGCTTGTGGCGATGGTTTGCTCCGGCGATGTCGGAGCCGTTTACTGCATCGAGGCTTCGCGGTTAGCGCGAAACGGGCGCGACTGGCACCACTTGATCGACTTGTGTGCGTTGGCGGGAGCCGTGGTCATCGACCCAGATGGAGCCTATGATCCGCGACTCGTCAATGATCGCTTGCTGCTCGGTCTGAAGGGGACGATGCCGGAATATGAGCTGAGCTTACTGCGACAGCGCGGCATCGCCGCCCGCGACTCCAAAGCGCGGCGCGGGGAATACCGCTTCATGCTGCCGCCTGGCTTCTGCTGGAGCGAAGTGGGCAAGATCGAAATCGACCCAGACGAACATGTGGTCGCCGCGATTCGGCTCGTCTTTGCCAAGTTCACCGAGTTGGGTAGCGCGGGTCAGGTCTTTCTTTGGCTGCGGTCGGTCGACCTCAAAATGCCCGTCGTCCTGCGCAATATTGATGTCTACAAGCTGATCTGGAAGGCGCCAGCCTATCACAGCGTTATGCAGATTCTGCACAATCCACTGTATGCTGGAGCCTACGCGTTCGGGCGGAGAGCTCAGCGAACGCGGATTGTCGATGGACGGGCGCGCAAAGTCAGCGGGTTCGACAAACCCCGCGAAGAGTGGAACGTTCTGCTGCGCGATAATCATCGCGGCTATATCAGTTGGCAGTTATGAAGACAATCAGAAGCTACTTCTCGAAAACGCTCATATGAAGAAAAATTGCGCACGTAAATCAGCGCGCGGCGGCCGTGCGCTTCTGACCGGTCTCATGCGGTGCGGACGCTGTGGGCGGATGATGCGTGTCTTCTATGGCATGGCGAAAGGAAACGCGCATCGCTACCAGTGCCGCGGCGACGACGCGCATATGGGTGCGGGACTATGCATTGGTATCGGTGGGGTTCGAATTGATCGCGCGGTTGCCTGGCAGATAATGGAGGCCGTCTCAGATCGCGCTGTGGAAGCGTCGATCTTCCTCAGATCAGGTCGAGCGTTCAAGAAAGGAAGTTGTCGCTGCCGTTGAACGGGACCTTGACTGAGCACGCTATGATGCATCTCTCGCCTCGCGTCGATACGAACTTGTGGATCCCGCCAAGCGCCACGTCGCCCGCGAGCTTGAGGCGCGTTGGAACGAGACGCTGGAGCACGTGGCGGGACTTGAGCGTCGAATAGAGGAACTGTCCGCCGTGTCGGCAACGCGTCCAAAGATTGATCGCGCTCGCTTGCTCCAGCTTGCTCGTGACCTGCCGGTAGTATGGAACGCATCTTCAACGGACACGCGAACCAAGCAGCGGCTCATCCATATCCTGGTTCAGGAAATCGTTGTGTGAACTCGACGACGCCACCAACGAGGCCGTTCTACTGGTTCACTGGCGCGGCGGACGCCATACAGAGGTGCGTGTCGCGCGCGTCAAGACTGGCCGGTATCCGACCGACATGGCGCCCACCGCAGTGATGCGCTCCGCAAGCTTCCCGGACACTGGCCTGATCGAGAACTTGCGGTATCGCTCAACCAAATGCGCTGCAAGACGGGCAATGGCGAAACTTGGACAACGGTCCGTGTGCGCGAAATGCGCGAACGTATGGGCCTCCCCGAATACGACCCCACCCAAACTGGGGTTGAGATGATCAGTCTTGCCGAAGGACCCGAACGGCTCGGCATCTATGTGGGATCTGCGAAGAGCCTCGCACTCAGAGGCGTATTGCCGGCGACTCAAGCGATGCCAGGCTCGCAATGGCTCGTTCCGGTCGAAGCGCTAACCTCCGAAGAAGTGCGGATAGGCGTGCAGCGCGCGATTGCCAGGCGACCAAAGTTCTACGAAGAATATCAATACGATAGACTTAGACGACTGCCCGGACTCTGACAAATGGATGCATTATGAAACGCGCTGTGGCGATCTTGTGAAGGTGATCTGGCACGATGACCAGGGAGCATGCCCATTTACCAAAAGACTCGAGAGAGGAAAGTTCATCTGGCCATCGGTTGCCGGTGAATCGGTAACGATCTCTCCGGCGCAGTTGAGCTATCTGTTGTCCGGGATCGATCGGCGCAACCCTCAAGAAACCCATCATCCGACGCTGGTCAGATAGCCGTTTTTACGGTTTGAATCTGCTGCTTGACCTGATTCAATGGCGTCATGATATCGAAGCCGGACGATCTTCCACCGGACCTTGCGAGTGCCCTGGCGGCGCTGCAGGCCGAGCGTGAGGCGCGGCTGCGAGCCGAGGCGGTGGCTGCCAATGCGCAGGCGGAGCTGTCGGATAACGAGGCGCTGATCGCGCATCTCGAGCTGCGGATTGAGAAGCTCAAACGCGAACTGTACGGGCAGCGCTCCGAGCGCACGGCACGGCTGCTCGGGCAGCTCGAGCTGGAGCTCGAAGAACTCGTCACCACGGCGAGCGAGGGTCAGCTTGCCGCGCAGGCCGCAGCGGCGAAGACGCAGAACGTTCGCCCCTTCATGCGCAAGCGACCGGTGCGCAAACCATGGCCGGACGACATCGAACGCGAACGCGTCGTCATTGAGGCTCCAACGACCTGTGCCTGCTGCGGTGGATCGCGGCTGGCGAAGATCAGTGAGGGGGCAAGAGGCTGGAGGAGATCCCGCGCCGCTGCAAGCTGATCGAGACGGTACGCGAGAAGTTCACCTGCCGCGATTGCGAGAAGATCAGCCAGCCGCCCCCGCCGTTCCATGCCACGCCGCGGCTTCATCGGCCCACAATTTTTGGCGACGATCCTGTTCGACAAGTTCGGCATGCATATCCAGCTCAACCGCCAGGCCGGCCCTTGCCGCCGTCGCCGGAGCCGTCGTCGTCCGGCTTCGCGGCCGTTTTGGCTTCGGCAGCAGCCTTGGCTTGAGCTTCCAGCGCGCCTTGGCGGCACGGATCTTCTCGAGCCGCTTCTCTCTATTAGCCATCCAGTCCGGCATCTCGTTGCCGCGCTTCAAGGCACCGAACTGGCGGTCCTCGGCCTTGTCGGTCTGGGCGGCTTCGGCGAACCAGCGTTGGACTTCCGCTGCAAGCCTCGGCTCGGCCTCTTTCATCCGGCCATAGCTCATCGCTTTGTTGATCCCGGCATTGGCCTTGATCTTGGTGCCGTCGAGCGCCACATGGCCAAGCTTCACAAGGCCGGCCTCCCGGCACAGCGTCAAGACCTGCCGGAACAGGCCCGATAATACTGCGAGATGGCGTTTGCGGAACTCGCTGATCGTGCGGAAGTCTGGAGGTCGCTTCCCCGTTACCGCCGCAAAATCCAGTCGCTCCTCGCAGCCCCGCGCGATCTTGCGCGACGAGTAAACCCCTTGGCTGTACGCATAAAGCAGCAGCGCCACCATCATGCCAGGATGATAGGGCGGAAAGCCGCGCTCCTCGTCGTAGACATCCATGATCGCCGACAGGTCCGAACCGGTGCGAACCGTGTCGCGGACAAAGTGCGCCACGTGCCCGGAAGGCACCACATCCTGGATCGACGGCGGCAGCAGCTAAACCTGATCAACGTCCCACGGACGAAATGTCTTGCTCATCCATCGTTTGAATCACGATGCTTGTACTTCGTCGAGAAAAATCAGATTACTCAGACAGGCTCCTAGTCGGCCACGGCACCTTCGGCGTCATGGCGCTCTTCCACTTGATCGAACGGCATGTGCTCTCTGCCGAGCGTCTTCTTGGCGATGACAGGACCATCCGTATCCTGGCTAACGGCAAGTGCACGACCGAGCGGATCTGGACTTATGTGCGTGTGAGCCGCCCGCGGGCAGCAACGCCAGAATGACATTCGCCTTAAATCGGTGCAACCGTCCATCACAAGATGGGCTGCACGTTACGAGGCATGGCGACGCCTTGCCGGCAGACCGGGTTATAGTGTGACCTCCGAGCTCAGGTCCACCAGAGAACAAGATCCGGCCGCGCAAACCCGAGGAAGCAGTTCAGCAGAAGGCGACTCTTTCCGTTCCCTGATTGTCGGGTGACTCCGTGAACAAAACCGCCGTCGATCAGAGCTATATCCCCGACATTGAGCTGAAAGTCGCGACAAGGAACGGCTTCGAGATAAGTTGTCGAATAGGGATAGCCTTTGGTCTCCACGCCCTGCGATTTTCGGTCGGTGACTGTCGGCTTATGGCTCCAGATCCGCAGATTCCCGCCTTGCTCGGCCATGCTGGGATAGAAGTTGAGCGCTGCCACAGTGTTGTTCGCCACAGCCGGTAACTCACAATCTTTCCCGGCACATAGGACTTGAGCGGCGTCGTCGTGAGGCTCCAAAGCATACATACCCGTACCAGACCAACGGATAGCGCGACATATATTAGCCTGCCCGCGGTCCGAGCGGGCGAGCCGCAATTCAACGCCCTGATTGTGAAGCTCGCGCTTGAGCGCGTCGAATAATCCGCGGACCGGATCAACCAAATTGCCAAAAAGAGCGTCGACGAACGGTCGCGCATTTTCCGCCTCAGCGAAATAGGTGGCAGCATCCTTCCTGTAGTGAGATGCGCCAACATATTGTCCGGGAACGCCATCTTTGCGCTCTTTGAGGCCGGGATTGCGTGCAAAGTTCGCGGTGATCTCTTCGGCTACTTCGATACTGAAGGCTTGTCTAATGTGCAGTCCGGTGGTCTCACCCTTCAGGACTGAAATGATCTCCGCAGTGCTGATCGAGCCGGTTCGTTCTTTAATCGTAAGAGGCGAGATCGCTGGTGTTTGAGATGTCTGGGCAGTTACCATTGGCTTGCTCCTGTAGTGCTTGATTGAGGATGGCGATGCCACGATCGAGATCGTCGTCGGTGATAGTTATCGGCGGAAGGACTTTAATGACGTCGCGATTCGGCCCTGACGATTCGATCAGCAGGCCGTTGCCGAAGGCTGCATCGTGCACACGGTCGACAATTGCCTGTGAGCGGCACTTGAGGCCGGCCATCAGACCGCGGCCGCGCTTTTCTTCGATGCACCCTGGAAACTTCGCAAGTAAGTGATCAAGATGTCCTTGCAATCTCACGGCCGTCCGCTCGACGCTTGCCGTAAACTGCTTGTCGGACCACATTTTGCACATCGCTCCTGCAGTCACGAACGCGAGATTATTGCCCCTAAAGGTTCCGCTATGTTCTCCTGGATGCCATACGTCAATTTCGGGACGAATCAGAACAATGGAGAGCGGATTGCCTGCTCCGCTTAAGGACTTCGAAAGGCAGACGATGTCCGGTTCGATTCTAGCGAACTCGAATGAGAAGAACTCGCCGGTTCGTCCAGCACCTGCCTGAATGTCGTCGACGATCAAAACAACACCGTGTTTACGGCAAACACGCTGGATTTGTCTAAGCCAAGCTGCGGAGGCGGTGTTCATGCCGCCCTCTGCCTGGATGGTCTCCAGAATGATTGCGGCGGGTTTTTCTATGCCGCTCCCCGGGTCGCCCAGTACGTAGTCGATATAGCTCGCGGAATCGAAAGCTCCGTTCGGATAGCCGTCGTAGGGAACACGGATCACGTCGTGACGAGCAACGCCCCCTAATTTCTTGGTCGACGCTGAACCCGATATAGCCAGAGAGCCGAGCGACATGCCGTGGAATGCATTTGTAAATGCCATGACACTCGAGCGGCCTGTATATTTTCGCGCTAGTGCAAGCGCAGCTTCGTTAGCATTGGTGCCGGTCGGCCCAGGAAATTGCATTTTGTAGGAGAGCCCCTTAGGTTTCAGTATTGAGTCGACAAACACTTCAATGAATTCACGTTTTGCCGCTGTATACATATCAAGCGACAACAGAATGTTCCCACCGGCGAGATAATCAATTGCTGGTGCAAGAATATTCGGATTGTTGTGTCCGTAGTTCAGTGCGCCGGATCCTACAAGAAAATCGATATAGGGCTTGCCGGCTTCATCCCAGATTGTCGCTCCGAGAGCCTTTGTAAAGACTGTCGGAAAGGACCGCCCATAGCGACGAACGTTAGACTCATGAGCCGCGAAAGCATCGGTGTTCATTTCAGAGATCCATCTGCATTACGCATCGCATTCAATGAGCGAGCTGAATGTGTTTCGCGCGATATATGCTCTTGTTAGAGGAGGTAGAGTCCTGACGACGCATTCCAAACCGTAGCTATGGCCTTTCTTTCTGAAGGTTATTGTTTCGTGCCCTCTTCGGCCTTGTTTCCATATGCCTTTAGCAATTGGGGAAATGAGCACTGACCTGACCGCGCTGAGCGAGCACGGCGCGGATAGGAACGTTGCCCGTCTCATGCATCCAACGTAAAGCACTTCAACTCCACCGACCACAACGGTTCACTTCCGGTGTTCCGAGTCTGCATATTGCGTCCTCGCCAACCGCTCCAGCCATGGCGCTCTCCTTCGCAAGTAAGTGGTTCGCGGTCCAAGCACGCTTCTCTCATGCTGGGCGAGCTGTGGACAATAGCGATGGCGGGAAGAGGCGCGTTTCGGCGACTTATCTTACGTCACGCGTGCGTCACAGCATGTCCGCTCATTTACCGAAGAAACGCGAACAAATAACCTACAAAGGCTGGTAGTCTTCTACGATCCGGAGATCGATCGGAACGCTGAAGCGCCTTTCAGCGTAAGTTGGAAGTGCGGCTAGACAGGTTCATCCTTCGCCGGGTGAGTGCCGGGTCTGCACGACGGAACGGTCGTCGTTGGTGTTCCCAACCGCTCCGGCCATCGTTGATCGGTTGTAACCGAATCGGTAGATGAATGCGAGAACGCCGCCAAAGGCCTCGCCCCGGCACATTGGCACGACCGTTGTAGCCGCTGAAGCAACCATTCGGCGGTCCCAGCTTGCCGGCGCGCTTTGTAGACGATGTGCTCGTATGTCCACCTCAGTTAGACGTGCGTTTGCTCAACCAACACGCTCAGCAAGAATACAGCACACCAAACGTATTGGAGGGCAAGTTCAGTATCGCCCGTCATGTGAGCACCGTGATCGTCCGTCCAAAGATGCTCTGCGACCAGACGAAAGCCATTGGTTTACTGAAACAGCGTCAATATTTTCCACCTCGCGAGCAAGGAGGCATGATGAAGAACTCGTGTCTCGGCTGCCGGCTGAGACCGTGATCTGTCCCAGGCGAAGTCGTTGCCGTTGTCGCCAACGAGTTTCAGGCGGATTGGCTGGCGTTCCGTCAATCGCAATGCGCGCCGGATTGAATCGCGCGCGCCGCCTTCCCGATCTGGCGCGCTGAAATCAGGCTCTACGACGAACACGACATCTCCTGCTCGGAGCTTCTTAGTGAACCCGCGATGACTTGAGACCTCCGAGACGCCGGTGACAGGTTGCTCGACGGCAGGAACCGTGGCAATTGCATTGGGACCGGCGTTCACGCCTGATCCCCTCTTATGCCCCATCGAACTTGCGCCCCCCCGAGCGAGTGGGAGCGTGCGACCGAAATTGATCGTATTTGTCGCGCGACGCATATAGGCCTTCCACGCGTCGGAGCCGGACTCGCGTCCGTGCCGGTTTCCTTCTCGCCGCCAAATGCGCCACCGATTTCCGCGCCTGATGGTCCGATATCGACGTTGGCGATACCGCAATCGGAGCCACGCGCCGACAGGAACGTCTCGGCTTCGCGCAGGTCGCTGGTGAAGATCGAAGAGGAAAGCCCCTGCGCAACAGCGTTGTGCAGTTCGAGCACGGAATCGAGATCGCCGTATCACGTAGAGGATGGATGCAAAGTCTCGTGCTCGACCGGTCCTGTCTGCGCGGCCATCTCGACCAGGGCAGGACGGACATAGTGAGCATCCTCAGCACCCTCGACGGCAACGCGTTCGCCCCCGTGAACCTGGCCTTCTGCAGCTTTTGCATTTCGAGCGTACCTTGCATCGCGCGATAGACTGCGCTGTCAATCAGTAGGCCCACTAGATTGCCACTTTCAAGGGGATTACCAATCGTCACGGACGCGTAGGCGCACTTCAGGCGTGGCACGAAGCTGTCATAGATACTTTCGTGGACGAAGAGACGACGCAGCGTCGTGCAACGCTGGCCAGCCGTTCCCAAGGCGGCAAATGCGATGCCGCGAAGGGGCAGGTCGAGATCGGCCGTCGGCGCGATGATCGCGCATTGTTCCCGCCAAGGTCGAGGATCGCGCGCGCAAAACGTTTGGCGAGCCGCGGGCCAACGGGCGACCCATTGCCGTCGGGCCGGTGGCCGAGACCAGGGCCACGTTTGGATGGTCGACGAGCGCCTCGCCGATGTTGCGGCCACCCAACAGCACGAGTGAGAGCCCATCCGGCGCGTTCCGTCCTCCAGCCGGAAGCGCTTCAACGCTCGGTCTAGCAATGCCTGCGTCGCCAACGCGGTTAGCGGGGTCTTCTCCGACGTTTTCTAGACGATGCTGTTGCCGCAGACTAGCGCCAACGCCGCATTCCATGCCCACACAGCGACCGGAAAGTTGAAAGCGGAGATGAGACCGGTGATACCGAGCGGATGCCAGCTCTCCATATTCGGTGATCTCTGCGCTCGCTGGCGATGGTCAGGCCATACAGCTGCCGAAATAGCCCCACAGCGAAATCGCAGATGTCGATCATCTCCTGGGCCTCGCCCAGTCCTTTGGATGCAATCTTGCCAACCTCGATCGAAACGAGCCGGCCCAGCGCCGGCTTGTTGGCGCGCAGCTCTTCGCCGAACAGGCGCACCAGCTCTCAGCGCTTTGGTGCAGGTACGAGTCGCCATATACGAAAAGCCGCGTGAGCCCTGTCGATTTCGGCCGCCGCATCGCAGACGCTGATTTGTTTAACGCATGCGATAGTCTTTCCGGTGATCGGCGTTTGCACGGCGAGCGTCCCCTCTGTGTAGCTGCTGCGCCTGACGCCGAGTTCGTTGAGCAGCCTGGCGGTTTCCGCGGCAAGATAGGTCTTGTAGGCTTGCGTCTGGGAGGCGGATGCGATTGACATCGCAGTCTCCTGGGATTGAAAGATCGGAGCTAATTCAGCGCCTGATCGAGCAAGCCTTCCCGGTTGCCGCAACTGCGTTGCGGCAACCTGCGCCCGCGCTTTCGAGTGGTCCCGATCCGGATGTGCGTCCTGGATCAGGCTCGAAGAATATTCATCGGATGCCGGACAGCATAAATCTCTTTCCAGCGGCTCAAGCGAGGCTTGTACGGTGCTACGTGACCACGAGGGTCGACTTTGGGCGATTACATCAGAAGCTTCACCAGTTTCCGCATTTTCGCCGACCGACGCTTGGGGCACCTATCAGCCCGTCGATATAATCAGTCAACCTGCCGAAACATGTAGGCCGAAAATGTGCGGTTTGTCGATATGAAAGGGTCAAATCCCTGCCTAAACCCATGCATACAAAACAGAGGTCAAACATGAAAGAGATCATGATCATCGGGGCAGGCAAGATTGGCAGCGCGATTGCATCGATGCTTGCCGGCACCGGCGATTACAAAGTGACGGTCTCTGATCGTAGCAGCGAGCAGCTCGCCAAGATTGCCCCCCACCCGATGATTTCGAGCGCGATGCTCGACATTGCCAATCATGCAAGTCTGGTGAGGGCGATCAAGGGTAACTTCGCCGTGCTTTCGGCCGCTCCCTTTCACCTGACGGGACAGGTCGCCGAGGCCGCACTGGAGGCCGACGCTCACTATCTCGATCTGACCGAAGATGTGGCCACCAGCAATGAAATTGAGGCTCTGGCGCAAAATGCCGAGCGCGCATTTATCCCACAGTGCGGCCTGGCGCCCGGATTTATTTCGATTGTCGCGAACGATCTGGCATCGCGCTTCGATAGCCTCGACAGCGTACGCATGCGCGTCGGCGCGCTGCCCCGATATCCTTCCAACGCACTCACCTATAACCTGACTTGGAGCACCGACGGCGTGATCAACGAGTATATCGAGCCCTGCGAGGCCATCGTCGAAGGAAGACTAGTTACAGTCGCGGCGATGGAGGAGCGGGAGGAGCTTTCGCTCGACGGCGTGACCTATGAAGCTTTTAATACCTCTGGCGGCCTCGGCACTCTGGCAAGGACGCTGAACGGCAAGGTGCGCACCCTGAACTACCGGACCATCCGTTATCCTGGCCATCAGGCGATCATCAAGGCGCTGCTGAATGACCTGAATCTGAAGAACCGCCGTGAGGTGCTGAAGGATCTATTTGAAAACGCTCTACCCGCGACTATGCAGGATGTCGTCGTCATTTTCGTCACTGTATGCGGCTGGCGGAATGCGGGTTATGTACAGGAAACCTATGCGAACAAGATCTATGACGGAATTGTCGCGGAGCGAAACTTAAGTGCCATCCAGATCACGACCGCAGCAGGCATTGCCACCATCTTGGACCTTTTGGCGCAGGAAAGGCTGCCAGCAAAAGGGTTCGTCCGACAGGAGGAGATCGCATTGAAGGAATTTCTCAGCAATAGGTTCGGTCGGGTCTACAGTCTCGATGCGATGCCGATGAGGCAAGTCGGCTGAGGCATTCTCGAGCCGTCAACTTCGTTCTTGTCAGGATGTTTTGCTCTGTCTCCGCGACCGCGGCCAAAGTCCTACTACAATTTCCTATTGAGACCAGACATCGCACGGTTTTTTCCAAACTGACATCCAAAAGCTTGTTCATTTCGCCTTGGCCAGATAAACGGCCCGCCTCTGCCGAAAGACTGAGGTTCTAGTCGGAGACGATCCCGGCAGAGCCACTTTGTCGATCCGGACGGATAAGACTAAATATCTGCCGCGTCCGTCCAATAGGACAACGAACGGGCCGCCGCTAAGAGAAAGTCTTCGCAGTAACCGACCTTAGCTTGCAATGCGTTTGGCATCTCACCTGCGTAGAGCACAATGCCCGTCCTGCTGTCGACAACAACAAGTGCATCCAGGGCAACAACAATGCCTCGCCTCCGGCACTGGCGTCCTGCGCATGAATTTCCTGCGACTCGCAAAGACTGGTCCGGCATCACTGCCTCCACTTTAAAGAGACAATCTTTCACATTTGTCTGCCCGCTTCGGGGTCCGCGGGAACGCTCCGGTTCTCTCACCGCCATTGCGGAGTAGGTAGCACCGATCGAAGAGGCGCTGTCATTCGGAATAGGCGGCCCAAACCCGTGAACAGGCGGCCAGTCGCCCGCACCGAGTGTGCAGACCGCTGGTTGCGGAGCAAGCCGCAAGCCATCTGCTTGCAGGGCATTTCGGCTCGGGCGCGGCGCCTACATGCAAGCAGGGACGTTAGTACCGTCTGACGAGATCAGAATGAATAGCGGGGCAGCGCGTTCAACAGTGCACGGGTCCCACAGCGCTGTTGCGTGCTCGCCGCACGGTCGGGCGACCAAGTACACCTACCGGTAATTGGCCGTCTGCAAGGATGGCCGGAACGTGACACATGGAGTTCCCATCAGTCTCCATAGAGGTTAGCATCGCCGGTCGACGCGAGGCCGACCGGCGCAACACCTGGTGCGGAGAAGGTCAGCAGCACATCAAGACTGCAAAGACATCGGCCAGCGATGTACGAGCGTATCGGCGTTCGCCAGCGCCTTGTGGTAAGGCCCATTGCGGAATGCCCCGATTTGATCCAGGTGGGCCGGAGCTTCGGCACGATCTCTTCGAGATGCCTGCGCATACCCTAGGCTAGCGCCTGATGCGCCTCAAGTCGCGATCACCGAAATGATGTGCCAAGCCTCGCCGACAATGTACGCAAGCTTTTGTGTCTGCGCTGCGCTTCACAGCCGCAATTGCGGTCAGCAGCTCCGTTGCTTTCAGCGTACGCCCACGATGAAGGCCGCCTTGTTCTGAGAGGCGGATTGAGCACTCATAAGCACGTGTTTAAGAGCGAGCTTAAGAGCGATTGATGGGTCAGATTTCGGTGCTGACGGGGCCGGAACGCCGGCGGCGTTGGAGCGAGGATGAGCGGTGCCGGATCGTTGCGGAGGCCTTTGCGCCGGGATCGTGTGTGGCGCAGGTTGCGCGGGATCACGATATTTCAACGGGGCTGATTTATACCTGGCGGCGTCGGCTTCGCCAGGACCTTGCTGACCAGGGCTTTGTGGAAGCGGCGATAGAAGCGGAGCCGATCAAGGAAGCGGCACCGTCCGGTGAAGTGATCGTGGTGGAATTGACGGGGAGCGGACGGATCAGGATTTGCGGGTCGGCGCCGCCCTTGCTGGTGTCGGCGGTGTTGAAGGCGCTGCGATGATTCCGATCCCCTCTGGCGTGCGGGTATGGCTGGCGACGGGCCATACCGATATGCGGCGCGGCTTTCCGAGCCTGGCTTTGCAGGTGCAGGAGGTCTTGAAGCATGACCTACTGGGGGGGCATTTGTTTTGCTTCAGGGGGCGCCGTTCAGATCTGATAAAAATCATCTGGCACGATTCTCAGGGAGCGTGCCTGTTTACAAAAAGACTCGAAAGAGGAAGATTCATCTGGCCTTCGGCTGCCGGTGAAGCCGTGACGATCTCTCCGGCGCAGCTTTCTTACCTGCTCGATCACCCATGTTGATGCCCCTCCTTGTTAGGCTGACAGATTCTTAGATCAAGTTGCGCAATGACGTGGTTTCGAAGGTCGCGGACAGCGTCAAGAATGGATGGTGTATTCGGGAAGAGATAGGCGCCGCTTGACTGGCGATCAATCAGCAAACGCTTAGTTCGGATCTGCACATAGAGCCAGTTCACCGGGGTCTTAAGCGTTCGGGCCAGTTCGGGCGGGCTGAGGAGTGAGTCGGCATGCACCCATCGGTTGCGCTGGGTAATCACCTTGATGGCAGCGGCACGACGGAGCCGCCCAACGGTGATGGGCAGCACCTTATCGGCGCAATGAGGAGAGCGGTGGCCTTCCTGAGTAAGGATTGCGGCGATCTCGTCGTCTGGGACGCCGTCGCGGGCAAGCGCCAGCAGGCGCGCCCGCATCTCTGTGCCTCGCGTCAATCTGGTGACGGAGTTGACGCTCATCCTCACCTCGAGCTCCGTCACGGCGCCTCCTCGCCAGACGATCCTGGCCAGGGCCAAGTCGTACTCACCGCGGTCGAGCACGACCTTTTCGATGAGGCATCGCAACAACGCCTTGCGATGCGCATCCGAGATAGTCTCGTCAGCCCATATCTGCGGCAAGCGGCCGGTGAGGCTGATGACCTTGTTGTCGAGCTCCTTGCTTATGGCCACTTGTGTGATGGCTTTGGAGGGCGTCTGTCGGGCAAGCGCCTCTTCGGCGGCTCGCACGTCGGTTAGCGCCGCTTCCCATCGGCGCTCGAGTTCTGAGGCGACCAGGCGATTGTCTGGATCAGCTCGGTTGAACTGCCGTTCGGCGAGCGCCGCCGTGTACCGCTTGCGCTCGAGCTCTCGTTCTGCGCTGGAACGTAACGCATTGTTCATCTGCTGCTGGACCCGGCGGGAGTGCGACAAGGCATCGAGTTCGGCCGGCGCCAGTGCAGTTAGGAATGCATCGGCAACGGCCGCATCGATACGGTTGGCCCGGATGTGTTGGCAGGTCGGCTGGCCTTCCTGGGTACGCAGGTGATTGCATACATACTCGCCGCCCCCCTTGTAGCGGACGTACATCTTATGGCCACATCGTGCGCACCAGGCGATGCCGTGGAGCAGAAGCTCGCCATCGCGAGGCGCGCCTCGGGTTTTGATGCGCATGTATTCGGCTCGGTTATCTCTGATGACGGCTCGGATTTTTTCATAAATTGGCCAGTCGATATAGGCAGGATATCGATCTTTGACGACGATCCGCCACTCCTCAATCGGCCGCGGAGCCTTTTGCGGCAGGGCGCCCTCCCGCTTCGGCGGCTGGAAGTGGGTTCGTCCATAGACGAAGGCACCCGCGTATGCGGGGTTCTTCAAGACGGCCGCCACTGCAGCCAGCGTCGCGCGCGTCCAACACAAATCGCCATGCCGATCACGACGTGGCAGTTCGAGGTCACGCTCATTCAACGCCCGCATGACCTTGGCAACGCTACGCAGTTGCAGGAACAGTTGGAAGACGAGACCGAGCCGCCCTTGCACGGCCATGTCGGGATCCTTAACGACCACGCCGCTCGGGTCCCGCATCAGCCCAATTGGCAGCATAACCGCAAGTTCGCCGCGTTCGGCTTTAGCCAGCAGGCCGGCGATCAGCCGGCTGCGGATCGTATGTAGCTCAAGCTCGGAGATCGAACCTTTCAGCCCGAGAAGCAACCGTCCGTTGGGAGTGCCCGGATCATAGACACCATCGCGGTCGGCGATCAGACAGCCACGCAGACCACAGATATCTAGGAGCGGATACCAGTCGGTACAATTGCGCGCCAAGCGAGTCACGTCGATCGACAGGATGAGCCCCACTTCACTCAGGCCAACACGGCCAACGAGTTCTTTGAAGCCGTTACGATGCGCTGTAGACGCGCCGCTCAACCCGAGATCGGTGTCAATCACGTCGATGGCCGCCTCACGCCATCCGAGTTCGCGGGCGCGCTTGTGAAGCGCGTATTGAAGGCGCAGGCTCTCCTGATTGCTTACGACCTGGTGGGGCGTCGACTGCCGGATGTAGACTACGGCTTTGCGCGCCAAGTGGCTTGGTGTGACCAACTCGGACTTCATGAGGGATCTCCGCCAAAATCGCGGCGACGTCTTCGACGATCTGGCGTCGGAGCGCGGGCGTCAGCGTCGACCAAAAATCGGCTGGATCCATGCTCATGTGCGTCGGGACAATCCGCTGTCGATAAAAGCTCGAGTAGAGCCTCCATACTCAGCTTAATCTGATTTGCTTCTTGTCCATAATATTCGATTGCGGTTGCCTGAATTAGGAGACTGCTTCCCGTGCGAAACTCAACTTCATACGAAGCGGGAATGCCTCGGCCTCGCTGGCCGATCTTCCTGATCACTCGAAATGAGCGGCCGTACAAAGGATGGTGGGGGTCTCGAACTTCGACCACCTCCGGAAATGATTCGTCAGACTCACTATTGGGGACATTCCTCAATCCCCTCGCTATCTGGGATCGACTGGCGGAATCCTCAAGAAACTTTGCGTCCAACGCGAGTTGGATAGCATTCTGCGATTGAACCTACCGGGAAATCTGATTCACTGGCTTCATGAGTTTGAAGCCGGATGACCTTCCTTCGGATCTCGCCAGCGCCCAGGCGGCGCTGTTGATCGAACGTGAGGCGTTGCGGGCTGAACGCGAAGCGCGGCTGAGGGTCGAGGTCGAACGCGATGCGGCCGCGGCGAAGGTCAGCCGGATACAGGCCGAAGCCATCAATTGGCAAGCCGAAGCGGCGAACGCGCGGGCGAAGCTGTCGGACAATGAGGCGCTGATCGGCATCTCGAGCTGCGGATCGAGAAGCTCAAACGCGAACTGTACGGGCCGCGTTCCGAGCGCACGGCGCGGCTGATCGAGCAGTTGGAATTGGAACTTGAAGAACTCGTCACCACGGCGAGCGAGGATGAGCTCGCCGCGCAGGCCGCGGCGGCAAAGGCGCAGAGCGTCCGCGCCTTCACGCGCAAGCGGCCGGTGCGCAAGCCATGGCCGGATGACATCGAACGCGAGCGCGTCGTCATTGAGGCTCCAACGACCTGCGCCTGCTGCGGTGGATCGCGGCTGGCGAAGATCGGTGAGGATGTGACCAAGACGCTGGAGGAGATCCCGCGCCGCTTCAAGCTGATCGAGACGGTACGCGAGAAGTTCACCTGCCGCGATTGCGAGAAGATCAGCCAGCCGCCCGCGCCGTTCCATGCCACGCCGCGCGGCTTCATCGGCCCACAATTGCTGGCGACGATCGTGTTCGACAAGTTCGGCATGCATATCCCGCTCAACCGCCAGAGCGCGCGCTTCAAGGCCGAGGGGATCGACCTGCCGTTGTCGACACTGGCCGACCAGGTCGGCCACGGGACCTTCGCCGTCATGCCGCTCTTCCACTTGATCGAACGCCATGTACTGGCTGCCGAGCGCCTGCATGGCGACGACACCACCATCCGTATCCTGGCGAAGGGCAAGTGCAAGACCGGGCGGATCTGGACATATGTGCGGGATGGGTCTATTACGCCTCGAGCGACCGACGAGGCGAGCATCCCCAGAAGCATCTGGCCGCCTTCGCCGGCATCCTGCAAGCCGATTGCTACAACGGCTTCGAGCCGCTGTTCGACCCGCAGAAGAAGGTGTTGCCGATTACGCCGGCGTTTTGCTTGGCCCATGCGCGGCGGGGCTTCTTCGAGTTGGCTGACATCGAGAAAAATGCCCGGGAAGGTAAGAAGGGCAAACCGGTCTCTCCGATCGCGCTGGAGGCGGTCAGACGCCTCGATGCGTTGTTCGAGATCGAGCGCGCCATCAATGGCTGCGGCGCCGACGAGCGGCGCGCCGTGCGCCAGAAAAGAGCAAGCCGCTGCTCGAGGACATGCACGCCTGGTTGCTCCGCGAGCGCGAAACCCTCTCGCGCTCCTCCGAGGTCCTGAAGCCCATGAACTACATGCTCAGGCGCTGGGACGACTTCGCCCGCTTCCTCGACGATGGCAGGATCTGCTTGACCAACAATTGTGCTGAGCGCGCATTGAGGGGCATCGCCTTGGGAAGGCGCAACTGGACCTTCGCCGGCAGCCAGCGTGGCGCCGACCGTGCCGCCATCATGCTGACGGTGATCACGACCTGTCGCCTCAACGACGTCGATCCCAAGGCCTGGCTCGCCGACGTCCTCGCCCGTATCGCCGATCTTCCCGCGTCGCGGTCTGCACGAACTGCTGCCCTGGGAATGGAAGCTCCTGCGCCAAGCCGACAAGCCCGCCGGTCAGCAGGCCGCCTGACCTTCACGCAACGCCATCATAGAGCTCGCCGTGCCCGCGCGCATGTCTCAATCAGGCGGTCGTCGTATGCGTACCTTTCAGCGCCGGCTTGGCAGGAAACTCCTGGGTGACCACATCGATGCAAGGCAGTCTGTCAAGCGCGTCGATCGCAAGCTCGGGGCGGTCCACAATAGCCGATAGCGCAATGCTGAGGTCTTCGACGCCCGCTGCGAACAGAACGACGGTATCGAGCGTCCATGCATGACATGTAATGCAGACCGTCGGCAGCAAGCGATAGGACAGTTTGATCGCGGCGACACCGCAAAAGGAAGCAGCCCGGATCACCGATCCGGTCGTCTGCCTAGGAGCTTGTCCCGGTAATGGACTTGGGATCAGGCGAATTGCGTTCTGAGCGATTTTTTGGAAGAGGCAAGTCTCTCCTCAGAGTGCGGGCCTCGCACAGTTCTGATCGAACCTGCTCGCTTTGCCTTTAGGTAGAACTGGTTGCGTTCGCGCGTTCTTGAGGCGGCTCCACAGAACTTAGTACCAAAGAACAAGAACCCTACGTGCTATGTATCTCGGCTCAAGTCAGAGAGCGTCGACCGTGCCTATGCCGCGGTTGACAGGTCGGAGGAAAAGACGGCTCCCGATGTAGCGGAACCCGCTACCAAACAGTCCAAGAACCTACTGCACAATTCCTTCGTAGCGACTGATGGGCCACATTGTCCTCGTTTTCATCGTCTTCGTTCCGTCGCAGTGCTTAGGTCACAATACCAGGACGACGCGCGGGACGCGTTCGGAGCGATTACGCAGTTCCAAGGCAAGACGAGATTCTCAGTCGATTGAACCCAGGACCCGACGTCTATGCGTAAATACGGGTCGCTGCGCCGGCGGTGAAATCGCATGTCGAGCTGCGGTCGTCGTATCTGCGATAATACAACGACATGTCGGGCAGGCGGCTGCGCTGTGGGTGCCAGGATGAGCGTTTTCCTCCGGTAAACGAACGGTGTGATGCTTTGGAACGGTGTTTGCTCAAGAAAGGTGGTAGCACGAGGCACGCCCATGAGAGTCAGCGACGTCACCTTACCAGTCCGCCCATCTCCAGGCGTTTCGCACCTAGGTCGTGTGGACTCTAAGGATTCCCTTTTAGGAGCAAATCAGATTCAAGGCTTCTTTTTGGGAGGCCGCCTTGGGTGTGATGGACCGTTTGGTGTTGAGCGACGCGGCGTGGGAACGGATGGCGCCGCTCATCATAGGTCGCCCCGATCAGAAAGGCTCCACCGGGCGCGACAACCGGATGTTCGTGGAAGGTGTGCTGTGGATCGTACGAACAGGCTCTCCCTGGCGTGATCTTCCAGAGGCGTTTGGAGATTGGAACAGCGTGTTCCGGCGCTTCAGTCGATGGAGCATCAAGGGTGTTTGGTGGCGGATCTTCGAGGCGATGTCTGATGATCCGGACTTCGAATATCTGATCGTCGATTCCACCATCGTTCGGGCGCATCAGCACGCCGCCGGGGCCAAAAAGGGGGTCTGAAGATCAAGTGGAAGATCAAGCGATCGGCCGCTCGCGCGGGGGCCTGAGCACCAAGATACATATGGCCGTTCGAGGCTTGGGATGTCCCGTGCGGCTCATGCTTACCGCAGGTCAGAAGGGTGATGCACCGCAAGCCGCCGCATTGATCGACGGCTTGCCCGCCGAGGTCGTCATGGCCGATACGGCCTATGATGCCGATCACTTGCGCCAAGCCATCGCTGCCAAGGGAGCGATGGCCGTCATTCCCAACAATCCGTCACGTGCGATCAAATACCCGCTCGACAAGCATCTTTATGCCCAGCGCCATCTCGTCGAATGCTGCTTCTCAAAACTCAAGCAGTTCCGCCGCGTCGCAACCCGCTTCGAGAAGACCGCCCGAAACTACCGTGCCGTCGTCACCCTCGCTGCCATCGTCTTATGGATGCGATAAGTGTCCACACCACCTAGTGCTTGGAAACAGCGACATCGCCTCCGCTAATCCCAACGAAGCTGACCGAAGCGACTACTGAAGTTATGGGCCAAGACGCTTTTTCGCGTGTGATCGGCCCCTTCTATAGGGTGCGGGCACGCAAGGGGAACGCCAGCGAGAGTCAAGCGGGCTGTTCCATGGGGCCTGGCACGGATCGGCCGCGATCTGCCTCCCGGCCGATCTCGCGTTGCATGAATAGCTTTATCTGGCGAAGAATCGCAATGGAGAATACCATCATAAGTGAAACGGCTTCGATCAAAGTGTCATCCCCATGCAGACATCGTCAAGCGCGCATCGGAGCTGAAATCAGAAATATCAAGCTCTCCGGCGATTTGCCGGAACACCGCGCGAAGTGCGCCATGGAAGCCGGAGCAACAAAATGCAGAGCGCGTCGTGGCACGCTTGATCTGAAGGCGGCGATCCGTGCGAAGTGGCGGGAGTGGCACATCTCGTCGCTCGTGCGCTTGAGCATCGAGCGACCCCTCATATCTGGTAGGCGGGCAGTGTTGTCCAGAGCCTCGCTTTCGCGAAGCAGATCTGCAATAACGTTTCGGATGACGCCCTCTTCTCTCGATTATGCCAATTTCAACACAAAGCATCCGAGGTTAAATCCGATGGAGCCAAAATAATGACGATCAGAAAAGGGCTGCAGGCATTCCCGCGAACAGAGTACCTGCGCAGGCTTGCCGCGGTGAAAGCAGAAATGGCACGCCGGGAGGTTGATGCGCTCGTCGTAACCGACGGATCCAATATTACTTACCTCACAGGCTACACCGCGAAGTCGCCGAATGACCCGAAAGGGCTAGTGGTTTCGATCCACAAACAGGAGCCGACGTTCATCTTGCGTAAAATGGATGTACCCGCAGCCCTGCATCAGACTTTCATCGAGCGCGACAAGGTAGTAGGCTATCCCGAAGCTCTTGTGGGCAATTCTGGTATGAATGGCTACGATGCTTTGATCGATTTCCTTTTCGAGGTTGGTCTTGCAAACCGCGGCGTGGGGCTCGAGCTTGGCGCCATGTCGGCGCTTTCAGCGGAGAAGTTCAAGCTGCGGCTGCCGCAAGCGACGATTGTCGACTGCACCAGCGCCGTAACCTGGATCCGAATGGTTAAGTCGGATCTCGAGATATTCGTCATGAAGGAAGCGGCCGCTATCACAGATGCCGGAATCATGCGTGCCGCGGAAGTGATACGCCCCGGGCTTCGGGAAGCTGATGCGATCGCGGAGGTCTTGGCAACGCTGGTGCGCGGCGCAAATGGCAAGTCTGGAACGATGATCGAAACTCCCTATTTATGCTCCTCTCCGCGCACGGGAACAAGCCACATCACATGGAGCGAGGATGTCTTTCACCAAGGTTCGCAGATAAATCTCGAAGTCGGCGGCGTGCGCCATGGCTACACTGCCCCGATCAGTCGCACCTTCTCAATCGGTCGGCCCTCCGACCGCCTTCGTCGCGTACATGAGGCCGAGCTCGCCGGCCTGGAGGCCGCGCTGGGCATGGTCCACGCGGGATGTACCTGCAGTGACGTCGCCGAAGCAATCCATCGCACGATTGAGAAGTTGGGAGTCAAGAAAGAATCGCGGTGTGGCTACCCCGTTGGCATCGATTGGGTGGAGCGGACCGCCAGCATCAGGGAAGGGGACATGACGGCACTGGCGCCGAATATGACTTTCCATTTGCATTTAGGTAACTGGATGATTGACGAAGAATTCGGGTACGTCATCAGCGAGACTTTTCGTGTAACCGAGTCCGGCGTCGAGGTGTTAACGTGTGCACCACGGAAGCTTTTCGAGCTTAACTAGATGTGAACTTTCAGGAGTCGTCCATTCGGCCCCGGCCGTGATCGCCGATGTCGCCAAAACGAATGGTGATTCACGGGGAATCGAATGGACACTCACAAGAACGCTCCTCCTCTGACGCCGAAAGGGCAGCCCTATCGACCCGGCTCAAGAACGCTCTGCCCCGCTCAATCCCGATACGCGCCAACACCGCTTCTGCAAGTCGATGCGATACTTCTTACTATAGTAGGTAAAACTTGGATCCATCACGATAAGACAAGGTGCAGCAATGAAGGGCATCGTTAATCCGCTGCGCGTCTCGCGCTGCCTTCAAATACATGAAGACGTCGCCGCTCGAAAAGGCATCAGGTTTTTTATAGGGTTCGATTTTCATGAATATAATTTGATCACTCGCACCACTCCGGCAAAGGAGCGGACAAATCCGAATTTTCGATCAGATCGCTCGCGAGTTGAGGCTGGCGAGGGGTATTGGATCATAGGCGTCGATAAGAATAACGATGTCGCGGGTTTGGAGGCTGCTCGACTGTATCGGCTTTCGCACAGCAACTTTGCAGAACATCTTGAATCCTTGAAGGCGTTCTACGCTGACCCTACCAGACATGCACATCCTCAAGACCGGTGTATTTGCACAGCACCAACCGCGAAAAAGATGACTGGGAAGGTAGCCTATCACGGGGACCTTTGGGTCCGCAGAGACCTCAGGGGACAGGGCATTCGCAAGATCATAACACGAATAACACACGGCGTTTCGTTCGCCATGTGGGCTCCTGATTTCTTATGTGCGCTTGTAGCGCGCTCGACTCTCGATAAGGGCGTCGACGATATGCCACATCATGAAGCAGGCGGGGCGGTATTACAGCTGGTGGACGAGGATATTGTGGAGGACAATTGGCTTTCTTGGCTAACCGGCGAGGAGTTGAGGAGCCGGTTTGATGGTCAGGACAGTACCGAGCTACTCGTAGTCCCGTCATTTTCGCCGGCGGGGTTAGACCCTACTTAAAGTTGATGTGCCAACATACCGGCCGCGACAGGTCTGCGCACATTAGGTGCCACAATTAGTCGCCCGTGAAGAACTTGCGCGGCTCCAGGGTCAAGCGATGCTTCGGGCCCGGACGGTTTCGATGAGGCTCGGATGATGACACGCAAGCTCTGCGAGCCATCGCAGGAGCAGGCCGAAGTTGTAGCCGGCTGCTGCGAAGACAGCGTTGATCCTGTCGCCGAGGCGTCCCTTGAGATAATTGCGATCCAAGCGGTGCTCGGCCTTGACGTGGCCGATGACGGGCTCGACAGCCGCGCGACGCTTCATCTCGTAACGGATGGAAGCTGTGACGCGGCGGACCTGACCCGGGATCTAAACCCTGAACCGATGCGGGTGATTGTGACCGCGATACCCTTTGTCGACGTGGATACGGCGAGCCTCCACGCCGGTGAGCTTCCCGATATCGGCGATCACGGGACCGAGCGTGTGCCCATCGAAGAGATTGCCACGCAGGGCTTTGGCGTGGAGCACGACTGACCTTGCAGCCGAACTCGTAGGGCGCGTGGGCTTTACCCTTGCCGATGCACTCGACCTCCGGAGCATGTAAAGCATAGACCTTTGGACCGCGCTCATGCTGATCCTGGCTGCGCACATGCTGCGCTAAACCGAGCAACGGGTCGGAGCGAGCTTCCAGCACCGTATCGCCATCAATCTTGCGGCGGATGTCGCGGATGATCGGGCCAAGCCGTGTCCGTAGGAAGTGAGCTGCCGCCGGGCGCGTTTGAACTGGTGGGCGTGGGTATAGCGGCCGACCATAATGGCGGCGCGCTTGGCAAGGCGCAGATAGCTCTGGCGCAGCGGCACATGGTCGCGCTTGGCGAGCCCGACCAGCTTGATGATTGCCCGGTGCATCAGCCACGCGTCGGTCGGATGCGCAACCGCCTTCGGCTGCGCCGTGGTATCGACGACTACCCGTTCCGGCTCCTTTGGAACGATGGCGCCAGTCTTGTGCGCCACTGACAGACTTTCGTGGATCAACGCGACGAGCTGTTCCTCGCCAAGCCGCTGGCGCCAGCGTGTCATCGACAATCGATCGAACGGCAGACGGTGGCAGAAGCTCAATTCGCCGCAGAAGTATTGGTGGTAGGGATTCTCGATCCATCGAGCGCACAGCACCTCATCTGACAGGTTGTGCATGTGCTTCACAATGAACAGGCCAGCGACAAGCCGCGTCGGCAAACCGGGCTGCCCCGACCCTGCTTGGCAAACCGCACTGAAGCGCTCATTCAGGATGCTCCAGTCGATCAGCGCCGCCAACCGCACCAGCGGATGACCCATGTCGATGATCTGATCAAGAGCCGGAAGCAACAAGTCTTTCTGGCGACCATCCCGCGGTTTGCTCATCGCATTCCCCAATGTCGACGAGGCCGTCAGGGAATCACGAATCGCTCGAAAGCAAAATCCCAAAACGCAAGAAAGCGCGGCCCAATACCCCGCTTTCCTGCAAAATCGAATACTATATCGAGACCAATTCTGCTTGTTTCTCAGGTCAATCCGCACATTCTTCACGGATGACCAATTTGGCCACGAAGGAGTTGCTGAGCAGGTTCATCAGCCGTTGAAGAACTCGGCTTGACTAGTTTGACGGGGCGATCGGGGTAAGGCCTTCATCGCCGTGGAGAGAAAAATTACCGACGGTATGCCTCGCCACCCTTCAATCCCATTCGTCGACGCCAACTCAGCGATGCCCTTACTGCAGAAGGCGCACGCGTGAAAGCCGCAGGAAACAAATCTGCAAAAATAGTGCTAGTAACGTTAATCTATAGTTCGCGAGTAAAATCTGCTGGGCGTTTGAGGCCAAAATCTGGTGTCTAGGGTCTTGTGACCTGCCACTGCGTTTTCATCTAGTCAGGCGCAACTATGTCGATTTGATGCGTCAACTGATCGCCGCAGACATCTCATCGTTGCTATTCATCGTTCTGGGAGGTCCATCCTGACCTTGTCGAGATAATTCCCGACCAAGCGCTGATTCGCTCTTCTCCGCTGAGCAGCAGGAGCAGAAGCGTCAATCCTAAGATCGTTGAAGCAGACAGCCGATCGCCGGAGCACTGATTTGTCCTGACGAACGACAGCATCGCAATGTTCTTCTCCCAAATGGCGACGTTACTCTCTGCTGCTTGGATTTTGAGCGACGGCACGTTTTTGGGCAACCTTCTCCGCGACAGGTATAAGGATCTGTTCGAAGGGTCGACTTTTTGCGAGATTGTCGATCGCATGAACGGAAAGGATGGTTTTCTGGTTTGCCGGATATCTGAATTTGCCCAATCAATAGCATAAGGTGCCCGGGTCGGATTGCTGGACGCGATGGCGGACGAAATTTCTGAGTCGTCCGCGAAGAAGCACCCAAGCCGTTGAGTGAAATTCTGTTTTTGGCTCTGCTGGGGAAGCTTTTGGCGTCGGGAGGCCGAAAAGCTTGGGATTTCGTTTTCAGATTTCTTCGAGGCCAGCCGTATTTACGCGCTCGCAGCGAAGGCGAGCGATCCGACCGAAGAACCGGAGGCGAGGGAGGAATGGGATCTGCGTCGCGCCAGACTGGATCAGATCATCAGCTTGAAGCGAGCTATTGCGGCCTGGCGGCAAGATCGACTGTGACTGGATCGATCGCGAGATAGCACCGCTCTACAGCCAGGAGGGTTGGCTTGGGATCGCAAGCCGGTTCGTGATCGGGCTGTTGCTGCACAAACACATTTGCGGCCTCTCCGACGAGGATGTCTGCGAGCACTGGATCTACGAACTTCAACGGCATTAAGTTCTTCCAGCACGAGTTCCCGAACGAGCGTTCGCCCCTGAGCCGTGGGCGCAAGCGGCTCGGCGACGAGCTGGAACTGCTGCTGGTCGACAGCCTGCGGGCGGCAACGAGGCCGGCGCGCTGCGCAATCAGGACCTCAAGCGAGTCCCGTCGACACCACGGTGCAGCCGAAGGCCATCAGCTTGCCGACCGACGCCAAGCTGCTGCATGCGGCGGTCCAGGGGCTTAACCGCCTGGCGAGGCAGCGGCGTCAGACTGCGGCAATCCTGGCGGCGATGATGGCGGGCCGTTACGCTCGATGCCAAGTAGTTCAAACGTAAGCGGTGTTTTGACCGCACCTTTTCCTGAAGATTACGATCCGCGAGTGTGACGATCTCTGAATCGGAGAGATCGTGTTGTGTCTACGCTTGACCATACGCTTAAGCCGGAGGCAACGACGGCGCGCCGGCTTGAGGTTATCACGGGAACGGGCCATCGCCGGTGGTTCTCGGCAGACGACAAGGCCCTGATGATTGAAGAGACGCTTGTCCCGGGTGCGGTGGTGTCGGAAGTTGCGCGGCGGCATGGGCTTGCGCCGCAGCAACTGTTCACTTGACGCCGCCAGGCACGGCAGCCTGCTGGGGCGGACGCTGCCACCGCGGCGCCGCAGTTCGTGCCTGCGGTGGTGGAATCGGCATTGCCGCAAGGCGCAGCTCGCCGGCGGCAGCGCCAGCGGGCACGCCCGGTGGATCGGGCCTCGGGAATCATCGAGGTGGAGATCGAAGGCGTCAGCGTCCGGGTCGGCCGTGGCGCTGACGCCAAGACGGTCGCGGTGGTCATCCGGGCGCTGAAGGTCGGCACGTGATCGGTCCGACCGGCGCGGTGCGGGTAATGATGGCAACCAAGCCGGTGGACTTCCGCAAGGGTGCCGAGGGTCTGGCGGCACTGGTGCGCGAGACGATGAAGTCCGATCCGTTCTCGGGCGCCATCTATGTGTTCCGGGCGAAACGGGCCGACCGCGTGAAGCTGATCTATTGGGACGGCACGGGAGGGTGCCTGTTCGCCAAACGGCTCGAGGATGGCAAGTTCCGTTGGCCGAACGTGCAGGATGGGGTGATGCGGCTGTCGGCTGCGGAGTTCTCAAGGGCTCGATTGGCGACGGGTTCACGCCGCGCGCGAGATCCCGGTGCCGGTGCAGCCAGGCTGATCTGCGACAGAGTGAATCAGTCCGATCGAAACGCTCGCAACGGCTGCAGCACATGATGTAATCGCGCCATATGGCGACGACGGACACGCTTCCCGACGATCCCGGCACGCTCAAGGCGATGCTGCTGGCGGAGCGTGCGCGCGCCGAACGGCTGGAGCAAATCATCAAGGAGTTGCAGCGTCACCGCTTCGGCCGACGGGCCAAGACGCTGCCGGAAGATCAATTGCTGCTCGGCCTCGAAGAAGCCGAGCAGACGGCGGCGAGCACTGAGGCCCAGAACGAAGCGGCGGCGCCAGCCGAGCGGGCAAGCCACGCCGCCAAGCGCCGCATCAACCGTGGATCGCTGCCGGCGCATCTGCCGCGCATCGAGATGGTGGTCGACATCGACGATCATGTCTGCCCGTGCTGCCGTAATGCGCTGCATCGGATTGGCGAGGATGTCAGCGAACGACTCGATATCGTTCCGGCCAGTTCCGCGTGCTTGTTGTGCGTCGGCCCAAATATGCCTGCCGCGCCTGCGAGAACGGGGTGGTGCAGGCGGCTGCGCCGGCGCGGCTGATCGAGGGCGGGTTGCCGACCAAGGCGACGGTGGCGCAGGTTCTCGTCTCCAAATACGCCGATCATCTGCCGCTGTATCGACAGGCCCAGATCTATGCGCGGCAGGGCATCACGTTCGATCGCTCGACTCTGGCCGATTGGGTCGGCCGCGCTGCCTTCCTGCTGCGGCCTGTGCACGAGCGTCTGCTCGCCAGGCCCAAGGGCTCGGCCAAGCTGTTCGCCGACGAGACGACGGCGCCGGTGCTCGATCCCGGGCGCGGGAAGTCCAAGACCGGCCAATTGTGGGCCTACGCACGCGACGATCGCCCCTGGGGTGGCGCCGACCCGCCCGGCGTGGCCTATGTCTACGCGCCCGATCGCAAGGCGGAGCGGCCGATCGCCCATCTCGCTGGGTTCACGGGCACCCTTCAGGTCGATGGTTATGCCGGCTATCGCGTACTCGCCGAGCGCGGCGACGTGCGACTGGCATTCTGCTAGGCCCATGGGCGCCGACGCTTCTACGAACTCGCTGCGGCCGGCCCGGCGCCGATCGCCAGCGAGGCGCTCGAACGCATCGCGGGCTCTATGCCATCGAGAGCGACATCCGTGGCAGCAGCGCCGAGGAAAGGCACGAGGCCAGGCTGCGGCGGAGCCGGCCCATCATCGATGAGCTTGAACCCTGGCTGCGCGCCAAGCTCGCTCTGATCAGTCAGAAGACAAAACTCGCTGAAGCGATCCGCTATGCGGTCTCGCGTTGGGAGGGCCTGACCCGCTTCCTCGACGATGGCCGCATCGAGATCGACTCCAACGTCGTCGAACGCGCGATCCGGCCAATTGCCCTAAATCGCAAAAACGTACTCTTCGCGGGCTCCGACCGCGGCGGCGAGCATTGGGCCATCATCGCCTCGCTGATCGAAACCTGCAAGCTCACGGGTATCGAACCTCACGCGTACCTTGCCGACGTCATCACAAAGATCGTCAACGCTCACCCCAACAGCCAAGTCGACGATCTGCTGCCATGGGCCGATCCCATTGCCCGGCGCTCAGGGTCGTGGCCTGAGAACGACGCTTACGTTCAAACGGCTTCAGCGGCAGTTGCGCATCCTGCGCAGCCGGCTCGGCCGGATCATCCACGACATCCCACCAAGATCGAAGATCAGCCGGCATTGGAGAAGGGGTTTGCACTTCCCCTTGGACGGGCCAGTCAGACCCGCTCGCAGCAGCAGCGCCACCGCGAATGGAAGCTCTATTCCCAATGCCCCGAAGGTGGATTGCATCGGCAAAGGCAAGGCCGCCGCGCCCTATGAGCTCGGCGTACAGGCCTCTAGCGTCATCAACAACCGCCGGACTCCCGGCGACCTATCCGTGTTGTATGCCGGCTCGCTGCCCGATAATCCCTATGACGGTCACACCTTGCGGGCCGTCATTGACCACCCCTAGGCGCACACGGGCTGTCCGATCGGGCGGCCCTATGTCGGGCGGCCACGACGCAAAAAACCCCGTCGCGTCGGTCCATTAGGCGCGAGCTGCGCCGCCGCTCCGCAATCGAGCCCATCATCGGACAGATGAAGACTGAAAATCCACATCGGCCGCGGCTATCTCAAGGGCCGCGCTGGAGATGCCGCCAACGTCATCTTCTCCGCCGTCGGACACAACTTCCGCCGCATCTTCGCTTGGCTGAGGGTTCATTGGTGCTCATCCTGACCCCACTCATAGCGGCCGCCGATCATTCGCCGCGGCTGACTTACCGAACGACTAAGTAGAGGTTCGCTTTAGCCACCTGATGCGTTGGCCTCTTCTACCTTGCAGGCCGCGAATTGCCTGATCTCAGGTCAACCGTCGCTGCGGATCAGTCCCGCGATGGCTCGCCTTTTTCACACACATATCGGTGAAGGATTGGGGCAGGTCAATCCATGTTGATTTCTTGTGAGCTCGTCGCCCTAACCACGGCTGGCGGATCAACACGGTGGGAGCCTTTCTGGGGCCACATCGTCCGGAGCGCGGGTCAACGCCGTCTGACCAATCTGCGAGGACCTCAACGGACGTCTCTCCTCGTGACGCGGCTTCAAGGATTCTCGAAGCTACGTGCGTTCGGGTGCCGGTCTCGCGAACCGAGAGTTCATTGCAAACTTCATTTAGAACTGCACGCAAGAGGGCGGTGGTCTCGCAGCCGAACATGAGAAGTACCAACAATCTGGATGCCTGTGGCGCCGTGATGCGGAACCCATTTGAGCTTCAGTCGAATAACGTCGCGAATGTCGGTAAACAACAGACCAAGGTGTACGCATCAGCTACTCAACGTCTCATTGCGCGCACGAAAGTTTTGATGACGCCCACTTCAGATCACTTCCTTCTATCGCGATAGACCAGAGAGTGACCCAAACTAGGCAGCCTTGTCCGCCTGCGGCTTCGACTTGGTGCGCGCCAAGCTGCGAGGACCAACGATACTGAGCGGCACACCGCCACCGATAGCGGTACGCCTCTCCAGCTGATCTCGGTCACTGGCTTCCTTGATGGCGTAGCGCTCGGTCGCCCGGTTATCCCAGATTACAACGTCGCCCGATTTCCAATTCCATCTTACGGTATTCTCGGGCGAGGTGAGGTAGGATTGAAGGCGCTCAAACAGCTTTTGGCTAACATATTTTTCGAGGCCAACGAAGTTCTGCACGGAATCTCCGAGCACGAGCAAGCGCTCGCGCGTCTCTGGATGGATGCGAACAACGGGACACACGGTTTCGCAGATGCTTCCGGTGAAGACATCGTCAAATTGCTTTGCGTCCGTCTCGGCGGAGTGCCTTCTCACGATGTAATCATAAGCGCTGCAGTGTACCGCCAAGAGGTGGTCGGCCAGCATCCGCAGCGCCTCCGGAAGATCAAGATATGCGGCCGCAGTGCTTGACCAAACTGTGTCACGGTCATCAGGCGGGATCACGACGCCGCGCAGCACCGAGATCTTCGGACATGCGTCACCGACATCCGTATGCATCTGGTCGGCACGACCGCTCCGACGA
The DNA here is from genome assembly GCF_023101665.1 of Bradyrhizobium sp. 195. NCBI lineage: Bacteria > Pseudomonadati > Pseudomonadota > Alphaproteobacteria > Hyphomicrobiales > Nitrobacteraceae > Bradyrhizobium > Bradyrhizobium sp. 195. The sequence continues at coordinate 1,380,300 of NZ_CP082161.1, read as the reverse complement.
TCCGGCGCCATTCCCAGGATCGATGCCTGCTTGGTCGTACGCGTTATCAGCGAGCCGAGCTTGTAGGCAAAGCGCTGCTGTTCGAAATCATCGAGATGTCCCTGATCACGGAAGAAGACGACCTTGTGCTCGAGGAGTAACTGGCTAATGGCCCGGATGACCTCGTCGGACAATTCGTCCGATAGCCTGATGTTCTTGATCTCGGCACCCAGCCGGGCCGCGGATTTGACGATATCCGCTCGCGGGATAATGCTATCCGTCATGTTACTCATGCTCATTCTCTCACTATCGTGATGCCTAAACAAAGTTGCGTAATAACTTGGTCGCGGGACTAACGACAGAAGCCAACGAAGTCGGTCTGGTGATGCACCATACTCGGCCGCAATGTGCCGCAGCAGCCGCCACAAAAGGCCAAAACCGGTGGTCGGCTACGGAGCACGACCATCGTGTGACCTGCTCAGTCGCGTACAGCCCCGAGTCTTGCATCGGTTCTGATCAGACGACGAAGTCGGCGGGCAATGGTGCCGGGATCGACGTGCAACATGATCAATTACCTCGTTCTTACATCGCAATCATACTATCAATCGATGTCCAGTCCATGAAACGAAACCAGCTTTCTTTTCGACGATGAGAAATGTTCGTTTTGTCCGCGAACCAAGCTTGAAGATATTCTTAGGAAAGTGATTCCTCACGCGTCCGCAACAGGTACAATCGAGGTTGTAGGGACGAAACGGATAACTCGCGGTCTTAATCAATCGGCGCGAAAGCAGGAGCTCTACCATAAGTTATGTAGAATTCAACATGCGATTTAAGCGTTATAACCAAATCGATTTGTGCCGGTTTCATTCGCCTGTCACATACGGAGCAGGTGCGCATCGCGAAGCAGAAGATCGATGTCATCTCGCGCGATAACAATTCCCGCTGCGGTTTAACAACGGGCTATATCACCCGTTTTTCGGGATACGCTTTCCAAAAGAACGGTGCAACGTGAACTGGGATCTGTTTAATAACTAGAACATCAACATCGCCGCCAAATATAGCGGATTGGATTACTTATGGCGACTTGGCGGGCATCCGCTCGCAATGAATGTCACGATACGGTGAGCGCCGTGACATGTCTCTTCTCGAAAAGCCGGCCAAGCACCGCCAATGACAATGCCTTAGCGGAGGGACTCGTGCCCCCAACACACTCCAAGTAGAGCTAATCAGTCTCGACTTCCATGCGCGTGCTATGTCGAATTTAATTCTTTCTCACGAATGCTTGCCGCATTCGCCAATTGCGCGCCATCGCGTGCAAGCTCCACTTAACCATTCCATGGGTGCCTCACTGGAATTGCAGGCCACATATCGCCAAAAAGTGGCAGGTCACTGGTTATCCGCGTCGAAACCTCGTATGCGGCTCTTGCCCGTCCTCTAATCCGCAGTACAGCGAAGCCGATTCAGCTGTTCATGTTCGTTTTCAGCGTCAGGCGACATTCCACCACTGCGCTGGACTGGTGAATGAGCCGAACATCAGAGGTGCAGGCAACCAGCTCCTGGCCTTCCAACGTGCAGTGCTTCGGACCGATCCGCTGCCCCTCGGCGATGAACCAGCCAGTTTGATCCCCCCATCCTCCCGCCATAAGACTTCTGACATCGTCTGTGTCCTTTTTCGGAACGCGCGCTCCGACTTTACCCCGCGTCCTTCAACAGACCATCGGCAACGCGGCAGGTGTATTGAAGGCTGACAATGATGCACCCATTCCGATCGCCTGTCGGCTCTCCATCGGTGCCGCTTGTGGCGCAATCGTAGCGCCGCGTTGAGTCCGCGAGCGAAATCTCATTCAGCCCAAGCAACCGAAAACAGAATATAGTACAAGACAGAGAGAGGCTTGTTTCATTGGCCAATGCTTCGCGGATATGCCGTTGTCGTGTTGTACAACCTGACGCTACGGCCGATTCAAGCCCATCGATTGTTGTTCGGATGGGTGCTCCTCACAGTGACATCGGCATGTTTCCGAGCCGGGGCGACCGGTAGGCACACGAGTACTCGCTGGAATGAAGTTCAACGCCTCGAGAAATTCGTCCATAGGGATCAACGACAGCCCAGAAACGATGTATCGGCGGGTTTAGGTCGGGTTGGAGTTCTCCGGGTCCCTTCGACCGGTGCCGCACGCCGATCTCGCGATCATGCGGTGGTTGCATCTGGAGTTTCCCTCGCCGGTTCGCGAATGGTGAGAGGCCTGCTCGCTACGAGCGTGCAAGATCGGCCGCCGGCACGTGAAGACTCTGATGTGGCGGTGGGATAGAGGCGCTCTATCACCACCAGACCCGAGCCCGGCCACAAGATCCCATATCTGCTGCGCCTCATTGAGATTACGCTACCGAGCCAGGTCTGCGCGATGGACATGACCTACATCCTGACGGCGATTGGCTTCGTCTATCTCGTCGTGGTGCTGGACTGCGCAACACGTCGTGTTCTGTCGTGGCGACTGTCACTCACATGGAAGCAGCCTTCCGCCTCGACACGCTGGAGGATGCCTTGGCCACGCCAGACATCTTGAACCGGATCAGGGTTCTCAGTTCACTGGACAGCTTTTTTCCAGCGTGCTCGCCGACAACGGCATCGCGATCAGCATGGACGGCGTGGGCTCATGGCGGGACAACGTGTTTGTCGGACAGCTCCGGCGCAGCGTCAAATACGAGGAGATGTGCCTGCTATGACAGCGTCAGCCGGGCGCGCAGCTCGATCGGCTATATATAACAGCAGGCGCCCCATTTGAGTCGTCTTGACGGCAGCACGCCGGATCAAGCCTTCTTCACCCCGCTGCCGCTAGGTATGCAGCCTAATCCCAAAGGCCCCAACTATCGAAACGCGGAAACAACCGGACCAGCTCCACTGAAGGAAATTTTAACGGGGACACGCTGCCCAAGCTGCAATCTCCGATCCGTATAGGTCCACGCCTGCTCGGCCATGAGCTCGCCGTGTAAGAGAAAGTGCGCGAATAGCACGGTCAACGCAACGTCGCCCGCCAACCGGGCCTGCGGTCAACGGGATCAATGGGCGGAACCCTCGTTCGGCTAACAGGGTGCTTGCGGCTCCTCTCCCTCCCGGAGCCTCCTCAGCATTTCGAGGAACAATTAGCAATTAAGGAGTCCGAGGTGCCGCGCAAAGCCGAAGCCTTCCGTTTAAGCGAGAGCAACCCGCCAGAGACAAGCAGCAGGACGAAGATGAGATTTCGAGCCGCCTAGCCGGTTTAACGACCAATGGCCGAACCGCCGCTGATCTCATCAAGCCCGCGACTGTGCGCGATCGCCAGACTCCCACTCCGCGGGCAAATCGATCCATATATCAGCAGGACCATGCAAAAGTGTATCTTGATCCGGTACAAAGATACTCTCAGACACTCTGAGGCCGCGACCGAGGGCGACTCCACTGATTATAAAGGGAAGCTCGATCTGCTTCTGATCTTCAAAGCGGTCCGCGCCAACAATGCGAAGAGATTCAAATTCAAACCGTCGGAATTTGATCAGCGGTCTTGCCGAGTCTATCAGGTCTTGGGCGCAAGACACTCCGCGAGCGGCCTCTTTTCTCAAGTGGTCCAGCGCCATGAAGAGCGATGAAAGCTCGTCCAGCTCGGAACGATCGAAGTGTCGCAAACGCGACGAAATAGGCACTCCGTTCTTGTATCGTACTGTCGGCACAAATCGTATCTCGCAATCAAGAAGCAGGTCCGCGACCGCTCGCCTCACGAGAAGGGCCTGTCCAATATCCTTTAAATCGAAATAGCTGCGAGTTGGTCGCGCAAAACAAATCCAGCGGATGCATCCGGTGACACCTTCCTTGAGGAGCCCATGAGGCCCGTTCGCACGCAGCGGATAATCCCCTTGAGACACAAACGTTCGATATCCCGGCGGAAACATCTCCGCGTCGCTCGTTGAAATCACAGCAGAAGCGCCCGCTCCCAGCGCAAGCGCAATGTCATCCTCCAAATTGAACTCGTACTCAGGACCTGGGCTAAGCTGAATTTTGTTCGGATACACTGTGACAATGGCCACATCGTTCTCGGCTGCGGCCCTTCTGATTAACTCAGCGTGGCCCAGATGCAACGCTCCTAAAGTGTGTACTGTGCCGATAGTTTGACCTCTTCTTGCTACGTCCGTAATGAAGGTCTTGCCAGCTGAAAGAGACGCTAGATGCATGTTTCCTACTCCGTCTTGTTGATTGCCCCGCAGCCCTGCTGCTCGATTAGACATAACGCATGGCGAGCGCTACCGGCCACATCGACCGCGCGGCGAATGAGCTCATGAGCGCCTGGAATCCGGCCACAACGGGGACGCATCCCGCTTCTCCATTTTCCTTCTCTAATGACAGGCGCCCCAGATCGTCATGCGTCCTTTAGCCCAATCAGGTCGATCCTTCTCGACCGCGCCTCATTAGCGATGAGAACTCAGCCAGATATTCTGAAGGTTCGGATTTCCGATCTTCCACGTCCTTCAAAGCAGCCTGGAGCCCAGGACATCTGTCTGCAAAGAACGGAGGTTCAAACGTCGTTATCATTGCATCCGAGAAGTCTGTTTTTACAAAGCTTGCCTGGAAAGGTGAAATTCCACTCAAGTTCGTTTTGCAGAGCGAGGATTGATTCATTCGAACGTATGCCGTACGGGCCGCTTCCAGGTTGCTGCCAGTCATTCCTGCCGCAATATATGACTGAACAAGGTTGGCTCCCTCGAACTTGGCGCGGTTCAAAGCCATGGACTGCGGAGGATCACCGGTAATCATTGAGCGATATAGGTACGCCTGCGAAAAATCTGAATCATCGATATCGCAATCGCGTATAAACGCACAGCGCGCACGGAAGCCGCGCAACTGGGCGGATCGCATCGTGCTCTCGAAGATCGAAATGGCTTCCCCTGATGCGCGAGATAGATCAGCTCCATCGAGCTGGCAAGAACGCACTGATACTCCGTTCAACACTGCGCCGACGAGGTTGGCATTGGCGAGGTTTACGGACAGAAGTCGCGCCTCCGATAGATCTGCCTCCTCGAGCTCTGCCTTGGCAAGATTTGAGAGGCTGAAATCCGCAAAGGGGGCGCTCAGCGCTTTGGCCAGGATGCGACCGCTCGCCTTTGAAAGCCTGAAGTAAGGAAGATGAGCGTTCTCTAGGACAAGATCATCGACCGAAGTGGGGCGCAGGATTGATAGACACTCCCCCCTTGACTGCAAGAGCGAGCTGCCGGTCAGATGCGCCTTCGTCATCGTAACTTGGTTTAACTTGGCAAAATTAAAGGACGAGCAAGGCAGGTAGCATTCATTGATGGTCGATCCTTGCAGTTCAGCGCCATCAAAGACAGCCTGGCTCGCGTCACATTGATAAAAGAGCACGCCACTTAGGACTGCGTTGTCGAAACGGGTCCTTCGCATGCTGCACCCGTGGAATAGGCTACCGGTTGCATCGATGAGATTGCGCAAACTTGCATCATCGAAATTGCAGACCTGCGCGGCAATAGCATGCATATACGCAAAGTCGAGCTTGGCTCCGCGGAAGCTTGCGCGCTCTAATCCGGGGCAAACAAGGTTGGCCTCCGACAGATCGGCCCCATCCAGCTTCGCTCCGTGGAGTTGCGCACGATTGAGGATGCATCGCCGCAACGAAAATCCGGATAGATCATGACCGGTGAAGTTCTCGGAAGATAGCCGCAGGCCGATGCCGGTCTTCTTGATTGCGTCCTCGGTTCGCCTTTCCACCGCAGCCAACGCAGACGCCCGATCACTTTTCGGCTCCAGTAGCGGACAAAGTCACCATCTGCCGAGGACTGGCTTATCGTCGTTGCACGGATACTTAGCTCCTCATGCACGCTGAAGTGGCTATTGGTATCGATGGCTTGCGTCATTGTCGACAGTTTCCATTCTCGATCACGAGCGCACTTTCTTAGTCTCGTTTGCCGCGCGCCTTTTGCATGGCCCGTCTGTTTCAGGTAGCCAAGGTTTGCCGCGAGCGCCTCTTGGGATTTCTTTCTGGGACTTAAGCATCATCACTCATCAGGATTTAACTTACCTGACCGGGCCTCTTGAATTGTGCCATCACGAACCGACACGCACGAAAAGCCTGAGCAAGTTGTAGCAGACGGAGTTGATCTCCCAGGACCTCACCCTTGTGGTACTTAATCAGCCCGTCGACAGTCGAGCGAAAAACGCCGCAACTTCGGCTAACCCCGAGTTCGTGCTTCTAACAGTCGGCCTCACGATGCACTTCAATAGCAACGTCTGTGCCATCCCTCATCTGTCCTGATAGACATTGTCTAGAAACGGCGCTCGGCAGAAGCCGTCTGGGCTGGCAACTGACAAGGAGCGCGTCCTGTCACAAATCGGACAATGATTCACAACGCTCGTAACGGCGGGTCCTGCTTGTTCTCTATCACTTCGACCACAAGTGCGATGTCCCTTTCCGCGACCGTTGAGTGACGGTTGCCTTCAATGCACGTAGGCGCATTCTCCAGATGTCGTATTGAGCCACAAATCGCCGCCTGCGTTCCTCAGTTTTCGTCCCGGCGACGCAGCTCCGTTCCGGAAATTCGCCGACAACGTCGCGCGAGGTTCCGGGGGCGGAGTTCGGGTCAGGAGTTCACATGCAGGGCGTGCAATTGCATTGTAGGCGCCGATAGGCCGTCGCATTTTTTTGTGGTCGGCGGTGCCGGATGGGCGTGACGGGTGATGAGCCTGAAGAAGCGCTCGACCTGGTCGAGGAAGGATAGGGCAGAAGAGAATGTGCCAGCGCGGACTTCGGGCGAGCCAGCTCCTTGGATGCTTGTGGTGGCGCGGTCGGCAACGACGAGATGGATGTCAAACTGGGCCGGCAAATTGGTTTCGATGTGCCTTTGCAAAAGGCACGCAACTGCTGGTGACTGCGCGGTCTGTCATCTTGTTTCCAATCGGACGCCTTGCCTCTGTGAAGGCGGAGGGACCCCTGAAGTCGCCTCGCATTCCTGGATTCCCGCTCGCCAAGAACCATCATTACGCAATCAAGTGACGGCTCTGAGAGCACGCCTGCTCGCCAGCAGTTGGAAACGCAGGACGAGGAGCCCCGCATAGATGGTTGTCCCGATTGACAAGCCAATCCAAATGCCAATCGCACCAAGCCCGATCTTCAAACCAAGCACGTAGCCAAGTGAGAAGCCGATCAGCCAATAGGCAATGCAGACGAACAGAAGCGGCACCTGAGTGTCCTTCAGGCCGCGCAGACCGCCCGCCGCAATGCTCTGCGCGGCATCAGTGACAAAAAGGCTCGCGGCGACCATAAGGAGCTCTGCAGTCAGTCCGATCGTCGCGTCGGCATCTCCGACCGATTTGTCCAGAAACAGCTCGGCGATCTCAAAACGCGCGACGATCACCGCAATTATCAGCAAAGCAGCGATTACGGTACCGAGCAGCATCGCGACCAGGCCTGCCCGCTTGATGCCGGGACCGTCGTTGCGGCCGACCGCATGGCCAACGCGCACGGCCGCCGCCATGCTGATGCCGAAAGCGATCATGGATGTAATCACGGTGATCTGAATCGCAATCTGATGAGCAGCGAGTGCACTGGTGCTGATCAGGCCCGCCAGGAGCGCGGCAGCCGACAAAACTCCGTACTGCATCAGGGAGGCGATTGAGATCGGAGTCCCGATCACGATCAGCTGGCGCAAGAAGGGCCAATCGAATTGGCAGAGATCTGCAAGCACGTGGTAGTCACGGAAAGGACGACGCATTGTGGCAAACCACAAACCGGCCAGGAACATCGCACAGTTCACCAGCGTGCTCGCAAGCGCCGCCCCGAACAGCTCAAGCCGCGGCAGCCCGAACTTGCCATAGACCAGCAGATACACGAGCACGGCGTTGAGAGGGATTGCCGCCAGCGTGATCCACAAGATCGGCTCCGGCCGGTTGACCGCACTCATGAAATTACGGATGGCCTGCAGCCATAGCGCCGGCACCACGCCCAAGGCCAGTCCGAACAGATATTGCTTGGCGAGCCGCGCCGCGTCTGGGGCCTGACCGAAAGCGAGCAGTATTTGCTCTCCGCAAAACGCAAACGCTATGATCGGGAACGATAGTAACAGCGCCGCCCATAGCCCCGTGTGCAGTGCGCGCTGTACCATAGCAAGATTCCCCGCCCCATAGGCCTGCGCGGCCAACGGTGCGATCGGCGCCAGCAGGCCCGCGCCAAAGGTGAAGCTGACGAGATAGAGCGTGACCGCCAGGGCGGCCGCGGCGAGTGCCTGAGGCCCGATGTGGCCGATAAAGGCAAGATCCGTTGTCATCATCGCGACCTGCGCAAGCTGGGTCAACACCATTGGCCACGCGAGCTTCACGGTTTCGCTGAGCTCGATCGTGAGGTGTTGGCCAGCCGCCCGTCTCGTGCCCCCCTGCCGCAAAACTGATACTGGTTTTGCTTCGATTATTTTGTCCATGGAAATCTAGCTACTCGGTTTGCCCCGGCCGCAAACGACTCTTGTTCCGCCGAGATGATGCTCTTTTCGCCCTGAAGTCGCGATGGGCTGCCGATGCGGAATCAGTCCGCCTGGGCAGCTTCGCCTCACAGAGGAGGCGCGCATCGGCCTGGGCTTACCGTTAAGCCTGTGGTTTGGCGACTGCTCGCCCGCTGATGCGCGGCTTGATCAGCGCCTCCGCCAGCGCATCGACTTTTTGGCGCATTTTGAGCGCAAAGAAGACGCGGCAGGTGGCTAGCAAAATGGTCGGTCATCGGCACCGCGATAGGTGCGGGCGTGGACCGCAATCGAGGCTTGGTCGATCACCTTGGCGAAAGCGTGCGCGAGCGCGCACTGAGTCGGACAGTGGCGTTCGGGAGTCGCAATCGCACGCGACGCATACGTGAACTGAGAGGCTATGATCTTATGAGCCATCACTACGTTCCTTGAGCATGCCATGCTGGATGACAGCTCCCTTTCAAGGCTCGTGCCAACTGCGATAGCTTGATTTGTAATGGCTATTTGCTTTAGCGGGCGTGTCCTCCTCCGACAACATGTCGCAAATCCCACAGTCGGCATCAAAGACGAGCCAGCCCGCAGACATCCCGCAATTTCTGCACCGCAGGAATCCCAATAGACGGACGCCGAATATGACAACCCCTCCGAGCTCACCAGCGCCGCAAATCGGTTAGACTGAACTCTCGACTCGAATGGCAGTAAACGTTGGACCCAATGACAAAGGCCTCGCTTGCTGACGAGGATGTGGCTTCTACGCGTTTTCAATCGACAAAGGCCGTGGCCCGTTCGTCGAAGCGGCCTTCATCACAGGGCATGGAAATGAGCGCACTTATGAGGGCGTCTTCTTAGAGGCGGCTGAATGAACGATTGGCCGCCCCGCCGCGCGCAAGACTTGGAACTGCGTCGATCAAGCCCTTGGTGTAGTCGGTACGCGGATTGAGGAATATCTCGTCCCTGGTGCCGGTCTCAACGACGCGCCCTTGCCGCATGACCATCACGCGATCGCTGAGATGGCGGACCACACCCAGATCATGCGAAATGAAGATGTAGCTCACGTTAAGATGCGCCTTCAGATCGGCCAGCAGGTCCAGCACCTGTGCCTGGATTAAGACGTCGAGCGCTGAGACCGGCTCATCGCAGACGATCACGGCGGGCCTTGGAGCGATCGCGCGGGCGATCGCAACGCGCTGGCGCTGACCGCCCGAGAGTTCGAGCGGTCGGCGACCCAGGAAGGCTCGCGATAGTCCGACCAGGTCAAGGAGCTGGACAACGCGCTGATCGCGCTCGCCTCTGGTCAACACGTCACTGGTGAGGCTATCGGATATGATGCGTCCCACAGTCCAGCGAGGATCAAAGGAACTGAGGGGATCCTGGTAAATGACCGAGATAGCCCGGCGCCGCGCTCTGCGCTCGCGATCAGTGAGCGTGGTCCAGGCCTGACCTTGAAACAGAACGGCCCCATCGTCGGGCAGGTCGAGCGCCAGCGCCATTCGTGCCATCGTCGACTTGCCAGATCCGGACTCGCCGACGACGCCCAGAGTCTCGCCAGATCGCAGCTCAAAGGAGACATCGTCGACGACCGTCCGCAGCACGCCGTCTGGTCCTTTGAACCGCTTCACAAGATTTGCCGCGCTGAGCACGATGGGAGGGAATGTCGATGATAATTGCGCTGGTAATTGCTCCAGAGAGCGTGACTGCGGCTGCGGCGGCCGTGCAGCGGCCAATAACGACAGACGAGGGCCGCGCGGGCGAGCAGAGGGCACTGCATCCAGGAGCTGGCGCGTATAGGCGTGCTGCGGGTCCTGGAAAACCTGGTCTGCCGATCCGCGCTCGACGACCTCGCCTTCATGCATGACTAAGACTTCGTCGGCTATCCGGGAGACCACCGCCAGATCATGGCTGATCAAGATGAGCGCCTTGCCCCGAACCTTGGTCTCTTCCAGCAGTCCCAGCACCTGTGCCTGCACAGTGACGTCGAGAGCCGTGGTCGGCTCGTCGGCGATCAGGATACGCGGATCTAGCGTCAGCGCGGCAGCGATGAGCGCGCGTTGACGCTGGCCACCAGATAGTTGATGCGGCAGTTGCCGGGCCTTCACCTCGGCTTCAGGTACCCCGACGAGCTCAAGGAGTGCGACGACACGCCTTTTGAGTTCCTCTCCTGAAGTAACTGCATGATGGAGAAGCAATGCTTCGCCGATTTCCTTCCCCACAGGGCGGAGCGGGTCGAGCGCCACGAGCGCATCCTGCAGAACGAAGCCGATCTCCTTGCCACGGACGCGCCGCCAGCTGCGGTCATCAAGATCCATGAGATCGGTGCCCGCGAAGTTCAGTTGACGCGCATGGACATGAGCTCGGCGGCCAGCAAGACCGACAATGGCGCGCGAGGCCACGCTCTTGCCGGAGCCGGACCCGCCGGCGATTGCCAGGCAGCGGCCAGCCTGGAGAGAGAAAGAGACACCGCGCACGGCTGTTCCCTCAGGAAGATCCCGCCCGAATGACACACAGAGCGAATCGACAGTAAGGAGGTCCGCCAGCGGGGGAACCTGCCGAGGAGGAACGTGGAGCATTTCAGATCTTTCCTTCTAACCGATCCTGGAAATAGCGTCCGAGGACGGTCAGGCTGAGAGCAAAAACCACAACGGCAACGCCCGGCATGATTTCAAGCCACCATGCATAGATCACATAGTTGCGCCCAGCATTCAGCAGCGCGCCCCATTCAGGCGCCGGGGGAGCAACGCCGAGACCGAGAAACGCGAGACCTGCGGCCCAGATGATGGCTTGCCCAACACCAAGCGTCATCATCGCAGTGGGCGGGCTCATCGCGTTGGGAATGATATGCCTCCACAGGATACGCGAATAAGGATGACCGAGTGCCTTGGCAGCCTCCACATAGGCTGCCCCTTTTACCGAGAGAACCTGGCCTCTGATCATGCGAGCATAGCCCGGTGCTGTGCCGATTCCGACCGCTATGACCTCGGTCAGCACTGACGGCCCGAATACGCTCACGAACAGAAGCGCCAGGAAAAGCGTGGGAAGTGCGAACAGTACGTCCAAAAGCCGGCTGAGAACGTTGTCGAGCGCGCCGCCCAAAAGTCCGGCGACCAGGCCGAAAACCAGCGCAATAGCGATGCTCAGCGCGGTTGCGCCAAAACCGATCGTGAGAGACTGTCCTGCTCCCTCGACAATTCTGGAATAGAGGTCCCTGCCCGATTGGTCCGTTCCGAACCAGTGCGCTAACGAGGGAGCTTGCAATGGTGCCGTCAAATCAATAGCGAGCGGGTCGTGCGTCTGCAACAGACCCGGCGCAGTTGCCGCGACTACAAAGAATCCAATGATGATCAGCGCGACGTAAAGTCGTAGAGGAGCATGACGAACGATCTGCGGTGCCTCTCCTAGCTGCGACGACACGCTCAAGTCGCCGACCCTGCTCATGTCATTTTGATCCTTGGATCTACGATCCGGTAGGTGAGATCGACGACCATACTGGTGATGGCGAACAGGCCGGCGGAGATCAAAATAGCCCCCGAGACGACTGGAACGTCTCGAGAGGACGTCGCAGCGACAAGGACTCCGCCAAGGCCTTGACGCGCAAAAACGGCCTCAATTAGGATCGCACCGGAAAGAAGCTTTCCGATAGCCCAACCTGACAAAGTAATACCGGGCAACGCTGCATGACGCAGGACATGGCGAAACCTGACGCCGAGCTCGCCCATACCTCGCGCCCGCGAGGACATGACAAATGGCTGCTCGAGGACACGCGTGAATTCGCTGCGAACGATTTGCCCCAAAAATCCCGACAATTCCAAAGCCAACGCAATCGTTGGCAAGACGAGCCCGATCGGGGAATTCCCTCCGACGACCGGGAAAATGCGAAGCTGTACCGCAAAGACAACGAGCAGAATTGTAGCCAGCCAGTAGGGCGGCACAGTTGCCAAGAACACCTGCATTCCGCTGAGCAAGGTCGACCACATGTTGTCTCTGCCGGCGATGAGGATCGTTGTCAGGATGGCGATGACCCATGCCGCAATCAGCGCCGCAAGCGCCAGAATAATTGTAGGGCCAACCTGTTCTGCGATGATATCAACGACGGGCCGATGCTGCTGGTAAGACTGGCCAAGATCTCCGTGCAGGATACCCCAGATGTATTTCGCGTATTGAAGAACAAGTGGCTGATCAAAGCCGTATTTTGCGTTGACCGCCGCAATCTCTCCGGCAGGGGCCTGTCCAACGTTGCCGCTCGTCATGTTGATGATGATCTGGGCGCGATCGCCGGGCAGCAGGCACTGAACAAAGAAGGTGAAAGTCGCAGCAAGCCACACGACGGACGCAGCGGACACGAGCCGGCCCGCAAGCCAGCCTGTCCACTTATGAGCTGCGATATTGACGGGCATCATTTCTTGTCGGCGAAATGAGCGTCATAAAAGACCGGTTCACCGACCGACCCACGGTCCAGCCAGACATCTTTCAACTTTGGGCTGGTCGCCAAGGTGACATCCAGCACTGTGAAGCCAACTACGGCGGCTTTCTCTACTATTTTGCGTTCCGCCTGCTGATAGAGAGCAGTCCGCCCGCCATCGTTGAATTCCTGTTCTGCTTTCCGGATGACATTCCATAGCGCCTCATCCTGGTAGCGTGACGGATTGAACCGATTCCGCTCGCCGTTCTGGTCAGGCTTCCAAGAAATGCGGAAGATCTCTGCGCCGGGTGCAACCCAATAGAGGAGCACAACCTCGTAGTCGTTCGGTCCAAGATTCTTCCCGGCAAAGAAATCCGCCTGGTTTGTCGGCTGAAGCCGCACGTCGAATCCGGCAGCTTTTGCCTGCTGCTGGATGACCTGCAATGCCTGCTCGCCATCGGGCTTCAGAAACGCACTTGAATAGGAGATACGCACGACGAGGGGCTTGCCATTCTTAAGGCGAATGCCGCCACTATTGTGCTCAGTCCAACCCGCCTGATCTAGGAGTTGATTGGCCTTTCCAACATCATACGAATAGGACCGCCCGAGGCCGCTGAGATACTCGGGCGAACTCTGACTCAGCGCACCATTGGCCTCGAACGGCAAAGCGCCCAGGAAGGACAATTCAACAGCGGCTCTTCGGTCAGCAGAGTGTGCAAAAGCCTGCCGGACGAGCACATCGTCAAACGGCGGCCGTGCCGTATACAACGCCAAGCGTAAAGGGGTGCCGCCCGTAATATGCCGCAAGACGGTGAAGCGGGAATTGGCGTCCTTCCAAGCAACCGCCGGAATATCATAGACGACGTCAGATTCGCCCGTAAGCAGCGACCCATAACGAACCGTCTGATCCGAAAGAAACCGCCAGTCGATGCCATCAACATAAGCCGGCCCCTGGTGCTTCGCGTTTCCTGGCGCCGAATTGTAATTCGGGTTGCGGCGGAACACAACGTTTCGCCCGTGATTCCACTTCTCAACGATGAACGGACCTGATCCGACCGGGCTGTTGCAGTTCACCGCAAGTCCGCGCTTGAGCGCAGTCGGTGACAAAATGCCTTGGGAGGACTGCGCGAAAACGTTGAGCAACGGCTGAAAAGGTGTCTTCAGGATTATCTGCAACGTGAGCGGCGCAATTGCTGTCGCCGATTCAAAGCTGTCTTCGAGGTAAGGAGCGGCAGTAGGGTTGCGACGATCCGGATCATTGCCAAGCCATCCGTTGATGTTCTCGGCAACGGCTCGTGCATCGAGAAGCGTCCCGTCGGTAAACTTCACATCTGGCTTGATCTCAAACGTGTATACTTTCTTGTCGCCGGAGATTGTCCACGACGTAGCCAGCCAGGGCACAATCTTTCCATCTTCACTCCGAGCGACCAGATTGTCACTATACTGCCGTTGAAGGTACCATTGCTGCACCCATCCTCCGAACAGGCATGGCGGCTCTTGGAAATGCCCATAACGGATAACACCTCCTCGCTTCAAGCTGCCGTCTGAAACGTCCTGGGCACAGCCGCTCGTCATAATCGGGATCTGCGACAGGCTTGAGAGCGCGAACAGCATAGCCGTCGCCTTTTGCCTTCTTCGACCGTTCGGTTGGATGGCGAGACGCCCAATGCTCGTGCGTGTGATAACAGACATATTCAAACTCCAGTGAATACGGACAAACAGCGTCACACGGACGACGGAGCCGCCAACTTGTCCGCAGGAGCGCCGTGATGAGGGATTCCAAGATGCTCGCGCAGCGTCTCACCCTGGTATTCAGTGCGGAACAGCCCGCGGCTCTGTAGAATCGGCACGACATGGTCGACAAAGGACGCCGCGCCGTCTTCCAGTACGTCTGGAATGATGTTGAAGCCATCAACTGCGCCAGCGCGGAACCATGACTCGATCGAATCGGCAATCTGCTCGGGTGCGCCCACGACCAAGCGATGACCAAAGGCTTGAACGCTGCCGATGATCTCGCGGACCGTGCGGCCTTCGCGTGCCAGAGCTTCGATCGTGCGGTGATGACCGACCGAAAAGGGTACATTCTGCGGGTCGGGCAAGAGTTTTTCGGGAATGGGCTGGTCGAGACTGAGTTTCTCGACCGGCACTTCCATGTCCCGTGCGAGAGCGATCATGGCGCGCTTCAGATCAAGCAGCGCGTCAATTTCCTTCTTTCGGCGCTGTGCCTCTTGTTCCGTGTCGCCGATGAAGGTGACAAGACCGGGAAGGATGAGTGGAGTTGCAACGCGGCCAAATTGTCGCGAGAGCGCACGCACGCGCTCGGATTCCCGGATAGCCGTCGTCAAGTCGCCGGCAGCGGAAAAAACGACATCGGCGCTGCGCGCGGCGAGGCGCACGCCAGGATCCGAACCTCCAGCCTGAACGATAACGGGATAGCCTTGGCGCGAGCCAGGATGGGTGAGCGGGCCTCGGATTGCGAACGCATTCTTGCTGGGATCGAGCAGCCGGAAATGATCGTTATTGGCGTAAACTCCAGATGCCTGATCGGCAATGATGGTCTCATCCCCCCAGCTCAGCCAGAGAGCACGGACGGCTTCAACGAACTCCTCGGCGCGCTTGTAGCGCTCTTCGCGTCCGATCTGGCGACCACCAAAGTTTGCTACCGTCGCTGGGCTGGATGTCGTAACCGCATTCCAGGCGGCTCGGCCGCCACTAATGACATCGAGCGACTGGAAACGGCGCGCCAGATTGTATGGCTCATTGTAGGTCGTCGACGCCGTTGCGATCAGCCCGATGCGCGTTGTCTCGCGTGCGATTACGGAAAGCACAAGCGTAGGCTCAAGCCCATTGAGTGGCGGCTGCCGAGTGATGTCGAAGGGCACCGCGGGAGTATCCGCTAGAAACACCGCATCCAACAGGCCGCGCTCAGCAATCTTCGCAGCACGAACGTAATGCCCAATGTCGAAGAAGGCGCTTGGGTTGGTGCCCGGCCAACGCCACGCTGCGGAGTGACCGCCCGCGCCGTGAAGGTTGAGGCCAAGATGAAGCGTGCGGATGACGGAAGACATAGACACTCCCAAATGCGGCGACCTCGAAGCTGCCGGCAACGCCCTCAAGACAAATTGATGTTGATCACGCTGTTCGGCTACTGACCTCGCTCCTGGCGGAGGCTTGGCCAGAGTGCGCCCGAAGAAGGGCCGCGAGCGACCACGCTTCGAGACAGCAACCTCAAAGGCAAGATTTTGGGCATTGCGCTGGCCAATACTCAGCCGCTTGGCACGGCGGACAGCATTAGATGAAGCCAGAATGATCCTGATTGTGGTGCTGATCTGGCTCTGCAGCGACGCGCTCCGTTCGGATTTCCACTCAAAGCCCAGCAGCAACAGTCTGCGGGACGCACATACCGCGCGAGAGACGATGACCAACTGCGTACGCAAGGCCGTGCTTCCCAATTGCAACGCAAATTGCATCACCAAACAGTGTCCTTGGATTCCGAACGAAAGCGTAGCTCGTTATAGGACAACGTGTAGCTGTGACGAGCACTTGAACGCAATAGTTGAGTATTTCAATCTACTGCCGCCAGGTGGTATCCTTTTCTAAGACGAGCTCTTGTTCGATTCATTTGAACGCATTGGTGACACCGTCAAGTTGCGCGAACTCCGTTGATGCTGCGCCTTCGTTCTTTCGCATCCTTGCTTCGAAACGTAACGGCAGGATCGATGCACAAACTTCTGATGGTGAGACGTGCATTTGAGTCGACAGTGTGGAGCAGAACTTTGACGCTGGCGATTAGTTGCAAGCGCGGGCAGTATGGATCCGACGGCAACATCAAATAATGCGATTGAATGCGCTTCTTTTTGCGATGTATTGCGTGAGAACTGGCAGCACTATCGGACCCTCGTGGCTCACAATGCGTTCCGTATCTTTATTCGGTCCTGCGCACCCCGGTGTCTGACGTGGCCACGTTTTTGCCCGCCCAGAGGTGCCGACATGCTCCGTGCAGGCCAGAGAGCGCGTGATGCCCACAGCCCAGTGCGCTGACCACCCATGAAAAACCAGCGTGACGCCGCGCTGCTAGGCCACAGGTCAAGGTCAAAATCGCGCGACACGACCTCGCTGCTCTGGTCGACGCGGATCGTCGCCGGGAATCCCACTTCCTTGCAGGCGCTTTCCGGGATCGCCCCGACGTTGCTGCCCCGGAAGGTGAACCGGGGCTGCAGGGCGAGAAGCAATACGATCCGGGCAACTTCTTCCCAGTTGGCGCCGTCGGCCTCCGCACCGAGGAGTCGCCAATACGTCAACAGATGCTGTTCGTCATAGGGAGTCAGCACCAACTCATTCGGCGCGCGCGTACCCGGCATCTGGTCTAACGCCGGCTCTTTCAAGTAAGCTCACGCGGCGGGTTCGCAATCTTTTGCGAAACTTGAGACAATAGGCCGATTATAGCCAGTGGTTTGATGGCCTGCCGAATGGCTGCTTTGGCGCATGAAAGCTCGTGCGCTTGTGGCCTGGAATGTGCGACGGATCCGCGTGGATCTCGGTATTCCGCAGGAGCAATTGGCTTACGATGCGGACATTGACCGCTCATACATGGGCGCTGTTGAGAGGCAAGATGCGAATCCAACAATCGATCTGCTCGATCGGATGGCTAAATCGCTTGGCGTCCATTTATCTGAGTTCTTTCTCCAACCGCCCAAAGGAGCAACGTCCCATAAGACATTGCGCAAAGGTCGCAAGCCGGCTCGTCCACATCCCAAGAAGAAATAGCGCTCTGCTCGCGTGAGTTCGCTGAAAACATTGTAATTTGCTGGACGGGAATTTCAAAAGCTGCGGAAGCGCAAAGGCTTCACGCAGGAGAGATTCGCATAGGCCTCCGGCGCAATACATCAGCGGGGTTGGTGTGTCGACGCAATCCCACTGTGTGACTCTGTTCGCGCTCGCAAGCAACGCGAGGCAAGGCGGTTCGCGTGGGCTCAGTTGGGATCCGGGCGTCGCCAGGGTAGCCAACGGACAATTCAGGACCTCCAACAGCAGCAATCGTCATCGACCCATCATTCGGCCGCCCACCGATGGCTGAGGCAACTTATGGCGGAGTTGCCGGCGCTCTACCGTACAAGGCCGCTCTCGCCGCGCCACCCGGGCGCAGCCGCAGGTGCGCCAATGCCAGACTTTTAATTGCCGTAGGGTGGGACGCGGGCGTGTTCGTCGCTGGATACCGCTAAGCTCCTCAATTTGTGCTAATCGCAGGCTTGCCGACGGCCCGTCATGACGCCTTTGCTGGCAGTCCGGCTGCGTACTCCAATTGGACGAGTTCTAGTCGTCCTGCCGCGCCGATCGAAACAAGAGAAACTGAGGTGCGGGCCTTGCTGTCGGCTTCAAGAACGCTCCTCCTGAGTAGATCGAGCGGGTGTACGCACGAGGCGTACTCACCGACCTTGCACGCTATGACGGAACGAGTGCGTGTCCTTCGCCGCCAAACAGGTTCGGCTTAGTTGAGGAATCAGGTACACGACTCTAGCACATATGCTGTTTTTAGGAGATTTGACGCGAGGCTCCCCCGCGTTTAAGTACCAACCGGTATGTGTTCGACGGGGGCGCCAGCATATGCGCTTGGTAGATGGTAATTGTGCCGTGCCTGCCGACACGATGGGCGAGGCAAGCATCGCATGAACTCCTATTTCCGGCGCTGGCTTGCGGACTACGCCGAAGTATGACCGCCGCCCCTGGAATTGCGCGATGCACGTACCCTCTTCTTGTTCCTGGCTACCCTTCTTCCTCTTAGCCTGCGGTCCTCACAGTATTCGGGATCAATATCCGCGTGGCAACCATAGCACTCGTGCCGGCGCTGATCTTTTGGCTCGTGCTCGACTTCGCGCTTGGTTTTGTTATCCTTGGCGCGGCGATCGCATTGCTTGAAGCTGCGGACGTGATCCTAAACTATCTGACGACCGCCGGGATGTGGTCGCCTACTGCCACCTGATGGTCACCAGCGCTGCATTGCTGACCATTGGTCACTTGGTGTTCGAGCGCCGGCGACCCGCGATGATCGACAATCCTGCCCATCTGCTGGTCGGACCGATGTTCGTCGCAGCGAAGTTGGTTGTCGCGCTCGGATCTCGGCGTCATGGTCGGGAAGCCTCGCCAGGTATGTTCCTGGTAAACCATGCTTTCTTGTTACCGCAGCAAGGATTCAATCGATAGGACCTCCGAGAGCTTGTGAGCGAGAACTGAGGTCGGCGCGAAGGTCTCGATCAGCTTTTGGGCTACCGGCACCCAGTCGAAGGTCCATTTCGAAATCAGGGGTGAAAAATCTGGATATCTTCTCCTTGCAGGCTCATGAAGAGCGATATGTGAAACTCACTATCAGTCTTGACCGCTTACACATTATGGATTGCTGTCATAGAAACGTCTCAAGAGCCGACCCGCCCGATGAGTTCGGGCCGGGCGTTGGCCGAGCGAGGCTTACTCGGCGGTCTTGCGTGGCCGCGACCAGAGGAGCGTGTACCCTTCCGGTTTCGTCGAACTGGTCGGCCTTCAGCGATGGAGGTGCCGAGGAAGATTTGGCCGCGCTGTCCGATTTTTGCTGGAATTGGCCCAGGGCGGCCCCGCACGAATGGCCCCTTGATCACTTCCAAACCGGGCCGCGTTCTAGGCTGATATCCTGTTGAGTTGGAAATTCGCTTCACGCCAAGCTCCACTACTCGCAAAATGCGTGTGGCACCACATCAATGTTTAGGGGCGCTAGAGCGCAGGACAGGATGACCGTCTCGGCCTATGGTTGTGCCAATCGACGATTGGCATGTTTACGGACACCATCCCCCCTTCACCTCTGCACCTCTAAATCACCTGCAGCGCTTATTTGGTCGGTGAGCAAACATGGCAAAGTGTTCGAAGCCGATCAAGAATAGCGAGGGGCTCCCTCGCCTCCTATGATTTGCTAGTCGAACACGAAAAAGCATCTAGTCGAAATCGCGTTCCGATCGTGTGCCGCCTTGCGTCCGAGGGATGCCACGCCCGCGACGGCTCCCTAGGCCTTCAGAAAGCGGGCGGTGGCATAAGGCACAATGATTGTGCATCGCCGCAGAGATCAACGATGGGATGGTCTCGTCAAAGGTCGAGCTCAACCTGACCTCCTGATTTCTTCGGTCATTATGATCGCGTGATAGCCAGGAGCGCGAGGAGCTTCATTCGCCAATTCAGTGCGGTCGCCCCTCGCCTCGGCCGATGAACTCCAACATCGTCTCAGCCTGATTGATCTCACGTGAGATACGCTCCAATACCCGAATCGTAGATGCCAGCATAGGGATGAGCCCCGCTCTTTCGTACGCAAGCTTCAAATGATGCATCACCTGTTCCTAGGTAGGAGCGACGCGATTCTGTAGCGCATTGATTGTCATTGATGAGAGCATGTGGTGGACCACGCTTTCTTCCGCTTGAATCAATATTGATTGCCTCTTCTGATGTTGGCTCACCTTTTTGAGATTAGTTATCGGCGAAAGGGTGTGCGTTCCGTTAAATTGGCGCCGGTGGGCACGTACCCAAGGAATCGGCAACGCGCATGATGCGGTTGATTCTGCTGAGGACCGCGGCATCCGCGGGCGAAGAACCACCGCCATCCGAACCAATTGGCCAAGAAACGGCCGAGACATTCGTCGTGGCTCGGAGCGAGCCGCTCGAGCATTTAGTCAAGAAAACGGATAACGATCAGAAATCGTGACACGAACCTGGGTCTTGGTCGGTTCTGGGCGCGCCGCCCCTTTCTGCGTGTTGGGCCAGCTTATCGTATTCATTGGCGACTTTCAGGAGCCTGTCCCTGGGTTGGCCGGGTCCGAGCGAATCCGCTTTGATTCGCGTTGCTTGCGCACGAGCTCGCCAGAGTTGTGGATCGTAGATTGGTCTGTATGGTGTCATGTAGATGAGGATGCATTTCCAAGATCAAGGAAGTGCGACGGCTGACCTCCGTATCATTACGTAGGCTGCGATCCGTAAGGACCCGAGACGCAGTCCTCCTGAATGCTGAGTACGCGGCAACGGACGAGCCCAGCCTTTCCGGATTACTTGGCGCGCGTCTTTATCGAAACGTCGGTGAGGGCGAGTGCGAGCTCCGCGATGCTGCGCCGGTGATAACCGTGGATCGATAGCCTCCTACGTGAAGGTGCGCCAGAACGGGCTTTTCATAGGTTCGGTGATCATCGCGGTGGGTCACGGCGAGAGAAACGTTGAGCGCGCCTCGTCGGCCGGGAAACTGCCGCGAGCATTATGATTTTTGAAAAGCGAGCGGTGCAGTGCCTCGGCCTTCTTTAGGGGCCCATGCTCGGCCAGAACGCCGCTCGAGAGCCAAGAGCTTTCATCGCACCGTGAGCTCCCAAATAATCCGGACGTGCCCCTCTGGAATCGACGGGCGGAAAATATGCATATTTCTGACGCGCAGCTTACTCCTATTAATCAAATTCAGGACGCGCCCGACATCTCCCTGATCAGAGAAGAGCACATACATCACGCCCTTGTCATTTAGGCGGCGCCGCGCACCTTTGAGAGCAGAGGCCATGACATTGTGATCTTCATCGAAGCAAGAGCGCTCCAGGTCGTCTTTCGCTTTACGATTCCAATAGGGGGCGGCAAAGAGAATGATGTCAAATTTTTCTCCGGAATGCAGCCCAGAATAGGTGTCGCTATAGCGCGCCTCGGCTTTGTCCGAGTAACCTAACCTCTCGATGTTTATCTTCGTCGTGAGGACGGCTTGCGGATTAATGTCGAGTGCCACTAGACAGCCTGCGCCGGCACGGAGCGCTGCAAGCCCTAGTACACCTGATCCGCATCCCAGATCGAGTACTGTCGCGCCAGGTTCGACGTGCCACTTCGACATCAATGCGTCGGGACCGTGACTTAGGCGTGGTGACAAAACACCAGGCAGGACGTGCAGGGGCAGGCCGCTTACTTCCACGTCATGCGGGCTCTCGCATAATCGCAGTTCGGCTAGCATTGCATCTACGTCAGTCGTTTGGCGCCTTACAGATACGCCTAGCGGGGCATTCATCTAACTCTCCATCTTGTGGTGAAAACAACATCGCGAGACGCCGGGACAACTCCGGCCAGCAGGCCGGTCTGGACGAACTGCTTCAGCGTCCGGCAAGCGGTGAGCTGGGAAGCCGGATAGCCGGCCTCATATCGCTCTCCATCAACCGACTGCCAACGATAGCGCGGCTGTTCCCGCGCCTGCTCTCTCGGAAATGGGCACACGGCTTTAGAGAGCATCTGTCTACACGTCTGAATGCACAGCTTCACTCGGTGTTGCTGCCCCTCAATAGCAACGGCCGTGCCAGGAACGCTAAGCGCAGCAAGCGCCTATGATTAGGCTCTGCGGCATGCCGGCATTCGCTCGCCGAGCACCGTGATATGCCTGTATCAGGCGGTAGCCGTGCCGAGGACCATACATGAAATCGTCCTCTTGCCGCACCACTTTGCGCCAGTGCGAGCTAGAGGAATCGCTCGCGACTTTTCGGCCGAACGTCGCGTTTGCAGACACGCTGGCGATCTACTGACATTTGTCACGTTTGGTTTCCGACAGAAGCACGGACTGCGCTCACCTGATCAGTTTTCGGGTCACCGAAAGCTGTCCGGCGCGTGCGGCTCTGGGCATTGCCCCGATTCTCGCTTATGCCTGTCCTCAGCGCCGACTGTTAAGTTGTGACAAAATGTCCGGTGCTGATGCGGTAGTCGCCGCCAATAGCGGCTTCCTTGTGCGATGATTATCCCCGTGTCGCGCCAGCGCCATTTCGCGGCACCCATCGCCAGGGACGCTGGACGGTATTGAGCGATAACGCCGTGTCTCAGTTTGAAATTGAGGGATAAGCCCTTTTTCCAGGCCGCTGCTGCCGCTCTGGCGATCCCAGACCGCTCTTGAGCGGAAAGATGCTTTTCCCGGACCTTCGGCCCTTCTTGCCGCCCTTATCATGGCTGGCCGATCGCAATCGGCGATCTTGATGAGCCCACTGGCAAGTCCCAACGATAGCGCAGTTGCTCCCGTGCCTATTCTCTCGGAAATGGACACACGGCGTTAGAGAGCCTCTGTCCGACACGTCTGAATGCACAGCCTCACTCGGTGTTGCCGCTTCTCAATAGCAATGGCCGTGCCAGGAACACTAAGCGCAGCAAGCCTATCGTTAGGCTCTGCGGCATGCCGGCACTGGCTCGCCGAGCACCGTGATATGCCTGTATCAGCCGGTAGCCGTGCCGAGGACCATACATAAAATCGTCCTCCTGCCGCACTATTCGCAGCCCGAAGCATCCTCCCGGCGCAACGTTAGGCGACATCCGGTAGACAGCGACCCGCTGTCATATCTCGCTCATTCTTAGCGGGAAAGGTGCCGGTGGACCGGGGATCGCTCACTTCTGTGTTTTCGTCCACAGCATGCCATGGCACCATACATGCTCAACGCCTCCCCACTGGCAGGCCGCTGCGACATTCGGGAAGAAACCGCGTCCATGGTGGTTAGCACTCGTGTTGCAAAGCAGTGGAATACCCGTAAGTTTTTCATATTGGACGAGAAGCTTGGCGACTTTGTGCTGAGACGTTCTGGGAATGGTTTGCAATCGCGCAGTTCCGTCCAGATGTACAACGGCGGGGACTTTGTCCCGCCATTCTGCTCGTGTCTGATGATCAAAGAGCATGTAAGGGTCCGGCGTTCCAGGACTGAAAATGTCCGGGGCACGATCCTCCAAACATATCGGAGCCACCGGCCGGAAGTGTTCGCGAAGTTTGATATCGTTGAGATGATCCTTCATTCGCGCCGTCGTCGCGGCTGCGAGAATGCTTCTACTACCCAGTGCCCGAGGCCCAAGCTCGGCCCGGTCGGCAAAGAAAATCACCGGCTTGTTGCTGGCGAGAATGGTCGCAAGTTCACTCATGCTACACGGCGCAGCGTCCCATTCGGTCGGCACATCGCTCGGCTGCAGGGCTGGACCGCTATAGACTGACCATTGAAGCGGCACGAAGCCTTTGTCCGCCGCCACTGCCGAGCAAGCGGCACCGATTGCCGATCCGCTGTCATTCGGAAAGGGCGGCACCCAGACAGCATCGAAAAGGCCGCTGGCACGTAGTGCACTGTTCCATTTTATGTTGAGAGCGCAACCGCCTGTTATACACAAGTTGCGCGCTGGAAAACGCGAATGGCGCTGCAAAGCACGCGCCATTTCGCGAACGAGCAGACGCTCATGGAAACAATGAAACGATGCAAGCACATCTTCGGAAGCCTTGGACTTCAACCGCTGCGCGCTGGCATCGACGTAATCATGCACAGCTTCAAGCGCAGACTCCGGACTGTCAGGACGGGCGAGCTCTGCATTGGTCCCAAAGTGCTCCTCATAAAGCTCCTGAAAGACCGTGACGATGTTTTCATCAACAGAGCCTAGTGCGATGTAAGCCATCAACTTGCCGGCAACACCGAGATCCCAATTGGTGCGGGTCGCCTGTTTATACGGTCCGAAGTGATAACCTGCGGCCGCATAGGCGTGCCCAATCATTGGGAACAGGCATTCGACGAACTGGGCTCCGCGGAGTTCTACATAATAAAGACGTGGAAAGGTGCCGCCGTCCCACACCAGACAGAACGCGGGTTGCCCTGCTTTCGCAAAGGGACTCGTGCAGTATGCGGCGGCCACATGGCCCGTGACGTGCGGATAGCTCCTGTAAGGAAAGGATTTGCCGCCCAGTAGCAGGCCAGTGCCGTCGCGCGACGTTAGCAGGCCATCGCCATGACTTTCAATATACGGCGCACCTTTGAGGGTAATTGGCGTAGCCCCACTGAGGACCTGAATTCCGACTCCCCCTCTCCCCACCAGCCGTCGAGGACGAACTGATCAACATCCGACGCATCCAGCCCCTGCTCCGCCAAGGCGACGACAACTGCATCGAGATTGTCAATGCTTTGATATCGCGGATTGTTGTCCCGCTTCTCCTGCTCGACACAAAAAACAAGTCGTCCGTCCTAAGAGCGATTGATCCGTCATGCGTCAGCTTGATACCGCAGATGCGCATAATGCCTCCATGTTAGCCCCAGACAATTCGATTAGTTTGAAGACCGTCTTCGCTGCCGAAAGCAGCGAGCAAGCAGACGCACTCGAACGATCAACGCTTCGTCAGCGCTTCCTGGACCATCTCTGCATCAGCGGCATGACGCCAAGCGTTCGAGCGGTATCACACGCAGATCCGAGTACCAGATGCCCGCCTGGCGTGAGCGTGCGCATCTAGGTTGCGGATGGCGCATCTCAGCCAGGTCATGACCCAAGACGGGACTTCCAAGACCATCAGGTCGCCCCCTCCCGATCGAGGTCGGATTTCGGATCACGACTTATATTTTGCCCACATTCTCAGTGGCACGACGTCATCTCGATGGCTGGTTGCAACTAAGGCGCCTCCCATTCTGCGTTCTCGCTGGTAGCCACAGCATGATTTGGGCCAGTGCAAACCAGAGGAATCTGGTCGCAATTTCTCGGCCGAATGTCTCGTGTGCAGACACCCTGGCAATTTACTTACATTCGGCACGTGTGGTTTCGGACAGAAGCAGGGACTACGATTACCGAATCAGTTTACGAGCTTCCGAAAACTGCAGAAGCGTGCGGCCCCGAGGCCTTGAACGGCCCTTGGCCAGGCCTGCCCTCAGCGCCGGCCCCGGCGTTGTGGCATAATGTCCTCCCAATCATCATCTGCGCGCGTCCTCGGGTTGCGAAATCAATCCACGTGAGGGCATCGCCGTATCCGTCGAGCGATGCGACTAGAAACTTCCGGAGCGCTTTACGCATCTCCGGATCCAGGTCCTTCGAAGGCGGAACGGCAGCTCGATCCGATCCGTCTTCAACCCCATAGGATGCAGCAGCCTGCCCCGGAGGTGGAGATGACGTAAATCGTGGTATGGATTTATCGCTCTTTCACTTGTTTTCATGCGATCGACAACGCATGTACGATCATCGCAAGGGCGTCGCCGGTTACCTCCGACCATGCCATTCGCCAGTGGTGCGGAACGACGAAGCTTCGAGGCTAATAGAAACAACGCATGCGATACTCGTGGCTTCGAGACCTTGGGTAGGACAACTAGAGCTCTGGTTTCGATATGCGATCCGGCAGCGGCAGATCATGAACCGAGAATTCAAACGTGCATTGCCGTGAACCCACTCCGATCGCCGCGACGAAGGGAGTCATAAGCTTGAGTGAAAGCCCATCTCTTTTCCTACCGCTTCTTTGCGGAACACTCGCAACGGTCAGCTGGAGCATCGGCAACGTTCTGTCCAAGGCCGCGCTCTGCTGCATCGAACCGCTCTCGCTTCTGACAGCGCAGTTGGCTGTGAGTGCCGCAAGCCTGACCGTACTATCGATCTTCTCAGGTGCGCCGCCTCGCTTGAGCGATTGGCGTGCTGGCCTTGCCGGCATCCTGCAGCCGGCGCTTGCGTCTGGTCTGTCGATCTTCGGACTATCGATGCTGCCGGCGTCGGTGGAGGCGATGCTGTTCGCAGTTGAACTGCCGATGGTCATACTTCTTGCGTGGTTGATCCTTGGCGAGATCCCTAACAGTGCTATCGTCCTTCTCTGTTTGTTGGCTTTTGCCGGGGTCGGCTTTTTGCAATGGACCTCTGAATCCGCTCCTTCCGCAACGCCGGGACTGGGGGTCGCGCTCGTACTCGCCGGCGTGCTATTCGCCTCACTCTACAGCATAGCGGTCCGTGTGATGTCGCAAAGCGTGGATGCGTTGCGCCTTACGACAGCGAGCCAGATCGTCGCGTTTGCAGTGGTCGTATTTGCATGGATTTGCGTTCGCCCATTGCCGACGCTCTCTGTGGTCATCGGCGATGTTGTTCCGGTGGCCGGATCCGGATTGCTGCTCTTTTCGATCCCCTTCCTCCTCTACGGGATCGCGCTGCAGCGAATGAGCGCGACAGCCGCCGCTCTGTTGCTACCGCTCGTTCCCGTGTTTACATCCATTTTCGCATCTATCTTCCTTCGGGAAACACTGACCGCAACACAGTGGCTGGGGGCCGTCGCGGTTCTTGTGTCGGCCCTTGGAATGCCCCTGGCCTTGCGTTCCCAACCCCATGGCTCGGAAGTATCACCCCACTCCTCTGTCGGGAGAAAGTCTTGAAGAAGGAGCTGGGCAATGCGCGCCCTGTCAACTTCGGAACGGGAGGCGGTCGAACGTGAGTTGCCAAGCCACCCGATTCTCTGGTCTTCGGCGAACTGAAGAGAATTGTTTTGAAGACCGTGGGATTGGCGGGACCATTGGAAGAAGCCCTGCGACCATTCTCGGGCAATTACGACGCGAGAAGTTCGGCGCGAAGTCCGAGAAGCTGCGGCCAGATCAGTATCACTTGCCGCTGGAAGACGTGGAGATCGCGCAAGGGATCCTGGACGCGGCTCAGGAGAGAGCCGAGGCTGTGATCCAGGGCCGATCGCGGACCGTGCCGGATCAAGGTTCTCATCGCAATCGCGGCTGCTTGCCTGCCCATTTGCCGCGAGTGGAACGGATCATCGAGCCTGCGAGCACGCTGTGTCCGTGCGGTTGCGGCGCCATGACGAAGATCGGCGAGGACGTCAGCAAGCGCCTCGACGTGATCCCGGCGCAATGGCGCGTGCTGATCACACGCCGCCGATCGGAACACGAAGGCTGCACCGCTGAACGGGTCGAGGCGAAGCATCTCCTGCACCTTCGCCGCAAGTCCATCGTGGCCACAGCGGAAGTCGATCGGCCGCGTCGCGATGTAACTCTTCAGATCGGCACCGGTCGCGATCATCCTGACGCTCGCACTGCGCGGATCACCCGGGACAGCTGTTCGGCATCAATGGCCGTATCCGTCCGCAGCACGACATCGCCGATCGCGATCTCCAGCTTGATCGCCGGAACCGGACGCTCCTCCAACGCACCTTCCACGACCAGCGGCGCGAATGCCGGCTGCGACGCCTCGCACGGCGCCAACATGCCCCGCTGTCGAAACCGCCGTCGCCAATCGTAGATCTGCCAGCGCGTCACTCCGTGCTTGCGCGCCACCTCGGACACCTGGGCACCCGGTAGCAGACTCTCGGCGACGATTCGAGCTCGCTCAGCATCGGAACGCACGCGACGTCCCGAGGGCCCTACAAGAACCTCCAGCCGGCTCACCGACCCCGCCGATGAGCCGTCCAAATGGACGTCCTTTTTGCTGTCCAATCCCATCCCAAACCTCCGTCCAAGCCGGAGGCTTCATCGCACGTTCATTCGAATTCTGACGCAAGGGTATCGGCTTCGCGCTTACTCTCGTAACTTTACTCAAGCCGATTGTTGGGACATCGAAATGGCAGACAACGCGCGATACAAGACTGAAGTCCGCGCCGATGTCTCTCCCCACAGTGGAACGCGAAGCGACTTGCTACGGCGCCACCTGCCTCGGTACATCTGGCTCGTACCGCGCGATGTTGGAAAGGACCAATCTTCGACTTGTTTTTTTACGCGACAGATCTTCTTCAACGGAGCCACGTGACCGGGCTGGCTTATCGGCCCGATATGCGCAGTTTTCGCCGCTGGCGAGCACACCTGAATTCCAACAGCGCAAAGCGACGGCGACTCCGAATAGACACTGGACAAAACGTTGGAATGGCTCATCGACCACCTGGATGAATTCCAAGCAGCGGCGGCCGCCGGCGCGACTCGTTTCCGGTTCGCACGCCACGCCCGTGCTGCCGTCCGCAAGCCCTGCCCTGACGCCTCAGTGAGCCAACAGAGCGCGGCGGCTATGCTCTACACACGAGAGGCGACGAGCCGTTTTCGAGCGGACGCTAACGAATAAACAGGCAAAGGGGCGGCACCTTAAGCTCATAAGAAGTTGGAACGCGGCCCTGGGCCTCAGCGGGATCAATGCCTAGATCTTGTGATCTGCGGCAGCCGCTTCATCGGCAAGGTCCTCGCGAACCGACGCATCTATGTCGCCACCGGGCAGTGTCTAGCG
The DNA here is from genome assembly GCF_023101665.1 of Bradyrhizobium sp. 195. Classification (NCBI taxonomy): domain Bacteria; kingdom Pseudomonadati; phylum Pseudomonadota; class Alphaproteobacteria; order Hyphomicrobiales; family Nitrobacteraceae; genus Bradyrhizobium; species Bradyrhizobium sp. 195. Next base: position 1,351,469 of record NZ_CP082161.1, on the reverse strand, counting down.
CACCCTCAACGCGCCCCCTGGCCGGCACATATCGCCGGCGGCTTGGCCCAGAGTATACTGTGCACAGACGTGGCTTGCCCCATCAGTAGAGACCGTTCGGGCCTCGGCTGATCCGAACTCCTCTTCAATCGCGGGACACACCAACTGCACGTTCGGCTCGAAGACGAAGCCGCGTAGCACAGGCGTCACTTCAGCTTGATCTGGACGTCACCACGGCAGACTGCCTTCGGCAATGCCGAAGCCGCTACGATTTTCCGGTCGCGTCAATGTCGAGATCGCCCAGCAATGATCAGAACAAAAATTTAGCTGTCTGTGAAGCTCCACTGTCACATTCAACGGGTCCTAGTCATTGTATTCGTTTTGGCACAGCTGAGCCACTGACTGCCACCTCAAAACGAAACATCATTATCAAACGTTTTGATGGACCATCAGGAGGCTGGGACATGCTGGGCCCTCATCGTTAGATTCAAAGTTCAGGATTTTGCGCCATGTCATATCCACCCCCTCAAACCAAGCTGCATGCTGTGCTGAGAGGTGCTCTGGAGGATGCTGTCCGGATGGTGCCTGAAGCAAAGCGGACGTCTTCATTGAAGGCTTGCCTCGCCGAGAAGGTTCTAACTCTGGCCGCGCGGGGTGAGAGCAATCCAACGATCCTAACTCGTCTCGCCGTGCTGACAGTGCAGAAATCCTGTCATGGCTGTTACGGATGTGAAAGGTGGTAGTCGCACGGGGGAGCCCGCGAAGCGCGAATTGATTAATTTGAACTGGAAGGTCGGGCTTTCTGGCGTCACAGTAGCACAGTTGGCGATACGCTTTTCGCTGACGTGATGGAGATTCGTTCACTATGTCATGGCGTCCGCGTGACCCAATAGCGGCCACCCACGCCGAGGCCAAACTTATCGCATATAAAATATGACAGAACTTCCTTCGATCTGTAAACCGCCACTGCCTCGCTTCGGGAATGTCGTTTTCGCGACACACGAGCGCGCATTGAAACACGACCGCGTCGGAATCGAACACAACACACATTTGCCGAATACCGGAATGCACATGCAGGGAGGACCAGGCTTTGATGACGGAAACGATTGCCTTGATCACGCAGGCGAATACTACCCAAGAGCCTAAGTACTGTTCGCTCGAAACGTCGGCTGGTTCTGCGACGTGATATCCGCGAAGATCCGCAGCATCCCGCACAATGGCGATCGCGTCGGTGTAAATGGGCTGCGTCGCAGAGATGGACCCGCGAGGGTCATCGCCGCAATCCTTCAGTCGAGCTCCGCTGGGATCGCTCCAACCGCGCGCGTATTGTCATCGCCACTAAAACTGTGATGCCGTGCGACATCCGCGTCCAAGGACTAGCCTTGCATCTCACGTCGCGTCAGGTCGTAGAAACTTACGAGAGACGGCGCTTCACCGCGGATGCCATACCCACTTTGCGCCTAAATGCCAGGACTGGAGGTAGTGAACTGCAATCAAAGCAAGAGCGAAGACAAAGTGGCGGGCTGGAAAGCCCTCGCTCTCGGCTCCAGACGATGATCCATATTGGTGATTGGAACAGATCGAAAGCGCGCGGGCGCTGAGATTTATCAAGCGGCAGAATTACAAGACGTTGCAGCCGTTTGGCGGAGCGGCATTCGAGCGGGAGCGGGATGCGCTGGCCTCGATTTACGATCGATCAGACAGCATATACTAGCCGCCGTGGCGGCTATCTCTACAATCTCTGGAAGGACGCCAACAATCCACGCGGCCTCTGGCGACGAACCACTCTGGAAGAATTTCGAACGCCGCGTTGTGGGAGGTTCTGCTCGACATCGACCAGCTCGCTATCGGCGAGGGTGAAGACTGGCTTCTGAATGCGACGGCCTCGCTGCCCGGGACTCATGGACGCACGATGCTGAGCCTCTCGCGGCACGGCAGCGATGCTGTCACCCTGCGTGAGTTCGACATCGACGCGAACGCGTTTGCTCGCGATAGGCCGGAAGCCAGCGCGACGCTGAATGGATTGATCCCGATACGCTGGTGCTGTCGAGCTCCTATGGGCGGGATACGGCGACGACATCTGGCTATGCGCGCACGGTGCGGCCGTGGCGGCGCGGCACGGGGGCAGATCAAGCTCCGGTGATCTTTGATATTGCAGCCGATCATGGCAGCGCCCACTGCAATGTCGACCATACCGTTGCGCCGGCGCGGATGTGGTTCGTCGATCAGGTCAGCGCGCGTCCGGGGGGCTTTGCTCTACCGAGCTACACCACCATCGGGGACACGACCTTGCGCCATATCGCGGACAACGTGATCGGGATATACCCCGCGCTGTCGCGATTGCTTGTATTGCGGTTGTGGCTCACCAAGCGTCCCACGTTGTTGAGGTTAACGCATTTGTCTTCAGCGCATATAGGTCACAGGTTCAGGCAGACGTTGACGAGCACCTCAATGCGAGCGCTTTCGCATCGATACGCAAGACCGATCCGCTGCATTCATCTTCTTTTCTGCTTCAGCGCGTCGTGCAAAGCTCCTGGTCAGGAGTCCGGCCAATCGCGCACTCAATGCGTTCGCGCATAGCTGGATCGATATCTTTGGCACCGAGCAACTTTGGCGCCGCCGTCTCCTGCAATTGAAGAGCTGGTTTATCCCAGCTAGCGCAACTGCAGAGCCCCAGAGTGGCGAAGAGAGCCGAACACGAAAGCAAACAAAATGAACCCAAGCGCCACCGCGCTGCCTTCCGACGTGAATTCATGCGGTCCTTCTTAGATTGACTGCTGCGACTGTGAATCGGCTGCAAGGAGCGTGTTGCGGAGTTCCTCGGACGGGGCGTTGTCGTCCTTTGCAGCTGCGAGTGTAATGGATCCAACAGGCTGGATTGTGAAGTCCGAGGCAAGGTCCTGATAGGATAGAACAGCAAGATCGATCCCATTACGGGTGAGAAAGCCGCGGACAAAGCGTCGTATATCCATCGAAGCAAGAATAACGGGCTTGATCTGCCCCCGAACTACGTTCGAATGGATCTGACGCATTTTTGAGAGCAGCGCCTCGCTTTGCTCGTCGCTCAAAACCAGGTAGGGTCCTTTGGCAGTCTCTCGAACCGCGCCGCGCACGATATCCTCGGTTTGACGTTCGATGACAAAGACGGGCACGACGCGGTGTGCGTTGGCATACCGGTGGCAGATTTGCCGTCTCAGACCGGAGCGAACATGTTCCGTGAGCAAGACGACGTTTTGTTCACGTCCGCTCCATTCGGCCAATGCTTCCAAGACCAGCCGTGTGTTCCGGATCGGAATACCCTCCTCCAGGAGGCGCCGCAAGACGTCGGCTACTTTAGGGATCGGCGTCGTACGCAACACCTCCTTGACCAGATCGGAATATTCCGTCTCCATGCGGGCCAGCAACTGGCGCGTCTCCTGGATACCCACCAAGCACTGTGCATAGCGGGTCAACGCCGAATGGACGCGCAAGGCTAGGATTTCAATGGGACGGTGGTGCCCGATGCCGGCTGCTTTGAGAGCCGGTGCATTGCTCTGTTCAATCCAGATTTGATCCGTCTCCCGGTCATGCCGAAACGGGATGCCACTCAATTCAATGTTGGCCGGATCGTCGTGCAGTAGGAGCTGCGTTGGATCAATTAACTCCTGCTCGACGGGCACGCCCTCGACATCCACCCTGTACTGCAAGTCTGGCAAGCGCTCGTCGACCTCGATGGGGATGCGCGGAATTGTGATGCCGAGATCAGACGAGATCAGTCCCGAAACGCGTGCAATGTGCTGTTGCAATTCTTCTTTGTCGATCGCCCGTGTCAGACTTGACGCAAGGAACAACGCGACGGGAAGCGCCTCCGCAGGCACGATTTCCTTGTTAGACTGTGTGGGAGCCGGGCGAGAGATATCAGTGCTTTTCTTGCCGCTTTGGGTCCCACCGTCGGCAAAGCTCGCTGCCGCAAAGACTGCAGCCAAGACGAGAAAGACAGGGAGCGGAAAACCCGGAATAGCCCCCATTACAACGAGGACGCAGGCAGACAGCCGCAATGCGTGCGAGTTTGCTGTGAGCTGGTTAACGATGTCGGTCCCAAGATTGAGCCTTACAACCCCATTTACACGAGTTATGATTGTCGCAGCTGTAATCGAGAGCAGCAGCGAGGGAATTTGTGAGATTAACGCATCACCTATGGTCAGCAGGGTATATTGATGCAGCGCCGCCTCTAAAGACATGCCCTTGGAGAGCAGGCCGATGGTGATCCCGCCCAGCATGTTGACGCAGATAACCACCAATCCTGCGATGGCGTCGCCCTTCACGAATTTCATGGCGCCATCCATAGCCCCGTAAAGCTGGCTTTCTTTCTCCAATGTAGCGCGCCGGCTGCGGGCTTCGTTCTGATCGATATGGCCATTGCGCAATTCCGCATCGATTCCCATCTGCTTGCCCGGCAGAGCATCGAGCGTGAACCGCGCCGCCACCTCGGCCACGCGTTCAGCCCCCTTGGCCACGACGATGAACTGCACCATGGTCACGACTAAAAATATGACAATGCCGACGACGATATTTCCCGATATGACGAAATCACCGAACGTGCGAATGATGCTGCCCGCATCCCCCTCAGCCAAGATCAGCCGCGTCGTTGAGACGGTGAGCGCCAGACGGAACACCGTGGAAATCAGAATGACGCCTGGCAAGGACGAGAAATCAAGTGGAGTGCTAATATAGAGAGCGACCATCAGCAGCAATATGGCGAAGCCCAGATTGAAGCCGACGAGCGTATCGATCGCCACTATCGGGATCGGCATGATCATCATGCCGACCGTCAGAAGCAGCATCAACGCGACCATCAAATCGGAGCTGGCCGACGCGCGCGCAATGATCTTACGCAGGACGCTGGTCATGAGGACCTTCCGATCGTTGATTGATCAGGCCAGTGCTGTCACGCAACGAGACATAGCGCTGGAAAGCGGCGAGCGCCTCGTCTATGAGGCCGGCCCGCCGCAGGGCGTGGCTACGCAACAGCATCAAAGAGATACGCGCCGAGGGTTCGTCATCAAGTGTGTTCAGTCTATCTAGGACCTGCAACGCCTCACCTCCGAGGCCTTCCAAGATGAGGGCATAGGCGAGAATCCGTAATAGATCGACATCTCGCGAGTGGTTGCCGACGATGAGTCGCAAGAGAGCCACGCATTCTGCGCTCTGCCCACATGCAAGGTGAAGATAGGAAAGTGTACAGAGCAAATCGCGCTCCTGCCCGGAACTCAGTGAGACGTTATCGGATTCGGAAATGTTGGTCGTCCGTTGCGCTCCATCGGAGTTGAACATTGTTAGGCTTCGATCAAGCTATTCCGATTCTGGCGAAGCAGCGCTAGCCAGTGCAGTCCCTGCCGTAGGACGACGATACCGTCCCCCGCCATCGAATCCGCAGGCGCGGCCGCCAGCTTATGGACGAGACGTTCCAGAACAATGCTATACCGCTCTCCCCGCAGCATGTCCGGATGACGAAGGCTTGGAGTGACGAAGGAGAGTAGATCGTGCGCGATATCGCGCCCGTAGAGCGATGCCACCCCAGCGGGTTGCTCGATCTCATAAATGCGAGTGCGCATCTCGTTGAGACTGACACGCCCGACTGCATCAATATCTTTGGCCTCCGATGCAGCTTCGATCGCTACATCCAGCGGCATATAACGCGTGTTCAGCTCGCCCCAGATCGACGCCAGCTCCTTCTCGCCATTTGCACGAGCACCGTCCGCCTCACCTTTATTGGGTTGGATGGTCGGCCCTATCACTGGTTGATGATGGTGCTCGCTGAGTCTCTGCGAAGCAGTGCCAGGCCCGACATCGTAGCGGGACACCTTTGACATGACGATCTCCTTATCCTTGCTTCGGGCCCGGAAAGCCTAATACGGAACGGCAACAACGCGGTCATTGCGGCTTAGCAGCACACGCCCATCCTCGATTCGAGTGACCGCCCATCCGTCGGCCAAGAGAGCGCCGACGAAATACTTCTGCCCACCGACAAGCAGATAGGGCTGGGGTCCGCGCGAAACAGCTTCGATCGCGATTGAGGATGGCTGCTTTTCCTCCTTGACCATCACTCCGTTCACCAGTGTCACCGCACCGGATGTACGACCATCGAACCATTGCTGGAGCTCCTGCCATTTCGCAACGGTTGCAGGCGTGACTTTTCCCTCAGCGCTAACAAAACCCGGCCCCGAACCAACCCTGATATCGAGCAGGCCCGCCTTATCAATTTCCTGTTTCAGGCCTTCGGCTGCAGCCTGAGCTCGCCGATCGTCAGGCCGGTTCATGCCCAGCTTGGGTACCAGCTCTGCCGCAGGCGGCGCAATGCCGGTCGGTGCACTTCCGCTGGCTTTGAAGAAAATGGTCCAGAGACTGCCTACACCAAGAAAGCTGAGGAGCACGAGGGCGAGAGCTGAGATCCAACCGCGCGAGAGGCTGATCGACCGAGCCTCAACTGCATTCTGCATCGACCAGCGAATAGACATGGCGCCCGCACGAATGACGGCGGGAAGAAAAAGAACAACACGCTCACCTGCGGCAATATCCCCTTCGCCCTCTGGGATGCTTACGGCCGCAAGAGCCTCAAGCTCGATTGAATTGCCAACGAGGGTGATACGTAGGTGATGCGGCTCAAGCCCTTGTTCGACGAAAACCATATCCGCGTCCAGGCCGCTACCGATAAGGCTCGTTCCGACAGCCGCCTTCCCGCTTAGCCCGGCATAAGATCCCGACAGTACCTCGAAATGTAAGGAGGCGGCCTCATTCACGGACAATTCTCCGAACTATGAGGAGCACGGCAGGGCGTTAGTCGCACGACTCATTCCTAGGCCGCACCACTCACATCACCCCGATGAGGGGAAAGGCGGGGCGAGGATTCGCCCCGCCTTTCACCGTTATCCGTTGACGCGCTCGCTGGCCACCTTCCTCTCACTCGAGAGCTCGGTCGACAGTGAACGCAACCGGATGTCCTGCACCATGGCTTGCAGGCTAACGGCCTTCAACTCCGCGATTAGCCCCTCGAACGTAGCCGCCCCACCAACCTTCTCAAGTGCAGTTCCAGCGCCTGATGCGGCGGTAGACGCCGTGGAACTGCCACCGGAACCCGTGGACTTATTATCAGCCTTGCTATCATTCTGGTCGTGGCCAACACTACCATTAGAAGAGTTAGTAGCGCTTGTTTTCGTCATATCGCTTCACCTTCTGCTTGAATCTGCCGCCACGAATGGCGACACTCCACTGACGTCGGCGAATCCGGCGTCAGATATCTTCTTCTGTTTCAGCCATAGCTTCGTGAATATTTTCCATGTTTCGAGTCATCTCTCGCATCGCGAGATTGGCAAAAACCGAACCGAAAGCCGATTCGAAGTTTTGACGATCCGCTTCAGACAGCGAGCTGCCACTGTCAGAATTGGTATGAATTACGCTTTCGATTGCGCCGGCCATCTGGTGCCTCTCACTTCAGTCGGTCAGAAAGGTGGTATCACCACCGAGCGATCCACGTTGCTTACGCTACTGGGATTAGCTGTCGGGAAGCTGACGAGTCGAAAGACGGATGCAGCAACAATCTCAATATCAGTCAGCATCAACGGCCAGGTGAGAGCGCGCAATCGCAGGTGCATGCCGGGACTGCCACCGCGCGAGTGTCTACGGCGATCTGATCTCTACATTATGTCGACGAACGCCAGATAGCGGGCTGGTCCAGCGGAGCTCATCACATTCCTGGATCGGACGCTCAATGGTGTGATGGCGAGGCGGAGGCAAAACCGCGCGCAGTTGGAAATGCTACCGCGGGAATCGGTGGTGATGTTGTTTCGTGGCTCCACACAGCGATCGTCACTCGGGACTGACGACCGCAGGCGCCTGCTTTCCGACAGCGTCAGAGCAGCGTCGTGCCTGCGCATGCTCTGAGCCGGAGATGAGTTTCATGAGCGCGATGACGCCTCTCCCGGATGTTAAGACGACCGACATTGGCTCGTCCTGCTCCGTCTAAAAGTCGTCAGCTTCTCGAAAGCTCGCCCCCTTAACATGAAAGCCTCGATCTTACGACGCCGAGCCAAGTATTTACCGCAATGGAATGGAAATGAACCTAATGCAGCTCAACAGCGTTTCGCTGCCCGCCAGTGCAGATCCAGCTCAGTTCGGGCTTGTTCCGGGGGCTTCGTCAGCCTTGGGATCATCCGCGCAGACCGCCGGCCAGATTCGGCAAGGCGAACCTTCGATCTTCGAGGCAATGGTGTCCATCTACTCGCGGGAAGAGAAATCCGACGTTCCCTCCACGCCACCGGATCTGCTGCAATCAGAGCGACAGATCCCGCAGGATTCGCTGGACCAGTTGTCAGCGCACGCGAAGGCGGCGATCGAGGCGCTGATGAAAGATCCGGTTTTTTCTTCCTCGGTCGATTCCTCCTTGGTCGATTCCTCCTCGGTCGACTCCCCTAGTGCAAACGCATCGTCGACGGCTGCTCCATCGCCTGACGTACCGAGCACTCCGGTGCCAAGCTCTAGGATCACGTGGAACGGCGGCACGCTGACCAATGCCGAGTTGCAGATCGTGGCAGTGCTGAACCGGCACAAGGACCAATGCCCACTCAGCTGGGACTCGCTGGCAGCCAAGGCCAGCGATCCGTCGACGCCCCCGGATCTGAAGGAGGCGATCGACGGATTGCGACGCGATCCAGAGCTCTTCTATGCGATTGGCTCCCAAGGGGACGGCCGCTGCGGCGGCAAGATCAAGGCCAAGGATCTGTCAGAGTTTTCCGCCAGCCATTCGCAGGTTGCTACATTCCAGGAGCAGCAAGCGCATAGCTACGAGCAGAACTATATTCCATCCGACGGCACCTCGAATGGACAAGCATCGGTCATGACCTTGAATGATGCATTGCGCGAGCTTTACAAGTATTCTGACTACCTGCCCAAGAATTTGAGCCTCGACGATTTCAAGCGGATCGTCGACGGCAAAGCCGACGTCGGTAAGTGTCCGCCTCAGCTGATCGCGGCGGCTCAACACTTCCTCGAGCACCCGGACGCCTGGAAGCAGTTGTGCGGTGGTGCGACTGATAAAATCCACAAGGAAGACTTCTTGCAAGTCGCTTCGTCGTCGATGAATTCCACGCAAAGCGAGCTGAACACGCTCGACACGATCAACAAGAATCAGAATGCCTTCTTCGGGGACGGCGACCTGACACGACACAAGTTGGCGAGTATGGTGGAGGACAAGACTCTCGACCCGAAGATACGAGAAGCGGCATCGCAGCTGCTCTCGGACCCGCTCTTGTTCCGTTTGCTAAATAATTCGATTACGGGCTACAAGACCCATCAGGAGTTCTTCGACTTAGGCGGCGGGCATACGGTCGACTCCGGTAACATTAGCAACAACGACTTTACGCACTTCTATAGCAACATGTCACCTGCGAACCATACCGTTCAGCAGATCAAGACCCATGTCCCCAAGACCGCCGCTGAACAAAATGCAGTCACAGACATGATGATGGGGGTATCCGACCAACCCGATGTCGCGTCTCCGAAGAAGAATGGTGGGGTCCTCATGCATGCGGTCGACGACGTAGCCAAGGTGGGCTCGAAGGTGCTCGACTGGGAGGCCACGGCAGTAGGCCTGCTCGGCGTCATTCCGGGACTGGGCGAATTGGCCGATGGCATATCGATGGTGCTCGAGTTCGAGTCCCAAGCAGCGAACCTTCTGCATACGGCCATTAGCGGGGGTAATATGAAACAGGCGCTGGAAGAGGTTGGCCTTAATCTTGCGGCGCAGGCCATTAGCTTTGTAGCTGGGCCCGAGGTCAAATTCGCGCTGCGCGAGGGCCTCGCAAAGGAGATGCTCGAACAGACCGCGCAGTTCGGCCTCGATACGGCGATCTCGAAAGTGCAATCCTATGCCGAGGACCATTTGGACGACCTGAAGGCACGCCTTACCGAGCCCGTGCAGGCCGCAGGCGTTCCGAGTCAGGTCGCTACGCCGCCGTCGTCTCAGAAGGTGGCCTGAAAGGCCAGTTGCGGGTAAGGTGCGGATTCGTATCTACCTTTTCAGGGACGGAGGCTTGCAACGCCTGCGCCGCCCGACAGCACGGCGTCGAGAAACTCGGTATGTGCCAGGTCGTCAGGGCGAAGCCGCCACTTGGCAAACGGCGGCGGAAGAACGCGCGCTGCACTCGAGGCGTACCCCAAGCACCTGGCGCCACTCTTCTGAGAAGCCGGCTCCGCAAATTTGAACAGGTCGATAATTGGAGTTTCTGCCTGAAAGCGGCGATGATCGCCACGAACAGCTGAGATTGAACAGATGACCGCGCAGGAGCCACAGCCCGGCTTTCAAGGCGAAGGTGGCGCTTGCGGCCGTCAAGGGCGACCGGACGATAGCCCAATTGGCCGAGCACTTCGACGTCCACCCCATCCGGTGACGGCCTGGAAAGCTCAGCTTGAGGGCCGGGCTTCTGACGTGTTCGGCACGGGGAGCTCCGCGAGCGGTTGCGCCCGCGGTCGATGTGAAGTCACTAAATGCCAAGAGCGGGGAGTTGACGCTGGAGAATGATTCATAAGAAACGGCAGCACCGACTTGCGGCTCCAAGGCTTGGAGAACAAAGCCCAATGCCTTGGCACGCCCATGCAAATTGTTGACCACTCGTGTTGGATAACGCGTCTCGTAGTACGAGGCCCTTGGATCGACATAGTCCGTCCGTATCGCAAAGCGTTGTAGAACAGAACTGCGATCTTGCGGGCGGTCACTGCCTTGGCCTCGCCAATGCGCGATGAAAGTCACCTGTAAAAGGCGCCGAGCGCGGTGTCTGTATGACCCGCGGTCACGGCAGCGAGGCGCAGAAGTTCCGCGGCCGGATCGGCGCGTTCGGGATGAGAGCATTTTGCCGCCGGGACCTTGTTGTTCGGCGCCAGTCCCAGCCAGGAGGTAAAATGCTTTGCACTTGGCCAAAGGGGAGAGGTCGTCGCCGCATTCAGCGATCAGCTTCAGCGAGAGGTAAGGACCGAGGCCCTCGAGCGTGGTGATGTCCTTTCCGACCAACCCGAACAGCGCCACGCGGACGTTCGTAAGCTAGAGCGTTCGCCTGATCGGTTCGATTCCGACGCGCCTTCAACACGGCTTCGATCGGGGGCGTCGCAGACAGATGCTTTCTCGTGGTAGGCGTCCTAAAGCGCAAGTGCCTGCTCGAGCGCAAACAGACGCTCGGCGCGATAGCTTCCGGTGAGCGCCTTCACGATCGTCTCCGCACTAGCGTGGCAACTGTAATGGCGCAAGCACGCCAGCGCCTCAGGATCGCGCGGATGAGGCGCAGCCGGTGGCGCCGGTGATGTCGGCGAGACGTGGTGGAGTTGAAGACTCATCTCCGTCAAAGTCTTGTGCATATGCTTGATGTGCGAGGCCGCGCACTCAACCAGACGCTTGCGCTTGCGCACGTAGGATCGCAGCTCCGCAATCTGTCCTTTGGGCGGAAAGGTGGCCCGCAACAGTCCAAACGAACGGAGCCGCTGCAGCCACTGCGCATCGGTGACATCGGGCTGCCGCGAGCATCGGCACCACTTCTGTCTCAAAACATATCGGTCAACCGGTCCGGCCGGCGACGGCCGCGCCCACCCTTCTTCTGCGATGGGAGGCGGGGTCGTTCTCGGTCCGATACGCGGTTGACGGACTAAACGACGCCTTGGCGGCGGCCACTGGCGGGCTATCGATCTGACGGTACTTCGTGTAGAGCCTTCTGTCGTTGCCGCCCGTGATGCAAGAAGTTTCTGACCCGTTCGGCGTGTGGACGATGCGGTCTTCTGTCAGGCCTTCCTTTACGGCGTCCTCAGAAGCCGCTGGCCTGTATGGTGATCCGCGGATCAAGTCCAATTCTCATTTCCGAGCACCTCGGCTCCAACTGGTTTTCCTGATCCAGATCTGTTCGATCGTTCTGCCCATTAGGATCGTCGCCTTCTCACACCCTTCACCAACGTCAGGCTATTTCGTGCTGCATTCGTCATGATGCCGTCACTGCCTGCGCTGGGTTCCGATAACCCACCTTCCGTGTGGCCATGGCCCAAATCGTCCGAGCCATCTTGGTCGCGAAGACGATCGCCACGAGCATGCGCGGCTTCCGCGAGAGCGCTTCGGCGAGCACAAGAGCTGCGTTTGCGCTCAGGTAATCTACCACTTCGCCGGCGGCCAGACCGTCGTCCGCCAATGATCCCAGCAGAGCTGGCTCGAGACCGGAAGACGAGCCGCGGGCATGGTAGTCGATGGCTCAGCTCCGGCTGCCTGTCTTCCCGACTCGGCTTCGGAAGGCCGGAGCTTCCATGAGTTCGAGCACGGCGCGCCCCTTTCTACGCCAACCGCCGTTCAGGCGCTCGTCGAACGGCAGTGCCACGTAGTAGGTGACGTCATCCGGAGTCACTCTCGCGATCGCGTTGCGCGCCACGCGCCACCCGAATATCCGGTCGACACTGCGTGCAGTTCGCTGCCTCGGACTGGGAGTGCCACCAGGTCGAGCAAGCCATCCAGCGCACGAGACGCTCGGGCGGCGGTGGAAGTCGCTTCCCTCGCGGCGAGCTCGACGCCTCGGCGGGTCCGAGTGCTCCGCATCATGTTCCCTTGCGACGTGCCGCTTGCACCAGTCCAGCACCTCCTCGCCTCGTGCTGGCTGGATAACGTGGAAGCCTGCATCGCGCAACGCCTCGACGATACGCAGTCGAGCTGCCCAAAGGCCTGGTCGGATTTTCCCTTTATGCGCTGGCGTCAGCTTACGGACAGCTAAGCTGTCTATCAAGCGGGTAAGGTCTAACGACCTGAAACAATGCAAGATGTATGATCCAGGTGCAGTCGTCATGTACGGTCGAGTTAACAATTGGCCCGATACTCCGGCCGAAGAAAGATATCATCGGGCAGCCAACGCTGAGGAAGCGGGTGCCGAAAGCCAGGGCTTCGCCGATGCGTTCGCTAGAACGCGATTGCAGGAGTCTGCTGGCAGCTCACCTTCGCAACCGAGTTATTCCCTCGTTCGAAAACCTCCTGTGGTCGAGATCGACAGAGCTACCTTCAGGACAGAAGTGAGGACCTTTCATGGCGACGCAATCAACCGCATCGCCAACAATCCACACGAGTACTCGGAATTTGTATCCGCAAGAGCTAAGCGCACAGCAGAGGTCGCTAAGGAATACGGTATCAGAAGAGATTCAGAAGACGCCCGATATTACAGCTACCAATTAGGAAATGTGAGCGTCGGCCTCCAAAGAACGGAAGCCGGATTCAACATGACTGAGTTCGAAAGCGATAAGTGGCGAGAACAATTCCCTGGACGAAGTGAAGTCACCTCAATTGTGGATTTTCAGGTTGCTCATCCGCTTGTCGCGAACGCCGGCGATATTCTGCTCGAACATCAACTTCGGCAAGACGGCGAACGACCATTGGTGAACTGGCGTCCTGCTAATGCAGAAGCGAAGGCCCGCGCAGAGACAATGGGCTTCGTTGAAGTGGATGAGGACGACATGGTACTTGACCCCACTCAGTCCGCGCAGTGGACAAAAAACAGCCTTGGTGAATGGCAGCGCGCAACTAAATCTCAGCTTTATCTCTCCAAGGTCGATAGTGATACTGAGGTTGCAGCAGATTCCGAAGAGGATGGTGACTTTATGTAATGCGAGATCCGCAGGCATTCATGTTTGGGCAGGCGGTGGAGCAAGGAGCGCAGGCAAACCGACAGCTGCGGCAAAGGTCAAGCCGAGCGAAACCGACAATTCGATCCGCGAGGTGCTTTGTAACAACGGCACCAATGTTCACCATCAGGCCGGTCCGAGGTGGTTTCGCCGTTTGATGCGCCAATCTGAGGGAGATAGGGTGTCTCGGCCATTTCGGTCGAAGACACCAAATCAGGAGAGATGTCGAGCGAATTTGAGCCACAGCAATCCATGCGCTCTGATCCTGGCGCTAAGCTCTGCGCCGCTGCCGCCGACCTTAAGGACGGACGTGTTGACCGGCGCGATGTGCCCGTCCTGAATCGGCTTTATGCCAGACGCGATCTCGGCAAGCTTGTGTGCGGCGGCTTCGGAGCCAAGCTAGCTTGATCGGCGGCCAATCTCATCAGGCTCGGACTGACTCGCTGCCGCCAAGCATCGTGGAATCGTCGCCGCTAAGAAGGCGGTTTGAGCGCCTGCGACCGGACACCTGCTTGCCAGAGGATGATCAGGATTGATGTCAGCAAATCCCTCGGCCAGGCGAGCACGCGGCGGCGGTTGCGGCCGCGGCGGTGAGGATGACGTTGATGGCGTCGCCCTCACGCCCCTTGGGATGGCAGCGGGCGAGCTGGCCGTCGCTCTTCATGTGGCCAATGATGGGCTCGATGGCTGAACGGCGCCGGAGCTCGCGCTCGATGACGCCGAAGACGCCCCGTTTCTGCTCGGAGATGAAGACGCGGCGCGGTCTATCGGTGTTGTGGCCGCGATAGCCCTTGCCGACATAGGCGCGCTCGATCGCGCAGCCGGTTAGCATTTCCGTCGCCTCGATGATGGTGCCGAGCGAGTGCCCGTCATAGCGATTGCCGGGCAGTCCGCGAGCGTGCAGTACGTGCGGATTCCGATTTATTCCGGCCGGGTATTCCGATTTGAAGCCGGCCGGGTTTTTGGAAGTCGGCGTTTTCGTTTGGGTCAGTCCCTCGGGCATCAAGTCCCTCGTTGAGTCAACGAGGGGAAGCGGATGCCGGCCAAGAGAGAACTGACCATGCGACAGATACGACAGATGCTGCGGCTTGCCCGTGATGGGGTGAGCGCCCGGGAGATCGGGCGCACGCTCGGCGTGGCGCGCAGCACCATCCAGGACAATCTCAAGCGTGCCTCGACTGCCGGGCTGGCGTGGCCTTTGGCGGGCGATCTGACCGACGCCGTTCTTGAACAACGTCTGTTTGCCCATGCCGGCGTCAGGCGCGGCTTCCGCCGGCGAGCTGAGCCGGATTGGGCCTCGCTGCCCTGTGAGCTGAAGCGGCCTGGCGTCAATCTGATGGTGCTGTGGGAGGAGTACCGGGCGGTGCATCCGGAAGGTTATGGCTGCAGCCGGTTCTGCGATTTATTCCGGGAATTCGAGCGGCGGCTATCTCCGACGATGCGGCAGGACCATCCGGCCGGCGACAAGGTCTTTGTCGATTACTCCGGCAAGAAGATCATGATCGTTGATCGCGCAACCGGGGTTGTGCGCGACGCGGAGATCTTCGTCGCCGTGCTTGGCGCCTCGAATTACACCTACGCCGAGGCGACCTGGACGCAGACACTTCCGGACTGGATCGAGGCCCATGTCCGGATGTTCCGGTTCTTTGGCGGGGTGCCACGCCTCGTCGTCCCTGACAATCTGAAGTCCGGCGTGCACCGGGCTTCGTTCTACGACCCTGAAATCAATCGCAGCTACGGGATGATGGCGTCCCATTACGGCATTGGCATCCTTCCGGCACGAAAGGCCCGGAATAAGGCAAGTGGAAGCCGGAGTGCGTTTTGCCCAGACCTATACTGGTCCTTGTCGGTCGCGGACCAATCGATGCTGAAGCCGGCGCGCCGCGCGAGTTCCGCATGGATCAGCATGATCGTGCGCCCATTGCCGTCGAGAAACGGATGACCGTAGGCGAGATAGCCCATCACCTCGCCGGGCTTCTCGGCCATGAAAGCCTTGTCCTGTCCTTTTTCGAGCGCATAGCCCACGGCGCGGCGGATGTCTTTGGGGTGTGCGAAGAGCACCAAACCCTTGTTGACGAAAATCGTCGAAGCGTTCGTAAGACGATCTTCGCCGGCCCAAGGAAAGACAGCCTCGAACAGTGTCTTGTGAGTCTGTAGCACATCGGCGTAGGTCAGGGATGAGCGTGCTTCAAGTTGCGCAAGTCCCGCATCGACACCGGTCAGAAAGGAATTGTGCTGAAGGCGCTGGACCACCGCTAGGTCCTTGGTCTTTGCGACGTTGCGCAAATAGCCGCGCGTCTCAAAGTCCCCGAAAGGATCGAAGGTCACGAACGATTTTCGCGCAAATAGCGGGCCTGAAGTCGGACGGCCTGGACGCGATCCAGAATGCCGGCACGCTGCAGGGCCACGATCGTATTCTCGATCGGGTCAAAGTGAATGTCATCGCCGGAAAGGCGCTTGACGTGGTGCGCGAAGAGGTCGTTGGCGGACACAACGACAGCGACATTGTCGGCGCTCGCGAGCCTCTGGATCACGTTGGCGGTGTAGCGGGCTTTGATCGTGGCACGTCGCGCGGACATAGATTCTCCTCTCCTCCAATATAATACAAGAAGGACTGAAAATCCATTAAGTGAAGGCCCGCACACGTCCCTAGCCAGGTCACAACACACTGAAACAATACATATTTTTGACCACCGGCGGACGGATTTTGGTCTTATCCGCCTCAGTTCGAATGGCTCGATGGCCACGACCTACGGAGCGGCCGTGCAGGTTCAACGAGCGCCATCAGATGACACCGAACGAAATGAGCCTCCGCTGGGACGGCAACCGCGCCGCGGGAGCCGTCGCTCGCCCTTGGACCGCGGTTGAGAAACACAAGCTCAAAGGGCTGATCGAGCAAGGATTGTCGGCAAGCAAGATCGCGCGAACGCTCAGACGGCCACTGAGCTCGATCACGGTGATGGCAATTGGGCTCGGCTTGCCGCTCAAATAGCGAGTACTGCGAATCCGCGGCAGGGGCCTTGGCCGTGATCAGTGCTTCCGCGAAGCCGCCACTCTTGAGCGCGCTGCCGTCTATTGCACGGCCTCGACAGCAGGCCACACCGTTCCCATTCCGGTAGAAACCCGAATCTCGGAGCGCCCCGCGCCGCACTTTTCAACGCGAACCTGCACGGCGATCCGCTCGATCATGGCGGCGACATGAGTGATGACGCCAACTTTTCGTCCTCGCCCCTGCAAGGCATCCACTGCCAACTCGAGCGTGTCGGCGTCAAGCGATCCGAAGCCTTCGTCGATGAACAGCGTATCGACAAAGGACGATCGGCCCTCGAGGCCTGATAGAGCTAACGCAAGCGCCAACGAGACCAGAAATCGCTCGCCGCCGGAAAGACTCCGCGTCCCGCGCGCCTCATCGTCCATGTCGCGGTCGATGATATAGAGTGCGAGATCTGACACCTTGCCCGGCGCGAGCCTGTAGCGGGGGCTCAGTGCATTGAGATGATCATTCGCGAGTTGCACCATGTGATCGAGTGTGATGCCCTGTACGAAGCGACGAAAGCGATCGCCATTGGCTGAGCCGATGGCGTCATCGACCGCCTGCCAAATGGCAAGTTCCGCCTGTGCGGTTTCTATCTCCGCCGATAGGCTTTGCAGCCATGCGGCGTGCGTCATCGTCGCGCGCGAGCGATACGTAAAGTGTGCCGGTTCGTTGATGCAGATCGCCGATTTCCGTTGTCAGGGTTGCAACGGCGGCAGTCGATACCTCCGCATCAGTTGTCTCGTCGAACCCTTCCAGCGATCTCTCAAGGTCTTCCCGACGCATCAGGACGGCGGCGTCCGCATCGTTTACGGTTCGGTCGATCTCTTGAATTCGTCTCCGTAGCGCTCTGCACACCGCTGGGTCGGCGGCAATCAGCGTGAACACCTGACCCGGCGACCGGGCGATATCCTGACAGGCCATATCGAAGGCCCCTTCGGCTGACGCGCGGCGATTCTTCGCGGCCTCCAATCCCGGGGTAGCCTCCTCACAGCGAGCACTGGCCGACTGGAACGCCCCGGCAGCAGCGGATTTCGCCTCCCGCGCCTTGGCGAGGGTTTCGCGAGCCGTTCGACGAGCTTCGTTGATCCGGGTCCGGTGACTGGCAGTCGCCTCACCGCCAAGAAGTTCAGCTCGGGCGGTCGCCTTCTCTTCCACGACCAGTCGACGTTGATTGAGTTCGGCCGCGCTCTCCGTCATATGCGACCGTGCGTGCTCAAACGAGACGGCCGCCGCCGCGCGGTCCGGCGCCGACCGTTGCAGCGTCATCTCGAGCTCACCAGCCCGCTCACGCAGTGCACCGTACTCTTGCGCAGCCGCTGAAAGTCTGTCGGCGCAGCCCACCGGGTCGGCGTCAAGCAGCTCGATGGCTAGATCGGCTGCAACGAGGAATGGCGATATCTCGCCATCGATGGTAGCGAGGCTCTCTGCGAGCGCCGCTTCCCGGATTGTGGATTCTGTGGCTTTCAGTTGTCCAGCATGAAGTTCAGAACGTCGTTGGTCGACGCTTCGAATTGTCGACTGGATGGACCGAACGAGTGCGTCATGCTCCCTCTGCAAACCGCCGCTCTCGGCCGAAGGCGCTGGGCGTCTGCGAGCGGATCAGCAATCGAGATCCGTTCCGCCTTCGCGGCCGAGGCGAGCGCCGCCAATTCGCTCGTGGCTTGACTATCGAGCGCGCGAGGCACACTCCCCTTCACTCTCGCCTTGGAGCAAAGATCGCTCACCATTGGCCTTAGTTCGATGTAAGCGCTCTCGGCTGCCGAAACCTGACCGCGCGCGATATCAATCACGCGGTTCGCCTCTGCCCGGCGCCCTTCTGTAGCGGCAAGTGCGCGTGAGACGCGGGCCTACCCGTAGCGAACGCGGGCATGACAGATCTCCTTGATCTTCTGTTCGAGGGCAGCCTGGCCGGAGCGACGGGACTTGTAATGGCAGGTCGACCTGTCAAACTCCAACACCGCACAGGCTCTGCGGATCGAGACCTGCCATTCGTTGCGGACTTCGTCGACCAGCTTGCGCTTCCGGCCAGACCTCATAGCTTTCGGCGGATCACGTCCTGCAGCATCTCCTTGTCGAGCGACAGGTCCACTTGCCGTTCTCCTCCTCGAGCTGCTTCAAGCACAGCATCTCCGTCGGCAGCAGTCCGTCATACTTCTTCTTCCAGTTGAAGTAGGTCGCCTGGCTGATCCCGGCCTTGCGGCTGACCGACATCTAACTTGGAGCCGCAATCGAGGCAACAATTATGGATAATTGAAAGATCGGCTTAGCGCTTACACCGGAACTGCGCTTCGGGAGTGCTGGAGGAGCATGAGGCTGGCGTTTCGGTTACCGATCTGTGCCGCAGCGGGGTCCACTTCAAATGTCGTACTACAAATGCAATACGAAATTGGTTCAAGTGTTGCTCCTGAATGTTAGCATTGGCAGTCGTATAGCGATGGAGTCTGATCAATGAATAGCGATCGCGAGCAAGCGCCTGACCGTTCAGTCCACGATGTGGCAGTTGGTCCATACGAAAAGAACATGAGCGCATGTGAGCAAATGTTGGCCCTTCGCCCGATCGGATAGTCCATCAGCGAAGCATACAGTCGCGCGCGAGCAGAGTTGAGGGCATCCGGCAAGCGCCAAGGCTCCACCTTGGCACGATGAGTGTCGTTGGCGTGTCTTAGGCTAACAGCATAGAAAAGCTGGATCGTCGGATTGATAATTGAAAATTCTGCACCGCACCGTCACATGTGGTTCAACATCTTCTTCGGTCAAAGGAGCAGCCATGGCTACCGTGAAAGTTGATATCAATAACTTCCAGTCGGAAGTTCTGGAATCCGCAGCACCCGTCGTCGTCGATTTCTGGGCCGAATGGTGCGATCCCTGCAAGATGATTGCTCCGAGCCTCGAGGAAATCTCCGTCGAGATGGAAGGCAAGATCAAGGTCGCCAAGCTCATCATCAATGAAAACCCGGAACTCGCCGCCCAATTGGGCGTGCGCTCCATCCCGGCGCTCGCGATCTTCAAGGGCGGCGAAGTGGTCGATTTCTCGGTCGGCGCCAAACCGATCGCCAGGCGAATGCGGACGATCGAGCGGCGGCTTTCGGCGCTCGCCTGGAATTATGCCCAGCGCGGGACGCCGCTCGACGGAGCGGATCGGCATATCGCGACCGTGCTGGCCGGCATCCGCAACACCCACGCCGCCCCGCCCCGCCAGAAGGAAGCGGTGCTGCCGGAGGACGTCATCGCCATGCTTGAGACGCTCGACCGTGGCACGCTGCGGGGCTTACGCGATCGCGCCATGCTGCTGATCGGCTTTGCCGGCGGCCTGCGGCGCTCGGAGATCGTCGGGCTGGATTGTGGCCGTGACCAGACCGAGGATTCTTCCGGCTGGGTCGAGATCCTCGACCACCCTGCGCGGCAAGACCGGCTGGCGCGAGCTCGAGATCGGCCGCGGCTCGTCGGATGCGACCTGCCCGGTCGTCGCCCTGCAGATCTGGCTGAAGCTGGCGCGGATCGGCCACGGCCCGCTGTTCCGGCGCGTGAGAGGCCAGGGCAAGGAGGTCGGACCCGATCGGCTCGGCGATCAGCAGGTCGCGCGGCTGGTCAAACGCGCGGCCCTGGTCGCCGGCGTCCGGGCCGATCTGCCGGAGGGCGAGCGGGAGACGAAGTTCGCCGGGCATTCGCTGCGCGCCGGCCTCGCCTCCTCGGCCGAGGTCGACGAGCGCTACGTCCAGAAGCAGCTCGGCCATGCCAGCGCCGAGATGACCCGCAAGTACCAACGCCGGCGCGACCGTTTTCGGGTCAATCTCACCAAAGCCGCGGGGCTCTGAAGCCAAAAGCGCCCCTCCCCCGCGCGAGCCAGGAACGTTGAGGGATGTGGCGCCGAGACCCCTCAGCCGTCCGGTGCGATGAGGTTTAATGACGGAAGATAGGTGCGGTAGCGGCCGACGTCGCGGGTCAGCAGCGGCAGACCGGCAACGGCGGCATGGGCGCCAATGAAGAAGTCGGGGAGCACGCCAGTCCGCGATCCGCCCGCTTTGCGATACTGCGCAAACACCTTGCTGGCCAGAAACAGCCCCTCGCGGGGAATCGGTGCGATGTCGAGACCGGCTTCGTCAATGAAGGCATCCAGACCCTCGATGCGGTTGTACCGGACCGCAAGCTCGGCATAGACGATATCGTTGATCAAGAGCGGTCCCTTGAGGCTCGCCGCCTCAAGCTGGGCCACCGACCAACCCGCCCAATTTGGATCATCGGTGACCAGGTCGAGCAGAACGTTGGTGTCGACGAGCGTCACCCTTCGCCACGCGTCAGCGCCATGATCGCGTCGGTATCAAGCCCTTTGCCGGCATGGCCACGCAGTTTGGCAAAGCGGCTCGCCGGCTGTTTCTTGTCAGCGCGCGCCAGCACCACACTGCCGTCGGCCGCACGCCGGAAATCGACCTTGCTGCCCGGCACGATGCCGAGAAGGTCGCGGACCGACTTCGGGATGGTCACCTGTCCCTTGGCTGTGACTGTCGTGGTCATGGACACAACGATTGTAATACCATATCTTCCAAGAGTATTACCACCAGCGGGGCTTTTCAAGGCCGCGTCGATCGAAATTGTCGCCATCGCAGGACATGCTGTCGGCGGCTTTGAGATCGAACCTTAGATGCCGGGCGGCCGCACCGTTCGCTGCTATCCTCATTGGTCCTCATTGGGACACCCGCGAAATCGAATTGGGACATTTAATAAAAACGCCGCCTGCTCGAAATACCTTGCAGGCGGCGCTTATCCAGCCCCGGGAGGGTGATGCAAAATCCCGGCTCTCGTTAGTCTGCACAACCTATGCCAAGGTTTTGTGTCTCGGGGTGAGACGTTTGCGCAGCCGTTCTCTGACGCCGCGCCCTCGCCGCTTACGAATTCAAGCTCTGCCGACGCATCAATTCAGGCGAAGCGCGCATGTTGCTCATCACCTCGCCCATCGCCATTCGGAGCTCGTCTTGGGCGTCATTCAGTCCGACATGGCCGGTATAGGCCGCGAGTGCCGCGAATTTCAGCGCGGCTAACATCGCAGCTTCGCTGCCCAGCTCCCGCGAGACGTGCTTGGCCGGATGCGTCTCCAGCACGGAAAAGGCCGACTGGATAATCGTTCGGCCGAGTTCATCGATCAGTTCGTCGAACGCGGCAAGCTCAAGATCATCTTCCAAGCGGCTCGGCCGCGGCACTGGCGGGGCGTTTCGGACGGCCAGCGTCACCTCGCCAACGACCTCGTCGACCAGGCCAACGATCTCGCCGGCACGCGCGTCGAGGGCGTCCCATGGGATGCAGCGTGTCCCGAGGCCTTCCTGGGCACGATGCTCCGCCGGCGTTCGTGCCGCGATGCGGGCGTTAATCGTGAGACCTGAGCGATCATCGCCAAAGATCGTCATGAACCGCACGCGAGCCGGGCGGTCGCTGAGGCCGCGCAACTCCTCGGCCCGTTTGAGGGCGGCCGCGATCGCGCCGCCGACAGACGTTGCATCTCTGGTCAAGTCGTCCTCTCCCATCTTTTGTTAACCTTAAAATTTGGTAGCCGAGTCGTCCGCAACGACGGAGTCATTTCCCGCCCGTTTTGGATCATTTCGGCCGCTTGGCGAGAAGAGCCCGCAATTCGGCGCTCGGCTGGAGCCCGCCGCTCTCGGTCGGTTTTCCTGGCTCGGACCGGCCAGGGCCCTGGGTGGGCGGTGTGGTTGGCGGGTTCGATCCGTCGAGCTTGGCGCGCAGGCGCGCCAGAGCCAATGTTGTTCGGCCGCGTCGAGATAGCGATTTCGTTCAGATGCCATTTGTCGCCGCGCGCGGAGCGCGCTGGCGGATCCAAAAGGAGAACGCCTTGCCGAATTTGGTTCCCCGCTGGCGCACGGTTTAATAGGTCACGACAATGCCGCGCGCCGCCAGCATTTCCTCGACCATGCGCGAGCTTATGGAAACGGGAAATACATCCAAACGGCATAGCAGATCACTTCCGGTGGGAAACCATGACGGCGAGAAAGAACCCCGGGCGGTTGGCATGCCGCTCGTCTGCCCGCTCGGCCGCTCCAATTCGTTAACTTGACCGTGCCTTCCGCACCCTCAACCCTCGGCTGCTCCGTCCTTTCAACGCCATGCAGCTGAAACACTACACTCTTCACGTATTCAAACCGATGCGAACAATTGTTTTCGCGGGCGTCTCCTTTCTTTGAGGTCAGCGACGACTCCTCATCTTGCCCCCGGAGTAGCGGAAAGGGCCGTCCACCCCAGCACGAGAGCCCGGTGCGGCTGGCCCGCACGCGTTTGGCCCTTTACACCGCATTCTGGTGCTCCAGGCCGGGAAGCCCAATCATTGTGGGGCGCTAAGCACGGCGCCGCAGACACTTACCGAAGCGATCGGCGACGGGATCTCGAACACAAATGCGCAAAACTGCTTCATGCACGATCTGAAGCATAGCCGGGTCCTAGGCTATTCGGACCCGGCCATCGCAAGCGCGGCGACAAGCGCCGCGATGCTGTTTTTCAAGCGAAAGGAAGTCGGGGTCTCCACGCTCCCGATCGAATTTCAGTCGGACCCCGTTGTCGATCTGTTCGAGGAGCCCGCGCCGGCTTCGAGTTCATCGAGGATTTCCTCTCGGTGACGGTCTGCTTGATGGTGTCACCACAGCGACGCTCTGGCGCGAGACACTCAGGTAACTACATCCTGAGGCGCGCGAACTGCATCGACGCGTGCTCCGCCTCGGGAAGGGAGTAGCCTGGGGCGATGCCCAACAACGACTTACAGAACGCAGGCGTGAGCTTGCCGCGGTGGATCACGACGTTCTCGTGCCCCGTGGCGGCTTGAGCGCTCTGCCATTGCCGATTGTAGCCGCGCTGTTCATTGGACTTCACGTGGCAAGCGGCGAAGTCGGCGACGCCCAGCGTGGCCAACTGCGAGGCACGTACCGGCAGCTTGGTATGGATGTGCACCCACATCGGATTTGGCATCCTACCACTGCGCAGCGCCTTGGGCTGCAGCTTGATCTCGAACAGCGTCGCTGGCTCGATCTTTAAGGCTTGGGGTGGACACACAGACGCAAGTTCTTCGGCCGCCCGCAACTGTTCAAGGTACTTCTGCGACGGAAACGCGTAGGTCTTCATGCAATCGATCGTGATCGCCGCCTTTTGCGCGTTCAATGAGTTTGCCTGTCCCTGAACCTCGGACAACATCGCCTTAAGCCGGACTATTTTTTTGTGCACTTCGGTCATTTGCGCAGGCGTGAGTAGGCCACGTCGGCGGGGCTCCTCCAGCGCGGCTACACAGGTCTTAATCTCGATGGCCTGCGTCTGCAGGCGCTTAAGGACGAGATCCACGACGTGGTCGGCGTCCTCGGGCTTCATCTGGCGCGCTTGCGAGATGGCGCGTTGCTGAGCCGGCAGATCGAACTCCAGCAGCTCGTCCAATCGCTTGAGTAATCCCGTCAGTGCGTTCCTGGAGGGCGGAGCCTTCCACATGTCCAGGTGCCCGGTCGCCGATGACGACGCCCTCGCGCGCGCCTCCTCTGCACTCGCGAGTTTCTTCGTACCCAGATCCGAGAGTACGATAACCGTGGCAGCGTCGGGCCTGGCGAGCTGCGGCTCGCGCAGCCTGGCAGTTGAACTCCCCTCGCCTGCGGCCGGTGCGCGCTTGCCTTTCCCCTTCCTGCGCGCCGCGTGGTTCTCAGCCGCTAAATCGGTCTTTTCCGATATCGCAGTCTGGGCAGGCGGCTCCACTTGCCTCTTTGGCTGCACTGCCAAAAGTCGCGTGACTTGGTGCGCGGTGACCCATGCACCTTCCACGATCTGGTCCAACTGTTCCAATGGAAGGTCGGCATCCGTTCTAGCATTCCTTAGCCTGGCAACGATGCGTTCCACCTCTGAGGCAAATTCCGAATGCCGTTCCATGACTCCTTCCAGAACGGTGCAGTGCTCTGCGTCGAGTGGCTCTCCGTCCTCGTTCAGAACGGCTTTGTACGTCGAGTTGAATGCCGGAAAAGCATCCTGGATATAGGTCCCGAGCAGACGCACCCGCCCGTTCTCATCCATGAGGGCGTCCCTCACGGCTGGTTCAAACGTGCTCGCCTGAGACTCAATCAGAAGCTTCGCGAGCTTAATCCGCGATTCCAGATACAAGCACCGATCATAAAGTGCCGAGCCGGTATGCAGGCGTAGTGCGGCCTCGATGGGCTTCCGCATCTCGGGCGTCGTGCTTGGCAAGTTGGCAGTGGTCTCGCAGGCGGACTGCATCCGTTCCGAGCGTAACACCTTCTTTCCCCACCAGTCGATGACAGGCACATGGTCCTTCACCATACTGGAAGCCACTCGGCTCAGCTGGTCGGGGTTAGCGTTGGATTGAAAAATCCGCTGGAACAGGTCTGCCGATTTCTGTCTGCGCGCTTCCAAGGCGAGGATAATCGCCGAGCCCACAATCTTGCCTTGATGCCCCGCATGGAGCACGGCATAGCAGTATTGACGGGCCTCAGCGTCGGACAGAATGCTCGGCGCCACGGCCGGGCGCAGGCTCGCGTAGTACTCCAGAACTGCCGAGCCTGCTTTGACGAATCGATCGATCAGCTCTAGCGTCTCCTCCAGCTCGGCATCCTCGCCCGGCTGAGCGCAAGCGCCAAGTTCCTCACGCAGGCGGTCCATGTGTCGCTTTGTTGCGTTGATTTCTTCCTCTGACGAGGAAATGGGGACTGCCACATCGGAAGTTGGCGGCTGGCTGGCGACCGGTGCCGTGTCTCCACCCTCCGACACTGAGGGAAAGCCGCGCCGCCGCGCAGTGACTGCACGTGGCGCAGCGGCTGCAGGTGCCGCAGCGCCTAGGATTCGATCTGGGCCAACGGAGGGACCAGAAGACCTGTCGCCAAGGGCATCGTCGGCACCGCGCGCCGTGCTTGCGGAGGGCGTCCCTCTATCTTGGGGCCCAGAGCGCATCCGCTCCACGACGGAATCGAACGATTGACTGCTTTCCCCAGGGGCTAGACTTGAGTGCGAGCGTGAACTGCTCGATCCGGCTCCAGCATCTCCAGTGCGCGATCTTCCAGATCGGCCAATGCCCGTCATATTCCATCTCCAATCAAGTCGAGAATGCGCAGCCTGTCTGGATAGACAGGCTGGCTGACGAGTAGCTGACGAAGGGCGTTTTTCCGGTTGCACAGGAAACCCACATCGCCGTGGGTCGTGGTCGAGTAGCTCGGCCATTTGGCTTTGCCCTCACAGATCCGGGCAGACGGCTTTGGCGAGTAGGCCGGCGGAATCTCACCGCCGGCCTCTCATGGATCCCAGCGTGAGACTCTCGCGTCACTGGGCTCCCATCAGGCGAACGAGCCGCGTATGCCGATCTTCCATTGTGCGAACAACCCGGGACGTTCGCGAGATAGTCGTTCGAGAACGCGGCCGGTCTTGGCCTTGCGACCCATAAAGCGTTTGAACTTCCGCATCATCCAAGCCTCGATTGTCTGATTGACGTATCGAAGGATTGACCCAGAGGCGCCCGCCTGAATCGACCGTAATACACAATCCCCGCCCGCAGGAGTGGATTGAGCTGCCGAGCGATGTCAGCCATTGACACATGGGTCCGTTTTCGGAGGTCCAAATCCCGGATTGCCGCCCGCATAAACTTCAGCGCCGAAGCGCTGAGCCGAGGCAGACACTGCAAAACACCGAGACGTTTTGTGAGTTCTTTGCCCGTCGCGGCCTGAAGCAGTAGCCGAGGAAGTCAACCTTGACGTTCGAAACCGGGCATATGTCACGCGCGAGGAGCACGATCCGGCGCGAGCGCTTCCTTCAAGTTCACTTCTGAACCGGCCCCTGCAATAGCGAAATACCAGTCGGTCCCAGCCCGCTCTCATCATTCCGAATCGTCTTGTCCCACAGCCAATCTTCGAACAGCGCGCTCCAGGTAATACGAGGGATCATCGTCAGACGAATCCGTCTCGCAGCTCTCTTGACTATCGCTATCCTCGACTTTGGAAAGATACTTTCTAGGTCTGTCTACTCGGTGCCGCTGGTCGTTCACGTTCTTCGTCCACACTTTGGTATCCTGTTGAGGATCAAGCACCCAGTTATTGCGACCCACGTGAACAAAACCCATTTCCGCTAGACGGGGTTCCATACCTCCAACGCCAGGACGTGATAAGACCAACGGATGATCGCCGTCCATTCGCAGTTCATGCTCCAGCAGGATATCGCCCGCGTTCTCGACGAGCGGATGAGTAACGCGTAGATCTACCACGGACGTGATATCGTTACGCCAAAACTGTTGGCGAAAATGGTCTCCCTTGATCCGGACCGAGCCTCCGGCTCCTAAAAGCCCTACAGTTTCGTCACCCAACCTGATAGCTGAAAAATCGCGCGGGCTTATGCGGATCATCGTAAGTACTGGAATAGCCTCTACCGACAGTTGCAGCCCGCTCGGCTTTCTCCGAACAAAATCCGAGTACTCCTGCGGGTTACTGGCGATGTGCATGATGTCACTGGATAAGAATCTCTTCACTTTGCGCATGAAAGATTCTCCGTCGGATAATGGGCGGATTGGAACGCAGGGAGTATGGCGTCGCGCCCGCCGACGACGACCCACCTCGCTCCAGGCCGGCAACGGCTTCCGCAAAACGGAGCCACCGATTCTGCCATACATCAGATCGCTCCCGCATCGGCAAAATGCACGCGATTGAGCTCGTGCCGCGGCAAGCTTTGCCGAGGAGGATATACAACCTAGCTGACCACAACCTGACCAAAGCATCCGCACTCCGATGCGACTGCCAAGCACTCTGCGGAAGACTTATTGGCCGTCAAGCTCTCTAGGATCGGGGCGCTTCGGCTCAGACGGAACAACTTGCAGACGCGCGGTCATGCACCATGCGAATTCCGGGGCAAGTCGCCCACCGATTCCGAGATGATGCACCATTCTGATCAGACGTAGAATGACAACAACATTTTTTTCCGCGTCCGGATGGAGCAGAACCGACATTGCTGGGCGAGTGACCATCACCTGGGTTTGCTAGTCCAGAAGAGTCGGCGCCCAATGTGAGCCTTGCAGGAAGACGCCGCCATGCAAATCACCAAAATCATCGCTCGCCCCACCAGAGCTGCCAGCGACAGATTGCGTTCGGTCATCAGAGCATCAGGTGCGACTAGGAGACTGAGACACAGACCTCAGACGTGTTGTCACTATCCAGGATGCGAATGCAATCCATCCAAAGAATTGATTTCACACTTCATGTGCTGCCGGGTAGGGAAAGCGCCGTGCATCACGCAACATGGTAGGTTTGCTGTCGGCAAAGCTGCGATGAGTACGTGATCATGGACGCCGCGATCGGATTGTAGGCACGGTTTTGCCCGGTGCGGCCAACTTCATGTCACCCCCCGTCTTTGGATTGTGCGGCCGTTGAGCAGTTCGTTCCACAGCGTCTCGGTGATTTTATAAAAGTTAAAAAAGGAAGGCGCGGCAGGACGGCCTCGTTATGGCGTTCTCCAGCTGAGCGTAGCCGCGCTTGGCCATCACTGTCGCTCCGGTGATCGGAGCACGAAGGAGGCTCACCTTCCAGGCCGAATGAGGAAGTTCGTTGCTCAAGCACGGAACGTCTGCCGGCGTGTGAGGCTTTGCAAATTGAGGGCCGCGATGCAAATCGCCTATCATCGCTGCTCCCCCATCAAACCTGCGGCCGTGCGGCTGCGCTCGCCATCGGAAGCATCGATCGTGATGAGGAGATTTAGATCCAGACCATGGAACGGCATTGTCACTGATCCGCCATGTGAATGCATCGATCCAAACCATCGATTTTACCAATCAATGTGTTCTCGGCAATCATCTCGACCTCACGATGTCGGCGACAACTGCCGGGATTGTTCCGGCGCTGAGCGGGGTGCTGCCCGCCTATCGATGCATTTGATTGATTGCCGCCTATGTCCCGGTGACAAGAGCACATTCGACGTCACCAAGATGCATGCGCGCCACGTGAGACAGTGAACAACGCCAGTCGAGCTTACAATGGAATCCCGATCCAGTATGCGATTCGCCAGTACCTCTGCTCTTCGTCTATTCCGGATTCCAACGCTTACGTGGAGGCCGGACTGTTCAATTCCGCTCGGGAGTGGTCATGCTCGAACGTGACGTGGTGGTTGTCTTGGCGTGACTTGATAGGAGGTCGTGGAATGCGAACGCTACTCGTTGATCATGAGACGGACCCTGCGCGCGTTGTACAAGATGCGCTCTCCGATTGCGGTTTTGCCGTTGACGTAGCGTGCACCCTGGACGAGGCGGCCGCCGCTTTTTGTTGCGCCAGCTATGACATTCTCTTGCTCGAGTTGGTTCTACCGGATGGAGACGGCTTGGATTGGCTGAAGCAGTTGAGACGTGACGGACATTCGGTGCCTGCCGTGATGATGAGTAACTTCAACGAGCTCGGTAGGCGGATAGCGCTATTTAATGGCGGTGCGGACGACTTCCTGCCCAAGCCCGTATCTACTGATGAACTCATCGCACGGATGCGCGCTACTCTGCGCCGATCAACGCAAATGACGGCCCCCATCGTTACCTTTGGCAATCTACGATTCGATTCGATCGGTCGGCAAGCATCGGTCAATGGTCGACCGCTGAAGATTGCCCGCCGCGAGGTGTGCATTCTCGAACATCTGCTCAGCCGCGCCGGCCGCACCGTGGCTCGCGCGTCGTTGGAGGATAGCCTCTATGCATTTGACGACGAGGTCTCCACCAATGCGCTTGAGGTCGGAATCTATCGTTTGCGCGGTCATTTGAGTCAGTCCGGTGCGACGCTACGGATCAAAACCGCGCGCGGGATCGGCTACGTCCTTGAATTGAAATGCGCGGCATCGACCGCGTAGTCAATCGAACTTGAAAGAAAAGACCATCTTGAGCATCATTCTTGACAAGCATGCCGGCGTCACTCGAGGATCGATCGCCGCCAACGGCCTTTCGTCCACCTTTCTTCCTTGTCTTTCGCAGCTTTTGTGCGTGGTCGTCCTGCTATTCCCGGCTGCTGCCGTAGCTCAGATCAAGCGGGATGATGTAGGCGGGCCGCAGCGTACGGCTCCTGACGGCATTAGCGGAACGCTGACCCTTTCCTCTTCGTTCGGTAAGACGATTCATCTGCCTGCGCCAGCTGCGAGCATCTTTGTCGCCGATCCTACGGTCGCGGACTATCAGGCACCTTCGAACAAGACCATCTTCGTTTTCGGCAAAAAATCCGGGCGGACCAGCTTGTTCGCACTGAACGAGGGCGGGGAGGCTCTCGCTGAACTGCGTGTTGTCGTCACGCAGCCGATCGAGGATCTGCGCGCCGCACTGAAAGCCCAGGTCGGCGACTATCCCATCCAGGTAAGCTACACCCCGCGCGGGGCCATCCTTAGCGGTACGGCGCCCAATGCGGAGATCGTGGATATAGCCATGAAAGTGACCGAGCAGTTTCTTGGGTCTGGTGCGCTCGTCGTCAACAAGATTCAGGTGGCTGGGTCATTGCAGGTGAATCTGAGCGTGCGGGTGGCGGAGGTCTCCCGGAGCGCCATGAAGGAGCTCGGCGTCAACCTCTCCGCTTCCGGTCAAGCTGGCCCTTTCACTCTCGGCTTGGTCAGTGGCAGTGGTGGTGGATACGGCGCGGCGCAGGGCGGCGGTACGGCGAAGATGGGAGTCAACACTGGCCATGTGAACGTCAGCGCTATGCTCGATGCACTGGCTCACGAGCGCCTCGCTTCCGTACTTGCTGAACCGAACCTCACCGCAATGTCAGGCGAATCCGCCAGCTTCCTCGCCGGCGGCGAATTTCCCATTCCGGTGTTGCAGGACAATCGGCAGGTCTCTGTCGAGTTCCGTCACTTCGGCGTCAGCCTGGAGTTTGTGCCGACCGTTCTCAGTAACAATCAGATCAATATCCGCGTGAAGCCTGAAGTCAGCGAACTCTCGTCACAAGGTGCTGTCAACATCAACGGCATCTCCGTGCCGGCTCTCTCCACCCGGCGTGCCAACACGGTCGTCGAGCTCGCCAGCGGCCAGAGCTTTGCAATTGGTGGGCTTATCCGGCGCAACTTCAGCACTGAGATCACGACTTTCCCTTGGCTCGGCGACGTTCCGATTCTTGGTGCGCTATTTCGCTCATCGTCATTTCAACAGGAGGAGACGGAACTCGTGATCATCGTCACGCCTTACGTCGTGCGGCCAAGATCGAACTCGAAGCAGATGAGTGTGCCCACCGACCGCATCGCTCCGCCCTCAGACCTCGCGCGCAGTCTGACGAACACATTGGCAACGCGCTCGCCTGTTCGCAGTGCTCCCCCGATGAGCGTACCAGGCGCGATAAGGGGCACCGGCCACATCATCGAATGAGGATTCGACCAATGAGATTACGATTCGTGCGTCCCCTCATCTGTCTGACGGCCAGTCTAGGTGGCTGCGCAAGCACCGCGCCGACTTACCTCGAACCGAGCGCGCAAGCGATCCTGGTTGAACAGGAGAAGAACGTCTTACTGTTACAGACCCTTGGAGGGCCCGAACGGCAGCGTCTGCGCTATTTCATAGCGAGTACCAGTCGCGGTCGGTATGACGCGCTCCATCTTGATATCGTCGGCTCACGTCGGCTCGGGGCGCAGATAGCAGCTGAGGCCCGCGCAGTGGGCGTCGACGCTCACAACATCCGCCTGTACGGTCCATTCATCGATAGGCGTGATGGCTCTGCCGCCCGAATCGAGGCGATTACGTACGAGGCGCAGCCTCCCGTTTGTCCGTCGATTGCGATCGTCGGCCCTTCCGTGAACGACAATTCTTTCGATCCGACGCTTGGCTGCTCGATCCGCAACAACTTGGCGGGCATGGTCAACGATCCGCGCGACTTGATTGACAATCAGGCCGTTGTGCCGAGTGATGGCAATCGCGCGGCCATTCCCGTTGCCACATACAAAGCCTTCGCGACCGGCAATAACAGCAGCTTGGGTATAGCTAACAACAAGCCGCTATCAGATCCCACGTCTGCCGGCACCCAGACCGTGCAGCCGTCTCGATAGCGAGAACATCAGTCATTCGATGCGACCTCATTCACAACACGAACTAGACTTGGCCGGCGGCAAGGAGAGCTTTTGCGACAGCCTCGAAATACTGGACAGGAATGGAATTGCCAAGGATAGTGTTGCGGATTAGCTCACGGACCAGGACGTGATCATCGACGATACTGAGACGAAGGCGCCTCGCTTCATCAAAGAGCCGTGAAGCCGCCTCGCCATCGCCGCGGCAAACCAGGACCGGGACGCCCGTTTCGCCACGGATGTAGCGTACCCCGACCAGCAGCTCGCGTCCAGTCAAGATCAATGTCGCGCGACGCACGCCGAGTGGAGACTCGCTCGCCTGCTCCCGCCGAAGGCGTCGGTGTTCGCGTTTCACCTCCGGACTGCCTTGCTGCTCCTTGTCCTCGCGCTTCATATCGCTCTTAGTCATGCGCATGCCGCGCAAAAACAACCAGCGCTGGACGAGGAGATCGACCAATCCGCCGATCAGAAATGCACCACTTGCAATCCCGATCAACAGTTTCACTTGAATGAACACGAACTCGAAGCAGCCCGTGCCACAAACCGGCAGATACACCAGTGTCTTCCACGCGCCGACAACGACGAGGAGAAAGATCGCGCCGAGGCAGAAGACCTTGAACAAGGTCTTGCCAAGCTCGATGAGGGAACGCAAAGAAGCGATGCGCTTCAGTCCGTTGATGGGATCAATGTTTTCGAATTTCGGCGTCATCGGCTCCGAGGAGAACACTAATCCACCATTGGCCAGGACCGTCGTCAGAATTGCGCAGGTGACCATACTCCCAAGAAGCGGGCCAACAATTCTCAGTCCAAGTTCGGGCAAGACGCCGAGCGCAAGATCGACCGCAATATTGAACGGCTTATCAAGCAGCTTGTCAGTCAGCATGAGCGCTTCACGACATTTGTCGTAGATGGAACTCGCTTCTATCCAGAGATAGCCGAGACCGGCGCAAGCGCTGAGGGCCCTGACTAGATCCGTGCTATGCGGAACCACGCCTTTCTTGCGCGAATCGCTTAGCTTCTTTTCAGTGGGGGCGAGCGTTTTCTCTTCGCTCGTGTCGCTCACTTCAGTTTCCTTTCAAGCCTCTCCAGCTCTCGGCTCGACTGAATGATTTCGGATTGCATGTATTCGATGAGATAGATCGTATAAGTGACCATGACGATCGCAAAGCCTATATTCTTGATCGTCAAAGATAGGTCCCGCGGGTTGAATTGCGGCGCAAAGCGCCCGAGCAGGAGCGCTGATATATCGGCCAGCAAGAGGAAAGCTACCACCGGTCCAGAGACCAGGACGGCGGTACGTATGATGCTGTCGAGCACGCCCCACAACTCCAGTGTCCCTTGCATGCTCAGCGTGGGTCCAAGCTGATAAGCCGGCCAAACCAGATAGCTGCCGTAAAGTGCGCTGATCATGGTTTGCAGGCCACCCGATACGACGAAGATGGTGATCGCGGTGGTACCGATAAGCAGTCCCGTCGCCGAAGCCTGACTGCGTGTCGCGGGATCGGCGGGAGTGACCACGCTGCTGATGCCCCTTTGCGCGTCGATGAACTCGCCGACGGCCTGAAGACTCCAGAGGGGAATACTGAGCAGGGCGCCGATCAGCAGGCCGACACACGTCTCCTTAAGACCGAGTAGCGGGATGTTGAGCAGACGGGTGTCCGGATCTAGCTCCCTCAGACGATCGGCGATGTGCGCCAAGTATGGTAGTTCGAGCGCAACGGCCAGGCAACCGCGGATCAGGCCCCCGATCTGCGCACGCGTAAATACGGGAAGCACCAGCATAATGCCCACGGGGCGGGCCGCACCAAGGCTGGCAGCAACGACGAGTTCGATGGTCGCCTGGATCAGACTTTGCGTGCCAGTGGTTGACAGATCATACATGCCGGCGCTGCTAGTAGCCCGTCGTGAGCGCGGGAAAATCAGTGAAGATCTGCTTGGCTTGTTCGATGAGCGGGACGCTCAGCACCGGAGAAAACAAAGCTATAATCCCAACAATGACCAAAAGCTTCACAGTCAGTGGCAATGTCTGATCCTGGATCTGCGTTGCCGCCTGGATGATGCCGATGACGGTTTCGGCGACCGCCGCTGCAATGAGCGGAGGCAGAACCCAGGTCATGAAAAGCACCAGTGATCGGCTCATATAAGGGAGAATAGTGGCCTCATCCATGCTCACCCTCCAGGTGTTGTATAGCTCAGCACTAGCCCGTGCATAAGCCGCGACCAGCCGTCAATCGCCACGAATAGAAATAGTTTGAAAGGAACTGAGATCACTGTCGGAGACACCATTGACATGCCCATGGCCATCAGAATGGTCGTTACGATCAGATCGATAGTGATAAACGGAAGGTATAGTAAAAACCCGATTTCGAAGGCACGCTTGAGTTCTGAGATTAGAAAAGATGGGACGAGAATGACAAAATCATCGGCTGTGGCTCTGCCGCGCATCTCTTCCGGCCAGACACGTTCGGTCGAGGACAGGAAGAAGCCTCGCTGTTCTTCATTGGTGAAGTTCTTGAGATAGCCTCGCAGCGGCTCCTGCCCCTCTTTCGCAGCGGCTACCCAATCCTCGAGCGTTTGATAGCGGAGCTGCAGATCGGCGACTCGATTGTAGCTCTGCTCAAAGACGGGGGCGCTCGTGAAGGCGGTGAGCATCAATGCTGCGCCGTATAGAACGATGTTCGGTGGAATCGACTGGGTCCCAAGCGCATTGCGAACGAGGAAGAGAACGACAGATACCTTTACGAACGCCGTGGTCGTGACCACAGCGAAGACCAACAAGCCGAGCGCGGCCGTGACCGCAAGAAGCGGCAGTATTGCTGGTTCAATGTTAGTCATTGCGCGCTAACCCGCCACGCAGTCTAACGCCGAGCTCGTCCCCAATACGTACTATGTCACCACCCCCGATACGTACGCCGTTTGCAAGGATATCGACCGGGCCATCGACCGGCCGGCCAAGTTCGAATACATATCCTTCGCTGATGCTTCTCAAGGCTCCCAGCGTGATGGGCCAGCGGCCGCATTCGAAGACAAGCGAAATCTCAATATCGTCGAGATCGGCTTCCGAAGGCGGCTGCTGTGAACCGGGTAGTGTCGTCATATGCGCATACTCCAGGGGGCGCGGCCGCAAGCGAAACGGTCCGTGCAGGATCAGGCGGTTGCCAGTGACATCTGCCGCAGTCCATAACCGGCCCGCAGTGAGGATGATCTGACCGCGGGCGAATGGCATTACATCCGGCAACAAAGCGTCGCCCTTACGCGTTTTGCGAAGAAGCGAGGCTGACGCCCGGAGGGAGCCGATCTCTCCCGCAACTGTAACGGGTAACTGTGCGGAAACCTCACACAACTGTCGCGGCAATTGTCCGAGCAGCTCGCCTAAGGCGCGGAACGCCGGCGGCATCGGTCCATCAAGAGGCGAGAAAAGAAATAGGCGACCTTTGCCACTGACCGGACCGTAGATGATGTCGAGTTCGATATAAGGCCCGTTCTTCTC
This sequence comes from Bradyrhizobium sp. 195, assembly GCF_023101665.1. Lineage (NCBI taxonomy): Bacteria > Pseudomonadati > Pseudomonadota > Alphaproteobacteria > Hyphomicrobiales > Nitrobacteraceae > Bradyrhizobium > Bradyrhizobium sp. 195. The sequence continues at coordinate 1,316,271 of NZ_CP082161.1, read as the reverse complement.
GGCCTTTCCAACATGAAGGAGTCGCAGTTGCTGCTCTGTCTCAGTCTCCAGGCGCGCGAGCAACGGTTCAAGTGCAAGTTCGAGAACCAGCGAACGACTTGGCTCGGAAAGTAAAGCTAGGCCACTCTGTACTGTCGAGATCAAGGCCTCGGCAAGCGCATGCGGCATCGACAACACGAGCGCATCATCGCCGAGGCCCCAAACGCAATCGAGCATCGACAGAGCCGGAGGCTCCTCCTGCCACACAACTCGTTCCAGTCGCACCGATAGCGGCTTGTCACAAAGATTACTCCGCAAAGAGGCGGAGGGCCGCACGTTTCTGTTGAGCCACGAGACGAGACTCTGCGTTAGACTCTGGCCCGGCTCGTACCTCACGTATGCGTCCGCGCGAGTTGCAGGAGGCGGCTGTACAGGGCAGCGCATTTGCTTCCCAACTGGACTAGCGATCATCAAATTGAACCGCCCGCCACCGGCGTGGGCAAACCCCTCCCATGGCGAAGCAAGACTTCATCATCAGCCTCTAGCTCGGCTGTTACTTCCGAATGGGTATCGGCCGCACGCCGGACGTCGGTCTCGATTTGTCGCCATTTATGAGTCGCTGCGAAACGCTTCGCCCAGTGCGCACGCCTCTCGGATGCCGCTGTCTCGGCCTGCTTTTGAGCGATACGCGCCTCCTCAAGTGTGCGGCGTTTCGAGGTGATCTCAATCGCGAGCCTCTCAAGGGTGAGCTGGCAATGATCGAGTTCAACGACGGACAAGCTACCGACCGACATCAATTGTTGGTAAACCTCCGCCTGGGCCTCTGTATGATGCTTTTCAGCAATTGCAAGTTCCTGCCATGCGTGCTCCGCGGCCGAGGTCGCGATATGACGCTTGGCTTCCATATTGGACAACTCACTACGAGCACTACGCTCGCGCATATCCTTCACTTGCCGCAAGCTCGAAACGTGTATGCAACTCATGCGGTCAGACGGCACATCCATGTGACGGTTTCCTCAAAAGTGGACTCATCGTTTTCACCTTGGCGTAAAAACTCGCGCAGATCATCGATCGAAGCGACAGCTCGGTCCGTCAGCGGATCGCTGCCTTGCTTGTATTCGCCAACCTTGATCAAAAATTCGGCCTCTGCATGACGGGAGATAAGATCACGGAAGAGGGATGCTGCCTTGCGATGCGGTGCAGATACGACGGCATCCATGACGCGGCTGCGGCTCGACAGTACATCGATGGCGGGGAAATGCGCCCGCGCCGCGAGAGAGCGTGATAGAACGATATGACCATCGAGAATGCCACGCGTTTCCTCGGCGATTGGATCGCCCGTGCCGTCACCTTCCACAAGCACGGTATAGAAGGCCGTGATTGAGCCACGCTCACTCATACCAGCGCGCTCCAGCAAACCTGGCAACATTGCAAAGACAGAGGGAGGAAAGCCCCGGCGAGTCGGTGGCTCACCGGCAGCAAGCCCGATCTCGCGCATAGCGCGGCTAAATCGCGTCAATGAATCCATCATCAGAACGACGCGCAGCCCTTGTTCGCGAAAATATTCGGCGAGCGCGGTTGCCGTATAAGCACATTGCGCCCGCTCCGTCGCTGAGCGATCGGAGGTCTCAACGACGACGACCGTGCGGCGGAGGGCTGTCTCCCCAAGATGCCGCTCGATGAATTCACGCACTTCGCGTCCACGCTCGCCTATCAGCGCAACCACGGTCACGTCAGCGACCGCGCCTTTTACGATCTGCGACAATAACGTCGACTTGCCGCCACCAGGCTCTCCATAAATGCCGATGCGCTGGCCTTCGCCGCATGTCAGAAGACCATCCAAGGCGCGAACACCGAGTGGCAGAGGGCGATCGATGATGCGCCTCGTCATTGGATTTGGCGCTTTGCCGCGCAGCGGACGCGTCTCCACGGCTTTGACTGCGCCCTTGCCATCGAGGGGACGGCCGAAGCTGTCGATCACCCGGCCAAGCAAATTGGGGCCGACCGGCACTTCGTGCATTCGGCCAGTGGCAACGACTTCTGCGCGGCCGGACATGCCTTGCAGGTCACCGATCGGCGTCAGCAACACGCCGTCCTGCAAGAGACCGATCACCTCGGCCTCAAGCGACCATCCCGTGCGCGGATCCTTGAGCACACAAACTTCTCCAATACGAGCATCCGGCAAAACTGCATGGATCAACGTGCCGATCGCCCGCGTGATCCGCCCGCGTACGACACGCGTGTCCACATGCCTTGCCGTAGTTCGCAGACGAGCCAGCGCCGCGTGCAGAGTCCCATCTCCATCAGGACAGCTATGGTCTGGTCTCGGCGCCGTCACTATTCGCCTGCCTCATGATCTAACCCAAAGCCCAAACGCAGTGCGCGGAGCTGCGCGTCAAGTCCGAGATGGATATTGCCAAATTCGCTCCACAGCACGCATTCGTTCGCTGACAGCGCCGGATCCGGAATAATTCGGACCGCCGGCCGGTCCTCCCGTCCGTCGCAGGCAGCAAATTCGCGCGTAAGCACATCAGCATCCATGGGGGACGCATGAAGGGACAGTTTCGCCCCGCCATATCTGTGCGAAATCGTGTGACGAACTGTCCTCACCAACATCTCGCCGGGATCGAAATCGCCCAATAGATCAGTTACGATGTCTATCACGAGCGCTGACAGTTCCTGCTCCAAAAGGGCCCTTCGTCGTGCCACTTCCGAGGCAGCCTGCGCGACCAGCTGTGCCATTTCCTCGGCGCCGGCCCTCACCCCTTCGGCATGGCCGCGCGCACGCTCCTTCTGATAAGCTCTGCGCGCCCAGCCGCGAACCCGCTTCAGATTGCGCTCGGCTACGGCACGCGCCTCGAGGGCGCTCTGCCAAATCTCGAGATCCCTCGCCGCTATAAGTGGCCCAAGCGGGCGGATGTGCGGAGCGACGGGCGGCACAGTTTCGTCGGCTGTCATCCCGCTGGGGCCTCCCTCGCCAATTGGGCCAACACCGGCGAAAACACTTGGCCCGCGGCATCGCGGTGTTCAGTCGCAGGATTGTCGGCGGCCGTTCCGACAGCTAGGCGTAGAAGCACGCGGCGGCAATCAAGCGTTGACGCTTCATCGAGCCAAGCGCCGAGGCAGGCATGCCCATCGTCTTCAATCCCTAGCGCGAGTTGTTGAGGATCAGCAATTAATCTGGTCGAAACCGCATGCGCTGCATGTCGGATCCCGAAAGCCTGCACCTCGGTGCCGACGTGCTCGACCAGAACGGCGACATCGTGCTTTGAGATCAGCCTTGTCAGCGAACGGGCATGCCAAATGCCGCCGGCGAGCAGGGCAGCCCTGCTCGGATCATGCCCGAGGAGAAGGTCTGGCCCGAAGTCACTTCCGTTCAAGCCCATTTCATCTTCAAGCAGCAACGCTGGCAGTCTTATCTGCAGCCTAGGACTCTTCTGCAGTCGCACCAACGTCGCGGCCGAGAGGTTCGCGTCAAGTCGCGCGGCAAGGCGGGTCGGATGAATCGTGGCAGCAAGCTTACGAATACCTACAGAGGCTAATTTCAGCGGATCATGCCGCTCGGCAGACGGATTCGGTCTCGTCATGTCGGATACCACACTACGCCGCATTAGGCTTAGTCGCTTTGCGAATCATCTCGATAGCAGAGACACCCGAGCGCCCACCAACAGCGCTAACTGTCTGAGATGATTGCCTGCGCTGACGCCCACGAGCGCTCAGCAAGACGCAGGATAGCACGCCGAATACAGACCCGCCGAGACCCATGCCAACCGCAACCAATGGCGTCGAAATGACTCCAGATGCTTGGGCGAAACCAGCCGCAGCCGCCGGTCGCGGCTCTAGTGCGGGCCGCTCGACTGAGACGAAAACAACAGCCACCTTGTCATAGGATAAGCCCTCGATGCTGTTGGCGACGAGCATTTTAATCTGCGGCAGCAAGATTGAGAGATTTGCCCTCGAGTCATGCCGGATGAAAACCGACGCCGAAGATGGCGTGGTGTCACGTCGCAACAGGTCGTTCTTTGGCAGAACAACGTGGACGCGCGCCGAGAGGACACCATCGATATCACTGATCGTGCGAGATAATTCCTCGCTCAGCGCATAGACGTAACGGGCGCGCTCCTCGATTGGCGAAGCAATCAGACCCGCCGCGCTGAACACTTCGCCGAGACTCTTGAAAGCGTGGCGCGGCAACCCTTCGCCATTCAGCAGGTCGATTGCGGAAGCAATCTGAGTCTGCTCGACCTGGATCGTGATAGTCCCGTCCTTAGCAGCAACGCGGAGCGCATCGACCCCGTTCTTGAGGAGGACCGCAAGCATCTCATTGGCCTCACGCTCCTGAACTTTCGTGTAGAGATCGGCTTTGCAACCAACCAGGGCAAGCAGGAGCGGCAGCAGAGCCACAAGTTGAAGCCGCTTGCGGAATGGGCGCGCCTGACCGCTTTCGCGATAGATTAAACCAATCATTCGCCCCACTCAGCCCGCCGATATCAGCTTGTTCAGAGATGAACCGAGGCTACCGATGCCATTTGAAATGAGTGTTACTTGGATGAGGCTGTCAGAAACACCCTTCAGATTCGCCAACATCGCCTCGAAGTCACCCGCGCCACTGGGGGCGCCCGGCACACCTGCTTCCGCTTTGCCCGGTTGCAGCAATAGGGGCCCCGACACCGGCCCGGTCTCCGCACCTTTTGGAACTGCATTGACCGGATACATCGTAGAAAGATTCTGGAGGATGCGATCGCCCAGCGGGCTCGCCTGTGTTGTTGCACGCGATAGCTCGGGAGTCGGCGGAACGGCCGCCGCTTCCGTTACTGGAGGCGCAAGGTCTTGAACCGAAGCCGCCTGCAAGAGACTCTGCTGAAATTGGACCTGCTCGTCGACCACTGTTGCCGAACAGGCCTTGGACAGGCCTTCTAGATTGTGAGAAATCGGCGTAGCGCCTAACATCATCATGGAAAGACTCGCTCTCATCGAGATGTGATACGACCAGCCGTTCAAGCCGATTAGCGGCCTAATGTCCTAGACAGGCCAGCTGACGACAAGCTGACGAGTTCGCCCGCACATCGTCATCTAAAGATCACGTTTCGCGTTCACGTACCAAACGTACTCCTGTTAGTTTAAGTCAAAGAGAACCATGAATGCTCATCCGATCCATAATCCCGCACGTGTTGAACGGAGTTCTGTGTGTCGCCGTTTTCGTTTCCGGCGGAATACAGATCGCGCGCGGCGCTCCCCTGTCGCTGCCCTCGACCCCTTACCGGTATACGGTTCTGGATCAGGAGCTTTCTGCCGCGCTGCAGGAATTCGGCAACAACCTCAATATTAAAGTCGCCATCAGCGCCGAGGTGAAGGGTCGGATTCGCGGGCACATGCCGGACCTGCCACCGCGCGAGTTCCTTGACCATCTGACTCAGCTCTACAATCTTCAATGGTATTACGATGGGCTCGTGCTTTACGTCTCTACCGCAAAGGAAGCGCAAACTCGTCTGCTTCTCCTAACTTCAATCAGCTGCGACGCGCTCAAGGCAACCCTCGATGCGCTCGCCATTTCCGACGAACGCTACATCATGAGATCAGCTCCGGGAGATGGCCTAGTCCTTGCGTCCGGTCCACCACGCTTCATCGCACTCGTGGATCAGACGCTCAATGGTCTTGTGGCGGAGGCGCAGGCGCGACCTCGCTCCGTCGAGATGCCGTCCCGGGAATCTGTGCTGATGTTATATCGCGGCACCTCCGCGACGGTCGTTCGGGATGGGCGAACTGAAGGCCCGTACTCTTCAGACATGCCGCGCCAGGAGGATGCCTTGCCTGCGCGAGGGCCGGCCCCAAGATGATACTGAGACGAGCTTGTTTTCGAATTCCTGTTAGCCGCGCTCCTCAATCAGTCCGTTGCGCGGGTCGTGCAGGGAGCCTGGACCGATCGTCCGATCAGACGCCGTACAAGCATGCGAGACGTGCGTCTCGTAAATCGACTCCAGACCCACCAGAATTGCCGTTGCACCACCTTGTGTTCCAGTATGGGGATGGCCGGTCGCCGTCCGTGCCATGCGCCTAGGCTTAAGTGTCGTTGCACCGGCAGCGCGATGCTCCGGCGTCCAAGCCAAGAAGTGCGGCCCCCTTCCGATGAGAGGCCTCGGGCAACCACTCACATCCATGAAGTGATGCAGTGAGATCTGCACCTGCGGTGTACGCATACGACGAAGACCTCAATGACGATGCGCGCGGCATGGCGAGCTCTATGATAGCGTTGGTGAAGGGCAGGCGACCTGCTGATCTGGCGGGCTGCGGCTTGGCGCGGGAGCTTCCATTCCCAGGGCAGCAGTTCGTGCAGACGTCATGCGGGAAGATCAGCGATAGGGGCGAGAACGCCGGCGAGCCAGGCCTTGGGATCGACTTCGTTGAGGCGACAGGTCGTGATCATCGTCAGCATGATGGCGGCACGGTCAGCGCCACCTGGCTGCCGGCGAATGTCCAGTTGCGCCTTCCCAAGACGATGCCTCAGCACAATTGTTGGTCAAGCGGATCCTGCCATCGTCGACGTGCCTACAGCGGCACGCACAGTACTGTCGGGCGCTATCATTGCCGCCAACCCTGGTGGAGATCCGTGCATCTCATTCGGCGGTCTGCGCGCGGATCGCGCGACCAGCGCGGGGTCATCGCGCGGCTGCAGCCGCTGGGTGTACAGGCGGCGCTGGCAGCCATGGAAGCGCGCGGGCGTCAACACGCCGATAAGCTGCGTCAGCTCGAGTTGACTCTGGAGCAGGCCCGCTACGAGGCAACTCGCGCTCGTCGGCGATACGAGGCTGTCGATCCGGACAATCGCCTTGTTGCCGGCGAGCTGGAGCGGCGCTGGAAGGAACGCCTGGTCGCTGTCCGCGAGCTTGAGGGCGAGCGCGAGACGTTGCTGGCTACGCCGGAGATGACGTAGATTGAAGAAAGCGGGATTCTTGTTTCTCGTATTCACGTTCGCGCGGAAAAGGTGGATGCTTTTTCGCAATGGTCTGACCGGTTTGGCATTCCCTTCATCATGTTATCACGAGACAAGGCGAGTGCATCGAGACAGCGCTTTGATGCGCTGCATGAACTCGCACACGTTTTACTTCATCGGAAGGTGACACAAGAGCATCTAAACAACCGCACGACTTATAAGATCTTGGAGAAGCATGCTGACCAGTTTGCAAGCTTTATGCTGCTTCCTGAGCGTGACTTCCTAGACGAGCTATACGCCCCAACATTGGATGGCATGCTCTCTTAAGGAGAGATGGGGCGTTTCGGTCGGTGCAATGATAATGCGCTGCAAGTCGCTCGACATCTTGGATGATTTGTCGGCCAAGCGCTTATGGATGAATTACGCACCGCGCCGATGGCGCAAAGGTGAACCATTTGACGGTAAATTGGAAAAAGAATCGCCTCACCTCATTCGGCGCTGCTTCGAAATGTTGCGTGAAGCTAATATCCAATCCATTACCGACAAAAACGCTCTGCCATTCCCTCTGGAGGACGTAGAGGAATTGGTAGACCGTGAACCGCCGGCATCTGCCTCGGACATCAGTGTATTGGGAGCGTTTTCGGCGGACGCGTCGTGCGCGCAGGTCTGCATGGACGGGCCTCGCATATTAGCCATGACGGCCGGGGGCGCTTCACAGGACTCCCGTCCCCACTTTGCGTCGGCCGCTACCATTCTCTTGTCGTCGAGTTCGACGAGGTCTGCTCGCGGGATCTCATGGTGACAGCGCGTTCGGAAGAGGGCGAGGTCATGGCTCTCGCACATCGTTATCAACCAACTTACGGCCTGCCGTTTCACCCCGAATCCATACTTACGCAACACGTGCTGCTCACAGACTTCTTACGGCTCGCAGAGACTTCCTGCCGATAAAACTCTCAGATCATTGCGCAGATGCGCAATTTAAACTTGCGGAGGCGGACGCGAGCACGAAAACGGCCTCCGCGAGAAGCGCGCGATCGAAGTCGTCGAGGGTGGTGCTCGCAGGTACAGCTGGTTATGATCGGCGGAAACAGTTGCTGTGCAACGCTCCGGCAGCAGCCGTCACCTGTAGCGGGCAAGATCAACGCATGAACAGCACCTCTTCTTCACCAGTCAATGCGATCGCGGCCGAGCTTGCCGGCCTCGATCCCGCATACGCGCCGACGCCACTCCTGAACCTTCCGGTGCTGGCGGAACGGCTCGGAGTGGCGCAGGTGCTAGCGAAAGACGAGGGCCGCCGCATGCTCGGTAGCTTCAAGTCGCTTGGTGGCACCTATGCCGGGTTGCGCGCGCTCGCCCGGGCCTCGCGCATGCAGGTGGCCGACCTTCTCGCGGCCCGACCTAAGGGGCAGCCGACCCTGGTCTGCGCCAGTGACGGTAATCACGGGCTCGCGGTAGCTGCCGCCGCGCGCTTTGCCGGGGCGCCCGCCCGCGTGTTCCTGCACGAGGGCGTGCCGAACGCGCGCGCGCGCCGCATCGAGAATCAGGGTGCCGAGATCGTGTGGGTGCCGGGCACCTACGACAATGCAGTTGATGCGGCCGCAGCCGCGGCCTGCCAAGGCGCCGGCATTCTTGTCGCCGACACGACCGACGATCCGAACGATCCCATCGTTTGCGACGTCATGGCGGGATACGGCGTCACGGCGGCGGAAATCCGCGATCAAGTAGACTTCGCCGGCCATGGGCGTCCGACACACGTCTTTATACAAGCTGGTGTCGGTGGACTCGCCGCTGCCATCGCCGAGGGCCTCTCGGGCTGGCTGGCACCTCCGGGATGCATCGTGACGGTCGAGCCGGAAACCGCCGCGTGTCTTGCGCCCGCGCTCGCGGCCGGTCGCCCGATTCGGGTGATAGGCGATCTTCGAACATCCGCGGAGATGCTCTCCTGCGGCCAGGCGAGTGCGCCCGCCGTTGCGGTGCTCAGGCGTCACGGCGCTCGGGCCATTACCGTGCCCGAGGCGGAATTGGTGGATGCTGTTCGCGTACTCTCCTCCCATGATGGCCTCGCCACCACGCCGTCCGGTGCAGCGGGCCTGGCGGGTGCCATGGCTGCCCTCGCAGACCCGAGCCATACAAGCGATCTCGGACTCGACCGGTCGAGCCGCATTCTCGTCCTCCTCACCGAACGCGACTGGGAGGACCGAACGTGAGCAGCGCGATCTTCGCTCTTAGTTAGACTTGCATCCTCTCAGTGACGCCATGTCTGACAGGCTCGAGGCTTCATGATTGGATCATCGGCGGTCCGTCTCCGGCTCGGGAACCAGCGGCGCGCCCCCGACGGAAACCGGCCCTTCTGGTTTAGGCGGGCGAGTGGCTCTTGTAGTCGGCTTTGAAGCGGCCTGGGCTGCTGGCGGACGAATATCTGCAGGAAGAGGCGCAGCAAAGTTCTGCAGAGACTCAATTCTTGAGGTCAGGGCTGCGATTTGATCTAACATCCGTTTCAAATCGGCTTGCTGCGCATCGATGTTGCGGTTAAGCGCTGAAATCTCCTCGCTCACCTCCTGTTGCCCCGATCGAATCTCCGAAAGGGCCGCCTTGTCTTCAGGTGACAACGCCGGCATTGGGACGACTTCACGTGCCGCTGACGCCTCGATCATTCGGTCGATATGGGACCAGTAAAATGCACCCCCAACGCATAGCCCGATGAAGACGGCGACAAATCCAAAAAAACACGGAAGGCGTCTTGATGACTTCTGCAAGACGGGCGGCAACTCCGAACCGTTCGCTTGATCAATCACATCCATCATTCTTTCTCTCGATCTATAATGGCTCTCGTTGCCGCGATAGTAGATGACGGTCAAGAGCATCCATGCGAAAGTAATTGGTCATGCGCAGAAAGATATCGGGAAAGATCATGCCGCTTCAGCGTCCAACACGACTCTACTCGTTCAACGAATCGATGTTTTACCGCGCCAACAGGCACTCGGCGCATTAACGCTGCACAGGCAATGAAAAAACGCACGATACGATCGCGGCCATAGCTCTAAGTACACTCGCGATGGCGCGGGCTCCTCCGCACTGGCGGCAATCTGCGGGGCGCACTGTCGAAAGATGAACAAGCACGCTCGCAGAAGGCCAGAAGGCGGGCTCAGAGCTTTTCAGATCAACTCTGCGCCCGAATGGATGGCTTTAGGCAAAGTTAAGCTAGCCGATTGAGAGATGACGAATCGCGATCTATAAGAACGGGCGTCTAACAGCGAGCCATTTGACCAGGATCAAGAGCCAGGAGCCACGGCTCCCTATGCCGGAATTTACCGGTGCATGGGCTGGCATCGCGAGATCGGCATCGCAGCGGGCCACGTCTTACCGCCACAAGGACATCATACGCACGCGGTGCATCTTTCAAGCTGACCACCCGATAGTTTGCAGACTTACTCGGAAATACAAGGAATATTGATTTTTGACGACTGAGTGGGCTTATCTTTTCGACTTTGCAAGCCTAACAGCCTGCATTGAACGCGGCGGCAATTTCGCGGCGAGCTTAGAGCAAGCGCATCAGGTGTCAGCCGTTTCATAAGCGATGGAGTTGGCGGGGAATTCGTCGAAATGCGTGAACTTCTGATCGTTTTTGTGGCGCTTACAATAGTGTTCGCAGCACGCGGCCGGCACCAAGATGGCTTTGTGCCGCGGCTGACCGCGTCCCTGCCGCCAGTCAACGTGCCCTAGTCTTATTATCGTGGTCGAGTAGCTCGGCCATTCGGCTTTGCTCTCACAGATCCGGGCGGGCGGCTTTCCCGCACCCGGCTCTTCCCGGGGGTAACCCGCGTCATATCCGCGCCTGTGCCCAAGTGCGAGTGATGCGTGGAACGAGCAGACGGAAGCGTGCCGTCAGGGTGTCGAACTCGGACCAGCCCATGCGCCGACTTTTCTGGCTCCGCCGTCTCAGACAACGCAGCCAGGTCCGACGTACTTCGCGGTAGAAGCCGTTGAGCGCTGGATAATCGTGCGGCCTGCCATAGTAGCCATAATGCCCACGCAGAACGGCCGCGAACCGCTTATGCTGTGTGTGTGTTTCGGCATGGATGCCGATAAGCTCCCGATCCAACGCCGATTGACAAGCGGCCTCCTAGGTGTTCAGTCCCGAGGTCAAGTGGAGTGGATCGAGCCGGAAGCGGTCCGGCTCTTTTGCCCAGGCCGTGCAGATGGCTTCGTAGGGTGTAAGGCCACGTAGGGTCTTTAGCCGCTTGGCGAAGTTGTAGCCGTCCAGGAAGGCAGCGAGGTGATCCTGGAGCTGGCGGTGGGTCTCGTAGTGGTATCGCCGGATAGTCGCCTCCTTCAGCGTTCGGTTCATCCGTTCGACCTGACCGTTCGTCCAAGGATGGCTGGGCTTGGTGAGCCGATGCTCGATGCCATGATCTCGACAGGTCCGATCGAAGGGATGGCTGCGCCAACGGGCGGTTGGCCCGCTCCGGTTCTTGGGCAAGTCAGCGAACTGGATGCCATTGTCTGTGAGTACGGTGTGGATTTTGTAGGGGACAGCTTCCACCAGTTCGTCGAGGAAGGCCCTGGCGGTGGCGGTGGTTGCCGTCTTCGTCAATCGAGCGAACGCGTACTTCGAGGTTCGGTCCACGCCCACGAAGAGGTAGAGCTTCCCCTCTTCGGTACGGACCTCGGCGATGTCGATGTGAAAGTATCCGATGGGATAGGCCTTGAACGGCTGTTTGGCTGGCTTGTCGCCAGCGACCTCCGGTAGGCGGCTGATCCCATGGCGCTGTAGGCACCGATCCAAGGATGACCGCGTCAGGTGCGGTATCGTCGGCTGCAGGGCATAGAGGCAGTCATCAAGGGGCAATAGTGTGTGCCTGCGGAAGGCGACGACCGTCTAAACGCATCCCAATCTTAGAACGAAGTCAGCCGACGATTCGCATTTGAACCGGCACCAGATCGGCGGGCCTTTACCAGCTCGAATTTAGGGCAGAGGAATTGAACTGTTAGGCGACATTAGGTCGAGAGACAGAGCCGTACGATTCACTCAGAAGAAGGGTGCTCGGCGGCAAGCGGAGAAAGTGATCTGGGGCAGCCCCCACAGAGATCCCGCGCGCCCAGCCCGATTTTCCTACTACAAACACTTGTTCCCCAAAAAATCGGTCCTATTTCAGCTGCGCCTGCGTTGGCACTCGCAGGCCGCGATTGCTAGCAATCGGGAAATCATCAACTGGTGTAAATGCTTAGGAGATCTGCATGGAATTCCGTCCGCTTCACGACCGCGTCGTGGTCAAGCGCATCGACGCAGAAGAAAAGACCGCTGGCGGCATCATTATTCCGGACACTGCCAAGGAAAAGCCTTCGCAAGGTGAAGTCATCGCCGTCGGCCCCGGCGGCCGCGACGAGAGCGGCAAGTTGATCCCGATCGACGTGCTGGTCGGCGACCGCGTCCTGTTCGGCAAGTGGTCAGGCACCGAGGTCAAGATCGACGGCCAGGAGCTGTTGATCATGAAAGAGAGCGACATCCTGGGCGTTCTCACCGACGTGTCCGCCAAGAAGAAGGCCGCCTAAACCATCGCTCGCACCGCTCATCCTGAGGAGCGCCTGCTGGGCGTCGCCAAGGGTGAGACCAAGTAAAACATTCAGGAAAACTCACATGTCAGCTAAAGAAGTCAAATTCGGCGTCGATGCACGCGACAAGATGCTGCGCGGCGTCGACATCCTCGCCAACGCGGTGAAGGTCACGCTCGGCCCCAAGGGCCGCAACGTCGTGCTCGACAAGTCGTTCGGCGCTCCCCGCATCACCAAGGACGGCGTCACCGTCGCCAAGGAGATCGAGCTCGACGACAAGTTCGAGAACATGGGCGCGCAGATGGTGCGCGAAGTCGCCTCCAAGTCCGCCGATGCGGCCGGCGACGGCACCACCACCGCAACCGTGCTCGCGGCTGCGATCGTTCGTGAAGGCGCCAAGTCGGTTGCCGCCGGCATGAACCCGATGGACCTCAAGCGTGGTATCGACCTGGCCGTGGAAGCCGTCGTCGCCGACCTCGTCAAGAACTCCAAGAAGGTCACCTCGAACGACGAGATCGCCCAGGTCGGCACCATCTCGGCCAACGGCGACGCCGAGATCGGCAAGTTCCTCTCCGACGCCATGAAGAAGGTCGGCAACGAGGGTGTCATCACCGTCGAGGAAGCCAAGTCGCTCGAGACCGAGCTCGACGTCGTCGAGGGCATGCAGTTCGACCGCGGCTACATCTCGCCCTACTTCGTCACCAACGCCGACAAGATGCGCGTTGAGATGGACGACGCCTACATCCTCATCAACGAGAAGAAGCTCTCCTCGCTGAACGAGCTGCTGCCGCTGCTCGAGGCCGTGGTGCAGACCGGCAAGCCGCTGATCATCGTCGCCGAGGACGTCGAGGGCGAAGCCCTCGCGACCCTCGTCGTCAACCGCCTCCGTGGCGGCCTGAAGGTCGCGGCCGTCAAAGCTCCGGGCTTCGGCGATCGCCGCAAGGCCATGCTGCAGGACATCGCGATCCTGACCGGCGGCCAGGCGATCTCGGAAGATCTCGGCATCAAGCTCGAGAACGTCACGCTCAACATGCTCGGTCGCGCCAAGAAGGTGATGATCGACAAGGAGAACACCACGATCGTCAACGGCGCCGGCAAGAAGGCCGACATCGAGGCGCGCGTGGCCCAGATCAAGGCGCAGATCGAGGAGACCACCTCGGACTACGACCGTGAGAAGCTCCAGGAGCGTCTGGCCAAGCTCGCAGGCGGCGTCGCGGTGATCCGCGTCGGCGGCGCGACCGAGGTCGAGGTGAAGGAGCGCAAGGATCGCGTTGATGACGCGATGCATGCGACCCGCGCCGCGGTCGAGGAAGGCATCGTTCCGGGCGGCGGCGTCGCCCTGCTCCGTGCCTCCGAGCAGCTCAAGGGTCTGCGCACCAAGAACGACGACCAGAAGACCGGCGTTGAGATCGTGCGCAAGGCGCTCTCCGCGCCCGCTCGCCAGATCGCGATCAACGCCGGTGAAGACGGCTCGGTGATCGTCGGCAAGATCCTGGAGAAGGAGCAATACGCCTACGGCTTCGACTCGCAGACGGGCGAGTACGTCAACCTGGTCACCAAGGGCATCATCGACCCGACCAAGGTGGTCCGCACCGCGATTCAGAACGCTGCCTCGGTTGCGGCGCTGCTGATCACTACCGAGGCCATGGTCGCCGAGCTGCCGAAGAAGGGCGGCGCCGGTCCGGCAATGCCTCCGGGCGGCGGCATGGGCGGCATGGACTTCTGATCCAACTCTCTCTAAAATGCGATCCCCGGCAGAAAAATACCGGGGTCATTTTTTGCTCGCGACTTTTTCAGTTCGTTGTTCTGATCTCGCGCTATGCGCTGTGGAAATGACGATCAGCAGTTGCTAGACGTTGGTTTTGCGAGTCTGCTGGTAGGCATGTCACCGGCAGGACGAGCGGGTGATCGCCGTTCTGCACAGCCTTTCCCTGCGGCCTCAACGTCGGCGGCCGGTCAAGGCGAACACCTGAGAACGCCCGGTCGCGGTAGCCACCCATTGGCGCTACTGACTTAAATAGCATCGGTTCCGGCGCCTATCCATCGCTGTAAACGGATGCGCGAGCTAGGTGGTGGTCCCCGGGAAGAGCGATCCTCATCTCTCCTAATTTGGGCCGATCTGTTGCACCGTCCACAATCAGAAGAAGAACATCGCCAACTCAATCGAGACGGAAGATCTTTCGCCCAACCGCTACAATTTCCCGGTCGGTCGGAGGATTACTTGTCTCGACGTGCAGAGTGAGATCCGGCCTGTTCACTCTCAGGAAATTCATCAGCTCGGTCTTCTCGGTTCCCGGTCCGATGATCAGCAGATCAGTGCAGTTACTCAGGGCCCGACCTACCCTGACGACAAACGTCGGATCGTCATTCACGTCGGCAGAGCCAGTATGCGCTTTGCAATCAAGACGCTGGGGCGCCAAATGCGCGCGTACGGCCGTCGCGCTGACGCCCGTTAAACCTATGGAGAATATCTTAGCAATGAGGTGGTCGATCCACACGACCGCGTGCGAATGAATCTGAGTTGTCATATCGCTCATGAATGGATTCCATTGCATTTCGTAATTCACCTCTCCGTCGGAGCGCAAGCCCGCACGCAAATTTCCTGCGGCTGACTCAAGTGATCAGCGTAAATCGACTCGCTACGTTGATGTAACCGAGAACAGATCGCGTTAATTGAGCCCTGTGCAGCTGGAAAGTGTCCACAACTTCATGCCGCACGCCGCCTTCTTGACGATCGAAGGCTTGTGCATTCTCCGCTCCATGTCGCCCACTGCTCCGAGATGGATTTAACGCGCCATTGCGAATGCTCGAGCGCAACGAAGGAGAGCTCTTGTGGCTTTGAGAGTTCTAGATATTCAGGTTTGCGAAGCCGAAGCCATCCCGCCGGACGTGGGGATAGCTGGAGTGAAGCCATAGAGCACAACGACATCCCGCAGTGGTGGGTCATGACATACACGGATGCGGCCTGGTCACTGATCTCTCCGACCAAACGCGCTGATATTGACAGGCCGCCATTTGCACTGGCGACCTTAGCGAACTCACTCGTCAACCGCACTCAATCCACAAGCCGCCTGGATGCATAGGTGTATTCGAGTGCCAGCCGGCACGCGTATTCCGTGAGATTGGCGGCCGCGCTATGTCTGCCGTCGATATTCTCATAGTAGTAATAGGGCTGGCCGAGCGCAGCAAGCCTGGCGGCTGCCTTGCGGCCGTGGGCCGGATGCACGCGGTCGTCCTTGGTGGAGGTGAGAATGAAGGGGATTGGGTAGGTCTTGCCCGGGACAAGCTTCTGATAGGGCGAGTAGGCCTCGATCCATCCGCGCTGCTCGGGATGGTGGGATCGCAATCCCAACTTGGTGAACCGAAGCATGTCGAACAGCGCCACCTGCACGATCGCTGCGTTGAAGAGGTCCCGGCGCTGAGTAATCGCGGTGCCCACCAGCAGACCTCCCTGGCTGGCGCCGACCACGCCCAATCGGCGTGGAGAGGTGACCTCCGGCGGATTAGGTCCTCCGCAAAGGCGATGAAATCATCCCATGTCCGCTGCTTCGTTGCCGTTTGGGCCGGCTCGTGCCATCGCGGCCCAAACTCGCCGCCGCCGCGCAGGTTCGCGACGACATGTGCATTGCCCTGCTCGGGCCAGAGCCGCCCCATCGCTCCCGCATAGGATGGCAGGAGCGAAGCTTGGAATCCGCCATAACCATCGAGAAGGGCTGGGATCTCGGCTCCGAACCTCGCGTTCTTGGGACGCACCAGAAAGTAGGGAATCCGGGTCCCGTCCAGCGAAGTGGCCTCGAACTGCTCCGCGACCTGCCTGGACGCGTTGAACTTCGGAAGTGTCGTCCTCAGTATTTCAAGCCGTTCGCTCGCCGCGTCGAAGTACCAGAGGGACGTCGGCCCCAGATAGTTGGAGACGGTGAACAGCACCACGTCCGTTTCTTCGCTAGCGGCTGACAGGCTGACGTTCTCGTTCGTAGGGAGCGGGATCGGCGCGGCCCGCCAAGTGCATTCCATCTCTCGCCGCCGCACTTACGGCCGCTGTAAAGGCGTCTTCCAGGAAAGCGGGGATGCACTCGCAAATGCGATCCGGCAAAATGTAGTCGACAACGTCAATAAGCTCAAATCGGCGGCTCCGATTTTAAATTTAGCAATCGAGCAGAATAGGCTGGAAGTCGTCGGGGGTCTTTATCGGCTCGACACCGGCCGGGCCGAATTGGTAAGCTGACCGTCATCAGAGCGTTAACTTCTGAGCAGTGCCGTTTGAAGCGACAAGGTTGAAAGGTTGTTGTCTCTGCCGCCGAGTCGACCAGATCCTGGATCGGAGGGACAGATCTTACGCAGCGCGCCGGCGCAGCGCCTTCACGGGGCAAGCCCCCACCCGTAGACAGAATGGATAGTGCGTTACGTACGGACCTGGCTACTTCCGGGAAGCCAGGAGCTTGGACAAATTTGTGCGATCATTTCGTTGAAAGGCCTTGAATCGCACGTAACGTCACGTTGTACGATCTTGAAATGAGATCGCGACCTCTGACAAACGAACGTAAGCTACTCCTAGGATGTGGGGCGATGGCATAACGATCTTGTCGTATTTCGAATTTGCGGCGAACGCTCGCCGCAAATGAGCCGGCGGCAACTCTCCCTTGCCGACGGTCGGGGCGATGTGTAGCAGCGTCGCTCCTCCCAGACTGACTTCGCCCGGCTTCCAAAATGAGGCCGGGCCTTTTTTGCCGTCGGGAAGACATTAGTGCCTTGTCGACCCGCAACTGCTCGATCAGCTCGTCCGGAACCAGGCAAACTTGCGAGGTCGAGTCGGCGAGTGCGCGAGATCAGCCGCCGACCGACGCGAAGAAAGACGCTTGCATGGAGGACGTGTTTCGCCTGCGTAGCGCCCACATCCCGGATCGCACCGCCATTACTGCGTGTCTCAGAGCCAAGCAGGCGAGCTTGAGTCATCAACGTCGCGACGTGATTTCCATTGGCGATACCGCCAAAGAAAAAACGAGACTCGACGTCTCGTTTGAGTTGTTTGTTTGGATACGAATGCACACAATGCCTTTCGATACAGTCCTTATCGCCAACAGAGGCGAGATCGCCGCCCGCATCATCAAGACGTTGCGAAAGCTGGGCCTTCGTTCTGCAGTTGTCTACCACGAGGTCGATGCGCGAAGCCCGGCAGTCTCCATGGCCGACACAGCGATTCTTATCAGCGGTCATACGCCGATCGCGGCCTATCTGGACATCGCACAAATTATCGCCGCCGCTCACAAGGCGGGCGCCGGCGCTGTTCATCCAGGTTATGGATTTCTTTCCGAACAGGCTCAGTTCGCCACGGCCGTGATAAAGGCCGGCATTGCGTTCATCGGCCCCGCACCCGAAACTATTGAACTGATGGGCGATAAGATTCGGGCCCGCAACTTCGTCCAGTCGAACGGCTTTCCAGTGGCCCCATCTGCAATTGAGGAGGACGATCCAGCGACGTTCGTCTCCAGGGCGCGTGCAATTGGAACCCCTTTGCTGGTAAAACCGTCAGGGGCGCGGGCGGCAAGGGCATGCGGATTGTACGCAACGTCGATGCTCTGGAAGGCGCGATTGAGCAGGCTCGCTCTGAGGGGCAACGGTATTTTGGGGATCACCGGCTTTACGTCGAAAGATACATTGAGAACCCGCGGCATATCGAAGTGCAGGTACTCGGCGACTCCTTTGGGAACATTGTACATCTGTTTGAGCGGGAGTGCTCGGTGCAACGACGCTTCCAGAAGATCATCGAGGAAGCGCCCTCGCCAACGCTGTCGCCAGAACTACGGAAACGCGTCTGCGAGACCGCGATCGGCATCGCACGCGCGGCGAATTATCAGAACGCAGGAACCGTTGAATTCATTTTCGATGCAGGAGAATTCTACTTTCTCGAGATGAATACGCGCCTACAGGTCGAACATCCCGTGACTGAGATGATCACCGGAATCGATCTTGTCGCCGAACAGGTCTATGCCACCGCGGGCCGAGAACTTGGTTTTGCTCAGTCAGATATCGTTTCGAACGGCCATGCTATCGAAGTGAGGCTGTACGCTGAAGCCCCCGAACGAGGCTATGTTCCGACGTCCGGCAAAGTACTTCTTCTCGAGTATCCGAGCGGGGTACGGATTGACAGCGGCATCACGCAGGGTCAGCCAATCACCACTGCGTTTGATCCCATGCTCGCAAAGATCATCGCGCATTCGCCGACGCGCACATTGGCCACCGCGACGGTCAATCACGCGATTCAGGGGGTCATTCTTCTCGGCTGCGAGACAAACGCTAGCTTCCTCGCCCGCATCCTTTCCGACGAGTCGTTTGTCCGCGGACAGTTTCATACGGGATATCTGGAGGAAAACCCGCACATTGCCGCCGGTAACTCTGCTACCGGCCTACCGGCATTCCTGGCATCAGCTGCTCTCCTGACCCGACAAGTCCGCGAATCGGCCGATGCCGTGCCCGCGCTTCACGCTTCGCTGGGCCATTGGAGAAATTGACGTGTATCACTCCGTCGAGGTTGATGGCGTCGACCATCAGTTATGGCTTTCACCCTGCCAATCCGGCTCCTATCATCTTCACTTGCGCGACCAAGTCATTTGCCCGGTCGCGTTCGCCCAATATGGCGAGAATTCAGGTGTCCTGACCATTGCCGGCGAGACCGAACGGGTCCGCTTCGTCATCGAAGGCGACCTGATTCACGTCCACATCCGTGGCATGACGCGCGTTTTGCGCTACAGCGACCCGTTGCGAACGCTCGCTTGCGTGAACCAAGAGGAAAGTTCGCTCATGACCCGCGCACCGATGCCGGGAGTAGTCGTTACGATCGCGGTTTCGCCTGGTCAACCGGTATCCGCAGGCGCGGCGCTGATGATGATTGAGAGCATGAAGCTGGAAACTATTATTCGCTCTTCACAGGATGGCGTAGTCGATCGAATCAATTTCAAAGAAGGGGAGAGCTTCGAGCGGGATGCTGTGCTGATTACGCTATCGAAAGAAGGGCGCTGAAATGCTACGAATCGCTTCTGGGGCGAATGTCAATTCGCAAGACTTTCGCCAAAACGAGCTCCACAACAGGCGGCTTGCTGACGAGTTGAAGGAGCGGCAACGTGCTGTCCGCTTCCAGCGGCCCGAGCGGGAGCTCGAGCGCCTTCGACGTCAAAATAAGCTGTTTGTACGAGATCGGATCGACGCCTTGCTCGATCCAAAAACTCCGTTCCTCGAGCTTTCAACGCTGGCCGCTAACAAGGCCTATAACGGCGAAGTGCCCGGCGCGGCACAGGTCGTCGGCATCGGGATCGTCGCGGGTCGCGAGGTGATGGTTCATGCAGACGACGCAAGCGTAAAGGGCGGCGCATGGTATCCGTTGTCGGTCAAGAAGATAGTGCGAGCCTTGGACGTCGCAATCGAGAATCGTCTGTCAGTGATTCATTTGTGCGACGGCGCCGGAGGATTTCTACCTTTTCAGGCAGAGTTCTTCGCCGATCGCTACTTCGCGGGTCGGATCCTCCGTAACCAATCCATTCTCTCCAAGATGGGAGTACCGCAGGTCGCGATCGCAATGGGTCATTGCACAGCGGGAGCGGCCTACGTCCCGGCGCTTAGCGAATTCAACATTATGGTCGAGGATACGGGAGCTATATTTCTCGTTGGCCCTCCAGTCGTGAAAGCTGCTACCGGTGAAGACGTATCGGCACAGGAGCTTGGGGGGGCCCACATGCATACGAGCGTGTCGGGCACGAGCGATTATTCCGCAAGCTCCGAGATGCACGCCATTGCGATCGCACGTGATATCGTTGCCCGATTCCATCGTCCCGCGAAGACTCCGATTGATCAAGCCGCCCCGGAGCCTCCTGCTTACGACGCATCGGAACTATACGGCATTATTCCAAAGGACCCTCGAGTGCAGTTCGACATGCGGGAGATCATCGCCCGCATGATCGATGGTAGCCGATTTCACGAATACCAGCCGCGTTTCGGCACGTCCCTCCTGTGCGGTTTCGCGCGGCTTCATGGATATCAAATAGGGATTCTTGCAAATAATGGTGTGCTGCTCAGCGAAAGTGCGCTGAAGGGCGCTCACTTCATCCAACTATGCGACAAGAACCGGACGCCCTTGCTCTTCCTGCAGAATACAACGGGTTTCATGGTCGGCCGCGAATACGAGCGCCGTGGCATAACCAAGGATGGCGCCAAGCTGATCATGGCCGTCTCGGGAGCGTCGGTCCCAAAATTCACGGTCGTGTGCAACAGCTCGCACGGAGCAGGTACCTACGCTATGGCGGGACGTGCTTTCGATCCTCGGTTCGTCTTCACCTGGCCGCAGTCTCAGATCTCTGCGATGGGCGCCGAGCAAGCGGCAGGTGTGCTGACCCACCTTAAGACCCGACAACTGGCCCGTGATGGTGGGCGACTCGCAGAGCAGGAGCTGGCAGCCATTCGAGGTCCCCTTCTCGACGAGTATCGGGAACGATCCAGCGCCTACTATGCAACCTCCGAAATCTGGGACGACGGAATTCTTGATCCAGTCGATACCCGAACTGCACTCGCGATAGCCCTGAGCGCTTCGCTGAATGCTCCCATCGAAGCGCCCCATTATGGCGTATTCCGAATGTAGCCGGCAGGAGTCGAACGTCCGTGTCAGTGGATTCTACTCTCTAACTGGAGTCCAAATCGACGGATCGTCCTGTCCCCGGCATGAGCCGGATTGGTGTCGCCCACATTCCGGGGGCAGAACTCGAATTCGCGACCTTGGTCAAATAGATTAACCCGGGTGGTGCGTTGAATTCGGTGACCACGTTGTCGATCAGGACAACGGCGTTGCGTCGAAGCAGGTGCAGCTGGGTCGCATAGGCCTGATTGGCCGCGCATCGAACCTCGCGTGGGGACTGCGCAAAGTGCGTAACACTCGAGATGATCTGCTCGTTACACTTTTAGCATTGCGTGGTGTAATTGCGAGGCTCCTGCTGGTCGAAGCCATCGACATCTGGAGTTCGCGATTGATGCAGCGCGGGTTGCCCTGCTGACTCTGATCCACCACGGACGCGTCAGTCACACTAGATCTAAGATGCGCCCTACTGATGGATTGTTGGTCCATTCATCACCGACGATAACAATCCTTGGGAGGAGACATGCAAGCCATCATACCGATCGCAGTAAACGATTCCACGACGGGCTGGGTGCAGAAGAAGTTGTCCCGCCATGCTCGACTATGGAACCACCCACCGTCTTGCCATCCAATCGTCTGATCTGATCTCGAGCAAAGAGCACTTGCTCCTTTGCAGGTGAACGCCATTGATAGCTTGATTCTTACGTAGCGTCAGGTTGTAGGTTGCAGAGCCGACTGACGTTCGAGCTGATACCGCGCATGCGTCGACAACGCATACGCAGTCCGAGCCGGACCGGTTGCCGAGATGCATGACCCCACTAATGCCCGTTTCGAATGACCCCTCGCTGTTGCACGCAGAGAATGAAAAAGAGTGAGAATGATGTCATGGGGCGCTCAAGTATCGATAACGAGTGCCTTAGGATCAGTGCAAACATCCACTAAGCCCACAGACGCTGCCGGTAACGAGCGCCGATGATGCCGGCCGAGACGCGCGCAAGTTGCGCAACACGCTCGAAGGTCAAGTATCTCAAAGAGGAGGTGCACCATTTGTGATCGAGACGGCGCGACATAATGCCATATCAGGAGCAACATGCAGTGTATTTGGTCAGGATCTCGAGCTATGCGCCAGCGCCAGCTGGGAGCATCAACGGCGAGTAGTCGTGTGTGGCATCGACGTCGTCCTGCAACCGTCGAGTTCGGCTCGATCCCACAAAACCGCAACGTTTGTCCGATCATATATCAGCAAAGAACAGCGTGGGTATCGACAACATGGAAGATGGGATCGACTAACAGATTGAGGTCGCGCTCGCACGCGCGACTGGCCAATTGGAACGACTAAGCACGTGTAGAGCAATGAACGCCCTTAAATCGATCATTAGCAAAGTTGCTACAGGTGCCACGCTGACCCGCGAGGAGACCGCAACAGCCTTTGAAATCATGATGTCGGGCCAGGCGACATCCTCCCAGATCGGAGGATTATTAATGGGGATGCGGGTACGTGGCGAAACCGTAGAAGAAGTCACCGGCGCAGCCTCAGCCATGAGGAGCAAAATGCTCCGGGTCAGTGCGCCCCCCGATCCCGTCGACATCGTTGGTACGGGCGGTGACGCTTCGGGCTCAGTCAACGTGTCGACATGCGCCTCATTCATTGTCGCCGGGGCCGGCGTTCCTGTGGCCAAGCATGGCAACCGCGCCGTGTCCTCACTATCAGGCGCTGCTGACGTCTTGGCCCGCCTCGGCGTGAAGGTCGACCTCCCGCCTGTAGGCGTTGCTCGTTGTGTGCACGAAGCTGGCATCGGCTTCATGCTTGCGCCCATCCGTCATCCGGCTATGCACCACGTTGCCCGAATCCGAGCGGCACTTGGGACCCGCACGATCTTCAATCTAGTCGGCCCGCTCGCAAATCCGGCCGGAGTCAAGCGGCAGATCGTCGGAGTGTTTTCGCGGCAATGGGTGCAGCCTTTGGCGCAGGTGTTAAAGAACCTTGGTGCTGAGTCGGTGTGGGTGGTGCATGGCTCAGATGGACTCGATGAGATCACCCTCACCGGGCCGACGTTTGTTGCCGCGCTAGAGAGAGATGCGATCCGCACCTTCGAAGTCACCCCCGAAGAAGCGGGCCTCGCCCGCTGCCACAACGAGGCGCTGAGGGGCGGCAACGCCGATGCCAATGCAATCGCGCTGCAAAGCGTGCTCGACGGCATGCCAAGTCCGTACCGCGATGTTGCTCTTCTCAACGCCGCCGCGGCAATGATCGTGGCCGGCCACGCAAGCAGCTTGAAGGACGGCGTCGCCCTTGGGCACGAATCCCTTAATAGCGGTGCGGCAGCCGCGCGATTGAAACACCTGATCGCGATCTCCAATGCTTGACATGGCCGATGTACGACATTTTTAACACCAACATCGAAGCCTACGAGCGCGAAGAGATTGCAGGCGCAAACCGCGAGTTGCCTCTGCCACACGTCGAGGCGCTTACCGCGGTTGCCAGGTCACAGACGCAGCAGCCCCGCTTTCGAAGCGACGGGAGCAGGAGCGCTCCCTTTGAGAAGGGAAGCGCCGGAGCTGCGCTCTTCGATCATGCCAAACCCCTTGCCGCCGGGCTCGGCTTCGATTTGGTCGACGTCCTCACCGGCGGCGTTTCCGACGGCGATTTTACCGCGTCGCGTACCGCAAGACTCGACGGCCTCGCCGTGACGGCAAGGCGCGCATACCCCACTATGAGCAGCTCTACATTTCGTTAGTTGGACCGCGTGGGCGGCTATAGCAATGGCTCTACCAGACGCTGCGACGATTGCTGCGCGACGCGATATCTGCCATCGCCATTTGCCGCCGTACGGCGGCGCGCTCGCGCATTCGCGCGGCTCGTTCTTCAGGGCAGGCGCCGCAGCTGGGGTGCATCTCGTGAATTGCGTTGGCCGGACAAAGGCACGCTATGGCGTGAGGTCGAGTGCGGAAGACGTGGTACTGTGTATTTCTCGGTTGCGGCGACTAATTAAGTCTGGCACCGCGAGCTCTTCCACTTTTCCTATCGGCGTTGCGCGGTGAGCCTCGGAAGAATTTGATCCAGCGACAACACCAAAGGGCTTGAATCGCACGTAAGGTTAAATTGTACGATCTCAAGGTACATCAGTCTCGGGCTGGTCGAGATAAGGATTGCGAATGTTCGAGCATGTCAGAAGCGCACCGCACCGTCTTACCTCGATCATCGTGACAGTGCGGCTTGCGCGTGGTCCTGATGGGCTCAACAATCTACGGCCGGCACCATATACCTTCTCTGATCCACATCGCTGGAGAGCTGGTCAATTCAGAGGACAACGTCACCCCTACCGCGCTGTGCGGCTCCCCCTATTGCAGATTGGAAACCGAGTTCCTCCGCGGGTCGGGACACCCGTGGAGATCAGTTGAACCAAGAGTTTTTGGTTCTGTTCGCTCAGCCCGATTGGAGCTCGCACGGCGCCATCATCTCGGAAATGCACGACGGTCGATCCGACCTCCGATGGTTCCAATCGGGTTAGGCGGCTAATGTCGGTCGGCATGACTGGCGCGACAATCGCGAAAGATTGCTTCGCATTTCGGGGCAGCACGATCACCCGACGGTGCCAAGAACGTTCTGTTGGTCGACCACACTGAAGGTCACTGCCGAGCCATAGTCGGCTTCAAAGATGAAGATTCCAGATCTCCCTATATGTGCGGTGAACCTGTAAGTCGGAAACCTGAAGAAGATAACGTCATGGTGCGCTTATCACTACGCGCAGATGCACGCCAGCGCTGTCGGACGGAGCCCGTGACGAAGCGCCTCCGCTTTAAGAGATTTACATCGAGCCCGGGCTGATGACGTCGTCAAGACCGTATGCTTCCGACTGAAATCGCTTGACTGCTCGCGTGCCTGAAGGCCATCCGATGCGATCTGATCGCGATCGAGAGCTTCCGAAACGACTCAGGAGGTCAGGGGTTTAAGCAGTTTTGCAAATACGTAGCGAACCTGAGCGAAAAGGGGACAAAGGTGGATCTTTGCACACTGATTGAGCGTAACGCGTCGTTTACTCCTGACAAACCCGCGATCCACTTCGACGGGGGCACCCTAAGCTACGCCGCCTTCACTCGAAGGATCGAGCAAATCGCTCGTGCTCTAAAACACCAGCTCGGCATCGAGAGAGGCGATCGCGTCGCGATCCTTGGCCTCAACCGGCCCGACTACCTGGCCCTGCTCTATGCCTGCGCGCGACTCGGCGCAATGCTCGTTCCATTAAATTGGCGGCTTACGGTCACGGAACAGTTGTTTATCCTCTCCGACGCCCGTCCCAAAGTGCTAGTTCTAGAACAGGCCTTTGATGAGCTGCTATCAGCTCTGGCGGGGCAATTGCCCGATACCTTTGTTGCCGGGTTGGACTTTTCGCCTCTCGGCGGAAGTAAGTGGGACTGCCTGGTAGACCAGGGCCGAGGCGACGATCGCAATCAGCACACGGTGTCTTGCCCGCTTCTGATTGTCTATACTTCGGGTACCACAGGGCGGCCGAAAGGCGCTGTGCTGCGTCAAGAAGCGTTGCTGTGGAATGGAATTATGAGTCAGCACATGCATAACCTCGGCTCGACCGATCATGTCCTGACAGTCTTGCCGCTGTTTCACGTTGGTGGCCTGAATATCCAGACCACGCCGGCGTTGCATCACGGCGCGACCGTCACCATTCACACGCGATTTACGCCCGAGGCGACGCTTGCTGCGATCGAACGCGACAGACCTACGCTGGCAGCGTTGGTGCCTGCCACGATGCAAGTCCTAACCGACCGTCCTCAGTGGCGGATGACGGACCTCTCCTCACTGAAGGCAATTTGCACCGGTTCAACGATGGTCCCGCAGCACCTTATCGAACGCTTTGTCGCGCGTGGGGTGCCAGGTGCTGCAGGTTTACGGTTCGACCGAGACCTGCCCTATTGCTGTGTATACGAGGCTCGGCGGCGATCTTACGCGTAAGGGCTCGAGCGGCTTGCCCGGCCTATGCTGCGAAGCGGCTATTCTCGATGATACCGGCAACAAGTTGCAGGCAGGCAGCCCGGGCGAGATCGCCGTACGGGGCCCTAATGTCTTCAGCGGGTATTGGGGCGCTCAACAAGCAACGCGCGAGCCTTTGCACAACGGCTGGTATCTCACCGGTGACATCGGCCGCCGCGACGCCGATGGATACTTTTGGGTTCATGATCGCAAAAGGAACCTCATAATTTCCGGTGGAGAAAATATCTACCCGGCGGAAGTAGAGCGCGCGCTTATGGAGCATCCCGATGTCGCAGACTGCGCCGTTGTCGGTCGACCCGATCCGCGCTGGGATGAGGTGCCGATCGCTTATGTGATCAGGCGGCCGGGGGTTCGGCTTGATGCGGAAGCGCTAATGGCGCATGCAGGCTCGCAGCTCGCCCGCTTTAAGGTACCGCGCGAGATTATTTTCACGGAAGAATTGCCACGAACGGCGTTGGGCAAGATCCAGCATTTCGCGCAGAAGGGGCTTACACGATCAAGCCAGCACAGCGACGGCGACTGAAGATTTCGATGGGTTTGGCATTACCTTTACCCGGCAGGCGTGGCCGCTGAGGGCCGCGAAAACCCCACGGGTCACCGCGTCTATGCGAACACGACAGCTGCGAGTTGATCATTTTCGGCGCCTTTCCGTCGAATAGCGTTGCCCCGAGGTCGCCGATGCCGCGGATCCTCATTATGAATGCCGGTACCGCGCAAATGTCGGGCTCTGATCTGCCGACAACCCAACTTTCGCTTGCCTCCAAGTCGGCTTGGTCTCCGTGTGGTTTGCACAGGAGGGAGATAGGGGGCCCAATTCCGGTTTTGGTAAGTCAAGGATTCGCCGACTGATATCTCTGGATGCTCCCGCAGTTTGAAAGGAGAAGCATTAGAACGCGTCATTTGAACCTCAGAAACGGGAGAGAACGCTCCGTGGACGAGAAGGAAAGAGAGCTCAACAGAGCGGCACGCACAAGCGCTTCTCGGCCCATGCGCCTCCTTCTCGGTCTGCAGAGCAGACCGCCGAGCTGCACGGCGCCAGAGTTGGCATGGTTCGGAATGTCTCTTGAAATGCTGCTGGCGGCATACATTGCCATCCTCTCACCGAATATCGCGATTTACATCTCCTGCGCTTTGAACTTCGAATAAGATCGCAACTGCCGTTGCAGTCGACGTATGTCGACGGTTCGCACGAGATGTCGTCCATGACTTCACAGGTGCCGCACTCTTCCAGGAAGTTAATAGAGGTGCTGAGCCGGAGCGACGTCGCCAGTTGGGGTACCCGTCCTCACTCAGCCGATATTCCGATCGTCTTTTTGGCTCCTCGACGCCGCCGACGCCCGCGTCAGTTAGAGCTTTGCCCGTGTTGCTGCCGGCGTATATCGGCGCGCTCGTCGATCATGCATTCGAGCACGCGGCGCTGCCCCTCAAGGGCAAGAACTCCGGTTTCCGTGAAAGCCGGTACGATTGGGAAGAGGCGGCTATAGGCGTATTTCCTTGCATTTCGCATGAGCAGGCGTCCAACAAGCAGATGTTCTTGACGGTCAGATGTCTTTGAGCTCGCTTCAGGTCATCAAGAACATTCGATGCGCCTCGAACAGATAATAGGATCCGAGAATGAATGGTCCTCGGAGTGTTCGCCGCCTGCAACCGAAAGGCCGAACTGATCATCGGGCGTCCAGCCATCTGGCGAAGACTTCTTAGTTATTGTTCCAGAGGGTCCACCAGAAACTAAAGGCTGCGTCGGTGTAGCTCATGCCATAACCCGCTTCACTTTTCTCTTCCGATGCAGGGCATGAGCAATCCCACGAGATCATTCCGGCTCTGCGGCAGCCTTTGCCGATGAGATCGGAGCGATAGAACTTTATCCCAGCGGTCGTCCGTGGATACGCGGTGTTTTTCGCTCAGCATTTTGGAGATGACTGGAACTGTCCTGCTTCGACCTTATGAGGCGCGGCCCTGTCCCGATCGTGATTACCAGATGAGGTCGCATTGGTCGCGGCGCCCGAACTCAGCATCTGGGTAATTTTGGGAAAGTATCCGTGTAAGACGCAACCGTCTAATTCAGCTGCCGACTCAGACTTGTCGGTTTCTCGCGCATCGCGACGTGAACGGGATAATTCACCTAACATATGCTGAGCGGTATCTTCCGCTTGTACAGCTTTCGAAAAGCAGACGGCGCTAAAGGCTCGCAGGAAAGAAACGCTAGCGAGCTTTTGCCTCCCTCCCATGGGCTCCTCCCGCGGCCAAGGCATGCTTCTGAGCGAAGCTTGTTCTTTCTCAGCTGAGAGAAGGACACGACGCCCTATTATAGAGATCTTCAAGTTGCCGGCCGTCTCAACGATTCGAGTGCGCTGGCGTCCGCCAGTATCAGAGTCCGTATACATCTTTGTCCACTGGACTCCGGCTGGACACTTTCGGAATGAAGCTGAGGCATCGGCGATGGTCAGGCGCATCAGGGACAAGACGCTCGAAAGCCGCAGTGCGCGGCTGGACAAGCCGGTGCGCAAAACGCCCGTCTTAGTATCAATCGGACGAGGCCTGTCGATCGGTTATCGGAGGAACGAGACGCCGGCACGTGGGTGTTTCGCAAAGCCGACGGATCGCGACTATACGGCCCCCCCGGACACTCGGACCCAACTGTCGACTACAGCGTGGAGTGCAACCGATCTAAGCGCGGGTCCATTACGGGGCACCGTGCAAAAACCCAGTCGACCTCCAAGTTCGCACCGTGCCGTTATATCTGAATCATGACCGATCCGGGGAGAACAACGCGCAGTAACCGATCTTAAGCCAGACTCCGTCGTGCCAGCAACGATTGACGTAATCGTGTCATTGCCGAAAGTCAGGATCACAAGAATTGTAACCGGCAGGCCCTCGCCGATGTCTTCGATCTGCGACAGACTGTACGCCCTGGCGCCACCCGCTCGACCGCATCGGCTGGACAGCCTGCGAACACCTCAATCTCGTGACTAGCCACGATATCGATGATCTCTTCGCTCATGCCAGCCTCACAGCTTCTTGCTTGAAGGTATCAACTGCGGCCCGGGTCAGCCGAAAAACGCCACGACCACGGGGCAGTGAGCGATAGGCAGAGTCGGCTCGGGCCTTGAGAACATCAAACCATTGGTCGGGCGTGAGCCTCGCCGGGAGCTCGCTGATCTGGATCACCCTGCCATTCGGGGCGAAGCGGACGTGAATGATGATCTGCGGATTCATATCGTTCCCGTTTTTGCCAGGTTTAGAGACCGGTGGGCTGCTCGATTGTGACGTGTTCAGTTTCGTCCCCTTTTGGGGTGGACCCCGCGCCGCGACTTGAACTTCGCACCTGCATTGGTGCCGGGTGGCCCGTTCGGGTTGGCGGCGATAATCGCCCGTGTGTTAGGCCTCATACGTTCTTCGGCATTGCCGTGAGCTCGTTTCGGA
Organism: Bradyrhizobium sp. 195; assembly: GCF_023101665.1. Classification (NCBI taxonomy): domain Bacteria; kingdom Pseudomonadati; phylum Pseudomonadota; class Alphaproteobacteria; order Hyphomicrobiales; family Nitrobacteraceae; genus Bradyrhizobium; species Bradyrhizobium sp. 195. The sequence continues at coordinate 1,286,760 of NZ_CP082161.1, read as the reverse complement.
CCAACAGTCGATGTCGGCAAACTCCGCCCGTGCGTCCGCGAGATCGGCATGGACGGCTTGAGAAACGAATACGAGGAGGCGATTACCTCTTGCTCCGCTCGATACCGAGCGCCTTCAGGCCAAGCAGGAGCCCAATCGTGCGCTTGGAACCGCAACGCTATACTTGCGGCCAACATAGACCGCGAAAGCTGGTTCGAGCGTCTCAGTCGTCGACCGACTGGAAATTCGCTGCGAACACAATAGCGCTTCGACGGCAGAGAGTCGGCAACAATGATATCAGGATCCGAGAGCGGAATTGCATTCACCGCCTCCGCGTCATCGAGGCGATTCTCTGCGGGTCCAGTGCCGATCACCGCCCAACATGCCTTCTAGCCAGCACCAATCCAGTCGCTCGCGCCTGATCGGCCGTAATCTGCATGCAGTGGTCCGATCCATCAATTAGATGCAGGTCAAACTGCGGAAGACGCCGGAATGGCTGCTGCGTCACATCCGACGCATCACATCGAACCAAGGTGAGCTGCGGAAAGCGGCGCCTTAGGTCAGCAACGACGCTAGTGTCTGTCTTAGCTGCCGCAAGCAGGCGTTCGATTTCGGTCAATTGTTCTGTGGCGAGCGCCATTGTAGCTCCTATATGACTGTTGCCAAATGAGCATCACTGCCAGAACAGCCGCTCGGGATCCGTGTTCAATTCGTCGATCGCCGACGCAAGCCGGTGGAAAATGCTGTAAAATTTCCAGCTTCCTCGCGCATGATGCTTGAAAAACAGTTTCCAGATCCCGCTCACGGCATCGTAATGAAATAGCGCGACATCGATCTGACCGCCATCGTTGTGGATATTGCGCGAGCAGCAGGGGCTCTTAATGAGATAGCCAGCCTTTACCGGCGTTACACTCGGCGAGACATAGCGATAGTGCTTGCGCGAGATCAAAGCACGTTCGATCCGCTTGCGATCTAGCTCGTTCGGATGCGGGATCAGCCCGACCGGTACCTCTCTCGACACTCTCATTGCGAGAACATCCCCTCAAAGGACTGCGATCTCTTCTTCAAGACAACCAACGACCAGCCGCTCATCAAAATCTACAAGATAAATCGGCACGCTCGCTTCGGTATGCATCGCGACCCGGACGATCTCGCCGATAGCACCGGCCCCGACCAGGATCCCATCAGGCGGCGCGGTGGCAACCGACTCGTCATTGATGAGATTGACTGCGGTTTTGACGCGCTGGCCCGATCGATATTTTGGAACGCGCGGCTCTGTCATGACAAAGCCACTTCCGGCAATGGCAGATCATCTACGCCCTCGTCGACCGGGTCGAGCTCTTTGCGCGCCATGCCGACGCGGTAGCCACTTTCAAGAAATTCGACACCGTAGATATAGAATTTCTGCAGGAACGTGCCGATGGAAACGACATAACCCACGTCGCCCTTCTTGGCCAGGATGTCGCCGATCTCCTTGCCGCGAAGTGTGCCGTCATTGCGGATCGTACTGCTGGCCGGCACTTTTTCGCCGAAGCTGAACGCGGACGGCCCGCTTAGCTGGATCACATCACTGTCGCGAACGATCATGTTCATGCACCGCCCCCTCGCGAACCTGCAGGGCGCACGGAGACGCGAGCAGAGGTGCTCTTCTGCAGCATATTGTCCTCGTCTGCGATGAGACATGCCGACTCGTCATCCGCGATGCGAATCGCCACTTCGTAGCAGGCATGCCGTTCAGGTTCGCGGTTCAGAGCGGTTACCGAATGGGGTGAAAGTCGCTGCGCGAACTCGAGGTGCACGGAGGTGTCGGGGTCGTTCACCGTGGCAAGCAGCCGCATACGTCGTGCCACCATGCGGCGAAGCTCAATGGCCTCATCATTCATCAGCCAGCCAAGCCGGCGCGGCGCGATGCGCTGCGTCCCGATCCAACAGACGCAATAAAATGCAGAGCTTTGCCACCTCCGACGTCTTAGCCCAGCGAGTCTGTAGAGGTCGAAGCGGTAGAGCTCGATCGGGACAGAGGCCAACGTCTCTGCTTCGAGCAGGTGTTTTCGGCCACTCCGTCCAGATGATAGAAGAGCCCGGCCTGCCGTTGCTGATCCTCGGCTTCGGATAGCAGACCTTCGTCGAGCCGCGTGTGCGCTGCCAACGCTCCCATGCTTCCTGATAGTGGAATGACTGGGTCCAGGTTCGTGGGCAGCTTTCCTCCTCTGATAGGTGGCCCCTTCGACATTGCAAGGCGGTGCACCTGGCTCGGCGAAGAACAGGCCCGTCAGCACAGCGGCGTGGGTCAAATCAATGACAGCGCTGCTTAGTGGGCGCTCGGCATCGAGGCGCAACTTTGGACGGTTGCGCTCCATGACTTTTTGACGGGGCCCGCGGCGTTGCTTACGCACCGTTGGCGATCGATCCTGAGTAATCCATGGCCATGACAGGAAATTGCAAGTCGACGCCTGCGGCGCCGTCAATGCACACGGCGATACTCGCGACTTTGCAGTGACGGAGCTCGGCATGAAATTCACGAGCACACCCCCTTTAGGCAGGCGCCTGGTAACGCGGCACTGATGTGTCGATGACGCTGGTGTTTTCAACTGGACAGACAGCGACACACTGCGGCTCGTCAAAATAGACGATGCATTCGCTGCACTTCTTGGGTTCAATTGCGAAGTTTTCGGCCTTCTCTGACGTTGCAACATTCGGGCATAAGGGTTCACAAGCCGAGGAACTCGTACATTGCGAGGCGATGATCTTGATTGGCATAGATACAACCTCTTACGCGACCGAGATCAGCGGTTCTTGCCGGATCGCGGCGTCGCCGCGCTTGACGTGCCGGATCTCACCGCACTTGATTTTATGGAGATAGCCCCTGAACCAGCCGATCGCCGATTTCTCGATGGTATCGTGCGCGTATTGCTCGACCGGCTCAATCCCAGCATTGATCAGAATGTCTCTTGGGCAGCCACCAATCTTGGCCACGAATACAGCATGGCAGTCGTTGATGGCGCGGATGATGCCCGCAAGCCGATCCTCCTCGCCATATCCGGCCTGGCAGTAAACGTCGACGCGACGGTGCCCGACGAGTTTGACGCCGGATGTCGAGAGTTCGTATACCTGGAACTCCCTAGCATGCCCAAAATGCTCATTAATGAGGCCCGACCCTTTGGTTGCGACCGCGGCCAGAAGCTTGACCTCACTCATTTCGCCAGCGAGTTCCGCTAACTCCTCCTGCCTGGTCGTGATCCTCGTCGCAGGCTCATCCTCAATCTTGGCCTGATAAGCCTTGCGCGTCTCGAGGTCATATTGAACGTCCATGGCCATGACCTTCTCTATGTGAACTCGCTGCTGCGATCATCTCCGAGCAGGGCGACGGCGTCAGCGCGGCACTGGCGGCAATGCCGCATCATCTCTATCTGACCTTCACAAGCATCCTGCAGCGCCGCCAATTCCTGCGCTGTCGGGCCTCGCTGGCCTTTGAGCCCGAATGCTGTGCCGTGCTCGGGCGCGGAGATCAGTGGCATGATAGGTCGTTTTCGGATTGGCCAAGGCATCGCCGGGGCCGGCGATACCGAGCACAGTCAGCTGTGCAATTCTGGTGGCGACCGCGAGCAGCTTTCTCGCCGCCTGCTCAGGAGTGAGCCTCTCACTAACAACACCCGGACGCGCTTCATTGGTGCAGTCGTACTTACGATTGCAGTAGTTGCATCGAATATTGCAAGCCGACGCTACCGCGACATGGATGCGAGCGTAATGACGATGAGCTTCTTCGCTATAGCAGGGATGAGTCCTAACTTTGTCCCAGATTTCGGACGGCAAATCGCCTGGGACAGCCTGACCCATAGCTCCCTTTGCCATTCTTCGAAGAGCTCCGGGAACCCTTATAATCGGTGATGACCCGCATCCCGCCGCTATCCTCAGCATCTTTGACATGTTTTCGGCGTCCGGCAACAGCGTTCATATTCAATTCTCTACCAAGTGTGCCCATGGCGATCAGCCTGAGAGGCCACAGAAGGAGAGTTAGCAACTCGCGTGCCATCTCGGAGGCGAAGGCATTCCCGCCCTGTGAATGAGTTAGCTAGACGTGATCCGCACAGTCGTGCACGCGTCAGCGACAGTTCACACGTCGCAAATGCGACAGGCGTCGCAATTGTGACGGAGATGGCCGTTGGGTTCTCATTGAGCTCGCGTGAAATCTTACCCGCACCGGTCGTTTGTGATGCGACCTCTTCTTACTAGCGGACCGGGGCGAGCAGCCCACTTTGCGCCGCTACTTGGCGCTCAACATCTCTATCGCGTGCGGGAGCCATATCGCGATCGGTGTCAGGTGTTGCTCGACCAGAAAGCAGAGTTCGTTGCGCGAGAGTGCTTGCGGATCGACGATCGCGTAATGGACGTCAGCCGAGCATTTGGTGATCTGCCGCGCATAAATAGCAAAAGCCGATCATTGAAGCGACAGCCGATGAAGAGGAAGCTCCGTCCGTTCCGCCTTTCCTCGATGATGTCGGGAACTGATGTCTGGATGTCGACTTCAGTCAGAACCTCAGCATAATCAGCGTCAGTAACCAGAAAGCTCTTGACCGGCAGCACGCTGCCATGCGGCTTGCGCAGCACAGTAGGCCAATGGGCCGCTGAGGCATGATCAACCTTTTGGCCCGCCGGATCGTAAATGGATACCAGCAATCGACGTGGATGCTGGAGCGCGCGATACCTTGCATCTCACCCCATCCGTCGCGCGTACCGAGAGCGCCGTCCGCATCGGGCCGTCGTACCAAGAGTCGACTATCACCGGCAGTAAGGATGCTAGATGATGGTGCAGTGGTGTCGACTCCACCGGCGGGCGAACGCCTGGACCATCAAAGCCGTCACGGTGGAGCGATGTGTGTCGCTCTCGACATTCTGCGCCGGCGCCCAGACGTTGCCTTTGACCTGGCGCGGTAGCGCAACTTTGCTGGAGAAGGCAGAAGGCCTCCTGTGTCATTGGCATATCTGGTCCGTCAACTCGGCGAGGCCAAGTCCGAGATACGGAACAATGCTAGGCTCTCATCCTCACCGCAAGATCGGTAAGAATCGCCTTCGCGTCGGCTGCGTCGACAAACTCAATTCGCGGGATCGCCTTCATCAGTCCCCCGTCTTCCCCCGCGTCCTGGCATTTATTGTGATCGGCAGCGGCGTGTCGCTCGCCATCTCGGGCAGATCGTCATCCAGCCATTGGCCATTCTGATCCAACCGCCCCAGAGCGTTTCATACTCGGATTCCACGATCGGCTCTTCGAGATCTTTCTTGCGAAAGGCCCGCAAGAGAGCGGCGACTCAAGAGTTTCATGGGGTCAATTTTCTGGACCGCGATGCATACTTGGGTGGTTTAGCATGCTCCCGCGAGTTGGCGCGCAGCTGAGCCACGATGTTTGACAGTACGCTTAACTCCCGCAGCAAAGCCAAGCTCATGGAGCTGATCGGAGAGAGGCCTTTTGCTTCGGCGCGCCTCGGCCGAGCCCTCTGGCAAGACCCTGGGTGATGCTGTTTCGCACAGCAGCTTGCCGTCGGTCAGGAAGGTGACGGCTTTGGGCTGCACCGTGGTATCCACCGTGACCCGCTTGAGAGCGCGCCTGCGCAGTGCCCCGGCGTAGTGCGCCACCCTCAGGCTCTCGGCCAGCAGAAGCTCGAGCTTGTCACCAAAGGGCTTGTGCCAATGGCTGAGATCCGAGCGCTCATGCGGAGACTCATGCTGGAAAAACGCCTCGCCAGTGAAGTGCTGGAAATACGGATCATGGACCCAGCGATCGCACACCCCTTCGTCGGAGAGACCATAAATGTGCTTGAGCAGCAGCAGCCCAACCACCAAGCGGGTCTCGACCCCAGGGCGGCCCTTGTCGCTGTACAGCGGTGCAATCTGCGCATCGATCCAATCCCAGTCAACCTTGCCGGCGAGCTGCACCAGCTCGTGCTTCATGTTGATGATCTGATCGAGCCTGGCACGAAACAGATCGCCTTCTTCCGTCGCTTTTGGCTTCTTCGGTCGCATCGGCTCCTCCGATACAGCCATCGAATCAGGCTTTGCGATTCGACGGAATCTCAAACTGCAAATTGCAGGCTTCCGATACTCAAACCTATCAAAGCCTGCAATCCGAAACGCGCCAACGTCCGGAAAACCGATTCTTGATCAGCACCTTAGGCGTTGTTCACGGACGACGTTCTAAGAGGGATGCTTCAAGAACGAGGCGGGAGCGAATTGACGAGAGTCAATGCGAACCAAGCGTGTCGGCCATCGATCGCTTTATGCCGAGCGGCATCAGCGCTCAGATACTGTTGCCGGAGAGGCGGCGAGACTCCCAGGCACTCCGTCCACTTGGCCGCGCCTGCGCCGTGGCCCCAGTCAACGGCTCACGCGCCGAAAATCGAGGTCCATACATGAATCGCGCACTGCGCATCCCGGGATCTTGGACCTGATCGAAGCAACAGCACCTTTCCGCGATATGTGCTGAGATATCAGCACTTCTCGTTCCAGCTCTCCAATAAAAAGTTCGAACTCCACAACGGCATCGAAAATTCTCCGTCGGCAACCTGATCGTCGGGCGCGGCCTTAATCGCCTAGATAGTTCGGTCTAAGAGTGCGGTGCGCACGTTCGGCTCTTAGAAGACCGGCGCCGCCCCAGTCGTTCAGGCTGGCGCCGACGTAGCTCGACAGAATGGGATCGTGCCGGCACTGACGATGGCAGCTCAGGAGCTCTCGTGTCCTCTGGCTGGACTTGGGGCGTGCTAGGGCGCGGCTCCATCAGTTCGAGCACCGCTCGTCCCTTGTCCGTGATGCGCCACCCTCCATTCACACGCTCGACGAGTCGCTGCGAAAAAAGGTCGAGCTCGGGCACGCGGGCGCCCATTCTCTTGGTGCGCGCCGCCCAATCGGGACCGCTCGTGGCCAAAATGGCCATGTCTCGCTTAAGGTCCGGCATGGATGCGAACCCATGCGGGTCGCCTACAAGGATCTTCAACACCGTGACCTGGAAATTCACCTGAGTACTATCAGTGTTGTCCGCACCTACCGCCACATTGTTGGCGCAGAGCGAAGAGCTTCCATGCCGACCTGCCTAAGGCGGTCCGCCGTGATCTCACCTCTGTTGGCGGCGTCCAAGATCTTGGAAGCGACATGGGCCCGAGTGCCGGTTTCGCTGCGAGGCAGACCCTCGCAAACCTCCTCAAGAACAGCACGCAAAAGCGCAGTGGTCGTTGCGTCCAACACTTGGCGACTCCGCAAGGCGCAAAGAATGGTAGCACGAGGAAGCACGCTGAAACTTTCAAATGAACTATTAGCTGATTCCAAGACTATGAACTTCCCACAGTTGCCGTTGTTCGTTGATTGCCTGAGACGTCGCGGCCGTGTCCTCCTCAGGGAGGACGTTGTGATGCTCTTGCTCCGCCACGCCAGTGCCGAGGAACCACCTCCGTGATGGAATTTCAGCCCCGGAGAGGCTTTTTTTGACGATTTTCATCGCGATGGCTGTCCTGCCGCGCAACATGAACTCATTCTCGTGGCGGCGCATCTTCAGCATCAATATCGCGCGCTGAGGCTGATTGAGCTCGCTCACCCGATGCTCAACTGCGCGCACGGCCATTCGTAACTTGCCTTGAAATCTTGATTCTCCTTGAAGCCAAGGTTTCGTTGGGCCGAGACCACGTTCTGGAAGCGTGTTGCATAGAGATTGATGACAGACCGCAGGGAGGTCGCCTCCTTCATGGGGTCATCGTCGCGCAAATCGATCACGAATCCCTCAACACGACTGGATGCTGCGAGCTGCCGCTCATGATTGTCGGCATGCTTGTTGATCTATTCTCCACTGGGCTTGCGCTCGAATTCGGTTGCAATTTGCCCGGATTCCAAGAAGGTTTGTGACAGCGATACGACATGATCTTTGAATTCGTTGCTGGCATTCGACTCACGTTGCGCCACGCTCCCGTAGAGCATCGCGAGTGCAGATTGCGCCTGTGACAATGACCCCTGAAATCCCCGGCAGTGCCAGCTGTTCGCGTAGCCCAACGCGGAATCCGCGACTCGGTGATGAGGTCCAACGAATTCCGATCGCGACTTTGCGCATTTTGCCCCTCAAATGACTTGTCCGGACGCGCCCGATGCTGGTGCACACTGTCGCGACGCGCAGCTATCCTGCGAAATCGCCGAGCTCAATGTTTCTCTGCCGCTCGTAGACGAGCGCTGACTAATTTAGATTGATTTCCTAAATCCTGAACCCGAGCTATCGAGGGTACGGACGCGTACACCGAGCGAGTGTTCGATGAGCTCAATGAACAGTACGCAAGTTCGAATATTCTCGCGAGAAACGCTTCAAGATAGCAGTTACTGCGAACTTGGCGAAATCTGTGCACAAAAACTGCAAGATATCGCTGTGAACGCCTCCAATCCTCCCAGGTAAATGAGTATCCGATATCCGCTTGCACGATCTGACGACGTTTCGTGCAAGATTGGAGTTCCCAGTGAGTTCATTTACTTGCCGAGCTCCTATTCAGTGCCCTTCGGGGCGTTTCCTCCCTGACTCGGCCGCGCGGTATCTCGCGCGGCCTTTTTTCGCGATTGACGAAGACCTGATTGCTCGGATCTGAAAACCTCCAGGAGCAACGCGACGACCCCGACCGCCGCCGCACAACCCACGCAAGGCTCGTCCATCCTGCGCTAGCGTCTGAAGGACGCGTCACTTCTGCGGGAGGCCTGCTACATTGATGGCGCCTGAGTCGGCTCACCTCGCCTTTTGGTAAAAACAATCTGGCGATCGGCATTGAGCTCGCTAAACTGCCGCAGCTCTCGGGCGACGGCTGCACGCGAGCCGTGGAGGCTGCTGAACGAGCGCTCCCTGCACGCCCTAAACTCACAGCCAAGCAACGTTCCAACATCCTGCGCAAATGGCACGAATTGATCGTCGCCAACGCGAGGATCTCGCGCTAATCCTGACCTCCGAGCAGGGCAAGCCGCTCTCCGAGGCGCTAGGCGAAGTTGATATCGGTGGCGCCAATGTCGAGTTCTACACCGAAGAGGCGCGCCGAATCTATGGCGAAACGATTCCCTCGCCGCGCCCGGATGCAAAGCTGCTTGCGATCAAGCACCGATTGGCGTCTGCGGCGCCATCACGCCGTGGAACTTCCCCAACTCGATGATCACCCGCAAAGTATGCCGGCGCTCGCCGCAGGCTGCACCGTGATGCTGAAGCCAACCAGTGAGACGGCGCTCTCGGCGCTTGCGCTCGCAGCCCTCGCTAAGAAGGCCGGCGTGCCCAAGGGTGTCTTCAACGTCATCACCGGAGATTCGCGACCGATCGGCGAGGTTTTGTGCGAGCACGCGGCCGCGCTTTGTCGGCTTCACCGGCTCGACCTAGGTCGGCAAGATCCTCTACCGTCGCCTCCATCGGCCTGAAGAAGCTCGGCCTCGAGCTCGCCGGAAGTCGCCTTTCGTGGTGTTCGACCACCCGATATCGATGCCGCCATCGAAGGCGCCATCGTCTCCAAGTACCGCAACATGGGCCAGACCTGCGTCTGCGCCAACCGCCTCTACGCACAGGCAGGCATCTATGAGGAATTCGTGCAGAAGCTCTCGACGAAGGTCGCGGCGATAAAGATCCGCGAGGCTGCGGTTCGTGCCTGCACACTGTCCATGAGCGGCGCGATCGTGGCGGTTGTGCTCAGTCATAATTCGGTCTTGACAGCCGCAGCTCTGGTTTTGGCGGGCGCCGTATGGACGTGGACGCTGTTCAACATTGGCGTGCAGCTCTCCGCCCCGCGCTGGGTTGCGGGCCAATCCGTTGCGGCTTGGTAGGCTGCGTTCTCTGGGGGTCTCGCAGTTGGCAGTTGGGGCTGGGGCGCCTCACCGATGCCGTCGCTGTCCACATCACGCTGCTCGTCTCTGCCGGACTGATGCTGCTCTTGCCGCTGCTTGGGCGCCGGCTGCGCATGCCGGCCATCACGAGCGCGGGGATGACGCCGACATGCTTGCCGATCCTAAGGTGCGGCTCCCGCTGACCACCGGAGTGGCCCACTGATAGTTGAGCTCGACTATCGCGTGGCCTCCGAAAATGCGCGAGCCTACCACAACCTCATGCCGGATGTGCAGCTCTACCGGCGACGCAACGGCGCCTGCGGTTGGTCAATTGCGCGTGATATCGCCGACCCCGAGCTGTGGACCGCTGGACCAGTCGGAGCGCGCATTACACGAGAAGGCCATGGCTTTCCATATCGGGCCTGAGCCCCTGCGTATCCGTCGTATGCTGGAGCGCCCGTTTGGATCGGTACGCTGGAAGGATGATGTGCCCGATCGCGCCGCGAGTGAGCTCTAGCTGCGCGGCGCAGGCACTAGGTCGCCCCTTCCATCGCACCCGCATTCAAGGACCCCGGGCACGTTGACGCCCTTGCGCTTGGCTAACCCTTCGCCGTCAGTCAAGTTGGATAGGGGACTTCCACCTCCAAGCTGTCGCTCATACTCGGCCACACAAAAAGGGCCACTCTGATGAGCGGCCCAAGTCTGCCGACGAAACGTCCCGTAGTGGGCCTCTAGGATCAGGCCGCAGCCTGTTCGATCGGCGAGAAGGGAAGACCAAGGCTCTCGGCGACAGCCTTATAGGTTAGCCGGCCCCGATAGACATTCAGGCCTGCGCGCAGATGCGGATTTTCGAGCACAGCTGCAAATCCTTTACTGGCGAGAGCCAAACCAAAAGGCAGCGTAGCGTTGTTGAGTGCCTGGCTTGAGGTGAGCGGCACAGCTCCCGGCATGTTTGCGACGCAATAGTGGATAACGCCATCCACCTCATAGGTTGGATCGGCATGTGTCGTCGCCCGCGATGTCTCGAAACATCCGCCCTGATCGATCGCTACGTCCACGATCACGGAGCCTTTGCGCATCGAACTCAACATACCGCGGCTGACCAGTTTCGGCGCGCTCGCGCCAGGAACGAGAACGGCACCGATGACAACGTCGGCCGCAAATACCTCTTCTTCAACGGCGCCGATCGTCGAGAATCTGGTACGTACTCGCCCTTCGAACAGCTCATCCAGTTCGCGAAGCCTGGGAATCGAACGGTCGAGGATCGTGACCTCAGCGCCCAAGCCTGCCGCCATCCGTGCAGCGTGAGTGCCGACAACGCCCCCGCCGATCACCACAATGCGAGCGGGTGGCACGCCCGGTACCCCGCCAATCAGCAGTCCCCTTCCACCCGCGTACCGCTTCAGCGCCGCACCCGCGGCTTCAATCGCAAGTCTTCCCGCAACCTCGCTCATAGGGGCAAGCAGTGGAAGGCCACCGTGCGCGTCGGTCACAGTTTCATAGGCAATTGCGGTGCAGCCAGACTTCATGAGGCCCTTCGCCTGCTCCGGATCCGGAGCCAAATGCAGATAAGTGAAGAGGATCTGGTTTTCTCGAAGCTGCGTCCATTCGGAGGGCTGTGGCTCCTTGACTTTCAAGATCATTTCGCTCAATGCGAATACCTCGCGAGCAGAGGTCGCAATCGTCGCGCCAGCTTTGCGGTAGTTATCATCTGTCGCGCCAATCCCGGCACCGGCGTTGCTCTCGACCAATACGCTGTGGCCAGCTGCAACGTATTCGCGGACGGCCCCAGGCGTCAGGCCGACGCGGTATTCGTGCGTCTTGATTTCCTTGGGAACACCGACCTTCATTTGCAATCTCCTTGATGAGCAGCTCGTTGTAATCGGAAGAGCTGTACAAACCTGCGAGGCGAGAAGCCAAATAGCGCAGTAATCCGGCGATCTTCCCCGCCTGCTTGCAGGATTTCGAACAGACGACCGAAGACCGCCGAGTTGGCTGGGATGCTACCACAAGGTGGCAAGACCTGATGCGGCTCCGGCAACCAAACCAGGCACTCGTGATCAGGATTGATCTACGCCGGACTTGATCGACTTCTTCGTTGTTTTGCCTCATTCGCAACGATGCTCGATTCGCTAACAGGAGTAGCGCTTGCGAGGGGAGGCCCGCGGGTTCATCAAAGATGGATCGGGTTTTTCAAAGGTTTGCTGAACGATTGACCGAAAGCACGCATCGAGACGCAGCTCAGCAGAGCATGGCTGAGGTCGCCGCTGCGCTCAAACTGTCGTGCTTCGCATATCTCGCTCTTCCCCGTGAGCCGGGCAGTGCTCCCAACCTGATCTCGACATATCCCCCCTCCTGGACCGCCATCTATCTGCAGCGCGGCTACGAATCCGTCGATCCGGTGGTACGTCGGGCAATGCGCCAGCCTAAGCCCTTCCGATGGGGGCTTGGATTTGAAGCGCGAAATCGGTCGGAGTCCGAACGCGCTTTGTTCGAAGAAGCCGAAAAATTTGGGATTCGCTGCGGGGTTACATTTCCTATCCACGATGACAAGGGCGCAATCGCCGCGCTGAGTTTTGCAAGTGACGAGCGTCGAACTGGTTTCGAGCGCGCGCTTCTCGAGCACGCCCAGAGCCTGCGATTAATCGCGACGTTTTTCCATGAGCATGCAAAACGCTTCTGGACGATTGATCGCGTGGTCGGCGGCGTGGTGCTGTCTCCTCGCGAGTACCAGTGTCTCGAATGGTCCGCGCGCGGTAAATCGGCTGGGGCGATCGGGATCATTCTCGGTATCGCAGAGCGAACCGCGGGATTTCACCTGGACAACGCCCGTGCGAAGCTCGGTGTCAGCTCGCTTCGTCAAGCGATCGTGCTGTTGACCGAATCAAAAGCTCGAAAATAAAGCGCCGGTCTTCCATAAACACCTGTGGGACTGCACAGGATGCGCTTGCCTAGGCCTCTCTGCTTAGTTGCCGAAAGGAAGCACGGAGGCAAAAATGATGCAGCTCATCGCGCCGGAGTACTACGGGGAATTCGTCCACGATCTCGCCGAGATGCACCGGCTGCGCTACCGCGTTTTCAAGCAGCGCCTGGATTGGACCGTCGAGGTCAGCGGCGACATGGAAGTCGACGAGTTTGACGTCCTTCGACCGGTGCATCTACTGAACCGCTCAGGAGCCGGACGTATTCAAGGTTGCGTCCGGCTTTTGCCTTCGACCGGTCCAACCATGCTGAGGGACACCTTCCCGATCCTGCTGGACGGGCAGCCGGCGCCACGAAGCGATCGGATCTGGGAGAGCAGCCGATTCGCGCTCGATGTTCCCGCGGATGCGCCGAAGGCGAGCGGCGGACTTGCTGCTGCCAGTTACGAGCTGTTTGCGGGCATGATTGAATTCGGCCTTTCCATTGAATTGATCGAAATCGTCACTGTCACCGACGCCCGCATGGAGCGCATTCTTCGCCGGGCCGGATGGCCCCTTCGCAGACTGGGAAAAGCTCGCCCTCTCGGAAACACCACGGCGGTTGCCGGGTACCTGGAGGTCTCGCCCGATGCGTTGGACCGCATCCGCAAGGCGGGGCATATCTCGGGACCGGTGCTCTGGGCTCCGGTCGTTCAAGCGGCTGCCTAGGTTCTGGAACAAACCCAATCGCAGCATCGCTGCAGATTGGTGCGGAAGGCCGCTCTTCTCTCTCAAGACTTGCCATGCACAAGCCACGTCGAACACGACCGTCACTTCAAGCCAGTAAAGCGCTCGAACTGAAACACCTGAGATCGGCCGTGGCTGCGGCCGATTGCGGGAGCGTTCGTGGAGCCGCCGAGTTGCTGAGGTCCCAACAATCGAGCCTCAGCCGAACAATCAGCGAGTTTGAGCACCACTTGGGCGTTCCAATTTTCGAGCGCTTCAGCGGAGGTGTGCGCCCAACGCGGCCCGGCTGCGACGTCCTTCGGTTGGCCAGGACCATCCTGGAGGAATTCGACGCACTCGTCGCAACCGCGCGATCCGTTCACAATGGCGAAACCGGCCGTGTGAGCGTCGGTTTCTGCACATCGCTTTCGGCCGGCAATCTGCAAGCCTCCTTACTTGAGTTCAAGGATCGGTTCCCGCAGGTCGCGCTTGCGACGGTTGAACGATCAAGAACACGTTTAGCAGCGGCACTTCGCAACGGAGCGCTTGATCTTCTGATCGTCACGGGGAGCTTGCCGTTGTTGGACACCAAAGCCATGTCTCTGTGGAGCGAGCGTGTTCTCGTTGCCTTGCCTCATGACCATCCTCTCAGTTCGCGCGAGACTGTCTACTGGCCCGACCTGCGCGGCGAGACGGTGCTGCTCAGCCACTGCGACCCCGGAAAGGAGGTCGAAGATCTTCTGGTTTCCAAGCTCGTTTCGGCTGAAGCCCGTCCAAAAATCGAGCGCCACGACGTCAGTCGCGGCATCATCAAAAGCTTGATCAGCATGAACACTGGAATAAGCCTCGTGCTCGAGTCCGACATAGGCGCGCATTTGGCGGATCTTGTCTACCGAGAACTGCGCGATGGCGCGGGTGCGAGCCGATTCGAGTTTTCTGCCTATTGGCGCGCCGACAATGAGAACCCCGCCCTGCAGGAATTCCTGAAGTTACTCTCCGAGCGCTATTCCTCGCCTTCGATCGATCGCTGACGTGCGCGGCGCGCTTTCCGGAAGCTCCTGTCGGCCGCCATGAACCGGGCCAGCATGGGCGCGATAAGCTTGGCCGGATCTCCGATCGGCTGAGCGGTCTCCTGTGCAAGGATCTCGGCATATGCCACGAGATCCCTGTGCACGCTCGCGGGCAGTTCATGCGTAATCTTGATTGGCTTGTCGTCTTCGATTGCTCCGAGCTTAAGCTTTGCCATCGTCCTCACCCTCTATACGGTTCGAGCACCAGGTCGCGGTTGACGATCACCCGTACCGGAAATCCCGGACGAATCGTCAAAGTTGGCTGAATGTTGAGATTGCGGCGGACTATCTGCTGGCCCGTTTGATTGATCGAATCCCCAGCTCCGCGGCGGAGCGCGGCAATGAGGTCGCTGTTGGTATTGCCGCTATCCGCCCCGGAATTCACCTCCGTGCCGACGGAAAGCAGCGTCGAAAGAGCGGCCGCCCCCAACAGTTCCTTCCAATGATTGTCGACCTCGTCCTCAAGACCAGAGTAGCCTGCCGCATCTGCATCGGGCTGCCGTTCCAAAACAATCGACCTCCCATTCGGCATGATAAGGCGCGTCCAGACCAGGAGCACGCGCGACTGCCTAAATGCGACCTGGCTATCGTAACTCCCGATCAGCCTTGCTCCCTGGGGGATAAGGCGAGCTCGCCCGGTAGGAGAATCGTACACCGATTCTGTGACTTGGGCCGTGATCTGACCAGGCAGGTCGGAGCGGATTCCTGTGATGAGTGCGGCCGGAATGATCGTTCCGGCCTGAACGACAAAAGGCGAAGCCGGCCTCACAAGGCGATCGGAGCTTGTCGTCCGACGATCGACCGTTGCACTGACGAACGCAAGCTTTCGGTCTTGGCCATTCTGAGCAAATGCTTCGTCGGATGATGGCGCGGCGCTTGAACGGGCTTCGCTCGATGAAGTGGCAGGGGCTTGTGGCCGGACATTAGTGCTGGCAAATACCTTGCTGGTCCGTGCCGCCTCGCTCTCCTGGTTGACACGCTGCTGTTCGGCATCGATACCGAGCGAGCTGGACGTCGAAGATCCCTGTGCTGCGACGATCGGCCGACCGAGATCGCCGGGCAAAGGCGGCCCCAGGCGCGGCACGTCCTTCGGGATCTCGGTGTAATCCTTCGGTAAGGTCGTGAGCTGGTCGGCGACTTTGTGGTGGTCAGTCGCGTAAAGCTCCTCGGGCGCTGAAGTATCTGACCGTTTCTCCTGCAGCGCCCAGAGCACCGCGCCAGTGATCAGCACGAGCACAAGGGCGCTGCCGCCGATAAGGACTTTCCGCGACAGGCGCGCAACTTTTGGCCGATCCGGCCAGAGCCGCAGGGTTTCGGCGATCTCTTCCGGCGGTTTGCCCCGAGGCGCTTCCTTTGGTGTATTGATTGCCTGGTCAGTAGCGTTCAAAGCGACCTCCCGTCGGTTCGCACGATCCTGACCTTCTGCTGGTGCTCCTCGCCCAGCCTCAGTTCCGCGGCCGCGAACAGCCGGTCAACAATCAGCACATTTCCGTAAGCGCGGTAGTTGACGATCTCGGTTTTGCCGTCGGGCCCGATCACGAAGAGCGGCGGCATCTCGCCCTGACTGACGCCGGGGGCGAATTCAATGTAGGTTTTTCGGCCGTCATCATAAGCGTTGACGGGACGCCAAGGCGGGCTGTCACCCTCCATGGCGTAGCGGTAGCGGCGCGCCGGCAGGTCCGGAATAAAGGGTGCCGGCAGTAAAGCTCGAGTTCGCCCGCCACGATCCGCCGGATAGAACCAGGCGACCGAGGGCATATAGGGCTTTTCTTTGGCGCGAAGCTCGATCAAGTAAGTACGGCGATCAGTATTGACGACGAGGTTGGTCTCGATCGAGGGACGGGTTGGCTTGACCATGATGTGAACGCGGCGGGTGTCGCCGCTGCCACTCTCGGTGTCGCCGACCACCCAGCGGACGGTATCGCCTGCGGCGACCGGTCCTGAGCCGATCAGCTGCTCACCGGGCTCGAGGGCAATGTCCGTAATTTGCCCCGGCGCGGCATAGATCTGGTAGAGCGCGCCCGGACTATAGGAAAACACTTGCACCGCATTGTAGTAACCGGCTTTGCGAGGCTGCACGCGTGCAGCGTCATTTGCGGTTTCGACGCGCTCGACAGGCTCCTTGGCCTCCGCGCTCTTGCCGCCTCGTGCAGCCTTCCAGGCCGGCGGCACATGCAGCGGTCGCGGGCGATCATCGGCAAGCGCCGGCAAGTCCGGTGCCGGCGGTAGCTCGTTGTCGTAGCTGATTTGCGGCGGCCTGAAGGTCGTGCAGCCGCCGAGCGTCGAGACACAGACCAGAAGAGCCAGAGGCAAGCACGGCCGCGCTTTTCGTGACACAATAACGAGACCTGACGGCATGTTAGCCGAGCTCCTTTGACCAGTTGATAGCGTTGACGTAGATGCCAAGGGGATTTTTGCGTAGGCGATCCAGATCGCGAGGCATTTCCACGACGATGGTAAGGATCGCAGTCCACCGTTCCGTTGCGGCAAGGTGGCCGTTTTCGTAGCGGCGCTCGATCCAGGCGAGGCGAAAGCTCTCAGGCGACGCTCGGATGACGCTCGAGACCTCGATCGCGATTTGCGTCTTTCCGAGCTTGGCGAAGGGGTTGTTGTTGCGAGCATAGTCGTTGAGCGCGGCGGCGCCGCGATCGGTCGTAAAGTCGTAGGCACGCAGCCAGTTCTCGCGGAGGACAATTGCGTCCATCGGCAGGCCGCGGACGTGCTCGATGAAGCGCGCCAGGTGAAACGCTATTTGAGGGTCCGTCGGCTGGTAGGCAGCATTTGCAGGGGCAACTGCTTTCGCTTCACCCAATTGATTGACCTCAACCACCCAGGGCGTGATCGTGCCATGGGCTGATTGCCAGACCAGAGCTCCGGCAAAGCCCGCGGAGAGGAACAGGCAGCCGAATGCCATGAGCCGCCAGTTCTTGGCCTGGACTCGTGCTGCACCAATGCGGTCATCCCAGACTTGAGCTGCGCGTTGATAGGGCGTGACCGGCTCCGGCGTGCGGCCATAGTGAACGGCCGATCGTTTGAACATTTGTCTGACCTCAAGGCATGGTTGGAAATTGGAGAGACCGCGAACTCAGCGATTGTCTTGTGAGAGGTCGACCGATGCGCCACTCCCGCCGTGATCGCCTGACCGAACCGCGTGCGTGACCGCTGATGCTCCATGCTGGATGGTCTGCGCCCGCTTCATGCGCCGAACCCAGGCTGGCGGACTGTCGGGCGCGGCCGAGGAGCCCCCCTCCTCCTGACCGACTTGACCAGCCCCTCGCCCAAGGCCGGCTGCGAGCGAACGCAAGGGACTTGCCGCGCCTGGCGCGCTCGCCTCGACGCCGGAGCTTCCCGCCCGCAACATGTTCGTCGCGCCACTTGCAATCGCGCTTCCACCGCGCAGCGAGCCCGCAATCGCGCCAGCGGCAAGACCTGCAGCGCCGGCGGCAACGCCAGCTCCTGCCGCGATCACCCCACCGGCAGCGAGGCCCGTGCCGACGGCGGTGCCTGCGCCAAGCTGCGGACCTCCGGAGACGATGCCATTGGCGATACCGGGGGCGAAGATGCCAAGGCCCAAAAGGGCGAGCGCGCCCAGGACCAGTGCCATCGCATTCTCGATGGTCGGCTGGTTGCCGCCAAAGCCGCCCGTGAACTGCGAGAACAAGGTCGATCCGATGCCCACGATGACGGCAAGGACCAGAACCTTGACCCCCGATGACATGACATTGCCCAGCACCCGTTCGGCCGCAAAAGCGGTCTTGCCGAACAGGCCGAAGGGGATCAGGACGAAGCCGGCAAGTGTCGTCAGCTTGAATTCGATGAGGGTGACGAACAGCTGGATCGCCAGGATAAAGAACGCGAGCAGCACCACGATCCAAGCAAACAGCAGGACCACGATTTGCACGAAATTCTCAAAGAAACTGACATAGCCCATCAACCCAGAGATGGAGTCCAGGATCGGCCGGCCTGCATCAAGGCCTACCTGCGCAATGCGGCCCGGGCTTAGGAAATCTGCTGACGAAAGGCTTGTCCCTGAGGCTTTCAGACCTAGCCCCGCAAAACTTTCGAAGACGACCCGGGCGAGGTTATTCCAATTGCCAATCAGGTAAGCAAAGACGCCGACAAACAAGGTTTTCTTGACCAGCCGGGCGATGATGTCCTCGTCCGTTCCGAACGACCAGAACAGGCCAGCCAGGGTGATGTCGATTGCAGCCAGCGTTGTGGCGACATATCCAACTTCGCCCCCGACGAGACCGAATCCGGAATCGATGTAGCGGGTAAAGGTTTCCAGAAACTGGTCGATGATGCCCGTGCCGCCCATGGCTCACTCGCTTTGGCTCGGAAAGGAGGAAAAGCCGGACGGGAGGCGACTTTCGTCCTTACGAGGGACTGGAGAGGGGAGTGGCGCCGCGCCGGTCTGGCTATCCGAACCATCAATTGACCTGCTTCCGCCTAAGAACTGACTGCGCTGCTCGGCCCAGATCTTCTGGCATTCAAGCAGAGCGTCTTTCTGCTCGTAGGTGACGGTACGGCATTGCTCGAGCTTTGCTGCGGTCACATCCGGTTTTGAGGCCGGAGAGACGGAAGACTGGGTCGCGCTCTCGTCGGTGCGCAGGCGAATGGCGCAGGCGGCAACCAACAGGACAGCAAGAACAGCTGCTGCCGCGACAGGTAGTCGTTCAAATCGTATTTTCATGATCAGTGGAACATCTGCACGGTTGTCGGTTGATAGTTTTGGTCCGGGCTGAGAAAGCGCCGCAGCTGCTCCCTACCCTGCTCCTGCGCTGCAGCCCGTTGGGCGGATTCGAGCGTCTGTGCGCGACCTTGCGCGGCAACAGTCGCCGTAAGGTCCGCAAGCTGCTGGGCTTGCAGCGCAAGGAGCTGGTTGCCGGCCTGACTTGCTTGGAGCGCACCCGCTGCGCCCTGGCTCGCCGTCACGAGGGCGGACATCTGGGTGCGGTTGGCGTCGAGATTGCCGACAACGCTCGCTTGGACCCTCATGGCGTCCTGCAGCCCAGCAACTGAGTTCTGCCAGCGTGTTTGGGCATTTGCGACCAAGAGCCCATCGGACATGCTCGCGGATGCCGGCGCATAGGTGGTGGAAAACGCGCGATCGATCTGCTGGACGTCGTAGGCAATCCGCTGCGCCTGCGAGAGTAGCTGCTGGGTGCGCTGAATCGACTGTTCGAGCTGTTGCAACGACGAATAAGACAGGCTCGCCAGGTTCTTCGCCTGGTTGATCAGCATCTGCGCTTCGTTCTGGAGCGAAGTGATCTGGTTGTTGATCTGCTGCAGCTCACGCGCGGCCGTCAGCACATTCTGAACGTAGTTGTTGGGATCGAACACGATCCACTGCGCCTTCGCTTGGCGGGGCGCTTGGATCATGGTCATGGCGATGATACTTGCTGCCAGAAGCGGGCGGATACAGCTCATCAGAGCGCTCCTTGTTTGGCGAGCTGCGGAATGAGATTGCAGGCCCAGCCGAGGTCTCGCGCCTTGAGCCAACCGTTGACGAACTCGTCCCTTCCGTGCTCGGCAAGCACCCGATCGACGAGAGCCTGGTCGGCTTTGGACGAGGCGGCCGCAAAGGCGAGCGCGATTTCGCCAAGTCCGAGCTCGAACAGGCGGTTGCCGCGTCGGGACTGGCAGTAGTAGTCCCGCTTGGGGGTGGCGCGGGCGAGGATCTCGATCTGACGATCGTTCAGCCCAAAGCGCCGGTAAATCGCCATGATCTGCGGCTCGATGGCGCGATCGTTTGGCAACAGGATGCGGGTCGGGCAGCTCTCGATGACGGCGGGCGCGAGTTTCGAGCCATCGATATCGGCAAGCGACTGGGTCGCAAACACGACGGAGGCGTTCTTCTTGCGAAGCGTTTTGAGCCATTCGCGGAGCTTGCCAGCAAAATCGGCGTCATCGAGCGCAAGCCAGCCTTCGTCGATGATGAGCAGTGTCGGACGGCCGTCAAAGCGGTCCTCGATCCGGTGAAACAGATAGGCCAGAACTGCGGGCGCAACAGAGGTCCCGATCAATCCGTCGGTCTCGAACACCTGGACGGAGGCTTCACTCAGCCGTTCATATTCGCCGTCCAGCAACCGGGCGTATGGCCCACCGAGGCAGTAGGGCTGCAGCGCGCGCTTGAGAGCGTTGGATTGCAGAAGAACGGAGAAGCCAGTCAGCGTCCGCTCCGTAAGCGGCGCCGAGGCGAGTGAGGTCAACGCCGACCAGACATGATCCTTGGTCTCAGGCGTGACTTCGATCCGCTCGCGCGTCAGGATCGATGCGATCCAGTCGGATGCCCAGCCTCGCTCGCCGACATCGTCGATGCGCGCAAGCGGCTGGAGCGCGACGAATTCTGACGATTCCAGCGCGCCGCCGAGATCGTGCCAGTCGCCCCCGGTGGCGATGGCCGATGCGCGGATCGAGCCGCCGAAGTCGAACGCAAAGATCTGCGCCTCGCCATAGCGGCGGAACTGCAGCGCCATGAGCGCCAGCAGCACCGACTTACCGGCGCCCGTCGGTCCGATGACCAGGGTGTGGCCGACATCGCCGACGTGCAGAGAAAACCGGAATGGCGTGGAACCTTCAGTCTTACCGAAGAACAACGGGGGCGCCTTGAGGTGATGATCCCTTACCTCTCCGGCCCATACCGCAGATAACGGAATCATATGGGCGAGATTGAGGGTCGAGACCGGCGGCTGGCGCACGTTTGCGTAAGTTTGTCCCGGCAGGCTGCCGAGCCAGGCTTCGACGGCATTGACCGTCTCGGCCATGCAGGTGAAGTCGCGGCCCTGGACGACCTTTTCGGCGAGGCGGAGCTTTTCGTCGGCTGCGCGAGGATCGCCGTCCCAGACCGTGACCGTTGCCGTGACGAAGACCTCTGCGACCTGATCCGAGCCCAATTCCTGGAGCGCACTGTCGGCGTCCATTGCCTTGTTGTGGGCATCGGTATCCAGAAGCGCGGAGGCCTCGTTCGTCATCACCTCCTTCAGGATCGCCGCGATCGACTTGCGCTTGGCAAACCATTGCCGCCTGATCCTGGTGAGGAGCCTTGTGGCATCTGTCTTGTCGAGCATGATCGCCCGCGTCGACCAGCGATACGGGAATGCCAGCCGGTTCAGCTCGTCGAGAATTCCGGGCGTGGTCGCGGTCGGAAACCCCACGAGGGTCAGAACGCGCAGATGCGCCTCGCCCAGCATGGGCTCGAGACCTCCTGTCAGGGATTGATCGGCAAGCAACGCATCGAGATACATCGGAATTTCTGGCACGCGCACGCGATGCCGTTTGGTCGAGACCGTCGAATGCAGGTAGGTCAGCGTTTGCGCGTCATCGAGCCAGCCACATTCCGGCATGAAACCCTCGACGAGCTGCAGGACGCGGCCGGTCCGGTCGACAAAGCCGGCAAGAACCTCGCGCGCATCCGCTCCCGCAGCGCGATGGCTGCCCTCGTACAGCAGGCGCTCCGCCACGGCCGCACTCTCTGCCGGAGGCAGATAGAGGAAAGTCAGATAGTAGCTCGACTCATAGTGGCTGCCGGCCTCCTCGAATTGCGCTTTCCGCTCCGCATCCACCAGCGCCGAGGCGACGTCCGGGAATGTATCCGGCGGATAGCGTCCTGCCGAATGCCGCTGCGCCTCGACGAAGACGGCCCACCCCGATCCGAGGCGACGGAGCGCATTGTTGAGGCGGCCTGCGACAGCAACAAGCTCGGCAGGCACTGAGCTGTCGAGATCCGGCCCTCTGAACCGGGCCGTTCGTTGAAAGGATCCATCCTTGTTGAGAATGATGCCCTCATCGACCAGGGCCGCCCAAGGCAGGAAGTCGGCAAGGCGCGTATTTGAACGGCGATATTCGGCAAGATTCATCATAGGCAACTCTAGGACCTGAGGTGGCTTGGAATACGGACGTGCCGGCGCACGACTTCCACGAAATCGGGATCGCGTTTTGCGGCCCAGATGGCGGCCATGTGGCCGACGAACCAGAGGAGAAGGCCGGCAACCCACAGGCGCAGCCCAAGACCGAGTGCCGCCGCTACCGTGCCGTTGGCGATCGCCACGGCGCGCGGCGCACCGCCCATCAGGATAGGCTCGGTGAGCGCCCGATGCACGGGCGCGACAAAGCCTGCGACAGGCTCCTCCATCAGATCACCACGCCGCCGCCGAAGGAGAAGAAAGACAGAAAGAAGCTTGATGCCGCAAAGGCGATGGATAGACCGAACACGATCTGAACCAGGCGACGAAAGCCACCAGACGTGTCGCCAAATGCGAGCGAAAGCCCGGTCACGATGATGATGATGACCGCGATAATCTTGGCGACGGGACCCTCGACCGATTGCAAAATCTGGTTGAGCGGTTGCTCCCACGGCATATTTGAGCCAGCGGCGCAAGCCGGGATACTGCTCAGCCAAAGGGTCACAATTGCCGTGGCCGGAATGCTGGCGCGGCGGAGAGATGAAGGCATCGTCATGACCGGTCTCCAATTGCAGAAAGGCTGTAATCACCTGATGCTCCTAAGCCGGTGACGCGGGCGAGCTCGCTCAAGCGGCGTTCGGCGCCGCGGCCGCTGAGCACCGCGATCACGTTGATTGTTTCGGCGATAAGCGGCCGGGGGACTGTGACGACAGCTTCCTGGACCAGCTGCTCGAGCCGGCGTAGCGCCCCGAGCGCCGTTCCGGCATGGATCGTGCCGATTCCGCCCGGATGTCCTGTGCTCCAGGCCTTGAGCAAATCGAGCGCCTCGGCTCCGCGCACCTCACCAATGGGAATTCGATCGGGGCGCAGACGAAGCGACGAACGGACCAGGTCGGAGAGCGAGATCAAGCCGTCCTTCGTGCGGAGCGCCACGAGGTTTGGCGCCAAGCACTGAAGCTCGCGCGTATCTTCGATGAGAACGACACGGTCAGTCGTTTTAGCCACCTCGGCGAGAAGGGCATTGGTCAGTGTCGTCTTGCCGGTCGAGGTGCCGCCGGCGACCAGAATGTTCTTGCGCGCGCAAACTGCATCCCTCAATGCACCGGCCTGATCCGGCGTCATAATGCCGACTGCGACGTAATCCTCGAGGCTGAACACGGCGACCGCCGGCTTTCGGATCGCAAATGTTGGCGCGGCCACGACCGGCGGCAGCAGCCCCTCGAAGCGCTCCCCCGTCTCGGGCAGCTCGGCAGAAATCCGTGGGCTCCCGGGATGAACCTCGGCACCCACGTAGTGAGCCACCACGCGGATGATTCGCTCTCCGTCAGAGGGGGATATATTCTTGCCAGTATCCATAAGGCCGCTCGACAGTCGGTCGATCCACAGTCGGCCATCGGGATTGAGCATCACCTCGACGATTGCCGGATCTTCCAAAAACCCTGCGATGGCGGGCCCCAACGCGGTACGCAGCATACGCGCTCCGCGCAAGTTCGCTTCTGAATCAAAAGAATGGATCGCCACGATTTGCCCCAAGCTGCTGAGGCCACTTCGGCGCCCTCATCTGAAGGCAAATAAAAGATAGGTCGTGTCTTACCGCAACAAAGAGAATATGCCGTTCGTAGTCTAGCGTAGAAAAAGGAACATTTGAAAAGAGCGCCGGCTTGACGCGCCGCCCCCTCGACGGCGAGGCGAGAAATCGAACCACTGTCGCTCCCGTGCGTGGGCACGATTGAGCTCCCGCTTTTTGAGGAAGCTCAAACCCGGGATAATGAACCACATCAGCCGGCGGGCTGCCGCAGGTACCAATGCCGACGCTGGTCTGGTGCACCACCGTGAGCGTAATGACCCTGCACCATTCCCCCTGGAATCAGGCTGGCCCTGTACTGCACGACGATTGCCCCCAGGATGCAGGCATTCAAAGAGTGATTTCTAGTCCGCAATGGCCGAGCTGAGATCGCAGATCTACTTGAGCTGCGCGTGTAGCGAGACAAGGTCGAGTTCACCTTCCCACCACGACACAAACACCGCGGCAATACCGTTCCCGATGATGTTGGTAAGCGCGCGCACCTCGCTCATGAACTTGTCGATCGAGAATACGATCGCAATGCCCGGGACGAGGTCAGGACTGACCACGGTCAACGTTGCGGCCAGGGTGACGAACCCGGCACCGGTAACACCACTTGCGCCCTTCGAGGTGAGCATCGCCACAACGAGTATCGTGAGCTGCTGGCCGAAGTCGAGATCGACCCCGAGCGCCTGCGCGATGAACAAGGTCGCCAATGTCATGTAAATGTTCGTCCCATCCAAATTGAAAGAGTATCCTGTCGGCACCACCAGGCCAACGACCGGCTTGGAACAGCCCAGCCGTTCGAGTTTTTCCATCAACTGTGGCAGCGCGCTTTCGGACGACGACGTTCCGAGGACGATCAGCAGCTCATCCTTGATGTAGACGATGAACTTTAGAATAGAAAAACCGACCAAGCGCGCGACCAAACCAAGCACAATGATCACGAAGAGCCCGGCTGTCACGTAGAACAGCGCAACCAAGCCGATGAGTTTACCGAGCGCGGACGGTCCGAATTCGCCGATGGTGTAGGCCATGGCGCCGAACGCCCCGATTGGCGCTGCCTTCATTACGATCCTAATGACACCAAACACCGCGTGTGCAGCATCGTCGACCAGACTGCGCATCCGCTCACCACGCTCGCCAAGCGCCATCAGCGAGAACCCGAATAGGATCGCAAACAGCAGCACCTGTAGCACGTCGCCTCGGGCCAGAGCGCCAACTACGCTATCCGGAATAATATTGAGGAGGAAATCGACCGCCTTCTGCCCTTCCGCTCTTTTGACGTAGTTGGCTACCGCCGCGGCATCAGCCCTGGGAGCGAGCCCATGGCCGGCCTGAACGAGATTGCCCATCACGAGACCCAGGATCAGCGCGAAGGTTGAAACGATCTCGAAGTAAAGCAGCGCCTTGACGCCGACTCGGCCGACCTTTCGTGCATCCTGAACATGCGCGATTCCGGACACAACAGTGCAGAAGATGATCGGCGCGATCACCATTTTGATCAGCTTGATGAATCCGTCACCAAGCGCTTTGACCCAGCTGTTCGTCCCCACAGCAGGCCACAACCAGCCAACGAGAACGCCAATCAGGATCGCGATGAGTACCTGGACATAAAGAACATTGTACCAGGGGCCAGATGGCTGGAACAGGGCGGCGGCTTTGACAGAGCGGCGCTGGCGGTGATTGTGCATCACGCTCGACCCGGCGCCGTGGTACCAAAGAGGGGTGACAATGAAGGCACGGCTTCGCTCAGTGTTCCCTTAGCGCGGCGCGCACAGGGCACTGACCGCTTTAAACAACCCCGTCCGTCGCCAGGGTTTGCCGCCTCTCCCGAATGGGCTTCTGGCCAACGCGAAACGAAGTGCTGAATCCCTTCTGAAACCAGCGATAAAAACTTGAGAAAGCTTCCTTGAGAGTTGGAATGCATCAGCGTCACCACCCATTTCAATCTTTTTTGGTTGTTCGAAGATGCCACCAGCATCTTATGAGGCCACCTTTAGCAGCCGGCGACCACTCTTCACCTGGACAGGCATTCTCGCCGCTATCGCGCCGGATCGCGACGTACGTTGAAGAAACATTCACCGTAAAGAAGTTGTGGTGGTGCGGCTCGCCTGCGTTCACCCCTCACTCGTCATATCCTCACTTCAGGTGAATGCCCCGACATTCCCAGAGGCGTCGACTTCGATCGCAAAACCACAAGGGCCGAGAAGACATGGCCAGCAGCATTGCTCACGCTGCCTCCCTTGGCGATCCCGGTTGCGGCTTTTCGGGAGCTGTGTTTTGCGGTGTCGAACAACACTCCTCGTAACAGAGCTTCTCACTCCTGTAGCTCGCCAAGGCCTGGAGGGAGCACTGCACGAGATCCCGTTTCGCTACATCCGAGGCAGGCGCTGCATCCAGCCAGTTCAGCGCCACCTCGACCAATTCGATCGCGCGACCCCTGTTACCGGTCTCGTAGTAGTACTGAGCGACCGCCCCGTACGAGAGGAACTTCGCGCCCTCGCTGCCTTGGGGCGGATTCGCCGCCAGGATGTGTTCGGAGAGGTCCCTGCCCATGGCAAAACGCTCGTCATGTGGGAAACCGGAGTAGTCTTTCGCGGGGTCGAAGAGTTGGCGGATGGCCACGCTCATCCAAACCACGGATTTCTTGTCGATCGCATCGCGAACCAATTGGCGCAATACCGCCAGGCCGGCCCGCATGTCGCGTATCTTGTGAAGCAACAATTCCGCATGAAGCCCACGGAAGGTGACATCGTCCGGCATCGCAGCCAGTGCCTCCTCAACCCCTGAAAGCGCTGCCGCCCAATCCTTACTATTCATGGCGGCTTCAAGTCTGGCAAAGATCGGCTCCACCAGCGCTCGCTTCTGCGATAGTTCGCGCTTTCTGCGTCGACCCTTGGTTATCCTCTCCGCATCCAGGGCTTTGGCTTCATCGCTCACTGCCCAAGAGCCGTTCAGAACTTTGGGCAACACGTTATCGAGTTGCGTCGGATGACCGATAAAGGCGAAGCGGCCGTCACGATCGATCACGAATGACGAGGGAATCCCGACAGAAAAGCTGGGATCCATCCAAAGCTTGTTCATTTCGCCGTAGTAGTCGAATGCGATCGCGAAGTTCAGATTTGGCAAGCTCTTCGTCAACCAAGCGTCCAAGCTGGCTCGCGCTTCATCTGCCGTCGAAGCTTGTTCGTGAGCCGCGATGCCCACCACTTCAACTCCGCTGCTCCTGCATTTGCTTTGCAGGATCACCAAATTCTGCATCGAGGCGATACATGGTCCGCACCACGTCGCCCAAAACTCGATAATGTATACTTTCCCAGGTTCGAACGTTGTAACGGGCTGGCCACGTAGCCAGTCCTCAACTTTGATGGAGGGAGCCGGCGAACCGACTCTCAGCACATTCTCCGCACCGACTTGACTTGCGCTCTCTGTCACACTGGTCATTGCTCAAATTCGCTTTACCTGGCTCTGCGGAAAACAACAGCAAGTCGCATGCCAGCCAGCGCTCATTGATATTACGCATTTTTCGTATCATTCCTGTCGACCTTGCGACGCATGTCGCATATCCGACCAGCTGTTTGGAGCTTCTTAGGCAATCAGTCGGCCGGACCTTCTTGATGCGCCTGTAGACCGACGAGGCGGGTCACGGCAGAAGGCCGAGTTCACCACTCCACATCTTGATCGGTTTTCAGGATAACCATTTCGGCGCTCGGGATCATGACGTGAACTGACCTGCTTTGGCCTGTCGACTTGCGCTTGATGGCGATTTCAGATTTCCAATTCAACTCTTTGAGCCAAGGGGCGATGAACCAGACCAGGGCGGCCAGCTGCAGCACAACATTGATACTGAACGCCGTCTGATACGCGATTGAGGGGTAGTGTCCGTCCTTTACCGGCCATTGCTCGAGAATTAACCCCGTCCCGTACTGGACGAGGAAAGCCCACCCGAAATGCAGAACGTTGAGCACGCCGTTTGCGCGCGCGATCAGTTGGGCCGGAAAGTAATCTCCGATGATCGCGTAGCTGAGGACGATTGCTGATCCGACCACCGCCACAATGATCCACGACGGTAGCGACGGAAATGGCGGATGCAATATCAGCGCGAGTTCGGCTGCAATGAACACAGCAGCTATGATTGCGAGCAACCTTTCAATGTTCTTGCCATGCCGACGCAGTGAATCGGCGACCACGCCGAGCAGCAATGCGCCAATGCTTAGGGCTATCGCCATGACGAGCAATTGTGTGACAAGGCTTGTTCGATCCAACCCTTCCACATCGTTCAGCCAGGACGCTGCCCAGAAGGACTGCAGGGCCCACGCGGACCCGATACATGTTGAAGAAATCGGCGCAATTCTCCAGAACCGCCCATCCGTATAGACGGTCTTCAGGCTGACCGTCCCTGGAGGGCTCTTCGCAGTTGCCTCATGCTCTGGAACCAAAAAATAGATCGAAGCGGCCGCGGAGGCACTGGATGCGGCAAGCAGCTCAAATAGACCGCGCCAGCCTATCCAGTTAAGCAATGCCTCGGCTGGTGCGGTTGCCGTTACCGCGCCCAGTGCACCCAGCATGAGCATACAGCCGTTGATGAGCGCCACGCGCTCTCTCGGAAACCAGAGCACGACTGTTTTCAGGCCAGACATGAGGGAAGCTGCGGTGCCAAATGCTATCATCGCGCGAGCAACCAGAAGCGACAGAAATCCACTCGATAATCCGAAAAGCGCAGCGCCTGCGGCAGCCAGCAGCAAGAGCGCACCCTGGACTCGGCGCGGACCGAAGCGATCCAAGAGCATGCCCATCGGAATCTGGCTGCCGGTAACGACCAGAAAGTAGATCGAGCCCAACAGCCCCAAATCGGCCGTACCAAGCTCCAATTCAGAGGCGAGGCGGCCACAAATGAGCGTGTTGATCATCCGAAACAGGTAGGAAAGATAATATCCCGCGGCAAAGGGAAGGAACACGCAAGAGATGATCCGCCAGTTCCAGCCCCGGTTGACCGGCTTCTCGCCTGATATCAGCCCAGCGGCATCGCTGCGCGTGTTGCTCGGAACGCGGCCACTGGCTTTAACACAAGGCGTTTGGCAGCTGTCGAAAGTTGATATTGCTGCCGCCCTCCTCGGCGACAGCACACGTTTCTGAGTTTTCACCTACGACGGCCACACAGTGGGGTTCTTCTTCAACTGGCGCTCGTGGAACGGCGCGTGACGCTCCGCCTCCCATTTCAGACCCGGATCGGCTGGAATTTCCCGAGCGATCAATTGCCTCCTGCAGCAAGGGGCGGCCAAACCGTACGCGACGATCGACCTGCTCGGCAAACGCCTTGAAGCGCTCGAGCCCGAGTACGCACGCCTCGTCCTGCTTGGATGGCTGCATCGGCGGCGTCAGCGTGAGGTGGTATCGCACATGGAGAGCCACTATTTCCGCGATCATCGCGATGTCCGTCCGCAGACTGAGCACCTGCTCATTCGTTCGCTCGATCGCCTCGAAAACAAGGCCCTCTATAGGCGGCGCCGGATCCAGGAAGCGCTCAAGAGCCGCCTCGATGACGACGCTCTTGCCCATACCAGGGCGGTCAGTCGCGGCTTGGAGTCGCCGGAAAATGCACTCAGAAAGTTGAATCGTTAACTTTCTGGTCTGCTGAGCTTCGCTTGGACTCGGCTGCGCGTCCACCTCAGCTTCATTCCGACTTGAGGTCGGTTCTCCCCGGCGCTCGCCGCTAATCTGCATACTCCAGCTTCCTTCTCTCTGCGACTGCACACCGCCCGCGCTTGCACGCGCGTGGTTTGTATGTTCGGTCGAAACGGATGAATCGCCCTGCGATGACGCACGACAAAAGCGCCGAGACCGCATGCCGCTTCAACCGCGGGGACATTCTGGTCGCGGTCTGGCGTACCGAAAGAAAGAAACGGCGGACTCTTAAAGACCAGCGCCAGACGTCTCGTAGCCTCTTGTCCCTCTAGACAGTCAGGTCGCCGACAGACGAGCGATTTCGCGGACGGTGCGTGCACCCTTACTTGAAATCGAAAAAGTTACCGATCCAAAAAAAGAGGCGCAGGCGCAATCTAGATGGCGCCCTCGCGCCCCCGACGTCGCGCGCGACCAAATACACCTGCGCCTCACCGATTTCCGGCATGCATCACCAGCGTGCGATAGGACTTACAACCGTTCGCGTGCCGCGCGTCCAGCCCGGCTCACGGCCGTTGAAACGTATCTGCTGGCCCGGTGCGACCACTCACTTCTCGGGGCCTTAGGGGAATGGTCGGCCGCACTCGCGGGCGGCTGGATCGCGTAGCGGGTCCCCCTCGCTATGGCGGCAGACGTAGCGCTCGTTGTGCCCGTCCTCGCCAGCCAGGAGATCCATCGGTCCCTCCGCACTCCGGGCATTGCTTCCGGATCCGATGGAGGACTGCCATGTGAATTGTCCCTGCCGACGGCGAGCCTACTCGCGCCAGATCGGCTGTTACAGGCACGTCGCAGCACATTCCGCGCAAGGCCACTGCTCGCCCGCCTTGACGTCGGAGCCGCCGATGTACTTAAGTGCATCCTGGTAGCGTTGAGTTGGGGCACACCATGGATGTCGAGTTCTACAGGAGCTTTGCACAGCGGGCCCGCGATCTGGCCAGTAAGGCCGACCCGTTCACGCGAAAGCGGCTTCTGGTGCTGGCCGCGAAATACGATGCCAAGCTCGGCAAGCCTTCGTCGGCCAGCCGCAATCTTCAACGCACGCTACCGCTGCCCCGCACCGTGTCAGCCGTGAGCGCCATCTCCGATGCCGGCGAGGCTTGACGAAGACCGCCGGCAGCGGCAGCAAACATCACCGCTCCAGGGCGCTGGATTTTCCAGGAACGGTACACGAACTACACCGGGATGCGCACCCAAACCGAAGTGAGCACCCGGATCTCACCAGTCGACGGGCCTCACCGCACTTCGGAAGCACTGCGGCCGCCGAGCAGCTTGCCGGTGGAGGCATTCACGAAATGGACCGAGGAGCATGCCAGACAAACGACCGGCAGATGAGTGTCGGGACCGATCTGCTCCAGTGCCGTCAGCAGGTGCTGCACGTTCATGCCCGTGCGTGGGCACCTGAAAAGTACTGTTTGCTCCATCCGGCCAGCATAGGCCTGGATACTGCGCCCTAAAACTGCGGTTGTTTACTGAGAGCGTGCCGGCGCCTCCTGGAGCACCGTGCGGCGGCAGTTATGAATCTTCATCGCGTCTGGAGGCTGGGTCGAGGACACCATTTTCGTATTCTTTGACCCAGCGCTCAAGCCGCGCGGCGCTGGCTCCGGATCGTTGAGCGCAAGAGTGGGCACCTTCTCGGCAGGTAATCTGGTTTTATCGTCCTCCATGGAATTCCTAACCCGAATGGGGCTCGTGTTGCGCAGAATGCTGGATGCCCTTGCATAGAACTCACCGTAGCTTGACTCCGCGTTCACCTTCAGCCGCCAGCTTCGCCGGCGAGGATTGCTGGACCTGATCTCCCCCCCGCCGTTGGACGCCACTCGGAAAGACCTGCCGTGACGAGCCGTCTCGAGCTGACGATGTGGCCTTTGCGATATGAGCGGATCCTCATTGAGGCAACATCCAGATCTCGAGGCGGGGCGCTGCAAGGATGGGCGATGCGGCGGTCAGCGTAACAGTTCGAACACCTGAAGCGAACTTGCCGCTGCAGTGACGAGGCGCGCTGTAGGCTGAAGGCCTCGGCGAGGCTCCGCAGCTGGGCCTTTCTCCAATAGAGAATCGGTCTGGATCATGCGAGCGGCCCGCATGGCCCTGCTGCAAACTAGCTCCTTCTACCTGTATCTGCGGCCGTTCGGGTCGAAGCGGGATGCACCAATCTCCGGCCCTGGCGGGCAGGACCATTAACTCTCAAGCGGCGTCAGAGCACGGGCCTCGCGGTGAAGGCCGGTAGTCGCCACGCTCCTGGGGGAATAATCCGTTCATGGACGTGCGAAGAAGGTGTCCGGTCGATCAGGAGGCTGATCAGTTCAGGGCGACTGTAGTGACCGCTTGCATCCATCACTCTCTTGCGCCCGTCGATTTCGATGAAGTCGAGATCTGCAATCACATCTCCTTCACCTTCCTTCAGGGGCTCGCCTATCAATTGACCATCGGGGGCAACGATAGCGGTGAAGCAACCGCCCGAAATCGGAGCGATAGCAGCGCCCGTGTCGTTGGCAATTTGGGCTTGTTGGTCGGCGTTGAGCCATGCGGTTGCGCTGACGACGAAGCAGGCCGACTCAAGGGCATGCTGTCGGGTGCTCACTTCCGTTTGCTGGGAGAAGAGGGGGCCGAAGATCGAACCGGGGTACATCGCGGAGTGGATCTGCTCGCCATCGGCAATCAAGGCGTATCTGGCCAGCGGGAGATAATGTTCCCAGCACGCAAGCTGGCCGATCCGGCCAACCGCGCTGTCTACGGCGCGAAGGCCGGCACCGTCGCCCTGGCCCCAGACCATCCGCTCATGATAGGTAGGGGTGATCTTGCGGCGACGCTGGATCAGCGTGCCGTCCGCATCGAACAGGAGCTGAGTGTTGTAGATCGATCCTCCGTCCCGCTCGTTGGCGCCGACGGAAACGACCATTTGGGCGTCCTTGGCGGCATCGCCGATCGCATGCGTCTCCGCAGAGGGTACCGTAAGGGATTGCTCAAGCAGCCTCTGATGCTCCTTGGCAAGCGTGAAGGGCGGCTGGACGAACGAGAAATACGGGTAGTAGGGAATGATGGTCTCGGGGAACGTGGCGAAACGCACCCCCTTCTTGCCCAATTCGCGAATCTTTTTGGTGATCTTCTCGACTGTCCCCTCTCGGCTGTACAACACGGGGCTGATCTGTACGGCGGCTGCCTTGACGATGTTTCTCATTCTCTTCTTCTCATTGTGAGTATTCGAGCGCTGCACTGGACTGGTGTATAGGACGACGGATGACTCTCACGGGAGGCTCTTCGAGCACATCGGCAGGCTTGTTGGATTCAGGGCTGTGTGCGTCTGCCATCGACAGCCACGTCGATGCCGGTGATGTAGGATGCGTCGCCGAAAGCGAGGAAGCTCACGCGCCGCGATCTTCCGTGGCTTGCCGAAGTGTTTCGCGGCTATCTGCTCGAGCAGGACCGTTCCGCGGTCTTGCACGCTGGCCTCGGAAATGCCGATGTTCCTAAACAGCGGGCTTTCGATGACGCCCGAGCTCTCGGCGTTTACCTGAACGCTTCGGCGGATCAGTTCGTCGCCAAGCGCTCGCGTCAAGTTGCACAGTGCGGCCTTGGATGCGGATACGGCCGATGTTCCCGCGATTCCGACCTGATCGGACAAAGAAGCCGTGAAGCCGATCGCGTTTAGATTGCGCGCGAGAGGCAACGCGTTGTGAACGTTGAAATTGGATTTAGGGAAATTGACGCTTAAGACGTCAAAGCTCTGCTGCGTTGCTTCCGCGAGCGAGCCGAGTTTCGCGATTTCGGCATTGGCATCGAAATGGGCTATAATAGTTTCGCGCATTCCTTCGAAGCTGGATAGCCAGCGCGAAAAGCGGCAATATCCAAGCCTCGCTGTCCAGATAGCTGCGCAATGCCCTGCAGGACTTTGGCTCATGACGCGTTTTCCGCATCGCTTGGCTTATGCATTGAGGGATAAGGCTTTCTACCTACTGTGTCGGTAGTCGCGTCGGCTACTGCCGTAGTCGAGTCATTCGCCATCATGTAGTACGTGGTGAAGTGGCCGCTCTTGCTGGCGATCTTACCATTCTTGCGAGTGACGTTGCCCTTCTCACGTTTGGTAATCAGCTTCATCTTGCACCGCTTGGCGATCAGGGGCATCGGGACAAGCTTCCATCCCGTGGCCTTGCGCAACTCTGCTTGTGTAACGCCGTCTTGTCGTGAGGCGAGAAAGCGGATCAGATTGATTTTGGTGTGAGGATGCTTGGCCATCGTCGCCATCCGGGGAATTGGGCCTCATTCAAACGGCTCCAAGCCAATGTGCTTCTCGTGGCCCAGCTGTCCCTTCCATCGAAAGGGGACGATTTAGTTCCGTTCCTTTGGAATTGTGGAAACATATTGCAGGCGATCTCAGGCGTTGCCCGATCGCAATCTGACGTAAACGGATAACGTCGCACCAGTTTGCTGAAGCGTGGGTCAGTGCAAGTTCTCGCATTTTTGGACAGGATTTCGCAGAGTAAGACCGTACAACGTGGATTGCTAACACAGAGGACCTGCGCTGCAATCCGCAAAAACTGGTAGGCCAACTATTCAGAAGACCTTCCGAAACTCTGGAGAGGCTTCCGCTTGCTCAAGCGAGCAGCATTACTCCATTGAGCGGCAGCTCGGATGGAGGCCGGACCTCGACTCAACTCGCTTCAGATTTCAGCATTCATGTCATGAGGCCTGCTACCCTCAGATATCTGCCGTCGGTCCCGATCCAACGCGCTCGCTCCGTTCGATTTGGCCCTATCGTTGTTTGCGGCCGAAATGTACTCGGCGCGAGCACCCTCGCAAATTCCCTTGTAGTCCTGCATCGCCCACCCGCTCGTCGGTTGTTGAATTACTCTGGAATTGCGGGGTTCGAATCGAAGCTCACCTCTTTCAGAACGGTTGATCCGCTGGAAAGCCTTCGGCCAAGCGCTTCAACGAATCGATCATAACGTTCGGCGCCTTTGGCGCGAGCGGCTGGACTGGATTGTTCTGGTAATGCCGGCACCGATGTCAACCAGAAGCGAATGAACAGGGCGAGCGTCTCGAGCGTGATGCTGTCATTGCGTTCAAGACGCTCGAGCAGCCGTGCGGTCCGATCCAGCCGCTTGGCAATAGCCGCCTCGCGTCGGTCGGAATCGTCAGGCGAAAGAAATGACGTGATCGCGGCCTCTGCGACCAGCGACTTGGGCTGGCCACGACGCTCCGCGAAGACATCAAGGGTTCTGAATGTCTCCGGATCAAGGTAGACACTGAGCTGAATCTTTTTCACCGATTTGCCCACTCAGAGGTCCATGCCATCGTCAGGGTCGAGGCTGGTCGCGCGCGCTAATCCCTGCATTGCGCGGCTAAGCGCTTGTGCCTGGACCGCATCTGCGTCGGGCTCATCGGGACCAGCATCGAACTCATGTTCCGCGAGCGGTGCCTTGATTTCGATCTCCTCGTGCTGCGGCAATTCTGGCTCGCGCCGCAGCCCTCCATTCGGATCGCCACGCTTTCGCTGCCGAGGCGCAAGCAGTTCGGTCGAGGGCGCAGGGATTGGGTGCCCTGACCAGTCTTCATCCGGGCGCGAGGACAAGAGAATTGTTCCTGTTTCAGCGGGCTTGAGGATTCGCTTCTGAAATTGCGGGTCCTCATAGTAACGAACCTTAGTGGCACGCAGCGGGTGGAGGCCCGACACCATCACGATCGCCTCTTTCGATGAGAGCTGCATGACTTCGCCAGGCGTCAGGAGCGGACGGGACGTCTCTTGGCGGCTCACCATCAAGTGTCCAAGCCAGGGGCTTAAGCGATGCCCGGCATAGTTTTTCATGGCGCGCAGTTCGGTCGCGGTCCCCAGCGCATCCGAGACGCGCTTAGCGGTGCGCTCGTCATTTGTGGAGAAGGCGATCCGGATGTGACAATTGTCGAGGATCGCGTGGTTCGGCCCATAGGCGCGTTCTAATTGATTCAAGCTCTGAGTGATCAGGAAACTGCGAATGTCATAGCCCGCCATGAAGGCAAGCTGGCTCTCAAAAAAATCGAGGCGGCCAAGGGCTGCAAACTCATCGAGCATCAGGAGGAGCTTTTGACGGCGCCGGTCGGCATCCAGGCTCTCGGTCAGGCGCCGTCCGATCTGATTGAGGATGAGCCGCATCAGGGGTTTTGTGCGGACGATGTCGGATGGCGGCACGACGAGATAGAGCGAAACGGGCTGCGGTCTGTCGACGAGATCGCGAATGCGCCAATCGCTCCGCGCGGTGACCTTAGCGACGACCGGATCGCGATAAAGCCCCAAGAAGCTCATTGTGGTCGACAGCACGCCCGACCGCTCGTTCTCGCTCTTGTTGAGCAGCTCTCGCGCAGCTGAAGCGACGACGGGATGAACGCGATCACCAAGATGAGGGGTCGCAAGCATCGCATTCAGCGTGGCCTCGATCGGGCGGCACGGGTCCGAAAGGAATCTGGCAACCCCGGCAAGTGTCTTGTCAGCTTCAGCGTAGAGGACATGCAGGATAGCGCCGACGAGCAGAGAATGGCTGGTTTTTTCCCAATGATTGCGGCGCTCGAGCGCCCCTTCGGGATCGACCAGGATATCCGCGACATTTTGCGCGTCTCGTACTTCGCAATCACCACGGCGAATCTCAAGAAGGGGATTGTAGGCGGCGCTTGCCGCGTTTGTCGGGTCGAACAAGAGTACATCTCCAAGGCGCGCGCGCCACCCCGAAGTCAACTGGAAATTCTCGCCCTTGATATCGTGGACGATCACCGAGCGCGGCCAGGTCAAAAGAGTTGGAACGACCAGGCCGACTCCCTTGCCCGAACGGGTAGGCGCAAAGCAGAGCACGTGCTCAGGCCCATCATGGCGAAGATATCGACCATCGAAACGCCCGAGCACAAGGCCATCGTTGCCTAGCAGCCCCGCCCGTTTGACCTCGCGCGTATCGGCCCAACGCGCGGATCCGTAAGTCGTGACGTCGCGAGCCTCATGCGCGCGCAAGACCGAAAGCATCATTGCTGCGGCGACTGCCGCTATCCCACCGCTCCCGGCAATGGCGCCCCCCCTGGAGGAATATCGTGGGCGCGTAAGCGTCGAATTCAAACCACCAGATGAAGAAGGCAAACGGCTGGTAGAGGGGCCAAGTCCCTAAACTGAACCAGGCCGGTCCAAGCTGCGGCTGGAACGCAAGCTGATAAGCGGTCCATTCGGTCGCTGCCCACACGAAGGTGAACGCGATTAGGCAAACCAGGATCACCTGATGCCAGATGATTTTTGTCGCAGACATGGCTTGCCGATATCGACACCATCGACCTGTTGGCTGCAATCAGAGGCTTATCCTTCTCGTAGTCGCGCGCGTCCTAGCGAAGGGATCGGCGGGTCAGATCCGCAAGCCGCGTTAGGGCCGAAAAAGATCCCTCGCGTAGGCCGTCTCAAAGCACCGTCCCAACCAGCTTCGCGTGATAGGCGCTTGGATGATGAGAAAATCAACTCGTACCGTGCTGCCGCGCGAGGCGAACCGGCCGGCTTTCGCGCAGCGAGGCTCCGGAGGCTAGCGCCCTGAGCTCTCCGTCAAGCGCGCGATCAACAGAGCGTGCGGCGTGTCACAACGCGTTATTGATGAGGCGGGCGTTCCTGGATTAAATCGGCGGGACGCGCGGGCTCGCGGAGTACAAGCGTCAAGCGGGGAGCGTCCCGGCAGGAGCTTATTTCCGACGGGACGACACTGCCGGGCCGACGGTCATCTAGATACTCCCGCACATCGGCATCGAGCGAGTCCTCCTCCAGCCGGTCGCCTGTTGGTGCCCTGTTGTTTTGGCCAGCCAGATGCTGTTGTACGTCAGCTGTTGCGGTCTCTCTGGAAACTGGGACAGGCGAACTGGCGTTTGCCAAATCTTCATTGCGCGAATCGAGTTGCACTTCAGCTATCCGCTGTCAAGGCCGGCTTGCGGGCTCGGAGCTGTCCGATTGCTGGCCGGCCTGCCTACGCGGATAACCTCGCGCGAATGCCTCCGGATCAAAATCGAGCAGGTTGAAATCGTTATTCGCCCGCTCGATGACACGTCCACAACTGGGTCCAGCAAACTGGACTCTGGTGATCCGAAAGGCGGTGCGCGCAGCGCCGGAGTCTTCTGCAGAGCATCTGACCATCGGCATCCGAGACCAGCACGCACGGAAGTATCGTCGCCGCCATCATGCCACAGCCAGACACCTTCCGATCACCTAAAGATCGAAGGTCCCATGCCGTTTCCGCTACACGGGATGGCCATCTAGATTCGAAGGGTTCTGCTGTCCGATTTAGCCGTTGAGAGTCTCAGCGACCGAAGGGTGAACGGCGCATTTTTCCACACAGCTGCGTCCAGTCGATGATCGAGCGCCACCAACGTCGAGGGAACCCGGAGGCGATGAAGAGATAGTTTCAGAACGGTGGACCCTCCATTCGCTATTTGCTGCTCACTATCGCTCCTCTCCCATTTTTCCGCCTCGACCTGTCCGCGCGATGCAACCAAGTCTTCCCTGCCCTGCAATTGGGCGTAGTGCAGCGCCATCGCCTCAGGTCAGAGCGATAGGCCGCGCTTGCGCCCGAAGTCCCAGTCCACGCTGCCTGGACCGGCGATGCCGCTGACCTGCTTTCCCAACTCCCGCTCGAGCGAAGGCGACCAGGGCACAAGCTGAAAGCCGAGGCCGTTGTCGATCATCGCGAAGCGCCCGGAGGCCAGTGAGAGGCGTCGACGATAAACCCCCGAAATCTGCTCACCTACATCAGATGACAAGTGCGGAAGCCCCGTTTCCTCCATGAGCCGTCGTGTGACGACATCGAGTTCGCGGTCGCGGAGGGTTTCGATCAGGTTGCGGCTTAGCCGGACCTTGTTGCCATCGCGTTGGGCGAGCCCTTGGTCGGCCAAAACATCGATGCGCCGTTCAAGTGCCGCTCGAACCTCGGCGCCAAACGCATTGCGCGAGAGCTCGGCAGGAGCTCGCGCAACGAGCTGCCGGTCTAGCCACGTTGCACCATCCGCCGCGACCTGCTGGTCCAGAACGAGCTCCGAGCGAACCGCGAGCGCAATCCGTGTTCGACCACGGGCGTCCGCAAACCGGCGCAGTTCCACAATCCCACCGATCGGCCCATCGCCGGCCGCCTCGACGTCAGGAAGCGTCAGGTGATGCACGCGCCCGTCAATCCCATCGACAATGGCAAAGGCTGTGCCCTTCAGCTCGTCATGAAGCCCGCGCGCGATGAGACGGCCAACGATCGGTTCTCCATGAGTTTCGCCCTCGAGTGCCCAGGATGCGGGGGTGCGGCTGGCGCCGTCCCGCGTGAGGGTTTTGTGCAGCCGCTTGATGATGTCACCGCGCTCACCCAGCGCGCGCAACCTCGCCTCCGCATCGGCGGCCAGAACCCAGACCGCGGGGCCAGCAGGTTCCGCCAAGCCGAGCCGCTCGAGCGTCCGCATCCGCCCGATCCGAATTTCCCGCAATGGATCGCGCCCGGCATCCCGCTCGAACCTAAAATCGATAACGCCGTCCGCCGTCCCCGCTTCCCGGGCAAGCGTCCGATCGAGCCTGGTCCAGCGTTCGGCCGTCGTGTCCGCCTCAAGGCTCTGGCGGATCTCGAGCTCCGAACGAGGGCCAAGTTCGCGCGTGACAAGGTCGCTGGCGCGGGCGCGTAAGCCCATAGCGATATAGTCGCGACTGATGACGAGGTCGGCACCGTCATCGGTACGGCCCCGCACGAGGATGTGAATGTGCGGATGCTCGGTATTCCAATGGTCGACCGCGACCCAGTCAAGCCGTGTGCCAAGGTCGCGCGAGGCTTGGTCCATCAGCTCCCGAGTGAAGCTACGCAGGCTGGCAAGTTCACCAGCATCATCAGGCGAGACGATGAACCTAAAATGATGGCGGTCACCCTCGCAACGCGTGACGAACGCGCGACCGTCCGCATCGTCCCCCGCAGCGTCGAATAGTTTGCCCGGAGCGCCGTCGCGAGTGACTCCGTCGCGCTGCAGGTAACCGATATGGCCGCGCAACGCGCCCGGCGAACGCATCCGCCGCACCACCCGCGCCTTGACCATAGCGCCGCGGCCGCGGGCGTTGAGGAGCCGTGCCGCAGCGATGCTCGCGGCGCGGCCGCGTCCAAACTTACGGCCGTGGCCATCCTTGCCTCGCGAGAGGCCGCCGGCCTTCTGAGCGGCTGTGAGTACCTGCGCCAGAAACGGCTTTGTCCGGGGCGCGCGCGTGGAACGGATACGGCCGGGACGGATCCGAAAATCATCGTCGCGCGTCATTCCGGCCGCCGCAAGGCATCGAAAACCGTGTAAGAACAGCGCTTTGGGGAAAGCTGAACTTTGCTCCGAGTCGCCGCAATGTTTAGTTGATCATTGAAATCGATACGCTTTCTCGCACAACCGACCGGCCGCACCTTGCGGCTTTTATCCTGCCGTCTTAATCGGTCGTCTCGTCTGTCTGACCTCAGCCATTCTCGCTTCCTTTCTCGCTTGCGACAAGCCTCTCTGATCCACGCCATGACACGATGCGCCGCGAGGCTTGCGAGTCCTGATGCGCCGTGCAGTCTTCCGCGCTCAGCGACGGCACAGTGTCGCTGCAGCAAGGCAGCGCGGACGCCGTCGCGGCGCATCTTTCCATCGGTGTGACGGAGCCACATCACAGGCAATCCGGCGCGATCGGTCGGCATCCGAAGATGCATCGTCGCAGGCAAGATAACGTGCGTTCCGTCGTGTTGGTGCTGCACCAGTCCTCATCCGCCGGCGGCGGAGCTCCGTGTTCAGGTCGCGGCCATCACCGCGTCGTTGCCAGGTTGCAGGATCACGCGCCTCATGCGTAGGGCCCGAGCAATTTGCGCTGCTTAGCTGTTGTTTCGGCATGCATCTCCGCCGCCGAGGCGTCCGGATCGCCGCAGTAGAACGTGCCGCTGGTCCACATCGCATGCATGATCACAGCGAGCTTGCGCGCTACCGCCACCGTCGCCTTGCGGTGCGAGGAGCGCTTGGCCAGCGCCAGCCCCCACGCCTTGACCTTGTCTTTTTTCTTGTAGCGAGTCAGCAAAGCGCTGGCCGCCTCGTACAGCGCCCGCCGCACGTCACCGTCGCCCGCCTTGCTGATCCGGCCCTTGACGTCGATCGACGAGCCGGACTGCCAGCGCCGCGAGGTCAGGCCAAAATAGGCCGCCACGTCGCGCGAGCGCCTGAAGCGCGAGGGATCGTCGACCGCGGTCATAAAGCTCAGCGCCGCGATCGGGCCGACGCCAGGAATCTGCATGAAGCGCCGGCACAGCTCATGGCCGGCGACCAGGCGAACCACCAGGTCGTGCAGCCGGCAGTACTCCTTCCACAGCGCCGCGCGCGCATTCAGCATGGCGTCGATCAGCTCGCTGACAAGCGCATCGTGGGCCACCGCCTCGCGCACGACTTGCGCAAAGCCGCCGCGCCCGACCCGGTTCAGCCGGATGCCAAACACTTTCAGCGAGTGCCGGATCGCATTCTCGAGGTCCACAAACTTGCGCTTCAGATTGCGCCGGTGCGTCAACAACAGCCGCAGCCGGTAGCAGGCCTCGCTCTTGATATGCGCCCTGCGGAACCAGCCGGTGCGCATGATGTGGGCAATCCCGAGCGCATCTGCCCGGTCGGTCTTGTTGCGCTGCGCCTTCAGCGCCGCGCGAACATGCAAAGTCTCCAGGCAGACCGCCGGCAGGCCCAGCCTGAGCAGCTCCGGATGCAGCCAGGG
Source organism: Bradyrhizobium sp. 195 (assembly GCF_023101665.1). Classification (NCBI taxonomy): domain Bacteria; kingdom Pseudomonadati; phylum Pseudomonadota; class Alphaproteobacteria; order Hyphomicrobiales; family Nitrobacteraceae; genus Bradyrhizobium; species Bradyrhizobium sp. 195. The sequence goes on along the minus strand of NZ_CP082161.1, from coordinate 1,245,412 downwards.
CGACAGCGATCCCGCCTCATGACCAAGGCGTCGCAAGCGGCCAAGATAGGGCGTCAGCGCCACCTTGATCGCGTCCGGATCGGTCACCACCGCCGTCTCCAGCATCACCTTGCCGGTCGCGTCCACCACGCAGATCGCCGTCTCGTCCATGCCGACGTCCAAACCACAGAAGAATTCCATCACACGCCTCCCGCGTTGCTGAGCCGGTGCAGTGTGCGCAATATTCATCGCGCAGACCATCTGCTCCGCCGCCGCAAGTTCTGCAGGAGACCGATTACGGGCGGCCCTCGGCGGTCGGCTCCCCCTGCTTCCTCCCGGCCATTCTCAAATGCGAGAACCTTCGAGGCCATTCGACCAAATCCGATTGCTATCACGGAGACTGCACCTTGATTGATCGATGCCAAAACAGCCCCGTCGCGCGAGGTACAAGTGCACGGGCAACGGCTTTAGGCGCAGCCTTCGACGAATTCATTGTGCGCACTCCTGATGCAAAGTTGTCGGCAGCGGACGAACTGCCGCATCGCTCAACAAAAACTGGAGCTTGCTGCCACAGGACGACGTGTCTGGCGGCCGAACCACGGCTGTTGCGTTGCTCAATTCCGATCAATGCTGCGAGTCTGGCTACATAGGTTTGCGTTTCTTCTGGAAGCGATCGACCTGTCGTCAAATGCTCGTCATACCGCTTCGGTCCCGCATTGTAGGCTGCAAGAAATCCTGCCGATCCGAACCGGTCGAGCATCTCGCGAATGTACGCTGCCCCAGCTATAATATTGTCGTGCGGATCAAACGGATCGATACCGAGATCGTGACGAGCGCTCAGTTCGGCCCAGGTCGCGGGCATGATTTGCATCAGCCCGAGCGCTCCTTGAGGCGATATGGCGTGCGCATTACCGCCACTTTCGACCTGCATCACGGCATCGATCCAACGCTCCGGGATCGCGAACCGGTGGGAGGCTTCGGTCACGAACGCGGCGTATGCAACGCTACGAGGCAGGGTTATGGAGTGCGCAGCTGGTGCCCGCGATGCGACCTCCGCTCTGGCGCTCGAGGACGGTCCGAACGTCAGCAGAATTCCCAAAAAGCAAGCAGTGGCCCCACATCGCATTGTGCGGACAGCTGCCAAGTACAACGTTTCTCCCAGCCGGCCTTGAGGCCGCCTGATCCTGGGGCAATGCGCGCCGATTCTCAAGAAGCTGGCCGAGACGGAGGAACGATGTTGCGAACGGCCGTATGGAGAAATGACAGGCCAACAGGGGAGAGCCGGCATTGTCACTTCTCTCTGGTCCACACCGGGAGCGCTCGCCCAATGACGGCCGATCTCGGCAGGGGTCCGAAATATCGGCCGTCTAGCGAGTCCGCCGACTGCCAGTTCATGAGAAACACTTCGCCCTCAGCAATGACCCGGCAGCCCTGCCAGACCGGCAACGGCCGGCCGCGACGATCGCGCTCGCTTGCCTCACCCATGTGTATGCTGTCGACGATGATTGCGAGGCCCGTTCTGCAGACGGTTTGGCCGGGCAGCGCCAGCACACGCTTGAGCATTGGAAGCCCGCTTGGCAAATAGCCGTTGAGATCGAGAAAAGTCGCGAGCGGGTCTGGAGTTCGAACCGCCACGAGCTCAGTAACGTACAATGGTCCGGCCTCTTGCAGGCGATAGACCCCGATCGGCACGCTGTCCGAGGCATTCCAGATGTACAATGGTGAGGTGTTGTTGACTGGCCAGAGCGCGAGCATTGTGGCCCCACACATCGCAAGAATGTTCCCCAACCGTCCCATCAGAGTGCCAACCTGCGCCGATGGAGCCACGCTTGGTGGCGTGCACGGGTATAAGCTCGTGGCTTTTCGTTGACAGAAAGACGGTTGTGGGCGTGATGCCAATACTCGGGGGCTGCATCGGCAGGATCGATGCCCAGTGACTCTACGCAGTCGATCAACTGGAGAACGCGTTCGACCTTTGGCCAACCAGCTAATCGCAGCAGGCTTTCGCCGCCGGGGCTGACCCAAGGCACGGTTGAGTATCGCTGCCCTGGAGCGACGGCGCGTAAAATGTCGATCCGAGACAGGATGGTCCCGAAGTCGTTGGACGTCCAGCGCACGAACGCGAAGATGCTGCCGGGCAAAAACGAGAGAATGCGCCGGTGATGATCAATGATCTTCTCTGATGCAGGTTTACCGAACCGGATTCGATTTTCGATGCGCTTCTCGAGCCACAAGAGCTCAACAGTTGTGAGGTCGCTCACCTGACTGCTCCATATTGTTGAGAGGGCTCTTGGACGTGCCGAGAATGGCTATCACCGGCGTATCGTGCGAGAAGCCTTTGCGTCGGCAGGACGGCTGTAATGACGCTTCGATGGATCGTGGTCGCCGAAGGCTTGCAACAATCCTGCTGCAAAGGACCACGTCGGAGAGGCTCCAATTCGTTAGAAGGAATCGAAAGCACTGCAGGTTTTCCGAGGTGGTCGACTTGTGTCCCTCGCCGGCCGGATTGCGGAGATGTTGCGACAATCCGGGAACGGAACGGGCGGCGTGTTCCGGCGGAGAATGGTAGAGACGAACGACGGAATTTTATGCACGGCTCGACGTGTCGCTGCGGGCAACGAATGTTTGCGTGGTGGACGGCGACGGAAACGTCGTCCAGGAAGCGACACTCGAGACCGACCCGGACGCGATCGAGCTGTTCCTGGCGGAACCGGGAATCCACCTCAAGCGCGTCCACCTGGAAGCGTTCTCGTACAGCGCCAGGCTGTTCACGGCGCTTTCCGAAAAGGGTCTCGCCGTGATCTGCATCGAGAGCCGGCACGCCAAAGCGGCGCTGAACGCGATGCTGAATAAGACTGACCGCAACGCCAAAGGCATTGCGCAGATGCGCAGCAAGATGCTGGGCATGGAGAACATGATCCGCTGCCTGTTGCGCCCGTTCGGTCTCAAGGTCGGCGAGATCTCGGTCGGCCGTTTTGACGCGCGGGTGCGCGAGATCATGGCCGGAAAGAGAGAATTGGAAGCGATGGTCGCACCGCTGTTCGACGCCCGCAACGCCATGCGGCTGCAATTGGCAAAACTGCACCGCCTGCCGTTGGCAGCTGCGCGCAGCGATAGCGCGGCGCGCCGGATGATAACGGTGCCCGGAGTCAGCGCGTTCGTGGCGCTGACATTTCGCGCCACCGTCGATGATCCGGCGCCATTCAAGAAGTCGACCAATGTCGGCGCCCATTTCGGGCTGACGCCGCGGCTCTATCAATCCGGCCAGACCGACCGGATCGGCAGCATCTCCAAATGCGGCTATGAGCTGACGCGATCGATCCTGTAGGAGGCACCGATCGCGATCCTCACGCGCATTCCGAAGAGTTTTAAGCTGCGGCTGTGAGGCCTGCGGCTGGCCAGGCAGAAGGGGCTGAAGCGCGCGGCGACCGCGGTGGCGGGCGCGCTCGCCGTGCTGCTGCACAAGATCTGGATCGATGGCAGGACCTTCCGGTTTGGCGCGGGCGTGAAGCGCGGCCGGCTCGCTGCGGTGGTCTGAGGGCCTCCGCGACCCGGCCGTTTCCACGAGCGGCTTCTTCCGCCACGGCGGAGCGGCGTCTCCCAACCAGACGGGGACTTGGGTGAGATCGCTACTTTTGCTGCCAGTGGCTTCATGCACACTTTTGAAGCCATCAAGCACGGCACTGGTTAGCCTGACCGCCCCTTCTTCAGATTCCGGCATGTGGTCGCGGCCGTGCCAACCACGGACCTTAGCGAGTTCTCCTCGACGCGCGAGCTGGCGCAACGGAAACGAACGAGCGTTACGCGGGAGTGACAACGATGCTGCTGATCGCGTGATTTTGCGCGCAATCGCGTCCGCGCGCGTGCGCTCGCGACAAGAATCGCATTGCAGGAAGGTCTTGCGCGTGAGAGAGTAAGCGCATGAGGCATCCTCGTTGCCCGCGCGGCTAACTTGTTCACAACGCACTGATTCACAACAAGACGTTAGTGTCAGTACGTTAGTAAAGTTAAGAGAGCTGGAAAGATTGGCGTCGCAGTGCTTTAGGTGTGATTTCGGTCCTCGATAGCACGCGGATCGGGTCCCCGATGGCACGAGACTTCCAGTCCCTGATAGCATGAGCGAATTCACAGCTTATCCCCCGCAGGGCTGATAAGGCCACGCTTTCGCAATCGCTGCGTAGGCGGATCGATCGGGACGGGTGCGAAATTCAATCGTCCTTCGCCATTCAGGTCGTGTGTGATAGCCAACCGATAGCCCGGCAAGGTCTGATGATGCACGATCTGACGCAGGTCATAGGCGAAGTGCTTCAGCGGCGAGAGGCTCCCGGACTTGGCATGCAGGTGCACGAGCCCGAAGCTCCAACCGCCATGCTGATGACCCCCGTGCTTGCGGACAAGGCGATAGAGCCAACGTTCCAGTCCACCGGTCAGATCGAAATACGCGCGGTCAATGGTCAGCACGAGCGATTCGTTTAGAACGCCCGTATAGAACCAATCGGGTAAGATCAACTCAATCCCACGGGCACGCCCGTGCACATCGCTTGTGTGCTTCCATTCGTTTATCCAGGAGAAGCGATGCCGCGACCGTTCTGTCGGTTGCCGGATTGAGGTCATCACGCTGGTTGATTGCAATCGATCGAGCGCAGCCTTGAGGCGGTCGTAGTCGCGTACGCTGGTGCCGCGGCCGACGAAGGTCAGGATCTCGTAGGGGGTGGTGGACATCAGGCGCGAGGTTTTCAACCCGGCATCGCGGGCCTGGACAATCTGTGAGGCAGCCCAGATCAGAACGTCCGCGTCCCAGATCGTGGCCAGGCCATGTTCCGCCACCGCTTCGACACGGATGGTGATGGTGCCTGCGCGGAAGTCGATCGGGACGATCCGCTTCGACTTTGCTAGCGAAAAGAACGGATACGCCATCAAGTCTTGCGCGTCACGTGCAGCGAGATCGCCAGGAAGCGCGCGAAACAGATCGAGTTGGTCGCGCTCTGACCGCCGCCTCCCGGCTGCAGTTGAGTTGCGGTCCGGCATAGGTCAGCGCCGCTCCTTGCCCGCATACGGAATCGGCGTGTGCCGTTTCGCGGGCAGGACTGTGCCTGCGCCAGGATCGCTGGTGGACGTTTTGGCGCCGCGGTCAACCCACGCCGTCAGGTCTTCGAGCGCATACACAACGCGGCCGCCCAGCTTCCGGTACGTCGGGCCTGTGCCATAGGTGCGGTGCTTTTCGAGGGTGCGACCGGACAGTCCGAGAAAGCGCGCCGCCTCGGGCGTGCGCAGGTATCGCGGCGGCAAGCCGGCGTTCGGATCGGGCATTTGCAAGGCTCCGTGGTCGTCTGGAGCGCGACCGGGTTCGGTCGCGCGTCGACGGTCACCATGACGGAGTAGGAGTGCTCAGGGGGATGCCGAAGATGGACCGATGGTTTTCAGCACCCCTGCTCTACTCCCTGCGAGATGAGGGATGCAGTAATGCGCGATAGCCGCCGCGCATCAGAGCCAAGCCGGCCTGCACCAGGCGGATGGTCCGGCTGCGCAGCTCATGGGTTTTCCAGGCGCGTTCAGGGATGCGTTTTCGGCCGAACAGCACTTCGGCAATGACCCGATAAGAAGCGCCATCCAAGTGCCCATCGAGCGCGCGTAGCGCCAAGGCCAATCGTTCGCGTCGCTGCGCCGAAAGCTGATAAAAGGGGGGTCCTGGGGCGCGGCCGGTGATAGCGCGCCACAACCGACGTGAAGCGTGCACGCGGATCTCGTAATCGCCGTCGAGCGGCAGTTCAGCCGCATAAGATACACCCAGCTGCGGCGCCTCTTTCAGCCACAGGTGATGTTGCGCCCCCTGAATCCGCAACACCGCATGCCAGCCGTCAGATGCCTGTCTGATGCTTGCCGATCCGAGATCGGCAAGCGGTAGCTCAAGGCCGATCGCTCGTGATGCTGACGCGCTGCGCACGACCGAGACGACGCTTGGCAAGGTCTCGGGCGCCCAGAAGATCGTCTGTTGGTAAAAGGACCGCTGCGGGTCATGAGCGAAAGCAGACGCCCCATCTCCTCCGGAATTCGGACGTCGCCTGCCCGCCTTTCGAGCGAGCTTCCCGAAAGGAAGCTCGATAGTTAGGACTGCGTCGGAGTGACTCCCAGGCGAAGTCCGGCATCTCCGCCGACTTGATGGCGTGCCGATACGCCTCGGGTGAGCGCCAGTCGAACTCAGACATTACTCTGATCCCCTGCCGTAAATCGATTGCCGCGAAATGTCTATAAAGCCGTGGGTTGTCGGGGAAGTCACCAAATGTGCATTGCGCGATGCGCGCAGGCGATCACGTTTTGAACGGGAGAAATCTGTTCTCGATTTGGAATTCGAGACGATAGAATCTTTGCTATTTATTGGCGCCGCCGCGAAGCAAGTCGCGGTAGCCGTGGTCTGCTATCCATTTTGCTCGCGCCAGATGGCTGTCAAATGCATTGCGGGCTCGCGCCGGTTCGCGATCCGGATCGATATGCAACACGATCAGGGCAACTTCTTTCCAGTGCGCGCCAACAGCCTCGGCATCGAGCAGGCGCCAGTAGGTCACCAGATGCTGCTCGTCATAGGAGGTGAGCACCGCATCGTTGGGCGCCAAATCCGCGACATCCGGGTCAAGCGGCGGTGTTTGCATCAAGAATCTCGCAAGAAAAACAATAAGAGTGCCCGCAGCCACGGTACGCTCAGCGGGCGTTAGCTGAAAGTCCGCTGGCCTCGCTCCCAAGGCGCTCACACTTGGGAATACATACTATAGGAGATAAACCCCATAGTATGTAAACCCGCAACTTGCGCTGATGGACATGCGCAAGTTGGTGGGGCGGAATTTCGCTAAGTTCCGGAAGCAAAAAGGCTTCACGCAGGAGAAATTCTCCGAGGCGTCCGGCTTTACTCAGCAATACATCAGCGATTTAGAGCGTGGTCGGCGCAATCCCACGGTAGTGACGCTGTTCGAACTCGCGAGCACACTAGGCGTTAGCCACGTCGATCTCGTGTTGCCTGATGAGGAATTCTGCAAAGAGCGAACCAAGGCGCCGAAGCACAAATGAGAGGACTTCGGCCAGACGCTTGTTTCCAGTTGCTCGGCAGTTGCTGCATGGCTCGAACACGAAGCTCCGCCAGGGTGTAGCCTTCGCCGCCTTCGTCATCGAATAGGTTCGCGCATGTCGGCGCGTCGAGGGGGATCGTCAAGCTCGTGTGAGAGGTATTCGCGCTTCCTTCGGAGCGCGTTGACCACACTGCGCCTATCTTGCGATCATATTGCGCACCAAATAGCAAGATTATGAGCCGTTTACCCGGCAATTCTTCTATGAGGACCCGGAAATTAGGGCTTCAAGACCATGCTCATAATAGGCTGCCTAAAGGCGGGCTTTACCATTCCAACACAGCCTCCGCCCGAGGATTGATCAACGAGTGCTAAGCGGTCGGGCCGGCCCGGCGCTATCATTCACAGGCGTCGACCTCCTCCACCGGGAATTTCTCGGCGTCCAGCTACAGCCTGTTCTTCGCCTTTTCCAGCTCCCATGTGACTCACGTAGTCTTCGAACGTGCTCGAGGAGCTGATCTGCGTGTCGATCAACAGCCGCAGCTCGTGCCTGAACTGATACTTGCTGACGGTCATTCGCCTTTTCCTACTATTGCTGGGTTCAGGTACGAGATCCAACTTCTCGGGCTGGCGCGTTGAACAGTTTGGGAAGGTGACGAACTGCAAGCTACATTGCGGTTGGTGCCAAGAAGAGTCAGCGCAAGGCCAACAATAGCAGAAATCCCGCCCGCAATGAGGCCGCACTCAATTGAAATCGCCCAGCCTTGTCTCGCCAAATCCGCATAAGAGGAGATGACTTTGGTGCAACTCCATGTTCCCGGCTGGCCCCGTAGCGGATTCCGTTCGATCGCTCCGCCATTCTTTCGCTTTGGCGCGCGCAATCTATGAAAAAACGTACCCGATGCTCTCTCATCCGCGGTTAAGAGAAAGCTCAAGATTGGTCCCTGTTAGAAGTTGACCAATGCTGCACGACAGGGACAACTGGACAAGCAAAGCGTAGTGAGGCCGCAAGTTGAGGCAAAAAGTCACGGTCACGGTTGAAGATTAGTCCTCATATGCACCGCGCTTCCGACTGAAAATTGAGAGCCCGGCCCGATGAGCGCAAGGATGGACCGCTCCCCGCCGCCCACAGCGAGGGAGCACGCTGCTGGGAAACAGCGCGCTACTTCGGCGTCGCTCACAGACTCATGAGCGTTCCGACTTTCCGCCCCCGACGCTCTTTACGACGTTGCGTAAGACGATTTCAGAAAGCTGCACAACCTGCCGTTTGAGAAACACAACCAGCTGTGTGAGACGAAGAATTTCTTGCTTGCAGCGTTCTAGCTCGCGCTCTTCGTCTGTCATCGTCGACGCTTCATGGCGATTTGTACTTGTCGTCATGGTTCACTGCCCTCCTTCTCCGAGACGAACCTATTTCGTTCTGCGAACTCCTTTTCGAACACGAATTGCGCCGGCTTGCCTTGATTCCCTTCGACAAACCCCTTCGCCACCAATAGCTCGCGGGCGTCGCGCACCAAGCCGGGGCTGCCACAGATCATGATGCGGTCATGCTGAGGCTCCAGTTCCGGCAGTTCGATCTCCGCAAACAGCTTGCCTGAAACAATCAGATCGGTGGCCCGGCCGCGGTTACAGAAGCGATCGCGCGTCACGGTCGGATAATAGATCAGCTGGTAGCGCACGAAGTCGCCGACCAGTTCGTCGCACGGCAGTTTTTCCGTGATCATCTCGCCATAGGCGAGCTCGGCGACGCGGCGGCAGCCATGCAGCAGCACGACATTCTCGAATCGCAAATAGGTTTCGGGATCCTTGATGACGCTCAGGAACGGCGCAAGCCCGGTGCCGGTGCCGATCAGATACAGATTGCGCCCGTCCTCGAGGTTATCGATGACCAGCGTCCCCGTCGCCGTGCGGCTGACGATGATCTCGTCACCCTCCTTCAGATGCTGCAGACGCGAGGTTAAGGGACCATCCGGTGCCTTGATCGAGAAGAATTCCAACCGGTTCTCGTAATGAGCGCTGGCGAGGCTGTAGGCCCGCAGCAGCGGCTTCTCGTCGACCTTGCACCCGATCATCGTGAATTCACCGCTACGGAAGCAGAACGACGGATTCCGGGTCGTGGTGAAGCTGAAGAGATTGTCGGTCCAGTGACGGACGCTCAGTACTTTTTCCTGGCTGAACTTGCTCATCTCACCGTCCCGGCGAAACTAAGGCATGATCCGAATCCACGGGCCGCGTTCGCGCAAAGTTTGCACCAGTTTTCCGAATGATCATACCACAAGCACCAGATGATGCTCTCGATGAAGTAGAGTCGGACCGATAGCTTCGCGCCCACAACCGCTTTGTCTTTCATTGGAAGATCGGCCTGTGCGCCTCCTGTAGCGATCAATCAGGCGCTGCCCATTCACGTAGATTATCCAACCGCTTTACTCTTCCGCCCGCCACCTCCCAGATGAACTTTCCCCAGTTCACGCGGGCCGGTAGGCTGGCTTTGCCAGCTCACTCCCGGCCGAGTGGCCGTGCCCCTCCTCGAGCAGACGCAGTGCCAGATTTGGGCGAATTTTCTCCGACAAACACAGTACATAGCGAACAAACAATCTCGTTTCGTACCTGAGTGTGCTGTCTCGGCTTCAGTGGAGCGTTTCGTACAAAATACCTCTTCCATCTCGCCTGGACCTTGCGCTCAGTTACAACGCTATTGAAACGGGAACCCCAACGAGGATCGACGCTCCGAGATATCAATCCCCTGAACATGATTCTTTCGACCGCGCGTGATTGCTCAAGCTGACTGTAACAACTCTGCGATTCTGCTTAATGCAATGAGGCGCGTGTTCACGGCTAAATCCTGCATCTTGGCCACCTTCTGCGATGGATTTCACGCCGCACATGGTCCCGAACTTTCCCGGACAGCGGCCTTGTCATGACGGCACATGCTCGGTCCGATGCAGATAGCCGCGTGCTTTCAGCCTCCCTCAAGCAAGGACCGAAGCGGAAGCACAAGAGACATGGGCACGGACTTCAAGGTCTGCATCGAGCGGCAGTTCGGCGGAATAGAAGGCCCTGTCCTGAACAAGATCGCAACATCACATTGTGTTTGTCGGGGCATTGTACCGGTAGAAGCGTTCGATGAATGGAAGGATGTGATCGGCGGACTTCCTCCATCGGGACGGTTTGGGATCGGCGTTGTGTCGATCAATAAACGAAGTGATGTCTGCCCGGAGGGCGGCGACGCTGCGCCCGCCTGATCTTTTTATCCGGGAGGAGAACGAAGAAAGGCCCGACCTGGTTGAGCCATGACGAACTGGTCGGGGTCAGGTGCACGTGCCAGCGCGGTCTTTTAGCCATCCATCATTGGATCAGTGCGGACTTATGCGTGGCGTAATTGTCCATGACGAGATGGACCTTGAGTTCGCGCGGCACAGCGGCCTCGATCTCGTCGAGGAACTGACGGAATTTGGCAGCACGGCGAACTCGCTAGCACTTCGCCGTTGGCTCGTGCTGTCGCAATGTCGAGAGCGGCGAACAGCGATGTGGTGCCATGTCTTCTGTAGTCATCCTTCCTTCGGGCCGGCTGGCCGGGACGCATCGGCAGCATGGTGGCTGCGGTCCAGCGCCCGGATTGGGACTTCTCATCCACGCATAGAACGACACCGAGCTCCGGCGGCCGGACGTAAAGGCCCACAGCGTCGCGCACTTTGGCCATGAAGTTTGGATCGTGGAGAGTTTGAAGGTCTCCGTCCGGTGCGGCTGGAGCCCGAAGGCCGGCCAGATGCGTTGCACGGTCGACACCGACAGGCCGCTGGCCTTCGCCATGCCGCGGGAACTCCGATGGATGGCGTTCTCAGGGCAACTCTCCAATGTCCTCACGATCGCGGCTTCGATGCGGGCATCCTCAACCGTACGCGGCGCCCGAAGCGTGGCTCGTCTTGCAGCCCGTCCACGCGCCGCTCCACAAAACGCCGCCGCCTACCCTCGATCCGTCAAGGCCCAGCTTGGCCGCCACTTCCTTGTTCTGACCGCCTTCCGCGCAGGTCAGCACGATTCGCGCTCGCAGCGCCAGCACCAGAACCGTCTTCCGCCGCGTCGTCAGCGACTTGTTCGGCACGAACTTCATCGCTCAATGTCAGGGAGGCAAGTTGCCGGAGCGCCATCACATTCTCCGTCCCTGCTACATCCTCCATCTTGGCACAGCGATGCAAATCTAATGCAAATCTACGATTGCGGACTTGTGGCTCGGGACACCGGCCGCGGCGCATTTTTGAACCAAAGCTGATGTTGCTCTCCCTGAATGCGCACTACAGCACACCAACGGTCGGGTGCCTGTCTGTTGCTGCCCGATGCAAGATCAGCAGACGGTTGCGCAGCGGCGAGGCAGACGCGCTCCGCACGACTGGCACCAGCATCGGCAAGGCATCGGTTCCCCAAGAGCCACGTGCCTACAGTGTCGGCAGTGACCACTCATATATGGTGGCCTCGAGAGGCATTCTGAGAACCGGAGAATTGATGTTTCTCGACTGGCTGGCCGACACGCTGGGTGTTCACTTATGCCGAAGGCTCTGTTCAGCCACCCAGAGGAGCCGACAACACCGAAGGACTTCGCCTAAGGGTCGCAAGCCGGCGAGCCACGCTCCAAGAAGAAATAGCACTGCTGCGTAAGAGCAACTTTATGACCACCCAGATCGGTAGTGGCACTGCGAGCTCTAGAAGGCGAAATCACGAAAATCGACTGCGCCGATGCAGCGGCGCAGCGTTGATGTTTTCGACTTTAGGCTCCAAAAGGAACCCGCCCGATCAACTCGGGCGGGCTTTAGAGCGAGTCTCACTCGCCGTTCTTGCGCGGCCGCGACCAGAGCAGGGTGTACCCCTCGCCGCTTTCGTCATCGAACAGGTTCGCGTAGATCGGTGCGTTGAAGGAGGGATCGTCGAGCTTGAGCGAGAGGTAGTCGCGGCCCTCCTCGGAGCGCTTCGACCAGGCTGCCCCGATCTCCGCCCGGCCCACGTAGATGCGGTGGCTGGGCGCGTTGTCGCTGGAGCGGTTGGTTTCGGCGACGATGCGGACGCCCTTGGTCTGAAGGCTCAGGGTGACGATTTCGCCGTGAAACTCGTTACCGACCTTCTTGAATGAACCGATGTTAGCCATGTTACTTCTCCTGTTTGTGTTTCGAGCCCGCGACCATCGCGGCCTCGATGGCGATCTGAAGCCGAAGACGATCGGCGACGCACCCGCGGTCTACGGGCCGGAGCGCAGCGGAGGACGCCGTTGTGGCGACTTTCTTGTCTCGCGAGGAATGGGCGAAGCCCAGGGGAAGAAAGTCGCATCAACGGCGTTGCGGCTCAGACGATCGAGGCGCAGCCGGTCTTGGGCCAGATCAAGCCATCAAAGAGGCCACGTGCGTCGCGTGCTGAACCGCAATCTTAAGGAGAAGACGTGGCGTATCTCGGTTCTTCTAAGCAAGAGCGGCGAACGATCCGGCGTAGAAAGAGAAACAATCTGCTGCAAAGGGCGGTGTCCTCTTCGAAGGAATGATCAAGGGCACGCCGCACCGCTGCAGCTACGTGGGTTGGGCCGAGATGGACGCGGATTGGTCAAGCCACTCCGAGAAGGACTGGCTCCCCGCTCGCGTCCCGATGATCCCTCCTTCAACGCACCGATCTACGCGAACCTGTTCAATGATGAAGGCGCAAGGGTCATCCCTTGCGGATAGTGGCCGTAAAAACTGGCTGGGACCGCTCCACCGCCCGACCTGACTCGAGCGGGCGGGTCTTCGCCAAAACTCTCAAGCGCGTCCATGCCGCGCCGCCAATGCAAACCGCACCTACGCAAGCGAAGGCCTCGCGCCAAGCCAGCGAAGCCCCCCCGATCTGCGAAAGCGCAAACACCGCTTGATAGCCGGCGATTGCCGCAGGGACGGCAAATGCGCTTGCGATCGCGACGCGCAAAGTCAAGGACTGACTAGCAGCGATGGCGACCTGACCAGCGGCAAGCGTCAGCGCGCCAGAAGCAATTCCGATGAGCAGTGCGTCGAAAACGCCCGCGCCATCACGAAATGCCAACATCCCGATGCTGAGTGCGACGAAAAACGGCAAGGCATAGACCGCCAGCGCAAAAATCAGCCAGCAGAATAAACCGATGCCGAGTGTGTTGAGCACAAGCCCAAAGGCGAGCATGGCGGTGGCTCCAATGCATAGATGTACTGGTCGCGCCTTCCACCACCACCGCGGCACGGCTTCGGACCTAAAATCGAAACGAGGCGGAGTTGCGGCGTGCAACTCCACCCTGGCGTCTTTGAGGCGACGGCGCTCACGCCCCGCCGAACCTCCAGACGGAGATGCCGAGCCGCTTCGCCTTGTCAGCTAGATTGTCTTGAATTCCCGTGCCCGGAAAGTGCATGACGCCGATCGGCAGGAGCTCGAGCATGGCGTCGTTGCGCTTGAAGGGTGCCGCCTTGGCGTGCTTGGTCCAGTCGGGCTTGAAGGCGATCTGCGGTACCTTGCGATTGATCGCCCATTTGGAGGCGATCAGTTCGGCGCCTTTCGGCGAGCCGCCATGGAGCAGGACCATGTCGAGATGCTTGGCGTGAACCTTGTCGAGGCGATCCCAGATGAGGTGGTGGTCGTTGAAGTCGAGCCCGCCGGTGAGTGCGATCTTGGGTCCTGGCGGCACCAGGACCTCGGTCTCGGCGCGGCGTTTCGCTGCGATGAAGTCGCGGGAGTCGATCATTGCCGCGGTGAGCGTGCGGTGGTTGACCAGTGATCCCGACCGCGGACGCCAGGAGGAACCGGTGTGGATCTCAAATCGCTCGATGGCTTGGTCGCGGAAGAGCTCCAGGCAATTGCGGCGCTCGATCAGCGTGATGCCTTCGGCCGTCAGGCGCTCGAGTTCGACCGATCGCACTTCTGAGCCGTTCTGCTCGCGCTGGCTCTTGTGCTGCGCCTGTTCGTTGTCATCGAGCTGCCGTTCGATGCGATCGACGGCCCGATGGAACAGGTTGACGGTCGACCAGAGCAGATCGTCAAGGTCCGGCTCAAGCCGCGTGTCGCTCAACGTCGCAACAAGGGCGTCAAAGATATCGACCACGCCGCCCACGATCATCTTGCCCTCGGGGAGCGGTCTTAGATCGGGCTGGTCGTCGAAGGGACGATAGCCGAACAGCTGTAATTCGGTGAGGACGTGGTCGGTCGGAGATGTGGCGTGCGGCGGTTCGATGTCGTCATGGTCGGTCATGGGAAGAGGTCCTTTGCCGGATCGGCCGCGACCATCGCGGCCTTCGTGGCGATCCTCTGACGGCAGGCGGAACGGGCCAGAACCCGAAAGGGCCGAAGCGGCAGCGGAGGATGGCGGAGGCCGGCTATTTTGCTTCGCGATGCAAAGCGCGCGGCCAACCGTATGATGTGTCTTCACATCGCTGGCGCGCGGCGGAAAATAGCCGGACGCAGCCATTGCCGGCCCGGGCCGCTTGCCGTCCGATCGCCCTCTAGAAGGCCGAGGTCGCGTCCTTTTCCGGTATTGGCCTCGCCTATGACCGACCTGGCAGCATCGATCGGACACCGGGAGCTATTCTGCGACCGCCATCGAGGAATGCAGAAAGCGAACGACGTCCTCTGGCGCGAGCTGAAGCCGCAAGGCTGTTCGGAGGGCATCGGGACCGAAGATGTGCAGATCCTCGTTGAAGTCCCCCAACCGGGGCAGCAGCGCGATCGCTTCAATACCGGCGTCTGCTGCGCGCTGGGTGAGAATAGCCTGTACCGTGTCCCCGGCGGCATCGGCATCGCGGGCGATGTAGAGCCGGCGCAGGCCAGACGGCAGCAACATGGCCGAGAGGTGATTGGCCGAAAGCGCAGCGGCCATCGGCATCGTCGGCAGCACGTAGCGCAACGACAGCATGGTCTCGATCCCCTCGCCGGCAGCGAGCACGTCGTCCGCAACGCCGAAGCGGACGGCGTTACCGAGCAGGTCGCCCATGGCGCGTCGCGGCGTGTCGACCGGGGCCTTGCCGAGCCGAATGCGATCAAAGCCGTCCGGATCGAGCCACGTGCGGTGTGCACCGGTGATCCTGCCTTCGAGATCCGTGACGCAAGCGATCATCGCCGGCCAGGTTTCAGTCGGCAGATTGTCGTCCGGACGATAGTAGCAGCGTGGGTGGAAGCGAAGGCTGCCCCCATGGTGGATGCGGACTATCCCACGATGCCGCAAATAGGTTTCGACCACCGTGCCTTCGATGGGGCTGGATATCGCGAGGAGCCGTCGGGCGGATTCCTGCGACCCGATCGGAATGAGCGAACGAACGGGTTTCGGCGCCGGTTGCTGCTCTGAACGAGGCAGCCTTAGAAACCGCCTCGCTTCCTCGGCGACCTCGCGGAAGTCTCGCAGACCCAGGCTTTTGCGGATGATGTCGAGGAGGTCGCCATGTTCTCCCGTCGCCGCATCGGTCCACTTGCCAGGCGGCCGCTTCGGCGATCCCTGGAGCCGCACGAACAGTGAGCGGCCCGGCGTGTTGTGGACGTCGCCAACCAGCCAGTACCGCCCTGCCCGTTTGCCGTGGGAGAGATAATGCCGGCACACCGCCTCGGCGTCGCGCGCGAGGCGGCGTGCCAGGTCGCTAGCATCGCGGGGCATCAGGCGGCCTCCCGTTCGCTGATGCGCGCGACCGGATAGTGGTCGAGCACCTTCGACAAGACCTCACGACCGCTTGCATCCGCAGGCACGAACATGCGCAGCTTCCAGGAGATGATCTCTCCAAAGAGGCCGTAGGCCCGCAAGCGATCACGCATGGTGTCGTTGAAGCCCGCCAGTTCGATGCGGTGTGCGCCCATCACCCGGACACGGCGAAGCTGGAGCCCCTCCGTAAGCTCGAGGACGGTCCGTCCCTCCATCAGCGCGGCAAAGGCAGTGTCCGGCGTCAACGCCGGCGCGTCCGTCGCGAGGGCGTTCGCGACCCAGGAGGCCGACACCTTGCGGCCGATGACGCGTTCGCCCGCATCGGTCTGGAGCCGGTAGACGCGGGTCGATTCGTTCGGTAGCCGCTTCCAGATCGGGAGCAGCAAGCCAGCCACGATTTGGATCGTGCTGTCCGTGTACTCGGGGACCTCGTCAAGCTCTGCCAGCCATGCCGCGGCGAAGCGCTCACGATCTGCTTCCACCCAGTGGCTCTCTGCCATCATGTTCAAGGGAACGTTATGCTGCTCCATCGGCCGGATCAGGCGGACGCGCCGCTCGATCTCGCCGTCGTTGAGCATGGCACTCGCCGCCGCGACCTGCACGGCGGCTCGTCCCGAGCGCTCATTGATTAGCAGGACGGAATGGTGATCGGAGACGCGAGCAAGAGCATCATCCAGGCTCACTGGATGATTACGCTGGTGTTGGGTGACCGTGAGAAGCCGGGTTTCGGCGCCAGTGCCGGCATGGACGTAAATCGTGCGCCGGTCGGTGACGAAAAAGCTCTCGGCGCGGAGCGTTTCCAGCCCGAGGTCATAGGTGCCTGAGGCAACCGCGCCTTCGATCCGAGTGGCCAGGAGCTGCTCGAAGACGGTGAACAGGATATTCTGAAGCTCGATCGTGAGCGCCAGCAACCTGTTCAGGAAAGTCGTGATCGGCGGCAAGTCGTCCCTGAGCCCGTTGGCATCCGTGAGCTTCAAGCCGGTCGCATCCTCGAACCGCCCGATCGAGCAGCCCTCGACCTTGCCGCGCGCCAGCAGCGTGTAGAGTTGGCGCAACGCGTCGCGGCCATACTGGCTTTCGAGATTGTCTTCGGGCCGAAACAGGCCCTGCCCTCCGGTCTGGCGCTGGCCACGCGTGATCGCTCCCAACGTATCGAGCCGGCGCGCAATGGTGCTGAGGAAGCGCTTTTCGGCCGTCACGTCCGTCGCGATGGGACGAAACAGCGGCGGCTGCGCCTGGTTGGTCCGGTTGGTGCGGCCGAGCCCCTGGATCGCGGCGTCCGCCTTCCAGCCAGGCTCGAGCAGATAGTGGACCCGCAGGCGGCGATTCCGCGCTGACAGCTCAGCATGGTAGCTCCTCCCCGTGCCGCCCGCGTCGGAGAACACGAGGATCCGCTTGACGTCGTCCATGAACGCCGAGGTCTCGGCGAGGTTGGCCGAACCGGCACGGTTTTCGACCACCAGCCGGTCGGCCTTGCGAACGATGCGACGTGAGCGGCCGGTCACCTCCGCGACCATGTCAGCGCCGAACTGCTGGACGACCTGGTCCAGCGCTCCCCGGACCGGCGGCAGCGAGGCGAGCTTCTCAATGAGGCGGTCGCGGCGAGCGACCGCTTCCCGGCTCTCGACCGGCTGTCCGTCACGATAGACAGGCCGGGAGCAGAGATTGCCATCCGGGTCCGTGAAGGGCTCGTAGAGCTGGACCGGAAAGGAATGGGCGAGATAGTCAAGGACATACTCGCGTGGGGTGATGTCGACCTGGACGTCGCCCCAGTCCTCCGTTGGTATCGCGGCGAGCCGGCGCTCCATCAGCGCCTCGCCGGTCGAGACAATCTGGATGACGGCGGCGTGGCCGGATTCGAGGTCGCGCTCGATCGAGCGGATCAAGGACGGCGCTTTCATTGAGGTCAGGAGGTGGCCAAAAAAGCGCTGCTTGGCGCTCTCGAAGGCGGATCGCGCGGCCGATTTGGCCTGGCCGTTCAGCGTGCCGGTCTCGCCTGTGATATTCGCAGCCCGCATTGCCGCATCGAGATTGTTATGGATGACGCTGAACGCACCGGCGTAGGCGTCATATATCCGTACTTGCTCTGGCGTGAGCTGGTGCTCGATGAGTTCATACGCGACGCCCTCGTAAGATAGAGACCTCGCCGCGTAGAGACCGAGCGCCTTGAGGTCGCGCGCGAGCACCTCCATCGCCGCGACGCCGCCCTCCTCGATCGCCTCGACGAACTCGGCGCGGGTAGCGAACGGGAAATCTGTACCTCCCCACAAACCCAACCGCTGAGCGTAAGCCAGATTGTGCACCGTGGTGGCACCGGTCGCCGAGACATAGACGACGCGGGCATCCGGCAACGCGTGCTGGAGCCTCAAGCCAGCACGCCCCTGCTGAGAGGCCGCCTGATCGCCACGCTCGCCCTTCTGGCCTGCCGCGTTCTGCATCGCGTGGCTCTCGTCGAAGACGATTACTCCATTGAAATCGGAGCCCAACCATTCGACGATTTGCTGAACGCGCGAAAGCTTCTCGCCGCGCTCGTCGGTGCGCAGCGTAGCGTAGGTGGTGAATAGGACGCCTTCCGAAAGCCGGATCGGCGTGCCCTGGCGGAAACGTGACAGCGGCGTCACGAGCAGCCGCTCCATGCCGAGTGCGGCCCAGTCGCGCTGCGCATCCTCGATCAGCTTGTCAGATTTACTGATCCAGACCGCCCGGCGGCGGCCCTTGAGCCAGTTGTCGAGCAGGATGCCGGCGATCTGTCGCCCCTTGCCCGCGCCGGTGCCATCGCCCAAGAACCAGCCGCGACGAAAGCGGACGGCGTTTTCTGCATCGTCGCGCGCGGCCGCTACAACGTCGAAGGTCACATCGACCGTCCACGAGCCCGCGAGAAACTCGGAATGCGCCTGGCCGGCATAGACGACGCTCTCGAGCTGGCCGTCGGACAGGATGCCATCCGCCACGAGATTGACCGGCAAATGTGGCCGGTAAGACGGCTTCGGCGGCGCGACCGAGGCCATCGCAGCGGACTGCACGAGTTTTGTCGGATGCGCATGCGCGTCCGGGATACGGATCGCCTGCAGTGCATATTCCTCATAAAGCGCGTCGGTCAATCGAGGGCTTTCCGGAGGTGTCCACTCGACCGTCCCGTAGATGAGCTCGACGCCCTCTGGCGCACTATCTCCCGAAGGGGACGATGGGCTGGGTGTAAAGGCGCCGGCCGGCCGCGACGTCGCAGGGCGCTTGATGACGTCGACCACGACGGGGGTGGCGACTGGCAGCCTTGGAGGCACATGCTGGATCACCCAGTCGAGCAAGGTGGCGACATCGTCCGCCATGCCCAGCGAGGCCGCAAAGACCTTCGGATCTGCGGCAGCCTGCTTGTCGATCACAAGGAGCCTGATGTCGGTCTGCGTTCCGTGCTTCGCGTAGACCGCGCCATCGATGGCGGCAGAAAACACCACCCGCCCGCGCTGCTGGAGGCGAACGAAGGCAGCTCGCCATGCCGGATCGTCAGGCGCAAGACTTGCGCCTGTGATGGCAACCAGACGTCCACCCTCGCAAAGACGCGCCAAGGCTGAGGCGATGTGCCGGAGCGCCGCGTCCGCCATCCGTCGGTCGACATTCGCCAATGCCGAGAACGGCGGGTTCATCAGGGCGACGCTCGGTACGACACCCGCATCGAGGTGATCATCGATCTGGGCGGCGTCGAACCGCGTGACCTTAACGTTGGCGAACAGTTGATCGAGCAACGCCGCGCGGGCCTCCGCCAGCTCGTTCAACACCAAGGCGCCGCCGGCAAGCTCGGCAAAGATGGCGAGCAAGCCGGTCCCCGCTGAGGGCTCCAGAACGCGGTCGGTCGGTGTGATGCCGGCCGCGGTGCATGCGGCGAGCCCAAGCGGGATCGGCGTCGAGAATTGTTGAAGGGCTTGGCTGTCCTCGGAGCGCCGCGTGTGGGTCGGCAGATAGCACGCGATTCTCGCGAGCACCGGCAGCATCGCGGCCGTCGAGCCGGCCTTGACGCGGATGGCCGGGCCGAACTTGCGAAGGAACAGAACGGTTGCCGCCTCGCAGACGTCATAGTCGGTCTTCCAGCTCCAGGCGCCAATGGCGTCGGAACCGCCGAAGGCAGCTTCCATGGCGCTACGCAGGACAGCGGCATCGATGCGACGTCCGCGCTCGAGATCGATCGCGAGCTGTCGCGCGGCCCTGACGGCGGCGGAGGTGAAAGTTGCAGCGGCGCGCATCGAGAGCGGCGCGGCGGCAGCGCCGCCGGCGAGAGATTCGGTCATGACAGGTTCTTTCGGAGAGCAGGAATGGGTCGAACCATCAGGCGCTCTCTTTAAAGCCTGACGATTCAAACCCTTCCCGGCCCGACTCTCCCTCTCAGTCCCACCATAAAAGTGGGGACCGGCGCGAGACACCGGTCCCCAAGCAAATCGCGGGAACGGCCGGAGCCGTCCTTCTACGACGTCATTCAGCCGCGTCGACCTGTTGCGGATCATCGTCGCCCGCGTTCTCCTCGTCCTCGCCGAGGAATTCGGGCAGCGAGCCCGCTTCACTTTCCTCCATTGACGACGAGGTGGTGTCTGCGAGACGCAGCGGCTCCGGCAACCAACCCGAACCATCGAGAAGACGCTCGGCCTCTTTGGCCATGTCGGCCTTCTTCAGATGGTCGATCAATTGGGCGGACGATTCGCCTCTTGCTTCCCGCACTGCCTCCAGAATGCGAGACTTGGACCCGGCCGAGATAGTTGTCGACGAGGGCTTCCACCCCGCTTGAGCCATGTCGAGGCCGACGGCGCGCGCAAGCACATCAGCCTGGTCAAGTCGCGTGCGAACGCCGTGAGCCGAGAGGCGGCCCTGATTGTAGCGGTTGGCCGGCTCATAGACGGCGTTGACCGCAAACGACGCACAGTGAGCGAACAGGGATGCCTGTGCGACGCCGTCGAGAGCTGTGAGTGCATTCCAGAAATCGTTCTCGCCCTTCGGCAACCGTGCCTTCCAGGATTCATGCCGCGTCTCAACGGCCTTCGCGGACGCGCTTTCCGGGCGCTTGAGCAGGGAAGGTCGGCGTGCGAAGTCCGATCTCAAGGCAGCTTCCGGACGATGCGAACCGGTAAAAGGCCATCAGCACGAAGTTGTGCAGCACCGCCTGGAACGCAATCGCAGGATTTTCTGCCAGCGCATCCCGCAATGCCAGCGTGCGATGTGCTGTCAATTCGGTGATGAGCCGATCCGGCAGAGGTTTCGTCGCGTCCTCATCATCTTCTCCGGGATCAGCAGCGCCGCCGGCCACGATGACCGTGCGCTGGACGGAAGCACCACCCGCCTGCCGCTCGATCGACTGTGTATCGCCGTCCTGCCCGACGTCAGGATCAGTTGCCGACAGGTCGTCCTCCGGCCGGACATAACCCGGTCCACCGAGAGGCGCCCTTCGGAATCGATACTGACGAAGACGCCAGCCCGGGTGATCTCAGCCGGATCGTAAATCATCGGCCGGTCTTCGAACGCGACCAGTGCCGCCTCGATTTCGCCGAGACGTTGATCGACCTCATCGGGCAACTCGTCGGCATCCTGATAATCGGATTCAAGCTTGGCTTGCTCGGCGTTGAGTGCGTCGATGGTGGTCTGCTCCTCTGGGGAGAGATCGACAGGTTTGCCGTCCAGCTCGCGCAGGCCATCCGTGCGGCCGTAGGGGAACTCCACGGCGACCGAAATCCACTTCCAGCCTTCGGCTGCAATCGTCTCAGCCTCGGCTTTGAGCTTTTCCGTCACGAGACGGTCGAGCAAAGCAACGTCCTGAAGCCAGCCGCCATCATCGTGCTCGAACAGATCCCGCAAAACGCCGCCACCGCCTGCTCGTGAGCATCCAGGCCAATGAACTGCACGCGGCGATCGGATGCGCGCACGGTATTTTCCGTGAGCATTCGCCGGATCTGATAGGGCTCGTCATAGCCGGATCGGCTGACATTCTCCCAGACCTGCTCCTGTCTGGCGTGGTCGGCCGTAACAGAGAAAGCCATGAGCTGCTCGAGGGTCATGCCGTCTTCGGCATAGACGTCGTGCAGCTTTGGGGACACGGATGCCAGCCGCAGCCGTTGCTTCACGATGGCCGGTGTCACGAAATGCCGAGCCGCGATATCCTCGTCGGATAACCCGGCGCCACTCAAGGTCTGAAAGGCTCGGAACTGATCGAGCGGATGAAGCCCTACCCGCTCGTCATTCTCTGCGAGCGAGTCGTCTTCAGCGATGCCCCCTCGCGCACGACACAAGGAACGACTTGCGTCTTTGCCATGCGCTTCTGCTTCACCAGAAGCTCCAGCGCGCGATAGCGCCGGCCACCTGCCGGCACCTCGAACATGCCGGTCTCATTGCCTTCGGCGTCCACGACCGCCCGCACGTTGAGACTTTGCAGCAGCGTGCCCTGCGCGATGCTTTCGGCGAGTTGCTCGATCGAAACGCCCGCCTTCACATGCCGGACGTTGGACTGGCTGAGGACCAGTTTGTTGAACGGAATGTCTCGTGAGGGGGACAGCGTGATCTTTTGGACAGCCTTCGTCATATCGATTCTCCACGACGGGCAGCCGGGAGCCTCTCTCTCGGCCTCCAACCCGTCGCGGAAAACGACCCCGCCCTCTCACTCTCGTGCCGCGGCCACCGAGCAGAGCCTCACGCCGCCTGCTGGGTCCTCCGGCATATCGACAGCGGGTTCTGGGAGAAAGCCAAGGAGATAGTCCGCGACCTTGCTGGCGTGGGAAGCGGCCCGGATAATTGCACGATTGTCCTCGCGCATGACTTCAAGCCACGAGCCGATATAGTCGGCGTGCCGGACCGTGGGCACGACACCGAGCGACGCACAACCGAACGCAGAGGCGATTTCCGCAACCAACTCCTCAAAGGCATACTTCTTGGTCCCAAAGCTGCCCGACAAGTCGCGGTTGAGACGTGACGGATGACCGCTGGCATGCGCCAGCTCATGCAAGGCCGTTCGATGCCAATTGATCAGTTCGAAATAGGCCTGCGGTGGCGGCACCTGCACATAATCTTCTGCCGGCACATAGAAGGCCCGGTTACCGCCGATGCGGAAGTCGATGCCGGTCGCCTTGATCAGGTTTTCGACGCGTGGCTCGATCAGACCTGGGGGCGGAGGCGGCGCGGTCGTCGCGATCTCTGGAGGGAGGCCGTCGCACTGATCGGCGTTAAAGACGCTAAAGCGCTTGAGGAATGGAACAGCTTGTGCCTCCTCGCCGGTCTCGTGTGCGCGGCGCTGTTCGTCGACTGGGACAAACCGGTCGGCATAGACGATGGTCGTGCCGCGCTCGCCCTTGCGGACGTGACCACCGAGCGACAGCGCCTGGCGGAAGGTAAGCCAGCTCTGACCTGTGAATCCGTGTTCGATCGCCGCACCCCAGAGAACTAAAATGTTAATGCCGCTATATTGACGGCCGGTCGCTGCGTTTTTCGGCATGGCCAAAGGCGCCTTCGCCGCCGCGGTGCCCCAAGGCTGCGCCCACGGCACGCGGCCGGCCTCCAGCTCGGCGATGATCTTGTCGGTGATTTCGTCATAAAGGCTTGTCCGGTCCTCACCGGTGCACGCCCGAGGATGATGTCTGGACATCGTGGATCTCCGCGACGGACGCCGCGAGCCTCTCTCGCAGCCCGTAACCCATCACGGCAAAACCGCGCGACACTCTTACTCTCAGCCTCTCAGCGAGAGAGTGCGAAATCTGCGACGCAGCCCGCCTTCCGCCAAGTCTTCATTTGATTTGGCATTGAGATGCCTAATTTAGGGCCGCAGGCCCCGACCAGGCGTGCGCCAAAGGCGCATCGCCTCTACGGGAAATGGCACCCGGAGAGCGTGAGCATAGCGACCCGAAGGGGCACGCGGGTCCGAGTGCAGCGACGAGAACGGTTAACAGCGGCACCCGGGACAGGGGCAGTGATAGCGATCGCCGAAGGCGAGCCCCTTTCCCGAGTGCCCCCGGCGAGGAGCTCCGCAGTGTTTGCGCGAGGGATCGACGCCGCACGGCCGAGACGCAAAGCGGCTCGGTTCATATGTGGACGGCCCCCGACTTGCAAGGATTGGCTTGGGCAGCATGCTCGGATCGCTTGCGCTCATATGTCCGGCCTACGATTGGGTCTGCGACCACTGGCCAAGATGGGCTTCGCGAACAGTGAGATCCAAACACGAGAACGGCATTTGCTGCCGGTGAACCGAGCGGAAACTCTCCCTGTTCGGCTTGCGCCGATCACACCACCTCTTCCTATCCTGCAAGTTCCAGCCTTAGCGTCAGACCTGCGGTGCTGACGCCAAACTTTGCATTTCGTTCATGCCTATATCGGTGTTGCCATTGGAACTGCCTTGCCAATGGGTCGATAGCGCTCCCCGCTGATCATCAATTTCCAAGCGATCCGAGCCATCTTGTTGGCCAATGCTACCGCGACGAGTTTTGGTGGCTTCCGCGCGATTAAAGCTTTTAACCAAGGCCACATCCTACTGCCGCCCCGGCGTAGGTCGCCGATGACCGCGGTAGCGCCTGCGACTAAGACGCTTCTTAGCATCTCATCACCGGCGCGCGTGATAACACCGAGCCGGTTCTTGCCTGCCGTTGAGTGGTTTTTTGGCGTCAAGCCGAGCCAGGCCGCAAAGTTTCTTGCCGACTTGAAGCCGCGCGCGTCTACGACCTTTATTGATAGCAAAGTCGCGCCGATCGGACCAACTCCTGGAATAGCCGCCAGTCGTCGGCTCATCTCGTTACCCCGATGGAGTTGCATGAGCTTTTTGTCGAGCGTGGCGATCTGATCATCAACACGTGCCAGTTCGGTCGCCAACGCCTCCACCAACTCCATTGCCAATTCGGGGACTGTCGCGTCGGCCCGAATATCGATCAGCAATTGCTGAAGCCGCGAAAGCCCCTTGGGCGCGGTAAAGCCGAACTCTGCGGCGTAACCGCGGATCGAATTGGCGAGCTGGGCGCGCCTACCGATGAACTGGGTACGCACGCGCGTCAGCATCTGTGCGCCCTGTTGCTCGGGACTTTTGATCGGCACAAAGTTCTTGCGCAATTTGGGTCGACTCGCCGCCTCGCAAATCGCCTCGGCGTCCGCAGCGTCGGACTTCCCGCGCTGTACGTACGGTTTGACATATTGCGGCGGGATCATCGCCACCTCATGCCCCAGCGATCGCAGCTCCCGCGCCCAATAGTGCGATGCTCCGCAAGCCTCCATCGCGACAAACGCAGGCGGCAAACGACCGAAGAACGCCAGAACCTGACTGCGTTTCAGCTTACGTCGCAAGACCGGCTGCTCCATCCGGTCAACGCCATGCAATTGAAATACGCTCTTTGACGTGTCCAAACCGATGCAAACAATTGTTTCCACGGGCGGCTCCTTCTTTGAGGTCATCGACGACCCCATCCTGCCACGCAGACCGGCGGAAGGGGGCCGTCCACCCCAACACGAGAGCCCGATGCGGCGGAGCCGCACGCGCGCAAGCAGAAGACACTAAGGCTTAAGTCGGGGGACCTAGATTTCCTCGCGCGCATGCGTCTGGGCGTCATAGATCCTGATCTGAAGCATGGGAAAACGCTTCTTTAGTTCTTCTCCGCCTGCCCTGGCACCGTCTCTGGTTGCAAATTCGGCTTTGAACCGGCCGTCGACTTCAAGCGCGTAACCAGAGGCCGGCAATTCACGGGTGACTGCAACCATTTCATTCCCATTGTGCAGTGAGGTGATTGGGAATGATGGGTAGCGTGAGTCGCCCAAACCGCACCAGAGCCACCTGCCCAAGTGCGGTGATAGGCCAACACACGTTGTGGATCGGCATCTCTCCGGGATCGCATCAAGGATGGGCATTTGCATCATCCGAGCAGGTGGCCGGCTTTCCACTTGCCCGGATGCATGCACGATAGAGCCACGGCTCGACGTAGCTGCCCTTCCAGAGTCCCTGGCCGGTACGCTCAGCCTCGCGCTGAGCTTCGCGATATCTGCCCTTCGAGTATTGAGGCCAATCCAACGCAAGGCCCTTGTGCGGTGCGGCCATACGGGTCGAGGCTGAATGGAACACATTTGACGGGACGGCCGGCAATGAAGGCGTCAAGGTCGTTCGCGGCCTGCGCACCGCAACGATATTGCAAGCTGTCTTCGCCGCGACACAGCTGACTGCTCTCCGGTGCATCGATGCCCCAAAGCCGGATACGCGCTCCATGCATTTCCAACGTGTCGCCGTCGATCACGCTGGCCTGTCCGACAAAATCGACGGCCAGCGCCACGCTCGACAGAATGGCGAGAATCAAAGCGACAGAGGTTCGATGCATTCCAAGGACCTTGTAGCTACCGCAAATCTCGCAGATCGGATTTCGACCAGTTCTCGAGTGGTTTCAGCGCCGGCAGGTTCTCTGGCCGCTCGGGATAGTGAAACTCTGTGCCGCGCAGCCAGTCGTCATGCGCGACGCAGACAAGGAAGGCAAGATTGCTGCGCGGCTGGTTTTGCACAAAGCTACGGCTCTGCCCCGACGATTTGGAATCCCTGCTCTCTGTTAGCAGCCGGAACGAATCGAGGGTTGCAAAGATTCGTCCCGCGCGGAGGAGCGATCTAGCATTACAGTTGCCGTTTTGCTTTGAGATGCGCGCGCTGAGCGGCAGCCTGGTGAGCTCTGCGCCAGAATGACCATGCGATGACATGCGCGGGTTCGATCCGCTTTCGAGCAAGCCTGATGGCGATGCGGCGGATTTCCTGGATTGACCAACGGATCAGCGGCGGCGTGGGTGTGCTTTGGCTTTTGCCGGGGGGCGAGGTTTGGTTTTTTTGGGCGGTGGCGGATTGGCGCGATGGCGGATCGCCGCCATCATGGCGAAGGCGAGCATCACCAGGGACACGTGGCGATGCCAGCCATGCCAGGACCTGCTCTCGTTGTGATCGAGCCCGAACTCGCTCATCACTCCGACATGCTTTCGCATCAAATTGTGCTCGGCAATGAAATTGGCCGAATATGCGGTCGAATTCCCATACTACCCATGCTGTGCCCCGAATGCGGGCTGTAGCGAGCCCACAAGGGGGCCCCGACGGCTTATGGACGCGCGAGGCTCACCCAGAGCAGTGTGATTGCGGCAACGACGATGTCCATTGGCGCCATATTTCCGCATTGCATATTATTGAGCGTTATCTCGGTGCTCCGGAGACATTTGGCTGAGATACCGTGGGCATCCAGATCTTCCCTGCACGGGCGATGGAGCGCTTCGATGAGGGGCAGCGAGCCGCGCTCAGAACTGCAATGAATGAGCTGAAACCATGTGATATGCTTGAATGGGGCAACCAACTGGCCACAGTCGGGCTACGGATGATTTTGTGCAGACGATAAATTCAGCGGCCGATCGGGTTTTTCGCACCTATGCGCAACATTGTCTTGAACCGGATGAAGACACGCTTTTCGGATATCTCGACGCACTTCACAGCTTTAACGACAAGTTGCGAAAGGCCGGAAAAGGAGACCTGTTCGGCTTCGCCGATTTCATGGCGCTGAAAGCACTTCGCAATCTGTTTCACCACGAAATGGAATTGTTGCATGAGATAAAAATCATTCCCGCGGAGAGGTTGCCGCTCATCGTGATCGATTACGGTATCGTATGCCTCGTTGATCGCTCCGTCGTGGAGCGCGCAATACAACGGGAAAAGCCGGAACAGCGCGACGCCATCAGGGGAGCGTTCAAATGGTACGGCACCGTCGTCAATATTCAGCCATGTGTTTTCAATGGATCGGTCGACGTATTCGAGGCGGTTCAATCAGCCGACTTAACGCCGGAATCCGAGGCTTATCAGGAGTTTGAATCAAGCTATCGCGATGAGGAGTGTAACGGGCACCCCCATCGCGTTACCGGAGAGATTTCATGCGCTGCGGGCTCGGTGGAAACCGTCTTACAGGAAGTCTTCCGGCAAAAGCCCATTGGGCGAAACTGAAGTAAGGTCTGCCCGAATTTCTCTGAGGGCAATTACCCAATGTTGGTTTGCCCAAACTATGGAATGAACTCCTCGTGAATTGTCACGGGCAGTTGCGTGTAACCAGCCGCTACAGAGGCATAGTACCGATGGAAGCCGTTATGGACTTTGTATCGATAACGGCCTGAGCCTTCGACCGGGTTGAGTTCGACAGGTGGCAACGCACACTCCGGCGACATGAGTGCAAACAGGACCGGCACCATCTTATACTTCCTGAACAAAGGCGTGGTCGCGTTACGTCGCGGTGGCTCGATCTGATCGAGCGGGACAAGTTCGCAATCCGGAGTATTCGGCGGAAAGAACCCGCCGCCGGATATTCTAAATTCATCCATGCCGGCGAAGAGCCACCAATCGTCAGGAATTTCAAACTCTACACCCGGATGCGGCGTTTGGAATTTCATTATGGGAACAACCATTCGTAAAGGAGCTGACTTAAAGCTATAATTCGCAGAGTGATTAATGTATCTTACGGAAATTAAATCATTGAGGCACGAAGCTCGCGACGCTCGCCGCAGGCCAATTATAGCCGGCCATGCTTCTGGCAGTCCGCTGCTTTATCGAAATCAGCAGCTCATGAATCTTGTACGGCTTTGAGAGCGTAAGCTCTCGGTATCGCTTGGACCATTTGTAAAACCCGCCAGCCGACATTTCTTGTACGCATACGACGAGGACCGCCTGATTGACGCATGCGCGCGGGCACGGCGAGCTCTATGATGGCGTTGCGTGAAGGTCAGGCGGCCTGCTGACCGGCGGGCTTGTCGGCTTGGCGCAGGAGCTTCCATTCCCAGGGCAGCAGTTCGTGCAGACGCGACGCGGGAAGATCGGCGATATGGGCGAGGACGTCGGCGAGCCAGGCCTTGGGATCGACGTCGTTGAGGCGACAGGTCGTGATCATCGTCAGCATGATGGCGGCACGGTCGGCGCCACGCTGGCTGCCGGCGAAGGTCCAGTTGCGCCTTCCCAATGCGATGCCCCTCAATGCGCGCTCAGCGCAATTGTTGGTCAAGCAGATCCTGCCATCGTCGAGGAAGCGGGCGAAGTCGTCCCAGCGCCTGAGCATGTAGTTCATAGGCTTCAGGACCTCGGAGGAGCGCCGGGAACTTCCTCGCCGATTTTTCTTCGAGTTGCCAGTCATGCCCCAGCTGCGCCCTCCAGAATATCCGATCTTCTTCAATTTGACGATGCGGTCGGAGCAGGTATCCAGCTCGAAGGAAACGCTCACTCTTCTCGGAGCGAATAAAGCGGGAGTGGCGCGAGGATTCAGACCGGAAAAGCCAAAAACTGTCCCAGCCTTCAAAAGTCTCAGTTGTGTGCGGATCAGTCATTGGTCTTGATCTCCGTGAGCGAGTAGCTTGTATTGCGGCCACCCCCCTCGTCCTTCACCAGCATGCCGTGTTCGACCAGTTCACTGATGTCGCGTAGCGCCGTATCGGCCGAGCATTTTTCGATCTTCGCGTATTTGGACGATGTCAGCTTGCCCTCGAATCCGTCGAGGAGACGATTGAGAATATCGCGCTGACGCTTGTTGAGCGGCGCCTGTGCGTAGTTCTTCCAGAACTCTGCTTTGTGGAAGACATTCGCCAGAACCGCTTCAGCGCCGTCAAACGCCCGATCGAGGCATGCGAGAAACCATTCAAGCCATGAGGTGACATCGAGGTCTCGCTTCTGCGTTGCTTCAAGCATGTCGTAATAGGCGTTTCGTTCCAGCCGGATCTGTGCCGACATGCTGTAGAAACGTTGCGGGCTGTCTTCTGATCGCGCGAGCGACATGTCGGCAATCGCGCGTGCAATGCGTCCATTGCCATCATCGAAGGGATGGATGGTCACGAACCACAAATGCGCGAGCGCAGCTTTGATAACGGGATCAAGTTTATCATCCGCGTTGTACCAGACGAGAAAGGCCTTCATGTCGTGATCGAGCCGGTCGGCGCCGGGCGCTTCGTAATGGACCTTTTCGCGACCATATGGACCGGAGAGAACCTGCATAGGACCGGATGCCGCGTCCCGCCATGCGCCGACTTTGATCTTGCTCAAGCCGCTGCGTCCGGTCGGAAAGAGCGCGCCATGCCAGCCGAATAACCGCTCGTCCGTGAGCGGCTCTTTGAAACGCTGCGTGGCGTCGAGCATCATCTCGACGACGCCGTCGACGTTGCGGTCGGCGGCCGGAAGCGCGCCGACATCCATCCCCAAGCGCCGGGCGATGGAAGACCGGACTTGATCCTTGTCTAGAATCTCGCCTTCAATCTCACTGGATTTAAGAACGTCCTCGGTCAGAGTTTTTAAGACCGCCTCTTCCCGCAAAGGAAAGCCAAGCGCCTGCATGCGGCCGATGAGCCGTCCCTGCCGGTGACGTACTGCAGCAAGTTGTTGAGCCAGAGCCTCGGAGCTCCATCGGAAATCGGGCCAGTCTGTTTGTTCGTAGATGTATTTCGGCATTCTCCGCACCTCTTGCGGTGATTATGGGAGCTATTCGCCGCATCTGCAAGTTTATTCTCCGCAAATTCTGCGGTGAATAATGGGCTCAATCTCCGTATTTGACATTGTCAGACTTTTATGGTATATTTTTGACATGGAGAATCGCCATGAGTGATGGTCCGTATAAAAGTTTGAACATGACGCGCGCCTGGAAGAAGTTTGCTGAATGGGCGCACAAGGCTGCATTTGAGCCTGACGAAGTTGCCGGACGTGTCGTCCCTGCACTGGAAGAGACGTGGCATGACGAAGGCTGCGGCGAAGTCGTCCGCGCCATCCGAACGATCCTGAGCGACGCCCGGCAGACCGATTTGTTCGGACGAGAGAAGACAGTGGAACTGGAAGCCGCGCGGCGGGATCTTTCTGCCGGATACCCGATGCGGCGCCTGATCGTCGATCACGTCATCCAATCTGCGGCGAGTGGAAAGCTCGGCATCGACGCGGTTTGCGACGGTGTCGAAAATACCCTACGCGATCGCGCCGCGCGGGGGCCCCGGCAAGTGGAAGAACATTACCTGCGCAAGCAGAGCCCCGAAGCGATGGCGACCCGTGTCAGAAACCGGATGGAGGACGCTGTCGCGAGTGCTCCGATTGCGGGTCTCGCTCGTCGTCTGTCGGGTCTGGACGCTGCTACCCAACCCCAATCCGTCAAGCAGCAAGGGCTTGAAGACGGCGTGAGGCTGCCATGAACGACGATGAACTGCCTGGACTCCTGGTCGATGTGCACGAAGCCGGCGGACGCGCCCGCGCAGGCCGGATCTCTTGCGAGATCGATACCAATCTCATCTTCAAGACGCATAATCTTGCGGCGTATTTCTTTGCGAAATGGGAGCCGGTCGTATTCGATCTGATGCTGCTCGCTGCATCCGTTGAATTCTGTGATCGCATACAACGTCGCCCAGCCTTAGGATGGGGCCGTGCCTTTGACCTGCGCTTGCCGGTGCATGATCCAGACGTATGGAATCAGAAGGCTGTGTCTGACGCCTTGCATGAAGCACTGGAGCTCCTGACGGGTGATCAATGGAAAGTCACCTTCATAAAGCGTAAGAAGCCTGCCGCTGAACCGGCACAGGAACTTTTCTATCTGGAAACGGGTGCCGAGGCGGTCATTCCTTTTAGCGACGGACTCGACTCCCGCGCGGTTGGCGCGTTGATGGCAGAGGAATACGGCAGCCGGCTGATCCGTGTTCGGCTCGGATCAAAGAAGAAAGATCAACCGAAAGATTCGTTCGGCCGAAAGCAGCCTTTCATGGCGCTGCCATATCAAGTGAAGCCCGGCGCATCCCACTTTGTCGAATCAAGCGCCCGGTCTCGCGGATTCAAATTTGCCGTGTTGAGCGGATCGGCCGCGTATTTTGCCAAAGCGGGCAAGGTCATCGTGCCGGAGAGCGGACAAGGTGCGCTTGGTCCAACGCTTGTTCCGGTCGGTCAAGCGTATGAAGATTATCGCAATCATCCCCGATTCATGAAACACATGACGGCGTTCTTCAAAGCCCTTCTCGGCGTTGACATTGCTTTCGTATTCCCGCGTCTGTGGTTCACCAAAGGTGAAACCCTCAAAGAGTACATGGCGCTGAGCAACGGAAAGGATACCGAGTGGTCGGAGACGAGATCATGCTGGCAGGATAACCGCCATGTGTCGGTCGACAATCACCGTCGCCAGTGCGGCATTTGCGCGGCCTGCATGCTGCGGCGACTAAGCGTTCATGCGGCAGATCTCACGGAACCTGCAGATACCTATGTCTGGGAAAATCTCTCTGCGCCAACTTTTGATGCGGGCGCCGCCGAAGGTTTCAACAAAAAGACCCGCGCGCAAAAACAATATGCAATCGCAGGCACGTTGCATCTCGATCACCTGGCGTATCTAACGCAGTCGCGCGCGGCAGAGCGGCCGCTCAGTCTCGCGGCCTTTCAGCTGGCACGCGCGCTCGGAGAGACGGAAGCGGTCATCCGGCCAAAGCTGGACCGACTGCTTTCCCAACACCAAAAAGAATGGAAGACTTATATGAGTTCTCTGGGACCACAGTCATTCGTTGCTCAGTGGGCCGACAATGACCAGTCTGCTTGATACCATGCCGCCGGTGGAAGTCGGAGAGCGCCTCCGCGGAGCGCGCGACCGTGTGAAGCTCAAGCAAGCGGAAGCAGCGGAATCCGTTGGGCTGTCGCGGACCACTCTGATTGCGATCGAGCAAGGGCAACGACGCGTCCGCATCGACGAGCTCCGCAAACTCGCGAGTCTTTACCAAACGTCCATCAACGAGCTGATGCGGCAGGAGGCGATCCACGCGGAACTCACGCCCAAATTCCGTAAACTGTTCCAACAGGAGGATGATGCGGTCGAGCTCGCTGTGAAGCAGCTGGAGGATTTGGCCCGTGCCGAGGCGGAGCTGGAACAGCTTCTCGGCGTTCAGCCACTGCGCAATTATCCGCCGGAACGCCCCATTCTGCCCGGCGATGTTCGAGCGCAGGCGGAGCAGGACGCGCTCGAATTGCGGCAGCGGCTCGGACTAGGCCTGAGCCCGATCTCCGACATTGTAACGCTGCTGGAGCTTGAGCTTGGTGTGCGCGTCTACATCCGGCGGATCGATGGCGGAATCTCTGGCGTATTCGCGTACGACGAGGCGCTCGGCGCCTGCATCCTCCTTAACGGCAATCACCCGCGCGATCGCCGCGCTCAAACGGCAGCCCACGAGCTCGGTCATCTGGTTTCGACGCGGCGTGAGCCGGAGGTGCTGGAAGAGGGCGTCACTGAAAACTCCCGCGAGGAGCGTTACGCCAACACGTTCGGCCGAGCCTTCATGACTCCCGCCCGCGCGGTCATGCAAAAATTCAAGGAAATTACTGTCGGATCGGAAAAGCTGACCCGGCGGCATGTCATCGTGCTCGCCCATTTCTTCGGCGTTTCACGTGAAGCGATCGTCAGGCGGTTGGAGGAACTTAAGCTGGCGAAGTCTGGAACGTGGGATTGGTTTCAGGCGAACGGCGGCATTAGCGATCAGCACGCTGTCCAGGTGCTGGGCGATCTTTCGGGGCCCGACCTTCATAAAGCGGATGCGGACAGGCCGACGACGCTTCGGCTCGGGCTCCTCGCCGGGGAAGCCTGGCGCCGTGGGATGCTCAGCGAAGGCCAACTCGCGCGCATGCTCCATCTGAACCGTGTCGAGCTGCGGCGCATGTTTGATGGCCTAGAAATAGAAGGGAGCGAAGCCGATGGGGCTCTCATGCCTGATTGACCCCACGGCGCCGGTTGTGATCGATGCGAGTACCGTGATCAATCTGAATGCAACGGCCTGCGGGCCGCGCATTCTAAGAGCCATTCCGAATCCCTTTATCATTACGGATGTCGTGCAGGGAGAACTCCTCGAAGACCGCCGCAATGGTCGCAACGACGGGCAACTGGTCGCCGATCTTGTTGGGCCAAGTCTTATCTCCGTTGCGAAACTTGACGATCTCACCGAGTCCCATTTCGAGGATCTGGTGATCGGGCGGGGCGACGCAACCCTCGACGACGGCGAAGCCGCGACAATCGCTTATGGCGTCGAGAAGGGAGCGATCACCCTGATCGACGAGCGGAAGGCAACGCGAATCTGCGGTGAACGGTACCCGCGCCTGACCGTTGGAAATTCTTTTGATTTACTCACCCACCCTGCCGTGCTGGCGGCATTGGGTAAGGGCGCCACCGCCGATGCGGTTTTCAACGCACTCCGGCTTGCCCGGATGCGGGTCCCGCCCTCTTTGTTGAAATGGGTGGTTGAGCTGATCGGAGCAGAACGCGCGGCGATGTGCGAGTGCCTTCCGCGCGCATTCAGAACAAAGGCGGTAACTCATCGATGATAACGCAGACTCATTGGACGAAATCATTCTCACGAATCCGCCGGTCGCTGCGCCGAGAGCAGATCGAATTGACCATTCATGGCCTGCGATCCACCGCGTCAACGCTCCTGCACGAAAGCGGCAAGTAGCAAGCGGATGCGATCAAACGTTAACCTGCGCATCAGGAGGCGAATGAGATCCATGGCGCCTATATCCATGCCGCCGAATTCTGGCAGGGGCGCCTGCGGATGATGCGATAGTGGGCGACCGAGCTCGACCAAGTGAGCACGGTCGTGTCATAATAATGATGAGGAAAAGCGCGCTCAAAGTGGGCTGCCGCCTAAGTCGCACGTCCATTAGTTCGACATGTTGGTGTCAAGGAGCTCCAGAAGTGAGCCCACCACTACTAGTCGCCGACGTCCGATCGTTGTCGTGACGATACGCCCAGCACCTATTAACTCGTAAAGCTTCGTGCGTCCCAAGCCGGTCGCTTCGCATGCATCGTCAATCGTGCAGGTGAGCCGCTGGGCGAACGGCATCAAGCTCGGTTCTGCGGCTTTCGGAGCGGATAGCCTGACTTGTGACTGTTGTCCGCCAGTGTTCTCTCGTCAATGGTATCTCACGCGCCCTCCTCCTCGCACAAAGCTCGACAGGACGAGAGTCGACTGTGCGATGAGCAACGTCAATGCGAGCATCCGAGGGCGCTCGCGTACGACAGCGCACGTCAGCGGCGGTTTGAATATTTCCGGACACCAAAGGGCGACGAGCAAATTTTTTTGCGAACGCGCCACCGGCAGTGAGGCACCGCGCCGAGCCTAGTCTACCAATATCGGCAGCAAATTCCGCAAGCATTCGCCGCTGTTCACCACCGTGTTATTCAACCATTATTCAATGAACGCGGTTGATGGCTACTTAAGTGCCTGAGATTGCTGGCGCTCCCTAGGGGAAACGAAGGGCGACCCAAGAAGACCCTGACAAACAAGCACAAATCGGCATGACTGCTGCCTCATTGCTACCACGTCTTGCTACCACCGAAAAGGAAATCCCGCCCAACCTGCAAAAGCCCTAATCGGGAGCTGTGCTCGCCTTGGCCGCCAATTATTTGTAATCAGTCATCTCTGCCGGGTAATGCCGTTAATCGAGCAACACCCAGACCAGTACACCTGCTTGACCGGACAACCAATAGACGAAAAAATGCGGCCCACTACGTCACTTTGCTTTGGAGCAAACCAATGGAGGCTTACAAGGAGGCGCTTCGGACGTGGCTGGATCAACAAAAGGAGGCTTCGCTAGGCGCGAGCGACCCAAACTCACTACAAATCGACGACGCGATGGCTTCTTTGCCCGAGATGTCTGATGAGCAAATTTACCGGCTTGTGCGGCAGCTTCGTCCAACATTTCCTATTCAGAGCGGATATTTAAGTCTTCCCGACGGTGATTTGCGCCCACCGTTCTTCGATTTGCTTGAAAGCAATCGTACTGAGATAGATCAGATAAGTCGTTCAGTTGGGTGCATTGAGGTTTCCAATCTACCAAATTCCGCTTCTATTATCGGGACCGCTTGGCCCGTCGCCGAAGATATTCTCGTTACCAACCGACACGTGGCAGAGATGGTCGGCTCTTGTGATGGAGGGGAATTTCGTCTCAAGAGTGGTTTTTTTGGCGAGCCACTAAAGCTAGATTTCAATGTTAAACGAGAGCTGGGCTCCCTTAGAGTAACGTACCGAATTACCGATCTCTTGTGGTTCGAACCTGACGCCACAAGGGCTGACATCGCTTTTTTCAAGATTGAGAGCGAGGCGTTTGCCTATCCGAAGTACGAACTAGCTCCTCTGGCTTCAGTTGATCTCGCACCGGGCGAAACAATCGTCACGATCGGCCACCCCCGCCAGCCCGCGTCGGGCAGCATTCTTGATGATTTAGAAGGCCCGTTCGACATCAAGCGGGTTTCGCCGGGCCGCCTTCTAGCTGATGATCATGGATGGGCGACTCATGACTGCAATTCGATGGGGGGCAATTCTGGTGCGGCAGTCGTCGACCTGCGTCAGGGCTGCGTGCTCGGGCTACAATTCGCGAGCCCAGATCCCTTCAAGAGCTACTTCATCAAAGCATCAGCAATACGTCACTATCTGGCCGAGCGACCATGGCTCAAATCGCGCCCAAGCTCTCCCGGAGGGGAAGAACGGAAAGCCTCCGAAGCCCTCGGCCTTTCGATCCCCATCCAGCTCAAAATGTCGGTGCAGATCGAACCGCACGAAGCGCCTGCAGCGGGTCGGACCGACTTGGCCTTCTCTGCCCCGTCGATGCTGTCGGTTATTGCTAACTACTCGCCCTCCGACGCGCTCCACGGGCGCTTGATGCCCCAAGGACCACTGCGGAATCCAACGGCACCTGGTGCGGTCGTTGGAGGTCCTGGGCCTGAAGGATTTTCGAGCCCGGCGCCGTTAGAAGAGGTGGAAGGAGCTCGCGAAAGCGGTGATGGCAGACGCGTCGGAATTTTTTACGCGACCTCTCGCGAGAGAGACGCAAGTGAGGTTAGCTATTTCACAGGCGAGCGATCCAAGAACATTACTTTCGGAACAGCAAAGGTGCGTATTCCAGAACGGCACCGTATCGGAAGAGTCGAGTTGCCGCGTACGTTTTCAGTTCTTTCAATCCCTCTATTCGAACAGTCGCTTGATCCAAGTCGTCACTTCATAATCGAGGCCGTGGACGTCCTGTCCGAGGAAGAATGGAAGAGTCTGATTGCTAACTCCTCTCTGAGCGAAGCATTCGTATTCGTGCATGGCTTCAATGTAGCGTTCCGAGACGCTCTATATCGAGTCGCTCAAATCACTTGGGACCTCCAGTACAAAGGCGTCCCTGTCCTTTTCTCATGGCCGTCCCGTGGTCAAATACTCGACTATGGTTATGATCGTGAAAGCGCGCTTGGAGCCCGAGGTGCCTTCATTTCGGTCCTGAAAACGCTCCGCTCGTCGGGTATAAATCGGATACATCTGTTAGCCCACAGCATGGGCAAT
This sequence comes from Bradyrhizobium sp. 195, assembly GCF_023101665.1. Lineage (NCBI taxonomy): Bacteria > Pseudomonadati > Pseudomonadota > Alphaproteobacteria > Hyphomicrobiales > Nitrobacteraceae > Bradyrhizobium > Bradyrhizobium sp. 195. The sequence continues at coordinate 1,208,431 of NZ_CP082161.1, read as the reverse complement.
TTTTTAGCGCTCGACGCATTTAATGGCTGCACTAAAACTCAGCTGAAAAAACTCGCCATAGGCGAGATGATGATGGCAGCACCAGACCTGGATTCGCATCATTACCTTTCGATAGCACCGAAAACTGCCGACGCATTTGGAGCCACGATGTACGCTTCGGCAGCCGACAGGGCCTTATTGATCGCAAAGCGTATTGCGGGTGGTATTCCGCGCGCCGGTGACGTGCCCGCTTCTGGGCCATTGCTCGTGGACGGAATAGACTCGATAGATGTAACTGCGATAGGCGGGGAGATACTTGGACTTGGGCATTCCGTTTTTGCTTCAAGGCGTTCGATCCTGAACGATATCGGATTAGTGATGCTCGGTATCCGCCCGCCCCATCAACGACTGCGAGAGATGCGCGGCGTTCCAGAAACCTCTTTGCCCAAATGGTGGCGCTATGTGCTTTGAGTTCATCCTCTCGCAAGCTCGACTTCGAATGATCTTCTTTCAGAAGGAAAAGCCCACTAGCCGCCCCGTTCGGAGCTGCAGAGGCCGTCGATAAGGTTGGTACTTCGGCGGCTATTCGCAAGGAATTAGCCAGCTGTGGGCTATTGAAGCCCACGTATGCAAAACGGAATCGCAGGGATTCCAAAATACGCGTCGTATACTGCGGATACTGACGGGAGCCTCGCCGGCGACCGACCGCGCCCGTAACGCTCCACCGGGGAGACGAAGGTCAGCGCCGGAAAACACTGAGAAAATATAGCAAATCAGCTCAAACTGCGAGCAGCCTGCTACCATGCTACAAGCATCGGCCGACAGCAGGCTTCAATCGAAGCAATGCGAGTTGGGCAGCGACAAGTAGATTAGCTGGGATCTGATGCACCGCGACAATTTTCGCCCTTAGGCATCGATAAGACAGCCCGGGCTTTTCAACGTCTGGGTCATTTTCGACGATACCCTCAGGCTTGACCTCATAGATGATCGGGTTCGGGTGATGGGCCGCCCATGGGGCAGCCTCGATGAAATCCCGGACCATGTAGATGTGGTTCTTTCCACGAATGTGAGAAGGCACATCACCATTCTGCGGTGCGTTGGTCTCCAATGGTGGCAGAATATGTCCTCCGACCTCAAGGCCAGCATTGCCTCCGTGAAAGTATGGCCGCTGATCGCTCTGCCCCGGAATTTTCGACCCACCTCTTGCGGCAAGCCTTCTACGTTTCCTCTTCCCGAGCTTTTGATTCATTGCCAAGGCCTTTCGATCTGAACCGTGACCTCCGACGCGTCCTACATATTATCATATTCCTCATAGTGCTCGGGCTCATACAGATCATGCAGGCTCGTGGATTCTACTTTCTTGAAATGAGTCGGAAGGCCCGCATGCGCAATTTCTTCGATTGAACTGAATGACAAGTCGCACGAGGTACACTTAAATGATGTTGCTAGATATTCGACTTCGTTGAAGAGTTCACCATCTGAGTACTGTTCGGGCAGCTCTTTGAACCTTCGTCCGGTCAACAGCGCTTTATTCGTGCACGCGGGACATGCGCAGGCGCGTTGATTATGTCCCGGAAAGGCAAATGGAGACGAGGCGGCATCCTGCAGCTTCTTCTTTTCGTCGTCGGACTTTGCCTCGAAGACCTTATGGTGCGCGGCTACCTTGGACTTGACGCCGCTAAGAACGCTTTGATTGAGAGTCTTTATCAACTCCTTTGCCATCTTGGCCTCGTCTTTGCCAAGAAAGTCGGACATTGGCTTTCCCATGAAATCGTGCAGCACCGAGACAGTCTCGAAAAATCGGGCGAGCCACTTGTCGGTGCCAAGATTTTCATACGGAAGGTCTGCGGTGTGAACATGAGCGTTCCGTTGCAAAGCAAGAAATTCACACAATTCTCGATGCTGCGCTTGAAATGGGTCGATGATTTTTTCTACCCGGAGATAGACCGAATGCGCTGGCAAGGAGCGCGGTTTTGCGAATGTGTAGCCGCAGGCGTAGAGGACATTAGAATCATCTCTCGGGTCCGCATTTAGGACTGGATGCACCTTCGTGAGAGCACTTCTAGCCAAGCATTCAAGCGCCAAGGATGCAAAGAAGGCGAACTCCGATGAACCATGGTCGCTTTCGTTCGCTTGGTCCATAAACAGCTTCGCTTTCTTCCATAGCCCTTCCGAGTCCCAAGCCTTCACGTCATCCTCCCCCCAATCAAGATACGTTTAAGCACCCGGTTCGCGTCGGGCCGCTTGCTTGTTCCCCGCGCATGAATCATGCGTCGATTGTCGATGACCAGTAGGCATTCCGGCTCCCAAGAGACGTGGGTCTTCTCAGAACGATTGATTCGCTCCTCAACAAGCGCCCCTAGTTCCCACGCTTCCCTAGTCATAGGGCGCATACAATCATTATCGTAACGGACTTCCATGCCTTCGGCTGAACGTTCGGCGAGCGTGCAAAGCCGAGGCCGCACGTGTCCAGTCCTCCATAGAGCTCGACACGCCAACTCAATTTCGTCATCTCGGAGTTGCCACGCCCGAGAGTCCTGCAGAAGGGTCGCACGCTCTCCCTCGCCCGGATCGACGCAGAACAACACTAAGTACCGAGCCGGCTGATCCCAATGCGCACTGTCCGTATGAAACGGAAATGCATTGGTGCCATAGCGGCTCGATAGCGTGTTTTCCTTTGCAGAGCTTGGAGGCTGGGGGCGGATATCGCGCACAGAGATTGGACTCCGCGGGTCAACCCTGACATTTCCCAGATGTTGGACAGTTTCGAGCAGGTCGGTTTCGTGGACGCCACGCGCCCAGGCGAAACCATTTGATTCTAGTTGGGTCACATCAATTGACATGCCGGCATCGCCCCGCCCGAGGAACGCAAATGGATTCCTAGCGACACCATAGCGCGAATTTTCTCCAAGACACAACCTTGTTGCAAGTGCATGTAACGTTCGTTTATAGACTTGGTGGAGCGATTGTAGGGAAACTAAGCAAGCGCGCCTTGCCCATCGAAAGAATTGGTTCTGGCTTTGTAGCGAGGTTCTGTAGCGCTCGCCAGCTTAGCCGACATCCGTACAAGTAATTATAATTATCGGTCGGAAGCCAACGAAAATCGTTGAGCAGGCACGAGAAGGGTCAACGTCTTACTGGCTCGCGTGAGCGCCACGTACCAATCCTTTCGGGTCATGCTCGGCGCATGGATCAGTACTGAATGATCAAACTCCAACCCCTTCACAAGCAAGGTGCTGCCTACGCACCGTCTCCCAACAATTCGACCGGCATGTCGCGCGTTCGACTGAACCTCCCAAAGAGCGTTCGTTAGTAGGCAGGAAGGCCGGCTTATGCATATAAGCAGAGCGGCCCGCATCGCATGATACATTTCGCGTCGGAAACAATAAGCATCGTCACGACCATAGAATCCTTCGAGCAACGCCAGCCTCGACGATGGCGTTTGGTCATCCAAAAGGGCAACTCCTAGATCGATTAGCGATCCAAACTCCGCCGTTCCTTTCCTCAAGCCTTTCCGGCAAGCCTCCACCGCCCGCAGATAGGGCGTTGCGCTGGAGCCGGTCATGCAATCGCCAATGAACTTCATCACCGCCATCAAGTGCTTCATATCTTGCGTATTCTCGAATTGCTTGGCTGCATTGTAAAGCGTCGTGCAGCCTATCGGCTCTATTTGGGAAAATCCCACCTTCGCCAACTTCTGAGTGATATGCGCGCGCGCTCCGATGCTCGCGGCATCAGCAATAACGACCAGTGTCCCATCGCCGACTTTGCCACGAGTACGCTTACAAACTTCAACAATCTTGTTAGTTCTGTATCTCGGATCAACAGGCAGAACCTCCCATCTCACGCAATCCGGACATCCGGCAAGATTGATTTCACCGCGCGATTCAATCGCCCTACGCATCTTTTTCAGCCATACAGCCAGCGTCGAGTTATCCTTCCACCGCCATGGGGTCGTGAGTTCACCGGCCTTGGCGAACGTGGGATAAACATGCGTCGCCCAATCTACCGGCCGTTGCCCCTTGAAATCGAAGATGGCTTGCAGTGGATCGCCGAAGACACAGACTGGGAGCAACCTTGAAAGTGCCGTCACGACGTTGTGTTGCTCAAGCGAGCAATCCTGGTACTCGTCAACGAAAACGCCGCTATAAGAAGTCGAAAGCACTGAATCTATCGCGCCACTGCTAATAAGCTGCGCTCCTGAACGATAAACCTCGTTCCATTCACCCTCGGCCCGGGGATCAAACTTTTGCAGTCCAGACCGCGTAGGGAATGACGATGCGTAGCGCAAGCACCACCCTGCAATCGTCTCCAGCCGGAACCTGCGTCTTGGTACACTCAGCTTTTTGAGGCGCTGCCTTAGAACGTCCACGCCTGCGTGGCTGTGCGTCAGAATGAGCCGGCGACCTGGGCTCTCTAGTGTGGCAATAGCTATCTGCTCAGTCTTACCGCAACCCGCAGCAGCAAGGATGCTCCCGAGACGAACCGATACGGCGGCCCTTGCAATCTCGCTGTCGGCCGCCGCCTCAAGCATCGATCCAATTCCGAAGCAGAGCTATTCCCTGAGAAAGGGGCTTGTCAGCGATTTGATCAAGGTGGGGCGCTAGAATTTCTGCGAGCTGCTCGCCGCGCGTGATGTCCTTAAACCAACCGCGGTTTTCGTTCTTGGCCGCGCGCCCTAAGACGGCTCGGAACGCGGTACTGTTCAAAGTCGCGGGCAAATCGAGGCCAGCCAATTCGGACAAATCGCTCGCCTTGCACTCTCTATTGATTTGGGCCTTGACGCTGTCCGCCGTAACGCACTCTGCCGCAAACGCCACGAGTTTGATTACTACGGACCAAGGCAAATCAAGGAACATTCGTTCCTCGGTAGAGCATCCACCGGGCCATTCAAGAACGACAACACCCTTGGCTTTCAGTGCTTGCAAAACTACATCGTCGACCTTCTCGTCGGTATCGAGCAACAGCAAAACCTCATAGCCGAGGCTGATAAGGTGATCAGCCAGAATGGGAGCACTGCCGTTGCCGTGCCCATCGATGGCGACAGCGCCCTTAACGGCGAAAGAGTCTAGTTCCCCTTTCGCAGCCCAATAATGGTCAAGCCCTCGCGCGAGGCCTTGTTCGGTGCGGCCCTCGCAGACCACGATCCTGTGGGCCAAAAACGCCCCCGGCTCTTGGCGCAAATGTCGTTGGGCAACCCCATTGGTTTTTGCTGCGGCCGAAATTGATTGGACTTTCGTTTTTCCATTTGAACAACGAACGGCCCAAAGCTCTCCGGCCGTCAATTCTCGGAGAACTACGGGAGAATGGGTCGTGCAAAATATCTGTGGTTGTGTGTCAGCGCCCGATTCTTTTGTCGATGGCGAACTTAGGTGTTTAAGGAGTCGCGCTATGCGATGAGGTTCTAGCCCATGCTCGATTTCATCAATCAATGCGACATGCGATCCACCCGCCTCGTGCTGGAGTGCCGATACGATCAGCCGCGACGATCCTGCGCCGAGCCGCCGAAGAGGCAACTTGCCATCGTGTAGGGAAATTCCGCTCGCCGTGATATTCACACCTTGAACGTCCAGCTGAGCGGCATATCTCTCGCGCACCGGAACACCAAACTGCTTGCTCAGATATTCTGCGCGCCGAACGATTTCTTCGAAAGCGTTAGGATTTCCTGCCGCGAATGCAGCTCGGGCGGCACGGCTTGCGTCTGCCAGTTGCCCTCGGAGGGCTTCGGCATCATCACCTAAACGATTGAGAACAGATAGACGGCCCCAACTCAAGTGGCGTTCCGCGTACGGACCGAGCCGTGTGGTAGCAAAGCTAGCGATGTCTTTGTGTCTCACCGAGGGAGGGTCTACTTCGGTGTCCGCTTCAATGCGGTCGTTATGCAGCGACCAACGCACTTCGTGGGTTTTATCGACGATTGCTCGGAGGGACAGGACGTCTTCGAGCCCTGACCTTGGCTCGTCCTCAATACTCAGAGTTTCGGGATTCCAACCGCGCAAGTGCATGCCATAACGGTCGTCCGCAGTGAACTCGGTGGGCAACCCGCCAACTGTCACGACGACTCTAATCGGCTGATCATAATCTAGATTGTAGAAATCGGAATCATCAGCAATGGAATAAGACCTGGGATTCATTGCAAATTCGATTGCGTCCAAAATTGTCGTCTTGGTGGAATCGCCGGGGCCAATCAGACAATTCACCTTTGGGCTAGGGGCCCAGCGAAGGCTCTTAATGCCCCTAAAATTATCTACTTCGACATACACAATGCGCATTTTGCAAAACTCTCGATCCGCTCAGGCCCAAGCACTTTCACCGAGCGAATTCCGTTGCGCACTCGCTGGCTATCGAGCGTCAAGAATGGCCGAAGCTATGCAGAACGGAATCCCTGCGATTCGCAAATGCGTGTTGTCCACAATCTAAACGCTCGTATGATTCTTGTACAAGGCCAAAGCGAGCGGCAATCATGTCAAATAAAGCGTTCTTTTATATCCGGGTATCTACTGCGCAGCAGGGCCGCTCCGGTCTAGGGATTGAAGCACAAAGGCAAGCACTGCAGCATTTTGTCCGAGCCGAGGGAATCGAGGTCCTAGGCGAATATGTTGAGGTCGAGACCGGCAAGGGTACGGACGCGCTGGAGCGACGGCCTCAGCTCAAAGCCGCTCTTGCATCGGCCAGGAAGCACCGATGCCATATTGCTGTTTCCAAGCTGGATCGGCTGAGCCGCGATGTGCATTTCATCAGCGGCTTGATGGCTCATAAGGTGCCCTTTTGGGTCGCTGAGCTTGGGTCAGACGTGGACCCCTTCGTGCTGCACCTGTTTGCCGCCCTCGCCGAGAAGGAACGCGCGCTTATCAGCACACGGACCCGGCAGGCTCTCGCGGCAGCAAAGGCTCGTGGGGTGGCGCTTGGAAACCCAAGGCTCCACCTAGCCCGTAGGAGCGCAGTGGAGACGGTGACGGCCTCGGCTGACAAGTTCGCCGCCAACGTTCTACCCATCATCCGCGAAGCCCAGAAGGCGGGCGCTACCACGCTGAGGGACATTGCAGCTGTACTAAACGCCCGAGGGGTCGCCACGGCTCGCGGTGGTCTGTGGCACGCCACGTCCGTTAGCAACATCCTTGAGCGGGCGTAAGAAAGGCCAACATGCACGTGATAGACGGATCTGTGCCGGTCATGATTGCCACCGTCCTCGTCTCGTTCGAGCGCATTGGGCTCGCAGCGGCGGTCGGCGGCGTCGGAGTTTGGCTGCTCGTGCGCTGCACTTGAGCGGGACGGCTGGAGGTAGCCATCGAAATCAATGGGCCCTCATGGAAAAAATGAGCCTCCCTTTCTCGCATGGATCCTAATTTGGCCTTCATCGCAACGCGGTTTCGAAGTTCCTCTGGCTAAAGCCTGTCGCCGCCGCCCGCCTCACAGCAGCAGTGTTGGTTTCCCAAGGAAGGCATTAGAGGTGATGGCTTCGTAAGATAGGAATAGGTTTTGTTCCTCTCGGCCTGTCTGAGCCTAATAAGTCTGCAGCGATGGCCTGCTTTTCCGCCGCGGAGAGTGTCCATTGCATCGAGCTTTGCAACTGGTTGTGACGACGGCGTAGGCCAATCTCCACGACTTTTGGTTGCTCAAGACGCTCTCGTTCGATTGCTTCAGACGCCTCGACAAGCTGGTACGCACTCAGCATCGTCTTGAGTGGAACACAGAGGCAACCATCGGCGTCAAATTCGGAATAGGTCCCGTAAGTCCGGGCGAACAGCCGCCCGTCACGACGCTGCGTAACTGCTTCAACAGTCCTTTGCCAGTATTTGCGAACTGGGGAAGCGAAGCGCGATTTTCGAAAACCTCTCTTGCGATCCGCCTCAGCCCTTCGTCTGTGCAAACGTAAAAACGAAAGCCCATTCCAGAATTTTCCTTGCAACACTTCAACAGCGCGAGTTTCCGCCTGAGTACACCGCTGTTTAGGCACAGGCAATCGTTGGGAAGAGGGGCGATCGGAATGCAGGCACCATGGGTAGACGTTGGGGTACGCCCGCGCGCAGACCTCGCTGAGAATTTTGTGGGCGCCCTTCTGACACTGGATCCTAATTGGGGCTTCCACCCACCCCCGGCTTCAAATGACCGGGCTTAAAGGGCGCAGCCGCCGCCGAGGTTACAGCAGCGGTGCCGACTTCTCGGCCGGGGGCCTCCCCAGGTTCTGAGCGGGCCAGCGACTGCCACATCGCAACCACTACTACCGACCTGAGATGAAGACCTGCATGAAATCAGCGTCAGGCCTAACGGGAGTTGCTAGTTACCCACGGAAAATATGCGCGTTGCTCCGCGACCTGAAGGACACCCGCGTAGGCAAGCAAATCCAGTAGAAGGCCAATGTCCCATTTTGGCAGTCGGTAGGTGGTGAGGCTTAAGCTATCCGCCACCTCATGTTTGGTCGGTATCCGACGATTTTGTAGCACGCGTTGAGTTGCATTGATTAATTCGTCCCGCGTCATGCCTCTCTTGAGGAGATACGCGTCTACGGCTTCTAAGAGCAGTTCGTTACCCCGGCTCTCCCAGTTTGAGGCGAGCGACTTACCTCGCGGTGATAGGACGAGTGCACCATCCTGCAACAAGCCTAGTCGCCGCTTCTAATCATTGTTCGTTTTCCGGCTCGTTTGCCGTTAATCATTGATTTAGTTCGCAGCATGATCATTGGGGAGCCGCAAGGGATCCGATCATGCGATTGCACCAGGCAAATACCTTCGAAGAGATCGAGGTGACGGTCGCTGACAAGAGTCAGCGACGTCCCACTGCCGCGTGTGGCGCTGAACCAGGGAGATCTCTCAAGTCCAGTCGAGAAGAGGTTCTGGCGTTATTGAAGCCAGACGGCGATCGAACGCGCACCATTTGCGCGGTCGCAGGCGCACTGATTGTTGGGTTTGTGCTCGGATGGAGGACACGATGACGTTCGGACGGCAACACGCGGCGACACCGTGCCGGGTATTGGTCGGATCGACTCCATCGTGCGTTGGGGCAACCGGTGGATCGTTGCAACAGCTAGTGGATTGATCTCGACGCCTAAAAGGCGCTCAGACTTCTCTTCCGGTTTTCTACAGCGTGTCCGGCGTCTTGAGTTCATGGCGGATCAGCTCTTCGTTCAGCTGTCGTTCCGCTTCTAGATAGAACTCTTGATCGCGCCCCTTAGGCATTCCGGCTTGCTCCCACAGGTGATATGCGCGGCGCTCGACGTCCTCCTGAGCCAGAGGACCTACCATTTGCGTGACTCCTAATGAGACCAAGGGCGGCGGCTTAGGCTGGCCGCGTCCGAGAGTGTCAGTAGCACAGTGTAAGTTGGCTTCTCTGAGTTTATCTTTGACAGGAGATACACATGGCTACGGATTTTTCACCTGAGATTTTGGATCAGCTGCTTGCTGGGGGGCACTCGCAATCGGAACTTCGCGGGTCGATGCCGACCACGTTGATCATGATGACGTGGCGCTCGGGGCGGGCAACGCCGTCACATTTCATAAGAAAGCTGCCATTCAACTCATTTTTCAAGAGAGCTTGAATCGTACGTAGCGTCATATTGTACGCTATCGATCGCGTAGAGTTGCGCTTCGGTTGCAGCATTTGGGACGACAGCTATCGTGGACGTGTCGAGTTATGGACAGTACCGCCAATGGCATGAGTGATGCTTGTTGGAACAAACGAGACGTTAGACCAACCCCATCGACACATGTGCATTCGGCAGCCGTCCAATCCTGCTGGACTGGGGCGCTAAGGGGAGAGAGCCGTGGCGCTTTCTTCATCTGTCGCGACCGCGTTTGCGACGGTGCCGTGTCGCGCTGATGGACGAAGAATCGAGAATGATGCATGAGCGAACCGGCATGAGATGAAAATCGACGGTCCCCTCAATATCTCTTTGTCAAACGCGGAGCGCGGAAGTGGACAATATAGAATCGATGACTCTACAGGAGCTGCGCTCTGCAATCAGCGGCGGCAGGGTCTTGGAGATAACTACGACAACGGGCTGTGTCGTCGGATGTTCTTATTGCCCGCAGGACAAGTTTGCCGAACGGCAAAGAGCGATATCCGACGTGAAGCATTTTTCTCTCCAAGATTTCAAGCGATGTCTGGCGCGCGTACCAGCACCGGTCGACATCAGCTTTTCCGGGTTTTCGGAGCCTTGGCTCAATCCGGCTTGCACCGAAATGGTTGAGCATGCCTATGCGTGTGGCCATGGAATGCGGATTTTCACAACCCTGGTAGGAATGAACGGACGGGATCTAAAACGCTTGCGTGCGCTGCAGTTCCGCGTTTTCCTGGTGCATGTTTTTGATGACGGCACGCACATGGACAATGGTCTCGCCACGCGCAACTATGTCGATTTAATGCGCCAACTTGTCGATGCCGACATTTCATCGTTGCTCTTCATAGTCATGGGCGAGGTGCATCCCGAACTTGTCGGCATAATTCCTGACGAAGCGCTGGTTCGCTCGCGTCCGCCGCGCAGCAGGGCTGGCAACGGCAAGAAGATGGTTGGAGCGCGGCAGCCAATCGTTGGAGCACTGACATGTCCTGACGAACGGCAATATCGTAATGTTCTTCTCCCAAACGGCGACGTTACTTTCTGCTGCATGGATTTTGAGCGACGACACGTTTTGGGCAACCTCCTCCGCGTCAGGTACAAGGATCTCTTTGAAGGGACAGCTTTTTGCAACATTGCCGATCGCATGAACGGAACGGACGGCTTTCTGCTTTGTCGATCGTGTGAATTCGCCGAGCCAATAACGCCGCAATTCTGATCTTTGAGAGAAGTTGACCCCTGCTCGAAGCGAATCGCGAGCCCTGGCAAGGATGACCTTCCAGCTCATCACCACATCAGCCGCGGGGACGACCCTGCCATGAACGGAGGGCCGCCGTGGCCTGGAGCATTTTGTTGGTCGCCGGCCTGCTGGAGATCGCCTGGGCAATCGGCCTCAAATACACCGAGGGCTTTACCAAGCCCGTTCCGTCCGTGCTCACGCTCGCGGCCATGGCCGGCAGCGTGATCCTGCTCGGCCTTGCTCTAAAGACGCTGCCCATTGGAACTGCTTATGCGGTCTGGACCGGCATCGGTGCGGTCGGCACCGCAGCGCTCGGGATCATCCTGTTCGGAGAACCGGCCGCCGCGTTTCGCCTTGCCAGCATCGGACTGATCGTCGCCGGCATTGTCGGGCTGAAGCTCGTGTCCTGACGAAAACATCGAAAGCATTGACCCCACGAGGTCAGCGCCGCAACGATCGCCGAGGCCGGCACGTAATTCTCCAGGCATAGACGATCGAGCTGGCCACGCTCCAGCGCACCGCCGAGGTGCGCGGCGCCGATAATGGCGAGGAAAGTCGCCAAGAACAACATGCTGATGCAAGGCCTCTGGGCCGAGACCATCTGGCCGCGACCTGGTCGTGACGCGAAGCCCTAGTGCGGACGATACGCCAGCCGCCCATCACGGTCCCACCGGCATCGGTCTGGCACAATAGCACCACCCAGAACGGCACGAAGAATTCGCTGCCGAGATCGCCCTACGAATAGAACGGCAATGAAACCCAGCTATGCTGGCTGACCTCCGGGCGACGGTCAAGAAAGCTCGCTTGCGGAGTTATACGATGCCTGATCTCCGGAGCAGCAGGGGAGAAGATGCAGACCGGCAGATCGTGTTCGTTTGCTCCGAGCTGCTTCCGACCATCCCGCGTCGGCACCATCGGGGACTGCCGACCAGTTCGTCTCTTAGATCGCAGTCAGGTAAGCTTGCGATCTCTGACTGAGCTCAGCTCCGCGCCTCGAATTACCGGTGCGACTTCATTGTGTGGTTGCAAAGAAGCTCGATCACCCAATCTCTTTCGCAGGAGCGTTCATGAAATCATCGAACTGGCGGTGCCGGCGCACGGCATTCGATTCGTGTTCGACCTCAGGCCCCCGGCTTGTTTGAACAACGACCGCAATTGTCGCGTAGACGACATCGCGATCGAAAAACGCCGGGAGCTTGCATCGTGCCCGTCGGCACAGAGTCTGCACACAACAACGAGGGCATGGGAGCGACGCTGCGTGTTCAGTGGCTCACGCTTCATTCTGGAAGGCGCGCACTTCGCGTTCGGAAGGTGACATGCGATCTGACGTTCTTGTTCGGGCTGCCGCAGCAGTTGCGCTTGTCGCATGCGGTGTTGCTCATTCAGCGGATCTCCAGCCAATCGTCAGCGAGCCATGCTGTTTCCAACCCAACGAACAGCTGCATTGTGTGGCATTGTTGTGATCGGCGCCTGCAAGGCAGGTCCACACGTCCTTGTCACCGAAACCGCACGTGTGGTGTTAGGCTTCTTACCCGCCCGGCCATATGCTGGAGCAGCCGTGGCTTGAAAAGGCAATCGCGGCCGATATCGCCAACAGCAGCGAAGTCCGGGAAGGTACCTATGCGGCGTTCCCGCGGCAAAGCGCGCAATTCTCGTCGTTTTGATGGGCCCCTCGGAGCCGGCTTTGAGCAAGCGCTCGCACCTGCTTGGTCCATCAGATTTGAGTGCGAGTGTATGAGTTTTGGCGGACAGCATCTGGCGACCTCTGGGAATCAAGCTGCGCGCTCTGGGCAAGTCAAAACCTGAAAGTTTGAGGCGAATGGAGTGGAGGTAGGCTGCATCCCAAGCCTCATTCGTGTTGCCTACCTCGCCCAGTGGTGCCTTGAACGCCACTGGCCTTCTTTCTTCCGCTCAACCTGTACCCGGCGGAATCTGATTGTTGTTCCGTGCCACGCCTTTGTCTTGTTTAGGCTCCGGAGAGCCCGCCATTTTTCCGAGTAAATGCGGCTCTCTCTCGAACTCGAAAAAGCGCCGCCTTGGCATGGCCGCGAGTCCATGGTTCCGAAGAATTACGCCGAGAACGATGGCGTTCCTGCGGAGCTCGCGATTTTCTGTCTTTCGACTTTCGCGCTTACGAGAGCTTGAGACATCCTACTTCTTTGAGCATGGTTGGGCGGCAGTGGTAAGCTTGCTCACTGCCGGTCGACGCCAGCTCGCCCGTGACTGTCACTTTGTGCGGAACCCACTCTGGCATTTATTCTGGTGTGGGGAATACGAGTCAAGGGTGTGCATTCGCGTCGTCTGAACAGCTGGCTGGTCGACCACCTAACCGAATGCACGCTCGATATAGCCAAGGTACGGCAAAGCTGCCCGCCCACAAGCCCCGTCCGGCACGATCGGCCGCGCGTTGCGCAGCGTGGTATCGTCCCCTGGAGTATCGCGCCCAATCGAGCACGAGACCGTTACGCACCAACCATTCTCCGAGATCGATGCCGTCAGCTGAACAGATCGCCATCGTCCGTCCACACTCATCCTCCAGGACTGACAGACAACTGACTTCGCGCTCTGCAACGAAGCTTTCAAGATCGCTCGCGGCCCTGAGGCCACATCGATATGGATTGACGTTGATATCTCGGCACATTTGAGTCTTGTCCGGCGCGTCGATGCCCCAGAGCCGAACGCGTGTCCCGTGAATTTCAAGGGTGTCGGTGCTGATGACCTTTGCCGGGCCCATCAATTCGCCGGCAAACACGATGCTGCACAGTGCGAGCATGGTCAACACCACGATCAATCCATACATGGCGATCTTCTTTGTCGAACTGCGAACATTCCGGCCGAGTGCAGCAGAGCATGGGAAGCCGCCGAACGGCGTGCCATCGCGGCTGTGCTTAGGAGGCTGCTAATGTTGCATGGGTAAGCTCGTTCGACGGATGAATCCCCGTGTATCAGCAGCGCAAGACGCCCCTCGTGTCCAACTTCGCCCCCGATGCTCTGCGACCAGGCTGCTGCGCTGACCGCATCCCGCCATTCCTCCACGTCGTTGCGGCAGTTCGCCTTGGCCGCATCACGCACCAGCAGGTCGAACTCGGTAGAGCGCGTCCGCTCATTAGCGACCGGGCCGACGCAGACGGCCGGCCGCAAGTCGGCGAGATATGATTTCCTGGTCGCCTTGTGCGGAATGAGCATAAGCTCGACCCCCTCGCTGCCACGGATAGCAGCGAGCGAGCGTCGCCCGGGATCGCGGCAACCGGCTGCTATCGGGGAAAGCGTACGCATCGCTTGAGCAAAACGGGCGACATGGCGGCCATCGTTGCTATCAACAGCAACATGCCTTCTAAAAGCGGTGGGCGACAGATCCCCTCGCACTCACGTCGCCCGATTTGTTTCGCGAGCGCCGGCACAGCCAGATCAGCCACCAGCTCGACCAAGGCCACAACTGCATAGGAAACCGCGAACGATGCGACGTGACCGAGGTTGGCGGCGCCGAAGCCCGCGCCATAAAGCGCCCAAAACGCGACCGAGACAACGATAGCAGATTGATACGCAGTCGAGAGCGCAATCGCGTTACGGTACTGCAGATCGCGATAGGCGGCCTTGGATGGAATGAGCCGCTTGGCGAGCGCCCGGATCGCAAAGAGCGGCACTAGAAGTGTCGTGGCATTCATACCATATTGCGGCAGGTCGGTCGGAAAAAAGAGGACGCCTTGCAGCAAAAGGCCGAGCGCAAGACCAAAGGCAGCCGGCGCCGCGCCGAACAACAGTGACAGCGTTGAGCGCAGGACGAAGTGCACTTCGGGCATCCCAACCGCAAAGTGCGGCAGGATTTCGAAAAACGTGAACACAAGGCCCGTCGCGGCGCTGGCTTGCATAGCAAATGACATTGCGCCCCGCTCGCGTATGCTCTCGACCACAAGCTTGGCGATGACGCAGCCCGTCGCAATGCCTCTCGCGTACCTCAACACGAGCTTGGCGCCTGTTACTAGTCCCGGTTCGATATGCACGGTCTCAAGTCCTTCCTGCCGTTGTACTCGGGCCTTGGCTCAAGAATTTGCCGGGACCGTCGTGCGGCTGACGGTTGGAAACGGCACTTCACCTTCGCCACCCTCGGTCCACTGGTAACGTCCTGTTTTCGCCAGATCGGACCGGATGTGCACTCCGCCTTCGCTCGGTCATTGCGACATTTGATAGCAACAGCTATGCCAGCGCCGCTGCGGCGGTTAAGGCTCTGATTGCCTTGAAACATCCCGCGGCGCGCAGGATTCGCCGTGTTCTGTAGCCGACACGCTCTGGAGGAAATTGAACACACATCGCGGCCAGTCTTTGGTCAACCCGTGCCGTTTCAAACAATCATTTTCGCTCGCCCGTTGAAGCGGAAAATCCTGACGCCGCTGGCGCGAAGACACCGGTTCGGCATCAATCTTGCTCGACCTTGTTCGAGGACGGCGCCTACGGCGCAGCCAAATGTTTGGCGGCCCGGGTCGTCGAATTCCTCCAAGAGCTTGCTGGGTCGTTCGATTGATCTTGCGGCCAAGCATGCACGAACATGGAAATGGCGACGCACCCATCCAAACTTGGAGCCGGCATTTTCTGGATCGTAGCATCATCTCTCAGCGACGCGCCCGGCAAATTCCGCTGCACCATCTGCGACGAAGTTCTGGACGCGTTTGACGGTCCCAACGCTATCGTGTCGCAATCAAACCGGATGCTAAAGTGAACCTGGATCAACTTACGCCCGGTAAGCCTGCCGTCTCCGAACAGACGGCGGCCGCCTCGATGCTGAGCATTCGCGCAGTCATGCTGGGCGATCGCATCAACCCGTCGGCTCTCGAAATCGGACCGCTGGTGTCCTCGACGCCGGTCGCTTTCCGCATTCATGCGGGCCTTGTCGTGATCTTCCGCTATGGCGTTGTAGTGCTCATCGGATTGTCGCCCTCGGAAGAAACCGCTCTGATCGAAACGCTGATATCGCGGGTCATCGGTGAACTCAGCTCCTACGAGGAGGAGAGCGCGCAGGCGCAGCTCTGCAACGACCAGAGCGCCGAGGTCATCCTGCCGGGCGGACGGATTTGTCTCAGAGAATTTAGCGACGATCGGCTGCTGCTGATCGCCGATACGCTAGCCAAGAGCACGGCGCTGGAGCGAGATGAGCGCCGTATCGCCGCGGTGTTCGACGTGATCGAACCCTTTGCACGCGAACTAGCCGAGCATGGCCGGACGCCGCGGGGCCGGAAGGGCATTCTCCAACTGATCGGCAATGCGCTCCTGGTCCAGCAGCGCGTCGCGGGCCGCGTCGCCATTGCCGAAAAGCCCGACGCACTCTGGGAGAAGCCGGAACTCGAGCGGCTCTATTCGCGTCTGAAAGACGAATACGAACTGAAGGAGCGTCTTGAGATGCTCGAGCGCAAGCTGTCGGCCATCTCAGGAACGGCTAACGCACTGACGGACATCATCGATACACGGCGCTCGCTGCGTCTTGAGTGGGTTATAGTCGTGCTGATCGTGATGGAAGTTGCAATCGGATGCTTTCAGATTATTACAGCAGCTCACTGAAGTGCGGCTGACCGTAGCGCGTGAGGCGCCTTCGTGGGGTTTGACCCTACTGACCGACCTGACCGGCATTGACGTGGGACGCGCCGTTCGGCCGCACTCAGCTGCGGATTTCGGCTATGTCTTCGCCGTGCTAGTGGACACGAGGTTCGGCGAAAGCCCGGTGCGGCTCGCGAAGACAGCGAATAGCCGAGGCGAGTTCGGCGCATTTCCCGGGCGATCGAGCAAGGATAGGGTGTTTATGGCAGACGCTCGGCGGAGCGTTCATGTCGACGATCCAGCGCCACCCAAGAAAGCCCTTTTTGCCCGATTTGTAGCGGGCCGCCACTCAGTTGGTCTGCAATTCTCGATTCGGTCGCGGAATACTTGCCAGGCCTTTCCCCCGCCGCCCCAGGCGCAGCCAGCGACTACCGAAAAAAGGACGGTCGACTTCACCAGGACGCCTGACCGAGTTGAGCGACCGCCTTTCGCCGCTTTGGCACATCGCCGCGGCTCGGTCGACGTGTCCTGCCGTGATTTCCCTTGCGTGGCTGTTAGCGAACGGTTCCATGATCCTCCAGCACGCAAACGCCCGCTGCAACCGAACATGAAAGCTCAGAATGCGGATCTCGTCCTCGCTAACGTGAAGGTCACCGAGCTTGACGCGGCCGGGGACTGCGACCGGGCGTGCATAGCGGCTCCGCGTCAGCGATAAACACTAAACGGATGACAAAGGATCTACGCCGCGAATTTCGACGCGGTTTTGACCTCGCAAGGAGGCGCGGAGATTTTCTGACGTCCCCATCCGCTCTGGACATTCCATCTGCAGGGACTGTCGCTCAAAGCGCCCTGGACACTCACGCGCCCTCGGCTGCTCCTCTCAAATCCGCTTCCGAACCGATCCCGGCATGGCGATCCTTCGCTGGCTCGTTCAGGAGCCCGGCGAGCCTGAGGCCTTCAAGGACTCCTTCGAGCCGCTGTTCGCGAATGATTGCGGCCAGCAGCGAAACGGCGTCCTCCCGATCGACGGTGAAGCAGACGTCAGGCGCTCGCTCAACCAACAGGTCCAGCAAGGTCGGAAGGTCAGCGACGTGGTGGCGTAAGGTCGAGACCACATCATTCGCGAGATAGGTCGCCAAATCAGCATTCGGCGGCGGATCAATGTCCAAGTCGACCTCGGTGCGCTTCTCGATCGCATGGCGTATCAACTCGCCCTGCCGTCTTGCATTCATCGAGAGCATGAACACCGCATCCGCGAGGTTCTCGCGCGGCAAGCTTCTCAGTTCGGCTATGCGGGCCTGGATGTCGTCGACCGAACTCTCACGGCGTGCCTCTGCTCGCCGCGCGTTAGCGGCTGCCCTGCTCTTTTGTAATCGAACCATCGTCATGCTCTCCGGCCGATCATATATCCCGGCGATACAGGCGAATGAAAGTGCAAATTTGTGTGCTGCATGCGCGCAGCCCGCCTGACGAACCCGCAACCGGCGGCCGCGCGAAGGAGTCACAAAGCGCTAATTCGTGGTCCGCTCGTGCTTGTCTGTCTACAAGGCGCTCGATGGGACGTTCGTCGGGTCGGCGGCTATGGCGAAGCGAAGTCCTGCTTTCAGCGTTCCGTTTGTAGGTGATAGGCAGCGTCGCGAGGCAATGGCGGCGGGCGGATCGCCGCGAACTCCAAGAAGGACGAAACCGGCCAGATATCGGGGAAGAGAACCAGGATCGGTCGACAGATCCGAGATGGACGACCTAATCCAGTGCGTTGCGCCCTCTTTCGTATCCGCTCGCTTTGGCTATCTCCGGGCATATTATAGCGGAACCTGGCAAGGGCCCGCCCGGCAGATGGAAAGATCGGAACTCGATTGACATCGCGAGAACGCCGCAGCCTGCCAATCAGCCCCTACCACCCCAAGCTTTAACCAAATTTGAATAGCACACCGTAACCGCCACGTGGGTAGCTCCACTCGATATCACCACTTTCTTCGCAGATCACCCGGCAGGTGCCGCACTCGATACATCCGTCGACTGTCACCTCAACATGACCTTTATCGCTGAGCTCGTAGCACCGCGCAGGGCAGGCCTTCAGCATCGATAAGAGCCGCGAGGATGGTGTGGTGTGCGGCCGCACCTTGATATGGGCGCGGCCGGAATCAACGAGATAGCGGTTGTAGAATAGTTTGTCCTCGACACGTCGGGATGGCTCGCTCGGCATTGTTTCTGGCTCCGTCGTTCGTCGTTGTTCTTTGGTGTGTGATCACCGCCAGGCCCGGGCAATGCGCAGGGCATCGCTGAACAGTCCACTCCACGACCGCGCCTTGACGAACGAGCTCAGCATCAGCTTCTCTTTGTCAAGCTTTGGTGTGCCGTCGACGCGCACGTAATCCTGCATCGCCCTGGAGAAGAGCTGCGGATATGTGAGAAAGAAGTTCTGCGAGTGGGTATGCATCAGTGCCGGCATATCCTTGTACTTCTTCAGGTCCTTGATCACGAAGGAATCATTCAGCAGTTTTTTGTAAAGCGAAAGATTTTTGGCCGTCATCGAATTCTTTTGCGATTTGATAAGGCAGATTGCTTCCGCGGCGATACGGCCCGACGTCATCGCCAGATTGGACCCCTCGCGATGGATGGCGTTGTTGAGCTGGGCGGCGTCTCCGACAACGACCCAGCCCTCACCACAAAGCTGCGGGATCGCCTTGTATCCACCTTCGGGGATCAAATGCGCAGAATATTCCTTTACTTCCGAACCCTCGATCAACGGCGCGACGGACGGGTGATGCTTGAAGGCCTCGAGCAGGCCGTAAGGTGTCTCGCCGGTACGCTGGAAGTCGGCAACAAGACAGCCGATACCGAGCGAGATGCATTCCTTGTTGGAATAGATGAAGCCCATACCGGTCATGCCGCGGGAGATGGTTCCGGCGGCTTCGATGACGAGCCCCTCGTCGCCTTTGAGATTGAAGCGAGCATCGATTGTCTCGCGCGACAGGAAATGCATCTCCTTAACCGCGAGTGCGACCTTGTCCGGTTTCGGCCGCCCTCTTAAGCCCGCAGCCGTCCCCAGCACTCCGTTCACCCCCTCGGCCAGCACGACGACATCTGCATGGATTTCACCCCCATCTCGGTCTGTGCGCACCCCGACGACCCTCCCATGGGAATCTTGGAGGAGCTCGGTCACTGTGGTCTCGCACAGCACCGTGGCGCCGGCCTCGCGGACCTTCTGCGAGAACCATTTATCGAACTGGGCGCGGATGATGGTGTAGCGGTTCGGCTTCTCCTCGTTGAAATCATCGGAGCGATAGTGAATCCCCGTGTGCGAACGATCGTCCACGATCCAGAAGCGTTGCTCGACGAGATGCCGCTCAAGCGGTGCATCTTCTCGGAAATTCGGGATCAGCTTCTCCAGCATATCGGCATAGAGGATGGCGCCTTGCACGTTCTTCGACCCCGAATACTCCCCGCGCTCCAGCTGCAGCACTTTTAGGCCCCGCTCGGCCATGGTAAGCGCTGCCGCATTCCCGCCCATGCCAGCACCGACGACGATCGCGTCGAATCTTTCCTCGATCATAACAAAGCTCCCCTAGCCAGCGATGCGGTCATGCGAGTGCGGCGACAGCTGCGCGCGGAATGCAGAGGTCAATGCGGGCAACAGTCGAATGGCGTCGGTGACGATGCCGATATGGGCGAAGTCGAAGATCGGAGCGTTCTTGTCGGTGTTGATGGCAACGATGAGGTCGCCCCCCTCCACGCCAACGCGATGCTGGATCGCGCCGGAAATACCGGCCGCGATATAGAGCTTTGGCCGAATGGTTTTCCCGGTCTGGCCGATTTGTCGGTCCGAGGTGACCCAGCCCTTCTGGACCAGCGGCCGCGAACAGCCATATTCGGCGCCAAGCACGTCCGCGAGCTGCTGTACCAGTTGGAAGTTCTCAGGCGATCCCAGACCGAGCCCTCCAGCGACGACCACGTCGGCATAGGCAAGGTTGGACTTTGTAGAATCGCGGTCCGGGAGGAACGACAGCACTTTCGTGACAATATCTTCCTCTACAAGCCCGAGCGGATGCGAGATGACGCGCCAGACGGCGCCGGTCACGCGCTCGGGCATCGGCATCACGCGCGAACGGACGGTTGCCATCTGTGGACGATAGTTCAGTGTGTAGATCGTGCACAATAGTGAGCCGCCAAACGTCGGCCGGGTCGCTGCAAGCGAGCCGTCGGCATCGACGTCGAGCTCGGTGCAGTCGGCAGTTAGGCCGGTGAGCAGTGTGGTGGCCACTGAGCCGGCGAGATCGCGGCCGAGTGTAGTTGCCCCTAGGAGTAGGATTTCCGGCTTGTACGTATTGACCAGCTCTGACAGGGCCTTGGTGTAGGATTCATTGCGATAATCGGCCAAGAGATCATCCGCGACGATATAGGCGAGGTCGGCGCCGTAGCAGAAGGATTCGGCGATTGCCTGCTGCGTTGTCTCCCCGACCGGGCCGATGACAACCGCGGCGAGGTCAACGTTGAGCTTGTCGGCGAGCCGGCGGCCGGCACCCATCAGCTCCCAGGAGACGGGGTGCACTATCCCGCGTTCCTGCTCGACGAAGACCCAGACGTGCTTATACGCCTTGAATCGTTCAGGCAGCTCCCTCTTGGTCGCCGCGCGACCACCACCCGCGGCCGGAGCGGCGCTTTTGGGTGCGGTGCTCATCATCTGTACTCCCATCCGTGTTCAGTAGCGGCTCGCCAGCGAAGCGTGCTCCGCCTCCAGCTTTGAATTCGCGCGTGAAGATTGCTTCAGTTAAGAGTGCGGCCGCGTGCCCGCCGCCATTTTTTCAACACCGCCTGGCAGCAGCGCGGGGCCGAGACACCCATTGCTGGACCTTTGTCGACGAGCCCGGAAGCACGCCGCTTGGGTTTCTTTCCGGGTTCGGCATTCTGGGGCCACCATTTGGCAATGGAACAAGTGAGGCACGCAACCGCCCGGTCACGCGAGCCGATCGATTGGTCTCCCCTCATCTTCGAGATGCAACCGAGTTGGAACAGATCGAGGACCTGCCAGAGGCTCGGCTGGTGCCATTGTCGGCCGCGAGCTTGCCGGTGAAAACGCGATCCATTACTCCGAATGCCCTCGCAATCTTGCCGATTGCAGCGACACGCCCGCAACTCTTGGCGAGGGCACGAGGGCCGGCGGTGAAGCCGCCCGTCAACGGCGCCGCGCGACCGGCGCTGGAGAGCAAGGGCTCCCCCCGGGAAACCTCGGCCATAGATCGGCCAACGGGAGTGATTTCGTCGACGAATCTTTGGCGCGGATCAAGCGCAGCTTTCAGCTCAGCCAGGCCGGAATATGCAACCATCGCTTTGGCGTCGCGACGCATCATGATGCCGACAGGCAGCGCGCGCGAAACTGCGCGGCGTCAAAAACAAACTCGATGCGGACCAAGATGTGCATTCGCTTCTCCAGACTAGCTGAGCATGTGTCAGCAATTGTCGTACCAATTGCGCATACTATGAAAATTGACCGCCAATACAGAATCTTACTCAAGGAAATCGGATTGGCAGCCTCTCACGAGGATCGGAACATTCGGTAACCGTGCTGGACCCGTGTCCGGAATGCGACAGAAGACAGTCATCCGCGCTCCCGCTGCCGGCGTACCATTGCAGGAGATAGGTGCACCATGGGCACCAGCTTGAAACGACGGAAATATCCGGGCTGAGCCGTGATTACCTTAAGGAGCCGAGTGTCCAAGCTGCGGATCCGCGAGGCCGTAACTGCAACTTCCATTTTAATTCGACGCCCTGGGTGGTTCGCAGGTTCTCTGAACCTTCACGCTCCGGAGCACGAGATACAAACTCAATTCACTCCAAAGAACCGAGCTGCACCAATGCTGGATGCTTGTTCGGTTGTGGTGCGGCCGCATCCTTCAGGACCTTGAACACGCGCTGTTCGATCGGCGAGGACGTGACGAAGTCGGCATAGGCGCGCTCAAGCGTGGCCTTGCAACGCGAGGCGATGTCAGAATCGGATGCACCGGTAAGCTCCTCGCCCGCGAGATATTGCCCCATGCGACGCAGAATATGAAGGCGCGCTACGTCGATGATTTTCGCATCGTACTCGACGCCGAGCAGTGCAAAAAACTCCTCTGCCGCCGAGGCCTTGTTCAATTGCGAAAGGATCCCGTCCGTCGTCATTCTCAACCTCCATTAGATCCGCGCCGAGAAACCGTCCTGGCTCGAATGTTCCAACCTGATCGCGCGATGCGCATGGCTGACCACCCGATCGCGCTCGGTTGACGAGCGATCTCTCGTGAATGTCGCGCCAGATCGCCACCACCGTTTCCTGGGAAACCGGGCCTTTGTGCTCGATGGCATGCTTCCTGACGTGCGCGAGAATGGTTTCGGTTTGCTCGGCGGTGACCGAAAGCTGCAACTCGGACAAGAGCGAAGTGATAGCGGCAAGGCCTGAATGCTTGCCGATCACAATGCGGTGGGAGGGGCCGAGCAACCCCGGGTCCAGCGCTTGGATAGGTGGGCCGGTCTTTTACCAGCCCATCGACGTGGATGCCGGATTCATGGGTAAAGACATGCTCGCCGACAATCGCCTTGTTGAGCGCAATGGTGCGGCACGCTGCGGCTGTAGCGGCGGCCGCGAGTTTTTCCAGTTCGGATAGCAGCACGCCGGTATCACGGCCGTAGAGCTGCCTAACTGCGACGGCAACTTCCTCCAGCGGCGCATTGCCGGCTCGCTCGCCCAGTCCAATGACCGTCACAGAGGCGTACGTCGCAGCGGCCTTGATCGGCACCAGCGTATTAGCCGTCGCCAGCCCAAGATCGTCATGGCCGTGGAATTCGAGCTCGAGATCGGTGCTGGCGCGCAGTGCGGCCACGAGCGCGAAGGACGCGTCGGGATCGAGCACGCTCAGCGTATCTGCGACACGAAAGCGCCGCGCGCCGGCCGCCTTGGCGATTGCGATCAGGTCGATCAGGAAGTTGACATCGGCACGCGAGGAGTCTTCGCCACCCACCGCAACATCCAGTCCCTTGGTGCGAGCATAGGCCATGACGCGCTTCACCCGCTCCAGCGCGGCCAAGCGGCCGCCACCGAGTTTCGCCGCAATCTGCACGTCGGACGATGGAATCGAAAGGCTGACCATCGAAACACCGGCCTCGATCGCCGCATCGACGTCCGCGGGTTTCATCCGGCACCAGCCGATGATCGTGGCCGCAAGGCCCGCTTCGGCGACCGCTCGGATCGCGGTAATCTCTTCCTGACCCATCGCCGGCGTTCCGGCCTCGATCTCCGTGACTCCGGTCGCGGCCAGCGCACGCGCGATCGAGACCTTTTCCGGTGTCGTGAAGGCCACGCCGGGTGTCTGTTCGCCGTCGCGCAAGGTGGTGTCATTAAGGACTATGGACCTCGACCGATCTTTGTCGGGCCCGGTGGTTGCGGCGGCGAACGCCATCAGCGGCTCCGTATGTTTATTCCGGAAGCTGTTCAGCAACTGCTGTGCCAACCCGCTCGAATTCCCAAGAACCTGTGAATGACGCCGAATTTCAGATTAGTCGGGTGTGTCGCAAATCCGACAGGGTGGAAACGGCGGAGCGCCAGGTTCGGTGCGCTTGCCACCGAGCTGAAGGCACGCGGCGAGCTTGGAAGCTTGCTAGCCGGCCAACGGTTCGGGCATCACCTCAAGCTGCAGCACTTCGGGGAAGGCGCGTGCATTCCGGCGCTTATCGAAGAAGAGTTTTGAGCCATCGGGTTCGGTCCAACCACAAGTCAGTGTTCGTAAACAAGTTCAGCGGGGCGCGATCGAGAGGCGGATGTTGGCGTCGATCGCGCGTCAACATAGAACATCTCGGCGGCAAATGTGACGGTCGCCTCCGCCAGTTATCAAGCCGCGATCATTAGGCGCCGCCGCGTCCTGCTTAGGCCGCCTGCGCAAAGTTGTTTACCCCGGTGTCTTTTCAAACCCTCAGTCTCGTCATGTGGCAGCTGGCCGAAAGGTCGTCCGATACACCGGGACTCGCGCCGAGGAGGGGGCATCCATTATGAGCTCAGTCTTGCGAACTTGGGATGGCTTGGACTGAGTCATCGAGACGACGCAGATGATCCCGCCGGCGTCCGGCCATCCGGCTCTTCCCGCTCTCCTCGCCGAAGCAAAGATCAAAATCATTGCATTCCGTGCAGACTGGCGTGGTACACATCACCAGACCGTCATCTTCGCATAGCGTGCGATAGAAGAAGCGCTTCCAGCGCATGTTCTTGGTGTTGCGAGCCGCCAGCGGCCCGAAATGGCGCATCAGGAGGCGGGACAATTCGTCCCGCTCCCGCAGACCGAGATCTTCCCACAGGTGATTAGGCTCCATGGCGCGCCGCGCGATCATCGTCGCGAGCCAGCCGCCGACCTCGCCATGAGTGGAACGTTGCGCAAGCAGGAGGTCGCGCACCATAATCGTCTCGTCAGGAGCCGGTAACGCGGACTGTTCGCGCCAGGTACAACTCCTGACCGGGGTGGATGGGAAGTATTGCACCAAGAGCGCATCGAGCTCCTGGTTAGTCAAGCCAGCCCGTTCGGGAAGTTGGCCGCCATCCATAGCGGATGCGGCGAGAACGCAAGCGAGCACATGGCGATCGAAATCGTCATCGTCGCTGATGTCGACTTCTGTTGGATGGCGCCCGGTCAGAAGCCCGTAGAGCTCACTTGCATCGCGCTGCTCGGCGATGTGAGCTGCTGATACAGGAGATGACATCGTATCGGCCAATTTGCTTTGTGTGCCAATCATGAAGGTCCCCCAGCTTCTGAGTGGACGATGTCGGCCTTCCCCGGTCGAGAAGGCCGACAACATGAACTATGCCGAAACAGCGGCGAGCTCGGCGGCGGTCTTGCCGACCAGGCTCTCGTCGACAGGCTTGATGATGCCGTGCTCCATGAGCATATCCTCGAGCTCGTCCATGCTGATTGGCGTCGGGATGGCGCCTTGTCCCGCATTATTGTGGATCTTGGTCGCGAGATTGCGATAGTGATCCGCCTGCTTGGACTCTGGCGCGTATTCCAGCACAGTCATGCGGCGCAGCTCCGCGTGCTGCACGACGTTGTCTCGTGGCACGAAGTAGATCAGCCGGCTGCCGAGCTTCTTGGCAAGAGCATCTGCCAGCTCCAGCTCCTTGTCGGTCTGCCGCTCGTTGCAGATCAGGCCGCCGAGGCGCACGCCGCCGGAATTCGCATACTTCAGAATACCCTTGGAGATGTTGTTGGCGGCATACATCGCCATCATCTCGCCGGACATCACGATGTAGATTTCCTGTGCCTTGTTCTCGCGGATAGGCATCGCGAAGCCACCGCAGAC
Source organism: Bradyrhizobium sp. 195 (assembly GCF_023101665.1). Lineage (NCBI taxonomy): Bacteria > Pseudomonadati > Pseudomonadota > Alphaproteobacteria > Hyphomicrobiales > Nitrobacteraceae > Bradyrhizobium > Bradyrhizobium sp. 195. Next base: position 1,182,815 of record NZ_CP082161.1, on the reverse strand, counting down.
AACGTCGCCGAGCACGTCGTAAGAGACGTAGTCGATGTCCTCATAGGCGCCATTCTCCTCCAGAAAGTTGATCGAAGTGATCACGCCTCTTCCGGCGCACCCGACCCCCGGCTCTGGACCGCCGGACTCGACGCATCGAATGTCCTTGTAGCCGAGCTTGATGACGTCCTCGATTTCGAGGTCCTCAACGCTGCCGGCATTCGCCGCCAGACTCAGAATGGTGTCCTGCGCTTTGGCGTGCAGGATGAGGCGAGTCGAGTCCGCTTTGGGATCACAGCCGACGATGAGAATCCTTTGACCCAGCTCAGCAAGAGCCGCCAGCGTATTTTGCGACGTTGTCGATTTACCGATGCCACCCTTGCCATAAAACGCGATTTGTCTCAGCGAAGACATGTTGCTCTCCATCAACCGATTGCCAATTTTTCGCGCGGAACGCGCGAGGCTGTTTCTCTCTCAGAAACGTGGGCACACGGGTTTCGGGAAGGAGGCCATCGCTCGCCATCGGCGTCGGCGTGCCCTCAGCCCTCACTCGTTGTTGCTGCATCCAGTTAGCAACTGGCGTGCCATTCGTTCGCAAGCGCGTTAAGCATCTGACTAGGCTCGACTAATAGCGCAGTGTCCGAGACTGGATGCTGTGGCGGACCCGACAGCGGCAAGAGCTCTGAGACAAACCCGACAACGCCCGACGCGTGGATTCCACTACGAGTCTCGGGCGAAAGAGCGCGGAACGGGGAATGCCGGGCCGTAAGCTCGAGGCAATTGAGGAGACCACACGGTGCAGATGGGCTTCGAGGACACCGCCATCATTAAAGGCGAATGTTCCACGACCGGCATGATGGGTACTTGCCGTCAGATCGGGTGGCATATCGCTTGCTTTGCCAGTCCCGGAACGCTGTTTCCGTGTGACGCGATGTTGTGAGGACAATATGCCTGGAATTGGAAGTAAGTTGCCGCCCTTCGACATCACAGGCGTGAAGCCCGGCTTTCACCTGCAAGAGGAGAACGGGCAGAGCGCCTTCGAGACGCTGACTGAGAGGAGTTTCCCCGGAAAATGGAAAGTCATCTTCTTTTACCCGAAGGATTTCACATTCGTCTGCCCAACCGAAATCGCTGAGTTTGCTCGCCTGTCCAAGCATTTCGCCGATCGCGATGCAGTCGTGCTTGGTGGCTCGACCGATAACGAGTTCTGCAAGCTCGCCTGGCGGCGTGAGCACAAGGATCTGCACCGTCTATCGATCTGGCAGTTTGCCGACACCAAGGGCGCACTGGTCGATGGCCTTGGCGTGCGATCGCGAGATGGCATCGCGCATCGCTACACCTTCATCGTCGATCCTGAGAACACGATCCAGCATGTCTATGCGACAAGCCTCAATGTCGGCCGCAGCCCGACGGACACGTTACGCGTTCTGGATGCGATACAGACTGATGAGCTCTGCCCTTGCAACCGCGAAATCGGCGGCGACACGCTCAAAATTGCCTGAGCCAACATATCGAAAGTGCAGCAAGGAGCAGCTCCCGCATTCGAAGGACGTCAGATTCAATCGTTTGTCGGATACCAGATGAGACGATCTTACCGCAAATGCGGGCTGCTGCTAGCGAGTGCGGCCCGCAATTCAATTCTCATTGCCGCCATGGAGTCTGCCGCGGCCGCCGCGCTGTCCGCGCGCGGCAATCGCGGCGGCGAAATCGACGGTCCCGATGATAGCGATGAACAATGTTCACCACCGCTTTGCTCACCTCACAACAGATCGCGCATACAAGAGGATGCCGGCGCGGCTTCGCATAAACATACAAAATACTTGTACGCTTCTGCGCCTGCTGTACGCACATCTCCTGCCGGACTTCCTATGTTGTCGCCGTAGCCCGGACCGCGGCTATTCCCTTCTTTCTGCGGCTTGCCGGCCGGCAGCATCATCAGAGCGATCTGCGTCAGCCGCAGGCCGCTAATGCTGTAGGCCGACGATGCCGGCCGCCGGACTCGGAAAAATGGTGCCAAGCTCCCTCTTGGGGCAACTAGGTTCCAGTCGCCGCGCCTCGAGAAGTATGGACGCAGAGGGAGATGGCTCAGCGCCGAATGATGTCTACCGGCCGAGATGATGATCCGCCGGCACGCTCGCGAACCGTATTTCCGGGCTCGGTAAATCTATATTCACGATGTAAGCCGCACAGTGAGACGAACGAGTCGGCTTTATCAGTCCCTGAATTGAAACCATGACAATCGACGAGGTTTAGGCCATTGACTGGTCTATCGGCAAACCGGTCAGCTCGTTCATCGCGCGAGCTGCCCCTCGAGCGCAGGGACCTGAAACGATCAGATGGCCCGGCGGTCGTAAGCCGCCTGGCCGTCCGATCATCACGCCGGTCAATTTCCGAACATTCACGCGTATCTCAGCGCTGGTGACCCAAGCCAATCCCCAAGGTACGTGCTTTCTGTCTTAGAGAGCCCTCGGATCGCTTCATAAGCTTTGAAACCCTAGCTACAGGGGTGCGGGCCTTTGAGTGCTCTTTGAGCAGCTTGACGTCATCCTTACTATACTCTTTGCGCTTGGTGCTTTTTGCCACGTGTTCTCCGATTTCGCTTTGCACATTTGCCTGTAGCGCCTTGTTTTTGGCGAACACGCAACTGCTTCCCATTACCACATCAATGGTCGTCGACAACCGCTCAAGCGATTTTTCTCTTCGAGATAAGAGCTGGAACTACACGCGAATTTGTCCTCTGTCCTCTGGATCTTTATCCGCGTGACAAACCCGATTTTCGACGTGCACGTCAGCCCCTTCAACATGGAAGCAAGCCATAGAGAGGGGACGCTCGATGCGTCTTCGAAAAACAACTCGAAAAGCGCTTCTTGCTTGAATGCGCCGCCTTCACTCATCAATTTCGTAGTAATGATATGTCCAGGGGCCAATACTATTGATGGAGTAGCACGGATCGGCCGGGACAGTCGCACTGCCTTACTTGCGCGCGCATCATCAACCGGCCTTCACGGCGAGTGCACGGCGTTACCGCGCGAAGAGCAAACGTCTTCTCCTATTTTCTGAAGTCCTGCGGACTTAAGGGCGAGTACTCACAAAGGCAACTCTTGCAATGCCTGACCGTTACTCCTCGTCAGCTGATCGAGCACGGTTCGCTCATCCAAATTTGATCTACCGCAGTATCCTTGGTTTAATAAGCCGCGTTGAGATACACAGGCAATTCCGCCTTCAGCGGACATTTCTGCGAGACCATGCCTGCCCCCGCCTCATGGACCCGATGAACGAGCGAGCGACCTGATCGTGATATTTCCCGGGCCGGGCACTACGGCATGGCAAGCAACCCGCGGGCCTAGCCGTCCTGTGTGAGCTTGGCACCGGAAGACGATTGCTTGATCATGACTTGCCAGAGCGCTTGGCCAGCAATGCCGGCGGCGCGGTGTGGATCATTCGTGATCTGTACACAGTGACCTCCACTGTCGAGCAGATGCAGGTCGAACTTTCCAAGCCGGCGGAACGGACTCTGCGTCATGTCGGACGCCTCGCAAGAAGGCAAGATGTGGAACTTTCTGCCGGAGCATCAGGCAGGGCTCAGAGGCTATATCAATAGCGGCGAGCGTCTGCTCGATCTCCGTCAAGTCGCCTTAGCACCATCTCCACAATCCTTATTGCCAGAACAAACGTTCAGGGTCGGCGTTCAGAACCGCTGTCGCCAAGCCAAGCCGTTGATGGGTCGAATGCCACTCCCAGACGCCCTTGCGGTGATCTTTGCGGAGCAGCTGCCATGCCGCCCCAGTCCTATCGTGGTGCAGCAGCGCGACGTCGACGAGGCCGCCCTCCGCATTGATATTGCCTGAGCAGCACGGGCTCTCGACCAGATAGCCGCCAGCAACCGCTGTCACCTTTGGCGAGACATATCGGTAGTGCTCGCGCTTCGTCAGCGCGCGCACGATCCGCCACCGGTCGAGCTCGTTGGGATGCGCAGGCAATCCGGAATGATGTCGTCTGATGATTGCGGCGTTCATTGCGCGATATCCTAGACTGCAGAGATTTCTGCCTCGAGGCAGCCAATCACCAAGTGCTTGCCGAAGTCGACCATATAAATGGGTAGGTTCGCTTCCGTATGGCGACCGACCTGGACGATCTCACCAATGTACCCGACGCTGACCAGACACTCTTCCGCCGACGCGCCGGGAAAGGAACCGTCGTTGAGCAGATCGATTGCCGCCTTGACACGTTGGCCTGACCGGTATTTTGGCGATCTTGGTTCGATCATCGGGGTGCCGCTCCTGGCAAGAACGGCTCCTCGCCTTCGTGGCTTGGCGTGACTAGATCGAGCTCCTTGCATTTCATGCCGACGCGATTGCCGGAGCCGAGGAATTCGACTCCATAGATATAAAATTGTTGCAGGAACGTGCCGATCGAGACGACATAGCCAAGCTCGCCTTTCTTGACCAGAACCTCACCGATCTCCTTGCCCACATAGGTGCCGTCGTTACGGATGGTGCGGTTGGCCCGCACGTTGTCACCATAATCAAAGAAGGGGGCGTCCGTCAGCTCGACGATGTCACTGTCACGGGCGATGTTGCTCATGCTGCCGTCCCTGTTCCATAGTTCAACTGTACCGCGCCTTGCAGGCGCCCGGCCTTACGAACCACCCTATCACGATGCTCGATCAACCCCCTCCATTCCCGCACGGCGGGGCTTGCGATCACGGATTGCATGAGCCTGTCGGGATCCCGGTGCAGCAACATCAACGCCCGCAACCTAAACTCCAGATGCTAGAGACTATCGTGAGCCCATGGTTGATGTTGAAGAAGCCATCGACGCGGCACGCGCGTCGTCTGCCATCGAGGGAGGCGTGCTTGAGCCGGCGGCGAGGCGCGTGCTTCAGCGCGGGATGCGCACAGCCGACAGAGTCGACCTGATTACCCCGGCAACCGAGGGCATTGTGGACGTCATCACTCACGGTCCCGCCCATACGCTCGAGCGTGCCCAACAACACCTTGGCGCCAGCCTTGTCCGCGGGACAAAGCCCCAGCGGTCTCCCGACAGCTGCCGTCCCTCCCGAGTTGCCCGAGACGCATCTGCAAGTCGGCAATATGCGTTGAGCGAGAACAGGAAGACCCACACGAGGTGCTCTCATAGCAGCCGAATTCCGGCTTGGTGGCGCCGACCGCACTGGTGGCAGGAAATTCGTTTCCGCATCACGTGATCCGGTGCGAACGCCTTGGCGTGGCGCAGGTGTACTTTCTGCACTTTCATCGAGGTGATAGGATAGCCCTGTCGCCCTGGGATGATGCTCGGCCTGCTCGACACCGTGCGACCAAGACAGGACTCGGCGAGGACGCCCTCTTTCGGATGACCAACTGAAGAAGGCCTCGGGCATGAATGGCGCCTGATCAACAATGGCTGCAGGTGCATGGATTGATGTCGCGGAAGACGCGTCCGCCCTTCGTGGGCCCATCGGCGAAATCGATCCTCCACGCTCAAGACGGCGGCCTTCGGGCCGACAGGAATAGCTCGACTCGCTCCCGCCGACGTGCGCGTCGCCAGAATATGACTTGGCAACTGGCGAAAACGTTTGCGACCAGGGCGAGCCGTCCACCTGATCTGAGAAGGCGAAAGCCGCGACCGGCGCCTCGTCAAGGCGGAGCATCATCCGCCCGAGTTTCTGAACCTTTAGTGTCGTAGTGACATCCATCGTAGCCCTCAAGCAGGCTCCTGGTGACGCGGCAGTGCCGTGTCGAGCACGCATGTATTGTCAACCGGGCAAACCGCCACGCATTGCGGCTCATCAAAGTAGGCGGCGCACTCGGTGCATTTCTCAGGATCGATCAGGAAAACCCCGGCTCGCTCGGAAATAGCGAAGTTCGGGCATTGCGTTTCGCACGCCGAACAGCCCGTGCATTGCGAGGCGATGATCTTGAACGGCATTGTCTGAACCCATCCTCTCAGGCGGCGGAAATCAGCGCATTGCGGCGGGCCGCCGGATCGACCCGCTCAACGTGCTTGATCTTCCCCTCATTGACCTTATCGAGATAGAGTTTGAACCAGGCGATCGCCGAGCCATCAATGAACTCGTAGGCGTACTGATCGACCGGTTCGATTCCGGCCTTGATCAATTCGGCCTTCGGGCAGCCGCCGATCTTTGACACGAACACGGCATGACAATCGTTGATGGCGCCGATGGCGATTTCGAGCTTGCTGTCCTCGCCATGGCCGCCCTGGCAATAGGGATGAATAGGACGATGGCCAACGAATTTTGCGCCTGAAGTCGAGAGCTCGTAGATCTGGAACTCCTTGGCATGACCGAAGTGCTGGTTGATCAATCCCGAGCCCTTGGTTGCAACCGCCACCAGCACCTTGATTTCGCTGGACGCGTTGGCGAGCCCCGCAAGCTGCTCCTGCTTGGCCGCAAGCTTTGCAATGCGCGCTTTCTCGACTTTGGCCTGATACTCCTTTCGGGCCTGCTCATCATATTTGATGTCCATGGCCATGATCTTTTCCATGGTGAACTCCGCGCCGCGGTCCTCCCCGAGCAGTCCGACGGCGTCGGCGCGGCACTGGCGACAGTGACGCATCATGTTCATCTCGCTTTCGCAGCTATCCTGCAATGCTGTCACTTCCTGTGCGGTCGGGCCGCGTTGCCCGCTGAGACCGAACACGGTGCCGTGCTCGGGCGACGAAATCAGCGGCATCACGTTATGCAGGAAGGCGCCGCGCGACTTCACGGCCTTGTTAACCTCAACCAGATGCTGATCGTTAATCCCGGGAATCATCACCGAGTTGACTTTGCACAGGATGCCGCGCGCGGTGAGCATCTCCAGGCCCTGGAGCTGCCGATTGCTGAGGATGCTTGCAGCTTCAATGCCGGTGTAGCGCTTGTGGCGGTAGAAGATCCATGGATAGATCTTTGCGCCGATATCGGGATCGATCATGTTGATCGTGATCGTCACGTGATCGACCTTGAGTCTTGCGATCGTGTCGACATGATCAGCTAGCGCCAGACCGTTCGTCGAGAGGCACAGCTTGATATCTGGCGCGAGCTTATTGACGAGTTCGAACGTCTTGAATGTCTTGTCCGGATTCGCCAGGGGGTCGCCAGGGCCAGCAACGCCGACCACGCTCATCTGAGGGATCGCGGAAGCGACCGCCAGCACCTTCTTGGCGGCCTGCTCCGGCGTCAACTTCTCGCTGACAATGCCGGGGCGCGATTCGTTGGCGCAATCGTATTTACGATTGCAGTAATTGCACTGGATATTGCAGGCGGGTGCGACCGCGACATGCATGCGGGCATAATGGTGGTGCGCCTCCTCGCTGTAGCAGGGATGGTTCTTCACCTTTTCCCAGACCTCATTTGGCACATTGCCGATGCCGGCCTGAGATCCGCAGCTCGCCTTGCCGCTGCCACTGACCGTACCGCAGCTCTTGTGCTTAGCCATGATTTGCATGGTCTCGCTGATCTCGCCGCCGCCGCAGGATACCTGGTGTTGCGCTGAAGTACTCATTTTTCCAATTCTCTTCGCAAGCCGAATCCTTCCAGCAAGCATCCCCAGAGTCGTTTCTGAAAAGCCAAGAGCAACTGGCGTGCCATACCTGCCACAAATCAATTTTGTGGTTCGCTTCAAGTAGTTAGGTAACGCCTGCTCGAATGTCAGTTTTATCAATTCATGTTGGAAAGCCGACAGAAATTGCGATCACAAGAGCGCTGGCAGCGCTATTATGACGGCGGGTACGCTGCATCATCTATGCCCTTGGGCAAAGAGCATGGCGGCTGGTGTCGTTGAAAGTTGATCTTGTCGGCGAAATGTGACGCGTATGCAAAGCACAATCCGCAAAAGACGTTCCGGAGCTTTGAAAGGACAACTTGAACTGGCGATCCTTCGTAGGTGCAGACAAGAAGCAGCCCCCGTTACCGACCTATGTCGTGGAAGATCACGCGGGCCCCTGCCTGACACTCCGCAAAGGCATTGTCGGGCAGGTGAAGAGAAACGCCTGGTGGCCAGGGTCCCGACGGCCACGAATTGGACCGTGTTTCCAAACGTTGGTTGGCATCTCGAATAGGTCGTGCGGGTGTGGACGCCGATCAGATTCGCAATGCTGCAGCCGCCTCGGTCGACATCGCACGAGCTGCCGTCCAACAACTACGCTAAGTCGCTGACGTCTCGGTATCCAGCCAGCCGATCCTGCTCTTCAGGAAACGCAGGCCCAGCACCAACAAGCCGGCGTGCTCCCTGTTGTCCTTGCCACAGCTGTGGCCGCCGGCGGCATGCTCGTAGAAATAAGCCTCATAGCCCATCGCCTGCAGCTTCGCTGCCATTTTGCGCGCATGTCCGGGATGGACGCGATCGTCCCGCCGCCTGGCGGCCATCAGGATCGGTGGATAGGACTGCCCGGGTCTTGCGGCATGATAGGCAGAATAGGTCTTCAGCCACTCCCACTCCTCAGCGTTGTCGGGATCGCCATATTCGGCGAGCCAGTTCGCCCCGGCGAGCAGTTTGGTGTAGCGGCGCATGTCGATCAGCGGGACGGTGCAGAACAGTGCGCCAAAGAGCCCGGGATATCGCGTTAGCATGTTGGTAATGAGGATGCCGCCGTTCGATCCACTCTCGGCCCCGATCCGCTTGGCCTGTGTCACGCCGCGCTTAACGAGATCGGCGGCGACGGCTGCGAAATCGTCATGCGACAATCTCTTGCCGGCCAGCCGGCCGGCGTCGTGCCAGCGCGTGCCGAACTCACCGCCGCCGCGCAAATTTGCCTGAACCGTGGTGCCGCCGCAGTCAAGCCAAAGCTTACCGAGCGCGGAATTGTAATACGGTTTCACGGAGATCCCAAACCCGCCATATCCGCTCAGATGGACCGGCGCGTTGCCGGTCTGTCTGACGGGGCCGGTCTGTAGGTAGGGAATTCGCTCACCGTCGATCGAGATGGCCTCGTGCCGCGTGACCACGCAGTGCTCCGCGGCAAACGTCTTCGGCGCCTGCTTCAGCACGGCGGGACTGCCAACGCCCCGCTCCATCAGGATGAGGGACGGCGGGGTGAGCGGATCCTCGACGTGAGCCAGCAAGTCGCCATTGCTCTCGGACGGATCGCGATCGAGAGACCAGATGTCGACCACGCCAAGATCAGGAAGCCCGCCCAATTGCTCGCGGTTCCAGCCATGATCGGATGGCGTGCAGATCTCGAAGACTGGCCGGAGTTCGTCGAGAATACAAAGCACAACCTTGCCCGCACTCCAAAAGAAGCTCTGCAGCGCACGGCGCGGGTCCGGCTCGAAGAGAATCTCGAACTGGCGGCTGCCCGCCAGGAATACCGGCAGCGGGATGACGAGCACCGTATCCGCGGCATAGGTCTGCCCTGCCACAGACCAGGATTCGCGCGGCTTCAGGGCAAGCCAGTTGCGATGCGACCGCATCCAGATGTTATTTGGCAAGTCGAGCCTCGTCTTGGCGCCCGTTTCATCGCCCAGCCAGACCACGCAATTGGAGACGTCTGTCGCGTCGAGGAACCAGATCCTGGGCGGCACGACGGTGTCGTCAACACTGCAACCGACTGACACATGAGCGGCCTTGGTCTCAAAGATCACTGCCGCTTTGTCAACATGCGTACCACGCCGCCACAGCCTCACCGTGCGCGCATAGCCGGTGGTCGCGGCCATGCCGTCGCCATGGGAGCTTAACAACACCAGCGTATCAGGATCGAGCCATACGCCGCTGCCTTTGGCTTCCGGCAAAATAAAGCCATCGTGGATGAAGAGCTTCGTGTCTGAATCGAATTCACGCAAAGTGACGGCATCGCTTCCGCCGCGCGATAGACTCAGGATCCATCGCGAGTGATTTCCAGGCGGTGCGGCCGTGGCGTTCAGAAGCCAGTCTTTGCCTTCGCTGACGGCAAGTTGATCGAGGTCGAGCAGGATGTCCCATGACGGCTTCGGCGTGCGATACTCTTCCAGAGTGGTTCGCCGCCAGAGGCCGCGTGGATTATTGGCGTCCCTCCACAGATTGTAGAGATAGCCGCCGCGCCGGCTGACATAGGGGATATTGTCAGGTCGGTCGTAAATCGCTGTCAGTGCATCTCTGTCTCGTTCGGCTGCGGGTCCGCCAAACACCTCCAGGGTTCTGCTATTCTGCCGCTCGACGAAGTTCAGCGCCCGCGCGCCTTCGATCTGTTCCAACCATAGATAGGGATCATCGTCAGGAGCGGAGGGCGTTGGCCTTCCAGTTCGCGAGTCGTCGACGCTCCTTGTCTGACCATGCTTCATTTACAACCTTAGTCTTGACGCGTAGTTCGACTGATTCAAGGATTTGCATCGCGAACGTTGCATCACGATTTGCAAGCTACGACCTGGCCCGGCGCGAGATTCGATCCTCTCGAAACTGAATCTTGCGGAGTTGCAGCAATTGGCCTGACGCTGTTAAGATGTGCGAAATGCAACGACCGGGCTGGCGATGTCAGCACAATGGGCCCTCGCGAGGGCCTTCCCGTCAGCGCCATCTCGCTGGCCCAACGCCTCAGTGCTGGCCTAGGCCGAAATATTGCGTTTGGCACCGTGCGTCTCCAAGAACGCTTCGAGCGCTTCCGGAGTCATCGGCACACTCGGCTGGAACCTTCGATCACGCCAAGCCAAAGCCAGGGAATGATGTGGCCTTCCCCGCAGAGGCCGGACCGCTCCGCCAAGAATAGCTTCCGCATCCGCTGGTTTGGCGAGGTTCTGTGGAGTCGCAGCATTCATCATTCGGTTGCTTCGCCGCCGCGCTTCTTGGCGTTGATAGTGATTGGAAGGATGGTGTCACTCGCCATCGCGGGTAGGTCGAGCACCCAGCCGTTCGCGATTCTAATCCAACCACCCCACAGCGTCTCGTGCTCACATTCGACAATCGACTCCTCAAGATCCTTCTTGGGCACATAAATCGAAAGCCCCGTCTCGGGCGAACGGCGAATCATGACCTTCATAGGAGCTCCGCAAGTTGTGATCTCTCGCCCGCGCGCGCGCGCTCCTGACACGCACGCCACAAGGTTCTCTGTTTGGCATTGATGTCCGCCAGGACTTGCAGGACACGATCGATCTCATCCCGCGCGGTTTCGCGCGACAGCGAGAAGCGAACCGCACCGCGCAAAAAGGCCGGTGGTACTCTCATCGCGCGCAGGACATGGGACGGCTCCATCGAGCCGGACGCGCAGGCTGAACCGAGTGAGACGGCAATTCCGTTGCGGTTCAGGTGGTCGACGATGGCCTCTGCTTCGAGATGCTCGAATGCAATGTTAGACGTATTTGGCAAGCGGTTCTTGATATGACCAAGCACGATGCAACAGCCGAGAGCGAGAATGCCTTGCTCCAGCCGGTCGCGAAGGACGCCAATCTGCATCTGCTCTTGTATGAGGTGTGCCGCAGCGAGTTCCGCCGCCTTGCCGAGCCCAATAATGCCCGGAACGTTTTGGGTGCCAGCGCGGCGATGCCGCTCCTGTGCGCCGCCGAAGATCAGCGGTCGGAACTTGATTTCCTTGCGCACATACAGCGCGCCGATCCCCTTCGGACCATGGAGCTTATGGCCGGAGAGCGACAGCATGTCGATGTCCGTAGTCTTCAGGTCAATCGGAATCCGCCCGACCGCCTGGACCGCGTCGGTGTGAAAGAGCGCGCCGACTGAGCGCGCCATCTTGGCGAGGGATTTCACCGGAAAGATCGTACCGGTCTCATTATTGGCCCACATGACCGAGGCGATTGACGTGCGCCTCGACAATGCGTTGCGATAAGCCTCGATGTTCAATCGGCCGCTTGCGTCGACCGGAATGACATGGGTCTTGATTCCTCGTCGGCCCAGCTCCTCGGCAAGGGACAGCACGGCTGGATGCTCAACGGCCGTTGTGACGATTTCGTCGCGCCCCTCCTGCACTGCGAGCGCGGACAGGATCGCTGTGTTGTCGGATTCAGTCGCGCCCGACGTGAAGACGATCTCGTGATCGAATGCCGCGCCAACGAGGGCCTGCAGCTTCCGGCGCGCCTGTTTCAATGCGGGCGCAACCTCAATGCCGAATGCATGCGCGGACGACGCATTGCCGAATTGCCCAGAGAAGAACGGCAGCATTGCCGCGACCACCAAAGGATGTGCACGGGTCGTCGCGTTGTTATCCAGGTAGATCGGCCGCACGGACTGTCCGCTCTGCACTTAAGGCCCCACTTTGGCAGCTCCGGGGAGCGGGATCAGGCGGACGAACTCGCCGAGCCGCTCGATCAGGCGCGCTTGAATGGCCGCGAGCGTCGTTCCCGCAAGCTTGCATAACGTGCAGGCGCCGGTGAGCCTGACCATGATCTTGTTGGCTTCGATTTCGACGAGCTCACAATCCCCACGATCACGCCTGAGGCTTGGCCGAATCTCATCGAGCACGGCGCGGACAATCCGCTCGCGATCGGAAGGCTCTGCAGTCGAAGACTGCTTCGTTCGTTCAGCCTTCAGGCTCATGTTCGATGCTCCTTCCATTGCGAATGGTCCGAAGGCGGCTCAGCTGAACGATTTGCCGCAGGAACAGCTCGATTTGGCATTTGGGTTATCGAAGCGGAACCCTGATCCTTCGAGCGACACCACGAAATCGATCGTGGTGCCGTTGAGATGCGCCCGGCTCGCCTTGTCGACGAAGACTTTGATCCCGTCTTGCTCGAACACGGGCTCATCGGAGACCGGCTCATGAGCAAGACCCATTTTGTATGTGAACCCTTGGCAACCGCCGCCTTCGACCATGACCCGCAAACCGCTTGCCGGCTGGGCTGTCGAGGAGATTGCGGCCTTCAGTGCGTTGATGGCGCTATCCGTTAGGTTGATCATTTCTGGCTCGCTCTCAGTTTCTGTCGCGAGGCACAATTCGCAAATCCCATGCCAGTCGAGATGCAGCTGAAATCAATTGGTTTTGCAGGGGCGACCATACGATTTGCGACCTGTCGGCTTTGCGACAGGCGGTTTTCCGGCGTCCCGACCTCATCCGGCCGAGACCTCGTGATGGTGCCGGCACGTATTCATGCACATTGCGCCAAGCCGCCGCTTACGCTGTGCGTCGCTGCAGACATAGCCGCACGGCAAACAACTTGCATAAGGTTAGCGGACACGCCGCATTGGGCGATGCATGTACACGACAGATTGATGAGGAGCCTTCCATGACGTCGATCGACAACACCGCTCTTGGCCAGTTGGACAAGGAGGGGCGGTTGCTGAATGCGGTGCTTAAGACCGAGACAACGAAGTCGGGGCGGTTTGGATTTCGGGGCGACATCGCGCTGAAGTTCCAAGCCCAGCTCGCCGACGAAAAACGACCGCCGGACTATTCCATCGAACAAGTTCTTGCAATCGCGCAGGAAGGCGAACCGACCATCCCAGTCCTTGCCGGATATCTGCATTCCTTCGCCTATCTACCTCAGGCCGCAAAGGTTCTGGATGGCAGGCTGAGCCCCGAAGGCAGCTATTTCATGTTCTGCAACAACATTGATCTGCTCGCGAAGTACCGCACCAAGATAGGCGACATCACCTTCCGCATTCTGCCTTGCGACGAATCAACTGTGTGGAAGGAGATGATGGACCTCGCCGGCGTCGACAAGAATGACATCAAGAAGCTCGGTACGGCCGGTAGGCTCGACTACTTGCTCGACGCGGCCAAGGACATCGGTGGATCATACACGGAAATTTCATACGCGGACGGCCTGGCCAAAATGGAGCCGGTGAAGAACAGAAGCGAAAATCGCCCCGTCTGAGGCATCGCCTCAGACCCTCTCTCTCGCCAGCTCGACGAGTATGCCGGAGAGAGTCACTGCACCCGCTTCGCCGGAACTGGCTCTGACAAACCCTGGTGATGGACTAATCGGCCTACCTTTCGGGAGATCACACGGCCACTCTGCTAGTCGTGTGTTGGCCAAGAGCACTGTCGTCAATTGCACCGAGGGGCGGTTGGCCGTGACCGTCCGGCTGACTGCATCCATGGGGATCCGGACATTCCAATGCTCATCGGTTCACGATCGCGGTCACATTTCAGAGGGCGGATCGACGATGTATGGATCGGCTTTCGCGCTGTGCGCCAGGCCTTTGCCAGCCTGCATGGCGCAGAGATGTCGCGCGTCGATGCTCGCCAGCCGACAGTTGTCGACGAGCTGCGCCCATGGACCATGGAAACCGACCCGGGGATCGAGTAACGCGCAGGTTGCATCGTTCGAGAGAACCCAGCGAGCCAGGCCAAGCGATAGCTGAGCAGAGTTGGCCGCACGTCCTCAATGTTGTGAGAACGAAGCGAAGCTATGCAGAATGCCGCAACCGAAGCTGTCCCAGGTGTTCAGTCCCGAGGTCAAGTGGAGTGGATCGAGCCGGAAGCGGTCCGGCTCTTTTGCCCAGGCCGTGCAGATGGCTTCGTAGGGTGTAAGGCCACGTAGGGTCTTTAGCCGCTTGGCGAAGTTGTAGCCGTCCAGGAAGGCAGCGAGGTGATCCTGGAGCTGGCGGTGGGTCTCGTAGTGGTATCGCCGGATAGTCGCCTCCTTCAGCGTTCGGTTCATCCGTTCGACCTGACCGTTCGTCCAAGGATGGCTGGGCTTGGTGAGCCGATGCTCGATGCCATGATCTCGACAGGTCCGATCGAAGGGATGGCTGCGCCAACGGGCGGTTGGCCCGCTCCGGTTCTTGGGCAAGTCAGCGAACTGGATGCCATTGTCTGTGAGTACGGTGTGGATTTTGTAGGGGACAGCTTCCACCAGTTCGTCGAGGAAGGCCCTGGCGGTGGCGGTGGTTGCCGTCTTCGTCAATCGAGCGAACGCGTACTTCGAGGTTCGGTCCACGCCCACGAAGAGGTAGAGCTTCCCCTCTTCGGTACGGACCTCGGCGATGTCGATGTGAAAGTATCCGATGGGATAGGCCTTGAACGGCTGTTTGGCTGGCTTGTCGCCAGCGACCTCCGGTAGGCGGCTGATCCCATGGCGCTGTAGGCACCGATGCAAGGATGACCGCGTCAGGTGCGGTATCGTCGCCTGCAGGGCATAGAGGCAGTCATCAAGGGGCAATAGTGTGTGCCTGCGGAAGGCGACGACCGTCGCCTCCTGCTCGGCCGTCAATATGGTCGAGCGCGCGGTCTTCGGGCCCATTGGCGCGTCGTGGACAAAGGTCCGCTTACGCCACTTGGCAACCGTCTTCTGATTCAGGCCGTACTGCGCGGCTAATTCTTTGAGCGGAGCCTTCGATCGCTGTATTGCCGCTCGGATGGCGTGCGTAGTCGTGGCGCTGCCATGGAGTATCTGTCCCATAACCCTCCCAGAATGAAGGGATAGTTTGGCTGATTCCCCCACACGCCGGGACCAGACACCTAGAAGTTGCTCCAGGTCGCGGATCGCGCGCCCGACCCGCCCATGCCACAGACGCCACTTCACGGCTCTGATGTCCCTGTCGATGGTTGGAAGCGCTTCAAAGGCGCCTGATCGGGATCGTACGATGTGATCGGCGATCTGCTGCATGGGGCTGGATCTTCATGGCAATATGAAACCAGTCGATGATGTGGGTCGTTGGTTTCAGCATGGCGCGGGGCAGCCGCTTTATGATTTCGGCCCCGTCCGAGATCACCGTCACATCCCCAAAGTCGCGATATCCGACTTCCTGGAGAGAGTGAAGAGCACGATCGCGGATTGCCTGCTGGTCGGTGCTGCCGGTGACGAAATAGCGACCGCCCCTTTCTCCCCGTCCCCCGCGGCCGCATCTGGCCACGACGAGCTCGAAATTTCGCGCCGAATGTTGATCAGCGCTACGAACGTGCGCCGTATCAATGCTGATGACGAATCCTTTGCGCCGATCTCCGGGAAGCTGCATCTCAAGCTGGCATCGGTCATCCGTTTGGGACCTCGCACGCCAGTTTCCTGCATGACCTGGTCGTCGAGCCGCTTGCCGGTCGGAACGTATGGCAGTCCGGGCAAAACCGGCGAAGAAGGGCATACATCTCCGCCTCATGATTCACGACCGCGTTCTGCAGCGCTGCCATGATCTTTTTGCTATCGCCGATCGACAAGCCGATGTCGCCGTCGAATAGGCTCTCCCAGCTCTTGTCTATGCGGACCTCCTTCCGGCATGTTTCACCAAATTCGTTCCGGCCCTCGATCGTAACCGTCCATTCCACCGCCATCGCTTTGTCTCAAAACGATGCTGATGGACTGCTCAAGCCTAACAACCCGTGTTTGACCCCAGAGAAGTTACCGGTCTCCGCACGACCGACCGCGCATGACTGGGGGTCAATGTGGATCGATACTCCTTCATTGCAATGGACTTGCACCATCTACTCCTTGCCGGTCTCCCGGCGCACCTTGTTCCGACCCCTTCAGGGGCTCAGCTCGTTCGGCGTGGCCGATCACCCCGATCAAAGCATCGACATAAGCGTCGAATGCGGCTTCACTCTCGGCTGTCCAGTCGGGCATCGCGGAGCGCTTCCCTGATCACGAAGCAGCACCCTAACAAATCCGCGCCAGCGCGAATCCACCCGCATCCGCGACTTTCTGACTCAGTAAGACTAGGCGCCCGCCGCCACGTGCGGGCGACGCCGGCATCAACCGGCGGGCAGATGCGCCGAGGGCAACAAGCGCGCCTGACGCAACGCCGCCAGATCAGCCGAGCCGGTGCAGAAGCAGGCGACGGCCAACTGGCGGATGAAGATCTCGAAATGCGCGACAACCGCCTCGGTGGATACCGTAGCCGCGCGCAGCACGCCGGCCGCCTGCCCGGCGATGTCCGCGCCCAGGCGAATGGCCTTGGCCACGTCGACGCCGTCGCGGATTCCGCCCGACGCGATCAGCTTCACCGTTGGCAGCGCCCGACGTACCGCCTGCACGCTGGCCGGGGTCGGAATCCCCCAATCGGCGAACGCCATCGCCACTGCACGGTCGGCGGCATCGCGGGCGCGCTCGCCCTCCACCGCGGCCCAACTGGTGCCGCCGGCGCCGGCGACATCGATCACCGCCACGCCCGCCTCGACGAGCGCACAGGCCACCGAGGCGGACAGGCCCGAGCCCACTTCCTTGGCCACGATCGGCACGCCCACGCTGCGCGCGGCGCGAGCGATCTGCGCCAGGACGCCGCGCCAGTCGCGGTCGCCCTCCGGCTGTACCGCTTCCTGCAGCGGATTGAGATGGACGATGAGTCCATCGGCCTCCAGCGCATCCACCGCCCGGCGCGCCAGGTCCAGGCCGTCGGTCTCGCGCAGTTGCGCGGCGCCGATATTGGCCAGCAAGGGAATGTCTGGGGCCAGGTGGCGCAGCGCGCGCGTCAGCCCCTGGGAGTTGCGGGATTGCAGGCTCACGCGCTGCGAACCGACGCACATGGCGATCCCCAAGGCTTGCGCTGCCTCGCTCAGATGCCGGTTGATGGCCTCGGCGCGTGACGTGCCGCCGGTCATGGAGCTGATCAGCAGCGGCGCGCGCATGGTCTTGCCCAGCAGCGAGGCGCGCAGGTCGATCTGCGTCAGGTCCAACTCGGGCAATGCGCAGTGTTCGAAACGGATGTACTCCCAGAGGGCGGCAACCGTGGCCGGCGCCGTTCGCCGATCCAGCACGATGTCCAGATGGTCGTCCTTGCGCCGGCTCAGGGCGGTGTCGCTCATGCTCGCTCCATCCGTCGCATCGGGCGACGGCGTTGCGTCGGATCGGACCGACGGCAGCGCGCGCACGCCGCCCCCTCCCGCGCGTTCAGGCCGGCGCACGCTGGCCTCCCCCGCAGCGTCGCTGCGGTAGCGGCTGGTCGAGGTCTGGTAGTACTGCGCGCGGATGGCCGCCATGGCCTCGATCAACGGTCCCCACGGCGCGGGAAAGCGTTCTGAAGCCATCACCCGGTGCAGCATGCGCGTATGGCCGGCCAGCTCGTCGTTGAGGAACTCCACCACAGGCATAGCCGGATAGCGCTGCAGCAGCAGGATCGCCGCGTTATCGGCCTCGCCGGCCGACCTGTCCTTGTCGCGTCCATGCAGATCGTTCTGCAGGCGCCCTATCGCGGAGATGAGCCGCAGGACCTGGCGAAACGCCGGACGCGCGCGCAAGGTCGCCATGTCCAGCCCCCACAGCAACGACAGGCAACAGAACACGTTCGTGTAGGCGATCGAATCGATGCCGTTGTGCAGGTACTCGGCGTAGGACCAGCGTTCCGCCCCTGCCGCCTGCGCGTGTCCGGCGCGCAGCGCCGCGCAGTAGCACCGGGTATCGTCAAGAAGCTGAGCATAGTCGCGACGATCGTAGGCGAGCGCGGCCAGCGAAGCGCGCAGCACAGCGCAGCCCTCGAATCCGGGGAGCGCGCACGGCACGCCCTGCCCCAGCGCCTGCTCCACCGCAGCGAGCTGCTCCGGCGCGATCAGGCCAAGGTCGTTGCAATCGTCGAGCCAGAACAGCAGCGCCAGTTCGCGATAGAACGCCACGATCAGCGCTTCGTCCTGCGGATCGCGGCCGGTGCGGGCGCTGGTGTCGCGCAGGCTCGGGTGGATGCGCTGCAGGATGTACTGGCCGCCCCTGACCGCTTCCACGGCATGCTCGTCGGCGAACCCGGTCAGAGAACGCCCCCACTCCAGCACCTGCTGCAGCGCGCGTTCGGTCTGGATCATGGCGCCGCTCCTGCTCCCTCGGCCGGGACGCGCCGCCCCCAACGAAGCGCCAGCCACAACCCGGCGAGTTCGGCCACGCGCACGATCCGGGTGGGGCAATACAGTTCCTTTCCGATCCACAGCGGCGTCTGCGGCAATGCATGCGCCGCATGGCGGGCGAGCATCCACTCCAGCGCACGCGCCACCGCCTGCGCGATGCGCCGGCGCCCTGTCGGCTCTTCGCTCCCGTCCATCACGTACAACGCGAACAGCGCATAGGCGGTTTCCTCGAATGTGGACGCGCGACCGGCGCCCCAGCCGCCGTCGTCGCGCTGCGCCTGCAGCAGCGCCGCCAGCGCGCGCTCGTCGCGCCACTGGGGCTTGCCTTGCGCCAGCGCAGCGATCGCATGCGCGGTGGGATACAGCCACGAAACGTGCCATTTTTCGTTGTCCCATAGACCGTGCGGGTTGCGATTGGCCTCGACGTACGCGCTGGTGCCGGCGGCGGGCTTTCCCAACAGTCGCAACGCATGCAGGGCATGGATGTTGGTCGACACGGAGGCATTGCGCTCGCCGGGGAAGGTGACGAACAGCTCGCCGATTTCGAAATGGCGCAACGGATCGACCGTCGGGTCGCGGCCTGCAAGGCGCAGGACGCACAACGCAACGGCGGTGTCGTCCGCATCGGCCGCGAAGTGCAAGGCCGGGCCTAGACCGCGCACGCCCAGACGGGCGTCGAGCTGCGCGATGATCACGCGCACCGCCTCGGCGAGCGCGGGATGCGCGAACAGCCCGGCCAGATGCAGGGTGTACAGCGACCAGCATGGCTCGAACACATTGATCGGCCAGACGTTGGGAACGACACCTTCGATGCCGCTGCGCGTCGCCCGCGATGCCGCCTGCAGATACGCGTCGGCGCGCCCGATCTGCGGCGTGCTCCCCTGTGTCACGGCGTGCGCACGACACGCGGCGGTGGCGGCCGGACTGATGCCGATGCTGCCGTCGTCATCCGGGCATGCGGTGGTCAGCGACGTCCCCCAGGCTTCCCAGGAGTGCAGCAACGGATGGCCGCTCGGCAACGTCGCCAGCGCCCCCAGCTTGACCAGGCACGCTTGCCGCAGAGGCAACAGCGCCGGGTGGCGCGGAAACGCCACGCCGCCCAGCAAGGATGCGGCCTCGCCGCACAACTGCGGCAGGATCAACTCCGCGCCGATCGGCGCGTCTTCCGGCACCGTCTGCGCGTAGGGATCGGGCTCGCGCTCGAGGAACCGGGTTGCAGCCTGGACTGCGTCGGCAGCGCCGGGAAGAGGATCGGCACGCTGCAATGCCAGCAACGCCGCCCAAGTGGGCGCATGGCGGAACAGCGGGAAGTCCGCGCTTCCCCATCCTCCATCGGCCTGTTGCTGCGCGATGAGCCACGCGTATGCGTCCTGCCGACCGGTGACGTTGCCGCGGAACTGTAGAGCTCGCGCCGTGTCATAGACGGACGGGCCGACGCTGCCGCCGTCGCTCATCTCGCTCAGCAGGTGGCGCAATTCGGAAAGGATCTGTTCGGACAGCGCGTTCACGCGGGATGTTCCTTCTGCAGACGATTGACGAGAACCCGGTCGGGCAGACGCCGCGCACGTCGCCGCAGGCCCGTCGCGGCCCGGCGCATGGGCAGCGCCGGACGGTCGCCCTGCTCCGGCGCGGTGACGCGCCGATGCTGGCGCCGGTCCGCCGCATAGGCTTGCGCGCAGCGCGCCGCGGCCGTGCTGGGCAACCGCTGCGATCGGCGCCGCGGACTCGGACACAGTGCAGCATGCACCGCTGCCGCCGGCCGATCGCAGCGGCACAGGGGGCGCCTCCATGCGGACGGGCGCGCTCATGCGAATGGCGCGTGCTTGAACAGATACGCGTTGGCCCGCTGCAGCATCTGCGCCAACCGTTCCGCACGCGGCCCCAGCGGGGCGATGGCCTCCCCGGCGTCGCGCAACAAATCCAGCGCGAACTGGCGCGCTGCCTGCAGCCCCATGATCGACGCGCAGGTCGGCTTCTGCGCCGCCGCGTCCTTGCCGGGGGTCTTGCCCAGCGTCGCGGTATCAGCTGTCGCGTCGAGAATGTCGTCGACCACCTGCAACGCCAGGCCGAAACAGGCGGTGTAGCGATCGAGCGCACAGTACAGCGCAGCCTGCGCGGCATCCTCCGCGATGGCGCATAGCGCGCCCATGCGAACGGACGCGCGCACTAGCGCTCCGCTCTTCATCCGGTGCATCGCCACGATCCTGTCCAGCTCGACGTGCTTTCCGACCAGCGACAGATCCATGGCCTGGCCGCCTGCGGCACCCTCGGCGGACACCGCCTGCGCCAGTTCGCGCACGAGCGCGATACGGTTGTCGCTCGGCACATCCAGGCTCGCCAGGGTCAGGAAGGCGTGCGCCTGCAGCGCATCACCGACCAGTATCGCAGTGGCTTCGCCGAACTTGACGTGCACGGTCGGAAGGCCGCGGCGAAGCACGTCGTCGTCCATCGCGGGCAGGTCGTCGTGGACCAGGGTACAGGCATGCATCATCTCGATGGCGGCGCCGACGTCGTCGAGCATGTGCGCCGGCGTGTCGGCCAGTGCGCCGGCAGCCAGACAGAGCAAGGCGCGGGTGCGCTTCCCGCCATTCAAGGTGGCGTAGCGCATTGCCGCCATCAGCTCGGTCTCACCGTCGTCTTCGGCGCGGAGAAGACGCGCCAGCGCCTGTTCGACCCGCTTTGCGCCGTCCTGCATCCAGATCTCCGGCAGCAGCCTGCCGGATGCGCCGCGCACCTGGGCGCCCAATCCGCCGAGCGCGGAAACGCCAGTTCGGTCGTTGTGCGTGGAACCGGTCTGCATGTTGTTCATGTCCTTGTACCTGACACGGCCACGGCGAGCGCCGAGCCGCCGCCGCGGTGTTGCCGGCGGCGCACCGAGCGCGCGCCGAGTGCAGCAATGCCGCGCGTCACCGGCGCCGCTGCCTCGCCACACGGGACACGCGAGCCAGCTCATGAGAATCCGATGCGGATTGTCATGGACGGATGTGCGGTCGGGTAATAGCGCCGGCCTTTTTCGACGCCGCTCAGCAACCGCGGCCGCACCCCGGCCTTGTGCATGGTCAGCGCCAAGGCGATGCAGAACTGCACCAGTTCCAGCCATACCAAGTGGTAGCCGATGCAGACGTGTGGGCCGGTACCGAACTGCAGCATGTCCACCGGCCGGATCGGCTCCGTGCGTTGCAGCCACCGCGCCAGGCGGAACTGATCAGGCGCTTCGTGCAGCAGCGCCGAGGTCGAGAAATGCAGCAGCGGAATGCACAGATGGGTGCCCGCGGGAATGCGCCGTTGGCCGAGTTGCAATTCCTGCAGCGCGCGACGCGGCAGGAGCGTGGTCGCCGGATGCACGCGCAGCGTCTCGCGGAACAGCGCCTCGGCGACCGGACACTGCGCAAGGTCCGCGTGCCGGGTCGGCACCGCGCCCACGCGTTGCGCCTCCTCGACCAGGGCGTCCCACAGCACAGGCTGCCGCGCCAGCTCGATCACCATCCACGCCATCGTCGAGGCAGTGGTGTCGTGACCGGCAAGCAGCAGCAAGCGGATATTGGCGACCAGCACGTCATCGGAGAGCGCATCGTCGCTGCGATCGAAGGCGCTCACCATGTCGCTGATCAACCCGGTGCGCGCGGCATGCGCGCGCGCGTCGCGGACGAACTGGCGCAACTGCGCGTCGATCCAGTCGCGGGCGGCGCGACCGCGCCGCAAGGGCAGTCCGGGCAGGTCGACCGGGGGCGCGACGATCAACTGCAGCAGTTGCCGGTACTTGCGATGCCATCCCGGCAGGTCCTGCGCGGGTATTCCCATGAGGCTGAAGATGAGCTTGAGCATCAGGTCGCCGGTTTCGCGCAGGATGGTTACGTCGCCGCCGTCGCGCCACGCCTGCACCCGCGCCCGGATGACGGGCGCGAACAGGTCGCCGATGCCGGCCTGGGTAAGTCCCTTGGGCAGGAACGCCGCCTTGATCGCATCGCGCGCCTGCCGGTGCGCGCCGCCGTCCTGGGCAACCAACGTTCCACCAAGCAATTCGGGCGCGATCTCTTCGATCAGCGCCGAGGACACGTCCTTGTGCCGGAGCAGTGCGAGCGCATCCGGATCCACGCAGGTCATCAGGTGTCCGGCAGGGCCGAAATCCAGCCAGAAGTGGCTGCCCAGCGTCCGTTCCGCGCGCCGCAGCAGGCGCGGCAGGTCGCAGACGATGGCGGGAAGATGCCCGACCAGGGGAAAAGCGCCGGGCACGACCGGGATGTCGTGCCGCAGCCGGTGCCGACGGTCCAGCGGGTTGAGCAGCATGTCCATCAGCGGCGCGGCGCCACGGCCGCTTCGGCGGTCTCGCCGGCAGGCCGCGCGGCGCGGCTGTTGCCACCATCGGCGTACGTCGGCACATGCGCCAGCATGCCGCCGTCGATGCACACGACCTGGCCGGTGATGAAGGCAGCATCGTCGGAGAGCAGGAATCCCACCAGCGCGGCCACGTCCTCGGGGCGGCCGACGCGCGGCAGGAGCTGGTGCCGGCGCAGATGCCGTTGCATGCACTCGTCCAGCTTGGCGAGGAGACGCTCGGTCATGACGAGACCCGGCGCAACCGCGTTGCAGCGGATCTGCGCATGACCGTACTGGGTGGCGAGCGAGGCCGACAACATGTTCATCGCCGCCTTCGACGCGGCGTAGGACGTCTGCGCGGTGTCACCGCTGAGCCCCTGGCACGACGACATGTTGACGATCGCGCCACCGCCGCGGGCGATCATCCGTGGGATGGCCTGCCGGCAGCAGAGCAGCGTGCCGCGCAGATTGGTCGCCATGGTCTGATCCCAGACCGCCAAGTCCAGGTCGAGGATCGCGCGGTCGCGCGCGTTCAGATGCATGGCGCTCGCGTTGTTCACCAGCAGGTCGACCCCACCGAAGTGCCGCTCCGCCGTCTCGAACAGCGCTGCCACCGCCTGCGCATCGGCGATATCCATGGCCAGGGCCAGCGCGTGGCCCGCTTCGGCCGCGATCTGCGCGGTGCAGGCGATGGCCGCCGAGCCATCAATGTCGGCCACCACCACTCTGCCGCCCTCGCGTGCGATGGCGAGGGCGCATGCCTTGCCGATGCCGGCGCCGGCGCCGGTCACTACGGCCACCTTGCCTTCAAACCGTGCCATCCCTTCCTCCTGGATTGCGTTGCTCGGCCTCCGCCGGAGCAGGCGCAGGGTCGGCGCTGGCGCGCTCGTCATCGCCAGCGTCGCTTTCGATGACCCGAATGGCGGCGACCGGACACTGGCTTGCCGCGAGCCGCACGGCGGCGTGCAGCGCCTGCGGGACCGTCGCCACGCACACTTCGGCCACGCCGTCCGGTTCGCTCTGGCGAAAGGTGCCCGGCAGCGTCAGCACGCACTGCCCGGTGGTTCCGCACAGATCCTGGTCGACCACGACGCGCATCTCAACCCTCCTGCGCATGCAGCCGTACCGGCAGCGCGCGGAACGTCCTAAGGAACGCGGAGGGCTCCCGGGTCGGCTGCTCGGCCAATGCCAGCGTGGGGAAGCGCGCCTGGATCCGCGGCAGGCTCTCGGCCAACTGCACCCGGGCCAGTTGCGCACCGAGGCAGAAGTGGATGCCGTGGCCGAAGCTCAGCATGATCTTCCCGTCGGTCGACATGCCAGGACTGGTGCCGTAGAACCGCGCGGGATCGAAGCGGTCGGGATCGGCGAAGGCGTCCGGGTCGCGATTGCCGGCCGCGATCAGCACGCGCACGTCCGCGTTCTTCGGGATCACCACGCCGCCCAGTTCGATGTCGCGCTGGGCGATACGCGGAATGGAGCTGAACATGGCGGGCGCGTCGCAGCGCAGGACTTCTTCGACGAATGCCTCCACCTCCACGGCGTGTCCCTGCAGCCAGTGCCGCTGTTCGGGATACGCCAGCATCGCCACGACCGCATGGTCGATGGTCGCAGCAGTGGTTGCGAAGCCGCCCAGCAGCATGCCCCACAACATGCTGATCAACTCCGCATCCGACAGCGTGTCGGCATCGTCGTCGTGTGCGCCGACCAGCATCGACACGATATCGTGGCGGTGATCGGTGCGCTTGCGCTGTATGAGGCCGCCGAAGTAGGCCTGCACCCTGGCGCTGGCCGCGTCCGCCGCGGCGAGCTGGGAATCGCTGGCGTGCGGGCTCAGGCCTTCCAGAATGGCGTCGATGCCGGCGGCGAGCCCGAACATGTCGTCCTGGGGCATGCCGAACAGTTCGGCGAAGACCAGCATGGGCAAGGCCAGCGCGAATCCCCGATGCAGGTCCACCGCCTCCCCGCGCTCCAGCGCGGGCGCCATGCCGTCCAGGCGCGCTGCGACGATGCGCGCGATGCTCGGCCGCAGGTTGTCGATCTGGCGCATGGTGAAATCGCGCGAGATCAGCCGGCGCAGACGCGTATGCGTCGGTGGTTCCTTCATCGCTAGCGTGGACGCCAGCAGATTGAGTGACAGGCTAGTCGCCGCACGCGGGAAATAGCGCGCCAGTTCGCCCGGCGCCGGTCCCCGAAACGCATCGCCCGTGGCCTTGAGCGCCCAGTAGATGTCGGCGTGGCGGCTCAACAGAAAGAGGCCCGACGCCGCGCGATGCACCGGATCGTGCTCGCGCAACCACCGCATGAACGGATACGGGTCGTGGATGCACGCTGGCGACGCCAGTTCGGCGAAGGCGTCCCGGCAAGCTGCCGTGGTTTCTTGCACGTCCATCTTGGTTACCTGTTGGCTGGCTGATCTGACCGGCGCGCGCCAAGCGCGCCGCCAAATTGCGGAGAAGATCGCAATTCCCGGCGGCGTCCGCGCATCACCAGAGCACCGGAAACTCCTCGAACCCGCCAGTGATGATCTCCTTGCGCAACTTCAGTTCTTCGGCCGCCACGGCCAGGCGCAGCGCGGGAAAGCGCTGGAAGATCGAACCGAACACCACCTTGAGTTCTAGCCTGGCCAGCGCCACGCCGATGCAGGAGTGCGGCCCGTAGGAGAACGCCAGGTGCGGATTTTCGTCGCGTCCGATGTCGAAGATTTCCGGGTCGTCGAAATGGCGCGGATCGAACGACGTCGCCGGCAGGCCGACCAGCACCTTGCTCTCCGCGGGAATATGCACCCCCGCGATGGTCACGTCGGTCCTCGGATAGCGCATGATGCCGTCCCAGCCCGCGCCCGGCGGGTACATGCGCAGGATTTCCTCCACCGCCTTGTCCGCCAGGGATGGATCGCCGACCAGGCGTTCGCGCTGTTGCGGATGGCGGAACATGCCCAGCAGGCCGAATTCGATCTGCGCGACGGTGCTCTCGTGCCCCGCCACCAGCATGCCCGCCGCCAGGCCGATCGCCTCTTCCTCGGTCGCCTTGCCCTGGTCGACCGCCGCGAGCAGATCCGTCAGCAGGTTGTCGCCCGGATCCTGGCGCTTGTCCCGCATCTTGCCGCGAATGTAGGCGCGCAGTTCTTCCCAGGCCAGGCGCGATGCGCTGCGCGGGCCGCTTTCATGCTGGTGCGTCATCACCTCGTCGGACAGCCCGGCGAAAAAGGCGTGATCCTCATAGAGCACGCCCATTAGCGCACTGATGACCATGGCCGGAAGCGGAAAGGAGAGGTGGCGCCGCAGGTCGGCGGGCTGGGGCTGGGCCGCCAGCGTCTCGAACAACTGCGCGGCGATCGCCTCGACCTGCTGCGCGAGCAGGTTCATCCTGCGGTTGCTGAAGGCCGGCGCCACGATCGTGCGTAACCGGGCATGCTCGCCCCCCTCGTGCGAGACCAGCCACCCCGGCGAACCGAGAATCACCGAATCCGGGGTGAATGCCGCCGGCGGCATTCCCGCGGGCCGGAACCCCGCGTCGGACAGCGCCGCCTTGGCCTCGTCGTAGCCTGTCACCCACCAGCCTTCGTGCCCGGACGGGAAGCGCACGCGGTGGATCGGACCGTTGGCGCGTAGCGCCAACATCTCGGGCGAGGGCTCGATGTGATCGACGCGCCACATCGGCAGCATCGGTAAGGGTTGTTCGGACATGGTGGCACTTCACTCTCTAAGCGATGGAAGGGCGAAGGTGACCGGCAGGCGCTGCGGGCAGCGAATGACGTAAGACGGCATGTAGACGACGTCCTCCGCGGCGTAGCCCGACTCGATTATCAAGTTCGGTCAACGTGTAACTGTCTAGGCATACCGCGCGGCGAGATGCAGAACTTTATCCTGCGCCTTCGAGTTCAGGATAAGACGAGTGTGGTGGGCCTTTGAGTCGCAGCCGACCATCAAGATTTCCTGCGCAAGGGTCGACAAGGGCGGCGAGCCTGTTTGGTAGGGGCGATTTCGCCGAGGCCCCCTTCCCATAGAATGCTATCTGATGCGGATTTGACATTTTGCTTTTCTTTCTTCGTTCCATCGATCGCGGTGTCATCCACGAAATGAAGCTCGGTCGGCGGCTCCCGGCTCGCAACGAAGGAGTTTCAAAACTCGTGCCAATTTGGCCGACCCAGCAGAAGAAAAAGATTGTGATTGCTTTTCAGCGGATTAGCCTGAGGCCAGACAAGAGCTCGGCGAAATAGGCCGGTGTCGCGGACCAACAAAGGCGACAGAACAGTGTCGGATAGTCGTCAGACGCCAGACCGGCGACACCTTCTTTATCAGTTCTCCTGAATGACGATTCCAGTTGCTTAAATATATCCGGCCTCTCGCAAGTGGACTGCTGTTGCAGCCAGGCCATGATGAGATCCGCGCACACCGTACCCAATAATTGGTTGGGGCACGAAGCCCGCTTTTTTGCACAGGGCTTACGGTATGCTGATCCACTGTTTCGTCATCACTATTCGCGAGCCTTGCAATCGAGCCAGAAGCGTCAGGTAAACGCGGGATCTCTGCGTTCGTCGCCAGAACAGCATCTGTTCGAAGCGCTAACAAAGACAGTGCTCCAGATCGACTTCACGTTGGTCGTCATGAACGGGATGCTAGCATTCTTGCGCTTCGCGGGAGCGCTCCACGTCGATCTCGCAACATTGGTAAGCCGCGCCGTACCCGTAATCGAGCTTGCCACCTTCGCCACGATCACGTCGACGTTTATCGTTGGCTTTCTATTCTGGCAGGCCGCTGGTCTCCTTGGTTAGTCGCTGCCGCTGTCCTGGGCGCTGGTGTTTGGCGCTCTCATCAGCCTGACCGATCCGGTGGCGGTCATGGGTACGCTCAAAATGTAAAGGCACCTGAAAGTCTCGAGGTCGAGATGCAGGGCGAGTCACTCTTCAACGACGGTGTCGGCATTGTCGTTTTCACGATCCTGCTGGCCTTCGCCGCCGGGCGCCCATGCGAGGTCGCGGCCGATTCGGCAACTGTCGGCTTCACGCCAGTAGAACAGGTCGGATCTAGGCGTTCCCTACCAGCTTGTATCTGACAACTGACTCGTCGATCTCGTCGGAGAAAGCTAAGTCAACCAGGTGGTGTGTGGGTCTGACAGTTTGTTGGGCACACCCGGGCGCAGGCGCTGCAGCCGATGCAAGCGCCTTCGTCCTTCAGCACCATGACCTTCTTTTCGAGCTCATCGTCGTCCTCGTCGAGATCGATGATCTCGCCACCCTCGCTTAGCCCCTTCAGCGTCATGACCTCACGGCCGCAGATCTTGTAGCAGCGGCCGCAGCCGATGCACTTCTTGGGATCGATAGCAACCAGGTAGTCCGGCCTCCAATTGCGACCGTCGCGGGTCCTGAATGACATGGCTAACCGTCCGTTATGTTTTGTCCAGCGCCTGGAGATATTGGCGTTTGCTTTCGAGCTCGCTGAAGGCAGCGTGGGCCTTCTGGGCCACGCTCAGGATCGACGACCAGTTGACCGGCAGCTCCTCGGAGAGGTCGTGGAGGTCCATCTTGGCCTGGGTCGCCTTGGCCGACAGCTTCTTTATTTCCGCTTTCAGAATTTCGATATCGCTCACACTTGCCTCAATAACTCGCCACTTCCGGGAACTTACGAATCATCTCAACGCCACTTTTGACGAATTTGTCGCCTTGATTGGCGAGATCAGAGAGATGGTCGAAACCAAAGCGATGCACGTCGCGCAGCTGCTTGCTCACGACAACGAGCCTGCCGCCGATCAGCACGATCCGACCGAAGCCTTCGTGATGCATCTTCAGCATCGGCGAGATCATCACACCGGTCGCCTTCTCGATCGAGAGCGCAACGGCGTCGAAGAACAGCTCCAGCCGCCATGTCGTGTCCGGGTCGGGATTGCCGACGATCGGCAGCGCACGGCGCTTGCGCTTGTCGAGAACGTAGGGTTGGAGCAGCTCGAGATCCTTTTTGCCCTCCCAGGCGCCGTGGGTGTCCTGGGCGCGCCAGATCTTGATGAGCTCTTTCAGAAATGGCCCCTCCGCCGCGGCGGCGGCTGGAGTGACTTCAGGCGGATCGGCCATCTTTGTTCCTTCAGGCTTCGAAATCCACCGTACGTTCCCGGCTTTTGGTGAGCAGCTTCCGTAGCCAGGGCGGCGGCGCCCCCTTCAGCACGGTTTCGAGTTTTACGCAAAGATCGTGGATGGGCTCTGGCTGCAGCACCTTCATCGGATGGATGTTCCTGGCGACGACTCGCGCAGCACCCGAGCCGCCAATCGCCGCAACATAGAGGATTGCGCACTCCCTGATCGCCTCGATCTTCGGCGCGAGCTTATCCTCATTGCCGTCTTCGGTGAGGTCACCGTCGAACTGGATCGCCTCAATAAACCGATGCCCGTCCGGGCCGACCTCGTAGATCGCGATGTTCTTGGCCCAGCCGAAGTGGGCATCGACGTGCTTCAAGTCCTGAGTGGCGAATGCAACTTTCATCCGGGTTGTTTTCTCTCCCTGCTCAATGCAACTGGGGCGGATGGGCCTGCGGGCCGCCGCAGGTTGATCGCCAGGTGTCGGGCGTCGGCCCATGGTTGGCTTCGCGGTCGGTGATGATCAGATTGGCAATGTCAAAGATCAGATCGCGCGTGCCGCGATAGCCAGCGATCGTGAGGTGCGCAGCGCCAACGCGATCGAACATCGGAAAGCCTACCCGGAAGAACGGGACATTGAGTCGCGAAGCGGCCTGGCGACCATGTGAATGCGACATCAAGAGGTCGCAGTCACGCGACTTGGCAAGCTCTTCAAGATCCTCCAGATCGCCGATCAGGACGTCCTCGGTCCTGACCCGCTGGAGCACCGGTGAGTTCGTCGTCGTCACCGCAGCACTTACCTGTGCGCCCATCTCGTGGAGCAAGCTGGAGAGATCGAATAATAAGTCCGGCTCGGCGCCGATCGCGAGCTTGCGGCCGCCGATATGGAAATGTGCATCCAGCATGGCATCTGCCAGCTGTCCACGCTGCCGGCGATATTTCCAGGGCACCGACCGGCCGCTGATCTGGCTCAGGAAGGCGATGAATTCGTCATTTGGGATAAGGCCACAGAGCCGCTCGAACAGACGGAACGGCGTGCCTGTCCGCACCTGCATGGCCTCGGCCGCACGGCGCATTTGCGCGCCGATCGCGATCGTCCAGGCCACCTGCCCCATGGTCGCAATCTCGTCCACTCCAATGCCCCCGATCGTGGTGGGCGTGAATTCGTCGGGGATGTGACCGTCCAGCGAACCGGCAACGTCCGGCAGGAACGAGGGCTTGAGCCCAAAATCCTCAAAAATCGTGCGAAGCTCGTCGAGATCGCCGGGCGTGAGGTGACAACCAGGTAGCACGTTGACGCGGGAGATATCGCGCGGTCTCGCTGTGTCGACGGGAGCCACAAGCACCTCGATCATCCGCGCCACTGTCTTGCCCCAGCCATCCTGAAAGGCATCCTTAAAATCCGGGGTCGAGACGTAGACAAGGGGGAGCTTTTCGAGCTTCGGATGCTTCTGTCGGATCAACCGGATGAAGGCTTCGACGTCATCGCCGTTGGTCTCGGTGACGCCAGTCGAATTGATGCCAATGATCTCGGGCCCGACGCGATTGTAGATGTTGAGGATCGCCTGTTCGAGATTCTCGTGGCCACCGAGCACGGTGGCAACCTCGCTCATGGCGGTCGTCTGCATCGGCACGGCTTCATTGAAATGGCGCACTAACAGCGTCAGCCCGAAGGAGGTGCAACCTTGCGGGCCGTGCAAAAGCGGCATCGCGCCGCGCAGGCCCAGGAAGGCAAATGAGCCGCCGATCGGCTGGCTCATTTTGAGCGGATTGACCGAACAGGCTTTCTTCGAGGTAGTGACGATCGCCATGTCGTTCCCCTACTCCGCCGCCTGCAGCGCCGGAGGCTGCAGATCGGAACGAACGTCTTTACAAGCAACGCACCGTGCGGTGGAATTGGTGCACGGCTTGGCGGGCTTGGCGAGGTTGGGGCCATGCGCCGCAATCGCGCTCTCGCCACCGCTGGCCTCACTTTCATTGGAGAGACTTATCGTATTGACGCCGTTCTTGCTCGCGTCTCGAACTGGATCAGCGGCTTGCGCATACATCTGCGCAACTGTCCTTGCCTGACGATTTCGGTCGAACTCATCCCATGGCGCGGCTTGGCGGAGCTGATCCCATATCGGATTGTAGAGCGCTTTCTCGATCTCCTCCATGAGCTTGACAATCCCGATATAGCCCATATAGGCGTGGCAGCGCTCCTGGTTGATATCGAGCCACGGCGTCGCCGCCTTTAGTGCGACGAATTGCGACTTGCCGCCGGAGAGCATGATGTCGGCTTTTGCGTCCTTTAGCATCTTGTAGATCTCGCGAGGCGACATGTCCTCGATCATGTGGGCGTGCTGGCCCATTAACTCCTTGATACGTTCCTTGTCCTTCTTGGTCGATTTCTTCACGGACGTGCCGACGATCTCGAGCCCGGCCTCTTGCAAAGCGGCCACCATCGACCAGGATTTCACGCCACCGGTGATGAGAACAACCCTCTTGGCGGCAAAGCGTGGCTTGAAACGTTCAATCGCAGCCCAGGCTTTGGTCTCTTCGCGTGCGATCAGGGCTTGCGTGCGTTCCATCAGCTCAGTCGGCGCGCCGCGTTCGATCAGCATGCGCGCGATCTGGCGTAGTGAATCGCTGGAATCCTCAATACCGTAGAACGAGCCTTCAAAAAACGGGATGCCGTAGCGCTGCCTCATCTTGCGTGCGACGTTGATCATTGCCTTTGAGCAGACCATCATCGCGGCTTTGGCTCGGTGCGAATAAGCCACCTCGCGATACTTGCCGTCCCCCGAGATGCACGACAGGATCCGGATTCCGAGCTCATCGAGCAGCGGCTTGACCTGCCAGAGCTCGCCCGACAGGTTGTATTCGCCGATGATGTTGATGTCATAGGCCGTGGTGTAATCGGGCTCTGCGGTACCAATGACGTGCTCCAGCAGCGCTTCGCCTGCGAGCTTGTTGCCAAGGTTCTTCGACCCCACAAATCCCGGTGCATTGATGGGAATGACCGGTTTGCCAAATTTGGCGGAGGCCGCTTTGCAGACCGCATCGATGTCGTCACCGATCATTGCGGGCACGCATGTCTGGTAGACGAAGATGGCCTGCGGGTCGTATTTCTCTGTGATCTCCTTGACTGCCCTGTACAGCCGCTTCTCGCCGCCGAACACGATGTCGGTCTCGCTCATGTCCGTGGTGAAGCTTCTGCGCCACAGATCGGAGCCGGAGGAGGCGGAACCGCGATTGTCCCAAGAATTGCCCTCACAGGCGATTGGACCATGCACAAGATGGGCGACGTCGGTGAAGGGCTGCAGTGCGACTTTGGCGCCATCGAAGGCACACCCACCGGCGACGCCGCCCGGCTTCAGCTGCTTGGTGCATCCATTCTTGCGCTCGACGTTCGACTTGCTCGCGTTCCTGGCGCAGCCCGGTTCGTTAAAGACGTCCTGTATGGTCGTGGGAAGCGAAGTCATGGTGTCACTTTCGGGGATGTCAAGACATCCGCACAGACCAAGAGGATGGACCGGCGGATAACCTGTGATCCCCGCCACAGCGCCGCTGTTCCTGCGGACGATGAGGCGGGGCACTCGCCTTAGCGTATGATGTCGAAGCTGTAGTCTGTCTTGCCAATCGAGCTGGTTTTTCTATCGATCTCATCAAAGATCTTGTCGAGAATCTTGACCAGCACATTCATGCTACCCTGATAGCCCCACACTGGATAACGATGGTGATGATGGCGATCGAAGATGGGAAACCCGATGCGGATTAGCGGCGTTCCAGTGTCACGCTCGAGATACTTGCCGTAGGTGTTACCGATCAGGAAATCGACTGGTTCTGTGAACAGGAGCGAACGCATGTGCCAGAGATCCTTGCCCGGGAAGGCGCGGCAGTTTTTACCGAACGGCGAGCTCGCGAACAGCGCCTGCATCTTCTGCTCCCAGGCCTTACTCCCGTTGGTCGAGAGCACGTGCGTCGGTTCAGCGCCAAGCTCCAGCAAGAATGCGGCCAGGCCATAGCAGAGGTCGGGATCGCCGTAGATCGCGAACTTCTTGCCGTGAACATGCGCGCTAGAATCAGCCATTGCGTCTACCAGACGCCCGCGCTCCCGCTCCAGCGCATTTGGAATTGCCTTGTTGGTGATACGCGACAGCGTCATCAGGAAATCGTCCGTGGCGCTGACACCCAGCGGGTGATTGAAGGCGACGACCTCCTGGTCGTGCCCCTTGATGAAGGGCAACGTCTTCTCCGTACAGTATTGCTGCATGGAAATGGTTGCCTTCGCATGGACTGCGTTGGCGGCATCCTTTAGTGTGGTGCCGCCATCATACATGCGGAACTCGCCGTCGGTGGGGGTATCGAACACATCACTGTTATCCGCGAGGATCGTGTAGCCGATCCCCATCAGCTCGAAGATGCGCTTTATCTCACGGGTGTTTCCGACAGTGTAGCCGTCGAAGCCACCGATGAAGTTGATCCAGTTGTTCGCTTTGCGCTGGAGTTTTGGCGCCGTGCCGGCTTTGCCATCCCAGAAATGCTCGAGGATGCCCTTGAGCGTGTTGTCGTAGCCCGTAATGTGGCTACCGACGAATGCAGGAGTGTGAGCGAATGGTACGTCGTAGTCCGCGGGGACTGAACCTTTTTCCTTTGATGTTTTGATGAAGGCGTTGAGGTCGTCGCCAATGACTTCCGCCATGCAGGTCGTGGCGACCGCGATCATCTTCGGCTTGTACATGTTGTAGCTGTTGGCAAGCCCGTCGGTCAGGTTGTTGAGCCCCCCGAACACAGCCGCGTCTTCCGTCATGGACGAGGAGACGCACGAGGTCGGCTCCTTGAAGTGCCGCGACAAATGGCTGCGATAATACGCGACGCAGCCCTGGGAGCCGTGGACGAACGGCAGTGTGCGCTCGAACCCGAGCGCGGCGAACACCGCACCTAGCGGCTGGCAAGCCTTCGCCGGATTAACGGTTAGCGCCTCGCGGGCGAAGTTCTTCTCGCGGTATTCGGGCGTCTTGGACCATTCTCCGACACGGTCGACTTCGGCGGGATCGTGCGGATTCTCAAATAGCGCCTTCTTATTGGCCAGCATCTGCTGGTATTCGTCTCCCCGGAAAAGCTCAGAGTGGTCGAGTATGTGTTCGGCGTTCTGTGTCATCATGGCACTCTTCAGGTTCTTGTGTTCGTTCTCCTGCCCTTCCCCTCCTCTGTGGAAGAAAGGGCCCGGGCGTCGGCTTTCCTATTCCGCCGCCATGAGGCTCGGCCGCGGAGCGTCCTTCCAAGGTGCGGTGGTCTTCCCCCAGATCGGGGAGTTGATCGCCATGTCCATGTCTCGGGCGAAGATCGCGAAGCCGTCATAACCGTGGTAAGGACCCGAGTAGTCCCAGGAATGCATTTGGCGGAACGGCACGCCCATTTTTTGGAAGACGTATTTTTCCTTGATACCGGAGCCGACGAGGTCGGGCCGGATCTTTTCTACAAAGCGCTCGAATTCGTAGCCGGTGACATCGTCGTAGATCAGCGTGCCGTCCTTGACGTAGTGCTGGGCGGTGCGCTGATAGTCGTCGTTGTGACCGAACTCATAGCCTGTGCCGACAACATCCATGCCGAGGTCCTCATAGGCGCCTATGACGTGGCGAGGACGTAGGCCGCCGACGAACAGCATTACGGTCTTGCCATCGAGCCGCGGCCGGTATTTCGCGGTCACCGCATCGACCAGCGGCTGATATTTCGCGATGACGCGCTCGGCGTCCTCCTTGATCTTATCATCGAAGAAGCTTGCAATTTTGCGCAGGGACTCCGCGATTTTGGAAGGCCCGAAGAAGTTGTACTCGCACCAGGGAATCCCGAATTTTTCCTCCATGTGCCGTGAGATGTAGTTCATCGAGCGATAGCAATGCAATATGTTGAGCTTCGCTTTCGGCGTCGCCTCCAATTCAGCGAGAGATCCATCCCCGGACCACTGGGCGATGACGCGCAGGCCCATTTCTTCGAGCAGGATCCGTGACGACCAGGCGTCGCCGCCGATGTTGTAGTCGCCGATGATGGCAACGTCATATGGGGTCGGCTCAAATTTAGAGCTGGTTTCTGGGGCGCTCTTGTCGAAGATCCAATCTCGAACGGCGTCGTTCGCGATGTGATGGCCGAGCGATTGTGACACGCCACGAAAACCCTCGCACCGCACAGGCACGATGGTTTTGCCGCCATATTCCTTTGACTTTTCTCTGGAGACCGCCTCGATATCGTCGCCGATCAAACCAATCGGACATTCGGACTGAATGGTGATGCCCCTGTTGAGAGGAAACAGCTCCTGAAGCTCGTCGATGAGTTTGGTGACCTTTTTATCGCCGCCGAACACGATATCCTTTTCCTGGAAGTCGGAAGTGAACTGCAGTGTCACGAACGTGTCGATGCCGGTCGTGCCGACGTAGTAGTTGCGCCGCGAGCCCCATGAGTACTGACCACAGCCGACCGGACCGTGGCTAATGTGGATCATGTCCTTGATCGGCCCCCAGACCACGCCCTTGGAGCCCGCGTAGGCGCAGCCGCGGATGGTCATCACGCCCGGAATGGACTTGATATTCGACTTGACGCCACAATCCGACTTTCCCGCCTCGTGAACACTCAGATGCTTGGCGCGCCTTTTGGCGGTCTTCTCTGGGTAGACCTTCAACACCTCATCGATTAGCTGCTTGTTGCGCGCCTTGATCTCTGCGACGCTTTCGGTAGTTGCTCGGCTCATACAAATTTCCTTTCGATTGTCGTCTCAAATGAAGAAGCAGCGCTTTTCCGGTAGACCGAGGGATTTCCGATCCCGCGTTCAGGTGTAAAGCGTGCAATCTCCCTGGCCGGTCCTAGCGGACGCAACTTCGCGGGCTTCTGGATCATGCCGCAGCGGTCGATCAGGATCAGCGCCATGTGTGACGCTGTTGATTTGTCGACGGAATCGCTGACCAAGACGCGTCTCGGTGATGTCATGCCTGCCCTCCAGCGATTGGTCATATCGGCTTCTTTACTCGCTCGCGTGCCATCAGGGGGCGGCCTGCCCCTCTGCATGTCGATGCAAAAGGGCTAACAGCCGCCTGTTGCGCAGGGGTCTGCAACGAGTGTGCCAGCGGTGGTTGAATACAAAAACCCACGTCTGTAGAGCTAGATAGCTGATAGGATGCGGATTGTTATAAAACTGACCCTGCGTGGCACCGACAGGCTTACCCGCTAACGCCCTGTCTGAAACAAAACAATCACTTGCGCTCTCCGCCAGCGAGATGGCTAAAGTCTTCCCGCGCGCCGACGTCACTCCGGTGCGCAGCTTTGCTTGGCGCACCCATCGAGCGATCGCAAACACCATCGGTTCGAGATGGACTTCAGCGCACGTAGATGCGCCCATGGTGTTTGCGATCGATCCTAAGAAAGTGGTGATTGAGCTGCACCACCTCTTCCGGATGACTAAGAGAACTCAGTTGTCAGCAGAACGCTTTGTTTCACTTACGCGCGATCTTTCGCTTCGCTCGTCATTCCAGTTGATCTCGTGGAGACGCGCTCTAATGTGGCGACACCGATCTCGTGGAGAGCATGTGGGGCTGATTCTCAACCCGCGATAGCCTTAAAGGCGCAAGCTCGTGGCCCTTCGTCGTTCGGGGTAAAGGGGTCGGCGTTCTACAATGGCCCCGTCCTTGTCATTCGGCAGTCCAGTTGCAGCTCGCTTCAGCATCTCGATTAGACACGCGACGACGCAATTCGGCACTTTGATCGGGCGCGCGTCGACTTTTTCTACCGCCGCTTGCGGGAGCGTGACACGATGAGCCGAACCCGGCACCGAGTGCAGCGACAACGAGGGCGGTCTGCTGATGAGCGCGAGGCCCTCCTCCCACGAAAGACGAACACCGCTTGAGCGGCTCGATCAGTGCGGGCTAACACGCTGATGCGTCCTTCACATCGCGTGTGCCATTTTTGGCCATCGCGGAACCAGCGCTTCTTCTGTTCGCGCTTGCGCTCAGGGCTTTTGCTCGATCGATTGGGAATGCATACCCGCTTGACCCCCATTGCTCTCGCAGCGGCCTCGTTCCTGGCAGAGTAGAACCCGGCGTCAGTCGCCACCAGCCGCGACACGCGCCTCAGCTTGACCTGGGGGTTGCGATCGTGCCGAGCCGACCACGACTGCGGCTCTTCGGGCACCGCTTCGCTAGTGCTTCGTGCACCGCCGCCACGATCTGCTCGTCCGCCAGCATCTGATCGGCGTGCTGCATCCACTCTTCGCGAAGATCACTCACTTCCTCGGCGATTAGCCCATCGCCAAAGCTGAGTTGCGCCCGCCGCATCTCAATCATCTCGCCGCCCCGCGCGCCTTCGATGCGGCGCTGGACGTAGCAGCTCATGATTGAGTTGGCAGATGCCCTCGCATCGCCTGCTTCAGCTTCTGATAATTGTCGAGCCAGCGACGAACCTCGGCGACCCGTTCGCGACGTACGCTGAACTGCTGCGTGCGGCCGCCGGCGTATATCACGGTGAGCACGAACACCTGATGCCCTTCGCCGCGCGCGCATTTAGAACAGCCTTTGGTATGTCGGACGGTGCGCTCCAGCTACGAACCGCGCAGCAACTCGCCGGTGGCCGGCAGCTTGCCGACGAGCTTGTCGCGCGCTTTAACGGTTCGCTCACGAATGATCCATAGGAATGAATCAATGGCAGCCTAACAAGTCAAGCGCCGATCCGTTCGACCTTGCAGTTTTCCGCCGACCGGCCGACTCTGAATTCAGACTGCGTCCACCTAATTTGCGCTGGGAAGTAGTCTGGCGCCTTCAAGTGCCTTCTGAGTTTGGGCTCAACCTTTGTTGCGGTGTGCTCGTCTTTGAGGACGGCACACAGGCCGGAGCGGTATTCATCATGTGGAGTTAAGAGTCGACAGTGGCTCGTCCGCCCGAGCGCTTGCGGAAATCAGCGTGAGACACGAGTCACTTCCAAAAAAGAGATTCTGGCCAATCTGTGAACTCCAATTCGAAGCTACGTAGGCCAGTGAGTTTGGTGGTGAATTTAAGGGTTTTCCCTGAAAGGGCTGCCAATGAGCCAGATGCGAACTTGAATACTGTCGTGCCGGAAGTTGCGACCGCAATGCCTTGCTCGCCTTCCATGCTAGAGAAGCCGGTCACCTCGGAGAGTTGCCCAATTGCAATTCCCTCCAGCGCGCGGTGAAATTCCAGGGACGCTAAGTATGTTCCTTTATCAGCAGCCCACTCGCTGACGGACACTGCTGTAATCCCCGCGTCACTCAAGAGACCATCCGCGATCCGGCAGCCATATTGAACCGTGAGAATGACCCGCTCGTCCCGAACTCCGACCGGCTCTCTATCGGCGGCAGTGATCGTGCACGCGTACCGCCTTGTGTCCGCAACCGCGCCCGTGCTTAGCCCGAGCAACTCGAGAGCGGAACATAATACAAAAGCGATAACGGGTCTTCTCATTCGGCTACACCTAGTCTGGAGTATCGTTCGCCTGCTCTGTACAATCTGACGCTACGGCCGATTCAAGCTTCTTCGATCGCTCTGTCGGATGAAAGCTACTCATGGTGACCGCGGTGTCGCAGAAACGGGGCAATCGGTATGCCCCCAACGGTGGCCCTGGATGGGCGGCCAGAACGGTTTCACTATCCGCGCTCACGGTGCGCCGCGGGCCAGCACATCGGTGAACCAAGGCTGAGGGCCGACGCATTCAGCTCGGCGGCGGCCATGACGGGCGCGACGGCCCGCGGCGACGGACCGCTACGTTCCTGACGCAGGCGCATGCGTTCTATGAGCGGACACCATTTTCCGCGCCAATGACTCGCGGCACAGGTCCCGAATTTTGCTTCACAGTGTCCATGTAAAAGGAAACGTGGTCGCTAGGAGCCGTTCAAAGGCAGATTGCCGCTCAAGCAGGCGTTCTTCGAGAACCTTACGCTCGAGATCACTTAGCTCGCTTTGAAGTCTTCTTCGATAGCGCCAAATGTCATTCCGCACGTATCTGATCTCATTCAAGCGATCGTCAATCGAAGCCATCACGGACACCATATCTAGCTTGAACCAGCCATGGACACTGCGGACATGATGTAACGATCTCCTCCCAGCATGTCCTCTTGTATCGAAGTCTTTCAACGCAAGAGCACGAAGTGACCGTTGCTTCTGCAGAAGTTCAGCGATTTTTGCCATCAGCGCGCGGATTTCAAAAGCTGCCACTCGCCCGTGAGTGAGTCGACAGGGTTATCTTATCCTAACCAACACGCGGCCCGATCAGGTGTCAGGCCGGCACTTAAGCTGGTGTCGAATGGGAGTATCCGAGTAAATCGGACGGTCGTACCGTCAAACTCTGGGTAACAAATTTGAGATCGGCAATTGCCATGCGAGCGTGCGAGCGAACCCCAGGTGGGATTCAAGACAAGCCATGTTCAGGCTTCGGAGCTTGTCTGTTACAAACGAGCGGGATTTCGGCGGCGGCCCACAAAGAGCCGGCCCGGCTATGAGGTCGGAGAGCCTTCAGTCGGCAGGGCGAGGCGAAATCGTGAGCGATGCGCACCGCCGGGCGCCTCGGCTCAGTGTCTCGCCGTACGCCAGCGTAGATCTTTTTACCGCCGTCCCACGTGTGGCCGGCAAGCTGGCAATTGGAATCTCATCACAAAACTTTCTGTGCGATGATGTCTAGCCGGGACTGGCGCTTGTCGCATCTGTGACACTGTATGTATTCCTCAAACCAAGACATCCGACGTTGTTCGGTAGCCCCGGACTCGTTCTGTAACTAAATCAGCAGCTTGCATGTCAGATGCAACTGGCATGGGGGTTGCTATTGTCCAGCCGCACCGTGAGCGCTGAGCGCGACCAGCGGTGCAAGACGGATACGATCAACTTCGCTGGAGCGTATTGGCCACCCAATCGCTTAATGGAGAACCGATGCGGCCACCGGACAGATTATCCTTTTTCGGCACGCTTGTTGTTGTCAATCGGCCATCATGCCGAAGGTTGAGGCGCTAGTCTGATCTACCAAGGTCGTGATCTAAGCTCAAAGCGAACTCGCGAATCAAATAACGGCTTAAAGCCTCGTGGGCGAACGCCGGCAGCGAGCATCTCGAAATCGACCATTTGATGCAGCCTCGCTTCACAGGATCCGGTGCATGCTGCGCCGGCCCGTTGCGGGAACAGGGTGTGGCATCGCTTTCGACTGTTTCCTTGATTATCAATCAGAACTGATGAGGCGGGTGTATGAACAAATCGATCCGGGAGCTTCGGCTTGTGGCTGAAGTATCTGTTTTGGCGATTGGGCTGCTGATGTCGTCAGGAGCTAGCGCGGACGATGATCTGATGAGAACCGCCAGGCAGATCTTCCATCCGATCCCCTCAGTCATTCCTGCGGTAAAGGACAATCCAGTCACGCATGAAAAGGTCGAGCTTGGCAAGATTCTGTTCTTCGATCCGCGGCTATCGGCAAGCGAGATCATTAGCTGCAATACGTGCCACAATCTCGGCAGCGGCGGAGTCGATGCCGGTCCGACCTCAGTCGGTCACGGCTGGAAGGTCGGCCTACGTCGGGCCCCAACCGTCTACAACGCGGTGTTCAATGCGGCGCAATTCTGGGACGGACGCGCCGCGGACCTCAAGGCGCAAGCAACTGGCCCGGTGCAGGCGAGTGCCGAAATGAATGCGACTCCGGATCATGTGCTCGACACCTTGAACTCAATGGCCAGCTATGTCGTCTTGTTCAAAAATGCTTTCCCGAACGAAGCGAGACCGGTCAGCTTTGAAAACTTTGCGAAGGCAATCGAGGCTTTTGAAGCGACTCTCATTACACCTGCGGCCCCGTTCGATCAGTATTTGGAGGGCAATACACATGCTCTCGATGATCAGCAGAAGTCAGGGTTGGCGCTATTTATGGAGAAGGGATGCTCCGCTTGCCACAATGGAATCAATGTCGGTGGACAGGCCTACTTCCAGTTCGGCGTGATGAAGAAGCCGGACGCAACCCTGCTTCCGCAAGCCGATACGGGCCGATTCGCGGTCACCAAGGCGGTCGGCGACGAATATGTCTTCCGCGCGGCGCCGTTGCGGAACGTCGCTTTGCGAGCCCCTTACTTCCATTCGGGCCAGGTTTGGAGCCTGAAGCAAGCTGTTGCCCTGATGAGTGAAATCCAGCTCGGCGCCAAGCTTAGCGATGGGGAAGAAAACGACATTGTCGCGTTTCTGAATTCGCTTACCGGGCGGCTACCTAAGATCGAGTATCCAATACTACCCACCCGTACAAACACGACGCCAAAGCCTTCAATAGACAGATAGGATTAACAGCACCGGCCTCATGTCTTGCTGAATAATAACAGATGCGACGCAAGAACCCGGCGTCCCGCAATGACGTCAAAATGAATGATCCCGGCTGTCATTCATAACCAGGCAATCGGGTAGGAGGAAGCCTCACGGCTTCCCCCTCCCACACACCGTACGTACGGGTCCGTACCCGCGCTCCCGTGAAGGCACACAACCACGGCACCCACCGTTTGGCCAATGCCAGCTTCGGAGCAGCCCTCGCAGCAGCAGAATTCCGGGCATGCTTGAGAATGGCGGATGCTTCTCGGTCGTAAAATCCCTTTGACCTAAGTTTGCGCGATTTGCCGACCTTGATGGTAAGTCCTTCGGCAGGGTTGGAGTGCATGCGGCGGTTCGGGACTGCCCAGCCAAACACCGTCTTTAGGCCGGCTAAGTCACTATGCTTCACGGTCTTCGCACTCGCGCCGCCCAGCAGCCGGTGAGACGCAGCACGGATCTGCTCCCTGGTCTGAGGGGGGCCGAACAGCCGATCTCCGGCCACGACATCCCAACGGGTCAGTTGGCTTGGATTATCCCTGTACATCTGCAGCCACTGATCGTAGGCGACGACGGCAAGTTCATGCGCCTCACGTTCATTCAGCAGTTTTGGCCCTGTGCGCAAGTTGGCCCACCGAGCCTCGACCTCAGCAAGCGCCTTCGCGAAGCACTGTTTGGCCTCGCCGGGATCGCGGGTTTGAAGGCTTACCTTCTCCTCGCGGTTGCCGACGATCTTGCGCAAATCCTCCGGAACGGCCTTCCGGAGCTGATAGATTCCAGCTTTGGGACGCTTCCACAGACGCGTTGAATTTGCTACTTTGCTTTGGATTTCACGCTCTTAGAGAAGCGATGGTGCCCAGGAAAGGATTGCCTTGGCAAAACTGCAAGCTACTGATCTCTATAACTTTTTTCTCCCCCCGTCGAGGCGTTGTTACACAGTCTTGTTCACGCCACAGACCCGGCCGGAGTTGTTTGATCTTATTCGCTCAATTTTCCGTATACTCGTCCTGTGAGAATCAAGGGGCAGGGTGGGGGAACAGGACGTGTCGGAAGACGAAGTGGGGCCAAGCCATGTAGCGTGCGAGCCCGAAACAGCCGAGCCTGACTGGATCGCTAGCAGGATGGCTACAGCCATTTCGGACATGCCCATCCCGGCTGAGACAGCGGCTCTTCTCCAAAACGAAATGCGAGGGCTTCTAGGAGAACGCAGGCTTTCCCACGGAGGGTTGGGAGCCCTAGCAGAGCAGCTGCTGAAAAGCCTTGGGGAAGCCTGATGCTCGAAGAAATTGCGCTTAGCTGGTTTCGGGGCGCGTCGGCTAAGGTTTCGCTGGAAACGCAAAAGAAGAGCATCGTAGTTCACGGTCCAAACGGATCAGGGAAGTCGTCATTCGTTGACGGCATCGAATATCTGCTTTCTCAAGGTAGGCTTCAGCATCTCGCCCATACCTACAGTGGCCGCAGGCAAGAACTCGGAGTTATCAACACCGGAGCCGCGCCGGACGCAGATCGACACGTTGAGCTGCGCTTTAAAGGTGTCTCGATTAAAGGAATGATTGCTCCGAACGGCGCTTGCATCGTTTCCAACAGGGAGATCATAGCTAACTGGAATTCTCGCCGTATCATCCTGCGGCAAGACGAGGTGAGCGAATTCATCAAGGCAAGCGCAGGCGATAAGTATTCTGTCTTGCTGCCCTTGCTGGGGCTGAGCTCTTTAGAGAACGTTGCGGTCAATCTCAGGGCGCTCGGCCGCAAGGTGTCCGAGATTGCGAGCTATACTCGGCTGCAAGATCGACTCTCGCAATTAGATCGCGATTGGCGAGCAAAGTTCGGATCGGATGATTGGGAGATCGTAAAGGAGAAGCTAAAGGCCATCTATCGTGCACATATGCCGAATGGGTCAGAGCCGACTAGCCTAAAGGCCTTGGTGAACGATCTCCGGCCGGTGCTAGACAAGGTCGTAAGTGGTCTCCAGTCCGAACAGGCAGCCCACTTGGCAATTAGGACGGCCGCCGATCAGCCGCTTAAGAACCGTCTCAGCGAAGTTCAGCGTCTGGCTGGTGAGGCGCTAAAGCTTTCCGAACCGCTTATCGAAACTCGGCTCTCCATCCTTGAGAGCACTTACATTTATGCAGAACAGCTTAACGCCGATGGCTCCGTCAATTGTCCCGCGTGCGGACAGAGCGTCTTAGCTAGCGATCTTAGGGCCCACGTCGCCCGTGAGAAGTTGAGGCTGGAGGCAGCTATCGCGATCTTTGGCGAGCGAAATGCGGCTCTGACTATGCTGGCGGATAGCATCGCCATTGTTCAAAGCTGCTTCGGCCGCCCCGAACTGGGGGGTTGGCACGGCGCGATTGCTGCCGGGCAGATCAAGGACCACGTGAGCCAGTTTCGTGCTCTGCAGATCGACGCGCTCCGAGAGGGCAAGCTCGACGCGTCCTCAATGGTGTTCACCAAAGTTGTCCACTGCATCGCAGACGAGCTTGAGAAGGCAGCAAACCACGTCCCGCCCTCGATAGAGAGGCTCGTTACCGATCTGGGGATGCTCGAAGCTGCCAGCCACTTTCCTGAGATGCTGAGGCTCAAATCCAGGATTGAGCAGATCGATGTGCTCACGGACTTCATCACGACAATGGAGAACGAAACGCGCGAAGAAATTAAAGCTCAAACGAAATTCGTGGTCAAAGACATAAGCGACGATATTCAAAACATGTGGGCCGTTCTGCATCCTGCAGAGCCAATAGACGGAGTTCATCTCTATCAGCCGGACGGCTTAGACAAAGCCCTTGATATCGCACTGCGGTTCTATGGAAGAGAGCAGCTGAGCCCCCGACTAACTCTATCAGAAGGTCATCGAAACAGCTTGGGTCTCTGCGTTTTTCTCGCCCTCGCGAAGCGTGATGGCAAAGACGGTCCACTTGTATTGGATGACGTCGTCAGTAGCTTTGATCGGGAGCACCGGAGTTATGTGACGGACCTCCTTTCTCAAGAGTTCTCCGACAGGCAGGTTTTTATATTTACGCATGACTACGATTGGTTCGTAGAGCTGCGAACCCGCCTCGCGGCCAAACTTTGGCGCTTCAAGATTCTGTTGCCTTGGAAGGAGCCGGCTGTCGGCATTCGCTGGGCGAGCAACGCCGGGGGATTTGATTTGGCTAGAGAGCTCTTAGAGAGCGATCCCGCGAGTGCGGCCGCAAAGGCACGGGCAGTAATGGACACACAGCTATCAGCAATTGCCGAGGTGCTTGGTGTTCTAGTGCCCTTCATAAAGGGTCCAAAAAATGATCTCAGATTCGCTGGCGATTTGCTTGAACGGCTCTCAAAAGATTGCGACCGCAAAATGCGAAGGAAAAGCGGTGACGAATACGCGGCTTGGGATGTGCCTACACTTAAAGCCAGAGCAGCACATGGACTGTTGCTTCCATTCGCCAACGCCGGAACTCATGGGCGCTACGTCTCGAAGGGAGAGGCTGAGCGTTTGATCGACGCTTGTGAGGCAGCCATAGCCTCACTCAGCTGCGAGACCTGCGAGCATCCCGTTTGGAATGCCGCTGT
The DNA here is from genome assembly GCF_023101665.1 of Bradyrhizobium sp. 195. Lineage (NCBI taxonomy): Bacteria > Pseudomonadati > Pseudomonadota > Alphaproteobacteria > Hyphomicrobiales > Nitrobacteraceae > Bradyrhizobium > Bradyrhizobium sp. 195. The sequence goes on along the minus strand of NZ_CP082161.1, from coordinate 1,137,980 downwards.
CAATGATCATCATCTAAGATGTGACTGCGATGCTATCCGTTGGAAATTGTAGCTCACAGCCCGGATAGGACTTTGAAGGGCCAGGCACTGGTGCTCTTACGCCGCTACCGATGCGCTCGTAACCCGCGATGAACACCGGGCCGAATGTCGAGCCGCGCTTGCGCTGCAAGCATAACCTTCGACTAGCGCTTGGGATCGAACTCCTGTGATCTGTGAATGATCTCTTCCCAGTCAAGAACAGCGATTGTTTTCTGCGACTTGCCTTTCCAGCTGCCTCCATAAGCTACAAGCTTACCGTTGATCCGTATCATTCCCCGGAGAGGAAACTGGACATCCGCCGCACCGATCTCCGCTTCAGACTCAACATCAAAAACACTGATCCTTCCATCGTCGTTTCCGGCGCAAAACGTTTTGCTATCGATGCCGACAACACACGTGTATTTCGCCGCCTCGGAGGCTGCGATGTACTTCGTGTATTTGCCTGCCGTGAGTTTTACCTGTGCGAGGGACCCTTCACCGCACACAATTAGGCTTGTGTGATCCATGAGGCACATGTCGATAACAGGGAAATCAATCGGTACCTTGCGATCGACCACAAACCTCTCATTCAGGAACATGAGGTTTTGACCTGCCGCGATCACCACCTCTTCACCGAGCACTATCATGCGCTGAATGCTCCTGCCGAGCTTCAGATTCTCCGCTCCGTAGCGGATGAGAGTGGCTCCGTCCATAATCCAGCGCCTTGCGATCCCATCCTTCGTTCCACTTACGACGCCCCAGGGAAGTACCGCGACGGCCGCTACATTCTCCTGATAAATGGCATCACGTTCCAAGCTGACCAGAGTTGCGGGGTTTATCGTTTCAAGCCCGTCTTCGTTTCCGGCCACGACCGCCAGCGATGAGCGAGCCAAGCAATTGACCGTTTTCTCTGCGACCTTGTGACGGTCAGAAACGGTCCCGGTGAGAACATCTAATGAGTACACCCACCCGTTTCTCCCACCGAGGATTACTTTGTTCTCGCCGAGGCGAGCCGCGCACACCATAGGCTCCCCTGTAGAAGCATTACGTGTTTTGAGTTTGAGCTGCTTCTGTTCGATAGGCTCATCGCTGAAAACTTGACGTAGTAGCTTTGCGATGTCCCTAGAAATCTTACTTCCCTTGTCAACGAGCGACGAAAGATCTTCGGTGAATTCTTGCTCGTCTCTGTACGCCTTCTTGAAGTGCTCCGCGAGCTTTCTCAGTTCGCCTACGATCGTGTCTGCCCCCTCCTGCAAGAATCGGAATGTGCCCTGATAAACGACATTCTGCTCAAGTGAGAGTTTTATGGCGAAGGCGGTTGCGCTCAAGCGCTGCACCACCAATTTAGCGGTCCGAAGCACCTCGGTGTCACTGACTCGCATGAGGTGGACTTCAAACTTTTGATAGGTGATGTGCGTGCGAGTGAGCAGCTCGTTTACGTCATCCTTCAACTCTGACACGTTGTGCTGAATGAGCCGCACATCGATGTAGGGCGTGCGCATAAGAGCGGCGATTTCTGCCTGCGCTCTCGTTATGGCTTCAGGATTCAATGTGCGCATCGCGCGCTCTAGGTCGGCGTACAATCGGTCCATAGCGGAGAGCAGTTGCTCAGCTGAGTGCTCGCCCTCTCCGTCATGTTTATCCCGCAGATCGTTTCGTAGCTGATAAAGGCCGTCACGGATGATGAATATCGTTTCGAAGAACTCTCCACTCCAATCATCCGGGTCAAGCCGCAACGAGTCGCACAGTGCATCAAGGCCAACTCGGTCGAGGACCTCCTCCACTGGAATATTAGTTCTCCTAACGAGAGCCGCTATGGCGTCGACGTCATCCCGCACGCGCCTTAGCAGTTCTTCTCCTTGAGAATTCACCATTGCGCCCCGCAGACATTGCGAATCGTCCAAAGAACCGAAAGTATATCACTTTATCTTGGATTTAGTTCAGAGACTGGCACTACTTAACGAAGTGCCTTGCTTCCAGCCAAGGGACCGCACGCGAATATGACCACCACAGATATTGCAGCTGACGCCGTGCAGATCGGTTTGGCATTATTTGAGCTGCTCGGAACCTACATTTTGGCCTGCTTCGTGGGGGCCGGCGGCGGTGTATTGATCGCAAAGACGTACTTAATGGAGAAGATCAAGAGCGCGATCAAAGCTGAGTACGACGAAAGACTTGAGACTCTCAAAGCCGACCTAAAGGCGAACAACGATACGGTGCTTGAGAAGCTCAAAGCCCAACTCAAGGCGCAGGGCGACATTGCGATAGAGAAGTTCAAGAGTGAGCTTTCTGTCGCTGCGGCTCAGCGGAATGTCGAATTTTCGCACCTCCATCTAAAACGCGCCGAGGTGATCGCGCAAGTGCACGCTGAACTCCGAGACGCCCTTGATACCATGGCTGACTACACCAAAGCGTTTGAACCTGTTGGGGGCACGCCACGCAAGGAACGAGGGGAGAAAGCTGCGGAAGCCACAAACAAATTCATTCGCACCTTTCGCGCTAATGAAATTTATCTTCCAGACGCAGCAGCCGACAAAGTCCGAGCCATAGCTGACGAGTTGAGGTTTGCATTTTTTCAGTTCCTTTACGGCGTAGACTTGGGGCGGGACCTCGGTGCGGAGAACACAAAGACTTGGTTTACTATTCAAACAAAAGTCGAGAGGCTCTCGGGACCAGCAATAAGCGAGCTGCAGAAGGATTTCCGAGTCTTGCTCGGCTATCAGGATATGCGCCCAGCCGAGGCAGTAACACGCCGACCTGCCGATTGATCCCATGGAAGCGGTGCGGCCCCGCGCGATGAGCTCCAAAACAATTTTTTTGGCCCCGGCTCGAATTCGCAAACGGGTCTAAAATGTAAGACGTGACCTCACGCGGATCGCAGCTGCCATCTCCCCCGTGCCGTGCCTTCGCCTGGCCGCGCTCATCGGAGGCTGCGCGTGCCGTCGCTCATTCGACCAAGCGCAGCGCTCGCTCAGCATCTTCCGCTGGCACCAGCCGATTGGCGAAGCGTTAAGCAAATCGACGACCGCGCTCTGATCATTTTGAAGGAAGGCAAGGATGATGACGGGCGTGCGGCCCCGATTGCCTTCCGGGAGACAGCCAATACGCGCCAGCTTGCGGGGCAGATGCGGCGTATCAATAAGTTTCTGCACAGCGCGGATATCGAGGCGACCGGTCAGAACACCGGCCTCTCTTTAGGGAAGGATGGCCAAGTCATCGCGCCCTATCGCCGTTCTCTTCGGCGTATCTTTAATAACGCGAACTGGCAGCACGGAGGTCGGCTCGCTGGCGGTTTCTGGATGGGCATGGAGCGAGTTCAGCGGTTTGAACGCATTCGGATTGATGGCGAGCGAATTGCCGATGTCGATTACAGGCAGCTCTTCCCGCGCCTCGCGTACGTACGGGCGGGACAGCCGCAGCCGGAGGGTGATGACTTATATGATGTAGCCGGTGACGGCTCTGGGCGTGACGGCTGGAAACGGCTGATGAACGCGATGTTGTTCGCGGACGGCCGATTGCGGAATTGGCCGGAGGGCACGCTTCAACATTTCCCCTCGGGCACGAGACTCCGTGACGCCATTGAGTTGCTAGCCAAGCACCATGCGCCCATCGCTGATTTGTTCGGCACCGGGCTGGGCTTTCAGTTGATGCGCATCGAAAGCGACATGCTGATCGGGATCATCACGCATCTTGCGAGCATAGGGGTCGCCGCCCTGCCGCTCCATGACGCGGTGCTGGTCGCGGAATCGAAGGCCGACGTTGCGGCCGACGCGATGCAGGCTGCATTCAGCATGGGAACGGGATCTTCCTGCGCGATTGTTTCCATAGAGTTTTTCCAACGATAACAGTCGCTTAGGACAAAGTTGGGCCTTACGCCTCCGCTAATGGAGGAGGAAGCAAGAGGGGAAACTTAAAGGGGGAGACTTTGAGGCTTAACTCGGTGCCGTCTTTAAGTTGCCCTCAAGTTGGGAGGGTGACACCACCCCTCCTTCATGGCCCCCTAAGTGCGGCCTCTAGGGTCACCCTCACCAACCCGAAGGCTCACCTCCAAGCTCGGGTGAGTGACCACCACCCCTCCCATGGGGCGCCACCTAGCCTCATCCTTTGACCTACATCGAGCTGGCCCTATCGCCCTGCCCTTCTGATGGGAAGCGAGATGGGTCACGTGTTGAAAGTGACCACCCTCATAACACCGGACGAGAGAGGGATTAAGGTCGCCCCTTCCGCTGGGGGACAAGCAACCTATCAGGGGTCGTCTTCAAGGCCTTCGCCAAGCGGGCCAGGACGATGATGGTGCAGTTGCGGACGCCCCGCTCCACCTGACTGACGTAGGTCCGATCCAGCCCCGCCTCTAGCCTAGGGCCAAATCCTCTTGGGACAGACCAAGCCCCTTCCGGGCCCGCCGCACAGCCGCCGCCACCACGTTAACGATGCCTGTCTCGTCATCCATCCACGGAAGCAGGCCGTCATGATGACTTTAGGTCTACGGACTATGAGTCCCATTTTCCCATTGAGCCATGATGACTATCGTCTACAATCACGGCCGCCCGCTAATGAGGAATGCAGGAATGGCCACCACTGAGAGCACCGCCCCAAAGCCACATGAGGACGACCCCATTAAGGTTCTCTTCGATATGGCCAGCTACTGGGCCACCATCTGGAGCTCCATCGCGCTTTGCCTTTGGCTCGAACATCAGGTTCTCAACCGGCTGGATATCGAGTCGAGCAACATCCAAGTCGCCATCCTCTTGGTCAGCACACCGGCCATCTTTTTGGCGACGGTCACTCGCATTGAGAAGAACCCAAAGGCGCGGCTTATTCTAGAGCGGGCCCGTTACATCGTGATCTTGGTCGCTGCGGCCGTGCTCGGGGCCTATCTTCACGCCAACCACAAAGACGATTCGTATGAGAATGCTTTGCGGGATGGCGCCGTGCTGGCCTGCTCAAAGATGGCGGCCTGCAAAGCGGCAGCAACCGATTATGCCAACACGCGCTAAGAGCTAAACCGATATTGGCTTACAGGCACAAACCGGACCATCTCCGCTCAATGTGACGCGGCCGCTTGTGACCCAGAGCGACCAACTTGGTGATGCGGCCAAGCTTCCTTATGGCCCCCAACGGGAGATTTTTGAGCTAGACTAGGAGACTCGGTTCCGACTGCCAAGCCGACAGCCAGGTATTCACGCGAAGAGGCACAAGTGCATTCCATATCTTTCAATGCGACAAACAGCGGGAGGATTGGTGATGGAGCGCATAGCGATCGTGAGCATTCTAACCGCCCTGCTAGTCCCGTTTACGGCTGCAAGAGCGACTGAGGATGGCGACTATAAGAAGATTTGTCGCGTGAGCGAAAATCTGAAAGTGCTTGCCGACAGCAACGATGCAAACTCATGCAGGCAAATTGCAGTCGGCTCCCAGGCGCAAGAATATCAAATTGGATGCCGTGACAGGGACAACAACGGCACTATTATTGTTACCACGCCCTTCGGCATAACTGACAAAGCAGCGAGGGTAACTACTTCAAAACTAGCAGCGAACACGCAAAACACAGCCACCCCGGAACAATTTGCGAAATGCGCAAAGGCTTGGGGGAGTCGGTAGCTCCAGGAAAATCTGAGCGGATCTCAGAGGAAACCGCTCTCAAGCAGCGATCGGCGTGATGTCGCTTTTGGCCCGTTCGAGACATGCCGGTCCGATGTGACCACGTCCGCTTATCCCGTCAGACCGGAAGTCATCGCCTCACGGGCAAACCGACGACATTGAAACCAAAAGAGACTTTTGGGGGGCTAAATTACTCAGCCGCCGCCAGTCGGCCGATCCGCAACTCTCCACTGGCTTGCCGGACCACTACCAGAGCCCCTTGAATTGCAAGCAACGACATGACCGTCGCCACAACGATGTCGGGCCAACCTGCGCCGGTCCCGAACACGCCAGCCGCAGCTAACAGCACAGCGAGATTACCCAGCACATCGTTACGAGTGCAAATCCATGCGGACCGCATGTTTGCATCACCATGACGATAAGCCCAAAGTAGACCAAACGAGGCTGCGTTCGCAATCAGAGCGGCAGCTCCCACGGTGCCCATCGCGAAAGCACTCGGAAGCGTTCCGTGCAGAATGTGCCAGATGACGGTTGCAACGACCCATAGGCCAAACATGCCCATAGTGGCGCCCTTCGCAAGAGCCGCGCCAGCCCGATAGCGAAGTGTCATGCCGACAACGAGTAGGCTGATGGCGTAGTTCGCAGCATCCCCTAGGAAGTCGAGTGAATCGGCTTGCAGCGAGGCTGATCCGGCAGCAAGGCCCGCGACCACCTCAAAGGCAAACATGGCCGCGTTGATCGCAAGCACAATCCAGAGCACCCGCCGGTAAGCGGCATCACGTTTCTTGTTCCCGCCGAGGCTTAAGGGCGGTGGAGCGCAACAGCAGTCGTTCATCAGCCGAATATAAGATGGATCAGGACGCGTCGCTAGTCCGCTTGATGTCGTCTCTGGCCCTTGGCGGACCTTGGAGGCCCTAGCGGATTTCGTCGGCTATCGGTGGCTTATGCGATTTCAATGACCGGAAACTTCCCGATAGCGTTCGCCTTCGCCTTAATGGTCTCACGTCTCCGTAGCCCTCCGAGACGTTGCGCGGCGCATGTCCCTGAATGGCATCCAGCACACGCATCTCAACGCCCTGATCAATGCCAACCGTCTTGAAGCGATGGCGCCAGCCGTGGCTTGGTTTAACGTTCTTATCCTTCACCACTTCGCGCACGAATTCATTGACCTTATTCCGCGCCGTCTTCACCGCGTTGCGCACCCCTAGCTCGCCGGCCTTGGGATCAATGAACAGATAGCCGCCCTTCGACTTCTCAAAGAACGCCAAGAAGCCTTCCTCGATGACTTGCCGATGGAGCACGACATCCCGCGCTTCATCCGTCTTCACCGGTCCCGCTTCCGGCGTCACATGCAGCACCCAGAGCTTGCCTTCGCGCCGCAAATCCTCCTTGCGAATCTGGATCATCTCACCCACGCGGGCGCCCGTGAAGGCACACAGCCACGGCACCCACCGCTTGGCCGCCGCCAGCTTCGCGGCTTCTAGGCCGGGCACGAACTCGCGGGCATGCTTCAGGATGGCGAGAGCCTCCGAATCGTAGAACCCCTTGGACCTGAGCTTGCGCGACTTGCCGACCTTGATGGTGATCCCTTCGGCCGGATTGCTGGGCAACCGACGATTGACCACCGCCCAGCCAAACACCGTCTTCAACCCCGCGAGGTCGCTATCCTTCACGGTCTTCGGACTCACCCCGCTGTGCACTCGATAGTCTTTAAAGCGAACGATGTCCTCCGGCGTCACCCGGCTCGCCGTGTCGTGCTTTAGGAATGTCACGAGCCGCGCCATCGAGTTGCGATAGCTCTCATAGGTGCTCTGCTTGCGACCGGCCCGCTTGGCTTCCTTCCACCAGTCCTCGACGAGCCCGCTGAGGGAATTCTTGGAGGCGCCCCGCTTTGGCTTTTCCTTCGGCGCATCTGCCGGGGCCTGCCACTCGGGAAAGCGAGCAGCCTTGGGGTCGAGCGAATAGTCTCCCCCTGCATTCCGTTGGCGGCTCGCGAAGGCGTCACGCAGCGCCATCCAAAAGGCAGTGAGCAAGAGAGCACGCGATTCGCTATCCACGCGGCGGATGCCCTTGGTCAGCAAGAGGCGGTCCACAATGGGCCCGAGCGGCTTCTCTAGTTTCTTGGGCTCACCGTCAGCGCCAATCTTCTCCCACATCTCCGTCACTGCCGCCCAGTGAGCTTCCTGTTCCTCGTGGCTCTCAGTCTCCGGCGCCCAACCGACACCGGGCGTGTGGACCATGGCGACACTCCGGGCGCGGCTCTCGCTGTCCGCCCAAACGCGATAGAGTTCGCCTGCCAAGGCCGTCGCCTGCCGGTGGCTCAGATGCACGGGAGCGTCATTGCGGAAGGCCTGCCAGATGCCTTCCAGATGGGCCGCAGCGACTCCATGGCGCGTCTTGATCTCGCTGGGCTCCGCGGTGCGAAGGGAGAACCGGACGGCCTGAGCGCCCTCGCTAGGCGTCACGAAAACGAAGCCGTCACCGAGCGGAATCGCCAGCTCAACACCGACTGCTTTACGTCGGACATCAGCCGGAATGCGCTGCACGAAAAGAGGAAAGCGAGACCCGTCCCGGCGCATCGGCCGAACAACCCTGAACAGCAATGTTACGCCCCATTGTTACACAGTCGGGGCCAACGCAACACTCTGAAAGGGCTTATCTATCTGGATTTGTTTGATATCCAGAATTGTATGGTGCCCAGGAAAGGACTCTGACCTCCAAGTCATCGACCGGACACCACTCCGGTCGAATCGCGCCAGTCACGGCGGTCCGCGCCATGCCTGGCGTACCAAAAAAAGCCCGGCCTCCTCCGGAGGCCGGGCGAAAGTCACGCAGGAACGACGCTGCTTTACGCATCGCACCAGCTTTCGTCGGTAGGGAGGACTTACCGGCGATCGATTTTCGGCGAGGGCATTCGCCGTCAAACAAGGAGAAGCGGATATCACTCCGCGCGAAATCTGGAGCCGCTTGCCTTCCGCTCCTGTCGGAAACTTCACGACTTGTCCACCACTCGCCCGCTGTCCGGTTGGGACGGCAGTGCCTTGATCGAGCTGGGATCCTTCGCGCAAGCGGTTTGGCTGCCGTGCCCTGAAACACAAGCGGCAGTTTGCCGTCGCGCAGCAGCATTTGGCACGCCCCCAAAAACCAACAACGCTCGATTACCTTTCCCGAAGAGCGTGCCAGGGCGCGAATTTCGTATGACGTTCCGTAAGGACGGTAAAATAGATTGTTGTGATGGGACGCATCCACGTTTTGGATAAATGAAAACGTAGGGCTGTGCTTCGCCTCGAGCGTTAATGACGTCGCAATATGTGACCTGATCGGACGTCGCCGGCATGCTGTCGGCCGTCGGGTCGAGAATCGAGCTTGTCGCCGGCTGTATGCGACCGCCTCCGCCGACGCCGGCCGGCATTCCGAGGCGCTGGGAACTTTGGGAGCTCGCAAGGACATCGTAAGCCCCCAAAGCGCGTGCATCTTGTTCACAAACGCGTTGGCGAAACGCTCCGGACCATCATGGCTCAGCCCGCAACTCGCGTGCGGCGGCCACCATATTGATGAGCGCGGGACGCACCTCCTCCCATCTTCGAGTTTTCAGTCCGCAGTCGGGATTGATCCAGAGCTGCCGATCGGAAACTCGCTGCCGCGCCAACACAATCAGCTGCTTGATTTCCGCCGCTGCGGGAATGCGCGGTGAATGGATGTCATAGACGCCGGGCCCGATCTCATTGGGATATTTGTAGCTCTTGAAGGCCTCGAGCAATTCCATCTTAGAACGCGACGTCTCGATTGAAATGACGTCAGCATCCATTGCTGCGATCGCATCGATGATTTCGTTGAACTCGGAATAACACATGTGGGTATGGATCTGAGTTCCGTCGGCGACAGCGGAGGAGCAAACGCAGAAGCTGTCCACTGCCCAATCGAGATAGTTCCTCCACTGCGATTTGCGTAGCGGCAATCCCTCCCGCAACGCAGCCTCGTCGATCTGGATCATGGTCGCTCCAGCCGCCTCAAGATCGATGACCTCGTCTCGAATCGCAAGAGCGATCTGACGACATGTCTCGCTCCGCGAGATGTCGTCGCGGACAAACGACCAGTTCAGGATCGTCACCGGTCCGGTCAGCATAGCCTTGACGGGTTTCTTGGTCAGAGACTGCGCGTAGCGCCACCATTCAACGGTCATCGGCTTCGGCCGGGAAACATCTCCAAACAGGATAGGCGGACGAACGTACCGCGACCCATAAGACTGAACCCAGCCGTGCTTGGTGAAAGCGAATCCCAACAGCTGCTCGGCAAAGTATTGAACCATGTCATTGCGCTCGAACTCACCATGTACGAGCACGTCCAGGCCGATATCTTCCTGCCACTGCACGGTACGGGCTGTCTCCGCTTTCAGAAGCTGCTCGTACTGCGCGTCATTCAGCGCTCCCCGCGCATGGGCCGCACGCGCATTCCGGACGTCGACCGTTTGCGGGAAGGATCCGATGGTTGTCGTTGGAAACATCGGCAATGCGAACGCGACGCGCTGGACGTCGGCACGCTGGGTGAACGCACTGCGACGGCGACGCATGCTATCGTCGATCGCGGCCATTCGTCCGGCGACATTCGCATTGTGGGTCTCGGGCGATGTTTCGCGGGTCACGGCTGCGTCCTCCGAAAGCGCAAGTTCATCGGCCACCTCGGCAGCATGGCCAGCCAGCGCTTTGCCCAATATTGAAAGTTCCTTGATCTTCTGAACTGAGAACGCCAGCCATGTCTTCAGATTGGGATCGAGATCGGTCTCTAGCTCAATGTCGATCGGAACATGAAGCAGCGAGCAGGAAGGAGCAATCTGAACACGGTCCCTGCCCAGCTTTTTGACCATAGGGGCAAGTTGGTCGAGCAGCGCCGCAAGATTAGAGCGCCAGACGTTGCGACCATCAACGACGCCTAGCGAGACCACGAGATCTCTGCGGGCTGTGGCGACAATTGCGTCCAACTGGTCGGGTGCCCGAACCAGATCGACATGAAGCCCGGCAACGGGCAAGGCGAAGGCTGTTTCAAGATTGTCGCCGATAGCGCCGAAATAAGTGGCCAGCATGATTTTAAGGGCCGGCACAACCTTTGCGAAATGAGCATAGGCCCGGCGGACAGCCGCCCGCGACGCTTCGTCGACGTCCATCACTAGGCACGGCTCGTCGAACTGAACCCATTCAGCACCGCGCGAGGCTAGTTCGCGGAGAACATCGACATAGACTGGGAGGAGCCTATCAAGCAGCGACAGCGGATTGAATGCGGGATTTGCGCTTTTGCCGAGCTTCAGGAAAGTGACTGGTCCAACTAGGACGGGGCGCGTTTGGTAGCCGAGGCTTTTTGCCTCCTCATATTCCTCGATCGGCTTTCGAGAGGAATACTTAAAGATCTGATCCTGGTGAAATTCCGGCACCATGTAGTGGTAGTTGGTATCGAACCACTTCGTCATTTCCTGTGCGGCTACGCCAGCCCCACGCTGAGCGTGACCACCGTCCTGAGCGCCACGCGCCATGGTGAAGTAGGTCTTGAGCGACACAGGACCTTCGGTCCAGCCGTAGACGTCGGGAATGGCGCCGACCATTACGCTGGTATCGAGCACATGGTCGTAGAGCGAGAAGTCATTCGAAGGAATGACGGTCGCACCGCAGGATTTCTGCCGTGCCCAATTAGCGGCACGAAGTCCACTCCCCGCCTCGAGGAGCTCGGCTTCGCTGGAGTTTCCCGCCCAGTAGCTCTCGAGCGCGAATTTGAGTTCGCGTCGTGGGCCGATGCGTGACGTCCCCAGTGTGGCAACGGGAAGCGAAAGAATAGACATAGCTCAGACCCCATAATTGGGGCAAAGGCCATGGCGGACGCATGCAGCGAATATCGCGTGAGCGACAGCTGCTTGGCGCACACCGGGACACCCCGCCCGTGGACGATATATTGTCGAGGCAGGTCTCCTGGCTCGCGGGTCGTCGCTGCTGTCCGGCCTTCCCGAAGCCGCAGGGCTTCAGTGACTTCGTTGGACAGCGGCTCGCCGCTTACAGTTGCGGGGGCAGCGCCGGCATTGCACCGGTTTCCCTCTTAGCTCCGGATCAAACGAAATCCGGAGACCACGACGGCTGGCATTATGCGCACGAGGATCGATCGGTCAACCTACTAGCTGTCGCTGCGATATTGCCCAAGCGATTGCGAGCTGTACCAGGTAGGCTACAACGGTCTTACTCCCGGCCTGGTGAAAACACGTGGATCTGTGGAGACTCCGCTTGTGAATGCGTCCGCTCAACAACCTGTTCGCGTAGTCGGATGAGCTCCGCGAGCAGAACGAACGCGCCCGGCGCTTTCGACATCTGCGTGATCGCGACAAAGCCTGGACTTTTCCGTCAGCAGCTTCTCGAACTCGTCCGTGAGGAAGTTGCGATCATCCTCGGCCGGCATCCGTTTGATGACAGCGCCAGCTCCTTAGGAATTGCCAAGGCCGGATTGCTCCAGGATCGAACGAATGATCAGGTCGGACTGCCTGTGTTCGGCCTGCCCCCACGACGAGCCGCGAGCTCGATCGCCTCCGTGGCGTGGGTCAAGATGATCTCCTCGGTGAGCCCGGCACTCACGTGCTGAGCGACTTTGGCGCGCGCCTCGTTGTCTCCGTCGCCGCTTGGCGAATAGTGCAGCCTGGACGTTGGCTTGCGCGACACCGCAGGAACCGTTCCGGACCTCAGGATGCACGCTGACTTGCGAAACTGGAGTAAGCGGCGAGAGCGCGCGCGGCGGGATCGTGCTATGACTCTACGCTCCATGCACTCGTGCACGGTGACCACGGGCAAGCGGATGCCGAGCTTCTCGTACGTCTTCAGGATCTCCGGACCGATCTCGTCGCGCGAGGAGACCGTCTCTTCGGCTTCGGCCGTGACGTAGCTTTAGATATCCTGCAAGTCGATCTTGATATGACGCCCCTTCCACCTCCCCTTGGCTCGTCAGCCAGCGACGATAAGCCTCGACGCGGCGACTGGAGCATCGAGGCGGCCTTCTTTATTCGAGACAAATTTGACGGTGTCCTCTGACAGAGCCCTTCGAGGGCTTCTCGGAGTCGATCAGCGCCTTAAGGTCATAACGATGTTGATCGACCTCGATCGCCCCACGCGGTCGGCGGCCTCCTCAAGCTCGACATCTACTACTTCGTTCGCGAAATCGAGCGGTGAAGCCTTCTGGACGCGGGCTGCTTATGCTGTCTTAGACGGGACACAGGTGTCAGGCACCGGACAGACCACCGCGCATTGCGGCGTGTCGGAATGGCCCTCGCACTCCGTACACTTTTTGGCATCGACAACGTAAATGTCGCGCTTGAGGCTGATCGCCGCGTTGGGACACTCGAACTCACATGCCCCACAAACGGTGCATTGCGAAGCGACGATCTTGTAAGCCATGCCTTCCGACTCCTTAGGCGAGCGATGCCATTGGCGATCCCTTTCAAATGCCGTGCCAAACACAGACGCGGTCAATGATGGGCAATTTGCCCAATTGTGCTGTCCCGGGTCTGAGACCATGTTGCATCTGCGACAGCAACGGGCAACTTCAATTTCAAGCTATGCGAGCTCTCGGGCCCTACTCCAAGAGGCAGTCGCGACTCGGCCGCTGCGAGCTTCCGTTGGTTTGTCTGGCACGGCAGCGCGGGGCAAGCGACGCGCGACGATTCCCAAACCGGCGGCGCGACTAAAAGCCGCGAGCCGACGCACGTCTACGCGGACCTCGGCAAACCTCCGGTCACACGCCCTGACTGGAGGTTTTGTGCAAGCCTCGCTCACGGCTGCAACGTTAACTCCGCGGATTGACTCGCTGGAGGCGTGCCAAAACGGGTTGTGCTACAACAAGCTTCAGCGTCGCTTCGGAGGGAAATAAAGTTGCGCCGGGAGGAGCGATACTGGCTTTGCTAAGCGACCGATTTAATTGCCGCATGCCTGGTGCCGAGTAGGCATGGCGTGCGGGCGAGCGCTGATACGCTTTGCCTGGCCGTGCTCAGCCACTTCTCATGCAGCTATTTTGGACGAAGTGGAACAGGGCTGAAAGATGACTGTGCAAATTGCTTCAGCGGCATGGCCTTTCCGAACAGATGGCCCTGCGCAAGGTCGAAGCCGAGTTCGGTCACAGCGATCAGGTCGGCGTGGCTCTCCACACCTGCGGCGACGGTGCGCACACTGTACTCTTTGGCTAGATCGACGATATGGCGGCACACCGTTCGCTTCAGCGGCCCATTTCCGCAACCGGCGACGTACTGCCGGTCCACTTTTAATTTCATGAACGGGAATTTTTCCACCCCCATCAGCTGCGGCCAATTGGCGCCGACATTGTCGATTGCAAGGCCGATGTTGTGAAAGCGAACCTCACGCGCGACCTCGATCAGGAGATCTAGGTTCTGGATCGCTTCCTCGCTATCGATTTCAATCGTCAAGCCGCCGAAAGCGGGGTGCGACGGCATGCGCTGACAGAGATCGCGTACCGCTTGCGGGTCAATCAGGAATGCTGCCGGGAGATTGATGGAGAGATCGATCGAAGTTTGCTGCTCCAGAAGATACTGCCAATCCTTGATCGCGCGGTCGATCACGAACTGCGATAACTCCCTAAAATGCGGATCGTGAGCCTCCGGGATGAAATAGGCCGGTGGAACAACGCCCCAGGTCGGGTGCCGCATTCGCACAAGCGCCTCGGCGCCGCGGCGGCTGAGGGTACACGCGTCAAACTTCGGCTCATACCAGAGCTCAAGCCAGCCAGCGTGTAAGGCCTCTCCGACATGGACCGCGGGACGGGGCGCCGGCTCTCTGGGCAAGAGCATGGCGACCCGATCGCGCAGCGTTTCGGCTGCAAACGGCGTCCTCAGCGGCGGCAGCATAGCAAGTCCATATTCGCCCCCGACCTGCTGCACTGCCGTCATGATGATCGACTCGCGGGCGCCGAACGCCAGCACTCCGCCTGCAAATCCTTCGCGTACGAGTATCTCGAGCAATCGTCCAGGCTCGATGCGATCCGAGCCAATGCCGAGCAGGATCAGATCAGGGAAGTCCGTGCCGAGTACGTGCGGCAGCTCGTCAGCAGTCCCGCATTCGCTGATAACAAACCCCATATCCTCCAGCACATCCCGAAGAAAGGCGCGCAGATGCCGCTTGCCGACGGCCACGCACGCTCGCGGCCGCACCTTACGCTGTCCGAAGATTACAGGTTTCCCTCCGACCAGTTCGGCCTGCCCATGCTCCATTGCAACCACTCCCGTTCCGTGACGGTCCCTTAAACGAGGAGCGAAGGTCCAAAACAAGCTGTGCTTGCCATTATCTTTCGATTCTTCGAGGTAAGCTTAAGATAGTGCATTAGCGTGCAAAATCTTTGGCGATGTTGTTCAGACGATTTTGTCGGGCGCACGCGTATGATAGCTCTCCCGCCTCGCGCAACTTTGTACGAGTGACGCACACGAGTGTGGGGAATCTCACCTTCGGACGCGCCGAGCTGATGCGCCCTATGGCACGGCGATTACCATGCCGCAAGATCTACTGAATCGAGTCGCTCGTGAGTGATGATCGGAAATCACTCTTACGAAATGTTTGATCGGCATGGCCGGCCTGCCCACGCGCGAATGGCCGTCTCGTGGATTTCCTTTCCAATCGAAGGAAGTCCATCATGAGTTCGCAGCAGGTCAAGCCGCAGTCGATTCTTAGAACGGCAACAGCTTGCACTTACCTCACCTCTGTTGCTGATAGCGAGTGCGGACGTCCTATTCCCTATCGAGCTTGATAGTTGCTCTCAGTTGCGTTTTCTGTATCCTTCTGAAGCATGGATATCCTCAAGAGGGACTGGAGGGACTAACGTGACGGGTGTTCGTGTTGGCGCGGAAGCGCAAGGCCTGCCCCACGGGGGCACGGCTTTGCGCAAAGACGTGCCAGGAGATGAGAACGCGATCGCAGAAGCCGTCGGAAAGCTACTTTCTGAATTAGGTGGCCTCGGACCAGAGTTCAGCCTTGAAGGCGCGAAGCAGGCTGCTTTGCGCCTGATTCAGGATCCCGAAGAGGGCTTCATTTTTGTCATCGAGGAACAAGCCACCGGGCAGATTGTAGGGGTCGCTGCCACCTCGGCCGTACAGGCCGTGAGAGCAGCCGGAGCGTACGGTGTGCTTCAGGAGCTATGGATTTCTCGCGACTTCCGAAGCTCTGACCACGGTCGGCATCTGCTCGAGGCGGTACATTCGGAGGCGAAGCGCCGAGGCTGGCAGATGATCGAGGTTGCGTTGCCCCCGGATGGCTATCCAGCTTTACAACGGGTACGCCGTTTCTACGAGGAGAGGGGATATCGGGTTGGAGGATTGCGCGCGCGCAAGAGGCTATGACAGTACTGCGACCTCTGCTCCACACAGTTAAAAGCGCTCCTGGGCTTATCAGTAAAGACTTTCAAAGCAGCAAATCCTGCTGCTTGTTGGTTCTCAAAACGAACGCTCCAACGCGTGCGTCGCGGCCGAGGATGATCGAGAACCTCGACGCTGATGCGGTGCTTACTCCTACTGCGAGCGGATTACCTCTTCGACCTTCTTGGCGGGTATCAGCCATCAAATCGTTCTTCATGGTGCGAAGCGATACGATCGTCTTCTCAAGGCTCGTGGACCGCGAGCCGAAGCCTGCCCGCCTAAAAGGCGCGGAGCCAGGTCGGCGGCGACCCGTTGGGGGCGAAGCCCGACCCAGCCTTACAAACGATGGCCGAGTCGTTCTTTCGTGCTTCCCACACAATGCGACTTACTGACGCCAGTTTCGGATCACCGCACACAAATGCGATCCATTCGTCGCCAAGTACAATGCCTCGGCAACTGGCAAGCCAATCACCTACCGGGCTCCTTCCTGCATCTTGATTCGGTGGACCGTCGCGTAAAAGGATTCGGCACCACCTTGTCACTCCTGCTGGCGAACGTTCAAGGAAAGTGAGCGAGATCAGCCATCAACACTGATCCGGTAGAGGATTCCGTAATGAGCAATGTGCCGTTTGCCGACTCCAATACGAGGTTCGTGCAGGTCGCCCCAGCGCAGGACTTGATGCGGGCGATCGTTTCGCCGTTCGGCGCCATGACGAAGACGTGGCCGAGGGAGGCGTGCGCGACAAAGAGCCGCCCTTTTTGATCCATCGTCAGCCCGTCAGGACCGCTGATCCCGAAGAACAAGCTGAACCGTCCCACCTTCCCAACCCCACCGTCACGCATCAGCGGCACGCGCCAGATGCTGTTGTCGCGCGTCATTGCAACGAACAACACGGCCTCGTCGGGACTGAGCACCAGCCCGTTCGGGCTTGGCCCGTTCGAAATCAGGCAATCGAGCCGGCCGTCAAACACCAGGGCGACGAAATTCCGCCGGCATCGACGAGAACACGCGGGTCTCAACCAGCTGAGGCGGCTTGTCGATAGATCATGACGCGCCTCCCAGCGAGCGGCGCGGCTGGCCCTCATATTTGTAGCCAAACTGCTTGGGCATCGGTCCCTTGTTACGATCCTTGCGCCTGGTCTGTTCCCAGGCGTGGGCCAGGATTCCGACCGCGCGCGACAGGCAGAAGACGCCGCGCGCCAGCGGAGGCGCGAAGCCGAGCTCGCCATAAATGACCGCGGTCGCGCCATCAATGTTCATTGGGATGAGTTTGCCCTTGCGCTGCTGCATCACGCGCTCGATCGCGCGGGCGGCCTTGGCATAGTCGCCGCTGACACTGCCCTCAGCACCTGCGCCATCCACCAGCGCCAATAGCGGTGCCGCGCGCGGGTCGACCGGATGAAACCGGTGGCCGAAGCCGGGCAGGTATTTGCCGCGCCTTGCGGTGAAATGGTCGATTGCGGCGGCCGCGGCCTCGCCGATCTCTAGGCCATCGCGCCTCCGCAGCACATCTTCGTAGAGTTCGACCGCCTGCTCCCCTGCTCCGCCGTGCACATCATCGAGTGTATTGATCGCGGAGGCCATCGCACCGTTCAGGGGCAGCCCGCAGCTCACCGCCATCTGCGCAATTGCGATGGAGGGCGCGTGCGGACCGTGGTCAACGGACGCGACCAGCGCAGCTTGCAGCAGCCGCTCCTGCGCTGGCGTCGGCAGATCGCCGCGCAACATCAGCCAGATCATGGCGGGAAAGGAAATCCGGCCGATCAAATCTTCGATTGGATAACCCCGATAGGCGATGCGACCGGGCGCGATGTCGCAGATGGAGGTTCGCCACCAACGGGCCGCTTGCTGTCGCAATTCTTCTTCGCTCATTTCCGGTTCCGCCCCTTCTACCTGCCGATTGCCAACCGCCGCAAGCGGTCGAATATCATGATATTGGTCCGTCCGCGGCTACGCGGACGGGCAGGAAATCAGCCTCTCCTTGCTTTGGCGTCCCGACGGCCCGGCTTGAGACCAGTTGCTCGACCTCCGCATACGAATAGCCGAGCCGCTGCAGCCATCGCTCGGTGTCTGCTCCGAGCGTCGCAGGTGGTAAAGGCACCGAAAACTCCTCATCCAGCCGGAAGCCCGGCCGCGTGATTCGTAACGGCTGCGCACCGTCTTGTTCTGGGGCCAAAGTCTCGACGAATCCGCGCTCGAGGAGCTGTGGCTGCTGCAAAACTTGCGAGACCGTCAGCACGCAGCCTGCGGGGACTCCAGCCACATTCATTTGGGCCTCCCATTCGTCAGCGGGCTTGCAACTCAACGCCTTGTTCAACTCCGTGTTCAGCGCTGCGCGATTGACCTTGCGCATCTCGCGCCCAGCAAAGCGTGGATCCGTCTTCAGGTCCGGTCGGCCAATCAGGTCGCATAGGGCTTGGTACTGCTTCTGCTCGTTGGCGGAAATGTTCAGGGGGCCTGTTGCGGTGCGGAACGTGCCGGAGGGAGCCGCGGTGAAGTTCTCGTTGCCGATGGGTTGCGGCTCGACACCAGCGTTCAGGTGGTTGGAGACGACCCATCCCATTGCTGCAACGGTGGCTTCGAGCAGGGACACGTCAATGAACCGACCGCGGCCGCTATGCCGCTGGTCGACCAGAGCCGCGGCGATGGCAAAGGCAGCAGTCAGTCCCGCAATCGTATCCGAGATCGGAAAGCCCGTGCGCAGGGGAGCCGAGGCCGTATCGCCAGTGACGCTCATGGCACCAGACAGACCCTGAACGATCTGGTCATAGGCTGGACGGGCGGACCACGGCCCGCTCTGCCCAAAGCCGGAGATCGCGCAGTAGACGAGACGCGGGTTCTGCCTGCTGAGCACATCAAAGCCCAGGCTAAGCCGTTCCATCACCTTCGGCCGGAAGTTTTCGAGCACCACATCGGCTTCCTTGACGAGTCGCAAGAATACCTCGCGGCCCGATTCCGACTTCAAGTCCAGCGCCACGGATTGCTTGCCGGCGTTCACCGCGACAAAAGAGAGGCCCTGCAGGCGCTCTGCCCTTTGCGGATCGGCGCCGAGGCGCCGCGCGAGGTCGCCGCCGTTCGGATTTTCGACTTTGATGACCTCCGCGCCAAGACGCGCGAGATGATAACCGCAGAACGGACCGGCCAACACGTTCGACAGGTCCAGGACGCGGATGCCGGTGAGCGGCAGAGACATCTGAAGACGCCTTCCTTTAGGTGATCCGATGGTGAGGGCTGGCCGGCGGGCAGCTATTTCAGTTGTTGTGCGGCGCGTTCCGCGAAACGATTGGTGAAGGTTTTGTTCAGGTCGATCTTTGCGGCAGCAATTTTTGGATCAAAGTCGCTCAGGACAGCCAGCGGGACCTTGGCCGCCTCAATGTCCATCTGTCCGGTTGGCGAGAAGAGCGCTTTCGATGCGTTCATGATTTCGATATTCACCTCGCGATTGTCAGTCTTGTAACCAGGAGGAATCGTATCGACGAGCTGCTCCGTCGGCGTTACGTTGATCCAGCGGTGAGTTTTGAGCAAGGCGTTGACCAGGCGCTGGACCGTTTCGGGATTTTTGTCGATGAAAGACTGCTGAAGGTAGAGACACGCGGTCGGATAGGATCCGCCGAAGGCCTGCTTTGAGCCTTCGATCGTGCGCGCATCGAACAGCGCTGTCGCGCTCTTCTTGCGCGCGAGAAGCGTCGCGATGGGATCGAAATAGACCAGGGCATCGACGTTCATGGCCTCAAGCGCCACCATGCCCGGTGCACCGCTGCCGACGGCAATGATGTTGACATCGCGTGAACCCAATCCTGACTTCTTGATGTAGTAACGCGCCATAGTCTCCGTCGATGACCCCGGCGCCGTGATCCCGAGCCTGAGACCCTTCAGGTCGGCGCCGGTTCTGACCTTGTCGGCGAGGTCGCTGCGGACACCGAGCAGGACGCCGGGAATGTCATTCAGCAGGAACACGCAGGAAATTTGCTTACCCTGCGCCTGCATCTGAATGGTGTGATCGTAAAAGCCGATAGTCCCGTCGACGGAGCCGCCGATCAGGGCCTGCAGAGCCTTTGAGCCACCGGCCTGGAAGTTCTCGACGGTAACGTCAAGGCCTTCTTCCTTAAAGGAGCCAAGCTTCACTCCAAGTTCGACAGGCATATAGTTGAGGATCTGTGACCCCACGGCGATCTTCAATTTTGTTTTCTCGGGCTCGGTGGCATGCGCCAAAATGACCGAGAATGCGGCCAGCGCCACGACTGGCGTCAGTCTTATGGAAACGTGCATGCGAACCTCCATGATTGATGGGAGAGCGTACGATCAGCTTTCGTGCGCAGGCGCCGGCCGCCAGACCAGGAGCCGCTTTTCCGCGCAGTCGACAATGGCATCGAGGACAACGACGAAGGCGGAGAGAACGATAATTCCTGCGAACACTCCCGTCGCATCGAGGACGCCTTCGGCCTGCGCAATTAAGTGCCCCAATCCTGCGGACGAGCCGAGATATTCAGCGACCACGGCGCCCATCATGGCCATGCCGACGGACACCCGCAGGCTCGACAGAATCCAGGTCGTGGCGGACGGCAGGTAGACGTGCCGTAGCAGGGACGACTTCGATGCACGCAGCAGGCGGGCATTCGCCAGCACGACCGGATTGACCTCGCGGACGCCCTGGAACGTGTTAAAGAATGCGACGAATAGAACCAGCGTGACGCCGAGCGCAACCTTGGAGGTGAGGCCCAATCCGAACCAGATGACGAAAATGGGTCCAAGCAAGATCCGCGGGATTGCATTGAACATCTTGATAAAGGGCTGAACGACTTCGGCAGCGAACGGGCTTAAGCCCAGCCAGATACCAAGTGCTGTGCCGATCCCGATGCCAGCCAGGAACGACAGGACCGTCTCCAGCAATGTTATGCCAATATCGGTCCAAAAGTCCGCCGTCGACATCCACAGCCCGATCCTTGCGACAAGTGTCGACGGTGCCGGAAAGAAGAAGGGATCGATCAGTCCGGCCCACACGCCCAATTCCCAGATCAGGATCAGGCCAAGGACGATGGCGAACTGCGTGAGAGCGACCCTACCCCTGCGTGACATAGCTTTTCTCCACTTCGGCGCCGAGCAGCGACCAGATTTCACGATAGAGCGCTATGAATTCGTCGGTGGTCTGCAGCGCAGAAACATCGCGCGGACGAGGCAGCGTGATCCTGACGTCGGCAACCATGCTGCTGGCGGGACCGGCAGACATCACAACGACGCGGTCCGCCAGCGTGATCGCCTCATCGAGATCATGGGTGATGAAGATGAGCGAGCGCCGGTCCGCCTGCCAGAGGTCGAGCAGGATGCGGTGCATGAGTCGGCGTGTGTGAACGTCCAGCGCGGAGAACGGCTCATCCATGAGAACGATTTTGGGCTCCATGATCAGGGTTTGTGCCATCGCAACGCGCTTGCGCTGGCCGCCGGACAATTGATGCGGATAGCGCTCCTCGAATCCCTTCAATCCGACCTTGGCGAGCCAGGGCCGTGCCTGCTCGCGCGCTTTCGCGATCGAGCTGCCCTGAAAGACGAGCCCGAGGCCGACATTGTCCTGGGCGGTCTTCCAGGGCAGCAGCCCTTCCTGTTGAAGCATGTAGCCGGACTGACCGTTCAGGCCCGTAAGAGACTTGCCGAAAATGCGAACGTCGCCGGCGGCGGGCTTCAGCAGTCCGGTGACGGTGTTGAGAATGGTCGATTTTCCGCAGCCGGTCGGCCCCACCACTGCAACGAATTCAGTCTCGGCCACCTGGAGGTTCATGCTTTTGACGGCCGTGAAGTCGCCGAAGCGAATCATCACGTCGCGCAAGTCCACGGCAAGTCCCGGCCGCCCCATTTGTTTCACTCCATAGAACTTATTCTGACGTCTGGAACCGCGTAGCTCGCGTCTCACGAGGAGTCAATCCTATTCTGATGTGCAGAATGGCGGTCGTGCTAACTGGCTGGACTCTTGGCGTCATTCTGACTATTGGTTCTGCACAGCAGAACCAGAGGTATCGATGGTAAGAACAGGGGTTGATGCGGTCGCGCGGGCACTGGCAATCCTTAAGGCGTTCGACCCGGAACGCGCCGCGATGACGCTGACAGAGATTGCGCATGCGACTGACCTCTACAAGAGCACAGTCCTTCGCCTTGCCGCATCTCTGGAGGCGGATGGCTTCCTGGTGCGGGGTACGGACCGGCTATTTCGACCCGGACCGGAGCTATGGCGCCTTGGGGCGCTCTATCAGCGCGGGCTCGACCTCGGTGACCTGATCAGACCCTCGCTCCATCGTCTGGTCGAGGCAACCGGAGAGACCGCATCCTTCTACATTGCGGAGGGCGACGAGCGCATCTGCCTTTATCGCGTCAATTCTCCGCGTTCGGTCCGGCATCACCTCGAAGAGGGTCAGCGATTGCCGATTGACCGCGGCGCTGCCGGCCGTGTTCTTACCGCCTACCGCGATTCTGCATCAGCCGATGGAAAGAAGGTCAGAGATCGTGGCTTCTACGTCTCGATCGGCGAGCGGGACCCTGAGGTCGCGGCCGCAGCTGTGCCTGTGATCGACGTTCATGGTCAATTGCGCGGCGCCCTCTCGGTCTCCGCCATTCGGACTCGCTTTGATGCAGATGCTCGGAAGGCTGCGATTGTAGTTCTGAAGTCCGAGGCTAAAGCGCTGATCGGTCTGCTGCCTGCAAGCGAGCGCTGAGCTACAATGGCAGCGTTCCGTTTATGACGCACAGCTCAGCGGGTGCCGCAGGGGCCTCTCCTGAGCGCAGCGTGCATTTCTCACATTGTTGAGGCGCATCGGGGCGCGATTCGGCAAGGCGTGTTGTGGTGGTTCAAGGAATGCCCTGATAACGACAGAGCGTAGTGCAGATCAGTCTGGAGTGGTGGGACGCCCCTGAAGCTGTTCCTGGAGTCGCCCAAGTGATCCCGCCGCAGATCATCCTCGATCTCGACGCCCCCACCCGTACACGGGCATCAGGAGGGAGGCTTCTTCAAAGGCTATTACGCTGCTCGATATATGTGCTGGTGTTCTGGAGCCGGCATATGCTGAGGGCTAAGCTGCGGCACGCCGACATCGATGCAAGCGCGGCCAGAACGTTGCGCAGATTGTGCGGCCGTTCGACCCATTTTGCCACCATCTTCGGCGTGGTGTTGAACTGGGGCGCGGCGGCGTGCATTGCTCAGTCCCGCCTCCACACACCGCACCTTGGCCTCTCGACCTTTCGGTGTCAGGAGAGCATTCTTGTGGCTGTTCATCTGGTCTGTCCGTGGAACACTGAAGCTTCGCAACCTCAGCTTCCTCGGTTCGGACCAGATGGACAACCTCCTGAAAGACCACATCTAGCTCATGCACCGGCGTGGTCTTCGCACGCCTGATGATGTCGAGCGCCACGGTCTGATTGGTGTCGCACCCCAGGCACCGAACTTCCAAATAAAAATAACCGGCATTGATCGCGTCGCCGATCGTAGGTGACGGCGGGGTCGGACGCCGGCGGCGTACAACGCGCCGGCTTCGAACGAATGGTAGCGGAGGTTTGCCTTGGTAAGGTGGTGCGATTTGCGCCCGCGAGGTCTCGCGCTTCGCTCGCAACAGCCGGGATTGGCAGCAACTCATCGAGATGTGCCGCGTGGTCGATACCGGTTCTGGTCGATCAGGCGACCATCTACGCGCCAAGGCACGGCAACGACCGCCTGCTGCTCGGGCTCAAGGGCAGCCTCAACGAGTACGAGCCGGATCTGTTGCGGCAGCGCTCGCTCTCGGCCCGCTATGAGAAGGCGCGCCGCGGCGAGTTGGTTGTGGCGGCGCCCGTCGGCTTCGTGAAGGCCGGCGACCGTTATGAGAAAGACCCGGATCGGCGTGTCCAGGAAGCGATCAAGCTGGTGTTCGACAAGGTCGAGGAACTGGGCGGCGCGCGACAGGCGCTTTGTTGGCTCCACGAGTACAATCTCTGCCGGTGAAGCAGACCAACGGCGACACGACCCGGCGGCGACCACACTACTCCGCCATCGGCAGGCTTAAACACCGGGATGTGGTAGTTCCGAGCGCATTGATGTGACGCGCTCGCGGGTACGCGATTGCCGTTGCCGGTCTTGAGGTCATTGCGATTGAGGAAGCCAACAATGAGATCGTCGCTGGCGATCAGCAACAGTTGGCGCACGGCTGCATGATGTCGGCGGAGAGCATCACGCACCTGATCCCGCCGTTCCTTAGCTCTCCTGGCTGCCGCGATTGCAGCGGCGATCGCCCCATGACGCCAAGCAGCGCTTCCTCGATCACCGCGCTGAACGATGCCGAGTTGAATGCCCCACATTAACGCGCGTCCCGCGTATTGAGGGACGATGGGACAACTGTTCGAGGCGCAACGTCGTGTCGGACGATAGCAGCGCAGACTGTCAGTCTTGAGACGAATGTCAGCAACTTGACGCTACACACCTTACGGAGTGCCTGCAGAGCTTCGAACTCTCTTCGGCACGAGGTTTGCGTTGTTCACGTCATCATCACCAATCGCAGTGCGATGGTCTTCGGGACGGACTCGGCGCGCATCGCCGTTAGCGTCTGGTCCGCCCCGACGGCTTGCTGCGGCGATAACTTAAGGGCGCTCGGTTGTGGCCGAGAAAATGCAGGGAAGTATTGGATGCGATCTGGAGTTCTTCTTTCGGGAGCCACAACAATTGCGCTCATCGCAAGCGGTGCAGCCAATGCGGCGGACCTTGAGCCACAAGTGAAAGTGCCAGCGACGGTGTGGAGCTGGTCCGGAGGCTATATTGGCGGGCACGTCGGCGGTGGGTACGGCCGAACCTCCTTCAGCAATCCCTACGGTCCGTCAATCTATGGCGGCGTCGTCGATACCCCAGTGTTCCTCGCAGGAGGCCAGATCGGCTACAATTGGCAGAAGAACGGCTGGGTGTTTGGCGTCGAACTGGATGCCAGCCGTGCTGTCTCCGATGGCACAAATACTTGCCTGGCCGCCTCGGGCTTTGTTGTGAGCGCAAACTGCACGGCAGGTCCAAACCTCTTTGCCACCGGGGCCGGCCGCGTCGGTTACGCGTTCGGCGCTCTCGGCCATACGCTGGCCTATCTCAAGGGAGGCGTGGCTTGGCAATACAAGCAGGGCAACGTGCTCAATAACAACGAATATAATGGCCTGCAGCCACAGGAGAACACTCGTTTCGACTATGGTCAGGTCGGTGGCGTCATCGGGCTGGGCATCGAGCAAGCGCTTACGCCTGCATGGTCGGTCAAAGTAGAGTATGACTATCTGCATTTCGGTGGGCCAAGTGTCGCAACGCCTCCGACGGTGCAGTTGCCGCCGTTGGCAATTCTTCCGGCAAACACAACGAGCCTGTCCAGCAACTATCACATCGGAAAGATCGGGTTGAACTACCATTTTGGCGCCGTCCCATGGGTGGCCCAATGGTCCGATGCGCCGCTGTACGCGAAAGCACCTGCCGGCGTGCCGCCGGTTGCTTACACGGCCGGTTGGTCGTTCGAAGGCGGATCGCGGCTCTGGCTCAGCCGGGGACGATTCCAATGGGACGCCAGCGCTATTTCCAATGAGATCGCTACTGAAGATCCTAACATTCTTATATCAAGGCTCACCTACCACGGCCTCGACGGACTTTCCGGGGAATTATTTGGCCGTCTTGACAGCCCGTGGGGAGTGTTCCTGAAGAGCAACGTCGGCATCGGGCGCTTCGATAAGGAAAGCTCAACGATGAAGATTGGGGCATCCCTCGCGTCTCTTATAGCAACACGATATCGGGCCAGGCAAACGGGAGGTTTACGTACTACACGGCCGACGTAGGTTACGATTTTTTGCACGGCGCCAACTACAAGGTCGGCGGATTTATCGGCTGGACCTATTACGCCCAGAACCCCGACACGATGGGATGCATGCAGATTGCCAACCCCATCGTTTCATGCTCCGCGTCCGCTGATCAGATCGTTGGCAGCCAGGATACGCAGTGGAATGCACCTCGCGTCGGCCTGAGCGCCGAAACCATGCTTACCGAGCATTGGCGTTTAAGCACAGATGTCGCTTACCTGCCTTGGACCGATTTCGCTGGTCGCGACCACCATCTCTTGCGCCCGAGGACTACCTTTTTTGATCAGCGCGGGAACGGAGGCGGGGGTGTACAGGTCGAAGGCGTGTTGTCCTACTTCATCACCAATAATCTCAGCATCGGCGTCGGCGGGCGCTATTGGGCAATGTGGACCCAAAAGGACAGCGAAACGATATGCACAGGCTGTTCTCATCCGGGAACCACTGCGACTCAGTTTTCGAAGTTCAGCATGGAGCGCTGGGGTACGTTCTTTCAGGCCTCTTATAAGGTCAATTGAAAAGGCCCCACCGTAGTCAAGCTCCAGACTCCAGCCTTTCTGGACGAGCATCCTGAAGCCGTACGCGTTTCCCTAGCAGAAGTACCTTGAACCGTCCGAGACGTTTTCGAAGGTGGAAGTCATTACCGGCGTGGCCCGCCGGCGGCGGGTTTACGGTGGATTCCGCCGCCAAATAGTAGTCAGATACTGTCGAGCAGCTGATAGAAACGTGGAAGCGGCGCCAGGCTGGAATCGGCAGCTTCAACAGGCTGCTAGTGCTGCGATCGACGAGCGATTCGTAAGACGCACGCACTCATTCACTAGTAAAAAAGGGGCCGCCGCCGTGAACTTCGGCGGCGACCCACCTGGCCTACGGCGCAGAAAGTCCGGTCTGTCATCGGCCCGACATAGCGAACTGACAACAAAGACATTCAGCGAGATCACACTACTAGGGAAACAGTCCGCGTGTTTCTTTTGCTCCGCGAACGCTCGACACCTATCGCCATCGGGATGAGGAAGATCTCCTCCTGATGGCCTTCCGGTATCGGCGTCGATGACCCGTTCCAGGGCAGCCGGAACAAGCAGTCACACGGGATCGTCAGCAACTCGCCTGGGTCTAGAGCAAGCTCGCTGGAGTAGCCCATCCAGGCTACGTTGCGAGGCAGCATGTCCGACCAGCTGTGGTATATCGAGCCCCCGACGCCGATAAAGCGCCGCCCGTGTGATCGCTGACCGCGATCACTTTCGCTCCCATGTTGTGTAGCTCGAGTGCGGTGATCGACCGAAATTTCCAAAGCCTTGAACAAACGGCTGTTGGGGCCATTGAGTGGGATTTTGAGCTCGTCCGCTGCGCGGCGAACCAAATGAGCCATACCCCGGCCTGTGGCTTCACGGCGACCGAGCGTTCCGCCAGCGCTGACAGGCTTGCCAGTCACGATCTCGGCGACGGTTTGGACCTGATACATCGAGTAGATAGCCATGAACCACGCCATGATCTGCTCGTTTGTTCCAAGGTCGGGAGCTATGACATCTGTGTGCGACCCAACAAACGGGATCATTTCCAGCATACACCGGCGCGACAGAGTCTGAAGCTCACGGTTCGACAAGCTAGAAGGGTCGACGTTAATTCCGCCCTTGGCGCCGCCATATGGCAATCCGACCAGGACACACCCAGCTCATCCAGATCGCGAGCGCTGCAACTTCGCCAAGGTCGACGTTGGCCCGAATCTGGTGCCCCCTTTGTGCCGTCATCACGGTGAATTGGGCCCGACACCGTGACAGATCGCTTCGGCAGCAGCAGGCCGGGTCTTACGTCGTCTGGTATCCCCAGATAATTCGCGATCAGTTCGAATGTTTTACGGCCATCTCAAACACTGGCCCAGTGTAGACAGTCACGATAGCTCCTGAGGCTGGATATAAAACATCGGAGTGCTTGTGCTTCAGAGCACCGAGCTCCCTAGTGCGTGTTGCGCGTTTCAGATGTGGCGAGACAACTAGTCCAATCAGCAAGATTGCGTCTCGCGGTCACGCCAAAAATATGACCAATGCGATGAAAGCGAGATTGACCGAGGCGGCCACGACGGCCCAACAGCGAATCGTGGCAGGCGAAAATTCAAGAGCGTCCTGCGAAGTGTCGACCCAAAGCGGCGGCATTCAAGTCAGCTCCAAAGATCCGGGTTAAGAGACAAACCTGCATAAGCGCAGAAACCACCCACTCTGCTAAAGCCGAGCCTTTCGACCGCGCGTAGAGCCCGTGCTGCCCCTCCAACCGCGCCCGCAAAAAAGCACCCCCCGTCTGGCGGGCGGGAGCACATCGGCTATCGCTCGCCGAATTGCCCGATGCGTCCGCTAGGCGAGCCGGTGCGATCCGCGAGTGCGAGGAGCAGGGCTGGATGAAGGACCGCGCCGATCGCACGCTCGCGAGCCCGCAAAATCCGTGCCCACTGGCAGCGCATCTTGCCGCGAGCTTCTCAGGAGGCTTACCCCCAATGCTCTGAGCTCGATGACATCCGTTCTAAGGTCAACCCGCGATCCCGATCGCTCTTGAACCACGGTGCCGGAGCGCTCGTCTGAGCTCACCGAACTGGTGGAACATGACGAACAGAGCGATCATTCCGGCGCCCAGCTCAGCGATTGCTTGACTGGCTAACAGTCCGTCGAAACCCGCAACCCCCGGGAATAACAGTACGGCCGGTATGAAGAGATAGCCCTGCCTCGCCAGGGCCACAATTGCACTGAGGCGTGCTCTCCCAAACGCCTGAAGCATTGCCGTCACGAAACTCTGAACCCCAAACAGTCCAAAGAAGAGATGGAACACGATGCTGGACGAGACGGCTATTTCCGTGACATTCTCGTTATCGCTAAATAGGCTCACCAAAGGCCTTGCAAAAACCACAACGGCCGCAGAATACGCGATGGAGAATGCGACCGTCACGAAGAGCATGAACTTCGCAGCCTTCAGAATACGAACATAGTCGCGTGCGCCCCAACCAAAACCCAGGACAGCTTGAGCGCCTAAGCAGAACCCGGTGATAGGCAGTGCGCCGACCATCAAGATTCGCACAGCTATTCCAACTGCGGCGATGGAATCATCGCCGAACGGTGCAGCAGCTCCGTACAAGAGCATAACGGCAAGTGCCGATAAGATACTCGTCATTGTCGCTGGCGCGCCCACCAACGCGAGCTGTCTGATGCGATCTGCTCGCAATGATATGTGAGATATCCTGACCAGAACTGTCCCGCCAAGCTTCGTAAAATACGCGATATAGAGTCCAATAGCAGCGATCTGCGATACCAGCGTTGCCAGGGCTGCGCCACGCACACCAAGGTCAAACAAGAATATGAAGATGGGGTCAAGCACAGCGTTCAGTAGAAACGCGGTAAGCATCGCCCACATGCTGAATCGTGTATCGCCTTCGGCCCTGACAATGAACCCGCTGACGATGTTTAGAAGCATCAGGGTGTTCCCGAACAAAAGCGTTCCCGCGTAATCGAGCGCTACGGGCATGATGGTTGGAGTCGCTCCGAAGGTTGCGAATATCGCTGGCAGACTTGGAAGCAGAGCGACGGTAACTATGATACCAATCGGGGCGGTGAGCGCGAGTGCTGTACTTGCGCCTCGACTCGCCTCTAGGTACTCACGAGCGCCCAGATGACGAGATATGAAGGACGCCGTTCCAACACCGATCCCCTGTCCGACTGCCGCGAGCAGGACCATGATCGGCAAGGTCATGCTCACAGCTGCGATCGCCTGCGCGCCAAGTGCGCCAACAAAGATCGCATTGACGACCTGCTGTAACGCATGGATCGATAACCCAACAACAGATGGAATGGCGAGCCGCAGGATAAGGCTTGAGAGATTCGGGTCCGATAGATCCATGTGCTGTTTCTTCTGTGGCATCAAATTTCGCTCGCTCTCGAGCGCGAATTCCGTATCCGGCTCATTCATGCATGAACGTGTCGCGAGCTTTTCCAAATTCGCTGATCGCGTACTCAGCGCAACCCTCTCCGGATCTGCTCTTGCACAGCGGTACATAAGTTTATCTGCGCCGATCGATCGCCGTGATCGCGTGCATCCGTTTGACGTTTGACAAGCTGATTTTTGCCTTGGTCGATTTTCCCTAGGCATACGCCTCCCGCCAATCGTAGCCTTCTGCGGCTCTTAAGTTAGAACAACGAGGATCTTGATTGAGGTGTGCGTGGGTAGCCACCCAGGTTCTGCTAGCATTGTGCCGTTCTGCCCATTGTTGACTTCTCATCGGTTGCGTTCATTTCTGTTTCCTCGATGATGATCGGCGGGGGAACGCGGCCGGACCCTAGGGCCTCAAGTTGGCTTTGGCATCTACCGGATCTTGTAGTAGACGCTCCATCGTCTGCATGGCACACGCAATGAACGTGCCCAGAACCACTGTTGTGGTTCGGCGACGATCTCGTGCAAGCGCTCCATGATCTCGGGTTCCTTGTCGCGATCGAGACGAACGGCAGGCTGCTGGTCCCGGCCGGCGTGGTAACTGGATTTGCGTCAGCAAATCGCGCCGCGCTGGCCATCGCTCGCGGACACAAACTCAAAATTCGTGTAGCCGCAGCCGGCAGCTCTGCCGGCGGTCGATGAGAGGGGCTCGGACGATTTCTGCTTCGGCCCACAGACGGCCCTGACGCCGTCGACCACATGCGGCAGGCCTCGCGTAATACCTGGCTCATCGGAAATGGCGAATCAGCGTGCAATCCCACAAACATCCCGGCATCAGATGAAGATATCCCAGGTATTTAAGTTCGAGGCAGCGCACCGACTTCCAAACGTCCCGCAGACACATCGCTGTCATCGGACGCACGGTCATTCCTATCGCGTCGAGGTCGTGCTGAACGGGCCCGTCGATCCGCACACCGGGTTCGTAATGGATTTCTTCAACATGGAAGAAGCGTTCGGCCTTCTTCTAAAGAAGCTCGATCACCATTGCCTGAACGAAGTCCCGGGACTGGAAAATCCGACGGCGGAAAATATCGCCATCTGGATCTGGCAGCACGCAAAACCGCGCCTTGCGCAACTCTCGAGCGTGAGGGTATACGAGACGACAGATTGTTGGGCGGAATATGACGGGCCCGATCGCTGAATTCAGCGTTCATTTGGGACTGTGTTGATGCGGCGCGCCTGTCCTTCTTCGGCTCCGAAGCCGACTTGCTCGATCTGCGCTTCGGCTCCTCATCGGCCGGATCCGCGGGCAGATTCCCGTGCTCACGGAAGGCCCTTGGATCTCAGGGAGGTCAGACGACGGCGCCCCTGCCAAGCTAGGATCTCGAGGAGCGCGAGGCAGTGATCGACAGCGCGATGAGCCTCATGAAACAGACCGCCTTCATCAGCAGATGCGGCAGCCGTAAGTCTCCGAAGCTCGCCGGACCAAATGCCCGGGTTGAGCCGATTCATGCCTCCCGCGACGACGTGGTGTATGTGCCTGCATGCATGATGATCAGGATCTTTACGCGAGAAGCGGCCTTTGCCGGACGACCGAGTTTGACAGGAATCTGAGTCGAGAGGCCCTCATAATAGGCACTTTCCGGCCTCGGTAGGTTCCCATTCCACGCCAGGCTCATCGAGCGCGTGACGCGCCGCGCCGGCGAAGCCATCTGCCGTCAGCCGCGAGGGATTGGCGCGGCCATGGGGCGTAGCCGAGCTGTACGAGACGGCCCTTGGCTAAAAGGGTACGAAGCGCGCGCAAGACCCGATCTTCGCCGCCGAGCTTGGTGAACTCACGCACTAGGAAGACAGCCTCATCCTTCTTGCGCTCGATCTTTTCGATCTTTTCAAGCGAGGTCTGATGCTTTGGCATCGCGGTCTCCGTTCCCGCAAAACATGGACGCATAAGGAAGAAAACATAATTTACACCACTCCGACGCACCGGGGCGGCTATGCTAATGCCTCGACGGACCCGCGATTCCCGTGCGGGCTGGCTGATTCCTCGTGGAAAACGGCGAACCGTATCTGCCCAACCCGATCTTGGCCGAGACGGCAGACTCGGCGTGCTCTTCCCACCACAGGCCAGCGCGTCGCCGTCACCCGCAAGTATTTTTACTCCGCTTTGCTTAGCGTATCTGCTCTCAACTACGCGCCTCATCGCTAGGAATGCCCTCACGCGCGCCGCGCCACTTGAAGAATTTCATTTTCATTCGACGCTGCCGAAGTCAGCATGAGAGAAGCGTTGCGAGTAATCGCTACGGCTTGCTGTAGCGCAGCGCAGAAATTTACGCTAGCTTCTGCTCGCGAGTTTGCAAATGCGTACCCGCATCCGATCTCTCCGAAGACAACGAGCGATCATTCGACCGCTTGCCCCCTCTCATCCTCAGAGCTGGGACAATCCGGACAATGAGGAAATCTGGTTTGAGTTGGCGCGCGCTATCGGACGTCAGGTCGCACGGGATGAAAATCACGGCTCGGGGCAGCCGATAAAGGACGGGCATGACGACAGCGTCATCGAAGAAAACGGCCGTACTATACGCCCGTTATTCCAGCGACATGCAAAAGGCGACCTCGATTGACGGTCAGCTATTGCTCTGCCGCAAGGTCGCATTGCGCAACGACCTCGATGTCATCGGCGAGTTTGTGGATGCCGCAAAATCTGGTCTTACCGAAGGTGCGCGGGACGGCTATCAGCGCTTGCTCCACGGTGTGAGAAACCAGGAATTTGACGTAGTCGTGGTTGAGCATTTCGACCGCTTGTCGCGCGATCCCGCAACCATCCAGCGTCTCAAGCAGGTTTTCGAGTTCAACGGCGTTGAGCTGATGGATCAGAAAGGGGTCTATGCGACCGCCACTGACATCAGCATCGCAAGTCTGTACAACACGATTTACAAGCCGCAGCTCGCCGAAAAGGTTCGGCGCGGCCATGACAACGCTGTTGCCAACGGAAGAATTCCTGGCTCATACGCCTATGGTTATCGACCGAGGCCGGGCGCGCCGGGCGAACGCGTGATCGATGAGAACGAAGCAAAGATTGTGCTCCGCATCTTCACCGAATATGCAGCGGGCCGCTCGACCCGAACTATCGCCGCTGATCTCACTCGCGAAGGCGTGCCCTCACCAGGGGCAACTCGTCACAAGAACAAGGCTGATCGTACCACCTGGAATCACCAGTGCATTACAGGCGGTCGGCATGGTCGCGGCATAATCGGCAACGATCTATATATCGGCGAGATACATTGGAACGTTCGCTCGACAATTCTCAACCCGGAGACCCAGAAGAAACAGAAGCGCCGCAATCCAGAAGAGCGCCACATCATAGTCAAGAAGCCGGAGCTACGGATCGTGCCGCAAGTGCTCTGGAATCGAGCGCAGGAGGTTCGTAGCGCGCGCGCCGTATCTATGTTCGGACCGACTGGCAAGCCGCGGCGTCGCGCCGTGATCCCGCGCAACAATGAGCACCCGCTTGCCGGTGTGCTCCGGTGCGGCGTTTGCAATGGCCACATGCGAATCGCTCAATCCTCGCGTAACGGTGCACCGCGCGCGGCATGCGCAAGCGCGCATCAGCGGGGCACCTGCGAGCACACCCGTAGCTTCGATATGGACGTTCTGCTCGAGGATGCCTCCGACAAAATCCAACTGAAATTGCTTTCGCCGAAAGCCATTGAAGAGGCGATGTGCGCCTGGAAGGAGGAGCGCAAAAACGATCGGAACAAGGGCAGCGAACACGCTAAGCTAGAGCGTCGACGCCGCGTGTTGACTACCGAGATCGAACGCCTGTCATATGCCATCGCAAATAGCCGTCGGAAGCCGGACGAGTTGCTCAAGCGGATCGATGAGTGCGACCTGGAGCGGGAAAGCGTTGACGAGCGCTTGCGGCTGCTGGGCGGTGGCGGCGAAAATGTCATTGGCTTCGATCACCCGAAATTCGGTGACCGATACCGTTCGGAGGTTAGAAGGCTGGTCACCGCGCTCAAGACCAATCCGAAGGCGATCGAAACTCGCGTAGCCTTCCGCAACTTGATTGAGTGCATAGTAGTGCATCCGGTTCGCAAGCGGATGCCCTACGAATATACGCCCTACCTGAACAGCTCCGCGCTTTACGGCAAGAACCTTTTCCCCGAAAACCGCAGCAAGGGGCGAGAAATCAGCACGTTTGCCTACTACGACAATGGCAAGTCAGGGAAATCCGTGTCCTCGTAGTAGACGCGGACCTGCATGTGGTGGCGGCCGTCGCGGATCTCGCCGTCGAGATGGGCAGTCACGTCGTGTGCCTCTTCGCTTGTCGGTCACCTGCCCGTTTTGCGCAAAAACTGGCGGTCGCGCAAGCGCAGCTAGGACACAATTGCTCCCGTTCGACCCAGCGTCACCTCGACGATCTCAGGCGGCACGCCGACGCGGAGCGGCATGATGCTGCAGCCGAGGCCGCCGGAGATGATGACGTCGCATTTCAGCCTGACATGGCCATAAGCCAGCCGGATGCCCTGCTGCGGCGGTACCGCCGGCGACCAGCCCAGCAAGCGGACCTGGCCGCCATGGGTGTGGCCGGACAGTTGCAGCGCGACGCGTGCGGGCACGCGCGGCGCGATGTTGGGCTCATGGGCGAGCAGGATGATCGGCGCATCGTCCGTGACCTTGGCAAGCGTCGCGCTGAGATCGTCGGCGCCGAAGCGCACCATGCTCCGAAACCGGCGCGCCGGCAGGAAGGCGAGTTGATCACCCAAGCCGGCGAGCCAGAACGGGCGGCCGTCCTTCGTAAGGCGTACGACGTCGTTCTCGTAGACGGGGCTTCGAGCGCACGATGCGCGATGGTCGGCCCGTGCCCGGTCCGCTGTACCGTCCTGTCGTCCCAATAATCGTGGTTGCCCATGACGGCATGGACGCCCAGCGGCGCTTTGAGGCCGGCCAACACTCGCGCCCATTCGCTCGACGGAATGATGCGCGTGACCTGGTGCAGGCCGGCGACATAGTCGCCGAGCAGCACGATGATGTCAGCATTCAGCGCGTTGGTGCGGTCGACGATGGCCTCGATCCGGTCCAGCGGCATCCAGGGATCGCAGGCATGGATGTCGGCGATGACAGCGATCTTCAGCGGCAGATCCGCCGGCCACTGCCGCGGCGTCGGATGATAGCGGGTGACGCGAAGCCGCAGCACCGGCTCGACGGCAACACCATAGGCGGCGGTCGAGACGCCGAGGGCGGACAGGCCCCCGATGGAGCGGATGAGATGACGGCGGGTAATCATGGAAGCCCGTTTCTGATGCAGCTTCTCGATGCGATCCGATTGGAGCGGAATTGGGGTGCGCTCGTGCAGATCGTCTGCACGAGATTACCGGAAATTCATGATGGATGGAGTGCGCTGCGTTAGCGCAGATCAGTCGTCCTCGGCCTGATCGGTGCCGAACAAGCCGAATTGCGCCGCCGCATCCCGCGAGGGCTCTGCGATGCCGAGATGACGGAAGGCGTGCGAGGTCAGCAGGCGGCCGCGCGGGGTGCGCTGGAGATAGCCGCACTGGATCAGATAGGGCTCGATGATGTCCTCGATCGCATCGCGCGGTTCAGACAGAGCGGCGGCCATGGTCTCGACGCCGACCGGGCCGCCGCCATAGTTCATCGCGATGGTCGTGAGATAGCGGCGGTCCATGGCATCGAGCCCTGCGGCGTCGACCTCGAGCGCGCTCAGCGCATGGTCGGCGATCTTGCGGTCGATCTTGTCGGCATCGGCTGCTGAAGCAAAATCACGCACGCGGCGGAGCAGACGGCCGGCGATGCGCGGCGTGCCGCGGGCGCGGCGCGCGATCTCGTTGGCGCCGTCCGCGCTCATGCCGACATTGAGCACACGCGCGCCGCGGCTGACGATGCTCTCCAATTCCTCGATCGTGTAGAAATTCAGCCGCACCGGAATGCCGAAGCGATCGCGCAAGGGATTGGTGAGCAGGCCGGCGCGCGTGGTGGCGCCGACGAGGGTGAATTTCGACAGCTCGATCTTCACCGAGCGCGCCGCCGGTCCCTCGCCGATGATGAGGTCGAGCTGAAAGTCCTCCATCGCGGGATAGAGCACCTCTTCCACCGCCGGGCTCAGGCGATGGATCTCGTCGATGAAGAGCACGTCTCGCTCTTCGAGATTGGTCAGCAGCGCGGCAAGATCGCCGGCCTTGGCGATGACAGGGCCTGATGTGGCGCGAAAGCCGACGCCGAGCTCCTTGGCCACGATCTGTGCCAGCGTGGTTTTGCCGAGGCCGGGCGGGCCGACGAACAGCACGTGATCCAGCGCCTCGCCGCGCTTGCGCGCGGCTTCGATGAAGATCGAGAGATTTTTGCGCGCCTGCTGCTGGCCGACGAAATCGGACAGCGATTGCGGCCGCAGCGCGGTGTCGCCGACATCGTCGCTGCGGCGCTCGGGCGAGACCATGCGGTTGGCCTTGGGATCGCTCACCTAGCGAGCTCCTCGTAGGGTGGGCAGAGGCGCGCTTCGCGCCGTACCCACCATGTCTCCGGTCGGTTGAAAGATGGTGGGCACGCCGCGCTTTGCCCACCCTACGAGGCTGACCATTGCCGCGCTCACTTCGCGAGTTCCTTCAGACCGAGGCGGATGAGTTGCGCGGTCTCGGCGCCTTCACCGGCGCTGCGCGAGGCCGAGGCGATCGCAGCGGCCGCCTGCGGCTGGCCGTAGCCGAGATTGACCAGCGCGGAGATCGCGTCGGCAACGGGCCGCGGCGCGCGCTGGTCGTCGACGGCACCGGCGAGATGCACCACGGCCGGGTCGACATTGGCGAAGGCCGGCGCCTTGTCTTTCAATTCGGTGACGATGCGTTCGGCGACCTTGGGGCCGACGCCAGGGGTGCGCGCCACCGCCGCCTTGTCGCGCAGCGCAATGGCGTTGGCGAGATCGGAAGGCTGTAGCGTGCCGAGCACCGCGAGCGCGACCTTGGCGCCAACGCCCTGCACGGTCTGGAGCAGGCGAAACCATTCGCGCTCCTGATCGGTGCGGAAGCCGAACAGTTTTATCTGGTCCTCGCGGACATAGGTCTCGATCGACAGCACGGCGGCTTCGCCCGGCGAGGGCAGATGCTGCAGGGTGCGCGAGGAGCAGTGCACCTGATAGCCGACACCACCGACGTCGAGGATAACGAAATCCTCGCCGAAGGAATCGATCAGGCCCTTGAGCTTGCCGATCATAGGCTCGCCACCTTCAGCCTGAGCGCGGTGCTCTGGCGGTGATGGGCGTGGGTGATGGCGATGGCGAGCGCGTCGGCGGCATCCGCTGACGGCGGCTCGGCCTTGGGCAGCAAGATCTTCAGCATCATCGCGATCTGTTGCTTGTCGGCGTGACCGGCACCGACCACGGTCTTCTTGACCTGGTTCGGCGCATATTCGGCGACAGAGATGCCGAACATCGCGGGCGCCAGCATGGCGACGCCGCGAGCCTGGCCGAGCTTCAGCGTCGCAACGCCGTCCTTGTTCACAAAGGTCTGCTCGACCGCGGCCTCCATCGGCTGGTGGCCGGACAGGACGGAAGCAAGCCCCTCATGGATCGCGAGCAGCCGGCTCGCCAGCGGCAGATCGTCCGGCGGTTCCACCGACCCGCAGGCGACGTAGATCAAACGATTGCCCTCGGCCTCGATCACGCCCCAGCCGGTGCGGCGCAGGCCAGGGTCGATGCCGATGATGCGAACGGGGCCACGAATCGGGAGCGCAGTCATGGGCCAGTGATAGCGGCTGGCCGCTTGAAGCGAAACAGAAACAGAACGGAAGTAACAGGGGAAGTGGGGGGTGAGGGGCGGACGGCGTCCGCCTTACATTCTGCCGTCATACCCTGCGAAGGCGGGGTATCCAGTACGCCGCGGCTTATCCGTATCCTTCGAACGTCTCTGGAATACTGGATCGCCCGCCTTCGCGGGCGATGACAGCGGATTTTGTGCTAGCGGATAACGCCTATCCGCCCATCTTCGCGATCAGCGCGTCCGACACCTCGAAATTGGCGTAGACATGCTGGACGTCGTCATGCTCGTTGAGCAGATCCATCAGCTTGAGCAGCTTCTCGCCGGTCTCGTCGTCGACCGCGACCGTGTTCTGCGGCTTCCAGATCAGCGCGGCCTTGCGCGGCTCGCCGAACTTGGCTTCCAGCGCCTTGGCGACGTCGCGGTAGCCTTCCGTTGAGGCGTAGATCTCGTGACCGGTTTCGCCGGAGACGACGTCGTCGGCGCCGGCCTCGATCGCAGCATCGAGCACGGCGTCGTCGGAGGCAACAGCGCGGTCGTATTCGATGATACCGGTGCGGTCGAACATGAAGGAGACCGAGCCGGTTTCGCCGAGATTGCCGCCCGATTTGGTGAAGAAGGAGCGGATGTCGGAGGCGGCGCGGTTGCGGTTGTCGGTCAACGCTTCGACGATGACGGCGACGCCACCGGGGCCATAGCCCTCGTAGCGGATCTCGTCATAGTTCTCGCCCTCATTGCCGAGCGCCTTCTTGACGGCGCGCTCGATGTTGTCCTTCGGCATGTTCTCCTGGCGCGCCGCGATGATGGCCGCACGCAGGCGCGGGTTCATGTTGGGGTCGGGCGTCCCCAGCTTGGCAGCGACGGTGATTTCCCGCGCCAGCTTGCCGAACAGCTTCGACTTCTGCGCATCCTGCCGCCCCTTGCGGTGCATGATGTTCTTGAATTGGGAATGTCCGGCCATGCGTGATCTTCTCTAGGGAATCGTGCGCCAAGGTGAGCGTGGGAAGCGCGGCGTTATAGGCCGCCACCCCACCGGAATGAAAGAGGCTCTACGACTTTAAGGTAACACCGTAGTGGCCAATGCCTAGATGTCAGGCATCGTTAACCCTGATTTCATTCCAGCCTGCGAAAATAGCGCACGACCGTTCCCCGACAAGAGAGACGTGATGGCGTTCGGACTATTTCGGAAGCGTCTGCCGGACCAGGCTGCGCCTGCAAGCGCCTCGGCGGCGCCGCAGCCGGCGGCCCATTCCGAGCCCGCTCCCGCGGCCGAAACTGATTCGGCCCGGGAAATCCTGGAGCTCTTGGAACTCGAGTTGGGCGCCATGATCCGCCAGCTCGAGCGCGCCGCCAATTCCGTGGCCGGCGGCGCCGAGGCGACCGCCACGACGCTGGCCGCCATCCGCGACCGCACCGATGCCCTGACCGGCCGGACCAACGCGGCGCAATCGAACGCCTCCACCTTCGCCGATGCCGCCGACAAGTTCACCCAGTCCGCGCTCGGCATCGGGGCGCAGGTCCGTGAAGCCGGCAAGCTCGCCGACGAGGCCAGCGCCGCGGCGCGGGAAGCCCGCGCCAATGTCGACCGCTTGCGCGAGTCCTCTGCCGCCATCGGCAACGTCGTCAATCTGATCGCGCAGATCGCGCGGCAGACGACGCTGCTCGCGCTCAACTCGACGATCGAGGCCGCGCGTGCCGGCGCTGCAGGTAAAGGTTTTGCGGTCGTCGCCACCGAGGTCAAGGCCCTCGCGGTGCAGACCCAAAGCGCGACGGAAGAGATCACGAAGAAGATCGACGCACTCCAGCGCGACGCCGCCGGCTCTGCGGATGCGGTGCACCGCATTTCGCAGGCGATCGAGGCGATCCGCCCGGTGTTCGAGACCGTCAACGGCGCGGTCGCCGAGCAGAACGCCACCACCAGCGAGGTCTCCGGCAATGCCGCCAGCGCCTCGGAGTTCATCGTCTCGGTCAGCGAGAGCGCGGCCGAGATCGATGCCGCGACCAAGGCGGCCGAGAGCCATGGCGAGAACGTCGCCAGTGCCGGCAAGGCCGTCACCACTTTTGCTCAAAAGCTGAAATCGCGCTGCGCCGTGCTGCTCCGCCAGAGCGAGCACGACGACCGCCGCAAGACCGAACGACTGCCCTGCCATCTCAAGTTCGAGAGCGCGCGCGGCGTGATGCCGGTCTATGAAATCTCGATGGACGGCGTGTTGATCGGCGGCGCGGACGCAGGCCGGCTCACACCGCAAGCGATGATCGAAGGCACGCTCGAACACGTCGGCGCCTGCCGTCTGCGCGTGATCGAGCAATCCAAGGCCGGCGCGCGCGCGCAATTCGCCAGCCCCAATGCCGAGCTCCGCGAAAAGATCGAGGACAGGCTCTGGTCGATCCACGAGGAGAACACGGAGTTCGTCACCCGCGCCATGGAGGCGGGCAACGCGCTGACGAAGATATTCGAACAGGCGCTTGCGCGCGGCGAGGTCAAAATCGACGACCTCTTCGACACCGACTATGTCGAAATCGCCGGGACCAATCCGCAGCAATACCGCACGAAATATCTCGACTGGGCCGACCGCGCCCTGCCGCCGTTCCAGGAAGCATTCCTGGCGAAGGACCAGCGCATGGCGTTCTGCGCCATGGTCGACCGCAACGGCTTCCTGCCGGTGCACAACAAGATCTATTCACATCCGCAGCGGCCGGGCGACGTCGCCTGGAACACGGCCAACAGCCGCAACCGGCGGATATTCAACGATCCGGCGGGGTTGGCGGCCGCACGCAACCTGCGATCGTACCTTGTCCAGAGCTATGCGCGCGACATGGGCAACGGGAACACCGTCATGATGCGGGAGATCGACGTTGCGATCCGCGTGCAGGGCCGTCACTGGGGTGGATTCCGCACGGCCTACAAACTGTAGTGCACGCTCAGGCAAGACGCCGAGCGCGAATCATCCCTTAAGATCGAAATTGGAATGGGAATGCCGCCGTGAGCCGGGTTGCGGCTCTGACTGGAGGACTCATCAAACATGTCCGTCGTACAACTTGCCGTCATGGACACCGGCTCCAATCGCACGCTGGCTGAACGGCTGATCGATCAGCTTGCCGACCGCATCGGCGGCCTCGGCGTGGAACTGGCTGACATTGCCGGCAACGTCCAGGAAGTCGCAAACCGCGTCGCAAACCAGTCGGACCGGTTCCACCATCTGCAGGAGACGGCCGAGACGATGGTTTCGGCCAACCACGACATCGCCAACGCATCGCAGGCCGTGCAAACGACCACGTCCGCAGCGGTCGGCGAGATCGCGCAGTCGCGCAGCGCCGTCGACACCGCGGTCAACCACATCTCCGAGCTCGTCGCAGCGGTGGAGCGCATCGAAGCGCGCCTCAGCGCCGTCGGGTCGGCGCTGGCGCAGGTCGCGAAAGTCTCCGGCTCGATCGAGGCGATTGCGAAGCAGACCAATCTGCTCGCGCTGAACGCAACGATCGAAGCCGCCCGCGCCGGCAACGCCGGCCGCGGCTTTGCGGTGGTCGCAAGCGAGGTGAAGAACCTCGCGGAAGCCACCCGCCAGGCCACGCATCAGATCTCCGACACCGTGCGCGATCTCGACGGCCAGATCGAAGGCCTGATCGGCGAAAGCAGCGACGCATCGCAGCGCGCCAAGACCGCCGGCGAAGGCGCCCAGCAGATCTCCGGCATCATCTCGCGGGTCCAGCAGGGCTTTGCCTCCGTGGAGGCGGAGATCGGCAGCGTCACGCGCGCGGCGACCTCCAATCTCGGACATTGCGACACCGTCATCAGCGAGCTGAACGAACTCGCCAAGGGCGTCGACCTCTCCTCTCGCGATCTCAGGAGCGCCGATCAGCGGGTGACGAAGCTGCTCGACACCTCCGAAGGCTTGATCGCGCTGATCGCCGACAGCGGCGTGGAGACATCGGACGCACCACTGATCCGCGTCGTCGTCGAGACCGCGAAGCGAATCTCGGCCGAGTTCGAGGCCGCGATCGACCGCGGCGATATCACGCTCGACAGGCTCATGGACGAGACCTACCGCGAAATTCCCGGCACCGATCCAAAGCAATACCTCACCAACTATGTCGACTTCACCGATCGCGTGCTGCCCGCGATCCAGGACCCGATTCAGAAATCCGATCCCCGCATCGTGTTCTGCGTCGCCTGGGCCAAGGGCGGCTATCTGCCGACCCACAATCCCAACTACCGCCTGCCGCAGGGCAAGGACCCGGTCTGGAACAACGCCAATTGCCGCAACCGCCGCCTGTTCACCGATCGCGCGGTGAAGAAGGTCGCGGCGAATACCAAGCCGTTCCTGCTCCAGACCTACCGCCGCGACATGGGCGGCGGACAGTTTGTGCTGATGAAGGATCTGTCCTCGCCGATCGTGATCCGCGGCAAGCACTGGGGCGCCTTCCGCATGGGTTTTCGGCAGAGCTGACGACCGGCGCGCGACGGCGCTCCGGCATCCTCGAAATTCGAAGTTCGAAAACAACCCCATGCACAGTAGCCGGGGTGTGCGGAATCAATGGCTTATCCCGGCAGGCCAGGGCGCGGTTTGACTCGTCGGGCAAAACAGAATTGTAGGGTGGGCAAAGGCGCACTTGCGCCGTGCCCACGATCTTTGCAATACGGCAACAGAGCGTGGCACGCTACGCTTTGCCCACCCTACGATTCTGCCTATGTGGAGAGATGACTCCACCCCATCGCGCTACGCGCGATCGACCCTCTCCAGAGGTTGGCAGCAACGATTGCAGCGCTACTCAGCTCAACCAGAATTTCGGCGTCGCCGGCTCCAGCCTTCCACCCACGCGCACCGGTGCAATCTTCAGCGCGAGGCCCGTTGCGTCATCCGTCTCCACCACAACGCCGCTGAGCGTTGCCGCGCCCGCCGCCGGCTCGAAGCGGCCCGACGGAATTCCCGAGGTGAACCTGCGCAGCGGCTCTTCCTTCTGCATGCCGATGATGGAATCGTAGTCGCCGGTCATGCCGGCATCGGTCATGTAGGCGGTGCCGCCGTTGAGGATCTGGTGGTCGGCGGTCGGCACATGGGTGTGCGTGCCGACGACGAGGCTGGCGCGGCCGTCGCAGAAGAAGCCGATGCCCTGCTTCTCGCTGCTCGCCTCGCAATGGAAATCGACGACGATGGCGTCGGCGGCAACGCCGAGCGGGCAAGCGCCGAGCTCGCGCTCCAACGCGGCAAAGGGATCGTCGAACGGGGTCATGAAGACGCGGCCGAGCGCGTTGACGACGAGCGCATGCTTGCCGTTCTTGGTCTCGACCAGAGCGGCGCCGCGGCCGGGCGTGCCGCGCGGATAGTTTGCGGGGCGCACCAGGCGCTCGGCGCGCTCGATGAACACCAGGGCTTCGCGCTGGTCCCACGAATGGTTGCCGAGCGTCACCGCATCGGCGCCGGCATCGAGAAACTCCTGATAGATCGCTTCCGTGATGCCGAAGCCGCCGGCGGAATTCTCACCGTTGACGACGACGAAATCGAGCGACCAGTCCCTGACCATGCCGGGCAGATATTCGGCGATGGCGTTCCGCCCGCTGCGGCCGACGACATCACCCACGAAGAGAATGCGCAACTTCAGAACTCCGGAAATCGAACACGTCCGATTCCGTTAGCACATAATCCAGCGCGACGTCGTGCGATAGTGCCGGAACCGCCTTGATCTCCTGCGCTGCAAAAGCGAGCCCGATGCCGACAATGTTCTTGGTCTTGCGCAAATGCGCGAAGGTGAAATCGTAATGGCCCGCACCATAGCCGATGCGATGGCCGAGGCGATCGAACGCCGCGAGCGGCGTCAGCATGATATCGGGGATGACTTCGGCAGCCGCCGGCGACGGCTCGGGAATGCCGAGCGGACCGAGCATCAGCCGGTCGTTCGGATGGAAGAGGCGGAAGATCAGCGATTGGCCGCGCGCGGTGACGCAAGGCAGCGCCAGCTTCGCACCCTGCTCCGCGAGCCTCGTGAGCAGCGGCATCGGATCGATCTCGCTGCGAATCGGCGAATAGCCGGAGACGATGCTGCCGGGCAGAAGGTCGAACGGCAGCCCGCGCTTGGCGAGCTTTGCGGCGGCAGCGCTGCGCTTTTTCTCGCTCAGCGCGTCACGCGCCGCGACCGCCTTGGCACGGAGTTCGGCTTTGGTGTTGGTCATGCGCGTTTTCCCCGAAGGCGGAGCCTTGCTCCGCCGTCATCACCCGCGAAGGCGGGTGATCCAGTATTCCAGAGACGCCAATGCTAGAACCTCGACGCCGCGGCGTACTGGATGCCCCGGTCCCACGTGCGCAATTGCGCACTAGGGGGGCATGACACCGAACCTTGAGCTGAACCGCAAGCGTGTCGGGGACGCAATTTCGACAGGCACAAACCAAGCAAACAAAAGTGCGAAGCCGCGTACGCCGTTGAAGCACTCGATCCCGGAGTTCCCTACGAAAGTAGGTGGGCACCATATGTCCGGGCCCACGGGCCCGGCCAGGGACAGTTCCCTAAAGGATCGATAAGGCCCCGGGGATATATGGCTCCTGACGCGCGTCGCAGCCTCGCGGAGCCAATCTAACAACGATGCTGACGAATCGCTAGCCCGTGGTTACTCACCTCTCCCGCTTGCGGGGAGTGGTCGCGCCGAAGGCGCGGGTGAGGGTTCTCTCCTCTTGGGGATTGTCCCGTTGCGGCGACCCCCTCTCCCCAGCCCTCCCCCGCATGCGGGGGAGGGAGCGC
The DNA here is from genome assembly GCF_023101665.1 of Bradyrhizobium sp. 195. Lineage (NCBI taxonomy): Bacteria > Pseudomonadati > Pseudomonadota > Alphaproteobacteria > Hyphomicrobiales > Nitrobacteraceae > Bradyrhizobium > Bradyrhizobium sp. 195. Next base: position 1,093,759 of record NZ_CP082161.1, on the reverse strand, counting down.
ACCGTCTTCGCGGCGCCTATCGCGGCTCTCGCCTACCCTATCGCGATCCCGTTCCCCACCGTCCGGTTCAGGACCTGGGTCGACTTCTCGATGCGTTCGGCCGCGGCGTTCAGGGCATTCACCACCGCGGTCTGCGTCATCCTGGCGCGCTCGACGGCGGCATTGCGGAAATCGCGCAGCTCGGTCAGCTCCTGCTCCATGGTGCGGACACGATTGCCAACGTCGACCAGTTCGTCGCAGACGGTCAGCGCCGCCATCACGGTGAGACGCGCATCGCCGATCTCGCCGAATTTTCCGCGCAGCGATTGAATCCGTGTCTCCAGGCTTTCGGCGAGCTTGAGCAGCCGCACCTCCTGGCCCTCCTCGCAGGCCATGCGGTATTGCCGGCCGTTGATGGTGACGTTGATGTGGCTCATCCGTCCTCTCCGGTATCGAGCACCGAGCGTATCGTGACGATCGCGGAATCCAGCCGGTCGGAGATCTCGCGATTGGTGCGCTCGAGCTTGCGCGCCTTCACCAGCGCGCCGTCGAGCTCGTCGGCAAGCCGCGAACGGTCAGCGCCGAGCGCCTGAATCCGCGCCGCGAGCTCGTTCTCGTCGCGATCGGCGTCGCGTCGCCGCTCCACCGCGCTTTCGAGCGCGTCGAGCGCCGCCATCAGCCTGCGGGTCGCGATGTCGATCTCGACCGCGGAGGACTCCGTCATGGCGGAACTGTTGGACACGCGATCGTTCATGCAGTCAGCGCTGGAACCTAGCGGCCTTTGCCCAGTGGCCTTTTCCTGGGGCTTGCCGCCCGGCAAAAGACTCGGTTCGGCAAGCGGTTAGAAGCAGAAATTTACGTGGCAAGCTAGCCCAGCGCAACGTCGCCGCGAAACTATGCACCGATAGATCGGAAGGAGGTCGTTCCGATTCGACCGTTCCTCCACGCGTGAGCCCGGCGGAAAACCGATCTCCACATAGGCAACTTTTACGGCCAAACCGGCGTTTGATTGCCTTGGACTCCCGGAACCGAGGTGCTATCCCAGCCCCGACCTTCAGTGGCCGCCAGGCTCCTTCCCGCGCGGGCGTGCATCGCCAAGCGCCTCATTTCAGACGGATTTCAGACATGACGCAGGTCGATCACTCCCGTATGGCCAACGCGATCCGCGGCCTTTCGATGGACGCTGTCGAGAAGGCGAAATCGGGTCATCCCGGCCTGCCGATGGGTGCCGCCGACATCGCCACGGTGCTGTTCACGCAGTTCCTGAAATTCGACGCCGCCGCGCCCGCCTGGCCGGACCGCGACCGCTTCGTGCTCTCGGCCGGCCACGGCTCGATGCTGCTTTATTCGCTGCTGTATTTGACCGGCAATTCCGAAATGACGCTTGACCAGATCAAGCAGTTCCGCCAGGTCGACTCGCTCACCCCGGGGCATCCCGAGAATTTCCGCACCAACGGCATCGAGACCACGACCGGCCCGCTGGGCCAGGGTATCTCGACCTCAGTCGGCATGGCACTCGCCGAGAAGATGCTCGCGGCCGAGTTCGGCAAGAAGATCGTCGACCACCACACCTATGTGCTCGCCTCGGACGGCGATCTGATGGAAGGCGTGTCGCAGGAAGCTATCGCGATGGCCGGTCACTGGAAGCTCAACAAGCTGATCGTGCTCTACGACGACAACGGCATCTCGATCGACGGCCCCACCTCGATCTCCGATTCCGTGGACCAGGTGAAGCGCTTCAAGTCCGCGGGCTGGGCGGCCGAGAAGATCGACGGCCATGACCAGGCGGCGATTGCCGATGCGATCACGCGCGCGAAGAAATCCAACAAGCCGACGCTGATCGCCTGCCGCACCACCATCGGCTTCGGCGCGCCGCACAAGGCCGGGACGTCGAAGGTGCATGGCGAGGCGCTCGGCGCCGACGAGCTCAAGGCGGCCAAGGAGAATCTCGGCATCTCGCTCGAGCCGTTCGCGGTCGCCGACGACGCGCTGAAGGCGTGGCGCGCAGCCGGCAGCCGCGGCGCCGCGGCGCGCCAGGAATGGGAAACACGGCTTGGCGAACTCGGCAGCCGCAAGCGCGCCGAGTTCGAGCGCCGCCTGCGCCATGAGCGTCCGGCCTCGCTCGCAAAGGCCGTGCGCGCGTACAAGAAGGAATTGCTGGAAAAGCCGATGATCGCGGCGACCCGCAAATCCTCGGAAGCCGTGATCGAAGTCATCGCCGGCGCCATGCCGATGGAATTCCTGGCCGGCTCGGCCGATCTCACCGGCTCCAACAACAACAAGGCGAAATCGGCGACCGCGTTCTCGGCGAAAACGCCGAAGGGCCGCTTCATCCATTACGGCATCCGCGAGCACGGCATGGCCGCCGCGATGAACGGCATCTTCCTGCACGGCGGCTTCGCACCGAACGGCGCGACCTTCCTGGTATTCACCGACTACGCACGTCCCGCGATGCGCCTTGCCGCGCTGATGGGCTCCGGCGTCGTCTATGTGATGACCCATGATTCCATCGGCCTCGGCGAAGACGGTCCTACCCATCAGCCGGTCGAGCATCTCGCCGCGCTTCGTGCCATTCCCAATATGCGCGTGTTCCGTCCGTGCGACGCGATGGAGGTCGCCGAATGCTGGGAGCTCGCGCTCAACCGCATCGACGGCCCGACCGTGCTGGCGCTGACGCGCCAGAATTTGCCGCAGTTGCGGACCACCGCGCCGAACGACAATCCCTGCGCGGCCGGCGCCTATGAGCTGGTCGCCGCCCAAGGCGAAGCCAAGGCGACGTTGTTCGCGTCCGGCTCCGAGGTCGAGATCGCGGTCGCCGCCCAGAAGCAGCTCGCCGAGCGCGGCATCGCGTCACGGGTGGTCTCCGTTCCCTCGCTCGAGCTGTTGTTAGCGCAACCAGAGGCCAAGCGCGCAGCCATCATCGGCAACGCGCCTGTCAAGATTGCGATCGAGGCGGCCGTGCGCTGGGGTTGGGACGCCGTGATCGGCCAGGATGGCGAATTTGTCGGCATGCATTCCTTCGGCGAAAGCGGTCCTGCCAAGGAGCTTTACAAGCATTTCGGCATTACTGCCGAGGCCGCGGTTAACGCTGTGCTGAAGCGCGTTTCCTGAGAGTTGAGCTTGCCGCAAAAAAGGACTACGTAATCTCTCATATGATCAAGCACCGCCCGGCCGAACCGGGCGTCCGCCCCTAAAAAACCCTCGCAGGCGCGCATAGCGCGTTGTGCGGGATGACAACGGTCATTGAAGGAGACGAAACATGGCAGTCCGCGTTGGAATTAACGGTTTTGGCCGCATCGGCCGCAACATCCTGCGGGCTATTGCCGAGTCCGGCCGCAAGGATATCGAGGTCGTCGGCATCAACGACCTCGGTCCGGTCGAGACCAACGCCCATCTGCTCCGCTTCGACTCCGTGCATGGCCGTTTCCCCGGCACCGTGACCATCGATGGCGACTCGATCAACCTCGGCACCGGCAAGATCAAGGTGACCGCGGAGCGCGATCCCTCGAAGCTGCCCTGGAAGGATCTCGGCGTCGACATCGCGATGGAATGCACCGGCATCTTCACCTCGAAGGACAAGGCTTCCGCGCATCTGACCGCCGGCGCCAAGCGCGTGCTGGTCTCCGCGCCCGCTGACGGCGCCGATGCCACCATCGTCTACGGCGTCAACCACGACACGCTGACCAAGGATCATCTCGTCATCTCGAACGGCTCCTGCACCACCAACTGCCTGGCGCCGGTCGCCAAGGTGCTGAACGACCTCGTCGGCATCGAGACCGGCTTCATGACCACGATCCACGCCTATACCGGCGACCAGCCGACGCTCGATACGATGCACAAGGATCTTTACCGTGGCCGTGCGGCTGCAATGTCGATGATCCCGACCTCGACCGGTGCGGCGAAGGCGATCGGCCTCGTGCTGCCCGAGCTGAAGGGCAAGCTCGACGGCGTCGCGATCCGCGTGCCGACCCCGAACGTCTCGGTGGTCGACCTCAAGATCGTCGCCAAGCGCGCCACCGACGCCAAGGAAATCAACGCGGCGATGAAGCGCGCCTCCGAGCAGCAGCTCAAGGGCATCCTCGGCTACACCAATGCGCCGAACGTCTCGATCGACTTCAACCACGACCCGCACTCCTCGACCTTCCACGAGGACCAGACCAAGGTGCAGAACGGCACGCTGGTGCGCGTGATGTCCTGGTACGACAACGAGTGGGGCTTCTCGAACCGCATGGCGGACACCGCCGCTGCGATCGCGAAGGTGATCTAAGGATCTGGTGCGTTCTAGTTGCACCGTCATTCCGGTATGGTCCGAAGGACCAGACCCGGAATCTCGAGATTCCGGGTTCGGTGCTAGCGCACCGCCCCGGAATGACCTCCTAGAGGCCCGGGACAAGAGAACCCAGAGATGACCAACAAATTCCGCACCCTCGACGACGTCGACGTGAAGAGCAAACGCGTGCTGCTGCGCGTCGATCTCAACGTGCCCATGGACAACGGCCGCGTCAGCGACACGACCCGGCTCGAGCGCGTCGCACCGACCATCACCGAAATCTCGGACAAGGGCGGCAAGGTCATCCTGCTCGCGCATTTCGGCCGGCCGAAGGGGCGCGATGCCAAGGAGTCGCTCAAGCCGGTTGCCGAGGCGCTGTCGAAGGTCGTGAAGAAGCCCGTCGGCTTCGCCGAAGACTGCATCGGTGAGCCCGCGGCCAAGGCGGTCGCTAGCCTGAACGACGGCGACATCCTCTGTCTCGAAAACACCCGCTTCCACAAGGAAGAGGAAAAAAACGATGCCGCCTTCGTCGCGGAGCTCGCAAAGCTCGGCGACATCTGGGTCAATGACGCATTCTCGGCGGCGCACCGCGCCCACGCCACGACCGAAGGCCTCGGCCACAAGCTGCCCGCCTATGCCGGCCGCACCATGCAGGCCGAGCTCGTCGCGCTGGAGAAGGCGCTGGGCTCGCCGACCAAGCCTGTTATCGCAATCATCGGCGGCGCCAAGGTCTCGACCAAGATCGACCTGCTCGAAAATCTCGTCAGCAAGGTCGATGCACTGGTGATCGGGGGCGGCATGGCCAACACCTTCCTGCACGCCCAGGGCGTCGGCGTCGGCAAGTCGCTGGCCGAGAAGGATCTCGCCGCCACCGCGCTGCGCATCATGGAGAAGGCGGACGCCGCCAACTGCGCCATCATCCTTCCCGTGGACGCAACCGTTGCCTATCATTTCGCCGCCAACGCGCCCTCGCATGCCTATGGGCTCGATGCGATCCCGGCCGACGGCATGATCCTCGACGTCGGTCCGCAGTCGATCGCGCGCGTCCACGCCGCGATCGACGACGCCGCGACGCTGGTCTGGAACGGACCGCTGGGCGCGTTCGAGATGCAGCCGTTCGACCGCGGCACGGTCGCGGCCGCCAAGCACGCTGCCGAGCGCACCAAGGCCAAGAAGCTGATCTCGATCGCGGGCGGCGGCGACACCGTCGCGGCGCTCAACCAGGCCGGCGTCGCCGGCAGTTTCACCTATGTCTCGACCGCTGGTGGCGCGTTCCTTGAATGGATGGAAGGCAAGCCCCTGCCCGGCGTTGAGGTGCTGCGCATCAAGTAAGCTTCGATCGGCAAACATTGAGCGGCCTTGGAAGGCCCAAACGGGAGAAAAAGACAGATGGCTCGGATCACGTTACGTCAATTGCTCGACCACGCGGCGGAGAACGATTACGGCGTACCGGCCTTCAACATCAATAACATGGAGCAGGCGCTGGCGATCATGGACGCGGCCAACCAGGTCGACGCGCCCGTCATCATCCAGGCCTCGCGCGGTGCGCGCTCCTACGCCAACGACATCATGCTCAAGCACATGATGGACGCGGTCACCGAAATCTATCCGCACATCCCCGTCTGCGTGCATCTCGACCACGGCAACGAAGCCGCGACCTGCATGACTGCGATCCAGGCCGGCTTCACCTCCGTCATGATGGACGGCTCGCTGAAGGCCGACGGCAAGACCCCCGGCGACTGGAGCTACAATGTCGGCGTCACCAAGACCGTGACCGACATGGCCCATCTCGGCGGCATCTCGGTGGAAGGTGAGCTCGGCGTGCTCGGCTCGCTCGAAACCGGCATGGGCGACAAGGAAGACGGCCACGGCGCCGAAGGCAAGCTCAGCCACGACCAGCTCCTGACCAATCCGGACGAGGCTGTGAAGTTCGTCCAGGAGACCAAGGTCGACGCGCTCGCGATCGCGATGGGCACTTCGCACGGTGCCTACAAGTTCACCCGCAAGCCCGATGGCGACATCCTCGCCATGAACGTGATCGAGGAGATCCACCGCAAGCTGCCGAACATGCATCTCGTCATGCATGGTTCGTCCTCGGTGCCGCAGGACCTGCAGGAGATCATCAACGCCAATGGCGGCAAGATGAAGCCGACCTGGGGCGTGCCGGTGGCGGAGATCCAGCGCGGCATCAAGAACGGCGTGCGCAAGATCAACATCGACACCGACAACCGCATGGCGATGACCGGTCAGATCCGCAAAGTGCTCAAGGACAGCCCGGAAGAGTTCGATCCGCGCAAATATCTGAAGCCGGCGATGGAAGCCATGACCAAGCTGTGCAAGCAGCGGCTCCAGGAGTTCAACACCGCGGGGCAAGCCTCCAAGATCAAGCGGGTCCTGACCACCGCCGAAATGGCCAAGCGCTACGCCAAGGGCGAGCTCGACCCCAAGGTGGCGTAAGCGATCGCGAAGGTCGCGTAAGCCGCCGTCCCATCCTCCCGTCATTCCGGGACACGCGAAGCGTGGGCCCGGAATCCATAACCACAGCCTGGGGTTATGGATTCCGGGCCTGCGCCTTTCGGCGCATCCCGGAATGACAGAAAGAGCCTTACCCTGCGACGAACGTTAACTCGGCAATTGCCCGAGAACGGTCTATTTTCACGGGCAAGGGCAGAATCGTTTTGGGAGGACCTCTCGATGAATCTGACTGAGCTCAACAGGGTGGCGACCGCCATGGTCGCATCAGGCAAGGGTATCCTTGCCGCCGACGAATCCTCCGGCACCATCAAGAAGCGCTTTGACGCGATCGGCGTGGAATCGACCGAAGCCAACCGCCGCGACTATCGCGAGATGCTGTTCCGCTCCCAGGACGCCATGAGCCAGTATATTTCCGGCGTGATTCTCTATGACGAGACGATCTGGCAGGATGCCAAGGACGGCACGCCGCTGGTCAGGCTGATCGAACAGAGCGGCGCCATTCCCGGCATCAAGGTGGACGAAGGCACGCAAGCCCTGCCGATGTGCCCGGGAGAGCTCGTCACCGTCGGGCTCGACAAGCTCGCCGAGCGGCTGAAGAAATACCATGAGCGCGGCGCACGCTTTGCCAAATGGCGCGCGGTGATCGACATCGGCAGCGGCATTCCCTCGATGACAGCGATCAGCGTCAACGCCCACGCGCTGGCGCGCTATGCCGCACTGTGCCAGGCCGCGCAGATCGTGCCGATCGTCGAGCCTGAGGTGCTGATGGACGGCGACCACGACATCGACCGCTGCTATGAGGTCACACAACGCGTACTCAACAAGACGTTTCAGGAATTGCGCGTGCAGCGCGTCGCGCTCGAAGGCATGGTGCTCAAACCCAACATGGCGATATCAGGCAAGAAGTGCGCAAAACAGGCCTCTGTGGAGGAGGTCGCGGAGAAGACAGTTCGGCTCCTGAAGGCCTGCGTGCCCGCGGCGGTGCCCGGCATCGCCTTCCTCTCCGGCGGCCAGTCGGACGAAGAGGCGACCGCCCATCTCAACGCCATGCACAAGCTCGGCCCGCTGCCCTGGGGCCTGACCTTCTCCTACGGCCGCGCGCTCCAGGCCGCGCCGCAGAAGGCATGGTCCGGCAAGGCCGAGAACGTCGCGGCCGGACAGCGCGCTTTCAGCCATCGCGCGCGGATGAACGGACTCGCCTCCAAGGGCGAATGGCAAAGCAGCCTGGAAAAGAAGGCAGCCTAGATCTTGTCGAACAAACCACCTCCGCCGCGCCCGGCGCCGCGCCTCTATCTCGCGACGCCTGTCGTCGATGATCCCGCTTCGCTTCTTGCCGAGCTGCCGGGTCTGCTCGCCGCCGCCGACGTCGCGGCCGTGCTGCTTCGGCTGAAGGAGACCGATCAACGCACCATGATCACGCGCATCAAGGCCTTGGCGCCGCCGGTGCAGAAGGCGGGCGCCGCGCTGCTGGTCGAGGACCATGCCGAGCTGGTCGCGCGCGGCGGCGCGGACGGCGCGCACCTGCCCGGCATCGCCGCGCTGAAAGAGGCGCTGCCATCGCTCAAGCCCGATCGCATCGCCGGCGTCGGCGGGCTGACGACGCGGCACCATTCCATGGATGCGGGCGAGATGGGCGCGGATTACGTGCTGTTCGGCGAGCCCGATGCGAAAGGCCAGCGTCCCTCAGCGCAAGCGATCGCGGAACGGCTGGACTGGTGGGCCGAGCTGTTCGAGCCGCCCTGCGTCGGCTTTGCCATGTCGCTGGAAGAAGCCCACGATTTCGCCCTCAGCGGCGCCGATTTCGTGCTGGTCGGCGACTTCATCTGGGCCGATCCGCGCGGACCCAAGGCCGCGCTGATCGAGGCGGATGCTGCGATCAAGAAGGCCCATGCGACGGCGACGGCCAGCCAAAATCCTGCTGGCCAGGAGCACGGCTAGCGCCCGACATGAACCTCCCCTGCATCACCATGCTGGCTACGCTGCTGCTCACGCTGCCCGCGGCCGCGCAACTCCAGATCGCCCCGCCGGCGACAACGCCGAGCGCGCCGGCCGAGAAGCCAAAGCCCAAGCCGCACGCGCTCACCAAAAAGAAGGAGGCCGCGCCGGCGCCAAAGCCTTCGGCCTCGCCCAAGCCGGCTCCTTCCTCCAAGCCCGCCCCGGCCGCGACCGTGATCCCGGCGCCGCCGACCGACAATTCCAACGCCGATCTGGTGTACGGCGCCTATCAGCGCGGCCAGTACAAGTCGGCGTTCGACCTCGCCACCGCCCGCGCACAAGCCGGCGATCCCAAGGCGATGACCATGCTCGGCGAGCTCTATTCCAACGCCATGGGCATACGCCGCGACTACGCCAAGGCGGCCGAATGGTACAAGCGCGCCGCGGACGCCGGCGACCGCGAGGCAATGTTCGCGCTCGCCATGCTGCGCATTTCGGGCCGCGGCGGCTCGGTCGACAAGGGCGAGGCGGTCAAGCTGATGGCGTCCGCCGCCAAGCTCGGCGAGCCCAAGGCGGCCTATAACCTCGCTTTGCTCTATCTCGACGGCCAGACCTTGCCGCAGGACGTCAAGCGCTCCGCCGAGCTGCTGCGCCAGGCCGCCGATTCCGGCCTGCCCGAGGCGCAATACGCGCTTGCGACCTTCTACAAGGAAGGCACCGGCGTGGCGAAGGACCCGGAGCGCGCGGTGAGGCTGCTGCAAGCCGCCTCGCTCGCCGACAATGTCGACGCCGAGGTCGAATATGCCATCGCCATGTTCAACGGCACCGGCACGCCGAAGAACCAGCCGGCTGCCGTCGCCCTGCTTCGCAAGGCATCCCGCCAGGGCAGCGCGATCGCGCAGAACCGGCTGGCGTGGGTGCTGATCAACGGCGTGGGCGTATCCGCGGACAAGGTCGAGGGCTTCAAATGGCACCTGGTGGCCAAAACCGCCGGCAAGGGTGACCCGGAGCTCGACAAGCAATTATCCGACTTGCCGGCCGAGGACCGGGCCAAGGCGGAGGCCGCCGCCAAAAAATGGCTCGGAACCAAATGACTTGACCCAATGACTTGACGCAAGCGCCCCCGCAGGGCACCCAATCCCTCAAACAGGCGCGATTTCCCGCCCTTTCCCCCGATCAAGTCCAGAGCTCATGCTGTATTCCGCCACTATCAACGTCATGGTCAAGGCCGCGCGCCGTGCTGGCCGCAGTCTCAAGCGCGATCTCGGCGAGATCGAGCATCTCCAGGTCTCGCTGAAGGGGCCGGCGAATTTCGTCTCGCTCGCCGACAAGCGCGCTGAGGAGATCCTTTACCAGGATCTCGCCAAGGCCCGTCCCGGCTACGGCTTCATCGGCGAGGAAGGCGGCACCCGCGAGGGCTCCGACAAGAGCCACACCTGGATCGTCGACCCGCTCGACGGCACCACCAACTTCCTGCACGGCATCCCGCAATTCGCGATCTCGATCGGCCTCGTGCGCGAGGGCACGATCATCGCCGGCGTGATCTACAACCCCGCCAATGACGAGCTCTACATCGCCGAGCGCGGCAAGGGCGCCTTCCTCAACGACCAGCGCCTGCGCGTCGCCGGCCGCCGCCAGCTCAACGAATGCGTGGTGGCCTGCGGCCTGCCCCATATCGGCCGCGGCGACCACGAGGAATTTCGCCGCGAGATGACCGCGATCCAGGACCGCGTCGCTGGCCTGCGCCGCTTCGGCGCCGCCTCACTCGACCTCGCCTTCGTCGCCGCCGGCCGCCTCGACGGCTATTGGGAGCGCAATCTGCAATCCTGGGACATCGCCGCCGGCATGCTGATGGTGCGCGAAGCGGGCGGAACGGTGAGCGACATCGCGACGCCGGGGGATGCGCTGGTCACCGGGAATGTGGTGTGCGGCAACGAGTTCGTGCACGGGGAGCTAGTGAAGATTTTGCGGAAGCCGGCGTAGTCATACGACGCCTCAATCTGCAACGGTCAGTCTTCGTCGTCGTCCGATTCGTCCTCGTCACGATATTCACCGCCGAGGGTCAGACCCTCGATAGCCGTGGCGCCTTTCGACTTGATGACGCGACGAAGCGGGACAGAGCTCTCGTTCCGCAAGGCCTCCATCAGCAGTTCCGAATGGGTGACGATCCAGATGTCGGCACGGCTTGATGCCCTGGCGATCAGCCGGGCCAATGGCGCCAGCAGCGACGGATGGAGACTGGTCTCAGGTTCGTTCAGCGCGATGAACGGCGGAAGCCGATAGCCCATGAACACCGCGAGCAGACAGATGTATTTCAGCGTCCCATCGGATAGTTCATGTGCCCTGAACGGCCGCGGCATATCCTCCAGCTGCAGATCGAATTCGCACCACCCGCCCTGTTCCCATGCGCGGAGCTCGGCGCCCGGAAATGCATCCTGGACTGCGTCCTGCAGATCGGTCGCGTCTTCTCGAATGGTATAAAGTGTCGCCAGGGCGGCAGCCAAATCGCTCCCATCGGCACTGAGCGAAGGCGTCGTGATCGCCAGGCACGGCTTGCGTATCGGTGAGGCCGGATCGGTGCGAAAGTCGTGATAGAATCGCCAGCCCAGCATCACGTTTCTGATCAGATCGATTTCGGGGCATTCCTTGCTGTCGGAAAAGCCGGCCAGCGCGGGCTCCGACGGCAGCACCGCATCCTTGTGGCTAACCCATGCGCCGCTCTCGCCGCGGACACTGACGAGAGAATTCTTCCGCTCCATCAGTAAAACCGTTCGTTTGCCCTGCGTCGCCTCGATTCTTTCGGACTTGATCATCGGCTCGCCGGCAAACGCCGCCGCAACCGGACTGGGAAATCCGATCTCAATCGAATATTTCAGGTGATCGAATCTGGCCGACAAGCGCAGTCGCCCATCCTCGCCGCGCTTGCGCGTGCCGGACCAGCAGACTGAATTCAATCCGCCTTCGTCGGCGATCGTGCGCGTGATCCGCCCGGTCGCCGCGTCACGCAACAGCGACAAGGATTTGTAGAGATTGGATTTGCCGACACCATTCTCGCCCACAAAGACGGACAGGGGATGGATCGGTATGGAGAGCCACCGGATCGAGCGATAGTTCGAGATCGAAATGTCGGTCGGACGCATCACGTGCTTTCAATCGGAAGGCCGTGTGCATTCGCGATGCAGTGCGGAATACACATTCGCTCAATGCAGGGATGCAGTCTGGATCGACACCTCCGAGAAAGCAAGCGAACGCCGGTTTGACCTCGCGCGACGTGGCATCAGTTCGAAGCAATCAAGACCGATCGGGCGTTCAGTGGCCGGTCCTTGCCGGCGCCGGCGGTCCATACGCCTCGCCTTCCTTCGCAGCCTTTGGCTCCCGGTCGCCCGCCAGCACGCGCTGCACCGAGACGAAGAACACCGGCACCATCAAGAGCGCTAGGATCACGACCGCGATCATGCCGCCCATCACGACGCTGCCGAGCGCCTGCTGGCTGGCGCCGCCGGCGCCGTGCGCAATCGCCATCGGCAGCACGCCGCAGATGAAAGCGAGGCCGGTCATCAAAATGGGGCGGAAGCGCAGGCGGCAGGCTTCGATGGTGGCTTCCACCAGCGGCTTGCCTTCCTTGCGCAAGTCCTTCGCGAACTCGATGATCAGAATCGCGTCCTTGGCTGCAAGGCCAATGATCGTGATCAGGCCGACCGTGAAATAGACGTCGTTGGGCAGGCTCCGCAGCGTCGCTGCGACGACCGCGCCGACGATGCCGAGCGGCACGGTGAGCAGCACCGCGAGCGGAATGGTCCAGCTTTCATAGAGCGCGGCCAGACACAGGAACACCACGAACACCGACAGCGCCAGCAGGAACGGCGCCTGCGAGCCCGAGAGCTTCTCCTGGAGCGACTGCCCGGTCCATTCATAGCCGAAGCCGCGCGGCAGCCTGCCGGCAAGCCGCTCCATCTCCGCGATGGCGTCGCCCGAGGTGAATCCGGGTTTCGCCTCACCGGAGATGCGCACCGCCGGATAATAGTTGAAGCCTGCGATCTGCGTCGGTCCGCGCGCCCATTCCACCGTGGCAAAGGACGAGAACGGCACCAGCTGGCCGCGGCTGTTCTTGACGTTGTAGTTGAGGATGTCCTCGGTCCGCATGCGGTCGCGGGCGTCGGCCTGCACCACGACACGCTGCATGCGGCCGCGGTTCGGGAAGTCGTTGATATAGTTCGAGCCGAGATTGGTCGAGATCGTGTTGTTGATGTCCTCGAAGGTGACGCCGAAGGCGCCGGCCTTCTCGCGGTCGATCATGAGATTGACCACGCCCGCCTCGGGCAGGCCCTCGATATAGACCTTCTGCAGCACCGGGCTCGCATTGGCCTCGGCGATCAGTTGATCGGCGGCGCGCATCAATTGCTGATAGCCCTTCTGGCCGCGGTCCTGGAGACGGAACGAGAAGCCCGAGGAGTTGCCGAGATTGTCGATCGGCGGCGGCTGCAGCGCCGAGATCTTTGCGTCGCGGATCGACGAGCCCAGGTCGCGGTTGACGTCGTTGACGATCGCGGCGGCGGAATCCTTCGGCCCGCGCTCCGACCAGTCCTTCAACGTGATGAACGCCTGCGCAGTGTTCATGCCCTGGCCGGAGAAGCTGAAGCCGGTGAGGAAGGTGACGTTGTCGACGCCCGGCCGCTGAGCCAGGTATTTTTCCACCTTCTCGATCACGGCCTCGGTGCGGGAATAGGACGAATCCGACGGCGTCTGCACGTCGGTGGTGATGAAGCCCTGGTCGTCGACGGGCAGGAAGCCGCCGGGCAGATTGACGAAGGCCCATGACAGGCCGACCAGCAGCGCGGCATAAACCAGCATCAGGCGGCCAGTGCGCTTCAGCGAGAAGCCGACGGTGAGCGAATAGCGTTCCTTGACGCCTTCGAGCATGCGGTTGAACCAGCCGAACACGCCGCGCTTGGCGTGACCGTGACCGGCTGCGACGGGCTTGAGCAGGGTCGCGCACAGCGCCGGCGTCAGTGACAACGCGAGGAACGCGGAGAAGCCGATCGCGGCGACCATGGTCACCGAGAACTGGCGATAAATGATGCCGACCGAGCCCGGGAAGAATGCCATCGGCACGAACACCGCCATCAGCACCAGCGTGATGCCGATGATGGCGCCCGATATCTGCGACATCGCCTTGCGCGTCGCTTCCTTCGGCGGCAGGCCTTCCTCGGACATGATGCGCTCGACGTTCTCGACCACGACGATGGCGTCGTCGACGAGGATGCCGACCGCGAGCACCATGCCGAACATCGAGAGCATGTTGATGGAGTAGCCGGCGAGCAGAAGCGTGGTGCAGGCGCCCAGAAGCGCCACGGGCACCACGATGGTCGGGATGATGGTATAGCGGATGTTCTGCAGGAACAGGAACATCACCACGAACACCAGCACCACGGCTTCGACCAGCGTCGTCAGCACCTTCTTGATCGAGGCCTCGACCACCGGCGTGATGTTGTAGGGGATCTCGTAGGAGATGTTGGCCGGGAAGAAGCGCGACAGCTCCTTCATCTTCTCTTGGACCGCGCTCGCGGTCGCCAGCGCGTTGCCGGTCGGCGACATCAGGACGGAGAGACCCGCGGTCGGCTTGCCGTCGAGCCGCGTGTTGAACTGGTAGCTGAGACCACCGACCTCGACCCGCGCGACGTCGCGCAAGCGCACGGTCGAACCGTCGGCATTGGCGCGCAGGATGATGGCACCGAATTCGTCCGGCGAGGAGAGCTGGCCTTTGACCAGCACCAGTGCGGAGGTGCGCTGGTTCGACGTAGACGGCTCGGCGCCGATGCTGCCCGAGGCGACCTGCGCGTTCTGCGCGGCAATGGCCTTGTTGACGTCGTCCGCGGTCAGCCCATAGCCGACGAGCTTGGCCGGATCGACCCAGACGCGCAGGCTGCGCTCGGTCGAGTACAGCGTGGCGCGGCCGACGCCGGGAATGCGGCGGATCTCGCCCAGCACGTTGCGGATCATGAAGTCGCCGAGCCCGACCTCGTCCAGGCTGCCGTCGGTCGAGTTCAGCGTGATGATCTGCAGCACCGCGCTGGAGGCTTCCTCGATCAGGATGCCCTGCTGCATCACCGCGCGCGGCAGGCGCGCCTCGACGCGCTTGATGCGGTTCTGCACCTCGACCGAGGCGGCGCTGGTATCGGTGCCCGGCTGGAAGTTGGCGATGATCTCGACCTGGCCGAGCGAGTCGCTGGTCGATTCGAAGTTGAGGATGTTGGCGGCGCCGTTGAGCTCCTCCTCGATCAGCCGCGTGACGCTGTTGTAGAGGTTTTCGGGCGAGGCGCCGGGATAGCTGGTCGAGATCGAGATCGAGGGCGGCGCGATGATCGGATATTGCGCGATCGGCAGCAGCGGCACGGCGATCGCGCCGATCAAGCAGATGAACAGCGCGACCACCCAGGCGAAGATTGGCCTGTCGATGAAGAAGCTCGCCATAGCGCGTTACCGCGTGAGCTTCTGCGCGTGCCGATTGTCGGCGGTCGCGTCCGCCTCCGACCAGGATTGCGGCTTGACCTTGTCGCCGGCCGCGAATTTCTGGAACCCTTCCACCACGACCTTGTCGCCGGCCTTCAGGCCTTCAGTGATGAACCAAACTCCGTCCTGCACGGACCCTGTGCGCACCGCCTGCACCGCGATGTGATTGTCATCCTTGACGACGAACACTTCGCTGCCGCCGCCGCCATTGCGCTGGATCGCCTGCTGCGGCACCGCGATCGCGTCGGAATCCAGACCCTGGTCGATGCGGACGCGGACATACATGCCCGGCAGCAGTTCGCGCTTGGGATTGGGGAACTCGCCGCGCAGCGTCACCTGCCCGGTGTGGGCGTCGACCTTGGCATCGGAGAACAGCAGCTTGCCGTCGAGCGAATAGATGGTGTTGTCGTCGAGCACCAGACGCACCTTGGCGGCATCGGAAGCGATGCGCTCGAGATCGCCGGTTTCGAAGGCGCGGCGGAGCTGGTTGAGCTCGGTCACCGACTGGGTGAAGTCGGCATAGATCGGATCGAGCTGCTGGATGGTGGCGAGATTGGTCTCGTTCTGCACAGCGAGGGCGCCCTCGCTGACAAGGGCCGCACCGACCACGCCGTCGATCGGCGCACGCACGGTGGCATAGTCGAGATTGAGCCTTGCCCGCGAGAGGTCGGCCTTGCGACCTTCGACCTCGGCATGGGCCTGGCGTTCGGCCGCAATCGCCTTCTCGTTCTCGGCTTCCGGAGCAGCGCGATCCTTGGTGAGGGTAGCGATACGGTGCGCCTGCTGCTTCGCCTGCATCAACGCGGCCTCCGCCTTGGCGAGCGCAGCTTCGTTTGCCATCACCTCGACCTCGAACGGGCGCGGATCGATGCGGTAGAGCGGATCGCCCGCCTTCACTTCGCTGCCCTGGCGGAACAGACGCTCGACCACGATGCCGGAGACGCGCGGCCGCACCTCGGAGACCCGCGTCGGCGCGATGCGGCCCGGCAGCTCGCGCACCACGGCGCGTGACTGCGGCTTGACGATCACGATGCTGACGTCAGGGTGGGCCGGCGGAGCGGCGGACACGGCGGAGCTCGATTCGTCACAGCCCGCGAGCAGCGGCGCCAGGGCCGCGAGCATCATTGCAACGCATGCCGATCGCGCACGAAGTCCTGACATGAAGTGGGGTGCCCCGATATTGTTGAAACTGATCATGCTCCGCGCGAGGCCCGTTCTGGGCCGTTTTGCACGCGGCTGATGCCGCCAAAATAGAATGCATCTGCTGCGATGCAACGCATGATGCGGGCGGCTCATTGTCACACAGCGTATGACATTGAGTTTAGACGGCTTTTGCCGTGTCACTTGATCGTGAATCGGGGTTCCATCGCTGCGTGCTGCGACGGAACAGCGCAATCACACGGCGGCCTTCAGTCGGTACTGGCTGACACCCCATTCAGTTCCATCGGCATAGCCGAACAGGCCCGATGTCGCGAGCAGGTACCAGCGCCAACGCCGCGTCCACTGGCAGGTCTGTTCGCCATAGGCCTTGCGCAACGCCCCCTCGATGGTGTCGCGATGCGTATCGAAATTGGCGAGCCAGTCGTTCGCGGTGCGCTGATAATGCGTGCCGCTCCAGCACCATTCCTTCTCGACGGTGAAGATGTCGTCGAATTGCCTGACGAGGTGATGGCTCGGCATCAGCACGCCCGTGAAGACGTGCTGCGCGATCCAGTCGTCGCGATCGAGCCGGTCGTACAGCTGCGAGCCGGAGCGGTGGGTGACGATTTGCATGAAGAAGCGGCCCTCCGGCGCGAGCCATGACCGCAGGCGCGTCATCAGCTTGCGCCAGTTCATCATCCGCTCGAACATCTCGACCGAGACGATGCGATCGAATTGGCCGTCGGGCGCGAACACGTTCATGTCCGCGGTGACCACGCGCAGGTTCAGCAGGCCGCGCCGCTGCGCCTGCTCCTCGAGATGGGCGCGGTGGACCTGCGAGGTCGACACCGCCGTCACCTTGGCGTGCGGAAACTGCCGCGCCATCCACAGCGACAGCGAGCCCCAGCCGCAGCCGAGCTCGAGGATGGTCTGGCCGTCGGCGAGACCGGCATGCTCGACGGTCTGTCGCAGCGCCTCCTCCTCCGCCTCCTGCAGGGTGGTCGCATCGGTCTTGTAGAAGCAGCAGGAATATTTGCGGCTGGGGCCGAGCATGTCGGCGAAGAACGAAGCAGGCACCTCGCCAAACCCGACCGCGACATCCTCGGCGATCGGCCGCAGCATCATCCGGCCGGCGAAAGCGGCATCGGCGGCCGCGTCATGTGCGGCGAGGCGCGTTGCGCTGCGGGAGCACAGGCGTTGGATCGCGGCGCGGATCACCACGTCCGGCAGCGGCACGCGTTCGGCAGTCCCGATGATCGCGGAAACGACGCTCATGCGCCCCCCGAATGGCGAACTTCTGCAGATACCTGGCTATCAAAGCGCCGCTTCCGCTCCGGGTTCCCCGAACCATCCCCGAAATCGGCGCATCCGGCGCTTTTTTTGGGCCGGCGCTGTGCCATAGTACGCACGCAAGCAAGCTTTCGTAATGGATGATTCCGGCCATGCCGCCTGGCACTTCCCGCTCCACCATGGATATCGAGTACACTAAACTGTCCTCACCCAGCGTCTTCCTGGTGCGGATGCTGGTCTTCCTGGTACTGTGCTCACTGGTCAGCGTGGTGCTCTACAAGCAGATCATCCAGGCCTTCTTCGCCAATCCCGGGCTCAATGCCCTGATCGGCGGCGTGCTGTTCATCGGCATCATCCTGGCCTTCCGCCAGGTCATCCGGCTCTACCCTGAGGTGTCCTGGGTCAACAATTTCCGCGTTGCCGATCCCGGCCTGGCGCCGGCGCGGCACCCGAAACTGCTGGCGCCGATGGCGGCGATCCTCGGTGGCGAGCGCTCCGGGCGGATGTCGATCACTCAGACCACCATGCGGCACCTGCTCGATTCGATCGCAACCCGCCTGGATGAAGCCCGCGACATCTCGCGCTACATGACCGGCCTCTTGGTCTTCCTCGGCCTGCTCGGCACCTTCTGGGGCCTGATCGAAACGGTCGGTTCGGTCGGCAAGGTGATCGACGGGCTCAAGGTCGGCGGCGATTCCGGCGCATTGTTCGACACGCTGAAGGAAGGCCTTGCCGCCCCGCTCGGCGGCATGGGCATCTCGTTCTCGAGCTCCCTGTTCGGCCTCGCCGGCTCGCTGATCCTCGGCTTCCTCGATTTGCAATCGAGCCAGGCGCAGAACCGCTTCTACACCGACCTGGAAGACTGGCTCGCCACCACGGTGCGGGAATATGGCAGCGGCGAAGTCGCGGTCGCTTCCGGCGGCGGCGGCGGGGTCGCCAGCGGCGAGCTCCAGGCCGCGGTCGAACGCTTACGCTCCGCGCTCGAGGAAGGCAGCGCCAGCCGCGGCACCACTGCGGCGATGGCAAGCCTTGCCGAAGCCATCCAGGCCCTGGTTTCGCACATGCGCACCGAGCAGCAGATGATCCGCGAATGGGCCGATGGCCAGGGCGAGCAGAACCGCGAGATCCGGCGCCTGCTGGAGCGCCTCGCCCGCCAGCCGGAAAAGAGTTAACGATTCGCGTGCCCCGGACGCTGCGCAGCACGAAGTGATGCGCTGCAGAGCCGGGGCCTAGCGTCGGGAAAGATTATGGGTCCCGGCTCTGCGCAGCAGCGTTTCACGCTGCGGCGCGTCCGGGACACGAGAGAAGAAGCGGAGAACTAAATGGCTCTAGCGCGCGGCCGCCGCAGCGACGGCGCCTTCAACTACTGGCCCGGCTTCGTCGACGCACTGTCGACGCTGGTGCTGTCGATCGTATTCCTGCTGTCGGTGTTCCTGGTGGTGCAGTTCTTCCTGTCCCAGGAGGTCACCGGCAAGGACAAGGCGCTGGAGCAACTCAATGCCAAGATCGCGCAGCTCAACGAGCTGTTGTCACTGGAAAAGCTCGGCAAGCTCACGCTCGACGACCAGGTCTCGCAACTGAAAGCCGGCCTCGCCTCGGCCGAGACCGAGCGCGACCGCATCAAGGGCCTTTATGACGGCCTGGCCGCCGCAGGCACTGACGCCCAAGGCAAGTCCTCCGAGCTCGGCAAGGCGCTGGACTCGGAGAAGGCGGTTTCGACACGGGCGCTGGCGCAGATCGAGGTGCTGAACCAGCAGATCAGCGCCTTGCGCCGGCAACTGGCCGCGCTGGAAGAGGCGTTAGATGCCAGCGAGAAGCGCGACAAGGAATCGCAGAACCGGATCGCCGATCTCGGTTCTCGCCTGAACGTCGCATTGGCGCAGCGCGTGCAGGAATTGTCGCGCTACCGCTCGGAGTTCTTCGGCCGGCTGCGCACCATCCTCGGCAACCGGCCCGACATCCGCATCGTCGGCGACCGCTTCGTGTTCCAGTCCGAAGTGTTCTTCGACACCGGCCAGGCGACGCTCCTGCCCGAGGGCCGCGCCGAGCTCGACACATTGGCGACCGCGCTGATCGAGCTCGACAAGAAGATCCCGAACGAGATCCCCTGGGTGCTGCGGGTCGACGGCCACACCGACGTACGGCCGGTGAGCGGTGCGAACTTCAAGTCGAACTGGGACCTGTCGGCGGCACGCTCGATCTCGGTGGTGCAATATCTGGTCTCGCTTGGCGTGCCCGCCCAGCGCCTTGTCGCCGCCGGCTTCGGCGAATTCCAGCCGCTCGATCCCGGCAACACGGAAGAGGCCTACAAGCGCAACCGCCGCATCGAGCTGAAGCTGACGGAGCGGTAGTGAGCGCCCTCCACCTTCGCCCCTATCGCCCCGAGGATGAAGCAGCCTCGATCGACCTCTGGCATCGCACCTGGCAGCAGGCCTATCCGCAAATCGATTTCGCGGCGCGTCTGGAATGGTGGCGCGAGCGCTGGCGCAAGGATCTGGTGCCGAAGGCCCGGATCGTGGTGGCGGAACTGAATGGCGCGCTGATCGGTTTCGTCACGATCGATGGCGAAGGCTATCTCGACCAGCTCGTGGTCGACCCCGATCACTGGGGATCGGATGCAGCAAAGCTGCTGGTCGAGGAGGCCAAGCGGCTGTCACCCTCGGGCGTCACGCTGCTCGTCAACAAGGACAATTCCCGCGCCATCCGCTTTTACGAGCGCAACGGATTTGCCCATGCTGGCGCCGATGTGAACCCGACCTCAGGCCGGCCGGTGCTGAAGATGGAATGGCGGGCGTGAGGCCCATCACGGCCGGGATCCAGGGACGTCTGCTAATCGTTGGTGCCGGAGCAGCGATGACAGCGGATGGAGGCGATCGATGCAGCTGCGCGATCTGGCCAAGGGTTCCTCGGTCTTTCTGGGCGTCATCGTCGCCGGATATCTGTCGACGACCTATGTCGACCGGCGCTTTGCGATGCAACTCGATACGAGCGGCCCTGCATCATCGGCCTGCGTCGGCGAGGACGGTAGCTGGAAGAACTGGCCGTGGCCGAACGTGCCGGCGCTCTCGCCGAAGTGCCGGTGATCGGGACGTCATTCCCCGCGAAGGCGGGGAATCCAGTACGCCGCGGCCTATCGATTGATCACTCCTGTCACGGATTACTGGATCATCCGCCTTCGCGGATGATGACACCGTGACTGAGGCAGCGCCTCAAGCCCCCTCGAACTGCAGCCTCGCCAGCCTCGCATAAAGCCCGTTTGCAGCCACGAGCTCGGCATGCGTGCCCTGCTCGACGATCCTGCCCTGATCCATCACCAGGATGCGGTCGCAGGACAGCACGGTGGCGAGGCGATGCGCGATGACCAGCGTGGTGCGGTGGCGCATCAGCTCTTCCAGCGCGGTCTGCACCAGCGTCTCGCTTTCGGCGTCGAGCGCGGAGGTGGCTTCATCGAGCAGCAGCAGAGGCGCCTCGCGCAGGATGGCGCGGGCGATCGCGATGCGCTGGCGCTGGCCGCCTGACAGCGTCACGCCGCGCTCGCCGAGCGGGGTGTCGAAACCTTCCGGCAGGCGGCGGATGAATTCGGCAGCATGCGCGAGCTCGGCGGCACGCTCGACCTCGGCGTCGGTCGCATCGGGCCGGCCGAAGCGGATGTTCTCGCGCGCACTCGCGGCGAACACGTTGGATTCCTGCGGCACCAACGCGATGCGCGCGCGGAAATCCCTGGGATCGGCGGATTTGACCGGCACGCCGTCGAGCGAGATCGCGCCGCTGCGCGGGTCGTAGAAGCGCAGCAAGAGGTGAAAGATCGTGCTCTTGCCGGCGCCGGACGGACCGACGATCGCGACTTTCTCGCCGGGGCGCACCGTGAATGAAACGGCATCGAGCACATTGACGTCGCGCCGCACCGGATAGGCGAAGCTGACCTGATCGAAGCCGACCTCGCCGCGTGCCGGCACCGGCAGCGCGCGCGCAGACGCGGGCGCCTTGATGTCGGGCTCGACGTGCAAAATCTCGAACAGGCGCTCGGCCGCGCCTGATGCCGCCGAAACCTCGCCCCAGACCTCGCTGAGCTGGCCGAGGCCGGCTGCGGCGAACACCGCGTAAAGCACGAACTGACCGAGCCGGCCCGGCGAAATCGCGCCGGTCAGCACGTCATGCGAGCCGATCCAGAGGATCGCGACCACGCTTGCGAACACGATGAAGATGATGATGGCCGTGAGCACCGCGCGAGCCTGGGTCGAGGTGCGCGCCGCCTCATAGGCCTGCTCGACCTCGCCGCCGAACCGCTTCTCGGCGAATGGCTCGCTGGTATAGGCCTGCACGGTGCGGATCGCACCAACCAGCTCGCCCGCATAGGCCGATGCCTCGGCGAGGGTGTCCTGCGCATTGCGCGACAGCCGCCGCACCCAGCGCCCGAAGGCGACCAGCGGCAGCACGATCAAGGGGATGGCCAGCAGCACGAAGCCCGACAGCTTCGGGCTCGTGATCACCATCATCGCCGTGGCGCCCAGGAACATCATCAAATTGCGCAGCGCGATCGACACGGAAGCGCCGACGGCCGATTTGAGCTGGGTGGTGTCGGCGGTGAGCCGCGAGATCAGCTCGCCGCTGCGCGCGGAGTCGAAGAAGGCGGGGGAGAGCGAGAGCAGATGAGCGAAGACGTCGCGCCTGAGGTCGGCAACGATGCGCTCGCCGATCGTCATCACGAGGTAGTAGCGCGCGGCGCTGGCGAGCGCGAGCACGGCGACCACCGCGAGCATCACCGAGAAGTAGCTGTTGATCAGCTCGATGCCCTCGGGCGTCAGGCCGAAATCGATCATCCGGCGCACCGCGACCGGCACCAGCAGCGTGGTCAGCGCCGCGACCGTGAGTGCGACGAAGGCGAACGCCGCGCGGCCGCGATAGCGGTACACATAGGGCGCGAGCGCAAGCAGCGGCCGCAGCTTGGCACGACCCTTGGCCGGCTCTTCGATCAGATCGACTTCGATCGACGGGGTGTCGGCGGAATTCAATTGGGAGTTCATTCCGGGCTGATCGACATACTGGTCATCAAGCCGTTCCACTGCGCTCATGAGATCTGGCCCATTGCATTCGTTTGCTCCCAATAGGCCGCTGCAGGGGGTGTGGCAAATCCGGGATGTCCCTTAGGGGCAAACCCGGTTCACCGCCCGGGATGGCTTGTTTTGCCTGATACCGTGAGGTATAGAGCCGGCCAAATCCGTCATTCGTTAGCCACCAAGAGGCGCCGGGCGCCGAGGAATTGCCATGAAAGCCGAAATTCACCCGAATTATCATACGATTAAGGTCGTGATGACCGACGGAACCGAGTACCTGACCCGCTCGACCTGGGGCAAGGAAGGCGACACGCTGAACCTCGACATCGACCCGAAGTCGCACCCGGCCTGGACCGGCGGCAACGCCCAGCTGATGGATCGCGGTGGCCGCGTCTCGCGCTTCCAGAAGAAGTTTTCGGGCTTCCTCAAAAAGGATTGATCCGGCCCGCAAGGCTGGAGACGAAAAACGCCCCTGGGGAAACCAGGGGCGTTTTTGTTTTGGGCAACCGTCGCGCTGCTGACAGACCCGTCATCCTGAGGTGCCGGAGCGAAGCGGAGGCCTCGAAGGATGAACGTCCGCGATGCAGCCGGGCCGTCGCCCTTCGAGGGCCGCTACGCGGCCACCTCAGGGTGACGGTTCAACATTCAATGCACGGATGGTCTCGTAGGGGGCAAAGCGACTTGTCCGCCGTAGCTCGAAGAGCGAAGGCGGAAGCGTGCCCACGAAACCTTTGCTGTAGTCCCAGGTGAGAGATCGTGGGCACGGCGCTACGCGCCTTTGCCCAACCTACGGAAGCGTGCCCCTACGGCAGCCGTGAACCTACCGCTCGAATGCCGCCTTCAGCGCGTTGAGGTGCGGCACCAGCGGATTGCCGATCGCGACGTGCTCGGCCGGCGGGGTGTGGATGGTGGTGTCGAGGCGGCGCACGCGGGTCTGCAGGCTCATCGAGCGATGGATCAGGTCCTGGAGCTGCGAGGGCAGCTTCTCGATGGTGTCGGCGGGGCCGGGATCGGCCGCGCTGAGCTTGACCTTGGTCTTCTCGCGATTGGCCTGGCTCAGCGTCATCTCGCCTTCCTTCACCGCACGGTGCAGCAGCAGCCACGAGGCGAGCTGCATCAGGCGGGTGGTGAGACGCATGCTCTCGGTCGCGTAGGTGAGGCTGACGGCACGGTCGAGCGCCTTCGCCTCGGTGCGGCCGTCGCCGTCGAGATAGGCGGCGGTCTCTTCGACGAGGTCCATGCCCTCGCGGAACAGGACGCCGAACGCCGCAGAATTGGTGAACCGCTCGCTGAGTTGAACGAGAGCGCCGTCGGCCTGCAAACGTTCCATGGTTAACGCCTCTTACGCAACTGTTTGACGATCCGGCTTGGCACCGGCTTATGATGAACAAATCATTGCGCGGGCGGGACGCGGAGTCCAGCGACATGCGCGGTTATGGTTTCCGCGGGTCATTCCCGGGAATTCAACCGCAACGCGATGCAAAAACGCAAAAAAGAGCCGCCGGAAGACCGGCGGCTTTGAAAGTTGATAACAGGGAGGCGTCAAACAGAGTGGACAGGAGCCACTCGGTGTCCAAACGAGGACAGTTCCAGTCATAAACCCGAAAGCTTAATCGACGGTAAACGAGCTAATTTTTTGAGAGTTCGTTAGCCATGTCGGTCAGTGGCCGAGTGTGTTGCGGAACAAGCTCTCCGCCGTCATTCCGGGGCGCGACGAAGTCGCGAGCTGTGATGCGCAATTGCGCATCGTAGCTCGGCGTTGCGCGCCGCCCCGGAATGACGGCGCGAGATAGTGTTACGCGAGGCTGGTCCGGCTCTGCGGAGCGTCACTGCGTGCCGCACCGCGTCCGGGACACGAGAGCGTGAATTACTTCTTGAAGAAATTATCCGCCGCATCGCGCGAGGCGCGCTTCTTGGTGGCGGCTTCTTCCAGCCGTGCGATCTCGGTCTTGAGCAGCAGCACGCGCTCGGTCAGCTCCTCCACCGACAACAGTGAGAGATCCTGTCCAATCTCATGGCTGATCTTCTTGCGCGGGCGGTCCTCGTCTTCCGTTGCCATCCTCGTTCCTCCTGCGTTCGCGGGCACAATGCCGAGGCGGTTGCCAGCGTGGGCCGCGCTGGCTAAGCAAAGGCCTCGTTCCTCCCGCACCTTTGCTCAAGGACACATCATGGACAAGCTGCCCGCGCAAATGACCGTGGTCGCCATCTCCAAGCCCGGCGGACCGGAGGTGCTGGTGCCGGAACAGCGCAGCGTTCCGCAGCCCGGCCCCGACGAGATCCTGGTCAAGGTCGAGGCCGCGGGCGTCAACCGGCCCGACGTCGCGCAGCGCTCCGGCGCCTATCCGCCGCCGCCCGGCGCCAGCGACCTGCCCGGTCTCGAGATTGCCGGTGAAGTGGTTGCGTTGGGCAGCAACGCCAAGCGGCACAAGATCGGCGACAAGGTGATGTCGCTGGTCGCGGGCGGTGGTTATGCGCAGTACTGCATCGCGCAGGACGCCCAGGCGATGAGCGTGCCGCCGGCGCTGTCGATCAAGGAAGCCGGCGCGCTGCCGGAAACCCTGATGACGGTCTGGCACAATGTGTTTGAGCGCGGCGGCCTGAAGGCCGGCGAGACGCTGCTGATCCATGGCGGCTCCTCCGGCATCGGCACCATGGCGATCCAGCTCGCGAAGGCATTCGGTGCGAAGGTGTTCGTCACCGTCGGATCGCAGGACAAGATCGATGCCTGTCTCAAGCTCGGGGCCGATCGCGCCATCAACTACAAGAGCGAAGACTTCGTCGCCGTGGTCAAGGAAGAGACCGACAAGGCCGGCGTCAATCTGATCCTCGACATGGTCGCGGGCGACTATGTCGACCGCAACTATGACGCCGCCGCGGTCGACGGTCGCATCGTCCAGATCGCGACGCTGAATGGCCCCAAGGTCAGCGTCAACATCGCCAAGGTGATGGTCAAGCGCCTCACCCATACCGGCTCGACCCTGCGCCCCCGTAGTAATGCGGACAAGGCGGCGATGGTGGCCGCGATCGAAGCGAAAGTGATGCCGCTTTTGCGCGAAGGCCGCGTCAAGCCGCTGATGGACAGCACTTTCCCGCTGGAAAAGGCAGCCGACGCGCACCGGCGCATGGAAACCAGCGCACATATTGGCAAAATTGTGTTGGAGGTGTAGGCCCCCGGCCCACTGGGCTGGCGGAAACCCTTTGATTTTCCTTGCTTTCGTGGCATCTATCGCGACGCACCGAACCGCTTCCGTTCGGGCAGAAATCGCCTTTTAGAATCGCCTTGTAGAGTCGCCTTGCACTCGAAGTTTGCGTCGAACGCGGAGAACTGACCTTGCGTCTGATCAGGTGCCTCGCGCCCATCGCGCTGGGCCTCATGATGCTCGTTGCCGCGTCCCCTGCACGCGCGCTCGACGCGGTCAGCGTTCGCGGTGACGCGCCCGCGATCGACCTCACCGGCGTGCTCGAGCATCAGCGCAGCGATGCCGATCGCATTCAGGTCTCCACCGCGCCCGGCACCGACGGCATCGTCCGCCGCATCGAGGTGCGCGCCCGCGAGGGCGGCCAGAACTGGGTAGTGTTCGCGCTCGCCAACAACACCGACGACCAGCTCGACCGCCTGATCGTCGCTCCGCATTACCGCATCGTCTCCTCGGGGCTGCTGTGGCCCGACCTCGGCCTGTCGCGCATCGCGACCATCACGCCCTCGACCGGCGATCGGCCGGAGCGGCAGGAAAGCCCGACCGCCGACGTCTTCCGCGTCACGCTCGACCCCGGCGCCGTCATCACCTTCGTCGCGGAGCTGCGGACCGACAAGCTGCCGCAGCTCTATCTGTGGGAGCCGGAAGCCTACAAGGACAAGGTCAACTCGTTCACGCTGTACCAGGGCATCGTGATCGGCATCTCCGGCTTGCTCGCGCTGGTGCTGACGATCCTGTTCGTGGTCAAGGGCAGCATCATGTTCCCGGCTGCCGCGGCGCTGGCCTGGGCGGTGCTGGTCTATATCGGCGTCGATTTCGGCTTCTGGGGCAAGGTGCTCGACATGTCGAACAACGCCGAGCGCATCTGGCGCGCGGCGGGTGAAGCGATCCTGGCGGCGACGCTGCTGGTGTTCCTGTTCGCCTATCTCAACCTCAGCCGATGGCATGTGCGCTATTCGCACATCACCGTGGGCTGGCTTGCGTTCCTGGGATCGTTGGTTGCGCTCGCACTGTTCGATCCGGCCGTCGCCTCCGGCATCGCCCGCATCTCGCTGGTGCTGATCGCCTTCGCCGGCTTCGCGCTGATCGTCTATCTCTCCACCCACGGCTTCGACCGTGCCGTGCTCTTGATCCCGACCTGGTTCCTCCTCGTGGTCTGGGTGGTCGCGGCCGGCATGACGGTCGCGGGCTCCGTCACCAACGACATCGTCGGCCCTGCCCTGCTCGGCGGCCTCGTGCTGATCGTGATGCTGATCGGCTTCACGGTGATGCAGCACGCCTTTGCCGGCGGCGGCGCCACCACCGGCGTCGTCTCCGACATCGAGCGGCGGGCCCTTGCGCTGGCCGGCTCCGGCGATCTGATCTGGGACTGGGACGTCTCCGCCGACAAGGTCTTCACCAGCCCCGAAACCGAAGCGCTGCTCGGACTGAAGCGCGGTACCCTCGAAGGGCCCGCGGCCTCGTGGCTCGAGGTGCTGCATCCGCTCGACCAGGACCGTTTCCGCGCCGCGCTCGACAGCGTGCTCGACCAGCGCCGCGGCCGCCTGGTGCAGGATTTCCGCCTGCGCACCCCGGACGGCCATTTCATGTGGTTCGCGCTGAAAGCGCGGCCGGTGGTCGGCTCCGACGGCGAGGTCTCGCGCGTCGTCGGCACCCTCACCGACGTCACCGAGCTGCGCAACGCCGAGGAGCGCCTGCTGCACGATTCCGTGCATGACAACCTCACCGGCCTGCCCAACCGCAAACTGTTCATGGACCGGTTGGGCGCGGTCGCGCATTTCGCCAAGACCATGCCGACGCTGCGGCCGACGCTGATGGTCATCGATCTCGACCGCTTCAAGCAGGTCAACGATTCCGTCGGCATCGCGGTCGGCGATTCCATCCTGCTGACACTGGCCCGCCGTCTCACCCGCATCCTGAAGCCGCAGGACACGCTGGCCCGCATGGCCGGCGATCAGTTCGGCCTGATCCTGCTGTCCGAGCAGGACCCGGCCCGCATCACCGCCTTCGCCGAGACCATCCGCAAGACCATCCGCGCGCCGATCGCCTTCAACGACCGCGAGATCTTCCTCACGGCGTCGATCGGTCTCGCGCTGTCCGATCCGCAAGTTCAGCTCACGGACGAGATCATCAAGGACGCCGAGCTGGCGATGTATCATTCCAAGCGCATCGGCGGCGACCGCATCGACGTCTACAAGCCCGCGATGCGGGCGCGGAAGACCGACCGCCTGACGCTGGAGAGCGAGCTGCGCCGCGCCATCGAGCGCCAGGAGCTGACGATCCTGTACCAGCCGATCGTGCGGCTGGAGGATCGTTCGGTCGCCGGCTTCGAAGCGCTGGTGCGCTGGGATCACCCCAAGCTCGGACGCATGGCGCCGTCGGAGTTCATCACTATCGCGGAAGAGACCGGCCTGATCGTCGACCTCGGCATGTTCGTGCTCGACCAGACTGCCAAGCAGCTCTCGATCTGGCAGCGCGCGATGCGCTCACGCGAGCCGATCTTCGCCTCCGTCAACGTGTCGTCGCGGCAATTGCTGCGCCACGACCTGATCCACGACATCCGCACCGTGCTGTCGCGCTCCTCGGTGGCGCGCGGCACGCTCAAGCTGGAACTGACGGAATCGCTGGTGATGGAGAACCCGGAGCACGCTGCGCAAATGCTGACGCGGATCCGCGAGCTCGGCACCGGGCTCTCGCTCGACGATTTCGGCACCGGCCATTCCTCGCTGGCCTATCTCCAGCGCTTCCCGTTCGACACCATCAAGATCGACCAGTCGTTCGTGCGCACCACCAACCGCGGCACGCGGCCGGTGATCCTGAAGTCGATCATCGCGCTCGCGCACGACCTCGGCATGGACGTGGTGGCCGAAGGCGCCGAGACGGATTCGGATGCGGTCGAGCTCTACCAGATGGGCTGCGAATACGCGCAAGGCTTTGCCTTCGGCGAGCCGATGGACGCGGATGCGGCAATGCGGCTGCTGACGGAAGTGCGGCTCGAAGCGGCGAGCTGATCTAGCCGCGAATCTGGTATCGTAGGGTGGGCAAAGCGAAGCGTGCCCACCGCTTCTGTTGCAGGTATTGGATCGATGGTGGGCACGGCGCAAGTGCGCCTTTGCCCACCCTACGATACTGTTGGACGTGGAGAGACCGTCGCCCCACTCCGGCTCACCTGCGTTGCAGCTTCTTCTTCGTGAACCTCACGCTCGCACCATCCGGCATGCGCGTCGCAACAAACCCCGCGGCGAGGCAGGCTTCGCGCTGCGGCATCTGGATGTCGGGGCTGCGCAGGCTGTCCCACCACGAGGCACGATTGGCCGCGCGCGGCAGCGCCGCGCCGATGATCTCCTCGATCTGTTCGAAGCTCAGGACGAATTCAGCCTGCTTCTGCCGCATCAGATAGTCGCGCAACGCGTCGTAGTCGTTCACAATCGTCCTCTCGCCCGAACCCCAGCTGTCCCATCGAGGTCTGCCCAAAACCGTGAGCCTTGTAAACCGATCCTTAACTCATTGCAGCAGCGCCGTCCTACCTTAAACACTACGCAAGCTTTCGGGCGCATCCACTAGGGGTCGGGAGCGAACGATGCTGTCTGGATGGCGCGAAGTCACGGCCCGCCGGCCGTGGCGGATTTCGGCGAAGCTGCTGATCATCTCGTCCGTGGTGACGGTGATCGGCTTTTCCGCCGTTTGCGTCAACGTCATGCTCGACATGCGCCGGGGTGAGGAGGCGCTCGCCCGCCAGACGCTGGAGAATTTGGCGACGAGCATCCAGTCCGACGTCAGCCGCAACGTCGAGATCTACGACCTGTCACTGAAGGCGGTCGCCAGCAACATGCTGCTGCCCGAGCTTGCCACGGTCTCGAAGCCGATCCGTCACCTGATCCTGTTCGACCATGCGATCACGGCACGGCATTTCGGCGCCATCCAGGTGTTCGACGCCGACGGCAGGTTGACCATCGACGCCTCCACGCTCGATCCGATCACTGAGAACCGGAGCGACGAGGACTATTTCAGGGTTCATCGCGACAATCCCGAGGTCGGGCTTTTCATCAGCCGCCCGATGCTGTTCCGCGGGGCCTACGCGATCGTGCTGAGCCGTCGCATCAGCGATACCGACGGCGGCTTCCTCGGCGTTGTCGCCGGCTCGATCCGCTTCAGCTATTTCCACGAATTGTTCGAGCAGCTGAACCTCGATCCCGAGGACACCATCACCGTGCTCAAGCGTGACCGCACCATCATGATGCGGCGGCCGTTCGACCTCGACGTGATCGGCACGAACCTGAACGACCGCCGGGCCTGGAAGGCCGACAACCTCCCGGTCGGAGCCTCCTATGCGGGACAGGGCCCGGTCGATCCGACGCCGCGGCTCTATGTCCGCAGCGCCGACAGCGGACCGCTGTTCGTGGTGGCGGGCAAACCTCTGGCCGCGGTGTTCGCGCTCTGGCAGAAGGAAGCGTTTCGCATCGGCGCCGTGGTGCTGGTGCTCGCGCTGTTCGTGCTGGGATCGACGCTCGTGCTCGCGCGCGAGATCAGCCGGCGCGCCGAGGCCGAGCGCAAGCTCGAGGAAATGGCGACGACCGACGCGCTCACCGGCCTGAAGAACCGCCGCAAATTCGATTCCGTCATCGACGTCGAATGGCGGCGGGCCATGCGCCAGAAGGCGCCGATCGCGCTGTTGATGATCGATGCCGATCACTTCAAGGCCTACAACGACACGTTCGGCCATCAGGCGGGCGACCAGGTGCTGGTCGGCATCGCCATCTGCATTTCCGATTCGGTGAGCCGGGCCGGCGACTGCGCCGCACGCTATGGCGGCGAGGAATTCGCCGTGCTGCTGCCGAACGTTTCGGCTGCCGACGCCTTCAAGATCGCCGAGACGATCCGCCTCAAGGTGCAGGGCTGGTCCGACGACCCGGTGATTTCGACTGTCTCCTGCGGCGTCGCCAGCTTCGTGCCCACCGCCGGCATGGACTGGCCGGTCCTGGTCGCCGCCGCCGACAAGGCGCTCTACGCCGCCAAGGCCGGCGGGCGGAATCAGTCGGTGGTTGCGAGCTTGCCGCAGCTGTCGCTGGTGGCGTGAGACGGTCTACGCGCCGTTATTGAACGCGACGCAATTTACCACACCATCGCGGTCGTCCCTGCCCCGTGCGCAATTGCGCACTCGGCAGGGACGACACCGAGTTTGTAGCCCTACTGCCCCAGATACTTCTTCATCTCCGCGATCAGTCCGTCACGCAGCTCCGGCCGCTTCAGGCCGTAGGCGATGTTGGCGCGCAGAAAGCCGGGCTTGGAGCCGCAATCGTGGCGCTCACCCTCGAACTCGACGCCGTAGAATTTCTGCGACATGGCGAGCCCGATCATGGCGTCGGTGAGCTGGATCTCGCCGCCGGCGCCGCGCTCCTGCGTCTGAAGGATCTTGAAGATCTCCGGCTGGAGAATGTAGCGGCCGGTGATCGAGAGGTTGGAGGGCGCGGTGCCCTTGGCCGGCTTCTCGACCATGCCGTCGACCTCGAACATCTTGCCGCTGCGTTTTCCCACGCCGCAGATGCCATATTGATGCGTGAGATGGTCGGGCACCGCCTCGACCGCGACCAGATTGGATTTCTCGCCGAGCGAGGATGCCATCTCGATCATCTGCTTGAGGCAGCCCGGCGTGTTGAGCACGAGCTCGTCGGGCAGCACGACCGCGAACGGCTCGTTGCCGACGATGTCGCGCGCGCACCAGACCGCATGGCCGAGGCCGAGCGGCGCCTGCTGGCGGGTGAAGCTGACGGCGCCGGCTTCGGGCTGGTTCTGCGCCAGGATGTCCTGCTCGGCCTTCTTGCCGCGCGCCGCCAGCGTCGCGTCGAGCTCGAACATCCGGTCGAAATGATCTTCGATGACGTTCTTGTTGCGGCCGGTGACGAAGATGAAGTGTTCGATGCCGGCCTCCCTCGCCTCGTCATAGACGTACTGGATCAGCGGCTTGTCGACGATGGTCAGCATTTCCTTCGGCATCGCCTTGGTGGCGGGCAGGACACGGGTGCCGAGGCCGGCGACGGGGAATACGGCTTTGCGAATTTTCATGTGATTGTTCGAATACCTGGGGGCACATGGGGACGGAGCAATGGCATCTTGCTAGCCTGTTTGCAGCCGCCAACAAAGGCGGTTGTGGGGCCTCATCCGCGCAGAGTTAAGAAAAAGGCGGTCACCAAAATTTCACCTTTGTTAAGCTATTGGCAACCGTAACCAGGCCTCCTGATGGCGGATTCCAGAAGCCGACGAGTGGGACATGATGCAATCGGTGGCAGGGCAGGCAAGACGGGCGGTATCCCTAAGCGGCGCAATGATGATTGCGGCCGCTGTGCTGCTGCCTGTCAGCGCGCACGCCCAGGCGCAGAACGGCCTGTCCAACCTGTTCGGCGGCATCTTCTCGGGTCCGCCCCCCGCGCCCTCGCAACCTGCGCCCGGCCCCGGCGGCGCACTTCCCTGGAGCGGCGAGGACGGCGCTTCGGGCCATCCGCTGATGACGGCCGCGGCGATCCGCGAGGCCGCCGGCAACTTCAGCAATTGCGTTGCCGGGTTGTGGCCGGATGCCGCACGACGCGGCATCACGCAGGATAATTTTCAGCGCTTCACGGCCGGGCTCTCGCCCGACCTGCGCATCATGGACCTGATGGACTCGCAGCCGGAGTTCACCAAGTCGATCTGGGACTATCTCGACATCCTCGTGAACGACAACCGCCTCGCCAAAGGCCGCGAGGTTCTCGCCAAATACAAGGCGCAGTTCGACGCCACCGAAAAGGCCACCGGCGTCGACCGCTACATCATCGCCTCGATCTGGGGCATCGAGTCCAATTACTCGACGCAGATGGGCGACCGCAGCGTGCTGCAATCGACCGCGACGCTCGCCTGCGTCGGCCGCCGCCAGGCCTATTTCAAGGACGAGTTCCTGTCCGCGCTGGAGATCGTCAATCGCGGCGACCTCAGACCGGAGCAGATGCGCGGCTCCTGGGCCGGCGCCTTCGGCCCGACCCAGTTCATGCCGACTGCGTTCAAGCGCTTTGCCGTCGATGGCGACGGTGACGGCAGGCGCGACGTCGTCGACAATCCCACCGACCTGATCGCCTCGACCGCCAACAATCTGAAGAAAGACGGTTGGCAGGCCGGTCAGACCTGGGGCTTTGAGGTCGTGGTGCCCCAGGGATTCAACTATATGCTGGCCGATCGCGCCAAGGCGATGACGATCGCGCAATGGGAAAAGCTCGGGCTGAAGCGGGCGACGAGCCAGCCGTTCCCGCATCCGGCGGAGAAAGCCTATCTGCTGGCGCCGGCCGGCGCGCAAGGCCCCGGCTTCCTGATGCTGCAGAATTACCGCGTCATCATGAAGTACAACCCGGCCGAGGCCTATGCGCTGGCGATCGGCCATTTCGCCGACCGCCTGCGCGGCGGGCAGCCCTTCGTGCAGCCCTGGCCGCGCCAGGAGCGCGAGCTGTCGCGCACCGAGCGGCTGGAACTGCAGCAGATCCTGGCCCAGCGCGGCTTCTACAAGGGCACCCCGGACGGCCAGTTTGGCGGCCAGACCCGGGAAGCCCTGCGCAATTTCCAGGCCTCGATCGGGGTCCCCGCCGACGGCTTTGCCTCCTCCGACGTGCTGGACCGGCTGCGCGGGCGGTAAAATCGCCCCGAAAGTAACCCTGAACAGGGATTCCGGCAGGCAGCCTTGACGGAGGCGGCTGTTCCCCGGTGTATGGCGCAAGAATCTGCAACGGAATTTGCCTGTTTGGCGCCCGATTCCGTTATTATATTGAGCCGCTTCCGATCCCCGTTGCGCGTGCCCGAGATCGCATGTCGAAAAAGTCCCTGTTCAAGGCGCTAACCGAGACCGGCCCGTTGATCGCGCTGGGGACGGCGCTTGCGATTCTGGTCTCGGTCGCAGGGCCCGCCTCGGCGCAGTTCTTCAACTTCCCCGGATTCGGCGGCCCGCCGCAGCGCTCGGCACCACCGCCACAACGGGGCGGAGGTGGAGGTGGCGGCGGCTGGTTCGGCGGCGACTTCTTTGCACCATTCCAGCAGCAACAGCCGCAGGCACCACGCCAGGATTTTTCGCGCGCGCCGGCGCCTGCGAAACGCGACACCATCCCTGAGAAGAACGTGCTGGTGATCGGCGACGCCATGGCCGACTGGCTCGGTTACGGTTTGGAAGACGCCTACACCGAGCAGCCCGACATGGGCGTGATCCGCAAGCACAAGACCACGTCCGGCCTGATCAGGTACCAGCCGAAGGGTGAGCCCTCGGATTGGGCGGCAGCGGCCAGGGGCATCCTCGAGACCGAGAAGCCTGACGTCATCGTCGTCATGCTCGGCCTCAACGATCGCGCCGCGATCCGCGAGCCTGTCGCCGACAAGCCGGACAAGGCCACGGATAAAGACAAAGACAAGAAGAACGACAAGGGCGCGCGCGCCAAGCAACCGGGCAAGCCCGGCGAGACCAAACCCGGTACCGATGCCGCCGCCAAGCCCGACGACAAGCCTGCCGATGCCGACCTGCCGCAGGATGATGCCGACAACGCCGATACGCCTGTGGCGGCGCCCGAAAAAACGGCCCGCAATCCGAACGGCCTCTACGAATTCCGCGACGATCGCTGGGTCGAGCTTTACGGCAAGAAGATCGAAGAACTGGCAGGTGTCCTCAAGGCCAAGGGCGTGCCGGTGCTCTGGGTCGGTCTTCCCGCCATCCGCGGGCAGAAGGGCACGGCGGACATGCTGTTCCTGGATTCGCTCTATCGCGAAGGCGCGGCCAAGGCCGGCATTACCTATGTCGACGTCTGGGACGGCTTTGTCGACGAGGCCGGCCGCTTCCTCCAGAAGGGTCCCGACTTCGAAGGCCAGATCCGTCAGCTTCGCAGCTCTGACGGCGTCTTTTTCACCAAACCCGGCGCGCGCAAGCTCGCGCACTATGTCGAGCGCGAGATCACGCGCCTACTTGCGGGACGCTCCGGCCCGATCGCGCTGCCGAGCGAGCCGGCGACGCCCGACACCAGCGCCGAGCCCGGCAAGCCCGCGCCACGGCCGCTGGCGGGGCCGATCGTGCCGCTGGTTGCAGCCTCGATCTCGACGGATCAATTGCTGGGCGGACCGGGCACGCGTCCCGCCGCCGTCGATGCGCTCGCTGCGAAGACGATGGTGAAGGGCGAGCCGCTGACGGCCCCGGCCGGCCGTGCCGACGATTATGCCTGGCCGCGCCGCGAAGTCGGGCGCGAGCAGGCCAAGGGCGATACGCCTGTTGCGGCGACGACGCCTGAGGGCGGTGTTGCTCCAGGCGCACCGGGTGCCGCGGCTGCGATGGCGCCGCCAAAGCTCGCGCCGAAGAAGCCGCCGGTGGTGCAGCAGCCGGCACAGGCCGCGCCGACGTTCCGTGATTTCTTCGGCTTCGGCTCGCCGCAGCCACCGCCGCGTCAGCTGGCGCCCGGGCCGCGCAATCCGAATCTCAATCCAGGGGCTCCACGTCCGCCTGGAAATGTTGGGCGCTCCGCCGAGATGTTCCGGTAATTGCCGCCGTGTCCCGGACGCGGCGCAGCACCTCTTGGTGATGCGACGCAGAGCCGGGACCCAGCTCTCTCACGCGAACTCTCTTACAAAAGAATGGGCCCCGGCTCTGCGCAGCAGCGCTCTGGCGCTGCAGCGCGTCCGGGGCACGAGTGAGTGCTTGTCGCTCAGCCGTAATAGCGCCAGCGCGGCGGCGGACGGCGCGCAGGCCGCGACATCAGAAGCGCGAGCGCAAACCCGATTCCGCCGGCGACCAGCAGCGAGCCGAGCGGATTGTCCTGCACTTTCTTCGACAGTGCCTGTGTCCCATCGCGGAAAGTCTCGCCGCTGTTCTCATAGGCGTCCTTGGCGTAGCCGGCGGCGGTGTCCGTGGCATCGCGCACGGCATCCTTGGCCTGGCCATAGAGATTCTGCACCGTGCCCGCAGCTTCCCGGGCCTTGCCCGATGCCTGCGTCTTCGCATCGCCTGCCATGTCTCCGATCGCGCCTTCCGCGCGTCCGGCATATTCCTTGGCCGATCCAACAATCCGATCCGTATCCATGATGCTCCTCCTCGGGGGTCAGCCCAAGTAACCGATCAGGAGCAGCGCAGTTCCAAGCCTCTACGAAAGAGTAGCCCGGATGAGCGAAGCGAAATCCGGGACAGCGCTAACCGTATCGCAGACCCGGATTACGCTGCGCTCATCCGGGCTACAAGATGAGCCCGCTACAGAATCAGCCCGCCATCGACGACCAGCGTCTGGCCGATGATGTAGGACGACAGCGGCGAGGCCAGGAACAGCGCCGCGCCTGCCATGTCGGCCGGCGTGCCCAATCGCCGCAGCGGGATGCGCGCGAGCGCGCCTTCGAGCCGCTTCGGATTGTCGGTCGTCACCTTCGTCATCTTGGTGTCCACGAGCCCGGGCGCGATCCCGTTGACGCGGATGCCGTCCTCGGCCCAGGCCTCGCCCAGCGTCCGCGTCAATCCGACCGCACCGGTCTTCGAGGCGTTATAGGCGGGATTGCCCATGGTGGAATGATAGGCCGCGGTCGAGGACACCATGATCAGCGCGCCCCTGGAATCCCGCAACATGGAATGAAATCGCGTGGCGCAAGCCATCAGGCTCATGAGATTGACCTCGACCACCTTGCGGAAGCCACTCATCTCGAATTCGCCGCGGCGATAGAGCACCGCGCCTTGCGCGAGCACGAGCACGTCGAGCCTGTCGAAGGACGGCTTGAATGCCTCGATCGCACTGGGGTTGCCGACGTCGAGCTGCGCATAAGACAGGCCCGTGAGATCGGAGCCCTCTTCGATCGAATAATCCTGCGGCTGTGCCCGCGTGCCGCAAACAGCCACACGCGCGCCCCTCGTGCGGAACGCTTGCGCGATGCCGTTGCCGATCCCGCTCGAACCGCCGATGACCAGCACCTGCTTGCCTGAGAAATCGAGCTCGTTCGCCATCGCGGCCTCCCTTTTCGTTTTGCTTGTTTGACCTGTCTGCGGATCGATGCCAGCCTTGTCAATCATAACAAGAACAAGCATCTCTGAGGAAACAGCATGTCCGAGTTCAAGCAGCTCAGCCGGTCCGTCAAGGGCTTGACCGTTCTCGTCACCGGCGCGGCCAGCGGCATGGGGCGCGCGACCGCGCGCTTGTTCGCCGCAGAAGGCGCCAACGTCGCCGTCACCGATTTCGACGGCGAAGGCGCGCGTGCGGTTGCCAAGGAGATTGCCGCGAGCGGCGGCGCAGGAAAGGCTTGGGAGCTCGACGTTGCCGACGGTGACGAGATCAAGCGCGTCGTCGGTGAGGTCGCGGCGCATTTCGGCGCAATCGACATCATCGTCAACAATGCCGGCATCTCCGTGCGGGTTGCGATTGACGACGAGGGCTATGAGGACGCCTGGGCCAGAGGCATCGCGGTGATGCTGACGGCGCATCCGCGCATCATCCGCGCTGCGCTGCCGCACTTGCGCAAATCGAACAGCCCGCGCATCGTCAACATCGCCTCGACCGAGGCGCTCGGCGCCACCGCGTTGCACAGCCCCTATTCAGCAGCGAAGGGCGGCGTTGCGAGCCTCACCCGCTCGCTGGCGGTAGAGCTCGGCCGCGAGGGCATCACCGTCAATTGCATCTGTCCGGGCCCGATCCGCACCGGGATCACCGACCGCATCTCGGAGGAGCACAAGACGATCTACGCCAAGCGCCGCACCGCACTCGGCCGCTACGGCGATCCCGAGGAGGTCGCGCATATGACGCTGAGCCTGTGCCTGCCGGCGGCGTCTTTCCTCACCGGCGCGGTGATCCCTGTCGACGGCGGGTTGATGGCGCGGAACGCGTAGGAGTTAAGGGGTGTAGCCCGGATGGAGCGTAGCGCAGTCCGGGGAGGTCTTTCCGCGAGGTGAGAACCCCGGATTACGCTTCGCTCCATCCGGGCTACGGGCAGCTATGCACGCCGAGCGTTGACAACTCTGGGTCGGGGAGTAGCTTTTTAGCCGACAGAGCGGGACCAACCGCTCGCGACCCGCGGGAGAAAACGCCATGACGATCGCGATCCGGCAGCTTCAGAAGCATTTTGTCGGCGAGGTCTCCGGCCTCGATCTGCGAAAGCCGCTCACACCGGATGAGGCGCGCGAGATCGAGTCCGCGATGGACAAATACGCGGTGCTTGTGTTCCACAACCAGGACATCACCGATGAGCAGCAGATGGCGTTCGCGCTGAATTTCGGCCAGCGCGAGGAAGCGCGCGGCGGCAACATCACCAAGGCGGATGAATACCGCCTCACCTCGGGCCTGAATGACGTCTCCAATCTCGGCAAGGACGGCAAGCCGCTGCCGAAGGACAGCCGCGCCAATCTGTTCAACCTCGGCAACTGCCTGTGGCACTCCGACAGCTCGTTCCGCCCGATCCCTGCAAAGTTCTCGCTGCTGTCGGCGCGGGTGGTGAACCCGAAGGGCGGCAACACCGAATTCGCCGACATGCGCGCCGCCCATGACGCGCTCGACGACGACACCAAGGCGGAGATCGATGACCTCGTCTGCGAACACTCGCTGATGTATTCGCGGGGATCGCTCGGCTTCACCGAATATACCGACGAAGAGAAGGAGATGTTCAAGCCGGTGCTGCAACGGCTGGTGCGCACCCATCCCGTCCATCGCCGCAAGTCGCTCTATCTGTCATCGCATGCCGGCAAGATCGTCGGCATGAGCGTGCCGGAAGGGCGGCTACTGCTGCGCGATCTCAACGAGCACGCGACGCAGGCCGAGTTCGTCTACGCGCACAAATGGAAGCTGCATGACCTCGTGATGTGGGACAACCGCCAGACCATGCACCGCGTCCGCCGCTACGACCAGTCGCAACCTCGCGACATGCGCCGCGCGACCGTGGCGGGGACAGAGCCGACGGTGCAGCAGCAGGCGGCGGAGTAGTGCGGCAAAGCGCTGCTCCGCAAATGGTGTCGTCGCCCGGCTTGACCGGGCGATCCAGTATTCCAGAGACGGCTGTGATTGAACCGACAGGCTGCGGCGTACTGGGTCGCGCGGTCAAGCCGGGCGACGACAGCGGCAAGTGGAGCTAATACAGCGGAGCCTATCGCTACGCGTGTCCCGCCTCGTTCGAGAGCATGCCGGGATCGATGCCGATCTTGCGCAAGGCGCGGCCGTACTTGTCGTCGACGTCGTCGCCGAAAATCAAATCCGCATCCGCATCGCAATGCAGCCAGCCGTTGCTCTGGATCTCGGTCTCGAGTTGGCCGGGCGCCCAGCCGGCATAGCCGAGCGCGAGAATGGCGTGCTTGGGGCCGGAGCCGTTGGCGATGGCGCGCAGGATGTCGACGGTCGCCGTGAGGCAGACGCCCTCATCGATCCGCAGCGTCGCGTTTTCGATGTAGAAGTCGCTGGAATGCAGCACGAAGCCGCGGCCGGTATCGACCGGGCCGCCGCGCAGCACCTTCATGCTTTCGGCGTTCTCCGGCAGCTTGATGTGCTCGCCCTTCTTGATAATGCCGAGCTGCTGCAAGAGCTCGGGGAAGTCGATGCTGCCGGCCGGGTGATTCACGATGATGCCCATCGCTCCCTCCGCCGAATGGGCGCAGAGATAGATCACCGAACGCTCGAAGCGGGAATCGCCCATCACGGGCATCGCGATCAGCAGCCGGCCGTCGAGATAACCGGCCGAATTGGGGAGCGCGGGGCCTGCCCTGCGGGTGCTTTCCCCCGTCCTCTTGCTTGTGGGAGCCATCGCTAAGCACTCCGGTTTCAATTCCTATCCTGATGTCGGGCCGGGCCGCTGTCAAATCAAGGCTTGCAGAGACTCGATTCAAGTGCATCCATCACAAGCAATTCAATGGTTTGCCCGGGGGTGACCCTGTAAAGACGTGCTATGCTCACAAGAGTTCCCCTGCGTGCGGCGATTGGCGTCGCGACAACCCTGCTTGCGTCGTCGCTGGCCATCGCAGCCCGCGCCGATGACGCTTCGCCGTGGCAGCGCGACGGCCACTCCGCAGTGCGGCTATTGGCGGGATCGCGCAGTGGCGCCGTCCTGCTCGGCGGTATTGCCTTCCAGCTCCAGCAAGGGTGGAAGACCTACTGGCGCACCCCCGGGGATTCCGGGGTGCCGCCGCGGTTCGACTTCTCGAAGTCGGACAATGTTGAGGCGGTGACGGTGATGTGGCCTGCGCCGCTGAAATTCGACGACGGCGCGGGCGGCCATTCGATCGGCTATCACAACCAGATCGTGCTGCCCTTACGCATCGTCGCCAAGGCGGCCGACAAGCCGGTGACCTTGCGCGCCGAGATCAATTACGCGGTGTGCGAGAAGCTCTGCATTCCGGTCGAGGCCAGCGCCGAGCTCGGCTTCAACAGCGTCGCCTCGACCGAGGATGCCAATTTGCGTGCCGCGCTCGATACGGTGCCCAAGCCTGCCAATATCGGCGATCCCAATCCACTCACCATCCGCGACGTCAAGCGCGACGGACCCAAGAATGTGGTCGTCGACGTCGTCGTGCCTGATAGCCGCAACGTCAATTTGTATGTGGAAGGGCCGACGCCCGATTGGGCATTGCCGATCCCGGCCCAGGTCGAGCCCAGCCCGGTCGGCGTCAAACGCTTCTCGTTCGAGCTCGATGGATTGCCGCCGGGCGCCAAGCCCGACGGCGCGGCGCTGAAGTTCACGCTGGTCGGACCGGAGAAGTCCTACGAGTTCAATACGAATCTGGAGTGAGCGGTCGTCCCGGCGAAGGCCGAGGCCCAGACGGGTGAGTTGCACCGCTGTCACTTCACTTTCGGCTGTCGTCCCGGACAAGCGCGCCTCAAGCGCGCGCAGATCCGGGACCCATAGCCACAGGCCTGCGTTGTTGCACGAGCTGGTGGTTGCCAATCTTCGCCAAACCACACCCTGGGTTATCGGTCCCGGATCTGCGCTTACGCTTGTCCGGGACGACAGCGATGATGGGAGCTCACCCAACCAAATCTTAACGAAGGGTTGCTAATCCCGAGGCTGCGCAGCATGCGGGACGCCTGATGTGGGCGCTTGGGGAATCGCGTATTGGCCGTAATGGATGCAGAACCCGCAACGACCGGACCGGCCGGGCTGATCGCACGGCTGCGGACCAAGCTGACGGGCGGCCCGAGCGAGGCATCGCTGACGCGGCGGCTTGCCGGCACCATCTTCATCATCCGCGTGATCAGCGCCGGGCTCGCCTATGTCTCGCAGGTGCTGCTGGCGCGCTGGATGGGCACGTCCGACTACGGCGTCTATGTCTATGTGTGGACCTGGGTGCTGCTGCTCGGCAGCATGATGGATTTCGGCATCTCGGCCTCGGCGCAGAAAATCATTCCGGAGTATCGCACCAGCGGCGAGCAGGCGTTGCTGCGCGGCTTTCTCTCCGGCAGCCGTTGGCTGACCTTTGCCGTATCCACGCTGGTCTCTCTCGCCCTTGCCGGCATCGTCAAGCTGCTGTCGCCCTGGATCGACCCGGCCGAGGAGCTGCCGCTCTATATCGGCTGCATGACGCTGCCCGCCTTCGTCGTTGCCAACACCCAGGACGGCATCGCGCGATCGCATGACTGGATGCAGCTCGGCTTGATGCCGCAATTCATCATCCGTCAGGCGCTGATCATCGGCATCACGGCTATCGCCTTCCTGCTCGGCTATCATCTTGGCGCGGTCGCCGCGATGGCCGCGAGCGCCGGCGCGGTCTGGATCGCGATGACCGGGCAGATGGTGGTGCTGAACCGCAAGCTCGCCGATCATATCGTGCCCGGTCCCAAGACCTACGACATTGGCGGCTGGCTCGCCGTCTCGCTGCCGATCCTGCTGGTCGAGAGCTTCTACCTCCTGCTGTCCTACACCGACGTGCTGGTGCTGCAGCAATTCCGCCCCTCCGACGAGGTCGGCGTCTATTTCGCCGTCGTGAAGACGCTGGCGCTGGTCTCCTTCATCCACTACGCGATGTCGGCGACGACGGCCCACCGCTTCGCCGAATACAACGCGAGCGGCGACAAGGCACGGCTGTCGGCCTATGTCGCGCATGCGATCGGCTG
Organism: Bradyrhizobium sp. 195; assembly: GCF_023101665.1. Classification (NCBI taxonomy): domain Bacteria; kingdom Pseudomonadati; phylum Pseudomonadota; class Alphaproteobacteria; order Hyphomicrobiales; family Nitrobacteraceae; genus Bradyrhizobium; species Bradyrhizobium sp. 195. The sequence continues at coordinate 1,051,863 of NZ_CP082161.1, read as the reverse complement.
GACGTTCTGGCCGTCGCTGGCGGCGACCATCGTGCTGCTTGCGCTCGGCAAGCCGCTGCTCTGGCTGTTCGGGCCGCAATTCGTGGTCGGCTACGACATCATGTTCGTCGCCGCGATTGGCCTGGTGGTGCGCTCCGCGATCGGCCCGGTCGAACGGCTGCTCAACATGCTCGGTCAGCAGAAGATCTGCGCGCTCGCATATGCACTGGCCTTCGTGATGAACCTCCTGCTCTGCATCGCGCTCGTCCCGCGCTACGGCGGCCACGGCGCCGCGGCCGCAACCTCGATCTCCCTCACCTTCGAGACGGTGCTCTTGTTCTGGATCGTGCGGCAGCGGCTCGGACTGCACGTGCTGGCGTTCGGCAAATAGGCGCTGCGCGCCTGGCGTGCTCGCTGCTTGCCCGGGGAACGGCTCTGTCAGAGCACCCACAGGAAGGAGGTAAAATGCCTCTCCTTAGTGAACCTGATGCAAAATTTTTCTTATTCTGCCCAAACAGTTGCGCATTAGGGGAACTTTATTCTACGTCGTATTGCCTAACCGACGAGACCAACCTAAGATTCCCCTGATATGTTCGATCCACTCTACGTCGCCTCAGGATTCGGCGTCGGCCTGCTTGTCGGGATGACCGGCGTGGGCGGCGGCTCGTTGATGACGCCGCTCTTGATCCTGCTGTTCGGCGTCCATCCCTCCACAGCGGTCGGAACCGACCTGCTCTATGCCGCCGCCACCAAGACCGGCGGCAGCGTGGTGCATGGCTGGTCGCGCAGCGTGCACTGGCCGGCGGTGCTGCGGCTCGCCTGCGGCAGCATTCCTGCGAGTGCGCTGACGCTGCTGGTGCTGTGGAAGCTTGACCTCAAGAGCGATTCCGAGCGCAATCTGGTCAATCTGGTGCTGTGCTTCGCGCTGCTACTGACCGCGACGTCGCTGATCTTCCGCAAATCCATCATGGAGCGTTATCGCCGCCGGCTCGAACAGGTCGACGAGCGTATCACCGCCATTGCGACCGTCGTCACCGGCATCGTGCTCGGCGTGCTGGTCTCGATTTCGTCGGTCGGCGCCGGTGCGGTCGGCGTGACCGTGCTGCTGCTGCTCTACCCTCGCCTGCCCATGGTGACCATCGTCGGCTCCGATATCGCCCATGCGGTGCCGCTGACATTGGTCGCCGGCATCGGGCACTGGGCGCTCGGCGATGTGGATTGGGCGCTGATGGGCGTGCTGCTGATGGGCTCACTGCCCGGCATCATCGTCGGCAGCTTCAGCGCTACGCGCGTGCCCGAGACGGTGCTGCGCCTGACGCTTGCGAGCGTCCTGTTCGTGGTCGCAGGCAAGATCATGTTTGCGGAGCTGCACCTGTCATCCGCCTTTGTGACGGCGCTGGCCTGGGGACATTGAGCGGGAAGCGAACGCCGGAATCGTAGGGTGGGCAGAGCGCAAGCGTGCCCACCACCATTTTCGATCAGATACAGAGCGTGGGCACGGCGCTTTCGCGCCTTTGCCCACCCTACGGCACCGTCGTGCCTACTCCGCCGTCCAGCCGCCGTCGATCGAGAGGTTGGTGCCGGTGATCTGCGCGGCATCGTCGCCACACAGGAACAGCGCCAGCGCGGCGACCTGCTCCGAGGTGACGAACTCCTTGGTCGGCTGCGCATCGAGCAGCACGTCGTTGATGACCTGCTCGCGCGTCAGATTGCGCGCCTTCATCGTGTCGGGAATCTGCCTCTCCACCAGCGGCGTCCAGACATAGCCCGGGCTGATGCAGTTGCAGGTGATCTTGTGGGTCGCAACTTCCAGCGCCACGGTCTTGGTGAGACCGGCGATGCCGTGCTTGGCCGAGACATAGGCCGACTTGAAGGGCGAGGCGACCAGCGAATGCGCCGAAGCCGTGTTGATGATGCGGCCCCAGCCCTTTTTCTTCATGCCGGGCACGGCGGCGCGGATGGCGTGGAAGGCCGAGGACAGATTGATCGCGATGATCTGGTCCCACTTCTCGAGCGGAAACTCCTCGATCGGCGAAACGAATTGGATACCGGCATTGTTGACGAGGACGTCGACCGAGCCGAAGGTCTTCTCTCCGAGCGCGATCATCCCGGCGATCTCGGCGGGCTTGGTCATGTCGGCCGGCGAATAGATCGCCTTCACCTTGAAGTCCTGTTCGATCTTGGCGCGCTCTTTCTCGATGTCGTCCGGGGAGCCGAAGCCGTTGATGACGACATTCGCTCCGGCAGCTGCAAAGGCACGCGCGTAAGCGAGCCCGATGCCGCTGGTCGAACCGGTCACGACGGCATTCTTGCCTGACAGACTACCCATGCTATTCGCTCCTTTTTGGCGGGGGTGCGGTGACGTCCCCCGTGAGATCGTAGGTGACCATGGTCTCGCCGGACTGAGGCCGCTCGAGCCAGTCCTTGTGGCGCATCGACAGATGCACGTCCTTCACGCCCGCCTCCCAATGCTCGACCATGGCGACGTGGGAGAAGTCGTAATCCTTCGACGAGGATTCGTAGTTCTTGCTGCGGTAGATCAGGTGGACCACGGTGACGGTGCTTTCGCGCGATACCTTCGCGAGGAATTCGACCGAAGGATCGTTCCTCAGATAATCCGGCAATTTGCCGATCAGGTCGCGCACGGCCCTGCGGGCGTTGTGGATCTGCTTGTTCTTGTCGGTGTTCATCCGCGTACGGCTGGAGAAGCGGATGTCCTTCTCGCGCTCCGTGGCCTCGAGCAGCGAGGTCGGCAGATCGCCGCGCGCGGAAAACAGGTCGACCTGGAAGATCAGCATGTCGCGGTCGGTCTCGGCATCGAGCACATAGTCGAGCGGGGTGTTGGAGGCGATGCCGCCGTCCCAATAATGCTCGCCGTCGATCATGATGGACGGAAAGCCGGGCGGCAGCGCGCCGGAGGCCATGATGTGCTCGGGGCCGATGGTCTTGCCGAGCTTCTTGAACTCGTAGTTGTCGAAATACCTGAAGTTGCCGGAGGTGACGCCAACCGCGCCGACCGACAGGCGCGTCTTCAGGTCGTTGATGCGGTCGAAATCGACCAGACGCTCCAGCGTCTTCTTCAGCGGTGCGGTGTCGTAATAGCTCTCAGCTTCGGGATGCCCCGGCGGCCAGAGCGGCGCCGGCGGAATGCGCGGCGTGAAGAAGCCGGGCACACCGAAGGTCGCGATCAGTGCGGCACTGGTCGAATTGAACAGCTCGCGGCTGTGGTCACTCTTGCCGATCGGTTTCCACGGCACCGGCGCGGAGACCATTTCCCAGAATTCCTTCAGCCGCTTGACGCGGGTCGGGCCCTCATTGCCGGCGATGATGGCGGCGTTGACCGCGCCGATCGAGATGCCGGCGACCCATTCCGGCTCGAAGCCATGGCCGCACAGCGCTTGATGGGCGCCGGCCTGGTAGGAGCCAAGCGCGCCGCCGCCTTGCAGGACCAGAACGCGTTGCGCATTCGCGGGGATACTGGGGGATTGCGGGCTATGATCGGTCATGGGGGAACAATAGCAAATGACACAATAGCAAATGGCACGCCACCGTGGCGACACTCCGCCGCGGCGTCAATGCATGCTGGGATCAAGTCTGGCTTATCGGGGCTCGGTCGAGGCCAGGATCATGGTCCAGAACACCTTGTATTTGGTGCCGGGAGCATAGCTCGCCGCGATGCCCAGTTTTGTGACACCGCCCTTGAGCATGTTGGCGCGGTGCGGAGGCGAGTCGCGCCAGCCGGAAAATGCTTCCGCCAGCGTATGATAGCCGGCCGAGACGTTCTCGACCGCAACCGTCGCCGGGTAACCGCCCGTGCTGAGCCGCTTGGCCAGCGGCGCACGGACGTCGTGGTCCATCTTGTTGGCCGCCGCCATGGCATTGGACTGGGATTCGGCAAGCCGCATCAGGTCGGGGTCGATGACGACGGTGCCGAGGGCGTTGTTCTGGCGGTATTGCGAGATCATGATCGCGGCCGCCTGCGCATCGAGCTTGGAGCCCGGGACCGCCATATCGGCATACATGGACGGCTGCTGGACTGGTGCCTCGTTGCCGGCACAGCCGGCGAGCAGCAAAGTGATGAGAATTGCGGCCGCAGCGCGCATGGAGGTGCCCCCGAATGAGGGGCCGTTGTTGCATACCAACCGTGGCTGAAAGGTGAATTTTGAAGAAAATCTGACCGGTGTCATTCCGGGGCAGCGCGGAGCGCTGAACTATGATGCGCAAGCGCGCACCTGAGAATCTCGCGCCACGACCTCAAGATTTCGGGTTCGTTGCTTCGCATCGCCCCGGAATGACGGGGATTTCTAACCCGCAAATATCCGGTAGCGGCGCGGTTCGAGCCCGATCGTATCGCCGGCGCGCAGTTCCTTGCCGCGGGGGGCGTCGATCTCGATCGTCTCGCCGCCCGACAACGCGACCTCGGCCCGCTGTACCGGACCGAAATTGCGGACATGCTGCACGGCGCCTTCGAAGGCGCCGCTGCCGGGCGGGCCAACCAACATGTCATGTCGCCGCACGAACAGTTTTGACGCGCCAGGCGCAATCCCGTCCGCCGCAAGCCGGAGCGGCCGGTCGCCGAGCCTGACGACGCCGCCTTCGACCTGAACCGGCAGCTCGATGGATTCGCCGATGAAGCCGTGGACGAAGGCGCTCGCCGGGCTTTCATAAACGTCGTCGGGCGAGCCGATCTGCTCGATCCGGCCCTTGTCCATCACCACGACGCGGTTGGCGACTTCCAGCGCTTCCTCCTGATCGTGCGTGACGAAGATCGAGGTGACGTGGATCTCGTGATGCAGCGAGCGTAGCCACCTTCGCAGCTCTTTCCGCACCTTGGCATCGAGAGCACCGAACGGCTCGTCGAGCAGGAGGATGCGCGGCTCGATCGCCAGCGCGCGGGCGAGCGCGATGCGCTGGCGCTGGCCGCCGGAGAGCTGGCTCGGATAGCGATCGGCGAGCCAGTCGAGCTGGACGAGATCGAGCAACTCTTTCACCCGCGCACGGATCGTGGCCTCGTCCTTCCGTATCGCGCGTGGCTGCACGCGCAGGCCGAAAGCGACGTTCTCGAACACCGTCATATGACGGAACAGCGCGTAGTGCTGGAACACGAAACCGACATGCCGCTCGCGCGCGCCCTGCGCCAGCGCGTCCTCGCCGTTGAAGAAGACCTCGCCAGCATCAGGCCAGTCGAGGCCTGCGATAATCCGCAGCAGCGTGGTCTTACCGGAGCCGGAGGGGCCGAGCAGCGCCAGCAATTCGCCGTCATTGACCTTGAGGTCGACGCCGTCGAGGGCTGAAAAGCCGCCGAACTTCTTGACGAGATTTTTGACTTCAATGGTCACTTGCGTCGTCTCCTTCGTCGAGGTGACGTTCGAGAACAGTCTTGCCGATCAGCGTGATCAAGGCCAGCATCGCCAGCAGCGAGGCAATCGCGAAGGCGGCGACGAACTGGTATTCGTTGTAGAGAATCTCGACCAGCAGCGGCATCGTGTTGGTCTCGCCGCGGATATGGCCGGAGACCACGGAGACTGCGCCGAACTCGCCCATCGCGCGCGCGTTGCAGAGCAGGACGCCGTAAAGCACGCCCCATTTGATGTTGGGCAGCGTGACGCGGAAAAACGTTTGCAGGCCGGACGCGCCGAGCGAGATCGCGGCCTCCTCCTCCTGCGTGCCCTGCTCCTGCATCAGGGGGATCAGCGCGCGCGCCACGAAGGGGAAGGTGACGAAGGTGGTGGCGAGCGCGATGCCGGGCACCGCGAACAGGATCTGGATGTCGTGATCCCTGAGCCAGCCGCCGAAATAGCCCTGCGCGCCAAACAGCAGCACGAAGACGAGGCCCGAGATTACCGGGCTCACCGAGAACGGCAGGTCGATCAGCGTGATCAGGAAGGTTTTGCCCGGGAATTCGAATTTCGCAATCGCCCAGGCCGCGACGAGGCCGAACACGAGGTTGAGGCCGACCGAGATTGCCGCAACCAGCAGCGTCAGCTTGATCGCGGCCAGCGCTTCCGGCTCGGCGAGCGCGGCGAAATAGGCGAGGATCCCCTTCGAGAAGGCCTGCGCGAACACGACCACCAGCGGCAGCACGACGAAGACCGTGAGGAAGATCATCGCCAATGCGATGATGGCGATACGCACCGCGCGCGGCTCGGTGCGGAGGTTGTCCCGTGCCGCGGCCGCATGCGCGCGAGCCCTGGCATCGGGGGCCGAGAGCGAAACGGAGTCTGCGATCTGCATCGTCATGGCCAGCCCCTCAACGCGCCGGTATCCGGCTCTGCGACCAGCGCTGGAGCCGGTTGACGGCGAAGATGATGATGAAGGAGACGACGAGCATGACCACCGCGATGGCGGTGGCATCGGCGTAGCGGAACTCGGAGAGCCGGATCACGATCAACAGCGGAGCGATCTCGGACACGTTGGGCAGATTGCCGGCGATGAAGATCACCGAGCCGTATTCGCCGACCGCGCGCGCGAAGGCGAGCGCGAGCCCGGTGAGCAGCGCCGGTGCGAGCGAGGGCAGAATCACGCGGATGATGGTCTGCCAGCGGCTGGCCCCAAGGCTGCCGGCAGCCTCCTCGATCTCGGGGTCGAGATCCTGCAGCACCGGCTGCACGGTGCGGACCACGAAGGGAATACCGATGAAGATCATGGCGACGAAGATGCCGACCGGCGTGAACGCCACCTTGATGCCGGCCGCGGCAAGCGGCGCCCCCAGCCAGCCCTTCTCGGCGAACAGCGCGGTCAGCGCCACGCCGGCGACCGCCGTCGGCAGCGCGAACGGCACATCGACGATGGCATCGAACAGGCGGCGGCCGGGAAAGCGATACCGCACCAGCGCCCAGACGATGATGCTGCCCATCACGAGATTGACGCAGGCCGCCGCGAACGCGAGGCCGAAGGAGACGCGCAGCGCATTCAGGGTGCGGCGGCTGGTGAGGATATTCCAGAACTGCTCGGGGCTGAGCTCGAGCGATTTCAGGAACAGCCCGGCGAGCGGAATCAGGATAATGATGGACAGCCAGGACAGCGTCAGTCCCATCGTGAGACCGAAGCCCGGCAATGTCCGGCGTCTTGCTGCGAATGCGCTCACCAGGCCCCCTGCTAAAAGCCCTTAAGACAGCGCCAGATCAGTTCTTGTAGATCTGGTCAAAGATACCGCCGTCGGCGAAATGTTCCTTCTGCGCCTTGGTCCAACCACCGAAAACGTCGTCGATCGTAAATAGTTCGACCTTGGCGAAGGCGTTTTCGTTTTTCTTGGCGATCTCGGGATCGCGCGGGCGGTAGAAATTGCGGGCGGCAATTTCCTGCCCCTCCTTGGTGTACCAGTACTGGAGATAGGCATCGGCGGCGTTGCGGGTGCCCTTTTTATCGGCAACCTTGTCGACGATGGTGACCGGCGGCTCGGCGAGGATCGACTGCTGCGGCGCCACGATCTCGAACTTGTTCGCGCCGAACTCCTTCAGCGCCAGGAATGCCTCGTTCTCCCAGGCGAGCAGCACGTCGCCGACGCCACGCTCGACGAAGGTGACGGTCGCGCCGCGCGCGCCGGTATCGAGCACCGGCACCTGCTGATAGAGCTTTCCGATGAACTCCTTGGCCTTGTCGGCCGAGCCGTGCTTTTTCTGCGCAAAACCCCAGGCCGCCAGATAATTCCAGCGCGCCCCGCCCGAAGTCTTCGGGTTCGGCGTGATCACGGCGACGCCCGGCTTGATCAGATCGTCCCAGTCCTTGATGGCCTTGGGATTGCCCTTGCGGACGAGGAAGACGATCGTCGAGGTGTAGGGTGATGAATTCTGCGGCAGCCGCTTCTGCCAATCGGCTGTGGTGAGGCCCTTTGCGGCGATGGCATCGATGTCATAGGCGAGCGCGAGGGTCACCACATCGGCCTGCAAGCCGTCGATCACCGAGCGCGCTTGCGAGCCGCTGCCGCCATGCGACTGCTTGATCTCGACGCTCTTGCCGGTCTCCTTCTGATAGGCATTCGCAAACGCCTTGTTGAATTCGACATAGAGCTCGCGCGTCGGATCGTACGACACGTTCAACAGATTGATATCAGCAGCGAGAGCCGAGCTAGCCAAGAAACCCGTCAAGACGAGGCCTGCAGCGAGCGGAACGATACGGCGCATCATGTCCATCTCCATTCACTTCGCTGACGTCGGTGTCAGCGAAGGCGTGCAGGCATAACTCGGGGCGAAACGCGCTTAAGTCAACGGAACCGGATTTTCTTGTTCGCTTCGTGGCGACGCGACTGTGCTACGAAGTCTTCATCGTGTGGATGCCGCATTCTGTCTTGGCCCGGCCGCGCCAGCGACCGGCGCGTGCGTCCTCGCCCTCGGCCGTTCTGCTGGTGCAAGGCATACACCCAACGGACAGAAAACCGGAGGCGGCCAGTGGATGACGCGGCAATTTGGCGCGGACGAAGATCGCCTCGAGTTCCTCACGCGAGACGTTGGCGAAGGGGTTGAACTTCAGCCGTGCGCCATCGTCTTCGACGACCGGAATGTCGGTCCGCGCATTGCCCTGGAAGCGCTTGCGGCCGTTGATCCAGGCCGCGAACGGCTTCAGCGCACGCGCCAGCGGTTCCACCTTGCGGATGCGGCAGCAGGCGTCGGGATCGGAGAACCAGAGGTCGCGGTCGGGATCTTCGCGCGTCAGCGCTTCCTCTGCGGGCTTGATCGAGCGAACGTCCTTCAGGCCAAGCGTCGCGATCAAGGTGTCGCGATAAGCGAGCGTCTCCTCGAACAGCCAGCCGGTGTCGAGGAAGATCACCGGGATCGCCGGGTCGACGTCCGCCATGACCTTCAGCAGCGTCGCCGATTCCGTGCCGAAGGACGACACCAGCGCAAGCCTTTCACGTCCAACCGCCTTCAGCGCCGCCGCGATGATCTCAGCGGGCGAGGCATCGCGCAGGGCGCGATCGAGCTCGTCCGCCGAAGGCAGCGCAGAGACGGGCGAAATCTGCGGCGCGATCGCGTTCATGTGCCGACACCTTCGGAGTGGCGGAGCTGCATGCGCCGGTGCAAAGCCGTGATACGGCCGTCGCCGGTCGGCTGGTAGAACACCGAATAGCGCTTGGCGGTCTGCATGAAGGCTTCCGCGTCGGCCTGCTTCTTGACCTCGAAGGAATCGAAGCCGGCACGCAGCATGAACACGAACTGGTCGCGCAGGATCTGGCCGGTGGCACGCAATTCGCCGCGGTAATTGTAGCGCTCGCGCAGCAGCCGCGCCTGGCTGTAGGCGCGGCCGTCGCGGAAGGTCGGGAACACCAGCGCGACGACGGCGATCTTGCCGAGATAGGGTACGAGTTCGGCGATATCGCGGCTGTTCGGCCAGATCACGCCGACCTTGCCGGCGCGCTTAAGCAAGCCGTCCGCTTCGCCGAGGAAGCGTTCGGCCGGCACCAGGATGTCGCCGCCCTCGGGCAGCGGCGTGTCGACGGTCAGCTTGACGAAGCTGTCGTCGGCGATCTTTCCGCCGTTAACGAGTGGCATAGACGCGCTCCTTGAAGGGTTCGACGCCGAGACGCTTCACCGTGTCCATGAACAGCTCTTCGGGCCGCTCGCGCAGCGCCAGATAGGCCTCCACGACGTCTTCGATGACATCGGCGACTTCGTCGAATTTGACACCGGGTCCGATCAGGGTGCCCAGCGCGGCGTTCTCGTCGGCACGGCCGCCGATGGTGATCTGATAGACCTCCTCGCCGTTCTTCTCGACGCCGAGAATGCCGATATGGCCGACATGGTGATGGCCGCAGGCATTGATGCAGCCGGAGATGTTGATGTGGAGGCGGCCTATCAGGTTCGCGAGCTCGTGATTGGCGAAGCGCCGCGTCAATTCCTGCGCGATCGGAATCGAGCGCGCATTCGCCAGCGAGCAATAATCGAGCCCGGGGCAGGCGATGATGTCGGTGATCAGATTGACGTTCGGGGTCGCAAGCCCGAGCTTGTCGAGCGCCTTCCACAGCGCCGGCAGGTCGCGCTTGGCGACATGCGGCAGCGCCAGGTTCTGCTCGTGGCCGACGCGGACCTCACCGAAGGAATATTTGTCGGCGAGATCGGCGAGCGCGTCCATCTGCTCGGCGGTTGCGTCGCCCGGAGGCGCACCGATCGGCTTCAACGAGATCGTGACGATGGAGTAGCCCTGCACCTTGTGCGGGGCCACCGAGTTCTTGCGCCACGCTTCGAAGTCGGGATCGGCCGCGGCCTGACGCAGCTCGTCCGGCATGTGCGGCAGCTTCTCGTAAGAAGGATAGGTGAAGCGCGAGCGGATGTCCTCGATCACCTCGTCGTCGATCTGGAGCGAGGAGTTGCGGATGTGCTGCCACTCCTCCTCGACTTCGCGGGAGAACTTCTCGATGCCGAGCTCGTGCACCAGGATCTTGATGCGCGCCTTGTAGATGTTGTCGCGCCGGCCGTACTGATTGTAGACGCGCAGGATCGCCTCGATGTAGCTGAGGATGTCGCGACCGTGCACGAAGTGCTTGATGGTCTTGGCGATGAACGGCGTGCGGCCGAGACCGCCGCCGACCAGCACCTCGAAGCCGGTCTCGCCCTTCTCGTTCTTGATCAGCCTCAAGCCGATGTCGTGGATCTTGATCGCGGCGCGATCATGGTCCGACGCGGTGATCGCGATCTTGAACTTGCGCGGCAGGAACGAGAATTCCGGATGCAGCGTGGTGTGCTGGCGGATCAGCTCCGACCAGATGCGCGGATCCTCGATCTCGCCAGGCGCGACGCCGGCCCACTGGTCCGAGGTGACATTGCGCATGTTGTTGCCGGAAGTCTGCATCGCATGGATGCCGACCTTGGCGAGATCCTCCAGCGCATCCGGCAGCTCGGCGAGCTTGATCCAGTTGAACTGGATGTTCTGCCGCGTGGTGAAGTGGCCGTAGCCGCGATCGTATTTGCGCGCGACATGGGCGAGCGCCCGCAATTGGTTCGTTGCCAGCGTCCCATACGGGATCGCGACGCGGAACATGTAGGCGTGCAGCTGCAGGTAAACGCCGTTCTGCAGGCGCAGGATCTTGAACTCGTCCTCGGTGAGTTCGCCGGAGAGGCGGCGCTTTACCTGGTCGCGGAACTCCGAGACGCGCTCGTTGACGAGCGTGCGGTCGATTTCGTCGTAAGCGTACATAAGAAAGCGCCTTAAGCCTGGGCCGACTGTCCGATGGTCACACCGGTGCGGCGGATCTGTTCGCGCAGATTGCCGGGTTCGATCTTGCCGTCCGCGCCGACCTGCACCGGGGCGATATAGGGTCCGATCGCGCCGACGTCATCGGCGACGGACTCCGCAAGCAACGCCTTGGCCTCGTCGGAGTTGCGCACGATCGCAGCTTCCGACAGGTCCGCAGACCAGCTCTTGGCGGCGGTGCGATACACCACGATGCCGTCCCAGGTCCGGTTGGCGGTCACGATCGAGGGGCCGGCGATCTTGATCTTCTTCTGTTCAAGCGGGGAGGTCATTCGGCTGCATCCAGGAGGTCAGAGATGATTTGCTTTGGAGAGTGGCGGCGAAGCGAGCCGGCATGCCGGACCACGTCGCCGATGATGAGTATGGCGGGACCGCCTTGGGTCCGCCGCACGAGTTCGGGCAGGTCGCGCAGCGTGCCGATCGCGCCTTTCGCGTCGGGACGCGTGACGCGGGCGAACACGCCCACCGGCGTCTCCGGCGAACGGCCGGCGGCAAACAGGCCGGCGCGTATCGCGGGCGCTGCGGTCATGCCCATGTAGACCACAACGGTCATCTTGGTGTCGGCCAATGTCGACCAGTCCACGACTTCCGCATCGCGTGCCTTGTGCGCCGTGAGGAAGGTGATGCGGGTCGCTTCGTGACGATAAGTGAGCGGCACCTCGAAATCGGCCGCGCCGCCGAGGCCTGCGGTGATGCCGGGAATGATCGAATAGGCGACGCCGGCGGCGCGCAAGGCTTCCACCTCTTCGCCGCCACGACCGAACACGAAGGGATCGCCGCCTTTCAGCCGCACCACGCGCTGCCCGGCTTGCGCGGCCTCGATCATGCGCTTGTTGATGGCGTCCTGGCCGATGCCGGGCTTGCCGACGCGGCGGCCGACGGGAACGCGCGTGGTATCGCGGCGGATGCGATCGAGAATTTCGGGGGAGACCAATTCGTCATGGAAGACGATGTCGGCGTCCTGCAATGCGCGCAGCGCCTTGATGGTGAGAAGGTCGGGGTCGCCGGGGCCGGCGCCGACCAGCGCGACCGAGCCTTCCGGCTTGTCTGCGCGCGCGAATTCGGCGGGATCGGCAATCGCCTTAAGCGCCGCATCCGCCTCGGCCTTGCGGCCGGCGAGCACGGCGGCGCCGATCGGGCCGTCGATCACCCGCTCCCAGAACCGGCGGCGCAGCGGAAACTCGGCGATGCGCTCATTGATGGCTTTGCGGCAGCCGCCGATGAATTCGGCGAGCTCGCCGATGCGCGCCGGAAGCAGCGCCTCGATCTTTTCGCGCACGCGTCGCGCCACCACCGGCGAGGTGCCGCCGGTACCGACTGCGACCACGACATCGCCGCGATCGACGATTGCCGGGAAGATGAAGCTGGAATGCTCGAGGTCGTCCATGACGTTGACGGGCAGGCCGAGCGCCTTGGCCCGCGCCGACATCGCAACGCCGACGTCGCCTGCTCCCGCGCAGACGATGGCGATGACACCCGAGAGATCGGTGGTGAGCGGATCGCCGGCCGCGATTTCGATGCGGGCTGCGTCCTCAGAGCTGAGCCCCAGATCCTGATTGCCGCCGATCGCATGCACGCGGATGCGCGCGCCGGCCGCCGCGAGCACGCGCAACTTGGCGCGCAAAAGCTCGCCCGCGCCGATGAGGACCACCGGACCGGCCTTGAGATCGAGAAACACCGGCAAGAACCGCATACGATACTCGCTTCCCCCGATACGGGGTTGACTGGAATTATTTTCTATATATGTGTCGTTTCGAGCGCGCAAAGAGAAAATTTTTTCTTCTACTTCGCGCAGTGACTATAGAATTTTCGCCTCCAAACGCAAAGTGGCAGAGATGCATCTTCTCAAGGACGATTCCGCGCTTGTCGGAGTGAGCAGCCCGGCCCCCCTCAGCCGCGGGGGCTCGCAAGAATTTTCTGCTGATGTTGCGCCCAGCATGGACCATCTCGACCAGCTCGAGGCGCAGAGCATTTACATCTTCCGCGAGGCCTTCGCCCGGCTGAAGAAGATCGCCCTGCTGTGGTCGCTCGGCAAGGATTCCAACGTCATGATCTGGCTGGCGCGGAAGGCCTTCTTCGGCAAGATGCCGTTCCCCGCCCTTCATGTCGACACCGGCAAGAAATTTCCGGAGATGTATCGGTTCCGCGATCATTACGGCAAAGAGTGGGATCTCGATTTGCGCGTCGAGCCCTGCCCGCCGATCGATGCGGTCGATCCGACGCTGCCGCCGGCCGCCCGTTCCGCTGCGCGCAAGACCGAAGGTCTCAAGATGGCGCTCGGCAAATTCGGCTTCGACGGCCTGATCGCCGGCATCCGCCGCGACGAGGAGGCCACCCGCGCCAAGGAGCGCGTGTTCTCGCCGCGAGGCCTCGAAGGCAATTGGGACGTGCGCGACCAGCCGCCGGAGTTCTGGGACCATTTCAACGCCTCGCCGCCGCAAGGCGCGCACCTGCGCATCCATCCCATCCTGCATTGGACCGAGGCCGACATCTGGGCCTACACCAAGCGCGAGAACATCCCGATCATCCCGCTCTATCTGTCGCAAAACGGTAAGCGCTACCGCTCGCTGGGCGATCAGGACATCACCAATCCGGTCGCCTCGACCGCCTCGAGCATCGACGAGATCCTGATCGAGCTCGAACAGACCAAGGTGCCGGAGCGTGCCGGGCGCGCGCTGGACCACGAGACCGAGGACGCCTTCGAGCGCCTTCGCGTCGCCGGCTATCTCTGATCAAGGACGCGAGCGCGTTATGAACATGATCGTCACCCCCGCTTCGCCTGCGACCCCGAACGGCACCACGCGCCCGCAGGTGCGCATCGTCATCGTCGGCCATGTCGACCACGGCAAATCGACGCTGGTCGGCCGCCTGCTGCACGAGACCGGCAGCCTGCCCGACGGCAAGCTGGAAATGCTGAAAGCGGTCAGCGCACGGCGCGGCATGCCGTTCGAATGGTCGTTCCTGCTCGATGCGCTCCAGACCGAGCGCGACCAGGGCATCACCATCGACACCACCCAGATCCGCTTCCGGACCAATTCGCGCGACATCGTGCTGATCGACGCGCCCGGCCACGCCGAATTCCTGCGCAACATGATCACCGGCGCCTCGCAGGCCGACGGCGCGGTGCTGATCATTGACGCGCTGGAGGGCGTGCGCGACCAGACACGGCGGCACGGCTACCTGCTGCATCTGCTCGGCGTGAAGCAGGTCGCTGTTGTCGTCAACAAGATGGACCGCGTCGACTTCTCCGCCGATCGCTTCAAGGAGATCAGCGACGAGATTTCCGCGCATCTCAACGGCCTGGGCGTGAAGCCCACGGCCGTGATCCCAATTTCCGCCCGCGACGGCGACGGCGTCGCCGAGCGTACCGACCGGATCGGCTGGTACAAGGGACCGACGGTGGTCGAGGCGCTGGACCAGCTCGAGCCGGCGCGCCCGCTGGAAGCGCTGGCGCTGCGCCTGCCGGTGCAGGCGATCTACAAGTTCGACGATCGCCGCATCGTGGCGGGCCGCATCGAATCCGGCAGCCTGATTGCCGGCGACGAGATCGTGATCATGCCGGCCGGCAAGATCGCCAAGATCAAGTCGGTCGAGAGCTGGCCGGTGACGCCGGTGGCGGGACGGCAAGGCGCGGGCCGCTCCGTCGGCATCACGCTCGATCGTGAATTGTTCATCGAGCGCGGCGACATCGTCGCGCATGCGGGCAGTGCCCCGCGCGAGACGCGCCGGCTGCGCGCACGCATCTTCTGGCTGCACGACAGGCCGCTCGCCAAGGGCGACCAGCTCCTGGTGCGCTGCGGGCCGAAGGAAAGCCGCGCCACTGTCGTCGCCATCGAGAAGGCGGTCGATCCTGGTGAGCTCTCGAGCAGCGAGAACAAGGCGATCGGCCGCAACCATGTCGGCGAGATCGATATCTCTCTGTCGAATTCGATTGCCACCGATCCCTATACCGAGAACCCGCGCACCGGCCGTCTCGTGATCGAGGTCTCCGGACGCATCGCCGGCGGCGGCCTGGTCCTGTCGGTCGATGCCGGCCAGCGCGCCGTGCCCGTCGACATCGTGCCGGTGGAATCGGCCCTGCGTCCCGACGAACGCTCCGCGCGTTACCGCCACAACGGCGCCGTGGTCTGGCTCACCGGCCTGCCGGCCTCCGGCAAGTCGACGCTGGCAAAAGCGCTGGAACGAAGGCTGTTCACCAATGGCGGCTTGCCGATCCTCCTCGACGGCGACACGCTGCGCGCCGGGCTCAACAGCGATCTCGGTTTCTCCACCGCCGATCGCAGCGAGAACATCCGCCGCCTCGCCGAAGTCGCAACGCATCTCGCCCGTAACGGCCACATCGCCATCGTCGCCGCGGTTTCGCCGGCCCGCCAGGATCGCGCTACCGCGCGCCGCATCGCCGACACCACATTCCGGGAGATCCATGTCGCGACGCCTGCTGAAGTGTGCGAGGAGCGCGACCCCAAGGGCCATTACAAGAAGGCGCGCGCCGGCGCGTTGGCTTCGTTCACCGGCATCGGCAACGACTACGAGGTACCGCAGGCCGCCGAGCTCGTGATCGACACCTCGGCACGGACGGTCACTGAGGCCGCCGACGAGATCGAGCGGATGCTGAAGGCGACCGGCGTGCTGTTCGACGAAGTCGTGGACCTCGCCGCGAATATTTGAGCGGGCGCTGTTCGTTGGTGCACTTACTGCCGCCACATAGGCAGTGCGTTCCCTCCCCCCTTGCGGGGGAGGGTTAGGGAGAGGGGTCCACACGGGGGCTCTCTCCATCAGGAGCATTTCGCTCCATCGAACTCCGACACACCACTTACTGGGCTACCCGCTCTCCCCCCGCCCTCCCCCGCAAGGGGGAGGGAGCGCAGTTGCGCATGTGGCGGAGAGCCGGGCTCAAGCCTGTAAAACCAGCGACCTCCCCGACCTCTTCTTGACATTTTGACAAGCCCCCGGGGGTCTTCTCACCGCCCCTTTTTTGGGGCTAATAGGGCCCCGAAAGCCGCCCTCTATGGGCGCATTTTGCTGCTGGTCGGGTCAAAAGCAGCCAAAAAGAGCCATTTCCAACAAGAAAGACCATCATGAAACGCGTCGACGCCCACGGATTGAAGATCGCTCCTGTCCTGTTCGATTTCATCGCCAAGGAAGCGGCCCCGAAAACGGGGATCGCGCCGGATGCGTTCTGGGCCGGGCTTGCCGCCATCATCAAGGAGCTGGGCCCGAAGAACCGGTCGTTGCTCGCTTTCCGCGACACGCTGCAGGCCAAGGTCGACGACTGGCACCGCGCCAACAAAGGCAAGGCGTTCGACCTCAACGCCTATACCGCTTTCCTGAAGGAGATCGGCTATCTCGTCCCGGAGCCGGCGACGCAGAAGGTCGAGACCGCCAATGTCGACGAGGAGATCGGCAAGATCTGCGGCCCGCAGCTCGTCGTGCCCCTGACCAATGCACGCTACGCATTGAACGCAGCGAATGCGCGCTGGGGCTCGCTCTATGACGCCTTCTACGGCACCGACGCGATCCCGCACGACGCTGCCGAGACCGGCAAGGGCTACAACAAGGCGCGCGGCGACAAGGTGATCGCCAAGGCCAAGGCGTTCCTCGATACCGCCGTGCCGCTCGCGACCGGCAGCCACACCGACGTCACCGCCTACAGCGTTGTCGCGGGCCAGCTCGCGGTGAAGCTGAAGAGCGGCAACGCCACCGCATTGAAGAACGCCACGCAGTTCGCGGGCTTCCAGGGCGATCCGGCTGCGCCGAGCGCGGTGCTGCTCGTCAACAACGGCCTGCATGTCGAGGTCAAGATCGACCGCAGCAGCGCGATCGGCAAGGACGATCCGGCCGGCGTCGCCGACATGATCATGGAATCTGCTGTCTCCACCATCCTCGACATGGAGGACTCGGTCGCCGCGGTCGATGCCGAAGACAAGGTGCTGGTCTATCGCAACACGCTCGGCCTGATGAACGGCACACTGTCGGCTGATTTCGAGAAGGGTGGCAAGACGCTGACGCGCTCGCTCAACGCCGATCGCAGCTACAAGACGCCTGATGGCAAGGGCGAGGTCAAGCTGCACGGTCGCAGCCTGCTGCTGATGCGCAATTGCGGTCACCACATGTTCACCGACGCGGTGCTGGACGAGAAGGGCGAGGAGATTCCGGAAGGCCTGCTGGATGCCGCCATCTCGGGCCTGCTCGCCATTCACGACCTCAAGGGCAATTCGAAGGTCAAGAACAGCCGCACCGGCTCGGCCTATATCGTCAAGCCGAAGATGCACGGCCCGGACGAGGTGTCGCTGACCTGCGAGATCTTCGACCGCGTCGAGAAGATGCTGTCGCTGCCCGAGAACACGCTCAAGGTCGGCATCATGGACGAAGAGCGGCGCACCACCGTCAACCTCAAGGCCTGCATCCAGCGCGCCTCCAAGCGCATCATGTTCATCAACACCGGCTTCCTCGATCGCACCGGCGACGAGATCCACACCTCGATGGAAGCGGGTCCGATGATCCGCAAGAATGAGATGAAGGCGCAGGCCTGGATCAAGTCCTATGAGGACTGGAACGTCGACATGGGCCTGACCTGTGGCCTGCCCGGCCATGCCCAGATCGGCAAGGGTATGTGGGCCGCGCCCGACAAGATGGCGGACATGCTTCAGCAGAAGCTTGGTCATCCGCAGGCCGGAGCGACCACCGCCTGGGTGCCCTCCCCGACCGCTGCGACGCTGCACGCGCTGCACTACCACCAGATCAACGTCATCGCGCGCCAAGAGGAGCTGACCAGGGGCGGACCGCGCGCAAAGCTCTCGGACATCCTCACCATTCCGGTGTCAAAGTCGAACTGGGCGCCCGATGACGTCAAGCAGGAGGTCGACAACAACTGCCAGGGCATTTTGGGCTACGTCGTGCGCTGGATCGACCAGGGCGTCGGCTGCTCCAAGGTGCCCGACATTCACGATGTCGGCCTGATGGAAGACCGCGCGACCTTGCGCATCTCCAGCCAGCATCTCGCCAACTGGCTGCACCAGGGCGTGATCACCGAGGCTCAGGTGATGGAATCGCTCAAGCGCATGGCGGTCGTGGTCGACAAGCAGAACGCCGGCGATGCCAGCTACAAGCCGATGGCCCCCGCCTTCGACGGCGTCGCCTTCAAGGCCGCTTGCGATCTCATCTTCAAGGGCCGCGCGCAGCCGAACGGCTACACCGAATACATCCTCACCGCGCGCCGCCGCGAGGCCAAGGCGGCGGGCTGAGCGAAGTCACGAAACGTCAAAGGCCCCGGCTCAAGCCGGGGCTTTTTTCGTTGGGCGAAACGTCGCGGCGCACATCGGAACGGCTGCGCGCGCCTCGCGTTGTCCGGCCATCAACCAACGGGAGATGGTCATGGACTGGAATCGGATCGAAGGAAACTGGAAGCAGTTCAAGGGATCGGCCAAGGAGAAATGGGGCAAGCTCACTGACGATGACCTCAGCTTGATCGAGGGTCGGCGCGAGCAGCTCGAGGGCCGGCTCCAGGAACGCTACGGCAAGGCCAAGGACCAGGTTCGCCAGGACGTCGACGACTGGCTCAAGACGCTGCACTGAAGCAGGCGTAAACGAAGCCCCCGGCTCACGCCGGGGCTTTTTGTTACACCAGTAGCCCGGATAGAGCGATGCAATCCGGGAGCAGGAGCGCTTGGAGCAAGTCCCCGGGTTTCGCTGCGCCCGTCCGGGCTACGAACTACGTCCCCGCTAAAATACCGCGAGATATTTCAGCAGCGAGACGATGCCGATGATGATGACGATCACCCGTGCGATCTGTTTGGCACGGCCGTCCATCGGCAGCATGTTGATGAGATAAAGTACGAGAATAACGACGAGAAAAGTGACGAGTACACCCACCAGCATCGCGAGACCCCCTTCTGGCAAATTGCGACCGTTGCTCTAACGCCTGTCTCCCGCACCGGTTCCATCGCAGCAACCCATTGCAACTTCTAGTAAATACGTACTTCTACGATCAGCCGATCTGCCTAAAATTTTACCCTTTTCCCTTCAGATGCGGAAACCGTTTGGGCTCTGGGCCGCAAACGCATGCGATTGCCGATCTGCCACGCCCCCGTTTGTCGATGTTGCCGGGCGTCCTTCTGGGACTTTGTAAATGGGAATTGGGGGACTTCGATGCTGAATCGTCTGACCGTATCCGCGCTGCTGAAGGCGGTGATCGCGATCACATCGGTCTGTGTGGTGATCGCGCTGTCGCTCACCGCTTACGACTCCTGGGGTCGCCTCAAGACCGCCAGCCGCATCTCGCAGATTGCGGACACCTCCGCCGATCTGTTCAAGGCGATGCACAATCTGCGCACCGATCGCTCGACCACGACGCGGCTCCTGAACGCGACCGAGCCGCTGGACGGCGAGATGGAGAAATATCTTCGCGCCCTGCGCGATGCGCAAATGCCCGCGATGGCACGCGCGCTCGAATTGTTGCCGACCTTGGACTTCCCCCAATCGGGCACGCTGGTGCCGGAGCTGTCGCGCCTCTACAAATTGCTGGTCGAGGAGCAGAAGCAGTTCTGGGAGGACGTGGCCAAGCCCAAGGACCAGCGCCGCGCCGGGCTGCCGAAGGAATACATGGAGACGACGCAGGGCCTGCTCGACGTGCTGGACAAGCTGTCGAACACGCTGGCGGCCACCGTCAACCACCAGGACGCCGCGATCGACCAATTGCTGTCGATCAAGCAGAACGCCTGGCTGCTCCGCAACACCGCGGGCGAGGCCTCGCTGATCGTGTCGACCGGACTTGCAGCCGGCAAGATCACGCCGGAGGGCCGCTATAACTACACCCAATATGTCGGCGGCACGGCGGCGATCTGGAAGGCGCTGGAATTGTCGACGTCGGGCATGCAGTTACCGCCCGCGCTGGCTTCCGCGATGGCGGGTGCCAAGACCGCTTACTTCGAGCCTCAATATCTGACTCTCCGTGACCGGCTCGCGGACGCCCTGGTCAAAGGCGAGAAGGCCGAAATGACCGCCAACCAGTGGAGCCCGCTGACGGTTGGCCGTATGGCCAGCGCGGTCGCGGTGGCCGAAGCCGCGCTCGACGCCGCCAAGGTCCACACACAAGAGCAACGCGGTGCCGCACAGCGCGCTCTCATCGTGCAGCTCGTGCTGCTCACACTCGCCATCAGTCTCGCCGCTGGCGCGATCATGCTGGTCAGCCGCCGCGTCATCACTCCGCTCAACACCATCCGCGACGCCATGCTGAAGGTCGCCGGCGGCGACCTTGCCGTCGACAGCGGCTATCTCGATCGCCAGGATGAGATCGGCGCGCTTGCCGGTGCGCTGGAAACCTTCAAGCAGCAGGCCACCGACAAGCTCAAGATCGAAGAGCAGGAGCGCGAACGGAACACGGGCGCTACTGCACGCCAACGCGCCGTCGAGTCCTATGTCGGCGAGTTCGAGGGCGCAGTGCGCAAGACGCTGGGGGAATTGAGCGAGGCCTCCGGCGAGATGCGCAAGACCTCGGGTGACCTCTCCGCGGTGTCGCGCCAGACCAATGATCGCGTGCAGATCGCCGGCAAGGCTTCCAACGACGCCTCGATGAGCGTCGACAGCGTCGCCGCGGCCGCCGAAGAGCTCTCGGCCTCGATCAACGACATCAGTCAGCAGGCAGCCCATGCCGCGGGCATCGCCGGCCGCGCGGTCACGCAGGCACGCGAGACCGACGGTACCGTGCAGGGCCTCGCCAAATCTGCCGGACGCATCGGCGAGGTCGTCGGCCTGATCAACACCATCGCACAGCAGACCAATCTGCTCGCGCTCAATGCCACGATCGAGGCGGCCCGCGCCGGCGAGGCCGGCCGCGGCTTTGCCGTGGTCGCCTCCGAGGTGAAGTCGCTGGCAAGCCAGACCGCCAAGGCGACCGAGGAGATCTCCGAGCAGATCGCCGACATCCAGAAGGTCGCAGGCGACGCCATCAACGCGATCCAGACCATCGGCGGTATCATCGGCGAAGTGAACGAAGTGGCGACCGCGATTGCCGCCGCCGTGCAGGAGCAGGGCGCGGCGACCCAGGAGATCACCCGCAGCACCCAATATGCGGCCCAGGGCACCAAGAACGTCTCGGACAATATTACCGGCGTCAAAGCCGATGCGGACGCCGCAGCCGCAGCCGCCGACAACGTGAAGCACGCATCCGAAATGCTGGAGACCCAGAGCCGCCAGCTCGGCCACGAGGTCAGTGACTTCCTCGGCAAGATCCGCGCGGCGTAGGGCACGCTAGCGCTACACGCTCACTGTCGTCCCTGCGAACGCATGCGAACGCAGGGACCTATAACCTCAGGGAGTGGTCGTAGCGCGAACCGGCAACCCCGGGTGTTCGCCAAACCGAATTCTGTGGCGTTCGCAGGGACGACAGCTCGGAACGGGGGCGATAGCGCGCCCCATTAAAATACTGCCCCTACTCCTTCGCCACCACCGGCACCTGACGGAATTTGGCGCGCACCGAGTCCGGCAGCGGCGAGAAGTTCATCGCGACGCCACGGCGGTCGTTGGCATTGCGGCTGGCGACCACGAGGCCGTTGGCGCCGGCGACGATGTCGCCCTTGCGTAAGGTGGGATCGTCCTCGACCTTGACCGATGCGAGCCCGGCCGGATCCTTGCCGTTGCAGGTGCAGCCCGCGACGATCTCGTTGCGATAGCGGAAGGCGTTCGGCAGGTCGGAATAGGATTTACCGCTGTCCGTGGTGGCGTCGTCGATATTGCTGCCATAGACCAGCGAGGTTTCGGAAGCCGGGCAGAAGCTCTTGCAGGATTGCGCCTTGCTCTCGGCATCGTTGCCTTGCGCCGGGAAGTAGCGACCATCGCAGCCACGCACGCAATAGGCCGTGCCGCCGCCATAGGCGGCCCGCTGGCGCGGCACATCGTAACGCGGCATGTCGTCATGGGGAAACGGCGCCCGGATTTGCGGAGGTCGGCCCCCAAACGCGCCGAACAGCGCCGAGAAGAAGTCTTCCGCATGCGCCGACGGCGTCAGCGCAAGACCGGAGAAAGCAACGGCGAACATTGCCGCCACGCCAACGGCCAATTTGCGGATCGAGCGTTTACTCATGTGACCTCACTGAACTCCTAGTTCACCGACGACGCCGAGATATTCAGCGCCTGCCGCCCCGAGGGCATTGCCGTCACGGCCGGGCGCTTGCGCATGGGGTCGCCGCCTTTGGCCATCAACGGCGCATTCTTCGGCAGCACCACGACCTTGGCACCGACATTGACGCGGTTGAACAGGTCGATGACGTCCTCATTGGTCATGCGGATGCAGCCGGAGGAGACGAACTTGCCGATTGTGGAGGGATCGTTGGTGCCGTGGATGCGGTATTCGCTGGAGCCGAGATACATCGCACGCGCGCCGAGCGGGTTGCCGGGGCCGCCGGCGACGAAGCGCGGCAGATAGGGCTGCCGCGCGATCATCTCGGCCGGCGGATGCCAGTCCGGCCACTCCGCCTTGCGGCTGACGCTCTGCACGCCGGACCAGGTGAAGCCTTCGCGGCCGACCCCGACGCCATAACGGATCGCACGGCCGTTGCCGAGCACGTAGTAGAGATAGGTGCTGTTGGTATCGATCACGATGGTCCCGGCCGGCTCGCTGCGGTCGAAGCCGACGATCTGCTTGCGCAGGCGGTCAGGCAGCTGGGCGTCCTCGTTAGCCGCCTGTGGCGCCTCATTCACGTAGCCCGGCGAGTAAACCTGGTCCTGCGGGTACACCGGCGGCTGCATCGGCGCATAGCCGAAAGTTTGTCCGCTCGCGGCGCCGAAGGGCACCGTGGCCAAAGCGGTTGCGAAGGCAAATGCGGTGACGGCGCGCGGCGAAAAGCTGCGACGGAGTGCCGAGAACTTTGTCATGTGCTGCCCCGTTGGATGTCTGCATCAGGGTGATGCGCTTTCCATGAACTCCGCAGGCACGATCCAAGTTCCGGCGCGGCGCGCGGCAGCCTTGTCACAGTCAAGCGAGCACGTGTTCACGAAGCCGCGATGGAACCGCGGCGAGGCTCGCGCATTGTCAACCGTCGATGGGCGCGCGGATCGAGGCTTCCGTGCGGGAGAAAGATTGTGCGCGTCCTTCCCAGTGAACGTCTGATCCCCGGCAACAGCGAAGGTGAGCCGCTTCCCGAGAGCCATAGTGAGCTACCGCCGGTCATCCGCCGTACCGAGTTTGTTGCCTTCGCGCTCGCTGGCTTGCTCCTGATTGCGGTCGTCACCGTGCTCTATCTCGGAAGGGCGTTCTTCCTGCCGGTGGTGATGGCCTTCGTCACCGGCACCATGCTGTCGCCGGCTGCGAATTTCCTCGAACGTTGCAAGGTGCCGCGCGGGCTCGGCGCCGCCCTGATCGTGATCGCGGTGACCGCCGTTGTCGCCTTCGTTGTCGCGCTGATCGCTTCCCCCGCCATGGAATGGAGCACGCGCCTGCCGGAGCTCGGCGCGCAGCTGAAAGACAAGCTGCACGTGTTCGATCGGCCGCTGGCGCTTTGGCGTGAGCTGCAAGGCATGGTCGGCGGCTCGGAGGGATTCCCGAGCATCCAGATGCCGAAGGTCGAGTGGGTGCAGCCGACGCTGGAATTTCTGTCACCGACCTTTACTGAATTTCTGCTGTTCTTCGTCACCCTCATTCTGTTCATCGCAAGCTGGCGCGACCTGCGGCGGGCGGTGATCATGACCTTCAGCGATCGTGACGCGCGGCTGCGTACGCTCCGGATCCTCAACGAGATCGAGGTCCATCTCGGCAATTACCTGTTGATGGTCACCGTCATCAATGTCGGCGTCGGCGTCGCCACCGGCATCATCTGCGCGCTCACTGGCATGCCCAATCCGGCCGGGCTCGGCGCGCTGGCGGCAACGCTCAATTTCATCCCGATCATCGGACCGGTCGCGATGTTCGTGGTGCTGGTCGTGGTGGGGCTGGTCGCGTTCCCGACCATCAGCGGCGGCCTCATGGCCGCGCTCGCCTTCGGCGGCCTCACCTTCCTGGAAGGACACTTCATCACCCCGACCATCATCGGCCGGCGGCTGGCGCTGAACGCACTTGCGGTGCTGCTTGCGCTGGCATTCTGGACCTGGATGTGGGGCCCGATGGGCGCCTTCCTGTCGTCGCCGCTGCTAATCGTGGCCCTGATCCTCAAGGAGCATCTGTTGCCGGCGGATGCGCCGCAGCTGCCGCAGGACTGACCGGTTTCCGCGAACGGAACTTCCCCGAAGACGAAACGTTCTCCGGCTATCTCAGCCGTCAACAGTTCGGAGCTCCTGATGTCCACGCCCAATGCCGAAGCCGGGATGAGAGACTGGACCGACAAAGCCACCAGAGAACGCCTCGAGAAGGATGTAGCAGCCGTGAAAAGCGATATCGCCGCCCTCACCGACCAGATCACCGACGCGCTCAATACCTTCGCCAATTCCACCAGCAAGCAGGCTCGCCGCGGCTATCGCCAGGCGCGCGAGAACGTGGATTCCGCGATGGACGACATGTCGGAGCGCGGCAGCGCAATGATGGGCGCGGCCCAGGAGGCCTACGGATCGATCGAGGAGACGCTCGAAGACGCGATCACGCAGCGGCCGCTCGCGACCGTCGGGCTGGCGCTCGGCATCGGCTTCCTGATCGGTGCCGCCTGGCGCCGGTAGGCAGCGCGAACGGATATTGAGACGGCGGCGCGACCGGCCGCCGATGCCAGCTTGCGGACGATTCGGCTTGTGGGGATTTGAGGAGCAAGGCCATGTTTCAGCGCATCATCGACGGGATCAGTGCATCCACCGGTACGACTATGCGGCTGACCTCCCTGGCCGCGGGCGCGGCGTTCGCACTGTTCATCACCACGTGCTTCCTGTGCGCGGCGGCGTTCATCTCGGTGCTCAACAAATATGGTCCGGTGCAAGCTTGCCTCGCGGGTGCCGGCGTCTTCTTTCTGCTGACCCTGGCCGCAGCGGTGAGCTACTGGGCCTACAAACGGGAGTTGCGCAAGCAAGCCCAGATCGCGGCCGAGCGGGCCGCGAAGTCGGCGGCGCAAAGCATGCTCGCAGACCCCATGCTGCTCGCCACCGGGCTCCAGATCGTTCGTGCCATAGGCGTCAAGCGGCTGCTGCCGATCCTGGCGATCGGCGGCGTCGCCCTCGGCATCATGGCGAGCCGCGCCGGTGTGTCCGACGAGGTATCGGCCGAACCGGCCGAGTAACGGTCCGAGCGGGTTAGAAATTTTCGTTTATAGGTACTGCGAGCATCACACAGGCGTCG
This sequence comes from Bradyrhizobium sp. 195, assembly GCF_023101665.1. Lineage (NCBI taxonomy): Bacteria > Pseudomonadati > Pseudomonadota > Alphaproteobacteria > Hyphomicrobiales > Nitrobacteraceae > Bradyrhizobium > Bradyrhizobium sp. 195. The sequence goes on along the minus strand of NZ_CP082161.1, from coordinate 1,026,449 downwards.
CCGCGCAATTTTTCGCCGGGCGGCACGAATGCATCCACTCACGCAAACGCTACTCGGATGGGCAGGCGGTTGCCGGTAAAAGCATCACCCTGATTCCCAAAGCTATTTTACTCAATGAAGCCTACTGTCAAAGCGAACCTCTCCGCATTCCAGCACGACGCCCGGCTGTATTTGACGCTCGGCATCGCCAATTGGTCGGTTTTCGTCGATCACATCCCGAACAACGTCGTCAACCTGCTGACGCTGCGCAACTTCGGCTTCAGCGGCGCTGCCGACCTGTTCGTGTTCGTGGTGGGTTACGGCGTCGCGATCATCCACGGCCGGATGGCGCTGGAGCGCGGCTATGTCGTCGCCGCGACGCGCATCTTCCGTCGCGTATGGCGGCTCTATGCCGCCTATGTCGTGCTGTTCGTGATCTATATCGACACCATCGCCTACGTCGCCTCGCAGTCGATGGCGCCGGAAATCATCCATGAATACAACATCTCGGGGATTCTAGAGCACCCGCTGCGCATCCTGGTCCGCGGCCTCGTGCTCCAGGAGGAGCCGCTGAACCTCGATCTCCTGCAGCTGATGATCCCGCTGATGGCTTTTTTTCCATTCGCACTGTGGGGGCTGTTGCGGTGGCCGAACCTGACGTTGGCGGCATCGATCGCGCTGTATCTTGCCGCACGCTGGTTCGACTGGAATTTTCGGGTCTATCCCGACCAGGAGTGGACCTTCAATCCGCTGTGCTGGCAGATGCTGATGGTGCTCGGGGGCTGGTTCGCCGTGACCGGCGCGCCCGGGCGCGCCCTACGCGACATGCCCTGGCTGCGGATACTCGCCGGGGCCTATCTCGTATTCGCGATGGCCGTCACCTTGCTGCGCCATTCGCCGGCATTGTCCGCTTTTTTGCCGGACCTTCTCCTCGACAGCATCGCGCCGACGGACAAGGAAAACCTTGCACCCTATCGCGTGGTTCACTTCCTCGCGCTCGCCTTCCTCGCGACCCACCTCATTCCGGCCGATCACCCCGGACTGCGGTTGAAGCCGCTCCAGGCGGTCATCAGATGCGGCGAGGAATGGCTCGCCGTGTTCTGCGTCGGGGTGTTCCTGTCCTTCGCCGGCCATCTGATCCTGATCACCAGCGCCAATCTGGTGGTGATGCAGATCGTGGTGAGCCTCGCCGGATTCGCCGCGATGAGCGCCGTGGCCTACTACGTCGCCTGGTCGAAATGGCAGGATCTGCCCGCCGCCTTGCGGCAGCAGGCCTAAAGCGCGATGCGATCAGCATGCATCGTCATCGCGCTTTAGGCTGTTGTCTGAGCATGATCTGTTCGGAAAACCGCTGCGCGTTTTTCCGGATCATGCTTTGGCCGTCGCGATTCCGCTAGGTTGGCCGCCGCGGCTGCGCTATCCCGGAGCAGGAGCGGGTTGCGCGGGGAGACCGGGCGTGGTGACGACGAATGGCGGGGGTGACAGGGCCGACAGCGCTCCTCGGCGCGGCCGGCCGCGATCGATCGAAACCAGCAACGCCATTCTCGAAAGCGCCTATGCGCTGATGGCTTCCACCGGCCTTGCCGCCACCACCATCGACGCGGTCGCCCGCCACTCCAGCGTCTCCAAGATGACGATCTACAAATGGTGGCCGTCGCGCGAGGCGCTCTTGATCGACGCCTTTCTCCAGCATGCCGCGCAGATGCTGCCGCTGCCCCCGGTGAGTTCCGGCAGCCCCGCGGCGCGCGCGCGCCGTCATGCCGCGGCCTATGCCGAGGCGCTCCAGGGCGAGTTCGGCAAGGTTCAACTCGCCGTCATCTCCGAATGCATTTCCAAGACCGGCTCCGCCGAGCTGTTCTACGCCCGCTATCTGCAGTTCCGTCGCGACGCGCTGGTGGAAATGATTGCGGCAGGCCAGGACGACGGCAGCATCCTGGCCGAAGGGCCGGCTGAGGATCTCTACGACGCCATCTACGGCGGCCTGTTCTATCGCTACGTCTTCGGCATTGCGCCGATCACGCCTGGCTTCGCCCGCCATCTGGTCGACGTGGTGTTGCGGCCGAAGACTTAGCCGCACGACGTTTATCGCGCGGGCCTCACCGGCGCCGAGAGCTTATCGGTGCGATCGCGTTCGGTCATGTCGACCACCGTCTCCATCGGCGCGGTCAGCTCATAGACGTAGGAGGCGTCGGTGAAATAGCGCTTGGCGGTGCCGCCGAGCGCCTCCGGGGCGACGCGGTCGAGCAGGATCAGGCCGAAATCGGAATCGGGGCGGCGCGTCGCCTCGCTGGTGTTGAGCTCCTCCCAGCGGAAATGGAAGACCTCGTCGGTCCCCTCGCCTGTCACCGTCCAGTTGGCGGTGATGTGCGGATGCTTTCCGACCAGCGACAGGCCCTCGTCGGAATGCGAGGCCAGCTCGAAGAACAGCAGTGAGAGGCTCTGCGCCGCGCGCGCGCTGACGGCGATGTCGGGACCAGTCACGGCGATGCGATCGGCATGCGGAATGGCGCGTGCCTCGAACAGGCCCTTCAGCTTGACCCCCTGCCATTGGCTCTCGCTGAGCAGAGAGACCACGTTCGACATGGCGTGGATGCGCCCGATCAGAAGCTCGCGGGCAACGTCGATGTCCGAGCCGTGACGCAAGGTGCGCGTCACGATCGACTGGATGACCGCAAGGATGTTCTTGACCCGATGGTTGAGCTCGTCGATCACCGCGGTCAGCCGGCGCTCGAAGCCGATTCTGACCTGGATTTCCCGGCTGAGCCGCAGATTGTTGTAGGCGACATAACCGAACAGGCCGCACACCATCGCAGTGATCGCAAAGCCGATCGCCGCCACGATGATCGCGGTCTGCTCGGCACGGCGCAACGAGTTGGTCTTCGCGTAGTAGCCGAGCTGCCAATCACGGCCACCGAAGCTCACCGTGCGCGTTGCCGACGGCGCAGGTCCGTCCACCGCCGCCCTGCGCGTCGAAACAACGCCCTGGTCGTTGGCGATCAGCTCGCCGCCTTCCTTGCGCGGATCCCTGAGCGCGACCGAGAACAACGACATGTCGTCATTGGTCAACATCAGCGAGGCGAGCTCGTAGGAGAACGTGACGAACCCGGCCGGCTCGGTTGCGCCCTCGGGAACGACGGGTGCGGCCACGACAACGCCGACCGGCCCGTCTGCGCGCAACAGCGGAACCGGGTCCGAAGCCACCGACCTCTTCTCGATCCGGGCGCGCGTCAGCATGGCGCTGCGAACCGGGTCCTGATCGAAACTACGGCCCGGCAGTGCCTTGGTCTCGTCGCTGCGCGGCTCGAGATCCAACAGCACGTCGATCGGCTGGGTGATCTCGGCCGGATTGATCGGCTTGTCGTCATAGGTGCGGATCTTCGGATTCGGGAAGCCGGCGGCGCCAATGGCAGCCTGCGCCGCCGTAAGCTCGTTCGGCTTCAGCCGGGCGATCCAGCTGGCCACCACGAAATCCGTCTTGAAGGCGTAGATGGCCGAGCGCAGCGGCTCCAGCATGTTCGGCTTGATCACGGATGGCGTGCGGAACAGGCCGGAAGCGACGCGTGCCAGCAGTTCGCGCTCGGTGAGCCGATCCTGGACCAGGCTGGCGTGAACGTCGATCGCACGCGCGAGCGCGATCCGGTCCAGCGCCAGCTCCTGGTCGTGGACGCGATAGGCCGCAAGCCCGGAGAGCAAGGCTCCGAGCAGAGCGATGAAACCGATGATGAAACCCAGCCGGACCACGCGACTACTCAGGCGAACGCAGGAGGTCGGCAATAAACAAAGAGCATATGAACGCCGTTCGAACGGCCACGTGCCGAAACAGGGTGAACCCCAGTGGCAGAGATAATGGAGGAGGAGACATCGGTACGCAACGTAGGTCGCCTGAAAAGCTTAATCCGTCCGGCCGATGGTCTGGCCGGGATGGATTGCCCGGGCGCCGGAGGTAATTAATCGCCGTGTCCGAAATTTGTTCCCTGGTTGTGGTTCGACCCCAAGGTTAACGGCGAAAAGCGCATGCGCCAAGTCGTCGCGCCGTCAGCCTGCCCGTTTCAAGCCACCTTTGGCCTCGATGAAGCCGATGATGCGATCAAGCCCCTCGCTCTTCTTCAGGTTGGTCATGACGAAAGGACGCTCGCCGCGCATGCGCCTGGCATCCGTGTCCATCTTCTCCAGGGAGGCACCGACATGGGGGGCGAGGTCGATCTTGTTGATGACCAGAAGGTCGGACCGCGTGATGCCGGGGCCGCCCTTGGACGGGATCTTGTCGCCGGCCGCCACGTCGATGACGTAAATGGTCAGGTCGGCCAGCTCCGGGGAAAAAGTGGCAGCGAGATTGTCGCCGCCGGACTCGATCAGCACGAGATCGAGCCCGGGAAACTTGGCGCGCATGTCCGCGACCGCGGCGAGATTCATCGAGGCATCCTCGCGGATCGCGGTGTGCGGGCAGCCGCCGGTCTCGACGCCGGCAATGCGGTCCGGCGTCAGCGAGCCCGAACGCACGAGGAACTCCGCGTCCCATTTGGTGTAGATGTCGTTGGTGATCGCGGCGATGTCGTAGCGATCGCGCATGGTCTTGCAGAGCAGGTCCATCAGCGCGGTCTTTCCCGATCCGACCGGACCGCCGACGCCGACACGCAATGGGCCGTGAGATTTCGACATGGAATTCGCTCGCTCTCGATGGGTTGAAGGCCGCCTCGCTTTCACGATCGGAACAGCCGCGTATATTGCGTCTCGTGCCGCAGGCTGGCGAGATCGGCGCGGAAGGTCGCGCTGCCAAGATCGTCCAATGTCGCATTCAGCGCACGATTGGCGGTCGCGGCCACAATGGCTTCCAGCCTCACCAGCACGCGCTGGCTGTCGGTCTGGCCGAGCGGGATGAGCCGGCTCGCCGCGGAAATCCAGTTCGAGACCAGCGCATGCAGGAAGGCGTGGAGCGTCGGCGCCAGGGACACACCGTGCTTAGCTGCGACCACGCCGACTGCGACCGGATAGACCGGTGGCGTGCGGCATGCCGCAACCATGGCATCCAGCCCGTCGGCATCCCAGGCGGCGCGGGCGATGTCGATGAAGGCGCGGCCCTGCGAGCTCGTCTCCAGCTGCCGCTCGCGCGACGGCACGAAGGCGGCAGCGAGCTCGGCGATATCGTTCAAAGTGGTCTCCGCGCCCGCCTCCGTGGCGCGATAGGCATGGACCAGGAACGTCGCATCGCAGAAGCCCGAGCCGTCGCAAAGCATCGCGTCGAGCCAGTCGGTCAGCGTCGCGGTATCCGTGATGTCGCCGGCCTCGACTGCCCATTCGATGCCGCTGGAGTAGGAGAAACCACCGACAGGGAATGCCGGCGACAACCAGGTCATCAACCGGTACAGCGCCGCCGCCTCGCGCTCGGCGAGGTCACCGGCACGGACCGGCTCATTTGTGGTCATGAGCATGCGTGTGGCCGTGGTGATGGTCGGGATGGTCGCAATGCTCGTCGTGGTGATGGTGGTCGTGTCCATGGTCATGCGCGGCATGGCCATGATGATGGTGATCGTGGCCGTGATGATCATGGTGATCATGGTGATCGTGATGGCCGTGATCGTGATGCGCATGTTCATCGTGCCCATGCGCGTGGCCGGCATCGGCATAGGCGCCGCCTTCGGGATCGAACGGCGCCTCGATCTCGATCACGCGCGCGCCGAGCCCCTTCACCATGGCTTCGATGACGTGGTCACGGCGGATACGCAAGGCTTTGGCCATGATCTGCGTCGGCAGATGACGGTTGCCGAGATGCCAGCCGACGCGGATGAGATGGTGCGGATCGCGGCCGCGGATCTCCAGCAGCGGCTCGGGCGCCGCGACCACCTCGACCAGCCTTCCGTCCTCCAGCACCAGCGCATCGCCGCCGCGCAGCGCGACGGCGTGCTCCAGGTCGAGCAGGAATTCGAACCCCCGCGTCCCCGTCATCGCCATGCGGCGGCGGTGCCGATCGTCGAAATCGAGCACAACCGTGTCCACCGGCGCTTCCATGAAGCGGTGTTGTCCCCTGACCTGCGTCGCCCGGATCATGCGCTTTTACCCTGTTACCGTGTCTCGACCTTCTCGGGCGTGATCACCTCGATCTTCGGCGGTGCCGTGAAGCACTTCACTGCCACGCGGCCAAACGTCTTCATGTGCTCCATGGTCCGATGCGGCACCAGCGCCTCGGCATTCTCCCACTGCTCGACGAACACCATCTTGGCAGGATCAGTGACGCTCTCATGCAGATCATAGGCGATATTGCCGGGCTCCTTCCGGGTCTCCTTGATGCAGGCGGTGGCCGCAGCAATGAATTCGGCGCGCGTTTCGGGCTTGATGGTCAAGGTGGCAACGACGTAGATCACGAGAAATCCTCCCGGCTTTGCTTCTGGCTTCAGATACCGGGCGGGACATTAGACTAGCCGGGATCGAACGCAAAACCGGAAAAGGCTCCCGGACATGCGCTCAGGACACGTTCTCGGGACATGCGTTGAGGCGCTATTTCAGTACATGAAATATCGCTGCGCCATGGGCAGCACCTCGGCAGGGGCGCAGGTGAGCAGCTCGCCGTCGGCGCGCACCTCATAGGTCTCCGGGTCGACCTCGATGTTGGGCGTGGCGTCGTTGTGGACCATGCTCTTCTTGGAGATCTTGCCGCGGGTGTTCTGGACGGCATAGAGCTTCTTGTCGATGCCCAGCTTTCGCGCGAGGCCGCCGGTGATCGCGGCTTTCGAGGTGAACACCACCGAGGACGCCGTTCGCGCCTTGCCGAAGGCACCGAACATCGGCTGATAGTGCACCGGCTGCGGCGTCGGAATCGAGGCATTCGGATCGCCCATGGGCGCGGCGACGATGCTGCCGCCCTTGACGATGCAGTCCGGCTTGACGCCGAAGAAGGCCGGCGACCACAGCACGAGATCGGCGAGCTTGCCCTTCTCAACCGAGCCGATCAGCTTCGACACGCCATGCGCGATCGCCGGGTTGATGGTGTATTTGGCGATGTAGCGTTTGATGCGAAAGTTGTCGTTGTCCTTGCCCTTGTCCTGCGACAGCGACCCGCGCTGCTTCTTCATCTTGTCGGCGGTCTGCCAGGTCCGGATGATGACCTCGCCGAGCCGGCCCATGGCCTGGGAGTCCGATGACATCATCGAGAGCGCGCCGAGGTCGTGCAGGATGTCTTCAGCTGCGATCGTTTCCTTGCGGATGCGGCTCTCGGCGAAGGCCAGATCTTCCGCGATCGAGGGATCGAGGTGATGGCACACCATCAGCATGTCCAGATGCTCGTCGATGGTGTTGCGCGTGAAAGGCCGCGTCGGGTTGGTGGAGGACGGCAGCACGTTCTTCAGGCCGGCGACCTTGATGATATCAGGAGCGTGACCGCCGCCGGCACCCTCGGTGTGGAAGGCGTGGATGGTGCGGCCCCTGAATGCCTTGATGGTGTCCTCGACGAAGCCGGACTCGTTCAGCGTGTCGGTGTGGATCATCACCTGGATGTCGTGGGCGTCGGCGACCGACAGGCAATTGTCGATCGCGGCCGGCGTCGTGCCCCAATCCTCGTGCAGCTTCAGCGCGCAGGCGCCGGCCTTGATCATCTCGACCAGCGCGGCCGGACGCGAAGCGTTGCCCTTGCCGGAGATGCCGAGATTGACCGGGAAGGCGTCGAACGACTGGATCATCCGTCCCATGTGCCACGGCCCCGGCGTACAGGTGGTGGCGAAGGTGCCGTGCGACGGGCCGGTGCCGCCGCCCAGCATCGAGGTGACGCCAGACATCAGCGCGTGCTCGATCTGCTGCGGGCAGATGAAATGGATGTGGCTGTCGAAGCCTCCGGCGGTGAGGATCTTGCCCTCGCCCGCGATCACGTCAGTGCCGGGTCCTATGATGATGGTGACGCCCGGCTGGATATCGGGATTGCCGGCCTTGCCGATGCCGGCGATCATGCCGTCCTTGATGGCGACGTCGGCCTTCACGATGCCCCAGTGATCGACGATCAACGCATTGGTGATGACGGTGTCGGCCGCGCCCTGCTTGTTGGTGACCTGCGACTGACCCATGCCGTCGCGGATCACCTTGCCCCCGCCGAACTTCACCTCCTCGCCATAGGTGGTGAAATCCTTTTCCACCTCAATGATGAGATCGGTATCGGCCAGCCGCACCCTGTCGCCGGTGGTCGGGCCGAACATGTCGGCATAGACGGAACGTTTTATCTTGACGGACATCACAAGCCCCGTTTGTGTTTGAATGTTTGGTGCGTCACAGCAACGCTTTCGCTGCTTTCACGGCATCATCGAATTTCTCGTCGAGCCAGGCATTGCCGCCGCGGCACCCCGCAACGACCTGCGTGGCCCAGCCGACGTAATCGGCGAGATCGTCGCGCTCCTCGGCACTCGGATCGGTTTGAATGCGCGCGGCCGTATTGCTGATCTTGTCGGCGATCTTGATCAGCTTTGCGCCTGGCGATTTGTGCGGCGCGTCCTCGATCTGCTTCTGCCGCCGCTCGGCCTTGGGCAGGCTCATGTCGTCGGTGCATTCGGCGACGAGCGAGGCGACCCGTTGGGAAAATCGCTGCGCGAGCTCGTCGCGCGTGGTGTCGGTGTCTTCGATCACATCATGCAGCCAGCCAGCCGCGACCAGCTCGGCATCGGCGCCGTCGGTCGCGGTCGCAAGCAGGTTCGCGACCTCGGCGAGATGATTGATGTAGGGCTCGTTGCCGCGTCCCTTGCGCGCCATTCCATTGTGACGGCGCGCGGCAAGCTCGGCGGCTTCTGAGATGAGGCGGATTGGTGAGAGCATGGCAGATACCTCCGTTTCCGCCTCAACCGCACCGCACCGCGCTCGTTCCTTCGGAGCTCACAGCTTCCCCATAACGTCACCGCGAAAACCATAAATCGTCTTCTTCCCCGCCATGGCGACGAGCTGGACGTCGCGGGTCTGGCCGGGTTCGAAGCGGACGGCGGTGCCGGCGGCGATGTCGAGGCGCATGCCACGGGCCTTCCTGCGGTCGAACTTCAGCGCCGGGTTGGTCTCGAAGAAATGGTAGTGCGAGCCGACCTGGATCGGGCGGTCGCCGGTATTGGCCACCGTCAGCGTCACGGTCTTGCGGCCGGCATTGAGCTCGATCTCGCCGTCCTGGATGAAGAGTTCGCCGGGGATCATATCTGTTCTCTCCTCGTCATTCCGGGGCTCGCGCAGCGAGAACCCGGAATCTCGAAACCTAAACCTCTGGATTCCGGGTTCGCCCTTCTGGCGCCCCGGAATGACGAATTCAAATTACCTGATCGGCTCGTGCACGGTGACGAGCTTGGTGCCATCAGGAAAGGTCGCCTCGACCTGGATGTCGTGGATCATCTCAGGGATTCCCGGCATTACCTGATCGCGGGTCAGCACCTGCGCGCCGGATTGCATCAGCTCGGCGACGGTGCGGCCGTCGCGCGCGCCTTCCAGGATGAAATCGGAGATGATCGCGATCGCTTCGGGATGGTTGAGCTTGACGCCGCGGTCCAGCCGGCGGCGGGCGACGATGGCCGCCATCGAGATCAGAAGCTTGTCCTTTTCGCGGGGAGACAGGTTCATGCAGAATCTCTTCCGTTCAACACGTCAATTCAGCCGGTCAATTCAGCCAGAGCCGCGGCAGCGCGGCACCGGTCCGCGCCAGCACCGTCATCATGTCGGCGCGCAAGCGCGCCGCATCTTGGGCACAGAACCGCGCCATTGCAAAGCCATTCCACGCCGAGATTCCGACCTCACCCGAGAATGAGTCCGAGGCCTCGCGAATGCGCTCGACCAGGGCCTCGTCACCAGGCACGATCAAGGCAGTGCCAATCGCGGCGCCGCCCTTGGCAACGGCGGATCGCCCAAGTTTTGCGCCGACATTGCCATCAAGCCTGACGGTCTCAGCAAACACCAGTCTGCCACCGCGACGCAGCCGCCAGCGGTCGACGAACTCGCCCTGCTCCATCCGCTCGCCCATGGCGGCGCGGCCGAACACCACGATCTCGCAGAGCAGGAGCGAGGCCGCCTCGTCGAGTTCGATGTCGAAGCGGCGCTGCACCCGGGCCCGGTCAAACAGGATGGTTTCCTGCGGCAGCCAGGACAAATGTGCGCCTGCACCGACCTTCAGAGCGATGCTGAGCTGCGCCGCCGCGCCCGGCGCGCGATAGACCTTTTCGGCGGCCGCCGTCGTCAAGGTCAGCCGCGAGCGATCCGCCGCCGATATCTCGATATCGAATCTGTCCCCACCAGCGACGCCGCCGGCCGTGTTGACGAACACGCCGGAGAGCCCCTCGCCTTCCGGCGAGGGAAAACGCACGCGCAGCGAGCCGGATTCATGCAAGGCGCCGCGTCGCGTCACGCCGTCGCGTGCATGCACGTCGAAGCGCACCGCGCCGCGGGCACGGTTCGCCTCGAAATCCGTTGACGTAACTGAAACGTCGCTGCGCATCCGCCTCCCCAGCCGGTCGCGGCAGAATGGCTTACAGCGCCATCTGGCGGCTGATCTCGCTCGCGTCGAGATTGCTGCGATCGCAGGTGAACTTCACCGCGCCGCGATCCATCACGGCGAAACTGTCGCCGAGTTCGCAGGCAAAGTCGAGATATTGTTCGACCAGCACGATGGCGATGTTGCCGAGGTTGCGCAAATACGAGATGGCGCGGCCGATGTCCTTGATGATCGAAGGCTGGATGCCCTCGGTCGGCTCGTCGAGCAGGAGCAGCTTCGGCCGCATCACCAGCGCGCGGCCGATCGCGAGCTGCTGCTGCTGGCCGCCGGAGAGATCGCCGCCGCGCCGGCCGAGCATGGATTGCAGCACGGGGAAGAGCGAGAACACGTCGTCCGGAATGTGCTTGTCCTCGCGCTTGAGCGGGCCGAAGCCGGTCTTGAGGTTCTCCTCGACCGTCAGCAGCGGAAAGATCTCGCGGCCCTGCGGCACGAAGCCGATGCCCTTGCGCGCGCGCTCATAGGGCTTCAAGCCAGTGATGTCATTGCCGTCGAGCACAATCGCGCCCGAGGAGATCGGATATTGCCCGACCATAGCGCGCAGGAGCGAGGTCTTGCCGACGCCGTTGCGCCCGAGCACGCATGTCACCTTGCCCGGCTCGGCCGAGATCGAGACGCCGCGCAGCGCCTGCGCCGCGCCGTAGAAGAGATTGATGTCCTTGACCTCAAGCATCGCTCAGCGTCCCAGATAGACTTCGATGACCCGCTCGTTGGACGAGACCTGGTCGATGGTTCCTTCCGCCAGCACCGTGCCTTCGTGCAGGCAGGTGACCTTGACGCCGAGCTCGCGCACGAACGTCATGTCGTGCTCGACGACCATCACGGTGTGGGTTTTGTTGATTTCCTTGAGCAGCTCGGCGGTGAGGTGCGTCTCGACGTCGGTCATGCCGGCGACGGGCTCGTCGACCAGCAGGAGCTTTGGATCCTGAGCGAGCAGCATGCCGATCTCCAGCCACTGCTTCTGGCCGTGGCTGAGGCTGCCGGCGAGACGGTTGCGTGCCTCCGTGAGGCGGATCGTCTCCAGCACCTTGTCGATGCGCTCGGACTCGGCCTTGCTGCCGCGCCAGAACAGCGTGCCGCGGACCGAGTGGTCGACATTGAGCGCGAGCAGGAGGTTGTCCTGCACCGTCTGGCTCTCGAACACGGTCGGCTTCTGGAACTTGCGCCCGATGCCGAGCTCGGCGATGCGGGTCTCATCGAGCCGCGTCAGATCAGTGACGCCGTCGAACAGCACCGTGCCTTCATCCGGCTTGGTCTTGCCGGTGATGATGTCCATCATCGTGGTCTTGCCGGCGCCGTTGGGGCCGATGATGGCACGCATCTCGCCGGGCTCGAGCGTCAGCGACAAATTGTTGATGGCGTGGAAGCCGTCGAACGAGACGTGCACGCCGTCGAGATACAGCATCGCCGAAGTCGTGCGGGTGTCCATGACGTTCATCGCGCTACTCCGCCATCTTGGGTTCGGTAACGCCGTCTTCGGCCGCAGCGCTCGCCAGGCTCGCGGCGTTGCGCTTTTCCTTCGAGGAGTCCCACCAGGCGTTGAAGGTGCCGATGATGCCCTTCGGCAGCAGCAGCGTCACCAGGATGAACAGCGCGCCCAGCATGAACAGCCAGTACGGCGCCAGCATGCCGGAGGTGAAGAAGGTCTTGGCGTAGTTGACGACGACGGCGCCGAGGGCAGCGCCGACCAGCGTGCCACGGCCACCGACCGCGACCCAGATCACCGCCTCGATCGAATTGCCGGGCGCAAATTCGGATGGATTGATGATGCCGACCTGCGGCACGTAGAGCGCGCCCGCGACCCCGGCCATGCAGGCCGACACCGTGAACACGAACAGCTTGTAGGATTCGACGCGGTAGCCGAGGAAGCGCGTGCGCGATTCTGCGTCCCGCACCGCGATCAGGACCTTGCCGAGCTTGGACGAGACGATGACGCGGCAGATCAGGAAGCCGATGATCAGCGCCAGGCAGCTCAGCGCGAACAGCGCCGCGCGGGTACCTTCAGCCTGGACGTTGAAGCCGAGGATGTCCTTGAAGTCGGTCAGGCCGTTGTTGCCGCCGAAGCCGAAATCGTTGCGGAAGAAGGCGAGCAGCAGCGCATAGGTCATCGCCTGCGTGATGATCGAGAGATACACGCCGGTGACACGGGAGCGGAAGGCAAGCCAGCCGAAGCAGAAGGCGAGCAGGCCGGGCACGACCAGCACCATCAGCGCGGCGAACCAGAACATGTCGAAGCCGTACCAGTACCAGGGCAGCTTCGAATAGTTCAGGAACACCATGAAGTCGGGCAGGACCGGATTGCCATAGACACCGCGGGTGCCGATCTGCCGCATCAGATACATGCCCATCGCGTAGCCGCCGAGCGCGAAGAAGGCGCCGTGGCCGAGCGAGAGGATGCCGCAATAGCCCCAGATCAGATCGATCGCGAGCGCGAGGATGGCGTAGCAGACGTATTTGCCCCATAGCGCGACGAGATAGGTCGGAACTTGCAGGAACGACCCTGCGGGCAGCAGCAGGTTGGAGAGCGGGATGAGAATGCCGCAAGCCGCGACGACGGCAAGAAAGATCGTCGCGCTGCGGTCCAGCGAACGCGTCAGCATGTGAGGGGTCATGCTTCCACCGCACGGCCCTTGAGCGCAAACAGACCGCGCGGCCGCTTTTGAATGAACAGGATGATCAGAACCAGGATGGCGATCTTGCCGAGCACTGCGCCGGCGACCGGCTCCAGAAATTTGTTGGCGATGCCGAGCGTGAAGGCGCCGACCAGCGTGCCCCAGAGATTGCCGACCCCGCCGAACACCACGACCATGAAACTGTCGATGATGTAGCTCTGGCCGAGATTGGGGCTGACATTGTCGATCTGCGACAACGCCACCCCGGCGATGCCGGCAATGCCCGAACCGAGGCCGAAGGTCAGCGCATCGACGCGCGAGGTGGCGATGCCCATCGAGGCCGCCATGCGCCGGTTCTGCGTCACCGCGCGCATCTCGAGGCCCAGCGCGGTATAACGCAGCATCGCCAGCAGGATCGCGAAGACGGCGAGCGTGAACACGAGGATCCAGAGCCGGTTATAGGTGATGGTGATCTGGCCGAGCTCGAACGCGCCGCTCATCCAGGAGGGATTGCCGACCTCGCGGTTGGTCGGGCCGAACATGGTGCGCACCGCCTGCTGCAGCACCAGCGACAGGCCCCAGGTCGCCAGCAGTGTCTCCAGCGGACGGCCGTACAGGAAGCGGATGATGCTGCGCTCGATCAGTACGCCGATCGCGCCGGCGACGACAAAGGCGAGCGGCACGGCGATCAGCAGCGAATAGTCGAACAGGCCGGGATAGCGGGTGCGGATCACCTCCTGCACCACGAAGGTGGTGTAGGCGCCGATCATCACCATCTCGCCATGCGCCATGTTGATCACGCCCATCACGCCGAAAGTGATGGCGAGCCCGATCGCGGCGAGCAGCAGCACCGAGCCGAGCGAGAGGCCGTACCAGGCATTCTGAACCGTGGACCAGATGGCGAGCGAAGACTGGATCGAGCCGATCGCGCTCGCGGCGGCCTTGGTCACCGAAGCCGGCTGGTCGCCCATGCCGGTGAGCAGAGCCATCGCCTCCTGATCGCCGCGGGCCTTGAGCGTGGCGACCGCCTCGAACTTCTCGACCTCGGAGGCATCCGCCTTGAACAGCAGGATGGCCGCGCGGGCCTCGCCCAGCGCCGTCTTGACGGATCTGTTGGTTTCCTTGGCAAGCGCGGCGTCGACGGCCTCGAGCGCGGTCTCCTCATGCGACTTGAAGACGGATTGCGCCGCCTGAAGCCGCGTCCCGACGTCCGGCGACTGGAGCGTCAGGCTGCCGAGCGCGGCATCGACGCTGCGGCGCAGGCGGTTGTTGAGGCGGACCGCGCTCGCGCTGTCGGGAACGCTGGCCACCGCCTGACCGGTCGCGGCATCGATCGACTTGCCGTCGGTGCCGGTGACGTAAACCTTCTTGCTGTCGGGGTCGGCCATGAGGCGGCCGTCCTGGAGCGCACTGATGATGGGAAAAGCCAGCGGATTGCCGCTGCCCGCGACCACGCCGATCGCCTCTTCCGTGTCGGAGAAATCGTCATTGGCGAACTTGGCGACCCCATCCTCGAACGGACCGGCGAAGGCCGGCAGCGCGAACGCGATCAACAACAACGAGAGCGCAAGCGAGCAGAGGCGCGCGGACAAATAGGCTGGCACTGTGAATGACCCCGGCGGAAATGAGTGGAGAAGGCGGCGGGATCGCCTCCTTCTCCGATCTTGCAATGAGTGTCAGATCCGGATCAGGAGCCCGAACCGAGGCACTTGTTGGTCTTGGTGTTGAAGTTGCCGCACTTCTTGCCGACCCAGTCGCCGATCAGGTCCTTGGAGCCGTCGAGCTCCTTCGACCAGGCGTCGCCCGCGACGAGGCCCGGGGTCTTCCAGACCACGTCGAACTGGCCGTTGCCCTTGATCTCGCCGATGAACACCGGCTTGGTGATGTGGTGGTTCGGCAGCATCTTCGACACGCCGCCGGTCAGGTTGGGGGCTTCGATGCCGGGAAGCGCGTCGATCACCTTGTCCGGATCGGTCGACTTCACCTTCTCGACGGCCTTCACCCACATGTTGAAGCCGATCACATGCGCTTCCATCGGATCGTTGGTCACGCGCTTCGGATTCTTGGTGTAGGCCTGCCAGTCCTTGATGAACTTCTCGTTCGAGCCGTCCTTGGTCTTGATCGACTCGAAGTAGTTCCAGGCGGCGAGATGGCCGACCAGCGGCTTGGTGTCGATGCCGGCGAGCTCTTCCTCACCCACCGAGAACGCGACGACCGGGATGTCCTTCGCCTTGATGCCCTGGTTGCCGAGCTCCTTGTAGAAGGGAACGTTGGCATCGCCATTGATGGTCGAGACCACCGCGGTCTTCTTGCCGGCCGAGCCAAACTTCTTGATGTCGGCCACGATCGTCTGCCAGTCGGAGTGACCGAACGGCGTGTAGTTGATCATGATGTCTTCCTGGGCGACACCCTTGGACTTCAGGTAGGCTTCCAGGATCTTGTTGGTGGTGCGCGGATAGACGTAGTCGGTGCCCGCGAGCACCCAGCGCTTCACCTTCTCTTCCTTCATCAGGTAGTCGACGGCGGGGATCGCCTGCTGGTTCGGCGCCGCACCCGTGTAGAACACGTTGCGCTCGCTTTCCTCACCCTCGTACTGCACGGGGTAGAACAGGATGCTGTTCAGCTCCTTGAACACCGGGAGCACCGACTTGCGCGACACCGAGGTCCAGCAGCCGAATACGACCGAGACCTTGTCCTTGGTGATCAGCTCGCGCGCCTTCTCGGCGAACAGCGGCCAGTTCGAGGCGGGATCGACCACGACGGCCTCGAGCTTCTTGCCGTTCACGCCGCCCTTCTTGTTCTGCTCGTCGATCAGGAAGAGGATGGTATCCTTCAGCGTGGTTTCGCTGATGGCCATGGTGCCGGAAAGGGAGTGCAGCACGCCGACCTTGATGGTGTCGTCGGCGGCTTTCGCGCCGGTCAATGGCGCCAGACCGAGCATCAGGCCGGCGGTCGCAGCGAGAACGCCACGGCGGCTAAATGACGCCGCTATATCGTGAATGGATTTGCTAAGCATGAGTGTCTCATCTCCCTGACGCAGACGTGAAAAACGCTGCGAAACGGCCCCACGGCCGCCTGCGATTAACGGATTCGCAAGAACCGTGCCATGGACTGAGCACCCACCAACCATTTGGTTTCGCTGGAATAATTGCCAGAAATCAAAGTTTCGCCACCAAGAAGCAGCCCAAAACTTGAGCAATTCAAATGTATGCCAAAGCGGCAGGCGGGTTATTTTTTAAGCAAATTGGTCACTCTGGCTAAATTTCCGGCATAACTATTTCTGCACCGCAATCGCCATTTCAGGCGAGCCAGCCTTGAAAGCGCCCCCTAAATGTTCCATATCAACAGCCGAGACCTCTTGCGAATCAAGGGGTCGTTGCGAGCCGCGTGTTCTTAAGCCCCTACGGGCCTCTGGCTTGCCCCATATCTCACAAGCCATCCGACACCCTAAACACGCAGGTGTCTTCTCGACACCCTTTTGCGCGCGCCGCGCTGAATGCGCCGGGCGCCCGCTTTTGACATGGAAAGAACCCATCTTTTGACATCGTTTCAGGATTTCGGCCTCGCCGAACCGATCGCGCGCGCTCTCGCCGAAGAGAACTACGTCACTCCCACCCCCATCCAGGCCCAGACTGTTCCGATCGCGCTGACCGGCCGCGACGTCGTCGGCATCGCCCAGACCGGAACCGGCAAGACCGCGTCCTTCGCGCTTCCGATTCTCCACCGCCTGCTCGAGAACCGCATCAAGCCGCAGCCCAAGACCTGCCGGGTGTTGGTGCTGTCGCCCACCCGCGAGCTGTCCGGCCAGATCCTCGATAGCTTCAACGCCTATGGACGCCATATCCGCCTGTCCTCGACGCTCGCCATCGGCGGCGTGCCGATGGGCCGCCAGGTCCGTGCACTGATGCAGGGCGTCGACGTGCTGGTCGCCACCCCAGGCCGCCTGCTCGACCTCGTGCAGAGCAATGGCCTGAAACTTGGCAGCGTCGAGTTCCTTGTGCTCGACGAAGCCGACCGCATGCTCGACATGGGCTTCATCAACGACATCCGCAAAATCGTCGCGAAACTCCCAATCAAGCGGCAGACGCTGTTCTTCTCGGCCACCATGCCGAAGGACATCGCCGAACTCGCCGACGCCATGCTGCGCGACCCCGCCCGCGTCGCGGTGACCCCGGTCTCCTCGACTGCCGAGCGGATCAACCAGCGCATCGTCCAGGTCGACTTCTCCGCCAAGCCCGCCTTCCTGACCAAGCTTCTGAAAGACGAGCCGGTCAACCGCGCACTGGTCTTCACCCGCACCAAACATGGCGCCGACAAGGTGGTGAAGTCGCTCGAGAAGGCCGGCATCCCTGCCAGCGCCATCCACGGCAACAAGTCGCAGAACCATCGCGAGCGCACGCTCGCCCAGTTCCGCTCGGGCGAGATCCGCACCCTGGTCGCCACCGACATTGCCGCCCGCGGCATCGATGTCGACGGCATCAGCCACGTGATCAATTTCGACCTGCCCAACGTGCCGGAAACCTACGTCCATCGCATCGGCCGCACCGCGCGCGCTGGCGCCGACGGCACCGCGATCTCGCTGGTCGCAGGCGGCGAGGAACTGAGCTATCTCCGCGACATCGAACGACTGATCAAGGTGGCGCTGCCGCGCGAAGACCTCCGCACCGATGCCGGCCGCCGCGACGCCGGCCCTCCCCCTGCTCAGCAGCGACAGGGTCGGTCCGGCCGCCCAGGCCAGCGTCCCCAAGGCGCCCGGCACGGTGACGGACGGCGTGGCGACGACAGGCATGCCGACGGACGCCATCATAGCGCCGGCAGGCAGGGCGACGGACGGCCCGGCGAAGGACGCCATGGCGAGGGCAGACCTGTTGATGGCAGGCCCGGTGAAGGCCACAAGGCCTCCAAGGGGTCTCGCCGCCGCCGCGGTTCCGGTGGTAAGATGAACTCCTCACCCGCCGATCGGTCGGAACAGCGTCCCGCGCATAGCGCCGGCAAGCCTGATGGAATACAAGGCGTTGCCTTTTTGCGTCGCGAGAGTCGTCCCAACGGCCGACCGAACCGCAATCCTCATTCGAACTAACAGTCCACGACTGGAGACACCCACATGGCTAAGGAAGAGCTGATCCAGTTCGAAGGACTGGTCACCGAAATCCTCCCCGACGCCCGCTACCGCGTGCAGCTCGACGCCGGACACGAGATCGTTGCCTATACCGCCGGCAAGATGAAGAAGAACCGCATCAAGACGCTGGCGGGCGACCGCGTGACGGTGGAGATGTCGCCCTATGACCTCGAGAAGGGCCGGCTGATTTTCCGCCACAAGGACGAACGTCCCAGCGGGATGGGTGGACCGCCTCGTCCGGGCCAGCGCGGCGGCCAGTTCCGCCGTCGCTAGCGGTTGCTGGCACGCGAGCGGCAGTAAGATTCCGGCCTGCCTGTCGATCCGCCGTGGACCTCGCGGCGGATCAAAAAATCGTGCATGGCCGGATTGTTTTGAGGCCTCAATTCCGATAAAATGAATTTATCGATTTTCGGCCGGACGACATTAGCATCCACCGGTACAGCCGGTTCAGACACGCTGACGACCCTTCCAAAAATTCGATCTAACCGGCCTGCGCGAGTGGGCTCCAACATTGTGTTATCTGAGAAGGGACTACCCCCGTGAGCATGGGAACCGTGAAGTGGTTTAACGCGACCAAAGGCTTCGGCTTCATTCAGCCCGACGATGGCGGCCAGGACGTGTTCGTTCACATCAGCGCTGTCGAGCGTGCAGGCCTCGGCACGCTGCGTGAAGGTCAGAAGATCTCCTACGAGATCGTGGCCGACCGCCGCTCCGGCAAGTCGGCAGCGGACAACCTACGCGACGCAGGCTGAGCCGCCGGGCGCTTGGCCCGATCGGCTTGCGCCAGCCAAAGCAAACAAAAAGGCCGTGCGCGACGCACGGCCTTTTTCATTCCGGGGGCCTGCTCGTGAATGTCAGCACGAGGACGGTACGCCGTTGTAGGGAACGCATGTGACCTGGCGCGGCCGCGTGTAGGACAGGTCGCTCAGCGGTATGCTCGACTTCAACACGTAACCCACGGAAGGCGTGTAAGTGTAGCTCGCCTCGCTGAGTATGAGGTAGGTCGACGGAATCAACAGCGTCGAGGGAAGCTCGCTGGTCACCTTGTCGCCGGCCTTCCGAGCCGAGGTCGCCAGCGTCGCTTGCGTCGCACCGCTCGCAATGGTGCCGGCCTTGCTCCACTGGACCGTGGCAATGCTGTTGGCATCGATGTAGATCTGGGAGATCGAGCCTTTCACGAGCGTAGCGTCGTAAGGCATGATGATCGAGATGCTCGCCGTGAACGCGTTCTGCATGTCGGAATCGGTCAGCGTCGTCGACTGCGATGTCAGATCGGACAGTGTCCGTGCGATCAACGTGACTTTGCGATCGATCGCCACGGCCGACGAGAATTCGACGGTACCGAAGAACATCACCAGCATCAGCGGCACGATGACCGCGAATTCGGTCGCCGCGAGGGCGCGGCTGTCGGCGACGAAGTCGCGCACCGAGCAGCGCGCATTCCTCGAGAATTTCGTAATCGCCCGCATTGGTCCGCTCAGATCCATCTGCCTCAGAAGGGTTCGTTTTTGAAGGCAGCGGTCGCGACCAGCAGTCGCTTGCTGCTGCAACCGATGTTGTAGCCGAGGCCGGTGACGAAGAGCGGCCACTGATAGAACATCCGCACCACGACGACCTGGCTGGAACTGCCGGGATTGTATTGCACGCCGGTCGGATTGAAGTTGCAGGAATCGCCGTAACTGGTGAGGTTCAGCGCTGTGAAGGAACTGGTACTCACCACGTCGACGTAAAGCTTGCTGCAATCGAAGAGCGCCGGGATCTGGCTGCAGACATAGGTCTTGAACGTGGTCTGATCGCACGCCGCGACCACGTTGGGCGTGGTCTGACAGGCTGCCACCGAGCCGCCCTGCGCTTGCGCCTGGCCGGTCAGAATGGCACGCGCGGAATTCTGGGTGACGGTCTCGAGCACCTGGCCTGCGAAGAACACCAGCGCCGTCTCGATGATGGCGAACAGCAGCGCGAAGAAAATCGGAGCGACCAGCGCGAACTCGACCGCCGCGGAGCCGCGGCGGCTGCCATGAAACCGGGATAGCGCTGTCCGGAGCGTGAACCTCGTAGGCGGAAGCGATGGCATCGCGTCAAATTCCCCAGCAGCGGCGATCCTCTGCTTGGTTCAATAGCTAAAACTGATTGTTTAAGTGTTGCAGGCGATTCACGCCCGCCGAACCGCATCGTTAAGGATGCGTTAGCCTTGGCGGGCTCGGCGATCCCCGGGTCAACCCGCCAGTCGACCTGGCTAGTTGGACTTGGTGCCCGCACCGGCGTTGCCGCTGGCATTGCTGCTCAGCGAACCGGCCTGGCTCATCGTGTTGTTGAAGTAGGCGTCGCTGTCGCCGAGCGTCACACGACGCTGGCAAATCGGCACGCAGCTGTAGGATTCGCGCTCGATCCCGCGATAGACGGTGACGAGCCGGTCGCTCGGACCCTCGACCTGGATCTGGCGGTCGACCAGAATCTCGCCGCTCCGGTCGAGCGCGATGAAATTGGTGGCACCGTAGCCCTTGCCGGTCACGACGATCATGCCGCCGGGCTGGAGGGTGACGTCCGCGATCAGGGGATTGCCGACCACGATGGTCGCGACCTTGCCAGGCAGCCGCACCAGCTTGGCCTGGTCGACATTGACGGCGATGGTGTCGGCGGTGGGCTCGGCGAGGCCGGCAGCCGGCGATGCCAGCACTGCGGCGGCAACCAGAAGACAGACGCGCGCATGACGGCGCAGCAATTCTTTACGCATACTCTTACCCTCGGGACGTCACAAACCGGCAGAAGCAACCAGCTGACAGCGGAGCCAGTGCCCGACCTAGGTAACCTGCCTTTAATTCGTGAACGTTCCGCAAACTCGCCGACTATTGTTTGAACGGACTGGCGTTTCCCGCCCGATATTGCAATCCTAGCGGCGGAACGGATAGGCCAGTTGGCCCCCGAACTCCTTCGGCATGGTCGCTTCGTCCTTGCCGTAGTCCTGCGGCAGCTGCCCCGCCGGCATGCGGAAGGTGCCAAACAGCACGTCCCAGATCGGGAACGTCCCGGCGAAATTGGTGTTGCCACCCTCTTCGAGCGAGGTGTGGTGCCAACGGTGGAATACCGGCGTTGCCAGCAAATATTTGAACGGCCCGAAGGTCCAGTTCAGATTGGCGTGCACGAAGGCCGAATGGAAGGTGGTGAACGGGCCGACCCAGATCATGACGTTCGGGGAGATGCCGGCCATCAGCAGCACGACGTCGACGCTGATCGTCCCGAGCATGAGATTGACGGGATGGAAGCGGGCCGCGGAAATCCACCCGATCTCCTCCGACGAATGATGGACGGCGTGGTACTTCCAGAAGCCGCCGTCATGGAAAAGCCGGTGCAGCCAATACAGCATGAAATCAGACAGCATCAGGAATAGCAGGGCCTGCACCCACAGGGGCAGCTGCGCCAGCGGGCCGTGGCCGTTGTCGTAGAAGGCGATGAGCCCGTCGGCATCGTGGATATTGAAGATGGCGCTGGCGCCGACGATCAGAAGTCCGATCCGCATGGTGCGGGCGAACACCGGAACGAAGAACCAGTAACAGATGTCGGTGATGATCTCCCGCTTGCGCCACCACGGTGCGCCGGGATTGCAGGCCCAGAAATGCTCGAGCACGGTGAAGACGGCCGCGAGCGCGAAGGTGACCGGGATCACCTTCACGATGGTCTCACCGAGCATCAAGGCGACTAGCATGGGCAGGCTCGACATTGTCGCCTCTCTCGCGGATTCCAGTTCTCTTACGCCTACTCCGCTAGATTTAAGGGAGGGTGAAGCCGACGCCGCGCTCACGCTGCATCTGGAACCGGAGCGAATTGCAGCCGCAGTCTTAAGGCGAAATTCACTTTGGGTGGAAGCATCGCACCAGAATCGGGTTTGCTTGATCGAATTAACCCCACCGAAAGAGCTCGGCTCTCATGGTCATCGGGTCAAAGACGGCGCCGAACGAGGCGATCTTCACCCCAGATGGAGTTTTGTTCATGAAGAACTTGATTGCACGTTTCGCGAAGGATGAATCCGGCGCCACCGCCATCGAATACGGTCTGATCGCCGCCGGCATCGCGCTGGCCATCATCACCGTCGTCAACAATCTCGGCACCACGCTGAACACCAAGTTCACCTCGATCAGCACGTCGCTGAAGTAAGCGACCGACGAACGACGGCAAAAGCCCCGGATCTCCGGGGCCTTTGTTTTTGAAGACGGCGAGTTCCAGTGGCGTTGCGCGAGTACAGAACCGATGCCGCGGTCGCGGCGAACGAGGCAGGGGCGGCGCAGGCCGGATCACCGGTCTATTGGGTCTGCCTTGCCCTGCTGCTTGCAACAGTCGCGCTCGCCGCGCGCATTGCCAGCCTCTGGTGAGCACGCGTTCGGCGGCTTCGGCCCCGCGCGACCCTTACTGCCGTTGTCGGTTTGTTTAGCACTGCCGGCTAGCATCGCCCGACGCCAGTTCCCGCGGCAAACCCAGGCCCAAAACGCAGCCCATGATCCTCGACCTTGCGCGCCTTCTGCTCTTCCCGGCCCTGATGGCGTTCGCCGCCGCGAGCGATCTCTTCACGATGACGATCTCGAACCGTGTGTCGCTGGCGCTGGTCGCCGGCTTCTTCGCACTTGCCCTCGCCGGTGGCATGGCACCTTACGAGATGCTGAGTCATGTCGGTGCCGGCGCGCTTCTCCTGGTCGTGGCCTTCACCTGCTTTGCGATGGGCTGGGTCGGCGGCGGCGACGCCAAGGTCGCGGCCTCGGTCGCGCTCTGGTTCGGGTTCGCGCAGTTGATGAACTTCCTGCTCTACGCCTCGCTGTTCGGCGGCGCGCTGACGCTGCTCCTGCTCCAGTTCCGGCAATGGCCGCTGCCCTACGGGCTGGCGGGTCAGGCCTGGCTCGCGCGGCTGCACGCCAAGGAGAGCGGCATCCCCTACGGCATCGCGCTCGCCATGAGCGCGCTGATGGTCTACCCGGAGACCGAATGGGTGAAGGCGATCGACCTCGCCCACCTCGCACTGCGCTGAACGCACTGGGTAAACCGGGCGTTAAGGCGATTTAGATACGCCTCATTAACCATGCTTTGACGAATAGCTGGTCAACTGCCGATTACGGCGGCGGCAGCGTCGCGGCGTTTTGTTGGAAAGTGAAGCGTATGAATAGGGCACGCATTGTCGTCCTGACGGTCGCCATCTGCGCCGGCGGCGTCGCCGCGTACCTGGCGAGCGGCTCGGACAATTCTGCGCCGCCTCCGGCCCCGGTCGCGCAGCTTCCGACCGTCGACGTTCTCGTGGCCAAGAACGACATCGGCCTCGGCCAGACCGTGAAGCCGGAAGACGTGCAATGGCAGACTTGGCCGGCCGCGACCGCCAGCGCCACCTTCATCCGCCGCAACGAGCGTCCCGAAGGCGCGACCCAGGTCGCCGGTTCGATCGCGCGCGCGCCCTTCATTCAGGGCGAACCGATTCGCGACCAGAAGCTGGTCAAGGCCGAGGGTTCCGGTTTCATGGCGGCAATCCTGCCCACCGGCATGCGGGCGATCTCGACCGAGATCTCGCCGGAGACCGGCGCGGGCGGCTTCATCCTGCCCAACGATCGCGTCGACGTCCTGCTCACGCGCCGGCTGAAGAACCCGGACCAGAGCAGCGGCGCCCCCGACGTCGTCACCTCCGAGATCATCCTGGCCAATATCCGCGTCCTCGCCATCGATCAGGCGCCGAAGGAGAAGGACGGCCAGAACGCCGTGGTCGGCAAGACCGTCACCCTCGAGCTCAATCCCGCGCAGACCGCAACGCTTTCGGCGTCCCGCCAAAGCGGCACGCTGTCGCTGGCACTGCGCAGCATCGTCGACGTCAAGATGAGCGAAATCACGCTCGATGACTCCGCGCAGAAGCGGGACGGTATTTCGATCATTCGCTACGGCATTCCAAGTCAGACGGCGAAGGCACGATGAAGACAGTCGATATGAAATGCAGGGTGGATTTGACGACGATGCGAACCTCCATGGTCCGCGCCCTGTCGTTTTCGGCCGCTGTCGCGCTGGCGCTCAACCCGGTTCTGACCCCCGTGGTCGCCGCCGATTACCGCCCCGTGGCGTCGGCCGCAGCGGACGGCCAGATGAACGCGCGCTTCCTCTCGCTCGGCGTCGGCAAGTCCATCGTGATCGACCTGCCGCGCGACATCAAGGACGTGCTGGTCGCCGATCCCAAGATCGCCAATGCGGTGGTCCGCTCGGCGCAGCGCGCCTATATCATCGGCGCCGCGGTCGGCCAGACCAATATCGTGTTCTTCGATTCCGCCGGTCAGCAGATTGCGGCCTATGACATCGCGGTCAAGCGCGACCTCAACGGCGTGCGGGCCGCGCTGAAGCAGGTCCTGCCCAATTCAGACATCCAGATCGACGGGCTCGGCGACGGCATCGTCCTGACCGGCACGGCGGCGAACCCGTTGGAAGCGCAGCAGGCCAACGATCTCGCCGCACGCCTGGCCGGCGGCGCCGACAAGGTGGTGAACTCGATCGTGGTCCGCGGCCGCGACCAGGTCATGCTCAAGGTGACGGTGGCCGAGGTCCAGCGCAGCATCGTCAAGCAGCTCGGCATCGACCTGACCGCCAACCTCAACTACGGCACTTCCGTGGTGAGCTTCTCCAACTCGAATCCGTTCACGGCTCTCGGCAAGAACCTCGTGGACGGCAACAATCTGACCACGAAGTTCGGCGCCGCACCGTCGGTGCAGGCCACCCTGCGCGCGATGGAAACCGCGGGGGTGATCCGCACGCTGGCCGAACCGAACCTGACCGCGATCTCCGGTGAATCGGCAACGTTCATCGCCGGCGGTGAATTCCCGGTCCCGGCAGGCTATGCGTGCGATCCCACCACGCATGTCTGTACCACCCAGATCAGCTTCAAGAAGTTCGGCATCTCGCTCAACTTCACCCCCGTGGTGCTGAGCGAAGGCAAGATCAGCCTGCGGGTGATGACCGAGGTTTCCGAGCTTTCGAACGAAAACGCGATCACGCTGTCGCAGGCCGTGACCTCGACGTCAGTGAACTCGCTGACGGTGCCCTCGATCAGGACCCGCCGCGCGGAGACCTCGCTGGAAATTCCCTCCGGCGGCGCTATGGCGATGGCCGGCCTGATCCAGCAGCAGACCAAGCAGGCGGTCAGCGGACTGCCGGGACTGATGCAGCTCCCGATCCTCGGCACGCTGTTCCGCAGCCGCGACTTCGTCAACAACGCGACTGAGCTCGTCGTGATCGTAACGCCCTACGTCGTTCGCGCGGTGGCGCCGAAGGATCTGTCGCGTCCGGATGACGGCTTTGCCCCGCCGGCCGATCCGCAAGCCCAGCTGATCGGCAACATCAACCGGATCTATGGCGTGCCTGGCCGAACCGAACCGGCCAAGAACTACCGCGGCACCTATGGCTTCATCACCGACTGAAGCGGAACGGGGACTTCACGATGATCACAAGACCACCCCAGCTTCGCAAACGCGCCATCCGCCTCAGTGGCGCGCTCGTCGGCATGGCGCTGGCGCTCTGCGGCTGCCAGCACGACGAAGTCCTCACTGCCTCCATTCCCGACGACTACAAGCAGCGCCATCCGATCGCGGTCGAGGAGCAGAACCGATCGATCGTCGTCTTCGTCGGCCATGCCCGCGGCGGATTGACCGCCGCCCAGCGCGCTGACGTGATGGGTGTGGCCTCGGCATGGTTGCACGAAGGTACGGGCGCCATCCGTATCGACGTGCCCTCCGGCACTCCCAACGCGCGTCCGGTCGCGGACACGATGCGTGAAATCCAGGCGATGCTGGCAGGCGCAGGCGTTCCGCCGCGCGGCGTGAACATTCGCCCCTACCAGCCGGAAGACAAACGTTTCCTGCCGCCGATCCGGCTCACCTATTCCAAAATCGCCGCGGTCGCGGGTCCATGCGGCCTGTGGCCGGAGGACATCGGCCCTTCGATGAAGAACAAGAGGTGGTTCGAGAACAAGGACTACTACAATTACGGCTGCGCCTATCAGCGCAACCTCGCGGCGATGGTCGACAATCCGTCGGACCTCGAGCAGCCGCGGCCCGAAACGCCGTCCTACACGGCCCGACGCATGACCGGTTTCGAGAAGTATCGCAAGGGACTCTCGACATCGACCACCTATCCCGAGGCCGACAAGGCCAAACTCAGCGACACCGGCAAATGATCAGCTACGCTCGCCAGACACACGAAGAGCAGCCGGAAGCAGCTCCTCCGCCGGTCGAGGAGCATATTGCTCCCGCGCCGCGCGTCTCCGTCCAGGCCTTTTGCGAGACCGTGGAAACTGCTGCCGCGGTCCAGTCGGCCGGCGAGGATCGCCGCCTCGGCAAGGCCCATCTGAAGATCCAGATGGGCGGCATGGCGGCCGCGGTCGAAGCCTACCGCTCGGCTCCCACGCCGAACGTGATCGTGCTCGAGAGCGACGGCCGCAACGACCTCTTGGGCGGGCTCGACCAGCTCGCAACCGTCTGCGACGCCGGCACCCGCGTGGTCGTGATCGGCCGCATCAATGACGTGACTCTCTACCGCGAGCTGGTGCGCCGCGGCGTCAGCGACTATGTGCTCGCGCCGGTCGGCGCGATCGATGTCGTGCGCTCGATCTGCAACCTGTTCTCGGCGCCGGAAGCCAAGGCGGTCGGCCGCATCATCGCCGTGGTCGGCGCCAAGGGCGGCGTCGGGGCTTCCACCATCTCCCACAATGTCGCCTGGGCGATCGCGCGCGACCTCGCAATGGACGCCGTCGTCGCCGATCTCGACCTCGCCTTCGGCACCGCCGGGCTCGACTACAACCAGGATCCGCCGCAGGGCATTGCCGACGCCGTGTTCTCACCCGATCGCGTCGACACCGCCTTTATCGACCGCCTGCTGTCGAAATGCACCGACCATCTCAGCCTGCTGGCGGCGCCGGCGACGCTCGACCGGGTCTATGATTTCGGCACCGACGCATTCGACTCGGTATTCGACACGCTGCGTTCCACCATGCCGTGCATCGTGCTCGACATTCCGCATCAATGGTCGGGCTGGACCAAGCGCGCCTTGATTGGAGCGGATGACATCCTGATCGTGGCCGCTCCCGACCTCGCCAATTTGCGCAACACCAAGAACCTGTTCGATCTGCTGAAGGCCGCGCGTCCCAACGACCGACCGCCGCTCTACTGCCTGAACCAGGTCGGCGTGCCGAAGCGACCCGAAATCGCCGCCGCGGAGTTCGCCAAGGCCATCGAGAGCCAGCCGATCGTCTCGATCCCGTTCGAGCCGCAGATCTTCGGCTCGGCGGCCAACAACGGCCAAATGATCGCGGAGATCTCCGCCAACCACAAGTCGATCGAGATGTTCCTTCAGATCGCCCAGCGCCTGACCGGCCGCAGCGAGACCAAGAAGCAAAAGTCGTCCCTGTTTTCACCCCTGATTGACAAGTTGCGGGGAAAATAAGCCACCGCATGGAGTTGTTAAGTGTTCGGTAAGCGTAGCGGAACAGACACCGACCTTCGGGCGCCCAAGCCCGGCGCCGTGTCGCCCGAGCCTGCCCAGGCTCCGGCGCCGACGGTGTCGCGCGCCCCGCCTCCGCCGGCCGTCGCCTCCCCGCCGCTCGCTCCTGCCAAGGCCCCGCCGCCTCCTTCCATGGAGAGCCGGCGTTCAGACAATTATTACGAGGTCAAGGCGACCATCTTCGGCGCGCTGATCGAGGCGATCGACCTCGCCCAGCTCGCCAAGCTCGATTCGGAGTCCGCGCGCGAGGAAATCCGCGACATCGTCAACGAGATCATCGCGATCAAGAACATCGTGATGTCGATCGCCGAGCAGGAGGAACTGCTCGACGACATCTGCAATGACGTTCTCGGCTACGGTCCGCTCGAGCCGTTGCTGTCGCGCGACGACATCGCCGACATCATGGTCAACGGCGCCAACACCGTCTACATCGAAGTCGCCGGCAAGATCCAGCGCACGGGAATTCGCTTCCGCGACAACCAGCAGCTCCTCAACATCTGCCAGCGCATCGTCAGCCAGGTCGGCCGGCGCGTCGACGAATCCTCGCCGATTTGCGACGCGCGCCTCGCCGACGGCTCCCGCGTCAACGCCATCGTGCCGCCGCTGTCGATCGACGGGCCGACGCTCACCATCCGCAAATTCAAGAAGGACAAGCTGACGCTGGATCAGCTCGTCAAGTTCGGCGCGATCTCACCGGAAGGCGCGGAAATCCTCCAGATCATCGGCCGCGTCCGCTGCAACGTGCTGATTTCCGGCGGTACCGGCTCGGGCAAGACCACGCTGCTCAACTGCCTGACCAACTATATCGAGCACGACGAGCGCATCATCACCTGCGAGGACGCGGCCGAACTACAGCTGCAGCAGCCTCACGTGGTGCGGCTGGAAACCCGTCCGCCCAACATCGAGGGCGAGGGCCAGATCACCATGCGCGAGCTGGTGCGCAACTGTCTGCGTATGCGTCCTGAACGCATCATCGTCGGCGAAGTCCGCGGCCCGGAAGCGTTCGACCTGCTCCAGGCCATGAACACCGGCCACGACGGCTCGATGGGGACGCTGCACGCCAACAACCCCCGCGAGGCGCTGTCGCGCTGCGAATCCATGATCACGATGGGTGGCTTTTCGCTCCCCTCGCGCACCATCCGTGAGATGATCTGCGCCTCCATCGACGTCATCGTCCAGGCCGCGCGCCTGCGCGACGGCTCGCGCCGCATCACCCACATCACCGAGGTGATGGGCATGGAAGGCGACACCATCATCACCCAGGACATCTTCCTCTACGACATGGTCGGCGAGGACGCCAACGGCAAGATCATCGGCCGGCACCGCTCGACCGGCATCGGCCGTCCGAAGTTCTGGGAACGCGCCCGCTATTACGGCGACGAGAAGCGCCTTGCCGCTGCGTTGGACGCGGCGGAAGTCAAGCCGACGACGTGAGCAGGTCAGCACCGTCATGAACATGCAAGTCCTCGCCCTCGCATTCCTCGCCACCGCAGCGGTCGGCGGCGTCGCCTGGGTCTTCCTCTATCCGCTGCTGTCCGGGGAACGAAAGGCGGAGAGCCGCCGAGCCTCGATCTCGCGCGCCGAGGCGCCCACGGCACGCCAGGCCGAGAAGACCCAGCGTTCGCGCCGCGAACAGGTCGAGACCACGCTGAAGGATCTCGAAGCGCGACGCCTGCAGGAAAAGAGCGTTCCGCTCAGCGTCCGCCTGTCGCAGGCTGGACTCGACTGGACGACGCAGAAATTCTGGTTGATGTCCGCCGTCGTGGCGGGCGTGTTCTTCGCGGCCGCCCTGTTCGCCGGCGGCGGCCTGATCGGCGCTGCCGGCCTTGCCTTTGCCGGCGGATTCGGGCTGCCGCGCTGGGCGTTGGGCTTCCTGAAGAAGCGTCGCGAGAGCAAGTTCCTGGCGGCGCTGCCGGACGCGGTCGACGTGATCGTCCGCGGCATCAAGGCGGGCCTGCCGCTGTTCGAATCGATCAAGGTCGTTGCCGCCGACGCGCCCGAGCCGCTGCGCAGCGAGTTCCTGGCGATCATCGAGACGCAGGCGATCGGCATGCCCCTCGGCGAGGCCTGCTCGCGGCTCTACGATCGCATGCCGCTGCCGGAGGCCAATTTCTTCGGCATCGTGGTTTCGATCCAGCAGAAGTCGGGCGGCAACCTCTCCGAAGCGCTCGGCAATCTTTCCAAGGTGCTGCGCGACCGCAAGAAGATGAGGGAAAAGATCCAGGCGATGTCGATGGAAGCCAAGGCTTCGGCCGGCATCATCGGCTCCTTGCCGCCGATCGTCATGTTCCTCGTCTATCTCACGACACCGCAATATATCTCGCTGCTTTGGACTCATCCCACCGGCCAGCTGATGCTGGTCGCCTGCGTCGTCTGGATGTCGATCGGCATCATGGTGATGAAGAAGATGATCAACTTCGATTTCTGACGGTGCCGTATGGTCGATTTCCTCGTCTCGAAACTGCACGACGTACGCTTCATGACCATGCTGCTGGCGGCCATTGCCGCCAGCGCCACCGTGTATACGCTGGTGATGCCACTGCTCGCCGGCGAGGGGCTCGCCA
Organism: Bradyrhizobium sp. 195; assembly: GCF_023101665.1. Classification (NCBI taxonomy): domain Bacteria; kingdom Pseudomonadati; phylum Pseudomonadota; class Alphaproteobacteria; order Hyphomicrobiales; family Nitrobacteraceae; genus Bradyrhizobium; species Bradyrhizobium sp. 195. The sequence continues at coordinate 996,182 of NZ_CP082161.1, read as the reverse complement.
AGCGCATGAAGGCGGTGGCGAGCGAGCGTGAGCGCATTCGGCAGCGCGAGCGTGAGCGCCTTCACAAGAACGAAAAAGTCTCGCTGCGCCAGACCCCGAAGCAGCTCGTCTCCAAGGTCGTCGAGGACTTCAACCTCACCAAATGGCTCGCGCAGGAGGCTGCGCGGGACAAGCTCATCATGGCGGGCTACCGCGGCCATGCGCCCTACATCACCTTCCTGTTTGCCCGCATGGTCGCGCCGATCGTGCTCTTCATCGGCTCGGTCATCTACGTTTTCGGCATCGCGCATATGGAGCAGGCGATGCCGATCAAGATCGGCATCTGCGTCGGCGCCGCCTATCTCGGCCTGCAGGCACCGATGCTGTTCCTCAGGAACGCGATTTCCAAGCGCCAGCTCTCGATCAAGCGCGCCTTTCCCGATGCGCTCGACCTGCTCCTGATCTGCATCGAATCCGGCATGTCGGTCGAGATGGCGTTCAGGAAAGTCGCCACCGAGATCGTGGGACAGTCGATCGCGCTGTCGGAGGAGTTCACGCTGACCACGGCCGAATTGTCCTATCTGCAGGATCGCAAGGTCGCCTATGAGAACCTGGCGCGACGCACCGGCCTCGAGGGCGTCAAGTCGGTGTGTCTCGCGCTTCAGCAGGCGGAGCGCTACGGCACCCCGCTAGGACATTCCTTGCGCGTCATGGCGCAGGAAAACCGCGACATGCGCATGAACGAGGCCGAGAAGAAGGCCGCCGCCCTGCCGCCGAAGCTGACTGTGCCGATGATCTTGTTCTTCCTGCCGGTGCTGTTCGTCGTCATTCTCGGGCCGACCGGCATCAAGATCACCGAACTGCACTGAGACGGACAGACCGCGCGGTCCGCCCTTACGTCAAAGTCGGGGGATCTGATCAGTCTGGCTGGCTGAGCGAGGCGACCGGCGTCCGCTTCGGCCCGCCGCGCGGGCCTTCGCTGCGGCTGAGCATGTCCTTGAGATAGGCGACGTTGGCCGCAGCCTGATCCGGTGGCAGATCTGCCTTCACGATGGTCTCGGCTTCCGCAAAGCGGCCCTGGAGACCGACGACGAGACCGAGATTCTGCCGCACCCGGGTGCTCGCGCGCGGCGAAGCGTAGGCCTGCCGCAGCGCCTCTTCAGCCTTCGGCAAGTCTCGCGACAACATGTAGGACAGGCCGAGATTGGAGAGCACGCCGGGATCACCCGGCGCGATCTTGAGCGCGCTCGCGTAATAGGAGCGCGCCTCCTCATGACGGCCCATTTGGTCCAGCGCCGTTCCCTGCACAGAGAGCAGATGCCAATCCGGATTGTCCGGGGAATGCGCTTTCGACAGGACGTCGTAGGCCTGCTGGAAATTGCCGTTGTCGGCGAGGGCGCGGCCGTACAGGGCGAGCAATGTCTTGTTGCCGGGATTGGCAATGGTCGCCTGCTCGAGCACCGCTGCGGCCTGGGCGCGCTGGCCGTTCGCGCGCAGGGCCTGACCATAGCCAAGCGCGGCGTCGGCGTCCTTGGGATTGGCGCGGTAGCGCTCGCCATAGACCTCGACGGCACGCACCGGATCGGTGGGCGCGCGATCGGTGGCAGCGGCCTCGGCCCGCGGCCCGCCGACCGAGCCCGTTACGTCGGAGAGTTTCGACATGGCCGTGCAGCCGCCGAGGCCCATGGCCAATGCCGCGACCACCGACGTGGACGCAAGAAGCCTGGCAAGACTGAACCGTTGACGCATGACGCCTTGACTCTCGAGCCGATTGATCGAGCAGAACGCGCCAGCAATAGACTGTTAACCCTAACGGCCGGTTAACGCCGCTTCCTGCCCGCACCTCTAGGGCGACGTTTGCGGCGGCGCCTCACCGCCGAGGTCCAGATCGAGGCCGAGGGCCTTCACCTGGTCGTCCAGGTCCCGCAGCAATTGCCGCCTTTGTCGCGCCGGCTGTCGGGCATCGACGCCCTCGCGGGACAGCCTGGGCAGTTGGCGCAGGAAATCATCACAGTTGATCGAGCGCCTGCCGGAGAGCTCATCGAGCTGAGCGCGATCGACGCCGAGCACATCGGCGGATTGCGCGATCAATCGACCGAGCAGTGTTCTCACGGCGGACAATGCGTCGATCTCAGAGCTCGGCCCGGATCTCGCGACCTTGCCTTCGAGGTCCGTCCAGGCATGAGACGAGGCGACGTAAGTATAGAACGCGCTCGCCCAGTCCGGTTCGGCGGCGCTAGTAAAGCCCTGCGGCCGCGCTCGCGTGAACGGCAGTTCTCAACATGAGATACGAGTCCTGCCGTACAGCGGTTTCGTTTCGTCCGATCAATATTCGATGGCAAGCCGCTTGCGGATTTCGTCGACGCGCTTGTCCAGCGCATCGAACCGCGCGTGGACGGATCGGTCATGGAGATAGAAGACGTAGCCGCCGGCAAGGAGCGCGAAGATCCAGTGGTGGTGCTCGACATAGCCAAAAATCGCCTCGACGGCCTGGCCGATGAATGTGACCACGCTCCACACAAATTCCATTGCACTTTCCTCCCGACGCTTCGTCGCCGGTCGCCCGATTTCCATTCCTGGCGACCGTTGCCGGAACCTAGCATGCCCCCCTTGCCGCGAGTAGCGGCTCGCTGAACGGTGACGGCAAAGCCGATTGCAGCAGCGGCCAAACTCTGCGAAGTCTCGTCCGTTCGTATGACCCGTTTGATCTGACGATCGGGACCCGCCAATGCCTTCTGTCTTCGAGACGTCGCCCACCGCCATCCCGATCAATTTCGTCACCAAATCGAGCTGGGATCAGGTCGCCGAGACGCTGCCGCCCCCGCAACGCCTGTTCGCCACGGCATGCGCCTTCACCGCCAAGCCGGGCGCCTATCTGGCACTGCCTGCGCCGGACGGCGCAATTGCCCAGGTGCTGTTCGGCCTTGAGGACGAGGGTGCAAGATCGCGCGACCTGTTCCGGCCTGGCGCCCTGCCGGGGCTCCTGCCGCCGGGCACTTATCGCTTTGCCAATGCCCCACACGATGCACGGCTGGCGGCGCTTGCCTTCGCACTGGGATGCTACCGCTTCGCGCGATACCGGAAGGCTGACCGTCCCGACGTCCGGCTGGTGCCGCCTGATGGCATCGATGCGACCAGGATCGAGCGGATCGCGGATGCCGCAATGCTCGCGCGCGACCTCATCAACATGCCGTCCAACGACATGGGGCCCGCGGAGTTGGCTGCCGCCGCGCAAGACCTCGCGGCGGAGTTCGGTGCAAGTTTCGCCTGCACCATCGGCGCAGAGTTGGAGACGGATTTCCCGTTGATCCACGCCGTCGGCATGGCCTCCAGCCGCGCGCCGCGGCTGATCGATATCGGCTGGGGCGATCCTGATCATCCCAAGGTGACGTTGGTCGGCAAGGGCGTCTGCTTCGACACCGGCGGGCTCGATCTGAAGCCGTCGAGCGGCATGCTGATCATGAAGAAGGACATGGGCGGCGCCGCAAATGTGCTGGCGCTGGCACGCATGGTGATGGACGCGAAGCTGAAGGTGCGGCTTCGCGTGCTGATTCCGGCCGTGGAGAACGCGGTCGCGGGCAACGCCTTCCGCCCGCTCGACATCTTCACCTCGCGCAAGGGGATCACGGTCGAGATCGGCAACACGGATGCGGAAGGCCGCCTGGTGCTCGCCGACGCGCTGGCGCTGGCCGACGAGGAGAAGCCAGACCTGCTGATCGATCTGGGCACGCTGACCGGGGCGGCGCGCGTCGCGCTGGGGCCGGATTTGCCGCCCTTTTACACCAATGATGAGACCCTTGCCGCCGACCTCGCGCGCTGCGCGGTGCAGGAGAACGATCCGTTGTGGCGCATGCCGCTATGGCCGCCTTACGATGCCTGGCTGGACTCCAAGACGGCCACCATCACCAACGCGCCATCAGGCGGCTTTGCCGGCTCGATCACCTGCGCGCTGTTCCTGCAACGCTTCGTCGAGCAGGCCAGGAGCTGGCTGCATGTCGACATCTACGGCTGGACCCCGTCGGCCAAGCCCGCACGTCCCGAGGGCGGCGAGTGTCAGGCCGCGCGCGCCATCTACACCTTGCTGAGCGAGCGCTATGCTTGATCCAAAATACGATCCGCGGCTGACGCCGGCGCGAGGCGATCTCGCCGCGAAATATCTCGAAGGCAAGGTCGAGGCGGATCGCTTCGTCACCGGCGAGGAATTCGAGGTGGTCGAACCGGTCGCGCCGGTGCGCGAGCAACCGTCTTCGAACGCGATGCTGATGACGGAGGCACTGCGCGGCGAACGCGTCACGGTCTACGACCGGAACGGCGAAGGCTGGGCGTGGGGCCAGCTCAATGGCGATGGCTATGTCGGCTGGCTGCCGGATGCGGCGCTCGTAAAGCCGTCGGCCGCCCCAACTCACGTGGTCGGCGCGCTGCGGACGTTTGCCTTCCCCGGTCCCTCGATCAAGCTGCCGCCGGCCGAAACGCTCGTGATGGGATCCAGGCTCGCGGTGGCGCGCGAGGACGGAAGCTTCGCCGTGACGCGCGACGGCAGGTATCTGCCGAAGTCCCATCTCGCGCCGCTCGATCATCGCGAGCCGGATTTCGTCGCGGTCGCCGAGCGCTTCGCCGGCACGCCCTATCTGTGGGGCGGCAAGAGCAGTTTGGGCATCGATTGCTCCGGCCTCGTTCAGGTCTCGCTGACAGCATCAGGCATCGGCTGCCCGCGCGACAGCGACATGCAGCTGGCCGGACTCGGCCGCGCGCTGGATCCGCATGAGCGGAGCAGCTTGCTGCGCGGCGATCTGATCTTCTGGAAGGGGCATGTCGCGATCGTACGCGATAATCGCACCATGGTTCACGCCAACGCGCATCACATGACGACGGTGATCGAACCGATCGAGCCGGCCATCGCGCGGATCAAGCAGGCCGGCAGCGAAGTTGTCGCGATCAAGCGGCTCTAGGGCCGCGGATCAAGAGGATCGTAACGCGAGCTCTTTCTCGGCACCCGAACAGGTTCCGGACGCGATTGTTGATGTATCGGACGCATCGACCCCGTCCCAATGGGCATCTTGCGGCGCAGCTACGGAACAAACGTTACATCTGAGAGCTTTGCGGAACGAAACGCGTCGCCAGTCTTTCTCTGGCTTTGGGAGGTGCCCATGAGTTCTCAGGCCAGAGAAGGCGCGTGTGCGTTTGCTTGGCGGAACTACTTGCTGATCCACAGCGGCATCAGCGAGAATGATAACAGGCGTTCCGCCCTCTACCGCTACATCGCCAGTCTTCGCGATACCGGCGAAGATGATTTCGATCTCTTGCAAATAGCCGCAGTCGCCTACCTGAAAAAGCTGGATGAATTGCAAGACAACCAATGCGCGCGACTCGCGGCGGATCAAGTTTTGGCCAAGTGTTTAGAGGCACGCGGTTCAAAACACGACAGCTAGCTTTCAGGCCATAACACCAGAGCGAAGGAGGAACAGCATGGCAGACAAGTCCAATGTAGACCGTTTCCCGCGCGACCCAGAACGGCGCGTCGCCGCAGCGACAGCAATCGGCATGAATGCCTTGAAGCCGATGATGCACTTCCAGATCTCAATGCTGAGGATGTGGGCCGACGGCATCGAGAGGCTCGCGGGCAATTACGAAAAGCGGCTGGAAGAAACTGCGACCGCAGCCGAGGACCGGTCAGACAAGGAACGCGCCGCGTAAATCAACGCGACGGGTCAAGCACAGCCCGCATTGGAAGCGGCCCCGGGGTTCGCGCTGTCGCGCCCCTGGAATGACGGACTACGTCGCGGCAGCCCCATTGCCCGCCGTCTCCAGCCGGAACGCCGCCGCGAACAGCGCGCGCGTGTAATCCGTCTTCGGGGTCTTGAACAGCTCTGCGGCCTGTCCCTCTTCGACGACCTTGCCGCCGCGCATCACGATCAGGTGGCTCGCGAGCGAAGCGACGACGCGTAAGTCGTGCGAGATGAACATGTAGGTAAGCTCGCGCTTGCGCTGGAGCTCGCGCAGCAGATCGACCATCTGCGCCTGGAACAGCATGTCGAGCGCACTGGTCGGCTCGTCCAGCACGACAAAATCCGGCTCCAGCACCACCGCCCGCGCGATAGAGATGCGCTGGCGCTGGCCGCCGGAGAATTCATGGGGATAGCGGTTGCGGGTATCGGGCTTCAGCCCGACGTCTTCCAGTGCCTTGACGACGCGCGCCTCGCGTTCTTCGCGCGACAGCGTCGGCTGATGCACGGACAGACCCTCGGCAATGATATCTGCGACCGACATGCGCGGTGAGAGCGAGCCGAACGGGTCCTGGAACACGATCTGCATGTCGCGCCGGAACGGCCGCATCTCCTTGAAACGCAGGCCCTGGATGTCCTTCCCCAAGAATACGATGCGTCCGTTCGACGAGATCAGCCGCAGCAGCGCCAGCCCCAGCGTGGTCTTGCCCGAGCCGGATTCGCCGACGACGCCAAGCGTCTCGCCCTTGCGCACGGCGACGCTGACGCCGTCGACCGCCTTGATGTGGCCGACCGTCTTGCGCATGAGGCCGCGCTTGATCGGAAACCAGACCTTCAGGTCGTTGGCCGACATCACCAACGGCGCATCCGGCTGCGGCGGCGCCGGATCCGGCTTCGGCTCGGCCGCGAGCAGATCGCGCGTGTAGGGATGTTTCGGCGTCTTGAAGACCTGCTCGACCGGTCCCTGCTCGACGATCTCGCCGCTCTTCATGACACAAACGGTGTCGGCGATGCGGCGCACGATGCCGAGATCGTGGGTGATGAAGAGCAGGCTCATGCCGAGCCGCGAGCGGATCTCGGCGAGCAGCGCCAGGATCTGTGCCTGCACGGTGACATCGAGCGCCGTCGTCGGCTCGTCCGCGATCAACAGATCCGGCTCGTTGGCGAGCGCCATCGCGATCATCACGCGCTGGCGCTGACCGCCGGAGAGTTGATGCGGATAGCTCTTCAGCCGCGTCTCCGGCTCGGGGATGCCAACCTGCGTCAGCAGTTCCAGCGTCCGCCTGCGCGCCTCGGCATTGCTGGTTGGATTATGCAGCTGGATGATCTCGCCGATCTGCGCCTCGATCGTGTGCAACGGATTGAGCGAGGTCATCGGCTCCTGGAAGATGATGGAGATATCGCTACCGCGAATCTCCCGCATCTCCTGTTCGGATCGGTCGATGAGCTCCTGACCCTTGAAGCGGATGCTGCCGGAGGGGTGCGAGGCGTTCGGATAGGGCAAGAGCTTGAGGATCGAGAGCGCGCTGACGGACTTGCCGGAGCCGGATTCACCGACCAGTGCCAGGCATTCGCCGCGCTTGATCTGGAACGAGACCTTGTCGACCGCGAGCGTCGTGGCTCCGCCCTGGTGGAAGGCCACCGAGAGGTCGCGAACGGCAAGCAGGGGCTGGTTGATCGCGTCCATCGGCTTACCTGAACGTCTTGCGCGGATCGAAGGCGTCGCGCACGGCTTCGCCGGTGAAGATCAAGAGCGACAACATGCTCGCGACCGAGAAGAAGCCGGAGAAGCCGAGCCAGGGCGCCTGCACATTGGACTTGGCCTGCGACAGCAATTCGCCGAGCGAAGGCGATCCCGGCGGCAGGCCGAAGCCGAGGAAATCCAGCGCCGTCAGCGTCATCACCGAACTCGAGACGATGAAGGGCAGGAACGTCATGGTCGCGACCATCGCGTTCGGCAGCAGGTGGCGGAACATGATGATCGGGTTGGAGACACCGAGCGCCCGCGCCGCCTGGATGTATTCGAAGTTGCGCCCGCGCAGGAACTCGGCCCGCACGAGACCGACCAGCGAGACCCACGAGAACAGCAGGAGGATGCCCAGCAACACGAAGAAGCCGGGCACGAGGACCGAAGACAGGATCAGGAGAAGATAGAGCGAGGGGATCGCCGTCCAGATCTCGATGAAACGCTGGAAGATGAGATCGACCCGACCGCCGAAATAACCTTGCACCGCGCCCGCTGCGATGCCGATGACCGACGAAACGATGGTGAGACAAAGGCCGAACAGCACCGAGATGCGGAAGCCGTAGATCAGCCGTGCGACCACGTCGCGCCCCTGATCGTCGGTGCCGAGCCAATTGTATTCGAGGTCGCGGCAGCTCTTCAGTCCCTTCTTCTCCACCACCGACTGGCATTGCTTCTCCGTCAGCATCCATGTCGGCGGCGACGGGGCCGGCGTCGGGAGGTCGAGATTGTGGGTGTCGTAAGAATAACGGATCAGCGGCCAGACGATGGTGCCGTTCTTCTCCTTGATCAGCTTCTGCAAATAGGGATCGCGGTAGTCAGCCGCGGTTTCGAAGTCGCCGCCGAAGGTGGTTTCCGAATAGGTCACGAAAGCGGGCCAGTAGAGACGGCCATCGAACTTGATCAGGAAAGGCCGATCGTTGGCGATCAGCTCCGCGAACAGCGAGACCACAAACAGCGCAATGAAGATCCAGAACGACCAGTAGCCGCGGCGGTTCGCCTTGAAATTCTGCCACCGCCGCCGGTTGAGCGGCGAAGGAGCGAACGGCTTGCGCGTGATCGGAACGACCTCCCCCAGTGGGGACTGGGTCGTGGTCTCGATCGGCGTCGGTGCGGTAATCGTCATCAGACCTCCCGCGCCTCGAAATCGATCCGGGGGTCGATCCACATATAGGTCAGGTCGGAGACCAGGTTGATCACGAGGCCGACCAGCGAAAAGATATAGAGCGTGCCGAACACCACGGGATAGTCGCGGTTGAGCACGCTCTCGAAGCTGAGCAGTCCCAGCCCGTCCAGCGAGAAGATGGTCTCGATCAGCAGCGAGCCAGAAAAGAAGGCGTGGATGAAGGTCCCCGGGAAGCCGGCGATCACGATCAGCATGGCATTGCGGAAAACGTGGCCGTAAAGCACCCGTCCCTCGCTACAGCCCTTGGCGCGCGCGGTCATGACGTATTGCTTGCGAATCTCGTCCAGGAACGAGTTCTTGGTCAGGAACGTCATGGTGGTGAAGGCACCTAGCCCCATGGCGATCAGCGGCAGCGTCAGATGCCAGAAATAATCGATGATCTTCCAGTACCAGGGAAACTGCGACCAGCCGTCGGAGGTCAGTCCGCGCAGCGGGAACCAGTTAAAAAAGGAGCCGCCGGCAAACAGGATGATTAGGAGGATTGCGAACAAAAAGCCGGGAATGGCATAGCCCAGCACGAGAATGGTCGATGTCCAGGTGTCGAAGCGCGCGCCGTCCTGCACCGCCTTGCGGATGCCGAGCGGAATCGAGATCAGATAGGTGATCAGCGTCAGCCAGATCCCGAGCGAGATCGAAACCGGCAGCTTCTCCTTGATGAGTTGCAGAACGCTGACGTCGCGGAAATAGCTCTTGCCGAAATCGAAGCGGGCGAAATTCCACACCATCAGTGCGAAGCGTTCCGGTGCCGGCTTGTCGAAGCCGAACTGTACCTCGAGCTTCTTGATGAAGTCGGGATCAAGTCCCTGCGCGCCGCGATATTTCGAGTTGATGGCATCGCCGCCGGCCCCGACTTGCCCGGGCGCGCGCTGCGCAAAGTCGCTGCCGCCCGAAATGCGCGACGTGCCGCCGGTGTCAGCCCCCGACAGCTGCGCGATCACGCGCTCGACCGGGCCGCCCGGCGCGAATTGCACGACGACGAAAGACACGAAGAGGATCCCCAGCAGCGTCGGGATCATCAAGAGGATGCGGCGGGCGATATAGGCGCTCATGATTATTTCGCCTGCTCGAGCTTGGCGGCCTTGGCGGGTTCATGCCACCAGATGTCGGGCGCGCCGACGCCATTGGCATAACGCGGCAGCTTCTGCGGATGACCGAACTGATCCCAATAAGCCAGCCGGTGCGTCTTGTTGTACCATTGCGGCACCCAATAGCGGCCGGCGCGGAACAGGCGGTCGAAGGCGCGGCAAGCGACGGTCAATTCCTCGCGGGTATCGGCCGCCATGATCTTTTCGATCATGGCGTCAATGGCCGGATTGGCGATGCCCGCGAGATTGTACGAGCCCTTGGTGTTCGCGACCTGCGAGGAGAAGAACGAGCGCATGGCATCGCCCGGCGTCGCCGACATGCTGAAGCGCTGGATCGTCATGTCGAAATCGAAGTCATCCTGACGCGCTCTGTATTGCACGGCATCGACGAGGCGTATGTTGGCTTCAATGCCGAGCGTCGCGAGATTCTTGATGTAGGGCGCGTGATGCGGCTGGAAGGACGGTTCGTCCAACAGGAACTCGATCTTGAACACCTCGCCGTTGGGCAGCATCCGCTTGCCATCCTTGATCGGCACACCAGCCTCGTTCAGCAATTGCTGCGCCTTGCGCAACAGGCTGCGGTCTTGTCCGGAGCCGTCCGTGACAGGAGGCGTGAACGGTGCGGTGAAAACGTCGTCCGGAACCTGGCTGCGAAACTGCTCCAGCAGCTTCAGCTCCTCCGGCGAAGGCGGCGCACCGCCCGCCATGAGATCCGAATTCTGGAACGGCGACACGGTACGGGCATAGGCGCCGTACATGATGGTCTTGTTGGTCCATTCGAAATCGAAGGCGTTGATCAGAGCCTCGCGCACGCGCGGGTCTTTGAACTTGTCACGCCTTGTATTGATGAACCAGCCTTGCGCGCCGGAGGGCGTGTCGTCGGGCACGACCTCCATCTTGACGCGGCCGTCCTTGACGGCCGGGAAGTCGTAGCGTGTCGCCCAGATGCGCGAGGTGAATTCCTCGCGGTAGAGATAGCTCTTGCCGGTGAAACCTTCGAAGGCGACATCGCGGTCGCGATAGAATTCATAGCGTACGACGTCGAAGTTGTAGCTGCCGCGGCAGGGCGGCAGATCTGCAGCCCACCAGTCCTTGACCCGTTCGAACTCGATATAGCGATTGACCTCGAACCGGCCGACTTTGTACGGACCGGAGCCGAGCGGAATGTCCAGCGTCGATTCATCGAACGACCGCGACGAGTAATACACTTTCGAAAAGATCGGCAGCCCCGCGACATAGAGCGGCACATCGCGGGCGCGTCCCTTGGCGAAGGTGACGACGAGCGTCGCGTCATCGATGGCTTCCGCGCTCACGAAGTCGCGCATGTTCACGACGATCAGCGGATGGCCCTTGGCCTTCAGCGTTGTCAGCGAGAACGCCGCATCATGCGCGGTCAGCTTCGTACCATCGTGGAATTTCGCCTCCGGCCGCATCGTGAAGCGATAGACCAACCTGTCGGGCGATATCTGCACGGACTTCGCAGCAAGCCCATACATCGCGTCGGGCTCGTCGCTTGCCCGCACCATCAGGGGCGAAAACGTCATGTCCATGCCTTGCGCGCCATCGCCCTTCAGAATGAAAGCGTTGAGCGAGTTGAAGGTCTGGTAGGACTGGTTATGCGATTTCGTCGACGGAATCAGGGAGAACGTGCCGCCCTTCGGAGCACCCGGATTGACGTAACCGAAATGATGGAAGTCGGCGGGATATTTGAGATCGCCGAAAGCGGAGATGCCGTGAGCCTCAATCCCCGCTTCCGATGCATGCGCACCACGCAGCGGCCACGCGCCCAGCGACGCCCCCAGGGCGCCGCCAACACCCAAGGCCAGCACATGGCGACGTGACATCTGCGTCATGCGGGGGATGTCCTTCACGACTTCTTTGCGATCCGCGCCGCCTTGTCTGCGTCGTACCACCAGATGAACGGAAAACCGGACTGACCATATCGGGGCAATTCGGCGGGTCGGCCGAAGCGGTCCCAGCGCGCGGTGCGCACCTTCGTATAGGTCCACTGCGGCACGACATAGTGATTCCACAGCAGTACACGATCGAGCGCCTTGGTTGCGGCGACGAGATCGTCGCGACCGGTCGCGTAGATGACCCGCTCGATCAGCTTGTCGATCGCCGGATTCTTGATGCCGGCGATGTTGCGCGAGCCGGCGATGTCAGCCGTCTTGGACGACCAGAACTCGCGCTGCTCGTTACCCGGCGACTGCGACTCGCCCCACGAGTTGGTGACGATGTCGAAATCCCACTCGCGTGTCCTGTTCTCGTATTGGGTCGGATCGACCGTCCGCACGCTGACGGCAATGCCGAGCCGCTCCAGGGACGGCTTGTAGAACAGCGTGATCCGCTCGAAGCTTGGATCCGAGTTCAGCAATTCCAGCGTGAACTGGGCGCCGGTCTTGACGTCGGTCAGCTTGCGGTCGCGCACCTCGTAGCCGGCCTCCTTGAACAGGCGCAGCGCCTCGCGGAGATTGTCGCGCACGGCTTCCGGACTGCCGCCGACCGGATTGCTGTAGGCCGTAGTGAAGACTTCGGGCGGGACCTGAGCACGGACGGTCTCGAGGATCTCGAGCTCCTTGCCCTGCGGCAAGCCGGTTGCCATCAGATCTTCGATGCCGTCGAAATAGCTGTTGATGCGCTTGTACTGGCCGTAGAAGATCTGCTTGTTCATCTCCTCGAAGTCGAAGGCGTAATTGAGCGCACGCCGCACGCGGGGGTCGCTGAATTTGGCGCGGCGCAGGTTCGGCACGAAGGCTTGCATCACGCCCGAGCTGCGATTGGCGAACTCCTCGAGGATCACGCGCTTTTCGGTCACGGCCGGGAAGTCGTAGGCGGTCGCCCAGTTCTTCGCGCTGTTCTCGGTACGCCAATCGACCTGGTCGGCCTTGAAAGCCTCGATCGCCACGGTGGCATCGCGGAAATATTCGTAGCGCAGCTCGTCGAAATTGTTGCGGCCCACATTGGCCGGCAGGTCGCGGCCCCAATAATCCTTGACGCGCTCCAGCGCTATCGACCGTCCTGCAACGAAGTCCTTGACCCTGTAGGGACCGGAGCCGAGCGGAACTTCGAGCGTGGTTGCGGAGACATCGCGCTTGCGGCCCTGCGCGTCGGTCCCTTCCCACCAATGCTTCGGCAGGACCGTGAGTTGGCCCACAATCTGCGGCAGCTCGCGGTTGCCCGGCGCGTCGAATACGAACTTCACCTCGCGCTCGCCGACCTTCTCGGCCTTTACCACATGGCTGTAATAGGCCGAGTACATCGGGTGGTGCTTCTTGAAGGAATCGAGCGAAAAGATCACGTCGTCCGCGGTAACGGGCTTGCCGTCGTGCCATTTGGCCTGCGGCCGCAGGCGGTAAGTCACGTAGGAGAAATCATCCGGATGGCTGACGGCCTCGGCCAGCGCGCCATATTCGGTCGAGACTTCGTCGAGCGAGGGCGTCGTGAGGGATTCGTAGATGAATGCGACGGCGCCGGCGACCTGCCCCTTCACACCTGACACGACGATGTTGAAGTTGTCGAAGGTGCCGACGGCGATCTGGCGGGCGACGCCGCCTTTCGGCGCTTCCGGATTGACATAGTCGAAGCGCTTGAAGTCGGCGGGGTACTTGACCTTCCCGAACAGGGATAGTGCGTGGCGCCAAGGTAGCTCACTGGCGGATTGCGCGCGTGCTGCGCCGATGACGGGAACGCTGCCCAGGGAACCAAGGGCGGGAAGCGCTGCGGCAGCAGTGCCGGTGAGCAGGAGATCGCGTCGGGTAATGGCCAAATCAACATCCCTGTCTTGAAGGAGGCTACTCCTTTAAGTTCCCAATATAGGCGAGGTTTCGACCGAATATGTTGCTTTTTCCTCATCTTGGAAGGCCCGGCGACCTGTCGGATGCGGCCAAACGCCCCGATAAATTCGTCGCGAGGCCCGGATAAGGAAACGGCCAGGCTTTTCAGCCTGGCCGCATATTCCAAGACAGGTTCTTGAGGCCTTACTTCGACGCGGTCGGCAGCGGCTGAGGGTGCTCTGACAGCGAATTCAGATAGGCAATGACATCAGCGCGCTCGGAATCCTTGGGGATACCGGCAAAGCCCATCGCGGTGCCCGGGATGAAGCCCTTCGGATTGGCGATGAACTTGTTGAGGTCGTCGAACGTCCAGGTGCCGCCCTTGGCCTTCATGGCAGCCGAGAAGTTGAAGCCGCCGCGGCCCTCGCCCCGCTTCTCGCCGACGACGCCATAGAGGTTCGGACCAACGCGATTCGGACCGCCCTTTTCGAAGGTGTGGCAGGCGCCGCACTTCTTGGCGGCTGCAGAGCCCTTTTCGACGGAGGCGGTCTGGAGCAGCTTTTCGATCGGCTCGGAAGCTGCGGCGGCAGCGCCGCCTTCCTTGCCGTGGCCGGCATCTTCCTTCACGGCGATCTCGAAGCCGGGCTTTTCCGGCATCTTGGGCGAGAAAAGAGCCTGGGCGGTAAAGCTGGTCACCAAGAGAAAGAGACAGGTACCAAGCACGGCACCCATGATTTTATTGAGTTCGAAAGAGTCCATTTCCGGCCAGGCCCCACCGCAAGAAGGAAACAGCGGCGCAATCGGCCGCCAGGACGAGCCTCGGGAGAATCAAACGTTCCCTATTGTTTCCCCGAGTTTTGCCATTGAGATATCGGTTTGCCCGGGGTCTGGCAACCCGTATAAGCGACCCGGCTTTCAACCCGTCCCCACTCCATTTCTCGGCGCGGAAAACGCCCTGTTTGCAGGCTCTTGACCCGATGATCGATCCTCGCATCCTGGTGCTGATCCCGGCCCGCATGGCCGCCACCCGCCTGCCCGGCAAGCCGCTCGCCGATATCGCGGGCCAGCCGATGATCGTGCATGTGCTGCGCCGCGCCGAGGCCGCCGGTATCGGCCGGGTCGCGGTCGCAACCGATACGCCGGAGATCGCCTCGGTCGTGACGGCCCATGGCGGCGAAGCCGTGATGACGCGCGCCGACCACCCCTCTGGTTCGGACCGCATCCACGAGGCCATGCAGAAGCTCGACCCGGACGGCAAGGCGGAGATCGTGATCAACCTGCAGGGCGATTTCCCGACGATCACGCCGGCCACCATCCGGGAGGTGCTGCCGCCCTTTGCCGATCCGGCGGTCGACATCGTGACGCTGGCCTCGCAGATCCACACCGAGGAGGAGGACCTCGCCCCGAGCGTCGTGAAGGCCATCGGCTCGCCGATCGGCCCGCGGCGCATGCGGGCACTTTATTTTACCCGCGCTACAGCCCCTTACGGCAACGGACCGCGCTACCACCACATCGGCCTATATGCTTACCGCCGCGCTGCGCTGGAGCGGTTCGTCTCGCTGCCGCCTTCACCGCTGGAGCGTCAGGAAAGCCTGGAGCAGCTCCGGGCGGTTGAAGCCGGCATGCGCATCGACATCATGATCGTCGACAGCGTGCCCCGCGGCGTCGACACGCCGCCCGACCTGGAAACCGCGCGCAGCATCCTTTCCAAATCCTGAGCGGCTGCTACAAGGCGCCGCAGGAGCACTTTTAAGACATGAGCAAGCTGAAAATCGCATTCCAGGGCGAGCCCGGAGCCAATTCCCACATCGCGATCGTCGAGGCCTATCCCGACGCCGAGCCGATGCCCTGTGCCACCTTCGAGGACGCGCTGTCTGCGATCTCGTCGGGCGAGGCCGATCTCGGCATGATTCCGATCGAGAACTCGGTCGCCGGCCGCGTCGCCGACATCCATCATCTCTTGCCGGCCTCCGGTCTCTTCATCATCGGCGAGTGGTTTCTCCCGGTGCGGCATCAGCTGATGGCGGTGAAAGGCACCAAGCTCGACGACATCAGGAGCGTCGAGAGCCATGTGCATGCGCTCGGCCAGTGCCGGCGCATCATCCGCAAGCTTGGCATCAAGCCGATCGTGCACGCCGATACCGCCGGCAGCGCCCGCGACATCTCGGAACGCAAGGACAAGTCCGTCGCCGCGATCGCCTCGCGCCTCGCCGCCAAGATCTACGGCCTCGACATCCTCGCAGAGGACATCGAGGATGAAGCCCACAACACCACGCGCTTTGTGGTGCTGGCGCGCGAGCCGAAATGGGGCTCGCAGGGCACGGGACCGCTGGTCACGACTTTTGTCTTCCGGGTGCGCAATTTGCCCGCCGCGCTCTACAAGGCGCTCGGCGGCTTTGCCACCAACGGCGTCAACATGACCAAGCTCGAGAGCTACATGGTCGACGGCAATTTCTTCGCCACGCAGTTCTATGCCGACGTCGATGGCCACCCCGAGGACAAGGGCCTCGCCTTCGCGATCGAGGAGCTGAAATTCTTCTCGCGCGAATTCCGCATCGTCGGCGTGTATCCGGGCCATCCGTTCCGCGCGACGTTCAGCGAAGCGCAGCAGGATTAGTCTCGTGTCCCGGACGCGCGAAGCGCGAGCCGGGACCCAGAAGCCAAAATACCCAATCGCGAGATGGGCCCCGGCTCTGCAGCGCACCGCTGAAGGGCGCTGCGCTGCGTCCGGGGCACAGCAACGACTTACACGTCTGCTCCAAGCCCAAACGCCTCCGCCAGCAGCGCATATGACTTCTTCCGCGCCTCGTGGTCATACACGGCGGTGATCACCATCAACTCGTCCGGCCTGCTCGCGTCGATCAGCGGCTGCAGCTTCCTCCGGACCGTCGTGGGGCTGCCGACGAACAGGCGGGAGCGGTTGCGGAGGATCGAGGTGCGCTCGGAGTCGGAGTAAGGATAGGCCAGCGCCTCCTCGACGCTCGGCAGCGGCAGATATTGACCGCGGTCGCGGCGCAGCCGGTTGAGGTCGAACGAAGAGGCGAGCCGTTCGGCCTCCTCATCGGTGTCGGCCGCGATGGCCGCGACTGCGAGGATCGCGTGCGGACTCGCACGCCATGACGAGGGCTGGAAGCGGTTGCGGTAATGCACCATCGCACCGACTGCATCGTGGGACGCGAAGTGATGGGCGAAGGCGAAGCCCATGCCCACTTGCGCGGCCAGCTCCGAAGAATAATCGCTGGAGCCGAGCAGCCAGATCGGCGGCAGGGCGGTGTCGTCGGGCATGGCGACGACGTTGTTGTAGGGATGTCCTGCGGGGAATTCGCGCGTCTGCCACAGAATCAGTTCGTGCAGCCGCTCCAGAAAATCGTCGCCCTCGCGGCGGTCGAGCCGGCTCCGCAGCGCGTAAGCCGTCGCGCCGTCGGTGCCGGGCGCACGGCCGAGGCCGAGGTCGATGCGGCCGGGAAACAGCGCCTCCAGCATCTTGAAGCGCTCGGCCACCACCAGCGGGGCGTGATTGGGCAGCATCACCCCGCCGGAGCCGACGCGGATATGCTTGGTCACCGCCGCGATCTGCCCGATCATGACGTCGGGCGCCGGGCTCGCGACCGAGGCGAGGTTGTGGTGTTCGGCGAGCCAGTAGCGGACATAGCCGAGCCCGTCGACATGGCGCGCCAGGTCGATGCTGTTGCGCAGCGCCGCGGCAGGCCTGGTGCCTGATGTGACGACCGAGAGGTCGAGGACTGAGAGCGGGATCATGGCGCGCTAAATTAGTTGCGGGCGGCGACGCGGCAATGGGCTGACGGCGCAGGTCTGGCGTGTGCGGGCTGCGAACCGGCCCTCCAGCAGACGTTGGGACGACCGGCGACTGCGTCGTCATCAATTCACACTGCCCACCGCCACGCTTTGCCCGTTGGCTCCGGCTCTTAGGCCATATTGTATTGATTATACGTAACTTTTTGGATCTTACACGTATCCCACAAATTCAGCATTTAGGCACAAGAATTCAATACATTCCGCACGAAGTGGGCCATTTCCCATCCACGATGGGCTGTAGCTCGATTCACCTTTGCCCTATCTTAGGCCCTTCAAGCGAGAACCTGACCGGCCGCCGCCAAATTTGGCGACGCAATCTGGAGCGAGTGGTGCCATGACCGATCTGACGACGCCTTCCCGAGCCGACGGGCAAGACGGGCACCTGAAGCGCCCTGCGATCTCCTTCGAGTTCTTTCCGCCCAAGACGGAAGATATGGAGCGCAATCTCTGGGAGACCATCAACCGGCTCGCCCCGCTCGACCCGAAATTCGTCTCGGTGACCTACGGCGCCGGCGGCTCGACCCGGGAGCGGACCCACTCCACCATCTCGCGCATCCTGAAAGAGACCGCGCTGCTGCCGGCGGCGCATCTGACCTGCGTCGGCGCCTCGCGCGGCGAGATCGACGAGATCGTCGACCGCTATCACGAGGTCGGCGTCCGCCATATCGTCGGCCTGCGCGGCGATCCCGCCGGCGGCATCGGCACGCCCTATGCCAGCCATCCCGACGGCTATCAGAGCTCGGCGGAGCTCGTCGCGGGGATCAAGAAGCGGCATGCCGATATCGAAGTGTCGGTCTCGGCCTATCCGGAGAAGCACCCGGAGGCGCGCGACTTCGATGCCGACATCGACACGCTGCAGGCCAAGGTCGATGCCGGCGCGAGCCGCGCGATCACCCAGGTGTTCTTCGATAACGACCTCTACTTCCGCTATCTCGACCGCGTCCGCGCCCGCGGCATCAGCATCCCGATCGTGCCGGGCATCATGCCCATGCACAATTTCAAGCAGGCCCGCAATTTCGTCACCCGCGCCGGCACCTCGGTGCCCGATTGGTTCGCCGCGAAATTCGAAGGCCTCGATGACGATGCCGAGACCCGCAAGCTGGTGGCCGCGACCGTTGCCGCCGGCCAGGTGCAGAAGCTTGCCAAGCACGGCGTCGACACCTTCCATTTCTACACCATGAACCGCGCCGATCTCGTGTTCGCGATCAGCCATTTGCTCGGCATCCGCGCCAAGAGCGCGCAGAAGGCGGCGTAAGACAACATGACCGTATCCACCTCTCCGAAGCGAACTGCCCTGCTCAACGCCGCGCGCGAGCGCATCCTCGTGCTCGACGGCGCCATGGGCACGATGATCCAGAACCTCCAGTTCGACGAGGCCGCCTTCCGCGGCGAGCGTTTCAAGAATTTCCATCGCGACCTGCGCGGCAACAACGACCTCTTGATCCTGACCCAGCCGCAGGCGATCGAGGACATCCACGCGGCGTATTTGCGCGCCGGTGCCGACATCGTCGCGACCAACACCTTCTCCACGACCTCGATCGCGCAGGCCGATTACGACCTCACCGACATCGTCTACGAGATGGCGCGCGAAGGCGCCCGCCTTGCCGGCAATGCCGCGCGGCGCGTCGAAGCCGAGGACGGCAGGCCGCGCTTCGTCGCGGGCGCCATCGGCCCGACCAACCGCACCGCCTCGATCTCGCCCGACGTTTCCAATCCCGGCTACCGCGCCGTCACCTTCGACGATCTGCGCAAATCCTATGGCGAGCAGATCAACGGCATGCTCGACGGCGGCGTCGATCTGCTCTTGGTCGAGACCATCTTCGACACGCTGAACGCCAAGGCGGCGCTCTATGCGATCGCGGAGATCACCGAAGCGCGCGGCATCGACATGCCGGTGATGGTGTCGGGCACCATCACCGACAAGTCCGGCCGCCTGCTCTCGGGCCAGATGCCGGAGGCGTTCTGGTATTCGGTCCGGCACGCCAAGCCTGTCACCATCGGCTTCAACTGCGCGCTCGGCGCCGAGGACCTGCGCGCGCATATCGCCGATATCGGCCGCGTCGCCGACACGCTGGTCTGTGCCTATCCCAATGCCGGCCTGCCCAACGAGTTCGGTCAGTACGACGAGACGCCCGAATACATGGCGCGCCTGGTCGGCGAGTTCGCGCGCGATGGTTTGGTCAACATCGTCGGCGGCTGCTGCGGCACTACGCCGGGCCATATCGCGGCGATCGCCGCCGCGGTGGCCCCACACAAGCCGCGCATCGTGCCGGAGATCAGCCCGCGCCTCCGGCTCTCCGGCCTCGAGCCGTTCGTGCTGACGGACGCGATTCCGTTCGTCAACGTCGGCGAGCGCACCAACGTCACCGGCTCCGCGCGCTTCCGCAAGCTGATCACGGCCGGTGACTACACCGCCGCGCTGCAGGTCGCGCGCGACCAGGTCGAGAACGGCGCGCAGATCATCGACGTCAACATGGACGAGGGCCTGCTCGATTCCGAAGCCGCGATGGTGACCTTCCTCAACCTCGTCGCCGCCGAGCCCGACATCGCCCGTGTCCCCGTGATGGTGGACTCCTCGAAATTCTCGGTGATCGAGGCCGGCCTGAAATGCGTGCAGGGCAAGCCGGTCGTCAATTCGATCTCGATGAAGGAAGGCGAGGAGAAGTTCATCCACGAGGCGAAGATCGCCCGCCATCACGGTGCGGCGGTCGTCGTCATGGCATTCGACGAGGTCGGCCAGGCCGACACGTTCGCGCGCAAGACCGAGATCTGCAAGCGCGCCTACGACATCCTGGTGAACAAGGTCGGCTTCCCGCCTGAGGACATCATCTTCGATCCCAATGTTTTTGCGATCGCGACCGGCATCGAGGAGCACAACAATTACGGCGTCGACTTCATCGAGGCGACCCGCTGGATCCGGCAGAACCTGCCGGCCGCGCACATCTCGGGCGGCGTCTCCAACCTCTCGTTCTCGTTCCGCGGCAACGAGCCGGTGCGCGAGGCCATGCATTCGGTGTTCCTGTATCACGCCATCAAGGCCGGCATGGACATGGGCATCGTCAACGCCGGGCAGATGATCGTTTATGACGACATCGATCCGGAGCTGCGCCAGGTTTGCGAGGACGTCGTCCTCAACCGCGACGCGGGCGCGTCCGAGCGGCTGCTGGCGCTCGCCGAGAAATTCCGCGGCAACAAGACCCAGACCAAGGAGGCCGATCTCGCCTGGCGCGAATGGCCGGTGGAGAAGCGGCTGTCGCATTCGCTGGTGCACGGCATCACCGAGTTCATCGAGCGGGACACCGAAGAAGCCCGCAAGAATTCGTCGCGCCCGCTCGACGTGATCGAGGGACCGCTGATGGCCGGCATGAACGTGGTCGGCGATCTCTTCGGCGACGGCAAGATGTTTTTGCCGCAGGTCGTGAAATCCGCCCGCGTCATGAAACAGGCGGTGGCCTGGCTGATGCCGTTCATGGAAGAAGAGAAGGCGCGCAATCTCGCCAACGGGATCGGCACCGAGGGCTCCTCCTCCGCGGGCAAGATCGTGCTCGCGACCGTGAAGGGCGACGTCCACGACATCGGCAAGAACATCGTCGGCATCGTGCTCCAGTGCAACAATTTCGAGGTCATCGACCTCGGCGTGATGGTGCCTGCCGCCAAGATCGTCGAGACCGTGAAGGCGGAGAAGGCCGACATCGTCGGTCTCTCCGGCCTGATCACGCCCTCGCTCGACGAGATGGCATTCTTCGCCGGCGAATTGCAGCGCGAAGGCCTCAAGCTGCCGCTGCTGATCGGCGGCGCCACCACCAGCCGCGTGCATACGGCCGTCAAGATCGACCCGAGCTATCGCGCCGGTCCCGTCGTGCATGTCAACGACGCCAGCCGCGCGGTCGGCGTCGCCTCCTCGCTGCTCTCGCCCGAGAAGCGCGAGGCCTATGCCGCCGAAGTCCGCGCCGAATACGCAAAAATCTCGGACGCGCATCTGCGCGCGCAGGCCGACAAGAAGCGCCTGAAGCTGGCGGCCGCGCGTGCCAACCGCGTGCCGGTCGATTTCACCAAGAGCAAGCCGGTGAAGCCGACCCTCCTCGGCATCCGCAGCTTTGACGACTACGACCTCGGCGAGCTGGTCGACTGCATCGACTGGACGCCGTTCTTCCAGACCTGGGAGCTCGCGGGACGCTTCCCCGCCATCCTCAACGATTCCAAGGTCGGCGAGGTCGCGCGCTCGCTCTATGACGACGCGCGCAAGATGCTCGACACCATCGTCAAGGAGAAATGGTTCAGGGCGCGCGCGACGATCGGCTTCTGGCCGGCCAACGCTGACGGTGACGACATCGTGCTCTATGCCGACGAGAGCCGCACGAAGCGCGTCGCGACGCTGCACACGCTGCGCCAGCAGCTCGAGAAGCGCGAAGGCCGCTTCAACGCGGCGCTGGCCGACTTCGTCGCGCCCGCGGGCGTGCCGGACTATGTCGGCGGCTTCGTGGTCACCGCCGGCATCGGCGAGGACGCCGTCGCCGATCGCTTCAAGATGGCGAACGACGACTACTCCTCGATCCTGTGCAAGGCGCTGGCCGACCGCCTCGCCGAAGCCTTCGCCGAGCGCATGCATGCCCGCGTGCGCCGCGAGTTCTGGGCCTATGCGCCGGACGAGGCGCTCTCCAACGAGGAGATGATCCTGGAGAAATACCAGGGCATCCGCCCCGCGCCCGGCTATCCCGCACAGCCCGATCACACCGAGAAGGCGACGCTGTTCGAACTGCTCGATGCGGAAGCCAGCTGTGGCGTGAAGCTGACCGAGAGTTTTGCGATGTGGCCCGGCTCGTCCGTATCCGGGCTCTACTTCGCCAGTCCCGACAGCTATTATTTCGGCGTCGGCAAGATCGAGCGCGACCAGGTCGAGGACTATGCCGCCCGCAAGGGCATGACGGTGGCGGAGACCGAGCGCTGGCTCGCACCGGTGCTGAACTACATTCCCGCGCGAGAGGGGACCGACAAGGCGTTTGCGGCAACGCCCGCGAACGACGAGACCTCAAAGGACCTCGCCTCGCATCCGCCCGGCTGCACCTGCGCGGTGCATCTCGTCTGGCAGAAGAAGCGCGCGGGCGCGGGGTAGGCGCCGCTCTCTCCACGTCATTGCGACGAGCCCTTGCGACGGAGCAATCCAGAATCCCTCCGCGGAAAGACCCTGGATTGCTTCCGCCTCCGCCGAAGGCTTCGGCGGACAAGTCGCTGCGCTCGCAATGACGGAGAGTGAGGTGATGGCTCATTCTCCAACTAACACTGTCATTCCCCGCGAAGGCGGGGAATCCAGTACGCCGCGGCCTCTCGATTCAATAACAGCCGTCTCGGAGTACTGGATCGCCCGGTCAAGCCGGGCGATGACAGTTGTGTTTGCGGCAGACCCAGTGCCGTAGGGTGGGCAAAGGCGCACAGCGCCGTGCCCACCATCTCTCTCGATCGCGAAAAATGCGTGGGCACGCTTCGCTTTGCCCACCCTACGATGTCGGAGGTTGTGGCCCGCAGACATGCCTTCGCCTCCTCGCGGCTTGTTCCGCCCGAGTTTTGCTGGCCTCTTCACGCCCTCATAGCGAAAGGGCGCAGGGAAGGCCGGGCGCCGGCTGGCACCCGCTTGTCCGTCGTGCGATGAGAATGCACACGCAATGCACAACGGATGACAGGTGAAGCCGGAAACGACCGGCCTTCCCTGCGCGATGTTTGACGGCGTATGGCGCGCTCTCCCCGGAGACGAAATTCTTGCTTGCCTCCGTCACCTCGCGAATTGGCGGTGCGCTTCGCCCGGTCGGGCGGCCCGCACCTCCGCAAGGCTTGGCTGTAGCAACGACAGCCAGGACCACGCGATTTGGCCGTACGCTTCAAGCGCCGCTCGTCCGCACGCCGCCGGGACCTCACGGGGTTCTCCCGCCCTGCTCCCACCTCTCGTGCACGACGCTGCCGCGTCCACCGCTCCCCGATCCGCGGTTCGAAACGACGTACGACCGCCCCTTTCGCCGGATCAGGATGGCCGACACATACGCCGAAACCGAATTTCGGTAAAGCGGAATATTTTGAGCGACGTTGATTGACCCAGGGCTCGTGTGTTTTGCCCGCCGGGCTCCCCACGATCTGGTAGCTTGGGGCCCGAGCACCGGGCCTCAGCCCTTCGGCGGGGCCAGCGGCTGCACGAACTCCTTGAACGGCGCCAGCGCCTCGCAGCGCTCGGCATGCGCCGACAGCGCCGGATAGCGCGACGCATCGAACAGCTGCGGATGCGCCTCGCGGGTGAAGCGGACGACGCAGGCCACCGCGACGTCGGCGTGACCGATCCGATCGCCCAGCCAGTACGGCGTCGTCACCCTGGCGCGCTCGGCCTCGAGCACCTTCAGCACGTCCGCAATCTGCGCCTGGCAACGCTCGACCCATAGCGTGAGCTGCTCCTTTCGCAGCACACGCTCGTAGAGCAGGCTGACCGCCTTGTCGCCGAGGCCGGACGCGAGCGCACAGATGCGCAAATGCTTGCGCCGCTCGGCGCCGCTGCGCGGCAGCATCGCCTTCGCCTCGCCGACGAGGTCGTCGAGATGATCCAGGATGATGGTGCTCTCGATCAGCGCCTCGCCGTCGTCGAGCACCAGGGTCGGCACGCGCCGCAGCGGATTGTACGGAGCGATCTGGTCGGCATCGCCGAAGGTCGACCACGGCCTGTGCCCGAAGGTGAGGCCGTAGAGCTTCAGCGCAATCGCGACGCGGCGGACGAAGGGGGAATCATATTGGCCGATCAGGAACATGGTTCGTACTCGCGTGTCCTGGCCGGGCTCGACCCGGCCGCCCATCTTTTTCACGAGCCCACTATAGAATAGGGATGGATGCCCGGATCAAGTCCGGGCATGACAGTGCCGGACGCAGGAGCATGCATGATGCGGCGATTTGCAATGATGGGACTTGGCGTCGCCGTGCTCGCCGCGGCGAGCCCTGCCCGCGCCCAGGACCGCCCGATCGGCTTTCTCACGCCATCGAAAAACATCGTCTGCCAGTTCTTCGGCGATAGCGGCCAGGGCGTGCTCCGCTGCGACATCATGAACATGGAGACCCGCCCACGCCGCCCCGCCGATTGCGAGCTCGATTATGGCCACGCCTTCGAGATGAGCGCGAAGCGAGCCGCGGGCCGCATCTGCGCTGGCGACACCGTGATGGACGCCTCGCTGCCGGTGCTGGCCTATAACGAGGTGTGGCAGCGCGCGGGATTCACCTGCAGGTCGGAGCAGAGCGGGTTGACGTGCTTCAATGCGATGCAGCGGGGATTTTCGCTGGCAAGGGGGAAGCAGGAGGTGTTTTGAAGCGTCGCCCGCACCGTCATTGCGAGCGAAGCGAAGCAATCCAGACTCTCTCCGCGGTGGCAGTCTGGATTGCTTCGTCGCAAGAGCTCCTCGCAATGACGGCGGGGAGAGACCGACTCAGCCCGGATTTCGCTGCACTCTTCCGGGCTACGGCGAGTCGATGATCGGCACATGCTTCGCCGCATCGCGCGGCGCCGTGCCGTCGAGGCGTGGATCGTCGGCGATTTCGATCTGGCGGCGGAACGGGCGGAAGCCGGAGCGCTGATAGAAGGCAACGGCCGATGGGTGGTCGAGGGTGCAGGTGTGGACCCAGACGCGGCGGACCTCGCGTGACCATGCGGGCTCAAGCGCGCGGTTCATCAGGAAGCGGGCGGCGCCGGTGCCGATCAAGGATGCGGTGACGCCGAAATAGACCAGCTCGCACTGGCCGGGCTCGCGGAAGTCGAGTTCCAGCAGGCCTTCGTCGCGGCCATTTACGGAGAGCGCGTAGACTTCGATGCCCGGCGCGCGGATGCTTGCGGCGAGCTCCGTATCGGTCATGCGTGCGCGCGAGAACCACAGCCAATCCTCGCCGACGCGGCGGAAGAGATCGCGGTACCAAGGAAGCGCGGGGGCGTCGACCTTGCGCAGGGTCCAGGCGCCGGGGGGATCGTCACGGCGCGGAGGGCGCGCGGTCATCTCGAGATGGGTGACGACGGCGGCGATCTTGCCGGCGGGGACGTCGGAATAGCCGTCGGGGAGGATCATGGGTCCTTGCTTCCCTGCGTCATGGGCCAGCCCTGTGTCAGCCGCTCCATACTCCGTCATTGCGAGCGCAGCGAAGCAATCCAGGATCTTTCCGCAGAGGCAGTCTGGATTGCTTCGCTCCGCTCGCAATGACGGTGGAGAGACAATGTGTAGCCAGGATGGAGCGCAGCGTAATCCGGGATTTGCGCCACAAGCGATAGCTGTCCCGGATTTCGCTTCGCTCCATCCGGGCTACGAAGTTACTGCTACCCCTCCCCCTCGTCACTCGCCAGGACGCCCTTGACCGCCCTCGCCCAGCCCGCGAGCTTCCGCTCGCGCGTGGCCCCGCTCATGTTCGGCTTGAAGCGGTGCTCCAGGCGCCAATTGTCGGCGAATTTTGTCGGCTCGGGATAGACACCGGCCTGGAGGCCGGCGAGATAGGCGGCGCCCAGCGCGGTGGTCTCCTGGATCACGGGGCGGTCGACGGGCGCATCCAGCAGATCGGCGAGGCGCTGCATGGTCCAGTCGGAAGCGGTCATGCCGCCGTCGACGCGGAGCACGACGCTGGCGGTTTCGGAGCTTGGCCAGTCCGCGCGCATCGCGGCCCAAAGGTCGAACGTCTGGTAGCAGACGCTCTCCAGCGCGGCATGGGCGAGCTCGGCGGGACCGGTGTTGCGGGTCAGGCCGAACAGCGCGCCGCGCACGCGTGGATTCCAGTAGGGCGCGCCCATGCCGACGAAGGCGGGAACGAGATAGACGCTCTGCATGGAGTCCGACTGATCAGCAAGAGGTCCGGTCTCGGCCGCATGCTTGATGATGCCGAGGCCGTCGCGCAGCCATTGCACCGCCGAGCCCGCCACGAAGATCGAGCCTTCGAGTGCGTAGGTGCGTTTTCCCTCGAGCTGATAGGCGACCGTGGTGAGCAGCTTGTTCTTCGACACCACAGGCGTGGTGCCGGTGTTGAGCAGCGCGAAGCATCCGGTGCCGTAGGTCGACTTCATCATGCCCGGACGGAAGCAGGCCTGGCCGATGGTCGCGGCCTGCTGGTCGCCGGCGATGCCCGAGATGGCAATCGCGCCGCCGAACAGATCGGGCGTGCTCTCGCCGAAGCGGGCGGAAGAGTCCTTCACTTCGGGCAGCATCGAGCGCGGCACGCCGATGATCTCGAGGAGCTCGTCGTCCCACTGGCCGGTGTGGATGTTGAACAGCAGCGTGCGCGAGGCGTTGGTGGCATCGGTGGCGTGCACCTTGCCGCCAGTGAGGCGCCAGAGCAGATAGCAATCGACGGTGCCGAACATCAATTCGCCGCGCGCGGCGCGGGCCCGGGCACCGGGGACGTGGTCGAGGATCCAGGCGACCTTCGTGCCGGAGAAATAGGGATCGATGATCAGGCCGGTCTTTTGCGAGATCACGGGCTCGCGGCCTTCCGCTTTCAGTTTCGCGCAGATGTCGGCGGTGCGGCGGTCCTGCCAGACGATGGCGCGGTGCACGGCCTGCCCCGTCGCGCGGTCCCACACCACGGTGGTCTCGCGCTGATTGGTGATGCCGATCGCGGCGATGTCCGTTGCGCTGATGCCGGCCTGCTCGATCGCCTCGCGGCACACCATCACGGTCGAGGTCCAGATGTCCTCCGGCTCATGCTCGACCCAGCCCGAGGCCGGAAAATGCTGCGGAAACTCGGCTTGCGCCTTCGCCGCAATGGAAATATCGCCGCGAAACACGATGGCGCGCGAGGAGGTGGTGCCCTGGTCGATGGCGAGGACGAAAGACATGGCGGCTACCTTGGCGTTTAGCTTGGCGTTTCCCCGGAGGGAGTCATTGTGTCGCGCCAAAGGGAGCGGATTAGAATGGCAAGGTCAAGGTTGGTCTTGCTTACCTCCCCTGGAGGGGGAGGGTCGGATCACATGCAGCGCAGCGGAATGTGATCCGGGGTGGAGTGACGGTCTCTCCACAGCCAACAGTGCTCGAGTTGAGAGATCACCCCACCCCGTTCGCGCTACGCGCGAGCGACCCACGGGCGAGCTACGCTCGTCCCTTCCCTCCAGGGAAGATGAAGTGGAGCGCGCTCGCCGTGCAATTGCAAGTGGTAAGAGCTACACCGCGGCCGTCGTCACGCCGCCGTCGATGACGATGGTCTGTCCCGTCATGAAGCTCGACGCATCCGAGGCGAGGTAGGCGACGGCACCGGCGATTTCGTCGGGCTCGCCGATGCGGCGCAGCGGCGTGGTCGCGGTGCGGCGCTTCAGCATGGCCTCGTCCTCCCAGAGCGCGCGGGCGAAATCGGTCTTGACGAGGCCGGGCGCGATGCAGTTGACGCGAACGCCTTTCGGGCCCCATTCGCCGGCGAGCGAGCGGCACAGCGCGAAGTCGGCCGCCTTGGAGATGCCGTAGGCGCCGATCACGGTGGAGCCGCGCAAGCCGCCGATCGAGGAGATGATGATCACGGAGCCGCCACCGCGCTCGGCCATTTGCGGGATCGCCAGCGCCGAGAGCCAGATGTTGCTCTTGACGTTCGAGCCCATGATCTTGTCGAAGGCTTCATCCGTGATGTCGAGCAGCGGGCCGTAATAGGGATTCACCGCGGCGTTGCAGACGAGAATGTCGATCTTGCCGTAATGCCTGGTCGCACCCGCGATCAGCGCCTCGACATCCGCCTTGCGCGCGATGTTGCAGGGAATGACGGCGGCATCGCCGCCGGCCGCGATGATGCCGTCGGCGACCTCCTTGCAGGCATCCGCCTTGCGCGAGGACACCACGACCTTGGCGCCGAGCTTTGCCAGGAGTTCGGCGGAGGAGCGGCCGATGCCGCGACTGGAGCCGGTGACCACGGCGACCTTGCCGGTGAGATCGAACGGGGTGTTTTTCATTGTTGTTGGGCTCCCTCTCCTGGTCATTCCGGGGCGCGCCACTTGGCGCGAGCCCGGAATCCATTTCACCGCACGTGATGCCGCCCGATGGATCCCGGGCTCATCGCTTCGCGATGCCCCGGGATGACAGTCATAGTGTGGTCAGACCAACCCGCCCGAGTCCGCGACGCGGCGCTGGTGGTAGTCGGTGTCGCCGAAGCTGTTCTCGATCATGGTGAGGCGCTTGAAGTAGTGGCCGATCTTGGCCTCCATGGTCATGCCGATGCCGCCGTGCAGCTGGATCGCCTGCTGTCCCACGAACTTCAGCGACTTTCCGATCTGCACCTTGGCCGCCGCGACGGCGTTGGCGCGCTCCTGGGCGCTCTCGAAATCGCTCGCCATGGTCGCGAACATCGACATCGAGCGCGCCTGCTCAGCGGCGACGAACATGTCGGAGGCGCGGTGCTGCAGCGACTGGAACGAGCCGATCGCGACGCCGAACTGCTTTCGGGTCTTGATGTACTCGACAGTGGTCTTCAGCGATTCATCCATCAAGCCGACTGCCTCGGCGCAGAGCGCGATGCGGGCCTCATCCACCACGCGCTCGATCAGCGCGAGCGAATCCTCGGGATTGCCGAGCACCGCATCGGGGCCGGTTTCGACGCCGGTGAAGGTGATGTCGGCGGCATGCAGGCCGTCCTGGGTCGGGTAGGACTTCTTGGTCACGCCCTTGGCATTGGCGGGGACCAGGAACACGCCGATGCCGGTCTTGTCACGGCGATCGCCCTTGGTGCGCGCGGTGACGACAAGCGTGTCGGCGTTCTCGCCGTTGAGCACGACGAACTTCTCGCCGTCGATGACCCAGCCGTTGCCTTTCTTCTTCGCCGTCGTGGTGACGTCGAACAGATCGTAGCGGGAGTTCTTCTCGAGCTGGGCAAAGGCGAGCGTCTTGCTGCCGTCGATGATGCCGGGCAGATGCGCGGCTTTCTGCGCATCGGTGCCGACATGGCGCAGGAAGCCGCCACCGATCACGACCGTCGCGAGGTAAGGCTCGAGCACCAGCGCCTTGCCGAGCGCCTCCATCACGATCATGGTCTCGACGCCGCCGCCGCCGAAGCCGCCATCGGCTTCCGCGAAGGGCAGGCCGAGCAGACCCTGCTCGGCGAGCTTGAGCCAAACGGCTTTGCTCCAGCCCCCCTTCTCCTTCATGTATTTCTTGCGCTGCTCGAAATCGTAAGAATCGGTCAGCAGGCCGTCGATGCTTTCCTTGAGAAGCCGCTGCTCCTCGTTCAGATCAAAATCCATGTTTCTCTCCAAATCGGCGGGAATTGCCCTGCCGTCGCCTCACCCTCAGACGTCATCCCCGCGAAGGCGGGGATCCAGTAAACGCAGCCGCCTGCCGTACTCACGACCGCCGCGGCGTACTGGGTCCCCCGCTTTCGCGGAGGACGACACCGTCATTGTTGCCTCACAGCCCCAGCACCGCCTTGGCGATGATGTTGCGCTGGATCTCGTTGGAGCCGCCGTAGATCGAGACCTTGCGGTTGTTGAAGTAGCTCGGCGCGATCTGGGCGGTCCAGTCCATGGCTTCGTTCGAGCCGTCGTCGCCGTGCACATCGTAAGGCGCGGCGAACGGGCCGATCACTTCCATGAGCAGCTCGGTGGTGGTCTGCTGGATCTCGGAGCCCTTGATCTTCAGCACCGAGGAGGCCGGATTGGGCTTGCCCTTGCCGTGCTTGCCCTCGTCGGCGACGACGCGGAGCTGGGTGAGCTCGAGCGCCTTCAGCTCGATCTCGCAGGCCGCCAGCTTCTCGCGGAACGCGGCGTCCTGGATGATCGGCTTGCCGGCGGATTCGACCTTGCCGGCGAGATCGCGGATGCGGCGCAGCCGCTCCTTGGAGACGCCGACGCGAGCGATGCCGGTGCGCTCGTTGCCGAGCAGGAATTTTGCGTAGTCCCAGCCCTTGTTCTCTTCGCCGATCAAATTCTCGACGGGCACTTCGACGTCGTCGAAGAACACTTCATTGACCTCGTGGCTGCCGTCGATGGTCTGGATCGGGCGCACCGTGACGCCCTTCGACTTCATCGAGAACACGATGAAGGAGATGCCCATCTGCTTCTTCGCATTGTTGTCGGTGCGGCACAGGCAGAAGATCATGTCGGCGTGCTGGGCAAGCGTCGTCCAGGTCTTCTGGCCGTTGATGATCCACTTGTCGCCCTTGCGCTCGGCCTTGGTCTTGAGCGAGGCGAGGTCGGAGCCGGAGCCGGGCTCGGAAAAGCCCTGGCACCACCAGTCGTCGACATTGGCGATGCGCGGCAGATATTGCTTCTTCTGCTCCTCATTGCCAAAGGTGTAAATCACCGGGCCGACCATGCTGACGCCGAAGGCGAGCGGCTGCGGCGCCGGATAGGACTGCAGCTCCTCGTTGAAGATGTAGTGCTGGACGCTGGTCCAGCCGGTGCCGCCATATTGCTTGGGCCAGTGGCTGACGCCCCAACCCTTCTTGTTGAGGATGCGCCACCACGTCACCATCTCGTCCTTCGAGAGGTGGCGGCCCTCCACCAGCTTGCGCCGCGTATCCGGCGGCACGTTGTCGCGGAAGAATGATCGCACTTCCTCGCGAAACGCCTGCTCTTCTTTCGTGAATGCGAGATCCATCGGATCCTCCTGTGAACCTACTTGTCTATGATTTGGATTGTGACGGTTTCTGCTGCTGGCGCAATTCGTGGCGCGACAATTTTCCGACCGGCGTACGCGGCAGATCGTCGACGAATTCGACCGCGGCCGGTAGTTCATGCTTGCCAAGCTTGCCGGCCAGCTGCGCGCGCAGCTCGTCGAGCGAGAGCGGCTTTGCGTCCGGCTTCAGCTTGATAAAGGCCTTTGCGGCCTCGCCGCGATAGGGGTCGGGAATGCCGAGCACGATCACCTCGTGCACGCCCGGTATGGTGTAGATCGCCTGCTCGATCATCTGCGGATAGACGTTGAAGCCGCCGGAGATGATCATGTCCTTCTTGCGGTCGACCAGGAAGAAGTAGCCGTCGGTGTCGACATAGCCGATGTCGCCGGTGAGGAAGCGGCCGTCGACGAAGGCCTCCGCTGAACCCTCCGGCCTGTTCCAGTATCCCTTGGTGACGTTCGGGCCCTTGATGCGGATCTCGCCGACTTCGCCCGGCGGCAGCACGCGCTTGGGATCGTCGAGCGCGACGACGTCGAGCTCGATGCCGGGCAGCATCAGGCCGATCGAGCCGGGCTTCTCCGGCCCCGTGGGCGGATGACCGGTGCCGGGCGAGCAGGTCTCGGTCATGCCCCAGCCGCTGCGCAGCTTCTTGCCGACCTTGCGTTCGAAGAAGTTCGCGATCTCCACCGGCAGCGGCGCACCGCCGGAGCCGA
Source organism: Bradyrhizobium sp. 195 (assembly GCF_023101665.1). Classification (NCBI taxonomy): domain Bacteria; kingdom Pseudomonadati; phylum Pseudomonadota; class Alphaproteobacteria; order Hyphomicrobiales; family Nitrobacteraceae; genus Bradyrhizobium; species Bradyrhizobium sp. 195. Next base: position 964,579 of record NZ_CP082161.1, on the reverse strand, counting down.
TGACAGTGAGCGAGGAGAAGTCGCGCTTGTCGAGGTCAGGCAGCGCGGCGATCGCGATCCACATCGTCGGCACGCCCGGAAAGTACGTGGCGCGCTTGACCTCGATGTCGCGCATCACGGCTTCGACGTCGAAGCGCTGATGCAGCGAGATCAAATTGCCGCGGCTGAGCGAGGACAGCAGCACCACAGTGAGCGCATAGATGTGGAACAGCGGCAGGACGCAGATCACGCGTTCGATCACGTCGCCGCGCGCGGCGCGCGAAGGCTTGCCCCAGACGTCGTAGATCGACACAGCGGAGGTGAGATTGCCGTGCGTCAGCATCGCGCCCTTGGGCAGGCCGGTGGTGCCGCCGGTATATTGCAGCAGCGCGACGTCGTCGGCCGTCACGGCGGGCCATTCTGCCGGCGCGGTCGCGCCCTCGACGAAGACCTTGAACGTCACGATGCGCGGATCATTGGGGATCGCCGCCTGCGGCGTGCCGACCTTGCCCCAATGATCGTCCTCGCAGACGACGAGGCGATCGATCAGCCCCTTCTCCAGGAATTTCAGCGCGGTCGGCAGCAGCGCCGCGAGATTGGACGTGACCAGCAGGCGCGAGCCGGAATCGGAGACCTTGTGGGTCAGCGCGATCTCGCCGTCGAGCGGCGACAGATGCGCAATGCGGGCGCCCGCCTTCAGCGCGCCGAAGAAGTTGACGGAGTGATCCGGCGAATTGCCGAGGAACAGCGCGACAGAGGAGCCCTTGCCGCAGCCGGCGCGCAGAAACGCCGCGGCGGCGCGCTCGGCCTGAGCTGCGAGCTCGGTGTAGGTGATCGAACGGTCCCGGAACTCCAGCGCGGTGCGCGGGCCGTAGTCGGCAGCGGCTTTCGACAGCAGGTCAGGCAGCGTGCCCTGGACAATGGTGTCGTCCCACCGCACGCCCTCGGGGTAAAACTGTTCGCCGGGATGGGTCATTCTCTGCATCACATTCGGTCGTCATTCCGGGGCGATGCGAAGCATCGAACCCGGAATCCATCGGGCCGCGCGCTCAGCGGCGAAATGGATTCCGGGTCTGGCCCTGCGGGCCATCCCGGAATGACGGAGAGTTGGAGCGCAAAGCCCCATCACGCCGCCTTCGACGCCGCCGCCAGCGAGGCAAACGTCTTGCCTTCGGCCGCGAGCTTCTTCAGCAGCGGGGCGGGCTCGAGGCTGGGGTCGTTGGTCTCCTTGGCGTAGAAGGCCAGGCGATCGGCGATGTGCTTGAGACCGACGCTGTCGGCCCAGAACATTGGGCCGCCGCGATAGATCGGCCAGCCATAGCCATAGAGCCAGACCACGTCGATGTCGGACGGACGTGCGGCGATACCCTCTTCCAGGATCTTCGCGCCCTCGTTGATCATCGGATACATCATCCGCTCGAGGATCTCCTCGTCGCTGACGACGCGCTTCTTGCGGCCGAGACGCAGCAGCGTCTCGTCGATCAGCTTCTCGACCTCCGGATCGGGCAGCGCCGAGCGCGAGCCTGCCTCATACTTGTAGTAACCCTTGCCGGTCTTCTGACCGAAACGGCCGGCTTCGCACAGCGCGTCTGCGATTTCCGACTTGATGCCGCGGTCCTTGCGCGAGCGCCAGCCGATGTCGAGGCCGGCGAGGTCGCCCATCGCGAACGGGCCCATCGGCATGCCGAACTTCGTAACCACGGCATCGACCTGCTGCGGCAGCGCGCCTTCGAACAACAGCTTCTCCGACTGCTTGCCGCGCTGCGCCAGCATGCGATTGCCGACGAAACCGTCGCAGACGCCGACCACGGCCGGCACTTTTGCAATTTTCCGCGCGATGGTGACGGCCGTCACCAGGGCATCCGGCGCGGTCTTGTCGGCGCGCACGATCTCGCACAGCTTCATGACGTTGGCGGGGGAGAAGAAGTGCATACCAAGCACGTCCTCCGGACGTTTGGTCGACTTCGCGATCTCGTCGATGTTGAGATACGAGGTGTTGGAGGCGAGCACTGCGCCGGGCTTGACGTATTGGTCGAGCTTGCCGAACACTTCCTTCTTCACCGCCATGGTCTCGAACACGGCTTCGATGACGAGGTCGGCATCGCCGACATTCTCGATGCCGACGACGCCGTTGATGAGCGCCATGCGCTTGGCAGGCGCGTCAGCGGGGATACCGCCGCGCGCCGCGGTCGCTTCCCAGTTCTTCTGCATGATGCCCATGCCGCGCTTGAGCTGCTCCTCGCCGGTCTCGATCAGGGTGACGGGAACGCCGGCATTGGCAAAAGACATCGCGATGCCGCCGCCCATGGTGCCGGCGCCGAGGATGGCGACGCGGTTCACGGGACGCGACTTGGTGCCGTCAGGGACGCCGGCGATCTTGCTGGCTTCGCGCTCGGCGAAGAAGGCATAGCGCTGCGCCTTGGACTGGTCGCTGGCGACGAGCTTCAGGAAGCCCTCGCGCTCCTTCTTCAGGCCTTCATCGAAAGGTAGGTCAATGGCGTAGCCCACCGCGTCGGCGGCGGCGAACGGCGCTTCCAGGCCGCGCGACTTCTTGGTCATGGCGGCGACCGCATTGGTGAAGATCGAACGGTCGGCCTTGGCGGCCGCGATCTTGGAATCGTCGTCGCGCAGGCGGCGCAGCGGACGCTTCTCGGCCAGCAGCTTGCGCACGAAGGCCTCGCCGCCCGACGCCGGTCCTTCGACGATTTCCTCGATCAGGCCGTTCTTCAGCGCTTCCGCGGCTCCGATGGGATCACCGCCGACGATCATCTTGACCGCGAGCTCAGGACCGACCGCGCGCGGCAGGCGCTGGGTACCGCCGGCGCCCGGCAGAAGACCGAGCTTAACCTCCGGCAGGCCGAGCTTGGCTTCCTTGACGGCGACGCGGAAATGACAGGCGAGCGCGACCTCGAGGCCGCCGCCGAGCGCCGTGCCGTGGATCGCAGCGACCACCGGCTTCGGCGAGTTCTCGATCTCGGACAGCACGTCGTTGAGGGCGGGAGGTTTCGGCGGCTTGCCGAATTCGGTGATGTCGGCCCCCGCGATGAAGGTGCGGCCGGCACAGGTCAGCACGATGCCCTTGATGGCGGGATCGGCGATTGCGGCCTTGATGCATTCCAGGATGCCCCCACGGACTGCGGCACTCAGCGCATTGACCGGAGGGCTGTTGACCGTGACGATCCCGACTTCGTCATGACGCTCAAGCTTGACCACTTCGCTCACGGTGTCCCTCCTTGGTGGGGCTATATACTTTTGTCGATTTCGCGGTGCGGAATTTAATTCCGCATCTTGACGGCAGGGTTATTTTGAAGCACGGACGTTGTCAACGACTCCGCGCAAGAAGCAGATCAGGGATGAAGCGTACAGGAAAGAAGACCGCGACCGATCGGAACTTCGTCGTCGCGCTTTCCCGCGGACTGGACGTATTGCGCGCATTCCAACCCAATGACGGTCTTCTCGGCAATCAGGAAATCGCGGCGCGGACCAACCTGCCGAAGCCGACCGTGTCGCGGCTGACCTATACGCTGACCAAGCTCGGCTATCTGACGCCGGTTCCCCGCTTCGAGAAGTACCAGCTCACCCCCGCCGCAATGTCGCTCGGCTACGCAGCGCTCGCCAATCTCGGCGTTCGGCATTTGTCCGAGCCGTTTCGCGAGGACCTGATGCGCGCGACCGGCGGCGCCGTCGCCGTCGGCGGTCGCGACCGTCACAGCATGATCTATTTCGGACAGAGCCGCGGCAGCGAGACGGTCGGTGTTCAACTTGACGTCGGCTCCCGCGTGCCGATTGCAACCAGTGCGATGGGTCGCGCCTATTTCTGGGCGCTCGACCCCGACGATCGCGCAGAGCTCTCGCGCCTGCTGCGGGAGCATTACGGCAGCCGCTGGCCGAAGATGCGCGAAGGGCTGGAACGCTCCGGCGAGACCGTCGCGAAGTACGGCTTTGCGATCTCCGTCGGCGACTGGCACGACGATATCGGCGCCGCCGGCGTCGCGCTTAGGCTCAACGACGGAACCGGTCCCTACGCATTCAATTGCGGCGCGCCCGCATTCCGCTTCACGGAAGAGCATTTGATCGACGACATTGGACCGCGTCTCTTAGCGATGGTAAGGAACATCGAAGCGGCGCTCGGGGGTCTGATGCCGCATTCCAAAAAAGACATCAGCAAAAAGCTGAAATCAGGAGGAAAAGTTGCGCGTGTGGCCGAGGGGATCAGATAGCCTTTGTCATCACCGGGAGCGGTTCACATCGCCCCATCGCCCACTGAACAGTGTGGGCGAGACGAGATGACGCAGGCACAGCTCGCGCAGGGGACATCGCCCCTGCTCGCGGTTCGCGACGTCAGCGTCGTGTTCGGCGGCATCATCGCGCTCAACGGCGTGTCCTTTGACATGCACAAGGGCCAGATCCTCGGCTTGATCGGCCCCAACGGCGCCGGCAAGACCACGCTGTTCAACTGCCTCTCGCGGCTTTATCAGCCGTCGTCCGGCGACATCCTGATGGAAGGCGCGAGCATCCTGACGCGGCCGCCGCACCGGATCGCCGAGATCGGCATCGGCCGCACCTTCCAGAACGTCGCGCTGTTTCCGAACCTGTCGGTGATGGACAACGTCCGCGTCGGCGCCCATTCGAAGACCTCCAGCGATATCATCAGCGACTCCCTGAAGCTTGCCTGGGTCCGGCGCAGCGAGACCAGCGTCAACAAGAAGGTGCACGAGATCCTCGCCTATCTCGATCTCGAGGACGTCGCCCACACCGTCGTGTCAGGCCTGCCCTTCGGCACGCAGAAGCGCGTCGAGCTGGCGCGCGCGCTCGCGGCCGATCCGAAGATCCTGCTGCTCGACGAGCCGGCCGGCGGCCTCAACCATGAGGAAGTCTATGTGCTCGGCGACCTCATCCGCCGCATCCGCGACGAGCGCCACATGACCGTGCTGCTGGTCGAGCACCACATGGGCCTCGTGATGTCGATCGCCGACCACGTCGTCGCGCTGAACTTCGGCAAGAAGCTCGCGGAAGGCACGCCCGCCCAGGTGCAGGCCGACCCCGACGTCATCAAGGCCTATCTCGGGAGCAAGGACCAATGACGACGCTGCTCAACGTCAAGGACCTGCGCGCCTATTACGGTCAGGTCCAGGCGCTCCATGGCCTGTCCTTCTCGCTCAACGAGGGCTCGCTCGTGACGCTGCTGGGTGCCAACGGCGCCGGCAAGACCACCACGCTGCGCGCGATCTGCAACATGGTGCGCTCGACCGGCGGCATCGAGTTCGACGGCAAGCCGCTGAACAGCCGCTCCACCGAGAGCATCGTGCGGTACGGCATCGCCCACGTGCCGCAGGGCCGCGGCACCTTCACCACCATGACGGTGGAGGAGAACCTCCAGCTCGGGGCCATCACCCGCAAGGACAGCGCCGGCATCGTCTCCGACATCGAGCGCATGTACGCGCATTTCCCGGTGCTGAAGCAGCGCCACACCCAGCAGGCCGGGACGCTGTCCGGCGGCGAGCAGCAGATGCTCGCGGTCGCCCGCGCGCTGATGCTGCGGCCGCGGCTGATGCTGCTCGACGAGCCGTCCTTCGGCCTCGCGCCGCTGGTGGTACGCGACCTGTTCGGCATCCTCGGCAAGATCAACCGCGAGGACAAGGTGTCGATCCTGGTGGTCGAGCAGAACGCCCAGCTCGCGCTCGAGCTGGCCGACCAGGCCTATGTGATCGAGACCGGCCGCATCGTGATGTCGGGCAAGGCCAAGGACATCGCGAACAACGAAGAAATCCGCAAATCCTATCTGGGTTACTGAGGGAGCCGGGACAATGGAGCTGTTCACCAACCAGGTCCTGGCCGGCATCGCCACGGGCGCGATCTATGCCTGCATGGCGCTCGCCGTGGTCATGATCTACCAGGCCATCGACCATCTCAACTTCGCGCAAGGCGAGATGGCGATGTTCTCGACCTTCATCTCCTGGCAGCTGATGCAATGGGGCGTATCCTATTGGGCCGCCTTCATCATCACGCTGGCATTCTCCTTCGTCGCCGGCATCGCGATCGAGCGCATCCTGTTCAAGCCGCTCGCCAAGGCACCGGTGCTGACCAATGTCGCCGGCTTCATCGCGCTGTTTGCGATCATCAACTCCTCGGCCGGCCTGATCTGGGACTTCACCATCAAGCAGTATCCGACCCCGTTCGGCTCCTCGCCGTTCCTGGGCAGCCAGCTGATCTCGACCCACCAGGCCGGCATGATCGGCGTCACCGTGCTGCTGCTGCTCGGGCTCTACTTCTTCTTCCAGTATACCCGGATCGGTCTCGCCATGCGCGCGGCCGCCTCGGTGCCTGAATCGGCCCGTCTCGTCGGCATCAACACGAGCTGGATGATCGCGCTCGGCTGGGGCATGGCCACCGCGATCGGCTCGATCGCCGGCATGCTGATCGCTCCTGTGGTGTTCCTCGAGCCCAACATGATGGGCGGCGTCTTGATCTACGGCTTTGCCGCCGCGGTGCTCGGCGGGCTGTCGAGCCCGTTCGGCGCGGTGGTCGGCGGCTTCCTGGTCGGCGTCTTCGAGAACCTCGCCGGCACCTACATCCCCGGCGTCGGCAACGAGCTGAAACTCCCGATCGCGCTCGCGCTGATCATCTCCGTCCTGGTCGTCAAACCCGCTGGCCTGTTCGGCCGGCAAATCGTCAAGCGAGTTTGATCATGAGCGCAGCAGAAGAAGTCGTCGGCGAAGGCCACGAGGCGGTCGAGGCGGTTCCGAAGCGGGCCATGACGCTCGGCACGGGCACCTCGCTGTTGGTGCTGGCGGTGCTGTTGATCGTGCCGGTGTTCGTCAAGAACTTCATCATCTTCCAGATGACGATGCTCCTGATCTACGGGCTCGCGGTGCTGGCGCTCAACATCCTGACGGGCGGCTCGGGCCAGTTCTCGCTCGGCCAGAGCGCGTTCTACGCCGTCGGCGCCTATACGTCGGCGGTCCTGATGGAGCACGCCAACATCAACTACGCGCTGACGATTCCGATTTCCGCCACGGTCTGCTTCGGGTTCGGTTACCTGTTCGGCAAGCCGGCACTGCGGCTGTCGGGCGTCTATCTCGCGCTCGCGACCTTCGCGCTTGCGACCGCGATGCCGCAGCTGCTGAAGTTGAACTTCCTCGAGCACTGGACCGGCGGCGTACAGGGCCTCGTCGTCACCAAGCCTGACGCGCCGTTCGGCCTGCCGATGTCGCAGGACATGTGGCTGTACTATTTCACGCTCATCGTGACGCTCGCGATCTACATCTTCTCGGTGAACCTGCTGCGCTCCCGCTCGGGCCGCGCCTTCATGGCGATCCGCGACAACGAGATCGCGGCCTCCTCGATGGGTGTCAACGTCGCCCTGTACAAGACGCTGGCCTTCGGGGTGTCCGCCGGCATCACCGGCGTTGCCGGCTCGCTCGGCGCCATCGCCGTGCAGTTCGTCGCGCCCGACAGCTACACCATCACGCTGGCGATCTCGCTGTTCCTCGGCATGGTCGTCGGCGGCGTCGGCTGGCTGCCCGGCTCGTTCGTCGGTGCGGCCTTCATCATCTTCGTGCCCAACATGGCGGAGAGCATCTCCAAGGGCCTTTCCGGCGCGGTATTCGGCGTGCTGCTGTTCCTCGTCATCTACCTGGTGCCGCATGGCGCAAGGCAGATCGCGATCATGGGCCAGCAACTCGCCGGGAAGATTAAAAGAAACTGAAGCCCTCAAGTACTGTTGTTCAAACGAAGGAGATCGAATTGCATTTTGGAAGAATACTTCGAACCGCCGCACTCGTAACGGCGGTCGCTACCCTCACCTCCGGCGCTGCACTCGCCCAAAAGAAATACGACACCGGCGCGTCCGATACCGAGATCAAGATCGGCAACATCATGCCGTACAGCGGTCCGGCGTCGGCTTATGGCGTCATCGGCAAGACCGAAGAAGCCTATTTCCGGATGATCAACGACAAGGGCGGCATCAACGGCCGCAAGATCAACTTCGTCACCTATGACGACGGCTATTCGCCGCCGAAGGCCGTCGAGCAGGTCCGCAAGCTGGTCGAGAGCGACGAGGTGCTGGTGGTGTTCAACCCGCTCGGCACGCCCTCGAACACGGCGATCCAGAAATACCTCAACGCCAAGAAGATCCCGCAGCTCTTCGTCGCCACCGGCGCCACCAAGTGGAACGACCCGAAGAACTTCCCCTGGACCATCGGCTGGCAGCCCTCCTACCAGAGCGAAGCGCAGATCTACGCGAAATGGCTGATGAAGGAGAAGCCGGACGCCAAGGTCGCGATCCTCTACCAGAACGACGATTTCGGCAAAGACTACCTCAAGGGCACCAAGGACGGCCTCGGCGCCAAGGCTTCGTCCATGATCATCATGGAGGAGAGCTACGAGGTGTCCGAGCCGTCGATCGACGGCCACATCGTCAAGATCAAGGCCGCCAATCCCGACGTGCTGCTGATCTACACCACGCCGAAGTTCGCGGCCCAGACCATCAAGAAGACCGCCGAGCTCAGCTGGAAGCCACTCCAGATCCTCACCAACGTGTCGATCTCGGTCGGCAGCGTGATGAAGCCGGCCGGCTTCGAGAATGCGCAGGGCGTGCTGTCGGCGGCCTATGCCAAGGATTCGACGGATCCGCAGTGGGCCAACGACCCCGGCATGAAGAAGTGGAACGAGTTCGTCGACAAGTACATGCCGGGCGCCGACAAGTCGGACACCAGCATGGTGTACGGCTATGGCGCCGCCTCGACCCTGGCCAAGGTGCTGGAAATGTGCGGCGACGATCTGACCCGCGCCAACATCATGAAGCAGGCGGCCTCGTTGAAGGACTTCGTTCCGGACACCATGCTGCCCGGCGTCAAGCTCAACACCAGCGCCACCGACTTCGCCCCGATTTCGCAGCTCCAGATGCAGCGCTTCAAGGGTGAGAAGTGGGAACTGTTTGGCGATATCATCAGCGGCGACGTCGCTTCCGAGTGACACGCTGACGCGATAGCCCGACCCTCGAAAGCCCCCGCGAGCGATCGCGGGGGCTTTTTGTTGACGGCTGGCGCCAATCTTGTTCAATGCGGCGCCGATCCAACCCGGGTAGGAGAACAATGACCGCCGTTCGCTTTCAGGTTGCGGCCCTCTGGGCCGGGCTCGCTTTGTGCACTGCGATGAGCACCCCGGCAGTGGCGCAGAAGAAGTACGACAGCGGCGCCTCCGATACCGAGATCAAGATCGGCAACATCATGCCCTATAGCGGCCCGGCCTCGGCCTACGCCGCGATCGGCAAGGCCGAGGAAGCCTATTTCAGCAAGGTCAACGCCGAGGGCGGCATCAACGGCCGCAAGGTCAGGTTCATCTCCTATGACGATGCCTATTCGCCGCCGAAGACGGTGGAGCAGGCACGCAAGCTGGTCGAGAGCGACGGGGTGCTCCTGATCTTCGGCTCGCTCGGGACGTCTACCAACGGCGCCATCCGCAAATACATGAACGAGAAGAAGGTACCGCAATTGTTCGTGGCGAGCGGCGCCTCGAAGTGGAACGATCCCAAGCAATATCCCTGGACCATGGGCTGGCAGCCGAGCTACGCGAGCGAAGCGCGCATCTATGCCAAGTACATCATAAAGGAAAAGCCGGACGGAAAGATCGGCGTGCTCTACCAGAACGACGATTTCGGTAAGGACTATCTGAAGGGGCTGAAGGACGGTCTCGGCGCCAAGGCCTCGATGATCGTGCTGCAGGAGTCCTACGACACGTCTGAGCCCGCAATCGACGAACACATCGTCAAGCTGAAGGCCTCGGGCGCCGACGTCTTGATCAGCATCACCACGCCGAAATTCGCCGCGCAGGCCATCAAGAAGGCGGCGGAGATCAACTGGCATCCGGTCCACATCGTCTCCAACGTCTCGGCCTCGGTCGGCGGTGTGATCGAGCCAGCCGGCCTCGAGATCTCCCAGGGCATTCTGTCGGCGAGCTACCTCAAGGACGGCTCCGATCCGCAGTGGAACGCCGACGACGGCATGAAGCGGTTCTATAATTTCCTCGCGCAATACGATCCCAAGGCCAACAAGCTCGATGCCGGCGTCGTGTTTGGCTATGCCGCGGCTCAAACGATGGTGAAGGTGCTGCAGATGTGCGGCGACGATCTCACCCGCGAGAACGTCATGAAGCAGGCCGCCTCCTTAAAGGATTTCGCACCCGACACGCTGCTGCCCGGCATCAAGATCAACACCGCGCCGGACAATTTTGCCCCGATCGAGCAGCTCCAGATGATGCGCTTCAAGGGCCGGAAATGGGAGCTGTTCGGCGACATCATCTCCAGCGAGACCGGTCACTGACGCCACGCAACTCAAAATCACCCCGGATTGATTAAACAACTCAAGACAGCCGGACCTTCTCGCAGTTGCACACGAGAGCCGGCGGCCCTTGACTACTAAAGACGCAGCCCCCGCGACACCATCGCGGGGGCTTTCTGTTGAAGGCCTTGGCCAAATCGTATTGAATTGCGGCCGCGTCACCAAAAACGGTCAAGCCAAGAAAAGGGACGCACACACACCAAGAAATTAGGGAGATAGGAATGCCCGCTGTCACCGGCAAGTTTGCGGCCGCGTCACTGGCGCTCGCGCTTATTGCAGCCACGACCTCCACTGCGTCGGCCCAGAAGAAATACGATACCGGCGCGACCGATACCGAGATCAAGATCGGCAACATCATGCCCTACAGCGGACCGGCCTCCGCCTACGGGATCATCGGGCGGACCGAAGCCGCATATTTCAAGAAGATCAACGAAGAGGGCGGCATCAACGGCCGCAAGATCAACTTCATCTCCTACGACGATGGCTATTCGCCGCCGAAGACCGTCGAGCAGGCGCGCAAGCTGGTCGAGAGCGACGAGGTGCTGTTCATCTTCAACTCGCTCGGCACGCCGCCGAACTCGGCGATTCACAAATACATGAACTCCAAGAAGGTCCCGCAGCTCTTCGTCGCCACCGGCGCCACCAAGTGGAACGATCCGAAGGACTTCCCATGGACCATGGGCTGGCAACCCAACTACCAGAGCGAAACGCAGATCTACGCGAAGTGGCTCTTGAAGAACAAGCCGGACGCCAAGATCGCCGTGCTCTTTCAGAACGACGATTACGGCAAGGATTACCTGAAGGGCCTGAAGGACGGCCTCGGCGCCAAGGCCGCCTCGATGATCGTCATGGAGGAGAGCTATGAGACCTCCGAACCGACCGTCGACAATCACATCGTCAAGCTGAAGTCGACCGGCGCCGACGTCTTCATGAACATCACGACGCCGAAATTCGCAGCGCAGGCGATCAAGAAGAACGCCGAGATCGGCTGGAAGCCGCTGCACTTCCTCAACAACGTCTCGGCCTCGGTCGGCAGTGTGATGAAGCCCGCCGGCTTCGAGAACGGCCAGGACATCATCTCGGCCGATTATCTGAAGGACGTGTCGGATCCCGCGTGGGCCAACGATGCCGGCATGAAGGACTTCCTGGCATTCATGACCAAATACTTCCCTGAGGGCGACAAGCTCGATAAAGGCACGATCGTGGGTTTTGCCGTAGCGCAGACGCTCGTGCAGGTGTTGAAGCAGTGCGGCGACGATCTCACCCGCGCGAACGTCATGAAGCAGGCGGCGAGCCTGAAGGACTTCCGTACCGAGGCGCTGCTGCCGGGCGTGAAGATCAACACCTCGCCGACCGATTTCGCACCGATCAGCCAGCTTCAGCTTGAGAGGTTCAAGGGCGAGAAGTGGGAACTGTTCGGCGACGTGATCAGCGCCGACGTCGGCGGCTAGCCGCCTGACGATTTGACGACGAAGCCCCCTGCGAAGCCATCGCAGGGGGCTTTTGCTTGCGCGCCGATTGTGATCACGCGATTGCACAATCGAATGATGGCAAAGCCGGCTTACGCTTTCACGCCCGATGCGGTAGGCAGGTGAACGGCGGCGTTGGCCGCCAGTTTCTTCCGTCTGCCGAAGGCCATCGTCATGACCGACCGACGTCCCCTGCTCCGCGCGCTCTACGACGCAGCCGTCGCCGCCGCCCATCCCAATGTGGTGCTGGCGCCGCACCTGCCGGCCGCACCCAAAGGACGCGTGATCTGCCTCGCCGCCGGCAAGGGCGCAGGCGCCATGGCCGCGGCGGCCGAGCGGCATTATCTCGACACGCTGGGACTGGCGCCAGAGCGTCTCGTCGGCATCGCCACCACGCGCCACGGCTACGGCGTGCCGACGCGCCGCATCCGCGTCGTCGAAGCCGGACATCCCGTGCCGGATGAGGCCGGCCTCAAGGGCGCAGCCGACACGCTCGCGCTCGCAGGCGAGGCCGGGCCAGACGATCTGCTCCTGGTGCTGCTCACCGGCGGCGGATCGGCGAACTGGATCGCACCGAGCGACGGCATCAGCTTCGCGCAGAAGCAGGCGGTCAACAAGGCGCTGCTGCGCTCGGGCGCACCGATCGGCGAGATGAACACGGTGAGGAAACATCTGTCGCGGATCAAGGGCGGCCGTCTCGCCCGCGCCGGCAAGAATGCCGCGGGGATCGTGACGCTCGCGATCTCGGACGTGCCGCATGACGATCCTTCCGCGATCGCCTCCGGTCCGACCGTCCCCGATCCGACCACGCTGGCCGATGCGCGCGCCATCGTGGCGAAATACAAGCTCGCCATCGACGACGCGGTGCGCCGCGCGCTCGAGGACGAACGCAACGAAAGCTGCAAGCCGGACGACGCCGCCTTTGCGCGCGCGCATTTCGAATTGATCGCGCGGCCCAAGCAGTCGCTCGACGCTGCGGTGAGGCTCGCGCGCGAATCCGGCTACGAGACGATCGATCTCGGCGCCGATCTCGAAGGCGAGGCGCGCGAGGTCGCCGCCGCTCACGCCAGGCTGGCGCTGGAGGCGCGCGCGCAAGGCAAGCGTGTGGCGATCCTCTCCGGCGGCGAGCTTACGGTCACCGTGCGCGGCCAGGGGCGCGGCGGGCCGAACCAGGAATACGCGCTGGCGCTCGCCAACCTGCTCAAGGACACGCCGGATATCTCGGCGCTGGCCGCCGACACCGATGGTGCCGATGGCGGCGCCGGCAACCCCACCGACCCCGCCGGCGCGCTGATCGACGCGGCGACGTTCGCAAGGATGAAGGCGCTAGCGCTCCAGCCGCAGGCGTACCTGGACAACAACGATGCCACCGCGTTCTTCGAGGCGACAGGGGACCTGCTGCTGCCGGGCCCGACGCTGACCAACGTGAACGACATAAGGGTGATTTTGGTGGATTGAGGCGCCTGCCCCAAGGACGGTGTCATTCCCCGCGAAAGCGGGGAACCCAGTGCGCCGCGGCTTCTCCGTATCCCACGACAGCCTCTGGAATACCGGATCGCCCGATCAAGTCGGGCGATGACAGTGGAGAATGCGGATCGGCCGCGGTGAACCGCGCCCTTAGAACTCGTTGGCGACCTTCGAGAGCATCGCGATGAGGGCTTCGCGGTTGGCCTGGCCGAGCAAATCGTTCAACCGGGCCTCATGCTTGGTCGCGACGAGCTTCTTGGCGCGGGCCAGCACGGCCTTGCCCTTGTCGGTCAGCACCAGGATGTGCGAGCGGCGGTCGTTGGTGGAGCGGATCCGCGCGCAAAGGTCGCGGCTCTCGAGATTATCGAGCAGCGCCACGAAGTTCGGCCTGAGGATGCCGAGGGTGGAGGCGATCTCGGTCTGGTTACGGCCGGGATTCTTCTCGACCAGCAGCAGGACGGAGAATTGGGCCGGCGTCAGCTGGAGCGAGGCCATGCAACGCAGGAAATTCTCGAAAACCTTGAGCTGCGCCCGCTTCAGCACGTAGCCGAGCTGTTCGGAGAGATCGCCGAGCTGGAGCGCCTCCGGTTGCGCCTCGGCCGCGTCCTTGCGGCCCTTGGCCGTCTCGGCAGGCTTTTCAGAAGACTTTTCAGCGGTTTTGGAAACGGTCATCGCCTCGTGCTCGTAATCCCGCTAAATTCGGGACAGGTCGTCCGTCCCGCCCTTGATGTTATATTTGATAATTGTTATGGACCATATCAAATATCGCATGCGTTTTTCAATGGCTGTGAGCGTACCGTCCACCGCGATCGAGGGACCGGTCCGCAATCTTTAGGGGGAGCGTCCGGTCTTGAATACCACCATCATGCTGTTCCTGGTGCAGGATGGCATCACCAATGGCGCGATCTATGCGCTGCTCGGCCTGGCGCTGGTGCTGGTGTTCGCCGTCACCCGGGTGATCCTCATTCCCCAGGGCGAATTCGTCACCTACGGCGCGCTGACCTATGCCTCGCTGGCGGCGGGCCAGATGCCGGGCACGGCAAAGCTCGCGCTTGCGCTGGGCATCGGCGCTTTCGCCTTCGACCTGTTCGTGGCGCGCAAGGCGCTGCACGGGCGGCTGATCCTGCGCAGCGCTGTCACCAACATTGTGCTGCCGGCCATCGTGCTGGCGCTGACCGTGTATTTCGCCGCTCAGAAGCCGCCGGTCGCGGTCAGCATCGCGCTGTCGCTGGTGATCGTGGCGATGATCGGCCTCTATCTCTACCGCGTCGCATTCCAGCCGCTGGCGCACACGTCCGTGCTGGTGCTGCTGATCGCCTCGGTGGGCGTCCACCTCGCGCTGCAGGGACTGGGCCTCCTGTTCTTCGGCGCCGAAGGTCAGCGCGGACCAGCCGTGCTGTCCGGCGCCTTCACCGCCGGCGCGCTGCGCTTTACCGGCCAGAGCCTCACCGTCTACGGCATCACCATCGCCTTCATCGTCGGGCTCTGGCTGTTCTTCGGCCTGACGCTCTACGGCAAGGCGCTGCGCGCGACCGCCGTGAACCGGCTGGGGGCGCGACTCGTGGGCATCCGCACCACACTATCGGGGCAGATCGCCTTCCTGCTGGCATCCGTCATCGGCGCGCTGTCGGGCATCATGATCGTGCCGATCACGACGCTCTATTATGACAGCGGCTTCCTGATCGGCTTGAAGGGTTTCGTCGCCGCGATCATCGGCGGCCTCGTCAGCTACCCCTTGACCGCCGTCGCGGCGCTGGTCGTCGGCCTCGTCGAGGCGTTCTCGTCCTTCTATGCCTCCAACTACAAGGAGGTGATCGTTTTCATGTTGCTGATCCCAGTGCTGCTGCTGCGCTCGCTCGCCGCGCCGGCGGTCGAGGAAGAGAAGGACTGACGCCAAGATGCAGAGCCGGCTTCCCATCATCGCCTTCGCAGCTCTCATGGCGGCGATCCCGTTCATCCCGGGGATGCCCCCGTTCTGGATCGTGCTGCTCGACAATATCGGTCTCGCGGCCCTGGTCGCGATGGGCCTCGTGCTGCTGACCGGCGTCGGCGGCCTGACCTCGTTCGGACAGGCGGCCTTCGTCGGCTTCGGCGCCTACACCACCGCGGTGCTGTCGACGGCCTATGGCCTGTCGCCCTGGCTGACGCTGCCGCTGTCGCTCGTCGTCAGCGGTTCGCTGGCGGTGCTGCTCGGGCTGATTACCGTCCGCCTCTCCGGCCATTATCTGCCGCTCGGCACCCTCGCCTGGGGGCTCGGGCTGTTCTATCTGTTCAGCAAGCTGGAATTCCTCGGGAGAAACGACGGCATCTCGGCAATCCCGCCGCTCTCGATCGGCACGTTCAAGATGCTCTCGCCCGGCTCGATCTACTACGCGATCTGGGTCGCCGTGATCGTGTCGGCGCTGCTGACGATGAACCTGCTGGATTCCCGCACCGGCCGCGCCATCCGCGCGCTGCGCCGCGGCCATGTCGCAGCCGAAGCGTTCGGCGTGCACACGCCGCGCGCCAAATTGCTGGTGTTCATCCATGCCGCGGTCCTGGCCGGCCTCTCCGGCTGGCTCTACGCGCATCTTCAGCGCGCGGTAAACCCGACACCGTTCGGCGCCCAGGCCGGCATCGAATACCTCTTCATCGCGGTGGTCGGCGGCGCCGGCTATGTCTGGGGCGGCGTCCTGGGCGCGGCGATCGTCGTCGTCCTGAAAGAGGTGCTGCAAAGCTATTTGCCGCTGATCCTGCCCGGCTCCGGACAGGTCGAGACCATCGTGTTCGGCATCATGCTGGTGGCCCTGTTGCAGCTCGCGCCCGGCGGCCTCTGGCCGTGGCTGATGTCGTTCCTGCCGGAATCTACCCGTGGCAAGAAGCCCGACACCTCCCTGAAGCTGGAGCAGCGCACCCGCTCGCCCGGCCAGTCCAGCGTCCTGCTCCAGGTCGACAAAGCGCGAAAACAGTTTGGTGGCGTCGTCGCGGTCAACAACGTCTCCTTCGACGTCCAGGCCCGCGAGATCGTCGCGCTGATCGGCCCGAACGGCGCCGGCAAGAGCACGACCTTCAACCTGATCACCGGCGTGCTGTCCGCCACCTCAGGCTCGATCTCGGTGCTGGGCAGGAAGGTCGACAAGGCGCCGCCGCAGGAGATCGTCAAGCTCGGCATCTCCCGCACCTTCCAGCACGTCAAGCTGGTGCCTGACATGACCGTGCTGGAAAACGTCGCGATCGGCGCGCATCTGCGCGGCCATTCGGGGCCGATCGCCTCGATGCTGCGGCTCGACCGCGCCGATGAGGCAAAACTGCTCGCGGAGGCCGCCCGCCAGATCGAGCGTGTCGGCCTCACTGAGCAGATGCACCACCTCGCGGGCAGCCTATCGCTTGGCCAGCAGCGCATCGTCGAGATCGCCCGCGCGCTCTGCGTCGATCCGATGCTGCTGCTGCTCGACGAGCCGGCCGCCGGCCTGCGCCATATGGAAAAGCAGCAGCTCGCCACCCTGCTCCGTGAATTGCGCGACGGCGGCATGAGCGTGCTGCTGGTCGAGCACGACATGGGCTTCGTCATGAACCTCGCCGACCGCATCGTGGTGCTCGATTTCGGCACCAAGATCGCCGAGGGCACCCCCGCCACGATCAAGACCAACCCCGAAGTGATCAAGGCCTATCTCGGAGTGGCGGCATGAGCACGCTGTTGTCCGTCACCGACGCACATGTCGCCTATGGCAAGGTCGAGGCGGTGCGCTCGGTCTCGCTCGAGGTCGGCGACAACCAGATCGTCACCATCGTCGGCGCCAACGGCGCCGGCAAGACCACGCTGCTTTCCGCCATCATGGGCGTCCTGCCACTGAAGGGCCGCGTCACCTTTGCGGGGCAGGATCTCGCCCGGCTCGACATCGAGGACCGCGTCGCGATGGGGCTCGGTCTCGTCCCGGAGCACCGCGAATTGTTCGTGACCATGAATGTCGAGGACAATCTCGAGTTAGGGGCCTTTCGCATCGAGCGAAGCAAGGCGAAAGCCTCGATGGAGCGCGTCTACACGCTGTTTCCGCGGCTGAAGGAGCGCCGCAAGCAGCTCGCCGGCACGCTCTCCGGCGGCGAGCAGCAGATGCTCGCGATGGGCCGCGCGCTGATGGGCGAGCCGAAGCTCCTGATGCTGGACGAGCCGAGCCTCGGCCTCGCACCGATCATCGTCGCCGACATTTTCCGCATCGTCACCGAGCTGCGCGCCAGCGGCGTCTCCGTCCTGCTGGTCGAGCAGAACGCGCAGGCCGCGCTGAAGATCGCGGACCAGGCCTATGTCATGGAGCTCGGCGAGTTCGTGCTCAGCGGCAAGGCCAGCGACATCGCGGCGAATGAACGCGTCGCGGCCAGCTATCTCGGCTTCCAGCACGAAGGTGAGAGCGCGATTTAGTTTCGGAGACGTCGCTGCAAACTCAGCTGTCATCGCCCGGCTTGACCGGGCGATCCAGTACTCCGAGACAGTAGTGATTGACCGATAGGCCTCGGCGTACTGGATGCCCCGCCCCCGTGCGCAATTGCGCACTAGGCGGGGCATGACACCGGAGGATACGGGGGAAGGTGAAGAAGGCCGCTTAACTCGTCGCCCCCTTCATCGCCGCCACTTCCGCCTCCAGCTCTGCGATCCTCGCATCCCGCGCCGCCAGCGCGGCCGCGACATCCCCCGCGTCGAACTTCTGCGGGATATGCTGCGGGCAGTTGGTGTCCCATGCCGTGATCTTGAACAGGATCACCTGCTCGGGCCGGGCACGATAGCCCTTCGGCATCAGCGACGTCGTCAGCGCTTCGTCGTCCTCGATGACGCGCGCCTCGCCCCAGATCTTCACGCGGCGGCGGTGGGCGTAGTCCATCACGAAGATGTAGGCCTTGGGATTCTCCGAGAGGTTACCCTGGGTGATAAACTGCTGGTTGCCGGCATAATCGGCGAAGGCCAGCGTCTGCCTGTCCAGCACCTTGAGAAAGCCCTTGGGCCCGCCGCGGTGCTGGATATAGGGCTGGCCGTCCGCTGAAGCGGTGGCGAAATAGAAGCTGTTGGCGTCAGCGAGGAAGGCTTCTAGGTTGTCGTCGACCTCGGTACGCCAGCCGCGCTGCTCGCTGCGCGCATAAGCCTCGCGCGAACCCTTGCGCGCCTGGATCCCCTTCACCGCGGGCGAGAAGGCGACGTCGCTGGCATAAGTATGTACGGCCGTCATCGGAACATCTCCTGGAATTCCGGCGCATTGCTGCGTCTTTCACGTCCTAAAATGGAGCTTCCGGCGGGCAAAACAATCGACCCGCTTGACACTTGATCGTTGCGATATATGCAATAATTCCCATGGACCGTCTCGAAGCCATGCACGTCTTCGTCACCGTCGCCGATCTGCGCGGCTTTGCGCCGGCGGCGCGCAAGCTGCGACTGTCGCCCTCGGCGGTGACGCGGCTGATCGCGGCGCTGGAGGAGCATCTCGGTGCGCGGCTGCTGCAGCGGACCACTCGGCAAGTGAGATTGACCGATGTCGGCACGCGCTATCTGGAACGCGCGCGGCGCATCCTCGCCGATGTCGAGGAGGCCGATGGCTCTGCGCGGGACGAGCGCAACCGGCCAAGCGGACGGCTCGTGGTATCGGCGCCGGTTGGCTTCGGCCGTCTGCATGTCGGGCCGGTCATGACCGCCTATCTCAAGCGCTATCCCGAGGTCACCGCCGAGCTGAGGCTGTCGGACCACCTGGTCAACCTCGTGGAGGACGCCGTCGACGCCGCGGTGCGGATCGGCCATCTCGCGGATTCCTCGCTGGTGGCGCGCCAGGTCGGCGAGATGCGGCGGATCGTGGTGGCCTCGCCCAGCTATCTCAAGCGCCACGGCGAACCCAAGACGCCGGAAGCCCTCCCCGCACATCAGACCATCCAGTTCGGTCCCTGGTCCGAATGGCGTTTCCTGCGCGACGGCCGCGACATCGAGGTGACGCCGTTTCCCCGCTTCATCAGCAACAGCGCCGACGCGGCGCTGCAATATGCCGAGGCCGGCGGCGGCGTGACGCGCGTGCTGGCCTATCAGGCCGCCGACGGCCTCAAGCGCGGACGGCTCAAAATCGTGCTCGCGGCATACGAACAACCGGTGCTTCCGATCCACATCATCTATCCGACCTCGCGCCTGCTCTCGGCCAAGGTGCGCGCGTTCGTCGATCTCGTGGTGGAGACGGCGCAGTGGCGGTTTGGGTAGCATTCGTGCCCGGACGCGGTGCGGCGCGAAGCGCCGCTCCGCAGAGCCGGGACCCGGGAAGCCAGAGCGCTAGCTGCGGATGGATGGGCCCCGGCTCTGCAGAGCACCACGCCGCAAACGCGGCGCGCTGCGCTGCGTCCGGGGCACGAGAGCCTACCCCTTCTTCGGCACCACCCGGAACGTGCCGCTGGCCCGCGCGATCACGGCGTCGTCGGCCCTCACCAGGCACTGCGCGAAACAGATCGTATTGCCGGTCTTGATCGCCTCGCCCTCGACCGCGAGCCATTGGCCGATCTCGGCCGCGCCGACATAGTCGACCGACAGCGAGATCGTGACGAACGAGGTGCTCCAGCCCGTGGCCTGGGCGCAGCTATAGCCCATGGCGGCATCGGCCAGCGCCGCAATCAGCCCGCCATGGATGAGCCCGCGCGCGTTGGTGTGCGGCGTCGCCAGCCGCAATCCCACCGTGACGCCCTTGTCGGTCTTCTTCGAATAGAGCGGCTCCCAGGGATCGGTGAGCGGGGCTTTGCGGAAATGCGGCTCGAAGCCGGCGGGGATGTCGGGGGTGGTGGTCATGGCTGTCTCGCGATGCTGGTTGCCGGCATTGAACGCGAACGAAGTGATGAATGCATCACCTACAAAGCTTTAAACGGGATTTGTGCGGGCGTTTGAAACGGGCGGCGCCACAACAACGGTCCCGTAGGGTGGGCAAAGGCGCAAAGCGCCGTGCCCACGATCTCTCGATGATCGAGAGAGTTGGTGGGCACGCTGCGCTTTGCCCACCCTACGGTACCAACGCTGCCACCCTCAAAACGGCAGCCCCAGGTAATTCTCCGACAGCGACGTCATCGCGGCCTGCGACTGCGTGACGTAGTCGAGCTCGGCGAGCTGGATGCGGGCGCCGATGGTGCCGGTGTCGGGGAATTTGTGCAGCATCGAGGTCATCCACCAGGAGAAGCGCACGGCCTTCCAGACCCGCGCCAGCGCCGTGGCGGAATAGGCGTCGATCGCGGCGCTCGATTTCTCCTCGTAGAACTCGCGCAAGGCGCTCGACAGATAATGCGCGTCGGAAGCAGCGAGGTTCAGGCCCTTGGCGCCGGTCGGCGGCACGATGTGAGCGGCATCGCCGCACAAGAACATCCGGCCGAATCGCATCGGCTCGGCAACGAAGCTGCGCAAGGGGGCGATGCTCTTTTCGATCGAGGGGCCCGTGACGAGACTGTCGGCCGCCTCCTGGTCGAGCCGGCGCTTCAGTTCGTCCCAGAAGCGGTCGTCGGGCCATTGGTCGACATGGTCGTCGAGCGCGCACTGCACATAGTAGCGGCTGCGTCTGGTCGAGCGCATGGTGCAGAGCGCAAAGCCGCGGGCGTGGTTGGAGTAGATCAGCTCATGGCTAACCGGCGGAGTATCGGACAAAATGCCGAGCCAGCCGAACGGATAGATCCGCTCGAATTCCTCGATCGCCGTGGTCGGAACGCTGGCGCGGCTGACGCCGTGAAAACCGTCGCAGCCGGCGATGAAGTCGCAATCGATCGTATGGGTGACACCGTCCTTGACGTAGGTTACGCGCGGGTGACTGCCGTCGAAATCATGCGGCTGCACGTCGCTGGCCTCGTAGACCGAGACGAGACCGGCGGCCTTGCGCGCATTCATCAGGTCGAGCGTGACCTCGGTCTGGCCGTAGATCATCACGGTCTTGCCGGTGGCGGCCTTCATGTCGATGCGGTGCCGGCGGCCGGAAAAGGCGAACTCGATGCCCTCATGGACCAGGCCTTCGGCATGCGCCCGCGCGCCAGCACCGATCTGGTCGAGCAGCGCGACGGTTCCCTCCTCCAGCAGGCCGGCGCGGATGCGGCCGAGCACATAGTCCGGGCTCTGCCGCTCCAGAATGATATTGTCGATGCCGTAAGCGTGCAGCAGTTGCCCAAGCAACAATCCGGCCGGCCCGGCCCCGATGATTGCGACTTTTGTCCGCAATACTTGCTCCTTCCGATCCTGTAGGCTTTCGCACGGCCCGCTTGTCGCGCCAGCCCGCAGACGATAATTATATCATATAACGTTTGGGCAAAAAGGGGAGCGGTCGTCGCCCGCAGCGACAAATCCATGCAACATGGCTGACGTAGACGGCACGACAAGGCGCGCGCCAGTTCCGGCTTGAACGCGCCGGCTAATTAGATAACATGTTAATTAACGAGACCGGGCCATCGAAGCCCGCCGTCGAAAAGGGAGAGACGCGTGATGAGAAAAGCCTGTCTGGCATTGCTGCTGGCCGCGAGCGTGACGCCTGCCTTGGCGCAGGACAAGACCTTCGATTTGAAGATCTCGCACTGGGTGCCGGCCTCGCATCCCCTGCAGAAGTCGCTGGAAGACTGGGCTGCGGCGGTCGAGAAGGACTCCGGCGGCACCATCAAGGGCAAGGTGTTTCCGGCCCAGCAGCTCGGCAAGGCGTTCGACCATTACGACATGGCGCGCGATGGCATCGCCGACGTCACCTACGTCAATCCCGGCTACCAGCCCGGCCGTTTTCCGATCGTCGGCGCCGGCGAGCTGCCGTTCCTGATCTCCGACGCCAAGGGCGGCTCGATGGGGCTGGACGCCTGGTATCGCAAATATGCCGAGAAGGAGATGAAGGACGTCAAATACTGCCTCGCCTTCGTCCACTCGCCCTCCTCCTTCCATTCCAAAACCAAGAAGATCGTCAGCCCTGAGGACGTGAAGGGCATGAAGATCCGTCCGGCGCACGCCACCATGGCGAATTTCGTGACGTCGCTCGGCGGCACCAACGTGCAGTCGTCGGCGCCGGAAGTGCGCGACATCATCGAGCGCGGCGTCGCCGACGGCGTCACCTTCCCCTGGGGCTCCCTGGTGCTATTCGGCATCGACAAGGTGACCAAGTACGACATGGAGGCGCCGCTCTACACCACGACCTTCGTGTTCGTGATCAACAAGGACAAGTACAATGCGATGTCCGACAAGCAGAAGGCCGCGATCGACAAGAATTGCTCGGTCGAAATGGCGGGCGTGGTCGGCGAGCACTGGGGCAAGTTCGAGGATGCCGGCATCGACAAGGTGAAGGCGGAATCCGGCCACGAGGTCTACAAGCTGACACCCGAGCAGACCGCCGCCTGGAAGAAGGCCGCCGAGCCGCTGGTGAAGACCTGGAGCGAGGGCGCCAAGAAGGCCGGCGCCGATCCCGACGCGGCGCTCGCGGATCTCAAGGCGTCGCTGAAGAAGTACAACGCGCTGGCGGAGTAGCCCAGCAGCGGCCACGCACGCGCCGCACCTCTCCCGCTTGCGGGAGAGGTCGGGGCGCCCGGGCGATGCGAAGCATCGTCCCGCGCGCCGGGTGAGGGCTCTCTCCTGTTCGGGGTCCTCGGTTGTGGAAATACCCTCTCCCCAACCCTTCCCCGCAAGCGGGGGAGGGAGCGCAGCTTTCATCGCGGACACACCTCGCACTCGTCTGAAGGACTCTTTCCCCATGAAGCGCTCCTGGATGGATCGCGTGATCGACACGATCGAATGGATCGCGGCCGGATTCGTCGGCATCGTCGCGCTCGACATCTTCCTGTCGGTACTGCTGCGCAACACGCTGAACTACTCGATCCCCGACAGCTTCGACATCGGCCGCATGCTGCTCGGCATTCTCATCTTCTGGGGCATCGCGGCGACCTCCTATCGCGGCACCCACATCACGGTCGATCTGGTCTGGGGCAATGTCGGGCCGCGCCATCAGCGCTGGATCGACGTGTTCGCAACCCTGGTGCTGCTGTTCGTCGTGACCGTGCAGACCTGGACGCTGTTCGACAAGGTGCGCGGCACCTACAATGACAACGTCCAGACCTTCGACATGCACATGCCGACCTGGCCGTTCTTCGCGGTCGCCTGGATCGGCGACGTCTGCGCCGTGCTGCTGATCGCGATCCGCACCTACCGGCTGATCTTCCATCCCGAAGAGATGCATGACCCCAAATTGAAGGCGACGGAGTAATCATGAGCACCGATGCCGTCGCCGTAATCGGCTTCGTTTCCCTGTTCGTCCTGATGCTGCTGCGCGTGCCCGTCGGCATGGCCATGGGCCTCGTCGGCGTCTCCGGCTTCGCCTACCTCGTCAACGGGAATGCGGCGCTGAAGCTGGTCGGCCAGACCTCGATGCGCACGGTGACCGACTACACCTTCGGCGTCATCCCGATGTTCCTGCTGATGGGCTCGTTCGTCAGCAATTCCGGCATGAGCCGCGAGCTGTTCCGCGCGGCCAACGGCTTCGTCGGCCATTTGCGCGGCGGGCTCGGCATCGCCACCGTCGGCGCCTGCGGCGGCTTTGCAGCGATCTGCGGCTCTTCGGTCGCGACCGCCGCGACCTTCTCCGCCGTGGCCTATCCCGAGATGCGCCGGTTCGGCTATCCGCAGTCCTTTGCCACCGGCGTGATCGCGGCCGGCGGAACGCTGGGCGCGATGCTGCCGCCCTCCACCGTGCTCGCGGTCTACGGCATCATCACCGAGCAGGACATCGGAAAGCTCTTCATCGCCGGCATCATCCCAGGCCTGCTCGCGATGAGCATGTACATGATCACGATCTTCCTGATCGGTTATTTCCGCCCCGACTTCCTGCCAAAGGGCAAGGTGACACCATGGCGCGAGCGCTTCGCCGGGTTGAAGGAGATCTGGGCGCCGGTGCTGCTGTTCGTGTTCGTGATCGGCGGACTCTACGGCCTGCCCTATTTGCCGCGCTTCACGCCGACGGAAGCGGGCGGCGTCGGCGCCGCGGGCGCGTTCATCATCGGCGTGCTGACGGGCCGCCTCGACCGCGAGAAGATCCTGGCCTCGCTGCTGCAGGCGACGCGCACTGCGGCCGCCGTCTTCACCGTGCTGATCGGCGCGCTGATCTTCGGCTATTTCCTGACGGTAACGCAGACGCCGCAGAAAGTGACCGAATTCCTCACCGGCCTCGGCCTCGGCAGCTACGGCGTGCTGGCGCTGATCATGGTGATGTATCTCGTGCTAGGCTGCCTGATGGACGCCATGGCGATGATCATCCTGACCGTGCCGATCATCTTCCCCGTGATCACGCATCTCGGCTTCGACCCGATCTGGTTCGGCGTCATCATCGTCATGACTGTCGAGCTCGGCCTGATCCATCCGCCGGTCGGCATGAACGTCTTCGTCATAAAAAGCGTGGTAAAGGACGTCTCCTTCTCCACCATCTTCAAGGGCGTGATTCCGTTCGTGGTCACGGACCTGATCCGCCTCGTGATCCTGATCGCCTTTCCGCTGCTGGCGACCTGGCTGCCGACACGCATGATGGCGCATTGACGAGGCGAAGCAATGACCACACCGATGCTCGAAACCAAATACCTCTTCACCGTCACCGCCCGCATTGGCGACGTCGTCACCGCCGGCGAGACCGGGATCGGCGTTCGCCGCATCATTCCGATCATCGGCGGCGAAGTGACGGGCGCGATATCTGGCAAGGTGCTGCCGTTCGGGGCCGACTTCCAGACCATCCGCCCCAACGAGCTGATCGACCTCGAGGCGAAGTACGCCTTCGACACCGACGACGGCGCGATCGTCTATGTCGAGAACAAGGGCATGCGCTTCGGACCGGTCGAACTCTTGCAAAAGCTCAAGCGCGGCGAGCCGGTCGATCCCAAGCTGATCTATTTCCGCACCGTTCCGAAATTCGAGACGGGGCACGAGAAGTATCGCTGGCTGATGGAGCATATTTTCGTCGGCTCGGCCGCGCGGCATGCGGATCGCGTCGTGATCGACGTGCACCAGGTGATGTAAGGCAGCGGCAAGTCTCCGCCGGCTCCGCAAACTCCGCTAGTCGTCCCGGCGAACGCCGACACCCATACCGCGGAATCCATCGATGGCGGCGGGCGGGGTTCCGAACGACGTATCTTCGCCAAATTCCTCCTTGGGAGTATGGGTCCCGGCGTTCGCCGGGACGACACCGAATGTGAGAATGGCCGCCCGGTCCCATATTGACTCCCACAGAATTCGTTATACAACATAACTATTCTGACAAGGACGCAAATGACACAGGGAAACGCTGAGACCGCTGACGCGGGTGCCTCCGGGCTACTCCGGATCGAAAGGGCGGACCGGGTTCTGACCGTGGGTCTGAACCGGCCGGCCAAGCGCAATGCGCTCAACGACGGCATCATCCTGGAAATCGGCGAGTGTTTCGCGAACCTGCCCGAGGATATCGGCGCGGTCGTCATCCACGGCATCGGCGATCATTTCTCCAGTGGCCTGGACCTCTCCGAGCTGACCGAGCACGACGCGACCGGCGGCCTGCTCCATTCGCAGATGTGGCACCGGGTGTTCGACCGCATCCAGTACAGCCGCGTACCCGTAATCGCGGCCCTCAGGGGCGCGGTGATCGGCGGCGGGCTGGAGCTTGCCTGCTCGGCGCATATCCGCGTCGCGGAGCCGTCGACCTATTTCGCGCTGCCGGAGGGACAACGCGGCATCTTCGTCGGCGGCGGCGGCTCGGTGCGGTTGCCGCGGCTGATCGGTGTCGCCCGGATGATGGACATGATGCTGACGGGCCGCGTCTATAGCGCGACCGAAGGCGCCTCCTACGGCTTCGCGCAATATGTCACGGAAGCCGGCAACGCGCTCGGCAAGGCGATGGAGCTCGCGACCAAGGTCGCCTCCAACGCGCCGCTGACCAATTTCGCCGTGCTCCAGGCACTGCCGATGATCGCGGAGGCCAATCCGCAGACCGGCCTCCTGATGGAATCGCTGATGGCGACCGTCGCGCAGAGCGACAAGGAGGCAAAACGCCGGATCCGCGAATTC
This sequence comes from Bradyrhizobium sp. 195, assembly GCF_023101665.1. Classification (NCBI taxonomy): domain Bacteria; kingdom Pseudomonadati; phylum Pseudomonadota; class Alphaproteobacteria; order Hyphomicrobiales; family Nitrobacteraceae; genus Bradyrhizobium; species Bradyrhizobium sp. 195. Next base: position 938,318 of record NZ_CP082161.1, on the reverse strand, counting down.
CTCGAACACAAGACCGCAAAGGTGAAGCCGAAATCATGAGCGCGCAGCCGTCCTCTTCCAGCATGGAGCGCGGCGCGAGCACTTTTCCGCTGCGGCCCATCTCGTTCGGCGATCCCATCGTCAACATCGAGCGCCGCGACGACGGCACGATCTACCTGCGGCCCAAGCAGTCGCTCGGCGACTATCCCGTCCGCATCACCGACCGCCTGCTTCATTGGGCGGCGACCACGCCGGACCGCGTCTTCATGGCCGAGCGCGAAGGCGGCCGCGGCTGGCGCAAGATCACTTACGCCGAGCTGCTCGTCGCGAGCCGGCACATCGCCTCGAGCCTGATCGCGCGCGGCCTTTCGGCGGAGCGGCCGGTCGTGATCCTCTCCGGCAACTCGATCGACCACGCTTTGCTCGCGTTCGGCTCGTTCTATGCCGGCATTCCGTTCTGCCCGGTCTCGCCGGCCTATTCGCTGGTGTCGAAGGATTACGGCAAGCTGTCTTACCTGATGAAGCTGCTGACGCCAGGCCTCGTCTTCGCCGAGAATGCCGACAGGTTCGCCGATGCGCTCGCCGCCAATGTCTCGCTCGGCACCGAGATCGCCGCGTCCTATGGCCATGTGCCGGGCCGTGACGTCACCCTGCTCGCCGACCTCATGGCGACGCCGATCCGCAGCGATCTCGACGACGTCCACGGCAAGATCGGCCCCGACACGATCGCGAAATTCCTGCTGACCTCGGGCTCGACCGGCAACCCCAAGGCCGTCATCAACACCCAGCGCATGATCTGTGCCAACCAGGTGATGCTGCGCGAGACGCTCGCCTTCCTGAAGGACGAGCCGCCCGTCATCATCGACTGGCTGCCGTGGAACCACACCTTTGGCGGCAACCACAATATCGGGCTGACGCTCTACAATGGCGGCTCGATGTATCTGGACGCCGGCAAGCCAATGCCCGGCGGCATCGAGGAGACCGTGCGCAATCTCCAGGAGATCTCGCCGACGGTCTATTTCAACGTGCCCAAGGGCTATGAATCGCTGCTGCCCTATTTGCGCGAGGACCAGGGCCTGCGCGCAAAATTCTTCGACCGGCTGCACGCGATGTTCTTCTCGGGCGCCGCGCTGTCGCCGTTCATCTGGGACAGCCTCGATGAGCTCGCGGTGAAGGAAAAGGGTTATCGCGTACCAATGCTGACCGGGCTCGGCGCGACCGAGACCGCGCCGTTCTTCATGTCGGTCAACCCGCGCACCAGCCGCTCCGGCCATGTCGGCCTGCCTGTTTCGGGCAACGACGCCAAGCTGGTGCCGAACAACGGCAAGCTGGAAGTGCGCGCCAAGGGGCCGAACGTCATGCCCGGCTACTGGCGCCAGCCCGACATCAGCGCGAAATCCTTCGACGAGGAAGGATTTTACAAGATGGGGGATGCGCTCAAGCCCGCAGACCCCGATGATCTCAACGCCGGGTTCGATTTCGACGGCCGTGTCGGTGAAGACTTCAAGCTCGCCAGTGGCACCTGGGTCAGCGTCGGCCCGCTGCGCGCGCGCCTCACAGCGGCCTGCGCACCGCTGGTGCGCGACGTCGTCATCGCCGGCATCAACCGCGACGAGGTCTCCGCGCTGGTCGTGCTCGATCTCGACGGTTGCCGGCTGATCAACCCGACGCTGCCGACCGACGACCTCGTCGTCGCGACGCGTGACCGGCTGGTGCGCGAAGCCTTCCGCGAGCGCCTGACCGGTTTCCTCAGCCAAGCCACCGGCTCCTCGACGCGGATCACGCGCGCGATCCTGATGGACGCGCCGCTCTCGATCGACAAGGGCGAGGTCACCGACAAGGGCTCGATCAACCAGCGCGCGGTGCTCGAGCATCGTGCCGCGCTGATCGAAGAGCTCTACGCTGCCAATCCGTCCGACCGTGTGATATCGGTCGCCTAAGAAATCATCGCCAAAGGAGAACGCCATGTTGTTGAAGGATCAGGCAGCCATTGTCACCGGCGGCGCATCGGGATTGGGCGCTGCCACCGCGCGAAAACTGGCGGCGCAGGGCGCCAAGGTCGCGGTCTGCGATCTCAATGCCAAGCTTGCAGAAACGGTTGCCGCCGAGATCAAGGGCGTGGCCGTGACCTGCGACGTCTCTGATGCCGCCTCCGCCGAGGCCGCGGTCGCGCAGGCCGCGAAAGCCCATGGCCCGGCGCGCGTGCTGGTCAATTGCGCCGGCATCGGCGTTGCCAAGCGCGTGGTCGGCCGCGACGGCCCGATGGCGCTCGCCGATTTCGACAAGGTGATCAAGGTCAATCTGATCGGCACCTTCAACATGCTGCGCCTTGCCGCCGCCGAGATGTCCAAGCTGGAGCCGCAGGCGACCGGCGAGCGCGGCGTCATCATCAATACCGCCTCCGTTGCCGCCTATGACGGCCAGATCGGCCAGTCCGCGTATTCGGCTTCCAAGGGCGGCATCGTCGGCATGACGCTGCCGATCGCGCGCGAGCTGGCGCAGTTCGGCGTTCGCGTGCTGACCATCGCACCCGGCCTGTTCCTGACGCCGCTGCTCGCGAACCTGCCGCAGGAAGCCCAGGACTCGCTCGCCGCCGCGATCCCCTTCCCGCGCCGGCTCGGCCAAGCCGACGAGTTCGCCGCGCTTGCGCTGCACATGGTCGAGAATACGTACCTGAACGGCGAAGTGGTGCGCCTCGACGGCTCGCTGCGCATGGCTCCGAAATAAGGCACCGCGCATGTTCGTGAACCGGCGCGACGTCCAGATCCAGTGGGGTGATTGCGACCCCGCCAACATCGTCTACTACCCGCGCTATTTCGCGATGTTCGACGATTCGACCTCGACCCTGTTCGAGGTCGCCGGCTTCTCCAAGCAGGACCTGGTCCGCAAATACGGCCTGGTGGGAATCCCCATGGTCGATACGCGGGCCAAGTTCTACATCCCCTCGACCTATGGCGACTGGATCACCATCGAAACCAAGATCGAGAGCATCAAGCGCTCGAGCTTCGAGGTGAAGCACAACGTCTACAAGGGCGAGGCGCTGGCGATCGAGGGTTTCGAGACCCGCGTTCTGGTCGGCCGTGATCCTGACAACCCCGACAAGCTGAAATCGGCACCGTTCCCTGCGGAAATGGTCGCCAAATTCACGGGGAGCTAGGTCCGAAGCTAAATCGCCGCATCACCAAAAGAGGGGGCTGAATTACCCCCCGATTTCTGCTTTCAAAGAAACACGTAAAGGGAGGAATAGATGAAACGCTTTTACCTGACCGCCGCCATCACCGCGGCGACGCTTGCCCTGCCGGCGCTGCCCGCGCTGGCGCAGACCAGCGAAGTCACCATCGGCATCACCACCACCACGACCGGCCCCGGCGCCGCGCTGGGCATTCCCGAGCGCAACGCGCTGGAATTCGTGCCGAAGGAGATCGGCGGCGTGCCGCTGAAGGTGATCGTGCTCGACGACGGCGGCGATCCCACCACCGCGACCACCAATGCCCGCCGCTTCGTGACTGAATCCAAGGCCGACATCATCATGGGCTCGGCGCTGACGCCGCCGACGATCGCGGTCTCCAACGTCGCCAACGAAGCCGGCATTCCGCATTTCGGCCTCGCCCCGTTTCCCATCACGCCGGAGCGCATGAAGTGGTCGGTGGCGATGCCGCAGCCGATCCCGATCGTGGGCAAGGTGCTGTACGATCACATGAAGGCCAAGGGCGTGAAGACGCTAGGCTATATCGGATATTCCGACTCCTATGGCGACCTCTGGTTCAACGACCTCAAGGCGCAGGCCGTGCCGATGGGCATGACCATCGTCGACGAGGAGCGCTTCGCCCGTCCCGATACGTCAGTGACCGGACAAGTGCTGAAGCTCGTCGCCGCCAATCCCGACGCCATCCTGGTCGGGGCCTCCGGCACCGCGGCCGCGCTGCCGCAGACCGAGCTGCGCGAACGCGGCTATCAGGGCCTGATCTACCAGACCCATGGCGCCGCCAGCATGGATTTCATCCGCATCGCCGGCAAAGCGGCGGAAGGCGTGCTGATGGCCTCGGGCCCGGTGATGGATCCCGAGGACCAGCCGGATGAAGCCGCGACCAAGAAGCCGGGCCTCGCGCTCAACTCGGCCTATGAGGCCAAGTACGGCCCGAACAGCCGCAGCCAGTTCGCCGGCCACTCCTACGATGCGTTCGAGATCCTGAAGCGCATCATCCCGACTGCGCTGAAGACCGCAAAGCCCGGCACGCCGGAATTCCGCGAAGCGATCCGCCAGGCGCTGCTGACGGAGAGGGAGCTGGCGGCAAGCCAGGGCGTCTACAATTTCACCGAAAAGGACCGCTATGGCCTCGACGAGCGCTCGCGCATCCTGCTCACGGTGAAGAACGGCAAGTACACGCTGGTGAAGTAAGCGCAGCGAAAACTCCAAGATGACAAGAGCCGGCCCATCGGGCCGGCTCTTTTGTTTTGGCAACGGGCCGCGAGCTGACGCTCCGCTGTCGCTGCGTCCCCTCTCCCGCTTGCGGGAGAGGGTTGGGGAGAGGGTGTCACCGCGTAGGGATTACGGAGCAGTCCCTCAGCCGAGAGAGCCCTCACCCGGCGCTTCGCGCCGACCTCTCCCGCAAGCGGGAGAGGTTGCACCGCGCTCGCGGCGAGACTGAGCCTAAGCCGCCTGCCGCAGCGGGGTCCAGGCGAACTCAGGATAGTAATCGTCCATCATGCGGTCGACGTAAGCCGTGAGGTTCGGAAAGCCCTCGGCACGCTCGCGCAGGATCGATTCGAAGAACGGCGAGAGGACACCGGCGAGCATACCGAAGGCCGTGGCATCGACGCCGCAGGGCTTGTTGCCCATCAGGTACGCCTTGTCGGCGAGCTGCACCGACAGTGCGAACAACGAGCGCACGGCGAGGTCGACGTCGTCATCTGGCGCGTGGCGGCCGAGGCCCGAGAGCAGATAGTTCTCGGCGACGCGGAATTGCGCATCCTCGCGCAGCTTCTCGCGGTTGTGCTCCGGTGCGCCGTCGAAGAAGTGGGCGGGACCCTTGGCGAAATTGACCGGGTCGACCCAGCGCGCCCCGACCAGTCCCCAGTAGACATGGTGCTCGATCATCCGTTCGAACGCCCAGGCCTGCGCACGCTCGGCCAGCGACAGGCCGGCGTCGAAATCGAAGCCGTAGCGCCGCTCGATATGGGCGCGGATGAAGGTGGAATCGGCCACCGCCTCACCGCCGTCGTCGATGAACGGCAGCTGCCCCTTGGGGGAGGCCGGCGGCATCGCCCGCTCCTTCCGGTAGGGCAATCCCGCCATCTTGAGCTGCACCTCCGTCTTGGTGACGAAGGGACTGATTTCCGGCAGGCCAAAGCCCGTGCCAAAGCCATAAAGCGTGATCATGCGAGCTCTCCTGAACCTCTCGAAAGTTGACGGAACCTAGCGACCGGCTGCTGCCACCATGGTGGCAGCAGCCGTGATATCTTCTGCGAAGCGGGCGCCCCGCCAGGCACGGCCCATCACATGGCGGACCAGCGCGTCCGCGGCCTGGACCAGCGAGCGTGTCACCACGCTTGCGAACGCCAATCGGAGGTCAACGGCCATGAGATCGAGCGAAACGAGGCGGCTGAGCGCCAATGCTTGCCAAATCTGGGCCTGCCAAAGCTGGGCGCGCCACAACGGGACGGCCGGGCCGAAATGGGTTGGAATGATCATGGACAAATCCTCTCAGTCGATGTGTTGTCCCGGTATAGAACCCCCCTGCTGCCAACATCCTGTCAGCAGCCGCGCGCCGCCTTCTGAAAAGACCACAACAAGAGACCCCTCATGAGACGCGCCGATCGGCTGTTTCAAATCATCCAGGTGCTGAGGCGCACGCGTAAGCCGCTGACGGCGGATGCCATCGCGGCCGAGCTCGAAACCTCGAAGCGCACGATCTATCGCGACATCGCCACGCTGATTGGCCAACGCGTGCCGATCCGCGGTGAAGCCGGCATGGGCTACATCCTGGAAAAGGGTTTCGACCTGCCGCCCTTGATGCTGACACCCGACGAGATCGAGGCGGCAGTGCTGGGCGCACAATGGGTCGCCGGCCACGCCGATTCGGCACTGGCACGCGCGGCCGAAGATCTGATGGCCAAGATCGCCGACACGGTGCCTGAGCGCCTGCGTCCCTTCGTGCTGGAGCCGGCTAGCCGTGCGCGGCCAAGCTGGAACAGGGAGCCGGACCGTCTGGACATGGTCCGCACCCGCACCCAGATTCACGAAGGCAAGAAGATCATGCTGCGCTATCGCGACGAGCAGGGCCGCGCCAGCGAGCGCATGATCTGGCCGATCTCGGTCGGCTATCTCGAAGCCGTGCGGCTGCTCGCCGCCTGGTGTGAGTTGCGCAGCGACTTCCGCAGCTTCCGCACCGACCGCGTCGTGGAGGCGAACTATCTCGACGAGAAATATCCGGAGCGACGCGACGTGCTGCGCGCAAGATGGCGGCAGAGCCTGGTCTGGGGCCCTCCCAAGGATACTTGAAGAACACGTGACGATGATGGAAGAGAGCTCCCCCACCGATCCGTCGAGCTGTTGCCAGAATTGCGGCGCGTGCTGCGGCTATTCGGCCAACTGGCCGCGCTTCTCGGTCGAGAGCGACGAGGAGCTTGCCGCGATTCCGGAGACGCTGGTCAACGAACGCCAGTCCGGCATGCGTTGCGAGGGCGATCGCTGCTCGGCCTTGCAGGGGGAAATAGGGAAAGCGACCGCGTGCGGCATCTATGCGATGCGGCCGGAAGTGTGCCGCACCTGCATGCCGGGCGATGCCGAATGCGCGATGGCGCGGCGGAAGTTCGGGCTGCCGGTGATCGCTAGCGCATGATCCGGAAAAGTGTGAAGCGCTTTTTCGTCAAGATCATGCGCCGACAAAGTGCGCTTAAGCCGGAACCGCTTCGCTGATCTCGTCGACGAACTCGTCCTCGAGCGGTGCGAGCACCGAGAGGGGCTTGGTCGACAGCGTGATCGGCTTGCGGCCGCCCGACAGCGACGGCGAGGATTTCGCCGTGCCTTCGCGCGCCAACGCATAAAGCGTCGAGCCGACGCGGCCGCCGTTCTCGATCAGGTCGCGTTCGTTGCAGCTCGCTGCGATCGCGACCGCCAGCGAGTGCAAATGGCTGCGGCGGTAGCAGAACAGCGCCAACCTGGCGCGGGCGTCAGGGGAAACACTCTCAACCAGCCTCGGCAGGCCACTCTCGCTGGCGCGATACATCTCGCCAAGGAGCTCGTCGCGGACCGGGCAGAAATCGCTTTCAAAGGTATCGCGGCTTGAAAACATTGCAGTTCTCCCTCAGGCACGGAAGATGCAGTGCAATTCTCTAATGAAAGGTTAACCACGCTGCCCGGTAGTCACCCGGGGTGGTTGCGCCCTGGCCGCGAATCAGTGGGGCTCCCGACCGATCCCTTGAAGGTCTGCGTGGCCCGGATGGAGCGCAGCGCAATCCGGGAAGGACGCAGTACGTGGCACGGGATTACGCTGCGCTCCATCCGGGCTACGAACTAGCCGCCGCCTTACGTGCGAGGCCGCCAGGCCTCAGTTCGCCGCCATGAAGATGGAGAGGCCAAAGCCGGTGAGATGGTGGAGGGCCTGGTCGACGCCGATCAAGGTCCAGAACCAGGGATGCGCAAGATCGACCCCGAAATTCGCCGAGACGAACCCCTTGGCGCGGTCGATCGTGATGTGGATCACGAAGTCGATCAGGGCCACAAACCAGAATCTCGGCGCGACGATCAGGATCAGCGGCAACGCAACCGCAAGGTGAACGAGGCAGTGCACCAGAAGCGGCAGGGCCCAACCGTGCTTCTGGTCCTTGCCGTGCGCCATCCAGGCGGTCTGAAGGACGAAATCGGCGATGATGTGCTTGAAAGTGAGCAGCAACATCCAGCCAATGAGCGCTTCGACCGGAACCGCCGATGACATGGGTGGAAACGACAAGCTAACGCCCTCATTGACGTGACAAGAAAAACTGGAGCGTTCAGCGCAACTTCTTCTTGGACCGGTTCTCGGACCGGTCAAATCGCCGGGACGTGCGATTTATGACATCTCCCGCGGCCGAATGCAGCCGGGGGGAACCGGAAAATCGCCAAGTGTGGCTAACTGGTGATAGGATGACCAATCGCCGCGGCGGCGAGGAGTAAGGTTACCTACGGCTCGAAATTTGCTTTCCGCTGCCTTCGCGGTATCATTGACGGCAGAGAATATCGTTCTTTTTTCAGGCGTTTACGAATTGCAGGGCGCCCGCCGCGATCACGTCCGCGAGCCGCCCGCCACCGATAGAATAAGGCCAGAGTGCTGCCATGAGTACTGAAGGCCCCAATTCATCACCGATGGAGCCGCCGCCCCGGCGCCCCAAGGTGATCAAGACCAATCAGCAGCAGGTCTTCCTCTACGTCGTGCTGACCCTGCTGTTGTCGCTCGCCACCGTCTGGGGCGGCCGCGCCATGCTGCACAATTCGGAAACGCTGACTTTTGCCGTCGGCGCCCCCAACAGCGACGAGGCGCTGTTCGCGGCCAAGCTCGCCACCGTGCTGAAGACCAACGCCTCGCGCTTCCGGATCAAGATCGTCAACAACGCAGACAACGCCAAGGCGCTCGCACAGTTCGACCGCAAGCAGGCTGACCTTGCCGTCCTGCGCACCGACGCCAAGGTACCGCTGCGGGCGCGCACGCTCGCGATCCTCGAGCACGATCTCGTGCTTCTGATCGGTCCCGGCAACAAGAAGATCAAGTCGATCGCCGAGTTGAAGAAGAAAAAGGTCGCGGTCGTCGCCGAGAACGAGTCCTCCCTCGCCTTCGTGCGCAGCATCCTCGACATCCCCGACGGTCCGGACGCCGCGAAAATCCAGATGGCGCCGCCGGGCGCAACGCTCGACAAGCTGTTTGCACCGTCAAACGGCTTTGGCGCGGTGATCGCCATCGTCCATGCCTCCAGGGCGGTGCGGGACAAGGCCTATGAGCAGGTCGCCAAGCGCGGCGGCGGCTTCACGCTCAACGCGATCGACGAGGCCAAGGCGCTGGCGCGTAGAGTCCCGGGCATCTCCAGCGAGACGCTGACGGCGGGCACGCTGTCGACCTCGCCGCAAATTCCCGACGACGATCTCGACACGATCGGGCTCGAATGGCTGCTGGTCGCGCAATCCAGGATGTCCCCGAGCACGGCAGGCGAGCTCGCACGCATCGTCTACGAGAACAAATCAGCGCTCGGGCTCGACAACAGCTTTGCAAGCAGAATTGAGCCGGCCTCGACCGAGAAGGACGCCTTCGTGATGGCGCACCAGGGCGCGGCCGACTACATCAACGACGACACCAAGTCGTTCATGGAGAAGTACAGCGACCTGATGTATCTGGGCGCCGCCGCGCTCAGCGTCATCGGCTCGATCTTCGCTGCCATCTACGCCAAGATCACCCGCATCGCGCCAGAGAAGGCCAGCGAGCTCTCCACCGCGATCCTCGACATCGGCGAGCGGATCGAGCACGCCCACTCTCTGGATCAGCTCGAATGCCTCCAGGACGAGCTGGAGGGCATTTTACGCGGGGCCGTCATCGGCCTGCGAGACGGCACGATCAGCACCGACGGGCTCGACACCTTCAAGCTCGGCTACGAATTCGTCCGCGACGAGATCGGCATGCGCCGCGACTATCTGAAACGTCATGCCGGCGAGACTGAAAAGACGGCGCGCGACGAAAGCCCTGCCCAGCACGACGACAGCAATGTCGTGGTGGTCAAGACCGCCCAGAGCGCCTGAGGGAGCCGGGCCAGTTAGGCCGTCCACCACTCTCCTGTCCCGGACAAGCTGCAATGCCAAAGGCGTTGCAGCGCAGAGCCAGGACCCGGGAGCCGCAGCGTACGTTGCTGAATGGGCCCCGGCTCTGCAGCGCATCACTGCGTGCTGCGCTGCGTCCGGGGCACGAGGCTGAGGTCGTGACGACGCCATAGGCGCGAGCCCTGCCAACAGGTTGGGGCGCGCAAAAGTCCGATCAATAGCCGGCCGTCGGGAACCGGCACCATCTGCAACCGTTGGTTACCGGTTACAACCGGAGACCGCAGCATGCGTGCACTCCTCATCATCCTCCTCCTGGGAATGCTGGCGGCGGCCGGCTATTTCGCCTATTCCGCAATGGCGGTCGAAGGTGAGCCGATCCCGACGGAAGGCTATGTGGCCCTGGCGCTCGGGGCGGGGTTTTCCATCCTGGTCGGGGTCGGACTGATGGTGCTGTTGTTCTTCAGCAGCCGCCGCGGTTACGACGAGCCGCCACATTTCAGGTAGACAAGCTCCCCAACCATAGCCGCGCAGTCCGCGAGGCTCGGTGCAGCAGCGCCGATCACGCTGCCGCCCGTCGCCCCGTCGTTGACGGCCTCGGCGCGGGCGGGCACTTTGGCGCCGACGTCCCAGAAGGGACGCCGAAGACTTTGCCCCAACACCGATCTCGAGACCGAGCCGCCTTCGCGCATGTCCAAGCCGCTGATTTCCGCACTGGCCCAGTTCGCGGCCGCCACGGCCGGCCGCAACATGACCAAGGCGGCCTATGTCGCGGTGACCGTCGGCGTGCTCGGCATGGTGTTGCTGACGGACAAACGGGCCCATGAGGCGCACGGCTGGATCGGCGCTCTGCTTTGGGCGTGCCTCGCCTATTTCGTCTTCGAATGGCTGGTCCGGCTGCACCATATGACGCAGCAGGGGCGACTTTCGCTCTACATGTCCTCCTCTGCCGGGCTGGTTGACGCGATCGGAGCTCTGGCGGTGCCGGTCGCGCTGGTTCTCGGCGTCGAGCCCGGGACGGCCTGGCTGCTCGGCGTGCTCTGGGTGTTGAAGGTCATCCCGGGCATTCCGGGCCTGCGGCAGCTTCGCCGCGTGCTAGTGCTGGAATCGGGGCCGCTGGTCAGCGTGCTCGTGATCTTCCTGATGGTGGTCTTCCTCGCCTCCGTCGCCGAATATTTCCTGGAGCGGGACGTGCAGCCCCAGACGTTCGGCAGCGTGCCGGCGGCGCTGTGGTGGGCCGTCGTCACGCTGACGACCACCGGCTACGGCGACGTCGTGCCGGTGACGCCGCTCGGGCGCTTGGTGGCAGCCGCCGTGATGATCTCCGGCCTCGGCGTGTTCGGCCTTTGGACCGGTATTCTGGCGACCGGATTTGCCGCCGAGACCCGGCGCGACAATTTCCTCAAGACCTGGGAGTCCGTCAGCAAGGTGCCGTTCTTCGCGGCGCTCGGCCCCGCTGCGATTGCCGACGTCACCCACATGCTGCGGACCATGGAGCTGCCGGCGCGCACCATGATCATCCGCAAGGGGGCGCAGGGCGATTGCATGTATTTCATCGCCGCCGGCGAGGTCGAGGTCGACCTGCCCGGCAAGAAGGTTCAGCTCGGCGAAGGCGCCTTCTTCGGCGAGATGGCGCTGCTCGGCAACAACAAGCGCGGTGCCAACGTTTCGACCACGAAAGTATCGCGGCTTCTGGTGCTCGACCTCGTCGACTTCCGCGTGCTGATGGCACGGCACCCGGATCTCGCCGAGACCATCGACGCCGAGGCGAATCGCCGCGCGCTCGAAAACAAGTAAGATGGAGACAAGAATGTCGGACATCACCGACGCAGCCACCGGCCCCCTGCTCGAACGCGACGGCGCGCGCGCCACCATCCGCCTCAACCGGCCCAAGCATCTCAACCGGCTCCAGGCGGAGGACCTCGACGCGCTCGTCAAACTGTTCGACCTGGTCGAGGCAGATCCTGGCATCCGCGTGCTGGTGCTGACCGGCACCGGCCGGGTCTTCTCCGCCGGCTATGACCTCAATTCGGTCGCCGAGCGCGCCGTCAGCGCAAACGAGCAGCAGAGCGCGGGCTCCGCCTTCGAGGTGGTCGTCAACCGGCTGGAGGATTTGGGCGTGCCGACGATCTGCCGGCTCAACGGGGGCGTCTACGGCGGCTCGACCGACCTCGCGCTCGCCTGCGATTTCCGCATCGGCGTCGACACTGCCGAGATGTTCATGCCGGCGGCGCGGCTCGGACTGCATTATTACCCGAGCGGCATCAAACGCTACGTCACCCGGCTTGGCCTCGACAATGCGAAAAAGCTGTTTCTGACCGCGCAAAAGATCAGCGCGCCGGAGATGCTGCGCATCGGCTATCTCACCGCCATGGTGCCGGTGGAGTTTCTGGACGAGGAGGTCGACAAGCTCGCCGGCGTCCTCGCTGGCAACGCGCCGCAGGCGATGCGTGGCATGAAGCGTGCGATCAACGAATTCGCCCGCGGCGAGCTCGATGATCGCGCCGCCGACCAGCGCCATCGCGACAGCATGCGCGGCGACGAGATCAAGGAAGGCATCAAGGCGTTCGCGGAGAAGCGAGCGCCAAAATTCTGATCACGCCCGCTTCGACCGCATCGCGCGCACCTGCGTGAGCTTGGGATCGCGGACGAGCGCCTGGTAGCGTTTGCTGTCGATGGCGTAGATCGCGATCCGGCCCTCGCTATCGGCATGAACGCCCCATCCGAAGCGCTTGCCCAGGCTCGACGCCCTCATGCACGCTTGCCCCCGAGAGAAGAACGCTTCGCGGGCCGCATGCTTCTCCGCTTTGGTCGCCTTCACATCGAGCTCGCGTCCAGGCGCAGACGTCGCGAAGATAACGTCGTCGGACGAGTATTTGTAGGGTGCCATGGCGATCATCACGTATTGCAGGCACGCCACCGTCGGCTTTCCCGCGCGCAACGGCGGCTCCTCGCCAGTACGCGCGGGACAGTCTTCGGCTACCCGGATGAAGGTGTTGAAGCAGTTGGTCGTGTGCATCGGCTTCGTCATCTGTCACCTTGTATCATTCAGCCCCCAACGGCCGCAGCATGCTCCGCCGCCATCTCGTCATCGGCCGCATTGATCCGCTGGAACGCCGACCGCGACGTCATACGTTCGGCATAGCGCACGAACACGTCCTTTTTCGGCACGATGCCGAACATCATGGTCCAGCTGAATGCGACGCCCCACAGCACATCGGCAGCCGTCATCCGCTCGCCGAGGAGATACGGCCCCTTCGACAGCTGCGCTTCGAGCGTTGCGAGCATGGTGTCGTAGTCGGCATAGGGCGAATGCGTGATGGGGGCCGGCTCGCGCTGCATGAATTTGTCGATCAGCGCCGGCTCGAAGGATGAGCCGTAATAGGCGATCCAGCGCAGATAAGGGCCTCGCAACGGATCGTTCAGCGCGGGCGTCAGCCCCGCCTGCGGAAACAGATCGGCGAGAAAGATGGTGATCGCGACCTGCTCGGTCACCAGGGCGTCGCCATGACGGACCGCCGGGACCTTGCCGAGCGGATTAATGGCGAGATAAGCGGGCTGACGCTGCTCGCTCGCCTTCATATTGAGGACGTGGAGATCGTAGGGCGCCTCCAGCTCCTCCAGCAGCACCCGCGTGCCGGTGGCGCGGCTTTGCGGCGAGTAATACAGGGTGATGCGGTTCGGATCGGTCATGGCAGGTCTGGTCGTGGCAGGTCTGGTCAAGGCAGGTCTGGTCAAGGCAGGTCTCCTGGGCGTCGTGTGACTAGCCGCATCTTGTAGAGGCCCATACCTGACATCCTGTGTCAGGTATGATTTAAAGAACCATGCGCGCGAGCCGGATGCTGTCGATCCTCACCACCCTCCAGGCCAGGGGGCAGGTCACCGCGCCCGAGCTCGCGGAGGCCTGCGAGGTGTCGGTGCGCACGATCTATCGCGACATCGACGCGCTCGCCGCGTCCGGCGTTCCCGTGTACGCCGATCGCGGCGCGGAGGGCGGCTATCGCCTGATCGACGGCTACCGCGTGCGGCTGAACGGTCTGTCGCAGAGCGAGGCAGGCGCGCTGTTCCTGGCCGGATTGCCGGGCCCGGCCGCGGCACTCGGGCTCGATGCTGCGATGATCGCCGCGCAGAACAAGCTGATGGCCGCCCTGCCTGCGAATCTTCGCGCGGACGCCGGGCGGATGCAGGAGCGTTTTCACCTGGACGCGCCGGGCTGGTTTGGCGAGACGGAAGACCCAAAGCACCTGCGCACGATCGCCGGGGCGACTCTGCGCGGGACGCTGATCAAGATCCGCTATCAGAGCTGGCGATCCGAGAAGCAGCGCCGCCTCGCGCCGCTCGGCCTCGTGTTGAAGGGTGGGAGCTGGTACCTCGCGGGTCAGGTCGACGCCAGCGTGCGCACCTATCGCGTCGCGCGCGTGCTTGACTGCACGGCGCTCGACGACGGCTTCGATCGCCCCGCCGATTTCGATCTCGCCGCCTATTGGCAGGCCGCGACACTTCGCCTCGAGGCCGAGATGCATCCGAATGTCGCGGTCGTGCGGCTCTCGCCGTTCGGTGTCAAGCTGCTCGATGCGCTGAGCCAGCCCTACGTCAAGGCGCGCACGCAGCTCGAAGAGACCGCTGATGCCTACGGCTGGCGCATTGCGCGCGTGCCTGTCGGCAAGACATCCTGGCACGCCGCAGCCGAATTGTTGCGGCTCGGTCCCGAGGCCGAAGTGCTTGAGCCCGCCGATCTTCGCGACAAGATGGTGGAGCTGACGCAGGCAATGGCCGCGCGCTATCGCGCGGTGCGCAAAGCCTGACGGCGGCACATTTTGCCGCAGGCCACGAAACAATCCTGAAACACGATTCTCGCCGCGAGCCGTGAACGCATTCGCGTTTCAGCCCGACCGAGATGCAGGGACACAACAACGGCCCCGCGCCAAATGGAGAATGAAGATGTTTCGTAAGCTTGCTCTTGGTCTGATCGCCGCCGGCTCGCTCGCTGTCGCCGCTCTCGCCCCCACCGCGGCCTCGGCCGGCGGTTTCCATCACCATCACGGTCATCACCACTGGGGTCCCGGCTGGGGCTTTGGCGGCATCTACCTCAACACCGGCGTCAGCAATTGCTACCAGGAGCGCCTGGTCCAGACCCGTCATGGCCTGCGCGTGCGCGTCGTGAATGTCTGCGCCTACGGGATGTACTGATATCTCGCCTTCACGACAAAGCTCCGGTCGCACCGCGGCCGGAGTTTTGCATTTGACTAGCGGGCCTGCCGCTGCCGGCGAAACCAGGCCCAGGTCTCGCGCGTCGTTCTGATGTAGCCGCGGCCGCGATGGACGATCTCGCCGTCGACGATCTCGTTCAGCTTCGGCAGCGCATGAAAGGGGATCGAGGGATAAGCGTGGTGCTCGACATGGTAGGGCATGTTCCACGCGAACCATTTGACGACCGCGGCGGTATAGGTGGTGCGGGTGTTCTGGAACGCGCTGCGGGTGCGGTCGCAGCCGGTATGCTCGGCATAGAGATAGGGCCGCAGGAAGAACTGCCCGATGACGAGCGGGACGATCCAGACCCAAAGCAGCAACGCTGACGAGAACCACAGCGAGAGCGCGAGCAGCAGGAGATAGAGCGCGACATAGGCGCGCGCCTCGATCACGATGGTGGCGCGCTTGCCCTCGGGAATCCAGGGCATGGTGACCTTGCCGGTGATCGCATGGCCGAGCACCAGCCGTAGACGTCCGGCGACCTGGAGCAGGCCGCTATAGGCGATCGCGAGCTGCGTGTCGGATGTCGGCTTCACCCCGACGATCAACTCGGGATCCTTGTCCGGATCCTGGGTGTAGCGGTGATGGTCCCAGTGAAACAGGCAGTAATATTCGTAGGGCAATCCGATGATGAAGGCCGAGAGATGGCCGACGACGAGATTGAGGCCGCGGCTCCTGAACGCGGTCTTGTGCGCGGTCTCATGCACCGCCATGAACAGGAAGGCGACGAAATAGCCCTGCACCGCCATCAACGGCAGCGCCCAGAGCACGCCATGGCGGAAAGCGACCATCCCGATCAGCGCGCCCACCAGCGCGATCACGCCATAATGGCCAAGGCTCTGCGCCGCGCCTCTGAGATTGGAGCGGACCGACAGTTCGCGCAGCATGGCCGGCGTCAGCGGCTTCAGGCGGTGGCCGGATTCTGAAACGGTCGCGTCAGTCATGGTCGGATGCCCTGTCACTTGCCGAGAAGGGCTGCGACCTCGGCCTTGATGAAGGCCTGGTCGCGCGGATTGCCAACGGGGTTGCCGGCGCGATGGCCGTGCAACGACGGGATCGGATGCAGCACGGCCGATTTCGCGTTGGTCAGCCGGCCGAGTTCGTCCTCGTTGTCGCGGACATCGAAATAGCGATCGGTCGCGCCCGGCATCAGCAGCATGTGCGCCTTGATCGCCGCCAGCGCGCGGTCGAGATTGCCGCCGAATGCCCCACAGCGACTGATGTCGCCGCGCTGCCAGATTCCGATCTGCGCCAGCAGATCATTGGCATCGCGCCGGGCAAAGGTCGCATCCCAGGTACGGACGAGATAGTCCTCCAGCGAGCTGAAGCCGGCCTCGCGCCAGAGCTCGTCGCGATAGAAGCCGTGCGACATCGCCCAGCCGGCATAGACGCGCCCCATGGCGCGGTAGCCGGCGACGGGCTTCTCGGCGAAGCGGCCGTCGCGGAAGGCGGGATCGGCGGTGAGCGCGGCCTTCACGCTTTCCAGGAAGACGTAATTGTAGGGCGCGCAACGCGCACTGCCGCAGACCACGGCCGCGCGCGCGACCATATCGGGATGCAGCGCCGCCCAGTGAAAGGCCTGCATGCCGCCCATCGACCAGCCGTAGACGAGGGCAAGCTTTGCGATGCCGAAGCGTTCGGTGAGGAGCCGGTGCTGGACCGCGACCGCATCGTGATAGGTCACCTCCGGGAACGGCGCCGCGGTATTCGACGGCGAGGACGACAGACCGTTGCCGAACAGGTTCGGGATGATGATGAAGTAGCGCGTGGGATCGAGCACGCCGTCCGGGCCAATCAGCCACTCGGTGTCAAAATGCTGCGCGCTGAACGACGTCGGATAAAGGATGACGTTGTCCTTGGCCGGGCTCAGCGTGCCGTAGGTCTTGTAAGCAAGCTTCAGCGCGGAGAAGACGGCCCCGGACTGGAGGGTGACGTCGCCGGCTTCGAAGATGTCGTAGTGCGCCGTCATGAACCGAACTCCCGCTCGCGGCCCAGAATGCGCCGCTGAGGCGGCGATTGCATCGATCATGCCGAGCCCGCGGACGCGCCGCTGCGTCGCGCTCAATAACTGTACTTTTAGTACAGTTATTTTGGACCGACAAGATAAATCAACGAACCGCCCGCTTACGCGATGGCGGCGATATAGCGCTCCACCGATGCTGCGAAGGCGGCCTTGGCCCCACTGGCAATGTTGCGCCCCCACCAGGCGCCATAGATGCGATCGAAGGCGAGCGGCTCGACTGCGGCCGCGATCCGCCGCACCGCGGCGGCATTGAGCGGCATGTAGTTGGGGTAGGAGTACATGAAGCTGACGAAGCGGCGGTCCATCGTCACCTGAGCGATGTCGCCGGTGAGCAGCGCGCCCTTGCCGTCCGCACCGCGCGCAGCGTGCAGCATGGTGGCACCGGCGAAATGACCGCCGGTGCGCAGCAGCAGCACATCGTCGGAGATGCGGTGGCTTTCGCCGGTCCAGTGCACGATCGAGGGATGCGGCCGCGTGACGAAGGCGCGATCGTCGGCATGCAGATAGACCGGCACGCCGCCAAAGGTATCGCTCCAGTCGGCGACCGCGCCGTAGTAGTGCGGATGCGAGATCGCGATCGCCTTCAGTCCGCCGAGTGCTGCAACGTGTTGGATGGCTTCATCGGTTGCCAGCGGAACGCAATCCCACATCACGCATCCATCGCCTTGAGGCACCAGCAGCGCGCGCTGCCCGATGGCGAAGCTCGGCTCCAGGCTGATCCCGGTGAGGCCGAGATCGTCGCGGCCCACCAGTCGGTGCCCCCGCATGAGCTCCTCGCGCGTGAGGAAGCTCTGCCCTTTCCAGTTCACGAACTGCCGCTCGTCCTCGCAAATCAGGCAGGAGGCGGGCGGATTTCCGCCGTTCGGAAATTGCGCGCCGCAGGTTTCGCAGGTCCAGAGAGGCATGACTCGAGCTCCGTGGGAAGGCCGCAGGATGACATTGCGAACGAGCGTTCAGCAAGTTCGATGAGCCGCAAGGGGTGACTGGAACCAACGCGGCGAGCGCCCGTTACGTTCAGATCAACGCCAGAACGATTGGCCAAGAGGATCACGACACACGAAGAGTATGTCTAGGTATCGATGACATCGCGATCCCCCTCTCCGGCCCGCCTTTGGCCCCTGTTCGCGCTCAACTTCTTCATGGCCGACATGCAGTCGGGCATCGGTCCGTTCGTCGGCGTATTCCTCCAGGAGCGCGGCTGGGCGACCGGGCTGATCGGCACCGCGCTGACGATCGGCAATGTCGCGGGCATGCTGATCACGACGCCGATCGGCGGCTTCATCGATGCCAGCCGCAACAAGCGGATGTGGGTCGTCATTCCCGGCATCTGCGTCGTTCTCGCCTCCGCCATCATCCTGATCTCGCAAAATTTCTGGGCGGTGACGTTCTCGCAAGTCGCGCAATCGCTGGCGAGCGCCGCAATCGTGCCGGCGGTGACGGGCATCACGCTGGGCATCGCCAAGCAGAAGGGCTTCAACGCACTCAACGGCCGCAACCAGGCGTACAACCACGCCGGCAACATGGTCGGCGCCGCGCTGTCGGGCTATCTCGGCTACAAATACGGCTATGTCGCCGTGTTCATGCTGGCGGCCCTGTTCGGCGCCATCGCGATCGCCTGCGTGATGATGATCCCGGCCAAGGCAATCGATGACCGGGCCGCGCGCGGCAGCAAGGAGGATGACTCCAAGGCTCCGCCGGATGCGATGACGATGCTGCTCAAGCACCGGGCGCTGCTGGTTCTGGCGCTCGCGCTCGCGCTATTCCACCTCGGCAATGCCGCGATCGTTCCGCTCTACGGGCTTGCGGCGGTCGCCGAGGGACAGGCCAACGGCCCGAGCTTCGTCGCGACCACCGTGGTCATTGCACAAGGCGTGATGGTCGTGACGTCGCTGATCGCGATGAAGGCCGCGAGCAAGCGCAATTACTGGCCGATCATCCTGGTCTCCTTCATGTTCCTGCCCATTCGCGGCGTGCTCGCCTTCTTCGTTACGGGATGGTGGGGCGTCGTGCCGATGCAGGTGCTCGACGGCATCGGCACGGGGCTGCAAACCGTTGCCGTTCCCGGCATGGTGGCGCGGGCGCTCAACGGCACTGGCCGCATCAATCTCGGCCAGGGCGCCGTGATCACGGTGCAGGGTGTCGGCGCCAGCCTCAGTCCCGCGCTCGGCGGCTGGATCGCGCAATGGATCGGCTACGGTCCGACCTTCCTGCTGCTCGGCGGCTTCGGGCTCGCATCGATGGCGCTGTGGTTCGCGTTCGGGGCGACAGTGAAGAAGTATTGAGCTTCATCGCCGTCACCGATGTCCACGGCGGCGACGTAGGCGGGAGCCGGTCTCGTTCGCCGCGAGGGACGCACTCGCGAATGGTGTGAAGTGAAAGACAGCGGCGGCGCCTGTTGCGTTCCGGGCACACTGGCTGCGGCACCTCGTCGCGGTCTCAGCGCGTCATCGCGAGTGGCTTATCACGCAATTCCCCGCTTTTGCCGTTGCGGCGCAGCGGCATGACGATACAACCTGCCGCAATCGCCAATAAACCTGCTCCTCCCGATCGATGATCCAGCCTCAACTCTCCTTTGACGGCGACCCGAATGGCCCGGCCTATGAAAGATGGCGCGAGCAGTTTTGCCGTCAGGTGGCGAACGTCGATTTCGTGCCGGTCGGGGAAGGGCGAGTCCACCGGACCATTGCGCCGGCCATTCTTCCCCGCATCAGACTCTCGGCCTCGTTCGGCTCGCCGATATCTTTCGTGTCGTTGGGGACGAACGACGAATTGGTGATTACGACGTCGCCCAATTCGGCGTTGAGCGGGACCATGGGAAAGCGCCCGCTGGAGATCGCGGCGGGCGACGTCACAATCGGGGACCCCTCAATCAAGGGCGCCTATATCACGCAGACCGGGAACGGTAATTTCCGGACCGCGCTGCTGCCGCGTAAGGCGCTGCTGCGCGTCTGCCCGAATGCCGAGGACCTGATCGCGCAGTCGATCCCTGGCGCCAACCCGATCACGTCGATGTTCCTGCGATATTACGATCTCGCGCATGCTTATGCCGACAAGCTCGCGCCCGCGGAACTCGACGCGGTCTCGCAGCATTTGTTCGATTTATCGGTGCTGATGATCGGAGCCCGCGGCGATGTCGCCGAGGAAGCTCGGACGCGCGGCCTTGCCGCAGCGCGTCTCGAGATCCTCAAATCCGACATCCTGGCGCAGTTGGACAACCCCGCACTGTCTCTCACCGTCCTGTCAGCCACGCACCGGGTCAGCCCACGCACGATCCAGCTGCTGTTCGAGCAGGGCGGCATCACCTATAGCGGCTTCGTGCTGGAGCAGCGCTTGCTACGCGCCGATCGGCTGCTTCGAAATCCTGCCATGCGCACCCGCAAGATCATCGAGATCGCGCATCTCGCGGGTTTCCACGACGTCTCCTACTTTCATCGCGCGTTTCGCCGCCGCTTCGGACAGACGCCCGACGACGTCAGGAAGCTGGCCGGCGACGCCGACTAGCCAACCTAGACGCGACGCTGCCGAACGCCGCCGGGTTCTACGTCCCAAAATTCTTCTGGATCGCCTTGTCCAGCGTCTCGCCGCCGACGAATCGCTGGCGCAGCTCGCGCTTGAGCAGCTTGCCGCTCGGATTCTTCGGCAAGGCATCGACGAAAATGACGCGCTTGGGCACCTTGAAGTGCGCCATCTGGCCGGCGCAGTGCTTGATGACGGCGTCCTCGTCCAGCTTTTCACCGCTCTTGACGACGACGATGGCGGTGACCGCCTCGATCCAGCGCGGATCGGGCAGGCCGACGACGGCGACCTCGGAGACTGCGGGGATGCGGTAGACCATCTCCTCGACCTCGCGGCTCGCGACGTTCTCGCCCCCGGTCTTGATCATGTCCTTGACGCGATCGACCACAGTGATGTGGCCCTCCTCGTCGACGGTGGCGAGATCACCCGAGTGAAACCAGCCGCCGGAGAACGCGGCCGCGGTCTTCTCGGGATCGTTGTAATAGCCGGACAATAGATGCGGCGAGCGGTGCACGATCTCGCCGACCTCACCGACCTTGACGTCCTCCATCGAAGTGTTGACCACGCGCGTCTCGACATTGAGCACGGGCTTGCCCGCCGAGCCTGCCTTGCGCAGCTGGTCCTCCGGCCGCAGCACGGTCGCGAGCGGCGCGATCTCGGTCTGGCCGTAGAAATTCCAGAACTTGACGTTGGGCAGGCGGCGCTGAAGCTCGAGCAGCACCTCCACCGGCATGATCGACGCGCCGTAATAACCTTTCTGCAGGGTCGATAGATCGGTCTTGTCGAAGTTCGGCGAACGCAGCATCGCGATCCAGATCGTCGGTGGCGCGAAGAAGGAGCTGATTTTATGCGCCTGAATCAGCGTCAGGATGTTGTCGGCGGTCGGCTTGCCCGTGATGACGCCGGAGGCGCCGAGATAGATTTGCGGCCCCAGGAAGACGTCGAGCTGGGCGCAGTGATAAAGCGGCATAGCGTGCAGGAATTTGTCCTCCACGCTCATGCCGCCATCGATGATGCAGCTGACATACTGCCACATCACGGCTTCATGGGTCAGCATCGCGCCCTTGGGCAGCGATTCCGTGCCGCTGGTGTAGACGATCTGAGCCAGATCGCGGCTGTCGACCGACGCATCCAGGAATGCGCCGTCGGCATGCAAGAGATCGTCGAAGGTGGTGAGGCCCGCGGGCGCGGACGCAGGATCCTCGCCTGGCAGCCAGATCATCTTCTCGACCGCGCAATCCCTGGCGCTGGCTGCGCGTGCGGGCTCGACGAAATCGGGACCGGTCGCGAGCAATTTTGCCCCGGAGCTCTTCAGGATGAAACTGATCTCGTCCGGATTGAGCATGAAGTTGATCGGCACCAACACCGCGCCGATCCGCGCCACCGCAAAACGCAGCGCGGCGAAGGCGTGCGAATTGCGCGAGAGTACCGCGATGCGGTCACCCTTCTTGACGCCGAGGCCGAGCAGGCCGCGGCCGAGCCGGTTGCAGATCGCGTCCATCTCGGCGAAGGTCCAGCTCACGTCGCCGCAGCTCACCGCAAGCTTGTTGGGCTCTCGCCCCGCGGAACGGCGCAGGAGGTCGCCGATGGAATGCTCGCGGGCTTTCGAGATGGTGGCTGCGGTGTCGCCGGTCATGTGTCCCTCCGTGTGATGTCTTTGTTTGCTCGTTTTATTGCTTGATATCTTGCGTCTTGTTTGTTTGCGCTATCTGCGCCGGGCCGCCTGCGCGTGCTCCATGTACATGTGCTCGACCGAACGATCGAGCGAAGCGATCTTCTCGAAGCCGCGGCGCCAGTCCTGCAAATGCCGGCGCGTCCAGAGCACGCCGGCCTCGCGGTCGCGGCGGCGGATTGCGTCGATGAGATGGCGGTGCGCCGCGACGAGGCGCGGACCGCCTTCGGCGACACCGGTCACGATCATCTCGGTGGTCGGATAGAACAATTGTGCTGCGGGCTCACGCGCGAGCTGGAGCACCCGGTTCTGCGAGGCCTTGGCGACCAGAACGTGGAATTCGGCGTCGCATTCGGCCAGCCTCGCGGGATCGCCGACCACGGCCTCGCTGCGCACGAGGTTATCGTCGAGCTCGGCGAGATTCTCGTCGCTCGCGCGCTCCACCGCGCCCTCGATGCCGGCGACCTCCAGTGTCATGGAGGCCTCGTAGAGTTCGCGGAAGGTGACCTCATGCAGAACCAGCGCGCGGCTGAGACGGCTAGCGAGCTTGCTGTAGCGCGGCAGACAGGCGTGCAGACGCCGCGAGGAATCGCGTCGGATCAGCCCGCCCTCCTCCAGCACACGGATGCCCTCGCGGATGGTCGAGCGATTGACGCCGAACTGGCGGACCAAATCATGCTCGGTGCCGATGGGATCGCCCGGCTTGATGCGGCCGTTGACGATCTCACGTTCGATGGCGTCGGCGACCTTCTGATAGGCCGGCGCGACATCGATCGGTCGGAAGAGCGGCGCGACAGGCAAATCGGCCTCCAATGGCGATTGTCGGACAAAGCATAGAACCGGCCCGACGTCGCGTCAAACTGCGACAATTAGGCCTTGTACGCAACAAATTGACTCCTCAGGAACCGAGCTCTAACTTTGTCGGACAAAGGGACAGAATAGTCCCGCTCAAGAGGAAACGTATCCATGAGACCTATCGCAGCACTCGCGTCTGCGGCCGGCTTGCTGTCGGCTGCCCTGATCATCCCCGCTTCCGCCCAGCAGGCGCCGCTCAAGATCGGCGTCCTCTCGGACTTCTCCTCGGTCTATTCCGACATTGGCGGCATGGGGAATGTCGAGGCGACCAAAATGGCGATCGAGGACTTCGGCGGCCAGATGTTCGGCAAGCCGATCGACATGGTCTCGGCCGACGTGCTCAACAAGCCCGACGTCGCCTCCACCATCGCCCGCAAATGGTGGGAGACCGAGGGCGTCGATATGATCATCGACCTTCCGACGTCAGCGACCGCGCTTGCCGTGATGGAGTTGTCGAAGCAATACGAGAAGATCATGATCGTGACGGATGCGGCCAGCTCCGACATCACGGGAAAATCCTGCTCGCCCTACACCGCGCATTGGACCTACGACACCTACGCCAACGCCCACACCGTCGGCAGCGCCATCGTCAAGAACGGCGGCGACACCTGGTTCTTCCTCACCGCGGACTATGTGTTCGGCCATTCGGTCGAGCGCGACACCGGCGACGTCGTGAAGGCTGCGGGCGGCAAGGTGCTGGGCAGCGTCAAGCATCCGCTCAACACGGCGGATTTCTCCTCGTTCCTGCTCCAGGCCCAGGCCTCCAAGGCCAAGATCATTGGCCTCGCCAACGGCGGCGGCGACACCATTAACGCGATCAAGCAGGCCGGCGAGTTCGGCATCGTCGCCGGTGGCCAGAACCTGGCCGCGATCGTGATGTTCATCTCCGACGTGCACAGCCTGGGCCTGAAGCTCGCGCAAGGCCTGATCATCACCGAGGCCTATTACTGGGATCTCAACGACAAGACCCGCGCCTTCGGCAAGCGCTTCCTCGAGCGCGTCAAGCGGATGCCGACCATGAACCAGGCGGCGACCTACAGCGCGACGCTGCACTATCTCAAGGCCGTGCAGGCTGCCGGCACCAGGGACACCAAGACGGTGATGGCGAAGATGCGCGAACTGCCGGTGCGCGACGCCTTCACCGACAACGGCACCCTGCGCGAGGACGGCCGCATGGTGCACAGCATGTACCTGTTCCAGGTGAAGAAGCCGGAGGAATCGAAGGGGCCGTGGGATTACTACAAGCTGCTCGCCGAGGTGCCCGCCGACCAGGCGTTTCGGCCACTGAAGGATGGCGGCTGTCCGCTGGTGAAGTGAGGCCGATATCGGCCGGGCGATGTCATCGCTGACCCTCGCGGGGCAGAGTCAGGTCAGCTCGCCGCCTCGCGCCAGCATCCCGGCCAGCATCGCCTCGGCCTTGCTCTGGAGCGGCTGCGCGCCGCTTTCGGAGGCGATCGCAATCGTCGCGCGCAGAGCGGCAAGGATCGCAGCCTTGTTCGCCTCGCGCGAGGGAGGCGTCACCACGGCCTCCCCGAACAGGGCCTCGGCCTCGAGGCCCGAAAATCCCTGCTGCCGCGCCGTATCGCGGGCCTCGCGCAGCATGTTCTGCGCGGCCCTGAAGTCGCCGAGGCGGGAGGTCGCGAGCGCAAGGTAGATCGAGCTGCGCAGCACCGCCGAGGTATAGCCGACCGCCTTCGCCTCCTCGCGCGCCTCAGCCAGCATGCCGCGCGCCCGGTCGAACAATCCCTGCTCCAGATAGGCGTTGCCGAGGTGGCAGCCGAGCACCGGCACGAACAGGCGGATGCCGTGCTTCTGCGCAAGAACAAAGCCGTCTTCGAGGATCGCGGCGCCCGCCGCCGGATCGTTGCGGCCGAGCTTCAGCCAGCCGCCGCTGTAGGCGGCGGCGACGCGGTCGTAGGGACGGCTTGTCTCCTCGGCGATGGCGAAAGCCTCGCGCTGGAGCTGCTCGGCAGCATCGAGCTCACCCATGACGGTGTGGGTGATGCTGTTCATCATGCAGCAAAGCAGGAGAAGAGATCGGGGGGTCGTACCGATCGGGGCACTCGCCGCCGAACCCGCAAGATGGACGCGGGCCGTGGCCAGCATCTTCCCAGCGCTTTGGTAGCGGCCGGAAAGAAAATAGGCCTGTCCGAGACTATATTGCGCTAGACTACGCCAGCCGGGATTGCCCGAGTTTTCTGCCAGATGCACGACGTCTTCGCCGATCACAACAGCTTCGACCGGCGTTCCATAGAAGTTCTGCGCGCCCGCCCTCATCGTCATGGCGGCGACCTTGCGTCCAATGTCATTGATCGCATCGGCTCGCCGTTCGGCCTCCCTACCCAGATCCAGGGCCTCGGCGACGCGACCGGATCCGGCGAAGGCCAAACGCGCCTCCATCCGAAGGTCGATGGCGTCCGCCTCTCGCGCGTCCGTCACGGGGGTCTTGTCGAGAGATCCCATCGCGATCTCGAAATAATCGACCGCGTCGGCATAGGCTGAGCGGGCCAGACATTTTCGAGCGGCGCTCCGGCCATGGTGAAACGCCTTCTGCCAATCCTTCGCCCGCGTCGCGTGATAGCAGAGCGCGTCCGGGCCATCGGACCATGCCTCATCGTCCTCGAGAGCTGCGAGTATGTTGGTGTGGATGCTTTCGCGCACCTTTTCGACCATCGAATCGTAGGTCACCTGCCTGACCATTTCGTGCCGAAATTCGAGCGAATCTTCCAACTCACTGTCGATCCTGACGAGCAGTTCGGCCCGATCGAGCGCGGTGAGGCAATCCTGCAAGACGTCTTCCGGCAAGGCTGCGACTCTCCGCAATATGGCCTGGTTTGTTCGGGGTCCAAGCGCTGCGGCGATCTGGAGAAGCGAGCGTTCCTGTCGTGACACGCGATCCAGCCGCGCCGCGATCACACCCTGAATACTGCTGGGGATGCCGAGCTCGTCCACAGGACGTGCAAGGGAAAGGTCGCCCCACTGGCCAAGGAGCAGGCCGTTGTCCTTCAGACTGCGGCAGACCTCCTCGATGAACAACGGCACGTTGGCCGTATGGGAGATGATCCGGTTCTTCAGGTCTGCGTGCGTCGTGGCAGGGCCGAGCATTTCGGCGAGCATGGCCAGGCCCGAATCGTCGTCGAGCGGCTGCATCGCCACGATCTCTGCGTGGCAGCGCGCGATCCAGACCGGTATCCCATTGGGCCGCGTCGTCAGAAGCACGAGCAAACCGGGGCTTTGCAGCGCGGAAAGAGTGGCCACAACCGTATCGCTGGCCCGATCGATCCAATGCAGATCTTCGATCAGAAGGATCGTAGGCTGGTGACGGGTGATGCTTTCGACGATTGCGCAGCTTGCCTCTGAAATCGCGCGTCCGCGCGCGTGAGGCTCCAATTCGTCCCATTGTGGATCGGAAACAGGCAGGTCCAGGACCGCGTCGATCGCCCGCTGCTGCACCCACGGCATCGCGTCTCTAGGGTCGTCGTTCCTGGCTTGATCTCTCGCAGCCCCATCGAGGATCGACTGCAACAGGCGCTTGAGGGTGCTGTACGGTGCACCCTGGAGATTCGGGCTGCACTCGGCATCGACCAGCCGCCAGCCGCCGGCCCGAAGATCCTGCGCGAACTCATGCGCCAGCCGCGACTTGCCAATACCAGCGTCACCCGTCAGAAGAACCGTCTGCCGGCTGCCGCTGACCCTCTCCGCTGCGCGCCGCAACAAGGCCCGCTCTGTCGTGCGGTCGACGAACCGGGAAACACTGCGCGCGCGCCGGACCCGCCAGCTCGACAGATCGCTCGCGCCCATGACCCGGTACACCGGCATCGGCTCGGCAAAACCGCGGAGCGCCTTGCGGCCCAGGAACTCGAAACGGACGTGGCCGTCCGCGAGTTGCTGACAGGCCTCGGAGACGCAAATCTGGTTCGCTTCGGCCGCCGCTTCCAGCCTTGCGGCCAGATGCTGAGCGGCGCCGCCGATCTCGTAGACCTTGGAAAATTCGCTGGAGACCATGTAGGCCACTACATGGCCGGAGTGGAGGCCGACCCGGACCTGAAGTCCTGGATCGCCCAGGCTGCCAACGCGCCGGACAAGCTCGATGGCCGCGTGGCAGGCCAGCGGCGCATGATTGTCGTCGGCGATCGGGGCCCCGAACACCGCGGCCAACCCGTCGCCCAGCTCCTTGCTGACGATGCCGCCGAACTGGCGCACCGCGCCTCGCATGGCCGCAAGCGCCGGCTCGAGTCGCGACACCGCCGCCTCCGGCTCCAGCTCGGCAACGAGACCCGTGGAGTCGACGACGTCGGCGCGCAGTATTGTCACGAACCGTCGTTCGCTGTCGGGATCGACGCGTTGACGGACGGCCGCTCCGCATTTGGAGCACCAGCTGTCGCCCGGACCGATCGCCGACTGACATGCGAAGCAATGCATTCCAGCGCCTTCAAACAACTGCCTCTGCAGTCCTCGCACCAACACCCGCGAGACGTTCGGCGTACATTACCCATGGGGAGATGCATGGCAATTGGGCTTGCGGGATACGCGATGTCACCGGACAGCGGCTCTCTGGACGAAATACAGGCGTGGGTGGTAGCGTGCCCGCACACAACAAATTGTGTGGTCGGCCACCGCGTGGCGTATTTGCGGCCAGACGCTACAGTTTTTGACAAACAGACATATCGAGGAAAGAGGCGATGGCCGGACTGGTATATAGCGGCAAGGCATTTCGAGATTTGATGAACGCCAATTACTATCCGCTGGCAAACATGAAGAAGAGCGTTGCCAAGCTCAAGGCATCTGAAGACATCGACCTGCCGACCCTGGAATACGGCCAGTACCACCTGATCCTAAACCCGCCTTCGACGTGGCCGCAGGGAAGCGCCAAATATTGGCACAAGGAGAAGGGCCGGGCTCGTCTCGACCTCAGCACCCAGCCGAACACGGTCCCGCTGTCCAGGGACGAGCCCGGCGTCCTCCCGCTGACGCGATGCGATCTGCTCGATGCCTGCGTCCGGAAGTGCTTCAACAGCGAGCCGCCGATCCCGATGAAGACGAAGATCATCACCCACGCGGCCAGCGATGCCTATGCCCACCGGCACGAAATCCGGCTGGAGTGGGAGTACAAGAAGGGCTCGGACAAGCCGACGCTGCTCAACTTGACGATGGTCTGCCCGCACAGATCCTGATCATCCGCCAAGCTCGGAGAAGCGGATGCTAACGATGTTGGCGTCCGCTTCGAGGCGCTGGCAGCGAGGCCTCGGTCTGCGCTGACCGCCGCGGCGGCCCACGGCGGGCAGTTCATCACTGCTACCGCCTGCCGAAAAACCGGGCCAATTCGTCTGCAGTCTGCCGCGGAAACTCCTCGGGGAAGAAGTGTCCTCCATCGAGCGGCTTTCCTTGCACGTCGTCGGCCCAGGTCCGCCACAGCCCCAAGGGGCCGCCCTCGCTCGCGTACCACGCGTTCAACGGGCCGCGGCCACTCCAGAGGACCAGGACAGGGCAATCAATTAGGCGGCCGGAATTGCGATCCGCCAGATCGTGCTCGTGATCGATCGTCGCCGCCGCGCGATATTCCTCGCAGATCGCGTGAACATGCGCCTCATCGCGCAGCGCCTCGACATAGGCCGCGCGGACCGCCGGACTGAAGCTACCTGCTGCCGACCCCCAGCCATGGAGGGCATTGTCGACGACGGCGTCGGGAGCTGCGGACAACAGCCGCTCAGGGAGAGGTTCAGGCTGCGCAAGCAACGACCAGGGCCAATAGCCGACCGCCAGTTTCTTGTCGGCGCGCTCCCAGGCATCGGCGATCGGAACGACGTCGAGGACGGCGAGCCGCTCCACGCGGTCGCCATGGTCGAGCGCGAGCCGATAGGCGACACGGCCACCGCGATCATGGCCGGCAACCGAGAAGCGGTCGAAGCCAAGCTTCGTCATGATGGACGCCATGTCCTTTGCCATCGTCCGTTTCGAATATGGCGCGTGGTCGGGGCCTGAGGGCGGACACGCGCTGCGCCCATATCCGCGAAGGTCGGCGCAGACCACGGTAAATTGCTCAGCGAGCAGCGGCGCAACGTCTCGCCACATCAGATGCGTCTGCGGAAATCCGTGCAACAGAAGAAGCGCCGGTCCCGAACCGGCCCAACGGATGAAAATCCCCGCTTCCTCCGCCTGCACATCGGCGGCGTCGAAATCCCTAAACTTCATTGGACCAGCCTTTCCGAATGACAGACAGCCGGAAAGCGAGCGCCGGATGGCGCGGGCAACAATGACGACGCGCGGATCGATACCGGGTTCCTTCAATCATGCCGTGCTGTTTCGGCCGAACAAGCACTCGCGCGCGGCATGCACGCCCGTGGAGCGCTGGCCCGTCATGCTCTGCGCGGGGCGCTGCACGCACGATCACAAAACAAAAATGGCCCGCATCATGCGGGCCATTTTCATATCAGATCCGGTCGATCCGAATTTGGTTGCGGGGATAGGATTTGAACCTATGACCTTCAGGTTATGAGCCTGACGAGCTACCGGGCTGCTCCACCCCGCGTTAAACACTTGCACGCCTTCAGTCAGATCCCGGGGACGGTCGGTTGAGGCCGGCGCTGTTCGCGTGGCTTTCCTCTTCCGTCCCAAAGGCTTCCTTGGAAGGCAACCCCGGGCAAAGCCCGTCGGGTGCGGGGCGTATGTACCAACCCAAGCTGCCTTTGGAAAGGGCTGCGGGAACGTTTTTTTCGAGTTTATGACAGGCGAATGGACCGATTTCCTGTGCCCTTGCCAGAAGTTCCACAAAGGACCAGCTTGCGGCAACAAGATTAAGGCCAAAGCGCCGGCTGAGGGAGGATCGCCCGTGGACAAATCCCTGACGAGCGCCCCGCTGCGGGGGCTCGAGGAGGCCTCCGCGCCATGGTCGCGCGATCGCGGGACGCGCCGGCCGGCTTGCCGAGCGGCTCGACCGGCTGGCGCGGCTGCGCAGCGTTGTCGCCGACAATGAAGAGCGTTTCCGGCAGGCGATCTCGGCCGATTTCGGCCACCGCTCGGCGGTCGAGACCACCATCGCCGAGACGATGCTGCTGTTCTCCGAGATCCGGCATGCCACCAAGCACCTGAAAAGCTGGATGGCGCCGCAGCGGGTCGCCACCGCGCTGCAGTTCCTGCCGGCGCGCAACCGGCTGATGCCGCAGCCGCTCGGCGTCGTCGGCATCATCGCGCCCTGGAATTATCCGCTCCAGCTCACCCTCGCGCCCTCGATCGGCGCGCTCGCCGCCGGCAATCGCGTCCTCATCAAGCCGAGCGAGCTCACGCCGCATTTCGCAGGCCTGCTGAGGGAGACGGTCGGGCAGAGGTTCGATGCCACGGAAGTGCTGGTCACCAGTGTCGAACGGGAGATCGCAGAGGCCTTTGCGCGCCTGCCGTTCGATCACCTCGTGTTCACCGGCTCGACCCGGGTCGGGCGGCTGGTCGCGGAGGCCGCGGGGCGCAACCTGACGCCTGTCACGCTCGAGCTCGGCGGCAAGTCGCCTGCCATCATCGACGCCTCCGCCGACCTCGAGGAAGTCGCCGAGCGCATCGCCTATGGCAAGCTGCTCAATGCCGGGCAGACCTGCATCGCGCCTGATTACGTGCTGGTGCCGGAGCGCTCGTTGCAGGTCTTCGCCGAAAAAGTGCGTGCCCAGATGCGGCGCATGTTCGGCACCGATCCCGCCAACAAGGACTACACCTCGATCATCTCGGACCGGCATTATGCGCGTCTCGAAGGCCTGGTCGCGGATGCGGCCCAGCGCGGCGCAAAGATCCTGCAACCGGCGAAGGCGGCAAGATCGCGCGGCTGGAGAAGTTGATGCGGTTCATGTCGTAGATCGTCGACCACCGTCATTGCGAGCGCAGCGAAGCAATCCGAACTGTCACCGCGGACGGATTCCGGATTGCTTCGCTGCGCTCGCAATGACGAAAAGAAAATGCAGGGGGAAACAACATTGGCTGACACATTCGATTTCGTCGTCGTGGGCGCGGGCTCGGGCGGCTGCACGGTCGCGGGCCGGTTGTCGGAGGATGCGGCGACGTCGGTCGCGCTGCTCGATGCGGGCGGACGGAACGACAATTGGCGGATCATCACGCCGTTCGGACTCGCTTTGCCATACAGCGCGGCCAACTGGGCCTTCGATACTGTGCCGCAGAAAGGATTGAACGGCCGCATCGGCTATCAGCCGCCGCGACGCCTTCGAGGCGCGCAGCAAGGATGGTTTCTTTACTGACGCCGGCTAGGTCTGGCATCACCGTTTACTTGACGATTTCCTTCACGATGTCCTGGACGCAACCCTGAGCCTTTGGAGCACGAATACAGACGATTTTATCGATCTGAAACCGAATGATCGGTTCGGCGTTCATTCGTTCCATCGAGGCAGGGTTTGCTGATGAACAGTTTCGATCTCGCTGTCTATGCCGCGCTCGCCATCGCGGTCGGATTCGGTTTCAGGACCGGTCTGCTGCGCAGCGCCATGACCATCCTCGCCTATCTGCTCGCCGCGCCGATCGCGGTTGCGCTGATGCCGCTGATTGCGCCGCAAATTGCAGGCAACCCGAATTCACCGCAGCTGCAAAACTGGATCTGGTTCTTCGGCATCTTCGTCGTGGTCGGCATGCTGTTCGGGCATATCGGCCGCGTCGCGCTGAACGACACCATCGGCGAGGCCGGCATCGGCGACCGGCTCGGCGGCGCCGCGCTCGGCGCCATCAGGGTCGGGCTCGTCGCCACCACGCTGGTCCTGGTCTTCGACCAGATCGTGCCAGCCAATCGCCAGCCGCCGTTTCTCGCCGGCTCGCATCTGCGGCCGCTGTTCTCGACGGCAGGGCAGATGGGCTTCAAGTCGCTGCCGCCGGAAGCAGCCTCCGCGATCGACCGCCTCAAGCAGGAACGGCGGATCTGAAGCGCGATAAGATCGCGCCCTTTTGTTTGGGCATGATCTCCGCGCAAACGCGTTCCGCGTTTGTCGCGAGGGAAAACCGCCGCACACTTTTCGCTAACGCGCCCTTCGGGTCCGGATCATGCCTGCGCATTTGCATCGCTAGCGCCCGGCGCATGCATTTTGGTGCGAGCCCGTCCCTTATCAGCGGCGCCACGATTGGCTAGAGTGCCGCTATCCAAAACCTGCCTGACATTACGGGAGTGAAACAGTGGATCTTGGGATCAAAGGTCGCCGCGCCATCATCTGCGCATCCAGCAAAGGCCTCGGCCGCGCCTGCGCCATCTCGCTGGCGGAGGCCGGCGTTCACGTCACGCTGACCGCGCGCGGCGCCGAGGCGCTGAAGAAAACGGCCGATGAGATCCGGAAAGCCTATCCCGGCGTGACGGTCACCGAGATCGTCGGCGACATCACGACGCCGGCGGGCCGCGAAGCCGTGCTGAAGGCGTGCCCC
Source organism: Bradyrhizobium sp. 195 (assembly GCF_023101665.1). Lineage (NCBI taxonomy): Bacteria > Pseudomonadati > Pseudomonadota > Alphaproteobacteria > Hyphomicrobiales > Nitrobacteraceae > Bradyrhizobium > Bradyrhizobium sp. 195. Next base: position 905,849 of record NZ_CP082161.1, on the reverse strand, counting down.
GAGCCCGACATCCTGATCAACAATGCCGGCGGCCCGCCGCCCGGCGATTTCCGCAACTGGACCCGCGACGACTGGATCAAGGCGATCGACGCCAACATGCTCACGCCGATCGAGCTGATCAAGGCGACCGTGGACGGCATGATGGCGCGCAAGTTCGGCCGCATCGTCAACATCACGTCGGCGGCGGTGAAGGCGCCGATCGACATCCTCGGCCTCTCCAACGGAGCGCGCGCCGGGCTCACCGGTTTCATCGCCGGCCTGTCGCGCAAGACCGTGATCAACAACGTCACCATCAACGGCCTGCTGCCGGGCCCGTTCGAGACCGATCGTCTGACCGGCACCGCCAAGGCCGAGGCCGACAAGCGCGGCGTCTCGGCGGAGCAGATCCTGACCGAACGCGCCAAGCTCAACCCCGCCGGCCGTTTCGGCCAGCCCGACGAGTTCGGCTATGCCTGCGCCTTCCTGTGCGGCGCCAAGGCCGGCTTCATCACCGGGCAAAACATTCTGCTCGATGGTGGTGCGTTCCCGGGCACGTTGTAGCCGCAGTTGTGGGGCGCCGAAGCTCCCACATCGTCATGCCCGGACAAGCCCGGGCATGACGACCTTTGGCAGACAGCTTGTCCGCTCGTACTGCGCGCAACGCGTTGAAGATCACCGCTGCTTCGTCGGCTCGTCTTCGTCCTGCTGGCTCGGAGCAGAGGAATCGGCCGTCGTGCGCTCGTCGGTCCAGTCGATGCCGAATGCGTCGAGCCCGTCCGCGAGCAGATCGCCCAGCATCGGCTCGCCGAGCAGGTAGTGCACCGTTTCGCGGCGCGGGCTGCGATACTCGGTGCGCGCCTCGGTCGCGCGTGCGCGCAAATCGTCCCAATCATCGATTGTGCCATCGCCGCGACCGAGCCAGGTCAGCGCGACGAGATCGACCTGCTCGTCCTCGTTCAAGACGATCATGAAACTTCCGAGCTCGTTGACGACAGGATCGGAGCCGTCATCGGCGAGGACGTCAACCGCATCGTCATCGGACGGGTTCGAGCCGGAATCCGGATCGGAATCCCCCTCCTTGACGTCGAATTCGCGCGCCTTCTCGATGATGAAGGCGACCTTCTCAGCGGAAATCGTAAGCTCTGGCATGGCTCTCTCCAGGGTTCCCGCGATAACGCCGCATCGCGTCAGATGATCCATTGCGCTTGAGGGCGGAAAACCGCATGTTTCGGCACGAAAAAGAACAACATGGGAAGGTGCCGCATGCAGTGGAAAGTCGGCCAGGTCAAAATCACCAGGATTGTGGAGTTGGAGACGGTCGGCTCGACCCGTTTCATCCTGCCGCTCGCGAACAATGATGAAATTCGCAAGCTGCCTTGGCTGATCCCGCATTTCGCCACCGAAGAGGGCCGGCTGAAAATGTCGATCCATTCACTCGTGGTGGAGACGCCCTCGCAACGCATCGTGGTCGACACCGGCCTTGGCAACGACAAGCGGGGCCGCAACGTTCCGACCTGGAACAACCGCACCACGCCGTTCCTTGCGGCGATGATGGCGGCAGGCTTTGCGCCCGACAGCATCGACACGGTGCTGTGCACGCATCTTCATGTCGATCATGTTGGCTGGAATACGAAGCTGGTCGAGGGCCAATGGGTGCCGACATTTCCCAGGGCGCGCTACGTCTTCGGCAAGACCGAGTACAAGCACTGGCTGGAGCATTCGACCGAGCCGGACAAGCGGGCCGTGTTTGACGATTCCGTCAAGCCGATCGTCGATGCCGGCAGGGCTGATCTAATTCCGAGCGACGCCCGGCTCTGCGAGGAGATCAGCATGATCCCGACCCCGGGCCACAGGTCCCGGCCATATGAGCATCCTCATCCGATCGGACGGCGAACAGGGCCTGCTCACCGGAGACGTCGCCCATCACCCCTGCCAGATGGCGCATCTCGACTGGTCCTCGACGGCGGATTCCGACCAGGCGCAATCGGCCGAAACGCGACGCCAGTTGTTCGGCCGCTTTGCCGACACGCCGACGCTGGTGATCGGCGGCCATTTCTCGGCCGGGCATATCAGGCGGGACGGAGACGCGTTCAGGTTTGTGGCGCTGGGATCGTAGGGTGGGCAAAGCGAAGCGTGCCCACGAGCTGTCGCCGTAGCGAAAAGTGGTGGGCACGGCGCTTCGCGCCTTTGCCCACCCTACGAGCGACTGAATCGGGGGGCTGCAATGCATCCCTTTTCGGCGGTTGAATTTCCCGCCGCCCTGTTCCATGAAGCTAGTCAACCGATCGGTCCATTTCCAGGGAGAAACGAAAATGAAGCTTGTTCGCTATGGCGAGAAGGGTGCGGAAAAGCCCGGCCTGATCGACAAATCCGGCCAGTTGCGCGACCTGTCGGCACATCTGAAGGACCTCACCGGCGAGGCCTATTCGCCTGAGAGCCTGAAGAAGCTGGCGGCGCTCGATCCCGCCTCGCTGCCCGCGGTCTCCGGCAAGCCGCGCTTCGGCGCCCCCGTCACCGGCATCTCGAAATTCGTCGCGATCGGCCTCAACTACTCTGACCATGCCAAGGAGACCGGCGCCGATATCCCGAGCGAGCCGATCATCTTCATGAAGGCCAACACGTCGCTGTCAGGGCCGAACGACGCGGTCGAGAAGCCGCGCGGCTCGACCAAGCTCGACTGGGAGGTCGAGATCGCCGCGATCATCGGCAGCCGTGCGAAATATGTCTCGGAAGCCGACGCGCTGAACCACGTCGCCGGCTACTGCGTCTGCAACGACGTCTCCGAGCGCGCCTTCCAGATCGAGCGCCTGGGACAATGGACCAAGGGCAAGTCGCACGACACGTTCGGCCCGCTCGGACCGTGGCTCGCCACCAAGGACGAGATCAAGGACGTGCAGAACCTGTCGATGTGGCTGGACGTCAACGGCCAGCGCCGCCAGACCGGCTCGACCAAGACCATGATCTTCTCGATGGCCAAGTGCATCTCCTATGTCTCGCAGTTCATGACGCTGCTGCCCGGCGACGTCATCACGACAGGCACGCCCCCCGGTGTCGGCCTCGGCATGAAGCCGCCGACCTTCCTCAATGTCGGCGACGTCGTCAGCCTCGGCATCGAGGGTCTCGGCGAACAGCGCCAGGAGATCGTGGCGGCGTAAGGTCTCCGGCCTTTCCCCGTCATTGCGAGCGAAGCGAAGCAATCCAGAATCCCTCCGCGGTGACACTCTGGATTGCTTCATTTGGGACACATCCATGAAACTCACCTTCTCCCCCGCCTCGCCGTTCGCCCGCAAGGTGCGCATCGCCGCGATCGAACTCGGGCTGATCGACAAGATCGAGCTGACGCCGGCAACCGTCGCGCCGGGGACGGCCAATGAGGACTATTCGAAGCTCTCGCCGCTAAAGAAGCTGCCGGTGTTGATCACCAACGACGGCGACGTCATTTTGGACTCCTATGTCATCGTCGAATATCTCAACGAGATCGCCGGCGGCAGCCTGATCCCGGATTACGGCCCGCGGCGCTGGAAGGCGAAGACCAATCACTCCCTGATCAACGGCATGCTCGATTCCATGCTGCTCTGCCGCTACGAGAAGATGGTGCGGCCGCAGGGCCTGCAATGGCAGGCATGGTCGGACGACCATTGGAACCGGGCCTGGACCGGCATGGCGCGGTTCGAGAACATGCCGGAGGTGCTGAACGGCCCGTTCGACATCTCGCAGATCGGTCTCGTTTGCGTGCTCGGCTATGCCGACTTCCGCTTCGCCGATTGCGGATGGCGCAAGGCCTATCCGAAGCTCGACGCATTCCACCAGAAGATGCTGGAGCGGCCCTCGGTCAAGATCTCGGTGCCGCCGGCCGCATAAGCGGGAGTTCTCATGAGCCTGAAATACGCAGTCGCCGATCTCACCATCCATCGCGTCATCGAGCAGGAAACCTCGTTCGTCCCGGCGCTGGAGATGCTGCCGGCACTGACGAGCGACGTGCTGGCCGAGAACCGCGCATGGATGCGCGAAGCGAAGGCGCTGGACGAGCAGGATGTGCTGCTGCTGTGCTTCCAGTCCTATGTGGTGAAGACGCCGCACCACACCATCCTGATCGACAGCTGCATCGGGAACGACAAGCCGAGGCCGCAGCGGCCGAAATGGAACATGAAGACGGACGACACCTATCTGCGTGCCCTCGGTGCCGCCGGTTTCTCGGTCGACGACATCGACTTCGTGATGTGCACGCATCTGCATGTCGACCACGTCGGCTGGAACACGCGGCTGGAGAACGGCCGCTGGGTCCCGACTTTCCCAAAGGCGCGCTACGTCTTTGCCAGGCAGGAATTCGACCACTGGTCTGCGCAGAACGCGAAGACGGAGATCCCGCCCTTCGCCGACAGCGTGCTGCCGGTGGTCGAGGCGAAACGTCACGAGCTCGTCGGCAACGACCACCAGATCGGCGACCACGTCCGCATCCTGCCGACGCCGGGCCACACGCCCGGCCATATCGCCATCACGATGGGCCGCGGCAAGGACGATGCCGTGTTCTCGGGCGATCTCATGCACTCGCCGCTGCAGACGCTCTACCCGGAGCTGTCGATCAAGTTCGACGTCGATCCTGTGGCGGCGGCGAAAACGCGCCGCGGTTTTCTCGAACGCTATTGCGACACAGACACGCTGTGCTGCACAGCGCATTTCCCCTCGCCGTCGGTCGGAAAGATCAAGCGCAAGGGCAGCGGCTTCGTCTGCGCGGCGGTGTGACCAAGACACCGTACCCGTAGGGTGGGCAAAGCGACTTGTCCGCCGTAGCTCGAAGAGCGAAGGCGGAAGCGTGCCCACCATCCCGGGCTGTTGCACGAGATTGATGGGCACGGCGCTTTGTGCGCCTTTGCCCGCCCTACGATACTGCCCGTGTGGAGAACACCATGAGATCGCTCCCCGACATTCCCCTCCCCGCCGGCATCCGATCGCGCTATGTCGACGGCATCAACGGCTTGCGCATGCATGTGCTGGAGGCCGGCTTCGAGACCCCGGGCCGGCCCTGCATCCTGCTGCTGCATGGCTTTCCCGAGCTGGCCTTCTCCTGGCGTAAGGTGATGCCCACGCTCGCTGCGGCCGGTTACCACGTGATCGCGCCGGACCAGCGCGGCTATGGCCGCACCACGGGATGGACCGCGGACTACGACGGCGATCTCGCGCCGTTCTCGCTCTTCAGCCTGGTGCGCGATGCGCTCGCCTTGGTATCGGCGTTCGGTTACAGGCAGGTCGATGTCGTCGGGCATGATTTCGGCAGCCCCGTTGCGGCCTGGTGCGCCTTGATACGGCCTGACGTGTTTCGTTCAGTGACGATGATGAGCGCACCGTTCGGCGGACCTCCACCGCTGCCGTTTGGCACGGTCGACAGGCCGGTAAAGCCTCCCGCCGAAGACCCCGTCCATCACGAGCTCGCCGCGCTGCCGCGGCCGCGAAAACATTACCAATGGTACTACTCGACGCGCGCGGCGAACGCCGACATGCACCGCGCGCCACAGGGCCTGCATGATTTCCTGCGCGCCTATTATCATCACAAAAGCGCGGACTGGGCGGACAACAAGCCCACTCCGCTGGCATCGTGGTCGACGAATGAGCTGACAAAGCTGCCGACCTACTATGTGATGGACCTGAATGAAACGATGGCGCAGACGGTCGCCAAGGAAATGCCGTCGCCGGCCGCGATCGCAGCCAACCGTTGGCTGCCGGACCGCGAGCTCGCCTACTACAGCGCCGAATATGGCCGCACCGGATTCCAGGGCGGCCTGCAATGGTATCGCTGCGGCACGTCAGGCGCTTTCTACGCCGAACTGCAATTGTTCGCCGGCCGCAGCATCGACGTGCCCTCATGCTTCATCTCGGGCATGCAGGATTGGGGCACTTATCAGCGTCCGGGCGTGTTCGAGACGATGCAGGCGCGCGCATGCACGCAGATGCTCGGCTGCCATCTCATCGACGGCGCCGGCCATTGGGTCCAGCAGGAGCAACCCGCTGAGGTGAGCCGGCGGCTGCTGGAATTCCTTGCCAAGACTCGCACGGCCTGATTTGACCCGGGAACCGCGTCGCCCTATATAATTTAGAATAATTCTAAACTCGATGTAGGGCCGCCGTGAAGAATTTTGCCGATCTGACCGAGCGTGAGGTGCTTGCGGTCGCGATTTCCTCCGAAGAGGAGGACAGCCGCATTTACATGACCTTCGCCGAAGACTTGAAGGAGCGCTATCCGGACTCGGCCAAGCTGTTCGAGCAGATGGCCGAGGAGGAGCGCGGCCACCGGCACATGTTGCTGGAATTGTATGAGCAGCGCTTCGGCCCGCATCTGCCGCCAATCCGCCGCGAGGACGTCAAGGGATTTCTGCGCCGCCGCCCGGTCTGGCTCACCAAGAACCTGTCGCTCGATGCCATCCGCAGGGAAGTCGAGACCATGGAGATGCAGGCGGAGCGCTTCTACGTGAAGGCCGCCGAACAGTCCCAGGACGTCGGCGTGCGCCGCCTGCTCGGCGATCTCGCCGAAGCCGAGAAAGGTCACGAAGAGACCGCCGCAAAGCTGACGGGCGAGATCCTGAATTCCGACGTCCGCGCCGAGGAGGATCGCACCAACCGTCGCATGTTCGTGCTGCAGTATGTGCAGCCGGGCCTCGCAGGCTTGATGGACGGCTCGGTCTCGACGCTGGCGCCGCTGTTTGCGGCGGCCTTCGCCACCCACCAGAACTGGCAGACGTTCCTCGTCGGCCTTGCCGCCTCGATCGGCGCCGGCATCAGCATGGGCTTTGCGGAAGCACTGTCCGACGACGGTTCGCTGACGGGACGCGGCTCGCCTTGGCTGCGCGGCGTCACCTGCGGCGCGATGACGACGCTCGGCGGGCTCGGCCACACCGCGCCCTATCTCGTGCCGGATAGCTGGGCCAATGCGTTCTGGATCGCAACGGCCATCGCTTGCGTCGTGGTGTTCTTCGAATTGTGGGCGATCGCCTTCATCCGCTCGCGCTACATGGACACGCCGTTCCTCCAGGCGGTGTTCCAGATCGTGCTCGGCGGCGCCATCGTGCTGGCGGTGGGCGTGTTGATCGGGGCGGCGTAGCAGCTTCGCCCTCGGTGGCACAGCAATCGCGATCAAACAATTGTTGCGGGGCTCGGCCAAACTGCGCATCATCGTCTGAACAACCGGAGCGGGAGGCGCGCCGTGGCCAAATCGGAATGGAGTTTCAAGAGCGCGGTCGAGCTATCGGCCGCATTGAGCGCAAAGAAGGTCTCGGCGGTCGAGCTCACGCATGACGCGATCGCCCGTATCGAGCGTCACGACGGCAAGATCAACGCGATCTGCGTCCGGGATTTCGATCGCGCGCTCGGCGCCGCGCGCGAGGCGGACGCCGCATTGGCCCGCGGCGAGCGCAAGCCGCTGCTCGGCCTGCCCGTGACGATCAAGGAATCCTTCAACATTGCCGGGCTGCCGACGACCTGGGGATTCGTGCCACAGAAGGAATTCAAGCCGGCCGAAGACGCCCTGGCGGTGACGCGCATCAAACAGGCCGGCGGGGTGATCCTCGGCAAGACCAACGTGCCGGTCGGCCTCGGCGATTGGCAGAGCTACAACGACATCTACGGCACCACGAACAACCCCTATGATCTCGGCCGCACACCGGGTGGATCCTCCGGAGGATCGTCGGCAGCCCTCGCCGCGGGCTATTGCGCGCTCGCGACCGGCTCCGACATCGGCGGTTCCTTGCGTGTGCCGGCTTTTCATTGCGGCATCTTCGCCCACAAGCCGACCCTCAATCTCTGTCCGGCGCGCGGCGAGACCCCGCCGCCGTTTCCGGCCATTCCGCGTGAGGGCGACCTCGCCGTCATCGGTCCGATGGCACGCACGGCAGCAGATCTTTCCTTGCTGCTCGATGTCATGGCCGGACCGGATCCCCTGGACGCCGGTGTCGGCTACAAGCTCGACTTGCCCGTTGCACGGCATCAATCGTTGCGGGACTTTCGTGTCCTGGTGATCGACAGCCATGCGCTGCTGCCGGCCGACCAGGATGTCCGCGGCGCGATCGACAGGCTCGCCACCGATCTGTCGAAGGCCGGCGTGACGATCGCCCGCGAGAGCCGCCAGCTCCCGGACTTCGCGGAGACGTCGCGGCTCTACATGCGCATGCTGCTGAGCTTTCTCGGCGCATTCTTCCCGCCGGAGGAGTTTGCGGACGCGCAAGCCAGCGCGAGCCAGCTTTCGCCTGGCGATCGCAGCCTCGGCGCGGAGCGATTGCGCGGGATCACCGCAGGCCACCGCGCCTGGGTGCTCGATGCCGGCGCCCGCGCCGGTCTGCGTGCGCAATGGCGCGCGCTGTTCAGGAGCTTCGATGCGGTAATCTGCCCGATCATGCCGACGCCGGCCTTTCCGCATGACCATTCGCCGGACCAGAGCCTGCGGCGTATCAGCATCGACGGCAAGGACTATCCCTATTCCGATCAGCTCGCCTGGCCGGGCATTGCGACGTTGCCGGGCCTGCCTGCGACGGCTGTCCCGCTCGGTCTGTCGAAGGACGGCCTGCCGGTCGGCGTGCAGATCGTCGGCCCGTGGCTGGAGGATCGCACGCCGCTCAAGCTCGCCGAACTGATCGAGCGTGAATTCGGCGGGTTCGTGCCGCCGAAGATGTTTGCCGACTAGCATTCATCGCGCGTCATTGCGCGCGCAGCGAAGCAATCCAGACTGTCACCGCGGAACGATTCTGGATTGCTTCGTCGCAAGGGCTCCTCGCAATGACGGAGCAAAACAATTTCGAGATTCCGGGTTCGCGCCCTGCGCGTCCGAATGGCGGAAAGAAGGAAACATTATGGGCAACGACCTCGAACAGCTCACCGCGCTCAATCGCGACTATGTCGCCTCCGTGCAGAACTGCGACGTCAAGCGCTTCGACGAGATCCTGGCGCCGGAGTTTTACTGCTCCAATCCCGACAAGACGCTGGTCGACCGCGCAGCCTTCCTGGAGCAGACCGCGCGGCCGATCGCGATCCGCAATTTGCATGCATATGACGTCATCGTCCGCATCATGGGCGATTTCGCCATCATTCATGCCGCGACGAGCTACACCACGGCGGACGGACAGCAGGCGACCGGGCGATATACCGATTGCTGGGCGAAGAGGAACGGCAGATGGCTCGCGGTGTCGGCGCACGTGTCGCGGTGAGGTGGTAGGCCATCCTCATACTCCACTGTCATGCCCCGGCTTGACCGGGGCATCCAGTACTCCGCGGCCGTCATTGGTCCACACAATCTCCGCCACGGCGTACTGGATCGCCCGGTCGAGCCGGGCGATGACACCGAATTTGGAGCGACGCTGGCGAGCGCTGGCGCTCAGCTATCAAACATGATCACGCTGCGCAGCGTCTTGCCGGCCTTCATGTTGGCAAAGCCCTCGTTGATCTCGCTCAGCTTCAGCTTGGCCGAGATCCAGTCTTCCAGGTGCAGCCGTCCCCGCAGGTAGAAATCGACCAGCCGCGGCATGTCCACGCGAAAGTGGTTGGAACCCATCGAGGAGCCCTGGATTTTGCGCTCGCGCAGGAAGTCGAAGCCGTGCAGCTCGATCTTCTGGCCGAACGGGATCATGCCGACGATGGTGGCGGTGCCGCCGGAGGCGAGCATGCCAAACGCCTGCTCCGCGGTCTCCTTGCGGCCGAGCACCTCGAAGGAATGATGCACGCCGCCATTGGTGAGGTCGCGCACCTGCTTGACGACGTCGCCATCGGCGGGATTGATGATGTCGGTGGCACCCAGCTTGGTCGCGAGCTGGAGCTTTGCGGGATTGGTGTCGATGGCGATGATGCGGCCAGCGCCGGCGATCTGCGCGCCGTTGATCGCGGCCATGCCGACGCCGCCGCAGCCGATCACCGCAACGGTCTCGCCCGCCGTCACTTTCGCCGTGTTCACCACCGCGCCGTAGCCGGTGATGACGCCGCAGCCGATCAGCGCGGCGAGATCGAGCGGCATTTCTTTCCGGATTTTGACGATCGCGTTCTCGTGCACGAGCATCTGCTCGGCAAAGGACGAGAGATTGAGGAACTGGTGCAGCTTCTCCGGCTTCGACCATTGCATCCGGTTGGAGGCGCCCGGCAGCAGCTTAACCGTGGTGTCGGTGCAGAGTACGGTGCGGCCCGTGGTGCAGTTGTCGCAGGTGCCGCAAAACACCGACAGGCAGGTGACGACGTGATCGCCCGGCTTGACGTAAGTGACGTCGGAACCGACCTGCTCGACGACGCCGGCGGATTCGTGGCCGAGGACCGCTGGCAGCGGATGCGGATAGAGGCCTTCCATGAAGTGCAGGTCGGAATGACAGAGACCGGCGACCGCCGTGCGGATCAGCACTTCGCGCGGCCCCGGCTTCGGCAGGCTGACATCCTCGATGACCAGCGGCTGGTTGACTTCATAGAGGACGGCGGCCTTCATCGAGCACTCCCTATCGCGTTTCTTTGGTTTGAGCGTGGAAGCAGCCTACGCCGCCACAATCAGTTCGCCAACCTCGCTCATGCCTGCGGCGCGATCGCTGAGCAGCAGCGCGGCGATCTTGGCTTGCGCCGCATTTTCCGCGAGCCGGAACGGATCGCTCGCCGACACTCGATGATCGATCACGAGCCGCGACAACAGCAGCCGGCGCGCATCGCCGCGCGTCTCGTGGATACGGTGCGCCTCCCAGGCGAGCGCGACGGCGCTTGCGACATGATAGAGCAGGCTGGTGGCGCGCCGCGCATCGGATTCGTTTTCGGCCTTTCCTGCCACTTCGCGTGCGAAGCCGACAGCGCGATCGACGAGACCGCGCAAGCGGTCGCGCCAAGCCTGCGGCACCGTGGCGCTGTCGTCGAGCCGGGCGTGCAGATCAGCCGCGAGCGCGGATTCGGCGCCGTGGCGTCCGACCGCGCGCCGCAGCGCGTCGATGGCCACGATGTTGCCGGTGCCTTCCCAGACCGAGCCGAGATGGGCATCGCGCAGCAGGCGGGCGGTGGCGAACTCCTCGATATAGCCGATGCCGCCGCGCATCTCGAGCGCATCGCCGCAGACTTTTCGCGCATCGCGCGTGGCGCGGAATTTCAGCGTCGGGGTCAGGATACGCAGCAGTGCTGCCGCATCCTGGCTGCCGGCCTCGGCGCGGTCGAGTGCGTCGGCAGTGAGGAAGCTCATCGACAGTGCCTGCTCGACCGGCAGCATGATTTTCAGCATCTGTCGTCGGCCGAGCGGCAGGTCGATGATGCGCTGGCCGAACACGACGCGGTTGGTCGCGACCGTCATCGCGTCATGATAGGCGCGGCGCATCAGGGCGGTGGACTTGACGCCGTTGGACAGCCGGGACGAATTCACCATCTCGGCCATCTGCACAAAACCGCGGTCGAGCTTGCCGACCGCGTACGCGATCGCGCCTTCGAGCTTGATCTCACCCGATGCCATCGAGCGGGTGCCGAGCTTGTCCTTGAGCCGGACGATCCGGTAGTGGTTCTGCGAGCCGTCGTCGAGGAAGCGCGGCATCAGGAACAGGCCGACGCCGCGCGTGCCGGGGCCGGCACCTTCGGGGCGCGCCAGCAGCATCACCACCTTGGCGTCGGCATTCGAGCAGAACCATTTTTCGCCAGTGAGCCGCCAATGGTCGCCCTCCTGCACCGCCCGCGTGGTCAACGTGCCGACATCGGAGCCGCCCTCTTTCTCGGTCATGAACTGGCCGCCCTGCGTCAGCCTGCTCATGTCGGTCGAGGTCAGGCCGTCGAGATATTTCGCCTTCAGCGCCTCGCTGCCGAAATTCGCCAGCAGCTTGGCACAGCCGTCGGTGACGTTGATCGGACAGCCCATGCCGAATTCGGTCTGGTTGAACAGGAAGGTGAAGGCGTGCTTGGCCACGACAGGGTATTTGTCCGGCCAGCCCATGATGCCCTTGCGGAGCGAGAGCGCATGGATGCCGAATTCCCCGAACGCTGCATTCTCCAGCTCGCGATAGGCCGGGTGATATTCGATCCACTGCACGTCGCGGCCGAACTTGTCGCGCTGATGCAGCAACGGCGTGTGGCGGTCGGCGAGGCGCGCGCACTCGTCGAGACGGCCACCGGCGAGCTCACCGAGACGGTCGAGATGCGGCTCGATGTGACGGAACAGCGTGTCCGGCAGATGGATGCGCAAGAGGTCGGTGAGCGCCGGATCGGCGCGGTAGAAATTCATGCCAGTTGTATCGGGCGCCAGCAGGCCGGGTTGCTCGGCCGCGGCGTTTTTCGGCTGTGCTGTGACCGGCTTGTGCATGATCGTCCTCTATCGTTTCCGCCATGCGGACATTTTGCGCTGATTTGGCGCTTGCCGCTTTGGATGATGTCGATCATGCTCCAGCCGCGGATCGCGATAAAGCCGCAAATTGTCAGGGCGGCATGATCGCCGTGAGGGAGCAACTCGCCCTGCGGAATTGTGACCGCGCCGGCTGGTTGTTCGCGCGGCCCATGCCTAGATCAGCGTCTCCCTGTCCTAAGAGATCACGCCATGGAACATCCGAAATACAAGATCGCTCTCATCGTCGGTGCCGGCGAAGGACTGAGCGCCTCGCTGGCGCGCTTGCTGGCCGCGCAAGGCATTCGCATTGCGCTGGCCGCCCGAAAGATCGAGAAGCTTGGCGCGCTCTGCAGCGAGACCGGAGCGAAAGCCTATGCCTGCAACGCGACGGAGCCCGAGGAGGTCGAACGCCTGTTCGGCCTCGTCGAGCGCGAGATCGGTACGCCCGATCTCGTCGTCTACAATGCCAGCGGCCGCGCCCGTGGGCCGATCGTGGATCTCGTCCCGGCCGATGTCGCGCAGGCGATCGCGGTCAGCGCCTATGGCGGCTTCCTGGTGGCGCAGCAGGCGGCCAGGCGCATGCTGCCGAACAAGCATGGCGCGATCCTGTTCACCGGCGCCTCCGCCAGCGTCAAGGGCTATGCACAATCCGCCTCGTTCGCGATGGGCAAGTTCGCGTTGCGTGGGCTCGCCCAGAGCCTCGCGCGCGAGCTGTCGCCGCAAGGCATCCATGTCGCGCATTTCGTGATCGACGGCGGCATCCGCAGCGCAGCGCGGACCGAGCCGGATGACAAGCCGGATTCGATGCTCGATCCCGACGCGATCGCGCAGAGCTACTGGAACGTGCTGCAGCAGCCGCGCAGCGCCTGGAGCTGGGAGCTTGAGCTACGGCCCTGGGTGGAGAAGTTTTGAAGCCGAGATGCCGTAGGGTGGGCAAAGGCGCATGGCGCCGTGCCCACCGCAAATGACGAAACAACAAATGGTGGGCACGCTTCGCTTTGCCCACCCTACGAGAGCAGGGAGGAATAATGAGCAGCGAAATCACCATCGACACCGGCACCAACGAACTCCTCTGCGTCATCCGCGACCGCGTCGCGGTGATCACGCTGAACCGGCCGGAGGCGCGCAATTCGCTTTCGGACGCGCTGACCCCGGCGCTGCGCACGATGATCCGAAGCTGCGGCGAGAATCCCGATGTCGGCGCGCTGCTGCTGACCGGCGCGGGCGAGGCCTTCTGCGCCGGCGGCAACGTCAAGGGCATGGGCGCGCATCGCGACAAGGCGAAGCTCGAGATGCCCTTTGACGAGAAAGTCGCCGATCTCCAGGAGCGGCAACGGCTGCTGACCGGCGCGCTGGTGTCGTTGCGCAAGCCGACCATCGCCGCGCTGCCCGGCCCCGCGGCCGGCGCCGGGCTCGCCATCGCAATGGCCTGCGATATCCGCATTGCCGCGCAATCCGCCTTCGTCGCCACCGGCTATGCGCGCATCGCGCTCAGCGGCGATTACGGCATCGCCTGGCTGTTGACGCGGCTGGTCGGCACCGCGCGAGCGCGCGAATTGATGTTCACTGGCGATCGGGTCGACGCCGCGCGCTGCGAGGCGATCGGCCTCGTCAATCGCGTCGTGCCCGATGACAGACTTCAAGCCGAGGCCTTTGCGCTGGCAAAGTCGCTCGCTGAAGGCCCACGCCTGGCGCTGCGCTACATGAAGGACAATCTCGACGAGGCCGTACTGTTCGACTTCGAGACAGCGCGCGACCACGAGGCCGAACGGTTGATCCGCCTGACCACGACCGCCGATCACAAGGAGGCGGTGCAGGCGTTCATCGAGAAGCGGAAAGCGGTGTTCACGGGGAAGTAGCCGGTTCGAAAATCCCTGACCGTCACCCTGAGGCGGCCGCTTCTTCAGCGGCCCTCGAAGGGCGACGGCCCGACTGTTGCCCGGAGGAATCGAACGCTAGGAAAGCAGCGGGGCCGTTCATCCTTCGAGGCTCGCTCTGCGGGCAGCCGCAGAGCGAGCGCCTCAGGATGACGGAAGCAAAAAAAAGCCCGGCGCTGTTTCACCAGAGCCGGGCTTGCAGTGATGTCAGACCGAGGCTGAGGGGCTATCGGCCTGACGGGAAAGGGCGGCGAGGCGCCAGCTCGCGCAGGGAATGTCTTTCGGTGCGACCGCGATCTCCTTGTCGAAGCGCACCAGCTTCCAGTCATCCGGATGATTGACGAAGGCGAAACCGGATTTGCGGGCGAGCGAGAGCATGGCTTCGTTGGAGCGGAGCGTCTCGCCAAAGATATGCGCGGCGTCAAGCGCGGCGGCGCGGCATTCGAGGTTCTTCAGCAGCGCGGTGGCGATGCCGTGGCCCTGCCAGCGATCATCGACCGACAGACCGAATTCGAGTGTCGCGGTTTCGGCGTGCAGCGCGTAGCGCGCCTCGGCGACGATGGTCTCGAAGCCGTCGACCCTCATGGTCGCGACCACCGTAAAACGTTCGCGCTCGCCAATTTCAAGGAAGTCGTGCAGCAGCCCGTTTGGCAGCTCGCTGATCGCGCCGAAGAAGCGATTGTAGCGCGAGCGGGTCGAGAGCGAACGAAAATAGTGCTGAAGCTCGTCGGCGTCGCGCGGCTCGACGAAGCGAACGTTGAGCGCCTCGCCATGCCGGGTACGCAGCGTGTCCGAATATCGCTGGAGGTCTTCGAGGCGGAGGGTGCTCATGACACATGCCCTACGGAAAAGGGACCGCCGGCGCCCCTGTCTTCAGGCGGCGCCGGCCTGGCGGCCAATCAGGCCCGCCAGAAGGGCTTGTCGGCCTCGGAGGCGATATCGCTCCAGGACAGTCCGACGTCCTGGAGATCGCGCGCCGTCCATTGGGTGAGCTCGCGCCTGTTGCGATAGCGCTCGTGCCAGACGTGCAGCGTCTCACTGACCTGTTGAAACAGGTTTGGCGCATGATGATTTGTCATCGAGTTGTGGGTCAAAGTAGACATTTTCAGCTCCTGGAGCTAACTTGACCGCTAATATCTGCCTGCTGTTGCGCTGCGACAAACGACAATTTGTACCTTTTCGCATGAAATAACGTCATGTATCCTGCTGCCAAATGACTGCCAGATTGCCATCCCTGAACGGATTGCGGGCGTTCGAGGCCGCCGCGCGCCATCTCAGCTTCACGCTGGCGGCCACCGAATTGAATGTGACGCAGACCGCGATCAGCCATCAGATCCGACGGCTCGAGGAGGAGCTCGGCATCCGCCTGTTCATCCGGCAGAACCGCGCGCTGGCGCTGACGCCGGAAGCGCGCGACTATTTGCCGGGCGTCCGCGCGGCCTTCAACGACCTCCGGCTTGCGACCGACCGGTTGCTGCGCAAGGACGATGACAAGGTGCTGACCGTCTCGACCCTGGCCTCGCTCGCCGCAAAATGGCTGCTGCCGCGGCTGACGGATTTCCAGGAGCAGCATCCGGGCATCGATGTCCGCATCACCACCTCGGCCACCCTCGTCGACTTCCAGCGCGACAATGTCGATGCCGCGATCCGCTACGGCCGCGGCCAGTGGCCCGGCCTGCGCGCCGATTGGCTAATGGCGGATGAGTTGTTTCCGGTGTGCAGCCCGTCGCTGCTGCGCGGCGACAAGCCGCTGCGCCGGCCTGAAGACCTCAGACACCATCCGCTGCTGCACACCTCGAACACCAATAGCGACGATTGGCGGCTATGGCTGACGGCGGCGGGCCTGCCGGCCGACATCGCCAGGCATCCTGGCATCACCTTCGACATGATCTTCATGACCGTCCAGGCCGCGATCGACGGCATCGGGGTTGCCATGGGGCGGACGTCCTACGTCCAGGACGACATCGCCAAGGGCCGCCTCGTGGTCCCGTTCAAGATCGCGCTGCCGGCGGATGCCGGCTTCTACCTGGTCTCGCCCGAGGGCCGCCGCGAGGCGCCGAAACTGGTGGCATTCCGGGACTGGATGCTCGCTGCAACGCAAAATAAAGCCTGAAAAATCATCGGCTTCCGCGGCAAAAGCGGTTGACTTGCTTCGCCCCGCGCGGGAAGGGATGAGACAGATTGTCGCAGCTGCAATCTGCCGTCTTGCCGTGAAATCATTTCCGGTCCGGCCACGTCTTGAAGGGGAGAACGCCATGGCTGGACCAGCCACCTCAACCAATTCACCCGAGACCAAGTCGCGCATCGGCGCGATCCTGCGCGCGACGTCAGGCAATTTCCTCGAGCAGTTCGATTTCTTCCTGTTCGGCTTCTATGCCGCCGCCATCGGCAAGGCGTTCTTCCCCTCCTCCAACGAGACCGCGTCGCTGCTCAACACCTTCGGCGTGTTCTGGCTCGGCGCGTTGATGCGGCCGGTGGGCGCGATCGTGCTTGGCGCGTACATTGATCGCATCGGCCGCCGCCAGGGCCTGATCGTCACGCTTGGCATCATGGCCTTCGGCACCGTGGTGATCGCATTCTGCCCGAGTTACGCGACCATCGGCATCGCGGCGCCCGTCATCGTGCTGATCGGCCGGCTGCTGCAGGGCTTCTCAGCGGGCGTCGAGCTCGGCGGCGTGTCGGTGTATCTCGCGGAAATCGCAACGCCCGGCAATCGCGGCTTCTACACCTCGTTCCAATCAGCGAGCCAGCAGGTTGCGATCTTCGTGGCCTCCATCCTCGGCTTCATCCTGTCCGAGGTGATGCCGGCCGACACGGTCGCCGCCTGGGGCTGGCGCATTCCCTTCTTCGTCGGCTGCCTGATCATTCCCCTGATCTTCTTCCTGCGGCGGACACTGGAGGAGACGCCAGCCTTCCTCGCCATGAAGAAGCACCCCACGGCCAGCGAGGTGTTCGCCTCCGCGCTCGCCAATTGGCGCATCGTCGTTCTCGGCATGATGATTGCGATCCTAACCACGACGACGTTCTATTTCGTCACCGTCTACACGCCGACCTTCGGCAAGACGGTGCTGAAGCTGTCGACGCAGGACGCGTTGCTCGTGACCCTGCTGGTCGCGGTGAGCAACTTCATCTGGAATCCGGTCGGCGGCGCATTGTCCGACCGCATTGGCCGCAAGCCGGTGCTGCTCGCCATCGCCGGCCTCTCGCTCGTCACCGCCTATCCGGCGCTGCACTGGCTGGTGGCGGCGCCGACCTTCGGCAAGCCGCTCGCGGTCGAGATGATGTTCTCGTTCTATTTCGGCGTCTACAGCGGCACCATGTTAGGTGCGCTGGTCGAGATCGTGCCGGCGCATGTCCGCACCACCTGCTTCTCGCTTGCGTTTGCGCTCGCCGCCGCGCTGTTCGGCACCTTCACGCCGCTCGCCTCGACCTGGTTGATCGAGCGCACCGGTGACAAGGCCTCGCCCGGCTTCTGGCTGATGTTCGCCGCCCTGCTCGGCATCATCGCGGCGTCCACGGTGTATCGCGGCGGCGGCAAGTCGGTGCCGACATATGATGCGGTGCCGGAGCCCGTCGCGGGGCATTAGAGCGGTGTTATTCCGGAGCGAACTCTCATGCGCAATTGCGCATCAGAGAATCCATTTCTCCGAGCATGCCTGTTGCACGATGGATTCCGGGTTCGGTCCTGCGGACCGCCCCGGAATGACAGCGGGGGCTACAGCTCCACCACCACGTAGTCGCTCTCGACCCTGACCGTAACAGTCTCGGCGACATACGGCCCCTTCACCACGCTGGAACCCGGCTCGACATTCGCCGGATAGGCCTTCACGCGGAAGCGGCGGGGGTCGCAATAGGATTGGCCGGTGCGGATGTCGAACTCCCAGCCGTGCCAGGGGCAGCGGATGATCTCGCCGAGCTTGGTGTACTCGATCTCGCCGGGATCCCTGGATTGGGCGAGCCCGATCAGCGGGCCCTCGCACAGGGCCGCACCCTGATGCGGGCAGCGGTTCATCAGGCCGAAATATTCACCCTTGATGTTGAAGACCGCGATCGGCCGTCCGTCGATCTCCAGGAATTTTCGCGTACCCGGCGGAAGCTCATCGACCGGCGCGATGACATGCCGCGCCATCAACCAATCCCGTATAGGGCGCGCGCATTGCCGAGATAGAACGCCTCGCGATTAGCCTCGCTGACGCCCGCGGGCAAGACGCGCGAGGGCTCGTCATAGTCCCAATGCGGATAGTCGGTGGCGAACAGGAGCCGGTCCCAGCCGATCCAGTTGATGACATCGAACAAATCTTCGCGCCGTTCCGGATCCTCCATCGGCTGTGTGGTCCACCACACCTGCTCACGGATATATTCGGACGGCGGCCGCTTCACATGCGGCACCTCGCTGCGCAGGCGCTGCCACACCTTGTCGAGCCGCCACGCCAGCGACGGCGCCCAGCCGAAGCCGGCTTCGATCATCACCATCTTCAGCTTCGGGAAGCGTTCGAACACGCCTTCCAAAACAAGACTGGCCAGCGCCGATTGCTGGCATTGCGAATGTCCCACCATCTCCTCGATGTAATAGGAGGGCCAGCCCGAGGGCGTGATCGGGTTGCCGCCGAAGCCGAAGGCGTGGACACCGATGGGCAGCCCCGCCTCTTCCGCGGCCTGATAGATCGGCCAGTAGCGGCGCTGGCCCAGCGGCTCGACATTGCGGCTGAGCAGCAGCACCTGGACGAAGTTCTTGTCGCCGGCCCGCTCGCGGATTTCGGCAGCGGCCGACAAACCATCCTCATTGCCGACGACGATGGACGCCTTCAGCCGCTTGTCCCTGCTGGTCCATTTGTCGATCTGCCAGTCGTTGATCGCCGAGCACAGAGCGGCCGAGAGTTCATGATTGCGGATGCCCTGCCCGGTGTTGAGCGGATTGAGCACCCCTAACTGCACGTTGTTGGGATCGAGCAGCTGCTTCTGCATGAAGGAGAGCGAGGAGCCCTGCGGCCCGCCTTCGGGCGGATAGGCATCGCGGCGCGAGGCATTGGGCTGCGCCTTCGGATAGGGCGGGCCTTCCATCATGCCCTGATAGGCATGGACACCGTAGACTTCGAGATGATGCTGCCAGCGTTTGGCGAGATAGGGATAGAGCTCGGTGCGGGTGGCGCGGGCCGGATGGATGTCGCAATCCGCGATCGCGGTTTTCGCAGTCAGTGGGGAAGCAGCTTCGGAGCTCTCGCGGAATTGGATATTCATCGCCTTGCCTCCTTTGGCAGCGGGCTAAGTCAGGCGGGGATAGGTCGCATGCGGATTGTCGATCATGATCTTGCGCACGAGATCAGGGGTGAGACCTTCGGGCAGCGCGTTCTGGCCGTCGAACTGCCAGTGCGGATAGTCCGTGGAGAATAGGACCAATTCGTCCGACTGCATATGATCAAACAGGCGAATTAATGTCGCGTCGTCTGGCGGTGCATCAAATGGCTGCAACGAGAAGCGGATGTTGCTGCGCACAATCTCCAGCGGCGCGCGATCAACCCAAGGCGTCTCCATTCGCACCCCGCGCCAGAACTTGTGCAGGCGCCAGAGATAGGGGGAGATCCAGGAGACGCCCGACTCCAGCATCACCATTTTCAGGCGCGGATATTTGACGAACACGCCCTCGACGATCAGGCTGGTGAGCTGGGTCTGGAACGCCTGGGCCTGCCCGACATAATCCTCGATGTGATAGGAACCCCATCCCACCGCGGTCGGCGGATTGTGGTAAGCGGAACCGGCGTGGATGCCGACCGGAAGTTCCAGCCGTTCCGCGGCTTCATAGATTGGCCACAGCGCGCGCTTGCCGAGTGGCGTGTCGCCCATGACCAGCATCAGCACCTGCACGAAGCGCTTGTCCTGTGCGCAGCACTCGATCTCGGCAACGGCCTTCTCGACGCTTTGCGTCGGGATCACGATCGAGCCGCGCAGCCGCTTGTCGCGATCGAGCCATTCCCGCGCCAGCCAGTCGTTCAGCGCGCGGCAGAAGGCGGCCTGCAAATCTTCCGAAAACACCATCTGCACGCCGTAGAGCGGATTGCAGATGGCATGCTCGAGCTTGAAGGCATCCAGCACATGGCGTTGCATGTCCTCCAGGCTCTCGCCCGGCTTGCCGCTCTCGGAGCGCCAATCGGGGCGCGCCACGATGGGTGACCTCTCAGGATAGGATTGCGAGACGAGGTCGACCATGCCGCGCGTCGTCACCTGATCGCGCCAGTAATCGTTCAGGTACGGCAGCAAGCTGGTCAGATGCGGCACGGCCGGATGCACATCGCAATCCACCCCGCCCGCGATCAGGGACGCCATGACGTCTCCTTCACGTTTCCTCGTCGATTTTGTCTCTTGCCCGCCATTCAAGCAGGCCTGCCCGCCGCCCGCAACTCAGCGAGGGCAACCGGCATATGCTAGGAAGGCTGAGCACCGTTGCGGGGAAATGAGAGGTTCAGGGAAATGAAAGAGCTCGTCGGCATTGCGGAACAGATCGCGGCCAAACTGATCGCGCGCAAACAAACCATCGTCGTGGCGGAATCCTCGACCGGCGGCCTGCTCGCGGCCAGTCTGCTCGCAGTGCCCGGCGCCTCGGCTTATTTTCTCGGCAGCGCAGTGGTCTACACCCGCGATGCCCGGCGCGTGCTGATGGATATTTCGGACGAAGGAATGAAGGGCTTTCGCTCCTCCTCGGAACCCTATGCGCAACTGCTGGCCGAGCAGATGCGGACACGCTTCAACAGCGACTGGGGCCTGTCCGAGACCGGCGCAGCCGGCCCCACCGGCAACCGCTACGGCGACGCCGCGGGTCATAGCTGCATGGCAGTCGCGGGGCCGGCGACAGAGGTGATGACGCTGGAGACGGGGAGCAATGACCGGTTCGCGAACATGCAGGTGTTTGCCGCGACGGCGCTGAGATTGTTGTTGAGGAAGCTGGAGGGATGAGCGGCGCGATGTGAGTGAATTGGGGCCGTCCCACCACCAACACCACAGTCATCGCCCGGCTTGACCGGGCGATCCAGTATTCCAGAGACCCGCGTTGGAGCGCTCGCTCTCACCATACCTGCCGCGGCGTACTGGATGCCCCGGTCAAGCCGGGGCATGACAGCGGAGGGTGAGGCATGACAGCGTAGCGTGCGGCAGCCTCATCGCCCCAAATGCCTCATGAAGATCCGCACCACATATCCCTGAAACCGCGGCGCTTCGTCGTACAGATTCGACGCGATCCGCTCGATGGTCTCGCGCAACGACAGGAATTGCGCCTGCCGTGCGCTGCTTTCGGTGCCCTGCATGCCCGCGAGCTCGTCCATCGCGGCGTCGCTGATCTGGCACTGAACGACCTCGTCGTCGTTCAGCATGGTGAAGCGAAAGGCCAACCGTTGGAGGTCGTGGCCGATGATCTTGTCGCGCGTCAGCGGCATCCAATTGTCCCGTTCGCCCCCCCGAACGGGACAATGCTGAAAATCTGCCGCGTTGTCACCATCTGCCCCGAAAGACATGGCCGTCATCCGGGCGCCCGTCATCAGGACGGGACCGGTGAACCGTCTGCTCGCCAGCTTCAATAGGTGAGCGCTGTGCCGGTTGGCCTATCGAGTGCCGCGGACAGCGATCGATATTCCTCGCAGTTTGTCCCGCAAATCGACGCAATGCGGCCAAGGTGATAGAGCGCCTGCTCGCGATTGCCGCGCTCGAGCTGCCACAACCCGTAATATTGCCACGTCAGCACGTGGTTCGGATCCGCCTTCAATGCGCGCTCATACCAGACCTGCGATTGCTCGTAGTCGCCGAGCTTGCGATAGGAGTAGCCGATGAGGTTGGCGACGTTCGGATGGTCGTCGTGGCCGAGCGACTTCAATTGCGCGATCGCGGCTGCATAGTCGTTGCGCTCGTAGATCGTGTCATAGGCCATGCGATAGCCGGGCGCGAATGCGGGATCGTCGATGCTGGACTGGTTGTTCGGCTTCTTGCCCTTCTGGGTTGCCTTGCTACCCGGGCGCTTCGGATAGGTCGGCTGCGGCTTTTGATCCGAATAGGCTCCGGCATAGGGATCGGTGGAACTGACGCCACCCCCGCCTCCGCCACCCCCGCCTCCACCCGCGGCGAATGCCGGCGAGCTCAACAGGGCTGCCGCGAATGTACCCAACGCGACGCACCTGATCATCGCTGCGATCATGTCTGCCTCCTGTACTGTTTCAAGCGGCCCCGGACGAATTGATAACCCTGACTCGGCGGCAATATTCCGGGACGCTGCGCTTCAGAAGGCATCAGCGTTCGTACGACAGAGCCGGTGTCCTTTACTGGAACGCGACCTCGGCGAAGCTGCGCAGCTTTCGCGAATGCAGCCGCTCCGATTCCTGCTGCTTGAGTCGCTCCAACGCCTTCAGGCCGATCTCGAGATGCTGGCCGACGCGGCGGCGGTAGAATTCGCTGGCCATGCCGGCGAGCTTGATCTCGCCGTGCAGCGGCTTGTCGGAGACGCAGAGCAGCGTGCCGTAGGGCACGCGGAAGCGGTAGCCATTGGCGGCGATCGCCGCTGATTCCATGTCGAGCGCCACCGCGCGCGACTGCGACAGGCGGCGGATCACCGCCGGCCCGGAGATCTCCCAATTGCGGTTGTCGACGCTCGCCACCGTCCCCGTGCGCATCAGGCGCTTGAGCTCAAAGCCTTCGAGCCCCGTGACGTCCTCGACCGCCTCCTCGAGCGCGACCTGCATCTCGGCCAGCGCCGGGATCGGCACCCACAATGGCAGCTCGCGGTCGAGCACGTGGTCCTCGCGCACATAGCCGTGCGCGAGCACGTAATCGCCGAGCCGCTGCGTGTTGCGCAGGCCCGCGCAGTGGCCGAGCATCAGCCAGGCATGCGGGCGCAGCACCGCGACGTGGTCGGTGACGTTACGGGCATTGGACGGACCGGTTCCGATGTTGATCAGGGAGATGCCGCGATAGCCCGGCGCGACGAGGTGGAAAGCCGGCATTTGCGGCGTGCGCGCAGGCGCGTCCCCGGTGGTGGCGCCGCCGCTGCGCGTGATGACATTGCCGGGCGTGACGAAGGCTTCGAGGCCGGCCTCGCCGGACTGGAGCCGCTGCTGGCAGGCTTGCGCGAAAGCGTCGACATAGAACTGGTAGTTGGTGAAGATCACAAAATTCTGGAAATGCTCGGGGTCGGTGCCGGTGTAATGATAGAGCCGGCGCAGCGAGTAATCGACGCGAGCGGCCCGAAAGAGCGACAGCGGCTCGGGCGCGCCGGGCTGGAGCTCGAACGTGCCGTCGGCGATCGAATCGTCCATCGTCGCGAGATCAGGCACGTCGAACGCATCGCGCAGCGATCGCGTGACGGCGGAATTCTCGCTGGTGGTAATGGCGGCCTCGATATTGATATCGCGGCGGTAGGCGAAGTGGATCGGGATCGGCTCGGCCGATTCTCCGATCTCGACCGGAACGGCATGGTTCTGGATCAGCAGTCCGATCTGTTCGACGAGATAGCTGCGGAACAGATCCGGCCGTGTGACGCTGGTCTCGTGCACGCCGGGCCCGGCGACGAAGCCATAGGCCAGGCGCGAATCCAGCCGCGCATGCGTTGCGGTGGTGACGCGGACGAAGGGATAGTAGGCCCGCACCCGCGTCGTGATCGCTTCGCCGCCAACATAGGCCTCGAACCGATCGCGCAGGA
The DNA here is from genome assembly GCF_023101665.1 of Bradyrhizobium sp. 195. Taxonomy (NCBI): domain Bacteria; kingdom Pseudomonadati; phylum Pseudomonadota; class Alphaproteobacteria; order Hyphomicrobiales; family Nitrobacteraceae; genus Bradyrhizobium; species Bradyrhizobium sp. 195. Next base: position 882,025 of record NZ_CP082161.1, on the reverse strand, counting down.
ACTTCGTGTTGCGCTCGTAGATCTCTTCCAGGCGGGCAACGGCGAGGGACGCGTCGGAGAAGGATTCGGTGGCGATGGAGGGGAGAGATTGCATGGGTCGACCGCCGGGTTGCTGAGGCTCGAGTCGAACTATAGCAAAGAAGGCGGTGCCGTAGGGTGGGTTAGCGCAGCGTAACCCACCACTTCTGCTTCCGCGGATAGAGAAGTGGTGGGTTACGGCTTCGCCTAACCCACCCTACGAGACCGAATGTGCCGCGCGTGATCCCGGATGCGCGCCAAGCGCGCTCCGGGAAGACGCGCTTTCGCCGGTCACTTCTCCCGGAACGCCCGCATCAGCTGGTCGTGCAACGGCTTCATCAGATAGGACAGCATGGTGCGGTCGCCGGTCTGGACGAAGGCTTCCACGGGCATGCCGGGAATCATCTTGACCTCACCGAGACGGGCGATCTCTTCGGCGGGCATCGAGACGCGGATGGTGTAGTAGCTCTGGCCGGTGCGCTGGTCGGTGGTGACGTCCGGCGAAACGCGGCTGACGAGGCCGTTGAGCTCCGGTGTGGTGCGCTGGTTGAAGGCGGAGAGGCGCAGCAGCGTCTTCTGGCCGATCTGGAGCTTGTCGATGTCGACCGGATTGACCTTGGCCTCGACCTGGAGATCGTCGGCCTGCGGCACGATCAGCATCAGCGCATCACCGGCGGTGATGACGCCGCCGATCGTGTGCACGGTCGATTGCAGCACCATGCCGTCCTGCGGCGCGCGGATGTCGATGCGACGAAGCTGGTCTTCGGCGGCGACCTTGCGCTCGATCAGTTCGCCGATCTTGTCGTTGGTCTCGCGCAGGTCCTTGGAGACTTCGCTCACCACGTCCTTGTCGACCTGGATGATCTGCAGCTCGGTCTCGGTGATCTTGCCCTTGGCCTGGGCGCGCGAGGCGATGTACTGCGCACGCTCGCCGTTGAGGCGTGCCGAGTCGCGTTCGAGCTGGGTCAGGCGGGAGATCTGCACCAGGCGCTTGTCATAGAGCTCCCGCACGCCGGTGAGCTCGTTCTGCACCAGCGAGATCTCCTGGTCCTTGGCCTTCTCCTGGGCGCTGAGGCCGGAGATTTCCTCGTTGAGCTGCGTGATGCGCTCGCGTAGCTGCGCCTTCTGTCCGGTGCGGCCGTTGACGCGGACGTCGAACAGCTTAGTTTCGGCGGAGAGCAGCAGCTTGACGTCAGGATCGCTGGCGCGCTCGAGCAGGGCTTGCGGAAATTCGATTCTGTCGACACCGCGCTGCTCGGCCTGCAATCGCGCCGCGCGCGCCTGCGCGGCATCGAGATTCTTGGTGACGATGGCAAGGTTCGCCTTGGTGACGGTGTCGTCGAGCCGCACCACGATGTCGCCGGCCTTGACCAGGTCGCCGTCGCGGGCGCGCACCTCGCCGACCACGCCGCCGGTCGGGTGCTGCACTTTCTTGACGTTGGATTCGACCACGATCTGCCCGGGCGCAATCAGCGCGCCCGAGATCAGGACCGTGGACGCCCAGCCGCCGAGACCGACGACCAGGACGACCACGATCACGAGGCCGAGGATCAGGTGAAACTTGATGGATTCACGCACGGTCTTCTTCGCGGCAGGTTTCGGGCCGCCGATGGCCATCGTGCTCATGGCTTGGCCACTCCGCCTTCGCTGACGATCTTGATCGGTGCCGGCGGCGTCACGCGCGGCTGCAGCACCTGGGCGAGCACCTGCTCCTTCGGGCCGAACGCCTGCATGCGGCCGTCGCGCAGCACCAGGACCTGGTCGACCGCCTCGACGCCGATCGGGCGGTGTGCCACCACGATGACGATGGCGCCGCGCTCGCGCGCGGCACGGACCGCGCGAGTCAGCGCCTCATCGCCTTCGGTGTCGAGATTGGAGTTGGGCTCGTCGAGCACGATCAGGAAGGGGTTGCCATAGAGCGCACGCGCCAGCGCCACGCGCTGCGCCTGGCCTGCGGAAAGCGCCGCGCCCTGCTCGCCGACTTGGGTGTTGTAGCCCTCGCGCATCTTGATGATCATTTCATGCACGCCGGCTTCTTTCGCCGCCGCGATGATGCCGTCGGAGGTCGCCTCGGGGTCGAACCGGCTGATGTTCTGCGCGATGGTGCCGCCGAACAATTCGACGTCCTGCGGCAGATAGCCGATGTGGCGGCCGAGCGCGTCGGATGACCATTGATCGAGCGCCGCGCCGTCGAGCCGCACCTTGCCGCGCACCGGCTGCCAGACCCCGACCAGCGCGCGGATCAGCGACGACTTGCCGGAGCCGCTCGGGCCGATCACGCCGAGGCCGTTGCCCGCGGCGAGCGTGAAGGTGATGTCCTGCACGATCAGGCGCTGGTCGCCGGGCGGCACCATGGCGACGCCTTCCACCGAAAGCCGGCTGGTCGGCGCCTGCAACTGGGTCGGCATCGCCTGCGCCGGCATCTGCTCCAACAGGCGGGTGAGGCGATGCCAGCTCTGGCGTGCCGCGACAAAGGATTTCCAGTGCGCAATGGCGAGATCGACCGGTGCAAGCGCGCGGGCGGAGAGGATCGAACCGGCAATGATGATGCCGGCGGTCGCCTCCTGGTGGATGACCAGATAGGCGCCGACCGCGAGCACGGCCGATTGCAGCATCATGCGCAGCACCTTTGCGACCGCACCGAGACCGCCGGCAACGTCGCTCGCACGCTGATTGCCGGCGAGATATTTTTCGTTGGCCTCGCTCCAGCGCGCGTTCATCCGGCCGGCCATGCCCATCGAGACCATGACTTCGGCGTTGCGGCGGCTGGCCTGGGCGAGATCGTTGCGCTGGGCGGCAAGGCCCATCGCCTCGCGCGCCGGCTGGCGCGACATGAATTCGGTGACCAGCGTCAGGCCGACCAGGATGATGGCGCCGATCAGCGCGGTGACGCCGATCATGACGTGGAAGGCGAAGCAGATGGCCAGATAGAGCGGCAGCCAGGGCAGGTCGAAGAACGCGCTCGGGCCCATGCCGCCGAGGAAGGAGCGGACATTGTCGAGATCACGCAGCGGCTGCAGACCTTCGTTGCGGCTGCCGACCAGGAGCGGCAGGCGCACGATGGTGTCAAACACGCGCTTGTTGAGGGCTTCGTCCAGGGCGGTGCCGACCCGCCCCAGGATCCGGTTGCGGATCATGTCGAGCACGCCCTGCGCCATGTAGAGGAAGCTGGCGAGGATGATGAGGCCGACAAGGGTGGGAATGCTGCGGCTCGGCAGCACCCGGTCGTAGACCTCCAGCATGAAGATCGACCCGGTCAGATAGAGCAGGTTGATCATGCAGCTCATCAAGCCGACGCCGACGAACGCCGTGCGACAAGCGCGCAAGGCGTCACCGAGCTCTGAACGGCGGACGCCAGGGATGGCTGCCATCAGTCTGGTCTCTTTCCGGTGAGAGGCAAAGCCCCTGATTTCAAAGACGAAATCAGAAGTACTTGACCCGGATTAACATCGCGTTTTCCGCCCGTCCAACGCAGTCGACCTAATCCAGGCCTCCATGAGCCACATCTACCCCTGATGGCATTGTGCGCAAGTCCGGAATTTCACAGGCTTGCGGCTTTTTCTTGCGGGCTTTCAGGCTCTTCCCGGAAAAGCGAGAGCCCGAAAGTTCCGATCCGCGGAGCGCGGGCTAGAACCGGCCCCCGCCACGCACCAGCCGCACCACCAGGAGCAGGATGACCGCGCCGATGGCGGAATAGACGATCTCCGACACCAGGCCCGTGCCGAGACGAATGCCGAGCTTCGGAAACAGGAAGCTCGCCACCAGCGCGCCGGCGATGCCGACCACGATGTCGCCGATGATGCCGAACCCGGTCCCGCGCACCACCTTGCCGGCGAGCCAGCCGGCCACAAGGCCGACGAACAGGATGACAAGCAGGCCTTCGTTGGAAATGTACATAAGTGAGGTCCCTCTCCGTGAACGGAGCCATGGAACGGGAACCGGGATGAATGCGGTGTGAATGCTGTTCCCCGGCGGCTGGGAAGAGAAAAAGCCGAAAACAACCCCATGCACAGTAGCCAAGTCGGTGTTGTCGCAGAATAATTTCGAGTGAGTGTTACGGCACTGCGGCCGCCTGCTCCGCCAGCACGCATCGCGCCGCCCGGCCTGCTCCCACCTCCACATTCGCAGGCAATTGCTCCAGGCAACGAGGCTGGGCCGCCGAACAGCGGGGGGCGAAGGAGCAGTTGTGGGGCTTTTCGCCCAGCGAGGGCGGCGTGCCGGGGATGGTTTCGAGGCGTTGCCCGCGCTTGGCGCCATTGATGGTCGAGGCAAGCAGGCCCTTGGCATAGGGGTGCACCGGGGTGCGGACGATGTCGCGAAGCGTGCCCTGCTCCACGATCTGGCCGGCATACATCACCGCGACGCGGTCACAGATCTCGATCGCGACGCCGATGTCGTGGGTGACGAAGATGACGGACATGCCGAACTCGCGCTGCAGCTCGCGCAGCAACAAGAGGATCTGGATCTGCACGGTGGCGTCGAGCGCCGTGGTCGGCTCGTCCGCCAGCAGGATTTTTGGACGGCAGGCCAGCGCCAGCGCAATCATGGCGCGCTGGCGCATGCCGCCGGACATCTCGTGCGGATAAGCGTCCAGCCGCCGCTTGGCGGAGGGGATGCGCACGACCTCGAGCATTTCCAGTGCGCGCGCCCTGCCCTCCGCGTAACTCTTCCCTTCGTGACGCACGACACTTTCGGCGATCTGCGCGCCGATCGTGTAGACCGGATCGAGCGCCAGTGCCGGCTCCTGAAAGATCATCGAGACGGTCTGGCCGCGGAACGACGACAATTCCGCATCGTTCATGGCGAGCACGTCGCGACCCATCACGTTGACCGCGCCCGAAATCTGCGCGCGCTTCTTCGGCAGTAGCCGCATCAAGGCACGCAGTGTCACGCTTTTGCCAGAGCCGGACTCGCCGAGCAGGCCCAGCACCTCGCTGGTTCCGAGCGTGAGGCTGAGATCGTTCACGGCATAGACCGTGCGCTCGCCGGTGAAGCGGATGTTGAGGCCTGAGATCTCGACGAGCTTTGTCATGACGGCAGTTTCGGCAATCGATCGTGGTAGTCGGTGACGCGCTGGAACGCGGCGCCGATGGTGAGCAGGGTCGCTTCATCGAAGGAGCGGCCGATCAGCTGCATGCCCACAGGCAGGCCGCTTTTGGTGAAGCCGGACGGTACGGTGAGCGAGGGCAGGCCGAGATAGTTCACGGGACGGGTGAACAGGGTCAGGCGCTGCACCATGGCCGGCGCATTGGGGCCGCCGCCGACATCGCTCTCCTCGATCGTCGGCGCCGGCACCGGCGAGGCCGGTGCGATCACCGCGTCGACACCGGCCGTGGCAGCATGGTGCGCGGCCAGCGCCGGGCCGCGCCAGCGCATCGCCTCCAGATAGGTGATGGCGGGAACGGTGAGACCGTTCTGAAGCCGCATCAGGACCTGCGGGCCATAATCCTGCGGACGCTCGATCATCCAGCGCTTGTGGAAGGCGGCAGCTTCGGCGGCGAGCACGAGCTGGCTCGCCGAGGACAATTGCCGCTGGTCCGGCAGTTCGACCGTCACGATGTCGGCGCCCTCGCGCTTCAGCACCGCGATGGTCTCGTCCAGCACGCGGGCGACCTCGCCGTCGAGATCGTCGACATAGAAGGACGCGGGCACGCCGATCTTGAGGCCCTTCAGCGAGCCCTTGGTCGCAGCGACATAGTCCGACAGCGGCTCGTGGCTGCAGGTGGAATCGGCGGGGTCGGCGCCGGCCATCAGCGCCAGCAGCAGCGCGCAATCCTCGGCGGTGCGGGCGAGCGGGCCGACGGTGTCGAGCGATTGCGACAGCGGCATCGCACCGGCGCGGCTGACGCGGCCGACGGTGGTCTTGAGCCCGGTGACGCCGCAGAAATGCGCGGGCATCCTGATCGAGCCGCCGGTGTCGGAGCCAAGCGCCGCATAGGTCAGCCGCGCGGCAACCGCCGAACCGGAGCCGGATGAGGACCCGCCGGTGATGTGGGCGACGTTCCAGGGATTGCGCACCGGGCCGTAATGGGCGTTGTGGCCGGTCGGGCCGTAGGCGAATTCGGCGAGGTGCAGCGTGCCGAGGCGCACCTGTCCGGCATCCTTCAGCCGCTGCAGGGCGGTGGACGTGACGGTTGGCACGAAGTCGCGGCGGATCAGCGAGCCGCAGGTCGCGACCTTGCCGGCATCGTAATACATGTCCTTGTGCGCGAGCGGCACGCCATGCAGGGGTCCACGGACATTGCCCTTGGCGAGCTCGGAATCGGCGGCCTCGGCCGCCTTCAATGCTGCCTCGGCCTCGACCGACATGAAGGCGTTGAGATGCGGCTGCCACTGCGCGATGCGCTGCAGCAGCGCGCGCGTCACCTCATGCGAGGACAGTTGCTTCATCGCGATCGCGCGCGCGACCTCGGTGAGCGTCATCAATGCAGGCTCGGTGCTCATTTCGAGACCTTCTGCGTCTGCGCGATCGGATAGAGCGCGGGCTCGAGGTCGAACGGCAGCGTGCCGGCGATGGCCTCGAAGCCTTCGAAGGCAGGCCCGATGGAGTTGGAGATGCGCATCGCGATCTCGTCGTCCACGGGGACGCCGGCGATTTGCGCGATCGGCTTGATCTCTTTCGGTGTCGGTCTCGTCATGCGGTCTTCTCCCTGGGCGCGCGGCTATGGCCTGAACCCGGTATCGCCATGTAGCACGCGGCCTCGTGGCCCATTCTATCGAGCGCGGTGAGCTTTGGTGTCGCATTTGCGCAGAGCGGCTCCGCAAACGGGCAACGGGTGTGGAAGCGGCAGCCCGAGGGCGGATCAATCGGATTGGGCGGATCGCCCGTGATCGGCGGCGTCTCGGTGCGCCTGTCGGGGTCGGAGGACGGCATCGCAGCGAGAAGCGCGCGCGTGTAGGGATGCGCGGGGCTATCCCAGACCTGGTCGACCGGGCCGAGCTCGACGACCTCGCCGAGATACATCACCAGCACGCGATCCGAGATGTAGCGGACGACGTTGAGGTCGTGGCTGATGAACAGATAGGTCAGGCCGAACTCGCGCTTGAGATCGGCCAGCAGATTGAGCACCTGCGCCTCGACGGACTTGTCGAGCGCGGAGACGGCTTCATCCAGGATCACCAGCCTTGGCGACAATGCCAGTGCTCGCGCGATGTTGACCCGCTGGCGCTGGCCGCCGGAGATCTCGTGCGGATAGCGGCTCGCGAAGTTTTCCGGGCGCAAGCCGACCTTGCCGAGCAGCTCGCGCGCGAGGGTGCGCGCCGCGCCGTCGGCCATGCCGTGGACCTTGGGGCCGAACGCGATCGACTCCTCGATCGTCAGGCGCGGATTGAGCGAGGCGTAGGAATCCTGGAACACCATCTGCATGCCTCGGCGTAGCTCGCGCAGCGACAGCGACTGTCCCACGGTCATGCCGTCATAGATGATGTCGCCGGTATCGCGCGGCATCAGATGCATCAGCAGCCGCGCCGTGGTCGACTTGCCGCAGCCGGATTCGCCGACGATGCCGACGGTCTCGCCCTTGGCAACAGTGAAGGAGACATTGTCGACGGCGCGCACGGTTCGCTTGGCGGCGAACAGCCCGCCGCGCACCGGAAAATGCTTGGTCAGCCCGTTGACCTGCAGCAGCGGCTGCGCGACGCCACCGACGTCCTCGACGGGCTCCAGCATTTCGACGGATGCGTTGTTCTCGCTCATGGCTAGTTCCTGATGTCCATGGCGCTGCGCAGGCCGTCCGAGAGCAGGTTGAAGCAGATCGAGACCGCGAAGATCATCGCGCCCGGCAATGCTGCGACCCAGGGATTGACGTAGATCGCGGTGCGCAAGGTGTTCAGCATCAGTCCCCATTCCGGCTCCGGCGGCTTGGTGCCGAGACCGAGGAAAGAAAGACCGGCGGCCAGGATCATCGAGACCGAAATGAGACTGGTGGCATAGACGAAGATCGACCCCAGCACATTGCCGAGGATGTGCACGCGCATGATGGTGAAGGGCCCGGCGCCCGACGCACGCGCGGCCTCGACGAAATCCATGTTGCGCACGCCTGTGGTGACGCTCTCGGCGACGCGGGTGATCTGCGGCACGAACACGACGGTCAGCGACACGATGGAATTGAGGATGCCTGCCCCGAGCGCGCCGGAGATGGCAATCGCCAGCAGCACCGACGGGAAGGCATAGAACACGTCGATCGTGCGCATGATCGCCGTGTTGAGCTTGCCGCCGACATAACCGGCGACGAGGCCAAGCGAGGTGCCGATGCAGAAGGCGAGGATCACGGGCAGGATGCCGATGACCAGCGACAGCCGTCCGCCATAGATCAAGCGCGCCAGCATGTCGCGGCCTAGCTCGTCGGTGCCGAGCGGGTAGCCCGCTGTGCCGATGTGGCGCAGGCGGCGGATCATCGAGCCCTTGTAGGGATCTTCCAAACCCAGCCATGGCGCGAGGATCGCCGAGAGGAAGATCAGCAGCAGCACCAGCGCGCAAGCCATGCTGACCTTGTCGCGCCTGATGCGGCGGCCGACGGTCGCCCAATAGCCGCGCGCCTTGGTCGCGGGCGCGGCCTGCAACGCGGAGTCGGTGGTGGCGGACAACGGAAGCTCGCTCATCGCTAGCCCCGCTTGATGCGCGGATCGATCGCGGCTTGGGCGATGTCGACCAGGAGATTGAGGAAGACGAAGAACAGCGCCAGGATCAGGATCGTGCCCTGGAGCAGCGGCAGATCGCGCTGGAAAATTGCCGAGTTGAGCAGGAAGCCCGAGCCCGGCCAGGAGAATACGGTCTCGATCAGGATCGAGCCGCCGAGCATATAGCCGAGCTGAAGCCCCATCACCGCAAGCGCCGTGGGCGCGGCGTTCTTGATGACGTGGCGGAACACGCCGCGCTCGTGCAGGCCTTTTGCGCGCAAGGCCTCGACGAAGTCCTGGCTGAGGATATCGCCGGTGAGCGCACGTACGGTACGGGTGACGATGCCCATCGGAATCACCGACGTCGTGATTGCCGGCAGCACCAGATATTTCAGGTGGGCCCAGTCCCAGGCCCAGGAGTTGGAGCCGTTGGGCCCGGCACCGACCGCGGGCAGCCAGTTCAGCTGCACCGAGAAAATGATGACGAGCACCATGCCGAGCCAGTAATGCGGCACCGACACGCCGGCGATGGCGAAGGAGGTCGCGACCTTGTCGATCCAGGTCTCGCGAAAATAGCCTGCGATCAGGCCGAGCAGGATGCCCATGGTGAAGCCGATGATCGCGGCGGCGATCGCCAGCGTGACGGTGTTGCCGACCGCGCGCATGACCTCGGCGAGCACGGGGCGGCCGGTGGCGATGGAATTGCCGAGATCGCCATGCAGCGCGCGCAGGAGCCAGAGGCCGAACTGCACCGGCAGCGGGCGGTCGAAGCCATAGGCGGTACGCAGTTGCGCGGCAAGCTCCTGCGAGGCGTCGGCCGGCAGCACGGCCACCAGCGGATCGCCCGGCGTGATGTGCACGAGCAGGAAACACACCAGCGCCACGCTGATGACGATCGGAACGACATAGACAATGCGTCTGGCGATATAGGCGAGCACGTTGCTTCTTTTTCTTCCCTTCTCCCCTTGTGGGAGAAGGTGGCGCGAAGCGCCGGATGAGGGGTTCTATCCGCGGAGATTGTTGCATCGATGGAGGGGTTAACTCCCGCGGAGAGAGACCCCTCACCCGGCTTCGCTTTGCGAAGCCACCCTCTCCCACAAGGGGAGAGGGTGCACCGAGTACGTGGCTAGCGGCACTACTGCATCGACACCAGGGAGAAGTCGATGAACCAGCTCTTCGGCTGCACGACGCCTGTCACCTTCGGGCTCATGGCGCGGGGGCCGACGTCGTGGGCGACGTAGAGGAAGGCCGCGTCGTCGACCGAGGCCGCGTGCAGCTCCGCGAGCGCGGCGTCACGCGCGGCGGGATCGAAGGTCTGGCGCGCTTTCTTCACCAGCTCGTCGAACTTGGGCTCGTTGATGAAGCCCCAATTGTTCGAGACCGGCGCCGCCATGCCCGACTGCAGGAAGCGCACCAGCGCGAAGAACGGGTCCATCGCCGCATAGGTGACGTTGGTCGCATTGGCGCCGTTGGCGCTGGGGTCCTTGGCGCCGCGGCGCCAGTTGGTGAACAGCGTATTCCATTCGATGACGTCGAGCTTCACGTCAAAATAGCACTCGGCGAGCGCCTGCTGGAGATATTCGTTCATCGGCAAGGGCTGCATCTGGCCCGAGCCTGACGCAGACGTCTGGGTCTTCACCGTCAGCTTCTTGTTTGGACCGAAGCCGGCTTCCTGCATCAGCTTTTGCGCAGCTGCCTTGTCGTATTTGATCTGAAAGGTGGGCTTGCCGCGCCAGGGATGACCGGGCTCGAAGGTGCCGGTCGCCGGTACCATCAGGCCGGCGAGCAGGCCGTCCCTGAGGCCCTCGCGATCGACGCAGAGGTTCGCGGCCTTGCGCACGCGGATGTCGTTCCAGGGCGAACCCTCGATGCGCGAGAACTGCCACGGCCAGACATGGGGCTGCTCGTTGGCGTAGAGCTTGAAGCCGCGCTGCTTCAATTCGGGCAGCGCGTCCGGCGCAGGTGCCTCGACCCAATCGACCTGTCCGGAGAGCAGCGCCGCAGTGCGCGCGTTTGCTTCCGGCATCGGCAAGAGCACCATCTTGTCGACCTTGGGCACACGCGCCTTGTCCCAATAGCTCGCATTCTTCACGAGTTCGAGCCGCTCGCGCGGCGTGAAGCCCGCCATTTTCCACGGACCGGTACCCGCTGCGTCCCTGGCAAACGCAGTCCATGCGGCCTGCGACTTGGCCTTGGCATCGGCGCCTTCCGCCTTGTCATAGAAATGCTGCCACTTCGCCGGGCTCGCCATGAACAGATTGGTCAGGTTGATCGGCAGGAAGCTGTCGGGCTCCTTGGTGGTGAGTTCCACCGTCATGTCGTCGATCTTCTTGGCGGAGGCCAGCGTCGGCATGCGCGAAGCGGTGACGCCGACCTGGCTGGCGTCGAATTGCGGCGCGTCCTGCTTCAGCACCTTCTCGACGTTCCACACCACGGCGTCCGCATTGAACGGCGAGCCGTCGTGGAAAGTCACGCCGGGGCGTAGCTTGAAGATCCACTTGGTCTTGTCGGCATCGTCGACCTTCCACTCGGTGGCAAGGCCGGGGATCACCACGCTCGCCTTCTCGGCAGAGGACAGGTCCCAGCCGGTCAGCGCGTCGTACATGGTGAGGCCGGTGAAGCGATTGCCTTCAAAGCCCTGATCCGGCTGCCCCAGGGTGCGCGGAATATCGGCAGCGGTCATGCCGATGCGCAGCACGGTCTCCGCGCTGGCGACGCGCGGCCAGGCAGCGGCCGTAGTTAGAGCGAGCACCGCGATCAATGCCGCGCGCGTGTTCTTCTTAGTAAGCATCGCCTCAATCCTTTTCCGGCTTCGATGACTATTTTTGATGCAATCGTATGCAATGGCTATGCCAAAGAGAAACTTATTCTGTCATTTGTCACTGCGACGACAAGTCCTTGTGGCCCGCGCGCGGGTAACCGCATCGCGCTGCCTATTCTGGCATCAAGATTGCAGGTTCGGCTCCGAAATTTCGTTGGGAGCTTTGGGCCATGCGTCTCCGTTTATCGACCTGTCTCGCCGTGCTTGCGCTGGCGTCGTCCGCAATCTCGGCGCGCGCCGAAACGGTGGTGCGCTACGGCATCTCGATGGCGGATATCCCGCTGACGACGGGGCAGCCCGATCGCGGCGCCGGCGCCTATCAGTTCACGGCGTACACGATCTACGATCCCCTGGTGGCCTGGGAGATGGACGTCGCCGACCGTCCCGGCAAGCTGGTGCCGGGTCTCGCGACCGAGTGGAAGGTCGACGATGCCGACAAAACCAAATGGCGCTTCACGCTTCGCAACGGCGTCAAATTTCACGACGGCAGCGAGTTCAATGCCGATGCGGTGATCTGGAATCTGGACAAGGTGCTCAACGACAAGGCGCCGCAATTCGACAAGCGGCAGAGCGCGCAGGTCAAGACCCGCCTGCCCTCCGTCGCAAGCTACGCCAAGATCGACGACTTCACGGTTGAGATCACCACCAAGACGGTCGATTCCTTCTTCCCCTATCAGATGTTGTGGTTCCTGGTGTCGAGCCCCGCGCAGTATGAGAAGCTCGGCAAGGATTGGGACAAGTTCGCGAGCCAGCCCTCGGGCACGGGGCCGTTCAAATTGACAAAGCTGGTGCCGCGCGAGCTCGCCGAGCTGACCAAAAATCCGGACTACTGGAACAAGAAGCGCATTCCCAAGGTCGACAAGCTCGTGCTGGTGCCGATGCCGGAAGCGCTGACCCGCACAAACGCACTGCTTGCCGGGCAAGTCGATCTGATCGAGACGCCGGCACCGGATGCCGTGCCGCAGCTCAAGGCCGCGGGCATGAAACTCGTCGACAACGTCACGCCCCATGTCTGGAACTATCATCTCAGCGTGCTGCCCGGCTCGCCCTGGACTGATATCCGCCTGCGCAAAGCGTTGAACCTCGCGATTGATCGCGAGGCCGTGGTCGGCTTGATGAATGGCCTCGCGAAACCCGCCAAGGGCCAGGTCGACCCGTCGAGCCCATGGTTCGGCAAGCCGAGCTTCGAACTAAAATACGATCTGGCCGCGGCGAAGAAGCTGGTCGAGGAAGCGGGCTATTCGAAAGCGAAACCACTGAAGACCACCTTCATCATCGCGCAAGGCGGCACCGGCCAGATGCTGTCGCTGCCGATGAACGAGTTTTTGCAGCAGAGCTTCAAGGAGATCGGCATCGACATCGACTTCAAAGTGGTCGAGCTCGAGACGCTCTACACGCACTGGCGCAAGGGCGCAGCCGACGAGATGAACGCGGGCATTACCGCCAACAACATCGCCTATGTCACGTCGGATCCGCTCTATGCCATTGTCCGCTTCTTCCACTCGGGCCAGATCGCGCCCGTCGGCGTCAACTGGGGCGGCTACAAGAATCCGAAAGTCGACGCGCTGATCGACGAGGCCAAGCAGACCTTCGATGCCGCCAAACAGGACGCCCTGCTGGCGCAGGCGCATGCCCTGATCGTGGACGATGCCACGCTGGTCTGGGTCGTCCACGATACCAACCCGCACGCGCTGTCGCCGAAGGTGAAGCAGTTCGTGCAGGCGCAGCACTGGTTTCAGGATTTGACGACGATCGGGATGGAGTGAGGGCGGCAGACACTGGGGTTGTAGGGTGGGCAAAGCGAAGCGCGCCCACCACTTCGGTGTTCGGAAAGAGATCGTGGGCACGGCGCAAGTGCGCCTTAGCCCACCCTACGGCAGCGGCGATGCGGGCGACTACTTCGTCAGCAGCGCATACGCTCCGGTCCAGCCCTCGGCCGGTGGATTGAGCTGGAAATCCTTGATGCGGGCCTCATAGAGCCTGAACAGCTTTTCCAGCGTGTCGGCGTCTTCGCTGCGGCGGCCGCGTTCGATCGCGTCCAGCGCGCCCTGCCAGTCGCGGCCGCGGTAACAGCCGAGCATCTCGATGGTGATGTTGCGCAGGCGCTGGAAGGCGGCCGAATGCATCACGTCCTCGCGGCCGGCTATTGCGTAGATCACCTCCGGCTCGGTCTTGCCTTTGACCATGATGAAGTCGAGCTCGAGGATCGCGAACTTGTCCTTGGCGGCGAGCGCGGTCCTGGATCCCACGATGATGGGAAAGCCGTATTCCTTCGACTGGCCTTCCAGGCGCGAGGCGAGGTTCACACTGTCGCCGAGCACCGAATAATTCTTCTTCAGATCGGAGCCCATGTTTCCGACCACGCCGATGCCGGTGTTGAGGCCGATGCCGACATTGAGCGGAATATAGACATGGCCGCCCTCGGCAGCCTCCTCCTCGCGCTCCTTGTTGACTGCGTCGATCTGCTCCAGCATCTGGATCGCCGCCTCGCAGGCGTTGATCTCGTGCTCGGCATCGTCGAGCGGCGCGTTCCAGAACGCCATGATGGCGTCGCCCATGTATTTGTCGATATAGCCCTTCCGCTCGATGATCACGTCGGTCAACGGCGTCAGAAAACGGTTCATCAGCGCGATCAGGCCTTGAGGGTCATGCTTATAGCTCTCCGAGATCGTCGTGAAGCCGCGCACGTCCGAGAACATGATCGTCATCTCGCGCTCTTCGCCACCGAGCACGAGCTTTTCCGGCGACTGCGCCAGCTGCTCGACCAGCACCGGCGACATATATTGCGCGAACTGCCCGCGGATCTGCACGCGCTGGCGCTGCTCGCGCACGAAGCTGGCGAAGATCAGCGTCAGGTAGACCGCCGTGGTCGAAAGCAGCGGATAGGTGAAGTCGATGAGGTAGCGGTACTGCGCGTAGAAGAACCAGGACACGCCGACCAGAATGGCGGCGAAGGTCGCACCCGCGAGCACGAGGCGCACCGGTCCGAGGTTCGGCGTGAAGATGATGACGAGCAGGCCGATGACGAGCGCAGCAAGCAATTCGACGCCGAGCGCATAGTTCGGTTGCGAGATTACCGCGCTGCTCAATACGCTCTCCAGCACCTGCGCGTGGATCTCGACGCCGGGCATGGCCCGGGATACCGGCGTGGTCTTGATGTCGTTCAACCCGCCCGCGGAGGTGCCGACAAGCACCAGCTTGCCGGCGAACTTGGAGGGCGGCAGGCTATTGTCGAGCACATCGACCGCAGAAACGTAAATCGAAGGATCACGGCGGGCATAGTGCACCCAGAGCTGGCCGTTCTTGTCGGTCGGCACTTCCACGCCCTTGAGCCGGATCGACCTGATACCGGCCTTGTCTGTGCGGACCAGCAAGGTCGGCGTTCCCGTGACGACGCGCAGGATCTCGAGGCTGAGCGAGGGCATGATGTTGCCCTGGGCGCGCATGATCATCGGCACGCGGCGGATCAATCCGTCACGCTCGGTTCTGATCGAGAACAGGCCGCGGCCGGCGGCAGCCTTTTCGATGATCGGCACGTTGCGGAGCAGGCCGGGGAATTCAAACAGGAAGCGCTCAGCCCCCTCCTCCCCGAGCGTCGCCACTCCCGTGAACGGAAGTGATCTATCGAGTTCTGACAAGACCTCTGGAAGCCCGGTCTCGCCCAGCACGACTCGCGAGCGCTTGATGGCGTCGGCCAGGATCTGGTCGTTGCTCGGCAACTCGCGTAGCTTGGCACGGGTGGCATCGTCCAGATAGCGCATCTGGCTCGCGACCAGATCCGGATTGAGCCGGTCGGGTTCGGAGAACACCACGTCGAAGCCGATCGCCACCGCGCCGTTGCTGGTGAGGTTCTGGATCAGATCGGCGATCCGCGAGCGCGGCCACGGCCACTGGCCGAGCCTGGCAAGGCTCTTGTCATCGATGTCGACGATGACGACCGGCCGCGCCGCCTTGTGGCGGGGGTCGATCAGCTGGAACATGTCGAAGGTGCGCAGCCGCAATTCCTGGATCGGCAGCGGATCCCAGAGGCGGGCGCCGGCAAACACGACCAGCAGCGCAAGGCACATCAGCCGCGCAAAGCCCAGCTTCCGCGCAAACCACCGCCGCAGGATCTTGAGACGTTTCATTCCGATCAAACTTCTTGCCACCGCTTGGGGTTCGATCTCGCACCGCCATGCCGCCGATGGCCACAGTTCGGCGACATAGGATAAGCGATTTTCGGCGCGATCAAAGCGGAATGAAGGGTCGCCTGCCTGGACGGACGCCCTTAACTCACATGAAGGATGAAGTCGCTGGCGTGGAGACTACCGACGACGGTATTCTTCAGGAGGATCTTGTCGTTGCTGTCGAGCGTAAGCAAGGTATCGGCGCCCTGCTGCTCCGCGTGCTGCGAGACCTGTGACCAAGACGTGATGCTGGTGAACTGCCGCAAGTCGATCTTGTCGAGGCAAGTCTCGAAGTCATTCACGGTGTGCTGAACCGCCGTCTGCGACGACGTCGGCGCGAACACGAACTGGTCCTTGGCGCCGCCGCCAATCAACGTGTCGCTCGACTCCGTCGCGAAAATGACGTCCTTGCCGTTGGCGCCTGCCAGAGTGATATCCTGGCTGCTCGCTCCCTCGACGAAGATGAAGTTGACCGTGTCGGAGTGGCCGGCCGAATCGGCGACGGTCAGCGTGATCTGGTCGGTCGCGGGCGGCTGCGGGTAATCAGCGGTGCTGGCGCCTGTCGGATCGTAGACGACGCCAGTTCCGCCGCTCGCGAGGCCCGCGTTGATTGCGTCGAGCGACCCCGTCATCGGAGCGAAATAGACGGTGCTGACGTCCGGATTTGCGGTCGACAGCGTAACGGTGAAGGTATCCGCCGCTGCGCCTGCATCGGTGTCGAGGACGGCAAGTTCGGTGATAATGTCGTTGCTGTTCTCGATGATGTGCTCGACCTGGAAGCGCGTGGTATCGATGACCGGGCCGCTGGCGTCGTCCGCCCCGGTCACGTCGACCGTGAGCGTGGCCGTGCCGGTCGCACCGTGCACGTCCGTGGTCTGGACCGTGAACGCATCCGTGTAGGAGCCTGCCGGCAGCGCATTGATGGCCGCTGCATTGGGAACGTAGCTGTAGTTGCCGTCATGGTCGACCGTCAGCGAGCCGTAGAGCCCCGCAACGGTTGCGGTCGCGTGATGATCCGCATTGAGGACGGCATAGGTCAGAGTCGCTGTCTCGCCGGTATCGGCATCGTGGCCCGCCAGCGTCCCGGTCAGATCCGAGAAGGTGTCGAGGGCGGCCGTGTCGGAGAGCGAACCGATATTAAGATTGTCGAGCGTCGGCGCGTCGTTCGTACCGGCGATGTTGACGGTGACGACTGCGCTCGTGCCAGCGCCAACAGCATCCGACGGAACGATGGTGTATTGCAGCGACAGCGTCTGGCCGGCGGCGAGGAAATCGAAGGCCTGGCTGCCCGAATTGAACTGCCACGTAAACTGGGCATGGGTAACCGTGCCGTCGAGGATGTCGCCGGTCGGAACGGAGAGATAGTTCAGCAGGTCCGCCTGCGACAGCCCGCCGACGCTGCCCGATTGCGGCACGCCGTCGAGAGTCACCTGCACCTGGCTGACCGACACCGTGACGTGATCGATCGCGTCGATGTCGGAAACCGTCAGCACGCCATGCGAAAGCTGGCCCGCATTGGTTTCCATCAGATCGGCAACGGCGCCGCCCGGCCCGGAGGTGCCGCTCGCCCAATCCGCATCGCCTTCGATTGCGAGGCTCTTGGCGGGGTTGACCGTATTGGCGGCCGCGGTCCCGCTGCCGTCGCCGAGCTGGTAATAGGCGGCCAGATCCGCTTCGCTGCCGGTGAGCGCGGTGAAATCGATCGACTGGATCTGCGCCTGCGTGAGCGCGGCGGTCCAGACGCTGACATCGGCGATCGAGCCGAAGAAGCCTTCCGCTCCAAAGCCCGCCGCGCCCGGCTCGCTCGCGGCGCCAATCATCATGTAGGACGCCGACGGATTCGACGGGCTGCCGTCGATCGGGTTGACGCCCCATGCCTGCGAATATTCGAGGTTTCCGTCGAGATAGAGCGTGAAGGTGCCGCTGTCGCGGGTCAGCGCGATGTTGTGCCATTGCGAGGCGGCGAGCGCGATGCCGGTATCCTCGATGTCGACGCCGCCCGCGAGAATCTGCAGCTCCAAGGTACCATCGACGTTGACGGTGCCGAGCAGACCGAAGCCGGTGGTCGAGGTGTTGCCGTTGTAGAACAGGATCTGGCCGTGGCCGGGTTCGGCGCCCCCGTTCCAGTTCACCCAGCCGTCCAGCGTCACGCCATCGGTGGCGACCGTCGGCACCTCGCCCACTGCGATCGTCTGTCCGTCGAAGTTCATGTAGTCCGACGTGACATAGGAAACCGTCGGCGCATCGTTGGTGCCGGCGATCGTGACGGTGACGTCCTGGCTGACCTTGCCGCCCTGCTGGTCGTCGAACGTGACGGTGTAGACTTGGGTGATGGTCTGCCCTTCCGCCAGCGACTGCAGGACGGGATCGCTGTTGTCCAATGTGAAGTGCCAGCCCAGCGTCGCAGCGGTGCTGGTATCGCTGCCGGATTCGGACACCGCGTCGATCGAGAAGGTGCCGATATGCGCACCGCTTCCGAAGCCCGGCAGGTCGGTGCTGACGGACGACGATTTGAACACCGCCTGCACCGTGTGGGTGTCGATCAGGTCGAGGTCCTCGATCGCCAGCGTGCCGCAGGTCGTTAGCGAGGCGCCCTCATCCTCGGTGACCGCGCCCGTTGCCGCGTCAGCATCGCTCGTGATCGTCGGCGCGTCGTTGGCGCCTGTGATCGTGACGGTGACGTCCTGGCTAACGATGCCGCCATGATGATCGTCGAACGTGACGGTGTAGACCTGAGCGATGGTCTGCCCTTCGGCCAGCGACTGCAGCATTGCGTTGCTGTTGTCGAGCGTGAAGTGCCAGCCCAGCGTCGCGCCGTTGTTGGTGTCCGTATTGCATTCGAGCACCGACGGATCGATCGTGAAGGTGCCGATGTTCGTGTCGTTGGCATCGAAACCCGGCAGAGCCGAGCTGACCGAAGACGACTTGAACACCGCCTCCGCCGTATGCGTGTCAATCAGGTCGACGTCCTGGATCGCCAGCGTGCCGTCGATCGACAGCGTCAGGTCCGCATCCTCGACGACATGACCTGTTGCCGCCGCGGCACTACTGGTGATGGTCGGTGCGTCGTTGGCGCCCGTGATCGTGACGGTGACGTCCTGCGTGACCGTCGCATTGTGATTGTCAATGAAAGTAACGGTGTAGACCTGGGTGATGGTCTGCCCTTCAGCCAGCGACTGCAGCATCGCATTGCTGTTGTCGAGCGTGAAGTGCCAGCCCAGCGTCGCCCCGTTGTTGGCGTCCGCAATGGATTCGAGCACCGACGGATCGATCGTGAAGGTCCCGATATTGGTCGACCCCTCCACAAAGCCGGGCAGATGCGCGCTGGACGCCGACGACTTGAACACCGCCTCCGCCGTATGCGTGTCGATCAGGTCCAGATCCTGGATCGCCAGCGTGCCGCCAATCGACAGCGTCAGGCCCGTGTCCTCGATGACCTTGCCCGTTGCCGCCGCAGTGCCGCTTGTAACGGTTGGCGCATCGTTGGCCCCAGTAATGGTGACCGTGACGTCCCGGGTGACCGTCCCGCCGTGATGATCGTCGACCTTGACGGTGTAAACCTGAGTGATGGTCTGGCCCTTGGCCAGCGACTGGAGCACCGGATCGTCATCGTCGAGCGTAAAGGTCCACTTCACCGATCCCCGAGAGCTGACGCCGGGACTCTCGACCACCGGCTCAAGCGCGAACGTGCCGATATGCGACGTGCCGTCGCTGAAGCCGGGCAGATGCGCGCTCGAAATCGTCGACTTCAGGACGAAACTCGCGGTGTGGGTGTCCGTGAGATCGGGGTCGTTGAACGTGATGGTGCCGTTGGCGGCGAGCGTGGCCGCACTATCCTCGGTTACCGCACCTGTCGGGGTGGTGGCGTCTTCGACGATCGTCGGCAGGTCGTTGGTGCCCTCGACGTTGACGTCCGCACCGTTGATGGACACGGTGATCGGCGTGCTGACGACGCCGCCGTGTCCGTCATCGACCTGCACCACATAGTTGAGCGTCAGCGTCTCGCCTTCGGCGAGGAAATCGAAGAGATGGTCGGGAACGCTGTAGGTCCAGGTGGCCGAGCCGTTGTTGCCGTTTCCGGCGCCCTGCACCACGGTCAGCGGCACCTCGACGGCGGCGATCGCGGCGCGCTGCTCCGGCGTCAGCGTTGCGGTGATATCGTTGCCTTCGGCATCGAGATATTTGAACGGATGGGTGGACGAGAGCGCCGCGCTCACGATCGGCCGGTCCGTCAGATCGACGTCGGTGAAGGCGACCGTGCCCGTGATGGTGTCCAGGGCATCGTTGCCGGTCCCGACCTTCTCGATGACGGTGCCGCCTGACGTCGCGACGGTGGGCTTGTCGTTCGTTCCCGTGATCGTGATGGTGATCGGGACGAACTTGCTCTCGGGGTTGACTGCGAAATTGGTGTCGACGCGGACCATGTAGGTCAGCGTCAGCGTTTCACCGGCCGCGAGGAAGTCGAAGACATTGTCGGGGATCGTGTAGGTCCAGACCGCCGACCCGTTGTTGTTGTTGGCGCTGTCGGCAACGACACTGATCTGGATCTGCGTCGCCGCGATGTCCTGCTTCTGGAGCGCGGACAGCGAGCCGGTGACGTCCTGCTGGCCAGCGTTCTTGTAGACGTAGTTCGGCGCGTCGTCGAGGCTCACCGACACCGTCGGGCGGTCGCCGAGGTTTTGATCGACGAAGGTGATCCGGCCGGAGACCGTGTCGGTATGCGCCGTATCACCCGTGGTGTCCGCGCGCTCGGTCAGCGCGAACGCCGTCTTCACGTTGCCGCCGAGATCGAGGCTTTGCACCAGCGGCTGGCCGGGCATACGGGTGACGATCGGCGTGGAATTGCCGGGACTGTCCTGGCCCTGCGGATTGAGGTTGACGAATGTCGCGGTCACGACGGCGCCGGAGGCCGACTTCAACATCACCTCCTGGCCGATCGGCGTGAGCGTGTCGGTGAAGTTCGTGGTCAGCTTGGTGTTGGTGTTGTTGTCGGTGAACTTCAGCGTGAACACGTCCGTGATCAGCTTCTGCACGTCCGGCGACATCAGCGCATTGGAGATCGAGACGTTGCCGCCGCTGATCTGGATCATCTGGCCGGCCTGGTTGACCGTCGCGATCGGCAGCAGCGTGACCTTGTCGAACAGGATGTAGGAGCCCGTCGTACCGTTCGGCTCGACCAGCACCTGGAAGCTCGCCTGCGGCTGCGGATCGCCGCCGCCGGCGGGAACGACGAAGTTGATCTGGGTCAGCACGGCGGTGCCGCGGATGCCCATGGTGGCGACCGGCGTGTCGATCTTCATGTCGCCGTGCTTGGCGGTCTCGCCGGCGACGAAGGTGATGGTGCCTGCGACCAGGCTGAGCAGCGAGGAATTGCTCGACCCGTTGGGGTCGTAGACCATCTCGTTCAGCACCATCCGCGCGTTGGAGGACAGGCCGAACACGGTGCCGTCGATGAAGGTGATGCCGAGCGTCGAATCGGCGCCGGTCGAGACCACGTCACCCTTCTCGACGTTGTCGCCGTTGTTCAGGATGACCGAGACGCCGTTGCGGATCGCGGTCGCGCTGCCCACGAGCTTGGTGACGTGGCCGATGACCTGGGCCGCGGCCGCGCCGGGCGCGGCTTGCGCAACCTGGACATGACCCGTGAGCGCGTTGACGACGTCGCCGCTGAGGTGGGCGCCGTCGGGGGAGGCGAGCGCGGCACGTTTATCGCCCCTGAAATAATCGTGAACGACGAACTCGTGCCCCTCGTGGGACAGCACGAGATCGAGCCCCGTGCGCTTGAACTCGCCGTTGAAGATCAGATTGGGGTCGGGAACAACGAACGCGCCCTCAGGCGCATGACCATGCGCTTTCGCCGTAAAGGAATCGACATGGCCCCCGGCAGATGCACGGGAACCTTGGCCGTCCAAAGAAATCGCGGCGTCAAATTGGCCAGCGTAATTCAATCGGGCACCGTAAAAAGGGTTAAAATTTAAGTAAGTATCGACCGCCTAAGCTTGCATAGCATTAGCAAGTCCTTAGCGATACCATCTATTGCTTGTGTGATTTCGCATCACTTGGCGGCAAGAGGCCCCGCGGGTCGGAACTTCTCCAGAGAAGCCAAGGTAGTCCCTCAAGTATTCTGAAGTCGAATTTAGCTCGTTTCCACGCATTTCCAGTCATCCAAGGTAACCTGCTGTATAGTCGCGCAGCAGATACTTGCATCATCTTTCCTTCACGGGGTCCCGCAGCATCCTGCGGCAAATACGGAGTTAAATCTGTGACCTAACTAACAGAACCCCATGAAATAGGGGGTTGTTAGCCATAGGGATGCAGATTCGGCACTTCCACAACCCTTGCCTGCAATTGGCTCCCTTTCGCGGCAACGGGACACCCTTAGCCCCCGAATCGTAAAATTTTACGCAATTTGGGCAGGCCCGTTTCAGCCTGATCCCCGGTTTTGGGAACCCCTCCCGGCGCGTTAAGCAGAACAAAACGGCCCGTCTCGCACTATCTCCACGAAAGCAACAAAGCCCGGCACGTCGAGGTCGAGAGGGACCTGGCGAAGCCCGGGAAGGGGATGTCAGATGGAGACGGCTGCTCGCTCGCGCGCCTGGCGCGCAATCCTTGTCCTGTGCGGATTGATCCTGCTCGGATCGACCGCCGAGCTCCGCGCCGGCACGCTGCTGTCGCCGGGAGCAGGCCTTCTCGTGCGCAAATCCGCCGAGCCGTTCGGCGTGTTCGCCTTCGCCATCTCGTCCGGCAGCCTGCAGAAGAAATGGTCCGCGCTGAAGCACAGGTTCGACGACGACATGGTGCAGCTTGCGCTCTGCGACGGCGACCGGGACAATTGCGTATCGCCCGCGGCCCTGAAGCTGCTCGCCATCGTCGACCAGGCCCGCGCCCGCGACGGCCGCGCACGGCTCGGCGAGACCAACCGCGCCATCAACCTCGCCATCCGGGCCGCCAATGACGGCATCGACGACGTCTGGAGCTCGCCGCTTGCGACCTTCGCCCGCGGCGTCGGCGATTGCGAGGACTACGCCATCGCCAAGCTGGCCGCGCTGCGGCTGGCGGGCATTGCGCCCGAGGACCTCCGCATCGTCGTGGTGCGCGACGTCAGGGTCGGCGAAGAGCATGCGGTTGTCGCCGCGCGTCTCGACGGGCGCTGGCTGATGCTCGACAACCGCCGCATGGCGATGGTCGAGGACGACGCTGCGCAGAGCTACCAACCGCTGTTCGCGCTCTACCAGTCGGCCGTGCTGAAATATGTCGATGAGCCCGCGCGATTCTCGATGGTCGCCGCCGCGGCTAATTGATCGTCCCGTAGCCCGGATGGAGCGCAGCGAAATCCGGGGCCGCTGTCGCTTATCGCACGAATCCCGGATTGCGCTGCGCTCCATCCGGGCTACCCACCAGACCATCCCACACAACCCCATTCCACCGCGCTATCCGAACCGCTAGCATGGCGCCTTCCATGCGGGGGCGACTGGAATGCGGTTCATCGTGCTGACTGTGCTTGCGCCGCTGGCGCTCGCGACACCCGCGTCCGCGCAGTCTGACCACGCCATCGCCGACAGGCTGCCGCTGTTCGCCAAGAACAACTGCCAGCAGATTCGCGACCCCGGCAATCAATTGTTCTGCGGCGATGCCACGCTCGCCGCGGCCGCCGAGAAGCTGAGCGCGGCGATCGAGGGGCGGCTCGCCCGCCTGCCCGACCGCCTGCCTGGGATCGAAGAAAATGCGATCTGGATCCGCCAGCGCAACCTCAGCTGCGGCATCGTCGGCCAGACCGCGATCCGCACCGACGACTTCGACCGGGTGAAGGCCTGCCTGCTCAAGGTGACCGAGGAGCGCGCCGCGATCGTGCGCGATCCTGATTTCGACTGCCTTGCGGCCAACACCGCGGCGGGCGCGCTGATCTGTGCGGACCCGTCGCTGGCGCTGGCGGAAACGGAGCTCAACGGCGAGGTGCTCGGCCTGATCGGCAAGCTGGATCCGACCGCGGCGCGCTTTGCCTTCGCCGAATATGGCAGGTGGACGCGCGAGCGCGATCGCAAATGCAATCTGGTCGGCAAGGAGAATGTGCCGCTTCAGGAGCTCGAAACCGCGGAGGAGTGTCTTGCGGATCATTTGAGGCGCAAGACCGACGAGATCCGCGCGGCGAAGGGTGCCCCCAAGAAGGTGTTCGGCCGGCAGGTCGCGGCCCGCATCCCCGACACCGACGCGGTCGACTTCTGCGCGGCGCGCATCCATGCGGCCAATTCGTGCGGCAACTTCCTCCGCATCAACCGCGTCTACGCGCTCGACAGCCAGGTGACCGAGCAGGAAGCGCAAGTCACGGGCGAGATCGAGATGGCCGTGCTGGCGCCCTTCACCATGTGCAGCAAGGTCGCCTCCAACTGCACCGGCACCTGCTGGGACGCCAGGACGGGGCGGCCGCAGCCCGGAGCCGGCAACAAGGAGCGCTCGGCCGAAGCCTTCAACGTGACGCGCCGGCTGCGTATCCAGCGGACTTTTGCCTTCGTGAAAGCTGCCGACGGCTGGCGTTGCCGGGAGGACGAACTGGCCCCGGTGAATTCGGGGACGGCGAGCGGGGGGTCGTAGGGCTCTAACCGTTGCGCTTTCTTCCTTCTCCCCCTGTGGGAGAAGGTGGCGCGAAGCGCCGGATGAGGGGTGCTCTCCACTCGCACGACTGTTCGTGAGGAAAGATACCCCTCACCCGGCTCGCCGCTATGCGGCGATCCACCCTCTCCCGCAAGGGGAGAGGGTGCACCGGTCGTGTCGCGAGAGCCGCCCTTCATCAAAACATCAGATTGTCCTTCACCAGCACCCAGCGGCCGTTCTTCACCTGCTGCACCTGGGTGACGGTCGTGGCGAGATGGTTGGACTTCGAGAACACGGTCGGCGGCGAATTGAAGATATCCTGGAACTTGTCGCCGGACTCGAGCGCGTCGAGCATCTTCTGGCCAGTGAGATCCTTGCCAGCCTTGTTGGCATAATGCGCGAACGTCATCACCGCATTGTAGCCGATGATCGCCTGGGTGTTGGCGTCGGCGTTGAACATCTTCTTATAATTGACGAGCCAGTCCTTCACCTTTCCCTTCGCGGTGTCTTCGTAAGGAATTTCGAAGTTCGAAGCGGCATACAAGCCTTCCACCACTTCCTTGCCGAGCGCCGGCACTTCGAGCACGTTAACGGGCGTGGCACCGAGGAAGGTGACCTCCCAGCCGAGCTTCTTGGCCTCGGTCATGGTGCCGATAGGCTCACGCAGGACGGCGCCGAGCACGACGAGGTCGCAGCCGTCGGACTTCATCTTGGCGACCTGCGCCGAGAAGTCGGAGGCGCCGCGCTTGTAGCTCGTGATCGACGCCGGCTGCACCTTCATGGCGGCGAGCTGCTGGTTGAAGCCATCGAGCACGTTTTTTCCGTACTCGTCGTCCTGATGCATAATGCATGGCTTCTTGAAATTCTTTGCCTCAATCATGTATTTGAGCGCCGCGCGCGTGCTCTCGACATAGGGCAGCAAATTGTTGAACTTCAACCGTTCCTGCGGCTTGGCCGGATCGAACTTGAAGGTGAACTCGGCCGCCGTCAGCGGAAACAGCTGAAGCACGCCGGCGTCGAGCAGGATGTCCTGCGCGGCGAGCACGGTCGGCGATCCCATCGGTCCCACCATCGCGAAGATCTTGTCGCGCTCGATCAGCTTCTGCGAAGCCAGCACGGCCTTCTTCGGATCGTAGCCGCTGTCCTCGACGACCAGCCGGATCTTGCGGCCGTTGATGCCGCCCGCCGCATTGACCTCCTCGGTCGCCATCTTCATGCCGTTGGAAACCGGGACGCCCCAGCCCTTGATCGGGCCCGACAGATCCTGATGGGTGCCGACGACGATCTCGCTTGCCGAGATGCCCTCATTGGTGACCTTGGTTTGCGCTGTGGCCGGCAGACAGGTGAGCGCCAGCGCACTCACAGCAAGGCCGAACGTTCCGAACGATCTCGACATTGACGTCTCCTCTCCTAAAGGCCCGTGTTACGCTAAGGGCGGGGGCCATCGCTCCTTCGCTTTCCCAAACGTGCTTTTCCCTTTTGCGCATGCCCCTCTCGGAAAACCGGTTCCCACTTTTCCAGGGCATGCGCATGCCTCACGCCACGGCGCGCTGGCGATACATCTCTTCGATCTCGGCGGCGTAGCGCTTGTTCACGAAACCGCGCTTCAGCTTCATGGTCGGCGTCAGTTCTTCGTCTTCCGGCGTGAGCTGGCGCTCGATCAGGTAGAACTTCTTGATGGTCTCGACGCGGGCAAAATTGCCGTTGACGTGCTCGATCTCGCGGCCGATCAGGTCCTGGATCTCCGTCGCCCGGCACAGGCTGGCATAATTGGTGAAGGGGATGTCGTGGTCCTGCGCGAACTTCTCGACGTTCTCTTGGTCGATCATCACGAGGCAGGTGAGGTATGGCCGCTTGTCGCCGATCACCACGGCGTCCGAGATGTAGGGCGAGAATTTGAGCTGGTTCTCGATCTCGGACGGCGTGATGTTCTTGCCGCCTGAGGTGATGATGATGTCCTTCATCCGGTCCGTGATCCGGACAAAGCCTTCATTGTCGATGGTGCCGACGTCGCCGGTGTGCAGCCAGCCGCGGGAATCGAGGGTCTCGGCGGTCTTCTCCGGCTGGTTCAAATAGCCCATGAACAGGAAGTCGCCCTTGATCAGGATCTCGCCATCGGGCGACAGCGCGACCTCGCCCCAGGGCACCGCCGTGCCGACCGAGCCGAGCTTGATCCGCTCCGCCGGCATCATGGTGGCGACACCGCAATTCTCGGTCTGGCCGTAGAGCTCGTGCATGTCGATGCCGAGCGCGAGATACCAGCGGATCAGCTCCGGCGCGATCGGCGCCGCCCCGGTGAAGGCGATGCGGCAACGATCGAGCCCGATCATGCGGCGGATGTTGCGGAATGCGACCCGGTAGGCGATGCGGCTCGCGAGCCGTAGCGGCGGTGGCGGCGCCTTACCCTCGAGCCTGTAGTCGACCATGCGGTAGCCAATGTCGATGGCGCGGCGATAGACCCATTGCTGCAGCGGCGTCGCATCCTTCAGCGCGATCGTGATGGCGGAATAGAATTTCTCCCAGATACGCGGCACCGCGAGGAAGACCGTCGGCTGCACCTCGCGCAGATTGTCCGGCACGGTCTCCGGGCTCTCGGCGAAATTCATCACCGAGCCGAGCGCGACCGAGATGTAGTAGCCGCCGATGCGTTCGGCGACGTGGCAGAGCGGCAGGAAGATCAGCCGCTCGTCGTCCTCTTGCGCCGGAATGAAGTCGTTGGCATGCCGCATCTGGTGCGTGACGCTGCGGTTCGCATGCATCGCGCCTTTGGGCGGACCGGTCGTACCGGATGTATAGACGAGAATCGCGAGATCGCCGGCGCCGCGGCTGTCGATCATCTCCTGCCACAGCGCTTCGCGGCCGACCATGTGGTTGCGACCGAGCGCGCGAAACTCGTCGAGCGACATCACCATGTCGTCGGAGAAACCGCTGAGGCCCTCCATGTCGAACACGACGATCTTCTGCAAGCTCGCGCAGCGCGCGCGGCAGGCGAGGATCTTGTCGAGCTGCTCCTCGTCCTCGGCGAAGATCACTTTCGTTCTGGAATCGTTGACGAGATATTCGACCTGGGACGACGCATCGGTCGGGTAGATGCCCGAGGCGACGCCGCCCGCGCACAGGATGCCCATGTCGGCATGGACCCATTCGGGAACGGCGTTGGCGATGATGGAGGCGACGTCGCCGGGCATGAAGCCGGAGGCGCGAAGCGCGTAGGCAATCTCCTTCGATATCTCCAGCCACTCGCGCCAGCTCGTCGGCTGCCAGATCCCGAATTTCTTCTCGCGGATCGCCGGCCGCTCGCCCCGCATCTCGGCAGCGCGCAAAAAGCTCTTTGCGATCGTATCAGCGACCGTCAGCACCGCCAGTCGGGCCATGCGCCTCTCCTCCTTGTCGCTCTCCCCTCCGCTGCCTGCCTTGCCGGCGGTCTTTGCTTGCGGATGGGCAATCTCATCTTACTGCCAGCTCTTCCTCACCGCCACGTCTTCTTCTTTTTCCAGCGCCGCTCGCCCCGCGCGCCCGCTTCCTTGGCGCCAAGGTAGAACTCCTGGATGTCCTGGGAATGCATCAAGCGGTCGCAGCTGTCGTTCATCACGATGCGGCCGATCTCCAGCACGTAGCCGTAATGGGCCGTTTCCAGCGCCACCTTGGCGTTCTGCTCGACCAGCAGGATCGACATGCCCTGCTCCTCGTTGACGCGGCGGATGATGGTGAAGATCTCCTTCACCAGCAGCGGCGACAGGCCGAGCGAGGGCTCGTCGAGCAAGAGCAGCGTCGGCCGGTTCATCAGGGCGCGGCCGATCGCGAGCATCTGCTGCTCGCCGCCGGAGAGCTGGCCGGCCGGCTGGTTGATGCGCTCCCTCAGGCGCGGGAAATAACCGTAAACCCGCTCCAGATCCTCCGCGACGCCGTCGCGGTCCTTGCGCGGATAGGCCCCCATCATCAGGTTCTCGCGCACGGACAGGAACGGAAACACCTCGCGCCCCTCCGGCACGTGGCTGAGGCCGAGCCGCACGATCCTGTCGGCTTCCATGCGCTGGATCGGCTTGCCCATGAATTCGATCGAGCCCTTCTGCGGATCGAGAATGCCCGAGATGGTCTTCAGGACCGTGGTCTTGCCGGCGCCATTGGCCCCCAGCAGCGTGACGATGCGGCCGCGCGGCACTTCCAGCGAGATGCCGCGGATCGCCATGATCGGCCCGTAATAGCTCTCGACGTTGGAGAGCTTCAGGATGGTCTCGGGTGTCGCGATCGCATCCATCGCCTCAGGCTCCCAGATACGCAGCGACGACATCGGGATGCTGCTGCACCTCGGCCGGCGAGCCCATCGCGAGCACCCTGCCGTAGTTCAGCGCGATGACGCGATCGGAGACGCGGTTGACCAGCGACATGTCGTGCTCGACCATCAGCACGGTGATGCCGAGCTCGCTCTTCATGTCGCGGATCCAGAACGACATGTCGTCGGTCTCCTCGACATTGAGGCCGGACGACGGCTCGTCGAGCAGGATCAGCTTCGGCTCCGAGCAAAGTGCGCGCGCGAGCTCGATCACCTTGCGCACGCCGTAAGGCAGGCCGGAGATCAGCTTGTCGCGATAGGGCTCAAGATCGAGGAATTCGATGACCTGCTCGACCCTGCGGCGATGCACCTTCTCGTTCGCGCGCACGCTCGGCAGGAACAGGAGCTCCTGCCACAGCTGCGTGGTCGAGTGCCGATGGCGGCCGACCAGGAGGTTGGAGAGCACGGTCGCATTCTCGAACAGCTCGATGTTCTGGAAGGTCCGTGCGATGCCGAGTTTTGCGATGTCGTAAGGTGGCTCCTGCGTGATGTCCTGGTCCTCGAAGAAGATTCGGCCCGAGGTCGGCCGGTAGATGCGCGAGATCAGGTTGAAGATCGAGCTCTTGCCCGCACCGTTCGGCCCGATGATCGACAGGATCTCGCCCTTCTCGACCGCGAAGGACACCGCATCGACCGCCTTCAGGCCCCCGAAATGCAGCGACAGGTTCTCGGCGCGGAAATAGCTCATCGGTTCCGCTCCGACTTCACGTAGATCTTCTGCCGCTTGAAGGTTGCGCGCTTGTAGAGCGGGAACAGCTGGAAGAAGAGCTTGATCTTCAGCCAGCGGCCATAGAGCCCGAGCGGCTCGAACAGCACGAACAGCACGATGATGATGCCGTAGATCGCGCCCTTCAGGCCGTTGAGCGAGGCGAAGGCCGCGACCTTCGACTGGATGGCTCCCGCGGTGGCCGGGCCGGCGCCGAATGTCGCGGCGATTCCTCCGATCATGCCGGGCAGGTCGTCCTTCAGGTACGTCAGGAACGGATCGATCATCACGATGAAGATCGCGCCCAGCACCGCGCCATGCAGGCTGAATGTGCCGCCGATCAGAATCACGATGATGAACTCGATCGAAAGCTGCAGCGTGAACATCTCCGGCGAGATGAAGGAGAGCTTGTGGGCAAACAGCACACCGGCAAAGCCGGTGATCGCCGCCGAGATCGCAAAGGACTTCACCTTGTAGAGCGCGACATTGACGCCCATGCTGCGTGCCGCCGTCTCTGAATCGCGGATCGCGACGAAGGCGCGTCCCGTCGGCGAGCGCAAGAGATTCAGCGTACCGATGATGGTCAGCACCAGCACGGAGAGGCAGAGGAAGTAGAAGGTGGGGCTGTCGCGCGGCACCGCGACGCCGAGCAGCGACAGCGTCTTGACCCGCATGCCCTCGTTGCCGTGGGTGACGCTTTCCCAGCGCGCCAGGATCTCCTCGACGATCAGGGCAAACGAGATGGTGGCGATGACGAGGTAGATGCCGGTCAGGCGCAGGGCGGGAAAGCCGACCAGCGCGCCGATCAAGCCGGTCAACGCGCCGGCGGCGAGGAAATAGACCGGGAACGGCACGTTGTATTTCTGCAAATAGGCCGCCGTGTAGGCTCCGATGGCAAGGAATGCGGCGTGGCCGAGCGAGGCCTGGCCGGTAAAGCCGGTCAGGATCAGCAGCGCGACGCCGACGGTCGCATAGATGCAGACGAAGACGAGCTGGCTCATCAAATAGCTGGAGAGCACGAAGGGCGCGATCAACAGCAGGGCGAGCAGGATTCCGTAAGAGACCAGATAGCCCGAATGCGGGATCAGCTTGATGTCGTCCTCATAGTCGGTCTTGAACAGGAAGCGCATGGTGTTCAGACCTTCTTGCGGACGTGGCGGCCGAACAGGCCTTCAGGCTTCAAGAGCAGCACCGCGAGCAGCACGAGGTACGGCGCGACGTCCTTCCACCCTTCGGGCAGGTAGAAGCCGGCCATGCTCTCGATCACGCCGATCAGGACGCCGCCGACCACCGCCCCCGGGATCGAGCCGAAGCCGCCGAGCACCGCGGCGGGAAACGCCTTCAGGCCAAGCACGAGACCGACATTGGAATGGATGAAGGTGATCGGCGCCAGCAGCACGCCGGCGCAGGTCGCGACCGCCGCGCTGATCGCCCAGACGATCGACACCACGCGTTTGACGGGGATGCCCATGTAGTAGGCGGCGAGCATGTTCTCGGAACTGGCGCGCATCGCAGTGCCGAGCGTTGTCTTGTTGAAGAAGAGATAGAGCAGCGTGCACAGGATCATCGTCGCCGCGATCACCGACAGCTTGTCATAGGCGAGCACCAGCGACCCGATCCGCAGCACGCCCTGGCTGAACGGAGTCTCGATCTTCAGATCATCGGTGCCCCAGATCATGCCGGCGATCGAGCGCAGGAAATAGCCGAGCCCGATCGTCGCCATGATGATGGAGAATTGCGGATAGCCGAGGATCGGCCGCACCACCACGCGCTCCGCCAGCATGCCGAACAGCGCCATCGCGGCCACCGCACCGGCAAAACCGATCCAGTAGTTCAAGCCCATCATGCCGATGAAGGTGAAGGCGAAGAAGCCGCCGAGCATCATCAGGTCGCCCTGGGCGAAATTGACGACCTCGGTGGCCTTGTAGACGAGCACGAAGCCGAGCGCGATCAGCCCGTAAACGCAGCCGAGCGCAACACCGCTGACCAGCTGCTGAACGAAATCCAGCATCGACGCGCGTCCTCCCGATACAACCGGCGGCTCTTTCCGACCGCCTTGCCGCATCTTGTGTCCAGTCGCTACGCAGTCGTTTCGCTGCGTTGGCGCCATTTGTCCGGAACCAATTCAGCCTGAACCGTCCAGCGCTGTCAACAAACGGTGACTTGCCTTTAGTCCAATCCGGAGCGCGGAATTTGCGGCAGCGCGATTCACGGTGCCGAAACATCTTCGGGTCCATGGTCGCGGGCGATGCAAAACCGGATGGTGTGGCCGTCATGAAGCCGGACAGCTCGGCACTGGAAGTCCTGGGGTTAACGAAGCGTTTTGACCGTCTGGCGGTCGACGGCCTCGATCTCACCGTCCACGCCGGCGAATTCTACGCCCTGGTCGGCCCCAACGGCGCCGGCAAGACAACGACTTTGCGCATGGTCGCGGGCCTGCTGCGCCCCGATGCGGGCGCGGTCTCGATCTTCGGCACCGATGCGCTCCAAAACCCCGTTGCCGCCAAGCAGGTGATGGCGTGGGTCTCCGACGAGCCGATGATCTACGACAAGCTGACCCCGCTCGAATATCTCGAATTCGTCGCCGGCCTCTGGGGCATCGCGCCGTCGGCCTCGGAGCCGGTCGCGCAGGAGCTGCTCGGCTCGCTCGGCCTCGAGCCGCACCGGCACGAGCGCTGCGAGGGCTTTTCCAAGGGCATGCGCCAGAAGGTGGCGCTGGCCGGCGCGCTGGTACACGATCCCCGCCTCATCATCCTCGACGAGCCGCTGACGGGGCTCGATGCCGTCTCCGCCCGCCACGTAAAGGGTCTTCTCAGCGCGCGCGTCCGCGCCGGCTGCACCGTCATCATGACAACCCATATTCTCGAAGTAGCCGAGCGGATGGCGGACCGCATCGGCGTGATCGCCTCGGGCCGCCTGGTCGCCGAAGGCACGCTCACCGAATTGCGCCAGCAGAACGGCCATGCCGACACCAGCTTGGAGGATCTCTTCATCGCGCTGGTGACGCTTCCGGAAGCCGCATGAGCTCGGCAACCGCGCTCTCCTGGTTTGCCCGCCACGAGCTCCGGCTCGCCTGGCGCGAATCGCTCGCCATGATGACCGGCGGACGACGCAAGCGGACGCGCGCCGCTGTCATCGGCCTGATCTGCTTCGCCGCGCTGCTGCACCTGCCGGCCTGGGCGGTGATCGGCCGCTTCGCCGATCTGCAATTGCCGCTCGACAAATCCTCGCTGATCGTGATCTCGGCGACGATTTTTCTCGCCTGGACGCTGATGCTGTCGCAGGCAATCGAATCGGTGACGCGGGTATTCTACGCCCGCGCCGATCTCGACCTGATCATGTCCTCGCCGGCAAGACTGGCCAATCTGTTCTCGGTCCGAATCGCCGCGATCGCGCTGACCGTCACCGCGATGGCGCTGCTGTTCTCGACACCCTTCATCGACGTGCTCGTGATCGGCGGCGGCGCGCGCTGGCTTGCGGCGTTCGGCGTCGTCGTCGCCATGGGTCTGTCAGCCGCCGCAGTCGCGATTGCCGTCACCATCCTGCTGTTTCGCCTGATCGGCCCGGCGCGGACGCGCCTAATTGCCCAGATCCTCGCCGCGATCATCGGCGCCGGCTTCGTGATCGCGCTCCAGGTCGCCGCGATCGTGTCCTACGGCACGCTGTCGCGCTTCACCATCCTGACCTCGGGTAGCCTGGCCGCTCATGCTCCCGATGTCGACAGCATCTGGTGGTGGCCGGCGCGGGCGGTGATGGGCGACAGCGAAGCGCTGCTGCTACTCCTGGCGCTCGGCTTGGTGCTGCTCGGAAGCGTCATGGCGATCTTCTCGCAGCGCTTTGCCGACACGGCGATCGATGCCGCAGCCTACGGCACCGCCGGCAGCAAGCGCGCTAAGGAGCGCCCATTCCGCGGCGGGTCGCGGCAACAGGCGCTGCGGCGCAAGGAATTCTCGCTGCTCTGGCGCGATCCCTGGCTGATCTCGCAGACCCTGATGCAACTGCTATATCTGGTGCCGCCGGCGCTGCTGCTCTGGCGCAATTTTGCCGACAGCTCGGCGGCGCTGACGCTGATCACGCCTGTTGTCGTGATGGCGGCCGGACAGCTTGCCGGCGGGCTCGCCTGGCTGACGATCTCGGGCGAAGACGCCCCCGACCTCGTCGCAACCGCACCGCTGACGCCATCCAGCGTCACCCGCGCCAAGATCGAGGTGGTGCTGATCGCGATCGCCGTCATCTTCTGCCCGCTGGTCGCGGCGCTCGCGTTCGCCTCGCCCTACCAGGCCGCGATCAGTGCCGGCGCGATCATCATCAGCGCGGCTTCGGCGACCGCAATCCAGCTCTGGTTCCGGGTGCAGGCACGGCGCAGCCAATTCCGCCGCCGCCAGACCTCGTCGCGGCTCGCGACCTTCGCCGAAGCGTTCTCCTCGATCGGCTGGGCCGCGACGGCAGCGCTGCTGCTTGCGCTCCCCGCCGCGGGCCTCGTCAGCGGCCTGATCACCGCGAGCCTCGTTGCGATCACCTGGAAGTGCAGCCCAAGGCGGGAATGAGGCGCTTGCCCTCGAGCTGCGGACGTCAGGTGTCGAAAGCCGGCTGTGCACGGCGGACCGCGGCGACGTTCCGTCGATCCATCAAGCGCCTGACCCAGTTGCGCCCTGGCTCTTCAACAAGACGATACGTGGCGACCGACAGCAAGACAGTCAACAGCAGCATCGCGATTTGCAGGAGATCTCCAAGCCAAAGCGATCCATGCATGGAGACCACTTTCGTCGGCTCATAGCCCAAGCTCAACGCGTAATTGACGAACAGGTCCGTATGCCCAAGGCGCTCGACGACCATGAGGATCGCCCGCACCACGGCCCTGACGAGCGGATGCAGCATGTAGATCGAATAGGTCAGCATCCCGATTGCGAGCATGAACGGCACCGTCAGTTGGCGGCTGACCGCGCCAGCTTCACGGGCGAACACCAGAACGACCAGCGTAAACACCGCCGGCGAGGCCACCTGCAAAGTGACGCTGCTGCCGGCCAACGAGACATAACCGACGACGAGCAGGACGCTCGCCGTCTCCAGCAATGTCTCACCGGACGGCGTCAGGCGTACGCGCAACACCGGAAAGCGCTCTCGTAGATCGAACGAGAGAACGCCAAGCGCGAAGCCGTAAAGACAGCGCAGGAGACCGTAGTCGTAAGTCGCATTCATCCCATCCGGGCTGATGGTGGCGAGCACGACCGGCCCGGCAATGATCGGGATCAGCCAGGGCCAGATCGCCGGTCCGATCCTGCTGACGACCGCGGCGAAGATCACATAGGCGGCGAATTCGGCGCTGATGCTCCAGCTCGCGAAGTTCAGCCAGTTCTGCGGGTTGACGCCGAGCCCCTGCAGCAGAAGAACATTGGTGACGATGGCCTGCAGGAGGTTCGGGCCAACACCGTCCTTCGCAGCGTCGATGGGAATGAACAGCAGCAACGTCACAAGATGCAGCGGATAAATCCGCCCGAGCCGCAGGAGGAGAAAGCGGCCCGCGCCGAAGCCCTCAGCAAGGCGCGAACGATAGTTCGACGCGATGACAAAGCCGCTCAACACGAAGAAGAAATCGACGAACAGATAGGCATTTCTGGTGAGCGGCAGGAAAGACAGATGGCTGATCACGTCGAAGTGGAACAGCGCAACCATGCAGGCACAGATGCCACGCCAGCTGTCGAGCGCATGATATCGAGTGATATTTGCAGCCGCGTTCATTGGACATGGGTAGGCAAGACCCGACACCGGAACAAGCCGAGGCTGAGTCTATGCTTAATGTGGTCGCGGCCCGAGCCCGAGGCGACCCCGGACCGCTTGCAAGCCGGCTGGG
This sequence comes from Bradyrhizobium sp. 195, assembly GCF_023101665.1. NCBI lineage: Bacteria > Pseudomonadati > Pseudomonadota > Alphaproteobacteria > Hyphomicrobiales > Nitrobacteraceae > Bradyrhizobium > Bradyrhizobium sp. 195. The sequence goes on along the minus strand of NZ_CP082161.1, from coordinate 846,922 downwards.
CCGGCGTCGCCCCCGATGTCTCCACCTGTGCGTTGAGCATCCAGAACACCAGCGGCGCGATGTTGAGCTGGCCTCGCGCCGGATTGCCGGCGCCTTGAAACTTCGTCCGCGGCGGGAGTGAGGGTGCGACACTGACGCGCTGTTGATCGCAGCCCATTGGCCACGCACTGCATTGCACGCTAGACTTTCCCCTGACACATCGGGGACGGATGCATGTGGCGATTGGTTTCGGCAGCTCTGGCGCTGTTCAGCGTATCCTTCGCACCTAGCCTCGCCCAGCAGCCGCCGCGCAGCGAATGCCTGGCGATGGCCAATGCCGCGCCGCGGGCCATGCCGGTCGCGTTCCGGCAGGCCGCGGGCCCCGCCGAGGTCGAGATCACTTACGCCGGCCATTCCACCTACTACATCGACACGCCCGCGGGCCTGCGCATCGCCACCGACTATAGCGGCGCCTATCAGGTCGGCCGGCTGCCCGATGTCGCCACCATGAACCGCGCCCACAGCACGCACTACACCTTATTCCCGGACAGGCGCATTCCCCACGTGCTGCATGGCTGGAGCGAGGACGGCAAGCCGGCGATCGTGTCGGAGCGCATCAGTGACACCTTCGTCCGCAATGTCACGACGGACATCCGCCGCTATTTCGGTGACGACGCCGGCGCCGACATGATCCGCGACGGCAATTCGATCTTCATCTTCGAGGTCGCGGGTCTCTGCATCGGCCATCTCGGCCACCTCCATCACAAGCTCGACGACAGCCATTTCGCCCAGATCGGACGGCTCGATATCGTGATGGTGCCGATCGATGGGACCTACACCATGACGCTGGGAGGCATCTCCGAGATTACCAAGCGGCTGCGCGCCTCCGTCGTGCTGCCGATGCATCGCTTTGCCACGCCGCTCGACGATTTCATGCGCCGGATCGGGCAGGACTTCGAGATCGACCGTCGCACCGAACGCTCGTTCCGGATGTCGCGGGATGCGCTGCCCTCGACGCCGACGGTGATCATCCTCGACGGAGTCTGAGGCGCAATTTTCTCCAAGTCGGCCGTCGGCCGGTCGTGCTGATTTCCTCTCAACAGGAGATCGACATGACCGACTTTGGCAGACTTTTGCACGCGGACGGACCAAATCCCGAGCATGCGGCGGCGCTTCAGCTCTATGGCCGCTTCGTCGGCGACTGGGAGGCCGAAATCACCGCCCACGGCTCCGATGGCGCGAAACATAGCACGCCCGGAGAAATCCATTTTGGTTGGGTGCTGGAGGGCCGCGCCGTCCAGGACGTCTGGATCATTCCCCGCCGGGCAGGCTCTCAGACCTTTCCGATCGCCGGCAACTGGTACGGCACGACGCTGCGCGTTTACGATCCGTCCATCGATGCGTGGCGGATTTCCTGGTTCGATCCCGGCCGCAGCATCTTCCGCCAGCAGATCGGCCGTCTGCGTGGACAGGATATCGTGCAGGAAGGCACGACCGAAACCGGCGAGCTGACGCGCTGGAGCTTTACGGAGATCACCAGGGACTCCTTCCATTGGTGTGGGGAGGTCAAACCGGCCAATGCGGCGGACTGGCGGCTGATCGTCGAGGTGAGAGCGAAGCGGCGGTCGGGCTAAGGATCTGTTGGTTGAAGCCGTGGGCTCCGGGCACGCTGCAACCTCTCCCGCTTGCGGGGGAGGTCGGCGCGTAGCGCCGGGTGGGGGCTTTCTCCGTATCGGGAGTGTCCCGTTGCGGAAACACCCCCACCCCGCAAGCGGGAGAGGGAGCGCACCTCCTCCGCCGCTGCTATGGTGCTTTGAGCAACGCGCGCTGCTGCGTGACGAGGCGAGATGATAGGCTCCCGGCACAAAAAGCATGAAGGGAGCGACGCCGATGGCTGCAACCGGTGTGCCCGCCAATACGAGCGGGCTGTTCGTCGAGCCGCGCGAGGACTGGCTCGCGCTGCATCAGGAGGAGATCATCGATCCCTTGCGGCCGATCGTCGACCCCCATCACCATCTCTGGAATCGCGGGCACCGCTATCTGATCGAGGAGATGGCTGATGACATCGCCTCCGGCCACAGCATCCTCGCCACCGTCTATGTCGATTGCCGCTCGATGTACCGCGCGCATGGGCCCGAGGCATTCCGGCCTGTCGGCGAAGTCGAGTTCGCCAACGGCGTCGCCGCGATGAGCGCGAGCGGTGCTTACGGCAAGGCCGCGATCTGCGCCGGCATTGTCAGCCATGCCAATCTGCTGCAGGGCGACGCGGCCAAGCCGGTGCTGGAAGCCGAGATCGCGGCCGGCAACGGCCGCTTTCGCGGCATCCGGCATTCGTCGGCCTGGGACGAAGACCCTGCCGTTGCCGGCATGTATGCGAACAGGCCGAAGGGATTGTTGCGGGACCCGACCTTCCGCAAGGGATTTGCCTGCCTTGCACCATTGAAACTCAGCTTCGATGCCTGGCTATTCCATCCGCAGATCGGTGAGCTCACCGAGCTTGCGCGCGCCTTCCCCGACACCAGAATCGTGCTCGACCATTGCGGCGGCCCGGCCGGAATCGGCCGCTTTGCAGGGCGGCGCGAGGAGGTGTTTGCGCAATGGCGCACCTCGATCCGGGAGATCGCAAGATGCGAGAACGTGGTGGTCAAGCTCGGCGGGCTCGCAATGTGCCTGCTCGGCTACGACTTCCATCTGCGCGAAAGGCCGCCGTCATCCGAGGAGCTTGCCGCGGCCTGGCGGCCCTATATCGAAACCTGCATCGAGGCGTTCGGTCCCAGACGTGCGATGTTCGAGAGCAACTTCCCACCGGACAAGGGCCAATGCAGCTATCAGGTGATATTCAACGCCTTCAAGCGCATCGCCTCGTCACTGAGCGAGGCCGAGAAGACGGCGCTGTTTTCGCAGACCGCAATCGACGTCTACCGGCTCGAGCTGCCATCATGACAAGAAGAGGGGCCGGGATGTGATCCCGACCCCTCTTCGTCGTGGCCGCTGGGAAGCGTCCTTGAATAGAGACTAGCCGGCACCCATCAGCGAGGCCGGACGGCGCTCGCCGCTGGAGGTGAAGATCTTCTTCAGCTTGTTGACCACGCGGATCAGGAAGCCGATCATCACGGGATTGGTCTTGCGGCAGAAGGCGATCTTCTTGACGTGGCCCTCGACATGCCATTTGGCATGCGCGCCGTCGCGAAAGAAAATGACATCGCCAGGGCCGTAGCGCTTCGGCGGCATGCCATCGCTTTCGAGCACGATCGATCCTTCCATGATCATGATCGTCTCGTCGATATCGTAGTACCAGTTGAAGCGGCCTTCGGTGCAATGCCAGATGATAGTCTGAGCGGTGCCGTCGGCGCTGGTGGACAGCACGCGCGAGCGCGACACGGGATTACCCTCGATGACCCAGGACGGCTCGATCGGCCGCAGCTCGAGGTCGACATTGCAACTACCGATTTCAATCAATGCGCGCGACATCTTCTTCCCCAGGCGATATATTAAATATGGCCGGGTCTCGGCCCGGATTGTTGAGAATGACGTCGGGGACGCTAGTCATCGGTTTTTAATTCTTCCTTACGGAGGCCGCGAAAATCAGCCTGGAGTTGCGGAGGCAAAGCGGTTAACGCCGCGATTTCCCTGCAAATTCGCGCACATGAACCGATCCTTTCCGGGGTGCGACAAAGTGCGCGGAAGCACCAAAACGGAGCCACGCCGATGCCCCTCACGCCCGAGGTTGTGACAGCCGATCGCACGGTCGTCGCCCGGCTCATCAGCCTCGATGTCTCGTTCGTACCGGACGAGGAGCCCTGGTTCACCATCGACGGCATCGAAAACCCCCGACAGATCGGCAGTGCCGGCTCAGGCGGCGCGTTCGTGCTGCTGCCGTCGCAGAATATGCTCTACGTCTCATCGGAGGGCCGCGCAGGAATTATTGCCGGCACGTTCGAGGCGTTCGTCCAGCTCGTCGCCGCCCGCCCCTATTGGCTCGACATCCTCAAGTTCCGGCGGCGGCGACCTCCAGGAGATGCGGCGCGCGGCGGAGGCGATGGAGGCGACGCTCGCCGACGAGGACGAGATCAACGAGGCTCGCGACGAGATCCGCAGGAGCCTCGACCTTGGTGAGGCAGACGATGCCGTCGGCGCGCTCTACGAAGCAATCGCTGCTTCCGACGCCATCGTGCGGGCCACCGACGGCAGCCCGTTCACGACCCTGTTCAACCGGTTCAGCATTGACAACAATCCGATGCTGCGCAACGCGGCGGCGTGAACGCGTACAATGCCAGTTTGAGCGCTGAAGCTCCCACATCGTCGTGGCCGGGCTTGTCCCGGCCATCCACGTTTAACGGGCACAAAGAACGTGGATGCCCGGGACAAGCCCGGGCATGACGAACAGCGGCCTTACTTCGCCCACTCGCCCTTGCGGAACACCGGCACCTTGCTGCCGTCGGGCAAAATGCCGTCGATATCGGTCTCGGCCGAGCCGATCATCCAGTCGATATGGATCAGGCTCTGGTTGCCGCCTTGCGCCGCGATCTGCTGTGGGGTGAGCTGCGCGCCGTTGACGAAGCATTTCGAATAGCACTGGCCGAGCGCGATATGAGACGCTGCATTCTCGTCGAACAGTGTGTTGTAGAACAACAGCCCGCTCTGCGAGATCGGCGATGAATGCGGCACCAGCGCCACTTCGCCGAGGCGGCGGGCGCCCTCATCGGTGTCGAGCACCTTGTTCAGCACCTCCGCGCCGCGCGAGGCTTTTGCGTCCACGATCTTGCCGTCCTCGAAGCGCACGGCGATGTTGTCGATCAGCGTGCCCTGGTAGGACAGCGGCTTCGAGCTCACGACATGGCCGTAGACCCGGCGGCAATGCGGCGTGGTAAACACCTCTTCGGTCGGGATGTTGGCGTTGCAGCTGATGCCGTTCTTGGAGAGCGAGGCGCCGCCCTCCCATTCGTGGCCGTCGGCAAGGCCGATGGTGAGGTCGGTGCCCGGCCCCGAATACTGCAGAGCGCGGAAACGCTGGCCGTTCAGCCAATTGGTGCGCTCACGAAGCACCGCATTGTGGCTCGCCCAATTGTCCATCGCGTCCTCGCGGTCGACGCGGGACGCCGCGAAGATCGCATCGGCGAGCTTGCCGATCGCAACGTCCTCGGCATCATCAGGGAATACCTGCCTGGCCCAGGACGGGCTTGGATAGGCGATGATGTTCCAGTTGGTGTCAAAATTGACGATCTTTTCCAGCGCAGGCTGATAGGCCATCGAATTGGCCTTGCTGGCGCGCGCCACCTTGGAAGGATCCTCGTCCGACAGCAGCATCGGATTGTCGCCGACGATGGCGAGCCGCGCGGTGTTGTCCGAGAACGCCTTGGCCATGCCCTCGTAGAGCCAGCCGGCGGCACGATCGAAACTGCTGTCGTGGCCGTGGCGGTAGCGCGCCAGTGTCATCTCCTCGTCCGACAGGATCGGCGTCACGATGCCGGCACCGGCCTTGTAAGCATGCACGGCAATCCGTCGCACCAGCGGCAGAGCGATCGCGGGCGCGGTCAAAAGAAGATCCTGCCCCGGCCGCAAGCCCAGGCCCACCTTCACCGCCACCTCGGCCAGCCGGTCGAGTTTTGCGGGATCGATGGGAGGTGCGGAATTGCGGTGATCAGTCATGCGGGTCCCTCTGCCGAAAGTCTCTCGTTCAATCTAAGTCTAGCATCGTGAGGCGCAAGTGCGCGAGCACCTTGCGACACCGAGAAGATACGCAGTTTCACGCATATTGGTTTTCAACGCGTTGCCGATTTCAGCACCCGGTCAACCATGGCAGGCGCGAGCCCAAGGTAATTTTTTGGTGAGGTGAGCGCCTCGATTGTGGCGCGGTCGATCCGGCTCGCTATCCGCGGGTCCGCGGACAGCGCATCGGCCAGGCTCATTCCCTTGTCGTTGGCCTGACGGCAGGCGTCATAGACCACGTCGTGGGCCTCTTGCCGGCCGAGTTGCGGCGCGAGCCCCATCATGACCGCTTCGGCCACGATCAGGCCGCGGCTGATGGCAAGATTGTCGTTCATCTTCGCCTCGTCCACGATGAGGCCTGCGAGTGCAAACTTCGCCTGGTGCAGCGCGCCGGCGGTCAACACGAAGCTTTCGGGGATCGCCATCCATTCGGCGTGCCAGGGACCCGTGGCGCGCTCGAAATCCTGCACCATGGCATCAAGCATCAGGCCGGCGTGCTGGCGCACCGCCTTCGAGGCCGCCAGCATCAGCTCCGACGAGATCGGGTTGCGCTTCTGCGGCATGGTCGAGGAGGCGCCGCGTCCCTTGACGAAAGGTTCGTAGACCTCGGCGAACTCGGTCGAGGCCATGATCATGATGTCGAGCGCGATCTTGCCGAGCGAGCCGGTGACGAGCGCGAGGAAGTTCACGGCCTCGGCAAAGCCGTCGCGCGCGACGTGCCAGGTCGAGGCGGGAACGCCGAGGTTCAGCTCAGAGCAGAGTGCCTCCTGCACCTCGAACCCCTTGTCGCCGAGCGAGGCCAGCGTGCCCGCGGCACCGGCGAATTGTCCAACCAGGACGCGCGGCTTCAACTGCGCCAGCCGCTCGGCATGACGATCGAACATTGCGAGCCAGATCGCGGTCTTGTAGCCAAAGGTCACCGGCAGCGCCTGCTGGAGATGGGTACGCCCTGCCATCGGCGTGTCGCGATGGCGTTTCGAGAGGTTCGCCAGGATGCCGCGAAGCTCGTCGATGTCGCGCGCGACGATCTCCAGCGCAGCGCGGAGCTGCAGCACCACTGCGGTGTCCATGATGTCCTGCGTGGTCGCGCCCCAATGCACGTAGCGGCCGGCCTCGCCGCATTGCTTCACCATCTGGTGAACCAGCGGCAGGATCGGATAGCCGACGATGTCGGTCTCCTGCCGCAACAGTTCGAAATCGAGCGCGGCGACGTCGGTCCGCGCCGCGATCGCCTCGGCCGCCTGCTGCGGGATCACGCCACACTTCGCCTCCGCCTTTGCCAGCGCCACCTCGACCTCGGCATAGCGCGCCACCAGCGCAACATCGGAGAACACCTCGCGCATCTCGGGCGTGCCGAAGGCGTCGCGAAACAGCATGGAATCGAGCACGGTGGTCGAGGCATGAAAAGGGGGCATGGGCGTTTCTTCGTGGCTGGTGTTGTCTAGCGAGAGCAGCTTACGCAGACGTGGTTGTTCGGCAATGGACATTCACGATTCGGCACACAATCGATGCCGTGCGAGGACACTACGTCCGCGCGTCAGGCTGTCACCCCGTCATCCTGAGGTGCGAGGCGTGCGATGCGCAGCAACGCACGAAGAGCCTCGAAGGATAGACGGCCACGATGCAGCCGGGCCGTCCATCCTTCGAGGCCTCCGCTACGCTCCGGCGCCTCAGGATGACGGTGACGGATTGTCCAGACGGTCTGTTCCCGCATGGCAGCCATCACGCGATCGTGCTGAACCGGGCGGGCCCGTGGGCAGACTTACTGGTTTCAGTCGAAATTCGTTTTGATTTCATCATTGCCGATGTCGCCGTGAGGTCTGAGTTTTCGACGTGCAGTTTCTGTTCAGGGACCACCTCCTCGATACCGACTTGCGCGAGCTGAGCCGCGAGCAGGTTCCCGTTGCCGTGGAGCCGCAGGTTTTCGATCTCGTGGTCCACCTCATGCAGAACCGCGACCGGGTGGTCAGCAAGGACGAGTTGATCGACAAGATCTGGCACGGGCGCAGCGTCTCCGAATCCACCCTGACCAGCCGGATCAACGCCGCGCGCAAGGCGGTCGGCGACAGTGGCGCGAGCCAGGCGCTGATCCGCACCATCGCCCGCAAGGGTTTTCGCTTCGTCGGCGATGTCGAGGCCAAGGAGGGCGCGATCGCGCCGGAACACGGCCGCACCGCCTGGGTGCCGCGCGCTGCACTCGCGCTTCCCGAGCGGCCCGCGATCGCCGTGCTGCCCTTCACCAATATGAGCGGCGAGGCCGAGCAGGATTATTTCTCCGACGGCATCAGCGAGGACATCATCACCGCGCTGTCGAAGCTGCGCTGGTTCTTCGTCGTCGCGCGAAACTCCTCCTTCGTCTACAAGGGCCGCGCCGTGCACATCCGCGAGGTCGCGCGCGAGCTCGGGGTGCGCTACGTGGTCGAAGGCAGCGTGCGGCGGAGCGGCGATCGCGTGCGCATCTCGGCCCAGCTCAACGATGTCTCGACCGGCAGCCATCTCTGGGCTGAGCGCTATGATCGTGAGCTCGCCGACATCTTCGCCGTGCAGGACGAAATCACCGAGGCGATCGTCGCCGCGATCGAGCCTCAGCTCTATGCTGCCGAGAGTTTTCGCGCCCAGCAGAAGCCGCCAGGGAGTCTCGACGCCTGGGACCTCGTGATGCGCGCATTGTCGCATCATTGGCGCAGCACGCTCGAGGACAATGCCGCCGCGCAAGCGCTGCTCGAAAAAGCCGTCGCGATCGATCCCGCCTATGGCAAGGCGCTGGGCCTGCTCGCGACCAGCCATATCTTCGGTGCGCATATGGGCTGGGCCGACATGGCCACGACGGTGCCGATCGCCGAGCGCGCAGCGCTCGCGGCGGTGGAGGCCGATCGCGAGGACGCCTGGGCCCACCATGGCCTCGCCTATACCTATCTGTTCCGCCGCCGCTTCGACGACGCGCTGGCGGAATTCGAGCTGGCGCTGCAGCTCAATCCAAATTTTGCAATGGCGCACGCATTCTACGGGGTGACGCTGTGCTACGCCGGGCGATGGCAGGATGGCGACGCCGCCGCGCGTCGTGCGCTGCGGCTCAGCCCGCGCGACCCGCTCGCGGCGATCTATTGCGGAGTTGTGGCCTATGCCCGGTTCGTCGGCCGCGACTACGAGGGAGCCATGCAGATGGCGCGGGAATCGATGCGGCAACGCGGCGATTTCGTCGGCGCGCACCGCGTTCTGACGGCCGCCGCCGGGATGTCAGGAGATCCGGCACTCGCCGCTTCCGCGCTTGACGGTCTGCGCCGCGCTCAGCCGGCGGTCTCGCTCGCCTGGATCACGCGCGAGCTGCCGATGCTGCGGGATGAGGATCGTGCGCATTATCTCGAAGGATTGCGACGCGCTGGACTGACATGACAGCGGCGCACCTTCAGTCCAAGCGCTAATCGTCGTCGGGCCCGAACAGCCGGATCTGCGGGAAGCCGCCGCGCGGCCGGCCGGCGTAATCGCGCGCATCGGAATCTTCGCGGATGTTGCGTGCGACGTCGTCCCAGTCGGTGCGATCGCGCATGCCGCGCTGCTCCCGGGAATCGTAGTGGCGACGCTCGGCCCAGCGGTCACGGCGCTCCATCCGGCGCCGTTCGGACGTGGCGCGCTTCACGTCGGACTCCCTGGCCTTGGCATAGGCGTTCTCAGGTGAAGAAGTTGGGTCGGCCGAGGCCTGCTGGTCGGTCGATTTCCCGGCCTTAGACGATGCGGTTGCTGGCTTGGCCTGTTCCTTGGGCGGCTCGACCGCGGCCGCTTGCGACGGCGGCGGGGGCGGCGGTTCGGCGTTTGCCTGGGTGGGCTGCGTGTCGGGCTTTGCGGCTTCAGGCTTGACTTCGGCCTGCGCCGGCGTCGCAACGATCGCACCGAAGGCTTGCGAGCCTGTGAGATAATCGACGCGTTCCGAGGGCGCCCTTGTCGCCGCGGGCGCGCCGGCGGATTCGGCGCGCTGCGCCATTTTGCTGGTGTCCGGCCCCTGTTTGGACGTGACCGGATTCATGATGTTGCCGGCAACGATGCCACCACCGAGACCGATGGCAATGGCTGCGACAATGGTTCCAGCACCGACGAAATAGGCTGTCGAGGCGCGCATTGATCCACTCCCTCTTTGGAGCGAGCAACGCGCGTTGATTGCCGGATGTTCCTGGTGTTGAAGCAGTTCCCGGCGGAACCTACGCCGTCAGATCTGCTGCGCGACCTTGTCGAGCCCGATGAGGCGGGCGAGCTTGCGCACTTCTTCCTTCTGATCGTCACGCAGCTGGAACAGCAGGGGCATTGCGGCCGACTTCAACTGCTGGACCTCGTCGCAATTCGGATCGATCTGCGCACTAGGCGGCGCGTTCGGATTGGAGAGCTTGTTGGCCGAGATCTTGCGCACGACGTTGCGGAGCGCAGTCTCCACCGAGGGCCAATAATATTCCTGCGACGATGACAGTTTCAGGCGATCCCTGATGCCGGAGATCTGTGCGTCGGACAGCAGGGTATAATGTTTCTGCGGCTGCGGCTTGGCCACCACCTTCGGCTTGGCCGGAACTTCGACGGCGGGAACCTCCGCCGCGGCGGGCGCTTCGGACAGGCTCGACGCCTTGGGCATCGGGAAATCGGACGGCGTTGCAGCAGCAAAGGCTTGCCGCAGCGGCTCGGCCAGCAGGGGCGCCTGCGAAAGCCTGTCGGCCGGCACCTGGACCGGCTCGATCGCGGCCGAAGCCAGGGCCAAGGTCGGGACCAGACGATCGGCCTTGGCGGCGCGGTTGGCTGCGAGGGGCTTCGGCGGAGGCGTCTGCGAAATCATCTCTTCGCTGACGCGGGGCACGCTGTCGCGGCCAAGAATGGCGGTGGTGGCGGCGCCCAGGACGAGAAAACAGGTCAGCACAACGATGGTGATGGCTTTAGACAAGCGTCTCTCCGGGAACGACGGCTTCACGAGTTTGTTAACGTTGCCGGGCAAAAAGGCACGAAATAAGGCTTGAGTGTGCCATCGTTGCGACAATCAGTATGTTTGACGCGACATACCCCGTGAAAAGCCAGGGAAATCAGGCAGCTACGGCCAGCTCGTAGGCGTCCTGGATGTCGGCGACGATCTCCGAGGCCTCCCAGACCGCGCGCGGCTCGACCGATTGCAGCGCAACCGTCCAGTTGCCGCCCCGGCGGGTGCGAGGGACGCTGACGATGTCGAAACGGACGTTGCGGCACAGCGGGTGGCGGGCCAGGGCATGCGCGACCCGAACGCGAATCTCGTCCAGCGAAGCCGCCGTCTTGGTGTTGAGATAATCGAAGTCCATCGCCTGTCCTCTCGGCGCTGATTGGAGGCCGTGAGGGGATTCTTGGCGGGCGTTGGTTAATCTGCCGTTAAATGGGGCGTTTCGAGCGAGCCCTCGATTAACTGTGATCGGGACGACGGCCCCGACTTTCCGCATTTTTACGGGGAGAGGCGTGCCCTCGCCTCTCGATATTCGGCCGCCGTCCGCGCAACGAGATCGTCGACAGGGAGCACATCGGTGACGCCCGAGGTGGAGTGCCCGCCGCTCCAGATGTCTCGCCAACGCCTCGGCCGGTTTTCGCGCGCGGCGACGTCGATATCCTCGGCGATGTCGATCGTGCCGCGTGCCGGCAGATCGCCGGGATCAAGCCCTGCGGCTACGATCGAAGGCCTCAGCATGCTGGTCTGCAGGCCGGTAAAGGCGGTGGTGAGCAGGATGTCGTCGGCGCTGCTCTCGACCAGCATCCGCTTGTGGCGGTCGTCCGCCATGCTCTCGCGTGTCGCGATGAACTTCGTGCCCATATAGGCGAGATCGCAGCCGAGCACTTCGGCCGCGTGCAGCGCATGACCGTCGCTGATGCCGCCCGCGAGCACGATGACGCCGTCGTAGAATGCACGGACCGCGCGGACGAAGGCGAACGGGTTGAGCCAGCCGGTCTGCCCGCCGGCGCCCGCGGTGAGCAGCACCAGCCCGTCGGCACCTGCTTCCGCCGCGCGTTCGGCGTGGCGGATGGAAGCGACGTCCGCCAGCACCAGCGCACCGGCATCGTGAAGCGGCTTCAACACCGGTGCAGGCGAGCCGACCGAAGTGATGACGACCTCCGGCCTATGTCGCAGCAGCACGGCGAGATCCTGCTCCAGCCGCGCATTGGAGCGGTGGACGATCAAGTTTGGACAGAGCGGCGCTGCCTTGCGGCCGGTTTGATCTTCGTGCTGGCGCAGCCGCGTTTCGATCGCGGTGAGCCATTCATCGAGCTGATCCGTGCTGCGGCAATTCACGGTGGGGAAGCTGCCGATGACGCCGTTGCGGCAGGCCGCGATCATGAGCTCGACGCCCGACACCAGGAACATCGGCGCTGCGATCAAAGGCAGAGCGAGACGATCGCGAAAGCGTTGCAGTCGATCGGATGTCACTCAATTCTCCTTGTCGCTCTTGCCTCGCCGCACGGGCTTTGTCGTTTCATCCCGCAGTCCCTGTGCTAGCGTCATCCGCAACATTGGCACGCCAGAAGCCCGTGACAAGCAACGAGGAAACATATGTCCGATCCGCTCCACGCATCGTCCCCGACTTGCGCACAGACGCTGCGGGCGCTGTCGCGCTATCCCGGCCGCACCGCTTTCGCATGGCCAGAGGGATCACTGAGCTACCAAGGCACGATCGACCTGATTGGACGCATCCAGGGCGTGTTCATGCGGCTTGGATTGCAGGCGGGCGCGCGCGTCGCCTTCCTCACGGCCAACCGTGCCGACACCTGGTGCGCCGGCGTCGCCGCGCAATTGTCGCGGCTCTGCATCACCTGGCTGCATCCGCTGGGATCGCTGGAGGACCAGCTGTTCCAGCTCGAGGATTCCGAGGCGGCGATGCTGGTGGTCGATACGGCCGCCTTCCGCGACCGCGGCGGAGAGCTGGCCGCGAGAGCGAGCCGACTCAAGGCGGTCTTCACCATGGGGCCGGCCGGCTACGGTGTCGATCTGCTGGCGGCGATCGAGAGCGCGGGACATGCCAGCGCGCAGAGCCTCGCCGGCCTCGACGATCTCTCCACGCTGAACTACACCGGCGGCACCACCGGCAAATCCAAGGGCGCGCTGCGTTATCACCGCGAGAATGCCGGAGCCGCCGCTGCGATCCTTGCCGATTTCGAGATCCCCGACGCGGCACGCTATCTCACGGTCGCGCCGATCAGTCATGTCGCCGGCACGAAAGTGCTGCCGACCCTGATGCGCGGCGGCACCGTGCACATGCTGAAGGGATTCGATCCCGAGGCCGTGCTGGCCACGATCGCGCGCGAGCGCATCAATTTCACGCTGTTCGTGCCGACTATGATCTACGTGTTGCTCGACCATCCCGCGCTTGATAAGACCGATCTCTCCTCACTCGAGCTGGTGCTCTACGGGGCGTCCGCGATGTCGCCGAGCCGGCTGGTCGAAGGCATCGAGCGCATCGGACCAGTGTTCTCGCAGCTCTACGGCCAGACCGAATGCTATCCGGTCTCGGTGCTTCGCAAGGCGGATCACGATCCCAGGACGCCCGAACTGTTCCTGTCCTGCGGCTTCCCTATCGCGGCCTGCGAGGTCAGAATCCTCGACGACAACGATCAGGAGGTGAAGACGGGCGAGGCCGGCGAGATCTGCGTGCGCGCCCCGCATGTCATGGCCGAATACTGGAAGCGGCCTGACATCACCGCCGAAACGCTGAAGAACGGCTGGGTCCATACCGGCGACATCGCACGGAAGGACGAGCGCGGCTACATGTTCATCCTCGACCGCAAGAAGGACATGATCGTGTCCGGCGGCTTCAACATCTTCCCGCGCGAAGTCGAGGACGTGCTGTCGCAACATGCCGATGTCGCCATGGTCGCGGTCGTCGGCATCCCCGACGAGAAATGGGGCGAGGCCGTCACCGCCATCGTGGTGCCGCGCGAGGGCGCTCGGCCCGATCCGGACGAGCTGATCAACCTGGTCAGGACGCGAAAAGGCTCTGCGCATGCGCCCAAGCAGATCCAGTTCGTCAAGCAATTGCCGATGACCGGCGTCGGCAAGGTCGACAAGAAGGTGCTGCGTGCGGGCTTCTGGAGCGGCCGGGACCGAATGGTGGGGTGAAATACCCCGGGATTCTACGGTGTCATTGTTGCCCCGACACCACAACGCGCAACGGAGTGTGCGCGCGCAGCGTCCACGCAATTGCCGGCGAATCGGGGAATCACCTAGACCGCTGATGGGGCTGGGAAGCGGAGAGTAAGATGAGAGTCGCTTCCCTGGAAAGTGCAGTCGCCGCGGTCACGTTGATCACGGCTATCATCGTGGTGCTGTGGGAGATCAAGATCTTCTACGGAATGTGAACTGGCAGGATGCCTCTTCGAACACGACCGAGCATCCCTTCCGCGGCGGCGGAAGCCTGCCGTTCAATCGGCCAAAGAGCGATCCGGCGCTTACCGTCATGCTCACCGCTTCTCGATCACCAGGCTCTGCACCGCTCGGCCGAAATAGCCCTGCCGGTCGGCCAGCCGGGACATCGCCAGTCCTGCGCCGTCTGAACCGATCCAGGATTCGCCGTCGAGCAAAATCCACTCTCCGACCGGCTGACGTGCGAAGCTCACGGTGAGGTCTGCGTTGATGAACGTCCAGGCGCGGAAATCGAGCATCGAGGCGGTGCCGTTGGAGAAGTCGGCGGCGACCACGGCGCGCATCGCCTGCGAGATGGCCTCGCCTTCGATCAACGGATGATCAACGCGAAACCAGATCGCGCCGGCGCCGGCCTGGCCGAAGCGGCCGCGCGCGGCGCGCATCGAGACCAATCGCACGAACGGGCTGGTGACGGCGATACTGTCCTCGACCAGCGAATCCTCAGGCGAGGGCAACGTGACCGGCGGCTGCTCGACGTCGTCGGGCAGCGTCAGCGCCTGGCGCCTGATCTTGAGCACGGTGGCGCCGACCACCTGCACGCCGTCGGCGAGCAGCTTGATCTCGCAGAGCTGGATCTTGCGGCCCTCACGCAAAATTTCGGTCGCGATCGTGAGCGGCCCGACCGGCACCGGACGCATCAGATCGATGGTGACGCGCGCGATGTCCATCGCAACCGGCGTCGGGATGCGTTCCGCCGCCCATGTCACCAGCGAGGCCGGCGCCGAGCCGTGCTGCATGCGCGGGTCCCAGGGACCGGCGGCATCCGGGCTGGTGACGACGCTGTTGCCCTCGACGCGGTAGATGGCGGTCATCGTTTCAATCGGCCTCAGTTCACGTTCCCCGGACGCTGCGCAGCGCGTAGCGGTGCGCTGCTGATCCGGGGTCCATACGTTGCTTCGATGGGTCCCGGCTCTGCGCTGCAGCGTTGCGCGCTGCAGCGCGTCCGGGACACGAGAGCGATCACAACGGCGGATCGATCGCTTCGTCGTACTCCTTCTTGAAGCGCGCGATCAGTTCGGCGGCGGGCACGACGCCCTCGATGCTGCCGATGCCCTGGCCCGAGCCCCAGATCTCCTTCCAGGCCTTCGGTTTGGCGCGCTCGCCGGAGGCGTCGGTGCCGAAGTTCATCTTGGAAGGGTCGGAGGTGGGCAAATCCTCGGGATCCATGCCGGCAGCGAGGATCGAAGGTTTCAGGTAGTTGCCGTGCACGCCGGTGAAGAGGTTGGAATAGACGATGTCGTCGGCGGTCGAGCCGGCAATCATCTCCTTGTACTTTTCGACCGCATTGGCTTCCTTGGTCGCGATGAAGGCCGAGCCGATATAGGCGAAGTCGGCGCCGAGAACGCGCGCGGCGCGGATCGCCTTGCCGTTGCCGATCGCCCCCGACAACGCGATCGGACCATCGAACCACTTGCGGGTCTCGGCGACGAAGGCCAGCGGCGAAATGGTGCCGGCATGACCACCGGCGCCGGCCGCGACCAGGATCAGGCCGTCGGCGCCCTTCTCGATCGCCTTGCGCGCGAACTTCTGGTTGATCACGTCGTGGAAGACGATGCCGCCCCAGCCGTGCACGGCCTGGTTCAGCTCCTCGCGGGCGCCGAGCGAGGAGATGATCATTGGCACCTTGTACTTGGCGCAGAGCTGCATGTCGTGGTCGAGCCGGTTGTTCGACTTATGCACGATCTGGTTGACCGCGAACGGCGCCGAGGGCCGGTCGGGATGGGCCCGGTCATAGGCCGCGAGCTCTTCGGTGATGCGCGCCAGCCATTCGTCGAGCAGCTCCGGCGGCCGGGCGTTCAGCGACGGAAACGAGCCGACCACCCCCGCCTTGCACTGCGCGATCACGAGATCGGGCACCGAGATGATGAAGAGCGGCGAGCCGATCACGGGGATCGACAGGCGTCCCTTGAACAAGGCAGGCATGGACATAGCGAAACGATCCTCTGTTGGCCGGTCAATGGAAGGTTGGCACCATACCAACAAGGCAATCTTTCCACTGTCAAGTATTGCGTATTGACGTTGTGGCGGATGCCGATACCGCCATTCCAATCTGCGGAATTCCGACCGCATACGGCCTATCTGTCCTCTCCGTCATTGCGAGCGACCTGTCCGCCGAAGCTTGAAGAGCGAAGGCGGAAGCGAAGCAATCCAGTCTCTTTCCGTGGAGACAGAATTGCTTGGTCGCATCAGCGCAAAATTGCTACGCAATTCTGTCGCCAGCTCCTCGCAATGACGAGGCGAGAG
The DNA here is from genome assembly GCF_023101665.1 of Bradyrhizobium sp. 195. Taxonomy (NCBI): domain Bacteria; kingdom Pseudomonadati; phylum Pseudomonadota; class Alphaproteobacteria; order Hyphomicrobiales; family Nitrobacteraceae; genus Bradyrhizobium; species Bradyrhizobium sp. 195. The sequence continues at coordinate 830,586 of NZ_CP082161.1, read as the reverse complement.
CCGCGGATGACCACGGCCTACGCAATCAGATCCGGATTGATCAGCCGCTCGAACGAGAACATCTCGTCCCACTTCTCCTGCGTCAGCAGCTTGCGCTCGACCACGACGATCTGATGTAGCGACTTGCCGCTCTTGTAGCCCTCGCGCGCGATCTCGGCGCATTGCTTGTAGCCGAGCAGCGGCTTCAGCACCGTGACGATACCGAGGGAATTCAGCACCATGTTACGGGTGTGCTCCTCGTTGGCGGTGATGCCGACGACGCAATTCTCGCGCAGGCTGTTGACCGCGCGCTCCATGGTGCGGATCGAGAAGAACAGCGCGAACGAGATCACCGGCTCCATCACGTTGAGCTGGAGCTGGCCCGCCGAGGCCGCGAGCGTCACCGTGGTGTCGAGCCCGATGACGAGGAAGCTGGTCTGGTTGACGACCTCGGGGATAACGGGGTTGACCTTGCCGGGCATGATCGAGGATCCCGGCTGAAGCTGCGGCAGGTTGATCTCGTTGAAGCCGGCGCGCGGACCGGACGCGAGCAGGCGAATGTCGTTGCAGATTTTCGTCAGCTTGCTCGCCGTGCGCTTGAGGACGCCCGAGAGCTGCACATAGGCGCCGGTGTCCGAGGTCGCCTCGACGAGATCGCCCGCGAGGATGAAGTCGACGCCGGTGAGCGCGCTCAGATGCCGAACCGCGAGCTTGGGATAACCGACCGCCGCCGTGACGGACGTGCCGATCGCGGTGGCGCCGAGATTGATCTCGCGCAGCAGCGCCCGGGCTTCGGAGATGCGGTCGACCTCCTCGCCGATCGTGGTGCCCCATCCCCGGAATTCGGCCCCGAGCGACATCGGCACCGCATCCTGGAGATGCGTGCGCCCCATCTTCAGGACGCGGTCGAACTCGCGACCCTTGGCGAAGAAAGCTTCCTGGAGCTGGCGCAGCGCGGTCATGTAGCTCTCGAGCCGCAGGATCAGCGCGAGCCGAAAGGCGGTCGGATAGGTGTCGTTGGTCGACTGGCCGTAATTGACGTGGTCGTTGGGACTGACGTGCTGATAGTCGCCCTTGCCGAAGCCGAGCGATTCCAGCGCGAGGTTCGCGATCACCTCGTTGGCGTTCATGTTGGTGGAGGTGCCGGCGCCGCCCTGGATGAAGTCGGTGACGAACTGGTCCATCATGTCGCCGGCGATGACGCGGTCGCAGCCGAGGATGATCGCGTCCGCGACCTTGGCGTCGAGCGCGCCGAGATCGCGATTGGCCATGGCGGCAGCCTTCTTGACGTAACCGAGCGCCTTCACGAAGTAAGGCTCCTGGTTCATCGGAATGCCGGTGATGTGGAAGTTCTCCTTACCCCGGATGGTCTGGACGCCGTAATAGATGTCGTCGGCGATCTCACGCTGTCCGAGGAAGTCCTGCTCCGTACGGCTCATGGGCGCTCCTTGCTGCATGCGCGCGAGGCCTTCACGTCAGTTCTGGCACAGCGCGCTGGTCACGAAAGTATCGGTGCGGCAATCGTCCGGCTTGCGAGCCCTGCCGGGAATCAGGACCTTGGCCGAGCATTTTTCCGCGGAGTCGGCATTCAGGCTCTTGCCGTCCTTGTAGCCCTTGCTCTGGCAGAGCTGGTCGGCCGCCTGCTTGCAGTCGGGCGCACCGTTCGACGAGGCTGGACAGGCCACGCGACCCGACACCATGGTCGAGGGCTTGGCCAGCCGCGATAGATCGTTCATGGTTTCACTGGGGCTTTTGATCGGCGGCAGGATCGAGGGCAGCTTGTCGAACAGCTTGCCCATTTCGTTGAACAGCCCGGGATTCTCTGCAGGTGCGGGCGTCGAGGGCGGCGGCGCAGCCTGCGGCCCTTGCTCCTGCAAGCCAAGCGACGGCGGCGCCGATTGCGCCCACCCGGTCCCGCAAGCACCGAGCAGGAGCAGCACTGCAGACATCAGCGTCCCGAGCCGCACGGCGGGATTGCCGGTTCGAACCATCATGACGGCAACCGTAGCCGAAGCCGGCCCTGCGGCAAAGCGCCGTGGATCTAGATCAGCTTGACCGCCACCACGAAGCCGAGCACCAGCAGGGCAGCGCCGACCGCCACCACGAGTCCGAGATGCTTCTCGATCTTGACCCGGATCCAGTCGCCATAGCGGTTGAGCAGGATCGCGACGATGAAAAAGCGTCCACCGCGCGCGACGATCGAGCACAGGACGAACAGGACGATGTTGTAGCCGGCGAAGCCCGAGGTAATGGTGACGAGCTTGTAGGGGATCGGCGTCAGCCCCTTGAGCAGGATGATCACGGCGCCCCATTCCGCGTAGGAGGCGCGGAAGGCCTCGACCTTGCCGCCGAGGCCATAGACCTGGATCAGCCATTGGCCGACCGAGTCGAACAGTAGCGCACCGATGGCGTAGCCGACGACGCCGCCGAGCACCGAGGTGACGGTACAGACCATCGCATAGACCCAGGCGCGCTGCGGGCGCGCCAGCGACATGGGGATCAGCATCACATCCGGCGGGACCGGAAAGAACGAGCTTTCGGCGAAAGACACGACGCCCATGATCCAGAGCGCGTAGGGCTTGTGGGCGGCGTCGATGCACCAATCGTAAATACGTTTCAGCATGGCGCCGCGATGAAGCACCATGGGACGGATTTGTCCATGCCGAGATTGAGGCGAATTATGACGTTTCGAGCATGATCCGGAAAAGTGTGCGGCGGTTTCCCGAAAAGATCATGCTCAAACAAGAGGCTAAAGCGCGATGACCGTTCATCCTGGTCTCATCGCGCTTTAGTGGCGCTTGCGCGCTGTGCGGCCCTCGAGCGCGACAATTGGCCGCCTGGCGGCCACGCGCGGTGACGCGACTTTGGGCAGCTTCATCGAGGATTTCGGCAGCTTCTCGGCGATGCCGAGCATGTCTTCACGCCGCGTCATCTCGCGCCATACGTCCTCGGGACGCACGCCGGCAGAGGCCCAGAGCACGGTGAGATTGTACAGCAGGTCCGCGCTTTCCCGGATCACGGCCTCGCTGTCGCCGTTGACCGCATCGATCACGACTTCGATGGCCTCTTCGGCCAGCTTCTTCGCCATTTTGGAAGGCCCGCGCTGAAACAGCCGGGCCGTACGCGATGTTGCCGGATCAAGATCCCTGGCCGCGAGCACAGCCAGATATAGCCGCTCAAGCGAATCACTCATGGTACTCAAAACTACTCTAAAGCAATGTCGAGCGCGTTAACGCGCGACAATAAAAGCAGAAAACAGGCCGTCGCAGCAACCGCGACGGCCTGTCCTGGTCAACCTGTGCTGCCAAGGCTAGTAGCAGTTCTGGTAGTAACCCTGGCCGCAGAACTCGGACGGAGCAGTGCCGCCATAGCGCTGATATTGGAAGTTCGGCCCCGGACCATAATAGGGACCGTAGGCAGGAGCGCTGTAATAGGCCGGACCGCCGTAATAGCCGTAGCCCGGACCGTAGTCATAAGCGTAGGAGTCACGAGTCGCGGCGATGGCGAGACCGGTGCCGATGGCCGCGAAAGCCGCAGCGGCAGCCGCGCCGCCTCCACCGCCATGCCAATGGCGGCCGCCCGCATAGGAAGCGGTCGGGGCAATACTGGTCAGCGCCAGCACCGCGGCGGTGGCAAGAACGGCCTTTCGGCCCGCAAACTTGGAGAATCGCTCGAACATGTCTTGGGCCCTCCTTTGGGACCTGGAATGCGACGCCTGCGGACAGGCTCATGCCTCTCAAACCCGCATGACCTAAGTTGGGTTCCCCAACCCCAACACAAGCTGAACGGGGTTGCGTAACGATGCCGCAACGCCGCTCATCCTCCGTTCATGTTGGCGCGGACAGACTGGCTGCCGGCCGGCGCTGCGAGCGTCACGAAACCATAACAATGCGGGACCGACGCAACTGATGTCGGACTTCAAGTCGATCGCGCTTCGTTGCCTGCTGGCCCTCTCGATCCCGCTTGCGACACTGATCGCTCGCGATGTCAGCGCGGCCGAGACCGCTGCGCCCTCGCTTGCGATCCACTTCAGCTTCGACCGCCCGTTGGACGCGAGCATGGCGCCGTTCTTCCTTGCGGCGAAGGACGGCAGCTTCGGCGCCGAGCGTCTCAACGTGTCCTTCAGCATCGCAACCGGATCGCCCGAGGCGCTCGCACGCGTCGCCAAGGGCGACAGCGAGCTTGCGCTCGTCGACATCAACGAGCTGATCCGCTTTCGCGACAAGGAAGATGCGGCGCCGGTCAAAGCCGTGTTCGTGCTGTTCAACCGCGCCCCCTACGCGATCGTCGCGCGCAGGAGCCGAGGCATCCATGTGCTGCCCGATCTCGACGGCAAGACCGTCGGCGTTGCCGACGGCGACCTGTCGATGCGGCTGTGGCCGGCGCTGGCGCAGCAGAACAACATCAAGGCATCGCGCGTCAAATTCCACAAGATTGGCGCCGCGGTGCGCGAGCCGATCCTGTCCGCAGGACAGGTCGATGCCGTCGCGGGCTTCCACTATCTCTCCGCGGTGAACCTGCGCGACCGCGGCGTGCCCGGAGCCGATCTGGTCGTGCTGCGTTATGCCGACTATGGCTGCGAAGCCTATGGCTTCGCCGTGGTGGTCAATCCCGCCTTCGCCGCAGCAAAGCCGGACGCTGTGAAGGGCTTCGTCCGCGCCTTGATCGCCGGCATCGCTGCGACCGTCAAGGAGCCGGCGCGTGCGGCGGACGAGGCCGCGAGCCGCATCGACGACGGCGAGCGCGACCTGGAGCTGGAGCGCCTGCGCACCGTCCTCGCCGACAACATCCTGACCGACGAGGTCAAGCGCAACGGTCTCGGCGGCATCGAACCGCCGCGCCTGGAGCGCTCGATCGACCAGATCGCGCAGGACTTCAAATTCCGGAAACGGCCTAGCGCGAGCGATATCTTCGACGACCGGTTCCTGCCGCCGGTCGCGGGGCGGCTGATCAATTGAGCAAAACTGACAGCTTCCGCTATATCTCGCGGGCGATCCCTGCTTAGAATATGGACTCCGTCGTCCGATCGAGTTCGTCCCCGCATGTCCATCCTCCGCCTCTACACCCGCGTTCTCGAGCTGCTCGGCAAGGAGGCGCGGCTGGGCTGGCTGCTCGCGGTCGTCAACCTCCTGCTGGCGGGCTCGCAATTTGCCGAGCCGGTGCTGTTCGGCCGGATCGTCGACGTGCTCTCCGGCAAGACGGTGGCCGGTTCGAACTCGGCCTGGCCGTTCCTGGCGGCCTGGGTCGCATTCGGACTCTTTACCATCCTGTGCAGCGCGCTCGTGGCTTTGCAGGCCGACCGGCTCTCGCACCGCCAGCGCCAGGCGGTACTGACCGACTATTTCGAGCACATCCTGCAACTGCCGCTGACCTTCCACTCCGGCACCCATTCGGGTCGGCTGATGAAGGTGATGCTCAACGGCACGGACGCCCTGTGGCGGCTGTGGCTCGGCTTCTTCCGCGAGCATTTTGCGGCGATCCTCTCGGTCGTGGTGCTGCTGCCGCTGTCGCTCTACCTGAACTGGCGGCTCGCGATCCTCCTGTTCGTGCTCTGCATCGTCTTCACCGCGCTGACCACCTTCGTGGTGCGCAGGACCTTCGGCATGCAGATGGCGGTCGAGGAGCACTACAGCGAGCTGTCCGCCCGCGCCTCCGATGCACTCGGCAATGTCGCGCTGGTGCAGAGCTTTGTCCGCGTCGAATCCGAGGTAAAGGGGCTGCGCTCCATCGCCGATCAATTGCTCGAAGCGCAGATGCCGGTGCTGTCGTGGTGGGCGCTCGTCACCGTCATCACGCGCGCCTCCACCACCATCACGGTGCTCGCGATCTTCACGCTCGGTATCGCGCTGCACGACCAGGGGCTCACCACAGTCGGCGAGATCGTGATGTTCGTGAGTTTTGCGACGCTGCTGATCCAGAAGCTCGAGCAGGTCGTGAGCTTCATCAACAACGTGTTCATGGAAGCGCCGCGCCTGCGCGAGTTCTTTGGCGTGCTCGATGCCGTGCCCGCGGTGCACGACCGGCCCGACGCGATCGATGCCGGCAGGCTGTCCGGCCTCGTCGAGTTCAACGACGTCACCTTCTCCTATGACGGCAAGCGGCCGGCGATCGAGGACCTCACCTTCACCGCGCTGCCCGGCCAGACCATTGCGCTGGTCGGCCCGACTGGCGCCGGCAAATCGACAGCGATCGCGCTGCTGCATCGCGCCTTCGATCCGCAATCGGGCTTCATCAGGATCGACGGCATGGACGTGCGCGGCGTGACGCTGACATCGTTGCGGCGGAACATCGGCGTCGTGTTCCAGGAGGCGCTGCTGTTCAACCGCTCGATCGAGGAGAACTTGCGCGTCGGCAAGCCGGACGCGACCGAGGCCGAGATGCGCAAGGCGGCAGAGCGTGCGCAGGCGCTCGATTTCATCGAGCGCAGCGGCGGCTTCGCGACCAATGCCGGCGAGCGCGGCCGCATGCTGTCCGGCGGCGAGCGGCAGCGTCTGTCGATCGCCCGCGCGCTGCTGAAGGACCCGCCGATCCTGATCCTGGACGAAGCCACCAGCGCGCTCGATGCCGTCACCGAGACCAAGGTGAACGCCGCTCTCGACGAAGTGATGATGGGCCGCACCACCTTCGTGATCGCCCACCGCCTCTCCACCATCCGCAACGCCACGCGGATCCTGGTGTTCGAGAATGGGCGCGTGATCGAAACCGGAACTTTCGATGAACTCGTGGCCAAAGGCGGCCATTTTGCCGAGCTCGCCAGGGCCCAGTTCATGGTCCATGAAACCGCTCAAGCGAGCACCCGGGCCAGCATGACGGCGGCTGAGGCTGCCGCGACGGCCGCCAAATCCCCGTAGCAAGCCCTCATAACAGCGTCGAAATTCGGCCTATTTCATTGCGGAATACCCCGCTGATGCCCCTATTATCGACGCACCAGCCGGTATAGGTTTGCGACGCCGCAAGCGGCGGCGCTGGATTTCAAAACCGAACATCAGATCACGAGAGCCGCCCGGAACCGGCGGGTCTCCAAGGACCGGAATCGGATAGTGCACGCCCTACGCCCGCTGCTTCGCAAATCGCTGTTCAACCTGTTCGCTGCGAGCCTCGCATGCGCCGCGCTGCTCGCGCCCCGCGCGGCGAGCGCCGAAGCGCTGCTGCTGATCGAGGCCGACAGCGGCAAAGTGCTGCAGGCGGATAACGCGACGATTCCCTGGTATCCGGCCTCCGTCACCAAGATCATGACCGCCTATGTGACGCTGAGGGCGGTCAAGGACGGCAGACTGACGCTCGACACGCTGCTCACGGTATCGCCGACGGCGGCCTCGCAATCGCCCTCGAAGATGGGGTTCCGTCCGGGAACGCAGCTCACCGTCGACAACGCGCTGAAGATGATGATGGTCAAGTCGGCGAACGACATGGCCGTGGTGCTTGCCGAAGGCGTCGGCGGCTCGATCGACGGCTTCTCAGCGATGATGAACGACACCGCCAGGAAGCTCGGCATGACGCAGACCAGCTACGTCAATCCGAACGGCCTGCCCGCCGACGGCCAGATCACCTCGGCGCGCGACCTCGGCATTTTGGCGCGCTCGTTCCTGCGCGACCTGCCCGAATACGAATACTTCGTGCACATCCCGGCGATGCGTTTCGGCAAGCGTGTCACCGGCAATTTCAACAAGCTGATCGGCCGCTATCCCGGCGCCGACGGTTTCAAGACCGGCTTCATCTGTGCCTCCGGCTACAATCTCGTGGCGTCGGCGACGCGCAACGGCCGCCGGCTGATCGCGGTGGTGCTGGGCGCGAGTTCCGGCACCGCGCGCGCGGTGAAGGCGGCGCAGCTGCTGGAGCGCGGCTTCGGCCAGGACAATCTGACGTGGCTGCGCCCCTCGCTCGGCACAGTCGATAACCTCGTGCCGGTCGACGCCTCGCCGCCGAACCTGCGCGACGAGATGTGCGGCGGCCATCGCAAGCGGCCGGCCAGCGACGACGACGATGCGCTGATTGCAGCCAATGGCGGCACGACCGGATCGGCCTCGGCCACCGGCGGCGAAGCCCAGGTCACCTTCTTCACCGCCGGCCTCCAGCCGCCCCTGATGAAGGCGTCCGAGCTGATGGCCTCGGCTCCGGCGGCGGCCGAGCCCGTGCTGGTCTATACCGGTCCGACCCGCACCGGCACCGCCCTGATCGCGGCGGTCGCGGCCGATGCCGACCAGCAGGCCGCGTCAAAGCCGCGTGGCAAGAAGTCGCGCGTGGCCAAGAAGCCCGACGCAGCCGACAAGCCGAAAGACGCGGGCAAGGACAGCAAGAAGGATACCAAGACGGCCGCGGCGAAGCCGGAGGCCAAGCCGGCTGCGGCCAAGAGTGACGGTAAGAGCGACGGTAAGAGCGACGCCAAGAATGTGGCGAAGCCGGCGGCGCCCAAGCATGCTGCCGCCAAGCACGATACGGCGGCAAAACCCGCCGAGAAGCCTGCGGCGAGCGGCGATCCGAAGCCCGCCAAGCCCAAGGCCGCGACCAAGCCCGCCGCCAAGCCGGCCAACAACAGTTGACGGCGTCCCTCAGCGCGACGGACGGCGCTTCGCACCTGCGGCAGCGCCGTTCGCGATGATTCCAGTAGCGACGCCCCGACCTTTGCCCTAAGCCTCGACCGCTTGCCACACGCTCCGGCAGGTTCGATACTGGCGGCAATGAGGCAAGCCCGAGACACAACGGGCTCTGGTCAACGAGGGGAGTTTTCCATGGAGCGCATCTGGCTCAAGCAATATCCGCCCGGCGTGCCGGCCGATATCGAGCCGACCCAATACGCATCGCTGGTCGACCTGCTGGAGGAGAGCTTCACCAAGTTCGCCGACCGCAAGGCCTTCATCTGCATGGACAAGGCGATCAGCTACCGCGACCTCGACCAGATGTCGGTCGCGCTCGCCGCTTATTTGCAGGGCCGCGGGCTGCAGCGCGGCGCGCGCGTCGCCCTCATGATGCCGAACGTGCTGCAATATCCGGTCGCGACTGCCGCGGTGCTACGCGCCGGTTTCGCCGTCGTCAACGTCAACCCGCTCTACACCCCGCGTGAGCTCGAGCACCAACTCAAGGATTCCGGCGCCGAAGCCATCGTCGTGCTGGAGAACTTTGCCCACACCGTCGAACAGGTGATCGCGAAGACCGCGGTGAAGCATGTCATCGTCGCCAGCATGGGCGACCTGCTCGGCTTCAAGGGCGTGATCGTCAACCTCGTCGTCCGCCGCGTCAAGAAGATGGTACCGGCATGGTCGCTGCCGGGCGCAGTATCCTTCAACGACGCGCTCTCGGCCGGCCGCGGCATGACCTTCAACAAACCAAAACTCTCGCCGGGCGACGTCGCCTTCCTGCAATATACCGGCGGCACCACGGGCGTTTCCAAGGGCGCCACCCTGCTCCACCGCAACATCGTCGCCAACGTCCTGCAGAACGACGCCTGGCTCCAGCCGGCGATGGCGGCGCCGCCGCATGTCGATCAGCTCATGATCGTCTGCGCGCTGCCGCTCTATCACATCTTCGCGCTGACGGCCTGCTACCTGCTCGCGGTGCGCGCCGGCGGCTGCAATCTCCTGATCCCCAACCCGCGCGACATCGCGGGCTTCGTCAAGGAGCTGGCGAAATACCAGGTCAACAGCTTCCCGGCCGTGAACACGCTCTACAACGGGCTGATGCACCATCCCGACTTCAAGAAGCTCGACTTCTCCAAGCTGAAGATCTCCAACGGCGGCGGCATGGCCGTACAACGCCCTGTTGCCGAGCAGTGGAAGGCGATCACCGGCTGCTTCATCGCCGAAGGCTACGGCCTGTCGGAGACCTCGCCGACGCTGACCTGCAATCCGGCGACCGCGACCGAGTTCACCGGCACCATCGGTCTTCCCGTGTCCTCGACCTGGATCTCGATCCGCGACGACGACGGCAACGAAGTCCCCCTCGGCCAGGCGGGCGAGATCTGCGCCAAGGGGCCGCAAGTGATGTCGGGTTACTGGAACAGGCCGGAGGAGACCACCAAGGTGATGACCGCGGACGGCTATTTCCGCACCGGCGACATCGGCGTGATGGACGAGAAGGGCTACACCAAGATCGTCGACCGCAAGAAGGACATGATCCTGGTCTCCGGCTTCAACGTCTATCCGAACGAGATCGAGGAAGTGATCGCGAGCCATCCGGGCGTGCTCGAATGTGCCGTGATCGGCATCCCCGATTCCAAATCGGGTGAAGCGGTGAAGGCTTTCGTGGTGAAGAAGGACCCCAACCTCACCGCCGAGGCGGTGATCAAATTCTGTCACGAGCAGCTCACTGGCTACAAGGTGCCCAAGCACATCGAGTTCCGCAACGACCTGCCCAAGACCAATGTCGGCAAGATCCTGCGCCGTCAGCTCCGCGACGAGAAGAAGGCGGAAGCGGCGTAAGCCGCACCGCCGATGACGGACGTCGGAGACATTGCGCCATCAGGCATTCTCGCCTTCTGGCGCGAGGCCGGCCGCGAGCGCTGGTACAAGCGCGACGACGCTTTCGACGCGGAGGTCAGGCGCCGCTTTCTCGCTGTGTGGCAGAAGGCGGCCGCCGGTGAGCTTGCATCATGGGAGAGGAGCGACGACGGCGCGCTCGCGCTGGTCATCGTGCTCGACCAGTTTCCCCGCAACATGTTTCGCGGCGATCCCCGGACGTTTTCCAGCGATGCGCTGGCGCGCGACGTCGCCCGCCGGGCCATCGATCGCGGCGTCGATCGCAGGATCAATCCCGTGCTGGTCGAATTCCTCTATCTGCCTTTCATGCATTCCGAGCACTTGCCCGACCAGGAGCATTGCGTCGCCCTGTTTCAAAATGCCGACAATGCCAACAAGGCTGACAATGCCGAGAACCTGAAATACGCCCGGGAGCACGCCGACATCATCCGGCGGTTCGGCCGCTTTCCACACCGCAACCGCGTCCTCAACCGTGACACCACCGAGGAAGAGCAGGCGTTCCTCGACGGCGGCGGCTTCGCCGGCTGATGACATCACGGTGAACGGCCCAAGGAGAGGCCCAAGCCCCACCGCTTCCGCCGCCGGCAATATTGTGCAGGCCCGCCGCTCGGTCTAAAAAGCGGGACCGATTTTCAGGGAGACTGACGATGGCGATCCAGACTGGCGACAAGCTGCCCGAGGCTAAATTCCGCGTGATGACGGCGGAAGGCCCGCAGGTGAAGACCACCGACGATATCTTCAAGGGCAAGAAGGTGGCGCTGTTCGCGGTGCCCGGCGCCTATACCGGCACCTGCCACAAGATGCATCTGCCGAGCATCTTCCTCAACGCCTACGCCCTGAAGGACAAGGGCGTCGACACCATCGCCATCGTCTCCGTCAACGACGCCTTCGTCATGAACGCCTGGAAGCGCGACACCGACCAGCGCGACGAGGCAATCTTCCTCGCCGACGGCAATGCCGAGTTCGCCAAGGCGATCGGCATGGAGCTGGACGCCTCCGCCAACGGCCTCGGCATCCGCTCCAAGCGCTATTCGATGCTGGTCGAGGACGGCGTGGTGAAGAAGCTGAACCTCGAAGCGATGCCCGGCAAGGTCGAGGTCTCCGGCGGCGATACGCTGCTGGGGCAGCTCTGAGCTTTAGGCACCGCTCTTAGCTAATTGACACTGTCATGCCCCGGCTTGACCGGGGCATCCAGTACGACGAGGCCTCTCGGCCCAATCACAAGCGTCTCTGGAATACTGGATCGCCCGCCTTCGCGGGCGATGACAGTTGAGAACCGGGCGACGACAGCGCGCCCCTACTCCGCCAGCCTTTGCTGCAACCGCGCCTTCACGATCCCGTCGCGCGCGAGCTGATCGGCGCGTTCGTTCTCGGGGTGGCCGGCGTGGCCCTTGACCCAGTGCCAGCGGACCTGGTGCTGCTTCAGCGCGGCGTCGAGGCGCTGCCATAGCTCAACATTCTTCACCGGCTTCTTGTCGGCGGTGCGCCAGCCGTTGCGCTTCCAGCCGTGGATCCAGCCGGTGATGCCCTGCCGGACATACTGGCTGTCGGTGTAGAGATCGACGGTGCACGGCTTCTTCAGCGCTTCGAGAGCGGAGATCGCCGCCATCAATTCCATCTGGTTGTTGGTGGTGTGGCGCTCGCCGCCGTTCAGCTCTTTTTCCTTGTCGCCGAACTTCAGGATCGCGCCCCAGCCGCCCGGCCCGGGATTTCCCGAGCAGGCGCCGTCGGTATAGATCGTGACATTGGGAAGCTCGCTCACGCGACCAGTCCTGACGGCATCAGCCCGTAATCGCGCGCGCTGGACACGCTCTGGTGAAAGCGCAGCTTGCGGAAATATTCCAGCGGATCTTTCGGCTTGACCAGCGCACCCTCGGGCACGTTGAGCCAGTCCACCAGCCGCGTCAGCAGGAAGCGGATCGCGGCGCCACGCGCGAGCAGCGGCAGCGCGGCCTCTTCCGCATCCGAGAGCTTTCGGACCCGGCCATAGGCATTGAGGAAGGCACGCGCCTTGGTGACGTTGAAGGAATGATCCGGCTCGAAGCACCAGGCGTTGAGGCAGATCGCGACGTCATAGGCCAGCATGTCGTTGCAGGCGAAGGTGAAGTCGATGATCCCGGAGAGCTTGTCGCCAAGGAAGAAGACGTTGTCGTTGAAGAGGTCGGCGTGGATCACGCCCTCCGGCAAATTGTTCGGCCAGACCCCGCTCGAGAGATAATCGAGCTCGGCGGCGAGAAACGCATGCAGGCCCGGCTGGACCTCATCGGCGCGGCTTGCCGCCGCGTCGAACAGCGGCCGCCAGCCCGACACCGACAGCGCATTGCCGCGCTTGATCGCAAAATTGGCGCCGGCCAGATGCATCCTGGCCAGCCCCTCGCCGACGCCGGCGCAATGCGTCGCGTTCGGCTTGCGCGGCCAGACGCCTTCGAGAAAGGTGATGATCGCGGCCGGACGGCCCGACAGTTCGCGCAGCGCCTCGCCGTCTCTGCCCTTTACCGGCAGCGGGCAGTTGACGCCGTGCTCGGCCAGATGCGTCATCAGCGCGAGGAAGAACGGCAGATCGTTCTTCGCCACGCGCTTCTCGTAGAGCGTGAGGATGAACGAGCCTTGCCCCGTGTGCAGCAGGAAGTTCGAATTCTCGACGCCCTCGGCGATGCCCTTGTAGGAGAGCAATTCGCCGAGATCATATTGCTTCAGGAAATCCGCAAGCTCGTCGGCGGCAACGTCGGTGTAGACCGCCATAAAAGTCTACTCGGCGGCAGCTTCAGGGCGCACCTGACGCGGCAGCGGGAAGAACTCGTTCTCCTCCGCGGCCGAGACCGTCTCCACATGCAGCGTGTAGCGCTCGGCGAACGCGTCCATGATCTCTTCGACGATCACCTCCGGCGCGGATGCGCCTGCGGTGATGCCGAGGCTCGAGATGTTGCCGAACTTGTCCCAGTCGATGTCGGTGGCGCGCTGCGCCAGCACCGCGATCCCGCAGCCCTCGCGCTCGGCGACCTCGCGCAGGCGCTGCGAGTTCGACGAGTTCGGCGCACCGACAACGATCAGCGCATCGACCACCGGCGCCACCTTCTTCACCGCGAGTTGGCGGTTGGTGGTGGCGTAGCAGATGTCTTCCTTGTGCGGCCCGTTGATGTTCGGGAAGCGCTCCTTCAGGAGCGCGACGATCTCCGCCGTGTCATCGATCGACAGCGTGGTCTGGGTCACGAAGGCGAGGTTGTTGGGGTCCTTCGGCGCAATGGTCTTGGCGTCCTCGGCGGTCTCGATCAAGGTGACGGCGCCGGTCGGAAGCTGGCCGAGCGTGCCGACCACCTCGGGATGATGGGAGTGGCCGATCAGGAAGATCTCGCGGCCACGCTTGAAGTGGATCGCGGCCTCGCGGTGCACCTTGGTCACCAGCGGGCAGGTCGCATCCAGCGAGAACAAATTGCGGGACTGGGCGTCGGCCGGAACCGATTTCGGCACGCCGTGGGCCGAGAACACCACCGGTGCGGTGGTGTTTTCCGGGATTTCGGCCAGCTCCTCGACGAAGATGGCGCCCTTTTTCTTCAACCCGTCGACGACGTACTTGTTGTGCACAATCTCATGGCGAACATAGACCGGGGCGCCGTATTTATCGAGCGCCCGTTCCACGGTGTCGATCGCCCGGACCACCCCGGCGCAGAAGCCGCGGGGAGAACAAAGCACGATCTTGAGGTCTGGTTTGGCTGACATTGAGCGATCTCGGGACCGAATCACCCCGCCAAATGGGCGGGAAGCGGTCGATGGATGGAATGGGGCTTGGGTACGGGCTTACAGGGAATTGGGCCCCCTTTCGGGCGCTGTCAAGGCACTATCTATAGCAGAACCATTGCGTGGCTACCCCCTCCGGGCTTATATAGCGCGAATTCCCAGTCATCGCTGATGACCACCGGCTTCGCCTCCAGAGGGGTGGGCGAAGCACAAAGGAGATTTGCCATGAGCAACGCACCTCTGATGCCCAAGGCGACCGCCGTCTGGCTGCTCGACAACACCGCGCTGACCTTCGACCAGGTCGCCGATTTCACCAAGATGCATCCCCTCGAGGTGCGCGCGATCGCCGACGGCGATGCTGCCCAGGGCATCAAGGGCATGGACCCCCTCTCCAACGGCCAGCTGACCCGCGAGGAGATCGAAAAGGGCGAGAGGAATCCGGATTACCGCCTCCGCCTCCAGGAGAGCAAGGTGGTGTTGCCGCCTCAGCCCAAGCGGAAGGGCCCGCGATACACCCCCGTCTCGCGCCGCCACGAGCGTCCGAGCGCCATCCTCTGGCTGCTGCGCAACCATGCCGAGCTCAAGGACGCCCAGATCATGCGCCTGGTCGGCACCACCAAGAGCACGATCGCGAGCGTGCGGGACCGCACCCACTGGAACACCTCCCAGCTGACCCCGATCGACCCTGTCACCCTCGGACTCTGCTCGCAGATCGAGCTCGATTTTGAGGTGGCACGCGCGGCCAAGGAGAAGCCGATCGACGCAGCCTATGGCGGCGCAACCCTGCTGCCGGCGTCCGAGACCACCAAGAAGGACGAGTTCGAGCCCGCCGAGCGATCGAGCGACGACCTCAACCTCGACGCCGTATTCGCCAAGCTGAAGACGCTCGGCGGCAAGAAGCAGGAAGACGAAGAGGAGTGAGGCTCCGGCTTCGCGCCGAACGTCCACATCGATTCGAACGCGGCGGAGCCATCCGCCGCGTTTTTGCTTCGGGACACGGCACACGGACGACACGGGCCGATCACTCGAAGATGAAGGTCAGAACGACGCTTATTCCACGGCGGGGCGGCTCAGCTGAGCTCGATCACGTCGTCGATCTCGTGGACGAGCCCGACACCATCGATGGTCAGGACCATTTTCGCGTTGAGCTTCTCGCGTCCCTGGATCCGGCCGGCTGCGATCGCATCGCGCACGGCCTTCTCGATCTCGCGCTGCGAGGTGACCCCGACTTGCTTGAGGAATTTACGTAAAGATGTGTTGAACTGGTCCTCGTTCATGACGACCTCCGTTGACCGGGACGACCTACGGCCGCTCGGGATGGTTCAGCATGTATTCGCCGAGGTCGCGCTGGCGACGGTCGGCACGCGCGGTGGCGGCGTTGCGCTGGACGTCGCGGTCCTTGCGGCAGGCCACGTATTCGGGCGAGCCCTGCGCATAGCCGCGGCTCTGACAAACCGCGTCGTCATCGTCCCCGCCCACCGCCACCGGCGTCTGGTAGCGCGCGGAGCAGGCGGAGAGAGCGATGGCGAGCAGCACAGCTGCAAGCAGGCGCGGCGCGGCGGCGAGTGGCATACGAGGTCCCCTGTTGGCCGGCCCTGTTTAGCGCGGAATGCGGAGAATGTAAGTCCCAGGAGGCCGTTCCGCGCACGCTGTCATTCCCCGCGAAAGCGGGGAATCCAGTACGCCGCGGCGGTCATTGGGTCACACTGCTGCTGCGGCGTACTGAATCACCCGCTTTCGCGGGTGATGTCGGCGGAGGTTGGGTAGCGGCCCCGCGTCTCACTGGCATGACCGCCAGAGCAAACCTCACACCCTCCCCTTCAGCGCCTCCCCGATCTCGTCGAGCGTCTTGGGATCTTCGATGGTCGCCGGCATGGTCCAGGGCTCGCCGTCGGCGATCTTCTTGATGGTGCCGCGCAGAATCTTGCCGGAGCGCGTCTTGGGCAGCCGGCCGACCGTGATCGCGAGCTTGAAGGCGGCGACCGGGCCGAGCTTGTCGCGCACCAGCGCGACGATCTCCTTCTCGATCTCAGCTGGCGCACGCTTCACGCCGGCCTTGAGCACCAGGAAACCGCAGGGCACCTCGCCCTTGATCGCGTCCTTGACGCCGAGCACCGCGCATTCGGCGACATCGGGATGCGAGGCAAGGATCTCCTCCATGCCGCCGGTGGAGAGCCGATGTCCGGCGACGTTGATGATGTCGTCGGTGCGGCCCATGACGAAGACATAGCCGTCCTCGTCCTTGTAGCCGGCATCGGAGGTTTTGTAATAGCCGGGGAATTCGGTGAGATAGGCTTCCCTGAAACGCTCGTCCTGATTCCACAGCGTCGGCAGGCAGCCCGGCGGCATCGGCAGCTTGATGACGATCGAGCCCATGGTGTTGGGTCCCACCGGCTTGGCCGCCTCGTCGACGACATCCACCTGGTAGCCCGGCATCGGCACCGTCGGCGAACCATGCTTCACCGGCAGCATGCCGAGTCCGACCGGATTGCCGGCGATGCACCAGCCGGTCTCGGTCTGCCACCAATGGTCGATCACCGGCACCTTCAGTTGCTGCTCCGCCCATTCCACCGTCGGCGGATCGGCGCGCTCGCCGGCGAGGAACAGGGTGCGGAATTTCGACAGGTCGTATTGCCGGATGAACTTTCCTTCCGGATCATCTTTCCGGATCGCGCGGAACGCGGTCGGCGCGGTGAAGAAGGCAACGGCCTTGTGCTCGGAGATCACGCGCCAGAACGCGCCGGCGTCGGGCGTGCCGACCGGCTTGCCCTCATACATGATCGTCGTCGCGCCGTGCAGCAGCGGGCCATAGACGATGTAGCTGTGACCGACAACCCAGCCGATATCGGAGCCGCACCACCACACCTCGCCCGGCTTGACGCCGTAGAGATTGAACATCGACCATTTCACCGCGACGAGATGGCCGCCATTGTCGCGCACGACGCCCTTCGGGATGCCCGTGGTTCCCGAGGTGTAGAGGATGTAGAGTGGATCGGTCGCGGCAACGCCCACGCAAGTAGCTTTCTTGCCGTCGTTCAGCGCCTTGCGGCGCAGGCTCGCCCAATCATAGTCGCGGCCCGGGGTCAGGTCGCAGGTCAGCTGCGGACGTTGCAGCACGATGCAGGCCTTCGGCTTGCTGCCGGCAAGCTTGATCGCCTCGTCGAGCAGCGGCTTGTACTGCACGATACGGCCGGGCTCGATGCCGCAGCTCGCTGAGAGTATGAGTTTCGGCTGCGCGTCGTCGATGCGAGTGGCGAGCTCTTTCGCAGCAAAGCCGCCGAACACCACGGAATGCACCGCGCCGATCCGCGCGCAGGCGAGCATCGCGACCACGGCCTCCGGCACCATCGGCATATAGAGGATGACGCGATCGCCCTTGGCGACGCCAAAATCCTGCATGATGGCGGCGAGCGCCTGCACCTCGTTCAGCAGTTCCGCATAGGTCAGTTGGGTGACGCTGCCCGTCAGCGGTGAATCATGGATCAGCGCGACCTGGTCGGCGCGGCCGCGTTCGACATGGCGGTCGAGCGCGTTGTAGCAGGTGTTGGCGACACCGCCCGTGAACCAGCGGCCGTAGGTTCCCTGCGAGGCGTCGAAGATTTTCTTGGGCGGCTCGATCCAGTCGATCTCTTTCGCCGCCTCGGCCCAGAAGCCATCGGGGTCGGCGAGCGAGCGCGCATGGACCTCATGATAGAGACTCTTGCCCTGGATGTTCATTCCCGCGCTCCCGTTCCCTTTATTCGGCTGGCCCTGAACCTCGTGGCAGGACGGGCGTGCCGCCATGACCAGGATCAAGTGCCGGCCTTGTTTGAGGGCTATTTTCCCGGGAACGGGCCGCGGTTCAAGCTGAAAAGAATGGGGCTTTTGGTGGAGGCGGAGTCGCTGC
Source organism: Bradyrhizobium sp. 195 (assembly GCF_023101665.1). Taxonomy (NCBI): domain Bacteria; kingdom Pseudomonadati; phylum Pseudomonadota; class Alphaproteobacteria; order Hyphomicrobiales; family Nitrobacteraceae; genus Bradyrhizobium; species Bradyrhizobium sp. 195. The sequence goes on along the minus strand of NZ_CP082161.1, from coordinate 812,514 downwards.
GGCAATGGTGGTTGCTCCCTCTCCCGCTTGCGGGGGAGGGCTGGGGTGGGGGTGCCTCCGCGTCGGGATTGCCCGAGGCGTTAGCTGCAAGTCTCCAAGAGGAGAAAGCCCTCACCCGCCGCGCTCTTCGAGCGCGTCGACCTCTCCCGCAAGCGGGAGAGGTTACGGAGCCAGCCGTTTAACTTCGGCTTCTCAAGCGGCTCTCAGCTCTCCATCGCATTCAGCTTCTGCAAGCGATCCTGCATGATTTTCTTCAGGTCGTAGCCCGGACGACCAAAGCTGGCGTTACGGGTGACGAGGAAATCGCGCTGGGTCTTGCGCAGCTCGCCAGCCGCGCGCTTGCCCGCCGATTTCAGGACGCGATCGTAAGTCTCGGCGATCTGGCGGTCGAGCACGCCCAGTTGCGGATCGGCGCAGATCACCTTTTCGACCTCACGCTTGGCCGTCGCGCATGGAAAGGACGGACCGTTGCCGGACGCCGCATTCAGCGCCCGCGGCGGTTCAGTGCCGAATTTCGCGATCTCGGCGATCATGGCGCGGCGACCGCTCGCGGCATTGTCGTTGGCGGGGTCGAGCCGCAAGGCCGCCTCGTAGTCGGCCAGAGCCTTCGCGCGCTCACCCATTTTCTTGTAGAGCACGGCGCGGTTGTTGTAGGTCTTCGCAAAGTTCGGATCGAGCTTGAGGGCGGCATCATAGTCGCTCAAGGCAGCCCCGAGCTCGCCCTTGAACTGGTAGGAATCGCCGCGATTGGTCAGGAAGTTCGGGCGCTGCTCCCGCCGGATCGCCTGGTCGTAATCGGCGATGGCCTTGTCGTATTCGCCCATCGCGGCATAGACGAGACCGCGATTGTCGTAATATTCCGGCACCTTCGGATCGAGCCTGATCGCCTCGCCGTCATCGGCGACCGCCTTGTCGTAGTGGCCGAGCTTCTTCCAGGCCGCGCCACGGTTGGTGTAGGTGCGGGGCCGGTCGGGGTCGAGCCGCAAGGCCTCGTCGAAATTCTTGATCGCCTTTTCGTTGTCACCACCGAGATAATAGGCCACGCCGCGGTCGGACCAGGCCTGCGCATAATCCGGCTTCAGCTTGATCGCCCGGTCGTAGTCGGCGAGCGCGCGGTCGAGCCGGCGCTGATTGGTATAGACGACACCGCGCAGCTCAAAGGCCTCCGCATTCTCAGGATCGAGCTCGATCGCCTTGCTGAGGTCAGCAGCGGCGCGATTGAGGTCACCGCCGGCCTCGCGCAGGAGGTCGCCGCGCAGGCGCCAGGCCGTTGCATCCTTGCCGTCGAGCGCAATGGCGCGGTCGATGTCCCTCAGGGCCTGGGTGAGGCCACCCGAGCTCCGCGCATTGGCGTCAGCACGGACCAGCAGCGCCGCGGCGCGGTCGGAAGCGGAATTGGCGGCTTGGTCGATGATGGTGCTGCAGGCCGGAATCAGCTCCGCCGGAGCGGCCTTGCTCCCCATCACGCAATCGGTGGCGGCAGAGGCCGGGGCGGCAAGAACGAAGCTCATTGCCGCGCTGAACAGAAAGATTCGCAGCGAAGTTTTGGCAAACGAAGACGTTTGCGCGGAAGGATACGTACCGCACATGGCAGAGAGCTCCGTGACGTCGGGTTCTCACCATTGTCGCGGCTGGCAAGGGATGGGTTCAATTCGGGCCTGTCCACGCCGTCATGGCCGGGCTTGACCCGGCCATCCACGTCTAACCTGGGGCTGAAAGCACTTGGATGCCCGGGATAACCCGGGCATGACGACCTCTCTTCGAGCAAAGCCCTCAATACCCATCCACCCCGTTGAGCCGTTGCAACCGCTCCTGCATCGCCTTCTTCAGATCGTATCCCGGCTGGCCGAAACCGGCATTGCGGCGGGCAATGAACTCGTCCTGCTCACGCTGGAGGTTCTTCGCTTCCGCCGGATTGCGCGCCTCCCTGATCGCACGCGCGTTCGACCCAAAAATCTCGCGATCGAGATCGGCGAGTTCGCGATTGCCGCAGATCGCCTTCTCCACAGCCCGGGCCGCACGCCTGCAATTGAAGCTGGGCTTGCCGGCGACGGCCATCTGCGCGCCGATCCGCTCGATCTCGCGCGCCATCGCCTTGTGATTGGCCTTGGCCTTCTCGTGGTTCGGGTCGATCTTCAGCGCCGCGCCGAAATCCTGCACCGCCTTGGGCTTGTCGCCCTTCTTGAGCCAGAGCTCGCCGCGCGCATTGAAGATGTCGGCAAGCGTCGGGTCGAGCAATAGAACGCGGCTGTCGTCGGCAATGGCACGGTCGATCTGGTCGTGCCGCGCATAGAGCGCCGCGCGCGCGATCAGCGCCTTGATCAGATCCGCCTTCACCGTCTTCTCATTGTCGATCACGGCGGCGCAGGCCGTGGCGGCCTTGTCCATGTCGTCGGCCGCGGTCGCCGCGAGGCATGACGCGACATCGAGCTGGATCACCGCAGCCGGCTCGCCGCCGGTCGCAGCCTGAGCGGCGGCGAGCGAGAGCGCGCAAAGCAATACGGCACCTGACGATTGAATGAGTTTTTGAAAACGCATGCTCGCTGCAGTCGGAAGTCTTGCTTTCGGACCTGACTTAACCCTTGCCTTGGTTCTTGCCTCGGGGCCGTACTATCTACGGCCGGATTGGTGCTAGCTTGTGGCGCCGCTCATATCGGCTGCGGGGATCATCGTGTCGACATTCGAATGGATCATCACGCTTCTGCTCGGCGCCGTTGCCTTATCGGCGCTGGCGCGGCGGATCAAGGTCCCCTACCCGACCTTTCTCGCCATCGGCGGCGCACTGATCGCCTTCGTGCCATCCAGCCCGTCCTGGGCGCTGGAGCCGGACCTGGCATTGGCGCTTTTTGTCGCACCGGTGCTGCTCGACGCCGCCTTCGACACCTCGCTGCGCGATCTGCGCAACAATTGGGTTCCCGTCTCGACCCTCGTCGTCGCCGCGGTCGGCCTGACCACGGCCGGCGTCGCCTTCGTCGCGCACCGGCTGATGCCCGATATGCCGTGGGCCGCCGCGGTTGCGCTCGGTGCCATCGTGGCGCCGCCCGATGCGACCGCTGCGGTCGCGATCCTGAGCCAGGTCAAGCTGCCCCACCGCATGGTGAAGGTCCTGGAAGGCGAGAGCCTGCTCAACGACGCCACCGCGCTGCTGATCTATCGCATCGCGGTCGGCGCGGTCGCCGCCGAGCATCTGACATGGAGCCAGGTCGCGCCGACCATGGCGCTGGCGCTGGTCGGCAGCGTTGTGGCGGGACTCGTCGCAGGCCGCATCATTCCGCTGTTCATGGAGCGCGTGACCGAGGCCCCGAGCGCGATCATCGTGCAATTCGCTACCACCTTCATGATCTGGATCGCCGCCGAACATCTCGGCCTCTCCGGAATCCTCACCATCGTGGTCTACGCCATCACCCTTGCGCGCACGGCAGGGGCGCGCATGCCGGCGCGGCTGCGGGTGCCGTCCTATGCGGTCTGGGAGACGATGGTGTTCGTGCTCAACGTGCTCGCCTTCATGCTGATCGGCATGCAGATGCGGCCGATCTGGACGCGGCTGGACGCGAACGTGCGCTGGGAATATTGCGTGGCAGCGGCCTGGATCCTGCTCACCGTGGTGCTGGTCCGGCTGCTCTGGGTGACGTTCTACCGCACGACCTTGCGTGTGCTGGTCGCGCAGGGGATCTATCATCCGAAGGATCCGAGGCAAGTCGCTTCGGCCAAGGGCGGCCTCATCATCTCCTGGTGCGGCATGCGCGGCCTCGTCACGCTCGCCACCGCTTTCGCGCTACCGGAGAATTTTCCCTATCGCGACTTCATCGTCTTCATCGCCTTTGCGGTGGTGCTGGGATCGCTGGTGATCCAGGGCCTGACGCTGCGACCGCTGATTCTGGCGTTCGGCCTCAAGGACGACGATCCCGTCGGCACCGAGGTCGCGCACGCCCGCGCCGTCGCCTATCGCGCCGCGCTCGATGCGATCGAGAGCGATCCGTCGGAGGAAGCGGAGATCCTGAGGCTCGAATATCGCGCCATCCTGATGCAGGCCGAAAACGATCCCAACGGCGGCATCGCCAATGGCGAACTGCCCGCCGATCCCCTGCGCCGCCGCGCCATCGAGGCTGCCCGCAAATCGATCTTCGATCTCCGTGCCACCGAGGTGATCGGCGACGACGCCTTCCACCGGATCGAAGAGGAGCTCGATCGCGCGGAATTGAGCGCGGGGGGATGAGGCACATACAAAACCGGTGTCGTCCCGGACAAGCGCGCCCTTAGGCGCGCGCCGATCCGGGATCCATAGCCACAGGGAGAAGTTGGGCGAAGACTCGGGGTTACCAGTTCGCGCGGTAATTCGACCCTGTGGTTATGGGTCCCGGGCTCGCGCTACGCGCGCCCCGGGACGACAGCGGAATTTGAACCAAACCCCTTGTCCCCAGACTCACTCCTGATGACGACCCTGACCGACGACCGTCGTGTACGCGCGCGAGATGCGTCGCCTGCACGGCATTTTTATCTGCATATGTCCCTAGCCTGCGCGGCCACTGCATTTTTTGGCTTCGCGCCGACCTATTGGGTTCCGCTCGCCAACCGGACGTTGTCCGCAAGCCCCGTGATTCACTTTCACGGACTCTTGTTCTTCACCTGGTCTCTCTATTTCGTGTTCCAGACCTGGCTCGCAGCCTCGGGCCGCGTCGTCAATCATCGTTCACTCGGCATCGCCGGCGTGTCGCTCGCGACCGCGATGACGATCTTCGGCTTCCTCGCCTCCGTGCACGTGATGCAGCATGCCGCAGCGCTCGGCCAGAAAGACGCCGGCATCGGCTTCTCGATCGTGCCGATGAGCGGGATCGCGTTCTTCGCGATCGTGTTCGTTCTCGCGATCATGAACACGCGCAGGCCCGAGACTCACAAGCGCCTGATGCTGCTCGCCGCGGTCTCGATCCTTGATGCCGCGATCGCGCGTTGGTTTCTGACCTTCCTCGCGCCTCCGGGACCGCCCGGTCCGCCGCCCGTGCCGGTGACGATCGCGCCGGCTGTCGTCGCATCGCTCCTGCTCGTCGTCGCCATGGTGCGCGACTGGCGCAGCGAAGGCCGCGTGCATCCGGTCTATATCTATGGCACGCTCGCGCTGCTGACGGTGAAGGTGCTGAACTGGCCGATCAGCGAGAGCGCGGCCTGGCATGCGTTCGCCGGCGGGATTCTGGCGCTGGCGCAGTAGGTTTCCAAACACTCCGCTGTCGTCCCAAGCATTAATCTCAATCCGTCACCCTGAGGTGGCCGCTCCTTCAGCGGCCCTCGAAGGGCGACGGCCCGGCTGCAGCAGCGGGGCCGTTCATCCTTCGAGGCTCCCGGCGCGATGCTCGTGCATCGCGCCACTCGCACCTCAGGACGACCGGGCTGGTAGAAGTGCTACGCCCCCGCCTTGCACGTGATCCCACCATCGACCACCAGCTCGATCCCCGTCACATATTTCGACTCGTCCGAGGCCAGGAACAGCGCGGCGTTGGCGACGTCGAAGGCATCGCCCATGTGTCCCATCGGCACTTGTGCGTCGCGGGCACGCCACATCGCTTCGACATCGCCCTTGGCGTAGCTGGCGGCAAGGCCTGCGGAATGTTCGACCATCGGCGTCTTCATGAGGCCGGGCAGGATCGCATTGACGCGGACGTGGTGGCGCGCGAACTCGATCGCGGTCGTGCGCGTCATCTGGTTCATCGCCGCCTTCGAGGTGCCGTAGGTGACGTAGGAAATGCCCATGTGGCGGATCGAGGCGATCGAGGAGATGTTGATGATCGAACCGCCGCCCTGCTTCACCATGACAGGGATGACATGCTTCATGGCGAAATAGGCGCTCTTGAGGTTGACGCTGAAGACGCGGTCCCAGCTCTCCTCGGTCACCTCGACCACGCTGCCCATCTCGGCGATGCCGACATTGTTGTCGAGAACGTCGATGCGGCCGTAGGCCTTGAGGCACGCCGCCACCATCGCCTCGATCTCGCTCGCCCGCGAGACGTCGGCAGTGAAGGCGATCGCCTTGCCGCCTTCGCCGGTGATGATCTTTGCGGTCTCCTCGGCCGCAGTGCCGTTGCGATCGACGCAGAACACCTGCGCTCCCTCGCGCGCGAAGGTCACCGCGGTCGCCTTGCCGTTGCCCCAGCCGGGACCGATCGAGCCGGCTCCCACCACCATCGCAACCTTGCCCTTGAGCCGATCCATCGCGTGTCTCCTTTGTTGTTGTTCTTGTTGTAGCCCGGATGGAGCGCAGCGCAATCCGGGGCCACTGTTCCCGGATTGCGCTGCGCTCCATCCGGGCTACGGATCTTTGCAGACGCTCATCGCCGTGACGTTAGCACCAATGGGATGCCCGACAATCTCCGACAGCGTCCGGCACTTTCCATCATGGCACAGCCGCCACTCCCCCGCCGCGCCGGAATTGCCGAGCACGACCTCCCGCATCGGCGCCCGCTTCGGCTGCCACTGAAACCAGCCGTCGACGAGCCGCGCCTCAGGCGGGGGCTCCATGCCGGGGCCGGTGCCCTTGACGCGGGCCTGCACCAGTTCGAGACCGGCGGGCGTGACGCGCCAATCCTCCTGCCAATCGACCTTCGCGATCGAATGCGTCCAGACCAGCGTGAAGGCGGACAACGCCAGCGCCTTCACGCCGAAAGCCGTTGCGAAGCAGAGGCTCACACCGCTTCGACCGGCGCCGGCGGGCGCTGCCGCCATTGCCACAGCACGATCGCCGCCGCGAGCACGAACCCCGCGGTGTCGCTGAACGGAAACTCGCCGAGCAGGCAGAACGCAGCGCCGAGCGCGACGAGGCGCTCGACCAGCGTCAGCCGCGTGAACAGGAAGCCGATCGCGACCATGCCGAACAGGCCGATCGCCACCAGCGCCTTCAAGGTCGCGAGCGCCACCGCGCCATAGAAGCCAAGCTTGGCCGCCATGGGATCGCCGGCCTGCAGCATCAAGGCCGGCGAATAGACGAAGATGAAGGGGATGACGTAGCCGGCGAGCGCGATGCGCATCGCCTCCCAGCCGATCTTGTCCGGGTTCTCCTTGGCGATCGGCGCCGCTGCGAGCGCCGCCAGCGCCACCGGCGGTGAGAGGTCGGCCATGATTCCGTAGTAGAACGCGAACATGTGGCTCGCGATCAAGGGCACCCCTAGCTTGGCCAGCGCGGGCGCGGCGAGCGCGGCGGTGATGATATAGGTCGGAATGGTCGGGATGCCGGTGCCGAGCAGGATCGAGAGCAGCATGGTCATGATCAGTGCGAGGAACAGGCTCTTCTCGCCGAGCCCGATCACCCAGCCCCCGAAGATGGTGCCGACGCCGGTCTGCGACATCATGCCGATAATGACGCCGACGATGGCGCAGGCCATGCCGACGGTGATGGCGGATTTGGCGCTCTCGGCCAGCGCGTCGCGGCACTCGCGCAGGGCCTTGAACCCGCCGCGGACGAACGCGGTGATCACGATGAGCCCGACGACGACGCTCGCGACCGGGACGATCTGGAGGCCGTCGCGCGACAGCGCGGCGACGACGAGCGCAAGGCCGATCCAGAAGATGTAGCGGATCACATTCGAGGATGCGCCGGTCGTGATAGCGGTGCCGAGGATCAGCGTCACCGTGAGAGCAAGGCCCATGCTGCCGGCATAGAGCGGCGTAAAACCTTCGAACAGCATGTAGACCAGCGCGGCCAGCGGCAGCACGAGATACCAGCGCGTCACCAGCGCCTTCCAGGCGCTCGGGATCTCTGAGCGCTTCATGCCGACGAGACCGTGCTTGCCGGCTTCCAGATGCACCATCCAGAAAGCGGACGCGAAATAGAGGATCGCCGGGATCGCCGCCGCCTTCACGATCTCCGAATATTGCACGCCGAGCGTCTCGGCCATGATGAAGGCGACCGCGCCCATCACCGGCGGCATGATCTGTCCGCCCATCGAGGCCGTGGCCTCGACGCCGGCCGCGAACGCGCGGCGATAGCCGAACCTGATCATCAGCGGGATCGTGAACTGGCCGACGGTCACGACATTGGCAACGCCCGAGCCGGAGATGGTGCCCATCATGCCCGAGGCGAACACCGCCACTTTCGCAGGTCCCCCGCGGGTGCGGCCGAACAGGCCGAGCGAAACGTCGGTGAAGAGCTGAATCATGCCGGCGCGCTCCAGGAACGAGCCGAACAGGATGAACAGGAAGATGTAGGTCGCCGACACGTAGATCGGCACGCCGTAGAAGCCCTCGGTGCCGAACGACAGATGCGTGACGATCTGATCGAAATCATAGCCGCGATGATTGAGCGGCGACGGCAGATATTGCCCGAAGAACCAGTAGACGAGGCACGCGCCGCACATCAGCGGCAGCGCCGCGCCCATCAGGCGCCGCGTGCCCTCGAAGATCAGCACCGCGAGCAGCGTGCCGACCACGAGATCGAGCCGCGTCGGGTCGCCATCGCGCGCGATCAAATCGGCGTAGAAGATCCACTGGTAGAGCCCGCAGAGAAAACCGGCGCCGCCGATCACCCAGCCGAGCGCGCGGCCGAAATTGCTCTTCGCGGTGAAGTTTGCGATCAGGCCGAAGGTGAGCAGAACGAGGAAGCCGACATGGACACCGCGAACCACCTGGCTCGGCAGATAATTGAAGGCAGCGACATAGAGCTGGAAAGTGGCGAAGGCGATGCCGATCCAGTAGGCGAGCTGGCCCCACCAGCCCGGACCAAAGCCTTCGGGAAAGCCGTGCTCGAAATTGTCGAACTCGACTTTGACCTTGTCGGGCGCAGCTGCGGTGCCCTCTGCTTTTTCCAGCATCTCAATCCGTCCTTAGCCTGTCCGTGCCGCAATAGCATTGGCACGAGCCACTCGCGCCGTCATGCCCGGGCTTGTCCCGGGCATCCACGATCTTTCTCGCCTGCCCATAGAACGTGGATGGCCGGGACAAGCCCGGCCATGACGCCCTGCAATGAGAGCCGACCTTACTTGATCAGCCCTTTTTCCTTGTAATAGCGGATCGCGCCGGGGTGCAGCGGAACCGGGCTGCCATTGGCCGCCGCCTCGAGCTTGATCTCCTTGCCGGCCGCATGCGCGTTGGCGAGTTCCGGCAGCGACTCGTAGACCAGCTTCGTCATCTGGTAGGCGAGATCGTCCGACACGGCCGAGCTTGTCACGAGGTAGTTCACGACGGCAGCCGTCGGCACGTCCTTGTCCTGGCCCGTATAGGTGTTGGCGGGAATGATCGCGGAGATGAAGGGCGGGCCGATCTTGTCCACGGTTTCCTTCGGCACCGACACAACCGTGATCGGGCTCGAGGTCGACAGGTCCTTCAGCGAGGCGACGCCAAGGCCGGCCGATTGCAGCGTTGCTGCGAGCTGGCGGTTCTTCATGAGATCGACGGATTCGGCGAACGGCAGATACTCGACCTTGCCGAGATCCTTGTAGCTCATGCCGGCGGCGCTGAGAATCGCGCGCGAATTTAGCTCCGTGCCCGACTTCGGCGCACCGACAGAGAGGCTCTTGCCCTTGAGGTCGGCCAGCGTCTTGATGCCGGATTCAGTGGTGGCGACGATCTGGATGTAGTTCGGATAGATCGCGCCGATGGTCCTGAGCTTGTCGAGCTTGGTCTTGAAGCCCGCCTCCTCCTCGCCGTCCCAGGCGGCCTTGAGCGAGTCGCCCAGCGTGAATGCCAGCTCGCCGCGGCCCTGCTGCAGCAGGATCAAATTCTCGACCGACGCCTTGGTGGCCTGCACCTGCGTCTTCACGTTCGGAATCTTGTCGCCGTAGATCTTCCCGATCGCGACCCCCAGCGGATAATAGACGCCGGAGGTGCCGCCGGTCAGCACGTTGATGAAGGATTGCGCCTGCGCGCAAGGTGCCGACGCCGCCAGAACAAGTGCCGCGGCCGCGCCGAAAATCGTCCGTTTCATGGTTGTTGTACTCCCCAAACCGGCGGGGAAATTGGCCGGATGAGAGGGGCGGGTCAACCCATCCAAAAGGCAAAACAGGACTGCGGTAAATGGCCGTTCCGGCTCGATTTTTGCGGAACCCGGGTCGGTGCAGCGAGGTGGCGCAGCAGGAGACTAGCGTGAGGTTCACTCTCAAGCGTGCCGCGGGCTCGCTCACCTCTCCCGCTTGCGGGAGAGGTCGCGCCGAAGGCGCGGGTGAGGGTTTTTTCCTCTGGGGGATTGTCCCGTCGTGGTGACACCACGGCCCTCCCCCGCAAGCGGGGAGGGCGCACACCTCCTACGAGGTGACGATCGCGCCCACAGTCAACTGCACGACTCACTGGAACGTCATGTCCAGGCACTTGGAGATGTCGGAGCCGAGGCCGGAGGAGATGGTGATGCAGCCGCGGATCTTCTGCGCGCTGACGTCGGCGGCCCAGATCGAATAGCCGCCGGGGCCGAAGAACGAATTGGTGTTCGGCGGCTCGGTCTCGGTCGCGTCGAAATCAAAATGGCCGTCGGTCTCGAAGATGCGCGGCTTCTTGATGCAGCCGCCGTCGGTCTGGACGTTGATGACTTCCTTGTTGTCGCGGGTCAGCGCCAGGGAGACCTGGCAGCGGAAATATTCCGAGGTCTTGGTGTTGAAGAGATAAGTGTAGGACTTGCAGGTCGCCGTGTTCAGCTTGCCAGGGGCAAGGCCGCGGCTGCATGAGATGCGCTGGTTGTGGCTGAGCTGGTAATCATCGGCCTGGGCGGCCGGCGCCAGCGCAGTCAGCGACACTGCAGCAGCCCAGCAAAGTTTTATCACATGGCGCATCCGAATCATCCCTGCCAATAATTTTGTCGAGTTGCGTTCTAGACGGAAAGCGGAACATAGTCGCGAGGGGACGAAGGGAAAATCACAAACTACTGGGCAAGACGTGATGCGCTGCGGCGCTTTCGCAAATTGACCCGGACATGCCGTTCGTGATTTGTTCAAACCCGGAATGTCCCGACCGTGGGAGGATGGGAATGACGGCATTTTCAATCAAGCCATTTGCAATCGCAGTCGCGCTCGGCGCCTTTGCCGCGCCCGCATTGGCGCAAGTCCCGGCAACGCCGTGGGACCTCAAGCCCGATACGGGCTACGCCTATGACAAGGAAGGCAAGACCTTTTCCTACAAGATGGGCACCAGCAACGCCGGCGAACTGCTGAAGGGCGCCAAGAAAGTGCCGAAGGGCACGCTGTTCTTCATCGGCCACAACGGCCAGCTCTACATGCGCAGCGGCCCATATCTGGAAGGCGACGGCAAGTTCAAGTTCGGGCCGGATCAGTAAGGACAAAGCTGGCGGGCGATTGCATCGCCACACACTCGGTGTCATCACCCGCGAAAGCGGGTGATCCAGTATTCCAGAGGCCGTCGTGATTGAATCGAGAGGCCGCGGCGTACTGGATGCCCCGGTCGAGCCGGGGCATGACGGCGGAGGATGCGGCAGGGCGAAGGGCTAAAACGCCCCTTCCAGCTCCCTGGCGCCGGCCTTGCCGCTGTTCGAGTCCATCCGCTCATCCGTCACGGCGAGCAGCTTGGCCACCGTGTTGTGGCGGATCGCGACCGGGTTGCGCTCGTAGCCGCCGCGCTGGAAGAAGTTCGAGGTCGGCACCTGTTCGCGCATCGCCTGCGGCATCGTCACCATGTCGAGGCCGGTGCCGTCGCCGGTGAGGTTCATCATCTCGAGCTCGGCCGCGGTGAGCGGGCGGCTGTAGCCCTTGGCGCGGGCGAACAGCACCGAGGTCAGCAGCTTGTGCGTCTGCAACATCGGCCCGACATCGATGTCGATCACCATCGCATGCATGGCCCAGCCCTGCGCGGTGTTGCCGATCTTCTCATGCTCCGACCAGGTGTCGGGCACCGACTTCGCATGCGCCACCATTTTCTTCAGCACGACGAGCTTGTGCTCGAGCGCCTGCCGCGCCGGCCCGGACGTGCGCGATACCTTCTCGGAGAGCGCACGAATGAGTTCGTGGCCCTGCTCGGCCAGCAGCTCGACGCTGTTGGTGGTCAGGAGCTGGTTGTAGCCCATCGCGGTCGAGATCGCGCGCTTGCCGCCATGCTCGATTCCCGCCTGCACGTCGTGGCTGCCGGTGCCGCCGGTCTCGAACGCATAGACCCGCACCGCCTGCTCGCGCGTCAGCCCGGAAGCGAGCGCGTAGCGCGCATAGGCGCGCTTGAACTCGACCTCGCTCGACGGGCGCTGCGGCGTGAACTGGTAGAGCTCCTGCGCCGCGCGCAGGAAATCAGCGACAACTGGGATCGGCCTTTTGACGGGCCGATCCGGCGTTTCCTCAGGCTCCGGATTCACCGGCTTCTTCGGCCCGTCATAGAGCGGCGGATGCTCCAGCACGTAATCATCGAGCGTCGCCTGCTGCCCGCTGCGCCGCTTGGCGTTGCGGCCTTTCCGCTTCTCGGAGATCTGGCTCCAATAGGCCCCGGCCTCGGCGTCGAAAGCGGCACGCGCCGCCTGATATTCCGCGAGCTTGCGGCGATATTCGAGCACGGCCGGCGAGGCGCCGCCTTGGGCAAAAAACTGCGACAGCATCTGAGCTTTGGCATCGCGGACTGCGGGCGGCAGCGCGTCGGCCTCGCCGCCACGCGCGGCGGGCGCGAGCAAGGCGAGCGCGAGTGGAACCAGCGCAAGGCTATGTCGAGAGAGGCTATTTCGAATCGAATGATGCATGCTGCCCTCTTAGCAGGCATCCGGTAACCGTCACGTTAACGCGCCGTTTACCTATTTTTTTCGTCCCTTGCGTCACCTCCAGGCGAACACCGGCTGTTCCAGCTCGGCCACGCGGGTGTGCCGGCCCGCAAGCACCTCACGGAACTGGTAGATCAGCGCCGCGGTCGGCGCGTGGATCAGGCTTTTCTGGTGATGGAAGCGGATCACGCGGCGCGCGCTCTCGGGGATCGCGACGAAATCGAAGGCGTCATCGCGCTCGATGGTGTCGAGCGCGATGCGATGGACGGAAGCGACCTCGTCCGGGTTTGGTTTGATCGCGGCACTGTCGGCAGCCCACACCACCACCGGCGTGATCAGATAGCCCGAGCGGGTCGGATAGTCATCGAGCGTGCCGAGCACCTCCGCACTGGCGAGGCGGAGGCCAAGCTCCTCGTCGAGCTCGCGCAGGGCCGCCTCGACCGGCGTCTCGCCGGCGTCGCAGCGTCCGCCCGGCAAGGCCCATTGGCCGCGATGGGCACGTAAGTGCGATGCGCGTAGCGTGAGCAGGAATGCGGTGTCGTCGCCCTCGCTCGCGGTCAGCGCAACCGCCACCGCCGCACGCTTCAACGTCGCCGGCGCTTCCCCTTCCGGCAGACGCGTGAAGGCGGCGCAGGCTGCCGCGATATTCCGCCGTGTGGCATCGTCGAATTGTCTCATGATGCTTGACTACACCACGTGCGGCCCCGATGAAACGAGATCGCAAGGCCCGCACAGGAACGGACGACGACATGATCAACAAGGCCGCCGCAAGGCTGAAATCGGACGGCTGGAGCATCCTGGAGACCACGGGCTTCATGCACCTGATCGGGCCCCTGTGGGAGCGCAAGGTCGACGGCCATTACGAATTCGCGCTCGCGACCGAGGACAAGCACCACAACCGCCGCGGCATGGTCCAGGGCGGCGTGATGATGACCTTCGCCGACCGCACCTGCGGCATGACCGCCCGCTATGTCTCCGGCAAGGAGTTCATGGCGACGGTGCAGCTCGACACCCATTTCGTCGAGGCCGGCCAGATCGGCGACATCCTGATCTCCCGCCCGCGCGTGGTGCGTTCGACGCGCAGCCTGATCTTCATGAGCACGGAGGTGACGGTGGATGGTCGCTGCATCGTGATGGCGAATGGTGTGTTCAAGATCTTGAAGGGGCCGGGGTAGGCGCGCAGTCAGACCACCGCTCCAACCACACCCACCGCCGTCATTCCCCGCGAAAGCGGGGAATCCAGTACGCCGCGGCTTCTCCGCTCAATCGCATCCGCCTCGGAATACTGGATCGCCCGATTAAGTCGGGCGATGACACCGGGTGTGGGGCACGATCGTCCTTCAACCTCGTCATTGCGAGCGCAGCGAAGCAATCCAGGATCGTTCCGCGGACGCAGCTCTGGATTGCTTCGCTGCGCTCGCAATGACGGGCGTTGCTGGCTATGCTGCCTTCCATTCAAATATCGAGGAAACAGCCCATGCAATACCGCCAGCTCGGCCGCTCTGGCCTGAAGGTTTCGCCGATTTGTCTGGGCACCATGATGTTCGGCGGGCCGACCGATGAAGCCGCGTCCAAGCGGATCATCGCGAAGGCGCATGATGCCGGCGTCAACTTCATCGACACGGCGGATGCCTATTCGAAGGGCGGCTCCGAGGAGGTCGTGGGCCGTGCCATTGCCGGTGATCGCCACGCCTGGGTGCTCGCCACGAAGCTCGCCAACTCAATGGGCAATGATCCCAATCGCGGCGGGCTGTCGCGGCGCTGGATGTTGCAGGCCGCCGACGAGAGCCTGAAGCGGCTCGGCACCGACCACATCGACATCTACTATCTGCACAAGGAAGACCATGCGACGCCGCTGGAGGAGACGGTGCGCGCGATGGGCGATTTGATCCGCGCGGGCAAGGTGCGCTATTTCGGCGTCTCGAACTACCGCGCCTGGCGCGTTGCAGAGATCTGCAACATCTGCGACCGCCTCGGGATCGACCGTCCCGCGGTGAGCCAGCCCTATTACAACGCCATGAACCGCATGCCCGAGGTCGAGCATTTTCCGGCCTGTTCGTATTACGGCCTCGGCATCGTGCCCTACAGCCCGCTGGCGCGCGGGGTGCTGACCGGCAAATACAAGCCGGATGCCATCCCGGACAAGGAAACACGCGCGGGCCGCAACGACACCCGCATGATGCAGACCGAATGGCGGCCGGAATCGCTCCAGCTCGCGCAGGAGATCAAGACTCACGCCGAGAAGAAAGGCATCACCGCCGGCCAGTTCGCGGTCGCCTGGGTGCTCAACTCCGCCTTCGTCTCCTCGATCGTCGCCGGCCCACGCACCGAGGAGCAGGGGGACGGCTACATCGGCGCGCTCGACTATCGCTTCACCGCTGATGACGAGGCACTGATCGACCGGTTGGTCGTTCCGGGCCATCCCTCGACGCCGGGCTACAACGATCCCGCATACCCGATCGAAGGTCGCCGCGCCCGGACGGCGTGAACTCTTGGAGACGACGATGGCGCATCAAGACCGCTACGGCCTGCCGCTCTCCACCGAATCCGATGCGGCAGCAAGCGCCTATCGCGAAGGCGTCGACCTCATGCTTGCGGGGTGGACCGGCACGGCGGAGACTCTGGAGCGCGCGATTGCGGCTGACCCGGATTTCGCGCTTCCCCATATCGCCCGCGCCCGCGTGCACGCTTTCTACCAGCAAGGCGATCTCGCCCGAGGCAAGGCGGCGCTCGCGCGCGAGCTGGTGGCCAAGCGCGGCACCGAGCGCGAGCGCGCGCATGTCGAGACGCTGGCGCTCGCTATCGAGGGCCGCTTGCCTGAGGCGATCGCATCGACGCTGAAGCACATCGACGAATGGCCGCGCGATGCATTGGTGCTGTCGCTGCCGCTCGGCGCGTTTGGCCTGTTCGCCTTCTCCGGCATGGCCGATCACGACCGCGCGCGGCATGAGCTATGCGAGCGCGTCAAGCAGCATTACGGCGAGGATTGGTGGTTCCTCACCATGTATGGCTGGGCGATGACCGAGAATGGCGACGTCGCGCGCGGCCGCGGCGTGACCGAGCGCGGCTTCAATTTGCGCCGGGCGAACGCCCATGCCGCGCATGCGGTGCTGCATGCGATGTTCGAGGACGGCTCGATCGAAGCGGCCGACCGCCTCGTCGACGAGTGGATCCCCACTTACGACCGCGCCGGACTGCTGCACGGCCATATCCGCTGGCACCAGGCGCTCGGCGCGCTCGAGCATGGCGATGCGGCACGCGCGCTCGCGATCTATGCCGACGTGCTCCAGCCCTTGGCCACGCAGGCGCCGCCGCTCAACGTCATCACCGACGCCGCCTCGCTGCTCTGGCGCCTGTCGGCTTACGGCCACACCGTGCCGAGGCCGCTGTGGCAGGAAGCCGACAACGCCGCGCAAAAACTGTTTCCGAAGTCGAGCCTGTCTTTCGCCGACGTCCACATGGCGCTGTTCGCGGCCGCGACGCAAAACCGCGCGGCACTCACCACGCGCCTTGCGACCATCGAGCAGCGGCTCGCCGAGGGCAAGCTGCCGGCCGGCCCCGTCGTGCCGGCGATCTTCCGCGCACTGGCGGCCTTTGCGGATGAGGATTACGCGTCATGCGTGCGAACGCTCGCGCCGGTGCTCGGCGAGGTCGTGCGGATCGGCGGCAGCCATGCCCAGCGCGAGTTGATCGAGGACACCTTTGTCGTCGCGCTCATGCGCAGCGGTGAGCTGCCCCGTGCCCGCGACCTGCTGGACGCCCGCCTGCACCGCCGGCCGTCCCTGCGCGACAGGCGCTGGCAGACGGCGATGGGCTAAGCTTCGCCACGAAAAAAACACCGGTCTGACGGCAAGTGCTGGCGGGACGGGGTGGGCGATTTTGGCGAATTCGCCGTTGGGGTGGCGCGGTGGTATTCCAGACGGGACTTGCAGGACAAACGGGATCGCAACCAATCTGCGGTTCGATGGTTGTGATGCGGAAATTTTCCCTGGTTCCCTGGCACGTGAGCCCTCCGATGCGCCTCTGCCGACCGCCGCTGGCCGCCATGCTGGCTTTGGCCGCCACCCTCGCCGCTTCGGCAAGCCCTTGTTTTGCCGAAACTTCCGCCCCGATCCCGGTCCACAATCCTCCGGCGCCGCAGAACGCCTATATCGACCTGCTGGCGCTGATGTCCGGTCACTGCAAGACCTTCAAGGTCGCCGGCCGCACCTTCGCCTGCAAGACGGTGGCCTACGCCCATGGCGACAAGGGCCGGGTCAATTTCGCGGTCGCGGTCGACGATCCCTCCGACGACAGCCACGTGGTGTCGTTCTCCGGGGAGAACGGCAAGCGCGCCGACGACAATTCCTACGAGCTGCCGATCGACCGCATGCTGCTCAACTCCAAGCACCGTCCCAAGGTCGACGGCCTGCCGGTGCCGGCCGAGCAGACCTCTACCGGCCTCTGCCGCCAGACCGGCAATTTCGCCGCCAGGAAGGTCAACGACGTCACCTGCTCGGCGACCGACAACGAAGGCCGTCGATATGAACTGCTGTTCGTCTCCGACGGTAAGCCGGTGAGTGTGCGCCGCATCCGCCAGTCGTCGCCGTCGATCCAGGATCCTTTCAAGTAGCGGCACTTCGTCCCGCCTTGCGTGATAGCGCAACCGTCGCGCATCGCTCCGTTGAAACTCCAGGTCAGCCGGTTATGCTCGCGCACGCGTCCTCATCGCGGAGGCGCGACTGCAATGGGGGCGGGCCGACGGTCCAGCAACGCGTATGATCACCGGGCTGGTGCGCATCCTGATCGTCTGCCTGCTCGCAAGCCTGTCGCGTGAATGCATCGCGGCCGACGGCAAGCGGCAGCGTTCGATCCTGGTGCTCGAAGAAGCCGATTTCCGCTCACCGTTTTATTCCGAGATCTTTGCCGGCATTCGCGCCGCCGCAAAGCAGAGCGGGACGGCTCACACGGTGACCTACGGCGAAAGCCTCGATCTCA
This sequence comes from Bradyrhizobium sp. 195, assembly GCF_023101665.1. Classification (NCBI taxonomy): domain Bacteria; kingdom Pseudomonadati; phylum Pseudomonadota; class Alphaproteobacteria; order Hyphomicrobiales; family Nitrobacteraceae; genus Bradyrhizobium; species Bradyrhizobium sp. 195. The sequence continues at coordinate 794,882 of NZ_CP082161.1, read as the reverse complement.
CCCGCTTCCCGGGACCCGGCTATGAAGAGAGCCTGGTCGGCCACCTCAGGACCAAATATGCGCAGCGGCCGATCGACGTCATCGTTTCGATCGGCGTTGCGTCGGCGAAATTCCTTCAGAAGCGCAAGCAGGAGATCTGGCCAGGCGCGCCCGTCGTCTACGGCTTCGTGCCCGATCTGCCCGAGACGCGCGCGCTTTTCCTGCCCAACACGACGGCCGTCTTCGCACGGGTGCGACCGGCGCAGCTGCTGACCGCAGCCCGCGCCGTCGTGCCCGACCTGAACCATGTCGTGCTCGTCGGCGAGGCCTGGAAGAATCCGCTGACCTACGGACAGTGGAAGCAGGATTTCGCGGCCGCAATGCCCGACCTCGAAGTCACTGATCTGTCCGGCGCAGTGCTGCGCGAGGTCCGCGAACACCTCGCCTCCCTGCCTGCCCGCTCTGCGATCCTGACCTCGGCGATGTATTCCGACGGCGAAGGCACCTATTATTCGCCGGCCTCGGCGCTCGCACGCGTCGCCGAAAAGGCCAACCGCCCGATCATCATCACGTCCGATACGTTCCTCGGGCGTTCCGGTGTGGGCGGATTTCTGCTGCTGCCCGAAATGATCGGACGGGAGGCCGGCGAAGTGGCAACGCGGATCCTCGACGGCGAAGCACCGTCGAGCATCGTCCCCTTCGCCGGAGACAACGTGAAACCGATCTTCGATTGGCGGGAGCTGAGACGCTGGAACGTGAATGAAGCCAACCTGCCCCCCGGCAGCGAGATCCGTTTCCGTGAACAGACCTTCTGGCAGCAGTATCACTGGCACGCCACCATCGTCGCGAGCGTCGTTTTGGTGCAGGCGCTGATGATCGCCATCCTGCTGCGCGAGCGCCGCTTGCGCTTCGTGGCGGAGGTCGAGGCGCGTCAGCGCATGTCGGAGCTTGCCCACTTGAATCGCCGCGCAACCGCGGGCGAGATGTCGGTCTCGCTTGCCCACGAGCTGAACCAGCCGCTTGCCGCCATCCTGATCAATGCCGAGACGGCCCAGCAGATCTTGCGGAATCCGGCGCCTAACCTCGACGAGGTCAGGGACATATTGGACCACATTTGCCGGGACGATCAGCGGGCCGCGGAGGTCATCAGCCGGCTGCGCGCGTTTCTGAAGCGGGACCCGACCGAACGGCGCGAGCTCGACCTCAATGCGATGGTCGGCGAGGTCTTTCGATTCCTCTCCGTGCAGGCGCTGACGCACGATGTCGAGCTGGTGACCGAGCCCTCATCCGGAGAGATCCGCGTCAAGGCCGACAAGATCCAGCTCCAGCAGGCCATTCTGAATCTCGTCGTGAACGGCATAGATGCAGTGGCGCATCTACCGGACAAGCGGCGCCGCGTCGTCGGCCGAACCAGCCTCGCAGATGGCAATGTGGCCCTCGTCTCCGTCGCCGATACCGGTGACGGGATCCTCGCGGAAAAGGTGACCGAGATCTTCAAGCCGTTCTTCACGACCAAGGCGCAAGGCATGGGCATCGGCCTCTCGATCGCCCATACCATCGTCAAGGCGCATGGCGGGCGTATCTGGGCCGAAAACGTACCGTCGGGGGGCGCCGTCTTTCACGTCAGCCTGCCACTGGCAGCGCCGCGATAGCGGCGCCCGCAGGCGCCAGTGGCGCCGTCGGTCGTCACGCGAACGCCTTTTCCAGCCGCCGAGGACATCCATGCGATCGAATCTGAATGGCGAGTTCGCCCGCATCGGGTCCACTGGGGACGCGAGCGCGTCATTCGCGGCCAAGTGATGGCAGCAATGCGATCAACCCCGTTGATGCGACAATAAATCTCACGAAACCCACTCATGAGCGATTCGCGGCATCGCGATACTGCGTCGTTTCGACGCCTGCACTGGCCGGAACGCGGCGAAGGCCCATCTGTTGTCACACGACATTCAACTGGAGTGATGACATGAAGTATCTCATTGTCGCGATGGCGGTCGGAGCTGCGGCGCTTGCCGGCGGATCGGCGGCGAACGCGGCCGACAATTCAAGCGCGAAGCGGAACGCGCCGGCCGGCCAATCGACCGACATCAGTGCGCAGCACCGGCACCACCATCACGGCCATCGCCATCATTGGCGCCATCATCACCACCATCACGGTTATTACCGTCCGCACTACCGGAGCTACGGCTATTACCCCAGGCATCACGGCTATTACGGCGGCGGGCCGTACGGATATTACGGCGGCGGCGGCCCCAGCGTGACATTCGGCTTCGGCGGCAGTCGCTGGTGAGAGATGAGGCCCGCAGAGATGCGGGCCTTTTTATTGACGTCCTGATTTCCGCAGGATCATCCCGGCCGTCTCCAGGCCGCTCGCCAGGGCGGCTTCCACCGTGCCCATGTCAGCTCCGCGATAGAGCGCTTCACCGGAGAACAACACCAGGCCGTCGGCACGCGCGAGGATCGCTTGTGCCGCGCGCGTCCGCGGCGTCGCCCAGGAATAGGCGCCGCGAGCGAATGGTCCGCCGCCAGAAAGTCGATCAGCGCGCCATAGCCGCCATCGATGCGCGCCTGCGGCGCGTGCCCGCCATCCATCCATTCCTCGCGCAGTGCCAGCGTCGAGGCGCGCTCGGGGTCGGCCGCGTCATAGCCCTCGACCATCCGCCCGATCGAATGGCGCATCGGCGCATAATCATCCCCGGCAAAATGCCGGCGCAGGAACTCGGCGACGGTGAGATCGTCCTTCAAGTCCCTTAGCACGGCTTGAAGCTCCGCCTCGTGCGGATCGTCGCCCTGTTCGCGCGAGAGCGTCGTCCCGTCGAAGCTCCACTGCTCGCCCTCGATCTCCTGCAGCGACAGCCCGGCCTCGCGCAGCAGTCCGCGCGTGACCGGCGCCTCGCCATGAACGAATTCGGCGCCGCCCGCAGCGGGATAGCCGAACTCTTCAGCCGGCAGCGGATGGATGCGGCCGCCGCAGCGCCCGCGCGCCTCCAGCACCGTGACCTTGCGGCCGGCACGCGCCAGCTCGCGCGCCGCCATCAGGCCGGCCGCGCCTGCGCCGACGATGACGATATGCTCTGTTATCTCGGGCATGGCCGCGCGCTACCGATTCGCGGCTTGCGGATCGTTCTTGATCAGATAGCGCAGCAGCAGGACGCCGCCGCCGAGCTCGCGCGTGCTCTCCAGCGTCATCGCGGCGATCGGCGCGCGCTTGTCGCCCTCCCCCTCCGTCGAAGAAAACACGAAGGGCGCGCCCGTTGCGCCATCGATCGCGGGGCTGAGGATCAGGTTGAATTCGTCGATGAGACCGGCACGCAGGAACGCGCCATTGGCAACGCCGCCGCCTTCCACCAGCAGGCGCTTCACGCCTAGCTCTCGGGCGAGAATGTCCAGTGTCAGCGCCAGATCGATCTCGGACTTGCCAGCAAAGATGTAGGATACGCCCTCGCCGCGCAGCGCCGCGAGATGCGAATCCGGCACGCTCTCGGTCAGCACGACGACGATCGGGTCGCCACCGATGTCCGAGCGGCCCCAGCCAATCTTGCCCTGCGCATCGAGCACGACGCCATAGGTTTTCGCGTCGCGCCGCGCGAACCAGTTTTCGCGCGGGAGTTTCGCGTCATTCACGGGATAGGGCTGGCCCTTGGCGAACTCCGACCCGGTGACGCGGCCGATCACCCAGGCATCGCCGCCGAGCTCGTCATGAATCTTCTCGAACCAGTCCGTCCCCGCCCCCTTCGGTCGCCAACGGCTGGGGTGGGTGCGGCCATCGAGGCTGGAGTGCATCAGGCAGATGACATACGGTTTCATGCAAGCCTCCGGGCAGCGCTTCAGGCCGCTGAGCCATTGCCGGGCGCATTCTCCTTGGCGCGATCGTTGACGATCGCCGCGAGCGGATTGAGCTCCGGCGGCGCCACCAGCTGCAGCGTGTTGGTGTCGCGATGATTGAACGGCGCGCCGCGCACGAACAACTCGGTCTGGATCAGATAGGTCCAGCTGCCGTCGTCGTTGAAGGTGATATCGCAACGGTAAGCATCGGTGCGGAAGGCTTGTTCCAGAAAATCGGTCGAGCAGATCCCGTAGGCGGTGTCGCCGCGCTTCGCGGTGACGGAGATTGTCCTGTCATCAGGCCCGGCCTTGCCCGAGGCCAGCAGCACCTGACCGCGCGGAATGGCCAGCGTCTGCATGATCAGTCCGGTCGCGGGCTCCCACAGCCAATAGCCGACCTGGTCGTGGAAGGTGATGTCTTCCTCGGGCGTGTTGATGTGGATGTGATAGCGCAGCCCATAGAGGAGCTGCGGCCCGTTGGCCTGCGGATCGATCGGGTCCATGCGGATGCGCTCGATGAACGTCCGCCGCTCCGGACCCTCCGCCTTCGGATTGATGTCGATGCCCTTGTCCGCCTGCCAACGGCCTGCGAGGCGGCGGAGCGGGCCGAGATTGGCAAGGCCGTCGGGCGAGGCGTCCTCGCGCTCGGTGAAGATGTCGGCGGGAATGGGGAGCATGGCGGCCTCACGTCGTTGCGGAGGCAGCAATAGCATGAGAGCGCGGGCGTGGCTCGTGCTCAGACCTCACGATCGCGAATGACATAAGCGCCATGCGCAGGTGATCGTGGGTTTGTCGCCCGACTTGAAGCTCGACTGGCAGCCTTCGACGCAGTCGTTCGTGGTGGCGGCGAGCTTGGCAAGCTTCGCGACGTCCGACGTCGGCACGGCCGTTGACGGCGTCGAAGAGACCAACCTGTTGCCGCGAATGGCGGCATGATGCACCGGCTTGTGAGGTCTCGCCATCTGCTTCGGTGCTTCGACGGTGACACCGGGAAGCTGGGTGTCGGCTCCGGTCGGCGTCGGTTGCGACATCGCCGTGCCACTCAAGCCGCACAGCAGCAGGGCAATCGACGGGATGGCGACGCCGGCACGAGCGACCAAGCGTGGCGACAACGTCATGAACCATGTTCTTCCCAATGCGGGGACAGTCAATTCCGTCCCGAAAGTGAGAATATCACGCACGAATTGAGGTTGCATCGCGGAAACGTGCAACTCGAGACGCCATGGACACAATCAATGTCGCGTCAGCCCTAGCCGCGAACGACGACCGGGAATCTCCACCTGAACATATGCCCAATTTCGAAGTGTATCGTGGCCGTATTGCCACTCTCGCGCTTTTGCTGCAGGCCATCGATTGTTCTTTATTGCCACTGTTTTGCCGAGCCAGATATCGTAACTCGTCAGAAACATTCGGATCCTGAAGGGCCGGATGCGCCAAGGATTGGTGCACCAGCGAAGGTTCAGGATCGCACAACAGGCTTATGTGACGGAGCGATGTCGCTTTCTTCCCGCCTGCCGCTCGCATCGAGTTGTGCGCCTCGTCACACATCCCGGCTCGGGCGAGCCCTGCTCGTCACCACGGCTTTGTCGTCCTTTCCTGAGTTGGCCTCGGCGCAAAGCGTGTGGATCGGGATATCGGGCAACGGCAACAGCGGCGCCTGGGGAACGGCTACCAACTGGTCGCCGAACACGGTGCCGAACGCCGTGGGCGCGGAAGCGGTCTTCAGCGGCACGCCGCCTGCAGGCGCCTATGCCGTCGACCTCGGCAACAACACCTACACGATCGGCACGCTCCGCCTGCAGTCCGCCACGCGCTACGTGATCGCCAACTCCGCTGGGGCCGCCGGCACCATCAACTTTCAGGTGGCCGCGGGCAACGCGCTTCTGGCGGTGACCGCCTCGAACACGCAGACGCCCTTGTTCGCCAGCTCGGCGGACACCGTCGGCCCGGTCAATATCAATCTGAGTTCGAGCCTCGACGTGAACGTGGCCGCCGGTCAATTCCTTCGGTTCGGCAACGCCACCACCATCACGGGCGCCGGCGATCTGAACTTCATCGGCGCGGGCACGGTCCAGCTGGACAACGCCAACACCTATACCGGCCAGACACGGCTGACCGCCGGAACGGTCGTGCTGGAGAATCTCAATGCTCTCGGCAGCGGCTTTGTCCACTTCCAGGGCGGGACCTTGCGGGCAAATGTCAGCGGCACGCTCTCGGAAGGTTTCGTGGTCGATAGCGGCGGCACCGCGCACATCATTGCGTCAAACGGTGTTACGCTGAATCTCGGAGGTGCCTTCAGCACCGCTCCCAATGCTGCGGCGATCCAGTTCGGTGAATCCGGCAACACCGGCATCATCGTATGGAACAACTTACCTTCCGCCTTCAACGGTCCAAACGTCTTCACCCTCGACGTTCTCGGCGGAACGTTGCGTGCTGCGCCGGCCAGCAGCACGCTGAGCAATTTTGCGAGCATCGCCGTCGCGACCAACGTCGCAGCGGGGGCGACGCTCGATTTCGGCACCGGCGTGAAAAACGTCCGCAATCTCCAGGCGGCAGGCACCGTCAATGGCGACAACGGAGCGATCAATATCGGCGGCGGTCAATCCAGCGGTGCCATTACCGGCGCGACCGGACTTGTGGCCGCGGCCGCGGGCGCATTTACGAGCAATACCGGCATCCTGACCTTGTCCGGCGCCAACACCTACACCGGCGCCACGACGGTCAATGGCACGCTGGTGGTGAACGGCTCGATCGCCGCATCAACCCTCACCACCGTCAACAACGGCGGCACCCTGACCGGGACCGGCACGGTCGGAAACACGTCGATCAATGCAGGGGGCAGGTTCGCGCCCGGCTCCGGCCTGCCCGGCAGCGCCATGACCGTCGCCGGCAACCTCGCCTTCCAGTCCGGCGCGCTCTACCTCGTGCAGGTCGATCCGTCGAACGCCTCGAAGGCCAACGTGACCGCCGGCGGCGCGGCATCGCTGGCCGGCACGGTGCAGGCCTCGTTCGCGGCGGGAAGCTACGTCACGCGCAGCTACACGATCCTTTCGGCCGCGGGCGGGCTGGGCGGCACCACCTTCGACGGCGTGACGACGAGCAGTCTGCCCACGGGGTTCAAGGCCAGCCTCGGCTATGCCGGCAATGACGTGATATTGAATCTTATCGGCCAGCTCGGCGCCAGCGGGCTCAACCAGAATCAGCAGAACGTCGCCAACGGGCTGAACACCTACTTCAACAATGGCGGCGCGCTGCCGCCCGGCTTCGTCAGCATCTACGGGCTCACCGGCGGCAATCTCGCCAACGCCTTGTCGCAATTGTCGGGCGAAGCCGCAACCGGCGCGCAGCAGAGCGCGTTCCGCTTCATGGGCCAATTCCTCGGTCTGATGCTCGATCCCTTCGTCGACGGCCGCGGCGGCGCAGACGGTGCGAGCAACCTCGCGCTCGGCCTTGCGCCGGATCGTGACGCGCTGCCCGAGGACATCGCGCTGGCCTATGCCAAGGTGATGAAGGCGCCGGCGTACAAGGCATCGCCGCCTCCCGGCTTCGAGCAGCGCTGGACCGCCTGGGGCGCGGGCTTCGGCGGCTACAACAAGACGAGCGGTGATCCCATCGTCATCGGCAGCCACGATCTGACGGCGAGCGTAGCCGGTGTCGCCGCCGGCCTCGACTATCGTCTCAGCCGCGACGCGGTGATCGGCTTCGCGCTTTCGGGCGGCGGCACCAAGTGGGATCTCGCGCAGGGGCTTGGCGGCGGCAAGAGCGATGCCTTTCAAGCCGGCGTCTATGGCGCGGTACGTTCGGGCCCGGCATATCTCGCCGCCTCGCTCGCCTTCGCCAATCACTGGATGTCGACGGATCGCTTCGCGCCGTTCGGCGATCATCTCACCGCGAGCTTCAACGCCCGGAGCATCGGCGCCCGTCTCGAGACCGGCTATCGGCTGGGCACGCCCGCATCCGCCGTCACGCCCTACGGCGCGCTCCAAGCGCAGGGCTTGCGCACACCGAACTACACCGAGACCGACCTTGGCGGCGGCGGCTTCGGCCTGACCTACGATGCCCGCTCCGCAACCGACCTGCGCAGCGAGCTGGGCGCGCGCGTCGACCATCTGGCCGTGACCGGTCCGTCCGCGGTCCTGACGTTGCGCGGCCGGCTTGCCTGGGCGCATGACTGGGTCAGCGATCCCTCGCTGACGGCCGTGTTCCAGGCGCTGCCCGGCGCAAGCTTCGTGGTGAATGGCGCAGGTCCGGTGAAAGATTCCGCGCTTGCATCCGCCGGCGCGGAGTTGAGTTTCGCGAACGGCGTGTCCCTGCTTGCCAAGTTCGACGGCGAGTTTGCGAACCATGGCACCAGCTATGCCGGCACCGGCACGCTGCGGGTGAACTGGTAGTCATCGCCGCCGCAGCCGAAGTCCGCTCTCAAGCCGCTTCCGACACTGATTTCGCACGCTCCTCGAGCACGCCGATCGTGGAGACCAGATTGTCGCGCCGCGCTCGAAGATTAAGCGCAAGCAGCGGATATGTCGGCTGCTGCACGTCAAACACCCCGGATTTGGCCTCCTCCTCGAGAATATCGGTATTCAAGAGCCGAACGCGCCACCACAAATCGGCGATCAACGCGTCCAGCTTGAGTTCACCGGTAGCACCAGAACGGGACACTTCCTGCATCGCTTTGCCTCAACCTGAAACGGCCTCCCTGCTGAGGCCTGGATTTAGGGTTGATTTAGCAAGCGAAGTGCCAGGAAGGCGGGCGCAAATCTGGCTCGAGAATTAGTTGCGCGCGGCGCGATGCTTCGGTTTCAGCCGAAGCCGAACGTGCCATAGGGGCCCGCCTAAGCCCCATCCTGGCAAGCCATCAACAATACGAGACAACTTTGGCGAACGAAAGTCGCCTGCTCAGCCGCTCTTCCGTGCGCGACCTGTCCCCACTCGCCCCGTCTCACGCCACACGTCGTCTCCGGCGCGCCACGGGGACCTGCCAGGACAAGTCGGCGAGCGGCACTGGTTTGCTGAAGTGGAACCCCTGGCCGAGCGGGATGCCGAGTGATTGGAGCCGTCTGACCTGTTCGGAGGACTCCACCCCCTCGGCGACGATCGACAGCTTCAACGTCTTCGCGAGCTGCACGATGGACTTCAGCACGGCGACGGTCTCGCAGCGATCGATCCTGTCGATGAATGACTTGTCGATCTTGACCTTGTCGAACGGAAACGCCGTCAGATAGGACAATGACGAGTATCCGACACCGAAATCATCGAGGGCAATGGAGACGCCGAGCGCCTTGAGGCGCTGGAGCGTCTTGAGGTTCTCCTCACTGTCGGCGAGAAATACGCTCTCAGTGATCTCGAGCTCGAGCCGGGTTTGCGGGAGTCCGCTCTGCGCCAACGCAAACGTCACGTTATCGACGAGATCGGTGCCGGCAAATTGCAGAGCGGAGAGGTTGACAGCGACCTTGACGTCGGCCGGCATGCTCGTCGCATCGCGACAGGCCCTGGCGAGCACCTGATTGCCGAGCTCGACGATCAAGCCCCCCGCCTCCGCCACCGCAATGAACTCCGCCGGAGGAATGTAGCCCCTGCTGCTGTGATGCCAGCGCGCCAGGGCCTCGACCGATTTTGCCCGACCGGTGCCGAGCTCGATCACGGGCTGATAAAACACCTCGATCTCCTCGCGCCAGATCGCTTCACGCAGCTCGATCTCGAGTACGTTGCGCTGATCCGCTTCGGCCTTGAGCTCCGCTGAATAGACGTGGAAGCAGCTTCGGCCGGAATTCTTTGACCTGTAGAGCGCAAGATCGGCGTTGCGAAGTATCTCGTCGACCCGCGTGCCGTGCTCGGGCACGAGCGCAAGGCCAATGCTACAGCCGATCACGACGGGATGGCCATCGATGTGATAGGGCTCGGCGATGGCCTGGACCAGCCGCGCCGCCAGGCTCTCAGCGCCGTCGCGCAACGCGGCCCGGCCCGGCGCCACGATCACGGCAAACTCGTCGCCGCCGATTCGCGCCGCCGTATCGACGTCACGAATTTGCGCCTTGATCCGGTCGGCAACCTGCTTCAGCAACGCGTCGCCGCATTGATGGCCAAGCGCATCATTGACGGACTTGAACTTGTCCAGATCGAGCAAGAGCACCGCGAACGCGGGCTCCAGCCGGCGCGAGCGGGCCAGCGCCTGGTCGATGCGCTCCTTGAACAGGTTGCGATTGGCAAGAGCGGTCAGGCTGTCGTAATGCGCCAGCCGCTCGATGCGGTCCGCCGACGCCTTGCGCTCGGTGATGTCCTCATGAGTAGCAACCCAGCCGCCACCCTCGCGCCGGCCGTAGGAGATGTAGACGACCCGTCCATCGGGAAACTGCACAGTGTTCGAGATCTGCTCCGACTGGGCGAGCCGGTTCTTCAAATCGACGAGGTACGCCTCGACGTCGAGCACGGCGGTCTGCTTTGCGAACACCTCCCGGAAGTCCATGCCGATCCGAATGTCTTCCGGTACGAGTCCGTAGAGTTCGAGCCACTGCCGGTTGAACGCAATCAGGCAGTCACGGCCGTCGAACATGCTCAAGCCCTGGGGAAGGGTCCTGAGCGCATCCTCGAACTTGCTGGCAAAATCGCGCAGCTCGCGGTGAGCGCGATTCAGCGCCTGCTGCCGCCGCCAATGGAATGTCGTCGCGGCCAGGATGATGAACGTAAGCAGCAGCGCGCCGCCGAGATAGACCTTCTGCCTGAAAGCGGAGCGGGAATAAATCTCCTGCTCCGAAATGCCGACGGTGAAGATGAGCGGAAACGCGCGCGACCTGCGCGCGGTGATCAGCCGGTCGCTGCGGTTCGGGCGGTTCTCGTTCCAATATTGCACATAGAAGCCGTCCCCCAGCTCACCCTCGACGCGGCTCGGCGCGCGCTGTCCCAGCACGGAGCCCTGGTCCACGCCCCGGGCGGCAAGCACGACGTGGTTCGCATTTCTGAGCACCAGCGTTCCTCCGACGCCGAGCTTTGCGGTGTCGTAAAACCTGCCGACGACGTCGACGCTGAGCGAGCCGACGGCCACGCCTACCGGATTCCCGGCAAGGTCGAACAGCTTTCGCGCGAGCTGGATGGTCCATTTGTGCGACGCCCGCCCCAGCACTGGGGTGGCGACGTAGAGGCGGTCATCGGCTTGCGCCATGACATTGATGAAGTGCTCGCGATCGCCAAGATAGAGCGGCGGGCCCGAATAGCCCGTGGTCGTATTGATCATGTAGCCGTCCAGTCCGATCAGCGCGAACTGAACCACGTCGCCGGTCGCAATGCGGGCCTTGTGGACCATGACTTCAGACTAAAGGTGAGCGGCTCCTGGGCGTAGAGCGTTCGCACCACCAGCAACGACTGATCGACGCGCTCGAAGATGCGTTCGGTGTTCTCCTCGAACAGTTCGGCGACGCTGTCGCCGTGCGACCGCGCCTGCCCGACCGCGTCCGCCCGCTCCGATGACGTAATCGCGATGTAGCCGATCCAGACCAGGGGCAGGAAGAAGAATGCGATCTGCAGCGGGGCATTGCGCAGAATCGTCAACGCCGCCCTGCGAATTGATCTCGTGAGCATTACCCTGCCCAATCCCCGCGTCAGCCACAAAGGCAGTGCAGAGCTCATCGCCGAAAATAGCACCGCCTCTCTCCGCCTTGCACCGGGGCGGCCCGGCCGGGAACCGGACGCGGGCCTGTCCATGGCGCCGAAGTTAAGCGGGACAGCCTTAAATTTTGGTTGGAACAATGCTCAATTCTTAGGTTTGCGGCGTCCGTATGATCACGGAAGTCAGCCGTTTTTGAGCAGCCGCGCGATATTGGCATATTGGGAGCAGCATTTGAGCGGCCCCCCAGTTCAGGCCTCACACCGCGCGCGCAAGAACGATTGCGCCCGACAGGACGAGGATCGCGCCTGCCGCATAGCTCAATCTTCGGCCGAACGGCAGCAGCTTCTCGCCGGCGACATAGAGCATGATGCCGACGATCCAGACCAGGTTCATCACGCCGCCGACGAACAGCAAGACCATCAGAAACCAGCAGCAGCCGACGCAGTAGCTGCCGTGGCGCAGCCCCATGCGGAATGCCCCGCGCGTGCCGGGCCGCCAATGCCGGCTGAGAAACAATAGCGGGCTCTCGCAGTACCTCAGGCAGGCGTGTTTGAGTGGCGTGAACTGGTAAAGTCCCGCGGCAAGCAGGATGACGCCGCCCAAAACCGCGCTGGTGCTTGCCATCGCCATCGACAAGAGGCCGAGGCGTTCAAGCACCCATTGCGCCAGGACTGCTGCGAGACTGAACCCTGCCCATGTCACGAGGTACCCGGCGAGAAAGATCCAGGCATCGATTGCCGCGCGGGGTGCCGTCTCGTGCTTGTGCCTGACGGTCGCATACAAGAGGACGGTGGGCGCCGCGCTCGGCGCCATCATCGCGATCATCATCACCCACCACATCGCAAACAGCAGCGCGGCAGAGCGCAGCGTCCACGGCATCGGGGCCATGTCCGGCATCTCGGCCATCATGTCGGTGTCCATGCCGGCGCCGCCCGCAAGATAGGCCCAGGCGAGCGCCGCCACAGCGGCAGTCCCGATCGCGACGATCAAGCGATCGCGGGAGAGCAGGTGTTCCAGTATCGCGGGCCCGTGCATTGGTTGACCGCCAGCGCAGTGACGAATCCGGGAGCCGGACCTTCATCCTTCACGACGCGCGTTGTCGCGCTCCCCGGAACATAACGAGCTGACACCGATGGTACGGCCTCGGTGTCAGCGCTGCATCACGCCGCAACGCCCTCGGGCGTCTGTACGACATTGGCGAGCGAGCTGTGCGTGCCCTGGGTCTCGAATAGGATCGCGCCGGTCGAGCGGATATTGGCGGACGCGACCTCGGCAGCTCTGTGCTCGAAGCCTTCGGGCATGACCACCTGAACTCGATGCGGAGCACCGGTCACGGGATTCTTGATCGGCTCAACCTCGGTCTCGAGCAGATCGCCGGCGACGAGTTTTGCGACACGGCCATCCTTGTCGAAGGAGAATTCGAACGGCGCGAAAACCGGATCGTGAATCGTCGTCACGATCAGGCTGAAAATGTGGAACAGCGTGCCTTCCGCCGAATGCTTGCCCGACAAAATGTTGAACAGCGCCTGTCGCTGCTCCGGCGTGGCGCGCTGGTCGACGATGGGCTGCATCTTGCCGTTGCCTTGATGCAGCGCGCCCGGAAAGTCCACCACGACCGCAAAACAAATGCCGTCGAGCTTGACGCCCTCAAAATGCCCCGTGGTGATCCGCATGCCGACCATGCCTTTGCAATAGCCGAGGGTCGGTAGAGCGTTGAAATCGCAGGGGCAGCCAAACGCGCAATTGCAATTCTTCATCCATTCGCCTTCGAGACGCCAGTCCGATGCAGCCATGGCACATCTCCCAATGTGAGCGGGGACAGCGGCAGCCATTGACGAATTTGTTCGGCGTTCTTGTCGAGCCGAAGCGAAAAGCGCGCGAGCGGGATCGAATCCGATCAGAAGGCCGGCATCGCAGAAAAAGGTACGGTGGCGAGCTGCCGTTTACCGTCCCAATAGCGAGAGATCATATCAGCGGCAGCCGGTCTCGTATAGCGAACCAGGATAGTGGCTCAAGAGCAGCCACATCTCGGGGAAGTCCGACGTCAGGGGCATGGTGCGCCATTCAGGACAAAATTGCGAACTCGTATGCCATTGAATTAGCTATACAATTAAGACACAAGCACCTGAACCGCGTGCGCGGATCTCATCCCGGCCTGGCTGTAACAGCAGTCCACCTTCCAGAACGTCCTTAGGCCGCATTGCCTGTGCGCCGGCCAGCAACAGCTTCAGCCGCGTGTTCTCGTCCTCGAGCGTCTTCGGCCGCTTGGCCTCCGACACCTCCATCCCGCCGAGCGTCGCTTTTCATTTGTAGCTGCTGGCGGCGCTGACGCCATGCTTGGGGCAGATCGGAGGCCGAAACGTCGGCCTCATGCTCATTCAAAATTCCGATGATCTGCCGTTCTGAAAAGTAGCGATGCTTCGTGATCCGGTTGCGGCGCGTCATTACCGCAATCCGCGTCGTAGCGTCGCATCACCGGGAACATTCTTGCCAAACCCCGGCGCGCGTCTTTGTCTTCTCCTCATAAAACAGGGTGATCCGCAACGGATCGCCACACCAGAGGGAGGAAGCCATGACCAAATCAGGTAAAGGAGGTACGTCCAGTCGACGCCGCTTCCTGAAAGTTGCTGCCGCTGGCGCCGCCGCCACGGTCGCCGCGCCGGCCATCGTCAGTGCGCAGGGCCCGATCAGCATGCGCTGGCAGAGCACCTGGCCATCCAAGGACATTTTCCACGAATACGCCCTCGACTACGCCAAGAAAGTCAACGACATGACCGGCGGCGACCTCAAGATCGAGGTGCTTCCCGCCGGCGCCGTGGTGCCTGCCTTCGGCCTGCTCGACGCGGTATCCAAGGGCGTGCTCGACGGCGGCCACGGCGTGCTCGTCTATCACTACGGCAAGCAGACGGCGCTCGCTTTGTGGGGATCGGGTCCGGGCTTTGCGATGGACGCCAACATGCTGCTGGCCTGGCACCGCTACGGCGGCGGCAAGGAGCTGCTCGCAAAACTCTATGAATCGATCGGCGCCAACGTGGTCTCATTCCCTTACGGGCCGATGCCGACGCAGCCGTTCGGCTGGTTCAAGAAGCCGGTCACCAAGCCCGAGGATGTCAAGGGTCTGAAATTCCGCACTGTCGGAATCTCCATCGATGTGTATTCGGGAATGGGCGCGGCCGTGAACGCGCTGCCCGGCGGCGAAATCGTAGCTGCCATGGACCGCGGCCTCTTGGACGCGGCGGAGTTCAATAATGCCACCTCCGACCGCGTGCTTGGCTTCCCCGACGTCTCCAAGGTCTGCATGCTGCAGAGCTATCACCAGAATGCCGAGCAGTTCGAGATCACGTTCAACAAGGACAAGTACAACGCGCTGCCGGACAAGATAAAGGCGATCATCGCCAACGCGGTGGACGCGGCTTCGGCGGACATGTCCTGGAAGGCGATCGACCGCTACTCCAAGGACTATGTGGAGCTGCAGACCAAGGACAACGTCAAGTTCTACAAGACTCCCGATGCCATCCTGAAGCAGCAGCTTGAGATCTATGATAGCGTGGTGAAGAAGAAAGCGGCGGAGAATCCCCTGTTCAAGGAGATCGTGCAGTCGCAGATCGAATTCGCCAAGCGCGCGACGCAGTGGGAGCAGGATACGGTGGTGAACCGCCGCATGGCCTACGACCACTATTTCGGGCCCAACGCGGCGGCCAAGAAGCTCTAGCGGCGAAATAATACCGGCAAGGCACCGTCCGGATCATCACCTGGGCGGTGCCTTGTGCTACGTTCAGCTATCCTCTTTTCGCCGAGGCGGCCGCATCACATGAGCGTCCAGAGTTTACTGCACACGATCGACGGCATCTCCACCTGGGTCGGCAAGGCGACCGCCTGGCTGATGATCGTCCTGATGGGCGTCGTCTGTATCGAGGTGTTCAAACGCTACGCCGTGAACATGCCGACGGCATGGATCTTCGACGCCGAGAACATGCTGTACGGGTCGCTGTTCATGCTGGCCGGCGCCTATACGCTGGCGCAGAACGCCCATGTCCGCGGCGACTTCCTGTATTCCTCGATGCGGCCGCGAACGCAGGCCGCGCTCGACCTCATTCTCTACTTCGTCTTCTTCATTCCGGGCATCGCTGCGCTGATCTATGCAGGCTATTTCTACGCCGCCGATTCCTGGCACATCAACGAGCATTCCAACGTCACGGCGGATGGCCCGCCGGTCTACCACTTCAAGACCGTCATTCCGATCGCGGGCGCGCTGATCATGCTTCAGGGGATCGGCGAGATCATCCGCTGCATCGTGTGCCTGACGACCGGCGAATGGCCGAGCCGGCTTGCCGACGTCGCCGAGACCGACGTCATCGAGGAACAGCTCGCACACTCTGAATTCGTGGACGAGGAATCGCGCAAGCTCGCCATCGAGGGCGCGGCGCGCATCGATGAAATGGCGCGGCAGCGTGGTATGGGTGGGGACCTGAACACATGAGCGACCCGGCACTTGGCCTGTTGATGCTGACGCTCATCGTCGTCGTCATCATGATGGGCTTTGCCACGGCCTTCACGCTGATGGGCCTCGGCATGTTCTTTGGCTTCATCGCCTTCTACGACCCGTCGCAGAGCTGGACGCACAACAAGGTTTTCGAGCTGATGGTCCAACGCACCTACGGTGCGATGACCAATGACGTGCTGATTTCCATCCCGTTGTTCGTGCTGATGGGCTACGTGATGGAGCGCGGCGCGCTGGTCGACAAGATGTTCTATTCGATCCAGCTCGCCTTCCGCCGCCTGCCTGCCTCGCTCGCCGTTGCGACCCTGATCGTGTGCACGTTCTGGGGCATCGCCTCCGGGCTCGTCGGTGCGGTGGTGGTGCTGATGGGCGTGATAGCCTTCAACCCGATGCTGCGCGCCGGCTATGACGTAAAACTCGCCTCCGGCGTCATCACCGCGGGCGGCACGCTCGGCATCCTGATCCCGCCTTCGGTGATGATCATCGTCTATGCCGCGGTCGCCGGCCAGTCCGTGGTCAAGCTTTACGCGGCGGCGATGTTCCCGGGCTTCTTCCTGGCGTTCCTCTATCTCGTCTATGTCATCGGCTGGGCGATGATTAACCCGAAGATCGCCCCGCCGCTGCCGGAGGAACAGACCCGCGTCCCGCTGCCTGAATGGATCAAGAGGTTCGCGACACTGTATTCGCCGAATCTGTTCGTCGGCCTGTTCAAGGCGCTGTTGTCGCCCGCAAAGGCCATGACCCTCGAGATCGACGGCAAGCCGGTGGGCTATGGCGCGATCATGAAGCACTTCTTCATTTCGCTGGTGCCGTTGCTGCTGACCGTCATCATGCTCGGCACGGTCTGGTGGTATGTCGTGATCCACCAGCAGGCCGGCGCGGCGAGCGAGGCCGTCGAAGGCCTGCAGCAGCTCGGCAGCGCGGTCGAGACGAAGGAGCTGTCGCCGGCCGAAAAGGGACCGGACACCCAGTTCTATATCTGGTTCGCGATATCGGCCGCCGTTTTGGCGGCATGGACCGTGCGCTCTTACTTGCGCATGGACGGCGAGCGTTTCGAAGTGCTGAAGCTCCTGACGTCGTCGGTGATGCCGCTGGGTATTCTCACCATCGTGGTGCTGGGCGTGATCCTGTTCGGCATCACGACGGCAACCGAATCCGCCGGCGTCGGCGCCGCCGGCGCCTTCATCCTTGCGTTCCACGCCCGCACGCTCAACTGGAAGCGCACCAAGGAAGCGGTGTTCCTGACCGCGAAGACGACCGCGATGGTGTGCTGGCTGTTCGTCGGCTCCGCGCTGTTCTCGGCGGTGTTCGCCATCCTCGGCGGTCAGGCGCTGCTGGAAAGCTGGGTGCTCTCGCTCAACATGTCGCCGGTGCAGTTCATGATCCTGTCGCAGGCGATCATCTTCATCCTCGGCTGGCCGCTGGAATGGACCGAGATCATCATCATCTTCGTGCCGATCTTCCTGCCGATGCTGAAGCATTTCGGCATCGACCCGGTGCTGTGGGGCGTGCTGGTGTTCGTGAACCTGCAGGCGGCGTTCCTGTCGCCGCCGGTGGCGATGTCCGCGTTCTACCTCAAAGGCGTCGCACCGAAGCATGTCACGCTGAACCAGATCTTTTCGGGCATGATGCCCTACATGCTGATCGTGATCCTCTGCATGGTGATCATGTATCTTTGGCCCGGTATGACGCTGTGGCTGCCGAACTATCTGTACGGAAGTTGAGGCAAAGCGGGGAGCACCGGGCGCTTGTCACACGGAATGGTGCCCAGGGGCGGACTGGACATCAATCTACCAAAGTACAGCAAAATCAACGATTTACTGCGCCGACTGATTTGGCGTTTGTACCACCCAAATGTGCTTTTGTCGACAGCGCCACTCCTTCCCACCTGCCAAGCCGCACCGCCGAGCGGCACACAAGCCCGCGGAACTGGCACCGGGCTGCAAATTT
Source organism: Bradyrhizobium sp. 195 (assembly GCF_023101665.1). Taxonomy (NCBI): domain Bacteria; kingdom Pseudomonadati; phylum Pseudomonadota; class Alphaproteobacteria; order Hyphomicrobiales; family Nitrobacteraceae; genus Bradyrhizobium; species Bradyrhizobium sp. 195. Next base: position 777,030 of record NZ_CP082161.1, on the reverse strand, counting down.
CCGGTCTGCCCTCTTGAGCCGACATGCATCGACGCTGCATCAACGGAAGCGACGGCCAGAAGCTGACCTCTGATGTTATTCGATCACTTCGTCGGCGGTAGCGAGCAAGTTCGCGGGAAACTCCAGGCCCAGCCCACGCGCTGCCAGCCGATTGAGCACCAACTCGAACTTTGTCGGTTGGTAAAATGGCATATTGTCCGGTCTCGCGCCTTTAAGCACCTCGACTGTCATGTCGGCTAGCCTTCCGAACAAGGACAGTTCAACAACAGATTTCGTTCGGAGAAGATCAAACGTCGGCTCCCACAGCGGCTCTTCGCTCCAACTTCCGCACAAGATCGACACCGCGTTCTCAATGCGCCAACTCCACTCGACCATCAGCTGGAATTCGCCTTGTGGGCCAGCCAGCTTCCCCAGAAGAGCGGATTCCGGGTGTGAGACGCCCGAACTCCAGGAAAATGGCGGAGCCGTACAAAGCCAGCCGCCAACATGCGTCGAGCTTGAGCGCGGCTGAGCACGCTCCGGCCGCCGAAGAGTCCGTCCTGTTGTTGACGAAGTGCAGCGAGGCGCAGCTGAGATCTGGTCTTGCGCGGTCGGGCGCTAGGCGGGAGGGGCTCGCGCTTGGCCGCGTTGCGCCAAGTGAATACCGGAGAGCGCGCCGCTCTGGCCGCAGTGAAGCCCGCCACATCACCTCATCCGGTTGATGAAGCGCTTCGGCGCGAGCGGCTCCTCGCTGGATCTCCGTGGCCTGCCGAACGACTGGCTGAGGCCAGCAGCATCAGAAAGAGCGCCCGATTGGCTTGGTACCTAGCAGCCGCGCGGCTGGGTTCCGCGCCCTGCATGATCGGGTGCCCCTCGGGCGTGCAGAGATACCATCTGCATGACCGGCGGCGGCGCCTGAGGTGGATTTGGAAGAGCGGCAATTCGTTCGGCATTTCCGGTGTCCCACTTACTGCATTGTCTTTGCAGCAGGCTCGAGGTTCAAGTGTTCATGAAAAAGGATTTGAAAGGTCGAATCCTTGGATATAGCCTCTCTCCGTCGGAGCTCACGTTCTTGCAGCAAGCGCAGAATGCGAGTGAGCGGCGGGCCAAGGCCGCCCCGTACCCAAACTCCATCTTTGACAAACGATTCGCATGCGGGAGCGGTGCTTCCGCTGGATCATGCGGGCTGCCAACATGCCATCTTCGCCCAATAGGATTGCTCTGTTCATCGACGGCGCCAATCTTCACGCGACGTCCCGAAGCCTTGGCTTCGACATCGACTACAAGCGCCTTCTGAAGGAATTCCATGGCCGAGGTATCCTGCTGCGGGCCTTCTACTACTCGGCCGTCATCGAGGATCAGGAATTCTCCTCGATCCGACCGCTGCTCGATTGGCTCGACTACAACGGCTACACCGTCGTGACCAAACGAACGAAGGAATTCGTCGACTCATCCGGACGGCGCAAGGTCAAAGGAAATATGGACGTCGAACTGGCCGTGCATGCCATGGAGCTGGCCGGCGAGGTCGACGAAATGGTTCTGTTTTCGGGCGATGGCGATTTCCGTTCGCTGGTGGAGGCGGTGCAGCGCCGCGGCGTGCGCGTGACCGTGGTCTCGACCATGGCGACCCAGCCGCCAATGGTCGCGGACGAGCTCCGGCGGCAGGCGGACGTCTTCACCGACCTGGTGGAGCTGCGACCCGAGATCGGCCGGGACCTCTCCGCGCGCCCACCAGCTCGGGAGCGCGGCGATGTTCGCGGGCCGCCGTTGCGGGGCGCCACCACGCCGGCTCCGCGTCCAGAGCCGGACGAACTCATTCCGTAGCGCGTCGAGCGCACCCGCGGGGGCGCGAGTTCGGCTTGCCGGCATTCGGTCATGAGTTTGCGACGTCGATCATAAACTCCGGCGAAGCCAGGCGCTCCCGTGGCAGAGCTCGACTGCGCGACCTGGCTGTATGGGGCAGAGATGCCGCGACCGCCCGGTTTCGTCCGGTCTAAACCTAGCCGTTCCCACAAGAGAGTCGTCTCAGCTCCAGGATTGTGCTATGTTGGAAGCATCGCAGCACCCTTCATCGGCGCGCTGACGGCTGAGAGATCCGCGCGCTCCCGCCTAAACACAGGAGGGGCGCTTGGTCTCTTCATTCAATTCCACCACCAACAATCCCATAATCCGGAAGCTTCAAACTGTTCTTTCTCTCTCGGATGAAGAACGAGCAGCGATACTGGCGCTCCCTCTCGACGAGAGAGAGGTTCGCGCGCGCCAGGAAATCGTGCGCGAGGGAGACCGTCCGACCCGTTCTTTCGTCATTCTGGAAGGCGTGGCTTGCGCGTTTAAGTTGACCGGTGAGGCGAAGAGGCAAATCCTCGCATTCCACATCGCCGGTGACATGCCCGACCTGCAGAGCCTGCATCTGGAGACGCTGGACATCAGCATTGCCACCATTTCAGCTTCCCGGGTCGGCTTCATTCCGCACGCAGCCCTACGTCATCTGTGCGAGCGCAACACTCGGGTCGCGGCTGCGCTTTGGCGCGAAACGCTGGTTTACGCGTCGGTATTCCGAGAGTGGATGACCAACATCGGCCAACGCGAGGCGCTAAGCCGGGCGGCTCATCTCATGTGCGAATACGTGGTTCGCATGCGGGCGATGGGTCTGGCGGAGGATCACTCCTGCCAAATACCAATGACGCAGGATGATCTGGGGGATGCCATGGGGATCTCGACGGTCCACGTCAACCGCGTGCTCCAGGAACTGCGTCGGCTAGGCCTAATCAAGCTCGGGAGCGGGAACTTGACTGTTCTCGATTGGGAGCGGCTCAAAGCAGTCGGAGACTTCGATTCTGGTTACCTTCACTTGCGACGTGCCGAACCAGCGACGGCGTAGCGTTCGCCCGTGCTCACAGTCACAAGGCGAATGATCGGTTTGCATATCGAGGCGGCTTCTTAGGTGGTCAACCTTGCGGCCGCTCCACGTCTGACGCTTGTTCAAGCGCCTCTTCGCCTGGGAAGACAGATCGGCAGCCTTGGAAAGAAGGCCGGCCGCAACGTCTGGACTGGTCGGCCTTGGCAAACTTCAGAAGGGCGGCGGCTTGCTCCGCCAGATACTTTTTACCGGCCATCGTCAGTTGCAAATGCCCCTGCGACGACTCTCTCTGCGGTACCTCGAAAATGCTCAAAATGCACAGACGGATTTCGGTTCGTCGAAATCGGCCGCATCCAAAACCAGGGCCACCGGGGTCGTAAGCAGGGCGGCTCGTGACCCAGAGCAGAGTAGTAGAGGATCGCTCTCTTCGTAGAACGCGGCACAGGAGGGTCGCTACGCTCGATCTATATCGACAAGATACGCTAGGACCAGGTCTTCGGTCTGAGCTTGGATAGCTGCGTTTCGATAGATGACAATCTCGGCTTCGTCAGCTCTGCGAACTGTCAACTTGGCCGTCGAGGAGCAAAGCGGGAGGCGTTCGAGGTAATCGTGGTGAAGTCATCACGAACCCAGTCCTCTTTGCACAACTCCAACGCTTCCCGGAAATTCTTTGCCTCGAACGCGAACGTAGCTTTGCCGTCAACGTCCATCGCGAACACCAAGCCCAAGAAAACAGTCATTGACACTCACTTTCACCAACGCAGCCGCGGTTCGCAATCCGTTTTCGCTTGCCGACTTGTTCTCACTCGCTGCCCGGTACTGGCCTGTTTCCGAGCCCGGTGGCGTAGCTTAATTTCAGCAGTGGCCTAGTTTGTTCTATGCTATTTTCGCGCGTCCGGGGAACAAGCTGGCCTGAACGTCCATCAATGAAAATGAGCGATCCGATCAAGGGGATTGGTCATGGGCATCGAGAGAATGCACTCTCCGAAGTACTGGCGGGACCGCGCGGAGGAATTACGCGCCAAGGCAAACAATTGCGCATATCCCGAAACGCGGGATGCTCTTCGCGCCGCTGCTAAGAACTACGACGATCTCGCGCGGAGCGCCGAGGAAACTCGACGTACCGCTGAAGCTCGCCTAGCAGCTGAGGAATATGCCGACGATCAGCGCGAGCTAGAGAGGAAGCTCCGTGGCCAGATGAATTAAAGCTTCGTCAGCGTGCTTGCGCCAAAGGGGCATTTGACAGACGAGGCCCGCACAAGAAGTTGGCGGCTTTCCTCGATCCGCTCCCGCGTTTCAGCGATGGCAGACCTAAGCAGTTCCGCCTCCATCGTATCTTCTGCACAGCTTCCTTGGCTTCGTCGCGGGCGCGGCGTTCATCGTTTTCCATGGCGAGCAAGATCATCTGGATTCCACTCGCATGAATGCAGCACCTGTTCGCGCGGTCGGCCATGCCGGCCACCAGACTCGTGCCTCGCCTTGCAGCAGAGGCGTTAAGGCGGAAGAAACCAAGCGCCTTTACGCGTCCTTTCTGTGTTCTGCCTTAGCTTGACGCCGGCTAGGGCTAACTCGATGGGCATACTTAAGCAAATCCGTGGCGCATTCTCAGTGGGCGATACGACCGATCCAGTCGGTCGCTCGCTGCTGGTCGAGCAATTCCGTATCCTGCGCAAACAGGTGCCGGCGCTCTACGCGGCGCTGCTCGTCGACAGTATCAGCGTAGGGTTGGTCCTCCCGTCCACCGTCTCGCCATGGCTGAGGTTCGGCTTGCCGGCCGCGCTCCTCGCCATGTGTCTCGTTCGATTGTCCCAATGGATCCGCCTGAACGGCACCGATTTCTCGCCCGAAGAGGCTTACCGTCAACTTGCCAAGACCCGCCTTGTTGCCGTCGTGCTCAACGCCGGCTTCGTGTTCTGGATCCTGGCGCTGTTCGGGACAGTTGAGCCTAATCTGCGAGCACCGGTGGCATTGCTCGTCTTCATGGGCTGTGTGGGCACCGCCTACTGCCTCGGCAGCTTTCCACCTGCCTCTCGGGTGACGATGCTGATTGCCGGTGCACCGATTGGGACGTTGCTGCTCCTCTCCGGCGACGGAATGATGATCTCACTCGGGATCAATCTGTTGCTGCTGCTCGGTCTGCTGGGCCGCATGATCAACACGAACTTCCGGTCCTTCGTTCAACTAGTCCAGACCCAAAGCAAGATGACCGAGGAAGGTGCGCGCGCGCGGGCTGCCGAGCAGACCGCCACCGCTTATGCCGAGCGGTTCGACACCGCCCTCAACAACATGTCACAAGGGCTCTGTTTCTTCGACGAGGACCAGCGCCTAATCGTCTGCAACCGCCAGTACCTGGAAGTCTACGATCTCGATCCGGAACTCGTTTGGCCGGGCATGAGCCTGAATGCGATCGTGGACCTTCGGTACTCGGTAGGCAGTGCACCAAAGATGTCGAAGGCCGAATATCTCGTCTGGCGCAACAGCGCCCCGGTGATCGCGCGACAGTCCGATACCACAGTCGAACTGACGAACGGTCGCATCGTGCGTATCCGGCACCGGCCAATGGAGGGGAACGGATGGGTCGCGACTCACGAGGACATCACTGAGCGCCACCGGACCGAAGCCGCACTTGCCGAGGCCAAGGCCGCTGCCGAGCAGGCGGAAGCTGCCGCCCGGTCCGCGCATACCCACCTCACGGATGCCCTCGACGTCGTCCCGGAAGGGCTGGCGGTATTCGACAAGAACGATCGTCTGGTTCTTTGGAACCGACAATACGCCGAGTTCTATACGGCCAGCGAAGAGGCGCTCGAGACCGGAGCGCCGTTCGAACATATTCTCCGGGTTGGCCTAGCTCGGGGGCAGTACCCGGACGCTATCGGGCGCGAGGATGAATGGCTTTCAGAGCGCATGGCCTGTCACGTCATGCCGCGCTACTCCCATGAGCAGCATCTGGCCGGTGACCGGTGGGTGCGCGTGGAGGAGAGACGCACGGGGGACGGAGGCAGTATCGGGGTCCGGATCGACATCACCGACCTGAAGCGCCGCGAAGCGTCCTTCCACCTGCTCTTCGAGGAAAACCCTCTCCCCATGTGGGTGGCTGACGCCAAGACGCGACAACTCATTGCCGTGAACGGCGCGATGTGCCGCCATTACGGATATGCCCGCGAAGCTCTCCTAGCCATGTCCGAAACGCAGCTCGAGCATGGTGAGACCGATGACGGTGCCGAACGCGATTTCGAACTGCACAAGAGCGCCTGCGGGGACGCAATCCAGGTCGTGATCGAGTCGCGACCGCTCATCTATGAGGGACGCCAGGCCTACGTTAGCGTCGCCTTCGATGTCACGGAGCGCAATCGGACGCAACAGAAGATCAGCTATCTGGCTTGCCACGACGCGCTCACGGACCTGCCCAACAGGACCGCATTGGATCAGCATCTCGTTGCCGCGATCCAACGAGCGGAAGTCTCGGACCGCGGGCTCGCGGTGCTCTGCATCGATCTCGACCACTTTAAGGAAATCAACGATCTCTTTGGACACGCGATCGGAGACGCCGTCCTTCGCGAAGCATCCAGGCGTCTGCAGGAGGCAGCGCAAGGCTCTTATGTGGCGCGCGTCGGGGGAGACGAGTTCATCGGTCTCACCGACCAACTACCTTTGCCGGGCAGTGCGGAATTGCTTGCCACCAGGATGCGAGCAGCCTTCGATCAGCCGATCGAGGTCGAAGGTCACGCCTTGAAGGTAGATTTGTGTGTCGGCGTTGCCCTCTTCCCGAGAGACGCCGGTGATGTCGTCTCACTGTTGGCCAACGCCGATGCAGCACTCTATCGCGCGAAACACGAAGGCAGGGGCGCAATACGTCTGTTCACGAGCGCCATGGATCAGCAGCTGCGCAACCGTCGCGCCCTCGAGCACGATCTCCGGCTCGCCGTAGAACGGGGAGAGTTGTACCTCGAGTACCAGCCGCAGCAGCGCCGGGATGGGCGGATCGCCGGATACGAAGCGCTTGTGCGTTGGAAACATCCCGTGCGCGGCATCATTGCTCCGGGAGAGTTCATCCCCGTCGCCGAGAAGAGCGGGGCAATCGCGCAGATCGACGACTGGGTGCTGATGGAAGCGTGCAGGGAGGCCGCCTCGTGGGATCAGCCGCTCCGGATTGCGGTGAACGTCTCGGCCGCGCAGTTCCGCCGGGAGAATCTCGACGCGCATGTCCGCAAGGCACTTCGTGAAACCGGGCTGGCGCCATCGCGGCTCGAGCTCGAAATCACGGAAGGCGTCCTGATCGAGGACATCGCCCGCGCCAAGAAGACAATGCAATCTCTCAAGACCTTGGGAATTTTGTTCGCACTCGACGATTTCGGCACGGGGTATTCCTCCCTGTCGTACCTCGAAGCGTTTCCTCTGGACAGGATCAAGATCGATCGGTGCTTTGTTGCATCGCTCGGCCAGAGCGAACGATCGCTCGCCATCGTCCGAGCCGTTCTCGGCCTCGCTCACGGGCTAGGCGTGCCGGTCCTTGCCGAAGGGATCGAGACCGACGCGCAGATGTCGCTCCTGCTGCACGAAGGCTGCGACGAAATGCAAGGCTACCTGATTGGGCGTCCCCGGCGCTTGGCGGTCAACAGAGAGACCAAGCACGACGTGAAGCAAGCGGCATCGTAAGGCACGGGACGGTCCGGCGGCAGGGTCTCGGCTCCTGGGCACGAACTGCCGCCCTCGCGCAAGCGGCTGCCAGTAAACAGCAGACCTCCGGAACAAATCTCGAATCAAGACGTTCGATGTCGCGGAGCCATCGCCCGCCGTTCACAACGGCGCCAGTCGCGGATAGCCAAAGGTCGACGGACCCGCTGTTATTCACCACTAGCGCTCGCGCGGATAGCCAAAGGCGATGGCTCCGTCCCGAAGCATTTCATGTCCGCGACATGTGAAGCAAGGCCCACCTCGTCACCGGCGGTTGATGAGGCGACAACCTCCGATAGGCTCGAATTGATACGGCGGTAGTTTGCCGACCAGATCAGGCCTTAAGGCGTACGCTTGCTTGTGAAGCCGTAGCAGTCGGAGAAGGCACGATGACGCCGCCGTCGAGCTTCTCCTCTTTGCGGCTACGTCCAATCTGGTTTCCTAAACCTTGCGACACTTGAACTTGCCCCGACGGCTTCTAACTTAAATAGTTGCCGGGCAGCAGTTCGGCAAAGTGAAAATCAAGAGGGAAGACAAGCGCTCCTTTCGCGCGGGAATTTTGGAGGAAAGTGACATGAGAAAGCTTGCTCTTGCAATCGTCGCGGCAGCAACGCTCCTCATCGGATCGGTTGCGCCGGCTTCGGCTCATTGGCGTCATCATCATTGGGGCGGCCCGGGCATCGGCCCCGGACTTGCTCTCGGGCTATTTGCCGGAACATTGGCTGCTGCGGCCGCGCCGCCGGTCTATTATGGACCGGTCTATGGCCCGCCACCCTACTACTACCGTCCCGGATACCGGGTGGTCCGCTATTATCGGCCGGCCTATCCCTATTGGTACGGTTGGTAGCCCAGAAGGAGGGCCCGGTTTCAAGCGAACCGGGCCCTTCCTGCGAACGCGCAGGCTTCAGCGCTTTGCTGAGATGATCCTGTTGATGTGCCTCCGTCCTGTCCGGCACTCGTCCTGAAACCTCGCCTGTTCTTACTAGTTGTTCCAGAGACCAACAGCCCGTCGCTACTCAAATCGAGCCTATGGCATGACTCAGAAGAGCCGATTTAACTTCGCGTATGCTGTTTTCGCGATCTTTGCGCTGCTGTTCATTCAGTACGTCGTCGCTGCGGCGAACAGAATCGCTGTCATTCCCTACAGTGAATACCAGCAGCTGCTCCGGGACGGCAAAGTCGACGCCGTCGGTATTTCGGATCGCACGGTGCAGGGGACGCTGAAAGAGGCATTGCCCGGCGGGCAGAAGCAGTTCGTGACCACCCGCGTCGATCAGGACGTGGCGCAGGAGTTAGAAAAATACCACGTCCGTTTCACCGGCCAGATCGAGAGCACGTTCCTCCGCGACTTGCTTTCATGGATCATGCCGGTGCTCCTTTTCTTTGGCGTATGGTGGTACATCGGCCGCCGCGTTGCCGAAGGAGGTGGCCTCGGAGGAGGCCTGATGCAGATCGGGAAGAGCAAGGCCAAGATCTACGTCGAGTCCAACACCGGCATCACCTTTGCGGATGTCGCTGGTGTGGACGAGGCCAAGGACGAACTTCGCGAGGTCGTCGACTTTCTGAAGAAACCCTCCGACTATGGCCGGCTCGGCGGCCGTATGCCCAAAGGCGTGCTGCTGGTCGGTCCGCCCGGGACGGGCAAGACCTTGCTCGCCAAGGCGGTTGCCGGCGAAGCCAAGGTGCCGTTCTTCTCGATCTCGGGTTCGGAGTTCGTCGAAATGTTCGTCGGTGTCGGCGCGGCACGCGTGCGGGACCTGTTCCAGCAGGCACACGAAAAGGCGCCCGCGATTATTTTTATCGACGAGCTCGACGCGCTGGGCCGGGCCCGCGGCATTGGCCCTTTTGCTGGCGGACATGACGAGAAGGAACAGACACTGAATCAGCTCCTGGTCGAGCTCGACGGCTTCGACTCGCGCTCGGGCCTGGTGATCCTCGCTGCAACAAATCGGCCAGAAATACTCGATCCTGCGCTGCTCCGGGCCGGCCGCTTTGATCGCCAGGTGCTGGTTGATCGGCCGGACAAGAAAGGCCGTATCGAGATCCTGAAAGTTCACATGAAAAAGGTGCAGATCGCACCTGACGTTGCTCCGGATGCCGTCGCCGCATTGACACCGGGCTTTACCGGCGCCGATCTCGCGAACCTCGTCAACGAGGCGGCACTCCTCGCCACTCGACGCGGCGGAGATGCGGTCACGATGAGCGACTTCAATAATGCGGTAGAGCGCATGGTCGCAGGTCTGGAAAAGCGCAACCGGCTACTCAATGCCAAAGAGCGCGAGATCGTTGCCTATCACGAGCTGGGCCACGCGCTGGTCGCGCTCTCATTGCCCGGCGTGGATCCGGTGCACAAGATCTCGATCATTCCTCGGGGCGTCGGAGCCCTCGGCTACACTATTCAACGGCCCATCGAAGATCGCTTCCTGATGACCAGAGAGGAGCTCGAGAACAAGATGGCGGTCCTGCTGGGCGGTCGAGCGGCGGAGTTGATCGTCTTCGGTCATTTGTCAACCGGAGCGGCGGACGATCTGCGCCGTGTCACCGACATCGCCCGCAGCATGGTGACCCGCTACGGCATGTCGGAAAAGCTCGGCAGCGTCGCCTATGAACGCGAGCCTGGCAATTTCCTGGCGAGCACGGACCGGCCCTACCCGGTTCGCGAGCGTGACTACGCGGAGGAAACCGCTGCCACCGTGGACCGCGAGGTCAAGGACATTGTCGATCGGGTTCTGGAGCGGGCCGAAGCCATCCTGACGACTCGCCGTCCGATCCTCGACCGCGCGGCCAAGAAGCTATTGGAGAAAGAGACGCTGGAGCAGAACGATATTGACGCGCTGATCCGGGAGATGCCCAAAGAAGCTCTGCGGGCCGTGTGAGCAGGACGTTCGCGCTCGCGAGGCGGCTCAGCCGGCGTGGTTCCGCTCAGGGCCCTTGCGCGGCTCAGTCGTCTTCTCATGTGCTGACGGCGTGTCCAGATCAGGGTTGGCAAAGTAGATCACGGTCGCGGCGAGTGGACCGGTCGGCTTGCTGGTGTTGCGGTGCTCGAATTAGAGCTACCCGCCGACAAACATGATGCCGGCCCACAACAGTGTCAGGCTTACAGTCACGAGATCTCGATAATCCCTCTCACCGCGAGATTGACGGACCACTGAACGTCGTCATTTGCGCCCGTGTGTCACTTGCTTAACCGGAACGCTGGACCGGTATACGCCCCGTTCTGGCGTCGGCCTTACAAGGCGAAAGGCAATTGCAGAGCCGGGCATCGGATCTTCGCCCGCTCGTGTGAGTAGCCCGCGCCCGATGAGGTGTTTCAAGGCGAGTGCCAGCTCCTCTGGCCGCCCCGCGATGCCCGGTGTGGCGGCCAGACTCTCGATCGTCATGGCTCCACCGTCAGGGCCATGACGTTCGAAGGCCGCAAGAAGCTCGCGCTCAATCTGCTGGACGTTCATTGAAGTCCCGCTTTCCATGGCTTTCTTCCTGTGATGCGCGCGGAGATCAACAGCAATGGCTGTTCCGGCGGGTGCAGCCAAGGTTCTTCCCCGCGCAGCAGCCGCGCCGGGGAGAAGTCAGCGGCAGAGGCTCAGGACGTCTGCTGGTGTTCTCACTGGTGATTGTCGTTGCCGGCCTGAATCGGATCTGCCGCGGCTTCATCGCATCAGGAACCTCACGCACCCAGCTCGATCTTGAGCATGCCGTCCACGAAGGAAGCGGCCTTTACTTGGACGTACTCGGCCAGATCGAACTGCCGCCGGAACGGGCGAGACGAGATTCCCTGATACAGCAACTGATGCGCACCTTTATTAGCCTTGCGGCCTTCGACGGTCAGCACGTTCTGGCCCGCGCTGATGGTCACCTCGCGACGCACGAACCGGCCAGAGCGAGCGATATCTGATAGCGGTCCTCTTCGCTCCACTCGATGTTGTGGGGCGGATAAGCGCGCGGACACCGTATCCGGGCCGGTAGCCGGCTCCTAAGAAAAGGCACCCGGAGCAGCACATCAAGCAGCTCTGCACCCTTTGAATTAGAATGGACTCGTTCACTTTCAAGGCCTTATGCCTCGCAAGCTGATGCCGAAGAGAGCTCCACCTGCGAGCTTTGGGTGCTTTGCACGGCCGGGCTACGGCTCGACCCGCCACTGACCGGTTTCATATCCTCTCGCTGGGCCTGGGCTTTTCAATACCGGGCGCAACCAGGCCAGCAGACGCACTCGGGCGATGCCGACCACTCCAGGACGATCAGGATGTTCAGCGGAACGGCAGCACCCTTTCGAGCTTGTCGGCAGCGGACGTCATCCAACAGCGACACCTGTGCAGGGGCTATCCCGCATCCGGACGCCAGCGCCTCTTAGGGGCAAGTCCATGATCAACGCCCGAAGTCGCCAGAGGGGCCGCAGATCGCGCGTACTCCAGGCACGGCGGTGCGAACAGCTGGCCACGGGGTGTGGGACGAAGCCCTGCTCCATCGTCCGGTCGCATTTCGCGGGCGAAGGTCGACGATCTCTGCCTGCCGCGAGCGGGACTCTTCCCGCAAGGCCGAGAGCGAGGTCGAGCGCCGCACTGGATCATGCGATCTACTCAGGGTCGGGAAGAGGAAGGTCAACGATTCGGTTCATCAAATCGCGGAGATCAGAGGCCTCACGTTCGCCCACGGCCTCTTCAAAGGCGGTCTGCGCGCGCCGCCATGCGGGCAGGGCTCTGGTATGCGTTCTGTGACCCAGCTTTGTGACGGTAACGATCCGTTCCCGCCGGTCAGTTTCGCCGACTGAAATCTCAACGAAACCGTCACGCACCAGCGGTCTGAGGTTATGGCCTGTGGTGGCGCGGTCCATGGACATCAGCTTGGCGAGACGCGCCATCGTCATTGGCCCCGACGTCACCAGATAACTCAACAGACCATATTGCGTCGCTTTGAGCCCAGTCGGGGCGAGGGCGAGGTCATAGTAGCGCGAGAGACGACGGGCTGCGCGGCGGACCTGATTGCAGTTACAGCGCGCCGGGTCATCAACGAAATTCGATGCTCCTACAGCTGCTCTCGTCATCGATCCCCTCCGATGCGCAAGATATCACCCGCGCGTGTTTGCTGTCGATAGTTCCAGAGCGGCGGGATCCGAGGGACCAGTTGAACGAGGGCTCCTTCTGCTGTATATCCGATATAGTTTGATATGCCCCTATTTTGGCCCGACGCCGCCTCGGCTCGCTGGGGGCTCCGGAGGAGGAGATATGGATTGTCCTGTCTTGATCTCGGATGCCGCAGGGACTGTCGATCATGCCGTATGCGAGCTGCTGATCCGACAGGTCTCCAAGGTCAGAGCTCTCGTGCGCCACGCGGATTGGTACACGGCTGGACATCCGGGCTGCGCGCTATGAACCGCATGGGCTTGTCGCTGGGCCTGATCATGGTGGCCACCTCCGCGCTGGCGCGTGACGATGGGCGCTACACCGGCTCACCACTGAAGCCTTGGTTCGAAAGCCTGTCCAGCGACTTTGGGCAGTGCTGCTCGGATGCGGATGGATACTTCGTCGCGGATGTCGACTGGGAATCCGACCACGGCCACTATCGTGTGCGCATCAACAATGAGTGGGTGATGGTGCCGGACGGGGCCGTGATCACACAGCCTAACAAGGTCGGGCGAACTATGGTTTGGAACTACTACATTGATGGCCACCCGCGGGTGCGCTGCTTTTTGCCGGGCACCATGATGTGACATGAGGGCCTCGAGCCGCAGTCACGCCGATCATGCGCCCTCCAGTGCTTTGCGGATACGCGGATTGTGTTCGAGAGCCCATCGGACGGTCTTTGGAGCGCGCCCAAGCAATCGCTCGAGCTCGTCGGTGACAACGTCATAACGTCCGCCTGCGACCAGGCGGGTGATGGCTTTCAGGTGGTCCGCAATGTGCGGATTGCGAGATGCCAGAGCCCTGTCGATGTATGTGCCGATCCAGGCGTCCAGGTCCTGGGGTACGTACGAAACCTGGCGCCCCAGCGCGGCGCCGTAGTCCTCAGCAAACCCGTGCATGTCCTTCAACACCGGTCCCGTGAGCGCATACGACATTGATATGTGCGACGGCGGGTCGGTCAGGATTTTCGCGCAAACTTCCGCAACGTCATAGGCAGCGATTGGCGCGATCTTCTGAGTGCCAAACGGCAGATGAAGTTCGCCCGCGCTCAGCAATTGCTTGAGCGGAAACCAGGAAAGGATCGGGTTCTCGGCGAATATCGTTGCTCGGATGTTGACGACCGGGAGACCGGACCATTGCAACGCCTGCTCCGAGGCCCAATGTGCCCGCTGTTGGGGCGACCACTCGGCGACAGATCCGCCCAGCCAGGCTATTCGCGCCTCCCGCTCGGCGGTCATTCGATCGAACGTCATGAAGGTCTGCTCGAACTCCGAGATGTTCACGAAAACCTCGATGCCGCCTTGCGCACGCGCAGCGGCGGCCATCAGGATGGTCGCGTCGCTATAGTAGGGGTTCAAGCTCATGCTGAAGTAGATCCGCCGACAACCTTTCAGGGCAGCCGCGACATCGGAGGCATTGAGAAGGTCGCCGACGAATACCTCGGCTCCGGCCTGTCGAAGCGCCTCAGCCCGCTCGTCGTCCGTCCTAACGAAGGCGCGCACCGGACATTGCTGCAGCAGCATCTTGATCATCGTCCTGCTGACAGAGCCAACCTCGCCACCGGCACCGGTGATCAATATTGGGGGCCGCTTCGACATCGATTTGTCCTGTTGGCTGAGTGACCGAGTGCTTCGTGGACAGGTCCGATCCTCGCGCGCGGGATCGGTTAGGTCCTTATGAAGCGGAGGATGTGGTCGAAGACGGCGTCGGGTTGTTCGAGATGGAGAAAGTGCCCGACTTCAGGCATCACGACACGCTCAAGACCATTCGTGAACGCCGCCTCCATGCCTTCGCTAAGCTGGGCGGAGATGCAGCCGTCGTCTGCCCCATGAAGATAGAGCGACGGGACCGTAATTGGGCCAGTCGCGAGAGCCTCGAGAGCTTGCGCTGCCGCGTCGGATGGCGGGGCGAACAACTGCCGATAATAGGCCAGAGTCTGCGTGAGGACGCCGGGCTGCGCAAAGGCCTCGTTGAGTGAAGATCGAGCCGGAGCTGGCAGCACATAGCCCGGTGACCATTCCCGCCACAGGCGGTCGAGGAATGCAAAGTCGTTCAGCTGAACGGCGATCTCGGCCAGACGTGTCTGGAAGAAGAACATGTACCAGCTTCGTCGCTGCTGATCACCGTCGGCAACGAACGCCGACGCCAGTCCCTTTCCATAGGGCACGGCCAGCCCGACAAGCTTGCGGACGCGTCCCGCGTCGAGGCTTGCCGCAGCGTAGGCTGCACGTGCGCCCAAATCATGGCCGACGAGAACGGCTTGCTCAGCTCCAAGCGATTCGATGAGCGCTAGTACGTCCTGACCTGTTGCCAGGGCGCGGTACGACCCGTCCGGTGCGGCGCCGCCGACCCAATATCCACGCAGCGCCGGCGCCACCGCCCAATATCCTTCTCGCTCGAGGCGATCGAGAAAGGGGATCCAACTCTGCGCATGATCGGGAAAGCCGTGCAGGCAGAGCACGAGGGGACCATGTCCAGCCTCCAGAATCGGGAAATCGAGCCCGTTGGCGTGAACCGTGCGGTTGCGGATATGGCCGCTCGCCAGAGAGTTCTCCCGCGAGCGCCCTGGACTATCGGCGTGCCGTTGTTGGGCCGTTGAAGCGGAGGCGTTCATGCTCGGGTTTTCCTCGTAGAGCCTGTCTGAACTAACGAGCGCGCGCTTCCCGACGAGAGGCCCCACGAGCGAGGCGCCGCTGCTACGCGGCCATTAGCAGCAGATCGACGATATCGGCTTCGTCTTACGGAGTGCCTGATCTTCTCGATCTCGTCGGTGTTGGAGTTCAGGGCCCGACTGGCAATGAGGAAGACGCGCTTTGCGTCAAGTCGCTCCGCCTCGGCGCGGATAGATTGGGAGGCGGCTTTGCCATAGATGACGCGGTCAATTGCCGGAAATTTATGTACACCGGCGTTGCGCATTTCTTCCTCCCATTAGATGCCCGATATGGACGTTATCTTATTGATCATCATTCTAGTTCGAGTCGGCATCTCAGCACGCTGGAGCCCTGCGGCGGGCGATTAGATCGCGACTGTTCATGGATGCGCTGCCGCCAATGTCAGGCGAGCCAGCTCGGACGGGTGCGCGACAGGGGCCTACGCTATTCGATCGCGCCCACACGCAACCGCTCCAGGCCTCAAGCGTCCATTATTCTTTTCATCGTGGCCCTTTGCATCGATCGCGGCGTCAGGCGATTTGAAAAGGCAGCCATGTTGTTCGTCAGGCCAGGGATCACCATGGCCTTTCCTTGCGAGAGCGCCCGAACGCCGCTCTCGGCAACCGGACGCGGCTTCATGGTGAGGAGCCGCAGCATGGCCGATGTGGTTGCGCCGGCCGCCGCATCGAAACCGGTCGCGGTGTGCCCCGGGCAGAGACTGGTAACGACCACGCCGTGCGGGCGGAGTTCTTCATGCAGGGCCTCGCCAAAGGCGAGTACATAAGCCTTGGTCGCCGCATAGGCCGCGTAGCTGGGAACGGCCTGGAAAGCCAGGAGACTGGCGACCAGAAGGATATGTCCAGACCGCCGCTTGGACATGTCGCGGCCGAAAAGATAGGTCAGCTCTGTGAGCGTCGTGATGTTGAGCTGGATCATGTTCGCGGTCTGCTCGATCGGCGTGTCCAAAAAATCGCCGTGCAAGCCGAATCCGGCATTGTTCACCAAGATGTCGATCGTCACCGACCTCGCGTCGAGACTGCTTTTCAGGCGGCTGGCCGCGCTCGGCGCGGCAAGATTGATCGCCTCGACGAGCACATCCACCCCGTATTTGCTGCGGAGATCGGAGGCAAGCTTTTCCATCCACTCCCGCCGTCGGGCCGCCAAGACGAGATTGACTTTCTGCGCCGCCAGGAGACCTGCGAATTCAAGACCGAGGCCACTCGACGCTCCCGTGACCAGCGCCCATTTTCCGGCGAAGCTGTTCAGTGCTTCATTCGACATCGTTCTCGTCCTCATCTGTTTGGTCGGCGAATGGGGCTCGCCCAGATCTCAATCAGAAACACCGGCCCATCCTTTCAAGCTGCGGCGGCGCCGCGAACCTGTTTCGCCGCGGCATCCAGAACGGCCTGAGCCAGATCAGGATCGTTGATCACGCGCGACAGCGTCACCGCGCCGACCATCGTCGCGAGAATGGCCATGGCCTTGCTGCGGGAAGCCTCGTCGCCGGCCCCGGCGAGAAAGCGGTCGAGCACGTCGAGATGCGCTTTGATTCCTGCTTCGAATTCCGCCTTCACCTCGGGGCCCTGCCGGGCGGCGTCCGAGCCGAGTGCCACGATGGGGCAGCCGTCCATCTTTTCTTCGCGATGGTCGCCGCTGAGGTAAATCCCGATCACCGCGCCGAGCGGATCATCGGGATTCTGAGCAGCCGCGTCCGACCATCGGCCCGACGCGCTCTCCAATGCTCGCCTCGAAGCCTCGACGGCCAAATCCTCTTTCGACGCGAATTGCTTGTAGAAGGCGCCTTGGGTTAGCCCGGCCCCTTCCATCAGATCCTTGAGCCCGATCCCATCGAAGCCGCGCTCCCTGAACAGGCGACTTGCCACATTGATCACGGTTTGGCGGTTCTCTGCGGCCTGAACGCGACTGACTCGCATCGGCACCTCCAACTTAGATTGCATTTGAACTCTATTACCACAATATAGAAGCCGAACGCAATCTATCAAGGGCACCGAGGCCGAATCTCTTGGTAGGAGCGCTTCAGCCGTCCCTTTTACGGTTTCCAAGGCCTGAATCACATTTTCGTCGCCTCCCTTCCTTTTTAGATTGCGTTCGAAAGCTAAACGGAATACAGAGTTCGGACGAAATCTAAAATTGGGAGATTGCCATGAGGATGCGGGGCTTTGCGGTTTTGGCTGGTATTTTGATCTCGGCCGGGGTGGCGACCTTCGTTGCCCTCGGGATCCCGCCCCGGGAAGCCTCCGCGGTCGGTGACCCCAGGCAAGAGCCCCCAATGGTCCGTCTCGTGATGGCCGCGCCGGTCAGCGGATCCGACCGCGGCTTCACCGGCACCATCGGGGCGAGGGTGGAAAGCAATCTCGGTTTTCGCGTCGCCGGTAAGATCGTCGAGCGGCTCGTCAGTGTCGGTGAGCAGGTCAAATCCGGGCAGCCGCTGATGCGGATCGACGAAACCGACCTCCGCCTGGCGCTCGCAGCGAAGCGCAACGCCGTCGCCGCTGCGCGTGCAGCTGTCGTTCAGACCGACGCCGATGAGCGGCGATACGCCAACCTGGTCAGCGACGGATGGACTTCCAAACAGCGCTACGAGCAGGCGAAGGCCGCCTCGGATACAGCCAAAGCGCAGCTCGCAGCGGCGGAAGCCGACGCCGGGGTTGCCGAGAACCAGGCGACCTATTCCGTCCTGGTGGCGGATGCGGATGGAACGGTCATGCAAACGCTGGGCGAGCCGGGACAAGTGGTCTCCGCAGGCCAGGCGGTCGTTCGGCTGGCACAGTCCGGTCCTCGCGAGGCTGTGGTGGCGCTTCCCGAAACGATCCGGCCGGCGATCGGGTCGCTCGCTGAGGCGAGCCTGTACGGGACCGATGGGCGCTTTACTGCGCATCTGCGGCAGTTGTCGGATTCCGCCGATCCTCAGACCCGCACCTATGAGGCCCGCTACGTGCTCGGCGGTGAGGCCGCGGCGGCACCGCTTGGCGCGACGATCACCATCCGGTTTGCAAGCCATGGGAGCCAGCCGGAAGTTCAGGTGCCGCTGGGAGCCGTGCTCGACGACGGCAGAAAGACCGGCGTTTGGGTGTTCGACGGCGGCACCTCGACGGTCCGCTTTCAGACCATCAAGCTTGTGCGTGTGACCAGCGAAAATGCCGTTATCTCCGGCCTGAGCTCCGGTGATCGGGTTGTCTCTCTGGGCGCACACCTCCTGCAGGAGGACGCTCACGTCAGGACAGCCTCTCAAGACAGGAGCAACTGATGAGCTTCAATCTTTCGGCGATCGCAGTCCGTGAACGGGCCGCAACGCTGTTCTTCTTGCTTTTGCTGGCAGCCGCGGGCGCCTACGCCTTCTTCATGCTCGGACGGGCCGAGGATCCCTCCTTCACCATCAAGACCCTGACGGTCACGACCGTGTGGCCGGGTGCGACCGCACGCGAGATGCAGGACCAGGTCGCCGAACCGCTGGAAAAGCGGATCCAGGAGCTGACCTGGTACGACCGGGTGGAGACGACCACACGGCCGGGTTATGCGTACATGACCGTGACGCTGAAGGACAACACACCGCCATCGAGCGTGCAGGAGGAATTCTATCAGGCCCGCAAGAAGCTGGGCGATGAAGCCCGCAAGCTGCCCCCCGGTGTGCTCGGCCCCTTCATCAATGACGAATATTCGGACGTCAGCTTCGCCCTTTATGCCCTGAAGGCCAAGGGCATGCCGATGCGGGAGCTCGCCAGGCAAGCCGAGACCATTCGCCAGGATCTTCTGCACGTGCCCGGCGTCAAGAAGATCAACATCCTCGGCGAACGCCCCGAGCAGATATTCGTCGAGTTCTCCTATCCCAAACTGGCGACCCTCGGCGTATCGGCAACGGATATCGTTGCCGCCTTGCAGCGGCAGAACACGGTCACACCGGCGGGTTCGATCGACACCAAGGGGCCGCAGGTCTTCATCCGGGTCGAGGGGGCCTATGACAGCGTCCAGGCGATCGCCGACACGCCGATCGTCGCAGCCGGGCGAACGCTGAAGCTTTCCGACATCGCCGAAGTCCGTCGCGGTTACGAGGATCCTCCCACCTACCTGATCCGGCACCAGGGCGAGCCCACCATCATGCTGGCGGCGGTCATGCAGGAGGGCTGGAATGGTCTCGCGCTCGGCAAGGCGCTGGAGGAGAGGTCCGCAGCGATCTCCCGGACACTGCCACTCGGGATGACGTTGGCCAAGGTCAGCGACCAGGCCGTCAACATCTCCTCATCGGTGAACGAAT
The DNA here is from genome assembly GCF_023101665.1 of Bradyrhizobium sp. 195. NCBI lineage: Bacteria > Pseudomonadati > Pseudomonadota > Alphaproteobacteria > Hyphomicrobiales > Nitrobacteraceae > Bradyrhizobium > Bradyrhizobium sp. 195. The sequence continues at coordinate 757,476 of NZ_CP082161.1, read as the reverse complement.
TCATGATGAAGTTCGCGATGGCGCTCGGCGTGGTGCTCCTCGTGAGCCTGCTCAGCCTCGGCTGGCGCGTCGGCATCGTTGTCGCGGCTGCCGTCCCACTGACGCTTGCCGTCGTGTTCCTCATCATGCTGGAGACCGGCCGTTTCTTCGACCGCATTACACTGGGCGCTCTCATCCTGGCGCTGGGCCTTCTCGTGGACGACGCCATCATCGCCATCGAGGTGATGGTGGTGAAGATGGAAGAGGGCATGGACCGCATCTCGGCGGCGGCGTATGCATGGAGCCACACCGCGGCACCGATGCTGTCGGGAACACTCGTGACGATCGCAGGCTTCCTGCCGGTGGGCTTCGCCCGCTCGACGGCCGGGGAATACGCCGGCAACATCTTCTGGGTCGTGGGATTCGCCCTCATCGTCTCCTGGATCGTCGCGGTGGTCTTCACGCCGTATCTCGGCGTCAAGATGCTGCCCGCGATCAAACCGATCGAAGGCGGCCACCACGCGATTTACGGCACGCCCAACTATCGGCGCTTGCGCGCTCTCATTACCTTCGTCGTGCGCCACAAGTTCGTGACCTGCGGCGTCGTCGCCGTCGCTTTCGCGCTTTCCGTCGCCGGCATGGGCGGCCTCAAACAGCAGTTCTTCCCGACGTCCGACCGCCCTGAAGTTCTGGTGGAAGTTCGTCTGCCGGAAGGCACCAGCATCGGGACGACGACCGCCACCGTCGCAAAGCTTGAACGCTGGCTGGAAGGCCAGTCGGAGGCCAAGATCGTCACGAGCTATGTCGGTCAGGGTGCGCCGCGCTTCTTCTTCGCGATGGCGCCGGAGCTGCCCGATCCGGCCTTCGCCAAGATGGTCGTGCTGACACCGGACGCGGAAGCCCGCGAGGTCTTGAAGCATCGGCTCCGACAGGCGGTGTCGGATGGGCTTGCGCCTGAAGCCAATGTGCGTGTCACGCAGCTTGTGTTCGGACCCTATACGCCATTCCCCGTCGAGTTTCGGATCATGGGGCCTGACCCCGCGCAACTATACGCGATCTCCGAAAAGGCGCTCGGTATCATGCGTGGCGTTCCCGATGTGCGCCAGGCGAACCGCGACTGGGGTGATCGCACGCCCGTGCTCCGCTTCATCCCGGATCAGGATCGACTGAACCTCATCGGCCTTTCGCCGGCGGAGGTGGGCCGGCAACTCCAGTTCCTGCTCACGGGCATTGCCGTGACGCAGGTCCGCGAGGACATTCGCAATGTCCCCATCGTGGCGCGCAGCGCCGGCGGCGAGCGGCTGGATCCGACGCGACTGGCGGATTTCTCATTGATGAGCCGAGACGGCCGCGCCGTTCCTCTCGACCAGGTCGGCCATTCGGAAGTCCAGCTTGAAGAACCGATCATGAAGCGTCGCGACCGCACCCCCGTCGTCATGATCAGGTCGGACATCAATGAGGCGACTCAGCCTCCGGAGGTCTCCAAGGATATCAAGACGGCCCTTCAGCCGCTGATCGCATCCCTTCCGGCCGGTTATCGCATCGAGTTGGGCGGATCGATCGAGGAGGCAACCAAGGCCAACGACGCGTTGGCGACAATCTTTCCGGTTATGATTGCCGCCATGCTGATCGTCATCATGCTGCAGGTGCGATCCTTCTCGATGATGGCCATGGTCGTGCTGACCGGACCGCTTGGCCTCGCCGGCGTCGTGCCGATGTTGCTGATTTTTCACCAGCCCTTCGGATTCAACGCCATTCTGGGCCTGATAGGCCTCGCGGGCATCCTGATGCGCAACACACTTATCTTGACCGACCAGATCAAGGAGAACCTTGCCGCCGGCCTTGACGACTATCACGCCGTCATCGAGGCCACGGTGCAGCGCACCAGACCCGTGATCCTGACCGCATTGGCTGCGGTGCTGGCCTTCATCCCTCTTACGCATTCCGTTTTCTGGGGATCGATGGCGTATACGTTGATCGGCGGCACCGCGGTCGGAACGGTTCTGATCCTGCTGTTCCTTCCTGCGCTCTATGCCGCCTGGTTTCGGATCAAGCCGACCGCAGACGACATGCATGAGGTTTCACCCAAGAGGCCGGAACTGCAGCCGGCATTGGCTGCCGAATAAGGCGCTGTTGCTCCAATGGATCGTTCGGTCCGAACGGGAAGAGAGTCCGACGAGGCCCGCGCCCGGATCCTGGGAGCGGCGGAAGAGCGCTTTCGGCGTGTCGGTCACCACAGGACGTCGGTGGCCGACATCGCCGCCGAGCTCGGCATGAGCCCGGCGAACATCTACCGGTTCTTTCCCTCCCGGAATGCAATCGACGAGTCCATCTGCGGGCGTCTATTGAACGAGCTTGCCGACTTCGCCTTTGCGATCGCACGGAGGAACGCGCCGGCCGCCGAGAAACTCGAGGAACTGCTGAGCACTGTTCACCACCACAGCAAGATGACGTTGGTCACGGCGAAGCCCATGCACGATCTGATCGTCGCCGCCACGCAGGAGAACTGGCCGATCATCAAGGCGCATATCGAGCGGATGGAGACGATCTTCGAGGCGATCATACGCGGGGGCGCCCAAGCGGGACAGTTCGATGTCGAAGATGCCGCGGAAGCGGCGCGAGCAGTCAGATCCGCGTTTATGCCATTCTTCCATCCCATTCTGATCGAGCACTGCGTTGTACACGGCGAAGACACGGAAGCAGGCCTGCGCGACCAGATCCGTTTCATACTGAAAGCACTCGGCAAATCGGGCTGAGCGGTCTGCTGCGTTCAACCCCTCCATCCACAACACGGAGCCCATCACCATGGATGACGTCATCATCATCGGCGGCAGCTTTGCCGGTCTCGCCGGCGCCCTGCAGCTCGGCCGTGCCCGCCGCAAGGTCACCGTTCTCGATACCGGCCTGCCGCGCAACCGCTTCGCTGGCCACTCGCATGGTCTGCTCGGCCACGATCACAAGCCGCCGCTAGACATCCTGGCCGAGGCGCGGCAGCAGCTGGCGCGTTATCCCACGATCAAGCTGGTCAGTGCCCGGGCCGACAGCGTCTCCGGCGCCATCGACAATTTCTCTGTCCTTACCGGCGATGGCGAAAGCCTTGGGGCGCGTCGCCTGATCCTGAGCTATGGCGTCGCCGACCAGATGCCTGATGTTCCGGGCTTTGCCGAAGGTTGGGGCACCTCCATCGTGCCCTGCCCCTATTGCGACGGCTTTGAAGTCGCCGGCCAGCATTGGGGTCTCGTCTGGTCCGGCCCGCAGTCGCACAATCAGGTCAGGCTGTTCCACGATTGGACCGACAGGTTGACGGTCTTCGCCAATGGTCATGACATTCCGCCCGATATCCGGGCCGATCTGACGCGCCGCAACACGCCTGTCGTCGATGGCCGGATCATCGAGATCGCCCATCACGGGAGCCATAACGCCACCGTCAAGCTCGATACCGGCCCCAATGTCGCGGTCGACATCCTGTTCGCGCATCCGCGCAACAAGCCGTCCGCAAGCCTGCATGAATCACTAGGCCTCGCCACGATCGATACGCCCCTCGGCATCATCCTCAAGGTCGACGAGCGCCGCCAAACCAGCATGCCCGGCATCTACGCCGCCGGCGACCTCGCCAACCCCTTTACGCCGCCATCGGTCACCCTGGCATCATCGCACGGCGCGATGGCGGGTATCTTCGCCCAGCAGTCGATGCTGGTTTGAGCGCACAGATTGGAGATGAGCATGGCCGTCGAACCGGACAGCGCGGGTGTGCGCGTCCCTCCGCCCTTCGTCTATCTGGGAGCGCTGCTGTTGGGGCTGGCGGCGGAGCGGTTCGTCACGCTGCGCTCTTTCGGCATCGACTGGCGGTTGCTGGCCGCGACGGGCGCGCTGCTGTTCTTTGCCGGCGCGGCGATGATGCTTGCGGCGGCGGGGCTGTTCCGGCGGCTGGGCACCAACGTTCCGCCGTCGCAGCCAACGACCCTCATCGCAACGACCGGCCCTTATAGGTGGACCCGCAATCCCATGTATCTCGGCATGGCGCTTATCTATGCCGGCGTTGCGATCGGCTTCGACGGGCCGATCGCCTTCGCCTTGCTCCCGTTGGTGCTGATCGCGATCCAGACGCAGGTGATCGCCCGCGAGGAGCGCTATCTCGAAGCGAAGTTCGGCGACGACTACCGCCGCTACAAGGCCGAGGTTCGCCGCTGGCTCTGACTGTTGCGCCGCTGCCGTCTGCGTGGCCGCCCGTCAGCCAGCTTTCCCAACGGATCGCCGCCGTTACCTGGAGCAGCTTTCGATATCTGGAAAGTATCCATCCCGTCTTGCAGAGCCGTCGGCTATCCGACAACAGGGGACATCAATGGTCTACAGTCTAATTGTCAAAAAAGAGATCCGCAGAAGCTTCGATCATGTCAACGAACCAGCGTTGGGATGATGCTGCAAAAGGCCTAACACCGAACGCGTATCACTGGGTTGCCGGAGATCATGCGTTGGGGGGGGAGCGACATGGAAAGCAATCGGTGAAGCAGTGGTTCGAGCGCATGGGCCGTGTTTTCCCGAAGCTGCACATAGATGTTGAGCAGGTCGAGGTGACGGGTTGGCCATGGAATACCACAGTGTTCGTCAAGTGGCGGGCCAACGCGAGGCTACTTGACGGCCAAAGCTCCTATGTGAACAGGGGCGTCCACGTCTTCAAGTTGCGATGGGGCAAGGTTTATTCGATTGAGGAATACTTCGACTCGCAGGCTGCAGAACGAAGCCTCGCTATCCAAGCTCGTGCCGGTTTGGATGAAGCGACGGCTGGACCGATCGTGAGCTAAAGCGGATCATTCGTGTGATGCCGCCATCAGCTTATCAGGTCGCCGACTGGAATGCCCAAACCGGGAGCGCTGGGTCGCCCACCAGGCCCGGCTCGATGCCGGGCTGGCGGTGTTCGGCCAGGCCGCGATCGAAGCCGCCGCGCCCGCGGCGGGCGAGCGCGTGCTGGACGTCGGCTGCGGCGCGGGCGCGTCGAGTCTGGCTCTGGCCGCCCGCGTCGGCGCGGGGGGCCAAGTGCTAGGCGTGGACGTATCCGAACCGCTGATCGGCCGAGCGCGCGCGCTTGCGCCACAGGATACGCCGGCCCTGTTCCGGGTGGCCGACGCCAGCAGCGCCGAGCTGCCCGAGGGCGCGTTCGATATCCTGTTCTCGCGCTTCGGAGTGATGTTCTTCGACGATCCGACGGCGGCGTTCGCCCATATGCGCCGCGCGCGCTCAAGCCGGGCGGGTGGGTCGCTTTCGTCTGCTGGCATGATGGTCCGCTTCCTCATCAACGAATGCCTGAACGGCGAACTCGTCGCCACCGCCAAGGCCCGCGAACCCTAGCCGTCGCAAGAGCAATACTATCCGGGTAGTCGTACTAGGACGTGACGCTTCGCCGTATGCTCGCCGGTTAGCTTGCCCTGCCCCTCACCTCGGGCGCGCGCCCGATCTTCGCTCTCGGCGATAGTCACAGCGGATCGTTTGCGGAGGTGGGGAGGTCAACCTTTCAGATCGAACTGGTTACGCAGCCTATTGGCAATGGCTTCGATCATGTCGCAACGCTCCGCGTCCTGCGGCGGCCCGTCCGTCATGATCTCGACTTTCCAGGAATCTTCGTGCGGCACGACCGAGATGGCCAGGTCCGTCGGCCAGTCGCTGACGTCTTCCATCTCCAGCTTGATGGCGGCCTCAAGTTCTTCGCGGGTTTTCGCCGGCTTCTTCAAGCTGATTCTTTCAAGGCGCCGAACGGGACCACCGCCTTTGGCTATCCGCGCGAGCGCATGTTTTTGAACAGCGGGCGTGAGCCTTTGGCTATCCGCTACAGGACGCCGTACTCAAACGGCGGACGATGGTCCGCCGAGTCAAATACGTCGCCGGTCGCCTGCCAATTGGCTGGTCATTCTCAATCCTTTTGGTGAGTAATGGCGGCGATGCTACCTCCAGTTGTGGTGAGCGCAGCGCTGTCCTGGCGCTGGCTCCTCAACAGAAAGGCATGGGAGCTACCGATCTTGCCAATCCTGGACTTCATGTCTCCATCTCGCCGGCAAGCTCCCTGCCCGGCCGAGCGGGTATCCTATCACGCGGTCGGCGACGCGTTGGGCATCCAAGACCGTCTACGCGCCGGGGCGGCCTGAGACGGCTCCAAATCGATTGACTTCGACGGCCGGGGAGGCCATTCGGGTGGTACACAGCGGTGGTCGCAAACCTTCGCCGGCCTCTTTCGGGAATGCTGATTTTACGGTCGTTTCGGGCTGTCCGGTTCTCGGTCGGGAAATCCCTCCCTCTCCGCCACAATCTTCAGTTACGGAAAAGTCCTGTTCTTGAGCCGCGGCTATTAACGGTGGAGCACGGTGGATCTCATGTAGCACGCATCGCGTTTACGAACGAGATCCCACGCGATGCGTCGCGAGCCTTATCTGTTCGGCGTTTGATGGCAGACCGGGTGTCTAGCTTCGATGACAGCGAGGGCGATGCACATGCCTTTTGCCGTCGCGAACGAGACGTGTCCGGTGATTTTCGATCCCTTTGGGGCGAGGCGTCGAGCTCGCCGCAGAGCACCGCCCGAAAGTGCAATCTTTGGCGCGCCCGATCCGTCCGTAGAAATTTCGATGTCCTGCCAGCCCACCCGCTCGATGACGCCGGTGCCGAGCGCTTTTGCGCAGGCCTCCTTGGCGGCGAATCGTCGGGCGAAGAAGCCAACGCCGCGATCACGCGCTGCCTGATTGAGAAGCACGGCTTTACGGTCGTTGCGGTGGAAGCAGATTGGCCCTGACGCCGTGGCGATCGACCGACACGTTCGCCAGCGATCGTCCCGCAGTTCGACCGGGAAGCCGTTCCAGCGCTTCCCGACCTGGATGTGGCGCAATACGGATGTCGCCGCTTTCGTCGAGTGGATACGCGAATACAACGACAGAAAGCCCGCTGGCGAGCGGGCCGCATTCTTCGGTCTCGACACCTACAACATGCGAAGTTCCATCGCGGCCGTCCTCACCTATCGGGATACATCCTGCAGCAGCAGCAATTGCGCGCGAGCGTTATGAGTGCCTGCCCCCTTGGCAGCGCAACATCGACCTACGGTCGTGCCGTCCTGACTGAAGGTTATCGAAAATGCGAAGCGGAGGTGGTCCGACAGTGCCAAGAGATCCTCGGAAAGCACCTCTACGCCGCGAACGACCCGGACAGCTTCCTGGACGCGGCGCAGAACGCGCGTCTCGTCGCATCCGCCGAACGCTACTATCGGATCATGTATTACGGAGGCGCCGAATCCTGGAATCTGCGCGATACGCACATGTTCGAGACCTTAGGGCATATCCTCGAGGCGCAAGGTCCCCAATCGAAGGCAGTGGTCTGGGCGCACAACTCTCATATCGGCGATGCCCGTTCACGGAGATGGGTGTCGTCCGGGAGGAGCTGAACCTTGGGCAGCTTTGTCGAAACAAGGTTGCCGGCGCAGCATGCTTGGTCGGATTTGGCACCCATAGGGGTACCGTGGCCGCCGCGTCGGACTGGGACGGCGAGATGGAAGTGATGCAGGTGCGGGCCTCTCGGCCGGACAGCTACGAGCGCCAGTTTCACGATTCCGGTGTCGCGCGCGGCCGCCTTGAGTTTCGTCGCGATGAGAGCCTTCGCCGTCGCTTGATCGAGCCGCGCCTCGAACGCTTTATCGGAGTTATCTACCGACCCGACACCGAACTGCAAAGCCCCTACGCGCAGGCCTCCTTGGCCCAGCAGTTTGACGCGTTCTTGTGGTTCGACGAGTCTCACGCAGTCCGGCCTCTAGGGCCCGAACATCGCCGTGCCGGCGTCCCCGACACCTATCCATTCGGCCTGTGATGCGAGCTGGCGCGATTGTAACTATCGAAGCTGCAGTCCTGCTACCAGACAATTGGCGAGTTCGCGGCGGGCGCACAGGCTCGAGATGGAAGCCACTGTTCGTGTCGTAGTATTTGTGGGAGCAAACGCACATTGCCCGAAGCGGCGGCACAACCCGACTCCCGCCCGACGACGATCCTTCTGAGACCTGCAGTCGCGGAAACGCGTTTGGATCGTTTCCGCGCGATGCGAGTTCTTGTCGACGTTGCAATCGCCGCGCGCGTTAGATGCAGTCCTGCCAGAGATCATCGATGATGGAGATCGGCTATTCTTATGCGCTTTCTTAGCGGCGCGTCTCGGCGGCGATGCTCGCGCTGATTATTCTGTTTGTCTCGCCCTGCCGCGCGGAAAGTGCTCGTGTCCGTATCAACATCGCGGGCCTGGGCACCGAGAGGTGCGATGTCATCGAGACCGGACGCGCCAGTAAGAACGAGGTGACGAAGTGGGTTGAAGGGTTCTGGAGTGGACTAAACTACGTGGCTGCGGCAAGCGGCCAGAAGCAGTCGATCGTCGACACCGACTTGATCATAACTGAACTTGAGAAGGCTTGCCGCCGCCGTCCGTCCCAGATTTTGGCGACTGCCGCCTGGAACGCATTCCTTTCGCTGAATGAAAAGTAAGGCCGCCTGGAGTTACTGAGTCAGTTGGGTGGCGGGAGGCCTGGACGTACGCCGGCCTCCCTCCGCCAGTTGGACCAGGCCTTACGCTGTGGCCTGCGTATGGCCGCCATGGGCGTACCAGATCCGAACAGCAGCGATCAGAGCCACCAGCGTGCCGGCGACAACGTGGACCGGCTTCGCGGTGGCGCTGTTCGAGAACTGCACAAACCACGGCGATAGCGTGACCCACACGCCGACGGCAAGAGCGATCCACTCCTCCCATTCGGCGAACGCGGTCAAGGCGGCAAGGGCCAGCGCGGCGATGACGAGGCCGCTTGCCCAGGCATTCCAGCTTGGCGTACGCTCATTGGAAAAGCCCAGGAGCCAAGGGGATATGAACAAGCCGACCCCGAGCAGAAGATTGAGCACGTCGGGTATCAGCTCTTTTCTCCAAGTGCTGTACATCGTTCGTCTCCTTCATGATCCAGGTGCCCGGCGGGAAGCAGAGCCTCCCGCCGGTTCAACACTCATTTGCCGTTGATTGCGATCCGTTTCACCTTCTGCTGAGCGGTGGGAGACTTCGGCAGCGTCACCGTCAGCACGCCATTCTTGAACGACGCAGCGACCTTGTCCTGGTCGATGTCGTCAACCGGGATAGCCCGCTCGAACCGTCCATAATAGCGTTCGCTGAAGCGGCGCTCCTTGTCCTCGGTCTCGCTCTTCTTTTCACCGCTGATGGTCAGCAGACCATTGCGCAGTTCGACGTTGACGTCCTTTTCTTCGAGACCGGGCAGTTCCGCGACCACTTTGACATCCTTCTCGGTCTCGTTGACTTCGACGCTCGGCCAACCGAGCCCGTTTGACTTGAACGGGGCGATATCAAACGCACGAAACGCATTATCGAACAGCCGGTTCATTTCGCTGTGCAGCGCGAAGAACGGATTGGCCTCATTGCGTTGGAAGGACATCTCCCGTGAGCCATTTCCGAATGGAATGAGATCTCGCAGTGCCATGGGATTCTCTCCTTTGTTTGCTTTTTGCTGTGCGTGCGGACGGGCGCGCGGCAACGCCGCGCACCACCCGCAGCTCTGACCGGTAGACCGGTCAGGCTACTTGCTTCTGCTCGATTTGCTGGTTGTCATTGCCGGCCACGCCGATCTCGATGTGACGCGGTTTCATTGACTCCGGCACTTCCCGGACCAGATCGATCATCAGCATACCGCTCTCGAACGTCGCATTCTTCACCTGGACGTGGTCAGCCAGGTTGAACACGCGGCGGAACGGCCGCATGGAGATGCCCTGGAACAGGAAGTTGTGATCACCTTTGTCGGCCTTGCGGCCCTCCACGGTGAGCTTGGATTGCTCCGCAGTGATCGTGATCTCATCCGGGGTGAAGCCGGCCAACGCCAGCGAGATTCGGTACTGGTCCTCGCCAGTCCGCTCGATGTCGTACAGCGGATAATTGTCCCTGTCGTTCATCGCGTCGTTGGCCAGGTCAAGCATTCGGTCGAAGCCGATGCTGGAACGCCAGAATGGGGACAGATCATAGGTCCTCATAGCCACATCCTCCTTTGAGCAACATGGATAAGAGCGCGCCGGGATCTTCCGGCGGTTTCTGCCGGACCGTAGAACGCGTCCGGCGCCACACCGGTGGCAAGCAATCATTTAGAAGCACGTTTTTCGACGTCAAGAGATCCCGCCCGCTCTTCTGCTGAATTTTCGAAGTCACGGGTGTGCTGCTCAGCACCCGGCACGCCGGCGGCGGGGTTCCTAGGAGGACCGTCTGCCGGCCGTTGCATGGGCCCGCGTCTGCGCCTCACAGAGAGGCCGTTCCGATCCGAGAGCAGAGCGGGACGAGGGCTGTCGGGCAAGCGCTCAGCCGCGCGCCATCATCTTCCGTCTGCTGGTCGGACGCGGAGGGCACCCGACGAGGAACAAGGAGACAGACGACACGCGCTGTAGTGGCAACTCCAAACTATTCGCCACGGCGGCGGTTTAGTTTTAGGTGCATTCAATGCGCGTATGTCGCCTGGTTCCTTCAGCCACAGGATCCAGACCGGGCCGTCCGTTGCGCGAATCCGTGCCACGCAAGCGGGACGGCGACTATGCAGAGAGCTGCCATCGGAATGAATGCTGCCCCGGCATACGCCTCGTAGAGAGCGCCGGAAACGAGAGTCAGCAGCGTGCTCACCAGTCCGGAGCCGAACGCGTACACCGCCTGGGCTGTCGCCGCGATGGTTATGGGCACTACGGCCCGCGTGAGGCGCATGCAAGCGAGATGAAGCAGAGCAAAAGTCAATCCGTGCAACGGCTGTATCATCGCAAGGAGCAAAACCGAGCTCGTCAGTCCCGCAACGCACCAACGCACGACGCCGGCGGCGGCCGCCAGAACAGCGGCGGCACGGGCGCCAAACCGATCAAGCATGGCCGGACCGACCAGCAAAAAGACGAAGACCTCTGCCAGGACCGCTTCGGCCCATAGGAAGCTGATTGTCGACGGGGCCAAGCCAGAATCGCTCCATCGGATGACCGCGAAGGCGTCATGCATTGCGTGACTGCCGTAGACCAAAGCTGAAGCCGCCATAACCGATCGGAACCCCGGAATCTTGAGAACTGCGGACACTTCGTCCACAGCGGAGCGGAGCCCGCCGCTCGATGAGGCTTGAGCGACCGGACGGGGAACCCATGCCGTTGCGCCGGCGGCCGCGATCAGGAGGATCGCATTCACCCAGGCGACCGGCGCGAGATCCGTGGAAGTTATGAGCTGCCCAACTGCCAACGTGCCCAGCACAAAAGCGACCGAACCCGCACCTCGTATCCAGCCGTACTCGAGGGGCCTCCCTGCCGTCTGCGGCCGCGCGGCATTGACCGACAACGCATCGGCAATCGCGGTCGTAGGAGCAAGAGCCGCCGCCTGAACCAGTGCGGCAAGGAGCAACAGCACGAATGTATCCGTCCCGAGCAAAGCAGCGGCGGCGCCTGCGGCAACGATCGCACAGCCGGCGAGCACAAGGCGCAACGATCCGATCAAGTCGGCGAAGGCTGCGACAACTGGTCCGGAGACGAGCCGCATCAGCATCGCGGCGGCGAGTAGCCCCCCGATCTGCTGGGCGCTCAGCGCCTTCGCTTCGAAGAACTTCGGCCAGAACGGTGATGCCACGCCAAATGCTGCGTATAGCGCGCCATACAACATAACATAGGCGAACGGTCCGGTTACGCGCACGAGTCCGCGCCCTCAAATCCCACAGGCCCGAATGCATAGCTGGCGCAAGTAGGGCCAGCTAGTCGCGCCCCCACTTGCCCCAGCAACTCCGCACTTTCGAACGGATCATCGCCGTCCGCAACGGCTCGATCCGGTCTTGTCGATCCTAGGCGCGAACCAGCATGTCGCAAATTGGTTATGGCGTAGCAGCGAACGCGGGCCTTCGGAAACGGAACAGGCAGCATGGCGAACAACGAGGAACAGAGCTATCTCGAGTCGCTCGTCCGCGCCGACTTCGAGCGTTGCCACCCCGACGATACGTTCGAGGATCTCAAGCGGCGGGCGGCCTTCTCGAAGGAAGACAAGGGGCTGCTGCGGGACTGGATGGCCATTGCCAAGGCTCGTGCCGCAGCGCAGCGCGCCAAGCCGTCACCGATGCACCCCGCGGCATAGAGGCAGGAGAGCCGATGGCAACTCGGCGCCACCACGCAACAGGGCGCGGGCGATTTGACGCTGATCGCCGGCAGCCTGGTCGCCTTTGGCCGTTACTCTGCTTCGCCGCGCCAGACAAGATCCAGCACCAGCAAAGCCGAACGGTGTTAGACACCTTCATCAATTCGCTCCACAGCTGATGCTGCGCTTCCAGCCAGCTCTCTCTTGAGGCGCTGCACGTCGCCCGCGGGGCGGTCATGCCGTCGTAGGCTATGGGCTTGCCAATCCCGGCAGCTCACTTCGAATGCCCGTCATAATGAAATTCACGCCGATCGCGGCGACGATAAGGGCCATCACGCGGGTCATGACACTGATGCCGGTACGACCCAGCACCCGCTGGACCGCTGCGGCCATCCATAACGTCAGTCCGATCAGGAAAGTAGCCACGAGTGCGGCGGCGCCCAGGAATGCCTTGGCAAGCCACCCCGGATTGTCATTGGAAAGAGTGATCAGGATGCCCATCTCGGCCGGCCCGACCAGCAGCGGAAAGGCAAAAGGGGTAATGGCGAGCCCGTGGACGTCGACTTCGCTGCGGCTCGCCTCGTCCGAGCGCGGTATCAGTTTGCCATGTTGCGCCTGAAACATTTCAAACGCGATCACCAGCGCGAGCAGCCCGCCCGCAATGCGGAAATCGTCCAGTCCGACATTGAAGAACTTCAGGATCTCCTTGCCAAGGAGCACCGAGCCGACGAAGAAGGTACCTACCGCTGTGCACGCCAGGAGTATCACCCGGTGCGCCTTTCCGGTGCCTGCATGTCGAGTGAGCGCCAAGAAAATCGGAATGGCGCCGATAGGGTTGCTCAGTGCGTACAGGAGCATGGTAGTTCCGACAAATTGATTCCAGGCCATGGCTCGTCCCCACATTGCTCTTGCGATGACCGCTGCCGATTTCGCCTATATGGGCGCATGAGCTCGGAATGGCAGCGACAAGCTTCTCCGGCACTCAAGTCTGTCTGCCACCGCGGCGCCGGTCGGGCATCCCCAGCCGAGCGCCTCTCCAACCGATGCTCTTTCCAAGGCGCGACGGGAACAATGCGACTGGTTCGTGATTTTGTGAGCGCGACCGATGCGCTTGGGTGCCGCTCTCGGGCCCAAGGCGCACCCTCGGTGCTCCAACCCACTTTGCTCTCAGGAGGAATTGGATATGAGCTCCCTGTCACTTCCATCAACCATGCCCACCGTTTATTCTGAAGGCGGACTCTCACGGTACCTAGCGGCCATTCGCAACTTCCCGCTGCTCAATCCGACCGAAGAAGCCGTGTACGCCGAACGATGGCGCGAACACGGCGACCGCGAGGCCGCATACCGTCTGGTCACAAGTCACTTGCGGCTGGCTGCGAAGATAGCCCTTCGCTATCGCGGCTACGGTTTGCCCGTCGCCGATCTGATCTCAGAAGCGAACGTCGGGCTGATGCTGGCCGTGAAACGGTTCGAGCCCAAGAAGGGCTTCCGTCTCGCCACCTATGCTATGTGGTGGATCAAGGCAACGGTCCAAGAGTACATCCTGCGATCCTGGTCGTTGGTCAAGATCGGCACGACGGCAGCGCAAAAGAAGCTGTTCTTCAACTTGCGCAAGCTCAAGAACCGAATAGGAGCGGGCGAGGAAGGCGAGCTGTCAGCGGAGCAAGCCGCGTACATCGCCAGGCAATTAAAGGTTGAGCCCCGCGAAGTGGTCGAGATGAACGGAAGGATCCGAGGAGACGTTTCGCTCAACGTGCCCATGGCGCAGGCGGACACCTCCGAGGAGATGCAAGACCGTCTGGTCGATCCCTCGCCTGATCCTGAAACGCTGGTCTCCGACGCACAAGATCGCGAGCGGATAAGGGACGCCTTGAAGAATGCGCTCGCAGCCCTGACTTCGCGAGAGCGCAGCATCGTCGAAGCGCGATTCCTGACGGAACAACCGAAGACATTCGACGAGCTTGCTGTCACGTTTGGCGTGTCGCGCGAGCGCATTCGCCAGATTGAGGCGCGCGCGCTGCAGAAGATCAAAAGCGCAGTCGGCGCTCGCTTGGACGCAGCTCCGTTGCCTCCAACCCGCCTGCATGCCGAACTTCGGGGCTGACCAGCCAGCTCCCCGAGTCAGCTCCCAACCCTGACTTGCCCGTGCCGCCGAGGCCGTTTGGCAGGTCGGGTTCTCGGGACGACCGGCTAAACAACAGAAGTGCCCCGCGGCTCAGCGGGGCAGTTCGGCGAGCAAGTCGTCGAGCTTAAGGGGCTCGCCTCGCGCCGCGAACCACTCCCGTCGCGCAGCCGCACGGCGGCGACCGCGTCCGTCTACCGGTACCCTCAATGCATCCAGGACGCTCTGCACCTCGCGCTCAGCCACGGAATGCGCCGCATCGGCATCAATACCGGGCACATCGCCGTCCAGCCCCGAAAGGCCACGGGGAAAGAGATTCCGATAAACCGGACGCTCAGGTAGCCCAGCGCCGGTTCGAAAGCCCAGCGCCAATCCCAGTTCGTTCAAGCTTTCAGATAGCACCGATTTACTTGAGGCCGGATCAGGGGAAAACCGGTTGCGCAGCACGATCCAATCGATGAGGGTGCCGTCGACAGACCGGCGATGGCGACGCATTTCGCGCACCAATTCCCCGTAGTGGCTGACGCCAATGATGCCCAGCGTCACGGCATCGAGGCTCGCCAGCACGTCCAGATCGACAAAACTGTCGTTGAGCGGTGTCACAACTGTGTCCGCGATGGAATGCGCCAGCCGCATCAAATAGCTGTCGTGCGGTGGGGTATCGATCACGAGGAAGTCGTGGCGGCGCCCGATGGATGCGATGGCTTGCTCGAACTCTTGCAGCTCGGCGACCTCGTTTTCGTCCACCTTGAGACCGTCGGCACGCGTGACGGTGAAATGAGTCGGCCGCTCGAGCTCGATATGACATCTGCGAGCCCAGTTGCGCCGGTTCTGAATATAGCGGGTAAGGGTGCGCTGGCGGCCGTCGAGATCAATAGTCGCCAATCGCTGGCCGACCTTCAACAGGGCGACGGCGATATGCATCGCGACCGTCGTCTTTCCCGTACCTCCCTTTTCGTTTCCAACCACAATGACGTGGGGCGCGGCGTCCGCTTGTATGTCGACGTTCAGCATGATCCGGCCTCTGAAACGGACGGCGCCACAATGTGCCGACCGAGTCAGTATTTCTCTCGGGCAGTTTCTCCGTCGCGACCGTCGAGTGGCTCAATCGAGGCGGGGCATCGCGAACAACCAAGAGGAAGCTGCGTGGTTTCAAACTAGATGGCAAGTTTAGCTCGACTGAAGTTCGTGGCGAGGCGGCAGCTCGCGAGCGACCGTGCTTCAAATGGTACAGAATGCCTGCGCCTGTCCCCGCGCGTGCTCAGCTCGAGCCACTCGCGCAAGCGACGCATTTGCGAGCGGTCAAAGGAACTTTGATGAGCCGTGCCCGTTCGACTGCCAAGCGCTTGAATTTGAGGGCGAGAGATGAAAGCTGTACCGAGATTACTCGTGGTCATGGGCTTGGCCGTCACCGGATGGCTTGGCCCCGGCCTGGGCACTGCGTTTGCGCAGACAATCTATCTGGATCCGTACCCCCCGATCTTACCACCGGCGATAACCTACTTAGTACGGCGGCCGATCATGGAGCCGCCCGCAGCAATCGTCCGCGAGCGGACCGTCGTGGTGAGGCGCCCCGTCTATGTGCCCGCGCCGGTATATCGCGCGCCGCTGCCGCCCTACGGGTATCTTGCCGAGGTCGACTACGTGGCACCAGGTTGGTGATCGACGCCCAAGCCGTTCTACGGTGAAACTAGGCTCTAGCTCGCGGACTCGCGCAAGATGGCCCAACGGCTGAGTGCAGCCCTGCCGGTCAGCCGTTCATGACGGCCGCGGACGGATCGACAGCAATGGGCTTTGCGCCTGAGATCGCTTCAATTTTCGCCGCGAGATCCGCCAGGGAATAAGGCTTGCTGAGAAATGCCTCCTTGCTGATGCGCTTTCTATTCTCCTCGATCAGGTCTGGAAAGCCGCTGCAAAACAGAATGGGAAGGCGCGGCGAGCGTTGCCGTAGTTGCCGCCCTACATCCACTCCGGAAATCTTCGGCATGGCCAAATCAACCAGCGCCAGGTCAACGCTCTCTCGGCCGAGAGCTGCCAACGCGGCTTCGAGGTCATCAGTGGCAACGACCCGGTAACCTAAGGTCTCCAACATGCCACCGGTC
Source organism: Bradyrhizobium sp. 195 (assembly GCF_023101665.1). Classification (NCBI taxonomy): domain Bacteria; kingdom Pseudomonadati; phylum Pseudomonadota; class Alphaproteobacteria; order Hyphomicrobiales; family Nitrobacteraceae; genus Bradyrhizobium; species Bradyrhizobium sp. 195. Next base: position 741,144 of record NZ_CP082161.1, on the reverse strand, counting down.
GTTTCGCGCACGTCAGCATCATCGTCGATAACCAGAGCCGTCCCCCTCGCAGACGCCGTCGGTTCGCTGGATCCCTGGCCGGCAACGACGGCCTCAGTCGAACGAGGCAGGAAGATGCGGACCACGGTGCCTCGACCGAGCTCGGTTTCGATCTTGACCGTCCCACCGGATTGGCGGGCGAAGCCGTAGACCTGTGACAGACCGAGGCCCGTGCCTTTGCCGGGAGCCTTGGTGGTAAAGAACGGATCGAAGGCACGGGCCAGAACATCCGGCGGCATGCCCGTGCCGGTGTCCTTGACGGAGATGCACACATATTGCCCTGCTTTGAGCTCGCTCGCCAGTTGGTCGGGGACGCGGTTCAGAGCGGTAGTTTCGATGACGATGGTGCCACCCGTCGGCATGGCATCGCGTGCATTGAACGCAAGGTTGAGAAGCATGAGTTCAAGCTGGGTGGGGTCGACCAGCGCCGGCCACAAGCCATCTTCGGTGGCGACTTCAAGGCGGATGCCGGTCCCGATCGTCCGCGACAGGAGCTCGGCGACCACTCCGGCAAGCTCGTTGATGTCGATGGGCTCTGGCGCGAGGTGCTGCTTACGCGAAAATGCCATGAGCTGCTTCACCAGCTTGGCGCCGCGTTCCGCCCCGTGCATGGCGTTGCGCAGGTAACGCTGGAGGCGCTCGTCCTCGATGCGCAAGCCAAGCAGCTGCAGATTGCCCATGATGGTCGTCAACAGGTTGTTGAAGTCATGTGCGATGCCACCGGTGAGTTGTCCCACGGCCTCCATTTTGTGGGCGTGGCGAAGCGCGACTTCGGTCCGCTCGCGCTCAACCATTTCGGCCATCAACCGCCGATTTGCATTCGCCAATTCGTGGGTACGATCCTCGATGCGCCGTTCCAGCGTGTCGGTCAGATGTGTCAACTGATCCAGATAGCTTTCAGTCTGTCGCTGCTTTACCCGCGCCCGGACGGCCGCTTTGACCGCGCTCTTGAGCGAAGCCGCAGCGAGGGGCCGTTCGAGCACGGTCACGTTTCCGAGCAACTCGACGAGATCTGGCTGCGGATTGCGCGCTGCCCTCAGCGTCAGCAGGACAAAAGGAAAATCCGACCATGGCGGCTGGTTGAGGATCCACCGCGCAAGGCTGCCGCGATCCTCGTGGGTCAAGGCCTCTTCTGCAATCACGGCGGCTGCCGCCTCGCCCAGATTGCCCACCAGCTCGGTAAGGCTCCGCTGCTCACGAGCAAAAGTGCCGTCAGCCTGCAGCATCGAACAGATTACTGCCGCATCCCTGCCGACCGGCGCCAGTACAAGCGCAGGCCCATTTTGAACATGCTCACGTCGCGCCATTCGGGCTTTTTCCAAGCAGAATCTTGTGTTGGCCTGTATAGGTCGGCGATCCGGATAGAACCCCTTGAAATTCCGACAGTGGAGGACCGACCGTGATTCCGCGATCATCGAGCCGGTATTCCCTGATCTCGTCCTCATGGCGGCCAGTCCGCTTCTTCAGGACCGAAATGGCCCTTCTGATCTTTCCCGCGGCCTCAAAGAAGCGAAGCAGAAGCATGGTATCGCTCAGATAGGTCAGATCGACGCTGGACTGCATGGGGCCGATGAGACCATGTTGCGCGAGCGTGAGAATCGTCACGACCCCCCGGTGGTTCAGATAGGTCAGCGTCTCATGCATGAGCAAAAGCATGAACTGCTCGGCCGGCATCGCGTTCTGGTAGCCGCTGAGACTATCCAGGACCACGATGCGGACGCCTTCGACCTCCACCAGGCGGCGCACCATTCCGGTCAACTCACCCGGAGACAGTTCAGCCGGATCCACCTGCTCCAGAATCAATTGGCCGCCCTCAATTGGTCCGGCGAGATTCCAGCCCATTCCTGCCGCGCGCTTGTTCAAGATGCTTTTGGTCTCGTCGAACGTAACGAAGAGTGCGCGCTCGCCTCGCCGAAGCGCGGCCATCACGAATTGCATGGCGATCGACGATTTGCCGGATCCGGAAGGCCCCATCAGAAGGGTGCTGGTGCCCCGGTCCAGCCCGCCTCCCAACAGTTGATCCAGTTCGGCAATCCCTGAGAGAATCGGCTCCGCAACCTGCTGACCGTCCGCGTATTCGGCTGCGACCAGTCTCGGGAACAAGGCAATGCCGCCCTTCCGGATCAGGAAGTCATGATAGCCCCCGCGAAAACTTCGGCCGCGCATCTTGAACACGCGCATCCTGCGCCTCTCAGCGCCGTACTGAAGGGCGTAGTGCTCGAGGCGAATGACGCCATGCACCAGGCTGTGCAAATTTTGATCGTCGCCCTCCTCGGTCAGGTCGTCCAGAAATAACGTGGTGCAGCCCTGCTGAGCAAAGAAGTGCTTCAACCCGATCACCTGCCGACGATAACGCAGCGGGTTTTGCGCCAGCAGGCGGATTTCCGACAGGCTGTCGAAGACCACGCGAGACGGCGTAACGCGCTTCACCTCGTCGAAGGTCATCTTCGTCGTCTCACCGAGCTCGAGGTCGGAGGCGTAGACCACGGTCTGCCGCTGCTGAGGATCCAGACTGAGTTCGGCCGGAACCAGTTCAAAGATGTCGATTCCGCCAAGATCCCAGCCATGCGTCTCGGCGACCTGCTCCAGTTCTTCCTTGCTTTCAGACAGCGTGATGTACAGACACCGTTCGCCCGCCGCGACACCCCGCATCAGGAATTGCAGGGCGAGCGTGGTCTTTCCGGTGCCGGGTTGCCCCTCAACCAGATGTACCCTGTTGGAGGCATAACCGCCGTCCAGAATGCCGTCGAAGCCATCAATACCGGTCGAGACTTTCGCGGTAGCTTTGCTGCGGTCCGATCCCTTCATGATCCTCTCGTCGAGCGGGCGCGCCGTCGCGCGCGGAGTAACTCCTTCGCTCGACCAGCAAGGTGACAAAATTCGGTTGGCTTCCCAAGGTGTGTCGCCAAGGCCCAACAAGGCACCGAGGTCCTGCAAATCCTTCGGACTGCACTACTTTGCAACGAAACCATGGGGATTTGTCAAGAACCTATCCGAAGGAAGCGAGGACGAGCTCGCGCGCAGTGAACTGTTGGCGAAGTCCGATTGCGGCCAGCAGTTTCGGGGCGATGGTTTCCATCACGTGCTAACACTTGTGACGCGCAGAGTAGCTTCATGTGTCCCTCTGGCCCTTGTGCAAGTAGCGGTCGTTGAAGCCGCCCATTTTCGCCACTTTGGCTGCATCGGTAAGGCTGACCATCTTCCTGCGCACATCCAGTACGCCATCACCCCGGAGTTCTCGGATGACCCGATTGACGTGAACGGGCGTGAGCCCAAGTGCGTCAGCCAAATCGACCTGGGTGATCGGAAGTGCAAATTGCTGTCCGGCGACCAGCCCGACCGCGGCGAACCGCTCCCGCAGTTCGGCCATGAGGTGGGCCAATCGCGCAGGTGCGGATCTGGCCGCGAGATTCACGATCCACTCTCGAAAAACCGCGGCGTCGACCAGAGTGTCGCGCCAGAGCGCCTGGGCCACTGACCATCGCGCCTTGGCAACCTCCAGCAGGGCGTGATGGCTGACGAAGCCAAGCTTTGCCGTCGACATTGCTGTCAAGTCGTGATCCATCGTTTCGAGGAAGAGGCTTTGCAGGTCCGGCATGTCCCCCGGGATGTGGAATGACACGATCTGTCGCTTGCCCGTTTCAGCTATTTTCGACCGACATGCCAATCCATCTAGCAAGAAGCAGCAGTATTGCGGATGATCGCCCTCTCTCACAATGAGAGACCCGGCCTCGATCTGTCTGACCTGAACCGAAAGCCTCCTAAGCGCGGAGACGTCATCCTCCCTCAATCTTGTATTGACCCGCAACTTGCGGATCATCATTTCGGCGTCTTGGGGGCCGGCCGGGCGCTGGGGCACTGCAGTGATCCGATCGTCAATGGCTATCCAAGCCGAAGCAACCGGGAGCACTTTCACACGTTCCTATGCTCCGGCCGACGCGGGAAGAACGCCTCCGGAGTGGATGCGGATCTCGATCGGGGCTTGAGACGCCGACGCTGGTTCCTCAATGTTCGTCAGGGACCGAGTGTGGCCATCCTGCCAGCATTCCGGCGGGCCCAGAAAAGTTAACGGGGGCGCGAGGGCGTGTTGCTTTGCACCTCGCGACGCCAATCCGCTGTAGAGCCAAGAAGCGCTTGGCAGCTGCCCTGCGCACTCAACTGGCAAGCCCAATGTCAGCACACTGCGCAAGCCGAAGCCATTTCTCGGAAAGGAGAAGCCATCTCTGCTTTTCGATCGAGCTAATAGCCTTCAGGGCATGCTCGCGGCATTCTTCGGCTTGCTTGCGAAATATAGCTGCGTCCGTCATCAGCAGACCGCCTCACGTTTGGTTCATTTTGGCAGCCACTCAAGCGGCCTCCAGCGGAGGCTTGCCGCGCAGGGGGCAAGCCAGTGAGCACCGCCGGTTCTGAAGACCGCGCAGACCAACGTGCCCAACGCGGGGAGCGCCGTCCTTAACAATTGTTGATGTAATCGAAATTATCAGAGCTCGTGGCCCCGCGGACGACGAGTCGGTCGGAGTCCAAGCGGCCTGAGCCTTAGCGATTCACCACCAGTGCCGGTGCCAACCCTGGTGCCCAGCAGCGCCGGGCGAAGTAAACAGACGGCGGCGGCGGATAGAAGGCGTACGCGCCATAGAAGTTGGGCGCCACCTGCAGCGGCCCCAAGGATTGCAGATCCAGCGCACCCCTTCCACTCCGGCGCCGGATTTTGCGAGCTGCTGCGCATGGGGCAGACCGTTGGGCATGGCGAAGGCCACCGGGGTGAACCCTACGCTTCCCACCAAAGCTACAAGGCGTAGACAAGCGGTCCGGAACTTCATTGGAGTCCCTCCCTCGAATCGTCTGCGCGACGAACGCGAAAGCTCTGCGGAGACTTCAGAATGGCCTTCAGTTTTCATCTGCCTGGTCGCCGCCCCAAACACGGCCAACTAAACCTCGCGACCGGGGAAACTGGTCTCATCCAGCCAATCGTTCGACCCAGCCTTTCAGCAGGTTCGCCTCGGCCACTCCGGCATGGCGGGCAGCCACTTCGCCGCGGTTCAGCGCGAAGAGGGCCGGAATGCCTTGGACACCATAGTCGCGCGCCGCCTGCGGATTGTCGTCTACGTTTATTTTGACGAACCGAGCTCGGGGCTCGAGGCTCCGGGCAGCCTGCGCGAAGATAGGTGCCATGGCTTGGCACGGACCACACCACGGTGCCCAGAAGTCGACGATCACGGGCACATCGGAATTGGCAATGTGCTTTCGCAAGCGCGCGGCATCGAGCTCGACCGGGGCGCCCTCGAAAAGCGGCGCATGGCAGCGGCCACACCTGGCTTTCTCTGCCGGCCGGCTTGTCGGTACGGCGTTGATGCTGTCGCACTTTGGGCAAACGACACGACGTTTTTCCACGGTCATCTCCATCTATCCTGTGTTGCGGGCTGTTGCTTGGGATCTGGTTATGAAGAGCAGCCGTTGCCAGCCTGGACAGGGTGGCGCGATTCACTCGCGCTCCTATATTAATCGCAAGCGGCGGCGCGTCCGCGCTCGCCCGCCTCCTGAACAGACTGAACAGAAAGGAAAGATCTTACGACGGAGCACAGCCATGGATACGCATGCAGGTCCACTGGACGTTCGTTCCAGCCGCTTAGAACAACTGGAGGGGGACTTCGCCGCCCTCGCACCCCAACTTGCGCAGGGGCCCGAGAAGCAGGCTATCTCGACGCTGCACGGAATGGTGCAGGAGTTGTGGCGCGCAGTGGGGGCTTCCGGTCCCGCGCAGGCCAGACCAGGCCCCAACATCGAGGACATCGTTGAATTGCATCAGCACGCCCCGGCTATGGAAGGTGATGCCGTCAGCACGCCCCTCGAGATTGGCCAGGTGGCGCCCGAATTCGCCCTCCCCGACGCAAACGGTCGTACGGTGCGCCTGTCCGATTTCCGTGGCCGGCCGGTTGTCTTGGCGTTTTATCCGCTCGACTGGAGCCCGGGCTGCAGTCGACAGCTCGATCTGTACCAGCAAGAGATCGAGGAGTTTCAGCGCAGGGGTGTCGAACTCGTCGGCATCTCCGTCGACAGTCTCTACAGCCACGGCGCCTGGGCGGCCGTTCGGGGACTGAAGTTCCCCCTGCTTGCCGACTTCAACCCCAAGGGCGAAGTCGCCAAGCGATACAATGTCTGGCGAGACAAAGACGGATTCTCCGAGCGGGCGCTGTACGTCATCGATGACACGGGCGTCATCCGCTATGTCCATGTCTCGCCCAAGCTCCAGCACGTGCCCGACATCTACGAGCTGCTGGAGGTCCTGAACGGGCTGAACACCCGCAAAGCTGCTTAAGGAGGCTAAGTCATGTACACGACGACTTCTTCACGATCCGGATATCGGCCCAACATCGGCGAAATCGTCATCTATGGAAGCCGCTGGTGCGGCATCACCATGATGGTGCGCAGGCATCTCGACAGGGCTGGCGTACCTTACCGTTTCGTGGACTGGGATAGCTATCCGCAGGTCCGCGACCAGCTCGAATGGCTGGCCGGCGGCCGCATCGGCAGCCCGACGATCACGGTCGGCGGCCAGGTGCTCGTTCAGCCCTCCTTGCGCGAACTCGACTGGGCGCTGACCCGCGCCGGATATCGCTGAGCAGCGACAGGGCGATGCGTCGGCGCCGGGCCCCTGCCTTGGCGCAGCGGGGCTCGGCGTGGCGCCCGCTCAGAAAGCCGCATGCAATTAATTATTGATCCAGTTAAACGCGACAGGAGACGTGCGCCGCGGGACCGATCGAACCCGAGGAACATCCGGGTACAGCCCTCGTTATGAGGCAAAATTCGCCGCTAGACAGAGGAGCGACGCGGCTAGGGGTTGAAGACGCAAATCAGGGATATCTACCATGCCAAAGGCAATCGGCATTGATCTTGGTACAACGAATTCCTGTGTAGCCGTGATGGAGGGAAGCAGCGCTAAGGTGATCGAGAACGCCGAGGGCGCGCGCACCACCCCGTCGATGGTTGCGATCACCGACACGGACGAAGTACTCGTCGGGCAGCCGGCGAAACGCCAAAGCATCACCAATCCCGAAAACACGATCTTCGCGATCAAGCGCCTGATCGGCCGGCGCTACGACGATTCCTTCACCCAGAAGGACAAGGACATGGTCCCGTACCGGATCATAGCCGGACCGAACGGTGACGCGTGGGTGGATGTCAGAGGGAAAAAGTACAGTCCCAGCCAGATCAGCGCGTTCGTCTTGACGAAGATGAAGGAAACCGCGGAGGCCCACCTGGGAGAGAAGGTCGAGCAGGCGGTCATAACGGTGCCGGCCTACTTCAACGACGCCCAGCGCCAGGCCACGAAGGACGCAGGCCGCATCGCCGGCTTGGAGGTCATGCGCATCATCAATGAGCCCACTGCGGCGGCACTCGCTTACGGACTGGAGAAGAAGGCCACCGGCAAGATCGCGGTGTACGATCTGGGCGGCGGCACGTTTGACATTTCGATCCTCGAGGTGGGCGACGGCGTCTTCGAGGTCAAGGCGACGAACGGCGACACCTTCCTAGGGGGCGAAGACTTCGACAAGCGCATTATCGACTATCTGGCGGATGAATTCAGGAGAGAAAGCGGGATCGAGCTGCGGAACGACCGCCTGGCGCTACAGCGTCTCAAGGACGCTGCGGAGAAGGCCAAGATCGAGCTGTCCAGCAGCACACAGACCGACGTCAATCTGCCGTTCATCACCGCGGATCAGCACGGACCCAAGCACCTCAACATCCGGTTGACCCGAGCCAAACTGGAAGCGATCGTCGACGACCTCATCCAGAAAACCATCCCACCATGCCAGGCTGCCCTGAAGGACGCCGGTCTGGAGCCTGGTCAGATCGATGAAGTCGTACTGGTCGGCGGCCAGACCCGCATGCCCAAGGTGCAGGAGACCGTCCAGGCCTTGTTCGGGCGCGAGCCCCATAAGGGCGTCAACCCCGATGAGGTCGTGGCCATCGGGGCCGCCATTCAAGCCGGCGTGCTGCAGGGCGACGTGAAGGACGTGCTCCTGCTCGACGTCACTCCCCTGTCCTTGGGAATCGAGACGCTCGGCGGCGTGATGACCAAGCTGATCGACCGTAACACCACCATTCCCGCGAAACGCAGCCAGGTGTTCTCGACTGCAGAGGATAATCAGAGTGCCGTCACTGTGCGTGTGTTCCAGGGCGAACGCGAGCTGGCCGCCGACAACAAGCTGCTCGGCCAATTTGACCTGGTGGGAATTCCACCCGCTCCCCGTGGCATGCCGCAGATCGAGGTCACTTTCGATATCGATGCCAACGGCATCGTGCATGTTTCCGCGAAGGACAAAGCGAGCGGCAAGGAGCAGTCCATCCGCATCCAGGCGTCCGGCGGACTGAGTGAAGCGGACATTCAGCGGATGGTTCGCGAGGCCGAAGCGAACGCCGAGCAGGATCGCCGGCGGAAAGAGCTGGTGGAGACGCGCAACCAGGCCGATGCCGCAGTCTACCGGATCGAGAAGACCATGCAGGAGTTGGGCGAGCGCATACCAGCCGCCCTGAAGGCTGAAGTCGGGCAGCTCATCACCCGGGTCAAGGACGCCTTGCAGGGCGACGATATCGGCCGGGTTCGGGAAGCTGTCGCCCAGCTGGAGAAAGCTGCGCAGCGTCTTGCGGAAATCCAGCAGCACGGTAGCGGAGCAGCCAGCTCGCAATCCTCCGGAACATCCGGCGATCGGGGAGACGCCGACGTGATTGATGCCGAATTCGAGGAGCTGGATGACAAAGATCGCAAGACGGGATGAGGCACTGCGGCTCTCAAAGCTCCTCTAGCCGCTTAACAGATCCGCGATAGGAGGTCCGGATGCAGGGGAACGTCACGGGCGAGCAGGCGCCGCCTGTCTATGAAGCCAAAGAGCGCGATTCTCTTCAGGCGGAAAATGCCGCCCTGCGTGATCGGCTGCTGCGCGCGCTGGCGGATGCCGAGAACACTCGCCACCGCGGCGAGCGCATGGCGAAGGATGCCCGCCAGTACGCCATCGCCGACTTCGCTCGCGAGCTCCTGACGGTGCTCGATAATCTGCATCGTGCCATTGCTGCCGCCGAGCAGCGACGCGCCGATATGACCGATGACTCTTCCCTGCTCGAAGGAATTAAAGCCACCGAGAGGATTCTGACCTCAACGCTTGAGCGGTTTGCTGTCCGCCGGGTCGAGGCGCTCGGAGCAAAGTTCGATCGTGCCCTGCACGAAGCCGTAATGCAGGTGGAGGATGATGAACACAATCCGGGCACCGTCATGCAAGTTCTCGAGGATGGCTATGTCATCCACGAGCGGCTGCTGCGTCCGGCCCGGGTCACCGTTGCGAGGCGACGGCAGGAACGAGCCTCGCATTCCGAAGCTGTCAAACCTCGAGACCACGACGGATTCCACCATTTCGAGACGTGAGAGGAGAAGGCGTTGGCCACCGACCCCTACGAAACACTGGGCCTGAAGAAGGACGCCTCGCAGGAGGAGGTCCAAAAGGCCTATCGCCGGCTGGCCAAAAAGCTGCACCCCGACCTTAATCCAAGCAACAAGCGGGCAGAGGAACAATTCAAGGAGGTTTCGGCCGCCTACGACCTGCTCAGCGATCCCGACAAGCGAGCGCGTTTCGACCGAGGAGAAATCGATGCCTCGGGAGCCGAGCGACCGCGGTACCGTTCCTATCGGGACTTTGCCGAAGGTGCAGGAGCCTCGGCCTATAGCAGCGACGCCGGCTTTTCCGATCTTGACGACGAAGGGGATTTGTTTGGCGAACTGTTCCGCCGGCGCGGACGATCCGGAGCCGCCGGCGCGACTTTCCGGATGAGAGGAGAGGACGTCTACTATCGCATGGAAGTCGACTTCCTTGATGCGGTGAACGGCGCAAAGCGTCAGATCACGCTCCCGGATGGCTCTGCCCTCGAAGTCACCATTCCGCCCGGGAGTCGCGACGGTCAAATACTGAGGCTTCGCGACAAGGGACGCCCGGGTCACGGTGGCGGACCCGCCGGGGATGCCCTGATAGAATTAGAGGTGCACGGACACCCGCTGTTCACGCGCAACGGCGACGACATCCATGTCGAATTGGCGATCCCGCTTAAAACAGCGGTGCTCGGCGGCAAGATCGAGGTGCCGACTCCGACAGGAATGGTCACGATGACGGTGCCGAAATGGTCCAACACCGGAACGGTCCTGCGACTCAAGCAAAAAGGCGTTCGGCGCTCCAACGGCACGCGAGGAGATCAATACGTCACGTTGAAGATCATGTTGCCCGAAAAGCGCGACCTGGAACTTGAAAGGCTGATATCGAGCTGGACCGCGGGGGCAAGTCATGCAGCGTGAACCGATGAGGCCTGGCATGGAGATCAATGAATTTCTCGTTCACGCGCGACTCGACCGCGAGCACCTCCACAGCTGGGTCGAGGCGGGCTGGCTTGCCCCCAGCAGCCAAGGTGAGGAATGGCTGTTTGCCGAGATCGACGTCGCCCGTGCCCAGCTGATCCGAGATCTGAAGAGCGACATGGGCGTCAACGACGAAGGCATTGCGATTATCCTGGACCTATTGGATCAGCTGTATGGCCTGCGCGGAACGTTGCGCGACATCGCGTCGGCCATTGCCGCACAGGATGAGCCGGTACGTCGACGTGTCCTGGCGCAAATCCGGGGTGCGCCGCTCAAGGCGTGGTCCCGGGAAAGCATGGACAGGGAACGCCTCGTTTAGCCGAATTCCCGGGCGGCCTATGCGGCGATAGGCCCGTGCCGTCCGGTCGCAACCGCAACCCGGGCCAGCTCGCCCGCACCTTATCGCCGAGCCTCTAAGAGGCCTTGCGACTGCGGATGTACGGCGTCGCGATAGAGCCTTTTCTGCCGGAACGCCGGCTCACATAGCAACCCTGCACTCGAAGCGACGTTACTGCCCGCAAACCGCCCGACCCCTGAGGCGCCCGGCGCAATCGGAAAGGCGGGCTCGTTTGCCTCGACGGAAAGGACTGTCCTATGGCCGGCAATCTTAAAGCGCGACTGTTCTGCACCTTGTTCGCGAGTACTCTTGGTGTCGCAATCTGCTCGACGACGCTGCCGGCTCACGCACAGCAGGCGCCAGTTCCGACCGACTTCACCGCCGTCGTGAAACAGAAAGCCCCCGCGGTGGTCGCGATTCTCACGAAACAGATGATCGAAGACGAAGCGCGCCAGGTTCCGGACGATCTGCCCCTTGGCGAGCTATTTCGGCGGCGGTTTGGCGAACCTCGCGCACGCGAGCGGACGGCGCTAGGTTCGGGTTTCATCGTCAGCCCCGAGGGGCACATCGTCACGAACAATCACGTCGTGGATAACGCCAGCGAGATCCACGTCCGCTTCGCGGACAAAACCGACGTGGCGGCGAAGCTGGTCGGTCGTGATCCATCGACGGATATCGCGGTGCTCAAGATCGAGCCGCGGCCCAACATGGCTGTAGCGGCGTGGGGTGATTCCGACAAGATGGAGCCGGGGGCGTGGACGATCGCGATCGGCAGCCCCTTCGGACTCGGTGGCACGGTGACCGTCGGGGTCCTCTCGGCGCGGGCACGCGACATTCAAGCTGGGCCCTACGATGATTTCCTGCAGACGGACGCGTCAATCAATCAGGGCAATTCCGGAGGTCCGCTGTTCAACGCGGCAGGCGAGGTCATCGGTGTCAATACGGCGATCCTTTCGCCGCTTGGAGTTAACGTGGGCATCGGATTTGCTGTGCCGTCGCGGACGGCGCAGACCGTCGCGGACCAGATCATCCGCACGGGAAAAGTCGAACGCGGCTACCTCGGCGTCCGACTGCAGGAAGTGACGACCGGAATCGCACAGGCGTTAGGCCGTTCCGATACGAAGGGCGCCCTCGTTGCATCCGTTGAGCCGGGTAGTCCCGCGGAGAAGGCCGGGATCAAAATCAGGGACGTCGTCACCCGCGCTGATGGTCAAACCATCGCCGGACCGCGCGACCTGTCGCGCGCCGTCGCGCGGACCAAACCGGGATCGCCGTTGAATCTAACGGTGGTCCGAAACGGCAACACGGAGGAACTCACGGTCGCGCTCGGCCGGCCTCAAGAGGACCGGCGGAGCGGAATGAGCGATTTGCAGGACTCGGGTAGGACGAGCAAACGACTTGGATTGAGTCTCGTGCCGATCCCGGAGGCGGCGCGGAAGCAGCTGGGCACGGACACGGCGGGTTTGATGGTCGGCGATGTGGAGCCCGGTAGTCCGGCTTTGTTGCCAATGCCTCGGCAGGATTGGCGCGATCACCAGGCAAGAAGCTTGGATCCACGTTGCTTTTAGGAGGATGTGGTTATGAAAACTACGTGTCATCTCGCAAAGGGCGCTTCGTTAGAGCGCATTATGGGCCGCACTCTGCGGCGCTCAGCCCGGCGCATCGCTGCGCAATCCAGGATTCGCAGCGTCGGGCCAATTTCCGCGATGGCTGAATCTGGCGCGCGAGCGTGGCGCCCCTTGGTTTCAGCTTTACTAGCGCTGGCACTGCTGCTGAGCGCAACAGAATTGGCCGGCGCACAACAAAAGCCTTTGAAGCGGCCTGACGGTGCGAACGCAGTCGTTCAGACCTCGTCGCCCGAACGAACGATGCGTGGCCGGACTACCAGAACGAAGCGTAACATCAGTATGGACACGTTCCGGGCGGAGGAAATTGTTCCCGATATCTGTAGGGGCTGCTCCTCGTGAAAATGGGCGATCACGATTAAATTGGGCGACGTGCGTGCGGCGCGATATCCATCGGCCGCGCGCACCCTCGACCAAGCGCCGGCCGCAACTAAAGCAGCCTTACAAGGACGGCAGACGCATCGTCCGGCTGCCGAGTTGTCATCGAACTTGATCTGGCGCGCTTGGGCGCACGCGGCCGGCCCAGACATCTCTCAAGCGACCGCCTTCAAACAGCCTTTCCAGCCCTTGCGAAATCCTGGGCTTCAATCCCATTTTCTTGCTGCAAGCAGCTACCCAGCGCTACCAATCGGAGCAAGCGAGAGCTACCATGACCAATTGGCAAGACGACCTGGTCGATACAGCGCTTCTGGAGTCCTTCCCAGCCAGCGACCCGCCGAGTTTCGTCGCCCGCGGGGTGGCCATTGGCGCGCCTCAACGAGGCGATGCCGCCCCGGATGGAATGCTCGGAGCCAAGCGTCGAGGCATCCCAATGCCGGACAGAACGAAATCAGCGCCCCATACCGACGTCTCAAAGCGGCGCTGGCCAGCTACCAGGCGCATCGGGTCGAAGGCGTTTGGCGGAACGAATGCAGCGCTTTGACCTTCGCAGATCTGCACGTACCGAGCTTGTCAGGACGGCTCAAAGCACTTGTGCATACAGGGAGGATGGAGATGAGGATTGCGCAGATTGCACCACTGTTTGAAAGCGTCCCACCGCGACTTTATGGCGGCACGGAGCGGGTCGTCCATTACCTCACCGAGGAGCTCGTCAAGCAAGGACACCAGGTCACTTTATTTGCGAGCGGAGATTCTATCACGTCCGCCGAGCTGGTCCCGTGCACGCCGAGAGCCTTGCGGCTCGACCCTGATGTCCGGGATTCGGTCCCTCACCAGATGCTGCAGCTCGACAAAGTTCGCGAGCGCGCCGACGATTTCGACGTCCTCCACTTCCATACCGACTATCTGCACTTCCCCTTATTCCGAGCAGAAGCCGGCCGCACGTTGACCACCCTGCACGGCCGCCAGGACCTAGCCGACCACCTGCCGTTCTACGCGCACTTCGCCAAGATGCCGCTCGTCTCCATTTCAGATGCGCAACGCGCGCCACTCCCCCGCGCAAACTTCGTGGCGACGGTCTATCATGGCCTGCCGCTTGACCTTCACACGCCGACTTTCGCTCCCCGAGGTTGCTATCTGGCATTTCTCGGCCGGATTTCTCCGGAGAAAGGACCCGACCGCGCGATCGCCATTGCGCGCGCGGCGGGGATACCGCTGAAGATCGCAGCGAAAGTCGACAAGGCCGACGAAGCCTATTTCCGGGAAGTCGTCGCGCCGATGCTGAATGGACCGGGAGTGGAATTTATCGGTGAGATTAACGAGAGCGAGAAGACTGAATTCCTCGGCCAGGCCGCTGCGCTGCTCTTTCCTATCGACTGGCCTGAGCCGTTCGGGCTGGTCCTGATCGAAGCGATGGCCTGCGGCACACCGGTACTCGCCTTCCGACGCGGCTCGGTTCCGGAGATCGTCGAAGATCGGCATACGGGGCGGGTTGTCTCGACCATGGAGGAGGCTGTGCAGGCGATCCCGGACGTACTGGCCCTGGACCGACGAAGCGTTCGCGCCCGGTTTGAGGAGCGCTTTTCCGCTTCGCGGATGGCCACCGATTATCTGAGGCTCTACCAGAAGATGGCCCGCACGCGTGCAGGCCCGGAAGGCGGGTTCTCGGCGCTCGCCGCGCGCTCGCTCTCGATCGCCGAGCCTGTCGGGCGTGTGACGGCGCCCCGACCGCGGTCCGAGGCGAATTGAGGATCGTCCATTCACCAGGCGCCGCCTGCCCCAGGTCTGCAGTCGCTCATTTTGCCGCGCACATTCCAAGCGCAAGAAGATTAGCCGGTAGATGAAAGACAGCGCACGTCCGTGGCATGCAAACCGGTCAGCCCCGCGCGGCCAAGGTGCGGCGGGCGTCGGCGCTCAGACGCGTGAAGCCAAAGCGCTCGTGACGTCGTCGACCAACTCAGGGCTTTGCCGCAGATTTTTGCTGGGCATCACATGTGATCGATGGCGATGTCTCAGCGCTTCCCAGACCTCGGACAGTAGCCGGCACTTGAAACTCGCAACTACTATCCTAGTTCGTTTGAGGCGAGATGACCAGGCGCTGCTTCCTTCGGTAAGTCCTGTCCGGAAGACGGCGCACAGGCGTGCCGTACGGCTCACAATTCTTCGGGAGGACGATATGAGCGCGAAGGAAGTCCGATTCTCAACCGACGCCCGCGAAAAGATGCTCCGAGGCGTTGATGTTCTTGCCAACGCGGTCAAGGTGACACTGGGACCAAAGGGCCGAAATGTCGTGCTCGAAAAGAGTTTCGGGGCTCCCCGCATCACTAAGGACGGCGTCACGGTGGCAAAGGAAATCGAGCTTGAAGACAAGTTCGAGAACATGGGCGCGCAGATGGTCCGCGAGGTCGCATCGAAGACATCCGACCAAGCCGGCGACGGCACCACGACGGCAACAGTGCTGGCGCAGGCAGTCGTGCGGGAAGGCGCCAAAGCCGTCGCGGCGGGCATGAACCCGATGGATCTCAAGCGTGGGATTGATCTGGCAGTTGATAGGATCGTTGAGGAACTGCAGAAGAATGCGAAGAAGCTGACCTCAAACGATGAAATCGCACAGGTCGCGACGATCTCGGCCAACGGAGACCGGGAGATCGGACAGTTTCTTGCAGATGCCATGAAAAAGGTGGGCAACGACGGTGTCATCACGGTGGAGGAGGCCAAATCGCTCGAGACCGAGCTTGAGGTCGTCGAAGGCATGCAGTTCGACCGCGGCTATATCTCCCCTTATTTCGTGACCAATACGGAGAAGATGCGGGTCGAGTTGGACGATCCC
The DNA here is from genome assembly GCF_023101665.1 of Bradyrhizobium sp. 195. Lineage (NCBI taxonomy): Bacteria > Pseudomonadati > Pseudomonadota > Alphaproteobacteria > Hyphomicrobiales > Nitrobacteraceae > Bradyrhizobium > Bradyrhizobium sp. 195. Next base: position 725,539 of record NZ_CP082161.1, on the reverse strand, counting down.
TATATCCTTGTCCACGAGAAGAAGCTCTCAAGCCTACAACCCATGCTGCCACTGCTCGAGGCGGTCGTCCAAAGCGGAAAGCCGCTGCTGATCATAGCGGAAGACGTGGAGGGCGAAGCTCTTGCTACCCTTGTTGTGAACAAGCTGCGCGCCGGACTAAAGATCGTAGCTGTCAAAGCACCAGGCTTTGGCGATCGCCGCAAGGCCATGTTGCAGGACATTGCCATCCTGACCGGGGGCAATTTCATCAGCGAGGATCTTGGCACCAAGCTCGAAAAAGTCCAACTCAACATGCTCGGGCGCGCCAAGAAGGTCGCGATCGACAAGGACAATACCACGATCGTCAGCGGCTCGGGTAAGAAGTCGGAAATCGAGGCGCGCGTCAGACAGATCAGGACGGAGATCGAGGACACTACCTCAGACTATGATCGCGAAAAGCTACAGGAGCGGTTGGCCAAGCTTGCCGGCGGAGTAGCCGTGATACGTGTTGGAGGCGCGACCGAAGTCGAGGTGAAGGAACGCAAGGACCGCGTTGACGACGCCATGCATGCAACGCGTGCCGCGGTCGAGGAAGGGATCCTTCCAGGCGGCGGAGTGGCGCTGCTCCGCGCCGCAGCCGCGCTGGAGAAGCTCAAGGCGGCAAATGACGATCAGCGGCATGGGATCGAGATCGTCAAACGAGCAGTCGCTTGGCCGGCGCGACAAATTGCAGAAAATGCGGGCGAAGAGGCTTCACTCATCATCGGACAGGTCCTCGAGAACAAGGATTATGCTTGGGGCTTCGACGCCCAGACAGGGGAATACGGCAATCTGTTTGCGAAAGGCATCATCGATCCGACCAAGGTCGTTCGATCAGCACTGCAGGATGCAGCTTCGATCGCCGCCCTGTTGATCACGACGGAAGCCATGGTGGCGGAGGCGCCGAAGAAGACAGACGGTGCTGGCCAGAGCGCTCCTACTGGCGCAGCAGACATGGCTCCTTGAGCCGAAAACGAGCCGCCCAGTGCAGGGCTGTTGCAGCTTTCGCGCCCACGTCACGGTCACGAGCATGGTTACGGAAACAATATTGGGAGTTGTCCTTGCCAACCTTCTCGGCACGGCCGCGTCGCTGCCGTTCTTGGCCGGATATGACCTATTCTTGCAATCGTACCGAACGGGGCCTTCCCGCAGACCCGGTGTCTTTTGCAGCACGCAGTAGCTCGGCGTCAGCGGCCCATGCCGTGAAGTATGCGCAGGTGGTCGGCTGCAGAGCCTGCTCGCGCGTACACCAGTCCATAGGTTCTTGCATTCGCAACCCAGATTCATGATGCGCGCTCTACCCAGTCGCGGCTGACTTAGGCCGCTCCGAAGGCGCCAAGGCCGAAAAGGCCGTGCCGTTCCTGATCACCTGCCGTGGAATGGGTCCGTTCTGAAGGACGTCTTAGGAACGGATAGCTGGCCGCCCGATTGTTCCGTGGCTGCGATTACCGAGATGGTGCCGCCAACACCCAGAATTCGCATGCGGCCGGATCAGGCATTACGTCATGAATGACGACCTCGACAAGCCAGTTCAGAAACTGCCAATGACAAGGCATGGCTACGGTCCTTCGACAAGAACTGGGGCACCTTGTTCAGGTGGAGCGTCCCCGCATTGCCGAACGCATCCGGGAGGCGATCGCGGACGATGCGAATCTGGCTGAGAATGCAGAGTATCAGGCCGCTAAATCAGAGCAGGACGTCAACGAGGCCCGTATTGCGGAAGTACAGAACAAGCTCGCTCGGGCTGAAGTGATCGACATTTCGGAACTCTCGGGCGATATGGTCAGGTTTGGTGCCACCGTGACGGTCGTGGACGAGGACACCGGGGATGAACGGCGGTGGCAGATCGTTGGTGAACCCGAGGCCGACGCCGCACGGGGTAAGATCTCCATTTTTTCGCCGCTTGCTCGCGCGCTCATCGGAAAGACGAAAGATACAACCGTGGAGGTTCTGACGCCTGGCGCGGCGAAGGCCTACAGGATCACCAGCGTGGAATGGCGCTGAGCTGAGTGCCGAGGCTCGTTCGCCCGGGCGCTGATGCCCCAAGGCGAGGCTTTGTCGCTGGAGGGCAACCTGGTCCCGCGGTCGCCGCCGATCGCGGTCACCACTTCAGCAAACCGCCTCAGGATCGCATCGTGCTGGTGGAAGGCCATGGCGTCGAAGGCGACGCCCACGCCGGCGCGCACGTCCTGCAGCGCTATCTCGCTCGTCGCCAACCGCGCTTACCCAAGCTCCGGCAGGTTCACCTGATCCCATCCGAGCTCTTCGCGTCCGTCCTCGAAGCTCGCTTCGAGGTCGCAGCGGGGGACCTGGGCGAGAACATCACCACCGCAGGCTGGACCTCGAGCGAACGCCGCTCGGGGCCGTTATCGAGCTCGGACCCACAGCGATGATCGAGCTGACCGGCCTCCGAACGCCGTGTCCTGATCGACCGCTTCCGAGCAGGTCGAAACGGCAGGTGCTCTCGTCGGCGGAAATCGGCGCTCCATTCTAATGTGGGGTGCTGGGACCGGTGGGGCCGGCGGTGCGGTCGCGGCCGGCGACATTGCGCAAATCCGGCTCCCGTCGTCTTCATTTCGCGCGTTGCCACCTCTGTAGGACACCTCAAGACGCGTTGGCCCTCGCGCGTTCGCGCGCCTCGCGACGACGTTCGCGGCGTTCGCGCCGCCGCTTGGCGCGGTCGGCGGGCTGCCGCAGGGGAGGAACCTGCGTCGGAGCGACTGTCGCAGTAGCATCCTCGACCAACGGCGCCCGGATCGGCTCGGGCGCAGCGGTTCGGGCCTCCATGAACTCGATCACTGCCCGTCCCTTGGACGTGATCCTCCAGCCACCGCTAATGCGTTCGACCAGCGCTTGGGAAAAGATGTTGAGATCCGGACTCGGGCGGCGAGGCGGCTGGTCCGGTCGGCCCATTCGCGACCACTGGTCGCCAAGATGGCCATGTCGCGCTTGAGGTCCTCCATGACCGCAAAGCCATCTGGATAGCTCACCAGGATCTTGAGGACCGTCACTTGGAAGTTCATGCCCGCCTCCGCGCGATCAGCGCCACATCGTGGGCGCGTCGGAGAGAGCTTCGCGTCCGATTTGCTTGAGTTGGTCCCGAGATGTGTCTCCCCTGGTCACGGTTTCCAGAATTTTCGAGGCCACATGGGTACGGGTGCCGGTCCCGGCCCGGGAAACGCTTTCGCAGACCTCGTCCAGCACCGCGCGCAAAAGCGCGAACATAGCAGGATCGAACATGGGAGAACCCACAAGAATCAACGCATGACGTGGAAATCAAGAGTGCTGCAAAATCTAGCGAATTCTACCTCCTCGCGAAGGCTTGGCAATGGGGAGAGTGCCTCTGGCAGCACTCTCATGCTGATTGACGCTCAGGCATCCGCCCAAATTGCCGCGCGGCAGCGCCCCCCTTTTCGACCACTACGACGAGAGCGGTGAGCGCGCCTCGCCCTTGTGCTATGGCGAACCCGTCGGCCAGCTGAGTCGACGGCTCGCGCCGCACTCATCCTCAGGATTGCATCACTGGAACCAGCCCGTAGCGCAGCATCGTTTCCTTCATTTTGGCCGGATCAGGCGTGCCGGCCGATAGCAGGGCCGCCATGTCCTTGAAGTATTGTGGGCCGAGTACGCCGGGGCTGAGGATGCACAGGCAGGTCGCCGGTCGAGGCGAACGGTTGATAAAGCCGTGCACCACGCCCCGCTTGATGAAGAGGCTTTCGCCCGGCGCCACGTCGATGTCCTTTGCGTCGATCCGCCAGGTCGAGATGCCGCTGAGTCCATAGATCGTCTCGTCCCAGCGATCGTGATAGTGGGGAATTGGCATGCGAGCGTTCGGCTGTAGCGTCATCTCAAACAGATCGAGGCTGCCGGCGCTGTCATCCTTGCTCTGTAGGAACATCAGCTGCAGCGCGCCAAGGTTAATGATCTCAGGCATGGCGAACTCATCCAGTCGTGTGGAGCGCAATATTAGCGCACGATGAAAGGAAGCCAAGACGGAAGAATCCAAACTGCCGAACATGGAGCAGGCGCCCATTGAGCGGCATCAGGCTACTGCTTCAGCCGCCGGCGGTTCGGCGTTGCCTTACAAGCAATAGCCGGATCGCGCGCCGATCTGCGGAACGGCAGCTGCCGGCGCTCCAGCGGGTGGGCCGTTCGACCTTGTTCGTAGTAGCTCGAGACGAGCATCTGTTGATCTTCACCCGCGCGACGCACCACGACGGCGCTGGCGCAGCGCGCGGTCGACAGCGATGACGATATCTCGGCCGCGCTGCAGGAGTTCATCGCCGCCCTGTAGCGGCCTTGCGAGCTTTACATCAAAGCGCTTGGTGACCTTTGGCGCCGCGTGACATTCCGAGGGGGCAAGCCGCGACCCTAACGGGGCGAAGCCACTCGCAAAACTGTTGATCTTTGGGACGCCGCACATGCTCCTCAGGGTGTCGGGTTCGCACCGAACAACTATTCCCAGCGATCACTCGGTTTCGTTCGCGCTGCAATCGCCGTTTCGATTTCCTGAACCATCTCTCGCACCCGTTCGGCGAGCCTTTCGAACAGGGCTCGCGTCTGCCTATCGGGGGCAGTTCTCGCCAACCGAGCACAATAGCCTGCCTCCTCTCGAAACTTCTCAAGTTGAGCATTGAGTTCTTCCATTGGCGCCGTTCTACTCCCCGCACCTTCCAAGAGCTGTTTAACGGCGACTTACCGGCCGGACACCTGGGAAATTTCCCAAGGTCTCAGCGCCTACAAATGGCGGTTGCGCTCCCGGGGGAGAAAGGGGGTTCAGCGAGGCGGGAGCTTAGAGCTTCTCAGCGCGAGCTTCGCAAATGAGGGCTGGAGCCTTGCGCGCCCCCAGAGCGGCTTTGTCAGCCGTGATTTGCCTGATCAAGTCCGCAATCCCGTCCAACATAAGCTGGTCGGTGATGTTAAAGCCGCGACTGACGCCCTCGCGATTCGCGGCGAGGACCTGCGCCAGCTGCCTATGACCATGCGCAAGACCAAGCTGGCCGAACTGCTGCGCGCCCCGGCGGATGGCATGTTTATCGCTCCGTTCGAGGCCGACGCGGTCGGACCGGAGTTCCGCCGCCTGCCGCGTTGGGCTTCAGGCTCTGGTCTCGAAGTCGCGCGGCCGCCGCTATAGTGCCTGCAACATCGAAGGACTGGATCAAGGTGAAGAAACCGGACGCATCCGAGGGTGATGGACGCCGGGCTGTATAGTAAGGTTCTCCAGCGTAAACCGGTTGGGCTAGATCACCCGACCCTTAGATTTTCAGCCGATGTTTTGCCTTTGTTGCTCATTTCTTCGTAACTGACCTTAGCACCCTCATTGAGGCTGCTCAGGCCTGCCTTCTCGACGGCTGAGATATGGACAAATACGTCCTTGCCGCCATTGTCAGGTTGGATGAATCCATAGCCTTTTGTCGGGTTAAACCACTTCACAATACCGGTCGCCACGTCCGCCTCCTGCTTGAACAATGAACCGAGCTTAAATCGAGCACGCACGTCACGGCAAGAAAAACCGTCAGCTAGAACCGGCGGGGTTGCCGCTCCGTCAAGATGCTAGCCCTGATGAACCTGATTTGGCGACAGCTTGCCTACACAATGCTGATCGGTATTTACTCTAGGCTCGTCCGCCATTGAGGTTAAAGGCGGCTTTCGGGAGGCCACTGCGCAAAGAGATCGCGATAGCGCTCTGGTCCTGGCAGCTGCTGCCTGCGTAGTCGCATTCAGCAAGGCAGCTTGGTTGCGCGTCAGTAGAGGAGAGGAAGACCCGCGAGCGTGAACCTCGCCAGAAAGGTCGCCGTCCCGGGCCGCTTACTGTCATCTCGCTTCGGCTTGTCCCACAACAGTTTGCTGCAGCCGGAGCACCGAAAGTTAGCAATCGCTCCGTCCGTCCAACCAACTTGCGTCCATAAAGACCATAGCCTTGTTGCACGCTGCACGGATCGGCAGCTGCTTGGTTTCTTGTTTCGCCATTCGCTCAGCGCCAGAGTTCTATCGCTCTGGAAGCTCAGGGTGCCCAGATATTCGGACCTTTTGCAGAAGAAGTGCCTTCGCCGATCTGCTCCGGAGAACGGCGGAGCATCTCTGGTTTCATTTGGCTTGCGTCGTTAACATGGCCTGTGCACTGCTATTGCGCGTGCACTGAAAGACTGTTGCGATTTAGGGAGCCGTTGTGGGTTGGATCACGAATTTGCTCCGCCGGCCGGATGTCGGCCTGCGGCCTCGGAACGGCGCACAGGTAGACTTAGAACCGCTATCCGAGCGCGGCGGCCGATGGCTGAAGCACAACCTGTTTCGCTTCCCGGGCGCGGTGTGGTCTCGCAAGCGCGCTTGCGTGGAGCTGGCAGAGGGCGACGTGATCGCACTGCATCTCGTGGTCGAGCGGTTGAAAGAGGCCGGGGTTCGGGTGCGGTTCTACGGGCGGCTTCGGCGCTGGGACGGCACGTCGCCGGTCTGGACGTTGCTGGCACGCGGGAAGCAATGATCCGGCGGCTGTCGAAACCACGCCGGCACTGCGCGACGTTGCAGCGGCTCTTTGACATTTTCTACCTAATCAATAAGGCAGGTTTTAGCTCGTCCTGCTCTGCCCAATGCTGCTGTTAGAATGCCCTCAAACGTTTCGCAGTGTCACTTCATCTAGCTTGTTGTCGCGTTCATGAGGCGCGAGGGCCAGTCTCGCCTGCGTCCGCGCGCTACGCCCTCGCTTCGGCGGCGAGCTTCATCGCCACCACTTGACCGGAAGAAGCGCGTTAATCGTGGGTCCGGCCCTGGCGGCGGATAATGGTGCGCGCTTCCAATCCGATATCCAGGAATCCGAGCGCATCAACAGTTTCCGCACCGCCCCAATGTTGCGCTAGCGCGGCCCACAGGTCGCCGAACGCGCGCCCACTTTCCTTGGCGCGAATATCCAGCAGCGTTGCAAGTTCGCCTATCGGATCATTTTCAAGATGCAAGAGCGCGGCATTTTGGACCATTCCACTCAAGTGAACGCGACGGATCTCGGGTACGATGGATCGCAGTCGGCTGACCGCTTCCGACACGCTCCATCCGCTCGGCAGCGCCATTCGACCGTCTTCAACATTGTCCGGCGATAGCAAGGTACGCCAATAGGAGATTGCTACTTCGGTCCAATCCAGCCTTAGCGCCCGACGAACATCATCGACCGTGGCGGCCTGCGCAGCAAGAACGGTGGCGCATGCCTCGTTTAGTCTTCGCGGCAAGCCAGACGCCGAACCAATGATGAGATCGATCACCCGCTCGTCCGCCCTCGCTCCATTCACCCCGAAGAATCGCTTCGCAAGCTGGCGCGCATCACAGACGTCCAAGGGCGCGAGGCGATAGACGTCGGACCGCGACTGCCCCGTAACGCTCATCTGCTCCGGGCTTGTGACGGTGAAGATGAAGCGTGTGATTTCGGAACGCGTCTCCAGTGTCTTCAAACACATGTCGACCACGCGGGGAGCCTTGTCAGGGTTCGCGATCAAGATCGGTCTATGGCGCGCGAACGAAGCATGTCGGATGTCTCTCAGAAGCCGTCCCTGCACGTAATCGGCGGCATGAGCCCCGCCAGCATCGAACTCGATGAAGTCCAACGTGCCGCTACCCTCGAATTCCGTGCACGATGAGCAGCTTCCACAAGGCAGCTCATTGCCGAGGTCCTCGCACATAAGGCCTTTGGCGTAGAGACGACCGAGCGTCCTCTTCCCGACGCCCTCTGGACCGCACAAAATGATTGGGGTGCCGTTTTCGACTTGACGGAGACGTCGGCGCAAGCCATCGACCGCCACTTTGTGACCGATCACCCCCGCGAAACAAGTCGGCCGCTTCTCAGGTGCTGGTTGCTCTGGATCCGTTCGTTCACTGCGCTTCCTGTGCTCGGCCGCATCGACTTCAGGCTCGTCGGCCAGGAGCAATCGCAAACGCGAGATCCATCGCGGCTCGCCTGGCGTCGTATCCGCTAGCACTCGCGCGAGCACACTTACCAAGACGCCCTGCACGGTCTGTGGCTCCTCGCCCTCCAATCGAACGATCTTGATGACTTGCTCGAGCGGCGACCATAACCCGGACACCGGATCGGCCGCATTGGCTCGTGTGAATCGTCGGATGAAGTCTCGACACAATTGGTCGACCTCGACAAAGCTCGCGTCTGCAACGGGCTTTTTAGCCGTTGCCGATCCAACCTCCGATAGGCGGGGCGTCCAAGCTAGAAGAATAGCCGCCCATAACACCACACCGGTCGCCACCTGATCGCGGTACCCTGAACCATTTTGTGGGGGGCCTTCCGTGCCGCGGGCACGCCCAGGAAATGCACTGCCCGCCATCGCGAATAGATTTTGCGTGAGCCTTCCCAGCTCATCAGCCAACTCATGGCCGCTTCGACCGCTCGGAAACCGAGCGGCCAGCCCATGGAGCAAGTCTGATAACGCGCCCGGATCATTCTGCCGGACAAAACTACGTAGTGGCCGCAGCAGCTCGTTGCGGGCTCCGCGCGGATCGGCCACGGTACCTTCGTTCGAGTAGGCGCCGGTGGTCGGGTCGACATGCAACAAGACCACTCTGTCCAACTCTTGCCTGAAGCTGGGAAGGTCTGGGCAATTCCCATCGGCGACGAGTCGCTCGAAGTAGTCGCGGAAGGGCCTTTGACCCAGCAGGCCTTCAGCGAAGACGGGCGCGTCGTGACGCACGAGATAGCTTAGGATGGAGTCCAAGCTGGCGCTTGAGACAATAGGCTCTTCCACGACGAGACACGCGCGGCTTGCGGACGGCCATGATGCCCGTTTGAACAAGCCGTGGCTTTCCGGGATGAGCACGGCCAGAGCACGATCTTGGTCTGCCAAGGCCGCCAAGGCGTCGTCGAGCTCCGAAGGTTTTGCTCGCCCGGCTGGCCAGTCGCATTGGACAAAGCTTGGGAACAATCCACCGCCTACGCTCAGGTAGGGCAATTCGGCCGGCGTGCACGGGACCAACTCGCCAGTACGCTCCGCAATCGCCCGCAGTGCCTTTTTGAACCTGCCGCGCAGCAGGCCGCTTCGGTAGCGATAGACGAGCGGCCGCGAAAGATTGATGGGAGGATTCAACAAGAACTCGACGTCGAGCACGGGGCCGCCTCTCACCGTGTCCACCAGCCGCGCCATCGTCGCGGCCGGCCCTCCGGTCCGTGGCTCCAGCTCGCCTCGAGGTTTGCGATCTCATTCCGGCGCCTGTCCACATCCACCCACAATCGCTCAATGTCAGACAGTTTACGTCGGCGCTCCGCGATCTCTCGTTGCCGATCAAGATGTTCGTTTCGCTCCCACCCCTTACGGATCCAAGGCCATGCCCGTGCGTCGAACGCAGACAGAAACTCCATGCCGTTTGCCCGGGCGTTCTCGATCGACAGCGAGCTCAAGGCGCCGGAGAATTCCAATATTGGGTGTCGTATCGGCCCGGTTTGCCGCCGGATGTGCGTTGGAACCCGAAGATCATCGAGGAGTCGTCTGGCATCGCCGAACGCTCCTTCTCCATCTTGGGCCGCCGCGCAAAGCATCAGCACGCAATTCCAATGGAATCTCATGGCGCGCGCGTCGGGCGCACCCTGGCGCGCCTCGAGGCGCACCAGGGCGTTCTCTCCGCTATTTGACTGAAGGTCGTCGCACCAGCCAATCAGCGCCTCCTTGGCCGCCAGCGCATCGACGAGCGCCGGAACGTGCGCAACGACGCGCCCAAGCACGCCGCCGGCGTCGCGCTCATGGGTCGCGATGCTCGCAATCGGAGCGCCCGCCAATCCCCAGGTCGCGCTCAGTTGCTCGCGAAACTGCTCGATCGCCGCGACGGCGCCGGCCTCCGACGAGCGCGCTCGCCACGATGGGTAGATCGTGAATGCCGCGTTCAAGGTCTGACCGTCGTGCTGAATGAAGAATGACGCCCTGTTGACGATCTCCCGAACGTGTTCTGGTCCAAGATATTGATCACCAGAGCAGGCAAGCTCGATCTCGGCTGCCGGTGCAGGGATGACGGTCTGAACAGGCGCCCTCGTGGAGACGCGCCGTGATCGGGCGCCTGGCGCGATGACGGGCTCCACTGCTTCCTGCTGCAGCCGCCGATTTACGAGGTCCTCGAAAAGACAGAGTTGGAGGCGCGCGGCTTCGTCATCTGTGGCACGCGATCGAGACCAGAAGTCCAGCATCATGTTCCAATACGGGATCAACTCGCTTGGTCTATCGACGTCGAGCCGCGAGCAGAATGCTGTAATGATCGTGGCTCGGTCGTTGGTGAGCGTGTCGAGCAACGCATCGATGACGATCTTCCGACCAAGCAATTCATTGTAGTAGATCGAGGTCAGGAGCGTCTGCACCCCCTGAATCTTCGAGCTCAGCCGCTCTCGCCAGTGTCCCATCGCGGCGATTTGACCGATCGCATCTCCTCGACCAAGGGCCAGGAAATAATCTATCAACGACTCGGCGTCGTGGATCGCGAACAGCGACTTCACGGCTTCGACCGTTACACCCCGGCCGAGGCCTGCTACCTGACCCAAGCCATTGAGCAAGTCACGGGGATGGCCTTGCTTCACGCAAGCAAGGAGCAGCAATGCATCTCGGTCGTAGGAAATGCCCTCGCGTTCTGCTATCGATTCCAGGAAGTCAACCCCATCTGGAACGCTCAGAGGACGCACCTCCAACGGCAGCGTTCGCGACCTCAAAGTCGGCTTGAGTTCCCAGGGCTCGGTGGTCGCGAAGGCAAACAGGACGCCAGCTCGCGGCTCCTCGACATCCTTGAGCAGGCTATCGACGGCGGTGGGTTTCAGGGCATGAGCTTCGTCGAGAAACAGGATCTTCCACTTGGCGCCGGTCGGCTCGCGATTATGTAGATCGACCCAGGCGCGTATCGCATCCTTGTCGCCGCCGCTGCCGGGCACGTCGTACTCGACGAGGCAATCTCCGCTCGCACCGCGGCAAGATGGGCATCGCTCGCAAGGCGATCCATCCTCGGTCAATTGCTCGCAGTTCAGCGCCCGGGCAAAGATTCTGATCAGGGTCGTCTTCCCCGACCCGTAGGATCCTGTCAGCATCAAATGACTGCCGCGCCGGGCTTTGGCGAGGGCCGAGAGCTGCTTGACCACCGCGTCCTGGCCCCAAACGTCCTCGAACCGGCAAGGCCGATACTTGTCCGCAAGCATCACGGTTGAGGCTCCAGCCGGGCGTCCTCCCCGGCGGATGCGGCCGGCGGGACTGACGAAGCTGACGAACATGATGAAGCTGGCACAGCTGACGGAGCTGACTCGGTTAATGCCGGTGGGCCCCGTCGGGCAGGCCCGCTCTGGGCGGCAGCACCAGATGATGGCCGAGACTTCAATCGGTATACCGCGCCGGTCTCGATCTTGATTTTGTCGCTGAACGGCATCTCGGGCCGCATGCAGCAGCGCTCCATGTCCTTGGCAAATTTCTGAGCCGAGATCTCGATGCCTGTCTGCGCCATGAACAGGTCGCGCAAGCCCTGCGCCCGGACACCGTGACGGGTCGTGATATTCCTGACCGCCTCGGAGTCGAGATCGAGGTCGGTGACCCAACCGATCACTCCGGTCGGCTTGGCCTCGGCATGCTCGTGGCGAAGTAGTTCCTCGCGGAACGGCAGCAGCGGACTCGACGCGAATGCATCGACCGACCGCCAGAGCAGCTGGTAATCGACGGCATTGACGGTGTCCCACACAGAGGCGTCCCCGCCCTTGAACGTGGCTCCGTTACGAAATGGGAGCATGGCAAAGCGGCGATGGCCGGTCTCATCCTCGACCAGTTCCTGGACCATCTGATTTGATGTTCCTATGGGGACGCAGGCTTGTCGGATGGGATCCGACGCGGACGTGCCGAGCCGGCGTCGGCGAAGCCGGTCAGAGGTCAGCACAGCCTTCAACGCCGGCACCATGGAGGCGGGAATCCGCTCCATGTCATCTAAGAAGATGACCGGAAATCTGAAGATATCGCCGCTTCGGCGGTCTGCCAGATCGGTGAAGAGCGCCGAGTCGGTGGCGAGCTCGCGGAGCGGTGCGAGAAATTTCTTAACGAACACGGTTTTGCCGGTGCCTTGCGTGGTGCTGAAGATGATCGGCATGCAATGATGCACGACAGGGCGGCGGAGCTGCTTCTGTTTCACGCTCCAACAGAAGTGCTGGAGAATGGCGATCGCCAAGTCGGGGTTCATGCCGAACAGGCTGGCCAAGCGACGCCATTGCGCGCGAGCTTGCTCGGCTTCGCTTGACGAGCAGGTGTCAAACAAAGGCCGAAGCACGGACTGGTAACGCTGATGTTTCTCCGAGCGCAGGACCTGTCGCATCGCCGCGCCGAGATCTCCTCGCTTGAGCGGGCTGCCGACATGACGGGCATGCAGGGCAATCTCGTCCAGCAGGTCGGACACGGTGGGCGGGTCGACGGCGAGAACGGCGTCAATGGCGTCGGGCGTGATCGCCTGGAGGGGACGGCCCCGCAGAAAGAGAGTACCGTCGAACAGGACCTCGATATCGCGCGCGTTCATGTAGTCACGAACAAAGTCCGAGGCGTCGCTGTGGAGGAGATCGTCAAGCGGCGCGCGCAAAGGCAGCCCGCCTGATCGAGCCGGGTGAGTTGCGCCAGGGCCAAGTTCCGCCGCCGGCCCTATCGACGAGGCCGAGATCGGCGTGCTCGCCGGAGCATTTTCTGGATTGGGATGCATGTGAGGAGGGTTGCCGCCGCAATCGTTGCGGCGGCGCTTCTGGTGCGTGGGAATCGTTAAATCATGCCGGAGGCGCGAAGCAGCTGAGCATTTGGCCCTTTGCCAGACGCCGCGCGGCGAAAAAGAGCTCGAGCGCGAGCGCTTGGACACAGCCACGAGCGCCGCAAAATCTCGGCAAGCACTTCGGTGTCGTCGATTTCCTCGTACTGAGACAGCTCCGAGTCCTCCTCGAAATCTGCCTGATCATCAGAGCCACCGAGATCTACGTCGGCATCATCATCATCGGCGGCGGCCACCCAGAAGGTCGACGTCAAGTGGCCGGGCAGAATCTCGACCTCGCCACTATCGGACATAATGACGTCGACAGCTCCGACGCCGGCCACCGGATCGGCAAGGGATTGCGCGCCACCATGGAGCTGTGAAGGCGAGCCCAATTTAGCCACAACTCGCGTACCGGTTGCGCTGCCTCCATGAATGGAACTTGGAGCCGTGTTCGTGCCGCCGACTGCCCTCTCTTGGAGAGCTTGTCCGGGCGTGGCCTCCAGGCGATCTCGATCAGTTAGATCGGATTCCTGCAAGGCGTTGATAGTATTAAAGAATGAGTCGAAGTCGGCCATAACGGCTCCTGTGATAGGGGCCTTGGCGCGCTCCTGCGCTGTTCGCCCTTACAATATAGGGGATTCCGACCCCCAAAATTGGAATCTCGCGGTTCCATCACGAGATTGTGATTGTCGGCATGAGGTGAGGGGGCCCAGCCGAGTGGAAGCTCGCTGGCTCAAATTGGCTTCAATCAACTCACGATTGCGCTCTTGAGCACAGCTTGCAGGTACTATGCGGGGCGACTTGGCCTCAAGATCGTGGGCTATCCTGCACAGTGGCGGAGCCGCAAACGGCCACAACACAACACCTCAAATTTCGTCCAGCTGCGACCTCGCCGGCTTTCTGCCCATCCGACAAATCGCGCAGCGACCAATGAAATGATCTGCGGTGTTCATTTATATCGCCCATCGCCCATCCTGCCTGCCCTGCACCTGCCTTCCTTCCCCTTCCCCTTCCCCTTCCCCTTCCCTTCCCCCTCCCCCTTCCCCTTCCCCTTCCCCTTCCTGGGACATGAGAAGGACCGAGGAAGATGATGGAGGACGGTTGCGTCGCCGACGTTACATTAGATTGTTCGGTAGCTCGGCGCCGGCCTGAATCGGCACTGCCACTGCTCAGGGAAGTCACTTGCAAAAAGTGCAGTCGACTCCTGCTGCTTCTTGTGAATTGGCGAATACACTTCGTTCCAGCTGCCGATTATCGCCACTCTCCTGGTTAACTTCGCTCACTGAGCCGCGAATCTCTCTTGCGCAAATCGTGCGCCCAAAAAGAGAGAGACGACCTTGAACACATCCAATTCGGTTCAAACAGGGCCGGAGCAATCAGCCCGCACGTTTACTCAAATTTCCCGAACGCCGTTCATCAGTGATGCCGTCGCCAAGCATTACGACTCGCACTGCTCGATAGATTCGCGATTCCGCCGGGCAGCAAGAATCTTGCAGATCCTGTGGATGCGCGACCAGGGCATTCCGAACGCTGCTGTCGAAGAGCGCGGCGCCCACCTCGGCTCCTATCTCCGAGCTGACGCGGCCGAATCCGGGCGGAACTTCATCTCTCCCCAAATTCATCTCCTAGCGCTGCGCGAGTTTCTTCTGCTTCGCGAGGACGATGCCGCGGTCGACGAGGATCGCCTGATGACCAACACTTTGACTTCAATGTGCCTCGTGGCGAATGCGTTCGGTCCATTAGCACTGGACACGAAGCTGGCGACGGCCGTCTTCCGCCAGATGTTGCCCGAATTCGTCCATTCCGTCGAACGGATTGCCTTCGAACACTCCCCCGGCCGGCGCGATGACCGCTTTCTTGCGGACCGTTCCGCGTTCGACGTCGCCGTTCATATTACAACGCCTGACGGCGAAGCAGGCATCGTTTACGTGGAGGTCAAATATTCCGAGGAGATGGCCGGACCGGTGGCAAGATGGCGCGACCGCTATGACCAAGCGCTAAAGGAGGTCCGTCTCTACAAGACCCCCGAAAGCGTCATCCTCCGGTCGCCCCCGATCGAACAATTGATGCGCGAACACATGCTCGCCCAGCTTTCTGTCGACCACGGCATCACGCCACGAGCAATGTTCATCGGCATTGCGCCGCGTCTCAATCGGCGCGCTGACGCCGCCTTCCGCGTCTACGCAAACGAACTCGCCCCCATCGACCATGACGATTCAACACGGGTTCGTTTCCAGCACTTCACCCTAGAGAAGTTGATCGACGCCATCGACGTGGCGGGCGACCGCGAAACGGCGGACCAGCTTTGGAAACGCTACTGCGACTTCCAGCGCGTCTATGAAGCCGCACTCGCGGTCATTGCACCAAAGGCGCAGTGCAGCGAGCCACCGTGTTCTTTAACGAATACGCGCGCTGCCGATGCCAACAGCAAGACGAGGACTCGCAAACCGAGCCCCCGCACCCGACGCACTCAACCCAACGGCCAGGCCGCTGTCTCCGACCCTGCGGAGACCTCAGATGGTTGAGATAGATCTGCTCACCCTCGAAGATCGGGTTCGACTCTTGGTCAACGCCTTGGCCGGCGAACGGGATCATTTTCCGGTCGTCAAGCTGTTCACGCCAGATGCGGGCGCGACTTGGCTAATCACGGAGTGTGACCTGGACGAACCGGATCGCCTGTTTGGCCTCTGCGATCTTGGTCTCAATTGTCCCGAACTCGGATTCGTCCACCTATCGGAAATCAAGGAAGTAAGGGGTGGCCTTGGTCTTCCCGTAGAACGCGACTTTCATTTCAATGCGGAGAAGCCCATTTCGGCTTACGCCGCTGAAACCCGAGCTAAAGGCCGCATCGTTGCCTGAGTAACGGAAGCAGTGCAGTCATCAGTGGGGCCACGAGCCCCACTGTCAGCCCGCCTTCATCAATTTCTACGAATGTGCCAGTTGCGGGACAGCGTGGGAAGACGCCTGGTCATGCCGTTGCGACGACGAGTGTCCGGACTGCCGCGCCGATACGTCGCCAATCGGCTCTCAAGAGGTCGCAGCTTGCGCATGTGATTACCTCGGGCACTAAGACGGAGTTCGACTTCGGCAAAGGTGTCCTCGCTAGCTCCCCAGTCGCATTCGAACTCCTTTTGCGCGGCAAACGAACAGAGGCGATCAATCGCTCCGCCAATGGCGCAAAAAAATGGCGCAGCGGTCTCGTGACAAGCGACTATATTTTTTGCCCCCACCCACTCACCTCCGCCCTCCCTGCCCTGCCCTGCCCTGCCCTGCCCTGCCCTGCCCTGCCCTGCCCTTCCCCTACCCTTCCCTCTGCCTAGGTTGGAAGGTTAAGCAAGCCTCCGCTTCTGAGCGTCGCATACGGCGGCATCCGAACAAGAAGAGATCGGCCGCGGTAACTCGCCGCTGTCTCATTGAACGGCCGCCTCATGGCAACATCTCGATGCCTTCCTCGAATCCCGGCGAGAACAAGCTAGCTGCCACGGGACCCATGACGGACCGAAAGATCAACAATCCACGTTCATGGAATGGGAAGGCACTGGCCGGCGACTGGCTGGTGACGCTCAAGGTCGACGGGGTCCGGGCGATCTGGCACGACGAGCATGGCTGGATGAGCAGAGCCAATAAGCCCCTGCACAACATCCCCCCGTGGCGAGATGGCCAATCTCGCGACTGCGAGGTCTTCGTCAACAACTTCCGCGACACGATCAGAGCGACCCGCACCAGGTGCCTCAACCAAGACACGCCGTCGATTACCTGGGAGAACCTTTACGGCCTCGATCTCCCCGACCCACGCCTGCGTTGGGGCAGCCTGACCAATCCCACTCCCGCCGACATCATCGCCCAGCTTCACCGCGCCAACAAACTCGACCACGAGGGCTTGGTCCTTCGTCGGGGCGACCAGTGGATCAAAGTGAAGCCGGAGGAGACGCACGACATTTCCATCACCGGATACGCAGAAGGGAGGGGCAAGCATCACGGCCGCTTGGGCTTCGTCACAACGACCAGGGGTGCCGTTGGCGCCGGTTTCACAGATGCCGAGCGCGAAATCCTTTGGGCAGAAGCCAACGCTGGAAGATTGGTCGGCCAAGTGATCGAGGTGAGCTGCATGCAATTCACACCGAACGGTCAGTTCCGCCATCCAGTCTTCGTCCGCATGCGTCCTGACAAACCTTTTGTTTAAGAGATTGATCGACCGAACTGCTCAACTCCAACACGGCTATGAAGCAGGCAATGCCGGACGCCCCCGCTCGCTCATCCCATGCGATCGAAGACGCTCCGGTCTTGAGGATCTCCGCCAGGCGTTATCCGATGATCACGCAGGGCGCCTGGGTGTTGCCGGTCGTGATCGTCGCCAGCGAGGCATCGGCGACGCGCTGGCTTTTCACGCCATAGACCCGCAGCTGCACGTCCACGATCTAACATTTTCTCGATGACCTTTTCGACCCAGATCTTTCTCAGCACCCCTGTCGACGCGCGAGACGGGGGCTCGGCCATGGGGGCTGGGGTAATATGTGAAACCATAGAAAGAAGCCTTGCCCAACGCTCCATGACATGCGGCCGATCGGGGTCGCATCAGCCATATCAGCGAGGCGAGCTATGAAACGTGATCTCTATGCGGAGATATCAACGCGCATTGTCGCAGAGTTAGAAGCCGGCGCCGCCCCTTGGATTAAGCCGTGGTCGGCGACGCCCGGCGCGAACACGCCCTGCAACGCCGTAACCAACCGGCCTTATTCAGGATGCAATGTCGTTCTGCTGTGGATGGCACAAGCGGCCGGCTATCGCACGCCGCGCTTTCTGACATTCAACCAGACGATGGAGCTAGGCGGCAACGTGCGTAGGGGCGCGCATGGCACGAAGGTCTATTTCGTGAAGCAACTCCAAGTTCACGACAAGGGATCGGACCACAACTCTGCAAAGCGCTTGGTCCCGATGATGCGTGAATATACGGTTTTCAATGTCGACCAATGCGAAAACCTTCCCGATAGCATCAATACAGGAAAGCCGATGCGGACTCGCAATCCTGACGCCCGCGACGAGCTCGCCGACGCATTCTTGCACTCAATTGGCGCCGACATCCGCGAAGGACACGGTGAAGCTTTCTATGTGCCGAGCCGCGATTTTATCTCGATGCCCGCATTCGAGGCTTTCAAGGGCGCCGATCACTTTTACAACGTGGCATTCCACGAATTGACGCATTGGACGGCACACAAGTCGCGTCTCGATCGAGATTTGAAGAACCGCTTCGGCTCACGCAATTACGCGGCCGAGGAACTGATCGCCGAGTTGTGCTCGGCGTTCCTGTGTGCGGAATTTGGCTTTGACGGGGACCTACGGAGCGCGGGGTACATCGGCTCTTGGATTGAGATTTTGAAGGCTGACAAACGCGCGTTCTTCACAGCCTGCAGCCAAGCATCCAAGGCTGCGGACTACCTTCGCGGCCTGGCCCTTGCCGAGCCTTCGGAAAGGGCGGGGTGATGGTACCCTCTGCCCCTACATCCCAGCCCAGCGCACGCGCTTGGCGATCTTCAGGCTGCTCATCAAGCACGAGCCGGTCCGCATCACCGCCGGCGTGATCGCCGATACCATCGGTGCGCCGCACAAAACGCCCTCCACCATCTGGCCCATCTTGGTCCGGGCGGGCCTGCTACGTAGCGTCCGCAAGGGCGCACCATCATCTACCGCTCGAACGTTGACACGCCCACCACCGTTCAGACTTTTGTGCGAATCTTTCCCAGAGGGCGACGAGGGTACCGGCACGTGAAGGACTCGAAAGCGTGACGTCTCCCGACTCGCAAGGTGCGAAGATCAAAGAGCCCCGGGCTCTTGGGTTTGACTGGACGAGAAGCAGGCCGCCGTTAACGCTTCGAAAGTTTCCGCACCACCTCGGCGGGATCGAAACCAATGATGCGCCCCAGTTCGATTAGCTCCACCACGTCGATGCGACGCTGACCAGACTCAAAATGCGTCACCCAGGATTGGTAAACTCCCAGTTTTTTCGCCAGGTCAACCTGGCGTAGCCCAGCCCCTTTCCTCAGCTCGACCAGCATGGCCGCGAGCTTCTTCTGAATCGGCGACGTGACCGTCTTAGGCATCCAGCCTCCCGGAGGGGACTAGAGACATAAACCGACTTTTCAGATACCTATAAAATCGGTATTGAAAGACGCAACTGACCGAAGCCTTGGCTGAATCCCAGCCGTCCAAGCTTACATCTTGAGGAACCGAATGAACAATCTAATGGGAGATTGGTGGCCCTGGTGCCTACTGGTCGGAGGCGGCGTATTGCTCTGGGTGCTTGACTACGGCGCGCAAGACCGGACCCCGATCATCCTCCTGGCCGCGCTCGTCACCGCGGCGGGCGGCTGTCTCGTCTTGGCCGAGCGACAGAAGCGCAAATAAAGCCAACAATCGCCTGCATCACAAATCAGAGCCGCCAGCATGACTATTTCCGTCGCACTTCCCATCCAAGACCCGACGCCAACCAACGAGCGAGGCTACGCTTTGGCTGTTTATGGTTTCTACGCGCTAGGCTTCTTCACCGTCATCACAACTGTCATCGGCCTGATCATCGCCCACGTAAAATCGACCACCGCAAGCGAGCTGTGGCGCAGCCATTTCCAGTTCCAGATCCGCACATTCTGGATTGGACTGCTGTACTTCATCGTCGGCTTCGCCCTCCTCTATTTCTTTATCGGCGCCTTCATCATATTGTGGTGGACGATCTGGACTCTCATCCGCATCATCAAGGGCGCAATCCTGCTCCACGATCAGCGCCCGATTGCCACGCCAACGTCATGGCTATTCGGATAGTTGTGATGGCGGTCTAGCAGCATTAGACGCCTTGCCTAACACATCGACACTTCATGCCGTCAGGTTCGGATTTGAGCAAGACTTACGCGATCGGCGACGTTCACGGCTGCCTGGACCAACTGCAGCGCCTAGTTGAGCTCTGCGAGCAGGACGCGGGCGAAGGACAGTCTAAGCTCGTCTTCCTGGGCGACTATATCGATCGAGGGCCCGATAGCCGCGGCGTCATTGAGTTTCTGATGGATCTTCAGAAATGGTCGCCGGACGAAATCATATGCCTGCGCGGCAATCACGAGGATTTGCTGCTCGCGGCGCTAGAGGGCCAAGATGCGGAACAAAGTTGGCTATTGAACGGAGGATATGCAACGCTTCGCAGTTATGGAGCTGCCTGCGCAACCGACATTCCGATGCCACACATTGCCTGGTTACGTTCGCTGCCGTTGTTTCATGATGACCGCAAACGGTTCTTCGTTCATGCCGGCGTGCATCCTGACCGTCCGCTAGACCAGCAACGAACGCGCGATCTCCTGTGGATTAAAGAACCATTCCTCTCGAGCGAGAAAGTTCTGGGCCGCTTCATTGTGCACGGGCACACTCCGCTGAAAAGCGGCAGGCCCGAAGTTCGAATTAACCGGGTCAATATTGATACGGGCGCAGTTTTTGGGCGCACCTTGACTTCAGCTGTGTTCGACAGCCGAGGCGCGCCACCAAGCCGCTTTCTCTCCGTAGACCCAAATGCAACTTAGCTCCGTGTCCAGGGACCTGGCCGATTTAGCCAGTGGCGACTGTTCTTCGACGCCGCGGCGCTCCGTCGAAACAGCCTCCGACGGACAGTGCGCCTACCGACAAACGAACCAAAAATGTGACACCCGCATATCTCACTAAGGGATAAACCCGACGCGGTCATCAGGCCCAGCCTCCTGCCCTCCGAACCACTCATATTTCAATCCAGATGCGAGCTCAGGCGGCGGCTCCTTGTTGTCAACGACCACAACCTGAAGACCCGGGGGCAGCGAGGCAAGGCTAGCCCAGAACGCCGTTTCTATGCCGGGATCGATACCGGGCTCCTTGGGCTGGCCCTTCTTGTAAGTGGTCAGGGGGGAGTCGAGGACGACAAAGCCGGGATGGGGCTTGTGGTTCTTGCGGCAATAGCGCAGCAGTCCGATGACGAAGGCTGCATAGAGGATCGCCCGAACGCCTTTGCCATGGGATTGTCGGGGCTGGCCGTCGACCTCGATGTCATAGGCCTTCTCGTCGAAGACAACCCTGCCTGTGTCCTTCCACGACCATTCCCTTAGGACGGCCTCGATCTCATCGCACAAGGCTCTGAGGGGTGCCGCGCCCAGCCCGGCCCACTTCTTCGAGGAGGTGCCCGCAGAAGCAGCCGAATTCTCCAGCTCCAGGCGCAGGGCGCGCAACTCTTTCGCTTTCTCGCGATCGAGCTTGGCGCCCTCCAGCTCGAGGCGACGCTGGATCATGGTTTCCAGCCGGGACTTGCTTTCCCTCAGCGTCGGTAGCAGATGCTCGGTGAGCCGCGTCTCGATCTGTTCGAGCCGGGCCTGCGCCTTTTCTCTGTCCTCGCTGCGGTCAGAGCGTCGCTGTTGAAGATCTTTGACGGCCTCTCCAAGGTCGGCGCGGTGGCCAATGATCTTCGCCGCTTCCGCCCGTGCGGAACTGTAGACCGGCTGCGCCGCCACACTGTCGCTCTGCCAATGCTGGTGTGGCCCATCCATAGCCTGATCGCAAAGCGGGCAGCGCACTTCCTGAAGGCTGCCGAAATAATGGGCCCCTTCGGAAATGAAATCGAGCCGGTCGAGGTCCGATCCGTAGCGGTCGTCGAGGAGTCGATACCGAACCGACAGTTCGTTGATGGCCACAAGCTGGCTCTCGGCACGATGCAAATTATCAACAACTTCCCGCCGCTCATTCATCAGCTGGGCTCGCTCTGTGCTATTTTCATCAATCACCGCTGAGATCTGCTCTATGGCAGCGTCCGTGAGCTCTATCGATCCCTCCTCGTCCTGACCGTCCGAAAACCGGCTGAGCCGCGCATCGATGGGCGCAAGAAGATCATCGAGCAGGGAAATCTTGGCCGCGGACCGGGCGGATGCGATTTCTTTTTTCTCGTCGGCGATGACGGCCTCATCGTCCTTTCCGGTGAGCAGGTAGGAGAGCATCCTCTTTCGTGCCGTCGTGTCGAATCCCACCGTGCCTATAACCGGCGACCGCTCGGCGATGATCGTTATTTCATCGACTAGAAATACTGGGACCAGCGTTCGGATCGTGAGCCGCTGCTTCTTGCCCTGCTTGTTCTTCCGGAGCTGGGCCTCCTGGATCCCGGCGAAAGGCAGCAGCACGGAGGTGACGTCCAGAAGCTTGCTTGTGCCTTTCCGCATCCATTTGATGACTATCCCGTCGTCGCTGATCTTTTCAATGGGGGCGTGATGCACCTCTATGTCCCCGCCGGCGAGCGCGCGTACGAGCGTCAGAAACTCTCCCTGGTCGTTTTCCAGTTCGACGAGAACGCGCTCATAGGGACCTGCTTCCTTGATGACTTTCGTCATCACCTCGGCGCCGAAGACGTAGTCGATGCAACGAAGCATATAGCTCTTGCCGGTGTCGGAATCTCCAGCGACCACGTTGCCCGCCGCAGCGAAAGTCATGATCGCGTCAGCCGCGCCGCGACCGGTCAGACGAAGTTGACGGAGCTGCATCATGTCAGAGGTCCAATCCGCGCAGCGAAGTGAGGCGATCAAATTCTGCGCCCCAACGCCCGATGTTGCGCGACATGAACCTGCTCAGGTCGTCGTCGTTCATCGCGCCGAAGCTGGAAGCGACCCACTCGGCGCGGGCCCTCAGCGCGGCCGCGTACCTGCTGGATAGTAGCTGTACGAAAGCCTTGGTGAGAGCGGTACCCGCATAGACAATGCCGGACGGGCTATGGTGCTTGTCCAGAAGCTCCCGTGAGAACATGAAGTCGAGGCCGGCCCTGACGAGATCACGTCTGACGAGGAACTCCGTTCCGCGGAACGGCACCGCGGGATGCAGACTCGGAGGACCACCATCCACATCCCCGGAGTGAACGATCAGATAGTCGTAGCTGATCAGACGCTGAAGGTCCGACTCGGCCTTTCCAGCGTCGAGAACGAACAGCAACCTGAATCCGCATTCCAGCGGCGTATTGAACAGACGCGCAGAACTCGTGGTGTCCCCTAGATTCATTTTTCACACCATGTAACGCGCTGGTCGTTCGCAAGCTGGTGGCAGATGCCTTCGCGGTCATTGGTGGTGGCATGGTCACCGAGGACGTGCCCTCCCAGCTGGAGCGACTGGGCTGCCTTCACGGTTTCCTGGAGTCGCTTCAAGCCCGCGAGCCCTTCGGAGGAATAGGCATGATAGAGCCCGTTGCAGAACTCGTCCAACAGCGTGTCAAAGAAGGTTTGATCGGCCATCTGGTCGCGTGCCAGCTCCTTCAGACCTTCGGCGCTGTAGAACGTGAGCCGTGACCGCTCGAAGAGAGCGCGCATCTTCGGCTGTTCGGCGAAGTCAGTTACGGCCGCGACCGGAATGCCCAGATGCTCCGCGATCACGGCGAACAGCTGCTCGATGTATCCGCTTTCCTGCGCATGCATTTCCGAGGGCGGTTTTGGTGGCAACGGGCGATCGATCAGCGGCGCGCCAAACACCACAAGATGAAACGACGTCTGCTTGTGTTCCAAGATAAGTTCGAGCGGCTGCTTGGCCCGAAATATGGCGAAATCAAAGGCTCCGATATGCGCTTTCAGTTCGGGAGAGAGGTCAATGACGCGCTTGGCTGTGATCTTCTTTGCGCAGTGCTTGTTCCAGCCTGCAATGACCTCCGCCTTTAGCTTTGCGGGATCATCAAGCAAATCTTGCAAGGTGCCCGCAACTCCCTGATGGGTGACGAACCAATATTCCTCAGGCGAGGTAAAATCACCCTTGAAGCTGAAGTACAAGACCTTGCCGATCTCTTCGATTGCAACGGCTTTCGAGAGAGCATCCGCATAGTGCTTGCACTGGTACAGCCGCCAACGCCGTGGCTTCACATTCGGGGGATCGCGCCAGACAATGATGTCGCGGCCTTTGTCTCCCGCTCCGCCGCGCTGCTGGACCTGGTAAACGTGCGGAACGTGCTTTGCGAGGTAACCCGTGGCCCATTCCAGCGTGAAGCGTTCGAACTGTTTATCATTGAAATTCTTGAGGCGGTCGATCGGATCGACGGGAAGTCCTGCGCCAACCCCGAGCAGGCGCGCGTTCGCATTCGGCCAAGGCGTCGGTGCCGCAAGCTCCTCGACTTCCAAACCATCCGTATGTAGCTGACCGTCCCCCAAAGTCGCCTCATTACTCACCACCTATGGCTGTGGTGCTTATGTAACCCTATCACGGCCTTCTCTGGCGCATCCAGCGGAATGCGGCGCCATACCCAGCTGCAGAAATTCCGACAAGAGGCAGCTCTCAGCAAGGACGCCAGCAGTTGTCGATGCAGCTTGCAAGCGGACGCCCCACGAGTCTGCTGAGGGTGAACAGCGGACCCGAGTGCCGACTCTTGTTCTGGAATGGTGGTGAAATGGCGCGCCCGGAACCATTCAAACGTCCGACCATCACATTCGTAGTCGGGTGCTGCTAGTCTAGAGCCTATAAGGCACATACCACTACGTGGCTTCTTTGCCGCTCGCGACTCCCGCCAATTCGAGTGCTGGGATCTTACAAAGCTCTCTAAAAAGCGCCTCGATTGGAAATTCGCCATACGAGTCAGCCACCGACTTCGATCCATGACCTGTGATCGCATTCAGAATATCTTGGGCAAGCCCATGCTTTCGTCCAAGCGTCTTGATACGGTGACGCCAGGAGTGACTTGGCGATAGCCGCGGGTCTTTCAGCCCAAGTTGACGCACAAAACGCCCGATCATCTTGGTGCCATTACCGCCGCGCTTACCGAACTTGTCCGGCGAAAGCTCGGCGAACAGAGGACCGGACTTCACCCCAGCTACGAAATTGAGAAAACCATTCTCAATCAGCGCAGGGTGAACGGGGACTACTCGCTCCGAGCCAGAAGTCTTGAGCGAACCGGCTTCCGGGACGAATTTCATGCACCAAATGTCCTCGACCTTCAGGATATCCTCGCGCCTCAACTGGCAAATCTCGGAAAGTCGCGCTCCCGTGTAGGCACCAACCCACGGCACCCACCGCTTGACCCGATCGTTCTGCGAGCGCGCGGCGCGAAGGATGGTTTTGGCCTCCTCATCGGTGAAGCTTCGTTTGCGCTCGCCTTGTTTGGCTTTGACATCCAGCGAAACGCCTTCGGCGGCATTCGAGCTGATGAGCTTATTCTGGACACCCCATTGCAGGATTGCCCGCACTGGCGAGAGCTTCGAACCTTGGATGGTTTTCGCCCGCAGTCCGGCGTCCACCATAGCTCGCTTCCAGTCGACGAGGTTCTCCGCCGTCAGACGATGGGCATCGGTATGTCCAACATATCTCTCTAGCTCCCTGATGACACGCGACCATTCGTAAACAGTCTTGGCTACCGGCCGTCGCTCGGCCGCCCAGCCATCCAGAAGATCCTGGAATGCGACGGCTCGCGCGGGCGAGCGAGCGACAGACCCGCCCGGGGATACAGACAAATTCGGGAAGGGGAACTCTGGAACAGTTTCGCCTTTTGCCAACTTGGCTAACACTAGACTGGCGCGCTGTATGGCAGTTCCAATAGCACGAGCCATGGTTCGTCGATTCTGCCAATCCTCGGAAAACCCTTGAGCGCTCAGGTAGCCGTTCGCGGCCTCGAAACAGGCCTGCTCCATTCGAGTGATCTTGTGCAACTCCGGCTCAGGAGAAAAGAAATCGACCGACTGCGCACGAGCCGCGTCTTTTTCTTCCCTGGCCGGCGGAGGGCCAAAAAGCCGATCCCCAACTTCGGTGTCCCAGCTGGTCTGTTGACTGGGATTGTCCCTGTACTGCTCCAGCCACCTCTCATACGAAACCACGGCCAGCTGATGCGCCTCACGCTCGGTCAGAAGTTTCGGCCCGGCGCGCAGATTGGCCCATCGAGCCTCCAGCTCGGCGAGCGCTTTCGAATGCCGGACTTTCGCCTCTGCGGGATCGCGGGTCTGAAGGCTAACCTTCTCCTCGCGCTTGCCGACGAGCTTGCGCAGGTCGTCCGGGACGACTTTTCGGAGCTGATAGATTCCGGTTTTCGGATGCTTCCAAGGACGTGACATAGCAAGGGGCATTGTACCACCGGGTTGTACCAAAACCGTAGCGGTAAGCCATTGAATTTGCTGTTTAGCTTTGAATATCAGGCTCTTAGAAGAGCCGTGGTGCCCAGGGGCGGAATCGAACCACCGACACTGCGATTTTCAGTCGCATGCTCTACCAACTGAGCTACCTGGGCGTGCTGAGCGAAGGACCCAAGGCCCATCGAGCGGGCGGTTTATAGTGGGCTCGGGGCGGCCTGTCCACCCGGCTTCGTCAAGTAGCTTGGCCGGGCGCGGCCCGGCTGTGCACAAGGTGGGACGGGCTTGCCGCGGCGCGCTGGCAATCCAAGCAAGATATTGATATAATTTATCTATTCGACGTCATCCACATCGTCGTCGCGGCCGGGGATGACGTAGGAGCCTTTCAGCCAGCGGTTCAGATCGACGTCGCGGCAGCGCGAGGAGCAGAACGGACGGGTGGCCTCCGACTGCGGCTTGCCGCAGATCGGGCAGGTTTTGAGCGGGCTGGCGGGATTTTTGACCTGGTCGTCCATGATGTCGGCGGCTTGCACGGGGTGAAACGGTTCAAGAGCCTGTCGGCAAACAGGTTCCCTGGGCGGCTGCGCGTGCGCCCCATCCGGCCATTCTACTTTGCATGGGGTTGTTTTCGCGATTTTTGTGGGGCCGCGGCTTGCCGGCTCACACCGCGGTGGTGGCGTTGAGCCAGCCGAAGCGGATCGGGAAGCCTTCGCCGCCGAGCAGCGTGGTGGTCTCATAGAGCGGCAGGCCGACCACGTTGGTGTAGGACCCCACCATCTTCACCACGAAGGAGCCGGCGATGCCCTGCACGGCGTAGCCGCCGGCTTTGCCGCGCCATTCGCCGGAGCCGATATAGGCCTGGATGTCGTCTTCCGAGAGGCGCTTGAAGCGGACGCGGGTCTCGACCAGGCGCTGGCGGAAGGCCTCGCGCGGCGTGACCAGGCAGATCGCGGTGTAGACGCGGTGGTTGCGGCCCGACAGCAGCCGCAGGCACTGCGCGGCCTCGTCCACCAGATTGGCCTTGGGCAGGATGCGGCGGCCGACCGCCACCACGGTGTCGGCGGAGAGGATGAAGGCGCCGCGCAGCTCGTCGTCGAGCTGCACCGATTTCAGCGCCGCATCGGCCTTGGCCCGGGCGAGGCGATTGGCGCAGGCGCGCGGCAGCTCGCCCCGCCTCGGCGTCTCGTCGACGTCGGCCGGCCGGAGCGCGTCCGGCTCGATGCCGGCCTGGTTGAGCAGCGACAGCCGACGCGGCGAACCGGAGGCAAGTACGAATTTGGGGCGGCCAAGCATCAGGTGATTTGGGGGATGAAGCGGGGTGAATTGCGCGCGGAACCTATCGGAAGGGGGCTGGTTTCACAACCCGGGAACCCCAGGTTTGGTGATTCGAGGTTTCCGACATGGCTGTGCCCACAGTCTGTGACGCGGGTGTTACGGGAGGTCTTGCGACGAGCTCGCTGTCACCTCTCCCGCTTGCGGGAGAGGTCGGCGCATAGCGCCGGGTGAGGGTTCTCTCCTCTGGGGGATTGTCCCGCTGTGGCGACACCCTCCTCCCGCAGGCGGGAGAGGGAGCGCACCACGGTCGCGTGATAACTTCGGACATCATCAACCTGATGCCGCGCCGACCTTCGCAAAACGCCGGCGGATGCGCAGCAGCAGCTGATCGCAGACCTCACGATAGGCCGCGAGCTTCTGGTCGCGGCTGCCCTCGATGGTGGTGGGATCCTGCGTCGGCCAGTATTCGACGTCGGCCGCGAGTGTCCGCGTCAGCTCCAGCGCCTTGTGGTGCGCCTCGGGCGAGAGCGTGATGATGAGGTCGAAATTCAGCCCCTCCCAGTCCTCCAGCTCCTCGAAGGTCTGCGGCTTGTGCGCAGAGATGTCCTGCCCGAGCTCGGCCATCACGGACACCGCAAACGGATCGAGCTCGCCGCGCCTCGCCCCGGCCGACTTCACGTAGAGACCCTGCGGAAACATGTGCTGCAACAGGCTCTCGGCCATCGGCGAGCGCACGCTGTTCATCGCACAGGCGAACAGCACCGATTGCGGATCGCGTGCGCGGGGGGGCGCAGCCATCGCTTACGCTCTTTTATTTTGGCGCATGATCCGATCCGAAAACCGGTTCCCACTTTTCGGGATCATGCGCGCTTACCCCTTCCAGTGAAGGACAGTAATGAGCGTGAACAGCCGGCGCGAGGTCTCGAAATCGACCCGCACCTTGCCCTTCAGCCGCTCCTGCAACGTGCGCGATCCCTCGTCATGGATGCCGCGACGGCCCATGTCGATGGCCTCGATCTTGTCGGGGGTCGCGGTGCGGATCGCCTGGTAGTAGCTGTCGCAGATCATGAAATAATCCTTCACGATCCGCCGGAACGGCGTCAGCGACAACAGATGCGCAACGACGGGCGTGCCGTCCTCGCGGCGGATGTCGAACATCAGACGGTTGCCGGTGATGCCGATATGCAGCGTGAACGGGCCCTGCGCGTCGGCGCCGTCGGGCGCGAACAGGTTCTGCTCGATCAGGTCGTAGATCGCGATCGCGCGCTCGTGCTCGATATCAGGCCCGGAACGGCCGATCGATTCTTCGTCCAGCGTGACGCCGACGATGCGATTGGTCGAGTCGTCCTGTTCGGGCGGCTTTGTCATGACAGATTGAGGCGCAATCCAATCGAACGCGAATGGGCATCGAGCCCCTCCGCCTTGCCGAGCGTCATCGCGGCCGGACCCAGCGCACGCAGCTGATCCGGGCCGCATTTCAGGATGGAGGTGCGCTTCATGAAGTCGTGCACCGAAAGCCCTGAGGAGAATCGCGCCGAGCGCGCGGTCGGCAGCACGTGGTTGGAGCCGCCGACATAATCGCCGATCGCCTCCGGCGTATGCGGCCCGAGGAACACAGCGCCGGCATTGCGGATTTTCGCGGCCAGCGCGTCGGGATCAACGGTCATGATCTCGAGATGCTCGGCGGCGATGGCGTCCGCGAGCGGGATGGCGTCGGCGAGGTTCTTCACCATGATGACGGCGCCGAAATCGGCCCAGGATGCGCGGGCGATTGCGGCGCGCGGCAGCGTCTTCAACTGCGCTTCCACCGCCTTTTCGACGTCGGCGGCAAGGCCTGCCGAGTCCGTGATCAGAATCGACTGCGCGCTGGCATCGTGCTCGGCCTGCGCGAGGAGATCAGCGGCGATCCAGTCGGCATTGCCGGTGTCGTCGGCGATCACGAGCACCTCGGACGGACCGGCGATCATGTCGATGCCGACCTTGCCGAACACCAACCGCTTGGCGGCGGCGACATAGGCATTGCCGGGGCCGACGATCTTTGCCACCGGCGCGATGGTCGCGGTGCCGTGCGCAAGCGCGGCCACGGCCTGCGCGCCGCCGACGCGGTAGATCTCGCTGACGCCGCCGAGATGCGCGGCCGCCAGCACCAGCGGATTGAGCTTGCCGTCGGGCGAGGGCACCACCATCACGAGGCGCGAGACGCCGGCGACCTTTGCGGGCACGGCGTTCATCAGCACCGAGGATGGATAGGCCGCCGTGCCGCCGGGCACGTAGAGGCCGGCAGATTCGATCGCGGTGTAGCGCCAGCCGAGCTCGACGCCGAGCGGGTCGGTGAAGCGTTCGTCCGTCGGCAGCTGGCGGCGGTGATAGATCTCGATGCGGTCGCGC
This sequence comes from Bradyrhizobium sp. 195, assembly GCF_023101665.1. NCBI lineage: Bacteria > Pseudomonadati > Pseudomonadota > Alphaproteobacteria > Hyphomicrobiales > Nitrobacteraceae > Bradyrhizobium > Bradyrhizobium sp. 195. Next base: position 696,074 of record NZ_CP082161.1, on the reverse strand, counting down.
GCGAGCTTGAGCGCATCCAGGGTCGCGGCATCGCAGGCCTTTGTCGCGGCTTCGATCTCGGCGGCGGTGACGCGAAGGTTGCATGCATCCAGCGTCAGCCGGTCGAACTTTGCCGTGGCCTCGAGCAGGGCCGCATCGCCCCGCCTGGCGACGTCGTCGACGATCGCGCGCGCGGCGGCCTCGACGTCGGCCGAGACCTCGCGCTTGGCGGCGAGGAAGGCCGCGAATCGCTGGTCAAAATCGGCGCTGCTGCGGTCGAGGCGAACGGGCATGTCTGGCTTGGCTTCTGGCTGGTCTTTGGGGCGGGTTGGCGCACCAGGTCCCCTGCTCAATGGCGCGGCGGGGAAGCGGCGTCAACCCTCGCAAGGTGCCGTTCTGGCGCGGGCACGGGGGCGGTACGGCTGGTATACGGGCAACCTCACACCTCCCCCTCGATCTCCACCCCCGTTCCCAGTGCATCCGCCCCGAGGTCGGTCAGCTCGCATTCCAGGCATTCGACGTCGAGCCGGATGACACCACCTTCCGCGAACAAAAGCAGGGCGCTGCCGGCGGGCTCCTCGTCGCGCCCGTCCCTCGGGTGAAATTCGATGCCGACGAGGTCCAGGACCTTGTCGGGAGCAGCGAGGTCGATGTTGCGCGACTTGCAGGCGAGCACGCGGTCGAAGCGGAGCGCGGCGACCAGCCGACGCGGCTCGGCCTCGCCCTCCAGCGTCTGCTCCCAGTCCAGCCGGCTCATCCCGACCACAAGCCGCTTCTCACCTTGTCGCCAGAGGATGTCGGAGGCCTGGACACGCGCGTCCTGGACATGGGTCGAGATCACGGCGAGATCATCGGCGTCGAGTGCGATCAATTTGAGCTGGGGCGGCATCGCCGACGCTTCTCCTTCGGAGTGGGCCGGGCTCAACGCGCACAGGCCCCGAAATTTCCGTTCAAATTAACGGGTCGGCCGGTTAGAGGCTATTGATATCCTCCATCTCCAGCACCTTCCGCGGATACCCCTCCCGGGCGACGTGGATCATGGCGCGGCCGATCTGCTCCGTCGAGGTGACGAGCCGCGGCGAGAGCCGACGCAGCACCGACCAGAGCGGCCAGGTTGCGGTATAGACCGCCTGCACCCAAGGTGTCTTGGAACGGGCGCCGTGCAGCGGCTGGATCGCGCCGGGCCGGAACATATAGGCGGCCCTGAATGGCAGCTTGAGCAGATCGTTCTCGGTCTTGCCCTTGATCCGCGCCCACATCCGCGAACCCCGCTCGGTGGAATCAGTGCCGGCCCCGGTGACGTAGGTGAAGACCATCTGTGGGTTGAGCCGTGCCAGCGTCGTGGCTGCCGCGAGCGTGAGGTCATGGGTGAGATGCCGGTAGCGCTCCTCGCTCATGCCGATCGAGGAGACGCCGAGGCAGAAAAAGCAGGCATCGAAGCCGGTCAGCTGCGTTTCGATCGCCGAATAGTCGAGAAAATTGTCGTGGATGATCTCGACGAGCTTGGCGCTGCGCACGCCGGTCGGACAGCGGCCGACCACGAGCACACGGCCAATGCCGGGATCGATCAGGCATTCGCGCAGAACGCCCTGCCCGACCATGCCGGTCGCGCCGAAGATGATGACTTGCATCGGGAGGTCCCCAAACGGCTCATGCGGCGGCCGCGATCTCGTCGAAGGATACACCAGTCAATGTCGCCGAGGCATCCCACAGCATGGCCGCCGCAGCGAGATCCTTCGCGTGCGGCATGATCTTCGCCAGCGCGGGCGCCCCCTTCATTTCGTAGAATCCGTTCGGACCGTAATACCCGCCGGGCTCCGCTGTGGGCGAAGTCGCGGCGAACAGCGTTGGCAGTGCGCCCTCGGCAGCGGACTGACTGAACAGCGGCTGGAGTAGCCGGCCGACCCGCCACTGGAGCGAGTTGGCGCCCAGGCCGTTCGCGACGAGATCGGTGCGCGCAAAGCCAGGATGCGCCGCAAGGCTCATCAGGCCCCAGCCGGCCGCGTCGCTACGGCGCTGCAATTCGAGGGAAAACATCAGCATCGCCAGCTTGGACTGGCAGTAGGCGCGCCACGCGCGATAGGCGTGCTTGCCTTGCAGATCGTCGAAATTGATCGCGCCGGAGCGGTGCGCAAGGCTCGAGAGATTGACGACACGAGGCGCCTTCGCGGGGCGAAGCTGCGGCAACAGGTGCGCCGTCAGGGCGTAGTGGCCGAGATAGTTGGTGCCGAGCTGCATCTCGAAACCATCTTCGGTCTGCTGTCGCTTCGGCAGCGCCATCACGCCGGCATTGTTGACGAGGAAGTCGAGCTGCTCGTTGCCGGCGGCAAAGCGCTTGGCGAAATCGGCGACGGAAGCGAGGCTGGCGAGATCGAGATGCTCGTAGGCGATCAGCGCGTTGGGAAACCGCTCGCAAATGCCTTCGATCGCCCGCAGGCCCTTTGCGTCGCTGCGTCCGGTGAGTATGACAATGGCACCGGCGCCCGCCAGCGCCATGGCCGTCTCGTAACCGAGGCCGCCCGTCGCTCCCGTGACCACGGCCGTCTGGCCGGCGAGAGAGGGGATGTCTGCCGTGGTCCAGTCGGTCATGCCATGTCTCCGTTCGGGGCTGGAACGAGGCCCGCGACCGGTCTAAATGTGCACTGAGTGCAAGTTTGCAAGAGGCGAGCCGATTTGAAGCCTTCGAAGGTCGTCCGGAAACGCGTCAAGTCATTGCCCCCAGGCGGAAATTCCCCTGATGGCACCGGACTGCGCCAGCGCAAGCAGCAGGAGACCCGCGCGCGGCTGACCCGGGCGGCGATGACGCTGTTCCTGGAGCGCGGCTTCGAAGCCACGACCATCGACGACATCGCAGCAGCGGCGGACGTGTCGCGCCGGAGTTTCTTCCATTATTTCGCGTCCAAGGAGGACGTGGTCGCCGCTTGGCAGGAAGGCGCGGCAAGCGCCTTGGTCGCCGAGATCGTTGCCCGGCCTGCGGATGAACCCATGCTGACGGCCGCGGAAAATGCGATCGCAGCGGCGGTCAAGCGGATCGATCCCGCGGAAGCCGCGGCGATGTCGCGGCTCAAGCGCGACAATCCCGCGCTTCGGGCCCGCGATCAGCTCAAATACGAGAAGCTCGAACGCGCGCTGGCCGACGGCCTCGCCCGGCGCGCCAGAACCAAATCGGACCAGCTGAAGGCGCGCCTCGTCGCCATGATCGCCACCGGCGCAATGCGCGTCGGCGGCGAGAGCTGGATCGGCGAAGGTGTACGGGAGAAGCCGGAGATTTTCGTCAAGCGCACCTTCGATGCGATCAGGGCGATCTTGAAGTGAGCTGGTGCGTTCACCCTCCAATATCGCAGGGTGGGCAAAGCGAAGCGTGCCCACGTCTTCTCAGTAATTAATGGCAGGTGGTGGGCACGGCGCGAGAGCGCCTTTGCCCACCCTACGATTCCGGACTCGCGGAGCGCCTTCACTCCTTGAAAAACGCCAGGAGATCCGCGTTGATGGTCTCGGCGTGGGTGGTCGGCATGCCGTGCGGGAAGCCCTTGTAGGTCTTCAGCGTGCCCTTCTTCAGCAGCTTGGCCGAGAGCGGGGCGGAATCGGCGTAAGGCACGATCTGGTCGTCGTCGCCGTGCATCACCAGCACCGGCACGTTGATCTTCTTGAGGTCTTCGGTGAAGTCAGTCTGCGAGAACGCGACGATACCGTCGTAATGCGCCTTGGCGCCGCCCATCATGCCCTGGCGCCACCAGTTCTGGATCACCGCTTCCGACGGTTTTGCGCCGGGGCGATTGTAGCCGTAGAACGGGCCGGCCGGCAGGTCGCGATAGAATTGGGTGCGACTGGCGGCAAGTTGCTTCTGGAGATCGTCGAACACGCTCTTCGGCAGGCCGCCGGGATTGGCGGGGGTCTGCACCATCAGCGGCGGCACCGCGGAGAGGATCGCGGCTTTCGCCACCCGGCTGTCGCCGTGGCGCGCGATGTAATGCACGACTTCGCCGCCGCCGGTGGAATGGCCGACATGAATGGCGTTCTTGAGGTCGAGATGCGCGGTGACGGCCGCGAGGTCGTCGGCATAATGATCCATGTCGTGACCGTCGGCGACCTGCGACGAGCGGCCATGGCCGCGGCGGTCATGGGCGATGACGCGGTAGCCGTTGTTGACGAAGAAAATCATCTGCGCGTCCCAGTCGTCGGACGACAGCGGCCAGCCATGGCTGAACACGATCGGCTGACCACTTCCCCAATCCTTGTAGAAGATCTCGACGCCGTCTTTGGTGGTGATGGTGGGCATGGACTGCTCTCTTTCAGTGAAGATCCATTGCGCTACGCGTGATCAAGCACGCGCCGATGATGCGCAGATAGGTGCGCAAGGTCCCGAATGCGATGTCTCGCATCACCTGGGAACGTTGAGAATCGTGTGATCAGGCAAATGCCATCGGCCTGAAGCGGCGCCAGGCGCCGATGGTGATCACGACGAAGAACACCAGCACGATGCCCTGCACCACCGCGAACACGGGACCAGATGGTGGCGCCGGCGCCACGGCCGGCGCGAGCGCGGCCAGCGCCGGCACCTTGAGGAACGACTGGATCACCAGCACGAAGACGTTGAAATAGAGCGAGATCATCGCGGTCACGATGTAGACCGGACGCCAGACGCCGGAGAGCTTCATGCCGTACAGCGCAACGCAGGCGAGCGCGAGCAGCACCAGCGAGATGATGCCGATGATGTGCGAGGGCAGCAGCTTCTCAAACGGAAACAGGAAGCCGGTGACGCTGGTCAGGATCGTGAAAGCCAAGAAGATCGCGGTGAGGCCCGGCATCGACTTCGAGCCGAGCAGACCGAACATCACGACGAGGCCGGCGGCGATGGCGATCAGGCTGATGATGACGTGGACCAAAGTGAAGGCAGGCAGGCTCAAGCCAAGGACCATGACATCTCTCCTACTCTCCGCGTTGAGATGAGGAGAGTAGTATTACGGTGCTCATGGAATTGCCACATGCGTTGTCGCCGCATGCAGGTGCGCAGCCATGCGTCATCGTGCGAATCGACAAACGCATGGCTGAACTTTTTGCATCACTGTCGCAATCGCGAGCAGATGTAATTTGTAGCCCGGATGGAGCGCAGCGAAATCCGAGAAGCTTGCCACAAGTGATAGGGCCCCGGATTGCGCTTCGCTCCATCCGGGCTACGAGGCGACGAGGCCTCTACGAAAGTTGAATCGATCCTTCACACTTCCTTGGTGTCGAAGATCAGGAGGTCGGCGCCGCCGCTGGCGAATTTCGGCACGTCGGCGCCGGTCGCCTTGCCTTCCTCGCTGCCGAATGCCGCCTGAATATCGGCTACGCTGTCGAAGGTGAGAATGGCGACGAGATGGATTCCGGAGGGCCCGGCGGGAGATGCGACCGGCCCTTTGCTGATGGCGTATTTCTTCAGGCCGGGAAGCTTCTTGGCGAGCGGAATATGCGTCTCGGCATAGTACTTGTCGAAGGCGGCAGCATCCTTGGGTGTCTTGTAGAGCACGACGATTTCAGCCATTTAGTCCTCCCGTTAGATATTTTGTTTGTAGATCCTCATGGTGAGGAGGCGCGTGAGCGCCCCTGCGGACGATGCTTGCGCATCGCCGCGCGAACCATGCAGGCCCGGATGTATCCGGGCCTTCATCCTTCGAGACGCGCGCGCTGCGCGCTCCTCAGGATGAGGGGATAGTCTGTGGGACGCGGCGCGATGGCAAGCCGGATTCGTCTTGCCACCCGCTTGTCTTCTGCTTGACTTATCGCTGAGCGCGATCTTGCGGAAAACCGCTTCACACTTTTCCGGATCGTGCTCTAAAGCGCCGGTTTTGCGGCGTCGCCGAGATAGCCGTGCAGGGAGGCCACGACCTGGGCGCCCTCGCCGATGGCACCGCCGACGCGCTTGACCGAACCGGAGCGGACGTCGCCGACGGCGTAGACGCCGGGCACGGAGGTCTCCAGCGGCGCCACCAGCCGGCCCTGGTTCTGCTCGGACTGCGCGCCTGTCACGACGAAGCCGCCGCGATCGAGCGTCACGCCGCAGCCGTCGAGCCAGGAGGTGGCGGGATCGGCGCCCACGAACAAAAACAGGTTGCGGATGTTGGCTTCATCCTCATCGCTCGACAACCGGCTCTTCCAGCGAATGCGCCGCAGCAGCGAGGCCTCGTCGCCCTCGAGCGCCGTGATCTCGGTGTTGAACATCAATTCGATGTTCGGCGTCGCTTCGATGCGCTCGATGAGATAGCGCGACATGCTGGCGCCCAGACCGCCGCCGCGGATGATCATCAGCACCTTCTTGGCGTGACCCGAGAGGAACACGGCGGCCTGGCCTGCCGAATTGCCGGCACCGACGAGGGCCACCTCCTCGCCGGCGCAGAGCCGCGCCTCGACCGGCGAGGCCCAGTACCAGACGCCGCGTCCCTCGAACTTGTCGAGGCTTGCGATCTCCGGCCGGCGATAGCGCGCACCGCTCGCGACCACGACCGCCCGCGAGCGCAAGGGATCGCAGCCGTCGAGCGCCACCGAGAACGCGCCGTCCTTGCGCGTGCAATCGAGCGACTTCACCGTGACGGGGATCATGATGTCGGCACCAAATTTTTGCGCTTGGGTGAAGGCGCGCGCGGTCAGGGCCTGGCCGGAAATGCCGGTCGGAAAGCCCAGATAGTTCTCGATGCGCGCGCTGGCGCCGGCCTGGCCGCCGAAGGCGCGGATGTCGAGCACGGCAACGGACAGTCCTTCGGAGGCGGCATACACGGCGGTGGCAAGACCGGCCGGTCCGCAGCCGACGACAGCGACGTCATAGATGCGGTCGTCCTTTGCCCCGCCGATCATGCCGATGGCGCGCGCAAGCTCGGTCTCGTTTGGGTTGCGCAGCACCGCGCCGCTTGCGGCGACGACCAGCGGCCAGTCCTGAGGCTTGGGCGAATAGCGCGCGATCAATTCAGCGGCGTCGCGGTCGTGCGCGGGATCGAGCAGATGATGCGGCTGGCCGTTGCGGGTGAGAAAACCCTGCAGCCGGACGACGCCGGCCGAGTGCGACGGACCAATCAGCACGGGACCGCCGACGCCGGCCTGGATCAGATTGACCCGGCGCAGGATCAGCGCCCGCATGATGCGCTCGCCAAGGTCAGCCTCGGCGACCAGCAGCGCGCGCAGCCGGTCCGGCGGCAACAGCAGCGTCTCGACATCGCCCTCGGCGCGGCCGTCGACCAGCGCCGGCTGGCCCGAGAGCTGGCCGAGTTCGGCCAGAAATTGACCCGGCCCCTGCTCGATCACCGGCGTGACGTGACCAAGCCCGTCGCGCTGGGTGATGGCGACATGGCCTTTCAGCACCACGAACATGCCGGGCCCCGGCTTGCCGGTCTCGAACAGGAATTCGCCGTCGGCGTAGTTACGGACTTCACCGAAATGCCTGACACGCTCGATTTCAGCCGGGGTCAGCGCGGGAAAGGTCTGCTCGGGGCGCGTGAAGCGCGACATCAGCGCGTCATCGTCATTTCGTTGCTGTTCGTCCTGCGCCATCGTCATTCCCACTCATTCCAAAATTCTCAAGTACCGGCTTTCCCGGCGGTCCCATTACTTGGGGAACCATCATCGTTTTGCGAGGGCTCAGAGCTTGCGGCGCGTTCGCGCGCCTGCAGCTTCCGCCGCTTCAGGTTTTCGCGCAGTGCCGATTTCAGCCGGTCGTCCCGGGACGACTTCGCCTGTCTCGTGCTCTTGTCGGTTTCGTCGGCCATTGCGGGTCCACTCAGGTGTCACCGGCAATACCATGCCCAAGGAATACGGCAGCTCAAGAGGCCCGGGTGATCCGATCGTGCGAAACGCGAAATGAATCCAGCGCGAGCTTTCAGGCAACTGGCCAGTTGGGTGGGAATATCGGAACCCGAATCGACGCAAAGCCGGTGGTTTCGAGCCCAAATGGGCACTTTGGCCCCGATATCGGCCCGATTTTCTCGTTTTGACAGGCCGAGCAAGCTTGCACAGGAGGGGGGCTTGTGGCAGATATCGGCCCGCTTGGTAGGCCCCTCGGGCGCCCGATTCTTCACCAGCACATGCTGCCGTAGCTCAGTGGTAGAGCACTCCATTGGTAATGGAGAGGTCGACAGTTCAATCCTGTCTGGCAGCACCAGCTTCCCCTCCTGAAGCGAGCCTTTTTGAAACAAGCCTTGCGCCCTGGCCAGCGGGTCCGCAACATCCACGGATGCCATCGTGATCAAACGTTCCCTGCCGTATGAAGGACTGCTCCACGAGATCGTCGAGCATAACGGCGTGCTCTATCTCGGCGGCATCGTTCCTGAAGATGCGGGGCTCGACATGACGGGCCAGGCCGACGATGTGCTTCGACAGTTGAAGACCTTGCTCGATGGGGCCGGCTCCGATCTCTCCTGCGTTCTCCAGGTGACCATCTTCATGGCTGATCTCGCCGACAAGGCGGCGTTCAACCAGGTGTGGAAGCGCTATTTCACCGCGGACCAGCTGCCGGCGCGCGCCGCCATCGGCGTTGCGGATCTCGGACCTAGCGTCAGGCTGGAGCTGACGGCGATCGCCGCCCGTCGCTGATACAGGCGACACCGGCGAAGCGCGAACGTTCGGTCATTCCTGTGTCCACACATGAAGCCGCGTTCTCGCGGCTTGAAACGCCCGAGTTTTGCTCGTTTCCTTGACCCTCTTCTTTGAAGAGGGCGCAGGGAAGACCGGGTGCCGGCTGGCACCCATGACCCGCTGCGCGAAAGATTTGCACACGCAAATGCGCAGGCGGACAACAGGTGGGCCGGAAAACACCCGGCCTTCCCTGCGCGATGGGGTTGACGGCCTATGCCTGCTCTCCCCGGAGCCGAGTTCCTTCTGGCCTCCGTCACCTCGCGAAAACTGATGCACCGCGTCCGGTTGGCCGATGCATCTTCGCGAAAGCTTGGCTGTAGCAACGACAGCCAGGACGACATGGTTTAGCCGTACGCAGCAACATCGTTCGTCACACGGAGCAAGACCTCACGAGGTTCACCCGCCCTGGTCCCGCCTTGCCGTGCCCGACGCAGCCGCGTCCACCGCACCCCAGCCCACGTTCGTTGCGACGTACGATCGCCCCTCTCCTTGGGTCGGGATGGCGCGAATATGCCGCAATTCCGAATTTCGGTAAAGTGGAATATTTTCGCGGCGGGGGCTTGACGGGTTGTGGGTGTTTTGCCCGACGTTTCACAATCGGTGCACGATGTCGGCTTTTATGGCGCCTTCGAAAAGATGCGTCACAACGTCCTTTTGACCACTAGATTCATGGTGATAGTGTCATAGCTCGCGGTCTGTCCGGGAGGACACGATGGAATGGCTTGACCGGCTGTTTGGAAGGACGTCGGCGCCTCCGACCCGACTCTTTGCGAGATTTCGGCGGAGGGGACCGACTGATCCCGACCTTCTGAAAATTGCCAAAGACCGAAAAGGTCATCTTTCACGAAGAGCCGTAAGAGATGAATATAACCGGCTGGTCTTGGAAAAATACGCGCACGATAAGTCGTGATTTCCAAGATCCGTCGAGGCCTTGCTCAGTGGCGAGACATGAGGGTTTCGCGACCGGTCTGCCCGCCTGCGCACCATCAATCGTCATCACCCAGCTGCTGCCTCGTGAACCGATTGTCTGCCCGGCGCAAGCGCCGGCACAGTTCGCGGTTGATGTTCTGCAGGACGACCACATAGGCGTGGATGTCGGCCTTGTAGCAGGCGTAGAGATTTTGGGCCGTCAGCTCGTACAGCACCGTCGGCACCTCTGCGACCACCGTCGCAGAGCGGTTTTGCATTTCGATCAGCGTCATCTCGCCGAAGAAATCACCACGCTCCAGCCGGGAAATGGGGATGGCGCTTCCCGCATTCGCCCGCTTGCTCACCGCGAGGCGGCCGGATTTGACGATGAACATCGAGCGTCCCGGCTCGCCCTCCGCCACGACGGTCGCGTTGGCATCGAAGCAGCGCTCGACCAGCATCGACATCAGCAGATCGAGGCCTCCGTCCGAAAGGCCGCCGAAGAACGGCGTCGCGAGCAGGAACGCTCTCAGATCGGGGGCAGCCACAATCATCGGGCGAGGTTACGCCTCGGCGCTATTTGCGGCAAGCGGAACGGCGTGCGCCGTCATTGCGAGCGGAAGCGAAGCAATCCAGAATCGTTCCGCTGCGGCAGTCTGGATTGCTTCGTCGCAAGAGCGCCTCGCAATGACGTGGTGAGAGATTTTCGCCTCTTGAGGCGTAGCCCGGATGGCGTGCAAGCGTAGTCCGGGGCTGTCAGCCACGGATGCAGCTACCCCGGATTTCGCTTCGCTCCATCCGGGCTACGGGCTTTCCCCGCGCAGCGTCCTTCGCTTTCGCCAGACCTGCAGATCAACCATGACCTTGATGGTCGCCGCGAGGACGGCTGCGCACAGCACGGCCTTCGAGACCGTCTCCATTGTTCCCTCGATCAGGAGGCAATGGGCGACGGTGCCTGCGACGATGACGATTGCGAGGGGAATATGGACGATGCGCCAGGTTCGCAGCCGCAGTCCCAATCGCCGGCGCAACGCGGCCAGAATCGCAACAATGAAGATGGCCCACATGGCGGTCACGCCGAAGGGTGAGAACGGCGTCGGCGATGCATAGGTCAGCGCGTCGATCATATCAGGGGGACTGGTGATCCAGAGGCCGGCGACGTGGACCACGACCGCAAGCGCAAGCGCGCCGCCGATCCAATGATGGGCGCGCCGACCGCGATAGGCCGACAGTCCCGGCAGATAACCGCCGACCAGCAGAGGCTGAATCAGCACGAGGCCGAGGGCGATGATCCCGGCAAATCCGGCAAGGATGTAGACCGGACCGCGCCATGCGAGCTGCTCGCTTGTTGCAGCTAGCGCGATCGGCACGCCAATGGCCACGGCAAGGGCGACCCAGATCAGGATCACCCGCGCCAACCTCCACCCCTTCATCCGTAAGCCCGGTCAGGCCGGCTGCAGGACGAAGTGCGCCTCGAGGCTGGTTTCCTTGGCGCTCCGCATCACCGGCCGCAGGAAGACGGTTTTGAACTCACCGCTGTCATAGGCGAGGTGACCATGCGGCTGGCCGAAGATCGGAATGATCTGCGGCATCTCCAGCCGGAACTTGCCGTCCTTGTCGGTGAGCGTGGCGCCATGGCTCTGCGGCTCGTGCTCCTGCCCTTCGACCGTGTGCGCCCAGATCTGAATGCGCTGCCCGGCAAGCGGAGCCCCGTCGCCGGCGCGGCGGACGGTGCCGCTCATCCAGAAGCCGCCCTTGCCGATCCGGTCCACGGTCGCCGCGCCCTTGCGGTAATTATTCGCTCCGCCCGACATCGTTTCGGTCGGCGCGAGGCCTGCCGCACGGGCGGGCAGCAGCAATCCGGAAACGCCTGATACCAAGACGCCGGTTGCGAGGACGGAGCCGCCCGTGAGCAGGCTTCGGCGGTTGAATAGGACCGTGGTCATGTCGGTTCCTCCTGGCAACCCTGCGGCTGCTCCCGCAAGCTACAACAACAGGCGCAAAACGCCCAGTTGCGACGAAGGGCGCCTAAGGTCGCAATAACAGTGTTGTGAACGGAAGCGCGAGCCACTCGAACAGCCGCGTCCGCCGTAGCTCGGAGAGCGAAGGCGGAAGCGAAACCAATCAAAGCCTTGCTTGATGACGAAGCATGATGGGTTTCGCAAATGCTCTACCCATCCTACGCACTGACACTACATGTGACTGCGCAGCCACCCACGCCGGTAACCCCCATGATCCCCTTCTCCGTGCTCGACCTCGCGCCGATCTGCCAAGGCGGCGACGCCGCGCAAGCGTTTCGCAATTCGCTCGATCTGGCGCAGCATGCGGAAGGCTGGGGGTACAAGCGGTTTTGGCTGGCCGAGCATCACAACATGACGGGGATCGCCAGCGCTGCGACGTCGGTGGTGATCGGGCACATCGCGGGCGGGACCAGGACGATCCGCGTCGGCTCGGGTGGGATCATGCTGCCGAACCATTCGCCGCTGGTCATCGCCGAACAGTTCGGCACGCTGGAATCGCTCTATCCCGGGCGAATCGATCTCGGGCTCGGGCGGGCGCCGGGCACCGATCAGTTCACAGCAAGGGCGCTGCGGCGCGACCTCGCGACCACGTCCGAGAATTTTCCGCATGACGTGCTGGAGTTGCAGGCGCTGCTCGGCGATATCAAGCCGAACCAGGCGATCCGCGCCGTGCCCGGCATGGGGACGAAGGTGCCGCTCTGGATCCTGGGGTCGAGCACCTTTGGCGCGCAGCTGGCGGCGATGCTCGGGCTGCCGTTCGCGTTCGCCTCGCATTTCGCGCCGCAGATGATGATGCCGGCGCTGCGCGAATATCGCGCGCGCTTCGAGCCGTCAGTGCAGCTCGACAAGCCCTATGCGATGATCGGCGTCAACGTGTTTGCCGCCGATAGCGAGGCAGAGGCGCAGCGGATGTTCTCCTCGCTGCAGCAGCAGTTCATCAATCTACGCCGCGGCACGCCAGGCCCGCTGCCGCCGCCGGTGGACGACATGGACGCGCTATGGTCGCCGGCGGAAAAGGCCATGGTCGGCCAGTCGCTGTCGTGCTCTGCGGTCGGCTCGCCCGAAATGGTGGAAGAGAAGCTGAAGGCGCTGATTGCCGAGACCGGTGCGGACGAGCTGATGACCACCGGGCAAATCTACGACCATTCCGCGCGGCTGCGCTCGTTCGAAATCGCGCCGGAGGTGCGGGAGAGGGTGGCGAAGCAGCCGGTGGGGTGAGCGTTCGCACCGACGGCGGTGCGCTGCCTCCCCCGCTTGCGGGGGAGGGCTGGGGAGAGGGTGCCTCCGCAATGGGGCAATCCCCTAGAGGAAAGAGCCCTCACCCCCACCCTCTCCCGCAAGCGGGAGAGGGAGCGCACTGCGCGCGTGGCGTGCGCCCAGACTCTAATCCGCAAACCCGAACAGCTTGGCCGGATTGTGCACCAGAATCTTCTCCAGCTCCGTCTGGTCCGGCGCGTAGCGGTACATCAGCTCCAACAGGTCGGCATCGTTCGGCGGCTGCTTCACCGACACCGGATGCGGCCAGTCGCTGGCCCAGACGCAGCGGTCGACGGCCGCCTCGATATAGGCGCGCGCGATCGGGATGACGTCGTCGTAGGGCGCGCCGGCCTTCGAGGTCTTCTCGCCGAGCGACAGCATCACCCAGAAATTGCCCTTGGCGAACAGCTCCAGCATCTTGCGTAAATTCGGATCGTCCTTGCCGGCCTCGGGGTCGGGCCGCGCCATGTGGTCGATCAGCACGGGCACGTCGAGATTTTCGTATTTCGCAACACTCGACATGATGCCGTCCTTCTCGGGCTGGATCTTGACGTACCAGCCGAGCTCGCGGATGCGGGCGATGGCGCGGGCGAAATCGGCGTCGGACAGCACGGCGCCGAGCTCCTGGCGGAAGCTGAAGCGCGCGCCGCGCACTCCGGCCTCATGCAGCTTGGAGAGATAGGAGTCGCTCGCTTCCGCGAACACCAGCGCGTTGGCGCAGCCGCGATAGTTCGGGCCCATCGCAGCTAAGCCGTCGAGCACGACGGCATGGTCGGCGCCGTAGGTCGTGGTCTGCACGATGATGCCGCGCTCGATGCCGAGCTGCTTGTGCATGCGCAACGCAGCTTCCCAGGTTGCACTCGGCATCCGATAGGCCGCGCCGGGACGCTCCGGATATTTGTCGATCGGACCCAGCACGTGAAACTGGCTGTCGACGGTCTTCGGCGGCGGCGCCTTGATCGGACGGCGCGGATTGGGATCGAACGGCAGATAGGTCGGCATGCGCAAAACTCCTTCAGTCGATCACGGCGGTGAAGTCGCACTGCACCAGCGCGCCGCCGTCCATGTTGTCCATCGGCAGCGCGTGGCGCGCCGGGCGCGAATGCTCGTCCGGAAACATCTTCAGCCACTCGACATTGACGGGCCCGCGCTGCGTGCGGTCCTTCAGCCACACCGTCATCTTGATGATGTCGTCCGTGCTGCCGCCGGCGGCCTCCACCGTCGCCTTCATGTGCGCGAACATGTTGGCGCATTGGGCGTCGAGACTCTCCGGCATCGCATTGGTCGAGGGATCGCGGCCGAGGATGACACCCGACATCACGAGATTGCCGATGCGGCAGGCGTTCGGAATCGGATTGACGTGCTTGAAGCCGCCGATATGGATGCTCTTGCGCCGTGTTTGACCCGTCATACTGCGCTCCCTGTTTGTTATTGGTTCAGACAAACTGGCACGACACCGACCCGAACGCGCCGTAATCGGCGTGGAACGTGTCGCCGCGGCGGATGTCGACCGGACGTGTGAACGATCCCGCCAGCACGACCTCGCCCGCCCTAAGATGCTCGTCATGCGGCGCGAGGCGGTTGGCGAGCCAGGCGATGCCGTTGGCGGGGTGATTGAGCACGCCGGCTGCAAGGCCGGTTTCCTCGACCTCGCCGTTGCGGAACAGCAGCGCGCCGATCCAGCGCAGATCCGCGTCCATCGGGCGGATCGGACGGCCGCCGAGCACCAGCGCGGCATTGGCGGCGTTATCCGAGATCGTGTCCATCACCTTGCGGGTCTTGCCGGTTTCCGGATCGACGCGATGCATGCGCGTCTCCAGGATCTCGAGCGCCGGCGTCACGTAGTCGGTGGCATTGAGCACGTCGAAGATGGTGCAATCGGGACCGCGCAGCGGCGCCTTCAGCACGAAGGCGAGCTCGACCTCGATGCGCGGCGCGTGGAAGCGGTCGAACGGAATCGGCGTCGCGTCGGCATAGAACATGTCGGCGAACAGCACGCCGTAATCCGGCTCGGAGATGCCGACCGCGTTCTGCATCGCCTTCGAAGTCAGGCCGATCTTGTGGCCCTTGATGATGCGGCCGCGGCCGAGCTGAAGTTTGGTCCAGGCGCGCTGGATCGCGTAGGCGTCTTCGATGCTGAAATCCGGATATTCTTTCGTGAACATCGGGATCAGCGATTTCGTGCGCTCGGCCTCGTCGAGGCGCGCGGCAAGGCGTTCGATCGTGGCGCTATCCAGCATGGTCTATTGCTCCGCCGCGACGGTGTTGCGCAACACGCCGATGCGGCTCGACTCGACCTCGACGACGTCGCCGACTTTCAGCCACCGCGGTGGATTGAAGCGGGCGCCCGCGCCCGTCGGCGTGCCCGTCACGATCATGTCGCCGGGCTTCAGCGTTGCGAAGGTGGAGAGATAGGAGATGATGAAATCGAACGGGAACATCAGCCGCTCGGTCGTGTCCTGCTGCCGCACCTCGCCGTTAACGCGCGTGGTGATGTCGTGCGGCCCGCGCGGGTCGAGCTCGTCCGCGGTGACGATCCACGGGCCGATGCTGCCGGAGCGATCGAAATTCTTGCCTTGGGTCACGTTGAACTTGCCGTGACGCAGCCAGTCGCGGATCGTGCCCTCGTTGCACAGCGTCATGCCGAAGATGTGGCCCCAGGCCTTGTCGCGCGGGATGTGACGGCCGCCCTGCCCGATCACGATGACGAGCTCGCCCTCGTAGTCGAGCTGATCCGAAACCTTCGGCTTCTCCAGCGGCTGGCCCGAGCCCGTCATCGACGACATGCTGCGCACGAACAGGCTCGGATATTTGGGCAGGTCCGAATTGTCCTGATATTCGGCGTTGCGCTCGGCGTAATTGACGCCGATGCACCACAGCTTTTCCGGCGCCAGCACCGGCGGCAGCAGGACGAGGTCGTCCAGCGCGTAGTCGGGCTTGACGCCGGCTACCGCTTCCTGCGCATCGGCGAGCGCATTGGCCGCGATCAGCGCGCGGACATCGGAGAAGTCGCGGCCGATCCGCCTGGTCAGATCGATCACGCCGCCTTCAACGGCCGCGCCATAGCGCGGCTCTCCATCCAAGAGATAGCTTACGAGGCGCATGGTCGTTCTCCAATGGTGTTCGGGCAGCGCGGCGGGCGGCGGCGCTCAGTCTTTCGATTTCGGCGTCTGGAACACGGTCTTGAGCGTCACGATCTCGCCGAGCCGGGCGTAACGAGGACCGCCGATGCGGGCGATCGGGTCGAGCGCGGCGGTCTCAACCTTGCCGTCGTTCACGAGGCCGTCGCGGATATGGAACATCATGACCTCGCCGACGATGAGCCGGCTCTTGGCGTCGCCGAATTCGAGGCATTGCCGAAAGCGGCATTCCATCGCGACGGGCGCCGCCGCCAGCCGACGCACCTTGATGCGCTCGCAGGGCAGCGTTTCGAGTCCGAGATGTTCGACCTCGCTGATCTCAGGCGGATGCTCGACCGATGAATCGTGCACCGCTGACATCAGCGGCGCATCGGCGATGTGGATGACGTATTCCTCGGTATCGAGGATGTTGTGCGCGGTGTCCTTGTAGTCGGCGCCCTTGCGGCCGACGCTGATGGCGAGCATCGGCGGCTTCTGCGAGACGAAGGTGAAGGCGCTGAACGGGGCGAGGTTGAGCACGCCGGATCGCGACAGGCTGGTGACCCACGCGATGGGACGCGGCACCACGATGCCGGTCATCAGACGGTAGATGCGCTCGGCGCCGAGCTCGGTGGGATCGATCCGCATGGCTCAGTTCGCCGTGATGTTGGCCTTGCGCACCACCGGAATCCACTTGGCGTCCTCGCGCTCGAGATAGGCCCTGAATTCATCCGGCGTCATCGGCGTGGCTTCGCCGCCGAGTTTTTCGAATTTGTCGACCACGCCAGGGTCCTTCAGGATCGCGACAAGCGTTTCGTGCAGCTTCTCCACGATCGGCGCCGGCGTGCCCGCGGGCGCGAACAGGCCCGTAAAAGTCTGGCCGTCGAAATCCTTGTAGCCGAGCTCGGTGAAGGTCGGCACGTCGGGCAGCGACTTCAGGCGGTGCGGGCTGGTAACGGCGAGCGCGCGGAACAAGCCGGCCTTGATGTGCTGCAGGCTGACCGTGAGCTGGTCGAACGCGAACTGCACCTGGCCGCCGAGCAGATCGTTGATGGCCGGCGCATTGCCGCGGTAATGCGCGGTGACCCATTGCACGTCGAGGTTCGACTGCATCAGCTCGCTGAGCAGATGGTTGGTGGTGCCGGGGCCGGGCGAGGCCATCGTCAGCTTGCCGGGCTCGCGCTTGGCGAGCTCGATGAACTCCTTCAGCGTCGTTGCCTGCACGGACGGATGGACCTCGAGCACCAGCGGCGTCATCGAGATCGTCGAGATCGGCAGAAAGTCCTTCTTCCAGTTATAGGCGTCGCGCTTGTTGATCTCGGTCGCGAACAGCACCGGGCCGTTGGCGCCGACGAACAGCGTGTAGCCGTCGGGCGCCGATTTCGCGAAGGCCTCGCCCGCGATCATGCCGCCGGCGCCGGCCTTGTTCTCGATGACGAAGGGCTGGCCGAGCTTTTCCTGCAGCTTGTCGGCGACGATGCGCGCGGCGCTGTCGACATTGCCGCCGGCGGGATAGGGCACGATCAGCTTGACGTTGCGTGCCGGCCATTGCTGGCCCGACGCTGGCCCGGCCAGCATCGCAGTAGCGGCAGCTATGGCAATCCAGATTAATCTCATGTTAACCTCCCGGCGGCGCTTCCAATTTCGTCGAATGCCCTGACGTCGCGCATGGCAACTCGAAAGGCACCTCGATCGGAGCGCAATTTCCAAAGGCGCGCTTTACCTGTCGAGTGAATTGTGGCGTTCTTGTCCATATTATGGACAGAACCAGAGTAGCCCGCAACGCGATGGCACCGCGGCAGGGCGCGCAGGCAATCCGCCGCGCGCTCGCGGTGCTGCGCATTCTCGCCGCAGGCCGCGAGGCCGGTGTGCCATTGGCCGACGTCGTGCGCGCGACCGGCCTCACCCGACCGACCGTGCATCGCATCGTGCACGTGCTGATCGAGGAAGGCATCGTCGAGCGGAACGAGCGGAGCGGCCGCTACGCGATCGGCAACCAGGTGCCGGAACTGGCGCTGGCCCGGCCGCGGCCGTCGCGGCTGCTGATTGCCGCCAATCCGTCGCTGCAACGTGCCTCCGCCGAGATCGGCGACACGCTGTTCCTGACGGTTCGCACCGGCAACGACACGCTGTGCGTCGATCGCAGGATCGGCGTCTATCCGATCCAGGTGCTGTCGATCGAGATCGGCGCGCGCCGGCCGCTCGGCGTCTCCAGCGCGGGCGTCGCCATCCTCGCCGCGATGCCGGCGCAGGACGCGCGAAAGATCGTCGCAGCCAACGAAAAGAGGTTCGAGGCCTACCAGACCGACGTCGCCGCCGTGATGAGCCATGTCACCACGGCGCGGCGGCGAGGCTACAACATGAGAGAGATCGGCCTCGTGCAGGGCACGAAATCGATCTCGACCTGGATCAAGACCCCGGATGGGCAGCCGGCTGCGGCGATCACGGTCTCCGCCGTTCGGACGAGGCTCGGGCCAAGGCGCGAACAGGAGGTCGCGGAGATATTGCTGCGGGAGGCGCGGATCATCGAGCAGGCCATTCGCGGCTAAGCACGGACGGCGCTTCTTCGCCTCTCCCGCCTGCGGGAGAGGCCGACGCGCTCGCAGAGCGCGGCGGGTGAGGGCTCTCACCACGCAGGGACATCCGCTGCAATCCTCGACAATCCCGACGCGGCGATACCCCCACCCCAACCCTCCCCCGCAAGCGGGAGAGGGAGCGCACCGTCTTTCGCAGCGCTGTCAATGGGCTGACTTCGCGCGCCATTTTGTGGCACAACGCCTCCATCGCCGACAGACCCACGAGGCCACGCATGCCCGCGCCAAAACCGCCTGCCTTCGAGACCCTGAGCCTGCATGCGGGCCAGCATCCGGATCCCGCGACCGGGGCCCGCGCGGTGCCGATCTACCAGACCACGTCCTACGTGTTCCAGGACTCCGATCACGCGGCTGCGCTGTTCAATCTGGAGCGCGCCGGCCACATCTATACGCGCATCTCCAATCCGACCACCGGCGTGCTGGAAGAGCGGCTCGCGGCACTGGAAGGCGGCGTCGGTGCGATCTGCACCGCGAGCGGCATGGCCGCGCTGCATCTGGCGATCGCGACGCTGCTGAGCGCCGGTGACCATATCGTAGCGTCGAGCTCGCTCTATGGCGGTACCATCAACCTCCTGGCGCACACGCTGCCGCGCTTCGGCATCACCACGACGTTTGTGAAACCGCGCGATCTCGACGCGTTCCGCAGCGCCATCAAGCCGAACACGAAGCTCGTGATCGGCGAGACCATCGGCAATCCGGGGCTGGAGGTGCTCGACATTCCCAAGGTCGCGCAGATCGCGCATGACGCGAAGATTCCGCTGCTGATCGACAACACCTTTGCCACGCCCTATCTGAGCCGGCCGATCGAACTCGGCGCCGACATCGTCATGCACTCCGCGACCAAATGGATCGGCGGCCACGGCATCGCGATCGGCGGCGCCATCGTCGACGGCGGCCGCTTCGACTGGCGCGCATCGGGAAAGTTCGCCGTGCTGACCGAGCCCTATGGCGGCTATCACGGCATCGTCTTCGACGAGCAGTTCGGCACGGCCGCCTTCATCATGCGCGCGCGCACCGAGGGACTGCGCGATTTCGGCGCCTGCCTGTCGCCGACCAACGCGTTCCAGCTGCTGCAGGGCGTCGAGACGCTCGGCGTGCGCATGGACCGCCACATGCAGAACACGCATCTCGCGCTGGAAGCACTGAAGTCCAACAAGGCCGTCGACTGGGTGCTGCATCCCTCGCTGGAGACGCACACGGACTATCAGCTCGCAAAGCAGCTCCTGCCGCGCGGCGCCGGCTCGATCATCTCCTTCGGCATCAAGGGCGGGCGACCCGCGGGCCGCAAGTTCATCGAGAGCCTGCGCATGATCAGCCATCTCGCCAATGTCGGGGATGCCAAGACGCTGGTGATCCACCCGGCCTCGACCACGCATCAGCAGATGGATTCCGAACAGCTCAAGGCTGCCGGCATCGGCGAGGAGCTGGTGCGACTGTCGGTCGGCATCGAGACCGCGAGCGACATCATCGACGATCTCGCCCAAGCGCTGCGCATCTCGCAAAAGGTTTAAGCTATGAAGCTCTCCGTCAACGGAACCGAGGTGTTTGTCGCAACCGGCGGCCGCGACTTCGACAAATCCCTGCCCGCGGTCGCCTTCATCCATGGCGCCGGCTTCGACCATTCGACCTGGGCGCTGCATACACGCTGGTTCGCTCATCACGGCTTTGCCGTGCTCGCGCCTGATATGCCCGGTCACGGCCGTTCGGCCGGGCCATCGCTTGGCAGCATCGCCGAGATGGCCGACTGGACGGCGGCGCTGCTCGACGCGGCCGGTAGCTCGAAGGCGCATCTGATCGGCCATTCCATGGGATCGCTGATCTCGCTGGAGACCGCCGCGCGGCATCCCGACAAGGTGTCCGCGCTGAGCCTGATCGGCACCGCCGCGACCATGACGGTCGGCCCGGATCTCCTGAAGGCAGCCGAGGCCAACTCGCAGGACGCAAACGATATGGTGTCGATCTGGGGCCTTGGCTTCAACGCGGAGCTCGGCGGCAGTCTCGCGCCGGGCCTGTGGATGCATGGCGGCGCGCAGGCGGTGCTGAAGGCTTGCGAACCCGGCGTGCTGTTCAGGGATTTGTCGGCCTGCAATGCCTACGCGAATGCGCTTCAAGCCGCCGCGAGCCTCAAGGTGCCGACAACGCTGATCCTCGGCGAGCGGGACATGATGACACCGGCGAAGGCCGGCAAAGCTCTCGCTGCGGCAATCCCGCATGCGAAGACCGTCGTGGTGCCGGGCGCCGGTCACATGATCATGGCCGAGCGGCCTGATGAACTGCTGGCGGCCTTACGGAACTGAAAAGGATCAATCGTCCGCGTCATGCGTTGCGGTCAGATATCCCGATGTCTCTCAGAGGGAACTCGGCCATGCCAAGACAGGAAATCATTCGCAAAGCGAAGCAGGACAAGCGCGCCGGCAAATCGGCAAGCACGCAGGCCGGCGAATTCGTCAAGGATGAGATCGACAGGATCCGCAAAGGCAAGCACGGCGCACGCTCGACGAAGCAGGCCATCGCCATCGGCCTGTCGGAGGCGCGCCGCGCCGGCGTCGACCTGCCGCCGCGCAAGGGACGCACCAAGAAAGCGACGCGCCGCAGCGCCAAATACGCCTACGAGGTCGGCCAGGGCAAACGCACGCCGAAGCGCCGGCCGAAAGTGTCGCGCGCGGTCGAGAACGTCCTGAAGAAGGAGCCGCGCTCGACCGCATCGCGGAGCGCGCTGTCGAAGCAGGGCAAGCGTGCTGCAAGCCGGCGAACCGCCGCGTCGCGTTCGGCCGCCGCGCGAAAGGCGAGCCACACCAAGGGTGCCAAGGTGCGGTCCGCTGCAGCAAAGAAGGCAGCGCGCACCAGGACGCGCCGCCGGAGCTGATCAACTCAAACGCCGGCCCCGCTCGGAGAACACCGCGCGTGCGGCGCGCTCGGCCTCGCGCGCCGAGCGAAACTGGCGGCCTTCGAGACTGTCGAACAGGCGCTCGGAGGAGAAGAAGCGGAAGCCGCGCGCATCTCGCGTGACGATGCCGGCGGCGCGGTCGTGGATCTCGATGATGTAGGCGTTCGACTGGGTCTGGGACATGGCTGCTCGTTCGCCGATGGCTCGGCGTTCCTGTCTGGGGATTCTTGGTGCTGGGAGGTGCTAGGAGGCGGTCAGCAACAACAACAGGCGCCCGTGGCCGCCGAGACACAGCGCCGCATCATGCATGCATGCATGCATGTCATCGGGATTGCGCTGGTGATCGATTTTCATGTCGCGGCTTGGGCTCGAGGAGCAGTTAACTCTGTGACTATCGAGCGATTGGGGCGATCGGTCAATGAAATGGCTATCCATATTTGGCAGCGCCGCGCCGGGGCGTTTCTCTCGCGACGAGCGGGGACAGCCGGATTCATCTCGCGCGGCGCTGCCGTTCCCTTCTCCCCTTGTGGGAGAAGGTGGCGCGAAGCGCCGGATGAGGGGTATCTGTCCGCGTGCAACACTTTTCGTGAGGGGAGATACCCCTGACCCGTCTCGCCGCTTCGCGACGAGCCAGCCTCTCCCACAAGGGGAGAGGGGAAAGAAGTGCGTGTAACCGGAGAGAGTTCGTGGGCACGGCGCAAGCGCGCCTTTGCCCACCCTACGATTCCTGCATGGAAAGGAGACAGCTGGCGAGGAAAACGAGAGAGACGGTAGCGTGGGCAAAGCGGCGCGTGCCCACCATTTGCGTGCGACCGGCGAGAGTTCGTGGGCACGGCGCGAGTGCGCCTTTGCCCACCCTACGATTCTTCTCGTGAGGAGAGAGACCCTCACTCAAGAAAGGTCACCACATCGTCGCGGCAGCGCGCTCGGGCCAGGCGCGATCATACTCCGCGCCACCGACCTTATTCTCGCTCATCTCAGCGAGGATCTGGCCGGGCGTCGGCAGCGTCTTCGGGTCGACCCGCTTGTCGGGATTCCAGAGGTCGGAGCGCACGATGGCGCGGGCGCACTGGAAGTAGATCTCGTCGACCTTCATCACCATGACGCTGCGCGGCGCCTTGCCCTCGACCTTGAACGAGGCCAGCAGTTCGGGATCGATAGAGAGATGGGCGCGGCCGTTGACGCGGGTCGCGTTGCCGGAGCCGGGGATCAGGAACATCAGCGACACCCTGGGATCACGCACGATATTGCGCAAGGAATCGACGCGGTTGTTGCCGCGGCGATCCGGCAGCATCAGCGTCTTGGGATCGTGGATGCGGACGAATCCGGGCAGATCGCCACGCGGCGAGCAGTCGATCCCTTCCGGCCCAATGGTGGCGAGCGCCGCAAACGGCGCCTTCTCGATGAAGACCCGATAGAGCGGCGTGACGTGGTCGGCGACTTTCACGGTCGAGGCGTCGTTGATGACGCCGTAGATGGCCTCCAGCTGTTCGACCGTTTCGATCACCGACATTCCGTTCTCCTTGCTGTACCGGCTATTCCTGCCAGCCTTGATTCCTGATCACGCGCAGGAGCTGGCGGCTATGATAGTCCGCGGTGCCGGCGTTGAGGATGGTGACATCGGCAGGCGCCGAGGCCTCATCGACGTTGCGGGTGAGACGTTCGGCGATGTTGCCGTCGCTGTGCCGCGCGCGCGCGGCAAGCCGCGCCGCCAACACCTCCGGCGGCGCAGTGACCGCGACCACCACGACATTCGCATAGGTCTGGCGAAGTGCAGAGATCACCGTGCGCGAGACGTTGACGACGACCGTGCGCCCGGCGCGGATATCGTCGTCGATCCCGGTCGACAAGGCGTAGAAATGCCCGTGCGCCTCCCAATGCACAGCGAAATCGCCGTGCTCGCGCGCACGACGGAATTCGTCGAATGTCACCGCGATGTTGTCCTCGTCGGCGGAGGATTCGCGCGTCACGACACGACGCGGAAAGACGACGCTGGGGTCATCGACGCTCGCCGCCCGCGCCAGACGCAACAGCGTGTCCTTGCCGGCGCCGCTGGGGCCGACCACGAGCACGAGCCGCCCGGGTCCGATCCCGCCTGCCGCGTCCTGCGTCATGGTAGCGGCCTCGCTCATGCGACGCGACTGCCTTCGCGCCAGACGCTGCGAACCACCGGAACGTGGCCTGCGACGTGCACGCGAATGAGGTCGGCGCGCCTGCCGATCGCGACCTCGCCGCGATCGGTGAGGCCAACCGCCTCGGCCGGCGCCTTCGTCACCGTGCGGATCGCGGCGGGAAGGCTGATGGCCGGCACATGCTCGGGCAATTGCAACGCACCCATCAGCAGGCTCGACGGGATGTAGTCCGAGGACAGGATGTCGAGCAGACCTTCGCGGGCGAGATCGACCGCGGCGATGTTGCCGGAATGCGAGCCGCCACGCACGACGTTGGGCGCGCCCATCAGGATGTCGATGCCGGCCTCATGCAGGCCGCGCGCGGCTTCCAGCGTGGTCGGGAACTCCGCGACGGCGACGCCGTCGCGCACGGCGTCCGCGACGTTCTCGTTGGTGGTGTCGTCATGGCTTGCGAGCGGGATCTTGTAGGCCTGCGCCAGCGCCACGATCTCGCGCATGTTGGTGGCGGCATAGGCCTTCTGGTACTCGAAGCGCTTTGCGAACAGCTCGTCGAGCTCGGCATCGGTCTTGCCGCCGCCCTTGCCGCGGTAATAGTCGCGCAGCTTGACCTCGTCGCGGAACTGGCGCTGGCCAGGGGTGTGATCCATCAGCGACATCAGCTTGACGTCGGGGCGGTCGATCAGCTCCTTGGCCTCCTCGACCACGCTCGGCATCGGGATTTCGCAGCGCAGATGCAGGAAGTGGTCGGCGCGCAGCAGGCTGGCGTCGCGCGCGGTGGTGATCGCGGCGGCGAGCACGCCGGCACGGCCGTCGACTTCCTCGGCGCCGTCCTCACGCCAGACCCGGAGCGAATCGAACACGGTGGTGATGCCTGAGGTGGCGAGCTGACCGTCATAGGAGATCACGGCGGCGACCGGATTCCAGAACACTTTTGGGCGCGGCACGTAGTGAGCTTCGAGGTGGTCGGTGTGGAGCTCGATCAGGCCCGGCATGATCAGATCGCCGCCGGCATTCTCCGCACCCGCAGGGGCCCCGCCCTCACCGATCTCGGCAATGCGGCCGTTGGCAAGGGCGAGCCAGCCCTGCTCGATCACCCGGTCGGCCAACACGATCCTGGCATTGGCGATCACGATATCCTTCGGGGCGTTCATTTCCATTTCCTTCAGGCCGCGGCGGCAAAGCTGGTGACGTCGACGATACGGTCGGCAATCAGATGACGGATTTCGTCGTCGTGGACAATGGCGACCATGGCGACGCCCTGGCGCTTTTTCTCGGCGACAAGCTCGACCACCACAGTGCGGTTGGCGGCATCGAGTGAGGCGGTCGGCTCGTCGAGCAGCAGGATCGGCAGGTCCGAGATGAAGCCGCGGGCGATGTTGACGCGCTGCTGCTCGCCGCCGGAGAAAGTCGCGGGCGGAAGCTGCCAGAGCCGCTCGGGGATGTTGAGACGATGCAGCAGCTCGCCGGCGCGGGCCCGTGCATCGGCCCGGGCCATGCCACCAGCGATCAGCGGCTCGGCGACGACGTCGATGGTGGCGACGCGCGGCACCGCACGCAGGAACTGGCTGACATAGCCGATGGTCGAGCGGCGGACGTTGAGCACCTGGCGCGGCTCGGCGGCGGCAAGATCGATCAGCGCGCCGCGATGGCGGATGCCGATGCGGCCGGAATCGCAACGGTAGTTGCCGAAGATCATCTTCAGGATCGACGATTTTCCGGCGCCCGACGGCCCCGACAGCACGACGCATTCGCCGGGATCGACCTGGAAGGTCACGCCGCTGACAACCGGCAATTCGATGCCGCCCTGCAGGTGCATCGTGAAGGTCTTCTTGGCGTCGGCGATATCGATCATGGCGGACATTGCAATGCTCATGGCGGCAGAATCGAGGAGACAAGGAGTTGCGTATAGGGCTCGCGAGGATCGTCGAGCACCTGGTCGGTGAGACCGGTCTCGATGACGCGGCCGCCCTTCATCACCATCACGCGATGCGACAACAGGCGCGCCACCGCGAGATCGTGGGTGACGATGATGACCGCGAGATGCAACTCGGCGACGAGGCTGCGCAGGAGGTCGAGCAGGCGGGCCTGCACGGAGACGTCGAGGCCACCGGTCGGCTCGTCCATGAACACCAGGCGCGGCTCGGTGACGAGATTGCGGGCGATCTGGAGCCGCTGGCGCATGCCGCCCGAATAGGTGCGCGGCGCATCGTCGATGCGGGCGACGTCGATCTCGACGCGCGTGAGCCAGTCCGATGCGGTGTCGCGGATGCGGCCGTAGTGATTCCAGCCCACCGCCATCAGCCGCTCGCCGACATTGGCGCCGGCCGACACCGCCATGCGCAGCCCTTGCGCAGGATCCTGATGCACGAAGCCCCAATCGGTCCGGAACAGGAAGCGCCGCTCGGCTTCGCCGAGCGTGGCGAGATCGCGCGCGACGCCGTCGCGCATCCGATAGGACACATGGCCGCCGCTGGCCGCCAGCTGGCCCGATAGCAGCTGAAGCAGCGTCGACTTGCCCGAGCCGGACTCGCCGACGATCGCCAGCACCTCGCCGGGATAGAGCGAGAACGACACGTCGCGGCAGGCGGCGATGCGGCCGAAGGATTTGCTGAGAGATCTTGCGACCAGCAGCGGTTGGTCGTTTTCAAGGGTATCGAGATCAGCCATGCGAGCCCGCCTTCTCCTTGTATGGCGCGGCGCTGAGGCTGCCGTGATGGCCGGCAGCCTGGCGGCCCTCGCAATAATCGGTGTCCGAGCAGACAAACATGCGGCCGCCCTTGTCGTCGGTGACGATCTCGTCGAGATAGGAGTTTTCCGCGGCGCACAGCGCGCAGGGCGCGTTGAAGCGGTAGGGCTCGAACGGATGGTCCTCGAAGTCCAGCGACACCACCTGCGTATAAGGCGGGATCGCGTAGATGCGCTTCTCGCGGCCGGCGCCGAACAATTGCAGCGCCGGGCAATTGTCCATCTTGGGATTGTCGAATTTCGGCGTCGGCGACGGGTCCATCACGTAGCGCGCGTTCACCTTCACCGGATAGGCATAGGCGGTAGCGATGTGGCCGAAGCGGGCGATGTCCTCATAGAGCTTCACATGCATCAGGCCGTATTCGGCCAGCGCGTGCATGCGCCGCGTCTCGGTCTCGCGCGGCTCGAGGAACCGCAACGGTTCCGGGATCGGCACCTGATAGACCAGCACCTGATTTTCGTGCAGCGTCGTCTCCGGGATGCGGTGACGCGTCTGGATCACCGTCGCATCGTCAGTCGCCGTGGTCGTGGCGACGCCCGCGGTCTTGGCAAAGAATTTTCGGATCGAGATCGCGTTGGTGGTGTCGTCGGAGCCCTGGTCGATCACCTTCAACACGTCGGCGGGACCGATGATCGCCGCCGTCACCTGCACGCCGCCGGTGCCCCAGCCATAGGGCATCGGCATTTCGCGGCTGGCGAACGGCACCTGGTAGCCGGGGATCGCGATCGCCTTCAGGATGGCGCGGCGGATCATCCGCTTGGTCTGCTCGTCGAGATAGGCGAAGTTGTAGGCGGGCGCGTTCATTCCGCGGCCTCCTTCATGGCATCGGGCGCTTGGGCCTCCGCGAACTCCTGACGCAGCTTGCGCAAAAGCCCGAGCTCGGACTGGAAGTCGACATAATGCGGCAGCTTCAGATGCTCGACGAAGCCGGTGGCTTGGACGTTGTCCGAATGCGACATCACGAACTCCTCGTCCTGCGCCGGTGCACGCACCTCCTCGCCGAGTTCGCGGGCGCGCAGTGCGCGATCGACCAGCGCCATCGACATGGTCTTGCGCTCGCTTTGGCCGAAGGCGAGGCCATAGCCGCGGGTGAAGCACGGCGCTTCCGTCGCAGAGCCCTTGAACTGATTGACCATCTGGCACTCGGTCAGTTCGATCGAACCCAGCGGCACGGCGAAGCCGGCGTCTTCCGCGACGAATTCCACCTCGACCTCGCCGAAGCGGATCTCGCCGGCAAACGGATGGTTGCGGCCATAGCCACGCTGGGTGGAATAGCCCATCGCCAGCAAAAACCCTTCGTCGCCGCGCGCGAGATTTTGCAGACGCAAATCGCGGTCGGCCGGGAAGTTCAGCGGCTCGCGGGTGAGATCGCCGACGCTGGCGCCATCTTCGGCCTGCGGCGAGGATTCGATCAAGCCGTCGCGGCCGAGAATGTCCGTCACGCGCGGCGTCGGCGCCGTGGACGCATCAGCAGTCGCCGGCGCCTCCGGCACAAAACCTTGCGCGAGCGAGGGATCGAGCAGGCGGTGGGTATAGTCGAAGGTCGGCCCGAGGATCTGGCCGCCCGGAATGTCCTTGAAGGTCGAGGACACCCGCCGCTGCACGCGCATCGCGCCGGTGTCGACCGGCTCGCTCGCACCGAAACGCGGCATGGTGGCGCGGAAGGCGCGAACCAGGAAGATCGCCTCGATCAGATCGCCGCGCGCCTGCTTGATCGCAAGCGAGGCAAGCTCGCGATCGTAGAGCGAGCCTTCACTCATGACACGGTCGACGGCGAGGCCAAGCTGCTCCGAGATCTGGTCGAGCGTGAGCTCCGGAATGCTTTGGTCGCCGCGCCGCTTGTGTGCGAGCAGGCGATGAGCGTTCTCGATGGCGCGTTCGCCGCCTTTGACTGCGACATACATGCTTCAGCTTCCCTTGCTCACGACGCGCGTGGTGCGGGGGATCGCCACCACGGCGTCATCGGCGACCAGCACGACATCGATGCCGCGTGGAAACAGCGCCTCGTTGACATGCAGGCGCTCGAACAGATCGAACGGCTTGATCGACGCCTGGAGCGTCGCGGCGCCGTCGATGCCGGGGCCGCGCAGCTCGAAGCCGCGGCCTGCATCAAGGCGCTCGACCTGGATGATCAAGGTGGTCGAACGATCCGGATATTCGCTCGTCCCGAGCGCAAAGCGTTCGAGCGGCGGAAGCGCTCCGCCATCGCTGATCAGCGCGAAGCTCGCGATGGAGGAATCCTGCACCACCGGCGCGCCGGTGTGGAATTTCAGCCATTTCACCACGTCCACGCTCTCCGCCATCCGCGAGTCGAGCCAGAGCGGCGTGTCGTGATCGAACAGCGTCAGTGCGATCGCGGCGGTGCCGCGCATCATCCTGTCGGGCGTCCCCGCTCCCGGCACGATGCGCTGGACCGAGCCGGGCCGCGCCATCGCGTCCATCACCGAGCGAAAGGTCGATTGCGCCGACAGCACCTTGTCGGCGAAACCCGGTGGCAGTTCCGCAATCGTGGTCATGATCTCACCCCTCACCGCGCACCATGGTGTAGAAATCAACCTTCGTCGCAGCGGTCTCGGCCGCCGCCTGCGTGCGCCTCGTCATAAGCTGCTCACGCAACGGGGCGATAACGTCCCGCTCGACCGCCGCGCTGAAATCACGGGACTGCACCAGCGCATCGCACAGGGCGATCAGCCGCGCCTTCTCACCGTCGCGTCCGAGCGTGTAGCCGAAACCGACCTCGCCGCTCGCAAGCCGGACCGCCGCGCGCGACACCGTGGCTTCGCCGAGGTTGAAGGGCGCGCCGTCGCCGCCGGCCCGGCCGCGCAGCATGACGAGGCCGTTTTCGGGCGCCCGCAGATCCTGATGGGCCGGCAGGGCCAGGTCGCGAGCCAAGTCGCGGAGGCGGGCGGCGATCTCGCCCGCCTCCGCGTGCGCCAGCACGGCCATCGCGGCCTTGCGCTGGGCTTGCTGGTCGTTGTGTTGCGTCACCGGATCCACCGAACTTGCCGATTCTAAGTTGTCTATGATAATAGACAACTTCATAAGTGAGCGCCATGACTGTTTCGTGACAAAGCCGTGATTTCTGGGCTAGGCTGACCGGCGATATGAGCATGCAAGACACTGCATCGTCGGGCGTCGCGCTATGGCGCCTCGTTGCCGACGGCATCGAGCGCGGCATCGCCGACGGCCGCTTTGCGGCCGGCGACAAATTGCCGGGCGAGATGGAGATCGCCGAGACCTATCGCGTCAACCGCCACACCGTGCGGCGCGCGCTCGCAGCCCTTGCCGAACGCGGCCTGGTGCGGGCCGAACGCGGCAGTGGAACCTATGTCGAGGCGCAGAAGCTCGCCTATCCGCTGCGCTCGCGCACCCGCTTTTCCGAGATCGTCGGCGCCGAGGGGCGCGAACCGCATGGCCGGATGATCGAGGCAACGGAGGACGTCGCGACGCGCGAGCTGGCGCGGGAGCTCGGATTGAAGGCCGGCGCGCCGCTGGTGCGGATCGAGGCGATCCGCCTTGCCGATCGCACGCCGATCTGCGTCTCCACCACCTGGCTGTCGGCCGTGCTGTTTCCCGACGCGGGCGCCGTGTTCGCAGCGACGCGCTCGATGACGAAACTGCTCGAACATTATGGCGTGCGCGACTATCGCCGCGGCGCGACCCGGATCACCGCCGGCATCGTCGACGCAACCGACGCGGCCCGGCTCGATCTCGCGCTGGGACGGCCGATCCTGGTGGTCGATGCCACCGACCACGATCTCGAGGGCAAGCCGCTGCTGACCAAGCACTCGCGGTTTGCCGCCGAGCGCGTGGAGTTCTTGGTAGAGTCGTAGCGGCGCTCTTTCCGGCGAGCCCGGACTCGTAGGGTGGGCGAAGGCGCACTTGCGCCGTGCCCACGATCTCTCTCAATCGTTAAAGGTGGTGGGCACGCTTCGCTTTGCCCACCCTACGGCACCGCTGGTCAGGCGACAGCACGCCTTCCAATAATCGCAAACCGCAGCTTGCCGGAGATGAAATCGATCGCGGCGACCGCGACCAGGATCATCAGGATCAGGAACGACACCTTCTGCCATTCCAGCACGCGGATCTGCTCGGCAAGCTGGAGGCCGATGCCGCCGGCGCCGACGATGCCGATGATGGTGGCCGAGCGCGTGTTGGATTCGATGAAATAGAGCACCTGGCCCGCGATCACGGGCAGGACCTGCGGCAACAGGCCGAAGCGGATCTCGTGCAGTGGGCTGCCGCCGGAGGCGCGGATGCCTTCGACCTGCTTCTGGTCGGCGCCCTCGATCGCCTCCGAGAACAGTTTTCCAAAGGCGCCGAAATCCGACACCGCGATGGCGAGCACGCCGGCGAACGGCCCCAGCCCGACGACGTTGATCCACACCAGCGCCCAGATCAGCGTGTCGACGCCGCGGATCGAATCCAGGACGCGGCGAACCGGAAAGCGCAGGAGCTTCGACGGCACCACGTTGCGCGCGGCGAGCAGGCTGACCGGAAGTGCGAACACCGCAGCCAGCGTCGTGCCGAGCAGCGCGATCGAGAGAGTCTCGCCGAGCGCCTTCAGGTAGATCGGCAGCGAGGAGCCGGGATCGGGCGGGATCATCATCATGCTGATCCAGCCGAGCTGGCTGAGACCTGCGATGAATCGCGACGGCGAAAAGTCGAGATCGACGAGGCCGTAAATGAGGATCGCGAACGCCGCGACGATCATCGCCGGCATGGCGAGGCGCGCCGAGGCGGGCCGGTCGAACACGTCGGGGTAGCGCGCCCGAAGCTCTCGCGTATCGACCTCGTGCGGCCTCGTCACGTGCGCGCCTCCCCGCCGAACAGGCGGCCGCGCAGCCAGCCGGTGGTGATGTCGATGATGAAGACGGTGATGATGATGGTGAGCAGGATCGCGCTGACGTCCGAATAGTAGAACTTGCGGATGGCGACCACGAGCTCCTGGCCGATGCCGCCGGCGCCGACGAAGCCCATCACGGAGGCTTCGCGGACGTTGATCTCGAAGCGCAGCAGCGCGTAGCTGGCATAGCCCGCCGTCACCTGCGGTACCACGGCAAAGCGCATGCAGGACAGCCAGCTCGCGCCGGTCGAGCGGATGCCCTCGACAGGCTTCATGTCGGCGTTCTCGACGATCTCCGAGAACAGCTTGCCGAGCGCGCCGGTGGAGTGGATGGCGATCGCGAGCACGCCCGCCATCGGTCCCAGACCGAAGGCGATCACGAAGATCAGCGCGAAGACGATGCCCGGAACGGTGCGGGCGAATTCGAGCAGGCGCCGCACCGTGAAGCGCAGCCAGGGTGCAGGCGAGGTGTTTTCGGCCGCGAAGAAGTTGAGGCAGAATGCCAAGGTCGCACCGATCAGCGTGCCAACATAGGAGATCAGCAGGGTCTCGCCCAGCATCTTCAGCCATTTGCGCCAGCCCCACAGCCACTCGCCGACATCGGTCCAGACGCGTTGGCCGTTGTCGAGCGTGAGGATGCGGTCGAAATAGCTGATGAAGTTGCCGAAATAGGTGAAGAGCGTGCGCAGATTCACTTCGGCGCCGATCGCGGCGAGCAGCAACGCCGCGGCGAAGATCACGATCCCCGACAGCAGGCGGAGCCGCCTGCGCCCGACCGCCCGGCGATAGGCGGCGTTGAGCACGGCGAGCTGCTGCTCGGGAAGGATCGAAACCGCTGTCGTCATCGGCCTGAGATTAAGTCCCGTCAAAGAAAGAGCCGGGTCGATGGACCCGGCTCCAGTGGCATCGTCCCGATAGTTAGGACGCCTTCTTTTTACGCAGCGCGTCGACGAACTTGATCAGCTCGATCGTGCCATCCCAATCCTTGGTGGTGGCGGGATGAAAGCCCTTCTTCTGGCCGTCGGAAAGACGGTCGAACGCGGCCTTGTCCTTGGCCGGCGCGTCGAAGAATGCTTTCGCGATGGCGGCCTTGGCGTCTTCCGGCAGCTCCGAATTGTAGGCATAGGGTCCGTTGATGATCGGCGCCGACTTGTGGATGATGCGGAAATCGTCCTTCTTCATCGCCGAGCCGTCGGCATTCTTCAGCATGCCCTTGGTCAGCATCTGCGCCAGCGTGGAATCGTCGTCGCTGGTCCACTGGTTGGCGGCGACGTCGACCGTGCCCTGCGACAGCGCCAGCATCGCGTTCTCGTGGCTGCCGGTGAAGACGACCTTGCTGAAATAAGTGTCGGCATCGTGGATGCCCATCTTGTCCAGCTCGAAGCGCGGCACGTTGTTGCCGGAGGTCGAGTTCGGATCGACCAGGCCGAGATTCTTGCCCTTGAGATCATCGATCTTCTTGTAGGCGCTGCTCGCCTTTACGAAGAATACCGAATAGTAGCCGGTCGAGCCGTCGGCGTTGATGTCGTTGGCGAAGGCGTCGGTCTTGACGCCGGTCAGGCGGGCGCGGGCGAACGAGGCCGAGCCGTAGCTGGCGACGTGGATGTTGCCGGCGCGCTGGCCTTCGATGACCGCGGCGTAGTCATTGGCGATGCGCAGCGTGACCTTCACGCCCAGTTCCTTGGAGAGATAGCTCACGAACGGCGCCCAGCGCTCGGTGACGCCGGAGGCGTTCTCGGCCGGGACGACCGCAAAGGTCAGCTCGGGATATTTGGCCTTCCAGTCGTCAGCGGAGGCGGAGGCCGTGAGCGCGAGCGCGGCGGCGCCGGCAAGGATTAATCTGCGAGTGATCATGATACCCTCTTCATCGGTTTGGGTCGGTTGACGCAAAGACTTGCAAAAGAAACAGACGTCGCTCAGGCGGCCGCGGCCGTTCCGAGCGCGGGGACGCCCGCGGGCGCCGGGACAGGCATGCCGCCCATGACATCGGCGGCTTCGAGATCGTAGAGTTCGCGCGCGACGTGATCGGTCAGCGCGGACGGTGCCCCGTCGAACACCACGCGACCCTGCGCCATGCCGATCAGGCGATCGCAATAGCTGCGCGCCAGATCGAGCGAATGCAGGTTGCAGAGCACGGTGATGCCGAAATGCTTGTTGATGCGCAGCAGCGCATCCATCACGATCTTCGTGTTGCGCGGATCGAGCGATGCGATCGGCTCGTCGGCAAGGATGATGTCGGGCTGCTGCACCAGCGCACGCGCGATCGCCACGCGCTGCTGCTGGCCGCCGGAGAGCTGGTCGGCGCGCTGGGCGGCGAGCGATGCGATGTCGAACTGTTCGAGTGCGGACATCGCCAGCGCCTTGTCCTGCTCCGGCCACGCTTGCGACAGCGAGCGCCAGGCCGGCATCGTCGCAAGCCGTCCCATCAGGACGTTGGTGAGGACATCGAGCCGGCCGACCAGGTTGAACTGCTGGAAGATCATCGCCGAACGCGCCCGCCACTGCCGCAGCTCCTTGCCGCGCAGTGCGGTGACGTCGATGCCGTCGAACAGGATGCGCCCATCAGTCGGCGTCACCAGGCGGTTGATGCTCCGCAGCAGCGTCGACTTGCCGGCGCCGGACCGCCCGATCACTCCGACGAACCCGCCGGGGGAAACTTGAAACGAGGCGTCGTCCACCGCGGCTTTTGCGCCGAAGCGACACGTCAGACCATCCACCACCAGCATGCAGGGCTCCAGATTAGCTGGAGCCCACCGCTAACGCCGGCGCTTAACACTTGTGTGACACGGGCGTCGCAGTGCGGCGATCCTACACAGCTCATCCCCTGTCATCGCGGCGTCATGATGTCGTCATCAAGTCGCTCGAAGAGGAATGCCCGCCCTCGCAGTCCGGATTCACCATGGCCGCCAAAGCTCTTTCGGTCCAGCCGACCATCGATCCCTCGGCCAAGCTGCATGAGACCAGGCTCGGCGCCTATACCGAGGTCGGCGCGCGCACGATCCTGCATGACGTGGCGATGGGCGACTACTCCTACGTCGTGAATGACGCCCAGATCACCTACACCACCATCGGAAAGTTCTGCTCGATCGCGGCGATGTCGCGGATCAATCCCGGCAACCATCCGATGCATCGCGCGACGCAGGCGCATTTCACCTATCGCTCCAGCGCCTATTTCGAAGGCGAGAGCGACGATGCCGAGTTCTTCGACTGGCGGCGCCAGCATCACGTCCACATCGGCCACGACGTCTGGATCGGCCACGGCGCGATCGTGCTGCCGGGCCGCAACATCGGCACCGGCGCGGTGATCGCGGCCGGTGCCATCGTCACCAAGGACGTGCCGGCCTACACCATCGTCGCCGGCAATCCGGCCCGCATCGTGCGGCGGCGGTTTTCGGAAGAAATCGCCGGACGGCTTGCGCGGCTGGCGTGGTGGGATTGGGATCACGACAAGTTGCGTGAAGCCCTGCCGGATTTCCGCAAACTCGGGATTGAAGATTTCCTCGCGACATACGAAGCACGGACGAGATCTCTCACCAATTCTCATGCCGGTTCCCTTGCCAGTTCCCTTGCCAGCAAACGAAGCGCGGTCGCGTGACAGACATTTTCCTTGAAGGCGGCCGGGCCCTGATCGGCGCCGAACTCGTCGAAACCTCATTGGCGGTGTCCGGACAGGACATCGCCGCCATGGACGCCTCTCGCGGCCGGGCGCGGCTGGCGATCGATGCGCGCAACCTGCTGGTGCTGCCCGGCATCGTCGATCTTCACGGCGATGCCTTCGAGCGGCAGATGATGCCGCGCGCCGGCGTCGACTTTCCGATCGATGTCGCGCTCGCCGACAGCGACCGCCAGGCGATCAGCAACGGCATCACCACCGTGTTTCACGCCACGACCTGTTCGTGGGAGCCGGGCCTGCGCAGCGCCGACAACGCGCGCGGGCTGATGGAGGCCATCGAGCGGCAGCGTCCGCAATTCGCCGCCGACACCCGCTTCCATCTGCGGCACGAGACCTACAATCTCGACGCCGAGGCCGAGATCATCCAATGGCTCGCTGAGGGCCGCGTCGACCTGTTCGCCTTCAACGACCATATGGACGGCACCGTTGCCGACATGGCCAAGCCGCGGAAGCGCAGCCGCATGGTTGAGCGCACTGGCCTGTCCAGCGAGGAATTCGACCGGCTGGTCGAACGCGTGGTCTCGCGCGCCGACGAGGTGCCGGCTTCGGTGGCGCGACTGGCCGCGGCGGCCCGTGCGGCCGAAGTGCGGATGCTCTCGCACGACGATGCGACACCGGCGATGCGCGGGGAGTTTCGCGCGCTCGGCGCTGAGATCGCGGAGTTTCCGGTCAACGAGGAGACGGCGCGGGCGGCGGCAAGCCATGGCGATGCCATCGTCTACGGCGCGCCGAACGTCGTACGCGGCGGCAGCCACACCGGCTGGACCAAGGCCTCCGACATGATCGCCAAGGGGCTCTGCTCGGTGCTGGCGTCGGACTATTATTACCCCGCTCAGCTGCTCGCCGCGTTCCGCCTCGCCGCCGATGGCGTGCTGCCGCTGACGGAAGCCTGGAATCTGGTCTCCGCCGGCCCTGCGCGCGCAACCGGCCTTGCCGATCGCGGCGTGCTTGCCGAAGGTCGCCGCGCCGACATTCTGCTGGTCGACGACAGCGTGAAGCTGAGGCCGCGACTGATTGCGGTGATCGCGGGCGGCAAGCTTGTCCATCTCACCGATGCGACCCGACTGCTCGCGGCGGCATCGACGCCGCGCGAGGCTGTCGTCGCGGCTTAAACCGGCTATGCTTGGGCAATGACAGGTCTTCCCCGTTACGCGATCTATTTTGCCGCAGGCCACGACAGTGCGCTCTCGCGCTTCGGCGCGGAGCTGCTCGGCTACGATGCCTACACCGGCGACGAGCTGCCGTTTCCGCGCGAGGCGTTGGAGGTCGCGCCTGATTGGCGCGACGTCAGCGCCGATCCCCGCAAATACGGCTTTCATGCCACGCTGAAGGCGCCGATGACGCTTGCGCCTGGCAGGACTGATGCCGAGCTGGTGGCCGCCTGCGCGATGTTCGCCGGCAAGGCGCGACCGATCCCAACGATCCGTCCGGTCGTCGATGCCATCAGCGGCTTCATTGCCGTCATTCCGGCCGAGCCGGTCGATGCGCTGCAAGAGCTCGCCGCCGATTGCGTCCGCGAGTTCGATTCGTTCCGGGCCCCGCTCACGGCGGAAGACCGTGCACGGCGGAGACCCGAGAAGCTGAGCGAGCGGCAGCGCGACTATCTCGATCGCTGGGGCTACCCTTACGTGATGGAAGAATTCCGCTTCCACATGACGCTCACCGGCCGGCTGGATTCAGAACGCCGTGGAGCAATCCTGGAAATGTTGCGAACGCGGTTTGCGACGCTTGGTCTCGGCACGTTGGCGATCGATCGCCTCGCCCTATTCAAGCAGGACGATGCCAAGGCTCGCTTCCGCATCATCGGTGAGTGGGCGTTGGCGCGGTAGGATTGGCTGTCAGCTCGCAAGATTGAATGCGAGCGCCACCGCGCCGACCAGAACGAGGCTGGTCGCCCAAACCGCATCCAGATTGAACCAGCTTCGCGAAACGAACTTCAATCCCAGATGGCGGTAGACCAGCCACGCCAGACATCCGCCGGCGCCGACCATGGCGATCACGTGCACGAGGGACACCAGCACCGCCATCCCGAGATTCGCCTTCATTAGTGCTTCTGCCGCCCCATGGCCGGGATCGAGGGCCAAGGCCTGGCAAAGCCCGAGATAGATCGGCACGAGCATCAATGCGGCGCCGTGAGCAATGGCAACGGCAAACGACCAGAGCGCCAATTGCGTCGGCGGAATTCGTGCCAGCGCGCGGGGATGGCGCCGCGCGGTCAACCGATAGGCACCGAAGGCGATGACGAGAAGGCTCGCACTGATCTGGATCGAACGCTGCCACTCGGCCAGGACGAGCAGGAATGCGAATGGCAGCACCACGAGAAGCGTCGCCAGAAGATGCCCGGCCGACAGTGCCCACAATGCGCGGAAGAGCGCGCGTGGGCTCTTGTCCATCAGCCCGGCCGAAACGGCGAGCGGCCATCCCATCCCCGGATTGATCCCGTGGTAGAGACCGCTCGCAACAAGAGCGAACCAGAGCCAGCCAAGCGCCGGGCTCGCGTGCCCCCCGTCTAGACCGACGGGTAGCAAAACGAGTCTGTCGAACAATCGCCGCCTTCGAGCCTGATCTGGTGCGCGCGATATCCGTCGGGGAAGCTCACGAAGTAGTCCTTGTCGAGCTCGAGGCCGCCGTTGCGACCGACATTGGCCATGACCTCGACGCCCGGAACTCCGTCGGGATAGAACTGGTCGTCCCAGGTGGAATAGAGCGAATTGGTCCAGTACACGCGCCTGCCGTCGCGGCTGATCTCGACCATCTGCGGGCCGGCCGCAAAGGCCTTGCCATTCGGATGCGCCGTACGGCGTGCAATGCCGCCGATGTGAACCGAGCCCGCAAGCTTCGGCTTGCGCGGATCACTGACGTCGTACTGCCGCATTTCCCCCGTGCCCCAGCACGAGACATAGAGGAACCGGTCATCCATCGACAGGTCGATGTCGGTCACCAGCGGCGGCACGGCGCCAAAGCCCTGCAGCAGCGGCGGGAGCTTCTCCTTTGGCGCGGGCTCGGGCGGGATCGTCGCCGTCTTCTCCGCATGGAATTTCCCGCCGTCGCGCCACCACGTCCAGATCGATGCTTCGAGGTTGGTGGTGTCGACCACAACGCCAACGAAGCCGTATTCGCGAACCGGATCGTGCGCCGGTCGCACCTCCAGCGCCATCTGATGGTTGGCGCCGAGATCGATGGTCTGGACGTTGCGACGTGCGCGAAGATCCCAGAAGTGGAGACGATGGCCATATTTGTTCGACAGCAGATCTTCCGGGACGATCCCGTTCTCGAACTGCGGCGGCAACGCCCATTCGCTCGTCACCATGTAATCGCGCGGCAGGTTCCACCAGAAGTCATAATGCAGCGTCTGCGGACCGCGGTCGATCTCCCATCGTCCAAGGACCTCGAACGTCTCGCAATCCATGATGAAGACGCCTGGAGGCCCGTTGGTGCCGTCCTTGCCGCCGCCACCCAGCGTGCTGACATAAATGCCGTCCGGCCCACAATGGATCGTGTGCGGCCGCGAGTAACCGGTCTTCTTGAAGACTTCCTCTGGCTCGATGATCTTGTGGATCTTGGCTTTGGTCGGATCGGGCTTGGTATCGATGATGTAGATCCGCGACGAGCGCAGCCCGGGGATGATGAGATAGCGTCGCTCGATGAAGGCGTGTCCCGCAAGCGGCGACAAGGCGGAGGAGCAGGCATTCCAGCCGAAGTGATGAAACTCGTCGCCCTTGTTGGGCATCGTCACGGTGTGGACGATCTGACTGTAGGTCGGCGATCCCGGCTTGACGTCGATGACCGCAAGGGCATCCGGCTTTGAGAAATCCGGACTGAGCAGCAACGTGTACGCAAAGTTCTCCGCGGGCGCCTCCATCGCAAGCTTGGGCGATGCGTGGAAGGTGGGATCGGGCCTCATCGTCATGGCACTGCCTCCCTGTTCTGTCGGTTCGCGCCAACCTGGCTCGGGATAACGGCATAATGAAGAGGTATTACGCGATGTCTTGGGATTCTCCGCAGGGCCGGTTGGCGAGCGTACAATATGCCATCGCGGAGCTGCGGGAAACGGCTCCGGCCGCGCTAATTCGACGCCTTCGGCCGAAATGCGGATCAGCGCTCCGCTTCGCGGAGCTTGTCCGGGACGACGGTTGAGTATATCCGCGCGACTTCCTCCACGCAGCCCTCGTAAGGTGGGCAAAGGCGCAGAGCGCCGTGCCCACCACGCTCCTCGACGGCACACAGGTCGGTGGGCACGCTTCCGCCTTCGCTCTGCGAGCTACGGCGGACAAGTCGCTTCGCCCGCCCTACGAGGGCGGAGTGCGTGACTCTACTTCCCCCACCTCAGCGCCAGCGCATCGCGCTCCTTGGCGAGTTCCAGCAGGCCCGCGCGCGTTGCCGGATGCAGCGGCTGAAGCGGATGGCGCACCGCGTCCGACTTGATCACGCCGCCGGCCTGCATCATCGCCTTGCAGGCGATCAGGCCGCATTGGCGGTTCTCGTAGTTGATCAGCGGCAGCCAGCGCTCGTAAGCGGCCTTCGCCTTCTCGCGATCGCCGGCGAAATAGGGATCTATGATCTGGCGGATGCCGTCGGGATAGCCGCCCCCGGTCATCGCACCGGTGGCGCCGGCATCGAGATCGGCCAGCAGCGTGATCGCCTCCTCGCCGTCCCAGGGACCCTCGATGTCTTTGCCGCCGGCCTCGATCAGGCTGCGCAGCTTCGAAGCCGCGCCCGCTACCTCGATCTTGAAATAGCGGATGTTCGAGAACTCGCGCGCCAGCCGCGCCAGCAGCTCGACCGACAGCGGCGTGCCGGCCACCGGCGCGTCCTGGATCATGACGGGAATGTCGATCGCGCCCGAGAGCACCTTGAAGAATTCGACGACGCCCTTCTCCGGCACCCGGAAGGTCGCGCCGTGATAGGGCGGCATCACCATCACCATGGCGGCGCCCGCCGCCTCCGCCTGCTGGCTGCGCGCCGCGCAGACGGCCGAGCTGAAATGCGTGGTGGTGACGATCACGGGAACCCGGCCCGCGACATGCTCCAGCACTGCATGCATCACGGTTTCGCGCTCAGCATCGGTGAGCACGAACTGCTCGGAGAAATTGGCGAGGATGCAGATGCCATTCGAGCCGGCATCGATCATGAAATCGATGCAGCGGCGCTGGCCCTCGAGGTCGAGCTCACCGCGCTCGTCGAAGATGGTGGGCGCGACCGGGAACACGCCGCGATAAGGGCGCTGGGCCTTGTGGGGGGTGACCGGCATCGAACTCTCCATCCCTGATGTGTCTTACGTCTGGCGCTGCGCTCACGGAGCGAGGCGGCACAGATGTAGCCGCCACGCGGATCGACGGCAATGCCGAACGCACGACGTCAGGATGGAAGAATGAGACGAAACTACGCGGTCTTCACCGCTCCCAAGAAGCCCTCGACCGCGACGCGGAGGCGATCGGCGTCGGCTGACATCTTCTTGACGGAGTCCGACAACACCGTGCCGGCATTGCCGGTCTCCTGGTTGAGCCTGGCGACGCTGCCGATGGTGTCTGTGACCTCGCGGGTGCCTTGCGCGGCCTGCTGGAAGTTGCGTGAGATCTCGGTGGTCGCCGCGCGCTGCTGCTCGACGGCTGCGGCAATCGCCGTCATCTTCTCATCGATGCCGCTGATGGCACCGCCGATGGCGCGGATGGCGGTCACCGCCTGTCCCGTCGCGCCCTGGATCTCCTCGACCTGACGCGAGATCTCTTCCGTCGCTGTCGCCGTCTGGGAGGCGAGGCTCTTGACCTCGCCGGCGACCACGGCGAAACCGCGGCCGGCCTCGCCTGCGCGCGCGGCTTCGATGGT
Organism: Bradyrhizobium sp. 195; assembly: GCF_023101665.1. NCBI lineage: Bacteria > Pseudomonadati > Pseudomonadota > Alphaproteobacteria > Hyphomicrobiales > Nitrobacteraceae > Bradyrhizobium > Bradyrhizobium sp. 195. The sequence continues at coordinate 655,484 of NZ_CP082161.1, read as the reverse complement.
GGCGTTCAAGGCCAGAAGGTTGGTCTGCCCGGCGATGGCGTTGATCATCTTCACGACTTCGCCGATGCGGCTTGCGGTCTGGTCGAGAATCTCGACCGTCGTGTTGGTCTGCTCGGCCTGCGACACGGCTTCGCGGGCCTCGCGGGCGCTGGACTGCACCTGCGCGGAGATCTCGCCGACGGATGCGGAGAGTTCTTCGGTCGCCGCCGCGATGGTCTCGAGATTGTTGGTGGCCTGCTCGGCGGCGGAGGAGACCGCTGCGGTCTGGCTGCTCGATTGCGAGACCAGCGAGCGCACGCCGGACGCGGTAGCATCGAGCTCCCTCGTCGAGGCCACAACGCTCTGGATGACCGCCTGCACGGTGTCGTCGAAGCCGCGGCATGCGGAATCGACGGTGCCGGAGCGGGCCAGCTGCAGTGCCTGCTGCGATTCGCGTTCCTGGCCCAGCCGTTCCGCAGTCGCCGCGCTCTCGCGCAGGCTTTCGAGTGCGGCGGCCATGGTGCCGAATTCGTCGGGATGCCGGGATTGCGGCACCGGCGTCGCATAGTCGCGTGCGCTGATGCGGGCGATGGCGTCGAGAATGGCGCGAACCGGGCGCATCAGGCGATTGCGCACCACGTACACGCCGGTCAGGGTCACGGCGAGTGCGAGCAGGAAGGCGAGCGACTGCCCGATGAGGTTGGTGAGGGCTTTCGCCTGAACCATCTCCGCACGCGCGATCGACTGGTCGAGGGCCGTGTTGGCGACAGCGACGATGGGCGCGAACGGCGACTGGCACAGCGCGTTCCATTCCGCCGCGGGCATCGCCGGACGGCCGCTGCCGTCGAAATTCTTGGTGAGATCGCCGATCTGCTTGAGGACGCCGTCGGTCTTGGCGCGCGCTTCCTTCGCCGCGTTGACGAGGTTCGCCGTCACGTCAGGCGCAGCCAGCAGTTCCTCCATGCCGGTCCAGCCGGCGGTGACGATGCCGTTCCAGCCGGCCACGGTCTGCTTCTGGGTCTCGTCGAGCGGCTTGGAGGTGTTGACGTTCGGGCGCAGGGTCGAGCATTGGATGCCGTAGCGGTCGCGCACCTGCCAGGCGAGGCGGCGGGCCTGGATCATGCGGGCGATGAAGGGATCGTTGGTCCAGGCGCGGTTCGACACCGCGGTGGACGCGAGATTGGCGGTCTCGATCACCTTTGTGACGCCATCGTACCAGGGTGCGGTGCGCTCGACCTTGCGCTCGGCACGCGGCAGCTTCGCCTCGTCGTAGAACAGCTGGAACTTCGGCGCGGCCTCGCTCCAGCGCTGCTTCAGCGTGCTTGCGAGCTCGTCGCGGCGGGCGAATTCGACGGTGGAGAGCGCCGCGACGATGGCGTCAAAGCCGGCCTGCTCCGCCTTCTCGGCGGCACCGAGCTTGGCGCGCGGATCGTCCTCGCCGAGCAGCGCACTCTGGGCATCGCCCCGATTGTTGCGCAAGGACAGCACGCCATGGAAGATCGCCTTGTCGGCATTCGCAAGCCGTTCGGTCTCGAGACTGTCGCTGTAGCGGCCGAAGGCCCCAACCATCTGGGTCGCCGTAGAGGCCAGCGCGCCGGCGGCCAGCAGCGCCATCAGCGTCAGGAGAAGCGAACTTACCGATTTCTTAAACATCGTCATGGGTCGGGGGCCTACTCTTCACGAGAGGCCACCTTGCATCGCGACATGCCAAGGTTTGGTTAAGACTTTAACCAAACACCTGCGGTTGTACCCGCCGCTTCTCCCGGCAGGCCCCGTCCCCTCACGCGACCTTGGTGAAATCGGGCGGGCGGCGCTCGGCAAAGGCCGTGAACGCCTCGCGCGCCTCGGCAGTGCGCAGGCGCTGGGCGAACTGCTCGCCCTCGGCCTGCATCTGCGCAAGCAGCGCTTCGCCGTTGCGCATCAAGCGCTTGGTGGCGGTGAGGGCGCCGGCTGGCTGGCGGGCGAGACGTTGCGCCAGCGCGAGCGCCTCGGCATCGAGCTTGTCGAGCGGCACCACACGATTGGCGAGGCCCCATTCCAGCGCCGACTTGGCGGGAACGGTCTCGCCGAGCGCGAACATCTCATAAGCGCGGGCATGGCCGATGCGCGCCGGCATCAACAGGCTGGAGGCGGCTTCCGGCACCAGCGCGAGGCTGACGAAAGGCGTCGACAATTGCGCGTTGTCGGCGAGCACGACGAGATCGCAATGCAGCAGCATCGTGGTGCCGACACCGACGGCGCGGCCTTGCACCGCGGCGACCAGCGGCCTTGTGCAGCGCGCCAGCGACTGGATGAAGCGCCATACGTTGCGGCTGCCTTCTGACTTGCCGGTTGCGACCGCGGCAAATTCGCCGACGTCGTTGCCGGCGGTGAACATGTCGCCCTCGCCGCGGATCAGGATCACGCGGGCCGACGGATCGAACTCGGCGGATTCGATTGCGTCGGCGAGCTTGCCGTACATCGCATCGGTCAGCGCGTTCTTCTTGTCGGGACGTGCCAGTGTGAGGGTGAGAATTCCACCGTTGTTCTCGATCCGGACATGCTCGGTCATCGGTCTCTCCTTTTAGTCGTCTGAACTTCTCGGAAACTTGCCTTGAATGCTCGCCAGCCAGCGCGCGACGATGTCGATCTCCGCAGCTGTAAATCCGTCCGTCAGCGCCGCGTTGATCTCGGCAGCGCCCGCCTTCGCCTGCGCCAACGCGTTCCGTCCCTTCGGCGTCAGCCAGATCCGCCAGGCGCGTCCGTCCTCGCGGTCGGGCCGCCGCTCGATCAGCTTCGCAGCCTCGGTGCGGTCGACGAGGCCGGAAATGCCGGCCGGTCCCAGATCGAGCGCCGCGCCCGCCTCGCCCATCAGGACGCCGTCCTGCTTACCGAGGATGAACAACAGCCCGGCTTGCGCCGGCGTCACCTCGCTCTCGGGCCGCGCCGCCATCCAGCGCTGCAGCCGGCGTTGTGCGACGCTCAGCAGGTAGATCAACCGGTGATGCCGCGCGTCGGCGGTATTATTTCGCATGCGAAGTAAATAGCGCCTGCCGATTTCCTTGTCAAAGCGCTTGATGTTCTCGCGCGCTCATGTTCCATATTTGTTCTACTCGCTTCAGTTGCAGACAAAGAGGCACGCCGTGGCGCAGAGGCAGGAGCAAGCGGAAGAGCAAGACCAAGAGCACGCACCCGAAGGCGAGCTCGCCTATGCATTCGAAGTTCTGGACGCGTACTTCGAAGGAGTTCCGCTCAGCATGCTCGTGACCACCACCCGGCAGTTTCCCGGCCACATGCGGGTGGACGTCCAGGCCGCGCTCGACAGGCTCCTTGGAGCGCACATCGACTTGTTCGGACTTGCCGAGGAACACTACGACACGCTGTCGTTTGCACGCCTACTCCGCGACGATCGGAGCGCCGTGGCGATCGCACCGCTGCAATATTCCGACGTCGATGTCGGCGAGAGCAGTCCGTCCCGGTGCCTCGACAACGGTTTGTGGCTCTGCGAGCAGGACGGCTTGCGCCATGCGGTCCTGCTCTGCGCCAACCGCGAATCCCGTCGCGAGCCCGGCATCCGGATCGAAATCATGGTGTCCGCGGGAAGCGCGGGGGCGGCCGTGGTGCAGCGTTGCTTCGGCGAGCTCGAAGACGCCGTGCAGGCCGCGCGCACCTATCGCGGCAAGATCCTGTCGCTCGAGGAGTCTTCCGACTACCGCGGCCAATCCCGCGGCATCAATGTACACCGGCTGCCGACCGTCGGACGCGACGGGGTGATCCTGCCGGAGCGGACTCTGCGGCTGCTCGATCGCAACGCGCTGACGTTCGTCGGCACCCGCGAGCAGTTGCGGCGGCTCGGGCAATCGACGCGCAAGGGCATTCTGCTTTATGGACCGCCCGGCACAGGCAAGACCCATACGATCCGCTATCTCGCAACGCATCTGCCTGGACACACGACCCTGATTATCACCGCCGAGCAGATAGGTCTTCTCAACGCCTATATGAGCCTGGCACGGCTGCTGCAGCCCTCGATGGTGGTGATCGAGGACGTCGACCTGATCGCGCGCGACCCCCGCAACATGGGGCCGTGCGAAGAATCCATGCTCAACAGGCTGCTCAACGAGATGGACGGACTGAAGCAGGATGCCGACATCCTGTTCGTTCTCACCACCAATCGGCCGCAGGATCTGGAAGCCGCCCTGGCCGGTCGCCCCGGCCGCATCGACCAAGCCATCGAAGTGCCGCTCCCGGACGAGAATGGCCGGAGCAAGCTGGTGCGCCTCTATGGCAAGGGACTGCCGCTCGACGACGCGATCGTCATCGAGGCTGCCCGCCGCAGCGAGGGGACGAGTTGCGCCTTCATCAAGGAACTGATGCGGAGGCTGGCGCAAGCCAGCCTGGCGCGCGACGGCGGCAACTCGATCGTTTCGGCCGATATCGACGAAGCCCTCGACGACATGCTGTTCTCGGGCGGCCGGCTCAATGCGCGCCTGCTCGGCGGGGCGCAGGCGATGGCAGCGGAGTGATGTTCGCTGTCATCCATCCGGCCTGTCAGCCTCACGGAGCGCAGGTGAAGCTCGCCGCCTCCGTCACCGCACCCGCCTTGTAATGCGGCCAGGCCGGCCAGCGGCAAAGCGGCAGCGCGCGCAGGGTCGCGAATGAAGGCGGCTCGACCTTCTGCTCGATAACCTCGAGATCGCCAGGCGCCTTGCCCTTCTCGACCCAGTCGACCAGAACGCTCAGCATGTCGACATTGGCCGGCGCGCCGGAGCCGACATGATCGACGCCGGGTGCGGTGTAGAGCCGCGCGAACTCCGCGGTCTCGGCCTTGCCGAGCTTGCGCTCGACGCTCTCGAAATAGCGGATGCCGGCATAGGGGTTCTGGGCGTAGTCCGCCATGTGCTCGAGCATGATCAGCCGGCCGCCGCGGGCGCGGAAGCGACTGAGATCGGGATCGGTCGAATCCATCAGCTTCGAGACCTCGAGCAGCCGCGCCTTGTGCTCCTCCACCTTGTAGGTGGTGACATCGAGCTTGGGATCGCGCGCAAAGACATATTGAATGCCGCCGGCGCCGTAGATCCAGGCGATGCCGTTGTTGGGCGCGGGCGGCTGCGCCGGCGGCGCAGTGCCGAGCCACCACGCGGTCCAGCCGCCGGTCGGCCCGATCGCCGGCGTATCCTCGCCCGAGACGCCCCAGCCCGGATAATCGTCGAGGCCGTTGGCGAGCGCGAACGGGAATTTGTAGGTCGCGTGCAGGGTCTCGATCGCCCTGATCTGCGCGTCGGTGAGACACTGATCGCCGCTCTGGCCAGAGGCGCAGCGCAGCGTCTCGACCTTGAAGGCGGCCTTGCAGCCGACGGGGTCCTGAACCAGCTCATCGTCGGAGCCGTCGGCCTTGTCGCATGCCGCCCGCACGGCCTCACCGACGAGCTTCACCTGCGCCGGATTGATCCAGCCCGCACCCATGGTGACGAGACCCGACCGCGTGCCGGCGTGCTGCAGGCCGACCCAGTTGATGACGGGGACGCGGGCGAAGATGCCGTCGAAATCATCCGGGTAGCGCTGCGCCATGGTCAGGCCTTCGCGGCCGCCCTCGGACGAGCCCATGAAGTACATCTTCTGGGGTTTCTTGCCGTAGGCGCGGTCCATCAGCCCAACAGCCGCATCGCGCACCTTCTTGTAGGCGCGGTGAGCGAAATTCTCGAAGGCTTCGTCATTCAGCGCAAAGACCTGCGGCGGCTCGCCTTGCTTGGTCTCGTGGCCCGAGTCAGTGCCGTAGGTGACGAAGCCTCGAGCCAGCGGCGACGGCTTGTCGAAGGGAGAGGCCGGCGGCAGCGCAAGACCCGTGATCAGCACGCCGTTGAAACCGCCGCCGCCATATTGCAGCGAGCGACCGTTCCATTCGACGGGAAGGTTGACCTGAAATCTGATCGGCGGCGCCTTGGGGTCGACCGGGTCGATATGGCCGAGCACCTTGCAGAAGCCGGGATTGGCCGGCGTGATGCGTCCGGACGGCGTCGGCCCGCGTTCGGCGACGGCGAGCTGCGAGGGCGCCAGCAGCATCGCCGAATCGATCTTCACGGCCTCAGTGCCCCCGACGAGGCCCTTGCAGACGCTGTCTGCATCCTCCGCCAGCGTCGCGGCGAACGCGCTGCTCGCTCCCATCGCGGCCACGGCACCGGCTAGCCACACACTCAGCTTCGCAATCCTGCGCGCCATCGTTTCCATCCCTGCTGCTTATCGTTCGGGCGAACAATTCAATGCATGACGTGCCAGCCGTCAATCGCCCCGGCTGATGGTGCGACCGCCATCAACGGAAACCTCCGGGACGCCAGACCGGCTCCACCCCACCCCGCAGAGGTTTGAATTCCGTACGAAATCCTGCCCCGCCCCCGAACTCGGGCCGCACCGCCGACGACCAGATCCACAGGCCGTCATCAATCTGTCATACGACCTGGGGTTACCTGCCTCTGGGGTCGGCATGCTATCATGGCCGCCGAGAACAAGGAGCGAGTGGTGAGCGAAACGATCAATCTCCCGGCGTTACCGACGGACGCCTCAGCGGTCGCACGCATCAAGTCCGAGATCGACATTTCGGATCGCTCACGTCTCGTCACCTTCGGCGAGCGCGCCCAGCGTTCGGTGGTCGAGTTCGCCGACCGCATCCTCGCCCAGACCCAGAACCGCGAGCTCGGCGCCACCGGCAAGCTGTTGACGGACATCCTCGGCAAGGCGCGGGGGCTCGATCCAGCCGATCTCAAGGACAAGGGTTTTCTGACCCGCCTTTTTTCGTCGGCGGAGGCGCGGCTGCGCCGGTTCACCGAGCAGTTCAACGACGTCGCCTCGCAGATCGACCGCGTCTGCGTTGAGCTCGATCGCAACAAGGAGGTCCTGCGCCGCGACATCGCGCTGCTCGACGATCTCTACGAACAGACCCGCGGCGCGCTCGGCCAGCTCGACATGCACATCGCCGCAGGCAAGGCGTTCACCGAGGAATTCCGCGGCGGCAAACTCGTCGAGATGGAGCGGAGCGCGAAGGCGCAAGGCGCGGGCAGCGACGCCATGCTCGCCGCACAGACCTATCAGGATGCGCTCCAGGCGCTCGACCGGCTGGAGAAGCGCGTCTTCTATCTGCAACAGGCGCGCCAGATCGGCATCCAGCAGCTGCCGCAGATCCGCATCGTCCAGTCCGGCGACGAGACGCTGATCGAGAATCTTCAGGCGACGACCGAGCTGACGATTCCCGTGTGGAAGCAGAAGATGATCCTGCTGCTCGGCCTAAACCGGCAAAAGTCCGCGCTTGAATTGCAGAAGACCGTCACCGACGCGACCAACGAGATGATGCGCCAGGCGTCCGAGATGATGAAGACCCAGGCAATCGAGATCGAGAAGCAGTCGCAGCGCGGTATCGTCGATATCCAGACCCTGGAGAAGACCAACCGCGACCTGATCGACACCATCGCCGGCGTGCTCGATGTGCAGGAGCAGGGCCGCACCAAGCGCGCCGGGATCGAGCGCCGCATGGCGGAGCTAACGGACGAGTTGAAGACCGCCATATCGAAGGCCGCTCCCTAGATGCGTGCCATGTAACGGTTTCCCCATGAAGCTTCTGCATAAGGGCTGCTGCATGAAGGCGCGCGCATGAGAACTCTTCGCTTCCTGCGGCGATCGCTGGCGCTGCTCGCGGCAGTGCCGTTGATTGCCACGATGCTGTCGGGCTGCGGCGGGCCCGGGCCACAATTCACCATCCTCTCGGGCTCGGAAAACGACGTCCTCGAACCGCTGGTGCAGGAGTTCTGCAAGTCCCGCAACGCGACCTGCACCATGCGCTATCAGGGATCGCTCGACATCGCCCTGGCCCTCAAGACCGGCGATCCCGGCGCCGACGCGGTTTGGCCGGCCGCCTCGATCTGGATCGACATGTTCGACACCACGCGGCGCGTGAAGATGGTCAAGTCGATCGTGCAGATGCCGGTCATCCTCGGCGTGCGCCGGTCCAGGGCCGAGGCGCTGGGCTGGATCGGTGCCAAGGTGACGGCCAAGGACATCCTAGCCGCCGTGCAAGGCGGCAAGCTGAAATTCCTGATGACATCGGCGACCCAGTCGAATTCGGGAGCTGCCGCCTATCTCGCGATGCTGGCGGCCGGCATCGGCAAGCCCGACCTGATCGAGGCCGGCGATCTCGACAAGCCGGAGGTGCTCGCGACGGCGCGCGGGCTGCTGAAGGGCGTCGAGCGCAGCGCGGGCTCGAGCGGCTGGCTCGCCGACCTCTACCGCGACGGCGAGCGCAGCGGCGCGCATTACCAGGCGATCTGGAATTACGAGGCCGTCATCAAGGAGACCAACGACAAGCTGACCGCCGACAACCATGAGCCGCTTTACGCGATCTATCCCGCCGACGGCGTGGCGGTTGCCGATTCGCCACTGGGCTTCGTCGACCGCGGCCGTGGCAAGGAGGTCGAAGGCTTCTTCACCGATCTTCAGGCCTTCCTGCTCAACGGCGATGCGCAAGGCAAGATCGCCAGGACCGGCCGGCGGGTCGAGCTCGGCCGTGCCACGCCGCTGGCGGCTGACCCGAAGACGAACCTGGATCCGTCCCGGCCGGTGACCGTGATCCGTCCGCCGGAGCCTGCAGTGATTCAGAAGGCGCTCCTGATCTATCAGGAGGCACTGCGGCGACCTTCCCTGACGGCGCTCTGCCTCGACGTCTCCGGCAGCATGCAGGGCGCCGGCGAAGCGCAATTGCTCGACGCCATGCGCTTCCTGCTCACGCCCGCGCGCACGCGCGAGGTGCTGGTGCAATGGACCAAGTCGGATGAAATCCTGGTGCTGCCGTTCAGCGATCACATCCTCTGGACGGCGCATGCCAGCGGCGACGAGAGCGAGCAGACCGGCCTGCTCGCGCGCGCGCTCGAACTACGCGCCGGCGGTGGCACCGATTTCTATACCTGCGCGGCGCAGGCACTCGCCGCGATGAAGACGCAGCTCGACGACGGCCAGCATCTGCCGGCCATCGTCATCATGACGGACGGCAAGAGCCAGGGATATATGTCGACATTCGAGAATGCCTGGCGCGCGGATGGTCACCGTGTGCCGGTGTTCGGCGTGACGTTCGGCTCCGAGGTCGATCGTGCCCAGCTTGACAATCTGGCGAAACTGACCGGAGGCCGCGTGTTCGACGGCAGCAAGAGTCTCACCGACGCGTTTCGCGCTGTACGAGGATACAACTGAATGGCCGCGATGCCGTCCGGGCTTGGCTGGATCGCGGGTGGCGTGGCAGCAGCAGTGCTGCTGCCGTCGCTCGCGATCGGGCTCGCCATGCCGTTCTGGATCGCGCTTACGATCAGCGCGGTCGCCGGTGGCGGCATTGTCGTGGCACTTGCGCCAAGAAACCGGTTCGCCGCGCTGGAGGCCAGCGGCGTCGCGCGCGGCAAGATCGAGTTCGCGAACGAGCTGCTGGCCGAGGCCGAGCCGCTTGCGGAACAGATGGACTATGCCGCGTCGGCGATCCGAAGCCGCGCGGTCGCCGATCGCATCCGTCATCTGGTACAAATCGCCCGTGACATTTTCGCCGCCATCGAGCGCGATCCGCTGCGGCTCGACCGGGTGCGCCGATTCCTGACCTACTATTTGCCGCGCGCGGCCGAGATTGCCGACGCCTATCGCGCGCTGGAGAAGAGCCCGGTGCCCGACACGGCGCGACTGGCCGCTACAGGTGCCATGATCGATCGGCTCGATGGCGCCTTCACCCGCTATGCCGCCAATCTCCAGGACGCCGACCTCGACAAGCTGGACATCGAGCTGAAGCTGTTGAAAAGCTCGCTCGACGAGGACATCGGCCCGGCAGCGCCCGTCGAGACCAAGAGAGGAACCTCCTGATGGCTATCTCGCGCCGCGCCTTCGGCATCGGCCTCGTCGCTGCAAGCGCGGCGGCGACCGGCGGCTATGTGTATTTGCGCGAGCATCCCGAAATCGCCGGCCGCTTCGGCGAAGCGAAGCGGCTGTCCGGCTTTGCGGGCGGCGAGAAAGAGGGTTTTCTCGCCAATGCCCGCGTCAAGAGCGTGCTGGAACGCCGCTTCGGGCTGATCCTCGACGGACGCCGCGCCGGGTCGGTCGAAATGGTCCGCGAGCGCGCGCTGCTCGACCAGAAGCCGCAATTCCTGTGGCCGTCCTCGTCGGTGCTGGTCGAGGTGGCCCGCTCGTCCGGCATCAAGATCTCGCGCGACCAGGTGATCTTCAATTCGCCGATCGTGCTTTATTCCTGGGACAGGATCGCTGACGGCCTGGTGAAGGGTGGCATCGCCCAGCCCGCCGGCGGGCCACGCTACACGGTGGACCTGTCGAAACTGCTCAAGGCCATCATCGCCGGCGAGAACTGGTCGGCAATCGGCGTCGCCGACCTGTTCGGCCGCGCCCGCGTGGTCTGCACCGATCCGAACAAATCCAACTCCGGTTTCATGTTCGCGGGCCTTGCGGCGAGCCTTTTGTCCGGCGACGTCGTGATGCCTGACACGCTGAGCAAGATCGACGGTGACGTCGCGACCGTCTTCCGCCGCATGGGCTTCAAGCCGCCGTCCTCGGGCAAATTGTTCGACGATTATGTCGCCGGCGGCGCCGGCGCGCAGCCGCTGATCGTCGGTTACGAGAACCAGCTCGTCGAATGGGTGCTCCAGGACGCGGAGCGCTGGAAGCGGCTCGAGGCCAACGCCCCGGCCAAGCCGGTCATTCTCTATCCGCAGCCGACAGTGTTCTCGGCCCATCCGCTCATCAGCATCGAGCGCCAGGCCGACGAGCTGATCGAGGCCCTGATGAGCGAGAGCCTGCTCGAAATGGCCTGGGAGGACCACGGTTTTCGCGGGCCGCTCGGCACCATCGGCAAGGCGCGCAATGCGCTGTTGCAGTCGCGCCTGCTCGAACGGATCGACGCCGTGCTGCCGATGCCCGACGCACCGGTCATGCTGGCCCTGCTCGACCGGCTCGCCGCATAGGCAGCCGGCACGTTCGTTTCAGAACGCGCCGAACGCGCTGCCCAGCGCGATCACGGCCACCAGCGCCAGCAGCGACGTCACGATGCCCACCATGACGATGTCGAAATAGCTGTCGCGATGGGTCAGGCCGCAGATCGCGAGCAGGCTGACCACCGCACCATTGTGCGGCAAGATGTCGAGGGTCCCCGAGCCGATCACCGCCACGCGATGCATCAGCCCGAGGTCGATGCCGATACGATCGGCAAGTTCGACATAGGTCTGGCCGAGGGCCTCGAGGGCGATGGTCAGGCCTCCCGACGCCGACCCGGTCAGCGCGGCCAGGATGTTGGTCGCGACGGCGAGCGAGACCAGCGGTCCGCCTTCGATTCCGAGGACCCAGTCGCGCACGATCGTGAACGCCGGCAGCGAGGCGACGACGGCGCCGAAACCGACGAGGCTGGCGACGCTGAACGCGGGCAGGACCGACGCATTGGCCCCGGCGTCCATGGTCCGGCGGAGCGCCGGCAGGCGCGCCCAGTTCAGCGCGATGGTCGTGACGATGGCCGCAGCCAGCGCGACCACGACCGACCACACGCCGGCAACGGCCGCGAGCGACGTGCCGCCGAAGCGTTGCTCGGCGAGATAGCTGACGTCGAGCCGCGGCAGCGAACTGGGCGAGGAATCCCGCGGCGTTGAGCATGAACACCTGGGTCAGGTTCGCGAGCAGCGGCTCACCGCCGAACAGCGCGGCAACGAGTGCGGCGAACGGCGCGAGCAGCAGCACGCTCCAGCCGCGGAAGGCGAACAGCACGAGCAGCCCGAGCCCGACGAGGAGGCCGAGGAGACCCATGTCTCAGCACTCCGACAGGAGGACGTCGAGATCGGCGGTCGAACGACGGCCGATATCCGCGCCGTGCTCGCGGAGAAAGGCGTCCGCGGCCATGCGCCCCTCGGCGCGCAGCATCGAGACGAACTCCCACTCTGCGTTGAGCTTCGAGGAGGCCCCGAACTTCGCCAGCATGTCGCTCTTGACCCGGTGTGTCCGCATCTTCGCCCAGCGCGCGCCCTCGCCGCTGCCGGGGTCGGCCGCCTGGCGCAGCAGCGCGATCATGCGCAGCTCCTTCATCAGCGGCGAGTTGAAGGAGATTTCGTTCAGCCGGTTGAGGATCTCCGCGGCGGTCCGCGGCTCCTCCAGCCGCTCAGTCGGGTTGATCTGGACGAGAATGGTGTCGTGCGCGTCGCTTTCGCGGACGAGCGGCGTGATCGTCGGGTTGCCGGCGTAGCCGCCGTCCCAATAGGGCTCGCCGTCGATGTCGATGGCGCGGAACATGGTCGGCAGGCAGGCCGATGCCAGCAGCACGTCCACCGTGATCTCCGCGTTACGGAAGATGCGGCCGCGCCCGGTGCGCACCCGCGTCGCGGTGATGAACAGCTGGATCGGTGAGCGCACCAGCCGTTCGAAATCGATGCTCTCGGCCAGCACCGCGCGCAGCGGATTGAAGCCGGTCGGATTGAGATCGTAGGGCGACAGCACACGCGACATCAGGTCGGTGAGGATGTAGGCCGGCGAGGTGTCGAGGGTCCAGCGCCCCATCAAGCGATCGAGCGGCGAGCGCTGGAGCGGGCTGAAGGCCGCTGCCTTCGAAACACGGCGCCAGTATTGCTCGAGCGCCTCACGCGCGCCCTCGGCCCCGCCGGCCGTCCAGCCGTCCGCCAGCACCGCCGCATTCATCGCGCCCGCTGAGGTTCCGGAGATCGCGGCGATGCTGAGCCAGTGTTCCTCCAGCAGGCGATCAAGCACACCCCAGGAGAAGGCGCCGTGCGAACCGCCGCCCTGAAGCGCGAGATCGATCAGTACCGCGTCCCGTTCCATGGCGGACACTCACGCGACTGAAGTTCAAATTCGACATGATTTTTGACCATGTCGAATTCGACCGCAGTGTGAGAGCAGTTGCCACAAGATGCAACCGGAACGTGGAGTTGTTTAGTGCTCGAATACCAGCCTTGCGCCGACCGTGCCGTCGAGGCCGCGGATCTGCTGGAGCAGCGCCGCGGAGTCCTGGCCGCCGAGATCTGCGTCGAGCACGACGTAACCGAGATCGCCGGCGGTCTCCAGATATTGCGCGGCGATGTTGATGTCGCGCTGGAGGAACACCTCGTTGAGCCGCCGCAGCATGCCGGGCACGTTGCGATGGACATGACTGAAGCGCGCGCCGGCGGGACGCAGATGCAGCTGCACTTCCGGGAAATTCACCGCGCCCATGGTCGAGCCCGTAATGAAATAATCGACCAGTTTTCGCGCGACTTCACCGCCGATGCGCTCCTGCGCCTCCTCGGTGGAGCCGCCGATATGCGGCGTGAGGATGACGTTTTCGAGACCCTGCACCGGGCTGTTGAAGCGATCCGAATTCGAGGACGGCTCGACCGGAAACACGTCGATCGCGGCGCCGGCGAGATGACCGTCGCGCAAGGCGCGCGCGAGCGCGTCGAGATCGACCACGGTGCCGCGGCTGTTGTTGATCAGGAACGAGCCTGATTTCATCGCCCGCAGTTCCTTTTCGCCGATCATGCCCGCGGTCTCCGGCGTCTCCGGCACGTGCAGGCTGACGACGTCGCTCTGCGCCAGCAGCTCTTCCAGCTTCTCGACCGGCTCGGTGTTGCCGTGGCGGAGCTTGTCGGTGCGGTCGAAATAGATCACGCGCATGCCGATCGCCTCGGCCAGCGTCGAGAGCTGCGAGCCGATATTGCCGTAGCCGACAATGCCGAGGGTGCGGCCGCGCACCTCGCGGCTACCGGTCGCCGACTTGTCCCAGCCGCCCTCATGCGCCGACACCGAGCGCGGAAATATCCGCCGCAGCAACATCACGATCTCGCCGATCACGAGCTCGGCGACGCTGCGCGTGTTGGAGAACGGTGCGTTGAACACGGGAATGCCGCGCTTGCGCGCCGCCATGAGATCGACCTGGTTGGTGCCGACGCTGAAGCAGCCGACCGCGAGCAGCTGGTCGGCGGCGGCGAGCACCTCGTCGGTGATCTGGGTGCGCGAGCGGATGCCGAGCAGCGACACGCCCTTGAGGGCGCGCCGCAGATCCTCACCGTCCAGCGCCTTGGTCAGCCGCTCGACATTGGTGAAGCCCGCGCTCCTGAACAGGTCCACGGCACTGTCATTGACGCCTTCGAGCAGCAGCGCCTTGGCGCTCCGCTCAGGGCTTTGGCCTGGGGCTGGCATGGTGTCTCCTGAAATGGCGGCTTTGCCGCAGCTCTTAGACCGCGGAGGAGGCCCAACACAATAGGGGTCGGATACGGGGAGAAGATGGCAGGTAATAGAGGAGCCTGGCATCCCACCATTGTCTCCGTCATCCTGAGGTGCGAGTGGCGCGATGCCGGCATCGCGCCGGGAGCCTCGAAGGATGAACGGCCCCAGTGCAGCCGGCAGCCGGGCCGTCGCACTTCGAGGGCCGCTAAAGAAGCGGCCACCTCAGGGTGACGGATAACAGAATTAAATCACATAAAACCCATGCGTGCCGTCGCGGCGGAGCTGCTCGACGAGGCCGTATTCCCAATCGAGATAGGCCTGCATCGCGGCTTGCGCGATGTCGGTGCCTTCATAGGGCCGACGGTAACGGTGGGCCGGATCGGGCTTGGGCAGCACCCGCGGCGGGCCGATCTCGAGCGCGCCGTCATAGCCTCCGTCCAGCACATAGACCTCCCAACCCATCTGCGCCAGCCACGACGCCGTCATGTCAGCGCGAACGGCCTTGTCGTCGGTCAGGAGGATGCGTGCCCCGCGCACCGGCGCGGCCATGTCGGTCTCTTGCACGAGTTGCCCGCCCGGATAATGGCGGAAACCGGGGAGATGGCCGGCTGCATACTCTTCAGCGTCGCGCACGTCGAAGCGGTAGAGTGTGCGATCCGCCTGTGCGACAAGCGCAACCATCTCGTTCGCGCCGATGTGGCGCACGCCGGCACGATAGGCGACATCGCGCGCATTGGCCGGACCACCCTCGAACGGCCCGACCGCGCCGCGCCTGTCGGCGCCGTGGTCGAGCGTGTGCCGCGCCAGCGTCCAGCCGATGGTGCCGTTGCGCAACGCGCGCACCTTGTTGGGCACGCCGGCATTGATCAGCGACTGGGTTCCGATGATGGAGCGGGTGCGGCCGGCACAATTGACGATGATGGTGGTTTCGGGATTCGGCGCGGCCTGCCCTGCCCGCAACACCAGCTCCGCGCCGGGCACGCTGACCGAGCCCGGAATGTTCATGGTCGCGTACTCGTCGAAACGGCGAACGTCGAGGATGGCGATGTCAGCCTTGTCGGCGATCAGCTTGGCCACCTCGTCGGCGCTGAACGACGGCGTGTGCCGCCGCGCTTCGACCAATTCGCCGAACGCTTTCGAGTAGGAATTGACGTCCTCGAAGACCTCATAGCCCGCCGCGCGCCAGGCCTTCAGCCCGCCGTCGAGTGCGCTGATATTGATATAGCCGAGCGCGGCGAGGCGTTCGGCGCCGGTCGCGACCAGCCCCTCACCGTCGTCATAGAGTACGATCGCCGCGTCCTTGCGCGGCAGCCGCGTCTCGGCCTCAATCGCGATCCGGTCGACGGCCATATTGGCCGCGAACAACGGATGCCCCGTCGCGAAGCCTGCCTCATATCTGAGATCGAGCAGCGCGATTTCTTCGCGCAGCAGCAGGGCGCGGCGGATATCGGCGGGGGTGACGGTGGGGAGCTTCATGGCATGGACCCTAGCAAGGACAGGCCATGGGCTTTTGAACCATCGCGGTGGTGTTGGCTAGCGATATCGGAGAGCAGGGCAACGCGCAGAGATCAGGCTAGTCGCACTCATATGTAGCGACGACTTGCGAAAAGTCGCGCCGGTCAAGAGCATCCCGATCGATCCAAAAATGAAGCACACCGCCGACATCGGAGTGCCAATTAGAAAAAGCGAGATCACCTTGTATCTGGAGCAGCAACATGTCCTCCAAATGCACCTCGGTCGCATCCTGCGGGCCGCTGCCGTATCCCAGCATCTGATGAAGCGCGGTGGAAAATCGGCGATATTCTCCATCTCGCGCCTCCGGCGTCTTCCAACGATTCTGCCGCACGAGGTTCATAACGTAACTCGGAGGGGCATCTTCGGAAGCGTCGACATCCTGGGTGAACATACAACGGATCGTATGATTGATGGCATTGCGGAGGTCGTCCACGATTTCACCCGCATACGTGCGTACCTGGCCTTCCATTCTCTTGTAGGTCTGTACGACGTCGATCCACCATGATCTGAAGGTCGCCTTCGGGTCCGGACTGACGTCATCCATCGGGGTCAGCGCCCGACACCGCTCGAGCCATCCGATCGCACTGGCGCGAAGACGCTTCAACTCTACCTTTGCTTCGTCGGCGAGCGGCTTGCCGTAATATCCAAGCGTCAGATCGCGCTGGACGTGCGACAAGACCGACCGAACCACGTAAGTGACCAGGAGCCAGTTGAAAGGCCAGTCCTCGTCCTTTTCGTATTGGGCCACGCTTCGGAATCGAAGCAGATCATTCTCCTGCGGCCCGCCTGGACCCAGCGCCTTGCATAATTCCTTGATCATGAGCTCGCCTCCGACGACATCCTCACGGAAGTAGAAGTCGCGGAACGGCAGAAATGAGATTGGATATTTGAACTCGACCTTGGAATGAAAATCGACGTCGGGATTGAGCCATTTGACCTGACGATCGCCGTTGGTCCCTGCCAGCGGCATCAGGTCTGGCGGTGGAGCGCGGTCGGCATACGCGCCTCCGTCAGTCGGGCTGTAGAGGACGCGACACGGTGGATGTCCTTCGCCTACAAAAACCGAGCTGCAGAAGAAAAAGAGCGTGCCCCGCGTCGGAAGCGGCGACCAGCTGGCTCCAGGCACTTCAGCCAAGTCGATCTGAGCGACGAATGTAAGTGCAACGGTCTCCAAGGCCACGTCGGCTCTGACCTCCGTTGTGGGCCAGTCAAACTGCGGAGGCAATTTGGGAAGTCCACCGAAAAAGCTTCGCGCCGGATGCGTCAGCGGCACGGGCAGATCACTGCGTCTGACGAGCACCGCAGGCAGCGCCGTCTCTTCGATTTCGTCTCGTTCAGACATTTCCGTCGAAGTCCCCACCCACCTTAACGTGTGCGAGGCACATCGAACCATTCCACGGTAGTTCAGACAAGAGCTTCTTGGGCGCCGGAAGCGATAGCTTGGACGAGTTCAGCCGCGGCGTGGATGATTAGCGACCTTCCAAGCATTCGCCCAGCCGCCTGGAGTTCTCACTCGCCCGGAACGAGCCGCGCCAGTGGCGGCGCCGGTTGCCGCAGCCGGCGGCGCGACAGATAGAGCAGGAGGCCGGTAACCGCGAACAGCGGCATCAGGATCGCTGCCATCATGAAGGCGAGCTTGCCGGGCCAGCCAAGGATCGCGCCGCGATGGATGTCGTAGATGGCTGCGATGATCGTTTCGCCAAGGGTCTTGTCGGCGTAGCGCTCGGCGGAGACCAGCTGGCCGGAGACGGCGTCGATGCGGAATTCGTCGCGCGTGGTCTCGAGCAACGACGCTTTCCCCCACGATCGGATGCGTATCATCGTGCCCGGCCCCGCCGGCAGCGTCAGCAAGGCCCTTGAGAACCGATCGCCTTCCTCGCGCCGGAACGTCGTCCATGCCCGATCGAATCCGATTGGCGGCGCCGGCTCGGCGCGGCCTTCCGGGCGCGGCGGCTTTGTCGTCATCTTCGCTGCGGTGACCGGAGGACGCGCCAACAGCCAGGTCACGCCGTCCTTGTACCATTCAAAGGAGAAATACAGCCCGGTGAGCGTCATTGTCAGATAGACCGGAAGGACCCAGGTGCCGATCACGGTGTGCAGCGACCGGTGCAGGGCGCGGCCGCCGAGTCCGAGATTTGGTTTCAGCCACATTTTCACGCTGCCCGCGCGACGCGGCCAGCGCAGCACGAGTCCCGACACCAGCATGATGATGAGGCCGAGCGCGATCGTGCCGGTGATCGGACGCCCCCAGCCCTTGCCGTCGCCGGGGATGAGGAGCCAGCGATGCAGCCTGCGCACGGTCGCAAAGAACGTCTCGCCGCGGGGCGAGCCCAGCACCCGCGCGTCATAGGGATCGACGTAGAGCGAGGCCGGCCTTCCGCCCTGCTCGTCGCGGCCGAAGCGGACATGGACCGCGGCCGACGGATCGCTCGATAATGTGACGGCGGCGACCTTGCCGAGGTCCTGCCCTGCTTTCAGCCGCGCCACCAGCTCATCCGGCATCAGCGCCGATGCCGGACGCGGCGTGACCTGCATGATGCCGGCGTTGAGGTGATCGACGATCTCGTCCTCGAAAGTCATGACCGCGCCGGTCAGCGCGATCAGGGACACCAGCAGCGCAAGGACCAGGCCCGCGATGGAATGAACCTGGAACAGGACCGCCTTGATCGTATGTCCCAGCCGCGCTGCCATGGCTAGAACTTCACCGTCGCCGACAGCGAGACGCGCCGCGCATCGCCGATGGCGACGTTGAGATTGTTGACGGCGGAGGGATAGTAGACGGTGTCGAACAGGTTCTTGACGTTGAACTGATAGATCACGGGCGTGTTCTGGTATCTCGTCTCATAGGTCGCGAAGATATCGGCGACGACATAGGACGGCAGGAAAAAGGTGTTGGTGGAATCGCCGGGACGATCGCCGACATAACGCGCGCCGCCGCCGAGACGGAGCTGGCCGGGCAATGCGGTACCGAAGTCGTAGACCAGATAGAGCGATGCGGTGTTCAAGGCAACGTTTTGCAGCTTCTTGCCGAGCAATGTCAGATCCTCGGACGCCGTCACGCGGGCATCCGTATAGCCATAGCTGCCGATCAAGGCCCAGCTGTCGGTGAGCCTGCCGGTGACGTCCAGCTCGACGCCGCGCGAGCGGGCGCGGCCGACGGTATGGAGCTCCACGATGCCCGCGCTGTTCGTCTTCGTCGTCTGCACGTTCTTCTTGTCGAGATCGTAGAGCGCCAGCGTGCCGGAGATGCGCTTGTTCAGATCGAACTTCACGCCGGTCTCGTACGACACACCTTCCTCGGGCGCGACGTTGGAATCGATGACCACGCCGATCGGTGCAATCGTCGAGTTCGGCTTCAGCGACTGCGTGTAGCTCGCACAGAGCGAAATCTGATCCGTGAGCTTGAAGATGGCACCACCGAGCGGAAGCACCTTGTCCTGCGACACGTTGGTGTTGGTGACGAAGGGTTTTCCGCGACCGGCGATCTGATCGTAGTCCATATAGCGCACGCCGCCGACCAGCGCGAAGCGTTCAGTCAGATGCAGCGTGTCCTGGGCAAACAGCGACCATTGGCCGAGTTTGTCGGTCTGGGCGCTGTCGGAGCTCGACGCCGTGGTGCCCGGTCCGATCAGCCCATAGACGGGATTGTAGACATTGAAGGCGGGCGTCGTCTGCCGGATCAGGATGTCGCGATAGATCGTGCGATACTGACCATCGCCGCCAAACACGACGTCATTGCGCATGTCGCCGAGCCAGAAGCTGCCGGAAATGTATGAGGTCCCGTAGCTGACGTTGCTGAGCGAGCTTCCCGTGCCATCGTTGCTGCGCGTCTCCCTGCCGGTCGTGAAGTTGATGCCGGTGATGCGGAGCTGGTTGGCGCTGAAGGTTTCGGTGTTGTAGCTGTAGCCGGCGTAGAGCTTCCAGTCCTGATTGAAGCGGTGCTCGACCGAGGCCTGGATCAGGTCGGACGTGCCCCAGGTGTTGTTGAAAGGCTCATCCAACCGGCGCGTGGCGGGTACCGCCAGCGGCGCCTTGGTCACCGGATTGAACGCCGTGCCGCGATCGAACGGGTAGATGAACTCGCGATGCTCGTAGTTGAGCTGCACCGTGGTGTCCTGGCCGTACCAGGCCAGCGACGGCGCCACCAGCATCTCGCGGTGACGGCCGAAATTGCGCCAATAGTCCTCGCTGGCGCCATAGCCGATGAAGCGATAGGCAAGGCCCTGGTCGCCGATCGGACCGGTGACGTCGAGCAGGCCATCGGCGCCGGTCTTGGAAGCATTGAATGCCGAGCCGAGCAGCGTGACCGAGCCGTGCTGGTAGAGCTCCGGACGCTTGCTGATGGTGTTGACGATGCCGCCGGGGTCCATGATGCCGTAGAGCAGCGAAGCCGGCCCCTTCAGCACCTCGACGCTTTCGACCGCGGGATTGAAGCTGCGGCCCTGCACCAGCGGCATGCCGTTGCGCATGATCGAGCCGTCGCGATTGTCGCCGAAGCCGCGGCGGATGACGGCGTCCTGGCTGCCCGCGAGCGTGTTGGTCTGGGTGATGCCGGAGACGTTGATGAGCGCATCGTCGATGTTGCGCGGGAGCTGGTCCTTCAACACCTGCTCGGGCACGACGTTGACCGCCTGCGATGTGTCCAGCGGCGAAGCGCCGCTGCGTAGCGTCGTCGCGCTCGGCATCGCGCGGTAGCCGAGCTTTGCGGCCTGCTGCGCGGCGGCTTCCGCGGCCGCGCGCTCCGAGAGCGTCGGCGCTGCGGGTGCGGGATTGCGCTGGCGCGCCGCGGTCTGCGTGCGGCGTGGAGACTGCTCCGAGGCGCGCGCCGGTTTCGGCCGCTGTGCCGGCGCCTCGACCGTCACCGGCGGCAGAGCCGATTGCGCCTGCGCGGTCGTCGTGGTGGAGGGGCATTCGGCGAGCAGCACGGCTGCTCCAATGAGAAGACCTGCACGGCGCTTGCCGGCACGATGACGATGGCCGCTGACGCGTTGACCATCCGGATGAGCACGCACGTTCGATTCACTTCCAGGTCAGACACGGCATTGAAGCTCGCGCGTCTAACAGCCACGATGCGCGAAGAGAACCGTAGGCGGACTTGAATCGCTCTAGTGTTGAATCGTTCTAAGAAGAGAGCGGCAGCAAACCGCAATCTCCAATCGCCGTCGTGGCGATCGCGACACGTCGCGCGGCGAAGTATCACGATTTTGTGCGAAATCTCACGCGACGGCAGGAGCCGTCAACTCATCGAGCTTCCGCTTGAACGCGGCGCCGTCCGACGATGCGCGGAGCGGCGGACGCACGCGCAGCCAGGCGGCGTCGCCGGTCTGCGCCGCCAGGATGGCCTTCAGCGTCGCGGTGAATGACGGCGTCTTCAGCACGACGTCGATCGCAGCCTGCATGCGCGCTTCGACATTCTTGCCCTCGACCATGCCCTTGACCAGCTCGGGCACGACGTTGGCCATGCCGCAGATGGTGCCGGCACCGCCAGCCGCGATCGCGCGGGTGATATCGGCTTCGTTGCCGACGGTGATGGCGAGTTCGGGGCTAGCTGTGCGGAAGGCCTGGAACTGCTTGAAGTCACCGCTGGAGTCTTTCAGGCCGGCAACCTGCTTGCCATAGCGCTTGCGCAAGTTCGCGGCGACGCTGGTCGGAATCGCAACGCCCGACGTCTGCGGGATGTGGTAGAGATAAGCGCGCAGCCTGTCGTCGGCGATGCCGTCGATGATCGCGGCAAAGGCATCCTCGATGCCTTCGGGCGAGACGCCGCGGTCGAAATAGGGCGGCAGCACCAGCACGTGACGCAGGCCAAGGCCGAGCACGGCGCGTGAGAGGGCGATGCTGTCGGTGATGGCGGAAAAGCCGCCGCCGATGCCAATGCGTTCCGGGGCAACGCCGGCCTTGAGCACGGCTTCGATGGTCGCGAGACGCTCGGCGACATTGAAGGAGGTGCCCTCGCCGGTGGTGCCGAACAGCACGACGCCGTCAACGCCCTTGCCGAAGAGCTGCTTGGCGTGAGCCGCGAGCTTTGCCGAATCTACGCTGCCGTCGGCCGCCAGCGGCGTCGCCGATGCCACCCAGAACCCGCGAATTGCCTCGGTCATCACACTGCCCTTTGCTTGGATCCCGAACTATGCCTCTGATCTCAAACGACCTTCCGAAGCTTAACCGGGCTTTGTTTTCGCTTTACTTTTCATCTTGTACCTTACATACAAGAGGCACGCAAACTCTTTCCGGCGTCACGGCGCGCATGGGCGCAGTCAGATTTTGAGGAGGTCTCGCATGGACATGGTGACCCCCGTCGGGCGACCCGACCAATTGCTCGGCGCACTGCGCGACAAGCTCGGCGAAGCCGCCGTGCTGATCGGCACCGACGTGCCCGCGCGCAATTGCAACGACTGGAGCGCGAGCCTGCCGCAGACGCCACTTGCGGTGATCCGCCCCGTGGATGCGGAAGGTGTCGCCGACGCGATTCTGACCTGCCGGCAGGCGCGGCTTCCGTTCGTGCCGCAGGGCGGACTGACCGGGCTGTGCCGCGGCGCATCGCCCGAAGCAGGCTGGGTCGCGATCTCGCTGGAGCGCATGACCGGCATCGAGGAGATCGACCCTGCCTCGGCGACGATGACGGTGAAAGCGGGCACGCCGCTGGAGACGATCCAGAAGGCCGCCGACGAGGCCGGCTTCTTCTTTCCGCTCGACCTCGGCTCGCGCGGCTCCTGTGCGATCGGCGGCAATCTTTCGACCAATGCCGGCGGCAACCGCGTGATCCGCTACGGCATGACGCGCGAACTGGTGCTCGGCCTGGAAGTGGTGTTGCCCGATGGCACCGTCATGACCAGCCTCAACAAGCTGATGAAGAACAATGCCGGCTACGATCTGAAGCATCTGTTCATCGGGTCCGAAGGCACGCTCGGCATCATCACCCGCGTGGTGCTGAAACTGTTCCCGAAGCCGCGCTCGACCATGGCCGCCCTGTGCGCGCTGAAGGACTATGCCGCAGTGATCGCGTTGCTCGACGCGGCGCGCAGCGGGCTCGGCCCGCTGCTGTCGGCATTCGAGGTGATGTGGCCGGACTATTGGGACGTGATCACGAATCGCGCCGGCGTGAAGCCGCCGGTCGGCGCGGGTCACGGCCTCTACGTGCTGGTCGAGGCGCAGGGCACCGACGAAAGCCTGGACGCGCCGCGGTTCGAGAGCTGGCTCGAAGAGCTGATGGAGCGCGGGCTGCTGGTGGATGCCGCCGTGGCGCAATCGCTGGCGCAGACGCAGGCGTTCTGGCGCGTGCGCGACATCTGCGCCGAATTCGGCCAGGTGCTGGGCCCGCACATCTCCTACGACATCGGCCTTGCCGTTAAGCGGATGGACGAGTTCGTCACGCGCTGCAAGGCGGCGCTCGCTTCCGGCATCAAGGGCTGTGAGAGCGTCTATTACGGCCATATCGGCGACGGCAATCTGCATCTGGTCTCCTGGGTCACCGGCCTTTCCGTCGAGCAGCAGCCGAAGGAAGAGATGGACACGATCATCTACGGTCTGGTCCGTGAGCTCGGCGGCAGCGTCTCCGCCGAACACGGCATCGGCACGCTGAAGAAGAAGTGGCTGGGGCATGCCCGAAGCGAGGCCGAGATCGCGCTGATGCGGACGCTGAAGGCGGCGCTCGATCCCGATCACCTGCTCAATCCCGGCAAAGTCGTCTGAGAGAGCAGATGCGCTCGCTCAAGCTCGATACGCCGAAATCGCTGTCGCAACGGGTGATGCAGCGGCTGCGGCAGGCGATCATCGACGGCGAGTTCGCGCTCGGCGCCGCCATCTCCGAGGAGATGGTGGCGAATTCCTTCGGCGTCAGCCGCACGCCGGTGCGCGAGGCCATGGGCCAGTTGCAGGCGCAAGGCCTCGTGGTGATCCGCCCGCAGGTCGGCAGCTTCGTGTTCACGCCGAGCGCGGAAGACATCACCGCGCTCTGCACCTTCCGCATCGCGCTCGAGCCTAGGGCCGCCGAGCTCGCCTATCGCCACGATCGCGACGGTGCGATCGCCTCGATGAGTGGGGCGATCGCGGCGATGGAGCCGGCGGTCTCAGCGAAGGACAACATCGCCTATGGCCGCGCCGACGCCGCCTTTCACGAGGCGCTGTTCGCCCATTGCGGCAACCGCTACCTCGCCGAATCCTATCAGCTGGTTTCCGGCCGCGTCGCCGCACTCCGCACCAATCTGACCTCGCCGATCGACGTCCGGACACGCACGTCGTTCGACGAGCATCGCAAGCTGCTCGATTTGTTCGCAGGCGGCGAGTTCGCCGCCTTCGAGGAATTGATGACAACGCACATCACCAATTCGGGCTCGGTCTACGCAAGAGCGCTCAAGGTAGGGTGAGCGCGCCTATCGCGCGTCCCTTGATCCCGGCCTGTCCAGAAAATCCAGCGCGGTATTGATCTGTTCGAGCTGGTGCTCGATCTTGTCGCGGTCCTCGACTGACGGCGCCCTTTGGAGCTGTTCCACGAGCTTCTGCTTCCGCAACAGCAAGTTCTCTATGACTGTGCTCACAAGTCCCCCATCGCCAGAGGCGACACCGCGAACGCCGAAACAATAGAGGCGCGCGCAACCGGGCCCAGACGGGCCCTTGATCAGAATGTTCGCCGTCTCGGATGGTTCCTGCGTCTGAACTACGATGCGCCCAGATGGAACTATCGGCGCAAGCTGGCCCAGACGCCGCCAAGGATCAATAGGCCGCCGGCGAAATGGATCGGCTTTGGCGGCTCGCCGAGGATCGCGAAAGACAACAGGGCGCTTGCAACCGGTCCGAGGTAAAGGACGAGCGAGGTTCGCACCGACCCGAATTTGGCGCCGAGCCAGGCAAAGCCGGCATACGCAAGCAGGCCAGGAACGATCCCTGCGAACACGTAGGCCGCGAGTGCCCTGACGCTGAAGATTTGGGCCGGCATGGTCCACATTTCCCAGGCGGCGAGTGGCAGCGAGAACAAGGCGCCGGCGGCTGCGAACAGGCTGATGCGCGCAAGCAGGGACGCGCGCGGCGCGGCCCGCGATTGCAGCAGAGTATAGCCGGACCAGCTGAGCATCGCGATCACGACCAAGCCGTCGCCCGCCGCGGTCTCCAGTTCGATCAGCGTCTGCGGATGACCGCCGGAGATGATGAGCAGCGCGCCAGCCAGCGCGAGCGCGGTGCCCAACCATTGCAGCGGGCCGACGTGTTCCATGCCGCGCACGGCGGAGATCAGCAGCACGGTGATCGGCGACAGCGCCATGATCAAGGCGATATGGATGGCCGTCGTCGATACGCCGGCGGCGTAGACCGGGCCGCCGCAGAGAAACATGCCCATGAACCCGGCCGCCAGGATCGGCCAGATGTTCTTGGCAAGTGCGAGGCGGCCGTCACGAATCTCGGCGAGCGCAATCGGCGCAAGCCCGACGGCAACGATGCTCCAGCGGAAGAAGGCGAGCGCAAACGGCGGGACGGATCCGGCGAGCCCGCGCGCCAGGATCTGATTCGACGCCTGCGCAGTCGCCACCAGGATGAAGCCGACCAGCGCGATGGCGCCGAGCCAGGCTCCGGCGGACGATGCAGAGCCGGCAGCGGCCACGCCGCCGCTGTCTGATGTTCCCTTGCCCATGGCGCCGTCGAATACTGCATGCGAGCAGCCGTGAGAAGCCGGATCGCCGCATGCGACGATTGCAGGGATCAATGGACCGCGACCAGGCCTGCGAGCTGCATCGGGGCGACATAAGTACGAGTGACCGAGACCGACAACACCGCCAGCAACGCGCAGAGCATGCAGAGCCGCATCCGCACCGTCCTGCGATCGGTGATCGGCAGGAACAGGAAGAACAGCATCGCCAGGATCAGCAGCATGTCGACCACGAGCATCGATCTCTCCCTCGAAACCAAGGAGAGCATGACGTAATTGGCGCCCGCCGGTATGTGGACGACGTCACACACCTGATGCCGCTGACCGCGCGCAGCCGACATGATACGGTTCTGCAAAACAAGCGTCGGTTCGTTCGGACGGGCGCGGGAGGCGCAAGATGCAGAAGGTCTGGATCGAGGCGGCACTGAACGGACCCTGGAGCCGCGCGCTTCAGCCCGGTATCCCCGATACGATCGACGCAATCATCGCCGAGGGCATTGCCTGCGCGAAGGCCGGCGCCGCGATCATTCACACGCATGCCTATGACGGCGGGGGACCGCAGACTTTCGATTGGCAGGTCTATGCGCGGATCATCGAAGGCATTCGTGCCAGGATCGACGTGCCCGTTTATCCCTCGATCCCCGGCCTCGATGCGCGCGGCAACATCGCCGACCCCAAGGCGCGCTTCGCCCATATCGAGGCGCTAGCCGAGCGCGGCCTGCTCGAATTTGCCGTGGTCGATCCCGGCAGCGTCAACTTCACCCTGACCGCCACCACGGCGGACGCCAAGCCGGCCGAGACCTATCTCAATCCGGAGACCCACATCCGGCACGGGCTTGGCGTGGCCAGGCGCCACGGAATTCACCCCGCCTTCGCCATCTACGAGCCGGGCTTCATCCGCGCCGGCGCGGCACTGGCGCGCGCGAGCGGTGTGAAGACGCCGGTCTACCGCTTCATGTTCTCGCAGCAATTCGCGTTCTGCTTTCCGCCAAAGCCTTATGGCCTTGCGGCACTGGTCACGCTGACCGAGGAGGAGGCCGGCGGCGCGCCCTGGATGATCTCCGGCCTCGGCGTCGACCTCACACCGTTGATCGCAGATGCGGTCGCCCGCGGCGGACATATCCGCGTCGGGCTCGAGGATGCGCTGCTGGGTTCGACGGCGACCAATCTTCGCCTTGTCGAGGACGCGGTCCGGAGGGTGCGCGAGCATGGCGGCGAACCGGCGACGACGGCCGAGGTCCGGCAGGCGCTCGCCGGAGGCTGAAGCGCCCGGATCGGTCAGGGAACCTCAATCTTTCACGCGTCCGTCGGTTGAATTCGCGGGGCCGGAGCCCTATCCCTTGGCGCCATGGACACCCAGATCGTTACCGCCCAGAAGCCGCTGATGGCTCAGGCCCGCCCGCGCAAGCCGGCGCCATTCCTCCCGATGAGCCGCGCCGAGATGGACGCGCTCGGCTGGGACGCCTGCGACATCGTGCTGGTGACCGGGGACGCCTATGTCGACCACCCAAGCTTCGGCATGGCCATCATCGGCCGGCTGCTGGAGGCGCAGGGCTTTCGCGTCGGCATCATCTCCCAGCCCGACTGGCACTCGGCCGAGCCGTTCAAGGCATTGGGCAAGCCACGCGTGTTCTTCGGCGTCACCGGGGGCAACATGGACTCCATGGTGAACCGCTACACCGCGGATCGCCGCCTGCGCCATGACGACGCCTATACGGCCGGCGGCGAAGGCGGCAAGCGGCCGGACCGCTGCACCGTGGTCTATGCGCAGCGCTGCCGCGAGGCGTTCAAGGATGTGCCGATCGTGCTCGGCGGCATCGAGGCCTCGCTGCGCCGGATCGCGCATTACGACTACTGGTCCGACAAGGTGCGCCGCTCGGTGCTCGCCGACGCCAAGGCGGACTTGCTGCTCTACGGCAATGCCGAGCGCGCCGTGGTCGAGGTCGCGCAACGCCTTGTCGCCGGCGAAGCGCCGCGCGCGCTCGACGACATCAGGGGCGTCGCGCTGTTCCGCAAAGTGCCCCAGGATTACACCGAGCTGCACGCCGACGATCTCGATTCCGCCGACGAGGGCGCAACGCGCCAGAAGGGTGCGACCGTGATCCGGTTGCCGGCGCTGGACCAGGTCGAGCAGGACAAGGAAGCTTATGCGCGCGCGTCACGCGTGCTGCACCGTGAGAGCAATCCCGGCAATGCGCGGCCGCTGGTGCAGCGTCACGGCGACCGCGACCTCTGGCTCAATCCGCCGCCGATCCCGCTGACCAGCGACGAGATGGACGCGGTCTACGATCTGCCCTATGCGCGCGCGCCGCATCCGTCCTATGGCGACGCCAAAATTCCCGCCTGGGACATGATCAAGTTCTCCGTGACGATCATGCGCGGCTGTTTTGGCGGCTGCACCTTCTGCTCGATCACCGAGCACGAGGGCCGCATCATCCAGAACCGCTCGGAGGGCTCTATCCTGCGCGAGATCGAGAAGATCCGCGACAAGACGCCCGGCTTCACCGGCGTGATCTCCGACATCGGCGGCCCCACCGCCAACATGTACCGGATGGCGTGCAAGGACCCGAAGGTCGAGGCGGCGTGCCGGCGGCCGTCCTGCGTCTTCCCGGAGATCTGCCCGAACCTCAACACCTCGCATGACGATCTGATCCGGCTCTATCGCAAGGTGCGCGAGACCAAGGGCATCAAGAAGGTGATGGTCGCCTCCGGCGTGCGCTACGACCTCGCGGTCGAGAGCCCCGAATACATCAAGGAGCTCGTCACCCATCACGTCGGGGGTTATCTGAAGATCGCGCCGGAGCATACCGAGCGCGGCCCGCTCGACAAGATGATGAAGCCGGGCATCGGCGCTTACAACAAGTTCAAGCGGATGTTCGACGAGGCGGCCGAACGGGCCGGCAAGAAATATTACCTGATCCCCTATTTCATCGCGGCACATCCGGGCACGACCGACGAGGACATGATGAACCTCGCGCTGTGGCTCAAGAAGAACCGTTATCGCGCCGATCAGGTGCAGACCTTCCTGCCCTCGCCGATGGCGACGGCGACCGCGATGTACCACACCGGCGTCAATCCGTTGCGCGGCGTGCGCCGCGGCGGCAGCGACAAGGTCGAGGCGATCAAGGGCCTGCGGCAGCGCCGCCTGCACAAGGCCTTCCTGCGCTATCACGACCCCGACAATTGGCCGGTGCTGCGCGAAGCCTTGATCGAGATGGGCCGCCGCGATCTGATCGGCTCGCAGCCGCACCAGCTCGTGCCCGCGCACCAGCCGCCCGGCACCGGCAAGGCCGCCGGCACACGGCGGCCGGTCCGTCCGGGCGAGAAGACCCAGCGCTTCACGACCAAGGGCTTGCGGGTGATGAAGTAGCGGGCGCGGCTCGCCTGCTAGAGATCGAGCACCACTTCCCCCGAAACGGCATCGGTTACGCCGCGGCCGTTGCCCTGGTCCTCGAGCACGGACCTGAAGCTGTCGAGGGTCTTGATCATCGCCGCTCGGGCCGCGACCATCGCATCCTGGCTGGACCAGGTGCCGATCAGGCAGAAGGTCTGCTCGCCGGTCTTGATGATGACGCCGTGCTCCAGGCCCGGCCATTTGGCCTTGCCGTTCCGATGCGCGTCGAGGAAGGCGGCTTCCTCACCCGGCTTCACCTTGAACTTGACCACATTGTAAACCTGCATGTGCGCCTCCGACAAATGGATGGATGAAAACGGGTGCCGCGCGAGGTCAGGACGAAAAGTCCACGCGATGCCGTGGCCGATTGTTGCGCTCGCGCGCGGCGGCGTCACCGTGACAAATCATCATGGTGACCTCCGTGTTTTGGCCCGCCAAGACAAAAAACTCGAAAACAACCCCATGCACAGTAGCCGGCTCAAGCGGGATCAATGGCTTAGGCGGATTGCGCAAATGCTGATCCGTCGGGCCGAACGCCGTTGCACCGTCGGGCAACACAGGCGCATGATGGCATCATCGGACAAGTTCTGATCGCGTCCGCTTTCCTACGCGTCACGCAACGCCTGCTGCGTTTCCCGGCAGCCTCTGTCCCGACAATCCAGAACTTCGCCCCTGCCGTACGGCCTCGCCGCGGGTTGCACCGGTGCGGCAAGGTCAACGGTTGACTTCGACACAGATATGTAACATATTAAGTTACATGAGGTGTGACTCCCGATTATCCGGCGTGCTGCACGTGCTGCTGCACATGGCGCAGCAACCCGGCCCGTTCACATCCGAGACCCTCGCGAAGGCGATGGACACCAACCCGGTGGTGATCCGGCGCATCATGGCGGGCCTGCGGGAGCTCGGTTACGTTCGCTCCGAGAAGGGGCATGGCGGCGGCTGGACGCTGGCCTGCGACCTCTCGAGGGTGACGCTGCGTGACGTCTACACCGCGCTTGGCAGCCCGGCGCTGCTGGCCATGGGCAATCGGACCGAGGCGCCCGGCTGTCTCGTCGAGCAGGCCGTCAATGCCGCGCTCGATCAGGCCTTTGGCGATGCGGAGGCGCTGCTGCTGTCGCGGCTCGGCGAGGTGACGCTGGCGATGCTGAGCGAGGATTTCCGCAAGCGCCTCGGGTCCCGCAAGCAGCAGGGCATGCGCGCACATGGTGCGTGATTGGCCCATTCAGCAAGGACGACGCCATGACCAACATTCAAGCCATGTTCTCCGATCCGCAGGCCGTGGCGCGATACACGGAAGGCCCGCCGCGCTTCGTGCCCGGCTACAATGCCATGCTGTCGATGGCGGCGATCCTGCTGGCCGAGCGCGCGCGTGAGGATGCGCGGATCCTCGTCCTCGGCGCCGGCGGCGGCCTTGAGTTGAAGACGTTTGCGCAAGCGCATCCGCGCTGGAGCTTCGACGGCGTGGACCCCTCCGCGGCGATGCTGGCGCTCGCCGGGCAAACCCTGGGCCCGCTCGCATCGCGCGCGCGTCTTCATCAGGGCTACATCGACGATGCACCGGGCGGACCGTTTGACGGTGCCAGCTGCCTGTTGACGTTGCACTTCGTCGATGTCGAGGAGCGACGCCGCATCGCCTCGGAGGTCCGCCGACGGCTGAAGCCGCGCGCAGCTTTCGTGGTCGCCCATCTGAGCGCGCCCGAGGGCAATGAGGAGCGCCCGCTATGGCTGTCGCGGTACTCCGCATTCCTGGCCGCCTCCGGCGTCGAGCCCGAGCAGGCCGCGGCCGCGCGGAACGCCGTCACCAACCATCTGGAAATCCTCACACCTGCACAGGACGAGGCGATCCTGCGCGAGGCCGGTTTCTCCGAGCCGACGCTGTTCTACACCGGCTTCACTTTCCGTGGTTGGGTGGCCTACGCGTGAGGTGCCATTGCTGCGTCGTCACTCTGGGCATCAATGCAAACCGGATGCGCCAGGGCGTGCGGGCATGACCCTTAGCCCGCGAATTAGGTCGTACCGTTCTGCCGTCAGAACCGGACATGGCCAGTTCGCCCCTGCGAATCGGCTAACGGCCACTTGCTGACATTCGCAAGACATCGGTCGAAGCCGCTTAGTCTGCCCGAAGGAACGAGTCCAGTTCGTCGAAAAACTGCGGCATGCCCGGATCGTTTTCCAAGGGCAGATGGTTCTTGCCGGGTAAGGAAACGAATTTTGCGCCCTTTATTCCGGCGCCCATCAGCCGACCCTGCTCCAGCGGAACCATGGCATCATCTCTGAAATGCAGCACGAGCGTCGGGACAGATACCTGCGGAAGAAGGTCGCGGACGTCGAAGTTACTTACAGTTTCGTAGTATCTGGCAGCGCTTTCCGCTGACAAACTCCGTCGTTGCATTTCATTGAAGGCAAGCGCTTGTTCCTTAGTAGCGCCCGGTATTAGTTGCGAGGCCAACATCTGTCGGAACGTTGGATCTTCAGAGCTCCATCCCAGTCTGATGAGGGTTGCCGTAGCTTTGTATCGCTCAAGGTCTGCAGCGGTGATCGAAGGCCTCTTGAATCTGCCGGTCACGAAGCCACCGAACAAGATGAGCCTGGATACTCTTTCGGGATGGCGGACCGCATACGCAATCGACACCGCGCATCCCTGCGAAAAACCAAAGATAGGAAAGCGTTCGAGGCCGACTGCATCTGCGACAGCCTCCATGTCATTTACCCAGGCGTCCAGCGACAGTTCACTTTGGTCCCAATCAGACAAGCCGTTGCCGCGTGCGTCATACCGAACGAGTTTGTGCCGCTTCGTCAAACCTACGAAGAGGTGACGATACAGAGGAAGCTCCCAATCGAGCTCTAAATGATTGATCCAATTCGCTGACTTCAACAGAATGGGACCATTGCCAACGACTGAATAAGCCAATCGGACACCGTCCTCAGATCGGCAATATCGAACCTCCTGCTGAAACTTCGATGAGGAGGGATTTGCCGTCTCTGAAGAGGCCAGGCGACTTCGTAACTGAATTGCGTAGGCTTCGACCGGGCGCGCGATATTTTTAAGAGTCTGAAGCCCAAGAGGTTCGATAGGGTGACCGATCTTTCCATCGATCTGGTCGAAGACGGCTCCGGATATGCAAATACCTCCGGGGTCGGCGATGCCTTCTAATCGTGCTGCGATGTTAACTCCGTCCCCGAGGAGATCATCCCCCTGAACGACCACGTCGCCCAAATGAATGCCTATCCGAAACCGGAGCGCTAGGTCTTCCGGCTGCCCCCTCTCAGCCTCAAACATGCGAAGCTGAACGGCCACGCAACATTCAACCGCGTCCGTTGCGCTCGGAAACTCGGCGAGAATACTATCGCCCGCTGTGTTCGCTATCCGGCCGCCGAAATCAGAGATAAGCCCATCCACAATTTGGCGATAAGCGGAAAGTATTTGAATGGTGGCGGTCTCGTCATGACTTATCAAACGAGAATAACCTGCTACGTCGGCTGCAACGATGGCAGCTAACTTGCGTCGAAGCGTTACCCGGCCCAATCCCTTCACTCCCCTTCAGTGCCTCATTACACTGCGGTCTGGCAGGCGGCTGTAGCTATCGCCGTCAAGATTAACCAAAATCTCGAGGGCGGAGCAATTCAAAGCACAAGCTTCTTACGCGTTCGCTTGAGGTCAACAGCTCCGGTTTGACTGGCGGCGTGTCACTTCCGGCCTCCCCCGATCAGCAGACCATATCTGAGCCATCCTGAACTTCGCCACCGGGGCCAGATGCAGACGTTAAATGAAGAAAAAAGCCCGATCCGGGCCACCTATAGATGGCAATCGGCCCGTCCAGAGAGCCGACTTGTTAACGAAGTGCAGAAGGCATGCGCGATGGATCATCGAGCCAGCCACGAGCGACAGAACAGCTGAGCCCGTCAGAAGTACAAGATAGACCGACATGCTGGCATCAGAGGCCGGCGGGCAAATAACCGCCTTATGACCTTCGGCATATAGCCCTAGCCGAGCGAGACCATCAAAATTCAAGAATCGATTGGAAGAGACTTAGCTGGTTACCCCGGCCAAATCTCGGATTATTGGACGGTGGGAGGTGCTTGTATGTCCTTTGACCCGATGGCCACTGCCGTCGACTGGCTCGATGCCTACCGTGCCGGCGATGTCGAAGCGATACTCGAGATGTACGCCGAAGATGCAGTGGTCTACTGCGGTTGTGACGCACTGACTATCACCGGCAGAGAAGGCCTCCGAGCATACTGGGCTGCTCGTATGCGGAAATACCCCGCTGCCGAGCTGGACGATCTTCAGCCTTCGCAAGGTGGGACAGTGATCTCGTACATCAGCGGGGAAAATGTAGTGAACGCGGTCTTGGCGTTTAACGCTGCTGGAAAGATCAAGGCCCTGAGCTGTGGTCCACCAGCACCAACTCATGCGTCATGTCGTCCTTGACGCGGTGCCTTTCAATGAGGGTCGCCTGCGAACTACAATCTAAGACACTGTATCATTTGAGATCCCGCGCTTGAATCCTGGGCCCGATATCGACTGGCGTCCGGCGTCGAGTCGGCGCGTCGGGCGATCTCGGTGCGTCTCGGTCCAGCCCCGGGGATGCCCGGGACCGTTCGCGTTGGAACGTCTGGGCGACGCAGCCAAATTCACGCATTGATGCAAATTTGACGAACGCCCACATAGTTGGCTGCAAGCTTGTCATATCGGGTCGCGACACGACGACATTGCCTGATCTTGTTGAAGGACCGTTCGATCAGGTTGCGCGCAGGTGTCGATCATCTGCACCGCCGCGTCATGACCGGCGGCCATTGCATCCGTAATCCGGTGCCAGACGCCAGCTCGCGGTGCGGATGCGCGGCTCGTCGACCCAGGCTTCCCGCGCGAACCACGAATGATCGGTGCGGCAGATCGGACAACGGGTGCGCGAGAAAAACACCGCGCGGCGTCCAAAGCTCTCGCTATCAGTCTTGATGCCAGTGGGAATCGCGTGTCCGGTTTGTGGACATTTGACCATGACCATTCCCATGTTGCCTCCCTTGCGATTTGTCTTGTTGTAGTTTGCAGAAAAACAACGGCCGGTTGGAATGCGCCTCTCGTCGGTGCCGGGCCTTGAGAGGCATCGCGCACCTTGTTGGTCGAGCATGGGGCCGTGGAGCGTGCTCGCTCAGTTGGGCGAGTTCCAACCAGCCGGATCTCCTCTTCAAACGAATCGGAATGTGAAATTGAACGCGCTTTTAGCCGCCTGGGTGGAGGACCCTGGTGAAGTGCTTCCTGATCGGCTCACCCGTTTCCGTCGCGAGCTTCTGGGCAAGCGCCCACAATTCCCTGTTCTGGTCAGAGGCGGTGTCGAACGCCTTGCGGGCTTGCGCCGCCGACAATGTATAGGCGTCGGTCGCAGATTTGGTGCCGAACAGATGGACGAAGAAATCGAGCGCAGAAGCGGCATTGGCGTTTGAGATTTCGAACACCTTGAGCCCGTAGTCGGTCGTGCATCTCGCATTGCTCGAATAGGTCTCACGCAGCGCCTGCGTCATCTCTTCCGATGCGACCTTGATCTTCTCGCACCCTTCCCGTGCGCGGGCGAGGCCCTGCTCGGCAAGCTCGCGCCCCACGCCAGGCAACATGGCCTTCGAGAAATCCAACCATGGCATCGCGAAAACGTTCGTTCCGTTCGGCGGCAAGTTCATTTGGCTTTCAGTCACGCAACATTCCCTTTCTCAAGCGAAAGCATTCCTCGCAACGCTCGCTTGCGTCACGAGAGCTCACGCTCTGTGTTCGATCAGATTTTGGATGAGCCTTGATCTAGCCCCGACCCGGTATGACTTTGTGCTGCGAGAAGCGGGAATGTCGGTTCGGTTTATGACTCTCCCTCAAACTTTTTTTGAGATTGTCAACACAGACGAAGGTATGTCAGGCACTGACGGTGCATAACAGGGATATCGCAAGGGATGGGAAGTTCCTTCCTCAGCGTAAGCATTGCAAAGGAGCACGGCGCTAGCTGCGGTGGGATGCGCTACGTTTGCGCAAGAACGGACATCACGCGACGTGCCGGCAACGGTAGCTGGTGCATGCCTCAAGCCGCCTGCCCTTATGCTTCACTCGGCCTCATTGAAACTTTCCCGTTTCCACCCGCTTCGCATGATAGCTCCTGACTGCACATGCGATCAATTCGGCCTCGCATGACACCATAGCACTCGCAAGCAATACCCTCCAGTTGGGTTCGCTCGATGTTGAGCAGTCCGCGACGATCGGGTTTGATGCAGCCAGCTCCGCGAAGCTTGTTCATTGTTAGTGTCACAGTGGTTCGTCGCACCCCCAACAGCTGTGCAAGCGCCTCCTGCGTCAGCTGAATTACGTCGCCCGCAACCCGATCATGCAGCTCGAGCAACCACCGCGCCATCCGGCATTCGACCGGATGCACTGCGTTGCAGGCCGCCACGTTCTGGAGCTGCAAAAGCTGTGTGCCGAGGTGAAGTCGCAGGACATGTTTAACCGCGGCGCTTTGCTCAAAAGCATACTTCAATTTTGAGGAGGGTATCCGCAACGCACTGCCGGCCACATAGGCTGTAGCCGTCACAGGCGATCGTAATGAACTGAGCACCGAGAGAGCGCCAACCGCTCCTTCCGAGCCCATCAGCGTGGAGGCCACCGTGTGTCCATCCGACATCTCGACCAGGAAGGCTACAACTCCACTAATTGGAAAATAGACATGTTCGAACTGTTCTTCCATTCGCACCAATACGGCGTCGGGCCCAAATGACATCCGCTGAAGGTGAGGCGCGAGCAAGTCGAAATCGTCAGGTGGCAATGCTGCCAAGAGTCTATTCCCAGGACTCGGCAGGAGGGCCATCTTGGATGTCCCCTTATCGAACGCACGAACCAAACAATCCAGTGGGAACCCATATCAGCACGATCTGTTCCTATTGATCGAGCCACGTTTGGTCGATCCGGACCAAGGTCGCGATCGACAGCAAGCTCCGGGGCTGCGACGTGATCGGTTTGAGGGTCGATGACGTGGCACCGAACGGCTCTGCGGCCGATGGAGCAAGCGTCCGCCAGTGTGCTGGCGGAGTTCCTAAACGCCGCTTCCAGCAGCTTGTGCTCATATCGCGTAGATCGCGCGATCGCTGTGAGAGGCATGGTTCGCGCGTCTCTCTCACCGCAGCGTTTGCCGCGCTCCGGAAAATGGAACCCCCTATGGTGTTACCCATACGCATTTTGCATTTGTGCCGCGTCGCGCTTGAATCTATGTCCTCAACGATGGCGCAAGACAAACCGTCGCCGTGTGTTTGGAGTTTTGTTTTTGAGATGAGAGCTTCCGCAGCTGAATTGGATTTCGCAGCGCGAAGCGTACGCGGTTTCAAACAAAGTTCGAGTTTGCCGCCCTATGCCACTCGAAATACGGTTCGCGGTGGGCTCCGGTGACGCATCCCAGCGGAATTGGGAACCGCCTTCTCGCTGCACTACCGGTGGCAGATTTCGGTCTGCTGGCATCCGAGCTGGAGTTGGTCGCGCTCGATCGGGACGCGGTCATCTCGCGGGCGGGCGACCAGACCGAGCACGTCCTCTTCCCTCATAGTGGCGCCATTTCGGTGATGATCGACATGGCGAACGGGCAGACGGTCGCCAGCGCTGCGATAGGGCGCGAGGGAGCAGTAGGCACTCTTTCCGTGCTGGGGCCGTCCCCTGTGGCCGTTACCGCCATCGTTCGTGCCGCCGGCACCGCCTCGCGGATCCCCGCATCGCGATTCCACGCGGCTTTTAGCCGAAGCCCCGCGATCCGCCACGCTATCCAGCTTCACTTCAAGGCGATGCTGATACAGCTGCAAATCGGCGGAGCCTGCAATGCGCTGCATCCGGTCCAAGCCCGCATGGCACGCTGGCTGCTCCATCTTCGCGACCGCGTCGACCACGACGTCCTCCCGCTCACCCAGGAGACGCTTTCGCAAATACTGGGTGTGCGACGGACGACGGTGACCCTCCTGATGCGCAATCTGCGCGCTTCCGGAGCGATCAGATCTGAACGGCGAGGCGAAATCGAGATCGACCCATCGCGGCTCGCAGCGGTGGCGTGCGAATGCCGCGACGCCATGCGTCCCGAAGTCGACGATATCTTTTCTATCGATCCAGCCTGAACTCGCGTTTGGTTCTGCCGACGCGTCAAATGAAACGGGCGATGCGACCCACTTCGGCGTGGCCCAGTGAAGCTGGGGAAGACCGGGCCTGAAATCGTCGCCGCTTCGCCGGGTATCCGGCCCTGACCTGAACCTCCCCACCTCGTTTCCGCAACGGGTCAAAAGCAGCTGTCGGCCGATGGGTCAGGCGATGTCCGGTTTCCCTCAAACAGCAGACATGACGATGGCTCTCGTGATGTTCCGTTCAGGGCCGAACAGACGATCTTGTGTGGCCGGGTACGGTCTGCGCGCGGAAGCCACACGTAAGCGGCGGCACTCTCGGCACGTGCATGAGCATCGCCGACGTTAACCCTGTCGGCAAATGAATCGTCGCGGGACGGCAGCCGCCGGCAAAGTTGCCTCATTGGCGCGGAGAATTTTCAGCGGCACGAACTCGGTTCAGAGGTGCGTAATGCTGAGAATGGCGCTGTTGGGCCTCCTGATCCTGTTCAGTGTCGGAGTGCTGTCGGCCATGGAGCTGAGAGCTCCACCGCGTCGCGCCGTCGCAATCGTCCAGCCGCTTGCCGAGCAGAGCGCAAGCATCTCCGCTTCGTATAACGCGTCGGCGAAGGCCGATCGCCTCGAGGTTGCCGCTGTGAGCAACGCGATGCCGACAGAGGCAGCTTCAGCCGAAAACCCGGTTGCTCCGCAAGACATCCATGCCGGTTCGCCCGCGCCGGAGCCGATCGTCCGTCATCGGCACAATCCGAAAACGATCGCGACCACCAAACCTCCCAAGCCGAGGCCAAAGCCAATCGTTGTCAAGCGAACCGCCAATGTTCAGCGCGCAAAGGCCGCCAGCGAGACCGAGCCCTGTCGACTCAAGGCGTTCGGCGGCTTGCTCAAGGCTTTGAATATGACCGGCTGCGAAATCTGAAGACTCCACGGGCAGTCCACACCCTTGCCTGCTTCCTCCAAGAGGCGCTTACGGGCACACGCCTTGCCGCCATCTTTCCTCCGGTCGACGTCTCGCAAACTGTTCCGATCATCCATATCTTGCCCTCATGAAAAAGATCGGATTCCTCTCCTTCGGACACTGGACGCCCTCGCCGCAATCGCAGACCCGCTCTGCTCGCGATACGCTGCTGCAATCGATCGAGCTTGCGGTCGCGGCGGAACAGCTAGGCGCCGACGGCGCCTATTTCCGCGTGCATCATTTCGCGCGCCAGCTGGCTTCGCCCTTTCCGTTGCTCGCCGCCGTCGGCGCCAGGACAAGCACGATCGAGATCGGCACCGCCGTGATCGACATGCGCTACGAGAACCCGCTCTACATGGTGGAGGACGCCGGCAGCGCCGACCTCATCGCCGGCGGCCGGCTTCAGCTCGGCATCAGCCGCGGCTCGCCCGAGCAGGTGATCGATGGCTGGCGCTATTTCGGCTATCGTCCGGCTGACGGCCAGAGCGACGCCGACATGGGCCGGCGGCATGCGGAGGTCTTCCTCGACCTGCTCCGCGGCGAAGGTTTTGCCGAACCCAATCCGCAGCCGATGTTTCCGAACCCGCCGGGACTGCTGCGCATCGAGCCGCATGCGCAGGGCCTGCGCGAGCGGATCTGGTGGGGCGCCGGCTCGAACGCCACCGCGGTGTGGGCGGCCAGGCTCGGCATGAATCTGCAGAGCTCGACGCTGAAGAACGACGAGACGGGCGAGGCTTTTCACGTGCAGCAGGCCGCGCAGATCCGTAGCTACCGCGCGGCGTGGAAAGAGGCCGGCCACACCCGTGAGCCCCGGGTGTCCGTCAGCCGCAGCATCTTCGCACTGATGAACGATCGCGACCGCGCCTATTTCGGCGGAGAGCGCGGCGGCGAAGACCAGATCGGCTTCATCGATCCGCAGACCCGGGCGATCTTCGGCCGGAGTTATGCGGCCGAGCCGGATGTGCTGATCGAGCAGCTTCGCCAGGACGAGGCCATCGCCGAGGCCGATACGTTGCTGTTGACGATCCCGAACCAGCTCGGCGTCGCCTATTGCGCGCATGCGATCGAGGCGATTTTGACGCATGTTGCGCCTTCGCTTGGGTGGCGTTGAGGCGGTTGGCGAGACGCCTTCGGCCACGACGTCGCACATGATATCTTGAGCAGCCTGAGCGCGCGCCTCGTCCTTGTTCGAGACGACCGCGGAGCCTGTCATCGGGCCGCGCTTTGCGCGGAGCCGGTGGCGGTCTCCTCAAGGATGAGGCTAAGCGGCGCCGGTGAGCGCGCAGCTTCACCCCGTCTTCGTACCGGTGACGATCGCCAGCGCCTCGACGAGGCGGTCGAGATCGGCCTCGTCGGTGAACAGCGCCGGCGTCACGCGGATGCACTGGCCCTTGGCGACGCCGGTCCGGCGCACCGTCATGACCTTGTGGCTGTCCCTCAGCTTCACCACGATGGCCTCGTTGTCGACCTTGCTGGTCTTGCCGGCGAGGCGGAACGACGTGATCGCGCCGTAGGAGCCGGCTTCGTCCGGCGTCAAAATCTCGATGTCCTTGAATCCGCGGACGCGGCTCACCCAATAGTCGCGCAAATGGCGCAGGCGGGCCTGCTTTGCCGCGGCGCCGATCTGCTGATGCAGCGCCACGGCCGTCGGCACCGTCAGCACCGTCGCGAAATTGACCGTGCCGGTATGCACCCGCGAGCGGATGTCGCTCTCGGCAAAATCCTCGTCGCCCATGTCACGATCGATGGCCGCGAGGCGGTCCTTCCTGATGTAGAGGAAGCCGACGCCGAGCGGGGCGCCGATCCATTTGTGCAGATTGAAGCCGACGAAATCAGCCTCGAGCTCACTCACCTTGAAGTCGATCTGCCCCCAGGAATGCGCGGCGTCGACGATGGTGTCGATGCCCTTGGCCTTCGCCATGCGGGCGATCTCGGCGACCGGCATCACCAAGCCGGTGCGGTGGCTGACATGGGTCAGCAGCAGAAGTCTCGTCTTCGGGTTCGCCTCGATGGCGCGGGCATAGGCGTCGAGCACCGCCTGGCGCGTGGCGGGCTCCGGCACGTCGAACTTGACCACGTCGACGCCGCGGCGCGCCCTGAGCGCATTCATCGCATACTGCATCGAATCATAGTCGAGGTCGGCATAGAGCACGCCGTCGCCGGGCTTCAGCCTGTTGTAGCCGCCGATGAGGTGCTGCAACGCTTCGGTGGCGCCGCGGGTGAGCGCGATCTCCTCGACCCCCGCGCCGACCGCCTCCGCCACCTTGACGCGCACGGCCTCGAAATCCGCACCCGCGCGCTGCCGCGCGTAGTAGGTGTTCTGATAATTGATCATGTCGGACTGGCGAATGAACTCGCGCCGCACGGGTTCAGTCATGATGCCCCAATAGCCGTTCTCGAAATTGACGACGTCTGACGTCACGGCATAGAGCCGCTTGACCTCCGCCCAATAGGCCTTGTCGGTGGCGATCGCGGCGGCCGCTCCGGTCGGCTGTGGCGGAAGACCTTCGGCCGCCAGACCCTCGGCTGCCATGGCCGGTGCCGCCAGCGACGTGACGGCGGCGGCCGCGAGAGCTTTCAGGATCGACCGGCGGTCGGACGAGTTCATCTCAGTCAGATGCATATCAGCCTCCACAATGCGCGGCGAAGGAAGCAGCGATCAATAGAGCGCGAATGACAAAGCGGTGACGGTTCGATGATGACGGGTTCAGCGCGATCTCACAGCAAGGCGGCGTTGGCGGCCTGCCGGTAGATCATCGTGGCTACGAGGGAAAGCAGCAGGCCCGCGCCCGCGAAGATCAGCAGCACCTTCAGAGTCTCGACGTCGAA
Organism: Bradyrhizobium sp. 195; assembly: GCF_023101665.1. Classification (NCBI taxonomy): domain Bacteria; kingdom Pseudomonadati; phylum Pseudomonadota; class Alphaproteobacteria; order Hyphomicrobiales; family Nitrobacteraceae; genus Bradyrhizobium; species Bradyrhizobium sp. 195. Next base: position 614,849 of record NZ_CP082161.1, on the reverse strand, counting down.
ATTGGTTCGTGTCGCGCGGGATATTGCCCTTGCCAGTGCAGCCATCATCGCCAGCTCCGAACTGGGCCGCGCGGTGGCGAGGCCTTGGTTCATCTAGCGTCAATGGGCACGTTTGCGTGTGAAGGAGATTACATTGAGCTTGCGACCGCATCGAAAGCGAGCTGCCGCAACCGACCGGAAATCGTGAACGCCGCCGCGCGTTCGTTGGTTTAACCGCACGAACTTCCAGGCCAGGCCGATTGCGGACCCCAGACGGAAACTGGGGCCCGTTGCATTCAGTGCATGTGGCCGATGAGATAGATGCCGCCGCCGAGGACGACGATTGCGGGCACGGCCCAGAGAATCAAGACAGGCATTTTCCTCTCCTCCAGTTGCATTGCGCCCCGGACAAGAACGGGAAATATCGGCAAACGTTCCGGCGGTTGCGGAACGGTCAGCCTGATCGCGAGTTCATCGCTGCGCCGCATGCAGCGGCGAAGGAGAACGCGATGAAGAAGTTCATGCTGATTTCAGCCGCCGCCCTGCTCGTGTCAACGAGCGCGATGGCGCAGTCCACCGTCGTCACCACCACCGGTGCGGGCCATGGCGCTGCCGTGCAGATCGAGCCGGAGTATCGCACCCGGATTCGGTCTTACGTCACCGAGCATAAGGTTCGTCCGGTCGAAACGCGCGAAAAGATCGTGATCGGCTCGCCGGTTCCGCGCGACGTCGAGCTCGCGACGGTGCCGAGCGATTGGGGCCCTTCGCTTACCAAGTATCGCTACGTCTATTCGGGCAGCCGCGTCATGCTGGTCGATCCCGAGACCCGCATGGTCGTCCAAGAGGTGGACTGATCGCAACGCATGGCGGGCTGTCGCCTGGCGGCCCGCCCCTGCAATGGCCCTTGGCTCGTCTATCGGTAGCGCCTGATGCCCATCATTCGATATTTTCTTTTTGCAGGCGCATTCGTCATGGCGCTACTCTTCGTACTCGACCGCAATCTGCCGCCGCTTGCGACGGCGTCTGCGGCCCCGGATGTCGATCGAACGATCATTCGAATCCGTTCCGCCCACGCTCTCCCTGAAAAGATCATCCTGGACACATCGACCGGCATTGCCGCTGCGGCAGCCTCGCCGCTGATTGCCGCCGAGGCGCCAAGCCATGCCTTGAGCGACGCGTTGGCAATGGCCGAAACACCGAAGGCGGAGACGAAAACTGCGCCTGCAGTTCGACACGGCGCGACGCGCGCAGCCGGTCTCCGCTCAAATCGCACAGCGCGCTCGGCGTCCTCGCGTCGACTCTTCGAGCGCCCGGTGATGGTCGGGGCATTCTGAGAGCTGCCGGCATCGCGTGATTGCGACGCAAGAGGCGACAAGCTTCGTGCAGATGAATAACGGATGAATGGATGCGATGTGCGTTGCGCGTTGCGCGCGCGGAACTTCGCGTCAGGCGTGAAGAGAACGCGTCAACGTGTCCGACCTAAGGAACGTTCGGGCGGTTGCCAATTTATCCCGTGCCTGATCGGGCGCTTTGTTTTGAAAACCAATGGAGGAACGGACATGAGGATCCTGAAGCTTTCTGCGGCTGCGGCCGCGCTGCTGGCCGGCACGGCGCTCGCCGTTGCGCAATCGAGCTCGACGGTCGGCACCGGCGGTTCTTCGGCCGGCGGCGGCACGAGCAACTCGACGGTCGGTACCGGCGGCTCCTCGGCTGGCGGCAGCGGCTCGGGCTCTGCCTCGACGCTCGGCACCGGCGGCTCGTCGGCAGGCGGCGGCACCAGCAGCTCGAGCGTGGGCACGGGCGGTTCGGCGGCCGGCAGCGGCTCGGGTAGCGGCTCGGCTTCGACGCTCGGCACTGGTGGCTCATCCGCGGGCGGCGGCAAGAGCTCGTCCAGCGTCGGCACCGGCGGCTCTGCGGCAGGTTCGGGCTCCAACTCTGCATCGACGCTCGGCACGGGCGGCTCGTCAGCCGGTGACGGCAAGAGCGGCTCGACCGTCGGCGCGGCCGGCTCGTCTGCGGGTCATGCCAGCGACAGAGGCATGGAAAAAGGCAAGGGCCACCACAAGGACAAGAATTGATGCCTTGAACGAGGAGCGGCAGCGATGCCGCTCCTTCGTCTTTGTCGGAGGAGAACTCGCATGAACAGATCAATCATTGCGATCGCAGCGTTGGCCCTGATGGGTGGCGCGGCTCAGGCAGCAACCATGGAAAAGACCGGCAAGAATGCATCGGGCCAGACCTGCAAGGTCACGGTCGAAAAACATGCCGACGGCAGCATTACCGCGGCCGGCGCATCGGGGTCCGGCACGACCGGATCGACGTCGTCGAGCGGTTCGCTTTCGAGCTCGAGCTCGGCAGGCGGATCATCGGTGCATGTGCAGGCGGGCGGCGGCAACGTCTCGAGCTCGTCGTCGACGGCGGGCGGGCCTGGCTCCACCAGCGCCAGCACCATCACCGTCAACGGCTGCACGATCTCGACGTCGTCGCCCTGAATTCACAGAGAGGATTGAGACATGAGAACTCTACTCACGACCTCGGCGGTCGCGCTTCTGCTTGCTGCCGCCTCGCCAGTTGTCGCACAGAAGAGCATGACAGGAGGCAGCGGCGGCTCGGCCGCAGCCGGCGGCACCTCCGCTTCCACGGTCGGGACGGGCGGCACGTCCACGTCACCGACGGGCAGCACCGGCTCGTCGATCGCGGCCGGCGGAAGCGCCGCAGCCGCCGACGGCAAGGCCCGGACCGGCGTCAGCATGAACAAGGGCAACGGCCCGGTGATGAATTCCAACGCCCGTGCGCAGGCCCATGAGGGCGGCACGTTCAGCCGCTCGCACACGCGCACCAAGGTCAAGGCCGGTGAAGAGGTCGGTTCGACCACCAAGACGATGTCGCATGTGCCGGGTTCGAAGCCGTCCATGTCGACCACGTCAACGACGGCGCGCTAATCCTCACGACCTGCTGCCCGGCTTAGCCGGGCAGCTTTTCTCCGTGGTCTGGTTCAGCCGCCCCTCAGGCTGTGGCTGATCCGCGTGACAAGCCGATCCCATTGCCGCTTCTCGGCCGCGGGATAATTGACCAGCACGCAGTGCACGTAGCCCCGCGAGAAATTGCAGCGGTCGTACCAGATTGTGCCGCGCTTGATGCTGGAAACCACGAAGAAATCGGGTGCGATGCGCTTGTAGATGATCCCGGACGGGGGATTCTTCCTGGCCAGGAATTCAGCCGGCGAAAGACCCTGCCGGTTGGCAACGGCCTGGACGGTGAGATCGGCCCTGCCGTCGGACGTGCGAAATTGCTGGCCGTAGCCGTCGGGCTTGCCGGCCGTCTCCGTGAAAACCGAGACGGGAACGTCGACTGAGGTCCCTGACTCCGGAATCCGGTAGCTGGTCCAGCTGTCGGCCCGGGCAACGGACAAGGTGGCAGACAGCGCAACGGCGGCAACAATGATCGTCTTCATGCGGGCCTCATCATTTGCGCGGCGCCAGTTGCAGCTCCATCAGGGCGATCCGCTGCAAAGTCGCGACGTTGCGCTCGCCTGCACCAGCCGTGCGCAGAATGGATTCGGCGAGGGCGTTGACGTGCGAAGAGTGCACGGGCTCCGGCAACGTGGCAACCGCGGCTTCCAAAGCGGTGGTCATGAGCTCGACCACCTCAGGGGAGAACTCGGTGTTGGAAAGGTTCTTCATGGCGTGCGTCGGCCTCTGCGGGCCGCTGTTCAACGCCGGGAAAAAGTGGAAGTTCCTGGATGGGCGCGCGACTGAGAGCCGCATCGGGACCTTTGGCGTTCCGCCGGCCTACGTCACGGGCTGGTACCGCGTCAGCTGCTCGAACTCGGCCTCCTCGCGGGCGACAGCCTGCACTCTCACATGGCTGCCGATGACGAGGCCCGTGAGCGACAGCATGAGTCCGAGCGCCAGCGGCGCGAACAAGGCCTCTTCCTGAAACAATCCGTTGAGCAGCACGACCATGACGCCGAAGCCGGCGAGACCCTGCGTCAGATATCCTGACGACGCGTATAGCCGCCAGGCCTTGAGCGCCATCGCGAGATAGAAGGCAAGCGGCACGAAGGCGGCGATGCCCATCTGGTAGAGCAGCACGCCGATCGCGCTTTCGACCGCGCCATCGATCGTCCCGGCCGCCTGCGCGGCACTCCAGTCGATGGAAAAATAGCTGTCCGACAAATTGCCGCCGACGCCGAGGCCGCGGCCGAACGGTCTCTCCAAGAATCCGTTCAGGCCGCCCATGAGGCCGATGACGTGATAGTCGCCGATCTGCAGGCCGACACGGATCGCCAGAATCGCAAAGGCGATCAGGCCGAGGAAGCCGAGCAACAGCGTCACCACCGCGCCGAGCAGCCGGGTCGAGACCCAGGCCGCGACCACGAAGACCACGACGATCAGCGCTCCCTTCACGCTGCAGAACACCAGGAGCGGCAACGCCGCAAGCGCCAGGAGCGGACGTCCCACCGAGAACAGGAACAGGCCGAGAAAGCCGATCCCGTAGGCGAAGCTGATCGGGTGCATGTTCGGACCGTGGATGCGCAGCATCTTCGACAGGCCGAACCCTTCGAGCAGGGGCGTGTTCAGGAAGTCGAAGCTGAAACGATCCTTGAGGGTGACCGGCACGTTGCCGGTGGCCCGCATCTCGGCTTCCCAGACGCCCGAATGGGTCGCCTTGAGCTCGTCGAAACCCCAGAACGTATAGCCGTTGGTGATGGCCAGCCAGACATCGCGGAAGGCGAGCTCGATATAGCCGCAACAGACGAGGATGACCGCGAGCGTCACCAGGAACGGCGTGATGCGGACCTCATAGGTCGCGGCCGTCAGCAGCGCCAGCTGAAACAGGAACAGCGGCAGCACGATGTTGCGGAGGTAGACCGCCGCCGGCTGTCCGTTCTGGCTGAAGCCGATCGCGAAATACAGCGACACCACCGCGAGTGTGATCACACCCCAGCGCATGATCTGATTCACTTCAGCCGACTGGCTTCTCCGGCCCAGCACGTAAAGGCCGAACGTTGCCAGCCACATCACGGAGCAGACGAGGAAATTGTAGCCCTTGATGAAGTCGAGATCTGACGGCAGCGGAACCAGCGGCGACAGGATCGAGACGAACAGGTTCTGGAAGAACAGAACGAAGATCGCGATAGCCGGCGCATAGGTCGGAACGCTAACGACAATGGCGATGCCGACGAGCACCTCGACGACAATGCCCAGAGCCGGATTGGCGAGATGCAGGATCGGCGCAAAGCCGATCGCCGCCACGGCGATGCAGAACGTCGCGACCAGCTCGTGCCAGACAGGCGACGATGGCCCGGCCTGCACGGTCTGAACCTGAGGTGAGGACCCGGCGCTCATTGATCGTCCTTTGGCATCGCGCGTCGAGCACGATAGCGGGGCGATGTGTAAGGATTCGTTAACGATAGCGGAACGCGATGAGAGGTCAGCGCCGGCCGGACCGTGGCGCGCCGAGCAGCGCCCGCATCACGTCGGGATCGGGCTTGCCGGTGTTGCGGTCGACGAGGCCAAAACCCTGCGCCAGTTCCCAATGCGCCCAGCCCCAGCAATGGTCGCGGGCATAAGCGGTGACTTCCGCCAGCCAGCGCATCCGGCTCTCTCTGGGAGCGCCGGCTTTCAACACGCCGAATTCGTTGACGATGATCGGTCGCGCAAACTGCTGCTGCCATTGAAGCGCGGGCGCGAGCCAGCGATCGGCGCCCGGCCTGTCCTTGGCGGCGGCAATCGCTACGTCGAGCATGCTGAGCGTCCTGGTTGCGCCCCGATCCTGCAAATCCTGGCGCAGCGCCCGAACCTTGGGATCGCCGGCGTTGATCGGATAAGGCAGATCGATGATGTCGTGCAGCGGATCCTGTGCATCCCAGTGGGCCTGATGGGTGAACACCATCGGATCATAGAAGTGAATGGCATAGACGATGTCGGGATCCGGCAGCGGCCGGAACCTTGGCAGCGAGTCCGCACGCTGCCAATTGACCGGACCGACAACGAGGGTTGTCTTGGGAAGCAATCCGCGCACGAAGACGGCGAGCGCCTCGACCTCGGTTTGCCATTTGTCGGCGTCGACGTCGGGCTCGTTGAGCAACTCGGCGAAGATGCGATCGGCCGGATAGGAGCGGATGACCTCCGCAAGACCGCTCCAGGCCTCCTGCATCTGACGCAGCGCCGCGTCCGGATCCTCCTTGTGCAGGCGATTGAAGCGCTCGCCGGGATGAAGATCGACGGACGTGGAATAGCCGAGCGCGGTGAGCTGCTTCAGCGCCTGGTCGAGCACGCGCAGCGTCTCGTCGCGCTCAGCCTTCGCAGCGAAACGAGGCATCACGCGCTCTGCCGGCACCGGCAGGCGAACATGGCTCATTCCCGCCCTGCGCAGCTGATGCAGCAGTTCACGACTCGGGGCCGCGCCGTTGATCCAGCCATCGGCATTGAAGCCACGGGACAGCGAGGCAAGCCGATCCGGCGCGACCGTCTGGGGCACGGGCACGCAATCGCCGGCGAAGACCGGCGAGCCTGACGAGATCGACAGCAAGATCGCCGCGACCAGCAAACGACCGCGCGACGTCATGGTCAAACCGCAAGGCCCAATGCGTCACCCTCGGGGTGCGGCGCCTGCGAGCCTGCAGGCGCATGATTGACGACCAGACCTGTCGGCACGGCCTCGTAGCGCGACAGCGCCGCGGTCACCCGGCGCATCGCCGCCGAGCCAAGCTCGCCGGCGCGCGCCACCAGGACGATGAGGTCCGCGTGCGCCGCCAGCGCGATGGCGTCGGGCTGCAAGGCGAGATTGCCGGCATGGACGATGATCAGATCGAACTCCGAGCGAATATCGTCCTCAGGACTCGCATCCGCCTTTCGGCCGGCACTGAGGAGCTCGTCGATCGACTGCAGTCCCGCCGTCGTCGAGCCGTCATTCCATTCGGTCACCGGAGGCTGGTGACCTGCGAATTCCCCCTGCAGCCGGATCAATACGCTCATCATGCCGCGCGTCACGGCGGCGCGATTCAGGGAGCGCGCAACGGTGTTGCCGCCGGCACTCTTGCCGACCGACAACACGAGCGCGACCTTGCAGCCGCGCACCGGCACGCGATCGATCCGCTCGAGCAGCGGCCGCAGATAGGCACCGAGATCGAGCTCGGCCGTGGCCGCAATCGGTCTTTGCCAGACAGTGTTGGTGTTGGCTCCAGATGAAAGATCGGGGATGCGGGCCCAGACAGGAAGGCGCGGCATTGTCTCGGGCCGACCCACGGCAGCGGCCGGAAGTTGGACTTGAGGCTGGACTTGAGGCTGGACTTGGGCCTGGACTTGCCGACCCTGCGTGTCCGCCGCCGCGGCATGCACGGGAGCTTCGATGGGCGCAGACTGGTCGGACATGCTCGTCATCACCGCAATTGCGGCGGTCGACGTCAGCAGCGATCCGATCGCCAGCGCCGCCAGCAGCAAAGCGAGCGGCGGGCGCGTCGAGCGCAGCGGCGGGATGGCGGGCGAAGCAATCTTGGTCTGGGATGCCTGCAGCTGACGCTGCTCGTTGGTGGTCTTGAACCGCGACAGGAACTGCTCGTAGATATTCCTGTTAGCGTCGGCGTCGCGCTGCAGCTCCTGCAGCTTCACCAGCGCCTGCCCGTCGACCAGCATCTGCGTCTCGACCGCCTTGAGCTGCTTTTCCAGCGCGTTCTGCTGCTCCAGCTGGGCTTCATATTCGGACTTGGCGGTATCAATGTTCTTCTTCCGCTCGACCTCGATCTGCCGGTTGATGTCGGCCAGCTGGCTGTAGGAGATCGCGAGGTCGGGATGGCGCTCGCCGTACACGGCCTTCTTCTGCGCAATCTGGTCATTCAGGGTCGAGCGCTGCGCCCGCAGCATGCTCAGCAGGTCCTGCTTCACCGGTCCTTCGACATTGGCCTTGAGATCGCGCTGCACCTGCTCGTAGCGCGCCTTGGCTTCCTCGGTGCGCAGACGTGCGGCGGAGACCTGCTGATTGAGATCGGTCACCCGCAATTGCTGGGTGGTCGAATCCTTGCCGGCATTGAGGATCTTGTGCTCGAGCCTGAAGGCGGCGACGGCGTCTTCCGAGGCGCGCAGGCGCTCGTTCAATGTCTTCAGCCGGTCCTTGAGCCAATCGGCGGCCTCATCCGTGGCCTCGGTGCGGACGCGGCCCTGGCTGGCGACGAACGCCTCGGCGATGGCGTTGGCATAGTAAGCGGCCCGCTCGGGGCGGTTGGAGGTGAACGAAACCGCAATGACGTAGGTGAGCCCGCGGCGCGTGATCTCGAGGCGGCTGCGGAATTTTTCGAGCAGGCGCGTCATGTCGGTATGACCACCCGCGATATCATCGTCTTCAGCGATCTTGAGCTGCTCGATCAGGGGGCGGAGAAAGCCGTCCGATTTGGCGATCTCGATCTGGCTCTGAAGCGCCGCGGCGTCCTGGCCGATGCCCGGCAAGACGTCCTGCTCCGTGGTGACACGCAGCTCCCGGGGATCGAGCACGACCAGCGCCGTCGCCGCGTACCGGACCGGCAGAACCATGAGAACGATGACGCCGAGGGCGAATAGCGCCAATGCCAGCGTCAGAATGCGCCGGCCGTTCTCGCGCAGGAAAGAGAGGGCTCCGGAGACGGTCAGCGATCCCTTGATCAGGGTCGGCGCGGCACCATCGGGTTTCGTCCGCGCAGCCCGCGGCGCTTCCCACGAAGCCGCTGGCTCCGTCGGGGCGATGCTTCGCGGAGATGGGCGGCTACCGAACGCCATGGGCTCGACTCGAAATCAACTGACAGTCACAGTTCAGAGGCTTTCGACACCGTAAATATCCATGGTTAACCGGCGGTTACGGCCGGCGCGAAGCCGTCATGACGCGCTGCCTGGCCACGCGGGCAGCAGCGGCGCTATTGCAGATGCCCCGAAAGGCCTGCGAACGGCCTCCTTTCTGGTTGAAAAGAACGGCTTGGATGGTCTGCGCGCCGGACTTGCGGTGCCGGCGGCCTCGACCAGGCTTGCGACTTGGTCGCCGCGCTCAGCTGATGTTCAGCAGAATTCGGCCCGATGTGCCGCTGCGCATCAGGTCCAACGCGTCATTGACGCCGTCAAGCGCGAACTCGTGGGTCACGATCCCGCGGTAGCTCACCTTGCCGGCATCGCTCAGCCGAACGAGACGCGGGATATCGCGGGCCGGCTGGCATTGCCCGCCTTCCGAGCCCTTCAGCACCTTCTCGAAGTGGAGCGGCAGCGTGTAGATTTCGGCCTTCTCGCGGGGAACGCCGACGAGGATGCAGCGGCCATTCTTCGCCGTGATCTCGTAGGCGAGCTCGATCAGATTCTTGACGCCGGTGGTTTCGACGACCTTGTCGGGCCCCTCAGTGCCCGTGATCGACCGAACCTCGGCAGCCACATCCTTGACCGCTTCGGAGTTGATGGTGTGGGTGGCGCCGAACTGCCTCGCCATCTCGAGCTTGTTGTCGAGGCGGTCGATCGCAATGACGGGATAGGCGCCCACCATCGCGGCAAATTGCACGATGTTCAATCCGACGCCGCCAACGCCGAACACGACGACGGCCTCGCCGATGGCGATTTGCGCATCGTTGTTGACGACACCGAGCGCGGTCGTCACCGCGCAGCCGAGCAGCGGCGCGCTGGTGCGGTCGATCGAGGCCGGAACGGGCGTGACGCGATTCTCGGACACCACGGCGTAGTCGTTGAAGGTGGTGACCCAGCCCGCATTGAGGCGCTTGCCGCGCCAGGAATAGGCCGGTGTATTGGACTGAATGCCCTTGCCCGGCCGCCAATGCATGACGACGGTGTCACCCTGCTTGCAGGAGACGACACCGGGCCCGGTCTCGACGATGGTTGCCAGCGCTTCGTGTCCCAGGAGGTGCGGCAGGAACTTGTCGACGCCTTTGACGGCGTCGATCTCGTTGATCTGCGCGCCGCAGATGCTCGACGTGTGCACGTGCGCGAGCACCTGGCCGTGCTCGAGCCGATCCGGCAACGTGAACTCGTCGACGATCAGCGGCTTGCCCGATTCGACGAGAATGGCCGCCTTGGCAGTCTTGATGTCCATGAGGAGCGCCCGATCACTCGAAATAGATGAATTCGTAATCGCCGGTGTAGCCGAGCTTACCGTACAGCCAGATCCATTCCGACGTGTGCAGGATGGACTCCGCCGTCAGCGCCCAGCATTCGAGGTTGTGCAGCTCAGTGACGTTCCGATAGCCCTCGACCATGACGTATTTGTTCTTGCCGACCCTCTCGACCTGCTTGAGCGCCGCCTCGAGTTCATACAATCGGAGATTGTGCAGGGTACCGAGCGAGATGACGAGATCGAAACTGTCGTCGCCATAGGGATAGATGTCCTGGGCACGATAGTTGAAGAGGTACGGCTTCACCTGCTCGTGCGCATTTTCGAGACCATGCTTGGAGATGTCGAAGCCGACGACCTTCAAACCCGGCAGGATCTTCTGCATCTCGTACAGCAGAAAGCCCTTGCCGCAACCGACGTCGAGCACGCTGGACCCATTCTTCAGACCATAGGTCTCGATCAGCGCCTTGGCGACCGGCGCCCAGCGCCCCTCGATGAAGCGGTAGCCGCCATAGCCGAAGCGGCGGTCGCCATCCCAATAATCGGCCTCGTATTCCCGCGCCTTCAGCGAGCAGCCGATCTTGTCGTCGTTCATGCGGCCCATGTAGTCGCGCTTGGTCGCCGTATGCAGTGGCGTCACGATATTCAGGAGTCGTCCCATTCAGCCCTCGGATTCCAATGCGCGTTGCGATTGTCGCGACCGGCCATGAGCCTTGAGTCGCGACTTCCGAGTCGTTCTAGCATTGGTGGTCGAGATCATCATTGCTGCAGATCAATGATGTGGGAATCTCGCGACGGCGTGGTCAGCGGCCGGCGTGGATTCCGCTGCTGGCAGCCGAGCCGTGGAAGCCGAAGCTCGCATCGGCCGCTACATCATGGCCCGTCGCGAAGTTTCAATCACTCGCGACTGTGCGGTTTCGCCGCAATGTTCCCAGCGGAATCAATCACTATACTCAGAGTGTCATGGCATATGTCGTCGACATAGATGCGCGCACCGCGCGTTTTAGTCTCCACGCCGGCCGCCTCCAAGCAGGCGGTTAGCCGGACGGTGCTTGCGCCGTCCGGGCTCTTTTCCAGCTTTCGTGACCTCCACCCGAGAGGTCGTATTGAAGCAGAAGGAGTGTGCCGTGCTGCCTCTTCCAAAAATCGCGCTCACCGCATCGGACTATCCGCGGCTGGAACAGCTTGCCCGCCGTGCCGCGCAGAAAGGCGACCTGGACGGGATCTTCCTCATAAGTGAGATCAACCGCGCCGACATCGTGCCCGACGAAGGGAACGATCTCCGTTCGCTCGTGACCGTGGGATCATGGGTCACCTGTTGCACGAATTGGGGCGTTCCGCGTCGCACCGTGCAATTGGTCTGGCCCGAAGAGTGCTGGTCGAATCCCGACAGCCTTTCGGTCCTGACACCTTTGGGTGCGGCTTTGATCGGACTGCAGGTCGGCGATCAGATGCCATACTTCGTTGCCGGCTGCCTGAACGTCGTCAGGGTTCAGCACGTGACCCAATCAAGCCCAAACGTCGTCCCTCTCTTCCGGGCGCCCCGAGGCAAGCCGTTCGATGACGACCCCGGACCAACTGCAGCATAGGAGAATTCAAATGCGCAACTTCGAAACCACGACTCGGCGAGAACAGCCGGCGCTGCCGCCGATCAAGATCACGGAAGACGAGTCGCGGCGCCTCAGCTCGCTGGCAAATTCAACCATGGAACTATTTCCGCATGTCGCCCAGTTTCTGGCTCGAGAACTGGAACGTGCGACGGTTACGGAAGAGAACGACTTGCGCGGCGTGATCAGGATGGGGTCGAAAGTGACCTATCGCGATGACGTGACGGGTGCGAGCCGGGAGATCGTGCTGGTCTATCCGCACGAGGCGAACATCGAGCTCAACCGGATCTCGCTCCTGACGCCTGTCGGAGCGGCGCTGATCGGCCTCTCGGTGGGACAGCGGATCGAATTCGAGACGCCCGACACCCGCACCAGGGGACTGACCGTTCTCGCCGTCTCCGAATGAGGGCTTCTCGCCGGAAAGGCGTCTTTTCGGCAACCGAATTCAGGCGAGCCACGCAGAGGCTGGCGTCGTGACAGGAACGTCTCCTCTCTCTTTGCAATTGACTCTCGTCAGGCAACGACAGCGAGAACCGTCATGAAGAACATCAGTGCCGGCCAGATCGCCCTGTTGGTCGCTCTCGGAGCCATGCTGATCCTCACCGGCGTCTGGGCTTTCTCGGTCTGGGGAGCCAGCAGCGGGGTCGAAATGGGCAAGCATGGCTGGATCGCGCTTGGCCTCGGAAGTTTCTTCTCGCTGCTCATCGGCTGCGGGCTGATGGCCTTGATGTTCTTCAGTAGCCGCAGCGGTCACGATGATGTCGCCGATCCCTTCCGCCGGCGGGATGGCGAGGACAGGTAGCTGCATCTTCGCCTTGTATCCTTACCAACAGTTCATTTTCTGCGACCCTCTGACGCTCGTCCGGCGTTGACGGAACGGAGCGGGCAAGCCGTCGTTGCTCCGGCATCCTCAACAACATGGAGCCGGACATGACACTGCGTAGAACCTTCGTCACCCTCGCGGCCGCTGGAGCGATGCTCTCGGCGGCTGCTTCACCGGTGCTGGCAGCGCCTCTGCCGATCGCGAATCCCGGTCCTGACTTAGGCGTGCAGCAGGTGCAGTACCGGCATTGGCACGGACATGGGCATCGGCACGGCTATTACGGGCACCATCACGGTGGGAACGGCGCAGCCGTACTTGGCGGCCTCGCGGCCGGCGCCATCATCGGCGGCGCAATCGCCAGTAGCCAGGCTCAAGCCAACGCCACCTCCTACTGTGCGCAGCGCTATCGGTCCTATGACCCCGGCTCAGGGACCTATCTGGGCCGCGATGGTCTACGTCACCCTTGCCCGTGAGGCGCGTTTGAGCCTGCGGCAGCCTCCTCGCGGCGCGAGAGGGCTGCCGACACGCGGCATACTCGCCATGATCTCAAGGCCGCCCAGCGCGTCTTGATTCCCCGGTCTGCCGCGGTATACGGCCCCACCATGATGTTCATGTCCACATTCTTCCCGCTGATCTGAACGGCCGAAGTCGTCGCGGCGCATCCGCGCCAATCAGATCAAACCGGCTGCGCTTGATGCGGTAGCCGAACGGAGAATGTGCAATGCCCCAGACCGAACAGGCTGGCCTGACGCCTCGTCAGGTCCAGAACTTTATCGACGACGGCTTCGTCAAGATCGAGAACGCCTTCAGCGCTCAGCTTGCAAAGCAATGCAGGGACGAACTATGGGCGGATATCGGCCTGTCACCGGACCAACCTCAACTTTGGACTCGACCCGTTGTCCGGGTGGGATTCAAGGCTTCGCCCCCTTTCATTAAAGCCGCGAACGCGCCGCCCCTGCACCACGCCTACGATCAACTCGTCGGCGAAGGGCGCTGGCTCGCGCCCACGGGCCTTGGAACCTTTCCGATCCGCTTCCGGTCAGAGGAAGCGCCCGGTGATGACGGCTGGCATGTGGACATGAGCTTTGGCACCGCCAATGCGGATTTCATGAAATGGCGCGTCAATGTGAAAAGCAGCGGGCGTGCGCTCCTAATGCTCTTCCTGTTCTCGGATGTCGGCGCCGATGATGCGCCCACGCGGATCCGGAAAGGCTCGCATGCCACTATCGCGCAGGAGCTACTGCCTTATGGCGAGGCAGGCGCGACGCTCCGGCAACTCTCTGCCGATGACTATGCGTCGACCGGAGATTGCGAGATCGAGCTCGCGACCGGTGCGGCAGGCAGCGTCTATCTGTGCCACCCATTCCTCGTTCATGCCGCGCAACCCCACCGAGGGAAACGGCCGCGCTTCATGGCACAGCCTCCGCTGCTGCCGAAAGGCGAGCTTGATCCCGCGTTGCCGCCTTCGCCAGTTCAGATCGCGATCCGGCGAGCTTGTGGATTGACGGTGTAGTTGGACGACATCCGCGACCGCTCGGCGGTCGCGGATGTTAGCCGGACTCGCCCAGCTTATTACACCTCGATGTTCGCTTTGATCAGCTTGCGCCAGCGTTCCTCCCCCTGCGCGACCTAGCAGGACCCGGCGGCGTCACCGGGCACCGGCCTCGACGACGGTCGGCAATTGCGGAAACGCCGCCGACCGCTCCGGTTACAGCTTTCCATAAACCCGCCCGGCGACCGCCTTCAGGCGTTCGACCGAGCCGGACTCCGGATGCGGCTTGACCGGGGCGAACAGGATCGAAGCCTGCTTGCCGTTCTTCCAGACATAGATGGTGACGGCGTTGCCGTTGCCCTTGGTGCAGGAATGCTCGCCGAACGCTTCACTGCCGAGCTCGGGTATCGCCAAATGCTTGCAGGGACCTGCGCGTTTCATCATGCCGATGGCGGTGTCGCGCGAGGTCGCGATAACCGCGACCGTCATGGTATTGGCCTCGCGATCGAACATCATGCAGCTGCCCGCGCCGGTCCGCTGCACCGTCAGCGTGCTGCTGTCGAGAAAGCCGCCGGCGTCCGCGGCCGCAAGCCACTCGCAATTGCCGAACCGTTCGCTGCTCCTGCTCACGTTGGCGACGGCAATTCGCGCGGCTTCGGTGAGCGGTCCGAGCAGCGCATCGTCGGCACGCCGGCCGGCCGGATAGACGGTGATCTGCAGAATGTAATCGCCGGACAAGGCGACGACCGAGGCCTCCTGCCGCTCTGCGCCGGCGGCGCTCGCTCCGCCCTGGCCTTCGTCGCCGATCCCGGACACCGCGTTGAGCGGCATGCGCTCGCCGAGTGTCTTGACGAAGGTCGCGTACAATTCCCTGGCGCGGTCCTTGTCGGGATTACGGAACACGGACAGCATCATCGTGTCGCCGCGCCCGGCCTGGTAGATGCAGCCGCGACCGTCCTGATTTGAAATCAGTGACCATTTGAGCGCCGGCATCGCGCCGGCGAGCTCCTTGGCGCTGATGAACGGGCAGGGCTCGGCCGCCCTTGCGGGAAGGACCGGGGCGGCTGCGATTGCAAGGAATAGAACGAGGCGGGAGAGCAGACGATCGATACTGGGCATGGGACGAACTTACTATCGAAATGGCAAGCCCGGAACCATTCAGATTCGTACCCTGATGCTCTACGTCACCGCCCGTGATATTCGGCCCAGCACTCCGCCGTTTCGTAGACGCGGACCGCCGAGATTTGCCGCAGGCTCGATGCCAGCCGGTCCCATATCCAGATCGCAATGTTCTCGGCCGTCGGGTTCTCGAGCCCCTCGACGTCGTTCAAGCATCGGTGGTCCAACGCGCCCACGATATCGGCGAAGCTCGACTCGAGATCGAAAAAGTCCACGACGAAGCCCGTGCCGGGGTCGACCGGTCCGTCGAGCTGAACCTCGACCCGATAGGAATGACCATGCAGCCGGCTGCATCGGTGCGTCTCGGGCACCTTGGGCAGCCGATGCGCCGCCTCGAATTTGAATGCCTGTGATATCTTCATCTGGTTCCCGACGGCGCGCGGCCGATCCGCGATCTCGGATGTTGGGTTGCCTGGCCGGCGTCGAAGAATGGCGCGCCCGGAACGATTCGAACGTCCGACCCTCAGATTCGTAGTCTGATGCTCTATCCAGCTGAGCTACGGGCGCGTTTTTCGCAAACAGCGCGGGCATGGCCCGCAAGCAGCCCCCGGCAAAGCCGGAGGGGGTGCGAAAGAGCGCTCTGACTAACCGCTCTTTCCCCGATTGGCAAGGTCTGCGTCGGCGGTATTTTGGGGCATTTCCGCCTCTCGATCGTCATTCCGGGGCGCGGGGAAGTCGCGAGCCTGGAATCCATAACCACCAGCCGGGGTTATGGATTCCGGGCCTGGCCCTTCGGTCCATCCTGGAATGACGGATATCGTGGAGATCACCGCATCGTTCAACTCGGCCGCTGGCCGACCTACGCCCTCTGCCGCTCGTTGCGGATGGAGAGCAGCTCCACGGGGCGGTCGGGGATGACGATGCGGAAGGTGGCGCCGATGGTGCCCTCGACCAGGTGAATGTCGCCGCCATGGGCGCGGACCAACTCGGCGGCAATGGCCAGGCCAAGGCCGCTGCCGCCGGGGCGGCCGGAGGTCTGGAACGCCTCGAACAGGTGATCCCGGGTCTTCTGGGGCACGCCGGGGCCGGTGTCGGAAACTTCGATGATCGCCACGGCGCCCTCGCGTTTTCCGGTGATCCGGATCTGCTGCGGGCCACCCTCGCCGGAGGAATGACTCTCCAACGCCTGGGCGGCGTTGCGAACGAGATTGAGCAGCACCCGGAACAACTGATCGGGATCGGCATCGATCGCAAGCCCGCGCTCGATCGCAGCGACCCAGGCGATCGAGGCGTCGGAGGCGAGGCCCGCGGTCTCACGGACCTCCAGCACGACAGGCTCGATCAGGATCATGCGACGGTCCGGCGCGGCCTCCTGGGCGCGGCCGTAGGACAGCGTCGATTGGCAGAAGGCGATGGCGCGCTCGAGCGAGCGCACCAGTTTCGGCGCAAAGCGCTGCACCCGGGGATCCGGCACGCTGGCGAGCTGATCCGACAGAAGCTGGGCCGAAGCCAGCAGATTGCGCAGATCGTGATTGATCTTGGACACCGCGAGGCCAAGGGCGGCAAGCCGGCTCTTTTGATTCAGCATCGACATCAAATCGCGCTGCATGTCCGACAATTCGCGCTCGGCGACCCCGATCTCGTCGCTGCGCTGGCTCGGCACGATGATGCCCGCGGAGCTTTCGGGGTTCTCGTGGAAGCCGACCAGGCTCGCGGTCAGCCGCCGCATCGGGCGCACGAAGAGATAATGAAGCGCGAGATAGACCAGCCCCGCGGTCAGCGCCGCGATGATCAGCGCGACCACCACGAGGTTGCGGGAGAAACGATACATCTGCTGCCGCAGCGGCAGCTCGTCGGTCACGATCTCGATGAACTGGGCATTGCCGACGCCGGGCCCGACGATCCGGATGGCCTGGTTGCCGGTCTCCAGCATCATTCGGAACGAGCCGGTGATCGCCTCCCAGGCGGTCATGTCGCGCAGGTCGAGGTCATGCTCGATCGCGGCCGGAATGTTGTCGCTGGCGAGCAGCCGGCGCTGCTGGCCCATCTTGATGGCGACGGCGCGGGCATTGATGCTTTTCAGGATCTGACGCGACAGCGAATCGGGGACCATGCCGAGCGGCGCCGCATCCAGCACCAGCGCCGCGGTGTTGGCCGCCGCGACGCGGTCGTTCAGCCGGTTGACCCAGAAATTGGCAATGGCGGGCACGTAGAGCAGAATGGCCGCAATCATCACCAGGGGAATGGTGAGCAGCAGCAGTTTGCCTGACAGCCCAAGCCCGCGCGTCCCGCGGGGACGCATCGCCGGCGGGTCCGGCTGATCCTGATCCTGGATCGGCTGGAGGTCTGTCGCTGCCACGAAATTCGCCCTCGCTGCCTTTGGCGGGTGAAGGATTGGCGGTGTGAAAGATGCGGCCCGACCCCGGTCGGGTCAAATTACGGATCGCTAATCTGCCAAGGTGGGATGTAAGCGCTGATATCGCGAGTCGCTACCTCAAGGGTTAAAAACCCCGCACAAACAGCGATATTCACCGGAAAGGTGCGCTTGTGCGGCGTTGACGAAAACAAGGCGCTCGCTTATAAGCCGCGCAAATTGTCCGCGATGACCCGGTGCGACACCGGGAGCGGCTCTCTTAGGGCCGGAAACGGTCCGTTTTGGGCCGCATCTTCCGGACTTTACCATCAATTCTACAGGCAAATTGCCCGGTCAGCGGAGAAAAACCCGTGAAGCGGACTTATCAACCCAGCAAACTGGTGCGCAAGCGCCGTCACGGCTTCCGTGCCCGTCTCGCCACTGCCGGCGGCCGCAAGGTTCTCGCCGCCCGCCGTGCCCGCGGCCGCAAGCGTCTGAGCGCCTGAGCCGGACCCCCTTTTCCGGGATTTCATCATGGATCGGCTGAGGCAGCGGGCGGATTTCCTCGCCGTTGCCAATGGCGCGCGGGTGAACAGTCCCGCGTTCGTCCTGCAAAGCCGCTCCCGCGATGACGGCGGCCCGATCCGGATCGGCTTCACCGTTACCAAAAAGAACGGCAACGCCCCCGCGCGCAATCGCATCCGGCGCCGGCTTCGCGAACTGGTGAAGCGGCTCGATCCGGTGTCGATGCAGCCCCATCATGATTATGTGCTGGTCGGCAGAAGGGACGCGCTCACGCGCCCCTTCGCGACCATGCTCGACGATCTGCGCATAGCGTTCACGAAGCCCGCGCGTCATACGCACAAAGTGCGCGGCCAAAGGCCAGGCCACGCCGCAGCGACCAGCCGCAAACCGGATTGATGACGAGACAATAGTGATGACCGACAATCGCAATACCATCCTTGCCGTCATTCTCTCCGGGCTGGTGCTGATCGCCTGGCAGTATTTCTACAATGTGCCGGCGATGGAGAAGCAGCGCGCCCAGCAGCAGACCCAGGCCGAGCTCCAGAAGGGCACGCCGCAGCCGACCGCATCGGCGACGCCGGGCAGCGCGCCGCAGCCGGGCAACGCGGCTCAGCCGGCAACGCCGGGCGCGAGCCAGCAGGCTCAGCCGGTCGTTGCGCGCGATGCCGCGATCGCAGCCGGTCCGCGCGTGAAGATCGACACGCCGCGGATCGCCGGCAGCATCTCCTTGAAGGGCGGCCGCATCGACGACCTCGCGCTGGTGCAATTCCGCGAAACGGTCGACCCGAAGTCACCGCCGATCATCCTCTATTCGCCCTCGGGCACCGCTGAACCCTATTACGCCGAGTTCGGCTGGGTCGCGGCGACGGGCGTGACGGCGAAGATGCCGGACACGCAGACCGTCTGGCAGCAGGAGGGCAGCGGCAGCCTGACGCCGACGACGCCGGTGGTGCTGAAATGGGAAAATGGCGACGGCCTCACCTTCCGCCGCACCATTGCAGTCGACGACCATTATCTCTTCACCATCAAGGATGAGGTGAGCAATGTCGGCAATGCGCCTGTCACGCTCTATCCGTTCGCGCTGATCTCGCGCCACGGCGCGCCCCAGGTCTCCGGCTACTACATTCTGCATGAGGGCCTGATCGGCTATCTCGGCGATCAAGGCTTGCAGGAATACGCCTACAAGAAGGTCGACGAATCCAAGCAGGTGAACTTCAACAACGTCACCAACGGATGGCTCGGCATCACCGACAAGTACTGGGCCTCGGCACTGCTGCCCGACACCGGTGCGCGGCTGCAGGCGAGGTTCTCGTCCAACCCGGTCGGCAACGTCCACACCTATCAGACCGACTACCTGCTCGATCCCGTCACCGTCGCGATCGGCGGCTCCGCGACCGCGAATGCGCGCCTGTTCGCCGGCGCCAAGGAAGCCGGCGTCGTCGGCATCAATTTCCCGCTCGCAGGTCACGGCGGCTACAACAAGGAGCTCGGCCTCAACCATTTCGATCTGTTGATCGACTGGGGCTGGTTCTACTTCATCACCAAGCCGATGTTCCTCGGCCTCGACTTCTTCTTCCGCTTCTTCGGCAATTTCGGCATCTCGATCCTGCTCGTGACCGTGATCGTGAAGCTGCTGTTCTTCCCCTTGGCGAACAAGTCCTACGCCTCGATGGCGAAGATGAAGTCGATCCAGCCGCAGCTTCAGGCGCTCAAGGAGCGCTACCCCGACGACAAGGTGAAGCAGCAGCAGGAGATGATGGAGATCTATCGCAAGGAGAAGATCAATCCGGTCGCCGGCTGTCTTCCCGTGGTGATCCAGATCCCGGTGTTCTTCTCGCTCTACAAGGTGCTGTTCGTCACCATCGAGATGCGGCACGCGCCGTTCTACGGCTGGATCAAGGACCTCTCCGCGCCGGATCCGACCAATCTGTTCAACCTGTTCGGGCTGATCCCGTTCGATCCGACCACGATTCCGGTGTTCGGCCACTATCTCGCGCTCGGCATCTGGCCGATCATCATGGGCATCACGATGTGGTTCCAGATGAAGCTGAACCCGACGCCGCCGGATCCGACGCAGCAGATCATCTTCAACTGGATGCCGCTGATCTTCACCTTCATGTTGGCGGGCTTCCCGGCGGGCCTCGTGATCTACTGGGCCTGGAACAACGCGCTCTCGGTTCTGCAACAGAGCTACATCATGCGCCGCAACGGCGTGAAGGTGGAGCTGTTCGACAATCTCAAGGCGACGTTCGCGAGGAAGGCGACGTAGCGCCCGTCATTGCGAGAAGCGAAGCGACGAAGCAATCCAGACTGCTTCCGCGGAGAAAGTCTGGATTGCTTCGCTTCGCTCGCAACGACGTGTGGAAACAAATGAGCTTCGCATGACCGACGACAAAGATGCGAAGCTGATCGAGGCTGGGCGAAAGCTGTTTGCCCGCGACTGGCAGTTCATCTGGGCCTCGCCCTCGATCCAGACGCTGCCGCCGATGGCGGGGCTGGAGGTCGCCTTTGCCGGACGCTCCAATGTCGGCAAGTCGAGCCTGATCAACGCGCTCACCGGCCGCAATGCGCTGGCGCGCACCTCGCATACGCCCGGCCGCACCCAGGAACTGATCTTCTTCGAGGTCCCAGGGAAGACCGACCTGCGCCTCGTCGACATGCCCGGTTACGGCTATGCCAAGGCGCCCAAGAGCCAGGTCGCGTCCTGGACCGAGTTGATCCACAAATTCCTGCTGGGACGTGCCTCACTCGCGCGCGTCTACGTCCTGATCGACGCGCGGCACGGCATCAAGGACGTCGATCTCGAAGTCCTGAAGACGCTCGACCGCTCCGCGGTCAGCTACCAGATCGTGCTGACCAAGGCCGACCAGGTGAAGGCCTCCGAGTTGCAATCGCGTATCGCCGAGAGCGAGGCCGCGCTGGCCAAGCATCCGGCCGCGTTCCCGAACGTGCTCGCGACATCGTCACGCAGTTCGACCGGCATGGAGAGCTTGCGCGCCGCAATGGCGAAGCTGCTGGAGGAGCGGGCCTCGTGACGGCGGCGCACCGCCTGCTGATCGGGCTTGCCGGTTTGATGGGCGCCGCCGGCGTCGCACTGGCCGCCGCCTCGGCGCATGGCGGCGATGCGAGCCGGCTGGCCTCCGCCAGCGCGATGCTGCTGTTTCATGCAACTGCCATACTTGCGACCGTCGCCCTGCTCGCGCGCGGCCTTCTGCACGGCGGAATTGGCCTCGTTGGTGCATCCGGCCTGGCGATCGGCGCCGCGCTGTTCGCCGGCGACCTCAGCTTGCGGCAATATGCCGGGCATTCGCTGTTTCCGTACGCGGCGCCGACGGGTGGGACGGTGATGATTTTGGGCTGGCTGGCGGTGACGCTGGCGGCGGTGGTGGCGAAGCGCTGACCTCGTAGCCCGGATGGAGCGAAGCGCAATCCGGGGCCGGTGCCCGCGGTGAGAATCCCGGATTTCGCTTCGCTCCATCCGGGCTACATATCAGCCACACTTTGCGCTGCCCCCGCCAATCGGATAGAACGCAGCCGCGTTAGACCCGCCAGCGAGACCGCGACATGACCGACATCTCCCCGCTCGACCAGGCCCGCATCCTGTCGGAAGCGCTGCCGCACATGCAGCAGTATGACGAGGAAACCATCGTCATCAAATATGGCGGCCATGCCATGGGCGACGAGGAGACCGCGAAGAACTTTGCCCGCGACATCGTGCTGCTCGAGCAGACTGCGATCAATCCCGTCGTGGTGCATGGCGGCGGACCGCAGATCGCGACCATGCTCAAGCGCCTCGGCATCGTCTCGGAATTCGCCGCCGGCCTGCGCATCACCGATGCCGCGACCATCGAGATCGTCGAGATGGTGCTCGCCGGCTCCGTCAACAAGCAGATCGTCGGCTACATCAACGAGGCCGGCGGCAAGGCCGTCGGGCTGTCGGGCAAGGACGGCAATATGGTGAAAGCGTCGAAGACGACGCGGACCATCATCGATCCGGACTCGCATATCGAGAAGGCGGTCGATCTCGGCTTCGTCGGCGATCCCGAGAAGGTCGACCTCACGCTGCTCAACCAGCTGATCGGCTACGAACTGATCCCGGTGCTGGCGCCGCTCGCGACGTCCAAGGAAGGCCAGACGCTGAACGTCAACGCCGACACCTTTGCAGGGGCTGTCGCCGGCGCGCTGAAGGCCAAGCGCCTGTTGCTGCTTACCGACGTGCCCGGCGTGCTCGACAAGTCGAAGAAGCTGATTCCTCAGCTCTCGGTGAAGGACGCGCGAAAGCTGATCGCCGACGGCACCATCTCCGGCGGCATGATCCCGAAGGTCGAGACCTGCATCTACGCGCTGGAGCAGGGCGTCGAGGGCGTCGTCATCATCGACGGCAAGATGCAGCATGCGGTGCTGCTCGAGCTCTTCACCAACCAGGGCACGGGCACGCTGATCCACAAGTGATGCAGGAGCGGCGAGGAACAGAGCTGGGAGAGCGGCGGCCTCGCCGCTCTGTCCTGACGCGTTTCCTGATGACGCTGCCGGCCGCAGCGGTCTCGTTCTTCTTCTCCTCCGCTCCCGCTTTCGCCGACCTCAAGATCTGCAACCGGATGTCCTATGTCGTCGAAGCCGCGATCGGCATCGACGACAAGGCGGCGACCGCGACGCGGGGCTGGTTCAGGATCGATCCCGCCACCTGCCGCGTGGTGGTGCAGGGCACGCTGACGGCCGACCGCATCCTCCTCAACGCCCGCGCGCTCGGCGTCTATGGCGCCTCCCCGATCCCGCAGAACGGCCGCGACATGCTGTGCGTGGCGCAGGACAATTTCGTCATCGCGGCGGCACGGCAGTGCCGCAGCGGCCAGACGCAAGTCGCGTTCACGCAAGTGACGCCGACGCAAGCAGCGGACGGCAACCTCACGGCCTATCTCGCCGAGGATTCCGAATATGACGACGAGCAGGCCCGCCTCGCCGGCATCCAGCGCCTGCTGGTGATCGCAGGCTACGACGCCGCGCCGATCGATGGCGTCGACGGGCCGAAGACGCAGGGCGCGCTGGCCGCGTTCCTGAAAAGCCGCGGATTGCCGTCGGACATCGTGGGCTCGCAAAACTTCTTCAAGACCATGGTCGATGCGGTGCAGACGCCGTCTGCGACCGGCCTCACCTGGTGCAACGACACGCCGCACAAAGTGATGGCGGCGATCGCGACCGACGACGGCAAGTCCGTCACCAGCCGCGGCTGGTATCGCATCGATCCCAAGACGTGCCTGCACCCCGATGTGACCGGCCAGCCGAAGCAGA
Source organism: Bradyrhizobium sp. 195 (assembly GCF_023101665.1). Taxonomy (NCBI): domain Bacteria; kingdom Pseudomonadati; phylum Pseudomonadota; class Alphaproteobacteria; order Hyphomicrobiales; family Nitrobacteraceae; genus Bradyrhizobium; species Bradyrhizobium sp. 195. The sequence goes on along the minus strand of NZ_CP082161.1, from coordinate 591,585 downwards.
TCTTCAGCTTCGCGGAAGCGATCGATGGCGACAACCGCGCCGTCAAGCTGAAGGACAGGCCGCTGAACTGGGGCGGCGACAGGCAGCTGTGCACGCGCGAGACCAAGTTCGAGACCAATGAGCAGACCGATTGCGGCGCGCGCGGATTCGCGGCGACGGGCTTCGGCGCGGTGGATATGTCGAGCGGCGGCAAGACGCTGCGCTTCGCGGTGCCGTGATCGAGAGGGTTTTGATGACTTCGCCCCGCACATTCGACCACGTCGACACCTGGGTGTTCGACCTCGACAACACGCTCTATCCGCATCACGTCAATCTGTGGCAGCAGGTCGACGCGCGGATCGGGGAGTTCGTCTGCAACTGGCTGAACGTCGGCCCGGAGGAAGCGCGGGCTATTCAGAAGGACTATTACCGGCGCTTCGGCACCACCATGCGCGGCATGATGACCCTGCACGGCGTTTCCGCCGACGACTACCTCGCCTATGTCCACAAGATCGACCATTCGCCGCTGGAGCCGAACCCGGCGCTCGGCGCAGCCATCGCAAGTCTGCCGGGACGAAAACTGATCCTGACCAACGGCTCGGTCGACCATGTCGATGCCGTGCTGGCGCGTCTCGGCTTTGCCGGCCATTTCGACGGCGTGTTCGACATCATCGCCGCCGGGTTCGAGCCGAAGCCGGCCGAGCAGACGTATCGGAAATTCCTCAGCGATCACGCGGTCGATCCGACACGCGCCGCCATGTTCGAGGACCTCGCCCGCAACCTCACCGTTCCGCACCGGCTGGGCATGACCACCGTGCTGGTGGTGCCGGATGGGACGAAAGAGGTGGTGCGCGAGGATTGGGAACTGGAAGGCCGGGACGCCGCCCATGTCGACTATGTTACGGATGATCTGAGTGGGTTTTTGGCAAAGCTGCGCGGTGAGCCGTAGCCCGGATGGAGCGCAAGCGTAATCCGGGGTTTCTTGCCGCGGAGATGCTCTCCCGGATTACGCTGCGCTCCATCCGGGCTACGGGAGCCGGGACGACGGTTGGACTATGCCTTGACTCCGGCCCCTCAAATCCCGAAAAAGCGCTCCAATTCACGCGAAACCACGCCTTCTCCAGAGGAAATCCCGATGTCCCTGTCCGCCCTCGAATCCACCATCAACAGCGCCTTCGACGCGCGTGACGGCATTTCGACCTCGACCAAGGGCGAGGTGCGCGAGGCCGTGGACCAGTCACTGGAGATCCTGGACAAGGGCGAGGCGCGCGTTGCCGAGCGCGGCGCTGACGGCAAGTGGAAGGTCAACCAGTGGCTGAAGAAGGCCGTGCTGCTGTCATTCCGCCTCAACGACATGGCTGTCATCCCCGGCGGATCCGGCAAGGCGACATGGTGGGACAAGGTGCCCTCGAAGTTCGAAGGCTGGGGCGAGAACCGTTTTCGCGATGCCGGTTTCCGGGCCGTCCCGGGCTCCATCGTGCGCCGCTCGGCCTTCATCGCCAAGAACGTCGTGCTGATGCCGTCCTTCGTCAATCTCGGCGCTTACGTCGATGAGAGCACCATGGTCGACACCTGGGCGACCGTCGGCTCCTGCGCGCAGATCGGCAAGCGCGTGCACATCTCCGGCGGCGCCGGCATCGGCGGCGTGCTCGAGCCGCTGCAGGCCGAGCCCGTCATCATCGAGGACGACTGCTTCATCGGCGCGCGCAGCGAGGTCGCCGAAGGCGTGATCGTGCGCAAGGGCGCGGTGCTGGCGATGGGCGTGTTCCTGGGCGCCTCGACCAAGATCGTCGACCGCGAGACCGGCGAGGTCTTCATGGGCGAAGTGCCCGAATATTCGGTGGTGGTGCCCGGCGCGCTGCCCGGCAAGCCGATGAAGAACGGCCATATCGGCCCGAGCACCGCCTGCGCCGTCATCGTCAAGCGCGTCGACGAGCGCACGCGTTCCAAGACCAGCATCAACGAGCTGCTGCGGGACTAAGCTCCGGCACAAACGCAAACCTATCACCGTCACCCCCGCGCCAACGGCGAAGCCGTTGTCGCTGGAGGCGGCCGCCTCTTCGGCGGCCCTCGAAGGGCGACGCCCCGGCTGCATCTCGGCCGTCCATCCTTCGAGGCTCCCCGTGGGACGCGTTGCGTCCCAGGCGGAGCACCTCAGGATGACGGGTCTGGCAGGGCTTCGAACCGCCTAACTGTCCATCGCGACCAATCTTCGGACGGCCCTGCCGCCCGGAGCCCCGCGCATGGACTGGACCTCGTACCTCTTCCGCTTCGATGGCCGCATCAACCGCGCCCTGCTGTGGCAGGCGCTGCTGATCGTCGCGCTGTTGGCGGCGCTGCTCGGCGTCATCAGTCAGGTGATCCATCTCGTCGGCGCCGAAGGCGCGTTGAAGCTATCCCTGAAGATCGATTTCGACTTCGGCCTCGACGAACTCTTCAAGCTGGTCGATCCCCGGACCTATCGCTCGCCGGCCTCATTTGACCGCACGGATACGATCCTGAAGTCATCCGGCCTGGCGCTGTTCTCATGGATCTTCCTGGCGACCACGATCAAGCGGCTGCATGATCGTGACAGGAGCGGCTGGTGGATCATCCCGTTCTGCGTCGTACCCGGCCTGTACAGTCAGTTCTCGAACCTGTTGCCTGACGCCCGCTCGATGCTTCCGTTCAGCCTCACCGCCTCAAGCCTGTGGCTGTGGGGGTTCGTCGAGATGTTCTGCATGCCGGGCAACGAGGGCCACAACCGGTTCGGTCCTGATCCATTGGCCAAGGTCGAGGACGCCGCCGTATCGCCCTCTGCCAATAGCTGGGACCAGAGCCGCGAGATCGAAATTGTCCCGCCCAGTGCTAGCCCACCCGGCGGCATGCATGTTAAGCGGGGCGCATGACCGATGCCCTCTCCATTGCCCGCGATCTCATCCGCTGCCCCTCGGTAACCCCTGAAGACGCCGGCGCCCTCGGGGTGCTTGAAAAAGCCCTCGGTGCCGCCGGCTTCATTTGCCACCGCGTGACCTTCAGCGAGGAAGGCACTGCCGACGTCGACAATCTCTATGCGCGGATCGGCAACGACGGCCCGCACATCACCTTTGCCGGCCATACCGACGTGGTGCCGCCGGGCGACGAGAGCGCCTGGAGCGTCGGCGCGTTCTCCGGCGAGGTGAAGGACGGTGTCCTGCACGGCCGCGGCGCGGTCGACATGAAGGGCGGCATCGCCTGCTCGGTGGCAGCTGTGCTGGAGCATCTCGCCGCCAATGGCGGCAAGCCGCGCGCCGATGGAACAGGCTCGATTTCCTTCCTGATCACCGGCGACGAGGAAGACGTCTCCATCAACGGCACCATCAAGCTGCTCAAATGGGCCGGCGATCGCGGCGAGACGTTCGATCATTGCGTGCTCGGCGAGCCCTCCAATGTCGAGACGCTCGGCGACACCATCAAGGTCGGCCGCCGCGGCTCGCAATCCGGCACGCTTTACGTGGACGGCGTGCAGGGCCACGTCGCCTATCCGCATCGCGCCTCCAATCCGGTGCCGGATATCTCGCGCCTGATCATCGCGATCTCCGACGAGCCGCTCGACCATGGCAGCGCGCAGTTCCAGGCGTCCAATCTCGAATTCACTTCGGTGGACGTCGGCAACAAGGCCAACAACGTCATTCCCGGCGAGGCCCGCGCAAAGTTCAATATTCGCTATAACGATAACCACACCCAGGCGAGCCTGCGCGAACTGGTCGAGACGCGTCTCGCCAAAGCCTGCGGCAACCGCATCAAGGCCCGCATCGTCTGGGAACCCTCGAACTCCAACGTGTTCGTGACCAAGCCCGGCCCGTTCACCGATCTCGCGGTGGCCGCGATCGAGGAGGTGACCGGCCGCAGGCCGGAGCTGTCGACGAGCGGTGGCACGTCGGATGCGCGCTTCATCTCGAGCTATTGTCCGGTGATCGAGTTCGGCTTGGTCGGCCAGACCATGCATCAAGTCGACGAGCGCGTGCCGGTGGCTGATCTGGAGAAGCTGACGAAGGTGTATCGCGGGATTTTGACGCGGTATTTTGGGTAGGGCGCGACTGCCGCCCCATTCTCCGCTGTCATCGTCCGCGAAGGCGGACGATCCAGTATTCCAGAGACAGCAGTGATTGAGTCGGGGAGCCGCGGCGTACTGGATTCCCCGCCTTCGCGGGGAATGACAGCGAGGGCGTGGTGAGCGCGCGCTCTCCGCTCCCCTCACACCCCCTCAATAATCCACCTTCATCAGATACAGCCCGTCCGGCGGGGCGACGATGCCACACGCTGCGCGGTTGCGGGCTTCCAGTGCTGCGGAGAGATCGTCGGCGGTCCAGCGTCCTTCGCCGACCCAGACCAGCGATCCCACCATCGAGCGGACCTGGCTGTGCAGGAACGAGCGCGCCGAGGTGATGATCGTGATCTCGCGGCCGTCGCGCATCACGTCGAGCTGATCGAGCGTCTTCTCCGGCGACTTGGCCTGGCACTCGGTATCGCGGAAGGTGGTGAAATCGTGCTTGCCGAGCAGACGTTGCGCCGCCGCGTGCATCGCGTCGGCATCGAGCTTGCGCGGCACACGCCAGGCATGACCGATGTCGAGGGCGAGATTGGCGCGCGTATTGATGACGCGGTAGCGGTAGTGGCGTTTCACCGCGGAGAAGCGCGCCTCGAAACTGTCAGGCACGATCTCGGCTTCCAGCACCGCGATCGGATGCGGGCGCAGATGCGCATTGAGCCCGTCGCGAAAACGGCCCGGTGGAAACGGCTTGTCGACATCGACATGCGCGACCTGGCCGCGCGCATGCACGCCGGCATCGGTGCGGCCCGCGCCATGCACGCGGAGATCCGCGCCGGTCATCGCCTTCACGGCTGCCTCCAACGCGCCCTGCACCGAAGGCAGCGTCTCCTGCACCTGCCAGCCGAAGAACGGCGCGCCGTCATATTCGATGGTGAGCTTGTAGCGGGGCATCGTTCCCGGTGTCATCGTCCGCGCAGGCGGACGATCCAGTACGCCGTGACGGTTCGGTTCATCTCAGAAGTCTCGGTGTACTGGATACCCCGCCTTCGCGGGGTATGACAGCGTTAGGTGAATTTAGCTCCCGCCTTCAGCGGCACACCACGCAAAAAGTCCGCGGCCTGCATCCGGCCCTTACCCTCACGCTGCAGCTCGATGATACGGATCGCTCCCTCGCCGCAGGCGATCGTGAGCTGATCGTCGAGCACCTCGCCCGGCGCACCCGAGCCCTTCGCCAGCTCACAGCGCAGGAGCTTTACGCGCGCATTTTCAAGCTCGGCCCATGCGCCGGGGAACGGCGAGAGGCCGTGGATGTGGCGCAGCACGGCACGCGCAGGCTTGCTCCAGTCGATCCGCGCCTCGGCCTTGTCGATCTTGGCGGCGTAGGTGACGCCGTCCTCGCTCTGCTTCTTGAGCTGCAGCCCGCCGCGGGCGAGCGCGGCCATGGCTCGCACCATCAGGTCGGCACCGAGCCGGGACAGACGGTCATGCAGATCGACCGCGGTCATGCTGTCCGTGATGGCAAGACGCTCGGCCATCGCGACGTCGCCGGTATCCAAGCCGACATCCATCTTCATCACCATCACGCCGCTCTCGGCATCATCAGCCATGATCGCGCGGTTGATGGGCGCGGCGCCGCGCCAGCGCGGCAGCAGCGAAGCGTGCAGGTTGTAGCAGCCGAGCTTGGGCGCATCGAGGATCGCCTGCGGCAGGATCATGCCGTAGGCAACGACGACGGCCGCATCGGCGTCGAACGCATTGAACTCCGCCAGCGCTTCCTCGGTCTTCAGCGTCTTCGGCGTCAGCACGGACACGCCGAGTTTTCGCGCGGCTTCCTCGACCGGCGTCGGCTGCAACTGCAGGCCGCGCCGCCCGCCCGGCTTCGGCGCGCGGGTGTAGACGGCGACGATCTCGTGGCCATGCGCGACCAGCTCGAGCAGCGTCGGCACGGAGAAATCGGGCGTGCCCATGAAGATGAGGCGGAGAGGCATCAACAGACTCGCTGCGTTCCCTCCCCCCTTGCGGGGGAGGGTTAGGGAGAGGGGTGTCACACGACGCGCTCTATCGGCGTGAGCGCGGAGTCTTCGCCCCCAGACAAACCTTTTGCTGCGCTACCCCTCTCCCCCGCCCTCCCCCGCAAGGGGGGAGGGAGCGCAGAGGAGCGTGCGGCAACGCCAGTTGCTTACAACTCACTCCGCCCGCTTGGCGGCCTTTTCGAACTTCTTCATCACGCGGTCGCGCTTCAGCTTCGACAGATAGTCGACGAACAGCACGCCGTTGAGGTGGTCGATCTCATGCTGGATGCAGGTGGCGTAGAGGCCTTCGGCGTCCTCCTCGTGCACCTTGCCGTCGAGATCGGTGAAGCGCACGCGCACCTTCGCAGGGCGCTCGACCTCCTCGTAATATTCGGGGATCGAGAGGCAGCCTTCCTCGTAGACCGACAGTTCCTCGGACGAGGCGATGATCTCGGGGTTGATGAAGACGCGCGGCAGCGGCGTGGTCTCGCCGTTCTCGTCGCGCTTGGCGAGGTCCATGGTGATCAGCCGCAGCGGCTGCGCGATCTGGATCGCGGCGAGGCCAATGCCGGGCGCGTCGTACATGGTCTCGAACATGTCGTCGGCAAGCTTGCGGATCTCGGCCGTGACCTTCTCGATCGGCTTGGAGACCAGACGCAGCTGCTTGTCGGGCAGGATGATGATTTCTCTGAGGGCCATGGCCGCGATTTAAGCCGCATGCCGGATGCGGTCAATGCGGCGGGGAACCCCGTTAACCCCTCACTAACCATAAAACTTCGCTTTTCGTTAACCATAAAAATTAGGGGGCGGTTAACCCCTGTCGTTCCCTCTTCGTTCGCGAATATCGGCGAATCGCGCTAGAAGGGCACATGAACGAGATTATTTTCCTGATTGGCGACTGGCCGGTGCGCACCATCGATGCGCTGATCAGCTTCGGTGCGCTCGTCCTCATCCTGCTGGTGGTGATCGCGGTGGTGATCGCGCGCTCTGGCCAACGCGGCGCGGAACTCGCGATGGCGCACGCAATCCGGGCCGACGAGCTCGAGGAGCGGCTGAGTGAGGTGCTGCGCGCCCAAAGCGAATCCTCTGGAAGGGTCGACGCCATGACCCAGGCGCTGGCCGGCCGCCAGGCCGACATGGCGCGGGCGGTCAACGAGCGGCTGGATTCGGTGACCCATCGCGTCGGCCAGTCCATGGAACATTCGACCCGCAACACCATGGAGAGCCTGCGCGCCCTGCACGAGCGGCTCGGCATCATCGACAGTGCCCACAAGAACCTCACCGACCTCACCACGCAGGTGACCACCTTGCGGGACGTACTCGCCAACAAGCAGTCGCGCGGCGCTTTCGGTCAGGCGCGGATGGAGGCGATCGTCCAGGACGGCCTTCCCAAAGGCGCCTACGAGTTCCAGTTCACGCTCTCGACCGGCAAGCGGCCCGATTGCGTCGTGTTCCTGCCGGACCAACGCCCGCTCTGCATCGACGCAAAGTTTCCGCTGGAGGCGATGACGGCCCTGCACGACGCCCGCACCGACGAGGAGCGGCGCGTTGCCACGCAGCGCCTGCGCGGCGACGTGATGAAGCATGTCAGCGACATCGCGGAAAAATACCTCGTCACCGGCGAGACCCAGGAGATGGCGCTGATGTTCGTGCCGTCGGAATCGGTCTACGCCGAGATCCACGACGGCTTCGACGACGTGATTCAAAAAGCCTACCGCGCCCGCGTCGTGCTGGTGTCGCCCTCGCTCCTGATGCTCGCGATCCAGGTGATGCAGCAGATCATGAAGGACGCGCGCATGCGCGATGCCGCCGACCAGATCCAGACCGAAGTGATCAAGCTCGGCGACGACCTCGGCCGCCTGCGCGACCGCGTGGTCAAACTGCAGAAGCATTTTTCCGATGCGAACGAGGACGTCCGCCAGATCCTCATCTCCGCCGACAAGATCGAGAAGCGTGCAGGACGAATCGAGGAACTCGATTTCAGCAAGAGCGACGCACCGGAGGCACCGCGGCTGGTGGCCACAGGCGCAGGCGAGCTGTTTCCGCGGAAGCTCCAGGCGGGGGAGTGATTCGGGCACACACTGTCATGCCCCGCGAAGGCGGGGCATCCAGTACGCCGCGGCGGGTGTGATTGAACAGAGACTCCGGTGATTACTGGATCGTCCGCCTTCGCGGACGATGACGGCGGAGCGGGAAGCGGCAGATGGGCGGACGCTGCTACTACGTATACATTCTCGCGAGCAAGATCGGTGGCACGCTTTACATAGGCGTGACCAATGATCTCATTCGCCGAGTAGCGCAGCACAAGTCGAAGGTGATCGAGAGCTTTACGGAGAAGTACGACATCGCAAGATTGGTTACTTCGAGCGGTTCGACGATCCCGAGAATGCGATCAAACGGAAGAAGCGGCTGAAGAAGTGGAACAGGGCCTGGAAGGTCGATTGATCGAGCAGCACAATCCGAATTGGGACGATCTGTATCACGAGATTGCCGGCCCACCATAATACTGTCTCACTCCGCCACGCTGTCATGCCCCGCGAAGGCGGGGCATCCAGTACACCGCGGCGGGTGTGATTGAACCGAGACGCTGGTGATTACTGGATCGTCCGCCTTCGCGGACGATGACAGCGAGCGGGGGTTGGGAGCTTCCGCCTCGCGGGCTACCGTCAGAGTCTTTTCTCCCAGAATCTGCTAACACCACCCCATGACCGCACCCGACGCGACTTCCCCCGCCGCGACTTCCGCCCCTGGGACCTCCTGGCGCGAAAGTCTTGCCGTGTACCTGCAACCGCGGGTGCTGATCGTGTTGTTCCTCGGCTTCTCCTCCGGCCTGCCGCTGGCGCTGTCGGGCTCGACGCTGCTGGTGTGGATGCGCGAGGCCGGGGTCGATCTCAAGACCATCGGGCTGTTCGCGCTGGTCGGCACACCCTACACGCTGAAATTCCTGTGGGCGCCGTTGGTCGATGCGCTGCATGTTCCGCTGTTCACGCGAGCCTTCGGGCGGCGGCGCGGCTGGCTGCTGTTCTCGCAGCTGCTCCTCATCGTCGCCATCCTGCTGCTGGCGATGACCGACCCGGCGCAGTCCCCGTTCTACGTCGCGCTCGGCGCGCTGCTGGTGGCGACGACGTCATCGACGCAGGACATCGTGGTCGATGCCTTCCGCGTCGAGAGCCTGCCGGAGAGCGAGCAGGCCGCCGGCATGGCCGCTTACGTCGCGGCCTATCGCATCGGCATGCTGGTCTCGACCGCGGGCGCGCTGTTCATCGTCTCCGGTTTCGAAAGCACCGGCATCACCCGCACCTCAGCCTGGATGTGGGGCTATGTGGTGATGGCGGCGATGGTGCTGATCGGGACGATCACGGCGCTGGCCGCGACCGAGCCCGGGCAATCGGTCCAGGCGGAAGCTGCTGCGAAAACCGAGACCGCGTTCACGCGGGTGCTGCACGCGGCGATCGGGGCTTTCTCGGAATTTTTGTCACGGAAGGACGCGCTCGCCGCACTCGCCTTTGTCGTATTGTTCAAGTTCACCGACGCCTTTTCAGGCACGATGACCGCGCCGTTCGTGATCGACCTCGGCTTCACCCGCAACGACTATGCGGCGATCGTGAAGGGCGTCGGCTTAGCTGCGACCCTGATCGGAGGCTTTGCCGGCGGCTTCGTCGCGCGGCGCTATCCGCTGGCGGCATCGCTCTGGATCGGCGGCGTGGTGCAGGCGCTGGCCAATCTGTCCTTCTCCTGGCTGGCCGTGGTCGGCACCAATCAATGGGCGCTGGCCTTCGCCATCTGCGCCGAGAATTTCACCAGCGCCATCGGCACCGTGATCTTCGTCGCCTATCTCTCCGCGCTGTGCCAGAACCCGCTGCACACGGCGACGCAATACGCGCTGCTCACCGCGCTCGCGGCGGTGGGACGGACTTATCTGTCGTCAGGCGCCGGCTTCGTGGCTGCGGCGACCGGCTGGCCGCTGTTCTTCGTGATCTGCGTGCTGGTGGCGATCCCTAGCCTGGTGCTGCTGGCCTGGCTGCAGAAGCGCGGGCATTTCGACGCGCTGGGGCCGGTAAGGGTGTGAGCGCCACGCCTGCGGTGCCGTAGGGTGGGCAAAGGCGCGGAGCGCCGTGCCCACCATCACGCCATGATCAGAAACAGGTGGTGGGCACGCTTCGCTTTGCCCACCCTACGGCAGCCACGGCACCTCGCCTTGAGGCGCCGCCTACTGCTTCTTGATCAGGCTCCACTTCGTGATCACGGCCTCGCTCAACTGGCCGGCATCGCTGGCGCAGGCAATCTCGTCGACCTTGACGGAGATCTCCTTGCCGACGAACGATTTGAGCTGCGTGGCCTGCGCGTCGCTGGAGGTGACGAGCTGGAAGGTCTCGGGGCCGGTCTCGAGATTGCACAGCCCGTTCGGCGCCGGCAAGCGACGCGGCTCGGAGGTGATCTGGTACATCGGAACCCGCTTGCCGTTCTTGCCGTCGCGCACCTTCATCGCGTTCAGCTCGCCCGACAGCACGTCGCCATTGTTGATCGGCTTGCCGGGCTTCGACGGCGGCGGAGTGTCGCCACCCTGCTGTGCGGCGATCGCCGGGTTCACCAGCATCGCCATCGTCGCGACCAAAGCCAATCGTGTGGCGAAAAGTTTCGTCATGTCGTCCGTTCCGTGAGATCTCAGGGATGGCTAGAACAGGGTCCGCTGCCGCATCGCTGCCGATAGCGTACCTTCATCGAGATAATCAAGCTCGCCGCCGACGGGAACTCCGTGGGCGAGCCGCGTCACCTTCACATTGGCGTCTTGAAGCAGGTCGGTGATGTAGTGGGCCGTGGTCTGGCCGTCCACCGTCGCATTCAGCGCCAGGATGATTTCGTGCACCTGCGAATCATGAGCGCGCGCGACCAGCGCGTCGATGGTCAGATCCTGCGGGCCGACGCCGTCGAGCGGCGACAATGTCGCGCCCAGCACATGATAGCGCCCCTGGGTGGCATTGGCCCGCTCCAGCGCCCAGAGGTCGGCGACGTCGGCGACGACGACGATGATCGCAGGATCGCGCTTCGGATCGGTGCAGACCGTGCAGGGATTTTGCGTGTCGATGTTGCCGCAGGTCTTGCAGACCTCGACCTTGTCGAGCGCGACCTGGAGGGCCGAGGACAACGGCATCATCAGCGCTTCGCGCTTCTTGATCAGATGCAGCGCCGCGCGCCGCGCCGAGCGCGGACCGAGGCCCGGCAGCCGTGCGAGCAGCTGGACCAGCCGTTCGATTTCGGGACCTGCAACAGCGCCCATATTATTGGCCGAACAACCCCGGCGGCAGGCCGAGCCCACCGGTGAGAGCCTGCATCTTCTCCTGCATCGCCGTCTCCGCCTTGCGGCGCGCATCGCCCATGGCGGTGACGAGCAGGTCTTCCAGCACCTCACGCTCTTCCGGCTTCATCAGCGAGGGATCGATCTTGACGGCCTTGACGTCCATCTTCGCGGTCATGCGCACGGCAACGAGGCCGCCGCCGGAGATGCCCTCGACTTCTACGTTGGCGAGCTGCTCCTGCATCTCCTGCATCTTGGATTGCAGCTGCGCCGCCTGCTTCATCATGCCGAGAAAATCAGCCATCGGTACTCGTCCTTGAAAAGACTGGCTCTAGAGATCGTCGTCGCCGTCGGAACCGTCGGGCGGATCGTCACTGCCATAGTCGGTGTTTATATTGGTTTCCGGTGTCTCGGGGGCAAGCCTGCGGACCTCGACGACCTTTGCGCCGGGGAAACGCGACAGCACCTCCTGCACGCGCGGATCGGCCTCGGCGGTACGCGCATGCTCCTGCTTGGCGGCCTGGTTCACCGAGCGCAGCGTCGGCTGGCCCTGCTCGTTGGACACGACGATGGTCCAGCGCCGGCCGGTCCACTGCTCGAACTTCTTCGCGAGCTCGGAGATCATGGTCTTCGCCGCGTTCGGCTCGAGCGCGACCTCCAGCCGGCCCTCCTCGAAACGGACGAGGCGCATATCGCCTTCGAGCGCGCTCTTGGTCATGATGTCGCGCTTCTGCCCGGCGAGCGCGACGAGCTGGGTGAAGCTTGTGACGCGCAGCACGGGCGCTGCGCCTTGCGGATCCGGCGCGGGCGCCGCCATCTGCGGCCGCGCGCCGCCACCGCCGAACGAGGACGGCGACGACGTCGGCATACGAACTGGCGCTGCGGAAGCCACCGGCGCGGCCGGCGCAGTGCTGCGTGCGGCACCGCCGCCGCTCACGACCGGCGAGCCGCCGCCGTTCTGCTCCAGCATCTTGATCGCTTCGTCCGGCGTCGGCAGGTCGGCGACATAGGCAATGCGCACCAGCACCATCTCGGCGGCGGCAGCGGGACGTGTCGCGGCCTGCACCTCGGTGATGCCCTTGAGCAGCATCTGCCACATCCGCGACAGCACGCGCATCGAGATTTTCGAGGCGAATTCCTTGGCGCGCACGCGCTCGGTCTCGCCATAGGCGACGTTGTCGGCGGTCGTCGGAACGATCTTCACGCGGGTGACGAAATTGACGAATTCGGCGAGGTCCGAGAGCACGACGATCGGATCGGCGCCGACGTCGTACTGGTCGCGGAATTCCCTGAATGCGCTCGCGATATCGCCGCGTGCCAGCGAATCGAACAGGTCGATGACGCGGGTGCGGTCGGCAAGGCCCAGCATCTGCCTGACCGCGTCGGCCTTCACCTGCCCAGCGGCATGTGCGATCGCCTGGTCGAGCAGCGACAGCGAATCACGAACCGAGCCTTCGGCGGCACGGGCGATGATGCCGAGCGCCTCCGGCTCGATCTCGACGTTTTCCTTCGTTGCAATACTGGCCAGATGCCTCATCAGCACGTCGGCCTCGACGCGGCGAAGATCAAAGCGCTGGCAGCGCGACAGCACCGTCACCGGAACCTTGCGGATCTCAGTGGTCGCGAACACGAATTTGGCGTGCTCCGGCGGCTCCTCCAGCGTCTTCAGAAAGGCGTTGAACGCCGCCGTAGACAGCATGTGGACTTCGTCGATGATGTAGACCTTGTAGCGCGCGCTGGCGGGGGCATAGCGCACGCTGTCATTGATCTGGCGAACGTCGTCGACGCCGGTATGCGAGGCCGCGTCCATCTCCAGCACGTCCATGTGCCGGCTTTCCATGATCGCCTGGCAATGCACCCCTAACGTCGGCATATGAATGGTCGGGCCCTTCACCGAACCATCAGGCATCTCGTAGTTGAGTGCACGGGCCAGGATGCGCGCGGTGGTGGTCTTGCCGACGCCGCGGACGCCGGTGAGGATCCAGGCCTGCGGAATGCGCCCGGTCTCGAACGCATTGGAGACGGTGCGGACCACGGCCTCCTGGCCGATCAGATCGTCAAAGCTGGAGGGACGGTATTTGCGCGCCAGCACCCGGTAAGGCGCGTTGCCGGCCTGGCCGGCGCTGTCGGGGTTGGGAGGGGCGCCAGCGTCGGTCATCGGTCGATCCGCAATGAAATGTCTCTTGGCCGGCTTTTGCGGAAAGGAGCGCGCTGGCGGCTGGTGCCGCCGGCGCAATTCGCTCGAAAAACAGGTAGGAGACTGACGAGCGACCCGATCCGGACCTCGTTAGGGCTGCTTCCTTCCGGACCTGACCCGGTTGGCGAGTGGCTCGTCCACCGCCAATCTCCCGGTCCTATTTGGGGCCAAAAGGACCGGAAAGCAAGCGGCTATCGCCCCCGATCGCCGGCGCCTGCCCAGCATCCGGGCAATTCCCGATCTGCCCAGCCGATAGGCTGTGCTTTCACTGATAGTGCTGCCTTGGTATGAACCTGCCGGAACCTGTCCCAACCAGAAAAGCGATTGATCCCAATGGTTACACGTCGTGATGTTGCATCGATTGTCGGACTTGGCGCGATGACGGCGGCCGCGCTCGCTTCGCCGGCGGTGGCCCAGACCGCCGATTCGAACGAATCGACCTTCGCCCGCATCCGCCGGACTAAGAAGATGCGGATCGGCGCAGTCGGCGGCGGCGCACCCTATTACATGAAGGATCTTTCCAGCGGTCAGTGGAAGGGCTTTTACATCGACATCGCCAAAGGTCTCGCCGACGACATGGAGGCCGAGCTCGAGATCACCGAGACCACCTGGGGCAATTCGGTGCTCGATCTGCAGGCCAACAAGATCGACATCTTCTTCGGCCTCAACCCCACTCCGAAGCGCGCGCTGGTGGTCGACTTCTCGGTGCCGGTCTTCAACAATGCCTTCGCCATCCTCTGCAAGAAGGACTTCAAGCCGAAGAGCTGGGCCGAGCTGAACTCGCCCGACATCAAGATCGCGGTCGACCAGGGCTCCTCGCACGACCAGGTCGTCAGTCGCCTGACGCCGAAGGCGCAGATCACGCGGCTCAAGACCGCAGACGACGCCACCGCCGCACTGCAGACCGGCCGCGTCGACGCGCAGTGCCTGATCACCATGCTGTCGCTGACCGTGCTGAAGAAGAATCCCTCGCTCGGCCAGCTCGTGCTGCCGACGCCGATCTTCGCGACGACATCGAATGCCGGCTTCCGCCGCGAGACCGACAAGACCTGGCGCGATTACGTCAATACCTGGATCGACTTCAACAAGGGCCTCGGCTTCATCCGCAACGCGATCATCACCAACATGGAGCTGGTGGGCGTGACCGAGGCGGACATTCCGCCGGGCGTGTCGTTGTAAGGTAATGATTGGGCGCGGCTGCATCGACAATCTCGCTGCGCCCCCTCTCCCGCCTGCGGGAGAGGGTTGGGGTAAGGGTGTCTCCGCTGGCAAGACTCCCCAAGAGGAGAGAGCCCTCACCCGGCACGCTGACGCGCGCCGACCTCTCCCGCAAGCGGGAGAGGTGCAGTGAGACTGCCGCTCTGCCAAACCAAACTTCGTCGCGTCTGAGGTCCAAACAAATATGTATCAGTGGGACTTCGGCATCCTCTGGACCTATCGCTGGCTCTTTCTCAACGGGCTTGGCGTCACCGTCGGCTTCACAATCGTCATCGTGGTGTGCGGATTGCTGTTCGGCCTGCTTGGCGCATTCGGCACCCTCTCGCGCTTCAAGCCGCTGCGTCTTCTCGCGCTCACCTTCATCGAGGCGTTCCGCTGCACGCCGATCCTGGTGCAGCTGATCTGGTTCTATTACGCGCTGCCGATCCTCGCCGGCGTCGAGATGACGCCGATCACGGCCTCGGCGCTGGCGCTCTCGCTCTATGGCGGTTCGTTCTATTCGGAGATCATCCGCGGCGGCATCATCTCGATCGACCGCGGCCAATCCGAAGCCGGTGCCGCGCTCGGCATGACGCCGATCCAGACCATGCGCCGCATCGTGCTGCCGCAGGCGATCAAGCGCATGATTCCGGCGCTGATGAACCAGTCGATCATCCAGTTCAAGAACACCTCGCTGGTCTCGGTGCTGGCGGTGCCCGACCTCGTCTACCAGAGCCAGGTCGCCGCCCATGACAGCTACCGGCCGCTGGAGACCTACACCGCCGTCGCGGTCGCCTATGCGGCGATCCTGATCCCCCTGACCATCCTCGTCCGCCGCGGCGAGAAGCGACTGGCGGTCAGCGAATGAGCGAAACGTCAAAAATCGAGATCAGGGCCTTGCGCAAGAGTTTTGGCAGCAACGAGGTCCTGAAGAACATCAATCTCGACGTCGCCAAGGGCGGCGTCGTCGCGCTGATCGGGCCATCAGGCTCCGGAAAGTCGACCCTGCTCCGCTGCATCAATCTCCTTGTCGTGCCCGATGGCGGCAGCGTCCGCGTCGGCGATACGCGCTTTGCGTTCGGCGACGGTTCAAAACTCCCGGACGTGAGGACGCTGGCAAATTTCCGTGCCACCACCGGCATGGTGTTCCAGCACTTCAACCTGTTCCCGCACATGACGACGCTTCAGAACGTGATGGAGGGCCCGGTCACGGTGCGGCGCATGGCCAAGGCCGACGCGGAGATGCTCGCGCGCGCCCAGCTCGCCAAGGTGGGGCTCGCGGAGAAGGCCGACCAATATCCGGCGACGCTCTCCGGCGGACAGAAGCAGCGCGTCGCGATTGCCCGAGCACTGGCAATGGAACCTGATGTCATGCTGTTCGACGAGGCGACCTCAGCGCTCGATCCCGAGCTCGTCGGCGAGGTCTTGAACGTAATCCAGCAACTGGCGTCCGAGGGCATGACCATGGTGATCGTGACGCACGAGATCGCCTTTGCCCGCGAAGTCGCCGACCGCCTGATCTTCATGCGCGACGGAATCGTGGTCGAGGAAGGCCCGGCGCGGCAGGTGATCGACAATCCGCAGGAAGCCGCGACGCGCGCCTTCCTCAGCCATTTCCACCGCACCGGTGCATTGCCGCCGGCCACAACGGCATCGTGATGTCCGACATTAACCGCGTTTATCTCGTCACCGGTGCCGCCAGCGGCATCGGCCGCGCCACCGCAAAGCTGCTCGCGGCGCCCGGCGTCGGGTTGGTACTACATACGCGCTCGAACGCAGAAGGTCTCGACACCACCGCAGCTGATGCCGAAGCGAAGGGCGCCGTCGTCTCAAAGTGCCTTGGCGATCTTGCCGAGGAGGCCACCGCCGGCGATGCCGTCGCTGCCGCGAAAGCTGGCTTCGGCTGGCTCGACGGATTGATCCTGGTTGGCGGCCACGCTCGCCGCGGCGGTGCGATCGGCGCGCCCGCGGATCAGTTCCGGCAGGCGATGGACGAGTCCGCCCTCGCCTTCACGCGAATGGTCGCTGCCGCGCTGCCGCTCCTTCGCGCAGGGCGCGATGCGCGGATCGTCACCGTATCGTCGTTCGTGGCGCATGCGATCCGGCCCGAATTCGCGCCCTTCGCAGCGACAGCTGCCAGCCGCGCCGCACTGGAAGCGCTGGTGCGGCTCACCGCAGTTGAGCTGGCCAGCGACGGCATCACCGTCAACGCGGTCGCGCCGGGCCTCATTGTCAAGGACAAGCCAAGCGAAAGCCGGCTATCACCCGAGCAGATCGCTGCGACCGAGGCGTTGATCCCGATGCGCCGCCGCGGGCGGCCCGAGGAAGTCGCCGAGATCATCGCCTTTCTCGCTTCCTCAAAAGCATCCTACGTCACCGGCCAGATCTGGCACGTCAATGGAGGCCTGACATGACCGAAGCAACGATCGAACGTCTCAGGCTTTTCCTGATCGAAAGCCCGATCAAGATGGCGCGCCTGCAGGGCGTCGGCAACGTCAAGGGCACCGTGAAGCGCGTGCTGGTCGAGCTCACCGCGAGCGACGGCGTGGTCGGTTGGGGCGAAGCGGCGCCGTGGGAGGTGTTCACGGGAACGCCCGAAGCCGCCTTCTCCGCGCTCGACATCTATCTGCGCCCCATCTTGCTCGGCAAACCGGTGCGCCGCATTCGTGCGCTGATGACCGAGCTCGATCGCGTGCTGGTCGGCCATGCCGAAGCGAAAGTCGCGATCGAGATGGCGATGCTCGACATCGTCGGCAAGTCGTCCGGCTTGTCGGTCGCCGACCTGCTCGGCGGCCGCGTGCGCGACACGATCCCGCTCTCCTTCTCGATCGCCGACCCGGATTTCGCCGCCGATCTGGACCGCATGCGGAAGATGGTTCCGGACGGCAACGTCATCTACAAGGTCAAGACCGGCGTGAAGCCGCATCGCGAGGACCTCGATCATCTTGAGGCGATCCGCAAGGAATTCGGCGACAAGGTCGATCTGCGCGTCGACTACAACCAGGCGCTCACGCCGTTCGGCGCCATCAAGATCCTGCGCGACGTCGAAGAGTTCGCGCCGACCTTCATCGAGCAGCCAGTGCCGCGCAAGTTTCTTGACGTGATGGCGCAGCTGACCGCGGCGCTGGAAACGCCCGTGCTGGCCGACGAAAGCTGCTTCGATCGCCGCGACATGATGGAGGTGGTGCGCCGCGAGGCCGCCGATGCGGTCTCGATCAAGCTCATGAAGGCCGGCGGCCTGTTCGAGGCGCAGGCGATCATGGCCATCGCCGACATCGCCGGCCTGCCCGGCTATGGCGGCACGTTGTGGGAAGGCGGCATCGGCCTTGCCGCCGGAACGCAGCTGATCGCGGCCACACCGGGCATCTCGCTCGGCTGCGAATTCTACATGCCGCACCATGTGCTGACAGAGGATGTGCTGGAAGAGCGCGTCGCCAACCGCGCCGGTCATGTCGTGGTGCCGGATGGACCGGGCCTCGGAATTCGCGTCAGCGAAGCCTCGATCCGCGCCAATGCGCGGGTGTTGACGGAGGCGTAAGCCGCTGTCGTCCTGGCCGCTAGCGCGGCCAAAAACTCAACTGTCGTCCCGGGCAAGCGCCAGCGCAGACCCGGGACCCATAACCACAGCGCGTGGTCGTGGCGCGAGCTGGCAACCACGAGTCTTCGCAAAACCACTCCCTGTGATTATGGGTCCCGGATCGGCGCTTCGCTTCGCTGCGCTTGTCCGGGACGACGATCGCGTATGCGGTCCGCGTGCTTCCCCAATCAGAATCCCTATCGTATGGTCGTATCACACAAGCCCGTTCCCCATCGGGCCATCCGGAAACACCTATGCCCGAATCCGCCTGGTCGCTGCATTCCCGCCTGAAAGACGACACCATCGACATCGGCGATTTGCCGCTGTCGAAGGTGCTGGTCATCAAGGATGCGCATTATCCCTGGCTGCTGCTGGTGCCGCGGCGCCCCGACGCGGTCGAGATCATCGATCTCGACGAGGTGCAGCAGGCGCAGCTGATGACCGAGATCTCCCGCGTCTCACGCGCGCTGAAGGAGATCACCAAATGCGACAAGCTCAATGTCGCCGCGCTCGGCAACCTCGTGCCGCAGCTTCACGTTCACATCATCGCGCGCCGCACCAGTGACGCCGCCTGGCCGCGGCCGGTCTGGGGCGTGATGCCGCCATTGGCACATGACGCCGCAGAGGTTCAGAATTTCATCAGCGCGCTTCGCCGCAAGATCTGGTTGGGTTGAAAGAACGATAATGTCAGCATTCGACGCATTTCCGCTGGGACAGCCGGCCTTCGTCACCAACATCCTCGACCGCGCCGCGCATCTGCGCCGCGACGACGAGAAGCTGTTCGCGATGGAGCAGAAGCCGACCTCGCGCGCCTATGTCGTCCACCGCGACTCGCTCCTGGTCAGGCGCGAGGGCGACAAGACGCGCGCGCTGCTCTCGATCGACGAGGCGCTGAAATGCGGCGCCAATCCCGGCACGATCTTCCTCGGCCTGCGCGACGGCGCCGCGATGTTCGGCATGGGCCTGTCGCAGGCTGCCGCCGAGAAGCTGGTGGGACGCGAGGACTACACCCTGACCGAGCTGCGCGGCATGGCGATGCAAGGCGCGATTCCCCCCGAGGAGCTCTCGGCGATCGCGATGGCGAAGTCGATGGTGAGCTGGCACCAGCGCCACGGCTATTGCGCCAATTGCGGCGCGCGCAGCGCGATGAAGGAAGGCGGCTGGAAGCGCGAGTGCCCGAGTTGCAAGGCCGAGCATTTTCCGCGGACTGACCCTGTCGTGATCATGCACGTTGCCACGGGCGACAAATGCCTGCTCGGCCGCCAGAAGCAGTTTCCGCCGGGCATGTATTCCTGCCTCGCCGGCTTCGTCGAGGCTGCCGAGACCATCGAGGACGCGGTTCGCCGCGAGATCCTGGAAGAATCCGGCATTCGCTGCACCGACGTGCAGTATTACATGACCCAGCCCTGGCCCTATCCGTCGTCGCTGATGATCGGCTGCAGCGCGCGGGCCGTGAGCGAGGACATCGTCGTCGATCGCATGGAGCTCGAGGACGCACGCTGGTTCACGCGCGAGGAGGCCGCGAAGATGCTGACACGCACGCATCCGGACGGGCTCGCCGGCCCGCATCCCTTCGCGATCGCCCATCACCTGCTCGGCCGCTGGGTGCACGACAAGAGCTGACTGCCGATGGCGCTACTTGCAGCCGCGCCGCGCATCCTCTGCATCGGCATTCCCGTGCGCGACCTGACCTTTCGGGTCGAGGCCGTGCCCGCACGCGGCAGCAAGGCCAACGCCACGCATCTCGCCGAGATCTGCGGCGGCAATGCGCTCAACGCCGCCATCGCGATCGCCCGGCTTGGCGGCCGCGTCGCGTTCGCGGGACCGATGGGCGATGCCCGCGAGACGTCGAGCGGCTTCATCCTCGAACGCATGACCGCCGAAGGCATCGAGACCAGCCATATCGTGCGCATGCCCGATGTGAGCACGCCCGTCTCGGCGATCATCATCGACGCGACGGGTGAGCGGACGCTGACCATCTATCGCGATCCTGTTCTCTGGGCCGTCAAGCTGCCCGATGCCGACAAGCTGCTCGACGATTGTCAGGCCGTCCTCGTCGAGAGCCGCTGCGCGGCGTTCGCGATCTCCCTCTGCACCGAGGCACGCCGGCGCGGCATTCCCGTCATCGTCGGCGTCGACCGCGCGATGTCGTTGCAGGACGGCCTGCTCACCGCCGCCTCGCATCTGCTGTTCGCCAGTGAGCAGGTGCAGGAGACCGCTGGCATCACCGACGACGGCGAGGCCTTGAGGCGCCTCGCCAAGCTGACGCCCGCCTTCCTCGCCGCGACCCGCGGTCCGCGCGGCACGATCTGGCTGAACGAGGCGGGCGAGCTGGAGGAGACGCCGGCCTTCCCGGTCCGGGCGGTCGATACGCTTGGCGCCGGCGACGTCTTCCATGGCGCCTGCACGCTTGGCCTCGCCGAGGGTAAGGGGGTGAGGGAGGCGCTGCGATTCGCCGCGGCCGCCGCCGCGCTGAAATGCACCCGCCATGGCGGTGGCCTAGCGGCCCCGCAACGCGTTGAAGTTGAAGGGCTTTTGAGAGGCGCGCCGTAGAGCTATTCCACTCTCGCGCCGAGATTATGGGCTTGCCGTGGAAAGATTTTCTCTATATCAGGGAAATCGACCCCTGAAATGGAACAAAGTTCTTCAAATGACTGATGTCGCCGTCCAGATCCCCGAGACCAGCCGCCGCCTCGATGCCATTGACCGAAAGATCCTGATGGTGCTCCAGGAAGATGCCTCGCTGTCCGTCGCCGAGATCGGCGATCGCGTCGGCCTGTCCTCGACCCCCTGCTGGAAGCGCATCCAGCGGCTGGAGGCCGATGGCGTGATCATCAAGCGGGTCGCCCTCGTCGACCAGAACAAGATCGGGCTCGGCATCTCCGTATTCGTGTCGGTCGAGAGCTCCGACCATTCCGACGCCTGGCTGAAGAAGTTCGCCGAAGCCGTCAGCGCCATGCCCGAGGTGATGGAGTTCTATCGCATGGCCGGCGACGTCGATTACATGCTGCGCGTCGTGGTCGCGGACATGCAGGCCTATGACGTATTCTACAAGAAGCTGATCAGCGCCGTGCCGCTGAAGAACGTCACCTCGCGCTTCGCGATGGAGAAGATCAAGTCGGTCACCGCGCTGCCGATCCCGGCGGTGGTGGCGGCGTAGGGCGCACCCACA
The DNA here is from genome assembly GCF_023101665.1 of Bradyrhizobium sp. 195. Lineage (NCBI taxonomy): Bacteria > Pseudomonadati > Pseudomonadota > Alphaproteobacteria > Hyphomicrobiales > Nitrobacteraceae > Bradyrhizobium > Bradyrhizobium sp. 195. The sequence continues at coordinate 570,143 of NZ_CP082161.1, read as the reverse complement.
CAGACTGTCATCGCCCGGCGAAGACCGGGCGATCCAGTATTCCAGAGATGTCAGTGATTGAGCCGAGAGGCTGCGGCGTACTGGATTCCCCGCTTTCGCGGGGAATGACAGCGGAGAGGGAGGCATGGATCACGCCTCTCACGAGCAACATCAAATCGTCTGGTTGTACTCGCCCACCTCGGGATGCGTGCGCAGCACGCTGTTCACCATCTCGAACATGTCGTGCATGCGCTGCTCGGAGACCGGGCTCTCGACCACGACCACGAGCTCGGGCTTGTTGGAGGAGGCGCGCACCAGGCCCCAACTGCCGTCCTCGACCGTGACGCGCACGCCGTTGACGGTGACGAGATCGCGGATCGACTGGCCGCCAATCTTCGTGCCCTTCGCCTGCAGGCCCTCGAAGTGCTTCACCACGGCGTCGATGACACCGTATTTGGTCTCGTCGGCGCAATGCGGCGACATGGTCGGCGACGACCAGGTCTTCGGCAACGCGTTCTTCAGATCCGCCATGGACTTGCCCGGCGCGCGGTCGAGCATGTCGCAGATCGCGATCGCCGAGACGAGGCCGTCGTCATAGCCGCGGCCATAGGGCTTGTTGAAGAAGAAGTGGCCGGACTTCTCGAAGCCGGCGAGCGCGCCGGTCTCGTTGGTGCGGCGCTTCATGTAGGAATGGCCGGTCTTCCAATAGTCGGTCTTGGCGCCCTGCTTCTGCAGCACGGGATCGGTCACGAACAGGCCGGTCGACTTCACGTCGACGATGAAATGCGCGTCCTTGTGGATCGCCGACATGTCGCGCGCCAGCATCACGCCGACCTTGTCGGCAAAGATCTCCTCGCCGGTATTGTCGACGACGCCGCAGCGGTCGCCGTCTCCGTCGAAGCCGAGGCCCACATCGGCCTTGTGATGCAGCACCGCATCGCGGATCGCGTGCAGCATCTCCATGTCTTCCGGGTTCGGATTGTATTTCGGGAAGGTATGATCGAGCTCGGTGTCGATCGGGATCACCTCGCAGCCGATCGCTTCCAGCACCTGCGGCGCGAACGCGCCGGCAGTGCCGTTGCCGCAGGCGGCGACGACCTTGAGCTTGCGCGTCAGCTTCGGACGAGAGGTGAGGTCGGCGATATAGCGCGCCGGATAGTTCTCGTGGAATTGGTAGGAGCCGCCGGCCTTGTTCTTGAAATCGGCGCCCAGCACGATCTCCTTCAACCGCGTCATCTCGTCGGGGCCGAAGGTCAGCGGACGGTTGGCACCCATCTTCACGCCGGTCCAGCCATTGTCGTTGTGCGAGGCCGTGACCATGGCGACGCAGGGCACGTCGAGATCGAACTGCGCGAAATAGGCCATCGGCGTCACCGCGAGCCCGATGTCGTGCACCTTGCAGCCCGCAGCCATCAGGCCGGAGATCAGCGCATATTTGATCGAGGCCGAATAGCCGCGGAAATCGTGGCCGGTGACGATCTCCTGCTTGACGCCGAGCTCGGCGATCAGTGCGCCCAGCCCCATGCCTAGCGCCTGCACACCCATCAGGTTGATTTCCTTCTGGAACAACCAGCGCGCGTCGTACTCGCGAAAGCCCGTGGGTTTCACCATCGGCTCGGATTCGAAGGCGTAGGTGTTGGGCAGCAATACGGATTTCGGCTTCGGGAACATTGCGACGGTCTCGTGAAAAGGGGGGGCAGGATTTGCTGCAGCCTTAGCGAATGCCGGGCCGCAACGAAAGGCGGGAATGAAGGCTTATGGCCGTTAATTGCGGCAGTTTGGTAACGAAGAAACGTTACCGCGAGGGCGGTCGACGCAAAGAAATCTCTTTTGAAATGGAGGGCGCCTGATCGCGGAAAGGCTCCGCCTACTGCTCCAGCACCATCTGGCCGTTGGCGTATTCGAAGCGCTTGAGGCGGGACAGGAAGGAGAGGCCGAGCAGGTTCTCCGACAGCGCCGCATCGGGCAGCACCATGGCATCGACGTCGCGCACAATGAGGCCGCCGACATCGAGCATCGCGATGCGGGTGCGAGCGGCCTTGATGGTGCCGTTGGCGGTGGAGACGGTGGCGTTGTACTCACCGCGCGAGGGACGCAGGCCAAAGCGGGCGGCCGAGGTCTCATTCAGCGCAACCACGGAGGCGCCGGTGTCGACCATGAATCCGATGCGCTGGCCCTCGATCCTGCCCTCGGTCTGGAAGTGACCACGGCCGTCGCGGGAAATGGCGAGGCTGCGGCCCCCGGCCGGTGCCGCGGCCGCGACGGCAACCGTCGTACGCGGCGCCGAGGTTGCGGAAGCGGAGCTCATCTTGTCCGCCATCTGCGCCATGAAGGTGCCGAGGCCGATCATGACGGCCGCGATGATCATAATGTTACGCATTACACCACTTCCGAGCCGAAAGCTCGATTTCACCACGCGACACGCCGGGCCGCGAGCGGAGCTGCGGCCGGAGCGCTGCTATTTTGACGAAAAGGATGAGCGGAGGGTTAATGCGACCGCGCAGAACCCCTCACCGCGCGTCATGCCCGGGCTTGTCGCCGGGGGCAGTCACGTCCCGCGCGGCTTCGCCCGCCGGGTCGGCAGCGCAGTGGCGGGATCGTCCGGCCAAGGATGGCGCGGGTAGCGGCCGCGCAGGTCGGAGCGCACCGCGGCATAGCTGCCGCGCCAGAAGCCTGGAAGATCACGCGTCACCTGCACCGGGCGCTGTGCCGGCGACAGCAGCTCCAGCACCAGCGGCACCTTGCCGGCGGCGATCGAGGGATGGGTGTTGAGACCGAACAATTCCTGCAGCCGCACCGCGATGGTCGGTCCCTGCTCGGCCTCGTAGTCGATCGCGAGCACGCTTCCGGTCGGCGCCTCGAAATGCGTCGGCGCCTCGCGGTCGAGCCGTGCGCGCATCTCCCACGGCAGCAGCGCCATCAGCGCGTCGGAGAGATCGCCCGGCGAGATGTCCTTGAGCGCGATCTTGTCGTAGAGCGCCTGCACCAGCCAATCGTCGCGCCGCGCGATCAATCCATCATCCGACAGGTCAGGCCAGCTGTCGCCCTCGGCCTTGCGCAGGAACATCACGCGGTCGCGCCACTGCTTTGCGGCCTTCGACCAGGGCAGCCGGTCGAGACCGGCGGCGATCAAGCCGTCGGCGAAAATGCGCGCGGTGTCCTCGGAGGGCGAGACGGCAAGTGTCGCCTCCGAGAGTGTGATAGCGTGCAGCACGCGCTTGCGCCGCGCGCGCAACGCCATCGCGCCGCGATCGAAAGTGATCTCGTCGGCGGTCTCGATATGCTCGGCGAAATGGTTCTCGATCTCGCCCTCGGTGATTTGCGCAGCGAGCAGGATGCGGCCGCTCGCCGCCGTTCCCGTCATCTCGCCGATCGCGATGTAGGGTGCGCGGGCGAGCGAGGAGGTCTGCTCGACGGCGGCGCCGCGGCCATTGGCCAGCACGAAGCTGCCATTGCCTCGATTGCGCGCGACACGGTCCGGGAACGCATAGGCGAGCATGAGGCCGGTCGAGAGATCCTCCTGCTGCCCTGCTTTCTCCGATGCCGCGACCTGCGAAGCCCAACGCCGCGCCAGATCGCGTGCGCTGGCGGCGCGTGGCGAGCGGTCGCGGCGGAACTGGTCGCGGCGGTGCTCGAGATCGACGCTGTCGCCGCCCAGCCCGCGCTCGGTGATGATCGCGGCAATCTCCGCGGCAGCTTCGCCCTCGCCGGCACGATGCGAATCCACGATCATCCGCGCGAGCCGCGGCGGCAGCGCCAGTGCGCGCAGGCTCTTGCCTTCCGCGGTGATGCGGCCGTCACCATCGAGCGCGTTGAGCTCGGAGAGAAGGCTCTTAGCCTCCTTCCAGGCCGGCGCGGGCGGCGGGTCGAGGAACGACAGGGCTGAGGGGTCAGCGACGCCCCATTGCGCGAGATCGAGCACCAGCGAGGACAGATCGGCGCTGAGGATTTCCGGTTGGGTGTAGGGCGCGAGCGACGCCGTCTGCGGCTCGTCCCAGAGTCGGTAGCAGACACCCGGCTCGGTACGGCCAGCGCGGCCGCGGCGCTGGTCCACCGCCGCACGCGAGGCGCGCACGGTCTCGAGCCGCGTCAGCCCGATGTCCGGCTCGTAGCGCGGCACGCGGGCGAGCCCGGAATCGACCACGATGCGCACGCCTTCGATCGTCAGCGACGTCTCCGCGATCGACGTCGCCAGCACCACTTTTCGCGAGCCCTTCGGCGCCGGCGCGATGGCGCGGTCCTGCACGGCGGCATCGAGCGCGCCGAACAGCGGCACGATCTCGATCGAGGCGTCCTGCACGCGCTCGGACAGGAAATTCTGGGTGCGGCGGATTTCGGCAGCGCCCGGCAGGAACGCGAGCACCGAGCCGCTATCGGCGCGCAGTGCGGATGCGATCGCATCCGCCATCTGCCGCTCCACCGGCGCGTCCGCCTTGCGGCCGAGATAGCGCGTGTCGACGGGGAAAGCGCGGCCCTCGCTTTCGACGACGGGGGCTTCGCCGAGCAGCTTTGCCACGCGCGCACCGTCGAGCGTTGCCGACATCACGAGGATGCGCAGATCCTCGCGCAGGCCGGTTTGCGCATCACGGGCCAGCGCGAGACCCATGTCGGCATCGAGCGAACGCTCGTGGAATTCGTCGAACAGGATGGCGGCAACGCCTGACAGTTCGGGATCGTCGAGGATCTGGCGGGTGAAGATGCCTTCGGTCACCACCTCGATGCGCGTGGCGCGCGAGATCTTCGAGCCGAACCGGACGCGATAACCGACGGTCTCCCCAGCGCGCTCGCCCAATGATTTGGCCATGCGATCCGCGCTGGCACGCGCGGCGATGCGGCGCGGCTCCAGCACGATGATCTTCTTATCCCTGGCCCAGGGCGCATCGAGCAAGGCCAGCGGCACGCGCGTGGTCTTGCCGGCGCCCGGTGGCGCCACCAGAACGGCGGCGTTGCTGGCCCCCAGCGTGCGCGACAAATCGTCGAGCACGGCGTCGATCGGCAGGGGCGTGTCGAAGCTGCGAGGCAAGGTCTATCCACTCGTCACGCCCGGGCTCGTCCCGGGCATCCATGTTCTTTCTGGCGAGAGTGAACAGACGTGGATGGCCGGGACAAGCCCGGCCATGACGATTTTGACGGATAATTGTCCGTCGTCAGCCCTGCACCGGCGGGCGGCCAACGCTGTCATAGGTGAAGCCAGCGGCTTCCATGTCTTCGGGGCGGTAGATGTTGCGCAAGTCGACGACGACGGGCTGCGCCATGACGGTCTTCAGCCGATCGAGATCGAGTGCGCGGAACTGCACCCATTCGGTGACGATGACGAGCGCATCGGCGCCTTGCGCGCAGGAATAGGCGTCCTCGCAATAGGTGATGTCAGGCAGCTCGCCCTTGGCCTGCTCCATGCCGACGGGGTCGAACGCCTTCACGGTTGCGCCCATGTCGATCAGGCCTGTCACCAGAGGGATCGACGGCGCATCGCGCATGTCGTCGGTATCGGGCTTGAAGGTGAGGCCGAGCACGGCGATGGTCTTGCCGCGCAGCGAGCCGCCGAGCGCCTGGCTGACCTTGCGGGCCATCGCGCGCTTGCGGTTCTCGTTCACGGCCAGCACGGATTCGACGATGCGCAGGGAGACGTCGTAATCCTGCGCGATCTTGATCAGCGCCTTGGTGTCCTTCGGGAAGCACGAGCCGCCGAAGCCGGGACCTGCATGCAGGAACTTGGTGCCGATGCGGTTGTCCAGGCCAATGCCGCGGGCGACTTCCTGCACGTTGGCGCCGGCCTTTTCGGCGAGATCGGCGATCTCGTTGATGAAGGTGATCTTGGTCGCGAGGAACGCGTTCGCGGCGTATTTGATCATCTCGGCGGTGCGACGTTCCGTGAACATCAGCGGCGCCTGGTTCAGCGACAGCGGGCGGTAGATGTCGCCCATCACCTTGCGGCCGCGTTCGTCGGAGGTGCCGACCACGATGCGATCGGGAAACTTGAAGTCGCGGATCGCCGCGCCCTCGCGCAGGAACTCGGGGTTCGAGGCGACCACGATGTCGGCGTTGGGATTGGTCTCGCGGATGATGCGCTCGACCTCGTCGCCGGTACCGACCGGCACAGTCGACTTCGTCACCACGACGGTGAAGCCTTGAAGCGACTGCGCGATCTCGCGCGCGGCGGCGTAGACGTAGGACAGATCGGCGTGGCCGTCGCCGCGGCGCGAGGGCGTGCCGACCGCGATGAAGACGGCATCGGCATCCGCGACCGGCTTCTTCAGGTCGGTGGTGAAGTCGAGCCGCTTGGCCTTGACGTTGGTCGCAACGAGTTCGTCGAGGCCGGGCTCGTAGATCGGGATCTCGCCGCGATGAAGGCTGGCGATCTTCCTCTCGTCCTTGTCGACGCAGGTGACGTCGTGACCGAAATCCGCAAAGCAGGCCCCAGACACCAGTCCCACATAGCCCGTGCCGATCATCGCGATGCGCATGAAAATCCCTGTTTCAGATTGGTTAACGAAACCCCGACGCGTGGCGGTTTAGCATTTTCACGGCGGGAGGGAACAGTCCGCATGCAAAAAAGCGGCATGGGAATTGAACCGGTAAAGAAGTCGGAAACCGCTGGGGCCCCACACTGCCCCACGCTCGAACAGGACGGGCGAAAGGCGCCTCGAAAAGGGACACCATGGCACCATCAGGCACAATCGCAGGGAGCCGAGGCACCAGAGCCCTTTCTGCCGCGCGTGTCGACTGGGTCGACTACGCCAAGGGCATTTGCATCATCATGGTCGTGATGATGCATTCGGTGCTGGGGGTCGAGCTCGCCGCCGGCGAGACCGGTTTCATGCATGTCGCCGTCGCCTTCGCAAAGCCGTTCCGGATGCCGGATTTCTTCCTGATCTCGGGTCTGTTCCTGTCGCTGGTGATCGACCGGGACTGGCGAACCTATCTCGACCGCAAGGTGGTGCATTTCGCCTATTTCTATGTCGTCTGGGTGACAATCCAGTTCGGCTTCAAGGCACCCGCTTTCGCGGCGGAGACGAGCTGGCACCACGTTGGCATGTTGTATCTCGAATCCTTCATCGAGCCGTTCGGCACCCTGTGGTTCATCTATCTCTTGCCGATCTTCTTCGTCGTTACAAAACTGACACGCAAGATTCCGTCGCTCGCGATCTGGGTCATTGCCGCCGCGCTGGAGACGGCACGCATCACGACGGGGTGGACCGTCATCGACGAGTTCTGCTCGCGCTTCGTCTATTTCTATTCGGGCTATCTGTTCGCGCCTTACGTGTTCGCGCTGTCGGACCGCGCGCGGAAGCATCCGGCGCTTGCGCTCGCAGCGCTCGCGACCTGGGCGCTGGTCAATACCGGCCTTGTCGTGCTGGGGGCCGGCGAATGGAAGATCGTCTCGCTCGTGCTCGGTTTTGCCGGCGCCTGCGCGATCATCACGATGGGCACGCTGCTCGCACGCGCCCAATGGATGAATTTCATGCGCTTCTGCGGCGAGCATTCGATCGTGATCTATCTCGCCTTCTTCCTGCCGATGGCGGCGACCCGCACGCTGCTGCTGCGCACCGGCATCATCCCCGATATCGGCACGGTGTCGCTGATCGTCACCGTCGCCGGAGTAATCGGTGCGCTCGCGATCTGGCGGGCCGCCTTGCGGCTCAATGCCCGCTTCCTGTTCGAGCGGCCCGATGCGTTCTGGATTGCGCCGAAGAAGGCGGGCGTGCGGTTGCAGGCGGCGGAGTAGCCGCACCCCAGGTGTCGTCGCCCTGCTTGACAGGGCGACCCAGTATTCCAGAGACAGTCGTGATTGACCAATCGGCCGCGGCGTACTGGATTCCCCGGTCAAGCCGGGGAATGACAGTGGGGATAGCGTCGGCCAGTTGCCCAAAAATCCCCCTCCTAAGGCTGTCAAAGCCCGCAAAAATTCATACATTGCGGCCATGCCCAAAACCTCCCCGAAGACCTCCGCCAAAGCTGACACCAAGGCTGCGCCAAAAGCCGCCGACGCCAAGCCCGCCGCCGCGACAGCTGCTGCCAAACCTGTAGCAGCCAAGGCCGCCGGCAAGGGCGACCACGTGTTCCTGGTCGACGGTTCCTCCTATATCTTCCGCGCTTACCACGCGCTGCCGCCGCTGAACCGCAAGTCCGACGGGCTGCAGGTCAACGCCGTGCTGGGCTTCTGCAACATGCTGTGGAAACTCCTGCGCGACATGCCCGCCGACAACCGGCCGACGCACCTCGCGATCGTGTTCGACAAGTCGGAGGTCACCTTCCGCAACGCGATCTATCCCAAATACAAGGCGCACCGGCCGCCGGCACCCGACGATCTGATCCCGCAATTCGCGCTGATCCGCGAAGCGGTGCGCGCCTTCGACCTGCCCTGCCTGGAACAGGGCGGCTTCGAGGCCGACGACCTCATCGCGACCTATGTGCGCGAGGCGTGCGAGCGCGGCGCGAGCGCGACGATCGTGTCCTCCGACAAGGACCTGATGCAGCTCGTGACCGATTGCGTCACCATGTACGACACCATGAAGGACCGCCGCATCGGCATCCCCGAGGTGATCGAGAAGTTCGGCGTGCCGCCGAACAAGGTCGTCGAGGTGCAGGCTCTGGCCGGCGATTCCACCGACAACGTGCCCGGCGTGCCCGGCATCGGCGTCAAGACCGCGGCGCAGCTGATCACCGAATATGGCGACCTCGACCAATTGTTGTTCCGCGCCGGCGAGATCAAGCAGCCGAAGCGCCGCGAGGCGCTGCTCGAGAACGCGGAGAAGGCGCGGATCTCGCGAAAACTCGTGCTGCTCGACGACAAGGTCAAGCTGGACGTGCCGCTCGACGACCTCGCCGTCCACGAGCCCGACGCGCGCAAGCTGATTGCCTTCCTGAAGGCGATGGAATTCACCACCTTGACGCGCCGCGTCGCCGACTATTCGCAGATCGATCCCGCCAATGTCGATGCCGATGCGAGCAATAGCAGCGGCGCCAGGGCCGGCGACGGCGCATCGAAAGCAAGAACGTCCGAGGCTTCCGGCGATCTCTTCGCCGCTCCTGCCGCGAGCGCAACGGGCGGCGACAAGGGCGACAAGGGCGCCAGCCTGAAGGGCGCGCCGATCTCGCTGGCTGCGGCGCGCGAAGACGCCATGCGCAAGCTCCCGGTCGATCGGAGCAAGTATCAGACGATCAAGACGCTCAAGGAGCTCAACGCATTCGTCGCGCGCATCCATGATGCCGGCCATGTCGCGATCGAGATCAAGGCAAACTCCATCGATCCGATGCAGGCCGATCTCTGCGGCATCGCGCTGGCGCTGGCGCCGAACGAGGCCTGCTACGTGCCGCTGGCGCACAAGCAGTCCGGCGGCGGCGGCGGCCTGTTCGACGCCGGCCTTGCGCCCGACCAGGTCAAGCATGCGGATGCGATCGAGGCGTTGCGGCCGGTGCTGGAATCATCAGGCATCCTCAAGATCGGCTTCGACGTCAAATTCACTGCCGTGATGCTGGCGCAGCACGGCATCACCTTGCGCAACACCGACGATGCGCTCCTGATCTCCTACGTGCTCGATGCAGGCCGCGGCTCGCATGCGCTGGACTCGCTGTCGGAGCGCTGGTTCGGTCATGCCCTGCTCAAGGAAAATGAGCTGCTCGGCAGCGGCAAGGGCAAGATCACCTTCGACCAGGTACCGATCGACAAGGCTGCGGCGCTGTCGGCCGAAGGCGCCGACGTCGCGTTGCGCGTCTGGCACGTGCTGAAGCCGCGCCTCGTCGCAGAGCACATGAGCGCGGTCTACGAGACGCTGGAGCGGCCGCTGGTGTCGGTGCTTGCGCGCATGGAGCGGCGCGGCATCTCGATCGACCGCCAGGTGCTGTCGCGGCTTTCCGGCGACTTTGCCCAGACGGCGGCGCGCGTCGAGGCCGAGATCCAGGAGATCGCGGGCGAGCCGGTCAATGTCGGCAGTCCCAAGCAGATCGGCGACATCCTGTTCGGCAAGATGGGATTGTCAGGCGGGTCCAAAACGAAAACCGGGGCATGGTCGACCACCGCCCAGGTGCTGGACGAGCTCGCCGAGCAGGGCCACGACTTCCCGCGAAAGATCCTGGAGTGGCGCCAGGTCTCGAAACTGAAATCCACCTACACCGACGCGCTGCCGACCTATGTCAATCCGCAGACCCATCGCGTGCACACGACCTACGCGCTGGCAGCAACCACGACGGGCCGGCTGTCGTCGAACGAGCCGAATCTGCAGAACATCCCGGTGCGCACCGAGGATGGCCGCAAGATCCGCCGCGCCTTCATTGCGACGCCCGGGCACAAGCTTGTCTCCGCGGATTATTCGCAGATCGAGCTGCGGCTGCTGGCCGAGATCGCCGACATTCCTGTGCTGAAGCAGGCGTTCCGCGACGGGCTCGACATTCACGCCATGACCGCGTCGGAAATGTTCGGGGTGCCGATCCAGGGCATGCCGAGCGAAATTCGCCGCCGCGCCAAGGCGATCAATTTCGGCATCATCTACGGCATCTCGGCGTTCGGCCTCGCCAACCAGCTCGGCATCGCGCGCGAGGAAGCGTCCGCCTATATCAAGAAATATTTCGAGCGCTTCCCCGGCATCCGCGCCTACATGGACGAGACGCGCGATTTCTGCCGGAGCCACGGCTACGTCACCACGCTGTTCGGCCGGAAGATGCACTATCCCGACATCAAGGCGTCCAACGCCTCGGTGCGCGCCTTCAATGAGCGTGCCGCGATCAACGCGCGGCTCCAGGGCACCGCGGCCGACATCATCCGCCGCGCCATGACGCGGGTCGAGGATGCCCTCGCCGCAAAGAAGCTGTCGGCGCAGATGCTGCTGCAGGTGCATGACGAATTGATCTTCGAGGTGCCGGACGCCGAGGTCGAGGCGACGCTCCCCGTCGTGCAGCACGTCATGCAGGACGCGCCGTTCCCGGCCGTGCTGCTCTCGGTGCCGCTGCATGTGGACGCGCGGGCGGCGAACAACTGGGACGAGGCGCACTGATTTTCTTCACCTCTCCCCGCAAGTGCGGGGCGAGGGAGCGCACCTGCGCAACACCCTCAATTGTCCTCCGAGCAATTGCGCGATGGCCCCACGAGGCCGCGCATATTAGAACCGTGCCGTCTTCCGCACCGGTCCAATGATGCCCCACACCTCCGCCCTGCTCGGCTTCGCTCTCGTCTGCCTCGGTCTCGTGCTCACGCCCGGGCCGAACATGATCTATCTGATCTCGCGCTCGATCACGCAGGGGCCTGCGGCCGGCATCGTCTCGCTCGGCGGCGTAGCACTCGGCTTCGTGTTCTACATGCTGTGTGCGGCGTTCGGCATCACGGCGCTCTTGCTCGCCATTCCCTTTGCTTATGACGCGCTGCGCTTCGCCGGTGCGGGTTATCTGTTGTGGCTTGCGTGGCAGGCGGTGAAACCGGGCGGGCGCTCGCCATTCCAGGTGAAGCAGCTCGCCATGGACAGCCCGCGCAAATTGTTCGCGATGGGCTTCGTCACCAACCTGCTCAACCCGAAGATCGCGATGCTCTATCTGGCGCTGCTGCCGCAGTTCATCGATCCCGCCGCCGGCAGCGTGCTGGCGCAGTCGGTGGTGTTGGGGGCGATCCAGATCGCGATCAGCGTCAGCGTCAATGCGATGATCGCGCTCGCGGCCGGATCGATCGCGCTGTTCCTGACGAACCGGCCGAGCTGGATGCTGGTGCAGCGCTGGCTGATGGGCACGGTGCTGGCGGGTCTCGCGGTGCGGATGGCGGTGGAAGCGAAGAAGGTGTGAGGCACACTGTCATGCCCCGGCTTGACCGGGGCATCCAGTACGCCGTGGCCTCTCAGCTCAATCACCGCCGCCTCTGGAATACTGGATCGCCCGCCTTCGCGGGCGATGACACCGTCCAATCAATCCAGCTTCGCGTCCATGCCCCGCTTCACGGCCGGACGGGCGATCAGGGCCTCATACCAGCGCTTGACGTTGGGGAAGTCCGCCAGCTCAACCTTGTGGCGAGGATGGCGCCAGGCCCAGCCCAGGATGGCAAAATCGGCAATCGAGAGGTCGCCGGCGACGAAGTCGTGCCCCTCGAGCCGGCGGTCGAGCACGCCGTAGAGCCGGCGCGTCTCGGCCATGTAGCGCTTCAGGCCGTAGGCACGGTCCTGCTCGTTCTCGAGCGCGATGAAATGGTGCACCTGGCCGGGCATCGGGCCGAAGCCGCCCATCTGCCACATCAGCCATTCGTACACGGGGATACGGGCGCTGAGCGATTTCGGCAGGAATTTGCCGGTCTTTTCACCGAGATAGAGCAGGATCGCGCCCGATTCGAAGATGCTGACGGGCTTGCCGTCCGGGCCCTCGGGGTCGACGATCGCGGGGATCTTGTTGTTCGGGGAGAGCTTGAGGAACCCCGGCGCCATCTGCTCGCCCTTGGTAATGTTCACCGGGATCACCTTGTAGGGAAGCCCCATCTCCTCCAGCGCAACCGAGATCTTGCGGCCGTTCGGCGTGTTCCAGGTGTGCAGCTCGATGGTCATTCCCATGTCCTTCCCGAGGAGGCGTCGTGCCCCGACTTGGGCTCTCAACTACTCCAGAAGGTCGCGCCCCCACAACCGGCAGCCCTGGATGGCCCGATCCCTGTTGACGAGGGACGCCCCCTCTGGAATGTCGCGGCCGTCGCGGATAAATTCCGCCTCCTCTAAAAAGCTGTTCGAGGGACCGTCGTGTCGAAATCTGCCTCCCGCGCCCGCCTGTTCGAAATCATCCGTCGGCGCTCCTTCGGCCGCGGCGAGGTGACGCTCGCGTCAGGCCGCAAGAGCGATTTCTACTTCAACCTCAAGCCGACCATGCTCGACCCCGAGGGGGCGACCCTGCTCGCCGAGCTGACCTATGAGGCGCTGAAGGACGACAACCTCGATTTCATCGGCGGCCTCGAGATGGGCGCGGTGCCGCTCGCTGGCGCATTGGCGCAGATCTCCTGGATCAAGGGCCATCCGATCGCAGCCTTCTTCGTGCGCAAGAAGCCGAAGGAGCACGGCGCCAAGCTCGCGATCGAAGGCCTGCCGAAAGGCGAGACGCTGGAGGGCAAGCGCGTCGTGATCGTCGAGGACGTCACCACTACCGGCGGCTCGGCGATGAAGGCGGTGGAATCCGTGCGCGAGACCGGCGCCGAGGTCGTGCTGGTGCTGACCATGGTCGACCGCGAGGAAGGTGCTACCGATACGTTCGGTGCGGCCGGCCTGCCGTTCCGCTCGCTGTACAAGGCCTCGGAATTCTTGAAGGCTTGAGTCCGAAAAAAAGCCCACGCCGGCATGCCCGGGCGTGGCCCGGAAGCAACGATCCGTCGGAAGCTGGGTCCGGCCTCAAAGAGGTCACGGCCTCGACTTGAAACCGCCTCCGCTCAACTGCTCATTTACCATCCCGCTTTATGGTGAATCATGTGCCAAGACCTCGCTGGTCTTGGCCGGTTCAGTAGCGTCGGGTGGAGTGAGCATTGCGTACAATCATGTCCCATGCGCGCCGGCGGCGTCGCGCGATGCTCATAGCCGCCACACTGGCAGCCCCGCTGCTTGCAGCTCCGGCCCCGGTTTCGGCCGAAGGCCTGTTCGACTTCTTCTTCGGCGGCATGCAGCAGCGGCCGCAACGTGAGGTGCCGCAGCAGGCGAGTTCCTACACCGATCCCTTCACCGGTCAGCAAAATGCCGCGACCCCGCAATATGTGCCGCCGACACGCGCTGCCGCGGCAGGCGGTTCGGGCCCGGCCTTCTGCGTACGCAGCTGCGACGGCAAGTATTTTCCGCTGATGCGCGGCCTCGCCTCGCCGGCACAGATGTGTCAGGCGTTCTGTCCTGCCGCCGCGACCAAGGTCTTTTTCGGCTCCTCGATCGACGGTGCCGCTTCGCAGACCGGCGAACGCTACGCCGACAGCGAGAACGCGTTCGCCTACCGCAAGGCGCTGCGCGCCGACTGCACCTGCAACGGGCGCGAGCCGGTCGGCCTTGCCCCGGTCGATCTCGCGCTGGACTCCTCGCTGAAGGCCGGCGACGTGATCGCCACCACTGACGGCCTCGTCGCCTATACCGGCATCCGCGTCGGCAACGACCAGGCGGCGGACTTCACCCCTGTCGCCTCCTATCCCGGCCTCACCGCGCAGGTCCGCGCGAGGCTCGGCGAGATGAAGGTGGCGCCGGTGCGGGCAGAGACGGTGTCGGCAGATGCGCCGGCTGCGGAGATCGTGCGTGAGACGCTGCCTGACGTAACGGTGCCGAAGGCGGCGGCGCAGAAATCGGCGAAGCGCGCGGGATTGGATTAAGCCCAAACTCTCACCACGCCGTCATTGCGAGGAGCCCTTGCGACGAAGCAATCCAGACTTCCTCCGCGGAAAGATCCTGGATTGCTTCGCTACGCTCGCAATGACGGAGTATGGCGCGATCACCTCCCGATGATCACCCCGATCACGTTCGGCGCCGCCAGATATTTCTCTTCAATCGCCGCGCGTGCGGCGGCACGGTTGTCCGGCGTCAGGAGGCCGCGCTTCTCGGCCAGGATCATCCAGCAGAAGCCCCACCAGTCCGTCAGCATGCCCTGATCACCAACGAGGTCGTAGCCCTGCTCGGCCGCGAAGATGCGCGCATGCGCTTCGTCCAGCGCATCGAGAAACAGATGATCCTCGGTCGAGAACAGATCATCGCTGACGTCGTCGATGGTGTAGCCCCAGATCGACTGGCACACCGCGTTGAATTCGCGGTCGAACTGGTCGTCGTCGATCCTCTGGCGCCGCGCCGCCTGATGCAGCCGCGAGAGCGAGCGCGCGAAATCGGCGATTCGGGTGAGGGCAAATTGATCGAAGGCGATGGTGGACATGTAGTCCTCGCAAAGTCTGACAGACGCTAGATATTGTGTCGGCAACGTGCCGAATCACAATGATATATCAAAGACTTGCTAAAGTGTTCTTAATTTGTTCCGAGTTCGGTAGCGATCCTTCTAAGCCCGCTTTGGACCGCCGGAATCGAAAGGGGCCGCCTCGCAGCGGCCCCTTGCCGGTTACAATCTTGTTCGGGATCAGAAATTCCAGCCCCGGCAAGCGTGACGTTAGAACCGGCAACGGGGCTTGGGCGATTCCGGAAAACTACCGAACGTAGTGCTGTCCCAATTTCGGCCGGACTCAATAGCAGCGCGAGGCCGCAATGGCGTGGACGCGGCGGTCGCCCAGCAGATGGGCGACAAAACCATTGGTCGGAAAGATCTTTGCGAATGCCACGTCGCGGATGCTGAGGCCGCCAGCATAGGCGCCGAACGCCGGCATCACCGCGCGCATCCCGTCGGAGACGAAGCAGCGGCGCTCCATCGAGCGGCCGCGTGCGGAGACGCGCGCCTTTGGATGAAGATGCCCGGCGATCTCGCCGCGCGCACCCGTGGGCTCATGACGGAAGGTGATCGGGCCGATCGCGACTTCTTCGGCGATGGTGCCGCCGAGATCGCGCGGCAGCATGGGATCGTGATTGCCGGAGATCCAGATCCAGTCGCGGCCGGTCTGAAGCGCGGCGACGGCGTCGCGGTCGTCCGGCGACAGCCGCTCATGCGCCCTGCGATCGTGAAAGCTGTCGCCGAGCGCGATGACGATGCGTGGATCATGGCGGGAGATGGCAGCAGCGAGACGGCCGAGCGTCGCGATGGTGTCGTAAGGCGGCAGCAGCACGCCGCGCGTGGCGAAGCTGGACCCTTTTTCCAGATGCAGGTCGGAGACGACCAGCAGGCGCTGCTCTTCCCAGAACAGCGCGCCGGAGAGATCGGCGGCAAAGGTCACATCGCTGATGGTGACTCTGGACACGCGCATGTCGTCGACATCTCCCGAAACCTGCGCGCCAATCGTCACGTCCGAACCTGCTCTTATCCCATCGCCTCTTTGACGAGCTCATCGGCGGCTTCCGCCAAAAGCTCGTCTGCAGCTTCGCCATAAACCGACTCGCGCCCGATTTCCAGCATCACGGGCACCGCGAGCGGGGAGACGCGGTCGAGTTCCCTATGCGTGATGCGGCCGTGGATGCGGGCGAGCATGTCGCCAAGGCGGCGCAGGTCGAGCAGGCCGGTGGCGGCGTCGGCGCGGGCGGCGCGTAAGAGGACGTGATCGGCCTGATGCTTGCGCAGCACGTCATAGACGAGATCGGTCGAGAACAGCACCTGGCGACGGCTCTTCTCCTCGCCGGTGTGCCGGCGCGTGATCAGGCCGGAGATGATGGCGCAGTTGCGGAACGTGCGCTTCATCAGCGCGGATTCGGCGAGCCACGCCTCGAGATCGTCGCCGAGCATATCGGGGTCGAACAGGGCGTTGAGGTCGATCCGGCCATCGCGGATCATGAAGGAGAGATCGCCGAGCCCCCAGATCGCCACAGCATATTCATTGGCGACGAAGCCGAGCGGCCGCGCGCGGGCGCGCTCGAGGCGCCGCGTCAGCAGCATGCCGAGGGTCTGATGCGCGAGGCGTCCCTCGAAGGGGTAGCAGACCAGGTAATGCTTGTTGGCGCGCGGAAAGCTCTCGACCAGGAGCTCGCGCACCGCCGGCACCTGCGAGACGTCCTTTTGCAGCGACAGCCAGTCGCGCACCTGCTCCGGCAAGCCGCCCCAGGCGCGGCCGTCATCGAGCAGCCGGCGCACGCGTTCGGCGAGATAGGTCGAGAGCGGAAACTTGCCGCCCATATAGGACGGCACTTTCGGGTCCTTGTCATGCGCGCGCGAGACATAGACCTGGTCCTCGACCAGGGTCTCGTAGCGCACCACCTCGCCTGAGAACACGAAGGTATCGCCGGGGCTCAAGCCCTCGATGAAGGCTTCCTCGATCTCGCCGAGCAACCTGCCGCCGCGCGCGATCACCCCGGTCGAGCCACCTGCTTTTCCTTGACCGCCGCGCGAGCGCACCAGCCGCACCTTCAGCATGTCGTCCTCGACGATGGTGCCGACATTCATCCGGTAGCTCTGCCGCACCTTGGGATTGGCGACGCGCCAGCGTCCTTCCTTGTCCTGCTTGATGCGGGCGAAGCGCTCGTAGGTCTTCAGTGCGTAGCCACCGGACGCGACGAAATCGACGACGTCGTCGAAATCCTGCCGCGACAGGTCGGCGTAAGGCGCAGCGGTGCGGATCTCGGCATAAAGTTCATCGGAGAGAAACGGCTCGCCGCAGGCACAGCCCAGCACATGCTGGGCCAGCACGTCGAGGCCACCGGTACGCAACGGCGGCGTATCCTGCGCGTTCTCGGCGATCGCGTCGATCGCGACGCGGCACTCCAGCACTTCAAAACGGTTGGCCGGCACCAGCACCGCGCGCGAGGCTTCGTCGAGGCGGTGGTTGGCGCGGCCGATGCGCTGCATCAGGCGCGACGATCCCTTGGGTGCGCCGATATTGACGACGAGATCGACATCGCCCCAGTCGACGCCGAGGTCGAGCGAGGAGGTGCAGACCACGCCGCGCAGTCTGCCCGCCGACATCGCGTCCTCGACCTTGCGGCGCTGGGCGACGTCGAGCGAGCCGTGATGCAGCGCGATCGCAAGGCCGTCGTCGTTCATGCTCCAGAGATTCTGGAACAGCATCTCGGCCTGGCTGCGGGTATTGACGAAGACAAGCGTGGTCTTGTTCGCCTTGATCAGCTCGTAGATTTCAGGGAGCGCATGGCGCGCGCTGTGGCCGGCCCAGGGCAGGCGTTCGCGCGTATCGAGCATCTCGACCTCAGGCGGCGCCGCACCGCTGGCGATAACGATGTCGGCGGCAGCTTGCTTGCCGCCAGGCTGAGGCACCAGGAAGCGCGCGAGCTGATCCGGCTCGGCCACAGTTGCCGACAGGCCGATCGCACGCATCGGCGGCGCCAGCCGCCACAGCCTTGCCAGGCCGAGCGAGAGCAGATCGCCGCGCTTGGACGTCACCAGCGCATGCAGCTCGTCGAGCACGACGCGCTTCAGGGAGGAGAACAGGAACGGCGCGTCGTCGGAGGAGAGCAGCAGCGCGAGCTGCTCGGGCGTCGTCAGCAACACGTCCGGCGGATAGCGCCGCTGCCGCTGGCGCCGGGATACCGGCGTGTCGCCGGTGCGGGTCTCGACCTTGATCGGCAGGCCCATCTCGGCGATCGGCCACTCCAGATTACGCGCGATGTCGACGGCGAGCGCTTTGAGCGGCGAGATGTAGAGCGTGTGCAGGCCGCCGGTCCGTTGCACGCTGCGGCCGGTGGAGACGAGGCTTTTCTTCCCACTCGCCTCCCGTTCGATGGGTTGCATCGACAGTTCCACCAGCGTCGGCAGAAATCCCGCCAGCGTCTTGCCGGCGCCGGTCGGCGCGATCAGCAGGGCGCTGGCGTCCTCGCGCGCCTTCTCCAGCAGCGCCAATTGATGCGCACGCGGCGACCAGCCGCGGCCAGCGAACCATTGCTGGAAGCGGTCGGGCAGCAGCGAAGGCGTCTCGGCCTGAATTCTAGGGATACGGCGCGTCACACCATGACAGGTAAGCCGTAGGGATGGCTTCGTCGAGGGGCGTAACCCTCCCCGTCTGGACCGAGGGAGGTCGCCGCATCCAGCATTTTGCGCGACCTGAGCGCGCGCCTCGTCCTTCGAGACGACCGCTTCGCGGTCTCCTCAGGATGAGGCTAAGCGGCGTCGGTGCCCGTTGAAACTAGCGCAACGCACTCCATCCTCATCCTGAGGGCCCGCCAGCGGCGGGCGTCTCGAAGGATGGCCGCAGGCGAGCTCGTTTCCACGCAGCGATCTCACGCCCCGGCTGGCACCTGATCGAGAAATCCGGTCACGCTTCTGATACGGCCGTCCTTCAGCACGGCAAAATCAGTGCCCTTGATCGGGCTGTCGGTGCCGTCGGGACCCAGCCCCCACGAAAAGCGGACGTGGTCGCCGTAGCCATTGGGCTCGCCGATCAGACTGAACTGGAAGTCGGGAAAGCGCTGCTGCACGCCTGCGATCAGCGCCTCGATGCCGTCGCGGCCCTCGCCCTTCATCAGGGGATCGACATAGCTCGCATCCGTCGTCCAGTTTTCACTGAGCAGCTCACGGCGTCGGCCGGCGGTGCGCTCGTTCCAGAGCTCGATGTAGCGGCGGGCGATGGTGATGGGGTCGGTCATGGTGCTCTCCTTCGATGGCGCCGTATTCGGCTGACCGTCACTATCGAAGGTTCACGCGCGCTGATCGATTACCTCGGAGGTCATCAGCGCGCGCAAATGTTTTCGCGAAAACTACTTCGCCGCAATGACCATGATCTCGACGGTGTATTGCGGCGCCGCCAGCTTGGCTTCGACGGTGGCACGCGCCGGGGTGTTGCCGGGCGAGACCCAGGCGTCCCACACCGCGTTCATCTCGCCGAAGGTCTTCATGTCGGTGATGTAGATCGTGGCCGAGAGCAGCTTCGACTTGTCGGTGCCGGCCTTGGCGAGATGGCCGTCGATGGTCGCCAGGATGTCCTGGGTCTGCTTCGTCACGCTTTCGCCGGCGGCTTTGTTCGCGACGACACCCGCGAGATAGACGGTGTTGCCGTGCACGACGACCTGGCTCATGCGCGGGCCGGTTTCAAAACGCTCAATGCTCATTGGGGATCTCCTCACTGGAATGGCGGCCCTGTCTAGCCCAGCACCCCGCGCTCTGCCACCCCCGGGTTGCATGCGCTGCCCGCTCAATGAGACTGGCTGAAGAACGACCAGATCGTCTCGGCGCCGTCGATGTCGCCATTCTGCGGGCCCAGCATCTTGGTCGCGACCCTCGGAAAACGGGCATCCGGAGAAAATCCGGGCATGCGGTGCCCCCCATGGTTGACACGATAGAGCACGACGTCGTGCCCGCTCGGACAGCGCGAGGAAATCCGCGTCACCGTGGATTGATCCGCAACGTTCCTGTCGGGCAGATCAGTCACGCTGGCGTCGTCGGTCTCGCAGCCATTGAGCTTGCGCCAGAATGCCAGTGTCTCCTCGGTCGACCAGAATCCGTCTGCGGCATAATAGCTCGATCCGCGTCCGCCCTCGTAAGGCACCAGCGGATCGGCCGTGCCATTCATGAGCAGCATCGGCAGCGGCCGTGACGGATGGCAGGTGACCGCGGCCTCGTCGGTAAGATTCATGATCACGCTCGCGCCCGCGGCAAACAGATCGGCACGGGCGCAAACCAGTGTCATTGCCATGGCGCCGCCATTGGAGATGCCGGCGACATAGACGCGCTTTGCATCGGCCGTGCCGTCGGCCACCAGCTTTTCGACGAGCTTTGCGATGAAGGCGATATCATCGGTACCTATTGGTGGTCCACGCAGCGCCGGTCCCGCCTTCGTCCGCGCATCAGCCCAGGCGTGGTTGAGGCCGTCGGGAAACACCACGGCAAAACCTTCTCGTTTCGCGACCTGCGGCCACGCCGTCCGCGCGATCATGTCGGCGCCGCGCTGGGTCTTGCCATGCAGCACGATCACCAGCGCTGCAGGCTTCTTAGCCGGCAGTTGCGCGGTGTAGGAGCGCTTCACCCCGCCAACGTCGATCGTCTCGGCGGATGCAGCCGAAGCGGCGACCAATGCCGCGACCAGCGCCCCGAAGCGCATCCACCGCCGCATGATCTAGCCCACCGCCTTGGCCGCGGCACGGCCCGCATTGCGGCCCGAGAACAGGCAGCCGCCGAGGAACGTGCCTTCCAGCGAGCGATAGCCGTGCACCCCGCCGCCGCCGAAGCCGGCGGCTTCGCCGACCGCATAGAGGCCCGGAATGACGTGTCCCTCGCTGCCGAACACACGCGAGTCGAGATCGGTCTCGAAGCCGCCCAGCGTCTTGCGGGTGAGGATGTTGAGCTTGACCGCGATCAGCGGCCCGTGCGCGGGGTCCAGGATCCGGTGTGGGGAGGCGGTGCGGATCAGTCTGTCGCCGATATAGCGGCGCGCATTGTGAATGTTCATCACCTGCGCATCCTTGACGTAGGGATTGGCGATCTCGCGGTCGCGCGCCTCGATCTGCATCCTGATGTGCTCGAGCTTGAGGAGGTCGCTGCCGGCAAGCTTGTTCATCTCCGCAACAAGGTCCTCGATCTTGTCGCGTACGATGAAGTCGACACCGTGGCTTTTGAACGCTTCCACCGGCGCCGGCGCGCCCTTGTTGGTGGCGCGGCGCAAGGTCATGAGCCAGCTCTTGCCGGTCAGGTCGGGATTCTGCTCCGAGCCCGACAGCGCAAACTCCTTCTTGATGATGCTCTGAGTCAGGATGAACCAGGAATAATCGTACCCCGTCGACATGATGTATTGGAGCTGGCCGAGCGTGTCGGAGCCGGGGAACAGCGGCGCCGGCAGCCGCGTGCCTGTTGCGTCGAACCACATCGAGGAGGGCCCGGGCAGGATGCGAATGCCGTGGCGCGGCCAGATCGGTGACCAGTTCTGGATGCCCTCGACATAATGCCACATGCGGTCGCGGTTGATCAGCCGCGCGCCCGATTTCTCGGTGATGCCGATCATCCGGCCGTCGACATGTTCGGGCACGCCGGAGATCATGAATTTCGGGGGATCACCGAGCCGCTTCGGCCAGTTCTGCCGGACCAGCTCGTGATTGCCGCCGATGCCGCCGGACGCCACGATCACGGCCTGTGCCTTCAGCGCGAACTCGCCAACGACGTTGCGCGACGAGCTCTTGCCGCGCTCGACATCGTCGGGCGCGAGCACGGCGCCGCTGACGCCATCTACCGTGCCGTTGGTGATCGAGAGCGCGTCGACGCGGTGGCGAAACCTGAAGCTCAGCCGGCCGCTCCTCATCGCCTCGCGCGCGCGGCGCTCGAATGGCTCGACGATGCCGGGGCCGGTGCCCCAAGTGACGTGAAAGCGCGGCACGGAATTGCCGTGGCCCATCGCGTCGTAACCGCCACGCTCGGCCCAGCCGACCACGGGAAAGATGCGATGGCCCATGGCCCGCAGCCATGTGCGCTTCTCGCCGGCCGCGAACGCCACATAGGCCTCGGCCCATTGCCGCGGCCAGAAATCCTCGTCGCGGTCGAAGCCCGCCGCACCGATCCAGTCCTGCATGGCCAGGTCGAAGGAATCCTTGATGCCGAGCCGGCGCTGCTCCGGCGAATCGACCAGGAACAACCCGCCGAACGACCAGAACGCCTGACCGCCGAGCGACTGCTCGCCTTCCTGGTCGACCACGATCACGCGCTTGCCTGAGTCGGCAATCTCGGTGGCGGCCACAAGGCCCGACAGCCCCGCGCCGACGACGACGACGTCTGTATTCTCAGCCATGCATTCCCCCTCCATGAGTTCCCCCCGGTAATTGCCCGGATTGAAGCCAACGGTTGTAACTGAGATCAAGTGTGTGGCGCGCAAGACATCGTTAACTTGTTCCACTTTGGGATAGAGACGTGCCGAGTGCAGCGCGGACGCAACACTGGATTTGAATTTGTTTTGAGCGAGCCGGCCTGCCTAGACAAAACCTCGGTTACGACGGACGCTAGCCGTGCATCACCACCTGACACGCAGATTCGAATTCGACCGGGGCGGGGGCCAATGAAGTTTCTGACGGGGTTGCTTGCGGCGGTTCTGTTAATCGCTGGCATGGGGGCTTCTCACGCGGTGGTTCGAATCGCGGATGACCGCGGCGGCCGGATTGGAACCTACGTCGACAAGTATCAGGACCTGCGTCAATCAGGCGAAACCGTCATCATCGACGGCCTCTGCGCCTCCGCCTGTACCATCGTCCTCGGCGCCATCCCGCATGACCGCATCTGCGTGACCTCGAGCGCGACGCTTGGTTTCCACGCGGCCTGGGATTTCGGGTCCAACGGCCGTGCCGTCACCAATGCTGAAGCGACGCAGATGCTTTATGCGATGTATCCCTCCCAGGTGAGGCGCTGGATCAACCAGCGCGGCGGTCTCACCCCGCACATGCTGTTCCTGAAGGGCAGGCAGCTCCAGGCCATGTACAAGCCCTGCTACCTGGATGCCCAGGCCTCGGCGATCAAGCCGTCGCGCCGGCCTCTCCCGCAAGCGGACCAGATCGAATCCGCCCGGGGCCAGCTCCTGCACTGACGTTCTCGGCCTGACAGGGGCGTTCTGGCCCGCCGGCGGCGCCTTGCCCGCAGGCGGGCCGAAGCCTATCTGAGGGTTGGGAACCCGGGCTTTTGCCCCATCATTGCCATGGCTCAACCAGTGCATCCGGCACATCGCCTACAGGACAATTCGCCCACTGCCGGCCGGACGCCATCCGTGCTGCTGTTGGCGGGCGTGGCGATCGGTGGATTGCTGGTGCTCGGCGCGCTGGCGCTGTGGTTCCACTACGGCACGCAGATGTTCTTCGAAATGATCAGGATCGGTTTCGCCGCCTGCTTCTGATCCGCGACAGGAAGTTTTCCGCTCATGAGTTCCGCCGCCCGTCCGCTGGTGATCGCGACCGCCTTCGCCGCAAGCCTTGTTGTCGGCCTCCTGATCATGTTCTGGGCCATGGGCGGGGTCAGCAAGGTGGCGCAGCCGGCCGCGATCGGCGGCCCGTTCCAGCTCACCGACCAGAACGGCAAGGCCGTCACCGACAAGAACCTGAAGGGCAAGCCGACCCTGATCTTCTTCGGCTATACCCATTGCCCCGACGTCTGTCCGACCTCGCTGTTCGAGATCTCGGAGGTGCTGCGCGCGATGGGCAAGGACGCCGACAAGGTCAATGCCGTCTTCATCTCGGTCGATCCCGAACGGGATACGCCGGCGACCATGAAGGAGTATCTGTCGAGCTTCGATCCGCATCTCGAAGGGCTCAGCGGCGATCCCGCCGAGACCGCCAAGGTCATCACTTCCTATCGGGTCTACGCCAAGAAGGTCCCGACCAAGGACGGCGACTACACCATGGACCACACCGCGCTGATCTATCTGATGGACCGCGATGGGAGGTTCGTGTCGCCATTCAACCTGAAACGCACGCCCGAAGAGGCGGCGGCGGATTTGAAGAAGTATCTCTAGGCATTTGGCAGAATGATCGGGCGGCGATCCCGATGAACCTCTCCCGCATGCGGAGAGGTCAGCGCAAAGCGCCGAGTGAGGGCTCTTTCCTCTGGGGGACTGTCCCTTTGTCGAGACACCCTCTCCCCCTCCCTCCCCCGCAAGCGGGGGAGGGAGGGCACCTTCGCCTTGGCCACATTCCGCGCTCGCGTTCCCGGCGGGATGGTCTATAACGCCCTCCGATCCCAATGAAATTCGTTCATTTCCGGCCGATGGCTCCATCGCACCAGGCGAAATCGTCTAAATCTGCCCGCGGCTTGCTGACCGGGCTAGCCGTCGGCGCCTGCCTGGTCATGGGCCTGGGCGCCGCAAACGCTCAGGCTCCCGCCAAACGGCCCCCGGCGGCACCTCAGGCCACGCCGCAGGTCGCGCCCCAGGCTGCCCCGCAGGCCGTACCCGGCTTCTGGGATCCGCGGCGGCGACCGGAACGGCCGGACCTGTCGCGTCTGACCGTCATCCGCTTCCTGACCGAGACCGACTATCCGCCGTTCAACTACACCGGTGCCGACGGCAATCCGGCCGGCTTCAATGTCGACCTCGCACGTAGCCTGTGCGAGGAGATCAAGCTCACCTGCACCGTGCAGATGCGGCGCTTCGAGACGCTGGTCGATGCGCTCTCCTCCAATCGCGGCGATGCCATCATCGCCTCGATGGCGGTGAGCCCGCAGCTGCGCGCCCGGGTCGACTTCACCGATCCCTACTACCGGGTGCCGGCGCGCTTCGCCTCCCGCAAGGACGCGGTGATGCCGGAGATCCGGCCCGAATACCTCGAGGGCAAGAAGGTCGGCGCCATCGCCGGCTCCGCGCACGAGGCCTATCTCAAGGCCATGTTCACCGACGCCGAGCTGCATCCCTATCCCAACGACGACGCGATGCGCGCCGCTTTGCGCAAGGGCGAGGTCGATTTCATCTTCGGCGACGCCATCTCGCTTGCGTTCTGGATCAACGGCACCGATTCCGGCGATTGCTGCGCCTTCTCCGGCGGCCCCTTCGTCGAGAGCCGCTTCTTCGGCGAAGGCATCGGCATCGCCGTGCGCAAGGGCAACGACGTGCTGCGCCAGGCCCTGAACTGGGCGCTGTTCCGCGTCTGGGAAAAAGGCCGCTACACCGATCTGTGGCTGCGGTATTTTTCGGTGAGCCCGTTCTAACCCCGGTGCGGCGAGCGAACTACCGTAGGGTGGGCAAAGGCGCGCAAGCGCCGTGCCCACGTCTTTGAGGTGGTGGGCACGCTTCGCTTTGCCCACCCTACGATTCCGCGATAGCTGCGCCGCAGCTTTTGCATTCTGCCCGGAAATCGCTATTTTCCGCGGCCCGGAGGCCCTTCTTGATGTCCGTTATCGATCCCAGCATGAGCCCGAGCGATCTGCGTGCGCTCGCCGAACAATCCAACGCCTGGCCGTTCGAGCAGGCGAAGACCATTGTCGCGCGGCTGAAGAAAAGCCCGAAGGACGAGGTGCTGTTCGAGACCGGCTACGGGCCGTCAGGCCTGCCGCATATCGGCACGTTCGGCGAGGTCGCGCGCACCTCGATGGTGCGGCACGCGTTCCGCGTGCTGACCGAGGACAAGATCAAGACACGTCTGCTCGCCTTCTCCGACGACATGGACGGGTTTCGGAAGGTGCCCGACAACGTGCCCAACAAGGAGATGCTGGCCGAGCATCTCGGCAAGCCGCTGACGCGGGTGCCGGATCCGTTCTCGAACGAGTATCCTTCGTTCGGCGCGCACAACAATGCGCGGCTGCGCGCCTTCCTCGATCATTTCGGCTTCGACTACGAATTCGCGAGCTCGACCGACTATTACACATCAGGCCGCTTCGACGCGACCTTGCTGAAGATGCTGGCCGCCTACGACAAGGTGATGGCGATCATCCTGCCGACGCTCGGTCCCGATCGCCGCGCCACCTATTCGCCGTTCCTCCCGATCAGCAAGACCACCGGAATCGTGCTGCAGGTGCCGACGATCCGCCGCGACGTCGCCGCGGGCACGGTGACCTATGTCGACCCTGATACGAACCAGGAAGTCGAAACGCCCGTCACCGGAGGCAATGTGAAGTGCCAATGGAAGGCCGACTGGGCGATGCGCTGGGTCGCGCTCGGCGTCGACTACGAGATGGCCGGCAAGGACCTGATTGATTCCGTGAAGCTGTCCGGCGCCATCGCGAAGGCGCTCGGCGCCACGCCGCCCGAAGGCTTCAACTACGAGCTCTTCCTCGACGAGAAGGGCCAGAAGATCTCGAAGTCGAAGGGCAACGGCCTCACCATCGACGAGTGGCTGCGCTATGCCTCGCCGGAATCGCTGTCGCTGTTCATGTATCGCGAGCCGAAGGCGGCCAAGCGGCTGTATTTCGACGTCATCCCGCGCAACGTCGACGACTATCAGCAGTTCATCGACGGCTTTGCCAAGCAGGATGGCAAGCAGCAGCTCGGCAATCCGGTCTGGCACATCCACACCGGCAAGCCGCCAAAGTTCGACATGCCCGTCACCTTCCAGCTTCTGCTGACGCTGGTGTCGTCGTCGAACGCGGAGAATGCCGAGACGCTGTGGGGCTTCATCGGCCGCTATCGCCCGGGCGTGAGCCCGCAGACGCATCCGAAGCTGGATGCGATGGTCGGCTATGCCATCAATTATTACCGCGACTTCGTCGCGCCGACGAAGCAGTTCCGCGTGCCCACGGAGACCGAGCGAGCCGCCTTGCAGGATCTGCGCGATGCGCTGTCGCAGCTTGCGCCGGACGCATCGGCCGAGGACATCCAGAACGTCGTCTACGAGATCGGTCGCCGCGAGCCGTTCCTCGACCAGGTGAAGAAGGGCAAGGACGGCCGGCCCGGCGTCACGCTGGACTGGTTCAACATGCTCTACCAGGTCCTGCTCGGCCAGGAGAAAGGGCCGCGCTTCGGCTCCTTCGTCGCGGTGTACGGCGTGCAGAACGCGGTGAACATGATCGACGGCGCGCTGGCGCGATCAGCGTAACAGTGTGTAGCCCGGATGGAGCGAAGCGAAATCCGGGTCTTCACGAACGGCATCAGCGGGCCCGGATTGCGCTTCGCTTCATCCGGGCTACGAACTCCCGCTCAGATCGACCTTAGCACGTAACGCCGGTTATCCTTCTGCACCGGGCGCGCGTTCATCGGGTAGAGCTTTGCGAAGGCGGCGATATCCGTGGCCGAGACCTGAATCGGGTCGGTCAGCAGCAGCCATTCGACCACCTCCGAGCAGGGCGGCGTCGTCAGCGAGCCGGGATAGCGGAAATAGCTGAGCCGCTGCGGCAGCATGGCGTGGGGATCGATGGCCGCATCCGCCTTCACCGCGGGCCCTTCCGCCGCCGGCATGGTCTTGACGATCTTGCCGAAGGCCGCGTTAGGCCTGCCCTCGGCCATCAGCACGCCGACCACGGCGAGGCCGCCGGCCTCGTTGCGATGAACGAAATGCGCCTCCATCGGGAAATTCTTGCCGCCGATCATGTGCTCGCTCGGCCGGTGGAAGTGCACCTGAAGCAGCTTGTACTTGACGTTGCCGAGAATGAGCGTGCTGCCCTCGGCGAAGTTGAGCTGGATCGTATGCCCGTTGTTAACGATGGTGTCGGCGCTCTTGCCCCAGTCCAGCTTCAGCGCAGGCAATTGCGACTTGACGGTCGCCTCAATGTCGATCGGCGATTGCTGCAGGCCGACCGCGCAGGCCTTGTTGGCCGCGTCGAGATCGCCCCATTTGGCCGGAGCGCCGGCGCCCTCATAGCTCCAATGCGCACCCTCGGCGGCGAAGACCGGCTTGCAGAGCGGACAAAGCGCAAGACCCGCCAGGGCCTTCAACGCGTGACGGCGATTCATCGTATTCCCCTAAGATAAAGCTGGAGCGGTAATATCGGCCGCAACCTATGCGAGAGGGCCGGTGAGTCGCAATGGCGATCGGGGGCGATCGCGAGGTCGAAGCGGGTTCACGCCTTCTGGCGGAACGTCTCCAGCACGGCCGCGACGATCTTCTGTCCGTTTCTGCGCAGCTTCCTGGAATCCTCCGCGTGCGGGAGCAGCAGCCCGATCTTGCAGATCATGGCGTCGATCATCCGGCTCAGCAGATCGACATCGTCCGCGTTCAATTCGCCATCGCGCTTCAGGGCCCGCAGCGTCGCGATCAGCAGCGCGGTCGGATAGGTCTCCTCGATCTCGCGATAGCGCGGTTCGCCGAGCACGGCCTGCGCTTCCTGGATCACGATGCGCGCATAGTCCGGCTCTTCGCAGGCGTCGAGATAAGCGTCAATGCCGGCGCTGAGACGATCCCAGATCTTGCGCTCGCCCCGTGCCGCGGCCTCGATTTTGGCTGCGGCCTCGCGCTGCATGGCGACCACCACGGCGTCGAACAGCGCCTTCTTGTCCTCGAAGTGATGGTAGAACGCGCCGCGCGTGACCCGCGCCGCCCGCGAGATCGCCTCCATGCCGGCGGCCTGATATCCGTGGGCCGCAAACGCTTCGCGGCCAGCATCGAGCAGCGCCTGCCTCGTGGCCTCGCTGTACTCTTCCCGACGACTCTTCGGAGGATCCTTCGCCCGCATCACGCGCAACCTAATGCTTGACGCGCAGGTATCAAACCGCATATAACATACACAATGTATGTATTAAACACGTAGAATTTCAGGAGGCGAGCGATGGACGGCAAACGCATGTTCGAGCTGGCGGAACGGCTGGCGATCGCGAAGAGCCGGCAGGATGTCGCTGCAGCCCTGGAGGTTCTGCATCCGGATATGGTGCTGGAGACGCCGGCCTTCGGCAGCCAGGTGCAGGGCCTCGCGGAAAACGAGAGCATCCTGACGCGCTTCTTCAAGTCCTTCCCGGACTATCACGTGACGCTCGATGGCCACGCCTGCTCCGACGGCACGCTGGTCTGCTGGGGCACCGTGCGGATGACGATGACGGGCGATCGCTTCGGCGTCGTGCCGAACGGCCGTCGTGCCGAGCTGCCGGTGTTCATCACCTTTGCCTTTCGTGACGACAGAATCGCGCGTGAACGCTTCGTCTTCGATCTCTCCGAGCTCTGCGCCCAATCCGGCGTCTCGACCGATGCGGTCAGGCGCAAGCTGTTTGGCGACCCTGCGCAGGCCGCATAGATCGCCGACACCCTTCCGTCCACGACTACCGGGGAGCATCAGACCATGGCCGATCCACGCGTGAAGTCCGCCGGTGACCTTGCGACCCGGCATCTCTTCGACATCGTCGTCGATCTCGATCCGCGCCTCAATTTCGGCGCGGGGCCTGTCGGGCAGCGCGTGCTGTTCGGCGCAGCCAAGGGCTCGTTCGAAGGCCCGCGGCTGCGCGGCGAGGTGCTGCGGGGCGGCGGCGACTGGGCATTGTTTCGCGCCGACGGCGCCATGACACTCGATGTCCGCCTGTCGCTGCGCACTCATGACGGCGAGCTGATCTACATGACCTATGGCGGCCGCTGGGTGACGCCGCCGGGTTTGCGCGCCGAGATGGCGGATCCGGCGCGACGCACCAAGGTCGACCCCGCCGGATATTACTTCCGCACCAATCCGCTGTTCGAAACCGGCTCGCAAACCTATGCCTGGCTCAACGACATCGTCTGCGTCGGCAAGGGCTATCTCGTCGAAGGCGCCGTCGCCTATAAGATTTTCGAAGTGCTGTGAAGCCGCCTGTCGGTTCAACGGGAGGCCCGTGACCGGAACTATCTCCGCAATCACTGGCTCGCCCAGACGATCCGCGCGATCCAGACGACCTCGCTCGCCGAGATCGTCCGTGCCATTTGCGATGCATCGAGCGGCTGCAAGTCCAACGCCTTCGCGGTGCGGCGCTTCAGCGTCGCGATCGTCACCTCGTCCGTCCTCGTCTTCACCACGACGCGATCGCCCTTGCGGATCGGCGTGCCGGGCGAGACCAGGATGATGTCGCCGTCGCGATAGGCAGGCAGCAGCGCATCGCCGGAAATCTCCAGCGCAAAGGCGTGGCCGTCCTCGGCGGTGGGAAGCGCGATTTCGGTCCAGCCCTTGCCGGCGGGAAGGCCGGACTCGTCGAAAGCGCCGCTCGCGCCGGCCAGCGCGAAGCCGAGCAGCGGTACCGAGCGGCCGTCGCGGGCCTCATCGTCGATCAACCTCGCAAAACTGTCGATCGAGGCGCCGGCCGCCGTCAGCGCCTTTGCGATCGATTCGGTCGAGGGCCAGCGCTCGCGGCCGTCAGAGGTGACGCGCTTCGACCTGTTGAAAGTGGTGGGATCGAGCCCGGCGCGCTTGGCAAGGCCGGACGGCGACAGACCGGCGCGCTCCGCCAGCCGATCCAGCGCGACCCAGATCTGGTCGTGAGTCAGCATCCTCTGCGCTTTGGCCTGTTTGACCATGGAAGGTCCAGCCCGTCGCAACCCAGGAAAACTGTCCTCAAATCAACCGGTTTTCCGGTTTTCGCGCAAGAGGCGGCGGGAGAGGCGCTTTCAACCAAGACGGACACCGGTTCGTGTCCAGAAAACGCGTCAAAAACAGAAATTTGGAGCCTCGTTCCGATTTCATCGGAACGGAATAGGCTCTAAGCCTTGAGTTCGGAAGGGGCGGCCTTTACGGTCGCCCCCGGGGTTTTGAGAACCCGCAATAGACGAAAAAACCCAAAAGACTCAAAGAGCAAACAGGGCTGCGGTAGCGGTGGTCAAGATCTACAAAATCTGTCCGGCCTCGGCTTGGCGCGAGGCGGAACGACAGGGTGTCTACCGGGGCAGCGCGGACGATGCGCGCGACGGATTCATCCATTTCTCGACCGCTACCCAAGTGCCCGAAACCCTCCGCAAGCACTATTTCGGGCAACGCGCGCTGTTCCTGGTCGAGGTCGACGGTGACGCGCTCGGAGCTGCGCTGCGCTGGGAGCGCTCGCGCAATGACGAGCTGTTTCCGCATCTCTATGGCGAGCTCGATCTCGGCGCGGTGATCGCGGTGACGAACCTCAACATGCGCTCCGACGGCAGCCATGACACTCCGGAGCTCTTGCCGTGATTCGTGCTTTCGACGCCTTTTCGCTGCCGGTGCTGCGCTGGCTCGATCCGGAAGACGCGCATCGCCTCGCGATCCAGGGCCTGCGCTTCCTGCCACCGATCAAGCCACGCACTGATGATCCCAAGCTCGCGATGCGCGCCTTCGGGCTCAACTTTCCCAATCCGATCGGCATGGCCGCAGGCTTCGACAAGAGCGCGGAGGTGCCGGACGCGTTGCTGCGGCTCGGCTTCGGCTTCGTCGAGATCGGCTCGGTGACGCCGAAGCCGCAAGTTGGCAATCCGCGGCCGCGGCTGTTCCGGCTCGAGCGCGACGAGGCGATCATCAACCGCATGGGTTTCAACAATGACGGCGCGGATGTCGCGTTGCGCCGGCTCGCCGCGCGCGCGCAGCACGGCGGCATCGTCGGCGTCAATGTCGGCGCCAACAAGGATTCGCCGGACCGGGTCGCCGACTACGTCAAGCTGATCGAGACCTTTGCGCCGGTCGCGAGCTATTTCACCGTCAATGTCTCCTCGCCGAACACGCCCGGCCTGCGCAATCTGCAGGAAGGTGCCCTGCTCGACGATCTCCTCGCGCGCGTGATCGATGCCCGCGAGCGGGTGCGCCAGAAGGCCGGCGACACGCCGGTGCTGCTCAAGATCGCGCCTGATTTGAGCCTTGCCCAGCTCGACGACGTCGTGCAGGTCGCGCGCTCGCGCCGGGTCGACGGCATGATCGTGTCGAACACGACGATCGCGCGGCCGAGCACGCTGCGCGAGGAGATGCGCGCCAAGGAGCAAGGCGGCCTGTCCGGCCGGCCGCTCTTCCGCCTGTCGACGCGGATGGTCGCGGAGACCTATGTGCGTGTCGAGGGTGCATTCCCGCTGATCGGTGTCGGCGGCGTGGATTCCGGGGGCGCCGCGCTGACCAAGATCCGCGCCGGCGCCAGCCTGATCCAGCTCTATTCGTCGCTGGTCTACAAGGGCCTCGGCCTCGTCGATGAGATCAAGCGCGACCTCACTTCGACGCTGCTCCGCACCGGGCGGGATTCCTTGTCCGAGATCGTCGGCGCGGATGCCGCGACGCTGACGGCGGAAGACTGGCCGGGAATGTAAGACAGTCTCGTGCCCCGGATGCAGTGCAGCGCGCCGTCTTCGGCGTGGTGCGCTGCTGATCCGGGGCCCATGTGGCAGCGCTCTGGGTCCCGGCTCTGCGTCGCATCACTGCGTGCTGCGCCGCGTCCGGGACACGATCGTCATTGGAGACAGCGTAGCCCGGATGGAGCGCAGCGCAATCCGGGAATCCGTCCGCGGGCTCGAAGGCCCCGGATTACGCTGCGCTCCATCCGGGCTACGGCTTCGAAAACGTCATCCTGAACTGCACCGGATAGCGCGCGGCCTGCAAGCCGCCGCGCGAGAGGTAGGAGGCCATCAGCGCGCACCACAGTCCGGCGTTGCCGAACGATTGCAGCGCCCACCAGGTGCCGAGGAAGATCGCGAGCGAGGCCAGCATCAGATTGCGCATCTCGCGCGCCCAGGTCGCGCCGATATAGATGCCGTCGAAGCCAAAGGCGAACACGCCGGGGATCGGCGCGAGCACGACGAACGGCAGGAATTCGCGCGCGGCACGGCGGACGTCTTCACTCGCCGTCATGACATCGATCAGGGCCGGCCCGCACAGCGCGAATAGCACGGCGACGACGATTGCAAAGCCGAGCCCCCACAGCAGCACCAGCCGGGTCGAATCGGAAAATCCCCTTGGATCGCGCGCGCCGAGGGTGCGGCCGCAGAGTTGCTGCGCCGCGTTGGCGAGACCGTCGAGGAAGAAGGCGCTGACCAGCAGGAAGTTGTTGAGCACGGAATTGGCGGCCAGCGTGACGTCGCCGGCCTGCGCGCCCTTGGCGGTGAAGAACAGGAACACGGCGATCAGCGCCGCGGTGCGGATCATGATGTCGGAATTCACCGCCAACATCCGCAACAGCTTCTCGCGGTCGAGCAGCGTCATGGACGGCACTGCGAAGCCGCCCTCGGCGTAATGGCGGCAGACGATCACCCCGAGCGCGAACCCGACCGCTTCCGACAACAGCGCCGAGATCGCGGCACCGGCGATGCCGGTATCGTAGACCAGCACCAGCAGGACAGTCGCCGCCATGTTGACGAGGTTGATGACGACCTGAAGCAGCAAGGCTGAATTGGCGCGGGCCTTTCCGATCAACCAGCCGAGGATGACGTAATTGGCGAGCGCGAACGGCGACGACCAGATCCGGATCTTGAAGTAGGTCTGTGCTGCCCGCGTCACCCCCTCGCTGCCGCCCATGAGGTCGAACAGCACAGTGGCCAGCGGCAGTTGCAGCACGATCAGCGCAATACCGATCAGGCCGGCGACGATCAGGCCGCGCGCCAGGATCGCGGTCGGCTCGCGCACCTCGCCCGCGCCCAGCGACTGCGCGGTGAAGGCGAGCGTGCTCATGCGCAGGAAGCCGAACAACCAGAACAGGCAGTCGAAGATCACCGACGCGATCGCGACGCCGCCGAGCAGCGCTGCATCGTCGAGCCGGCCGATCGCCGTGGTCGAGACAATGCCGATCAGTGGCGTGGTAAGGTTCGCGACCATCGCGGGACCTGCGATGGCGAACACCTGGCGGGAGCCGATCTTGAGGGGAACGGGGGCGTGCATCTCAGAATACGAGGACCATGCCGTCTTCGGCGGCGAGATGCGCAATATCGTCCAGGCGTGAGAGCATGTCGTCGTTCATATGGGTGAGGACGAGGCGTTTTGCGCCGACGTCAGGCAAATGCTTTTCCAAGGTCTTCAGGCTGAGATGGTTCTTGACCACCTTCTCGTACATATAGGCTTCGGCGATGAAAAGGTCGGCGCCGTGCGCCAGCGGAATGAGCGTGTCCGTCCATTCGGTATCGGCGCTGTAGGCGAGCGTGCGGCCCTCGGCCTCGACGCGGTAGGCGAGGAAGGGACCACCGGATTCGCCGTGCACCACCGGATAGGGCGTCACCATCACCGCGCCGAAGGTTTTGCTTTGCTCGGGCGCGAGCTCCACGACCTCGAGCTCGAATCGCTGTTTGGTCTTCGAGGAGTGCTCGAACAGCGCCTCCATCACCTGGTTAAGCCGCGTCTCGATGCCCGCAGGGCCCGCGATCGTGAGCGGCCGCGTCCGCCGCGAAAATTGCGCGTCGAGCAGGACAAACGGCAACCCGGCAAAATGGTCGCCGTGGAAATGCGTGATCAGGATCAGATCGATCTCGTTGCGATCGATCACGAGCCGCTTCAGCGCCGGCAGGGCCGACGCGCCGCAATCGATCAGGAAGTTGGCTTTGCGCCCCGAGACGTGGAAGCAGGTGTTGAGCCTGCCGCCGGAGCCAAAGGCGTCGCCGCAGCCGACAAAGCGCAATTGCATCGGCTGCGCAACTCCTTGATGGTCACCGGCCGCGCGGCGCGCCGAACACGCGCGAGAGCAGCCAGATCGGAATCACGATGACCGCGCCGAGCAGGAAGTAGCGCCACAGCCAGTTCACGGTGTCGAAGCCGAGATCCCACAGACGCTGGAACAGCAGGCGGATGCTATAGAGGATGTTCCAGGGATCGAAGCCGATCGTCGCCAGCACGACGCCGACCAGGATCGAGAGCAGGACCAGGCGAAACGCGACCGCGAGCGGCGAGCCGCCGAGAAAGCGGTTCAGCCCGTCGTTGCGGCCGGCCGGCAAATCTCTGACGTCTTGGACCATCTCAAACTCCTCAGGGGATTCGACCCCATTATAGGGCACGGCGAGGGACATGGGGAACCCGGATCGGTGCGTCAATCGGGTTACGGGAGTTTAATTCGGGCGGAAGACTGGGCTTTGATTTGGGCAAGCTGCCGGCCGCGGGCTCCTCACCTCTCCCGCAAGCGGGAGAGGGAGCGCATGGCCACCGAGGCGAGATCGATGCCTCAAACCTCCACCTCGGCCGGCTCCGCCTTCAGCATCCTCTCCAGCGTCTCCAGCCGATCGGCCTCCTTGGGCGGCTTGTCCCAGCGCAGGCGGCTGATGCGGGGAAAGCGCATGGCGACGCCGGATTTGTGCCGCGGCGAGCGCTGCAGGCCCTCGAATGCCACCTCCAGCACCAGCCCCTGCTCCGGCTCGTGCACGACATGGCGAACGGGGCCGAATTTCTCCGTGGTGTTGCGGCGGACGAAGCGATCGATCTGGAGCAGCTCCTCGTCCGTGAAGCCGAAATAGGCCTTGCCGACCGGCACCAGTTCGTCGCCGCCATCGCCGGCGGTCCAGACGCCAAAGGTGTAGTCGGAATAATACGACGAGCGCTTGCCGTGGCCACGCTGCGCATACATCAGCACGGCATCGATGATGTGCGGATCGCGCTTCCACTTCCACCACTGGCCCTTGGGTCGGCCCGGCAGATAAGGTGCATCGCGCCGCTTCAGCATCACGCCCTCGACGGCGTCCGCATCCTCGCCGGCGCCGGCGCTTGCCGGATCGGCGCGCGCCGCAGTCAGCGCCCCCCAGCTCGTGAAGGACACGGTGGGCGACAGATCGATGCGGGTATCATCGAGCTTTGCGATGAAGGTCTCCAGCCGCTCGCGCCGCTCCGCGAACGGCAGCTCGCGCAGATCGTTCTCGTCATCGCCGAGCAGATCATAGGCGCGCAGATGAATCGGAAACTCCTTGATCAGCTTCGGCGAGACGACCTTGCGGTTGAGCCGCTGTTGCAGGACGTTGAAGCTCTGCACGCGGCCTTCGCGCAGGATCAGCAGCTCGCCGTCGATCGCGCCGGGCAGACGCAGTGACGGCACGAGGTCCGGGAAGCTTCCCGTGATGTCCTCGCCGGTGCGCGAATAGAGCCGCGCCGTGACGTGGCCGTGCTCGTCCCGCCCCGCCACCGCCTGCACCCGGATGCCGTCCCATTTCCATTCGGCGATGTAGTCGGCGGGATCGAGGCTTTTGAAATCCGTCTCCTCGATCGCATGCGCCAGCATCACAGGCCGGAACGGCGCTGGATCGCGATTGACCGGCTTCTCGGCGCGGCCTTCCAGCCAGGCGAACAGGTCGAGATAAGGCGGCGCAAGGCCCGGCCAGATCAGCTCGACCTCATGCGGGTCCTTGTCGCCGAGCGCGGCGGCCGCGGTCTTGGCGAGGCGTGCGGAGATGCCGATGCGAAGCGCGCCGGTGACGAGCTTCAAGAGCGCCCAGCGGCCGGTCTCGTCCAGCTCGTCGAGCCAGCGCTCGAGCTGCTTCGGCAGCTCGGTCTTGCCGAGCGTGCGGAGCGTGGTGACGACTTCGCTGAGCGATGGGGGCGGCGGGTTGTTGTGGTTGCTTGGGTGGGGCGCATCGCTGACGTCTCGCCCGCGGTACCCCCCTCCCTGCCCCTCCCCCACAAGGGGGGAGGGAACGGTGAGAGCAGTGCGTCCATCACTCGCTGAATCGCTCTCACTCGTCGAACTCGCCTGCCGCCGCGCGCGCAACTGCGCTCCCTCCCCCCTTGTGGGGGAGGGCTGGGGAGAGGGGTAGCCCGGAAAAGACTCGCCGTTGTCTGCGGCTCGCCGCGGCCACATCAGCGCCACCGTCTCCGAGAGATCGCCGACATAGTCGTAGGACAGTCCAAACAGCACCTCATCCGTGCGCGACGCAATGAGATCGCGGATCAGCGCCGGCTTGGCATGCTTGAAGCTGAGCGCGCCGGTGAGCGCGGCCAGCGCGTAGCCGCGGTCAGGATCGCCGACCTCACGAAAATAGCCGGTGATCAGCCGCAGCTTGTTGTTACGGCCGGGTTCATAAGCGAGGCGGTCCAGAAGTTCGGCGAAGCGGTTCATGCTTCGGCCTCGTCAGCGATCGGCGTCTCGCTCTCCTCCTCGTCGCCATAGCCGACGAGATCGAGCGGCTGCGCTTTCAGGCCTTTGCTCCGGCACCAATGCACCAGCGCATCTTCCTGGCCGTGTGTGACCCAGATTTCGCCGGCGCCGGTCGCGCCGATCGTGGCGGTGAGGCCGTCCCAATCGGCGTGGTCGGAGATCACCAGCGGCAACTCGACGCCGCGCTGCCGCGCCCGGGCGCGCACGCGCATCCATCCCGAGGCGAACGCGGTGACGGGATCGGGAAAGCGCCGCGTCCAGAGATCCGATGTCGCCGAGGGCGGTGCCAGCGTGATGGTGCCGGCGAGCGCGGCCTTTTTCACCCCCTTGACCGGCCTGAGCTCACCGAGCGCGATGCCGCGCCTCTGATAGTACTCGGTGATCTTCTCCATCGCGCCATGCAGATAGATCGGCGCGTCGTAGCCGGCCTGCCGGAGCAGCGCGATCACGCGCTGCGCCTTGCCAAGCGAATAGGCGCCGACGAGATGCGCACGCTCGGGAAACAACGCGACGGAAGCCAGCAGCTTCTTCACCTCGTCACTAGCACTGCCATGCCGGAACACCGGCAGCCCGAACGTTGCCTCCGTGATGAAGACGTCGCAGGGCACCAATTCGAATGGCGTGCAGGTCGGGTCCGGCGCGTCCTTGTAGTCGCCGGAGGCAACGATGCAGGTGTCCTTGCAGGTCACGGCGACCTGCGCCGAGCCCAGCACGTGGCCCGCCGGATGAAACTTCACGCGGACATCGCCGAGCCGGACCTCCTCGCCATAGCGGATGGCTTGCGTCGATCCGGCAAAGTTCTCGCCGTAGCGCAGCCGCATCATGTCCAGCGTTTCCTGCGTCGCCAGCACCGCGCCGTGCCCGGCGCGGGCATGGTCGGAATGGCCGTGGGTGATCACGGCCCGCTCCACCGGCCGGACAGGGTCGATATGGAAACCGCCGGGCTTGCAGCACAGACCGCTCGCGACTGGCAGCAGGATGTCTTGGGGACGCATCGTGGTCATATAGGCACCGGTGCCCCACTATTCACCCTTCATGCGCGGGCTTGACCCGCGCATCCATCCACTTAAACAGTGCCTTTTTTGATGGATTGCCGGGTCAAGCTCGGCAATGACAAGTGGTTCCCAATGCCCCTGCGCCTATTCCAGTCCTCCGGCGATCTCATGGCCGACCGCCGCTTCGAGTTCGCGCGCGACCTCCAGCTCAAGGGCGATCTGCCCGCAGCCGCGGACCTCCTGGAGCAGGCGCTCGAGCTCGCGCCTGACTTCACATCAGCCTGGTTCACGCTTGGCGAAATCCGTCAGCAGCTCGGCGAGCGGGCCAAGGCGATCGCGGCGTTTCGAGAGGCGCGCCGATCCGACCCTGGCGATCAGCACGGCGCCGGCCTGCATCTGATGCGGCTCGGCGATGCAGAGATGGCGGAGATGCCCAAGGCCTATGTGGAGGCGCTGTTCGACCAATACGCGCCACGCTTCGAGCATACGCTGATCAACGATCTCGGCTATCGCGCGCCCAGCCTGATCTTCAAGGCGGTGGTGGCCGCACGGGTCGCCGCCAGGAAGCCGGCCTACTTCAAGCGCACCATCGATCTCGGCTGCGGCACCGGCCTTGCGGCCGCCGCCTTCGCCAAGCAGGTCGACCATTGCATCGGCATCGATCTGTCGCCCGGCATGATCAAGCAGGCGCGCGCCAGCAACCTCTATGCCGAGCTCGAAGTCGCCGACATGATCGAAGGCCTGCGGGGCAAGGCTGATACCAGCGCGAACCTCGTCGTCGCCGCAGATGCGTTCGTCTATCTTTCCGATCTGGCGCCGGTCCTCAACGAGGCCAGGCGCGTGCTCGTATCAGGCGGCGTGCTCGCCTTCACGGTGGAGACGTTCGACGGCAGCGGCGTCGTTCTCGGCGAAGGCCTGCGTTATGCCCACTCGGCGGAATATGTGCGCGGCACCCTCGCAAAGGCGGGACTGAAGCTGTTGACGCTGGAGCCGGCCTCGCCGCGCATCGAGAACAACGAGCCGGTGCGCGGCCTCGTCGTCGTCGCCGAGAAAACTTGAGTCTAGGCGCTAGTTACCCTGCAATTTAAGCGTCATTGCGTCGCAATGCTGCGACTTCCCACTTGCGACGTACTGGTCGGAGCCAGCACAATGAGCGCACCAGGGAGAAACAAATAATGACAAAGAATCCATCTCGGCGCGATTTCAGCGCCGCCGCGCTCGCCACCATCGCCGCATCCACCTTGCCCGCGCCTTACGTCTGGGCCGCGGACAAGAAATATGACGCGGGCGCCAGCGACACCGAGATCAAGATCGGGCAGACCGTGCCGCATTCCGGTCCCGGCTCGCTCTATGGCGTGCTCGGCCGCATCGGCGAGGCCTATTTCCAGATGCTGAACGAGAAGGGCGGCATCAACGGGCGCAGGGTCAAGTTCCTCACCATGGACGATGCCTACAGCGCGCCGAAATGCGTCGAGGCGACGCGGCGCCTGGTCGAGCAGGAAGAGGTGCTCGCTCTCTACGGCTCGCTCGGCACCGCGCCCCAGACCGCCGTGCACAAGTACCTGAACTCCAAGGGCGTGCCGCAACTGCTGCTCAACACCGGCGCGTCGAAGTGGAACAACCCGAAAGAGTTCAAATGGACGATGGCGGGCCTGCCGCTCTACCCGACGGAAGCGCGCATTCTCGCGCGGCACGTCGTGAGCGTGAAGCCGAATGCCAAGGTCGGCATCCTCTACCAGAACGACGATTTCGGCCGCGACTTCCTGGGGCCGTTCAAGAAGGTGCTGGCGGATGCCGGCGGCACCGCGCAGGTGATCATGGAGCAGACCTATGATCTCACCGAGCCGACCGTCGATTCCCAGCTCATCAATCTCTCCAAGTCGGGCGCGGACGTCTTCTACAATATCTCGACCGGCAAGGCCTCGTCGCAGTCGATCCGGAAAGTGGCCGAGCTCGGCTGGAAGCCGCTGCAGCTGTTGTCGGCGGGCTCGACGGGCCGCTCGATCCTCAATGCCGCGGGGCTCGAGAACGCCACCGGCATCGTCGCGATCCGCTACAACAAGGAGGTCGGCCTGCCCAAATGGGAGAAGGACCCCGACGTGATGGCGTTCGAGGAATTGCGCAAGAAATACACGCCGGCGATCGACCCCGACAACACCATCGCCTTCGCCGGCTACGGCCAGGCCGTCAGCATGGGCGAGATCCTGCGCCGCTGCGGCGACGATCTCACCCGCGCCAACG
The DNA here is from genome assembly GCF_023101665.1 of Bradyrhizobium sp. 195. Classification (NCBI taxonomy): domain Bacteria; kingdom Pseudomonadati; phylum Pseudomonadota; class Alphaproteobacteria; order Hyphomicrobiales; family Nitrobacteraceae; genus Bradyrhizobium; species Bradyrhizobium sp. 195. The sequence goes on along the minus strand of NZ_CP082161.1, from coordinate 530,156 downwards.
TGCTGAAGCAGGCCTCGAACCTCAAAGGCTTCCACTCACCCTACTTCCTCGACGGCGTGACCTACGACTACACGCCCGAGGACTACACGCCGATGAAGACGCTGTTCATCTCGACCTTCTCCGGCAAGGACTGGGATATCTCCGACAGGCCGATGTCGGAATAGGGCTAGGTTTTCTCGCCACCTGCCTGCTGTGTGTCTCCCTCTCCCGCTTGCGGGAGAGGATCAGGGAGAGGGTGTCTCCACGCTGGGACAATCCCCTAGAGGAGAAAGCCCTCACCCGGCGCGCGGGACGATGCTTCGCATCGCCCGGACGCGCCGACCTCTCCGCAAGCGGGAGAGGTCAACAACCCGCAGCGGAGCGCTTTAGGTCGCGATCGCCAGCCGATACGCCCGCGCCGCATTCACACCAAAAGCCTTGTCCCGCACCTGCGGGCCAAGCTTCGCCAGGCACGCCTCCAGCGCGCTCTTGATCTCGCCGTAGCTTCCCGCAAGCAGGCACACCGGCCAGTCCGAGCCGAAGATCAGCCTGTCCTCGCCAAAACATTCTGCTGCGTGCGCGACGAACGGAAACATCCGTTCCGCATCCCAGTCGTTCCAGACCGCCTCGGTCGCGAGCCCCGAGATCTTGCACCAGACATTGTAGCAAGTCCCGAGCGCCTTGATGCGATCGGACCATTCGGCGCTGCCGCCGTCGGCGATCGGCGGCTTGGCCGCGTGGTCGAGCACGAAGCGCGCTTGCGGAAAGGCCTGTGCGGTTGCGACAGCGGCGGGCAGTTCGCGGGCGCGGACGAGAAAATCGTAGGCGAGATCGTGCGCGAACACAGCTGTGAGGCCGCGCTGGACATCCTCGCGCAGCAGCCAATCGGGATCGGCCTCGTCATGAACCTGATGGCGAATGCCGACGAGCTTGTCCCCGCCCGGCAGGCCGCGCAGCCGGTCGAGCGTGTCGCCGAGCGCACCGTCGGTCAGATCGACCCAGCCGACGACGCCAATCACTGACGGCGTGGCCTGCGCGATGCGCAAAAATTCCTCGGTCTCCTCCAGCGCTGAGCGGCATTGCACCACGATGCTGGCGTCGACGCCGTTCACCTTCAGCAGCGGCGCGAGATCGGCGGGACCGAAAGCGCGGCGGATCGGCGTCAGTTCGGGTGCGTCCATCCAGGAATAGTCGGCGCGCGCCGGATCCCAGAAATGCTGGTGGGCGTCGATGATCATGCCTTACGCCCACCCGGGAGCGGCGCGCGCACATCGACGAGATTTCGCGCACGCAGCTCCTGCCAGAACGCCGCCGGCACCGCCGTCTCCGACATTGCGATGTTGTCGGCGACCTCGCCGGCATTGCGCGCGCCCATCACCGCGACCGTCACCGCGGGATGAGCCATGCAGAACTGGAGCGCGGCGGCTTTCAGCTCGGTGCCGTGCTTGCGGCAGAGCGCGTCGAGCTCCAACGCCCGCGCAACCAGCGACGCATCGGCGTCTTGATAGTTGAACTTCGCGCTCGCGCTCGGATTGGCCAGGATGCCGCTGTTGTAGATGCCCCCGAGCAGGATGCCGATGCTCTTGGCCGTGCAGACCGGAAACAGCGCATTCAGCGCGCCCTGGTCGAGCAACGTGTAGCGGCCGGCGAGCAGGAAACAGTCGACCGGTACGGCCTCGGCAAATCGCGTCAACATCTCCGACTGGTTCATGCCGGCGCCGATCGCCTTAACGGTCCCGTTTTCTCGCAGCCGCTGCAGCGCGCGGAAGGCGCCGGTGACGGCATCGTCATAGTGATCGTCGGGATCGTGCACCAAGAGGACATCGACGTTATCGAGCCCGAGGCGGGCGAGGCTTTCCTCCACCGAGCGCATCACGCCGTCATAACTGAAATCGAACACGGGGCGCTCAGGGGATGTGCCTTTGTAGTGCTCGTCCTCGGCAGCGTCACCATCGGGGGCGCGCAGCAGGCGGCCGACCTTGGTCGAGATGGCATAGGACTCGCGCTTCTGCTGCCGCAGGAAGGTGCCGAGCCGCCGTTCCGCAAGGCCAAAGCCGTAGAGCGGCGCGGTATCGAAGAATCGCACCCCGAGCGACCAGGCCCGCGCGATCGTCGCGTCCGCATCGGCGTCGCTGACCGGGCTGAACAATCCGCCGAGCGGGGCGGAACCGAGACCGATTGAGGTGACGTCGAGCGAGCCGAGCCGCGACCGTTTCATTCCCATTGCCTTCCAATTCCAACGATACAAATATCATCTCCCCCGCTCGCGGAAACCGCAAGCGGGGGAGGCACGCAGGAGCGCGGGGCTGGCGGCGCTCCTACTTTAACATCTGCGCGACGTTGTCCTTGGTCACGAGATCGAGGCCGGTGTAGACGATCTCGGGCACCTTCTCGCCCTTCTTGATGGCAAGCAGCGTGTCCATCGCTTTTTCACCCATCTCGAACGGACGCTGGCCGACCAGCGCATTGGCATAGCCGTCGCGCAGCAGCTCGAGCTGCATCTTCAGCGTATCGGCAACGACAAGCGTGAACTTGCCGGAATCGATGTCCTTCTTGTTCCTGCTGGCGAAGGCCTTGAACCCTTCGGGCGCGAACATCGGCCAGCCGCCGATGGGAACGATGGCGGCGAGATCAGGCGTTGCGGTGCGCATATCCGTCATCTGCTGCACCGCCAGCGCTGGATCGTCATTACAGAAGGTCGGCGAGCCCGCAACCTCGGTCCATTTCGAGCCCTTCAGCGCCTCGCGCACGCCATCGACGCGCTCGGCGAGGTTCTTGGCGCCGGGGCCGCCCGAGACCATGGCGTACTTGCCGCCGTCGGGCCGCATCTTCAGCAATTCCTTGCCGAGCGCGACGCCGAACTCCTTGTTGTTGGTGCCGATATAGGCGATGCGCTTGGAGCCGGGCGCATCGGCATCGAAGGTGATGACCGGAATGCCGGCGGCCGTCGCCGCCTCGATCGACTTGGTCATGGCCGCGACGTCGGCGACCGAGATGGCGAGACCATCGACCTTCTGGGTGACGAAGTCCTGGATGATCTGGGCCTGCGTCGCCGGCTCGTGCTCGACCGGTCCCTTATAGATGCACTCGATGTTGCCGAGCTCCTTGGCGCGCTTCAGGCAGCCGTCGCGGGCGAAATCGAAGAACGGATTGTTCATCGCCTTGGGCACGATCACGAAGCGGTAGTTCGCGGCGAATGCCGGCGTCGCCATCATCGCCACCGCGATGCCGGCAAGAAGCAGTTTCCTCATTGTCTCCTCCACCCTTGTTTGGTGCCCATCCTCTCGAAACGCCCGGGAAGCGGACAGGCAGTGTTATCGTTGTCTTCCCGAAGCGACGTCATTTCAGGTCATCCGCGAGCGGATGCGGTCGACCAACACGGCCAGGATGATGATCACGCCCACCAGCGTCTGCTGCCAGTAGGAGGAGACCTGCGCCAGCACGAGACCGTTGCGGATCACTTCCAGCAGCACGCAGCCGACGATGGCCCCGAGCGGGCCGCCGATGCCGCCGGCGAGATTGGCACCGCCGATCACGGCCGCCGCGATCACGTTGAGCTCGTAGGACGTCGCCATGTTGGCCGGCGCCGACCCCAGCCAGCCGGAGATGATGATGCCTTGCAGGCCTGCGGCGAGCGCGCAGATCACATAGACTTCGATCTTCACCCGCACGACCGGAATGCCGGTGAGTTCGGCCGCCTTCTCGTTGCCGCCGAGCGCAAAGACGTGGCGCCCGAACGAGGTGTGATGCAGCACCACGGCCATGGCCAGCGCGAGCACCACGAGATAAATGAAGGGCACGGGCAGCCCGAGCACATCACCCGAGGTGAGCGCGTAGAAACGATCGGCATCGGGCCCGCCGGGAAAGCTGCCACGGCCGTTTGAGACGACATAGCCGAGCCCGCGCACGATCGAGAGCATACCGAGCGTGGTGACGAAGGGCGACAGGCCGAGCACTGCGATGCAGAAGCCATTGACGAGCCCTGCGATCAGCGCGACGCCGAGCCCGGCGAGGATCGAGACCAGCAGAATCAGGCCGGGCATGTTGGCCAGCACCGTCTTGCCGTCGGCCGCCATATGCACCAATGGCGAGCCGGGCGCCGACAGCTCGGTCATCACCATCGAGGTGATCATGGCGGAGAAGCACATCATCGATCCCACAGAGAGGTCGATGCCGCCGGTGATGATGACGAAGGTGACGCCGAGGGTGGCAATGGCGATGAAGGAAAAGTTCTTCGCCACGTTCTGCATGTTGCCTTCGGTGAAAAAATACGGGCTGGCGAAATGCATGATCACCAGCAATACCGCCAGCGCGAGCAGGACATAGCCCGTCTGAGAGGCAAAGATGCCGCGCTGCCACCATCTGATCTTGCCGACATTGGAGAAGGTGATCGGAGATTCCATGGGCATGGCCATCACGCCGCCTCCTTCGCGCCGGTGATGAGGGCGGTGATCTCCTCAGGGGAGGTCTGGTGGATCGCCTTGTCGGCCCGCTTCTCACCGCGGCGCATGACGATCACGCGGTCGCACACCGCGAACACGTCAGGCATGCGGTGCGAGATCAACATCACCGCAACGCCCTGCTCCTTCAGCCGGTGTATCAGGCCAAGCACCTGCTCGACCTGGCGCACCGAAATCGCGGCGGTCGGCTCGTCCATCATCACCAGCCGTGCATTGGAGAGCCGCGTCCGCGCGATCGCAACCGCCTGGCGCTGGCCGCCGGACATCTGCTTGACGAGATCGTCGGGGCGCGTCTCCGAGCGCAATTCGCCGAACAGCTCCAGCGCCCGCGCCGCCATCGCCTTGTGATCGAGCAGGGCAATGGGGCCGAATTTGCGCTTGAGCTCGCGGCCGAGGAACACGTTGGCCGCCGCCGTGAGATTGTCCGATAGCGCGAGGTCCTGGTAGACGACCTCGATGCCGACGGCGCGGGCATCGATGGGCCGGCTGAAATGGACCGCGTTGCCGGCAAAGCGGATCTCTCCGTGGCTGGGACGGAAATTGCCGGCGATGATCTTGACCAGTGTCGACTTGCCGGCGCCGTTGTCGCCCATCAGGCCGACCACCTCGCCCGGGAAGACCTGTAGGTCGACGTCATGCAGCGCGCGGATCGCACCGAACTCCTTGCCGATGCCGGTCAGCTCGAGGACCGGTGTCGCGTCAGCATTTGCCATCAGCGGACTTCCTCAGACATGACGGTTGATCAGGGATTCCAGATATTCCTGCCGGCCCGAACGCGGCTGCGGGTCGAAGCCGGGACGAAGCGCGCGGTCGGCGAGATCGGCAAGCGAACGCTGGCCGCCGAGAATGGCGCGGCCCTCGGGCCCGGCCCATCCCTCGTAGCGTTTGGCAAGCGGCGCGGTGAGCGCGCCGGCATCGAGCATGTCGGCCGCGGCGAGGAAGGCGCGCGCGCACGCATCCATCGAGCCGACATGGGCGTGGATCAAGTCGTCCGGGTCGATCGACTGGCGTCGGATCTTGGCGTCGAAATTGAGCCCGCCCGTGGTAAAGCCGCCGCGGTTCAGGATCTCGTGAAACACCAGTGCCAGCTCCGGAACGTTCATCGCGAATTGATCGGTGTCCCAACCGAGAAGATCGTCGCCGCGGTTGATGTCGAGTGAGCCGAACACGCCGAGCGCTTCGGCGAGCGCGACCTCGTGATGAAATGAATGGCCGGCGAGGATGGCGTGGTTCTGCTCGATGTTGAGCTTGACGTCTTTCAGGAGATCGTAGCGTTCGAGGAAGCCGTAGCAGGTGGCGACGTCGAAATCATATTGGTGCTTGGTCGGCTCCTTCGGCTTCGGCTCGATCAGGATCGGGCCCTTGAAGCCTATCCTGTGCTTGTGCTCGACGACCAGCGCGACGAAGCGGCCGAGTTGGTCGAGCTCGCGCTTGAGATCGGTGTTGAGCAGCGTCTCGTAGCCCTCGCGCCCACCCCACAGCACGTAGTTCTGGCCGCCAAGCCGGTGCGTCACCTCCAGGGCGGCGCGGACCTGGCCGGCGGCATAGGTGAAGATCTCGGGGTCGGGATTGGTCGCTGCGCCCGCCATGTAGCGGCGGTGCGTGAACAGATTGGCGGTGCCCCAGAGCAGGCGGACCTTCGCGGATGCCATCTTCGCTTCGAACAGATCAGCGATGGCATTGAGATTGGCGACGGACTCGGCGAGTGAGGCGCCTTCCGGCGCCGCGTCGACATCGTGGAAGGTGAAATAGGGCACGTCGAGCAGGCGGAACAGCTCGAAGGCGACATCGGCCTTGGCCCGCGCCTGCGCCATCGCGTCGCCGCCCTGGTGCCACGGCCTCAGGAACGTCTCGCCGCCAAAGGGATCGCCGCCCGGCCAGCAGAACGAATGCCAATAGCAGACCGCAAAGCGCAAATGATCCTCGAGCCTACGGCCCTGCACGAGGCGATCCTTGTCGTACCAGCGGAAGGCAAGCGTGCTGGCGGCATCCTCGCCGGCGAAGGCGACCGGTGCACTCGCATCGAAGAATTTGGCTGACGCGTTCACTTAAAAGGACTCCTTCAATGCGGGATAAAGCGCGCGCCATCGCCGATAGGCCTCGTCATAGGCCTCAGCGACGGATGCGCGGGGCGTGAAGCTCGCGAGCCTCCGCGGACGGGTGCAGACTTGCGCCGGATCCTCGCCTGTCGCGGCAAGCCGGCCGAGCCGTGCAGCGCCGAGGGCCGCTCCCACCTCGCCCTCTTCGACGCGGTGGACGGGAATGCCGAGCACGTCGGCGCAGATCTGCGCCCACAACGGCGAGCGCGAGCCGCCGCCAACGAGATCGAGCTCGGCAACGGTCCCGCTCGCCGCGCTCAGCGCCGCCAGATTGTCACGTGCAGCAAAGGCCACGCCTTCGAGCACGGCCTGCACGATCTGCGTCCGCCCGGTCGCACCGCGCAGGCCGACAAAGGCGCCGCTCGCGGCAGCATCGTTGTGCGGCGTGCGCTCGCCGTCGAGATAGGGCAGGAATTTGATCGGGCTCGGCCCGTCGACGCGCTCGCCGAGCGGCGCCAGCAGCGCTGCGGCCGGCGTCTCCATCACATCGGCAAGCCAGGCCAGCGAGGCCGCAGCCGAGAGCATCACACCCATCTGGTGCCAGAGGCCGGGCAGCGCGTGGCAGAAGGCGTGCACGGCCTGGGTCGGCGCCGGCGCGAAGCGATCGGTGACACGGAACACCACGCCTGATGTGCCGAGCGACAGGAACGCATCGCCGGGCGCGATGGCGCCGAGCCCGATCGCACTCGCAGCGTTGTCGCCGGCGCCGCCCGCGACGACGACATTCCCAGCCATGCCCCAGCGCTGCGCGTATTCCGGTGCCAGCACCGCGCTCACCGCGCTGCCCTCGACGAGGCGCGGCATATGATGAAGGTCGAGCCCGGTCGCATGCAGCAGCAGGGCCGACCAGCGGCGCTGGCCGACGTCGAGCCAGAGCGTGCCGGCGGCATCGGACATGTCCTCGATCATCTCGCCGGTCAGGCGATAGCGGACATAGGCCTTCGGCAGCAGCACTTTTGCCACGCGCGCGAAAATATCGGGCTCGTGCCGCGCGACCCAGAGCAGCTTCGGCGCGGTGAAACCAGGCATCGCCAGATTTCCGGCGATCGTGTGCAGCGAGGGACAGCGCCGCTCCAGCAGGGCGCATTCGCTTTGCGAGCGGCCGTCGTTCCAGAGAATCGCGGGACGCAGCGGCCGGCCATCCTCGTCGAGCAGCGTCGCGCCGTGCATCTGGCCCGACAGGCCGATGCCGGCGACCCGCGCAACCTCGCGCGGATGACGGGCGGCGAGATCGTCGACCGCGCCGATCGCCGCACCGACCCAGGAATCGGGGTCCTGCTCGGACCACAGCGGCGCCGGATGCGACAGCGCAAGCTCGCGCGTGGCCGTCGCGACAATCGCGCCGGCCTCGCTCACGAGCACCGCTTTCACACCGGATGTGCCGATGTCCAGTCCGAGATACAAATCATCCTCCTCTCTACCCATGACGGTGCGCGATCTTAAGGTCACGCTCCCCGCCAGAGGCCGTTCGATATCCACCTGCCGCTAAGGCAGATTGTCCCGCATCACGATGTCGATCCTGATCTTCTCCTGTTCGCGCAAGATCGGCTCGCCGCGGGCGAGCGCGAGCAGCACGCGCACGGCGGCGCGCGCTTCATGTCCGGGGTTCTGCGAGATCGCGGCATCCATCACGCCCTGCAGCAGCAACCGCCGCGTCAGCACGGTGACGTCGTGTCCGACGAAGACCACCTGCTTGTCGCGGCCGGCATCGCTCAACGCCTTGGCGACGCCCTGCGTGCCGGCGCCGACATTGTAGAGGCCGACAATGTCGGCATGCCTGCCCAGCAGCCGTGCCAAAACCTGCTCCGAGCGATCGTCCTCGTCGCGCCCCTCCAGCACCGGCAGCACACCGAGACCAGGGAATTCCGACGCCATCACCTGGTTGAAGCCGAAGATGCGCTCGGCATGGTCGCGCAGGCCCTGCGAGCCCGCGACGATCGCGACCTTGCCGGACTTTTGGCCGACCAGCCGCCCGACGAGTGCACCGGCGGTGCGCCCGGCGGCGATGTTGTCGATGCCGATATAGTGGTGGCGGCGCGACGACGGCACGTCCGAAACCAGCGTCACCACCTTGGTGCCGGCATCGACGAGATCGTTGAGCGCGGCGCGGACGCTCGGATGATCCAGCGCCACCACGGCGACGCCGTCGCAATCGCCCGACAGCGCCTCCAGGGTGCCTGCGAGCACCGATGGATCGAACACGTCGGTTGCGACCATCTCGACGCTGAGGCGGCGCGCCGAGAGCCAGCCCGACATCTCGCCGAGATAGGCCTCGATCTGCTGCATGAAAGGGTTCGACCCCGACGGCATCACGAAGGCAAAGCGACGGACGCGGCCGCGGGCGAGCTCCGCGGCGGCGACATGCGGCTGGAACGAATTGCGCTCGATCGCCGCCTTGACGCGCCGCACCGTATCGGGCCGTACGCCCGGCCGGTTGTGCAGGACGCGGTCCACCGTCGCCAGGCTCACGCCCGCCTCGCGGGCGATGTCCTTCAGGGTCAATGCGGTCGGGGTGAGAGTCTCGGCCATGCCTGAAGGCTAGCAGAGGTGTTTTGAGGTACGCAACTCATTTGAGGGGTGGCACCGCATTTCCGAGTCAGGGCTGGCGGAGCGCGATGCGAGTTCAGCAGCTCAGGTCGAGCGTCAGGAACAGGCTGTTGGGATCCTCGACATAGAATTCGAACGGGCCGCAGAGGACGAAGCCGTGCGCTTGGTAGAGCGCAAGCGCCGGCTTGAAATAGTCCCACGAGCCGGTCTCGAGGCTCAGCCGCTTCAGGCCGCGCGCGCGGGCCTCCGTGATGAGGTGGCGCAACATCTCGCCGCCGAAGCCGCGCCGCCGTGTGGTCTGAAGCGTGTGCATCGACTTCACCTCGCCATGGCTGGTCGAGAGCGCCTTCAGCGCGCCGGTGGCAACCAGTAGCTCGCCGTCCCATCCAGTCCAGAACGCGATATCCGGCGCGCGAAGGCCCGCCAGATCGAGCGCATGCGCGCTGCCCGACGCGGTCTGCTCCCGCGCTGCCGTGACGTGAAAATCAAGGAGCGCGATGACGCGCGGATCGAAGGTGTCGCCGCTACGGATCTGCATCGTCAGGGCCTCACGCTGCTTGCAAGCAGCTTCTGCATGAAGACGAGGTCGAGCCAGCGGCCGAACTTGCAGCCGACCTCCGGCATGCGCGCGACCTCGGCGAAGCCGAGCGAGGCGTGCAGCGCGATCGAGGCGACGTTGGTGCCGTCGATGCCGGCGATCATCGCGTGCTTGTTCATGGCGGTGGCGCGCTCGATCAGCGCAGCCACAAGGCAGCGCCCGATACCAGCCCTGTGGTGCCGCTCGTCAACATACACGGAGTTCTCCACGGTGTGGCGATAGCCGGGAAACGGGCGGAAATCGCCGAAGGAGGCGAAGCCGACGACATCCCTGCCCTTCATCGCGACCAGCACGGGAAAGCCGGCGTCCTGTCGCGCCAGCATCCATTCACGCCGCGAACCCAGATCGGCCGGCCCGTCGGTCCAGACCGCGGTGGTGTTGAGCGCGGCGTAGTTGTAGATGGCCAAAATATCTTCGGCATCCACCAGCGTTGCGTCCCGTACGATCAGCGGCATCACATTTTCCCGTAGGCAGAGCCGCGCCGCGTGATGATGACGTAACGCGCATCCTGTTTGGCTTCGTTCTCGAAGATCACCGCGCGCATCACGTCGAAATCCAGGCAGTCGCCCTCGCGCAGGCGCACCGTCTTGGCGTCGATGTACACGGCGATCGCACCTTCCAGCATCAGCAGCTGCTGGGTGAAGGCGTTGCGGCCCCAGGGGCTGTACGGCACCCGCGCGCCGGCCGGCAGGTCGACGACGATGATCTCGATGCCGCTGGCCGCATCCGTCGGTGAGGCGTGCCGCCTTCGATAGCCGCTCTCGGGATCGCGCCAATGCGGCTGGTCGGCGAGGCGCACCAGCCGCTCCGGCGGTTTCTCGGCGAGCGCGACCACGTCGCTCAGCGATACGTCGAGCGCGGCGCAAAGCTTGCCGAGCAGCGAAGCCGTGGCGCTGCTCTGCGCCCGCTCGACCCGCCCGATCATGGCCCGGCTAACACCGGAACGGCCAGCGAGCTCGTTCAACGTCATGCCCGCTTGCGTCCGCAGCGTCTTCAAGCGGCGACCGATCGCGCGGTCGAGTTTCTGCTGGTCCATGGCCCTCTTCCAGATATCGCCCGGCGCAGGGTCCGCATCCACCGAGCGAGAGCAGCTTAGGACGGGCGAAGCGGGCATGCCGGGAGCTAGAGGCTAACATATTAGAATCTTTGCGGAGCCGGCAGGGCCGATTAGAATGTGCCCAACCGCGATGACCCGGAGGCGATGACATGGGCGAGCCGACGCAGCGGAGGATCGAGGCGAACGGCATCAGCCTCAACGTCGCCGAGCAGGGCAAGGGGCCGATGGTGCTGCTCTGCCACGGCTTTCCGGAAGGCTGGTACTCCTGGCGCCACCAACTCGAGGCGCTGGCGGCGGCCGGCTACCACGCGGTCGCACCCGACATGCGCGGCTATGGGAAGAGTGACCGGCCCGAAGCGATCGATCAGTACACGATCCTCCACATGATCGGCGATCTCGTCGGCGTGCTCGACGCCTTCGAGGCGAAGGACGCCGTCATCGTCGGGCATGACTGGGGCGCGACGATCGCTTGGCACACAGCGCGCCTGCGGCCCGATCGCTTTCGCGCCGCCGCCATCCTCAGCGTGCCCTATCGGCCACGGAGTCCGGTGCGGCCAACGAGTGTTATGCCGCAGACGGCGGATGCGCAGTTCTACCAACTATACTTCCAGGAGCCGGGGGTCGCCGAAGCAGAGTTCGAACGGGATCCGCGCGCAACGCTCAGTGCCATGCTCTTTGGCGGCTCCGGTGAAGGGGCGGCAGCGATCCGCGCCAATGCCGAGCGCGCCGGCAGGACCGTTGGCGTCGGCATGGTCTCACGCAAGGACGGCATGTTGCCGAAGGTGCAGGTGCCGCTACCGTCCTGGCTGAGCGCCGCCGACCTCGATCATTACGGTGCCGAGTTCGCCCGCAGCGGATTTCGCGGACCGCTCAACTACTACCGCAACATCGATCGCAACTGGGAGCTGATGGGGGCTTTCGAGGGGGTGAAGGTGGCCGTGCCTTCGCTCTTCATCGCCGGCGACCACGACATGGTCGTCGCCTTCCCCGGCGCGGCCGAGCATCTCGCCAACATGAAGCAATGGGTGCCGCAGCTGCGCGAGATCAGGATGCTGCCCGGCTGCGGACACTGGACGCAGCAGGAGCGGCCGGCGGAGGTGAATGCAGCGATCGTTGAGTTTCTGCGCAGCCTGCCGAACTAAGAGCTTTGGAGCGGGCGAAGGGAATCGAACCCTCGTATGCAGCTTGGGAAGCTGCCGTTCTACCATTGAACTACGCCCGCGGATGCGCTGGTCACGCGCGCTCTGATTAGCCGAGACGGCGCTTCCCGCCAAGCGGTTTGGCGCATTCGACCCGACGCTCCTTAACTTTTCAGTAAGATTTTGGGTGCGCCGGATTGTGGCGGTGTTATGATCTCGTGTCTGGGGAGAGACGTGCACTGAGTGGGGCGTGTGCATGGTGGGGCGTGGCTATTCGATATTCGACACGACGATCGGGCGCTGCGGCATCATCTGGAGCAGCACCGGCGTGGTCGCCGTGCAATTGCCGGAGGCGCGGGAGATCGACACCCGCCGCCGGATTTTTCAAATCCATCCCGAGGCGCGCGAGCAGCGGCCGTCTGAAAATGCCGAGCTTGCAATCGAGGGCATCGTGGGCCTGCTGCAGGGCCGCGATCCCGATTTTTCCGACGTCAGCCTGGATGCCGGCGGCGTGCCCGGTTTCAATCGGCGCGTCTATGAGTTCGCCTGCTCGATTCCGCGCGGGGAAACGCGAACCTATCACGAGGTCGCCAGGGCGCTGGGCGCCTCGGGTGCGGCGCATTCGGTGGCGCAGGCGATCGCCAAAAATCCTTACATGCTGGTCGTACCCTGCCACCGGGTGCTGGAGGCCGGCAATTACACCGACCGGCTGTCGCCTTACGGCGGGGTGATCTCTAAGCGTCGGCTGCTGGCGCTGGAGGGCGCCCATCCCGTCGCCAGCAAGACGCTGTTCGAGGTGCTGCTGCCCGTTGCTCCGCCGCGCGCGCCTAGCTAAGGCGCGATCTGATCGCACCTTAGCTTGTTTTTTGGGGCATGATCTTGTCGGACAAGAGCTACACACTTGTCCGGATCATGCCTACATAGGCGGGATGGACGCGACCACGCTGCTGAAGTCACAATCGATCACGGTCTTCGAGTTTCGCTGCGATGCGGGACCTGATGATACGCCATTTGCCGAATGCCGCACCGGGCATTCTATCGCCTATGTCCGCTCGGGCAGCTTTGGCTGCCGTTGCCGCGCCGGATTCTTCGAGCTGGTGGCGGGCTCGATGCTGGTCGGCGCGCCCGGCGAGGAATACACCTGCACGCATGAGCATGTCAGCGGCGATGTCTGCCTGGGGTTCTTCCTCAGCGAGGACATGGTCGATGCCCTCGGTGGGCGGCGTGAGATCTGGCGGGTCGGCGCCACGCCGCCGCTGCCCGAATTGATGGTGCTGGGCGAGCTCGCCCAGACGGCGGCAGATGGCAACAGCGACATCGGCCTCGACGAAGTCGGCCAGATCCTAGCCGGCCGCTTCGTCGACGTGGTCTCGGGCAAGGCGCGCAAGCCGGCCACACCCACCGCGCGCGACCGCCGCCGCGCAGTCGAGGCCGCGCTGTGGATCGACGACAACTCGCATGAAGAGGTCGATCTCGAACAGGCGGCAAAGCAGGCGGGCCTCAGCCCGTTTCACTTCCTGCGGCTGTTCTCCAGCGTGCTCGGCGTCACCCCGCATCAATATCTGGTGCGCTCGCGGCTGCGGCACGCGGCACGGCTGCTCGCTGACGACGACATCGCGGTCACCGATGTCGCTTATGACGTCGGCTTCGGCGATCTCTCCAACTTCGTCCGCACCTTCCACCGCGCCGCCGGCGTATCGCCGACCAAGTTCCGCCAGGCCTCGAAGGGGGAGCGCGGGATCTTCGCCGAACGCCTCGTCCTCAACTGAGACAGGTCGGCCGGCATCGCAGGTAACAGTCTGTTGACCAGACAGGCGCGACGCACTGGCGCTCGCGGCACGTTGCGCGATAGTACAACCAAAGGGCGAATCAACGTCCGTTCGAGGCGGCGAGCCGGCAGATGAACAGTGCCCCGAGTGACGTGATTGGCGCCACACTGATCGCGCTTGCCGTCGGTCTTGCCTTCATCGCCGGCTGCGCCGTCTATTATGGCCGCCAGATCACCTCGCGCAGGATTCCGATGCAATGGGGCACTGACGGTCAGCCGGCCTGGTTCGCACCACGCCTGATCGGGCTCTGGTTCAGCTTCGGCGTGACGGCGGGCTTGTCCGCGTTCCTGCTCGTTCTCGCCCTTCATGACCCGCAAAAGCTCACGGCGCTGATCGTCGCAACGGTCAGCGTGATTGGAACGAACATGTGGGTTCAGGTCCATCACCTGAAACGGGTGATCCGGTGGCAATCGGAGGCGCCGGCGAACTAGCCGGGTTCCGAGCGCAAGATTCTCCAAGAGCCGCCCGCCTCTCCCCGACTAGCTTCGTCTCCGGCGCGCGCCAGTTGCGGCGCGCTTTGCAAATGGAGACGAACATGTACGACCACATCGGACTTCGCGTTGCCGATCTCGACGCCGCGACGCGCTTCTACACCGCGGTGCTGGCGCCGCTCGGCTACGTCCTGTGCTCCAGCGGCGACGGTTATGCCGGCTTCGGCCCCAAGGGCGAGCCGGCGCTGTGGCTACACCTGAACAAGGGCCGCAAGGCCGACGGCGCGCACATTGCGTTCCGCGCCAAGGACCATGACGCAGTGAAGGCATTTCACAGCGAAGGCCTGAACAGCGGCGGCCGCGACAATGGCGGCGCGGGTCCGCGCAAGGATTACAGCCCGACCTATTATGCGGCGTTTTTGATCGATCCTGATGGCAACAATGTCGAGGCGGTTTGCGTGTGAGCCACGACGACGCCAACCACAAACGGGCGGTCATGCCCCGGCTTGACCGGGGCATCCAGTACGCCGCGGCTTCTCGGTTCCATCACAGCGGCCTCTGGAATACTGGATCGCCCGATCAAGTCGGGCGATGACACCTGAGATGATAGCCCGATCGCCGTATCTCCACGTCATAGGAGTCAACCATGGCCTCCATCCACAACGACATCCTCATCAACGCTCCCGCGTCGAACGTCTGGGACGCGGTGCGCGACTTCGGCGCGCTGCATCAGCGGCTGGCGCCCGGATTCGTCACGGCCTGCACGCTCGAGGCCGATGCGCGCATCGTCACCTTCGCCAACGGGTCGGTGGCCCGCGAGGTGCTGGTCGATTGCGACGATGCCAGACGGCGCCTCGTCTACGCCATCAACAACGAGCGACTGAAGCACTACAGCGCCTCGGTGCAGGTGATTGCCGACGGTGAGACGCGATGCCGCCTGGTCTGGACCATCGACATGCTGCCCAACGAGCTTGGGCCCTACGTTCAGGGGCAGACCAAGGAGGCCGTGGCCGCGATACACCAGGCGTTTCCGCCCGCGGCCTGATCCGCCTCTGTGTATTTTGTCACAGAGCTGCGCCCTCGCCGACAGCAATCATGGCCGCGTGCGTCCGGTTGGCTCCGCTCTCCCGGCGGCGCTGCGCACGCGAGGAGCATGCCATGAAAGGTGCGGACAAGGTGATCTGCCAAGCGGCGGCTGTGCTGCTGCTGTTTTCCGTTGCGAGCTCGCCGGCGAAGGCGCAGTTCCTCGGCGGCGGAGGTGCCGGCGGCGACGACATGATGACCCAGATGGCGCCGATGCTGGAGATGATGAAGGCGAAGATGGGCAAGCGCCGCTTCGCCATGATGATGCAGACCATGGGGCCGATGATGAGCCGCATGATGGAGAATGGCGGCGGTGGGCTCGGAGGCATGATGGGCGGCGGCGGCACTCTCGGCGGCGGCTTCGGCGCGCCCAATTACGGCGGCTACACGCCGATGGGCGGAGGCGGTTATATGCCGACCGGGCTCGGCGGCATGGGCGGCGGCGACATCATGGGCATGCTCGGTGGTGCCGGTGGCGGCGACATGATGGCGATGATCCCGCAGCTGATGCGGCTCGCCAATGTCGGCGGCGGCGGCCATCGCCGCCACAGGCATCGCTAATCGGCGGCGCCGGACAGAGCTGGTCTGATCGCAGCCTTGCTGGCGCGCGGTCCCCAGCGCGTCAGCAAGACGCTGGAGGACGAGAGCAGGCCGAGCACGACCATCGAGCTCGCAGCCAGCCAGAAGAAACTCTGCGCGGTGGCCTCGTGGGTCGACAGCCACCAGCCCACGGCGGAGATGTAGATCAGCCGCGCCGTCTGCGCCAGCACCGGCCCGATCACCTTGGCCGCGCCCTGCGATGAGAAATACATCGTCGTGGCAATGCCGAAAAACGCGTAGAACGGTCCGACCGTCGAGAGATATTGATGACTTGCCGCGCGCACGGCCGCGCTGTCGGTGAAGATGTTGATCCAGAGATCGGGGAACATCGCAACGACGCAGGCCGGCGCGCCGACGGCCACGAAGGCGGCTGCACTGGCGATCCAGGCGACGCGCCGGGCGCGCGCGACGTTGCCTGCGCCGATCGCCATCCCGACCATCGGCACACAGGCGATGCCAAACGAGAACGCGATCGAGGTCAGCAAAAATTCGAGCCGCGCGCCGATGCCGTAGCCGGCGAGGATCGCGGTGCCGAACTTCGCCAGCATGTGGGTGAAGATCGAGATCGTCAGCACCGATTGCAGCGGCGAGAAGCAGGCGATGGCGCCGACCTTGAGGATGTCGAAAAACATCGCCCATTGGATACGCAGGCCGCGCAGCTTCGGTGTGACACGCGCGCGGCCCGAGAACAGGTACCAGCCCATGATGCAGATGTTCATGGAATAGGCGATCAGCGCGCCGGCCGCGACGCCGCGCATGCCGAACTGCGGCACCGGTCCGAGGCCGAGACCGAGCGTGCCGCCGAGCACGATCTGCCACGCCGCGGAATTGAGGATCAGGAACGACGGCAGCTTCATGTTGCCGGTACCGCGCAATACGCCGGCCATGGTGTTGAGCAGCCAGGGCAGCACGGCGCCGCCGAAAAACACCTGCGTGTAGGCAACCGCATGGGTCAGCACATCGCCGCGGCCGCCCAGCATTTCCAGCACCCGGGGCCCGAAGATCAGCATGCCCAGCATGAAGACGAGGCCGAAGCTGATGCCGATCAGCAGCGCATGCATCGCGAGCGTGCCGGCGCGATCGCGATCGCCGGCACCGAGCGCGCGCGCAATGGCGGAAGCCACCGCGCCGCCCATGGCACCGCCCGACATCGTCATGGTCAAGATCACGGTCGGAAACACCAGCGCCATCGCCGCCAGCGCCTCGACGCCGAGCCGGCCGATATAGGAGGTCTCCGCGATCACCGTGCAGGTGCCGGCCGACAGTGCGATCACGTTGGGCCAGGCGAGGCCGAGCAGCGTGCGCAGGATCGGCCCGTCGGTCAGCGCGCTTCGCATCGGCTGCGGAGGCGGCGGCAGCGGACGCTCTTGCTCATCGACCGGGATTTCGGCGATGTCGGACATATCCTCTCCGGGGCACGAGCGCTCTTGGCGGCGCGGCAATGCGTAGGTGTGACAATAAATTTCTTCGCGCGCAGGGCGCGGTGGAGAGCTTGTTAGCACGCCGCGGAGCGATTGCTCCTGCGCCAGATGCAGGCGTGCCCTGCGGCAGCGCATTTCAATGGGTGAGCTATTCGATCGTCCAGGTCAGCGGCGGGTGGCCTCCACGGGCGGGGCGCAGATGCACGCCGATATACCGCCCGCATCCCGCAGCCAGGCCTTCGAACAATCCCTCCAGCACCCTGGCGCAAGCGGGATGATAGTCCGTGACGTCATCCATCAGCTTCCAGCTCTGCTGGCGGATTTCGAAGCTGCCTTCGGATTGCGCGGTCTCCGCCACGTCGTCCTGCGCGGCGAACAGCGCGCCCAGGAACGACGCGAACTCGCCTGCCCCGCCGCGGCTCATCGCCAGCGCGGCTGCGACTTCGTCAAAGTGCTGTATGCCGATCAGCTTGCCGGTGAGGTGCAGCAGATAGCCGGCGTCTTCCGGCCCGAACAGCTGCACCATCACGGGCGCCGCCGTGCGCACATATTCCATCGCGTAGTTGCGATAGGCTTTCTCCAGACGCGGTTTCGGCCAACTCGCGACCGGCAGCGCCGGCGCGGTCTTGGCGTCGAACAATGGCGCTTCCAGATGCCGCGCGAACACCAGGCGCTGATCGAGTTCTAGCGGATGGTCGTATTGATGATAGTAGCCTTCGAGCCCGTCCTGGCCATCGACGCTCTGCTTGGTGCAGACGAACCCAAGACGGAGATCGCCCAGCGCAGCACCGTTATTCGCGTGCCAGCCGCGCAGTATCGCACGCGAGACCTCGCCGGGCACGCCGCAGATCGCCGTGCCCTTCCAGATCCAGCGCGGCGGCGGATAGCGAATCCAGGCCTTGATGTCGCTCTCATGCATGTATTCGACATGCACGCCGCCGATCCAGTTGGAGAGGTAGTGATATTGCGCGGCGGCCACCGCCGGCGGCAGGTGACTGAGGCCGAGCTTTTCAAGCCCTGGCAGGAAGCGCTCCTGCTGCTGGCGGCGAAATACGCGGAAGACGAACTCGGCGGCATCCGCAGGTCCGCGTCGCGTGACGACGGTGAGGATGAGGCCGGTGAAGTAGGCGTGATAGAGGTCCGCGACCGCTCGCCAGCGCTTCCATTGGGCTTGCTGCGCGAGGTCCGATGCAGCGGTCATGTTCGCTCCCGATCGTTGTTTTGATCGAGTGTGTCACCGTACCTTCAGGCAAGCAACATGACGTCCAAGCAGGCCGCCCTGCGCGACCGCCCGCCAATTCCGCATCACGAAGTTTGCGGCGACGCCGTCTTCGCGGCGCGCTCTCGCTCGAGCCGTTCGGTGACATCGCGCGCCATCGCCACAGATCCCAAGACGTTGCCGCCGGAATCGCGCACCAGCGCGAAGGTCATCTCGATGTAGAGCTTGCGTCCGCTCTTGTGCAGCGCGCGGGTGAGTGTCGGCTTGCCCGCAAGCTTCATCGTGCCGCTGGCGAGCGCGGCCTCGAAGCCCTTCCAGTGCGCAGCGCGCAAATGTTCGGGAATGATCAGGTCGAGATTCTGGCCGAGCGCTTCGTCCGCGGTGAAGCCGAACAGCGCGACCGAGGCGCGATTCCAACGCATGATCGTGCCGGAGCGATCCGAATAGATCAGCGCATCCGCGACGTCTTCGGCGATCTTTGCGTCGAGCTCGGATTGATTGCTCATCTCGTCACCTCGCATGTAGCCCGGATTTCACTTCGCACCCTGACACACCGGTGTCATCGCCCGACTTGATCGGGCGATCCAGTATTCCAGAGGCCGTGGTGATTGATCCGATAAGCCGCGGCGTACTGGATGCCCCGGTCGAGCCGGGGCATGACAGTAGAATGTGCCGCTACACCCGGAAATGCTTCGATAGTTTGAGGCCCTGGGCCTGGTAATTGGAACCGATGCGCTGGCCGTACATCGCATCGGGGCGCGCCAGCATCTTCTCGTAGACGAGACGGCCGACGATCTGGCCATGCTCGAGGATGAACGGCACTTCGCGCGAGCGCACCTCGAGCACCGCGCGCGCCCCCTGCCCGCCGGCGCCGGCATAGCCGAAGCCGGGATCGAAGAATCCGGCGTAGTGCACGCGGAATTCGCCGACCAGGGGATCGAACGGCACCATCTCCGCGGCGTAGTCGGGCGGCACCTGCACCGCTTCCTTCGAGGCGAGGATGTAGAACTCGCCGGGATCGAGGATCAGGCTGCCGTCGGGACGCGCCGAGATGGGCTCCCAGAAGTCCTCGACGGAATAGCCCGAGCGGCGATCGACGTCGACGACGCCGGTGTGGCGCTTGGCGCGATAGCCGACGAAGCCGTTCGCTTTCTCACCGGACAGATCGACGGAGACGGCGACGCCGCCCGACAGGTCGGCATCGTCGATGTCGACGAGGCGCTCGACGGCATGCAAGCCATCGAGCTCGTCGGCGTTGAGGATGGCGTCACCAGTGCGGAAGCGCACCTGGCTGAGGCGCGAGCCCTCGCTGACCAGCACCGGAAACGTCTTCGGGCTGATCTCGGCATAGAGCGGGCCGTGATAGCCGGCGCCGATCATGTCGAACCGGCGGGTGCCGTCGGCGATCACGCGGGTGAAGACGTCGAGCCGGCCGGTGGAGCTCTTCGGGTTGGCGGCCGCGACGATCTCCGGCGGCAGCGCGAGGCTCTCCAGCAGCGGCACGATGTAGACGCAGTTCGTCTCCAGCACCGCGCCGTCGGCGAGGCTGAACTCGTGCAGCTTCAATTCGTCGATGCGCTCGGCCACCGTGGCGCCGGGACCGGGCAGGAAGCTGGCGCGGACGCGGTAGGCGATGTCGCCGAGACGCAAATCGAGGCTCGCCGGCTGGATCTGGCTCTCGACGAAGTCGTAGGCGGGCAGGATAAGCCCCGCGTCCGCCATCGCCGCGATCATGCGGTCGGGCAGGATACCATTGGCGTCTGGCGCGACCGTAAACGTCAACCGGGTATCCTCATCAGGGGTCAAATGCATCCGGACATGCGGGAAATACAAGCCTTTTACGGCTATCCGATGGACGCCTTGACGGAAAGGGCATTGCGGAATATGAGCATCACTTATCCCGTGGTGATTTGAGCCGGCCGGCTTGCAGCCACGTTAAATAAGTCGCTAAACAGGCCGGGGACCTCTGTGATCCCGGCCCGTGGAGATATCCAGGCCGGTTTTTTTGTGACCGTTTTCGACGAGGCGGTCATGTCGGAGGTACCTATGTCGAAGTCGCCTGCCAACTACCGTCCCGAAACCCGCCTGGTCCATTCCGGCACCCTGCGCTCGCAATATGGCGAGACGTCGGAGTCGCTGTTCCTGACCCAGGGCTACGTCTACAACAGCGCCGAGGAGTGCGAGGCGCGGTTCAAGGGCGAGGATCCGGGCTTCATCTATTCGCGCTACTCCAACCCGACCATCGCGATGTTCGAGCGCCGCATGATCGAGCTGGAGGGCGCCGAGGCGGCCCGCTCGGCGGCAACAGGCATGGCCGCGGTGACGACCGCGATCCTGGCACCGCTCAAGGCCGGCGATCACGTGGTGGCCTCGCGGGCGCTGTTCGGCTCGTGCCTCTACGTCGTGCAGGACCTCTTGCCGCGCTACGGCATCGAGACCACGCTGGTCGACGGGCTCGACCTCGACCAATGGCAGCGCGCGGTGAGGCCGAACACCAAGACGTTCTTCCTGGAGAGCCCGACCAATCCGACGCTCGATGTGCTCGACATTCCCGGCATCGCCGAGATCGCACACAAGGGCGGCGCGCGGCTCATCGTCGACAACGTGTTCGCAACCCCGATCTGGCAGAGCCCGCTCGCGCTCGGCGCCGACGTCGTGGTCTATTCCGCGACCAAGCATATCGACGGCCAGGGCCGCTGCCTCGGCGGCGTCATCCTGTCCTCGGAAGCCTTCATCGCCGAGCACATCCACAATTTCATGCGCCAGACCGGCCCGTCGATCTCGCCGTTCAACGCCTGGGTCCTGCTCAAGGGCCTGGAGACGCTCGGCGTGCGCGTGCGCGCGCAGACCGATACCGCGGCACGGATTGCCGAGGTGCTGGCGAGCCATCCGAAGGTCGCACGGCTGGTTTATCCCGGCCGCGCCGATCATCCGCAGGCGGCGCTGGTGAAGAAGCAGATGCGCGGCGGCTCGACCCTGGTCGGCTTCGAGGTCAAGGGCGGCAAGCAGGCTGCGTTCCGCGTGCTCAACGAGCTCAAGCTTGCGAGGATCTCGAACAATCTCGGCGACGCCAAGAGCCTCGTCACGCATCCGGCGACCACGACGCATCAGCGCCTGAAGCCCGAAGACCGCGCCGCCCTCGGCATCGGCGAGGGCTTCATCCGCTTCTCGGCGGGACTCGAGCATGCGGATGATCTGATCGAGGATCTGACCGCGGCGCTGGAGAAGGCGTGAGTTTTTGAATTGTAGGGTGGGTTAGCCGAAGGCGTAACCCACCTCTTTGATCTCCGCGGCAACAGAAGTGGTGGGTTACGGCTTCGCCTAACCCACCCTACGGCACCGAGTTACATCGGCCGATAAGTCCGCACATCCGCAGGCACGTTCACTCCGAGCTTGATCTGGCCGACGGAGCGGATGATGTCGTCGCCGAGCAGCTGGGCGAAGCAGGCATAGCCCCAATCGTTCATGTGCAGGCCGTCGGCGATCACGAAGCTCTCGACCGGAATCGATTGGTTCTCGTGCCAGTCACGCATCACCTCGAAGCGGGGAAAGATGCCGACGTGGCGGAGTTCAGCGACGTTGCCGAGCAGCTTGATCATCTTGCCGGCGCTCTCCTTGCGCTGGTTGACGGCCGGCGAATATTGCGGATCGACCAGCACGATGTCGGCACCGCCGGCGGCCTGGATGCGGCTGATGCCGTCCTCGACCAGTTTTGCGGTGTCGCCGGGATCGAGATTGCGCAGCACGGCGTTGGTGCCGACCTGCCAGATCACGAGATCCGGATGCACGTCGATCACCTGCGTCTGAAGACGCTTCATCATCTCGGGCGCGTCCTCGCCGCCGACGCCGGCATTGACGACGGTGATGTCGGCGGTCGGATAGTGCCGGCGCAGCTGTGCGGCGAGACGGTTCGGATAATTGAACTCCGGCGAGCTCGCGCCGAAACCCGCGGTCGACGACGAGCCGAACGCGACGATGACGACGGGCTGGCCGGCGACGAGCTTGCTTGCGACATGCGGCAGCGTGCCCATCGCCTTCGAGCCACCCTTCGGCGGCAGGCAGGGTACGCGGCTGAAGACGTCGGCGGCGGATTTGGCGACCTGCTTCACCTTGTCGACGGCGCGCGCCGTGACGCCGCGCTGCTCGGGCGACGTCACTGCGACTGTGGTCTGGGAGGGCGAAGCGGGAGCGGGATCAGCCGATTGCGCGGGTACGGGCGTGGCCGGCGCCTGCGCATGCGACTGCGAGGCCGGCATCAGCAACAACAGCATCGCGGCTGCAGGCGCGGCCAACCATGTCGTCAGGCAAAAAGGGCGGAGAGAACTCATTAACGCTAGACCTCAATTTTGCTGCTGGGCCGGCTCTAGATGGGCAGCGTCGATCACGAACTGTGCCAACGCCCGGCCAAGGCAATCATGGACCTGTTTCGCCAATTCGGGCCCGCGGGACGGGCTGAACAGGTCGAACTGACCCTGATCATTCCACTGCCGCATGATCGCGAAACGATCGAACAGCGGAATATCATGCTCCTGTGCTACCACGCGCATATTATCGAGAAACGGTTGCGCCGAGATCATGGTTTCGGTGCGCGGGCTGTACTGCAAATTCATCAAGACGACGTCGGCCCCTGCCTTTTGCAACGCAACAACCCCTTGGGTCACGGCGCTGCGAAATTCGTCGGGATCGATGGATCGGATGGCATCCACGGTCCCGGTTTGCCAGACGACCAAAGTAGGCGTTTTTGCTTCTATCAGCTTAACGAAGGTAGAGGCGGCCTCCTCCGCCGTTCTTTTGCTCTGTATTTCTACGGAGACGTGCACCACCTCGGACGCAGGCAGCTTCTCCTTGAGGATCGCCTCCATGCGCGCCGGATAGGAGCTGCTCTCCGAAGACGGAATCGTGGTCGAGCGGCTGCCGATGACGAGGATGTCGAGCGGTTTGCCGGCCTTGACGGCATCGGCGACCTTGAGAAGCCGACTTTCGCTGGTCAGCAGATAGGTCGGCAGTTCGCACGCCGCGGGCGCGGCAGGCGCAGCATCGCTCGCGCGCGCCACAGGCGCGGCGAGGCTACCGCATAGCAGGATCAGGCTCAGGAGAACCTTCGCCTTCATCAGCCCCCTCCCGCCAGATCGGCGTTGCCGACGGCGTTTTTGGTTTTCGCACCGCTCTTGTCAGCCACCCGCTTGTACCACGAAATCACCCACGCCACGCCCCACATGATCAGGACCCCGGAGAGACTAATCAGCGCATGCATGGCTGCGCCGCCGGAGACTTCGGCGAGAATGAAATGGCCGGCAAAGGCCAGGAACACGCCGAGGCAGAAGATCTCGAGCGAATGCTGGCCACATAGAATCAATGGTCGCAGCCAGCGCGATTTCAAGCCCGGCCAATCCCGGGGTAGGAAGCGCACGGTGAGTGCGGCCAGCGCCAGGAAATGCGTGAAGCGCAGCACGTCGAGATCGGTCTTGTCGATCGGGTACATCCACTGCTCGATCCGCTTCGGCATGAAGTGGGAGAGCTGCGGCACGTACCAGGTCAGCGTCACGCAGAACGCCGCCGCGAGATAGGCGATCGAGATCCACATCGTAACCGGCGAGGCCAGGATGCGCGACATCCGTCGCGCACCTCCGAGCGCGCACCATGCACCGAACACGAACAGCAATTGCCAGGCGAAGGGATTGAAGGCCCAGAACCCGTTCGGATAGGCCGACAGATAGAGATCGTATTCCCAGGTGACGACGTAGAGCGCGACCGAGAGGCCGAGCGTGAAGTCGGGGCGCCATTTCATCGACCACAGGATCAGCGGCAGCGCCAGCATCAGCACGATGTAGAGCGGCAGCACGTCCATGTTGACGGGTCGGAAGCGCAGCAGCAGCGCCTGCACGATGGTGATGTCGGGCTGCTTGAGGAAATCCAGAATGCCCATTTCTTCGGTGTAGAGCGGGTTCTCGAACCTGGTCGCGACATAGGAGATTTCTGCGAGGAAGATCGTGAACAGGAAGACGTGGGCGACATAGATCTGCCAGACCCGGCGCAGGATGCGCGCGGTGGCGATGAGGACGCCGCTCTCCAGCATCGCCCTTCCGTAGACGAAGGCGGCGGTGTAGCCGGAGATGAAGATGAAGATCTCGGTGGCGTCGCTGAAGCCGTAATTGCGGATCGTGAACCACGTCAGCAGACTTGCCGGCAGATGGTCGATGAAGATCAGCCACAGCGCGAGGCCGCGGAACAGGTCGAGCCGGAGTTCGCGCTCGCCGATGGCGGGCAGCGTGATCGCCGGCGCGGCGGCGCGCGGCTTGCTCCCCGCGGGTTTGGCCCCCGCGGTTCCCGCGATCGTCTGTCCCGTCACTTGGTCGGCAATGGTCATCGGGGGCGAAAACCCTTCCGCAAATCGCGACGCGTCAAGGAGTGTACCGGTCCGGTCGTCAACTCGCAAAGCGGCCGGATCTTCGGGGGTGTCATTCCCTTCGAATCTGGCGGGACGATGTCGCCAAAGCTACCCGCGGCGTTTGGTTCCGGGGCCGGATTTCGGTATGGTAGCAACTATGTACCGCGCCGTGACCCGCCAGATCGAAGTGACCGTCGAGCCGAACTTTGTTCCGGAGCAGTCGTCGGCCGACCGCTCCCGCTACTTCTGGTCCTACACCATCGTCATCACCAATTCCGGCGAGGAGACCGTGCAGCTCAAGACGCGGCACTGGATCATCACCGACGCCTCCGGCCGCCAGCAGGAGGTGAAAGGCGAGGGCGTGGTCGGCGAGCAGCCGATCCTGGCCCCCGGCGAGCGCTTCGAATACACCTCCGGCGTCCCGCTCTCGACCGCCTCCGGCTTCATGACCGGCCGCTACCAGATGGTCACCGAAAGCGGCGAGCGCTTCGAGATCGACGTGCCCGCGTTTTCGCTGGACAGCCCAGACAGCAAGCGGGTGTTGAATTAGGGGTGGTGCTCTCCCGGACGCGCTACGGCACGCAGTGACGCTGCGCAGAGCCGGGACCCAGAACGCGAAACGACGCGCAGTGCCGCGACATGGGCCCCGGCTCTGCAGCGCATCACCCCGGACGATGCTTCGCATCGCCGGGCCCCTGCGCTGCGTCCGGGGCACGAGAGCGGAGTGTGACGTACGTGCTCTCTCCCCGTCATTGCGAGGAGCCCTTGCGACGAAGCAATCCAGAGTGCCGCCGCGGAGGGATTCTGGATTGCTTCCGCCTTCGCCAAGGCTTCGGCGGACAAGTCGCTGCGCTCGCAATGACGGAGGATGAGGTGACAAGTTGCTTCCCCAAGTGACGCTGTCATTCCCGCGAAAGCGGGGAATCCAGTACGCCGCGGCTTCTCGGTTCGATCACGACCGTCTCGGAGTACTGGATCGCCCGGTCAAGCCGGGCGATGACACCACGTGTATGGTGGCAGACATGGCTCTTCGATCTCGCGGCTTGAACCACCCGAGCTTTGCTTCGTCTCGTCCCCCTCTCAAATCCAAGAGGGCACAGGGAAGGCCGGGTGCCGGCAGGCACCCGCGGTCTGCTGCGCGAATAATGCGCAAAGGAGACCGCACAGCAGCATACAGGTGGTGCCGATCACTCGGCCTTCCCTGCGCGATGGTCGGACGGCTTATGCCGTGATCTCCCGGGAGCCGAACTTTCCTCTGGCCTCCCTCACCCCGCGAATTGGATGATGCAGTCTGCCCGGTTGGGCTCGCTCGCACCTTCGCGAAAAGCTTGACCGTAGCAACGACGGCCAGGACCACACGGTTTTGCCGTACGCACGGCCCGCCATGTCGCCGCAGTTTTTCCAGCCCTGTCGACGGAGCCGAAAACTTACAGGCGAGACGAACCTAGCAGCGCCGCTCGTCTGCACGCGGCCGCGGACTCACAGGGACTACCCGCCCTGCCCGCACCTCTCATGCCGACGCTGCCGCGTCCACCGCAAGCCCGGCTCGCGATGCGTGACGACACAAGATCGCCCCTCTTGGATGAGCCGGGATGGACGACACATACGCCGAAACCGAATTTCGGTAAAGCGGAATATTTTTGCGGCGGAGGATTGACAGCGGCGCGACACAGCAAGGTGCCGTAGGGTGGGTTAGCCGAAGGCGTAACCCGCCACCGTGTGCATCCGCAGAAACAAAAGAGGTGGGTTACGCCGAGCAGATGCGCTTCGCGCATCCGCACGGCTAACACACCCTACGCCTCTTCGACGCCTGCCTCGTGGGGCGTGAAATCGTACACCGAGCTGCAGAACTCACACGTCACGACGACCTTGTCGTCCTTGACCATCGCGGCGCGGTCGTCGGGCGAGAAGCTCTTGAGCATCGAGGCAACTGCATCGCGCGAGCAGGAGCACTGCGCCTTGAGGACCATCGGATTGAACACGCGCACGCCGCGCTCGTGGAACAGGCGGAACAGCAGCCGCTCGCCGGAGAGCTCGGGATCGATCAGCTCGACGTCTTCGACCGTCTCGATCAGCGAGCGCGCCTCGACCCAGGCGTCGTCTTCAGTGACGCTGTGCACCTCGATGCCCTCGGGGGCATCGCCGGGATGCAGATCGGCCTGCCGCGCGCGCTCCGGCGCCTTCGGCAGAAACTGCATCAGCATGCCTCCGGCGCGCCAGCGATGCTTGCCGCCGTCGTTCGAGCGCCACTCCTCGCCGACCGCGAGACGCACGCGCGTCGGGATCTGCTCGGAGCGCAGGAAATATTCGTGGGCGGCGTCTTCCAGGCTGCCGCCGTCGAGCGCGACGAGGCCCTGGTAACGGCTCATGTCGGGGCCCTGGTCGATGGTCATGGCGAGATGACCGCGGCCGAGCAGCGTGCCGGAATCCCTGGTATCGCCGAGACGCGCGGCATCGAAACGCGCATAGGCGCGCAGGCGGTCCGGCGCCATGTAGTCGACAACCATGAACGACACCGGGCCGTCGGTCTGGGCCTGCAGGATAAAGCGACCCTCGAATTTCAGCGCGGTGCCAAGCAGCGTCGTCAGCACGATGGCCTCGCCGAGCAGCTTGCCGACCGGCGCCGGGTAATCGTGCTTGGTCAGGATCTCGTCGAGCGCCGGGCCAAGCCGCACCAGCCGGCCACGCACGTCGAGCGCATCGACCTCGTAAGGCAGCACGGCATCATCGATCGGAACCGCCGATGGTGCGCGAACCGGGCCTTCGGGCCCGGTTTTCATGTCAGGGGATTGGAAAACCATGGCGCTTTATCTGGGGTCGGTGGGGGCGGAATGGAAGGGGGCGCGGAGTGGTGTGTTCCGTGCGAGTGAACCGTATCAAGCCACCGCAAACTCGATGTCGTCCCGGGGCGCGCGAAGCGCGAACCCGGGACCCATAACCACAGGATGACGTTGTAGCCGGCGATGACAACTTCGAGTCCTCGCCAAACGACGTCCTGCGGTTATGGGTCCCGGATCGGCGCGCCGCTGCGCGGCGCTTGTCCGGGACGACAGCGGAGAATGGGCCAGCGACGCAGCCCCACCACTGAGATCACTTCACCGCGTCAAAGCACCAGGCCAGAATGCCCTTCTGCGCGTGCAGGCGATTTTCGGCCTCGTCGAACACGACCGATTGCGGGCCGTCGATCACTTCATCAGTGACCTCCTCGCCGCGATGGGCGGGCAGGCAGTGCATGAACAGCGCGTCGGGCTTGGCCAGCGACATCAGCTTGCCGTTGACCTGGTAGGGCTTGAGCACGTTGTGGCGATGCTCGCCTTCCTTGTCGCCCATCGACACCCAGGTGTCGGTGACGACGCAATCGGCGCCGCGCACGGCGGCTTCCGGATCGGTGCCGAGCACGATCGATGCGCCGGTCGTCTTGATGAAGTCGCGCATCGCCTTTTTCGGCGCGAGCTCGGGCGGCGTTGCGACATTGAGCTGGAACTTGAAGCGCTCGGCGGCGTGCGCCCAGGACGCCAGCACGTTGTTGTCGTCGCCGGTCCAGGCCACCGTCTTGCCCTCGATCGGGCCGCGATGCTCCTCATAGGTCATGAGGTCGGCCATCACCTGGCAGGGATGCGAACGCCGCGTCAGGCCGTTGATGACCGGCACGGTGGCGTTGGCCGCAAGCTCCAGCAGCGCCTCGTGATTGAGGATGCGGATCATGATGGCGTCGACATAGCGCGACAGCACGCGCGCGGTGTCGGCGATGGTCTCGCCGCGACCGAGCTGCATCTCGGCGCCGGTGAGCATGATGGGCTCGCCGCCGAGCTGGCGCATGGCGACGTCGAACGACACCCGCGTCCGCGTCGAGGGACGCTCGAAGATCATCGCCAGCGTCTTGCCTTCGAGCGGCCTGACCGGCTGCTGCGCCTTCTGCTTCGCCTTCATGGCGGAGGATGCGGCGAGCATGCGCTTGAGCTCCGACAGCGGGAGTTCGTTGATGTCGAGGAAGTGTTTCGGCGACTTGCTCATCAGCTTGCCACCCGCTTGGTCAAACTGGACGAGATCGCAGCGCAGGCGCGCTCGAGCCTGATGACGCTGTCCTCGATCTCGGCCTCGGTGACGATCAGAGGCGGCAGGAAGCGCACGACATTGTCGCCCGCGCCGACGGTGAGCAGTTTCTCGCCGCGCAAGGCGGCCACGAGATCGCCCGACGGCACAACGGCCTTGATGCCGATCAGCAGGCCCTCGCCGCGGACTTCGCTGACGACATCGGGATGGCGGTCGATCACGGAGGCGAGCTTCTGCTTGAGCAGCAACGACATCTTCTGCACGTGGTCGAAGAAGCCGGGCTCGAGCATGACGTCGAGCACCGCATTGGCCGCCGAGATCGCCAGCGGATTGCCGCCGAAGGTCGAGCCGTGCGAACCGGGCCCCATGCCGGAAGCCGCATCCGCGGTCGCCAGCACCGCGCCGATCGGGAAGCCGCCGCCGAGCGCCTTCGCCAGCGACATCACGTCAGGTGTGACGCCGGTGCGCCTGTAAGCGAAGAGATCGCCGCTGCGGCCCATGCCGGTCTGCACCTCGTCGAATGCGAGCAGCAGGCCCTTCTCGTCGCAAAGCTGGCGCAGCGCCTTGAGGAAAGAAGGCGTCGCCGAGCGCACGCCGCCCTCGCCCTGGATCGGCTCGATCAGGATGCCGGCAGTGTCGGGGCCGATCGCTTTCTTCACGGCTTCGAGGTCACCATGCGGGACCTGGTCGAAACCGTCCATCGGCGGGCCAAAACCTTCGAGATATTTTGCAGAGCCGGTCGCCGCGAGCGTTGCCAGCGTACGGCCATGGAACGCGCCTTCGAAGGTGATGATGCGGTAGCGCTCGGGATGGCCCTTGGAGAAGTGATGATGGCGGACCAGCTTGATCACACCCTCCAGCGCTTCGGCGCCGGAATTGCAGAAGAACACGAAGTCCGCGAAGCTTTCATTGCACAGGCGCACGGCGAGCTTCTCGCCGTCCGGGCTCTGAAACAGGTTCGACATGTGCCAGAGCCTGGTCGCCTGCTCCTGCAGCGCCTTGATCAGATGCGGGTGGCAATGGCCGAGCGCATTCACAGCGACTCCCGAGGTGAAATCGAGATAGCGATCGCCATTGGTCGCGATCAGCCAGCAGCCTTCGCCGCGTTCGAAACCGAGGTCGGCCCTGGCGAAAACGGGGAGCAAATGCGGCGCTGCGCTGTTAGTCATGACGATCACTTGAATGTTGCGGACGGTGTGACGCGTGCATTGCGCAACGCACCATTGACCGGCCCGGAAAACGAAACGTGCCGCCTTTTAAGGGCGGCACGCAGGACTATCTTATGCTTGGCAAGACGGGTGTCAATGCCGCCCGGAAAGCCTCAGGAAACGCTGAATCCGTAGTCTTGCGGTGCCGATTTTGCGGGTTTTCACCACGGAACATGTGGAAGCGAGTCGGCGGACTCTTGCGCGGGAGTCACGCCATATTGTAGCGTTTGGATTGTCAGATACGACATCTCGTGCAGCGGTTCTGATCCCAAGAGTCCTCTTGTACCGGCGTAAACGTTCGGGCGTCAGTCACGCGCCCGGCGAGCCTTAAGGGATTCTGACGGCACGGGTTTTTGAAGGCTTAGGCATTCGCTGCAAGGCCCCAGGATGGCTGGCCGGCAGCGAGGGAAAGGGTGCAATGACGGTTTTGACCTGGTCCGATGATCGCGTCGAGCAGCTGAAAAAGCTCTGGGAGGCCGGACTTTCGGCCAGCCAGATCGCAGCAGAGCTCGGCAATGTGACCCGCAATGCCGTGATCGGCAAAGTGCACAGGCTCGGTCTGTCCGGCCGCGCCAAGAGCCCTTCGTCGGCAGCGCCCCGCCCGCGCAAGGCGCGTCCCGCGCAGCACATGATGCGCGTGACCCGCCCCATTGCGCGCGGCAACACCGCGCTGGCGCAGGCCTTCGAGGTCGAGGTGGAGGCAGAGCCTGTCACCTACGACAACGTGGTGCCGATGAGCCAGAGGTTGTCGCTGCTCGAGCTGAACGAGGCGACCTGCCACTGGCCGGTCGGCGATCCCTCGAGCCCGGATTTCTTCTTCTGCGGCGGCAAGGCGCTCTCCGGCCTGCCCTATTGCGCCCAGCACTCGCGCGTGGCGTATCAGCCCGCGGCGGACCGTCGTCGTGCACCGGCCAAGCCGGGCCCGCGGTAAGCTTGTTCTGAGATCAAGAGAGAGCCGTCATCTGATGATGGCTCAACAAACTCGATGTCGTCCCGGACAAGCGCGCCACAAGCGCGCGCAGATCCGGGACCCATAGCCACCGCAAGATGTGGTTACGGGGACTCGGAGTTACCTTTTCGCAAAAACAACCGCTGCCTGTGGTTATGGGTCCCGGATCGGCGCTTCGCTTGTCCGGGACGACACCGACGTTGTGGCAACAGCCCGCAAACCTTACGTCTGCTCAGCCTTCGCGAAGCGATCATCCAGCGCGTAGCCGGCGCCGCGGACGGTGCGGATCGGGTCCTGCTCGCGGCCGAGATTGAGCAGCTTGCGCAGGCGGCCGATATGGACGTCGACGGTGCGCTCGTCGATGTAGATGTCGCGGCCCCAGACGCTGTCGAGCAGCTGCTCGCGCGAGAACACGCGGCCGGGATGCTCCAGGAAGAACTCCAGCAGCCGATATTCGGTCGGGCCGAGATCAATCGGCCGGCCCGAGCGCGCGACGCGACGCTTGTCGCGATCGAGCTCGATATCGCCATAGGCGAGCACGGTGGCGAGCCGCTCGGGGCTGGCGCGCCTGAGCAGACCCTTCACGCGCGCCAAAAGCTCCGGCACCGAGAACGGCTTGACGATGTAGTCGTCGGCGCCGGTCGCAAGACCGCGTACGCGCTCGCTCTCCTCGCCGCGCGCGGTGAGCATGATGATCGGCAGCTGCTTGGTCTCGGGGCGGGTGCGCAGGCGGCGGCACAGCTCGATGCCTGACAGGCCCGGCAGCATCCAGTCGAGCACGATCAGGTCGGGAATGTGCTCCTTGAGGCGGGTGTCGGCGTCGTCGCCGCGCATGACCGTCTCGACGTCATAGCCGTCGCCCTCGAGGTTGTAGCGAAGAAGCTCGGTGAGAGCTTCCTCGTCCTCAACCACCATAATGCGTGCGCCCATGGTGTCGTCGCTCCTTGAGGTCTTCAGCTATTCGGGATCGTCGTGGCGAAGGTGGTCATGTCGCCCTTCGGCCGCTTGTCGGTGATCGCCTGGCCCTCGATCATGTAGAACACGGTCTCGGCGATGTTGGTGGCGTGGTCGCCGATCCGCTCGATGTTCTTGGCGCAGAACATCAGATGGATGCAGAACGAGATGTTGCGCGGATCCTCCATCATGTAGGTGAGGAGCTCGCGGAACAGCGAGGTGCAGATCGCGTCGACTTCCTCGTCGCCCTTCCACACCGCCATCGCCGCCGGCAGATCGTGCGCGGCATAGGCGTCCAGCACCGACTTGACCTGCTGCTGCACGAGGTCGGTCATGTGCTCCAGGCCGCGGAACAGCTTCAGCGGATGGAAGTCGGTCTCCAGCGCGGCGACGCGCTTGCCCATGTTCTTGGCGAGGTCGCCGATCCGCTCAAGGTCGGTCGCAACGCGCATGGCGCCGACGATCTCGCGCAGATCGACCGCCATCGGCTGGCGGCGGGCGATGGTGAGCACGGCGCGTTCCTCGATGCGCTTCTGCAGCGCGTCGAGCTCGGCGTCGATGGTGACGACGCGCTGGCCGAGCGCGACGTCGCGGCGGATCAGCGCGTCGACGGATTCGACGATCATGCGCTCGGCGATCCCGCCCATCTCGGCGACCAGGCGGGTGAGCTCCTGGAGGTCGGTGTCGAAAGCCTTGGCGGTATGTTCAGTACCCATGTTCCGTCTCCTCAGCCGAACCGGCCGGTGATGTAATCCTGCGTGCGCCGGTCGGTCGGCGACGTGAAGATCTTGCTGGTGTCGTCGAACTCGATCAGCTCGCCGAGATACATGAAGGCGGTCTTGTCGGAGACGCGCGCCGCCTGCTGCATGTTGTGGGTGACGATCGCGATCGTGTAGTTGTCGGACAGTTCCTGGATCAGCTCCTCGACCTTGGCGGTCGAGATCGGATCCAGTGCCGAGCAGGGCTCGTCGAACAGGATCACCTCGGGCCGCACCGCGACGGTGCGCGCGATGCAGAGGCGCTGCTGCTGACCGCCGGAGAGCGACAGGCCGGAGGCGTTGAGCTTGTCCTTGACCTCGTTCCACAGCGCGCCGCCACGCAGCGCCTTCTCGACGCGGTCGTCCATCTCGGACTTCGAGATCTTCTCGTAGAGGCGGATGCCGAAGGCGATGTTCTCGTAGATCGTCATCGGGAACGGCGTCGGCTTCTGGAACACCATGCCGACTCGGGCGCGCAGCAAATTGAGGTCCAGCCTGGCGTCGAGGATGTTGGTCTGGTCGAGCATCAGCTGGCCGGTGGCGCGCTGGCCCGGATAAAGATCATACATCCGGTTGAAGATGCGCAGCAGGGTCGACTTGCCGCAACCGGACGGGCCGATGAAGGCCGTGACACGGTGGGTGCCGAGCGCCAGATTGATGTTCTTCAGCGCATGGTGCTCACCGTAGTAGAAGTTGAGGTTGCGCGCGGTGACCTTGGCCGGTGCCTCGGGCAGCGGTTGCGAGCCGGGATGAACGGTCGGCGCGCTCACGGAAACAGACATTTCACTCATTTTGCAGTCCTCTCGGCGCCGATGATGCGCGCGCCAATGTTCAGGGCAAGCACGGTCAGGGTGATCAGCAGCGCACCGCTCCAGGCGAGCTGCTTCCAATAGGCGTAAGGGCTCTGGACGAAATTGTTGATCGTGACCGGCAGGTTGGCCATCGTCTTGTCCAGGCCGAGGCTGAAGAACTGGTTCGACAGCGCTGTGAACAGCAGCGGCGCGGTCTCGCCGGCGACGCGGGCGGTGGCGAGCAGCACGCCGGTGATGAGGCCCGAGCGTGCCGCGCGATAGGCGATGCGCTTGATGACCAGCGAACGCGGAAGGCCCAATGCGCTGGCGGCTTCCCGCAGCGGATTCGGCACCAGCAGCAGCATGTCCTCCGTGGTGCGTACCACCACCGGGATGACGATGACCGCGAGTGCCAGCGCGCCGGCGATCGCCGAGAAGCCGCGCATCGGCACCACCACCGCGCCGTAGATGAACAGGCCGATGATGATCGAGGGCGCCGACAAGAGGATGTCGTTGATGAAACGGATCACCGAGGTCAGCTTGTCGTTGCGGCCGTACTCGGCGAGATAGGTGCCGGCGAACAGGCCGAGCGGTGCGCCGATGCCGACGCCGAGCACGGTCATGATGATCGAGCCGACGATGGCGTTGCGCAGGCCGCCCTCGGTCGAGCCGGGCGGCGGCGTGTCGGCGGTGAAGACCTGAAGGTTCAGGCCAGCGAGGCCGTTGTAGAGCAGCGTGATCAGGATCAGCGCGAGCCAGGTGACGCCGAAGGCGGCCGCGGCGAAGCAGAGCCCGCGGATGACGATGTCCTTGCGGCGGCGGCGCGAATAGATCGGATTGAGGGCCATGACGTTAGTTCCCCGCTTTCTTGTCCAGCCGCATCAGCATCAGCCGCGCGGCGGCCAGCACGAAGAACGTCAGCACGAACAGCAACAGGCCGAGCAGGATCAGGCCGGACTGGTGCAGGCCATCGCTCTCGGCGAACTCGGAGGCGATCGCCGCCGAGATCGTGGTGCCCGGTGCGAAGATCGACGAGGAGATGCGGAACGAGTTGCCGATGATGAAGGTCACCGCCATGGTCTCGCCGAGCGCGCGGCCCAGCGCCAGCATGACGCCGCCGATGATGCCGACGCGGGTGTAGGGGATCACCACGCTGCGCACGACTTCCCAGGTGGTGCAGCCGACGCCGTAGGCGGCCTCCTTCAGCACCGGCGGCACCGTCTTGAACACGTCGACCGAGATCGAGGTGATGAAGGGCAGCACCATGATGGCGAGGATCAGCGCGGCATTGAACGTGCTGAGATAGGACGGGGGACCTGCGAAGATCGCGCCCAGCACGGGGACGCCGTCGAAGATCTTGATCATGAAGGGCTGGAAGGTGTTGGCCAGGAACGGGCCCAGCACGAAGAAGCCCCACATGCCGTAGATGATCGAGGGAATGCCGGCGAGCAGCTCGATCGCCATGCCGATCGGGCGGCGCAGCCATTGCGGGCAGAGCTCGGTGAGGAAGATCGCAATGCCGAGACCGACCGGAATGGCGATCAGCATCGCGATGAAGGAGGTGACCAGCGTGCCGTACATCGGCCCGAGCGCGCCGAGCACGGGCGGATCGGCCGACGGCGCCCAGCGCTGCGTCCACAGGAAGGAAAGGCCGTATTCCCTGATCGCCGGGAACGCACCGACGATCAGCGAGAGGATGATCCCGCCGAGGATCAACAGCACCGAGATCGCGGACAGCCGCGTGATCCAGTAGAAGGTGACGTCGCCGAGCTTGAACGCGCTCAAGGCCTTGGCGCGGTCATACGGTCCGGCGTCGTCGATGATATCGCTCTGAACGGCCATTTCTGCCACGCCGATCCCCTGTGCCCGTTATATACGCTTGTTGCCGGTTCTTTTGGTCTTGCGCTCCGGACACGGCGTAAGGCCGATCCGGAGCGGAGGTTTTTCGAGCTCCCGGAGTGATGTCCGGGCAAGGAGCGGTTAGCTCTTGATCTCGGCAGCCCAGGTCTTCTCGATCAGCTGGACGACGCTGTCCGGCATCGGGATGTAGTCGAGCTCCTCGGCCGCCTTGCCGCCGCTCTTGAAGGCCCAGCGGAAGAACTTGATGGCTTCCTGCGAGGCCGCCTTGTCGGTGGCGGACTTGTGCATCAGGATGAAGGTCGCCGCGGTGATCGGCCAGGACTTCTCGCCGGGCTGGTCGGTCAGGATGACGTAGTAGCCGGGCGCCTTGGCCCAGTCGGCGTTGGAGGCGGCCGCCTGGAACGCTTCGACGGTCGGCTGCACCGGCTTGCCGGCCTTGTTGACGAGACCGGTGTAGGTCAGCTTGTTCTGCTTGGCATAGGCGTACTCGACGTACCCGATCGAGTTCTTGGTCTGGCTGATGTTGCCCGACACGCCTTCGTTGCCCTTGGCGCCGACGCCGACCGGCCACTCGACCGCGGTGCCCTCACCGACCTTGCTCTTCCAGTCCGCGCTGGCCTTGGAGAGGTAGTTGGTGAAGTTGAAGGTGGTGCCCGAACCGTCCGAGCGGCGGACGACGGTGATCGCCTCCGAGGGCAGCTTCGCGTTCGGATTGAGCTTCTTGATCGCGGCGTCATCCCACTTGGTGATCTTGCCGAGATAGATGCTGGCCAGGGTCTCGCCGTCGAACACCAGTTCGCCGGGCTTCACGCCCTCGAGGTTGACGACGGGAACGATGGCGCCCATCACCATCGGCCACTGGACGAGGCCGTCCTTCTCGAGCTGCTCGGCCTTGAGCGGCGCATCGCTGGCGCCGAAGGTCACGGTCTTGGCCTGGATCTGCTTGATGCCGCCGCCGGAGCCGATCGACTGGTAGTTCAGACCGTTGCCGGTCTCCTTCTTGTAGGCGTCAGCCCACTTCGAATAGATCGGGAACGGGAACGTCGCGCCTGCACCGGTGATGTCGGCAGCAAAGGCCGCCGTCGCCGACGCGGCGACCAAGCCGGCAGCGACGATCGTTTTGAGGAAATTCATGCTGGTCTCCATACAGGGGAGCGAAGCGCCATCAGCGCCCGATCGCGCTCCCCAAGCCGCCCGTTTAGGAGCGGTCGGCTGTGCTTTTACGAAGGTTTCGTGACAGCCGGATGACACCATCAAACGATTGAAATCGCTCGATTTTTAGATCTGAGCCGGGGCCTTCGCCTGGGGAAAACAGGCGCTGAAAGTGGCGCCCTGTCTGGGCACGCTTTCGATCAAAAGCCGGCCGCGATGGCGATTAAGAATATGTTTCACCAGCGATAATCCGAGCCCGGTCCCGCCTTGCGAGCGGCTGTCGCCGACATCCACCCGGTAGAACCGCTCGGTCAGCCGTGGCAGGTGCTCGGGCGCGATCCCGGGGCCGAAATCGCGGACCATGATCCGGATTTCCTGCGTTCCATCAGTGGCCGCGCCCGAGGTCAGCGACACGATGACGCGTCCGCCGGAGGCGCCGTATTTGAGCGCGTTCTCGATCAAATTCTCGAACAGGCGGAGCAGCTCCTCGCGGTCACCCGCGATCATCACCGGGCTGTCAGGCAAATGGATCTCGACCTCGACCTGGCGCTCGCGCGCCAGCGGCTCGAGCCCGTCGGCGACCTGGCGGATGATCGGCAGCAGGTCGACCAGGGTGTCGGGCCGGACATGCGCCGACAGCTCGACCCGCGACAGCGACAACAGATCGTCGATCAGGCGCGCCATGCGGGTGGCCTGGTTGTGCATGATGCCGAGGAAGCGCTCGCGCGCCTTGGGATCGTCCTTGGCCTGGCCCTGGAGCGTGTCGATGAAGCCCGACAGCGCGGCGAGCGGCGTGCGCAGCTCGTGGCTGGCATTGGCGACGAAGTCGGCGCGCATCTCCTCGACCCGCCGCAGCGGCGTCTGGTCGTGAAAGGTCATCAGCATGCATTTGTCGGCGCCGCCGAAGCTGGTCGGCACCGGCACCGGCGTGATCATGAGCTCCAGCCAGCGATCCACCGGAACATGATCGAGATAGGTCGCGCGCCGGGGCTCGGTGGTCGCGATCGCTTCGCGCAGCGCCGTGATGATCTCCGGCGAGCGCAGCGCGAACTGGGCGAGCTCGTTCCGGCGCAGCGCCGGCGCGAGCTGGGCGGCAGCGGCATTGAGGTGGATGACGCGGCCGGCACGGTCGAGCAGCACCGCCGGATCCGGCATGCCGGCGACGACCGCGGCCACCGCCGCGCTCTCGACCGGGTTGATGCGCCTGACATCGTCGCGCGAGGCGGCGGGATCATGCAGGCGCCACGGGATCAGTGCCGCGGCCGCGATGCAGAGGAACACGATCGCGGCGTGCAGCGCCGACAATTCGCCGAGCGAGACGACGACGGACAGCGCCAGCGCAGCAGCGATCAGGATGATGGTCGAGTGCCGCAGCCGGTCGGACCAGGGCTGGGCGGAGGGAGAAGAGGGGGCGTCGATCGCCATCGGGGCGGACTTCTCCTGGGGGCTTGTCTTAGAGCTAGGCGCCGCTGTCGCTACGCTCTCTCACATAGGCGGCTTCACGCGCCGG
Source organism: Bradyrhizobium sp. 195 (assembly GCF_023101665.1). Classification (NCBI taxonomy): domain Bacteria; kingdom Pseudomonadati; phylum Pseudomonadota; class Alphaproteobacteria; order Hyphomicrobiales; family Nitrobacteraceae; genus Bradyrhizobium; species Bradyrhizobium sp. 195. The sequence continues at coordinate 492,071 of NZ_CP082161.1, read as the reverse complement.
ACCGGGGTCGAGCTTGAGCGCCGCCTGCTGCAAGCGCTTCGATCGTGCGCCGATCATAACTTCGCGAAACGTCAGCAAGATTACAGATATGACGAAGGGGGACAGATAATAGAGGACGCGGAACAGCAACATGCCGCCCAGAAGCTCCTCGCGGTCCATCTGCCAGAGGCCGACGAGCATGGCGGCGTCGAACACCCCTAGCCCGCCAGGCGAGTGGCTGGCGAACCCGAGCAGCGTCGCCGAGACGAAGATCACCGCGACCACCACGAAGCCGAGATTGGGCTCGTCCGGGACCAGCACGTACATCGCGAGCGCGCAGAAGCCGAGATCGATGATGCCGATCGCGATCTGGAGCAGCGTCAGCGCGCCGCCCGGCAGCACCACGGTCCAGGGTCCGCGGCCGACCACGCGCGGCTGGGTCGAGACCCAGACCACGTAGCCGACCAGCCCCACGATGATCGTCAGCGCCAGCGTCCGGTTCAGCCACGGCGGAAGCTGGTCGATCGAGGCGGCGGCCTCCGGATGATAGGCGATGCCGAGGCCGAGCACGGCGGCATTGCCGAGCCAGAAGGTCAGGCCGGCGAGGAAGCAGATCTTTGCGACGTCGATCGCGTTCAACCCGTAGGCCGAATAGATGCGATATCGCACCGCGCCGCCGGTGAAGACGGATGCACCGACATTGTGGCCGATCGAATAGCTGGTGAAGGCCGCCAGCGCGTTGATGCGGTAGGGCACGTGGGCGTGGCCGATCGCGCGCGTGGCGAACAGGTCGTAGAAGGTCAGGGTGAAATAGCCCGCAGCGACGAACAGCGCCGCCATCGCAATCTGGCTCGGCTCGGTGCTCTTGATCGCTTCGAGGACCTCGTTGAAATCGATGCCCCGCAGCATGTGGTACAGCACATAGCAAGCGACGCCGATGACCGCGACGCTGATCACAACTCCAAGCTTATGCAGGATTTGCTTCTGGCGCAGAAACGTCGTCGCCCTGCGGATGGCTTCCAGCATCTAGACCTCGAACAACGCTTCAGCGGCCAGGGTGGCCGGCGAACGGGCGGACGACGCACAGGCACTCAACGAACCCTCGCCGCCGGCTCCGGTATCGCGCATGCCCCCTGCCCTTCCACTAGCGCGTTTTCGGGCCGAGTGGAATTCGCCAATTCGAACAAAAACACGTGCATTCAATATTTTAGACAGGGTCGGGGCTCCTGATGCACGGTTTGGCGCCTTCGGCGGCAGACTTGAGGCGAATCTCCATGGCGATCCTGCGCAGGCGCCGTGAAGGTTTGATGATTTCGGCCGTACAATGTTCCGTCACGTCTTAAGCCGACGTCAATCTATGGGCGGCGGCCGCCTGTTGAAAGAGGGCGGATTTTCCGATGCGCCGGAAGGTCGCGGGCGCGAAAGGTGGGCCCAGGAGCGGCCAGACCGCCGCGCCGGTCCGATCCTCGGGGGCCGAAAGGATCAGGCCGCCGGCATGCTGCGCGAGACCACGCGGTCCCGCAGCCAGGCGCCGATGGTGCAGCCGACGAGGTAGCAGGCGAACATGATCAGGCCGAGGTCGAGCCAATAGCCGAAGCGGCCGGGGACGACGCGGGCGAACGAGGCCGCGACCAGGGCGGCGGCAAGCGCGGCGAGCCAGCGCGCCGTCACCTTCGAGGTGCCGTTGCCGCGCTGGACCACCGAAATCCAGCCCATGCAAAAGCCCAGCAGCACCGAGCCGATCAGCCAACCCAGATGAAACGAGACGAGATAGGGCATCATCACCTCACCAGAAATTCGATGCGGCGGTTCTTCGCCTTGCCGTCGTCAGTGTCGTTGCCGGCGACGGGCTGCGTGCTGCCATGGCCGACCGCGGTGAAGCGGCTGGCGGGCAGGCCGGCCTTGACCAGATAGTCGATCACCGCCTGCGCGCGCTTCTCCGAGAGAGCTCGGTTGAAGCCGTCCTCGCCGTCGGCATCGGTATGCCCGGCAACCTCGATATTGGTGTTGGGGCAGCGCAGCGCCGTCTCGATCAGATGATCGAGGATGGCGGCGGAGTCCGGATCGATGTCGGCGCGCTTGGCTGCAAAGCGGATCTTGCCCTTGGCCAGGAGGTCCGTGAACAATTGCTGGCACACGGTGCCGTCGACCGGCCCCGCCGCAGGCTTCACGGTGATCTCCGGCTTGTACTGCCAGTTCTTCGGGAAGTCCTTGCCGAGACCTGCACGGATGTCATTGGCGGCCCCCTCGTAGAGGGCATCGCCCGACAGCTTCACTTCGCGGTCGGAGACGACGAGCGTGCCGGTCGACAGTCGCGACAGCGCGCCGAGCGCTGCGACCACGGCCGTGTTGAAGGAGCCGGGCGCACCGATGCTGGCCTTGAGATTGTCGACGACCTTTTCGGTGAAGAATTTTCGCGAGGCGCTGGTTGCGATCGCCGCATGCACATTGTTGTCCGGAACGTAGCCGGTCAGCGTCACCGTCGCGGCAACCGGATCCTTGTACGCCTGGAAGATATAGGGCGGCGCCTTGACGTCGTTGGCGGCGACCGAAAAGCCCTCGGGCAGGTTCTTCAGCGCAGCTGCGATCGCTTCGCGGCCGCCGAGCTCGCGCGCCATGCCCGACAGATTGACCTGGGTGTCCGTGATCGTGATCTTGCCGTCCTTCAGCTTGCCGATCTGGTCCAGCAACAGCATGGCGGCGGCTTCGAACCGCGGCGGCGCGCCGCGCGCCAGACCCATCTGGTCGGCCACCTCGGCGCCGCCGACCTCCTTGCGGGCCGCCTCGGTGAGCCGGCCCTTCATCGAGGGCAAGGGCGCGGAGCCCGACAGCGTCACCCGCACCACGTCGCGCTCGGCGTTCCAGACGAAGGGCTTGGCCTCGGGAACAAGGCGGGTCCGGTCGTCCACCAGGCGCACGCCGGGGACGGTCTCGACCGCCGTCACGGCGTCGCGGCGCCCCTCCTCGGAGAAGGCGTCCGCAGCCAGGCTGACGTCGCGGCCGTCGACCGCGATCCGGGCCTTGTCTAGAACGGTGCCCTTGAGTGCGGCCGTGCTGCGGGCCGACAGGTCGGCTTCGACCGGTAAGGTATTATTCCAGGCCGCAAATCCCCACATGACGGCCAGGAGAATCAACCCCGGCCACCATTTGCTGGCCCACCTGTAAAGCTTCTGCATTCGACGACCCGAACTCTGGAACCGGAGACAAAACAAACCCTTGGCGGGCTGTCAAACCGGAAATGGCGCCCTTCCGAAGGCATCGGCTGGACAATCGGAATAACTTTTTCTTCAAGGGTTCTTCCGTAAGTTGAAAGCGGAATGCCAGAGTCCCCCAGCCGCTCATGAAACAACTGCGTAACAACGTCATCCGCGCCGGGCTGGGAGCACTTTACTTCAGCGGGGCGCACCACCTGCTGCGCCCGCTTTTGTCGGGTGTCGGTGCCATTTTCATGCTGCACCACGTCCGGCCGGCCCGTGAGGCCGAGTTCCAGCCGAACCGGCATCTCGAGGTCACCCCCGAATTCCTGCGCGCCACGCTGTGCCATCTGCGGTCGCGCGACATCGACATCATCAGCATGGACGAGCTGCATGAGCGGCTGGTGCAGGGCCGGTTCGACCGCCGTTTCGCTGCCTTCACCTTCGACGACGGCTATCGCGACAATCTGGACCATGCCCTGCCCGTGCTGCGCGAATTCGACGCCCCTCTGGCGGTCTACGTCGCGAGCGACTTTGCCGAGGGCACCGGACGGCTGTGGTGGGTGGCGCTGGAGGCCGTGATCGCCAAGGCCGAGCAGATCGACATTAAAATCGGCCATTCTGCGCTGCGGCTCGATGCCACGACGCCCGCGGCCAAGCAGGCAGCGTTCGACCGCCTGCACGACTGGCTGCGCGCGCTGCCGGGCGAGCACGATCTCAAGCGCGAGATCGAGGCGCTCTGCGCGATGCACGACGTCGACATGGCCGCGCTGTGCCGCAGCCTCTGCCTGTCCTGGGCCGAGGTGAAGACATTCGCCGCCGATCCGCTGGTCACGATCGGCGCGCACAGCGTCAGCCATTGCAATCTCGCCAAGCTGGCGGAAGACATCGCCGCGCAAGAATTGGCCACGAGCCGCGCGCGGATCGAGCAGGCGCTGGAGCGCCCCGTGCTGCATCTCGCCTATCCCTATGGCGACCGCGAGGCGGCGGGGATGCGCGAATTCGGCCTCGCTGCAACGGCGGGCTTCAAGACCGCGGTGACGACGCGGCCCGGCATGCTATTCCCGGACAATGCCGGCCAGATGACCGCGCTGCCGCGCGTCTCGCTCAACGGCAACTACCAGGACGCGCGAATCCTGCCGGTGTTGACCTCGGGCGCCGCGACCGCGATGTGGAACGGTTTCCGCCGGATCGCGGCGGCCTGATCCATCCGCACGATTAGACCTCATCCTGAGGAGCGCTCCAAAGGAGCGCGTCTCGAAGGATTGCCCGCATCCTTCGAGACGCGCTGACGCGCTCCTCAGGATGAGGGCGGAGTTGGCAGCCCCTTCCTTGACTCCCCTCCCCTCCCCGCTCAAAACAACGCCAAACCAAGGGAGGCCTCATGTTCAACGACCTGTTCTCGCTCAAAGGCCGCGTCGCGCTGGTGACCGGCGGCTCGCGCGGCATCGGCAAGATGATCGCGGCTGGATTTCTCAGTGCCGGCGCCGCAAAAGTCTACATCACCGCGCGCAAGGCCGGACCGTGCGAAGCGACCGCCAAGGAGCTCACCGCGCAATATGACGGCGAATGCATCGCGCTGCCGATCGACATCTCCACCGTCGAAGGTTGCGACAGGCTCGCCGGGGAAATCATCAAGCTGGAGCCGAAGCTCGACATCCTCGTCAACAATGCGGGAGCTGCCTGGGGCGCCGAGTTCGACGAATTCCCCGAAAGCGGCTGGGACAAGGTGATGGACCTCAACGTCAAGTCGCTGTTCTTCCTGACCAAGGCCCTGGCGAAACCGCTGCGCGCAGCCGCAAGCGCAGAACGTCCGGCGAAGGTGATCAACATCGCCTCGGTCGACGGCATCTTTGTCAATCCGGGCGAGACCTATTCCTACGCCGCCAGCAAGGCCGCCGTGATCCATCTGACGCGGCGCATGGCCACGAAACTGATCAAGGACAACATCAACGTCACCGCCATCGCGCCGGGCGCGTTCAAGTCGGACATGAACCGCGCCGCGCGCGACCATTCGGACGAGGTCGCAAAGCGCATTCCGGCGCGGCGAATCGGGGCCGACGAGGACATGGCGGGGCTGGCGATCTATCTCGCCTCGCGTGCGGGTGATTACGTGGTCGGCAACACCATCGCGGTGGATGGCGGCGTGGTGTACGCGAATGCGGGGCTGGAGATCGCGGGGTAAGAAGCGGGCTACGCTCCGCCGTCACCATACTCGGTGTCATGCCCCGGCTTGACCGGGGCATCCAGTACGCCGCGGCTTCTCGAGCTATCTCTGCTGTCTTTGGAATACTGGATCACCCGCTTTCGCGGGTGATGACAGTCTTCGTGTGGCGCGAGCGTCGCGTTTCGTTAAAATCCTTAGGACTCGATCTTCACGTATTCGAAATCGCCGGGCTTGTTGTCGATGCCGACTTTCGGCGGCGAGATCCAGGAGGCGAACTTGCCGGTCGCGGTGACGGGCTGCATCAGGGAGGTGATGAAGTCGCCGTCGCCCGTCGAGGGCAGCCATTCGTCCTTGCGCTTCGCCCAGGTCGCATCGTCGATCAACAGGCCGTCCGGCGTCGCGTGCACGTCCTTGAACTCGCCGATGTGGCGATGGAAGGCGACGTTGGGCAGCTTGAGCTGGAACTGATAGCCCGCGGTCGAGATCACCTTGTTCCAGCGCAGCATGCCCTTGACGCAATCCTGGCTGTAATCGTCGCGCAGGCGCATGTTGAGCGCGGTCAGCGCCGGCTCGTCGACCAGCTTGATCTCGCCGTCGACGAACTTGAGCACCGGATAGGTCGCGTTCTTGAGCTGGTGATCGTCGTCGATCTGGGTCTCGTGATAGCGGCCCTTGATGCCGGTGTTGAAGGCGTTGGCCGCGTTGGTCGAGACCTCCGAGCCGAACAGATCGAGCGACAGCGTGTAGTGCAGGTTCAGCTTCTTCTGGATGGTCGGAAGATCAATGACGCCGAGCGCGCGGACCTTGGCGATGTCGGTCGGATCGGTGATGCCGGCCTCGCGCATCGCATCGCAGGTGCGCTGCACGACGCGGGTGATGCCGGTCTCGCCGACGAACATGTGGTGGGCTTCTTCCGTCAGCATGAAGCGGCAGGTGCGCGACAGCGGATCGAAGCCGGACTGTGCCAGCGAGTGCAGCTGCATCTTGCCGTCGCGGTCGGTGAAATAGGTGAACATGAAGAAGGACAGCCAGTCCGGCGTCGCCTCGTTGAAGGCGCCCAGCATGCGCGGCGAATCGGCATCGCCGGAGCGACGGCGGAGCAAATCGTCGGCCTCTTCGCGGCCGTCGCGGCCAAAATACTTTTGCAGCAGGTAGACCATCGCCCAGAGGTGACGGCCCTCTTCGACGTTGACCTGGAACAGATTGCGCATGTCGTAGAGCGAGGGCGCGGTCTTGCCGAGATGGCGCTGCTGCTCGACCGAGGCCGGCTCGGTGTCGCCCTGGATCACGATCAGGCGGCGCAGCATGGCGCGATATTCGCCCGGGACTTCCTGCCAGGCCGGCTCGCCATAGTGCTCGCCGAACGGCACGACGCGGTTCTCTTCCTGCGGCGCAAGCAGGATGCCCCAGCGATAGTCCGGCATACGCACGTAATCGAACTTGGCCCAGCCGCGCGGATCGACCGAATACGCGGTGCGCAAATAGACCAGCGATTCCTGGAAACCTTCCGGCCCCATGTCGCTCCACCAGTCCATGTAGCCGGGATGCCAGCCCTCCAGCGCCTTCAGCACCTGGCGGTCCTCGGCGAGGTTCACGTTGTTGGGAATCTTGGTCGAGTAGTCGACGTTCATGATGTTCATGTTCATGGCCGTGCTCCTTGATCGGTCTCGTGTCCCGGACGCAGTGCGGCGCGAAGTGCTGCACTGCTGAGCCGGGACCTATTGTTCGGTCCACTATGGGTCCCGGTTCTGCGCAGCGTCACTTCGTGCCGCAGCGCGCCCGGGACACAGAAATCATCAAACCCGCGTCATATCGAATTTCGGCTTCTGGCCGCTGCCGTAGCGGCGCAGTGCGCCTTCCTCGCCGACCGCGTTCGGGCGCTGGAAGATCCAGTTCTGCCAGGCGGTGAGGCGCGCGAAGATCTTTGATTCCATCGTCTCGGGGCCGACGAAGCGCAGGCTCGCTTCCATGCCGGTGAGACTGTCGGGCGAGAAGCTGGCGCGCTCCTCGAGAAACACACGAACCTCGTCGTCCCAGTCGATGTCGTCGAGCGCGAAGGTGACGAGGCCGAGCTCTTCCGCCTGCTCGGCGTCGAGCGAGGTGCCGAGCGTCGCTTCCGCCCGCTCCACATCGGCCGGATCGGCCTGGAAGCGCGATTGCAGCCGCGTCAGGCCATGGCTCATCGGATAGGGGCCGAAATTCATCGCGGAGAGCTCGATCGACGGCGGCGGACGATTGTCGCCCTGGCGCGTGCCGATCAGCATGTAGGAGCGGTCGGCGGCGAAGACGAGCTCGGCCAGCGTGCCGGCAAAGCAGGAGCCGGGCTCGACCAGCGTCACCAGAGTGCGCGAGGTGACGTCGATGCGCTTGAGCACGCGCTTCCAGTAATGACGGATCTCATTGACCAGCCAGTGCGCCTTGTTGGTTTCGAGGAAGGCATCGCAGGCCAGCACATGGGCACGGTCGCCATGGCTCTTGAACACCAGCATGGCGATCTCGAGCTCGTTGATGCGCAGATGCAGGATGGCATCGTCGATCTCGCGCGCCACTTGCAACGGCCAGAACGAAGCGCCCTGCGCCATCATGCCGTCGATGTCGGCCGGCGGCGCCGCCTCCGGCGCCTTGATCGAGATGGTGGCGATGCGAGACGTGCGATCGATATCGACGGTGACGAAGCCGTAGCGGATGCTGGTGTCGTCGATCAGGCGCTTGACCGGCGTCAGCGCGATGCCCTTGCCGCTGCCCTTGCGCTTCGATTGGCCTGCAAATTCCCTGGCGCGCTCGGCGATCTTGGCCTCGAGCTTCGAGTTCGGCGCGATCTCGTCGACGAGGCGCCATTGCACGGCGCGCTTGCCCTTCACGCCCTCCTCGATGGTGCAGAAGAAATCGGCGTGGTCGCGCCGGACCTTGCGCTTGTCGACGACGCGGGTGAGACCGCCGGTGCCCGGCAGCACCGCGAGCAGCGGCACTTCGGGCAGCGCAACGGCGGACGCGCCGTCATCGGCGAGAATGATGTGATCGGTCGCAAGCGCCAGCTCGTAGCCGCCGCCGGCGGCGGATCCGTTCACCACCGTGATGAAGCGCTGGCCGGAATTCTCCGAGGAGTCTTCCATGCCGTTGCGGGTCTCGTTGGTGAATTTGCAGAAATTGACCTTGTGAGCATGTGTGGAGCCCGCGAGCATGCGGATGTTGGCGCCGGCGCAGAACACGCGGTTCTTGGCCGAGCGCATCACCACGACCTTGACCTCGGGATGCTCGAAGCGCAGCCGCTGCACCGCATCGGCAAGCTCGATGTCGACGCCGAGATCATAGGAATTGAGCTTGAGCAGGTAGCCCTCGAACAGGCCGCCGTTCTCGTCGACGTCCATGGTCAGCGTCGCGACGTCACCGTCGACCGCCAGCTTCCAATGCTTGTAGCGGGACGGTTCGGTCTGGAAATCGATGAATGTCGCGCCGCCTGCGAGGCGCCGATCTTCCCCGGCCATGGGTCATCCCTGAGCTTGATTATGCATGATCGCCGTAGCGTTAGATGCACAATAGTGCATCTTTTTGGGCGCGTCTACCCCTTAACCGGGCTCACATGCATTTTGTTTCATGGCGCCTCAGGACCGCACGGTGGCCCCGAGTGCGATCCAGTCCGCCTTGGAGAGCTGGGGACGGCCGAGCTTGGCTTGCAACAGCGCGACCAGGGCCGGGACAGGGAAGGTCTCGACGAAGCCGTCGCCGGCCGCAGCCGCCTTGCGCGAGCTCAGTGCCCTCAGCTCCGCCAGCGCATCGCCGAACAAGCGCGCGGCCGAATGCGGCCTTTGCATGCGCAGCCGCAAATTCGCGTTGGCGATGTGGATGCACGCACGCAGCAGAATTCGTTCGCGGCCACCTTGCGGAGCGGCGGCCCACACGGCCTCCAGCACTTCCTGCGATTCCCAGAAATAGCCGCGGTCGTTGAGCGCAAGCCCATAGCGCAGCGCTGGATGGCGCGCCGGCACGTAGCCGCGGAAGGCCGATGGCACCATCGCCTTGGCCAAACCAAGCGTCTCGGAATCCGCATCCGCCGCGCCGGGCTCGCCCGGGACATAGGCCCATTGCGGCCAGGGCAACGGGCCGGTCGCATGTGAAGGCACATTCATGGATGTGCCTCCGCATGGTCATGCGGCGCGTCCCTGAAGTCCCTGATCATCGCGCAGGGCCGCTTTTGCAAATTGCTCAATCGCGTCAAGCGTCGCCCCCGGCGCTTCACGATGCGGGGAATGGCCCGCGCCTGAAATGACTTTAATATCGACCGGACAGTAACACTCTTCCTGCGCAATTTCGACCTGGCGCAATGTCCCATATTGGTCGTTGGCACCCTGCAGGACCATGATGGGTACGCGGATATAGGCGAGGTATTCGGAGATGTCCCAATCGCGGAATTCGGGATCGAGCCAGGCGCCGTTCCAGCCGTAGAAGGCGTTGTCGACGTCCTTGTGCCAGTGCGCCAGTTTCGCCTTGAGGTCCGTGGTTTCGAAGCTGGCCTTGATCGCGGCGATGGATGCGACCGCGATGTCCTCGACGATGAAATGCGGCGCAATCAGCACGACGCCGCTCAGGCGATGATCTTGATGCGCGCCGGCATAGATCGTCACGATCGAGGCGCCGTCGGAATGGCCGAGCAGCAGGCCGCGCCTGAAGCCGATTGCATCGAGCAGCTTCGGCAGCACGTCCAGCGCCTCACGCTGCATGTAGTCCAGCGGTCGCGGCAACACGACCGGGCTCGACTGGCCGTAACCCGCACGCGAATAGAGGAAGATGCCGGCGCCGGTGGCAGCCTGGATCTTCTCCGGAAAGTCGCCCCACAGCCCGACCGAGCCGAGGCCTTCGTGCAGCATGACGATGGTGGGTGCGTCCGCGACCTCAGGCGCGAGCCATTTGTATTCGAGGCTGGCGTCGCCAATGCTGAGGAAGCCGGTGGGGGTGAGGTTGGTCATGTTCGATTCCCATTCATGGCCAATGCCGAGATGCCCACCCTCCCCTGGAGGGGGAGGGTCGATTCACAGCGAGCGTAGCGAGATGTGAAGCGGGGTGGGTGACAGTCTCTCCGCAGATGCAGTGCCCGTATGGAGAGATCACCCCACCCCGTCACGCATCTCGCTTCGCTCGATCGCGTGCCGACCCTCCCCCTCCAGGGGAGGGTAAGTGAGCGCAGATTGCGCCCTCAATGCGCCCCTTCCCGCAGCTTGAACCGCTGGATCTTGCCCGTCGCCGTTTTCGGCAGCGACTCCACCACGTCGATCCAGCGCGGATATTTCCACGGGCCGATCTTCTGCTTGACGTGCTCCTTGAGCATCTCCTGCAACTCCGTCGTTGTCGCGCCGGGACGCAGCACGACGAAGGCCTTCGGCTTCAGCAATCCTTCCGGATCGGCCTCGGGCACGACGGCGGCTTCCAGCACGGCAGGATGCGTGATCAGTGCGCTCTCGACCTCGAACGGCGAGACCCAGATGCCGGAGACCTTGAACATGTCGTCGGCGCGGCCGCAGAAGGTGTAGCGGCCCTCGCCGTCGCGGACATATTTGTCGCCGGTGCGGGTCCACGGTCCCTCGAAGGTACGGCGGCTCTTGTGGCGCTGGTTCCAGTAGCCTTCGCCGGCCGAGGGCGCATCGACCAGGAGTTCGCCGACCTCGCCATCGGCGACGTCCCCGCCGGCCTCGTTGACGAGCCGCACCGCATAGCCCGGCACCGGCTTGCCGGAAGAGCCGTATTTGATGTCGCCGGGCGCGTTCGACAGGAAGATGTGCAGCAGCTCGGTCGAGCCGACGCCGTCGAGAATGTCGACGCCGAAACGCGCCTTCCAGCTGTTGCCGACGGATTCCGGCAGCGCCTCGCCGGCCGAGGTGCAGATGCGCAAGGCCTTGCCGCCGCGCTCGCTCTTCATCGTCTCATCGTTGAGCATGGCCGCGAACAGCGTCGGCACGCCATAGAAGATCGAGGGGTTGTAGCGGTTCATCAGATCGAACATGCGCGCCGGCGTCGGGCGCTCGCCGTTCAGGATCACGCTTGCGCCAACCGACATCGGGAAGGTCAGCGCATTGCCGAGCCCATAGGCGAAAAACAGCTTTGCCGCGGAGAGACACACATCGCTCTCGCGGATGCCCAGCACCTGCTTGGCGTAGGTGTCCGCAGTCGCCTGCAAATTGGAATGGATATGGCGCACGCCCTTGGGCATGCCCGTCGAGCCCGACGAATAGAGCCAGAACGCCGGTTCATCCGGATGCGTCACGGCGGTGGCGAATTGGTCGCTCTCGCCGGAGATCTCCTCAGCGAGCTGCTTGTGGCCGTTCTGCTTGGCGCCGGACACCACCACATGCTCGAGATCGGGCATGCGGCCAACCACGTCCTTGATGACAGGATAGAGCGCCTCGGAGACGAACAGCACGCGCGCGCGGCAGTCGGCGAGAATGTAGGCGTACTGGTCCGCGGTCAGCAGCGTGTTCAGCGGCACCGGCACGATGCCGGCGCGGATCGCGCCGAGGAACACGATCGGGAAATCGACGGTGTCCAGCATGATCATCGCCACGCGTTCCTCGCGGCGGACACCGAGCCGGCGCAGCATGTTGGCGGCGCGGCGGCTGTCGCGCTGCAGTTCGCCATAGGTGAGCCGCGAGACGGTGTCGTCGAAAGCCAGCTTGTTGCCGCGGCCCTCCTCGACGTTCCGGTCGAGCAGCCAGGTCACCGCGTTATAGGATCCCTCGCTCACGGAGTTCTCTCCCGAATTTAGAATTATAATTCATAGAAAGACACCGCGGCGGCTTGCTGTCAATGCCAGCAGGCATTATGTTTCATTAAAATGCGCCGCAGGACAACCTTCAAGAAGACATCCCTTAAACAAGGCTCATGACCGACAGTCCCGACGCCGAATCCCAGTTCCTTGAACAGCTCGGCCAGCGCGTGCGCACGATGCGCGCGCTGCGGGGCATGTCGCGCAAAGTGCTCGCCAAGGTATCAGGAATCTCGGAGCGCTACATCGCGCAGCTCGAGAGCGGCAAGGGCAATGTCTCCATCGTGCTGCTCCGCCGCGTCTCCGACGCGATGGGCGCGCATCTCGAGGACCTGCTTCCCAGCGCCGATCCGACGCCGGACTGGCAGATGTTTCGCGATCTCTTGCGCAAGGCGACCCCTAGCCAGATTGCGCAGGCAAAGGACCTGCTCACCGGGGGCAGCGCAACCGCGCCGCGGCGCGCGCCGTTCTGCGGCATCGCACTGATTGGCCTGCGCGGCGCCGGCAAATCGACGCTCGGCCGGATGCTGGCGAAGAAGGTCGGCTGGAGTTTTGTCGAGCTCAACAAGGAGGTCGAGCAGCAGAACGGCCTCTCCGTCGCCGAGATCATCGCGCTCTACGGCCAGGAGGGATTTCGCCGGATGGAGCAGGCGGCGCTGCAGCAGCTGCTCGCGCGCAACGAGCTGATGGTGCTGGCGACCGGCGGCGGAATCGTCTCCGAGCCGCTGACCTTCGACCAGATCCTGACCTCGTTCTACACGATCTGGCTGAAGGCCGAACCCGAGGAGCACATGGCCCGCGTCCGCCGCCAGGGCGATTTGCGCCCGATGGCGGACGATCGCTCCGCAATGGCGGAGCTGCGCAACATCTTGCTGAGCCGCGAGCCGCTGTATTCGCGCGCGACCGCGGTGGTGGATACGGCCGGGCTCAGCGTCGATGCTGCCGCGGCAAGGCTGATCGATGCGGTGCGGCCAGTGCTGCAGAATGAAGCGCGCAGTTTTGGCCTGCGCAGCGTGGCGCTGTAAGCCGAGTTGCCTCCAAATCCTCTGCGTTCCCTCCCCCTTGCGGGGCCCCGCAAGGGGGGAGGGAGCGCAGCTGAGCACGCCGAAGCACTCCGCATCCCTTTTCATTTCGGAAAGGAAGACGATATGAGAAACAGCCGAATTCAGGACCACGAATGACCTCCACCGACGTCACCACCTCCACGTTCGAGCGGATCGGCGGCAGTGCCACGATCGACGCCCTGGTCGACCGCTTCTACGAGCGCATGGACACGCTGCCGGAAGCACAGATCATCCGCGCCATGCATGCGGACGACCTCGGCCTGATCAGGGACGTGCTGAAGCGCTATCTCACCGAATGGACCGGCGGACCGCGGCTGTATACTCCCGAGAAGGGCCATCCGCGGTTGCGGCAGCGACACATCGGCTTTGCCATCGGCGATGCCGAGCGCGACGCGTGGATGCTCTGCATGCGCGGCGCGATGGAGGAGACGATCATAGATACCGCCGCGCGGCAGGACCTCGACAAGGCGTTGTCCGGCCTCGCGGACTGGATGCGTAACCGGCAGTGACGAAGTCGATCTTCTAGATCGACCAGTAATTCGGATGCTGGTACGGCCGCGAGCGGTCGCCCCAGTCGAATTCGTCGCCGTCGACTTCGCAGGGACCACTGCTCAATTGCTCCGGCGTCAGTTCGGCCTGAAAGGCCTGACGTCCCGGATCATATTTCAGCGCACTCCACTGCACGGGATAATGGTGATGGGTGCCCAGCAGCCTGCCGGTCTTGATCACGGCGTAGGCGACGGTCCCGCTCACCTTGTCGAGCATCAATCGCTCAATCGTGCCGAGCTTCGTGCCGTCGCACCCATAGACGGCGACGTGCTCGACGCGATCACTGGGAACCATGGTGTGTTGCATGGCGTACTCCCTGATCTTGTGTGAAGCGATTATAGCACAGACTGCGGGATTGTAGGGTGGGTTAGCGCCAGCGTAACCCCACCACTTCTCCCACCGCCTGCGACTCGCTAACCCACCCTACGTGGTGCCGCGTCGCTACAACAACTGCGAGCGCACAGAGTCCGCGCCTTCCCGCAGCAACGGCAGGAAACGATCGATCAGTTCCTGCGCCGGCACGCGATCGACATGGGCGCCCATGTTGATGGCGGCGACGATGACGCCGTCATAGCGGTGCACCGGAACCGAGATCGAGCGGAAATGCGGCTCGGCCTCGCGGTCGACCAGCGAATAGCCCTCCGCGCGGTCGGCTGTGATGCGCGCGAGCAGTGCTTTCGCGTCGGTCACCGTCTGCGGCGTCAGGGCCTCGCGCTTCATCGCTTCGATGCGTCCGGCAAGATCGGCATCGTCGAGCTGGCCGAGCATGGCGCGACCGACCGAGGTACAGAAGGCCGGCAAGCGGTAGCCGATCTCGAGGCCGCCCGAGAACATCCGCGCCGGGCTGCTGCGTGCGATGAACAAGACATCGTCGCCATCAAGCACGGCGAGCGATGAGATTTCGTTGGCGGCGGTCGCGACGCGATCGAGCACAGGCTGAAGCACGGCGACGAGCTGGCTCGAACGCAAGTATGACGCCGCCAGCGTCAGCACATGCGGCGTCAGCGAGAACAATTTGCCGTCGCCGGAGACGTAGCCGCCACGCTGGAGCGTGAACAGCATGCGCCGGGCCGTCGCGCGCGGCAGATCCGCGGCGCGGGCGAGATCGCTCAGTGTCATCGGGCCTGCGGAGGTGCCGAAGCATTGCAACAGGCGCAGGCCGCGATCGAGGGCCTCGACGAAATCGGTCGCGCGCTCGTCGGACTCGCTCCGCTTCAGCTTGGGCATGTGACGGGACAATCCTGCAAAATAGTGCTTGCTGCCGATCCAAGGCATGTCATAATTCGCCCATTCGTTCAATAGACGAACAAGCGCCACTCCACAAGGGATGCTACTGCCATGATGAGCCAGGAGCAGAACGACCTGATCACCCGAACCGGTCCGAAGGACCCCTGCGGCCAGCTGATGCGGAGCTACTGGCAGCCGGCGGCGCTGGTGGATGAGCTGGAGGGCGCGCGGCCGATCCGTCCCGTCAAACTGCTCGGCGAGAACCTGGTGCTGTTCCGCGACGAGACCGGACGCTACGGCCTGATCGACCGCCACTGCGCCCATCGCGGCGCCGACCTCGCCTTCGGGCGGCTCGAGCATGGCGGCCTGCGCTGCGCCTTCCATGGCTGGCTGTTCGACGCCGACGGCCAGTGCATCGAGACGCCGGCCGAGCCGAAGGATTCGAAGCTTTGCCAGAACATCCGGCAGCGCTCCTATCCCGTGATCGAGAAGAGCGGCATCCTCTGGGCTTATCTCGGCGAAGGCACCCCGCCCGCATTTCCGGAGCTCGACTGTTTTGTCGCGCCCGGCACGCACACGTTTGCGTTCAAGGGCCACATGGCCTGCAACTGGCTGCAAGCGCTGGAGGTCGGCATCGATCCCGCGCACGCCTCCTATCTGCACCGCTTCTTCGAGGACGAGGACACCTCCTCCGCCTACGGCAAGCAATTCCGCGGCGCTTCGGCCGGCTCTGATCTGCCGATGACGAAGATCCTGCGCGAATACGATCGCCCCATCATCAATGTCGAGCACACCGAATACGGGTTGCGGCTGATCGCACTGCGCGAGATCGATGAGGAGCGCACCCATGTGCGCGTCACCAACCAGCTCTTTCCGCACGGCTTCGTCATTCCCATGAGCACGGAGATGACGATCACGCAGTGGCACGTCCCGATCGACGACGAGAACTGCTATTGGTACGCGATCTTCACCAGCTACACCAACCCGGTCGACAAGCAGAAGATGCGCGACCAGCGGCTCGAGCTCTATGAGCTGCCCGACTACAAGTCGCGCAAGAACCGCAGCAACGACTACGGTTTCGATCCGCACGAGCAGCAGACCGCGACCTATACCGGCATGGGCACCGACATCAACGTCCACGACCAGTGGGCGGTGGAATCGATGGGCGCGATCCAGGACCGCACCAAGGAGCATCTCGGTTCGAGCGACAAGGCGATCGTGCAATATCGCCGCCTGCTGCGGCAGGAGATCGAAAAGGTCCAGGGCGGCGAGAAGCCGATGCTGCATCTCGACGAGACGAACGCGCGTAGCATCCAGGGCCCGGCGGCCATGGACGGCATCGGCCCGACGCGGGGCTGGGAGACCTACTGGATGGAGGTCGACGTCAAGCGCCGCCGCGGTGCGCCATGGACCGCGCCGGTGCCGAAGGAGATCGCCGACAACGTGCACAAACTGACGGCGGCGGAGTGACGCGCGTGCACCGAACCCGTAGGGTGGGCAAAGGCGCAACGCGCCGTGCCCACCATTTCTCCGTGATGGATACAGATCGTGGGCACGCTTCGCTTTGCCCACCCTACGGCAGTGGAGCGAGTGTGAAGGTCTATCCTCGTCATTGCGGGCGCAGCGAAGCAATCCAGAAATGCATCTGCGGAAAGACTCTGGATTGCTTCGCTGCGCTCGCAATGACGGAGAAGTTGGCAAGCGTCTTGCCCCGTCGATCATCGTGACTGAGGAGCAACCAAAGTGACTTTCGTCGCGCGTCATGCGCTGTGGTCGGATGAGCAGAGGGACGCCGCAGCGCGCATGCGGCGCATCGTCGAGGAAAAGAATCTCGAGGTCATCCGCCTCGCCTTTCCCGACCAGCACGGTATCTTGCGCGGCAAGACCATCATCGCCTCCGAGGCGATCGCCTCGCTGGAGAGCGGCTGCTCCATCACCACCACCATGCTGGCCAAGGACACCTCGCACCGCACGGTGTTTCCGGTGTTCACTGTGGGCGGCGGCTTCGGCATGAAGGAGATGGAGGGCGCGGCCGACGTGTTGATGGTCGCCGATCCCACCACTTTTCGCGTGCTGCCCTGGGCGCCGACCACAGGCTGGGTGCTGTGCGACCTCTACTTCAATGACGGTCGCCCGGTGCCGTTCGCGACGCGCTCGCTCTATCGCAAGGTGCTCGACGAGCTCGCCAGCCGCGGCCACGACTTCGTCGCCGGCCTCGAGGTTGAATTCCACATCTTCAAGCTCGACGACGCGCATATGCGGCCCGAGGATGCCGGCCAGCCCGGCACGCCGCCCTCGGTGAGCCTGCTCAGCCACGGCTATCAATATCTCACCGAGCAGCGCTTCGATCAGATGGAGCCGGTGCTGGAGATTCTCCGCCGTGACATCGTCGCGCTCGGCCTGCCCCTGCGCTCGGTCGAGGTCGAGTTCGGGCCGAGCCAGTGCGAATTCACCTTCGCGCCGAGGAAGGGGCTCGAGCCCGCCGACAACATGGTGCTGTTTCGGAGCGCCGTAAAGCAGATCGCGCGCCGCCACGGCTATCACGCCACCTTCATGTGCCGGCCGAAGCTGCCGAACCTGTTCGCGAGCGGCTGGCACCTGCATCAGTCGATCGTCTCGCGCGCGACCGGCGAGAACGAGTTCATGACGAAGGACGGCGGCGAGCCGCTCAGCGCGTTCGGCAAAGCATACCTCGCCGGCCTGCTCGACCACGCCCGCGCCTCCACATTGTTCACCACGCCGACCATCAACGGCTACAAGCGCTACCGCTCCTATTCACTGGCACCGGACCGCGCGATCTGGGGCCGCGACAATCGCGGCGTGATGATCCGCGTGCTCGGTGGCGCCAATGATGCCGCAACGCGCCTGGAGAACCGCATCGGCGAGCCCGCCGCCAATCCCTATCTCTACATCGCCTCGCAGATCCTCTCGGGCCTCGACGGCGTCGACCGCAAGCTCGACCCGGGCCCCTCGGCCGACACGCCCTATGAGACCAAGGCGCCGCTGCTGCCGAAGAGCTTGCGCGATGCCGTCGCCGCGCTGAAGGACGATCCCTTCTTCCGCGAGAAGCTAGGAGCCGAATTCGTCGACTATTACACCCACATCAAGAACGCCGAGATCGATCGCTTCCTGTCCGAGGTGACGGACTGGGAGCACCGCGAATATTTCGAGGTGTTTTGAACGGCAATCGGCCCCGATCATTCCGCACGCTGTAGCGGCGTGAAGCCGAATGCGCCTCCGGCCGCAAGAGCAAACGCGTTCGAGGTCGGGCCGGTCGCCATGCGGGGATCCGGCCCGTTGCTCGACGTGGGCGAGCCGACCCGTGTCACGCCCGCGCGCAGCGCCGAATTGGCAGGGTTCGAAACGACGCGCCGGCCGGCACTTCGTGCGTCAATGCGCCGAAGCGCGGCGAAGCGCTGGCTTCCGTTGCGCGCGATCAGCTGCTCGTCGGAATCCGGCCGATAGATGACATCGCAATTGCCGACCAGCGTGGCCGGAGCGCGGTAACCCAGTGGATTCCCCTCATTGTACGTGAGATCTGCAAGGTTGGTCGCAAGCAATTCAACGCCGTGCAGGCCAATGATCGAGCCTCGCGCAGCCTTGACCTCGACGGTTCGCACCTGCGGATTGCAGCGCGACTTCGCCTGAGGATATTCCTGAACGGCCGCGCGGGCATATGACAGAACCTCTCCGCTCTCATACACACGATCAATGACGAGGCGCTGGACGTTTTCGGCCAGAAGAGCCCTGTTGACGAGGTGCGCGCCGGTCACCGGAGACGGATCGAATGCAACCACCTTGGCGATCCGCGGACCACCCGACTTGGTCGCAAGCGCTACGAATTGCGCCAAGCCGGCACCGAGGGAATGTCCCGTCGAAACGATCTGCGGCTTCCGGGCGGCCCGCTTGTAGCAGTCCAGATTCTGGATCTGCCTCATGACCGTATCGACGTTGCGTTGCAGCTGCTGGTAATAGTCGTCGTAGGGCGAACCGAACCGGCTGAAGTTCGAGTACCAATCGCCCCCGGAAAACCCTACGGTGCCGCAAACGCAATGCTCACTTCGCTGCAGGCTCCACGCGCCGCGGCGCGTGTCCGCGCCCACACCTGGTATGTCGGACCGCTGCCGAAGTTCCAGCCGCGCCTGGCATAAGCCGCCTTGCAGGCCTCATCCGCCCAATCGAGGCAATCGAGATATGCGTCGCTGCCGAATTGATAGCGCCAGGGCTTGAAGATCTTCCGCGCGTGACCTCTGAGGTCATCCTGCGAAGCCGGGATCGTACTTTGCACCGCGAACTCGACTTCCTCGCCGAGGCCAGCATCGCGCATCGTGTTCAGCGTGCCGACCGGCTTATATGCCGTGGACGACTGGATGGCATAAGGCAGGTAATAGTCGGCATATCTGTAGACATAGGCCGCCAGGATATCGGGATCATTGTTGGACTGAGCCGCGGCAGGCTGAACGGCTGAAAGCCAGACAACGGCCGCCGCGCTGGCGAGAATGATCCGGAATGCTGCAAAACGAAACCGCATGGCAACATCTCCAAATATGAAAGACAATCTATGGCTGCATGAGACCATAGCTGCCGCTTCTTGACAATATCGAGAGTTGGCTCGGCGGCGAGCGCCGGGAACGGGAATCAGCCCAGAGTCCGGAGAGCCTGCCTCCTCGCGCGCAGCTCCATGATCACCGCAACGATCGCATAGACAACGAATATTCCGATCGCGATCGGAGCGCCCTCGATGATCCTCCAGCCCAGGCTGACCACCTTGTGGGCGACACTGCCGACGTCGCCACCGTAGACGATGCAATCGCCCACGCCTCCCTCGTTCGGCGAGCATTTGGGGTTGACGAGATAGCTGATCGAAAGCATCGGGCCGAAATAGGGGACGAATGCGCAGATGAGACTGACCGCGAACGCCAGCAGCAATCGGATCCATAGCCGGGGCCATCCCAGCGTGATCAGCCAGCAGCAGGCGGCCAGCCACAATGCCGCGAGTCCGTCGCCAAAGCGAGAGCCGACCAGCAAGCTCGCCTCCAGCGCATGACGGATGATTTCCGCGGCAGAAAATCCGATGGGACAGCCGGTATCGGTGCCGGGCTGGCATCCTGAGATGGCCGCGAAGAGAGACGTGAGCAGGATCGCCAGTTCCGGCACAAAGGGAAGGACAACGAACAGCAACAGGATCGCTCTCCAGCGCCGACGATGAGAATTCCCGTCAGGTTGCGATGTCATGCTGGCGCGGGCGACATTCCCCAAATGATCTTCCGCGAAGACCCCTGGCCTTACTACCTCTGATACAGGCTGACCGCAACGAGCATCATTCGGTTCGCCCGAGACGGTCCTGGGTGCCGCAGCAACCAATATCTCACACGCCCGTGAGACGACTTCGCGTCTCCTGTTCCGACGAAACGTCGGCTGGCCTGACGAAGCCATTTTCCCAGCGTCGCGAAAACCGCCGGAAAGAGATGGGGTCTAGAGTGACCCTCAATGATCAACAGCGGAGTTCGGTCATGTGGAATCAACTGTTCAGCCTGATCTACCGCCTGTCCTGCCGGACGACCCTGATCGAAATCGGCACCCATCGGCTGGCGCGCTAGCGGCCAAGCTGGTGCGATTTAGGTAAGACGGATTGACCGGATAGTGGGGATGGCCATGCGTAAACTCATCCTGATCGTCGCTATGTCACTGCTCGCAAGCCAGGCCCATGCCGGCGGCTCGCGCAGCCTCAGCCTTGCGGCGAGCACTTCGAATCAACCGGCGAACGAGCAGCCGGCCGCACCGGCGGCTGGCACGCCGCAAGCGGTGCAGTCGGCGGCAGCAGCACAGCCTGCGCCCACGCAAACCGCAACCACGACGTCGACCTCGCCCGCCGCCCCCGCGCCAACCGCTGCGACAGCCGCGTCAGCCGAACCGAGCCCGGCCGCGACCAAGCCGAAGCGCCGCGCGCCCTCGGTCGAGGCCCGCGTGATCCGCGAATTGCATCGCCACGGGATCTATTGGTGATTGAAAGGTAGCCCTCTTCATCGAGCGTCCATTCACCAGCGATAGCCAAGCGTTGCGATGACCGTCAGCGGGGCGCCGCGGTAGCAATAGCCGACCTGGCACGTCGTGTAGTGCAGATTGAACAGGTTCTTGGCGTTGACCTGGAACTGAAGTCCTTTCAGTTCCTTCGCCGCCTGGCCGAAATCATATTTCAGCGCCGCATCGACCAGGGTCACCGAGCTGTTCTTGAACGTATTGAGGTCGTCGCCATAGCTCCAGGACATATAACGCGCGCCACCACCGATGCTCAGTCCCCCAAACGGGCCTGCCAGCGGCAGGGCATAGTTCGCCCATAGCGTCGCGGTGTGGGGCGGATTTCCCGACGGAAACTTGCCGACCAGCGAGCTGTCGCCGGCCTGCTTGGTGACCATGTCGAGATAGGTGTAAGACGAGGTGATGTCGAAGCCGCCGCCGAGGCTGGCGAGCCCCTGCAATTCGAAGCCGCGGCTCCGGATCTCGCCGCGCTGGACCGTCACGCCCGTTCCCGTCGTCACCAGGCCGCCATCCTGGGTCAGGTCGAACACCGCGGCGGTGATGAAGCTCCGCGTGCCCAGCGGCTGATACTTGACGCCGATCTCGGTCTGCTCGCCGGTGGTCGGCTTGAAGAAGGCACCCGAGGGATCGACGCCGAGATTGGGAAAGAACGAGGTCGAATAGGCGACGTAGGGCGCAATTCCGGAATCGAACACATAGGTCAGCCCGGCTCGGCCGCTATAGGCCTGTTCGGATTGCTGCTGCCGGGTCAACGCGAACAGATCCTCACCGGTGGTGCGGACCCAGTCGCTGCGGCCGCTCAGCGTCAGGATCCAGTGGTCGAGCTTGGCCTGGTCCTGGATGTAAACGCCGGACTGGGCCTGCCGCTGCCGCGTCGAGGACGAGATCGCGGGATCGGGAATCGATTCCGGCACATAGGCCGGCGCGGCCAGATTGAGATCGGAGACGCCGAAGCCGAATCCCTGCTTGTCGTTGAACTTCGACGAGGTGTAGTCGGTGCCGATCAGGAGCGTGTGCTGCACCGGGCCGGTCGAGAGCTTGGCCTCCACCTGGTTGTCGATGATGGCCGATTGCAGCGTGTCGTGGACGTAGCCGGTATAGCGCGAGACGACATTGCCGACGGGCGCTCCGAGAAAGCCGACATAGCGCGTGACGGCATCGACGTCGACATAGCGGAATTTCTGGCGAACGGTCACGGCATTGTTGAACGCATGCTCGAACAAATAGCCGACGCGTCCCTGTTCCTGATCGAGCGAATTGTAGGACGGGCTGCCGGTGAAGATGTCCGTGGTCGTGCCGGTGCCCGAAGAGTAGGTGAACATCGACCCGGGCGTCTTCGATTTCTGGTAGGCGCCGAGAATCGTCAGGGTCGTCGATTGATCCGGCTTCCAGGTGACGGCCGGAGCGACGTAGGTGCGATTGTCCTTGCCGCCGGGCACGAACACGTCGGCGTCGCGAACCACGCCGGTCAGCCGATACGAGAACTGGCCGTTGGGATCGATCGGCCCCGAGAAATCGAAATTCCCCTGAATGCGCTCGCGATCGCCGAACAGCGTCTGCACCTCGTGGAACGGCTGGCTGGTCGGCAGCTTGCTCTGCAGGTCGATCAATCCGCCGGGCGAGCCGAGGCCGTAAAGCGCCGAACTCGGGCCCCGCACCACCGTGATGCTGTCGGCGCCATAAGGCTCGGTCTTGAAGACGCCGAGACCGGCGCCGACGAGGCGCAAGCC
This sequence comes from Bradyrhizobium sp. 195, assembly GCF_023101665.1. Lineage (NCBI taxonomy): Bacteria > Pseudomonadati > Pseudomonadota > Alphaproteobacteria > Hyphomicrobiales > Nitrobacteraceae > Bradyrhizobium > Bradyrhizobium sp. 195. Next base: position 469,368 of record NZ_CP082161.1, on the reverse strand, counting down.
ATCGAGATAGATGCCGTTGTAGGTGACGTCGAAGCCGCGGATCGCGATGGCGTCGAAACGCGGATCGTAGCCGGAGGCATCGATGCGGACGCCCGGTTGATAGCCGACCGCTTCCGTCAACGTCTGCACGGCGCGATCGTTGAGCTCCTTGCGCGTCACCACCGAGATCGACTGCGGCGTCTCCAGCAATGGCGTGTTCGTCTTCGTGCCCGCCGTGCTGCCGCTTGCAACATAGCTGTTCTCGCTCGACGCATCGCTACGGCCGCTACCTGCCTCGCGCGTATCAGGGCTTCGGGCTTGGCCGGCTGCGGCATTGCGCGGCGGCACGGCGCGGCCACGCTGCGATTGCGCGGCGCGCTGGGCGGATTGGGAGCGCGGACGCACCTGGTTCGGTGCCTCGACCGTGACGGGCGGCAATGTCGCCGCCGTCGATGCCGAATTGGTCCCGGAGACCTGTGCGAGCGACGGCGTCGCGTGCAGCACCATCCCCAAGCCGGCCGCCCCCAAGCCAGCCATGCCCAGGCCGGCCTTCATTCGTTCCCAGCCGGGCAGTTGCCCGTCGTTGCGCCTCATCGTCTTCCCCGCGTTCCGTATTTGGACAACCCGGGAGTAATCAGATCGAGGCGCGCGCCGCCTTTGCGCGTGCGCAAATCACCTTTGATCACGCGTGGAGGCTTTCGAGTTACTGACAGCGCTTCGGCGAATGGCCGAAACGCCTGCGGAACGCCGTTGCGAAATTGGCCGGATGGGCATAGCCGACCCGATAGGCCGCTTCGGTGACCGACAAGCGCTGATGAATCAAAAGCGCACGTGCGGCATCGAGGCGCTGCGCCCTCAAATAATCGATCGCGCTCTCGCCATACACCATCTGGAATTTCTGGTTGAAGGACCTGCGGCTCAGCCCTGCACTCCGCGCCAGTTCGTCGATGCTCCAGGGGTAGGCGAGATCGGCATCCATCCGCTCCTTGACCGATTGCAACCGCATCCTCTGGAGGTCGGCTGCCGGGTCGACCGCAATCCGGCCGCGCTCACTGAACAAGGCGTGGACGATGATCTCGGCGGCGTGCGCCGACAGCAACAATTGGCCTGCGCTTCCCGCGACCGGCGGAGAGAACATTTCTGCCGCGACGGCCTCGATGCGTGGCGATGCCGTCAAAGAGACGACGGCCGTGCCTGCCCCCTCGTTCCCAAACAGCGCCTGAAACTCGTCGCCGAGTCCAAGCTCATCGATGGACGCCCGGGGAAGAGCAAGGCCGATGGCAGGACGATCGCCAGAGCGGGTCACGGCGCTGTCTTCGCGCACGGCAATTGCCATCATCTGCCGCTCACCGCTGGCAGCGCGCGTCAGAATGCCGCGGCCAGCACTGTCGTCAAACGCCACGGAGATGAACAGGCCCGAAGCTGCGATCGCAGAACCTCCCGCGTCGGCGCGAAACTCGCCCCTGACAAACACGCAGCCCGGAAAATCCAGCCATTGGCCCGCTGTTGAAGCGTCGGGCTGTGCGGAACCGTTGTCGTCTTGAGGCCGTCCGACAATTTGATCGTAAAAGTCCCGCATCGAATTCCGCTTACGCGGCTTCTTTGACGGCTGACGGCGGCGCGCTCAAGGGCGGAGCGCGCAGTTTGGAGGATTTCGAAACTGGATTTGCTCGAAGAAGCTTTGCGCTACGCGCGGAGGGCGACGAACGCCTCAGATGCCCAGATATTTGTGCTGGAGATCCGGCTCGGCCATCAGCTCGTCGGAGGTGCCGCTCCACACCGTCCTGCCGCGCTCGATAATGGTGTGACGATCGCAGATGCGGGCGAGGTGGTCGACGTTCTTGTCGACGACCAGGATCGACTGGCCCCGGCTCTTGAGCAGCGACAGGCAGTTCCAGATCTCTTCGCGGATCAGCGGCGCAAGGCCTTCGGTCGCTTCGTCCAGAATCAGCAGCTTCGGGTTGGTCATCAGGGCGCGGCCGATCGCGAGCATCTGCTGCTCGCCGCCGGAGAGCTGGTTGCCCATGTTACCGGCGCGCTCGGCGAGGCGCGGGAACAGCACGTAGATCGCGGCCAACGTCCAGGGGTTGGGGCTGCCGAAACGATCGGCCGCGGCCGCGACCAGATTCTCGCGCACGGTGAGGTTCGGGAAGATCTGACGTCCCTCAGGCACCAGGCCGACGCCGAGCTTTGCGATCCTGTACGAGGGAAGCTGCCTGACCTCGGCGCCGGCGAAACGAATGCTGCCGGCGCGCGCCGGCGTCAGGCCCATGATGGAGCGGATGGTCGTGGTCTTGCCCATGCCGTTGCGGCCCATCAGCGAGACCATCTCGCCTGATTTGATCGACAGCGACAGGCCGAACAGCACCTGGGACAGGCCGTAGCAGGTCTCGATGCCGTCGACGTCGAGCAGCGTGTCAGCCATGATGCGTCACCACGTGCTGATCGCCGAGATAGGCGCGCTTGACGTCTTCGTTGGCCCGAATCGCGGCCGGATCGCCGGAGGCGATGACGCGACCATAGACCAGCACCGAGATGCGGTCGGCAAGCGCGAACACCGCCGGCATGTCGTGTTCGACCAGCACGATCGAGACTTCCTTGCGCAGTTCCTGGAGCAGCTTCACCATGCCCTGGGATTCGGTGACGCCGAGACCGGCCATCGGCTCGTCCAGCAGCAGCAATTTCGGCTTGCTCGCGAGCGCGACCGCGAGTTCGATCTGGCGCCGCTCGCCATGGCTGAGCTTCGACACCAGCACATCGGCGCGATGGGCGAGGCCAACGCGATCGAGCGCGGCATGCGCGGCATCACGCAAGGATCGCTCCTTACGCGCATCGGCGAAGAACCGGAACGAGGTGCCGGCATGGGCTTGGGCTGCCAGCGCGACATTGTCCGCGGCAGTGAAATCGAGCAGCAGCGAGGTGATCTGGAACGAACGCGCAAGTCCGAGCGCGCAGCGGCGATAGGCCGGCAGATAGGTGATGTCGCGCCCGGCCAGCGAGACGCTGCCGGAATGCGGCTCGAGATGCCCGGTGAGCTGGCTGATCAGCGTGGTCTTGCCGGCCCCGTTCGGGCCGATGATGGCGTGTAGCTCGCCGGCCGCGACGTCGAGCGAGACGTTGTCGGTCGCGATGATGCCGCCGAAGCGGCGCACCAGCTTTTCGACGCGGAGCAGGGGTTCAGCCACGGCCAGCCCTCCCGAGCATGCCCATGATGCCGCCGCGGCCGAACAGTACGATCAGCAGCAGCAGCGGGCCCATGATCAGCGCCCAATATTCGGTGATCTGCGACAGAAATTCTTCCAGCAGCAGGAACACCACCGCGCCCATGATCGGGCCGAACAGCGTGCCCATGCCGCCCAGGATCACCATCACCATGAGATCGCCGGAGCGGGTCCAGTACATGACGGCCGGGCTGACGAAATCGGTGTTGTTGGCGAGCAGCGCGCCGGCGAGGCCGCACATCGTGCCCGATATGACGAAGCAGACCAGCTTGTAGCGCTTGGCGGGGAAGCCGATCGCCTGCATGCGCTGTTCGTTGGAGCGCAGGCCCTGCACGACGAGACCGAAGCGCGAATTCACGATGCGCCAGATCAGGAAGATGACGCCGAACAAGCAGGCGAGGCAGAGATAATAGAACTGCGTGCGGTTGGAGAGATCGACCAGCCCGGAGAAGTCGCTGCGCTTGTAGACGGTGAGACCGTCGTCACCGCCGTAGCGCGCCAGGCCCGAGGCGACGTAATAGGCCATCTGGGCGAAGGCCAGCGTGATCATGATGAAATAGACGCCGCGGGTGCGCAAGCTGAGCGCGCCGATCACGAGCGCGTAGATCGAGGAAGCCGCGAGCGCGACCGGGAACTGGACGAAGCCGCTTCCGACGCCTTCCTGCGCGAGCATGCCGACCGCGTAGCCGCCGATGCCCAGATAGGCGGCGTGGCCAAAGCTCATCATGCCGCCGAAACCCATGATGAGGTTGAGGCTCGCGGCCGCCAGCGCCAGGATGATGATGCGGGTGAACAGCGTCAGGATGAAGATGTTGCCCGACATTTGCGAATAGAGCGGCAGCAGCACGAGGCCCGCCAGCATCAGGGCCGTGACGGCCTTGCTCACCGTGAAAGCCTTCATCGGCGGTTGGCCGGAAACAGCCCCTCCGGCCGCACCACCAGCACGATCGCCATCAGCAGATAGATCAGCATGGACGACAGCGCGGGTGCGGCGGTGGAGGCAGCGGCGCCGCTCAGCACCTGCCGCAGCAAATTGGGCAGGAAGGCGCGGCCGAGCGTGTCGATCATGCCGACGAAGATCGCGGCGAGGAACGCGCCGCGGATCGAGCCGATGCCGCCGATCACGATGATGACGAAGGCCAAAATCAGGATGTTCTCGCCCATGCCGATCTGCACGGTGAGGATCGGCGCCTGCATCAGTCCGGCCAATCCGGCGAGCGCGGCGCCCAAGCCGAACACCAGCGTGTAGAGCAGCTTGATGTTGATGCCGAGCGCGCCGATCATCTCGCGGTTGGAGGCGCCGGCCCGGATCAGCATGCCGATGCGGGTGCGCATCACGCCGAGATAGAGCAGCAGCGCGACCAGCAGCGCCACAGCGATGATGGCGAGCCGATAGGCGGGATAGTGAATGCCGGGCAGGATCGGCACCGGCACGGTGAGCCAGGCCGGCAGAGGCAAGGCCAGGCCCGCCGGGCCCCAGATCAGCCGGACGGCTTCGTTGAAGAACAGGATCAGACCGAACGTCGCGAGCACGTGGTCGAGATGGTCGCGACCATAGAGATGCCGCAGCGCACTCATCTCGAGCACGATGCCGAGCACGAGCGTGGCACCGAGCGCCAGCAGCGCACCCAGCAGGAAGCTGCCGGTCCAGGCCGCAAAGGTCGCAGCGAAATAGGCGCCCATCATGTAGAGCGAGCCGTGCGCGAGGTTGACGAGATCCATGATCCCGAACACCAGCGTCAGGCCGGCGGCGAGAAGGAACAGCAGCAGGCCGAACTGCAATCCGTTCAAGAACTGTTCGACGACGAGCAGCATCAAGACTCTTTCAGGCGCACGCGGTGTCGCGCCGATGTTCGAACACGGTCGCCATCAGTGAAAGAGCTCCCCCTGCCTGTTCAAGGCGGAAAAATGGGTAATGGCAGTATCGTTCCGAGGCAAGAGCGATTCGACATCAAACATGCACTTTGTTGCATCCTGGCGCGCCGCCCAACGGCATGCCGAGCGCGCTGCAACAAGGCCGCCGCTCAGGCTGGGGCAACCTGCCGCACCCAAACGAAACACCCTCTCGCCGGTTGGCCCGGCGAGAGGGTGCGAATTCGTCGGAATGCAAGCAAGGATGACGCCTAGTGCGACGTCATCCGCTGGGGAAGGTCATCCTGTTCGGCGAGCCCGCTATTGACCGTCGAGGCCTCCAGCGCCGCCATCCGGAACAGATAGGCGAGCGTCGCCAGTCCGGTGTCTTCCGCCATCTGCGCCAGCTCAAGCGCCATGTCGGACATGTAGCCGAGATTCTCCTCCTCGATCTGCGCCATGATCTGGCTGTCCCGCATCATGTTCGACATCTCAGGCGCTCTTTCGTTGCGCGGCAGTAGCGCCGCAGAGGTTGGCACGGGCAATGCAGTCGATCCGCGGACCGTCCTGGCGGACGACATTGGTCATCCCGATACGGTCACGCACGACATCGAGCGATTCCTGACGGATCTCGATCGTTGCCGCCATGGTCAAGGAATTCTCCACCAGCGCGGGCAATCCCAGCGGCGTCACGACGAATCCGATGTCGTGGAAGCGCGGCAGCCACCAAGTCTCCATCACGAGACAAAGCCGCTCGATACCCTGGTCGAGACAGAATTCCTGCGCAGCCGCCATCAACTGCAGATTGAACGCGCCGTCGCGGCGCTCGCGCGAGACGAAGAAGCGCGACCACTCCCAGACCAGCGGGTCCGAGGGGCAACCGCGTACCGCGGCGAGGTGCGGGAAGACCTCGCTCATCATCGTCGGCCTTGTGGTCGGATACAGGCGCGAGCCGCCCAGCACCCGGCGGTTCTCGAGAGCCAGCAGGTAGACTGTGTCCTCATTGTCGTAGGTATCGATCTCGCGGCCGTCGAGCTTGCGCAGCGCCTCCCATTTCCGCTCCTCGACGAAAATCTCGTGACGAACCCGAAAATGCTGTTCGAGGACGTCCTCGTACAGGTGTCGATTGACGGCAGAAATCACATGAATCATGAACTCCCCCATGGCTTGAAATGAGGGGAGCCTCAGCGAAAAAGACAAAACCGACTATTGGGAAATTTCCCAGTAGGCGGGGATTTCAGGGATTGATGATTCTGTGGCGGATCGCGATCGCGACCGCGTGCGTCCGGTTGACGGCGCCGAGCTTGCGCGCGGCAGTTGCAAGATGCTCTTCCGCCGTGCGCTGCGTGATGTGCAGGATCTCGCCGATCTCCCACGCCGACTTGCCCTGTGAGGCCCAGGCGATCACCTCGCGCTCGCGGGGGGTAAGGCGCGTCGACGGATGCGGCGCCGGATCGAGCAGACGGCGAATGTGGTCGAAGCCGTACATCCCGATCAGATGCAGCGCCGGCTTGCTGCGCGCATTGAGGTCGAGATGGACGCCGCCGAGCGAGACGCCGGCCTCGTAGCCGGTCAAGCCGTGGATCGGCACGACGAAGCCGCGCGACATGCGGAAATCGGCGGCGCGCCGCATGACCTCCACCGCACCGGGCTCCAGCTCCGGATCATACGGCGCTTCGGACCATTCGAACGGGTTCACCGACTGCCGGCATTTGCGGATCACGGGATCGACACGGTCGTAGCTCTTCTGGGTGTAGAGGCTGAACCACTCCGCCGGCCACTTCTTGGCGAGCACCATCTGGGAAAAGCGCTGCTCGGGATTGGGCAGGCCCGTCACGATGATATGTTCGAAACCGTACCGGCCGAACGCGGTTGCAAGCGCGTCCATGGCGTCCGGAACCTTGGTGTAGGCTCCGAGCCCTTCGATGAAGTCGAGCGCCTCCCGGCCATAATCTACGGCATCTGCGGCGGACATCGGTGCGTTTCCTGACTTTCGCGCTCCATATAGCACGTATTCGGGAGCTGCCTCAAATGCACTGCGGCCGTAGTTTCCCGGTGCGCATCTGCTCTGAAGATTTAAACTACTTGTGGCAGAATTGACGTCACGATACACCTGAGCGTCCGCAGCGGGAAAACCAAATGGAAGACGAGGACATTGCCCTCAACAGCGTGCTCGGTCTGGAATTGAACCGCGTGTTTTTCGCCGTCCACGAAACGGCAAACAAGCAGAAGATCATCGAGTTCGCGCGCGAGGTGCTGCAAAGCGAGCTTGAGGCGCTGGCCGACACCGTCTCGCCCGAGGGCCCGGCGAGCTGAAGCGCGGTTGCCGCGTTACGCACTCTGCGACGCCTGCCTTTATGAACGCGCCGATTTTAGTCGAAACAGTCTGACCGTTGCCTTCCCTTCTCCCGCTTCCGATGCGCTGCAGGGCCGAGGCCCATTCATCCGCAACTTCCTCTCTGGCTTTCCGGGTCCCGGCTCTGCGCCGCAACGCCAAAACGCGTTGCAGCGCGTCCGGGATACGAGAGAGCTTGCCTCAACTGTCCACATCGACACACACTTGCCGCTGGATGACAGCGCAGCTCTCGTGAGATGATCGCCGCCATGATCGTCTTTCGGACGCAAAGAACATGATGACGCTGCGCCAAGTTGAAGTGATCCGTGCCGTGATGGTGACGGGGACCATCGGCGGTGCGGCGAAGCTGCTCAACGTTTCGGCGCCGGGGATCAGCCGCCTCGTCAAATACACCGAGCGCTCGCTCGGCATCCGCTTCTTCCAGCGCCAGAACGGGCGTTACTTCCCGACGCCGGAAGCCGAGAACATCTTCGAGCAGATCAACGGCGTCTACAAGAAGGTCGACGATCTCTCCGAGATCATCTCCAAGATCGGCCGCGGCGGGTTGTCCGAACTGCGGATCGGCTCGGTACCCAGCATCTCGCAGGTGATGGTGCCGCGCGCGATCGAGCGCGTGCGCCGTCGCTATCCCGATCTCGGCATCGACATCAACATCCTCAAGCTCGAGGAGGCCATCGACTATCTCATGCTCGGCCGCGGCGAGTGCGTTGCGATGAGCTACCGGCTGGAGCATTCCGCGCTCGACTTCATGCCGCTCGCCTCGGGCGAGCTGTACTGCATCGTGCCGCCGGGCCACGAACTCGCCGGCCGCAAGCAGGTCTCGGCCGCCGAGATCACCCGCTATCCGCTGATCGGCATCGATCCCAACGATCCCTACGGCCGGATCATGGCCGAGATCTTCGCGCGCAACCGGCTCAACTACAACATCACCATCCGCGCGCGCTTCGGCACCACGGTCTGCGCGCTGGTGAAGGCCGGGCTCGGCATCGCCATCATCGACCAGTTCACCGTGGCTCACGGCGGCTATCCCGGGATCGAGCTCTTGAAGATCGCCGAGCCGACGCGGTTCGACACCTACATCGCGGTCAAGCGCGGCGCGCCGCTGTCGCTTCATGCCGAGTATTTCATCGAGTCGCTGCGCACCGAGATGCGCGCCGTCGAGACGTCCCGCGGCAACGGCAAAGCCGTGCCGGGCGGCACCGGCAAGGCCGTGCCGGCGCGCGGGCGAAAGAAATAACATGATGTTAGGTTTGCTGGATAAATGGGTAATTGTGTTAGGCAGAGGAAAGTCTATCGTCACAGTTGGAAGCCCCCTTGGAATTGCGTGGGTTTCCCCGCTAATGACCCGGACCGAACGCTCCCAACGAGACGATAGCGAACCATGTCGAAGCGCGAATACGCCGCCAGCCAGAAGCTCCTCACCGGCCTGATCGGCGCGCCGATCGCGCATTCCGCGTCCCCTTCCATGCACGAGCGCGCCGCCGAGGCGCTTGGCCTGCGCGGCCACTACCAGCTCATCGAGGTCGCCGGCGCCGACGCGGCCGGGCTGCGCATGATGCTCGAAGGAGTGCGGCGGCTCGGTTTTGCCGGCGTCAACGTCACCTATCCCTACAAGGAAGCGGTGGTCCCGCTGCTCGACGCGCTGGCGCCGGGCGCGGCCGCCATGGGCGCGGTCAACACCGTCGTCGTCAGGGACGGCCGGCTGACCGGCCACAACACCGACACCACGGGCTTTGCGCGCGCGGTGGCGCCGCTGCTGGCGCCCGCGGGCAACGCCGTTGCTGTGATCGGCGCCGGCGGCGTCGGCAAGGCGATCGCGTTTGCGCTGGCGAGCCTGGGCGTGACCGACATCCGCATCTTCGACAGCGAGCCGGCACGCGCCGAAAAGCTGGCCACCCTGCTCGCCCCACACGGCGGCGGCGCCCGCATTGCCGCCAGCGCCGAGGAGGCACTCGATGGCGCAACCGGCCTCGTCAACGGCACGCCGGTCGGCATGCTGCCGAACCGAGATACGCCCGTGCCGGCGGTGCTGCTCAGGGCAGACCTGTGGGTCGCCGACGCCGTCTATTCGCCGCTGATCACGCCGCTGCTTGCCGCAGCCCGAGACAAAGGCGCTCGGATCATGACCGGCCGCGAGCTCGCGATCTACCAGGCGGCGGACGCCTTCGAACTGTTCACCGGCCTTGCCCCCTCGACGGAAGTCATGGGAGAGGCTTTTGATGCCGTGATGGCGGCGCGCAGCGCCGCCTATCAGGCAGCTTGAGGCGAAGCGGCCGGATACAAGGCCGCTTGCAAAATTTGAAACGTGAGGAGACGACGATGAAATCAACGCTATTGGTGGGCGCGCTGCTCACCGCCATGACGGCAACGAGCGCCTTTGCCCAGGCGATCAAGCTCGCCGATGTCGCCGAGCTCTCGGGCGGCGGCGCCACCGTCGGCACCAATTGGAAGAACGGCATCGACCTCGCGATCGAGGAGATCAACGCCAAGGGCGGCGTGCTCGGCCGCAAGCTCGAGGTCACCCACGCCGACTCGCAGTCCAACCCGGGCGTGGCGCGTGCCCAGGTGCAGAAGGCGCTCGATGCCGAGCCCTATGTGCTGCTCGGGCCCGGCTATTCCGGCTCGGTGAAGGTCACAGCCCCGCTCGCGGCCGAAGCCGGCATCGCGCAGATCATGGGCGGCGAAGCCGCCGAGCTAACGCAGGCCGGCAACAAGTTCCTGTTCAGGACCTCGTTCGGCCAGCAATCCTCGATGCCGAAAGTCGCAAAGTACATTCACGACGAGATGAAGGCGAAGACCGTCGCAGTGGTCTGGGTCAACAACGACTTTGGCCGCGGCGGGCGCGACGTCGTGGTCAAGGAGCTCGACCGGCTCGGCTCCAAGGTGGTCGCCGACCTCTCCACCGAAGCGGGCCAGGCCGATTTCGCCGCTGACGTCGGCAAGATCAAGGCTGCCAATCCCGACGCCGTCTTCGTCTATCTCAACGAAGAAGAGAGCGCGCGCATCCTGAAGGAGCTGAAGCGCCAGGGCGTCACCGCGCCGCTGATGGGCGAGACCACGCTGATCGGCCAGAAGGTGATCGAGCTTGCGGGCGATGCCGCCAACGGCGCGCGCGGCCATGTCGGCCTCACCACCGACGCGCCGGTCGACCTGATCAAGGCGTTCCGCGAGAAGTTTTCCAAGAAATACAATTACGTCCCCGACCATAACGGCCTGAAGGGCTATCTCGCCGTCTACATGGTGAAAGCCACCACCGAGAAGATGGGCAAGGTCGATCCGAAGAAGTTTGCCGACACGCTGCACGGCCTTACCATCAAGGCCGCGGACGAGCCCGGCATCCTGATGGACGTCACCTTCAGCGACACCGGCGACATCGACCGCCAGAGCTTTCTGGTCGAAGTGGTCGAAGGCAAGCAGGTCGTGAAGCAGGTGCTGCCGAAAGTGAAGTGAGGGTCCTTCGTCTCTCGCAAAGTGCGGCAGGGCAGTCGCATATGGTAGCGACTTCCCTGTCGCCATCCTTCGAGACGCCCGCCGTTGGCGGGCCCTCAGGATGAGGATCGGGTGCTCGGCACTAGCTAGCGACGATGGTGCTTAGCCTCATCCTGAGGAGACCGCGAAGCGGTCGTCTCGAAGGACGAGGCGCGCGCTCAGGTCGCGCGAAGTGCCATATGCGTTGCCCCGCCGCGTGCGGGGCCAGGGAAGATAGAGGGGAAAATGTCCAACCTGTTCGATCTTCTGGTTGCGGGACTTGCCACCGGCGCGATCTATGCGCTGGTCGCGGTCGGCTTCACGCTGCTGTGGCAGACTTCGCAGACCATCAATTTTGCGCAAGGCGAGTTCGTGATGCTGCCGGCGTTCCTGATGCTGGCGGCGATGCATGCCGGCGCGCCGTTCTGGCTCGCGATCATCCTCGGCATCCTCTTGTCGATGATCCTGCTCGGCCTCGCCTTCAAGCTGCTGTTGGTCGATCCGATGATGCGCCACGGCGTGCTGCCGCTCGCGATTGCGACCATGGCGCTGGCGATCGGCCTCAAGGAAGCGGTCAAGCAGTTCTTCAGCGCCGAGGCCTCGCCATTCCCGTCGGTCCTGCCGACCGGTGACATCTCCATCCTCGGCCACGCGGTGTCGCTGCAAAGCATCGGCGTTCTGGTCGTCGCCATCCTCGCCGTGCTCGGTCTGACCACGCTGCTCAACCGCACCTCGCTCGGCCACCAGATGCAGGCGGCGGCGCAGAACCCGACGGTGGCGCGCATCATCGGCGTGCCCGTCGAGCGCATGATCCTGCTGACGTTCCTGATCAACGCCTTCCTTGTCGCGCTGGCTTCGCTTCTGATCACGCCGATCTACCTTGCAAAGTTCTCGTCCGGCGAGGTGCTGGGCCAGGCGGCCTTCATCGCCGCGATCGTCGGCGGCTTCAACCAGGTGCGCGGCGCGATCGCGGGCGGCCTGTTGATCGGCGTGCTCGACAATCTCGCGGCCGCCTATGTCTCGACGCAGTACCGCGCCGCCGTGCCGATGATCTTCCTGATCGCCGTCATCCTGTTCCGGCCGCAGGGCTTGCTCGGCCGCGCCGAGGAGCGCACGGTATGAGCGGCTTCGCCAAACCCCTGAAGATCGCGCTCGGCCTCGCCGTCATTGCCGCGCTGATCATCGTCCCCATGAACTTCAACCGCTATGGTCTGTTCATCCTGAGCCAATGGGCAGTGATGAGCATCGCCGCGATGGGGCTCAACCTCACGCTTGGCTATGCCGGCCAGGTCTCGCTGGCCCAAGGCGCGTTCGTCGGCATCGGCGCCTATGCGTCCGCCATCATGACCACGCATGGCTGGCCGTTGCCGGCGGCGATCGTGGTCGCGATCGCCTTGAGCTTCGCGGTCGGCTGGGTGCTCGGCTATCCCGCGCTGCGCGTGCAGCACCATTATCTCGCCTTCGTCACGCTGGCCTTCTCCACCCTCGCCTTCCTCGTGTTCCGCAACGAGAGCTGGCTGACCGGCGGCATCTACGGCATCTCCAACATCCCACGCCCGCACATCTTCGGCCTCGCGACCAACAAGCCCCTGCCATTCTATTATGTCTGCCTCGGCTCGCTCGCGATCGTGTCGCTGGCGGTGTGGTGGCTGATCCGTTCGCCCTGGGGCCGCGCCTTCATGGCGCTGCGCGAGAACCCGCTGCGCGCGCAATCGCTCGGCATCGACACCCGCCGCTACACGCTGATGGCGTTCGCGATCGGCTCGGCGCTCGGCGGCGTCGCCGGCGCGCTCTATGCGCCGCTGACGCAATATATCGATCCGGTGCCGTTCAACCTGTCGCTCTCGCTCGACCTCCTGATGATGGTGATCGTCGGCGGCGCCGGCTTCTATTTCGGTCCGTTCCTGGGGGCAATGATCGCGGTGCTGCTGCCGGAATGGCTGCGCTTCACCGAGGGCTATTATCTGATGCTCTATGCTGTGGCGGTGATGCTGCTGCTGATCTGGTCGCCGACCGGCATTCTGGGAATCCTCGACCGTTATCTTGCCGAACGCCGCACCAAGGCAGCGTCCGCGCTGCGCGCCGTCGCAAAATCCCGCCTGGAGACGGCGCAATGAGTGCGGTTCTCGAAGTCACCGGCATCAAGAAGAACTTTGGCGGCATCAGCGCCGTCGACGGCGTTTCCTTAGACGTGCGCGAGGGCGAGATCCTCGGCCTGATCGGGCCGAACGGCTGCGGCAAGTCGACCCTGTTCAACTGCATCCTCGGCCAGCTCACGCCGACGGGCGGTGAGGTCAAGCTCGACGGCAAGCTTGTCACCGGCCTGCGTCCCGCCGAGCTCAACAAGCTCGGGGTCAGCCGCACGTTCCAGCTCCTTCAGGTCTTCCCAAAACTCTCGGTGCGAGAGAATTTGATCCTCGCCGGACAGGAGCATCAGGGCAACATGGCCTCGCGTCTGGTCGGCCGCTCCGATGCCGGACTGACGGAGGCCGCCAACCAGATGATCGGCTTCTTCAAGCTCGACCATCTCGCCGACGAGCCGGCGGGCGGGCTCTCCTACGGCCAGCAGAAGCTGCTCGACGCCGCCATGGCCTTCATGGGCGGACCGCGGCTGGTGCTGCTCGACGAGCCCGCGGGCGGCGTCAACCCGTCGATGCTGGCGGATCTGAAGGAGCGCCTGGTCGCGATCAACCGCGAGAAGAACGCCACCTTCGTCGTGATCGAGCACAACATGGAGTTCGTGATGTCGCTGTGCTCACGCGTGATGGTGATGGCGGAAGGCAAGGTGCTGGCGATGGGACGGCCGGACGAGGTGCGCAAGAACCCCGCCGTGATCGAAGCCTATCTCGGACATTAGGAGAGCGAACCATGAGCGACCCGATCCTCTCGGTTCATAATCTCGTCGGCGGCTACGGCAAGATGACCATCCTGAACGGCACGAATTTCTCGGTGCCGCAGGCGACCATCACCACCATCATCGGCCCGAACGGCGCCGGCAAGTCCACCGTGTTCAAGGCGATCTTCGGCCTGTTGAAGCTGCGCGAGGGCAAGATCAGCTTTGCCGGCCAGGACGTCACCAATTTGAGCCAGCGCGCCTTGCTCAATGCCGGCATCTGCTACGTGCCGCAGGGCCGCAACATCTTTCCCGAACTGTCCGTGCGCCACAATATCGAGCTCGGCGGCGTCGCCGCCGGGAAGGGTCTCGACCTGCCCACACGGATCGAAGCCGCGCTCGACCTTTTCCCGGCTCTGCGGCGGAAGTCGATGCAGCAGGCTTCCACGCTCTCGGGCGGCGAGCAGAAGCAGCTCGAGATCGCCCGCTCGCTGCTGCTCGAGCCAAAGCTGGTGCTGATCGACGAACCTTCGATCGGCCTGTCGCCGCTGATGGTGCAGCAGACCTTCGACATCCTCAAAAGCTTGCGCGACCGCGGCGTCACCATCCTGATGATCGAGCAGAACGCGCGGTCGGCGCTGGAGATCTCCGATATCGGCATCGTGCTCGAGCTCGGCCAGACCCGCATGGTCGACGACGCCAAGCGCATCCTGAACGATCCGCGCATCGGGCAATTGTTCCTGGGCGGCGCCATGGAGGAGAGCGCGGCATGAGCGCGAAAATGCGCATCGCCGTTGCCGGCGCCGGCCTGATCGGCCGCCGCCACATTGAATTGATCGAGTCCTCCAAGGATTGCGTGCTCGCCGGCATCGCCGATCCCTCGCCAGCCGCGAAGGATTATGCACAGGCGCGTGGCGTGCATTGCTATGCAGACCACCGCGCCTTGCTGGCGCAGGAGAAGCCTGACGGCCTGATCATCGCCTGCCCAACACGCTGCACCTGCCGATGGCGCTCGATTGCACTGAGGCCGGCGTGCCGGCCCTGATCGAGAAGCCGGTGACCGAGACGGTTGCCACGGCGCAGCGCCTGTGCGCGGCCGTGAAACGTACCGGCGTGCCGATGCTGGTCGGCCACCACCGGCGACACAATCCCATCATCAAGGCCGCACGCGAGACCGTGGCGGGCGGCAAGCTCGGCCAGCTCACCGCCGTGGTGGGACTCTGGTTGCTGAAGAAGCCCGACGACTATTTCGAAGTCGCATGGCGGCGCGAGCAAGGCGGCGGGCCGCTGCTGATCAATCTCATCCACGACATCGACAATCTTCGCTTCGTTTGCGGCGAGATCGTCGAAGTTCAAGCGCTGACCTCGAACAAGATGCGCGGCTTCGCGGTTGAGGACACGGCCGCCCTCCTTCTTCGTTTTGCCAATGGCGCACTCGGAACCGTGACGGTGTCGGATGCGACGCCGGCGCCGTGGAGCTGGGAGCTGACCGCCGGCGAGAACGCGGTCTATCCCAGGCAGGACCAGCCTTGCTACGTCTTCGCCGGAACGGGCGGCTCTCTCTCGGTCCCGACCATGGAGCTGTGGTCCTATCGACAACATCCCGGCTGGCATGCGCCACTGGTTCGCGAGCCCGTCGCACTCTCGGCTTACGATCCGCTCGTCGAACAGCTCCGGCATTTTCTCGCCGTGATCGCGGGCCGCGAGCAGCCGCTGATCTCCGTCGAGGACGCGATGGCCACGCTCGCTGTGGTCGAGGCCGTCAGCGAGGCTGCGCGCACGGGCCAAAAAGTATCGCCGGGCCGGATCATGGAGCAAGCTGCATGAACAACCGTTCAATCGCCACCGTCTCCCTCTCAGGCGCGCTCGACGAAAAGCTCCGCGCCATCGCGGCCGCGGGCTTCGACGCGGTCGAGATCTTCGAAAACGATCTGCTGTCGTTTGGCGCTGGCCCACGCGAGGTGGCGCAGCTGTGCAAGGACCTCAATCTCGAGATCTGCGCGTTCCAGCCGTTCCGCGATTTCGAGGGCATGCCCGAACCGCAGCGCTCGCGCAATTTCTCCCGCGCGGAGCGGAAGTTCGATCTGATGCAGGAGCTCGGCACCGACCTCCTGCTGATCTGTTCCAACGTCTCGCCCGCCTCGCTCGGCGGCATCGACCGCGCCGCCGACGATTTTCGCGAGCTGGGCGAACGCGCGGCCAAGCGCTCCTTGCGCGTCGGCTACGAGGCGCTGGCCTGGGGACGCCATGTCAACGACTATCGCGATGCCTGGGAGATCGTGAGGCGCGCCGATCATCCCGCAATCGGAATCATCCTCGACAGCTTTCACGCGCTGGCACCGGGCTTTCCGACCCGCGCGATGGCCTCGATCCCCGGCGACAAGATCTTTCTGGTACAGCTCGCGGACGCGCCGAAGCTCGAGCTCGACATCCTGTCCTGGAGCCGGCACTTCCGTTCGTTTCCCGGCCAGGGCGATCTGCCGGTCGGCGAGTTCATGGCGGCGATCGCGGCGACCGGCTATGCCGGGCCGCTGTCGCTGGAGATCTTTAACGACCAGTTCCGCGCCGGCTCGGCCGCGCAGACGGCCATCGACGGCCTGCGCTCGCTGATCCTGCTGGAGGACCAGCTCGCACCGGACTGGCCGAGGCTCGTCCGCGAGCCGCTGGCACCGAAGGCGAAGAGCCGCGGCACCGGGTTCATCGAGTTTGCCGTCAACGAGACCAAGGCCGGCGAGCTCGCCCACCTGTTCTCGCAGCTCGGCTTCCGCAAGACCGGCGCGCATCGCAGCAAGGCGGTGGAGCGCTGGTCGCAGGGCAAGGTCGAGCTCGTCGTCAATAGCGAGACCGACGGCTTCGCCCATTCCCACTATGTCACGCACGGCCCCGGTGTCTGCGCGATTGCGCTCGATGTCGACAATGCCGGCCTTGCCATGCAGCGTGCCGAGACGCTGAAGGCGCGCACCTTCTACCAGCCGGTCGGGCCCGGCGAGCTCGAAATCCCGGCGATCCACGGCGTCGGCGGCAGCCTGCTCTATTTCCTCGATCAGGCCGGCAAGAACTGGGACACGGATTTCGAGCCTGTCGCGAGCGATGCGGGCGCGGACGCGCTGCTCGCCGTCGATCACATCGCGCAGTCGATGCCCTATGACGAGATGCTGTCCTGGCTGCTGTTCTACACGGGCATCCTCGACCTGACGCGGCTGCCGCAGATGGAGATCGCCGACCCCAGAGGTCTGGTGCAGAGCCAGGCCATCATCAACGCCGACCAGAGCCTGCGCTTCGTGCTCAACGGCTCCTCCGCCAACCGCACCCTGCCGGCGCGCTTCATCTCGGAGTTTTTTGGCTCAGGCGTGCAGCACGTCGCATTCTCGTGCCGCGATATCTTTGCGACGGTCGCAGACATGCGCCAGCGCGGCGCGGATTTCCTGGACATCCCTGATAATTATTACGACGACATCGAAGCCAAATACGACCTCGCGCCCGAGCTGATGGCGCAGTTGCGCGCCAATCACATCCTCTACGACCGCGAGGGCGACGGCGAGTTCTTCCAGGTCTACACCCACATCTTCGACGAGCGGTTCTTTTTCGAGATCGTCGAGCGGAGGGACTATCGGGGCTTTGGTGCCGCTAATGCCGGGATCAGGCTGGCGGCGCAGGCTCGAGAGGTGCGGCCTGCGAGCATGCCAAGGGTGTAGGACACTTACCCTCTCCTCTTGTGGAAAGGGCCTCTCCGCGAGTCCGGAATCGTCGGGTGGGCAAAGGCGCTCTTGCGCCGTGCCCACCATTCCTCCGTGACGGATACATCGTGGGCACGCTTCGCTTTGCCCACCCTACGATACTCTCTCAACACGTCATTGCGAGGAGCCCTTGCGACGAAGCAATCCAGAATCCCTCAACGGAAAGACTCTGGATTGCTTCGCTGCGCTCGCAATGACGGTGTGGGAAGATTGGGGACTCCAACCCTCACCGTCCCTGCGAAGAGTCTCCCTCTTCCCGCAAGCGGGGAGAGGGAGAAGCAAGATCCTCACTTCATCTTGCACTTGTCGTGGAAGCGATCCTGGTCGTTCTCGACGATGGTCGCGACCGTCTTGAGCGCGAGCTGGCCTTCGGCGTCCTTGACGACGTCCTGCAGATAGAAGCTCTGCACCGGGATGTGGTTGTTGCCGTATTTGAACGCGCCGCGCAGCGACTTGAAGTTGGCCTTCTCCATCTCGGCCTTCATCGCGTCCTTCTTGCTGGTGTCGCCCTTCACCGCGACCACCGCGCTGTTGATGAGCTGGGCCGCGTCGTAAGATTGTGCGCCGTAATAGGTCGGACGCAGACCGGTGTACTTCTTGCGGTAGTCGGCGACGAAGCGCTTGTTCTGCTCGTTGGGGAGGTCGTTGACCCATTCCTGCGCGCCGGGAACCCCGAGCGCGTTCTCCTTCTGCAGCGGCAGCGACAGCTCGTCGACGGTGAACGCGGTGTAGAGCGGCATCGTGCTCTTCAGGCCGGCCTGCGCATATTGGTTGAGGAATTGCACGCCGGCGGCGCCGGGATAGAACACGAAGATCGACTCGGCGCCCGAGGCGCGCGCCTTGGAGAGTTCGGCCGAGAAATCGAGCTGGCTCGGCCAGACCGTGTATTCCTCACCCTTGACCTCACCCTTGAAGGTGTTCTTCACGCCCGCGAGCATGTCCTTGCCGGCGGCGTAGTTCGGGCCGATCAGGAAGACGCTCTTGACGCCCTTCTGGTTCATGTAGAGGCCCATCGCCTGCGGCGTCTGGTCGTTCTGCCAGGAGGTCGAGAATACGTAAGGCGAGCAGAGCTCGCCGGCGAGCTGCGAGGGACCGGCATTGGCCGAGATCAGGAAGGTCTGCGAGTCGACAGCCGTCTTCAGCGAGGCCAGCAGCACGTTCGACCAGATGTAGCCGACGATGAAATCGACCTTGTCCGACTGCACCAGCTTCTCGGTCTTCTGCTTGCCGACATCGGGCTTCTGCCCGTCATCCTCGTAGATGACCTCGACCGGCTTGCCGTCCATCTTGCGGCCCATGTGGTCCAGCGCGAGCTCGAAGGAGTTGCGCATGTCGTTGCCGATCACGGCGGTCGGGCCGCTGAAGGTCGAGACGAAGCCGATCTTGATGGTGTCGCCGGCGGATGCCTGATTTGCCAGCACCAGCGCCGCTGCGCCCGCCAGCCAGAATGCCGTCCTCATAACCACTCCCCTCCTTATTATTGAGCCCGCAAGCGGGGTGATCGCCGCCCCGGGTCGTTTCTATTGAACGCAAAATCCATCGAGCCGCCAATGGCTCAGCGCCTGCCCTGCACCATATTTCGCCCCAATCGGGGATGGCAAGAAATATAATTCTACTTAGTTCGACCAAGGCTGCGGCGCTTTTTCGCGCCGGATCGATACATCGGGCCTATCTGGCGATTGATGACGGCTATTGGACCGCCGCACCCAATCCGCACTTAAATGAGCAGGGAAGAGCAGCGAGATTCGAGGGTACATCATGACCACGACACCGCATCGCGTCGTCATCGTCGGGGCCGGCTTCGGCGGGCTGGAGGCGACCTACCGGTTGGCAGGCATCCCGGTCGAGATCACGCTGATCGACCGCCGCAACCATCATCTGTTTCAGCCGCTGCTGTATCAGGTCGCGACCGCCTCGCTCGCGACCAGCGAGATCGCCTGGCCGATCCGCCATCTCATGCGCGACAGGCCGGAGGTGACGACGCTGTTCGCGACTGTCAGCGGGGTCGATGCGGCAAGGCGCTGCGTGCTGATCGACGACGGCAGCGAGGTGCCTTACGACACGCTGGTGCTGGCGACCGGCGCGCGTCACGCCTATTTCGGCCACGACGAATGGGAGCAATGGGCGCCCGGCCTGAAGACGCTGGAGGACGGCACCACCTTGCGCCGGCACATCCTGGTGGCATTCGAGCGCGCCGAGCGCGAGACCGATCCGGGAAAGCGCGCGGCACGGCTGACCTTCGTCATCGTCGGTGCCGGCCCCACCGGCGTCGAGCTCGCCGGCACCATCGCGGAGATGGCGCACCACACCCTGCCCGGCGATTTCCGCAACATCGACACGACCAAGGCGCGCGTCGTGCTGATCGAGGCGGGGCCGCGCGTGCTCGCGGGCTTTGCCGATGATCTCTCGGCCTATGCGCAGGCCTCGCTGGAGAAGATCGGCGTCGAGGTCGTGCTCGGGCAGGCCGTGACCGAGATCAACCGCGAGGGTGTGGTGTTCGGCGGCAGACTGCTCGAGGCAAAAACACGGATCTGGGCCGCCGGCGTGCGCGCCTCGCCAGCCGCCGAGTGGCTGGGCGCACCTAGCGATCGCGCCGGCCGCGTGCAGGTCGAGGCCGACCTGACCATTCCGGGCCATCCCGAGATCTTCGCGATCGGCGATACCGTGAGCATCAACGCCTGGGACGGCAAGCCGGTGCCGGGCATCGCGCCGGCCGCCAAGCAGCAGGGCCGCCATGTCGCCGAGACCATCAAGGCCCGCCTGCGCGGTGCTGCGAGCGGCCCATTCCGCTACAAGCATGCCGGCAGCCTCGCCCAGATCGGCAAGCGGCTCGCCGTCATCGACTTTGGCCGCTTCAAGCTGCGCGGAACGATCGCGTGGTGGATCTGGGGCATCGCCCATATCTACTTCCTGATCGGCCTCCGCCACCGCCTCAGCGTTGCGCTCAGCTGGCTCTGGATCTACGCCCGGGATCAGCGGGCGGCACGGCTGATCACGCAGGGGTCAAGCAAGGTGGTGTAGTTTTTTTCCCTTCTCCCCTAGTGGGAGAAGGTGGCGCGAAGCGCCGGATGAGGGGTTCTCTCGGCTCGCAAGATTGTCCGTGAGGAGAGAACCCCTCACCCGGCTTCGCTTTGCGAAGCCACCCTCTCCCACAAGGGGAGAGGGTTCAGCGGCGCTCGCTGCCCTACTTCACCAGCTCGCAGCCGCCTTCCGCCAGCGGGCGGAAGGCCTGCTCCGCGGGAATGGTCGAGACCAGCTTGTAATAATCGTACGGGTATTTCGACTCTTCCGGCTTCTTCACCTCGAACAGGTACATCGGATGCACGACGCGGCCGTCCTGGCGGATGGTGGTGTCGCCGAACAGTTTGTCCTTGCCTCTGAACTTCTTCATCTCGGGCACGGCGTCCTTGGCATTGTCGCTGCCGGTGGCGGCAACCGCGTTGAGATAAGCGAGCGTCGAGGCATAGACACCGGCCTGGTTGCCGCTCGGCATCTTGCCGTTCATGCCCGGACGAGCGGCGAACCGCTTGGCAAAGGCGCGGGTGTCGTCGTTCATGTCCCAGTAGAAGGCCTCCATGAGCTGGAGGCCCTGCGCGACCTTGATGCCCATGCCGTGGATGTCGTTGATGAAGAGCAGGAAGGCGACGAGCCTCTGCCCGCTCTGCTGGATGCCGAACTCGGCGGCCTGCTTCACGGCGTTGATGGTGTCTCCGCCGGCATTGGCAAGGCCGATCACCTGCGCTTTCGAACCCTGCGCCTGCAACAGGAAAGAGGCGAAGTCGGAGGTGCCGAGTGGATGCTTGGAGGAGCCCAGCACCTTGCCGCCGTGTCCTTCGATGTATTTCTGCGCCTCCGCCTCGATGCCCTTGCCGAGCGCATAGTCGACCGTGAGGAAATACCAGTCCTTGCCGCCGCGCGACATCATCGCGGCTGCCGTGGTGTTGCCGGTCGCCCAGGCGTCGTTGACCCACTGGATGGTGTTGGGCGAGCAGGCCTTGCCGGTGAGATCGGAGCTCGCGGTCGAGGAGGCCAGAAAGGTCATGCGGCTGTCGCGCAGCAGCGAGTTGATGGACAGACCGACCGCCGAATTCGGCACGTCGACGATGGCATCGACGCCCTCGACATCAAGCCATTTGCGCGCGATGGCATTGCCGACATCGGCCTTGTTCTGATGGTCGGCATAGACGATCTCGACCTTGATGTTCTTGCCGCCGCCGTTGAAGTCCTCCGCCGCCATGCGCGCGGCTTCCACCGAGCCCATGCCGTTGGTGTCCTGGAAGATGCCGGAGATGTCGTTGAGCACGCCGACGCGCACGACATTGTCCGAGATCTCCGCGCTTGCCGCGCCGGACACCAGGCTTGCGGCCAGCGCAAGCGTCCACCTCAAGTTCCTCATCGTTCCCTCCCTGTCTATTGTTTTTGCTTCCGGTCGCGTCAGGCCGGCGTGATCGTGACCGGCAGACTGTCGAGCCCACGCAGCGTGTTGTTGAAGCGGCGCTTCGGCTCGCCGGTGAGCTCGATCGTCGCAATGCGGCGCGCCAGCGCCGACAGCACCGTCTCACCCTCGAGCCGCGCCATGAGCTGCCCGACGCACATGTGAATGCCGGAGCCGTAGCCGACATGACCGGAGGTGCGGCGAGTGATGTCGTAACGATCAGGCTCGTCCCACCGGCGCGGATCGCGATTGGCGGCGGCGAGGAACATCAGCACCTTCTCGCCCTCGCCGATGGTCGCGCCGGAGAGCTCGACATCACGTGTCGTGGTGCGGAAGAACGTCTGAACCGGGCTCTCGAATCGCACCGCCTCCTCGAAAGCGTTGCGCGCCAATGTGAGATCAGCACGCAGGCGCTGCCATTGCTCCGGGAAGCGCGCGAGGCAATAAACTGCGGCGCCAATACCATTGACGGTGGTGTCGAGGCCGGCCGAGAGCAGCGAGCGAACCAGCAGCGGAGCTTCAGTTGCCGTAATCGCGCCCTCGTCGACGTGGGCGTGAATGCAGGCGCCGATGCCGCCGGGCGCGAGATTCTCCCGCTGACACTGTGCGGTGACGTAAGCCTGGTGCGGCGTCGAACGCGCGATCGCCTCCTGGCGCAACTCGTTCGGCGGGCCGAAGGCGTTGAACACAACGCTGGCATAGGGAATGAGATGTTCGCGGCCCTCCGGCCTCAGGCCGAGCGCATCCGGAAAGATCGAAAGCGGATAGGCCTCCGCCAGATCCGTGATCGCGTCAAAGCTGCCCTTCTCCAGCAATTCGTCGACCCGCTGCTCGGCCGCTGCGGCAAAGCGCTCGCGCAGCCCCTTCATCACGGTGGGCGACAGCACCTTTGACAACACGGCGCGGGTGCGGGTGTGCGCCGGGGGATCGGCTTCGAGGATCAGGCTCGGCGGCCGCCACGGCGTCTCCTTCTTGAAGTCGGAGAGGCCGACGCCGCGGCTGGAGCAGAAGGTCGCGGGATCGTTCAGCACCGCATGGACCTCGGCATAGCGCGCCACGCCATAGACGTTCCACTTGTCGAGATAGACGACCGGACCGGCCTCCCGCAGCCGCTGATGCGTGGGATAAGGGTCGGCAAAAAACTTCATGTCGAAGGGATCGACGTCGAGATGAGGAACGGCCGCGGAGCCCGTCGCTGCCGGGGAGCCGGATGCGGTCATGGAAGACCTCCCTCATTTTGATCTTGTGAAAGGGCGGCGCATGCCCTTAGGTCTTTCGGCCCGCCGAGAGATAGAATCCCGATATGCCTGCGCCCTCGACCAGAGCCCGCCAAAAACCTGCGCTTAACGAGGCGGGACCGACGCTCGACCTCGACCGTTACGTCCCGGCGTTCGTCACCTTCATCGCCAACAAGCTCTCGAACAGCGCGACCGCGTTCTATCAGCGGCAGTTCGGCGTCAACGTCACGGAATGGCGCATCATGTCGCTGCTGGCGATCGAGCCCGGCATTCCGGCCTCGCGCATCTGCCACGTCATCGGCTTCGACAAGGGGCCGGTGAGCCGGATGCTGGCAGGCCTCGAGAAGCGCGGGCTGATCTCGATCCGCACCGACCCCAACGATGGCCGCACCCATTCGATCTCGCTGACGGCGAAGGGCCGCGCCACCCATGACAAGGTGATCGTTGCAGCACTCGAGCGCGAGCGGCGGCTGTTGTCCTGCCTCAGCAAGGACGAGCGCGAGGTACTGATCGACCTGCTGCGCCGGCTGCATGAAAATCTCGGCGCGGTCACCGGCGGCACCGAGGCCTGACGGGTCGCGCCTCAGGCGCCGCCTTCCGTCACATCCGGGCACGCGCCGGCATTTGCCGACGGCACCAGTTCTGCCCCGCATTTGTTTCCTCCAGAAAAGACGCAGCGGTTTGCCCGCCGTCATCCTTGTCTGGAACGGTTCGCACAAATTAGTTGCTTAAGCAACAAAAGAATCGACAAGATAATGCGGCAGGGTTGCTGGCGTAATGGGCGAGCTACTCGCCCCATCCTCCGTCATTGCGAGGAGCGCAGCGACGAAGCAATCCAGAGTCCTTCCGCGGAGACAGCCTGGATTGCTTCGTCGCAAGAGCTCCTCGCAATGACGACGTGGAAAGAGCGCGCCTAAACCGACTTATACCCAGCCAATCCACTCACCCGACGCATCGTCGTTCAACCGTGCCACAGCATCGGCGCGCCGCGTCAGCACGGCGCGCTGGTTGATGTAGCCCTTGTCGGTGATCTCGCCGCCATCGACCGACGGCGGCTCGGCGAGAAGCAGCGCGCGGGTGGCGTGGCCGGAGGAGTTGGGGCCTTGCTGCCTGAGTTTCGCCAGGCCCTGCGCGATTGCGGTCCTGACCTTGTCATGCGCGAGCACCTCGTTCACGCCTGCCGTCTCGGGCAGGCCGGCGTGGACGCGGCAGGCGACAATATTGGGAAACACTAGAAAGCGCGTCTCGTCGCCGCCCTGACCTGACACGACGATGTCCTGCGCCAGCGGCGAGAGCGCCGCAATGCCGGCGACGCGCAGCGTGCCGACGCTGACCCAGGTGCCGGAATTGAGCTTGAAGTCTTCCGCGACACGGCCGTCGAAGAACAGGCCGCGCTCGGGCCTGCCGGTATCGGCAAGCTTGACGGCATCGCCGATCAGATAAAAGCCCTCTTCATCAAAAGCCTGCTTCGTCAGCTCCGGCGCCTTCCAATAGCCGGGCGTGACGTTGGGGCCGCGCACCCGCACCTCCAGCTTGTCGCCGGAGGTGACGAGTTTCAGCTCGGTGCCGGGAATGGGCACACCGATATTGCCGGAGCGTTCGGCGAGGAAATGGCAGTCGGTCGCGAGCGGCGAGGTTTCGGTCGAGCCCCAGGCCGAGACCATCGGCAGCGCGTGACCGACGGTTTTGATCGAGAGCTCCTCGAGCGCATCCCATAGATTTTGCGGCAGCGCCGCGCCGGCATAGAAGGCGAATTTCACCTCGTTGAAGAAGCGGCGGCACAGTTCCTCGTCGCCGCGCAGCGCCGCAATCAGCATGTCGAAGCCGCGCGGCACGTTGAAATACACCGTCGGCATCACGCTTTTCAGATTGGCCAGCGAGGTCGCAAAGAGACCGGGCGCAGGCTTGCCGCCGTCGATATAGAGCGAGCCGCCGTTGCGCAGCACGAGATTGAAATTGTGATTGGCACCGAAGGTGTGGCTCCAGGGTAACCAGTCGAGGATGATGAGATCCTCGCGCTTCTGCTCGAGAAAGATCCAGGTCTGCGCCTTGGCCTGCTGGCTCGAGGTCAGCATGCGCTGGGTGTTGATGACGGCCTTGGGCGTGCCGGTCGAGCCTGACGTGAACAGGAATTTCGCGATTGTGTCCGGCGTCACCGCGGCGAACGCCGTCGCAACGTCGGGGCTCTCCGGTGTTGCCGCAACAGTGCGGAAGGCGAGCGCACCGGCGTCATCAACATGGCCGCTGATGATCCGCGCCCGGTGCAGCGGCGCGATGGCCTCCAGCGCCGCCGCGAAGGGTTTTATCGCAGAGACGTAGATCGCGCCCGGCTCCAGCAGCGTGACCATGCTCTTGAGCTTCTCGAAATCCCTGGACATCAGCGAATAGGCCGGCGAAATCGCGGCCGAGGGCACGCCGACATGCTGGGCAGCAAGCGCCAGCAGCGCGTGATCGACGCTGTTGTCCGAGAGGATCGCGAGCGGGCGCTCTGCGCTGAGGCCTTGCGCCAAAATCCAGGACGCCGCCGCCCGCACCTGGCGAAGAGCCTGGGCATAGGTGACGGTGGTCCAGGGCGCATCGACATTGCCGCGCTCGGCAAGGAAGATCGCATCCGGCGTTTGCCGCGCCCATTGCTCCAGCCAGTCGCCGACGCAACGCGCGCCATCGCGCAACGGATCGGGCGAGCGCAGCACGATGCTGCCGTCGGCGCGATGCTCTGCGACGGTCCGCGGGCTTGCGAACAGGCCTGCAAGGTCACCGCGTGGGGCGACTGTCATGTGTTTCCTCCTCCGCCCGGATACGGGGATCGGCCGCAGCCTCATTCCGGGTTGCTTTGGCCATAATGTTGGGCATGACAATTGTTGTCGTCAACAACAATCTTTCGCTTGGCTTGCCGAGGCGCTAAGGTTGCGCGGCAGGAGACCTGACGTGACAGCCAGTGCAGCCCGGGCCGACACCCGCCCCTCCCCACGCAAGCGCGCCGGCAATGGCGCGGCGCCTCGCGATATCGCCGACGATGTCGGCCTCGACGCCCTGGTCGGGCACGCCGGCTATGCGGTGCGGCGCTTCCAGATCTGGATCTTCCAGGACTTCATCAGAACGCTCGGCGATGTCGACATCCGGCCGACGCAATATTCGGTGCTGACGGTGATCGGGGGCAATCCGGGCCTGTCGCAGATGGCCGTGGCCAAGCGCCTCGGCATCGAGCGCGCCCGGCTGGTGCATCTGCTCGACAGCCTTGAACAGCGCAAGCTGGTCAAGCGGGTCAAGTCGAAGGCGGACCGGCGCTCGCATGCGCTGCATCTCACCGCGCAGGGCGAGACGGCGCTGGCGAAGTTCAAGCGGCTCGCGGCCGAGCACGAGCGGAACGTCGAGGCGAAGATCGGCAAGGAAAACCGGGCCCACCTGCTTCGGATCCTCGCCGGCTTCACCTGATCCCGACTGCCCATGATTTGGGCAGATGCCCGTCACAGGGCGCTGCTGCGACCGTCCGACCGCCTGTCGAAACATCCCCCAAGCCACTGATCACACGATAATATCCGGAGCAATCGGGCTGCCCGGATATTGTACACAATGGCACATCGCTTGCTTCGCTCCGGCCGAGGACGAATAGCCGGAGTTTTGTCGCCATGGGGGCTGAGCAGCCTGAAACGATCGCCGCGATTGTGGCCGCGCATCGCGCGGGCACGCTGACGCCGGCAGAGACGGCCGCGCGGACCTATCAGCGCATCCGCGACCACAACGATCCCGCCATCTTCATCAGCCTGCGCGACGAGAAGGACGCCATCGCGGAGGCCGAGAAGCTTGCTGCTCGGAAGGACGCAGCCAACCTGTCGCTTTTTGGCGTGCCGGTCGCGGTGAAGGACAATATCGACGCGCTGGGATTTCCGACCACCGCGGCCTGCCCGGCCTTTTCCACCACGCCGGCACACGATTCGACCGCGGTGGCGCGCCTGCGTGCCGCCGGCGCCATCATCATCGGCAAGACCAATCTCGACCAGTTCGCAACCGGCCTCGTCGGCGTGCGCTCGCCCTACGGCATTCCCAAGAATTCGATCCGCGACGATCTCATTCCCGGCGGATCGAGCTCGGGCTCGGCAGTCGCCGTCGGCGCCGGCCTCGTGCCGCTGTCGCTGGGCACCGACACCGCCGGCTCGGGCCGCGTGCCGGCGATGCTCAACAACATCGTCGGGCTGAAGCCGAGCCTCGGCATGATCTCGAATGCCGGGCTCGTGCCGGCCTGCCGCACGCTCGATTGCATCTCGGTGTTCGCACTGACGGTGGACGATGCCGCGCTCGCTCTGTCCGTGATGGCGGGGCCGGACCCAGCCGATCCGTTCTCGCGCGACCGGCCGCTGGGTGCGCTCACGCCGTTTCCGGCAGGCCTGCGCCTCGGCGTGCCCCGCAACGGACAGCTGATCTTCTTCGGCGACAAAGCATCCGATGCTGCCTACGGCGATGCGCTGAAGCGCTGGACCGCGCGTGGCGCCACACTGGTCGAGTTCGACCTCGAGCCGTTCTACGAGACGGCGCGGCTGCTCTACGAGGGCCCGTGGGTCGCCGAGCGCTATCTCGTGATCAAGGATCTGCTGGCGTCCGCGCCTGATGCGATCCACCCCGTGACGCGCGAGATCACCGCGGCGGGCGCGCGGCTGACGGCGGGCGAGACCTTTTCGGCGCTCTACCGCCTGCAGGGCCTGCGCAAGATCGCCGAGCGCACCTTTGCCAATATCGACGCGCTGGTGCTGCCGACGGCGCCGACGGCCTATACGACCGCGCAGGTGCTCGCCAATCCGATCGAGCTCAACAGCCGCCTCGGCACCTACACCAACTTCGTCAATCTGCTCGACCTCTGCGGCCTCGCCGTCCCGGCGTCGATGCGTGCCGACGGCATTCCGTTCGGCATCACGCTGCTCGCGCCTGCCGGACGCGATGCGATGCTGGCCAGCATCGGCCGTGTCTTCCATGCCGATACGAACTTGAGCCTCGGCGCAAAGAGCGGGGCGCAAGCTCCGCTCGCACCGCTGCCGGCAAGCAGCGGCGACGAGATCCCGATCGCCGTGGTCGGCGCGCATCTGTCCGGCATGGTGCTGAACGGCGAGTTGACGGCGCTGAACGGCCATCTGGTCGAGGCAACCAGGACGGCGCCGGACTACAAGCTCTACGCGCTCAAGACCACGCCGCCAAAGCCCGGCATGCTGCGCGTGGAAGCCGGCAAGGGCGCGTCGATCGAGCTGGAGATCTGGTCGCTGTCGTCGTCCGCCTTCGGCAGGTTCGTCAACGCGATTCCCGCGCCGATGGCGATCGGCACGGTGCGGCTTGCGGATGGCCGCAGCGTGAAGGGGTTTCTGGTCGAGCCGGAAGTGCTGGGTGATGCGCGGGATATTACCGCGTATGGGGGATGGCGCGCTTATATGAAGGAAGCCGCCACAGCGTAGCTGCCGTAGGGTGGACAAAGCGAAGCGTGCCCACGACCTCGTCCTTCATGAGAAGATCGTGGGCACGGCGCTTTGCGCCTTTGCCCACCCTACGGCACCGCGGGTGCCGCCCTACACCGACACCGCGTAAATCTCGTACTCTCCGCGCACCAGCTCGATATGCGCGCGCATCGCCGCAGCGGCGCCCTGCTTGTCGCCGCGCATGATGGCGACGACGACGCGGTCGTGCTCGGCTTGCGATTTGGCGAGACGTCCGAGGTTGCGGAACTGGGCGCGGCGGAACGGCTGCACGCGCACGCGCGTCGCCAGCGTGATCTCGGCGATGTAGCCGTTCTGCGAGCCGGCATAGATCGCGTTGTGGAAGCGCTCGTTGACCTCGTGAAAGCGATCGGGATTGCCGGTGTAGCTCAAGACCCGCAACTCCTCGTGGATGGCCTCCAAACCGTGGCGCTCGGCCGCGGACATGCGCTCGGCGGCAAGGCCGGCGCACAGTGCCTCGAGCTCGGCCATCGCCTCGAACATGCTCTTGAGACGCTCGATCGAGGGCTGCGCCACCACCGCGCCGCGATGGGCGCGCGCTTCGACGAGGCCGCTCGCCACGAGTTGACGCAGCGCCTCGCGCACCGGCGTCCGCGAAACGCTGAAACGGCGCGCGATGTCGGTCTCGTCAAGCGGCGCGCCGGGGGCCAGGGCGCCGCGCACGATCTCGTCCGCGAGCTGGAGGCGCAGCTCTTCGGCGCGCGTGACCTTCTGTACTGATGCCGAAGGACGATCGACGCGCGGCACCACCGGCTCGGCCGGCGGTGTCCCTTGCGGAAACTCGTCGAGCGTCATGCGGTCTCTTTCGGCTCGTCGATGATGCTGACATGGGCAGCGACGACGCGCCAGCCTTCGGGGAAGCGAATCCAGGTCTGCATCTGCCGGCCGACCTTGCCGGGCGCCGTGTCGCGATGGAACAGGGTGGAGGCAACGGCCGTGTCGCGGCCATAGCTGGTGATAACCGTCTTTGCGGTGCGGCGGTTCAGGCCGACCGGCGAGCGGCCGGCGCGAAAGCCGCTTATCGCCTCGTAGCCATAGAGGTTCTCGCCGATGCCGTAGCGCAGCGTGCGGGGATCGTTGCGGAAGAGCTCACCGAGCACGGCGACGTCATTGCTGACGAGGGCCTGCTCGTAACGATCGAACGCGGCTTTGACTTCCGCGATGACGTCGGGGAGATCGATCTCCATTTCAGAATCCTCTCAAAGTCCCCTTGGAGCAGGCGCGGCGGCGACGCCCATCTTTTCCAAGGCGTAGGCGACACGAAGCGCGATGTCCTCGCGCCAAGGCGCGGCGATGATCTGCACGCCGATCGGCAGCGGCTCGAGCGGCACCGGCACCGCGACCACCGGCAGGCCGATGAAGGAGATCGGCTGGGTGTGGACGCCGATATTGGCGCGCACCGGCAGCTCGACGCCGTCGAGATTGAAGTTCACCTGTCCGAGCTTTGGCGCGGTGCAGGGCGTTGCCGGCGCCAGCAGCACGTCGACCGATCTAAAGATCTCGGCAAGCTGCGCGCGGTACCAGCGGCGGAATTTTTGCGCGCGGTCGACCATGGGCGCGGGTACCATCGCGCCTGCGATCAGCCGGTCGCGCACCGCCGGATCGAAATCGTTCGGACGCTTGCGCAGGCGATCGAGGTGGAGCGAAGCGCCTTCGGTGGTGGTGATGACATAGGCCGCCGCGCGGGCTCGCGCGGCTTCTGGGATGTCCACGACTTGCGTCGCACCAAGCGCCTTGGCAACGCGGCCGACGGCCTCGACCGCTTCCGGGAACACGTTCTTCTGGAAATACCCGCCGGCGATGGCGATGCGCAGGTCCGAGACCGGATTGGCGATCAGCGGCAGCGTCGGCTCCAGTCCGCGCGCCGTGCAGGCGCTGTCCTCCGCGTCAGGACCCTGCATCACGTCATAGGCGAGCGCGAGATCGGTGACGGACCGTGCGAACGGGCCGAGATGATCGAGGCTCGCGACGAACGGGAACGAGCGCGCCCGCGAGAGCCGGCCATAGGTCGGCTTCAGGCCAAAGATGCCGCAGAAGGAGGACGGCACGCGGATCGAGCCGTTGGTGTCCGAGCCCAGCGCGATCGGCACCAGCGCGCCTCCGACGGCGCTGCCCGAACCACCGGACGAGCCGCCGGTCATGCGCGTCGTATCGTGCGGATTGCGCGAGGGACCGTCATGGACGTTCTCGCCGGTGAAGTCATAGGCGTATTCGCCCATGTTGAGCGCACCGACCAGCACGGCGCCGGCGGCTTCCATCCGCTCGATCAGCATGGCGTCACGTTTGGCCGGTGCGAGGTCGCGGTTGATCTTCGATCCCGCGCGCGTCGGCAGCCCCGCGACGTCGAACAGGTTCTTCACCGCGAAGGGCACGCCGGCGAGCGGGCCGACGGTCTTGCCGGCGGCGATGTCGGCATCGATCGCGCGCGCCTTCGTACGCGCGCGATCGGCGGTGACGTCGGTGAAGGAATTGAGGACGGTGTCGTGCTGCTTGATGCGCGCGAGTGCGGCTTCGGTGGCATCGAGCGCGGACATTTTGCCGCCTGCGACCGCGCTTGCGATCTCGGAGGCCGTTTCTGGCTTGGCGGTCATGGCAGCGTCAGACCGTGAAGATCGGTGCCGGCTCGGTCTCGTCCGGCAGCGCGAATTCGTCGACAAGGCGGGAGAGGCGCAGCGACACTTCGAGGTTCGCACGCACCGCGGGCCTCCAGGCCTCCTCGACCGGCAGCGCCAGTGCTTTCGATACGGCGTCGATATAGTCGTCCAGGGGTTCGGCCATCACTCTCTCAAGCTGATCTCAGTGCACCGGTAACGGCGGATGCGGGATCGCCGTCAGCAGTTCCTTGGTGTAGTCGTCCTTGGGATCGCCGAGCACCTGCTCGGAAGAGCCTTCCTCGACGATCCGTCCCGTCCGCATCACAATGACACGATCGCACAACAAGCGCACCACATTCAAATCATGCGAGACGAACAGATAGCTCATGCCTAGCCGCTGCTTCAGGTCCTGAAGCAGGTTGAGCACCACGGCCTGCACCGAGACGTCCAGCGCCGCCGTCGGCTCGTCCAGGATAACGAGCTTTGGATGCAGCGCGATCGCACGGGCAATGCCGACGCGGGCCTTCTGGCCGCCGGACAATTGATGCGGGAAGCGGTCGAGCAGGTTGTGCGGCAGTCCGACCATGCTCGCGAGTTCCTCGCAGCGAGCCCGCAGCGCGTCGCGTCCTCTGATATCCCCCAGCTGCATGATGGGGTCCACGATGGCGCGCGCGGCGGTGAAGCGCGGATTCAGGCTGTCGGTCGGATCCTGGAACACCATCTGAATGCGGCTGCGCTGCGGCAGGCGGGCGAAGGCGGCAGGCTGGATGCCGGAGATGTCCTCGCCCTCGAACTGGATCAGGCCCGAGGTCTGGTCCAGGAGCCGCATCACCATCATCGACGTCGTCGATTTGCCGCACCCGGACTCGCCGACGAGGCCGACGCTCTCGCCGTGACCGACCGCGAAGCTGATGCCATCGACGGCGCGGAACACGTCCGGCTCCACCGGCGGCTTGCGGCCGAACAGTTTCCCGAGCACGGCGGTCGCGCCCTGGCGGGGGTATTCTTTCACGAGCTTGTCGACGAGCAGGAGGGGCTTCTGACTCTCTGTACTTGCTGCGGCGGCCGGGGTTGACTCGGCTGGCGCCGCGGGCGCTGCCCCCTCTTCCTCCGGCAGCAAGTCTCGCAAGCTCACACCAAGCCGCGGCGTCGCGCGCATCAGCTTCCTGGTGTAGGGGTGCTGCGGGTTGGCGAAGATGTCGGCGGCCTTCGCGGTCTCGACCACGCGGCCCTTCTCCATCACCACGACGCGATCGCAATAGGCCGCCGCGAGGCCGAGGTCGTGGGTGATCAGGATGGTCGACATCGCCTTGCGCTTGGTCAGCTCGACGATCAGATCCATCACCGCCTTCTGCGTGGTGACGTCGAGGCCGGTGGTCGGCTCGTCGGCGATCAAGAGCTGCGGATTGCAGGCGAGCGCGAGCGCGATGACGACGCGCTGGCACATGCCGCCCGACAGCTCGAACGGATAGGCGTGATAGCGCTCGCGCGGGCGGGCGATCTTGACCTGCTCCAGCGCCTCGATCGCCTTCTCGCCGTGATCTCTGACCTGGGCCTGCTGCACATGGGTGCGCAGCACGTCCTCGATCTGGTCGCCGACCTTGCGGATCGGATTCAGCGCGGCGCGCGGGTTCTGGAAGATCATCGAGACTTCGCGGCCGCGCAGGTCGCGCATCTGGTCCTCGGTCGCGGCCTTGACGTCGATGCCGGAGAACATCACCGAGCCCTCGGCGATCCGCCCGGCGCGGTCGAGGATGCGCATCACCGCATAGGACGTCACCGACTTGCCCGAGCCGGACTCGCCGACGATGGCCAGCGTCTCGCCCTTGGCGGCGGAAATGTTCACGTGCTGCACGGCTTTGACGATGCCGCGGCGGGTGGTGAATTCGACCGTGAGGTCCTGAACGTCGAGCAGCGGCTGGGCGGTCATGCGGGCCTTCCGATCAAAAAACGCGAAAACAACCCCATGCACAGTAGAATGGCGTTGGAATCGTTGGGGAATTTCCGACGGATTTTTGCGTGTGAGGGACGCGCCGCACTCGCGTTCCCTCCCCCCTTGTGGGGGAGGGGCAGGGAGTGGGGTGCCCCACGGGGACTCCCTCGGCATGCGAGCACCGCGGCATCCGCATCAGCAACAGCTTTTGCTGGGCTACCCCCCTCCCCGACCCTCCCCCACAAGGGGGGAGGGAGCGAGACAGACGTGCCCTCCTCACTTCCAAGTGCTGCGCTCATGCACCCGAACCCGACCACCATCACGTCCTCCGCTGGGGATCGACGATGTCGCGCAGGCCGTCGCCGAGGAGGTTGAAGCAGAACACCGCGATCATCAGAGCAAGGCCCGGGAAGAGCGCGATCCACCATTCGCCCGACACCATGAAGCCCGCGCCTTCGGCGACCATGATGCCCCATTCGGCGGTGGGCGGGCGGACGCCGAGGCC
This sequence comes from Bradyrhizobium sp. 195, assembly GCF_023101665.1. Classification (NCBI taxonomy): domain Bacteria; kingdom Pseudomonadati; phylum Pseudomonadota; class Alphaproteobacteria; order Hyphomicrobiales; family Nitrobacteraceae; genus Bradyrhizobium; species Bradyrhizobium sp. 195. Next base: position 435,741 of record NZ_CP082161.1, on the reverse strand, counting down.
GATGAAGGACAGGCCGGCGGCATTCAAAATGGCGTAGCCCATGGTCAGCGACATCTGCACGATCATGATCGGCATGATGTTGGGCAGGATGTGCACCAGCAGGATGCGGAATTCGCCGTTGCCGGACAGGCGCGCGGCCTGCACGAAGCCGGCGTTGCGGCGGACATTGGCTTCGGCACGCGCGACGCGGGCATAGAGCGGGAAGTTCACGATGGCGGTGGCCAGAATGATGTTCTGCACGGTGTTGCCGAGCGCGGCGACGATGCCCATCGCCAGCACGAACAGCGGAAAGGCCATGATGGTGTCGGCGATGCGGCCGACGATGCGGTCGGTCCAGCCGCCGAAATAGCCGGCGGCAATGCCGGCGAGGCCGCCCATCAGGAACACCAGCGCGACGGAGGCGACCGCGATGAACGTATCGAGCCGGGTCGCGACGATGACGCGGCTGAAAATGTCGCGCCCGAGCTGGTCGGTGCCGAACCAGTGCGCCGCCGACGGCGGCTTCAGCGATGCGGCGGTGTCGGACGCCAGCGGATCATACGGCACTACGTAAGGACCGAAGATCGCGGCGATGAGGATCAGGATCAGCAGCGCGAAGGCGAAGCCCGTGACCTTGTTCTCGCCGAGAACGTAGCGGGTCTGTTCGAGGATCGCTGATAGCCCCGAGGTTCGCGCGGGGCCGACGGGTTCAACAGCAGGCGCAACGGAGCTCATGACTTCACTCCCAAGCGTTGGGATGACCGGACGAGCCTCGAGCTCGCTTTACCTCTCCCGCTTGCGGGAGAGGTCGCGCCGAAGGCGCGGGTGAGGGCTGTCTCCTCTTGGGGGTTCTCGATTGCGGAAACACCCTCTCCCCAGCCCTCCCCCGCAAGCGGGGGAGGGAGCGCACCGTCCGCCCAGCTCGCACCAGATGCGTTCATCATGCGCTAGCCCTCCAACCGGACGCGCGGATCGATCACGCCATAAAGAATGTCGATGATCAGATTGAGCAGCACGTACATGACCGCCATGGTCAGCACGAAACCCTGCACCGGCGCGAAGTCCGACGAGATCAGCGCCTCGACCGCGTAGGAGCCGATGCCGGGCCAGGCGAACACTTTTTCGACCAGCACGTTGGCGCCGAGCAGGAACGAGAACACCATGCTGAGCGTGGTGATGACGGGCAGCATGGCATTGCGGAAGGCGTAGGTGACGATGACGGTTGCCGGCGACAGGCCGCTGGCGCGCGCGGTGCGGACGAATTCGGACGCCAGCACCGCGAGCATCGAGGCACGGGTCATGCGCGCGATCGGCGCCAGCGAGAAGATCGCGAGCGTCGTTGCCGGCAGGATCAACTGGCTCAGCGCCGAACGAAACGCCTCGAGGTCGCGCGCGATCAGCGTGTCGATCAGATAGAAGCCGGTTACCGTCGGCGGCGCGCTGTAGAACACGTCGAGACGGCCGAGCGGCGCCGGCGACCAGCCGAGCCGGAAGTAGAAGACATAGACCAGCACGAGGCCGGTGAAGAACACCGGCAGCGACACGCCGGCTGTCGTCGTGATGCGACAGAGATGGTCGATCCATGATCCCGGCCGCGTCGCCGCGAGCACACCGAGCGGAATCGCGATCGCGACGGAGACGATGAGGCCGAGCAGCGTCAACTCGGCCGAGGCCGGCAGGCGGTTGCGGATCTCGGCCGCCACCGGCTGACCCGTGGTGAGCGAATTGCCGAAATCGCCATGGGCGAGGTCATTGGTGTAGCGGAAGAACTGCTCGATCAGCGGCTTGTCGAGGCCGAGTTTCTTGCGGATCTGCTCGACGGCTTCCTTCGTGGCGGCGGGACCGGCGAAGTATGCGGCGGGATCACCGGGCAGCGCGCGCGTCAGCAGGAAGGTGACGATGACGACCCCGATCAGCGAGGGGACAGCGAACATCAGGCGCTTGCCGATCATTGCTAACATGCGACCAACCTCCCGTCCTGTGTCGGCCACGCGAATGGCGAATAGCGAATGGCGAATAGATGGACGCCAAAATGCTTGATCACTATTCGCCACTCCCTATTCGCCATTCGCCGAGCCCGCTACTCGCCATTCACCATTCGCTTCCCTCACCCCTTCGCCATCGCGCGATAGTCGAGCCTGCGGTGGAACCAGTACTGGTAGCCGCTGATGTTCTTCTGCATCGCGACGTTGACGAAGGGCTGGTACAGCGGGATGCGCGGGATGTCGGTGAAGGCGAGATCGACGAAGCCCTTCACGTCGGCATCGTAGGCCGCCTTGTCGCCGGTCGCAGCGGCCGTGCGCGCGCCGTCGATCAGTCTGTCCATCTCCGCCGACTTGTAGCTCATGGTGTTGAAGACGGAATTGTTGCCGTGATAGCACCAGTAGAAGAAATATTCGGGATAATCGAGCCAGCCCGAGAACACGTTGGTGAAGAGCGGCATCTCCTTCTTGTTCAATTCGGTGCGCCAGTTGGCGCCCGGCACCTTGTTGATGGTGGTCTTGATGCCGATCTGCGCGAGGCTCTCCTGCACCAGCACGCAGAGCGGCTCGTTGACGCCAGCGAAATTCAGATCGAACGAGATCGTGGTCTCGAAACCGTTGGCGTAGCCGGCCTCGCTAAGCAGCGCCTTCGCCTTCTCCATGTCGGTGTTGTATTTGTGCGGCTGCGGCCAGGCGATCTCGGTCGGCTTGTCTTTCGCCGCACCGAACATCGGGTTGGCGAGGCCAAACATCACCGCGTCCATGATCTTCTGATAGGGCAGCGCGTAGGCGACCGCCTGACGGACCTTGGGATTGTCGAAGGGCGGCTTGGTGACGTTCATGCCGATATACTGGATGCCGTTGGAAAACGGCAGCGACACCACGTTGAGCTTGCCGTTCGCCTTCATCTCCTGGAAGTCCTTGTTCGGCAGCTCGTAGGAGATGTCGGCATCGCCGCGCTCCAGCAGCGCCCGGCGGTTGCCGGCCTGCGGCACCATGCGCCAGATCACGCGCTTGATCTTCGGCAAGGGGCCACAGGCCCAATCCTCGTTGCGCTCCATGATGACTTCGGTGCCGGCGGTCCATTTCGTCACCTTGTAGGCGCCGGAGCCCGCGGTCTGCTGCTTGGTGAATTCGAGGCCCCAGGGATCCTTCTCGCTGGCGTTCTTCTTCACCAGCTCGGAGTTGACGATGCAGGGCACGATGACGGCGAGATCGGGGATCGTCAGCCTGTCCTTTTTCAGGAAGTCGACGCGCACGGTGTAGTCGTCGATCACGACGAACTGCTCGGGTTTTGTGAGAGAGCCCGCGCTCATCTGGAAGGTCGGAAAGCCGCCGACGCTGACGGCGCGGTCGAGCGACCACTTCACGTCCTTGGCGGTAACGGGGGTGCCGTCGTGGAATTTGGCGTTCTTGCGCAGCCTGAAGGTGACCGACATGTCGTCGATCCTAAAATCCTCGGCGAGCTCGCCCTTGAACTTGTCGCGGTCGTAATAGGGCACGCCCCCGGGGCCGCTCTTCATCTCGTGGCTGATCAGGCGGTCGTAGCAATTCCAGGACACCTCATAGCCGGGCACGTTGGTGCCGATGCCGTGGATGTCGAGATTGTTCGGGCCGCCTTCCGAGACGATCAGCAGCGTCTCCGAACGGGCGTCGGCATAGGCGGTGGAGATGACCTGTAGCATCGCCGGAAGCGCCGCTCCGGCGGCCAATCCGGATACGGACTTGAGGAAATCGCGGCGCTTCATGAAATGGCTCCAACACAACGTTTTTGGTTGGAACCGGATTCGCAAGGTTTGTGCCAAGGCTTAACGGGCGTTTACGATCGATTTAAGCTATTGAAACAATGCGAGAATGTAGATTTTGGCACGCGCGCGGGGCCTTTGCTTCGACCGCCGGCATTGCATACAAAGATACGGATTTGCTTATTTATTGGGCGTCAACGAACGATCGCCCCGCCTCGTAAGCAATGTTGTCATTCCGGGGCGATGCGCAGCATCGAGCCCGGAATCCATCGGGAGGCAGCGCATGCGGGACAAGGGATTCTCAGGTGCGCAATGCGCACCATAGCTCGCCGCTGCGCGGCGCCCCGGAATGTCGGGAAGGTGTGGAGCGATCAGCTAGCCCAGATCAGCTCCTGCAGCTCCACCAAGTCATTCGCCTTCTCCTGCCAGCCTTCAATGCAGATGTGCGCGTTGAGGTCGCTGGCGCGGTGCAGCAGCATCAAGGCCATCAGGCGGCGCTTGAGCGCGTAGTCCGGCTTGGCATAGCCGAAGCCTTCGAGCAGGTGCTTCACCCGGCCCGGCCGGCCCGCCGCCATGAACGCGCTGGGGCCGAGCAGGTCGTAATCGCGCCACCCCGCCAGCACGTCGCCGAAGTCGAATAGCCCGGCGAGCGACCATTGGCCATCTTCGCAGGCGAGCAGAAAATTCTCCGGAATGTATTCGCCGATCAGGATCACTGGCGGCGCGTCCATGGGGATGAGCTTTTCCGCGTCGCGCAGGAGATCGTCGAGGCCGGCGAGAAACTTTGGCGCAAGGCCAAGGCGCGTGTGCCGTGCGCGGCAGCCCTGCATCTGCTGGCGCATGAAATCGACCCAGCGCGGCTCGATATGCGCAAGCGGTCCGAGCGCGGCGCGCTGCACGGAGGCAATGGTCTCGCCGATCTGGCGCAGCACGCGCTCCTTCTGATCTTCCGGCAATGACGCCCACACCTCCGAGCCGAGCGTGCCGGCAAGGCGGGTGATCACGAGATAGGGCCAACCATCGCGCACGCCTTCAGCGACGATCTCGGGGATCGGCAGATCGAGATGGCCTTTCAGTTGCGCCAGCGAGCCGCGCTCGGAGACGAATTGGGCCGCGAGCTGCGGCGGGAAGATTTTCAGGATCAGCTTGTCGCCGAGCCCGACGACGAGATTGGTGCCGGTCGCGAACACATGCGGCGAGCCGACATCGAGACCGTGGCCGCGCGCGATATCGAGCGCGATCGGCAGCCAGCGCGGCGCATCGGAGCGGAAGGCGCGGAAGCTTTGGGCGTCGGTGAGGTGAGGGAGTTGTTGCGATGGCTGGATGGTCATTCGCACTCGCTCGCGCGAGGCGGCCCTGTTTGATTCAGTGCGAGCCCAGGAAATGGTGCACCTCTCCCGCTTGCGGAAGAGGTCGCGCCGAAGGCGCGGGTGAGGGTTTTCTCCTCTGGGGGATTGTCCCGTTGCGAAGACACCCTCTCCCCAACCCTCCCCAGCAAGCGGGAGAGGGAGCACATCTCGCTTGCGGCTGCAGCTAGGCACATGCGCAACAGGCTACCGCTCCGGGCTTGCGCGTTCGAATTGGCGGAGGATCTTGTTGCCGCGCTCGACGGCGGAATCGAGCGCGGCCTGCGCGCTCTTGTGGCCGGCGAAGGCCTGCTCCAGCTCGTCCTCGATCGCGCCGCGGATCAGGACGAACGAGCCGAGCCGGACGCCCTTCGAATTCTCCGTCGGCGGATGCAGCGTGATCTCCTCGAACGAGATCGCCGAGCCCGGATTGCGCTCGTAAAAACCTTGCGACCGCGTCAGCTCGAAAGCAGCACGGGTCACAGGCAGATAGCCGGTGTTCTGATGCCAGGCGGCCTGCACGCCGGGCTGCGACAGATAGGCGAAGAACCGCGCCACGCCCTTGTATTCCTCGCGCGGCCGGTCGCGCAGCACCCACAGCGTGGCGCCGCCGATGATCGAATTCTGCGGCGCGCCTTTCATGTCGGGCCAGTACGGCATCATGCCGTAGCCGATATCGAACTTCGAATTCGCTCTTATGTCGGCGCGCGTGGCCGAGGAGCCGATGAAGATGCCGCACTCGCCCTTCTGGAAGCGTGGCTCGGCCGATTGGCCGCGGCCGCTATAATCGAACAGCTTGGTCTTCTGCCACTCGCTGAGCGCTGCGATGTGATGCACGAGCGACGGATTGTTGATGGTCAATTCCGCATCCAACCCGGCAAAACCGTTCGCGCGGCTCGCCAGCGGCAGATCGTGGTAAGCGGAGAAATTCTCGACATGGATCCAGGACGGCCATGACGTGGTGAAACCGCAAGGAGCGCCGCGGTCGCGCAGCCGCTTTGCAGCCAGCCCCAATTCCGGCCAGGTCTTCGGCGGCGTCTCCGGGTCGAGGCCCGCGTCGCGGAACATGGTCTTGTTGTAGTACAGGATCGGCGTCGAGGAATTGAACGGGAACGACAGCAGATTGCCGGCCGCGTCGGTGTAATAGCCGGAGACCGCGGGCAGGTAATCGGCCAGCGAGAACGGCTCGCCCTGGTCCCGCATCAGGCTGAACACGGGATAGATCGCGCCCTTGGCCGCGGTCATGGTGGCGGTGGCGACCTCGTTGACCTGGACGATCGCGGGCTGGCTGCGCGAGCGGAAGGCGAAGATCGCGGCAGTCACCGTCTCGGTGTAATTGCCCTTGTAAGCAGGCACGATGCGGTATTCGGACTGCGAGGCGTTGAAGTCCGAGGCCAGTTTCTCGAGCTGCCGCCCGAGTTCGCCGGACATGGCGTGCCACCAGGCGATGTCGGTGGCGGCACGCACGGGAGCAGCCAACGAGAGAACCGCAAAGGCGGCGACGAGCTGCAAAAGGCGCGATGCTGAAGTCACGATGTCTCTTCCCGTGCGGCGCGACAAACGGCGGACGACCTTGCTTACGGCGCGGCATATTTGGTTTCAACCCGGAATGCGCGCCGGCCGCGATGCACAATCGCTGCCTCGGCCCCAGCGGGATGGCCTTCCCCCGACCATCTGCTAGATTGCATTGAACCTTTTGCTCCCGCCATAGACTCCACCACTGAGGGGTTGAGTGTGCCAGTGCTGAGCCGTGCCGAACTCTCGCGGACCGGGTTGATCTTCGTCGCGCTTCTGCTCGCCGCAGCCTCGCTAGGCTTGCGCGCGACGGGCGCCGTTGCGCGCGAATTTCGCGCCGCCGACACCCAGACCGAGGATTACCCGACCGTCCAGGCGCTGCGCTATATGGGCGCCCTGATTGCCGAACGCAGCGGCGGCCGCCACGAGATCAAGGTGTTCCACTCCCGCCAGCTCGGCGAGGAAAAGGAGACCATCGAGCAGACCCGGGCCGGCGCGATCGACCTCAACCGGACCAACGTGGCGCTGATCGGCAATTTCGTTCCGGCGATGAACGTGCTCGCCATGCCGTTCCTGTTCCGGTCCATCGAGCACATGCAGAAGGTGCTGGACGGGCCGATCGGCAGCGAGATCCTCGACAGTTTCGAGCCCTACGGGTTCGTCGGGCTCGCTTTTTACGATTCCGGCGCGCGGTCGATCTACAACGGTGTCCGCCCGGTGAGGAATATCGCGGACCTCAAGGGATTGAGGATCCGGGTGCAGCAGTCGGAGTTGATGAGCCAGATGATCCGCTCGCTCGGCGCCGAGCCGGTCGAAATGCCCTATGGGCAGGTGCTCACCGGGCTCGCCAACCATCTGATCGACGGCGCCGAGAACAACTGGCCATCTTTCGTGACGACGGACCATTACAAGCATGCCGGCTACCTTGCTCTCACCGAGCACACGATGAGTCCCGAAGTGCTGATGATCTCGCTGAAGGCCTGGCAGAGCCTGTCGCCGGACGACCAGAAGATCTTCCGGGAGGCCGCGCAGCGCTCCAGCCGGTTCATGCGCGAGAAATGGCGTGACCTGGAGGAGCAGTCGCAGCGCAAGGCGCAGGAAGCGGGCGTCACCATTGTCACGGATATCGACCGCAAGCCGTTCGAGGACGCCATGGCCGCGATCTACGCCAAGGCGGGGCGTGATCCCGCCGCGGCCGCGCTGATCGAACGCATTCGCAAGGTGGAGTGAGCCGCGTTGGCTGCACTTGGACATCACGAGCACGTGGACAGGCCGTCCGGCCCGATCGGGCGGCTGCGCGCGCGGCTGGTCGGCGTGCTGCGGGCGGTGCCGATCCGCTGGCGCATCCTGTCGATCGCGGCACTGAATTCCGCCGTGGTGGTGGTGCTGGTGGCGATGATCTGGAACGGCGCGCAGGTGCTGGGCTCGGCCTGGGACGACGTGCGCCAGGTGCGCGAGTCCGAGCGCATCCTGGCGCTGCTCGAAAGCGAGACCGGACGGCTGCACAATCTGATCCACCGCTACATCAACCAGCCGAGCCCGGACCTGTTCGCCGAGATCCTGCTGCTGCGCGAGGCGGTGCTGGGCACGCTGTCCAACCGCGCCGCCAAGGACCCGATGCTGTCGGGCTCGGTCGAGGAGCTGGAGCGCACCACCGACCGTTTCCTCAACGGCTTCGGCGAGCTGCGCAGCGTCCAGGCCACCATCGCCAAGACCTATGAGGAGCAGGTGCAGGGCCCGGCCAGGGACATGGCGGGCCTCTACTCCATCATCGAAGGCGCCACCGGCCATCGCGACGCGCTGATCTGGCCTTCGCTCGGAAAATCCCGCGAGGCCTTCACCGCGATGCTGGTGGCGGCCAATTCCTATTATCTGTCGCTGTCATCGGGCGCGGCCGACGACGCGCGGCGCAACACCGAGACGATCGAGAAGACCATCCCCGTGATGATCGATCTCGCCGACAACGACCTGCAGAAGATGGCCTTGCGGCGGCTCGGAGCCCGCACCGCCGCGCTGCGCGAAGGCTTTGCCAAGCTTTCCGAGCAGCTTGCGAGCCGCACCGAGCTGCTCCGCAACACCATCGACGCCAGCCAGGCCGAGGCGATCGGCGCCATCGACGACCTCTCCACCAAGATGCGCCGGCGCGAGCAGAGGGCGCAGGAGACCTTCGACCGCACGCTGGCCGCCATTTCCAGGCGGGTGCTGTCGATCGCTGTGGTCTTCCTCGGCATCATCCTCACCGCCGGCGTGATGATCGCGCTGTCGATCCGCCTGCCGCTGCAGCAGATCATGGCCGCGATGCGCGCGATCACGCTCGGCGACCTCGACCGCGAGGTGCAAGGCACCAAGGCACGTGACGAGGTCGGAGCCATGGCGCGCGCGGTCGAGGTGTTCCGAGAGAACGCGATCGCCAAGCGCCAGACCGAGGACGAACTGCGCGCGTCCAAGGAGAAGGCCGAGAGCGCGCTGCTCGAGCTCAATGCCGCGCAGCAGAATCTGATCGACGCCGAACGGCTGGCGGCGCTCGGCGGCCTCGTTGCCGGCGTCGCGCACGAGGTCAACAACCCGATCGGCATCAGCCTGACCGTTGCCTCCAGCTTCGCCCGCCGAACCGAAATCTTCGGAGCCCAGCTCAAGGGCGAGGGCGGCCTGCGCCGCTCACAGCTGGAGGAGTTCGTGCAGTCCTCGCGCGACGCCTCCCAGCAGCTCGTCGCCAATCTCCAGCGCGCCGGCGAGTTGATCCAGTCGTTCAAGCAGGTCGCGGTCGACCGCTCCCATGCCGAGCGGCGGCAATTCTCGCTCAGCGAGGCCACCGACCAGATCATTGCGAGCCTGCGCCCGGTGCTGAAGCGCTCGCCGACCACGCTCCAGGTCGACGTGCCCGAGGGGCTGCTGCTCGACGGCTATCCGGGGTCCTATGGCCAGATCCTGACCAACCTGTTCCTCAACGCCGCCAACCACGCCTTCGCCGACGGGCGCGCCGGCACGATCACGATCTCGGCGCGGCCGCGCGGGGCCGACGACATCGAGCTCATCTTCACCGACGACGGGGCCGGCATGACCCCCGACGTGCAGCGCCAGGCCTTTGACCCTTTCTTTACCACCCGGCGCAATGAAGGCGGCACGGGACTTGGCCTGCATATCGTCTATAACCTCGTCACCCAGCAGCTCGGCGGGCGGATGATGCTGGAATCCAAGCTGGGACAAGGCACCACTTTTCGCATTATCATGCCCCGGGTCGCCAAGGGCGGCGCGCAAAGCACAGAAAGTGACGGGACTTCTCAATGGCCGAACAGGACGATGTCCTCCACCTGATCGACGATACCGGTACCGCGTCGGAGGATAGCAACGCCCGGAAATGGAAGATCGCCGTCATCGACGACGATCCGGCCGTGCATGACGGCACCCGTTTCGCGCTGTCCGACTACAGCCTCAACGGCCAGGGCCTCGAGATCCTCTCGGCCTATTCCGCGGCGGAAGGCCGCACGCTGATGGCCGAGCACGGCGACATTGCCGCCGTGCTGCTCGACGTCATCATGGAGACCGACGTCGCCGGCCTCGAGCTGGTCGAGTTCATCCGCAACGAGATCCGGAACGAGACCGTGCGCATCATCCTGCGCACCGGACAGCCCGGCCAGGCGCCGGAGCGGCGCGTGATCGTGCAGTACGACATCAACGACTACAAGGCCAAGACCGAGCTGACCGCCGACAAGCTGTTCACCTCGCTGACCGCGGCGCTGCGCTCCTATCAGCAGCTCGAGCGCATGGTGCAGACGCGGCGCGGGCTCGAGATCATCATCGACGCGGCTTCCACGCTGTACGACTTCAAGTCGATGCAGCGGCTCGCCGAGGGCGTGCTGACCCAGCTTGCCTCGCTGCTCAACGTCGACTGCGCCGGTATACTGGTCTTGCGCGACAATGGCGGCATCGACCCCGAGCTCTCGGTGCTCGCCGGCAGCGGCTGCTACAGCCGCTTCATCGGCACCACCACGTCGAAGGCGCTCGATCCCGATCTGCGCTCGATGGTGGAGGCCGCGTTCCAGCGCCGCAAGAACGAATTCGCCGACCATCGCAGCGTGATCTATCTGCGCACCGGAAGCGGCCGTGAGGTGGTGGTGCTGCTGCAGGCCGAGCGCGAGCTGTCCGAGACTGACCGCTCGCTGGTCGAGATCTTCTCCTCCAGGCTCTCGATCGCGTTCGACAACGTCATCCTCTACCAGCAGCTCCAGGACGCCAACACGCAGCTGGAGGACCGCGTCGCTCAGCGCACTCGCGCCCTGATGCAGGCCAACCGCCGCCTCTCGGCGCAATGGCTGCGGCTGCAGCGCGCCAACGGCTTCAAGAACGAGATTTTGGGCACCGTCGCCCACGATCTGAAGAACCCGCTCGGCGTCATCCTCGGCCGCACCGAGATGCTGAAGGAGCTGATCTCGACCGGCGCATCGGAAAGCGGCGTCGTCGCCCAGGTCGACCACATCCGCGACGCCACCAAGCGGCTGACCACGATGGTCGACCATCTGATCTCGGACGCGATGGCCGATGCTTTCGACATCACCATCCGCCGCGAACCGGTCGACGTCGCAGCCCTGGTCAAGGAGGTCGCCGAGGCCAACCAGCCGCTCGCCGTCAACAAGCAGCAGGCGATCAGCGTCGCCGCGCCGGCCAACATCGTCACCATGTGCGACACCGACCGCATCCGCGAGGCGATCGACAATCTCATCAGCAACGCCATCAAATATTCACCGATCGGCGGGAAGATCGACGTCGCCGTCAGCCACGAGGGCGGCGACACCGTCGTCCGCGTCAGCGACGAGGGCGCCGGCCTGTCCCCGGAGGATCTCGGCCGCCTGTTCGGCCGGTTCCAGCGGCTGTCGGCAAAACCGACCGCCGGCGAGAGCTCGACGGGACTTGGCCTGTCCATCGTCAAGCGTATCGTCGACATGCATGGCGGCGAGGTGACCGCCGACAGCGGCGGGCCCGGCAAGGGCTCGACCTTCACCATCACCCTCCCCGCGACCGAATTGCCGTGATCCAGAGACCATGACCCAAAGCCCGCACATCATGATCGTCGACGATGAAGCCCCGGCCCGGGAGATGGTCGGCGATTATCTCAAGATGCACGGCTTCACCGTGACGCTGTGCGACGGCGGCAAGTCGTTGCGGACCGCGATCGACGGCAGCATGCCCGACCTCGTCGTGCTCGACCTCAACATGCCCGAGGAGGACGGCCTCTCGATCATCCGTGACCTCAAGAGCCGCATCAACGTGCCCGTCATCATGCTGACGGCGACCGCGAGCCCGATCGATCGCGTCGTGGGGCTCGAGCTCGGCGCCGACGACTACGTGGCAAAGCCCTGCGAGCTGCGCGAGCTGATGGCGCGCATCCGCTCGGTGCTGCGACGGAGCGTGCCGGCCAAGGCAGCAGCGCCTGATGCGGCGGCGGCGAAATCCGACAAGGACCAGCTCGTGCGGTTCGGCACCAAATGGCTCGATCTCGAAGCCCAGGCCCTGCGCGACGACGAAGGCAACGAGCATCCGCTGACGGCATCCGAGTTCGGTCTGCTCAAGGTGTTCGCGGCCAATCCGAAGCGCGTGCTGTCGCGGGAGCGCCTGTTGGAATTGGCCAATGCGCGCGACGCCGAAGCCTTCGACCGCGCCGTCGATCTGCGCATCATGCGCATCCGTCGCAAGATCGAGCCCGATCCGGCAAAGCCCGCCGTGATCCGCACCATCCGCGGCGGCGGCTATCTGTTCTCGCCGGCGGGCGAGAAAGCGTAGGACTAGCCACAGGCGAAGTGCCGTAGGGTGGGCAAAGCGGAGCGTGCCCACCAACCTCTCCATATTTGCGAAGGATCGTGGCCACGGCGCTTCGCGCCTTTGCCCACCCTACGAGATCGTTCGTCCTGGCTACGCGAGCTCCCGGCGACGATGGGTGCGGCGCGACCAAACGCAAGGCGCGCAAATTCGTTCCTGCGTTGCCAAGACGCCGCCCCCGTATTTTCCGTACATTGAAATTCCACGACTTTTTGCTCCGAATGTTTCGTCGCCCCGGGTCGGACGAAACAATTTGGCGGCGCACGAAACCATTTTCCCCTTTTCGTGCAGACGTCCCGAAACGTTGGCTCATTAACACTTTGGTCCAAGGAAACGCCGCTCGGTTGCGGCGCTACGGGGAGCCAAGTCAATGCGGAACGTCATCGCCATCAACGCCCAGGCCAGCCAGAGCATCATCGCCGCTCAGGCGACTTCGGACGACATGCTTCTCGAAAGCATTGCCGGCGGCAACCGGACGTCGATGCATATCCTTTATTGCCGGCATAATGTGCGGGTGTACCGCTTCATCCTGCGCATCGTGCGTGACGCCACCGCGGCGGAAGACCTCGTCAGCCAAGTGTTTTTGGACGTGTGGCGGACCGCCGGCCAGTTCCAGGGCCGCTCGCAGGTTTCCACCTGGCTGCTCTCGATCGCCCGCTTCAAGGCCCTGACCGCGATGCGCCAGCGGCGCTTCGAGGACATCGACCAGGAAGACGTGCGCCAGATTCCCGATGATGCGGAGACGCCCGAGACCTCGCTCGACCGCAGCGACACCAGCGCCATCCTGCGCGCCTGCGTGCAGAAGCTGTCGCCCGCGCATCGCGAGATCATCAATCTCGTCTACTACCACGAGAAGTCGGTGGAGGAGGTCGGGCAGATCATCGGCATCCCCCAGAGCACCGTGAAGACGCGAATGTTCTATGCCCGCAAGCAGCTGGCCGAATTGCTTAAGGGCTGTGGCGTCGAGCGCTTCGCCGCCTGATCTAACGATTTCAAAGGGATAGGGCCCGATGTCGGGCCCTCCCTGGGGACACGGAAGTGTTACCGCCGACGAAACAATTGAAACAAAGCACAACATCAGGCGGAAAAACTTCCCCCCTATAAAGTGGACATACGGTTTAGTTAAACCTCCCAAGAACTCCAGCGACCCGGACGGGATGCCCCCCTCCGGGTCGTTTTGTGTTTGGGCTGAGCGGTTGCCGCGGGCTCCCTGCCTCTCCCGCTTGCGGGAGAGGCCGACGCACTCGCAGAGTGCGGCGGGTGAGGTTCTTTCCTCTGGGGGATTGCCCCGTCGCGGAGATACCCTCTCCCCGGCCCTCCCCCGCAAGCGGGGGAGGGAGCGCACTTCCCGCTCCGCTCGCAGCGGCGTCCCGCAGAACCAGCCTCCGTCACGAAGGCGTGACGCTGCGTAACGCGCGCTGCATCCATTCCGAACTGCCCTCGTGACCTCCTTCACGAGTGCGCCATGCTCGAACTGTTCTTCGCTCTCCTCGCCGGCATTCTTACCATCGCCGCGCCCTGCACGCTGCCGATGCTGCCGATCCTGCTTGGCGCCTCGATCGGGCGCGTGGGGCATCTGCGCCCTGCGATGATCGCGCTCGGCTTCGTCATCTCGTTCTCGGCGACCGCGCTGCTGCTCGGAGCGATCACGCAGCTGTTCGATTTCGATCCGAACGTGCTGCGCGAGGCGGCCTCGATCCTGTTGCTCGGCTTCGGCCTGTTGATGCTGTGGCCGGCGCCGTTCGAATGGCTGTCGATCCGGCTCAATGGCTGGCTCGATCTCGGCAATGCCAGCGCCGCGCAGCGCGAGGGCGCGCTCGGCGGGCTGATCCTCGGCACCACGCTCGGCCTGGTCTGGACGCCCTGTGCCGGCCCGGTGCTCGGCTCAATCCTGACGCTGGTTGCGACCTCGAAGAACCTGACCTGGGCCGGCACGCTGCTGCTCGCCTACGCCATCGGCGCGGCGATCCCGATGCTGCTCATCGCCTATGGCGGACAGGCCGCGACCACGCGCGTGCGCAGCCTTTCGCGGATCTCGCCGCGCCTGCAGCAGGGTTTTGGCATCGTCGTGATCGGCTTCGCCCTCGCCGCCTATTTCCAATACGACACGCTGATCGTGGCGTGGCTCACCGGCTTCTACCCCACCGGCCAGATCGGCCTCTAACCACCAAACATTCACCCGGAGGACGCTTCCATGACCGTCAAACTGCTCACTGTGGGCGCCGCGCTGATCGGCATGGCCGTGACCGGCGCCGTCATCCCTGGCATTTGCGGCGAGGCCGTGCGCGCGACGCCTGTCGTCGCCGCCGCCGCGAGCCAGCAGGCCGCGCCTGATTTCACCGGCATCAACACTTGGTTCAACTCCAAGCCGCTCAGCCTCGCCGACCTCCGCGGCAAGGTCGTGCTGGTCGACTTCTGGACCTATGGCTGCGTCAACTGCGTCAATACGCTGCCGCATGTCACCGAGCTCTACGCCAAGTACAGGGACAAGGGCCTCGTCGTGGTCGGCGTGCACACGCCGGAATTCCCGTTCGAGCGCTCGGCCTCCAACGTGCAGGCCGCGCTGAAGCGTCACGGCATCACCTATCCGGTGGCACAGGACAACGATTCCAAGACCTGGAACGCCTACCGCAACCAGTATTGGCCGGCGCAATACATCATCGACCAGACCGGCAAGATCGTGTTCCAGCACGCCGGCGAAGGGGCTTACGACGATATCGACCGCACCGTGGCAAAACTGCTGAACGCCAGCAGCTGACGCCGCACCGGCATCGCGCGGCAGATTTCAGGTCTCGTCCTTGTTGCTTGACTCCACGGACCCGTCCGTGGAGTTTCGCGGCATCGAAATCAGCCGCCCGCAATGGACGACGCGACCACCAGCACCGACATTCGCCTCCGTGAAGGTTCCTCGATCGCGCAGCGGCTGATCGTGGCCGCCTGCGCGGCCGCGGTTGCACTGTGCTTCACGCCGGGGCTGTTCACGCGTGACACCCTGGAAATCGTCATCTCGGTGGTGGCACTGCTCGTGGGGGCAGGATTCGTCATCGGCATCATGGTGGCGCCGGCGGTGGTGTGGATCATCACACCGAACGAGATCCTGATCGGGCGGCAAAGTCCATTCGGGAAGCTTCGTACGCGGATCGTCGCGAAAGACGACATCACGGCGTTGCAGGTTCCCGGCAGCAAGAGGGTGAAGACGCGCTTTCAGCTCGTCTTCACGCTGGCCTCGGGGGAGCGCCTGACCTCGCCGCCGATCTCCGATGTCACCCATGTTCGCGACACCGTGGCCCGGATCGCGGCGCAGTTCGACGTCCCCAATGTCGAGGATCCCGCCAATCCGCTCGATGCCAGCAATCCCGAGATGCATCTCGGCGAACCGCTCGAGCCGTTTCCCGCGCGGGACATTAGGATCGTGTCGCTGATCGCCATCGCGTTGTCCGCCCTGCCCTACGCCTACAAGCTCTGGCGTGGGTTATCGCCCAGCCATGTCGACATCCTGCTGCTGCCGCTCGGCGTGATCGCCGCATTCGCCGTGCATCGTTATGCCAACCTCGTCACTGGCGCCTTCTGGATCATCCGCGAGAGCGATATCCGTGTCGAACGCCTGTGGGGCGACGGCAGCCTGCGCACCGACCACATCGCAGGGCCCGACGTGAAGACGATCACGGTCGAGCGTCGCGGCCGGTCCGAGGACGAGCACTGCATTGTCGTGATCCGATTGCACTCCGGGCGGAGGTTTCGCAGCCCGCGCATCGGCTCAAGGCTCGAGGCGCGCGCGGTGGGGACGGAGATCGTGCGGCGGCTGGGGATCGCAGCGGAGAGCAACAAGATCTGACTGGCTTCCATTGCCAGTTGTCGAGGTTGATCTCACCGCGAGTTCGGTCTGAGCCTCTCCCGCTTGCGGGAGACGTCGCCCGCGCAGCGGCGGGTGAGGGTTCTATCCTCTGGGGGAGTATCCCATCGCGGAGACACCCTCTCCCCGACCCTCCCCCGCAGGCGGGGGAGGGAGCGCAGTACCGCCTTGGCTCAGCCCTATGCTTTTCGCGCCATCCCCTGTTTGTGGCATTGCCCCGCTCCGTCAAAAAACCATAGGCATTCTCGTGACATATCAGGGCGGCGCGCCATCAACTTGCCATGAACCTGCCCCTCAGGTTTGATGCTTCTGAATGATTTGCGCTGTGGCAGCGGGGAGAGCTTGAGATGACGGATTTTCGTCGCCTGACCGGGATGTTCATGGCTGCGGTGGGGCTCATTCTGTCCGTCCCGCAAGCCTCTGCCCAGCAGCCAGACCGCGGCGACGAGCCGGGCCTGGTCGCCGACGAGGCTTACCAGCTCGAGCCGGAATGGCAGAAGCAGGTCGTCTATTTCCGTACCACTGAACCGCCGGGCACGATCATCGTCTCGACCGCCGAGCGGCACCTCTATCTGGTGCAGCCCGGCGGGCGCGCGATCCGCTACGGCATCGGCGTCGGCCGCGACGGCTTCCAGTGGCAGGGGCTGGTGACCATCACCAACAAGAAGGAATGGCCGGATTGGACGCCGCCGCCGGAGATGATCCAGCGCCAGCCCTATCTGCCGCGCTTCATGGCCGGCGGCCCCGGAAATCCGTTAGGGGCCCGCGCCATGTATTTGGGCACCACGGTCTACCGCATCCACGGCACCAACCGTCCCGACACGATCGGCACCAAGGTGTCCTCAGGCTGCTTCCGCCTCGTCAACAACGACGTCGCCGATCTCTACGACCGCGTCCCTGTTGGCACCAAGGTGGTCATCCGGCAGAAGCCTGAACTCTAAATATCCCCCTTCTTCGTCCCCACTCCTTTTCCCGATTTTTCGAGAGAGCAACATGATGCGCAGTTTTCGAGGCGGCCTGCTGATCGGGCTCGCGGTCGCCGTGCTGGTCGCCGTTCTGGCCATCATCTACGAATTCTACGACACCCGTACGCTGAAGCGCACCGTGCGCCGCGGCGAGGTGCTGTGCGGCGTCAACAAGGGCCTGCCGGGCTTCTCGTACTCCGAGGACAACAAGAACTGGAACGGCTTCGACGTCGATTTCTGCCGCGCGGTGGCCGCGGCGATCTTCAACGACCCGGGCAAGGCGAAGTTCATCCCGCTCGATGCCAGCGAGCGCTTCAAGGAATTGCAGAGCCGCAAGGTGGACATCCTCTCGCGCAACTCGACCTGGAGCATGGCGCGCGAACTCGACTACGACCTCTATTTCCCCGCGGTCGCCTATTACGACGGCGCTGGCTTCATGTTGCCGCGTTCGCGCAACAAGGAGACCTCGCTGGACCTGACCGGCAGCAAGGTCTGCGTGCAGGCCGGCACCACGACCGCGCTCAACGTCGCCGACTACTTCCGCGCCAACAACATGAAGTATGACGAGGTGAAGTTCGAAAACCTCAACGACGTCGTGAAGGCCTACGACACCGGCAAGTGCGACACGCTCTCCGCCGACGTCTCGCAGCTCTACGCGCTGCGGATAAACCTGTCGAAGCCCGGCGACAACATGATCCTGCCGGACATGATCTCCAAGGAGCCGCTCGCCCCCGTGGTGCGCCAGCGCGACGATGACTGGATGATGATCGTGAAGTGGACGCTGTACGCGATGATCAACGCCGAAGAGCTCGGCGTCACATCGGAGAACATCGACGAGGCCCTGAAGTCGAAGAAGCCCGAAGTGATGCGCCTCGTCGGCACCGAAGGCAACTACGGCGAGCAGCTCGGCCTCACCAAGGACTGGGCCGCCCGCATCATCCGTCACGTCGGCAATTACGGCGAGATGTACGAGCGCAACATCGGCGAGAAGTCGAAGCTGAAGATCCCGCGCGGCATGAACCAGCTGTGGAACGCGGGTGGCGTGCAATATGCACCGCCGATGAGGTAGGACGGTCTCTCGGCCGTCATTGCGAGCGTAGCGAAGCAATCCAGAACCCCTCCGCGGTGATAGTCTGGATTGCTTCGTCGCAAGTGCTCCTCGCAATGACGAACTTTGGGGCAGGCGCCTTCCACATTCTCAACTGTCATCGCCCGGCTTGACCGGGCGATCCAGTACGCCGCGACCCATCGGCTCAACGGCTGCTGTCTCTGGAATACTGGGTCGCCCGGTCAAGCCGGGCGACGACACCGAGGGTGTGGTGCGCTCCTCGCGCCTCTTCTCAGTCCCGTAGTCCCGATCAATACCCCCGCGCCCGCGCCAGCTGCTCGGTGTGGTAGTTGGCGTCGCCGAACAATTCCTCGCACACCCGTGCGCGCTTCATGAAGAAGCCGATGTCGAACTGGTCGGTCATGCCCATGCCGCCATGCATCTGCACGCCCTCCTGCACCGCGCGCGTCGCGGTGGTGCCGGCGCGGGCTTTTGCCACGGCGACGGCTGACGCGGCCTTGGCGACGTCCGTATCCAGTGCCTGAAGTGCTTTCATGGCGGCGGCGCGGGTGATCTCGATGTCGACATAGAGCTCGGCGGCGCGGTGCTGCAGCGCCTGGAACTCGCCGATCAGCTTGCCGAACTGCTTTCTGTTCTTGAGGTACTCGACGGTGCGGCCGAAGACTTCTTCGCTAAGGCCGACCATTTCAGCGGCGACCGCGCCGCGGCCGATGTCGAGCACGCCGTCGAGCAACGCGGCACCCTGATCGACTTCGCCGAGCACGCTGTCGGCATTGACTTCGACATTGGCGAGTTCGATCCGCGCCGCATTGTGCGCGTCGACCATGATGGTGCGTTCGATCGCGACGCCCTTGGCCTTGGGGTTGACCAGGAACAGCGTCAGGCCGTCACGCTCTCCCGCGGAGCCTGCGGTGCGCGCGGCAACGATCAGGAGATCGGCGACGTGGCCGTCGACCACCAGCGCCTTGGCGCCCGAGAGTTTGAAGCCGTTGCCGGCACGCACGGCCTGCAAGCTGGTCTGGAGCGGGCGATGTTTTGCGCCCTCGTCGATCGCCAGCGTCGCCAGCAGCGAGCCGCTCGCGATCTTCGGCAGATAGTCCGACTTCTGCGCGGCATTGCCGCCGCGGTTCAGCGCGGAAGCCGCGACCACTGAGGTGGCGAGGAAAGGCGACGGCATCAAAGTGCGGCCGATCTCCTCCATCACGATTCCGGCCTCGACATAGCCGAGACCGGAGCCACCGAACTCCTCCGGCACGAGCAGGCCGGCAAAGCCCATCTCGGCGAAGGAATGCCAAAACTCCTTGGAGAAGCCGGTGGGGTCTTTGCTGTCGCGCAAATGGCGCAGGTGCGACACCGGTGCCTTGTCGCTGATCAGCCCGCGCGCGCTATCGCGGAGCATCGATTGTTCTTCGGTGAGGACGAGGGCCATGTGTGTGTTTCCGATTCGAAATCTATGTTGTCTCGTCATTCCGGGATGGCCCGAAGGGCCAGGCCCGGAATCCATCAAGCCGCATGAATGCCGTGAGATGGATTCCGGGCTCGCGCGTTGCGCGCCCCGGAATGACAGGTGGAGGGTGCGCGGTTCACGCCCCCGGCAGATCCAGGATGCGCTTGGCGACGATGCCGAGCATCACCTCCGTCGTGCCGCCCTCGATCGAATTCGCCTTGGTGCGCAGCCAGGCGCGCGGGCGGGCGCCCTGCTTGGAGCGCTCGCTCTCCCATTCCAGCGCATCGACGCCGCCGGCCGACATCAGGATCTCGTAGCGGCGCTTGTTGAGCTCGGTGCCGTAATATTTCATCGCCGAGGAGAACGCCGGATGCGCCTGCCCGGCCTTGGCGAGATCGACCGCGCGCTCGGCGCAGGCCGCGAGCGCGGCCTCATCGACGTCGAAGCTGGCGATCTTGCCGCGCAGCATCGCGTCGTCGAGCTTGCCTTGCGCATCGGCGCCGACGGAGTCCGCCGCGATCTGGCCGAGCGGACGGCCGACGCCGCGCTCGCCCATGCCTGAAATCATCGCACGCTCGTGCTGGAGCAGATATTTCGCGACGTCCCAGCCGCGATTGACGGTGCCGACGACATGCGATTTCGGCACGCGGACGCCGTCGAAGAAGGTCTCGCAGAATGGCGAATAGCCGGAGATCAGGAGGATCGGCTTGGTCGTCACGCCCTTCGAGGTCATGTCGAACAGGATGAAGCTGATGCCGTCGTGCTTCTTGGCGGCGGGATCGGTGCGCACCAGGCAGAAGATCCAGTCGGCGTAATTGGCGTAGGACGTCCAGATCTTCGAACCCGTGATGACGAAATCGTCGCCATCGCTCTCGGCGCGGGTCTGGAGCGAGGCGAGATCGGAGCCGGCATTCGGCTCGGAATAGCCCTGGCACCAGCGGATCTCGCCCGCGGCGATCTTCGGCAGATGTTCTTTCTTCTGGGTCTCGTTGCCGTATTTCAGCAGCGCCGGCCCGAGCATCCAGATGCCGAAGCTCGACAGCGGCGGGCGAGCACCCATCTTCGCCATCTCGGCGCGCAGCACCTTGTGCTCGGCCGCGCTCAATCCGCCGCCGCCATATTCCTTCGGCCAATCAGGCACGGTCCAGCCCTTGTCGCGCATGCGCTCGAACCAGATGCGCTGCGGCTCGGACGAGAATTTGGCGTTGCGCCCTCCCCAGAACACGTCGGTGTCAGAGGTTGCGGGCTTGCGCATCTCGGGCGGGCAATTGGCTTCCAGCCAGGCACGCGTCTCGTTGCGGAATTGCTCGAGATCGGCGGTTTCAGTGTCGCTGGTTTTGGATTCAGACATTGGTCGTTTCCATCAATCAAAATCGGCTTGTTGGGCGCGACTCTGGGCCATTGCACCGCGGAATTCAACCACTTCCGCGAGCCCGCATTCGGTTATAGTCGGCACCATGGCGAGCTTGAAAACAAAGAGGAAACAACCATGCGCCTGAAACTTCTTTCGCCTGGCGAAATGAGCGAGAGCCAGCGCCAGACCTATGACGAGTCGATCGCCGGCAAGCGCGGCAAGCCGCCGGCGCCGATGATGGCCTGGCTCAACAGTCCGGAGATGGCGCGCCACGCCACGCGGCTCGGCGAGGTCATGCGCTACGACACGATATTCCCGGCGAAGCTTT
This sequence comes from Bradyrhizobium sp. 195, assembly GCF_023101665.1. Classification (NCBI taxonomy): domain Bacteria; kingdom Pseudomonadati; phylum Pseudomonadota; class Alphaproteobacteria; order Hyphomicrobiales; family Nitrobacteraceae; genus Bradyrhizobium; species Bradyrhizobium sp. 195. Next base: position 414,344 of record NZ_CP082161.1, on the reverse strand, counting down.
CGGAGATCGCGATCCTGGTGACGGCGCGGCACTGGACCGCGCATTACGAATGGTACGCGCACAAGCGCCTCGCGCTTGCCGGCGGCATGGACCTGAAAATCATCGACGCGATCCGCGACCGCCGCACGCCAGAGTTCGACGATCCCAAGGGCAAGATGATCTACGATCTCGCAAAATCGCTGCATGAGGGCCACGGCGTCGAGAAGGGCCTCTACGACGAGGCCGTGAAGCTGCTTGGCGAGCGCGGCGTGGTCGAGGTGATCGGGCTGTGCGGCTATTACACGATGGTATCGATGACGCTGAACACCTTCGAGTTCGAGCTGCCCGAGGGCGAGGAGAAGGAACTGGCCTAGTTTCCCGTTCGGAAACGCTGGGTTTCGGGATCGGCCGTAGCACCGTCTCCGGGTGCACCTTATCTGCATGACATCAACGGAGCAGCCACATGTCGCAGAACCAAGCCGTCGCCGCCGGCACCCGGATCGGCCACGTCCACCTCAAGGTCGCCGATCTCGATCGCGCGCTCGGCTTTTATTGCGGCGTGCTCGGCTTCGAGCTGATGCAGAAGATGGGCTCGGGTGCGGCCTTCATCTCGGCCGGCGGCTATCATCATCACATCGGGCTCAACACCTGGGAAAGCAAGGGCGGCTCACCGCCGCCGCCGGGCACCACTGGGCTTTATCACACGGCGATCCTCTATCCGACCAGGCCAGCGCTGGCGGATGCGCTGCACCGGGTGCTCACGGCCGGCATTGCGCTGGATGGCGCCAGCGATCACGGTGTCAGCGAGGCGCTATACTTGCGCGATCCGGATCAGAATGGCGTGGAGCTGTATTGGGACAAGCCGCGGGAGCAATGGCCGTTCGGGCCGGATGGCAAGCTGGCGATGTTCACCAAGCGGCTGGATGTGGAGGCGTTGCTGAAGCAGCGTGAGGGGTAAACTCCGATCTCTCCCCTCGTCATTGCGAGCGCAGCGAAGCAATCCAGACTCTTTCCGTGGAGGCAGCCTGGATTGCTTCGTCGCAAGGGCTCCTCGCAATGACGGAGTTTGTGGAGGCGGTCCCGCGCCTTCGCACAGGTGCCGTAGGCTGGTCAAAGCGTAGCGTGCCCACGAACTCCTGCTGACTCATCGAGAAATCGTGGGCACGGCGCTTCGCGCCTTTGCCCACCCTACGAGACCTTTTTCCCGCGCACCATGATCAGCGCCGCCGCCATCACTTCCAGCGCGATGCAGAGATAGAACGGCAGCAAATAGCCGCCGGACCAATCGCGCAAGGCCCCGACGACACCGGGGCCGAAGGCGTAGGTGACCTGGTTGATCGCGGTGTTGAGGCTGATCAGCACGCCGAACGAGGCGCTGTCGAACTCCTGCTGCACGATCAGCGACGGCAGCGTGATGAGATTGCCGACCGAGAAGCCGAACACCGCGCAGGCCGCGATCAGCACATAGTCGTTGTGCAGATTGATGACGACGAGAAGCGCCGCCGCCTGGCTGAGGAACGACAGCGCGGATGCCAGCCGCTGGTTGAGGCGGTCGATCACCAGCGAGAACAGCACGCGGCCGACCACCGCCATCGCGGTCAGCACCGCGACCGCAACCGCGGCGCGCTCGCGGCCGATCACGGGATCGAGGAACGAGATCAGGTGCACGATGAAGCCGACCTGCGCGAACAGCACCAGCGCAAAGGCAATCGTCACCGTGAGGAAGCCGACATCGCGCAGCGCCCAGGCGCGGATCTGCGTCGATGATTGCGGCGTCGCTTTCGCGGACGCCTTCCAGCCGTGCAGATCGGGCGGCCGGCCGACGAGAAGCAGGATCACCGGCAGCAGCAGCACCAGCATGGCGCCGGCGGCGGCATACATCGCGCCGGCGAAGCCGATATGGGCGATCAGCGTGACCAGCAGCGGCACGCCGACGATGCCGCCGAAACTCGCACCGTTGAGCGCCAGGCTGATCGCCATGCCGCGCTTGTGGTCGAACCACAGGCTGATCGTGTTGGTGATCATGGCGAGGCTGGTGCCGGCCCAGCCGAAGGCGAGCACGGCATTGGCGAGATAAAGCTGCCAGGGCTCGCGCACCGCGCCGATCGCGACCGCCGCGGCCGCCATCGCCAGCGTGCCGGCGATCAGGCAGAGCCGCGGACCATAGTTGCGGACGGCCTCGCCGACGAACACGACGAGCAGCGCGCCGAACAGATAGAAGAATGTGGTCCCTGCGGAGATCAGCGAGGCCGGCCAGCCCCGCGCGCGCTGGAGCTCGGCGACATAGACGCTCTGGCCGTAGAAACCGAGCCCCCAGCCGAAGGTCGCAAGCAGGAAGCAGACCGCGACGATGCGCCAGCCTTCGTAGCGGAGGGAGGATTCGTCGATCGGAGCCGCGTGGTGGGGGTTGTCGAGCATTTGCGCCTCTCCTTCGCATCCCCCGCGAGCGCCTCGCTGTACGCTCGTGTCCATGACGAGCATCATGTAACGACACCGGCCTCGAAAATCACTTCGACAGCGATCGAAGCATCAACGTTGCTGACAGCCTCCTGCCAGTCAGATGGCGTCCGGGAACTCGCCCATCGCCGCCTCCAGCCGCGCCTTGCGGCGGCGGGCCCAGGAGACCAGCGAGAGCACGGCAAGGCCCAGCACGACCGGCGGGAACACCACGAGGTTCACCGCCGACCAGCCGTAATTGGCGAGCAGCTGGCCCGAGGAGAACGAGCCGATCGCCATCATGCCGAACACCAGGAAATCGTTGAAGGCCTGAACCTTGTTGCGCTCCTGCGGCCGGTGCGTCTCCAGCACCAGCGCGGACGCGCCGATGAAGGAGAAATTCCAGCCGACACCGAGCACGACCAGTGTGGCCCAGAAATGCATCGCGGTGAGCCCGGAGAGGCCGATGCCAGCGGCCCCGGCTTCCAGCAGCAGGCCGGCCGCCACGATCTTCGGCGCACCGAAGCGTGCGATCAGCGCGCCCGTGAAGAAGCTCGGCCCGTACATCGCGACGATGTGCCATTGAATGCCGAAATTGGAATCGGAAACGGACAGACCGCACATCTTCATGGCGAGCGGCGCCGAGGTCATCACCAGATTCATCATGGGATAGGAGATGATGCCGCACAGCGCCGCGGCGATGAAGCGCGGCTGCGTCACGATGGTGAGCAAGGGACGTCCGCCATGCAGATCGGCCGGCGCGGGCTTCGGCATATCGACGCCGGCAACGATGCCCATGGCGACCAGCGCCACTGCGGCCTGGACCAGGAAGCTGAAGGCGAACAGATAGGGCTGCCAGACGTCCATGGTCCATTGCACGAGCTGCGGACCGAGCACGCCGGCGAACACGCCGCCCGCCATCACCCAGGACACTGCCTTGGGCCGGTAGGCCGCGCTGGCGCCGTCGGCGGCGGCAAAGCGATAGGACTGCGCCACGGAGCCGTAGAGGCCGCCGAGGAAGGTCGCGATGCAGAACAGCACGAACGAGCCGTGCAGGATCGCGAACGAGCCGAGTACGCCGGTGAGGACACCGCAGCCGGTGCCGATGACGAAAGCCCAGCGGCGGCCGTAGCGACGCGAGATCGCACCGGTCGGCAGCGTGCCGGCAGCAAGCCCGACGACGTACATCGACAGCGGCACCGTCGCGAGCGACATGTCGGGCGCGAGCGTCGCGCCGACGATCGAGCCGGTGGCGAAAATCACCGCCGAGTTGGCGCCGGTCAGCGCCTGCGCCGCAGCAAGGCGCACCACATTGGCACGCGCGCGGGCGTCGTCGGCGATCTCATGGGCTGAAGTCACGTCAAGCATGGGATTTTCCGCCCCCAAGGGACTTTCAAGGGGCTCACAAGGGCTTTGTTGATTCCCGGCACTATGGAGGGGTGCGGGAGGGCGGGCAACCGGCGCAAACGGGCGCAGGCCATGCCTCTGACGCAATCGAACGGATGATAGCGGGCCGCGCCCTTGACGGCTTGCGCTCGATCAAATTCTATCCGCCGCGATTTTTCGGGAGTTTCGTTCATGACCGTCGACGACAGGCCCACGCTCAGCGCTCCCGACGACGATCCCTGGCTGTGGCTGGAGGAGATCGAGGGCAAGCAGGCGCTGGATTTCGTCGAGCGGCAGAATCAACTGACGCTGCAAGCGTTCGGCGGGAAAGCCTTCGAGCACGACCGCGACCTCCTAGCTGCGATCTACGACCGCCCGGACAACATTCCCTATGTCAGCCGGCGCGGCACCGATCTGCATAATCTCTGGAAGGATGCCACCAACCCGCGCGGCCTGTGGCGGCGGACGACGCTGACGGAGTTTCGCAAAGCCAGCCCAGCGTGGGAGACCATGCTGGATATCGACAAGCTCGCAGCGAGCGAAGGCGAGGACTGGCTGCTCAGCGGGATCGCCACGATGCCGGGAAGCTCACGCGCCATGCTGAGCCTGTCGCGCGGCGGTAGCGATGCCGTGACGTTGCGCGAATTCGACATGGATACGAAGAGCTTCGTGACAAACGGTTTTGCGCTGCCCGAGGCGAAGGGCGGCGCGGACTGGATCGATGCCGATACGCTGCTGCTGTCCAGCGCCCATGGCGAGGGCATGGCGACGAACTCGGGATATGCGCGGACCGTGCGGCTTTGGCGACGCGGCCAATCCATTGAACAAGCGGTCGTGCTGTTCGAAGCTTCCGTGAACGACATGGCCGCGTACGGCCATATCGACCGCATGACGCCAAATCGCACCATCTGGTTCGGCCGGATGCTGGACTTCTTCAATTACAGTGTCGCGATCGGAGACCAGACGGGCCCCGTCTCGAAGATTGACCTCCCCACCGCCATCGAGCTGCAAGCCCATGGCGACTGGCTCGCGATCAAGCCGCGCGAGGATTGGTCCGTGGCCGGACAGGTGCATAAGGCCGACACCGTGCTCGGCATCCTGCTCTCGGACTTGCTGGCGGGCCGCCGCGAATTCGCCGTGCTGTTCGAGCCGGCGCCTCGTCGGGCAGTTCAAGGATTTTTCTGGGTCGCCGGCAAGCTCGTGCTGTCGATCCTCGACGAACTCAGGCCGCGCTTCGAGGTCTGCACGCCATCTGCTGCGGGCTGGAGCCGCGCAACGCTTTCCGGCCTGCCTGAGATCGGCGTCGTCGACGTCTGGCCGCTCGATCGTCATCCGTCTGAGAGCAATGGCGACCTGCTCGCCAATGTGCAGGACCCGCTCACGCCGCCGTCGATGCGGCTGCTCGAACGCGGCGTCGCAAGCCCGGTCGTGCTGAAGCAGGCACCGAAGACGTTCACCGCCGACGGCCTGGTGGTGACGCAGCACGAGGCGATCTCGATCGACGGCGAGCGCATTCCCTATGTCCAGACCGGTCCGGCAAACGAGACCGGCGATGCGCCGGTATATATGAGCGCCTATGGCGGCTTCGCTCTTGCGGTGAAGCCGTATTACAATTCCTCGCTGGGCAAGCTCTGGCTGGAGCGCGGCGGCACCACGGTGCAGGCGAATTTACGCGGCGGCGGCGAGTTCGGCACGCGCTGGCACGACGCCGGACGTCTCGCCGGCAAAAAGCTCTCGCATGATGACTTCGCCGCGGTCGCGGCCGATCTCGTGCGCCGCGGCGTGACGAGCGCCAAGCGCATCGCCGCGCAGGGCGGATCGAACGGTGGCATCCTCATCACCAACATGCTGGTGCGCTACCCCGAGCGCTTCGGCGCGCTGTTCTGCACCATCCCGCTGATCGACATGCGCCGCTACACCAAGCTGCTGGCGGGCGCGAGCTGGATCGCCGAGTATGGCGACCCCGACAAGCCCGATGAATGGGAGTGGCTGAAGACCTATTCGGCCTATCACAATGTGAGGGATGGCCAGACCTATCCGCCGATCCTGATTGCCACCACGCGGCGCGATGACCGCGTCCATCCCGGCCACGCGCGCAAGATGGCGGCCAAGCTGCAGGCGATGGGCTACGAGGCCTGGTTCTACGAGCCGGCCGCCGGCGGTCACGGCTACGGCAAGGACAACAAGGAGCGCGCCGGCTTCGAGGTGCTCGGCTTCCGGTTTTTGAAGGAGAAGATCGGGTGGAAGGACGGACAGGGCTGAGGCGTATTGACTAAAGGTGCCGGCCACGGGCTGTTCTTACCTCTCCCGCTTGCGGGAGAGGTCGACGTGCGAAGCACGGCGGGTGAGGGCTTTCTCCTCTTGGGGATTGTCCCGTTGTGGAAACACCCTCTCCCCCGCCCTCCCCCGCAGGCGGGGGAGGGAGCGGACCTCCCGCGTAACTACCTCGCGAACACTAGCGTCAGATTGTTCGCGGGCATGTCGATCGTATCGACCAACCGAAGACCCGCAACCTTCGCCAGCGCCTCGACGTCGCCGATATCGCGCACGCCCCAGTCGGGGTTGCCTTCACGCAAGGAGGTGTCGAACACCGCATTGCTGAGCGCGGTGTGCTTGCCGTCGCGCTTGAAGGGCCCGTAGAGGAACAGCTTGCCGTCGGCGCGCAAGTATCGGCCGGCACCGGCGAACAGACCCTCGGCCACGGCCCAGGGCGCGATGTGAATGACGTTGGCGCAGAACACGGCTGCAAGACTCGTCGGCCCCTGCCCGCCTTTCATCTCCGGACACCAGTCGGGATCGGTGAGGTCGATCCGCAGGGGCGAGCGGATGTTTGGCAGGCCAGCGTGCATGCGCCAGGCCTCGATGCTCCTGAGGTGGCGTTGATTGAGGTCGCTCGGCCACCAGATCAGCGAGGGCGTGTGGCGGGCGAAATGGACCACGTGCTGGCCGGTTCCGCTGCCCAGCTCGACCACGTTGCCGGTCAGCCCAGTGAGGTGCTTTTCCAGTGCCGCCCAGAGCGGCGCGTGATTGCGATGGAAGGCCGGCGCATCAAGCCGCCCGTCCGGCTCGATCCGTCCGCCGTCCCTGCCAAATTCGACGACATATTCAGCCAAGTGAGGTCCCCTTGAAAAAACGAGAACACGATGAAAACGGATAAGCGCCCAAACGCCCTGGAAATAGCGGCCCGCGCCATTGCCCTTAAAGCCTGGGCCGAATCCGCCGGACAAATAGTCCGTTTAGTTGCAATGCGGAAGATATTAACTCCATTTTGCCGCGTGCATAGTCTTGATTGTCAGGCGATGCCCTTTGTGCTTTGGAACGCTCCTATTTCCGCGATCGCGACCATCGCCACAACGACTCGGAATGACGCCTTGACCGCCTTGTCCCGGATACCCGTCCTGCTTCTCCTGATGGCCATCGTCGCCAGCCCGGCGCGGGCACAATCCGCCGTCGCCGATGGCCAAAAGCTTGCTTTCGACCGCGGCAAGGGCAATTGCCTGACCTGCCACGTCATCAAAGGCGGCGACCTGCCGGGAACGATCGGGCCGGAACTGAAGGACATCAAGTCCAAGTACCCCGATCGCAATGAGCTCACTGCGATCATCTTCGACGAGACCAAGCGCAATCCGCAGACCATGATGCCGCCGTTCGGCCGGAACCGGATTTTGACCGAACAGGAGATCAGCGCGATCGTTGATTTCCTGCAGACCCTGTAACGGCCGGCACGCCAGGAGATCTCAGATGACCACGACCACCGGCCCCCTTGCGACAAGGCGCCTGATCCTGCAGGGCGCGGCCTCGGTCGCGCTGATCGGCCTTGGCAACCTGCCGTTCGCGGCCAGCCCAGCGCGCGCGGCGGCCAACGACAAATATCCGGAAGAGGCCTTCAAGCAGAAGAGCGAGGCCGACGCGATCAAGGCGCTCTATGGCAAGACTGCCGAGCCTTCCGACAAGGTCAAGCTGGATGCGCCGGAGATTGCCGAGAACGGCGGCGTCGTGCCGGTCTCGGTGACGACGACGCTCGACAAGGTGACCTCGATCTCGTTCCTCGTGGCCGAGAACCCGTTCGCGCTCGCGGCGTCCTACAAGATCGCCGACGGCACCATTCCGGGCGTCGCCAACCGGCTGAAGATGGCCAAGACCACTAAATTGGTCGCCATCGTCGAAGCCGACGGCAAGCTCTACAGCGCGACCAAGGAAGTGAAGGTTACCGTCGGCGGCTGCGGCGGCTAACGGCGAGGGAGGAACAGATGGCATCCAGCATTCGCGTCCGCGCCAACGCCAACGGCGACATCACCGAGGTGCAGGCGCTGATCCAGCACCCCATGGATACCGGCCTGGTCAAGGATTCCAAGGGCGAGCTGATCCCGGCGCATTTCATCCAGGAGCTGAAATTCGAATGTAACGGCAAGGACGTCTTCGTCGCCAATTGGGGCACCGCGGTCTCCAAGGACCCTTACGTCAAGTTCAGCTTCAAGGGCGCCAAGAAGGGCGACGAGCTCAAGATCTCCTGGACCGACAACAAGGGTGCGTCGGATACCACCATCGCAAAGATCGCGTGATGAAGGCCCGCTTCTCCCTCCTGCTCGGCTCGATGAGCGCCGCACTCGTCGCATTCGCCCTCACCTCTGCGCACGTCGTCGCAGCCGACAAGGTCGATCCTGTCGCCGACGCCAAGGCATTCCAGAACTTCTTCTTCCAGAAGTTTCCGGACGTGAAGCACGAGGACTTCGTCAACGGTCCCTATTCCATGAATGAGGACATGAAGCGGCAATGGCAGGAGAAGGAAGAATTCCCGCCTTACGAGTTCGCGCTCGATGCCGGCAAGGAAATGTTTGCGACCCCGTTCAAGAACGGCAAGACCTATGCCGACTGCTTCCCGAACGGCGGCATCGGCATCCGCCAGAACTATCCCTATTTCGACGAGAAGGAAGGCAAGGTCGTCACGCTGGAGCTCGCGCTCAACCGCTGCCGCGAGGCCAATGGCGAGGCGCCCTATTCCTACGTCAAGGACGAGATGGCCTCGCTCACCGCCTACATGGCGTTCACCTCGCGCGGCAAGCCGATGGACATCAAAATTCCCGATGATCCGCGTGCACTCGCGGCGTTCGAAAACGGCAAGCGCTATTTCTACACAAGGCGCGGCCAGATGAACTTCTCCTGCGCCGGCTGTCATGTGCAAAGCCCGGGCGAGCGCATCCGCGCCGAAACCCTGGCGCCGGCGCTCGGTATCCTGAACGCGATGCCGATCTACCGCTCCGAATGGAGCGGCATGGGCACGACCAGCCGCCGCTTCGTCACCTGCAACAGCCAGACCCGCGCGGTTCCGCTGGAGCCGCAGGCGGACGAGTATCGCGACGTCGAATATTTCCTGTCCTACGTTGCCAACGGCCTACCGATCTCAGGCCCGGGAGCGCGGCCATGAAGCGGACACTTCCTCTCGCCATGCTGCTCGCACTCGGCCTCGCCTCAGCGGCGCGCGCAGCAAATGAAGCGGACTACAAGGCGGCCTTTGCCGCCGCGGAAGCCGCGGCCAAGGAGGCGGCCAGCCTGCGTCACCAATGGACCACCACCGTCTCCACGCTGGCAACGGCCAAGAAGGCGGCGGATGGCGGCGATTTCGACCGCGCCACTGCCGCAGCCAAGGAGGCCGAGGCGCTGGCGAAGGCGTCGATCTTCCAGGCGACGTCTGAAAAAGAAGCCTGGAAGGCGATGGAAATCCGCTAGACTGTTCCCCGATGGAATAATTTTGCGATCATGAGAGGGCGCGGAGAATCTGGGATGGCTATCCGCCGCCGCGATTTCCTGAAGTCTGCAGGCCTTGCCGCTGCATCGCTCAGCCTGCCGCGGCTTGCGCGAGGCACTGAAGCCGCGAGCATTTACGACCTCGAGCGGTTCGGCAACGCGCGTATCCTGCACATCACCGACACCCATGCGCAGCTCAACCCGATCTATTTCCGCGAGCCCAGCATCAACATCGGCATCGGCGAGATGGCCGGACGACCGCCGCACCTGGTCGGCCGCGCCTTCCTCGAACGTTTCGGTATCCGCTCCGACAGCGCCGATGCCTATGCCTTCACCTGCGTCGAGTTCGAAAAGTCCGCAGGCCGCTTCGGCAAGCTCGGAGGCTTTGCCCATCTGAAGACGCTGGTCGACCGTTTGCGAGCCGATGTCGGCGAGAAACGTTCGCTGCTCCTCGACGGTGGCGATCTTTGGCAGGGCACCGGGCTTGCCCATGTCATGCAGGGCCGCGACATGGTCGAGGTCGCCAACCTGCTCGGCATCGAGGCGATGACCGGGCATTGGGAGTTCACCTATGGCGAGCAGACGCTGCGCGACAATCTCGAGCGCTTCAAGGGCGAGTTCCTGGCGCAGAACGTTTTCCTGACCGAGGAAGCCGCGTTCAACGATGCCCCAGCATTCGACAAGGCCACGGGGCGCGTGTTCAAGCCCTCAATGATCAAGGAGATCGGCGGCCATCGGGTCGCGATCATCGGCCAGGCCTTCCCTTACGTGCCGATCGCGCATCCCAAGCGGTTCACGCCGGACTGGACTTTCGGCATCCGCGAGGAGGAGTTGCAGAAGCATGTCGATGCCTTGCGCGGCACCGACAAGGTCGATGCGGTCATCCTGCTGTCGCACAACGGCATGGATGTCGACCTCAAGCTCGCAAGCCGCGTCACCGGCATCGACGTCATTCTCGGCGGTCATACCCACGACGCCGTGCCGCAGCCGATTCCGGTGAAGAACGCCGGCGGGACCACGCTCGTCACCAATGCCGGCTCCAACGGAAAATTCCTTGCCGTGCTCGATCTCGCGATCGACAAGGGCAAGGTCAGCGACGTTCATTATCATCTGCTGCCTGTTTATTCCGAGCTGCTGAAACCCGACCCTGCAATGGCCGAGCTGATCGGCCGGCTGCGCGCGCCGCATGTGACCGACTGGTCGGCGAAGATCGCAACGCCCGACCGCTTGCTGTATCGCCGCGACAATTTCTCCGGGCCCGTCGACGAGCTGATCTGCACCGCGCTTCGCACCGAGCTCAATGCCCAGATCGCGCTGTCGCCGGGCTTCCGCTGGGGCGTCACCGCGCTGTCCGGCCAGGCGCTGACCATGGAGGATCTGCTCGCGGAAACCGCGATCACCTATCCCGAAACCTATGTGCAGGAGATGACGGGAGCCCAGATCAAGGACGTACTGGAAGACATCTGCGACAACCTCTTCAACCCCGATCCCTATTACCAGCAGGGCGGCGACATGGTGCGCGCCGGCGGGCTCAGCTACACCTGCACACCGACGGCTGCGATCGGCAGCCGCATCTCGGAGCTGAAGCTCAATAGCGGCAAGGCGCTCAGCGCCAGCCACCGCTACAAGGTCGCAGGCTGGGCTTCGATCAACGGCCAGCAAGGCGCGCCGGTGTGGGACGTCGTCGGCAAATATCTGCGCTCGGGCCGGATGTTTCAGGAGCGGCTCGGCTCCGGCGTCACGCTGAAGGGCGTCGACGACAATCCAGGCATTGCGGGACAAGGATGAGGCGGGCGCAAGTTCTCAGCGCGATGCTGCTGACGCTGCTCATCTGGCCGGCGATGCCGGCTGATGCGCAGCAGGTGCCGCTCCAGGACAAGCCTTTCGGCGAGCACAAGATCGTGCTGCAACTCTCCGACGGCGATGCCAGGAAGCAGGCGCTGGTGCTGAGCGTCGCCAACAACCTTCTGAAGGCCTACGCCCCCGACAAGATCGCGATCGAAGTGGTGGCGTTCGGTCCCGGCATCGACTTGCTGCTGTCAGGCAGCGAGCGTCGCAAGCAGGTCGAAAGCCTGATCGCACAGGGCGTGCGTTTCGACATCTGCCTCAACACGGTGGATACGATCGAGCGCGAAACGGGCAAGCGGCCGGAGTTCATCCAGGCCGCAACACCGGTGCAGGTGGGCGTCGGGCAGATCCTGTTCCTGGCGGAGAACGGCTACACGGTGGTGCGGCCGTAGGCCCACGCTCTGCTGTCGTCCAGGCGCAGGCCGGGACGAATTTGTGAATCGACTGTCGCCTAACATTCTCTGTCATTCCCCGCGAAGGCGGGGAATACAGTACGCCGCGGTGCCTCCGTTCACCTCGACGCCTCTGGAATACTGGATCGCCCGCCTTCGCGGGCGATGACAATGGTGGGTGGGATGACCAGCGGCCAAACCGCCCCCACCCTCCACGTGAATAAAAATCTTCCAAATTTCTATCCGCATCCAGTGAATTACTTCTCTTTCCGGCTCGCAACGTAGTAGAATCCTCGACATCGGTTCCACCGCCGGATTTCCTGCCATGATCTTCCGCCAGCTCTTCGACAGCGTTTCAGGCACCTACAGCTACGTCCTTGCCAGCCGCCCCGGCGGTGAGGCGCTGATTCTCGATCCCGTGCTGGAGAAGGTCGACCGCTACTGCCAATTGCTGCGCGAGCTCGACCTCAAGCTGGTCAAGGCGGTCGACACCCATCTGCATGCCGACCACGTCACCGGCCTCGGTGAGCTGCGCGACCGCACCCATTGCATGACCGTGATGGGCGACCAGACCAAGGCCGACGTGGTGGCGATGCGGGTCGCGGACGGCGACAAGGTGACGATCGAGGGACTGTCGCTCGACGTGATGTACACGCCCGGTCACACCGACGATTCCTACTCCTATCTGATGGGCGATCGCGTCTTCACCGGCGACACGCTGCTGATCCGGGGCACCGGCCGCACCGACTTCCAGAACGGCTCTTCGCGCGCACAATATGAGTCGATCTTCAACCGGCTGCTGAAGTTGCCGGACGAGACGATGGTATTCCCCGCGCACGACTACAAGGGCGATACCGTCTCCACCATCGGCGAGGAGAAGCGCTACAATCCGCGGCTTCAGGTCCGCTCGGTCGACGAATATATCGAGCTGATGGCGAACCTGAAGCTACCCAATCCGAAGATGATGGACGTGGCGGTGCCCGCCAACATGCATGTCGGCCTGCATCAGGAAGAGCTGGAGAAGGAGGGACGCGCGCTCAGCGCGGCGGAGGCGATCCGCAGCCTCGGCCGGCCCGACATCCTGCTGGTCGATCTGCGCGAGAGCAGCGAGCGCCTCAAGCACGGCATGCTCGAAGGTGCGCTGCATACGCCCTATCCGTCAGTCGAGGAGAGCCTCAAGCCCGGCGGCATGCTGCGCGAGGTCGCCGCTGCGACAGGCCGCCGCGTCGTGTTCTTCTGCGCCTTCGGCGAGCGCTCGGCGATGGCGGTGGCCGCCGCCAAGGAGGCCGGCCTTTCCAACACGGCGCACATCGCCGGCGGCCTGGATGCCTGGAAGAAGGCGGGCGGGCCGCTCGTGCATTGACAGGCTTGGCCATCGCCACGCGCGGTCCTTGCGCTAGGTCAGGGACCGCTCATATTTCCAGGGTAGGATCGGGTGCAGCATCACCATCCGGGACCAGCCATGATCAAGATCTGCAAACCGGGCGAGCCGCCCAAGACCGCCGAGAAGAAGCCGGCTGACAACAAAGCGAAGCTACCCCCGCCGCCTCTCGATGACGACGACTACGAGGACGGCGACATCGCAACGCCCAAACGCGACCGCTACGGTGTGGATGACGAACCGTTGTGAGGCAGTGCTCTCACCACACGAACAGCGCGTTCCCTCCCCCCTTGCTGGGGAGGGCTAGGGAGAGGGGTGCCACACGGCGCACTCTTTCGGGAGCACGAAGACAATCTCCGCGTCGACGACGGATAGAGTCTTTGCTGGGGACCCCTCTCCCCCGCCCTCCCCAGCAAGGGGGGAGGGACCGCAGTGTGCCTCGCTGAACCAGTGAGCGAGCATCGAGGCCGCAGTCCCCGCCCGCGCTACCTGCCATGCGCCTGCGTTCATGGACAAATAACCGCTCTCCCCGATAGTTTCCGCGCTTCCAGGGAGTGAAACGGAACTGCAATGGTCGACGTTCTCGCCGCACCGCAGCAAGGCAAGGCGGACAGCGCGCTACGCACGCTGACGGGAATCTCGATCGCGCATTGGGTCAGCCATTTCCATCTGCTGGTGCTGCCGATGCTGTTCCCGTTCCTCAAGAGCCAGCTCGGCGTCGGCTATATCGAGCTCGGCTTCGCGCTCACCGTGTTTGCGGTGGTGTCGGGATTGACCCAGGCGCCGACCGGCTATCTCGTCGACCATTTTGGCGCGCGGCGAATTCTGCTGGCCGGGCTCACGCTCGGCGGGTTCGCGCTGATCCTGCTTGGCCTGCACCTCAGCTACGCCTCCCTGATCGCCTGCGCCGTGCTGCTGGGCCTCGCCAACAGCGTCTATCATCCCGCCGACTATGCGATCCTGGCCGAGCACATGGACGAGGCGCGGATGGGCCGCGCCTTCTCGATCCACACATTTGCCGGCTTTCTCGGCGGCGCCGTGGCGCCGGCGATCGTCGCTGCGCTCGTCACCTTGTCCGGCGGCGTCGGCGCGCTGATCGCATCCGGCGTGATCGGCATTCTGGTGGCGCTGCTGCTGCTCGTCATGAACATTCCCGACGCTGGCGCCAGCAAGACGCGGCAGCAGGGCGGCGCGACCGCACCGAAGCAGGCCGTCATCACGCCGGCGCTGATCGTGCTGACGGCGCTGTTCATGCTGCTCAGCCTGTCGGTCGCGGGGATCAACAATTTCGGCGTCGTCGCGCTGATGAGCGGCTATGGGACGTCCTACTCGGCAGCCAACGTCATGCTGACGGCATTCCTCGGCGCCAGCGCCGCCGGCGTGCTGGCTGGCGGTTTCCTCGCCGACCATACCGAACGCCACGGCTATGTCGCCGCGGCCTGCTTTGCCGTGAACGCGGCGATTGTGCTGCTGATCGCGCTCGTGACGCTGCCGGGCTGGGCGCTGACGGCCGGGATGACGCTCGCAGGATTCCTCTCCGGCGTGATTGCACCCTCGCGCGACATGCTGGTGCGCAACGCCGCGCCCGCGGGCGCAGCCGGCCGCGCCTTCGGCATCGTCTCAACCGGCTTCAATCTCGGCGGCATCGTCTCACCGCTGCTGTTCGGGTGGATCATGGACCAACACGCCCCGCACTGGGTGTTCGGCGCGTCCGTGATCTTCATGGTCGCCACCGTGGTGCTGTCGCCGTTCACGGAGAGGAAGCGGGAAGCTTCTGCAAATTGAGCGGTTGGTCTCGCCACGAATTCAACTGTCGTCCCTGCCTAGTGCGCAATTGCGCACGGGGCGCAGGGACCCATAACCTCACGGAGGAGTCGTAGCGCGAAGCTGGTCACTCCGGGTCTTCGCAAAACATCTCCCTGTGGTTATCGCGACGAGCGCAAGCGCTCGCGCGGAGGCCCCGGATCGGCGCTTCGCTTGTCCGGGACGACGAGAAACAACAAAACAACAAACCGGGAAGAAACACGATGAGCACCCCTGATCTCGTCATCCGCGGCGGCACTGTCGCGGATGGAAGCGGCGGCGAGCTGTTCGAGGCCGATGTTGCCATCACCGGCGGCAAGATCAGCGAGGTCGGCAAGATCTCCGCGAAGGGCCGCGAAGAGATCGACTCGCGCGGCAAGCTCGTGACGCCGGGCTTCGTCGACGTGCACACCCATTACGACGGCCAGGTCACCTGGAGCCAGGACATCACGCCGTCCTCGCAAAACGGCGTCACCACCGCGATCATGGGTAATTGCGGCGTCGGCTTCGCGCCGTGCAAGCCCATCGACCACACCCGCCTGATCCAGCTGATGGAAGGTGTCGAGGACATTCCCGAGCCGGTGCTGAGCGCCGGCATCCCCTGGGCCTGGGAGAGCTTTCCGGACTACATGGACTGGCTGGCCAAACGCGATTTCGACATCGATGTCGGCGCGCAGCTGCCGCATGCAGCGCTGCGCGTCTACGTCATGGGCGAGCGCGGCGCGCGGCGCGATCCCTCGACCGCAGAAGACAATGCGGCGATGGCGAAGCTCGCGGGCGAAGCTGTGCGTTCCGGCGCGCTCGGCTTCTCGACCTCGCGCACGCTCAATCACCGCACCTCGACCGGCGACTTCACGCCGACGCTGAAGGCCGGCGAGGACGAGCTCACCGCAATTGCCGGCGCGATGCATGCTGAGGGCCGCAGCGTGCTGCAATTCGTGCTGGATCTCTCCACCCTCCACGAAGATTTGCCGATGATGCTGCGGGTCGCCGACACGACGAAATGCCCGATCTCGTTCTCGATCACCCAGAACGACAAGGCACCAAACCGCTGGCGCCAGACGCTGGACGAGATCAACGCGGCGGCCAGGCGCGGCCTCTCCATCACCGCGCAGATCGCGGCGCGCCCGGTCGGCCTGCTGCTCGGGCTCGAGCTCTCGCGCAATCCGTTCCAGACCCATCCGAGCTACAAGGCGATCGCCCATCTGCCGCTTGGGGAGAGGCTGGCGCGGCTGCACCAGCCGGAGGTGCGCAAAGCCATCCTGAGCGAGACGGCGACCGCGACCGACGATCCGCTGTTCTTCCGGCCCAACTACGACAAGATGTTCCTGCTCGGCGATCCCCCCGATTACGAGCAGCCGCCGGAGAACGCGCTGGGGCCCCAGGCGCGCAAGCAGGGCCGTCAGCCGGAAGAGTTCGCCTACGACGCGATGCTGTCGGACGGGGGCCGCGGCATGCTCTACGTGCCCTTCCTCAATTATTCCGACGGCAATTTGGACGCGACGCGCGAGATGCTGATCGACCCGCAATCGGTGCCGGGTCTGTCCGACGGCGGCGCGCATTGCGGCATCATCTGCGATGCGAGCTTCCCGACCTACCTGCTGACGCACTGGACGCGTGACCGCAAGCGCGGCGAGAAGCTCACGATCCCGTTCGTGGTCGCAGCGCAGTCACGCAAGACCGCACTCTCGGTCGGCCTCACCGACCGAGGACTCATTGCTCCGGGCTACAAGGCCGACATCAACGTGGTCGACTATGACCGTCTGCACCTGCACCCGCCGAAGGTGCATTACGATCTTCCGGTCGGCGGACGGCGGCTGTTGCAGGACGTGGACGGTTATGAGGCCACCATCGTGTCGGGCGTGGTGACGCGGCGGCATGGGGCGGCGACGGGACGGCGGCCGGGCAAGCTGATTCGGGGCGCGCAGGGGATGAATTAGGCGCGGCGTGAGGCGCGAAGGCTGCGCCTCATTCTCGGTGTCATCCCTTGTGGCTATGGGTCCCGGATCGGCGCTCCGCTTCGCTGCGCTTGTCCGGGACGACAATTATGAGTGGAGTGGCCGACAGCCCCCCTCACGTCGGCGACACCGCGCCCTTCAGCGCAGCCGCCTGCGCGGCGGCACCGCGCGTCAGCCTGGCCTTTTCCGTGTTGGGCCAAAGCAAGAGCAGGCCGAGCAGTCCGGAGCCGACCATGATCGCGGCATTGATGGTGAAGCCAGTCATGTAGCCGTCGACCGTGCTGCCGGCGCGCTGGATCATCGCCCCCATCACAGCCGGCGCGATGATGCCGGCGAGCGTGTAGAGCGCACCGTAGATCGCGAGGATGGCGCCGCGTTGCGAGGTCGGCGTGAACTCGCCGAGCATGGGCGGGCAGACGACGTAGATCGCCCCGCACAGGCCCGATCCGACCACGAGCAGCGCGATCTGCAGGCCGGCGCCCTGCGCGTGCGGCATCGTTGCCAGGATCAGCCCGCCGATCACCAGCGGCACCGAGCCGAGAACGCCGCGAGCCGCGCGGGTGTTGTAGCCGCGCGCCATCATCACCTGCGAGATCCACCCCGTGAGAATGACGATAGTAGCGCCGAACACCCAGGGCAGGATGGAGATGAAGCCGGCCTGGCTCTGCGAGAATCCGAGCCCCTTGACGATGAAGGGCGTGAACCAGGTCAGGCCGAGTGACAGCGCCCAATAGGCGCCGAAGGTCGCCGCGACGCAGCCGATGAAGGTGCGCGAGGTGAGCAGCTGCAAGTAAGGGATCTTCTGCTCGGTCGCGGCGAGGACCTGCGTGTCCTCCAGCGGCCCTTCCTTGCCGAGCGCGAGCCAGGCACAAACCCAGATTAGGCCGACGACGCCGAGCGCGCCGAAGGCATAGTGCCAGGAATGATTGACGATGATCCAGTTCAGCGCAGGCACGGCGAGGATCACGCCGAAGGCCGAGCCCTGCGAGAGGATCGCGGTCGGCAGCGTGCGCTTCTCGTCGGGGAACCATTTGTAGATGGCGTGCGCGGCGACCGAGAAAGCCGGACCTTCGCCGGCACCAAGCACGATGCGGCAGATCAGGAGCGTGGTGAAGGACACGGTGCCGACCATCGGAAACTGCGCCAGCGCCCAGATCACCGCGAGCACCAGCAGCACCCAGCGCGTCGGCACCTTATTGACGATGAAGCCGACCACGATGGCGGCGATCGAGAACAGGAAGAAGAACGAGGAACCGAGCAGGCCGAACTGCTCCGGGGTGAGCTGCAGATCGGTCATGATCGGCACGCCGGCGAGACCCACGACGATCTTGTCGGCGAAGTTCACAAGCATGAAGAGGAAGAGGAGAAAGGTGATGGTCCAGGCGCCCTTTGGCGTCGCGCTTGACACCCTCGCCGACTCGGCCGCCGCCTCTGGCGTTCCCTGAGCGCTCATGAATCTCCCCGTCCTTGTCTTTCGGTCTTTTGGCACTTTTCTGATTTGGCCGTCTTGGAAGCTAACAACGGCTTCAAGACCAACGCAACCAGCATTTCCCCGGCAGGTGTGCTACGCAGCAATTCCGCTAATTCCGTCCGGCGTCGTTCATCGTGCTGAGCATCCGAAACCTTTCCAAGACCTTCTCCTCGGCCGGCGAACCGGTCCATGTGCTGCGCGGCGTCGATCTCGACCTCAGGGACGGCGAACGCATCGCGCTGACCGGCGAATCCGGCAGCGGCAAGAGCACGCTGCTGCATCTGATCGCGGGGCTGGATGCCGCCGATAGCGGCACGATTCGGCTGGCGGATATCGAGATCACCAAACTGTCCGATGCGGGGCGCGCCAGCCTGCGGCGCGACCGGATCGGCCTGGTTTTTCAGCAATTCAACCTGATCCCGAGCCTGTCGGTCGCGGACAATCTGGCCTTTCAGGCGCGGATCGCAGACCGTCATGATGTGGCCTGGACGAAAGAGCTGGTCGAACGGCTCGGGCTCGGGGCTCTTCTGAAGCGCTATCCCGAGCAATTATCGGGCGGGCAGCAGCAACGCGTCGCGATCGGCCGTGCCCTGGCGACGAAGCCGTCGCTGCTGCTGGCCGACGAGCCGACCGGCAATCTGGACGAAGCCACCGCCGAGAACGTGCTGGCGCTGACGCGCGATCTCGTCGCGCGCACCGGCTGCGGTTTCCTGATGGTGACGCACAGCCTGCATCTGGCCGCGACGCTCGACCGCCATCTGACCCTGCATGCGGGACGGATCGCATGAGGCGCGCGCTGTGGATCCTCGCCGTGCTGCTCAGCCATTGGCGGCGTCACAAGATGCAGTTCGCGACGCTTCTGGTCGGGCTGATCGCGGCGACCGCGCTGTGGAGCGGCGTGCAGGCCATCAACCAGCAGGCCCGCAACGCCTATGACCGCGCCGCGGCGACATTCGGCGGCGCCCGCACGGCGATGCTGGTTGCGCCTGCCAGTGCGACCTTTCCCCAGGAGTTGTTCGTAAAACTCCGCCGCGCGGGCTGGCCGGTGTCGCCGGCGCTGGAGGGCCGGGTCCAGATCAACGGACGTTCGGTGCGCCTGCTCGGGATCGAGCCGGTGACGCTGCCGATCGACGTCGGCAACGCACCGCGCCTTGGTGCTGCAGATTTGAGCAGTTTTGTTGCTCCGCCGGGCCGGACATTGGTGGCGCGGGACACGCTGAGCGATCTGCAGGAGCAGGAGGGCGCAGCGCCTCCGACCAGCGACGGCGCAACATTGCCGCCCCTGCGCGTACTGCCGCAGCTCGTGCCCGACGTGCTCGTGGTCGATATCGGCGTGGCACAGCGTCTGCTGAACAAGCCGGACCAGGTGTCGCGGCTTCTGCTCGGCAAGCCGAAGAGCAAGCCCGCGCCGCTGGCAAGCGTCGTCGGCGACCAGCTGCAGCTGATCGAACCGACCGCGGAGACCGAGCTGGAGCGCCTCACCGACAGCTTCCATCTCAACCTCACGGCGTTCGGCCTGTTGTCGTTCTTCGTCGGCCTGTTCATCGTCAACTCGGCCGTCGGACTCGCCTTCGAGCAGCGGCTGCCGATGCTGCGAACCTTGCGCGCCTGCGGGGCCTCGGCGCGGCTGGTCAACACAGTCTTGGTAATCGAGCTCGTGGCGCTGGCCCTCGTCGCCGGGCTGATCGGGCTCGTCTGCGGCTATTTCATCGCCGCCGCGCTGCTGCCCGACGTCGCGGCGTCGCTGCGCGGGCTCTATGGCGCGCAGATTCCGGGGCAGCTCAGCTTGCGGCCCGAATGGTGGCTCGCCGGCATCGGCATCAGCATTGCGGGCGCGCTTGTTGCGGCGGCAACGAGCTTGGTCAAGGCAATCAGGATTCCGGTGCTGGCGACGGCGCAGCCGCGCGCCTGGCAGCAGCGGCAGCGCCGCTGGCTGATCCTGCAGAGCCTGGCCGCCTGCGCCGTGTTCGCGGTCGCACTGCTGTTGCTTCGTTATGGCGAATCGCTGATCGCGGGCTTTGGCCTGCTGGCGGCGCTGATGCTCGGTGCGGCCCTGATCCTGCCGGCATTGCTCGAACTGCTCCTGCTCGCAGGTCAGCGCGCCGCGCGCAAGCCGCTCGCGCTGTGGTTCTGGGCGGACAGCCGACAGCAGCTCTCCGGGCTGTCACTCGCGCTGATGGCGCTGCTGCTCGCCCTCGCCGTCAATGTCGGCGTGTCAACCATGGTCGAGACCTTCAGCCGCACCTTCATCGGCTGGCTGAACGGACGGCTCGCAGCCGACGTCTACATCAGCGCTTCCGACAATGCGCAGGCCCTCGCCATTCGAAACTGGCTGCGCGAACGCAGCGACGTGCAGGCGATCCTGTCGGGTGGCCGCGCCGAGGCGCTGGTTCAAGGGCAGCCGGTGGAACTGCTCGGCCTGCCCGACCACACGCTCTATCGCGAGCGCTGGCCGCTGCTGGACGCCGCGCCGCGTGCCTGGACCCGGCTCATGCCGGGCAATGCCGCCTTCATCAGCGAGCAATTGAGCCGCCGCCTCAACGTCGGGATCGGCGACGTCGTCGAGGTGCCGGCGCCGGGCGGGACGTGGGAGCTCGATATCGTCGGCGTCTATGCCGATTACGGCAATCCCAAGGGGCAACTCGCCGTCAACGTCGCGGCGCTGATGCGGCAGTTTCCGCAGACGCCGCAGACGCGGATCGGCCTGATCGTCGCCAGGGAAAATATCCCCGGCCTGATCGCGGCCCTGCAAAAACAGTTTGCACTCGGCGATCGCAGTGTCGCGGATCAGGCGACGGTGAAGGCGGAATCGATCCGCATCTTCAACCGCACCTTTGCGGTGACATCCGCGCTGAACGCGTTCACCCTCGGCGTCGCCGGGATCGCGCTGTTCACCAGCCTGTTGACGCTGGCGAATTCCCGCCTGCCGCAACTTGCACCGCTGTGGGCGATCGGCATCACCCGGCCGCGCCTGGCCGCGATCGAATTGACCAAGACGCTGTCGGTGGCGCTGTTCACCGCGCTGCTCGCCGTGCCGCTTGGGCTGCTGGTGGCGTGGTGCCTGATCGCGATCGTCAACGTGAAGGCGTTCGGCTGGCGGCTGCCGTTCCACGTGTTCCCGCTGCAACTGGTCGAGTTGGTCGCGGTGGCGCTGTTTGCGTCGCTGCTTGCGGCTCTGTTGCCGGTGGCACGGCTGGCGCGGATGCAACCGACAAATCTCGTCAAGGTGTTCGCCAATGAGCGCTGACCTGATCTCGCGCCGCGCCTTCACCGGCGGCATCGCCGCGCTGGCGCTCGCCCGCCGCGCCGGTGCGCAGGGCTATGCCGGGCTCGGTGAGACAGCGGATGGCTTTGCCAAGGTCACGCCGGGAAAGCTGTTCGCCTTTCCGGCCGATCACGGGCCGCATCCGGAGTTTCGAATCGAGTGGTGGTATCTCACGGCAAATCTCGTCGACGGCAGCGACGCGGTTTGCGGCCTGCAATGGACGCTGTTCCGACAGGCGGCGCAGCCGGGCCCGCAGGGCGAAGGCTGGGCCAATCAGCAGGTGTGGATGGCCCACGCCGCGGTGACGCGCGCCGATACCCACCGCTTCAACGAAGTCTTTTCACGCGGTGGCATCGGGCAGGCCGGCGTCTCCGCAACACCGTTTGCGGCCTGGATCGACGACTGGGAGATGAAGGGTCTCGATCGCGCCGACGATCGCACTTTGGCGCCTCTCACGCTGAAGGCAGCCAGCACCGATTTCAGCTACGCTCTGACGCTAGAGGCCGATCGCGCCGTGGTGCTGCAAGGCGATGGCGGCTATAGCCGCAAGTCGGAGCGCGGCCAGGCGTCCTACTATTACAGTCAGCCGTTCTACCGCGCCCGCGGCACGCTCACCATCGACGACAAGCCGGTCGACGTCTCGGGCCAGGCCTGGATGGACCGCGAATGGAGCAGCCAGCCGCTCGATGCCGACCAGACCGGCTGGGACTGGCTGTCGCTGCATCTGTCATCCGGCGACAAGCTGATGCTGTACCGGCTACGGCAGAAGGACGGCAGGGATTATCCGTTCGGCAACTGGATCACCGCGGCCGGCGAGACGCAGATGATTGCGGGTGGCGACATCCAGATGAGTCCGAAAGCGACCGCGGACGTCGCGGGACGCAAGCTGCCGGTGGAATGGCAGATCGCGATTCCCTCGCGATCGTTCTCGATTGCTTGCAAGCCGCTCAATCCCAGGGCCTGGATGGGGACCGGCTTCTCCTACTGGGAAGGACCGATCAGCTTTGCCGGCACGCATGACGGCGTTGGCTATCTCGAGCTGACCGGGTATTGAAGCGACCTGCTTAGATTCTCGTTTTGACGCGTTTTCTTGACGCGAACCGGGATCCACTTCGCTCGAAAACGCCTTGGGGAAACTGCCATGTATCACCTCACCGCCCTCGTCACGCTGCTGGCGATCGCATTTTATTTCTTCACCAGCATCAACGTCTCGCGGTCGCGCAGCAAGACCGGCGTCAAAGTGCCCGCGATGTCGGGCCATCCGGATTTCGAACGCGCCTTCCGCATCCAGATGAACACGCTGGAATGGATGCCGATCTTTCTGCCGGCGCTCTGGCTGTTCGCGGTCTATATCAGCGATAGCATCGCGGCAGGAATCGGCGCGATCTGGATCATCGGCCGCATTGTCTACTTCATCGGCTATTCGAAGGCGGCCGCAAAGCGTGGCCCGGGCTTCATGATCCAGGGCATCGCCGCGATTGCTCTGTGGACGGGAGCGTTAGGCGCGGTGGTGCTGCGGCTGGTGTAAGAGAAGGTCGCGCTCCAAACTCAGCCGTCGTCCCGGACAAGCGCAGCGAAGCGGAGCGCTGATCCGGGACCCATAACCACAGGAAGAGGTTGTAGCGCGAGCAGGCAACTCCGAGTCCCCATAACCATATCTGCCTGTGGTTATGGGTCCCGGATCGGCGCGCGCTTGAGGCGCGCTTGTCCGGGACGACAGCGAGTGTGTGGGGCCGAGCTTCCTCTTCCCGCTACTTCGTCAGCGGGCAGCCACTTTCCTTTGCGGCGAAGAAGGCCTTGTCGCCGGGGACGGTGGCGAGCAGCTTGTAATAGTCCCAGGGCTTCTTCGATTCCGACGGCTTCTTGACCTCGAACAGATACATGTCGTGGACCATGCGGCCGTTCTCGAGCACCTTGCCGCCTTGGGCGAAATCGTCGTCGACCGGCAGCTCCTTCAGCTTCTTGGCGACCGCATCCGGATCCTTGGTGCCGGCAGCCTTGACTGCCTTGAGATAGCTCAGCGTCGCCGAATAGGTGCCGGCATGGATCATGTTCGGCATCCGGCCGGTCCGCTTGAGGAAGCGTTCGCCGAGATTGCGCGACTTGTCGTTGACGTCCCAGTAGTAGCCCTCGGTCAGCACCAGGCCTTGCGCGGCCTGGAGGCCGAGGCCGTTCACTTCCGCAAGCGTCATCAGGAGGCCGGCGAGCTTCTGGCCACTGGCGACGATGCCGAACTCGGAGGCCTGCTTGATCGAGTTGGTGGTGTCGAGGCCGGCATTGGCGAGCCCGACGATCTTGGCCTTGGAGCTCTGCGCCTGCAGCAGGAAGGACGAGAAGTCCGAGGAGTTGAGCGGCACGCGCACCGAGCCGACCACCTTGCCGCCATTGGCGGTGACGATCTCGCTGGTGTCCTTCTCCAGCGCGTAGCCGAAGGCGTAGTCCGCAGTGAGGAAGAACCAGGTGTCGCCGCCGGCCTTGGTCAGCGCGCCGCCGGTGCCGACGCCGAGCGCGCGGGTGTCGTAGGCCCAGTGGAAGCCGTAGGGCTGGCAGGCATCGCCAGTGAGACGCGAGGTCGCGGCGCCGACGACGATGTCGATCTTCTTCTTTTCCTTGGAGAGCTCGTGGATCGCGAGCGCGACCGAGGAGGTCGTCAGCTCCGTGATCATGTCGACGTTCTCGACGTCGTACCAGCGCCGCGCGATCGAGGTCGCGAGGTCGGGCTTGTTCTGGTGATCGGCGGTGACGAGTTCGACCTTCTGGCCCAGCACCTCGCCGCCAAAGTCCTCGATCGCCATCTTGGCCGCCTCGACCGACCATTTGCCGCCGTAATCGGCATAGACGCCGGACTGGTCGTTGAGGATGCCGATCTTGACGCCTTGCGCGGACGCCGGCGCCGCCAGCACCAAAGCAGAGGTTGCGACGGCGGCCAAAAGTGCTGATTTCATACGTTATCTCCCAGCAGTTTTCTGTTTTGAAATCGCGCGGATAGTAGTGAAGAACCCCGCCCCTGCCCATCCATTTCACGTTGGTCGTTAGTATGGGATTTTGCGCGCCAAATAGCCGCTGTCGTCCCGGACGAGCGAAGCGAAGATCCGGGACCCATAACCACAGGGAGACGTTTGGCGAAGACGCGGGGTTACCGGTGTCGCGCCAAACTACTCCCTGTGGTTATGGATCCCCGCCTTCGCGGGGATGACAGCGGAGGGTATGGAGGAGCATGGCTGTAGAGGCAGCGTCAGGCAGCCACCTCCGGCTTCTTCCCCTCGTTCCGTCCCTCCGCCAGGTTCCGCACCACCACGTAGAAGATCGGCGTGAACAACAGGCCGAACAGGGTGACGCCGATCATGCCGAAGAAGACGGCGACGCCGACCGCCTGCCGCATCTCCGAGCCGGAGCCGGTCGAGATCACCAGCGGCAGCACGCCGAGGATGAAGGCGAAGGAGGTCATCAGGATCGGCCGCAGCCGCAGGCGGCAGGCCTCGATCACAGCCTCCAGTCGCGGTCTGCCTTCGTTCTCGATGTCGCGCGCGAACTCGACGATCAAAATCGCGTTCTTGGCCGCCAGCCCCACCAGCACGACGAAACCGATTTGCGTGAGGATGTTGACGTCCTGACCCATGATGCGCACGCCGATGGTGGCGGCAAGCAGGCACATCGGCACGATCAGGATCACCGCGAACGGCAGGGTCCAGCTGCCATATTGCGCGGCCAGCACGAGGTAGACGAACAGCACGCAAATCGGGAACACGTAGAGGCCGGCATTGCCGCCGGTGACCTGCTGATAGGACAGATCCGTCCATTCAAAGGTGAAGCCGCTCGGCAAGGTATCATCCGCCAGCTTCTTGATGGTGTCGAGCGCTGTGGTCGAGCTGGTGCCCGGCGACGGCTCACCCTGAAGCTCGGACGCGGCATAGAGATTGTAGCGCGCGACGCGATCGGGACCGGAAACATCCTTGAACTCGACCACGCTGCCGAGCATCACCATGTCGCCGGAGGCGTTGCGCGTGCGTAGGCGCGCGAGATCGCTGGGCTCTTTCCGGAACGGGAAGTCAGCCTGCGCGGTGACGTGATAGGTGCGGCCGAACAGGTTGAAGTCGTTGACATAGGTCGATCCGAAATAGCTCTGGATCGTATCGTTGATGTTCGAGATGGGCACGCCGAGCTTCTGCGCCTTGGTGCGGTCGATGTCGACGAAGAGCTGCGGCGTGTTGGCGGTGAACGGCGAGAACACCGAGGGGCCGAGCAGCAAGGGCGATTTGCGTGCCGCGGCGACAAGCTCGTCGGTGGCCGCAGCGAGCAGCTCAGCCCCGCGGCCCTGGCGGTCCTGGATGCGGATCGCGAAGCCGCCGCCTGTGCCGATGCCGGGCACGGCGGGCGGCGGAATTACGATGATGAAGGCGCCCTGGATAGCGGACAGGCGCTTGCGCAGCTCGCCCGTGATGGCGTTGGCCGTGAGTCCTTTCTTGATCCGCGCCTCCGGTTCGTCGAACACCGGGAATAGCGCTGCCGCGTTGCCCGCCTGCGTGCGCGTCGCGCCGGAAAAGCCGGCAAAGGCGGCGACGCGGATAATACCTGGCGTATCCAGCGCGATCCGCTCGATCTCGCGCACGACCTCGGTGGTGCGCGCCAGCGAGGCGGCACCGGGCAATTGCACGGAAACGATGACGTAGCCACGGTCCTGCGCCGGGATGAAGCCCTGCGGCGTCGTCACGATCAGCCAGCCGGCGCTGCCGATCAGCACGACGTAGATCAGGAGCATCATTACCGAGTGCCGGATCACGAAATCGGCGAGGCCGGCATAGCCATGCGCCAGCCGGTCGAACACGCGGTTGAAGATCCCGGTGAAGGCACCCCACGCCCGCGCGATGACATTCCATGCGGCCGGCGGACGTTTCTCCTCGTGCGGCGTGAGAATCTGCGAGGCCAGCGCCGGCGACAGCGTCAGCGAGCAGAAGCACGAGATCGCGGTCGCGACCGCAATGGTCACGGCAAACTGCTGGAAGAACTGCCCGGAAATGCCGCCGATGAACGCCGTCGGGACGAACACCGCGCATAGCACCAGCGCGATCGAGACCAGCGCGCCGCCGACCTCCTCCATGGTCTTGAGCGCGGCGTCGCGCCGGCTCATCCCGTGCTCGAGATGCCGCTCGACATTCTCGACCACCACGATCGCGTCGTCCACCACGATGCCGACGGCGAGCACCAGGCCGAACAAAGTGAGATTGTTGATCGAGAAGCCCAGCGCCGCCATCACCGCGAAGGTGCCGACCAGCGACACCGGAATCGCGATGATCGGGATGATCGCAGGCCGCCATCCCTGCAGGAACACCAGCACCACGACGACCACGAGCAGCATGGCCTCGTAGATGGTCTTGATCAGCTCGTGGACGGACTGCGCGATGAACTCGGTCGGGTTGTAGCCGATATTGTAGTCGAGACCTTTCGGGAAGCTCTCCTTGAGCTTCGTCATGGTGTCGGTAATGTTCTTTGCCGTGGCGAGGGCGTTCGATCCCGGCCGCTGCGTCACCAGCATGGCGACCGCCGATTTGCGCAGCAGGAAGCTGTTGGTGGAGTACGCCAGCGCCCCGAGCTCGATACGGGCAACGTCGCGTAACCGCACCACGCGGCCGTCGGAGCCGGCCTTGATCAGGATGTCCTCGAACTGCTTCTGGTCCTTCAGGCGGCCCGTGAAGGTGAGGTTCGGCTGGAAGGCGCGGTCGGCGATCGGCGGCTCGGCAATCTGGCCGCCGGCGATCTGCACGTTCTGGGCGCGGATCGCCGCCAGCACCTCGGCCGAGGTCAGGCCGAGATTGGCGATGCGGTCAGGATCGAGCCACAACCTCATTGAGTAATCGCGCGCGCCAAAGATCTGGATGTCGCCGACGCCGTCGAGGCGCAGCAATTGGTCGCGGACCTGGAGCAGTGCGTAATTGGAGATGTAGAGCTGGTCGAACGTGTCGTCGGGCGACAGCATGAACACGACCATCAGGATGTCGGGCGAGTTCTTGCGCGTGGTGACGCCGTTGCGCTGGACTTCCTCCGGCAGGCGCGGCTGCGCGATCGCGACGCGGTTCTGCACCAGCACCTGGGCCTTGTCGAGATCGGTGCCGAGCTTGAAGGTGACGGTGATGGTGAGCTGGCCGTTCGAGGTCGCCTGGCTGTAGAGATACAGCATGTCCTCGACGCCGTTGATCTCCTGCTCGATGGGAGCTGCCACCGTGTCGGACACGGTCTGCGCGGAGGCGCCTGGATATTGCGTGGTGACGACCACGGTCGGCGGCACCACTTGCGGATATTCGGACACCGGCAGCGTGGTGTAGGCGAGCGCGCCGACGATCAGGAGCACGATCGACAGCACCATCGCCAGGATGGGCTGGTTGATGGAGAGACGGCCGAGATTCATGACTTGCCACCGGCTGGGGCTTGCGCGGTCTGCGGGGCGACCTTGGCACCGACACGGGCACGCTGGATGCCGTTGACGATGACGCGGTCCTCCGCCTTCAACCCTTCGCGGATCACGCGTAGGCCGTCATCCAGCGGCCCGAGCACGACGGGACGCGCCTCAACCGTATCGTCGGGTTTGACCACGAACACGATCTTGCGGGACTGGTCGGTCGCGACAGCCGCATCCGGAATCAGCAGAGCTTCGTAGGGCGCACTGCCGATCAGACGCACGCGGCCGAACTGGCCGGGCAGGATCGACAGATCGGTGTTCTTGACGACGGCGCGGCTGCGCAGCGTGCCGGTGGAGACGTCGAGACGGTTGTCGAGAAAGTTGATGGTGCCTTCATGCGACGGCTTGGTCTCGCCGGCGAGCGTCACCTGCACCGGGTTCGCCGTATCGCGCGAGCTCGGGCGCCGGCCTTCGAACCAGAGCTTGCTGTATTTGATGAAGGTCGCCTCATCCATGTCGAAATAGACGTAGATCGGGTCGAGCGTGACGATCGAGGTCAGCAGGGTCGAAGAGCCGTTGTCGCTGCCCTGCACGAGATTGCCGGGGCTGACGAGATGGCGGCTGACGCGGCCCGTCAACGGCGCCGTTACATGCGTGAATTCAATGTTGAGCTTGGCGGCCTTGAGCGCGCCTTCGGCCTGCACCTCGGCGGCGTGCGCGGCCTGCAAGGCCTGACGACGCTGATCGACGACCTGCTCGGAGACTGCGCTGGTCTGCACCAGGCTGAGACCGCGATCGAGCTCGCGCTTGGCGAGCTCCACCTTGGCGCGGGCATCCGACAGCTGTCCCTCCGCCTGCGTGGCCACCGCTTCGAACGGACGCGGGTCGATCACGTAAAGCAGATCGCCCTGACGCACGATGGCGCCGTCCTGGAATTCGACGGAGTTGACGAAGCCGCCGACGCGCGGGCGGACCTGCACCTCCTCCACCGCTTCGAAGCGGCCGGTGAACTCGTCCCAATCGGTGACGGTGCGCTTGGCCGGCTGGGCGACCGTCACGGGCGCCGGCGGCGGGGCGGCTGCCTGCGAGGCTGGCTGTCCGCAACCGGTGAGCGCGAATGCAGCAGTGAGAAGCCCGGCGATGGCGCCGTGCCGCAACTGAACGAAATCGTGCTTTTTGACAAGTCGCTCGCTTCCGTCCGGTCCACTCATCCCAGGTCCTCGCATAAAAACCGCGGAAAATTCAGCCCAAGTACCCACACGCGGGGTTAGCAGCATGGGTGGCAATGATGAATTCTTCAAGACCTATGCACGCGTAGTGCTCGGACAGATGCCCTGACCGGATGGCGGGTTGACAGGCGCACGCGAGCGGTCGTGAAGGCGCGGCGCACTCCACCCTCCCCTGGAGGGGGAGGGTCGGCTCACATGGAGCGCAAGCGGAATGTGAGATGGGGTGGGGTGACGGTCTCTCCACGTTGGGGCAGTGCCCGTGAGGAGAGATCACCCCACCCCGCTCGCGCTTCGCGCGATCGACCTCCCCTCCAGGGGAGGGTAAGAACGGCCAGCGTCTTCGCGCATGACGGGCGCGGCGGCCTCGGCTAGACTTCTCCTTACAAAACAAGACGAATTGTCCGGGGAGGGCAGGCGTGCACCAGGGACGTGTCGTTTTCGGCGCGATCGAGGAGGTCGTGTTCGGTCATCCGGCCGCCGGCGCCATCGTCGCGCAGATGGACCGGCTGGGAGCAAATCGTGCCTTCCTGATGGTTTCGGGCA
This sequence comes from Bradyrhizobium sp. 195, assembly GCF_023101665.1. Taxonomy (NCBI): domain Bacteria; kingdom Pseudomonadati; phylum Pseudomonadota; class Alphaproteobacteria; order Hyphomicrobiales; family Nitrobacteraceae; genus Bradyrhizobium; species Bradyrhizobium sp. 195. Next base: position 384,514 of record NZ_CP082161.1, on the reverse strand, counting down.
CGCTCAGCCGGCAGACCGACGAAATCGAGAAGATCAAGCAGGCTTTGGGCTCCCGCTGCGCCGGCTTGTTCGACGCCATGCCCGCGCATACGCCGCGCGAGGCGGTGATCGCCGCCACCCGTGCGGCACGCGAAGCCAGTGCCGACCTGATCGTCACCGTGGGCGGCGGCTCGATCACCGACGGCGCCAAGGCGGTGCAGCTTTGCCTCGCCAACGGCATCACCGATATCGACGGCATCGATCGCATCCGCGTCCACAAGGGCGTCGCGCCCGAGATGACCGCGCCGACGGTGCGGCAGATCAGCGTTCCGACCACGATCGCCGGCGGCGATTTCAGCGCGATCGCCGGCGTCACCGACCGAGCCACGCATGTGAAGCAGATGCTGCGGCATCCGCTCGCGGTGCCGCGCGCGACCATCCTCGATCCTGCCATCACTGTACACACGCCGGAATGGCTGTTCCTGTCGACCGGCATCCGCGCCGTCGATCATTGCGTCGAAGCGATCTGCTCGCGCGAGACGCATCCTTATGCCGATGCGCAAGCGGTGAAGGGCCTCGCCATGCTCGCCGACGCGCTGCCGCGGGTGAAAGCCGATCCGTCCGATCTCGACGCGCGGATGGACGCGCAGATCGGCACCTGGCTGTCGATGGGCGCGCTCGCCGCCGGCGTGCCGATGGGCGCGAGCCACGGCATTGGCTACGTGCTGGGCGCGGCCTTTGACGTGCCGCACGGCTACACCTCCTGCATCATGCTGCCGGCGGTAATGCGCTGGAATGCGCGCGACAATGCCGAGCGCCAGATGATCGTCGCGGCCGCGATGGGTTTCCCCGGCCACAACGCCGCCGACGTGCTCGATGCCTTCATCCGCTCGCTCGGCATGCCACGCAGCCTCGCGGATGTGCGTGTGGCGCCCGCGCATTTCGACGCCATCGCCGAACAGGCGATGCGCACGAACTGGATTCCGCGCAACCCGCGCAAGATCGAGAGTCCTGCCGACGTTCGCGAAATCCTGCTTCTAGCCGCATGATCCAAAGCCGGAGGATAGATGTACCCAGGTCAGCACGCCCGCCTACGCCCGCTGCAGCCCGCCTTCATCATGGCGGCCACGGGCGAGGCCGTCACCTATCGCGAGCTCGATGCGCGCAGCAACCGGCTGGCCCATCTGTTCCGCAAGCACGGCTTGAGACGGCTCGACCACTATTCGATCTTCATGGAGAACAATTCGCGCTATCTTGAGGCCTGCGGCGCCGGCGAACGCTCCGGTCTCTACTACACCTGCATCAACTCCTTCCTGACACCGGGCGAGCTGGCCTATCTGCTCGTCAACAGCCAGTCCCAGATTCTGGTCACGTCGGTGGCGAAACTCGACATCGCGCGCGAGGCGATCCAGGCCTGCCCCGATATCAAGCTCTGCATCGTCGCCGACGGCCCGGGCGAGAGCGATCGCATCGTCGGTCTTGCGGACGTGACCGCGGATATGCCGACGACACCGATCGCGGATGAATGCCTCGGCACGGCCATGCTCTATTCATCGGGCACCACCGGACGGCCGAAGGGCATCCTGCGGCCGCTGCCGGAGGAGCCGCCGAAGCACAATCTGCCGCTGTTCGATTTCCTGACCAAGCTCTGGCACTACCGTGAGGGTATGGTCTATCTCTCGCCGGCCCCGCTCTATCATTCCGCGCCGCAAGCTGCCGTGAACCTCACGATCCGCATGGGCGGCACCGTCATCATCATGGAGAGTTTTGATCCCGAGCGTTACCTCGAGCTGGTCCAGCACTGGGGCATCACCCACACCCAGCTGGTGCCGACGATGTTCTCGCGCATGCTGAAGCTGCCGGCGGAGGTCCGAAAGCGCTACGACCTGTCCTCGCTGGAGATCGCGATCCACGCCGCCGCGCCCTGCCCGGCCCTGGTCAAGGACGACATGATCAAATGGTGGGGGCCGATCATCCACGAATATTACGGCGCGACGGAGGGCCTAGGCTTCACCGCCTGCAACAGCGAGGAATGGCTCGCCCATCGCGGCACCGTCGGCAAAGTGCTGCTTGGCGACCTCCACATTCTCGACGAGAACATGCGGGCATGCCCGACCGGCACGCCGGGTCAGGTCTGGTTCAAGACGGGATCGCCGTTCGAATATTTCAACGACCTTGAGAAGACCAAGGAAGCGCGTTCGGCCGACGGCAGCATGAGCACGGTCGGCGATGTCGGCTATGTCGACGCCGACCGCTTCCTGTACCTGACCGACCGCGCGACCTTCATGATCATCTCCGGCGGGGTGAACATCTATCCGCAGGAATGCGAAAATCTCCTGATCACCCATCCGAAGGTCGCCGATGCCGCAGTGTTCGGCGTGCCCAATCCCGATCTCGGCGAAGAGGTGAAGGCGGTGGTGCAGCCGATGCCGGGTGTGGTGCCCGGCGAGGCGCTCGCCGAAGAGCTGATCGCGTTCTGCGCAAAATCGCTGTCGCGGCAGAAGGTGCCGCGCTCGGTCGATTTCGAGAAGGAATTGCCGCGGTTGCCGACCGGGAAGCTGTACAAGCGGCTGCTGCGGGATCGGTATTGGGGGAACAAAGCGTCACGGATCGTGTGAGGGGGCACTGAGCTTGAGCGTGAGATGCGCAAGACGTAACCAGATGAAAGGTGTCGTCCCCGGCGCGACGAAGTCGCGAACCCGGGATCCATAACCACGGGGAGTGGTTATGGAGCGAGCGCATAGCTCCGAGTCTTCGCCAACTTCTCCCTGTGGTTATGGATCCCGGAGCTGCGCTTCGCTTGTCCGGGACCACGGCCGAGTGCTGGAGAAGCAGCGTGACGCTTCAGTTCCGCATCTCTTCGCACCTGCACTCGCATATTGCGAGACCATGAAACCCTGCGGCCTTGGGTCATCCGAATTGTCGAGGCGGCATGCGGCCTTACGGGTTGCCTCCCTCAACTTGCGTGCTATCGTCTGACAAACAGGCCGCAAAGGCCGGTGTCCAGGGAGGATGAGCATGCGGAGCGTGTGGGCGCTCGCCGCGATGGCGACGCTATCTGTGCTGACGGCCTCAACCGCCACGCTCGCAGGCGAGCCCAAGCAGGGCGGGACCTTGCGGATGTATCACCGCGACAGTCCGGCCAACGCATCCATTCTCGAAGGCGCGACCTATTCGGTCAACGTGCCGTTCATGGGGGTTTTCAATAATCTCGTCATTTATGACCAGCATATCGCGCAGAACAGTCCCGATACGCTCCGGCCCGAGCTCGCCGAAAGCTGGTCCTGGAGCAGCGACAACAAGAAGCTGACGTTCAAGCTGCGCCAGGGCGTCAAATGGCACGACGGCAAGCCGTTCACATCGGCCGACGTCAAGTGCAGCTTCGATCTGCTGATGGGCAAATCGCAGCAGAAGCTGCGGCAGAATCCACGCAAGGCCTGGTACAGCGAAGTCAACGAGATCACGACGAACGGCGATTTCGAGGTCTCCTTCGACCTGAAACGGCCACAGCCCTCGCTGCTGGCGATGCTCGCGTCCGGCTATACGCCGGTCTATCCCTGCCACGTCTCGCCGGCGGACATGCGCACCCATCCGATCGGGACCGGACCGTTCAAGTTCGTCGAGTTCAAGGCCAATGAATCGATCAAGCTGACGCGAAATCCCGACTATTGGAAGAAGGGCCTGCCCCATCTCGACGGCATCGAGTACACGATCATCCCGAACCGCTCGACGGCGATTCTCGCTTTCGTCGCCGGCAAGTTCGACATGACCTTCCCAACGCACATCACGATCCCGCTCCTGAAGGACATCAAGTCGCAGGCGCCGAACGCGGTCTGCGCGGTCGAACCGACCAACGTTTCGACCAACATCATCGTCAATTCGACCTCCGCGCCGTTCGACAATGTCGATATTCGCCGGGCGGTGGCGCTTGCACTCGACCGCAAGGCCTTCGTCGACATCCTGTTCGAAGGTCAGGCCGACATCGGCGGCACCATGCTGCCGCCGCCTCAAGGCATCTGGGGCATGCCCAAGGACAAGCTGGAGACCATTCCGGGCTACGGCCGGAACGTGAATGCGAACCGGGAGGAAGCGAAGAAGCTGATGCAGAAGGCGGGCTACGGTCCCGACAAGCATCTCGCGGTGAAGGTCTCGACGCGCAATATCGCGGAATATCGCGATCCCGCCGTGATCCTGATCGACCAGCTCAAGAGCATCTATATCGACGGCGAGCTCGACGTCGTGGAAACCGCGAACTGGTTCCCGAAGGTCGCGCGCAAGGACTACATGCTCGGCCTCAATCTGACCGGCAATTCGGTCGACGATCCCGACCAGTCCTTCTACGAAAACTATTCTTGCGGCTCGGAACGGAATTACACCAATTACTGCAACAAGGAGATCGAGAAGCTGTTCGACGTACAGTCGCAGGAGACCGACGTCAGCAAGCGCAAGCCGCTGGTCTGGGATATCGACAAGAAGCTGCAGGAGGATGTCGCCCGTCCGATCATCTTTCACGCGCGGGCGGGCACGTGCTGGCAGCCCTACGTCAAGGGCATCACGATCATGTCGAACAGCTCCTATAACGGCTTTCGCTACGAGGATGTGTGGCTCGACAAGTAGCGCCTCAGGCTGAAGACTAGCGGCTCGCGGAGGGCGAAGGATGTTTGCCTATCTGGTGCGACGCCTGTTCCTGATGCTCGTGACCCTGTTCGGGATCTCGATCGTCATCTTCCTCCTGCTGCGTATCGTGCCCGGCAATATCGTCGACATCCTGTTCGCCGCCGCCGGCTATGTCGATCCCGCCGACAAGGCCAATCTGGAGAAGGAGCTCGGGATCGACCAGCCGCTGATCGTGCAATATTGGCACTGGATCAGCGGCTTCCTGCGCGGTGATTTCGGCTACTCCTACGTCTCCGAGAAGCCGGCGCTGCAGGAGATATTGCCGCGGATCCCGATCACGGCGCGGCTCGCCGGCCTGGCGCTGTTGTTCTCGGCCTCGATCGGCATTCCCCTCGGCGTCATCAGCGCCGTGAAGCAGGGCACACGGCTCGACTACGCGCTCCGCGTCGTCAGCCTCAGCGGCTTGTCGCTGCCTTCGTTCTGGCTGGGCCTTTTGATCCTCACCGCGTCGGTGGCGATGTTCGGCCAGATGCCGATCTTCAATCCCAATCCGCAGACCTGGCTCGAGGCGTTCGCAACCTACGCCGTGCCGGCGGCAGCGGTCGGCTTCCGCAGCGCGGCGCTGACCATGCGCATCACCCGCTCCTCGATGCTGGAAGTGCTGCGGCAGGACTACATCCGCACGGCGCGTGCCAAGGGTGCCTCCGACACCGCGGTGAACTATCACCACGCGCTGAAGAACGCGATCCTGCCCGTCATCACCGTGATCGGCATCGAGGCGGCGTTCCTGATCGGCGGCCTGATCGTCACCGAAACCGTGTTCAACATCCCCGGCGTCGCCCGCTTCCTGGTCGAGGCGATCCGCTGGCGCGACTATCCGATCGTGCAGAATCTCGTGATGCTGATCGCCGTCGTGGTGGTGAGCGCGAATTTCATCGTCGACATGCTGTACGCGGTGTTCGACCCGCGTATCAGGTACACGGACTAGGAGACCAGCTTGGCCGCGATCGACTACGATCTCGAACTACGGCGGGCCGGCGCGCATGCGACCGGCGGCTGGCGACGCGTGCTGTTTTTGGCGCAGCGGCACGTGCTCGGCGCGGCCGGGCTCGCCATCATGACTGTGTTCGTGCTCACCGCGATCTTTGCCGACTTCATCGCGCGCTATGATCCGCTGACGGTCGATTCCGCGCGCGCGCTGGCCCGGCCGAGCCTGGCGCACTGGATGGGAACCGACTCGTTCGGCCGCGACGTGTTCAGCCGCATCATCCACGGCGCGCGCATTTCGCTGGCCGTCGGCATCGGCTCGACCGCGCTCGGGGGCGCCATCGGCGTCATCGTCGGGCTGACATCAGGCTATCTGTCCGGCTGGGTCGACCTCATATTCCAGCGCGTTTCCGACGTTCTTCAGGCGCTGCCGCTGCTGGTCCTCGCCTTGATCATGACGGCAGCTCTCGGCCCGTCCCTGCCGAACGTCATCATCGCCATCGCCATTCCGTTGATCCCGACCGTGTCGCGCGTCACCCGTGCCAACACCCTGGCGCTGCGCGAGCAGCCCTTCGTTGAAGCCGCCAAGTCGATCGGCATGAGCGAGGTCCGCATTGCGCTCCGCCATGTGCTTCCGAACACGCTGGCGCCGCTGATCGTGCTCGCAACCGCCCAGCTCGGCTCGACCATCCTCACCGAAGCCTCGCTCTCCTTCCTCGGCCTCGGCATACCCGAGCCTTATCCGTCATGGGGCCGCATGCTCTCGGAGTCCGCCGCCGAATATGTGCGCACCGCGCCCTGGCTCGTGATCTTCCCGGGCATCGCCATCAGCCTCGCCGTGTTCGGCGCCAATCTGTTCGGTGACGCCCTGCGCGACATCCTGGACCCGAGGCAACGCGGATGATGGCGGACAAATCCGATCTCGTGCTCGAGGTGAAGAACCTGAAGACGGTGTTCTTCACCAATTCCGGCCTGTTCAAGGCGGTGGACGATCTCTCGTTCAGCGTGAAGCGCGGCGAGACGCTGGCGATTGTCGGCGAATCCGGCTGCGGCAAGAGCGTCACCGCGCTCTCGCTGATGCGGCTCGTGCCGGATCCGCCCGGCCGCATCGTCGGCGGCTCCGTCACGCTGGAAGGCACCGATCTGCTGGCGCTGGACGAAGCGGAGATGCGCGCTGTCAGGGGCAACCACATCTCCATGATCTTCCAGGAGCCGATGACATCGCTCAATCCGGTGATGCGGATCGGCGACCAGATCGTCGAGGCCGTGCGGTTGCACCGGAATATCTCGGCCAAAGAGGCCCGGAATATCGCCGTCGAGATGCTCCGCCTGGTGCGTATCCCGGAGCCGGCGCGGCGTGCGGGCGAGTATCCGCACCAGCTGTCCGGCGGCATGCGCCAGCGCGCGATGATCGCCATGGCGCTGGCCTGCCGGCCGGCGCTGCTGATTGCGGACGAGCCGACCACCGCACTCGACGTCACCATCCAGGCGCAGATCCTGGCGCTGATCCTCGACCTGCAGAAGGAGCTCGGCACCGGACTCGTGCTGATCACGCATGATCTCGGCGTCGTCGCGCAGACGGCGCAGCGCGTGATCGTGATGTATGCGGGGCGGAAGGTCGAGGAGGCCAGCGTCGAGGCGCTGTTCGCCTCGCCAAAGCATCCCTACACGCGGGGGCTGATGGCCTCGATCCCGGCCGTGCCCGCCTCCGGCGTTCCCGCGCAGGCGCGACTGAACGAAATTCCCGGCACCGTGCCGTCGCTGGTCCGGTTGCCGAAGGGGTGCGCCTTCGCGCCGCGCTGCAAGCTAGCGATCAAACGCTGCGAGGCCGAATACCCGCCGCTTGCGGATTGGGGCGGCGGCCATCTCGCCGCCTGCTGGCGCGCGGAAGAAGTTGCGGAGGTAGCATGACCAAGGCACTGCTCGAGGTCACCGATCTCAGGAAGCATTACCCGGTGCGCGCCGGCGTGCTGCGGCGACAGGTTGGCACCGTGCACTCGGTCGACGGCGTCTCGTTCTCCCTTGGTGCCGGCGAGACGCTTGGGCTCGTCGGCGAGTCCGGCTGCGGCAAGTCGACGGTGGCGCGCAGCGTGCTGAGGCTGGTGGAGCCGACCTCGGGCCAGATTCGCCTCGATGGTGAGGACATCACCCATTTGTCCAAGTCGGCACTGCGCCCTCACCGCCGCTCCATGCAGATCGTGTTTCAGGACCCGTTTGCCTCGCTCAATCCACGCATGACCGCGGGCGACATCGTCGGCGAGCCGCTCGCCGTGCACGGGCTCGCCACCGGCAAGGCGCTGGATGCTCGGGTCGCAAGGCTGTTCGAGCAGGTGGGCTTGCGGCCCGACCAGATGGGCAATTTCCCGCATCAATTCTCCGGCGGCCAGCGTCAACGTATCTGCATTGCGCGGGCGCTGGCGCTGGAGCCGCGCCTGATCATTTGCGACGAGCCGGTCTCCGCGCTCGACGTCTCGATCCAGGCGCAGGTGATCAATCTGTTGATCGACCTGCAACGGCAGCACGGCTTCTCCTACCTCTTCATCGCGCACGACCTCGCCGTGGTCGCCCATATCAGCCACCGCGTCGCCGTGATGTATCTCGGCCGCATCGTCGAGATCGCCGGCAAGGACGAGCTGTTCCGCAATCCGCGCCATCCGTACACACAGGCGCTGCTCGCCTCCGTCCCGGTCGCCAATCCGCTGGCGAAGAAGCTTGCGCCATTGGTTGACGGCGACGTGCCAAGCCCGGTCAATCCGCCCTCGGGCTGTGCATTTCACACCCGCTGCCGGTTTGCGATGGAGCGTTGCAAGACGGAGCGGCCGGCGCTGTTGGATGCGGGCGACGGGCATCAGGTGGCGTGCTTGCTCAACGAGGGCACGGGGCGGAATAACGCGATCGCGTAGGGTGGGTTAGCGAAGCGTAACCCACCACCGTCTGTAGCCGCGGAAACAGAAGTGGTGGATTACGCCAGCGGACCGCGCTTCGCGAGGTCGCTGGCTAATCCGCCCTACGATCACGGAGTGTGCTGATCACCGGCCAGGCCGCCAGCGCGGCGGCGAGATGCTTGAGCGTATGGCCCGAGACGATGTGGCCGGTCGCTTCGAAAATGACGGCGTCACCGAGTTCGAAAACCTTGGCCAGCGCATAGAAGAAGATCACGCCGCCGAGCGGCACGCCGAGCACGCCGGAGCGGGGCCGCGTCAACGCCAGGCTCACGGCCAGCGCCATGCCGCCATACTGCACGACCACCCACGGTGTGAGATTCTCGCGCGCCACCCAGGCAGCTAGCAGACCCGCGATCATCATCAGCACCAGCACGGCTTCACCGGCGCGCACGCTGACGCGCTCACTGGCTGCGATACCGAGAAAGCCCGCAAACGCAACCGCCATGCCGAGACGATCGGCGACCAGCCGCTGCGGCACGTCGGGGTCCAGATGATAGAAGCCCGAGCCCAGGCACGTGAGGATCAGCCCCACGAAGAGCCAGCTTGCACCGACGGGCGCATCATGCCGGGCGCGCAGCCGCTCCGAGCCCCAAACACCCATCGCGAGGAAGGCAAGATTGCTCAGCACGTCGCCGGCGTTCGGTATGCCGAGCCAGGCGCGGCCGTCGACGAAATGGGGAATGTGCCAGGCGGCAGCGGGTAGCGGGGGAGCGAAGAGCGCCGCCAGCGCCAGGGCGAGCAGCGCGGCGATCAGATATTTTTCGCGCGTCTGGAGGGGAGGGAACGACGGTCGCGGGGACTCTGAGGGGCGCGTGGCGTCTCGGGCGGAATGTGTTGCGTGCAACATGAAGGCCTCCAAGATGATTGAACTTTGTTCACAATTAGTAGCCGTAAATTGAACGATGTTCAAAGGAAGTTTGAGGCAGCTACGCCTCGACCGAAATGACGTTGAAATCATTCAGTTTTCAGAGGTTGCGCCAAGGCTGGTGTTGTAGGGTGGGCAAAGCGAAGCGTGCCCACCATCCCTATGCCAATCGAAACGATCGATGGGCGGCGCGATGCGCCTTTGCCCACCCTACGATTGCGGAGCTGGCGGCGCCGACTTTGCCCCGATCTCCGCGACGATCCGCCCCGTGGTCACCTGCTCGCCTTCGGCGACGTCGATTGCGGCGATGACGCCGTCGATGCCGGCTTTGTGGACGTGCTCCATCTTCATCGCTTCCAGCGTCAGCACCGGCTGGCCGGCGGTGACGCGATCGCCCGGCTTGACCAGGACGGCGACGACGCGGCCGTTCATGGCGGCGCGCACCTTGCCATCGCCGCCGTTGGCCGTGGCGGCCTTCGGCGCGGCGAGGGTCAGGTCAGTCACCGCGAGCGGGATACCGCGGTGCTGGAGATAGAGCCGATCGCCGTCGCGCAGAAACTTTGCGCTGTCCATCACGCCATCATGGCGGAAGCGGATGGCGTCGGCATCGAGCTGGTCGATCTCAAATCTGTCCTGCCTGCCATCGATGGCGACGGCGTAGCTGCCGTCGCGTTCGCGGGTGACTTCGAGCTCATGCGCGTGGCCTGCGATCTCGACTTTCGCAGGCAAAGGAAACGTCGCCGCGAGGCTCCGGCCCGTCCGCCACGAAGGCGCGCGCGGATTGGTGACGTAGAGCAGCAGGCCAGCCAGCGCCGTATCGAATGCAGCGTCCATAGGGGGCGCCAACAGTTCGTCGCGGTGTGCGCCGATGAAGGCCGTCGTCGCCTCGCCCCCGGCAAAGCCGGAATGACGCAGACACGACAGCAGGAAGGACTGGTTGGTGGTCACGCCGAAAGCGGTGAGCTGCTCCAGGCCGACGATCAGCCGCCCCCTCGCCTCCTCGCGCGTGGCGCCATGGCTGATCACCTTGGCGATCATGGAATCGTAGAACGGCGGGATCTCCGAACCCGATTGCAGCGCGTGCTCGACACGGATGCTTTCAGGCACATGCCAGCGCGCCATGCGGCCCGATTGCGGCATGAAGTCGTGCTCGGCATCTTCCGAGCAGAGCCGCACCTCGATGGCGTGGCCTGAGAACTTGATGTCCTGCTGCTTCACCGGCAGCGCCTCGCCGCGTGCGACGCGCAGCTGCAGCTCGACGAGATCGAGCCCGGTGATCGCCTCGGTCACGGGATGCTCCACCTGGAGCCGCGTGTTCATCTCCATGAAGTAGAACTCGCCGCTCGCATCGAGCAGGAATTCCAGCGTACCGGCGCCCTCGTAGCGCAGCGCCTTGACGGCAGCGACGGCGACCTCGCCCATCCTGGCGCGTAGCTCGGACGTCACGGCCGGCGACGGCGCCTCCTCGATCAGCTTCTGGTGCCGCCGCTGCACCGAGCAATCGCGCTCGCCGAGATGGATGGCATTGCCGTGGCCGTCGCCGAACACCTGAATCTCGATGTGGCGCGGGTTCTGGATGGCGCGTTCGAGGATCACGGTGGGGTCACCGAACGCCGCCTTGGCCTCCGACCTCGCGCTGCGCAGCGCATCCGTGAAGGATGCAGCGTCCGTCACCAGCCGCATGCCACGTCCGCCGCCGCCGGCGACGGCCTTGATCATCACGGGGAAGCCGATCTTCCTGGCCTCGGCCAGCATGACTTCGTCGCCCTGATCGGCGCCCTGATAGCCGGGCACGACGGGAACGCCGGCCTTTTTCATGATCTCCTTGGCGCCGGCCTTGTTGCCCATCGCCTCGATCGCCTGCGGCGACGGGCCGATGAAGACGAGGCCGGCATCTTTGCAGGCTTGCGCGAAGTCTTCGTTCTCGGCGAGGAAGCCGTAGCCGGGATGAACGGCGTCCGCGCCGCTTGCCTTGGCGGCGGCGACGATCGCGGGGATGTTGAGATAGGATTGCGCCGGCAAGGCTTCGCCGATGCGCACGGCCTGATCGGCTTGCTTGACGTGGATAGCGTCGCGATCGGCATCCGAATAGACCGCGACGACGCCGAGGCCGAGCTGTCGCGCACTGCGCATCACGCGGAGCGCGATCTCGCCGCGATTGGCGACCAAAACCTTGAAGAATGGCCGGTGCTGCACTGATCCGTTCCTCATGGGCGGGCCACCGAAAACTGCATGCGCTGGGGCGTGCGCGCATCGCCCTCGCGGCAGATCGCGAGCACTTCGGATAGCACCGCGCGGGTGTCGCGCGGATCGATCACGCCGTCGTCGAGCACGCGCGCACTGGTCGAGAACACGTCCATCTGGCCGTCGAACACGCCGATGATCTGTGCCTTCATGGCATCGAGCTTGTCTTTCTCGATCGGCTTGCCGCGCCGCGCGGCGGCGGCCTCGGTCACGATCGCCATGGTTTCAGCCGCCTGCTCGCCGCCCATGACCGCGGTCTTGGCGTTGGGCCAGGAGAAGCAGAAGCGCGGATGAAAGCCGCGGCCGCACATGCCGTAATTGCCGGCCCCGAAGGAGGCGCCGCAATAGATGGTGATCTGAGGCACGGTGGCCGACGTCACCGCCTGGATCATCTTCGAGCCGTGCTTGATCATGCCGGCTTCTTCGTAGGCTTTGCCGACCATGTAACCTGTGGTGTTGTTGAGATAGAGCAGCGGCGTGCGGGTCTGGCAGCAGGCCTGAATGAAATGCGTCGCCTTGTTGGCGCCGGCGGGATCGAGCGGGCCGTTATTGGTGATGATACCGATCGCCTGCCCCTCGATGCGGGCATGACCGCAGACGGTGGCGGGCCCATAGTTCGGCGCCATCTCGGTGAAATCGGAATCGTCGACGATGCGCGCGATCACTTGGCGCATGTCCACGGTGCGCTTGTGGTCCATCGGCATGATGCCGAGCAGCTCGTCCTGGTCGTAGCGCGGCGGCTCGAATCGCGGAGCCGCCTTGCCTGGACGTTCCCATTCCATTGCCGCCATGATCTCGCGCGCGATGCGAAGCGCATCGCGATCGTCTTCGGCGAGGTAGTCGCCGAGTCCGGACACTTGCGTGTGCATCTCGGCGCCGCCGAGCTCTTCCTCGGTCGCGATCTCGCCGGTCGCGGCCTTCAGCAGCGGCGGCCCCGCAAGGAAAGCACGCGTGCGGCCGCGCACCATGACGATGTAGTCCGACAGGCCGGTCTGATAGGCGCCGCCGGCGGTCGAAGAGCCATGCGTGACGGTGACGACGGGCAGGCCTGCCGCCGAGAGCCGCGCGAGATTGCGAAAGATGTTGCCGCCGCGGACAAAGTCCTCGACGCGGTAGCGCAGCAGATTGGCGCCGGCGCTTTCGACGAGCTGGACATAAGGCAGCTTGTTCTCGAGCGCGAGCTCCTGCACCCGCAGCGTCTTGTCGAGACCGTAAGGCTGCAGCGCACCGGCATCGATGCCGGCGTCGTTGGCGCTGACCATGCAACGGATACCCGAGACGAAACCGATGCCAGCGATGACGCCGCCGCCGGGCACGCTCTTGGCGGCATCGGGCACGTCGAACATGTAACCGGCGAGCGTGGACAGCTCGATGAAAGGCGCGCCGGGATCGAGCACCAGGGCGACGCGCTCGCGCGGCAGCAGCTGCCCGCGCTTGTGGAAACGGTCCTTGGCCGCCGCCGACGCCGCACGCGTGCGCTCTTCCAGCGCGCGCATGCGGTCGATCAGGCCGAGCATGCCGTCACGGTTGGCCTGGTAGGCGGCGCTGCCGGGGGAGATGGTGTTTTCGATGACAGACATAACTCTATCCTATCCGTCATTGCGAGGAGCCCGCGACAAAATTGCGAAGCCATCTTGCGCAGGCGACGAAGCAATCCAGACTGCATCCGTGGAGAGATTCTGGATTGCTTCGCTTCGTCGCAATGACGGGTGTGGTTGCGCTCAGCGATTCGTCCCAAAGATCTTCCTTGCCTCGGCGGGGCTCGCGATCTCGCGGCCGGCGCGGCGGGCACAGGCGGCGATGGCCTCGATCAGCTGGCCGTTCGATGTCACCTTCTTGCCGTCGGCGAGATAGAAGGCGTCTTCGAGACCGGTGCGCAAATGACCGCCGAGCTCGGCGCAGCGCTGGTGCAGCGGCCAGATCTCCTCGCGGCCGATGGCGGTGACCTGGAAATGCGCCTCGGGACGCTTCAGCTTGATCAGGATCGGGAGCAACTCCGGATCCGACGGCATTCCCGAAGCGACGCCCATCACAAAATTATATTCGAGCGGCCCCTTGTACATGCCGACCTGGCGGTACATGCCGACGCAGCGGACGATGCCGACGTCGAAACACTCGAACTCGGGGATGGTGCCAACCTCGTTCATGACGTCGAGATAGTCCTTCACCTTCTCGACCGCGTTGTCGAACATCATCGGCGGCCAGGCCCAGGTATTGTCGGCCTTCACCTTCAGGTAATTCAGCGAGCCGGCGTTGCAGGCGGCGATCTCGGGCTTGGTCTCCCGGATACAATCGAGCGCGCCTGAGTAGTTCGGACCCGAGACGCCCGAGGTATGATTGATGATCACGCCGGGACAGGCTTCGCGAATCGCCTGCTGGATCTCCCGGCTGACATTCACCTCCCAGGACGGCAGGTGCCCCTTGTTCGGCGCCTGCTGGCGCAGATGAATGTGCATGATGGACGCGCCGGCATCGAACGCAGCCTTGGCCTCCCGCGCCATCTCTTCGGGCGTCACGGGCACGTTGTGCTGCTTCGGGTCGGTGAGCACGCCGTTCAGCGCGCAGGTGATGACGGCCTTGTCGCTCATGCCAAAAATGTCTCGCACGTTGAGAATTCAACGATTGCGATCATGTGATGGGTGGCATGCGGCTTCTTGCGCGGAGAAGCTGAAGAAAACAACGAATTGTAGGGTGGGTTAGCCGAAGGCGTAACCACCAACTTCCCTCACCGCGGATGTAGAAGCGGTGGATTACGCCTTTGGCTAATCCACCCTACGAAAGCTACGAAGCCTCCGCGAGCCGCACCGTCTCGGTGCTGCGGTAGATCGCAAGGTCGCGTGAGCCGACGAAGATCGCGCGCGGTTTCAATCCGTAGAAGCGGCGGATCGAGTGGCTGAAATGCGTGGAATCGGGATAGCCGATGTCCTGCGCGAGATGGGCGAGGTTGAGGTCCTGGTTGGCGAAGTGCAGCAAATGGCGCGCACGCTTCCAGGCGCGGAAGGAGCGGAAGGAGATGCCGGTCTCTTCCTTGAACAGATGCAGGAACCGCGACGCCGAGAGCCCTGCTTCCGCCGCGCAGGTGTCGGCCGTCACCGGTTCGCCGGAGAAACGCCCGATGCGGGCGACGGCGCGGGTCACTCGCGGATCGAGCTCGCGGCGCGGCAGCGCCTCGCCAAAGCACATCTCGTCGAATTCAGCGGTGGTGATGTCGCCATAGCGGCGCTGACGCAGCAACGCGTAGGCGGCCAGGATCTTGCGGGCATAGGCGGCCTTGTCCGGACCGCGCAGCCGCTCGGCCAGGACTTCGATCATGCCATCCGGCATGCTTTCCGGCTCCAGCGTCACGCTGATGACGCTGCGATAGTCACTGGCGATGGTGTGCCGCTGGTTCGGCAGGGTCACGATCAGCTCGTCCGACGTGTGGACGTCATCGATCGTCAGGTGCAGGCTGCCCTTCACCGCGACATAGACATGGCAGCACCCGGGGGTCCGCTTGCGAGGGCGGCCGAGCAGGCCGGCATAAAACACCCGCTCCGGCGTGATCAGCATCAGATGGTCGGATTCGCGACCTTTATCTTCCATGGGGATCCTCCTCGCGCGGCTCTCAGGCCGCTGCGGACGGGGGTCACCTTAGCGGAAATTTGGGCGCTGTCACGACGGGATAGCGCTGTCATGAAAACAAGCGCTGTCATTCCGGGAGCGGTCTGCAGGACCGCCCCGGAACCTCGAGACTTCTCGGGGCGCAACGGCGCGCCAGAGTTCGATGCTTTGCATCACCCCGGAATGACGGCCCCCGTTACGCCCTCACGCGCGACGCAACATTCTGCTCGACGCCGGCCTTTTGCTCCGCAGCAACCGCACGCTTGAAGCCGTCGCGCTGCTGCAATCGCGCCCAATAGGCTGCGACATTTGGCCCGAAATCCTTCGCCAGCCCGGTGGTTCCGGCAAGCCGGAGCGCGTAACCGATCACGATATCGGCCGCGGTGAAGCGGCCCGCGCACAATGTATCGGCATTTGCCGTCGCTGCCTCAACGGCGCGCAGCCGCCCCAGGAACCACTTCGCATAGTCGCCCACGACCTTGTTGTCCCGCTGATCCGGCTCGTGCTGGCTGTAGCGGAGCACCAGCGTTTGCGGGAAGGTTAACGTGGCGTCGCTGAAATACATCCAGTTCAGAAAGGCGCCATAAGCGAGGTCCTCGGGGCCGACCATCAAAGGCGTCGGACCATATTTGACGCCGAGATAGTGGCAGATGCCGGAGGACTCCGTCATCTTCGTCTCGCCGTCGACCATGAAGGGAATCGTGCCGAGCGGATTGAGTGCGAGATATTCCTTGGCGAAAACCCGCGGCGGGAACGGCAACATCTTCAGTTCATAGGGCAGCCCCATCTCCTCCAGCATCCAGAGCGGACGGAACGAGCGCGCAGCCTCGCAATGATAGAGCGTGATCATGATGCATTCCCTTTGCTACCCGGCAGCGTGCCCATCATCTTGCACAGGACCATCAGCATGACCTCGTCGGCGCCGCCACCGATTGAGGTCAGGCGGCTGTCGCGATAAGCGCGGCTGACCGGCGTCTCGTTGGTAAAGCCCATTCCGCCCCAATATTGCAAGCAGGCGTCGGTGAGCTCGCGGCCGAGCCGGCCGGCCTTCAGCTTGGCCATGGTCGCGAGCCTCGTCACGTCCTCGCCGGCGACCAGCTGCTCGGCGGCGCGATAGATCAGCGCGCGCAACAGTTCGACCTCGGTCTGCATCTCCGCCAGCTTGAAATGCACGACCTGGTTGTCGAGGATGCTCTGGCCGAAAGCCTTGCGGTTGCGGGTGTATTCGATGGTCTGGTCGATGATGTATTCATGCGCCTTCAGGCAGGCCGCCGCGCCCCAGAGCCGCTCCTCCTGGAACTGGATCATCTGGTAGGTAAAGCCCTTGCCCTCCTCGCCGATCCGGTTGCGCTTGGGCACACGGACATTGTCGAAGAAGATCTGCGCGGTGTCCGAGGAGCGCATGCCCATCTTGTCGAGCTTGCGGGCCACGGTGACGCCCTCGCTCTTCATGGGCACGCAGATCAGCGACTTGTTGCGGTGAACGGGACCCTCACCGGTGTTGGCGAGCAGGCAAATCCAGTCGGCCTGGGTGCCGTTGGTGATCCACATCTTGCCGCCGTTGATGACGTAGTCGTCGCCGTCGGAGCGCGCCTGCGTCTTGATCGAGGCCACGTCGGAGCCTGCGCCCGGCTCGGAGACGCCGATGCAGGCGACGAAATCACCCGAGATCGAGGGCGCCAGAAATTCGCGCCGCACCTCGTCCGCGCCGAACCGCGCCAGCGCCGGTGTCGCCATGTCGGTCTGCACCCCGATCGCCATCGGCACGCCGCCGCAGGTGATGGCGCCCAGCTCCTCCGCCATCATCAGCGCATAGGAATAATCGAGGCCCGAGCCGCCGAACTCGACCGGCTTGTTCAGGCCGAGGAAGCCGAGGCTGCCCATCTTCTTGAACAGCTCGTGCGCCGGGAAGATGTCGGCCTTCTCCCATTCGTCGACATGGGTGTTGATCTCGTTCGCGATGAATTTTTGCAGGGAGCGGCGGATGTCGTCGTGGTCGGCGGTGAACAGCATTCTCTCAGCCTCGTCATTCCGGGACGCGCCTCTTGGCGCGGGCCCGGAATCCATAACCCCGGCTTGTGGTTATGGATTCCGGGCTCGCTCCGCTTCGCTCGCGCCCCGGAATGACGCGAGGAGAGAGCATTCACAATCCCATCTGCCGGCTGGCGAGATCCTTCATGATCTCCTCGGTGCCGCCGCCGATGGCATTGACCTTGACCTCGCGATAGATGCGTTCGGCCTTGATGCCGCGCATGAAGCCGGCGCCGCCGAAGATCTGCACGGCTTCCGAGGCGCAGAACGCCATGGTCTGCGTCGCCTGGTTCTTCATCATGCAGATCTCCGCGACGGGGCTTTCGCCCTGCTCGAGCCGCCAGGCCAGCAGCTCCAGCATCGCCTGGGATGCGGCGACCTTCTGCGCCATGTCGACGATCTTGTGACGGATCACCTGGTGCTGCGCGAGCGGCTTGCCGAAGGTCTTGCGTTCCCTGGCATAGGCGACCGCCTCGTCGAGGCAGACCCGGGCGAAGGCGGTGCAGCTTGCCGCCATGCCCATGCGCTCGCTGTTGAAGTTCTGCATGATGATCTTGAAGCCCTGCCCCTCCTCGCCGATCAGGTTTATGGCCGGCACGCGACACTCGTCGAAATGCAGCGTCGCGGTGTCGGAGGCCCACCAGCCCATCTTCTTCAGCTTGGTGCGCGACAGGCCGGGGGTATCCCCCTCGATCAAGAGCAGGCTGACGCCGCCGGCACCTTCGCCGCCGGTACGCACCGCAACGGTCAGATAGTCGGCGCGCATCCCTGAGGTGATGAAGGTCTTCTCACCGCTCACGACGTAGTGATCGCCATCGCGCCGCGCCCGCGTGCTGAGGTTCGCGACGTCGGAGCCCCCGCCCGGTTCGGTGATCGCGAGCGCCGAGATCTTCTCGCCGCACAGTACCTGCGGCAGCACCCGCGCCTTCACCTCGCGACGGGCCGCGCGCGCGATCGGCGGCGAGCCGATGGTGTGGCTCATCAGGCTGGCGCTGACGCCACCCGCGCCGGCCCGCGCCAGCTCCTGGCTGGCCACGATCTTCATGAACTGATCGGCGGAGACCCCGCCATATTCCTCGGGAAATCCCAGCCCCAACAGGCCGATCTCGGCCGCCTTGCGATAGAGCGTGCGCGGGAATTCGCCGGCCTCGTCCCACTCATGGGCGAACGGGGTGATCTCCTTCTCGACGAAGCGGCGCATCACGTCGCGGAAGGCGTCGTGCTCGGCGGTATAGAACGGGCTCTTCATCGCAGTCTCGCCTCGCGGCCGGATTCGTCTCAGCCACCATGGCCGGAACATTGCTGGTTCACTTGCGCGGAGTGGCTGACCGGTGCGGACGCTTCGCGCAAGGCAGTTACCTAGCAACTCAACGCAAGACGATTTTCCCCGCTCGCAGGCCAACTCTGGCGCAAAAAACGTTGCTGCACAGACTCCGGCTGGCCCCAGGGCCACGCCGGGCATGGTGCGCCGAGGGAGGAATCTTTGGCCGTTCGTTACTACGACTGGATCGTCCATCATGGCCGCCGCACGCCTGACAAGGTCGCGGTGATCGACCTCGCGAGCGAGCGCCGCTTTACCTACGCGCAGCTTGATGCCCGCGTCTCGCGCCTCGCCTCGTTCCTGCGGCACACGCTCAAAGTCTTGCGCGGCGACCGCGTCGCGGTGCTGGCGCTGAATACGACCGATACGCTGGAGGTTCAGTTCGCCTGCGGCCGCCTTGGCGCGATCTTCGTGCCGCTGAACACCCGCCTTACCGTTCCCGAGCTTCAATTCATCACCGCCGATTGCGCGCCGAAGGTGATGATCCATGACACCGATCTCGCCGAGACCGCGCTTGCCGTCGCAAAGCTCTGCGGCGTCGCGACGAGCCTGCTGCTCGGCCCCGGCGGGTCCTATGAGGCCGGCATCGCCGCCGCAAGGCCACTCGATCGCGCCGAGGAAGTTACGCTCGATGATTTCTCGACCATCATGTACACGTCAGGCACGACAGGGCATCCGAAGGGCGCGACCATCACCCATGGCATGACGTTCTGGAATTGCGTCAATCTGGGTGGCCCCGCCTGCAACGGGCCATCCTCGGTGCTGCTGACCGTGCTGCCGCTGTTCCACACCGGCGGGCTCAACTGCTACACCAATCCCGTGCTGCACGCCGGCGGCACCGTGATGATCATGCGCGCCTTCGATCCCGGCACCGCGCTCGGCCTGATCAACGATCCCGGGCAGGGCATCAACGTGTTCTTCGGCGTGCCCGCGATCTACCAGTTCATGGCGCAGCATCCGGCTTTCGCGACGACTGACCTTAGCCGCCTCATCGTCGGCGGCGTCGGGGGCGCGCCGATGCCGGTGCCGCTGCTCAAGGTGTGGGAAGCGCGCGGCGTCGCGCTTCAGCAGGGCTACGGCATGACCGAGACCTCGCCGGCGGTGCTCGTGCTCGACCGTGAGGATGCGGCGCGGAAAGCCGGCTCCGCCGGCAAGCCGGTGCTGCACACCGAGGTGCGCATCGTCCGCCCCGACGGCAGCGATGCCGATGTCGGCGAACTCGGCGAGCTCTGGGTCAAGGGCCCCAACATCACGCCGGGCTATTGGAACAGGCCGGAGGCGAACAAGACCTCCTTCACCGACGGTTGGCTGCACACGGGCGATGCGACCCGCGTCGACGAGGACGGCTTCTACTACATCGTCGATCGCTGGAAGGACATGTACATCTCCGGCGGCGAGAACGTCTATCCGGCCGAGGTCGAGAACGTGCTGCATCAACTCGATGCCATCGCCGAAGCCGCCGTGATCGGCATCCCGGATCCGCAATGGGGCGAGGTGGGCCTTGCCATCGTCGCGGTCAAGCACGGCCACAAGCTGACGGACGCCGATGTCTTTGCACATTGCGCAGCCAATCTGGCGCGCTTCAAATGCCCGCGCCAAATCCGCTTCATCGACGCGCTCCCGCGAAACGCGACCGGCAAGATCCACAAGCCGACATTGCGCAAGGAATTCTCGGTGGCCTCCGAGGTCGACAAGGAAGCCGCCAACGCCTGATCAAAGCGCCCCTTGAGTGGCGCTTTTCTTTTTGAAGTGCCTGCCCCATCCCACGAGAAACCCCAAGGAATTTCCATGAAGAACAAGAAGCTCGTCCTGCTCGCCGCGGCAACGGCCCTGACATTGCTCTCGGTTCAAGGCGCCTCCGCGCAGAAAAAATACGACACCGGCGCCAGCGATACCGAGATCAGGATCGGCAATGTCGAGGCCTATTCCGGTCCCGCCTCAGCCTACGGCATCATCGGCAAAACCGAGGAAGCCTATTTCAAGATGATCAACGATCAGGGCGGCATCAACGGCCGCAAGATCAACTGGATCTCCTATGACGACGGCTACTCGCCGCCCAAGACCGTGGAGCAGGTCCGCAAGCTGATCGAGAGCGACGAGGTGTTCCTGGTCTTCAACGCGCTGGGCACGCCGACCCAGACCGCCGTGCAGAAATATCACAATTCCAAGAAGGTGCCGCAGCTCTTCCTCGCCACCGGCGCCAGCAAATGGAACGACCCCAAAGGCTTTCCCTGGACCATGGGCTTCCAGCCCAGCTACCGGGTCGAGGCGCGGATCTTCGCCAAGTACATCTTGCAGGCCAAGCCCGACGCCAAGGTCGCGATCTTCTATGCCAATGACGATTTCGGCAAGGACTACGTCGCCGGCATCAAGGAGATCTTCGGCGACAAGGCGTCCTCGCTGATCGTGGCGGAGGAGAGCTACGAGACCACCGAGCCGTCGATCGATTCCCACATCGTCAAGCTGAAGGGCACCGGCGCCAACGTCTTCGTCAACATCTCGACACCGAAATTCGCAGCCCAAGCGATCAAGAAAATCGCCGAGCTCGAGTGGAAGCCGATGCATGTCATGACCGACGTGTCGATCTCGATCGGCGCGGTGATGAAGCCCGCCGGGCTCGATGCTTCGGAAGGCGTGCTGTCGGCGACCTATCTGAAGGACGCGTCCGATCCGCAATGGAAGGACGACGAAGGCATGAAGAAGTTTCTCGCCTTCATCGACAAATACATGCCGGGCGCCAATGTCTCCGACACCAACCTCGTCTACGGCTATGCCGCCGCGCAGACGCTGGTTCAAACCTTGAAGCAATGTGGCGACGACCTGACACGGGACAACGTGATGAAGCAGGCCGCCAGCCTGAAGGACTTTACGCCCGATACGCTGATCCCCGGCATCAAGATCAACACCGGCGCCAACGACTTCGCGCCGATCGAGCAGCTCAAGATGATCCGTTTCAAGGCCGGCCAGTGGGAACTGTTCGGTGACATCATCAGCGCGGAAACCGGAGGCTAGCGCCACCCCGCAATATGCGATTGGCGGCGCTCATCGCCGCCAATCGCTTTGCAGCGAGCCAACACGCCCTCAAGGGGTCGCGACGGCCGATTGTGAATGTCTCGCATGGGGCGGTTCGCATTCTTGTTCCAACGCGATGGATGCGACCGACAGGCCCAGATATCGCGCATCGTCGCGGCCCCTGAACGCGGGGCATATCCATGCAAGCGTCGCCACGCCCGATCGTGGCAGATCGATATCCAGCGTGTAGCTGTCACGGCCGATCGTGATCGCTGCCGGATCGACGCGTCTGCCGTCGAGATAGAAATAGGTCCCGATGCGCTCGAGCGGCGCACGGAGCGCGGGACTTCGGATGTAGACCCTGTTGTGGCCGGGGTGCCCCTTGATGCGAACCGCCGCCTGCGGCTCGCTCCAGCGGAAGGTGTACCCGGCCGACGCCTCCACCGCGTGGAAACCGGCTTGGGCAAGAACATGCTCGTCGGGGAGGCCGGCGACGGACCTGTGGTCCCATCCACCGCGATGAATGCAATCGAGTCTCTGGAGCCGGATCAGCGAGGCGATGTATCGCCTCATCCATCGCGCGATTGCGTCACTCGATCCAGCGAATGTCAAAACAGTCAGTACGCCACGCGCCCAGGCTGCCTCCAGCCGAGCGGAGCTGCGCGCGGGTAAATCGCCGAGAATCGCAGGCGCCGACCATCGGCAGAAGAAACGTAACTTCTCACCGGGCCGCGTCCAGCCCCGCCCCGAAAGGCTGTAGCGCACCAGCGCGTTCAATGCATGGCGGGCGAGCAAAGGATCGCGATCACTCCGCTTGCTCCATTCGAAGGGAACTTCGAGCAGCTCGCTGCCGGGATCGCGGCGTGCCTCGCCGAGATAGCGGATCTCGCCCTGAACGAAATCGAGCGTGAACGTCTTCAGCTCGCCGATCTCGCCGACGTAATAGTGATGGAAGCGCGCCTCTTCCAGATAACCAATGGCATAGCCTTTTGCGTGATATGTCGCAGCCAGCACCCATTCAGCGAAATGGCCGAGCTCCTCTCGCAGGCCTCCGCATTCCCAATAGGCGTCACGCCGCGTCACGAAGCACTGATCGAGCACTTTACGCCAGGGATGCTGCTTCATGCCGAAGTCGATGTCGGCCTGGTACATCGCAGCCTCTGCCACGGACAATCGATTGTGGCAGATCGGGACCGAATGGCAGGAAAAGCCGGCCCAGTCGGGATGAGCCTCGATGGCGCGGATGCACAGCTCGATCACGCCCGGCTCGGGCCAGCAATGCGACTCCGTGAAGAACAGATGGCTACCGCGGGCTTTGGTTGCGCCGAACGCGCACAGCCCGATGTCGTGTTCGGAGTCTGTGAACTCGAGACGGGCCTCGTCACCAGCCAGCGCCTTCAGCTCCTCGCGCGCCTTAAAATCGGGCGGCACGACCAGGATGATTTCGTAGAGGGATTTGTCCGCGGTCTGCGATGTCCAGCCCAGCCAGGACTGCTCCCATTGCCCGCGGTGATATTCGAGCGGGATGATGATGGAGAACAGCGGAGATCCGCCGCCGTGTCGTCCGGGCCCGTCCTGCATGGTCTATCCTTATAGACACATGCCAGGGCGGTGCAGGACTATTTCTTGCGGACTATAGCGTCAAAAACAGCGCGAACGACTCCTCTACCGTGCGTCGCAGATGCTTTCGATACAAGGCATGGTTGGCATCGTCGGACCCAACCCGTCCCAAGGAGGGCTTCTGCAGGTTTTTCAGCGGCACGTAGGCGATCGGCGCCGCGATCGGCGTCAGCTGCGAGCCAGGGCCTGCGCGGAGCGTCGAGATGATGCCGTACATCTCGCCGGCGACCGTCGGCCGCGACACCGTGATCACGCGATGCTGGCCATGCTTGATGATGACGAGGTAGATGAAGCCGGATTGATGGGGAACGGCGACCTCGCCGGTATGCTCGTAGGCGGCATCGGTTCGATCACCCTCGCGGAAGACCAGCGAAGAGATTTTCGGCTCCCAGACGATCTCGGTGCGATAGGCGAAGATCGCATCCTTGTCGCCGAACGACGGCCGCAGAGTGATGTAGACGTCCTCAAGCCAGCTCACCGCACGGTGCGCATAGGAGCCGAGGCTGTCGGGCGCGACATCGTTTGCGGCCGGCGACGTCACCATGACGACGCTTTTGCGCAAGGAGACGCCCAACGCCTGCTCCAGCCGGACCGTCGTCGCCAACGTGAACGGCCTGCGGCCGCCTAGCACCTTCTCCAGCGTCGACAGGCTGAGCTTGGCCTGCTCGGCCAGCGCCTGCCGGGAGATCCGGCGTCGGGCGAGCTCCTCGCGAATGGTCTCGGCAATCTCGCGGCTCTGCTCGTCCGAAAGCTGCTTATCGTTGGATTTATCCTGCATCTGCATCGCTAACCCTGCTCCAGCACCGCCATCCTAGCAGGGCGGACAAATCAGCACAAAACCGCACATGACCGCCCAGCGGCGGCGTGCCCGGGCCGGCCGCGGCGGAACATTACCGATCATTCTGCTCGCGAAATCGGCCCTCCCGGCAAATCCTCAGAGCCAGCAAACGTCCTTTCGGGAGCAGGCCAAATGGACACCTACGACGCGGCTGACAACGACGAGCACCCCATGTTGAACCGGCTGATCAAGCTCGGATTGCTTCTTCTCGCGCAGGGCATCGCGGTGATGCTGATGGCCTTCGTGGCCCTGCTCGTCAGCTTCGGGACGAGTTGGTCGGCAACGACCGAGCAGGCCGGCCTGCTCCAGCCCGGCGATGCACGGTCCGGTACGCTGCTTCTGAAGGACGACGGCGCCACCACGGAAGCGATCCGCCTCGGCATCGACGTCGACATCACGGTATCGGGCCCAACGCTGCGCGCGCGGGTCACCCAAATCTTCCGCAACCCGACCAAGGACTGGGTCGAGGCAACCTATGTCTATCCGCTCCCGAGCGGCGGCGCCGTCGATACGCTGAAGATGGTGGTAGGCGACCGCGTCATCGTCGGAGACATCAAGGAGCGGCAGCAGGCCCGCGTGATCTACGAAGAGGCACGCCGCGCCGGTCAGAAGGCCGCGCTCACCGAGCAGGAACGGCCGAACATCTTCACCAACTCGGTTGCCAATATCGGTCCCGGCGAAACCGTGCTCGTGCAGATCGAATATCAGGAGCCCGTGCATCAATCAGGCAACGAATATTCGCTCCGCCTGCCACTGGTGGTCGGACCGCGCTACAATCCTGCGCCCATCGTCCAGAGCGTCGACTTCCGCAACGACGGCTCGGGCTGGGACGCGACCACGTCGGACCCGGTACCGGACCGCGACCGTATCTCACCGCCTGTGCTGGATCCCGCCAAGAATGCACCGGTCAATCCGACCACCATCACGGTGCGCCTGAAGGCCGGCTTCGCGCTTGGCGCGGTCAGGAGTCACCACCACAACGTCAAGATCGAGAGCCCGGACAAGACGGCACGCATCATCACGCTCGCCGATGGCGCTGTTCCCGCCGACCGCGACTTCGAGCTGACCTGGAAGCCCGCCGCCGAGAAGGTGCCGACGGTCGGCCTGTTCCGCGAACATATCGGCGATGCCGATTACCTGCTCGCCTTCATCACCCCGCCCAGCGTCGAGCAGTCGACACAAAAGCCACTGCCGCGTGAGGTCGTGTTCGTGATCGACAATTCGGGGTCGATGGGCGGCACGTCGATTGTTCAGGCCAAGGCGAGTCTCACTTACGCGCTCTCCCGGCTCCAGCCGACCGACCGTTTCAACGTCATCCGCTTTGACGATACCATGGACGTGCTGTTTCCGGCTTCCGTGCCGGCAGACACTGCGCATGTCGGCGAGGCGACCTCGTTCGTGAGCGCGTTGCAGGCGCGCGGCGGCACCGAGATGGTGCCGGCGATGCGCGCCGCCCTGGCCGACAAGCTCGGCGACACCGGCATGGTTCGCCAGGTCGTCTTCCTGACCGACGGTGCAATCGGCAACGAACAGCAATTGTTCGAAACGATCACGGCAATGCGCGGCCGCTCGCGCGTCTTCATGGTCGGCATCGGGTCGGCGCCCAACACCTATCTGATGACGCGCGCCGCCGAGCTCGGTCGTGGGGCCTTCACCCATATCGGGTCCGTCGAGCAGGTGGAGGAGCGCATGCGCGGCTTGTTCGCCAAGCTCGAAAATCCAGCCGTGACCGGCCTCATCGCGAAATTCTCTGAAGCCAAGGCCGACATCACCCCGGCGATCATCCCGGACGTCTATCGCGACGAGCCGCTGGTGCTTGCGGCAAAGCTCGACAAGCTCGCGGGCTCGCTCGAGATCAGGGGGCGCGTCGGCGACCGCCCATGGTCGGTGACGCTGCCGCTGCAAAATGCCGCCGAAGGCAACGGCCTGTCGAAACTCTGGGCCAAGCGCAAGATCGGTGACGCCGAGGTGGCGCGCGCCATGCGGGAACTCGCGCCCGAGCAGGCCGACAAGGCGATCCTGGCGCTGGCGCTCGACCATCAGATCGTCACGCGTCTGACCAGCCTCGTCGCCGTCGACAAGACGCCGAGCCGCCCCGAAGGCGCACCGCTCAAGCTCAGCGAATTGCCGATCAACCTGCCCGCGGGCTGGGATTTCGAGAAAGTGTTTGGCGAACGGTCGCCGATCCCGGCGCAATTGCGTGAACGCCATGCCGATGCGCGCACCTCACCAGCCGCGCGGCGTCCGACACCTGCGGCGCCTGATGCGATCCGTCTGCCCAAGACGGCAACCTCAGCCGAGCTGAAAATGATCGCAGGTCTGATCCTGATCGTGCTCGCCCTGATCCTGTTCGTGTTCAACCGGCGTCGACCCTTGCTCACCGACGCCGCTTTGAGAGAGGAGTCCCCCGAACTCCTCTGTTAGCGCGCGCGGCTGCCCGTCCCACACCAACGGCCGCGCGCGCCTTTTTCTTCCCGTCATTGCGAGCGCAGCGAAGCAATCCAGGCTGCCTCAACGGAAAGACTCTGGATTGCTTCGCTCGCAATGACGCGTGTAGAGACAATGCCCCGCCTCTTATCCCCGCTGGTTCTGGCACTGATCGGCCTCATCCTGTTCGGCGACGGCGCCTATGTCCATGCCAAGGCCTGGCTCGCGCAGGTGCTGCTGGAGCGCGCCTTCGACAGAAGCTTGGCAACGGGCGAGGTGATCAAGCCGTGGTCATGGGCCGACACCTGGCCGGTCGCGCGGATCGAGGTGAAGCGGATCGGCGCCAGCGCGATCGTGCTGGAAAGCGCGAGCGGGCAGGCGCTGGCCTTTGGACCCGGTCACATCCACCAAACGGTTGATGCCGGCGAGCGCGGTGTTGCAGTATATGCCGGCCATCGCGACACACATTTCCGTTTCTTGCGGAATGTTGCCGTTGGTGACGCGATCGATGTCACACGCCGTGACGGCAAACACTTTCGCTATCGCGCGGATTCATCCGCCGTGGTCCGCTTCGATGCATCGGGCATCGATCCCGCGGCGCAGGATGTCGAACTCGTGCTCACGACCTGCTGGCCGTTCGACGCCGTCACGTCCGGCCCGGAGCGATACGTCCTGCATGCCACCCTGATCGAAACAGGTGAATAGCGGTTCGCAATCAGCCCATCCCGGATTGATCGAAGCCTCTGAAACCGCGCCGGACAGGCCGCGCCATCGCGTTTGACGGGACCGTGAACTGGCGCTGCAGGCGGGAGACCTATAGAATGGCCCATTGATTTTTGTACGTTGTGATTTGTGAAAGAACGATGGATGGACGACGAGTTCAGGCAGCGCCTCGAACAACGATTGGAGCAGCTCGAAAATCGCCTCGCGCTGCTGGAAAGGAATCAGGATCTCATCGCCGCCGGACAAAGGCGATCCTCGCTGCGGAGCCTCTGGCGGCGCCCGCCGATGTGGACCTTCGAGCAATATCCGCCGCGCCTGCTCAATTTGAGGGCTTTCCCGCCGGCCCCCTCCACCCACGAGAACGCACCGCGGATCGCGATCGTCACGCCGAGCTACAACCAGGCCGAGTATCTTGGCGCCACGATCGAGAGCATCGTCGGCCAGAACTATCCGAACCTGCATTATCACGTGCAGGACGGCGCCTCGATCGACGGTACGGTCGATCTCCTGAAGAGCCGCGGTGGGAGCTTCAGCTGGAAGAGCGAACCTGACGGCGGGCAATCGAACGCCATCAATCTCGGCTTTGCCGGCATCGACAGCGAGATCATGGCCTATCTCAACAGCGACGACATGCTGCTGCCGGGGACGCTGGCCTATGTCGCCAACTACTTCACGTCGCATCCGCATGTCGACATCGTGTATGGCCATCGCGTCTTCGTCGACCGGGAGGGGCTCGAGGTCGGCCGTGCCGTTCTGCCGCCCCATGACGGGCACGCACTGCAATTTGCCGACTATATCCCGCAGGAGACGATGTTCTGGCGCAGGCGCGTGTGGGACAGGATCGGGCCGATCGACGAAAGCTTTCATTACGCGATGGATTGGGACTTCATCCTGCGAGCGCAGGCCGCGGAGTTCAAGTTCGTCCGCCTGCCGCGATTTCTCGCCTGCTTCCGAATCCATGACGCCCAGAAGACGGCATCAACCTATGCAATCGGCGTCCGGGAGATGGGCATCTTGCGGCGCCGCGTTCTCGGCTTCGATCCGACTCAGATGCAGATCCGTCGTGCCATCGCTCCCTATCTCGCGAGGCAGGTCATCTTTCACTACGCCCACAAGCTGAGGCTGCTGCGGTACTAGGCGTGCGGCGATCAGCGGTCTCGTGACGCATGGACATCGTCATCGAGCCATACCCGCTCAAGGCCGATGCCGAGGGGACGCGCATCGGAGCTCAATCCCAGATCAGCGGGCGAGCGTGGATCGGATAGCGCCAGGCTAATGGTCAGCATCCCGTCGGCGGCAACCGCGGCGGGATCGAGCATCAACCTGCGCAAGCCCGCGAACGCCCCTCTCGAAAACGTCAATTCCTGCTGCGCGCCGTTACCGAAGCGGCAAACCGCACGCAGTTGCGGATTTCCGTCAGCCACGAAGGCCCGGCACGCCAGAACGAGCTCGACCGGCCGTGACGGAATGGGGCGAACCTCGAAGCGGAGCACGCAATTCCTGGCGACGGACCAGGTGCCCCATTGCTCCGGCTCGCTCCATCCCTCGGCCAACGCGGCGACGCCCGCCCCGCCACGTCCGAACTCGAGCTCCTCTCCGCCGAGGACCGGCGCAGACACGGCAGCGTCCAGAGCGGCTGGATCGAACGGCGCCTGGTCCGGCACGAACTGCGCGATCACGCGCACTGCATCCGCGATCGAATTGAGCCCGAGCGCAGAACCATCCAGCTCATAGAGCACGCGGTTCTGTCCGATGACGGAAACACCCTCTCTAGGTGGCGGCCGATCCGCGAGACGAGCGGGAATGATAATGTCGGCGAGGTCGAATCCGTGCGTGCGGGCGAGCTCGCCGATAGTCTGCACGGTCCGGTCATACAAAGCGGGACGGTTGTTGATATCGGTCGCGAGGGCTTGTGCCAGCGCCTTGAAGTCGAGCCGCACGTGATCGTCATCCGGCAGCAGCAATCGTTTCAGGACGAGCATGTCCTTGGCGATGAAAAGCTGGAGGGCGTTGAGATCAGGGAGCCGGGGGTCATCGTCAATGGGTCCGAAATCGCGCGCTCCTCGCGACGTTTCGAGCAGATCGGTGGTCTCGAAGAACAGCGCGTGACCGGTGCTGTGCTGCGAGAATCCGGCCATGCTCAGCGGCCGCGACAGCCGGACGAAACTGTCGGTCAGCGCAGCATTGGCGATACCGGATGCCACGTCGGGCGATAGGCCGATGAAGTAGCGGCCACCGACCGCACGCATCCGGTCGATGACGCTGGGCGGACGAACGAATTGTAAATCATCGGCAGGTTCGCATAGTGCGCCTGGAAGCCGAAGATGCGCGCCAATTCGTCCCGCGACGAGACGCGCTTTGCCGACGAGGTCAGGTCGATCTCGGCGAGCAGCCGATTGCGGAAAGCCGGATGGTAGTAGTCCGGCCAGTAATAGCTGTAGGCGCGCCAGCTCAGGAGATCGATCTTTCGGCCGCAGAGCAGATCCGACGCCGTGGCACATGCATAGGGCATCAACCCGTCGTCATCGCCGAGGAAGGCGATGTACTCGCCAGAGGCATGGCCGAGCGCTGCCTCCCAATTGTCGGTCATGGTCAGGACGGTTTCGCTGGCAAAATGCTTGAAGCGCTCGTCCTGGAGGTCTGCGACCATCTTCGCGATCTCGGGATTGCCGCCATTGTTCTGAACCACGAACTCGCAGTCCGCGTGCGCAGGCTGGCACGCCATGGTCGCGAGCGCATGGCGAAGCGTGTCGGGACGATCGAGAGTCGGCACCACGATGGACAGAAGCGGCATGATCACCGTTTGAGAGAATGAGCGTCACGGTTCCTAGCACCTTGCCGGATCGTTCGCACTTTCGCCAAAAGTCTCGTGATGCTAGCCTTATCGTCAGGCCCTGTCGTCAAGACTTGCCCATTCCGTCTCGCGGCATGGAATCCGCCAGGATCAGTCCCTGAAGCCGGCGCAACAGCGCGTTGCAACAAGAACAAGAAGTGAGGGAAGCGCATGGAAGCTCAAGTGCCTGCCGCATCGGTTTCGCAACGTCCATGGTCTCCGACGCCCGATGCCAGCGATATCGTCAAGGGCATCCACGCCATGCTGCACCCGCTCAACATCGTGCTGGTGGGCGCGACCGACAAGCCCGGCAATTATGCCGAACGCATCTGGAATAATCTGATCAAGTACGGTTACGAGGGCGGCCTCTATCCGGTCAATGCCAAGCGTGAAGCCATATGGGGCGTCCCCTGCTACAAGGACTTTGCGAGCCTCCCGGAGAAGCCCGATCACGTTCTGGTGCTGGTGCCGGCGCGCTTTGCCGTCCAGGTGATCCGCGATGCCGCTGCGGCCGGTGCGCGCTCGGCCACCATCGTCACTTCGGGCTTCAGCGAGCTGCAGGATGAGGAAAGCCAGAGGCTCGCCGCCGAGTTACAGGCCGCCATACGCGAGACCGGGCTTGCCGTCACCGGCCCGAATTGCCTCGGCAACTTAAGCGCCGGCGAAAAGCTCTTCACCAACATCGACGACCGCATCGTCACCATGGAGCAAGGCGCGGTGGCAATCGCCGGACAGTCCGGCGCCATCGTCATGGCGATCCGCCAGGCGCTGGAAGATCGGGGTGTCGGTGTCGGCTACATGGTGACGACCGGAAACGAGGCCGGACTCGAGACGCCAGACCTGATGCGCTATTTCGCCGAGGACCCGAGCATCAAGGTGATCGTGGTTTATCTCGAAGGCGTGCGCAACACCAAGGCGTTTCGCGATGCCTGCAAAGCGGCGCGCGCCGCGAGCAAACCCGTGATCGCATTCAAGCTCGGCGCGTCCGAGGGCGGTCGCGCGGCGGCGATGGCGCATACCGGCGCGCTCGCGGGCTCGATCGAGACGTTCGACGCCATCGCGACGCGCGAAGGCGTGATCCGCGTAGGCGGCCTCGACGAACTGATCGAAACCACTGAATGCTTCGTGCACGCGGCCGTGCCCAAGGGCGATCGGCTCGCCGCCGTCACGCTGTCCGGCGGCAAGCGCGGCATGCTGCTTGACGCCTTCTACAAGGAAGGCCTGAACTTCGCGCCGCTCAGCCCGCATGTGAAGTCGGAGCTGGCCATAATGCTCGGACCGGGCTCGATCGTCGGCAATCCGCTCGACGCCGGCTTTGCCGCCGTGGTCGATCCCTCCGTCTACATGAAGTCGATCAAGCTGATGATCGACGATCCCGATATCGACATCGTTATCATCGACGCCGAGCTGCCCAAGGCGCCGCATGAGCTGCGCGAGCGCAATTTGCGCATCGTCAACGAGATGGCGAGCAAGGCCGCAAAGCCGGTGATCTATATCAGCGCGATGTCGATCGGCTTCACCGAATTCACCAAGACCTTGCGCAAATCGCTGCCGCATCTCGCGGTCATGCAGGGCATGGACCGGGCGGTGACCGCGATCAGGTCGCTGCTCGACTATGCGAAGCTGCGGAAAGAAGTGCCCGACGTCGTCGCGAGCTCGAAACCTGCCGCGCGCGCCGTGCTGGAGAAAGCGCTGAAATCGGCAAGTGGCGCCGCGCTCGACGAGGTCGCCTCGAAGAAGCTTCTGAAGGCCTATGGCATTCCGGTCTCGAAGGAGGCGATCGCACAGACCGCGGCGGAAGCCGCCAAGATCGCCAGGCAGATCGGCTTTCCGGTCGTGGCAAAGCTCGTCAGCGCCGAGATCCTGCACAAATCCGATATCGGCGGCGTGGTGCTGAACCTCAACAGTGCCGCCGAGGTGAAGAAGGCGTTCGGCGACATCACGGCACGGGTGGCGAAGCTGAAAGGCAAGCCGAAGCTCGATGGCATCCTGATCGCGCAACAGGTCAAGGCCGAGCTCGAGCTCGTGGTCGGCGCCTCGCTCGATGCCGAGATGGGCCCGGTCGTGCTGTTCGGCACCGGCGGCATCGACATCGAACTGATGAAGGACGTCGCGCTCGCCGGCGCGCCGCTGGACGAGGCCGAGGCCCGGCTCTTGATCGGCCGCACCAAGGCCGGGATCAAGCTGCGCGGCTATCGCGGCAAGCCGGCCTTGCACGAGGCCTCCGCGGTGAAAGCGCTGGTCGGCCTGTCCAATTTGATCGCGGATGCCGGCGACCGGATCGCCTCGATCGACATCAATCCGTTCCTGATCAACACCAGGACGGGCGTAGCCGTCGATGCCCTGATCGTGCTGAACAACACCGCGGCAAAACGCGCCGCGGCTCATTGAGGCCGTAGGGTGGATTAGCGCCAGCGTAATCCACCAACTTGCACGGCTAGTGAGGCGAAAACGGCGGGTTACGCTTCGCTAACCCGCCCTACGTACCATTATGGCCTCCTTCCAACTTCCCTGCTTTGGCCGTAAAACCTCCCCCACATGGCACGCGCGAGCAATCTGGTGATCGGAACGGCGACGCTGGCGGTGATCGCCGTGGCGTTCGGCGGCCTGCTCGGCGTGCAGAAATGGCGCACCATCCAGAGCCGCAGCCAGTTGCGCGTGGTATTCGAGGGCGGGTCCGCCAGCGGACTGCGTCGCGGCGGGCCGGTCAATTTCGACGGCGTCCCGGCGGGCCAGATCCTGTCGATCAAGCTGGACAATCCCCGCAGGATCGTGGCGCTGGTGATGCTCGACAACACCGCGCCGATCCGCAAGGACACCGTGGCGGGCATCGAGTTCCAGGGCCTCACCGGCGTTGCCGCGATCTCGCTGATCGGGGGCGCACCCTCGGCGCCACCGGTGCCGCTGGACTCGGACGGCGTCCCCGTGCTGACCGCCGATCTCAGCGACGCCGAATCCATCGTCGACACCCTGCACAGCGTCGACCGCACGATCGTCAGCAACGCCCCCGCGATCAAGGAGGGCCTGCGCACGTTCGAAGACTACACCGCTGACCTCCGCAGCAAGGGAGGCGAGATCGATTCCGTCATGGCCAAGGTCGACAGCGCCTTCGCGGGCTTCGACAAGGCGGTCACGAAGATCGAGGGCGTCGTGCCCGGGTTCGTCGGCGGCAAGGCCGACGAGCTGTACGAGAAGATCAAGGGACTGCACGAGCTTGCCGATACCATGAAGAAGAAGTCGACGGGCTATCTCGAAGACATCCGTCGCTCGCTGCTCGACGTCAGCGAAGCCGCCAACAAGATGAGTGGGACGCCAGTAGCACCCACCGCCGCCCCGCGCCCACCGCGAAAGCCCGAGCAGAAGAAGCGGTGACCCTCTCCCCGATCCTCCTCAAGGGAGGTGACACACCTCACCACGCGTAGCGCACGACGCCCTTGCCGGCGGTGGAGCGCGTGACGTTCGAGAACTCCCCCTCGAAGGTCGCCGACGCAGACCAGCCATTCATCCAGTTCATCTGCACTGATGCCGTGGTCAGAGCAGAATCGCGCGCCAGAGCTGCGCCGTTCACGACGAAAGCCGATCCCGGCAACGTCTGGAACACCGCTGCGGCGGTACGGTCCGGATTGTAATCATGCGCCCAGGCGAGGCGGCCGCGCAGGGTCACCAGGCCGCCGGCCGCGGCAAACGACCGGTCCGCGCGCAGGCCGAGTTCGGTGCGGGTGCTGGTCACGTCCTTGGCGGCATAGTTGAGCGCGAAGACGTTGCTGCCCACCACGGCCGACTCGGCATAGGAGGGAAGGCTGAACAGAGTGGCCTGAAGTGCTGCATAGGGCGTGACGCCGGCCCACTGCATGGCATAGCGATAACCGCCCTCGATGCGGCCCGAGAGGGCGTTGGTGTTGAACCGCGCGCGCAACTGGTCGTAACCAGCAGCCGTCACGACGCGGTTGGTCGTGACGTCCTGCCAGCCATAGGCGAGCGCCGCCGTGATGTAGGCCGGTCCGGCCGTATGACGCACGAAGGCGCCGGCCTGGAACAGATCTGAGCGACCCCAACCGAGTCCGTTGACGTTGAATCCAGTCCCGCCGCCTGCGAAGGCGAAGCCTGCAACTGTCGACGGCGAGAAGCGGTAATCGAGGCCCACGGCAGTGCCATAGACGCTGCTGGTCGTGTTGTTCGAGCCGAGGCCGGCATTGCCGTCGGTGGTCTGCGAGCCGCCGTAGCCGGCCGCCCACACGTCCCAGCGCTGCTCGAACGTCGCGATCGGTGCCTTGCGGTAGATCGAGGCAAAGGCGTCGCGCGCGTTCTTGTCATGAGCGCCCCTGCTGGTCGCAGCATAGGCATTCGCGCTCGTGTCGTCGGCATAAGGCATCGCACCCGACGCGCCGCTGCGCCCCGAACCGAACACGTCGGTTAACAGGCTCATGAACAGGTTCATCGCATTGAACGTCGTCTGCTGCGATCCCGTCCCCGGCTCGCCGGAGGCCTGCGTCAGGCCCTGCGGCGTGAGATCGGCGAGCGCGACAGGCAGACTGCCGGTGGTGTTAAAGATGCGCGTCAGGACGTTGGCGACGTTCTGCTGATTGATATTGAGGCCGCCGCCATAGCCCAATGCGAGGTCGAGGAAGACGTTGTTGGGATCGTAGCTGAGCGTCGCATGCAGGTTCGGCGACAGACCCGTGACAACCGGATTGAAGGTGTCGGGCAACGTGTTCGCGGTCAGGATCGTGTAATGCTTTGCGATCGTACCGATCGGAACGACCGCGACGGTCGCGCCACTGAGCGTGGAGGTCCCGGTCACGACCGCGATGCCGTTGTTCGCCCCCGACACCTGCACCATGTAAGTTGACCCGCCGGTGAAGCTGAGATCGCCATTGACGTTGAGCGTGCCGGTCGGAAGCCCTGGCGCCAGAGTGCCGCCATTGACGTTG
The DNA here is from genome assembly GCF_023101665.1 of Bradyrhizobium sp. 195. Classification (NCBI taxonomy): domain Bacteria; kingdom Pseudomonadati; phylum Pseudomonadota; class Alphaproteobacteria; order Hyphomicrobiales; family Nitrobacteraceae; genus Bradyrhizobium; species Bradyrhizobium sp. 195. The sequence goes on along the minus strand of NZ_CP082161.1, from coordinate 349,541 downwards.
ATGGTGTTGACGTTGCCAACGCCGCCGAAGGTGCCGCCCGTGGCGACGCTGACATTGCCGTTGATGGCGCCGGCCAGCAGAAGCGTGCCGCCGAGCACGTTCCAGTCCTGATTGCCGGTACCGGTCACCGTCCAGGTCGAGTTGTCGACCTTGTTGAAGGTCGAAAAACCGTCGTACTGGAGGCCGATGCCGATCAGGTCGAGATTGAAAATATCCTTGCCGGTGCCGCCGAGCTGGAACGTGTCGGTTCCGGACGCGAGCACCTGACCGTTGATCACGCTGCCAGGTCCGAGGGTGAGCGTGTTGTTGCCGCAGCCGCAGAAGTCGATTGCAACGGCGCCGGATGCACTGGCGTCGATGGTGCCGGAGTTGAAGACGCTGCCGCTGTTACTCACGATGATGCCGGTGCCGTTGGCGCCGACAGTGATGCTGCCGGTGTTGACGATCTGGTTGGTCGTCGAGGACGCGCTGGCGTCCACGCCGACACCAAACGCGCCGACAGTGATCGTGCCGCTGTTGGTGACGATGTTGGAATCGCCGAACACGATGATGCCTTCGACACCATCGGCACCCGCGATGCGCCCAGTGTTTGTGATCGTGGAGGACGAGCCGTCATAGGCGATACCGGCCCCGCCCAGGCCTACATTGATCGTGCCGCTTTGGCTGATCGTGGCCCGGTCGCCCTGCATCGAAATGCCGGCCGATCCGCTTCCGCCCACGTTGATCGTGCCGCCATTGGTGACTTTCGAGTCGTGGCCCTGCACGGCAATGCCGACAGCAAAGTCGCCGGCTGTGATCGTGCCAAGATTGCTGGCGGTCTGGAAGTCACCTAGCAGGAAGATTCCGGCAGCGTTTTCTCCCACCGTGATCGTGCCGGTGGCGGCGTTGGTGACCGTGTTGTTGTCGCTGAACGCCAGAATGCCACCGGAGAATCCGGCGGAATCACCGACTGTGATCGCACCTGCATTGGTTACGGTCACGCTGCCTAACGCGAAGATGCCGCTGGCACCGTCGCCTCCTGTGATCGTGCCCGTCGCGGTGTTGGCGATCGTGTTGTTCTGGCCGGCGAAGACGCCTACGCCCGAGGCGCCGACTAACAGCGCGCCGCTGTTGGTGACGGTATTGTTGTCGCTGATCGCGATCGCGGCTCCACTGTCGCCCGTCGTGATCGTTCCGGCATTGGAGATGACGTTCTGACTGATCGCCTGGATGCCGAGGCCGTTGCCGAGCACCGTGATGGTGCTGTTGTTGACGACGGTGTTGGAATTTCCAACGGCAATGCCGGTGAGGCCCGAACCTGCCGACACGGTCCCGTTGTTGGTGACGCTGTTGGAATCGTTGACACCGATCGAGACGGCGCCATTGTCGTTCACGATCGCGCCGGGCAGCACGTTCAAATTGAGGCTATCGACACCCGCTCCGGCCTGAAAGCCGTCAGTGTCGGTGCCCGTACACGTGACAGTCTGGCCACTCGTGGCTGGATCGGGCGTACAGGCCGCATCGGCCGGCGACGCGTGCAGGGTGAGCCCTAAAAGGAGCGAGGCCGTGCTGACGGACAATGCGGCCACGCGCCGCCGATCCCGCCACGTCGATAGCCCCTCGCCCCTCACGTCGCGCTCCCCCAAGCCAGTTCCAAGGGGAACTTAGGCCATGAGAGGGTTCCGTAGAACTACGGCTCGGCCGAAATGCGCCCGTTTGACCAGCAACCAGGGCAGAATCCGGCGGTTATGTTGCAACCGTGCCACGGTTTCCAGGGCCGAATTCCCATTCCGCGCATCAAGAGGATCGCTAGAAGCTCAATAATTGGAAGGAGCCGAGCCATTCGGGATGCCGTCGATCGGGCACTCCTCAGTTCCCGGCGTCGAGCGGGTCATAGCCTCGACCATGTCGCGAGTGCCTTCGGGATCGGCGATCCAGTTCTTGTAGAAATCATACGGGCAGGCCGCGACGCCGCGCGGGCTCTCGCCGGAATTGATCATGCCGGTGTAGCCGCGGTGGACCAGCTTGTAGAGATGGTTCTGCGACTGGCCGTTGCGGCGCGCATCGCGGATCAGGTGCTTCGACAGCTGCGCGTATTGGATGCCATAATCCTCCTCGCCGCACTCACCGAGCGTGCGGCCGTCGAATCCGATAATCGCGGAGTGACCGAAATAGGAATAGACGCCATCGAAACCGGCGGCATTGGCGACCGCGACATAGACGTTGTTGGCCCACGCCATGGCCTTGGAGATCAGGACCTGCTGCTCCTTGGCCGGGTACATGTAACCCTGGCAGCGCACGATCAGCTCGGCGCCCTTCATTGCGCAGTCACGCCAGATCTCCGGAAAATTGCCGTCGTCGCAAATGATCAGGCTGACCTTCATGCCCTTCGGGCCGTCGGAGACATAGGTGCAATTGCCGGGATACCAGCCCTCGATCGGCACCCACGGCATGATCTTGCGGTACTTCTGGACGATCTCGCCCTTGTCGTTCATCAGGATCAGGGTGTTGTAGGGCGCCTTGTGAGGGTGCTCCTCATGGCGCTCGCCGGTCAGCGAGAACACGCCCCACACCTTCGCCTTGCGACAGGCCTCGGCGAAAATGGCAGTCTCTTCACCGGGCACTGAGCATGCCGTCTCGTACATCTCCTTGGAGTCGTACATGATGCCCTGGGTGGAATATTCGGGGAAGATCACCAGATCCATGCCGGGCAGTCCGGCCTTCATGCCCACCAGCATGTCGGCGATCTTGCGGGCGTTGTCGAGCACCTCGGCCTTGGTATGCAGGCGGGGCATCTTGTAGTTGACGACCGCGACGCCGACCGTGTCGTTGCTGCTGGAAATGTCGCCGTGAAGCATTTTGAGCGCTCCTGTCTTTTGTTTGTTTGAGGTTTTCGCGCGCGTTAGTGGCTGATCATCCAGGGCCGCGCGGTGGGGAAGCCCTTGGCCCCGCTCCTGGACTTGGTCATCAGCCGGGCGGGCTTCTTCCTGTCAGTGGAGTTCTTGTCCTTCACCGTCTTGCCCGTGGAGCAGCAGCCACAGCCCGGACCGTGCGAGGCCTTGTATTGCGCCAGCGTCTGCGGCGCGTGCGAGCTGCGCTCGTTGACGGCGTGCGCCTTGCGCTTGTCCGCCGGCATACAGAAGAAATTCGGTGCGGTCAGGATCACCCGCGGCGCCATGGTCTCGCAATGCGGGCAGCTTTGCGGATCGTCGCATTCTGCCATCGGGCGCAAGTCCTTGAAGGGACCGCAGTCGTCGCAGAGATATTCATAGACCGGCATCGCATCATCCCCACGCTATTGCCTTTTGATCACTCCTCGCTGCGGATGCGGGGCGGCAAAGACGCGCCGTCCCGCATCCCGTCGCGCAGGGACTATTTGTCTGGCGAGATCGGCATCTGGATATCGCCGGTGATATGCTTGATCGGTCCTGCCGCCGACGGCATCACGTCGAAGTCGAAGATCTCCGTCGGCAGCCACAGCGTGGCGCAGGCGTTGGGCACGTCGACCACACCGGAGATGTGGCCCTGGCACGGCGCGGTGCCGAGGATCGAATAGGCCTGCGCGCCCGAATAGCCGAACTTCTTCAGATACTCGATGGCATTGAGGCAGGCCTGCCGATAGGCGATGTGGACGTCGAGATAGTGCTGCTTGCCGGCCTCGTCGACCGAGATGCCTTCGAAGATGAGATAGTCCTTGTAATTCGGCGTGATCGGCGACGGCTTGAAGATCGGATTCTTGATGCCGTATTTGGCCATGCCGTCCTTGATCACCTCGACCTTCAGATGCAGCCAGCCGGCCATCTCGATCGCGCCGCAGAAGGTGATCTCGCCGTCGCCCTGGCTGAAGTGCAGGTCGCCCATCGACAGACCCGCGCCCGGCACATAGACCGGGAAATAGATCTTCGAGCCGCGCGAGAGATCCTTGATGTCGCAATTGCCGCCATGCTCGCGCGGCGGAACGGTGCGCGCACCTTCGGCGCCGATCTTAGCCTTGACGTCACCCTTGGCGCGGCCGCCATGCGCGGTCGGCGCGAACGGCGGATTGGCCAAACCAGGCACGCGCGTCGGGTTGGTCGAGATCAGCTCGGCCTCGCGCTTGTTCCAGGTCTCCAGCATCTTGGGATCGGGCAGACAGCCGATCAGGCCGGGATGGATCAGGCCGGCGAAGTTCACGCCGGGCACGTGGCGCGACGAAGTGTAGAGGCCCTTGATGTCCCAAATCGACTTCTGCGCCAGCGGGAAATGGTCCGTGAGGAAGCCGCCGCCGTTCTGCTTCGAGAAGAAGCCATTGAAGCCCCACAGGCTCTCTTTCATCGGGCCGACGTCGAGCAGATCGACCACCAGGAGATCACCGGGCTCGGCGCCCTTGACGCCGATCGGGCCGGACAGGAAGTGTACGATCGACAGGTCGATGTCGCGCACGTCATCGGCGGAATCGTTGTTCTTGATGAAGCCGCCGGTCCAGTCATAGGTCTCGATGATGAAATCGTCGCCGGGATTGACCCACGCCACGATCGGGATGTCGGGGTGCCAGCGGTTGTGCACCATGTCATTATCGTAAGCCGACTTGGTGAGATCGACCTTGATCAGTGTCTCTGGCATGGAGATGCTCCCCTTTTACACGGTTGGTTAGACGGACAGATATTTCGAGACCTGCGCGGCATCGACGGCGTCGCGCGGATCGTCACGCACGATCTCGCCGTTCTCGATCACCAGCACGCGGTCGGCGATATCGAGCGCGAAGCTCAGGACCTGCTCGGACACAACAATCGAGAGCCCCTTCTCGTCGCGGATGCGCTTCAGGGTGCGCGCCATTTCCTTGATAATGGAAGGCTGGATGCCTTCGGTCGGCTCGTCCAGCAGCAAGACCTTGGGTTTGGTTGCGAGCGCACGGGCGATGGCGAGCTGCTGCTGCTGACCACCGGAGAGATTGCCGCCGCGACGGCCTTTCATCTCGAGCAGGACCGGGAACAATTCGTAGATGTCGCCGGGCACCTCGGACCCGCCGGATACGACGAGCCCGGTCTCGATGTTCTCCTTCACCGTCATGGTGGAGAAGATCATGCGCCCCTGCGGCACGTAGGCGAGGCCCTTGGCGACGCGCTCAAAACTCTTGAGGCTGCCGAGCTCGGCACCGTCCATGGATACCGAGCCGCTCTTCGCGGGCAAAATGCCCATCAGCGACTTCATCAGCGTGGTCTTGCCCATGCCGTTGCGGCCCATGATCGCCACGATCTCGTTGGGCGCGACCTTGACATTGAGCCCGTGCAGCACCTCGCTCTGGCCGTAGGCGACGTGGAGATCTGAGATTGCCAGCATCGATGCGCTCCTAGGCTCGGTGTGTCTTCTTCCTTCTCCCCTTGTGGGAAAAGGTGGCGCGGACGAAGTCCGCGACGGATGAGGGGTATGCATCAGCGGATACGGGAGGCAGCTTGATGCGCGGACAGATACCCCTCACCCGGATCGCTTGCGCGATCCGACCTCTCCCACAAGGGGAGAGGTGCACCGTCAATGCCGACGCGGACTGGCTGACTTTCACCATCTCAATGCCCCAAGTACACTTCGACGACCTTGGGGTCGTTCTTCACCTTCTCCATGGTCCCCTCCGAGAGGATCTGGCCCTGATGCAGCACGGTGACCTTGTGGGCGATGTCCTCAACGAACTTCATGTCGTGCTCGATCACCAGCACCGAGCGATTCTTGATGATGCGGTTGAGCAGCTCGGCGGTCTTGGCACGCTCGGAGATGCTCATGCCGGCGACGGGCTCGTCGAGCATGAGGAGGTCCGGATCCTGGATCAGCAGCATGCCGATCTCGAGCCACTGCTTCTGGCCATGGCTGAGCTCGTCGGCGTAGGTGTTGAGCTTGTCCTTGAGGAAGATCATCTCGGCGACCTCCGCAACCCGCTCCTTCACGAGCTGGTCGCGCTGAAAGGTCAGCGAGCCGAACACGGTGCGCCCGCGCGGAAACGAGATCTCGAGATTTTCGAAGACGGTGAGGTCCTCGAACATCGACGGCGTCTGGAATTTGCGTCCGACGCCGGTCTGCACGATCTCGTTCTCCTTCATCTTCGTGAGCTCTTTGCCACGAAACTGAATCGATCCCGAGGTCGCCTTGGTCTTGCCGCAGATCAAATCGAGCACCGTGGTCTTGCCGGCGCCGTTGGGGCCGATGATGACCCGGATTTCGTTCTCCTCGACATAGAAGGAGAGATCGTTGACCGCCTTGAACCCGTCGAACGAGACGGTCAGGCCGGAAACGGCGAGCAGGAATTCCTTGGGCTGATGTCCCACGAGCATGATGATCTCCTCACTCAGCCGGCGCGCCGTCGGCGACCGAATTGCCGTTCCAGTCCGACTTCGCCTTGCGTGCGAACAGCCGATCGATGCGCGGCTGCACGTAGTCAGCCCAGAGCCCGGACAGACCGTTCGGGAAGGCGAGCACGACCGCGATGAACAGCGCGCCGAGGCCGAACAGCCAGAGTTGCGGGAAGGATTCCGACAGGCTGGTCTTGGCGAAATTCACCAGGAGGGCGCCCCATATCGCGCCGAAGATCGACATCCGTCCGCCGACCGCGGTGTAGATCACCATCTCGATCGACGGCACGATGCCGACAAAGGACGGCGACATGAAACCGACATTGAGCGCGAACATGGCGCCGCCGATCGCGGCGAAGACCGCGGCCATGCAGAAGGCGAAGATCTTGAAGTTGGCGACGCTGTAGCCGGAGAAGCGGACGCGATCCTCCTGTTCGCGCATCGCCACCAGAATGCGGCCGAGCTTGGTCAGGCGGATGAATTGCGCGATGCCGATGCAGGCGAACAGCAGCACCACCTCGACGAAGTACAGGATGACCTTGGCGTGGTCGGGCCGGATGTCCCAACCCCTGAGCGTACGCAAATCGGTCATGCCGTTGATGCCGCCGGTATAGCCCTGTTGACCGACGATCAGGATGGTGAGGATGGCGGCGACAGCCTGGGTGATGATCGCGAAATAGGTGCCGCCGACCCGACGCTTGAACATCGCGGTGCCGATGATCAGGGCGAAGACGCCCGGGACCAGGATAATGGCCAGGATCGTGAATGTGAGGCTGTGAAACGGCTGCCAGAACAGCGGCAGCGACGTGATCTGATTCCAGTCCATGAAGTCAGGGATGCCTGGTGTCGACTGGATCTTGGTGTTCTCGACGCTCGAAGCCTCGAGCTTGAGGAACATCGCCATGCAATAGCCGCCGAGGCCGAAGAACACGCCCTGTCCCAGGCTCAGGATGCCGCCATAGCCCCAGCACAGCACGAGACCGAGCGCGACAAAAGCGTAGGTCAGATATTTCGCGACCAGATTGAGGCGGAACACGTCCAGCGTCAGCGGCAGGATCACGAACAGCACGGCGGCCAGAGCAATGAAGCCCATGAGCTCGGATCGATTGAAGAAGCGTGAATTGATCATGACTTGCCTGCTTCCCGCTATTTACGAACCTTGAGGGCGAACAGACCCTGCGGCCGCAGCATCAGGATGCCGACAACGGCGAGCAGCGTGAGGACCTTGGCCATCGAGCCCGACATGAAGAACTCGAGGGTGGATTGCGTCTGCGAGATCGAGAAGGCCGAGGCGATGGTGCCGAGCAGGCTCGCGGCGCCGCCGAACACGACCACCAGGAACGTATCGACGATGTAGAGCTGCCCGGAGGTCGGCCCGGTGGAACCGATCATGGTGAAGGCGCTGCCGGCGATTCCGGCGATGCCGCACCCGAGCCCGAACGTGTAGCGGTCGACCTTCTCCGTGTTGATGCCGACCGCGCCGGCCATGATGCGGTTCTGCACGACCGCGCGCACCTGGCGGCCCCAACGCGATTTGTACATCACGTAGGCGACCGAGATGGTGATCAGAACGGTGAGACACATCACGAAGACGCCGTTGATCGGCACTTCGATGCTCTCAGTGACGTGCAGCGAGCCCAGCATCCATTGCGGCAGCTCGACGCCGACTTCGCGTGCACCGAACACGGAGCGATAAGCCTGCTGCAGCATCAGGCTGAGGCCCCAGGTGGCGAGCAGCGTATCGAGCGGACGCTTATAGAGGTGCCGTATCAGCGCCCATTCCACCAGCATGCCCAGCGCGCCGGATGCGACAAAGGCCAGGATCATCGCGAGAAAGAAATATCCGCTGAACAGGCTGGGCAAATAAGCCTGAAAGAAATTCGAAGTCATCCAGGTGACGTAGGCCCCGAGGATCATGAACTCGCCATGGGCCATGTTGATGACGCCCATCTGGCCGAAGATGATGGCAAGCCCGAGCGCCATCAGGACATAGACCGAGAACAGGATCAGTCCGGCAAACCCCTGCATGACGAAAATGGAGCCGAGATCACCAAGCGAGTAGTCGCCGAACATCGATGTCCTCCGTCAGGGAAAGGGTCCCGCGTCGCGAGCAGGTTCGCGACGCGGGGGTCTTGGGCGTGGATTTGCGGTCCACGCCAGGGAGCGGCTTGGTTTTCAGGTCAACTGCGGCAATCGCCGCGACTTACTGGTAGCCCTTGGGGAACGGATCCGGCTCGACGAGATCGGCGGTCTCGTAGATCAGTTCGAACTGACCATCGAGCTTGGCGCGCCCCACCCGGGTCTTCGACCAGAGGTGATGGTTCTCGTGGATGCGCACATAGCCTTCCGGCGCTCCCTTGAACTCGACGCCGGGCGATGCCGCCGCGATCTTGTCGACGTCGAAGGAGCCGGCCTTCTCCACCGTCAATTTCCACAGCCACGGGCCGAGATAGGCAGCCTGGGTGACGTCTCCGATCACCGTCTTCTCGCCCCACATCTTCTTGAATGCCGACGAGAAGGCCTTGTTGTTCGCATTGTCGAGCGACTGGAAGTACTTCATGCAGGCATAGGCGCCCGCGATGTTCTCGCCGCCGATGCCGTCGATCTCGTCTTCGGTCACCGAGATCGTCAGCAGCGCCTGCTTGGAGAGGTCGATGCCGGCGGCCTTGAGCTGCTTGTAGAACGCGACGTTCGATCCGCCGACGACGTCTGTGAAGATCACGTCGGGCTTGGTCAGCTTGATCTTGTTGATGACCGAGTTGAACTGGGTGCTGCCGAGCGCGTAGTATTCCTCGCCGACGACCTTGCCCTTCAGCACGTTCTCGACATGCTTGCGCGCGATCTTGTTCGAGGTGCGCGGCCAGATGTAGTCGGAGCCGATGAAGAAGAAGGTTTTGGCGCCCTTCTCCTTGGCGATCCAGTTCAGGCCGGCCAGAATCTGCTGGGTCGCTTCCTGGCCGGTGTAGATGACGTTCTTGGACTGCTCGAGGCCTTCGTAGAAGGTCGGGTAGTAGAGCATGCCGTTATACTGCTCCATGACCGGCAGCACGGCCTTGCGGGAGGCCGAGGTCCAGCAGCCCATGATCGCCGCGACCTTGTCGTTGACCAGCAGCTTCTTGGCCTTTTCGGCGAAGGTCGGCCAGTCGGAGGCGCCGTCTTCCTGAATGAACTTGATCTTGCGCCCGAGCACGCCGCCGGCGGCGTTGATCTGCTCGATGGCGAGCTTTTCGGCCTCGATCGAGCCGGTCTCGGAGATCGCCATGGTGCCGGTCGCCGAGTGCAGGATACCGACCGTCACCTCGGTGTCGGTGACCGCAAGGCCGGTGGTGTTGACCGCCGAGGTCGCCGGGGCCTGCGCGAATGACGCCCGCGGCAGCATGGTGATAACAGGCACGGCGGCCATTCCCATCAATAGTTTGCGCCGGAGCGGCGACAACAGGCCCTTGTTTTCTTCATCCGACATGAGCACCCCACTTTTGTTCGAGAACACGCAATTGGCGCGATGAGGATGGCTCGAATTTATGCAGCGTAAGCATACGCAAGATCGCGTATACTGCACCGCAAAATGCCGACGTAGGCTTTTGGTACGGAATTTGCGAGGGCTCGGGGTCCGTATCGGGAGTGGGGTAAAGAGTGGCAGGGCGGCAGCGAATAGACCGCGTCAGGCGCCAGTACAACCAATGGGTTGCCAACCAGACGCTGGAAGACTACGCGCTGCGCTTTACGGCGAAGAGCGCACGCCGCTGGTCCGCCGCCCGGGTCGCCAACACGGCGCTGGGCGCGATCTCATTCCTGGCGATGGAGGCGATCGGCGGCACCATCACCCTGAATTATGGCGTGACCAACGCGACCGCCGCCATCCTGGTGGTCTCGACCATCATCTTCTGCTGTGGCGTGCCGATCGCCTATTATGCCGCCAAATGCGGCATCGACATCGACCTGCTGACGCGGGGCGCCGGCTTCGGCTACATCGGCTCCACCGTCACCTCGCTGATCTACGCGTCCTTCACCTTCATCTTCTTTGCGATCGAAGCCGTGATCCTCGCGTCCGCGCTCGAGATGTGCTTCGGGATTCCGCGGCCGATCGGTTATCTCATCAGCGCCGTCGTCATCATCCCATTGGTGGCCTACGGCATCACGCTGATCAGCCGCTTCCAATTGTGGACGCAGCCGCTCTGGATCGTGCTCCACATCATTCCGTTCGCAGCGATCGCCTGGCACAACCCGCACTCCTTTACGGAGTGGCGCAAGTTCTCGGGCGAGCACGGCGATCTCAACGGGCATTTCGACCTGCTGCTGTTCGGAGTCGCGGCCTCGGTGGTGTTTTCGCTGGTGGCGCAGATCGGCGAGCAGGTCGACTTCCTGCGCTTCCTGCCGCGCGACCGCCGCGCCTCCAGGGCCTCCTGGTGGATGGCGCTGATGAGCGCGGGACCGGGCTGGATCGTGCTCGGCGCGCTGAAACTTCTGGCCGGCTCGTTCCTCGCCTTCTTCGCGCTCAGCCACGGGGTGCCGCCCGAGGAGGCCGCCGAGCCAGCGCATATGTATCTCGAAGCGTTCCGCTATGTGCTATCGCAGCCTGACCTCGCGCTGGCCTTGACCGGCACGTTCGTGATCCTGTCGCAGGTGAAGATCAACGTCACCAACGCCTATGCCGGCTCGATCGCCTGGTCGAACTTCTTCTCGCGCCTGACCCACAGCCATCCCGGCCGTGTCGTCTGGCTGGTCTTCAACGTCATCGTGGCGCTGCTGTTGATGGAGATCGGTGTCTACAAGGCCCTGGAGCAGACGCTGGCGCTCTATTCGAACGTCGCGATCGCCTGGGTCGGCGCGCTGGTCGCCGATCTGATCGTCAACAAGCCGCTCGGATTGCGGCCACAGCAGATCGAATTCAAGCGCGCGCATCTCTACGACGTCAATCCGGTCGGCGTCGGCGCGATGACAATCGCGACCATCATCTCCATCAGCGCGTTTTACGGCCTGTTCGGACCTGTCGCGAAGGCCCTGTCAGCGTTCATAGCGCTCGCGGTTGCCTTCCTCATCGCACCGTTGATTGCCTGGGCCACAGGCGGCAAGTACTACATCGCGCGCAAGCCGAAGCGAAGCTGGCAGAACATGGCGGCGATCCAGTGCTGCATCTGCGAGCACGCGTTCGAGCCGGAGGACATGGCCTCCTGCCCCGCTTACGCCGGGCCGATTTGCTCCTTGTGCTGTTCGCTCGACGCCCGCTGCCACGATCTCTGCAAGCCGCACGCGCGGATCCAGGCGCAGGTATCGGAGACGCTGGGCAAGTTGATGCCACAGCCGATCTACGCGCGGATCAACTCGCAACTCGGCCATTACGTCGGCGTGTTCGTGATCTCCGCCGGCCTCGTCGCGCTTGTGCTGGGTCTGATCTATTTGCAGACCTCGGCGAGCGTGCACGGCGAGAACACGCTCGTCTCCGACGTGCTCTGGAAGGTGTTCTTCTCGCTCAGCATCATCATCGGCGTGGTGGCCTGGCTGTTCGTGCTGGCGCAGCAGAGCCGCCGCGCGGCCGAAGCCGAGACGCGGCGACAAACCACGCTGCTGATCCAGGAGATCGACGCCCACAAGCGCACCGACGCCGAGCTCCAGCGTGCCAAGGAGGTTGCCGAATCGGCAAACCTCGCCAAGAGCCGCTACGTGGTGGGCCTGAGCCACGAGCTGCGCTCGCCGCTGAATGCGATCAGCGGCTATGCGCAACTGCTCGAGCAGGACGCGACACTGAGCACCAAGCCGCGCGACCAGGTCCGCGTCGTCCGCCGCAGCGCCGACCACCTCTCCGGCCTGATCGACGGCATTCTGGACATCTCCAAGATCGAGGCGGGGCGGCTGTATCTGTCGCGCGATGAGGTGCGCCTCAGCGAATTTCTCGACCAGCTCGTCGGCATGTTCCGGCTTCAGGCCGCCGCCAAGGGCATCGACTTCGTGTTCCGGCGGCCTCCGCATTTGCCGGTCGTGGTCTATGCCGATGAGAAGCGGCTGCGTCAGGTGCTGATCAATTTGCTCTCGAACGCCATCAAGTTCACCCAGACCGGCAGCGTGCAGTTCGTGGTGCACTATCGCAGTCCCGTCGCCGAGTTCGAGGTGATCGATACCGGTCCGGGCATCCAGAGCGACGATCTCGAGCGCATTTTCGCGCCCTTCGAGCGCGGTGCGCTCGGTGTCTCGCAGCCGCAGACCGGCACCGGGCTCGGCCTGACCATCAGCCGCCTACTCGCCGGCGTGATGGGCGGCGATATCAAGGTCTTGAGCAAGGTCGGCTCCGGCAGCACGTTCAAGGTCAAGATCCTGCTGTCGGAGGTGACCAATCCCCAGCGCATCGCGCCGGTGGAGGCCCCGGTCTCCGGCTATCACGGCGCGCGCAAGACCATCCTCATCACCGACGACGATCCCGTTCACCGCGACCTGCTGCGCGAGGTGCTGACCCCGCTCGGCTTCATCCTGCTCAGCGCCCCCGACGGGCCCGGCTGCCTCGCGCTGGCGCAACATTGCCGGCCCGATCTGTTCCTGCTCGATATCTCGATGCCCGCCATGGATGGCTGGGCCGTCGCGGAGGCCTTGCGCGCGAGCGGCCATCACCAGGCGCGCATCCTGATGGTCTCGGCGAGCGCGTTGGAGGCTCACGGCACCCCGCTGGCGCAGCCTTTCCATGACGGCTATCTGATGAAGCCGATCGACATCCCGCGGCTGCTGGAGACGATCCGCCAGCTCCTCAAGATCGAGTGGCAATATGGTTCGGACGAAATCGCGGTGCCATTCTGGCGACCGGAGAGCGGATCGAGGCCGCCGGTGCGACACATCGAGGCGCTGATCGGGCTCGGCCAAATCGGCTACGTCAAGGGCATCCAGTTGAAGCTGGACGAGATCGGCAACGAGCATCCGGAGCATGCCGACTTCGTCGCGCAAATGCGGTCGCTAGTCGACCGCTTCGATCTCGACCAGTACATGAACACATTGAAGACATTGCATGCGCATGAGCATTGAGTCGAAGAAGCGCGACGTCGCGCTCGTTGTGGATGACTCTCCCGAAACGCTTCGGCTGCTGACCGACGCGCTCGACGGCGCCGGCATGACGGTGATGGTGGCGCTCGACGGCGCGGCGGCGATGCGCATCATCGACCAAATTACGCCCGACATCGTCCTGCTTGACGCCGTGATGCCCGGCATCGACGGCTTCGAGACCTGCCGTCGTCTCAAGCGCGATGCGGATCTTGCCAATGTGCCCGTGATCTTCATGACGGGCCTTGCCGAAACCGAGCATATCGTTCGCGGGCTCGAGGCCGGCGGCGTCGACTACGTGACAAAACCCATCGTGATCGAGGAGATGCTGGCGCGCATCCGCGTCCATCTCGGCAATGCCCGGCTGACACAGAGTGCGCGCGCAGCGCTCGACGTCTCCGGCCGCTTCCTGTTCGCGGTCAACCGCCAAGGCAACGTGCTATGGGCGACGCCGCAGGCGCAGAAGCTGATGTCCGACCATCAGGGCGCACAGGCCGACGACTTCGTCCTGTCGCCGTCACTGCTGCAATGGCTGGAGCAGGCCAAGGCCAAGGGCAGCGCGAAATCTCCTGCGGCCTCCCTGCCCGAGAATCCGCAACTGCGGCTCTATTACATGGGCGAAACGGCGCCGAACGAGTTTCTGCTGCGGCTCTCCCGGGAGTCCGGCACCGCACTACCCCCCGAATTCACCAGCGAGCTCGGCCTCACCACCCGTGAAGGCGAGGTGTTGGCCTGGCTCAGCAAGGGCAAGACCAACCGCGACATCGCGCAGATCCTGGGTTTGAGCCCGCGCACGGTCGACAAGCATCTGGAGCAGATCTACGCCAAGCTCGGGGTGGAGAACCGGACGGCAGCCGCGGCAATTGCGACGAATGCAACGAGACGGAATTCGTGAGCTATTGCAGGTAGGGGCACGCCACTAACCTTGCAAACAGTGTCGTCCCGGACAAGCGCAGCGCGGATCCGGGACCCATAACACAGGGAGAAGTTTAGCGAAGACTCGGAGTTAACAGCGCGCCTGATAACCACTCCCTGTGGTATGGATCCCGGGTTCGCTTCGCGCCCCCGGGACGACAGCGGAGGATGTGGTGATCGGTCGCCCCGCACCTCACACGAACCTCACCCACGAACGCCCTCACCCATACACAAACGCCTTGTCGTCCAGGTCCGTCTTCGGGATCTCGTCCTTCTCGGTCCAGTAGTCCTGGCTGTGCTGCCATTCCGGCTTGTCGCCGCGCTTGGGCAACAGGTCCATGTTGCGCATCATGTAGCCGGGGTTGAAGTTTTCCGGATCGATCCAGGGCAGGATCGGCATGTTGTGGTCCTCAGCGCGCAAGCTCACCTCGACCTTCTTCGCGCCCTTGCTCTTCATATGCCCGAGCAGCCGGCAGACGAAATCGGCGACGAGATCGACGCGCAGCGTCCAGCTGGCGCGGAAATAACCGAACACCCAGACCATGTTCGGCACGCCCGTGAACATCATGCCGCGATAAGTAACGGTGTCGCCGAAGGCGAGCGGCTTGCCGTCGATCTCGAAGGCGATGTCGCCGAGGGCCGCGAGGTTGAAGCCGGTCGCGGTGACGATGATATCGGCTTCCAGCAGCTTTCCGGATTTGAGCTGGATGCCGTTCTCGACGAAGCACTCGATCTCGTCGGTGACGACGGAGGCCTTGCCGCTGGCGATGCCGTTGAACAGATCGGCGTCCGGCACAAAGGCGATGCGCTGGCGCCACGGCCGGTAGCTCGGCGTGAAATGCGTCTCGACGTCGTAGTCGGGACCGAGGACCGCGCTGATCTGGCCGATCAGCTCCTTCTTGACCTGCTCAGGCTTGGACACGCAGAGTTTGGTGAACGCATCCTGCTCGAACAGGATCTTGCGGCGGACGATCTCGTGGATCCATTTCTCGTCGACCTGGAGCCGGCGCAGCTCCTCCGCGATTTCGATGGCGTTGCGGCCGAGACGGAAAAAGGTCGGCGAACGCTGCAGCATCGTGACGTGCGCACACTTGTCGGCAATATTCGGCACCAGCGTCGCGGCGGTCGCGCCCGAGCCGATCACGACGACCTTCTTGTCCGTAAGGTCGATATCGTCAGGCCAGGTCTGGGGATGGACGATGCGGCCCTTGAAGCGGTCCGTGCCCTTCCATTCCGGCGTGTAACCTTCCGAATGGCGATAATAGCCCTGGCACATCCAGAGAAAGTTTGCGGTGAAGGTCCTGGGCTCGCCGGTGTCGGTCGTCACCGCCTCGATGGTCCAGAGATTTTGCTCGCTCGACCAGCTCGCCGAATTGATCTTGTGCTTGTAGCGGATGTGCTTTGCGAGGCCGTTATCCTCGATGACTTCGTTCATATAGGAGAGAATCTCCTCGGCGGTCGCGATCGGCGGGCCGACCCAGGGCTTGAAGCTGTAGCCGAAGGTATGGAGATCGCTGTCGGAGCGAATGCCGGGATAGCGATGTGTGCTCCAGGTGCCGCCGAACGTTTCCTGCGTCTCCAGGATGACGTAGCTGGTGCCCGGCAACTGCTTTTCGATGTGATAGGCGCTGCCGATGCCGGAGATGCCGGCGCCGACGATCAGCACGTCGAAATGTTCGGAAGCTTGCTTGGTAGCGGTGTGACCGCGAACAGCGACATTCATTGTTGCTTCTATGCCTTGCTTGTTCTTATGGCCGCCCTTGACGGACGGCGCGTTTCCTCCGCGGCCGGCATGATCACCCGCCGCGCTTCCGCTTCAAAATGACATAGATCAAGCCGCGGTCAAATCACAGCGCCGCACCCCAGCTCCGCGCAGTCTGCAAGATCCAGTCACGGTAGAGCGTGAGCGGCGTGACGCCGGTCAACCCGCCGCAACCGGCCGCACCGTTCGGCCCCGTGGACCAGCTGATGAGGCCGACCAGCACGGCGCCGTTCGGCTTGTCCTCGAACACAGGGCCACCGGAATCACCGGTGCAAGCGCCAATTCCGTCGCGAACACCGCTGGTTACGGGATCGACCAGCCGGATCTGGAGCGTTCCGGGCTGGCCGGTGGTGACGAGGCCCGCGACGCGCGTGGTGCCGCCGCTCTTGCCGTCGCCGCGAACGGTGACGCCGATGCCGGCGATCGTGAAGCGGTCGCCGACCCGAATCGGAATTTGCGGCATGCCGATTGGCACCGTGGATTTTCCCTTAAGTGGAATTTCCAGTTGCAGCAAAGCCACGTCGGCGGTGGCGCGGTGCGACTGCATCGCCTGCATGTTGAAGTTCGGATGGATCGCGACCGTGCGGACGTTCAGCAATTGTGGCGCACCGTCGGCGCCGCGATCGACGATCTTGTAGTCAGCGCCGGGCTGCACGCAGTGGGCGACCGTCAGGACCACGCGCGGCGCAATCAAGCTGCCGGTGCAGAAATTGCCGCGCGAGCCGACGATGGTGACGACGGCGCGCGCCACACCATCGGCCTGCGGCGTGCCGCCGCCGACGATGGCCTGCGCGGGCGTGGCGAACAGCAGCGTAGCCGTGGCGAATGTCGCGATCGTCTTCATGGGGAACATATCTCGGCCGTCGGTTCGGTGAGCGCCTGAATTTGCTTCGGACTGGCCCTTGCCGATAGCGCATGCTAGCCCTCTTGGAAAGGAATTGACGAGGGCAGGACATTGGCGATCGAGGCGGTGATCTTTGATTTTGGCGGCGTGCTGACGAGTTCGCCGTTCGAGGCCTTCGCGCGGTTTGAGACGGAGCGCGGGCTGCCGACCGACATCATCCGGCGAACCAACGCCGCCAACCATCTGGAAAACGCCTGGGCCAAGTTCGAGCGGGCGGAGGTCGATATCGAAACGTTCGATCATCTGTTCGCCGAGGAGTCTCGCGCGCTCGGTGCCGAGGTGCGCGGGCGCGACGTGGTATCGTTGCTGCAGGGCGATCTGCGCCCCGAGATGGTCGAGGCATTGAAGCGCATCAAGACGAAATTCAAGACCGGTTGCATCACCAATAATTTGCCGGCCAACGCGATCGGCAGCATGACCGGACGCTCCCTTTATATCGCCGAAGTCATGGTGCTGTTTGACCACGTCATCGAATCCGCCAAGATCGGCCTGCGCAAGCCCGACCCGCGCATCTATCAGATGATGGTGGAGACGCTGAAGGTCGATCCCAAGACGTGCGTCTATCTCGACGACCTCGGCGTCAACCTCAAGCCCGCGCGCGAAATGGGCATGACCACGATCAAGGTGACGAGCGGCGCGCAGGCGATCGGGGAGCTCGAGAAGGCGACGGGGTTGAAGCTGAGGTAGGCAACTCATCCTTGCGATGCGCGAAGCCGTAGGGTGGGTAAAGCGAAGCGTGCCCACCACAAGCATATGGTGGGCACGGCGCTTCCGCGCCTTTGCCCACCCTACAAGACTAGTTAAGCCGTCATTGCGAGAAGCGTAGCGACGAAGCAATCCAGAGTCTTTCCGCGGAGGGACTCTGGATTGCTTCGCTGCGCTCGCAATGACGGCCGTGGCGGGATTTCCCCCAACCAAATCTACTCCGCGGCTGCGATCCGCTCCGGGAATGCCGCCGCGAGCGCAGCACGATCCGGCTTCAGCACACCGCGCTCGGTGATGAGGCCGGTCACGAGCCGCGCCGGCGTGACGTCGAAGGCATAATTCGCGACCGGCGATCCCTCGGGCACGATCCGCACCGTCTCCAGCCGTCCATCCGCCGTGCGGCCGGTCATGTCGGTCACCTCCACGCCGCTGCGCTGCTCGATCGGGATGTCGCGGATGCCGTCATGGACGGCGAAATCGATCGTCGGTGAGGGCAGCGCGACGTAGAACGGCACGCCGTTGTCATGCGCGGCGAGCGCCTTCAGGTAGGTGCCGATCTTGTTGCAGACGTCGCCATTGGCGGCGACGCGGTCGGTGCCGACGATGGCGAGATCGACCATGCCGTGCTGCATCAGATGCCCGCCGGTGTTGTCGGGGATCACCGTGTGTGGCACGCCGTGATGGCCGAGCTCCCAGGCGGTGAGCGAGGCACCCTGGTTGCGCGGACGGGTCTCGTCGACCCAGACATGGATCCTGATGCCGCGCTCATGCGCCAGATAGATCGGTGCCGTCGCCGTGCCCCAGTCGACGGTGGCGAGCCAGCCGGCGTTGCAATGGGTCAGGACATTGACCGTCTCGCCCGGCTTCTTCGCCGCCATCGCCTCGATCAGCTTCAGACCGTTGCCGGCAATGCCGCGGTTGATCTCGACATCCTGCTCGACGATCTCGTCGGCGCGCGCGTAGGCTGCCTCGGCCCTTTCAACCGGATCGATCGGCGCAAGCGTCGCGCGCATCTCGTCCAGGGCCCATTTCAGATTGATCGCCGTCGGCCGCGCCACGACCAGCGTCTCATAGGCGCGCTTCAGGCCAGCATCGGAGGCATCCTCGCGCATTGCGAGCGCCATGCCGTAGGCCGCGGTGGCGCCGATCAGCGGCGCGCCGCGCACCAGCATGTCGCGAATGGCAACAGCTGCGTCTTCGCAAGAGGTCAGCTTCGCAACGACGAACTCGTGGGGCAACCGGCGCTGGTCGATCGCGCCGATCGACCAGCCGTCGCCTTCGCGCCAGATGCTGCGGAAATGCTTGCCGTCGACCTTCATGGCATTCTGCCTTTTCGTCCTTCTTGCGCCTCAACCGCGCAGGATGCGCCCGGCCACCGCATCGAGCTTCTTCAGAAGCTCGGGATCGCGTGCCTCGGGCGCCGTGATCAGCGCGGTATCGAGCGCACGGTCGGAGCCGATCGGGCACGGCTCGTGCTCGCGCGGGAAATCCTTCGCCAGCCGCGCCACCAGCGCCTTCGCCTTGTCGGCATTTGAAGTCAGCACACGGATGATGTCCTGTACGGTGACGGCATCGTGGTCTGGATGCCAGCAGTCGAAATCCGTCACCATTGCCACGGTGGCGTAACAGATCTCCGCCTCACGCGCGAGCTTGGCCTCCGGCATGTTGGTCATGCCGATCACCGAATAGCCCAGCGTCTTGTAGGTCATGCTCTCCGCGTATGTCGAAAATTGCGGCCCTTCCATGCAGACATAGGTACCGGTACGCCCGATCGCGATACCCTCGGCCTCGGCCGCTGCAGCAAGATGGATGCGCAGCCGCGGCGAGACCGGATGCGCCATCGACACATGCGCGACGCAGCCCCGGCCGAAGAACGAGCTCTCACGCTTGTGGGTGCGGTCGACGAACTGATCGACGAGAACGAACGTGCCGGGCGGCAGTTCCTCTTTGAAGGAGCCGCAGGCCGACAGCGAGATCAGGTCGGTGACGCCCGCCCGCTTCAGCACGTCGATATTGGCGCGATAGTTGATGTCGGAGGGCGAGAGACGGTGGCCCTTGTCGTGCCGCGGCAGGAACACGATCGGCAGGCCGGCGATAGTGCCGCGCCTTAAGGGAGCCGACGGCTCGCCCCAGGGGCTCTCGATCACCTCCTCGCGCGCACCCTCGAGGCCAGGCAGGTCATAGATGCCCGAGCCGCCGATGATGCCCAATACCGCCTGCGTCATGCCTGCTCCACCCTGTTCGCCACGTAGGACATGGTTAAGCTATGCCAGCTTTGGGGCGGTTTTGGAACGGGGGATCGGCGTCATTACGAGGAGCGCAGCGACGAAGCAATCCAGACCGCCGCCTCAGAGGCAGTCTGGATTGCTTCGCTTCGCTCGCAATGACGGAGGAGAGAGCCGGCTTACGCCGCGTTCGCCAGTCGCAGCTGGGTTGCCACCATCCGCTCCAGCGTCTCGACGGACTGGAAATTCTCCGGCGTGATGTCGGATTGCGGGATAGTGAAGTCGAACTCGGCTTCGACGCCGAGCATCAGATTGACCATGTCCATCGAGGTCAGGCCGGCATCGACGAGCTTGGCGGACGGCGTGATGTCGGCGATGAGCGAATTCTGTTCGAGGATGCCCTTCACCAGCTTGATGATGCGATTGCGCAATTCGGTATCAAAGGCTTGCATCGGCAAATTCCCGTCTGTCTGTCAAAGGTCGGACCGGCTTCCGGCTACGATGGGCACGGGCGCGCCGGTCCCGCAATGGGCGGCACTCATACTTCGCGTTTCTTAGTAAACGATGACTCAGATTGTTTGGAATTCGGGCTTCTTCCAGATTCCTAACGCGATGTCCGAAAATCGGGAGATGCAAACAACCGGACCTTAACTGTTCGTTCGGAATTGGACTTTGTTTACCCTCTATTTCATCGACGAATTTGAATTAAATCCGTAGCCTCGTGTCACAAGCAAAGATGGCCGGAGGATTGCTTACGCGCATCGCGAATGATGCCGGCGATCTCGAACGGCAAACCGGAGGCGGACGAGTATGAACGTGCGTGAAGCAGTCCTCACTGTCGACGAAACGCAGACGAGCTTCCTGGAGCAAGGTCCCTCCCTGATCGAGCGCGCCGCCCGGACCGCCGCAGCTGCCGCGGCCGACGCCGATGGGGTCGATCGCGATGCCCGTTTCCCGCACAAGGCTTTCGAGGTCGCGCGCGAGCAAAAATTGCTCGGCGTCATGATCCCGGTGGAATTCGGCGGCTTCGGTGCCTCCATCTACGACGTCACCGACATCTGCTACACGCTCGGACGCGCCTGCGCCTCGACCGCGATGATCTACGCGATGCACCAGACCAAGGTTGCGTGCGTCGTCAGGCACGGCCATGGCATCCCCTGGATGGAAACCATGATGCGCCGGGTCGCCCGCGACCAGTGGCTGCTCGCCTCCTCCACCACCGAAGGCCAGAACGGCGGCAACATCCGCGCCAGCGCCGCGGCCGTCGACCACGCCGGCGACACGGTTTCGCTGGTGCGCGACGCCACCGTGATCTCCTACGGCGCGGAAGCCGATGGCCTCGTTACCATCGCCCGCCGCGCCACCGAGGCCGCTGCCTCCGATCAGGTGCTGCTGGCGCTCGCCAAGGACGATTATTCGCTGAAGCGAACACTGGGCTGGGAAACGCTCGGCATGCGCGGCACCTGCTCGACCGGTTTCGAGCTGAAGGTCGATTGCCCCGCCGATCGCGTCTTTCCGGAATCCTATGACAAGATCCACGCCCAGACCATGACGCCGTTCGCACATCTGTGCTGGTCGTCGGCCTGGGCCGGCATCGCCGCCGCAGCCGTGACCCGCGCACAGGCTTTCATCCGCAAGGCGGCGCGCAGCTCCGGCGGCCAGATGCCGCCGGCCGCCGCGCACTTCACTGCCGCAAAGATGTCGCTGGCCAAGCTGCGCGCGCTATTATCGGCCAACATCGACGCCTTTGCCCACGCCGAGCATGACGAGCGCGCGCTCGCCTCGCTCGACTTTCAGTCCTCGATCACGCTTCTGAAGGTGCAGGCTTCCGAGCTCGCAGTCGAAACCGTGATGCATGCGATGCGCACGGCCGGCCTCTCCGGCTACCGCAACGACGGCGAGTTCACCATGGGCCGGCACCTCCGCGACGTATTGTCGTCCCCGATCATGATCAACAACGACCGCATTCTGGCCAATGCCGCGACATCAACGCTGATGAGCGGCGTGCCAAGCAGCCTTCGCGACTAAGTGTTTGACGACCGAACCAACAAGAACAATTTTGAGATAGCAGGACATCGCGACATGAACATTGCCATTCTTCCTGATTCGCCCGCGACCGCGCCGCAGATGATCGATCCGCTCGATCATCTCGCCGACAAGCTGTTCCACCGCATGGGCGCCGACGGCGTCTATGCCCGTACCGCACTCTATGAAGACGTCGTCGAGAAGCTCGCCGCGCTGATCACGAGCCATCGCGAGACCGGCACCGAGGTGATGCGCTTCCCGCCGGTGATGAGCCGGGCTCAGCTGGAAAAATCCGGCTACCTCAAGAGCTTTCCGAACCTGCTCGGCTGCGTTTGCGGCCTGCACGGGACCGAACGCGAGATCAACGCCGCGGTGAGCCGCTTCGACGCCGGTGGCGACTGGACCACCTCGCTGTCGCCCGCCGATCTCGTGCTGTCGCCTGCCGCCTGCTATCCGGTCTATCCGATCGCGGCGAGCCGCGGACCCTTGCCGAAGGGCGGCCTGCGCTTCGACGTTGCCGCGGATTGCTTCCGCCGCGAGCCGTCGAAGCATCTCGACCGGCTGCAATCGTTCCGGATGCGCGAATATGTCTGCATCGGCAGCCCCGACGACGTCGCTGATTTCCGCGAGCGCTGGATGGTGCGCGCGCAGAAAATCGCGACTGACCTCGGCCTCTCTTTCCGCGTCGACTATGCCAGCGATCCTTTCTTCGGTCGCGTCGGCCAGATGAAGGCGGTGAGCCAGAAGCAGCAGCAGCTCAAGTTCGAGCTTCTCATTCCGCTGCGCTCGGAAGAGCAGCCGACGGCCTGCATGAGCTTCAACTATCACCGCGAGCATTTCGGCACGACCTGGGGAATCCAGGATGCCAGTGGCGAGCCGGCCCACACCGGCTGCGTCGCCTTCGGCATGGACCGGCTTGCTGTCGCCATGTTCCACACCCACGGCACCGACCTTTCCGCCTGGCCTGCCAAGGTCCGGGACATCCTGGGCCTGCAGCCGCGGGTCACGGCCGATGCCCACGTCGAAGGCTGGCGCTAAGAGCGTGATCCGGATCCGAAGGACCGCGTTAGCGCAAGTGCGAAGCAGTTTTCCGAAATGATCATGCTGAAACAACAGACCAAACGAGGCCTGTCATTTCCACGGGTAAGACGAGCGTGATTCACACCAAGGTGCGATGCCGCGAGATCACCGAGTCCGACGCCGAAGCGGTTGCGGACCTGCTGACGCGCGGCTTCGTCGGCCGCTCGCGGAACTATTGGATCCAGGGTCTGCGCCGGCAGGCCTTCCGCTCCGTACCGGAGGGCTATCCGCGCTTCGGCTACATGCTCGATAATGACGGCACGCCGGTCGGCGTGCTGCTGCTGATCTACACGGCGCGGAAGAACGGCGACGAGACCACCATCCAGTGCAATTTGTCGAGCTGGTATGTCGACCCGGCCTACCGCAACTATGCCCCGCTGCTGACCAAGATCGCGCAGCGGCACAAGGATGTGACTTATTTCAACATCAGTCCGGCGCCGTGGACCTGGCCGATCATCGAGACGCAGGGCTTTCGCGCCTATTGCCGCGGCATCTTCTTCTCGGTCCCTGCACTGGCGCGCGTCCCGCGCTGGAGCGAGATCGAGGTCATCTCGCCTCACGCCAAGACGATCGAAGGGCTTTCCGACGCCGAGACAGAGCTTCTCACGCGGCATGCGCGCTACAATTGCCTCAGCCTCGTCTGCCGCACGCCGAAGGGAACATTCCCCTTCATCCTGCAACCTGTGCGCATCCGCCGCGGCTTCATCGCGCCCCCTGCAATGAAGCTGATCTATTGCCGCAGCGCTGCCGAATATGCCGCCTGCGCAGGCCGCATCGGCCGGCTGCTGCTCCGGCTCGGCAAGATCTCGGTGGCGATCGATTCCAATGGCCCGATTCCCGGCCTCGTCGGTATTTATACCGAGCGGCGCGGTCGCAAGTATTTCAAGGGCCCGCATCGGCCACAGCTCGGCGATCTCACGGATACGGAACTCGTGTTGTACGGGCCGTAGCGCAACGCTCGGCTCTGTAGCACGCATGAGCGCAGCGACATTCGAACGGCGGCCCCGGATATCGCTACGTTCATCCAGGCTACGGGCTATGGCCTTGCCGGCCGGCCGTTTGCGCGCTCGCTCTCCATCGCCAGTCACCCTCCGTAAACTACCGCGCTTAAGGGAATTTTCCCGCCTCTTCGCTACGCTCAGTGGCTGAATTAGGTTGCGTTAAATCTATTGCCCGCCGAGATCCCGCCGACCCCATGACGTCGACCCGCGACAACGAGCTTGGTGCACGCCGCGAGCAGGGCCCGGAGGCCCTGGTCGCGCTGAGCCAGCTTGCGCTCGACCACATGGAGCAGGGCGTCTGCGTCTACGATGCCGACAACCGGATCGTGCTGATCAACCAGAGTTACCTGGCGCTGTTCGACATGTCGGCCGACATCGTGCGAGTGGGCACGAGTTACCGCGAGGTGCTCGCGCACAGTGCCGGGCGCGGCAACTTTCCGGAAAGCGAGCTCGACGCGCTGTATTCGGCACGGATCGCGCAGATCGCAGGGGGAAAGCCGTTCCGGACCGAGCAGCGGCTTGCGACCGGCCTCGTCATGTCGCTCGAGCTGAAGCCGCTTCCCGGAGGCGGCTGGATGACGATCTGCGACGATGTCAGCCGCCTCGCCCGGCTCGAGGCGGAATTGCGCGTGCAGACCGAGCGCAGCCAGCACGCGCTCTCCAACATGTCGCACGGCCTCATCATGTACGATGCCGACAGCCGCGTCGTCGTCTGCAACGAACGTTTCCTGAACCTCTACAATCTCGACCCCGAGATCGTGCGGCCCGGGGTCTCGCATTCCACGGTGATCGACCATTGGATGTCGCGCGGCAATTTGCCGGGCATGCCGGCCGACGAATTCCAGAACTCCAGGTTGGAGGACGTGCGCGCCAGAAAGGCGAAATCCCTGCTGGTGATGCGTTATGACGGGCGCATGGTACAGGCGGTCTCCCGCTTCCTGCCCGATGGCGGCTGGGTGACCGTGCACGAGGACGTCACAGAGCGGCTGCAATACGAGGAGACACTGAGGCAGCAGAACCTCATCCTCGATGCGGCGCTGGAGAACATGGCGCACGGGCTCGCCTTCTACGACAGCGATATGCGCCTGCGCGTCTGCAACACTACCTATCGCGAGATCTTCCGGCTATCGCCGCAAGAGACCAGGCCCGGGACACATCTCTCCGAGCTGATCGAGCGGTCGATGGCGAACGGCGCTTTTGCTTCGGAATACAGCCCCCAACAGCTTCTGGAAGCCGCCAGCGAGAGAATTGCGAACCGCGATTCCTCGCCGATGCGCCGGCGCATGTCCAACAGCACCGTGATCTCGGTCCGCTATTGCGCACTGGCCGAGGGCGGCTTCGTCGCCACCTATGAGGATATCACCGAGCGGGAACACGCGATCGAGGAGCTGAGCGAGCAGTATCGCCGCTTCGATGCGGCGCTGAACAACATGAGCCAGGGCCTGTGCATGCTCGATTCGAGCCTGCGCGTGATCGTCTGCAACCGCCGCTACATCGAGATGTACGGCCTGTCGCCTGATATCGTGAAGCCCGGCATCTCGATGCGAGAGATCATGGAGCACAGCTGCGAGCTCGGCATCCATCAGAACACCACGGCCGCACGACTCTATGCTGACTACGTCGAGCGGCTGCGCGAGGGCGAGCATACGCTGCACCGCCATTTGAGCGATGGCCGCATCATCAAGCTCAATCACAAGCGGATGGAGCATGGCGGCTGGGTCGTCACCTACGAGGACGTCACCGAGCGCCACAAGGCCCAGGCCCGCGTCGCGCACATGGCGCGGCACGATTCGTTGACCGACCTGCCCAACCGCACGCTGTTCCGCGAGAAGATGGGCGAGGGGCTGAACCAGGTCGCGATCGCCGGCGGCGCGATGGCCGTGCTGTGCTTCGACCTCGACAATTTCAAGACCGTCAACGACCGCCTCGGGCATGCCGCCGGCGACCGGCTGCTGCGCTGGGTCGCAGCGCGTCTGAAGGAGAATGTCGGCGAGCACGACACCGTCGCACGCCTCGGCGGCGACGAGTTCGCCGTGCTCCAGCGCGGACCGCAGCCGCAATCGGCCGAGAAGCTGGCCCGGCGCCTGGTCGAAATCATCGGCCACTCGCCACCGCTGGGGAGCCAGTCGATCCATGTCGGCGTCTCCGTCGGCATCGCGATCGCGCCCGACCACGGGCTCGATGCCGACGAGTTGATGAAATGCGCCGACCTCGCGCTGTACCAGGCCAAGGCCAAGGGGCGCGGCGCCTATCAGCTGTTCGAACCCGAGATGGAGGAAGAGGCGCGCCGCCGGCACGCGCTGGAGCACGATCTGCGCGGCGCGCTGGAGGCGCGCGAATTCCATCTGGTGTTTCAGCCGCAGATGCGGCTCGATTCGTCCGAGCTCACCGGGTTCGAGGCGCTGCTGCGCTGGAAACATCCCTCCCGGGGCTTCGTCTCGCCGGCTGAGTTCATTCCCATCGCGGAAGAGAACGGCCTGATCGTTCCGATCGGCGAATGGGTGCTGCGCAGCGCCTGTGCGACCGCCGCGTCCTGGCCCAATGTCGCCATCGCAGTGAACCTGTCGCCGGTGCAATTCCGCTCGCGCGGGCTGGTGGCGATGGTCACGAGCGCCCTTGCGGAGGCTGGCCTGCCGCCGCAGCGGCTCGAGCTCGAGGTCACCGAGACGGCGCTGCTCGACGACAGCGAGGCAACGATCGAAATCCTGCACCAGCTCCGAGCGCTGGGAGTACCCGTCAGCCTCGACGATTTCGGCGTCGGCTATTCCTCGCTGAGCTATCTGCGCAAATTTCCATTCGACCGCATCAAGATCGACCGCTCCTTCGTCGGCACGCTTGGCGAAAGCCCGGAGAGCGTGGCCATCGTCCGCACCATCGCAAGCCTCGGTTCCGTGCTCGGCGTCGAGACGACGGCGGAGGGTGTGGAGACCGAGGAGCAACTCGACTTCGTCCGCGAATGTGGCTGCACCGCCGTACAAGGCTATTATTTCGGCAAGCCGTGCCCCGCATCGGAGGTCGGCCGCACCATCGAGACGCTGAACACGGTCCGGCGCGTGGCGTAGCGCGCTTCGGCTCCCTTAAATTCCGTATCTCGGCACGCTTTCAAACGACGAATTGTCGCACGCATCGTTTCCGGCGGATTGGCATCTCGCCCCTGCCCTGCAGACGCGCAATGGCGCTTTTCTTCTCCCGTGATTTCGGGAACAATCACCTCACAAGAACGAAAACGGCGGTCCGAGGAGGCTGCCGCGAGGGAGGAATTTCGATGTCGCGATACGGGCTGAAGACGATCGCATTTGCCGCGATGCATACTGTCATGGGCGCATTGCTCCCGACTGCCGCCAGTGCGCAGGATTATCCCACCAAGCCGATCACGCTGATCGTGCCCTGGCCGGCCGGTGGGTCGACCGATATCTCGATGCGCGCCATCGCCGACAGCGCCGCGAAGGTGCTGGGGCAGCCGATCGTGATCGACAACAAGGCCGGCGGCGGCGGCACGGTGGGACCGGCGACCATGGCAGCGGCGGCGAAGCCGGACGGCTACACCATTTCACAGATTCCGATCACTGTCTTCCGTCTGCCCTTGATGCAGGAAGTGTCGTGGGATCCTGCAAAGGACTTTACCTACATCATCCACCTCACCGGCTACACCTTCGGTGTGACCACCAGCGCAGAGTCGCAGTTCAAGAGCTGGAAGGACGTGGTGGAGTTCGCGAAGGCGAACCCGGGCAAGGTGACCTACGCCACGCCGGGCGCCGGCACATCGCTGCATATCGGCATGGAGCAGATCGCCGGGATGTCCGGCATCAAGCTGACGCAAGTCCCTTTCAAGGGCGGCGCGGAGACAAACGCTGCGGTGCTGGGACAACACACGATGCTTCAGGCGGACTCCACGGGATGGCGACCGCTGGTCGATGCCGGCAAGCTGCGGCTGTTGATGGTGTGGACCGGCTCACGCTCGCCGAACTATCCCGACGCGCCGACGCTGAAAGAGCTCGGTTATCCCATGGTCTATGACTCCCCGTTCGGCATCGCCGGGCCGAAGGGCCTCGATCCGAAGATCGTCGCCAAGCTGCACGATGCCTTCAAGAAGGCGGTCGAGGACCCGGCCGTCGTGGCAACGCTCGCCAAATACGACATGGTGCCGAATTACAAGAACACCGAGGACTACAAGAAGTTCGTCGTCGAAGTCACGGAGTCCGAACGCAAGGTGATCGACAGCCTCGGGCTGGCGAAGAAGTGAAAGAGTAGAGTCGTATCGCCAAACATGTTGGCGTCAGCCTGAGGTGCGAGCCGCGCTTGCGGCTCGCCTCGAAGGATGGATCGGGGCACCGCCGCCCTTCGAGGGCCGCCAAGAAGCGGCCACCTCAGGGTGACGGTGGTCGAGAGGTGCTTCATATGAACGATCAAACCAACGTCAAACTCCGTCTCAGCAATTCCGAACTCTGGGGCGGAGTGATCGGGCTTGCGCTCGGCGGCTTCGTGATCTGGTCCGGCCTGAAGCTCAAGCTCGGCACCATCAACGATCCCGGCTCCGGCTATGTGCTGTTCTACACGGGCATTCTGATGTGCGTGTTCGCAGGCTCCATCATCGTCTCGGCGATCACCGAAGGCGGGCCCACGCTGGCCTCGCGCTGGGAAAATGTACGCTGGAGCAAGCCGCTCCTGCTGATAGCCTGTCTCGTGGCATTCTCCATCGCACTCGAGCCACTCGGTTTCCTGCTGTCGTCGATCCCGTTGATGCTGCTGCTGTTGCGGCTGATTGATCCCGTCCGCTGGCCGCTGGCGATTCCGGTCGCCGTGCTGGTGCCCATGGGCATGTGGTGGGTGCTCAAGCGGCTGCTGTTGATCCAGTTGCCCTCGGGCCTGTTCGGGATCGGTTGATCGCATGGATACGCTTGTCAATGTCGCGCATGGATTCGGCGTCGCGCTGCTTCCGGTCAACCTGCTGTACTGTTTCATCGGCGTCTTCATCGGCACGCTGGTCGGCGTGCTGCCGGGGATCGGACCGATCTCGGCGATGTCGCTGCTGCTGCCCGTGACGCTGTCGGGGACGCCGGAATCCGGCATCATCATGATGGCCGGCATCTATTACGGCTCGATGTATGGCGGCTCGACCACCTCGATCCTGGTCAACATCCCCGGCGAGGCGGCCTCCGTCGTCACCTGCATCGACGGCCACCAGATGGCGAAGCAGGGCCGCGCGGGCCCTGCGCTCGGCATCTCCGCCTTCGGCTCCTTCATCGCCGGCACGTTTGCACTGATCGCCTTGATGCTGGTCGCGCCGAAGCTTGCCAGCGTCGCCATCGCGTTCGGCCCGGCCGAATATTTCAGCCTGATGGTGCTCGGCCTCGTGGTGCTCACCTTCCTAACCCAGGGATCGATGCCGAAGGCGCTGCTGATGGCGTGCATCGGCGTCGTGCTCGGACTGATCGGGCTCGATAGCATCACGGCGCAGCCGCGTCTGACCTTTGGCCGCATGGAGCTGATCGACGGCATCGGGCTCGTGCCCGTCGTGATGGGCCTGTTCGGCGTTGCCGAGGTGCTGCTCAACACCGAGCAGGCGATCAAGCGCGACATCATCAGCACCAAGATCACCCATCTCCTGCCCACCAAGGAGGACTGGAAGGCGAGCGCAGGGCCGGTCGGCCGCGGCACCATCCTCGGCTTCTTCCTCGGGATCCTCCCGGGCGGCGGCGCGGTGGTGGCGTCATTCGCCTCCTACGCACTGGAGAAGCGGCTGTCGAAGACGCCGGGGCGTTTCGGCCACGGCGCGATCGAAGGCGTCGCGGGGCCGGAATCGGCGAACAACGCCGCGGCGGGAGGCGCCTTCATTCCGCTGATGACGCTCGGCATCCCACCGAACGTGGTGATGGCGCTGCTGCTCGGTGCATTCGTCATTCACGGCCTGCAGCCGGGACCGCTGCTGATCACGCAGAACCCCGGCCTGTTCTGGGGCATCGTCGCCAGCATGTATATCGGCAACGTCATGCTGCTGGTCCTGAACCTGCCGATGATCGGCATGTGGGTGCAGCTGCTCAAGCTGCCCTACAACATCCTGTTCCCCCTGATCATCCTGTTCACGATCCTGGGCGTCTACTGCTCCAGCAACAACGTGTTCGACGTCTACGTGATGATCGCGTTCGGAATCATCGGCTATTTCATGCGCAAGCTCGGCTATGAGCCGGCGCCGCTGGTGCTGGCCTTCGTGCTGGGACCGATGATGGAGAACAATCTGCGCAAGTCGCTGATCCTGTCGCAGGGCGATCTCTGGACCTTCGTGCAACGTCCGATATCGGCGGTGTGCCTCGCATTCGCAATGGTGCTGCTGATCGCGCCGCTATTGCCTGCGCTACGCAAGAAGCGCGAGCTGGTGGCGCTGGATGAAGGGGCTTGAGGTTTGGTAGGGTGGATTAGCCGGAGGCGTAATCCACCTCTTCTCTCTCGACGCGAACAGTAAAGTGGTGGGTTACGCCTACGGGCTAACCCACCCTACGATGCCTCAGCATGCCGCAGGCAGCGCATCCGTCGCCACGCCCCATGGCCGCTCGGCTGACGCGAGCCCGATAAGCCGGCCCTGGATGTAGTCGCAGCCCCAGTCGCGCAGCATGTTTGCGGCTTCCTCGTCCTGCACCCATTCGGCGACGGTCTTGATGTCGAGGCGGCGGGCGAGGTCGATCAAGGTCTGCACGAAGGCGCGATCGTCGGCGGAATGGGTGATGTTCTGCACGAAGGCACCGTCGATCTTCACGATGTCCACACCGAGCTTGCGCAGGTTTCGGAACGAGGTGTAGCCGGCGCCGAAATCGTCGATGGCGATGCGGCTGCCGAAATGCTTGAGACGGCCAACGAAAGCTCGGACGTCATCGATGTCCTGGATTGCGACCGTTTCGGTGATCTCGACGATCAGCCGCTCGGCGACGCCGGGATGCGCCTGCATCAGCGATTCGATTCCCGCCCACCAGTCCGGATCCATGGTGGTATCAGGCGAGATATTGAGACTGAGGCAGATGTCGGGTGCCGCCGCGAGCTCGGCGACCACGAGTTCGAGCACGCGATGATCGACCAGGCGTATCAGGCCGAGCCGTTCGGCGACCGGCACGATGTCGGGTGCGAGCAGCACCTGGCCGTCGCCCTGGTCCATCCGCACCAGGCATTCGTGGAACGCTCGCTCGCGCGAGGCGGCCGACACCACCGGCTCGTAGGCGAGCTTGATGCGGCGCTCGTTCAGCGCGGTGACGATTTCGTCGGTGACGCGGATGTTGACGCGGCGCTGCGCGTCGCGCGTGGCATCCGGACGCCATGCCGCGAACGAGCCGACGCGGCGGCGCTTGGCGGCATCCAGCGTCTCATGGGCACGATTGACGGCCTCATCGGTGTTGCGGGCATAGCGCGGTACGCTGACCGCGCCGATCGAGGCGGTGACCGAGACCGGACCGGACTTGGTCGGCACCACCTCGTCGCGGATGCCGGCGAGGAAGCGCTCGGCGGCGACGTTCATGTCGTCGACGGTGCAGTTCTTCAGGATCAGGCCGAACTTGTTGCCGGAAAAGCGCCCGAGCACGTCGCCGCCGCGCAGGCGCGAGCGGATACGCTTGGCGATGTCGAGGATCACGGCGTCGGCAACGTCGAAGCCAAAGGCATCGTTGACGCGGGCGAGATGGTCGATGCCAACCAGCATGAAGGCCGCGGTCGAGCGGAAGCGGGTCGTCTCCTCGATCGCCTCGGCCAGCGCCGCGATCAGGTACGAACGGTTGAGCTCGCCGGTCAGCGGATCGAGCCGGGCCAGCTTGGTCAACTCCTCGTCGCGGGCGTGGCGTTCATTGTTGATGCGGACGGAGCCGATCGCACGCGTGGGGCGGCCGTCGGGGCCGGCGAACCAGCGGCCGGTCTCCTCGATCCAGATCACGGGATCGGCGGCGCTCATGCGGACGCCATACTCGACCCGGTATGGCGTGCCGTCCGCACCATGCACGGCATAAGTTTGCGCCAGCCCGGCGGTCCGCACCGATGGCGCGGGTTCGATCAGCTTGGCAAATTCGGCGCCGGTCGCCAGTCGCTCGGCGGGGATGCCGGGGAAGACGCTGGCGACCTGATCACCCCAGACCATCGCATCACTGCCGATGTCCCAGGCGAACACGGCCTGGCCGAGGGCGGCCAGAATGTCGGAGGCTTGCGGCAATGCAGGGGTCAAAATCGCCTCGTTTCGGGACAGCGGGGAAGTCCTGAGCCGGCACAGGATAGAGCCAGATTCGCTCCCGACCCTAGGCAAAGTTGATAAACAATTTGGAAACCACGTTCCCAAACTACCGAGGAACCGATTAGGCTCGGGCGGCATAGGCCTTGCGAGACCATCATATGCACCGGCGCCAATGTCCCAAAACGCGCCAGTTCAACCTGATGAACGGTGTTGCGATGGCGACTGCGGATGGAATGGAAGAGGCAAAGCGGCAGGCCGGCACGGCCCTGGTGCCGTTGATGCCGACGTTGCAGTGGGTTCACAAGGCGCCGATGCCGCGCCCCGATCCGAGCTTCGTCGCCCAGCTCATCGCCAATGCCGAGCACCTGCCCCAGGCGAGCCGGTTGCGCCGCGCCTCTTCCGAAGACGCCCAGATGGCCTATGGCAGCAAGCACCCGCTGCAAAGCGTCAGCGCACGCACACGGCAGGTGGCCTGATCAGCGCGGCGGCGTGTCCGGCGAGGACGGCGTGCCATTGCCCGGCTGAAGATGTGGCGAGGGAATTTCCGGCGAGGGCGCACCCTGCACGGGCTTTGGCGCAGGATGATCCATCAGCACAGATTCGGCGACAGATTGTGCCGAAGGTGCGGGAGGCTCCACTGGCGCCGGCTGCGGCGCAATCACCGGCTCGAACTTGCGCTCGGACGCCACATCCTCGCCCGACGCTTCGGCCTGGCGCTTGGCCTTGCGCGGCGCCGCCACCGTCGTCTCGGCGACATAGGTGACGCGGCGGCGCGTGCGCTGGGCGATGCCGGCGAAGAAATCGGCCATCGCGAGCAGCACCAACAGGAAATAGGTGGAGTTGCCGAATTTGGGCCACATCACGAATTCGGCAGCGGCGGCGCCGAGCACGATCAGCGACAGCAGATGATCCATCAGAAATTTGGATCCGGGCCGCGCGCCCTTGACCACTTCGAGCAGCAGCAGCACCACGCCGAGCGCGAGCAGGAGATCGGCGAGCGTGACCGGCCAGACCTCGCCGGACACCATCGGAACCTTGAACAGCACGTCCGTAAAGGAAACGGTCGGCATCAGGAAGGCGATGATGTTGTACACCGCGAGCGGAATCAGGAGCAGCGGGAAACCGACCATCGGCAAAACGCCTTCTCGATCAAGATGTCCGGACAGAACAATGCAGCGGCGAAGCATTTGCTCCGCCGCCGTCACCGTCTATCTCATGGATGGGCCGAAATCAGGCAGGCAAAATCATCCTGCCCAAAGAAAAATCATCCTGCCCAAAGAAAAGGTCCTTAACTCAGGACTCTTTCTTCTTCAGAACCTGCCGGCCCTTGTACATGCCGGTCTTGAGGTCGAGATGGTGCGGACGACGGAGCTCGCCGGAGTCCTTGTCTTCCACATAGGTCGGCTTCTTGATGGCGTCTGCCGAGCGGCGCATGCCACGGCGCGACGGCGAGGTTTTTCTTCTCGGAACGGCCATTTCAATATCCTCTAGGGATTGGTGTCATCAGGGCATCGTCCGCAGGACGGCTCAGCACCCAAACGGGGCGAGCGAAATGCCGATCAAGGCCGGGCTTATAGAGGAAGGCTGGCCGTAAAGCTAGGCTCTTGGGCCGGAAAATACGCCCGGATTGGGCCCGAAATCAGCGATTTTCCCGCCAGCAGGCCGCAAGCGAGCCCGCCTGCGCCCGTGCCACATAGGTCCCGGCCAGCCGCCGGACGCCCGGGCCGGGGGTCCGGGCGCTGCGTTTGACCGGATTCGGCAGGATTGAGGCCAGAAGCGCGGCTTCCCGGGGGGAAAGGCTGGCAGCCGACTTGCCGAAGGCATAAGCGCTGGCCGCCTCGACGCCAAATTGTCCCTGTGGACCGAGCTCGGCGATGTTGAGGTAAATCTCCAGGATCCGCGGCTTGGGCAGGACCAAATCGATCCAGAGCGCCAGCGGAAATTCCAGCGCCTTGCGGACGAAATCCCGGCCCTGCCAGAGGAACAGGTTTTTGGCGACTTGCTGGGTGATGGTGGAAGCGCCCCGAAACGCCGTGCCGTCCTCCTGCGCGTCGTCGATCGCCTCGCGCAGCGCGCCCCAATCGATTCCATGATGCTTGCAGAAATGCGCGTCCTCGGCCGCCACCACCGAGCGCGGCAGTGAGGGCGACATCGCCGCCAGATCGATCCATTCCCGCTGCATCGGCGCGCCGCGAAGCGAGCGCCACGCCATCAGCGTCGAAACGGGATGACCGGTGCGGTAGAACGGCGCGATCACATAGGGCGCGAGAGCTGCGACCACGAGCACCAGGAGAAGGATTTTGACGATGCGCAAATCAACCTTTCCGGCGCAAAATGAAACGCAGCCGCGGACCTTTCCATTAAGTCTGTGATAATTCGGGCGTTTTCCAGCACTTTTTAGGCCTTCCAAACGATTGACTGGGGCGGTCTCATAAAGGATTGTCCCGCCGAATTTTAGTTCTGGAGCCCTTCTTGATGACCGGCACGTCCCCGTCCGATTTCGCCAAGCGTCTGGACAAGACCGCTGATGACACCGAGGCCCTGCTCGGGCGCCTGTTGTCGGACGACATCCTGCACGATGAGATCGCCCGGCCCAAGCGACTGATGGACGCAATGCGCTATTCGAGCCTGAACGGCGGCAAACGCCTGCGGCCGTTCCTGGTGGTCGAGAGCGCCGCCGTGTTCGACGTACCGCGCGAGGCGGCGTTGCTCGCCGGTGCGGCGCTCGAATGCATTCACTGCTATTCGCTGATCCATGACGATCTGCCGGCGATGGACAATTCGGACCTGCGCCGCGGCCGCCCCACCCTGCACAAGAAGACCGATGACGCGACCGCGATCCTCGCCGGCGACGGCCTGTTGACGCTCGCTTTCGACATCATCACCCGCGACGAGATCCACCGCGACGCCAATGTGCGCCTGCTGCTGACGCGGGCGCTGGCGCGCTGCGCCGGCATCGGCGGCATGGTTGGCGGCCAGATTCTAGACCTTGCCGGCGAAGGCCGCTTCGGCGGCAACGAGCCGATCGACGTCGCCCGTATTCAGCAGATGAAGACTGGCGCCCTGCTTCGCTACGGCTGCATTGCCGGCGCGATCCTCGGCCAGGCCTCACAAAAGGAATATCAGGCGCTCGACGATTACGGGCGCGCGCTCGGCGAAGCCTTCCAGATCGCGGACGATCTGCTCGACGTCGAGGGCGATGCCGCGGCACTCGGCAAGCCGGCCGGCGCCGATGCCGCGCTCGGCAAGACTACCTTCGTCACCCAGCTCGGCATCGAAGGCGCCAAGCAGCGCGTACGCGACCTGCTCGCGCGGGCCGACAGCGCGGTGTCGATCTTCGGCGATCGCGCCGCCGTGCTGCAGGCAGCGGCGCGGTTTGTCGCCGAACGGAAGAGCTGACGCGCATCGATGGCGGCCGGCGGCAAAGAGGACCCCGCCCTCGTCCGCTTTCGGCAGATGTCGCGGCCGATGCGGCTGCTTTATGCCCGGCCGCGAACGTTCATCGCGCTCGCGGCTGGCGTCCTGGTCTGCCTGCTGCTGCCGGGCTCCCACCGGCTGGTGACCCGGCTGTTGTTCGGCTGGGACGCGCTGATCACGGTCTATCTCGTGCTGGTCTACGCAATGATGCTTTGCAACGACCATCACCACATCCGGCGCGCAGCCGCGATGCAGGACGATGGTCGCTTCGTGATCCTGCTGGTGACGGCGACCGGGGCGTTCGCCAGCATCGCCGCAATCGTCTCCGAGCTCGGCACACCACATCGGGGCGTGCTGGAGCTGACCGTCGCGATCAGCACCATCGCGCTATCATGGGCCGCCGTACACACGACATTCGCGCTGCACTACGCCCATGATTATTATCGGCATGCCGCACCGGGCGGCCTTCAGTTTCCGAGCCGCGACAATGAAGACCAGGCCGACTATTGGGACTTCGTCTATTTCTCGTTCGTGATCGGTATGACCGCGCAGGTCTCCGACGTCGGCATCACCGACAGGACGATCCGCCGCACCGCAACGGCGCACGGCATCGTCTCATTCATCTACAATACGGCGTTGCTGGCGCTGACGGTGAACATCGCGGCAAGCGCGATCTCAAACTGACATCGTCCCGGCGTTCGCCGGGACGACTTCAATTGTCAGCGACAAACCTCGGCGTTGGCGTCGTTGCCGGGGCCGCCACCGCCGCGATATTCGAGATGGCAGCCGCGGCTGACAGGACGGCAGCCAGTGTTGTTGCAGAACATCTGCCCGCCGGCCGAGGGACGGCTGGACCCAGCGGCAGCGGCAATGCCGGCCGCGGCACCATAACCACCCGCCGCGCCAGCAGCCGCGCCGCCGGCCTGACGACGCTGCCGCGCGGGACGCTCGTCACCGTCGTCGCGCTTGGCCGTCGCGGGTTTGGCCGGCTTGGCCGCACGCTGCTTTTCGCACTCATTATCGTCGTTGACGGCATACCCCTCCCGGCAGACGATCTTGCTGCACTTGTCGCCGTCGACCTTGAAACCGTGCTCGCAAGCCAGCGGGCAGACGCGCGACGGCTTGGCCTTGACCGCATCCAGCGCATCCGTGCTTGCCATCTTCACGTCGAGCTTGGTGCCGGCATAGCGGTTGAACTGCGACAGCGAGCGCTGCGAGGACGTATTCCAGTTGCCGTCGGCGGCGCCTGAGAAGCAGCCGACGCGGCCAAGCTCGGTCTGCACCGAGCGGCTGAGATCGGCCGGCGCGGTCGCAGGCGTCAGCGACGCAACGCTGGTGCCGGCGGGGCTCGCCGTGCTGGCCGGCGCCGCGCTCGGGGCCGCAGCGGCGAGATTGACGCGCTGCTGCTCGGCCACGGCTGCCTGCTGCTGCGCCTGCTCCTTGGCCTTCTGCGCGGCAAGCTGCGCCTGCTCGGCGGCTTTCGCATCGGCTGCGGCTTTGGCCTGCGCATCCTTCTGCGCGCCGAGCGCGGCGAGACGATCACGCTCGGCCTCGGCCTGCTTCGCCTTCGCGGTCGCCGCTGCGTGGGCCTGCTCGGCACCGATCTTCTCGACCTGGAGCTTGGCAAGGCTCGCATAGAAGCCATCAGGATGCTGGGCGAGGAAGGCGTCCCACGCCGCCTTGTTGCCAACCTGGAGCGCGAGTTCGTAGTCGCGGCGGATATCGGCCTGCGGGTTCGCCCCGGGCGCCACGGGTGCTGCAACCGCCAACTTGACCGGCACCAACGGCATGTCTTCGCCGCCGAGCGAGCCGTAAACGAACGGCTCCTGCTTGTTGCCGGTCGACTTGAGCACATCGTCGCGCACGAAGCCGAAGGCGCGGCGGACGTCGAGGCCCGGCGTCGTCAGATGCTTCGACAGCGCGACGGTAAAGGGGCTGTTGGCGCCGTCGCCGTCCTGGGCCGTGAAGCCGGCCTTGGCCGAATAGGCGATCAGCGTGTTGGGGCTGGTCGGCTCGACCTGGGCGAGGCCACGGCCGATGCCGCGCGAAGCCACCGTGCGCTTCATCTTCTTGCCGAACGGATTGTCGCGGCAGGCGTCCAGGATCACCAGACGCAGCTGCTTTGCCGGCTCGACGGCGACCAGGACGCGGTCGAGCGAAAGGGCCTCGTCATAAACGTCGGTATCGCGCTCGAGCTTGGCGTCGACAGGGATCAGATAATTCGAGCCCTCGACCTCGATGCCGTGACCGGCATAGTAGACCACCGCGATATCGGCACTGCGGGTCGCGTCGGCAAAGTCGCGCAGCACGCGCCGTGTATCCAGGGCCGATAGGTCGCGCCGGTAATCGACAACATCGAAACCGGCCTCCTTAAGCGTCTTCGCCATCACCGCACCGTCATTGACGGGGTTGGCGAGCGCCGGCGCGTGCTGGTAGGCCGAGTTGGCAAGCACCAGCGCGACGCGGCTGCCGGCGAGCGCGGGATCAGTGCCGAACAGCAGTGCTGCGGCGAGGAGAAGCGGGCATAGTCTGAGCAGATTGCGCATGACACGACTTCCGAAGTTCGGGCCGTTTCGGGCCCCTTGGGACCGCTTTAGCAGGATCTGGCGCCGGCGCTTGTGATGGAGGTCACGAAGGCCGCGCTGGCGACTGTCGGAAAGTCCCCCTTTGTTTGTCGCACCAGCGCGGCTGCGGTTCGCCCCAAGCTGGTGTCGACCGAGTTCCCCTAGGCATCACCGATATGCCCCCGATATTGCGGCAGATTGTCCGTAATTTCGTGCCAGGGCGCCTTCGATGCCACGAAAATGTGGGCGCTTGGCCGGATCGAGGGAGCGTCAACCAGGGTTCCCATGGCGACATGGACCCATTCTCCCTCACGCACCCGGGAATAAAGCAGCGAGCCGCATCGCCCACAATGGGCGTCATGGGTGGTGTCGTCGCCGAAAATCATCCGCTGGTCCCCACCTTGGACAATGCGGAGCTTGTCCTGCGCGATGCCGGCGAACGGCTTGAAGGCGGAGCCGGTGGTGCGCCGGCAGTTCGAGCAATGGCAGTTCATCGCATAGGAGAACGCGTCGGCCACCTCAAAGCGGACGGTGCGGCAATAGCATTCGCCCACCAGGATACGAGCGTTCGAAATTTCTGATCCGGTCATTCCAGCGTCCCTGCGCAATTGCCGAGAGACACCATAGCGCATTTCGATGTGTACGACTAAGTTCGCCCCAAGCCATCATTCAAAGGGATGACCCATGAGCCAGAACCGTTCGAGCGTCGAAGCCGTCGTGCAATCCTATTTTGACGGGCTCTACGAGGGCGACGCTGAAAAGCTCGGCGCTATCTTCCATCCCTCCGCGGATTTGCGCTGGGTCGAGAAGGGCGAATTGCAGGTGCTGACCGTGCCGGACTGGCTCGACCGCGTGCGCAAGCGCCCATCCGGCAAGGCGGAAGGCAAGCCGCGCGAGGATTTCATCGTCACCATCGACCGCTCGGACGACAAGACCGCCTTCATCAAGGTCAGGTGCCAGCTGCCACCGCGTTTCTTCACCGATTATCTGGTCGCGATGAAGCTCGCCGACGGCTGGCAGATCGTGTCGAAATCGTATCGGTATGATCTGAGGGAGTGACGAGGCAAAGCGCTCCGCTGCCCGAAATCGGTCGCACTCGCTCCCCAGTCTCCGTCATTGCGAGGAGCTCTTGCGACGAAGCAATCCAGAATCCCTCCGAGGAGAGATTCTGGATTGCTTCGCTGCGCTCGCAATGACGGGGCTGATAGCGCGTTCATTTCAACCTCACCTCCACTCATCTGAAAAGTCCCCATGCTCCTCGATCGCCGCTCCCTGCTTGCCTCACTCGGCTGGATGGCTGCTTCTCCCGCGCTTGCGGCAGAGGCGCCGCCAGAATTCGAAGCCTATGAACGCGAGAGCGCCGGGCGGATCGGGGTCTATGCGGAAAATCTGGTCACCGGCGCCAAGCTCACTTGGCGCGCCACCGAGCGCTTCGTCATGTGTTCGACATTCAAAGCCTCGCTCGCGGCTTGCGTGCTGGCGCGGGTCGATCGCGGCGAGGAGCAGCTCGCATCCGTGATCCCATACGGCAAGGCCGACCTGCTGGAGTATGCGCCGGTCGCCAAGCAGAATCTCGCGGCTGGCGCGATGTCGGTCACCGAGATGTGCAAGGCGATCGTCGAGCTCAGCGACAACACCTGCGCCAATCTGCTGCTGGCGCGGATCGGCGGTCCCGCCGCGCTCACCGCGTTCTGGCGATCGCTCGGCGACACCACCTCACGGCTCGACCACAATGAGCCCGAACTCAACCGCTCCCCGCCCGGAGATCCCCGGGACACCACGACGCCCGCGGCGATGGCCGGGAACTTGCGCCGTCTGGTGGCGGGCGAAGCGCTGTCTCCGGTCTCTCGCGCGCAGCTCACCGAATGGATGGTGAATTGCAAGACCGGCGCCAACCGGCTGCGCGGCGGCCTGCCCGCAAGTTGGAAGATCGGCGACAAGACCGGCTCCAATGGCAAGGACGCAGCGGGCGACATCGCGGTGACCTGGCCGAAGTCCGACACGCCGATCCTTATCGCGGCCTATGTCCAAGGCGGCACGCCGACGGCAGCGCAGATCGAAGCCACCTTCGCGCGAATCGGGCGGATGGTGGCCGAACGGCTGGCGTAAGCCGCGCGCATTGACGCAACAGTCGCTTCCGGTTCAAGACAGACCATCATGGAAGCGAAGTTTCAGACCTTTCTTATCCTGCTGGCCGTATTGGCGGGCGTGGCGCTGGCCGCACGCCGCTTCAACGTTGCCCCCGCCATCCTGCTGATGCTGGCCGGCGTCGGCCTCGCCTTCGTGCCGGGCATGCCGTCGGTGGAACTGCCGCCGGAGCTGGTGCTGCTGTTGGTGCTGCCACCGCTGATCTACTCGGCGAGCGTCGCCATGAGCTGGCGCGAGTTCAGGAACAACTTGCGTCCCATCGTGCTGCTTGCGGTCGGCGCAGTGATCTTCACCGCGGCGATGGTGGCGGCCGCCACGCATTACTTGATCGGCCTGCCCTGGGCCGTCGGCTTTCTGCTCGGCGCCATCGTCGCGCCCCCCGACGTGGTGGCACCGCTCGCGATCGCGCGCCGGCTCAACTTGCCGCGGCGGCTCGTGGTCATTCTCGAGGGCGAAGGGCTCGCCAACGACGCCACCGCGCTGACCCTCTACCGCTTCGCGCTGGCGGCGATCATGGTCGGGCATTTCTCGCTACCGCTCGCGGCCGGCGAGTTCCTGCTCATCGTGGCCAGCGAGATCGCCTTCGGCATTGGGGTCGGTTGGCTCTCCCTGCGCTTCCGCAAATGGTCCGGGGATCCGCAGGTCGAGCTGACGCTGTCGCTGATCACGCCGTACGTGTCCTACTGGCTGCCCGAGCATGTCGGCGGCTCCGGCGTGATCGCCACCGTCGCCTGCGGCCTCTATGTGAGCTGGAACGGCCCGCTGCTGATCTCGTCGGCGACGCGCCTGCAGGGCATCTTCTTCTGGGACCTCGTGATCTACCTGATCGAGGGCGTGCTGTTCCTGCTCACCGGCTTCCAGATGCGCGCGCTCTACGAGAAGTCGAAGGCGTTCCCGCTCGACGACATCCTGATCGCGACCGCCGTGGTCCTGATGATCGTCGTGATCGCGCGCTTCGCCTGGCTCTATCCCGCAACCTACCTGCCGCGGCTGCTCAGCAAATCGTTGCGCGAGCGCGATCCGTCGCCACCCTGGCAATGGCCGTTCGTGCTCGCCTTCACCGGCGTGCGCGGCGCGGTGTCGCTCGCAGCGGCGCTGGCGCTGCCGTTCACGCTACCTGATGGCGAGGCGTTCCCATATCGTGACCTGATCCTGTTCGTCGCCTTCGGCGTCATCTTCGTCACGCTGATCGGCGTCGGCCTGACGCTGCCGCCGGTGGTGCGGTGGCTCGGCGTCGCCGATGCCGGCCGTAACGAGCATGCCGCCGAGCACGAAGCCGAGATCGCTGCGCGCCGCCAGGCCCTGGACGCCGCGCTAAGGTCGCTCGACGCAATGACCGCGAAACAGGAAGTCTCCGAAGAGGTGATGCGGCTTCTGCGTGCGCGTCACGAGATCCGCGTCAACCAGCTTCCGGGTTCGCTCGATCCCACCCGCCACGACGTCTCCGCCGCCGGCACCGTGCTGACCCGCAACCTGATCGCCGCCGAACGAAAGTTCATCCACGATCTCCTGCGCGATGGCCAGATCACCGACGAGACGCGGCGGCGGATCGAGCGCGATCTGGATCTGGAGGAGGCGAGTTTGGCGAACCGGGAGTATCGGCGGACGCCGCTCTAGCCTCCTCGTCATTGCGAGCGCAGCGAAGCAATCCAGACTGCCGCTACGGAAAGATCCTGGATTGCTTCGCTGCGCTCGCAATGACGGTGCCAACCGACTACCGCCTTGCGCAAAACTCCCCGATTGCCGCCGCCACAGCCTCCGCAATCGTCTCATGCCGCTCCGGCGAGTTCATCGCCATTTCTTCGTCGCGGTTGATGATGGAACCGGCTTCGAGCAGCACTGCGGCACTGCTCGTCCGCGAGAGAACGACGAGTCCGTCATAGCGGTACACGCCGAAATCCTTGTCGAGCAGCTGGCGCCGGTAACGGCCCATCACCGGCAAGGTGTATTGGCTGGCATAGTGCAGGCCCTGCTCTTTCAGCTGCCGACCGATCATCCGGGCCAGCATCAGGCTGGTGGCGAAGTGCGGATTGTGCTGCGACACGAACAGCGAGTGGCCGGAAAAGCGATCGCTGAAATAGCTCTTCGCACCGTCGAACTCCCAGGTCTCGAGCAGTTTGTCCGGCACCGAATCGTGGTGAATCGACAGGAAGAGATCGGCGCGGCCGTTACTCGCGGCACTGACCCGCTTGAACAGGCTCGGCCGCGCCTTGCCATCCGTGACGAGCAGCCGGGTTGCGGCAAAGCCTTCGGACTTAAGCTTCGCCGCGATGAGTCTTGCGAGACGGAAGTTGAAGCCGAACTCCGGATCATTGCGCGCGCTCAACGCGCCGTAGGAGTCCGGGGTGTGCCCGACGTCCACGACGATCCGGAATTTGGGCATCTCACATCCGGCCGACACCTGCGGCTTGGCCTTGGGTCTTGCGATCTTTCGCGCGCTCACGGCCTCGCTGCTGCCAACAGCCGCAAGCGACGATAGCAGGACCGACGCAACCAGCCCGACGATGATGCTCCGCGGTTGCCCCAAGCGCTACTCCGCTGCCGCTATCCTGGGACGGCCGACGAAGCCCGCGACATCGCCGAAGCGTTCCAGCATCACGGCGGGCAGGTCCTTGGACTTGCTGGTGACGCAGGCACCGGAGCGCACCGCATAGCGGTCCTGATGCGCGGCCTGCGGCGGCGGTTCTCCCTGCTGGAGCGCCCGCGCCAGCTCCATCACGACTTTCCGGAAATGCATGATGCCGAGATCGGTCGGCCCGAGATGCTCGCGGGTGCGATCGGCGATCGGGCCCTGGCTGTCCTGCACGGCGGCGTCCTGCTCGGAGACGCCCTTGATGCCGGTGTAGCTCCTGGTCTTCTGGAGCTTGCGGTCGATCAGATAGTCGTTGCCCTTGTGACGCAACGGCACGTAATTGTCGTCGACCTCCGCAATTACGCCGTTGCCGCGGTCATAGGCGTCGCGCTCTCCTTGCGTCAGCGGCCGCTCCGGATTCCAGGCATAGGTATAGATCCAGCAATTGGTGTCGGTCACCGGCACGAAGGTCTGCCCGAAGATGTTTTCGCCCGGCATCGCGCTCGGCGCGTAAGCGTGGAACGGCATCAGGAACTGCGCGATGCGCCAGTAGATGTTGTCGCCGCCCGTAAGCCGGCCGCCGGCAATGGTCAGCCCGGCCTCGTGCGGACTGATCTTGATCACCGGGCGCGGATCCTCCGCGATCCAGCGCATGTGATCGCTCGACATCCGCGCGATCGGATTCACAAAGTGCTTCTTGATGTCCAGGATCTCGCTCTCCTCCTTGTCGAAGGAGAGATGGGCAAAGGTGAAATGCGCGGTGTCGATCGAACCTTCCAACGCCTGCACCCAGTTGCAGTCCTGCCATTTCTTGCTGACGTAGCGATGCGAGGCCGGCAGCAGTGCCATTTCGAGGTCGGGCAGCTCAGGCATGGCGTCGGCGGGACCCATATAGGCCCAGATCATCTCGCCCCATTCGCGCACCGGATAGGATTTGATGCGGATCAGGTCCTTGGCGTTGAGATCGGGATAGGAGGTCGGCATGTCCAGGCAGCGGCCATCGGTGCCGAATTTCCAGCCGTGATAGACGCAGCGGATGCCGCATTCCTCAACGCGCCCAAGCCAGAGATTGGCCCCGCGATGCGGGCAATATTGGTCGATGATTCCGACGACGCCGCGGGAGTCGCGGAAGGCGAGCAGCTCCTCGCCGAGCACAATGATCTTCTTCGGCTCACCGTCGGGCTCGGGGAGCTCTTCGCAGAGAGCCACGGGAATCCAGAACCGGCGCAACAATTCACCC
Organism: Bradyrhizobium sp. 195; assembly: GCF_023101665.1. Taxonomy (NCBI): domain Bacteria; kingdom Pseudomonadati; phylum Pseudomonadota; class Alphaproteobacteria; order Hyphomicrobiales; family Nitrobacteraceae; genus Bradyrhizobium; species Bradyrhizobium sp. 195. Next base: position 305,467 of record NZ_CP082161.1, on the reverse strand, counting down.
ATGCCCGTTCCAGGGCCGGCCTCGGTCAGGAATCTGTTGTCCTCGGCGCGGAGCATGGCTGATCCTCGCGATGTTTTCGGGAAGATTGGCGCGGGATCGCTGGAACGTCAACGCGGGAGCTGCACAGATCCTGCCGTAGGGTGGGCAAAGGCGCGAAGCGCCGTGCCCACGATCCTTGCGATATGGCGACAGACGCGTGGGCACGCTGCGCTTTGCCCACCCTACGGCACCTCGCCTAAACCGGCCGCTCCCCCTTGACCGTCACGCGCGTGCCCGAGCGCGTGTGCGGCCAGTAGTCCCACATCGCGCGGTGCTGGGTGCAGCGGTTGTCCCAGAAGGCGATGGCATTCTCGGTCCAGCGGAAGCGGCACTGGAACAGCGGATTTTCGGCGTGCTGGTAGAGATAGGCCAGCATCGCATCGCTCTCGTCGCGCGGAATGCCGTTGATGTGGCGGGTGAAGCCGCGGTTGACGTAGAGCGCCTTCTTGCCCGTCACCGGGTGCGTGCGCACCACCGGGTGCTCTGCGTGGGGATAGCTCGGCCTGTCCGCGACGCCGTAGTTCGCATAAAGGCCACGATAGATCGGCTCGCCGTCGTGCAGCGCGGTGAGGCCGTCGAGATAGGCCTTCATGCGGTCCGACAGCGCTTCGTAAGCCGCGTACATGTTGGCGAACAGCGTGTCGCCGCCGCGCGGCGGGCACTGCTTGATGTAGAGGATCGAGCCCATCGGCGGCTCGAGATCGCAGGACACGTCCGAGTGCCAGCCCTCGCCGTTGGCGCGCGGCGAGTTCTTGTCGGCGTAGATCTTCATCAAGGCCGGGTCTTCATCCTCATGCGGCGCGGCGGGATGGAAATGCAGCTCGCCGAACTTGCGGCCGAAGGCGAGATGCTGTTTTGGCGTGATGGTCTGGTCGCGGAAGAAGATGACGAGGTTTTCGGCGAGCGCGCGGTGGATCTCGTCCATCTGCCGGTTGGAGCGGGCGTCGCCCTCGACGAGCGTCCCGATGTCGAGGCCCGAAATTTCCGCACCGATGATCGGCGTGAGCTTTTCGACCGCGATGGTCTCGTAAGGCGCGCCGTCCCCGGCCGTGTGGCGATAGCGCGGGCCCTGCTTGCCGGCGAGTGAGCTCATGGCGGGTCTCCCGATCATTGTTGATTGGAGACATCGTAGCAATGTAGGGCGGGTTAGCGAAGCGTAACCCGCCACTTCGCGTCCGCAAAAAATAAGGCGGATTACGCTTGCGCTAATCCGCCCTACGAATTCAGCGATGTGATGACCGCAGCTTACTCCGCTGCCGTCACCGGCACCTTGGCGCCCTGACCGTAGCGCTGGTCGATGTAGTCAATCACCAGCGCCTTGAAGTCGGCGGAGATCGTGGGTCCGCGCAGCGTGCGGAACTTCTTGCCGTCGACGAACACCGGTGCCGCCGGCGCTTCGCCGGTTCCGGGCAGCGAGATGCCGATATTGGCGTGCTTGGATTCGCCAGGGCCGTTGACGATGCAGCCCATCACCGCGACGTTGAGCTCTTCGACCCCAGGATATTTCGTCTTCCAGGCCGGCATCTCGTCGCGGATGAAGTCCTGGATCGAGCGGGCCAGCTCCTGGAACGTGGTCGAGGTGGTACGGCCGCAGCCGGGGCACGCGGCCACCAGCGGCACGAAGGTGCGGAAGCCCATGGTCTGCAGCAGCTCCTGGCCGACCTGCACCTCACGGGTACGGTCGCCGCCGGGCTCCGGCGTCAGCGAGATGCGGATGGTATCGCCGATGCCCTGCTGAAGCAGGATGCTGAGCGCGGCCGACGACGCCACGATGCCCTTCGAACCCATGCCGGCTTCGGTCAGGCCGAGATGGATCGCATAATCGGAACGGCTGGCGAGATCCTGGTAGACCGCGATGAGATCCTGCACCGCCGAGACCTTTGCGGAGAGGATGATGCGGTCCTTGGGCATGCCGAGCTCTTCGGCGCGCGCGGCCGAAAGCAGCGCGGACTGTACCATGGCCTCGCGCGTCACCGCGCGCACGTCGCGCGGATTGGCGGACGCGGCATTCTCGTCCATCAGCTTGGTCAGCAGCTCCTGGTCGAGCGAGCCCCAATTGGCGCCGATACGGACCGGCTTGTTGTTCTTGTTGGCGATCTCGATGATGTCGGCGAACTGGGTGTCGCGCTTGTCCTTGAAGCCGACATTGCCGGGATTGATGCGGTACTTGGCGAGCGCCTCGGCGCAGGCCGGATAGGCCGCGAGCAGCTTGTGGCCGATATAGTGAAAGTCGCCGATCAGCGGCGTGGTGATACCGCGCTTGGCGAGACCATCGCGAATGTGCGGGACGGCGGCAGCGGCCTCCTCGCGGTCCACAGTGATGCGGACCATTTCGGAGCCGGCGCGCGCGAGCGCTGCAACCTGGGCAATGGTACCGTCGATGTCGGCGGTGTCGGTGTTGGTCATCGACTGCACGACGATCGGCGCACCGCCGCCGACGGCGACGTCGCCGACCTTGACCTGGGTGGTGTGATGGCGTGGCGCGGGCCCCGCGATGTCGGAATCGATGGTGGTTTCGGGCTTGTTCATGGGGTCCAAATATCAGGTTTTGGTGACGTTCAGCAATGCATCGCGCGGCGCCGCAGCCGTTGAGCTGGGACGGTTAACCAGAAAAAGCCCAGCAATTACAAGGACAGCCGCGGCCCCGAACGCCAGGCTCAAAGTGTCGTGCATGATGAAATAGCTACCCACCACGCCAAACAAAGGGGTGATGAAGGTAAAAGCTGACAATTTGCTGGCCGAATAAGCCTTCACCAGTGCGAACCAAAGCGTGAACGTGGTTCCAACCACCCAGATCGCCTGGAAGGCCATCAGGCCGAGCGACAGCGGCGCCGGCGTGTGCGTGATGGTCTCGCCGAACAGCCAGGCCGCCAGCCCCAGGATCGGGATCGAAATGGCGACCTGATAGCCCAGCGCCTTCTCGGGCGCGGCGAACCGCAGCCTCGTGCCCTTGGCAACCAGCGTCGTCGCCGCCCACAACGCGGCGCCGCCGACGATCATGAGGTCGCCGAGCAGGACATGCGAATCGACATTGGGCTGCGGCACGCCGATCGCGAGGGCGACACCGGCAAAGCTGATGGCGAGGCCCAGCCATTGCGAGGCGCCAAGCCGCTCGCCGAGCACCTGATAGGAGCCGAGCGCGACGAAGAACGGCGCGGTGTAGAGGAACACCACCGCGCGAGAGGCGGAGGTGAGGCGCAGCCCCTGAAAGATCAGCACGAATTCGATACCGAACATCAGCCCGGCGACCAGGCCCGGCTTCCACGTGCCGTCATTCTCGAAGAATTTGACGCCGCGAAGCGTGCCGATGATGAACAGCACCGGCAGCGCACCCATCGAGCGGATCGTGGCCTGGAGCATCGGCGGAATGTCCGGCAGCACCAGCTTCACCGCGATCTGGTTGAAGCCCCAGGTCAGGCACAGCATGAGCATCAGGGCAATGGCGCCGGCACTGAGGGGACGCGCGACGGATAGGTTGGCTTGTGGTGAGGACATGTCTTCCCGAAAAACCGGCTTTGCGCCGTTGTTGCTTTATGCAGCTTTCTGACAATGGGTGCAGACGCCCGTGATCTCCACCACGGACAATTTGGGAGCAAAGCCTGAGCTGCGTGCCGCGGCATTGAGATTCCCGGCGAAGGATGCGGACGGGATCTCGCCGACCAGGCCGCAGCGCTCGCAGATCAGGAACGCCACCGCCGAGGTCGCGTCGTGGTCGTGGGCGGCACAGGCGAGGTAGGCGTTGCGGCTTTCGATGCGATGCACGAGGCCGTTGGCCATCAGGAAATCGAGAGCGCGATAGACCGTGATCGGCGCCGGCCGCGACATGGATTTGGCAAGCTCGTCGATCACCTCATAGGCGCCGAGCGGGCGGTGGCTGGACAGCAGCGCGCCCAGCACCTGGCGGCGTATCGGCGTGAATTTCTGCGCGCGCTGCTCGCAGACCTCCTCGGCGTGCGCCAGCGCATCCGCGGTGCAGCGGCCGTGATCGTGATCGGGCGCGGGAAAGGCAGATTTAGCAGGGGTCATGCAGCCGACCTTCTAGCATTTCGGCCGCGGAACCCAAAGCACGACCAGCAATGCGGCGGTCAGCCATGCCATTGCCGAGGGACAGCATCGCGCAAACCCGCCATGAAATAATCATAAGCTTGCTTATTATATGCCAAGCTTATTGGGGATCAAATTCATGAGCCGCGGGTCTGTCGACCAGAACTTCCTGTTTACGCTGGGCGAGCTCTACCGCCTCTTGCGCGTCTATGCCGACAAGGAGGCGTCGCGGTTCGGCATCACCCGCGCCCAATGGGCGGTGCTGGCCAAGGTCGAGCGCAGCGAAGGCATGAAGCAGTCGGAGCTCGCCGAACTGCTCGAGATGCAGCCGATCACGCTGACCCGCCTGATCGACAAGCTCTGCGACAACGACTGGATCGAGCGCCGCAGCGATGCCTCGGACCGCCGCGTCAAGCGCCTGTATCTCAGGAAAGCCGGCCGGCAATTGCTGGGTCGGATGAGCGGGCTGAAGTCGGAGCTGACGGCCAACGCGCTCGACGGCATCACGCCGGCGGACGCCCATCGCCTCCTCACTCAGCTCGAAAGCATCAAGGAGAACGTGCGCACCGCGATCCAGACCAGCGGCGCGGAGCAAGCACGTAAGGAGCAGCGCTATGGCTGACCAAGTCCTCAAGTTCCAGCCCGAGCAGAAGACCGACAGCGGCAAACCCACCAAGAAAGCGGGCACCGATCCGCGCCGCCGCCTGGTGGCGGGCCTGCGCCGCTACCGCCGCTTCCTGCTCCTGGTCGTGCTGCCTGTGATCGCCGTCATCGGCGGCCTCACCTTCTATCTGAATGGCGGCCGCTATGTCGGCACTGACGATGCCTATGTCGGCGCGCAGAAGGTGCTGGTGACGCCCGACATCTCCGGCAAGATCCAGAAAGTCATCGTGAAGGAAGGCCAGTCCGTCAAGCGGGGCGACGAGCTGTTCGAGATCGACCCCGTTCCGTTTCGCCACGCGGTGGACGAAGCCAAGGCGCAGCTCGCGCAGGCCCGCACGACCTATGACAACCTCGTCGCCAACATCAAGATCTATGGCGACATGCTCGATCTGGCCCAGCAGGGCATCGATCTGAAAAAGCGCGACGTCGAGCGCAAGCAGGCGCTGGTGAAGAACAATTACGGCTCGCAGCTCGATCTCGACAACGCCTCGAATGCGCTGGTGACTGCCGGCGCGCAGGCGCAATACATCAAGCAGCAGCTTTCCAACGCCAAGACGCAATTGCTCGGCGACCCCGCGTTGCCGCTCGAGCAATTCCCGGCCTACGCACAGGCGAAAGCCAAGCTGGACGATGCCCAGCGCAACCTCGACCACGCCGTGCTGCGCGCGCCGATGGATGGCGTGGCGACGCAGGTCGAGCAGATCCAGCTCGGCCGCTATGTCGCTGCCGGCACGCCGGTGTTTTCGATCATCGACGTCGCACACCCCTGGGTCGACGCCAATCCGAAGGAGAGCGACCTCACCTATGTGACCGAAGGACAGCCCGTCACGCTCGAGGTCGACGCGTTCCCGAACCATGTCTTCAAGGGCAAGATCGGCTCGCTTTCGCCCGGCACCGGCGCGCAATTTGCGATCCTGCCGCCGCAAAACGCCACCGGCAATTTCGTCAAGGTGGTGCAACGCGTGCCGATCCGCATCTATTTCGACGAGACCGACAAATACGTGCGGAAGCTGAAGGCCGGCATGAGCGTCTATGCCACCATCGACACCGGCCATCAGCGCTCGCTGGCCGGCCTGCTCGGCCTGTCGGCGACAGCCAACCAAGACAAAGACTGAGCCAAGGACTGATCCGATGTCCGGTCCCAATGCCAGCCTGATGGTCCCCGGCCTGCGCCGGAACATGGTGACGATCTGCGCCATGACCGCGACCATCATGCAGGCGCTGGACACCACCATTGCCAACGTTGCCCTGCCCTACATGCAGGGCACGCTGTCGGCCTCGCAGGACCAGATCAATTGGGTGCTGACCTCCTACATCGTCGCCGCGGCGATCATGACGGCCCCGGTGGGCTGGATCGCCAACCGCTTTGGCCGCAAGCGCATCTTCATCATTTGCTCGGCCGGCTTCACCATGGCCTCGGTGCTGTGCGGCCTCGCGCAGGACATCAACCAGATGGTGCTGTTCCGCCTGCTGCAAGGCGTGTTCGGCGCGGCCCTGGTGCCGCTATCGCAGTCGGTCATGCTCGACTATTACACGCTCCAGGAACGCGCCAAGGCGATGTCGATCTGGGGCATGGGCGTGATGATGGGCCCGATCATGGGGCCTTCACTCGGCGCCTGGCTGACCGAGACCTATTCCTGGCACTGGGTGTTCTTCGTCAACCTGCCGTTTGGCGCCATCACCGTGCTCGGGCTGATCGTGTTCATGGACGAGACCGACAAGAACCTCAGCCTGAGATTCGACTGGTTCGGCTTCGCGGCACTGGCCGTTGCGATCGGCTCGCTTCAGCTCGCGCTCGACCGCGGCGAGCAATTGGGCTGGCTGGAATCCAATGAAATCCTCGCGGAATTCATCGTCTCGGCGGCCGCGTTCTACTTCTTCCTCGCGCACTCCTTCACGACCTCGACGCCGTTCATTCGCTTCGGCCTGTTTCGGGACCGCAACTTCGTCACCGGCTGCATGTTCATGATCGTGATGGGGCTCGTGCTGTTCTCGACCATGGCGCTGGCCTCGCCCTACATGCAGAACGTGATCGGCTATCCCATCATCACCGCCGGCCTGCTGCTGGCGAGCCGCGGCTTCGGTACCTTCTTCGCCATGATGCTGGTCGGCCGCATGATGCGCTATTTCGAGGCGCGCACGCTGATCATCGCCGGCCTGACGCTGACCGCGGGCTCGCTATTCCAAATGACCGGCTGGACCGATCTGACCCAGGTGCCCGAGATCGTCACCGTCAGCGTCATCCAGGGTTTTGGCTTCGGCCTGGTCTTCGTGCCGCTTTCGACAGTGGCGTTCCTGACCCTATCGAACGATCTGCGCACCGACGGCACCGCCATGCTGACCCTGATGCGCAACGTCGCAAGCTCGGTCGGCATTTCGGTCGTCATCGCGCAGTTGACGCAAGGGACGCGGCGGACCTATGCGATCCTGTCCGAGCATATCAACCCGTTCAACCATGCACTCCAGATGCCTGACGTCAGCGGCATGATCAACCTGTCCACCGACGGCGGCCGCGCCCTGGCCGACAGGATGGTCAGCGTGCAGGCTCAGATCATCGCGTTCGCCCACGACTACCAGCTGGTGATGGTCTTCATCCTCTGCACCATCCCGCTCGCCTTGCTGATCGGCTCGACCAAGGCCACGCTGCGCAAGCAGGCCGCGGGGCCGGAGCATGCGGTGATGGAGTAGGCGATCTCTCGTGCTCCGGACGCAGCGCAGCACGCAAGTGATGCGCTGCTGAGCCGGGGCCCATGTCCGCGGCCGGTTCTGCGGCACACTGCTACGCGCTGCACCGCGCCCGGGACAAGAGCCGCGCTACAACAACTCCTCACACCCCAAATCATCCACCGCCGCAAACACCCGCTCCAGATTGTTCCACCAGATCAGCGGCGGGATCTTGAGGCTCCACTGCCAGACCGGCCTCGTGATCTGCCAGAGCACCGACCAGCGGTAGTCGCGATCGAGCGCGCCGCGCGTGTAGCCGGAGATGCCGCTTTCGAGCAACCTGTCGTGGTAGAGATTGAGCAGCGAGCGTTCGAGCGCCTGCCGTCGCTCCGGATACCATTGCATGGCCATCATGTAGGCGAGGTCTTGGGTCGGAACGTTGATGCTCCAAAGATCGAAATCGAAGATGCGCACAGTATCGGCGACGCCCGCGCGCGGCAGCAGGAAATTCCAGGTGTGGGCGTCGCCATGCGTGATGCTGAGATGGCGGCGCGAATGGTAACGCTCGGACAGCCGCTCCGACTGGTCGATGAGGCGACGGAAGAGGATCCGCCGCTCCTCGCTGAGGCGATCACCAAGCAGATCGGCGAAGCGATCGTAATGGCCGGCGAACGTCTCCATGCGCTGCGCGCTGTCCTCCATGCTCGCCCAGGTACCGACCGTGTCGCCGAGGCTCGGATGGTCCCACCAGGCTGCATGCCAGCGCGCGAGCGCGGCGACGATGGCGAACGTCTGCTCGCGTGACGGCGGCACCGGCCAAGCCATCGCGATTTCGTGGCTGTCGGTGAGATCCTCGATCAGCAGATGCCAGGTGGGACTGTGCTCGTCGAAATGCCCATCAAAGCAGCGCGGCACAAGCCCCGGCGGCATCTTCGGTGCAAGCTGCGTGTAGTAGTCCACCTCGCGCCGGCCGCCATTGGCGAGGCTCTCGGCGAAAGCGGAATTGGGAGTCTTCAGGATCAGCGATTGCGGGGCGCCGGTGGATTCGCCGACATAGCGCAAGCCGAGACGGATGATATGCGACACCACGGTGTCCCGCTGGTGCAGCACCTTCACCTCGCGCACCGCACCGGCGTCCAGCACGCCGCCCCGGCGCAGCGCGGCCGTCAGTCGGGCGGGCTCAACGACCGCCGGCAATTGTGGAGATGTCATGAACCACGATGCCCCTGTCCCCGTGCCATCCTGCACGATCAAACTCCCGGGCACCAGCGGCCGAAATGCCGCCGGGCTCAGGCTGCCGCGGTCGAGTCGCGCACGGTCCGCACGACGACGGACCGGAGCTGTTCGAGATTGGCCGCCATGCCGGCAATCGCCTGCCTGACCTCCGCGGCGCGCTCGTTCACGGAGGCGGCGTCGCGGCTGACATTGCCGATCTTGGCCGAAACCTCCCTCGCGGCGGACGCCGACTCGGAAATCGACCGCGTGATCTCCCGCGTGGCAGCGTCCTGCTCTTCCATCGCGGCGGCAACGGAGGTCGCGACGCCATCGATCTCGACGATGTGCCCGCCCATCGTCTCGACGGCATCGACCGCAGCCTGCGTCGAGGCCTGAATCTCGGTAATCAGCCGCGTGATCTCCTCGGTGGATTTGGCGGTCTGATCCGACAGGGATTTCACCTCGGCGGCGACCACGGCGAAACCGCGACCGGCCTCGCCGGCGCGCGCCGCCTCGATGGTGGCATTGAGCGCCAGCAGGTTGGTCTGGCCGGCGATGCCGCCGATGAGGTCGGAGACCTCGGCGATTTTCTTCACCGATCCCGCCAGCGCCTGAATGGTCGAACGCGCCTGCTCGCGGCCGGCCACGGCAGATTTGGTGACCGTGCTGGTCCGCGCGACCTGGCTCGCGATCTCGCGGATGGAGGCGCTCAGCTCTTCGGCCGCGGCCGAGACGGTCTGCGAGCTGCCAAGGGCCTGAGTGGAGGCCGCGGCGACCGCCTGCGACTGCGCGGAGAGCGAACTTGCGATCTCGGACAGGCTGGTAGCGGCCCGCTCGACGCCATGGCTCGCCGCGCTCGCGGTGTCGACCGAACGGCCGGTCTCGCGCTCGACGGTCTCGGCCATCTGGTGCAGGGCGCCGCGCTTGGCCAGCGCGGCCTCCTGTTCCTGCCGCAACTGCTCCTCGCGCAGCCGGGAATTCTCGACCGCCGCCTGCTTGAACACCTGGAGCGCGCCCGCCATCGAGCCGACCTCGTCCTGTCGATGCGCGAAAGGAATATCGGCGGCGAGATCGCCGGTCGCGAGCTTCTGCATCGTATCCGTCATGCGCACGATCGGGCGCACCACGCCGAGGGCAACGCCGAGCAGGCCTGCGGCAATGAAGGACAGAACGGCGGCGGAGACGCCGAGGAGGATGAAGAGCATCGAGCTGTCGCGGTCCGCGGCCAGCTTTTCCATGGCGGCATTCTGCTTGTTGGCGTTCTCGACGATGCTGTCGATCACAGCGCGATGCGCGGTGTAGGCGTCCTTGAGCTGCGTATAGGCGCGCTCGGAAGCGGCTGCGTCCTTGGCCGTGAGGGCCGGCAGGAGCTGGTCGGACGCCTTCCAGAACTTCTGCACCTCGGCATCGGATTTCGACACCAGCGCGGTTTTCAGGTCGGCCGAGAGGCTGGAGGTGACCCAGAAGGCCTTGCGCTCCTCGTAATCCTTGCGCAGCTGGACCAGGCGTTCGCCGTGGGCGGCCAGCTGGTCCGGCTCGCGCATGGCCAGGGTCGCCTCGAGATAGGCCTCGATGACATATTCCGGTGGGGGCAGAATGTCCGCGATGAGATCGTTGCCGAGCTTGATGCCGGAGTACAGCGGACCGCCCACCTTGAGCTCGCGTAGCGCATAGAGGCTGGTGGACACGACCGCAGTAAAGCCGATGGCGAGAACAATGCCGAACGCGACGATCGCGGAGGACAGCGACAAACGAATTTTCATGAAAATAATCCAGGGCGCGCGCCAAAACTGCGTGAAGCCTAGATCAATGTGGTAAATGCGGGATTGCCTCGCGGAGAAGTTGCAAAAAGAATGGCTCCGCAGAACTACGGTAATTGGACGTCGATCAGTCGGTTTTAGGTCAGAGGGACTGACGCACAGCGAGCCGAGCGACGAAAGCTACGCAGGCGCGATTGCGCAGGATGAGAACTGGCGCCGGCGAGCTGGCTCACCGGCGCGCTTGTCTCACACGTCGAAGAACACCGTCTCGTTGTCGCCCTGCAGCCGCAGGTCGAGCCGGTATACGGCCTTACCCGCCTCGCGCACCGCGGTCAGCGTGGCACGCCGATCCGTGGGGACCAGCGCCAGCACGGGATCGGCGACGTTGCCGGCCTCATCGCTGAAATAGATCCGGGTGTAGAGATGCCGCAGCATGCCGCGGCCGAACACCGCAAGCAGGATGTGCGGCGCCTGCGGCTTGCCGTCGGGATCCGGCACCGCGCCGGGCTTGATGGTGTCGAACGCGTAATTGCCGTCCTTGTCGGTGCCGCAACGGGCAAAGCCGCGGAAGCTCGCATTCGGCAAAGCACGCTTGTCCTGCGGGTCGGCAAAGCGGCCTTGCGCGTCCGCCTGCCAGATCTCCAGCATGCAATCCGGAACGGCAACGCCGTCGCCGTCGAACACCCGGCCTTCGATACGGATGCGGTCGCCCGTGACATCGGGCGTGAGCGTCGAGCTGGTGAACGCGTCGTTCCAGGCATACTCGCCATTCGGCGTCAGGCCGTACTTGAAGAACGGACCGACGGTCTGCGATGGGGTGATCCCGTTGTCCTGCACTTAATGGTTCTCCATGGGGGTGGCATTCTTGCCGCGCAGCACGATGTCAAAGCGGTAGCACAGCGCCCATTCGGGCTGGGTGTTCTCGAGGTCGAACGAGGAAACCATCCGCGCCCGCGCCTTCTCGTCCGGCACCGAGTTGAAGATCGGATCGAACGGGAACAGCGGGTCGTTCGGGAAGTACATCTGCGTCACGAGGCGCGTCACGAAGGAATGGCCGAACACCGACAGATGGATGTGCGCGGGACGCCAGGCGTTGTGGTGGTTGCCCCAGGGGTAGGCACCGGGCTTAATGCTGACGAAGCGGTAGTAGCCGGCGGCATCGCTCACCGTGCGGCCGGCACCCGTAAAATTCGGATCGAGCGGCGCCGGATGCTGGTCGCGGACGTGAACGTAGCGGCCGCAGGAATTGGCCTGCCATATCTCGACCAATGAGTTCGGTACACCGCGACCGTCCTCGTCGCGCACATGGCCGTGCACGATGATGCGCTCGCCGAGCGGCTCGCCGCTGTGCTGGGTGGTCAGGTCGCTGTCACCCTTCCGCACGGTCTCGTGGCCGTAAACCGGACCCGTCAGCTCCGACAATGTATGGCGCATCGGGATCAGGGGCTTGTTCGGCGCGCGCTTGATCGAGCTCTTGTAGTCGGGCGACAGCGGCAGCGGATGCGCCTTGTTGCTGTCAGTGGGATAGATGAATGTCATTGGCGAACTCCTCCCCGGCCATTGTGGTCCAGCCGGACAACGCTTCCGCCAATCATTATAGGATATAACTAATTTGGGGAAGCGGGTTTAGCACCGTTCCTGCGCCCGGCAGCGGGCCTATGCGCGCCCTATTTGATCGGCGGACGCGGCAGCACGGCTTCCCCAGCCTCGAGCCGGTAGGTGTGATCCAGCGAATACCAGGGAGCGACGACATCGCGTTCGGTCGGGTGTGGCCTGTCATGGCGCAGGAACTTGCCGATCAGCGCCTTCGTCACGCCGAACTGCACGTCGCTGTCGATATGCGGATCGGCGGGATCGTAGACCTGCGAGATCAGCACCTTGAATCCGGGCTTGAAGACCAGAGCGTGCAGGTGCGCGGGACGATAGGGATGCCGGCTCTGCGCCTCAAGCAGGCGGCCGACCACGCCATTGGTCGGAATGGGATAGCCGACCATCATCACCGAGCGGAAGGCGAAGCATCCGTCCTGGTCGGTTGTGAACTTGCCGCGCAGGTTCATGTCGGCCTGCTCGGGGTCCTGGTTTTCATAAAGACCGACCGGCGAAGCATGCCAGACATCGACCTCGGCACCGGTCACGGGACGGCCGTCCCTGTCGACGACACGGCCGCTGACGAACAGCGGCGCACCCGGCGTCTGCGAGCGCACGATCGAGCCGCCATTCTCGACCCGCGGCGAGTTCAATCGCCAGAACGGTCCGAGTAGCGACTGGTCGGTTTCCGTGTTGCCCTGATCGCCATTGTTCAGCAGGCACACCAGCGGCGAGACGCCGAGCGAGCCCGCCATCAGCACGACCTCATTATGCGTGTCGGTCGAGAGCTTGCCGAGCTCGGCGATAACAGCCGTGGCGTCGCGGAATTCCTTCTCGGTCAGGCGAACGTCGCGGATGAAGCCGTGCAAATGCTTGACCAGGGAGACCATGATCTGGCGCAGCCGCGGATCGGACGTCCGCTCCATCACCGCCAAGGCCGCAGCCGTGACGTCCTGCTCGCGCGCGATGATCATGGGCGGTCCTTCTCTCCGTCATTCCGGGATGGTCCGAAGGACCAGACCTCAGGTGCGCAATGCGCACCGGGGAATCTCGAGATCCCGGGTTCGGTGCAAGTGCACCGTCCCGGGATGACCGAACGCAGAGCGTTCGGTCAGTTCAACTTCTCGATAGCGACCGCCACGCCCTGGCCGACGCCGACGCACATGGTGGCGAGCGCGAGCTTGCCGCCGCGCTTCTCCATGCCGTGGACGGCGGTGAGCGCGAGACGTGCACCGCTCATGCCGAGGGGATGGCCGAGGGCGATCGCGCCGCCATGCGGATTGACGAAATCCGCATCGTCGGCGACGCCGAGCTGGCGCATGCAGGCGATGCCCTGCGAGGCGAAGGCCTCGTTGAGCTCGATCAGGTCGAAATCGCTGATCTTCTTGCCGAGCCGTTCCATCAGCTTGCGGGTCGCCGGCACCGGGCCGATGCCCATGATGCGCGGCGGCACGCCGGCCGAGGCAAGGCCGAGGATGCGCGCGCGGGGCGTCAGACCATGCTTCTTCACCGCAGCTTCCGAAGCCAGGATCATCGCGGCGGCGCCGTCATTGACGCCGGAGGCATTGCCGGCGGTCACCGTGCCGGGATTGCGCACGATCGGCTTCAGCTTGGCGAGACCTTCCAGCGTGGTCTCGGGACGCGGATGCTCGTCCTTGTCGACGGTGATCGGGCCCGCCTTGCCACCGGGAATGGTGATCGGAATGATTTCTTCCGCAAAATAGCCGGCGGCGATCGCGGCACCTGCACGCTGCTGCGAGCGGATGGCGAAGGCGTCCTGGTCGGCGCGCGAGACCTGGAATTCCTCGGCGACGTTCTCGCCGGTCTCCGGCATGGCATCGACGCCATACTGCGCCTTCAGCAGCGGATTGATGAAGCGCCAGCCGATCGTGGTGTCGAAGATCTCTGCCGAGCGCGAGAAGGCCTCCTGCGCCTTGCCCATCACGAAGGGCGCGCGCGTCATGGATTCGACGCCGCCGGCAACGGCGAGCTCGATCTCGCCGGAGCGGATGGCGCGACCTGCGGCGCCGACCGCATCGAGGCCGGAGGCACAGAGGCGGTTCAGGGTCTGACCCGGAACCGAATCCGGGAGACCCGCGAGCAGGAGCGCCATGCGCGCGACATTGCGGTTGTCCTCGCCGGCCTGGTTGGCGCAGCCGAAAAAGACTTCGTCCACCTGGGCCCAGTCGAGATTGGGATGCTTGGCCATCAGCGCCTTGATCGGGGCGGCGGCGAGATCGTCGGCGCGCACCTTGGCGAGCGAGCCGCCGAAGCGGCCGATCGGGGTTCGCACGGCATCGCAGATAAAGACATCACGCATCGTTGTTCTCCCTGAATGCCGCGGTTCGGCCAGAATTCTTCAATGACGGCGGAGTTTTAGGAGGGCGCCCGCGGCAGGTCAATTGACCGATGCGCGCGTGTTCCGAGGGGGCCGCACGCCAGCCACGCATGCCGCAATGCGGACAACGTGGAAAACCCGCTCCTGCCGGCCAAAGCGATAGGAGCAGGTGCCGAAATTTTGTAGGTTGCGCCGCCCATGACCATGCAACAGCCGATACCCGTTCCGCCCCCCGACGAAGTGCCCGCCGCGCCCGCGGAAGCCATCGCGCGCGTGACGCCGATGATGGAACAGTACCTGGAGATCAAGGCAGCGCATCAGGGCCTGCTGCTGTTCTACCGGATGGGCGATTTCTACGAATTGTTCTTCGAGGACGCCGAAATCGCCTCCAAGACGCTGGGCATCGTGCTGACCAAGCGCGGCAAGCATCAGGGCGCCGACATCCAGATGTGCGGCGTGCCGGTCGAGCGCTCCGAGGACTATCTGCACCGCCTGATCTCTGCCGGCCATCGCGTCGCGGTCTGCGAGCAAACCGAAGATCCCGCCGCCGCCAAGGCGCGCGGCAACAAGAGCGTGGTCCGCCGGGGCGTCGTGCGGCTGGTCACGCCGGGCACGCTGACCGAGGACACGCTGCTCGATGCGCGCGCCAACAATTACCTGCTGGCGATCGCGCGCGCCCGCGCCTCCGGTGGCGGCGATCGCTTCGGCCTTGCCTGGATCGACATCTCGACCGCCGAGTTCATGGTCACCGAATGCTCTAGCGGCGAGCTCGCCGCGACGCTGGCGCGCATCAACCCGAACGAGGCGATCGTCACCGACGCGCTCTACAACGACAGCGAACTCGGACAGACCTTGCGCGAGCTGCCGGCGGTGACGCCGCTGACGCGCGACGTCTTCGACGGCGCCACCGCCGAGAAGCGACTGTGCGATTACTTTGCCGTCGCAACCATGGACGGGCTCTCCCAGCTCACGCGCTTGGAGGCCACCGCCGCGGCCGGGGCCGTCACCTATGTCGACCGTACCCAGGTCGGCAAGCATCCGCCGCTATCGCCACCCGCGCGCGAAGCCTCGGGGGCGACCATGGCGATCGATCCGGCGACACGCGCCAATCTCGAGCTGACGCGGACGCTCGCAGGCGAACGCAGAGGTTCGCTGCTCGACGCGATCGACTGCACCGTGACGTCAGCAGGCTCGCGCCTGCTGGCGCAGCGGCTGGCGGCGCCGCTGACGGATGCTTCAGCAATCGCGCGGCGGCTCGATGCGGTCAGCGTCTTCGTCGCCGATTCAGCCGCGCGCGAGGACATCCGCAGCATCCTGCGCGGCGCGCCCGACATGTCGCGGGCGCTGGCGCGTCTGTCAGTCGGCCGCGGCGGCCCGCGCGATCTCGCGGGCCTGCGTGACGGCATCATCGCCGCCGACCAGGTGCTGGCGCGGCTTGGCGAACTCGACCAGCCGCCGCAAGAGCTCGCGGCGGTCATGGTGGCGCTGCAAAAGCCGTCGCGCGAGCTGGCGGCGGAATTCGCCAGTGCGCTCGATGAGCAGCTGCCGCTGATCAAACGCGACGGCGGCTTCGTCCGCCAGGGCTATGAGCCGGCGCTGGACGAAGCGCGAAACCTGCGCGATGCCTCACGCCTCGTGGTGGCCTCGATGCAGGCCCGCTACGCGGATAGCACGGGCGTCAAGGGCCTCAAGATCCGGCACAACAACGTGCTCGGCTATTTCGTCGAGGTCACCGCGCAGCACGGCGACAAGCTGATGTCGGCACCGCTGAACGCGACCTTCATCCATCGCCAGACGCTGGCGGGCCAGGTTCGCTTCACCACCTCGGAGCTCGGCGAGATCGAGGCCAAGATCGCCAATGCCGGCGATCGCGCGCTCGGACTGGAGCTCGAGATTTTCGAACGGCTATCGGCCAAGGCCATGGCGATCAGCGACGATCTGCGCGCGGCCGCGCACGGCTTTGCGTTGCTCGACGTCGCGACGTCGCTGGCAAAGCTCGCGGTCGACGACAATTATGTGCGGCCGGACGTGGACGAGTCGCTCGGCTTCGCGATCGAGGCCGGCCGCCATCCCGTGGTGGAGCAGGCCCTGAAGCGCAACGGCGAGCCGTTCATCGCCAATGCCTGCGATCTGTCACCCGCGCCTGCGCAAAAATCCGGCCAGCTCTGGCTGCTCACCGGCCCCAACATGGCCGGTAAATCGACTTTCCTGCGCCAGAACGCGCTGATTGCTCTTCTTGCTCAAATCGGAAGTTTCGTGCCGGCGACGCGCGCGCGGATCGGCATCATCGACCGGCTGTTCTCGCGCGTCGGCGCCGCCGACGATCTCGCCCGCGGCCGCTCCACCTTCATGGTGGAGATGGTCGAGACCGCGGCGATCCTGAACCAGGCCGGCGAGCGCTCGCTCGTGATCCTCGACGAGATCGGCCGCGGCACCGCGACGTTCGACGGCCTCTCGATTGCCTGGGCCGCGATCGAGCATCTGCACGAAAGCAACCGCTGCCGCACCCTGTTCGCCACCCATTATCACGAGCTGACCGCGCTCTCGGCCAAGCTGCCGCGCATGTTCAACGCGACAGTGCGGGTGAAGGAATGGCAGGGCAATGTCGTATTCCTGCACGAGGTGCTGCCCGGCTCGGCCGACCGCTCCTACGGCATCCAGGTCGCCAAGCTCGCCGGCCTGCCGCCCGCCGTGATCACGCGCGCGAAGTCCGTGCTCTCCAAGCTCGAGGCCCAGGATCGCGGCCAGACCGCGCGAGCGCTGGTGGACGATCTGCCGCTGTTCGCCGTGCCCTCGCGCGCCGCGGCCGAAGCCGCGCCGCCGAGCGAAGCCGAGCTGTTGATGGAAGCCGTGAAGGCATTACACCCCGACGAGATGTCACCGCGCGAGGCGCTGGACGCGCTCTATGCGTTGAGGGCGAAGCTGCCGAAGCAGTGAAAGGTGCCGTAGGTCTCGTAGGGTGGGCAAAGCGAAGCGTGCCCACGTCCTGTGCGTTGATCGAGGGAAAGACGTGGGCACGGCGCGCAAGCGCGCGCCTTTACCCACCCTACGAAGCTACGAAACCGCGGCAGCCTTCCGCTTCCTTCGCCCCCACCACCACAACGTCAGATTCCACACGATGCAGGTCGTCAGCGCGAGGCTGAGGCCAATGGTGGAGCCGAAATTGGCGGCGCCGACATGCACCACCGCGATCGCCATGCCAAATCCGAGCAGCCCCCAGGCGGAGTTGGCAAGCACCGCGGCGGTCGGCGGGCCGCCGATACGCGGATGCAGGATCACCATGATGCTGGTGAACACGACCGGGTACAGCGCGATGATGCCGCTGATGCGGGGACCGACCCAGCCCGAGGTCGAGACCACGATCGCGACGAGCGTCGCAACCAGCGAGGCCCGCATCGGCACGTCATACCAGCGGCGCGTCACCAGCGGCATCTTCACATGGCGATAGCCGGCCAGCAGCGGAATGCAGATGCCGAAGGCGATCAGATTCGCAGCCAGTCCGGCGGTGAGCGACCAGTCGAACTGACGAATGATCGAAGCAAGCACGATCCAGACCGCGACCGCGCTTCCACCACTCACCAGAAGACTGTGCCGCTGCGCCAGCACGACATAAGTGAGGCACATGAAGATCGTTGCCGCGTTGATCGGGAGACTCGCCAGCGAGCCTTGCGCGATGAAGGCGGCGTCGTGATCGAGTGCGAGGAAGACGTAGGACGGGCCGGCCGAGATCGGCAAGGTCGCGACCAGCGCGCCGATCACCGGGCCGGCGCGTTCGGTGATGATCGACGCCGTCACGACGAACGCCGCGGAGATCGCCATGCGCAAGAGGAGGAAGAGGAGGAAGTGAAGGTCGAGGGACATTCTATCTGTCATTCCGGGGCGCGCGAAGCGCGAGCCCGGAATCCATAACCACAGGCTGTAGTGGTTCAAGAGCTGGAGCAACGGCCGTCTGATATCACGACGGCCTGTGGTTATGGGTCCCGGGCTCGCGCCAAGTGGCGCGCCCCGGGACGACACCGACTGTTTTGCTACGCTTCTCGCCTCACATCCGCTGCATCGATACCGACACCTTCGGGCCGTTCTTGATGGTCTGATAGACCACGCAATAGCGCTCGGTCAGCTTGAGCAGCAGATCGAGCTTGTCCTGCGGCGCGTCGGTGTCGACCTCGAAGCGCAGACGGATCTCGGCGAAGCCGACCGGGGTCTCCTTGTCGATGCCGAGCGTGCCGCGGAAATCGAGATCGCCCTCGGCATAGACGTTGCCGGTCTTCAAGGGCACCTCGATCGCGGTCGCAACCGATTTCAGGGTGACACCGGCACAAGCCACCAAGGCTTCGAGCAACATGTCGCCGGAGCAGAGCTCAAGGCCGGAGCCGCCGGTCGCCGGATGCAGGCCCGCCATTGCGATGGCGCGACCGGTCTCGACCTTGCAGGCGATGCCTTCGCCATCGGTGGAGCCCTTGGCCTTCAGCGTGATCAGCGCGGTCTTGGGGTCGGTCTTGTAGCGCTCCTTGATCGGAGCCTGCATCTGGCGCAGCTCTGCAGCGTCCATGTTCGTTCTCTCCCGGAAAAATCGCCCTTCGATGTACCGGCTCGGAGAGAAATTGTCACCACCACATGGCCTGACCGGGACCCTGGGTTGCGTCACGGTCAGGCACGCTGCGGTCGAGCGAACGGTCGAGTGACGTCAGCACACTTCGCTTGAAATTCTCGAACAACGGCGCATTGCGGTCACGCGGACGGCCGAGATTGATCTCGATCTGATCGAACAGCCGCCCCGGTCGCGGCCGCATCACCAGGACGCGGTCGGCCAGCACGACGGCCTCGTCGACGTCATGCGTGACCAGGATGAGCGTCGGCCGGGTGTCGGCCCAGAGGTCGAGCAGATGATCCTGAAGGTCGCGGCGGGTGAAGGCATCGAGCGCGGAGAACGGCTCGTCGAGCAAGAGCACCTCCGGCTGCGGCACCAATGCGCGGGCGATCGCGACGCGCTGCGCCTGTCCGCCGGAGAGTTCGCGCGGCCAGGCCTGCGCCTTCTCGGCCAGCCCGACCCGCGCGAGCGCCCGCGCCACCTTCTCGCGCCGCTCAGCCGCGGGCAGATCGGCAAGGCCAAAGCCGATATTCTCGGCCACGCTGAGCCAAGGCAAAAGCCTGGGCTCCTGGAAGATGATGCCGATCTTGGCATGGGGCGAACTGATCGCCTCATTGTCGAGCGTCACGGTGCCCGAGCTGGCGCGGTCGAGACCGGCGACGGCGCGGAGCAACGTTGATTTGCCGCAGCCGGAGCCGCCGATAATGGCGACGATCTCGCCTTGCCTGATCTCGGCGGAGAAGCGCGCCAGCGCCTGCACGCCGTTCGGATAGGTCTTGCTGACCCGATCGAGCGCCAGCATCGCCTTTAGGCTCCCTTTGCGCGGACGAAGGCATCCTGCCATCGCAGGAAGGGCGCGGCGGCGACCTCGATGAGCCAATCGGTGAGCTTGCCGAGGATGGCGAAGATCACGATCGCTGCCAGGATCTGCGCGGGCTTGCCGAGCTGCTGGCCGTCGAGCAGGAGATAACCGAGGCCTTCGGAGGCGCCGATCAGCTCGGCCGCCACGACGAACATCCAGCCGAGGCCGAGCCCGACGCGCAAGGACACGACATAGGCCGGCAACACGGCGGGCAACAGGATGCGGCGGATCATCGCCGGGCCGGACAGGCGGAAGGTGCGACCGACCTCCACGATCTTGCGGTCGACCGAAAGGATCGCGCCCATCACGCCGAGATAGACCGGGAAGAACACGCCGACCGCGATCAGCGCGACCTTCGAGGTCTCGAAGATGCCGAGCCAGAGGATGAACAGCGGCACCCAGGCCAGCGAGGGGATCGCGCGCAGCGCTTGCACGGTCGGATCGAGCAGCCGGCGGGCGAGCGACCAATAGCCGGAGATGGCTCCCAGCAGCGTGCCTGCGGCCACGCCGAACGCGAAGCCGAGCGCGACGCGCCACAGCGTCGCGGCAATGTGGCGGACCAGCTCGCCTGAACGGGCGAGCTCGGCGATGGTGGCAAAGATGCGCGAGGGCGGCGGCACCAGCCGGCCGTTGGACCAGCCGAGCCAGACCACGAGTTCCCAACCGACCGCGAGCGTCAGCGGCAGCAATATCCCAAGCAGCGGCCGCGCATAGCGCGACAGCCGCGAAGGCGCGTCGACGTTTTCGGCCGGTTCGGAGGCTTGTTGCAGGACTGGCGCGTCGGAGATCATGGCCGGTAGGAAGCGCGTCTGGTCGGGGAATGCAACACTACTATTGCCGCCTCGCCGCCGCTCTCTTCCTTCTCCCCTTGTGGGAGAAGGTGGCGCGAAGCGCCGGATGAGGGGTTTTCTCCACTCGCAACACTGATCGTGAGGATAGATACCCCTCACCCGGCTTCGCTTTGCGAAGCCACCCTCCCCCACAAGGGGGGAGGGTTGAGAGCGTCAATTCGTCGGCAGCGGAACCTGGTCATCGATCAGGGTATCCAGCGTCGCCTTCACGTCGACTTTGGCATCGACGACGCCGGCCTGTTGCAGCGCGAGGCCGGCGGCGAGGATCGACTCGCGCTGGGGCGCGCCGATGCGGCTATGGGTGAGCTCGGTGCGCTCCTTGAGCTGCTTGTCGACGACAGCCTCAGGCAGCTTTGTGACGGCGATGAAGGTCTTTTTCAGCTCGTCGTAATTCGCCAGCGAATACTTTCGCGCCTCCTCGTACACCGCGAGCACGCGGCGAGCGGCGTCAGGATGGTCCTTCAAAAACTGCTCGCGCACATTGAGGATGCCCCAGGTGTTCGCGTCGGCCTTGCGGTAGAACAGCTTTGCGCCTTCCTCGACCTCGGCCTGCGCCATCATCGGATCGAGGCCGGCCCAGGCATCGACGTCACCGCGGATCAGCGCCGTCTTGCCGTCGGCGTGCTGGAGCAGCACCGGCGTGATGTCCTTCTCGGTCAGGCCGGCGCCAAGCAGAGCGCGCACCAGGAAGATGTGCGGATCGGTGCCGCGCGTCACCGCGACGCGCTTGCCCTTGAGATCGGCCACGCTGGCAATCTTGGAATCCTTGCCCGTCACCAGCGCGGTCCACTCGGGACGCGAATAGACGTAGATCGACTTGATCGGGTTGCCGTTGATCTTCGCCACCAGCGCCGCCGAGCCCGCGGTCGAGCCGAAATCGATCGAGCCCGCATTGAGGAATTCGAGCGCCTTGTTGGACCCGGCCGACTGCACCCAGGTGACCGTGATACCGTCCTTGGCAAACTCCTTCTCGAGCAGCCCTTTCTGCTTCAGGACCATCGACACCGGATTGTAGGTCGCCCAGTCGATGCGGATTTCCTTGAGCGGATCCGCCGCCTTTGCCGCTTGGGTCATGGCGAGCGCAACCGCTCCCGCCAGCAGAATACGTCGTGTCATCCTGGTCATGCCAAGCCTCCTCCAAAACCTCATTGTTTTTCAATGAGTTATATCTAAAAATCAACGAGAAAATCCGCCCCTTGAAGGCCCGCCGGCCGAGCACAGATTTGTCCAAAGCCGCAGCTTTCCAGCATGGAACGACTATTGCCAGAGAATGGCGGGTGACAGCGCCTGTCACCTCTTATATCCGGTGAGCCATGGACAGCGTCGCGACTGAGCACAAGGCCGAGATGGACGATCGTTTCGACACGGCGCGGATCACCGCCGCGGTCGATGCGCTTGCCGAAAAGCATCAGGGACGCGAAGATGCGTTCCGCACCGCCATGGCGCAATTGCTCAAGGCCGAGCTGATCGCGGCACGCGCCGCGGCACAGGAAATCCTTTTGAAGGACCGCCACGGCCGTCACTGCGCCGAGCGGCTGTGTCACGTCCAGGACGAGATCATCCGCATTCTTTATTCGGCGGCGACCCGTCATCTTTACCGCTCGCCGATCCCGAGCGGCGCCGAGCGCATGGCGGTGGTCGCGACCGGCGGCTATGGCCGCGGTCTGATGGCGCCCGAATCCGACATCGATCTCCTGTTCATCCTGCCCTACAAGCAGACCGCCTGGGGCGAGCAGGTCGCCGAAGCCATCCTCTATTGCCTCTGGGACATGGGGCTGAAGGTCGGTCACGCCACGCGCTCGGTCGATGAATCGATTCGGCAGGCGCGCGGCGACATGACCATCCGCACCGCAATCCTGGAGACGCGCTTCCTCACCGGCGACAAGCCGCTCTATGACGAGCTGGTTGCGCGCTTCGACAAGGAGGTGGTCCAGGGCACCGCATCGGAATTCGTCACCGCAAAGCTCGCCGAGCGCGAGGAGCGGCATCGCCGTGGCGGCCAGTCGCGCTACCTGGTCGAGCCCAACGTCAAGGACGGCAAGGGGGCCTTGCGCGACCTGCACACGCTGTTCTGGATCGCCAAATATGTCTACCGCGTGCGCGACACCAGCGAGCTGGTCGAGCGCGGCGTGTTCGACGCGCAGGAATATCGCAGCTTCCGCCGCTGCGCCGATTTCCTCTGGTCGGTGCGCTGCAATCTGCACTTTTACTCCGGCCGCGCCGAAGAGCGCCTCTCCTTCGACCTCCAGCGCGAGATCGCGGTCCGGCTCGGCTACACCTCGCATCCCGGCATGCAGGACGTCGAGCGCTTCATGAAGCACTACTTCCTGGTCGCCAAGGAAGTCGGCAACCTCACCGCCATCCTCTGCGCCAAGCTCGAGGACCAGCAGGCCAAGCCCGCGCCGGTGCTGAGCCGGATGATGGCGCGGCTGCGGCCGACCGCGGTGAAGCGGCGCGTCCCCGACAGCGACGACTTCATCGTCGACAACAACCGCATCAACGTTGCAGCGCCCGACGTGTTCAAGCACGATCCCGTCAATCTGATCCGTATCTTCCGCCTGGCGCAGAAGAACAACCTCGCCTTCCACCCGGATGCGATGCGCGACGTGACGCGGTCGCTTGGCCTGATCAACGCGCAGCTTCGCGAAAATCCCGAGGCCAACCGGCTGTTCATGGAGATCCTGACCTCGGACAACGCCGAGATCGTGCTGCGGCGGATGAACGAGACCGGCGTGCTCGGCCAGTTCATCCGCGCCTTCGGCAAGATCGTCTCGATGATGCAGTTCAACATGTATCATCACTACACGGTCGACGAGCATCTGATCCGCTGCATCGGCTTCCTGCAGGACATCGAGCGCGGCGGCGTCGAGGAATTCGCGCTCGCCAGCGACCTCATGCGCAAGTCCCGGCCCGAGCACCGCGCGGTGATCTATATCGCGACGCTGCTGCACGACGTCGCCAAGGGCCGGCCGGAAGATCACTCGATCGCCGGCGCCAAGGTGGCGCGGCGGCTGTGCCCGCGGCTCGGCTTCAGCCCGGCCGACACCGAACTCATCGCCTGGCTGATCGAGGAGCACCTGACGATGTCCACGGTCGCGCAGTCGCGCGACCTCTCGGATCGCAAGACCATCGAGAATTTCGCCGCCGTGGTGCAGTCGGTCGAGCAGATGAAGCTGCTGACCATCCTGACCACCGCCGACATCCGCGGCGTCGGTCCCGGCGTGTGGAACGGCTGGAAGGCGCAGCTGCTACGCTCGCTCTACTACGAGACCGAGCCGGTGCTGACCGGCGGCTTCTCGGAGGTCGATCGCGGCAAACGCCTCGCCGCGGCCTATGCCGAATTCCGCATGGCCTTCGCCGAATGGCCGGAGGACGAGCTCGATGCCTATATCGGCCGGCACTATCCGGCCTATTGGCTCAAGGTCGAGCTGCCGCGCAAGATCCGTCACGCCCGCTTCGTCCGCTCCAGCGAGCAGGCCGGCCACAAGCTCGCGATCAATGTCGGCTTCGACGAGGTGCGCGGTGTCACCGAGCTGACGATCTTCGCCGCCGACCATCCCTGGCTGCTGTCGATCATCGCCGGCGCGTGCGCCTCGGCCGGCGCCAACATCGTCGACGCCCAGATCTACACCACGACCGACGGCCGTGCGCTCGACACGATCTCGATCTCCCGGGAGTACGACCGCGACGAGGACGAGGGTCGCCGCGCCACGCGCATCGGCGAGATGATCGAGGACGTACTCGAAGGCAAGCTGCGCCTGCCCGAAGTGGTGGCGCGGCGCACCCTGCGCAGCAAGGCGCGGCCCTTCGTGATCGAGCCGGAAGTGACCATCAACAACCAATGGTCCGACCGCTACACGGTGATCGAGGTCTCCGGCCTCGATCGCCCCGGCCTACTCTACGAGCTGACCACCGCAATCTCGAAGCTCAACCTCAACATTGCGTCAGCCCATGTTGCGACCTTCGGCGAGCGCGCGCGTGACGTTTTCTACGTCACCGACCTTCTGGGCGCACAGATCAGCGCGCCGACCCGGCAGGCTGCGATCAAGAGCGCGCTGACCCATGTGATGGCGGGCGACAAGGCGGTTGCCGCACCGGCGGCGTGAATTTCTTTCCTCATTCCGGGCTCGCCGCGGTGCGGCGCTCCGGAATGGCAAGAGGAGATGTCGGCACGCCACGCCTTCACCCCCTTACCAATCAACGCGCCGACTTCTGTTCGGAGAGTCGTAGTGCGTTCACTAGTGCAGACAGCGCGGCTGGTTGATGCTGACGACTGGGATAATACATGAAGAAGCCGGGAATCGGCGGCGTCCAGTCCTCCAGCACCCTGACAAGGCGGCGTTGCGCAACATATCCGGCGACCTGCTCCTCATAGGCAATTCCGATACCGACTCCAGCAAGCGCCGCCTGGATCACCAGGTGAGTATCGTCAATGATGAGCGGGCCATTCACGTTGATGGTGACCGACTTTCGTCCCTGCTCAAACTCCCACCGATAAGGACCACCCGCAAGACGCAGGGTGATGCACCGATGATCGCTGAGGTCCTTTGGCTTTTCGGGGATGCGTCGTGAAGCGAAATAGCGTGGCGACCCTACGACCGCCAATCGCAGTTCGGGCGTGACACGAACCGCGATCATGTCCTTTTGAATGTACTCGCCAAGCTGAATACCGGCATCGAACTCGCCTGCAACAAGGTCCACAGGTCCCGTGACGGTGACAACGTCCAGAACGATGTCAGGGTAGGCCTCGGCGAAGGCTCTGAGGCGCGGTAACAATACCATCACGGCAGCGGATCGTGACATGACAATTCGAAGGCGACCTTCGGGACGGCGCCGAACGCTTTGGGCTCTGTCGATGGCATCACGAATTTGCTCAAGTGCCGGCGACACGTCTTCCAAAAGAGCTGCCCCCGCAGCGGTTGGCGCAACGCTCTTGGTTGTTCGAGCGAGCAGCTTCAGCTCGAGCCGCTGCTCAAGCCTCCGGATGGTGTGGCTCAAGGCAGACTGGGATACACCCAGCTTTACCGCAGCGCGTGTAAAGCTTCGCTCATTGGCTACGAGTGCAAACGCAGCGAGCTCGTTCATTTCGTTTGTCATCATTCATGAATATCGCTCATGAGCTCATGCCATGCAAGACGTCTAGCCTCATAAGCCAGTTTGCCGTAGTCCTGCGTGGGCAAGAAGACATCTGCAGTACCTTATGAACGCGGCGGCAAGGTTGGCGCTCGGCATAGCTGCATGAATGAGTTCGGTGTAATTTGAGGATGACAATGGACACGGACACTTCCGCCTTGCGCTCCCTCGCGCAAACCTATTCCGATGCCGCCTATGAAATGGATGCTGAGAAATTTGCATCCATACTTCATCCCTTGAGTTCGGTGACGAAGGTCGCCGAGGACGGCGATATCGGCGTGACGCCGATTGCAACCTGGCTAGCAGCGGTTCGCAACATGAAAGCTCCGAAGCAACAGCGCTTCGAGCGGGATGATCAGATCCTGTCAATCGACATTGAAGGAGAGCTCGCGCTCTTGAAAGTGAAATTGCACATTCCGCCGCGTCGCTTCACGGACCTTTTGTCATGCCTGAAGGTGAACGGGACCTGGAAGATCGTGCAGAAAGTGATGACGTCGCAAATCTGATGGATTCGGTTACAGCGGAGGAGAGCTGCGAAGGGTCGCTCGACGACCCATCGCCGGGGGCACGACCGTGAAGCCCGGTTCCTTGTCGCTCCCCCATCCTCAAACCGGCTCTTAGAGCTCCACCCCCTCGTGCCGCAGCAGCCAGCGCTTGCGCTCGAGGCCGCCGCCGTATTTCACCAGCGAACCATCGGCGCCGATGAGCCGATGGCATGGCAGCACCACGCTGATCGGGTTGGAGCCGTTGGCGTGGCCGACGGCGCGAATGGCTTTTGGCGTGTCGATCCTGGCGGCGAGCGCGCCATAGCTCATGGTGGTGCCCGCAGGGATTTGCGCGAGCGCAGTCCAGACCTTTTGCTGGAACGGCGTGCCGGCGATGCGCCATCCGATGCTCGAGAGCTGACCGAGATCGCCTTCGAAATAGCCCGACAGCGCCGTCCGCATGGTCGCGGGCGCAGGCTGATCGCTCAGATCGACCACGCCGTAGTGCAGGCGCAGGAGCTCGCGCATGCGGTGCTCGTAGTCTGCCCAGTCGAGCGCGCGTAGCGCACCCTCGGCATCGGTGACGAGCAAGGCGATTCCGATCGGCGTCGTCAGGCGATCGAGGCCGAAGCGAATAGAGAGTTTGGTTGAGCGGCTGGCCATTGCGGCACCATTGCATCGAAACACGCCCATCGCACTTGCCATGCCGGCCATGCTAACGTCCACCCGAAAGCTGACGCTTTGGGGGGAGCTGACTTGATCCTGATCGCCAATGTCCTGGTGGCGCTGGTCGCCGCGCTACACGTCTTCTTCCTGATCCTGGAGATGTTCCTCTGGGACAAGCCGCAGGGCCTGAAGGTGTTTCGCAACACGCCAGAGAAGGCCGAGATCACGAAAGTGCTGGCTGCCAATCAAGGGCTCTATAACGGCTTCCTCGCCGCCGGCCTGATCTGGGGTCTCGTCCACGGCAACCCGGCCTTCGCCTTCCAGATCAAGGTGTTCTTCCTGCTTTGCGTGATCGTGGCCGGCGCCTATGGCGCCGCGACCGTCAGCAGCCGCATCCTGATGGTCCAGGCGCTGCCGGCGGCGGTCGCGGTGGCTGCCTTGTTCCTCGCCTGGCCCTCGACCTGAGACGCTACGGCGCAGCGCTGCGATCCTTGCGCGGTGGCGAACCTTCCTCCACAATCTTCGGCAGCGATGGCGACCGTTGCAATCAACGGAAAAAGACCGTCGGCCGAAAATTCCGTCAGGAGGAACAACCCATATGAGCAATCGCAGAGCCTTCATAGCTGCCACGGCGGCGCTCGCCTTCGCGTTCTCCGCCAGCCACGCCCTCGCCCAGAAGAAATACGACACCGGAGCGAGCGACACCGAGATCAAGATCGGCCAGACCGTGCCGTTCTCCGGCGCCTACTCCGTCTATGCCAATATCGGCAAGACCCAGGCCGCCTACTTCAAGATGATCAACGACCAGGGCGGCATCAACGGCCGCAAGATCAATCTGATCCAATATGACGACGCCTATTCGCCGCCGAAGACGGTGGAGCAGGTGCGCAAGCTCGTCGAAGGCGACGAGGTGCTGTTCACCTTCCAGATCATCGGCACCGCCGCCAACGCCGCCGTGCAGAAATATCTCAACGGCAAGAAGATCCCGCAGTTGCTGGCGTCCACCGGCGCCGCGCGCTTCAACGATCCGCAGAACTATCCCTGGACCATCGCCTACAATCCCAACTACGTGTCCGAGGGGCGGATCTACGCCAAGTACATTCTCAAGGAGCATCCGAACGCCAAGATCGGCGTGCTCTACCAGAACGACGACATGGGCCGCGACTATCTGGCGGGCCTCAAGAGCGGCCTCGGCGACAAGGCAGCCAGCATGATCGTCGGCGAGGTGTCCTACGAGGTCACCGATCCGACCGTGGACTCGCAGGTGGTCAAGCTGAAGTCGCTGGGCGCCGATCTCTTCTACGATGCCTCGACGCCGAAGTTCGCGGCCCAAGCCATCAAGAAGGTGGCCGAGCTCAACTGGAACCCGGTGCACATCCTCGACATCAATGCGAGCCCGATCTCGGCGACGCTGAAGCCGGCCGGTCTCGACATCTCCAAGGGCATCATCTCGACCCAATACGGCAAGGAGCCGAGCGATCCGCAGTGGAAGGACGATCCGGGCGTGAAAGCGTTCTTCGCCTTCATGGACAAGTATTTCCCCGAAGGCGACAAGCTCAACACGGTCAACACCTATGCTTACTCTGTCGCCGAGCTGCTGACGCAGGTGCTGAAGCAGTGCGGCGACGACTTGTCGCGTGAGAACGTGATGAAGCAGGTCGCCAACATCAAGGACTTCACCCCGAGCTTTGCGCTGCCCGGCATCAAGATCAACACCGGGCCGAACGACTATCGCGTCAACAAGCAGATGCAGATGATGCGGTTCAACGGTGAACGCTGGGAGCTGTTCGGACCGATCATCGAGGACAACGGCCCAGCGGGTTAGTTCAAGGGCGGATCTCGTAGGGTGGGTTAGCCCCGCGGATTGCGCGAAGCGCAAACCGCTAGGCTTAACCCACCTCTTCGGCCTCTGCGGCGACAGACGTGGTGAGTTACGCCTTCGGCCACCCACCCTACGAACTGCGGGTTTCACCCGCCTTGCGTTGCAGCAGAGCGTCCGCCACACTCCGGCCCAGCGATGACGCCCGTTTGCCGCCACGGCAACGGAAAGATCATCGAGATAACAAACCGAGGAAATTGCGAATGAGGAACGGATTGTTGCATCTGGTCGCCGGTACGGCACTCGCTTTGGCGCTGACGGTCTCGGCGGCCAATGCCCAGAAGAAATATGATCCGGGCGCCAGCGACACCGAGATCAAGGTCGGCCAGACCATGCCGTTCTCGGGACCGGCGTCGGCCTATTCGTCGATCGGCAAAACCCAGGCCGCCTATTTCAAGATGATCAACGACCAGGGCGGCATCAACGGCCGCAAGATCAACCTGATCCAGTATGACGACGCCTATTCGCCGCCGAAGGCCGTGGAGCAGATCCGCAAGCTGGTCGAGAGCGACGAGGTGCTGCTGACCTTCCAGATCATCGGCACGCCCGTGAACGCGGCCGTGCAGAAATATCTCAATTCCAAGAAGGTGCCGCAGCTGTTCGCAGCAACGGGCGCCTCGCGCTTCACCGATCCGAAGAACTATCCGTGGACGATGGGCTTCAATCCGAACTACTTCGTCGAGGGCCGCATCTACGGACAGTACATCCTGAAGGAGCATCCGAACGCCAAGATCGGCGTGCTCTACCAGAACGACGACCTCGGCAAGGACTATCTGAACGGCATCAAGGCCGGCCTCGGCGACAAGGCCGCCAAGATGATCGTGACCGAAGCGTCCTACGAAGTGTCCGATCCGACCGTCGATTCGCAGGTCCTCAAGATCAAGGACGCCGGCGCCGATCTGTTCTTCAGCGCCACCACGCCGAAGCAGGCCGCGCAGGCGATCAAGAAGATCGCCGAGATGGGCTGGCATCCGGTGCAGATCGTCGACATCAACGCCACCTCGGTCGGCGCGGTGCTGAAGCCGGCCGGCCTCGACGCCGCCAAGGGCCTGATCAGCGTCAATTACGGCAAGGAACCGCTCGATCCGACCTGGAAGGACGATCCCGGCCTGAAGAGGTATTTCGACTTCATGGCCAAGTACTATCCGGATGGCGACAAGGACTCGAACTTCAACACTTACGGCTACAGCACTGCGCAGCTGCTGGTCCATGTGCTGAAGCAGTGCGGTGACGATCTGACGCGCGAGAACGTCATGAAGCAGGCGGCGTCGCTGAAGGACGTCGTCAGCGATACCGCGCTGCCCGGCATCAAGGCCAACACCTCACCGACCGACTACCGCGTCAACAAGCAGCTTCAGATGATGAAGTTCAACGGCGAGCGCTGGGAGCTGTTCGGCCCGATCCTGGAAGACGCGGGCCCGGCAGGTTAGTGGGTGGTTGCCTGGTTCTGAAATGCGATCGGCGGCCTTCGGGCCGCCGATTTTGTGTTCGCGACTCAAATCCCTCACCGTCACCCTGAGGTGGCCGCCTCTTCGGCGGCCCTCGAAGGGCGACGGCCCGGCTGGTCGCAGCGCGGAAGCATCGAGGCCGCGCATCCTTCGAGGCTCCCGGCGCGACGCTCGCACGTCCGGATGACGGGGAGAGAGCAACGCGCCCTACGCCGGTATCTCCCCGAAATTCTTGCCCACCGGCAGCACCGCGTGCCGGATCAGCCGTGAATCGTCCACCGCCGCCTGCCGATGCTTCACCGCTTCGCGATAGACGGGATCGCGGATCATCTCGACGAAGGCTGAGACGCTTGGATATTCGGCGATGAAGCAATGGTCCCAGCGTTCGTCCTGCGGACCGATCAACATCAGCTCGAACCTGCCCTGCCAGACGATGCGGCCGCCAAGGCGTTCGAACACCGGCCCGCTGTCGCGGCCATAGGCTGCGTAGGCTTCCGCGCCGCTCGCCTTGCGTCCGTCCGGATAGGCCGCTTCTTTGCGCAGGCGCACCAGGTTGAGCATGTGGATCGGGCCGGGGCGGTCGTTGTCCCGGAATTGTGCGAAGATCTCCTTGGTCGGATCGATATGGCCCATGCGTGTTTCCCTGTTGTTTTGTGACGGCAATCCTAGCGCCGTCGCCTCATCAGCGGAACTGCGGCGGGCGAATGCCCCATCTCCTAATCACGCGTTAACGTCGGGGGTAACCGGGCCTTAAACTGCGACCGCTAGCGTGCGGCGGGGCGGGCTGACCGGGCGTTTTGCGTATGGGGTTGGGAAAGAAAAAGGGTGGGCGGAAGGAGCCGCTGTTCGGCTTGCCCGCGGCGCTCGCCGATCTGCGCCTCACCGCGGCGGATCGCATTCCCGGCGGCGACGACAAGCCGAAGAAATCGACGAAATCATCCGCCAAGCGCAAGAGCGAGGATGCCGGCGACGAGCCGCCGCGCGAGCGCAAGGTGTCGGCCAGCCGCAGCGGCGCCAAGCGCCGGTCGAAGTCGCGCGGTAGCTTCGGCCTCGGCCGTCTGGTCTATTGGGGCGCGGTGCTGAGCCTGTGGGGCGTGATCGCCGTGATCGGCGTCGTGATCTATGTCGGCGCCCATCTGCCACCGATCCAGTCCCTGGAGATTCCCAAACGCCCGCCGACGATCCAGATTGTCGGCATCGACGGCAGCATGCTAGCGCAGCGCGGCGAGATGGCCGGCGCCAATGTCGCGCTGCAGGACTTGCCGCCTTACCTGCCGAAGGCGTTCATCGCCATCGAGGACCGCCGCTTCTATTCGCATTTCGGCATCGATCCCGTCGGCATCCTGCGTGCCCTCGTCACCAACGTGCTCCATCGCGGCGTCTCGCAGGGCGGCTCGACACTGACGCAGCAGCTCGCCAAAAACCTGTTCCTGACCCAGGAGCGCACCATGCAGCGCAAGCTGCAGGAGGCGGAGCTCGCGATTTGGCTGGAGCGCAAGCATTCCAAGAACGAGATTTTGGAGCTTTACCTGAACCGCGTCTATTTCGGCTCGGGCGCCTATGGCGTCGAGGCGGCGGCGCAGAAATATTTCGGCAAGTCGGCCAAGAACGTCACGATCGCCGAAGCGGCAATGCTCGCCGGCCTCGTCAAGTCGCCCTCGCGGCTCGCACCGAACCGCAATCCTGAAGGCGCGGAAGCGCGCGCGCAAATCGTGCTCACGGCGATGGCAGATGCGAAGTTCATCACCGAAGCGCAGGCGAAGGCCTCGATCGGCCAACCCTCCTACAATGTGAAGCCGGCCGGTGCCGGCACGGTCAACTACGTCGCGGACTGGATCGGCGAGGTGCTGGACGATCTGGTCGGCCAGATCGACGAGAGCATCAAGGTCGAGACCACGATCGATCCGAAGCTGCAGAGCGTGGCCGAAGCCGCCATCATCGACGAGCTCGCAGCCAAGAGCGTCAAGTTCAACGTCAGCCAGGGCGCGCTGGTGGCGATGACGCCTGATGGCGCCGTGCGCGCCATGGTGGGCGGGCGGAACTATTCCGAGAGCCAGTACAACCGCGCGGTCACGGCCAAGCGCCAGCCGGGCTCCTCGTTCAAGCCGTTCGTGTATCTGACGGCGCTCGAGCAGGGCCTGACGCCTGACACGATGCGCCAGGACGCGCCGATCGAGGTCAAGGGCTGGAGACCCGAGAACTACACCCACGAATATTTCGGCGCGGTGACGCTGACGCAGGCGCTGGCGATGTCGCTCAACACCGTCGCCATCCGCCTCGGCCTCGAGGTCGGGCCGAAGAACGTTGTGCGTACCGCGCACCGGCTCGGCATCTCCTCGAAGCTCGAGCCGAACGCCTCGATCGCGCTCGGCACCTCCGAGGTCTCCGTGGTCGAATTGGTCGGCGCCTATGCGCCCTTCGCCAATGGCGGCTTCGGGGTGGCGCCGCATGTCGTGACGCGGATCAGGACGCTCAGCGGCAAGCTGCTCTACATGCGCCAGCCTGAGGAACGCAATCAGGTCATCGACCCCCGCTATGTCGGCATGATGAACACGATGATGCGGGAAACGCTGATATCGGGCACCGCCAAGAAGGCGGAGATCCCGGGCTGGCCGGCGGCCGGCAAGACCGGCACCAGCCAGGATTATCGCGACGCCTGGTTCATCGGCTACACCGCCAACCTCGTCACCGGCGTCTGGCTCGGCAATGACGACAACTCGCCGACCAAGAAGGCCACCGGCGGCGGCCTGCCGGTGGAAGTCTGGACGCGCTTCATGAAGACCGCGCACGAGGGCGTGCCGGTGACAGCCTTGCCGAGCGCACCAGGTGGCTGGGGCCTGTCGAACCTCGCGCAAGCGGCATCGCAGGTGTCACCACCGACTGCGGCTCCGGCACCAGGACCGGCACCGTCCAACTCCTATCGCCCGCCGCCGACGCGCGCCAATGTGCGGCCGGAAGCAGCGGCGGGGCTGGATGGCTGGCTGATGGACCGGCTGTTTGGCGGGAATCGCTAGGTGCGAGCTGAGGTCCCCGTGGCCAAAACAAAAACTGCGAAAACAACCCATGCACAGTAGCCGAGCATAGCGAAATCAACGGCTTGCCGGGGTGGCACAAACGCTTGGAGCGCGCTGCGCTGTCATTCCCCGCGACCCGGCTACGCCAAGGCTTCGCCGAGGTTTCAGTCTTGGGCGCGCCGAAGCTTTAGCGCAGGCGGCAGGCGGGGAATCCAGTACGCCGCAGCCCATCGATTCAATCACTACGGCCTTTGGAATACTGGATCGCCCGCTCCAGTGCCCAAGAGCGCACAAGGCAGGCGATGACACCTTCAAGACGTTGGCAGCGAGGGCCTAATCCTCGGCCCCGTACCGGTGCAGATCATTGCCATACGTGTCGAGCCACTTCTTGGCGCGCTCCATCGACGGACACACCTTGCCGCAGACGCGCCAGAACCGCGCCGAGTGGTTCATCTCGACGAGATGGGCGACTTCGTGCGCGGCGAGGTAGTCGAGCACGTAGGGCGGCGCGAGGATCAGGCGCCAGGAAAACGACAGCGAGCCGGCCGAGGTGCAAGAACCCCAGCGGCTGGACTGATCGCGGATCGAGAGGCGCCTGACCCTGACGCCGAGCTCGGCGGCGTAGGCTTCCGCCGAACGCTGCAGGTCGCAGCGCGCCTCGCGCTTAAGGAAGTCACCGACGCGGCGATCGACATGTTCGAGCCCGCCGGCGACGCACAGAATGCGTTCGCCGCTATCGCGCACCTCGGTCCACACCGTACCGCGCGTTCCGGCGCGATGAACGATGCGATGCGGCGTGCCGCGGAGCGGTATCACTGTGCCCGGCTGGAACGGCGCGGCCTTCGGCAAGCGACCGAGACGCGCTGCAATCCACGCACCGTGACGCTGCGCGAAGTCTTTTGCTTCGGCGAGCGTGCCGCGCGGCGGCATCGTGAGGATGGCTTCGCGATCGCTCGGATGAATTCTGAGCGTGTAGCGGCGCGCGCGTCTGTGCCGGCGCAATCGGATCGCAAAAAATTGCGATCCGTGGGTGATGACGAGGGTCTTCGGTTCGTGGGGCCGCCGATAGAGGAGTGCGCGAGTGGCCATGTCTGTCAGTCCGGGGGGCAGGAGGGCGCCCGGATTCTGCCATAACCGCCGCCAGGGAAAGCGCTCGGCGCAAAAACAAATCATTTGCCCAATATACAGCGGTCTGGCGTCCGGGAGACCCTACAGACTGGGGTTGGAACCGGCTTTTTTCGCCCTCGCTGGATGCATGCGACACCCCCAAGGGGTGAGGACAGACTCACTCCTATAAAACTACCTAAATACCGCGAATCTGGAGGGAGCTTGCCCCTGCCGAAGGCTCCGACAGGGGCTGAATTTTCGACGGGAAAGCCGAAATCCGGGATTATTCGGCCGCGAGCGCCTGCAATGAGCTCGGATTCGCAGCCGAGACCATGAAGTCGTGAATCCGCGGCACGATCTCGGACTTGAAGCGCGAACCGTTGAACACGCCGTAATGTCCGACGCCCTTCTGGACGTAATGAACGCGGCGATGATCGGGAATCGCGCTGCACAATGTGTGCGTTGCTTCGGTCTGGCCGAGACCGGAGATGTCGTCGTTCTCGCCTTCGACCGTCATCAACGCCACGCGCGTGACCTTGGAGGGATCGACGCGGGTTCCGCGATGGGTCATCTCGCCCTTCGGCAGCGAATGCTTCACGAACACGGTGTCGACGGTCTGCAAATAATACTCGGCGGAGAGGTCCATCACCGCGAGATATTCGTCGTAGAAGTCGCGATGCTTGTCGACGAGGTCGCCGTCGCCCTTCACCAGATTGGCGAAGAGCTGCTTGTGGGCGTCCATGTGCCGGTCGAGGTTCATGCTGATGAACCCGTTGAGCTGCAGGAAACCCGGATAGACGTCGCGCATCATGCCCGGATGCGGGAACGGCACCTTGGTGATGACGTGGTTGCGGAACCAGTCGATGCCGCGCTCCTGGGCCAGATTGTTCACCGCGGTCGGATTGCGGCGGGTGTCGATCGGTCCGCCCATCAACGTCATCGAGGTCGGCACGAAGGGATCGCGCCGCGCTTCCATGACCGAGACGGCGGCGACGACGGGCACCGAGGGCTGGCACACCGCCATGACATGGGTGTTGCCGCCGAGGACGTGCAGCATCTCGATGACGTAGTCGATGTAATCGTCGAGATCGAAGCGGCCGTCGCTGAGCGGCACCATGCGGGCGTCGGCCCAGTCGGTGATGTAGACCTCATGCGCGGGCAGGAACGCCTCGACCGTGCCGCGGAGCAGCGTCGCATAATGGCCGGACATCGGCGCGACGATCAGCACGCGCGGCTGCGGGCTGCGCAGGGGACGAGCGAACTTGCGATCGAAGTAGAGCAGCCGGCAGAACGGCTTTTCCCAGACCGAGCGGATCTCGATCGGGACGCGGAGGCCGTTGACCTCGGTATCGTTGAGACCCCATTCCGGCTTGCCGTAGCGGCGCGTGGTGCGCTCGAACAACTCGCAGGCCGCCGCGACCGACTTGCCGACCTCGGTGCGCGCCCATGGATTGAGCGGATTCTGAAACAGGAGCTTGGTTGCATCGGTGACGGCGCGTGCTGGATTGAGAGAGGCCTGTGCCATCTCGTACATCCAGTACATCGGCGTCGTCAGGACCGGACTGCCTTCTGCAGCCAGGGGCGGCGCGCCGCCAAACTCACCAATCGGCATAATCATATCCCTCTTCGCATCGCAGCATACTGCCGAATGCGTAATATTGCGTCAATGTATGCTTACGTACATCTACGCGCCCTGAACGGCTAAACGACCCTGAATCCACGGGAAAGTGAGGTTATTCACCGCTCGAAAGCAGCGAGCCATGCTTCCTGGCGCTGCGCAAAAGGGCAAGGAATGCCCCAAATGATACCACCAGCAGCACTGCATTGATGGCCAACGCGCTTAACATCAGATCGGTCCTAACGGTTTGCTCGATCAAGAGCGCCCGCATGCCCTCGAACACGTAAGTCGGCGGCAGCGCCCAGGCGACATGTTGCAGCCAGAGTGGCAACACATTGACGGGATAGTAGACGCAGGCGAGCGGCAGGATCGCGAACATCAAGGTCCAGACGATGCTCTCGGCGCCGAGGCCGTTTCGCAGCACAAGCCCTGACACGAAGATGCCGACCGACCAGCTGGTGAAGATCAGATTGCAGAAGAACGCGATCAGCGGCAGGCCGAGCGCATAGACATTGAAGTGAAACAGGAACAGCGCCAGCAGCGTCATCGGGACGATCCCGATCGCGAGCCGGATCAAGCTCATGACCATCAGCGACAGCAGAAACTCGATGGGCTTCAGCGGGCTCATCATGAGGTTGCCGATGTTGCGCGCCCACATCTCCTCCAGGAACGAGATGGAGAAGCCGAGCTGTCCGCGGAACAGGATGTCCCAGAGGATGACGGCGCCGATCAGCGTGCCGCCGGCGCGCGCGAAGAAATTGGCGTTCTCGGCGATGTAGAGCTGGAGGAAGCCCCAGGTGATGACCTGCAGCGCCGGCCAGTACAAGAGCTCGAGCAGCCGCGGCCAGGACGACATCAACAGATACCAATAGCGTAGGATCATCGCGCCGATGCGATGGACGGAGATGCCGCCGTGGAGGGAGAGCTCGGTCATGGCTCTCTCCCGTAGCCCGGATGGAGCGCAGCGCAATCCGGGAATCGCGCCACAAGCGGCAGGGGTCCCGGATTACGCTTCGCTCCACCCGGGCTACGAAGACAGCTCCCCCTCATCTTGCCGCCTCCTTCGCGCCGTTCACCCGGCCGCGCGCGACGTCCAGAAACACCTCCTCAAGCGTGGTGCGGTTGTAGCGCGCCATGATGGCTTCGGGCGTGTCGTCGTCCTCGATGCGGCCGCGCTTCATGATGATGACGCGGTCGCAGAGCCGCTCGACCTCGAGCATGTTGTGCGAAGCCAACAGGATGGTGGCGTTGTTCTCCTTGCGATAGCGCTCCAGATGCGCTCGCACCCAGTCGGCGGTGTCAGGATCGAGCGAGGCGGTCGGCTCGTCCAGGAGCAGCAGCTCGGGCCGGTTGATCAGCGCTTTCGCAAGCGCGACGCGGGTCTTCTGCCCGGCGGACAGCTTGCCGTTGGCACGGTCGATGAACTCGTCGAGATCGAGATCGTCGGCGAGCTCCGCGATGCGGCCGGCAAGGTGCTTCACCGCATAGAGCTTGCCGAACACGGTGAGGTTTTGCCGCACCGTCAACCGCATCGGCATGTCGACATAGGGGCTCTCGAAGTTCATCCGCCCCAGCACGGCCGCGCTCTCCTCGGGCATCCGATGGCCGAGCACCTGCACGCGGCCGGAGGTCGGCAGCACCAGGCCCATGATCATCGCGATGGTCGTGGTCTTGCCGGCGCCGTTGCCGCCCAGAAGCCCGGTGATGCTGCCGCGCGGCAGCGAAAAGGAGATATCGTCAACGGCGCGGGTCTGCTTGTAGACCTTGACGAGATGATCGACCGTGATCGCCGCGGACGGGCTGCGCTCCGCGACAGTCGGCCGACTTGAAGCCTTGTCATTCTCGGTCATGCTGACCGTTCTTCTGCTATTGCGGCAGGGAGCGCAAGGCTTGTAATCCGGTGGTTCCGCGAGCCCAGCGTTTTGTGAGCTTAGAAGGTACCGCCACATTGGCCGATATGACCGAACTTGCCGCCTCCAACTTCCGCCACGCGCAGCGGCATATCCGCCTGGACACGATCCTGCGGCTGCGCTGGCTCGCGGTGCTGGGCCAGCTCGCCGCGATCTTCATCGTAGCGCAGGGACTGGAGTTCAATGTCGAGATCGTCCCCTGCGTCAGCATCATCGCCCTGTCGGCGGCGCTCAATCTGGGACTCCAGACCGCGGCCAATCCGATGCACCGGTTGGAGCCGATCCAGGCGGCCGGACTGCTCGCGCTGAACATCGTCGAACTGGCTGGCCTGTTGTTCTTCACCGGGGGCTTGCAGAACCCGTTCTCGTTCCTGTTCCTCGCGCCGGTGCTGATCTCGGCCACGGCGCTGCCGGCCCGTTTCACCTTCGGCCTCGGTCTTCTGGCTGTTGCCTGCGCCTCGATCCTGTTCTTCTTCCATTTTCCGCTGCCCTGGGATTCCGACGATCCCTTGGTGCTGCCGCCGATCTATCTGGTCGGCGTCTGGCTGTCGATCGCGCTCGCGATCGGCGTCACCAGCCTCTACTCCTTCCAGGTCACCGAGGAGGCGCGCAAGCTCGCGGACGCGCTGGCCGCGACCGAGCTGGTGCTGACGCGCGAGCAGCATCTGACTCAGCTCGACGGGCTCGCAGCTGCGGCCGCGCACGAGCTCGGCACGCCGCTCGCCACGATCTTCCTGATCTCACGCGAGCTGGAAAAGACGGTCAAGGACGCAAGTTTTGCCGCCGATCTGAAGACCCTGCGCGAGCAGACCCAGCGCTGCCGCGACATCCTGAGCAAGATCACCCAGCTCTCCTCGACCGGCGCGCCGTTCGACCGCATGAAGGTGTCGGAGCTGATCGAGGAGGTGGTGGCCCCGCACCGCGATTTCGGCGTCGACATCAAGGTGCGGATCGCGGTCGCCGCCGTGGCCGAGCCGGTCGGCTCGCGCAATCCGGCGATCCTCTACGGTGTCGGCAACATCGTCGAGAACGCGGTGGACTTCGCTCGCACCACCGTCGAGGTGAACGCGTGGTGGAACAAGGATGATATCGAACTCGTGATCTCCGACGACGGCCCCGGCATTCCGCCCGATATCCTGAACCGGATCGGCGAGCCCTATCTGTCGCGGCGGCGCAGCCAGGATGATGGCAGCGGTGAACAGCGCGGCCTCGGATTGGGCGTGTTCATCGCGCGCACCCTGCTGGAACGCACCGGCGCCAAGGTCTCGTTTACCAACCGGACCTTCCCGGAACACGGCGCCGTGGTCCAGATCACGTGGCCCAGGCAGCGATTTGAGGCTATCGAGACCCTCGAAGAAGCAATAGGATAGGGCATGACCCGGAAAAGCGTTCAGCGGTTTTCCGTCAGGATCATGCTGAAAACAAGAATCGCAGGCGCGATGACGAGTCATCGCGCTTGAGGCCGCGACCTTGCGTCGCACAACACGGGCGATCGACTATCGGCGGCCTTGGCACCGCCCGATTGCGAGGCCATATGTAGACGCGTTGGAGAGAGGAAAAAACCTTGAACGCCATCGCCGAACTGAACGAACAGACCGACCGCTCGCTGCTCATTGTGGAGGATGACAAGCCGTTCCTGGAGCGGTTGTCGCGCGCCATGGAAACGCGCGGTTTTGCGGTGACGTCATGCGATACCGTCTCGGACGGTCTTGCGCAGATCGGCAAGGCGGCGCCGGCATTCGCCGTGGTGGATCTGCGGCTCGGCGACGGTAACGGCCTCGACGTGGTCTCCGCGCTGAAGAAGAAGCGCCCCGATGCGCGCGCGATCGTGCTGACCGGCTATGGCAACATTGCCACCGCCGTCACCGCGGTGAAGATGGGCGCGATCGATTATCTCTCCAAGCCCGCGGATGCCGACGACGTCGTCGCGGCGCTGCTGTCGACGAGCGCGGAGAAATCCGAGCTGCCGACCAACCCGATGTCGGCCGACCGCGTGCGCTGGGAGCACATCCAGCGCATCTACGAGATGTGCAACCGCAACGTCTCGGAAACAGCGCGGCGGCTGAACATGCATCGGCGCACGCTGCAGCGCATCCTCGCAAAGCGCGCGCCGCGGTAATTCGTTCCCCGCAATCAATCTCTCACCGTCACCCTGAGGTGCTCGTGTTGCGAAGCAAGGCGAGCCTCGAAGGGCGACGGCCCCGGCTGCATAGGGGCCGTGCATCCTTCGAGGCGCGCAAGAGCGCGCACCTCAGAATGACGGGACATAGGTCTCGTCGGAAACAGGCCTCGTAGGGTGGGCAAAGGCGCAAAGCGCCGTGCCCACGATCTGTCTGCTTTGGATAGAGGTGGTGGGCACGCTGCGGTTTGCCCACCCTACGGCACCAACGTTTGCGGCGCCGCTACTCCCAAAACTCCGCGTGTCCCTGTGGGTCGACCAGGCGGTTGATGCGCAAGGCCGCCGCCATCGCGAACCGCACCGTCATCTGCTTGCGCGTGGCGGCCGCGAGCTTGTGCTCGGGCGCCTCACACTGCATGTGCGCGCCATAGGCATCGGCGACGATCAGGCCGGTGTCTTCAGGAAAGATCTCGCACGGCAGGTCCTGCGTGAAGGCGAAGAACAGCCGGTCGCAATGAGCGCGGTATTCGTGCCATTTCTGGTCGGCGCGCAGGTCCTCCACCGACGACTTGATCTCGACGATCCAGATCTCGCCGCGCTCGTTCAGCGCCACGAGATCGGCGCGCCGGCCCGAGGGCAGCGGCAATTCGCTGATGCAGGAGAAGCCGAGCGAACGTAAGAGGCGCGCCGAGCCGCGCGCGATGGCAAGCGCCGTTTCGGATTGACGGCGATCGGGCGGCGGCACGAGGGTGATGCGGGCGGTGCTGTCCATGGGGTGAGGATAGCCGATTCCGTTTGAGGCGGACACTGTCTCTCCACCCGTCATTCCGGGGCGCGCGAAGCGCGAGCCCGGAATCCATACCCACAGGCGCTGTTGTGGGGTGAGCAGGTCACTCCGAATCTTCGCCAAACTACTCCCTGTGGCTATGGGTCCCGGGCTCGCGCCAAGTGGCGCGCCCCGGGACGACGGCGAGTGTGTGGGAACCTCCCCTCCCCCACGCACTTATCACGCAGCCGCCGCACCTCGGCGGAACCACCCGAGGCTATCGGCGGATGATCGACGATCTCTGGTACAAGAACGGCGTGATCTATTGCCTGTCCGTCGGCTCCTATATGGACGCCGACGGCGACGGCATCGGCGATTTCAAGGGCCTGCTCCGCCGGCTCGACTATTTGCACGGCCTCGGCATCACCACGATCTGGCTGATGCCGTTCCAGACTTCGCCCGGCCGCGACGACGGCTACGACATCGCCGACTATTACAGTGTCGATGCCCGCTACGGCACGCTCGGCGACTTCGTCGAGTTCGCCCATGGCTGCAAGCAGCGCGGCATCCGCATCATCATCGATCTCGTCGTCAACCACACCTCGGACCAGCATCACTGGTTCAAGGAGGCGCGGCGCGACAAGGCCTCGCCCTATCGCGACTGGTATGTGTGGTCCGACAAGAAGCCCGCCAATGCCAACAAGGGCATGGTGTTTCCCGGCGTGCAGAAATCGACATGGACGCGGGACAAGGAGGCGGGCGCGTACTACTTCCATCGCTTCTACGATTTCCAGCCTGACCTCAACACGTCGAACCCGTACGTGCAGGCGGAAATTCTCAAGATCATGGGCTTTTGGATCCAGCTCGGCGTCTCCGGCTTCCGCATGGACGCGGTGCCCTTCGTGATCGCGACCAAGGGCGCGAAGGTGAAGAATCCGGTCGAGCAGTACGACATGCTGCGCGCGTTCCGCGAATTCCTGCAATGGCGGCAGGGCGACGCCATCATCCTCGCCGAGGCCAACGTGCTGCCGAAGACGGACATGGAATATTTTGGCCACGACGCCGACCGCATGCACATGATGTTCAACTTCCACGTCAACCAGCACCTGTTCTATGCGCTGGCATCGGGCGACTCGCGACCGCTGGCGAAGTCGCTGAAGGCGACCAAGCCGCGGCCGGCCACGGCGCAATGGGGCCTGTTCCTGCGCAATCACGACGAGCTCGATCTGGGACGCCTGACCAAGGCGCAGCGCGATGCCGTGTTCAAATCGTTCGGCCCCGACAAGGACATGCAGCTCTATGACCGCGGCATTCGCCGCCGCCTCGCGCCAATGCTGGGCGGCGACCGCAGGCGGCTCGAGCTCGCCTACAGCCTGATGTGCACGTTGCCCGGAACGCCGGTCATCCGCTATGGCGACGAGATCGCGATGGGCGACGACCTCTCGCTGCCCGAGCGCAATTGCGCGCGCACGCCGATGCAATGGTCGACCGAGCCGCATGGCGGCTTCACCAAGAGCGACAGGCCGGCGTGCCCCGTCATCGACAAGGGACCGTACGGCTATCCGCACGTCAACGTCGCAAAGCAGCGGCGCGATCCCAACTCCATGCTGAACTGGACCGAGCGCATCGTCCGCATGCGGAAAGAAGTGCCGGAGGTCGGCTGGGGCGATTTCGCCATCGTCCCGACGCGCGATCCCGCCGTGTTCATCATGCGCTACGACTGGCGCAACAATTCCGTGCTGTTCGTGCACAACCTCGATGAAAAGCCGCGCGAGATCGCGTTCTCGGTGGGGCTATCAGGGGAGGCCGGCGCGCACCTGATCAACCTGCTCGCGGAGGACCACAGCCACGCCGACAAGCGCGGCCAGCACCGCGTCGTGCTGGAGCCTTACGGGTATCGCTGGTACCGGGTCGGCGGGCTGGATTATCTGCTGAAGCGGAGCGATATCGACGAGGATACGGTGCGGGGGAATAAGCATCCGGGGTGAGTGAATGCCGTCGTTTTCTCCGCTGCCGCAACGATCGTCATTGCGAGCGCAGCGAAGCAATCCAGAGTCTTTCAGCGGAGGGATCCTGGATTGCTTCGTCGCATCAGCGCAAAATTGCTACGCAATTTTGTCGCGAGCTCCTCGCAATGACGGCGAATAGCGATGTCGAGCCTTCGCTTTGTTCATCCAAGACGACAGCTAGGGTGGAGTAACGATCACCCCTTCATTCGCACGCAGATCCAGCACGCCTTCGATCCGCTCT
This sequence comes from Bradyrhizobium sp. 195, assembly GCF_023101665.1. Taxonomy (NCBI): domain Bacteria; kingdom Pseudomonadati; phylum Pseudomonadota; class Alphaproteobacteria; order Hyphomicrobiales; family Nitrobacteraceae; genus Bradyrhizobium; species Bradyrhizobium sp. 195. The sequence goes on along the minus strand of NZ_CP082161.1, from coordinate 262,458 downwards.
CCCTCGCGATCCAGGTATGTCGACAACAAAACCTCGCTGCCGAAACGGATCGCACTCGTCGTCACCGCGATCGGCTCAGCTCCGAGATTGAGCGCCACGATCACCGCCCTGCCTTCGGCTTCACGGCGATAAATCAGAAGATCGCCTTGCGCCGCGATCGGATGATAATTGCCCGCGACCAGCGGCGGACAGCTCTGCCGCAAGCCGATCAGGCGCTTGTAGAGGTTGAGGATCGAGCGCGCATCGGCTTCGAGATTGACGACATTGTCGCGCACATAATGCTCCGGCAGCGGCAGCCACGGCCGCACCGCGGAGAAGCCGCCGAAGTGCGAGGAATCCCATTGCATCGGCGTGCGGCAGCCGTCGCGGCCGACACCGATGCCGGGCACGTTCTTCTCGAAGGGATCTTGGACATCCTCCGGCGCGATGGCCACCTGGTGCATGCCGATCTCGTCGCCATAATAGAGCGTCGGTGTGCCGCGCAGCGTCAGCAGCAGCATGGCGGCGACGCGGGCCTGCTCCGGCCCGACGCGACTCGCAACACGCGGGCGATCGTGGTTGCCGAGCACCCAGTTCGGCCACGCGCCGCGCGGCAGCGCCTTCTCGTAATCCTCGATGATGGTCTCGACCGAGCGCGCGCTCCAGAACGTCGAGAGCAGCGCGAAATTGAACGGCATCTGCGCGCCGGTGAGGTCGTTGCCGTAGTAAGCCATGAGGCGATGCAGCGGCAGATAGATCTCGCCGATCAGCACGCGGGCGCCATACCCATCGGTGACGCGCCGCATCTCGGCAATGACGTCATGCACCTCCGGCTGATCGGTGGAATATTGCGTCATGATCCTTTCGTTCGGCGGCCGACCCTCGACATAATGCGGGTTTGGCGGGTTGTCGCGGAATTCGGCGTCCTTGATCAGATGCCAGATCACGTCGACGCGAAAGCCGTCGACGCCCCTCTCAAGCCAGAACCGCATCACGTCATAGATCGCAGCGCGGACGTCCGGATTGCGCCAGTTCAGGTCCGGCTGCTGGGCCAGGAAGGCGTGATAATAATATTGACCTGTGGTCTCGTCGAACTGCCACGCGCTGCCGCCGAACTCGGACAGCCAGTTGTTGGGCACGCCGCCGTCAGGCCCCGGATCGCGCCAGATGTACCAGTCGCGTTTTGGATTGTCGCGCGAGGCGCGGCTCTCGACGAACCATGGATGCTGATCGGAAGTGTGGTTCGGCACGAGGTCGAGGATCAACTTCAGGCCGTTGTCGTGGGCGGCAGCGATCAACGTATCGAAGTCTTCCATCGTGCCGAACAGCGGCTCGATGCCGGTATAGTCGGAGATGTCGTAACCGAAATCGGCCATTGGCGAGGGGAAGATCGGCGACAGCCAGATCGCATCGACCCCCAGCGATTTCACATAAGGCAGCCGCTGCAGGATGCCGGCGAGATCGCCGACGCCGTCACCGTTGGAGTCCTGAAAGGAGCGCGGGTAGATCTGATAGAAGATGCCGTCGCGCCACCAATTACTATCGCTCTGAGCCAAGATCGCCCCCCAAATGTCCCTCGCGCGGACAGCAACGCGGGATCGCGCCGAGGGTTCAGACCAACAGGGCTTTAGGACGACGATGTGACGGCCGCGGCGGTGAGGGCGTCGTCAGGGTCCGTATGGCGCGAGTTCCGCCGTAATTTCGCGCCGATCCGGCCCTCGTTCCGGCTTCAGCCCACCGCGATGCCAGTGGAACTTCGGTTCCGAGGGACGAAACCACTGGAGGACCCCATGAGGTCACGCATCACACTGTGCTCGCTCGCCTTCGCTCTTGCCACCCTGCCCCTGTCGGCCGGATTGTCCCCGGCCCTGGCGCGGCCAACCGTCGAGGTCGCCTTCGTGCTCGATACCACCGGCTCGATGGCGCGCCTGATCGAGGGCGCCAAGCGCAAGATCTGGTCGATCGCCACCACGATCGTCGATTCCAACCCGGACGCCGACATCCGCATGGGGCTCGTCGCCTATCGCGACATCGGCGACGACTACGTGACCTCGAAGATCGAGCTGACCCGCGATATCCAGGACCTCTACGCCAATCTGCTGGAGCTGAAAGCGCGCGGCGGCGGCGACTGGCCGGAAAGCGTCAACGAGGCGCTGGACGTCGCCGTCAACAAGCTGCAATGGACGCCGGGCAACGACACCAGGCACATCGTCTTCCTGGTCGGCGACGCGCCACCGCACATGGACTATGCCCAGGACACCAAATATCCGACGACGCTCGCGGTCGCCAAGCAGAAGGACATCATCGTCAACGCCGTGCTTGCCGGCGATGCTCGCGATACCGAGCGGGTGTGGCGCGACATCGCGCAGATCGGCAGCGGCCGCTTCATTCCGATTCCGCAGGATGGCGGCCAGATCGTGGTGATCGAGACCCCGTACGACCAGAACATCATCATCCTGCAGCAACAGCTCAACGGCACGGTGATCCCCTATGGCCCGCGCGAGCGGCAACGGCACACCGAGATGAAGATGCGCCAGACCGCCAGCATCGCGGAGGCGGCGCCGGCAAGCGCCACCGACATGGCGAGCTACATCAACAAGCGATCCGCGGCGACCGCCGAAGCCGTCACCGGCGGCGGCGATCTCGTCGCGGACGCGGCCAAGGGCACGACGAGCGTCGCTTCCGTCAAGGACGCCGACCTGCCCGAGAACCTGCGGGCCATGAAACCCGAGCAGCGCGAGGCCGAGGTGACCAGGCAGATCGAGCAGCGCAAGGCTCTGAACGAGAAGCTCACCGCGCTGGTCGGCAAGCGCGACAAGTACATCGCCGAGCGGGCCGCGAAATCGCAGAAGACCTCGTCCTTCGACGGCGTCGTCCAGGAGACGTTGAAGGCGCAGATCAAGCGATAATTGCGGCGGGCCCGGGGAAAGGTCGATCCCCGGGTCTTCGCCCGAATCTTTTGCTTGGCGGCATGGCAAAAATCGGCATTGTGGCGCCATGACCGAGCAAAACGACACCCAATCCAAGGCGGGCGCGATCATCGTTCCCGTGACGCTGTTCGAGCAGAACTGCACCATCATCTGGGACGAGCCCACCAAGAAGGCCGTGGTGATCGATCCCGGCGGGGACGTGCCGAAGATTCTGGACGCGATCAAGCAGACCGGCGTCACCGTCGAGAAGATCTGGTTGACCCACGGCCATATCGACCATGTCGGCGGCGCGGCCGACCTGCGCGATGCGCTGAAGGTGCCGATCGAGGGCCCGCATGAAGCGGACAAGTTCCTGCTCGACAACGTGGTCGAGAGCGGCGCGCGCTTCGGCATGACCGGCGTACGCAATTTTGCGCCCGACCGCTGGCTCGCCGAGGGCGACACCGTGTCGATTGGTGACCTCTCGTTCGAGATCTTCCACTGCCCCGGCCATTCGCCCGGTAGCGTGGTGTTCTTCAACAAGGAATTGCGTTTTGCCCATGTCGGCGACGTCTTGTTCGCCGGCTCGGTCGGGCGCACCGATTTGCCCGGCGGCAGTCACGCCACGTTGATCAACTCGATCCTGACCAAACTGCTGCCGCTCGGCGACGACGTCGGCTTCATCTGCGGCCATGGCGCCGGCTCGAGCATCGGCCAGGAGCGGATGACCAATCCGTTCATCACCGGCGAGACGTAGGCGCTATTCGGCGGCCTCGGTAAGTGCCGCCGCTTCGCCGAGGTGACGCTCGCCCCACTCGCGGATCGCCGCGACGACGGGCACGAAGCTCTTGCCCTTGCGGGTCAGGCGATACTCGACTTTCGGCGGCACCTCGCCAAAATCCTTGCGGTCGATCAGGCCGCTCATCGTCAGCGCTTTCAGCTCCCGGCTGAGCACGCGCGGGGTGATCTCCGCGCTTCCGCTCGTGCCGCGCAACAGTCCGCTGCGGATCTCGCCATAGCGGCGCGGGCCGTCCTTGAGGTCCCAGACGATGCGCAGCTTGTACTTGCCGCTGATCATCTTCTGAAAGGCCGCGACCGGACAGGTTCGCGCCGGCATTGCCTTTGCCATGTCGTCTCCTCCATGCGCATCCAGCTGCAATGAGGATAGGAGCGACGTCGAAAAAGTCCATACTATCAATTTTGTCCATACTTGCGGGATCGTCCGCAAGCCGCAGATGATGACGCACACGACGAACAGGGAGCGTCACATGAAGCACTTCATGATCCGATATGAATTCAAGAGCGGGACGACGGAAGCCTGGCACCAGGAGATCGCCCGTTTCATCAAGGCGATCGACAGCGATCCGGAGCTAAAAGGACGGATCGGCTATCGCGTGCTGAAAAATCGCGACGACGGCCACTACTTCCATCTCGCCAGCGTCGCCGACGAGGATGCGCAGAAGACGCTGCAGTCGCGCGACTTCTTCAAGACCTATTCGGCGATGACGCGGCAAGTCTCCGGCGGCGAGGTGACGGCAACGCCGATCGAGATGATCGACCAGACGGCGTAGTCGCAAACTCAGCTGTCGTCCCTGCGTTCGCAGGGACGACAGCGAGACTACTTCATCAACCCCGCCGCGGTCAGCGCGCGCGTGATGATCTGGCCGAGATCGAAGCCACGGGCCTCCTCGCGCTTCGGCTCGGCCGGCTGTTCGGCGACGGCCGCACGGATCGAGCGGGCGAGATGCGGCGCAGGCGAAAGCGCCTGCTTTGTTGCAGACTTGGTTGCGGACTTGGCTTCCGCCTTCGCAGCGTCTGCAATCCAGTTGGTGAGGCCGAAGAATTTTGCGATGTGATAGGACGAGGAGATACCGGCCTCGATCAGGAAGGCGCCTTCGACGCCATAGCGCTGATCGTTGTCGGCGAGCCCAAGCGGCGTGCCGTGCGCCATGTCGGTGATGGCGTAGAATTCGACCAGCGTCTCGCCGTCCTTGTTCCACCAGGCCTGGCGCGGATAGCCGTCGACATTGGTCTCCGCCATCGGCGCTTCCGGCAGATCGTGCAGATCGAGCCACTGCTTGACGATCTCGTTGGCGTTGCCGGGATTGACGGTGCGATCGGCGCTGCCGTGCCACACCGAGACTTTCGGCCAGGAACCGCGATAATCGGAGGCGTTGCGCACGAGATCGCCGAGCTCGCGCGCGGGACGCACCGGGGAGTGAAACATGCCGTCCAGCGCTTCGCGCAGATTCGAGGCGATGCCATAGGGCAATCCGGCAATGATCGCGCCGGCCGCGAAGACTTCAGGATAGGTCGCGAGCAACACCGATGTCATGCCGCCGCCGGCGGACAGACCGGTGATGAAGACGCACTTGGGATCGATGCGATGTGCCTCGACCATGTGCGCGATCATCTCGCGGATAGAATGCGCCTCGCCGCTGCCCCGCGCCGTGTCTTCCGGATTGAACCAGTTGAAGCAGGTATTGCCGTTATTGATGCGCTGCTGCTCCGGCATCAACAGCGCGAAACCATAGTGCTTCGCGAGCGTCGACCAGCCCGCACCGAGATCGTAACCCCCCGCCGTCTGCCCGCAGCCATGCAGCACGACGACCAGCGCGCGCGGCTTCTGCAACTGCGTCGGCACGAACGCGAACATGCGCAAGGCTCCGGGATTGTCGCCGAATCCCGTGATCTCTTCCAATGGACTGGACACATCAGCGCTGCGGCCAAGCTCGGCAAAGCGCCGACCGTCCAACCTGGGCAGACGTCTCAACAAATCGACATTTTTCGCTAACGACACGGCAAGTTCCTGGTGGGCGACGTTCAACGTCCAGCCAAACCAGATAGTTGCTGCATTGCAAAATAAAAAGACCGTGCGCTGTCAATCCTACGAAATCGTAGGGATTTCCCGCGGATCCGCAGGCATTAACCACCAAATGCCTCAACTTCGTGCAGAGGCGCGGCGCATCCACGTCAGGAATGCGACGCAGACCATGATTAATGTCACAAACAGCGCAAGCGAGACGAGAAATCCTGCGCGCGCTGATTGCAGCGCTTCGACGGCGAAGAATACCGCGCCGATTGCGGCCACTCCGGCCGCATTTCCGATCTGCGCCGTGGTGCCGTACATCCCGGAGGCCGAGCCTGCGGCGACGGGCTTCACACTTGACAGCACCGCGCCGGAGAGTGGCGCCATCACCAATCCCTGACCGTAACCGAAGATGATCATGATGAGCGCGAGCAGGAGCGGCGACGGCGCATCTTTCAAGAACGCCACGAGCGCGAGCGCGGCGAGGCCTGCGATCTGAAGCGCGCAGCCTTCGATCAAAACCTTGGTGCCGCGATGGCGCGCCCGCGCACCGCTGTGACGTGACGCCACAACGAAAGCGAGCGCGAGCGGAATGAAGGCCATGCCGGCTGAGAGCGGCGGGATCTCGAGCCCACGCTGCATGAAAAGCGTCATCACCAGATAGAAGGAGAGATTGGCAAAGAAGAAAAAGAAGGCGGCGCCAAGCCCGCGCAGGAAGGCGGCGTCCGCCAGCAGCGTCAGGTCGATCAGCGGCATTCCGCCGGCGCGCGCGGCCGCATGCTCCAGCTTCAGGAACGCGGCCAGGATGACGCCGCCGGCTGCCATCACGGCCCACAGCCAGGGTGCCCAGCCGACATCGTGACCGAACAGCAGCGGGCCGATCAGGCAGAGCAGCCCCGCGAACAGGACCACGCTGCCTTTGATGTCGAGCCTTGCGCCTGATCGCGGCGCCGACGGCATGATGCGCCAGGCGGCAGCCGCGATGACGAGGCCGCAGGGCACGTTGATGAAGAACACCGAACGCCAGCCGGTGCCGGCAAGATCAGCCGTGATCAGCAGACCACCGAGCAGGAAGCCTGCCGCGCCGGCCAGCCCGAGCACGATGCCGTAGATGGCGAAGGCGCGGCTGCGCGTCTCATCGGTGAACAACAGATGCAGCGTCGCCAGCACCTGGGGCACCATCAGTGCCGCGGTCGCGCCCTGCGCCAGCCGGGCGATGATCAGCTCCGCGCCGGATTGCGCGAGACCGCACCACAGCGACGTCAGGGTGAAACCGAGCACACCGGCCAGGAACACATTTCTGGTGCCGTGGATGTCGCCGAGCCGGCCACCGGTGACGACCAGCGTGGCATAGGCGATCAGATAGATCGCGATCACGGATTCGATCTGCGCCGGCGAGGCCTTCAGCTCGACTGCGATGGTGGGAATGGCGACGTTGACCACGAAGGCATCGACGCCGAACATGAACTGGGCGGCGACGACGATCGCCAGCACCCACCAGCGGCGGGAGGAATCGACTTGTCGTGTGACGATCTGGTGCATCGGTGCATGACTCTGGAACCTCGTTATTCTCAGGATTTCAGATCTCATGCGGTGCCGCGATTACCTCGCAGGTAGGATCTGCCACGCATGCCTGCATTCCGCAACACGGGACACCGCGCGATTGCGTTCGCGCCGTCAGGCACGTAGCCTCACCGTCTCAACGAACAGAAAAATCAAAGCCGGAGAGAACGCCATGGCGCGCCTGAAGTTCGGAGCCTTTCTTGCCCCGCATCACCCGATCGGGGAGCATCCGATGCTCCAGTTCCGGCGCGATCTCGACCTGGTCGAGCAGCTCGACGCGCTCGGCTATGACGAGTTCTGGTGCGGCGAGCACCATTCATCCGGCTGGGAGATGATCGCTTCGCCCGAGATGTTCCTGGCTGCCGCCGGCGAGCGCACCAAGCGGATCAAGCTCGGCACCGGGGTGGTGTCGCTGCCCTATCATCATCCCTACAACGTCGCCCAGCGCATGGTGCAGCTCGACCACATGACCGGCGGACGCGCCATCTTCGGCTCCGGCCCCGGCGCGCTCGCCTCCGACGCACACACGCTCGGCATCGACCCGATGACGCAGCGCGATCGCCAGGACGAGGCCATCGGCATCATCCGCCGGCTCTTCAACGGCGAGCGTGTCACCGCCAAGAGCGACTGGTTCACCATGAACGATGCCGCGCTGCAGATCCTGCCGCTGCAGGAGGAGATGCCGTTCGTCGTGGCCTCGCAGATCTCGCCCTCCGGCATGACGCTCGCCGGCAAATACGGCATCGGTATCATCTCGCTGGGCTCGATGACGACACAGGGGCTGATGTCACTGCAGCAGCAATGGCAGTTCGCCGAGGACGCCGCCAGGAAGCACGGCACCACGGTGAGCCGCGCCGACTGGCGCGTGCTGCTGACCTTTCACATCGCCGAGACCCGCGAGCAGGCGCGCAAGGAAGCCGGTGCCGGGCTGATGCGCTGGCACAACGAATATAATGTCGGGACGCTGCAGCGGCCGGGACTGACCGCATTCTCCTCGCCCGACGAGGCCGTGGACAAGACGGCCTTCGTCGAGGGCGCGGCATCCACCATCGGCACGCCCGACGACCTCGTCAAAACCATCAAGAACGTGATGCAGGTCTCCGGCGGCGTCGGCGCCATCATCGGTTTCGTGCACGACTGGGCCAATCCGGAAAATACGCGCCGGAGCTGGGACATGGTGGCGCGCTATGTCGTGCCCGAGATCAACGGCTATATCGATTCCCTACGCAGGTCGCAGAAATTCGTGATCGAGAACCGCGCGATCTTCGAGCGCGCGGGACAGGCGGTGATGGCCAAGATCATGGAGAACGAGAAGGCCGCCGAGGCGCTGAAGGTGACCGGCCCCGGCCGCGTCGCCATTCCCGCCGTCAACGCCCCGGATCTGCAAAAGGAAGCGGCGAAGCGATAGGTCCTGCTCCACTCGTCGTCCCGGGGCGCGCGCAGCGCGAACCCGGGACCCATAACCACAGGATGCAGCTGTACGAAGACTCGGAGTTACCAGCCTCGCACCAAAACTTCTCCCTGTGGTTATGGGTCCCCGCCCCCGTGCGCAATTGCGCACTCGGCGGGGACGACATCCGAGGCAAATTGCGCCAGCAACTCTCGCATCACCGTGCCCGGATTGTGCTACGCTCGCAGAGCCTGCCAACCGGAGCAATCTTCATGTCGATGCAGAATGTGGCCGCAAGGGCGCCCGACTTCACCGCGCCCAAACGCAACGCCCTGACGCACATTCCCGGCGACGAAGGCTGGCCGATCATCGGCAAGACGTTGCAGGTGCTGGCCGATCCCAAGGGCCATATCGAGGGGAACGGCGCCAAATACGGACCGGTCTACCGCACGCATGTTTTCGGCGAGACCAATGTCGTGCTGCTCGGGCCCGAGGCCAACGAGCTCGTGATGTTCGATCAGCAAAAGCTGTTCTCATCGACCCACGGCTGGAACAAGGTGCTCGGCCTGCTGTTTCCGCGCGGATTGATGCTGCTCGATTTCGACGAGCACCGGCTGCACCGCAAGGCGCTGTCGGTCGCGTTCAAGTCCGGGCCGATGAAGTCCTATCTCAGCGATCTCGACCGTGGCATCTCCGCGCGGGTCGCGCAGTGGAAGGCCAAGCCCGGCGAGATGCAGCTCTACCCCGCGATGAAGCAGCTCACGCTGGATCTCGCCGCTGCGTCCTTCCTTGGCGCCGACATCGGACCGGAGGTCGACGAGATCAACCGGGCCTTCGTCGACATGGTCGCGGCTGCCGTCGCCCCGATCCGCCGCCCGCTGCCCGGCACCCAGATGGCGGCCGGCGTACGGGGGCGCAAGCGCATCGTCGCCTATTTCCGCGAGCAGATCCCGCTGCGCCGCGGCAATCATGGCGGCGATGATCTGTTCTCGCAGCTCTGCCGCGCCACCCATGAGGATGGCGCGCTGCTGTCCGAGCAGGACATCATCGACCACATGAGCTTCCTGATGATGGCGGCGCACGACACGCTGACCTCGTCGCTGACCTCCTTCATCGGCGAGCTCGCCGCCAATCCGGATTGGCAGGACAGGCTGCGAGCGGAAGTTCTCGCGCTCGGGCTGGCGGCGGATACGCCGAGCAGCTTCGACGATCTCGAAAAGATGCCGCTTTGCGAGATGGCGTTCAAGGAAGCGCTGCGGATCAAGCCGCCGGTGCCCTCGATGCCGCGCCGTGCGATGCGCGATTTCACCTTCAAAGGCTTTACGATTCCCGCCGGCACGGCGGTCGGCGTCAATCCGCTCTATACGCATCACATGAACGACATCTGGCCGGAGCCGGATCGCTTCGATCCGCTGCGCTTCACCGAGGAAGCGCAACGCAGCCGCCACCGCTTCGCCTGGGTCCCCTTCGGCGGCGGCGCGCATATGTGCCTCGGTCTGCATTTCGCCTACATGCAGGCGAAATGCTTCGCGCGGCACTTCCTGCAGAACATCGAGGTATCGCTGGAGCCCGGCTACAAGCCGGACTGGCAGATGTGGCCGATCCCGAAGCCGCGGGACGGGCTAAGGGTGCGGGTGAAGGCGGTGTGAACGACCGTGTCCCGGACGCGCAAAGCGCGAGCCGGGACCCAGAATCTCTTGTTTGGAGAGATGGGCCCCGGCTCTGCGGAGCGGCACTTCGCGCCGCACCGCGTCCGGGGCACGGGTCCTCACTCAGATCGTAGGTCTCGTAGGGTGGGCAAAGGCGCGGAGCGCCGTGCCCACGTTTCGTCGCAATGAGAAGAATTCGTGGGCACGCTTGGCTTTGCCCACCCTACGCCCCTGCGCGTGTCGCTACGCCCCCTGATCGAATGCCTTGCGCAAGGCCACATAGCCCTGCTGCTGCTGGCTCCAGTTGCGGCCGCCGGTCATGGCGCCGTCGATGACGAGGTCGTGGCCGTTGATGAAGCTGGATTCGTCGCTGGCCAGGAACACCGCGGCATGGGCGATGTCGTCGGGAAGGCCGGCACGCGGGATCGGTTGCGCGGTCTTGTAAACCTCGCGCATCACCGCGGGCGTCTTCTCCGCAGCGTCGGTCGAGAGCCCGAGCGCCTTGCCGAAAATGCCGGTCGCGATCGCGCCGGGCGAGATCGAGTTGACGCGCACATTGGACTCGCCGAGCTCCATCGCCACGCATTTGGTGAGATGAATCACCGCCGCCTTGGCCGCGCCATAGACCATCGAGGACGAGAACCCGGCGAGGCGTCCGGCGATGCTGCCATTGTTGATGATGGTGCCGCTCCCCTGCTTCTTCATGTGGGGCGCGGCGTGCTTCATGCCGAGCATGACGCTGCGCACCAGCGTTGCCATCGCCGCATCGAAGCGCTCGACCTCGAGGCCCTCGATGCCGCCGGTCTGCGCCGGGCCGCCGGCATTGTTGAACAGGCAGTCGATCCGGCCGAACTTGTCCACGGCCAGCGCGATCAGGGCCTGCATCTGGGCTTCGACCGTTACGTCGGTCTGGCGGAAGATGCAGTCGGCCCCGAGCCGCGATGCCAGCGCCTCGCCCTCCGGTAGGCGCCGCCCCGCGATCACAATTTTGGCACCTTCGGCAACGAAGACTTCCGCAGTGCGCAATCCGATCCCGCTCGTCGCTCCCGTGATCACCGCAACCTTGCCGTCGAGCCTGCCCATGGAATGTTCCTGTTTTCGAACGATTTGATGCCAAATGGCGAACATCGGCCGCTGCCATCGCCGCGGCGGACACTATCCCTGCCTGCCTCCACCAGGGCAAGCTATGCTTGTGCGGGCGGGATGCGTAACATCCTCATGGACCGATCGATTTTCGAACGCATATCGCAACTGGGCGGCGCATGGGGAAGCTGATCGACGAATTCCGTAGGGGTTGGCAGGGTGCGGCGCCGCCATCGCTCGGTCTGAGCATTGCGTTTGCAGTGGCCTGCCTGCTGGTTGCGACGCTGGCGCGCTGGGCTCTCGCGCATGTGCGGCCCGACGTCTACTTCACCCCCTACTTTCCGGCCGTGTTCTTTGCCGCCGCGTTCGGAGGCTTCCGGATCGGAATCGTGACTGCGCTTTTCGGCGGCGTGCTCGGCGTCGTCGTGAATTTCAGCGATGCCCTGGCCGATCACGCACGGTTTGCCCTGCTGGCACTTTATTGGGCGGTCTGTGCGCTCACCATCTGGGGCGTCGAGCACTATCGCACCATGCTGGCGGAGCAGCGCCGGATCTCCAAGCGGCTGATCGAGGAAGAGGATTATCGCAAGCTGCTGGTCGACGAGCTCCAGCACCGGCTGAAGAACAAGCTGTCGACGGTGCATGCCGTGCTGCACCAGGTGCTGCATGACCAGCCGCTGGTCTGGGCCCGGGTCGATCCGCGGCTGCGCTCGCTGGCCGCGACCGATGATTTGATCTCGCGGATCGACAAGGCCGGCTGCGACATCCGCGATCTCCTGATCTCGGAACTCGGCCCCTACGGCCACGTCCGCTTCACGCTCAATGGCGAGCGACTGTTCCTGCCGCCGAAGCTCGCCGTCACGCTGTCATTGATGTTTCACGAGCTTGCTACCAATGCAGGCAAATACGGTGCGTTCTCCTCGCCCCGCGGTCTGTTGCAGGTGTCGTGGACCGTCAGCGACGACCGCCTGACCGTCACCTGGGACGAAACCGAGGGGCCGAGCGTGGACGAGGTCTCCGAGCCGGGCTTCGGCACCAAGCTGTTGAAATCGGCACTGTCGGCCTTCGATGGCAAATCCGAGATCTCTTACTTGAAGACCGGGCTGCATTGCATCATGCAATGCCGGATCCCGCGAAGCGAATAGCATCGTGCGCCACGTGAAAGCGCACCCGCGGCCCTCGCCCGCGGTTTCGCATGCGCTGTTGACGCTCTGTTAATGACGATCGTCAGCGCGCGTCGCAACGCCGCAAGTTTTCTCCAAAACACCCCCGTATTTCTCCGGACCCCTTAACCAAACTTAAGAGGGAACCACGCAAGATCGCGTCCATTGCAAAGGCGCCGAAACAACAAGATTCATGACTTCTATGAACGACAACAGATACTCCGGCGCGAATGAAGCCGAGCTCGGTTTTCTCAAGGAAATCGTTAGAATGCTGCCGGCCGGATTGACCGTGCAGGACGCGCATGGCGAGCTTCTGCTGGTCAACGACGCCGCGGCCGCGCAGCTCGGCATGGACGGCAGCCGACCCTCACCCGATCTGGCGCTGCGCCGCGAAGCCTGCCGCAAGGCTCTGAGCGCCGGCCAACCTGTCGTCACCGAAGAGGCGCTTCACGGCGGCGCCGCGCGCCAGGTGCTGCTCACGACCCATCGTCCCGTTCGCCTCGCCGGACGCGAGCTCCTGATCTCGGCGTCTTCCGACATCACCGAGCAGAAGAATTTCGAGGACCAGCTGTTCCGCTCGGCCTATTTCGACGAGTTGACCGGACTGCCTTCGCGGCGCGTGATCGAACATCGCGCCAATAATCTGCTTGCGGAAAATCGCGGCGGCGAGCGCTTCGCGCTGGCCTTCCTCGACGTCGACAATTTCAAGCACATCAACGACTATTATGGCCATGCCGTCGGCGATGCGCTGCTGGTCGAGCTGTCGAAGCGTCTCGGTCGCGACTTGCGTGACTCCGACATGCTGTCGCGCATCTCCGGCGACGAATTCCTGCTGCTGCTGTCGCCGATCCAGAGCCAGGAGGAGGTCGCCGAATTCATGCAGTCGACACTGGAGCGGCTGACCGCGCCGTTCTTCATCGACCATTCGGAAGTCTTCGCCTCGACCTCGGTCGGCATCAGCCTCTATCCCGACCACGGCAGCAGTTTCGAGACGCTGCGCCAGAACGCCGACATCGCGATGTACCGCATCAAGAACAACGGCAAGGGACTGGCCGCCTTCTTCGATGCCAGCATGGAGCGCGAGGCGCAGGCGCGGATGAAGGTCGAGCAGTCGCTACGGCTCGCCATCCTGGAAAAGCGCTTCTGCTGCGCCTTTCAGTCCAAGGTCGACATCCGCACCCAGGCCGTGAAGGGCATCGAGGCCCTGGTGCGCCTGCGCGACGACGAAGGCGTGATCCAGGCGCCCGGCTCGTTCATCAATCTCGCCAGCGAGCTCGGCCTGATCGACGAGCTGACTCACCTCGTGCTCGCCGAGATCGTCAAGTCGATCGACCTGATCAACGAGACATTCGGCGCGGAAGCGACCATCAGCATCAACGTCGCCGCCAAGCAGGCCGGCAATCCCGAATTCATGCGCAGCTTCGCGCAGGCGCTGGACGACACCGGCTTTCCCACCCGCTTCATGATCGAGCTGACGGAAGATGCCTTCGTCGCCAAGAATCATTTCCAGGACGAGATCCTGCCGACGTTCCGCAAGCTCGGTGTCGGCATCTCGATCGACGATTTCGGTACCGGTTACTCCTCGCTCTCGGCGCTGGCCGACATCACCGCCGACGAGATCAAGATCGACCGCTCCTTCATCACCGACATTCATAAGCGCCCGCGCAGCCAGGGCATCCTGCGCGCGATCGAATCCTTGAGCGAAGCGCTCGGCATGACCGTGATTGCCGAGGGTCTCGAATCCTACGAGGAACTCGCCTATCTCCAGGCCGCGACCAAGATCCGCTACGCGCAGGGCTATTACTTCTCCCGGCCGATCTTCCTGGAGGAGCTGAAGCTCGCAACGCCGCTCTCCAGCGAAGCCCGGGCGAGCGTTGCAAGCCGCCCGCACCAGCAGAACCGCCAGGGCTATTCGCGGGCAAGCGGGTATCGAAGGTAGGCCCGTTCCTCGACCACCCAGCGACCTCCCGATTCCGTCATCCCCGCATCGTCATTGCGAGCGAAGCGACTTGTCCGCCGAAGGCGGAAGCAATCCAGAGCCTTTTCGCGGAGGGATTCTGGATTGCTTCGTCGCAAGGGCTCCTCGCAATGACGGAACGTGAGGCGGCATCGCGATACTCCAGTGCACATCCCGGCTGCGATTGCCGCAGGCTGCGGTGTCGTAGGGTGGGCAAAGCGAAGCGTGCCCACGTATCTTTCGCGACCGAGAGAGATCGTGGGCACGGCGCAAGAGCGCCTTTGCCACCCTACGACATCTGACGCTGTCATTCCCCGCCTTGTGCGCAATTGCGCACTGGAGCGGGGAATCCAGTACGCCGCGGCTTCTCGGTTCAGTCAAAACTTCCTCTGGAATACTGGATCGCCCGCTTTCGCGGGCGATGACACCGAATGTGTGGTGACAGACACGCCTTCGCATTCTCGCGGCTTGAATCGCCCGAGCTTTGCTTGGTCGCTCCGCCCTCTGAAATCCAAGAGGGCGCAGGGAAGGCCGGGTGCCGGCTGGCACCCGCGGTCCGCTGCGCGAAAGGTACGCGCAAAAAGAACCGCACAGCAGCATACAGGTGTCGCCGATCACTCGGCCTTCCCTGCGCAGTGGCTGGACGGCTTATGCCGTGATCTCCCGGGAGCCGAACTTTCCTTTGGCCTCCCTCGCCCCGCGAATTGGATGATGCAGTCTGCCCGGTTGGGCTCGCTCACATCTCCGAAGGGCTTGACCGTAGCAACGACGGCCAGGACCACACGGTTTTGCCGTACGCGCGTTCGCTGGTCACCACATTATCTCCCGGGCTTGTCGACGTTGCCGAGAGAATGTGGCGAGACGAACTGAACAGCGCCGCTCGTCTGCACGCGGTTACGGGCTCACAGGGACTACCCGCCCTGCCCGCACCTCTCTTGCCGACGCTGCCGCGTCCACCGCAAGCCCGGCTCGCGATAGTGACGACACAAGATCGCCCCTCTTGGATGAGCCGGGATGGATGAGACATACGACAAAACCGAATTTCGGTAAAGAGGAATATTTTTGCGCGGGTGGATTGACAGAGGCCGACACAGGGCATCTCCGCCCGTCGATCGCGAGCGAGCATCGGCGGCCGCAAGCGGCGCAACACACACCGCTGTCGTCCCGGGCAAGCGTCAGCGCAGACCCGGGACCCATAACCACAGGGAGTTGTGTGACGCGAAGCTCCCACTCCAAGTCCTCGCCAAACTAGTGCTGCGGCGTATGGGTCCCGGATCGGCGCTCCGCTTCGCGGCGCTTGTCCGGGACGACAGCGGAGTATGGGAAGACGCCTCAGCTCCCATTTCCCGCTTTGAAATTGCTGGCCTTTTGCTAATACACGGGCGGACCTCCCCGCAAGGCATGTCATGTCCGCTTCCTCCTCGATCAGCGACCCCGCTTACCTTCGCGCACGCGCGATGGAGACGCTGTTCGAGCGGCTGGAAAAGCTCTGCGAGGGTGCGATCGCGATCGACCGCGGCGGACGGGTCGTCTACGTCAACGAAAAATATCTCGCCGCGCTCGGCCTCAAGCGCATCAGCGAGGCAATCGGCCGGCCGATCGAGGAGGTCATCCCCAACAGCCTGATGCGCAAGGTGGCCGAAACCGGCGAGCCGATCCTGCTCGACATCATGGAGCTCGGCGGCGAGCAGCTCGTCGTCACCCGCATGCCGATCGAGGACGAGAACGGGACGGTGATCGGCGCGATCGGCTTCGTGCTCTATGACCACCTCGAAAGCCTGAAGCCGCTGCTCGCCCGCGTCGCCCAGCTCGAAAGCGATCTGCGGCTGGCGCGGCGGCAATTGTCCAACGCCCGCGCCGCGCGCTTCACCTTCGCCGACTACGTCGGCACCACGCCGGGAATTGCCCAGGCCAAGGCGCTGGCAAGCCGCGCCGCGCGGCAGAGCGTCACGGTGCTCCTCACCGGCGAGACCGGAACGGGCAAGGAGATGCTGGCGCAGGCGATTCACAATGCTTCGTCCCGTGCGGAGAAGCCGTTCGTCAGCGTCAATGTCGCCGCCGTCCCGGAGACACTGATCGAGTCGGAGTTCTTCGGCACCGCGCCGGGCGCCTATACCGGCGCCGACCGCAGGGGACGCGAGGGCAAGTTCCGGATCGCCGATGGCGGCACGCTGTTCCTCGACGAGATCGGCGAGATGCCGCTGCAATTGCAGGCCAAGCTGCTGCGCGTGCTGCAGGAGCGCGAGATCGAGCCGCTCGGCTCGGACAAGATCTCCAAGGTCGACGTGCGCGTGGTCGCGGCGACCAATGTGGACTTGCGCAAGCGCGTCAGCGACGGCACGTTCCGCCCCGACCTCTATTATCGGCTGAACGTGCTCTCGATCGAGCTGCCGCCGCTGCGCCAGTGCCTGGACGATCTCCCGGACATCTGCGCCCGGCTGCTGGAGGACATCAGCGCCTCCGGCGATTACGTCAAGGCGAAGATCACGCCGAGCGGGCTTTCCGCGCTGGCGCGCTATGACTGGCCGGGCAATGTTCGCGAGCTCCGCAACATCCTGGAGCGGGCGCTGATTCTCAGCGATTCCGGCCGGCTGACCGGCGAGGATTTCGCGCGCATCCTTCCCGTCGGCACCGAGATCAAGCCGGCTGCGCCCGAGCGCGCGGCCGGAACAGTCGTGCCCTATGCCGAGGCCGAGGCCGAATTCGAGAAGCACACGCTCGAACAGGCACTCGCCGCCAGCAACGGCCAGATCTCCGAGGCCGCCAGAATGCTGCGGATCTCACGCGCGACCTTCTACAAGAAGCTCGCCAAGTTCGGCCTCGCCTCGGGACCGGCCTCCGTCTGAGTTTCGAGACACCAGACTGTCCGGAGTCTCGGATTCCTGACACGGCGTCTTTCCGCTCTTTCCCGGCGCCGACTTCAGAAATTGCCGTGTTTTCAGCCATTTTGCGCAAACCCTCCGCATCTGGCGCGGACCTTGCTCTTTGCTTTGCACAATGACGCATGCTGCACATGCGCATTCGCAAACAGGGAGGACGCCAGATGAGTGAAGCGATCACGGTTCATCAGCTTCAGGCCAAGCAGCCGTCGCACGTCACGGTCGCCACCGCGAGCCTGATCGGCACGGCCATCGAATGGTACGACTTCTTCCTCTACGGCACGGCCGCGGCGCTGATCTTCAACAAGCTGTTCTTTCCGACCTTCGACCCCATGATGGGAACGCTGTTGGCGTTCGCGACCTACGCGCTCGGCTTCATCGCGCGTCCGCTCGGCGGCGTCGTGTTCGGTCACTATGGCGACAAGATCGGCCGCAAGACCATGCTGTATCTGACGCTGCTGATCATGGGCGTGGCGACAGCGGCGATCGGATTCCTGCCGACCTACGAGACCGCCGGCATCTGGGCCGCCGTCCTGCTCGTCACATGCCGCCTGATCCAGGGCTTTGGCCTCGGCGGCGAATGGGGCGGCGCGGTGCTGATGGCAGTCGAGCACGCGCCGGCGGACAAGAAGGGCTTCTACGGCAGCTGGCCGCAGCTCGGAGCGCCGCTCGGCCTCGTGCTCGGCACGCTCGTTTTCTCGGTGGTGTCGGCGATGCTGACCGACGCGCAGCTCCTCGCCTGGGGCTGGCGCATCCCGTTCCTGTTCTCGATTGCGCTGGTGCTGGTCGGCCTGTGGATCCGCTTCACCATCGCGGAATCCCCGGAGTTCCAGAAGGTCAAGGACACCAAGCAGGAAGTGAAGATGCCGATTCTCGAGGCCATCAGGATGTATCCCAAGAACATCCTGCTCGCGATGGGCGCGCGCTTTGCCGAAAACGGCTTCTTCTACATCTACGCGACCTTCGTGCTCGCCTATGCGACGCAGTCGCTCGGCATGAACAAGCAGGACATGCTCAACGGCGTGCTGATCGGCGCCGCCATCGAGACCTTCACCATTCCGGCCTTCGGCGCGCTGTCCGATCGCGTCGGACGGCGGCCGGTCTACATCTTCGGCGCGGTGTTCTCGGCGCTGATGTCGTTCCCGCTGTTCATGCTGCTGGCCACCAGGAACCCGCAATATGCCTGGATCGCGATCGTGCTCGGCCTCGCCATCGGTCATGCCGCGATGTACGGCCCGCAGGCGAGCTTCCTGTCGGAGCTGTTCGGCACCAAGGTGCGCTATAGCGGCGTCTCGCTCGGCTACAACCTCGCCTCGATCTTCGCCGGCGCGCTGTCGCCGCTGATCGCGACGGGATTGATGACGGCCTACGCGCCGGCCACCTGGCCGATCTCGCTCTACATGATCGCGCTGGCGCTCATCACCATCGTGTCGGTCTATTTCGCCACCGAAACACGCAAGATAGTTCAGGGCTGAGCGTCCTGATGACGTTTTCATCGCGAGGAGCGGCCTGTTCCGCGGCTGCTCCTCGCGATAGGATCAATGCACAACAACGGCATACGATCGAAGGGACCGGGAGGCACGCCGTGAGCCATCATCCAGCTCTGCCCTATTTGCCCAATTCCGAGAAAGGCAAGGTCGTCACGGCCGCCGAAGCGGTTATGCTGATTCGCGACGGCGACACGGTGGCGACCGGCGGCTTCGTTGGCATCGGCTTTGCCGAGGAGATCGCGATCGCGCTGGAAGAGCTCTACCTTTCCCACGAAGGCGACGCGCCCTATACGCAGGGCAAGCCGCGCAACCTGACGCTGATCTATGCGGCCGGCCAGGGCGACGGCAAGCAGCGCGGCCTCAATCATTTCGCGCATGAAGGCCTGGTCCGGCGCGTGATCGGGGGACATTGGGGGCTCGCACCGAAATTGCAGCAACTCGCGATCGCGAACCAGATCGAGGCCTATAACCTGCCGCAGGGCGTCATCACGCATCTGTTCCGCGACATCGCCGCGCACCGGCCCGGCCATGTCACCCGCGTCGGCATCGGCACCTTCGTCGACCCCCGGCAGGGCGGCGGCAAGCTGAACGCACGCACCACCGAGGACATGGTGGAGCTGATCAGGATCGGCGGCGAAGACTGCCTGCTCTACAAGACGTTTCCGATCCAAGTCGGGATCATCCGCGCCACCACCGGCGATCCCGACGGCAACCTCACCATGGAGAAGGAGGCGCTGACGCTGGAGGCGCTCGCCATCGCCATGGCGGCGCATAATTCCGGCGGCATCGTCATCGCCCAGGTCGAACGCGTGGCCGAGGCCGGCAGCCTCAATCCGCGCCAGGTCAAAATTCCCGGCATCCTGGTCGACTGCGTCGTGGTGGCAAGGCCCGAGAACCACTGGCAGACGTTCGGCACGCAATACAATCCGGCTTTCTCGAGCGAGATCCGCGTCCGTGCCGCCTCGCTGCCGGTGATGCCGGTCAGCGAACGCAAGATCATCGCCCGTCGCGCCGCCCTCGAGCTGAAGGCCAACAGCGTTGTCAATCTCGGCATCGGCATGCCCGAGGGGATCGCCTCCGTGGCCAATGAGGAGCGGATCATCGACCTGATCACGTTGACGGCGGAGCCCGGCGTGATTGGCGGGATCCCCGCAAGCGGCATCGATTTCGGCGCGGCGATCAACACGCAGGCGGTGATCGACCAGCCTTATCAGTTCGACTTCTACGACGGCGGCGGTCTCGATGCGGCCTTTCTCGGGCTCGCCCAGGTCGATCGTGCCGGCAACCTCAATGTCAGCAAGTTCGGGCCGAAACTCGCAGGTGCCGGCGGCTTCATCAACATCAGCCAGAACGCCAAGGAGGTCGTCTTCGTCGGCACCTTCGGCGCGGGCAAGCAGCGCATCGCAGTGAACGACGGCAAGCTCGTCATTCTCGACGAGGCGCCATCGCGCAAGTTCGTGGACAGCGTCGAGCACGTCACCTTCAGCGGCCCGTTCGCCGCCACGCGCAAGCAGCGCACGCTTTACGTCACCGAGCGCTGCGTGTTCGAGCTGCGCCCCGACGGGCTCGAGCTGACGGAAATTGCGCCCGGCATGGATATCGAGCGCGACATCTTGCGCCTGATGGATTTCAAGCCGTTGATCCCGCGCGATCCCGCCTTGATGGACGCGCGCATCTTCGGCGAAGGTCTGATGGATCTGCGCGAGCGCCTGCTCACCATTCCGCTCGATCAGCGCTTCACGCTTGACGGGCAGCAGGACCTGTTTTTCGTCAACCTGGAGCGCTATCCGCTGCGCAGCAAGGCCGAGATCGATACCATCGCTGCTATCGTCGAGGCCAGGCTCGCCCCGCTCGGCCGCCGGGTCTACGCCATCGTCAATTATGACAATTTTTCCATCCTGCCGGAACTGATGGACGATTATTCGGCCATGGTGCGCAGCCTCGTCGACCGCTTCTATTCCGGCGTGTCGCGCTACACCACGTCGGGCTTCCTGCGCATCAAGCTCGGCGAAGCCCTGGAGAGGCGCGGCGTCGCGCCGCATATTTTCGAAAGCGCTGATGAGGCGCAGTCGGATCGGCGTCAGTCCGAAGGCGCCGGCAACGCGCGGCTAGCCCAAAAATGATGCATGTTCGAAAGGCCGGCACGCTCGGCCGGAAGGTTCAATTGCAATGTCCGTGACGTTGTGCAAATCGCTGTTGCCGAGAAACTTTAAATCAGGAGGGACCATCGTGCGTCGATCACTCATCATAACAACAACCATCCTCGCACTCGCCGCGGGCACCTCCGCACGGGCCGACGATCTCAAGGTCGCGCTGATCTACGGCAAGACCGGCCCGCTCGAGGCCTATGCCAAGCAGACCGAGACCGGCCTGAAAATGGGTTTCGAATACGCCACCAAGGGCACGATGACGCTCGATGGTCGCAAGATCGTCATCATCACCAAGGACGACCAGGGCAAGCCGGACCTTTCGAAGGCCGCGCTCGCCGAAGCCTATCAGGACGACAAGGCCGACATCGCGATCGGCACGACCTCGTCGGCCGCCGCGCTCGCCATTCTCCCGGTCGCCGAGGAGAACAAGAAGATCCTGATCGTCGAGCCGGCGGTCGCGGATCAGATTACCGGCGAGAAGTGGAATCGCTACATCTTCCGCACCGGGCGCAATTCTTCGCAGGACGCGATCTCGAACGCGGTCGCGATCGGCAAGCAGGGCGTCACTGTCGCCACCCTGGCGCAGGACTATGCGTTCGGCCGCGATGGCGTCGCCGCCTTCAAGGAAGCGCTCGCCAAGACCGGCGCGACGCTCGCTGCGGAGGAATATGCCCCGACCTCCACCACCGACTTCACCGCCGTCGGCCAGCGCCTGTTCGACGCCCTGAAGGACAAGCCCGGCCGCAAGGTGATCTGGGTGATCTGGGCCGGCGCCGGCAATCCGCTGGCCAAGCTCCAGGACATGGACCCGAAGCGCTACGGCATCGAGCTCTCCACCGGCGGCAACATCCTGCCGGCGCTCGCCGCCTATAAGGGCCTGCCCGGCATGGAAGGAGCGACCTATTATTTCTACGAGATCCCGAAGAACCCGGTGAACGACTGGCTGGTCGCCGAGCACCAGAAGCGCTTCAACGCGCCGCCGGACTTCTTCACCGCGGGCGGTTTTGCCGCCGCGATGTCCGTCGTCGCCGCCGTCACCAAGGCGAAGTCGACCGACACCGAGAAGCTGATTACGGCGATGGAAGGCCTGGAGTTCGACACGCCAAAGGGCAAGATGGTGTTCCGCAAGGAAGATCATCAGGCGCTGCAGAGCATGTATCACTTCAAGGTCAAGGTCGATCCGAACGTCGCCTGGGCCGTGCTCGAGCCGGTGCGCGAGCTAAAGATCGAAGACATGGACGTTCCGGTCAAGAACAAGCGCTGAGTTGCTTACCTCTCCCGCTTGCGGGAGAGGTCGGCGCATAGCGCCGGGTGAGGGCTCTCTCCTCTTGGGGGGTCTCGCCCGTGGAAATACCCTCTCCCCGACCCTCCCCCGCAAGCGGGGGAGGGAGCGCAGCGCGACCCGCCGATATATCCCGTTTCATCAATTGCCAGACACTCTATGACGCTGACCCTCGAAACCCGTGACCTCACCATCCGCTTCGGCGGCCATGTTGCGGTCAACAACGTCACCTGCACGTTCCGTCCGGGCGAGCTCACCGCTATCGTCGGGCCGAACGGTGCCGGCAAGACCACCTATTTCAATCTGATCTCGGGCCAGCTGCGCGCCTCGAACGGCAGTATCCTGTTCGGCGGCACCGACATCACCCAGCACTCCGCGCCGCTGCGCACTCGCGCGGGCCTCGGTCGCGCCTTCCAGCTTACCAATCTCTTTCCGAACCTCACCGTGGAAGAGAACGTTCGCCTCGCGGTGCAGGCCGCCAGCGGCACCCATTACGACATGCTGCGGCCCTGGACGGTCCGCCGCGACCTGATCGCACGCGCCGACGCCATCCTGGACCAGGTCGCGCTCGGCAGCCGCCGCGGCGTCGCCGCGACCGCGCTGTCGCATGGCGATCAGCGCAAGCTCGAGGTCGCGCTGATGATCGCGCTGGAGCCGAAGGTTTTCATGTTCGACGAGCCGACTGCCGGCATGAGCATCGATGAGGTGCCTGTGGTCCTCAACCTGATCGCGCAGCTTAAGCAGGACAGGAGCAAGATCATCCTTCTGGTCGAGCACAAGATGGACGTGGTGCGCTCGCTCGCCGACCGCATCATCGTCCTGCATAACGGGCAACTTGTTGCGGACGGGCCACCTGCGGAGGTGATCGCCTCGCCGATCGTGCAGGAAGCCTATCTCGGCGTCGCCCCCAAGAACGCAGAGAGCGTCGCATGACCGATCTGCTCAAGCTCTCCGGCGTGCACACCCATATCGGCCGCTATCACATCCTCCAGGGCATCGACCTCGCGGTCCCGCAGGGGCAGGTCACGATGCTGCTCGGCCGCAACGGCGCCGGCAAGACCACGACACTGCGCACCATCATGGGGCTGTGGCAGGCTTCCAGCGGCGAGATCAACCTCGCAGGCGATCGCATCGAAAGCCGCGCCACGCCCGACATCGCAAGGCTCGGCGTCGGCTACGTGCCGGAGAGCATGGCGGTGTTCTCCGATCTCACCGTGAAAGAGAACCTGGTGCTGGCGGCGCGCGACGGTCCGCTCGACGACACCCAGCTCGACTGGATTTTTGGCTTCTTCCCGGCGCTGCGCCGGTTCTGGCTGTCGCGCGCGGGAAGTCTCTCGGGCGGGCAAAAGCAGATGCTTTCGATCGCCCGCGCCATCATCGAGCCGCGTAAGCTCCTGCTGATCGACGAACCGACCAAGGGCCTGGCGCCGGCGATCGTGATGGCGCTGATCGAGTGCCTGAGGGAGATCAAGCGCAAGGGCGCCACCATCCTCCTGGTCGAGCAGAACTTCTTTGCCGCCCGCGAGCTCGGCGACAACGTGCTCGTGATGGACAACGGCACCATCGTTCATCGCGGCGAGATGGCGGCGCTCGCCGCCGACGTGCCGCTGCAGGAGCGGCTGCTCGGCCTGAGCCTGGAGGCACATCAGTGACTGAACTTGCCGCAAATGATCCCCTGCCGAAGCCGAAGCGCGACATCGCGCCGATCCTGCTGCCGATCGCGCTCGCGCTGCTCATGATCCCGCTGATTGGATCGACCAGCTCCTGGCTGACGCTGACCGCCGCGAGCCTCGCCATGGGCATGATGATCTTCATCATGGCCTCCGGCCTGACGCTGGTGTTCGGCCTGATGGACGTGCTCAATTTCGGCCACGGCGCCTTCATCGCCGTCGGCGCCTACGTCGCCACGCTCGTGCTGGCGCCGTTCGCGGCTTCCATTCAGGCGGATTCGCTGTGGATGAATCTCGCGGTGCTCGCCCCGGCCGCGCTGCTCTCGATGGCGGTATCAGGCGCGCTCGGCCTCGTCGTCGAGCGCGTGCTGATTCTGCCGGTCTACGGCCAGCATCTGAAGCAGATCCTGATGACGACCGGCGGCCTGATCGTCGCCGAGCAGACGCTCTATGCGCTGTGGGGACCGCAGATCATCCCGATGCCGCTGCCGACCTCGCTACGTGGCTCCTTCATCCTCGGCGATGTCGCAATTGCAAAGTACCGTGTGCTGGCGATGCTGATCGGCCTTGCCATCTTCATCGCGATCCAGCTCGTTCTCAATCGCAGCAAGCTTGGCCTCTTGATCCGCGCCGGCGTCGAGAACCGCGAGATGGTCGAGGCGCTCGGCTATCGCATCCGCCGCCTGTTCCTCGGCGTGTTCATGACGGGATCGGCGCTGGCCGGCCTCGGCGGCGTGATGTGGGCGCTCTATCGCGAGCAGGTCCACGCCTCCATGAGCGACGACCTCACCGTCTTGATTTTCATCGTCGTCATCATCGGCGGGCTCGGGTCGATCGGCGGCTGCTTCATCGGCGCGATCCTCGTGGCCATGGTCGCCAATTACGGCGGCTTCCTGGTGCCGAAACTCGCCCTCGTCTCCAACATCCTGCTGATGGTCGCCATTCTGATGTGGCGCCCGCGCGGCCTCTATGCGGTGACCAGCCGATGATGATCCTCTCCGGCGACCCGCCGCGCAGCCGCGTCCTCACGCTCGTTCTCGTCCTCATCATCCTGGCGCTGGCGGCGACGCCGTTCCTGTTTCCGGGCGCCAAGGCCCTGAACGTCGCGGCCAAGATCTGCGTCTTCGCAGCGCTGGTCGCCTCCTACGATCTCCTGCTCGGCTATACCGGCTCGGTGTCGTTCGCCCACACCATGTTCTACGGCATCGGCAGCTACGCGATCGCGATCGCGCTGTATGGGATGGGCCCCAATTGGGCGGCGGTCGCAACCGGCATCGTCGTCGGCCTGCCGCTCGCGGCCCTGCTCGCGCTCGCCATCGGGCTCTTTTCTCTGCGCGTGGCCGCGATCTTCTTCGCCATGATCACACTCGCGGTCGCCTCTGCCTTCCAGGTGCTGGCCTCGCAGCTCTCATGGCTGACCGGCGGCGAGGACGGGCGCAGCTTCCAGCTGCCGGAGCTGCTGCGTCCCGGCACCGTGCTGATCTCGAAGAACCTGTTCGGCTTCGAGGTCAACGGCCGCATCCTGACCTTCTACCTGGTGTTCGCGGTCTCGGCCCTGATGATCCTCGCTTTGCTGCGCGTCGTGAATTCGCCGTTCGGGCGCGTGCTGCAGGCCATCCGCGAGAACCGTTTTCGCGCCGAGGCCCTCGGCTTTCGCACGGTGTTCCACCTGACCTACGCCAATTGCCTCGCCGCGCTGGTCGCCGCCGGCGCCGGCATCTTGAATGCGCTGTGGCTACGCTATGCCGGTCCCGATACCTCGCTCAGCTTCTCCATCATGCTGGACATCCTGCTGATGGTCGTGATCGGCGGCATGGGCACGATCTACGGGGCGATCATCGGCGCCAGCATCTTCATCCTCGCCCAGAACTATTTGCAGTCGCTGATGGGCGTCGCCTCCACGGCGGCGTCGGAAGCCGGCCTGCCGCTGCTGCCGGGGCTGCTGCATCCCGACCGCTGGCTGCTGTGGCTCGGGCTGCTGTTCATCGCCAGCGTCTATTTCTTTCCGACCGGCGTGGTCGGACGGCTGCGCAATCCCGCCGGCGACAAGAGCGGCGGCAGCTCGCATTAAGCCGCGGTTAACGATGCAGCGCAGCGGTTTGCTGCGCACGCCGCACAACCGTGACGCGATTCCCGCTCCGCTAGGTGCGGATGCGGTTGCGCAACTGGATTAATGCTTAGGTAACTGGCTTTCCTAAGGTTTAGGCCATTTGTGCGGTGTATTCGTGTTCCTCCAGGGAGGGGGAATGCGCCAGGTCTTTTCCACGATGGCAGCCGGAATGTGTCTAGCCGCGAGGAACGGCTGGGAGGTCTTGGCGCGGCGTGGTCCTGTCCTGTGGTTGACCCTGTGCGGCGTGTTGCTGGTCGGAGGCATCTTCGCCGTGACGGCCGTGGCCGTCGGCGAGTTTCGCGAGCGAACCCTGGTCAATCGCGAGCGCGAGCTGGAAAACACGGTGCAGCTGATCGCGCGCCACTTCGACCAGCAATTTGAAGATTCCGATGTCGTCGCCGCCGATCTGATCGGGCAGATGAACCTGGCGGAGATCACCTCGCCGGCGACGTTCCGCGAGCGCATGTCGGGATCGGTGACGAACCAGATGCTGCGCAGCAAGATCAGCTCGGTGTCCTATCTCGGCGATATCGCGATCTACGATGCCGATGGCGAGCTGATCAACTGGTCGCGGGCCCAGCCGCTGCCCAAGATCAACATTTCATCCCGGGCGTACTTTCAGACGTTCAAGACGAATCCGCAGTCCGAATCGGTGCTGCTCGAATCCGTCCGCAGCTTCATCATCAACAAATGGACCACCGTCGTCGCACGCCGGTTGAACGGCGCGGACGGCACCTTCCTCGGCGCGATGGTGCGCCGGATCGATCCGGACAGCTATCAGCACTATTTCGCATCCGTCGTGCTCGCCGAGGGCACCGCCATCTCGCTGTTCGATCGCGAGGGCAAGATGCTGGCGCGCTATCCGCATCGCGAAGAGCTGATCGGACGGAGCTTCAAGGATGCGCCGCTGATGCATAAGGTGCTGAGCGAGGGCGGTCAGCACACGCTTCGCGTCAGGAGCCCGCTCGACGGCGAGGAGCGGCTCGGCTCTGCTGCGCCACTGACGCATTTCCCGCTGGTCATCGTCGCCACCAACACCATGGCGGCAGCGCTTGCGGACTGGCGGCAGCAGACCGGCTTCACGGTCGCGACGGCGGGCTTCTCGGCCGGCGTAATCGCGCTGATCCTCTATCTGATCATTCGCCAGATCAACCGGCAGAACCGTGAAGCGCAGGAACGGCTGGAAGCGGAGCGGCTGCGGCTCGACACCGCCCTCAACAACATGACCCAGGGGCTGATCCTGTATGACGCGAGCGGCTACATCGTCACCTGCAACCGCCGCTATGCCGAGATGTTCGGTCTCTCCCACGACGTCATCAAGCCCGGCTGCCACATCCGTGAGGCGATGTACCATCGCAAGGAACGTGACGCGTTCGCCGGCGACGTCGAGGCGTTTTGCACCGATGTGATGCGGGTGGTCGCCGAAGGCACGGTCTCCACCAGAATCCATGAGCTGCCCAACGGCCGCGCCTTCCAGGTCATCAACACGCCGCTCGCGCAGGGCGGATGGGTGGCCACGATCGAAGACATCACCGAGCGTCGCCATCTGGAGCAGGAGCGGGACCGCAACCACACGTTCCTGCGCGAGATCATCGACCATATCCCGTCTCGGATTACCGTGAAGGACGCCAGGACGCGGCGCTACCTGCTGGCCAACCAGGTCGCCGAGGAGCAACTCGCCGAGCAGCATGACACGATCGTCGGCAAGACCGCGTTCGACCTCTATGTGACGGCGGACGCCGAGATCGTCACCCGACACGACGACACACTCCTGCAATCGCCGGACGGGCTGTTCCTCGATGAGCACATCTGGAACACCCCGAGCATCGGGCGCCGTTACATCACCTCGCGGCGCATCGGCATCCGCGACAAGGCCGGCGAGCCGCGCTACATCATCAACGTCGTCGAGGACGTCACCGAACGGCGGCGCGCCGACGAGAAGATCGCGCACATGGCGCATTACGACGCGCTGACCGACCTGCCGAACCGGTCACTGTTCCGCGAGCAGATCGAGCGCGAGCTGGAGAAGGTCGGCGGCGGCGGCCAGTTCGCGCTGCTCTACATCGACGTCGACGAATTCAAGGGCATCAACGATTCGCTTGGCCACCACGTCGGCGACGAGCTGTTGAAGGCGATCGCCGGCCGTCTGCGCGGCTGCCTCAAGCAGGGCGACCTGATCGCGCGGCTTGGCGGCGACGAGTTCGCCGTGATCCAGACCGCGATCCAATCCCCTGCCGATGTGCTGGCCTTCGTGACCCGCATCTATCAGGCCATCCGGCAGCCCTATCATTGTCTCGGCCATCAGCTCTCCACGGACGCGAGCATCGGGATTGCCTTGGCACCGCAGGACGGCACCGATCTCGACCAGCTCGTCAAGAACGCCGATCTGGCGATGTACGGCGCGAAGGCCCAAGGGCGTCGCAGCCACCGTTTCTTCGAGCCGGAGATGGATGCGAGCGCCAAGGCGCGCCTGAGCATGGAGCAGGACCTGCGGCAGGCCCTGGTGAACGGCGGCTTCGAGATTCACTATCAGCCGCTGGTCGACCTGCGTACCAACGAGGTCTCGGGCTGCGAGGCGCTGCTGCGCTGGCGGCATCCCGAGCGCGGCATGGTGTCGCCGGCGGAGTTCATTCCGGTCGCCGAGGATACCGGCCTGATCAACGAGCTCGGCGACTGGGTGCTGCGGATGGCTTGCAATGAGGCCGCGACCTGGCCGGCGCAGGTGCGCGTCGCGGTCAACGTGTCGCCGGTGCAGCTCAAATGCGACACGCTGGCGCTGCGGATCGCGGGCGCACTCGCCGCCTCCGGGCTGGACCCGCGCCGGCTCGAACTCGAGATCACCGAGGCCGTACTGATCCGCGACGACGAGGCCGCACTCTCGATCCTGCATCAGCTCCGCTCGATCGGCGTACGCATCGCACTCGACGATTTCGGCACCGGCTACTCCTCGCTCAGCTATCTCAAGCGCTTCCCGTTCGACAAGATCAAGATCGACCGCTGCTTCGTCGCCGACATCGCGGAGGAGAGCGGCGCACCCGTGATTGTGCAGGCGGTGGTGAACATTGCGGCCGCCAGCAGCATGACCACGGTCGCCGAAGGGGTCGAGACCGAGGCGCAGCGCGAGCTGCTGCGTGCGCTCGGCTGCACGCAGATGCAGGGCTATCTGTTCAGCCCGCCGAAGCCGGCCAGCGAGGTGCGGAAATTGTTCGGCTCGGGCAGTGCTGTGCCGGTGGCGGCGGTGGCCTGATGGCGAAGCCAGTGAAGTCGTCAAGCACGTCACCAGGAAAGACGTCAGGCAAGACGCCGGCTAAGACCGTCGACGTCGCGGATTCCTATGCCGTGCGGCTGATGCAGCACCTGGTGGTGCCGACCTTCGTGATCGACCCGAAGCGCCGCGTCGTGATCTGGAACAGGGCCTGCGAGCGGTTGACCGGTCTCGCCGCCTCCGAGGTGATCGGCACCAGCAAGCACTGGCAGGCCTTCTACGAAACCAGGCGCCCCTGCCTTGCCGATCTCGTCGCGCTCGACCGGCCGGAGCAGCTGCCGGAGTTCTATTCGGAATACGCAGCGCGCGGCCATAACGGGCTCGGCTTTTCCGCGGAGAACTGGTGTGTGATGCCGAAGCTCGGCAGCCAGCTCTATCTCGCCATCGACGCCGGCCCGATCCACGACGAGGCCGGCCATCTGATCGCCGTGGTGGAGACGCTGCGCGACCTCACCGACCAGAAGCGGGCCGAGATGGCGCTGAAGGAGCTCGCCACCAAGGACGGCCTGACCGGCCTGTCGAACCGCCGCTCGTTCGACCAGATGCTGATGAGCGAATGGGCTCGCGCCCACCACACCCAGAAGCCGCTGGCGCTGCTGTTCGTCGACGTCGATCATTTCAAGCTGTTCAACGACCAGCACGGCCACCAGACTGGCGACGAATGCCTGCGCGCGGTCGCCTCCGTCGTCAGCCGGCATGCCGTGCGTCCGCTGGATCTCGCCAGCCGCTACGGCGGCGAGGAGTTCGCGCTGATCCTGCCGGACATGGATTGCGATAGCGCCTGCGTCATCGCCGAGGAGATCCGCTGCGCCGTGATGGCCTTAGCGATCGCCCACGGCGCCACGGGTGCCGGCGACCATGTCACCCTCAGCGTCGGCGTCGCCAGCCACATTCCCGGCGGGGCCGATGGCGGTCCCGACCGGCTGCTGGGCGCTGCCGACGAGGCGCTCTATGTGGCCAAACGCCTCGGCCGCAACCGCGTCATCTGCGCCGAAAGGCTGCTGGCCGAATTCGCCGCCCTCGGCCGGCAGGCTGCGGTGGTTCCGGCGCCTTTCCAGCGCAAATCAGCTCGCGCGCGATAGGCGAGAAGCGGTTGCCCCCCTCTCGCCAATCGGCTAAATGAACTCCCACTAGCACCCGTAGCTCAGCTGGATAGAGCGTTGCCCTCCGAAGGCAAAGGTCACACGTTCGAATCGTGTCGGGTGCGCCAGCCTGCCGCCGTTTTGACGCCGGCGCCTACGTCAGCATCGAGACAATCGCCTGGATCTGATCGGACGCGACCGTCACCAGGGCGTCATACGACGTGTGGCCGTGCGCAGCAGCCTTCAATATGCATTCGGCGACGGCCGCTTTCAGACCGAACACGGACTGGTCCGCCGGGACGCTCGCCATCACCGTTTCGAGGGCCTGACGCATCGTGTGAATGAGCTCGGAGCTGTATTGCATGGGCTGTCCTCCGCATGCTGATATTAGGTCGCATGACCCGGCTTGCCACTCACAAGCCTGAGACTGCGGTTTGAACGGCCCGAGACCGAAAGTCTCAATTCAAGCGCCAGATCGCCGCATTGAGCACGCCGGCAAACGCGACCCAGGCTGCGTAAGGCACGAACAACGCGGCGGCTAGCTTGTCTTTGGACATCTCCAGACTGATGTAAGTCACGATCGCGACGAACAGACCAATGAGGATGACGAGCGCGGCGCCGATCTGGTGCATCGTGAACATGACCGGCGACCAGGCGAAATTGAGCGCCATTTGCGCGGCCCAGACAAGCATCGCTCTGCCCCTGGGTTCACGGCGAAAGGTTCGCCAACCCGCCACCGCGATCATGATGTAGAGGATGGTCCAGGCCACCGGGAACGCCCAGTTCGGCGGTACGAAGCTGGGCTTGGCAAGGCCGGCATACCATTTACCCGGCAGATTGGCCGCGCCGATCAGCCAGCCGATGCCAACCACGCCCACCACGAAGACCAACAGCTGCAGCATCCATCACCTCGCGCATCTCATCGCGCAATTGTATCATCTCTCCATGAGCGATTCCGACATGGTCACCGGCGAGGCTTCGCCGGTGCGCAAGATCATCCATATCGACATGGATGCCTTCTATGCGTCGGTGGAACAACGCGACAATACGGAGCTGCGCGGAAAGCCGGTTGCGGTGGGGGGCTCTGCGGAGCGCGGCGTCGTCGCGGCCGCGAGCTATGAGGCCCGCAAATTCGGCGTTCGCTCCGCCATGCCGTCGGTGACGGCGAAGCGGCAATGTCCCGATCTGATCTTCGTCAGGCCGCGCTTCGAGGTCTACAAGGCGATCTCCAGGCAGATCCGCGAGATCTTTGCCGAGCACACGCCCGTCATCGAGCCGTTGTCGCTGGATGAAGCCTATCTCGACGTCACCGAAAACCTGCAAGGCATCCCGCTGGCGCGGGACATCGCGATGCGGATCCGCAAGAAGATCAAGGCCGAGACGGGCCTCAACGCGTCGGCAGGCATCTCCTACAACAAGTTTCTGGCCAAGCTCGCCTCCGATCATCGCAAGCCCAATGGTCAGTTCGTGATTTCGCCGGAGATGGGGCCCGCCTTCGTCGAGACGCTGCCTGTCGGCAAGTTCCACGGGATAGGCCCGGCGACGAGTGCGAAGATGAACGCACTCGGCATGTTCACTGGTCTGGACATCCGCAATCAGTCGCTGGAGTTCATGAATGCGAATTTCGGCAAGTCGGGCGCCTATTACTATTGGATCTCGCGCGGCGTCGACGAGCGGCCGGTCCGCGCCGACCGAATTCGCAAGTCGATCGGCGCGGAGAACACGTTCTCAACCGATCTCATCGAATATGGTGCGCTGTCGGCCGAGCTCAAACCTCTCGTCGACAAGGTCTGGCGCCATTGCGAGACGACCGGCAATCGCGGCCGCACCGTCACCTTGAAGATCAAATTTGCCGACTTCGAGATCATCACGCGCAGCAGATCCGTCGCAGCGACAGTTGCGGGACGGAATGAGCTGGAGCGGCTGGCCTGCGGCCTGCTCGAAGCGGAGATGCCGCTGCCAAAGCGCGTCAGGCTCCTCGGCGTATCCTTGTCTGCTCTCCAGGCCGGCGACGAGCCGGAGCCGCAGCTGACATTGGGCATTTGAGCGAGGCTGTCGATCCTCCGCGTTGTGCGACCGACGGTGGCCGGAATTTTAGACCCGCCACCGATGAAGGTCGCCACGCTCGCCCGTTCAATGCCTGACGTGCTCGAACACCACGATCACGCCTGTCGGCTCGGGCTCGTGCGCCATCAGGCGCGTCAGGTCGGAATCGCCCCAATCAGCGAGGCTGACGACTTCACCGCTCTCGCGATCGGCACCGAGTGATGGCGTGGGCTCGAGAACCTTGAGGCCCATTTCGTCGACGAAGAATGTGTGCTCGCCGAACATGCTGTTGAGCTGCGGCATGGCCGGATGTTCGTCGGGCAGCACCTGAGCGCCGAGTTGGTTGACAGTCTGCTTCACCTGTTCGGATGTGAGCTTCATGAGCTGCTCCGTTTCTGTATCCGGTTTCATTGGCCCGGGCGGGAGCGCGCGTTCCCTGCGCCTTTGTCCGCCTGGCTCAATTCCGAACCGGTGCTGCGCGCAAATGTTCCTGCGAAATGTATTTTGTGATCGCGTGTTGCGTCTGCCGCGCTCATGGCGCGAGATCGCCACAGAATGCACGCGATCTGGCCGCGGGATGCTATTCAACCGCTTCAACGATCCGGATGTCGCGGTCCGCGCCGTCTCCGAGCAAGTCATGCGCGGCCTGGTAGGCCGGGCTCGCATACGCCGCCTTGGCGCGCTCGACACTGTCGAACTCGATCAGAACGACGCGCTCCATCTGGCCGAGCTCGAAGACCGCAGCGGGCATCCCGCGCGCGATCACGCGGCCGCCTGCCGCTTCGATGGCTTGGCGCGACACCTTGGCGTAGGCCGCCATGGCATCGGGATTCTTGATCGCACGATAGGTGGCAACCCAATAGGCTTTGGCCATTTTTGTTCTCCTGGTTCGGGGACATGCTAGTCGCTGCGGTTCTCGCCGACCGACAGCGCGCAGATGCGTGACAGATAGGTGTAGGATAGACCAGTCTCCTCGGCCCAGGCGTTGAACTGCGCCTGCACCTTGGCGAGATCGCCCTTCGACTTGACCTCTTCGGCAATGTCGAGGCCTGCATCGCGCAAGGACGCGACGACATCCTTTGACGTGACAAAGCCATCCCAACCGACGAAGCGCAGCAGCATCTGGCCGGTATTGCCGCCGAGACGACTGCCGCGCTTGGTCAGGAGGTCGAGCAGGCCGATCTGGTCGGACGAAGGCCATTTCGCCAGAAACTTGCCGAAGCTGCCATGCTCCTTCGCGATCTCCTGCACGAAGCCCGCATTGTCGCGCACCGACATGATCTTGGCACCGTTGCGCACGATACGCGCGTCGCGCAAAAGGCCTTCCCAATAGTCCTCCGGCTGGAAGCTGAGCTTGGCCGGCTGGAAACGCAGGAAGGCCTCTTCAAAGCCATCCCATTTCGTTTCGATCACGCTCCAAGCAAAGCCGGCGCAGAATACGCGCTTGGTCATCTCGGCGAGGATGCGGTCGTCGCCGAGCCTGGCCAGCCGCTTCAGGTCGGGCTTTGCCGGCATCAGCTTTTCCAGCGCCTTGGGCCCGCCCTTGCGTTTTTCGGCGCGGGCACGAATGGTCTTGAAGGGGGTCATGCGACACAAGCGGTTGAGGGCACGCCACGACATCAGAATTCGACGATGCCGTCCAGCCCCGCGGTGCTGACGACTGATCCGGTCATGCCGGCGAATCATGTGCACCGAGCAGCGTGCAAACGCCTTGCCGCCGCGAAATCCCGCCAAAGGCGGCCGACCGATCGGCAGGCCCGGCTAGCGCAACAAGCGCTTCGCGAGGTGGACGCTTCGGTCAGTTCGACCGGCTCGACGACGGCTCCCGGAAACAGCTGTGACATGCGTGATGCTTTCGGCAGGTGCTGGGACTTGCACACCTAGCCGAAGCCGCGCACTGGCCGCTTGGACATTGCCGTCAATCATGCGGCTGAAAACGAACGGCTCGTTTCATGTGCCGCGCGTCACACACGGGAGAGCGACGGCACCTCCTCGGGCATGACCGCCTGAAGGCCGCCGAAGCGACGCTCGCGGCCATGGAAGGAGGCCAGGGCAGCGGCAAGATCGCTCGCGTCGAACTCGGGCCACATCCGCTCGGTGAAGTGCAGCTCGGCATAGGCGCCTTCCCAGAGCAGGAAGTCCGACAGCCGCTTCTCACCGGAGGTGCGAATGATGAGGTCGACGTCGCGCAGGCCGGCTTCGCCGGTGACGAGCTGCGAGAAGGCTTCGCGGGTGATGCTGGTCAACGCGGCCGCCTTCGCAGCAGCATTGAGAATGGCATCGCGCGCGGAATAATCGACCGCGATGCGCAGGTGCAGCGTGCCGCCCCGGGCGGTGGTTTCCTCGGCACGCGTAATCGCAGTTGCGATGCCGTCAGGCAGACGATCGCGACGGCCGATCACGGTGAGGCGCACACCGTTCTTGACCAGGCTCTGCACCTCATTGGCAAGATAGAAACGCAGCAAGGTCATCAATGCAGCGACCTCCGCTTTCGGCCTCCGCCAATTGTCGGTGGAGAAGGCGTAGAGCGTCAGCGTGCCGATGCCCTGCTTGGGCGCAGCCTCGACGATACGGCGGATCGTCTCCACGCCCGCCTCGTGGCCGCGCAAGCGAGACAGGCCGCGCCGCGTCGCCCATCGTCCGTTGCCGTCCATGATGATGCCGACATGAAGCTTCTCGTTGCGGGACGTAAGATCACTTTGCATTGCAAAGTCTCCGGTCAAAAAGGGGAGGATCAGGTCGAGGCGATGCCGAGGCGGCCGAGCGGTGGCGCCTCGCGGCCGGCGGCCTTCGCAGCGTCGCGCACCAGACGCTCGAGCACGGCGAGATAGTCGAGGAAACGGCGGCGGCCGGTCTTGGTGAGGCGGCAAGTGGTGTGCGGACGGTTGCCCTCGTAGCCCTTGGTCACCTCGACGAGGCCGGCCTCCTGGAGCACGGCAAGGTGCCGGCTGAGATTGCCGTCGGTGAGGCCGCACAGCTGCTTGAGGTCGGCGAATGCCAGTCCCTTCGGATGCGCCATCAGCGAGGTCAGAAGCCCGAGCCTCGCCTTCTCGTGAATCACGCGGTCCAATCCTTCGTAAGAGAAGGGTGCGCTGTCAGTCTTCGACATCGTGGTCTCCGGATGCGACATGCAGAATGCCCGCCATCATCGACTGCCCGATCACGAAGGGCAGGCCCATGGTCCATGGCGACAGCGTGTGAGTCTGGCTGGCGACGACCACCACCGCGAAGCCGGACACGAAATACCAGGCGCCGGCGAACGCGACGCTGCGCGGCAACGAGCGGACGGAGGCGAAAATGCCGAGCGACACCAGGATCTGCCACAGGCCCGGCAGCAACCACAGCGTCTCGCCTGCGAACTTCCACATCACCACCGCGAGCAGCACACCGGCAACGCCTGCGGGTAGGAACTGCTCGACCGCCTGATGGATCATGGCGTCGGCCAGACCCGAATGATGACGGCGCGATCGCGCGCGCATCTCGATCCCGATCATCAGGCCGGAGAGCGCGGCGGCGATGAACCAGCCGAAGAAGAAGCCGAGCGGCTCGCTGGTGGG
Organism: Bradyrhizobium sp. 195; assembly: GCF_023101665.1. Classification (NCBI taxonomy): domain Bacteria; kingdom Pseudomonadati; phylum Pseudomonadota; class Alphaproteobacteria; order Hyphomicrobiales; family Nitrobacteraceae; genus Bradyrhizobium; species Bradyrhizobium sp. 195. The sequence continues at coordinate 226,425 of NZ_CP082161.1, read as the reverse complement.
ATCGCCGAGCAGCCAGAATTGCAGGATCGCGGTGAGCAGCGCGACGGCACCGGTCGCGACCATCGTCGCAGGGCCGTAACCGCGGAACGCCGTGCCGGCCGCGATCTGGCTGCGGATCGTCACGATGTCGGCCAGTGCCTTGTCGAGATCGCGTATTGGCAACGCCAGAACCTCGCTCCGCCCATGCTTGCCGGGACTGCCTGCCCCGTCACTTTGTATCGCAAAGTATATACGGATGCAAAGTAAACGCAAGCCCGAATGCCCCGACGCGACGTCCGGCTCGAACAGACAACTGCCGGTTGCGCGACGCCGGCTGGCCCAGATAAGATGGATCCGAAGCATTCCCGGGGGCTGGTATGTGGCTCAAGTCATTTGTCGTTGCGTTTGTTTTCCAGGCCATGCTGGCCGGACTCGCTCATGCGGCGGGGCCTTTCGGCACCATCCATGTCGGCAATTGGAACGGCGGCGCTTATACCAATGATTCAACCGGCGCATTCTCCCACTGCGCCGCAAGCACACCCTACGCCAACGGCATGACACTGCTTGTCGGCCAGGATTCTAACAATGCGTGGCTGCTCGGCTTTGCCAATCCAGCGTTTCGTTTCAAAAAGGGCGAGAACCTGACGATCGACGTGACTTTCGACGGTCAGGCCGAGGTAAGACTCTTCGCGACCGCGTTCTCCGATGTGATGGTCTCGGCCGTTCTGCCCACCAACGTAGCGCGTGCTTTCCAGAAGGCGAGCCTGATGGTGGCGGTGGCGAGAGGCACACCTTTTCAATTCAGTCTGACGTCAACGGCGCCTTTGATCGTCGCGGTCACCAATTGCGTAACGCGGGTCAAGGCCGACGGGCTGGATAAGGCCGGCGACTTCACCAAGGTTGCAGCGAAGCCCGCACTGGTCGGCGACAAGCAAGGTGCGCCTCCCACCAAGCCGGGGCGAACCGGGACTTTCACTGGCACTGGTTTTGTGGTCAGCCCCAATGGACACATCGTCACCAACAGTCACGTGATCGATAGCTGCACCGGAGATATCAAAGGCAATCTCGCCGGGGAGACCGCGATGGTGCTGCGGGTTGTCTCCAGCGACGCGACAAATGATCTCGCGCTGCTGCAAGCTCCGGCGACAGCAGCATTCAAGGATTTTGCGAAGATCCGGGACCGCTCGATGCACTCCGGCGATTCCGTGGTCGCCATCGGCTTCCCGCTGCACGGCTATCTCTCCTCCGACCTGACCGTGACGACGGGCATCGTCAGCTCGCTCAGCGGCTTCCGCAATCACACGGGACGTCTGCAGATCAGCGCGGCTGTTCAAGCGGGCAACAGTGGAGGCCCCTTGTTCGACTTGTCCGGCCAGGTCGCAGGCGTCGTCGTGGCCAAGCTCAACGCGCTCAGGATGATCAAGGAGACCGGGCAGCTGACAGAAAACATCAACTTCGCCATCAAGACCGGCGCGCTGCGCGACTTCCTCGACAATTCCGTGGTGCCCTACCAGACCGCAGAGCCCAAGGGCGAATTGAAGACCACCGACATCGCCACCAACGCCCGCGCCTATACGATGCTGATCTCGTGCACCGGCACGGAACAGGCGGACGCGAAGCGCTAAATCGGTCAGCTCTCAATACGGCGCGACCGGCCTTACGCGCCGCTGCGGGCGTGGTTGCGGCTGCACCTGGCCGTAGGCGAAGCGAGGATTGCGATCGCAGTACAGCAGCCGGCCGGACACGCTGGCCTGGCATTGCTCATAGGTGTTGTAGGCGCATTCGCCGGGGTAATCATAGTCGCCGCCCTGGGCGCACCATGGATAGTCCCGCGCGGCTGCGGGCGTGACGGCGGCGAAGCCGCCCAGGACCGCAACGCCGAGCGTCAGCAGCACCAATTGCGTCTTGCGCATGATCCAACTCCTCTCCAGCTGGCCCGAGATACGGCGCCATCTCTCATCAGGTTTCGCGGCGCCATTTTATTCCAGATCAACGAAACAAAGAACGAAGAAAAAAGCCCTGCCGGATGGCAGGGCTCCTATCCTCACGATCACAAGATCGCTACTCGACCTTCAGGCCGGCGAACTCGACGACCTTCCTCCACTTCTCGGTCTCGGCCTTGATCTCCTCGCCGAAGGCCTCGGGCGTCTGCGCGCGCGGCTCGCCGCCGAGCTCGACCAGACGCTTGGCCATGTCGGGATCCTTGAGCACCGCGTTAACCTCGGCGTTAAGCTTGGCGATGATCTCCTTTGGCGTGTTCTTCGGCGCGCCCATGCCGAACAGTGCGCTGGCCTCATAGCCCTTGACGGTGTCGGCGATCGGCTGGATATCAGGCAGCTGCGGCGAGCGTTCGGTGGTGGTGACGCCGATGGCGCGAAGCGAGCCGGAGCGGATGTGCTGGATGATCGAAGGCATGTTGTCGAAGATCACCTGGACCTGGCCGGCAAGCATGTCGGTGATCGCGGGCGCCGCGCCGCGATAGGGCACGTGCTGCATCTTGCAGCCGGTCATGGCCATAAACATCTCGCCGGACAGATGCACCGAGGTGCCGTTGCCGGACGAGGCCATGTTCACCTTGCCGGGATTGGCCTTCACGTATTCGATGAACTCGGCGACGGTCTTGGCCGGCACGTCCTTGTTGACGGTCATCACGTTCGGCACGCGCTGGAACGAGGCCACCGGCGCGATGTCGGTCACGAAGTTGAACTTGAGGTTCTTGTAGAGCGAGGTGTTGATGTAGTTGGCCGGATTGACCAGCTGCAGCGTGTAGCCGTCGGGCTCGGCATTGACGACCGATTCGGTGGCAATGTTGTTCCCGGCGCCCGGCTTGTTCTCGATCACGAATTGCTGGCCGAGCTTTTCCGACAGCCGCTGGCCGATCAGCCGCGCCAGAATGTCGGTGGCGCCGCCCGGCGGATAGCCGACCACCCATTTCACCGGGCGGGCCGGATAATCGGCGGCAAGGGCCTTCGACAGCGGGGTGGCTGCAAGCGGACTGGCGGCGAGCAGGCCCAGCGCGGTACGGCGAGTGATCATCTCAAGGGTTCTCCCAACGTGTTGTTCTTGAAGCCAGATATCTTGAAGCCGGCGTCGGTGGGGTTGTAACAAAGCTTGCTGCAGGCGGAAAGTGCGCGGGGCGCATCGCGACGAAAGGATAAGGCATGCCGGTCAAGGTTGAGGCCCTCGATCATCTCGTGATCAACGTCGCCGACGTCGCGGCCACCGCGGAGTGGTACCGCAGAATTCTCGGCATGGAAGTCAAGGTGTTCGATCCCGGCGGCGGCAAAGCGCCGCGGACGTCACTGGTCTTTGGTAACCAGAAGATCAACGTTCGGCCGCGCGATGCTGACAAGGTGGAGTGGTTCACCGCAGACCACCAGACCGCCGGCAGCGAGGACCTCTGCTTCCTCACCTCTGCTGCGCCCGACGAGGTGGTGGCGCATTTGCAGGCACACGGCGTCGTGATCGAGGAAGGCCCAGTTCCCAAGCAGGGAGCCCGCGGCACGCTGCGCTCGGTCTATTGCCGGGATCCGGATGGCAGCCTGATCGAGATTTCGTCGTACGAGGATTGAGGCCAATAGGGCCTCGCCGCCAACCCCAACCGCCGTCATTGCGAGCGAAGCGAAGCAATCCAGACTGGCTCCGCGGGGGGAGCCTGGATTGCTTCGTCGCAAGGGCTCCTCGCAATGACGGGAGAGAGCGCGCCTCGCCCGCATGCAACTCCGGATTTGCGCCCCGCCCCGTCCAAATGGCAGGAAGACGCAATAATCCAGAGACAGCCGCCATCAAGATGCGGGCTGCACGGGGAGGACACATGCCTGTTCAACAGACCGCAGCCGGAATCGTCGGCCCATTCGATGGGCTTGATGTGCCCTGGCTCTTGAGGATGCGGGCCGAGGTGCGCAGCTCACATCCGTTCCTGATCTGGGCGCCGTTCGATGCGCCGGCGCGGCGCTGGAGCTATGGCGAATTTCACGAGCGGGTCGGCGCGCTCGCGGCGGGACTGGCGCGACGCGGCATCAAGCCCGGCGAATATGTGCTCATTCATCTGGACAATTGCATCGAGGCGATGCTGGCCTGGTTTGCCTGCGTCGAGTTAGGGGCCATCGCCGTCACCACCAACACGCGCTCGGCGCCGGCCGAGATCGCGTATTTCGCGGATCATTGCGGCGCAGTCGCCGCGATCACGCAGCCGGCCTATGCCGAGATCGTCGCGCAGAACTGCCACAACATCCGCTGGATGGCGGTGACCTCGCATGACGCGGGCGTAGTGCCCGCGCAGGCGGTCTCGCGCGGCGACAGTTTTGAATCCCTGTTCGCCGACAGCGCCGATCGTCCGAAACGCGCGACCGATCCGCTCGCGCCGTGCAGCGTGCAATACACCTCCGGCACGACGTCGCGTCCGAAGGCGGTGCTGTGGACCCATGCCAACGCGCTGTGGGGCGCCAAGATCAATGCCGCGCATGAGGACCTGCATGCCGGCGACGTGCACCAGGCCTACCTGCCGCTATTCCATACCAACGCTCTCGCCTATTCCATGCTGGCGACGCTGTGGGTCGGTGGCTCCTGCGTGATCCAGCCGCGCTTCTCCGCGAGCCGGTTCTGGGGCGTCGCGCGCGAGCACGGCGCGACCTGGACCTCGACTATACCGTTCTGCATGAAGGCGCTGCTCGAGCAGGAGATCCCGAAAGACCACAAATTCCGCCTGTGGGGCACCGCGATCAACGAGCCGCCGGCCTTTGCCGCGTTCGGGGTCAAGATGATCGGCTGGTGGGGCATGACCGAGACCATCACCCATGGCATCGTCGGCGAGGTGGACCAACCCAACATCCCGATGTCGATCGGCCGCGCCGCGCCGGAATATCAGATCCGCATCACCGACGATGACGGAGGGCCGACCGAGGTCGGCGACACCGGCAACCTCGCGATCAAGGGCATCCCTGGTCTGTCGCTGTTCGCCGAATACCTACACAACGAGAAGGCGACGCGCGAGAGTTTTGACGAGCACGGCTTCTTCCTCACCGGCGATCGCGTCGAGCGTCTCGCGAACGGCTACATCAAGTTCGGCGACCGTGCCAAGGACATGCTGAAGGTCGGCGGCGAGAACGTCGCGGCTTCCGAGATCGAGCAGGTGATCGCGCTCGTACCAGGCGTGCGCGAGGCCGCCGTGGTGGCGAAGTCGCATCCGATGCTGGACGAGGTGCCTGTCGTCTTCATCATCCCGCAGGGCGGCGTCGCGGGCGCTGCGCCCGACCTGCATGATCGCGTGATGGCCGCCTGCCGCAAAAGCCTTGCCGACTTCAAGGTGCCGCGCGAGATCAGGTTCGTCGACGACATGCCGCGCTCGACACTGGAGAAGGTCGCGAAGGCGGAGTTGAGGAAGATGGTGGAGTGAGGCGTCGCCACACGGCACACTGCAGTAAAGGCGCGTCAGCGCCGTGCCCACCTTCTGAGTGTGATCGGAGAATGCTCGTGGACACGGCGCTACGCGCCTTTGCCCATCCTGCGGCAGCGGCGAATAGCTCGCCTAGAACGACCCCAGCGCCACCGGGCGGAACGCCTGCAACAGCTGTTGATCCAGCTTGCCGCCCATGCCTTCCATCATCCCGAACGCACGCGAGTGCGTGAAGGGCATGCGGTAGGCGCGTTTCTCGACCAGGGCGGCGTAGATGTCGACGATCGTCGTCACCCGCACGATGTCGCTGATCTGGTTCGACGACAGACCGTTCGGATAGCCGCTGCCGTCGAGGAATTCGTGGTGATGCAAGACGACGTCGAGCATCTCCGGCGGGAAGCCGCCTTGGGCTGCGAGCGCGTCATAGCCGCGGCGCGGATGCTGGCGCACCTCGGCCATCTCCTCGTCGGTGAGCTTGCCCGGCTTGTCGAGCAGCGCGGAGGGAACGAAGGCCTTGCCGACGTCGTGCAGCAGCGCGGCGCGGGTCAGGCGGCGCTGGTCGTCCTCGCGCATGCCGAGATGCTGCGCGAAGGCGACGGCGAAGCCGGTGACGAACAGGCAGTGACGATAGCTGCCGACATGGTGGCAGCCCACCGTGGTGAGCCATTCACGCAGCGAGGAGTGCTTGATCGCCTTCAGGATCTTGCTTTCCGCGGCGATGACATCGTCGAACGTCAAGGGCACGCCGAGCGGAAGCTTCTCGAACATCTTCTTCAGCACCGTATGAGCCGCATCGACCCCGCGGTTGAGCGTCTTGCCGCGGTCGGTCGCGTCATAGGCGGCGGTGTCGGGGAAGGCGGCGCGGATGCGCTGAAGGATGGCATCGGCCTGGAGCGGCCGTGAAATGGTGTCGGTGGCGCCCAGCGCCCAGGCCTGCATGGTGCCGTGGTGCAGGGCGTCGGCAAGCACGAACAGCCGCGGCATCGACCGATAGGCATCGCCGCGCAGCTTGTTGCGCACCCGCTGCACGCTCTCGGGCGAGCGCAAGTTGATGTCGACCACGAGGCCGGAGAGATCGCGCGCCGGCTGGGCGGGAATCGCCTCTGTCGACACCGTCAAGACTTCGCCGACCGCTTTCAAAATGCTGGCGAGCTCGGTGCTCTCGTCGCTCCGGTCAGAGGCGAGCAGAAGCTGGCGTTTGGCGGCGATTTTGGCTAGCGCGTTCATGACTTCCCCAAAGCATGGGTCTGGATTTGGCCACAGCCTAAGCCGGATCAGGTTCTCTGGCCCTTAAGAGGCGTGCTCAATGGAACCTTGGGGGATTGCGTGCAATTTTAGGGATTTTGGGTTCCGGAGGCCGGAACTTCAAAACCGCGAAAACAACCCCATGCACAGTAGAACGGGCGTTGATGGATAAGGGGAATTTCGGACGCTTTGTGCCCCACTCTCCGCTGTCGTCGCCCGGCCCGTACGCAATTGCGCACTAGGACCGGGCGACCCAGTACGCCGAGACGGCGCGGCTGGAACCGAGGAGCCGCGGCGTACTGGATGCCCCGCTTTCGCGGAGCATGACAGCGCGATGTGGAGACGGCCCTCAAAACAAATCCGCCGGAGGTCACCCTCCGGCGGATCATCTCATTCGGCAATCGCAGCTAGCCTTACGCCTTCATGCTCGCCTTCACCGCCTCCGCCGTGATCGGCAGAGCCCGGACGCGCGCGCCGCTCGCGTTGAAGATGGCGTTGCCGATGGCGGGGGCGACCACCGTCACGGCGGGCTCGCCGACGCCGGTGGCCTTCTCGCCATTGGCGATCACGGCAACCGCGACCTCGGGCATCTGGCTCATGCGCAAGGGCGTGTAGCTATCGAAATTGGTCTGCTCGATGCCACCGTCCTTCAGCGTCGCCTTCTCGTACATCGCCAGCGACAGGCCCCACAGAGCCGCGCCCTCGACCTGGGCGCGGATGTTGTCGGGATGGACCTGGGTGCCGACGTCGGTTGCGACCGTGAGCTTCTTCACGGTCACCTCGCCCGATGGCGCCACCGCGACATGGGCGACGCACGCCGTCCAGCTCGCGGTCGCACGCTCCTGCGACGACACGCAGGCGACGCCCATACCCTCGCCTTTCGGCAATGGCTTGGTGCCGTAACCCGACAGTCCCATCGCGGCGAGCAGCGTGTTGCGCAGCCGCTGCGCTCCGCCGTCGTTCTTGCCCGCGCCGTCGAGCAGCGAGATGCGGAACTGCGCGGGATCCTTGCCCGTGGCAGCCGCGATCTCGTCGATCATGCTTTCGACCGCCCAGAAGGTCCAGCCCGGCGCCACCGAGCGGAGCTGGCCGGACGGCGTGGCGTTGTGCGCGAGCTCGTTCTTGATCGCGCGCACATAGTGGTTGGGCACGGTGTAGAAGAAGTCGGCTCCGTTCACCGTGAAGCTGTCGAGCGGCCCCTTCTTGTCGACCGAGGGCGTCAGGAAATCGGGGATTCCCCAGCGCGCAGTCGGCCAGGCCGAGACCACGTCGTGGCTGAGCGCGACCAGCTTGCCGTCGCCGTCCACGCCGGCCTTGACCTTTTGATAGGTGAGCGGCCGCGAGAAATCCATCGTCATGTCGTTCTCGCGCGTGTAGATCACCTTCACCGGCTTGCCGATCGCCTTCGCCGCCTGCACCGCGGGAATCATCATGTCGGCATCGAGCCTGCGGCCAAAGCCGCCGCCGAGCCACATTTGATGCATCACCACGAACTTCGGATCGATCCCGGCTGCGCCTGCTGCAATCGCGCCGGAGCGCGTCGCAAACTGGTTGCCGGAATAGATGTGCAGGATGTCGCCCTTGAACTCCGCAGTGGCGTTCATCGGCTCCAGCGGCGCGTGGATGTTGATGCTGGTGGTGTACTCGGCCTCCACCACCTTTGCGGCCGAGCCGAAGGCCGCTGCGGGATCGCCGTCCTTGACGAAGAACTGGCCGGAATCCTCCAGCTTCTGAAGCCGCTTGGCCTCGTCGAGCAGCGACTGGCTCGACAGCTTCGCGTTCGGGCCGCCGTCATAGGCGATCTTGAGCGCCTGCGCCGCCTTCTTGGCATTGGCATAGGTGCTGGCGAGCGCGACGACCCAGCCGGAGGTCGTGCCGGTCTTGTCGTCGAGCGTGACGGCCTTGATGAAGCCCGGCACCTTCTTCGCCGCGCTGTCGTCGACCGATTTCACCGTGGCCCCGAACCGCACCGGCGGGGTAACCACCGCGCCATAGGCCATGCCCGGCAGCATCACGTCGATGCCGTACTTAGCCGTGCCGTTGGTCTTGGAGGGGATGTCGAGCTGCGGCACCGAGACGCCGATCATGGTGTATTGATCCGGCGTCTTCAGCTTGATCGCCTTCAGCTCATCCGGCGTGAAGGTTTTCGTCGCCTTGCCGCTTTTGACCACGTCGGCGAACGACATCTGCTTCTTCGACTTCGGATGCACGATCATGGAATCGCGCACCGTAAGCTCGGACGCCGGCACGCCCATTGCGGCGGCCGCGCCTTCCGTCAAAGCCATGCGGCCGGCGGCACCCGCGCGGCTCATGGCATCGAAGTTCATCATCGTCGACCAGCTTCCGCCAGTGATCTGCGCGCCCAGAACGGGATCGTTGAACTTGGGATCGTTGGAGGCGAGATTGACCCGCATGTCGCTCCATTTCGCGCCGAGTTCCTCGGCTACGATCTGCGCCATGGTGGAGGCGATGTGCTGGCCCATGTCCGCCTTGCCGCAGGTCACGGTGACCAGGCCATCGGGCGCGATCGCGTACCAGACGCTCGGCTCAAAATTCGAGGGCGCAGCGAGCGCTTCGCCGATGCCGGGGACGCCGGCGTAGCCCAGCACGAGGCCGGTCGCGGCGCTGCCGACGAGGAAGGAGCGACGGCTGAGATCCGTCGTCTCAGGGGTCACGTTCTTCACATGCTCGTTCATGTGGGCCTCCGCTCGCTGGAGGTGGCCGACGCGGTGCGCATCTCGGATGCGGCGCGCATGATCGCCTTCTGGATCCGCGAATAGGTCATGCAGCGGCACAGATTGCCGTCCATATGCGCGACCACTTCCTCTTTGGACGGATTGGGATTTTTCGACAGCAGCGATGCGGCCTGCATGATCTGCCCGGACTGGCAATAGCCGCATTGCGGCACCTGCTCGGCGACCCACGCCTTCTGCAAGGGATGGTCGCCCTTGGCGGAGAGGCCTTCGATGGTGGTGATCTTCTTGCCGGCGACGTCACCGACCATGGTCTGGCACGAGCGCACGGCTTCGCCGTTGACGTGCACGGTGCACGCACCGCACAGCCCGGCACCGCAGCCGAACTTGGTGCCGGTCATCTGCAATTGCTCGCGGATCGCCCAGAGGAGCGGCGAGTCGTTCGCCGCATCCACGGACATACTCCGCCCGTTGATGGTGAGAGTTGGCATAGGCGTCTTCCCCTGCCGGTGCATGAAGCCGCTTACGGCGGCAACTTGAATGACGGACGCCCACCGGGCCGGCGCCAGCCTTGGCCACAAGCATGATCGCGTTCGCGCGCCGTGGCAAATGCAATTTGGAATGAGTCGAAACAGACCACCTCTGCATCTGCTCGTTGTGCGCCGCGCCAACGGCGCCGACGCAGCCACTGAACGCAACAGCCAGCGCATCGCACATGCGTGCCATCGCGTTGAGGCAGTTTCTTCCAGGTAACTTGGCAGGCTAAAGTGATGAAAGAAGTGGCGCCGCCCCTTCTCCCCTTGTGGAAGAAGGTGGCGCGAAGCGCCGGATGAGGGGTTCTCTCCACTCGCAAGAGCTTTCGTGAGGAGAGAACCCCTCACCCGGCTTCGCTTCGCGAACCACCCTCTCCCACAAGGGGCGAGGGTGCACTGAAGTCGCGGTGAGCATAAGAACAAAGGGCGGGAGACATGCCGAAGATCAGCAGAGACGGCGTCAATATCTACTACGAAGTTCACGGCGAGGGGCCGCCGCTGCTGCTGACCCACGGTTACTCATCGACGTCGGCGATGTGGCATGGGCAGATCGATGCGCTCGCGAAGGAGCACAAGCTGATCCTGTGGGACATGCGCGGCCACGGCCAATCCGATTATCCCGATGATCCGAGCGCCTACAGTGAAGCTCTGACTGTCGGCGACATCGCAGCGATCCTCGATGCAGCAGGCGCTGGACGCGCCATCATCGGCGGACTCTCGCTCGGCGGCTACATGTCGCTCGCGTTCTATCGTACGCATCCAGAGCGCGCCCGCGCGCTGCTGATCATTGACACCGGTCCCGGCTTCAAGAAGGACGACGCCCGCGAGGCCTGGAACGCGCGGGCACTGGCCACCGCCGACAGGCTCGACCGCGAAGGGCTCGACGTCCTGAAATCGGCAACGCGCGAACGCGCCGCCGCCAGTCATCGCAACGCCAAGGGACTGGCGCTCGCCGCACGCGGCATGCTGACCCAGCGCGATGCCCGCGTGATCGAGCTGCTCCCCGACATCAAGGTGCCCTGCCTGATCGTGGTCGGCGCTGACGACACGCCGTTCCTCGCCGCGTCCGATTACATGGCCGCAAAAATCCCTGGCGCACAAAAGGTCGTGATCCCCGCCGCCGGTCACGCCGTCAACATCGATCAGCCCAAGGCTTTTGTTGACGCCGTCGAGCCTTTCCTGAAGAACTTGCCGGCATAGGTCGGGCAATTGGGGATGCGGACCATGATGCGAGCGATATTCGCGGCGGGCGCAATGGCATCGCTGCTGTCGTCGGCGGCGCTGGCCGAACCGTTCGGCGCGGTGCCGTCGCGCCAGCCCTTCGTCGCGACCTTGTCGAACAACATTCCGCTCGCCTTCGGCATGGACGCCGAACAGACCGCCCGCGCCCTCGGGCAGCCGCTGCAATATGTGCGGGGGCGTCCCGGCAATGAGATCTACCTCGCTTTGCGCAACATCGGCGGCAGCGGCCTGATCCCTTATCGCCACCGCCTGTTCCTGCAATTCCGTCACGGACGGCTGGCGGGATGGAAGGAGGATTACGGCGAGAACTGGATGTGGGAGTAGGCGTTGCCCCTCATCCTGAGGAGCTTGCGCAGCAAGCGTCTCGAAGGATGAAAGGTCCCCGCCGCCGCATCTCGGCCTTGCATCCTTCGAGACGCGCGCGAAGAGCGCGCTCCTCAGGATGAGGGGAGACAGCAGAGTTTGTAGCAACCAACAAGGACAACCCGCGTGGGACAAGACATCAAGCTGACGGCATCCGACAATTTCCAGCTCGGCGCCTATCGCGCCGATCCCAGCGGCGCGCCGAAGGGCGCGGTGGTGGTGATCCAGGAGATCTTTGGCGTCAATCACCACATCCGCTCGGTCTGCGACCGCCTCGCCGGGGAAGGCTATGTCGCGATCGCCCCGTCGATCTTCGACCGGACCTCACCGAACTTCCAGTCGGGCTATTCGCCCGACGAGATCGCGGAGGCGCGCAAGTTCGTTGCCAATCCGGATTGGACGGCGATGCTGCGCGACACGCAGGCGGCGATCGACGCGGTCAAAGGAGCCGGCCCGGTCGGCATCATCGGCTTTTGCCTAGGCGGCAGCATCGCCTTCGTCGCGGCGACGCGATTGACCGGCCTGAAAGCCGCGATCGGCTATTACGGCGGCGCGGTGGTGCGCTTTGCCGACGAGACACCCAAAGTGCCGACGCAGCTGCATTTCGGCGAGAAGGATGCCGGCATCCCCCTGACCGACGTCGAGACCATCAAGGCGAAGCGGCCGGATTTGGCGGTCTTTGTCTATCCGGGCGCGCAGCACGGCTTCCATTGCGACGAGCGGGCGAGCTACGACAAGACCAGCGCCGACATCGCCTGGCCGCGCAGCATGACGTTCTTCGCGAAGCATTTGAAGTAGCGCGCGTGTCTCTCTCCACTCGTCATTCCGGGCCTGCACCGCTTCGCGGCGCATCCCGGAATGACGAAGGAGAGAGTTGATCCCGCTCGCCTCAAAGCAGAAATCGGGTGGCTGCATCCTGCCGCCCGGCGATAGAGCTCGCCGGTCAAGCCAACTCACGCCGGGAAATCGCCATGCAGCAAGCTGTCACGCACCTCGTCATCCGCAATCCGTTCGGAACCATGGATGTCCCCTCACCCGATGATTCCGAGGTGATGGACTATGCCGCGACGGCCACGCTGCCCGGCGATGCCGCGGACGACAACGCGGCGGCGTGGGCGGCGATCGCAGCACCATCAGATCCGATCGAGGGAATCTGGGCGAGCCGCTGGAACGGCGGCGCCGATCCGACCATTGCCGGCGATACGCCGGACAGGTGGAAGCAGGGGCGCGCGGAGATCCGCATCGCGGGCAGCCGGATCTATCTGCGCTTCGACTGGGACAACGGCCGCCGGCACGGGCTGATCGAGGCCGCGCGCGAGGGCGCGGATCGCTTGGTCGGGAAATACATCAACCTGACCACGCCGGCGATCACGCGTCCCTGGGTCGGGCGGGTGGTGGACGCTGCGCGGATCGACGGATGTTTTCCGAACGGGCGGCTGGATTTTCGAAGGTGAGCTAGAACCAGCGCTCGCCGACGAACACGGTGTCGCCGGGGTTCAAGGGGGTGCCGAGCGGCACCACGGCGCGCATCGAGCCGCCATTCTCGGTGTGCGTGATGGTGACCACGTCGCGCTTGGCGCGCGGCGAGAAGCCGCCGGCGATCGCGACCGCGCTTTCGACCGTCATGTTCGGCACGTAGGGATACTGGCCGGGCGCCGTGACTTCGCCGAGAATGAAGAAGGGGCGATAGGCCTCGATCTCGACGGCGACCGAGGGCTCGCGGATGTAGCCGTTGCGCAGGCGCGCGGCGATCTCGCCGGCAAGACCAGCCGTGGTGCGGCCGCGGGCCGGCACCGCGCCGATCAGCGGCATGGTGATGGAGCCGCCGGCATCGATGGCGTAGCTGTTGGTGAGACCTTCCTGGCCGTAAACCACGACGCGGAGCTTGTCGCCGGCATCGAGATGGTAGGAGGCGTCATAGCGTACCGGCGCCGCCATCGGCGCGGCGTAGCCGACCGGCATGGGTGCAGGCGAAGAGGCAAAGGAGTTGCGTAGCGCGCCAATGGCGCCGCCACCATCGGCGACGACAACCGGCTGCGGCGCGCTGTAGGGCTGGCCATAGGCCATGGAGTCGAGATCGGCGCGCGGCTGCACCATCGCGACGGGACCGGCAGTCTGCATGCAGCCGCCAAGGGTCAGCGCGGCGGACGCTGCCAAAGACGCCAAGTTCGACCATCGAAACGCGCGTGCAACCGGCACCGGACCTATCCCTCGAAACGAGACGGCTCCAGTGATGCACTAGTTATGGTTAATAAAGCGTTGAGCGGGGGCGACGGCGGCGATGCTCGTCACGAGCGCGGTGCGCTCCCTCTCCCGCTTGCGGGAGAGGGTTGGGGAGAGGGTGTTTCCGCAACGGGACACTCCCCGAGAGGAGAAACTCTCACCCGCATTGCATCTACGATGCAATGCGACCTCTCCCGCAAGCGGGAGAGGTGCGGCGAGCCCGGAGCTGGCTTACGCGCTCACACCCACCCCGATCGGGCAGGACACGCCGGTGCCGCCAAGGCCGCAATAGCCGGCGGGATTCTTCGCCAGATATTGCTGATGGTAGTCCTCGGCGAAATAGAATTCGCCTGATGGCGCGATCTCGGTGGTGATGGCACCGAGGCCTTTGGCCGCGAGTGCCTTCTGATAGAGCGCCTTCGACTCGTCAGCCGCTTTCTTCTGCGCATCGGAACAGGTGTAGATCGCGCTTCGGTACTGCGTGCCGACATCGTTGCCCTGACGCATGCCCTGCGTCGGGTTGTGGCTCTCCCAGAACGTCTTCAACAGCCTCGCGTAGGAGATCTTGTTCGGATCGAACACGACCAGCACCACTTCGGTGTGGCCGGTGCGCCCCGAACAGGTCTCTTCATAGGTCGGGTTCGGCGTGTGGCCGCCGGCATAGCCGACAGCGGTCGTATAGATGCCATCGCCGAGCTCCCAGAACTTGCGCTCGGCGCCCCAGAAACAGCCGAGCCCGAAGACGGCCTGCTCGAGGCCGGCGGGATAAGGCGGCTTGAGCTTGCTGCCATTGACGAAATGGCTGGTCGCGTTCGGAATGGCTTGCGCACGGCCGGGCAGCGCCTCAGTTGCGCTCGGCAATGCGGTGGTCTTGCGCATGAACAGCATGATTGGATCTCCGGAGGCGAGCTGTCCGTCGCCTGAGCCAGATGCTCACGCGGCGTGCTCGCGATCAGGTGGGAATATAGGGCTCTACGTGAGCGCAGGCAGCGTTGTTACGCCGCGCGCCTCGCAGCACTCAATCCCGGCGGGAATTGAAAGATCAATCCCGGCGGGAATTGAAGATCAATCCCGGGAGTAGCCGATCAGCGGTTTCCGCGGCCGGAACAGGATCATCAGCAGGATGCCCAGGATGCCGAGGACGGCAAAGACCGGCTGATCCAGCAGCAGGCGGATCACCGAGGTCCAGAGCCAGGGCGCCTTGGCCTCGACCCAGGTGCGGAAGGCCGATTGGCTGGCCTGATTGATGTCGTTCCAGAACTGGCCGAACCGGGTGAACCGCAGGGTCTGGTCGGCCACCCAGCGGGCGCCGTCGTAGACCATGAAGATGAACCCGCCGGCGAGCAGCAACAGCCCAATCAGTCGGAAAAAGCCGCGGATCATGCCCCACCTTATATGGTCGTCCGATCGGAGGACCCGACAAAACGCCGCCTGCCAATAGCCGGGAGACGGCAGAAATTCAACCTCTTCAGGGCGTTACCGTGCTCCCTGGAGCGCCCCGGGGCCGCTTTTCCAGCCCGGAAAGCGTTGACGGTGCGCAAGACCCTCTCTATAAGGGCGCCAACTGGCGGCGGGCGCAATCCTGCCGCCGCTGTTCTTTGAGCAGTTGCAGGCTCCTCGAGCTTAAAGGCTCTTTGAGGCCTCATGTTCCGGGGACAGCCCAGCAACCGAACACCCTAAATCCGAGCGTCGATTACGCGGTCAAGCAAGCCGGCGCTACCCGACCAAGACGCGACCGGTACCCGCAAAGGATATTGAGACCATGGCCAATACCACTTCCGCCAAGAAAGCGACGCGCAAGATCGCCCGCCGCACCGCCGTCAACAAGTCGCGCCGCACCCAGATGCGCGGCGCCGTCCGCACCGTCGAGGAAGCCATCGCGACCGGCGACCGCGCCGCTGCCGCGAAGGCGCTGGCGAATGCCGAGCCCGCACTGATGCGTGCCGCTCAGCGCAACATCATTCACAAGAACAATGCCAGCCGCAAAGTCTCGCGGCTCACCGCGCAGATCGCCAAGCTCGCCAAGTAAGCGCGCCAGGTAAGTTCGTCAGGTAACGGCGGACCATCGGTCGACTGATCGATCGAACATCGCACGCGTCAAACAGCCCGGCATCGCGCCGGGCTTTTTTGTTGCCTGTCATCTTTCACGCACGCAGTCACGCCGCAGTCGATCTTCGATTGGAAGGTTTGCTTCGCCCGCGCTATGCTTCGTTCCGTAGTTCTACCTGCGGATGTTTTGCAACAGCGGAAACTTTCACTGCATTGCAAAAAACCCCTGTGCCGCGCGCTCGAATTGAATCCGCGGGCGACGAAAGTTCTACACACCGTAGATTCACAGGAACGCACATCGGGCCGGAGTTACCCTATGAAACGAGACTCAAAAAACGATGTCTCGCTAATCACTTATCGACATAGTGATCGCAAGCGTTTGGAAAATTCACCCGCGCGTAGGGTGCGTGACGAATTTGTTAAAAAATTTTGGCGGTGGCGGAGAATTGTCACATGAGGCGCGGCATTTTCGATTCTGTGCACGAATCCAAAAACTTGCTCCGAAGCCTGTGCACAAGTCGCGTGTGGCGTTAACCGACGTCAAGTTTTTTTGGTGGCTCAAGTGTGAATCAATTCGTTGCGAGTCTTTCCGCTTAGTGTATTCCTTAAGTGGTCAGCGGCGCCCACGATCTTCAGACCAGCGCGGTTTAGGAAACGGGGCGAGCGTGCAAATCGGCGGCGGTGTGCACGTAGGCGACGCTTCAACAAGCGATGTCGGTTCACAACCCATAGCAATATGGGAATGGTAGCTCTTTGTCTGAATGTCTCCAAGCGGGATCTTCCCGCCTCGTGCCAAGCGCATATGAGAGACATCGCGAAGCTACCCCGGCACGCAAGGCGGCGAAGTCGAGCGGACGACCAGTACACGGGCAGGCATCCGCGCAGGAGTACGGCGCGGCTGTCGTCAAGACACGCAGGACCTTGTCGCGAGCAATCACGGCAGGACGGGGAGGTATCATGTCTTACGGACTCAACGCGGTATTTCAGCACGTTTCCAATTCCAACGATGCCGTTCTAGATCCGTCAGATCTCCAGCCTCCCGCGTGTGACGCAGCGCCGAGTACGCGCTGACCTCGCGAACCCTCCATCTCTGACATCGCTGATCTGACGCGGCGTTCCCGCCGGACGGTCGAGCCATGCCTGACGATGGACTCGCTTTGAGGTCGCGCCATTCCAAGGGCCCTGCTGAGGGGTCCTGCAGGAACACCTGCATGGCGCTCACAACGCAACTATATCTCTCAAGAGAAGTTTTCTGACGATGACAATGGAACATGATCGCTGGTCACGCGTGAAGGGTCGGCTGCGCTCGAGCGTTGGCGAGGACGTTTACACGAGCTGGTTTGCACGCATGGATCTGGAAGGCGTGCAGGACGAGAGCGTGCGGCTCTCGGTACCGACCCGCTTCCTGAAGAGCTGGATTCAGGCCCATTATGCCGAGCGCGTGCTGTCGTGCTGGCAGGCCGAGATGCCGGAAGTGCATCGCATCGACCTCACGGTGCGTTCGGCCGTGCGTCCGGTGGTGCAACCGAAGGAAGCCCCGGCGCCGGTCGAAATGCGACGCACCCCCACGCCGGAGCTGCGCTCGACCGCGACCGCGCCGGTCTCGGCCAATCACGACGCGCTCGGCGGCTCGCCGCTCGATCCGCGCCTGACCTTTGCGAGCTTCGTCGTCGGCCGCTCCAACACGCTGGCCCATGCAGCCGCGCGTCAGGTCGCGGAAGGTCGCCGCGGCGACCCCGTGATGTTCAACCCGCTCTACATCCATGCCGGCGTCGGGCTCGGCAAGACGCATCTGCTCCAGGCGGTGACCTGGGCCGGCAATTCCGGCAACGAGCGCAAGGTGCTGTATCTCACGGCGGAAAAATTCATGTACGGCTTCGTCGCCGCGCTGAAGACGCAGACCGCGCTGGCCTTCAAGGAAGCGCTGCGCGGCATCGACGTGCTGGTCATCGACGATCTCCAGTTCCTGCAGGGCAAGTCGACCCAGGCCGAGTTCTGTCACACGCTGAACGCGCTGATCGATGCCGGCCGCCAGGTCGTAATCGCAGCCGACCGGCCGCCGTCCGATCTCGAAAGCCTCGATGACCGCGTGCGCTCGCGGCTTGCCGGCGGCCTCGTGGTCGAGATGGGCTCGCTCGGCGAGGAGCTGCGCCACGGCATTCTCAAGTCTCGCGTCGCCGCCGCCCGCGCCCATCATGCGACGTTCGAAGTGCCCGAGGAGGTGCTGCACTATCTGGCGCGCACCATCACCCATAACGGCCGCGACCTCGAAGGCGCGATCAACCGTCTGCTCGCGCACTCGAAACTCAACAACCGGCCGGTGACGCTGGAAATGGCCGAGCACGAGGTGCGCGACCTGGTCCGGCCGCAGGAGCCGAAGCGGATCAAGATCGAGGACATCCAGCGCGTGGTGGCGCGGCAGTATAATGTCAGCCGCTCCGACCTCCTCTCCTCGCGCCGCACCGCCAACGTGGTCCGTCCGCGCCAGGTGGCGATGTATCTCGCCAAGACGCTGACGCTGCGCTCGCTCCCGGAGAT
Organism: Bradyrhizobium sp. 195; assembly: GCF_023101665.1. NCBI lineage: Bacteria > Pseudomonadati > Pseudomonadota > Alphaproteobacteria > Hyphomicrobiales > Nitrobacteraceae > Bradyrhizobium > Bradyrhizobium sp. 195. Next base: position 208,165 of record NZ_CP082161.1, on the reverse strand, counting down.
CGGCCGCCGCTTCGGCGGGCGCGACCACACCACGGTGCTGCACGCCGTGCGCAAGATCGAGGCCCTAGTCTCCAAGGACAACGCGCTGTCGGAGGAAGTGGAGTCGCTGAAGCGCCAGCTTCAGGAATAAACGCCTAAGGCGCTCCTGCCATTCTCCCGCCGCCCGGCCATGCCTGGGCGGCGGTCTTCGTTTGCCTGGGCGGCGACCCTGGTTCTGGGGCGGTAAATCGTGGGGAACTGCTCGGCAATCTCTTGAAAAGGATGACTTTCCGCGCCACCTTGCGCGACCCCGACGGCTTTGGTCATATCGGCTGGATGATCCGGCTTTCCGGGGTCTTCGGTGCCGTGGCGCGCGTCCCGCCGCCCGGCCTTCTCAACGTTGTGTTTCCTTGGGGATCGGGCGAGTAGTGCAATGAAGGTTACGGTCGAACGCGCGCAACTCCTGAAGTCGCTGGGTCATGTCCACCGCGTGGTCGAGCGCCGCAACACGATTCCGATCCTCGGCAACGTGCTGGTTCGCGCCGAGAACGCCAAATTGTCGCTGAAGGCGACCGACCTCGACCTCGAGGTGACGGAGACACTGCCGGCGGAAACCGCGACCGCGGGCTCCACCACCGTGCCGGCGCACATGTTCTACGACATCGTCCGCAAGCTGCCGGATGGTTCGCAGATCGTGCTGGAGGCCGACGGCGACCGCGCCGTGCTGGCGATCCGCGCCGGCCGCTCCCGCTTCACGCTGCAGACCCTGCCGGAGAATGATTTCCCGGATCTGGCCGCCGGCGACATGTCGCATTCCTTCTCGCTCGCGGCCAAGGACGTCAAGCGACTGATCGACCGCACCCAGTTCGCGATCTCCACCGAGGAGACGCGCTACTACCTCAACGGCATCTATCTGCACGCCGCCGGCACGCCTAAGGCCGCCACCCTGCGCGGCGTCGCCACCGACGGCCACCGCCTCGCCCAGCTCGATCTGGTGCAGCCCAAGGGCGCCGAGGGCATGCCCGGCGTCATCGTGCCGCGCAAGACCGTCGGCGAGGTGCAGCGCCTGATCGAGGACACCGACGCCGAGATGACGATCGAGCTGTCGCAGGCCAAAATCCGCTTTACGATCGGTAACGTCGTGCTGACCTCGAAACTGATCGACGGCACCTTCCCCGACTACGGCCGCGTCATCCCGCAAGGCAACGACAAGGAGCTCGTCGTCGACAAGAAGGATTTCGAGAACGCGGTCGACCGCGTCTCGACGATTTCGAGCGAGCGTGGCCGCGCGGTCAAGCTGTCGCTGGCGCCGGGCAAGCTGGTGCTGTCGGTGACCAATCCGGATTCCGGCAGCGCGACCGAAGAACTCGAGGTCGAATACGCTTCCGACGCCCTCGATATCGGCTTCAACTCCCGCTATCTGCTCGACATCGCCGCCCAGATCGAAGGCGACGTCGCAACGCTCAGGCTCGCCGACCCCGGCTCCCCGACCCTGGTGCAAGACCGCGACGACAAGAGCGCGCTGTACGTGCTGATGCCGATGCGGGTGTGAGGGGCGCTCTCTCGACCATCCATCGGAGCCGTAGGGTGGGCAAAGCTTGCGCCGTAGCTCGAAGAGCGAAGGCGAAAGCGTGCCCACCATGCAGCGGCCCGGATCGCGGCGAGACGTGGGCACGGCGCGCGCAGAGCGCGCCTTTGCCCACCCTACGGCATGCTCCCGCGAAGGAGAGCGCGTGCCCATGACGAATAGCATATGACCCCCTCCCGCATTCATCGCCTGACGCTGACGCATTTTCGCAATTATCGGGCGGCGGGGCTCGAGACGGCGGCTGACATGGTGGCGCTGGTCGGGCCGAACGGGGCGGGCAAGACCAATTGCATCGAGGCGATCTCGTTCCTGTCGCCGGGACGCGGCCTGCGGCGCGCGACGCTGGAGGACGTTGCCGACAACCAGGGCGACGGCTCCTGGGCGGTGTCGGCGCAGGTCGAGGGCGCGCTGGGGCTGGCGACGCTCGGCACCGGCATCGATACGCCGCGGCCCGACAGCACAATGAGCCGGCGCTGCCGGATCGACCGCGAGCCGGTCAATTCGGCCGCAGCCTTCGGCGACCACATCCGCATGGTGTGGCTGACGCCGGCGATGGATGGGCTGTTCATGGGCGCAGGCTCGGAGCGGCGGCGCTTCTTCGACCGCCTGGTGCTCGCCATCGACAGCGATCATTCCAGCCGCATTTCGGCGCTGGAACGGTCGCTACGCTCGCGCAACCGCCTGCTCGAAACCCGCAATTACGACGACCATTGGTGTGACGCGATCGAGCGCGAGACCGCGGAGCTTGCGGTCGCGGTCGCGGCAACGCGCGGGCAGACCGCAGCAAGGCTCACCGGCATGCTGAACGCGCGCGCGCAGGCCTCCGCCTTCCCATCGGCTAAAATCGCGCTCGACGGCTGGATGGAGAACGCGCTGCTGCAGGAGACCGCGACGTCGGTCGAGGACCGCTACCGGCAGATCCTGCGCGACAACCGCCCGCGCGATGCCATCGCCGGCCGCACCACCGACGGCCCGCATCTCACCGATCTCCAGGTGATCTATGCGCCCAAGAGCATGCCGGCGCGCGATGCCTCGACGGGGGAGCAGAAGGCGCTGCTGATCGGCCTCGTGCTGGCGCATGCGACGCTGGTGGCGGAAATGACCGGCATCGTGCCGCTGCTGCTGCTGGACGAGGTCGTCGCCCATCTCGATCCGAACCGCCGCGCCGCGCTGTTCGACGAGCTGAAGACGCTCGGCGCGCAGGTGTGGCTGACCGGCGCGGACCCGGCGGCCTTCGCCGAGATCGGCGCCGGAGGCGAAGTCTTCGACGTCGAGAGCGGACAGGTCTCGGCCCGAAGCTAGGCCGACGGGTTGAACCCGCTCGGTTTCATCAGCGACTAGCTGCTTGAGGCCGCTGGCAGCGGCCATCGCGCCGAATTTTGACACGCGCGATATCCTTGGAGCATGAGCATGACAACGGTGAGGCATGGGGCGCGAGCCCCGGCACGATGGCGGATGTTTGCGTATGGCCTCGTCCTGCTTGCGATGTGCCTGCTCGCGGCCAGCGCCGGCGCCACGCTGCCCCATCTGTTTCCGACGACGCTGACGCTGGATTCCGATGCCAAGCTGCCCGCACCGACCCGTTACAATTACAGAGGAATCCACACCACGCTGATGCGGGGCGTCGAAGCGCCGCTTCGTGTCAGGCTGGAAGCCACCGTGCCCGCAGCGCTCGGCGACGTGCTCGCGTTCTATCGCACCGAGCTTGGAAGGCTCGGCTGGCAGGAACAGCATGATGACGCGGTGATCGGCGCCGATCACATCCAGCTCGCCTTCGTCTCGCCGCTGGGGCCGGCCGCGTTGAAACTCGACCGCAAGGATTCCGGCACATCGGTCCATCTCGTGCAGAAGAACGCGCAGACGGCGACCAAAGCGAACGTCCTTCCAGAGCCGGGACAGGCGAAGCTGGTGTTCAGCAACATCGGCGAAAAGGAAGCCGTGCTCGAGATCAACGAGCAAACCATCCCGCGCCGGGCCGGCGCGAACGCTGTCGCGCTGGACCTCGTGCCCGGCAAATATCCCTACAGGCTGGGCGTGCCGGGCTATCCGGTCACCACGAACACCCTCACCGTCGCGGCCGGCGATACCTGGGAGCTCACGGTCGGGCGCGATGGTGACGCGTGGCCGCCGCTGCAGCTGTACTGAGCCCTCGGCCTGTCCAGGCCTTCGCGCCGGCCGGACGATCTCCGTTGAACCTCTCTGGTTCCCACCGCGACTTCTCGTCTGAGGCCGCGCGCCGATGGCGCCGCAGCCTGCCAATGCGCGAGGGCAGGACGACCCGCGTAACATCCAGGAGTTTTGACGATGCCGATGATCCGGCGCGGGGCGCAAGTCCCGGCAAGATGGCTGCTGCTTGCCTGCGGCATTCTCGCGATGGCGAGCACCTCGCGTCCGGCGGGCGCCGCAGACGACGGCATCGTCGACGTCCATGCGCTGCCGCGTCTCGAGGGCGCGGTGGAGGACACCTCACGCCCCGACAACCATCGCGTGATCTATACCGTGCCTACCGCCGTTACCGCCACGTTGGACGCCACCAGGAAACTGCTGAGCGCCGACGGCTGGGTGCCCTATGTTTATCCGCTGGATGAGAAAAGCACCGCGCTGAGCTTCAAGAAGGGACGGCAGGGGCTACGCGTCTCCCTTACGCAGGCGCGCGGGCGTCCCGATCAGTCCGCCGTGTCCTACACGCCGAGCCGGATTTATTCCAACGTGTCTTTCCCGGACGGCGCGACCGACCTCGTGTTCGACGAGACCCGGCCCTATCTCGGCTGCATCGCGCCCAGCGCGCTCGACGCGACCGCGCAGTTCTTTGCGAAAGACATGGCGGCGATTGGTTGGCGCAAGCTCACGCCCGAGACGGCGGCGCGCTGGCCGAATGCCGATCTCGGCGAGACCGTCCCGAACGGCGTGCGTGTGTTCTACGACCATCCCGACGGCGACACGACGCAGTTCTACAAGCAGAAGCCGGTGATGCTGACGCTGACGCGCCGCGACGATGGCCGCACCAATGTCGAGATCAGGGTGGCGCCGTTCGCGCTGCCCGAAGAGCTCCAGGCCGATGATGACATGGCCGGCCTGCCACGGCCGAAGCCAACCAAATCGGCGCGGGGCCTCGGCAGCGCAAGCTCCAACAAGCGCGAGATCAGCGCCGCCGCGATGGCCGAGCTGCCCGCCGTGCGCGCCTTCTATCATCGCGAGCTCGCCGCGCGCGGCTGGCAGGAGGATGGCAACGCGCCGCTCCTTCCCGGTGACGAGGTCGCGATCAAGATCTCTTCCGCCGAGGAGACCGGCGTGCTGCGGCTCGGCCGCAAACATGATTTCACCATGATCAGCCTGACCGCGCAGGTGAAGGAATCAGCGCTGGCGGCCCGCGCCAGGGCGAAGAAAGAGGCCGACGACAGGTTCCTCGGCGATGCCTTGGGTGCGGCTCAGCAGCTCATCGCTGCCGATGAGGCCAGGCGCAAAACGCAGGCCGCCTCGCTGTCGGACGCGCCGCTCACTGCGCTCGCCGACAGCAAGACGCCGGTGCCGCTGCCCGAAAACGCCGAAGGCGTGAAGTTCGAAGGCGGCGACGGCCGGCTGGAGTTCTCCGCGGCATCGAGCGTGAAGGCACTCAGCAGCTTCTATCGCACGGCGCTGAAGAGCTCGGGCTGGAAGGAGCAGCCTTCGGTCATCAACCAGCCCAACATGGCGGTGATGGCGTTCGCCAAGGGCGGCAAGTCGATCTCGATGACCGTGATGCAGATGGGTCCGAAGGTGAATGTCCGGGCCGACGGATCGGGCCTGGTGACGGAAGCGGCCAAGCCTGCGGCCGCTGCGGAGGTGGAAGTACAGGCCAAATCCTCCGAGCCGCTCAAGCCAGATGCTGACTCCCAATTGCCCGTGCCGACGCAGCGTTCGTCGAAATCGCTGGCCACCACGAAGGTACCCGGCGGCGAGGCGCCGCTCCGCCGCGAGCTGACAGCCAGCATCCCGGCGCCGCTCCAGGACGTCCTCGCCTTCTACCGGGCGGAGCTATCCAAGCTCAGCTGGCAGGAAAAGACCGACGGCGCGACCGTGTCGGCAGAGCACGCACAGATCGACTTCACCTCGCCGCAGGGACCCGCCGTGCTCAAGCTCGACCGGGCCAAGGGCGAGACCACGGTCAATCTGGCGCAGAAGAATTCCGATGCGGCTGTTAAGGCCGACATCATGCCGAAGGCGGGACAAGCGAGGCTCATGCTCGGAAATATGGGACCGAACGAGGCCTCGCTGACGATCAACAAGCAGACGGTGAAGATCGCGGCAGGCGCCGGCGGCCCGCGATCACCGAAGGGCCCGATGCTCGATCTGCCCCCGGGCAAGTACCAGTACGCGCTGCGCATGCCCGGGCAACCCGCCCGCACCGAGGCCCTGACTGTTGCCGCCGGCGAGGCCTGGGGCCTTCTGGTGGGCCCGAGCGGGGACGTGCTGCCGCTTCAGATGTACTGAGGTTGATCGTCATGGCCGGGCTAAACAACAAGCCCGGGCATGACGGCACCGGTGTGAACGCACCCCGGAACCACCCTTCCCGCCCCCAAAATCCACCCCTTTTCGAGGCCCAAGCAGGCGCTCGAATCGGGCTTTTTGCAGCGGCCGGAATCGGCCTTCAAAAGTCTTGAAAACTCGCCCAAAAACCCTATCTGCTCAAAGGGTTGCCGGAAGATACTTTGCGCTAGGCGCAAGCGGTCTTTCGTGGCACAAATAGCCTGCAAATCAGCGCCTTTTGCGCCGCTGATTCGGGCGACATTTCGAAGGCCTCTCATGACAGAACCTGCTCGGCAGCCCGCTGCCGAAAACGAGCCCTCCAATCCGAGCGAATACGGTGCGGAATCGATCCGCGTGCTCAAGGGTCTCGACGCCGTCCGCAAGCGCCCGGGCATGTATATCGGCGACACCGACGACGGCTCGGGCCTGCACCACATGGTGTACGAAGTCGTCGACAACGCGATCGACGAAGCGCTGGCGGGCCATGCCACGCGTGTCGATGTCGTGCTCAACGCCGACAATTCCGTCACCGTGCGCGACGACGGCCGCGGCATTCCCGTCGACATCCACAAGGGCGAAGGCATCTCGGCGGCCGAGGTCATCATGACCCAGCTCCACGCCGGCGGTAAGTTCGACCAGAACTCCTACAAGGTTTCCGGCGGTCTGCACGGCGTAGGCGTCTCCGTCGTCAACGCGCTGTCGAGCAAGCTCGTGCTGCGCATCTGGCGCGACAACAAGGAGCATACCATCGAGTTCGCCCATGGCGACGCCGTTGCACCGCTCCAGGTCGTCGGCGATGCGCCGGGCAAGCGCGGCACCGAGGTGACGTTCTACGCTTCCCCCGAGACCTTCAAGAACATCGAATACGACTTCGCAACGCTCGAGCACCGGCTGCGCGAGCTCGCCTTCCTCAATTCCGGCGTCAACATCGCCCTCTCCGACATGCGTCACGCGGTCGAGAAGCGCGAGGAGATGCACTATTCCGGCGGCGTCGAGGAATTTGTCAAATATCTCGACCGCAACAAGAAGGCGATCGTGCCGGCGCCGATCATGGTGCGCGCGGAAGCCAACGGCATCGGCGTCGAGGCCGCCTTGTGGTGGAACGACAGCTACCACGAGAACGTGCTGTGTTTCACCAACAACATCCCGCAGCGTGACGGCGGCACCCATCTGGCCGGCTTTCGTGGCGCGCTGACGCGCCAGGTCAACGGCTATGCCGAGGCCAACGCGAAAAAGGAAAAGATCGCGCTGACCGGCGACGACTGCCGCGAAGGTCTCACCGCCGTGCTATCGGTGAAGGTGCCGGATCCGAAATTCTCGTCGCAGACCAAGGACAAGCTGGTTTCCTCGGAAGTGCGCCCCGTGGTCGAGAACGTCCTCAACGAGGCGCTCCAGGCCTGGTTCGAGGAGCATCCGAGCGAAGCCAAGATGATCGTCGGCAAGGTGATCCAGGCCGCGGCCGCCCGCGAAGCCGCGCGAAAAGCGCGCGAGCTGACGCGCAAGAGCCCGCTCTCGGTCTCCTCGCTGCCGGGCAAGCTCGCCGACTGCCAGGAAAAGGATCCGGCCAAGTCCGAGCTCTTCATCGTCGAGGGCGACTCGGCAGGCGGCAGCGCCAAGCAGGGCCGCAACCGCGAATTCCAGGCCGTCTTGCCGCTCCGCGGCAAGATCTTGAACGTCGAACGCGTCCGCCCCGACAAGATGCTGGGAAGCGAGCAGATCGGCACGCTGATCACCGCGCTCGGCACCGGCATCAGCGACGAGTTCTCGGTCGAGAAGCTGCGCTATCACAAGATCATCGTGATGACGGACGCCGACGTCGACGGCGCCCACATCCGCACGCTGCTGCTCACCTTTTTCTACCGGCAGATGCGCGACATCATCGACGGCGGCTATCTCTATATCGCCCAGCCGCCGCTCTATAAGGTCTCGCGCGGCAAGTCCGAGCAATATCTGAAGGACGAGCGGGCGCTGGAAGACTATCTGATCGACGCCGGCCTCGACGACTGCGTCTACATTCCCGGCACCGGCGGCGACCGCACCGGCCGCGACCTGCGCTCGCTGGTCGACGACGCGCGCGTGGTGCGCAGCATTTTGCGCAACCTGCACAGCCGCTATAACCGCAAGGTCATCGAGCAGGCCGCCATCACCGGCGTGCTGAACAAATCGATCTACGGCGATCCCGAGAAGGCCGCTGCCGCCGCGCAGTACATTGCGAGCCGGCTGGACAATCAGGCCGAGGAGGTCGAGCGCGGCTGGATCGGGCAATACGTGGAAGGCCAGGGCTTCCAGTTCGAGCGCACCGTGCGCGGCGTCAAGGAAACCGCTGTGATCGACGACGCCTTCCTGGGATCGGCCGAAGCCCGAAAGCTCGACGAGTACACGACGAAACTCCAGGACGTCTATGCGCGCTCCGGCAAGCTGCGGCGGAAGGATACCGAGCACATGGTCCATGGCCCGGTCGACCTGTTTGAGGCGGTGACCGAGGCCGGCCGCAAGGGCATCTCGCTGCAGCGCTACAAGGGTCTCGGCGAGATGAACCCGGAGCAGCTCTGGGAGACGACGCTGGATACCGACGTGCGCTCGCTGCTGCAGGTGAAAGTCAAGGAGGTCGACGAGGCCGATGACATCTTCACCAAGCTGATGGGCGACGTGGTCGAGCCGCGCCGCGACTTCATCCAGGAACATTCGCTGAGCGCGACGATCGATATCTAGCGCTTGCTGCTTCCACAACGTCATGGCCGGGCTTGACCCGGCCACCCACGTCTCAACTGCGGCACAAAGAACGTGGAAGCCCGGGACAAGCCCGGGCATGTCGGCCAATCCTTGCGTTCCTGAATCTCACCAGCGTTCCTCGCGACGAAGTAGCATGAACCCAGCGGCCTTTCCGGCCGGGACGCCACGTCATGACCGCCTCTGCAACGCCCAGTTCCGCCGTGCCATCCCGCCGTCTCGGCGTGATCGGCAGCATCGTCGGCGTGCTGGCGCTGATGGCGGCGGTGCTGCCGCATTGGGTCGTGCCGATCGTGTTTCCTCCGCCGCCTGCGGACAAGGTGATCGTCGAGACCGGACATCGCATCAAGGACCGGGTCATCGCGAAGGTGAAAGGCGTGGAATATCAGGCTCCGAAGGTCGAGAAATCGCCAGGACGAAGCTGGAGCGAAACCGCGTCAGTCACCGCAATCTCGCTCGGCCTGCTCGCCATCCTGCTCTCGGTCCTCTCGCTGATCTTCCGGGAAGAACGGCTCCTCGCCGCCGTCGCCGCCGCGCTCGGCACCGGCGCCATCGCGATCGAAATCTCCTTCGTCATGATCGGTGCGCTGATCCTGATCGCGATCCTCTATGTGGTGGGGAACATCATCGGGTTGTTCTAAGAGCTGCCGCCTGCCACAAGCTCCAGATCGATGGGCGGGCCCGGCCAGCGCAATTGCTCCCGCGCTCGATTCTCTGTAGTTTCCGCCCCGAAACAGCCCACCCAACAGGACAGCGAGAAATCCCCGTGGCGCCCATCCAATACATTGTCGAGGGCGGTCACCGGCTCTCGGGCTCGATCGAGCCGTCCGGCAACAAGAATTCGGCGCTGCCGATCATCGCCGCGGCCCTGCTCACCGAGCATCCGGTGACGCTGGAGAACGTGCCGCGCATCCGCGATACCGAGACGCTGGTCGAGCTGATCCGCTCGGTCGGTGCGGCGGCGGAATGGACCGCCCGAAATACGCTTCACATCCACGCCAAAAGCATCCGCGCCGCCGATCTCGACCCCGAGCTGTGCGTGCGCATCCGCGCTTCGATCCTGCTGGCAGGCCCCCTGCTCGCGCGCTGCGGCGAAGTGATGCTGCCGCCGCCCGGCGGCGACGTCATCGGCCGCCGCAGGCTGGATACCCATGTGCTGGCTTTGGAACAGCTCGGCGCAAAAGTCACCGCGACCGACCGGCTCGAATTCCGCGCACCCAAGCTTGCCGGCGCGGACGTGTTCCTGGACGAGCCGAGCGTCACCGCGACGGAGAACGCGCTGGTGGCGGCGGTCGCCGCCGACGGCGTCACCTATTTGCGCAACGCGGCCTCCGAGCCGCATGTGCAGGATCTCGCCAACTTCCTGGTCGCGCTCGGTGCGAAGATCGAGGGCATCGGCACCAACACCATGATCGTGCATGGGCCGGCGACTCTGGGCACTGCGACCTATCGGATCCAGCCCGACCATATCGAGGTCGGCTCGCTGATCGGGCTTGCTGCCGTGACGCGTTCGCCGCTGCGTATCACGCGCGCCGGTGTCGAGCATCTGCGCTCGATCCGCATGGGGTTCGAGCGGCTCGGTATCGTCTGCCGCGTCGAGGGCGACGATCTCATCGTGCCGTCGAACCAGACGCTGAAAATCCAGGACGATTTCGGCGGCCACGTGCCGAAGCTGGAAGACCAGCCCTGGCCGGCCTTCCCGGCCGACCTGATGTCGATCGCGATCGTCACCGCCACGCAATGCGAGGGCGTGATCCTGATGTTCGAGAAGATGTTCGAATCGCGGATGTTCTTCGTCGACAAGCTGATCGCGATGGGCGCGCGCATCGTGCTTTGCGACCCGCACCGCGCGATCATCGCAGGGCCCAGCCGCCTGCACGGCGCGACCATGACCTCGCCCGACATCCGCGCCGGCATGGCCATGCTGCTGGCGGCCGTGTGCGCCCAGGGCACCTCCACCATCAACAACGCCGACCAGATCGAGCGCGGCTACGAGCGCATCGAAGAGCGGCTCAACGCGCTGGGTGCGAAGATCAAGCGCGTGCCGGAGCGGAAGGGCTGAGGTGTACCTCTTCCTTCTCCCCTTGTGGAAGAAGGTGGCGCGAAGCGCCGGATGAGGGGTCTCCATCCGCGAGTCCAATTTTGATCTGAAATCGTCGAGGCATACCCCTCACCCGTCTCGCCGCTGCGCGGCGAGCCACCTTCTCCCACAGGGGGGAGAGGGGAAGAAGGGCGCTTCGCGTTTCGCACAATCTCGTGCCCCGGACGCAGTATTGTAGGGTGGGCAAAGCGCAGCGTGCCCACCACTTCTCTCGAAATCCTTGATGATGGTGGGCACGGCGCAAGTGCGCCTTTGTACCGAGCTAGCGGATAGATCCCCTCGCCGTCTTATTCTCGGGGCCATGTTTTCGACGTGTCGCTGTGCTATTCACCCGCCATGCTCGACACCGTCCAACATCAATCGCAGCCGCAAGCCGGCGTGCCGCCAAATCATCTCGCGCAAGAATTCGCCGAGACGCTGCGGCTGGCCGTGCCGTTGATGCTGACGCAGCTCGGGCAGATCGCGATGATCACGACCGATCTCGCGATGATCGGCCGGCTCGGCGAGGATTCGGTGGCCGCGGCGGCGCTGGCGCATACGGTCTATTTCGTCAGCTTCACCTTCGGGCTCGGATTGATGTCGGCGGTATCGCCGCTCGCGGCGCAGGCCTTCGGCGCCGGCGACGTCAGGCTGATCCGCCGCTCCTTGCGCGTCGGGCTGTGGGTCGCGCTGCTGATCTCGCTGCCGATGATGGCCTCGCCGCTCTATGGCGAGCAGATCCTGCTCGCGCTGGGGCAGACGCGCGATTCCGCAGCGCTGGCCCAGCGCTATCTTAACGGACTGGCCTGGGGCATTGCGCCGGCGCTCGGCTTCATCGCACTCCGCAGCATGATGAGCGCGGTCAACCGGCCGCAGGCGCCGCTGTGGATCACGGTTGCAGCGATCCCTGCCAATGCCGCGCTGGTCTATGTCCTGATCCACGGCCTGTTCGGCCTGCCGAAGCTCGGCCTGTTCGGCGCGGGGCTTGCGACCACGCTGGTCAATCTCGGCACCTTCCTCGCTGCGCTCGCAATCGCCGCATGGCGAAAGCCGTTCGCGGACTATCACCCGCTCGCTCGTCTCTGGCGGATCGACAGGCCCTTGATGCGTCAGCTCATCGCGATCGGCGCGCCGATCTCGTTCTCGTTGCTGATGGAATACGGCCTGTTCTCCTCGGCCGCACTGCTGATGGGGCTGATCTCGACCGCCGCGCTCGCCGCGCATCAGATCGCGCTGCAGGTCACGGCGGTGCTGTTCATGGTCCCGCTCGGCATCGGCATGGCCGCGACCGTGCGCGTCGGCCACGCCTTCGGCCGGGGCGAGCCGGCCGCGGTGAAACGCGCAGGGCTGGTCGCGGCCGTACTCGGCATCGCGCTGGTCTCCGCGCTGACGATTGCGATCATCCTCGGCCGCTACCAGGTCGGACGGCTGTTCTTCGGCGGCGGCGAGGCCAGCGCGGCAACCGTCGAGCTGACCGCGACGCTGCTGCTGGTCGGCGCCACCTTCTTCATCGCCGACGGCCTCCAGACCATCATGGGCGGCGCGCTGCGCGGCATCAACGACACCAGGATGACACTGCTGTTCGCGGCGATCGGCTATTGGGGCATTGCCTTTCCGATCGCCTGGGTGCTGGCCTTCAACGCCGGGCTCGGCGCGGTCGGCGTCTGGGTCGGGTTTTCGGTCGGGACGTTCGTCTATGCCGGGCTGCTGATCTTGCGCTTCCGGATGCTGACGCGCAGATTGGCGGGATGAACGGGACCGTCCGAGAAGTCGCACCCGAGGTCGATGCCAACACGCTGCTATCAGGCGCGCAGTTCGCCGACGCGTTTCGCGTCGAGATCGGCGCAGCGCAAGTGAATGCCCGCGAGGCCTGCACCCGGATGGTGCTGCACGGGCCGCGCTGGATCGATGCGCTGCTGCGCCTGCGCAACATTCTGGTGACGCCGTTCGGGCTGAAAACATCGGGCGAAGGCGCGCCGGCCCCGCATGGCCTGATCGGCCTGTTTCCGGTGCTGAGCGAGACGCCGGAGCGGCTGGTCGCGGGCTTCGACGATTCTCATCTCGATTTCCGCATCGTCGTCGATGTGACCCGCGATGCCGCGGGCCGGCAGGTCACGTCGACCACGCTGGTGCGGACGCATAATCTGCTTGGCCGGACCTACCTCGCGCTCATCGTGCCCTTCCACAAGCTCGTGGTCCGCAGCATGATGGGACGAATCGTGGCGCCAGCGCAATGACTCGCGCGGGCCGACATTGATGAACACGCCCGTGTTCAGCCAGCCGGCCCCGGGGTCCAATTGTCCCCTGCAAGCGGACTAACTCTCACGTCGGGAATCACACCGAGGTCCATGCTCGGATCGAAATGGCGCATCGTCCGCTCGTTGAGGTCAATGATGCGGCCAGGTCTGAGCGGCCCCACGTCATTTATCTTGACGATGACCTTCTTGCCCACGGCCTCGACGAGGGCAAATTTGGGCCTCCCGCCAAATCCGACCCCACCAAATTTCCGGCGCAAGCTCGTCTTGATGGCACCCGTCCAGGCAGAGGGATCATAACGCTCGCCTGAGGCTGTCTTCGGACCGCCCTCCTCCTTGCCCGGCTTGAATGGATTGTACGTGGACGCCGCGCCAACGATGGCATCGCCAGAGGCGGCATCAACGACGGCACTTGAGTGATCCCCACGCGTTTCACTTCGCGCAACGGAAACAGAAACGGCAAGCGCAACCAGGGCGCCGCAAACTGCGGCGCTCGAGCGGAATAGCATCATAAGTCCTGTGATTTTTTAGGTTTTGTCCGGTTCCAGAACCGCGAACGTGGTCAAGCCAACGCCGAAGCGTTCATGAACTTGAGCCAATCTTTTGCGGATTCGAGCCAACCCCTGGCTACGGAACCGTTGTGAGAACCGGGGTGGTCCACACGTCGTGTTTTTAGCTTCGCAGCCACTAAGACAGAGAATGCGTCAGCAGCATGACCCGATGGAACCGGTGCGTGCAGCGTCTCAGGAGGAAGCCGATCACGGCTGAGCCGCGCGACGTACGTATTGCTGTCGAAGGCCGACGTTTACACGGACACGCTCGCACTCACTCCGCAACGCGCGCGGATTTGTCGGCCGAGGCCTCCGACCATTCGCCAACGACGCGATCGAGATCGCAGAGATTCTGGTGCATCTGCTCCAGCGAGAAGCCGAGCGCAAAAAAGCGTTCGGCGGTGTCGCCGGGCTGACCGCGGATCAGGCCATCGTGACGGACGGCGGCGACCGCTTCGGCATAATGCTGGAGCGCGACGTGGACGGGATGGATCGGCGGCGCACCGGCGCCTTCGCGCAAGGCCGCGGCGGCCGAACGCAGGAAGCGCGCGATCACCGTCGAGACTTCCGTCAGCGGTCCTGCGAGCCGCATCTGCACGTCGGCCGGCAGCGGCACCACGGTGGCGCGGCCGATCATCACGACGTCATGCCGCAGCCGCAGGATGGTTCGCAGCAGCGGGCCGGTGTCCGGCCCGCTCGACAGGCGTGCGGCACGCTCGCGCTCGGCCTCAGAGCCGATCGCGTTGAGGTTGACCATGGCCGTGCCGATGCCGTCCTGAATCCGGTGCAGCGCGTCGTTGTCGCGGCCGCGCGTCAGGCCCGCGAGCAGCTCAGCGAAGGCATCGGCGATCAGCTCGAGCAGTTTTGCCGCGCTGGCGCGGATCTGCCGCACCGCGCGCGAGGGCAGCACCAGGAACGACACGAGCAGACCCGTGACCGCACCGACCGCGACCTCGCTGACGCGGTCGATCGCCGAAGTCATGGGATCGGAGTGATGCATGGTCGGGACCAGCAGCACGATCACGGCGGTGACCGTTGCAGCGCTCAGGCTCGGATTGATCGCGGCGATGAAGGCGAGCGGGGCGACCGAGAGGACCAGCAATCCCAACAGCCCGGCTTCGCTGGAATAAGGGATCAGGATCGCGATGGCACCGCCATAGATCGCGCCGCCGATGGTGCCGAGCATGTAGTCGCGCGTCGCCTTCAGCGAGCGGCCGACGCTCATCTGGGTCACGATCAGCGAGGTCAGGACCGCCCAGAGCGGCAACAGCAGATGCAGCGCGGTGGCGAGCGCATAGGCTGCGGTCGCGGCGACCGTGACCCGGATCGCTAGCCCCAGTTGCGTCCGCCGCGACCTGATCCGCTCCCACACCTGTCCTGCGAATGCCATCGTTGACGCCCCGATCCTTTTAAGGCCGAGCAGAAGCATGGCTGATGCCCGCGGCCGCAAGGCCGCTTGAAAGGCCAATTCAGCCCGCCTAACTTGCGCGCCAAAACGAGGAAACACGATGGCCCACGAAACTGCAACGCTCGCCGCCTATGTCTTCAATCTGAAATACCAGGATATTCCGGCAGAGGTGCTGGATCGCGCAAAAGTGCTGACGCTGGACTTCCTCGGCAGCGCGATCCGGGCGCGGCGCGAGGCGGAATCGACCCCGTCGATGCTGAAGATGCTGGAAGCGCTGGCACTCGACACCAAGGGCGAATCCACCGTGTTCGGCGACAGCAAGACCTGGACGCCGGCAGTGGCCGCGCTGCTCAACGGCGCGCTCGGCCATTCCCTCGATTTCGACGACACCCACGCCGATTCCTCGCTGCATCCGAGCGCGCCGGTGGTTCCGGCCGCCTTCGCCGTCGGCGAGATGGTCGGCGCCTCCGGACGCGATGTCTTGACCGCGATCGTGGCGGGTTACGAGGTCTGCTGCCGGCTCGGCAATGCGCTCGATCCGACCTCGCATTACGCGCGCGGCTTCCACCCGACCGCGACCGCCGGCACCTATGGCGCAGCCGCGGCCGCCGGCAAGCTGTTCGGCCTCTCCGAGCAGCAGCTCGTCGCCGCCTTCGGCGTCTCCGGCAGCCAGGCCGCCGGCTCGCTGCAATTCCTGGTCAACGGCGCCTGGAACAAGCGCTACCAGGTCGGCGCCGCCGCGATGAACGGCGTGATCGCCGCGACGCTGGCACGCAACGATTTCGTCGGCGCGACAGAATCGGTCGAAGGCAAGCACGGCCTGCTCGCCGGCTACACCGACGATGCGCATCCGGGCAAAGCGGTCGCCGAGCTCGGCAAGAGCTACGAGACCATGAAGATCGGCGTGAAGCCGTATCCGAGCTGCCGCTATACCCATGCCGCCATCGACGCGCTGATCGCGATGCGGCGCGAGCACAATCTGACGCCCGACCAGGTCAAGCGCGTCGAGATCGGGCTGCACCGCAACGGCATCACGCTGACCGGCGATGCCGCCACCAAACGTCATCCGACCTCGATCGTCGGCGGCCAGTTCTCGATGTTCTTCACCGGCGCGCTCGCGCTCGACCAGGGTTCATTCGGCTGGGACGATTACAGCCGCCTTGGCGACGCCGCGATCGACGCGCTCGCCGACAAGTTCGACGTGGTGCAGGACGACCGGCTCGAAATCGGCCGCACGCATCCTTTTGGTGCACGCGTGAGTATCACGACGGACGACGGCGTGCATGAGCGGCTCTATGCCGATCCCTCGGGTGAGCCGACCTCCTTTCCCGACGCGCAGGCGATGCAGCAGAAATTCCTGACGCTGGCGCGGCCGGTGCTGAACGCGCGCGCGGAGAAATTCGCGGACGCGATCATGACGCTGGAGCGGTTCGATCGCGTGGCGCAGGCGACGGAATTGGGAAGGTAATTAGATTCTAGCCGCGCAGACGGTGCACCCTCGCCCCTTGTGGGAGAGGGTGGATGCGCGAAGCGCAGCCGGGTGAGGGGTATGTCGCAAACGCTTCAGCAGGTGAGTTTGCGGAGACATACCCCTCATCCGGCGCTTCGCGCCACCTTCTCCCACCAAGGGGAGAAGGAAGAAAGGGCGCTCCACACCTCTCAATTCGCCCCCGCCAGTTTCCCCTTCTCGCGCGTTGCGGCCACCACGTCGCGCACGAGATCGAACACGCCGTCCGCTTGCGGCGGGGCGTTCGGCGAGCGTCCCATCCGCACGATCACCAGCCGCTCCGACGGAATCACGATGGCGTATTGCCCGATGGTGCCCTTGGCGAAGAACGCATCGCGCGGCCAGCCATGCTGCACGCGAAATTTCGCGCCAAAGCTGTCGCCCTGGTTGGTCCAGAAGCCGGCGCCGATGCCGACCCACGCGTTCGGTGTCGGCGAGACCGTGTAGTTCACCCAGCCTTCCGGCAGGATACGCTTGCCGCCGGCGACGCCGTCATCGAGATAGAGCTGGCCGAAGCGCGCCCAGTCGCGCGCGGATGCGAGCATCTCGCTCGATCCCTCGATCGTGCCGGAGCCATCGAGCTGGAGCGTGACATGACGCATGCCGAGCGGGGCGAACAATTCGCGGCGCGCGAAACGCAGCGCACCTTCGGGCGTGCCATCGGTCGCATCGCGGATCAGATGCGAGAGAATGAGGATATTGCCGTCGTGATAATTCCAGGCAGCGCCAGGCGCGGTCTCGAGCGGGATGGTCCCGGCATAGGCGGCCATGTCCGCTTCCATGAACTTCATCCGGTTGACCGGCTCGAAGGCTGAGCCGAGTGAGGCCTCGAGAGAGCTTCCGAGCGCAAGTCCTGCAGTGTGGCGCAGAAGCTGATCGACGGTGATGGCGTGACGCGGATCATCGGGATTTTTCCAGGCCGCGACCGGCGCGGGTCCGTCCAGCTTCAGCTTGCCCTGACGCACCAGCACGCCGACCAGCGCCGAAATCATCGATTTCGTCATGGAGAAGCCGAGCAGCGGCGTCTCAGGTCCAATGCCATCGGCATAGCGCTCGGCGATGACGCGGCCGGATTTCATCACGACCACCGCGCGGGTGCGCCGGTAAGGCGGCTGGGCGGGCTCGGTGAAGGCACGGTCGAGCGCGGCGACAAGCTCGGGGCTCTGCGGCGGCACGATTCCGGAACCGGCGATCTCGGGCAGCAGCGCAGGCTGTTTATCGTCAGGCGGCAGCGTGACGTCGGCGAGCGGCGCGCCGTGGTCCAGCGTGCAACCAAGGCCTTCGCGATAGACGGCATGGCTGCGGCCGAGGCCGAACAGCGTCACCGTGACGTCCTTGCGGACGCGATCGACCCGGTAATCCATGGCCCAGGTGATCAGGCCCGTGCCGGGCATGGCATCGGTGGTTTCCGCGAAGGTGCGCTGCGGATCGAGGCCGGAGATAAAGGTCTCCGAGCACAGGATGTCGGCGACGAAGCCGGTGGCGACCTTGGGCGCGTCGCGCCCGCGCGCGGCGCCGAGCACGAGGCCGGCACAGGCGATGGTGGCGGTGAGGAGGATGATCTGGCGGCGGCGGGTCACTGGCTTTCTCCTGACGGGGCATAGGCCGGGAGGAAGCCGGAACGGACGGAGCGCGGCTCGCCGGATTTGGAAAATGAGCTGGCTGAAGTCAGAAAGAGCCGATCGATTCTGGAATATTCAAGTGATTACAGCAGCTTAAAAATTAGGCCGCATTGACCTTGAGCCGGCGATATTCCGTCGGCGTCACGCCCGTGACCGCCTTGAAGGCGCGGTTGAACGGACCGAGCGACTGGAAGCCGGCATCCATCGCGATGGTGATGACGGGGACCTCGGCCTGGGCGGGATCGGCCAGCGCGGCCTTGGCTTCCTCGATGCGGTGGTTGTTCAGGAACACATTGAAGTTGCGGTAGCCGAGCCGCTGGTTGATCAGACGGCGTAGCCGGTATTCCGGAATCTTCAGCCGTCCCGCAAGCACACCGATGGTGATGTTCTCCTGGCGATAGATCCGCTCGTCCGCCATCAGCCGCATCAGCGCGTCGATGAGCTTTTGGTCGGCGGCGTCCTCGGTGGCTTGCGGAGAGAAAACGACCGCCGGCGCGGCCTTCGCTTCGAGCGGAAACAGATCGCTGGCATCGACGCGCATCATGGCGTAGGCGATGGCCGCGACGATGCAGGCGAGCACGCCGGCATTGATCGCATCGGCGGCCTCGCCGACGCGGGACCCCGCGACGGAGATCTGAAGCAGCGCATTCACCCCGCCATAGAGCGCGCCGGCACAGACGATGAAGACGCGAACGCGACGGCGGCGCTCGACCAGATCGGCCGGCCACGAGGCGATCGTCTGCCCGATCGCAAGCGCGATGAAACCGAGCACGATCAGGTTGACCACCGTCACCGAGAAGCGCACGTGGCCACTGGGCGCAATCCAGACACAGCCTGCGAAGCTGAACGCGGTCACCAGCGCCCAGACCCATCCGTGCCACCAGCGGAGGCGAAACTCGTCGTCGAACAGTGCACGCGTGAACAGCCAGAACACCACGATGTTGCCGGTCGACAGAGCGATCAGCGGCGCATGCGATGCCGGGACCCGCGACGTGACATCCACCGAGTAGCTCACCGCATGCGCGGCCAGGCCCAGTGCGAGCGCCGCACCAAGCCGCCCCGCCAGCACGTTGCGGAAATCGGCGACCAATGACGCAGCCAGCACCAGCAGCAGCGCGACGCTGGCGGCGCGAAAGGCAAGCTCGGTTGCGGCAAGGGTCATCGGGCGATGCGATCGGTCGCGGTTGAAAGCAGCCGAACATCGGTTGTTGTGCCGGCTTTTTCAAGGATCATCGGCGCTCACCTCAAAATCGTAGGGTGGGCAAAGGCGCGTTAGCGCCGTGCCCACGACCTCGTCAATATTGCAACAGATGCGTGGGCACGCTTCGCTTTGCCCACCCTACGGCTCGGAGACTGTCATCGCCCGGCCAGTGCGCAATTGCGCACCAGGACCGGGCGATCCAGTACTCCGAGACAGCAGTGATAGAATCGAGAGGCCGCGGCGTACTGGATGCCCCGGTCAAGCCGGGGCATGACAGCGGAATATGTGGCGCTATTGCGACACGACGTCTCGCCTGGCCCTTGTCGCGACGACGCTGCAAATTCCTGCTAGGCTCGCCTCCAACAAAGCGAAAAAGGAGTCCCCCATGAGCTGGCAACCCTCGAACGATCCCGTGCTCGGCGATCCCATGTCCTGCGACGCGCTCGATCTCGTCATCGTGCCGCGCACGCGTGATCTCGGTGACGGATTCGCGGTGCGGCGCGCGCTGCCGCATGGCAAGCGGCAGATGGTCGGGCCGTTCATCTTCTTCGACCATTTCGGGCCGGTGCAATTCGTCTCCGGCAAGGGCATGGACGTGCGGCCGCATCCGCATATCGGGCTCGCCACCGTGACCTATCTGTTCGACGGCGCGATCATGCATCGCGACAGCGAGGGCAATGTCCAGGAGATCGCGCCGGGCGCGATGAATTTGATGACCGCCGGGCGCGGCATCGCCCATTCCGAGCGTACGCCTGATGCGCAGCGTGCCTCCGGCCAGAAAATGCTCGGCCTGCAGAGCTGGATCGCGCTGCCGGCGGGATCGGAGGAGATCGCGCCGTCGTTCCAGCACTACGCGGCCGGCGATTTGCCGATGATCTCCGAGCGCGATTTTACCGCGCGGGTGATCGCGGGCTCGACCTTCGGCATCGCCTCGCCGGTTTCCATGGTGTCGCCCTGGTTCTACACCGAGGTCACGGCGGTCGCGGGCGCGAGTGTGCCGCTCGATCCTGATCATGAGGAGCGCGCGATCTACATCGTCGACGGCGAGGTCGAGATCGCCAATGAGCGTTACGAGGCACCGCGATTGCTGATCTTCCGGCCCGGCGACCGCATCACCGTGAAGGCGCTGAAGGCGACGCGGATGATGTTTCTCGGCGGCGATGCGCTGGAGGGGCCACGCCACGTCTGGTGGAATTTCGTCTCCTCCAGCAAGGAGCGGATCGAGCAGGCCAAGCAGGACTGGAAAACCGGCCGCTTCGCCGCAGTTCCGCAGGAACATGAGTTCATTCCGCTGCCGGAATAGGCTATTCCGGCTTCCGGCCGCGCCATTCACGCGGTCGGATGTCCTGCCTGAAAGCCTTGTCTGCGAAAGATTTGCCGATGACCAGCATGCTCTCCAGCGACCTGCCCCTGACCAAGATCGGACGCGGCAAGGTGCGCGATATCTACGACGTCGACGGCGACCGCCTGCTGCTCGTCACCACCGACCGCATTAGCGCCTTCGACGTCGTGATGGGCGAGACCATTCCGATGAAGGGGGCGGTGCTGACCCAAATCAGCGCCTGGTGGTTCAACGAGCTCGAAGGCGTGGTGCCGCATCACATGATCAGCGCCGACACCGACGCGATTTTGGCGGCCGTACCGGCCTTGAAGCCACACCGCGCCGAGATTCTCGGCCGCGCCATGCTGTGCAAGCGCACCACTGTGTTCCCGATCGAATGCGTGATCCGCGGCTATCTCTCGGGCTCGGCCTGGAAGGAATACGCCGCGAGCGGCACGCTGGCCGGCGAAAAGCTGAAGGCCGGACTCGTCGAGAGCGAGAAGCTCGAGCCTGCCATCTTCAGCCCGGCAACCAAGGCCGAGAGCGGCCATGACGAGAACATCACCGTCGCGACGATGCGCACGGTGGTCGGCGACGAGGTCGCCTACACGCTGGAGAGCATGACGCGCGCGATCTACACGCTCGGCGAGGAGCTGGCCCGCGAGCAGGGCATCATCATCGCCGACACCAAGTTCGAGTTCGGCCGTGACAAGGACGGCCGCATCATCCTGATCGACGAGGTGATGACGCCGGATTCCTCGCGCTTCTGGGCAGCCAGCGCCTACACGCCCGGCCAACCTCAGGCGAGCTTCGACAAGCAACCCTTGCGCGACTATCTCGACGTCGAGCGCCGTGCCGGCCGCTGGAACGGCGACGCCCCGCCGCCCCCGCTGCCGGCGAGCGTAGTGGACGCAACCAGCAAGCGGTACCTGGAAGCGTATCGGCGGGTGACGGGGGAAGAGCTTAAGATCTAGCTCCATCGTCGCCTTTCGCTCCGTCATTGCGAGGAGCACTGCGACGAAGCAATCCAGACTGCTTCGGCGCGCGCACTTCTGGATTGCTTCGCTACGCTCGCAATGACGGGTTGGGCGAAGCTCCGTCACACTCTCAACTGTCATCGCCCGGCTTGTTGTTTAGCCCGGACAGATCACTGACGGGTGTTCGGAGACATAGCTGACACATCAACATTGGCTGGATTGGTCCGATTCGGGAGGCCGTCCATGCCCTGGAGTGAGGTGTCAGCAATGGATCAGCGTCACGAGTTCGTGCGGCTGGCTTTGCAGGAGGGCGCCAATCGGCGCGAGTTGTGCCGACGGTTCAACATCAGCCCTGACGTGGGCTACAAATGGCTGCGGCGCTGGCAGGCTGGCGATCGAGAGCTGGCCGACCGCTGCCGTTGCCCGCATGCGATGCCCAAGCGCAGTGAGGCTGCGGTCGAGGCACAGGTTCTGGCCGTGCGGGACAAGCATCCGGCTTGGGGAGCGCGGAAGATCGCTCACTGCCTGAAGCGGCGCGGGCAGACGGTGCCCGTGCCGTCAACGGTGCACCAGATCCTGTGTCGGCACGGTCGGGTCAAGCCAAGCGAGAATGCACCGCCCAATCCGGGCATCGCTTCGAGAAGGAAGCTCCTAACCTGCTGTGGCAGATGGACTTCAAGGGACACCTGCCGCTCGCCAACGGGACGCGATGTCATCCGCTGACAATTGTCGACGATCACTCGCGCTATGTCCTGTGCCTGAAGGCCTGCGCCGACGAGCAGCGTCTTACCGTGCAGGATCATCTGACGACGACGTTCCGCTGCTACGGCCTGCCGGAGGCTTTCTACACCGACAACGGCTCACCGTGGGGCGATACGTCAGGTGTTCGTTGGACCGGGCTGAAGGTGTGGCTGCTCAAGCTCGGTGTCAGGGTGGTGCATGCCAGGCCCTGTCACCCGCAGGCGCGCGGCAAGAACGAACGCTTCCATCGCACCCTGAAGGCCGAGGTTCTTGCCATGCGTCGCTTCCGCACTCTGCCGGAGGTCCAGCGCGCCTTCGACGCCTGGCGGCCAGTCTACAATCTGGAACGTCCCCACCAGGGCCTCGATATGCACGTCCCCGCCGATCGCTTCCGGCCGAGCACCCGTGCCATGCCGGCTCGCGTTCCGATCGTCGAATACGACAGCGGTGAGATCGTGCGCAGAGTCTCATCGACAAGACCCTACATCTCCTTCAAGGGGCGCTTCTGGAAGGTTCCCCAGGCCTTCGCCCGCGAGCGCCTCGCCATCCGGCCGCTGGACCGCGATGGCCATTACGGCATCTTCTTCGCCAGCTGGCAGGTCGCATCGATCGACTTGACCAATGGCCAACCTGTCAGTGATGTGTCCGAACAGGTGTCAGCCATGTCTCCGGACTAAACACTTGTCCGGGCGATCCAGTATTCCAGAGACAGTAGTGATTGAACCGAGAGGCAGCGGCGTACTGGATTCCCCGCCTTCGCGGGGAATGACAGTGATGGGTGTGAGCTTTCGGGCTTTTCCCTCAGCCATATGGTTGATCATTCACACGTCGTGAACGGGGATCCTCACCGCAAGACTGTCGGATATTTCATAGTACCAAGAATCCTGTTGCGCTAAGTCCATGGTCGTCTACGTCTCAGACGGCATTTTTCAGGAGCGAGCGCAGCGGTGTGACCGATCCAGCAATTATTTACAGTTCGGCTCCCCGAGCCAATCCGGCCCTCAAGCGTGCGCTGAATGACATATTGGGCGGAAGCGCTGCCAGCATCCTGACCGTCACCTTCGGGCTGTCCTATTCGCTGCTGATCTTCGCCGGTCCGCTGTCGTCCTATCTTTCCTACGGTATCACCGCGACCTTCGTCAGCTCCGCGGTGCTTGCCATCGTCGTCGCGCTCTGTAGCTCCCTGCCCTTCGCGGTGGCTGCGCCCGACAGCTCGACGGCCGCGGTCACGGGGATTCTGGTGGCTTCACTGGTCGAACGCCTCGAGACCGCGAACCTCTCGACGCCGCTGCTCTCGCCGGTCCTGATCACGCTCGGGCTGTCGACGGTGCTGACGGGGCTGGTGCTGTGCGGACTGGGCCTGACGCGGCTCGGCCGCGCCATCCGCTACGTGCCCTATCCCGTGGTCGGCGGCTTCCTCGGCGCCACCGGCCTTCTCATTGCTCTTGGTGCCGTCAGGGTGATCACCAATTACCCGCTGCAATTCGCGACGCTGCCGCTCTTTGCCAATGGCACCACACTGCTGGAGCTGGGCGCCGCCTGCGCCATGGCAATCGTGCTGTATCTCACCTGGCACCGGTCGCGCAGCCCGTTCGGGCTTCCGATCATCCTGGTCGGCGGCGTGCTCACGGCGCATCTGGCATTCTGGATCACCGGCATATCGTTCGACCAGGCGCGCACGCTGGGCTGGACGTTTCAGCCCCCGCCGCAAGCGATGTTCACGCTGCCCTGGCACAGCGACGAACTCGCCCGCTATCCCTGGCTTATCGTGCCTGACCTGATCGGCAACGTCGTTGCCGTCATCTTCGTCACGGCATGCTGCACGCTGTTCAACACCACCGGCATCGAGGTCGCCGTCCATCGAGAGGCCAATCTGGAGCGCGAGCTGAACGTCACCGGCATCGCCAATATCCTGACCGGCCTGCTCGGCGGCTATCCCGGCTGCAGCTCGATCAGCCGCTCGATCCTCAACTACAGCAGCGGTGGTCGCGGGCGCCTGTCCGGCCTCACCGTCGCGGCGCTGTCGCTGGTGATGCTCGCGATCGCGCCCGAGTTGCTCGGCTTCATCCCGAAATTCGTGATCGGCGGCCTGCTGCTCTATCTCGGCGCCGACCAGCTGCACAGATGGATCATCGAATCGCGCAAGCGGCTGTCGAAGCTCGAATATCTCTCGCTGGTCGCCATCATCGCGATCATCGTCACTTGGGGCTTCGTGCCGGGCATCCTGATCGGCGTGATCATCGGCTGCGCGACATTCGCGTTCAGCGCGGCACGGGTGGAAGCGATCAAGTACAGCTTCGACGGCTCGGAATATCGCTCCTCGCTCGACCGCTCCCGCGACGACCAAGAGGTGCTGCTGGCGCATGGCGGCAACATCCAGGGCCTGAACCTGCAGAGCTACCTGTTCTTCGGCTCCGCCAATCGGCTCTACCAGCACGTCAAGCAGCTGCTGCAGGAGCGCCCGGAGTGCCGCTATCTGCTGTTCGATTTCAAGCTCGTCACCGGCGTGGATTCGTCGGCGGCCTACAGCTTCGCCCAGATCAAGCGAAGCGCGCATGACCTCGGCGTCGAGCTGATCCTGGTGCACCTGTCCGCGGCAGCCGAGAAAGTGCTGCGGTCCAGCGACTTCGTCGGCGAAGGCGTCGCCATCATTCCCGAGCTCGATCGCGCGCTGGAATGGTGCGAGAACGAGATCATCTCGCAGCATCAGGGCCTGGTCCAGGAAGAAGCCAGCCTGCACGACTGGTTCGCGCGAATTCTCGACAGCGAGCACGATGCCGACCGGCTGATCCATCGCTGCCAGCGCATTGAGGTCGGGGCCGGCGAAATCATCGTGCAGGCCGGCGATCCCGCCGATTCCATGCATTTCATTCTCGAAGGGCGCGTCGGCATCATGGTCCCTGCCGACGACGACCGCACCACCCGCGTGCGCAGCCTCGGCCGCTACACCACGATCGGCGAGATGGGCCTGGTGTCTCACGCCCCGCGCAGCGCGACGATCCAGGCCGAAGTCGACAGCGTGCTCTACGTGCTCAACATGCACCAGTTCGATGCGATCCGGAGCGAAGACCCCGCACTCAGCCACAAGCTGCTGACGTATTTTGTGTCGGTGATGGCCGAGCGGCTGACATTCGCGAATAGGACGATTGCGGTGCTGCGGCGATAGCCTGTAGCCCGGATGGAGCGAAGCGCAATCCGGGATCATGCCACAAGCGACAGAGGCCCCGGATTGCGCTGCGCTCCATCCGGGGGGCTACGGTCTGCGGCCTACACCCCCGCCATCATCACGTACTTGATCTCGACATATTCCTCCATGCCGTGACGCGAGCCTTCACGGCCGAGGCCGCTTTCCTTGACGCCGCCGAAGGGCGCGACTTCTGTGGTGATGAGGCCGGTGTTGACGCCGACCATGCCGGACTCCAGCGCCTCGGCGACGCGCCAGACACGGCCGAGATCACGGGAGTAGAAATACGAGGCGAGGCCGAACGGCGAGGCGTTGCACATCGCAATGACGTCGGCTTCGTCCTTGAAGCGGATCACCGGCGCGAGCGGACCAAAGGTTTCCTCCTGCGCCACCAGCGAGTCCGACTTGACGTCGGCCAGCACCGTGGGCTCGAAGAAGGAGCGTCCGAGCTCACTGCGCTTGCCGCCGGTCACGATCTTGGCGCCGCGCTTCACCGCATCCGCAATGTGGCGCTCGACCTTGTCGACCGCCTTCAGGTTGATCAGCGGACCCTGGGTGACGCCGGCTTCCGTGCCGTCACCGATCTTCATCGCCGCGACCTTCTTCGACAGCTTCTGTACGAATTCGTCGTAAATCTTGTCCTGGGCGTAGAGGCGGTTGGCGCAGACGCAGGTCTGACCCATGTTGCGGTATTTCGAGACGATGGCGCCTTCGACCGCGGCGTCGATGTCGGCGTCGTCGAACACCACGAAGGGCGCATTGCCGCCGAGCTCGAGGCCGAGCCGCTTCACGCCGACGGAGGCCTGCTGGTAGAGGATCTTGCCGACCGCGGTCGAGCCGGTGAAGCCGACGAAGCGCACCGCCGGATGCTCGCACAGCACCTTGCCGATCGGCGGCGCGTCACCCGTGATGATGTTGAGCACGCCCTTGGGGATGCCGGCCTTCTCGGCGAGCACGGCCAGCGCCAGCGCCGACAGCGGCGTTTCGTTGGCAGGCTTCAGCACCACGGTGCAGCCGGCGGCGAGCGCCGGGGACACTTTTCGCGTGATCATGGAGTTCGGGAAATTCCACGGCGTGATCGCACCACAGACACCGATCGGCTGCTTGATCGCGAGCAGCCGCGCATCGGGCCGCTGGGTGGGAATGGTCTCGCCATAGACGCGCCTCGCTTCCTCGGCGAAGAACTCGATATAGGCGGCGCCGATGTCGACCTCGCCAAGCGCTTCCGAAAGCGGCTTGCCCTGCTCGGAGGTGAGGATCAGCGCGAGATCTTCGCGATTGGCTGTGATCAGCTCGAACCATTTGCGCAGGATGTTGGAGCGCTGCTTGGCGGTGTGCTTGGCCCAGGCCGGAAAGGCGCGCTCGGCGGCTTCAACCGCCTTGGTCGCATCATCAGCACCAAGCTGCGGAACTTTGGCGAGCTCGACGCCGCTCGCAGGATTGTTGACGGCGAAGACCGGGGTGCCGACCCAGGCGCCGTCGATGTAGCAGGCTTCCTTCAGCAGCGAAGGGTCCTTCAACCGGTCGCGCAGGGTGGCGGTGGCTTGCGTGGCGCGTGCGGCGGCGGTCGGTGTCATGGCGTTACTCCCAGGGCGATCGGATCGGCCCGGAATATAGGAGCAAGCGGTGCCGGATGCACCGCCCCACAACGCACATCAGATGATAGTTAAACTGGCAGCGGCGAACTTATTGTTTGAGCATGATCTTTCCGGAAAACCGCTGCACACTTTTCCGGATCATGCCTAGGCCGCGCCGCTCATATAGGTCTCGCGACGGCCGATCATGCGCTCGGCCGCGGCCTTGGCGTCCGCCTTCGACGACGTTGCGCACGTCCGGTATTCGAGATCGGGAACGTCCGACGGGTTGCGGCGGCCGAACCAGTTTTTCGAACCGACCGGCAGCAGCGCCAGGGATTGCGCCAGATTGTCGACCGCACCGAAGGAATAGAGCGCGCCGGTGCCGGCGATGCGCACCTCGTAAATGCCGGGCGAAATCGGCGCCTCCAAATTCTCGCCCCGTCCGGGACGGGGATAGCGCTTCCATTCGCTCCAGGTCGAAATCATCTGAGGTCCCCTCGCGGCCGCTCAGCAGCCGCCAATTTGCATCAAGTCTTAACGTCGGCCGTCGATTGAGCCGAGTGCTGAACGCCGCAACGCACAAAATGTTTCAGGTGCTTCAAACACGTAAAGCATATCGCCAGAGCCCATCCACGGTCACGGCGAAGTGCGGCTTTCCACCGCAGATTGTGACGGAGTGTTGCCGTTCGGCCCGTCTGTCGTCCTGCGTGGAGCACGGAGCGTCAAGTCACGACATCGCGACCACCGCGGGCATCTGGACACGCTTGCCGCGCGGGAGGACAATCGATCACTTCCAACAATAATCAAACCGGAGGAAACACGCATGCGGAGCAAAGCTGAGATCGACCAGATCCTGCGCCAGAAGAGCGACGCCAAGGAGATTCCCGGCGTCGTCGCGATCGCGGCCAGCGGTAACGACGTCCTGTATCAGGGCGCATTCGGCAAGCGCGACCTGTCCAAGCCCGATGCGATGACGGCGGACAGCGTGTTCTGGATCGCCTCGATGACGAAGGCGGTGACCTCGGCGGGCGCGATGCAGCTGGTCGAGCAGGGCAAGCTGTCGCTGGATGCGCCGATCGGTGACGTGTTGCCCGATCTCGCCAACCCGCAGGTGCTCGAAGGCTTCGATGCCAAGGGCGAAGCGAAGCTGCGGCCGGCCAAGCGGCCGATCACGCTGCGCCAGCTCATGACCCACACCGCCGGCTTCTGCTACAACATGTGGAACGGCGATCTCGCGGTCTATCTCGACAAGAACGGCATTCCCGCCATCACCACCTGCCAGAACGCGGCGCTGAAGACGCCAATCATGACGGACCCCGGCACGCGCTGGGAATACGGCACCAACATCGATTTCGTCGGCAAGGCGGTGGAATCTGCCAGCGGTAAGCGGCTCGACGCTTACTTGCGCGACAATATGTTCAACCCGCTCGGAATGAGCGACACGGCGTTCAAGATCACCGACGACATGCGCAAGCGCCTCGTCGGCATGCATGCGCGCGGCGAGGACGGCCAGCTCGCATCGATCCCGTTCGAGCTCGAGCAAGAGCCGGAATTCCACATGGGCGGCGGCGGCCTCTACTCGACGGCGGCCGACTACATCAAGTTCACCCAGATGATCCTCAACAACGGCTGCGGCAACGGCAACCAGGTGCTGAAAGCCGAGACGGTCGCGATGATGGGACAAAATCACATCGGCGACCTCGCCATGGGCAAGATGACCACGGCGGCGCCGATGTACACCAACGACGTCGACCTTTACCCGGAGCAGGTGAAGAAGTGGGGCCTCAGCTTCATGATCAACACCGCCAAGACCGCGGAAGGACGCAGCGCAGGCAGCCTCGCCTGGGCGGGCCTCGCCAACACCTATTACTGGATCGACCCGGCCCGCGACGTCACCGGGGTGATTCTGATGCAGCTGCTGCCGTTCGCCGACGCGAAATGCCTGGAGGCGTTCGCGGGCTTCGAGCGCGGGGTCTATGCCGGGCTCGATGCGGGAAGCGGACAGAAGGCGGCGTGAGGGAGCCTAGCTTTCACCACGCGTCATGGCCGGGCTTGTCCCGGCCATGACGACCGAAAAAATCGCGCTGACCATTCTTTGACGAGAGGATTTCGACTTGGCTGATAAAGCAGACAGCTACGTTTGCGGCATCTCGGAGGCGCCGCTGCTCGGCAACACCATCGGCCGCAGCCTCGACCAAGCCGTGCAGCGCTGGGGGAACCGCGAAGCGCTGGTCTCTCCCAGCCACGGCGTAAGATGGACATGGCGGGAATTCGCCGAGCGGGTCGATGCGCTCGCCGCCGGCTTTCTCGCGCTCGGCCTCGAGCGGGGGCAGCGGATCGGCATCTGGTCATTGAACCGGCCGGAATGGACGCTGACCCAGTTCGCCGCCGCCAAGGCCGGCCTGATCCTGGTGACGATCAACCCCGCCTATCGCTTGAGCGAGCTGGAATTTGCACTTCGCAAGGTCGGCTGCGCGGCGATCGTCACCGCGACGGCGTTCAAGACCAGCAACTACATGGAGATGCTGAACACGCTGCTGCCCGAGCTCGCAAGCGCCAAGCCCGGACAGTTACAGGCCGCGCGGCTGCCAGCCCTGCGGATCGTGATCCAGATCGGCGGCCCGGCAGCATCAGGCACGATCCCGTTCGAAGAAGTTGCCCGCATGGGCCGAGCGGAGCATCACGAGCAACTCTCAGCGCTCGGCGCCGCCCTGCAATTCGACGATCCCGTCAACATTCAGTTCACCAGTGGCACGACGGGATCGCCCAAGGGGGTGACGCTGACCCATCACAACATCCTCAACAACGGCTATTTCACCGGACGTGCGATGCGCCTGACCGAGCAGGATCGCATCTGCATTCCCGTGCCGCTTTACCATTGCTTCGGCATGGTGATGGGGAATCTTGCCTCCGTCACACTCGGCACGACCATGGTTTATCCCGGCGAGGGGTTCGATCCGCTCACGACGCTGCGTACGATCGAACAGGAGAAATGCACGGCACTCTACGGCGTGCCGACGATGTTCATCGCCGAGCTCGATCATCCCGAATTCGCCAGCTTCGACCTGAAGTCGCTGCGTACCGGCATCATGGCCGGCGCGCCCTGCCCGATCGAGGTGATGAAGCGCGTCAACACCGAGATGAACATGCGCGAGGTCACGATCGCCTATGGCATGACCGAGACCAGCCCGGTCAGCTTCCAGAGCGCGACGGACGATCCGCTCGAGCGGCGCGTCTCCACGGTCGGACGGATTCATCCGCATGTCGAGGTCAAGGTCGTCGATCTCGAGGGCAGGATCGTCAAACGCGGCGAACGGGGCGAGCTGTGCACTCGCGGCTACAGCGTCATGCTGGGCTATTGGGAGGAGAGCGAGAAGACCGCCGACGTGCTCGATGCGAACGGCTGGATGCACACCGGCGACCTCGCCGTCATCGACGACGAGGGCTATTGCAACATCGTCGGCCGCATCAAGGACATGGTGATCCGCGGCGGCGAAAATCTCTATCCGCGCGAGATCGAGGAGTTTCTCTATCGTCACCCCAAGATCCAGGACGTGCAGGTCTTCGGCGTGGCGGATAACCGCTATGGCGAGGAGCTCTGCGCCTGGGTCCGCGTCAGATCGGGCGAGACGTTGAGCGCAGAGGACGTCCGCGCCTTCTGCGAAGGCCAGATCGCCCACAACAAGATCCCGCGCTACGTGGAGTTCGTCGATGAATTCCCGATGACGGTGACGGGAAAGATCCAGAAGTTCTTGATGCGCGATGCCGTTGAGCAGCGGCTGGGATTGAAGGCGGCGAAGACGGCGTGAGGGGCTAAACTCGCGCTACGCCAACACCGTCATTCCCCGCGAAGGCGGGGAATCCAGTACGCCGCGGCTTCTCCGTATCCCACTACAGTCTCTGGAATACTGGATCGCCCGATCGAGTCGGGCGATGACAGCGGAGATTGAGGCTAGACTAAGCCGTCAGCCCGCGCTGCCCGGCGAGCTCCTTCAACGACACTTGCGGCCGCGCGCCGATGTGCTGGATCACTTCGGCGGCTGCGAGCGCGCCGAGCTCGCCGCACTGCTTGTAGGCGAGGTTGCGCGCCAGGCCATAGAGGAAGCCTGCGGCGAAGAGGTCGCCGGCGCCGGTGGTGTCGACCACCTTGTTGACCGGGAAGGCCGGCGCGGCGACGGCGTCTTCCACCGACACCACCATGCAGCCCTTCTCGCTGCGGGTGACGATTCCGAGATTGACGTCGTTGCGCAGCTGCTTCAGCGCGGTGTCGAAATCCGAGGTCATGTAGAGCGAGTGCAGCTCGGACTCGTTGGCGAACACGATGTCGACGGTGCCGTTGCGCATCAAGGACAGGAACTCGTCGCGATAGCGGTCGACACAGAAGGAATCCGACAATGTCAGCGCCACCTTGCGCTTGGCATCATGAGCGATCTTGGCCGCCTTGACGAAGGCGTCCTTGGCGTTCTTGGGGTCCCAGAGATAGCCTTCGAGATAGACGATGCCGGCGCCGGCGATCTCGGCCGGATCGATATCGGCGGGCGACAGATCCTGCGCCGCGCCGAGATAGGTATTCATGGTGCGCTCGCCGTCATCCGTGACCAGGATGTAGGAGCAACCGGTGGCGGGACCGTCCGTCGCGGCGGGCGTGTTGAAGGCGACGCCGGCAGCGCGGATATCGTGGACGTAGAGCTTGCCGATCTGGTCGTCCTTGACCTTGCCGACATAGGCGGCACGTGCCCCCAGGCTGCCGATGCCGACGATGGTGTTGGCGGCCGATCCCCCCGAGACTTCCGTGGCCGGCCCCATGTCCTTGTAAATCGCCGCCGCCCGCGCCTCGTCGATCAGGGACATGCTGCCCTTGGTCATGCCGTGCTTGGCCAAGAAGGCCTCGTCGGTCCTGACCAGCACGTCGAACAGCGCGTTGCCGATGCCGAGAACGTCATATTTCACGTCAGCCATTCACCTTGATCCTGTTTGGCGGATTGCGATCCCAGCGGAAATCCGCTTCCTGTCGGCCTGAAATCTGGCTCGCGGCCTATCACGACCGGGCCCGCACGGGCAAGCAACGGTATTATAAAGGGCCGATGATCCGCTCCTTCCTGACCGTCTCGACGGGAACGCTGGCCTCGCGGCTGCTGGGCTTTGCCCGCGATTCCCTGATCGCGGCGCTGCTCGGCACCGGCGCCGTGGCGGACGCGTTTCTGGCGGCGTTCCAGCTCGTCAATGTGGTGCGCCGGCTGCTCAGCGAGGGGGCGCTGAATGCGGCGCTGATCCCGGCCTGGCTGCGCGTCAGGGACCGCGATGGCGCGGCGGCCGCTTCCGCATTCGCCGGACGCGTGCTCGGCACCGTCAGCGTGGTCCTGATCGCGATCTCGGCCGCCATTGCGCTGGTCATGCCGCTGGTCATCACGATCATCGCGCCGGGCTTTCTCGGCAGCGCCACGCTCGACCTCGCCGTCGCGAACGCGCGGCTGATGCTGCCCTATCTCGCCTTTGCCGGGCCGGTCACGGTGCTGATGGGCCTGCTCAACGCGCAGGGGCGCTTTGCGCTGACCGCCTTCTCGCCGCTCCTGTTCAACATCGCGCTGATCGTCGCGATCGCAGCGCTGCTCGTCGGACATGCCGACGCGACCTTCGCGGCGTGGATGCTGGCGGCGACCGTCGGACTTGCCGGCCTGCTGCAACTCCTGATGTTGCTGTCGCAGCGGAGTGCGCGCCTCGCCACGCCGCTGCGCATCAGTTTCGACAAGGAGATGCGCGGCTTCTTCGCCAAGGCTATCCCCGGCATGATCGCAAGCTCCGGCCCGCAATGGCTGATGGTGGCCGGTGCTATCATCGCATCCGCGACGCCCTCCGCGGTGTCCTGGCTCTATTTCGCCAACCGGCTGATCGAGCTGCCGCTCGGCATCGTCGGCGTCGCCATGGGCACCGTGCTGGTGCCGGAGCTGACGCGCGCCATCGCCAGCTCCGACCGCGAGGCGGTGGCGCATGCGGAATCCCGTGCGCTGGAGCTTGCGACCGGGCTGGCGCTACCGGCGACGCTCGGCCTGATCGTGCTGGCCGAGCCGATCGTCCGGCTGTTGTTCGAGCATGGTGCCTTCGGCGCGGCGGACAGCGCGGCGACCGCGCATGCGCTGATGTGGCTGGCGCTTGGCCTGCCCGCCCACGTCCTGATCAAGGCGCTGTCGCCGGCCTTCTATGCCCGCAGCGACACGATGACGCCGCTGCTCGCCACAGCCAAAGGCTTCGTGGTTGCGGTCGCGCTCGCGGTTCTGCTCGGCCATGTCTTCGGCGCGAGCGGGATCGCCGCGAGCATTGCGGCCGGCGCCTGGACCAGCGCACTCTCGCTGCTCCGCAAAGGCACGGCCGAGTTCGGCTTCTCGGTCGATGCCACCGCCCGCAAGCGGCTGCCGCGGATCGTGCTCGCCGCAGCCGCCATGGGCGCCCTGCTCTGGCTCACCGTGGGCCTCGTGCCTGCCGAGACCCATGGCTTCATCAAATTCGTCGCGCTGGGCGTGCAGATCGGAGCCGGAATGGCGGTCTATGGCCTGCTTCTGCAAATCTTCGGCGCAGCTTCCTGGCGCGAGGCGGTTAACGCGTTGAAACGGCCCACCTAAACCGCGAGCGCAGCGAAATACCCTTGACGGGGCAGCGCCGCTGTTGGAAACGACGGCCGAATACCTATGGGAAAGCTGACCATGCCATTCGTTGAACGGGTTTTTTCGGGCGTCCAGCCGACGGGCAATCTGCATCTCGGCAATTACCTCGGCGCGATCGTCAACTTCGTGAAGATGCAGGAAACCCACAGCTGCATCTATTGCGTCGTCGACATGCACGCGATCACGCAAGGCGTCGACGTCTGGGGCGGCCCGGCCGAGCTCACCCGCAACACCCGCGAGGTCACCGCGGCGTTCATCGCGGCCGGCATCGATCCGAAGAAGCACATCGTGTTCAACCAGAGCCAGGTCTCGGGCCATGCCGAGCTTGCCTGGATCTTCAACTGCGTCGCGCGCATGGGCTGGCTCGGCCGCATGACCCAGTTCAAGGAAAAGGCCGGCAAGGATCGCGAGAATGCGTCGGTCGGGCTGTTCGACTATCCCGTGCTGATGGCGGCCGACATCCTGCTGTACCGCGCAACTCACGTGCCGGTCGGCGAGGACCAGAAGCAGCACCTCGAGCTCTCGCGCGACATCGCGCAGAAGTTCAACAACGATTTCGGCGATTCCATTCGCGCCCAGGGCGCCAATGAC
Source organism: Bradyrhizobium sp. 195 (assembly GCF_023101665.1). Classification (NCBI taxonomy): domain Bacteria; kingdom Pseudomonadati; phylum Pseudomonadota; class Alphaproteobacteria; order Hyphomicrobiales; family Nitrobacteraceae; genus Bradyrhizobium; species Bradyrhizobium sp. 195. The sequence goes on along the minus strand of NZ_CP082161.1, from coordinate 173,688 downwards.
GGCCTGTTCTTCCCGCTGCCGGAACCCCTGATCACGGGCCCGGCGACGCGCGTAATGAGCTTGCGCGACGGCACCAAGAAGATGTCGAAGTCGGACGCGTCGGACAATTCGCGCATCAATTTGACCGACGATGCCGACACCATCGCGCAGAAGATCCGCAAGGCGAAGACCGATCCGGAACCGCTGCCGTCAGAAGAGAAGGGCCTGGAAGCCCGCCCCGAAGCCGACAATCTCGTCGGCATCTTCGCCGCGCTCTCCGGCCGCGCCAAGGCCGACGTGCTGCGTGAATTCGGCGGCGGCCAGTTCTCCAGCTTCAAGAACGCGCTGGCGGAGCTGTGCGTCACCAAGCTCGCGCCGATCGCCGGCGAGATGAAGCGCCTCGTCGCCGACCCCGGCCACATCGACGCGACCCTGAACGACGGCGCCGACCGCGCCCGCGCCATCGCCGACGAGACGATGAAGCTCTCCAAGGATATCGTCGGCTTCATCTACCGGCGCTAGAGACGGTCGGCGCCGGCGCGCCGGCCGCATCTCCTCTCCCCAACGCTGCGGGAGTGTGGCAGCATGCCGTCCCTGCACATTCCGGGACATGCATGACCAGCAAGCGACTTTGCTTCGAGCCGGGTCACAAGCCCAAATGCCTCGTCATCGTCGATGACACCGCCGAATGGGATCGCGCGGTCTATTACGCCAGCCGCTGGGCGATCCGCGCCGGCGGCGGCGTGGTGATGCTGCGCATCATCGAGCCCGAACAGCAGAGCCAGGAATGGCTGGGGGTCGCCGACATCATGCGCGCCGAGGCGCAGGAAGCAGCGGAGGCCGCACTCGACCGCGCCGCCGGCCGCGCCAACGGCATCGCCGCGATCACGCCGGAACGGGTCATCCGTGAGGGCGCGGCGATGGAGCAAATGCTCGCGGTGATCGACGAGGATCCTGACATCGCCATGCTGGTACTCGCCGCCAATCCCGGCGCGGAAGGGCCGGGCCCCCTGGTCGCCCTGCTTGCGCACGCGGTGGGGACGTTCCCGATCCCGGTGACGATCATTTCCGGCGCGCTGAGCGACCAAAGCGTGGATTCGCTGTCGTAGCGACGGTGCCTCTTACCCTCCCCTGGAGGGGGAGGGTCGAGCGCGCGTCGCGCGAGCAGGGTGGGGTGACGGTCCCTCCGCCTGGAACAGTGCCCGTGTGGAGAGATCACCCCACCCCGGCGCTTCGCGCCGACCCTCCCCCTCCAGGGGAGGGTAAAAGTCCACCTAACCCGCTGATATAATGGTCAAACTAGCTCCCGCCCCCTTGATCGTGCGTTCGCCGTCGCCATCTGCTAGTGGATAGAGCACGCGCCGGCCTTGAACCGGCGACGTCTGGAGAAAGCCATGTTCATTCAAACCGAAGCCACCCCCAATCCCGCCACGCTGAAGTTCATTCCCGGCCGCGTCGTGGTCGACGGCAGCCCGATGGAATTTGCGAGCCGCGAATCGGCGACGCGCTCGCCGCTGGCCGAAAAATTGTTCGAGGTGCCCGGCGTCACCGGCGTGTTCTACGGATCGGATTTCATCACCGTGACCAAGGCGAACGGTGAATGGCAGCAGCTCAAGCCCGCAATCCTCGGTGCCATCATGGAGCACTACATGTCCGGCGCGCCGCTGCTCGCCGACGGCGCGGCGCAAGGCGATGCCGATCTCGACGACGAGGACGAGTTCTTCGACGAGGCCGATGCCGAAACGGTCGACATGATTAAGGATCTGATCGAGACCCGCGTGCGGCCGGCGGTCGCCAATGACGGCGGCGACATCACCTTCCGCGGCTTCAAGGACGGCATCGTCTATCTCAACATGAAGGGCGCCTGCTCCGGCTGCCCGTCATCGACCGCAACGCTCCAGCACGGCATCCAGAACCTTTTGAAGCATTTCGTGCCCGATGTGGTCGAAGTCCGGCCGATGTAGAGGTGCCGTAGGGTGGGCAAAGCTAGGCGTGCCCACCGTTTCTTTCGGCGACAAAAGTGGTGGGCACGGCGCAAGAACGCCTTTGCCCACCCTACGAAATGCGGCGCAATCAGGGGCTACGAATTGTGAATGACGAATGGCGGATAGACGCTTGGTTCGCTAGACTGCTCCCCATTCGCCACTCGCCATTCGCTTTTCCATGCTGATCCTCGCCATCGATACTGCGCTCGACGCCTGCTCCGTCGCGGTACTGGACACCGACGCCGGCGAGCTCCTCGCGCAGGAGCAGCTTCTCATGAAGCGCGGCCATGCCGAGGCCTTGATGCCGATGATCGCGCGCGTCATGCAATCGGCCAATCTCGCCTTCACCTCGCTCGACCGCATCGCGGTCACCGTCGGCCCCGGAAGTTTCACCGGCCTGCGCGTCGGCATTTCGGCGGCGCGCGGCCTTGCGCTCGCGGCCGAGCGGCCGGCGATCGGGCTGACCACCTTGTCGGCCTATGCCGCCGCCATCGTTGGCCAGAGCAAATCGGCGCCCGTGATCTCGGCGATCGACGCACGGCACGACCATGTCTATTTCCAGATCGTCGCCGGCGACGGCAGCCAACTGGTGCGACCGAAGGTCGCCAGTATCGACGAGGCGATCACGGCCTCGCAATTCGGCGCGCCGCACCTGGTCGGCAATGCCGCAGGAATCCTCGCGGAGCGTTGGCCGAAGGATATTCCGCAGCCGGTCGCGGTCGACGCGCAACCCGCGCCCGACATCAGCTGGGTCGCGTGGCTCGGCGCCGCCGCCAATCCCGACACCACGCCGGCACGGCCGTTCTATCTGAAAGCGCCCGACGCCAAGCCGCCGGCACAGCCGCCATTTGCAGCACAAGCCGCAACCTCATGATGAGATGGCTGTCGGAATGGTGGCGCGGCGGCACCGCCGCCGTCGAGCCTGCGTCCGCGCGCGATGCCGCGCGGCTGGCGCAGCTTCACGGCGCCTCTTTCGCGCGCGGCTGGGGCGAAGGCGAATTCGAGAGCATGGTCAGCGAGCGCAATACGCTGGTGCATCGCTTGCGCCTCGGGCGCAAGACCATCGGATTCGCGGTGTCGCGGATCGGCGCGGACGAGGCGGAAATCCTCTCGATCGCGGTAGACGAGGCCTATCGCGGCCGCGGCCTCTCCCGCACGCTGCTGATGACCCATCTCGGCCACCTCGCAGGGCGCGGCGTGCGCACAATATTTCTCGAAGTCGAGGAAAATAACCAGCCGGCGCGGCGGCTCTACGACCGAGCCGGATTCATGGTGGTCGGGCGCCGCGAACGCTACTATAAGCAGCCGAACGGGGAACAATTGAACGCCCTTCTGATGCGACGTGACTTGTCGTAACATCGGTGGCAGAAAGCGCCCCGCCAGGCAGACAAACCATGACCGCACTGAAACCTTCTTCCGCATCCAAGGCGTCCGGCATCGAGGCGCGCTGTGCCGCCACCGGCATGCGCATGACCGAGCAGCGCCGCGTCATCGCCCGCGTGCTCGCGGAGGCGATCGATCATCCCGATGTCGAGGAACTGTACCGGCGCTGCGTCGCCGTCGACGACAAGATCTCGATCTCTACCGTGTATCGAACCGTCAAGCTGTTCGAGGACGCCGGCATCATCGAGCGCCATGATTTCCGCGAGGGCCGCGCGCGCTACGAGCAGATGCGCGACAGCCATCACGACCACCTCATCAACCTGCGCGACGGCAAGGTGATTGAGTTCACCTCCGAAGAGATCGAGAAGCTCCAGGCCGAGATCGCCCGCAAGCTTGGCTACAAGCTGGTGGATCACCGGCTCGAACTTTATTGCGTCCCACTCGACGACGACAAGCCGACGTCCTAGTCGAGTGCCCATCGACCTCATCATCTTCGATTGCGACGGTGTGCTCGTGGACAGCGAGGTCATTTCCTGTCGCGCGCATGCGGACGTGCTGACGAGGCACGGATATCCGATCACGTCGGACCAGGTGTTCGCGCGCTTCCTCGGCCGCTCGACGCGGCAGGCCAATCTCGAGATCGAATCCGAGCTCGGCCGCAAGCTGCCCGAAGCCTATCACGGCGAGCTGCAGGACGAGCTGTTCCGCTCGTTCGAGGCCGACCTCGAAGCGATCCGCGGCATTCATGACGTGCTCGATGTGGTGCCTCAACGCGTCTGCGTCGCCTCGAGCGGCTCGCATCAGCGCATGCGCGTCAGCCTGGGGAGCACCGGGCTCTACGAGCGCCTCACGCCGAATATCTTCTCGGCCTCGCAGGTGACGAACGGCAAGCCGGCACCGGACCTGTTCCTGTTCGCGGCGAACGAGATGGGCGTGCCGCCCCAGCGCTGCGTCGTGATCGAGGACAGCCTGGCCGGGATTGCCGGCGCGCGGGCGGCTGGAATGACCGTATTCGGCTTTTACGGGGGCAGCCATTGCCGCGACGGCTATGCCGAGACGCTGCGCGAGGCCGGCGCCGATCTGCTCTTTGCCGACATGCATCAGCTGCCGGAGCTGGTCCGGCGGGTCGAGGCGGACGCTTTGGCGGGCTGATTTCGGCTGATTGCCGTCATTCCGGGGAACGCGCACAGCGCGTGAACCCGGAATCCAGGGGTTTTGGCACGAGATTCCGGGTTCGCGCTACGCGCGCCCCGGAATGACAATCCAAATACCTCCATTTGCTGGATTTTCGCGCCTCCAGCCTATATCTGAGGGCCGTCCTCCATCTCAATTCCAGGTTCCATGACGCCGCCGCGCAAGCTGCACATCAAATCATATGGCTGCCAGATGAACGTCTACGATGCCCAGCGCATGGTGGACACGCTGGCTCCGGAAGGATTCGTGGAGACGGCCAGTGCCGAGGAGGCCGACCTCGTCATCCTCAATACCTGCCATATCCGCGAGAAGGCCTCGGAAAAGGTCTATTCCGAGCTCGGCCGCCTGCGCGTCGCCAAAGACGAGGCCGCACGCGGAGGCCGCACCATGCAGATCGCGGTTGCGGGCTGCGTGGCGCAGGCTGAGGGCGAGGAAATCGTGCGCCGCGCGCCTGCCGTGGACGTCGTGGTGGGACCGCAGAGCTATCATCATCTGCCCGAGCTGTTGAAGCGCGCCGGCGACGAAGGCCGCGCGATTGAGACCGAGTTTCCGGTCGAGGACAAGTTCGGCTTCCTGGCCCAGCCCAAGCCCGCAGCGATCCGCGCGCGCGGCATTTCCGCTTTCGTCACGGTGCAGGAAGGTTGCGACAAGTTCTGCACCTTCTGCGTCGTGCCCTACACGCGCGGTTCGGAAGTCTCGCGCCCGGTCGCGAAGATCGTCGACGACGTGAAGCGGCTGGCCGACAACGGCGTGCGCGAGCTCACGCTGATCGGGCAGAACGTCAACGCCTATCATGGCGAGGGACCCGACGGGAAAGTCTGGCCGCTCGGCAGACTGCTCGAGCATCTGGCGACGATTCCCGGCATTGCGCGGCTGCGCTATTCGACCAGCCATCCCCGCGACGTCGACGACAGTCTGATTGCAGCCCATCGCAATCTCGGTGCCCTGATGCCGTTCGTGCACCTGCCGGTGCAGTCGGGCTCGGACCGCATTCTGGCGGCCATGAACCGGAAACATACCGCCGATGATTACCGGCGGGTCATCGACCGTTTCCGCACCGCACGCCAAGACATTGCTTTTTCATCGGATTTCATCGTCGGCTTCCCCGGGGAAAGCGAGCAAGATTTTCTCGCCACCCTCGCGCTTGTCACGCAAATCGGCTACGCTGCGGCTTATTCGTTCAAATACTCCGCCCGGCCGGGAACGCCGGCCGCGGACATGCAGGAGACGGTGTCCCCCGCCGAGATGGACCAGCGATTGGAGCGGCTCCAGGAACTGATCGACAGCCAGCAATCGGCCTTCAACAAGGCTGCGATTGGCTCAACGGTCGACGTGCTGTTCGAACGTCCGGCGCGCAAGGACGGCCAGATCGTCGGCCGCACCGCATTCCTCCAGCCCGCTCACGTGATGGCCTCGGCCGACATCATCGGACAGATCCTGCCTGTCCGGATCGACAGCCTCGAGCGCTACAGTTTCCTCGGCGAGCTCGCCGCACCACGCACCGCGCGTGAGCCCGCTTTATCGCAAGCCAGTGGAGCCTGAACCCTTGCCAAAAAGCGCATCGGATTCGTCTTCTATCGCTCCCAGCCGCAAATTTGACCGCGACATGCAAGTTCCGCCCGAGACCCAGGTCGTCATCGACTTCGACGACAACCGCGCCGCTTCGGCGCTGGTCGGCCCCTACGGCCAGCATCTCGCGCAGATCGAGCGGCGGCTCGGAGTCGTCGTCGATTCCAAGGGCAATCACATCACGATCGGCGGCACGCGCGACGGCTGCGACGCCGCACGCCGCGTGCTGGAGATGCTCTACGCCCAGGCCGTGAAGGGACAGGATCTCGACCAGGGCGAGGTCGAAGGTGCGATCCGTGCCGTCATTGCCCAGGGCTCGCTGTTCGAGTTCGACGCCAAATCGGCCAAATCGGCCTTCGACAGCATCAATCTGCGCAAGCGCCCGGTGCGCGCGCGCACCGCCGCGCAGGACTCCTACATCCGCGCGCTGAAGCGCCACGAGCTGGTGTTCGGCATCGGCCCCGCCGGCACCGGCAAGACCTGGCTCGCGGTTGCGCATGCCGCGCAGCTGTTCGAGCGCAAGGAGGTCGACAAGATCATCCTGTCGCGTCCGGCGGTGGAAGCCGGCGAGCGGCTCGGCTTCCTGCCCGGCGATCTCCGCGAAAAGGTCGATCCTTATCTTCGTCCGATCTATGACGCGCTCTACGACCTCATGGATGCGCGCATCGTCGAGCGCGCGCTCCAGACCGGCGAGATCGAGATCGCGCCGCTCGCCTTCATGCGCGGCCGTACCCTCACCAACGCCGCCATCATTCTGGACGAGGCGCAGAACACCACGTCGATGCAGATGAAGATGTTCCTGACGCGCCTCGGCGAGAACAGCCGCATGATCGTGACCGGCGATCCCTCGCAGATCGACCTACCGAACGGCCAGACCTCGGGCCTGGCCGAAGCGACCCGCCTCCTGGGCGGCGTCGAGGGCATTGCTCAAGTTCATTTCAAAGCCGAGGACGTGATCCGCCACGAACTCGTGGCGCGGATCGTCGCCGCCTACGAAGGTTCGCCGCAGCGGCCGGCCGCCGGCCAATCCTGACGAGGCAACAGTCGGACCAGAGGGCGCGGATACGGGCCCTTTTCGTCCCAGACAACACAATGTCCCATCCCAACCTTCCCATGACCGAGGTCCTCGTCGTCGCCGATTGCTGGCAGAGCGAGCCCGATTCCGAAGCCGTGATCCAGCGCGCGGTTGCGGCCGCCGCCGAGAGTGTCGACGAAGACGTTGCCGACGCGGAAGTGGCCGTGATGCTGACCGATGATGCCGGCATCCGCACCCTCAACAGCAACTGGCGCGGCATCGACAAGCCGACCAACGTGCTGTCGTTTCCCGCGCTCCAGCCGGAGGGCGAGTGGAAGCCGGGTGATGCGCCGCGCATGCTCGGCGATATCGCGATCGCCTACGAGACCATGCGGCGCGAAGCGGACGAGGAACAAAAGCCGTTCGACCACCATTTGAGCCATCTCGCCGTGCACGGCTTCCTGCACCTGATCGGCTACGACCACGAGAACGAAGGCGACGCCGAGGAGATGGAAGCGCTGGAGACGCAGATCCTGGCTCACCTTGGAATTCCCGATCCCTATGCAGAGCGCGCAGGGACGCATTGAGATGCCGGATTCCGACCCGATTCAGGACAACCCGCGCCACACGGCCAATCTTCCTGCCGTGGTGACCCAAGGCGAAGTGATGCGCCCGACTGCGGAAGGATGGCTGCTGCGCGCTATCCGGACGCTGTTCGGCTGGAAGGCGGGATCGGTGCGCGACGACCTCCAGGTCGTGCTCGATGCGACGACGCCTGGCGACTCCGGCTTCTCCGCGGTCGAGCGCACCATGCTGCGCAACATCCTCGGACTGCACGAGCGCCGCATCGCCGACGTCATGGTGCATCGCGCCGACATCATCGCAGTGAAGCGCGACATCCCGCTCGGCGAGTTGATGGACCGCTTCGAAAGCGCCGGCCATTCGCGCCTCGTGGTCTACAACGAGACGCTCGACGATCCCGTGGGCATCGTCCACATCCGCGACCTGCTCGCCTTCATGACCGCGCGTGCCCGCGTGTCGGAAGCCACCAAGACCAAGCGCAAGAAGCCGCTCCCGGCCGGGCTCGACCTCCGCGCCGTCGATCTCGCGCTCCCGCTCGAGGATGCGCGCATCATCCGCAAGCTGCTCTACGTGCCGCCGTCGATGCGGGCGATTGACCTGCTCGCGCAGATGCAGGCCACGCGCATCCATCTGGCGCTGGTGGTCGACGAATATGGCGGCAGCGACGGGCTGGTTTCGATCGAGGACATCGTCGAGCAGATCGTCGGCGAGATCGACGACGAGCACGACAGCGACGAGCCGCCCTCGATCGTGCGCCTGCCCGACAACGCCTTCATCGCCGACGCTCGCGCCAGCCTCGACGACGTCCGCTCGGTGATCGGCGAGGATTTCGTCACCGGCGAAGCCGGCGAGGAGGTGGAGACGCTGGGCGGCTATCTCGTCAGCTTCGTCGGGCGTCTGCCGGTGCGCGGCGAGGTGATCTCGGGCCCCGGCAATTACGAGGTCGAGGTGCTCGATGCCGATCCGCGCCGCGTCAAGCGGCTGCGCATCTCGACGCGCAAAGAGCGTCCCGCCCCGCGCACCCAGCGCGAGAGCCGGCGTCGCGAGGCCGCGCCGGACAGCGGTCAATCACCGGCCAATGACACGCCCAGCCCGCCGCCGAGCGACGGGACCGGCCAACAGTGAGTCCGTTCCAGCGACTTCGGCAGATTGCGCTTGCCATCATCCTCGCCTGGGGATGGAAGCGCGCCGTCATCGCCATCGTGGCCGGAGCACTGTCCGTGCTGGCACTGGCGCCGTTCAACCTCTTTCCGGTGCTGTTCATCACCTTCCCGGTGCTGGTCTGGCTGATCGACGGCACCGGGGCCGGGCGATATGGCGGTGTCCCGGCTGCAGCCCTGACCGGCTACTGGTTCGGGCTCGGCTATTTCGTGCCCGGCCTCTACTGGATCGGCTACGCCTTCTTCGTCGATGCCGATGTGTTCGCCTGGCTGACGCCGTTCGCCGTGCTCGGCCTGCCGGCCTATCTGTCCATCTTCACCGCCATTGGCTTTGCGCTGGCACGCGTGCTCTGGACCAAGAACGCCACGCGCGTGCTTGCGCTCGCGGCAAGCCTCACGGTCAGCGAATGGCTGCGCGGCCACGCCCTGACCGGCTTTCCCTGGAACGCGTTCGGCTATGCGCTATCCGAGCCGCTGCCGCTGGCACAGACGGCGTCGCTGATCGGCCTGTGGGGCATGACGTTCCTGACGGTTGCGATCTTCGCGAGCCCCGCGACCCTGATCGACCGTACGCCCGATCGCCGCCTGCAATGGCGCGTCCCGGCAGCCGCAATTGCGCTCTTAATCGTCATGAGCATCTTCGGAGCGATCCGCCTGTCGCTGCATCCGACCACGACGGTATCAGGCGCCAAGCTGCGCCTGATGCAGCCGAACCTGCAGCAGGATGCGAAATTCAACTACGCCGCCAAGGCGGAGGTGATGAAAAAATACCTGGCGCTGTCGGACCGCGCCTCCGGCCCGCAATCGACCGGCGTGCGTGATGCTACGGTCCTGATCTGGCCGGAATCGGCCTTTCCGTTCTTTCTAACCCGCGAAGCCGACGCGATGGCTCAGATTGCAGACCTTCTGCCGAAGGGCACGGTGCTGATCACGGGTTCGGTCCGCGCGCCCGACCTGCCGCGGGGCACCCCGATCACGCGTGCCTATAATTCGATCTACGTGATCGATCACGATGGCAGCGTGCTCGCAGTGTACGACAAGTTGCATCTGGTGCCGTTCGGCGAATTTCTTCCCTACCAGTCTTTGATGGAGAAGCTCGGTTTCGAGCAACTGACGCGTGTGCGCGGCGGTTTCATTCCCGGCACGGTGCGGCATGCGCTGCCGGTACCCGGTGCACCGCCCGCGCTGCCGCTGATCTGTTACGAAGCCATCTTTCCGGGCGAAGTGGCCGGACGCAATGAGCGTCCGGGCTGGATCGTGAACCTCACCAATGATGGTTGGTTCGGCATCTCGACCGGCCCCTATCAGCATCTGGAGCAGTCGCGGATGCGCGCGATCGAACTCGGATTGCCGCTGGTTCGCTCCGCCAATACCGGCGTCTCTGCAGTGATCGATCCGGTGGGCCGCACCGTCGCCAGCCTCGGTCTTGGAATCGAAGGCATTTTGGATGCAAGCCTGCCCGCCGCGATCCCGCCGACCGTCTACGCGCGGGTGGGCGACGTGCCCGCCGCCATGCTCGTCGCGCTAGCCGTGTTTCTGGCCGTCCGGCGGCGTGTCGCCAAGCCGCATCGCTGATCGCAGCTTCCTCAGCAACGCGGCCGGAAACTTTTGACAACCGCAGTCCCACGGTTGACAGACTGCACGCGGGCTCCCCATTCTGCACCGGCTGCAAAAGACAGTGGTGCGTTGCTAAATTTCTCCGCAATGTTTCCCAATAAGAGGGTTTGATTTGACGATGCTTGCACCTGAGGCATTCCTAAAGATTGCGCTGAGGGTGGTGTTTGGAGGGCTGAGGAAATGTCGAAAGCGCCCAACCCTGTTGACAAATATGTCGGCAGTCGCGTGCGTATGCGCCGCATCATGTTGGGCATGAGCCAGGAGAAGCTCGGTGAAGCTTTGGGCCTGACTTTCCAGCAGATCCAGAAGTACGAGAAGGGCACCAACCGGGTCGGCGCGAGCCGCATCCAGCAGATCGCCGAGATTCTTCAGGTACCCGTGTCGTTCCTGTTCGAAGGCGGTCCAAGCGGTGTGGCGGGTCCGAATGGCTTCGCAGAAGGCGCCTCGCCCTCTTACGTGTCGGACTTTCTTGCGACGTCCGAAGGACTTGCCTTGACCAAGGCGTTCACGCGAATCACCGACTCGAAGATGCGCCGCTCGATCGTCGATCTCGTCGAGCAGATCGCGGCTCGCGAAGGGCCCGACAAGCGCTGACGCCACCTCAATGGCGATTTGAGACCGCGTCAAATCTGGCCTATGTCGTCATTTGTGGCCGCGTCTTGATGCGCGTCCGCTTCGATGATGCGATTCAAAGGCACAGATGCGTCCATGGCCAGCTCCAATTGGTTCGATTCCCAAACTATTCTCGATGGCATCCGCCGCTGGGTGGAGGTCGAGACGCCGACGGAAGCGCCTGAACAGGTCAACAGGCTGGTCTCCATGGTCGCGGACCAATACCGCGATCTGCCCGTCACGCTCGAGCGCATCGCAGGCGTCGATGGCTGCGGCGATCATCTCCTGGCGCGGTCGAATTGGGGCCAGGACCGGCCGGGCATCCTGGTGCTGAGCCACCTCGATACCGTTCATCCCCTCGGATTCATCGAGCGCCTGCCGTTCAAGGTCGAAGGCGACGTCGCGTTCGGTCCGGGCATCTACGACATGAAGGGCGGTGCCTACATCGCCCATCACGCCTTTCGCGCGCTGTGCGCGACGGCCGAACGCTCGCCGCTGGGCATCACGCATTTGTTCACCTCCGACGAGGAGATCGGCAGCCCCACCTCGCGCGCCCTCATCGAGACCGAAGGGCGCAAGGCCAAATACGTGCTGGTGACGGAGCCGGCACGTGACGGCGGCAAGATCGTCACCGGCCGCAAGGGCGTCGGACGCTTCCGCGTGTTCATCAAGGGCGTGCCGGCGCATGCCGGCTCCCGGCCCGAAGACGGCCGCAGCGCCGTCCGCGAGCTCGCCAACGTCATCCTGGCGCTGGAAGGGATGAACGACCTCGCGCGCGGCGTCAGCGTCAATGTCGGTGTGGTGCGCGGCGGCACGCGCCCCAACGTCACGCCGGAAGAGGCCTATGCCGAAGTCGATCTGCGCGTGCTGAGCCTCAAGGACGCAGACGAGTTCGTCAGCGAGATCCTCGCGCTGACCTCAAAGACCGACGGCGTCACCGTCGAGGTCACGGGCGGGCTCAATCGGCCGCCTTACGAGAAGAGCAATGCAGGCGCCTCACTCTACGAGCATGCGAAAACGGTTGCCGCCGAGATCGGCTTCGAACTGATCGATACCCATACCGGCGGCGGCTCGGACGGCAATTTCACCGCCGCGCACACCGCAACGCTCGACGGACTCGGCGTCGACGGCAAGGGCGCGCACACGCATTATGAGCAGCTCTATGTCTCGTCGCTCGCGCCGCGGGCGCGGCTGCTCCATCGCCTGTACCAGACGCTGCGATGAGCGAGCGCAAATCAGACCCCGATCGCGAGGACAGCGAGCGCGCCTTCTTCGGGCGCCGCAAGGGCCACAAGCTCAGGCAGCACCAGGCCGAGCTGGTGGATCATCTGCTGCCGCATCTTGCGCTCGACATCGATGGTGAAACGCCGGCGGACGCCCGCGAGATCTTTGACCCCGCAGCCGAAGATGTGCGGCTCGAGATCGGCTTCGGCGGCGGCGAGCATCTCGCGGCCGAGGCACAGAGCTTCGCCACGACGGGCTTCATCGGCTGCGAGCCTTATGTAAACGGCATGGCAAAGATCCTCGCACAGATCGAGGCCGCCAACATCGGCAACATCCGCCTGTTTGCGGGCGATGCCGCCGAACTGCTGGCCTGGCTGCCGAAGGCATCCCTATCCCGGATCGACCTGATCCATCCCGATCCCTGGCCGAAGCGGCGGCACTGGAAACGGCGCTTCGTCCAGGACAGGACGATCGCCGCGATGGCGCGCGTGCTGAAGCCCAACGGCGAATTCCGCTTCGTCTGCGACATCGACGATTACTGCGCCTGGACGCTGTCGCATCTTGCGCGTTCGCAGGATTTCGTCTGGCTTGCCGAACGCGCTGACGACTTCAGGCAGCCATGGGACGGCTATACCATGACGCGCTACGGCCGAAAGGCCGCCCGCGAAGGACGCAAGGCGGCTTACTTGCGGTTCAGGCGGGTTGGCTAGCCGTCATTGCGCGGAGCCCGCGACAAATTGCGAAGCAATTTGCGCTGGCGACGGAGCAATCCAGAGCCTCCGCGGAAAGATTTCCGGATTGCTTCGCTCGCAATGACGGAGAGTGACGCTAGATGGTCTGCCGGTTGCGCCAGAAATTCACGACGCGCTCGGCGGTCGTCGGCATCAGGCGCGTGAAGTTCACGCGCGCGGCCTCGATGTCGGCATCGGCCGGCGTCCGGTGCGGACCGTACCAAAGCAGGATGAGCGCGCGCACCGTCGGCCAGCCCAGATTCAACACGCGACCGATGATGAGAATCGGATCGTAGCGGTCGCCTGCGACCAGGCGATCGAGAACCGAAAGACGGACGCCGGACATCGCCGAGAGCGAAGCGATCGATTCTTCGTATTTGTGCGCCTTGGCAAAGCCCAGCAGCGCGCTCTCGCCGAGATGGCCCCCGCGATGCAAGGTGAGCACCGTGCGCTGCGCCCCTGAGAAATCGCGCCGCGGTCCCGGCGGCAGCGCGGCCTCCTCGATCGCCGCCATCGCGCGCTTGATCTCGACCTGGCGCGCGGGGTTGACCACGCTGGAGAGGCGCCGGCGGATGACGTCGAGCGTCCCGTCGAGAAGCTCTTTCAGGTGCTCGCCCGAAAGATCGCGGCGCTGACCAATCTTGAGCGTCAGCACACCGTCCTGCGCCGCGCGCTTGATCAACTCGGAATAGCTGCTCGGCGAGAACACCGCACCGGCGTTGGCCGCGGCGCGGCGCACCACGTCGCGATCGCCGCGCTCGACCAGCACGTCGGTGATCTCAGCCGACAATGCGGGCCGCTCCGTCATCGCCAGCAGATGGCCCTGGCCCTTCAGCCGTGCGATCTCGACCAGAGCAGAATCATCGAGCACGGGCGAGCGGCGCAGCACGGGGGCCGCCACCATGATCTCGTTTTCGCGCGCGAGTTGATTGACCAGATGCGGCGGCGCGTTGCTCAGATGCGAGAAGCGCTCGGCGAGATCGACGCGCGAGGCAAGCTCGGCATGCGGGACGAGATCAATCAGGAGATTGTCGAAGAGATCGATGAGCTCGGGACGAAGATTGGCGGAATCCCGGAAGAACAGTTCGGAGATGGCGCGCGCGATCTCGCCGCGTCGCCGCGGATCGCCGCGTTTGACGATATCGTCCAGTCCAGGAATGAGCGACGTGGCAACGGTCATGTACACAACTCGATCAGGGCACGCCGCGGGTGCGCCCTTGGTCCAAGCCGCCCCACAATCAGGGAATTTAGCCTCCCGAGGTGAAAGAAGCGTTAGGCCCAGGACGCCGCAAATCGGGCGCAAAAAGCCCCCTTTGACCCGCGATGGGCCTTGTCCAGGGAGACAGAAAGCGCTATATCAGCGCCAATTCATCTTCTCATACGATCCGCGTAGTGAGAGTGGGCCCGAAAGGACCCGCTCTTTTTTATTACCTGAACGCGGCTTGGCGGAAGATGCGGCCCGACGCGTGTCGGGAAAGTTCCGAAGCGGGCTTTGAAGTCTTAACCAAGCCTTAACCCAAGCCTTATCGAACGAGCGCCTTGACCCCTGATATGACCGAACCGAACCCTGGTTCCACCGATGCCGAATTGCTGGCCGAGCCGAGGCTCGTGGTCGAGCCGGGCGCGGCGGCACGGGTGTCCGCGGTCGCAGCGCCGGTGCTCGAGGGCATGGGCTACCGCCTGGTGCGGATCCGCATATCCGGAGAGGCCGGCTGCACCGTGCAGATCATGGCCGAGCGGCCGGACGGCTCGATGCAGCTCGAGGATTGCGAGGCGATCTCGCGGGCGCTGTCGCCCGTGCTCGATGTCGCCGACCCCATCGATCGCGCCTATCGGCTGGAAATCTCCTCGCCGGGGATCGACCGGCCGCTGGTCCGTCGTTCCGATTTCGAGCGCTATTTTGGCCATCTGGTGAAGATCGAGATGGCGGTTGCCCATGAAGGGCGCAAGCGGTTCCGCGGCAGGATCGGGCCAGTCGAAGGCGATCGCGTGCATCTGCATCGCGACGACGTCAAGGCGGGCGATGATCCCGATGTGCTCCTGACGATGGAGGATATCGGCGAGGCCCGGCTGGTGCTGACCGACGAGCTGATCGCGGAATCGATGCGCCGCGGCAAGGCCGAGGAGCGCCAGATGCGCAGGGATCTCGGCCTCGAGCCGCCGCAGGCACCGCACGCCAAGATCAGCGAAAAGACCACCAAGAGCACCAAGCCGAAGAAGAAGCCGGCCCCGACCAATACCAAGAAGCATCGCCTGGCCGCCGAACGCGCGCGACGGGGCGAGATCGAGCCTGACGAAGGAGACTAGCCATGGCAGTCAGCGCCAATCGACTTGAATTGCTCCAGATCGCCGACGCCGTCGCGCGCGAGAAATCGATCGATCGCGGCATCGTCATCGCGGCGATGGAGGATGCCATCGCCAAGGCCGCGCGCGCACGCTACGGCAGCGAGACTGACGTTCACGCCGAGATCGACCCGAAGAAGGGCGAGCTGCGGCTGTCGCGCCACATGCTGGTGGTGGAGAAGGTGGAAAACCACTCCAACCAGATCTCGCTGGTGGATGCGCAGCGCGCCAATCCCGGCGCCCAGGTCGGTGACACCATCGCCGACACCCTGCCGCCGCTGGAATATGGCCGTATCGCCGCGCAGTCGGCCAAGCAGGTCATCGTGCAGAAGGTGCGCGAGGCCGAGCGCGACCGGCAATATCAGGAATTCAAGGACCGCATCGGCGACATCGTCAACGGCGTCGTCAAGCGCGTCGAATATGGCAGCGTGATCGTCGATCTCGGCCGCGGCGAAGCCATCATCCGCCGCGACGAGATGCTGCCGCGCGAAGTGTTCCGCAACGGCGACCGTGTCCGCGCCTACATCTTCGACGTCCGCCGCGAGACCCGCGGTCCGCAGATCTTCCTCTCCCGCACCCATCCGCAGTTCATGGCAAAGCTGTTCGCCCAGGAAGTGCCGGAGATCTATGACGGCATCGTCGAGATCAAGGCGGTCGCCCGCGATCCGGGCTCGCGCGCGAAAATCGGCGTGATTTCCCGCGATTCCTCGGTCGATCCGGTCGGCGCCTGCGTCGGCATGCGCGGCTCGCGCGTGCAGGCCGTGGTGAACGAATTGCAGGGCGAGAAGATCGACATCATCCCCTGGTCGCCCGACATCGCGACCTTCGTGGTCAACGCGCTGGCGCCGGCCGAAGTGTCCAAGGTCGTCATCGACGAAGACCGCGAACGCATCGAGGTCGTCGTCCCTGACACCAACAACCAGCTCTCGCTGGCGATCGGCCGCCGCGGCCAGAACGTGCGTCTGGCCTCGCAGCTCACCGGCTGGGACATCGACATCCTGACCGAGCAGGAGGAATCGGAGCGCCGCCAGGCCGACTTCGAGAACTCCACCCGCGTCTTCATGGAATCGCTCAACGTCGACGAAGTGGTCGGCCAGCTGCTGGCGTCCGAAGGCTTCACCTCGGTCGAGGAGCTCGCCATGGTGGACCTCAAGGAACTCGCCGGCATCGAGGGTTTCGACGAGGAGACCGCGCAGGAGCTCCAGAGCCGTGCCCGCGAATATCTCGAGCAGCAGGAAGCGGAGATCGAGGCCAGGCGCAAGGAGCTCGGTGTCGAGGACGCCGTCAAGGACGTGCCCGGCGTCACCTCCAAGATGCTGGTGAAGTTCGGCGAGAACGACATCAAGACGGTCGACGACCTCGCGGGCTGCGCCACCGACGATCTGGTCGGCTGGACCGAGCGCAAGGAAGGCGGCGAGCAGACCAAATTCCCGGGCGCGCTCGACGGTATCGATATCTCCCGTGACGATGCCGAGGCGATGATCATGCAGGCCCGCGTCAAGGCCGGCTGGATCACCGAGGCCGATCTCGCCAAGCCCGCAGAAGAGGCTGAGGCGACCGAAGATCAGCCGGCTTAAGGGCGAAGGAGGATGTCGCCCGGATGCTCACCGATACTGACACCGAACTCGACCATGGACCGCGGACCGAAAGGTCCGCGACCATGCGGATGTGCGCGGTCAGTCGGCAGGTCCGGCCGATCGACGAGCTGATCCGCTTCGTCATTTCGCCGCAAGGCGACGTGGTTCCAGATCTCAAGCGCAAGCTGCCCGGACGCGGCATGTGGCTCACCGCCTCCCGCGGGGTGGTTGCGGAAGCCGTGCGGCGTCACCAATTTAACAAGGCCTTCAAGCGCGAGCTGCGCATCCCTCAGACGCTTCCTGCCGACATCGAGGCGCTCTTGGTCCGGAGCGTGACGGAAGCCCTTGGGATCGCCGCCAAGGCCGGCCAGGTCGTGGCCGGCTTCGGCAAGGTCGAAAGCGCCCTTGGGGAGGGCACGGTCGAGGTCCTGATCCACGCCAGCGACGGGGCCGCGGACGGAATCCGCAAATTGGACATGCTGGCGCGTCAAAATACCGGAAATCGCGGCGCCAAGCCGCAGATTCCCGTCGTCACCGCACTGAAATCGTTAGAATTGGATTTGGCACTGACCCGGTCAAATGTGATACATGCTGCCCTGCTCGCGGGCCCGGCGAGCAAGTCATTCCTGTCACGTAGCCAGATGCTGGTCCGATACCGGATGGCGGACGATGACAAGACTGCCGAAAAGCACGGCCAGGATTTCTGAGAGACACGACGACCCAATTGGACGGTGCGGCAACGCACAACACTGATAAATCAGGATTAGGACTGCTGAATGGTTGATACCAAGACCCCTGGCGACAAGAAGCTGAGCGTTCCGAGCAAGACGCTATCGCTCAAGCCGCGCGTCGAAACGGGCACCGTGCGCCAGAGCTTCAGCCATGGCCGCAGCAAGCAGGTCGTGGTCGAGAAGCGCGGCAAGCGCCGCATCGACGGCACGCCTGAGCCGCAGGCTGCCGAGGTGGTGAAGCCCGCACCGCCCGCGCCCGCGCCCGCTCCGGCGCGCCCTGCGCCGCCGCGCGTGGTGCTGCGCACGCTGACCGAGGAGGAACGCTCCGCCCGCGCCAGCGCGCTGGCCGATGCCAAGGTTCGCGAAGTCGAAGAGCGCCGTGTGGCCGAGGAAGAGGCGCAGCGCCGCGCTGTTCGCGAAGCCGCCGAACGCGCCGAACGCGAGGCCGCCGAATCCCGCCGCAAGGCCGAGGAAGAGCGTCACCGTCACGAGGACGAAGCCAAGCGCAAGGCCGAGACCGAAGCCAAGAAGCGTTTTGGCGAAGGCGGACAGCCGCAATCTGCGCCACGCCCCGCGGCGGCAGCCCCGGCTGCTCCTGCACCGCGCCCCGGCGCGCCGGCGGCGCGGCCTGGAACCGTGACGGCACGCCCGGGAACGACGACGGCACGCCCTGGAACCACCACGCAGCGGCCGGCCGGCGGGCCGGTGGGCCGTGCGCCCGCAGTCGCGGCCGGACCGGACGAGGACGATGGTCCGCGCCAGATCCGTCGCGGTCCCGGCGGCGCCGCGCGTCCCGTGGTCGCCCCCAAGCCCACCCACAAGCCCGGCCCGCAGAAGGAGCGCGGCCGCCTGACGGTCGTCACCGCGCTCAATGCCGATGAGGTGCGCGAGCGTTCGATCGCCTCGTTCCGCCGCCGCACCCAGCGCCTGAAGGGCCACGCCTCGAACGAGCCGAAGGAAAAGCTCATCCGCGAGGTGGTCATTCCGGAAGCGATCACGATCCAGGAGCTCGCCAACCGCATGGCCGAGCGCGCGGTCGACGTCATCCGCATGCTGATGAAGCAGGGCGCGATGCACAAGATCACCGACGTGATCGACGCCGACACTGCCCAGCTGATCGCCGAAGAGCTCGGCCACACCGTCAAGCGGGTTGCCGCGTCCGACGTTGAGGAAGGCCTGTTCGACGCCATCGACGATTCCACCGACACCGAGACACGCTCGCCTGTCGTGACCGTGATGGGCCACGTCGACCACGGCAAGACCTCGCTGCTCGACGCGCTCCGTCATGCCAACGTGGTCTCCGGCGAAGCCGGCGGCATCACCCAGCATATCGGCGCCTATCAGGTGGTGTCGCCCGAGAGCGGCAAGAAGATCACCTTCATCGACACGCCCGGCCACGCCGCGTTCACCGCGATGCGCGCCCGCGGCGCCAAGGTCACCGACATCGTCGTGCTGGTGGTCGCGGCCGATGACGGCGTGATGCCGCAGACGATCGAAGCCATCAACCACGCCAAGGCGGCGCGGGTGCCGATCATCGTTGCCATCAACAAGATCGACAAGCCCGACGCGAAGCCCGAGCGCGTGCGCACCGAGCTGCTCCAGCACGAGGTGCAGGTCGAATCGTTCGGCGGCGAAGTCGTCGACGTCGAGGTGTCCGCCAAGAACAAGACCAATCTCGACAAGCTGCTCGAGATGATCGCGCTCCAGGCCGACATTCTCGACCTCAAGACCAATTCGGAGCGTCCGGCCGAAGGCACCGTGATCGAGGCCAAGCTCGATCGCGGCCGCGGCCCGGTCGCGACCGTGCTGGTCCAGCGCGGCACGCTCCGGGTCGGCGACATCATCGTCGCAGGCGCCGAGATGGGCCGCGTCCGCGCGCTGATCTCGGATCAGGGCGAGACCGTGCAGGAAGCAGGTCCGTCGGTGCCGGTCGAAGTGCTCGGCTTCAACGGTCCGCCGGAAGCCGGCGATCGTCTCGCCGTGGTCGAGAACGAAGCCCGCGCCCGCCAGGTCACCAGCTATCGTGCGCACCAGAAGCGCGAGAACGCGGCTGCCTCGATCTCCGGCATGCGCGGCTCCCTCGAGCAGATGATGTCGCAATTGAAGACCGCGGGCCGCAAGGAATTCCCGCTGATCATCAAGGCCGACGTGCAGGGCTCGCTGGAAGCGATCCTCGGCTCGCTGGAGAAGCTCGGCACCGACGAAGTCGCAGCCCGCATTCTGCATGCCGGCGTCGGCGGCATCTCGGAATCCGACGTGACGCTGGCCGAAGGCTTCAACGCCGCGATCATCGGCTTCTCGGTTCGTGCCAACAAGGAGGCCGCTGCGGCCGCCAAGCGCAACGGCATCGAGATCCGCTACTACAACATCATCTACGATCTCGTGGACGACGTGAAGAAGGCGATGAGCGGCTTGCTCGCGCCGACCTTGCGCGAAACCATGCTGGGCAATGCCGCCATCCTGGAGATCTTCAACATCTCCAAGGTCGGCAAGGTCGCCGGCTGCCGCGTCACCGACGGCACCGTGGAACGCGGCGCCAATGTGCGCCTGATCCGCGACAACGTCGTCGTGCACGAGGGCAAGCTGTCGACGTTGAAGCGCTTCAAGGACGAAGTGAAGGAAGTCCAGTCCGGTCAGGAATGCGGCATGGCCTTCGAGAACTACCACGACATGCGCGCCGGTGACGTGATCGAGTGTTACCGCGTGGAGACGATCCAGCGCTCCCTGTAAGTCCAAATCTTACCGAAGCGCCCGGATCTTTTTTGAGCTGAAATTGCGGGAGTGCGATGGCCGGATTTTTTCCGGCCATCCACCCCTCTTCGTTTCAACAGGACAAATGACAATGCCCGTGTCCCAAACACGGGCATGACGAGGTGATTTTCGAGAATGCCACGCCATCATCAGAAAAAGAGTTCCGCACCCGGCGGAGGCTCGCAACGTCAGTTGCGCGTCGGCGAGCAGGTTCGCCACGCGATGGCCGAGATTCTGGCGCAAGGCAATGTGCATGATGCGGATCTCGAAGGTCACATCATCACCGTGCCGGAGGTGCGGATGTCGCCCGACCTGAAGCTCGCGACGGTCTATGTGATGCCGCTCGGTGGCCGCGACACCGAGATCGTCATCGGTGCGCTCGAACGCAACAAGAAGTTTCTGCGCGGCGAGGTCGCGCGGCGCGTTAACCTGAAATTTGCACCTGACCTTCGTTTCCGCGTCGACGAACGATTCGACGAAGCGGAACGGATCGAGAAACTTTTGCGAACACCTGCGGTGCAGAAGGACCTCGAACAGGACTTGGAACAGGATCCGGATTCGGATCGGGAAGAAGAGCAATGACGATGGACCCGGCTCACGGCACGATCGGCGGCGAAGAGGCCGATCAGCGCGACGTGCAGAAAAATAATTTTGCGGACATCGGCGGCAGTTCTCAGCCGCATCAGGAGCCGCGCCGCGTCAACAACGATCCGCGTGCCAATAACAAGCAGAAGGGCAACCAGGTTCGCCGCGACCGGCGCGACGTCCATGGCTGGGTCGTGCTCGACAAGCCGATCGGCATGACCTCGACGCAGGCGGTTGCGGTGCTCAAGCGCCTGTTCAACGCCAAGCGCGCCGGACACGCCGGCACGCTCGATCCGCTCGCCTCGGGCGGGCTGCCGATCGCGCTCGGGGAAGCCACCAAGACCGTTCCCTTCGTCATGGACGGCCGCAAGCGCTACCAGTTCACGGTGTGCTGGGGCGAGGAGCGCGACACCGACGATATCGAGGGCCGGGTCACCGCGACCTCGGACCAGCGTCCGACCCGTGAGGCCATCCTGGCCCTCCTGCCCCGCTTCACCGGGGTGATCGAGCAGATCCCGCCGCGCTATTCCGCAATCAAGATCCAGGGCGAGCGCGCCTATGACCTCGCCCGCGACGGCGAGGTCGTCGAACTGGCTGCCCGTCCGGTCGAGATTCACCATTTAGCCCTTGTGGATCAACCGGATAACGACCGGGCCGTGTTCGAGGCCGAATGCGGCAAGGGCACCTATGTCCGCGCCCTTGCCCGTGATATGGGCCGGATTCTCGGCACTTATGGCCATATCTGCGCGCTACGGCGGACCCTGGTCGGCCCATTTGGCGAAAACGACATGATTCCACTGGATCAGCTGGAGGCTTTGTGCGATAGAGCCGCGTCCGGCGAGGGTAGCCTCGCGGACGCGCTTATGCCCGTTGAGACCGCGCTGGACGACATCCCGGCACTGGCCGTCACTCGGGCTGATGCGGCAAGGCTCCATCGGGGCCAAGCCGTTTTGTTGCGCGGACGGGATGCGCCCACTTGTAGCGGCACAGTCTATGTCACGGTGGCAGGCCGGCTTTTGGCGCTTGCTGAAGTTGGCAATGGCGAAATCATCCCCAAGCGTGTGTTCAACCTGACCGGCCTGACTGCCAGCGCCGGTCGCAACGAGAGAAATTGACGATGTCGATTGCCGCAGAACGCAAAGCGGAAGTCATCAAGACGAATGCCAACAAGGCCGGCGACACCGGCTCGCCCGAGGTTCAGGTCGCGATCCTGTCGGAACGCATCAACAACCTCACCAACCATTTCAAGACCCACGTGAAGGACAACCATTCGCGTCGCGGCCTCTTGAAGCTGGTCTCGACCCGCCGCTCGCTGCTCGACTACCTCAAGAAGCGGGACGAAGCGCGGTACAAGGCGCTGCTCGAGAAGCACAACATTCGTCGCTAACAGTTCTTGCGCGCGCCAAACGGCGCGCGTTTTCGCACGTGGCTTCGAACGAAGGCGCCTATTTTAAGCTTTTTGATCGAGGCTGCGCGCACGTCGGATGCGAACCGTTGACGGCTGGCATCCGGGGCACGATCGGCGAAGACCGCAATTCGGTGTTCGCATTCGCGCCGACTGAAAGTCCAGCAGCAATCCGGCGGCTGGGCACAACGGGCAAGGCGCCCGTATGACCCGAAAGGATGGACGCCATCCGAAATCCAAAAACCATGGCAGGATCGCAGGACGCTGATCACCCGCTTCGATCAGCGTCCCGCAATCTTGCGCATGGTTTTTGTTTTTCGAGAGCCGTCTCGTCTTTCGAGAACCCATGAAAGAAGACCTCTATGTTCAATAAGCATTCAGTCGAGATCGACTGGGGCGGACGCCCTCTCAAGCTGGAAACCGGCAAGATCGCCCGCCAGGCCGACGGCGCCGTCGTCGCCACCTATGGCGAGACCGTGGTGCTTGCCACCGTCGTCGCAGCCAAGGCGCCGCGCGAAGGCGTCGACTTCCTGCCGCTGACCGTCGACTACCAGGAAAAGACCTACGCTGCGGGCCGCATTCCCGGCGGCTATTTCAAGCGCGAGGGCCGTCCGACCGAGAAGGAGACGCTGGTCTCCCGCCTGATCGACCGTCCGATCCGTCCGCTGTTCGTCGACGGCTGGCGCAACGAGACCCAGGTGATCGTCACCGTGCTCTCGCATGACATGGAAAACGACCCCGACATCGTCGCGCTGGTGGCCTCGTCGGCGGCGCTGACCCTGTCCGGCGCACCGTTCAAGGGCCCGATCGGCGCGGCTCGCGTCGGCTTCGCCAATGACGAGTTCATCCTCAACCCGACGCTCGACGAAATGGTCGACACCCAGCTCGACCTCGTCGTCGCCGGCACCGCCGACGCCGTCCTGATGGTGGAATCGGAAGCCAAGGAACTGAACGAAGACATCATGCTCGGCGCGGTGATGTTCGGTCACCGCCACTTCCAGCCGGTGATCAACGCGATCATCGAGCTCGCCGAGAAGGCCGCCAAGGAGCCGCGCGAAGTCACCACGATTGACAATTCCGCGCTCGAGAAGGAAATGCTCGGCCTCGTCGAGCAGGAACTGCGCGCCGCCTACGCCATTCCGGTCAAGCAGGATCGCTACGCCGCGGTCGGCAAGGTCAAGGAAAAGGTGATCGCCCATTACTTCCCGGAAGGGCAGGAGCCGAAATACGACAAGCTGCGCATCGCCGGCGTGTTCAAGGAGCTCGAAGCCAAGATCGTTCGCTGGAACATCCTCGATACCGGCAAGCGCATCGACGGCCGCGACAGCAAGACCGTGCGCAACATCGTCGCCGAAGTCGGCGTGCTGCCCCGCGCCCACGGCTCGGCGCTGTTCACCCGCGGTGAGACCCAGGCGATGGTCGTGACCACGCTCGGCACCGGCGAGGACGAGCAATACATCGACGCGCTGTCGGGAACGTACAAAGAGACGTTCCTGCTGCACTACAACTTCCCTCCCTACTCAGTCGGTGAGACCGGTCGCCTCGGCGGCACCAAGCGCCGCGAGATCGGCCATGGCAAGCTGGCCTGGCGCGCGATCCACCCGGTGCTGCCGCCGCACCATGAATTCCCTTACACCACGCGCGTGGTGTCGGAGATCACCGAGTCGAACGGCTCGTCCTCGATGGCTTCGGTCTGCGGCGCTTCGCTGGCGCTGATGGATGCCGGCGTGCCGTTGAAGCGGCCGACCGCGGGCATCGCGATGGGCCTGATCCTCGAAGACAAGCGCTTCGCGGTTCTCTCGGACATCCTCGGCGACGAGGACCATCTCGGCGACATGGACTTCAAGGTCGCCGGCACCGAGCAGGGTATCACCTCGCTCCAGATGGACATCAAGATCGAGGGCATCACCGAAGAGATCATGAAGGTCGCGCTCGCCCAAGCCAAGGATGGTCGTATCCACATCCTCGGCGAGATGGCCAAGGCGCTCACCAACGCCCGTGCCGAGCTCGGCGAGTACGCGCCGCGCATCGAGACCTTCAAGATCGCCACCGACAAGATCCGCGAAGTGATCGGCACCGGCGGCAAGGTGATCCGCGAGATCGTCGAGAAGACCGGCGCCAAGGTCAACATCGAGGACGACGGCACCGTGAAGGTCGCCTCCAGCGACGGCGAGGCCATGAAGGCCGCGATCAAGTGGATCAAGTCGATCGCGTCCGATCCGGAAGTCGGCCAGATCTATGACGGCACCGTCGTCAAGGTGATGGAGTTCGGCGCCTTCGTGAACTTCTTCGGCTCCAAGGACGGCCTCGTCCACATCAGCCAGCTCGCTTCGGCGCGCGTGCAGAAGACCTCCGACGTCGTCAAGGAAGGCGACAAGGTCAAGGTCAAGCTGCTCGGCTTCGACGACCGCGGCAAGACCCGCCTGTCGATGAAGGTGGTCGACCAGACCACCGGCGAAGACCTCGAGGGCAAGGGCGGCGAGGGCGAGAAGGCCCCGCGCGAAGCCGCCGGCGAGTAAGTCTCGCTACCGTTCAGAAACACGAAGGGCGGCCGAAAGGCCGCCCTTTTTGTTGCGTTCGCTCCGGGCGATATGCGCCCCCTCTCCCGCTTGCGGGAGAGGGTTGGGGAGAGGGTCTCTCCGCGAAGAGACTCCAACGAGGAGAAAGCCCCCACACGCGCCTCCGGCGCGACCTCCCCCGCAAGCGGGAGAGGTTGCACCGAGCACGAGGCGAGATCAGCTCACCTCACGCCGCGAGGTCGTAGCGGTCGAGGTTCATCACCTTGGTCCAGGCCTTCGCGAAGTCCTGCACGAACTGCTGCTTGGAGTCCGACGTGGCATAGACTTCCGCGTAGGCCCGGAGCTGCGAGTGCGCGCCGAAGATCAGGTCGACGCGCGTGCCGGTCCACTTCACCGCATTTGTCTTGCGGTCCCGGGCCTCGTAGCTACCGTCAGCCGCCGGCGTCCACTGCGTGCTCATGTCGAGCAAATTGACGAAGTAGTCGTTGCTCAGCGTGCCCACCTTCGCGGTGAGGACACCGTGCTTCGAACCGTTCGCATTGGCACCGAGCACACGCAGGCCGCCGACCAGCGCCGTCATCTCGGGGCCGGTGAGCCTCAGGAGCTGCGCGCGATCGACGAGGGCTTCTTCCTGCTGCAGGAACTGATGCTTCTTGCCGACATAGTTGCGGAAACCATCGGCCCGCGGCTCGAGCGGCGCGAAGGACTCCGCGTCGGTCTGCTCCTGCGAGGCATCCATGCGGCCCGGCGTGAAGCCGACCTTCACGTCGACGCCGGCGTCCTTCGCGGCCTTCTCGACCGCGGCGGTACCGCCGAGAACGATGAGATCCGCGAGTGAGACCTTCTTCGCGCCGGACGACGCGTTGAAGTCCTTCTGGATCGCTTCGAGCTTGCCGAGCACCTTGGAGAGCTGAGCCGGCTGGTTCACCTCCCAATCCTTCTGCGGGGCAAGGCGAATGCGCGCGCCATTGGCGCCGCCACGCTTGTCCGAGCCGCGGAACGTCGAGGCCGACGCCCAGGCGGTCGAGACCAGCTCTGAGACCGAGAGGCCCGAAGCCAGGATCTTGCTCTTCAGCGCAGCGATGTCCTGGTCGCTGACCAGCTCGTGATTCACGGCCGGAATCGGATCCTGCCAGATCAACGTCTCCTTCGGCACCTGCGGGCCGAGATAGCGCTGGATCGGACCCATGTCGCGATGGGTCAGCTTGAACCAGGCGCGGGCGAAAGCGTCCGCGAACTGATCGGGGTTTTCGAGGAAGCGCCGCGAGATCTTCTCATAGGCGGGATCGAGGCGCAGCGAGAGGTCGGTGGTCAGCATCGTCGGCCGATGCTTCTTCGACTTGTCGAAGGCGTCAGGAATGATCGTCTCGGCGCCCTTGGCCGTCCACTGCTGCGCACCACCCGGGCTCTTGGTCAGCTCCCATTCGTACTTGAACAGGTTCTCGAAGAAGTTGTTGCTCCACTTGGTCGGCGTCGCCGTCCAGGTCACTTCGAGGCCGCTGGTGATGGAATCGCCTGCCAGACCCGAAGCGTGCTTGCTCTTCCAGCCGAGACCCTGATCTTCCAGCGCGCCCGCTTCCGGCTCCGGTCCGACCAGCGAGGGATCACCCGCGCCATGGGTTTTGCCGAAGCTGTGGCCACCGGCGATCAGCGCAACGGTTTCCTCGTCGTTCATCGCCATGCGGGCGAAGGTTTCGCGGATGTCCTTGGCCGCGGCGACGGGATCGGGCTTGCCGTTCGGGCCTTCAGGATTGACGTAGATGAGGCCCATCTGCACCGCGCCGAGCGGCTCGGCGAGCTGACGTTCGCCGCTGTAGCGCTCATCGCCGAGCCAGGTGCCTTCGGGACCCCAATAGAGCTCTTCAGGCTCCCAGACGTCGGCGCGGCCGCCCGCAAAACCAAACGTCTTGAAGCCCATCGATTCCAGCGCGACGTTGCCCGCGAGCACCATCAAATCGGCCCAGGAGATCTTGCGGCCGTATTTCTGCTTGATCGGCCAGAGCAGACGGCGCGCCTTGTCGAGATTGGCGTTGTCAGGCCAGCTGTTGAGCGGTGCGAAACGCTGCTGGCCGGCGCCGGCGCCGCCGCGGCCATCGGTGGTGCGGTAGGTGCCCGCGCTGTGCCAGGCCATGCGGATCATCAGGCCACCATAATGACCGAAGTCGGCGGGCCACCACTCCTGCGAGTCGGTCATCAGGGCGGTGAGGTCCTTGATGACCGCATTCAGGTCCAGCGTCTTGAATTCCTTGGCATAGTCGAACTCCTTGCCCATCGGATCGGACAGGTTGGAATTCTTATGCAGCATCTCGATGCTGAGCTGCGTCGGCCACCAGTCACGGTTCGCCGGCACGCGTTTTCCACCCGAAAACGGGCACTTCGAAGTGTCGTCCATGAATACCTCCTCTGGTGGCGTCGAACTCGCGCCTTTGACCAGGTAGAAGCACTCTAAGCGTCGCCTCCTATCAGGTAAAGTTGACTTTAATGATCGCTGCGATAGGATTTTCTGATGATCAACCTGACGCTGCGCCAGCTCCGGTATTTCGACGCGCTGGCGCGGCACGGCCATTTCGGCCGCGCGGCTGAATCCTGTTCGATCTCGCAACCGGCCTTGTCGATGCAGATCAAAGAGTTGGAGGAGACGCTCGGCGGCCTGCTGCTGGAGCGCAGCGCCCGGCAGGTGGCCCTGACGCGGTTCGGCGAGGAGCTCGCGCAACGCGTCCGCGAGATTTTGCGCTCGGTCGATGAGCTCGGCGATTTCGCCCGCGCCTCGCAGGATCGCTTCGCGGGCCGGCTGCGCATCGGCATGATCCCGACGATCGCGCCTTATCTCCTGCCCACGATCACCAAGAATCTCACGCGCATGCATCCGGAGCTCGACATCCGCGTGCGCGAGACCATGACGCCGCGGCTGATCCAGGAGTTGGTGGAGGGACGGCTCGACACCGCCATCGTGGCGCTGCCGGTGTCCGAACCCTCGCTCACCGAGGTCGCCCTGTTCGAGGAAAAATTCCTGCTGGTCCGGCCGGGTGCGGATGAGGGAACGCCGGCACCTTCGCGCGAGATGATGCGGGAGATGCGGCTGCTGCTGCTCGAGGAGGGCCATTGCTTTCGCGATCAGGCGCTGTCGTTCTGCAACATGCAGTCGGCGCCCCCCCGCGAGATGCTGGATGCAAATTCGCTGTCGACGCTGGTCCAGATGGTCAGCGCCGGCATCGGCGTGACGCTGATCCCGGAGATGGCGGTGCCGGTGGAGACGCGATCTGCCTCGGTCTCGCTCGCGCGCTTCCGCGACCCGCAACCATCCCGCACCATCGGCATGGTCTGGCGCAAGACCAGCCCGCTGGCCCGGCAGCTGCTGCAGATCTCCGAGGTGGTGTGCCTGTCGGCCGGCAAGGCGCGCCCGCGTCCGGCCGTGCGCAATCACCGGACCTGAGCGCCGGATGTCGCATCCGGTCATCCGCCCCGCCCGCGCAGACGAGTACGACGAGGTCGGCCGCGTCTGGATGGAGAGCTGGGTCTCGACCGGCCTCGGCGAGGCCAGTGACTTCCTGCTGGCAAATCTGCGCGCGCGCATCCGACGCGAGATCGAGGACGGCTGGAGCCTGTTCGTCGCCGACGATCACGGCACGATCGCCGCCATGCTGGCGCTGCATCTGCCGAAGCTCTATCTCGACATGCTTTTCGTCGGGCCCGCCTATCAGGGCCAATCGCTCGGCCGGCAATTGCTCGCCTTCACCCGCACGCACATGCCTGACGAGATGCACCTGCGCTGCGTGCGCGAGAACGAAAAAGCCTGGCGCTGGTACGAGCGCGAAGGTTTTGTGTTCGAGAAG
Source organism: Bradyrhizobium sp. 195 (assembly GCF_023101665.1). Taxonomy (NCBI): domain Bacteria; kingdom Pseudomonadati; phylum Pseudomonadota; class Alphaproteobacteria; order Hyphomicrobiales; family Nitrobacteraceae; genus Bradyrhizobium; species Bradyrhizobium sp. 195. The sequence goes on along the minus strand of NZ_CP082161.1, from coordinate 144,893 downwards.
GAAGAGATCGAGCCGTCGAATGGGTTCGTGATGAAGTATTATCGGTGGAAGCGGCACCGACCCAACGGATAGGCGGAGACCCCCTGCTGCAGCTTGCGGTTGTCACGATCCCCACCTAGTGTGGCGTTATCCGATGTCCTCCCGCCTTTGATCCACGGAATCCATGTTTCGATCTGCTGCCTCGGTACTCGTCCTGCTGTCCTTTCTGGCCCCAGCGGCAGCGCAAACTCCGCCCGCGGCGCCTCAGCCCTCCGCTCAGACTGCACCAGCGGTCAAGCCGGCCGCCAGGAAGGCCGCAGCGAAGCCGAAGGCACAGACCAAGCCCGCGGAGTCCGCAAGTACTGGTCCTTGCGGCGTCGGCGTGATTGCGGCGACGCAGGACCCGTTCGTCGTCGAGAAGATCGGCCTGACCGTGTTCGGCAACGAGTATGCGGAAGTGCCGGTTTCCTGGGGCCTTGATGATCTCGTATTCGCGCGACTGCGTGCTGCGGCGGGCGCCACGCCGCTCCGGCGAATTGCCTACGCCAAAGGCGCCTTCGAAGCCTATTATCACCCGAAGCCCAGCCTGTTTCGCAACGAGCGCGAGGAGCTGTCGAACCTGATCCGTCAGATCGCGGGCAATGCTAGCTGCGAACGTTACGTCGTCGTCACGCGCGGCGAGGGGGTGCTGCCGGGCACCAAACTGCCGCTCCGGGGAGTCGGTATTCTCAATCGTGGCGTAGGTCCCATCAACCATTCGTTTCTGTACGCCTATCTCGGCGTGACCGTATTCGACGGCCAGACCTTTGAAGTCAGGAAGGGACCTGGCGTGACGTTGGAAGGCGTCATGAAACGCATGGCCGATAATTTCGTACAGGACGAGCATCTTCGCAAAGTAGACAACTCCCTGTTTCCGGTTACGGCAGCTGACGCCGCCAGCAACACGACCCTTCGCGACAACATTCGCGAGTTCTTGACGGAGCGACTCGACAAGATCTTGCCGCCCTACTTCGCGCAGTGAAACGCGCTGAGGTGCGACAATGAACGTTCTCGCTGTCGCTCTGGTATCCTATGCGTTGCTGTCGCCGGCGGGCGGGCAGGTGCAACCGGCGCCGAGGCCGGAGGTGGTCAGGCCTGCGGTGAAGAAGCCGGCTGCCGCTCCACGTGCTCCCGCAGAAGCGGGACCTTGCCAGATTGGCGTCATTCCGATTGCCGGCGACCTGTTCATGGTCGAGAAATTCGGTCCCGTGAAATTTCTCGACAAGTACACGCGGACCTCAGTCGCGGCGTGGGCACTCGACGACCTCGTCGTCTCCCGTGTTCGTGCCGCCGCGGCCGGCATTGCCGTCCGGAGAATCCCATATACGCCGAAGGAGCTCCGGTCGGGAGGCCGTCAGGAGCAGACTTCGCTCTTCAGGCCCTACCGCGAAGCGGCGGTGGTCGGGAGCTTCGTTCAATTTCTTGCGCCACGGCTCCGCTGCGAACGCTACCTGGTCGTGCACCGGCACGGCGGAACGCAGCGGGAATACGGTATCGGCATCTCGCAATACCCGTATGGCGGGCCTGTGCATCTCTTCGCCATGATGTTCATTCGGATCTATGACGGCCGGACCTTCGAGGTGATCAAGGAGGCGCCTGCCTTGATGACCGAGGACACCTATCTCGAGCGCATGCGGGCTAATTTTCTCGGCGGCCCCTCGACCCAGTTGGATCGCGCGATGTTTCCCGAAAAGCCTGCGGACGTAGTCAACAATCCTGTGCTCCGCGAAGGCGTGCGTACGATGCTGACCAAAAGCCTCGACAAGACATTGCCGGCCCTGCTGCAACGACCGGCGCAGATTCAGCCGCGCTGACTGAAGGCGGCCGCCGGATTTGGTTTGACCAAGATGTGGCGCCCGGACGCGGCATCCGCCTAGGCGTAGTGCGTTGCGAATGCGCGGCGAACGCGCCATGAATTGCGCGCTGTCCGCCTCACGCCGATGAAAGGTTCCGCGCCATGATCAAGCTCTATTGGTCGCCCCGCTCGCGCTCGTTCACGACACTCTGGCTGATGGAAGAGAGCGGCCTTGCCTATGAGCGCGTGCTGACCGACATCTCGACCGGCGCGCAGAAGGCGCCGGATTTTCTCAAGGTCAATCCGATGGGCAAGGTGCCGGCGCTCGCCGACCGCGACGTTGCACTCGGCGAAGCCGCTGCGATCTGCGCCTACATTGCCGACCGCTATCCCGAGACGAAGCTTGCGCCTGGGGTGACCGATCCGCGCCGAGGGCGGTATCTGCAATGGCTGTTCTTTTCGCCGGGCTGCATCGAGCCCGCCATCATCCAGATCTTCACCAAGATCGAGATCCCGACCTCGACCGCCGCCTGGGGCAGCGCGACGCAGGTGTTCGACGTGCTGGAGGCTGCGCTCGAGAAGGGGCCTTGGATTCTCGGCGAAGAATTTTCGGCCGCCGACATCACGATCGGCTCGGGCCTGAATTTCGCGGTGCGTCTGTTCAAGATGGTGCCCTCGCGCCCGGCGTTCGACGCCTATCTCGCGCGCTGCATGGCGCGGCCGGCGTTCCAGCGCGCGGAGAAGATCGCGGCGGGATAGACGAGCTTTCGTAGGGTGGGCAAAGCGGAGCGTGCCCACCATCTGTCTCGCGATTGCTGAGAGATGGTGGGCACGTCGCTGACGCTCCTTTGCCCACCCTACAGGATCCCGTCTATTCCGCCTTCAGATCGTCCGGCCTCGGCATCAGGACGATGTTGTAGCCGGAATCGACATAGTGGATCTCGCCGGTCACGCCGCCGGACAGATCCGACAGCAGATACAGCGCCGAGCCGCCGAGCTCGTCGAGCGTGACGCCGCGGCGGAGCGGCGAATGCTTCTGCATGTAAGCGAACATCGCGCGCGCCTCGCCGATGCCCGAGCCGGCAAGCGTGCGGATGGGGCCTGCGGAGATGGCGTTGACACGGATGCCGCGCGGTCCGAAATCGGAGGCGAGATAGCGCACGGAGGCTTCCAGCGCCGCCTTGGCCACGCCCATCACGTTGTAGTTCGGCATCGCGCGCTCCGAGGCGCCGAAAGTCAGCGTGATCATGCTGCCGCCCTCCGTCATCAGCTCGGCGGCGCGTTTTGCGACTTCCGTGAACGAGAAGCAGGAGATCACCATCGTGCGCGAAAAGTTCTCGCGGCTGGTGTCGGCATAGCGGCCCTTCAGCTCGTTCTTGTCGGCAAAGCCGATCGCGTGGATGACGAAGTCAAGCTTGCCCCACTTTTCGCGGAGCACGTCAAACGTGGCATCGACGCTGGCGATGTCCTCGACATCGCAAGGCACCACCAGATCGACCCCGAGCTGCTCGGCCAGCGGCTTGACGCGCTTGCCCAGGGCCTCGCCCTGAAAGGTGAAGGCGAGCTCGGCACCGTGGGCATGCAGCGTCTTCGCCATGCCCCAGGCGATCGAATGATCATTGGCGATGCCCATGATCAGACCGCGCTTGCCTTTCATCAAACCTTCCATTGCCTCGTAACTCCACTATTCCGAGGTCATGCCCCGCGAAGGCGGGGCATCCAGTATTCCGAGACAGCTGTGCTGAGTCGAGAAGCCGCAGCGTACTGGATGCCCCGGTCAAGCCGGGGCATGACAGCGTGCTTGGCTCACGCATCCAGCCGGCTGAACACCAGCGTAGCGTTGGTGCCGCCGAAGCCAAAGGAGTTCGACAGCACGGTGCCGATCTTGACGTTGTCGATGCGCTTGCGCACGATCGGCATGTCGGCGAAAACAGGATCGAGCTCCTGGATGTGCGCGCTCTCGCAGATGAAGCCGTTGTTCATCATCAACAGCGAGTAGATCGCCTCCTGCACGCCGGTGGCGCCCAGCGAGTGGCCGGTCAGCGCCTTGGTCGCCGAGATCGGCGGGCACTTCTCGCCGGTGCCGAACACCTTTCGCAGCGCCTCGATCTCCGGGGGATCGCCGGCCGGCGTCGAGGTCGCGTGGGGATTGATGTAGTCCACCTTGGTCTTCACCGTCGACATCGCCATGCGCATGCAACGCTCGGCGCCTTCACCCGATGGCGCGACCATGTCGTAGCCGTCCGAAGTCGCGCCGTAACCGACGATCTCGCCGTAAATGCGGGCGCCGCGCGCCTTGGCATGCTCGAGCTCTTCCAGCACCAGCACGCCGGCGCCGCCGGCGATGACGAAGCCGTCGCGGTTGACGTCGTAGGGGCGCGAGGCCGTGGCAGGCGTGTCATTGTACTTCGAGGACATCGCGCCCATGGCGTCGAACAGCACCGACAGCGACCAATCCAATTCTTCGCAGCCACCGGCGAAGATGATGTCCTGCTTGCCGATCTGGATGGTCTCATAGGCATTGCCGACGCAATGATTCGACGTCGCGCAGGCTGAGGAGATCGAGTAGTTGACGCCCTTGATCTTGAACCAGGTCGCAAGCGTCGCGGAGGCCGTGGACGACATCGCCTTCGGCACTGCAAACGGTCCGACGCGCTTCGGTCCCTTGGTGCGGGTGATGTCGGCGGCTTCGACGATGGTGCGGGCGGACGGGCCACCGGAGCCCATGATGATGCCAGTGCGGATGTTGGAGATTTCGTCAGGCGACAGACCGGCGTCCTGAATCGCCTGCTCCATCGCGATATGATTCCACGCCGCGCCCTGGCCGAGGAAACGCATGGCGCGGCGGTCGACCACCGTCGCAGGATCGAGCGTCGGCGCGCCGGCGACCTGCGAACGAAAGCCGAGCTCGGCATATTTCTCAGCCCGAGAAATGCCCGACTTCGCCTCGTGAAGGCTCGCAAGCACTTCCTGGGTGTTGTTTCCGATCGACGAGACGATGCCCATCCCGGTGACCACAACCCGCCTCATGACAGCCTCGCCTTAAATCGTTGTCTTCGTGGTGATGCGCTCAGCCCAGGCTCGTGCCCTGCTTGAACAGGCCGACCTTCAGATCCTTCGCGCGATAGATAATCTGGTCATCGACCGAAAGCCATCCGTCGGCGATCCCGAGCACCAGCTTTGAACGCATCACGCGCTTGATATCGATGTTGTACACAACCTTGCGCGCCTCCGGCAGCACCTGGCCGCTGAACTTTAATTCGTTCAGACCAAGCGCGCGCCCACGACCTTCGCCCCCGGTCCAGCCCAGATAAAAGCCGACCATTTGCCACAGCGCGTCGAGGCCGAGGCAGCCGGGCATCACCGGATCGTTCTTGAAATGGCAGCCGAAGAACCAGAGGTCGGGCTTCACGTCGAGCTCGGCGCGCACCACGCCCTTGCCAAACTCCCCGCCGGTCTCGCTGATTTCCGTGATGCGATCGAACATCAGCATCGGCGGCAGCGGCAGCTGGGCATTGCCCGGGCCGAACATCTCGCCGCGGGCACAGGCCAGCAGATCTTCGTATTCGTAACCGTTGCGCCTGTTCAGCATGCACGAGCCTCTGTTTGAATTCCGATTGAGCGACGTTTTTTGGCGAAAATGGGCCCCGTCTCGGTCGGAGAGCAACGCCATTGCCACAGTCAGGCGCGGCTCCCGCATGCCCCGGATGGACTGCCGACCGGGCCTCCATGCCCCGGCTGCGCCAAAATCGGCTAAGCGGAACCGCGCGCTCTCTAACACAGGCCATTTCGGGTGGCAAAGCGCATCCATGAGAAAAATGGCGCGATCCCGGCCCGGTTCCAAGTCTGATTAGAACCCCTCTAGTTGCGAGAAACTTGCATCTGCATCTTTCTGTTCTTATATTGCAGAAAGATATTGTTCACGCGTGCCCGAAATCTGGAAATGAGCGAGAATACAACGCCCCGTCACGACGACGACGTCCATTCTGCAGCCCTGCTGTCCGGCCGCCACCCGGCTTTGACCGGCTGCCCCTGGCACGACGTCAACGAAATGCTCCAGTCCGCCGGGCTGCGTCCGACGCGCCAGCGCATGGCGCTCGGCTGGCTGTTGTTCGGCAAGGGCGCACGGCACCTCACGGCTGAAATGCTCTACGAGGAAGCGACACTGGCCAAGGTTCCAGTGTCGTTGGCGACCGTCTACAACACGTTGAACCAGCTCACCGATGCCGGCCTGCTCCGCCAGGTCAGCGTCGACGGCACCAAGACCTATTTCGACACCAACGTCACCACCCACCATCACTACTACCTCGAGAACAGCCATGAGCTGGTCGACATCGAGGACCCGCATCTGGCGCTGTCCAAGATGCCGGAGGTGCCCGAGGGCTACGAGATCGCGCGCATCGACATGGTCGTGCGCCTGCGCAAGAAGCGCTGAGATTTCTCTAAGCTGAGAAGATCGTCATGGCCGGGCTTGTCCCGGCCATCCACGTTTTTGGACCAGGCGAGAAGCGCGCGGATGCCCGGGACAAGCCCGGGCATGACGTTGGGGCAACAGTTTCGCCCGCCTTCGGCGTCAATTCACCTGCTCGTCCGAGTACACGCCCCAGAGGCGCTCCTGCTGGATCCAGCCGTCGAAGCCGTTGCCGGTGACGCGGCACCAGTTTGCAGTGCACTTCTTCACCTGGGTGACGACGCCGGCCTGGAGCTTTGCTGCAACGGCGCTGTCGAGATCGGCACGATCGTAGATCGGGGCGAGATCGTCCTTGTGCTTCATGGTGACGACCGCGGTGCGGCGGCCCGACAGCAGCGAGTGATAGACCCAGCCCTCGGCGCCCTCGGAATCGCGCACCCGGCGCCAATTCTCGAACTCGGCGGTGATTTCGACCGGCAGGCCGGCACGGGTGTAGACCCAGGCCACGTCATTGTCCTTGGTCGGGCCGGCGCGAACATTGACGTGATCCGATTTGAGGCTGACATAACGCGGCACCGGCAGGCCGCTGGTGGTCTGCGGGGTATTGTCCTTGGCCGATTGCGAGGGGCCGACCGAGGCGCTCCACCAGGCGCAGACAAGCGCCATCACCGAACAAAAACGCCCCAACGCCATCAACCCGTCTCCTGTCGAGGACCCGACCTTGCCGGACCCTCACCCCAAAATTCCAAACCCTGCCGCGTCGATCCCGACCCGCCCCACGCGGGTGTTCCCCAAGCCTGGCCCGTGGTTCTTGTCTTGGCCCGGCCTTCTGCTAGAGAGGACGGGCACTTGAACAACCAGTTTGCCCCGATTTTCCGGCCGGAAATCTCGGGAGAGCTTGGAGGAAACGCCGGGGACGGACACGGCAAGGGCAGTGTCGAACAACCGGGTTAATGAGGCCTCAACGGCCGGCCTTTGGCGACAGAGGCGGCCCGCGACGCCTCATGAGAGCAGGACATGTCGGTGAAGAAAAAGCCCCTCGTCGTGGTGACGCGCAAGCTGCCGGATTCGATCGAGACGCGGATGCGCGAATTGTTCGACGCGCGGATCAATCTCGAGGACACGCCGATGTCCGCCGACCAGATCGCGGAAGCCGCGCGCACCGCCGACGTACTGGTTCCGACCGTCACCGACCATATCACCGCCGACATCGTCAACCAGCCCGACTGCAAGCTGCGGCTGATCGCCAATTTCGGCAACGGCGTCGACAATATCGACGTCGAAGCCGCGCACGCCCGCGGCATCACCGTCACCAACACGCCGAAAGTCCTGACCGAGGACACCGCCGACATGACCATGGCGCTGATCCTCGCCGTTCCAAGGCGGATGATCGAAGGCGCCTCGATTTTGACTGAAGGAAAATCCTGGCCGGGCTGGTCGCCGACCTGGATGCTCGGCCACCGCATCGGCGGCAAGCGGCTCGGCATCATCGGCATGGGCCGCATCGGCCAGGCGGTCGCACGCCGCGCCCGCGCTTTCGGCCTGCAGATCCACTATCACAACCGCCGCCCCGTGGCGCCAAAGATCGCCGAAGAGCTTGGCGCAACCTATTGGGAAAGCCTCGACCAGATGCTGGCACGGATGGACATCATCTCGGTGAACTGTCCGCATACGCCGGCGACCTATCATTTGCTCTCGGCGCGCAGGCTGAAGCTGATCCGGAAAGACGCCTATATCGTCAACACCGCGCGCGGCGAGGTCACCGACGAGGACACGCTGATCAAGCTGATCGAAGGCGGCGAGATCGGCGGCGCCGGGCTCGACGTCTATGAGCACGAACCCGCGGTCAATCCGAAACTGGTGCGGCTCGCCAAGGCCGGCAAGGTGACGCTGCTGCCGCACATGGGCTCGGCCACGATCGAAGGCCGCGTCGAGATGGGCGAGAAGGTGATCATCAACATCCGCACCTTCCTCGACGCGCACAAGCCGCCGGACCGCGTGCTGCCGAGCATGCTCTGAAGACTATCCGGCTGCGTGACAAGCCCCCCGACCTCATCCTGAGGAGCCGCGAAGCGGCGTCTCGAAGGATGGCCACGGGCGAGAGCCGGGCCTGCATGGTTCGAGACGGCGCTTCGCGCCTTCTCACCATGAGGGTCTCCTACCTGCGCGTTTCGCGCTTGCGCCAGTCGGCGACGAAATCGATGAAGGCGCGCAGCGCGGGCGGCGTCTGGCGCCGGCTCGGGTAGTACAGGAACGGGCCCGGGAACGGTTCGCACCAATCTTCCATCAAGCTGACCAGCGTGCCGGACTTCAGGGCATCGCCGACATAGCCATCGAGCGTCGCCCAGATGCCGACGCCGTCGAGCGCCGCGCGCATCGCAAGGTTCATGTTGGTCGAGATCAGTTTTGCGGGCGGATCGACCTTCACGACCTGGCCGGCCTTCTCGAACTCCCAATCGTGCAGGACGCCGCTCGAATAGCGCGCGCGGATGCAATCATGATCGAGCAGATCCTTCGGATGATGCGGCTTGGCGCGGCGCGCGAGGTAATCGGGCGACGCGACCACCACATAGCTCTGCGGTCCACTCAGCGGGATCGCCACCATGTCCTGCGCGAGATGTTCGCCATAGCGCACGCCGGCATCGAAGCCGGCACTGACGATATCGACGAAGCCGCTTTCCGAGACGATGTCGAGATCGACCTGCGGATGCGCGCTAAGAAACGGCCCGACCATCGGCGCCAGCACGAGATCGACCGCCGGCGGCGGCGCATTGATGCGCAGGCGGCCCGAGGCGACCTCGCGAAGGCCCCGCACCTGATCGAGCGCATCGCCAACATCGCGCAGCGCCGGCGCCACCCGCGACAGCAACAGTTCGCCCGCCTCGGTCAGGGCGACGCTGCGGGTGGTGCGGTTCATCAGGCGGACGCCGAGGCGCTCCTCCAGGTCTCGCAGCCGCTGGCTAAGGCTCGACACGGACACACGAATTTCGACCGCCGCACGCCGGAAATTGCGGGTGCGGGCGACCGCCACGAAGACATCGAGATCGCGCAAATCGGGCTCAGTCATTGTTCGCCAGTGTGAACAAGCCATTCCAGATTGTCCAGCTTATCGGCGCAATCGGGCAGGCGCATATCTGGCCTCGTCACGCGGCGCCGTCAGCCGCCTTTCGAGGAGAGCCATCATGGAACAGCGTAAACTCGGTTCAACCGGTCCCACCGTCTCGGCCCTCGGCCTCGGCTGCATGGGTATGTCGGAGCTCTATGGCCCCGCCGATCGCGGCGAGGGCATTGCCACGGTGCAGGCGGCGATCGATGCCGGCATCACCTTGTTGGACACCGGCGACTTCTACGCCATGGGCCACAACGAGATGCTGGTGCGCGATGCCGTGAAGGACGTCGCACGCGACAAGGTGCAGATCAGCGTGAAGTTCGGCGCGCTGCGTGGTCCCGCCGGCGAGTTCGCCGGCATGGACACCAGGCCAGCCGCGACCAAAAACTTCCTCGCCTATTCACTGCAACGCCTCGGCACCGACTATATCGACATCTATCGCCCCGCGCGGCTCGACCCCAGCATTCCCATCGAGGAGACCATTGGCGGCCTCGCCGATCTCGTGAAGGCCGGCTACATCAGGCATATCGGCCTGTCCGAGGTCGGCTCCGACACCATCCGCCGCGCGCACGCCGTGCATCCGATCGCTGATCTCCAGATCGAATATTCGCTGATCGAGCGTGGCATCGAACGCGATATCCTCAAGACCTGCCGCGAGCTCGGCATCGGCATCACGGCTTATGGCGTCTTGGCGCGCGGCCTGATCAGCGGCCACTGGACCAGGGACAGCGGCAAAGCCGGCAGAGACTACCGGCTGATGACGCCGCGTTTCCAGGGCGCGAACCTCGATGCCAATCTCGCGCTCGTCGAATCGCTTCGCACGGTTGCGAACGACGTCGGAGCAACGCCGGCGCAGGTCGCGATCGCCTGGGTGGCGGCGCAGGGTAAGGAGATCGTGCCGCTGGTCGGAGCAAGAACTCGCAATCGTCTCACCGAGGCGCTCGGATCGACCAGGTTCACGCTGACACAGGCCCATCTCGCTGCGCTGGCAAAAGCCTTCCCGCCGGATGTCGCTTCCGGAACGCGCTACGCCGCCGAGCAGATGGCGCATCTCGACAGCGAGAAACCGGCCACGGCGTAACCGCGGCAATCAGGTGCGATGGGCGTTGAGGTCGGTGACCACAGGCCCGTCGCCGTTGAGCGGGTTGGCCGGATCGCGCCCGTAGCGCAGCGTCTCGAAGCGCATTGCGCGCGCATCGATCATCAGGAGGCGGCCGATCAGGCCGTCGCCGAAACCGACGATCTCGCGGATTGCCTCCAGTGCCATCATCGAGCCGAGCACGCCCGCCAGCGCGCCCATGACGCCAGCTTCCGCGCAGGCCGGTACGGTGCCGGGCGGCGGCGCCTCCGGAAACAGGCAGCGATAGGTCGGGTTGAATTCACCCTGCTCGTTCGTCTCATGCGCGCGGATGGTGGTCAGCGAGCCGTCGAAGGTGCCGAGCGCGGCGGTAATCAGCGGCCTCTTCGCGAAGAAGCAGGCGTCCGAGACCAGGTAGCGCGTCGAGAAATTGTCGGAGCCGTCGAGCACGAGATCGTAGTCGCCGATCAGGCTGAGCGCATTGTCGGCATTCAGCCAGGTGGCATGGCCGACGAAGCGGACATGCGGATTGAGCGCCGCGATCCGCTCCGCCGCGCTCTCGACCTTGTGCCGGCCGATATCGGGCGTCGTGTGGATCACCTGGCGCTGAAGGTTGGACAGCGACACCACGTCGTCGTCGACCACACCGAGCGTCCCGACGCCGGCAGCGGCCAGATACATCAGAGCGGGCGCACCAAGGCCGCCGGCCCCGATCACCAGCACAGACGCCCGCTTCAGCGCGGCCTGGCCGGGACCACCGACATCGCGCAGCACGATATGGCGGGCATAACGTTCGAGTTCGTCCGGGCTCAGCATCGTCGTCCTTCCAACTCCCTCCCCTCATGATGAGGAGGCGCGAAGCGCCGTCTCGAACCATGCAGGCCCCGATCTCGCCCGGGGCCATCCTTCGAGACGCGGCCTTGCGGCCGCTCCTCAGTCTGAGGACTTGGCTGCGGCTCGACCACCGGCCTGAACCACCCCAACATTGTTCGCGACCAACGAGATGTGCTTCAATGGCATTGCGTTCAATGGGCTGGTTGGATTTGTCATGAGATCGATGCTTGCGGCAATCTTGATGTTTGCGGCTGCCACAGGCGCGAACGCCCAGATGACGGCGCCACAAATCCCCGGCACCACCCCGAAAACGGTTCAGACCGTTCCGGTCAAGCCTCCCGCAATGCAGACGCCGTCGGCGACGGCCGATGCCATGGCAAAAGCAGAGCGGCTGTCGCTGCAGTCCGACCTCGCCTGGGTCGGCCAGTATAACGGCGCCATCACCGGCGACGTCAGCGAACGCATGGTCAACGCCATCAAGGAATACCAGAAGGCCAAGGGCGGCAAGCCGACCGGCGTGCTCAATCCGCAGGAGCGCGCCGCGCTGGCCGAGACGGCCCGAAAGAAGCAGGACAGCGTCGGCTGGAAGATCGTGACGGAGCCGACCAGCGGCGCCCGGCTTGGCATCCCCTCAAAACTGGTGCCGCAGCAGGCGAGCGACGCCAATGGCTCGAAATGGACCTCGCCAACCGGAACGGTTCAGGTGCTGCTCAGCCGCCGCAAGGAGGCAAACCCGACAACGGCCAAGCTGGCCGACCTGGAGAAGGAGCCGTCCGGGCGCAAGATCGACTACACCGTGGTGAAGCCCGACTTCTTCGTGCTGTCGGGCTTGCAGGGTCTGAAGAAGTTTTACGTCCGTGGCACCTTCAAGGGCGACGAGGTCCGTACCATGACGATCCTCTACGACCAGGCGACCGAAAACACGGTCGAGCCGGTCGTGATCGCGATGTCGAGCGCCTTCAATGCATTTCCGCCTGGGCCGCAGGCCGGGCCGCCGCCGCGCAAGACCGTCGAGTACGGCACCGGCATCGTCGTCAGTGACGACGGCGCGATCGTCACCGACCGCCTCGTCACCGACGGCTGCCTCGCGATCACGATCGCCGGCCATGGCAGTGCCGACCGTCTCACTGATGACAAGGAGCGCGGTCTCGCGCTGTTGCACATCTACGGCGCACGCGGCCTGAAGCCGTTCAACCTTGCTGGCGGTGCGACAAAGACGAACGTGGATGTCGTCGGCATCGCCGATCCGCAGAGCCAGGGCGGCGCGGGCGGCGTGTCGATCGTCAAAGCCGCACTGGCGCCGGTCCCGAGCAGCGATTCCATGCTGTCCCCGCCGCCGGCAGTCGGGTTTTCCGGTGGTCCGGCGCTCGACGGCGACGGCAGGTTCGCCGGCATTGCGCTGTTGAAGCCGGCAATGGTGGCGGGACCCGCGACATCGGTGCCGGCGTCGCAGGCCGTGATGGTATCCGCGGACGCGGTGCGTGATTTCCTGAAGGCGAACGGAGTCGCCGCGAATGGCACGTCGACGGATGCGAAAGCCGCCGTCGTCCGCGTGATCTGCGTCCGGAAGTAGGGCAGCGCCACGCTCTCGTGTTCGGGACGCGGTACGGCATGACATGCCGCTCCGCTGCGTCGGGGGCACCAGATCAACTACGCCGCGAGCATCGTCACACGTACCACTACGGGTCCAGTAATGGTACGGATTAGCTGGCATTCCCTATTCCGCCATCATCGCTACTGCTGATTCGGACCTCCGCGATCCCCTTTGGATCGGGCCGGCACGTCCTGAGCGAGAAGAGCTCAGCATCGAGATCGATGCACGTTCGCGTGGCGTATTCCTGACCCAAGCACTCCAAAGGATTGATCTTCAAATGCACACGATCGTACTGGCCACCCAAAAGGGTGGCAGTGGCAAGAGCACGCTCACCATCGGCATCGCACTCGCGGCCAAGCAGGCGGGCTTCACCGTCCGCATGATCGAGACCGACCCGCAGGGCACCCTGTCCAACTGGCAGCGCCGCCGTACCGCCGATGATCTCGTCGTCGAGCCGATCTACCATGCCGCCGACATCGCGCCGCGCCTGAAGATGCTGGCCGACAGCGGCCTGCAGCTCGCGATCGTCGACACTGCCGCCGGCCTCAGCGCTGCGACCACCGCGGCGATCCGTCATTCCGATCTCTGCTTGATCCCGGCCCGCCCGAGCGTCGCCGATATCGAGGCAACCGCCTCGACGCTCAGCGTCGCGCGCGCCTGGAAGCGGCCCTACAGCTTCGTGCTGAACCAGACGCCGATCCGCGGCCAGCGCATCGATAACGCCGCCAACACGCTCGCCGAGGAAGCCGCGCTTGATCTCGCCGAGGTGCTCGCGCGCCCGCTGATCGTGACGCGCAACGATCACCAGGACTCGCTCGCGAACGGCCTTGCCGTCAGCGAATTCGCGCCGAACGGAAAGTCGGCGGACGAGATTCGCGGTCTCTGGCGCTGGATTGAGGCCCGGCTCGAACTCGCTGCGACAACCGGCGTCCTGATCGACCAAGTCATGTCGGGCGCGGACGGCATGCTGCATGCCGCCGCCGAGCTTTCGGCGGACGAGACCACGACGCTGGCGTCCTGAGCGGGGCGATCGCTCAGACGGCAGTCGGCCCTTCACCATCCGGAAGGGCCCCAGCGACGAAGCAATCCAGCCACCAGCCCGGCCGGATTGCTTCGCTTCGCGTTTTTTGAAAACGCCCTATCCCCATCGTCATTGCGAGCGCAGCGAAGCAATCCAGAATCCCGCCGCGGCGGAAGTCTGGATTGCTTCGTCGCAGAGGGCTCCTCGCAATGACGGAATCTGTTGCTGCAGCTTGGCACTGAAGCCGAGAGTCGCTTTCGTAGCCCGGATGGAGCGTAGCGCAATCCGGGACGCCTGCATCCCTTGAGCGAAGATCCCGGATTGCGCTGCGCTCCATCCGGGCTACGGGCTACGTCACTTCTGACATTTCGCACACCAGAAGGTGGAGCGACCGTTCTGGGTGAAGCGCTTGATCGTGCCGCCGCAGCGCGGCGTCGTGCACTTCTCGCCTTCGCGGTCATAGACCTTGAACGAGTGCTGGAAATAGCCGAGCTCGCCCGAGGTCTGGCGATGGTCGCGCAGTGATGAGCCGCCGGCCTTGATGGCGTCGTTCAGCACGGTGTGGATCGCGCTGACCAATCGCTTGGCGTGATCGGTCGGTTCGCCCCCGGCAACGCCTTTGCGTTGTCCGGCTTTGGTCGCGAGCGTCGCGGCGATCCGGCGCGGCGACAGATGCGAGCGATGCAGGGCTTCGCAGACATAGATGTTGCCGAGCCCGGCGACCACGCGCTGGTCGAGCAGCGCCGCCTTCAGGCTCGTGGTCTTGCCGGCGCAGGAGCGCGCCAGCATCGCGGCATCGAACTCGTTGCCGAGCGGCTCGGGGCCGAGCCCGCGCAGCAACGGCTCCTCCTCGAGCGCGTTGCGGGCGATCACTTTCATGTAACCGAAACGGCGCGGATCGTTGAAGACGATGTCGGCACCGGAGGACATCCGAAACAGCACGTGGTCGTGCGCGGAATCCTTGGCCTTCGGATAGTGAAACTCGCCGGGCTGCACGTCGTTGTCCGGCTTGATGACACGGAACGAGCCCGACATGCCCAGATGCATCAAGAGCACGTCGCCGGAGGCGAGATCGGCCATGAGATATTTTGCGCGGCGGCCGAGCCCCGTGACGACCTGGCCCTTGAGCCGGGCCACGAAATCCGGTTGGAACGGGAAGCGCAAATCGGGCCGGCGGGCCTCCGCATTGAGGATTTTCGCACCCTCCATGACGGGCTGAAGGCCGCGGCGGACGGTCTCGACTTCGGGCAATTCAGGCATGGTCAGGCATTCACCTTATGAGGGCGGTGTGATAGCGCCATTGCGGCGGGCGCGCTATGGTCCGCCCAGTGGAGTAGAGTAATGGATCGGCGGGGCGAAACCACGCATTTTGGCTTCAGGGACGTCCCCCTGGGCGACAAGCAGACGCTGGTGAACGATGTGTTTCACAGCGTGGCGTCGCGCTATGATTTGATGAACGATTTGATGTCCGGCGGCCTGCACCGGGTCTGGAAGGACATCATGATCACGGCGCTGGACCCGCCCAGGAGCGATCGGCCGTTCGCGCTGCTCGACGTGGCCGGCGGCACCGGCGACATCTCGTTCCGCGCCGCCAAGGCCGCAGGTGCCGGCTTCCATGCCACGGTCTGCGACATCAACACCGACATGCTCGCCGTCGGCCGCGAGCGCGCCGTCAAGCGGCATCTCGAAACCCGGGTCGATTTCGTCGAAGGCAATGCCGAAGCGCTTGGCTTCGCCGATCGCAGCTTCGACGCATATACGATCGCTTTCGGCATTCGCAACGTGCCCCGGATCGATCTGGCGCTGCAAGAAGCCTATCGCGTGCTGAAGCCCGGCAGCCGCTTCCTCTGCCTGGAATTCTCCAGCGTCGAGATGCCGGGGCTCGATCGCCTTTATGACCTGTTTTCGTTCAAGGTGATCCCGCCGCTCGGCCGCATGATCACGGGCGATGCCGAGTCCTATCAATATCTCGTCGAATCGATCCGCAAGTTTCCAAAACCCAACGCCTTCGCAGACATGATCCGCGACGCCGGCTTTGCCCGCGTCAGCTGGCAGACATTGTCCGGCGGCATCGTCGCACTGCATTCGGGCTGGCGTTTGTGATCTCTGCCTTTAACCACATTGCGCGCCTGATCCGCGCCGCGTTCGTGTTTGCCCGCGAGGGCGTGTTCGGCTCGGTCGATCCAAGCCTGGTGCCGCCGCCGGGACAGCTCGCGCTGAAGCTGGCGCGGCTGGTCGAACGTCGCGGCACCAAGCACGGCCCGCGGATCTCGCGGGCTCTCACCCGAATGGGCCCCGCCTATCTCAAGCTCGGACAATTCCTGGCCACGCGCCCCGACGTCGTCGGCGTCATCATGGCGCGCGATCTCGAAAGCCTCCAGGACCGCCTGCCGCCATTTCCGCAGGACGAAGCCGAGGTCGCCATCGCGACGTCGCTGGAGCGGCCTCTGAAGGACGTGTTCGTGAGCTTCGGCCCCCCCGTCGCGGCCGCCTCGATCGCGCAGGTGCATCGCGGCGAAGTCTTGCGCGCCGGGATCCGCACGTCGGTCGCGGTCAAGGTGCTCAGGCCGAACGTGGCCGCGCGCTTCCGCCGCGATCTCTCCGACTTCTTCTTCGTCGCGCACAAGGCGGAGACCTACTCGGCGGAAGCACGGCGGCTGCGCCTCATCGAGGTCATCAACACCATGTCGCGCTCGGTCGCCATGGAGATGGACCTGCGGCTGGAGGCGGCTGCGCTGTCGGAGATGGCGGAGAACACGCGCGACGACCCTGACTTCCGCGTGCCGACAGTCGACTGGGATCGCACCACACACAACGTGTTGACGATGGAGTGGATCGACGGCATCGCGCTGAACGACCACAAGCGCCTGGCGGAGGCACAGGTCGACCTGCCCGATCTTGGCCGCAAGGTGATCCAGAGCTTCCTGCGCCACGCGCTGCGCGACGGCTTCTTCCATGCCGACATGCATCCGGGCAATCTGTTCCTGGATGACGCCGGCCGTCTCGTCGCGGTCGATTTCGGCATCATGGGCCGGCTCGGCATGAAGGAGCGGCGCTTCCTCGCCGAAATCCTGCTCGGCTTCATCACCCGCGATTATCGCCGGGTCGCCGAGGTGCATTTCGAGGCGGGCTACGTGCCCGCGCATCACTCGGTCGAGAATTTCGCGCAGGCGATCCGCGCCATCGGCGAGCCGATTCACAACCGCACGGCGGAAGAGATCTCGATGGCGCGGCTGCTGACGCTGCTGCTCGAGGTCACCGGCCTGTTCGACATGACGACGCGGCCCGAGTTGATCCTGCTGCAGAAGACCATGGTGGTGGTCGAAGGCGTGGCGCGCGGCTTCGATCCCAAGCTCGACATCTGGAAGATTGCCGACCCCGTGGTGCGCGAATGGATCGAGCGCAATCTGGGCCCGATCGGCCGGGTGCAGGGGGCGCTCGCCGGAACCGGAGACATCGTGCGCGTGCTGATGCGCCTGCCGGAGATCGCCGAGCGGTCGGTGAAGGTGCTGGAGCAGCTCGAGACCATGACGCGGGAGGGCATCGGGCTGTCGCCGGAGAGCATCGCCGCGATGGGACGCAGCGAGGGCCGCAAGAACCGCTGGCGCACCGTCGCGCTCTGGATCATTGCCGCGACCTTCATCGGCATCCTGATCGCCGTCCGGAATCTATGATTGCATTGCAATCATACCGATGATAGCATCGCTATCATTCTGTGCTGGAGGGCGTCGTGGCAAGCCTGACCATCCGCAAACTGGACGACAACGTCAAAACCTATCTGCGGCTGCGCTCGGCCAAGAACCGCAGATCGGTCGAGGAAGAGGTCCGGGTCATCCTGCGGGAGCTGATCGAGGGCCGCGAGGAGCCGCTGACGCCGTTTTCGGCGCCTCCGGCCGCCTCCACCGCCATCACGCCCCAGCGCACCGGCGCCCTTCCCGAGGCCAGTGTCACCCTGATCATCGGCGGCGGCATCGCCGCCTATAAATCCCTTGACCTGATCCGGAGGCTGAAGGAGCGCCGCGTCGAGGTCCGCTGCGTCCTGACCAAAGCCGCGCAGCAATTCGTCACGCCGCTGGCCGTGAGCGCACTCTCGCATGAGCGCGTCTATACCGATCTGTTCGACCCCCAGAGCGAGTTCGACGCCGGCCATATTCGCCTCGCGCGCGACTGCGATCTGATCGTGGTGGCGCCCGCCACCGCCGACCTGATGGCGAAGATGGCGAACGGCCATGCCGACGATCTCGCCAGCGCCATTCTGCTCGCAACCAACCGCAAGGTGCTGCTGGCGCCGGCGATGAACCCGCTGATGTGGAACAATGCGGCGACGCGCCGCAACGTCGGCTTGCTCCAGCGCGACGGCGTGGTGCTGATCGGGCCTAATTCGGGCGAGATGGCAGAAGCCGGTGAGGCCGGAACCGGCCGCATGTCCGAAGCGATCGAGATCGCCACAGCCGCCGAGCGTCTGCTGCGGCCGCCGGTGCCGAAGCCGCTTGCCGGCAAGCGCGTGCTGATCACCGCAGGTCCGACGCACGAACCGATCGATCCGGTGCGCTACATCGCCAACCGCTCCTCCGGCAAGCAGGGCTTTGCCATTGCCGCCGCCGCGCAGGCCGCCGGCGCCGAGGTGATTCTGGTGAGCGGTCCCGTCGAGCTCAGCGATCCCCAGGGCGTGACGGTGAAGCATGTCGAATCGGCGCGGCAGATGCTGGAGCAGGTGCAGGCCTCGCTCCCCGCCGACATCGCGATCTTCGCCGCCGCCGTCGCCGACTGGCGCGTCGCCAATGAAGGCGAGCAGAAGCTGAAGAAGACCTCGGCCGGCATGCCGCCGCTACAGCTGGTCGAGAACCCCGACATCCTCGCCACCATCTCGAAGTTGACCGACAAGCGCCCGCCGCTGGTGATCGGCTTTGCCGCCGAGACCGAGCACCTCATCGACAACGCCAAATCAAAACTCGCGCGCAAGGGCTGCGATTGGATCGTCGCCAACGACGTCTCGCCGGCGACCGGCGTGATGGGCGGCGACCGCAACACGGTGCATTTGATCAGCCGCAAGGACGGCGAGAAGAACGGCGAGATTGCAGTTGATTCCTGGCCGGTGATGACCAAGGAACAGGTCGCCATCGAACTGGTCGCGCATGTCGCAAAAAGCGTGAGCGACAAATCCGGGGAGCCGGCATCTTGAGCACGAAGGTCACTGTCGAACTGCAACGCCTCGCCCATGCGGACGGCCTGCCAATGCCGGCCTATCAGACGGCGGAGGCCGCGGGCCTCGACCTGATGGCCGCCGTTCCTGACAACGAACCCCTCACGCTGGCACCCGGCCAATATGCGCTGGTGCCGACGGGGCTTGCGATCGCATTGCCGCCCGGGCACGAGGCGCAGGTGCGGCCGCGCTCGGGTCTTGCGGCCAAGCACGGCGTCACCGTGCTGAACTCGCCGGGCACGATCGACGCGGACTACCGCGGCGAGATCAAGGTGATCCTGATCAATCACAGCCAAGCCGGCTTCGTGATCAAGCGCGGCGAGCGAATCGCCCAGATGGTGATCGCGCCCGTGGTGCAGGCCGCGCTGGTTCCCGTGACTACCTTGTCGACCACCGATCGCGGCGCCGGCGGCTTCGGCTCGACCGGCCGCTAACCGAGCTGTGCGTGGGTACACCTCTCCCGCTTGCGGGAGAGGTCGCGCCAAAGGCGCGGGTGAGGGTTTTCACCTCTGGGGAGTCTTCGTCGCGGAGACACCCTCTCCCCCGACCCTCCCCCGCAAGCGGGGGAGGGAGCGCACCTTCCGCGCCGCGCGAGCATCCGCGTTACGCGCTAACACACGGCGATCCCAGCCGAATCATCCCAAAGAACTACGTGAGCGGGAACACCGCGCCGGGCATTTTTTAGGGACCATCTTTACGTTCACGATCTGGACTCTTACCGGCGGAGTCACGGTGAGGGTATTGTCTTTTGATTCGCGCGCGACGGGGGTCGCCGCGCGCAAATCCGTGCGATCTTGGGGCAACTATGTCAGGCGTGATCGTGTCGATGCGTCGGACGCTGCTGTCGTGCACATCGCTCGTGCGCAACGGCTTGTTGGGAGGCGCTCTTGCAGCGCTGCTGCCGGCTGCGCCGGCCGAGGCCGCCGACCTCATCGACACCCTTTCCATCATGCTGGATTTCAACCGGCAGGAACTCGCGGTGCTCGCCACCGCGCTGGCCCTGCTCGGCTTCTCGGTGATGGCCGCGATCCTGTTGATGCGCACGCGCGTGCGCACGGCCAAGAACGAGGCGCAGCTGCGCGCCCGAATCGGGGAACTGCAGCTCCAGGCCGATCGTTTCGGCGCGCTGCTGTTCGCCGAGCCGCAAATCCTGATCTCCTGGCCGGCCGGCGACAATCGCGCGCAGATCTCCGGCGACATCTCCATGGTGCTGCCGCGCGATTCCTCGCCGCAACGCGTGCTCGCATTCGGAACCTGGCTGCCGCCGGAACCCGCGCTGCAGATGGATCATGCGGTCGATGCACTCCGCGACCGGGGCGACGGGTTCCAGCTGACGCTGACCACCGCGCATGGCCACACGCTGGAGGCCATCGGCCGTGCTATCGGCGGCCAGGCCATTGTCCGGATTCGCGAACTCTCGGGGCTCCGCCGCGATCTGGCCGAGACCAATCTGCGCTACAATGCGCTCTCCGACGAGACCGAGATGCTGCGCGGCTTTGCCGCCGCCGCACCCTGGCCAATCTGGGCCAAGAGCGAGAACGGCGCGCTGACCTACGCCAACCCGGCCTATGTCCGTGCCACCGAGGCGAACAACGTCACCGACGCGCAGGAGCGCAAGCTCGAGCTGCTCGACAGCGCCGACCGCACCGCGATGGAGCGGGGACTGAAGGACGCGGCCAATTTCAACGCGCGGCTGCCGATCGTGATCAGCGGCGAGCGCCGAATCTACGACGTGCGCGCCGTCAATGTCGGCAGCGGCAGCGTGGGCGTCGCCATCGATGCCAGCGAGGCGGATGCGCTCAGTTCGGCGCTGGTGCGGATGGCGGAGGCGCATCGCCGCACGCTGGATCAGCTCTCCTCCGGCGTGGCCGTGTTCGACGGTCAGCGCCGGCTCGCCTTCTACAACGATTCCTACCGCCGGCTGTGGGACCTGGACCGCAGCTTCCTCGACGCCAATCCTGATGATTCCAGCGTGCTCGACCAGCTTCGCGCCGCGCGCAAGCTGCCGGAGCAGCCCGATTTCCGCGCCTGGAAATCAAAACTGCACGAGGCCTATCGCGCGGTCGAGACGACCAAGGACACCTGGTATCTCCCCGACGGCCGCGCGCTCTCGGTCGTCACCACGCCGAACCCGGAAGGCGGCGTCACCTATCTGTTCGACGACGTCACCGAGAGCCTCGAGCTCGCCCGCCGCTTCGACGGCATGATCCGCGTCCAGCGCGAAACGCTGGACAGCCTCGCCGAGGGCGTCGCGGTGTTCGGCAGCAACGGCAAGGCGCAACTGTTCAACCCGGCCTTCGTCCGGATGTGGAAGCTGTCGAGCGATGCCATGCGCGACGAGCCGCACATCCAGACCGTCGAAGGCTGGTGCCACCAGCTGTTCGACGATCCCGCGGTCTGGCGCCAGATCCGCGAGGCCGTCACCTCGATCGAGAGCCGCGCCGACGTTCCGCTGAAGCTGGAACGCAAGGACGGCAGCGTGCTCGACGGCATGATCCGCCCGCTGCATGACGGCGCGACCATGCTGACGTTCCAGGACATCACGGACACCGAGAACGTCGAGCGCGCCCTGCGCGAGCGCAACGAGGCGCTGGAGGCCGCGGACCAGATGAAGGTGGATTTCGTCCACCACGTCTCCTACGAGCTGCGCTCGCCGCTCACCACCATCATCGGTTTCGCGCACTTCCTCAGCGATCCCTCGACCGGGCCGCTCACCCCAAAACAAGCCGAATATCTCGACTACGTCACCAAATCGACCAACGCCCTACTGGCGCTGACCAACAACATCCTCGATCTCGCCACCATCGACGCCGGCGCGATGAAGTTGGAACTCGGCCCGGTCGACGTCAGCAAGACCATCGAGCTTGCCGCCGAGGGCATCCAGGACCGGCTCGCCACCGACCGTATCCGCCTCAAGGTCGAGATCGCGCCCGATATCGGCAGCTTCATCGGCGACGAGAAGCGCGTGGTACAGGTGCTCTATAACCTCCTCGCCAACGCCGTCGGGTTTTCTCCACAGGATTCCACCGTCGGAATCAGCGCGCGGCGCACCGAGCGCAGCGTGGTCTTCACCGTGACAGATTCAGGACCTGGAATACCTGCCGACATGAAGGACAAGGTGTTCAACTGGTTCGAAAGCCGCTCGCAGGGCTCGCGTCACCGCGGCGCCGGGCTCGGCCTGTCGCTGGTGCGCTCCTTCGTCGAGCTGCATGGCGGCAAGGTGCGGGTGGATTCGATCGTCGGCCGGGGCACGGTCGTGATCTGCGACTTCCCGACCGACCAGGCGGCGCATCGCGACGCCGCCGAATGACAGAACCCGTCACATTCTCCGTCGCGCTCCACAACGAGACGGCTACCGCGCAATTGATGGCCGACCTCGCGCTGCTGGTCGGCCCCGGCGACGTCATCACCCTCACCGGCGATCTCGGTGCCGGCAAGACCGCGGCGGCGCGCAGCCTGATCCGCTACCTCGCGGGCGACGACGCGCTGGAGGTGCCGAGCCCGACCTTCACGTTGGTGCAGGGCTACGAGCTGCCGCCGTTTCCGGTGATGCATGCCGATCTCTACCGCGTCGAGGACGAGAGCGAGCTCGAGGAGATCGGGCTGTCGCCGCTCCCGGATGCCACCCTCGTCCTGATCGAATGGCCCGAGCGCGCGCCGTCGGCGATGCCGCAAGACCGCATCGACATCGCGTTGACGCATCGGCCGGCGCTGGGCTCGACTGCACGCGCCGCCGACATCACCGGCTACGGCAAGGGTGCCGCGCAAGTCGCGCGGCTGAAGTCGCTGCGTGAATTCCTCGACGCCTCGGGCTACATGGATGCGACGCGCAAGCGCATGGCCGGTGACGCCTCGACCCGCTCCTATGCGCGGCTGCTGCGCGACGAGGCGATCGTCATCCTCATGAACTTCCCGCAGCGCCCTGATGGTGCTACGATGTACAACGGAAAATCCTACAGCGCCGCGGTGCATCTCGCCGAGAATGTAAAGCCCTTCGTCGCAATCGACGAAGGGCTGCGCGCCCAGGGCATCTCGGCGCCCGCAATCCACCATTCCGATCTCAACCATGGCTTTCTGATCACCGAGGATTTCGGCAGTGAAGGCGTGATCGAGGGCGAGCCGGCGCGGCCGATTGCCGAGCGCTACGAGGTTGCGACCGACGTGCTGGCCAGGCTGCACGCCAAGACGCTGCCGGAAGCCCTGCCGCTGGCGGGCCAGAGCTACGACATCCCGGTCTTCGACATCGACGCGCTCTTGATCGAAATCGGCCTGATGCCGGAATGGTATCTGCCCGACCGCAACGCGCCGCTGAGCGACGAAAAGCGCACGGAATTCTTCGCGATGTGGCGCGAGCTGCTGAGGAAGCCGCTGGCGGCGCCGAGGACGTGGGTCATACGCGACTACCACTCGCCCAATCTGATCTGGCTCGGGGATCGCAGCGGCATCGAACGCGTCGGCGTGATCGATTTCCAGGACACCGTGCTCGGACCGCAATCCTACGACGTCGTCTCGCTGCTTCAGGACGCCCGCATCGACGTGCCCGAGACGGTCGAGCTGACCCTGCTGTCGCGCTACATCAAAGCACGCCGCGCGAACGATGCAGGCTTCGACGCCGCGGGCTTCGCCGAGCTCTACGCCATCATGTCGGCGCAGCGGAACACGCGCCTGCTCGGCACCTTCGCCCGCCTCAACCGCCGCGACGGCAAGCCGCATTACCTCCGTCACCAGCCGCGTATCTGGACCTATCTCCAGCGCTCGCTGGCGCATCCGGCGCTGAGCGCCTTGCGCGACTGGTATCTCGCCAACGTCCCACCGCCGAGGGCCTGATTTGGGCCCGATTTACCGGCTGTTAGCCAAAACGTCGGTATTCTGGCGGCAAGGCAGCCGAATAAATACGGGGCTGGAGCGGGCACATGGCGGTAAAGACGGACCAGCGCGGCAACAGCAGGGTTGTTTTCGAGCGCGGGATTTCGGCCCAGATGATGGGGATCGACGGCACCTGGCGGCGCGACTGCACCATGGAGGACGTCTCCGAAACCGGCGCCAAGCTGACCATCGACGGCTCGGTCGAGGGCCTGCATCTGAAAGAGTTCTTTCTCCTGCTGTCGTCCACCGGCTTGGCCTACCGGCGCTGCGAGCTGGCCTGGGTCAATGGCGACCAGATCGGCGTCAATTTCCTCAAGCTCGGCGACAAGAAGAAAAAGGCGCGTTCCACAGCCGTCGGGGCATGATGGCAACACCCGTCGTACAACCGTCACGGCGGCTGGTTAAGGCGGTTGAGATGCGGTGCGGCTGATCGAACCTCGTGTTAGGATTGCTGCGAACGCGAAAGGTCTGAGAAAGCGAAGGATGTCCGTCAAACCGACCAAAGCCATGGTGCTCGCCGCAGGATTCGGCCTGCGCATGCGTCCGCTGACGGACAAGATGCCGAAGCCGATGGTACCGGTGGCCGGTCAACCGCTGCTCGACCACGTGCTCGACAAGCTCGGCCATGCCGGCGTGACCGAGGCCGTGGTCAACGTGCATTACCTGCCCGACCAGATCATCGATCACACCGCATCGCGCCAGCATCCGCGCGTGACCATCTCCGACGAACGCGACCAGGTGCTCGGCACTGGCGGCGGCGTGGTCAAGGCGCTGCCGCTGCTCGGCGATGCGCCGTTCTTCCACGTCAATTCCGACACGCTGTGGATCGACGGCGTGCGCTCGAACCTGATGCGGCTCGCTGAAAACTTCGACCCTGAGCGCATGGACATTCTGCTCCTGATGGCGCCGACCGCGACCAGCATCGGCTATAGCGGCCGCGGCGACTACGGCATGCTGCCCGATGGCGCCCTGCGCAAGCGCAAGGAAAAAGAGGTCGTTCCGTTCGTCTATGCCGGCGCCGCGATCCTGTCGCCGTCGATCTTCGAAGACGCCCCGAAGGGGGAGTTCTCGCTGACAAAGATGTTCGACCGCGCCAACGAGCAGGAGCGGCTGTTCGGCCTCCGCCTCGACGGCGTCTGGATGCATGTCGGCACCCCCGACGCGGTGCACGCCGCGGAAGAGGCGTTCCTGGAGAGCGTGGCGTAAGCCAGCCTCGAAGATGGTGCCGTAGGGTGGGCAAAGCGAAGCGTGCCCACGAAATCAAGCTGAAAAACTCACTGAGAGATACGTGGGCACGGCGCAAGCGCGCCTTTGCCCACCCTACGGCAGCGGGGAGCGGGGCGTGGCGCCTCCCGTCATTCCGGGGCGCGCGTGAGCGTGAACCCGGAATGACAGTGGGACAGCGGGGAAGATCCCGCCCCGGCCCATGACCATCCGCGCCCGGCTCCCTATATTGCGTGATCCTTCGAATCAGGCAGCTCATGCGCGTTCTCAGCGTTCCCATCTCAGTTCCGTTCTTGCGCACTGTCGTCACGAGCCTGCTCGACGGACGGCTGGTCGACGGATTCGAGGCGCGCAAGGAACCGGCCCGGCTGGCGGACGTCACGCTGTACCTGCCGACCCGCCGCGCGATGCGCGTTGTGCGCGAGATCTTCCTCGACGAGATGAAGGCCGACGCGGTGGTGCTGCCGCGCATCGTTGCGCTCGGCGACATCGACGAGGACGAACTCGCCTTCGCCGATGAAGCCGAGCAGTTTTCCGGCTCAACGCCGCTCGACATTCCGCCGCGGCTCGGCGAGCTCGAACGGCGGCTGACGCTGGCGCAGCTCGTCGCCGCCTGGGCCAAGGGTCCGGTGCTGGCGCCGCTGGTGGTCGGCGGCCCCGCTTCCACGCTTGCTCTCGCCGGCGACCTCGCACGCCTGATCGACGACATGGTCACGCGCGGCGTCGACTGGAACGCGCTCGATGGCCTCGTGCCTGATAACCTCGACCGCTACTGGCAGCACTCGCTCGAATTTCTGCGCATCGCGCGCATCGCCTGGCCCGCTCATCTCGCCGAGATCAAGCGGATCGAACCCGCGGCACGGCGCGATCTCCTGATCGCGGCGGAAGCCAAACGCCTGACTGCGCATCCCAATGGCCCCGTGATCGCGGCGGGCTCGACCGGCTCGATGCCCGCCACCGCCAAATTCCTGCACGCCGTCGCATCGCTGCCGCATGGCGCCGTGGTGCTGCCGGGCCTCGACACCGATCTCGATGACGATGCCTGGCGGACCATCGGCGGCGTTCGCGATGCGCTCGGCAAATTCGCGGAGCATCCGGCGTCGAACCATCCGCAATATGCCATGAATGCGCTGCTGGATCGGTTTGGCATCAAGCGCAGCGACGTTGACATTCTCCAGCCGCCGGCAGAAGGCGGCCGCGACCTGCTCGCCTCGGAATCGATGCGGCCGTCAGCCAAGACGGAAGTCTGGCACGACCGGCTGAAACAACCGGATGTCGCTGCAAAGATCGCCGGCGGCATGACAAACCTTGCCGTCGTCGAAGCGCCCAACCCTGAGATGGAAGCGCTCGCGATCGCGATTGCGATGCGCGAATCACGACATCTCGACAAGTCGGCGGCGCTGGTGACGCCCGATCGTGCGCTGGCGCGACGGGTGATGGCGGCGCTGACGCGATGGGATCTCGATTTCGACGATTCCGGCGGTGACGTGCTGATGGAAACATCCGCCGGGGTCTTTGCACGACTCGTGGCAGAGGCCGCGACAAAGGGCCTGGAGCCGCCGACATTGCTGGCGATGCTGAAGCATCCGCTGTGCCGGCTCGGCCGCGCGGCGGGCGCGTGGAAAGCGGCGATCGAAGGGCTGGAGCTCGCGATGTTGCGCGGCACGCGCCCGCCTGCCGGCACGGGCGGTCTCTTGCGCGAGTTCAACCGCTTTCGCGACGAGCTGACAAAGCTCTGGCGCAGCGAGGTCTCCGCACTCCACAAGGCCGAGCCACGCGCGCGGCTCAAGGCCGAGGATATCGATCGCATCCAGACGCTGATCGATGCCTTGCAGAAGGCGTTGGCGCCGATCGAAAGCCTCGTATCGTCAAAGCCATTCGACTTCGCCGAGCTCGCGCATCGGCATCGCGAGATCATGATCGAGCTGTCGCTGGACGAACAGGGCATTCCGCTGGCCTTCGAGGAGCGCGAGGGCCTCGCGCTCGCCGGCGTCTTCGACGACCTCCTGCGCGGCGGCACGACCAGCGGATTGATGGTGCCGCTGTCCGATTATCCTGATGTGTTCCAGACCGCGTTCGGCGATCGCGCGGTACGGCGGCGGGACAAGCCAGGCGCGCAGCTGCAGATCTACGGCCCGCTGGAATCGCGCCTGATGCAGGCCGACCGCATCATCATCGGCGGCCTGATCGAAGGCGTCTGGCCGCCGTCGCCACGGATCGACCCCTGGCTCAGCCGACCGATGCGGCACGAGCTCGGTCTCGATCTGCCGGAGCGCCGCATCGGCCTGTCCGCACACGACTTCGCACAGCTGCTCGGCGGCGACGAAGTCATCCTCACCCATTCCGCCAAGGCCGGCGGCGCGCCGGCGGTTGCTTCGCGCTTCCTGCACCGGTTGGAAGCGGTTGCCGGCGACGATCATTGGAAGGCGGCCGTTCGGGCCGGTGAGAAATATGTGCAGTTCGCCGGCGCGCTCGACCAGCCCGCCGAAGTCCAACCGATCAAGCAGCCCGAGCCGCGGCCGCCGCGCGCGGTGCGACCGCTAAAAATGTCGGTCACCACGATCGAGGATTGGCTGCGCGATCCCTACACGATCTACGCCAAGCACATCTTGCGGCTCGATGCGCTCGATCCCGTCGATATGCCGCTGTCGGCCGCCGACCGCGGCTCGGCCATCCACGATGCGCTTGGCGAATTCACCGAAGCCTATGCCACGCGCCTGCCCGACGATCCCGCCCGCGTGCTGCGCGCGATCGGTGAAAAGTATTTTGCGCCGCTGATGGAGCGCCCCGAGGCGCGAGCGCTGTGGTGGCCGCGCTTCCAGCGCATCGCGCGCTGGTTTGGCGAATGGGAGACCGTGCGCCGCGAGGCGATCGAGGCGATCACCGCGGAGACCCGCGGCGAAATCTCGATCCGGCTCGACAATGCGCGCACTTTCTATCTTTCCGCGCGCGCCGACCGCATCGAACGCCGCACGGGCGGCAGCTACGCCATCCTCGACTACAAGACCGGACAGCCGCCGACCGGCAAGCAGGTCCGCATGGGCCTCTCGCCGCAGCTGACCCTGGAGGCCGCGATTCTGCGCGAAGGCGGCTTTCCCAATATCGATGCTGGCGCCTCCGTGAGCCAGCTCGTCTATATCCGTCTCAGCGGGAACAATCCGCCGGGCGAGGAGCGCATTCTCCAGCTCAAGTTCAAGCAGGGTGACGAGCCGCAGCCGCCGGATACGGCAGCTGCCGAGGCGCGAGCCAAGCTGGAGGCCCTGATCCGCGCTTTTGAGGACGAGAATCAGCCTTACACCTCGCTGAACCTGCCGATGTGGACGAACCGCTATGGCGCCTATGACGACCTCGCCCGGATCAAGGAATGGTCCGCGGCCGGCGGATTGGGGATCGAGGAATGGTAAAGGCACCGCGGCCCATTCCCGACGAGGTGCGCGCGCGGCAGGCGCGCGCGTCGGATCCGACCGCCTCGGCCTTCGTGTCGGCCAATGCCGGCTCGGGCAAGACGCATGTGCTGGTGCAGCGCGTGATCCGCCTGTTGCTGTCTGGCGTGCCGCCGGAAAAAATCCTCTGCATCACCTTCACCAAGGCCGCCGCCGCCAACATGGCCGAGCGCGTGTTCACGACGCTCGGTCATTGGGTGACGCTGGATGATACCGCGCTCGATGCCGCGATCCGCGCCGTCGGCATCCCGCATCCGGACCGAAAACTGCGTCGTGACGCGCGAAAACTGTTCGCCTGCGCGCTGGAGACACCGGGCGGCTTGAAGGTGCAGACCATCCACGCTCTCTGCACCCGCCTGCTCCAGCAGTTTCCGTTCGAGGCCAATGTGCCGGCGCGCTTTTCCGTGATCGACGAGCGCGACCAGACCGACATGATGGAGCGCGCCAATCTGAAGGTGCTGCTGGAGGCCGCGCGTGATCCGGACAGCATCACCGGCCGAGCGCTGCTGACCGCCATGGCAAGCGCGGCCGATGTGACCTTCAAGGAGGTCGTGCGTGAGGCGTGCCTCAGCCGCGATCATTTCATGGCCTGGACCGATGAAGCCGGCAACGCCGGGGCGGCGGTCGAACAGATGGCGGCTGTGCTCGGCGTCGATGCGCGCGATCGTATTGAGGACGTCGAAACGGAGATTCTCGACGGCCCATTCCTGCCGCGGTCGCGCTGGGACGACATCGCCTTTGCGCTGGAGGATGGCAGCAAGTCCGACAACGACCAGGCCGGCCGGCTGCGCGAAGCAAAAGCCTTTTCCGGCAGCGCGCAGGTCGATGCCTATCTCTGCGTCTTCCTCACCGACGAGAAGCTGCCGCGCAAGGCGGTTCTGACCAAGAAATTTTGCGATCACAACCCGTCCGTTACCCGCCTGTTCGAGAACGAGGCGCAGCGGCTCGGTGAGCTGATCGAGAAGCGTCGCGCGGTGACCATGCGCGACCGCACCGCGGCCCTGCTGCATATCGCGACTGCCGCCGCCGCAAACTACCGCCGCGAGAAGCAGGAGCGCGGCCTGCTCGACTACGACGACCTCATCGACAAGACGCTGGCGATGCTCAACCGCGTCGCCTCGGGCTGGGTGCATTACAAGCTCGACCGCGGCGTCGATCACGTCTTGATCGACGAGGCCCAGGACACCAGCCCGCGGCAATGGGACATCGTCGCGCACATCATCTCGGAGTTCACGGCCGGCGAAGGCGCGCGCGAGGGGCTGAACCGCACTGTGTTCGCGGTCGGCGACGAGAAGCAGTCGATCTTCTCGTTCCAGGGCGCCGACCCGCACGAGTTCGACAAGCGAAAGCGAGAGTTGGACCGCAGGTTCAAAGCCGCCGGGCTCAAGTTCGACCCGGTCGCCTTCACCTATTCGTTCCGTTCGGGCGCAACGATCCTGAACTCGGTCGATCATGTCTTCCGCGAGCCCCAGATCTACAAGAGCATCCATTCTATCGACATCGGCCATCCCCTGCACAATGCGCTCGCCGATGCAGGGCCGAGCGTGATCGAACTGTGGGATCTCGCGGAAGCCGATGACAGGCAGGACATCGAGGGCTGGCGCGCCCCCTTCGACGGGGTCGCCGTCACCAGCCCCGAAGTGAAGCTCGCGCGCCGCATCCAGGCCGAGATCAAGCGGCTGGTCGAGAGCGGCACGCTGACGGGACATGAGGGCGAGCGCCGTCCATTGCGCTACGGCGACATGCTGATCCTGGTGCGCCGGCGCGGTAACGCGTTCGACGCCGTGATCCAGGCGCTGAAGCACGCTGGCGTTCCGGTCGCGGGCGCCGACCGGCTCAAGCTCACCGAACACATCGCCATCATCGATCTGATGAATCTCGCCGACGCGCTGCTACTGCCGCAGGACGATCTTGCGCTGGCGGTGGCGCTGAAGAGCCCGCTGTTCGGGCTCGATGACGACGACCTGTTCCAACTGGCCCATGACCGAAAGGGATCGCTGCGCCGCGCGCTGGGCGAGCATGCTTCCACAGACGAGAAATTCGCGACCGCATTGCGCCGGCTCGAGGCCTGCGAGATCCGCGCACGCGAGGAGACGCCGTTCGCCTTCTACGCCTGGCTCCTCGGCGGCGACGGCGGCCGTGCGCGCATCCTGCGCCGGCTCGGCCATGAGGCCAATGACGCGCTCGACGAATTCCTGGAGCTCGCGCTGAACTACGAGCGCAAGGCGCCGGCCTCGCTGCAGGGCTTCATGGCCTGGCTGCGCTCGGCCGACACCGAGGTGAAGCGCGACATGGAGATCTCGCGCGACGAGGTGCGGGTAATGACGGTGCATGGCGCCAAGGGCCTGGAGGCCTCCGTCGTGTTCATGGTCGACACCACCTCATCGCCTGCGGATTCGCAGCGACTTCAACTGATCCACGTCCCGCGCGGCAATGGCGGCGAGGTCGTGGTCTGGGCCGGCCGCAAGGCGGACGATCCCAAACCGGTTGCCGAAGCGCGCAACGCGATGCTCGAGGAGACCGAGGATGAGTATCGCCGCCTGCTCTACGTTGCGATGACCCGCGCGGCGGATCGGCTGATCGTCGGGGGCTGCCTGCCGGGCAACAGGAAGGCGGTCCGCAAGCTGAGCTGGTATGACCTGATCGACACCGGGCTCGCCGGCGCGGGCCTCGACAAGCAGGTCATCGAGACGCCGCTCGGCAAGGTGACCCGATTCGCCCGGCCGGAGGATGTCGCGGCGCTCGGCACACCGGCGACGTCCGTAGACCGGACCGTCGCCCTGCCCGATTGGCTGCTTGCGCCGGCACCCCGCGAGACCGCCGACGACGATCCGGTGCGTCCCTCCGGACAACCGACCGGGGAAGGGCGCGCGGTGCGATCAGGCGAATCGGTCCAGTCCCGCGCCCTTGCATTGCAACGCGGCACGCTGGTGCACCGGCTGCTGCAATCCCTGCCCGACATCGCCATCGAGCGCCGGCGCGAGGCCGCGCTCGGCTTCATGGCCCGCAACGCCGCGGACTGGCCGGAAGCCGACCGCGCCGCTTTGGCCGACAAGGTGCTGGCCCTGATCACCGAACCGCGTTTTGCGCCGGTCTTCGCTGCCGGCAGCCGGGCCGAGGTCGCCATTGTCGGCAAATTGGAGCGGCCGGGCCGCACGCCGGCGCTGGTGTCGGGGCAGATCGACCGGCTGGTCGTGCGTCCGGATGAGGTTTTGATCGTGGATTTCAAGACCAACCAGGCCGCGCCCAAAAACGCGGCTGAGGCCCCCACCGCCTATGTCCGGCAGCTTGCGCTGTACCGGGCGGTGCTATCGCAGCTTTATCCCCAAAAGCCCGTCAGGGCCGTCCTGCTCTGGACCGAGGCCGTTGAATATATGGAGATTTCAGCCCCCGCGCTGGACGCGGCGCTGGCATCCCTTCATCTCGGCGTGAGCGTCCTTGACCCGGCAAGGAGCCGTTCATAGGTTCACCCCATGATCCCAGGCGCGATTCCCGTCGCGCCGATTCTTTCAACCGAACGAGGTACTCCCATGGCCGTTGGCAAGGTTTCCGATACCGATTTCGAAGCCGAAGTGCTCAAGGCAAACGGCCCCGTGGTCGTCGATTTCTGGGCCGAGTGGTGCGGCCCCTGCCGCATGATCGCACCTGCGCTTGACGAGATCGCCGGTGCGATGGGCGACAAGGTCAAGATCGTGAAGCTCAATGTCGACGAGAGCCCCAAGACCGCGTCCAAGTATGGCGTGATGTCGATCCCGACCCTGATGATCTTCAAGGGCGGCGAGATGGCCTCCCGTCAGGTCGGCGCCGCACCGAAGGCGAAGCTGCAGCAGTGGATCACGTCCGCGGTCTGATTCGCCTCGCGTAAGATTATTTTCGACAACGGCCGGCGAAATGCCGGCCGTTCTGCGTTGATGGGACGTGTTCAGCGTATGACGAGTCCCGCCCTTGCCAGCCCCTCCCCGAAAGCGCGACCGCAAACCCACCTCTCTCGTCGCGATGGAGGCGCGTTCGGTCGACGAGATCCCGCGCGGCAAGGAATGGCAGTACGAGCCGAAATGGGATGGCTTTCGCTGCCTGCTGTCGCGCAACGGCGGTGACGTCGATCTACGCTCGAAGTCCGGCGAGGATCTCACGCGCTATTTCCCCGAGATCGTCGCCGCCGCCTTGAGACGGAAGGTGGATCGCTTCACGCTCGACGGCGAGATCGTCGTGCCGCAGGGCAAAAGCTTTTCCTTCGACGCCCTCCTGCAACGCATTCATCCGGCGGCGAGCCGTGTGAAGAAACTCTCGGAGGAGACACCGGCGCTCTACCTCGTCTTCGATCTGCTTGCGACGGCTCGGGAGAAAGGCCTGGCTGAGAAGACGCTGAGCGCGCGCCGGCCGGCGCTGGACGCTTTTGCGAAAGCCAATCTCAAAGGCAGTCGCTTCCGCCTTTCACCGTCGACAACGAGCTACGCCACGGCCAAAAAATGGCTGGCGCAATCCGGCGGCGGCTCGGACGGTGTCATCGCCAAGCGCATCGACCTGCCCTATCAGGCCGGAAATCGCGACGGCATGCAGAAGATCAAGAAATTCCGCAGCGCCGATTGCGTCGTCGGCGGCTTCCGCTATGCCACCAACAAGATCGCGGGCCGGAAAGTCGTGGGCTCACTGCTGCTCGGACTCTACGACGATGAGGGTCTCCTGCACCATGTCGGCTTCACCTCGGCGATCAAGGCCGAACAGAAACCGGCGTTGACCGACCGCCTGGAGGCGCTGATCGGCGAGCCAGGCTTCACCGGGAACGCGCCGGGCGGGCCAAGCCGCTGGTCCACCGAGCGCTCCGCGAAATGGTGTCCGCTCAAGCCGAAGCTGGTGATCGAAGTCTGCTACGACCATTTCAGCGGCGAACGTTTCCGTCACGGCACCTCAATCCTGCGCTGGCGCCCGGACAAGGCGCCGCGGCAATGCACCTTCGAGCAACTGAAGCAGAAGGTCGCCGACCCGATGAAGCTGTTGAAGTAGCCCGGATGGAGCGCAGCGCAATCCGGTGCCGCGTCGCTCGTGGCACGAATCCCGGATGCTTCGCTCCATCCGGGCTACGAAGCAGAGAACACGTCTACTTGATCCATCCCGTCGCGAGCGCGTTTGCCAGCTCAGGCTGACCGTTGCGCCGCGCCAGCACCGCCATCGCCTCATGATCATAGGCGACATGGCGGAACGTCACATGCCAGGCTCCATTCGCCAGTTGGAGAATCGCATAACGCGCGTGCGGCGTGCCCGCCTCCACCACATGCGGATAGGGATGCTTGTCACGATACCCAGGGCTGCCGACGCTGCCGGGGTTGACGATCAAGCGACCGTCGCGAAGTCGCACGGCGCGGGCGAGATGGCTGTGAGCACAGAGGATCAGCGACTGCGTGATACCTCGCGCGAATTGCTCGATGCGGTCCAGCGGCGACAGCGCCACCACACCGTCGGGATGCACGGTGTCGAGCCAGTAGACTTCGTCATTGCCGGGCGTCGCATGACAGAGGAACACCCGGTCACGAAAGACCCGCGTCATCGGCTGCGCGCGCAGCCAGTCGAGCTGCGCGACGCTGAGCGCTGCATGGGCAGGACGATCCCAGGAGCCCATCTTCTCAGGCGGACGGTCGAGCAGGTAGCGGTCGTGATTGCCGAGCACGTGCACGGCGTCGAGCGCCATCAGGATTTCGATGGTCCTGTGCGCATCGAGCGGACCGCTCAGCATGTCGCCAAGATTGACGATGTCTATGATGCCGTGAGCGCGGATGTCGGCGAGGACAGCTTCCAGCGCGAGGTAATTCCCGTGGACGTCCGCAATGGCGGCGAAACGCATTGTTGTATCCCCACTCTCGTGCCCCGGACGCGGCGCAGCGCTTCTTCAGCGGTGCGCTGCAGAGCCGGGGCCCATATCGCGGCATGCTGGGTCCCGGATCAGCGCTCCGCTTCGCTGCGCTTGTCCGGGACAAGAGAAATCATGCAGGAGGCGTGCCGTTGATCGCCAGCACATGGCCGGCCAGATACAGCGAGCCTGATATCAGGATGCGCGGCGGCACCTCATAAGCGAGCTTCGACAGGGCGCGCAGCGCGGCTTCGACGCCAGCGACGGTCTCGACGCGCATGCCGAGGCTGCGCGCGGCGTCGGCGAGGCGATCGACCGGCATGGCGTTCTCGGTGTCGGGAATCGGCACCGCGATGATGTGACGGGTGAGACCGGCAAAATTGGCGAGAAAGCCCTTCGCATCCTTGTTGGCCATCATGCCCGCGATGACGACCAGCGGCCGCGACACCCGCTCTTCGAGGTCGCCGAGCGCGGCGGCCGCGACGCGGCCGCCCTCGGCATTGTGTCCGCCGTCGAGCCAGATCTCCGAGCCCCGCGGCCCAAGAGCGAGCAGCTCGCCCGCGGTGATGCGCTGCATCCGCGCCGGCCATTCCGCGCCGACGATACCGGCCTCGAACGCTGCCTGATTGATCTTGAAGCTCGGAACCGCGCGCAGCGTCGCGATGGAAAGGCCGGCATTGTCGAACTGGTGACGACCGAACAGGCGCGGTGCCGGCAGATCCATCAGGCCGCGATCGTCCGAATAGACCAGACGTCCGCGCTCGACATTGACGTGCCAGCTCTCGTTCGCGGCAAACAGCGGCGCACGCATGCGCTTCGCCTGTCCCTCGATGACGGCCATAGCTTCCGGCGACTGCTCTGCGCAAATCACGGGGACGCCGCGCTTGATGATCGCCGCTTTCTCACCGGCGATCGACGTCAACGTATCGCCGAGGAAGTCCATGTGATCCATGCTGACGGGCGTGATCACGCAGGCCGCCGGCGCATCGACCACATTGGTGGAATCAAGCCGGCCGCCGAGGCCGACTTCGAGCAGCACCACGTCGGCCGGGTTCTGCACGAACAGATGGAGGGCGGCCGCCGTCTTCAGCTCGAACAATGTCGCGGCTTCGCCGGCATTGACGCGCTCGACCTCTTCCAGGGCCGCGCGCAATGCGTCGTCACCGACCAGCACGCCGCCGCCAACGCGGCCGAGCCGGAAGCACTCGTTGATGCGGACCAGATAAGGCGAGGTATAGGCGTGAACCCGCAGGCCCGCCGCCTCCAGCGTCGCGCGCAGATAAGCCAGCGTCGAGCCCTTGCCGTTGGTGCCGGCGATGTGGATCACCGGCGGCAGCTTGCTTTCAGGATGCCCGAGCCGCT
The DNA here is from genome assembly GCF_023101665.1 of Bradyrhizobium sp. 195. NCBI lineage: Bacteria > Pseudomonadati > Pseudomonadota > Alphaproteobacteria > Hyphomicrobiales > Nitrobacteraceae > Bradyrhizobium > Bradyrhizobium sp. 195. Next base: position 109,090 of record NZ_CP082161.1, on the reverse strand, counting down.
CGAGCAGCCGGTGCATCCGCTCCAGCCCGAGATCGATGCGTTTCTGATGCAGGGCCGACAGCCGCCCGATCAGCTCGCCGAGCGGCGTCTTCTCGCTGTCGGGGGACGCGTTCACGCGTGGGGCGCAGCCGGCGCCGTCTCAGCGGCCGATACGATCTGTGCCGGGCTCGTGACGGCCTGCGTCGGCTTCGATGCGCCTTCCTGCGCCGGCGCCTTGGTCAGCAGCCGGCAGAGCCGCGCCAGGGTCGGACGCAACTCGTGGCGATGCACGACCATGTCGACCATGCCGTGCTCTTTGAGATACTCGGCACGCTGGAAGCCTTCCGGGAGCTTTTCACGGATGGTCTGCTCGATCACGCGCGCGCCGGCAAAACCGATCAGCGCGCCCGGCTCGGCGATCTGCACGTCGCCCAGCATCGCGTAGGACGCGGTGACGCCGCCGGTGGTCGGGTTGGTCAGCACGACGATATAGGGCTGCTTCGCCTCGCGCAGCATCTGCACCGCGACCGTGGTCCGCGGCATCTGCATCAGCGACAGGATGCCCTCCTGCATGCGCGCACCGCCGGATGCGGCGAACACAATGAACGGCGACTTCTTCTCGACCGCAAGCTCGAGCCCGCGCACGATGGCTTCGCCCGCGGCCATGCCGAGCGAGCCGCCCATGAAATCGAAATCCTGCACGGCGACGACGGCGGCGGAGCCTTCGAGCTTGCCGTAGCCGACCTTGATCGCGTCGTTGAGATTGGTCCGCGCCCGCGCATCCTTGATGCGGTCGACGTATTTCTTCTCATCGCGGAACTTGAGCGGATCGGGCGTCACCTCGGGCAGCGCAACGTCAAACCAGGTCTCATTGTCGAAGATCGACTTCAGACGCGCCACCGCGCCCATGCGCATGTGGTAGTTCGAGCCGGGGATGACGAACTGGTTGGCCTCGACGTCCTTGTAGAACACGAGCTGCCCGGAATCCGGGCACTTGATCCACAGATTCTCCGGCGTCTCCCGCCGCAGCATGTTGCGGATCTTCGGCCGGACCACATTGGTAAGCCAGTTCATGGTTTGCTCCGATGTGCGAACCCGCTTCGCGGATCGCCTGAAGGGATATATGGCGGCCGGGCTTCTGCCCGGCAAGCCGCCGTGTCGTCCGCGTTAGAACATGATCCGGAAAAGTGTGAAGCGGTTTTCCGACAAGATCATGCTCAAACTAAAGAGCTAAAGCGGAATTATGGCCTATTCCGCCGCCTGTTGCGCGCCCTTGACGCCCTGGGCCAGGGCCGCGGTCAGCTCCGCCACGGCGTTAACGGTCTTGCCGGTCGCCCGCCCGTCCGCATCGAGGCTGTTCTTGAGCGCATCGACCAGCGCGGTGCCGACGACGGCACCATTGGCATGGGAGGCAATGGCGCGTGCCGTCTCCGGCGTGCGGATGCCGAAGCCGACGCAGATCGGCAGTTTTGTATGTCGCTTGATGCGGGCCACAGCCTCGCTCACGACCGAGGTATCCGCGGCGGCCGCACCGGTGATGCCGGTGATCGAGACGTAGTAGACGAAGCCCGAGGTGTTGGCGAGCACGGCCGGCAGACGCTTGTCATCGGTGGTCGGCGTCGCCAGGCGGATGAAGTTGAGACCGGCCTTCATCGCAGGCAGGCAGAGCTCGTCGTCTTCCTCCGGGGGCAGGTCGACGATGATGAGCCCATCGACACCGGCGCTTTTCGCATCGACCAGGAATTTGTCGACGCCGTAGATGTAGATCGGGTTGTAATAGCCCATCAGCACGATGGGCGTTGCGTTGTCGTCCTTGCGGAAGCCACGCACCAGCTCCAGCGTCTTCTTCAGCGTCATGCCGGCCTTGAGCGCGCGAAGCCCTGCGGCCTGGATCGACGGGCCGTCGGCCATCGGATCGGTGAAGGGCATGCCGATCTCGATCACATCGGCGCCTGACTTCGGCAGCGCCTTGATGATCTCGAGCGAGGTCGCCGGATCGGGATCGCCGGCCATCAGGAAGGTTACGAAGGCCGAGCGGCCTTGTTTCGCAAGCTCGGCAAAACGGGTGTCGATACGCGTGGTCACTTGCTCTTGCCCCTCAGGATGTCACCGACTTGCGGGACGTCCTTGTCGCCGCGGCCGGAGAGGTTGATGACCATCAGGTGATCCCTGGGACGCTTCGGTGCGAGCTCCATCACCTTGGCGATGGCGTGCGCGGGCTCGAGCGCGGGAATGATGCCTTCGAGCTTTGATAGCAGCTGGAACGCGGCGAGCGCCTCGTCATCGGTCGCGGAGAGATAATTCACGCGGCCGACCTCGTGCAGCCAGGAATGCTCGGGCCCGATGCCGGGATAATCGAGGCCAGCCGAAATCGAATGCGCGTCCTGGATCTGGCCGTCGGCGTCCATCAGGAGATAGGTGCGATTGCCGTGGAGCACGCCGGGACGTCCGCCCGCGATCGACGCCGCATGCAGCTGCGTCAGGCCGTGACCTGCGGCTTCGACGCCAAAAATTTCGACCGAGGGATCATCGAGGAACGGGTGGAACAGGCCCATCGCATTCGAGCCGCCGCCGATGCAGGCGACCAGCGAATCCGGCAGGCGGCCCTCGATCTCCTGCATCTGCGTCTTGGTCTCGTTGCCGATGATCGACTGGAAGTCGCGCACTAGCGTCGGATAGGGGTGCGGACCCGCCACCGTGCCGATGCAGTAGAACGTGTTGTGCACGTTGGTGACCCAGTCTCGCAGCGCCTCGTTCATCGCGTCCTTCAGCGTGCGCGTGCCCGATTGCACCGGCATCACCGTGGCGCCAAGCATCTCCATGCGGATGACGTTGGGCTGCTGCCGCTCGACGTCGACCGCGCCCATATAGACCACGCATTCGAGGCCGAAACGCGCGCACAACGTCGCGGTGGCGACACCGTGCTGGCCGGCGCCGGTCTCGGCGATGATGCGCTTCTTGCCCATGCGCCGCGCCAGCATGATCTGGCCGAGCACGTTGTTCACCTTGTGCGAGCCGGTGTGGTTGAGCTCTTCGCGCTTCAGGTAGATTTTGGCGCCGCCGAGATGCTCGGTGAGGCGCTCGGCGAAATAGAGCGGCGAGGGCCGGCCGACATAGTTCTTGAGATAGCCATTCATCTCGGCCTGGAACGCCGGATCGGCCTTGGCTTCGGTGTAGGCCTTGTCCAGGTCGAGGATCAACGGCATCAGGGTTTCGGCGACGAAGCGGCCGCCGAAATTGCCGAAATGGCCGCGGTCGTCGGGACCGCTGCGGTAGGAATTTGGCTTGGCGATGTTCATCTGACGCTCAACTCTTGACTTGCATCTTGGGTGGCGCGCGCAGCGCGGATGAAGGCCTCGATCATCTTGGGGTCCTTGACGCCGGGAGCGCTCTCGACACCCGAGGACACGTCGACGCCGCCGGCGCGGGTGACACGGAGCGCCTCGGCGAGGTTGTCGGCGTGAAGCCCGCCGGAGACCATGTAGGGCAGTCTCAGATCGAGGTTCTCGAGCAGGTGCCAGTCGAACGGCTCCCCGAGGCCGCCGGGCCGCGTCGCGTCCTTGGGCGCGCGGGCATCGAACAGGATGCGGTCGGCGACCGCGGCATAGCCGGGCAACACGGCGAGATCGGCCGCGGTTGCGACCGGAACCGCCTTCATCACCGGGCGGCCGAACCGCTGCTTGATGTCGCGCAGCCGCGCGACGCTCTCCTTGCCATGGAGCTGGAGAATGTCCGGCGACACCGCGTCCATGATGTTGTCGAGCGTCGCATCGTCGGCATCGACGGTGAGCGCCACCTTGAGCGCGCGCCCCTTCACCTGGCGGCCGAGGTCACGGCCGAGCTCCAGGGACAGGTGCCGCGGCGACGGCGCAAAGAACACGAACCCCACCATGTCAGCGCCGGCGTCGAGCGCGATTTCAAGCGTCTCGCGCGTGGACAGGCCGCAGATCTTGACGAGCAGGGACATGATCTCAAAGCAAATGGAGGCCGCCAGACGCGGCCGGAGAACGGGGCTTTCGGTTGCGGCCGCTTCTACAACGTCGCGCGCTGCTTGTCTCGCCCGATGGGCCCGTAAAGGCCGACCCCCGAGGGGACCGGGAGGCGCTGGGACTCGGGCCTTGCCGCGGCCATTTGGGCCCGCAGGTCGGCCAATTCGCCCCTGGCCGCCCGTGCCTCCGCCTCGTGCCGGCGCGCCGCGCGGCGCCAGCGCCGCTGGCCGACCCACACGGCACAGCCGCCCGCGAAGACCCCGAGGGCGGCGATCAGGATCAGGAGCAGGAACAGCGGCAGCGTGACCGACAATGACGGGTCGTTGGCAATGAAGGGATCGAACGAAACCGTGATGAAGTGCCGGTTGGCCACCGCGAAGGCCACCAGGATCACGCCCAGCGGAATCACGATCAGCGCGGTCAGGAACTTTCGCATCTCGCTTTGCTCGCCTTGAATCAAGCTTGCGGCCGCGTCATGCACGACCGCAGACAACCCTGACGTCAGCTCAGTCTGGCGCGCCGGGATCCGGATGGTCGCGGTTCAACCGCTCGCGCATTTCCTTGCCGGTCTTGAAGAACGGAACGCTCTTCTGATCGACGGGCACATGGGCGCCGGTGCGTGGATTGCGCCCGGCGCGTGCAGGGCGATGCTTGACCGAGAAGGCACCGAAGCCGCGCAGCTCGACGCGATCACCGCGCGCGAGGGCCGCTACGATCTCTTCGAGAATCGCATTCACAATGTTCTCGACATCCCGCTGGTACAGATGCGGGTTGTGCTCGGCGATACGCTGAACAAGTTCGGATTTGATCATCGAGAGATAGGACCCGGAAGCGTGCGGATGACCATTTCCGTGAAAATACCTTGATCTGTCAAGACGCTAAATCAAGGTTGAGCCTCGTGAAAATGCGTGACAAATGCCGAAAAAGCGGGCTGCGCCGGCGCCCGTCAGACGGGAAAACCCTCAGGCGCTCGCCCAGATCCCTCAGTTTGAGGCAGCCGGCTGCCACAGGGCCAGCATTCCATCCATTCCGAACCGATCAACCGCCTGGGCAACGCCGGTTTGCCCAATTTGATGCGCAATCGAGCCCAAACCGAGCGCTTCCAGCGTGATGGCGGCGGCTGACTTGAGGAACGACAGATCGCCAAAGCGCGGCTCGAGCTTGTAATCGCGCACGGAGAGCCCCTTCTTGACGCCCTTCTGCTCGACCAGCCAGGTCACCGCGGTCTTCTCGTCGCCGATCTGATCGATCAGCTTGAGATCGATCGCCTGGCGTCCGGTGAAGACGCGGCCGTCGGCCACTTTCTCGAGCTGCGTGTCATCCATGCCACGCCGTTCCTTCACCAGTCCCCTGAACCAGGCGTAAGAATCCCTCACCAGCGCATCGAGCGCGGCGCGCGCCTCGGGGCTCGTGGGCTCGAAACCGTTGGGGGCGGCCTTCAGCGGCGACGACTTCACCTCCTCGACCTTGACGCCGATGGTCTTCAGGAGCTCCGAGACGTTGGGATATTGGAACAGCACGCCGATCGACCCGACCAGCGAGCTCTGCTGGGCAATGATGTGGTCGCTGGCAATCGCCGTGATGTAGCCCCCGGAGGCGGCCAGGCCCTCCACCACCACGACGAGCGGCTTCTTTGCCTTCAGCCGGACGAGCGAATCGTAGAGCTGCTCGGAGCCGGCGGTGGTGCCGCCCGGCGAGTTGATGTGAACGATGACGGCGGCGGCCTGCGAATTCTCCAGCCGCTCCAGCGCCTGCGTGCGATCGGAATCGCTGCGGATCAGGCCTTCGATGTGGACCCGCGCGATCGAGCCGGCGGATGCGAAGGTGCCGCGCGCGCCGGGTGTCGCAATCAGCGCAAAGGTTGCGATCGCCGCGATCGCGATCAGCGCGGCCATGACGCGCCAGAACGTCAGCTTGCGACGGATCCGGCGACGATCGACGATGATGTCCGAATCGAGCGACATCGAGATATCTCCAAATGAAAGGCCGGGCGCGTTGTGCCGTCACGGCGTGACCAACAGCTTATCTGGATACATCAATTGCGGCGCAATTTGAAGAAAACAAGGCTGTGACTGCGTAGCCCGGATGGAGCGAAGCGTAATCCGGGGGAAGTCCATCCGCGAGGTGAGAATCCCGGATTTCGCTTCGCTCCATCCGGGCTACAGGCGGCAACTACGAGCACAAAAAAGCCCCGGCTCGCGCCGGGGCTTCGATGTCAGCGAAACGCAGGTTTCGCTTACTTGCTATCGCGGTTCTTGAGCGCGGTGCCCAGGATGTCGCCGAGCGTCGCTCCCGAATCGGAGGAGCCGTACTGCGCGATGGCTTCCTTCTCTTCGGCGACTTCGAGCGCCTTGATCGACACCTGGACCTTGCGGGCCTTCTTGTCGAACTGGATCACGCGGGCATCGACCTTCTCGCCGACGGCAAAGCGTTCGGCGCGCTGGTCGTTGCGGTCACGGGCGAGCTCCGAGCGCTTGATGAAGGTCGAGAAGTCGGTCCCGGTGATCTTCACCTCGATACCGCTCTCCTTCACTTCGAGCACTTCGCAGGTCACGACCGCACCCTTCTTGACATCGCCCGGCTCGGCGAAGGGGTCGCCTTCGAGCTGCTTGATGCCGAGCGAGATACGCTCCTTCTCGACGTCCACATCGAGCACCACGGCCTTCACCATGTCGCCCTTCTTGTAGTTGTCGATCACCTGCTCGCCCGGAAGCTTCCAGTCGAGGTCGGAGAGATGGACCATGCCGTCGACATCGCCCTCGAGGCCCAGGAACAGGCCGAACTCGGTCTTGTTCTTGACCTCGCCCTCGACCGTCGAACCGGTCGGGTGACCTTCGACGAAGACCTCCCAGGGGTTGCGCATGGTCTGCTTGAGGCCCAGCGAGATGCGGCGCTTGACGGAATCGACTTCCAGCACCTGCACGTCGACTTCCTGCGAGGTCGAGACGATCTTGCCGGGGTGCATGTTCTTCTTGGTCCACGACATCTCGGAGACGTGGATCAGGCCTTCGATGCCCGGCTCGAGCTCGACGAACGCACCGTAGTCGGTGATGTTGGTGACACGGCCGGTGAAGCGGGCACCCAGCGGGTACTTGGCTTCGATGCCCTGCCACGGATCATCCAGCAGCTGCTTCATGCCCAGCGAGATGCGGTGCGTCTCGTGGTTGATCTTGATGATCTTGACCTTCACGGTCTGGCCGATCGAGAGCACCTCGGTCGGATGGTTGACGCGGCGCCACGCGATATCGGTGACGTGCAGCAGACCGTCGATGCCGCCGAGATCAACGAACGCACCGTAATCGGTGATGTTCTTGACCACGCCGTCGATGACCTGACCCTCTTCGAGGTTCTGCACCAGCTCCTGACGCTGCTCGGCGCGGGTCTCTTCCAGCACGGTGCGGCGGGACACCACGATGTTGCCGCGGCGGCGGTCCATCTTGAGGATCTGGAACGGCTGCGAGTTGTTCATCAGCGGCGCAACGTCGCGGATCGGACGGATGTCGACCTGCGAGCGCGGCAGGAAGGCCACGGCACCGTCGAGATCGACGGTGAAGCCACCCTTGACCTGGTTGAAGATGACGCCGTTGACCTTCTCGTTGTTCTGGAACGCCTTCTCGAGCTTGCCCCAGCTCTCTTCGCGGCGCGCCTTGTCGCGCGACAGCACGGCTTCGCCGAGGGCGTTCTCGATGCGATCGAGGAACACTTCAACCTCGTCGCCGACCTTCAGTTCACTGTCACGGCCGGGGCCGGAAAATTCGCGCAGGGCGACGCGGCCCTCGGTCTTCAGGCCGACGTCGATGACGGCCATGTCCTTTTCAATTGCAACCACCTTGCCCTTGACGACGGAGCTCTCCTGCAGGTTGCCGCCTGCGAAGGACTCGTCGAGCATCGCGGCGAAATCGTCGCGCGACGGGCTATAGGTATCAGCAGAAATCGAAGCCATTTGTTCTCCAGTTGCGGATGTCGTGCCGGCCGTTGGGTTTTTGGGCGTATCGCGCGCGCAGTGTCGGAAGGTCCGCAAAACCTTCGAGCGACCGCTCGCTGCTCCGGCCTTGGAGGCGGAACAGCGGAAGCGGGCCGGCTGAGGCCCGCGCGTTCGATACGTGGAAAATCTTTGTCCGGAGCCTGGATCGCGCCGGTCCCAAACAGGGACCTGACGTATCGACCTCAAAGAGCGGGAGCGGGCGCTTCCTCCAATGACGGCGGCGGCTTAACCCCGCGACCGGCCCGCTCGGACGGCCTCGATAATGTCGATGGCGGCCCGGACGCCGCCTTCTATATCCAGTTGGGAGTTATCTAGCAAGTAAGCATCCGGGGCCGGTTTCAAAGGCGCAATCGGGCGGTTCTTGTCGCGTTCGTCGCGCTGGATGATATCGGCGAGCACGGCAGCCTCGTCCGCCTCCTCGCCCCTCGCCTTGGCCTCCATGGTCCGGCGGCGGGCGCGGACCTTGGGGTCGGCAACGACGAAGATTTTCACGTCGGCGTCCGGGCAGATCACGGTTCCAATGTCCCGACCATCCAGCACGGCGCCGGGTGGATCAGCGGCGAATTGCCGCTGGAAATTGACCAGGACCTCGCGCACCCCAGGGATCGCCGAGACAATCGAGGCGCCCTCACCGGCCTTCTGGGTCTTCAGGGCCGGATTGCCGAACTTCTCGGGATCGAGCTCCAAGGCCGCCTGCACCGCAGCCGCCTCGTCGTTGAGATCGTGCCCGGACTGCATCAGGGCATAGGCTACAGCGCGATAGATCACGCCGGTATCGAGATGACGATAGCCGTAATGGTGCGCAAGACGCTTCCCGAGCGTCCCCTTGCCCGAGGCCGCGGGCCCGTCGATGGCGATGATCATGAAAACTCGGCCCCTAGCGAACGCATCATCGGAATGAAATCCGGAAAGCTGGTGGCGATGAAGGCGGTGTCGTCGACGCTCACGGGCTGGTCAGAGGCGCAGCCCATCACCAGCGCGGACATCGCGATGCGATGGTCCATGTGGGTGGCGACGAGGCCGCCGCCGGGAACGTGGCCACGGCCTTCGACGATGAGATCGTCGCCGGACACCTCGACCTTCACACCGTTGACGCGCAGCATGTCGGCGGTTGCCTCCAGGCGGTCGGATTCCTTGACGCGCAGTTCGTGCAAGCCGCGCATGATCGTTGTGCCTTCGGCGAAGGACGCCGCCACCGCCAGCACCAGATATTCGTCGATCATCGAGGGCGCGCGCTCCGGGGGCACCTCGACGCCGCGCAGCTTCGAGGCCCGCACGCGCAATTGCGCCATCGGCTCGCCGGCATCACCCCGCACTTCGCTTTCCTCGATGAAAGCGCCCATCTCGCGCAGCGTGGTGAACAGGCCGGTGCGCAGCGGATTGGTCATGACGTCGGACAGCACGACGTCGGAGCCCTCGACGATCAGCGCTGCGACCACCGGGAAAGCCGCCGAGGAGGGGTCGGCGGGCACCACCACGGTGGCGCCGTGCAGCTCGGGTTGGCCTTTGAGCGTGATACGGCGGCCATGCACGCCCTCCCGCGCGGAGGAGATGTCGGCGCCAAAATGCTTCAGCATCAATTCGGTGTGGTCGCGGCTGGCTTCGGTCTCGATGACGGTCGTGGTGCCGGGTGCGGCGAGGCCCGCCAGCAGCACCGCAGACTTGATCTGGGCCGAAGCGACCGGGGTCGTATAGGTGATCGGCAGCGGATCGCGCGCGCCCTGGAGGGTCAGCGGCAGCCGACCGCCCTCACCGCCAGAAATGACCTTCGCGCCCATCTTTTCGAGCGGATCGAGGATCCGGCGCATCGGGCGGCTGCGCAGCGAGGCGTCGCCGTCGAACACCGCCGAGATCGGGCATCCCGCGACGGCGCCCATCACCAGCCGGCAGCCGGTGCCGGAGTTGCCGAAATCCAGTGCGGCCTTGGGCTGGGCGAAACCCGCAACGCCGACGCCGTTTAGCTTCCAGGCGAAATCACCGGTGCGTTCGACCTTGGCGCCCAGCGCCTGCATGGATTTGGCGGTGTTGAGGACGTCCTCGCCCTCCAGCAGACCCGAAATCCTGGTCTCGCCGACCGCGAGCGCACCCAGGATGAGAGCCCGGTGAGAGATCGACTTGTCCCCGGGCACCCGTACTTTCCCGGTCAGGGGACCGCTAGCGCGAGACTGAAGCGGCCGCGGTTGGTCGGAATGAGTCAAGATTGTGTCCTTGGATGAGCCCTGAGGGGACTGCGGCGCAGGTACCACATGGTCCGGGCCCCGTCACGGGCATGTCGTTCTCCCGTAATGCGCTATTGACAGCGGGCCGCCAACTAGCCAAGTGAAACACCGCTTTTCAGACATTCCCAGGATTCCTGCCGTGGCCAAGTCCGAACTCGGAACTAAACGTATTTGCCCGACCACGGGCAAGAAGTTCTATGACCTCAACAAGAATCCGGTGATCTCGCCCTATACCGGCGAAGTGGTGCCGATCGCCCCCGTGGCGCCCGCACGTGCGCCCCGCGGCGCCGAAGCCCGGCACGCGGCGACCGCGGACGCCACGCCCGAGCCGGCAGAGGTCGAAGAGGTCTCGCTCGAGGAGGCCGACGCCGAGGAGAACACCGGCAAGGTCAAGGCCGTCGTGCCCGAATCCGAGGACGATATCGAGGTCGATGAGACTCTCGATGACGACGATGACGATGATTCGACCTTCATTGCCGACGAAGAAGAAGGCGATGAGGACGTGACCGACATCATTGGTGATGTCGGAGGTGATGAAGAGACTTGAGATCAGCCCTGATCTGTGAAAAAGGGTGCACCGCGCGAGTCACCAGGGCTCGCCGGTTGGGGTGAACCACCAGGGTTCATCCCGCGAAGGACTAAGGGGCCATAGCTCAGCTGGGAGAGCGCTTGCATGGCATGCAAGAGGTCGGCGGTTCGATCCCGCCTGGCTCCACCAGCCTTCGCTGGCTTCGCCAGCTTCGGCTGGGCAAGCCTAGGGAAGTCCCTCGTAGCGAAGTGAGCGAAGGCTGCCACGCCATAGCCCGAAGGGCGACGGCGGGCTGGGGCTGGCATCTGCGCAGCCGCCGGCCGTCCGCATCACGGACGACCTGCGGGCCCGCTTGGCGAAGCACAACGCTGGCGAGGTACCGCACACCTCGAAATTCGGACCTTGGCGAATACGGACCTATTTCGCATTTGATGACGCAGCACGCGCGTTCGCGTTCGAGCGATATCTGAAGTCTGGCTCTGGCCGCGCATTCGCAAAGAACCACTTCTAACCGCGCATGACGTCCCCCTACTCCCCGATCACCGCATTCAGCCGGTCGCGCAGCGCAACGATCTCATCCTTCATCGCCACCAGTTCCGGCACCGAGCAATCCGAGGCCGCCAGGATCGACTGCGGCACATTGCGGGCTTTTTCCTTCAAGGCGTGCCCCTGCGCCGTCAGCGCGATCAGGACCTGACGCTCGTCCTCGCTCGAGCGGGTGCGCCTGACCAGATGGGCGGCCTCCAGCCGCTTCAGCAGCGGCGTCAGCGTGCCCGAATCCAGGAACAGGCGCTCGCCGATGTCCTTGACCGGGACGTCGTCGCGCTCCCACAGCACCAGCATGACGAGATATTGGGGATAGGTCAGGCCGAGCCGGTCCAAAAGCGGCTTGTAGACGCGGTTGAACGCATGCGCGGCCGAATAGACCGCAAAGCAGATCTGGTTGTCGAGCCGCAGCGGCGCGTCCGCTGCAGGTGATTTTCGAGGCATGGAGAATCTCTCGGGTTTGTCTCATTCTGGGGCCGCGCGCCGCCACATTCAATTGCGAACAATTAAATGTGAGACCGTGTAATTTCAATTGCGCACAATCTAATTGTCTGCGATAGAGCCGCACCCAACGAAACCCAGGGAGACGACAATGTCCGTGAACGTCCTCTACAAGACCAGCGCCAAGGCCACCGGCGGCCGCGACGGCCATGCTGCAACCCTCGACGGCGCGCTCGACGTCAAGCTGACCACGCCGAAGGAGCTCGGCGGCGGAGGCGGCGCCGGCAACAATCCCGAGCAGCTGTTCGCGGCCGGCTATGCCGCCTGCTTCATCGGCGCGATGAAGTTCGTGGCCTCGCAGGGCGGCCCCAAGGTTCCCGCCGACGCCTCCGTCACCTCGACCGTCGGAATCGGCCCGCGCTCCGAGGGTGGCTTCGGTCTCGACATCGACCTCGCTGTCTCGCTGCCGGGCCTTGCCCGCGCGGAGGCCGAGGCACTGGTCGAGAAGGCGCACCAGGTGTGTCCCTATTCCAACGCCACGCGCGGCAATGTCGACGTTCGCCTGACGGTCGTCTGATCGGAACGGCGGATTGGCTGGCCCGGGATCCCCCTCGGGCCGGCCGTTTCCTTTCGGTTTTGCCCGCGCCGCGGGATTGACCGGCGGCGGCGCATACGCCCCTACGCACGGAGCCATTGCTGGCGTGCACGAAGCTCGCTAGGCCTGTGATCAAACGTCGACACAGGGAAGCGAAAGCAATGAGTTCAGAAGCCGCCACAGGTGCCATGAGCGGACTGCGCGTCATCGATCTCACGCGCGTGCTCGGCGGTCCCTACTGCACTCAGATCCTCGCCGACCATGGCGCCGACGTGATCAAGGTCGAGCCGCCCGCGGGCGACGAGGTGCGCGAATGGGGCCCTCCTTTCCACGAGGAGGACGCGGCCTATTTCATCGGCATTAACCGCAACAAGCGCTCGATCGGTCTCGACCTCGCCTCCGAGGGCGGCCGCATTGTGCTGCTCAAGATGCTGGAGAGCGCCGACGTCCTGATCGAGAATTTCAAGCCGGGCACGCTGGAGAAATGGGGCATCGGCAACGAGGTGCTGCGCGAGAAATTCCCGCGCCTCGTGCATTGCCGGATCTGCGGCTTCGGCGCCGACGGTCCGCGCGGCGGCAATCCCGGCTATGATGCCATCATCCAGGCCATGACCGGCATGATCGCCGCGACCGGCTCGCCCGAGAGCGGACCGATGCGGATCGGCGTGCCGTTGGTCGACATCACCACCGGCCTATACGCGGCGATCGGCATCCTGATGGCACTGTCGGAGCGGCAGCGCTCCGGCAAGGGCCAGTTCCTGGAGACGACGCTGTACGAGACCGGCCTTGCCATCATGCATCCGCACACCGCGAATTATTTCATGCATGGCAAGCCGCCGTCGCTCACAGGCAACGAGCACCCCAACCTCGTGCCCTACGCGATCTTCCCGACCAAGACCGACGACATCTTCATCGGCGTCGGCAATGACGGCACCTTCCGCAAGCTCGCCAAGGAGATCGGCAAGCCTGAGCTCGGCACCGATCCGCGCTTTGCACGCAACAAGGACCGCATCGCCAACCGCGAGGCGCTGCGCGCCGAGCTGGCCGCGGTGTTCAGCCAGCACGAGGCCGAGCCGCTGTGCAATCGCCTGCTTGCGGCGGGCCTGCCCGCTGGGCCCGTGCAGAAGATCGATCAGGCATTGACCAACCCGCACACGATCGCGCGCGGGGATATTATCGAGAAGGACTGGTACAAGGGCGTCGCCTCGCCGATCCGGCTCGACCGCAGCAAGCCGAGCCTGCGCCGCCTGCCGCCCAAATTCAGCCAGCACTCGGCGGAAGTGCTCGGCGAGTTCGGCTTCTCCAAGGCCGAGATCGACGCGATGGTCGAGAAGGGCACCGTCTGCGGCCCCGAGCGCAAGAGGTAGGGCCACCTCCATCCAACGAATGATGCCGCACTGCGGCGCGGGCACGATAGTGCACCGCGAACGGAGGAGCCCGCCCGCTTCGTCTTCGCCTATTTGACAGCTTCCCTTTTCCAGCGCTTGCCGCTTTCGTTTCGGCCGCTTACACAGTCATGTGAACGTCATATGGCGCTGCTAGCGCAAGCGCTTCTTTAGACGGGCAAGGGAGGTTTTCTTGATGGCTCTTCGACATTTTGGCACGGCTGCTGCTGTTGCACTCGCGGTTGGTCTCGGCGCTTCGCCGGCTTTGGCCGTGACGGAAATCCAGTGGTGGCACGCGATGACCGGCGCCAACAATGACGTCATCGTCAAGCTCGCCAACGATTTCAACGCCGCGCAGAGCGACTACAAGGTGATCCCCACCTACAAGGGCAATTACGCCGACACGATGAACGCGGGCATCGCGGCGTTCCGCGCCGGCAACGCGCCGCACATCATGCAGGTGTTCGAAGTCGGCACCGCGACCATGATGGCTGCCACCGGCGCCGTGAAGCCCGTTTACAAGCTCATGGCCGACGCAGGCGAAAAGTTCGATCCCAAGATCTACCTGCCCGCCATCACCGGCTACTACTCGACCTCGAAGGGCGAGATGCTGTCGTTTCCCTTCAACTCGTCGTCCACCGTCATGTGGGTCAATCTCGACGAGCTGAAGAAGGCCAATGTCGAGATCCCGAAGACCTGGCCCGAAACGTTCGAGGCCGCCAAGAAGCTGAAGGCTGCCGGTCATGACACCTGTGGCTTCTCCGGCTCCTGGGTGACCTGGGTCAACCTCGAGCAGCTCTCCGCCTGGCACAACGTGCCGCTCGCCAGCAAGGCCAACGGCCTCGACGGCTTCGACACCGTGCTGGAGTTCAACGGGCCGCTCCAGGTCAAGCATCTCGAGAACCTGGTCGAGCTCCAGAAGACCAAGGTCTACGACTATGCCGGCCGTACCAACACCGGCGAAGGCCGCTTCACGTCGGGCGAATGCCCGATCTACCTGACCTCGTCGGCCTTCTTCGGCAACGTCAAGGCCCAGGCCAAGTTCAACTTCACCGCCGTCCCGATGCCCTATTATCCCGACGCAAAGGGCGCGCCGCAAAACTCGATCATCGGCGGCGCTTCGCTCTGGGTCATGGGCGGCAAGCCGGCCGAGGAATACAAGGGCGTCGCAAAATTCCTGACCTTCCTCTCGGACACCGATCGCCAGGTCTATATCCACAAGGCCTCGGGCTACCTGCCGATCACCAAGGCGGCCTATGAGAAGGCGAAGGCCGAAGGCTTCTACAAGGACCAGCCCTATCTCGAGACCCCGCTGCTCGAGCTGACCAACAAGGAGCCGACCGAGAACTCCCGCGGCCTGCGTCTCGGCAACATGGTGCAGCTCCGCGACGTCTGGTCGGAAGAGATCGAGCAGGCGCTTGCCGGCAAGAAGACCGCCAAGCAGGCGCTGGACGCGGCCGTCGAGCGCGGCAACACGATGCTGCGCCAGTTCGAAAAGACCGCCGTCAAGTGAGACGATCAGCGGCAGGCCGGTGACCCCGGCCTGCCGCTCTGGGGCATCATGCAAAAGCAAGCCATTTTCCAATCGAAGCTGTTGCCT
This sequence comes from Bradyrhizobium sp. 195, assembly GCF_023101665.1. Classification (NCBI taxonomy): domain Bacteria; kingdom Pseudomonadati; phylum Pseudomonadota; class Alphaproteobacteria; order Hyphomicrobiales; family Nitrobacteraceae; genus Bradyrhizobium; species Bradyrhizobium sp. 195. Next base: position 93,822 of record NZ_CP082161.1, on the reverse strand, counting down.
TACGCGCTGGTTGCGCCGCAGCTCGCGATCGTCCTGATTTTCTTCTACTGGCCGGCCCTGCAGGCGGTGATCCAGTCCTTCCTGCTCCAGGATGCCTTCGGCCTTTCGACCACCTTCGTCTGGTTCGACAATTACATCGAGCTCTTGAAGGACCGCGCCTATTTCGAGGCGATCGTGCGGACCTTCTTCTTCTCGTTCGCCATCGCTGTGTCGTCGCTGTCGTTTGCGCTGCTGCTTGCCGTGATGGCGGACAAGCCACTGCGCGGCTCGACGCTCTACCGGACACTGCTGATCTGGCCCTATGCGGTGGCGCCGCCGGTCGTCGGCGTGCTCTGGATCTTCATGCTGCACCCCTCGCTCGGTGTGCTCTCGCGATATTTGCGCGCCCTCGGCGTCGACTGGAATCCGCTGCTCGACGGCGACCAGGCCGCCGCACTGATCATCTTCGCCGCCGCCTGGAAGCAGATCTCCTACAACTTCCTGTTCTTCCTCGCCGGCCTGCAGAGCATCCCGCGAAGCGTGCTCGAGGCCGCCGCGATCGACGGCGCGCGCCCGATGCGCCGGTTCTGGACCGTGACCTTCCCGCTGCTGTCGCCGACCATCTTCTTCCTGCTGGTCGTCAACATCGTCTACGCCTTCTTCGACACGTTCGGCATCATCGACACAATGACCCGCGGCGGGCCCGGCACGTCGACGGTCACGCTGGTCTACAAGGTCTATTCCGACGGCCTGCTCGGCGGCAATCTCGGCAGCTCCGCGGCGCAATCGGTGATCCTGATGATCATGGTCATCGTGCTGACTGGAATCCAGTTCCGCTTCGTCGAACGCAAGGTGACCTACTGATGGTCGAGGAAGAGGGCTTCCGGCGCTACGTCGCTCACGCGATCCTGTGGATCGGGATCGCGATCGTCGCGTTCCCCGTCTACATCGCGATCGTCGCCTCCACCCAGGACAATGCGCTGATCGCCAACGGGCAAATGTCGCTGCTGCCCGGCGGGCATTTCTTCGAAACCTACTACCAGACCATCTTCGTCGGCACGAGCGGCTCGACCCGCGAGCCGGTCGGCAACATGATGCTGAACTCGCTGGTCATGGCGCTGCTGATCGCGGTCGGCAAGATCGCGATCTCGATCATCTCGGCCTATGCGATCGTGTATTTCCGCTTTCCGTTCCGGATGGCGATCTTCTGGATCATCTTCATCACCCTGATGCTGCCGGTCGAGGTTCGCATCTATCCGACCTACAAGATCGTCGCCGATCTGCACATGCTCGACAGCTATGCCGGCCTGTCATTGCCGCTGATCGCCTCGGCCACCGCAACCCTGCTGTTCCGCCAGTTCTTCATGACGGTGCCGGACGAGTTATTGGAAGCCTCGCGCATCGACGGCGCCGGTCCCTTCCGCTTCTTCTGGGATACGCTGCTGCCGCTGTCGCGCACCAACATGGCCGCGCTGTTCGTGATCCTGTTCATCCTCGGCTGGAATCAATATCTCTGGCCGCTGCTGATCACCACGCGCGACGACATGCAGACCATCCAGATCGGCATCCGCAAGATGATCACCACCACCGACGCGTTGACCGAATGGCCGATCGTGATGGCGACCGCCGTGCTCGCGATGCTGCCGCCGGTCTTCGTCGTCGTCGCAATGCAGAAATTGTTCGTGCGCGGTCTGGTCGAGACGGAAAAGTGAAGATGGCGAATAGTGAATGGCGAGTGGCGAATGGGGTCGCTGCGTCTGCCTTGCGTATTACACATTCCCCATTCGCCACCCCCTATTCGCTACTCGCCGGTGCAACCCATGGCTAACGTCACCCTGCGCAGCGTCCGCAAGACCTATCCCGGCGGCTTCGAGGCCATCAAGGGCGTCGATGTCGATGTCGGCGACGGACAGTTCTGCGTGCTGGTCGGCCCCTCCGGCTGCGGCAAGTCCACGCTGCTGCGCATGGTTGCGGGGCTCGAAACCGTCACCGGCGGCGAGATCGACATCGGCGGCCGGATCGTCAACCAGGTCGAGCCCGCCGATCGCGACATCGCGATGGTGTTCCAGAACTACGCGCTCTATCCGCATATGAGCGTCTACAACAACATGGCCTACGGCCTGCGCAACCGCGGCATGGCGGAAGCCGAGATCAAGACCCGCGTCGAGGAAGCCGCGCGCGTGCTCGAATTGTCGCCGATGCTGGAGCGCAAGCCGCGCCAGCTCTCGGGCGGCCAGCGTCAGCGCGTCGCCATGGGCCGCGCCATCGTGCGCCAGCCGAAGGTGTTCCTGTTCGACGAGCCGCTCTCGAATCTCGACGCCAAGCTGCGCATCGCGATGCGCGTTGAGATCCGCAAATTGCAGCGCCGCCTCAACACGACGTCAATCTACGTCACCCACGACCAGCTCGAGGCGATGACGCTCGCCGACATTCTCGTGGTGATGAATGGCGGCGAGGTCGAGCAGGTCGGCAATCCCCTTGCGATCTACGAGAAGCCGGCGACCACCTTCGTCGCTTCCTTCATCGGCGCACCGCCGATGAATTTGATGTCGACGCGCGCCGAGGAGATCAAATCACAGCTCGGGGGCAGCGCATCTGACGTCGGCATCCTCGGCATCCGCCCGGAAGATTTCGTCATCACCGACCAGACCCCGGCCGGCGGCGTCGCTCTGCCGCTGACCGTGGAAGCGATCGAGCGCGTCGGCGCCGAGACCTTCGTCTACGGCGCACGCGAGCAGGACGAGCAGCGCGTCGCCGCCACGCCCGGCGAGCTGCCGCCCGGCGAGATCATCGTCCGCATTCCCGGAACCGAGGCCCCGGCCATCGGCGCGAAAATCCGGGTCGCGGCGGTGCGCAACAAGCTGCACCTTTTCAGTGGCGATGGCCGAAAGCGGCTCGAAGCCTGACGGAGGCTTCCCAAACCAAAACTGCGAAAACAACCCCATGCACAGTAGAAGGGGCTTTGTTTTCGTTGGGAAAATCCGCCACGGAAAACCGTCACGCCCGGGCTTGTCGGCTCAGCCCGTACGAAATCGCTGGCAAGCGTTCGGAGACATGGCTGACACATAACGACGGCAGAATGGACGGGCGCAGCTAGCACGGGCCCGTCCACAGCCTCCCGGCTACCTGCTTGAACCCACATGGGAACATGCCCATATTGCTGATCAAGGGGTGCCGCTTGCGGGCCCTGATGCACCAAAGTCGCTTCGAGAGGACTTTGTAAACTATGTCTCGTGTTCCCACGTTATCCAGTCCGTTCCTTCTGGGCTTCGACGAGATTGAGCGCGTGCTCGACCGCGTCGTCAAAGGCGCCGACGGTTATCCTCCCTACAATATCGAGAGGTGCGACCGGTCGGACGGCCAGCCCGAGCGCTTGCGGATCACGCTGGCGGTCGCAGGATTCACGCGCGACCAACTCGATGTAACCATTGAGGAAAACCAGCTCGTCATTCGCGGGCGGCAGCAGGACGACAAGTCCCGGCAATACATCCATCGCGGCATCGCCGCGCGCCACTTCCAGCGCACCTTCGTGCTGGCGGAGGGGATGCTGGTGCTGGGTGCGGATCTGAAGAACGGGTTGTTGTCGGTCGATCTGGCCCGGCCTGAACCGGAGAGGATCGTTAAGACAATCGCTATCAATGAGCACGAATAATGGAACGAGTAGCGGACTCGACCGCTTAGTGTTCCAGAGGAGTCGAGACCATGAGTGAAGGTCACGTTGCGTTCGAATACGAAGCCAAGAACGTCTCGCCCGAGACACTGGCAACCCTCGGCGAGGGTCATATCGCCTATGTGAAGCAGATCCGCTCCGAGGACGTGCCGGGCCTGTTTCCCGAAGCGCCGAAAATCGCGCCGGGCCTCAAGCTCTTCGCGCTCCACGCCGCCGACGGCACGCCGATCATGCTGACCGACAGCCGGGAAGCTGCGATCGCCAACGCCTGGAGCAACGAGCTGCAAGCCGTCAGCGTGCACTGAGCGCACGTCGCGCGATAGAGATTCAAGCGGGCACGCCTTCGCAGGAGGGCGTGCCCGCTTTCATTTTGGGCGATGATGTTGCCGCGCCGTCATTGCGAGGAGCTCGCGACAAAATTGCGCAGCAATTTTGCGCTGAAGCGACGAAGCAATCCAGAATCCCTTCGCGGATGGATTCTGGACTGCTTCGCTTCGCTCGCAATGACCGACTGTGAGGCGGCAGCGCCCACCTGTCTCGCACATCACTTCACAAATCCGAGCCCTTCACGCGCCGTGTCCACGGCCCATTTGTCGGTCGGCGGCAGCGCGAGCACGCTGTTGAAGTCCACGCGCGCATGCTTGGCATCGGACATCATCATGTAGAGAAGGCCGCGATTGACCAGGACATCCTGATTGTTGGGATCGAGCCGAAGCGCCTCGTTGTAGTCGGCGAGCGCGCGATCGTGCTGTCCGAGGTCGCGAAACACGCCGGCGCGATCGGTATAGACCTGCGAATCTCGCGGCTGTAGCCGAATCGCTTCGTCGAAATCGGCAAGGGCCCGTTTATCATCGCCCTTCCTGTGCAGGACAACGGCGCGAACGCGATAGGCCTTCTGGAAAGACGGCGTGATTCTCGTGACGTCATCCAACTCCCGGATGGTGCCGTCGGTGTCATCCTTGTTCAGGAACACAATGGCCCGGCAATAATGGCCGCCGGCACTTCCGGGCTCGAGACGGACGGCGCTGTCGCAGTCGTCGAGGGCTGCATCGATCTCGCCCTTGTTGAGACGAATGTTGCTTCGCAGTTCGTAGGGCCAGGCAGCGGCTGGATTCCGCTGCATCGCCTCGGTGTAATCGGCGGCGGCGCGATCGGCGGCGCCCTTCACCGCATAGACCTGCCCGCGCATCATGAGCGCACGGTAGGCCTGCTTGGGGCTGCGTTCGATGGCCTCGGTGAAGCCGGCGATCGCGAGATCGAAATCGCGGTGGTTGAAATATTCCTCGGCGCGCGAGGTGTAGGGCGCGCCATAGTCGGGATCGAGGCGGATGGCCTCGTTGTAGTCGGCCATCGCGCGATCGCGGTCGCCTTTGGCGGAATAGGCGCGGCCGCGGCAATGATAGGCACGCCCGAAGTTCGGGTCGATCCGGATCGAAGCGCTGCAATCGTCGAAGGCGCGATTCCAGTCGTGCTTGATGTAGTAGGCTTCGCCACGCAGCTCGTAAGCCGCCGCATTCGCCGGCTCCGCCGCGATGATCGCGGTCTTCTCGGCGATGACGCGATCGCTGGATGCCTCGTCAGCATGCGCCACGGCCGTGGCGACGACAGTCACCGAGCAAAGCAGACCGAAAACCCGGCCGATCGAACCGCAAATCATGTGTTGAAAATTCCCGCGCCGAATCCCTGCCGGACGCGTGCAGAATCCGATCGACGGCGCCCGACCGTGAAAATAGGTCGCAGAAGGCGCGCGGTGGGTTCGAACGGGCGGGAGCTTTAAGCCGCCGTCGCCGGCGGCAGCGCGAGCACCGAATAAATCGCCTGGGCATCGCGCGAGGCGCGGAGCTTCTTGGCGATGTCCTGGTCGCGCAGCAGGCGGGCGATGCGGGCGAGCGCTTTGAGGTGATCGGCGCCGGCGCCTTCGGGGGCTAGCAGCAGGAAGACCAGATCGACCGGTTGGCCGTCCATCGATTCGAAATCGATCGGGCGGTCGAGCCGTGCGAACAGGCCAAAGATCTTTTCGAGCTTGGGCAGCTTGCCGTGCGGAATGGCAACGCCGTAGCCGACCGCGGTGGTGCCGAGCTTCTCCCGCTGCAGCAGCACCTCGAACACGGAGCGCTCGTTCTGGCCGGTCAGCTCGGCGGCCTTGGCCGCGAGCTCCTGCAAGGCCTGCTTCTTGCTGTTGACTTTCAATGCCGGGAGAATCGCCTCGGGTGCGACCAGATCGGTAATCGGCATGGAGGCTTTCCGAGGTGAATTAAACCGTCAGGTTCCGATTTGGCCGGCTTGATAGACCAAGCTCGGCCGGCGTCAATAACATGAAGCAGGAGGGGGACTTAGCCCAGAGTCCTGCCAAGTCCAGATGTGGGGGGCTTCTACTCCAACGCAATCCCGGTGCCAACTCCCGCGTGCGGCTTTGCCACGGTCATTGTTAAGGGCCGGGATCGTACGGAGTCCCGCCTCGGCCTAACCGCCCGCCTTGCCATCGACCTTGGCCCCCGGCGGATCGATCCAGCCCACATTGCCGTCCGCCCGGCGGTAAATGATGTTTACCCGGCCCGAAGAGCCGTGCTGGAAGACCAGGCAAGGCGCTCCGCTGAGATCGAGTTCCATGACCGCCTCGCTGACCGACAGCGGCCTCAGCGAGGTGGTCGCCTCGGCGATGATGACGGGGCTGTAGCCGGTGACCTCGTCCTCGCCCTCCGGCGCCTCCAGCACGTAGCTCGTCGCATCGAGCGCAGCCATCGCCTCGGAGGCGACATGGGCTTTGCGGGCGGAGCGGTCCTTGAGCCGGTTCTTGTAGCGGCGCAGCCGCTTCTCGATCATCACCAGCGCCTGGTCGGCGCTGGCATAAGCATCCGGCGCGTTCGAATCGGCCTCCAGCGTGATCCCCGAATCGAGGTGCAGGGCACAATCGGTGCGGAAGCCGAAGCCGTCCTTGCTGAGCGTGATGTGGCCGGAATAATTGCCGTCGAAATATTTGCGCAGCACCTCGTCGGTGCGGTCGGCAACGCGGCCGCGCAGGGCCTCACCGACGCTGATGCTCTTGCCCGAAATCCGAAGAGTCATGGGATGCCTCGCTTGGTTTGCTCTTCAGCTGCGACGACGCGTCATCGCAGCTGAAGTTCTTCCCTGCGCATGATCTCCCCACGGGCCCTTTCCGCGTTCGTCGGGAGAGGAAGCCGCTGTGCGCTTTTCCGGATCATGCGCGTGCCTGGATCAGTTGCAAAGGGGGGCCGAGAGTAGCGCGATTTCGCGCCAGTGCAATCAGGCCGGTTCGGTGTTGCGGGAGCGGTCGGACATTGCGGTGGAGAGGACGTTGCCAAGAGCGCTCTGCTTGTCGCGGCGGCGTTGCACCGAGGAAGGTATGCGCATGGCTTCGCGGTACTTCGCGACCGTGCGGCGGGCAATATCAATGCCCGAGGCGCGCAAGCGTTCCACGATGGTGTCGTCCGACAGGATCGCCGAGGGCTCTTCCGAATCGATCAGCTGCTTGATGTGGTGGCGTACCGCCTCGGCGGAATGCGCCTCGCCGCCGTCGGCCGAGGCGATCGAGGCCGTGAAGAAATATTTCAACTCGAATGTGCCGCGATTTGTCGCCATGTATTTGTTGGCGGTGACGCGCGACACCGTGGATTCATGCATCTGAATGGCGTCGGCGACGGCCTTCAGATTCAGCGGCCGCAGGTGCGCCACGCCGTGGGTGAAGAAGCCGTCCTGCTGGCGCACGATCTCGGTTGCAACCTTCAGGATGGTGCGGGCGCGCTGATCGAGCGCGCGCACCAGCCAGGTCGCGTTCTGGAGCGCGTCGGTGAAATAGGACTTGTCGCCGTCCTTGCCGATCTTCTTCGACAGCTCGGAATAGTAGGTCTGGTTGACCAGCACACGCGGCAAGGTGTCGCTGTTGAGCTCGACATGCCAGCCGCCGTCGGGACCCGGGCGGACATAGACATCGGGCACCATGGTCTGCAAACGCGCCGAGCCGAACTTCATGCCGGGCTTGGGATTGAGGCGGCGGATTTCGCCGATCATGTCGGCGATGTCCTCGTCGTCGACGCCGCAGAGCTTGCGCAAGGCCACGATGTCGCGTTTGGCGAGGAGATCGAGATGCTCGACCAGGGCCTGCATTGCGGGATCATAGCGGTCGAGCTCGCGGAGCTGGATCGCAAGGCATTCGCTTAAGTTACGCGCGCAGACGCCGGGCGGATCGAATTTTTGCAGCACGGCAAGGACGCCCTCGACGTCGGCTTGCGATGCGCCGAGACGCTCGGCGGCCTGGCCGAGATCGCCCGGCAGATAGCCGGCCTCGTCGACGAGGTCGATCAGGTACTGGCCGATCATGCGCTGCGCCGGACCGGAGAAGGCCACCGAGAGCTGCTCGGCGAGATGGTCCGACAGGGTCAACTCCGCGGCAACGAAGGCTTCGAGATTGTAGTCCTCGTCGCCGGAGGCGCCGCCGCCCCATTCGGTATAGGTGGTCGGCGCCGCGTCCTGGGCGTTGCGCGCCGCAGCCTCGGCCGGCTCCTCGGAGAAGACGTTGTCCAGGCCCGTGTCCAGGGTCTGCTCGATCTCGGCGCGGGTGCCGAGATCCTTGCTCATCCATTCTTCCTGGCCCGGCTCGAAGCCTTCCGCACTGCCGCCAAAGCCGTCGTCACCCTGACCGTCACCTTGGCCGCCGGCCTCGTCGCCATCGCCGTACTGACCGGCATCAGTGGGGGTCTCGCCCGCGGGGGCCTCGTCACTGGCCCGTTCCAGCAGGGGGTTACGCTCGAGCTCCTCTTCCACGAAGGTCGTGAGATCGAGATTGGACAATTGCAGCAGCTTGATCGCCTGCATCAATTGCGGCGTCATGACCAGCGACTGCGATTGCCGGAACTCTAATCTCTGCGTAAGCGCCATGAAGCAAGAACCGATCCAAAAAGTTGGTCCGATTTTTGCTTACCCTAGTCCGGGCCCGATGTACACGTCTTGACGAAACGCAAAAACGGGCTAGAGGCGGAATTCCTCGCCAAGGTAAAGGCGGCGCACGTCCGGATCTGCGACGATCTCATCCGGACTCCCCTCGGTCAAGATTTCCCCGGCATAGACGATATAGGCGCGATCGGTGAGGCCGAGCGTCTCGCGGACGTTGTGGTCGGTGATGAGCACGCCGATGCCGCGATTGGTGAGATGGCGGACGAGGTCCTGGATGTCGCCGACCGCGATCGGGTCGATGCCGGCGAAGGGCTCGTCGAGCAGCATGTAGTTCGGACGCGTCGCCAGCGCACGCGCGATCTCGACGCGGCGCCGCTCGCCGCCGGAGAGCGCGATCGACGGCGATTTGCGCAGCCGCGTGATGTTGAATTCGTCGAGCAGGGAATCGAGCTGCTGCTCGCGCTTCTTGCGCGAGGGTTCGACCACTTCGAGTACGGCACGGATGTTCTGCTCGACGGTGAGGCCGCGGAAAATCGAGGCTTCCTGCGGCAGATAGCCGATCCCGAGCCGCGCGCGCTGGTACATCGGGAGTTTCGTGACATCGTGGCCGTCGAGCTCGATCGCGCCGCGATCGGCCTTGATCAGGCCGGTGATCATGTAGAACACGGTGGTCTTGCCGGCGCCGTTCGGGCCGAGCAGGCCGACCGCTTCGCCGCGGCGCACATAGATGCTGACGCCGCGCACCACCTGGCGGCTGCCGAACGCCTTTTCCACGCTATGCACAGCCAGGAAACCCGGCCGCTTCAGCAGCTGCGGTCCGCCCGCGCCATTGGACCTGCCGGCCGCCCTGACGGGATGAACCGCCTGCGCACGCGGTTCGGCTTGATAATCGGCTTGATAGTCGTCCTGGTAGTCACCCGGGAACTGGTCGGGCGCATGGATCGCCTGGTCGCGGGCCCTCGGCGGCGCGTCCCGGATCGGGCTGGTCACGAGCCCGCCGACGCTGTCACCGAGCGCGGTGATGTCCTGACGCGCAAATCCTGGCCGGCCGCGCTTGGCGGGGCGCCGACGGAACATGCTGAAGAGATCGACCATCCCCGCCTTTTAGCCTTTCGCGACGATCCTGCGCGAATTCGCGCGATCTGCCGCACCGACCTTTCGATTCGCCGATGCAGCATGAGTGAAGGGATGTCTCATGCCCAGTGAAACACGCCCGAAAAGCGGCGGACCCCGCTTCGATAGCCCTGCGCGCTAGATACAGTCTCGCCGGCCAAGCTTCAACCTCGGTTCGGTCGCATCCGAACCAAGACGTTGAATTCATTTCGGTTTACTTGCGCCAGGCAATTGCAGAGGAGGCGCCCCGCCGGGCTTGCCCGAACCGCAATCATTGCCGCCGCCCTGCGGCAGCAGAGCCTGAACCCGGCCGTTGTCGGATTCCACCCGCGACACGCCCGTCGTCATGTCGACCATCAAGCGGTCGCCGCGCAGCACGTTCTTGCACTGCGTCAGAACCACCTGGCCGCCACCGCCGAGCATGGTGATGAGATTGGTCCTGGTATCGAACACGGCGGTCTCGCCCGTCACCACCTGATCCTTCTGGGTGACCACGACATTGCCGCGTGCCTCCAGCCGCTTGATCGAGGAGCTGCCGCCCGGGCCCGGCTGCGCCGACTGCATCGGCGCCGACTTCGCGCCCTTCGCCGGTGCGGGCTGTGGCGTCGCAGGCTTGTCGCCGCCAGATTCGTAAAACACCACCAGCGTCTTCGAGGTCATGGTGGTGTCGCCCTGCACGACCTTCACATTGCCGGCGAAGGTCGCCTCCTTCTTCTTGTCGCGCATCTCGAGCGAGGCGGCCTCGATCTGAATCGGCTGGTCGCGGTTCTGCGAAAAGCCCTGCATCGCGTTGGGCACGCCCTGCATCGTGCTCTGCGCGAGTGCCGCACCGCCAGCGACCAGCGCGATGCCGACTGCAAGTGCAGCCGCGCTGATGATGGCGCACCGCTTGTCGCCGCTGCGCGAAAAAGACTTGATCATGAAAATCATCTTGAGTTGGCAGACTTGTTCTGAGGCGTACGTGTCTTCGCTGGCGGCGCCGGCTCGGGTGGCGCAGGCTGAGCGGCGGGCTCATCCAGCTTGTCCAGATGCATCACCACATTGCCCTCGAAGCGGATGACGTCGCCGCCTTCGGTGATGCGCAATTTGTCCGCGGTCAGCGTGCCATTGGTCAGCTTGACGTCGACGCGCTCGTCCGAGGAGACCGTGCCCTTGTTCATGTCGACGAAGGCGGAGTTCAGCCGCGCCTCGTAGCCGGTGGAAGTGCGCAGGAAGATGTCCTTGTGCAGATCGAGCTGCTGCTGCTTGTTGTCGAAGCGGCCGGTGCGGGCATCGAGGAACAGGGTGGATTGATCCTCCATCAGCACTTTCGCGCGCAGGTCCTTGAGATCGACATGATCGGGATCGGTGATGTCCTGGGTCGCGGTCTTGGCCCAGAGCTCGTAGGGCCGCTGGTCCGGCGTGAAGCCGGAAAGATGCGGCGACTCCATGGTGATCTTGGTTCCCGACACCACCATGTTTTCGACCGTGAGCGGCAGCTCCGGAATCCGGAATTTGTTGAAGAACGCGACGTAGATGATCACGGCCATGGCCACGACCACCGTCGCCGGCACCGAGACGCGCAGAATCCGCACCAGGCGGCTGTGGCGCGCCGCGCTGGCAAACTTCGCCGCAAGGGCGGCGTCGTAGGTGGGATTATGGGCCGAATTCACCTGGGTTCCTGAGGTGTCGCTCGCCTGATCCGGTTGAAGGGCGCTGCATTGTAACCGGCGGCGCCTAAATATGCAGCCCGCGACAGGCTGTTACGAAAGTGTCCGAAACGGGGCGACCACTCCCTCCAAGGGGGCTCAGGAGTGCGCGAAAATGTCCTCTTCCTCCCAGCCCTGGAGGTCGAGCAAGGCGCGGGTCGGCAGGAAATCGAAACAGGCCTTGGCGAGCGCGGTGCGGCCTTCCCGCACCAGCATGGCATCTAACCGCTCGCGCAGGGCATGCAGATGCAGCACGTCGGATGCGGCGTAGGCCAGCTGCGGCTCGGTCAGGCTGTCGGAACCCCAGTCGCTGGACTGCTGCTGCTTGGAGAGGTCGACATTGAGGACCTCGCGCACGAGGTCCTTGAGGCCATGGCGGTCGGTGTAGGTGCGGATCAGGCGGGAGGCGATCTTGGTGCAGTAGATCGGCCCGGTCATGACGCCAAAAGTCTGGTACAGCACCGCGACGTCGAACCGCGCAAAGTGGAAGATCTTGGTGATCTCAGGATTGGCCAGCAGCGCCTTCAGGTTCGGCGCGTCGGTGTGCCCCTTGGGGATCTGCACCACGTCGGCGCTGCCGTCGCCGGGCGAGAGCTGCACCACGCAGAGTCGGTCACGGTGCGGGTTCAGCCCCATCGTCTCGGTATCGATCGCCACCGCTCCGGTGTAGCGGGACAGGTCCGGCAGGTCGCCGCGATGCAGGCGTACGGTCATGGCGTTTCAAAACCTCGGGTCGAATTGGTGCGTCGGCACAATAATGAATTCGGATTGCCCGCGATGTAGCCATTGCCGGCGGGCCGCGCAAGCACGGGGTTCGGTCAGATCGCGGCCAGCATGATGCAGATCATCGCCGCGACCGTGACGCGGCTGGCGCCGTCGCGGAAGGTGTAGAGAATCGGATCGTCCGGCATCTCGCGGCGATGCGCCATCATCAGGGCGCGGCCGAACCAGTAGAGCAGCAGCGGGTTGAGCAGCCACAGCATCCAGGGCCGGCTGTACAGCGGTGTGACCGCGCTCGAGGAGACATAGAGCGAGAACACGGTCACCGCGTTCATCGCGCTCGCCGCCGCCATCGCGGCGATGACATGCAGATCGGTGACGCGATAGTCGCGGTTGGAGGGATCGGCAAGGCCTGCGCTCTCGCGCATGCTGAGCTCGCTGAAGCGCTTGATCAGCGCCAGCGAGGTGAACACGAACAGCGAGAAGATCAGCAGCCATTCCGACAGCACGACGCCGACGCCGACCGCGCCGGCGACGATGCGAAGCGTGTAGAGACCGGCGAGCGTGACGATGTCGACCAGCATCTTGCGCTTGAGCACGAGCGAATAGGCGATCGTGGTGACGAGATAGGCGCCGAGCACGCCGAGGAACAGCGGCGAGATGCAGAGGCCGGCCGCGACCGCGAACAGCCACAGCGCGGGGATCGCTAATAGCGCGGACGAGATCGGCAGGTCGCCGGCCGCGAGCGCGCGATGGCGCTTGGTCGGATGTTGCCGGTCGGCCGCGAGATCGAGCAGATCGTTCATCAGGTAGGCGCCGGACGCGCAGGCCGAGAACGCCAGGAACGCCAGCAGCGCGGAGCCGAAGCTGGCAGGGTTCAGCTGATGCGCGGTGATGACGGGCACGAACACCAGCGTGTTCTTGGCGTATTGGTAGACGCGCAGCGCTTTCGCCCAGGTCTTGAAGCCGGCTCTGCTTCTGTCGCGATTTTCGATTTGCTCGATGGAGGCACGATCGAACGGCAGGCTGCCCGCAGCGAGGTCGGCCGGGGTGACGACGCCGTCGAAGCCGAGATGCGTCGCAATGCCGGCGGCATGATCGGCGAAACGACGCGCGACGAGGTAGATCTTCTCACCCCGCGCCCGCGCCGCCAGCGCCCTGTTCAACACGTCGGAATCATAGGGCAGATGGGCGTAGTCGATCTCGGCCCGAGCCAGGATATCGGTGAGGGCCGCCATGCCCGGTCGCCCGCCCGCACCGAAACGGGCAAGCATAAGGGCGGGCCGGCTGAAGAGCGCTTCCATCAGCAGCTCCGAGCGCAACAGCGCGCCTTCGAGATCGATGGCAAGCGTCCGCGAAGCCGCCGGGACTACCGACGGTGCGCCAGACTCGTGCTGCCGGGCAGGCTGCTCCATCCGAAAACGCTTCTCGTGACCTCGACATGACCGGCATTCAGCCGGGGAGCAGGGAAATGGACGGCCGCGAGCCTAGGGGGCATTCGCTAAGGGCGGCTTAATTCAGCCGCAGCAGGGAAAGGCCGGCGAGCACCGGGCTCAATGGGTCTACCCGGCTGTTGCCGGGATCCCACAATTTCGCGCGGCCTTCACATTCCGGCGCGATCTGCGCCACTTGCCGGTGGAAATCGTCCCTGCCCACCCCATCTGCCAGTTTCCCTCCCCGCTCCCGGCGAAATCGAGACCTAATGACCGAACAGACGCTCGCCGCGCCTATCGACGATCCATCGGAGCGCCCGCGCGGCTTCTCGCGCTACCAGGCGCTTCTCATTGCGCTGCTCGCGTTCACGCAGTTCACGATCATTCTCGACTTCATCATCATGTCGCCGCTCGGCGCCATCCTGATGCCCGCGCTCGACATCACGGCGGGGCAATTCGGCATCGCGGTGTCGGCCTACGCGTTCAGTGCGGGCATTTCGGGCGTGCTGGCCGCCGGCTTTGCCGATCGTTTCGATCGCAAGCGCCTGCTGCTGTTCTTCTATGTCGGCTTCACGCTCGGCACGATGCTGTGCGCCGCGGCGCCGAACTACCACGTGCTGCTGCTCGGCCGGATCGTGACCGGATTGTTCGGCGGGGTGATCGGCTCGGTGGTGCTCGCCATCATCACCGATCTATTCCCGCTGCAGCTGCGCGGCCGCGTGATGGGAATCATCCAGACGGCGTTTGCCGCGAGCCAGGTGCTGGGCATTCCAGCGGGGCTGTTTCTCGCCAATCACTGGAGCTGGCATGTCTGCTTCATCGCGATCGTCATCGTGTCGATCGTGGCGATCATCATCATCGCGTTCGCGATGGAGCCGGTCGATGCGCATCTGAAGCTGAGGCAGGACAGAAACCCGTTCCGCCACCTGGTCGCGACGATCGGTGAGCCACGCTATACGCTGGCCTTTGCCGTGACGACCTTGCTGGCGACCGGCGGCTACATGCTGATGCCGTTCTCCAGTGCCTTCACCGTGTACAATCTCGGCATCGACCTCACGCATCTGCCGACGATCTATCTCGTCTCCGGCCTGTTCAGCATCGTCACGGGGCCGATGGTCGGCAGGGCGAGCGATGCGTTCGGCAAATACCCGACCTTCGTGTTCGGCTGTGTGATGACCGTCATCATGGTGCTGATCTACACTCATCTCGGCCCGGTCTCGCTCGTGACGGCGATCACCGTCAACGTGCTGATGTTCGTCGGCATCTTTTCACGGATGATCCCGTCGCAGGCCCTCATGTCGGCGATCCCCGATCCCACCCAGCGCGGATCCTTCAGCGCGGTCAGCGCCTCGCTCCAGCAGCTCTCCGGCGGCCTCGGCTCGGTGCTTGCCGGCGCGATCATCGCGCAAGCGCCCGACGGCTCGCTGATCCATTTCGACCGGATCGGCTACGTCGTCGTCACGACGACGCTCGTCACGCTGGTGATGATGTATTTTGTGCAGAAGGCAGTGGCGGCGCGGGCCGGGAAGCGGGTCGTGTGACGGGCGGCCTGGCGGGGGCGATTTGGCGTACCCAAGAACCGCTGCGACAGCGATCTAGAGATCCCCGTGCCGCCATCTTCAACGATCGGAAGCACCCCTATTTTGCGGCCAAATTCCGCAAAATGGTGCCCAGGAAAGGACTCGAACCTTCACGGCCGTTAAGCCACTGGCACCTGAAGCCAGCGCGTCTACCAATTCCACCACCTGGGCATGCCGTTTGGGGCACGGAGGCGGTTACTACGGTTCGGTGACGCCGTTGTCAATTCATGCTTGCAGCCCCCTCGGGATGCCGATTGCGCATCGCAAACCGGCCCGATACAAGCCTGACAAGACGCACTCTTTTCCGCAGGATTGGCTCCCATGGCATCGAATCTGGACACGCTCGTCACGGTTTTCGGCGGATCGGGGTTTTTGGGCCGCAGCGTGGTCCGCGCCCTGTGCAAGCGCGATTACCGGGTCCGGGTCGCGGTCCGGCGGCCGGAACTGGCCGGATTCCTCCAGCCGCTCGGCCGGGTCGGGCAGGTCCACACCGTGCAGGCCAATCTGCGCTATCCGGCCTCGGTCGAGGCGGCGCTGCGTGATTCGCATGTCGTGATCAATCTGGTCGGCGTCCTCACTGAAGCCGGCGCGCAGACGTTCGACGCCGTTCAGGCCAGGGGCGCCGAAACGGTCGCCAAGGCGGCGGCCGCCGCGGATAGCTCCCTGGTCCATGTCTCCGCGATCGGCGCCGACGCCGAATCGCCCTCGCGCTATGCCAAGGCCAAGGCGGCCGGCGAAGCGGCGGTCCTGGCCGCGGTGCCGTCGGCGACGATCTTCCGCCCCTCCGTGATGTTCGGCCCCGAGGACCAGTTCACTAACCGTTTCGCGGCGCTGGCGCGGATGTCGCCGGTGCTGCCGCTGATCGGCGGCGAGACGAAGATGCAGCCGGTCTATGTCGGCGACGTCGCCACCGCGATCGCGGATGCCGTCGACGGCAAGGCCAAGGCGGGCGCGACCTACGAGCTCGGCGGGCCGGAAGTGCTGACCATGCGCGAGATCATCGAGGCCATCCTCGAAATCGCCGATCGCAAGCCGATGCTGGCGCCGCTGTCGTTCGGCCTCGCCCGCTTCCAGGCCAACTTTCTGCAATTTGCGCCGGGGGCGTTCAAGCTGACGCCGGACCAGGTCACGATGCTCGAGCGCGACAATGTCGTGTCGGAGGCGGCGAAGGCAGCCGGCCTGACGCTGGAAGGGCTTGGCATCACGCCCGATTCGCTGGAAGCGATCGCTCCGCAATATCTCTGGCGCTTCCGCCCGCAGGGCCAGTTCCAGCGCATGGGCGTGTGAGGTCTCTTACCTCTCCCGCTTGCGGGAGAGGTCGCCGCGTAGCGGCGGATGAGGGCTTTCTCCTCTTGGGGGTCCTCGCCCGCGGAGACACCCTCTCCCCCTGCCCTCTCCCGCAAGCGGGCGAGGGAGCGCACCTCCAGCGCGGCGACAGCCTCAAAACTTCAGCTTCTTGAAAACCGCTTCCGGCAGCGTCTTGATGATGAGCATCACCAGGCGCCATTTGCCGCTGACATAGACGACGTCGGTCTTGTTCTCGACGGCGGCGAGGATCGCATCGCCAACCACCGGCGCTTCGACGGTGAGCGGGCCGATCAGCTTCATGCCCTCTGTCATCCTGGTGCGGACGAAGCCGGGCTTGACGGTGACGACATGCACGCCGCCACGGCTGGCACGGGCGCGCAAGCCGGAGAGGAACGCGGAGAAGCCTGCCTTGGCCGAGCCGTAGACATAGTTCGAGGCGCGGCCGCGATCGCCGGCGACGGACGACACGCCGACGAGCGTGCCGCTGCCGCGTGCCAGAAACTTTTCCGCGAACAGGCCGAGGATCAGTGCGGGGCCTTCGTAGTTCGAGCGCATGATCGCGGTGGCGTGCGTGAGATCGCTCTCGGCATCCTGCTGTACGCCGAGCAGGCCGACAATCGAAATGACAACGTCAGGCAATGCCGGCAGACCGGCGACGAAGCCATCGAATGAGGCCGTGTCGAGCACATCAAACTTATGGAGACCGACTTCCACGGCATAGCGCGCGCGCAGATCGGCGGCATCAGGCTCCAGCGCGGCAACGTCGCGGCCTGCGAGGGCGACATCGTACCCGGCCTTGGCGAAGGCGCGCGCGGCGGCGCGGCCGATATCGGAGGAGCCACCGAGCACAATTGCGGATTTGCGTGACGTCACGGCCTAGACCTCATCGAACAGACGCTGTGAAAGTTTCGATCGGATGTTGCCGGCGGGATCGAGCGATTTGCGGATCGCGTTGAAACGCTGCAACGCAGGATAGCCCGCCGCGAAGGTCGTGCGCGACTGACGCGCGTCTTTCGCCAGATACAGCCGCCCGCCGGCGGCGACGACAAGACGATCGATCTCGTCGAGGAAATTCAGGATGTCGCCCTTCACGGGGAAATCCAGCGCCAGCGTGTAGCCGGGCAGCGGGAACGACAGGATGCCGTCGCCCTGGCCGAGCTTCTTGAGCACGGCGAGGAAGGAGGCATCGCCGCGCCGTGCGACGCGATCGAGGATCTCGCCGAGCACGGCGCCCGCCCCTTGCTCCGGGATCACGCATTGATGCTGGAGGAAGCCGCGCTTGCCATAGATGCGATTCCACCCACCGATGCCGTCGAGCGGAAAGAAATACGGATAGAGCGAGACCACATGGCTGCCGCCGGAGCGCCGCGCGCCCATGCGATAGTAGAGCTCGTTGAAGGCGCGGACGCTGGTGCGGTTCAGCGCCATTGACGGCAGATCGACCGGCACGCTGAGCCTGGGGTCCTTGCCGACCGGAAATGCATCGGCGCCGTCCGGCAGCTCGCCTTTGCCCGCGTGCTCGCCGAGATAGATCAGCGAACGGCCGAGATCGCGCCCTCGTGCCACGCAGTCGATCCAGGCCACCGAATAGGTCGCCTCATCGCTCGCCTCGAGCGCGCGCATCGCGGCATCGAGATCGGACGCGGAGATCACCCGCTCGCGGATCCACCCGGTTTCGACCGGACGCAGCCGCATCGTCGCTTCCAGGATGATGCCGGTCAGGCCCATGCCGCCGACGGTCGCGAAGAAGGCCTCGGAGTTCTGTTCGCGCGAGGCCTCGATGACCTCGCCCTGCCCGGTGCGCAGCAACAGGCTATCGACATAGCGGCCGAAGCCGCCTTCGCAATGGTGGTTCTTGCCGTGCACGTCGGCCGCGATGGCGCCGCCGATCGAGACGAACCGCGTGCCGGGCACAACGAAAGGCAGGAAGCCGCGCGGGCCAAAGGTGTCGATCAGGTCCGACAGCAGAATGCCGGCCTCCAGGCGGATGCGGCCCGTCACCGGATCGAACGACCTGACGCGGTCGAAGCCGGTCATCCCGACGGTCCTGACGGCGCCGATCGCGGCATCGCCATAGGCGCGGCCGTTGCCGCGCGCGACGGTACCGGACGAGACGGCCTCGCCGACCGCCGCGAACGAGCGCGGACGCAGCACATCGCTATCGACGACCGGGAAGCGCCCCCAGCCGCTGACGAGGGTCATGGTTCAGCTCCTGTGCCGGGCGCGCGCCGCCCTGCCTTGGAAACTGCCTACCGATCAAAAGCTTATTTTGCGTTGAAGGCGTGGTGGAACGTAGCCCGGATGGAGCGCAGCGTAATCCGGGAATCGTGCCACAAGTGATAGCGGCCCCGGATTGCGCTGCGCCCCATCCGGGCTACGAACCGATAATTTACCGCCCCAGCGCCAGCGCGATCAGGCCGAGCGTGCCGACGATGACGCGCCACCAGGCGAACACCACGAAGCCATGCCGGGTGACGTATTCCAGGAACGTCTTGACCACGATGATCGCGGTGATGAACGACACCACGAAGCCGATCGCGACGATGCCCATATGGTCCATCGTCATCTCGGACCGGTTCTTGTAGAAATCGTAGGCGAACGCGCCGATCATGGTGGGGATGGCGAGGAAGAACGAGAACTCCGCCGCCGCGCGCTTGTCGGCGCCCAGGAACATCGCGGCGACGATGCTGGCGCCGGAACGCGACACACCCGGGATCATAGCTACGCACTGCGCGATGCCGATATAGAGATACATCAGCAGCGGAAACCGGGTGGCGTCATGCTCGCGCGGCTTGAGGTCGAGCTTGTCGACCCAGAGCAGGATGGCGCCGCCGACGATCAGCGTGAAGCAAACGACCCAGGGATTGAACAGCACGCTCTTGATGTATTTGCCGGCAACGAGGCCGACGATCACGGCGGGCAGGAACGCCACCAGCACGCCGATCACGAAGCGGCGCGCATAAGCATCGCCCGTGAAGAAGCCGATCACGACATCCCACAGCTTCTTGAAGTAAAGTCCGACGATCGCGAGGATCGCACCTAACTGGATCAGAACCGTAAAGGAATCCCAGAAGGCGCCTTCACCGAGATGGAAGAAGCGTTCCGCAAGCAAGAGGTGGCCGGTCGAGGACACGGGAAGGAACTCGGTCACACCCTCGATGATGCCGAGGATCACTGCCCGTATTGCATCTGACATATTTACGGTCCATTTCGGCTAGAAAAGCGGGGCCCTTCTCGCCTATTCGCCCCCATGCCGCAATCGCAAAATGCGAAATCACGCCCTTGCTTCGCGGTTTTGAAGGACTAGTGTGGCGCCGCACAAACATTGATGGATTCTTAAGCACCATCAAATAGTCAAAGGCTTCATGTTTACGCTGTTTCATCATCCGTTCTGTCCGCATTCGCGCTTCATCCGCCTGGTCGCGGGCGAATACGGGCTCGACCTGAAGCTGGTCGAGGAGCGCAGCTGGGAACGGCGCGAGGCGTTTCTGTTGCTCAATGCGGCAGGCACGACGCCCGTGATGGTGGACGACGAGCAGCCCCCGATCCCGGGCGCGGCGATCATCGCCGAATATGTCGACGAGGCCTATGGTGCCGAGATGGGACCCAAGCGCCTGATGCCGGAAACGATCTCCGAGCGCGTCGAGGTGCGCCGGCTGATGGCCTGGTTCAACGAAAAGTTCTTCGAGGAGGTCTCGCACCCTCTCGTCACCGAGCGCATCTACAAGCGCTTCATGAGCGAGGAGAACGG
This sequence comes from Bradyrhizobium sp. 195, assembly GCF_023101665.1. Classification (NCBI taxonomy): domain Bacteria; kingdom Pseudomonadati; phylum Pseudomonadota; class Alphaproteobacteria; order Hyphomicrobiales; family Nitrobacteraceae; genus Bradyrhizobium; species Bradyrhizobium sp. 195. The sequence goes on along the minus strand of NZ_CP082161.1, from coordinate 73,669 downwards.
CGGCGGGCCACCTTCGGCCGACGTGATGCGCGCCGCCAAGGCCAATGTGCGCTATCATCTGGCCTATATCGGCTGGCTGGCGCAGACGCGTAATTTCCTCGCCGGCGACCGGCTCACTTACGCGGACCTCGCCGCCGCGGCGCATCTCTCGGCGATCGACTATCTGGGCGACGTGCCATGGAGCGAGGACGACGCAGCAAAGGCGTGGTACGCGCGGGTGAAGTCCCGTCCGTCGTTCCGTCCGCTGCTGAGCGAATGGCTGGCCGGCGTGCCGGCGTCGCGGACCTACGTGGACCTGGATTTCTGAGCTCCGATCCAATTGAACTGAAAACGGCGCTTGCGCGCGAAGCGCTTGCGCTCGGCTTCGACTGCATCGGCGTCACCGCACCCGGCACGATCGAAAAGGCAGGAGCGCATTTTCTCGAATTCATCGCCTCGGGCGGTCACGGCGACATGGACTGGCTCGCCGCTCAGCCGGAGCGCCGCGTCGATCCGCGTGGGCTGTGGAGCGACGTGCGCAGCGTGATCATGCTCGGCGTCAATTACGGTCCCGACCAGGATCCACTCGCGACCCTCGAACAACGCACGCGCGCGGCGATCTCGGTCTATGCGCAAGGCGACGACTATCACGACCTCATCAAGAAGCGGCTGAAGGCGCTGGCGCGTTGGCTGGTCGCGACCGCGCCATCGGACGTGAAAGTGTTCGTCGACACCGCGGCGGTGATGGAGAAGCCGCTGGCGCAAACCGCGCGTCTCGGCTGGCAGGGCAAGCACACCAACCTCGTCTCGCGCGAATTCGGCTCGTGGCTGTTCCTCGGCGCGATCTACACCACGCTGGAGCTGCCGCGCGACGACGCCGAGATCGATCATTGCGGCTCGTGCCAGGCCTGCCTCGACATCTGCCCGACCGCTGCGTTTCCCGCGCCCTACAAGCTCGATGCGCGGCGCTGCATCTCGTACCTGACCATCGAGAACAAGGGGCCGATCCCGCGCGAGTTTCGCAAAGCCATCGGCAACCGCATCTACGGCTGCGACGACTGCCTTGCGGCGTGTCCCTGGAACAAGTTCGCGCAGGAAGGACGCGAGGCCAAGCTTGCCGCGCGCGACGAATTGCGCGCGCCTGAACTTGCGGAGCTGGCACGGCTCGACGACGCCGCGTTTCGCGCGCTGTTCACGAAATCGCCGGTCAAGCGCATCGGCCGCGATCGCTTTTTGCGGAACGTGCTGATCGCGATCGGCAATTCCGGCGATGCGACGCTGGCTGAAGAGGCGCGGCGATTGCTCGATGATGCGAGCCCACTGCTGCGCGGGGCCGCGGTGTGGGCGCTGGGGCAGTTGATGTCGCGGGAAGAGTTTGCGGAGATGAAGAGCTCTGCTTTGAGCGCAGAGTCCGACGCGACCGTGTGTGAGGAGTGGCGCGCCGCCTCCTAACTCTCGGTGTCATTCCCCGCGAAGGCGGGGAATCCAGTACGCCGCAGCTTATCGACTCCATCACTGCCGTCTCGGAGTACTGGATCGCCCGATCAAGTCGGGCGATGACACCATTGTTGTGGCCACGGTGCGCGCACCTCACCACACTTGATTTTCCCCCTCATTCCCGCAATCTCGCGCGCATGACAAACATGCCTTTCTTCACCCGCGACGGCGACACATTCCATCCGACGGAAGTGGCCAACGGTCCATGGGATCCGACATCACTGCACGGGCGCGTCATCATCGGCCTGCTCGGCTTCGCCATCGAGGAGCGCCATTCCGGGTCTGAATTCGTGCCGGCGCGGCTCACCGTCGACATGTTTCGGCTGCCGACCATCGACAAGCCGATCGAGGTGACGACGCGCCTGGTGCGAGACGGCCTGCGCATCCGCGTGGTGGAAGCGGAGTTCGTCTCCGGCGGCGTCAGCATGGCGCGCGCCTCGTGCCAGCTGTTGCGGCGGACGCAAAACCCGGACGGTAACGTCTGGTCGCCGCCGAACTGGGATGCGCCGAAGCCGGCCGATATTCCCAAGCCCACCGATCCCAGGCTCGGCATGAACGGCAAATGGACGACGCGGCCGATCGTCGGCCATATGGGCTCGCTCGGTCCGCGCCGACTATGGATGAGCGAGGTGCGCGAACTCGTTGAGGGCGTGCCGATGACGCCGTTCGTCCATGTCGCCACCGGCGCCGATTTCACCAGCCCGTTTGCGAATGCCGGCGACAAGGGGCTCGGCTACATCAACAGCGACGTGACGATCTATCTGCACCGTCTGCCGGTGACGAGCTGGATCGGCTTCGAGGTGGTGAATCATCACGCCACCGACGGCGTCGCGATCGGCGAATGCTGGCTCTACGACGAACAAGGTCCGATCGGCACCGCGACGGTGGCGGCACTGGCACAGCGCAAGCCGATCGTGAATCCGTCGAAGCGGTAGCGGCGCGACAACGCTCTCCATTCGTCATTCCGGGGCACGCGAAGCGTGAGCCCGGAATCGATAACCACGATCGGGAGTATGGATTCCGGGCTCGCGCCAAGAGGCGCGCCCCGGAATGACGAATGGAGAAAGCTACTTCAAATGTCGCTGCATCTCCGGCCGCGCCTTCAGCTCGGCGCCCTGCTTGGCGACGATCTTCGCAATCCGTTCCGGTGCAAACTTCAGATCGACGAACGCCGGCGCGGTGTTGGCGACCTCGTGATAGCCCACGATCTGGCCGTCACGCAGCGTCATGATCGCCACACCCTCGAACATCGCGCGCGCGCCGTTCGCTTCCGGCAGGGTTGATTTGTAGCTGAAAGTGTAGCGCGCATAGAGCGTGGTGCCGTCGGTGACGGCGTCATGCATGTCCCAGCGGAAATCGGTCGCCGTGCGATAGAACCAGTCGTCGATCAGTTCGGCGATCTTCGCGCGGCCAGCGAAAGCGCCGTAGAAGACGTCGTGATAGACGCCATCCTCGGTGAACAGCTCGGCAAACGCGCGGCCGTTGCGCTGCTCGACCGCGTCGCAGAACGCGCGCAGCATCGCGGTGGTGTTCATTGGCGTTTCTCCTTCCCCATGCTCAGCATGCCGCGGCTTTTCGGTTCAAACACAACGGCCGCGGCGTACTGGATCGTCCGCCTTCGCGGACGATGACATCGAATTCTTGGCGAGCAATTTCACCCGATCTCCGCCACTGCGGCAAGAATGCGCGCGATGTCCTGCGGGCGGGAGAGGCGGTGATCGCCGTCCTGGATCATGGTCAGCACGACATCGTCGGCCGGCAGACGGTGCGTCAGCGCGAAGGCATGCTGCCAGGGCACGTCGGGATCCTGCGCGCCTTGCAGGATGCGGACGGGGCAGCCGAGATCGATGGCGCTGCCGAGCAGGAGATGATTGCGCCCCTCCTCGATCAGGTTCCGCGTGATCGGATAGGGCGAGCCGTCGCCATAGTCCGACGGCCTCATCCAAACGCCCTTGGTCTCGATCTCCCGCTTCACCGCCGCCGAAAAATTCTTCCACATCAGCTCTTCGGTGAAATCCGGCGCCGGCGCGATCAGGACGAGACCGGCCAGCGACGCCTTGGTCTGTTGTTTCTCTTGCCGCTTCTTGATCTCGCGCGCGAGCAGCAGCGCCATCCAGCCGCCCATGGACGAGCCGATCAGGACCTGCGGGCCCTCGCAGAAGCGCTCGAACACCGCCACGCTCTCCTCTAGCCAGCGCCCGATGGTTCCATCGGCGAAATCGCCGCCGGATTCGCCGTGGCCGGAATAGTCGAACCGGACCATTGCGCGGCCGTGATCGCGGGCCCAGCCGTCCAGCGCCAAGGCCTTGCTGCCCTGCATGTCCGACTTGAATCCGCCGAGCCAGAGCAGCCCGGGCCCTTGCCCGGGCCGGCTGCGGACCGCGATCCTGCGTGCTGACGTGCCCTCGCCCACGTCGATGAAGCCGGGCACGGCCTCGGGAATTGCATTGGTCATGGAACGTTTCCCCTGGCTGCACGGTTTGAGCTGTCCGGTCGTATTCCGCGGCGCCGCAGACCGGCATTGCCCCTTGGGACGCTTGCGGAACGGAAGCAAGGTGTCTATGTCGGTCACCGGGCCCAGGCGTGGCCGAAATACCTCGCATTTGAGGGTTTTTCGATCGCGCTCCGAGCGAATTGCTTGCCGGCCAACGCATCTTCCTGCAAAATAGCAGCCTCTTTCACAACTTTGGAGAACCACCCATTCGCCGTCCCAATAAAGCCCCGCCCGTCGCCAGCAAAGATGGGCCGCGCATCAATGATGATATTCGCAATGCGCAGATCCAGCTGATCGATCAGGCCGGTGACAACAAAGGCACGGTCGAGACTGTTGCGGCCATCCGCATGGCCCAGGAGGCCGGCATGGATCTGGTCGAGATCTCGCCGAACGTCAGCCCTCCCGTGTGCAAGATCATGGACTACGGGAAGTATAAGTACTCCGCCCAGAAAAAAGCCGCCGAAGCCCGCAAGCGGCAGAAGATCGTCGAGATCAAGGAGATCAAGCTCCGCCCGATGATCGACGACCACGATTACGACGTGAAGATGCGCGCGATGCAGCGGTTCTTCGAAGAGGGCGACAAGGTCAAGATCACGCTGCGCTATCGCGGCCGCGAAATGGCGCATCAGGAGATCGGCACTAAGCTGCTCGACAAGATCAAGACCGACGTCGCCGAGCTCGCCAAGGTCGAGCAGGACGCGCGGTTCGAGGGCCGTCAGGTCGTCATGGTGCTGGCGCCGCGCTGACACCGGTTTGTCAGGACTGATAATTCAACGGCCCGTCCGGATGTCCGGCGGGCCGTTTTGTTTGTGCGGGGGTGCACGCCGCGAGCGTTGCTGCACCCTCGCCCGCTTGCGGGAGAGGGTGGCGCGAAGCGCCGGGTGAGGGCTCTCTCCTCTGGAAGACTGTCCCGTTGTGGAGACACCCTCTCCCCAACCCTCCCCCGCAGGCGGGGGGAGGGAGCGCACCGCCTTCTTGGCGATAGTTAGGTCCGCGTCGCCTGCCAGGTGCCGCTGCACTGGTCTCCGGAAATGATCCCCTTCCACGACCCGGTGCCGTTCACGCCGGCGAGCCGACCGCCGCCGCTGGCATGGGACGCGCCGACCGAGACCTGGACCGCGACTGCGCCGCCGCGATTGACCCTGCCGGAGACCCGGCCCCCGCCGGCGGACGAGACCCGGCTGCCGGTCACGGCGAACGGGACGCTGTAACCGGAGCTGCAATTGCCCCGTGTGGTGGCGAAGGTGACATTCCAGACGCCGTCATAGCTGCCGACGCGGGCATCGGCAGTCGACGGCAGCGCAGCCGTTGCGAGCACGGCGATCAGCGCCAGTTGGCGCGGGCGGGCGAAATCGGTCAGAGACGACAGCAACTGGGAAAAATGGGCCATTTTGGTCCTGCTCCGGGCGACAGACTTGGACATAAGGGCAGCAATTCCCGATAGTCGCCGGGCAGGTTCCGCCGGTTCATCGTTGCCAATTGGCTCGTCCTCTGCCATAAGCCCAGCCTTCATCGCCCGGCTGATTAAGGGCTGCCGTGGCGGTGTTTCGGTGCGGGTTTCGCGCTTGTTCGCAAAACCTGAGCACAATCAACGCTCTAACGAGCATTTTTGACGGCCAGCCGCCTTCGCGGGCGGATCTCTGTGGCCATTAGGAGAGCCAAATGCCCAAGCTGAAGACCAAATCGGGCGCTAAAAAGCGCTTCAAGGTGACTGCCACCGGCAAAGTGATGCACGCCCAGCGCGGCAAGCGTCACGGCATGATCAAGCGGACGAAGAAGCAGATCCGTCAGCTCCGCGGCACCCGCGTGCTGTTCAAGACCGACGGCGACAACGTCAAGAAGTACTTCTTGCCGAACGCCTGATCGCGTCCACGATCACTGCCACCTCGCGCCGCATTCGCGCGGCGATCCGAAACCGAAGTCATCTCTGAAGGATATTTGTCATGTCTCGCGTCAAACGCGGTGTGACCGCCCACGCCAAGCACAAGAAAGTCTACAAGGCCGCCAAGGGCTTCTATGGCCGCCGCAAGAACACCATCCGCGCCGCCAAGCCGGCCGTGGAGAAGGCCCAGCAATACGCCTTCCGTGACCGCAAGCGTAAGAAGCGCACATTCCGCGCGCTCTGGATCCAGCGCATCAACGCTGCCGTCCGTCCGTTCGGCCTGACCTACAGCCGATTTATCGACGGCATGGCCAAGTCCGGGATCACCGTGGACCGCAAGGTGCTGTCGGATCTCGCGGTCCACGAGCCCGCCGCGTTCCAGGCGATCGCCGAGAAGGCCAAGGCCGCGCTCGCCGCCTGAGCCGTGCGGCGCTAGCGGCCGGCTCCGCCGGCCTTCAGCGCGCGTTGCGAGTAGCGCTGGGCGACCTCCGCCCGGCAGAAGGCCGTGGCCGAGATATACATGGTACCGGACTTGTTCCGGTACTTTTGGTCGCAGATCCGCAACCCGCGCTGGTAGCTGAGCTTCTGTGGCGGCCCCAGCCGGCCGATGAAATCGACCTCGCACTTCTTCTCGACCGCCTCACCGAACTGCACGTCGCCGCTGGCGCCGTATGCGCAGGCCTCGAACAGCTTCATGGCACGGTCGCAGCTCGGCGCCGCGTTCAGGGCCACGACGATGTCATCCATCGACGTGGATTTGGCCTGGCATTCGTCGGCGAGCGCCGCGCCTCCCAGAATGCCTTCCAACAGAACCAGGGCCAGGCCGGCCACGCAGGATCTCAAACGCATCGTCTTCTCCTTCGCGTTCAGGTTGGTGCCAGCCATGCCTTGACGGTTCAAATGCCCCACATTTTCGACCTCCATTCGGCTTGACGTTCCGCCCCGGCTGCGGCCACAACCCGGCAGCCTTTTGCAAGTTTGAGGGATCCGACCGTGTCCGACCTCGCCAGTCTCGTTCAATCCATCCTCGCGCAGATTAGTGCTGCCGGCGACGAAGCGGCCCTCGAAGCCGTGCGTGTTGCCTCGCTCGGCAAGAAGGGCTCGATCTCAGCCTTGCTCGCGACGCTCGGCAAGATGTCGCCGGACGAGCGCAAGACGCAGGGCGCCGCGATCAACCAGGCCAAGGACGAGGTCACCCAGGCGCTGGCCGCGCGCCGCGACGTCTTGAAATCGGCGGCGCTCGATGCGCGGCTGGCGTCGGAGACCATCGACGTCACCCTGCCGCTGCGCGACGCGACGACTGAAGCCGGCCGCATCCATCCGCTGAGCCAGGTCTGGGACGAGCTGACCACGATCTTCGCCGACATGGGCTTCTCGGTCGCCGAAGGCCCCGATATCGAGACCGACGATTACAACTTCACCAAGCTGAACTTCCCCGAAGGCCATCCCGCGCGCGAGATGCACGACACTTTCTTCTTCCATCCGAAGGAAGACGGCTCGCGCATGCTGCTGCGAACCCACACCTCGCCGGTGCAGGTGCGCACCATGCTGAGCCAGAAGCCGCCGATCCGCGTGATCTGTCCGGGCCGCACCTACCGCATCGATTCGGATGCGACCCACACGCCGCAATTCCACCAGGTCGAAGGCCTCGTCATCGACAAGACCTCGCATCTCGGCCACCTCAAATGGATCCTGCACGAGTTCTGCAAGGCGTTCTTCGAGGTCGACCACATCAACATGCGCTTCCGCCCCTCGTTCTTCCCGTTCACCGAGCCGTCGCTGGAAGTCGACATCCAGTGCCGCCGCGACAAGGGCGAGATCCGCTTCGGCGAGGGCGAGGACTGGCTCGAGATTCTCGGCTGCGGCATGGTGCACCCGAACGTGCTGCGCGCATGCGGCATCGATCCCGACGAATACCAGGGCTTTGCCTGGGGCATGGGCATCGATCGCATCGCCATGCTGAAATACGGCATCGCCGACCTGCGCCAGCTGTTCGACAGCGACGTCCGCTGGCTGTCCCATTACGGCTTCAAGCCGCTCGAAGTGCCGACGCTGGCTGGGGGGCTGAGCGCGTGATGCTCGCTCTCAACATTGAGCCAGCGAAGACTTTCTCCGTTCCCGTTGCGGAGACAACCCTCTCCCTGCCCCTCCCCCGCCTGCGGGGGAGGGAACGGATAGAGCGAGGGCTTCGCGTTCGTCGTATGGATACGTTTTCTCGAGCCTCGCAACCGGTCGGACTCCCTCTCCCGCTTGCGGGGGAGGGCTGGGGTGAGGGTGTCTCCTCGATGGGGCTGCCAATGGTCGATCCTGAACATCCGGACTGGAAGGTGTCGGCCAAGCTACGAGCCAATGCACGAGCGCTCGGGCGCAACTCCACCGATGCAGAGCGTATCTTGTGGTCGGAGCTGCGTGCTGGCCGATTGAACGGCGCCAGCTTTCGTCGCCAAGTGCCGATCGATCGGTACATCGCCGATTTCATCTGCCATACAGCCAAGCTCGTCATCGAGCTCGATGGCGGCCAACATTCCTCCGACGCAGGCGAGCGCGCCGATGCGCCTCGCTCTGCCGCGATCGAAGCGAAAGGTTTCAAGGTGCTTCGCTTCAGCAATCTCGACGTCATGACCAACCGCGCCGGTGTTCTCGAAACAATCGCCACTACCGTCGCGGAGAGAGCCCCCACCCCAACCCTCCCCCGCAAGCGGGAGAGGGAGCAGACCGTCTCCGTGGAGAAGAAACAGCCATGAAATTCACCCTCTCCTGGCTGAAGGATCATCTCGAGACCGACGAGCCGCTGGACAAGCTCGCCGAGAAGCTCACCATGATCGGGCTCGAGGTCGAGAACATCGAGGACAAGGCGAAGGCGCTGAAGCCTTTCACCATTGCGAGGGTGATCTCGGCCGAGCAGCATCCGAATGCTGATCGTCTGCGCGTCTGCATGGTTGACACCGGGGACGGCGGTGCGCCCGTGCAGGTCGTGTGCGGTGCCCCGAATGCGCGTGCGGGCCTCGTCAGCGTGTTCTCGCCGCCCGGCACTTACATTCCCGGCAAGGACATCACGCTCGGTGTCGGCACCATCCGCGGCGTCGAAAGCCGCGGCATGCTGTGCTCGGCGGCCGAGCTGCAGATCTCCAATGACCATGACGGCATCATGGAATTGCCGGCGGACGCGCCGCTCGGCGCGGGCTATGCCGAATGGGCCGCGCTCGGCGATCCCGTGATCGAGATCAATTTGACGCCGAACCGGCAGGACTGCACCGGCGTGCACGGCATCGCGCGCGACCTTGCCGCGGCCGACATGGGCAAGTTCAAGGACCCCACCATCAAGCCGATCAAGGGCGAATTCCCGTGCCCGGTGAAGGTCACGGTCGAGGATTCCACGCTGTGCCCGGGCTTCGCGCTTCGCCTCGTGCGCGGCGTGAAGAACAAGCCGTCGCCGGAATGGCTGCAGAAGCGGCTGACCGCGATCGGGCTGCGCCCGATCAACGCGCTGGTCGACATCACCAACTTCATGACCTACGACCGCGCGCGTCCGCTGCACGTGTTCGATGCCAAGAAGGTGAAGGGCCATCTCGTCGTGCGCCGCGCGCGCGACGGCGAGACGCTGCTCGCGCTCGACGGCCGCACCTATAATCTCGATCCCGCCATCTGCGTGATCGCGGACGAGCACGGCGTCGAATCGCTCGCCGGCATCATGGGCGGCGAGGCCTCGGGCTGCGACGATGATACCACCGACGTGCTGATCGAATCGGCGCTGTGGAACGAGATCAACATCGCCCAGACCGGCCGCAAGCTCGGCATCAATTCGGACGCACGCTATCGCTTCGAGCGCGGCGTCGATCCGGCCTTCATGGTGCCCGGCCTCGAGCTTGCGACCAAGCTGGTGATGGAAATGTGCGGCGGCGCGCCGTCCGAGACCGTCGTGGTCGGCAAATCCTTCGGCGACGACCGTGTGATCGATTTCCCCGTCACCGAGGTCAAGCGCCTCTCCGGCATCGAGGTGCCGCAGTTGGAGATGAAGCGCATCCTGACCCATCTCGGCTTCATGATGGCGGGCCCGGGCCCCGTCGTGAAGGTCGCTGTGCCCTCGTGGCGCTCGGACGTGCACGGCAAGGCCGACATCGTCGAGGAGATCGTCCGCATCTTTGGCGTGGACAAGGTGCCGATGACGCCGTTCGAACGCGGCGAGGACGCGCGCAAACCGGTGCTGACGCCGCTTCAGCTGCGCACCCGCCGCGCCAGGCGCGCGCTCGCAAGCCGCGGCATCATCGAAGCGGTGACCTGGTCATTCATCACGAAGCCCGCGGCGCAATTGTTCGGCGGCGGGCAACGCGAGCTCGAAGTCGCCAACCCGATCGCGTCGGATCTCTCCGACATGCGCCCGACCCTGCTCGCGGGCCTGATCGCGGCGGCGCAGGCCAACGCCGATCGCGGCTTTGGCGATGTCGCGCTGTTCGAGGTCGGCCAGCTCTTCAAGGGCGATCGCCCGCAGGATCAGTTCATGGCGGCGAGCGGCGTTCGCCGCGGCTTTGCCTCCTCGGAAGGTCTGGGGCGGCACTGGTCGGGCTCGGCACAGGCCGATGTGTTCGACGCCAAGGCGGATGCGCTGGCGGTGCTGGCTGCCGCCGGCGCGCCGATGCAGGCGCTGCAGATCGTCGCGGGCGGTCCGGCATGGCTCCATCCGGGTCGCTCCGGCACGATCCAGATCGGGCCGCAGAACGTGCTCGGCACTTTCGGGGAGATGCATCCGCGCGCGCTGGAAGCGCTCGGCGCCGACGGCCCGCTGATGGTGTTCGAGGTGATCCTCGACCGGATCCCCGAGGCCAAGAAAAAGCCGACCCGCGCCAAGCCCGTGATCGAGCTGTCGGCGTTCCAGCCGGTGTCACGCGACTTCGCCTTCATCGTCGATCGCAGCGTGAAGGCCGGCGACATCGTGCGTGCCGCGCAAGGCGTCGACAAGAAGCTGATCACCGGCGTGAGCGTCTTCGACGTCTATGAGGGCAAGGGCATCGACGACGGCAAAAAGTCGATCGCGGTCGCGGTCATGCTCCAGCCGCGCGAGAAGACGCTGACCGACCAGGAGATCGAAGCTGTCGGCGCCAAGATCGTGGCGGAGGTCACGAAGAAGACCGGCGGCACGCTCCGAGCATGATACCGAAAAGTGTGAAGCGGTTTTCGGACAACATCATGCTCCAGAATCATAGAGCATGACCCTCGCTGATTTCCTTCCGAAGGACGTCAGCCTCACCATTGCGATGGCGCTCTGCGCCGTCGCTTTCGTTTCGGGTACCGCACGCGGCTTCTCCGGCTTCGGCTCGGCGCTGATCTTCATGCCGCTGGCGAGCAGCATCGCTGCGCCGCGGCTCGTTGCCGCCTTGCTGCTCGTGATCGATTTTGTTTCGGCAGCGCCGCTGCTGCCGGACGCGTGGCGGAAGGCGGATCGCAAGGCCACCGCCGTGATCGTACTGGGTGCGCTGATCGGCGTCCCCCTCGGCACCTATTTCCTCAGCGTGCTCGAACCCGTCACGACGCGCTGGATCATCTCCTGCTTCGTCGCGGCGCTGTTGCTGCTGCTGCTGTCGGGCTGGCGCTATCGCGGCAAGGACCACGCCTGGCTCTCGGTCGGCATTGGCGGCCTCTCGGGTTTCTGCAGTGGCCTCGCGCAGACCGGCGGCCCGCCGATCGTCGGCTACTGGCTCGGCCGCCCGATCGCGCCGATCGTCGCGCGCGCCAATATCGTGCTGTTCTTCGGCGCGTCGGATCTCTTCTCGATGATCAGTTACGCGACCACGGGCTTGATCTCGCGCGAGTCGCTGCTGTTGTCGCTGGTCGTCGGCCCGGTCTATGCGGTTGGTGTCGCGTTCGGGGCGTCGCTGTTCGGACGCGCCAGCGAAAAAGTGTTTCGCGGCATCTGCTACGCGCTCATCGCGATGGCGGTGATTGCCGGGCTGCCGGCGCTGGATGGGGTGTTGCGCTAACTCTCTCAGCGGGTCGCCCCCGCGAACGCGGGGACCCATACCGCGTGATTTATCGAGTAGACACAGCTGGCAGTACCGATAAAGGTCCTGAACGGCGAGTCTTCGCCCAACTACGCCCTGTGGTTATGGGTCCCGGATCTGCGCTTCGCTTGTCCGGGACGACAGTGGAGTTTGCTGCGGCTTAGTTTGGCCTATTGCCGCGGCACCCGGCGCTTCTTCGTAGATTGCGTCGGCACGTCGGCCGGCTCGTCCTTCAACGCGCCGATCTTGCGCAATGCTGCGTCAGCGGCGCGCTCGCCGCTTTCCCAGGCGCCGTCGACGGTGCCCCACAGCGTCTCATGGGTGGCCTCGCCCGCGAGAAACACGTTGCCGATCGGCTCGGCCAAGACCTTTCGCGAGAGCTGACCGCCGGGGGAGGCCGCCGACATCGCGCCCATCACGAAAGGCGACGCGTTCCAGCGCGTGGCGCTGGTCTTTTGCACCGCGGCCGCGGCCTCGCTGCCGAACAATTTCGTGATCCATTCCCTGGCGAAGGCCGCCATCGCCTTCTCGCCCTGCTCGGAGAGATCGCGGCCGAACGCACCGCCGACGTCGATGGAGCAGAGCGAGGAGCCGCCGATATTGGCGAACATGAGCGCCGTGCGCGTCGAACTGCTCTGCTCGATCAGGATATCGTCACGCGACAGGCCGAGCGGATTGCCCGGCAATTGCACCACGATGCGATCGTAGCTGCCGAGGCCGAGCTTCGATGCCGCGTCCAGCGTGCGCTTGGGGATGTCGGGCGTGAACTTGATCGCGCCCGATGTCAGCACGTTGGTCGAGACCGTGACGACGACGGCGCGCGCGGCGATCTTGCCGGCTTGCGTCTCCACGCTGACGTCGCGGTTGCTCCAGGCGATTCGGCTCGCCGACGTCGACAGCGCCACCGGCGCCTGCTCGCCGAGTTTCGCGATCAGCGTGCCCAAGCCCTGACGGCAGGCGATCGCCGCGTTGCGGTCCTGCGCGCGCCCCTTGTCGATCGCGGACAGTTCCTTCAGGTCCTTGCCGGCGAAGCTCGCGCCCAGCATAAACTCGGCCGCGCCCGCCCAATCGCCAAGATCCTTCGGCAGCACGGACGCGCAGGAGGTATCCAGCTTGCCGCGCGCGGCCTCGTCGATGGCGCGGTTGGCACGCACCAGCGCCGCCAGGAACTGCTCGGTCTCGCCTGCGCGCGCGTTGCGGCGGCCGATGCGCATCTTCTGGCCCGAGGGCGCCGGCAGCACGTCGAGCCCCGCGCTGCGCGCCAGCCGGATCATCGGATTGGTGTCGGGATTGTGCATCCAGCGCGCGCCGCGGTCGAACGGCGTGTCGAAGGTCGTGTTGTCAGTGATACAACGGCCGCCGACCTGGGACGCCGCTTCCACCACGATGACCTTGCGCCCCGTCGCCATGATGCGCCGCGCCGCAGCGATGCCGGCAGCCCCCGCTCCGATCACGACGATGTCGGCCTCGCGCGGCAGGGTTGCGGCGTTCGCGCGCAGGACCGGCATGGCGGCAAGGAACGCCGACGCCGAAAGGAAACCGCGGCGCGTGATTGTCATGTCATGGTTTCCGAGGACTTGCGGCGAACGGGAACAGTCAGCGAACCTTGCCGTATCTGATGTTGCACGGCAACCATCATGGTGAATCAATCGTGCTTGACCTCACGGAGTGATGAACCGAATTGCAACACGTTTCGACCATGATAGAGAAGGGAAAAAGACGGCCGGAAAAGGCCGTGGGGGGAGTTTGAGATGGGGACGGTCCTAGATTCAGTCGGCAAGCTGATTGCCGCGTACCTCTCCAAGGAGGTGCCCGGCTACGAGCCGTTCACGCCGAGCGACCCGGAGCACCTGCGCGGCGTCATCGAGCCCGGCGACGTGCTGCTGGTCGAGGGCAACAACCGCATCTCCGGCATCATCAAATATCTGACGCAGTCGACCTGGTCGCATGCCGCGCTCTATGTTGGTCCGATCGAGGGCGCGGAAGAGGCGGACGGCGAGCCGCATGTGCTGATCGAAGCCAATATCGGCGAAGGCGTCACCTCGGCGCCGCTGTCGAAATATTTCCCCTATCACACCCGCCTCTGCCGTCCGGTCGGGCTGTCCCATGAGGACCGCACCACGGTCTGCCGCTATGCGATCAACCGCATCGGCTTCGGCTACGACACCAAGAACATCGTCGATCTCATGCGCTTCCTGTTCCCGCTGCCGGTGCCGCAGCGTTGGCGGCGGCGCATGATCGCGCTCGGCTCGGGCGATCCGACCAAGATCATCTGCTCGGCCCTGATCGCGCAGGCATTCGATGCCGTGCGCTACCCGATCCTGCCCAAGATCACCAAGGCCGGCAGCCGCGCTGCTCGCCGCGAGATCCTGCACATCCGCGATTCCTCGCTCTACATGCCCCGCGACTTCGACATCTCGCCCTATTTCGAAGTCGTCAAACCCACCATCGTGCACGGGTTCGACTACACCGCCCTGCACTGGGCCGACAAGCAGAAGCCGCTCGAGGAGGTAGCGGGCACATTCAGTGTGTTTCCAGAAACGCTCCGTGCGCCGCCGCTCGTTCCTGAGGCGATTGACGAAGAAGCGCCGGTTGAGATTCCGACTGAAGAAGTGAGCGCGCAGCCTGCGGAGACCACCAATTTCTCCGAACATTTCGTGCAGCTGAACGAACTCGCGATGTACCGCGCGTGGCGCCGCGGAGATAAGTGCGAGATCGCGGCGTAGGCCTCACCGTCGTCCCTGCGAAGGCAGAGACCATACCGCGTAATCTATCGGTTACAGGTAGTAGAAGTACCAAACGACGAGTCTTCGCCAAACACCTCCCTGGGGTTATGGGTCCCTGCGTTCGCAGGGACGACACCTGAGGGTGGAGCGGGACGTCACCTCAACAACCGTCATTGCGAGGAGCTCGCGACAAAATTGCGCAGCAATTTTGCGCTGAAGCGACGAAGCAATCCAGACTGCCTCCGCGGGGGCGGGCCTGGATTGCTTCGCTGCGCTCGCAATGACGGCGAGGGCCGAAGCTACCGCTCCGCCCGTCCGATCACCGCCATCAGCTCCGCGATCTTCTCGCGCTGATCGGCCTTGTCGCCGCTCGCGATCGCGTGCTCGACGCAATGGGCGACGTGGTCCTTCAGGACCTCCTCCTCGACCCGGCGCAGCGCGGCACGCACCGCCGAGATCTGCGTCACGATGTCGATGCAGTAGCGGTCTTCCTCTACCATTTTCGAGAGGCCGCGAACCTGGCCCTCGATCCGGCCGAGCCGTTTTCCAACAGATGCCTTGATGTCCTTGCGCATGAGCTCTATATACCCCCCTAGGGTATATATTGCAAGGCCGGAGCTTCGCCATGAAAGACGCCGAACACGGGCATCATCACGAGCCGGAAACAGGATGCGGCTGTTCCAGCCAAGCTGCTCCAGCGGCCACGCCGGCCGCGTCCTCCTGCTGCGGCGGGCACGGCGACCGTGCCGGCCACGCGCATCATCACGCGCATGACCATGGTGATGGCGCGACCAAGGTGCTCGATCCCGTCTGCGGCATGACAGTCGATCCTGCGACCTCGAAGCACCACCTCACACATCACGACAAAACCTTCTATTTCTGCTCGGCCGGCTGCCGCACCAAATTCGCCGCCGATCCCGCCAAATATCTCGCCAAGGACAAGGCGCCCGAGCCCGAGATGCCCGCGGGCACGATCTACACTTGTCCGATGCATCCGGAGATCCGCCAGGTCGGACCCGGCAGCTGCCCGATCTGCGGCATGGCGCTCGAGCCGGAAGTGGTAAGCTTGGAGACCGGCCCCAACCCGGAGCTTGCCGACATGACGCGGCGGTTCTGGATCGGTGGCGCACTTGCGCTGCCGGCCGTGGTGCTGGAGATGGGCGGCCATCTCGCGGGCCCACACAACTGGATCGATCAGACGCTCTCGAACTGGATCCAGCTCGTCTTCGCCACGCCAGTGGTGCTGTGGGCCGGCTGGCCGTTCTTCGTTCGCGGTTGGCAATCGCTGCTGACTCGCAACCTCAACATGTTCACGCTGATCGCGATGGGCACCGGTGTTGCCTATGTCTACAGCATCATCGGCACCGTCGCGCCGCAGATTTTTCCTGCGACCTTCCGCGGCCATGAAGGCGCGGTCGCCGTCTATTTCGAGGCGGCTGCGGTCATCACCGTGTTGGTGCTGCTCGGTCAAGTGCTGGAGCTGCGGGCCCGTGACGCGACCTCGGGCGCGATCAAGGCACTGTTGCAGCTGGCACCGAAGACCGCGCGCCGCGTCGATGCCGATGGCAGCGAGCACGAGGTCGAGATCGACACGCTCCATGCCGGTGACCGCTTGCGCGTTCGTCCCGGCGAGAAGGTGCCGGTCGATGGCGTCATCCTCGAGGGACGCTCCTCGCTCGACGAATCCCTGGTCACCGGCGAGTCCATGCCGGTCACCAAGGAAACCGGTGCAAAAGTCATCGCGGGCACGCTGAACCAATCGGGCAGCTTCATCATGCGCGCCGACAAGGTCGGACGCGAGACGCTGCTGTCGCAGATCGTGCAGATGGTCGCAGACGCGCAGCGCTCCCGCGCGCCGATTCAGCGGCTGGCCGATCAGGTCGCGGGCTGGTTCGTGCCGGCCGTGATCATCGTCGCGATCGCCGCCTTTGCCGCCTGGGCGTGGTTCGGACCGCAACCGCGACTGGCCTTCGGCCTTGTCGCTGCGGTCAGCGTGCTGATCATCGCCTGCCCCTGCGCGCTGGGCCTCGCGACCCCCATGTCGATCATGGTCGGCGTCGGCCGCGGTGCCCAAGGCGGCGTGCTGATCAAGAATGCGGAGGCGCTGGAGCGGATGGAGAAGATCGACACGCTGGTGGTCGACAAGACGGGCACGCTGACCGAAGGCAAGCCCAAGGTGGTCGCGATCGTGCCGGCTGCTGGCTTTGCGGAAGACGACATCCTCCGGCTTGCGGCCAGCGTCGAGCGCGCCAGCGAACATCCCTTGGCTGACGCGATCGTGCGCGCGGCCAAGGAGAAGCAGCTTGCGCTCGGCCAGGTCGAGCAGTTCGACTCGCCGACCGGCAAGGGCGCCACCGGCAAGGTCGACGGCAAAACCATCGCGCTCGGCAATGCCAGATATCTCGCCTCGATCGGGGTCGACACGACGGCGCTCGACACTGAAGCCGAACGGCTGCGCCAGGACGGCGCCACGGTGATCAACATGGCCGCCGATGGCCGGCTTGCCGGCCTGTTCGCGATCGCCGATCCGGTCAAGGCCTCGACCCCGCAGGCGCTGAAGGCGCTAGCTGCCGAAGGCATCAAGGTCATCATGCTGACCGGCGACAATCGCACCACGGCTGAGGCGGTGGCGCGGCGGCTCGGCATCGCCGAGGTCGAGGCCGAGGTGCTGCCGGATCAGAAGAGCGCGGTGGTGACCAAGCTGCAAAGGGCCGGCCGCATTGTCGCGATGGCTGGCGACGGCGTCAACGACGCGCCGGCGCTGGCCGCCGCCGAGGTAGGCATCGCCATGGGCACCGGCACGGATGTGGCGATGGAGAGCGCGGGCGTGACCCTGCTCAAGGGCGATCTTGTCGGCATCGTCCGCGCGCGAAAGCTGTCGCAGGCGACCATGAGCAACATCCGCCAGAATCTGTTCTTCGCCTTCATCTACAACGCCGCCGGCATCCCGATCGCCGCCGGCATCCTCTATCCGACCTTCGGCGTCCTGCTGTCGCCGATCATCGCCGCAGCAGCGATGGCGCTGTCCTCGGTGAGCGTGGTCGGGAATGCGCTGCGCCTGCGTGCAACGCGGCTGTGAAGACACTGCGTAGCCCGGATGGAGCGCAAGCGAAATCCGGGTTCTGCTAACAAATCGAGACTGCCCCGGATTGCGCTTCGCTCCATCCGGGCTACGGTTCACGGAATATTGGCGGGACGCGGAGAGGGCTTGATGCAGCGAATTACGATCACGATCGAGGACGATCTCCTGGCGGAGATCGACGCGGCGGCGGAAGCACGCGGCTATCAGAACCGCTCCGAGATGATCCGCGACCTCGCCCGCGCCGGCCTGCAGCAGAGCACCGAGGACACCGCGCAGACCGGCTCCTGCGTCGCCGGCCTCGTCTATGTCTACGACCACGCCGCCCGCGATCTCTCCAAGCGTCTGGTGCAGGAATTCCACGGCCATCACGACCTCGCGCTGGCGACCCTGCATGTCCATCTCGACGACAACAATTGCATGGAGATGACCGCGCTGCGGGGCGATGCCGCCGAGGTTCGGCATTTCGCCGACCACATCATCGCCGAACGCGGCGTGCGCTACGGCCGCGTGGTGATGATCCCGACAGGGGAGGGCAAGCAGGCGAAGCCGCGGAAGCATGGGCATCGGCATGAGTAGGTCGGCCGCGCAGACGGTGCGTAACCCTTGTGGGTGAGCGGCTCTATCCGTTATCCGTTGGCTCAATCTCGTAGGGTGGGCAAAGGCGCACTTGCGCCGTGCCCACCATCAATCGAAACCGCGACAGAAGCCGTGGGCACGCTTCGCTTTGCCCACCCTACGATACTGTGGTCGGGACAAAGGGAGCAGGCCGTAGCTGCCTCCCTTGCCGAAACCGCCGTGCGTCTCTACCTCTCGCGGGTGATTTCGTGAAAGGGCCCCACCATGCTGGATGCCGCCATCAAGGCGCTGTCGCAAATGATCTCGCCGCCGATGCGCTCGATCCTGTGGCGGTCGATCGGGCTTGCGCTCGTGCTGATCACCGTGCTGGCGATCGGCTTGCAGCGGCTCTTGAGCTGGTTTGCGACCTCCGGTGAGGTCTGGCTGGAAGGGCTGCTGGGACCGGGCTGGCATACCTCGCTCGAAATCTTGTCCTGGATCGTCTCGATCGCGGCGGGCCTCGGCGTCGTGTTCGGCGGCGTCTTCCTGATGCCCGCGATCACTTCGGTGGTGGCCAGCCTGTTCGTCGACGACGTCGCCGACATCGTCGAGCGCGAGCATTATCCGGCCGAGCAGCCAGGTCGCGCGTTGCCGTTCAGCCAGGCCATTTTCGAGGGCATCAAGACCGCGCTGCTGACGATCCTGGTCTATCTGATCGCGCTGCCGCTGGTGCTGTTCGCCGGCGCCGGCTTCCTGGTCTTCTTCCTCGCCGCCGCCTGGCTGCTCGGCCGCGAATATTTCGAGCTGGCCGCGATGCGCTTCCGCTCGCCGGAAGAGGCCAAGGCGATGCGGCGTGACAACGCCGCCACCATCTTCACCGCCGGCCTGTTCATCGCGGCCTTCGTCTCGATCCCGATCGTCAATCTGGCGACGCCGATCTTCGGCATGGCCTTCATGGTCCACATGCACAAGCGGCTATCGGGCCCGCGGCCGGAGCTGATCGAGCCGGCGCGGCAGATGCGGTGATGGTGCCGTCGCTCAGACCGTCTTCTCCGGCCATCGGCAGAGATCGTTGATCAGGCAGACCTCGCAGCGCGGCGTGCGTGCGAGGCAAGTATAGCGGCCGTGCAGGATCAGCCAATGATGGGCATGCAGCATGAACTCCGCCGGGATCACCTTTTCGAGACCGAGCTCGACCTCCAGCGGTGATTTGCCGGGTGCAAGGCCCGTGCGGTTGCCGACACGGAACACATGCGTGTCGACCGCCATGGTGTGTTCGCCGAAGGCCATGTTGAGCACGACGTTGGCGGTCTTGCGGCCGGCGCCGGGCAACGACTCGATCTCGGCGCGCGTGCGCGGCACCTCGCCGCCGAATTCGCTGAGCACCTTTGCCGACAGCGCAATGACGTTTCTGGCCTTGGTACGGTAGAGCCCGATGGTCTTGATGTAGTCGCGCAAGCGCTCCTCACCGAGGTCGAGCATTTTCTGCGGCGTGTCGGCGATCTCGAACAAGGCGCGCGTCGCCTTGTTGACGCCGGCATCGGTCGCCTGCGCCGACAGCACCACGGCCACCAGCAGCGTGAACGGATTGACGTGCTCGAGCTCGCCTTTCGGTTCCGGGTTGGCTTTGCGGAAACGGCTGAACGCTTCGTGAACCTCAGCGGGCGTCCAGGGTCTGATGGCCCTAAGCGATTTCCTGGCTGGCGCCGATTTCTGAGCGGGCTTGGGCTTCGCGATGGCCGGCCTGGCCTTTTTCTTCGGCGCGGCGGCTTTGCGCGGGACCGGCTTGCGGGTGATTTTCGCCATGATCGGGATATACTGAGGGACGATGAGCACAGGCAACGAAATTGAGCGAGAGCGATCTGAAAGCGAGGCCGAGCCTCAGATCTTCTCGGCGCTGCTGACGCCCCACCGCTCGCTGAACCGCACCGGCTTTCTCGCCGTGATGCTGTTCCTGAGCGTGGTGAGCTTTGCCACTGGTCTCGCTTTCCTGTTGAAGGGCGCCTGGCCGGTGCTCGGTTTCTTCGGCATCGACGTGCTGGTGATCTGGTGGGCCTTCCGGGTCAATTTCCGCACCGCGCGGGCACGCGAGGAGATCACGGTCACGGCTTCCGAATTGCGCGTGCGCCGCGTCAGCCATCGCGGCCAGGTCGCCGAGTGGACGTTCAATCCGCTCTGGGTCCGCCTCGACATGGAGGTCGACGAGGACTTTGGCATCGAGCATCTCTATCTGATCTCGCGCGGCCACCAGATTCAGATCGCCCGCTTCCTCGGGCCGGAGGAAAAAGCAAGTTTTTACAAAGGCTTGGTTGAGGCACTCAACGCCGCCAAGCGCGGCCCGACCTACAACCCGATCAGCTGATGTCAGGTCGGAAATCGGGTGGTTTCCCACCCGTCCCTCCCCCTACATTTCCGGTCATGATGACACTCGCCATAAATGACCAGCGCCTGGCCAAGCCGGGACCCCAGAACGCCGCGCTGCGCGACTATGATTCGGTCCGCCGGGCGATCGCTTTCATCTCGGAGAACTGGCGCGCGCAGCCGGCCATCGAGGCGATGGCGGATGCGGCCGGCGTCACGCCGGATGAGCTGCACCATCTGTTCCGCCGCTGGGCTTCGATCACACCAAAGGCCTTCATGCAGGCGCTGACGCTCGATCACGCCAAGGGCTTGCTGCGGGACTCCGCGAGCATTCTCGACGCCGCGCTCGATTCCGGTCTGTCGGGCCCGGGGCGGCTGCACGATCTCTTCGTCACCCATGAAGCGATGTCGCCGGGCGAATGGAAGAACGGCGGCGCGGGCCTGACCTTGCGCTACGGCTTTCACCCCTCGCCGTTCGGCACGGCGATCGTGATCGCCACCGATCGCGGCCTGTCAGGCCTTGCCTTCGCCGACCACGGCGAGGAGAAGGTTGCGCTCGCTGACATGACGCGGCGCTGGCCGAACGCCACTTACGTCGAGGATCACGAGGGCACAGCCCCGCTCGCTGCGCGCATCTTCGACACCAGACTTTGGCGGCCGGACCAGCCGCTGCGCGTGATCATGATCGGCACCGATTTCGAGGTGCGGGTGTGGGAGACGCTGTTGAAAATCCCGATGGGGCGCGCGGTGTCCTATTCCGACATCGCCTGCAACATCAACAGCCCGAAGGCCTCGCGCGCCGTCGGCGCCGCGGTCGGCAAGAACCCCGTCTCGTTCGTCGTGCCCTGCCACCGCGCGCTCGGCAAGAGCGGCACGCTCACCGGTTATCACTGGGGCATCACCCGCAAGCAGGCGATGCTGGGCTGGGAAGCCGGGCAGCTGGGGATGCAGTAGGAGCTGCAAGCACACTGCCGTAGGGTGGGCAAAGGCGCAGAGCGCCGTGCCCACCATCTTTCTCAAGTCGCTGACGCTGCGTGGGCACGCTGCGCTTTGCCCACCCTACGGCACCGCGCATGCGGCGATGAAACTCAGCCCGCCAGATCCAGCTTCGACGCCACCGTCGAATCCGCATTGAGGCGGTAGATGATCGGCACGCCGGTGGCGAGTTCGCGTTTCAAAATGCCTTCAGGCGAAAGCTTTTCCAGCACCATGATCAGCGCGCGCAGTGAGTTGCCGTGGGCGGCGACCAGCGTGCGCTTGCCGTTGAGCACGCCGGGCAGGATCTCCTGCACGTAGTACGGCAACGCACGCGCCAGCGTGTCTTTCAGACTCTCGCCGCCGGGCGGCGGCACGTCGTAAGAGCGGCGCCAGATCAGCACCTGGTCCTCGCCCCATTTCTTCCGGGCGTCATCCTTGTTGAGGCCGGAGAGATCGCCATAGTCGCGCTCGTTCAGCGCGAGGTTCTTCGTCGTCGGCAGGCCTTTCTGGTCGAGCTCGCCGAGGATCAGGTCAAGCGTGTGCTGCGCGCGCGTGAGCACCGAGGTGTAGGCGACGTCGAATACGAGGCCCTGCGCCTTCAGCTTGCGGCCGGCTTCCGTGGCTTCCTTCACGCCGAGCTCGGTGAGGTCAGGGTCCTTCCAGCCCGTGAACAGGTTCTTCAGATTCCATTCGCTCTGGCCGTGGCGCACGAGCACGAGAAGACGTTCGCTCATTGACTGCTTTTCCGTTGCTTATTGTCGACTAGATATCGGCAAGGCCGAGCACGTCGGCCATGGAGTAGTGCCCGGGCTTCTTGCCATGCGCCCACAGCGCTGCCTTCAGCGCGCCATGGGCGAACAGCATGCGGTCCTCGGCCTGATGCGACAGCGTCAGGCGCTCGAACGGGCCGAGGAAGGTCACGCTGTGGTCGCCGGCGACGGTGCCGCCGCGCAACGAGGCGAAACCGATATTGCCCGGCCTGCGCGCGCCGGTGATGCCGTCGCGGCCGCGCTCGGAATGGTCATCGAGGGTGACGCCGCGGCCGCTGGCGGCGGCCTGGCCCAGCATCAGCGCGGTGCCCGAGGGCGCGTCGACCTTCATGCGATGATGGGTTTCGACGATCTCGACATCGAAGGTTTCATCGAGCGCCTTGGCGACGCGCTTGACCACCGCGGCGAGCAGATTGACGCCGAGGCTCATATTGCCCGATTGCACCACGACGGCGCGATTGGTGACACTTTTGATCACGGCGTTGTCGGAGCCCGACAGCCCCGTGGTGCCGACGACATGCACGATACCGCGCTCGGCCGCGATCGCGACATTGGCGATGGTCGCCGCCGGCACGGTGAAATCGAGGATGCCGTCGGCCTCCTTCGACATCGCCCAGAGATCGGCCGACAGCTTGATGCCGTTGGCGGGCAGCCCCGCGAGCACGCCCGCATCCTTGCCTAGCAGCTCGGAGCCCGGCGCCTCCAGCGCGCCGGCCAGCACTGCACCTTTGCTTTCGGCAATCGCCCGCACCAGCGCGCGGCCCATCCGGCCGCCGGCCCCAGCAACAATCAAGCGCATGTCGGACATGGTGTGATCCTCTTCGGAGCCGTTGTAGCGGGGGGAGGCAGTTCCGGCAACCGAGGGGGCCAAGAGCGCGCGGCTTGTGTCCACCCTCCCCTGGAGGGGGAGGGTAAGACGAGACGGCGCTTCAACCGTCCGACGGCTGCGGGCCGTCATAGCCCTCGATGATGATGAGGTCGGCGACCGAGTGCGGCTGACGCACCTTGATGTTGGCCTGGTATTCCGGCGAGTTGTAGCAGGCGACCGCGGTCTCGTAGTCCGGGAATTCGATGACGACGTTGCGGGTGCGGCTGGCGCCTTCGACAGTGGTGAACTTGCCGGCGCGGACGACGAAGCGGCCGCCCCATTTCTTGAAGATCGGACCGTTGGCGACGGCATAAGGCTTGTAGCCCTCGTCACTGCTCACATCGACGCGCCCGATCCAGTAGCCCTTTGCCATTGTTCTTCTCCCTGTTGTTGCTCAACCGAGCGCCTGCGCGATCTCGGCCTGGATGGCTTCCGCAATCGCCTTCGGGTCGGCGGCTTCGACGATCGGCCGTCCGACGACGAGATAGTCGGCGCCGGCGGCGATGGCGCGGCCCGGCGTCATGATGCGCTTCTGGTCGCCGGTCGCCGAACCGACCGGCCGGATGCCCGGTGTGACGAGATGCATCTGGTGGCCGACGATTTTACGCAAGGCTCCAACTTCCTCCGGCGACGACACCAGTCCGTCGATGCCAAGCACCTGCGCCTGCTGCGCGCGCGCCTCGACCAGTTCGGAGACGCCGAGCCGATAGCCGGCCGCATGCAGATCGTCCTCGTTATAGGAGGTCAGCACCGTGACGGCGAGAATCTTCAGGCTCGAATTGCCGCGGCCTTCGACCGCGCCCTTCATGGTCTGTGGGTAGGCATGCACGGTGAGGAAGGTGGCGCCAAGCCTGGTGATGCTCTCGACGCCTTGCGTCACGGTGTTGCCGATGTCGTGCAGCTTGAGATCGAGAAAGACCTTCTTGCCCTTGTCGGCGAGCTTGCCGACCAGCGGCAATCCGCCGGCATACGCGAGCCGGTAACCGATCTTGTAGAAGGTGACGCTGTCGCCGAGACGGTTGATCGTCGCCTCCGCGGCATCGACGCTGGGCAGATCGAGCGCGACGATCAGGCGGTCCTTGGGGGCGATCTCGGCTGGAGTCATGTCACCTCACATCATGCGTTGGGAAATGTCGATCAACTGCCGCACCAGCTCCTTCAACGCGGCGCTATCACCCTCGTTCTTGAGCCTGTCCCTATCGTCATAGGCCTGATCGGCAAAGGCGAGGGTGAGCTGGCTGGCAATCACATTGGCGTGGCACGAGGTCAGGATCAGCCGCAACGCCTGGAGCGCGCGGGCGGCACCCAGCCGACTCTGCGAGGCGCCGGCGAGCGCGAAGGCACGGTTGCGGAAGACTTCGCCGCGCGCCTCGTGCAGCTCGTGCACGCGGCTGACCCAGTCGATCGCGTTCTTGAGAAGCGGCGGCACCGAGGCGTTGTATTCAGGCGAGACGATCAGCACGCCATGATGCGCGCCCATCATGCGCTTGAGATTGATCGCGTGCTTGGGCACGCCGGATTTGGCCTGGAGATCGCCGTCATAAATCGGCAGCGGGAAATCGGCGAGCGAGATACGGGTGACGTCCACGCCCGCCTGGGCAAATTCATGGGCGGCGAGCGCCGCCAGCTTCGCATTGTGCGAACCGGTACGCAGCGAGCCGGGAATGATTAGGATTTTGGGTGCGGACATCCGCTTCCATGCGTTCGGCGAAACCAACCCGCCGCGCAAAGAACCAAGCCGGCGGACTTAGTGCTTGCGATACACCCAGACGCGGGCCGGCGGAAGGTTCATCCAGATCCGTTCCGAAGCCTCTGTGGACACGCCGGGCAGCGATTTCGGGATCGGCGGCACCACCGCATAGGTGAACTGGACGAAGGGCGCCCCGGGCGCGAGCGCCGTGAAGGCGTCGCGGATCAGCCGCAGCCGCGTCAGCATCGGTTTTGTCACGAGCGGCAGGCCCGAGACGACCGCGGAGGCCGGCGCGCTCAGCACGTTCCAGAGCGTGTCGCGGAGGCGATAGGCGTCGCCCTGCACCACCTTGGCCTGCGGATAGCGGTCGCGCAGCAGCGCGCAGAAGCCGGGATTGTATTCGACGAGGACGAGACGCTTCTGATCGACACCGCGCTCGACCAGGGCTGAGGTGATGGCGCCGGTCCCGGGTCCGAGTTCGACCACAGGCGCGTCCGAATCGACATCGACGTAATGGGCCATGGTCCGGGCCAGCAGCTTGCCCGACGGCATCACCGCGCCCATGTGCAGCGGCTTTTCGATCCATGATCTGAGAAAGCGCACCTCGTCATCGAGACGAGGCTTCTTCAACGCACGCGCGGACGATGGCAATGGCATGTCAGGACCGGACGGGACCGCGGGACCGCGTGTCAGAAAATGGTCATAAAGACGTATAGGCCGAAGGCGGTACGGTCAAGCCGACTCAACTCGCCCGATTACCGAAGAAATCCTTGACCTTGGCGAAGAAGCCCTCGGATTCCGGCTGGGTGTTGCCGGAGGACAGCTTTTCGAACTCGGCCAGCAGCTCCTGCTGCTTCTTGGTGAGGTTCTGCGGCGTCTCGACCACGACCTGAACATACATGTCGCCCATCTGGCGCGACCGCAGCACCGGCATGCCTTTTGATGCAATGCGGAATCGGCGGTTGGACTGGGTCCCGGCCGGCACCTTCACCTTGGCCTTGCTCTTCTCGATGGTCGGCACCTCGAATTCGCCGCCGAGGGCGGCCGTCACCATCGAGATCGGCACACGGCAATGCAGATCGGCGCCGTCGCGCTGGAAGAACTGGTGGTGGGCCAGCGACAGGAAGATGTAGAGGTCGCCGGGCGGACCGCCGCGGACCCCTGCCTCACCCTCACCGGCGAGCCTGATCCTTGTGCCGTCCTCGACACCCGGGGGAATGTTGACCGAAAGATTCCGCTCGCGGGTGACGCGGCCCTGGCCCGAGCAGGACGGGCAGGCATCCTCGATCATCTGGCCGCGGCCCTGGCAGCCCGGACAGGTCCGCTCGAGCGTGAAGAAGCCCTGCGACTGACGCACGCGGCCGGCGCCGCCGCAGGTCGAACAGGTCTTGGGCTTGGTTCCGGCCTTGGCGCCGATGCCCGAGCAGGCCTCGCAGGTGACCGAGACCGGAATCTCGATCTGCGCGGTCTTGCCGCCAAAGGCTTCCTCGAGCGTGATTTCCATGTTGTAGCGCAGGTCGGCGCCGCGCTCGCGGCCGCCGCGGCCGCGCTGCCCGGCCATGCCGAACAGATCTTCGAAAATGTCGGAGAAAGAAGAGGCGAAACCCGCGCCGAAGCCGGCACCACCACCGCCGCCCTGCTCGAAAGCCGCATGACCGTAACGGTCATAGGCGGCGCGCTTGTCCTTGTCCTTGAGGACCTCGTAGGCCTCGTTGAGTTCCTTGAATTTGACTTCGCTGGTCTCATCCCCCGGATTGCGGTCGGGATGAAATTTCATGGCGAGCTTGCGGAACGACGACTTCAGCTTGCCTTCGTCGGCATCGCGTTCGACCTCGAGGGTCTCGTAATAGCAGCGCTTGGTGGACGTGGACATGTCGGGCTCGGTCTATCCAATCGCGATTCAAGTCGGAGCGAAACAACGTCGCCACGCGACAATATAGGCGGCCTTCCGCCTGGCGGCAGAGGGCTGCATGGCAACGTTCAGCATAACGGCTGGGAATTGATTGATCGTAACGGGCACCCGTCCCGTCGAGCCCAACACGACGGCCTCCCCCGTAAGGGAGGAGGCCGGTAGCGCGTGTGGGGTCCAAGCCGTCCGCATCGTCACCCTCTCGGGGCTCAGGCGGACTTCTTGTTGTTCTTGTCGTCGTCGACCTCGGTGAATTCCGCGTCGACGACGTCGTCCTTGGCCGCGTCCTTCTTGGCGTCGGCCTCGGCCTGCTGCTTGTACATGGCCTCGCCGAGCTTCATCGACGCCTGGGCCAGCGTTTGGGTCTTGGCCTTGATCGCCTCGGCATCGTCGCCCTTCAGCGCTTCCTTGAGGTCGCCGACGGCATCCTCGATGGCGCGGCGCTCGGTCTCGCCGACCTTCGAGCCGTGCTCGGCCAAAGCCTTCTCGGTCGAATGCACCAGACCATCCGCCTCGTTCTTGGCGGTCACGGCCTCGCGGCGCTTCTTGTCGGCCTCGGCATTGGCCTCGGCGTCCTTGACCATCTTCTCGATGTCGGCTTCCGACAGGCCGCCGGAGGCCTGAATGCGGATCTGCTGCTCCTTGCCGGTGGCCTTGTCCTTGGCCGAGACGTTGACGATGCCGTTGGCGTCGATGTCGAAGGTCACCTCGATCTGCGGCATGCCGCGCGGGGCCGGCGGAATGCCCATCAGGTCGAACTGGCCGAGCATCTTGTTGTCGGCCGCCATTTCACGCTCGCCCTGGAAGACGCGGATGGTGACCGCGTTCTGGCTGTCCTCGGCGGTCGAGAACACCTGGCTCTTCTTGGTCGGGATCGTGGTGTTGCGGTCGATGATGCGGGTAAACACGCCGCCCAGCGTCTCGATGCCCAGCGACAGCGGGGTCACGTCGAGCAGCAGCACGTCCTTGACGTCGCCCTGGAGCACGCCGGCCTGGATCGCGGCGCCGATCGCCACGACTTCGTCCGGGTTGACGCCCTTGTGCGGCTCCTTGCCGAACAGCTGCTTCACGACTTCCTGGACCTTCGGCATGCGCGACATGCCGCCGACCAGAACCACTTCGCCGATCTCACCGGCGGTGACGCCGGCGTCCTTCAGCGCCTTGCGGCAGGGCTCGACGGTCTTCTGGACGAGATCGTCGACCAGTGCCTCGAACTTGGCGCGGGTGAGCTTCATCGTCAGATGCTTCGGGCCGGTCTGGTCCGCGGTGATGAAGGGCAGGTTGATCTCGGTCTGCGTCGTCGAGGACAGTTCGATCTTGGCCTTTTCAGCGGCTTCCTTCAGGCGCTGCAACGCGAGCTTGTCGTTGCGCAGGTTGATGCCCTGCTCCTTCTGGAATTCGTCGGCGAGATAGCCGACCAGGCGCATGTCGAAGTCTTCGCCGCCGAGGAAGGTGTCGCCGTTGGTCGACTTCACCTCGAACACGCCGTCGCCGATCTCGAGGATCGAGATGTCGAACGTGCCGCCGCCGAGATCGTACACCGCGATGGTGCCGGTCTTGGTCTTGTCGAGGCCATAAGCAAGCGCAGCCGCGGTCGGCTCGTTGATGATGCGCAGCACTTCGAGGCCCGCGATCTTGCCGGCGTCCTTGGTCGCCTGGCGCTGGGCGTCGTTGAAATAGGCGGGAACGGTGATGACGGCCTGGTCGACCTTCTGGCCGAGATGGGCTTCCGCGGTCTCCTTCATCTTCTGCAAGATGAACGCCGAGACCTGCGAGGGCGAGTAGGTCTGGCCGTCGGCCTCGACCCAGGCGTCGCCGTTGGAAGCCTTCACGATCTTGTAAGGGACGAGCTTCTTGTCCTTCTCGACCATCGGGTCGTCGTAGCGGCGGCCGATAAGGCGCTTCACTGCGAAGAAGGTCCGCTCGGGATTGGTAACGGCCTGGCGCTTGGCCGGCTGGCCGACGAGGCGCTCACCGTCGTCCGTGACGGCGACGATCGAGGGCGTCGTGCGCATGCCTTCGGAATTCTCGATGACTTTGGCGTTCTTGCCGTCCATCACGGCAACGCACGAATTCGTGGTGCCGAGGTCGATCCCAATGACCTTTCCCATGGTCCTGATATCCTTCTTTTTGCAGCAGGTTGGCTGGGCCCAGAAGGCACCCAAACCGAAACCCCCTAAGATCAAACATCCGCGATATTGCGATGATTGAGGCTCATATAGGAGGGGGGGAGGGGCCCGCAAGGACCGAAGCTAGGTTTCTGCCGCGAAAACATTGGGTTTTGGAAGAACATATCCGGGCTTTACCGCCTTGCGGGTGAGGAATTATTAACAGGTTCAGGCCTCGGCAAGCCCCCGCTTCCGCAGCCGGTCCTCGCCCTGTTGCCGCAAGCCCAAACCCGGTACAAGGCGGACCGGCCGGGCCGCCGCCACGGCTGCTTCGCGCGACAAAGCGGCCCGGTGGCCGACCATCGAACGGCCTCAATGTGAACCAATCAGAGTGCCCATGAAGCTGATCCGTCCCCTCGCCGCGCTCGCCCTCTTCATTGCCTCCGCGTTTCCGGCGCTTGCCGCTGATGCCGTGTTTCCGCCCGGCTTGCGCCTCGGCATGGTGCCGTTGGTCGGCCTCAACACGGCAAAAACCTTTCCGGGCTTCGAGAGCGAGGATGGCAGCGTCAAGGTGCTGATCACCGAGCTGCCGCCGGCGGCCTATGGCGAGGTCGTGAGCGCCTTCAATTCCAATCCGGCCGGCGCGAATGGCGTCAAGCAGGACAAGGTCGAGACCCCCGCAGGCCTTGCCTATTTCACCACCGAAAGCGGCAAGGCCGGCGAGACCCCGGTGAAGCGCTATTCGATGATCGTGCCGGGCGCCGGCTTCTCCGGTTATGTCGCGGTGCAGATCCCGGAGAATGCGACCAAGATCTACACGGATGAAGCGGTGCGGCAGATGTTTGCGACCGCCGCCACCCGCAAGCAGGTCTCGGCCGAGGAGCAGATCGCGCTGATGCCGTTCAAGATCACCGATCTTGCCGACTTCAAGGACATCCGCACGCTGGCGCCCGGCTCGAGCATCATCCTGGCCGACGGCGACGAGAGCACCGGCTATGAGTCGAAGCCGTTCATGATCCTCGGCGTGATCGGCGCCACCCCGCAAGCCGCCGACGACCGCGCCCGCTTCGCCCAGGAGGCGGCGCTTCAGATCCCCGGCGTGCGCGAATCGCGCGTCACCATGTCCGAGCCGATCCGCATCAACGGCCAGCAAGGCTTCGAGACCCGGATCGACGGCGTCAGTGGCAAGGACAAGACCCCCGTCACCGTGGTGCAGTGGATCCGCTTCTCGAGCGGCGGCGCCTCGCTGCGCATCATCGCCAGCGCCCCGCGCGAGCAATGGCTCGCCGCCTTCACCCGCTTCCGCGCCGTGCGCGACGGGATTCAGCCGAAGGGGTAGTTGCATCTCCGAACGAGATGCGCTCCCTCCCCCGCCTGCGGGGGAGGGCTGGGGAGAGGGTATCTCCTCATTGGGACAATCTCCCGAGGATCGAACCCTCACCCGGCGCGCGGCCCACGCCCAACCCCTCACCAATACCGGCCGCATTTTCGGGCTTCTGTTCGTGTACGAACGGAACTAGGCTTCGCTCCCGTTGGATCATCCCAAGGGAGGCGAACGATGCTGGACCGACGACAAGTCTTGGCAATGCTCGGAACGACGGCGCTGGCGAGCCTCGCACCAACGGCGATGTTTGCAGCGGCATCGATCAAACCTGACGAGACCTCCGCGCTGCTCGTGATCGACGTGCAGAACTGCTTCCTGCCCGGCGGCAGCCTCGCGGTGAAAGAGGGCGAGCAGGTGGTGCCCGTCATCAACAAGATCTCGAAGGCGTTTGCGAATGTGGTGATGACGCAGGACTGGCACACGCCGGGCCACGTCTCGTTCGCGTCAGTGCATTCGGGGAAGAAGCCGTTCGAGACCGTCGACCTTCCCTACGGCAAGCAAGTGCTGTGGCCCGACCATTGCGTGCAGGGCACCGATGGTGCCGCGCTGTCGAAGGACCTTGCGATCCCGCACGCCGAACTCATCATCCGCAAGGGTTTTCACAAGGACGTCGACAGCTATTCGGCCTTTCTCGAGGCCGACGGCAAGACCTCGACGGGACTTGCCGGATACCTCAAGGGGCGCAAGATCAAGCGCGTCTTCGTTGCAGGGCTGGCGACGGACTTCTGCGTCGCCTGGACCGCGCTCGACGCGCGCAAGGCAGGCTTCGAGGTCTATGTGGTGGAAGACGCCTGCCGCGGCATCGACACGCAGGGTTCGCTGGCAAAAGCCTGGGCCGATATGGCCAAGGCCGGCGTGAAGCGGATTCAGTCTGCGGACATCGCGGCGAGCGCGTAGGCGACGCGCAACACTGCAAAACCCTCATCCTGAGGAGCGCGCCTCTTCGCGCGCGTCTCGAAGGATGAAGGCGCCCGCTGCAGCACCTTGGCCTTCATGGTGCGAGACGCCGCGCAAGCGCGGCTCCTCACCATGAGGGACTATTAGTTCGGCGCGTCGCTCGACTCGTTGTTGTTCGCCGCCGGAGCGGCCTTTGCACCGCCCTTTGCGACGCCGACCAAAGCCGGACGCAGCACGCGCTCGCCGATGGTATAGCCGGCCTGCATGATCTGGACCACAGTGCCCGACGGCACCGACGGATCGGGCACTTCGTACATCGCCTGGTGGAAGTTCGGATCGAACTTTTGGCCCTGCGGATCGAGCTTCTTCACGCCATGCTTCTCGAGCGCGTTGAGCAGCGATCGCTCGGTGAGCTCGACGCCCTCGATCAACGAGGTCAGGCCGGGATCGGCCGTGGCGCGGGCCTCAGCCGGAACGGCATCGAGCGCGCGCTGGAGATTGTCGGCGATGTCGAGCACGTCGCGGGCAAAGCCGGTGATGCCATAGAGGCGGGCGTCGGCGACTTCCTTGGCGGTGCGCTTGCGCAAATTCTCCATCTCGGCCAGCGTCCGCAACATGCGGTCGCGCGCCTCGGTGGCTTCCTTCTGCAAGGTTTCGACCGAGCCGGGCTCGGGATCGTCGGGCATGATGTAGGGCTTTGACACCACGGGCTCGGGCGTCGGCGCGGTCGTGTCTTCGGGTTGCCGGTCTCGATCGGTCATCGGCTCTAATCTCGAACTCGTTTCCAGGGATTGTTGGCCCGGATATCGGGCCTGGAGCCATGAAAATCAAGCGCCCGTGATCGGCGGAAACGCCGATCAGCCCCCCAGCAGCCGGCTGACGATGCGGGCGGCGTAGTCCACGGTCGGGATCACGCGGGCATAATTCAGCCGCGTCGGGCCGATCACGCCCAGGACGCCGACGATGTGGCCGGCGGCATCCCGATAGGGCGAGATGATGGTGGAGGAGCCTGACAGGGAAAACAGCTTGTTCTCGCTGCCGATGAAGATGCGCACGCCTTCGGCGGTCTCGGCCCGGCCCAGGAGGTCGATGACGCCGCGCTTGGTTTCGAGATCGTCGAACAAAAGGCGCACCCGCTCCAAATCCTCCAGCGCGTGGAGATCCTCCAGCAGATTGGCGTGGCCGCGGACGATGAGCTGCCGGTTCTCGTTCTCGCCGCCGGACCAGCTCGCGATTCCGGCCGAGATCACCTTCTGCGTCAGTTGATCGAGTTCGGCGCGGGCTTCCCCGAGCGCAGTCTCGAGCTCGAGCCGCGCCTCGGCCAGGGTGCGGCCGCGGATCCGCGCATTGAGAAAATTGCCGGCCTCGGTGATCGCCGAGGAGGGAACTCCGGGGGGCAGCGACAGCACGCGGTTTTCGACCTGGCCGTCCTCGCCAACCAGGATCACC
The DNA here is from genome assembly GCF_023101665.1 of Bradyrhizobium sp. 195. NCBI lineage: Bacteria > Pseudomonadati > Pseudomonadota > Alphaproteobacteria > Hyphomicrobiales > Nitrobacteraceae > Bradyrhizobium > Bradyrhizobium sp. 195. The sequence goes on along the minus strand of NZ_CP082161.1, from coordinate 41,044 downwards.
AGCGCCTTTTCCGGTTCCAGCCGGACGAATTCGATATGCTTCAGCCGCGCATTGGATTTTGGCGTCAGCACCACCGCGGCGGCACGGGTCAGTCCCGACAGCCGCGTCAGGGCCTGGTCCAGCGCCGCCTCGACCGATTGCGCCTGGCCTACGGTGGCAAGCTGGCTCTGGATCGCCGCACGCTCATCCTCCGTGAGGTCGCCGACCTGCATCAGGGCATCGACGAAAAAGCGTAAGCCGAGTTCCGTCGGCAGCCGGCCAGCGGAGGTGTGGGGCGCGTAGATCAGGCCGAGCTGTTCCAGATCGGCCATGACGTTGCGGACCGAGGCCGGCGACAACGGCATCGCGATCAGGCGCGAGATATTACGCGAGCCCACGGGCTCACCGGTCGCGAGATAGCTTTCGACAATTTGACGAAAGATGTCGCGGGAACGCTCGTTGAGCTGGGCAAGGCCTGCGCGCGGCGCGATCAGCTGGATCGGATCGTGATGGGCCACCGACGGTAACTCCTCTCAGATCCTCATAATTTGTCCATCCCGGGCGCTTCTGACAAGCGTGGCGTTTGCGGGCACGAAATCAGGGGGTGAAAAAACCTTGCCGCCCACCCTCACCCCCCCTACAAGCACCGCCAACAGCCCTACACCTGCGAGTTTTGGAGGATTTCCCATGCGGCCAAGCCGCCGTGCGCCCGACGAATTGCGCCCCGTGACGCTGGAGCGTGGCGTGGTCAAATATGCGGAAGGCTCCTGCCTGGTGAAGTTTGGCGACACCCATGTGCTGGTGACCGCCACGCTGGAAGATCGCCTGCCGCCGTGGCTGAAGGGCCAGGGCCGCGGCTGGGTCACCGCCGAATACGGCATGCTGCCGCGCGCGACCTCAGAACGCACCCGCCGCGAGGCCTCCGCCGGCAAGCAAAGCGGCCGCACCGTCGAGATCCAGCGCCTGATCGGCCGCTCGCTTCGCACCATCGTCGATCTCGAAGCGCTCGGTGAGCGCCAGATCACGGTCGATTGCGACGTGCTCCAGGCCGACGGCGGCACGCGCACGGCCTCGATCACCGGTGCCTGGGTCGCGCTCGCCGATTGCATCAACTGGATGAAGGCGCGCAACATGATCAAGGCCAACGTCATGCGCGACAACGTCGCCGCGATCTCCTGCGGCATCTACAACGGCACGCCGGTGCTCGATCTCGACTACGCCGAGGATTCCGAAGCCCAGACCGACGCCAATTTCGTCATGACCGGCGATGGCCGCATCATCGAGGTGCAGGGCACGGCGGAACGCGAGCCGTTCACACAGGACGAGTTCCTGGCGCTGATGGCACTGGCGCGCAAGGGCGTTGCCCGTCTGGTAGACTTGCAGAAACTGGCCGTGGCGTAGTCAATAGGCCCATGCACCGCCGAATCACGGACAAGCTCGTTATCGCGACCCACAATCCCGGCAAGCTCGCCGAGATGCGGGAGCTGCTTGCGCCGTACGGCATCGCGGCGGTGTCGGCCGGCGAGCTCGGCCTCGCCGAGCCGGACGAGACCGGCAGCGATTTCCGCAGCAACGCGGCGATCAAGGCGATTGCGGCGGCCAAGGCGACCAAGCTTCCCTCCTTCGCCGATGATTCCGGCATCGTCGTCGACGCGCTGGACGGCGCGCCCGGCATCTACAGCGCGCGCTGGGCCGGTCCGAGCAAGGACTTCAACGCGGCGATGGCGCAGATCGAGCGGCTGTTGCAGGAGCGCGGCGCCACCACGCCCGACAAGCGCAAGGCGCACTTCGTCTCCGCACTCTGCGTCGCCTGGCCCGACGACCATCTCGAAGAGGTCGAGGCGCGCGTCGACGGCACGCTGGTCTGGCCGCCGCGCGGCAATGCCGGCTTCGGCTACGATCCGATGTTCTTGCCCGATGGCCACAACCGCACTTTCGGCGAGATGGAAAGCATCGAGAAGCATGGCCTGCCACCGCTTGGGCTCGGCCTGTCGCACCGCGCCCGCGCCTTCGTGAAACTGGCGGAGATCTGCCTTGAGCCGCGCTAAGGAAGCCTTCGGCGTCTACGTGCACTGGCCGTTCTGCCTGTCGAAATGTCCCTATTGCGACTTCAACAGCCACGTCCGCCACGCCGCGATCGACGAGGCGCGCTTCGCCTCCGCCTTCGAACGTGAAATCGAAACAACCGCGCAGCGCGCGCCGGGCCGCGAAGTCACCTCGATCTTCCTCGGCGGCGGCACGCCGTCTTTGATGCAGCCTGCAACCGTCGGCGCCGTGCTCGACGCGATCGGCAAGCACTGGACCGTCGCAGGCGACGTCGAAGTCACGCTGGAGGCAAACCCGACCAGCGTCGAGGCCACGCGCTTCGCCGGTTATCGCACCGCCGGCGTCAATCGCGTCTCGCTCGGCGTGCAAGCGCTCGACGATGCCTCGCTGAAGGCGCTGGGCCGGTTGCACAGTGCGCGCGAGGCGCTCGATGCCGTCGCCATCGCACGGCGCTCGTTCGACCGTTACTCGTTCGATCTGATCTACGCCCGCCCCGACCAGACGCCGGCAATGTGGGCCGATGAGCTGCGTCTCGCGATCGATGAGGCGGCCGAGCATCTGTCGCTCTATCAATTGACGATAGAGGAAGGCACGCCGTTCTTCGGCCTGCACCAGGCCGGCAAATTGAAGACGCCGGACGAAGCGGTCGCGCGCGCCCTCTACGACGTCACGCAGGAAACCTGCGACAAGCTTGGGCTGCCCGCCTACGAGATCTCCAATCACGCACGGCGCGGCGCCGAGTGCCGGCACAATCTCGTGTACTGGCGCGGCGAGGAATATGCCGGGATAGGTCCGGGCGCACACGGCCGGCTCGACATCGATGGCGTGCGCCACGCCACCGCCACCGAGAAACGTCCCGAGGCCTGGCTGCTGCGGGTCGAGACCAACGGCCACGGCGTCGTCACCGACGACCTCCTCAACAGCGAGGAGCGCGCCGACGAATTCTTGCTGATGGGGTTGCGTCTCGCCGAGGGCATCGACCCCGAGCGCTACACCGCGCTGTCAGGCCGTTCGCTCGATCCCAAACGCATCACCCTGCTGCGCGAAGAAGGCGCGATTACAGTGGATGCAACGGGACGCTTGCGCGTGACCAGCAGCGGATTCCCGGTGCTGGACGCGGTGGTGGCGGATCTCGCGGCGTAACGAGACGCCGTAGGGTGGGCAAAGCGAAGCGTGCCCACGCATTTTTCGCTATCGAGAGAGATGGTGGGCACGGCGCTAACGCGCCTTTGCCCACCCTACGGCACTGCCCGAGCTACGCCCCAAAACTCTTCGGCGAGCCCGCGACCGCAACGCCGCCGCCCTGCGTCACCTTCATCACCGCGAGGCCCCGCTCGTTGGTGCCATCGGCGCGGAAGCGGAACAGGCCGTCGATGCCGGCGAAGCCGGAGGCGTTGGTAAGCACGTCTGGCGAGAAGCGCGTCGTTCCCTGCGTGCGCGCGAGCGCGGCGACGAGGGCGACCGCGTCATAGGCGAGCGTCGCGGTGCGGATCGGCTCGGCGCCGTATTTGGTGCGGTACCGGCCGGAGAATGCACGGAAGCCGGCCGGGTCCGGCGCGGCATAGAGACCACCTTGCAGGGCGGCGTTGGCATAGACGCGCGGACTGTCCCACAGGCCGGTGCCAAGCAGCTGGATGTTGCGCAAATTCGCACCCGCGGCGGTCATCGCATCCGCCACCGACACGACGGCATCGCCGTCATCGGCAATGAACAACGCATCCGCGCTGCCGAGCTGCTGCGCCACAGTGCGCGCCGGCGTGGCGCGATCGGCGCCGTATTTCTCGAAGGCGACGATGCGCCCGCCACGCCGCGGCACCGCCGCCTTCACGGCGGCTTCGACGACATTGCCATAGGCATTGTCGGGCACGAGCACGGCGACCGAGCGCTTTCCGATGCTGGCGGAATATTCGACGATGCGATTGACGTCGGACTCCGGCAGGAACGAGAGCAGATAGACGCCGCGGCCGGCGATGCTGGAATCGGTCGAGAAGGCGATCACCGAGATGCCGCGCGTGCGCGCGACTTGCGCCACCGCCGGCACCGACTGCGCGAACAGCGGCCCCAGGATGATCTCGGCGCCCTCGTCGACGGCCTGCTGCGCGCTGGCCTGCGCACCTTGCGGGCTGCCATTATCGTCCTTGATCAGGAGCTGGATGTTCGGGTTCTGGAACTCGGCCAGCGCCATCTCGGCGGCATTGCGCATGGATTGCGCAGCAAGACCGGCATTGCCGGCGGCCGAGAGCGGCAGGATCACGGCGACCTTGACCCCGCCGGTGCCGGCGGTCGTCGCCTGCTGCGGCGGGCCGGCCGGCTGTGCCGGCGGCGCAGAGGAACTGCTGAACGGGTTGGAGAACTGGCTCAGACTCTGCTGCACGCCGGCGCAGGCCGACAGCAGGGGTGCTCCGAGCAGCAGGCCGAGCGCACTCCTTCGGGTCGCCCCCGATATCAGGGACCCCGGAACGGGAGACTTTGGATAACGCGGGCCCACCATGGCAGCTTCTCTTCTGACCCGCCTTCTCGCCGGCCGGTCACGACATTCCTTCCACGACACAAGCCGCGGATTCAGGCATATTGTCGGCAAATAGTTAACCGAAACAAAAGGATAATGGCCGCTTAACGCGGCCGCCTTTCCGTCCCGGCAGCTGTTCGCCGTCGCTTACGCAGCATCAAGGCGGTGTTTCCGTCGCGAATATGGCGCGAGGGCCCTCACTCCCTCTCGACGTGATCCTGATCGATCACATTCCCGTCCGTTCCTCACCCCTCACCTCGGCGCGATCTTTTTCCAGGAGCCGGTTCCCAGCCCTGCGGATCGTGCCTAAGTTGACTTCATTATGCGCGCAAAGCCGGCCCCGATAAATACGCCTGAAGCTCAAGACGCCGCCTCGCGCGGTTTCTCCATCGATGCCCACCGGCTCGCGGCGCCGAAGGCGGCTGCTGGCCTGCATCTGGTCGCGACCCCGATCGGCAATCTCGGCGACATCACGCTGCGGGCGCTCCAGACCCTCGCCGGGGTCGACGTCATCGCCTGCGAGGACACCCGCATCACACGGCGCCTGACCGAGCGCTACGCCATCACAGCAACGCTCAAGCAATATCACGAGCACAATGCGGAAGCCGCGCGACCAAAGATCCTGGAGGCGCTGGGACAGGGCGGCTCGATCGCGCTGGTCTCCGACGCCGGCACGCCGCTGATCTCCGATCCCGGCTTCAAGCTGGTGCGGGAGGTCTGCGCCGCCGGCCATGCGGTGTACGCGCTGCCCGGCCCGTCCTCGGTGCTCGCCGCTTTGTCGGTGGCGGCGCTGCCGACCGATCGCTTCTTCTTCGAGGGTTTTTTGCCGGCGAAATCCGCCGCGCGCCGCGCGCGCCTTGCCGAACTCGCCCGCATCGACGCGACGCTGGTGATGTTTGAATCCGGCAACCGTGTGCAGGATACGCTTGCCGAGCTCGCCGAAATCATGGGCACACGCGAGGCCGCGATCTGCCGCGAACTGACGAAGCTGCATGAGGAAATTTCGCGCGCGAAGCTAGCCGAGCTCGCGCGCGATGCCGATGCGCTGGAAACGCGCGGCGAATTCGTGCTGGTGATCGCTCCGCCGGCGGCCGATGCCGAGGTGCTGACGCCGGATGCGCTGGACGATCTCTTGCGCGAGCAGCTCGCCACGCACAGCGTCAAGGATGCCGTCGCGCATGCGGTCGCGCTCTCGGGCCGGCCGCGCCGCGAGATCTATGCCCGCGCACTCGAGCTCGCAAAGGATTCGCGGGGCGGCGATGGCGAAGACTGAGATCCCGCGGGAACCAAAGATCGCCTCGCCCGAGCGCGTTGCCGCATTCCACACCGGCATCTCGGCCGAGAGCCGTGCCGCCGCCTATCTCATGGCGAAGGGCTATCGCATCCTCGCAAAGCGCTACCGCACCCCGCACGGCGAGATCGACATCGTGGCGCGCCGCCGCAATCTGATCGCGTTCGTCGAGGTCAAGGCGCGGGCGACGCTGGACGACGCCGCTTTCGCCGTGACGCCGCGCCAGCAGCAGCGCATCATCGACGCCGCGCAAGGCTGGCTCGTAGCGCATCCCGAGCATGCCGAATTCGAATTACGATTCGACGCCATGCTGATTGCGCCGCGCTCACTTCCACGCCATGTGTTGGCGGCATTCGACGCCTCGACCTGAAAGGCAGACCATGAAACTGAACGTCGCCGTCCAGATGGACCCCATCGCCCGCATCAACATCAAGGGCGATTCCACCTTTGCGCTGCTCCTGGAGGCGCAGAAGCGCGGCCATGGCCTGTCCTATTACACGCCCGACAAGCTCTCGATGGTCGGCGAGGAGATCGTGGCTCCCGTCCAGCTCCTGACCGTGCGCGACGAGCCCGGCAACCATTTCACGCTCGGCGAGCCGAAGCGCGAGGCGCTGAACGGTTTTGACGTGGTGCTGCTGCGCCAGGATCCGCCGTTCGATCTCGCCTACATCACCTCGACGCATTTCCTGGAGCGCATTCATCCGAAGACGCTGGTCGTCAACGATCCGGCCTCGGTGCGCAACGCGCCGGAAAAGCTGTTCGTGATGAACTTTCCGCAGCTGATGCCGCCGACGCTGATCTCGCGCGACCTCGACGAGATCAACGCCTTCCGCGACAAGCACGGCGCCGTGGTGATGAAGCCGCTGCACGGCCACGGCGGCGCGGCGGTGTTCCGCGTGATGCCGCAGGACATGAATTTCGGCTCGCTGTTCGACATGTTCTCGGTCACCTTCAGGGAGCCCTGGGTGATCCAGCAGTTCATCCCCGAGGTGAAGCACGGCGACAAGCGCATCATCCTGGTCAACGGCGAGTTCGCCGGCGCTGTGAACCGCGTGCCTGCCGCCGACGACCTCCGCTCCAACATGGTGCGCGGCGGCGCCGCGCAGGAGACCGAGCTCACCCCGCGCGAGCGCGAGATCTGCGCCACGGTCGGCCCGGCGCTGCGCGAGCGGGGCCTGTTGTTCGTCGGCATCGACGTCATCAACGGCAACCTCACCGAGATCAACGTCACCTCGCCCACCGGCATCCGCGCCATCGCGCGCCTCGGCGGCCCCGACGTCGCGGCGAAGGTCTGGGACGTGATCGAGCAGAAGCGGGCGAAGTAGCCTCAGCTTGTAGCCCGGATGGAGCGCAGCGTAATCCGGGGTCTCACAACGTGTTCCGCGGCCCCGGATTGCGCTTCGCTCCATCCGGGCTGCGGACGATGCGCGCGGCCACTGGCGCGCACTAACCACCCGTTCACCATGACGCGCCGCGTCCACGCGCGCGCCGCGCACTGCGTGAAACTACGGGGCCGCTGGCCGACCGAATAACGCCGCGTTCACCATCTGCCGAGAACCAGCATCGTGGCTGGTCATCGCGTTCGGCCTCGCAACACCCCTTATACTTTTACTCCCTACTCATCGACACGGGGGAACACGCCAGGTGCGGTTCGAGTGCCCCGCGTATGAGTAAAAGCGTATGAACACCGCACGCATTGTCGTTCTCGTCATCGCGCTGGCCGCCGGCGGCGTCGCTGCGTATCTGGCGAGCAGCTATCAGAATGCGCCCGCGCCCGCTGTGCCCGTCGCCGAGAAGCTGCCGACGGTCGAAGTCCTCATCGCCAAGAACGACATCCAGCTCGGCCAGGCCCTCAAGCCCGAAGACCTGCAATGGCAGACCTGGCCGGCGGCGACTGCGAGCAGCGCCTTCATCCGCCGTGACAACAGGCCCGAAGCCCAAACGCAGATCGCCGGCTCGATCGCGCGCGTCCCCCTGATGCAGGGCGAACCGATCCGCGAGCAGAAGCTGGTCAAGGCCGAAGGCTCCGGATTCATGGCCGCGATCCTGCCGTCGGGCATGCGCGCCGTCTCTACCGAGATTTCAGCCGAGACCGGCGCCGGCGGCTTCATTCTGCCGAACGACCACGTCGACATCGTCCTGACCCGTCGCCTGAAGAATCCCGATGGCGCGAGCGGCGGCAACGACCTCATCCTGTCCGAGGTCATCCTGAGCAACATCCGCGTGCTCGCGATCGACCAGGCGCCGAAGGAAAAAGACGGCCAGAACGCCGTGATCGGCAAGACCGTCACGCTCGAGCTCAAGCCCGACCAGGTCGCCACGCTGTCGGCCGCGCGCCAGGGCGGCACGCTCCAGCTCGCGCTGCGGAGCATCGTCGATGCCAAGGCCGTGGAGAGTCCGGTCGAGGAACAGGCGGCCAAGCGTTCCGACGGCGTCAACGTGATCCGCTACGGGGTGCAGGCGCGGCAACTGACGTCACAGAAGTGATGATGGGGATAGCATGAAGGACGGGGATGATCGGACGGGCTTGCGCATTCGGGGGAAGCGCGCGCGCTCGTTCTTGGCGGGGACGATGCTGATGCTGGGGCTGCTCGCAGCCCCCGACTGCGTCAGCGCCGCGGATGCGCCGGTCGGTGACCAGGCGCCGATGCAGGCGCCGGATCTCGACGTGTCGCCGGTCGCGACGATCGCGCCCGCGAGGTCGCGTTTTCTCTCGCTTGGCGTGGGCAAATCCGTCGTCATCGACCTGCCCCGCGAGGTCAAGGACGTGCTGGTGGCCGATCCCAAGATCGCCAATGCCGTCATCCGCTCGGCCCAGCGCGCCTATATCATCGGCGGCCAGGTCGGCCAGACCAACGTCGTGTTCTTCACCGCCGACGGCCAGCAGGTCGCCGCCTACGACATCGCCGTGAAGCGCGATCTCAACGGCATGCGCGCGGCCCTTCGCCAGTCCCTGCCCGGCGTGCAGATCGAAGGCGTCGGCGACAGCGTGATGCTGACGGGATCGGTTTCGAGCCCGGTCGAGGCACAGCAGGCCGGCGACGTCGCCGCAAAACTGGTCGGCGGTTCGGACAAGGTCGTCAACAACATCGTCGTGCGCGGCCGCGACCAGGTGATGCTCAAGGTCGTCGTCGGCGAAGTGCGCCGCGACATCGTCAAGCAGCTCGGCGTCGATCTCAGCGCCAGCCTGAACGCCGGCACCGCGGTAGTGAATTTCAACAATTCCAATCCGTTCTCGGTCTCGGGCGGACCGATCGTCGGCAGCAACGGGCTCGGCGTCGCCGGCCTCGCCAAGGGCTTCGCCACCGTCAGCGCCACCATGCGCGCGATGGAGAGCGCCGGCGTCATGCGCACGCTCGCCGAGCCGAGCCTGACCGCGATCTCCGGCGAAGCCGCCACGTTCGTTGCCGGCGGCGAGTTCCCGATCCCCGCAGGCTATAACTGCGATCCGATCACCCGCTCCTGTGCTACCCAGGTCACCTACAAGAAGTTCGGCATCTCCCTGAACTTTACCCCGGTCGTGCTCAGCGAGGGCCGCATCAGCCTGCGCGTGATGACCGAGGTCTCGGAGCTGTCGAACACGAACTCGATCACGTTGACTCAGGCGGTGTCCGCGACAACGAACAACTCGATCACCATCCCTTCGATCCAGACCCGCCGCGCCGAGACCACGCTGGAAATTCCCTCCGGCGGCTCGATGGCGATGGCCGGGCTGATCCAGCAGAAGACCAAGCAGGCGGTCAACGGCCTGCCCGGCGTCGACCAGGTGCCGATCATCGGCGCGCTGTTCCGCAGCCAGGACTTCGTCAACAACGAGACCGAGCTGATGGTGATCGTGACGCCCTATGTGGTGCGCGCGGTCGCCCAGAAAGAACTGGCACGGCCCGACGACGGCTTCGCACCGGCTTCGGACGCGCAGTCGGCGCTGCTCGGCCGCATGAACCGTCTCTACGGCATCGCGCGCCGCGTCGATCCCATCGCCGGCACGCCGGGTGATTTCGGCTTCATCATCGACTGAGACGGACGGTTTTGGGGACCGGACAAGAAACGGGGCAAGAGGGGACCAGGCGATGACGACAACACCAGCCGATCGACGTCGCAACTTGCGGATCGCACTGGCACTGACCGGCCTTTCCGTCGTGCTCGGCGCCTGCAACACCACCGGCGAGATCGTCACCCAGACGGTGCCGACCGACTATCGTCAGCGCCACCCGATCGCGGTGCAGGAAGGCAAGAAGTCGATCGTGATCTTCGTCGGCAAGGCGAGGGGCGGCCTCTCGGCCGCGCAGCATTCGGACGTCGCGGGCATCGCGCGGGACTGGGTGCGCGAAGGCACCGGCTCCGTCGTCGTCGATGTCCCCGTCGACAGCGCGAATTCGCGCGCGGCGGCGGCAACCTATCAGGAGATCCGATCCGTGCTCGCATCCGGCGGCGTGCCGTCGCGCGCCATCGTTCAGCATCCCTATCGCCCTGAAGATCCCGGGCTGCTGCCCACCATCCGTCTGAGCTATTCCCGGATTGCCGCCGTCGCTGGCCCCTGCGGCCTGTGGCCGGAAGACGTCGGGCCCAACATCCTCGATCCCGGCTACAACGAGAACCGGCCCTATTTTAATCTGGGCTGCGCCAGCCAGCGCAATCTCGCTGCCATGATCGACAACCCCGCCGATCTCGAGCAGCCGCGCGCCGAGACCCCCGCCTATACCGCACGACGCGACATCGCCTTCGAGCGTTACCGCAAGGGCACGCCGATCGCGACCCCCTCACCCGATTCCGACAAGGCCAAACTCAGCGATACCGGCAAATGACACGTCTCCACGACGAAGACGCGGACGATCCGCAGCACCCCGACGAACACATCGCGCCGGTTCCTCGCATCTCGGTGCAGGCCTTTTGCGAGACCGAGAAGACGCTCGCCGCGATGACCGCGGCGGGGCAGGACCGCCGGCTCGCCAAGGCGCATCTCACCGCCAAGGACGGCGGCCTTGCCGCGGCGATCGAAGTCTATGAATCGATGCCGACGCCGAACGTGATCGTGATCGAATCCGACGGCACGCGCGACATCCTCGAGGGACTGGACGACCTCGCCGGCGTCTGCGACCCCGGCACGCGCGTGGTCGTGATCGGCAATCCCAACGACACCGCGCCCTATCGCGAGCTGGTGCGCCGCGGCGTCAACGACTATGTGGTCGGACCGGTCGAAACCCTCGACGTCGTTCGCTCGATCTGCAGCCTGTTCTCGGCCTCCGAGGCCATCATCACCGGCCGCGTCATCGCGGTGGTCGGCGCCAAGGGCGGCGTCGGCGCTTCCACCGTCGCGCACAACGTGGCCTGGACCATCGCCCGCGACCTTTCGCTCGATTCGGTCGTGATCGACCTCGACCTCGCCTTCGGCACCGCGGGCCTCGACTACAACCAGGACCCGGCGCAGGGCATCGCCAACGCAGTGCTGTCGCAGGACCGGCCGGACACGGCGCTGATGGAGCGCCTGCTGTCCAAATGCACCGAGCGCCTCAGCCTCCTCGCTGCGCCTGCCAGCCTTGACCGCGTCTACGATTTCGGCGCCGAAGCCTTCGACGCCATATTCGACACGCTACGCATGACCACGCCCTGCATCGTGCTCGACGTCCCGCACCAATGGTCAGGGTGGACGCGGCGCGCGCTGGTGAATGCCGACGACATCGCGATCGTCGCCGAGCCCGACCTCGCCAATCTGCGCAACACCAAGAACATGCTGAGCGTGCTGAAAGCAGCGCGACCGAACGACCGGCCGCCGCTGTACTGCCTGAATCAGGTCGGCATGCACAAGCGCGCGGAGATCGAGGTCAAGGCGTTCGCCAAGACCATGGAGAGCCAGCCGATTGCGGTGATCCCGTTCGATTCGAAACTGTTTTCGACCGCGGCCAATAACGGCCAGATGATCGCGGAAGTCTCCAAGAATCACCGCACCACCGAGTTGTTTCAGAACATGGCGAACCGCCTCGCCGGCCGCGGCGAGGTGAAGAAGCCGAAGCGCTCGTTGCTCGCGCCGCTGCTGAAGAAGCTGAAGGGCCGGTCGGGGCGCGGATCAGCCCCGCATCGCAAGGCGTCGTAAGGGCTGGAAGCCTTTTCGAGCGAAGTGGAAAAAGAACCTCTGCGGGCGGGCTATTTGTCCGCCCGTTGCTGCTTCTTCGCCAGCAACTGCCGCAGCGCAGTGACCTTTGCCGCGGCCTGATCGGGCGGCAGATCGGCCTTCACGAGGATTTCGGCCTCGGCCTCGCGGCCTTGCAATCCCAGCACGAGCGCCAGATTGGCGCGGACCCGCGCATCGTTCTGATTGCGCTGATAAGCGCGGCCGAGCACCTGTTCGGCCTTCGACAGATTGTTTTGCAGCATATAGGACAGGCCGAGATTGGACAGCACGGTCGGCTCGTTCGGCACGATCTTCAACGCCGCGGCGTAATATTGCTGCGCTTCCTCGTTGCGGCCGAGCTGATCGAGCGCCGCGCCCTGCGCCGACAGGATGCGCCAATCGGGATCTTCAGGCGAATGCGCGCGGCCGAGGACGTCGAAGGCCTGCTGGAAATTACCGTTGTCGGCGAGCGCGCGGCCATAGCCGGCGAGCAGCGCCTTGTTGCTGGAATGACCGAGCACGGCCTGCTCCATCACCGCGACCGCCTGCGCGCGCTGGCCGCTCTCGCGCAGCGCCTTGCCGTAGGCGAGCGCAAGGTCGGGATCACCAGGCTTGGCGCGATAGCGCGCACGCAAAGCGTCCATGTCCGGCGTGGGGTCGGCCTTATCAGCCGTTTCCGATCTGACGCCGAGCGCGCCGGTCACGTCCTCGATGCCGGCGGTCTGGCAACCGCCGAGGGTGAGCACCAGGAGTGCGGGAAGCAGCAATCTCGCCGCAGGAAAGGCGAGGGACGAACGCTTGGACATACTCTGATCACTCGGCAACTGATCAGAGATGCTTACCGATTAACGCTAAAGTCCCGTTAAGGACGCGCTCCCAAGGACCCTAGTCGGTGAATTCGGCGCCGAACTCGCAGCCGATGCGCCAGCGCAGGCGGCATTGCCGGGAATAGTCGGGCGCGAAGATGATGGTGAATTGCGGCGGCACTTCCAAGAATTCCGCCACCACTTTCACGCCGCCATCCGAGATATCCGTGATCGTGCAGTCCCGCGGCAGCGACCCCGCGCCAAAATGGATCTTGGCGAGCCGGCTGCACATCCGACGTTCGCTTCTCCGGCGATTTGCAAGCATTTGAATTGTTCACCCGTTGACCACGGCCCATCCCGCAGCCCTAGGAGTAGCGGACATTCGTTGGAATGTGCTGAGGACAGAAGCTGGCATTCGAAGCGTAGTGTCGGCTTGGCGTTTACGAATGCTTAGGATTCGCCGCCCCTGCGGGATTGTTCCCGTATTGTTCTTGCGGAAGGCGCCGGGCTCTGCTACCCCTAATTGTGCGAGAGGGGCAGGCTGGTTTGAGCATGGTTCAGCGGGTTTCTACCGTCGCCTTTGAGGGGATCGAGGCCCGCGCGGTCGACGTGCAGGTGCAGGTTGCGCCTGGCCTGCCGGCGTTCGCCATCGTCGGCCTGCCGGACAAGGCGGTGTCGGAGGCGCGCGAGCGGGTGCGCTCGGCGCTGATCGCCTCGGGCCTCGCGCTGCCGGCGCGCCGGATCATCGTCAATCTGGCGCCGGCCGACCTGCCCAAGGAGGGCAGCCATTACGACCTCCCGATCGCGCTCGGCCTGATGGCGGCGATCGGCGCGATCCCGCCGGATGCGCTGACCGGCTTCACCGTGCTCGGCGAGCTTGGCCTCGACGGCTCGATCGCGCCCGTGGCCGGCGTTCTTCCCGCCGCCATCGGCGCCAATATGCGCGAGGAAGGGCTGATCTGCCCGGCGTCCTGCGGCTCCGAAGCGGCCTGGGCCAGCCCGGACATCCAGATCATCGCAGCACACTCGCTGATCCAGATCGCCAACCACTTCAAAGGCACGCAGGTGCTGTCGCGGCCTTTGCCGAAGGTGCATGAGGCCGCCGCGTCCACGCTCGACCTCCGCGACATCAAGGGTCAGGAGAGCGCCAAGCGGGCGCTGGAGATCGCGGCCGCCGGCGGGCATCACCTGCTCATGATCGGCGCGCCCGGCGCCGGCAAATCGATGCTGGCGGCGCGGCTGCCCTCGATCCTGCCGCCGCTGTCGCCGGGTGAGCTGCTCGAAGTCTCGATGATCGCGTCCGTCGCCGGCGAGATCGAAGGCGGCGCGCTGACGGCGCGGCGGCCGTTCCGCTCACCGCATCATTCCGCCAGCATTGCCGCGCTCACTGGCGGCGGCATGCGCGCCAAGCCCGGCGAGATCTCGCTGGCGCATCAGGGCGTGTTGTTTCTCGACGAGCTGCCCGAATTCGATCCGCGCGTGCTGGATTCGCTGCGGCAGCCGCTGGAGAATGGCGAGGTCGCCGTGTCGCGCGCCAACCATCGCGTCACCTACCCCGCCCGCTTCATGCTGGTCGCGGCGATGAATCCGTGCCGCTGCGGCAACGCGTTCGAGCCCGGCTATGCCTGCAAGCGTGGCCGCATCGACCGCTGCACCGGCGATTACCAGGCGCGCATCTCGGGCCCGCTGATGGACCGCATCGATCTGCGCATCGAGGTGCCGGCCGTGACCGCGGCCGATCTGATCCTGCCGCCTCCGGCGGAAGGCTCGGCCGAGGTCGCCGCGCGCGTCGCCGCGGCGCGCGACATCCAGCTCGCACGTTATGCCGATGCCGGTCTGCCCAATGTCCGCACCAATGCCGAGGCCCCCGCCTCCGTGCTGGAGGAGATCGCAAAGCCTGACGCGCAAGGCGCCAAACTGCTGCGCGATGCCGCCGAGACCATGCGGCTGTCGGCGCGCGGCTATCACCGCGTGCTGCGGGTGGCGCGCACGCTGGCCGATCTCGATCATTCCGACAAGATCGGCCGGCTGCATCTGGCCGAAGCTTTGTCCTATCGCGCACTCGCGGAGGATGTACGCCAGCTGGCTTGATCATTCTGCGCATCAACCCGGCGGTAACGAGTTTCCTTTACGCTCTGCAAACCATAAGGCCCGATGAGTTCCCAAGTGGCTTGTGCGAGTAGAGCGTCATGTTGCGTTTCAAGATCCTGGCCTCGGTTGTTCCCCTCCTGGCGGCTGTTGCATTCGCCCGCGGCGAGATCGGATCGGTCTCACATCCCTGCATCGCGCTCGGCGACACCTCGGTCGAGCTGACCTCACTGTTCTGGACGGCCGGCGTGCACGTCGCCTTCACCGACGATCCGGAGCACGCCACTGTGCGGGTCCAGATTACCGACGATGCCGACGCCGCGGATTTCGCCGTGGTCGACGACGGCCTAGGTTCCGAACCGGACTCCTGCCAGGCCAATCCGTCGACCCGCCTTGTGTCGATTGCCGCTCAGCCCGTCGATGGCGGCCAGGTGATCTATCTCTCCACCGAAGGGCCGGCCGATTACCGCATCTATGTGCGCTCGAAATCGTTCTCGCAGCGCGAGGCGGCGGCGCTGATCGTCGGCGCCCATGGCGGCCATCGCCCGCTCCCGCTCCAGGCCGCCTCGCTGTAAATAGTTTGAGCATGATCTTTCGGAAAACCGCCGAACACTTTTCCGGATCATGCTTTGAGGCGTTAACACCTCGTTAATCCTGTTTGGAGGCAACGCCAAAGCCTCAAGCTGTTCGCAAGGTCGGCGCGACATCGTCACAGCCGGCGGGTGGCAGGATTTTCGAAAAGAGTCGGGGTCGGTGACGATGGGTCGGACGTTCCGGATCAAGGTACGCATGCGCCGCTTCAGGCGACAGCACCCCCGAATTGCCTTTGCGATCCGCTCCTTCATGATCTTCTCGGCGACCTTCGGCGGCGCCTATGGTTTCGTGACCGGCAGCCGGTCCGAGAATTCCGGCTACGATCCCCACACCTTTGCAATCGGCGCGAGCTTCCTGTTCGCGCTCGCCTGCCTCGGCCTTGCGACCTTGAGCATGCGCCTGCGCTTCGTCAACAAGCGGCTGCGTAAGCTCGCCGCCCACAACGAGGCGCTGATCGACCGCAATTGGGAGCTGAAGGAAGCGGAAGAACGCGCCCGCAGCCTGTTCGAACAGCAGGGCGACCTCATCGTGCTGCGCGACACGAGCGGCCGCATCACCTTTGCCAACGAGGCCTATTGTGCACTCGCCGGACAGGTGCGCAGCGCGCTGGTCGGCACGCGTTTCGACTTCGACGTGCTGGAACAGGGCGACAGCGCGCGCGAGAGCAACGGCACGCGCATCCACGACCAGAAGATCGCAACCCCCTTAGGCGCGCGCTGGATTGCCTGGCGCGAGGGCTACGTCCGCCTCGACGCCGGGCAACCCGCCGAATTGCAGAGCGTGGGACGCGACGTCACCGACCGCACCGAGACCGAGCGCGCGCTGTCCGACGCGCGCGACCAGGCCGACGCCGCCAACCGCGCCAAATCGCGCTTTCTGGCGATGGCTTCGCACGAGATCCGCACGCCGCTGAACGGCATCATCGGCATGGGCGGCCTCTTGCTCGACACCAATCTGACGCCGGAGCAGACGACCTACGCCAGAGCGGTGAAGACGTCAGGCGAAGCCCTGATGGCGCTGATCGAGGAGCTGCTCGACTATTCCAAGATCGAGGCGGGCAAGCTCGATCTCGAGCAACGCCCGTTCGCGCTCTCGACCCTGGTCGAGGAGATCACCGAGCTGCTCGCGCCGCGCGCGCAGGCAAAGCAGCTCGAAATCGCGGCCTATGTCGACGAGCGCCTGCCGCTTGAAGTCGTCGGCGACGCCGCGCGGCTGCGCCAGGTTCTGCTCAATCTCGCCGGCAACGCCATCAAGTTCACAAGCAACGGCGGCGTCGCGCTGATCGTCGAACCCGGCATTTGGCCGAACGAGATCAGCTTCCTGGTCCGCGACACCGGCATCGGCATCGCACCGGAAGCACAACAACGCATCTTCCGAGAGTTCGAGCAGGCCGACGAGCGCATCGCCCGCACCTATGGCGGCACCGGGCTCGGCCTTTCCATCAGCGAGCGCATCGCAAGGCGCATGGGCGGCCGGATCACGCTCACGAGCGAGCCGGGCAAGGGCTCGACCTTCGAGATCGCGGTGCCGCTTCCGCCGTCGCAAGCCAGCGCGGGACAGACGGCCTTTCCGAGTCCCGACCTCGCCGGCAAGTCGATGCTCCTGGTCGCCGACGGCATCGAGGCCTCGCTGATCGCGCGGCGCCTGGAGCGTTGGGGCGGCCAGACCTGCATGGTTGCGGATGCAGCGGTCGCCGAAGCGCTGCTGCCCGAACGCTCATGGCACGCAGTGCTGATCGATCGTGCGATCGGCCCTGCCATGGC
Organism: Bradyrhizobium sp. 195; assembly: GCF_023101665.1. Taxonomy (NCBI): domain Bacteria; kingdom Pseudomonadati; phylum Pseudomonadota; class Alphaproteobacteria; order Hyphomicrobiales; family Nitrobacteraceae; genus Bradyrhizobium; species Bradyrhizobium sp. 195. The sequence goes on along the minus strand of NZ_CP082161.1, from coordinate 23,859 downwards.
CGACCGCCTGGGCGAAATGGCCCGCACGCATGCGCCACAGCGTCTCGTGCTGCTGACGTCGAGCTCGCGCCATGAAAAGTTGTCGCCGGCCTTCACCGGCTTTCTGGTGAAGCCGCTGCGGGCAGCCTCGCTCGCCGCGCGCCTCGCGCGGACGCCGGAGGTCGCCTCACCCGATCTCGCGCCGGAACCACCGGCCGACGCGGCCGGCGCGACTCAAGCAAAGGGCTTGTCGATCCTCGTTGCCGAGGACAACGAGATCAACGCGCTCTTGATGCGCTCGCTGCTGACGAAACTCGGCCATCGCGTCGTCATCGCCGTCCACGGCGAGGCCGCGCTGGAATCCTGGCTCGCCGCGTCATCGGCCGGCACGCCCTATGATCTCGTGCTGATGGATATCCAGATGCCGCAGCTCGACGGCATCGAGGCGACGAAACGCATCCGCGCGCATGAGGCCGCCACCGGCAGCCATCACACGCCGATCCTCGCGCTCACCGCCAACACGCTGGCGGAGGATCGCTATGCCTGCTTCGAGGCAGGCATGAACGGATTTCTGATCAAGCCGCTCGACCGGGAGAAGCTTGAAGAGGCGCTGGCTGGCCTGGCGGCATCACGGCGGCTGGCGGTCTGACCCGGAATTTCGCGGGAACCTTCATCGCGGCGAGCAGTCGATAATTGAAATCGACCGCCTTGCGCGTCACCATCAGCTGGGGGCGTTTTGCAACGAAGGACTTTGCGCATGAACGTGCTTTGCCGCCTCGCGCTCGTTGTTTTTCTCGCTGGAATGCCCCGCTACGCCGTGGCCGATACGCCGGAGCTCATCGCCTCGCTCAAGCAAGGCGGCTTTGTCCTGATCTTTCGGCACACCGCCACCGACGACAGCCAAAAGGACGTTTATCCCTTCAAGTTCGACGACATGAGTGCCCAGCGTCAGCTCAGCGAAAAGGGCAGGGACATGGCCCGCCAGATCGGGGCGGCCGTCAAGGAGCTCGCGGTTCCGATCGGCGATGTCTACACCAGCCGGCTGAACCGCGCGGTCGAGGCCGGCAAGCTGATCTCCGGCCGCGAGGTCAAGCCGGTTGACGCGTTGACGGACAGCAGCAACGCCAGCGCATCGGGAATGGCAAACCCGACCGGCGCCAATGCAAAGGCGGGCCAGGCCGTGCGTCAGCTCGTCGACGCGCCGCCGAAAGCCGGCACCAACACGTTCCTGGTCACCCACAAGACCAACATCGCAGATGCCTTCGGCAAGGAGGCTGGCGACGTGCAGGAAGGCGAAGCCTTCGTCTACAAGGCCGGCGGCTCCGGCCCCGCCACCTTTGCGGGACGCATCAAGATTGCCGATTGGGCTGCGAACACCGGCAAGTGACCGATCCAATTCGGCCCACCGTCGCGACGGAGGCGGGGCGCGACTTGCCGCTCCGCCACAGTCCTGTGGTACCAACGTCCCGAGAGGTGCGACTGGAGGCCGGCGACACGTGAGAACATCGGAAGACCGCTCATTCCTCGTCTGGCTTGGCGTGATCTCCGTCGCGTTCGGCTGGCTGCTTTGGCCATTCTCCGGCGCATTGTTGTGGGCCACGCTGCTGGCGATCATTTTCGCGCCGCTCTATCGACGTTGCGTAGAAATGTTCCCGAAATGGCGCAACGTTGCTGCACTTTCCACCGTCGTCGTCGTGGTCGTCATGGTCCTGATCCCCGTCGGGGTCATCATCGCTTCGCTCGTCGACCAGGGAGGCGAGCTGTATCAGCGCGTTCAGTCCGGGGAGATCAATCTGGCTCATCCCCTGCAGCAGCTGAAATCCGCGCTGCCCGACTGGGCTGCTTCCCTCTCGGATCGCCTGGCCGGCATTGATTTCTCGGCGATGAAGGAGCGCCTGTCGAGCCTGGTCGTCCCGGCCGGCCAGCAACTGGCCGGCCATGCGATCAACTTCGGTCAGTTGACATTGGAGTTTGTCGCAAGCCTGCTCGTGATGCTGTACCTGCTGTTCTTTTTCCTGCGCGATGGTAACGAGCTGAATATACGCCTCCGCGATGCGCTGCCGCTGCGGCCGAGCCAGACCGCCGAGATCCTGGATGCCTTCACCCTGGCGGTTCGCGGGACGATCAAAGGGATCATATTGGTTGCCCTGATCCAGGGAGCGCTTGGCGGGGTGATCTTCTGGCTGCTCGGCCTGACTGCGCCGTTACTCGCGGGCGCCGTCATGGCGCTGCTTTCGCTGCTGCCCGTGCTCGGCTCCGCCCTGGTCTGGGTTCCGGTCGCAATCTACTTGCTCGTGGCCGGCTCGGTCACGAAGGGCATCATCCTGCTCGCTTTCGGGACCTTCGTGATCGGTCTTGCCGACAATTTTCTCCGCCCGATCCTGGTCGGCCAGTCGATCCAAATGCCGAGCTATGTCGTGCTGCTTGCCACCCTGGGCGGCCTTGCGGTTTTAGGAGCGAACGGCTTCGTCATCGGCCCACTCGTCGCCGCAATGTTCCTGACGGCGTGGCGCATCTTCGTGACCTCGAAGGCGCGGCGGGACGTCAAGGAGTGACCTTCATTCCTTAAGCGGCCGGTCCAGTACCTCGCGCACGCGCAGCGCCAGCTTTGCCTGGGAAATCGGCTTTTCGAGCAGGTCCACGCCTTCATCGAGCCGTCCCTGATGGACCACGGCATTCCTGGAATAGCCGGTCATGTAGAGGATCCTCAATCCCGGCCGGATCTGCTGCGCCCGTCTCCCGAGTTCACGCCCATTGATTCCGGGCATGACGACATCGGTGAGCAGCAGGTTCACCTTGGGCTCCTCCTGCAACAGGATCGTCAGCGCTCCCTGGGCACTCGGGGCAGAAACGACGCGGTAGTTCAGATCACGCAGCACATCGGACACGTAGGCCCTGAGGTCGGCGTCATCTTCAACGACGAGAATGGTCTCGACCTTTTCTCCTTCAGGCAAGACATCGTCCGGCTCGCTCACGGCCGCCTGGAGCGCGCCGTGGTAGCGCGGGAAATACATCTTGATGCTCGTGCCGTGGCCGATCTCGCTGTAGATCTTGACATGCCCGCCGGACTGCTTGACGAAGCCGTAGACCTGACTGAGTCCGAGCCCGGTCCCGTGGCCCGGCTCCTTGGTCGTGAAGAACGGCTCGAAGGCGTGGTCGACGACGTCCGCAGCCATTCCGCTTCCGGTGTCGGTCACACAGATGGCGACGTATTGGCCGGGAGACAGCTCGGGATTGCGCCGGCTGTAATCGTCGTCGGCCGCGACGTTCACGGCCTCGACCGTGAGCTTGCCGCCTTCCGGCATGGCGTCGCGGGCGTTGATCGCGAGATTGATGATGGCCGATTCGAGATGATTGGCATCGGCCTCGATTTGCCAGAGTCCGGCGCTCCCGACCGCCTCGACCTCAATGCGCTCGCCCAGTGTGCGCTGAAGAAATTCCTGCACGCCATTGAGGAAGTTGTTGACGTTGATCGGTTTGGGATCGAGCGCCTGCCGGCGGGAGAAAGCCAGGAGACGGCTGGTGAGCGCCGCAGCTCTCTGGGCGCCACGCTTGGCATGCGCTAGAGAGCGCTGCAGATTGCTGCTGCCGGCCAATTGGCGGGCATTGCGCTCGGCGGTTTCGATATTCCCAAGCACGATCATGAGCAGATTGTTGAAGTCGTGCGCGATGCCCCCACTGAGCTGCCCGACGGCTTCGAGCTTCTGAGACGCAAGCAGCTGCTCCTGGACCTGCTTGAGCTCGTCCTGGGCATGCTTGCGCTCGGTGAGATCGCGGGTGACCTTTGCAAAGCCGATGATGTGGCCTTCCTCGTCGACGATCCGATCGATGACGACCGACGCCCAGAAGCGCGACCCATCCTTGCGCATGCGCCAGCCTTCAGCCTCGAAGCGGCCGTGCTCGGCAGCTTCCGCCAAGGCGCGTTTCGGAACTCCGATTTCGAGATCTTCGGGCGTATAGAACTGGCTGAAGTGGCGCCCGATGATCTCATTCGGTGCGTAGCCCTTGATGCGCTCGGCGCCGGGATTCCAGCTCGCCACGTTGCCCTCGCGGTCGAGCTGGAAGATGGCATAGTCGATGACGGCCTCGATCAATCGGCGGTAGCGTCGCTCGCTCTCCAACAGATCGAGATGGGCCTGCTGACGTTCGGTGATGTCACGCGTCACCTTGGCGAAGCCGATCAACCGACCCTGCTCGTCCTTGATGGCATCGAGCACCACGAGCGCCCAAAACCGCCTGCCATCCTTGCGGACGCGCCATCCTTCGGAATTGAAGCGTCCGGTCTCACGTGCCGTCGCCAGCGCCTTCCCGGGCAAATCTGCGGCGCGGTCCTCGGGCGTGTAGAACACTGAAAACGGTTGGCCGACGATCTCGCTGGCGGAATATCCCTTGAGACGCTCGGCCCCCGCGTTCCAGCTTCTCACGGTGCCGTCGATGTCGAGCATGAAGATGGCGTAATCGACGATTGCGTTGACGAGCAGTTCAAGGCGGCGGCCGTCCCCGATCTCGTCGAGTGGCGTTTGGCTCATTTCTGTCCTGAAGATACTCGTGGGATGGCCTGACCAGCTCAACGGCTGTCCAGCAGACATTGTTCCCGGCCAACCTACGATTATACCTTCGCCTGGATCAGCGAAGGGATAATGGCTTTGCAGGAGCGGCGGCCCTCATAGGGCATAAGCGAGAAGCGCGGCGCAGAAAGTTTCTCAGGCGGGACTTGGGCGGCCTTGAATATGGTGTCGGCCTGGGCCGCGCGTTTGCAATGTGGGCAGACGAAGAGATGCGCGATGATTGGGACCGGCTCGTCCGCGAGCAGTTCGGATCGGTACCACCTCATCTCGATATGGCAATCCGGGCAGGTCGGTGCTTCGAGATGCTCGGCGGCGCTTCTGAGACGATCAACCATGGGCCATCAGCGTTTTCGGATTCCATAACGGAATACCCTTTGTCGGTCTGCAACAAAAGACACTCAGTCTGAAATTTAGACGGCCGTCCACCGACCGCCGCGGCTACAGCCTTCGCAGCGCCACGCTCTCGACCGTGTGGTCGGCGCCCTTCTTCAGGATCAGGGTCGCGCGGGGGCGGGTCGGCAGAATGTTGTCCTCGAGATTGGCGAGGTTGGTGCGCTCCCAGATCGCGATCGCCGTGGCGGTGGCTTCCTCGTCCGACAGCAGCGCGTAGCGGTTGAAATAGGATTTCGGGTTGGTGAACGCAGTGTCACGCAGCGCCAGGAAGCGCTTGATGTACCATTGCCGCAGCGCCGCTTCGTCGGCGTCAATATAAACCGAGAAATCGAAGAAGTCGGAGACGACGGGCACCGCCTTGCCATCGCGCGGCAGCTTGCCGGTCTGCAGCACGTTGACGCCCTCGACGATCAGGATGTCGGGCTGATCGACCTCGGCCCACTGGCTCGGCACGATGTCGTAGGTCAGATGTGAATAGACCGGGGCGCGCACGTGGCGGCGGCCGGATTTGATGTCGGACAGGAAGCTGAGCAGCAGCGGCAGGTCGTAGCTCTCCGGAAAGCCCTTCTTCTGCATGATGCCCTGCCGCTCGAGCACCGCGTTGGGATAGAGAAATCCGTCGGTCGTGATCAGTTCGACCTTCGGCCGGGGCGACCAGCGCGCCAGCAACGCCTGAAGCACGCGCGCCGTGGTGGATTTTCCGACCGCGACCGATCCGGCGACGCCGATGATGTAAGGCACCTTGCGGTCGCGGATGTCGAGGAATTGGCGCTCGGCGTAATACAGGCGCTGCATCGCGTCGACATAGATCGAGAGCAGACGCGACAACGGAAGATAGATGTCCTCGACCTCCTGCAAGTCCAAGCGGTCGTGCAGCGAGCGCAGCCGGTCGAACTCGCCCGGCTCCAGCGTCATCGGCGTGTCGTCGCGCAGCCGCGACCATTCTTCGCGGGTATAGACGCGGTACGGATTATACTGCTGCTCGGGTGCGCGGATATCCATGACGCGACCTCTCCACTCGACTAGTTGCCGCCCTTGCGCGACGCCTTCTCTTCCAAGCCCGACATCGTCGTTCGCTTCTCGAGCGTCGCCTCGACCTCTTCCAGCTTTACGCCGCGTGCCTTGAGCAACACAAGGAAATGGTAGAGCAGGTCGGCGCTTTCGGCGATCAGATGCGCGCGATCGTTTTCGACTGCTGCGATTACGGTTTCGACTGCTTCCTCGCCGAACTTCTTGGCGCAATGCTCGGCGCCCTTGTCCAGGAGCTTGCGGGTATAGGACGTTTCGCCACCGGCGGCGGCGCGGGCGTCGATGGTCTCGGCCAGATCATGGATCGTGAAACGCGGCATCGGAATTACTCGGAAACACGCTTGGCAACAGACTTGGCCACGGAGGCCATTCCCCGTCGCCTCATGTAGCACTTTTGCGAACGGGAGTCGTCAGGCATCGAGGCGCATCGCCAGTCCGCGCCGGGCCATGTGCTCCTTGGCTTCGCGGATGGTGAATTCCCCGAAATGGAAGATCGAGGCGGCCAGCACAGCTGTGGCGTGTCCGTCGCGTATACCGTCGACGAGGTGGTCGAGATTGCCGACGCCGCCCGATGCGATCACCGGAACGGGAACGCTGTCGGCGATCGCCCGGGTCAGCGGGATGTCGAATCCCTGCCTGGTGCCATCGCGATCCATCGAGGTCAGCAGGATCTCACCGGCGCCGAGCGCGACGACTTCCTGGGCGTATTCGACGGCATCGATACCGGTCGAATTGCGGCCGCCATGGGTGAAGATTTCCCAGCGGTCGCCGCCCGGGCGCTTCACCCGCTTGGCATCGATCGCAACCACAACGCACTGCTCGCCGAATTTCTCGGCCGCTTCCTTGACGAACTCGCGCCGCGACACCGCCGCGCTATTGATCGAGACCTTGTCGGCGCCGGCGCGCAGCAGCGTCTTGATGTCGTTGACCTCGCGCACGCCGCCACCGACGGTGACAGGCATGAAGCAGGCCTCCGCGGTGCGGCGGACGACATCCAGCATGATGCCGCGATTCTCGTGGGTCGCGGTGATGTCGAGGAAAGTGAGCTCGTCGGCGCCTGCCGCGTCATAGGCGATCGCGGCTTCGACGGGGTCGCCGGCATCCCTGAGATCGACGAAGTTGACGCCCTTGACGACTCGGCCGTCCTTGACGTCGAGGCAGGGGATCACGCGCACCTTGAACATGTGTCAGCTCCTGCGCGCGTCGCGGATCAGGGTAAGCGCGGCGGCGGGATCGAGCCGGCCATCGTAAAGCGCGCGGCCGGCGATCGCGCCAGCGAGCTTTTTCGCGCGCGGCGTCAACATCGCCTTGACGTCCTCGATCGAGGCGAGACCGCCGGAGGCGATCACCGGAATCGAGATGGCGTCGGCCAGCGCAATGGTCGCATCCAGGTTCAAGCCCTTGAGCAGGCCATCACGCGCGATGTCGGTGAAGATGATGGCGGCAACGCCGGCATCCTCGAAGCGCTGCGCGATCTCGAGCACCGTCACCTGCGAGGTCTCGGCCCAGCCTTCGACCGCGACCTTGCCGTCACGCGCATCGAGCCCGACCGCGACACGGCCGGGAAACTTCTTCGCGGCCGCCTTCACCAACTGGGGGTCGCGCACCGCGGCGGTGCCGATGATGACGCGGGTGATGCCCTTGGCGAGCCAGACTTCGACGGTTTTGAGATCGCGAATGCCGCCGCCGAGCTGCACCGGAATCTTGATCGTCTTCAGCATCGCTTCGACAGCCTCGGCATTCACCGGCTTGCCGGCAAAGGCACCGTCGAGGTCGACGACGTGGAGATACTCAAAACCCTGCTCGGCAAAGCTCTGCGCCTGCGCCGCAGGATTGAGATTGAACACGGTCGCGCGCGCCATGTCGCCTTGCTCGAGGCGCACGCACTGGCCGTTCTTGAGGTCGATCGCGGGGAAGAGAATCATGTCGTACCTGCTCTCGTCCCCGTCATGGGGACGGACTTGTCAGCTAAGCACTCCGTCATTGCGAGCGCAGCGAAGCAATCCAGACTGCCGGCGCGGAAAGACGTTGGATTGCTTCGCTGCGCTCGCAATGACGAGGTGAAAGCCGTCGAACCCATCACGGTTTCCATCGCAGAAAGTTCGAGATCAGAGCGAGACCGAAACGCTGGCTCTTCTCGGGGTGAAACTGCGTGCCGATGGCGGTGTCCTTGCCGACGATCGCAGTGACGGGCCCGCCGTAATCCGCGCGCGCGAGCACGTCCGCCTCGCTGGCGGGGTTGAGGTGGTAGGAGTGCACGAAATAGGCGTGCTGGCCCTTGGGGCCGAGCGGCAGCTTGTTCAGCACCGGATGCTCCCTGAGCACCTCGAGCGTATTCCAGCCCATGTGCGGGATCTTCAGGCTCTCGTCGCGCGGCGTGATCTTCTCGACGTCGCCGCCGATCCAGCCCAGGCCTTCGGTGATGACATGTTCCTTGCCGCGGCTCGCCATCAATTGCATGCCGACGCAGATGCCGAAAAAGGGCCGCGCCTTGACGCGCACCGCTTCGGTGATCGCCTCGACCATGCCGTTGACGGCGTCCAGTCCGCGCCGGCAATCGGCGAACGCGCCGACGCCCGGCAGCACCAGACGGTCGGCGCCATAGGCCTGGTCCGGATCGCTGGTGACGAAGACCTTCTGCGGAATCTCGAGGCTGCGCGCAGCGCGCTCGAACGCCTTGGCGGCGGAATGCAGGTTGCCGGAACCGTAATCGATGATGGCGACGCTCACCTTGACCCTCCCGGTTCTGGAAACAATCCAATGATGCCGCCAGCCGGAATGGGCGGCGGATTCGAGAATTGCTGACCCGGCACAGTGCGGGTCGGCGGCGGGCCGCCGCGATCGACGGCCCATTGATCGTTGACGATGCCGTGCTGTTTCTGGCTCCAGCGCTCGAAAAAGCGGCGCTCGGCTGTGTCCTCGTTGTCGCCAATCACCACGTCGAGCTGCCGCCATTTGCCGCGCGACAGCGTCCAGCGACGCAGGCTCGAGGCCTCGAATCCCATCAGCAGCGCAACGATGAGATCGGCGAAGAAGATCGGACCGCGTCCAACACCGAGGCTGGACAGCCCCGCGTTGAACGCCGCCACGAAGATCAGATAGCCGATCAGCACCAGCCACAGCCGATGCCACAGCAGCCAGAACGGACCGAAGATCATCGCTTTGACATGGAAACCGTCACGCACGAACACGAACTTGTCGGTCGCGCGCAGATCGGCTCCGGCAGGGGAGGGAGCATGAACTGTGTAGACAGGCATGGTGATGCCCCGTTCCTAGGAATCAGTAATACCGCAAGCGGCGCGCGCCGAAAGACCTCAGCCGCCGAGCGAGCCCTTGGTGGACGGGATTTCTCCCGCCGCTTTCGGATCGATCGCGACCGCGGTGCGCAGCGCCCGCGCCAGACCCTTGAAGCAGGACTCGGCGATATGGTGGCTGTTATCGCCATATAGGGTCTCGACGTGGAGAGTCACGCCGGCGTTCATGGCGAAGGCCTGGAACCACTCGCGCACCAGCTCGGTGTCGAACTCACCGATCTTGTCGCGGGGGAAGTTGGCCTTGAACACCAGGAACGGGCGGCCCGAGATGTCGATGACCACGCGCGACAGTGTCTCGTCCATGGGCATGTGCACGCCGGCATAGCGGGTGATGCCCGCCATGTTGCCGAGCGCCTGCCTGACCGCCTGGCCAAGCGCGATGCCGGTGTCTTCGGTGGTATGGTGATAATCAATGTGCAGATCGCCCACCGCCTTGACCGTGAGGTCGATGCGGGAGTGGCGGGCGAGGAGATCGAGCATATGGTCGAAAAAGCCGATGCCGGTCGCGATATTGGCGACGCCGGTGCCATCGAGGTTCACGGTGACCTCGATGTCGGTTTCCTTGGTCTTACGCTTGATCGTCGCGGTGCGCATTGAAGGCTTTCGCTGGGGTTTGGCCGGAAAACGCCAGTCTATTAACAGCCAAATGCCCCCTTCGCTACTGCGGGAACGGCTGGCGGGACCTCTACTTCTGCCTATGGTGAGTGAAATTCGGCCCGGAACGGCCCGTTGTGCGCCAGTTGTCCCTTTGGCCCCGACCGCCTAAATCAGGCCGGACAACGAGGTACTTCATGCAGGATTCCCAGAACAGCTCGCCGGGCTGGCACGGCACCACGATTTTGACGGTCCGCAAGGGCGGCAAGGTGGTGGTCGGCGGCGACGGCCAGGTCTCGATCGGCCAGACCGTGATCAAGTCCAACGCCAAGAAGGTCCGAAAGCTGGGCAAGGGCGACGTGATCGGCGGTTTTGCCGGCGCGACCGCCGATGCCTTCACCCTGTTTGAGCGGCTGGAAGCCAAACTCGAGCAATATCCGGGACAGCTGACCCGGGCCGCGGTGGAGCTGGCCAAGGACTGGCGCACCGACCGCTATTTGCGGCGGCTGGAGGCCATGATGATCGTGGCCGACAAGGACGTCTCCCTGGTGCTGACGGGCACCGGCGACGTGCTGGAGCCCGAGGCCGGCGTGATGGCGATCGGCTCCGGCGGGAATTACGCGCTGGCAGCGGCTCGGGCCCTGCTCGACACCGACAAGGACGCCGAGACCATCGTCCGCCGCTCCATGGACATCGCCGCCGACATCTGCGTCTACACCAACCGCAATTTGACCATCGAAAGCCTGGCAACCGGGTAGGGGCGACCTGTGAATCCATGGCGGCGCTCCGGACTGGCTGTAACCTCTCCCGCTTGCGGGAGAGGTCGCGCCGAAGGCGCGCGTGAGGGCTTTCTCCTCTTGGGGGCTGTCCCATTGTGGAGGCACCCTCTCCCCGACCCTCTCCCGCAAGCGGGAGAGGGAGGGCAGCACCGCCATGGCTGCTAGATGACCCCCACCTACACCTTCCGCCCGATGACCCCAGCCGACATGCCGCTGATCTGGCGCTGGCTGGATGCGCCGCATGTCGCCGAATGGTGGCATGATCCCGAGACGCTCGAGTTCGTCGGCGGCGACCTCGAGCATCCTGATTTGGCGCAGTTCATCGTCAGCCTTGATGGCCGGTCTTTCGCCTATCTGCAGTGCTACCAGATCGGCGAATGGCACGTCAGCTTCGGCCCGCAGCCGGTGGGCACCCGCGGCCTCGATCAGTTCATCGGCGAAGCCGACATGCTGGGATGCGGCCACGGCTCCGCTTTCATCCGTGCCTTCATCGATCAGCTCTTTGCCCGCGGCGTGCCACGCATCGTGATCGACCCCAGCCCCGCCAATCCGCGCGCAATTCGTGCCTATGAGAAAGCTGGATTCGTGCCGCAGCACGAGATTGTCACGCCCGATGGTCCCGCACTCCTGATGATCCGAGACCCATGACGCTTGCCGCGACCCCCACCGCCAAGACCGCATTTCCGCCGCTCGGCTGGGTCGGCATCGCGCTGCTGCTGCTGGCGCTGCAGGCCTCGATCCTGCTTGCGATGGGGCGGGTGCCGATCTGCACCTGCGGCTATGTCAAAGTGTGGCATGGCGTGGTCAACAGCTCGGAGAACTCCCAGCACATCGCCGACTGGTACACATTCTCGCACGTCCTGCACGGCTTCCTGTTCTACGGCCTGACCTGGCTGCTGTTTGCGCGACTGCCGTTCCTGCCTCTGGCCTGGCCGGCGCGGCTGATCATCGCCATGCTGATCGAGGGCGCCTGGGAGATCGTCGAGAACTCGCCCTTCATCATCGAACGTTACCGCGCCGGCACGATCTCGCTGGATTATTTCGGCGACAGCATCATCAATTCCGTCTCCGACAATCTGGCCATGGTGCTGGGGTTCCTCGCCGCGCGCGTGCTGCCTGTGTCCGCGACGGTCCTGCTCGGGCTCGCCTTCGAAATCATGCTGGCGCTCCACATTCGCGACAATCTGACGCTCAATATCCTGATGCTGATCCATCCGGTCGATGCCGTGAAGCAATGGCAATCCGGGCCGCCGATCATCTGACGTAAAATCCGGCTTGTCCCGGCCCGCAACTGACCCTAGCTAAGGTCCCATGACAGACTTCTCTCCCCGTGAAATCGTTTCCGAACTCGACCGTTTCATCGTCGGCCAGGCCGATGCCAAGCGCGCCGTCTCGATCGCGCTGCGCAACCGCTGGCGGCGGCAGCAGCTCGAAGGCTCCTTGCGCGAAGAGGTGCTGCCGAAGAATATTTTGATGATCGGCCCCACCGGCGTCGGCAAAACCGAGATCGCGCGGCGACTGGCGAAACTTGCGAATGCGCCGTTCCTGAAGGTGGAAGCGACCAAGTTTACCGAGGTCGGCTATGTCGGCCGCGACGTCGAGCAGATCGTGCGCGATCTCGTCGAGGTCGCGATCGCCCAGGTCCGCGAGAAGAAGCGCAAAGACGTGCAGGCGCGCGCGCAGCTCGCCGCCGAGGAGCGCGTGCTCGACGCGCTGGTCGGCGCCAATTCCAGCCCTGCGACGCGCGAATCCTTTCGCAAGAAGCTGCGCGCCGGCGAGCTCAACGACAAGGAAATCGAGGTCGAGACGCAAGGCGGCGGCAGCGGCATGCCGATGTTCGAGATTCCGGGCATGCCGGGCGCGCAGATGGGCGCGATCTCGATCGGCGATATCTTTGGTAAGCTCGGCGGCCGCACCAAGACGCGGCGACTGACGGTCGAAGGCTCGCACGAGATTCTCGTCAACGAAGAGTCCGACAAGCTGCTGGACACCGATCAGCTGACGCTGGAGGCGATCAGCGCGGTCGAGAACAACGGCATCGTGTTCCTCGACGAGATCGACAAGATCTGCGCACGTGACGGCCGCGTCGGCGGCGACGTCTCGCGCGAGGGCGTGCAGCGCGATCTGCTGCCCTTGATCGAAGGCACCACGGTCTCGACCAAACATGGCGCCGTGAAGACGGACCACATCCTGTTCATCGCCTCCGGCGCCTTCCACGTCGCAAAGCCGTCAGACCTGTTGCCGGAATTGCAGGGCCGCCTGCCGATCCGCGTCGAATTGCAGGCGCTGACCCGCGACGACATGCGCCGCATCCTGACCGAGCCGGAGGCCTCGCTGATCAAGCAATATGTCGCCTTGATGCAGACCGAGGGCGTGACGCTCGACATCTCCGACAGCGCCATCGACGCGCTCGCCGATGTCGCGGTCGCGGTGAACTCGACCGTCGAGAACATCGGCGCGCGGCGGCTGCAGACCGTGATGGAGCGGGTGCTCGACGAGATCTCCTTCACCGCCCCCGACCGCAATGGCGAGACCGTCAAGGTCGATGCGGATTTCGTGCAGAAGCACGTCGGCGACCTCGCCAAGAACGCGGACCTGAGCCGGTTCATTTTGTAATTTGGGGCGGCCACGCTATTGATGCGGCGTGACCGTACGCATCCTGCAAAATCCCTGGCGCCTGCTGCTCGCGGTCAACGCTGCGGTCATCGCCGGCGTCTTCGTCCACAAGATCCAGCTGCCGCCTTACGTCCCCTACATCCATCTCCTGGTCGATTACCATTTCGGCTTCATCAAGCGCGCACTGATCGGCGCCATCGTCGCGTTGTTCGCGGACAAGGTGCCGGTATGGTCCGTGTTCGCGCTCGGCGGGGTGACATGGCTGGTGACGCTCGGCCTGTACGCAAGGCTGTTCCAGAAGACCTTTGGCTTCACCGCGAAAACGCTGCCGCTGTTCGTCTTCATGGCGGGCTCGCCGTTCTTCCTGAAAAACTTCATGCACACGCTCGGCCATTTCGACATCTATGGCTGTACGCTGGCGCTCATCCTGCTGCTGATGCCGGCGGGGTCGTTGTTGTATGTTGCAACGGCTGCGCTGTTCTCGATCGTCCTCGTGCTGATCCACCACATTCATCTCTTGATGTATGTGCCGACGATCATCACCATCGTGGCGGTCAGGCATTATCTCGCTTACGGCTGCAATCGCAGCAACGTCACCTTCGGCATCCTCGCCTTGCTCATTGTCTCCGCGCTGTTCTTCGCCGCGCAATTCCTGGGAACGATGCCGGTCCCGGAAGCGAATTTCGTCGCGTATCTGAAGAGCCGGATGGCCGATCCGACGCGAGCCGACCTGCTGCAATTCGCCTACATCTGGTACCAGCCGCTGGCGAAGGAGGTTTTGGACACCTGGGGGCGCCTGCCGCACAATATCCTCGGCGTGCCCGTCTTTGCGTTGCTGATCTGGTTGCATACGCCGCTGTGGCGCTATTTTGCGAAGCTGATCGGCGCGCTCGCAAGCGAGACGCATCGGCGCCTCGTGATCGCGGCGCTGATCGGCGTCAGCCTCGCCTATCTCGTGATGTTCGCGATGGTGTTCGACTATTCCCGTTGGATATCGAACTGGGCGGTCTGCATGTTCCTGATCCTGCATGCGGTGAAGATGCTGCCGGCAAAGCGGGAAACTGCGCTGATACCGGCGGAGGATCGGAACACCAACATCTTCGGCTTCGTCCTCACGCTGATCCCGCGCGTCGGAATCATCCGGCCGTTTTAGACGGTGTGCGCCCTCTCCCGCTTGCGGGAGAGGGTTGGGGAGAGGGTATCTCCACAGAGGGATCCCCAAGAGGAGAAAACCCTCACCCGCCGCGCTTCGCGCGTCGGCCTCTCCCGCAAGCGGGAGAGGCAAGAGAAGCCGCCGGAATGGCTAACCCCTCGCCCGCCTGATCCGCACATACAGCGCGCCCTCGCCGCCATGGCCGATATGCGCCGTCTCGAAGCCGACGACGAAGGCGCGGAATTCCGGCAGGCTCAGCCATTCCGGCACAAGGCGGCGCAGCACGCCGCTTTCGCCGCCGCTGCGGCCCTTGCCGGTGATGACCAGCACGAAGGTAAGGCCGTCATGATGGGCGCGGTGCAGGAAGCCGGTCAGCGCACGATGGGCGCGCGTCTGGGTCATGCCGTGCAGATCAAGCCGCGCCTCGATCTCGCTGCGGCCGCGCGACAGTTTTGTCCGCTCGCGCTTGCCGAGCGGCGCCAGAGGCGGGACGGATGCTTTTGCGGCGCGCGGTGCCGGCGCTGCGGCAAGCGGACGGGGCGATGGCGCAGGCCGCGCGACCGGTGCGGCGGATGAGGGCTCGGCGCGCGGCGGAGCATGCGCCTTCGCCGTGCGCTGCTTCCGCAGCGGCTTGACCTGTTTGGCAACGACCTCCCACAGTTCGCGCTCCTCCTCGCTCAGCGCGCGACGGCGCGGCGAGGGGCGAGGCTCCAGCACGGGCGGACGGGACGATCGCTTCATTGCTGCCGATGGGGGCGTTTCTTCACCGGCCGCTGCGGTTCGGAGGCGGGCTCGATCACGGGACGCGGTGCCGGCAGCGGGACCGGACCGGCAATGGCGACCGTGTCGGTCTTGGTTTCAGTAGGACCGGTCGCAGCAGCGGGCTTGACCGTTCCTTTCCCGGGATCGGTCTGCGGAAACAGCTTTGCGATCTTCTCCGAGGGGCGCGGATCCGGCACCGGCAACCGTGCGGCGCGCACGGAGGGATCGAGGCCCTTCGGCACCAGCATCACAAAATGCATGGGATGGCGCAGCCGGCCGGAGACGCGGCCCGCTTCCTGCCCGGCACCGAAAAACAGATCGGCGCGCGCGGGGCCGATGATGGCCGAGCCGGTGTCCTGCGCGATCATCAGCCGATGGAACGGCGTCTTGGCGCGTTCGGACTCGATCGGCAGCTCGCCCTCGATGAAGAACGGCGTGCCGTAGACATGCAGCGATTTGTCGACCGCGATCGAGCGCCCCGCAGTCAGCGGAATGCCCTGCGCGCCCACCGCCTCGTCCTTGTCGGACAGATTGACCTCGCGAAAGAAGATGTAGGCGCGGTTCGCCCGGCGCAGCTCCTTGGCGCCATCAGGGTTTTGCGTCATCCATTCCCTGATCTTCTGCATCGACATCTCCTCTTTCGGGATGATGCCGCGCTCGATGAGGATGCGACCGACAGCCGTATAGGGATAGCCGTTATAGGCGTCGTAGTTCAGCCGCACCGTGCCGCCGTCGTCGAACTTGATCCGCGCCGAACCCTGGATCTGTGCGAACAGCAGATCGGTCGGGTCCTTCAGCCAGGCGATCTCCAGCCCGCGGCCGGCGATCTTGCCATCCTCGATCTCGCCGCGATCGTAATAGGGCACCAGCTTGCGGCGGCCGATCTTGCGATAGACCGGCCCCTTGTTGGGCAGGCTCACCGAATCCTGCTTGTAGCCGCGCACGAACAGATTCGAGGGACGGCGGTAGACCGGAACATTGTAGACATCGGTCTGCGTGCGCGATCCCTCCAGCACCGGCTCATAATAACCGGTGACGAACCCGTCGGGCTCGCCGAGGCGCGAGATCCGCAGCGGCGAAAAGTTCGCCTCGAAGAAGCTCTTTGCCTTGGCGTCGTCGGTGAGCTCGAGCGATTTTGCCGCCCGGCAAGGTTCGTTCAGCGAGCCGCCAATTGCTTTTGATTCGGCCTTCGGCTCGGCCGCGCCGGTCTGCGCATTGATGGTCCGACAGCTGGCGCGGAACGTCTTGTACGCCGCGAGATGATTGTCATCGCCCCAGCCCTTCACGTCCGCCCAGGCCAGCGGCAGATATTGCGCGCCGGGAATTTCGAACGGCAGCGGGAGCTGCGGATAGGGCAAGGCCCGCGGCGGAGCGGCAGGCAATTGCGGGAGATGATGGTGGTGGCTGCGATAGTGGCGCCGCGCCGCCTCGGCGCCGAGCGAAAACGACGACAGCACGACGACGCCTGCGCAAAGCGCGGTCGCGCTGGTCTTCAGAAAGACCTTAATTCGCGCTTCCGGTGCCAACCAACTTCCAGTTCGGATCGCGAGAGGTGATGTCGCGGGCGAAAGTCCAGATGTCGGTGATGTCGGCGACCGTATCGGCGCTGCCGTCGACGATGTTGCCGGCCTTGTCCCGGGTGGCCGAGATCATCTGCGAGACGAAACGGATCGTGAGCTGGGCGGTGCGGTCGCGCAGCTCCGCGCCGACGAGCTCGGCCTTGTCGATCGAGACGAAGCGGGTCTCGGTCTTCTGCTCGTTCTTCTCGCGCTCCTTGATGGCGGCGTCGAAGCTGTCATAGACGTCCGACGACAACAGGTCGCGCAGCGCGCGGCGGTCGCCATTGGCAAAGGCCAGCACGATCATCTCGTAGGCGCCCCGGGCGCCCGAGATGAAATGACGCGGGTCGAACGTGGAATCCTTGTCGACGATGGCATCCAGGCCCTGCGCCAGTGCGGTGCCCGGCTCGGTCAGGCCCTTCCAGCGGTCGGAGGGTGGGGTCGGCTCGGCCGTCGGCGCCAGCGGGGCCTGGTCGATCACCTTGCCCGGCATGGTCACGACATTGTTGTCTTGGGCACCCCCCAACGCATTGCGGGCGGCGGTTCGATCGAACGGCGGCCGCTCGTTGCCGGTCCGCTGCCCGAGCACGCTGCGCAGCCGCAGAAAGATGAAGACCGCCAGCGCCAGGAAGATGATGGTGTAGATGTCCACGTCGTATTCGCTTTCTGGTCTTTGCTCTGGGTCTTCGCTTTGGGGTCGTCGCCGGGAAAATCAATCCGGCCAGTAGACCGTTCCATACGGGAACGGCAAGTCTACATCGCCATTTAGGTCCGCGTCAGGTCCGTGGGATGTAGGCACGAAATCTTGCCCGGCCAATGGCGCCTTTTGGCACAGCGCCGAGTGTAGCGCGTTTTATGCTTAAGGGGAAACCCGATCCTGCCCGGAAATCGCGCATCTTCAATCGTTTAAGGCGCGAATTTGCGGAAAAGGCCGGGTGAACGTCACAGTTGCGGGCGCGGTCCGAATTCCCCTCCGGGACCGTTCGTCCTTGTGGAACGAGGCGGCCATATGTTAGCCAACCGCCGCGAAATTCAGCCCCAATCGGGTAAGGAGAGACTCTCATGACCAACGGTAACGGCACCCCTCCCGAGGCGGCCCAGGCTCCCCAGCTCAACGTGCTGGCGCAATATACCAAGGACCTTTCGTTCGAAAATCCGAACGCGCCGACCTCGCTCCAGCAGCAGAGCCAGCCGCCCCAGATCAACATCCAGATCAATGTCAGCGCCAACAATCTCAGCGAACAGGAGTTCGAGGTGACGTTGTCGGTCGAGGGCAAGGCCGAAACGGCGGGCAAGATCATGTTCTCGTTCGAACTCGCCTATGCCGGCGTGTTCCGCATTGCCAACGTGCCAAAGGAGAATCTGCATCCGCTGGTCATGATCGAGTGCCCGCGCCTGCTGTTCCCGTTCGCCCGCGAGATCATCGCGACCGCGGTTCGCGACGGCGGGTTCCCGCCCCTGATGCTGGATCCGGTCGACTTCGTCGGTCTCTATCGCCAGAACATGGAGCGGCAAATGGCCGCTCAGGGTGGCCAGACCGGCCAAGCCTAAATAGGGCCTAACCAGCCGGAGGCGCAGCTGGAGCGACGAGATACTCGTTCCAGATCGCCTTGTCGCCGAGCGTCGCAATGAAGGCCCGGTGGGCCTCACGCTCGGCGTCCGACGTCCGCGGCGCAAGCGGCACCAAGCGCTGCCGCCGCGGCGCATCGCCCGTCGCATTGACGCGAATCTCCTGAGCGTCCGACGCCAGGAGCAGCTGCGACTGCCGCGCCCCGACCAGATCGACATAGACCTCTGCCAGCAGCTCGGCGTCCAGCAGCGCGCCGTGCTTGGTGCGGTGCGAATTGTCGATCGCATAGCGCGA
Organism: Bradyrhizobium sp. 195; assembly: GCF_023101665.1. NCBI lineage: Bacteria > Pseudomonadati > Pseudomonadota > Alphaproteobacteria > Hyphomicrobiales > Nitrobacteraceae > Bradyrhizobium > Bradyrhizobium sp. 195. The sequence goes on along the minus strand of NZ_CP082161.1, from coordinate 5,249 downwards.
GCAGAGATCGTCGAGCCGGTTGGACACGCCGGGATGCTTGCGACGCGCCAGCAGCAGCGTATCGACCAGCCGTTCGCGCGGGATCGCCGCACGCTTGATGCGATCGAGCTCGGCATTGATGAAGCCGACGTCGAACGAAGCGTTGTGGATCACCAGCGGCGCATCGCCGATGAATTCCAGGAACTCGTCGACGACCTCGCGGAACAGCGGCTTCGTCGCCAGAAACTCGGCCGACAGCCCGTGCACCGCGAACGCTTCCGCCGGCATGTCCCGTTCGGGATTGATGTAGACGTGAAAGCTCTGCCCCGTCGGCATGCGGTTGAAGATCTCGACGCAGCCGATTTCGACCAGGCGATCGCCGCGAAGCGGATCGAGGCCGGTGGTTTCAGTGTCGAGAACGATTTCGCGCATGTCTTGAGATCAGGGTCGTGGGAGCCGTGAGGCGGCGAATCAGGTTCGCCGCTGCGGCATCTTAACGACCTCGGTCAGGATGTGCTTGATCTGCGCGCGCACCGGCTCCAGTCCGTGTGACGTATCCACCACGAAATCGGCGCGTCGGCGCTTTTCGGCATCGGGTGTCTGCTTGGCGATGATGGCGTCGAGCTTCGCTTCGTCCATGGTGCCGCGCGCCAGCACCCGCTCACGCTGGAGTTCCGGCGAGGTCGAGACCACGACCACGGCATCGACCCGCTTCTCGCCGCCGGTTTCGAACAGCAGCGGGATATCGAGAACCACGACCGGCGCCTTGGCCGCTTCCGCCTCGGCGAAGAATTTTTGTCGGGAGGCGCCGAGCATCGGATGGACGATCTGCTCGAGCTGCTTGATCGCGGCGGGATCGTGCACGACGCGCGCCGACAGCTTCGGCCGATCGACCTTGCCGTTCGCGGTCGTGCCGGGGAACGCAGCCTCGATCGCGGGGGCGGCCTCGCCCTCATAGAGCTGATGCACGGCGGCATCGGCGTCGTAGACGGGTACGCCGGCCTCCGCGAACAGTTTCGCGGTGGTGGATTTTCCCATCCCGATCGAGCCGGTCAGTCCCAGGATTCGCATCAAACTACAGCCATGTCAGTCATTTACACGGCAACTAGCCGTTCGCGTCGCAGGAACGCAAGCAGTGGCAGCAAAGGCAGGCCGAGAATGGTGAAATGGTCGCCTTCGATGCGCTCGAACAGATGGATGCCCAGGCCTTCGAGCTGATAGGCACCGACGCTGGTCGTGACGGCGTCGCCGGCGGCATCCAGATAGGCTGCAAGCTCGTCCTCGGTCATCTCTCGCATGGTCATGCGGGCGATCGAGACGTCTTCGAACACGATCTTGCCGTCATGCGCTATGGCCACCGCCGAATTCAGCTCGTGGCTGTTGCCGGCGAGCTCACGCAATTGCGCCAGGGCCTGCGGACGGCCTGCGGGCTTGTTGAAGAGACGGTCGCCAAGAGCCAGGGTCTGATCGGCGCCGATCACGTAGCTTCCGGGATAATGCGTCGAGACGGCTTTGGCTTTTTCGCGCGCCAGCAGCAAGCCGACCTCGCGCGGGTTCGAAAGCTTCGACGTAGCCTGAATGCCACGCTCGTCAATATCGGCCGTGATCGCTTTGAATTCGAGACCGGCATTGGCCAGCAGCATTTTTCGCGCGCTGCTCTGCGAGGCCAGGATCAACGGAGATTTGCCGAGCCACAGACCCATCGCGAAAACTATTCGGAAGGCCGGTTGCGCTGGCGATCGCTGTAGAGCTTCATGATCGCCGCCGCGGTTTCCTCGATCGAGCGACGCGTGACGTCCAGCAGCGGCCAATCATGCTTGGCGCTGAGCTTGCGCGCAAACGCGACCTCCTCGGTGACCGACTGCCTGTCAGTATAGGTGTCGTTGCCGGAGTCGGTCCCCATCGAGAGCAGGCGATTCTGACGGATCTGGATCAGGCGTTCCGGCGTCGCGTGCAGGCTGACGACCAGCGGCCGCGTCAGCGTCTCCAATTGCGAGGGTACCGGAATGCCCGGAACCAGCGGCACGTTGGCGGTGCGGATGCCGCGATTGGCGAGATAAATCGACGTCGGCGTTTTCGAGGTGCGGGACACACCGACCAGGACGACGTCGGCATCGTCGAGGCCTTCGACATGCTGGCCGTCGTCGTGGATCATCGTGTAGTTCAGCGCGTCGATGCGCTTGAAATATTCGGCGTTGAGGACGTGCTGAGCGCCGACGCGGCCCGTGGTCGCAGCCCCGAGATAGGCTTCGAACAGCTGCATCACCGGGCCGATGATCGACAGGCTCGGAACGTTGATCTCCTTGCACTTGTCCTCGAGCCTGGAGACCAGATCCTTCTCGAGCAGCGTGAACAGCACGATTCCCGGCGCTTCCTCGATCTCGTCGAGCACCCGATCGAGCTGCTTCTGGCTGCGCACCAGCGGATAGACATGCTCGACCGGCGTCACATTGGCGTATTGGGCCGCAACCGCCCGTGCCACGGTGATCAGCGTCTCGCCGGTGGAGTCGGAGACGAGGTGCAGATGGAAATAATTGTTGGAGGTCGGCACAAAAACTCTTTGGATGAGGGCGGGGCAGTTTGTGGATTTCTGTGGAGCTTAACCCCTTGGAAAGGGATGTGCGACACCAGGGGCGGGACAAGTGCCAATTTTCTTCACACCGCTGCCCGTCTGAACAAGTTCGCCGGCCTGCCCGGACGGAAACGGGATTGCGCGGACAACCCCCTTGATAAGCTGCCGACAGAATGGCGCAAGCCTTTGAAGCTGGCCGACTTATCGCGAGGCGCCAAGAGCGACCAGGGATATGTTGATGGGTGTGAACAAGCCCGCGTGAACCCGCGGACGGAATTGCATGAGTCCAATCCACGGTCACATAGACTCAAACCTTAAGAATCTAAGATTCTAGATTTGAGGAAGGCGCTACGGACGGATATGTGTGCAGGTGAGACCTTAACGAGTTCTTACTATCCCCAGTTCCTTTCGCTGGGCAGCAAGCCGGGCCGCGAAAATGTTCGAAGACGTCTATCTCTGGATCAAGGCGCTGCATGTGATCGCCGTCATCTCCTGGATGGCGGGCATGCTCTATCTGCCGCGGCTGTTCGTCTATCATTCCGAGGCCGAGATCGGCTCGAAGCAGTCGGAAACGTTCAAGGTGATGGAACGCCGACTGCTCAAGGCCATCATCAATCCTGCGATGATCGTCACCTGGCTCGCCGGGCTCTTTCTCGCCTGGTCAGGCCATTGGTTCTCGTTTGGCTGGCTGCACGTAAAACTGGCACTGGTCTTGGTGCTCTCCGCGGTCCACGGCTTTTTTTCCCGCTGGCTGAAGGATTTCGCCGCCGACAGACGTCCGCGGTCCCAGAAATTCTATCGGATTATCAATGAGGTGCCGACCGTCCTGATGATTTTCATCGTCATCATGGTGATCGTGAAGCCGTTCTAGGCAGGGTGCGTGACGATTAGCTCAGCGCTTCGGCTTGCGGAACAGGGAGCGATTTTCTATATTGGCGATATCCCACCCAACGCAGGCGGATGTGGTTTTGTCTGAGCTTTCCAGAGGCCGGACACCGCATCAGGTTTGAAGCCTTACCGGCACTCACCTTGCCAGACCTGCGGACCTTATCTTCTCACGTCCGCATTTCAGAGCCTCCTCGCACCCCTCCCAAGGTTACCCCACAGGACCACCCCAATGCGGGAAATTAAACTCGAAGACCTCAAGTCCAAAACGCCGGCCGAGCTCGTCTCGTTTGCGGAGGAGAATGGGGTCGAGAACGCCAGCACGATGCGAAAGCAGGAGTTGCTGTTTGCCATCCTCAAGCAGCTTGCACTCGCCGAGACCGACATTGTCGGCCAGGGCGTCGTCGAAGTGCTCTCCGACGGCTTCGGCTTCCTCCGCTCGCCCGATGCGAATTATCTGCCCGGCCCTGATGACATCTACGTCTCGCCGTCGCAGATCCGCCGTTTCGGCCTGCGCACCGGCGACACCATCGAAGGCCACATCCGCAGCCCGAAAGAGGGCGAGCGCTATTTCGCGCTGCTGAAGGTCAATACGCTCAATTTCGAGGACCCGGAAAAGGCCAAGCACAAGGTCAATTTCGACAACCTCACGCCGCTGTTTCCGAATCAGCGTTTCCGCATGGAAATCGACGATCCGACGCGGAAAGACCTTTCTGCACGCGTGATCGACATCGTCGCTCCCATCGGCAAGGGCCAGCGCGCATTGATCGTGGCGCCGCCGCGCACGGGTAAGACCGTGCTGATGCAGAACATCGCGCACTCGATCACGCACAATCACCCCGAGTGCTACCTGATCGTGCTTCTGATCGACGAACGTCCGGAAGAAGTCACGGACATGCAGCGCTCGGTGAAGGGCGAGGTCGTGTCGTCGACCTTCGACGAGCCGGCGGTGCGTCACGTCCAGGTCGCCGAGATGGTGATCGAAAAAGCAAAGCGCCTGGTCGAGCATGGCCGCGATGTCGTAATCCTGCTCGATTCGATCACGCGTCTCGGCCGCGCTTACAACACCGTGGTGCCGTCATCCGGCAAGGTGCTGACCGGCGGTGTCGACGCCAACGCGCTGCAGCGCCCGAAGCGCTTCTTCGGTGCCGCCCGCAACATCGAGGAGGGCGGCTCGCTGACCATCATCGCGACCGCGCTGGTCGATACCGGCAGCCGCATGGACGAAGTCATCTTCGAAGAGTTCAAGGGCACCGGTAACTCGGAACTGATCCTGGACCGCAAGGTCTCGGACAAGCGCACCTTCCCGGCGATCGACATCTCGCGCTCCGGCACCCGCAAGGAAGAGCTCATCACCGACCCGCAGGTGCTCAAGAAGATGTACGTGCTCCGCCGTATCCTCAATCCGATGGGGACGATGGACGCGATCGACTTCCTGCTCGACAAGCTGCGTTCGACCAAGAGCAATTCCGAGTTCTTCGACTCCATGAACACCTGAGTGCACTGCAGCATAGGCTGCATAGTTTAGAGGGCGCCTTCGGGCGCCCTTTTTATTGTGCGGGCTTGTTGCAAAGAATGTGCAGCATGGAAGCCGGCGTGATGTTGGCCGCTTACCTAAGCTGCTGATTTATAAATATAATCATAGAGGGCTCAATGCCTTGTGGGTCGAGGCTGGGAAAAGCGCAGCAAGATGCTGAGGTGATATTGCGTTGCAATATGCTCGTTTGCTGCAGCATACAGCGCAGCAAGCCGTGCTTTCTTGTCATCCGGAACGGACATTTGCCTTTTCGCCGGTAGCCGGACAAATAGGCCA